>NZ_AOHO01000058.1 GCF_000342005.1 Amycolatopsis decaplanina DSM 44594
CGCCAGCAGCCACCACATCCAAGCCTGCCAAACCAGACTCGAACACAACCCATTAGGCCTCCTTGAGGGACCCTGGGTCCCTCAAGGAGGCCTTCACGGACAGTCAGACCCGCTTGGTGGCGGCCTTCAGCGCGGCCTTGGCGGTGTCGGAGGCGCCGATGGTGTCCAGCGCGAACAACGCCGCGCCGACCACCGGGGCGACGTCGACGACCTGCACCGATGCCCGCGGAGCCACCTTCAGGCACCGCCGCTCGATCTCCGCGATCACCGGCGCACCGACCCCGGTCAGCACTCCCCCGCCGAGGATGACCTCGGGTGCTTCCCCGGTCAGTTCCAGCCGCCGCAGGATGACCGACACCAGCAGGGCGACCTCTTCGATGAACCGGTCGACCACGTCCTGCGCCACCTCGTCGCCGCCCGCCGCGACGGCGAACAGCAGCGGGCACAGGCCGTGGATCGAATCGGAGTGCAGATCCTCGAAGTGCAGGCGCTGCACCACTTCCAGCACCGAAGACGCCTTGAAGTGCGCGGTGACGGCGGCCCGCAAGGCCGTACCCGGGCCGCGGCCGTCCTCGGCGCGGACGGCCCACCACAGTGCCTCCTCGCCGAGCCGGTAACCGCCGCCCCAGTCGCCGGAGATCTTGCCCAGCGCGGGGAAACGGTGCTGACGGCCGTCGGCGCTGACGCCGGCGCCGTTGATCCCGGCGCCGCACACCACCGCCACACCGGTCCCGTCGGAACTGCCCGCGCGCAACAGTGCGAGTGTGTCGTTGCCGACGATCAGCGTGTCGCTCCAGCCGCGTGCGGCCAGCGCGGCGTGCAGGATCGCTTCCTCCTGCGGGAAATCCAGTCCCGCGAGGTAGGCCGACGTATGTATCGCGAAAGGACGTTCGCCGGGAAGCCCCGCCCCGCGAAGGGCTTCCAGGACCAGCTTCTCCAGTGCCTGGACGCTGCCGTCGACCCCGATGTTCTGCGGGGAAGCGCCCGGCCCTCGCGACTGCCCGAGCACCCGTCCGTCGCGGGAGACGACCAGGACGTCGGTCTTGCTGTTGCCGCCGTCGATCGCGACGACGACGTCCTGTGAGCCGGCCGTCATGCCCCCGCCCACGGCAGGAACTCACGGTTGATCTGCACCAGCGTGTCGGCGAGCTGATCGGCCTTGGTGTACTGGCCCACCAGCGGATGCGCGAGCAACGCGTCGGCCACCCTGTCCCGGCCGCCCTTGATCGCCGCCTCCAGCGCGAGGTGCTCGTACGCGGTCACCCCGGCGATGAGACCGGCGAACCGCTGCTCCACCGGCGGCTGCGGGATCGGGCGCGGACCGTTTCCGTCCACAAGGGACGGAACTTCGATGACGGCGTCGTCCGGCAGGAAGTCGAAAGTGCCTTCGTTACGGACGTTGACGACGTGCTCTTCGGCAGGGCCGCCCGAGGTGAGCGCGTGCACGAGCTGCACCGCGGCTTCGGAATAGTAGGCACCGCCCCGCTTTTCCAGTTGCTCCGGTTTGGTCACCACCTCCGGGTCGAGGTACACCTTGAGCAGTTCCTCCTCGACGTCGCTGACGACGTCCGCGCGCGGCCGCTCGGTGCGCTGCTTCGTGACCTGCTCGTCGTGCCCGTAGTAGTACTTCAGGTAGTACGACGGCACGACGTTCATCCGCCGCATCCACTCGACCGGCGCGGTGACGTGCTCGCCGAGGAATTCCGCGTGTTCCGCCAGCAGTTCCGGCAGCCGGTCCTCGCCGTTGACGAGCACCTTCCGTTCCCAGCTCAGGTGGTTCAGTCCGGTGTGGACGAGTTTGACGTCGTCGATGCCGGCCCCGAGCAGATGCGCGAACGTGCGCTGGAGATGGATCGCGACGTTGCACAGTCCGACGGCGCGGTGCCCCTCGTTCAGCAGAGCGCGGGTGACGATGCCGACGGGGTTGGTGAAGTTGACGATCCAGGTGTCGTCCCCGGCGATCTTCCGGACCCGGTCGGCGATGTCGAGCACCACCGGCACGGTGCGCAGCGCCTTCGCCAGGCCGCCCGCACCCGTGGTCTCCTGCCCGACACAGCCGCAGGCGTGCGGGAACGTCTCGTCACCGCGCCGCGCGCGCTGCCCGCCGACCCGCAGCTGGATCAGCACCGCCGACGCGCCGTCGACGCCCTCTTCGAGACTCGACGTGGTGCGGACCCGCGCCGGATGGCCGGCGTGGCTCAGCAACCGGTTGCTGAAGTCACCGACCGCCTCCACCCGGTACGCGTCCGGGTCGATCAGCACGATCTCGTCGACGTCCAAAGTGGACCGCCGTCCGGCGATCCCGTCGATCAGTTCGGGCGTGTAAGTGGAACCGCCACCGACGACTGCCAGTTTCATCCCTTGACCCCTGTGAATGTGACGCCCTTGACGAAGGACTTCTGCGCGAACACGAACAGCACGATCACCGGCAGCATGATCAGCGCGGTGGCCGCCATGGTGAGGTTCCATTCCACGTGGTGCATCCCGCGGAACGACGCGATCGCCAGCGAAAGCGGCCAGCTGTCGCGGGTCTCGCCGGTGTAGAGCAGTGGACCGAAATAGTCGTTCCAGGTGAACAGGAAGCAGAACATCGCGGTGGCCGCGATCCCCGGCTTCGCCATCGGGATCAGCACCTTGACCATGGCCTGGAACTCGTTGCAGCCGTCGATCTTCGCCGCTTCGAGGTAGTCCTTCGGAATGGTGAGGAAGAACTGCCGCAGCAGGAAGATCGAGAACGCGTCGAAGAAGAAGTACGGCACGATCAGCGGAACCAGTGTCCCGGTGAACCCGAGCCGCACCCACAGGTCGTACAGCGGCACGACGGTGACCTGTGGGGGCAGCATCATCGCGGCCACGGTCAGCATGAAGAACAGGTTCTGCCCGCGGAACTTCAGCTTCGAAAGCGCGTACGCCGCCGGGATCGCCGAGACGAGCGCCCCGGCGGTGGCCAGCGAAGAATAGAGCAGGCTGTTGCCGAAATACTGCAGCAGCGGCGCCTTTTCGAACACCTCGATGAAGTTCTCGAAGTGCCATTCCTCCGGCCAGAAGTTCGACGACAGCGCCTGGTCGCTGGACATCACCGCGGTGAGGAACACGAACAGGATGGGCAGCATGAAGATCACGCCCATCGCGATGCCCACGCTGTGCGTCGCGATCCAGTACAGCTTCTTGTCCCATTGGCGCCGCACCCGCACCTTCGGGGGTTCGGACGCCGGGGCGGTGTGCCGGGGCTCGGCCAGGGTGGTCATCCGCCCTCCTCCTGGTGCTGGGACTTGCGAAGCTGCCGCACGAGAATCCAGGTGAACCCGGCCGAGACGATGAACAACAGGACCGCCATCGCCGCCGCGTAACCCATGTTGAAGTACCGGAAACCCTGGACGTACAGCCAGACCGGGTAGGTCAGCGTCGAATTCTGTGGTGCGCCGATGAATCTCGTGTTGCCCGCGACGTCGGCCGCGCCCGCGGCCGCCGAACCCGCGACGATCGCCTGGGTGAAGAACTGCAGCGCGAAGATCATCGAGTTGACGACGCCGAACAGCAGCACCGGCGAGATCGACGGCAGGGTGACGTGCCAGAACCGGCGAACCGGACCGGCGCCGTCGAGCTCGGCGGCCTCGTACTGTTCCTGCGGCACGTCGAGCAGCGCGGCCAGGATGATGATCATCAGCTCGCCCGAACCCCACATCACCAGCAGGGTCAGCGCGGGCTTCGACATCGCCGGGTCGTTGAACCACAGTCCGCCGTCGATGCCGACCGCCCGCAGGAACGCGTTGACCGGACCGTATTCCGGGTTGAACAGGAACACGAACGCCAGGGTCGCCGCGGCGGGCGGGGCCAGCGAAGGCAGGTAGCAGAGCGTCCGCACCAGGCCGACACCCGACTTGAGCCGGGAGATGATCGACGCCGTGCCGAGGGCGAACACGACCCGGCAGAACGTCAGGACGATCACCAGCCACAGCGTGTTGTACGCGGCGGTGCCGACCAGCGGTTCGCTGGTGAACATCCGGATGTAGTTGTCGAAGCCGATGAACTCCGGCGCGTTGATCAGGTCGTAGCGGGTGAACGAGTAGTACACCGTGGCGATCAGCGGGTACCCGAAGAAGATCAGGAACCCGAGCATCGCCGGTGCGATGAAGTAGAAGACCGTGCGACGGCGGCGCGCTGCGTTCCCCTTCCGCGTCCGGGTGGACGCGGAAGAGGAACCGACCGCCCTGGAATCCAGGGTCGTTGTCATGCGATCAGCCGCCGGCGCGTTTCTGGGCCAGCTCGTCGTTGATCTGAGCGTCGACCTGTTTGAGACCCGCGGTCATGTCGGGGATGTTGCCCGCCTGCCACTTCTCCGCGAAGTCGTTGACGGCCTTGAGGTGCGCGTCACCGATCGGGGTGGAGGGGTTCGGCAGCAGCTTCCCGCCGTTGTACAGGTCGAGGAACGTCTTGAACTCCGGCGTGACCTCGAGCTTCGGGTCGGTCAGCGCGGCCTTGGTGCTCGGGACGTTCTTCAACCCGTTCGACAGCTCGACCAGCGTCGAGGTGTCGAGGGTGACCTGCTTGATCAGTTCCCAAGCGGCGCCGGGGTTCTTGGCGCCCTTGGGGATCGCGATGATCGTGCCCGTGGTGAACGCGCCGCCGTAACGGTCGGGCTTGCTGTCGAGCACCGGCGGGGCCGCGGTGCCGAACTTGAGCTCCGGCGCCTGGTCCTTGATGAACGCGGTGCGGTACTCGCCGTCGATCATCATCGCGAGCTTGCCGCGCTGGAAACCGTGGTCAGCCGAGTACTCCTCGCCGAGACCGGCCTTGAACTGTTCGACCTTGGCGTGGCCGCCGTAGAAGTCGACAAGCTGCTTCTGGAAGTCGAACATCGCCTTCCATTCGGGGCTGTCGGCGAGGTGCGACTGACCGTCGGGGCCGATGTAGGTGGCGCCGAAGTTGGGGGCCCAGTACTGCGCGTAGTTGGCGTAGAACGGCATCGACGGCAGGAAGCCGGCGACCTTGATCGAGCCGTCCGGGTTGAACTCGGTCAGCTTCTTGGTGGCCTCGAACAGTTCCGAGGTCGTCTTCGGCGGCGACGTGATGCCCTTCGCCGCGAACATGTCCTTGTTGTAGTAGAAGCCGTAGACGTCGGCGAGCAGCGGCATGGCGCATCGCTTGCCCTGGTATTCGGTGTAGCTGCGGACGGCGTCCGGGATCTGCCCGAGGTCGATCTTGTCGCGTTCGATGTAGGGCTTGAGATCCTGGAAGCTGCCCGTGGAACACCACGCGCCGAGGTTGTCGGTGAAGAACGAGATCGCCACGTCCGGCGGGTTGCCACCGCGGATGGACTGGGTGATCTTGTCGTCGTCCTGCTGGCCTTCGTGCTTGATCTCGATGTTCGGGAACTTCGCCTTGAGCTTGTTGAGCCCGGCGGTGACCACGTTGTACTCGCGGTCGGTGAACTTGCTGTAGACGGTCAGCGTGAGCTTCGCGTCCGCGGCGGGGGCGGCCGCCGCGTCACCCGACCCACCGTTCGGGCCGCTTGCGGCGCCCGAACAAGCGGACACCAGTGCGGCGACGGTGACCGCGCCGAGCACTATCGAGCCGCGCCAACGGCGGCCACTTCTCCGAACCTGGGTCGTGGAACTCATGACCCTCCTCCTAGTTGGTTGGGGCGGGAGACGGTGGTTCTGTTCGTGAATCCGGGATCGCCACGATCGGGGTCGGCTCTCCCGCCCCGGACCGTCTCGGCCCGAGGAGCGAAGGGGTGTTGACGCCGAAGACGTCCCTGCGGACGGTGGCGAGCGCCGATTGGAGCGCGCCCGCGCGCACCGCGTTGCCCTGCACCGAAGCGACCCCGACCGGGGTGCGGGGCAGGACCAGTTCGTGCAGCCTTCGCGCGACCAGTGCGGCGAATTCGTGGCCACCGGCACGGCTGGTGTCGCCGGAAAGGAGCACGAGTTCGGGGTCGACGACCGCGATCAGGCTGGCCGCTCCACCCGCGACGCGGCGGGCGAGGTCGTCGAGGAAGGGTTCGTTGTCGTTCTCGCGGGCCTTGGCGACGGCGTCCGCGCCGGTCTCGGCGTCGATGCCGTGCGCGGCGGCCAGCTCGACGACGGCCGGGGACGCGACGAGGTCACCGAAACGATCTCCCGCACGCGGCTTTTCCTTCGATGTGGCAACGGAAACCGGATCGGGAACGCGCATCCAGTCGATCTCGCCGCCACCGCCGGTCGCTCCCCGCAACAGCCTGCGGCCGACCACCACCGCGCCGCCGACGCCGTCGCTGAGCCAGATCATCGCGAAGTCGTCGAGTCCGACGGCCTGGCCGACTGTCATCTCGACGATCGCGACGAGGTTGACGTCGTTCTCGATGGTGACCTCGACACCGAGTTCCCGGCTGAGCCTGCTCGGCACGTCGAAACCGAGCCAGCCGGGGATGTGCGGCGCCGAGGAGAGCAGGCCGGTGCGCGGATCGAAGGCGCCCTGCGCGCCGATGACGACGTGGCGAAGGTCGGTGGCGGCGAGCCCGGCACTGTTCGCGACATGGCTGAGCGCCGCGCCGAAGGTGCCAACGACGTCCGCGCCCTCGTGGACCGGCAGCGGGACCTGGTACTCGGCGAGCACCGCGCCCGTGACGTCGGAGACGACGAAGTCGGCTCTTTGCGGTGTCAGGTCCACGGCCGCGACGTAGGCGACTCCACCGTTGACCTGCCAGAGCTGCGCCCTCGGGCCGCGGCCCCCGCCGCGGACGCCGGCCTTGGTGACGATGTCGTCCTGTTCGAGGCGGGTGAGCAGCTGCGCCGTCGCGGGCTTCGACAGGCCGATCGCGACCTCGAGCTCGGAGCGCGTCAGCGGGCCCTCCCTGAGGAGGACCTCGATGGCCGCGCGATCGTTGATCTCGCGCAGCATTCGCGGACTGCCGGCTCGCACTTGGCTCGCTCCCGACTTCGTTAGGAAACTTTACAGACGGTTTCCGGGGACTGTAGTGAGCCGAGCCACAGCCGTCAACGGCGCCGGGAAACGGGCAGGTAACGCTTGCCGTGTTCCGCACAGCGGGTATGCGTACCGGTGCGGAGGGTGGTGGACGACGAAGGGCCGCTCAGGAGTTCCTGAGCGGCCCTTCGGCTACGCGCTTGATCAGTAGTTGGGCTGCACGTACAGATCCCACACCCAGGGGATCGAGGGGGAGGGGTAGCACATCCACCCGTCCCAGTCCCCGGCGATGCGGCCGTGGTGGCCGGTGATCCCGCAGTCCTCTTCGTTCGGGTACGAAGCGAAGTACTCGTAGTCCGAGGCCTGTGCAGCTCCCGCGTTCACGGCGCTGAACGAGGCGATGGCCGCGACAGCGGCTCCGGCGACGGCGAACCGCCGCAAGGTGTTCTTCATACTTTCCCCAGTGTTCTCACTCGATGGTCCTGAAACCGGACGGCAGGAGAATACCGGACACTTCACCGCCTCGTGGGCCAATCACCAACCTTGGCCAGGTAACTTGTTCGGCGATCTCGCGTGATCAGACGGCGAACTCACGTGATCAGAGACGGATCTCGCGTGATCAGACGCCGCACACTCGAGATCGCCGTCTGATCACGCGAGTTCGGCGTTCAAGCACGTGAGTTCGGTGCCCGATCACGCGAGTCACGCCTTTAGGCTGCCGCAATCAGTCGGCTAAACGCCGGCCCAAGCCGCCAGCATCACGCGCGCGATCGACGAGTTCCCCGGCAGCACCAGCTGCCGCGTACCGCCGGCGATCGGGGTCGGCACGGCGCCCGCGTTCCGCAGCTGACTGTTGGCGAAAGCGGCCCGTACCTCCTCGCGCGAAACCCAGAACGCCTCTTCGATCTCGCCCTCGGCGGGCACCAGCCGAGCGGAGATGTCCGCCCGCGCGGTGAAGCCGAGCATGATCGACCGCGGGAACGGCCACGGCTGGCTGCCGAGATAGCGCACATCACGCACCTCGACGCCGACCTCTTCGCGGATCTCCCGCTCGACACAGCCTTCGAGCGACTCCCCCGCCTCGACGAAACCAGCGAGGATCGAGTACCGGTCCGGCGGCCAGATCGGCTGCCGTGCCAGCAGGACGTGCTCGCCGTTCACTCCGGCGTCGTCGTGCACGAGGCAGATCACCGCCGGGTCGGTGCGCGGGTACTCCTCGCGGCCGCAGCCGGTGCACTTGCTCGCCCAGCCCAGCTGGCCCACCTCCGTCGGGCTCCCGCAGCGGGTGCAGAACTTCGCCTGCCGCCGCCAGGCCTGCAGCGCCTGCGCGGTGGTGAACAGCCCCGCCGACGTGTCGTCGAGCAGGTCGCCGTAGCCGCGCAGGTCGACCCAGATCTCGCCTTCATGCCGCGGGACCTCTTCGACGACGCCCCAGCTGCCCGCCATTTCGACGGTCTCGGTCTCCCCGGCGGGGCGGCCGGGCAGCGACCAGTAGTCGGTGCCCTGCCACTCCCCCAGGAAAACCGCATCGGCGGGCGGCTCGGTGCCGAAGTCCTGCGACTTGCGGGTCGCGAGTGTGCCGGAACCCTCCACCACCGGGGTGCGCGCGTGCTCGTCGAGCAGCACGACCCGGGCGTCCGGCCAGCGGGCGAAGAGCCGGTCCGGGTTGGTGCGCAAGGATTCCTGACGGTCCGCCGTGGAGCGCGAAAGCGTCGGGAGCGCCCCCAACCCGAACGGCGTCTCCATCAGGTGGGCTCCCCGACGGTCACGTCTCCCAGCGCCGTCAGCTTCGGCGCGAGAACGTCGGCGTCGCCGACGACGACCCCGGTGAACCGCTTGGGCGCGAAGAACTCCAGCGCGGCGTTCGCCACGTCTTCGGCGGTGACCGCGGCGAGGCGCTCCGGATGCCCGGCGAGCCATTCGGCGCCGAGCCCCGTCGCGGCGAGCGCGGCCAGCTGCGCGGCCAGGCCCCCTTGCGACGACGCCGCCGTGACCAGCGAACCGATGGCGTACTGGCGCACCGATTCGACCTCGTCGGCGGTCGGTGGCACGAGACCGAGCCTGGCCAGCTCGTACCGCGTCTCCATGAGCGCGGCGGCGGTCGCGTCGGTCGCGGTGTCCGCGTCGACGTTCACCACGGCGGTCTGGTCGGTGAACTCGAACCCGGAGTGCGCGCTGTAGGTGTAACCCTTGTCCTCGCGGATGTTCTCGACCAGCCGCGACGAGAAGTACCCGCCGTACACGAGGTTCGCCAGCTGCAGCGCCGGATACCGCGGGTCCGTACGCGACACGGTCTGCGCGGACAGCCGGATCTGCGACTGCACGGCACCGGCCCGCGGCACCAGCAGGACGTTGCCCCCGGTGAGCTCGGGCAGCGCGGGCAGGCGGACGGCGGAGCGGTCCGAAGACCAGCCGCCGAACGCCTTCTCCAGGTCGCCGATGACGGTCTCCGGGTCGATGTCACCGACGAGCACCAGCACGGATCCCCGCGGCAGCACCGAAGCCCGGTGCAGCGCGCGAACCTGTTCCGGCGTCACGACCGCGACGTCTTCGGCCTGCGGGACCTCGCGCACCGCGGGGTGGTCGCCGTAACGGTGCTTCTGCAGCGCCTCGCGGGCGATCGTCCTCGGCTGCGTGCGGGAGACGGCGATCCGCTCGATGAGCCGCTCGCGTTCCCGCTCGACCTCGGCGTCCGCGTACGAGGCGCCGGTGAGCGCGTCGGCGAGGACGTCGAGCATCGTCGGCAGGCCGTCGGCCAGCGAGGTACCGGTGATGGCCAGCCGCTCCGGGTCGACGCCGGAGGCGAGATCACCGCCGATCAGCGCCAGATCCGCGTCGATCTCGATGCGGTCGCGGCGGGCGGTGCCGGTCAGCAGTGTTTCGGCCAGCACCTCGGCGGTGGCCGGGTGCAGTTCGCCGTCGCCGGCGAACGGGATCCAGACGCGCAGCTCGACCAGCGGCACGGTGGCCTTGCGGACGGCGAGCACCCGCAGCCCGTTGCTCAGCGTGGTGTCCACATGGGACAGATCGGCGGCGGCGCGCTGCGTCCCCAGCGACGGGACCGGACGCGGCCCGGCGGCGGTGCGGCCGATCTCCTCGGCGGTGCGGTGCGGTGCGCTCACTGCTCGGTACCTTCCTGTTCGGAATCGGCGCTGCCGGGACGGATGACGAGAACGGCGCGCGAATCCGGCCGCAGTGCCTTCGCCGCCGCCGAAACGGCTTCCGCGGTGACCGCCGACATCTTCTCGGCGAGCCGGTACACCAGTGACGCGTCGCCGTACAGCAGCTCGAACGAGCCGAGGGCCAGCGTGCGGGACACCAGCTTGTCGTGCTCGGAGTGCAGGCTCGCGGCCCAGCGCGCGGTGACCTTCTTCAGTTCCTGGTCCTCCGGCGGCGTGGCCGCCAGCTTCTCCAGTTCCTCGTCCAGCGCGGCGAGGACCTGTTCGGTGCTCACCTCGTGCGGGTGGATCGCGGTGATGGTGAACGTGTCCGGGTCACGGGCCTCGAACGGGCCGAACAGCCCGGCGCCCGCGCCGATGTCGACGACCAGCGGCTCGCGGTGCACCAGGCGCTGCTGCAATCGGGAGCCGTCGCCGTCGGTCAGCACGCCGGCGAGCACGAGGTTCGCCAGGTAGCCGTCGAGGTCGTTGATCGGGTCCGGCATGCGGTAGCCGACGCCGACCGCGGGCAGCGGGGCGTGCGGGTCCACGTGCTCGCCGCGCAGTTCGCCCTCGGGGGCGGGCTCCGCGAACGACGGACGTTCCGGTGCGGGCCGGTGCGGCACGTCGCCGAAGTGCTTCTCGATCAGCTCGCGGGCCTCCTCGACGGTGAAGTCACCGGCGACGGTCAGCACCGCGTTCGCGGGCGAGTAGTAGGTGTCGAAGAAGGCGGCGCAGTCGTCCAGGGTGGCCTGTTCGAGATCCTCGAAACCGCCGTAACCGTTGTGCGCGTTGGGGAACGTGGAGTACAGCACCGGCGGGAGCAGGATCCACGGGAACCCGCCGTACGGCCGGTTCAGCACGTTGAGGCGGATCTCCTCCTTGACCACGTCGATCTGGTTGGCCAGGTTCTCCTGCGTCAGCTTCGGCGCCCGCATCCTGTCCGCTTCGAGGAACAGGGCGCGCTCGAGAGCCGCGGCGGGGAGGACCTCGAAGTAATCCGTGTAGTCCGGATGGGTGGAGCCGTTGAAGCTGCCACCACTCGACTGGACGTACCGGAAGTGCGCGAGCTTCTCCAGGCTCTCGCTCCCCTGGAACATCAAATGCTCGAAGAGGTGCGCGAAACCGGTGCGCCCTTCGGGCTCGGAACGGAAGCCCACGTCGTAGTGGACGCTGACACCCACCACCGGAGCGGTCGCGTCGGGCGCGAGCACCACGCGCAGACCGTTGTCGAGGGTGAATCGGACAAGCTCGGGATCGGCCATGCGCACCACCCTACGGGCTACTCAGGCCTCCAGGCGACGACCCTGGCGGGTCGCGGCGAAGGTTCCCACTAGTGCGGCGGTGAAGTCGCTCACCCGCTCGATCGAGACTTCGTCGGCGTCTTCCTTGCCGTACCAGTAGATCTTGGGCGGACCCTTGAGTTCGGCGAATCCGGCGACCCACTGTTCTTGTTCGCCGAGAGCGAGCGCGTACGGCAGCGCCCGGGAAAGGAGCATCTCGCGTTCGAGCTTCGGGACGGCCGTCGCCTTGGTCGCCAGCAGCGCGTCACGGACGCCGAGCAGCCGCCGGTGCAGCACGACGCCGGAGCCGGTGCGCACCGGCAGCCATCGGGCGGCGACGGCGAGTACCGCGCCCGCGGCGATGACGATCAGCCCGAGCTGGGCGTAGCCGACGGTCAAGGCCAGCAGGACGGTGAGGAACAGACCGTAGAAGCAGATCCGCAGGCCGACGCGGGCCAGCCTGCCGGGCGACCGCGAATACCAGCGGCGTTCGGCGACACTGTCGTCCAGCGCGTCCCGCACCGTTTCGATCCCGATCCGCGCGGACTGGATCTCCGACAGCAGCACCGACTCGCGTTCATCGGGCAGCAGGACGTCGAAGACCGCGCGTTCGTACGTGGTCAGCTGCTCGTCCGGCGGATTGCGGCGGACGAGGCGCCAGCCGGTCAGTTCGCCGGGCTCCTCGCTCACCCAGAGGTAGTTCCGGACCGCGAGGTCGACGACCGTCGCGGCCAGGTCGACGGCGTCGGCACGACCCGTGAGAACAGTCCCGACCTGTCCGGGCAGCACACCGTCGGGTGAGGCGAACGCGGCCTGGTCATCCTTCCCGGTGAGCAGCCGGACCGGGAGCGCGTCGCCCGGGTGCTTGTCCCGCCTTCGCAGCAGGACCAGCGCCACGGCGGCCACGACCAGCGCGAGCGCGAAGCCGCCCCAAGCCCAGCCGACCGGGGCGGTGAGCACGAACGCGCCGGCGAAGGTCTTCGACGGCTCCAGCCGCGCGTTCGCCGGGACGGTACCGCCGGGCAGCTCGACCGAGATCTCCATCCGCTGCCCGGCCGGGAGGTTCTGCTGGCTGAACCGGGTCAGCCCGGAATGCGCGATCTGAGCGGTCCCGCAGTGCGCGCGCGACCCCTCGGGCCCGGCGTAACAGGTCACCGCGTTCGGGACGGACGGAGCGGCGAAGCTCGCGCGCACGAGTTCCAGCCGGGAGTCCCAGCCGCCCGCGAGCTGCCAGCTCACCCGCGTCAGGCCGTCGGCTTCGGCGACCGCACCGTCCACTGTGTAGCGGACGATCGAGGTGCCGCCCCTGAGTTCGACGGTGAACTCGTCGTCGGTCAGCTCGGCGTTGCCCGCGCCCTCGATGACGACGTCACGGATGCCGATGATCCGGTCGCGGTCGCGCGGAGCGGCCGTGCGGAGCGGGATCCGGCGGGTCATCGTCGCCTCGCTCGGCACGGACACCGCCTCGACGACCGAGAGCGCGCCGTCGCGTTCGACCTTGAGCGAGATCTCCGCGCTGTTCGGCAGCGAAGGCAGCTGCGGTTCACCTTGCGCCCCCGCCGGTGCCGCGCCCAGCACGACCAGAAGCACCGCCACCAGCACGCAATTCGGCACCAGATTGCGGTGGTTGCGCGTGCAAGGATCGCAAGCTGGTGCCGAATTGCGAGTCTTCACGTCAGGCGGGGACCGGTTCCGGGCGGAGCGAGCGCAGGTGCCCGGATTCGGCGAGCAGACCGTCCAAAGCGGACAGGAACGACGGCAGATGCGCGGCGAACCGGCGCAGGTCCCGATCGCCCTCGAGACCGCCGAACCAGTACAGCCCGGCCGAACCGTCCGCCGACGGGTCGAGCCCCTCGAACGTCCGGAGCCAGCGCTCGGTGTCGCCGAGCACGATGGCGTACGGCAGGGACCGGGAGAACACCATTTCCCGGTCCCCCAACGGAATGTCGGCGACCTTGACGGTGTGCAGGTATTCGAGCAGGCCGCGGACCTGGCCCACCAAACGCCTGCCGCGAGAGGTCCGCGGCGGCACCCACGACGCGCCCAGCAACGCGGCGATCCCGGCGAGCACGACCGCGACGCCGAGCAGCGCGTGCCCGGCCGTGAAGGTCAGGACGACGGTGCCCACGAGCCCTAGCCCGATCAGGGCGATGCCCGCCCACGTGAGTTTGCTCTTGCCCTTGTCAGGGCGTCGCGAGAACCAACCCTTGCGCACCACGTCGGCGTACATCGCCTCGCCGGCGACGCGGAGATCGACGGTGCCGCGGCCGCGGAGTTCCGACAGCAGCACGGAATCGGTGCCCTCGGGCAGGATCGCGGTGTAGATCTCGCGCTCGAAGGCGGCGAGGTGCTCGTCCGGCGCGTTGCGGCGCGCGATCTGCCAATCGACGGTGCCCGCGCGGCGGACCTCGGCGATCCACAGATAGTTGCGGACCGCGAGGTCGACCACCGTGCCGCTGACGTCCACGACGTCGACCGTCTCGTCGACGACCGTGCCGACCTGCCCGGGCAGGACACCGTCGGGCGAGGCGAAGGAGACCCGATCGCCGTCTCGCATGAGGACGTCGACCGGACCGGTGCCCGCGGTGAGCGCGCCCTTGTCGCGACGGCGCGACAGCCAGATGGCGAGTGCGCCGAGAACCAGGAGGAGCGCCAGCGCCCCGAAACCGATGCCGGCGAGTGTGGTGAGGGCGAACGCGCCGCCGACCGTGGCGATCTGCTCGAACCGCGCGTTCGCGGGCACGGTGCCCGCCGGGAGCTGGACGGCGAGGTCGACACGTTCGCCCGCCGGAAGTTTGTCCTGCTCGATGCGGACGACGCCGCTGTGGTCGGTCTCCGCGAGCGAACACTGCCTGTCCGAGCCGAGTGGCCCGGCGAAACAGTCCACTGTGGGCGTTTCGCGTGTCGGCGCGCTGAACGAAGCGGACACTCGGGACAGTTCGACGTCCCAGCCGCTCGCGACCTGCCAGCGAACCTGCTGCGCGCCGTTGACGTCCGCGACCGCCCCGTCCACTTTGTACTTGAGGGTGGACGCGCCGCCCTCGAAGGTGGCGACCAGCTGCTCGCCGTTCGACTCGGTCTTGCCCGCGCCCTCGACCGAGACGTCACGGACCCCGTAGACGCGGTCCTGCTCTTCACCGGCGGGAACCTTCAACGGGATCCGGCGTACCAGGCGCTGTCCACCCGGGACGGTCACCTGCTCGGTGATGGACACCGAACCGTCGCGTTCCACCTTCACCACCACGTTCGCGGCCGGGCCGCTCGGCGGCTGGAGCAGCCCGAGCTGACCGCGTGCGCCGAGCGGCGGCGGCTTCGGCAACTGCGGCGCGTTCGTCAGCGAAGGGCCCGCTCCGGGCGCCTCCGGAACGTTCGTATCCGACGGCGGGGCCATCAAGGCCGAGCTCGCCGCGACGGCCACTACCGCCGTCCCCCATTTCGTCAACACAGCCACACACTCTAAGGCAGCCGATCTATGCTGACCGCCGAAACGCCGAAACCGCCACCTGGGCGAACGGCGTTGCCGAACAGCATGGGGGATCCACTCGATGAACCAGCAGCCGCCCGGCCCGCCTGATCCGCGGCGCCGGCCGACTCCGCCACCGGGGCGGCCGCCGCGGCCACCACAGGGTGGCCGTCCGCTCCCACCGCGAGGTGGCCGTCCGCTTCCGCCGCCGGGAGCGCGTCCGCTTCCGCCGCGCGGTGGCCCGCCGATGCCGCCGCCGAACCGGCCGGGCCCCGTCCCGCCCGGGCAGCCGGGCCGTCCGCCGATCTCGCAGCCGACGCCGATCCCGCCGCCGTTCCGGCCGGGGCCGCCGAGCGGTGGCGTGCCGCTGCCCCCGCCGGGCGCGGCTCCGCTTCCGCCGCCGCAGATCGGCGAGCCGGTCCCGTTCCGGCCCGGCGCCGTCGGACCGCCGCAGCTTCCGTACGGCCCGCGTTTCGCTCAGCCCGCGTTCACGCCCTACGGGGGATACCAAGCCAAGAAGTCGAACGGCGGGGTCATCGCGGCGGTCGCGATCGTGGCCGTGATGGCGGTCATGGGCGGGCTGCTCATGGTGATCACCATCGCGAACGGCAAGTCGAAGCACGTGGCGGACGTCGGATACTCGAGCTATTCGAGCTACCCGACGACCACGTCCACGGATTACTCGACGACGACCACGTCCAGCGACACGTCGACGACGGCCACCGATTCGCGTGATTCGACCGGCACACGCGGGACGTCGGCAGGCTCGACCCGTGAGACGTCGGCCAGCCGTGCCCCGTCCGGCCCGCAACCACACCACAAACTGGCGGACAACCCGCTGTGGCTCGATTCCGAGGTCGGTCTGCCGAACCAGCCGTGCAACCTCTCGCGCTGGGCGAACAACCCGGACGCGGCGGCGGCGTTCTTCGACAGCGCGCGGCCCTGCCTGGACAGCGTCTGGCAGCAGGTCATGAACTACACGAAACTGCCGTTCCGGGTCCCGGCCGTGAAGTACCCGTCCGGCAAGAACTGGTCGAGCCCGTGCGGCGACGCCAGCAACGGCTCGGTGGCGGCGTTCTACTGCTCGCAGAACGAGACGCTTTACATGCCCTACGAAGGCCTTCAGGTCTCCCAGTACGGCAACCGGCCCGGGGTCTATCTGGCCGTCTTCGCCCATGAGTACGCGCACCACATCCAGGCGCTTTCCGGTATCTCGGAGGCCTATTGGGACGCACGGTACGAAGCGGGCACCGACTCGGCGGCGGGCCTGGAGATGTCGCGGCGCAACGAGCTTTCGGCGCAGTGTCTTTCCGGGACGTTCCTGGGTTCGACGGTGGGCCGCGGCGGCTCGGTCGACCAGGCGATGTACCGCGACGCCTGGCAGACCCAGGACCGCGGCGACCACAACGGCGGCCCGCGCGACCACGGCTCCGACGCGCACGCGGTCTCGTGGTGGCAGCACGGCGCGCAGAAGAACCGGATGTTCCAGTGCAACACCTGGGCGGCGAAGCCGGCCGACGTTTCCTGACCGCGCTTGGAGTTTCCGGCTGTCCGTGAAGGCCTCCTTGAGGGACCCTGGGTCCCTCAAGGAGGCCTTCACGGACTTCGGGCCTGGGTCAGCTCGGCGGTGTGAAGGGATTCTCCGAGGGAGGCTGCGGCTGGGCGACCGGCTGCGGAGAAGGCTGCCCAACAGGTTGTCCAGGCGCGAAGGGCTGCGCCGCGGGTACCGGCTGCCCGTGCTGAACCTCCGGCTGCAGCTTCGCCTGATCCCGCCGCCGTCGCTCGGCCAGCACGGCCGACAGATACGCCCAGGACGGCACTCCCGGCGGCATCGGCGCCCCGATCACCGCCGCGACCTGCTGCGCGAGCCCGTACCCAAGCGCTTCGACCGCTTCGGGGCGAAGCTCGCTCGTACGGCTCAGGTACTGGCGGACGGCCAGCGCGAGATCGTTCGGCAGCCGGGTCAGGTCCAGCTGCGAGGCCCAGTACGCCAGCTGCGGCGGCATCCCGACGTACGGCGTCCGTGAGGCGGGCATGCGTTCCCGGATCACCAGGGTGCCCGCCAGATAGTCGCCGACGCGGCGGCCGTTGGGCGACAGCAGCGACGTGACCACCGCCACGACGCCGAGCATTCCCAGCGCCCAGAAGTCGATGAAGAACCCGGCGAGCCCGCGGACCAGCGCGTGCCGGAACCGCACCGGGCCGCCGTCGGTGCGGACCACCCGCAGGCCGAGCGCCATCTTCCCGAGGGTGCGGCCGCGGCTCAGCGTCTCGAAGATCACCGGGTAGCCGACCATGATCAGCACCAGGGTCACCAGGAACAGGGTCAGCGCCAGCGCCTCGTCACCGAACACGGCGACCTGGCTCAGCACCAGCATCGCGGCGAACAGGGCGATGAGCTGGAGTGCGACGTCGATCATCATGGCGAGCCCGCGGCTGGCCAGTTTCGCCGCGCGCACGTCCAGGACGACGGCCTCGCCGGTGACGAGTTCGGACTCTTGTTCCACCTGGCAAGCGTAGTGACGAATAGGCTGGGCGACCAAGGACGATCGCCGGGAGGGCTCCGAGTTGGACGTGGACGTGTTCGTCGCCGCGCACCAGGCCGAATGGAACCGGTTGCGTGACCTCGTCGGCCGCGCCGGGAAACTCAGCGGCCCGGACGCCGACGAGCTGGTGACGCTGTACCAGCGCGTCGCGACGCATCTTTCGATCATCCGCTCGGTCGCGCCCGACCCCGTGCTCGTCGCGCAGCTGTCGGGTCTGGTCGCGAAGGCGCGCTCGGCCGTCACCGGTTCGCACAGCCCCGCCTGGCGCGAGGTCGGCCTCTTCTTCACCCGGCGATTCCCGGCGGCGCTGTACCTGAGCCGGCGCTGGTGGCTGGCGTCGGCGGCGGCGTCGATCGCGGTGATGGCGATCGCGGCGGTGTGGATCGCGGGCGATCCGCAGGTGCTCGCGTCGCTGGCCTCGCCCGAGGAGTTCAAGGACCTGACCGCTCCGGGCGGGAAGTACGAGACGTACTACTCGTCCGACCCCGCGGGTTCCTTCGCCGCGCGTGTCTGGACCAACAACGCGTGGGTGGCCGCGACCTGCCTGTTCCTCGGCGTGGTGCTGGGGGTCCCGGTGATCTACGCGCTCTGGGCGAACTCGCTGAACCTCGCGATCGGCGCGGCGCTGATGTCCTCGGCCGGGCGGCTCGACGTGTTCTTCGGCCTGATCCTGCCGCACGGCCTGCTGGAGCTGACCGCGGTGTTCGTCGCGGCCGGGACGGGGCTGAAGCTCGGCTGGACGGTCATCGACCCGGGACGCCGTTCCCGGACGGCGGCGCTCGGCGAGCAGGGGCGATCGGTCGTGGTGATGGCGCTGGGGCTGACCGTGGTGCTGCTGATCTCCGGCGTGATCGAGGGTTTCGTGACCCCGTCGGGCCTGCCGACCTGGGCCCGGATCGGAATCGGAGTAATCGCCGAGGTCGCGTTCTTACTTTACGTGTTCGTCGTCGGGCGCCGGGCCGCGAAAGCGGGCGAAGTGGGTGACGTCGACTGGCGATACGCTGGAGATTCTCGACCGGAAGCGGGCTGACCTGGTTAGCTCCTTTCATGGGGAGAAAACGGTTACGCGTCTTCGCGATCTTCGTCCTGTCCGTACTCGCCTCGACGCTCCTCGTCGGCGCGTCCCAGGCCCGGACCGTGTCCGCGCCGTCGGGCAAACAGAACTGGGTGGTGAGCGTCGGCGGTTTCCGGACCGACGCCGACCGCAATTACGTCCGCCTCGGATATCTCGTATTCGATCCGGCCGACAACACCGTCGCGCACAACTTCTGGACCTGGAGTCAGGCGGACTTCCCCGTCCCGGTCGACAGCGGCGATGTCTACTACTGCGGCGACTGGGCGCCGGGTACCAATCCCCGCAACAACTGCCCGATCAAGACCGCGCCAGGCTTCACCGGTGCCCCGAACGGCCACTTCACCGGCACCTACGCCGAGACCGCCGGGCAGGTGGCCATCACCTGGACCAGCAGCACCCTCGACGGCACCACCACCGCCGTGAACCTCGCCGAAACCTGGGCGGTTTCGGAGACGCGACCTGGTCTCGGCCGGCTTCAATTGGTGAGCGACAACTACTCGATCACGAGCGGCATCGCCTACGGCAGTAACGCCTCCCTCGCTCAGACCAGCAAGGCCCCGATGAGCTCGGTCCGCGCGACCCAGCGGTCGTATCTGCTCGAAGGGCAGGGCGTGAATCGCCGCGCGATCACGAACTGGACCCGGGGCAGCAGCGGCGCGCTCGGCGTCGGCCCGGGGTGGAACAAGTGCGACGACGGTTCTTGCCTCGGGTTCGTGCAGTACGACTCCGGCTGCGACCCGTCCTCCTGCTGCCCGGCCGGCCCCGGCTACGAGGCGTGCGCGCGGAAGATCATCGATACCGGCGACAGGCGGTTCTACTACCTGAGCGACGCCTTCGGCGGACGTCGCAACAGCTACGAGTTCTGGTGCGAATGCCTGTCCTACAACGGTTGCTACCTCGGCAACAGTCACGTCCGGCCGCTGCTGCAGGTGATCGACGACGCGGGCGCGTTCCAGGGCTGGGTCGGCGCCGAGGTCAGCCCCGACCGGAGCGGCTCGCGGGATCCCTCGGGCGAGTACTACTCGACTTTCGCGCTGGTGGCGTAGTGCTGAAGGGCACTTTCCCCGCATGCGATGCGAGGAAAGTGCCCTTCACCGCGTGCGACGAGGGAAAGTCCCCTTCAGCAGGTGCAGCTGCCCTCGAAGGTGATGCTGTTCCCGTCCTCGAGGCTCGCGCTGCCCGCGAACCGGATCTCGAACTCGCCCGGTTCGGTCAGCACGATCTTCGGGCTCGTCGCCGAACCGTCGGCGCCCGTCTTCGCCGTCGCCGTCTCGGCGCCGCCTTCGAAGACCAGCACGTTCTTCGGCCGTGCCGCGCGTACGAAGAAGTTCACCGGCACGTCGGCCGCGGGCTGACCGTTTTCCCCGACCACGCGCACCACGAACGGCTGACCGGGCGTCTTCGTGGACAGCCGCTGCCCGTTCCCCGACAGGATCGCGAGCGTCCGCACGCCCGCCGCCCAGGTGTTGGACAGTCCGGGCAGCGAACACACCTCCTGGTACAGCCGCGCCCCGACGGTCGGCGCCTCCGCGGTCAGGCAGCGCGCGGTCGCCACGTTCGCCAGCAGCACCAGGCCGGGCAGCCCGGCGTTGCGGCGCCACTGCTGATGACGGTCCTTGCCGTCGCAGGCCACGAGTTTGACGCCGACCCCGTCGACGGGGCTGATCGCCGCCAGGCACTGTCCACTCGCGACATGCTTGTACGAAAGCGCCGCCTTGTCGTACACCCATTGCGCGCCGGCGTCCTTCGCGTCGGCGAGGGCGAGCTTGCCGTCGGCCGCGGCCAAGGAGATGGTCCCGCCCCCGTCGGCGAGGTAGACCGGTGTCCCGGCGGGTTGCGCGGAAGCGGGCGGCACGAGCAGCACCGCGGGGAGCAATGCGAAGAGCAGCACGACCTTGCGCAAACCTGGCCCCAATCCTGTCGGTCCGGATCTCCTCCCGAGCTAACCGCCCGCGACACCCGCCGCCAACCGTCACCACTCCATCGGGTTCAGCCGGAGCGCACGCGCGCAGAACGACGCGGTCCGGTAGTGGAACGGCACCCAGACCTCGGCCTCCGGACCCGCTTCCCGCAGCACCGACGCCAGCAGGGAAGCACCTTCCACCAGCCAGGCCCCGGGCAGCGGTCCATCGGTTCCTCCTGATGATCGGTCACCAGGGGGTCGGAGCCGGTTCGCGGCCCTCAACATCAGAGTCGCCCGGCCGCCTTCAGCGCCAGATACCGGTCCGCCAGCCGCGGCGGCAGATCCTCGGGCACGGCGTCGACGACCTCGACCCCGTGCCGTGCCAGCCGCGCGGTGACCTGGCGCCGTTCGGCCAGCACTCGCTCGGCCGCGGCCGCGTCGTAGACGGCTTCCGCGTCACCACGGCCCGCCGCCATTTCGGCGACCCTGGGGTCCGCGACCGAAGCGATCATCAGCTGATGCCGCGAGGTCAACTTGGGCAGCACCGGGAACAAGCCTTCTTCCAGCGGTGCCGCGTCCAGCCCGGTCAGCAGGACGACCAGCGCACGCCGCCGGGTCCGCCGCAGCACCTCCGCGACCATTCCCCGTGCGTCGGTCTCGACCAGCGACGATTCGAGCGGGGCCATCGCGTTCACCAAGGCGGGCAACAGCTCTGTCGATCCCTGGACCGCGGCGTGGACCTGCCGGTCATAGGCCAGCAGATCGACGCGGTCGCCCGCCCGCGCGGCGAGCACGGCCAGCAGCAGGGCCGCGTCCATGGCCGCGTCGAGCCGCGGCGCGTCCCCGACCCGGCCCGCCGAAACGCGGCCGGTGTCGAGCACCAGCACCACATGCCGGTCGCGTTCCGGACGCCAGGTCCGCACCATGACGTCGGACGCGCGCGCCGAAGCCCGCCAGTCGATCGACCGGACGTCGTCACCGATCACGTACTCGCGCAGGGAGTCGAATTCCGTGCCCTGGCCCCGGATGAGCACCGCGTTGCGGCCGTCGAGCTGCTGCAGCCGCGCCAGCCGTGACGGCAGATGTTTGCGGCTGTGGAACGGCGGCAGCACCCGCACGGTCCACGGCACCTCGTGCGAACCCTGCCGTGCGGCGAGTCCCAGCGGCCCTGTCGACCGGACGGTGACCCTGGCCGCGGTCCGGTCACCGCGACGGGTCGGCAGGAGACGGGTGGTCACGACGCGGCGTTCGCCCGCGGGCAAGGTCAGACGGTGCCGGTCGTCCGCGCCGGCGCTGGGCGGCCAGGCGTCCCGGAGCCACGCGCGCACCGGACGGCCGCCGGGATTGGCCACGGTCAGCGTGACCTCGCACGCCTCCCCCAGCCGCACGGACGTCGCGCCGGACCGGGCGAAATGAAGGCGGCGCACACTCCCGGCGAGCAGGAGATCCAGTGCCACCAACAAAAACAGCACCGCCGCGGCAAGCCCTATCCCGGCCCACGAGGGCAGCAGGAAACCGACCACCGGCGCCGCGAGGAGCGCCAGCAGCCCGAGCCGCCCGGTGACGGCCATCAGCGCGGAACGGGCACGGACGCGAGGACGCGGTCCAGCACACCGTCGGCGGTCGCGCCTTCGAGTTCGGCCTCGGGCCGCAGATCGAGGCGGTGCCGCAAAGACGGCCGTGCCAGGGCTTTGACGTCGTCCGGGGTGGCGTAGTCACGGCCCGCGAGCCACGCCCACGCCCGGGTCGCGGCCAGCAGCGCGGTCGCGCCACGCGGGGAAACGCCGAGCCGCACGGACGGCAGCGACCGCGTCGCCCGGCAGACGTCGACGATGTAGGCGAGCACTTCGGGGCGCACGGTGACCCCGGCGACCGCGCGCCGGGCGGCGTCGAGCTGGGCGGCCCCGGCGACCGGGGTGACCCCGGCCGCGGCCAGGTCGCGCGGGTCGAAACCCTGCGCGTGCCGGGAAAGGATGCCGAATTCGTCCTCGCGGGAGGGCATCGGCATGGTCAGCTTCAACAGGAAACGGTCCAGCTGCGCCTCGGGCAGGGGGTACGTGCCTTCGTACTCGACCGGGTTCTGCGTCGCGATGACGATGAACGGATCGGGCAGCAGCCGCGTCTTGCCGTCGCTGGAGACCTGACGCTCCTCCATCGCCTCCAGCAGCGAAGACTGCGTTTTCGGCGGGGTGCGGTTGATCTCGTCGGCCAGCAACAGGTTCGTGAACACCGGGCCCTCGCGGAAGGAGAACTCGCCGCTGTGCGCGTCGTAGACGATCGAACCGGTGATGTCACCCGGCATGAGGTCCGGCGTGAACTGCACGCGGGTCGTCTCCAGGTCCAGCGCCGCCGCCAAAGCGCGCACCAGCAACGTCTTCGCCACCCCCGGAACGCCTTCGAGCAGCACGTGCCCCCGGCACAGCAACGCGATGATGAGCCCGGTGACGGCCGCGTCGTTGCCCACCACGGCCTTTCCGACCTCGGCGCGCAGGGCGATCAGCGCCGCCCGCGCTTCGGCCGCACCGTCCACACTGGATTGCCCGGTCAGCCCGGTCTGTTCGGTACTCAAGACCGCTCCACCTCTCGTTCCACGACATCGAGTCCGTCCGCCAGCCGCACCAGCGCGGCGTCGTCGGCGGGCGGGTCCCCGTACAACAGCGCGCCGATCTCGGCGGGCGCCCGGCCGGTTCGCGCGGCCACGGACTCCACCAGTGCGGCCGGTTCGACGTCGCGGGTGAGCCCCAGCAACGGCCGAAGCCGCGCGCGGGCCGCCTCACGCAAGATCTCCCCGGCGTGCGCGGCGGCCTTCGCCTTGCGGTACAACCTCGCCCGTCCTTCGGTGGCCTCGGCCGCGCGCACCACGACCGGAATCGGCTCGGCCACCACCGGCCCCAGCCGGCGAGAGCGCCACAGCGCCAGCAGCACCACCGCGACCCCGGCCTGCAACGCCGCGTACGACCAGCCCGCCGGGATCAGTTCGGACAACGGCTTCTTCTCGGTCTCCAGCGACGAATCGGCGGCCGTCGGCAGATACCAGACCAGCCGCTGGTGCTTCCCGAGCAACCGCATCGCCAGCGCCGCGTTGCCCTCGTCGGCCAGCCATTCGTTGGTCAGCGGGGCGGGAGCGCCGAGCACGGTCACCGTCCCTTGTGGACCGGGGACTTCGAGGTAGGAACCGCCGTAGCATTCCCGCGCCCTCGGCTGCGTGGCCGAATACTTCAAGCCGCCCATCGTCGCGCTCCCCGCCGCCACGGGATCCTCCGCCTGGCAGTCGGGAACGCGGCTCTCGGTCTCGACCTGGCCGGTCACCCGCACACCGGGAAGGACTTCCTCGACCGTGCCAGAACTCGGCCGCACCAGCACGACGTGCTCGGCGTTCCGCCTGATTTCCGCGAAGGTGCTCTTGGGCACGTAGGCGGGCTGGGTGATCAGCACGGTCGTGCCCGCCGCGAAGCCCTTGGCCTCGGCTGCGGAGCGCACCGTGGTGATCTTGACGCCTTCCCGTTCCAGCAAGGTCGCCAGCGCGCGACTGCCACCGGGCTCGTAGGAACCCGGTTCGAGCGCGCCGGTGGTCTGCTCGCCCCGGAAGAGGACGAGTAGCGTCCCGGTCAGCACGATCAGGAGGACGACCGCGAGCGGGAGCCGCACCCCGCGCCAGATCCGGCGGGCGTCGGGCGAAACCGAGGTCATCCGGCCGCCAAGACGACGGGCCTGGCGCGGCGGCAGCGTTCGTCCAATTCGGACAGTGACCGGTAGCCCGCCTCGGTGGCCGGGATCCCGCCGTAGTGCACGTCGTCGAACAACCGGGCGCCGGCGCGCAGGGGGACGGCGACGCCGGGAAGCAACCGTCCGGCCTCGATGGCGGCCTCGTCGGCGGTCCGCCCGGACTTCTCGTCCAGCAGCGCCCGCTCCTCCAAGGACCGCACCACGGCACGGAACAGTTCACGGACGGCGTCGTCGAAGTCACCCCTCGACGCGGCCTGCTCGGCCGCCTTGCGATGTTCGCCGGACGCCTTGCGCTGCCCGGCGAACACGGCGCGTCCGCTCTTGGCCGACGTCGCCAAAGGCCCGGACTTCAGCCGGATCACCACGACCAGCACGATCAGCACGACGATCAGCAGCAGCACGGCGACGATCCCGCCGGGCACGGCGCTGTCGACCGTTTCGAGGAAGCCCAGCAGTTTTTCGACCACCCAGCTGAACGCCTCGGACAGCCAGCTCGGTTTCGCGGCCTGATAGGCCTGGCCCGAGAGCTCCTCGGCAGCGCGCAGCCGGGCGGTGTCCCGGTCGATGTCGACCGGGACGTCGGTGAGGAAGCGCGTCACCATGCCTGCGGCGGGGGCGGCGTCGCGATCCCGGCCGCGCGGGCCAGCTCGATGTCCATGCCCTCACGGCGCATCCGCTGATCGATGTAGAGGATCACGGTGACCAGCGCGCTGAACGGACCGACGATCGTCTGCGCGATCACCGTGCCCACCGACTGCAGGATCAGGTCACCGGTCGACGGAACGTATATCTGGTTCAGATCGCCGAAGATGGACAGGAAGGCGCTGAAGCTGAACGGGATCGTGATGATCGACGCCAGGAACGACGAGATCACGTACGCCAGCAACAGGATCCCGAAGACCCGCCAGAACATTCCCGAGACCAGCTTCACCGACCGGCGGAACGCCTCCATCACGGTGCCGCGTTCGAGGATGAACGCCGGGCTGGCCAGCGCCCAGAAGGTGTAGGGGATGATCGCGGGCAGCAGGCAGAAGATCGCCGCCACCAGGATCGCCAGCGTGTAGAGCACGGTCAGCCCGAGCAGCGGCAGCAGCCGCGGCGCCGCCTCCTTCACGGCCTCCTTGAAGGTGACCGGCTTGCCCAGCACGGCCTTGCCCATCAGGACGGTCAGGAATCCGGTCAGGACGGTCGTCCCGAGCAGGGTGGCGACCAGGGTGATGAACGACGTCGCCAGCGTCCCGCCGAGGACGCCGAGCAGCTGGTTCATCAGCTCCTGATCGGTGGCCGCCGGGCCGAGATCGCGGATCTGTTCGAGGTCGCCGGTGGTGTCGACCAGCAGCAGCCCGACCAGGTTGAGGGCCGCGGTGAGCACGGCGGTGACCGCGGCGGCGCCGAAGACCATCCGCCAGTACTTCCGCATGGCCGTGACCGCACCGTCGAGGATGTCGGTCAGGTTCAGCGGGCGCAGCGGGATGACCCCGGGCCTGCCGAGGCCGACCTTCCAGTTCGGGTAGTGCTGTTGCGACGGCGACTGGTAGGACGGCGGTGGAGGCGGCGGTGCCGCCCCGGACGGGGACTGCCACTGCTGCTCCGGCGCCGGTGACGGCGGCACTTCACCCTGCGGCGGTGTCGGTGTGTCCGCCCGCGGCTTCGGCGTCTCGGTACCCTCCGGCCCGGACGGTCCGCCGGTCTCCGTCATGCGACAGCCCCTTACCCGTTCACGTTGCTTACGCACACTCTTCCAGAGGGTCCGACACCCGGCCAGAGCTGGGGGGACGACACTGACGGGTGACCGCTCGCCTCACGCTGGATACCCTCTGCAGCCGAGCTGTGGGTAGGGACGCCGTTAGCTCGTTATGCTGAACATCGGGCCGGGTACCCCCGGTTCGCCCCTAGAACCACCGGGACCGACTTGATGACGCAACCGCCCCACGGCCAGTGGCCGCCACGCGGCGCCGTCCAGCCACCGCCGGTGCACGGCCAGCCCCCTGCCCAGTGGCACGGAGCGCCGCACCACTTCCCGCCTCCGCCGCCGCGCCGGTCCGTGGGCGCGATCGTCGGTATCTGCCTCGGCGCGGTCGCCGTACTGGTCCTCGGCCTGGTCGCGATCGTTTCACTCAATCGTGACGACTCCGATCACGTAGCGAACGCGGGCTACAGCACCCTGCCGAACACGAGTTCGCAGGCGGAACTGCCGCCGAGCGGGTCCTCGTCGCCGCCGTCCTCGACGAACCCGTTCCCGACGTCGGCGACCAGGGCGCCGTCCTCGTCGAGCGGTCCGCAGAAGATCCTCAAGCTCGGCGACCACCCGATCCTCCAGGACCCCAACGCCGGCCTGCAGAACCGGGTCTGCACGCTGCCGCAGTGGCAGAGCAACCAGCAGGCCGCCGAGGCGTTCTTCACCGCGGCGGGCAAATGCCTCGACAACGCTTGGGGCCCGTTCCTCGACGCCTACGACCTGCCGTTCACCCCGCCCGCCCTGCACTTCCCGACCGGGGCCAGCTTCGAAACCGAATGCGGCACGATCCAGGTGGGCATCGCGACGGCGGCGTACTACTGCGAGAACAACCTCTACGTGCCGTTCCGCGGTCTGCAGACCGACCAGTACGGCAACAACCCCGGCGTCTACCTCGCCCTTTTCGCGCACGAGTACGGGCACCACGTGCAGGAGGTCGCCGGGCTGATGGACGCGGCCTGGCAGAAGATCTACGACGCGGGCCAGAACAGCCCTGCCGGGCTGGAGATGTCGCGGCGCAAGGAACTGCAGGCGCAGTGCTTCTCCGGGATGTTCCTCGGCGCCCACGTCGACCAGGGCGGAACGGTCAGCCGGGACATGTACAACAAGGCCTGGAACGACCAGGAGACCCGGGGCGACAACACCTCGCGCAGCCAGGACCACGGGACGAACGCGCATTACGCGTCCTGGTGGCGGGCGGGTGCGAGCAACAACCGCATCGCCGACTGCAACACCTTCTCGGCCCCGGCGAGCGCCGTTTCCTGACGTTGCCGAAGTACGTGAAGGCCCCCTTCATTGCGCTAGACGCAGTGAAGGGGGCCTTCACGTACTTGGGTGGCGGGTTGCCGCTCGCCGATAGACGCGGTGCCGTGGGCGATTCCGGCTTGCCCGGTCCGGCTGGTCAGCAGGCTCGTGAGGTCGTCGAAGGTGTCGCGAAAGCCACTTTCAGGACATCAGGTGTCGCGAAAGTGGCTTTCGCGACATGCACCCATGCGCCTCAGCCCAGGCGAGCTTTGGTACAGGTCCTCGTGAGTGGTGAGGACGGTTCTAACCGTCCTCACCACTCACGAGCCACAAGTCAGGCCGTCACCGGGACACGTGGGCCGCGCAACACCAGGAAGACGTACATCCCGCCGGCGAAGCAGCTGAACACCAGCAGCGCCAACCCGAGCGGCCGCCGCGCGTCGCTCGCTCCCACCGTCGCGTCGGTCGCGTGCACCGAGACGGCGTCCCCCGAGGCACCGTCGGGGACGACGACCTCGAGATGCTCGCCCTGGCCGTGCCCGCAGCCGTTGAGCGAACCCTCCATCGGCTTGCCGCCGAACTCGAACTTGACCTTCTCGGTGGCGCCACCACCCGTACAGGGCGCGGGCTCGACGACCTCGGCCTTCACCGTCGTCCCCTGGTTCTCGTTCGTGATGCCGAACAGCCCAGGCCCGGCGAACCAGGCCAGGAAGATCACCAGCAGGCCGACCCCGGCCGCCACGGCCAGAGAGTTCCACCCCGGGGTGAGCCCTCTGGCGGGGTCCGATCGCTTGCGCACGAACGCCATGCTCTCAGAACCTCGCGGCAAAACACAGGAGACCTCTCGACCAGGGGAAGTGACAGCAAAGGTCCCCCGCTACCGCTCGATCGTCTCCGCGGCGGTCACCTTCCGGATGTACAGCAGCTTGTCCCCCGGCTCGATCGCGTCCGCCTGCGGGGCGTCCACGCGGTACAGGACGCCGTCGCGGACGACGCCCAGCACGATGTCCGGAAGATGCCGCGGCGAACCGCCCTCTTCGGACGGTTCCACCGGGCGTTCGGCGATCGCGAGGCCGGACTCGGGCGTGAGCAGGTCCTCGACCATGTCGACCACCAGCGGCGTCGACGTCGCCATGCCGAGCAGACGCCCGGCGGTCTCGCTCGACACCACGACCTGGTTCGCGCCCGACTGCTTGAGCAGGTGGACGTTCTCCGCCTCCCGCACCGACGCCACGATGTGCGACTTCGGCGCCAGCTCGCGGGCGGTCAGCGTGACCAGCACGGCGGTGTCGTCCCGGTTCGGGGCGACGACGACGGCACGCGCCCGCTGGACCCCGGCGACGCGCAGCACGTCGGCGCGGGTGGCCGAGCCGTGCACGGTCACCAGGCCGAGTGACGTGGCCGCTTCGAGGGCCTGCTGGTCGGTGTCGACGACGACGATGTGATCGGGTTCGACGTTCTCATCCCCGAGCAGCGCGTTGACCGCCGACCGGCCCTTCGTGCCGAATCCGACGACGACCGTGTGGTCACGCACCTTCGTCCTCCACTTTTGGATCTTGAAAGCCTGCCGGGAGCGCTCGGTGAGCACTTCGAGTGTGGTACCGACCAGGACGATGAGGAAGAGCACCCGCAGCGGGGTGATCACCAGGACGTTCACCAGCCGCGCGGACGGCGTCGCGGGCGCGATGTCACCGTAACCCGTGGTCGACAGCGACACCGTCGCGTAATAGAGGCTGTCGAGGAAGGTGAGCCCGTCGCCGTTGGCGTCGCGGTAACCGTCCCGGTCGAGGTAGACGATCAGGACGGTCGCGAGCAGGGCGAGTATCGCGCCGATGATCCGTTTGAGGATCGACCGCAGCGGGCTGACCGTCAGTTCCGGCATCCGGATCACGCCGACGAGCTCGTGGTCCGGGCGGTCGCTCAGCCTGACCGGGAAACGCTTGAGAACCCTCATGCACAGGCTCCGGCCTGGTCCGCGTCACTCACGGTCGGGAGGATAGCCGAAGATCCTCGCGTTCAGCGCGGTATGCGAAGCTCGGGGCATGTCTTCGGATTCCAAGCCCTCTCAGCGGCCCGCCTATTTCCTCGCCGGCCTGCTGGGCGTGGCCGGTGTGCTGCACTTCGTCCAGCCGAAACCCTTCGACGCCATCATCCCGAAGCAACTGCCCGGCTCCCCTCGGGCGTGGACCTACGGCTCCGGCGTGGCCGAGCTGGGTGTCGCCGCCGCGGTCGCCGCTCCGAAGACGCGGCGTCTCGGCGGGCTCGCGGCCGCACTGCTGTTCGTCGTGGTCCTGCCGGGGAACGTGAAGATGGCCGTCGACGCCGACCGCCGGAAGGCCCCGAAGCACTGGCGGACGGCCTTCTGGGCTCGCGTCCCGCTGCAGATCCCTCTCGTGACCTGGGCCCTCAAGGTGCGCGACCGCGCCTGACCCCCGCAATTCGGCACCTGCTTGCGGTAGTTGCACGCGCAAGTAACGCAAGCAGGTGCCGAATCGCTAGATCGTCGGGACGCTCCGAAGCAGTTGTCGCAGGCCTTCGGCGTCCAGCAGATCGGCCGGGCGGACGGTCTTGTCGTGTTTCACGTAGTGGAAGGCCGCCCGCACCTTCTCCACCGGCACCTTCTTGAGCGCCGCCCACGCCAGCCGGTACGCCGCCAGCTGCACGGCCAGCGGCTCGAGCCGGTCGGCTTCCGGGACCGCGCCGGTCTTCCAGTCGACGACGGTCCAGCCGCCGTCGGCATCGGCGAACACGGCGTCCATCCGCCCGCGCACGGTCACGCCCACGACGTCCGCCGAGAACGGGACCTCGACTGCGTGCGGCACCCGGTGCGCCCACTCGCTCTTCTCGAACGCCGTCTGCAGCGCCTCCAGCTCGGAATCAGGCGCCTCGTCGACGTCCGCCGCACCCGGCAGGTCATCGATCTCCAGCAGCTGCTCGCCGCCGAACCGCTGCTCCAGCCAACCGTGGAACGCCGTCCCCCGGCGCGCGTAAGTGTTGGGGCGCACGGGAAGCGGCCGCCGCAGCCGTTTGGCCAGCGCGGCGGGGTCGGCCGACAGCTCGACCAGCTGACTCACCGAAAGATGCGGCGGCAGGACGACCTGCTGCACCCGGTCCCGCGCCCGCGCGCGTTCCTCCAGCAGTACCTTGGTGTCGGAGATCCAGCCATCCGGATCGTCCTCTTCCTCTTGCTCGGCGTGTTCCGCGTCTGCGGCGTCTTCCATGGCGCCGAGGACCAGATCGACGCCGTTCGTGACGCCCTCGCGCCGCGGCCACAGCGGATCGACCGGCCACCGCGACCGGCGAGAGTCGGCGACCAGCGGGTTCTCGCCGTCGGCTTCCGGCTCGTCGGCCCAGTGCTCGATCCGGCCGACCGAGTTCCCCCGCATCACCTCGCCGATTTCGAGCAGGAACTCCGACGGCCCTTTCGGCCGCGCACTGCTCTCGTTCCACCAATGGCCGGAAATCAGCATGGTGTGCTCGGAGCGCGTCAGCGCGACGTAACAGAGCCGCCGCTCCTCGTCCGCTTCACGCGCGACGAAGCCTTCTTCGTGCAGTTCCAGCGCTTCCTGCACTTCCTTGCGGTCAGCGCCTTCGGGGATCCGCAGCTCCGGCAGGTCCTCGGAGTCCCCGCGCAGCGCGGCGGGCAGCGAGGTCGACGTCCGCAACCACGACGACGAACGCCGCCGCCCGGGGAAGACTTCCTTGACCAGATGCGGAATCGCGACGATGCGCCATTCCAGCCCCTTGGCCGAGTGCACGGTCAGCACCTGGACCCGGTCCGGCACGACCTCCACCTCGCCGGGAGTGAGCCCGTCCTCCGCGTGCGCCGCCGTGTTCAGATAGTCCACAAAGGACAAAAGAGTGGCCGTCGGCGAGGTCTCGGCGAAATCCGTGACGACGTCGGCGAAAGCGTCCAGGTGCGCGCGCCCGACGGGACCGGGCCGGGCCAGTGACTCGACGTCGAGCAGCATCGTGCGTTCCACGTCGGCGACCAGTTCGGGCAGCGACTGGTCCAGCCGCCGTCGCAGCGCCGAAAGCTCGGCGCCGATCCGCCGGATCCGCCGGTATCCCTCTGGCGAATACCGTTCCGGTGTCCCGGGGTCGTCGATCGCGTCGGCGAGCCCGGCCTGCTCGACCCGTTCGGTCACCAGCACCGGTTCGTCCACATCGGACTTTCCCGACGGCGGCACCGGCGAGGAGAGTTCGCCCGCGCGGCGCCACAACGCCGCGAGGTCGGCCGCCGCGATCCGCCAGCGCGCCCCGGTCAGCAACCGTGCCGCCGCGCTGCCCGCGAGCGGGTCCGCGAGCACCCGCAACGTGCTGACCAGGTCCGCGACCTCGGGTTCATCGAGGAGGCCACCGAGTCCGACGACCTCCACCGGCAGCCCGCGTGCCCGCATCTCCGCCGCGATCGGCGCCATGTCGGCACGACGGCGCACCAATACCGCGGCCGTAGGCGGTTTTCCGGTCTCCTCCACGGTTTCGAACCAGCGTTTCGCCACCGCGTCGGCCACCCACTCGCGTTCGGCTCGGACATCCGGAAGCAGCGCGGCCGCGATGTCGGCAGGCCCCGCGCCTTCCAGCGCACGCAGCCGCGCGACGCCGAGACCCCGTTCCCGCAACGGTTCCGAGATCGCGTTCGCGAGTTCGAGCACCTCGGACGGATTGCGGAAACTGGTCAGCAGCCCGAAATCCAAGGCAGGGACGAGCCGTTCGCCGTTGTCACGGGGGAAGTCCGTGGTGAACCGGGGCAGGTTGGCCGCACTGGCCCCGCGCCAGCCGTAGATGGCCTGCGCCGGATCGCCCACCGCCGTCACCGGCATCGGCGGATGTTCGACGCCGCCGAACAGCGACCGCAGGAGGATCCGCTGTGCGTGCCCAGTGTCCTGGTATTCGTCGAGCAGGACCGCGCCGTAGCGTTCACGCTCCCCCGCGACCACCGCCGGATAGCTGCTGGCGAGCTGCGCGGCCAGCGACATCTGGTCGGCGAAGTCGAGCGCGCCTTCCGCCCGTTTCCGCGCGTGGTACGCCTCGACCAACGGCAGGAGCGCGAGCCGGAACCGTTGCGCCGTCATGACTTCGGCCAGTTTCTGTGGCAACGACGCGCGCTGCCCCTTGGCTCGTGGCGCGTTCTCGATGACTTCGCACAGCCAGGAGGTGTACTCGGCCAGCCGCTCGGTCTCGACCAGGTGCTCGCCGAGTTCCCCGGCCAGTGCCAGCAACTGCGCCGTCACCGTGGAGGGCACGCGATCGGTGTCGAGGTCGTTGTCCCAGGTGGACACCACGCGATGGGAGAACTGCCACGAAGACGTCTCCGAAAGCAGCCGGACCCCGGGCTGGACAGGCAGCCGCAGACCGTGTTCGGACAGCAGCCGCCCGGCGTACGCGTGATAAGTGAGGACCGTCGGCTCCCCCGCTGTCACCGTCGTGCGCAGGTCGCCGGTCGGGTCGATCTTGTCGAGCAGCCCCGACCCGACCAGACGGCGCAGCCGGGTGCGGACGCGTTCGGCGAGCTGGCGGGCGGCCTTGCGGGTGAAGGTCAGGCCGAGCACGCGTTCCGGCGGCACGACGCTGTTGGCCACCAGCCACACCACGCGCGCGGCCATCGTCTCGGTCTTGCCCGCGCCCGCCCCCGCGACGACCAGCGACGGCTCGATCGGCGCGGCGATCACCTCGGCCTGCTCGTCGGTCGGGCTGTGCAGGCCGAGCGCGCGGGCGATCTCGGCGGGTTCGACCTGACGGCGCTGGAGTTCGGAGATCACGGGCCGGTCACCTGCCTGCCCTCGGGCCGCAGCGGACAGCAACCCCTTGCCGGGCAACGATCACAGTCCGGGTTCTCGGTGACGCCGTACTCCGGGCCCGCGGCGGATCCGGCCGCCGAGCGCACCAGTTCGAGCCACTGCTTGCCGCCGTCCTCGTCCAGCGGCGCCTGCTCGCGCTGGGTCGATCCGGTCTTGTTGTTGGACTTCGCGACGTAAACGAGCCGCGCGCCGCCGGGTTTCGAACCGCCCTCGACCGCGCCGAGCAGCACGGCGAGCTGATAGGCGGCCAGCTGCGGATGCTGTTCGGCGTCGGCGGCGGAGATCGGGACCTTGCCGGTCTTGATGTCGATGACGACCGGGCGGCCGTCCTTGTCCATCTCGACGCGGTCGACGCGGCCGCGCAGGAGCACGCGGACATCGTCGTCCCCGACCGGCAGCTCGACTTCGATGTCCTGCTCCACCCCGGCTTCGATCAGCTCCTTGCGGCTGGATTCCAGCCAGGAGATGAAGTTCCGCAACATCTGCTCGACCCGCGACCGCTCGCGGCGCGAGAACCACGGTGCCCCCGCGTCGACCCGCACCCATGCCTCGTCGAGGGCCGCGCGGATCTGCTCGTCGCTGCTGCCGCCCGCGACCGCCTGCGCGAGCCCGTGCACCAGGGTTCCCGTGACGGCCGCGAGTTGCGCCGGGTCACTGCCGCCGTGGCGTTCGATCAGCCACCGCAGCGGGCATTTGACCAGGACCTCCACAGTGGACGGTGAGATGCGGATGAGGTCGCCCGGCCCGTGCACGGGTTCGCCGGTGGAGGGTTCCAGCAGGCCGTACCAGGTGCCCGGATGCGCGCCCGGCACCCCGGCGGCGGCCAGTTTGGCGAGCTGACGCGCCGCCCTCTGCCGCCGCTCCGGGCCGCTTTTGTCATCACAGACGACCTCGCGCAGTTCACCGACGAGTTCGGCGAGCACCAGCGAACGTCCCGCCGGCTTCATCCGCGAGTCGAGGCCGCCGTCGTCCGCGCCGTTCTCCTCCAGGTCGTCGATGAACCGGGAGGGCTGCTCGTCCTCTCCCGCGACCGCGCTGACCAGCAACGTCTTCCGCGCGCGACTCGCGGCGAGATAGAACAGCCGCCGCTCTTCGGCGAGGATCGGCGCGGTGGCGGACACCTTTTCGTCGTCGACGCCGGACATGAGGTCGACCAGCCGCTCGACGCCGAGCACGGAACCGCGCAGCCGCAGATCCGGCCAGCTGCCTTCCTGGACCCCGGCGATGGACACGACCGTCCACTCGCGACCGGCGGACGCGTGCGCCGTGAGCAGCGAGACGCCTTCGCTCTTCATGGCCGCGGGGGCCAGCGTGTCACCCGCGATGTTCTGCGAGGACAGGTAATCCGCGAACGAGGCGACACTCGCCCTCGGCAATCTGTCGACATAACGACCGGCCGCGTCGAAGAGCGCGACGATCGCGTCGAGGTCTCGATCCGCCTGCGAGCCGAGGGAACCGCCTCGATCGACCAACCGCAGCAGGCGCTGTTCCAAGCCGCTGGCCTGCCACAGATCCCACAGCACCTGCTCGACGCCATCGCCGCGCACCACGGCCTGGTGCGCGGCGTGCAGCAGACCACCGATCCGGCGCATCGGCAGCGACTCGGCCTCGGCGAGACCGGTGAGGACATCGTTGGTACGCAAGGCTTCCACCAGGAGCTCGTCGCTGGACCGTTGCCCGCCGCCCGCGAGCTCCAGCCTGCGCAAGCCGCGACGCAGCCGCCGCAGGGCGAGCGGATCCGCGCCGCCCAAGGGCGAGGACAGCAGCATCTCGGCGAGATCGACGTCGAGCAGTTCCGGGTCCGCGGCGAGCCGCAGCATCGCCAGCAACGGGCGGACGGCGGGTTGTTTCGCGAGCGGCAGCTCCTCGGTGGCCGAACCGATCGGCACCCCGGCCGCACGCAGAGCACGTTGCAGGACAAGGAAAGTACGGGCGGGCGACCGGACGAGCACCGCCATCTCCGACCACGGCACGCCGTCGACGAGATGCGCGCGGCGGAGCTGATCGGCGATCCAGCTCGCCTCGGCGGCCGGGGTCGGCATCAGGCGGACACGGACGGCGCCGCCCTCGGCGTCCGGCGCGTCGACGAGTTTGCGCTGCGGCGACGAGCCTGGCAGTACGGAGCCGAGTTTCGTGACGGCCGTGCGGATCACCGGGGCGTGCCTGTGCGCCGTGGTCAGCAGGACCGTGCGCTCGCCGTCCTCGTCCGCGTCGGCGAACAGGCGGGGATCCGCGCCGCGGAAGGAGAACACGGACTGATCGGGGTCGCCCGCGACGACGAACTCGTCGGCCGCGTGCCCGATGAGCCGGATGAGCTGGGTCTGCAACGGGTCGAGGTGCTGCGCGTCGTCGACGAACAAGTGCCGGACGCGACGCTGCTCGCGTTCGCGCAGTTCGGGATCGTCCTCCAACGCGAGCAGTGCGGAAGTGACCAGCTCCGCCGCGTCCAGCGCGGGCGCGCTCGCCACGCCGAGCGCGTTGCCGCCCGCGCCCTGCAGCAACGTGACCTCTTCGTACTGGCTCCAGAAGCGGCCGGCCGCGATCCACTCTTCACGGCCGCGACGCCTGCCGAGTTCGACCAGATCCTCCGGACCGAGGCCGCGTTCGGCGGCGCGGAGCAGAAGGTCTCGCAGTTCCTCGGCGAACCCCGGCACGCTCAGCGCGGGCCGCAACTGTTCCGGCCAGTCGAGCGCGCCCTCCTCGATGTCACCGGCGAGCAGATCGCGGACGACGACGTCCTGCTCCGCTCCGGCCAGCAGCCGGGGCGGCGGGAGTTCGCCGGCCTGCGCCTCCATCCGCAACAGCGCGTACGCGTACGAATGCACCGTGCGCACGAGCGGCTCGCGGATCGTGCGCGGCAGCGGATCCTCTTCCGGATCGGTGGTGAGCCGGTGGGTGATGTCGGCGCGCAGGACCTCGGCCGCCTTGCGGGAGGCGGTCAGGATGAGCACGCTCTCCGGGTTCGCGCCCTCCGCGATGCGCCGCGACGCCGCCGACGCCAGCAAGGCCGTCTTGCCCGTGCCCGGCCCGCCAAGGACCCGCCGGAAACCGTCCGGGGCGGCCAGCAGGCGGCGGGCGCCGGAATCCCACTGGAAGGACGGCGTGCCGGTGACCGGCGTGCGGACCAGCCGCGCGTCGGTTCCTGCCACTGTTCGCCGCCCGTTCACGCCCACGATGGAACCACGCCCCGCCGACACAACCTCGCAGCGGCACGGCAAAGTGGTCCCATGGATGACGAACTGCACGAGCGGGTGCGCGAGGTCATCGCGAGCGTGCCCGCCGGCTCGGTCGCGACTTATGGGGATATAGCGTCGGTTTCGGGAGCCCCGTCACCGCGGCTGGTCGGCCGGATCCTCGGCGAGGACGGCCAGGACCTGCCTTGGCACCGCATTCTGCGCGCCGACGGGACACCGGCTCCGCATCTGGTCCACGAGCAGCTGGAACGGCTGCGCGCGGAGGGCGTCCTGGCCGACGGCCAGCGCGTCGACCTGCGAAAATACCGGTGGCAGCGTGATCCCGATGACGACGCTGGTCCCGGCGCTCTCTTTTAGGTTAGCCTCGCCTAATGAGTTACATCGAGGCGAAGGTGACCGGAGTACGGAGGCTGACCCCGCATATGAGCAGGGTGACCTTCTCGGGGGCTTCGCTGGCGGACCAGGCGCCCGACCAGTACCTGAAGGTGTTCTTCCCGCAGCCCGGTCAGTCGGAGCCCGTGCTGCCCGCGCCGCTGAGCGGTGACGAAGCGCTGTCCTGGTACCGGACCTACCTCGCGATGCCCGACGACGTCCGGCCGCCGATGCGCACCTACACCGTGCGCGCGCTGCGGCCGGCAGCGCAGGAGGTCGACATCGACTTCGTGCTGCACGGCGACGAAGGCCCCGCCTCCGCATGGGCTTCGCGCGCTTCGGAGGGCGACAGGGTCGCGTTCCTGGGACCGCACGGGCTCTACGACGTGCCCGAGGGGACGACCTGGCAACTGCTGATCGGCGACGAGACCGCGATCCCGGCGATCGGCGCGATCGTCGAAGCGCTCCCCGCCGGGACGCGAGCGCTGGTCTATGTCGAGATCAGTGATCGCGAAGACCGGCAGGTCTTCGAAACGCAGGGGACGGTGGAGTTGCACTGGGTGGTGCGCGGCTCCGGCCCGGTCGGCTCGGCCGTGCTCGAAGCCGTGCGCAAGGCGGAACTGCCGGGCGGGACGCCCTACGCGTGGGTTTCCGGCGAGGCGAACATGGTGAAGCTGGTGCGACGGCACCTCGTGCGGGAACGCGGGGTCGACAAGCGGGCGATCTGCTTCACGGGGTACTGGCGGCAAGGGATGAGCGAAGAGGCCGCTGGACGTGAAGCGATGCGGCAGGCGGAGGCCGGGGAGATTCCGGCACCCGAGGAGGACTGAGGGCGTTCGGGCGCGTTTCCCGAGCCGCCGCCGGCAACTCTCTGACCTGGGGAAAGAGAGCAAGGGACCTTTGCTACCACTTTCGCTCCGAGCACGGCCTCAGTGCGGAACCCAGAGCGTCACCCGGGTCCCCCGCCCCGGATGCGAATCGATCGTCCCCCGCCCGCCGACCTCCGCCAGCCGCGCCATGATCGACTGGCTGATCCCGAAGCCCGGCGGCCGGTCCAGCATGCTGAAACCGGTTCCCTGATCCCGCGCGATGACCGCGACGCCGCCTTCGCACTCCTCGACGCGAAGCACGACCTGTTTCGTCCCGGCGTGCTTCACGGTGTTTCGGAGCGCTTCGCGGACGGCGTCGCGGATGGCGGTCCGGCGCGCGTGCGAGAGGCGGTAGTCCTGTTCGGTCTCGGCGGCGACGAGTTGGGTGCGGAGGCCGTCGCGCGCCATTTCGGTGGCGACCTCGGCGAGGTCCGCCGCGAGGCCGCGCGCCGACGGCGCGTCGGGGCCGTTCAGCTCGCGTCGCAGTTCGGCGGCCTGCGCCCGTGCCGTCGCGCGCATCTCCGCGAGCCGTTCCGCGGCCGCGGAATCGTCGTCCGGCGCCTCCAGCCCCATCGCCTCCAGGGTCTGGAGCACGGAGTCGTGCATGACCCGCTGGGTCCGCAGGCGTTCGGCGCGCTGCCCGCGGCGCATTCCGATCCCCAGCGCGAAACGGGTCCCGACGCCGAGCAGGATCAGGATCCCGGCCGTGGTCACCATCGCCACGACGAGCGCGACCATGCATCCCACCGACCGGCTCACCGCGAGCGGATGGTCGAGCGGAAGCCCGCCGATCCAGGTCAAGAACGCCCGGAACGGCAAAGCCGCGATCAGCAGCAGGCAAGCGGTGGGCAGCCCGAACGACAGCGTCCACAACGCCACCGTCCCGACCATCCACGTCCACGCGACGTCGATGGCGAACGGCTGGATCTCGGCGGGCGCGGCGGCGGCCACGATCGTCGTGAGCACCACGCCCACGGCGAGATCCGCGTACATCAGCCGCCCGGACGTCTTCGCCCGGATCCCGCGGCCTCGCACCACCCACCAGCCGGCGAAGACGTTGAGCAGCACCGCCAGGATCGTCGTGCTCAGCACCGGGACGATCCCCGCCGAACCGTTCGCGACCAGGAAACCGATGTACACCTTCGGAAACGCGGCCACGCGGTAGAAGATCGGGCCGAGCGCCGAGTAGCGGATCGCACGCATCAGCAGCGTGTCCGCGGAGTCCTCCCGATAACGCCAGTCCGGCACGGAATCGGGGTCTGGTGCTTCGTCGGCTGGGCTCGCGCTCAGTACCGAGGATCCCTTTCGCAACATAGCGCGCACGAAGGTGACCGATTGAGACTCGGACATCCGCCGCCCTCCCCGCGTCCGATGTGTCGAGCCTGGCAAAGCGGACTTCCCGCGTCAAGACGGCCGAATGCGCAGTTCCGCGACGAGAAGTTTGACCAACGCGCCGAGCCGCTGACGTTCGGGCTGGACGGTCGGTACGCCGGCGGCTTCCAAGGGCGCCGCGGTCACCGGTCCGACGCACGCGCACAGCACCGGACCTCGCAGTGCGGCAAGGAGTTCTTCGCGACGCGAACCGGCCAGCACGAGCAAGTTCGCCGCCGCGGGGGCGGAAGTGAAGGCCAAAGCGCGCACGCGTCCGGCGATCACGCTTTCGACGAGTTCGTGCACAGGTGCGACGTCGGCGGGCGAAAGCCAGCGATACGGCTGCGCCTGGACGACATCCGCGCCCGCGTCCCGCAGCAGCCCGGTGAGCTCGGGCAGCAAGGTGCCGTGTAACTGGACGGCGACCCGTTCCCCGCGAACCCCGGCATCACGCAATCCCTCGAACAGTTCCGCGTTGCTCTCCTCGGGCGCGGAGAACTCCTCACGCAGCCCCTCGCCGCGCACGGCACCCGCCGCTTTCGGCCCGCGCACGAAGATCCGTGACGCCGCCAGCCGGTCCAGCAACCGCTCGCGCAGCCCCCAGCCTTCGGCCGCCGAAAGCCAGCCACGGAATCCGGCGCCGGTGGTGACCGCGGTGAACCCGACCGGTCCGGCCAGCACGGCGTCCGTCGCCGCACGCAGTTCGGTGTCGTCGGGCAGCGGGACGATCCGGATGGTGGGCGCGTGCAGCACGGTCGCGCCATGTCGTTCGAGCGCTCCGATGAAGTCGTCGGCCCGCCGCTCCGCGGTGATCCCGATCGTGATTCCGTCCAGGTCAGCCATAATGCGCGCCCATCTTCCCGATCTCTTCCGCCAGCCGCTCACGCAGCTCCGGCGGTTCGAGCACTTCGAGGTTCCCGCCGAACCGCAGCAGTTCGCCGACGGCCGATTCTCCCGGTTCCACGGGCAGTTCCATCGTCAGCCAGTCGTTTTCATCCGGTTCGGCGTCCGCTTCCCGCAACGCCCGCGCTCCGACGGCCCCGAGGTAGAACGGCAGCAGGACGCGGGCGAACTCGTTCAGCCGGACCACCGCCGTCCGCGAGTACATCCGCTTTTCGAACTGCTCCGACCATTCCTGCCAGTAGCGCGCGAGGTCGAAGCCGGACGGCCGCTCGAAGGTCTCGCCGAGGTCTTCGAGCTCTTCGATCCGGGAGACCCGGTACGTCCGGTCGCTCCCGTCGCATCGTGCCGCGAGATACCAGTTACCGGCCTTGAGGATCAGCCCCAGCGGGTCGAGGACGCGATCGACCTTCCGCTGCCCCCAGCGTTCGTACCGGACCTTGACGCGCCGCCCGTGCCAGACCGCGTCGGCGAGTTCGGACAGTCGCGGCAGGCTTTCGATCCCGCGATGCCAGCCGGGGACGTCCAGATAGAACCGCTCGGAGATCTTGCTCGCCCCTGCACGCAGCTCCGCGGGCATGGCCGCGTGCAGTTTGAGCTGCGCGGCGGCGAGGACGGTGCCCAGCCCGAGCTCGCCGGCCGCGCCCGGCAGGCCCGCCAGCGAAAGCGATTGCGCCTCCTCCTCGGTCAGCCCGGTCAGCCGCGTGCGATAGCCGTCGACCAGCTGATATCCGCCCGTGCGCCCGCGATCGGCGTACACCGGCACGCCTGCCGCGGACAGCGCCTCGACGTCGCGGTAGACCGTCCGGACCGACACCTCCAGCTCGGCCGCCAGCTCCTCGGCCGTCATCCGGCCGCGGTTCTGCAGCAGGAGGAGGACCGACAGGAGCCTGCTCGCGCGCATGAATCCAGTATCCCAGAAAACCTGACACATCCTGACAGGTTTGGCTGACAGGGTGAACCCATGAACACGTTCGCCATGAAGAACTGGGAAGAAGCCATCGTCAGCGGTACGGAAGGCGGGCCGCGCGTGGCCCACGCGCACGCCACGCTCGCCTACAACGGGCTGATCGAAGGCGAGTCGGTCATCGACTACCTGCTGTACTACGCGGGTGAGGGCCACGACGGCGGCGACACGACCTCCCCCGGCCTCGAACGGATCGAAGGCAGTGTGGACGGGCGCAAGGGAAGCTTCGTGATCAAGCACGACACCGGTTTCGACGCGAAGGGCACCACCTCGGCGTTCGAGGTCGTCAAGGGCTCCGGAACGGGTGAACTCGCCGGGATCACCGGGACCGGCACCACGACAGGCGTCTTCGGCGAGCCGACGATGTCGTACACGCTCGAATACGCGCTTTAAGGAGGACGAGTGCTCGAGGTCGATCGCGAGCAGGTGCTGGCGTACCGGATCGCGGCCCACGGACTGCACCGTGAACAGACGGATCCGGCCGCGGCGGCCGTGTTCGACCTCGGGCTGCAGGATTCCATGCGGGACACCGCCTTGCTGGGCCTCGCCGCCAGGGTCGACGGCGACATCACCCCCGGGGTCTGGGACGACGAACGCTTCGTGCTCGCGTGGACGCATCGCGGCGCGCCGCATTTCCACCGCCGCGCGGAACTGGACGCGATCCGGGCCGCCCTCGTGCCACTCGACGAGAAGGACGCGATGGCCCGGATCCTCTGGCAACGCAAGCAGGTCGAGGACGCGGGCATGTCCGCGAAGGACGCGCTGTTCACCGCGGCGAAGGCGATCCGCGAGGTCGTCACCGGCACGCAGACCAAGGGCACGGTGAGCGGTGCCGTCACGAAGCTGATCCCCGACGGCTTGTCCTACGCCTGCCGCGGCTGCGGTGTCGTGCACATCTACGAACAGTTGATGCGGGTCGCGTCGATCCACGCCGGGGTCCGGCTGGAGGCGGGCGCGACCCCGGCGACGTTGGCACCACTGGAAAAACGTGGCCGGCTGAAAACCGCACCCGACGTCAAGGCGGCCACCCGTGTGGTCGAGGGGTACCTGCGGATCAACGGCCCCGCCGCCCCTGGCGACGCCGCCGCCTACGTCGGGACGACCCGCGCCGGGGTCGACGCGATGTGGCCGGACGACCTGGTCGAGGTCCGCGTCGACGGCAAGAAGGCCTTCCTGCCGGAAGACCGGGTGCCGCTGCTGGAGAATCCGCCCGAGCCGGACGTGGTGCGTCTCCTGCCACCGCTGGACCCGTTCGTTCAGGCGCGGGACCGCGCGGTGGTGGTGCCGGACAAGGCCAGGCAGAAAGAGGTCTGGAAGATCCTCGGCAGTCCGGGCGCGCTGCTGGCCGACGGCGAGATCGCCGGCGTGTGGCGGGCCAAGGCGAGTGGAAAGAAACGGCTCGACTTCACCGTCACCCCGTTCGACGCCCTCCGCCCCGCCGTACGGAAAGCAGCCGAAGAGGAGGCTGCCCGCGTCGCCGCCGCCCGGAAGTTCCCCGACCACACTGTCACCTTCCCCTGACCAACTCCCCGCAATTCGTCATCTACTTGCGCCCCTCACCCGCGCGACGACCGCAAGTAGGTGACGAATTGCGGGGGGTCAGGAGTCGACGGCCAGGCGGTAGCCGCGTTTCACGACCGTCTGGACGAGTTTCGGCGACCCCAACGAACTCCGCAGGCGCCCGATGGCGGTCTCGACGGCGTGTTCCTCGCCGCCATCGGGCAACGAGGAGATCAGTTCCCGCCGGGAGAACACCCGACCCGGCGACTCCGCCAGCGCCCGGAGCAGGGCCATCGGCGCGGGCGCGATGTCACACCACTGCCCGTCGACCAGTGCCCCCTGACCGCGCAGTTCGATGCTCCGCCCGCCCGCGGACAACCGCGGCGAACGGGCTTCGAGCGCGTCGGACACCGTCCGTGCCAGCGCCCCGATCCGCGACCGCGCGGGCTGGACCGTCGGGATCCCGAGCGCGGCCAACGGCCCGGCGGTGATCGGCCCGACGCAGGCCGCCACGACCCGCTTCTCCAGTGCCCGCACGATTCCCGGCAGCCGTCCGGTCCGCCTCGCCACCGCCAGCATGGACGCGGCGGCGGGCGCGCTGGTGAACGGCATCGCGTCCACCGAGCCGTCGAGGACACCGTCCAGCAACCGGTCCAGCGGCCCGGGATCGGCCGGGCCGACCCAGCGGTACACCGGCACCTCGATCACCTCGGCGCCGGCGGCGCGCAGACTGTCCACGAAGTACGGAAGCGGTTCGCCGTGCAGCTGCACCGCGATCCGCTGACCGTCCACACCGGAATCGAGAAGATGCCGCAGCACCTCGGCGTTGCTCTCCGAGGCGGGCGAGTAGTCCTCCGAGAGCCCTGCCGCCCGGATCGCTCCCTTGGCCTTCGGGCCACGTGCCAGGAGCGACGACTTCCCCAGCCGGTCCAGCAGCTCCTCCCCCAGCCCCCAGCCTTCGGCGGCCTCGACCCAGCCGCGGAAGCCGATCCCGGTCGTCGCGACGACGGCGTCGACCCGGTCTTCCAGCAGACGCATGGTGGCCGACCGCAGTTCGGTGTCGTCGGCGAGCGGCACGATCCGGATGGCCGGGCCGTAGCGCACGGTCGCACCCTTACGCACGAACAGCGCGCCGAGCTCGTCAGCCCGCCGCGCCGCCGTGATCCCGATGACGAATCCCGCCAGGGGAAGGACTTCTGTCACGGTGAGAATTCCACCTCCACGACGCCCTCGGTGACCCGAACCCGATAGACCGCGACCGAGACACCTTCGGCGTCGAGACATTCACCGGTCCGCAGATCGAAACGTTCCTTGTACACCGGCGAAGCCACCACGGGGACACCGCCCGCGTCGCCGACGATCCCCCTCGAAAGCACCGCGGCGCCGCTGATCGGGTCTATATTGGACAGTGCGTACCACCGGCCGTCCGGGAGCCGGAAGATCGCCACCTGCACCCCGCCGTCGAGCAGTGCGGCGACACCGGACCATTCGGGGACGGCACCCGCCGCGCAGACGGCGGTCCAGGTGCGCTGGATCGAGGTCGTCACTGTTTCACCTCCGGGATGCCCAGCAGCACGGGCACCTTCTGGTCGCGTTCGGTGCGGAACGAGATCGTCGGGTCCGGCGTGCCCGGCGCGTTGACGAACGAGCTGAACTTCGCCAGCTTCTCCGGATCTTCCAGCACGCCGCGCCATTCGTCGGCGTAGTCGCCGACGTGTTTGGCCATCGCCGCGTCGAGGTCCTCGCAGATGCCGAGCTTGTCGTCGACGATCACCGCGCGCAGGTGGTCGAGACCGCCCTCCATCTCCTCGACCCACGGCGCGGTGCGCTGCAGGCGGTCGGCCGTGCGGACGTAGAACATCAGGAACCGGTCGATCGTGCGGATCAGCGTTTCGGTGTCCACTTCGGACACCAGAAGATCCGCGTGCCGCGGGGTCGCGCCGCCGTTCCCGCCGACGTAGAGGTTCCAGCCCTTGTCGGTGGCGATGATGCCGAAGTCCTTGCTCCGCGCCTCGGCGCATTCCCGCGCACAACCCGAAACGGCGGACTTCAGCTTGTGCGGCGAGCGCAGGCCGCGATAGCGCAGCTCCAGCTCGATCGCGAGACCGACGCTGTCCTGCACACCGTAGCGGCACCAAGTCGAGCCAACGCAGGATTTGACCGTGCGCAACGACTTCCCGTAAGCGTGGCCCGACTCGAAACCGGCGTCGACGAGCCGCCGCCAGATCAGCGGGAGCTGGTCGACTCCCGCGCCGAACAGGTCGATCCGCTGTCCGCCGGTGATCTTGGTGTACAGCCCGAAGTCCATCGCCACCTGCGCGATCACCATGAGCTTCTCCGGCGTGATCTCGCCGCCGGGGATGCGCGGGACCACCGAATAGGTCCCGTTGCGCTGGAGATTCGCGAGGAACTTGTCGTTGGTGTCCTGCAGGGTCGCCTGCTCACCGGCGAGGATGTGCCCGTTGCCCAGTGTCGCCAGGATGGACGCGATCGCCGGTTTGCAGATCGCGCAGCCGGTTCCGGTGCCGTAGCGGTCGATCATCTCGCTGAACGTGGTGATCCGCGTGGCCCGCAGGATCTGGAAAAGCTCCGCGCGTGCTTGCGGGAAGTGCTCGCACAGCGCTTTCGACTGCTCGACACCGCAAGCCGTCAGCAGCTTGCCCAGCAGCGGGACGCACGATCCGCACGCCGTCCCGGCACGGGTGCAGCCCTTGATCTTGGCGACCGAATCGCAACCCTCTTCGGTGATCGCGTGCGTGATCGCGCCCTTGGAAACCGCGTTGCAGGAACAGATCTGCGCGGCATCCGGCAGCGCGTCGACGCCGACCGCCGCCCCGCCGCCTGCCGGGGCGAGGATCGCACCCGGTTCGGCGGGAAGCGGCCTGCCGACCATCGCGCGCAGCGTGTTGAATTCGCTCGCGTCGCCCACCAGCACACCGCCGAGCAACGTCTTCGAATCATCCGAGACGACCAGCTTCTTGTACGTCCCGGCGACGGCGTCGTTGAACGCGACCTCCAGCGCGCCCTCGGTCGCCGCGTGCGCGTCACCGAAGCTGGCGACGTCGACACCCATGAGCTTGAGCTTCGTCGACATGTCCGGCTCGGGGAACGTGCCCTCGCCGCCGGTCAGCCGCGCCGCGACGATCTCCGCCATCGCGTAGCCGGGCGCCACGATGCCGTACACCTTGCCGTCCACGGCCGCGCATTCCCCGATCGCGTACACCACCGGGTCGGACGTCCGGCAGGTGTCGTCGACCAGGATGCCGCCCCGCGCGCCGACCTCCAGCCCGGACGAGCGCGCCAGATCGTCGCGCGGCCGGATCCCGGCGGAGAAGACGACGAGGTCGACGTCGAGTTCCGTGCCGTTGCCGAGCCGCGCGATGTAGCGTTCGCCGTCCGGTTCGATGGCGTCGGTCGACGTTCCCGTGTGGACGGTCACGTCGAGGTCGGTGATCAGCCGCCGGAGCAGACCGCCGCCGCCCTCGTCGACCTGCAGCGGCATCAGGCGCGGCGCCATCTCGACCACATGCGGCGAAAGTCCCATGTCCCGCAACGCCTTCGCGGCTTCGAGGCCGAGCAGACCGCCACCGATGACGACCGCCGAACGACGGCCGCGGCCGGGACGCTGAGCGGCTTCCCGGATGGCGTCGAGATCCTCGATCGTCCGGTAGACGAAGCAGCCAGGGAGATCGTGGCCCGGCACCGGCGGGACGAACGGCCGCGAACCGGTCGCGAGGACGAGCGTGTCGTACGGCTGCTCGTGACCGGCTTCGGTGACGACGATCCCGCGCTCCCGGTCCACCGAGGCCACCGCGTCCCCGAGCCGCAGCTCGACCAGCGGGTCGTCCGCGTAGTCCGCGCCTTCCAAAGCGAGGGAGGCGGGATCCCAGGTGTCCACATAGGACGTCAGGGCGACCCGGTCGTAGGCGGGCCGCGCCTCCTCGGCGAGCACCACGACCTGCCACTGACCGGTCTTGTCCTCCGCGCGCACCGCTTCGACGAGCCGGTGGGCCACCATGCCGTGTCCGACGACGACGAGTTTCCGCATCAGACCTCCGCTCCGGCGAGCGCCAGACCTCGGGTGCTCGCCACCTCCGACTGTTGTTTGCGCAGGTACACCGCCCACGTGACGGCGAAGCACAGGCCGTAGAAGACCAGGAAGGCGATGAACGCCGGCACTCCGCTCTTCGTGTCCGCGAACGATTGCCGGAAGGCCAGGTTGATGAAGAGCCCGCCGAGCGCGCCGATCGCCCCGGCCAGTCCGATCAGCGCTCCGGAGAGCTTGCGGGCCTTGAGCAGCTCCAGTGTCTCGTCCGCGCCCTCGCTGATCGCGACCTTCGCCTTGGCGCGGAAGATCGCCGGGATCATCTTGTACGTCGAACCGTTGCCGATGCCGGTGAGCACGAACAGCACGATGAACGCGATGGTGAACAGCACCAGCGAGTTCGACGTCGATGCCAGGATCAGCACCACGGTCGCCGCGGCCATACCGACGAATGTCACGAAGGTGACCTTGCCGCCGCCGATCCGGTCGGCCAGCCGACCGCCTGTCGGACGCGAGAACGAACCGAGCAGCGGCCCGAGGAACGTGACCGCGGCCGCCTGCAGCGGAGTGCGGCCGAACTGGTTCTGCAACACCAGGCCGAAGGCGAAGCTGTAGCCGATGAACGAACCGAACGTGCCGACGTAGAGGAACGACATCACCCAGGTGTGCGGATCCTTGACGACCTCGCGCATCGCCTTGGTGTCGCCCTTCATCGAGGCGAGGTTGTCCATGAAGAAGTACGCGCAGGTCGCGGCGAGGACGATCAGCGGAATGTAGATGTAGAGGACCACCCGCGGCGCGGTCGCGCCGACGGTGCCGATGACCAGCAGGCCGATCAGCTGGATCGCCGCCACGCCGAGGTTCCCGCCGCCCGCGTTGAGCCCGAGCGCCCAGCCCTTGTGCTTCTCGGGGTAGAACGCGTTGATGTTGGTCATCGACGACGCGAAGTTCCCGCCGCCGACCCCGCCGAGCGCGGCGATCAGCAGGAACGTGCCGAGCGAGGTGCCCGGCTCCATCGCGATCGCCGCGAGGATCGTCGGCGCCAGCAGCAGCATCGCGCTGATGATCGTCCAGTTCCGGCCACCGAACCTCGCCACCGCGAAGGTGTACAGCGGTCGCATGAGCGCGCCGATCAGCGTCGGGGTCGAGACCAGCAGGAACTTGTCGGCGGCCGAGAACCCGTACCGCGGCCCCATGAACAGGACCATGACCGACCACAGTGTCCAGACGGAGAAGCCGATGTGCTCGGCGAGGATGGAAAACCAGAGGTTCCGCCGGGCGACTTTCTTCCCGGTCTCCTCCCAGAACTGCTCGTTCTCCGGATCCCAGTGCTCGATCCAGCGCTTTCCGCGCACTGCCATGCGGTCCTCCTCGGTGGATGCGTTCGGGTTCACTGGGCGGCCAGCCATTTCGCGACCCCGCCGACTGCGTCCTTGCAACCGCCGCAGCCGGTCGTCGCGCGGGTCGCCCCGGCGAGGGCGGGGACGTCGGTGGCACCGCCGCGCCAGGCCTCGACGAGCCGTCCCTTGGTCACCGCGTTGCAGCGGCAGATGACCGCCGAGGCGGGCAGATCGGCCGGGCTCGACGCCGACGGCGCCCCGGCGGGCAACGCACGTCCCAGCAGGACGGCGAGCCGGTCTTCGGGCACCGGTGTGCCCCGGTCGTACAGTTGGGTGATCGACGCGGCCGCGTCGGGCAGGCCGAGCAGGATCGCGCCCGCCACCCGGTTTTCGCGGAGGACGAGCTTGCCGTAGCGGCAGCCCGCCGGGTCGCTGAAGGTGAGCACTTCGGCGGTCGGGTCGTCCGCGCCGGTCATCGTCTCGCCGAGCGCGGTGAGGTCGATGTCGCGGGCCTTCAGCCTGGTCACCGCCTGGGTACCGCGGTAACGCGACGAGGATTTCGTGCCGGTGACGAGATCCGCGACGACGGCGGCCTGTTCCCACGCGGGTTGCACGAGTCCGCCGAACGCGCCGGGATGCCGTGCGCAGTCGCCGATCGCGTGGATCCGGCCGTCGCTGGTGCGCAGCAGATCGTCGACGACGATGCCGCCCTCGACGGTCAGCCCGGCGTCCATGGCGAGTTTCGTCTCGGGCCGGACGCCGGTCGAGACGACGATGAGATCGGCTGGCACGTGCGTGCCGTCGTCGAGCTTGAGCCCGTCGCCGCTGACATACCGCGCGGCCCCGACGCCGAGCCGGAAGACGACGCCGAGTTCTTCGAGCTTCCTGGTCAGCACCCGCGCCGATTCCGCGTCCAGCTGACGTTCCATGATGTGCGGCATCGGATGCACGACGGTGACGAGATTCCCGCGTCCGGCGAGGCCTCGCGCGGCTTCCAAGCCCAGCAGCCCGCCGCCGAGCACGGCGACCGGCGCGCCCAGTCTGGCCGCGTCGAGGATGCGGGCGCAGTCGTCGAGCGTGCGGAACGCGACGACGTCCGGGCCGGGTTCGAGTCCCTCGACCGGCGGCATCCACGGGTTCGCGCCGGTGGCGAGCACCAGCACGTCGTAGTCCACAGTGGACCCGTCATCGAGATGGATCCGCCGCGCTTCCCGGTCGATCGACGTCGCGGAGACGCCCCGGCGCAGGTCGGCACGGGTGCGGGACGGCCATTCGTCGTCGTGCAGCCGGACGGCTTCGGGCCGCATGGTGCCGGCGACCACCGACGAGAGCAGCACCCGGTTGTAGGCGGTGTGCTCCTCCGCGCCGATGACGGTGAGCCGCACCCGTTCGCCCTCGGGATCGCGGCGCTGGATCTCGTCCGCGAGCCGCGCGCCCGCCATCCCGTATCCGGCGATGACCACCGACCGGGGGCTCACGCGACGACCTCGGCCGGGGCGAGCGCGACCGCGCACACCTTGAACTCGGGCATCCGGCTCGTCGGGTCGAGCACCGGGTTGGTCAGCAGGTTCGCCCTGCCCTCGCCGGGAAAGTGGAACGGCAGGAACACCAGATCGGGGCGCAGCGACGCCACACAACGGACCCGGGCGACGGTCTCCCCTCGCCGGGAACGCACCACGGCGAGGTCGCCCTCGGCCAGCCCCGCGCGAGCAGCGGTGTCGGGATGAACTTCCACGAAGGCCTCCGCCACGACATCGTTGAGTTCCTTGACCAGCCGGGTCTGCGCCCCGGACTGGTAGTGCTGCAGGACCCGGCCGGTGGTGGCCTGCAAGGGGAATTCGGCGTCGGGTGGTTCGGCCGGGCCGACGTGGTCCACCGGCACGAACCGCGCGCGACCGTCCGGGTGGGCGAAGGAGTCGAGGAACATCCGCGGGGTGCCGGGATGCGATTCCGCCGGGACGGGCCAGTAGAGGGCCTCGCCGTCGCGGAGCCGGTCGTAGGTGACGCCCGAGTAGTCGGCGACACCGCCCTTGGAGGCCTGGCGGAGCTCGGTGAAGACGGTCTCGGCGTCCGTCGGGAACCGCCCGTCGGGCTGACCGAACCGGCGGGCGAGTTCGGAGAGCACATGGAGATCGGTCTTCGCGCCGGACGGCGGATCGATCGCTTTGCGCCGCAGGAGGATCCGGCCTTCGAGATTGGTCATCGTGCCGTCTTCTTCGGCCCACTGGGTGACCGGCAGGACGACATCGGCCATCGCCGCCGTCTCCGACAGGACGAGGTCCGAGACCACCAGGAAGTCCAAAGAGGACACCTTTTCCTGGATGTTCCCGGCGCGGGGCGCGGAAACGACGAGGTTGCTGCCGAACACCATCAGCGCGCTCGGTCCGTCTTCGGTGCCGAGCGCCTCCAGCAACTCGACGGCCGAACGGCCCGGCCCCGGCAGGGATTCCGGCGGCACACCCCAGACCCCGGCGACGTGTTCGCGCGCCGCCGGGTCGTCGATCTTGCGGTAGCCGGGCAACTGGTCGGCCTTCTGCCCGTGCTCGCGGCCGCCCTGTCCGTTGCCCTGCCCGGTCAGGCAGCCGAACCCGGATCCCGGGCGCCCCGGCAGGCCGAGGGCGAGCGCGAGGTTGATCCAGGCGTTGACCATCGCGGTGCCGTTGGCGTGCTGCTCGGTGCCGCGCGCGGTGAGGACGTAGGCGTTACGGGCCGCGGCGAGCTTGGCGGCGACACGACGCTGGTCCGCCGCGGAGACGCCGGTGATCTGCTCGACGCGCTCCGGCCACCATGCCGCGACCGATCGCCACAGTTCGTCGAATCCGTTCGTCCGCGCGTCCACATAGGACTGATCGAGCAGGCCGTCGGCGACGACGGCGTGCAGGATGCCCTGCGCGAGCGCGAGATCGGTCCCCGGCGCGGGCCGCAGGTGCAGTCCGGCCAGTTCGGCGGTCGGCGTACGGCGCGGGTCGACGACGATCAGGTCCGCGCGCGTGAGATGCTGGGTGAACGGCGGCATCGTCTCGGCCGGGTTCGCGCCGATGAGCAGCACCGCGTCGGCGTCGGCGAGATCCGTGACCGGGAACGGCATCCCGCGGTCGGCGCCGAACGCCTTGATCCCGGCGGCCGCCGCCGACGACATGCAGAACCGGCCGTTGTAGTCGATCTGCGAGGTGCCCAGCGCGACGCGGGCGAACTTCCCCAGCAGATACGCCTTCTCGTTGGTCAGCCCGCCGCCGCCGAAGACGGCGACCGAGTCGGCACCCTTGGCCGCGCGGATCTCGGTGAGCCGCCGCGCGACGAGGTCGAGAGCCTGTGTCCAGGTCGCGGGCCGGAGTTCGCCGTCGCTCCTGATCAGCGGTGTCGTCAAGCGGGAGGGCGAGGTGAGAAGCTGTCCCGACGTCCAGCCCTTCTGACACAGGCCGCCGGCGTTGACCGGGAAGTCGCGCGGGGCGACCCGGGCGCCGTCGAGGCTCATCCCGCACTGCAGGGCGCAGTACGGGCAGTGCGTGTCCACCGCGGTCACGGTGGGGGCGGTGAGCGGCACGGGCACCTCCTCCAGGCGTCGATAGCGCTTGAAGGTAGGTAGGCCGTGTTACCTGAAAACTCCTGAATGTTTCAGGCGTTTGACATTGCCCGCCGCCGATGGACGTCACACCGTGAGGTCGCGACGCCCGCAATTCGGCACCTGCTTGCGTTCGTTGCGCGCGCAACTAACGCAAGCAGGTGCCGAATTGCGAGCTATAAACTCTGTGTATAGACCGTGCGTATACACACTGTGTATAGTCGTCGGCATGTCCATCGGGAACACCCTGCTCGGCCTGCTCGAAGCCGGCCCCAAGCACGGTTACGACCTCAAGCAGCTCTACGACAAGCAGTTCCGGCAAGACCGCCCACTGCACTACGGGCAGGTCTACTCGACGCTGAACCGGCTCCTGAAGAACGGTCTCGTCGAGGAGAACGGCGTCGAAGCGGGCGGCGGCCCGGACCGGAAGCGGTACGCGATCACCGAAGCCGGCGTCACCAACGTCGAAGAATGGCTGAAAAGCCCGGAAAGTCCCTCGGTCTACCTGCAGAACACGCTCTACACCAAGGTGGTGCTCGCCCTTCTGTCCGGCCGCGGCGCGCAGGATCTGCTCGACGCCCAGCGGAGCTCACACCTGCACGCCATGCGCGAGCTCACCGCCCGCAAAACCGACGGCGACCTCGCCGACCAGCTGATTTGCGACCACGCGCTGTTCCACCTGGAAGCGGATCTGCGGTGGCTGGAGCTCACCGCCGCCCGCCTCGACGACCTCGCGCGCCAGCTGGCGCGCTGATCTGGGGACCACACAGTGGAAACACCGTTGTTACAAGGGCTCGGCCTGCACAAGGCCTTCGGCCCGAATCAGGCGCTGGCCGGGGCCGGGCTGACGCTCGAAGCCGGCGAGATCGTCGCGATCATGGGCCCGTCCGGATCCGGGAAATCGACCCTGCTGCACTGCCTGTCCGGCATCGTGCCGCCAGACGGAGGGCAGGTGCTGTTCCGCGGGCGCGATCTCGCGAGCATGCCCGACGCCGAACGCAGTGCGTTGCGACGCACCGAATTCGGCTTCGTCTTCCAGTTCGGGCAGCTCGTCCCGGAGCTGACCTGCCTGGAGAACGTCGCGCTGCCGCTGCGTTTGGGCGGGATGAAACGCCGCCCCGCCGAGCGGATCGCGCGGGGCTGGCTCGACCGGCTGGCGGTCGGCGACGCCGGTGACAGCACGCCCGGCCAGGTTTCGGGCGGGCAGAGCCAGCGGGTCGCCATGGCCAGGGCACTGATCACCGAGCCGTCGGTGATCTTCGCCGACGAACCGACCGGCGCGCTGGACACGCTCAGCGGAGAACTGGTCATGCGCCTGCTGTCCGAGACGGCGAAACAGACCGACGCCGCCGTCGTCCTCGTCACCCACGAACCGCGAGTGGCCGCCTACTCCGACCGGGAGGTCATCGTGCGAGACGGCCGGACACGCGAACCGGTGGTGACCCGATGACCGGACGCGAAGACCTGATGCTGGGGTTCCGGCTGGCCGTCGGGGGCGGCCGGGGCTCGATCGTCAGGCTCGTCCTGAGCACCGTCGGCATCGGGCTCGCGGTGGCGATCCTCCTGATCGGCGCTTCCGCGGGCACCGTCAAGGAGAATCGCGACCAACGGGCGTTCGCCGCTTACGTGCGGAGCGAACCGATCCCGGGCGTCGCCCCGCTGATCTACGGCGCGACGACGACCGACTTCCGTGGTCAGGTGATCGCGCTCCTCCACCTGCGGCCGACCGGCCCGGGTTCGCCGATCCCACCGGGGGTGGACCGGCTGCCCGCACCGGGCGAGGTCTTCCTTTCGCCGAAGCTGGACGAACTCGTCGCGTCCGACACCAGCGGCCTGCTACGGCCTCGTCTGCCCGGCAGACCGGTCGGGCTCATCGCCGCGGAGACCACGCTCAATCCGAACGACCTGGTCGCCTACGTCGGCACAGACGCGCTGCGGGACGGACGGACGATCTATGGCTTCGGCGCCGAACCCGGCTTCGACGACGTGATCGAGAACGGGATCCTGATGCTCCTGTTGCTCGGCCTCTTCCTCCTGCTCACGCCGGTGTTCATCTTCGTCGGGACGGTCTCCCGGCTCGGTGGCGCCGCCAGGGACCGGCGGCTCGCCGCGCTGCGGCTGGCGGGCTCGTCCCTCCGGCAGCTGCGCCGGATCACCGCGGCGGAATCCCTCGTGGGCGCCGCGGCCGGGCTGGTCGCCGGTGCCGCGTTGTTCCTGTTCGTCCGCGGTTCGGTGGCGAACTTCCAGGTGTTCCGGTTCGGGGTGTACCCGAAGGACCTGACGCCGTCGTGGCCGTTGGTGGTGCTGATCGTGCTCGTGGTCCCGGCCCTGACCGTGGCGACGGCGTGGGCGGCCCAGCGGCACACGGTGGTCGAACCGCTCGGAGTCGTCCGCGAAACGGCCCCGCCGAAGCGGCGGTTGTGGTGGCGCCTGCTGCCGGTCCTCGCCGGAATCGCCTTGATAGCCCCGGATCTCGGCGTCGCGAGCGGACTCGGCCGCGTGGCGCTGATCGCCGGCGCCGTCCTGTTGATGCTCGGGATCCCGGCGCTTCTGCCGTGGTTACTGGAACGCGTCGTTTCCCGGATCAAGGGCGGGCCGCCGTCGTTCCAGCTCGCGATCCGCCGGCTGCGGAGCGACAGCGGGACCCCGTCACGGGTGGTCGCGGGGCTCTGTGTGGTGCTCGCCGGCGCGATCGCGCTGCAGAGCCTGCTGGCGGGCCAGGCGGCGCTGGAGGCCGATCACCAGGACGCGACAGCGGGCCGGATCACCGTCCACGCGGACGGCTCCGTGGCCGACCAGGCGATCGCCGCGGTCCGCGCGGTGCCGGGTGCGGCCGACTTCCAGGCCATGCGCTCGATGCTCGTCGACGCGAACCGCGTGGACAGCGCGCTCGTCGCGTTCGCCGTCGCCGACTGCGCCACGATCGAGGCGGCCACCACCACGACCGGTTGCCGCGACGGCGACGTGTTCGCCGACCCGTTGTTGATCCACAAAGGACAGTCGGTGAAGTTCACCGACGACGACAAGCGGGAACACCCCTGGACCGTTCCGGCCACGCCGCGACCGCTCGCAAAGAAGCCGTCGGGGTTGGTCGAGTCGCTGGGCCTGCACGTACTCGCGACCCCTGCCGCGGCGGCGGGCGTCGACCTGGCCGCCGCGTCGGTCACGGTGAGCCTGCGCGGAACGACCGGGAATCCGGATTTCGTCGAACTGGTGCGGAACTCGGTGGCCCCGTACAGCGGGCAGGTCACCGTGGCCGCCTACACCGGGAAACGGGCCACCGACGAGGCCCGGATGTTCGATGACGCGCGGAACATCCTGCTCGGCGGCGCGCTGTTCGTCCTGCTGCTGGCCGGGGTGAGCCTGCTGGTGCTCGCCCAGGAACAGGTCCGGGAACGGCGGCGGGCACTCGGCGCGCTGTCCGCGACCGGCGTCCCGGTGCGGGTGATCGTCCGGTCCCTGATGTGGCAGAACGGGATTCCGCTGCTGCTGGGGATCGTGATCGCGACGGCGACCGGGATCGCCGTCGCCGCGCTGGGCAAGCGGCTGTTCTGGGACGGGCTGTACATCGACTGGGCCGCGGTCGGGCTGCTCGCCGCGGCAGCGGTCGCGGTGGTGCTGCTGGTGACGGCGTCGACGCTGCCGTCCGTGCGCTCGGCGGCGAAGGCGGAAAACCTGCGCACCGAGTGATCCGTCCGTGAAGGCCCCTTGTCACAGGGGGCCTTCACGGACCTACAGCACGGCGCTGACGTCGCGGGCGGCGGCGCGGAGGCCGTCGTGCGCCGCTCGCGTCGACCGTGGGTCGAGTGCGTTGGCGGCGAGCCGGAAGAGGACCGCCCGCAGGAGAAGCTGGGGCCATTCGGGCAGATGCGCCCAGCGTTCGAGAAGATCGATGGTGGCGCCGCCCCAGGCCAGCGCGTCGACCGCGACGATCGCGGCACCCCATTCACCTGGCCGGTAGTACGGCACGAAATCGACGATGCCGGGGGCCTCGTCGCCGTCGGACAGCACGCCGGCGAGAAGCTCCCCGTGGACGACCTGGTCCGGCAGTTTGACCGGTCTTCGGGAGCCTGCCAGTACCTCGAACCAGCGGCCGCCCTTGTTCTCGTCGAGGGACATGTCCGCCTCGCCCCAGGCGAGTTTGTCGGCCAGCGCCTCGAGATCGGTGCGCCGTCCCAGGAAATCCGGCCGAGGCAACCCGGCCGTCGCGCGATGCAGTTTGACCGCCGCGTGCACGACCTCGTCGTACCGGTGCTCGGCCGTGCCGGACACGAACCGGTTCGCCGACCAGCCGCCGACCACCCAACGGCCATCGCTGGACCTGACGGGCTTCGCGACCCGCAGCCCCGGCTCGTCGATGGCTTCCAGCGCCCGGGCCGTCCACAGGGTCCGCGACTTGTCCACGACGGGCTTGAGCACGAGATCGTTGTAACGCCAGGCGTTGGTTCCGGGCATCGGTTCCGCGTCACCGGTACGTCCGCCGAACGCCGAACAGACGTGTTCCGGAGGGCTTTCAAGGGTGGCACGCACGGCTCGGCACGTTACCCCGTCTTCCGCGCCACGAACGAGAAGACGCGCTGGTCTCGAGTAGCGATACTCAAGACACCATTGCTTCTGACCTGCCGTTCTTCGACCGTGGTCCCCCGAACGGCGCAGCGCCGCCTCACCGACGGGCAGCTCGGTTTCCTTCACGGGTATCGCTCAGCTACCGACGGCCGACCCCGGAACGATCCGGCGGCCCCGGCTGTCCCGGCGGTCCGTGAAGGCCCCCTTGAGGGACCCAGAGTCCGTGAAGGCCTCCTTCACTACCTTGAGGGTAGGCAAGGAGGCCTTCACGGACTTTTGCTTCTCTCAACATCAAGAGACGCGATAGCAAGGGACCTTTGCTAGCGTTCGTTAGCACACTAACTAACGACAGCAAAGGTCCCTTGCTCTCTTTCCGCAGGTCAGCGGCAGTAAAGCGTCAGTAAGTCGGCAGGCTCTGGTCGATCTGCCGCGCCCAGGCCAGCACGCCGCCACCGAGGTGGGTCGCGTCCTTGAACCCGGCCTTGTGCAGCGCCGCGAGCGCCTCCGCCGAACGCGCGCCCGACTTGCAGTGCAGCACGATCGGCTTGTCCTGCGGCAGTTCCGACAACGCCTCACCCGAGAGGATCTTGTCCTTCGGGATGAGCGTCGCGCCCTTGATGTTCACGATCTCGTACTCGTGCGGCTCGCGGACGTCGATGAGGGCGAAGTTGTCGCCGTTGTCGAACTTGGCCTTGAGTTCCGCCGGAGTGATCGTGTGTCCCGAAGCGGCCGAAGCGGCTTCGTCGGACACGACGCCACAGAATGCTTCGTAGTCGATGAGGCCGGTGATCTTCGGGGTCTCCGGATCCTTGCGGATCTTGACCTCGCGGTACTTCATCTCGAGCGCGTCGTAGCTGACGAGCCTGCCCAGCAGCGGCTCGCCGATGCCGGTGATCAGCTTGATGGCCTCGTTGACCATGATCGAGCCGATCGACGCGCACAGTACGCCCAGCACGCCACCCTCGGCGCACGACGGGACCATGCCGGGCGGCGGCGGCTCGGGGTAGAGGTCGCGGTAGTTGAGGCCCTTGCCGTTCGGCGCGTCCTCCCAGAACACGCTCGCCTGGCCTTCGAACCGGTAGATCGAGCCCCACACGTAGGGCTTGCCAGTGAGCACGGCGGCGTCGTTGACCAGGTAGCGCGTCGCGAAGTTGTCGGTGCCGTCGAGGATCAGGTCATAGCGCTCGAACAGTTCCAGCGCGTTCGACGACTCGAGCCGATCGGTGTGCAGGTGCACCTTCACGAACGGGTTGATCTCGGCGATCGTTTCCTGCGCCGACGCGGCCTTGAGCTTGCCGATGTCGGACTGGCCGTGGATCACCTGGCGGTGCAGGTTGGATTCGTCGACCTCGTCGAAGTCGACGATGCCGAGCGTGCCGACACCGGCCGCGGCCAGGTACAGCAGCGCCGGGCTGCCGAGGCCACCGGCACCGATGACCAGCACCTTGGCGTTCTTCAGCCGCTTCTGCCCGGTCACCCCGACGTCCGGGATGATCAGGTGACGGCTGTACCGGGCCACCTCTTCCTTGGTGAGCTCGGCGGCCGGCTCGACGAGCGGCGGCAGCGTGCCTGACATCGGGTCCTCCATCTCGCGTGGATCGCGGGTCGCATCCCAGTATCTACAACACGGACAGGCGGAAACGACTTCCCCTGTTTCATATCCTGGGATGTTTCAGCAGGTGAGACGGCGGGGACTAAGGTGTCGGATTCGGCCAGGAGCCCGGTTTGCAGACCTTGCCGTCGGCGGGCACCTTGCCCCGGTCCCCGCCGGGCAGGTCGTTCAGCTGCGCGACGAAGTCGTTGGAGACGCCGAAGGTCTGCTGCATCATGACCGGCGCGATCGCGCCGTTCTCCGGGCAGCCCACGTGCTTTCCGCCCAGGGCATGGCCGACTTCGTGGTTGATCGCGTACTGGCGATAGCCGCCCATGTCGCCCTGGAACGCCATCGCCCCGCGCACCCAGCGAGCCAGATTGATCACCACGCGTTTGTCGAAGCTCGACCGGTAACACGAGGTCTCGTAGGTGATCTGGAACATGCAGACGTCCGCGCGATGCGTCGTGTTCGGTGTGGTGAGACTCACCCGAAAGCTCGGGTTCGGGAAGCTCGCGTCGACGCGCTGAAGCGCCTTCTTCCCGTCCCAAGTCCAGCTTTGAGGATTGCTCAGGGTCTCCACGACCGCGTTGGCGAAGCTGTCGTCGCCCGCGTAGCTGGACGAATCGATGCCGTCCTCGACCTCGACGGTATAGGTGTACAGCGTGCCCGTTCCGACCTTCTGGCTGCTTCCCGGCACGACGTGGTACGTGCCCTTGCCGGACTCCGTGAAGTTGCCGCCCTTGGGCAGGTCGGCGGTCGGGATCTTGAGGTCGACCGGTTTCGCCGGGTTCTCCGGGAGGACGTCACCACCCCCGTCCACACCCGCGCCCGGTTCGCCGCCGTTGCCGGCGGAACCGTCGGCCACCGCGATGCTCGTCCCGTCGGAGGCGATCGGCTCGGCCGGGCCGGTGGCGGTGTTGAACACGACCAGCGCGGTGATCACCACGAGGATCGGCAGCGCGTACACGCGCCAGCCATAGGTCTTGGCGAACTGGCCGATGCCGCCCTTGCCCTTGCGCTTGGCCACCTTGGCCTTGGCGGCGCCGGGCTCGTGCGGCTTCCAGGACGCGCTGAGCGGCTCGGCGCTGGTCCGGCGGCCGCCGGGACGATAGCGATCTTCGTCGAGCCGCTGCGATGGCGGCGGCGTGGGCCGGTACTGCCCGGTGCGCGGCACATCGGAGGTCCGGGGCTGGGCGCGCGGCGGACGGCGGGCGGCTGCGGAGTACTGAGACCGCCGACCTTCGCCCTGCGCGCCTTGCTTTACCCGATCCACGCGCACCAGGGTGCCATAACCGAACTGTGATGTTGTGAGCGACCGGCGCTTCGCGCGGCGTTCCCCGCCCACCCGAATGGGCTACCAGGTGCCCGATTCGACCGATTCCCACATTCCCAAAACGGCCTTCGCTACGACATTCGGGCGTTCCATCTGCGCCACGTGGCCGGTTCGTGGCAGAACGAGCAACCGGGCGTGCGGAAGTAGCCGAGCGGTGCGCTCTGCGCGCCGGACGGAGATCACCCGGTCGTGCTGCCCCCACACGACGAGCGTCGGCGCGTCGACGGTCGGGGCGACCGCCCACAGCGACGCGGGCCCGCGGGCGGACCACGTCCGGAAGATGCCGAACGTGCTGCGGGCCAGCGCGGGGGCCGCCCAGGCGAACCCGGCGCGAGCGCTGTGCTCCTCTTCGAGCTCGTCCAGCCTGCTTTCGGCGAATCGGCCCGGGTCGGCGAAGCACAGCTTGATGACCTGCATGGCGCGTTCGCGCGGGCCGAGCGCGGCCAGTTGACGGCGCACCCTCGGGCCGATCAGCGGCAGGTACGCGAACGCCATCCGCGGGTCGGACAGCCGTTTCATACTGGGACGGAGATCCGGCATCGCGGGCGAGATCAGCGTCAGCGTCTTCACCAGCTCCGGACGGCGGGCCGCGACGAGCAGCGCTACTGCGCCACCCATCGAGTTGCCGAACAGGTGCACCGGCCCCGCTTCGAGGCTCTCGATGTGGCTCGCGACGATCTCGGCGTGCGCGTCGAGGCTGAAGTCGAAACCGTCGGGCGGCTCCGAATAGCCGAAACCCGGCAAATCGACCGAGGTGCCTCCCGCTTGGGGCGCCAGCAGCGCGGCGAGGTCCGTCCAGTTCGTGGACGAACCGCCGAGCCCGTGGACGTAGACGGCCGTCTCGGGACCGCCCGGCGTCCGGCGGGTGTGCAATTTCACCCCGCCGACACCTACTGTTTCCCCGGGCCAAGGGGGTGGCGCGGGATCCAACGACGGCAATGACCTGCGCGACAGCGGCACGTGGGTCAGCGGAGAGCGGCCCCCGGCGGCACGGGAAACTGAAGAAGACACAGGATCAAGGATGCCCGACCCTTGGCGGTCCGGCCGTACCGGCGAGTAATCTCGAGCTCACTTCACGCGGCGGTGACCCCGCCCCGCGGAGCCCCGCTCGACTGCGCTGATGAGTTCTCGGCGGTAAGGATTGCCTCGAACAAGGCTGATGCGTTCTCGGCGGAGACGAGTGCCTCGAACTGGAGGAACGATGACAGAAATGGCGCGACTGCAGGCGCGAGGCGTCCGCCTGCCCAGAACGGAACGCCGCGCCCAGCTGCTGGCCGCCGCGCAGCGGGTGTTCGCCGCGAACGGATACCACGCCGCCGCGATGGACGAAATCGCCGAAGAGGCCGGAGTCAGCAAACCGGTCCTCTACCAGCACTTCCCCGGCAAGCTCGACCTCTACATCGCGCTGCTGGAGAGCCACGTCGACGAACTGGTGCGCCGGGTCAAGGACGCGCTCGACTCCACGACGGACAACAAGCAGCGCGTGCCTGCGACCGTCGGGGCGTTCTTCGACTTCGTCAACAACGACGCCGGCGCGTTCCGCATGGTCTTCGAGTCCGACCTGCGCGGCGAGCCAGCCGTGCAGGAGGCGGTGGACCGGGCGACGTCGGCCAGCGTCGACGCGATCACCGAGACCATCACCGCCGACGCGGGCCTCGACGAGGACAAGGCGCGCCTGCTCGCCGTCGGTCTCGTGGGCCTCTCGCAGGTCAGCGCGCGGTTCTGGCTGGCGCACCACAAGTCGATGAGCCGCGAAGAGGCCGTTGCCCTCACCGCCAACCTCGCCTGGCGGGGTATCGGCGGTGGCTTCCCGCTGCAGCACTGATCCGCGTTTCGTCCTCTACTTGCGGTCCTTGTACGCGCAACGACCGCAAGTAGAGGACGAATTGCGTCTCCCCGGTCGAAAAGATCACATCAGCTCACCGGACGCGGACGCCCCGCAAGATGACCGCGATGGGATGCTCCAGCTGCCCGAGGTCTTCGCGCGGATCCTCCGCGTAGACGACGGCGTCGGCGGGCGCGCCCGGAACCAGCCCGGGCAACCCCAGGTATTCGCGCGCGGCCCACGAGCCGGCGGCGAGGGCGTCGTGCGTTCGCAGCCCGACCTCCGCCAGGGCGCGGATCTCGACGCCCACGCGACCATGCGGCCGGGAATCCGTACCGGCGAGGATCTTCACCCCGGCCTCCGCCGCCGCCACGACCAGCGCGGGATGCGCCTCGGCCCCGCCGACGAACCAGCGTTTCCGTGGAGTGTCCTCGCGGTTCCGCATGTTCCCCAGCGCCGACTGGAACACCGACAGCGTCGGTGTGAGCGCGGTTCCGCGGGCCGCCATGTCCGGCAGGTAGCCGGGGTCGAGCCACATTCCGTGCTCGACGGAATCGACTCCGGCGGCCACCGCGGCTTCGCCGCCGGCGGCGTGCTGGGAGTGCACCGCGAGACGGCCGCCCACCGCGTGCACCGCCTCGACGACCGCGATCATGACGTCGGACGGCACGGCGTCGTCGCCGGTCCGCCAGTCGGCGATGATCTTGGCCCAGCCGGTGCGTTTCGCCTGCGCCGCGGCGAGTGCGGGGAGCTCCGCGTGCGTGGCGCGCCGGCCCCAGCCGTCGAAGAACTGACCGTGCTGGGCGATCCACGGCCCGGCGTGCACCGCGCGGGGCAAGCCGGGTTCGGCGCCGAACCACTCGGGTGGCTCACCGGGCAGCCCTGGCGAGCGGATCATCGTGACCCCGGCGTCGACGTGCCGGTGCAGGTCGGCGCGCAGGATCTCCTCGTCCATCGGGTCACCGGGTTCCTCGGCTCCGGGATGAGTGTGGGCGTCGACGAGCCCCGGCAGGAGCCAGCCCTCCGCGACCAGGTCCGCGCCGGGGACCGGATCGGTGGTCCAGCGGTCGCCGTCGGCGTAGAGATCGACGTACTCGCCATCGGGAAGCGCACGGCCCCGGACTCTGACGATCACGGTGTCCCCCTCGTGACTTTGTCGAGTCGACTCAACCACGGACGACGGCCCCGCGAGAAGAGCAAGGGACCTTTGCTACCGCTTTGATCCATCCAGCGGCACCGGACCGGGCCCGGCGTCGGCTATGAATCGAGCGACCGCGTTGCCGATCCGCGAGGAGTAGTCACCATGCCCCACATCGCGCTCGACGAGAACCTGCCCGGCATCACCGCTCTGTTCGCGTACCGGCCGGAGACCGCCGCACCGCTCGGGCAACTCGCCGAGGTCCTGCTTCGCGGCCCGAGCAGCCTCAGCGTGGGCGAGCGCGAACTGATCGGCGCGGTCGTCTCGCGCGGCAACGACTGCACGTTCTGCTCACGCAGTCACGCGGCCGTCGCCGCCGAAGCGCTCGAAGGTGGCATGCCGGTCGTCGAAGCGGCTTGGAAGGACGTCGACGGTGCACCCGTGTCGGCGAAGGTGAGGGCGCTTCTGCACGTCGCGCTCGCCGTCCGCGAGAGCGGGAAATCCGTGGGCGAAGATCTGATCGAGAGCGCCCGCGCGGAGGGCGCGACGGATGTCGAGATCCACGACACGGTCCTGATCGCGGCCGCTTTCTGCATGTTCAACCGCTACGTCGACGGGCTCGCCACGGTCGCCATCGACGACCAGGACGCCTACCGCGAAACAGGCGTCCGTCTCCTGGCAAACGGCTACACGAACCTCTGACGAGAGCAAGGGACCTTTGCTACCACTTGGCCGCGGCCCACGTCGCGAAAGCCACTTTCGCGACGCCTGATGTCCCGAAAGTGGCTTTCGCGACGCCTGATGTCCCGAAAGTGGCTTTCGCGACATCCTCGGATACCCCGGCCGAAGCCCTGACCTGCAAAAAGAGAGCAAGGGACCTTTGCTACCACTTGCCTCAGTGTCGAGAGAAGCGGTAGCAAAGGTCCCTTGCTCCCCTTTCAGACCCTCGCGGCGCGGCGTACGAGGGCTGCGATGCGGTCCGAAACCTCTTGTGCCCGTTCCTGCGGGAGCATGTGCCCGGCGCCCGGGTAGCGCACGAATTCGGCGTCCGGCAGTTCGTCGGCGATGACCTTGGCGTGCGGCGGCGGGCAGAGCCTGTCCCGCTCCCCCGCGAGCACGATCACCGGTTTGCCCTGCAACGCGGCCAGCGTGACACGGCAGTCGTGCCGCGAGATCGCGTCCTGGAAACCCGCGACGCTCGCCGGATGCGCGCACAGCAACTGCTCGGCGACCGAGTCCACGTCGGCACGCTGGGGTCGTCGCCCGAAGACGAGCAGCCGCGCACCGGGCCGCACCACCGACAGCGGCAGCGGCAAGGCGTCCCGGCGGTTCTTCGCGAGCAGCTTCGCGAGCCTCCGTTCGAACCTCGCCGCGCCGCTGCCCGCGATCCCCGGCAGGCCGAGGGTGATCCGGTCCATCTCACCGGACGACGTGGCGACGAACGCGACCCCTGCGACGCGCCGGGCCACGAGGTCGGGATGCCTGCGGGACAGTTCCATGATCGTCATGCCGCCCATGGAGTGTCCGGCGAGCACGAGCGGCCCGTTCGGGACGCGGTCCTGGATCAGCTCGGCGAGATCGTCGGCGAGGGTCGCGATCGTGGCCGTCCCCGGTTTCGCCGGCGCGGAACCGCCGTGGCCGCGCAGGTCGTAGCGCAGGATCCGGACGGAGTCGCCGAGCCGCGACGCCACGCCGTCCCAGGTCCGGTGGTCCTGCGTCCAGCCGTGCACGAGTACCAGCGTGAGTTCGGAGTCGGCGGGCCCGCTCGTCTCGACGTGCAGGGCGGTGCCGTCGCCGGTCACGAACCGGTGTTCCCGCGACGGGTCCCACGAGACGGCGTCGCGCTGCTTGACGCTCCTCATCGCTTCCCCGGCAGCAGGAAGGACTTGCGCCAGAAGTACATGCCCGGCTTGCCGACCAGACCGGATTCCTGCAGGAAAGGCATGATCTTCTCTCCCGCCCACTGGATGCTTTCGCGCCAGTTGGGGTTGTTCAGCGCGGCTTCGACGCCGTCACGCGGACGAATGCCGACGGCCTTGTAGACGCGCGGGTTGATGAAGGCCCGCGTCACGAAGTACGAAATGAGCGCGATGATGAACTGCTGGTAGAGGATTTCCTTCTTCGACAGTTTCGCCATCCCGCGAGTCACCTCTTCGCGGGCGAAGGTGACGTGCCGGGCTTCCTCGAGCACGTGGATCCGGTTGACCATGCGCACCAGCGGCTGGATGTCCGGGTCGTTCATCTGCTCGCGCTGAAGCCGGTCGAGGACCTCCTCGGCGACGAGGATCGCGCCGTAACGCGCGGGGCCGTAGCTGATCGTCGGCATCAGTTTCGCCAGCCGCCGCAACCACGGCACCGGCCCGTAGGACGGGCAGCCGATCCGTGAAGCCATCCGCGCGAACATCGTCGAGTGACGGCATTCGTCCGCGATCTCGGTCAGCGCGTACTGGGCGTGCGAGCTGGTCGGGTCTTCGTCGTAGACCTCCTTGAGCAGCATCTGCATCAGGAGGATTTCGAACCACAGCCCCGTCGTGGCGACGCTCGCGACCTCGTGCTTGCCGAGTTCGACGCGCTGCTCTTCGGACAGCGAATCCCACAACTTGGTGCCGTAGAGCGAAGAACGGTGTGCCGGGATGTAGCGCTTCCCGTCCACGAGCGGGGCGTTCCAGTCGATGTCGACGTCGGGATCGTAGAACTTGTTCGCGGAGGACTTGAGCAGCCGCTCGGCCGTCTTCTCCCGGTCTGTTTCCTTCAGCGCCCGCGTCATTGCCGACACACCCCTATCTGTAACCCGTGGTAACAGTTACCTCTGGTAGCATGACCGGGGTGATCGAACGTGTCAAGCGCAACAGCAAGCAGTCGAGCAAGCACCCCACGGCGGGTGAGGCCGACACGGGCGACGCCCGCCGCGACCGCTGGCGCAAGCACCGGATCGCGCGTCGCGCGGAGTTCGTCGAGGCCGCCCTCCGCGCTCTCGACACGCACGGCCCGGACCTCGGCATGGAAGACGTCGCAGCCGAAGCGGGCGTCACGAAACCCGTGCTGTACAGGCATTTCGACGACAAGGCGGATCTGTACGTCGCGCTCGGGCAACGCGGCACGGAGATCCTCTTCCAGCGGTTGATCCCGGCCATCAACTCCGAACTGGCCCCGGTCCCCCGGATCCGGATGGCGCTCGACTCGTTCTTCAGCGTCATCGAGGAGCACCCCAACCTGTACCGCTTGCTCGCGCGCGGTGGCCTGCAGGAGAAGGTGCTCGTCAAATCCGACGTCGTCGCCGAGGACAAGGAACTGATCGCCACCGCGCTGACCGCGCTGCTCGGCGACTACATGCGGATGTTCAACATGGACTCCGGCGCCGCCGAACCGTGGGCGCACGGCATCGTCGGCATGGTGCAGAGCACCGGCGAATGGTGGCTGGACCGGCGCTCGATGGGCCGCGACAGCGTCGTCGAATACCTGACGCAGATCATCTGGGCCGCGATCGACGGCCTCTCCCGGCAGCAGGGCATCGTCATCGACCCGAATCTGCCGCTCGAAGAGAACAAGGTCGTCCAAATGCGACGAGACTCGGAGGCACAATGAGCGAGCACGACGAAGACGGCTACTCCGGCGAAGCGGTCCTCGTGATCGACGGGACCGAGATCGCGGCCACGGTCGACCTGAGGGGCTACTTCCAGCCCATCGACGGGTACTACCGCTGGTACGGCCGTGTCGCCACCAACGAGCAGGTGTCCGCGGCCGCCGGCGGCAAGAAGACCGCGGTCGAGATCCGCGCGGGCGAGTACAGCGCGAAGGGCGAACTCTCCGACCCCGACCCGTGGGACCGCTACCGCATCATGGGCACCAGCACGCCGCCCTTCCACGTGCCGACCTCACTGGAAGAACTGAACGACCTCAACGCCTGACCCCCACGTAGCTGAAGGGCGCTTTCCCCGCATGTCATGCGGGGAAGGCGCCCTTCGTCGCGTCAGACGAGGTGAAAGGCCCCCTCAGCCCCGCCGTTGAGCGGGTACTCGCGCCGGGGGCATCAGGTACTTGGGCCAGCTCGACAGCTTGTTCATCGCCCATTCCAGCGGCCCCCGCCCGACGAACTTCCGCCACAGCACCGCGGCGGTCAGCGCGACCACCGAGAACTCGACGAAGTGCAGCACACTGAAGATCGAATCACCGTCGCTCTCGTCCCACAGCAGCGCGATCGCCACGAAATGCAGTACGTACGCGCTCAGCACCCGCCCGCCCAGATCCGAAAGCGGCCGCAGCGCACGTTCGAACTTCGGCATCAGCAACTGGCAGCCGCCGATCACCGCCGCCGCGATCCCGATCGAGATCAGCAGGTCGAACGGCGTGTACGAGGTGCCCGTCGGCAGCAGTTCCCAGGCCCAGCTGGTGGTCGGCGGCGTGCCGTGGATCCAGGTCTGGTGAAGCCGGAAGAATTCCGGCGGCGTCATCCCCGCCTGCGCGGCGGCCGGTTCCAGCGAGCGGTAGACAGCCCGCATGCCGCCGAGCGGGCCGGTCGCGATCCAGGACACGAGGTACCCGCCCACCGCGAGCGCGGATCCACCGAAGAACAGCCGTCGGCACACGCTGCGCGAGGTCAGGTCCATCCGTCCGATCGACGTCCCGGCGAATACATACGCCATCAGCGTCAACGCGGGGAAGGTACCGGTCAGGACGAGGACGGTCGCGGCTTTCAAGAGCCCTGTCGAAGTGACATCGTCCGCGGTCAGGTCCGGCGCGAAGAAGAGCAGGTCGCGGGGCAGCAGCTGCGCTCTGATCAGATGCGAGAGCAGCGGGCCGGCCACGGCGACGACGACCGCCGCGATCGCCAGCGCCTTCGCGCCCGCGCGCAGCCACGGGATCGCGAAGAGGAAACAGGCCCCGTAGTAGGCCAGGATCACCATGTAACCGGTCTCGAGGCTGGTCAGCCACAGTCCCAGCGCCACCAAGAGCGGAGCGCGGGTCGCCAGCTTGAGCGCGACGCGCGTCCGGTCGCGGCCCAGCTTCGGGCGGCGCCCGCCGGACATCAGCGCTATCGAGACCCCGGCCAGTACCGCGAACAACGCCGCGGAGTGGCCTTCGAACGGTTTGAACAGCACCCCGACGCCGCCTTTGGCGGGCTCGGGGCCGACATGCACCGCGTACATGCCGAGTACTGCCAGGCCGCGGGCGACGTCGATGCCGGTCAGCCGCCCCGCGACCCGTTTGCCTTGTCCGGGAACAGTGCGCGCGCCGTCGACCAGCGCGCGGTCCATCACAGTGACGCCGTCCACCTCATTTCTCGGCTAGCCCCCTGCCGTCCCCGCCATAGCGTGACGATCAAATCTGAGAGCTGGCTGAGACGCGGTGGTGACGCCACTGTGACATCCGACTACAACCCGATCGGGTCAGCCACCGACAGCGAAGCCGACCTTGCGAACGTCCGACGGTGCGATCTCGACGTAGGCGATCCGGTCGGTGGGCACGATGTACTTACGGCCCTTTTCGTCGTCGAGGCGGAAGATCCCGTCGCCGGCCCTCAAGGCGTTCGCGACCAGTTCCTCGACCTCGTCGGGCGACTGGCCGCTGGACACCACGAGCTCTCGCGGCGTGTCCTTGATGCCGATCTTGACCTCCACGTGGGACCTCCGCTTGAAGTTCGAAATTACTGGTCCGCCAAGGCTAGCCGACTTGTGCCGATGCATCCTCAGCGGGAAAGCGTGCTTCGGATGTAACTCAGCCGAGCCCCAGCACCTGCATGCGCTTGGTGTGCCCCTGCTGCAACCGGCGGAACAGCGCGGCGATTCCCGAGAGGTCGCCCGAACCTTCGACGATCAGTTCGGCGAGCCCGTCCCGCTCGGCGACGACGTACTGGGCCTGCGTCAGCGCTTCGCCCAGCAGGCGGCGGCCCCACAGCGCGAGCTTGTCCCGCGCTTTCGGATCGGCCTCGATCCCGGCCGCGACCTCGCGTTCGGCGAACGCGGAATGTCCGGTGTCGGCGAGCACGGTGAGCACCAGATCCTTGGTCTCGGGGTCGAGCCAGGTGGCCATCTCGCGGTAGAGGTCCGCCGCGAGCCCGTCACCGACGTAGGCCTTCACCAGCGACTCGAGCCAGGAACGCGGCGCCGTGGAGGCGTGCCAGGCGTCGATGTGCCCGACGAACGGCCGCATCGCGTCCTCGATCGCGACGCCGTGCCCCCCGAGGTGCTTGGCGAGCAGGTCGTAGTGCCCGATCTCGGCGGCCGCCATGGAGGCCAGCGCGGCCCGGCCGGACAGCGTCGGCGCGGTGCGCGCGTCCTCGGCCATGCGATCGAATGCGGACAATTCCCCATAGGCGAGTACGCCGAGCAAATCGACTACGCCCTCACTGATCTGCTTTGCCTCCGTCACGGCGGAAAGGGTATCGCCGAACACACCCGCCCGGCCGGAAAGAGACCTGTCCCACCTCTCGACACGATGGGGACTTTCCGAAAACCGCAGACCAGGTACACTGACGGCCGGATACGACGGATCTTCCGTCCCGGATCGGGACGCCGCTGCGGCTGAAGGACAGCCGATGTGGTCCCGGTCAGCAAGAATTGATGTGCGTGCACGCCATCCTGCGGCATTCCCACGAAGGGCCGCTTCAGCGCCAGTAGCGCGGAGCCGAGCGAATTTTCGTGGTCGAGTGTCGATCGGTGACCAGGGCAGTGCGCGCTGGTCACGAGAGAGGCGAGCACCCTGACCACGAACGAAATCACAACCGAAGAGAACACCACCACCGGCGCCCCGGAGGCCGTCGCGCTGGAGCACAGCGAGACCGGTCCGGCCGCTCTGGACACTTCGCACCCGCTGCAGGCGGGCGCGCCGGTGGAACCCGAATCCCCCACCTTCGCCTCCTTCGGCGTCAAGCCGGAGATCGTGAAGGCCCTCGGCGAGGCTGGGATCGAGCGCACCTTCGCCATCCAGGCGCTGACGCTGCCGCTGGCCATGGCCGGCGACGACCTGATCGGCCAGGCCCGCACCGGAATGGGCAAGACGCTGGGCTTCGGCGTCCCGCTGCTGCACCGCGTCGAGGTCCCCGGCGACGGCACCCCGCAGGTGCTGGTCGTCGTGCCGACCCGTGAGCTGTGCGTCCAGGTCGCGAACGACCTCAAGGGCGCGGGCAAGCACCTCGGCATCCGCACGCTGGCCATCTACGGCGGCCGCCCGTACGAGCCGCAGATCGAGGCGCTCCGCAAGGGCGTCGACGTCGTCATCGGCACGCCCGGCCGTCTGCTGGACCTGGCCGAGCAGAAGCACCTGGTGCTGGGCAAGGTCCGCGGTCTGGTGCTGGACGAGGCCGACGAGATGCTCGACCTGGGCTTCCTGCCCGACATCGAGCGCATTCTCCGGATGGTCCCGGACAAGCGGCAGACGATGCTGTTCTCGGCGACCATGCCGGGTCCGATCATCACGCTGGCCCGCACGTTCCTGACCCAGCCGACGCACATCCGCGCCGAGGAGAACGACGCCGGCGCCATCCACGAGCGCACCACCCAGTTCGTCTACCGGGCGCACTCGATGGACAAGCCCGAGCTGATCGCCCGCGCGCTGCAGGCCGAGGGCCGCGGCCTGACGATGATCTTCACCCGCACCAAGCGCACCGCGCAGAAGGTCGCCGACGAACTCGTCGAGCGCGGCTTCGCGGCCGCCGCCGTGCACGGTGACCTGGGCCAGGGCGCCCGCGAGCAGGCCCTGCGCGCGTTCCGCTCCGGCAAGGTCGACGTGCTGGTCGCCACCGACGTCGCCGCCCGCGGTATCGACATCGACGACGTCACGCACGTGATCAACTACCAGACGCCGGAGGACGAGAAGACCTACGTCCACCGCATCGGCCGCACCGGCCGCGCCGGGCGCACCGGTGTCGCGATCACCCTCGTCGACTGGGACGAGGAGCCGCGCTGGAAGCTGATCTCCGACACCCTCGGCCTCGACATGCCCGAGCCCGCCGAGACGTATTCGTCGTCGAAGCACCTGTTCAGCGACCTGGGCATCCCCGAGGGGACCACCGGCCGCCTGCCGCTGTCGAAGCGGACCCGCGCCGGTCTTTCGGCCGAAGCCGAAGAGGACCTGGGCGGCAAGCGCCGGGGCCGTGGCCACGGCTCGGCCTCGAAGGACGAAGAGGCTCCTCGCAAGCGGAATCGCGCACCGCGCAAGCGGACTCGCGGTGGCGCCGACGCGGCCGCCAAGATCGAGGCGGCGGACGCCGCGGCGGCCTCGGCGGAAGGCACCGAGAGCGAGACCCCGTCGGAGGGCCGCACGCGGACCCGTCGCCGCAGCCGCGGTGGCGCGAAGCCGAGCCCGGAGGTCAGCGGCCCGGCGGTCGAGAAGGAGGCAGGCGACAGCGCCGAGCGTCCGGCTCGCCGACGCCGTCGTCGCCGTCCCTCGGCGACTTCTGATACACCTGCGTCGGCAGACTGAGCTTTCATACTGCGGACGTGGGGAGCTAGGGGCACGTGAGCGAACGCTGGGACGCCGCGCCGGACAACGAACCGGCGCGGCCCGTGCCCGCCGATCCCGAGCAGCCGGACGGCAGCGAGCCGGAGACGGCCGAAAACGCGATCGGCACGGAAGACGTGCTGGACGCCGAACCCGCTCAGCCGGTGGCCACCGAGCCGCCGCTGGGCGGGAAACGCGCCCGGCGCTCGCCGTGGAACCGCACGCGGGACCGCGTGATCGCCGCGGCGATCGTGGTGGTCGTCGCGGTCACCGGCATCGTCATCGGCGTGAACAGCGACAACGCGGCGACGGTCGCGCAGGTCGCCGCCACCCTGCCGCCCGGGCTCCCGCCCGCGCCCGCGCAAGTGCCCGGCTCCTTGAGCGAACTGTGGCAGGCTCCGAGTTCGTCGACGCCTGTCCCGATCGGCGAAGCCAACAGCGTCGTCACCGCGGACAAGGGCGAGGTACTCGGCCGTGATCCGTACACCGGCGACGTCCGGTGGCGTTACTCGCGCGATCTCGAACTGTGCACCGTCGCGCTCGCCGGGATCAAGGTGGACGCGGTGTACCGCAAGGACACCGGCTGCAGCGAGGTCACCCAGCTCGACGCGGGCACCGGCCGCCGCACGGCGCAGCGCAACGGCGACGCCGAACTCGGGACCAGGCTGGTCGTCGACGGATCGCATGTCACCACGACCGGAAAGAAACTGCTGAACACCTGGCGCGACGACCTGGTCAAGAGCATGGAGTACGGCCAGGTCCCCGCCATCGTGAACCCGAACAAGCAGCCGAGGACGGGCTGCACCTACGGCACGGTGGCCGCCGCGGCCGGCAAGATCGGCGTGATCGAGCACTGCCCCGGCGACCCGGCCGACCGCTTCACCGTCTACCGCGCGACCAACGACGAGGCCGACGACCCGAAGGTCGACTACAGCACCGTGCTCGCCGGGAAGAACGCGAAGGTCGTCGCGATGTCCGGCGATCTCGCGCTGATCGTGCTTCCCGAGCAGAAACTGCTGGTCATCTACGGCGGCGACGGCCTGCAGAAATCGGCGTATCCACTCGACGTGCCCGACGCGGACATCGCGCAGGATCCGGTGGGCGGCACCATGACGACCGCGTGGACCGCGCAGGGCGTCTACTGGTTCACCGGCTCGAAGACCATGGCGTTCTCACGGGACGACCTCACCCCGCGCTGGACGCTGAACAACTCCACCGGCCCGGGTGTGACCTTCGGAGAACAGCTGGTCGTACCCATCCAGGGCGGGCTCGCCGTGCTCGACGAGACGAGCGGCACCACGATCCGCACCGTCGGCGTCGACCGGCGCGGCTACACCGGCCCGGTGCTGCTTTCCTCGGTCGGGCCGGTGCTGCTGGAGCAGCGCGGCCCCACCCTGGTCGCGCTCAAGTGACCAGCCGGCGGTAGCAAAGGTCCCTTGCTCCCGCCGCCGTCATCGCGTCGTCGAGGTCTTGGTGCGGAACCGGCCGATCTCCTTCCAGCACCATTTGTCACCTTCGCGAGCGAGCGTGCCGGTGCCGGTGCGGGTTCGTCCTTCGACGTTCAGCGTGACGGCCATCGTGTACTCGGTTTCGGAGACCTTCGTGGCCTCGCCGAGCGTGGCGTTCGAAACGTCGCCGACTCGTTCGATGGCCTGCTCGACGTCCTTCTCCGCATTCCCGCACTTGAGCGCCGTCAACGCGGCCTTGTCGTGGGCGTTGATGCCGTCGACGATCGCCTGCGCGGTCCCTTCAGGGCCGGCCGCCTTGTCTGCCTTGTCGTCACCGAGGAAGAAGCCGGGAGCGACGAACCCGGTGATGCCCAGCGTGACCAGCACCACGACAGCGGCTGCGATACCCACCAGCAGGCCGGTCTTGTTGTTCTTCGGTGGCGCGGGCGGCCCGCCGAAGCCCTGTGGGTACTGCTGGTTCTGACCGTAGTGCTGCTGGCCGTAGCCGGGGTACTGCTGCTGGGGGTACGCGCCGCTTTGGTCGTAACCGCCGCCCTCCTGGTATTGCTGCCCCGGGTATTGCTGCCCCGGGTATTGCTGCCCTGGGTACTGCTGCCCGCCTTGGCCGTAACCGGGCTGTCCTGGCTGGGGTGGGTAGGTCATCAGCGGCGCCCTTCGTCCTCGCTGCGGGGCAGCGTGTTCATCTACGACATGCCCAGTGAGCCACAGTTTCGCGGGGACGGAAGGGTTTTTCGATCAGAGTGGCACTTTCCTGCCGTGTTCAGCTCCACCAGAACAGGCTCAGCGCGGCCGTCACGCTCACCACGACGCCGAGACCCGCGAAGCCGGCGACGCGGCCATTACGTGTATCGACGACCCGTTGTGCCAGCAAGGCGACGACCGCCGCGACCGGATGTCCGATCAGCATCAACGGCCCCGGCCCGGGAGCACCGGTGAACAGGCAGATCCCGGCGATCACGACGACGCACACCGCGAGCACGGCCATCCCCGCCGCGAGCGATCCGGTCAGCCCGCGCCAGAACCGGCCGCGTTCGGGCGTCGCGGGCTGCTCCACGGGCGGCGGTGTGATCGCGAGCTCCTCTGTGTCCGGTGACGACACGTCCTCGCCTGTCCAATCGTCGGGTCTCGGGAATCTAGGGCGCCAACAGCTCCCACGGCTGAGCCGCGGGCCCGGCCTCCTGGCCTGCCGCGCAACTGGGGCGGAAGTCGCACCAAGAGCAACGGCGGCCCGGGCGTGCCGGGAACAACACGTCCTCGTCGCCGCCGGCGTCCAGGGTATCCGTCGCCAGCCGCAGGTCCCCGGCGGTCTCGTCGGCGCGTTGGAGATGTCGTTGGAGGCTCTGCTCGGTGTGCTCGGCCGCCGCGATGGTTCCGGTGGGCACGTGGTGCAGCTCGACCTGGTAGCACGGCGTCCGCAGCGTCCTGGCGGCCGCGACCGCGTACAACGCCAAAGCCTGCGAAGAGCGCGCCTCGTACTCGTCCGGCTCACGACGGCCGGTCTTGTAGTCGATGATCACCAGTTCCCGGCCGCGCTGATCGATACGGTCGGCGCGGCCCTCGATGATGTGTCTGGGTCCGCTGCCCGGCTCGAGCGTGACCGGCGCCGAAACCCAGCGCTCCAGCCCGACCGGATCGACGCTGACGTCGTTGTGCTCGACGTACTCCGCGACCCAGGCCTTGGCCCTGGCCCGGTACCGGGCGGCCTGGTCGGCGTCTTCGAACCCGGCGTCCTTCCAGTGCTCGGCCACGAGCGCCATCGCCCGTTGCGGGACGCGCTTGGTCACCGGCAGGTCGAACAACGCCCGCAGCGCGTTGTGCACCACCGCACCCAGCGTGCTGTGCGCCCATGCGCCGGTGCGTGCCGGGGACGGGCGGTCCAGATACGACATGCGGTAGCGGCGCGGGCAATCTTCGAACGTCGCGAGGCGCGCGGGCGAGACCTTCGTCAGCTTGCGCGGCGCTTCGACGCCGAAGTCGAAACCAATCTGCTCCATCGGATCACCCCGCCTGCAACGCTACGCACCCCCACCGACACTTTTCGAGGGGATCCCCAGGAAGGAAGCAAGGGACCTTTGCTACCGCTCGCGCCTGGGCCTGGGTACATGAAGGCCCTCTTCCTGTACACAGGCGCAAGGAAGGGGCCTTCATGTACTTGGGAACGACCGTCACGTGCCCGAGATGAAGCCCTTCACCGAGTTCGCCACCAGCTCGACCGCGATCGCGGCCAGCAGCAGACCGGCGATCTTCGCCAGCAGCGTGATCCCGCTTTCCTTGATCAGCCGGATGACCACGCCCGAGTACCGCATGCACAGGTACAGCACGAAGTGCACCGTCACGATCGAAAGCGCGAGAGCCACGTACGCGCCGACGTGCCCCTCGGCCTGCCGTACGAAGACGATGGTCGCGGCGATCGCACCGGGACCGGCGAGCAGCGGCGTCCCGAGCGGCACGAGGGCGACGTTGACGTCGTCGCCCGCCGCTTCGGCCTCGCCGCCGGTCTTGCCGGTGAGCAGCTGCAGGGCGATGAGCAGCAGCAACAGCCCGCCCGCGCCCTGCAGCGCCGGGATCCCGATGCCGAGGTAGGACAGGATCGCTTGTCCCGCGACGGCGAACAGCGAGATCACCAGCAGGGAGACCAGCACCGCCTGCCGCGCGGCCTTGGCGCGGAACGCCACCGACTTGCGGCCGGTCAGGCTCAGGAACACCGGCACCGTGCCGGGCGGGTCCATGATGACGATCAGCGTGATCGTCGCGCTCATGAACAGGCGCGCGTCGAAGAAGTCCGTGATCGTCACCGGGTCACGACCTGGTATCCGGTCGACCGCGCGACGAGTTCTTCGAGCGCGAGCGGATCGGTGGTCTCGTCGCCGAGATCGATGGTCTTGTTCGTGCCGTGGTAGTCGCTCGACCCGGTGCGCACGAGTCCCAGCTCCCCCGCCAGCCCGTGCAGCTGGACGCGGGTCTCCTCGTCGTGGTTCGGGTGGTCGACCTCGACGCCGGTGAGCCCGTGCGCGGCCAGTCCGGCGAGCACGTCGACGGTGATGGTCGCGCCACGCGTGTAGGCGAAGGGATGCGCGATGACGGTGACCCCGCCCGCCTCCGCGATCATGTCGATCGCGTCCTCCACGAGCGTGTCCTGCCGCGCCACGAAGTATCCGCTGCCGTTGCCGAGGTAGCTCCCGAACGCCTCGTTCACCGATGAGACGACGCCGGCGCGGACCAGGGCCTGCGCGAGGTGCGGCCGTCCGGCCGAACCGTCCTCGGGGAGCAGCGACATGACCTCGTCGGGATCGACCGGGAGACCGTCCGCGGCCATCCGCTCGGCCATCACGCGCAGCCGCCATCGCCGCTCCGACCGCAGCCGGGTCTGTTCGGCGACGACCGCCGGCGATTCCGGGTCGAAGAGGTACGCGAGCAGGTGGACGCTGATGTGCCGCCCGGTCACCGGATCGACGGAGATCGTGGACAGCTCGGCGCCGGGAACCAGGGTGAGCCCTGGCGGAAGTGCCTCGGCGGCCGGGGCCCAGCCGGCCGTGGTGTCGTGATCGGTGATCGCGACTACGTCGAGGCCCGCCTTCGCGGCGGCGGCGACCAGCCCGGCAGGGCTGTCGGTACCGTCGGAGGCGGTGGAGTGGGCGTGCAGGTCGATGCGCATCGCGGCCAGTATCTATCGCGCTGTTCAGGGCCGCGCTGCCAGGGCGCGACCGGGTGACCTGCGTTGCAGTCCGCGGCGACGGCGCCCTGCCATCACGCCCCTGAGGCCCGCCGGCCAAAGGCGCGCGACTCCGGGACCCGCGCTAACCGACCTTCTTCTTGCCGCGTGCCGCACGCTGCGCCTTGATCATCGAGAAACGCTCGGCCTGCTTCTGCTTGTCGCCGAAGACGAGCTCGGAAATCGTGTCGTAGAACTCTTCCGGCTTTGGCAGGTAGTCGATGCGGTTCAGCGCCTGGATCTGACCGGCGGACTCGACCACCATGGTCCCGTACCCCATCATCCGGCCCCACGCCGAACGTTCGTAGGTGAGGTCGGTGACCTTGGTGATCGGCATCATCAGCACCTTGGTGGTGTAGACACCGGTGGTCATCACGAATCGTTTGTCGGTGACGACCAGCCGCTCGACCCACCACTCCATCACCACGTACGCGAAGCGCAGGATGACGAGCAACGCGGCGTACCAGAGGATGTTCTGGATGACCCACGCGGCAGGCGGCAGCAGGTAGGACACCAGGACGCAGACGGCCAGCAAGGCCACCGCCTCGAAGGTGTCCCACAGGAGCACCGCCCAGTGACGGCGAATCCTGATGACCCGACGCTCGGTGTCGAGGAGATACTCGTCTGGATCGCGTGGGGCGAACATACCGATAGAGTATCCGCCGTCCGCTAGCTGAAGACGTTGCTGACGAAGGTGATCACCGATTCGGCCGAGTCACGAAGGAAGCCGATGATGTTTCCCACGAGGCCCGCGGCCTGACCTGGCTGCGCGATCACGAAGAACAGCACCAACGCGATTCCTGCGAAAGTGAGGAGCTTTTTCGCGTTCACAGCGATCAATCCTGTCTCTTACGGTGACTGACTGCGGATACTGACCATTCATTTTGTACCGCACCTTCCACCCGCGCGGGAGGGAAGTCCCGCGCTTGGGTCAGCCGGCAGGGGGAAGTGTACCGTACGGCTACTCTCCGTGTACAGGACAGCCATTGTCAGGAAGCCCGCGTCTACCATTCGGGAATGAACACCGTTTCGGGCAGCACCGTCCGCTGTGTCGGCGGCATCGTTCACGACGAACTGGGGCGGATTCTGCTGATCCGGCGCGCGAATGAACCCGGACGTGGACTCTGGTCGGTCCCCGGCGGCCGCGTGGAACCAGGCGAAACGGACGAAGCGGCCGTCATTCGTGAGATGCTCGAAGAGACCGGGCTCGACGTGATACCGGGCACATACGTCGGTAACGCCCGCCGCGGCCACTACGACATCCACGACTACGCCTGCGCGGTCACCGGCGGCACTCTCCGTGCCGGGGACGACGCCGACGACGCCCGGTGGATCGACGCCGAAACCTTGATCGAACTCGACAAAGACGGCCGCTTGGCCGAACTCCTGTTCGTCACTCTCCGCGACTGGGGAGTGCTGCCGACCGGGAATACCCCATCGTCTTGACACCCGTCGTGCCCGGTCCGGCGAAAGACGCGGGGATAAAGCGACGCGTGAGGTGAAAATTATCCTCGCCGATGCTTTCCCGACATCTCGGAGAGCCGAAAGATCACAGGTCCGTGAAGGCCTCCTTGAGGGACCCTGGGTCCCTCAAGGAGGCCTTCACGGACCACGCACACAACCAGGCCGGGCCTAAACCGGCAGCCAGGTCATCCGCTGCCCGTGCGGGGCCGTTCTGGCCAGCGCTCGCACGTCCGGGACCCCGCCGTCCCAGCGGACGAGGCCGAGCACGGCCTGGTCCGCTGGTTCGGCCAGATCGGTCCTGCCGGGCACCAGGGGCTCCAGCGCGGCGGCGTAGAACTCCTCGCTGACCCACCACAACGGCCGGTCCGCGGCGAGCTTCCGGAGGGCCTCGAGGAAGTCCGTCCGCCGCTCCCCCAGGTACGCCAGCACGTGACTGGTCAGCACGACGAGAGGGGCGTCGGCGGGCAGGGTGGCGGCCGCCGAGGCGAGATCGTCGACGGCGTCACCGGCGATCAGCTCCGGCCGCTGCTTGCCCTGCGCCGCCGCAGCCGTGCGCAGGAGCCGGATCCGGTCCGGCTGGTCAGCCCAGACACAGGCTTCGAGCCAGGCCAGTTCGTCTTCGTCCGCGAGGTCCACCGGGGCGCGGTCGAGGCCGGCGCGTGCGGTGATCGTCAGCTTCTTCGGCACCTTCGGCGTGACGGCGCCGGGCGCGAGGTCCAGCGCGCAGTGCAGGCCGACCGCGGTCTTCGCGGGCCCGGCGGTGAGCTGTTCACCGCCGTCGCACTGGTAGCGGTAGGCGTATTTGTCCAGGCCGAGGAGCAGGCCCGCGCTGCAACCGACCTCGAGCAGCGCGATCTTGCCGCCCGCCTCCTTCGCCGCCGCCGTCACGGCGGGGTAGAGCAGCGCGGCACGGCGGACCTCGTTGGTCTGCGTGTACCGCGAGGAGATGATCGCCCGCGCCTTGTCCGCCCGCTCCAGCAGGAAGGAGCGGAACAGCGGCCACGTCTCCGAATCCACGCCGTCGAAACCGCCGACGGACGGGTAGTACCGCGAGAGCGGGTGGATGGGGTCGGCCTGGATGAGCCGGTGAGCCGTCGCCATGAGCAGCGTTCCGCGGGCTTCACCGCCCCGGGCGTCGGTCAGCAGCCCGGCGACGTCGTCGTCCTCGGACGCCTTCGCCGCCAGGTGCTCGTACAGCGGCGAAACACCGGCCGCCTCGACCGTCGCGAACTTCCGCAGGCGGCTCTTGATCTCATCCAGCCCGATGGGCATCGACGCGCTCCCTCTTCCGTTCGTGACACCCGTCATTCATGCGGGACAGGGCGACCTGGCTGTTCGCCGCCCCTGGTGTCACCGTAAGACCGTTTCGGCACCATCACCTTGCGACGGAACACACAGACGATCGTGCCGTCCTGCTTGTAGCCGCGGGTCTCGACGTAGACGACGCCACGGTCGTCCTTCGACTTCGACGGCGTCTTGTCCAGCACTTCGGTCTCGCCGTAGATGGTGTCACCGTGGAAGGTCGGCTTCACGTGTTTCAGCGATTCGACCTCGAGGTTCGCGATCGCCTTGCCGGACACGTCCGGCACCGACATCCCCAGCAGCAGCGAGTAGATGTAGTTGCCGACCACGACGTTCTTGCCGAAGTCGGTGGTCTCCTCGGCGTAGTGCGCGTCGAGGTGCAGCGGATGGTGGTTCATGGTGATGAGGCAGAACAGGTGGTCGTCGTACTCGGTGACCGTTTTGCCCGGCCAGTGCTTGTAGACCGCACCGACCTCGAACTCTTCGTAATAGCGACCGAACTGCACCCATTCCTCCTGAACGAGTAACGCGGCGTGAGCCTGGAACGACAGGCCTTCGTGTTGAGGAGTACCCTCGATCATTGGTGTCGGCTCGTCAACGCGACCCACACCACTGCGTAACCGTCCGCCGAGCCGAGGAGGTGAGGAACCCGATGTCCAGTGGCGATAGTCCGCTTCCTAGTAGTCGCAGCGTTTCCGCCTTCACACCTCGCCGGATCCCCACCTGGCAGGGCTGACGAAACCGGGAACGCTGGCCTAGCCGAGCGGCCCCCCGACCGCTTGGCCCGTCGTCTTCGCGCACAACGCACGACGTCTGCCCAGGAGATCCCATGCCTGCCATTCCCTCGCTCGGTGGCCTTCGCGGCCGGAACAACGGTCGTGCCAAGAGCGTCCCTGAACGCCCGTTGCCCGTCCCTCTTTCGGCGTACGTCGTCGACTGCGCGGTGTACGTGGAGGGCAAGCGCCTGCCCGGCCGCTGGACGCACGCCGAGGCGATCAAAGAGGTGCGCAAGCGGCACGCCGGGTTCGTCTGGATCGGCCTGCACGAGCCCGACGCGGTCCAGATCCAGGGCATCGCGGACACCTTCGGCCTGCACGAACTGGCCGTCGAAGACGCGCTCGAAGCACACCAGCGGCCCAAGCTGGAGCGCTACGACGACACGCTGTTCATGGTGCTGAAGACGGTCCGGTACGTCGAGCACGAGTCGCCGACCACGGCGAACGAGATCGTCGAGACCGGTGAGCTGATGGCGTTCCTCGGCCGCGACTTCGTGATCACCGTGCGGCACGGGAACCACTCGGGGCTCGCCAGGCTGCGCCGCGAACTCGACCAGGACCCGGAGCGGCTCGACCTCGGGCCGTCCGCGGTGCTGCACGCGATCGCGGACCATGTCGTCGACCACTACCTGGACGTGACCACGCGGATCGAGTCGGACATCGACGAGATGGAGACGCAGGTCTTCGCGCCGCGCTCCAAGGTCAGCGCCGAGCAGATCTACTTCATGAAGCGCGAGGTGCTGGAACTGCGGCGTTCGGTGATGCCGCTGGGGACACCGCTGCAGCGACTGGCCGAGGGCTACACGCGGCTCATCCCGGACGAGGTCCGGTCCTACTTCCGCGACGTCTCCGACCACTTGACGACCGTCGCGGAGCGGGTCGCGAACTTCGACGAACTGCTGACCACCCTGGTCGACGCGACACTGGCGAAGATCACGCTTCAGCAGAACACCGACATGCGCAAGATCACCGCGTGGGCGGCGATCATCGCGGTCCCGACGGCGCTCGCCGGCATCTACGGGATGAACTTCGACTACATGCCGGAACTGCATTGGCGCTTCGGCTACCCGGTGGCGATGACGATCATCTTCGGCGTCTGCATCCTGCTCTACCGAATATTCAGGAAGAACCGCTGGCTCTGACCTCTTCCCGCTTCCGGTAGTACCTGGAGTTCCCCATGCCAAGGATCCTGACCAACCTCAAATTCTGGGCGCTGGCGTTCTGCGTCGTCTGGCTCGGCGTCGTCATCGCGATCATCGCCAAGGACCCCGCTTTCGCGCACGGCACCAAGTAGCGCCTCCGGGATTACCCTGGAGCGCATGAAAGCGCTGGTCGTCGCGGACGAGGTCGAGGAGCGGCTGTGGACGTCCGCCGTCCGCAACCACCCGGCCGACCTCGTCATCGGCGCCGGCGACCTGCCCTACGACTACCTCGAGTTCCTGGCGGGCGCGCTCGACGTGCCGTGCGTGTTCGTCCCCGGCAACCACGACCCCGACCTGTCCGGCTACACGCGCTACGGCGGACTGTCCATGAAGGACGGTTTCCCCGCCGTGTGGCCCGGGCCGGCGGGCGGGGTGAACGCGGACGGCCGGGTCGTCGACGTCGGCGGGCTCCGCTTCGCCGGGCTCGGCGGCTCGGTCCGGTACAACGACGGCCCGAACCAGTGGACACAACGCCAGCAGGCGCGGCGGGCCCGGCGGCTGGTGCGCCGGGCCCGGTTCCGCCGCTGGCGGGACGGACGGGACGTCGACGTCCTGCTCACCCACGCACCGCCGCGGCACTGCGGCGACCGCGAGGATCCGCCGCACCGCGGGTTCGACTGTCTCCATCGCACGATCGAGTTGCTGCGGCCGAAATGGTTGCTGCACGGGCACATCCACCCGCACGGTGAACCCGTGCCGGACCGGGTGCTCGGCGGGACCACGGTACGCAACGTGGTCGGGCACCGGATCATGGAGCTACTGTGAAGGACACCGGTTTTCCCCGCGCGGACGCGGAACACGACTTCCTCCGCGCGCGACGGCGTCAGGTGTTGTCGAGGCTGGCGAACTGGCTTCGCCGCGAGCCCGACGACGTCAACATCATGCTGCCGTTCCACGAGGTGGTCGACGCGCTCGGCTATCTCGGCGAGCGGAAGATCGGGGCACGGGTGATCCGGCTCGATTCGATCGTCGGCAGTGTGGACCGCGGCCGCGACTTCGACCGCCGGTTCCGCCCGACGTCCGGCCGCGTCCGCGAACGCTGGGAACGGCTGGCGCTCGCGACCAGACGTGGCGAGTCCATCCCGCCGATCGAGGTGTACCGCGTCGGCGAACTGCACTTCATCATCGACGGACACCACCGCGTTTCGGTGGCCCACGCGATGCGACTGTCCACAATAGAGGCGATGGTCACCGAGGTGCGGACCAAACTGGACCCGAGCGGGATCCGGTACCGCGGCGACCTGATCGTGAAGGACTACCGGCGGCTGTTCCTGGAACGCGTCCCGCTTTCGGGGCACGCGCGGGCTTCGGTGGTGTTCACGGATCCGTGGGACTACGCGCGGCTCGGTGAGCACGTCGAGGCGTGGGGTTTCCGGCTGATGCAGGACGAAGGGGCCTACTCGGACCGAGCGACACTGGCGCAGCGATGGTTCGACGAGGAGTTCGTGCCGGTGGTGGCGATGCTGCGGCAGGCGGACCTGATCGGCGACCGCACCGACGCCGAGGCGTACCTGTGGGTGGCGTGCGAACGGTACCGGCTGATCCGGACGCACCGGTGGGACGACGAGGTCTTCGAGGCGGTGCGGCGGCAGTCGTGAGTGTTCCGGTTCGTCGAATCGCCCCGGAACACTCACGACACGCGAGCTACATGTGCACCGCGACCGGAGCACCCTCCGCGGCGCCTTCCGGCGCCTTCGCCGGGGCACCGGACCGCAGCAGCAGCCCGCAGATCACCGCGCCGATGACGAAGATCCACCCGCCCCACACGAAGGCGGTCGTGTAACTGTGCACGGCCGCTTCGGCCGCGAGCTGCGGCGAAGGCACCTTCCCGGCCAGGAACGACGTCGCCGCGTTACCCGCCAGCGTGCTCAGCAGTGCGGTCCCGATCGAGCCGCCGACCTGCTGCGCGGTGTTGACCGCCGCCGACGCGACACCGGCGTCGTGCGTGTCGACGCCGAAGGTCGCGACGCTCATCGCGGGCGCCATGGCGAGACCGATTCCGACGCCCATGACCATCAGCGGGAACAGCACCCCGCCGGCGTAGGTGCTGGTGGTGTCGATGGCCGAGAGCCAGAACAGACCCGCGCCCGCGATCAGCATTCCCAATGACACCAAAGGTTTCGCGCCGAACTTCGGCAGGAGCACGGCCGTCGCCGAGGTCGCGCTCGCCATCAGGGTGGCCACCATCGGCAGGAACGCGACCCCGCTCTGCACCGGCGTGAACCCGAGGTTCAGCTGGATGTAGAAGGTGAGGAACAGGAAGATCGAGAACATCCCGATGGCGAGCAGGAACATCGCCAGGTACGAGCCACCGCGGTCGCGGTCCAGCAGCACCCGCAGCGGCAGAAGCGGATGTGAGACCCGCTGCTGGATCACCACGAACGCGGCGAGCAGCACGACACCGGCGGCGAGGAAGCCCCACACCGAGATCGAGGACCACGAGTCACGCTCGGCGTTCGCGAAGCCGTAAACCAACGCGAAGAGTCCGGCCGACGCGGTGATCGTGCCCGGGATGTCGAGCTTCGGGCGCGGGCCTTCGGTCTCGGAGTTCTTCAGCAGCACGGCCGAACCGGCGAACGCGATCACCGCGAAGATGATGTTGACGTACATCGACCAGCGCCAGTCGAGGTACTCGGTCAGCACGCCGCCGAGCAGCAGGCCGATCGCCGCGCCGCCACCACCGATCGCGCCGAAGACGCCGAAGGCCTTGCCGCGCTCCTTCGGGTCGGTGAAGGTCGTGGTCAGCAGCGAAAGTGCCGCCGGTGCGAGAAGAGCACCGAAGACACCCTGTGCGGCACGGGCGACGAGCAGCATCTCGATGCTGCTGGCCGCCCCACCGATCGCGGACACGATGGCGAAGCCGGCGAGCCCGACGAGGAACGCGCGTTTGCGGCCGAAGAGGTCCGCGAGCCGCCCGCCCAGCAGGAGCAAGCTGCCGAACGCGAGCGCGTAGGCGGTGACGACCCACTGGCGGGCGTCGTTCGAGAACTCGAGGTCCCGCTGCGCCGACGGGAGCGCGATGTTCACGACGGTGGCGTCGAGTACGACCATCAGCTGGGCGAGACCGATCATCACCAGGATCAGCCATCTCCTGGCGTGGTGCGGGTTGGCGTGCTGCGCGGCCGCGTCCCCCGGCGGCGTGGCGACAGCGGTGGATGAGTCAGACATACGGGCGGTTTCCTCACCGATAGTGACGAAGAAGCTATGTGGAGTAGGTATCTCCCCTTTCGCCGCTCAAGGTACACAAGAAGTGGAGAACTGTCCTCTACTTCATTTGTTAAGCTGGATGAATGGCTCGGGACCTCGCTCCCGCCGCACCGGCGCGGCCGCTGCGGCGCGACGCTGAACTCAATCGGCAGCGCATCATCGCGGCGGCACGCGATGTCTTCGGCGAGCGCGGACTCGAAGCGACTCTCGACGACGTCGCACATCACGCCGGCGTCGGCGTCGGCACCGTCTATCGCCGCTTCCCGAGCAAGGAACACCTGGTCGAGGCCATGTTCGTCGACCAGTTCGAGACGATCCGCGAGTTCGCCGAGGAAGCGCTTCGCGCCGAAGATCCTTGGGAGGGCTTCGCGAGCTTCACCTGGCGCGCGGCCGAACTGCACGCCGGCGACCGCGGGTTACGCGAAGTCATGCTGTCGAACGTCTTCGGCCAGGAGCGTGTCGCCGAGGCGAAATCCCGCATGGTGCCGTTGATCACACAGCTCGTCGAACGGGCTCAGGCGGCCGGCGCCCTCCGTGCCGACATCGTGCCGACGGACATGCCGCTCCTGCACCAGATGATCGGCTCCGTCATCGAGTTCACGCACGGTATCCAGCCGGACCTGTGGCGCCGCTGCCTCGCGATGCTCCTGGACGGCCTGCGCGCCGAACCCGGCCGCGCCACCCCGTTGCCGCATCCGCCGCTCGACGTCGAGGCACTGGAGGAAGTCATGTGCTCCTTCCGGCTGCCCAAACTCCGCTAACTCACGCAATTAGTCACCTACTTGCGGCCAGTGAGCGTCGCGTGACGTTCGCAGGCGCCGCAAGTAGGTGACTAATTGCGTCAGGGGAGCTTCGGGAACACCGCGACGGCGACCTCTCGCGCCGCCGCGCAGGTGGCTTCCTCCGGCGCCCCGTCGACGCCGACCACCGAGAGCATCGCCTGCTCGACCCGGTCCGGGGCGCCCGGGATCGGCCGGTGCGTGGTCACCTGGCAGAACGCGCCGGACGTGGCGACCTGGACCTGCCGTCCGCCCAGCGCCTCCGTCGCGCCCGGCGTGGTGTCCGCGCCCACCGACAACGAGAAGCTGACCTTGCCGCGGATGCAGCTGTGCCCGGACAGCGCCGGGGCCGGCTTGGTCTCCGGCCCCGCCGCGGCGTCGAGTTCGTGCTGGTCGAGTGCCGCGCACGGGGCGACGCGGCCCCACGAGCGCTGGTCGAGGTTCAGCCGCCCGACCTTGCGCGCGGAGATCACCCCCGCCGCGCCGTCGACCGTCGCGTCGGCGATCCGGCAGCGGTCGGCCTGATCGGCCGGGGCCGTGTCGTCGGAGGTGACGGCGATGGACAGCCTGATCCCGTCGGCGAAGGTCAGCAGCCGGGTGCAGACGGTGTCCTCGTGGAACGTCGACCGCTGGACGCTGACGCCTTCCGGCAACGGCCCGGCGTATTCGTACGGCTGATTGTTCGGATCCTGCCCGGAGGTGATCGGGCCGGTGGTCACGGTGTAGCGATTGGCGCCCTCGACGAATTCGAGGCGGCAGAACTCGAAAGAGGTCAACGGCGGTTTGACCGCGTTTCCGCCGCCGATCACTTTTCGCTGGTCGACAAGGCTGCAGTAATCGAGCGACGAGTATTCCCCGAGCGCTTCCGAAGCGGTCAGGGCCTCGTCGCCCGCCGTGGTCGGCGACGGCGTCACCGCCGGTTCCGGCGTGGCACAGGCCGCGGTGAGGAACAGGCCGCAGAGCACCGCGCTCAGTCTCTTCGGGGGCACCGGAGCAGTATCGTCAAAAGATCCCGGAACACCACCCCCTACGGGCGAAGAACACAGGGTCCGCCACGTTTTCCCAGGTGGACGCTTTACCGCGATTTCACGCCCTTAGGGGTGCGTTTCGTCCCGCGGCGGGATGCGGCCGGGCCGCCGCGGGACGAAAATGGGTTTCACACACAGTGATGACAGAGAGGGAAGACCCGTGACGAACCCCGTAGCCGCCCGGCTGACCCGACCGCGCCATGGCCGCATGATCGGTGGCGTCTGCGCCGGCATCGCCAAACGTTTCGGCACCACGCCGGGCAAGGTCCGCCTGCTCGCCGTGCTGTCCTGCCTGCTGCCCGGCCCGCAGTTCATCGTCTATCTCGTGCTGTGGCTCGCCCTGCCCGAGAGCGAGTACTGATCCCGGGCAGGACGAGCCGGGGTCACTCCGTGTAGGTCAGGTTCTTGCCGCTGGCCCCGTCGAAGAGCTTGATCTTGTCCGCGTCGAACCACAGTTCCACGCCTCTGTTCTCCGCCGCCGAAGAGGCCGCGGAGAGCCGGGCCACGATTTGTGACTCGGAGCCCGGGACGTCCGCGGATCCGCTGTCGGCGGCGAGATCCGCGAGGTCGGACGACGACGCGGCCTCACCTTCGACCGAGAAGTGCGCGAACTTCTCCGAACCCATCGACTCGAGGACGTCGACGTGGGCGGTGAACGTCGCCCCTTGGCGGGCGGCGGCGTCCACCAGCGCGGCGTCCTCGAAGTGCTCCGGCCGGATGCCGACGATGACCTCACGCGGCGCGTCGGCGGCTTCGGCCAGCTGCCGTACCCGGTCGGTGAGCGGGATGTCACCCAGCGCGCTGCGGGCGGTCCCGTTCTCCAGCGTCGCGGGCACGAAGTTCATCGACGGGCTGCCGATGAACCCGGCCACGAACAGGTTCGCCGGGTTGTCGTACAGGAACTGTGGCGACCCGATCTGCTGCACGTGGCCCGCCCGGAGCACGACGACCCGGTCGCCGAGGGTCATGGCCTCGGTCTGATCGTGGGTGACGTAGAGCGTCGTCGTGCCCAGCTGTTTCTGGATCTTCGACACCGAGGTCCGCATCTGGCCGCGGAGTTTCGCGTCCAAGTTGGACAGTGGCTCGTCCATCAGGAACGCCTTGGGGTTGCGGACGATCGCCCGGCCCATCGCGACGCGCTGCCGCTGCCCGCCGGAGAGGTTCGCCGGCTTCCGGTCCAGATGCCCGGTCAGATCGAGGATCTGCGCCGCCTCCTCGACCTTGGCCCGCACGGTCCGGTCGTCGACCTTGGCCAGCCGCAACGGGAACGCCATGTTCTCCCGCACGCTCATGTGCGGGTACAGCGCGTAGGACTGGAACACCATCGCGATGTCACGGTCCTTGGGCGCCTTCTCGTTGACGCGCTGACCGTCGATGCGCAGTTCACCGGAGGAGATGTCCTCCAGGCCCGCGACCATGTTCAGGGTCGTGGATTTGCCGCAGCCGGACGGGCCGACCAGGATGATGAACTCACCGTCGGCGATCGTGATGTCCACTTCGGACACCGCGAGGGCGCCGTCGGGGTAGGACTTGGACACTTTTTCGAGAACGATTTCAGCCATGGGTCAGCCCTTCACCGCACCGGACGTCAGCCCCGCCACGATGCGACGCTGGAAGAACAACACGAACAGGATGATCGGGACGGTGATCACCACGGCGGCCGCGGAGATCGTCCCGGTGGGGTCTTCGAACTGCGAGGACCCGGTGAAGAACGACAACGCCGCCGGCACCGTGCGCGAGGCCTCGGTCGAGGTCAGCGAGATCGCGAACAGGAAGTCGTTCCAGCAGAAGATGAACACCAGGATCGCGGTGGTGAACACCCCCGGTGCCGCCAGGGGCGCGATCACCTTCCGGAACGCCTGCGCCGGGGTCGCGCCGTCCATCTTCGCCGCCTTTTCCAGCTCCCACGGGATTTCCCGGAAGAACGCGGACAGCGTGTAGATCGACAACGGCAGCGCGAACGTGATGTAGGGCAGGATCAGCCCTGGCCAGGTGTCGAACAGGCCCAGCTCACGTTCGATGTTGAACAGCGGCGTCACCAGCGAGACCTGCGGGAACATCGCGATCAGCAGCGACATCCCGACCAGCACCTGCTTGCCGGGGAAGTCCAGCCGCGCGATCGCGTACGCCGCCATCGTGCCGAGGACGACCGCGATCACCGTCGCGATGATCGCGATCCCGATCGAGTTCACCAGCGCCCTGATGAACTCCGTGGTCTCGAAGATGTCCGCGTAGTTCTGCCACGTCCATTCCGACGGGATGAAGTTCCCGTCGCTCAAGGTCTCCTTGGTCTTGAACGAAAGCGAGACCACCCAGAGCACCGGGAACAGCGCGAACACCAGGACCAGGATGTCGACGAGGCCCCATTTGAGTTTGCGGCCGGGAGTGACCGCTCCACCGATGGCCATCAGCGCTTACCCCCATTGTCACTGCCGGGTGCGGCCGTGCCGAACACCTTGATGAAGATGAACGCGATGATCGCCACCGTGATGAAGATCAGCACCGCCATCGTCGACCCGATCCCGAGGTTCAACCCCTTGACCAGGTTGTTGTAGGTCTGCATCGACACCGAAGACGTGTCCTGCGCTCCGTTGGTGAGCACGAAGATGTTGTCGAAGATGCGGAACGCGTCCAGGGTGCGGAACAGCAGCGCCACCAGGATCGCCGGCTTCATCACCGGCAGCATCACCTTCGTGAACCGCTGCCACGCCGTCGCGCCGTCCATCGCCGCGGCCTTCAGCAGGTCGTCCGGCACCAGCGCCAGCCCCGCCATCAGCAGCAGCGCCATGAACGGCGTCGTCTTCCACACCTCGGCCAGCACGATGATCGCCAGCGAGGGCCAGTACTCGGTCAGCGGCGCGCTGTCCGGGAAGAACAGGTTGGCCAGGTAGCCCGTGTCCGGCGTCCAGGCGTAGTACCAGGAGAACGCCGCGACCACCGTCACGATGCCGTACGGGATCAGGGCGACCGTCCGCACGAGACCCCGTCCGACGAGCGTCCGGTGCATGATCAGCGCCAGGCCCATGCCGAGGACGAACTCGATCACCACCGAAACGATGGTCAAGCCCATCGTCGTCCCGAACGCCGTCCACCAATAACCGTTGGACAGCACCGCGATGTAGTTGTCGAGACCGACGAACTCCTGCTGCGCCGGGAACCTGAGGTCGTAGCGCTGCAGCGAGAGCCAGATCGAATAGATGATCGGGTACCCGGTGACCGCGATCATCACGAGCGCCGCCGGGGCGCACAACCACAGGCCGAGCCTGCGCTCGGCCTTCTTTCCTTCACTGAGAACGGGTTTGGCCTTCTTGCCGGGTTCGCTCGCGGTCGCCGAACCGGCGACTTCCTGCACGGTCACGGGATCACTCCCTTCGACTGGAGCGCGTCGGCGAGCTGTTCCTTCAGCTTCTCCGCCGTCTTCTGCGGGTCGATTTCAGAAGGCGGGGAAAGCACCTTCGACAACACAGTCGAGGCGTTCTGGTAGGCCGGTGTCAGCGGACGCACCGCGGCGTCCTTGAGCGCCTCCAGGATCGTTTCCCGCATCGGGTACTTCGTGTCCATGCTCGGGTTGTCGTCGCTCACACCCGCTGTCGCGTCGAGCGGGACCGTGTCGGTGTAGAGCGATTCGATCGTCGGCGGGACGCCGTCCTTGAGCGCGGAGAACTTCTGGTTCTTCTCGTTGCGCAGGCACAGGGCGACCTCGTAGGCCTCGGCCTTGTGCTTCGAAGTCGAGCTGACCGCCAGGTTGTAGCCACCGATCGTGGTCTTGGCGGGCTTGCCCGCTTCGAACTCCGGATAGGTGGTCCACTTGAAGTGCTTCAGCTCGTCTTTCTTCTCCTTGGCGTAGGAGGCGTAGACGAACGGCCAGTTCAATTCGAAGGCCGCGTTGCCGCGCTGGAAGGCCTGGCGGACCTCGTCCTCCTTGGAGTTGGTCAGCGACGGGTCGGTGATCCCGGCCGTGGTGACTTTCTTGAGCATCTCCAGTGCCTTGATCGCACCGGCGTCCATCACGACCGACTTGCCGTCGTCGGAAAGGATCTTTCCGCCCGCCGACTCGACGAGCGTGTTGTAGATGACGACGAGGCCCTCGTACTGCGCGCCGGTGAACACGACGTTCGCCGGTTTGCCCTGTGCCTTGAGCGCCTTGGCCTGGTCGATCATCTCGTCCCAGGTCTTCGGCGGCGTCGGGGTCAGCCTGTCGTCGTACCAGAGCAACTGGACGTTGGTGTTCTTGGTCGCCGCGTAGAGCTTTCCGTTCCACGTGGCGGTTTCGAGCGGTCCCGGCAGGACACCCGCGGTCGCCTCGGCCTTGGCTTCACCCGTCCATTCGTCGACCCAGCCCGCCTCGGCGAACTCCGAGACCCAGGTGACGTCCAGCCCCAGTACGTCGAGCGAATCGTCCCCGGCGGCCAGGCGGCGCACCATCTGTTCCCGCTGGCCGTCGGCCGGTCGCGGAAGTTTGTTGTAGACGACCTCGTACCGCCCGCCCGAAGCCTTGGTGCAATCGTCCACAACGGACTGGAAGTTGTCTTCGGGCGCGTAATAGACGTTGATCTTCAGTCCGGCATCCGAACCGCAGCCCGCCAGCAGGCCGACCGTCAGCGCTGTCGCGCCGAGTAGCGAGCCGGTGCGGCCTGGTGAGCGGCCCCTCCGGCTCGCGCTCATCCTCTTCCCCATGAGGCCTCCTCACCCGCGCACGCCCGGGGAGCGGCGGCATGAGACGCGTTGAAGAAGCCCGCGCGCCAGCACCCCGACGTGCTAGTGCTCGGGCGGACACGCTGGAGTACATGACCGCCCGACTGGTGTTGTGCAACCTATTCCGGGCGATCACCGCCCGCAAGCAGTATCGGTAACGATTCAGCGGACCGCACGACGAACAGGTGAACCAGTACCGCCGAACGTCAGTGGTCCGGCCCGGGTCATCCGGTGGGACGACCACCCAACGCGAGCTGGGCGAGGAGCTCGCGGCCCTGTTCGGCCGAACGCGGCTGGCACAGCACGTCGTAGCGGCCGGCGACCAGCTGGCTCGCGGAGGAGAAGTCGCGGCGGGACATGCCGTAGCTGATCGCCGCGAAGACCGTCCACGCCAGGATGCCGAGCACGAGCCCGCCGATCATGGGCTGCCACGCGAAACCCTGGTTGTTGAACATGCCCAGCAGCAGCCCGATGATCAGGCCGAACCACGCGCCCGACACCGCACCGGTGCCCAGCACACGGCCCCAGCTCAACCTGCCGACGACGCGCTCGACGAGCATGAGGTCGACGCCGACGATGGTCACGTCGCTGACCCCGAACTCCTTCTCCGCGAGGAAGCCGACTGCTTGCTGGGCTTCGCCGTACGTCGCGTAGGAACCGATCGGCCAGCCGGAAGGCGGTGTCGGCAGCCTGGGCAGCCCACCCGCGGCCCGGTCGCTTCCGCCAAAGGGAGCACTCACGAAATCACCTCTCGCCCGTCCAGGTCCATCTTCTCAAGGACGGGCGAAAGGCGCGAACGTTCAGGAGCGGGACTTGTACTCGCGGAGCAGGCCGCGGCTGATGATGGTCTTCTGGATCTCGCTGGTGCCCTCGCCGATGAGCAGGAACGGAGCTTCGCGCATGAGGCGCTCGATCTCGTACTCCTTGGAGTAGCCGTAGCCGCCGTGGATGCGGAAGGAGTCCTGGGTGACCTCGGCGCAGTACTCGCTCGCGATCAGCTTCGCCATGCCTGCCTCGACGTCGTTGCGCTCGCCGGAGTCCTTGAGGCGGGCGGCGTTGACCATCATCAGGTGCGCGGCCTCGACCTTGGTGGCCATCTCGGCGAGTTTGAACGCGATCGCCTGGTGCTCGGCGATCGCCTTGCCGAAGGTCTTGCGCTGCTGGGCGTACTCCACCGCCAGTTCGAACGCGCGGATCGCGATGCCGCAGGCGCGGGCGGCGACGTTGACCCGGCCGACCTCGACACCGTCCATCATGTACGCGAAGCCCTTGCCCGGCGCTTCGCCAAGGACCTTGTCGGCGCCGATCTTGTAGCCGTCGAAAACGGCTTCGGTGGTGTCGACGCCCTTGTAGCCCATCTTGTCGATCTTGCCGGGGATGGTGAGGCCGGGAGCGACCTCGCCGAAGCCCTCGGGCTTCTCGACCAGGAACGTGGTGAGGTTCTGGTGGGCCTTCTCGGCGCCTTCGTCGGTCTTGACGAGCAGCGCGATCAGGTTGGAGCTGCCGCCGTTGGTCAGCCACATCTTCGAACCGTCGATGACATAGTGAGCACCGTCGTCGGTCTTGCGGGCGCGGGTCTTGATCGCGGCGACGTCGGAACCGAGGTCCGGCTCGGACATCGAGAACGAGCCGCGGACCTCACCGGTCGCCATCCGCGGCAGGAAGTGCTGCTTCTGCTCGGGCGTCCCGTGACGGGAGATCATGTGGGCCACGATGAAGTGCGTGTTGATGACGCCGGAGACGCTCATCCAGCCGCGCGCGATCTCCTCGACCACGAGCGCGTAGGTCAGCAGCGATTCGCCGAGGCCGCCGTACTCCTCCGGGATGGTGAGCCCGAACAGGCCCATCTCCTTCATCCCCTCGACGATGTCGGCGGGATAGGTGTCGGAGTGCTCGAGCTCCTGCGCGCGCGGGATGACCTCCTTGTCCACGAACTGGCGGACCGTGGCCAGGATTTCGGACTGCACGTCGGTCAAGCCGGCGGTCTGGGCGAGGCGAGCCATCTCTGCTCCCTAAATTCGCGCGCACCGGGCTCCCGGCGCTGGGTTACCGGTGAGTATGACGTCTGCGGAGGGACCTCGCTATGAGCGCAGTCACGCGTACGCCATCCGTGACCATGACCCAGCAGTCCTTCGGCGGATTCCCACCGCGACAGCAGTACGCCTTTCCGAACCAGGCTCCGGCGCGGAGCAAGGACTCCGGCCTGGCGACGGCCGCCCTGATCTTTTCACTCTTCGGGCTGATCGGACTGGTATCCGTGATCCCGGGGATCGTCATGGGCCACGTCGCCGCGTTCGCCGTTGGCTACCTGCTGAACATCACCGCGAAACACGGCGCTTTCCGGTAGCGATACGGTCCTGGACGACGAGGGGACCAGAATGACGAATCCGCACAACCCGTACGGGCAGCAGCCGTCCGGGCAGTTCGAGCAGCCCTACGGTCTCCAGCCTTACCAGCCGCCGCAGCAGCAGTACTACGTCCAGCAGACCTATGTGCGGCCGCCGGACCAGGGTATGGCCGTGGCGTCGCTGGTGTGCTCGCTGATCGGGCTGATCATGTGCTTCCCGGCGATCCTGGGGATCATCTTCGGGCACATCGCGCTCGGGAAGGCCAAGCGCGGCGAAGCGGGCGGCCAGGGCATGGCGCAGGCCGGGATGATCATCGGATACGTCGTCACCGCGCTGTGGCTGATCCCGGTCATCCTGTGGTTCGTGTTCGTGGTGCTCGCGATCGGTGCCGCGGGCGTCTCGTGACCCGTTCGGAGGATACGGTGGTGTCCCGCACGAACCAGGGGGCCAACCGGATGAGCAGTTCCGACTCGCAGGACACACCGTCGACGTCGTCCTACACCGACTCGAACACCTTCTCGGACCCGACTTCCGCGTCCTCGACGTCCGAGACGGTGTCGACCCCGGCGGAACCCCAGCAGTTTCAGCCGCCGGCGCCCTTCACACCGCCTCCGCCGTTCGAGCCGCCCGCTCCGTTCGAGGTGCCTTCGCCCGGCGCGCCTCCTGCTCCTCCTGCAGAGCCGTTCGCGCAGGCCATCGACCCGCTGACCGCCGAGCCCGTCCCGCCGCCTGAGCCCTCCTACGCGACTCCGGACGCTTCGGTTCCTCCGGTGTACACACCGGCGCCTCTGCCTGCCGCATACCCGGCGCAGCCCTACGGCCAGCCGTACAACCCGTACGCGGCCTCGGCGGCGCCGCGGTCGCAGGACAACGGGATGGCGATCGCCGGACTGGTGTGCTCGCTCGTCGGGATCTGCTCGTGCGTGACCGTGATCGTCGGGCTGATCTTGGGGCACATCGGGCTGGCGAAAGCGAACCGCGGCGAGGCGGGCGGACGCGGCATGGCGCTCGCGGCGGTGGTCATCGCGTACATCGTCATCGCGCTGTACGTCGGTTTCGGCGGCACGATGATCATTCTCGGTGTGAATGGCGAGCTGGACTAGCGCGCAACTTGGAGCTAGAGATCGGCCGTGGTCGCCGCGTTCTCCAATGAGTGCAGGGAGACATACCGCTGCCGTTGAACGAAGGCCGAGCCTCTGCCGGTGCCGTGATGAGGCAGCGTCGCACGCAACTGCCGGTGGTCGGGATGGCCCGGACCAGTCAGCAAGAAGACCTGATAGCGGCCATCCGTCCAGGTCGCGTCCGACGTTTCGATGACCTTGGCGATCTTGCGGTCGAACCGATCGTCCGAGGCACCGAGCCGCGCTGCCTCTTCCGAAGACCATTCGACATTGTCCCGGCGGTGAAGCACAGCTGGAACGTCGAGCTTCACCTCACGATCCGCGTAGAACGCCACACGCTCGATCGGCCGGAATGCCCGCCCGGATTGGCACACGTAAGCGGCACAGCTCTCATACTGCGGCCAAGCTTGCTTCGCCGCCACTATGACGGTGTCATCGATCGTGACCGGTCGCTGCGCGTAGACGGTCATCAATCCGCTGCACCGCTTCAGCCATCGCGCGGCATCCGTATCGATGTACGCGGCCAGGTCGAAGATCTGGCGAAGCTCGAAGGGTATGTCGACATTGTCCGTCGAGTCGTGATGCGCGAGCCGGTTCCGAAACTTACGGACCCGCTCGACCGCGACGGCGACCTGCTTTCGCTTCCCCGACGAGTTCGGAAAAGCGCGATGAAGGCAGTCACGCCAGAGCTCTTCGTACTTGGGACCGAGCAAGCCGGACCAGAAGCCAAAGCTCAACCCGGCGATGATCTGATGCCGGGTTTCCTTCCGCTGGGGGCGCAGCCGCTCCCGCACGGTGGCCACGGCCTCCGCTACATGGTCCCCTCCGGGAGTCGGCGGCAAGAACCACGGAATGCCGCACTGGTCCTCGCGGAAGTACTCGCGAAGACACCGATCCAGAGCGTTACGAAGGAGCACCTCGAGATGGCCGACAACCTCGAAAGCGGCGGAAGATGTTCGTGCACTCCACTCGTACAGCCCGCAAGGCCGCGACCTTGTCTCCCGAAGCCCCCTCGAGATAAGGAGCCATCCGGGGTTCGGACAGCAGGTTCCAGACCATGGACTCTTCGGTCTCGACGGACGGCACCCGAAGATGCTACCGTCAGTGACGAACGCCCCAGTGTCGCCTCTGATGCAAGCGCCTGAGGCTTCTTCATGCCTCAGGGGCGCTGCTCCGCGTCTCCCGGTTCCCGAGGCGCTGGCGCCACCTGACCGTTGGCCGCGGAATCCTCCGAAGCAGCTGAAGCCTCCGGAGCCGACGCCTCCCGCTTCGGGGTGTTCGCGTCGAGGAAGCGCAGCAGTTCCACCGGGAACGGCAGGACCAACGTCGAGTTCTTCTCCGCCGAGACCTGCACGACGGTCTCCAGCAGCCGCAACTGCAACGCCGCCGGAGTGTCGGCCATGGTCGCGGCCGCCTGCGAGAGCTTGTGCGACGCCTGCAGTTCCCCGTCGGCCGAGATGACCCGCGCCCGCCGTTCGCGTTCGGCTTCGGCCTGGCGCGACATCGAGCGTTTCATCGATTCCGGCAGCGCGACGTCCTTGATCTCGACCCGGTCGATGTGGATCCCCCAGTCCAGCGCCGGACTGTCGATCATCAGCTCCAGGCCCTCGTTCAGCCGTTCGCGGTTGGACAGCAGGTCGTCCAGGTCGCTCTTGCCGATGATGGACCGCAGCGAGGTCTGCGCGACCTGGCCGACGGCCGAGCGGTAGTCCTGCACGTTGACCGCGGCCAGCACCGGGTCGATCACCTTGAAGTACACGACCGCGTCCACCCGCACGGTGACGTTGTCGCGGGTGATGCCGTCCTGCGCGGGGATCGGCATCGTGACGATCTGCATGTTGACCTTCTGCAGCCTGTCCGCGATCGGCACCAGCAGCGCGAGCCCCGGCTCCCGGATGGCCGGGCGGACCCGCCCGAACCGGAACACGAGACCGCGTTCGTACTGTTTCACCACGCGAAGACTGGCCGCGAGCCAAGCACCGCCCGCGACGGCGACCGCACTGAGAATCTCCACCACCATGGCTGCTCCCGGGGTTGTTCTCGCTGTTCACGGTACGCCCGGCGGGTCAGGAGGGAAACACGGTGGACAAGCCTGCCAAGGTGGGTCCGTGACCGGTTTCAAGATCCCGCCCAAGTTCCTCGACCGCGCCGCCGAACTCGGCCCAGGAGCCGCCGAGTGGCTCGATTCCCTCCCCTTCCTCGCCGAGAAGTACACCGCCAAGTGGCAGCTCGAATACGACGGCGAGGCCATGCACGGCTTCGTCGGTGTCGCGCAGCCCGTGCGCCGCGCGGACGGCTCCCCCGCGATCCTCAAGCTCGGCTGGCCGCACGAGGAGTCCGACGACGAACCGCTCGCACTGTCCACTTGGGCCGGCCAGGGCGCGGTCCTGATGTACGACAACGTGCCCGAGGACGGCGTGCTGCTCCTGGAGCGGCTCGACGCCACCCGGTCGCTCGAAACGGAGCCGATCCAAGAAGCGGTCGAAACGGTCGGCGCGCTGGCGCGACGGCTGGCCGTCCCCGCGCCCGAAGCGCTGCAGCGGTCACTTCGCGAGGAAGCCGCGGAGCTGGTCACCGAACTCCCGGAGACCTGGAGCGAGCTGGGCGAACCGTTCGACCGCAAGTACATCGACGCGGCCGTGGAAATCTGCGTGAACCTCGGGCCGGAAGCCGGTGAGCTGATGGTGAACGAGGACCTGCACTTCGAAAACGTCCTCGCCGGGGAACGCGAACCGTGGCTGGTGATCGACCCGAAGCCGCTTTCGGGTGATCTCGAGTTCGGCGCGATCTCGATCCTCTGGAACCGCGCGGAAGAGTCCACAATGGACGAAAAGATCGCGTGGTTCACCAAGGCCGCCGGGGTGGACGCCGAACGCACGCGGGCGTGGACGCTGGTGCGCGCGGTACAGAACTGGACCTGGCTGCACGAAGACCTCGCCGAGAGCACCTCGCCCGAGACCATCGCCGAAGACCCGGCCTACGCCGCCGTTCCAGGAATCGCCGCCTGGGCATTGCGGTGATCACACGAATCGTCTCCCGCCCCGGGAGCCGATAACCTTCGGGCATGGCAGCCGTGAACAGGGTATTCGCAGCTCAGCTGGCCGGTTTGCCGGTTTTCGGACCCGATGGTGAATCGATCGGCAAGGTGCGGGACCTGGTGGCGGGCCTTCGCCTGGACCAGCAGCCGCCGCGGATCCTGGGCATCGTGGTCGAGCTGACGACGAGGCGCCGCGTGTTCGTGCCGATGTTGCGCGTGACTTCGATCGAGCCCAGCGCGGTCACGCTCGCGACCGGATCGGTGAACATGCGGCGGTTCCATCAGCGGCCCAACGAGGTGCTGGTGGTCGGGCAGCTGTTCGACGCGTACGCCACGCTCGCCGGCTCCGACACCCGGGTCACCGTCGTCGACGCCGCTATGGAGCCGACGCGGACGCGGGACTGGGTGCTCGCGAAACTCGCGATCCGCGAACGGTCGAGCAGGCTCGGTCTCGGCAGGCGGCGTTCGGCGATGCAGGTGCTGCCGTGGTCGGAGGTGTCCGGACTCGGGCTCACCGACCTGACCGGCCAGACCCAGGGCGCGGCGCAGCTGCTGATGCTGTTCGACACCATGCGCGCGGCCGACGTCGCCGCCACGGTCCGCGATCTGCCGCTGAAGCGGCGGCACGAGGTCGCCGACGCGATGGACGACGAGCATCTCGCCGACGTCATCGAAGAGCTGCCCGAGGACGACCAGAAGGAACTGCTGTCCTACCTCGCCGAGGAGCGCGCCGCCGACATCCTCGAAGCGATGGACCCCGACGACGCCGCCGACCTGCTGGCAGAACTGGCACCCGCCGAGCAGAGCCGGTTCCTGGAACTGATGGAACCCGAGGAGTCGGCGCCGGTGAAGCGGCTGCTGGAGTACTCCTCCGACACCGCGGGCGGTCTGATGACGCCCGAGCCGGTGGTGCTGACGCCGGACGCCACGGTCGCCGAGGCGCTCGCGCACATCCGCAACGCGGATCTCCCGGTGGCGCTGGCGAGCATGGTGTTCGTGTGCCGTCCGCCGACGGAGACACCGACCGGGCGCTTCGTCGGCGTCGTCCACTTCCAGAGGTTGCTGCGCGAACCACCCGCGGAGATGGTGGCGAGCGCCATCGACTCCCAGCTGCCCGCGCTGCGGCCGAAGGCCAGCTTGTCCGAGGTCACGCGCTACTTCGCGGCCTACAACCTCACCTGCGGGCCGGTGGTGGACGCCGAGGACCACCTGCTCGGCGCGGTCACCGTCGACGACGTGCTCGACCACCTGCTCCCGGAGGACTGGCGCGAGACCGGGCTGCACGACATCACCGGCGAGATCACCGCGGAGACCGAGGAGACCGAACGTGCCTGAACTGATGTCCGGGCGGCGGCTGGACCAGCCCCGCGGCCAGAGCCGGTTCAGGCTGAACATCGACCCCGATTCGTTCGGCCGGTTCACCGAACGGGTCGCGCGGTTCCTCGGCACCGGCAAGTACCTGTTCTGGCAGACGCTGATCGTCATCGTCTGGATCGTGCTGAACCTGGTCGCGGTCTCGCTGCGGTGGGACCCGTACCCGTTCATCCTGCTGAACCTGGCGTTTTCGACGCAGGCCGCCTACGCCGCGCCGCTCATCCTGCTGGCGCAGAACCGGCAGGACGACCGCGACCGCGTCTCGCTGGAGGAAGACCGGAATCGCGCCGCGCAGACGAAGGCGGACACCGAGTACCTCGCGCGGGAGCTGGCGTCGCTGCGGATCGCGCTCGGTGAGGTCGCCACGCGGGACTTCCTGCGGGGCGAACTCGACAGGCTCCGTGAGGATCTTGATGCCAAGCCGCGGAAGGCCAAACCCGACCGCACGCCTACCGGTACGTAACATGGACGTGTGACCAGTACGCAGCAACTCCCCAGCGTCGACGATGTCCGCACCGCGCTGAAGGCCGTGTACGACCCGGAGATCAAGAAACCGATCACCGAACTCGGCATGGTCAAGGACGTGGAGGTCGGCTCGGACGGTGTGGTCACCGTCGGGATCTACCTGACGGTCGCCGGCTGCCCGCTGAAGGCGACGCTGACCAACGACACCACCGAAGCCGTCAAGAAGCTCCCCGGCGTCAGCGATGTCCGGGTCGAGCTCGACGTGATGAGCGACGAGCAACGCACGGAGCTGCGAAAATCCCTGCGCGGTGACGCCACGGAGCCGGTGATCCCGTTCGCGCAGCCGGGTTCGCTGACGCGCGTCTACTGCGTCGCGTCCGGCAAGGGCGGCGTCGGCAAATCCTCGGTGACGGTGAACCTCGCGGCCGCGATGGCCGAACGCGGGCTTTCCGTCGGCGTGGTGGACGCGGACATCTACGGGCACTCGGTGCCGCGGATGCTCGGCGCGCGGGAGAAGCCGACCAAGGTCGACACCATGATCATGCCGCCGCAGGCGCACGGCGTGAAGGTCATCTCGATCGGCATGTTCACCCCGGGCAACACCCCCGTGGTGTGGCGCGGGCCGATGCTGCACCGCGCGCTGCAGCAGTTCCTCGCCGACGTGTTCTGGGGCGATCTGGACATCCTGCTGCTGGACCTGCCGCCGGGCACCGGTGACATCGCGATCTCGGTCGCGCAGCTGATCCCGAACGCGGAGATCCTGGTCGTCACCACTCCGCAGCAGGCTGCCGCCGAGGTGGCCGAGCGCGCGGGCGCGATCGCGTTGCAGACGCGGCAGCGGGTGGCCGGGGTCATCGAGAACATGTCGTGGCTCGAAACGCCCGACGGCCAGAAGATGGAGATCTTCGGATCCGGCGGCGGGCAGTCCGTCGCCGACTCGCTGTCGAAGTCGGTCGGGTCGACCGTGCCGTTGCTCGGCCAGGTCCCGATGGACCCGCGCGTGGTCTCCAATGGCGACTCGGGCACTCCGATCGTGCTGGCCGAGCCGGACGCGCCGGCGTCACTCGTGCTCAAGGAGGCGGCGAAGAAGCTGACCGTCCGGGCTCGCGGGCTGGCCGGGATGATGCTGAACGTCACGCCCGCCGGCCGCTGACACCCCTCTTCGCAATTCGTCACCTACTTGCGGTGGTTGCGACACGCGACGACCGCAAGCAGGTGACGAATTGCGGTAGTTGCGCGAGGGTCAGGTGGCGTCCGGGTCGACAGGAGGGCGCTCCCCCGGCTTCAGCGGCTCGGGCTGCGAAGCCGTCGCCGGATAGCCGTTGGGCTTCGAAGCCCCGTTGGCACCGTTCGTCCCGTTGGCACCGTTCGTCCCGTTGGCACCGTTCGTGCCGTTGATGTTGTTGAGCCCCAGCGGATCCGAGTCACCGTCGAACAGGTGCTGGGTGACGACCCGCTTCGGGTCGAAGTTCCGCAGGCCCCGCAGGTCCTCCAGTGGCTTGCGCAGCTGATCGAACTCCGGGCCCATCTCCTCGCGCAGCTGCGTCTTGGCCCCGGTCGCGAAGTCGCGGACCTTGCGGACGCTCTTCGCCAGCCAGGACGCCGCTTCGGGCAGCCGTTCCGGACCGAGGATGAAAAGACCCGCGACGACGATGATGAGGATCTCGCCCCAGCCGACACTCTCGAACACCCGTGTGAACCTCCGCCTCGGCGTCTTCCCCGTTCAGGGTACCCGGCCGAACTCGCTAGTCCGAGGCCAGTTTCACGTCCACGACAAGTGAAGACCCATCCCGGACAAGGCGGACAGGAACCACTTCGCCGACTTCGCGTGCGCGGACCGCGACGAGAAGTTCCGCCGAGTCGCGCACGAGCCGCCCGCCGACTTCGGTGATGACGTCGCCTTCTTTGATCCCGGCAGAGGCCGCGGGGCCGCCAGGGGCGACATTGCGGACCTGCGCGCCCATGGTGCTGGAGCCCGCGACGGTGGACGAGGCGTTGATCCCGATGTCGGGGTGGACGACCTTGCCGTCCTTGATCAGTGTTTTCGCGATCTTCACCGCGTAGTCACTGGGGATGGCGAACCCGATGCCGATGCTGCCGCCTTCGGCGCTGGACGAGCGGATCGCGGAGTTGATCCCGACCAGCGCCCCGGTCGCGTCGACGAGGGCGCCGCCCGAGTTGCCGTGGTTGATCGCGGCGTCGGTCTGGATGGCCTCGTAGATCACCGGCGCGCTGCCGCCGTCACCGCCCGCGGTCACCGGGCGGTTGAGCGCGCTCACGATGCCGGCGGTGACCGAGTTCTGCAGCGCCAGCGGCGAACCGACGGCGATCACCGAGTCCCCGACGGCGAGGTCGGACGACTTCCCGACCTGCAGCGCGGTCAGGTTCTTGACGTCGACCTTGACCACGGCCAGGTCGGTTTTGGCGTCGGCGCCGACGACCTTCGCCTCGACGCGCCTGCCGTCGAAGAACACGGCGGTGACCTTGGTGGCCGAGTCCGCCGTCGCGGCGGAGATCACGTGCTCGTTCGTGAGCACGTAGCCCTGGGTGTCGATGACGACGCCGGAGCCCTGCTGGCCGGCGTCGGCGCCGGGTTTGAACACCTCGAGCGAGACCACCGCGGGCGCCACCCGGTGGGCGATGTCCGCGATCGAGCCCGCCGGACGTTCCTTGGCCGCGTCGGCCTCGGAGATACTGGCCTGGCCGGTCAGTCCGGAGCCGGTGTCGGCGAACCACCAGCCGATCAGCCCGCCGGCGGCGCCGATGACCAGCGCGACGGCGGCGAGCATCGCCAGCGCCTTCGTCTGCACACGCCGCCCGAAGAGGACCTCCGGAAGGCTCAGCAACGCACCTTGAGGGCGCTTCGCGTCCTTCTCCTCTTCCGAGTCCTGCTGCACGGCGGGCCCAGCGAGCACCGCGCCGGAGCCTGGGTCGCGCCAGGGGTCCGCGGTCGTGGTCCAGAGCGGACCTTCCGCGCCGTTCGCGGACGATTCGGAGCCGTGGGTCCCGTGCGGCCGTTCCAGCACGACACCTTCGGCGCCCGGCGGGCGGCGGAAGGCCTCGGCGAGCGATTCCGGCGTCGGCGGCGCCAGATTCAGGCCCGGCGCGGACTGCCCGTTCGTGCCGGGCTGGTACAGCTTGTCGAAGGCACCGTCGACGCCACGCGGCCTGCCGAACGTGGCCGCCTGCGCCGGATCGACGGCGGGCCGGGCCAGCGGGCGCGGCGCCAGCCGATCCCCCGCCGGGTCACCAGGCTGCTGCGGATTCGCGTTCGGCTGCTCGGTCATCATTCCCCGGGGCTGAGATCAGGTTGGCCGGACGCGAGAGTACGCCAAGCCTCACCCTGGATTCTGCCGTGACCACAGTGAAGTGCGCGTTGATTCCCCGGACAGGGCAGAAATGTGACACGTGAGGCAGACATGTCTCATTTCTGGCGGTCCAACGGTCAGGTCGGAGAACCCTGGGACTCCTCACCGGCGTCGACAAGGGCGATGGGAACTGCAAGGAAGGTTTCTACAAGTACGCCGTCCCGACGCCGCCGCGCGGGGAGGGCGTCGTCTTGTGCCTGGCGATCAACGCCAAGGCCGGGCTGTGTTTCGACGACATAGAGACGAAGACCTCGTAGGCCGGCTACGGGACTTCGAAGTTCCAGAGCGCGACGATCTGCTTCGTCAAACCCTGATAAACAGGTCAGCGGGCCGAAACGGGCACGGGCACGCTGGACGTGCTCGGGCTCGGCGCGGTGCTGCGCGGCGGTTCCGGTTTGGCGCCGCCGCCCAGCTGCGCGGGCAGCAGTCCGGCGTTGACGCCCTGCGGCGGTACGGGGCCGGGGTTCGGCTGGTCTTCGATGCCGTCACCGGAGGTCGCGACGAGGGCCAGCGCGCTCAGCACCAGGCCCGAAACGACCACTCCGGCGCCCTGCGCGTACTTCCGCCGGGCGAGGCCGAACCGCCCGCCGCCGAGAACGTTCGGCGACTGGCCCAGCGGCGCCGATGATCCCAACGGCGCTGTACCGCCCAAAACCCCGGTGTCGCGAAGGCCGGCGACCCTGTCGGGCCGCTGGATGGCCACCAGCTGACCGTCGGCTGTCATCGCCAGATTGTCCGGTGTGCCGGGAAGTTCGGTGTTCTGCGGGATGGAGCACAGGCTGGCCAGGAAACCCGCCGACATCGACGGGGCTCCCGCCTGCTTCACGGCCGCGACGGCCTGGCGCTGCGCGGCCACCTCGGCCGCGCACGCCTGGCAGCGGGCGATGTGCGCCGAGGCCCTGTCCTGGGCGCCGAGGGTCAGCTCGCCGTCCACGAAGGCGACGATGGCGTCCGGAAGCAGATGCGACTCGGGGAGTCCCCAACCTCGCGGTGCGGTCATACCCCCACCTTCGCAGACTCGTGCGCCGCGGCGCGACGACGCTCCAAAGAAGCGCGGAGCGCCTGGCGGCCACGGTGGATCCGGCTGCGCACGGTGCCGAGCTTGACACCGAGGGTGGCGCCGATCTCCTCGTACGAGAGGCCTTCGACGTCGCACAGCACGACCGCGGCGCGGAACTCGGGCGGCAACTCGTCGAGCGCGGCCTGCAGGTCCGGGTCGAGATGCGTGTCCGAGTAGACCTGCTCGGGACTCGGGTCGTCGCCGACGATGCGGTCGGTGTCCTCGGGGAGGCCTTCCATTCGCACACGCGAGCGGCGGCGGGCCATGTCGAGGAAGAGGTTCGTGGTGATGCGGTGCAGCCAGCCTTCGAACGTGCCGGGCTTGTAGGACGCGAGCGAGCGGAAGACCCGGATGAAGGTCTCCTGCGTCAGGTCCTCGGCGTCGTGGGCGTTACCGGTCAGGCGGTACGCCAGCCGGTACACGCGGTCGGCGTGCTCACGCACGACCTCGTCCCACGAGGGCGGCGTCCATGCGGCGTCGTCCACCGTCACCGGCGTGACCTGGTCCGCGTGCTGGTCCTGCATCGTGTCCTGCATCGGGGAAGTAGGCACCTCCATCAGCGTCTTCTCCCAACTACTCCACCCAACGCGGGCGATGAGCACGGTGTTCCCGTTGTCGAGGACCAGTCTGTCCGGCCTGCTTATGTTTCTAGTGAGACGGGACTGAGAGGAGGCTGAGAAGTCGGTACCAGGGAGTCTTCGCTCTTTTGACGATAGGCAGCGCTAACCTCCGCGTGTGAATTCCGGGACGCATGCGGGCTCGCCTGCCGAGGCCGCCGACGCCGACCTCGTCGACGGGTACGTCCCCGACGACGAGGTACTGGCCACCGCGCGGGCGCGGTCGGCCGATCTGGGGTGCGGTCCGCTGAGTGCGGGCGCGGGTGCGACTCTGCGTTTTCTCGCCACGACGCTGCGGGCGAAAGCCGTCGTCGAGGTCGGGACCGGGGCCGGGGTGAGCGGGTTGTGCCTGCTCCGCGGCATGGTCGACGACGGGATCCTCACCTCGATCGACATCGAGCCCGAGTACCACCGGGCGGCGCGGGCGGCGTTCCGCGAGGCCGGGTACCCGCCGGGACGGACCAGGCTGATCATGGGGCGCGCGCTCGACGTCCTCCCCCGGCTCACCCCCGGCGGCTACGACCTGGTGTTCGTCGATTCGGCGCCGGTCGAGTACCCGAGTTGCTACGAAAAGGCCGTCGCGCTGCTCCGGCCCGGCGGGATACTGGCGTTCCACAACGTCTCCGGGACCAGGGTGACCGATCCCTCACGGCGTGATCCGGACACCCTCGCGCTCCGGGAGGTCGCGCGGGCCTTCCGGGAGGACGAGCGGTTGGTCCCGGCGCTGTTGCCGGTGGGCGGCGGGCTGCTGGTCGCCGCGATCGCGTAGCAAGGGACCTTTGCTACCGCCGGAGTGCTTGTTCCGTGAAGGCCCCCTTGAGGGACTCAGAGTCCCTCAAGGGGGCCTTCACGGAATTGGGGACCACCGCGACCACGGCCACCGCGGCGAGGGCGAGCCAGCAGGCGGTGAGCGCGATCAGCCAGGTCCAGCCCGAATGCCCGTAGACGGTCGCGCCGACGGCGCCGCCGATGCTGCTGCCGAGGTAGTACGAAAGCGTGTAAAGCCCGCCCACCTGGCCCCGGGCGTTCTCGGGCGCCTCGGCCGCGGCCCAGCCGTTGGCGACGGCGTGCGCGGCGAAGAACGCGCCGGTCAGCACCACGAACCCGGCGATGACCACGGGCAGCGAGTCGGACAGTGTCAGCGCGGCGCCCGCGATCGTGAGCAGCAAGGCGCCGGAGAGCGCCCGGCGACGTCCGAACCGGCCGACGAGCTTGCCCGCTGTCGCCGACGAGACCGAGCCCATCGCGTAGGCGAGGAAGACGAGCGACGCGATCGCGGGCGAGAGGTTCAGCGGCTCACCGGTCAGGCGGAACCCGGCGGCGTTGTACAGCGCGACGAACGAGCCCATCGCCAGCAGCGCGACCGCGTACTGGACCAGCAGGACCGGCTTCCGCACCGCCGCGCCGAGCCCGGCCAGCACCGCCTTGCCTTGCTCGCGCAATCGCTCTGACCTGCGGTGATTCGCCGAAGTGGTAGCAAAGGTCCCTTGCTCCCCCGGCGGCAGGGCCAGCACCGTGACCACCGTGCAGACCAGGCCGATCACCGCGACGACGATCAGCGCGCCGCGGTAACCGAAAGGCCCGGCGGTGAACCCGGCCGCGAGCCGCCCGACCATGCCGCCGACGGTGTTACCGGCGATCATCGCGCCCACCGCCGCCGCGAGCCCGGCCTTGCCGAGCCGTTCCGCGAGATAGGCCGCCGCCACCCCGGGGAACCCCGCGATGGCGACCCCTTGCAGCGCCCGCAGCACGAGCAGCGCCGGGTAGCTGGGCGCCAGCGGCAACAGGAAACCGAAGACGACCGACGCGACCACCGAAGTGATGATCACCGGACGCCGTCCCACGACCTCGGAAAGCGCCGCGATCGGCAGCACGGCGATCGCGAGCGCTCCGGTCGCGACGCTCACCGCGAGCGAAGCGCCACCTGGATCGAGGTGATACTGCTCGGCCAGCTGCGGCAGCACCGGCTGCGGCGCGTAGAGCAGCGCGAACGAGGAGATCCCGGCCGCGGCGACGGCGATCGTCACGCGGCGGGTGGTTCCGGCGGAAGGCACGGTCCCGAAGCTAAGCCCGGCTAAACGATACGTCTAATACGATCATCTGCCACAATCGATACCGTGCTGAATGAAAGGATGACCGCCCAGCTAGCCCCCCAGCTCGCGCTGCTCACCGCACTGCGCCGCACGACGAACGTCACACGCGCGGCCGAACTGCTCGGTGTCCCGCAGCCCACGGTAAGCCGCCGGATCTCGGCGCTCGGCGAGGCCCTCGGCGCCCCGCTGACGGTCCCGGACGGCCGCGGCATCCGGCTCACCCGTGCCGCCGAACTGCTGGCCGACGCCGCCGAACGCGCGCTCGCCGCCGTCGACGCCGGAGTCCGCCAGGCCCGTGAAGAGGTCGACCCCGAATCCGGGCACGTCGTCCTCGGCTTCCTGCACCTGCTCGGCAGGTCGCTGGTCCCCACGTTGCTCCGCGGCTATCGCGCGGACCATCCGGGCGTCCGGTTCACCCTGGTCCAGGGCTCACGTCAGGACATGGTCGACAGGCTGACCAGCGGCGAACTCGATCTCGCGCTGCTCGCGCCCGCGCCCGTCGACGACCCGTTGCTCGACACCGCCGTGCTCGCCGAGCAGGAGATCTTTCTCTCCGTTCCGACGTCACACCGTCTCGCCGACCGGCCCAGCGCCGCCATCGAGGACCTCAAGGACGAGGAGTTCGTGCTCCTCGAGACCGGCTACGGCCTCCGCACCATCACCGACGATCTGTGCGCCGCGGCCGGCTTCGAACCGAAGATCGCCTTCGAGGGACAGGAGTCCGACACCGTCCGAGGGCTGGTCGCTGCCGGGCTCGGGGTGGCGCTGCTCCCCCGCTTCGAGCCCGGCAGCCCGGCGGGCGTCGTCGAAGTCCCGCTGGTGCCGCCGGTCGGCCGGACCATCGGGCTGGCTTGGCGCAAGGACGTCGTCCTGCCGCCCGCCGTGCTGCGGTTCCGGGAGCGGGTCCGCGCACAGCGCTGGTGACGATCGTCAGGGTCGGTCACTGCCGTTCGTCCACCCCGGCAGGGAAGCCTTTTCGCTAACTTGGGGTGAATGTACGACGACATCGTGGAGTTGGCCGGTCAGAGCCCGAGCTGGCTTCAGGCATCAGGCATCCTGTTCACCGACGCGGGACTGCTGATCTTCGCCGGGTTGATGGCCTGGGTCTTCTGGCGGGCTCGCACCTCGCCCACCCGGCTCGCGGTGTCGCTGCTGGTGCCCGCCGCGACAGCGATCGCGTACCTGATCAGCGAAGTGGCGAAGAGCGTGATCCACGAGGACCGCCCGTGCCGGAACCTCGTCACCCTCGTCGACTGCCCGCCGATCGGCGACTGGTCCTTGCCGAGCAACCACTCCACGATCGCCGCGGCGGCCGCCGTCGGACTGGCACTCGCTTGGCGGCGACTCGCGCCGTGGGTGTTCCCGGTCGCCCTGCTGATGGGCTTCTCGCGGGTTTTCGTCGGCGCGCATTACCCGCACGACGTTCTCGCCGGACTCGTCCTCGGCTCCGTGACGGCGTGGCTCGTGTTCCGGTACCTGACAGGCCCCGCGACCAGGCTGGCCCGCAGGCTCACCGCCCATGCCGGTGACGCGCCGACCCAGCCCATGCCCAGGGTGCGCCCGCGGGGCGAGAGCAAAGGTCCCTTGCTCCCGCCCCGCGGGTGATCCGCAGGTCAGGCGTACGAAGCGACCAGTTCGACCAGCGTCCGCGCCGCGAACCCGGTGGCTCCCGGAACGACGTCGGCGTAGGTCTTGTCGGCCCGCGCGGGACCGGCGATGTCGAGATGCGCCCACGGCACGTCGCCGACGAACTCACGCAGGAACAGCGCCGCGACGATGCCGCCGGGGCCGCCCGGCGCCTGCCGGACGTCACCGAGCGAGCCCTGCACGGTGTCGGCCAGGTCCTCCAGCAGCGGCATCCGCCACCATGCCTCGCCGACCCGCTCGCCCGCCTTCGTGACCCGCTCCGCGAGCGCGTCGTCGGTGGCGAAGACACCGCCGGTGCGGACGCCGAGCGAGACCTTCATGGCGCCGGTCAGGGTCGCCGCGTCGATCACCGCGTCCGGCTTGTGCTTCTTGATGCCGTAGACGAGGGCGTCGGCCAGGACCATGCGGCCCTCGGCGTCGGTGTTGCCCACCTCGGTCGTCTTTCCGCCGTAGTGCCGGACGATGTCGCCGGGCCGGTACGACGAACCGGACACGTGGTTCTCGGCGGCGGGCACCAGCCCGGTCACCTTGACCGGCAGGCGCAGCGCGGCGATCGCGCGGACCGCGGCGATGATCGCCGCGCCACCCGCCATGTCGGTGCGCATGAGGTGCATACCGTCGGCCGGTTTGATCGAAAGGCCGCCGGTGTCGAAGGTGATGCCCTTGCCGACCAGCAGCAGATGCGTCGTCGCCCCGCGCGGCCGGTACTCGAGTTCGATCAGCCGCGGCGGCGCGGCCGATCCGCCACCGACGGCGAGGACGCCGCCGAAGCCCTGCTCGGCCAGCCACTTCTCGTCCCGCGCCGTCACGGTCAGGTTCGGGATGCCGCCGGAAACGCGGACGGCCGTGTCGGCGAGCCAGGCGGGGGTCTTGATGTTCGACGGCGTGTTGGCCAGGTCGCGTGCGAACGCGGCGGCCGCGGCGAGTTCACGGATCCGCTCCAGCGCCTTCGCGTACGCGGGCACGGCGCGTTCGTGGCGTGTGATCAAGCGCACGGTCCGCGGACTCGGCTTCGGCTCCTCGGCCGTCACCGTGAACCGGTAGCCGCCGAGCAGCAGCCCGAACGCGAGTTCCTCGATGTGCTCGGCGCCCGCGTCCTCGGGCAGTTCGACGGCGAAGGCGCGGAACGCCTTCTGACCGGCGTTGACGTCTTCTTCCAGCGTCGACGAGACGGCGCGGACCAGCGCGGCACCGGCCTTGCGGTACTGCCGCGGCTCGCCGTCGCCGACGCCGGCCAGCCAGCGGACGCCGCCGGTCGGCACGGTCTGCACGTCACCGGCCTTGCCGGTGGGCCGCACGCCGCCGATCTCCGCGAGTCCGGCGTCACCATCCTCTTCGGACGGCGCCGCGATCAGCGTGGCCAGCGGCGTACCGCGCCTCAGGTCGTCCGGGACCTCGAGTTCGAGCAGCTTCCCCGGAACGGGGGGTAGCGGGTTACGCACAGTGAGCGACCTCCGGGCGCAGATGAACCGCGACCCCGGTCTCCGAGGGGAGACCGGGGTGCGGGTGGTTGAACGTTGGTGCGGTCCGGCTCAGCCGGTGACCTCCTGCAAGGCCGCGCCGAGATCCTTCGCTTCTTCCGCGGAGAGTTCGACGACGAGACGCCCACCACCTTCGAGTGGTACGCGCATCACGAGGCCCCGCCCCTCCTTAGTCACTTCGAGGGGACCATCTCCGGTCCGGGGCTTCATGGCCGCCATAGCGTGCTCCCTCCGTCTCAACCGGCGCGCCCGGGTCGCGCTCGTCAAAGCCAGCCGGGTCTACTGTCCATTGTCCCTCATCAGCGGCCGAGCGCGAACGCGGACCGATCTTTTGCCGTCGTATCGGTGCTGGTATGCGGCTCGCGAGGCTGAAAGACTCCTCTCAGACCGCAGTTTCGCCGACTAGGAGATCCCGTGACCACATCCGACGTTCTGCTGACCGCCGACGCCGATGGCGTGCGCACCTTCACGCTGAACCGGCCGCAGGCGTACAACTCGCTGACCGTCGAACTCAAGGAACTGCTGCTGGCGGGCCTGACCGAGGCCGCGGCCGACGACAGCGTCCGTGCGGTCGTGCTGACCGGTTCGGGCAAGGCGTTCTGCGCCGGGCAGGACTTGAAGGAGCACGTAGGACTACTGCAAGCGGGTGACCCGGCGCCGCTACACACCGTCAGGGAGCACTACAACCCGATCGTCAAGACCATCGTCGGGATGCCGAAGCCGGTCATCGCCGCGGTGAACGGCCCCGCCGCCGGCGCGGGCGCCGCCTTCGCCTACGCGAGCGACCTCCGGATCGCCGCGACGTCGGCGAACTTCCTGATGGCTTTCGCGAACGTCGGCCTCGGCCCGGACTCGGGTGCTTCGTGGACGCTGCAGCGACTGATCGGTCTCGGCCGTGCGGCCGAACTGATGCTGCTGGCGCGCACAGTCGACTCCGCCGAGGCGCTGACGCTCGGCCTGGTCGGCGAGGTCGTCTCGGACGAGGAACTGGCCGCCCGCGCGCAGAAGGTCGCCGCGAAGCTCGCGGCCGGTCCGACGGTCGCGTACGCGAAGATCAAGAACGTGCTGTCGGTCGCCGCCGAGTCGTCCCTCGAAACCGCACTGGCGGCCGAGGACGAGGCCCAGACCGCGCTCGGCGCGACGGCCGACCACACCGAGGCCGTCGAGGCCTTCGTGGGCAAGCGCAAGCCGAACTTCCAGGGCAAGTAGCCGCCGGGGCACGTCTCGTGAGTGGTAAGGACGGTTCTAACCGTCCTTACCACTCACGAGCGTCTAAGCGGCCCGGAAGCAGTCCTTCACGTGGTCGTCGACCATCCCCGTCGCCTGCATCAGCGCGTAACAGGTCGTCGGTCCGAGGAACACGAAGCCGCGCTTCTTGAGTTCCTTCGCCATCGCCTTCGACTCGTCGGTGATCGCCGGGACGTCCGCCATCCGCCGCGGCCGGACATGCGAATCGGGCGCGAACGACCACAGCAGGTCGTCCAGCGAACCGTCGAGGTCCTCGATCGCCCGCGCGTTGTTGATCGCCGCCAGGATCTTCGCCCGGTTCCGCACGATCGACGCGTCCTCCATGAGGCGGGCGACGTCGTCGTCGGTGAAGGCGGCGACCTTCTTCGGCTTGAACTTCTCGAACGCCTTCCGGAACGACTCCCGCTTCCGCAGGATCGTGATCCACGAAAGCCCGGACTGGAACGACTCCAGGCACAGGCGCTCGTACAGTTCCTCGTCGCCGTGGAGCGGGACGCCCCATTCGGTGTCGTGGTACTCGACGTAGTCCGGGGCCGAGTTGCCCCACGAACACCGCTTGATCCCGTCCGCGCCCAGCAGACCCGCCTCAGCCAACCCGGTACCCCTCCGCGTACTTCACGAATCTCCGCAAGCACAGCCGCAGTCCCAGTTCGAATCCCGGTTTCGCGACCGGCCAGCCGAGCCGTCCGACGACGCCGAACGGCGGCCGTAGATGCTCCGCCCAGACGAACGTCGAGGAATGCGGCCCCTTCTCGATCACCTGGAACACCCCGGTGCCCTGCACGATCTTGCCGAGATGCCGCACGACGCAGCGCAGCGGCGGCTCCCAGCTGGTGATCTCCATGGTGTCGGTGAACCCGATCCCGGCGACACCGGTGAACGCCGACAGTTTCGAACCCACGCTGCGCCCGTTGCCCTCGACGACCTTGACCTCGGTGCCGAGCATCCATTCGCCCTGGCGTTCCCAGTCGGTCAGGGCGAGCCAAGCCGTCCCGGCCGGTACCGCGACGTCGACGGAGACGACGACATCGGTCACCTGACGCCCTCTCGCTCGGCCTCCAGCTCGGCCACCTTGGCCCGCAGTTCCTCGATCTCGACGGCGAGCCGCCGCATCACCCAGTCCACTTCGGACATCTTGTAGCCGCGCAGCACCATCTGATAGCGGACGGCGTGGACGTCCTCGGCGGTGATGTCCTCGGCGGGCAGCCGGGTCGGCGAGCTGCCGGGCGGCAGCGGGGCCAGCTCCTCACCCCTGCCGAACACCACGGCGGCCAGCAAGAACACCACGGCGGCCACCAGCAGCATGACTACGAGATAGATCAGGGCGGTCGTCACGCCACGATCGTGGCACACGAACGCCACGATCGTCGCGCCAGCAACGCGAGTCGCACGCTGAGCACCACCCAGAGCACCATCAGGATCCCGCAGGGCACGGACAGGAACAGTCTCGACGCGTCGATGACCCCGGTGGCGATCACCAGCAGCGCCACCGAAACCAGGTTCAGCCCGACGGCCTCGCCGATCAGCACGCCGGCGGTCCTGACCAGCCGGGCACCGTCCATCCGCCGGGAAAGCCGGCGCATGCAGACGAGAGCGAACACTCCCAGTATCGGCACGATGTACACCGAACCGTGGGTGAACTGGGCGACGTACTTGTACCAACCCGGGGTCGACGTCGCCAGCTGCGACCAGTCGCCGAAGGTCCACTTGCGGGCGAACTCCCAGGCGAGCTGCATCATCGGCACGCCGAGGATCAGCTTCCACAGGGTGCGGGTGCCGCTGTGCATCCCCAGTTCGGCCTGGTAGTCCCGTGCGATCAGGTGCACCGGCCCGAAATCGGCGACGGCACGACGCTGCGCCTCGTCCTCGCTCCAGCCGCCGTCGCGGTACGCGTCGGCGGCGTCGTTGAGCCCGTCCCGCGCCTCGCGCAGCAGATCCCGCTTGGCCGACGCCGGACCGTCCAGGCGGGTGCGTAACTCCCCGAGATAAGCCTCGATCACCGTCATGCCGTGGTTCTCCGACTCCGCGCGGCGACCGTCAGCCGCATGCTGAACAGGATCCAGGTTCCGGACAGGGCCGCGCACGGCACGCTGATGATGAGGCGGGCGGGTTCCAGCAGTCCGGTCGCGCCGCCGTACGTCGCGACCGCGAGCAGGTTCAGCCCCACCGCGCCTGCCAGCGACCATGAGACCGCGCGAGCGGCGGGCGGACCGGTGGGACGGCGCGAGAGCAACCGTGCCGCGATCAGCCCGGCGATCGCGACCATCGGGGACAGCGCCGCCAGCGTGTCGGCCGTGCCGATCGCGCGGTGGTACCAGGACGGCGGCTCGCCGAGCCGCGACCAGTCGCCGGAGCTCAGCACGCGCGCGAAATCCCAGGCGAGGATCAGCAGCGGGACACCGACGATCAGCTCCCAGAGGACACGGATGTCGCGCCGCAGCCCCAGTTCCCCCTGATAGTCCCGCGCGATGAGGTCGACAGGGCCGAAATCCGCGACAGCCCGGCGTTCCGCCTCCGCCTCGTCGACGCCGCCCGCGAGGTAGGCCTCGGCCGCGTCGGTCAAGCCGTCCTCGGCCTCGGTGAGCAGATCGGCCTTCGCCGACGGCGACCCACTCAGCCGCCTGTCCAGCTCGCCCATGTAGGCCTCGATGGCGGTCATGCGGCGACCAGGGGCCGGGATCGGAAAACCGGTGAGAGCAGCCAGAAGCTGAAGACCGCCCAGCCGATCGACAGCACGTTGCACGGCAGGCTCATGTTCATCCTGGACGGGTCGAGGACCACGGTGCCGACGGCGAGCAGGAGCATCGCCACCAGGTTCGCGATCGCCGCGGCCGCCACGGTCCAGCGCGCGAAGCCCGCCAGGCGTGTCCCGTCCAGCCTGCGCCCCAGCAGGCGGGTGCCCAGCAGCGCGATCGCCCCGATCACGGGCGAGACCACGACGAAAACGCCGGAGAGATCGACGACGAAGAAGTACCAATCCAGGGTCGGCTTGTTCAGCCTGCCCCAGTCGCCGTAGGTCAAGACCCGCGCCAGCTCCCAGCTCACCTGGAACAGCGGGACCCCGACGATGACCTTCCACAAGGTGCCGACGTCCCCACGCAACGCCAGTTCGGCCTGGTACTCGCGGGCGATCACGGCGGCGGGACCGAAGTCCGCGACGGCACGGCGTTCGGCTTCCGACTCCCCGGCGCCGCCCTCGCGATACGCCTCGGCCGCGTCGGTCAGGCTGTCCTTCGCCTCGGTGAGCAGATCGGCCTTCGCCCCGGCCGACCCGCTCAACCGTCTGTCCAGGTGGCCGATGTAGGCCTCGATCGCGCTCATGCCGTGCTCCCCCTAGCTCGAGCCGCTCTTCCCCGGCGAGAGCTCATTGGAAGAGCACACCACCGATCACAGTCGTGAACTCCTGCCACTCCGCCCGTTCCGCCGCCAAGGCCTTCTGCCCGGAGCGGGTGAGCTTGTACGTACGACGTTTGCGGCCGGACACGACGTCCCATTCGCTGGCGAGGAATCCGGCGCGCTCCAACCGGCGAAGCGCCGGGTAGACGGTGCCCGTCGGCAGGTCGAGCGCACCGTCACTGCGGAGCTGGAGCGCCTCGATGATGGCGTACCCGTGCAGCTTCCGGCCGTCGAGGACGGCGAGGAGCAACGCGTCGAGGTGCCCGCGCAGGCTGTCGGCCTTCATAGATAGACAGTCTACACATCGCCGCATACCAGGGTAGTCGTCCCTTTCCCGGACCGGCCTCAGGGAATGTCCCCGAGATCACCCCGATTTCATAGATTTAGTGCCTACATGTAGCCAGCCTACGTATACAGTGCTCCGGCATGGACGCACTCCCGATCGCGAGACTCCAGTTCGCGACGACGACCTCGTTCCACTTCCTGTTCGTGCTGCTCACACTGGGGCTCGTGACACTCGTCGCGGTGATGCAGACACGCTCCGCATTCGGCGGCAAGCCGGAACTCACGCGGATGACTCGCTTCTGGGGCAAGCTTTACGTGATCAATTACGCGCTGGGAATCGTCACCGGAATCGTGATGGAATTCCAGTTCGGGCTCACCTGGACCGGCCTGTCCGCGGTCGCGGGCGACGTCTTCGGCGCGCCGCTGGCCATCGAGACGCTGGTGGCGTTCTTCGCCGAATCGACCTTCCTGGGGCTGTGGATCTTCGGCTTCTCGAAGCTGAACAAATGGGTCCACCTGACGCTGATCTGGCTGGTCACGCTGACCGCGTACGCCTCGGCGCTGTTCATCATGGTGGCCAACTCGTTCCTGCAGAACCCGGTCGGCACGCACGTCGAGAACGGCGTGCTGAAGCTCGACGACTTCGGCGCGCTGTTCACGAACCCGGCGCTGACCATGTCGCTCCCGCACGTGCTGAGCGCCGCGCTCATGACCGGCGGCTTCTTCGTGGTCGGCGTCAGCGCGTACCACTTCATCAAGCGCACCAAGGAGATCGAGTTCTTCCGCCGCTCGATGCGGATCGGCGTGCTCACCTCACTGGTGGGCAGCACGCTGGTGATCGGCTTCGGCTTCGGCCAGTTCGGGCCGCTCGGGGACTACCATCCCGGCAAGCTGGAAACACCGGAACCGCTGGTGGGCGCCCCGCTGGGCTTCATGATCCAGATCGGCTTCATCGCCTTCCTCGCCTCGATCCTCGGCACGCTGCTGTTGTTCCGGAACTGGATCACCAAGGTGCGGCCGCTGCTGTACGTGATGGTGCTCGCGATCCCGCTGCCGTTCATCGCGGCGATCTCCGGCTGGCTCGTGCGGGAGATCGGCCGTCAGCCGTGGCTGATCCGCGGCAGGCTGACCACCGCCGACGCCGTCGCGTCGATCCCGGCCGGGCAGATCCTGTTCTCCTTCATCGCTTTCACGCTGTTGTTCCTCGTACTCGCGATCGCCGACTGGGTGCTGATGTCGCGGGTCGCGAAACGCGGTCCGGACCCCGTCGAAGAGGCCGCCGCGCCCCGTCCCGAACTTCCCGTCCTGAGCGGAGTCTGACCGATGGTGATCCTCTGGTGGTGTGTGCTCGGTTTCCTGACCGCCGGCTATTTCGCGCTGGCCGGGTACGACTACGGCGTCGGGATGCTGCTCGGCAGGCTCAGCCGTGACGAGGCCGGACGACGGCGCGTGCTCGGCGCGTTCGGCCCGTTCTTCCTGGCCAACGAAGTGTGGCTGGTGGCCGCGGTCGGCGTCCTGTTCGGCGCTTTCCCACATCTTGAGGGAAAAGTGTTCTCCGGGGCGTATCTCCCGGTCGTCACCCTGCTGCTCGGTCTGGTCACTTTCACCGCGGCTGTGCAGCTGCGCAGCAGGCGGCCGGACGCGGGCCGCGGCGCCTGGACGCTGGCGATCACCGTCGGCGCCTGGATGACGGCGGTGTCCTGGGGCTTGTTCCTCGGTAACCTCGTCCTCGGGCTTCCGCTCGACGCGGCCGGGAAGCCGACCGGCGGTGTCCTCGCGGTCTTCAGTCCGTACGCGCTCCTCTGGGGTGCCGGGTTCGTCGCGCTGTTCGCCCTGCAGGGAGCGGCTTTCCTCGCCGTCCGGGCACCCGCCGAATTCACCGCCCGCGCGAACCGGATCGCCAAGGCCCTGCTCGCGCCGGCACTCGCGTTCCTGGTCGTGGCGGTCGCCTGGGGCGCCGTCGAGACCACCGCGTCGTGGTCCGTGCTGCCCGCGATCGTGCTGGCGTTCGGCGCGCTGGGCGTCGCGGCCGCCGCTCTGCGCGCGGGGCGGCACAAGACGGCGCTGGTCGCGACGATGGCGCTGTCCGCGTCGCCGGTGCTGGCGGTCGGAACCCTGCGCCTGCCGGACGCTCTGGCGTCCTCTGTGGACGGAGGCTTCTCGCTGAGCCTGACGGAAGCGGCCACCACCACCGAGATGCTCGGCCTGCTGACCATCGTCGGTCCTCCCGCGCTGGTGGCGATCGCCGCCGTGCAGTGGGTGACCTGGCGCAGGCACGACAGCCGGGTCGACCAGCGTTCGCCGCTGCACTTCTAGGAGCCTGAGATGCTTCCCCTTCCCGGGCTGCGACGCCATTTCGGCGTCCTGGCCGTGCTCGGCACGCTGACCGCCGCGGCGATCCTCGTCCAGGCGGACGGCCTCGCGACGCTGCTCACCGGCGGCGGCGTGACCTGGGCGCTCGTGGCCGCCATCGCGGTGCGGGCGCTGCTCGCGGGCATCCAAGGTTCCGTCGGCGGCCGGTTCGCGGCGACGGTCAAGGCAGGGTTGCGCAAACGCCTTCTCGGTGCGGAGGCGGAGAATCCCGGTGAGGTCGCGACCCTGGTGACCAAGGGGATCGACGCGGGCGACGCCTACCTGACCGGCTATCTGCCGGCAGTGGTGCTGTCGGCGATCGTGCCGCTCGCGGTGCTCGTCCGGTTGTTCATCGCGGATCTGTCGTCGGCGCTGATCATCACCGCGACGCTGCCGCTGATCCCGGTGTTCGCGATCCTGGTCGGGCAGCTCGCGTTGGCGAAGACCGCCAAGCAATGGTCGCTGCTTTCCAAGCTGGGCGGGCATTTCCTCGACGTCGTGCGCGGGCTCGGCACGCTCAAGGTGTTCGGCCGCGCGGAGGCGCAGGCGAAGACGGTGCGGGCGATGGCGGACGCGCACACCGACGCGACGATGCGCACGTTGCGGGTCGCGTTCCTGTCCGCGCTGGTGCTGGAACTGGTGGCGACGCTTTCGGTGGCGCTCGTGGCGGTGCCGATCGGCTTCCGCCTGCTGGAAGGCGGCATGGTCGTGCACACCGCGGTGCTGGTGCTGCTGCTCGCACCCGAGGCCTACCTGCCGCTGCGGGCGGCCGGGGCGAAGTTCCACGCCAGCGCGGAGGGGCTCGCCACGCTGCGCGAGGCGCTGGCCGTCCGTTCGGCGGACGTCGTCCGGGGTTCACGGGTGGCGCGCCGCGATGCGCCGCGGATCGTGCTGGAGAAGGTGAGCGTGGCATACGGCGAGGAGACCGTACTGTCCGAAGTGGACATGACGATCGAGCCAGGCGAGCACGTCGCTCTCGTCGGCCCCAGCGGTTCCGGGAAGAGCACGTTGCTGGCGGTCCTGCTGGGTTTCGTGACGCCGACGTCCGGCAGGGTCCTCGTCGACGGCGTCGACCTGCGCGAACTGGATCCGGCCGCGTGGCGGGCCGGGACGGCGTGGGTGCCGCAACGGCCGACGTTGTTCACCGGGACCGTCGAGGAGAACATCGCCATGGGCCAGGTGCCGGACGTCCAGGCGGCGGCGCGCGCGGCGGCGTTCGACGAGGTCGTGCGCGGCCTGCCCGACGGCTACCGGACGCGGATCGGCGAACTGGGCGCACCGCTTTCGGCCGGGCAGCGGCAACGGCTCGGCCTCGCCAGGGCCTTGGCCCGCACGGAGGCGGGGCTCGCACTGCTCGACGAGCCGACCGCCAGGCTCGACGCGGGGACCGAAGCCGCCGTGCTCGGCGCGACCCGTGAACTGCTCACCGGCCGGACCGCGGTGCTCGTGGCGCACCGGCCCGCGATGGCCGAGCTGGCCACCCGCGTCCTCGAAGTCCACGATGGCGCCGTAAGAGAACGGGAACTGGTGTGAACGTCTGGGGCGTGTCCACAAAGGACGCCGTGCGACTGGTCCGCGCCGGGCTGATCGCGGCCGGAGCGGAACTCGCCGGGCTGACCCTGATGGCCACCGCCGCGTGGCTGCTGTTGAAGGCGGCCGAACAGCCGCCGCTGGCGTCGCTCACGGTGGCGATCGTCGCCGTCCGGACACTGGCGTTGCTACGCGGTGGCCTGCGCTACGCGGAACGGCTCGCCGGACACGAGGTCGTCCTGCGTTATCTCGGCGCCTTGCGGACCCGCGTGTACACGTCGTTGCTGCCGCATCGGGTCTCCCGGCACTCCGGCGGCGACCTCGTCACACGTCTGGTGTCCGATGTGGACGCCGTACAGGACGCGATCCTCCGCTGCCTGCTGCCCGCCGGTGTCGCCGCTTTCGTCGGCGCGGCGGCGGCGACGGTCGCGCTGATCATCAGTCCGGCGGCCGGACTCGTGCTGGCGTCCGGGCTCGCCGTCGCGGGGATCGGCCTGCCGCGGCTGTGTGTCCGGATCACTCGCGCGGCGGCGGAGAAGAGCGCTCCGGCACGGGCCGACCTCGCCGAACGGTCGGTCGAACTGATCACCGGTCGGCGGGAACTGATCGCCTACGGCGTGCACCAGTCCACTGTGGACGACGCGCACGCCGCCGTCGACGCCCTCGCCTTGAGGGACCGGGCGACGGCGAACCGCACGAGTCTGCTGACCGCGGCCGGGCTCCTCGTCCAGCTGCTGACCTGCGTCGCGATGGCGCTGACCGCCGGGGTTTCGCCGCCGCTGACGGCGGCACTGGCCCTCGGCGCGCTGGCCGTGTTCGAGCTGGTCCTCCCGCTGACCGCGGCCGCCCAGCGCTGGGTCGAGGTCCGGGCGTCGGCCGAGCGGGTGCGCGCGCTGCTGGCCGAACCGCCGCCCGCGCGCGGGACCGCGGTGCCCGAGCCGGGACACCTCCGGCTCGAAGGCGTCGGCGTTCGCTTCGAAGGCAGGGCCCCGGCGCTGGACGGCGTCGACCTCGACCTGCCGCCGGGAAAACGGGTCGGGATCCTGGGGCCGAGCGGGGCGGGGAAGACGACGCTGCTGAATGTCCTGCTCGGGCAGGTGCCGCCGACCTCCGGGCGCGCGGTGTTGAACGGAAGACCACTCGACGAGTACGACCCGGCGCTGCTGCCCGCCGTGATCTCCGGCGCGCTCGCGGACGCGCACGTCTTCCACACGACGGTCCGGGAGAACCTGCTGATCGCGAAGCCCGGCGCGTCCGACCCGGAGCTGCTCTCGGCGTGTGGAACGGCCGGTTTCGACCTGCCGCTGGATCGCGAAGTCGGTTCTGACGGCGACGCGCTGTCGGGTGGGCAGCGTCAGCGGCTCGTGCTCGCGCGGGCGGTGCTGGCCGCGCCGCCGATCCTCGTGCTGGACGAGCCAGTCGAGGGGCTGGACCCGGCACACGGCGACGCCGTCCTGGCCGACGTGCTGGCGGCCGCGCGCGGCGCTGTCGTCCTGGTGACGCATCGTGAGTCGCAGGTGGCCGGGTTCGACGAGGTCCTACGTATGAATGCAATCAGTCAGGCGCAGCCTGTCCCTTGAGGGTGGTGGTGGGGCGGGGTCTGGGTAGACCGCGCACTTCCCGCATCGGCGGCCGGTCGCTCACCGACACCTCGGCCACCTCCGGCAGCCATTCGTCACCTACTTGCGCGAACTGGGTGAGCTGGGCGGGGTCGTCGGACTTGATGCCGCAGCGCGCGAGCGCCGTCCCGAGGATCTGGCGCGCCATCACACCCAGCTGAAGCAGCGAGCGGTTGCGATGCTTGCGTACGCCGAGGTTGACCTGCGCGAGCCCTTCGAGCCCGTAGCGCGCTTCGGCGTCGAGAATGAGCCCGATCTCGACACCGTATCCGGCCGCGAAGGGCACCGACTCGAGGAACTCGCGCGTCGCGGCGTACTCGCCTCCCAGGGGCTGGATGAGCCCCGAGAGCGACGGGCGCAGCGCCGAGAGGACCGGCCGCGCCAGCAGCTCGGTGACCCGGCCGCCGCCGCTGCTCTCCAGCCGCAGCGGCCGCCGGTAGAAACCCTTGACCAGGTGAACGCCGTCCTCGCAGAGCAAGGGCCCGAGCAGGGTCGGCACGAACGCCGGATCCGGGTCGACGAGGTCGGAGTCGAGGAATACGACGACGTCACCGGTCGTCGCGGCCAGCGACCGCCACAGCACCTCGCCCTTGCCCGGCACCGGCGGCAGGCCGGGGAGCACGTCCTCGCGGTGCACCACCCGCGCTCCGGCGCGTGCGGCGAGCTCGGTGGTGGCGTCGGTGGAACCGGAGTCCATCACGACCAGCTCGTCGACGACCGTGCCCAGCAACGGCCGGACCGTGCCGACGACCTCGGCGACGGTGTCCTCTTCGTCAAGAGCCGGTAGCACGACCGAAACCGTCCGGTCACCCTTCGCAGCGACGATGTCGTCGAGCGTCCAACCGGGATTCTGCCACGTGCGCCGCTCGAACCAACTCATGAGTAGTGATCGTGCCATGCTGGAGTCCGACACCCCGTCGATGGAGGAACCTTGCTACCGCTACTCGTCCGATTCGTGCTGGGCCCGCTGGTCAGAGCGCTGTACCGCCCGGAGATCCGAGGCGCGGAGAACGTCCCCGCCACCGGTGCGGTGCTGCTGGCACCCAACCACCGGGCGGCGCTGGACACCGGCGTGATCACTTTCACCACGACCCGGCAGGTCAAGTTCCTCGGCAAGGCGGAGTACTTCACCGGCCGCGGCCCCAAGGGCAAACTGATGGCGGGTTTCCTGGGCGGTCTCGGCTACGTCCCGGTCGAACGCGGCAACGCGCAGGCCGGTCTCGCCGCGCTGGAAGCGGCGCGGAAGGTGCTCGACGCGGGCGGCGCGTTCGCGATCTACCCCGAAGGCACCCGCTCGCTGGACGGGCGGCTGCACCGCGGCCACACCGGTGTCGCGGCCCTGGCGCTGGCGACCGGCGCGAAGGTCGTGCCCGTCGCGCTCTCCGGTACCGAGAACCTGCAGCCCGCCGGGAAGCGGATCCCGCGGCGGGCGAAGATCACGGTCACCTACGGCGAGCCGCTGGATTTCTCGCGGTACGAGGGGCAGGACTCGTCGCCGGCGATCCGGCGCTCGGTGACCGACGAGATCATGTACGCGATCCTGGAGCTTTCGGGGCAGGAATACGTCGACTCGTACCACAAAAGGCCTGATCAGAGCGCTGCCTGACGCGTCACCGCACTCACGTGATCAAGCCCGGAACTCACGTGCTCAGACACGGAACTCGCGTGATCAAGGACCGCACACCTGAGTGCGGCCTCCAGTCACGTGAGTTCCGTCCCTGATCACGCGAGTCCGGTACCCGTTCACGCGAGTCACGCCATCGCCCAAACCGTGAAGCCCTACTTAGCCCACTTAGGCCTCGGAGGAGGCACGTAGTCCGCGAAGCCGTCGAGAAGCACCGAAGCGTCCGAGTCGATCGACAGCATGTCCCGGTACCCCGCCGACAAGAAGCCCTCCGACACCATGTGGTCGGCGAACTTCAGCAGCGGCGCGTAGTACCCGCCGACGTCGACCAGCCCGATCGGCTTCTCGTGCAGCCCGAGCTGCGCCCACGTCCAGACCTCGAACAGCTCCTCCAGCGTCCCCGCACCGCCGGGCAGCGCGAGGAAGCCGTCGGACAGCGCCGCCATCTTCGCCTTCCGCTGGTGCATGTCGGCGACGACGTGCAGTTCGGTCAGACCGGCATGCGCGATCTCGACGCTGCCCAGTGCCTCGGGGATCACGCCGATCACCTCGCCGCCCGCGGCCAGCGCGGCATCCGCGATGACGCCCATGGTCCCGACCGAAGCCCCGCCGTAGACCAGCCCGATACCCCGCGAGGCCAGCAGCGTGCCCAAGGCACGAGCCTCTTCCGCGTACCGCGAGTCGAAGCCCATCGACGAGCCACAGAAGACGCAGATCCGGCGCGGCGCCGCCATCAGTGGGTGTCCTCCCACGCCTTGTACGACTCCTGCACGACGCGTACGGCGTCTTCGATGTCGTCGGTGACGTGCAGCAGTTCGAGGTCCTTCTGGCCGATCTTGCCCTCGCCCAGCAGCGAGCCGGCGATCCAGTCGTACAGACCACCCCAATAGTCGCTGCCGAACAGCACGACCGGGAACTTCGTGACCTTCTTCGTCTGCACCAGGGTGAGCGCCTCGAACAGCTCGTCGAGCGTGCCGAAGCCGCCGGGCAGGCAGATGAACGCCTGCGAGTACTTGATGAACATGGTCTTGCGGGCGAAGAAGTACCGGAAGTTGACGCCGAGGTCGACCCACGGGTTCAGGCCCTGCTCGAACGGCAGCTCGATGCCGAGGCCGACGGAGATTCCGCCCGCTTCGTTGGCGCCGCGGTTCACGGCCTCCATCGCGCCGGGGCCGCCGCCGGTCATCACCGCGAAGCCCGCGTTCGCGAGCGCGCCGCCGATCTTGCGGCCGAGTTCGTACTCCGGGTGGTCCCGTTTGGTCCGCGCCGAGCCGAACACCGTCACCGCGCGCGGCACCTCGGCCAGCGCGCCGAAGCCCTCGACGAACTCCGCCTGGATCCGCAGCACGCGCCACGGGTCGGTGTGCACCCAGTCGCTCGGCCCCCGCGAGTCCAGCAGGCGCTGGTCGGTGGTGCTGCCCTGGTCACGGCGATCCCGTCGCAGCACTACCGGGCCCTGGTGGCGTTCGATCGGACGTTCCGGGTACTGGCCGTCGGGGAACTCACTTGTCTCACTCACCCCGCCAAGACTACGACGTCGTCACCGTCCGGAGCGGCAGCATCGCCGCGAACAGGAGTTGTCGGGTACGCGAACGCGGGGCCCGCCGGGCAGCGGGCCCCGCGATCACGGTCAGGAACGTCCGGTCAGCGCGAACGCGAGCATGGCCGTCGAGGTGAAGTCGATGGCGGGCTCGTTGCTCGGCCACGAGGCGAGGTCGTCGGTATAGCGCGACTCGGTCGTGTCGAAGGTGTCGAACGGCTTCGTGCACTCCTTCGCCCCGGCCGGGAACGGCAGGTCCGCGAAGTGTTCCGCGCCGTTCGGCCCGTTCACGACCGCGCCGTAGAGCACCTTCTCCTCACCCGCGAGGTTGGCCGCCTGGTGGTGCGGGCACTTCGGCGACGTCGTGCCGACCCCGACGACCAGCGAGACACCCCACGCGTTCGCGCCGAGGGTGAAGTTCCGCTGCTGCGAGCCGAACGCCGCGTACCGCCAGTCACCGGTCACGTCGGCGTAGAGCCGCTCGGTCGCGGCGAAACCGAAGCTCTTGCTGGCCGCGTCGAAGTCCTTCACCGAGACGGCGGTCCGGAAAGGACTCTCAGCGGCGCTCGCGACACCCTCGTCGAGCTGACGCCGGAGGTCGCCGATCAGCTCCTTCGGGCCGAGCGCCGCACCCGGGGCACCGTGCCGCAGGAGCTTCGCCAGTTCGGCGTGCGCCAGCGCGCTGGTGTCGTACAGGTTGAGCGTGCTCTTCTCTTCGAGGTCGATGTAGGCCTTCGCCCAGTGCGCCGCCTGCCGCGTCCACTCGGCGGACCGCGGGTCCCGCAAGGCCTTGGCCGCCAGGGCGAGCTGCGTCGCGCCGAGTTCCATGTCGTCCCGCCACGACGATTCCGGGTAGTACGCGTGCGGGAACGCGGTGACCAGTTCGCCGACGTTCTCGGTCTTGGCCTGCGCGAACACCGAGGCCGCCTCGGCGAGGTACTTCCTTGCCAGCGAAGGGTTCCGCTTGGCCTCGACCTGCGCGCCGAGCGCGAAAGCGGCGGCGACGCGGCCGGCGAGGTTCGGGCTGAGCGCGGACCCGCCGGGGTTCGCCGGGAAGACCGGCCGGTGCTTGACGAAGTACTCGGGGTCACCGGGTTTCACGTCGAGCGCGTCGTCGTCGTGCGGGTTCCGCCAGACGTCGTGGTCGCCGAGGAAACCGAACTTGTCGCTGCCCGTCCCGATCCCGACCTGGGCGTAGAGCGTCTTGCTCTTCTCGTCCCACATCTTGTCGAGCCAATCGAGACCGAGGTTGACCTCCTTGGCCAGCACCCGGTCGTAGTCCTCGCGGAGCACGTAACCCAGCTCCGCCAGCGAATACGCCGTGTTCGAGGTGAACTTGACGAAGTCGCCCGCGTCGACCCAGCCGCCCTCGACGTCGATCGGGCCGCCGATCGGCTTCAGCGGTTCGGCGATCTCGTCGCCGCCTTCACCCACGAACACCGGCCAGTCGTAGACCGTGGCCTGCTTGTCGGCCAGATGCGAGGGCTTGCGGCCGAGGCGGCCGGGGATGATGTCGTCACCGTCGCGCTGCGCCTGGAAGAACTCGTTGGTGGCGCGGACGAGCGGGGTGAAGAGCCGGTCCTTGGTGTCCACCCGGAACGTCGGCGACGTCGCCTTGGTCTCGCCGGTGACCTCGATCCGGTACTTGCCAGGCAGCCAGACCTTCGACAGGTCGAGCTGGTAAACCGCCGGGTACTTCGCGTTCCACGCGCCGAGCGACTGACCGGTCCGTCCACGATGGACGGTCCGGCCGCGTTCGTCGATCACCGAGAACGAGCCCGGCGCGCTGGACAGGAGGTAGGCGTGCTTGGTCTCGGTGATGCCGTAGCCGACCTGGTCGACCCGGACCTCACCCTGAACCGCCGCCGCGGCCGAAACCGCCGGAACCGTCAAACCCCCGAGGACCAGTGCCGAAACCGCGGCCACCGTCCGGGACCAGGAACTCACCATCATCGGCGCCCCGCTCGTGAATTAGTTAAGAAAGTTTCCTTTTTATTACGCAAGACGCTAGCGCCCGGAACGCCACCAGTCAATATGTCCGTTTCGCCGGTCGAAAGTCACCGGATCCGGGCGTTGTTGGCGGGTATCCGTCCTGCTCAACCCGGATACGCGCCGGGAAATCGTCTACCGTGGTCGGGGTGCCGTCCAAGCCGAACGGGGCAGAACCACTCGGCGCGCGGATCCGGCGGTTGCGCCGGGCACGCGGGCTGACCCAGCGCGAGCTGGCCGAGCCCCGCTACGACCGAGGCTTCCTCGCCAAGGTCGAATCGGGCCGCCGCCTGCCCTCGGACGACGTCGTGTCCCACCTCGCGCGACGCCTCGGCCTCACCGCGGACGAACTCCGCTTCGACAGACCACCGGGCGCCGCCGAGGAACTCACCGACGCGCTCGAAACCGCGTATCGCGAGTTGCAGAAAGGCGGACTCGAAGCCGCCGAAAGCGAATTCACCCGCGTGGAACGGCGAGCGGCCGAGTACCGGATGCCGGACGTCCAGTGCCACGCGCGCTTCTATCTCGGCGAAGTCCAGTGGCAGCGCTACGACATCCCGTTGGCGGACAAGGGTTTCACCCACGCCATGGAACTCGCCGACGCCGCTTCGCCCCGGTTGCGCGCGATGATCGTCAACCGCGTCGCCGCCTGCCGCGCGCTTTCGGGCGACCTGGGCGCGTCGGTCGCGCTCGTCGAAACCGCGCTCGCCGAACTCCGCGCCACGGGCGCGAGCGACCCCGACGCCGAACTGGCGCTGGTGACCGCGTTGATCCACCCGCTCATCGAAATGGGGGCGCTGCGCCGCGCCCGGCGGGCCGTCGAAGAAGGCCGTCGCGTCCTCCCGTTCGCTCACCGCAAGGACATCTCCGCGCGGTATCACCGGCAGGCGGCGCAACTGTGGCAGGAGATCGGCCTGGTCGACCGCGCGGAGAAGGACCTTTCACGGGCACTGCGTCTGTTCACTTCGATCGGCTACGACCGTGACGCCGCCCGGAGCCGCTGGGCCCGCGGCTTCCTCTGGCGACGGCTGGGCAAACTCGACGAGGCGCACGCCGAACTGCGGCTCGCCCGCGACCTCCTGGCCAAGGCCGGTTCGCGGGAAGGCGTGCTCGGCGCGACCATCGAACTCGCCGACGTCCGCCGCCGCCAAGGGGAACTCGACGAGGCCGCCGAACTCGCCGAAGGGATCCGGCCGCTTCTGGATCGATCCCCCGATATCGAGGCCAGGACCGAGGTTCTCCGGCTACTGGGACTCATCGCGCGCGCCCGCGGCGATCTGCCCGAGGCGACCGCGTTGCTCGAAGAAGCCGCCACCGCACAGGAAAAGTCCGAACTACGCGGGGCGCTCGTCGCCACCTCGCTGCATTTGGGTGACACGTTGCGCGCCCGCGGATTAATCGAAAAAGCGGCGGAGGCCTATCGGCGCGGTGTGCGCGCGGCCGCTATGTCCGATTCCGGGCCGGCGGACTGAAAACCATACGAAAGTCGCCATATATCGCGACCGGCGGGAAAATGCTTACTACACAGGGATTTCACTCATCGCGGAATGATCTTCGCGCGTGCCACTAGGCCATCCGGCCCATTGACGCCCCCTGTGAGCAGCTCCTTTACTTCGAACGTGTCCATCGAGATAACTCCAGTTATCCGAATGGACACGCTTCCCCGTCCCCGCCGTGTTCCCGATCCGGTCGAATTCCCCGCCGCGCCATTGGCCCGTGCCGGGTACACGGTCCTGCCCATGGAAGGTTCACATGACCGTTCAGCGAGGGCTCAGAACAGGGTTGGCGGCTGTCGCCGGCCTTGCCCTGAGCATGACGTTCCCGGCGACCCCGGCGAACGCGACCACCGCCACCATCCAGCCCGCGAGCCCCGACGCGGTGGCCGCGAGCGCGGCCGACCAGGCCGCCGCAGCTGGTGTAGACCACTTGCGGAAGGGCCCGCAGGAGGGCTTCCGCCGCGTCGGGATGACACCGGGTGGCGGAGGACTCTTCTACGCCGCTTATGAACGAACCTACCGTGGCCTGCCGGTCGTCGGCGGGGACGCGGTGGTGGTGGCCGACGGCGCCGGGCGCGTCCGCGGCACCAGCGCCGCGGAGACCTCGGCGATCTCGGTCGAGACCAAGGCCAAGATCTCCGCGGCGAAGGCGACCGAGGTCGCCCGTGGCCAGCTGTCCAAAGTAGACAGTGTCGTCGCGCCGAAGCTCGTCGTGCTGGCGGGGAACTCCCCCAAGCTCGCCTACGAGGTCGTCGTCGCGGGCACCAAGGCGTCGGCGCCGAGCAACCTCCACGTCTTCGTGGACGGCGCCACCGGGGCGATCCTCGACACCCGTGACGACGTCAAGATGTCCAACATCCAGACCGCCGCCAAGACCACGTCGAACGACGTCAGCACGCTGGGCGCCGGGAACAGCTACTACGTCGGCAACGTCACCATCGACACGACGAACTCCGGCGGCACCTACTCCATGCGCGACCCGCAGCGCACCAACATCAGCTGCAAGCCGCAGAACGGCGCGGTGTTCTCCGGCCCCGACGACAACTGGGGCAACGGCTCCGGCACCAACCTCGAAACCGCTTGTGTCGACACCCTCTTCGGCGTCCAGACCGAGTGGAAGATGCTCGGCGAGTGGCTGGGCCGCAACGGCATCAACGGCAGTGGCGGCGGCTTCCCCGCTTCCGTCGGCCTCAACCAGGTCAACGCCTACTGGGACGGTTCCTCGACCACCTTCGGCCACTCGCAGGACAACCAGCGCCAGGCCACCTCGATGGACGTCGTCGCGCACGAGTACGGCCACGCCATCTTCCAGACCACGCCGGGCGGCGCGGGCAGTGGCAACGAGAACGGCGGGCTGAACGAGTCCACCGGTGACATCTTCGGCGCCATCACCGAGCACTACGCCAACAACGCCAAGGACACGCCGGACTACGAGGTCGGCGAGGGCGTGAACCTGGTCGGCCAGGGCCCGATCCGCTACATGTACCAGCCGAGCAAGATCTCGGGTAACCCCAACTGCTACTCGTCCTCGATCCCGAACACCGAGGTGCACGCCGCGGCGGGCCCGCAGAACCACTGGTTCTACCTGCTGGCCGAGGGCACCGCGCCGGCAGGCAAGCCCGCGAGCCCGACGTGCAACAACACCTCGATCACCGGTCTGGGCATCCAGAAGGCCGCGAAGATCTTCTACAACGGCCTGCTGAAGAAGACCTCCAGCTGGAACCACAAGGCCGCCCGCAAGGCGACCCTGGAAGCGGCGCTCGCGCTGTACCCGAACTCCTGCACCGAGTTCAACACCACCAAGGCGGCGTGGGAGGCCATCAGCGTCACCGCGGCGTCCGGTGAGCCCACCTCGTGCACCCCGCAGGGTCCCGATTTCTCGGTCGGCGTCACCCCGGCCTCGGGAACGGTCAAGGCGGGCGAGTCCGCCACCGTCACCGTGAACACCGGGACCGTCAACGGTACGGCGCAGACGGTTTCGCTGAGCGCCAGCGGCCTCCCCGCCGGGGCGACCGCGACGTTCAACCCGGCGTCGGTCCAGTCCGGCGCCTCCTCGACGCTCACCATCGCGACGTCGGCGAGCACCCCTGACGGCACCAGCACGATCACGGTGACCGGTACCGCGGCCAGCGGCACCCACACCGCGCAGTACACGCTGACCGTCGGCACCGGCGGCAACGTGCGGTCGTTCGCCAACGACACCGACTACCCGATCAACGACTACGGCACGGTGAACAGCCCGATCACCTCGACCGCGACCGGCACCGCCGTGTCGCCGGTGAAGGTGACGGTCACCGGTACCCACACCTGCTCGGAGGACCTTCGCATCAGCCTGAAGGCTCCTGACGGCAGCACGTACTCGGTCAAGCCGACCGGTTACCTGCCCTGCACCGAGCTCGGCACTCGCAACTACTCGGTCCCGGTGACCAACGAAGCGGCTTCCGGCACCTGGACGCTCGTGGTCTACGACGCCTACTCCGGCGACACCGGCACGCTCGACAGCTGGTCGATCACGGTCTAGCTCGCCCTCGCGCGTGAAGGACTCCTTCCCTCGGCTCGGCCGAGGGAAGGAGTCCTTCACGCAAACCCCCTCCAGGAAGGAAAACCCCGGCATGAAGTGGGGAAAGCGAATAGGAACGGCCATCGTCGGCATGGCCGCCGTACTCGGCGTCGTCACGGCGCCCGCGCAGGCGGTCACGGCCGCGAGCATCAACGCCGCGCCGGACATCTCGCTCGCGAACATCAAGTCGCATCTGAACGCGTTGCAGACCATCGCCAACCAGAACGGCGGCAACCGGGCTTCCGGACGTTCGGGCTACACGGCGTCGGTGTCTTATGTGTCGCAGAAACTGCGAGACGCCGGCTACAACGTCACGCTGCAGACCTGCACCAGTTGCGCGGGTTCGAGCCAGAACATCGTCGCGGAATGGCCGCAGGGTGACGCCAGCCAGGTCATCATGCTCGGCGCGCACCTCGACAGCGTCAGCGCCGGCCCCGGCATCAACGACAACGGCTCGGGTTCGGCCTCGATCCTCGAAGTCGCGCTGACCTTGGCCCGCGAGAACCCCACGCTGGCCAAGCGGGTCCGCTTCGGCTGGTGGGCCGACGAGGAGTCGGGCCTCCGCGGGTCCAAGTTCTACGTCAGCAGCCTTCCGCAGGCCGAGCGCACGAAGATCAAGACCTACCTGAACTTCGACATGATCGGCTCCAGCAACTGGGGCTACTTCGTCTATGACGACGTGGCTTCGGTCAAGGCGGTGTTCGACGAGTACTTCACCTCGATCGGCATCCAGACCGAAGGCGACACCGAGGGCGACGGCCGTTCGGACCACGCGTCGTTCAAGAGCGCGGGCATCCCGGTCGGCGGTCTCGCGACCGGCGCCGGCTACACGAAGAGCGCCGCGCAGCAACAGAAATGGGGCGGCACCGCGGGCGCCCCGTTCGACAACTGCTACCACCGCGCCTGCGACACGACGTCCAACATCCCGGACACCCCGCTGGAGAAGAACAGCGACGCGATCGGTTACGCGCTCTGGAAGCTCGCCGTCGGCGCGCCGCAGGGCAACGACTTCTCGCTCGGCCTCTCCCCGACTTCGGGCACTGTCCAAGCAGGACAGTCGACGACCGTCACGGTCAACACCGCGACCACTTCCGGTTCGGCGCAGGCGGTTTCGCTGAGCGCCAGCGGTCTTCCCGCCGGGGCGACGGCGACGTTCAACCCGGCCTCGGTCCAGTCCGGCGCCTCCTCGACGCTCACCATCCAGACGTCGGCGAGCACGCCCAACGGCACCAGCACGATCACCGTGACCGGTGACGGGGCCTCGGTGGACCGTACGGCGCAGTACACGCTGACCGTCGGCGACGTCAGCGTGCGCACGTTCACCAACGGCACCGACTACGCGCTCAACGACTACGCCACGGTCAACAGCCCGATCACGTCCAGCGCGACGGGTACGGCGACGTCGCCGGTGAAGGTTTCGATCACCGGTACCCACACCTGCTCCGAAGACCTTCGCATCAGCCTGAAGGCTCCCGACGGCAGCACGTACTCGGTCAAGCCCACCGGCTACCTGCCCTGCACCGATCTCGGCACCAGGAATTACTCAGTCCCCGTGACCAACGAAGCCGCTTCCGGCACTTGGACACTCGTGGTCTACGACGCCTACTCCGGCGACACCGGCACGCTCGACAGCTGGACGATCACCGTCTGACCATCCGAATGGCGAGGGCCATCTCACGAGGGCACCCGGCCTCGTGAGATGGCCCTCGTGCGTGGGGGAGATTTCCGGACAACTCTTCGATATCTGGTCTAGACCACCCGATCGTCGGTAGCGCCACTCATGCACGGCGACCTATGTTGAGCCGAACGGCCGCTTCCTGTTCGTTCAAACCGCTTTCGAGATGGGAGCTGGGTATGTTCGGTCGCGTCTCACGGCTGCTCGCAATCACCGGCGCGGCGGTACTCGCCGTCACCACACTCGTCGTCCTGACCCCGGCACAGGCGTCGGTGGACGCCGAGGTCTGCGCGGTCAAATCGAAGCCCGCCGGCAAGGTCCTGCAAGGCTATTGGGAGAACTGGGACGGCGCTTCGAACGGCGTCCACCCGCCGCTGGGCTGGATCCCGATCACCGACGCCCGCATCAAGGCCAACGGTTACAACGTGATCAACGCGGCCTTTCCGGTCATCCTGTCCGACGGAACGGCCAAATGGGAGGATGGGATGGACGCGACTGTGAAGGTCGCGACCCCGTCCGAGATGTGCGCCGCCAAGGACGCGGGCGCGACGATCCTGATGTCCATCGGTGGCGCCACCGCGGGGATCGACCTGAACTCGGCCACCGTGGCGGACAAATTCGTCGCGACCATCGTGCCGATCCTGAAGAAGTACAACTTCGACGGGATCGACATCGACATCGAAACCGGCCTCACCGGCAACGGGAACATCAACACGCTTTCCGCGTCGCAGCAGAACCTCATCCGCATCATCGACGGCGTGCTCGCCGCGATGCCGCCGAACTTCGGGCTCACCATGGCACCCGAGACCGCTTACGTGACCGGCGGCAGCGTCGTCTACGGCTCGATCTGGGGCGCGTACCTGCCGATCATCAAGAAGTACGCGGACAACGGCAGGCTGTGGTGGCTGAACATGCAGTACTACAACGGAAGCATGTACGGCTGCTCCGGCGATTCGTACCAGGCCGGGACGGTTCAGGGCTTCGTCGCGCAGACCAACTGCCTCGACAAGGGCCTGGTGATCCAGGGCCAGACGATCCGCGTTCCCTACGACAAGCAGGCTCCGGGGCTGCCCGCGCAGGCGGGCGCCGGTGGCGGCTACATGTCACCGAGCCTGGTTTCCCAGGCGTACCGCAGCATTCCGGCGCTCAAGGGCCTGATGACCTGGTCGATCAACTGGGACGGTTCGCGGAACTGGACCTTCGGTCAGAACGTGAAGTCCCTGCAGGGCCGCTGAAAGGGCGCGAGTGAGTGATGGGCCTCGTGAGTGGTAAGGACGGTTTTAACCGTCCTTACCACTCACGAGCCGGTGCCCAGCGGGCGATCATCGGCGCGTTCGCCCGTATCGTTCTCGGTCATGGGCGAGGAGGTCGGCGGACGGCTGCGGCGGCTGCGCGCCGAACGGGGCCTCACCCAGCGCGAGCTCGCCGAACCGCACTACACCGCCGCGTACGTTTCGTCCGTCGAGACGGGCGCGCGGACGCCGTCGGGTGACGCGTTGCGCCATTTCGCCGCGCGGCTCGGAGTGGACACCGGCGAGCTGCTCGGTGTGACTTCGCCCCGCGACGACGTCCGGCTCGATCTGGAGATCGCGGCGGCCGCGACGGACTTCCTCGCGGGGAACGGTTCGGCTCCGAAGATGCGGCGGCTGGCGCGGCGGGCCGAGAAGATCGGCCGCGTCCGCCAGGCCGGACTCGCCTGGCTGTGGCTCGCGCGGTTCACCGAGGGTGCCACCCTGCCGCGGCTGGTGGCCGCCGCGGAAACCGCACTCGCCGACGACATCCCGCCGTACCGCGAACTGGCCGCCGCGCTGCGGGCGGACGTCCTGATCGGAAGGGGCGAGCCGCATCACGCGATGCACCTGCTCCGGACCGCGCTCGACGCGAGCCTCGACCGTCATCCGCATCCGGTGCTCCTGCTGACCCTGCACGGGTACCTCGCCGACGGACAGCTCCGCCTCGGCGAGACCGCACTGGCCGCGCATCACGCGGGCGAAGCGCTTCGGCTGGCTCGCGGCGGCGAGGAGATCCTGGCCGAGCTCGCCGAGAACCAGCGACGGCTGGTCGAGGCCTATCTCGACGAAGGGCGGGTGGCCGAGGCGGTCGTCGCCGTGTCGGTGCTGCACGACCTGCTCCACGAACGCGCCCTGCGGCCGGTGCTGGCCCGATGCCTGTTCGCGCGGGCGCTGATCCGGCGTGCTGACGACCTCGAAGGTGCTCTCGCGGACCTTCGCGCGTCACGAGCGGCTGCGCCCGATCACGCCGTCACGCTGGAACTCGCCGACGTCTGCCGCGTACTCGGTCGTCTCGACGATGCCGCCGCACTGCTCGCCGAAGCGGCCGAAGCCATCCCCGGGGACTCGCCGCTCTCCGCGTCACTCGCGTTCCAGCAGGGCTCGCTGGCACTGGCCCGCGGAGACCTCGAAGCAGCCGAAGCAGGCTTCGCGCACGCCATCGACGTAGCCGCTCTCCGCGACGCTCGCGGCGTCTTGGCCGCTTCAATCGACAAGGCGGGGGAACTCCTTCGCGATCAAGGGCGCTTCGAAGAGGCCGCGGACCTACTGCGGCGTGGTCTGCTCCTCCTCGGAGCCGAGGAGGACGTTCCACGGTGACCGAAGTGGACTTGGAAGACATCAGCGCTCGTTTGACAGGCCGATTCGGTGCCGACGCCGAAGGGTGGCTCGCCGGGGTTCCCGCCCTCGCCGCGCGGCTGGCCGCCCGTTGGGACTTCGTGCTCGGCGAGTTGTTCGACAGCGGAGCCTCGTCCGTCGTCCTGCGCTGCCGATGGTCCGACGGGACACCGGCGGTGCTCAAACTCAGCCCGGATGGGGCACTGTTGACCAAACAGCTCGAAATGCTGCGGGTGTTCGCGCCGTCGGGCCGGGTGCCCGCCGTCCTGGCCGCCGACGCGGACGCCGGCGCGATGGTGCTGGAGGAGATCCGGCCGGGCACCGCGGCCGAGGACCTGCCGCCGTCGACCCTGCCAGTGCGATGGGGAGAGCTGCTCACCGCGTTGCACGCCGTCGCCCCGCCCGCGGACTGGCCGTGGAGCCTGCGCGGGCGGTTCGAGGAGTCCTTCGACCGGATCGGCCGGAGGATCACCGAACCGGCCATCGCCGCCCGGATCGGCCCGGGCACCTGGCAGCGGGCGATCGAGCGCTGCGAGACGTTGCTGGACACGCAGGCCGACGTCGTGCTGCTCCACGGCGATCTGCATCCCGGCAACGTCCTGGACGGCGCGGCACGCGGCCTGATCGCGATCGACCCGAAGGCGTGCGTGGGTGATCCGTGCTTCGACGCCGTTGACTACGTGGTGGGCGGCGCCGGACGCGAAGGGGTCGAGGCCCGTTGTCACGTGGTGGCGAACGCGTGCGGGCTCGACGGGGACAGGTTGTATGCCTGGAGCCGCGTGATCGCCCCCATGTTCGCCATCGCGCACCTCACCTACGGCGGCCTGGAGCAGGCTCTCGACGAGCTGCTCACCCTGAGCCGCTGATCAGCCGAGGAATTCGCGCAGCACCGAAGCGACCTGCCGGATCTCGCCCGCCCGCACGTTTTCCTGCCGGGTGTGCGCCAGCGTCGGGTCGCCGGGACCGAAGTTCACCGCCGGAATCCCGAGAGCCGCGAAGCGCGCGACGTCGGTCCAGCCCAGCTTCGCGACCGCCTTGCCCCCTGCCGCGGCGACCAGTTCGGCCGCCGCAGGAGCGCTCAGCCCGGGCAATGCCCCTGGTGACAAGTCGACGATCTTGACGTCGTAACCCTCGAAGACCTCGCGAAGGTGCGCTTCGGCTTCCGCCGAAGAGCGGTCGGGCGCGAAGCGGTGGTTGATCGTGAGCACGGCCTCGTCCGGCACGACGTTGCCCGCGACACCGCCGCCGATCTTCGTGGCCTGCAAGCCCTCGCGGTAGGTGAGGCCGTCGATGTCGACCACGCGCGGCGTGTACTCGGCCAGCCTGCGCAGCGGTTCGGCGAGACCGTGGATCGCGTTGACGCCCATCCAGCCGCGCGCGGTGTGCGCCCGGACGCCTTCGACACGGATCTCGATCCGCATCGTGCCCTGGCAACCGCCCTCGATCCCGCCGTTCGACGGTTCGCCGAGGATCGCGAGGTCGGCTTGCAGCCACTCGGGCAGCTCGCGCTCGATGCGGCCGAGGCCGTTCTTCGTCGCTTCGATCTCTTCGCAGTCGTAAAACACGAAGGTGATGTCGTGCCTCGGCTCGCGGAGGGCGGCGGCGAGGTGCAGGAAGACGGCGTCCCCGCTCTTCATGTCGACGGTACCCAGGCCGTGCAGGATCTCGTCGTCACCGGTCCCCTCGCGGCGCACGGGCATGTTCTCGTTGACCGGAACGGTGTCGAGATGCCCGGCCAGCAGCACCCGCGAAGGGCGGCCGAGGTTCGTGCGGGCGAGGACCGCGTCACCGTTGCGGATCACCTCGAGATGCGGTGCCTGCGTCTGGAGCGCGGCCTGCACGGTGTCCGCGATGACCTTCTCCTCCTCCGAGACGCTGAAGATGTCCACCAGCGCGGCGGTGAGGTCGACGGGATCGGCGTGCAGATCGAGCGAAGGCATGCCCGCACCGTACCGCCGGGGGTCCGGGGCTACCGTGAAGGCGTGCGCACCAAAGCGATCCTGCTCGCCCTTCTCCTGGTACTCAGCGGCTGTGGATCGAATGAGGTCCCGGTGAAGGTCCGGCCGACCCAGAGCACCGCGCCGGACGTGCTGCCGATCAAGCTCAAGGCGCTGACCACCGACCAGTGTTATCTGGCGCCGGGGACCGAATCGCCCAAGGGCTGCCAGAAGTACGTCACCGAACTCTCCAGCGCCGCGGGCAGCATCCGCAAGCACCGCCCGGACCTGTCGTCGCACGCGGACGTCCTCGATCGCCCGATCTCCGCCTTCCGCACCGCGAACTGCCAGGACCAGGCGGCTCCCGGCGGCCCGTGCGGCCAGGCTCTCGCCGACATGGCGACGGCGCTGACCAGTGTGAAGAGCCTCGTCGGCGGCTGACGCGGGTCACTGGGTTACCGTTCAGGTCGTGAGCGAGCAGACCCCTGACCCCGAAACGACCGGCGCCACCGGCGTCGGACTGGCCACCGTCACGACCGACGGCACGGTGCTGGACACCTGGTTCCCGCTGCCCAAGCTGACCGAGTCCGCCGAAGGCAAGGCCGGCACGGTACGGCTGACCGCCGAAGAGGCCTCAGAGGCTCTCGGCGAGGCAGCCGCCGCCCAGCTCGGCCCGGACACCGACCGCGGTGTCGAGGTCGTCGCGGTCCGCACGACCATCGCCCGCCTCGCCGACGCCCCTGGTGACACGCACGACGTCTACCTGCGCCTTCACCTGCTGTCGCACCGTCTGGTCCGGCCGCACGGCGCGAGCCTCGACGGCATTTTCGGCCTGCTGGCGAACGTCGTGTGGACCAACCACGGGCCGTGTCCCGTCGAGGGCTTCGAGGCGACCAGGCTGCGGCTGCGGGGGCGCGGCAACGTCACCGTCTACGGCGTGGACAAGTTCCCGCGGATGGTGGACTACGTCGTGCCCAGCGGCGTCCGCATCGCCGACGCCGACCGCGCCCGCCTCGGCGCGCACCTGGCCAGCGGCACCACGGTCATGCACGAGGGCTTCATCAACTTCAACGCCGGCACGCTCGGCGCCTCGATGGTCGAGGGCCGGATCTCGGCGGGCGTCGTGGTCGGGGACGGCTCCGACGTCGGCGGCGGCGCATCGATCATGGGCACGCTGTCCGGCGGCGGCAAGGAGACCATCTCGATCGGCGAGCGCTGCCTGATCGGCGCGAACGGCGGCGTCGGCATCTCGCTCGGCGACGACTCGGTCGTCGAAGCGGGCCTGTACGTCACGGCCGGCACGAAGGTGACCTTCGAGGGCAAGGTCGTGAAGGCGCTGGAGCTGTCCGGCATCTCGGGCGCGGTGTTCCGGCGGAATTCCGGGACCGGCGCCGTCGAGGTCGTCGCGCGCACCGGCGTCGGCATCGAGCTGAACGCGGCCCTGCACGCCAACTGACCTGCGAAAAGAGAGCAAGGGACCTTTGCTACCGCCTGGGTCCGGCGGGGTCCGGCGGGTGTCGCGAAAGCCACTTTCGCGACGTCTGATGTCCCGAAAGTGGCTTTCGCGACATGCCCGGCTGCGTCACCCGAAGACCTGACCTGCGAAAAGAGAGCAAGGGACCTTTGCTACCACTCTCCCCCGGGGAGCGGTAGCAAAGGTCCCTTGCTTCTCTCACGACCTGGACCACCTTGCCTGTTCACCTAGAATTCATCTTGTGACAGCCGAGGCCCTGCCGCGCAAGAACGTCCCTTCGACCACTCCGGCCGCGCTCGGGCTCGGCGACCGCCCCGCGAAAGCCGGGCCGGGCGATCCGGCGGCCACCCACGTCCGGGTCAAACTCGACATCGAGATCCGCGCGCTCCTCGCGCACGAGCCGGGCACCAAATCCGGTGCCGACCCTGAAGACCTGCACCAGATGCGGGTCGCGCTGCGCCGCATGCGAAGCGTCCTCAAGCTCTCGGGCCGCCTCGTCGGCCCGGACGCCGAGCCTGTGCGCGCCGAACTCGGCTGGCTCGGCCAATCCCTCGGCGACGTCCGCGATTACGACGTCTTGATCGGGCATCTCCGCGAGGTCGTCGCCGAATTCGAGGTGCGCGACCAACCGGCCGCGCGCCGTCTGGTCTCGAAGTTCGTCACCGAACGCGGTGTCGCGAAGCGGCGGCTCACCCGCGCGCTCGCCAGCCCCCGGTACGCCTCGATGCTGCAGGACATCGGCCGTCTCGCCCGGCAGCCAGCCGCCGAGGAGCCCGCCTCCGAGGCCGACCCGACCTCGGCCGATCTCGTCGCCGGTCTCGCGAAGCCGCATCGAAAGCTCGCGAAGGCGGTGAAGGCGCTTCCCGCCGATCCTCCGGACGACGACCTTCACGCGCTTCGCATCTACGGCAAGAAACTCCGCTACGCCGCCGAGATGGCCAAGCCCGCCGCGAAGAAGAAGCAAGCGGAGCGCATCCAACGGCTGATCAAAGCCACGAAGAACTTCCAGACCGTCCTCGGCGACCACCAGGACGCTTGCGTCGCCGCCGATCGGATGCGCGGCGTCGTGGCCTCCGTCGACCCCGAGGTCGCCTTCATCGCGGGCCGGGTCGCGGAGAAGGAACTGCTGCGCCGCGCCGAGGTCCGTGCCGTGTGGCGCGACGTCTGGGCCGAGGTCGACGAGGCCGCTCAGGCGGTGAGCCCGCGGATGTAGCCGTCCGGGCGAATCGACACCTGCCGCCCGTTCCCGGCTTCATACGCGGCGAAGGCATGCCCGCCGACGTCCTCGAAGTCCACATCGGACAGCGGGCTGCCCGCGGGCAGGATCCGCCGCGCGCCTTCGGGCGCTGGGCCGTCGCCGAACACCAGCACCGTCGCCCGCGGGCCGCGCAGCAGTTCGAACAGCCGGACTGACTTGCCGTTCGCGTCCTTCAGCGGCGCGTCCGGGGCGCGGTCGCCGGGCCGGATCCGGCCGGTCGCCGCGGGCGCGAGCGGGCCGCCGCGGTAGCCGATGTCGAGCTGACGCGTGTTCTCGCCGCGCTCGTGCGCGTCATCCGCGCCCTCTTTGTACTTCTCGAGGATTTCAGTGCTGATCTTCAGCACTCGCGCGGCGACCCCGCGCCTCTCGGACTCGTAGCTGTCGAGCAGCTCCGGTGAACCGTCGGCGAGCTTCCAGCCCAGGTTGTACGCGTCCTGGACGCCGGTGTTGAGTCCCTGCCCACCGGTCGGCGGGTGGACGTGCGCGGCGTCGCCGGCGAGGAACACCCGCCCGTCCCGGAAACGCCCGGCGAGCCGGATGTTGGGCCGCCACACCGTCGACCAGGCGAGATCGTGCAACCGGACCCCACCGCCGGACAGCTCGTCGAGCCGGGACTGCAACGTGTCGAGCGACGCCTCGACCTCCTCCTCGCCCAGCGGCGCGCCGAACTGGAAGTGCGGGACGCCGGGCAGCGGTGTTAGCACGATCCCCGACATCGGATCCTCAGGCTTCGCGAACCAATGCCCGTACGCGCGATCGAGCCCCTCGGCCTGGACATCGCCCAGCAGCATGCGGACCGATTCGTCGGTGGTGCCCTCGAACGCGATCCCCAGCGCCTTGCGCACGAAGCTCTTCCCGCCGTCCGCGCCGACGAGGTACTCGACCCGGACCCGCTCGCCCGGCAGCTCGGCGGTCACACCGTCCGCGTCCTGCTCGAAGCCGAGCAGCGGGGTGCCGAGCTCGACCTGGACACCGAATTCGGCGAGCCGGTCGCGCAGGATCCCTTCGGTCCGCGACTGGCCGAGGAAGAAACCGTTCGGATACGGCACGTCCGGGGTCGGTTCGACGAGTTCGGCCATCATCCGCTCCCCGACGACCTCACCGCCCAAGTGGATTCGCATCGGCACCGGCGCCTGCCCGGCTGCCAGCACCGCGTCCAGCACGCCGAGGTCCTCGAAGACCTCCAGCGTGCGCGGCTGCAGGCCGTCTCCGCGTGAGCCCTCGAAGAACGTCTCGGCCTTCTCCACGATCCGCACGCCGACGCCGCGGCGTGCGAGGTCGATGGCCAGCGTGAGCCCGGTCGGCCCGGCTCCCGCGATCAGCACCTCGGTCATCTCTCCTCCAGTGAATGCATATTCAGTGAATATAGATTCAGCTTGACCGTTGCTAGCCTTCCGTGTCAAGGAGGTGCCGATGACGGCGACGAGCCGCAAGGAGAAGGCGGCGGAGACCGAGGCCGCGCTCAAGGAGGCGGCGAAGCGCGTTTTCGCGGCGAAGGGGTACTTGAACACCAAGATCACCGACATCACGGCGGAAGCCGGACGTGCCGCGGGTTCGTTCTACAACCACTTCGCGAGCAAGGAAGAACTGCTCGAAGCACTCCTCGCGGACCTCGCGGCGGCGAGCGACGTCAACGCGGCCTCACCGGAGCACAAGGCCGACTTCACCGACCCGGAAGCCGTGCGCTGGCACGTCCGCGAGTACTGGAACTTCCATCGCGACAACGCCGCGACGATGCTCGCGCTGCGCCAGGCCGCGATGGTCAGCGACGACTTCGCGCGCACCTACGCGCGCTTCGGTGCCGATCAGGCGGCCGACATCCTCGACCACCTCGGATACATCACCGCGGCGGGTATGGAACTGCCGGCGTCGGAACGGCTCTCGCTCGCGATGATGGGCGAACTGGTCAACGGTTTCGCGCACACGTGGCTGCTGGACCCGTCATCGGTCTCCGAAGAGGAAGCCATCGAGGCGCTGACGCGGTTCGCCTACCGGGGCTTCACGGGCCGCGACGTGGGCTGAAGGGGCCCATGGCCGCATCCGACGCGACGAAGGGCGCTTTCACCGCGTCGGATGCGGGGAAAGTCCCCTTCAGCCCGCGCCGCGATCAGGAAGCGAGCCGCTCCACGGCCGCGTCGATGCGCTCGTCCGTCGCCGTCAAGGCGATCCGGACGTGGTTCCCGCCGGTCGGCCCGTAGAACGTGCCCGGCGCGGCGAGGATGCCGCGCTCGGCGAGCCAGTCGACCGTGTCGAGCGCGGATTCGCCGCGTGTGGACCAGAGATACAGCCCCGCCTCGGAATGCGAGATCTCGAAACCGCTGTCCAGCAGCGCCTTCCGCAGCACCAGCCGGCGGCGCGCGTAGCGTTCCCGTTGCACGGCAAGCGCCTCGTCGTCCCGCAGCGCGGCGACCATGGCCTCCTGCACCGGCCGCGGCACGATCAGCCCGGAGTGCTTGCGGATCTCCAGCAACCCGGCGACGAGCTTCGGGTCACCGGTGACGAACCCGGCGCGGTAGCTGGCGAGGTTCGCGGACTTCGACAGTGAGTGGACGGCCAGCAGACCGTCGAGGGAGCCGCCGTGCACGGAGGGGTGCAGGATCGACACGGGCTCGCTTTCCCAGCCCAGCGCCAGGTAACACTCGTCGGAGACCACGACGACATCGCGTTCCCGCGCCCATTCGACGACCTTGCGCAGGTGGTCGACCCCGAGTACGCGCCCGGTCGGGTTGGACGGCGAGTTGATCCACAGCATCGAAGGCCGCTGCGGACCGAGCGCGAAAGTGCTGTCCGCGCGCAGCAGGGAAGCACCCGCCAGCAGCACCCCGACCTCGTAGGTCGGATACGCCACCTTGGGGATGACGACGAGGTCACCGGGGCCGAACCCCAGTTGCCGCGGCAGCGAGGCGACCAGCTCCTTCGAACCGATCGTCGGCAGCACGGCCGCTTCGGGAATACCCTCGATACCGTGCCGCCGCGAAAGCGAGTCGATCGCGGCGGCCCTGAGCTCGGGGATCCCGTGCGTGGTCGGATACCCCGGGATCTCCGACACGGACGCGAGCGCCGCGCGGATGCTCTCGGGGACCGGGTCCACCGGCGTGCCGATCGACAGGTCGACGATGCCGCCGGGATGCGCCTGGGCCTTTGCCTTGGCTTCAGCGAGGGAGTCCCAGGGGAAATCAGGAAGAGCGACCCGGCTCATTCGCCCTGCGGGGGAAGAGCCTTGATGAAGGCGGGGTCGTGGCTGGTCTTGCCGACCTTGGAGGCACCGCCGGGCGAGCCGAGCTCGTCGAAGAAGTCGACGTTGGCCTTGGTGTAGGCGTTCCACTCGTCGGGGACGTCGTCCTCGTAGTAGATCGCCTCGACGGGACAGACCGGCTCGCAGGCACCGCAGTCGACGCATTCGTCCGGGTGGATGTACAGCATGCGGTCACCCTCGTAGATGCAATCCACGGGGCACTCGTCGATACACGCCTTGTCGAGCACGTCGACGCAGGGCTCGGCGATCACGTAGGTCACTGCGTACTCCTGCTTATCTCTGCTTCACCAGTCTTCAACGGACATTACGCGCCCACGGGCGCGACCGGCCCGCTTAGGCCACCCTTATCCGTAGGCCGGATATGGGCTTTCAGCGGTCTTTCCGGCGCGGCGGCGGAGTGGCCCTGCTGTCCCCGGTGATGACGAACTTCGGTGCGGCGGGCTTCGCCGCTTCCGCGTCCTGCTCGACGGCCTTTTCCGCGCCCAACGCCCGGTTGAAGCCGTCAGAGATCTCGCGGACCAGGTCTTCGTTGTGCCTGTCGTCCTTGCGCGCGATGCTCATCGGGGTCCCTCCACTGCCTTCCTTGGCACAATCTAACCGTGAACAGTGCGGAAATGCTCGAGCTCACCTGTAGTCAGGCTTGGACTCCCCTGACGGAGAGCCGGATCGGCGACTGGAGGCTGCGCTGGGCGGGCGGGTTCACCGCCCGCGCCAACAGCGCCCTGGCGATCGGTGACCCGGGAAAACCGCTGCCAGAGGCCCTGCGGGCCGTCTGCGACTTCGCCCTCGATCATGCCATCCCGCCGGTCGTTCAGGTGATCCAGAACACGTCCACCGAAGCCGCCATCTCGGCGCACGGCTGGGTCCACTATGTGGAACACCGCCCCGCGCACGAGGTTCGCCTGCTGACGGGGCCACTATCGCGAGGGACCTCGGCGGGAGCGGTGATTCTCGACGAGCCGACGTCCGGATGGTGGGAAATGACGGCGGGCAGCGCCGAGCCACCGGAGGCGCCGCGGCATGTCCTCGGCACCGGCAAGGTCGGCTTCGGGATCGTGGAAGCGGACGGCGTCACGGCCGGGGCGGTCCGCGGCGCGATCGTCGGCGAGTGGCTGCACATCGCCCGTTTGGAGGTACGGCCGGAGTTCCGGCGGCGGGGACTGGCACGCGGGCTGATGAACGCCGTGGGCACATGGGGCGCCGGCCAGGGCGCGACCGGGATGCTGCTGCAGGTCGCCGTGGCGAATTCCGGCGCGCTGAAGCTGTACGAGAGCCTGGGCTGTACGGAGCACCACAGGTACCGCTACTGGGCCCCGGGTCCCGGCGCGTGCGAGGATCGCCCGTCGTGAAGGTCGTCATTTTGGTCGGCGGAGTGGGCGGGGCCCGCTTCCTGCTGGGCGTCAAGCAAGCACTGGGTCTGCCCGCGACCGGTTCCGCGCCGGAATCGCCGCATGAGGTGACCGCGCTGGTGAACACCGGGGACGACGTGTGGATGCACGGTCTGCGCATCTGCCCGGACCTGGACACCTGCATGTACACCCTCGGCGGAGGGATCGACACCGACCGCGGCTGGGGCCACGCCGGCGAGACCTGGACGGTCAAGGAGGAGCTCGCCGCCTATGGCGCCGAGCCGACCTGGTTCGGTTTGGGCGACAAGGACATCGCGACCCATCTCATCCGTTCGCGGATGCTGCGCGCGGGCTATCCGCTGTCACAGGTCACCGAGGCGCTGTGCGATCGCTGGCAGCCGGGCGTGCGCCTGCTGCCGATGTCGGACGACCGCGTCGAAACGCATGTCGTGATCGACGACCCCGACTCGGACACAGCTTCGGACCAGCGCAAGGCGATCCACTTCCAGGAGTGGTGGGTGCGCTACCGCGCCGAGCCGAAGGCGCATTCGATCATCGCCGTCGGCGCCGACGAGGCCAAGCCGGCGCCGGGGGTACTCGACGCGATCGCGGCCGCCGACATCGTGCTGTTCGCGCCGTCCAATCCGGTGGTCTCGGTGGGCACGACGCTCGGCGTCCCGGGAATCCGCGACGCGCTGCGGAAGACGCGCGCCAAGGTCGTCGGCGTCTCGCCGATCATCGGCGGGAAGGCGTTGCGCGGTATGGCCGACGCGTGCCTGAGCGCGATCGGCGTGGAGACCTCCGCCGAGGCCGTCGGGCGGCATTACGGTTCCCGCAAGGAATCTCCGGAGGGCGTGCTCGACGGCTGGCTGGTCGCCGAGGGGGAAACCGTCGACGTGCCGGGCGTCGCCGTCCGAGATGTGCCCCTGCTGATGTCCGATGTGGACGCGACCGCGGCGATGGTGCGCGCGGCCTTCGACCTGGCCGGAGTTTCTGTTGCCTGACGAAAAACTGCCTGACCATGCTTCCGCGAAGATCGAGATCCTGCCGGTCGAAGGGCTGCCGGAGTTCCGTCCCGGCGACGACCTGACCGGGGCCATCGTCGAGGCGGCCCCGTGGCTGCGTTCGGGCGACGTCCTGGTCGTGACGAGCAAGATCGTCTCCAAGGCCGAAGGCATGCTGATCCGCGTCCCGGCCGATCCGGAGGAGCGCGACGCCGCCCGGCGCAAGCTCGTCGAGGAGGAGTCCGTCCGCGTGATCGCGCGGATCAACCGGACGGTGATCACCGAGAACAAGCTCGGCATCGTGCAGGCGGCGTCCGGCGTGGACGCGTCGAACGTGGCCTCCGGTGAGGTCGCGTTGCTCCCGTCCGATCCGGACGCCTCCGCGCTCGCGCTGCGGAACGGGCTGCGGGAACGGCTCGGTGTCGAGGTCGCGGTCGTGGTCACCGACACGATGGGCCGCGCGTGGCGGGTCGGCCAGACCGACGCCGCGATCGGCGCGTCCGGTCTGCGGGTGCTGCATTCGTACGCGGGCGAGGTCGACAGCCAGGGCAACGAACTCGCCGTCACCGAGGTGGCGATCGCCGACGAACTCGCCGCCGCGGCGGATCTGGTCAAGGGCAAGCTCGGCGGGACGCCGGTCGCCGTCGTGCGCGGCCTTCGGCTGACCGACGACGGTTCGACCGCCCGCAAACTGCTCCGGCCGGTCGAGGAGGACCTGTTCCGTCTCGGCACCAACGAATCCATCGCCCAAGGCCGCCGGGAAGCCGTGCTCGCGCGGCGTTCGATCCGGTCGTTCACCGGCGAACCGGTCGATCCCGAGGTGCTGCGCCGAGCGGTCGGGACGGCGCTGACGGCGCCCGCGCCGCACCACACGAAGCCGGTCCGGTTCGTGTGGCTGCGCGAGGAAGGCTTGCGCCGCAAGCTTCTCGACGCGATGAAGGCGTCGTGGCAGGCCGATCTCGAAGGCGACGACTTCACGCCTGAACAGGTCGCGAAGCGGCTCAGCCGCGGCGACATCCTGTACAACGCGCCCGAAGTCGTGGTGCCGTTCCTCGTCGCCGAGGGCGCGCACACCTACCGCGACGACCGCCGGAACGCTTGTGAGCACACGATGTTCACCGTCGCCGGTGGTGCGGCCGTGCAGGGTCTGCTGGTCGCGCTCGCCGCCGAAGACCTCGGCTCGTGCTGGATCGGGTCGACCATCTTCGCGGCGGACATCGTGCGCGACGTCCTCGGCCTGGACGAGCACTGGGAGCCGCTCGGCGCGGTCGCGATCGGACATCCCGCCGCCCTCCCGCCCGCGCGCGGTCCCGTCGAACCCGGTGAAGGACTTCTCGAACTGTGACCCTGCACGACGACGTTGTGTCCACTTTGTCCGGTTGGCGACCGGTGGACGCCGCCCAGGAATCCCTGCGACAGGCCTATCTCGGCTTCCTCGCCGCCCGCGACGACGTCTGCCGTCGCGAATGCGCGGCCGGGCACATCACCGCGTCGGCCGTCCTTCTCGACGCCGACGCGGAGAACGTGCTGCTCACCCTGCATCCGCGAGTCGGGCGCTGGTTGCAGCTCGGCGGGCATTGCGAACCCGGAGACCCGACGCTCACGGAGGCCGCTCTTCGTGAGGCCCGCGAGGAATCCGGCATCGAGGACCTCGTGATCGACCCGGCCCCGGTGCATCTCGACGTCCACCCGATCACGTGCTCGCTCGGCGTGCCGACCCGGCATTTCGACGTGCGTTTCGTGGTGCGCGCACCACGGGGAGCACAACCGGTCCAAAGCGACGAATCGGACGATCTTCGTTGGTGGCCGGTGAATTCCCTGCCGAAAGGGTCGGAAGATCTCGCCGAACTGATGGAAGCCGCCGTGCCCGCGGCTCCCGGCCGTTAGGGTGTCGGCTGACGTCCTGAAGGGGGAATGATGCTGACGACGCTGACGCCATACCTGGACCGGGTCCGGGTCCACAGCAGCGGGGACGGTGACGGCGCCGGCTGGGTCCTGCTGATCCTGGCGATCATCATTGTCATCATCGTGATCGTGGTGATCATCGTGAAGGTCAACCAGGCGAAGAAGCCGCCGATGACCTTCCCCCAGAACCCGAACTTCGGCGGTGGCGGCCCGGCTCCCGGTTTCCCTCCGCCTCCCCCGCCCGCCGGTGGCCCCGCCCCGCAGGGCAACTGGCAGCAGCAGCCCGGTTTCCCTCCGCCTCAGCCCGGTTTCGGCCAGGCACCCGGCTTCCCGCCGCCCCCTGCCCCGGCCCCGGCGGGTTTTCCGCCGCCGCCCGGCGCCCCGGCGCCCAACCCGTTCGGCGCGTCCCAGCCGCCCATGCCCGCGCCCGGTTTCCCGCCGCCTCCTCCGCAGGCCGGACCGCCGATCGACGGCAGCGCGGACCGCACGCAGGTCGTGTCCCCGCAGCAGCAGGCGGCCGCCGACCGCACCCAGGTCGTCTCGCCCGCGGGCGCCGACCGGACGCAGGTAGTGCCCGGCGGCGCCGGTGACGCCACCCAGGTCGTGCCCGGTGGCGGCGGCGATCGCACCCAGGTGGTCCCGCCCAGCCAGTAACCCCAGCAGGGAGAAACCGCATGGTCAGGGTCGACCCGAACTCCTCGGTCCCGCCCTTCGAACAGGTCCGCACCGCCTACGCGGAGCGGATCAACGACGGCACGCTGCCCGTCGGGGCGAAACTCCCGACCGTACGGAAACTCGCCGAAGACCTCGGCATCGCCCCGAACACGGTCGCCAAGGCCTACCGCGAACTCGAAGAAGCGGGCCTGATCGAGACCCGCGGCAGGGCGGGGACGTTCGTGAGCGCCGTCGGCGACGAGACCCGCGAGCGGGCGAGGCAGGCGGCCGCCGACTACGCCGCGCTGACCAGGAAGCTGGGTCTCGGCCGCGACGAGGCCAAGGCGATCATCGACGCCGCGCTGGGCACCTCGTGAGTGGTAAGGACGGTTAGAACCGTCCTTACCACTCACGAGGATCATCGACCGGTTAACCTCACGGAATGGGAGTCTCCGTGTTGATGCTGCTGATCATCGTCCTGTTCCTCGCCGCCGTCGGCGTGGGGATCTTCTTCCTGGTGAAAACGCTCAGCAAGCCGAAACCCCCGGTGTACCCACCGCAGCAGTACCCGCCCCACGTCCCGCACCAGCAGTATCCTCAGCAGCCGCCGCAGTACCCGAGCCAGCAGCAGACCTACCCGCCGCAGGGCTGGGGAAACTAGGCCGTCACATCGCGCGGTAGTCGCGGAGTTCGATCTTCGGCCCGAACCTCGGACGGCGGAATCCGGCCGTCGACAGATAGCGCACCGCGCGCTGCCGCTGCGGCGAATACGGTGCCAGCACCTCGGACATCCCGACGTCGTCGAGTTTCGTGCCGACGAGCGCGTGCCCGACCATCGACGGGATGTTGTAATCGCCGAAGCTCACCGCGTCCGGGTCTCCCCAGGCGCGTTGCGCGACCTCCGCGGCGGTCCACACACCGATGCCGGGCACCTTCCGCAGCCAGGCCCGGCCTTCGACACCCTTCAGTTCGACGGCCTTCTCCAGCCGCGGCGCGACGCGGGCCGCGGCGATCAGCGTCGTCCGCCGTTTCAGGTCCACCCCGGCGCGATGCCATTTCCAGTCCACAATGGATCGGATGGCGACCGGTGTCGGCGGCACGCGCAGCCGTGACGGCCCCGGCCCTGGCGCCTGCTCCCCGAACCAGCGGCACAGTTCACCCCACGATCGCAGGGCCTCCGCGCTGGTCACCTTCTGTTCCAGCACGGCGAGCACCAGCGCGTCCCACACCCGGCCGGTCGAGCCGAGGCGCAGCCCCGGGTTCCGGCGCCGCGCCGACGCGATGACGTCGTGGTGCGCGACGAATCCGGAGTCGTCGTCGTGCGCGCCCAGCATCGCCGGGACGCCTTCCAGCAGCCTGTCCGCGCCGGGGCCCCAGGCCTCCGCCTCGATCTCGCCGTCCGCGCGCCGCAGCAGCGCGAGCGTGCCCGCGCCGTCCGCGGTGTTGGCGGCCAGCCAGGTGACCCCGCCCTCGGTGCGGACGACGTTGGGCGAACGCGACCCACGGCTCAGCGGACCCAGCACCGTGTCCAGGTCCAGCTCGAAGGCAGGACGGAATCGCACACGCTGAAACTACCCGGCACTCGGCTAGGGTTACGCGGGCCACCGGCGATCGGCACCGCCGACGCTAAGCTGATGCCCCCCCAACCGTAAGCCGACGGAGGACACCGACGATGACATCGCGACCGGCGAAGGCCTCGATCGTCAGTGGGTACTTCAACCCGCTCCACCAGGGCCATCTCGACCTGTTCGAGGCCGCGCAGGCGCGCTCCGGCTACCTGATCGTCATCGTCAACAACGATCACCAGCAAGTCCTCAAGAAGGGCAGGGTGATCCAGACCGAGGACATCCGTGCCCGGATCGTCCGCGCGCTGCGCATCGTCGACGACGTGTACATCGCCGTCGAGCAGGGGCCGGGCATCGACGAATCGTTCGACCTGATCCGCGCGGCGTACCCGGACACGGAACTCGAGTTCTGCAACGGCGGGGATCGGCGCAACGTCGACGAGCTCCCGGCCGACGAGGTCGAGGCCGGGGCCCGGAACAACATCTCGATGATCTACGGCATCGGCGGCACGGACAAGGCCGACTCCAGCACCCGGATCCTCTCGGACATGGAAGCCTGAGTTCCCAGGGGGCCGGCCGTGTGCTCGGCAACTTTTGTCGCAAGACGTTTGCGGGTCTGCTTACGGCGGCCGCTCCTAGGGCCTACCCTAGACAACACACAGTCGGCCCTGAACCCAGAGGGCCCCAGGTCAGTCGGGAGGCCTAGGGGAATGGACCCCCGTGCTCGGGCGGACGCCTTGCTCGCACGCGCAAGCGCGCGTGGAGCCTTCGTCGTGACACCGGACAACGCGACGTCTCCGATGGACTCCGCGAACACCCAGCAGATCCCCCGATCGGTGGTCTCCGAGATCGACCGTTCGTCGGACCCGGACACCACCACTCAGCTACCGGCTTCACTGATCGCCGAGAACGATCACCCGCTCGCGGGACACGAACCGACGACGCGGCTGGACCTGCCCCCGGCGCGGGGCGAAGGCTCGACTCAGCCGCAGCCGTATCCCCGTCGTCCCGGCACCCCCCAGCCGACCAGGCCTCTACCGCAGGCGACGACCCCGCTCACCCGACGGCCGCCCGCCGCGCCGGTGCAAAGCCCCCTGATCGAACAGCCGGAGCCGGACACTGTCGAGAACGAGGTCGGCGGCCTGGTGCCGACGGTGAAGCAGAACCCTTCGGGGCGGTCGAACCTTTCACGGCGGCTGGACGGCATCTAGCCCTTACGCGCGTGAAATGAAAGGCCCCTTCATCGCAAATTCTGCGATGAAGGGGCCTTTCATTGCAGGTTCGGGGCACCCGCCTCAGGCGCTTTGGATCATCCGGTCGATCTCCTTGATCGCCGCACCCCCGCCGTACGTGGCGTTGGACAGCATCGCGACATCCAGCCCTTCGGCCGGATAGTGCCGCATGAGCGAGCAGGCACCGACGTTTCCGCCGTCCTTGTAGTAGTGCCGCACCGAGCCGTCCGGCGCCAGGACGAATTCGAGGCCGAAGCCGTACCAGACGCCACTGCTGTGGAGCACCTGCGGCGTGAGGAACTCCTCCGTGCGCTCAGGGCTCAAGAGCCGTTCCTCGCGGATCGCCCGCAGAAGCCGAACCAGGTCACCGACGGTGCAGTACGCACCCCCATCGGGTGAACCGATCGGCGGGTAGCTGAAGATGTTCTGCCTCCAGCCGGTGATCCGCTCGCCGTCGAGGATCGGGTCCCAGCCTTCGGCGACCCTCGGCTCAGGATCGCGCCGGTCGAAGAAACCCGAATCGGTCATCCCCGCTCGGTCGAGCACGGTCTCGCGGACGTGGTCTCGATACGGCCTTCCGGTGATCTCCTCCATCACCAGCCCGGCGAGGACGTACCCCGAATTGCAGTACCGGCAGCCCTCGCCCGGCGCGAAATTCGCTGTCCGGTAAGCGAAATTGGGCAAATGGTCCCGCGTGTCCATCACCGAGTACACCGGTTTGCCGACCCACAACGCCTCGTAACTCTCGCCCGCTTCCTCGTCGGCGTCGTCGGCGATCCCGGACGTGTGCGTGAGCAGATGCCGCGTCGTCGCCCCGGTCGCGATCGCCGTGCCGCCGAGGTCGATGATCTCGCCGATCGGGCGGTCGAGGTCCAGCCGTCCCTCGTCGGCCAGCCGCAGTGCCGCGAGCGCGGTGACGACCTTGGTGATCGACGCGGTGTCGTACCGGACGTCCGGCGCGTTCGGCACCGACCAACGGCGGCTGGCCAGGCCGTAACCGCTTTCGAACAGCGTCTCGTCGCCACGCCGGATCAGCACGACCCCGGAGAAGCGGTCCTCCCCGGCGCGTTCCGTCAACCAGGCGTCCAGTGCGGCGAAGTCCATGCACCGACGGTAACGACGACGGGAAGCCACGTCGCGTGAGTTCCGGTGACCGGAACGGCTACTTCCGGCGCGTTTCGAGCTTGAGCCGCAGCGCGAGGCCCGCCTTCACCGCGAGCATGACCGGCTTCCACAGGAGACCGCGGTGACGGTCCGCGAGGTAGCGATACGCGCTTTCGTGGTGCGCGCGCAGCATTTTCGCCGAAGCCTGCGAAGTCGAGTGCCCGCCGATGTGCATGACACTGGACGAAGGCGCGTACACGTTCAGCCAACCCGCGCGGGACAGGCGGTCACCGAGGTCGACGTCCTCGAAGTACATGAAGTAGCGCGTGTCGAACCCGTCGACCGAGTCGAAGGCCTCGCGACGGAACAGCTGGCAGGACCCGGAAAGCCAGCCGGCCGTGCGCTCGACCGGGGTGCCGGTCTCCTGCCGGTACTGCCGCGTCCACGGGTTGCCCGGCCAGATCTTGCCGAACGCGGCGTGCCCGATCCCGCGGCCGAACGACGGCAGCAGCCGGGCCGACGGGTAGACCGTGCCGTCGAGATCGTGGATGAGCGGGCCGAACGCGCCACCGCGCGGCCAGCGCTCGGCCACCTCGAGCAACGCGTCGAGCGAACCGGGTTCCCATTCGAGGTCCGGGTTCACCACGACGACCCAGCCGTAGCTGTCGTCGAGTTCCGCGACACCTCGGTTGGCGGCCGTGCCGTAACCGACGTTCTCGCCGATGCTGAGCAGCTTGACGTTGTCCCGGCGGGCGGCTTTCTCCGGCGCGCCGTCCGTCGAGGCGTTGTCGGCGACGACGACCTGGACGTCCCGATCCGTCGCCTTCTCGAGCGTGTCGAGGAACTTCTCGAGGGTTTCGCCGGGGAAGTACGTCACGGTCACGACGGCGATCCCGTCGCCGTAGCTGGGGTGCTCAGTCACGCGGCCATTGTCCACCCGTCACCGAACGCGACTCCGGCCCCACCCACCTCGTGAGTGGTAAGGACGGTTAGAACCGTCCTTACCACTCACGAGGCCAGCAGTAACCTCTCAGCCCGCCCGCCGCTGCGCATGCCGGTACCAAGCCTTCGCGTAAGCCTCCCGGTGCCGCTCCGCGGTCGTGGCCCACGAGAACTCCTTCGCCCGCCGAAGCGCGGCCTCGGCCAGCTCGGCGCGCCGTGAAGGGGCGTCGAGCAGCTCGGAGATGGCCGCAGCGACGTCTCCGGCACCGACACCGCAGTAAGCGACCGCGTCCCCGCCGACCTCCGGCAGGGAAAGCCGCCGTGTCGTGAGCACCGCCGCGCCGCACGCCATCGCCTCCAGCACCGGCAGCCCGAATCCCTCACCGAGGCTCGGGTACGCGACCAGTTCGGAACCGCCGAGGAAGCCGGCGAGCGTGTCGAACGGCAGGTATCCGGCCCGGATCACCCGCAGCCGGTGCGGAACGGCGTCCAGCGCGCGTTCGACCTGCGAATCCCAGCCCGGCTGCCCGGCCAGCACCAGCGCCGGCGGGTTCGGCCTGCCGATCACGGCGTGTGCGAAGCCGCGGATCAGCGCGGGCACGTTCTTGCGCGGTTCCAGCGCGCCGAGGAAGGCGACGTACGGCGTCTTCCCGAGCCCGACGGCCTTGCGCGCGGCCTCGATCTCGGCGGGGGAAGGCGGATGGAACCGATCCGGTTCGACGCCGTGGTGGATGATCTCCACTTCCGAGGTGCGCACAGTGCGCACCTGGCCGACGCGCTCCAGCTCGGCCGCCGTCGCGATGCTCGGCACGACGCACAGCGTCGCGCGGCGAAGCGCCGTCGCGGTCCAAGCCCGGAAGAAGCGCGCTTTAACCGAAGAGTGGAGGACCGCGTCGGTGAAGAAGGTCGCGTCGTGCAGCGTCACCACCGAAGCGGCCGGGCTGGCCAGCGGCATCGTGTAGTGCGGCGAGTGGACGACGTCGGCGGCGAGCCGCCGGACCAGCCGGGGCAGGGTCGCCTGCTCCCAGGTCAGCCGGGCCGTCCTGGTCGAAGTCGACGGTGAGGTGGGCACGATCCGCGCGCCGGGCGCCAGCCGGTCGTACAGCACCGCGTCCCGCGGCTGGCAGACGACGGTGATCCGCGCGCCGTCCTCGTCCAGCGCCGCGACCAGCGAATCCACGTAACGACCGACGCCACCCCTGTCCGCGGGGACGGCGGTCGCGTCGATCAGCACGCGAGGGTCATCGGTCACCCTAGGAGGGTACGGCGGCGCACTAGCTCCGCGGTGAAGAACCGACAGATTCTCTCAACCAAGGGAAACTCCGGTTGCTTCTTGTCAGGCAACCTGATCGCGCAGGTGGAGGCCCCAAACGGCGGAAGCGGCACGCTGCCAGGTGAACTCACTCGAACGGCTGAGACCGCTGTCACGCAGCGCTGCCGCGCGCTCCGGATGGTCGAGGACGTCTCGAAGGGCATCCGCAAGCGCTTGCCGCTCACCGACGGGGACGGTGACACCCGCTCCCCCGGCGACCTCGACCAGGGCCGGGACAGCCGAGTGCACCACCGGCACCCCGGCCGCCATCGCCTCGATCAGCGGCAGCCCGAACCCCTCCGCCCGGCTCGGCATCGCCAGCACCGACGCGCCGCGCAACGTGAACGCCAGCTCCGCGTCGCTCACTTTCCCCAGTAGCCGGACGTCGGCGCCGTGCTCGCGCGCCAGCGCCGCCGGGTCGATGCCACCCCAGCCCGGCTGCCCGGCCAGCACCAGCGGCACCCCGATCCGGCCGACGGCGTCGATCAGCACGTCGACACCCTTGCGCGGCTCGATCGTCCCGATCGCGAGCACGTACCGCTCCGGCAGCGCGACCTCGGCGAACCCGGACGGCGGCCGCACACCGTGCGGGATCACGCGCAACGGCACGGAAACCGGCACCAGCCCGGTGAGCTCGTCCGCAATCGCTTGCGTGGGCACGGTCAGCGCGGTCGCCCGCGACGCGGCCCGCGCGATCACCGCCTTGTGCCACGCGACGCCGCGAGGCGTCAGCGTCTCGGGATGCGTCCACGGCACGGTGTCGTGCACCGCGACCGACAGCGTCCGCCCCTTCGGCACCCGGGCGGGGGCGAGCGGTGTCGGCGCGTGGACCGCGTCGCCGCCCGGCCACCACGGCAGGCCCAGCTGCCAAGCGGCGATCAGTGCCCGAGGCGGGATCGGCAGCACTCGCGGCCCCGCGACGCCCTCGACGACCGCGGCATCGACATCGGTGTGCCGTGCGACCACGCTCGACACCGTCCAGCCCGGCGGCGCGGTCGCGGCGAGCGCCCGCAGCAGTTCGCCGGTGTAGCGGCCGGTCCCGCCGGGGACCGGCGCCAGCAGCTGCTCGGCGAGCACGACCAGTTCGGGCATGGTCTCTATTCTCTCTGGCATGACCGACGCCGAACCCAGCACCACCGTCGTCGTGGTCACCTGGCGCGGCGCCGCGCACATCACCGCCTGCCTCGACGCCCTCGCCACGCAGTCCCGCCCACATCGGACCCTGGTCGTCGACAACGCCTCCGACGACGGAACGTCCGCCCTGCTCGCCGCCCATCCGTCGAAGCCCGAGGTGCTCCGGCTGCGGCGCAACACCGGTTACGCGGGGGCCATGGCCGCCGCACTGGACAAAGTGGACACTCCGTTGATGGCCTGGTTGAACGACGACGCCGCCCCGGCCCCTGAGTGGCTCGCGACCTGCGAGGACACCCTCGGGAAGGCTCCGCTCGCCGCGGCCGTGAGCGCCCGGCTGACATTGGCCGACGGGACCGTCCAGTCCACCGGCGTCCGCCTGACCACCGACGGCCACGGCGCCGACCTGCCGGAACCCGCCGACGAGGTCTTCGGCTTCTGCGGGGGCGCGGCGGTGCTGGACGTCGAGGCGCTGCGTTCCGTCGGCGGGGTCCCGGCCTCGTACTTCTGCTACTACGAGGACACCGACACCGCGTGGCGGCTGCGGTTGGCGGGCTGGGACGTCGTCGGCGCCGAGGCCGAGGTCACCCATCAGCATGGCGCGAGCACCCGGCCGGGTTCGGTCCAGTTCCACCTGTGGAATGAACGCAACCGCCTCCTGACCCTTCTGCGGTGTGCTCCGCGCGCGGTGGCGGTCCGCCAGCTGGTGAAGTTCGCCGTGCTGACCCTGGTTCTGCCCCTCCGAGGACTCCGCCGAAACAAGAAAGCGGAGGCACCGAACTTCCGTCTGAGCCTCCGGTGCCGCGTCCTGGGCGCCGTCGCCGCCCGCCTGCCGCGCACGCTGGTCGAGCGGCGGGCCATCGGACGGCGGGCGACACTGGGCCGAGGCGCGGTCTGGGACGCATGGGCCGGGCTTTAAGCTTGGTCCAATCGAGTGCAGGGAGTACGGCTTTGGCGCAGGGGGAAACGCAACCGGTCGTCTCGGTGATCGTGGTGAACTACCGGGGGGCCGCCGACACCGTCACCTGCCTGCGCGCACTCGCCGAACACGATTACCCGAACCTCGAGGTCATCTGCGTCGACAACGCCTCCGGCGGCACCGACGTGGCCGAGATCAAGGCCGCCGCCCCGGGCGTCAAGCTCGTCGAGTCCCCGGCGAACTCCGGCTTCGCGGGCGGCTGCAACCTCGGCGCGAAGCACGCCACCGGCACCGTCCTCGCCTTCCTCAACAACGACGCCCGCCCGGCTCCCGGCTGGGTCGGCGCGGCCGTCGCCGAACTGCGCGCCCAGCCGACCGTCGCCGCGGTAGCCAGCAAGGTCCTCGACTGGGACGGCACCGGCACCGACTTCGTCGACGCGGGCTTGACCTGGTTCGGCATGGGCTACAAGCGCCACGCCGGCAGCCCGCTGTCGGACGTCCCCGCCGCCGAACACGAGATCGCCAAGGACGTCCTGTTCGCGACCGGTTCGGCGATGTTCGTCCGCGCCGGCGTATTCGCCGAACTCGGCGGGTTCGACGAGCGATTCTTCATGTTCTACGAGGACGTCGACCTCGGCTGGCGGCTGAACCTGCGCGGCTGGCGCGTGCGCTACGTGCCGGAGTCGCTGACCTACCACAAGCACCACGCCACCATGTCCACAGTGGACACTCCGGACTCCGGACGCGAGACGTTCCTGCTGGAGCGCAACGCCTTGGCGGCACTGTACAAGAACCTCTCCGACGAGACGCTCTCTCGCGCGCTGCCCGCCGCGCTGGCGCTGGCCGTCCGCCGGGCGACGGCGCGCGGTGACCTCGACGCCACCCAATTCGACCTCGCCCAGGGTGTCGGCCCGGCCGAGACCGGACCGGTCGAGGTGCCGAGGACGACGTTGGCCGGCGTGCTGGCGATCGACCAGTTCGTCGAATTGCTGCCGTCGCTCGCCGAGTCCCGCGCCGCCGAACAGGCCGCCCGCGTCCGCACCGACGCCGACCTGCTTCCCTTGCTGCGCAAGGCCTTGGAGCCCGCGTATCCGCTGCCGCGGTATCTCGCCGCGCACGACGTCCTGGTCGAGACGTTCGGCATCGACGCGCTCTTCGGACAGCGCCGCAAGGTACTGGTGATCACCGGCGACGCGATCACCGAACGGATGGCGGGTCCGGCGATCCGCGCGTGGAACATGGCCGCGACCCTGGCCACCGAACACGACGTCCACCTGGTGACGGTCAATCCCCTCGCCGATCCGCCGCCCGCGCCGTTCCGGGTCAGCGCGGCCACCCGGCGCGAGCTGGAGACCCCGATCGCCTGGGCCGACATCATCGTCCTGCAGGGGCACGTGCTGGAGCTCGCGCCCTCGCTCAAGAAGCAGTACGCGCACAAGATCGTGGTCGCGGACCTGTACGACCCGATGCACCTCGAACTGCTCGAACAGGGCAAGGGCGTTCCCGACGACAAGCGGGCACTGGACCTCATCGGGGTCACCAAGGTCCTCGACGCGCAACTGGAACGCGGGGACTTCTTCCTGTGCGCGTCGGAGCGTCAGCGTCACTTCTGGCTGGGCCACCTCGCCGCGATGGGCAGGCTCTCGCCGCGGCTGTACGACGCCGACCCGACCACCCAGTCGCTGCTGTCGATCGTCCCGTTCGGCCTGTCGCCGCAGGCACCGGTCCGCACCGGCCCCGGCCTTCGGTCCACTTTGGACGGCATCGGCGAGACCGACCACGTCGTGCTGTGGGCGGGCGGGGTATACAGCTGGTTCGACCCGTTGACCCTGGTCCGCGCGATCGAACGGCTTCGGCAGCGCCGCGGCGACGTCCGCCTGGTGTTCCTCGGCATGAAGCATCCCAACCCCGAGGTCACCGAGATGGACATCGGCGCGCGCACGATGCTGCTCTCGGACACGCTCGGGCTCACCGGCAAGCACGTGTTCTTCAATCAGCAGTGGGTGCCGTACGAAGAGCGCCAGAACTGGCTGCTGGACGCGAACTGCGGCGTCACCACGCATTACGAGCACGTCGAGACGACGTTCGCGTTCCGCACCCGGGTGCTGGACTACCTGTGGGCCGGGCTGCCGATCGTCACCACCGACGGCGACTCGTTCGCCGACCTGGTCCGCGAGGAACGGCTCGGCGTCGTCGTCCCGGCCGAGGACGTGGACGCGCTGGCCGACGCGCTGGAAAAGGCGCTGTACGACGAGGAGTTCGCCGCGGGCTGCGTCGAGCGGATGGCCGCCGTCGCCCGCCGTTACGCCTGGCCGGAAGCACTGAAACCGCTGGTGGAGTTCTGCCGGAACCCGCGGCCCGCGGCCGACCGGCTGCCCGGCTCCGGCGACCTGGTGGTCACCGAACCGGTGCGGGGCAAGGAAATGCTGCGCCGCGACGTCGACCTGATCCGCGAGTACCTCGCCGACGGCGGCCCGAAGGAACTCGTGCGGCGCGTCGGCGGCCGGGTGGTCAAGGTCGCCAAGCAGAGGCTCGGCCGTGGCTGACCGCCCCTTGCGCGTCCTGCTCGACGGGACCCCGCTTCTCGGTGCCAGGACGGGTATCGGCCGGTACACCGTCGCACTGTCCGAAGAGCTCGCGTCGATGTCCGAAGTGGACACTCGCGCGGTCGCTTTCACGTTGCGCGGCTGGCGACGGCTGCGGCACGTGCTCCCGCACGGCGTCCGGGCCCGTGGCATGCCGGTGGCGGCGCGGTTGCTGCGCAAGGCGTGGCTGCGCTCGCAGCTGCCGCCGGTGGAGCTGTTCGCCGGGCCGACGGACGTCGTGCACGGCACCAACTTCGTGCTTCCCGGCCGGTTCCGCGCGGCGGGCGTGGTGACCATCCACGATCTGGCCTTTTTGGACGCTCCCGGGGAGCTCGCGCCGAGCGATCACGAGCTGCCACAACTGGTCCGGCGCGGGGCCCGGCTCGCCGACGCGATCTGCACACCCACCAACGCTGTGGCCGATCAGGTCGCCGAACGGCTCGACGTGGACCGCGGCAAGATCATCGTCACCCCGCTCGGCGTGAACCCGGCCTGGTTCACCGCGCGCCCGCCGGACCAGGAACGCCGCAAGGAACTCGGTCTTCCGGACAAGTATCTGCTCTTCGCCGGTGCCCCTGGACCCCGGAAGGGCCTGCACTGGCTCCAGCAGGCGCACGAGGCCGCGCCGGATCTGCCGGATCTGGTGTTCGTCGGCCCCGGTTCGTTCGCGGTGGGCCCGCGTTCGCGGCATGTGGGCTACCTGTCGGACGTGAACCTCCGGCGGGTCGTCGCCGGGGCCAGCGCACTGGTGCTGCCGTCGCGCGACGAAGGTTTCGGCCTCCCGGTGCTGGAAGCGCTGGCGTCGGATGTGCCCGTGGTGTGCACGGACATCCCGGCGCTGCGCGAGGTCGCGGGGAACTGCGCGAGTCTGGTCCCCTACGAGGACGTCGACGGGCTCGTGGAGGCGCTGCGGATGGCCGTCAGCGATCCGCACGCCGTCGCCACTTCGGCCGCGCGCCGCGCCCACGTCGCGAACTTCACCTGGCGCGCGTGCGCCGAACTGACCGTCGCCGCGTACCGCCAGGCGAGCACGAAACACTGACCCTCGCAATTAGTCACCTACTTGCCCTGTAGGCCTTCCGGCGCGCGAATGCGGTCAGGCAAGTAGGTGACTAATTGCGTGGGGGTCAGGAAGCGAAGTAGGCCTTCAGCGCGTCAGACCAGTCCCGAAGCGGCGTGAGACCCGCCTCACGCCATGAGGCGTTCGACAGCACTCCGAACGCCGGACGCGCCGCCGGACGGGGGAATTCCGCCGTCGTACAAGGCTTCACCCGTGCCGGGTCCGCGCCGAGTTCCGCGAAGATCGCCTTCGCGAACCCGCACCACGTCGTCGATCCGCCGCCCGTGCAGTGCAGCACCCGTTGCGAGGGCCCTTCTCCGGCGGCGACACGACCGGCCAGTTCCAGTAGCCCGGCGGCGAGATCGCGGGACCAGGTCGGCGAACCGGTCTGATCGTCCACTACGGACAGTTCTTCGCGTTCCCTTTCCAGCCGCGCCATGGTCTTGACGAAGTTCGAGCCGGTCTTGCCGTACACCCAGGACGTCCGCACGATCCACGAACGGGCCCCCGAGCCGAGCACCGCGTCCTCGCCTGCCGCCTTCGTCCGGCCGTAGGCGTTGAGCGGGCCCAGAAGATCACCGGTCTCGTACGGCGAAGTCGCGTCACCGGCGAAGACGTAGTCCGTGGACACGTGGATGAGCGGCACCCCGCGTGACGAGCACGCCGCGGCGAGCACCCGGGGGCCGTCGGCGTTCACCGCGAACGCCCGTTCCTCATCGGTTTCCGCCGCGTCCACCGCGGTGTAGGCCGCCGCGTTGATCACCACCGGCGACGCTCCCGCCGCCCGCGCCCGGTTCGCCCATTCGGTCACCGCGGCGACGACCTGACCGGTGTCGCGCACGTTCAGCTCCGATGACGACGGGGTCGCGGCGTCCGCGGCGAGCGCCGCGAGGTCCTGCCCCAGCTGCCCGGATCCTCCCGGCACGAGAATGCTCAGCACCTCTTCACTCCCCCGCGCGGTTCTTCAGCGGCTCCCACCACGGTCGGTTTCCGCTGTACCAGGCGACCGTGTCGGTGAGACCGTCCTCAAAGGACTTCCGTGGCGCGTAACCGAGCTCCTCCGAGATCTTGGTGATGTCGACCGAGTACCGGCGGTCGTGCCCCTTGCGGTCCTCGACCGGCTCGACGCTCTCCCAGTCCGCGCCGACGGCTGTCAGCAGCCGCTCGGTCAGCTCGCGGTTCGTCAGTTCCGTGCCGCCGCCGATGTTGTAGACCTCGCCCGGCCTGCCGTCGTCGGCGACGAGCTGGATACCGTGGCAGTGATCGTCCACGTGCAGCCAGTCACGCACGTTGAGCCCGTCGCCGTAGAGCGGGACCTTCTTGCCGTCGAGCAAGTTGGTCACGAAGAGCGGGATGACCTTCTCCGGGAATTGGTACGGACCGTAGTTGTTCGAGCACCTCGTGACACAGACGGGTAATCCGTGGGTGCGGAAGAACGAACGGGCCAGCAGATCCGAGGACGCCTTCGACGCCGAGTACGGCGAATTCGGCTCCAGCGCGTGGTCTTCGGCCCAGGATCCCTCGTCGATCGAGCCGTAGACCTCGTCCGTGGACACATGGACGAACTTCCCGACCTCGGCCTCGAGCGCGGCCTGCAACAAGGTCTGCGTACCGAGCACGTTGGTCAGCACGAAGTCGGCCGCGCCGGCGATCGAGCGGTCCACATGGGACTCGGCGGCGAAGTGCACGACCAGGTCGATGCCCCGCATCAGCTCGCCGACCAGGGCGGCGTCACAGATGTCACCCTTTTCGAACCGGTAGCGCGGGTTCTCGCGCACCGGCTCCAGGTTCGCTTCGTTGCCCGCGTAGGTCAGCTTGTCGAGCACGATCAGCTCGGCGTCGGCCAAGCTCGGGTACGCCCCCGTCAGCACCTGCCGGACGTAATGCGAACCGATGAACCCGGCACCCCCGGTGACCAGCACTCGCATCCCGCGATCCTCCCTCTACGACTTCACCGACCGGCCGAGTGTGTCACGACCGGGGCAACCTTTCACCAGCCTACGGACGTCTAACACAGGGATCAGTACAGTTACCCGGTGAGGCACGCGTGTGCCCTGGGGAGATTCGTGGAGGACCGCACGTGACCGAGTGGCCCGGGCCACCCATTCCGGCGCGCCGTGGTGACGGCGTCGTGGTGTTCGCCCGCCGTGGCGTGAAGGTCGTGTTCAGCCTGGTCTCGATCACGATCCTGGCGCTGACCTGGTGGGGCTGGCAGTTCATCGGCGACCCGTCGCAGGGCTTCGCGACCACGAACATCTTCGAGGACGACGGTCACCCACCGGCGAAACCACTCGACGGCGCGATCGACATCCTGCTCGTCGGCCAGGACAGCCGCACCGACGCGCAGGGCAACCCGCTGCCGCGCGAGGTCCTCGACATGCTGCACGCCGGCGTTTCCGACGGCGAGCGCCAGACCGACACGATGATCCTGGTGCACATCCCCCAGAACGGTAAGAAGGCGGTCGCGATCTCCTTCCCCCGCGACTCCTGGGTCGAGATCACCGGCGGTTTCGGCAAGCACAAGCTCAACAGCGCGTACGTGTACGCCTACAACGACACGTCGAAGACGCTGCAGCAACAGGGCAACTCCGATCTCAAGGACGTCGACGCCAAGGCCAAGGACGCCGGCCGCAAGAACCTGATCGCGACGCTGGAGAAGTTCATCGGCAAACCGAAGATGATCGACCGGTACGCCGAGGTGAACCTGTCGAGCTTCTACGAGATCACCAAGGCGATCGGCGGCGTCGAGGTCTGTCTCAACAACGCGGTCAAGGAGAAGAAGTCCGGCGTGGACCTGCCCGCCGGGAAGTCGATCGTCGAGGGCGTCCAGGCGCTCGCGTTCGTCCGTCAGCGCTACGACCTGCAGAACGGCGACCTCGACCGGATCGCGCGGCAGCAGGCCTTCCTGTCGGGGCTGGCGAACAAGGTGCTCTCGTCGGACGTCTTGATCAACCCGGCGAAGATCGCGAACCTGATCGACGCGGTGAAGAAGTCGGTCGTGCTGTCGGCCGGCTGGGACCTGCCCGAGTTCGCCGCGCAGATGCGCGGGCTGACCAGCGGGAACGTCGAGTTCCACACGATCCCGACCCAGGGCGACGCGACCATCGGCGGCGCCGCCGTGCTCCGGGTGGACCCGGCTCAGGTGCAGGCCGAGGTCGCCCGCCTGACCGCCGACGGCGAGACGGCACCCACCTCGACCCCCGCCACCCTGCCGGGCGCGGAAGCGGTCACCGTCGAACTCTTCGACGGGTCGGGCTCGCCCACGATGGCCACCGAAACCAGGAACCTCTTGCAGGGCAAGGGTTTCAAACTCGCGGCCGACACCAAGCTCAGCACCCGCAACTCGACGGTCATCCGGTACGCGCCGGGCGACGACGACGCGCTGGCCCTGATCAAGCAGGTCTTCGGCACCGCGGTACAGGCCGAGGCGGACCGTGCCGTCGCGCCCGGCAAGGTGCGGGTCCTGCTCGGCAAGGACTTCAAGGGCGCGTCCGCCGGCGCGGCCACGGCCCCGTCGAAGACGTCGACCCCCTCGAAGCCGGCTCAGCCACCCTCCAGCACTCCGGCGGCGCCCACCACGACGCGGATCGTCGCGGGCAATGTGCCCTGCGTCAATTAATTCCGGGTACTCAGCGTGGCCAGCCTGACGGTGGCCTAGCCTTCTCCTACGATCGGATCAGCGACAGCGCCAGGGGAGGTGATCAGGGATGAGCGACGAGGCCGAGGGCGTCAACGAACGTTCTGAGCAGTTGGACGCCGAACAGCCGAAGTCCGAAGAGGACCCCAAATCGGACACCGAGAGTGACGAAAAGCCGCGGTTCGTCCCGACGCCATACCCGCGGAATCCGCCGCTCCCCCAGCCTTCCGCCCCGGCCGAGAACGAAGACGAAACGGTCTCGGGTGTGCTCGCCGTCCCCGGGCGACCGCTGCGGCGCGCCGGCCGGATCACCCGCCGGATCGCGCTCGGCCTCGTCTCCCTGCTCGCCCTCGGCACGACGGGTTACGCGTACGTCACCAAGGACCAGCTGCAGAACAACGTCCCCACGACGAACGCCCTGAGCAAGGCCGACGATCCCGCCGCGCCACCCGCCGACGACGGCGCGAACGACATCCTCCTGGTGGGCAGCGACGCGCGGACCGACGCGCAGGGCAACCCGCTGCCGCTCAAGGTGCTCAAGGAACTGCGCACCGAGGAGAAGCCGGGCGTCAACACCGACACCATCATCATCCTGCGCATCCCCAAGAACGGCGGGAAACCGTCCGGCGTCTCGATCCCGCGTGACACCTGGACCGACATCCCCGGCCGAGGCCCCAACAAGATCAATTCAGCGTACGGCGTCGCGAAGGCCAACTACGCGAACGCGCACCGCGGTGAAACCGATCAGGCGAAACTCGAACGCGATTCCGATCAGGAAGGCCGCAAGGCACTGGTCCAGACCGTGCAGGACCTGACGAAGATCCGCATCGACCACTACGCCGAGGTCAACCTGCTCGGGTTCTATCTGCTGACCGAGGCGCTGGGTGGCGTCAAGGTCTGCCTGAATCACTCGACCGAGGACAAGGACTCCGGTGCGAACTTCCGGCGTGGCGAACAGACCGTGTCGGGCGGTGAGGCGCTTTCCTTCGTGCGGCAGCGGAAGAACCTGCCGCGCGGCGACCTCGACCGCATCGTGCGGCAGCAGACGTTCCTGTCCTCGGCGCTGAACCAGGTGCTCTCGGCGGGGACGCTGACCAGCCCGTCGACGATGGCGGGCCTGATGGACGTCGTGCGCCGGTCGATCGTCCTGGACGAAGGACTGGACCTCCTGGAGTTCGCGCAGCAGGCGAAGGGCATCGCGTCGGGCGACCTGACCTTCACGACCATCCCGGTGGTGAACATCAACGGCCGCAGCGCGGACGGCCAGAGCATCGTCGAGATCGACCCCGCCGCCGTGCGGACCTTCGTCTCCGGCCTGGTGGGCCGGGGCGGCGGTGGCGGGGCTCCCGGCACGGCTCCGCTGCTCGCCGCGTCGAGCGTTCCCTGCGTGAACTAGCGTTGGGGCGTGAGCCTCACCGAACTGCTGCTGCGGCCCGTGCTCGGGTCGCCCGCGAAACCGCTGATCACGCACTACGACGACAAGCAGGGCAGCCGGGTCGAGCTGTCCGTGGCGACCACGGTGAACTGGGCCGCCAAGACGGCGAACTGGCTGGTGGACGAGTTCGACGTCGAACCGGGGGACGAGGTCGCCGTGGTGCTGCCGTCGCATTGGCAGACCGCCGGTGTCCTGCTGGGCGCGTGGTGGTGCGGCGCCAGGGTGGTGACGGAGACCGCGGGCGCGCGGGTGGCCTTCGTCGCGCCGGGCGGTGCTTCCGACGCGTCCGCGACGGCCGTCGTCTCGCTGCACCCGATGGGCCTCGGACTGCCCGCCGGCTCCGTGCCGGACGGGGCGTTGGACTACCTGACCGAAGCCCGCCTCTCGGGTGACCAGTTCAGTCCGCTGTTCCCCGTGCCCGGTGACACTCCGGCACTGGGTTCGTCCACTGTGGACGAAGTACTCGCCGAAGCGCGCTCTCGCGCTTCCGGCCTGGGACTGTCCGCCGATGACCGCGTTCTGTCCACTGTGGATTGGACGGGCGAGGAAGGGATTCTTTCGGGATTCCTGACACCGCTGGCGGCCGGCGCTCACCTGGTCCAGGTCACCGACGCGGATCCGGCCAAACTCGCTTCCCGGCGCGAAGCTGAGCGGACGACCGCGGATCTCCCCTCCTGACGTGCAATGAAGGAGTCTTTCATCGCGAAGTTCGCGATGAAAGACTCCTTCATTGCATCGGTGTCAGGCGTCCTGAAGCTGCTTCGCCTCACGCTTGCGTCCGAAGAGCGCGTGATCGAGCGACAGTTTGCCGGCGTTGAAGCCGAGCGCGAGCCCGGCGACCGCCAGGACGAGGACGAGTTCGTAACCGCCCTGACCGGTGAGACCGTTGTCGAGGTGCACCGAGAGCAGAGCGCCGACGGAGACCACGACGAAGCCGAGGCCCACCAGCGGCGTCAGAAAACCGACGATGAACAAGATGGCTCCCACGATTTCCACCGCGATCGCGAAGATCGCCGCGAGCGTCGGGAGCGGGATTCCGGTCTGCTCGAAGAACTTCGCGGTGCCGTCGATCCCGTTTTCCCACTTCTGCAGGCCGTGTGCGAGGAAGACCACACCGACACCGATCCGGCCCAGCAGGAGGGCGACATCCTTGAAACGAGCGAACATCGGGTATCAGCTTTCTGGTCGGTGAATATTCAACTTACCCGGATCACGGTAGGGCACCGGGCGCCTCCGGCGGCACCTCCGGAGCGTGATCGACAGGTATCCGACAGGTACCGGACACGGTCGGCGGCATGTCCTCTGTGGAAGGTCGCGGAGGTTATACCCCCGTACGGCAGGATCTCCTTCGTGAGGGACGAACGGCTGACCGGCCTCTGGTCGGATGAGATCGTGCATCCGGGCAGCGTCGAGTCCGTCGACCTGGCGTTCCGCGATGACGGGTCCGGATGGCTCTACTGGTCGAGCTGGAGCACCGAGTTCGCGGTGTCCCGCTTCAACTGGGCGACGCTCACTCCGGACGAATTGGCCTTGACGTTCCATCGCACTCTCGGGGGCACGTGGTCGATCGAAGACGGTGTCACCCGTCACGACGTCGAGTCCGACGAGAAGGAAGAGTCCGTCATCGAGCTCGGCTACGAAATCGCGCCCGGCGAGGATCCGTTCGGTAATCCGGTGACCCTGCTCTCCCTGGACCGCCCGCTGGACGACCACCTCGCGGGATCGCGGTTCGCATGGGTCGAGAAGCCGGAGTCGCTCAGCGATCCGTCCGCCGATGCTCCGCGGCCAGACCCGTCCAGCCCCCGCTGACGGCCAGCACCTCGAGCACCCGCTCCGCTTGCTCCGCGAATCCGGCCAGATCGGCGTGCAGCAACGCTATCCGCTCGGCGTCGAGCGGAACCTCGTCGTCGGCCCACAGTTCGATCACCGTGCTGACGGTCCACACGAGGAACTGGATGATCCGGATGAACTCCTCCGACGGCTCGTCGACGGCTTCGCGGTAACCCATCTCGATCTCGTCGCAGGCCGCGACCAGCTCACGCAGCGGCTTGACGACGTCGGCCGCCGTCCCGTCCCACGCGGCCGACGGCCACGTGCGATCCCCGAGTTCGAGCCACAACCGCCAGCCGGCGATCAGCTCGGCCTCGTCGTGCGGTGTCCACGACACCGGAGCGAACCAGAACATCCTTCGAGAGTGACACCGCCGGTCCATGATCGCCGCACTTCCGTGAAGCATCTCACCGAGGGGGCATCTCACCTGCGCATTTCGTCACCTGATCGCGAGCCCGTAAGTACATGAAGGCCCCCTTCCTTGCGTCTAGCGCAAAGAAGGGGGCCTTCATGTACTTACGGCAGATTCAGCCTTTGAGCAGGGCGCGGGCCATGACCATACGCTGGATCTGGTTGGTGCCTTCGTAGATCTGGGTGATCTTCGCGTCGCGCATCATGCGCTCTACCGGGAAGTCGCGCGTGTAGCCCGCGCCACCGAAGAGCTGCACGGCGTCCGTGGTCACCGACATCGCGATGTCCGACGCGTACGCCTTCGCGGCCGCGGCCATGTAACCGCCGCGCTTGTCGCCACGCTCGGTCGCCGCGGCGGAGGCGTAGACGAGGTTCCGGGCAGCCTCGATCTTGATGCCCATGTCGGCCAGCATGAACTGGACGCCCTGGAACTCCGAGATCGACTTGCCGAACTGCTTGCGCTCCTTGACGTACGCGATGGACGCGTCGAGCGCGCCCTGCGCGATGCCCAGCGCCTGCGCGCCGATGGTCGGGCGGGTGTGGTCGAGGGTGCGCAGCGCCGTCTTCAGGCCGGTGCCGGGCTCGCCGATGATGCGGTCGGCCGGGATGGTGCAGTTCTCGAAGTGGATCTCGCGGGTCGGCGAGCCCTTGATGCCGAGCTTCCGCTCCTTCGAGCCGACGGTGAAGCCGGGGTCGTCCTTGTGCACGACGAACGCGGAGATGCCGTTGGCCTTCTTCTCGGCGTTCGGGTCGGTCACCGCCATCACGGTGTACCACGACGATTCACCCGCGTTGGTGATCCAGCACTTGGTGCCGTTCAGCACCCAGTGGTCCCCGTCGAGCTTCGCGCGGGTGCGCATCGACGCGGTGTCCGAGCCGGCTTCGCGCTCCGAGAGCGCGTACGACGCCGAAGTCTCGCCGGAGGCGATCGACGGCAGGACGAGCTTCTTGAGGTCTTCCGACGCCGAAAGAATGATCGGCTGGGTGCCCAGCTTGTTGACGGCCGGGATCAGCGACGCCGACGCGTCGACGCGCGCGACCTCTTCGATCACGATGCAGGCGCCGATGGCGTCCGCGCCCTGGCCGTCGTAGGCCTCGCCGATGTGGACCGCGTTGAAACCCGACTTGACCAGCGCGTTGTACGCCTCGATCGGGTAGCGCTCGTTCTCGTCGACCTCGGCCGCGTAGGGCTCGATCTCCTTCTCCGCGAGGGCACGCACCGCGGCCCGCAGCTCCTCGTGCTCCTCGGCAAGCTGGTACAGACCCGGGCCGTCAGACACCTTCGTCACCTCTTCTAACCGCGATTGGGAGTTTGACCGATGTTAGCGCTCGTTCACATCGTGCGACATCACGAGCGCTTGTGTCTTTGACCGCAAAGTCCGTACGTTCGAGTGATGGAGCTCACCCCGTTCCCCCGGTCGCTCGAATATCCCGAGGTCCCGGTCGGCTCGGTGCTCGCCGGCGCCGCTGCTCGCTGGGGCGGCCGCACGGCCTTCGCCCACGGAGACCAGAGCCTCACCTTCGCCGAGACATACAGCGCGGCCTGCCGGTTCGCGAACGCCCTGCGCGCCGAGGGCGTCGGGCGAGGCGACGTCGTCGCGCTCCACCTGCCGAACTGCCTGGCTTACCCGATCGCGTACTACGGGACGCTGCTGGCCGGCGCCACCTTCAGCCCGGCGAACCCCCTGCTCCCACCCGACGACCTCGCCTTCCAGCTGGCCGACGCCGGTGCGGTCGCCGCCGTCACCGTCGGCCCGGTCGCGCGCGTGCTCGCTTCGATCCGTGACCGGACATCGGTCCGGTTGAGCATCGTCGTTCACCCACCCGAAGAATTGGGCCAGGGAGAGGTCGAGTTCACGGAGTTCCACTCCGGTCACTCCGACGAGCGACCGGACGTGGACATCGACATCTACCGTGATCTCGCCCATCTGGCGTACACCGGCGGCACCACCGGGCGGTCGAAGGGTGTCTGCCTGCCGCACCGGAACGTCGTGGTCAACAGCCTGCAGAGTTCCTGCTGGCAACTCGGAGCGATCCCCGCTGTCGACGAATCGGGAGAGGTGATCGTCGAACAGCTCGGCGGGCCGGACGAATGGCCGTCCCGGATCGGCACAGGGGTCGCCCTCAACCTGACGCCGTGGTTCCACGCCATGGGCACCATCGCAGCGCTCAACGTCCCACTGCTCGACGGCGGCACCGTCGTGCTGCACGACCGCTTCGACCCGGCCGCGTACGTTGCCGACGCCGAACTGCTGCGCGTCACCACGATCGGAGGGGCACCCGCGCTGTTCGCCGCACTGCTCGCCTGCCCCGAGTTTCACACAGCCGACCTGTCTTCGGTACTGACCATCGGCTCCGGCGCGGCGCCGATGAACCACGAGATGATCCGCGCCCTGCGGAAACGGTTCCCCGGCGTGCTCATCATCGAGGGCTACGGCCTCACCGAAGTCACCATGGGAGCCGTCATCGCGCCCGCCTACCGCTCCGCCGTCCGAAAGGTCGGTTCGGTCGGCCTTCCGCTCCCCGACACCGAGATCAAGATCGTCGCGGCCGAAGGCGGCGACGATCCGTTGCCCACCGGGGAAAGCGGCGAGGTCTGCCTGCGCGGCCCGCAGGTGATGACCGGCTACCGCGATCGCCCCGAGGAGACCGAGGCCGCGCTCGTCGACGGCTGGCTGCACACCGGCGACATCGGCGTTCTCGACGAGGACGGCTACTTGTCCATTGTAGACCGTAAGAAGGACATGCTGCTGTACAAGGGATACAACGTCTTCCCGCGCGAACTCGAAGAGCTGCTGATCACCCTGCCCGGCGTCTCGGCGGCGGCCGTCGTCGGCAAACCGGACTCCGAGGTCGGCGAACTACCGGTCGCGTTCGTGGTGCGCAACGACGAGAACGTCACCGCCGAACAACTCCTGGAGGCCGTCGGCGCACGCGTCCTGCCGTACAAACGACTGCGGGCGATCCACTTCGTCGACCAGATCCCGGTCTCGGCCGCCGGGAAGGTACTCAAACGGGAACTGCGGAAGCGACTCGCCGAATGAGGGATGATCAGTTGCTCACGCTCTACGAAGGTTGGCGATCACGAACTCCGCCGCCTTACGTGCTCCGGCACACGAATCATCTCCCCAGTACTGAGAACTACTCGGGCCGTTTACCGCGTACTCGACAAGCAGCATTTCCGTGTCACTGATACCCAGATACAGGTCACAAGCCCCCGGAATGTACCGCGGCACATACTCGGCCACAGGTATTCCATCGATGGACAACTCACGCCAGCCTGGATACTGTTGCGGATTCCCTTCCTTGACCTCAACCAGTTCGGCCAGGTTGTTCGGCTTGACTACGGCGTGGTATATCCCAAGAGTCGGCTTGTTTGGAGCACTCCACGCACATCCGAGCATACCCTCCCTGCCGCCGCCCCTTGCTACTTTTTCCGGCGGGTCGACAATGAGCGCGGCAACCTGGTCAGACTCCAATATTCCACACGGGAAGCGAGAAAACCGAGCACTTTCCAGGGGCCTTTCAACGGGAGCGACCGGAATTGCAGGCCCGACTTGCGCGGCCGCCGGCGGCCCACTCAGAAGCGGCTTTGGCTTCCCGATACCACACCCGGTGACAAACAACATGCTTGCAAGGATGACGGCAACGCGGACTGGTTTTCGCTTCCCATCTTCACTCGGGAACAGCATCAGGCTCAATCTTCCATTGCCTCTGATCATCTATCCCCGAACTTGGAGACATCTCCGGTATCTCGAAGAAATTTGTTGCAATCTGTTCGAATCCGACGGCCGCCCCGAAGAACCTGCCCTTTTGCGCTGCCGCAACCCCAAGCAAAGCAAGAAAGTTCTCAACCAACGTGCCGAACGCCTCGACGATGGTATCGATCACGTCACTCCACACAATGGCGTTGAGCCCCGGAACAACCGAGGCGGCAGCTGCCAGCAGCATCTTGATGTCGATCGTCGCAAGCCGCCCGGCACAAATACCGAGAAATTCGATCGCCTTTGCGTAAGTATCAACGATGACTTGGGCAACATCCACAAGCAGGCCGGACAGCGCGCCGACGGCCTCCTGCTCCTTCTCAAGTACACCAGTCACCCTGGACGCGTAAGCTGACAACTGGTCCGCGGCCCGCCCGGACCAAGTGCCCGCCAATGACTGGGTAGCGCTTTCGAAGTCACTCCGAACATCATGAATCGTCTTGTTGTTCGCGAACTGGAGAGCCATCTCCTGAATCCGAGTAGGGTTACCCAAAAGCCGATCCCGGATGTCATCCAGGAGATGCAGAATGTCCGGACGCCCAATAAAAGGAAGGTTGGCGAATTCACGAATTTTCGCGTCGGCTTCGTGTGGATATTCCGGCAGGGTATTAATCGGGCCACCCATGGTCAATTCGCCTCCTTTTCAAGCTCACGAAGCCGCTTGTAGTACTCGTCATCCTGGGCGTCATAGTAGTCTGCGGCCTTGTCCAACGAGCCACCCAGCGCCATCAAACGATCGAAGTTCTTCCTGCTCTTGTCTTGTATTTCAGCGATCATCGCGGCGAATGCCTGAACCACATGCACCCGGTCGCCGAGCATTCCGACATCGTGTGGACCGAGAACGAGCCCACCCAGATCATGGTCGGCGAAATCGCGGAGCAGACCCGCGGCATGGTAGACGTCCTCTGTTGTCTTGCGGAGCGATTCCGGGTAGACCTCGTATCCTGAACCGTTTGATCCGAGCGGGTCGGAGAGGCTCAACTTTCCACCACCCTGGTAGCGTCCGCGATCATCGCTTCACGTCTGGCTGCTGCCGCTTTTTCCGCCTCATTGATCGCCCGCAGGACATGACCAGCGAGACTGGCACCGGTTTGCATCATCGCCATATCCCGATCGAGATCGACCGAAATCAACGCCCCAGAGCCGTCTACCGTGACAGTGCCGAGTCCGGCTGCGATCTTCCTGCTCAACGGCATCGCTCGGCCGCTTTCCGCGGCCCGTTCTATGGCGGCGACGTTTGCGTCGATCTCTTTTGCGAGGTTGTAGAGCCGATCGTAAGTGTTCACCAGCGACCATCCGCCTCTTCGTCGGAGAGGAAGTCCAACTCCTCGTAGCTCTCCTCATGATTGGCGTCATCGACTACTCGCCGCTGCGAACTCGGCGTGGAGTCGGAACTCGCCGGCTCCGACGCAGACGGCGACCAGGATCGGGTCGGTTCCCGCGGTGACGGTGGCTGCAAACCGAACAGCGCACTCAGCTCAGGTACAGACGCCTCGTGCGCCGCCCCACGAGCCGCTCGGACTGCCTGCACGATGCTGGACCCGAGCTTCTGGATATGTGCTCCGTCAAGCGCGGAATCGGCGATTCGCAGGTCGGTCAGCTCGCCTCGGCCGGTCACGGTGGCCGTCACCGAACGATCGATGGACGCGCTGGTATGCCTGGCGGCGACCAGCCGAGTATCCAAGTCTGCGGCCTTTTCGCGCAGAGCGCGCAGCCTGTTCGGCGCCGTCATGAGCGCACCACGAAACGAAGCATCATGTCCCTCCTCCACCATCGACCATTCTGACCGACAGTGCCCACCCGACACCCTACTGTGGCGATCTACGTCCGCAAGTGGGTTCCGGCGAAATCAGAGGACGAAATGCGTCAGCCTTCGACGCGTTTGCGCAGCGCGGCGTCCTTGTCGAGCACCAGCTGTTCCAGATCCGCCTGGAACCGGGCCATCTTCGCCTGCAACCCCTCGTCGGACGCCGCGAGGATGCGCACCGCGAGCAGACCCGCGTTGCGCGCCCCGCCGACGGAGACCGTCGCGACCGGGACACCGGCGGGCATCTGCACGATCGAGAGCAGCGAGTCCATACCGTCGAGGTACTTCAGCGGCACCGGCACGCCGATCACCGGCAGCACCGTCGCCGAAGCGACCATGCCCGGCAGGTGCGCCGCACCGCCGGCGCCTGCGATGATCACGCGCACGCCGCGCGAAGCGGCCGACGACGCGTAGTCGAGCATCCGCTGCGGAGTGCGGTGCGCCGAGTAGACGCCGACCTCGTATTCGACGCCGAACTCGTCCAGCGCCTGCCCGGCCGCTTCCATCGTCGGCCAGTCCGAATCGCTGCCCATGATCACGCCCACCTGCGGCGACATACTCATACTCCTAGTGGATCTCGTAGCCGTCGAGCCAGACGGCGTGGGAAAGCCAGTGCGCGGCGAGCAGCGCGCGGTCGCGCAGCTCCTCCATGCGTTCACCGACCAGGTTGACGTGGCCGAGCTTGCGGCCGGGGCGTTCTCCCTTGCCGTACAGGTGAACGCGGATGTCCGGGTACCGCGCGAACAGGTGGTGCAGCCGTTCGTCCGGTCCCATCTCGGGCGTCTCGGGGGCGCCGAGGACGTTCGCCATCACGCAGGCGGGGGCGATCAGGTCGGTCACCCCGAGCGGGTAGTCGAGCACGGCGCGCAAGTGCTGCTCGAACTGCGAAGTCTTCGAACCGTCCTGGGTCCAATGGCCCGAGTTGTGCGGGCGCATGGCGAGTTCGTTGACCAGCAGACCTTGATCGGTCTCGAACAGCTCGACGGCGAGCAGGCCGGTCACGTTCAGCGTCGCGGCGATCCGCAGCGCCAGATCCTGTGCCTCCTGCGTGCGCTCGACGCTCAGTCCCGGCGCGGGGGCCAGCACCTCGGTGTTGATCCCGCCGGACTGCACGGTCTCCACCACCGGCCACGCCGCGCCCTGTCCGAACGGGGACCGGGCCACCAGCGCGGACAGTTCGCGCCGCATGACGACCTTTTCCTCGACCAGCAAAGGGGTTCCGGCGTCGAGCAGTTCGGGGACGGTCTCGCGGGCGTGCTGCGCGGTGTCGAGCATCCAGACGCCGCGGCCGTCGTAGCCGCCCTGCGCCGCCTTGAGCACCACCGGCCAGGAGTGCTTGTCACCGAAGGCGATCACGTCGTCCACAGAGGACACTTCGGCGAAGGCGGGGCCGGGGATCTCGAGCCCGGCCATCATCTCGCGCATGACGAGCTTGTTCTGCGCCATCGACAACGCGGCCGGATCGGGCCGGATGGTGACGCCTTCCATGGCGAGTGTCAGCAGGTGTTCGCCGGGAACGTGCTCGTGGTCGAAGGTCAGCACGTCGACCCCGGCGGCGAACGAGCGCAGCGCTTCGAGGTCGGTGTGGTGCCCGTGCACGACCTCGCCCGCGACGAGGCCGGCGGATTCGTTCTCCCCGGCGGCCAGCACGCGCAGGGACTGGCCGAGGGAGATCGCCGCCTGGTGGGTCATCCTGGCCAGCTGTCCGCCGCCCACCATGCCCACGATCGGAAGACCGGTTCGTTTGTCCACTGGCCGAAGTTCTCTTTTCCGCTGAGGCCACATTCAACACTGCGGTGTGCAGATTACTTGGCCGTCACAGCCGCGACCTGGGCGGACCCGCGTCGCAGCTCTCGCACGGCCAGGCCTGTGATGGCGATCGCAGCCGTGAGGACGTAGACGTTGCCGAGCAGCGACCAGCCCAGCCCCCAGCCGAACTCGGTCTCCCCGCCGTTGGGCACGAACATGATCACGCCGCTCGCGAACAGCACCGCGACGCCCGCGGCCGGAACCCACGATCGGCGGATGACGAGCAGGACGAGCAGCGGCACCGTCCACACCCAGTGGTGTGACCAGGACACCGGCGAGAGCAGCAGCCCGTAGAACGCGGTCACCAGCAGCGCGCCGACCGGGTCACCGCGGCGATGCAGGCGTACGACCAGCCAGACGGCGGGGACGGCCAGGACGGCGGCGATCGCGATGGCCACCGCCAGTGACCACGACGCGAGTTCCGAAGCGCGGTTCACCAAGCCGTTGAGTGATTGGTTGAAGATCCAGTGCACGGAGCCGACCCGGCTGGGGTCGGTCGCCGACTCGGTCCAGAATCGGGCGGCGTCGCCGGGGATCACCGCGAACATCACGGCTTCGAGCGCGACGAACGTGCCGAGCGCCCGCAGCGCGTCCTTCCAGCGGCCGGTGAACAGCAGATGCGGCACGAAGATCAGCGGCGTCAGCTTGATCGCGGCCGAAATCCCGATCAGCACCCCGGCCCAGCGCGAACCACGCGCCGAAAGCACGAGGACGTCGAGGACGATCAGCGCCATCAGGATGAGGTTGATCTGCCCGAGGAAGATCGTCTTCCACACCGGCTCCAGCGCGAGCCCGCCCGTCGTCGCCAGCGGCAAGACCCACCACCGGGTGATGTGGGCACCGCAGGCGCGGGCGACCACGGAGATCACGACGCTCAGGCAGACCAGGGAGAGCGCACCGACGACGCCCCAGGTCAGCCCGGCCGGGACGATCGCGAGCGGCAGGAACAACGGCGCCGCGGCCGGGGTGTAGGTGAACGGCAGCAGCACCCACGGCGGCAGCGTCGTCAGCGCCTCGCGGGTGTAGAGCGGTTCGCCCTTCAACAGCGTGAGAGCGCCGGCGCGGTAGACGGCGCTGTCCGCGCCGAGGTGCCATTCGCCGAGCCACGCGACGACGCCCAGCGCGAGCATCGCCAGTGCGAGCGCACCCGCCAGCGCGGCCCCGACGACCCGGGGCTCAGCCGCCGGACGCGACTTCAGCATGCTCGTCGTTATTCCCCACAGCGTCGCTCCCGACCGATGTGCCCTGCTTCCGGCGCAGGTACCACCAGCGTCCGGCGAGCGCGAGCGCCAGTACCAACGGCATGAAGATGTACGCGCTGCCGAGGATGTTCTGCCACACCTTCCAGTGCAGCTCGACGTTGCGGCCGTTCGGCAGGATCAGCAGCACGCAGCTGATGAAGACGAAGAACACGGCGAAAGTGCCGAGCCAACGTTTCCACGCGGTGGCGGGCGTGGTCTTCGGCAGTCGCGAGACCAGCAGGACGACCAGCGGCGCTACCCACACCCAGTGGTGGGTCCAGGAGATCGGCGAGATCAGCAGGATCCAGAACGCCGTCACCAGCATCGCCGCGAGCGCCTGGCCCTTGCGATGGAAGCGGAGCACCAGCCAGATCGCCGGGATCGCGAGCAGCGCGCCGATCCCCATCGCCGCTTTCGACGCCCAGGGCGCGAGCTCGGTGAAGCGGTTCATCAGCGCGTTCAGCGACTGGTTGCCCGCCCAGTGAACCGGGCCGATGCGGCCGGTGTCGGGCAGTGTGTAGGTCCAGTACCGGGCCGCGTCGTGCGGGATGATCAGGAACATCAGGCCCTGCATCACGACGAAGGTGACGAGCCCGCGGACGGCGTCCATCCGGCGGCCGGTGATGAACAGATGCCCCAGGAACACGATCGGGGTGAGCTTGACCGCGGCCGCGACACCGACGAGCACGCCGCCCCAGCGGCTGCCCCTGGCACCGATGACCAGGATGTCGAGCATCACCAGTGCCATCAGGATGATGTTGATCTGGCCGAGGAAGATCGTGCGCCACACCGGCTCGAGTCCGAGGAAGACCAGGAAGAACGCGATCGTCGACCGGGCGGGCGAGGCCCACCAGCGGGGGCCGTCGGTCGAGGGCTTCGGCAGCGCGCCGATGGCGATCCGGACGCACAGCGCCAGCGCGAGCAGCGAGACCGCGGTCAGGAGCCCCCAGGCGACCTGCGTCGGGACCATCGCGAGCGGGATGAACAGGAGCGCGGCCGTCGGCGGGTAGGTGAACGGCAGCAGCGCCCACCACGGCTCCACCGGAAGTGTGTTCGCGTCGTACAGCGGGTCGCCGTTCAGCAGCGTCTCGGCACCGGCGCGGTAGACCGCACTGTCCACGCCCAGCACCCAGTCGTGCTGCCAGCCCCAGATACCGAAACCGATCGCGACCAGCGGGATCACCGACAGGATCAGGATCGATCGCGGCCGGACGGACAAGCGGGCGAGCGACTTCCGCAGCGAGAGGCGATGCTGCGGAAGGCGCGCCGAAACGTCGCCGTTGGCGTCGGCGGGAACAGTCCGGGTCACGCAAACAGGAAATCATGAACCGGGTCGTCGCTGGTCGACAGGGTCGGCCGTGACCTGGAGAACGTCTTACGCTACCTCGCGTCAGGAGCGCGCCAGGGTGCCGAGCAGATCACACGCCAGATCGTAGGTCGCCGGGAGCCGGACCGCCGAAATCTGCGGGCGGCCGGTGTCACGCAACTGGGCGTCCACGGAAAGCCGCTCGTTGAGCGCCCTTCGCAGCGCGACGCCGGACGAAGCGAGCCTCACGTCCTTCGGGACGAGGGCGCCCGCGACGGACGGCCCGATCGAGGCGACGCTCTCCCCGCCGTCGAACACCTGCTTCAGCGCGTCCGCGACCAGGATCATGCCGGTCAGCCGGGGCCAGCCCGCGACCGAACTGAAGTCCATGGAGACCACGAGCAGCGTGTGCGCCTCCGCGACCGGCCGCTCGTCACGACGGGCCTGGCGGTACAACTCGCTCAGCCGGGTCCTCAGGTACGCGGCGGTGGGCAGCCCGGTTAGCGGTTCGGTGACCTCGGTGTTCACCAGCTGATCGGTCGCGACGTCCGCCCACGCCAGCGCCGTCACCCGGAGTAACCGGGAGGGTGTGGAGTCGACATCCGGTGCGAGGAAACCGTCCACCGCGTCCGGGTCGGCGAGCACGGCGTGCAACGCCGCGAGATCCGCGAGCGTTTCGGCCAGCCCGGCGCCGGCTGCGGCCCGTGCCCGGCCCAGCCCCGCGAGGGCGGTCTCCGCCACTTCCGCGGGTGCGACCCGGCCGTTCTTGATCACCGCCGCGCAGACGGCGTCGACCTCGGGAAGGCCCCAGTCACTGGGGAAACGCCAGCCCGCGGCCAGGCTGGCCGTTCGCCAGCGGGCCCGCAGGGCGCGGAGCGTGCGATCTCGTTCGAACCGGTTCCAGGCGGCTTGCCCATCGGACCCCCCGGACGGCGCACCGGTGGCCGGTACGTCCACTGCCCACCGCCCCTTTCCGTTCCGATCTTTTCGATCTTGCGATCGCTTCACGGTGGGGACGCCGGTCCACGCCGGGCGTGACGGCGTTTTCCAAGGATCTTTCCGAACTCTTCGGTAACCCAGGGTGGGTGAAGGTGTTGCGCTCTCCGGGTCATCGACGGGACCGCGAGGTGACGTGCGTCGCCCAGTCCGTCACACTGAGCGGGTTCGGGCGTTTAAGACAGTAGACCCGCCGAACCAGCAGATGAAGGAGCCCCGTGTCCACCGTTCCCGCCGATCTCTCCGGTAGGAGTGACGCCGAGCTGATCGCCGAGGTGCGTGACGGGAAGATCGCGTCCTACGGAACCCTCTACGAGCGTCACGCCGGCGCGGCGCACAACCTCGCCCGTCAGCTCGCCCGCTCGAGTTCCGAAGCCGACGACCTCGTTTCGGAAGCCTTCGCGAAGGTGCTGGACACGCTGCGCGGCGGCAAAGGCCCCGACGCCGCCTTCCGCGCGTACCTGCTGACCGCGCTCCGGCACACCGCCTACGACAAGACGCGCAAGGACAAGCGCGTCGACCTGAACGAGGACATGTCCGACGTCGGCGGTGCCGTCGGCGAAGCGCTGACTGTCCCCTTCTCCGACACCGCCGTCGCCGGGCTTGAGCGCACGCTCGCCGCGAAAGCGTTCGCCCGGCTGCCCGAGCGGTGGCAGGCGGTGCTGTGGCACACCGAGATCGAGGGGCAGACCCCCGCCGAGGTCGCGCCGCTGCTGGGACTGACCGCGAACGGTGTCTCCGCGCTCGCCTACCGCGCCCGTGAAGGCCTGCGGCAGGCCTACCTGCAGGTCCACCTGGCCGAGAACTCCGCCGAACGCTGCCGCGCGAGCGCGGACAAGCTCGGCGCGTGGACCCGCGACGGGTTGTCCAAACGAGAACGTGCCCAGGTGGAGAGCCACCTGGACGAATGCGAGAAATGCCGCGCGCTGGCCGCGGAACTGGCCGACGTCAACACCGGTCTGCGCGGGATCATCGCGCCGATCGTGCTCGGTGGCGCGGCTCTCGGTTACCTGGCGACGACAGGGGCGGGCAAGGCGAGCGCGGTCACCGCGGCCGCCGCCGCGGGTTCGACTTCGGGCGGGGCCGCCGGTGCCGCCGCGGCCGGACCGCGCCAGTTCGCCGGGGTGGCCGGATCGGGCGCGGCCATCGTCGCCGCCGTGGCGGTGGCGCTCGCCGCCGGTGGCGGCACCCAGGAGGTCCCGGCTGCCGCCGCGGTCCCGCCGCCCGCCGTGGCACCCGCGCCCGCACCGGCCGTCCCGCCCGCAGTGCCGCCCGCGGTCCCGCCTGCTCAGCAGCCCGTGCCTCCCGCTCAGCAGGTGCCACCCCCGGCTCCGGCTCCGGCTCCGGCTCCGGCTCCGGCGCCGACTCCAGCCCCGACTCCGTCACCCGCCGAACCGCCCGCGCCTTCGCCGGTGATGACGGCGTCGACCCCGCCCGGCGGTGTCCAGCTCAAGCCCGGCGAAGCGGCCGACCTGCCGATCACCGTGCGCAACGACGGCGGATCGAAGTCCGAGCCCGTGGCGGTCTCGCTGACTCTGCCGAAGGGCGTGCGGGCCGTTCCCGCCGCCGGCGGCGGTGGCGCGATGGGCGCCAGCGGTTTCCGGCAGCAGGCGCCCGCTCCGATCGCGGTGAACTGCCCCGGCGGTACCGGCACGGTGACCTGCCGGACCGGTACCGGCCTCGAACCGGGACAGTCCGCGGTGCTGAGGTTCCGGCTGCTCGCGGACGAAACGGCCGAGGACGGCAGCGTGGTCAAAGGTTCGGTGACGGCGGGCGCGCAGATCAACGTTCGAGTCGAGGTGAAGGTCAAGGTGCCGGCGCCGCCAGCGCCCGTGGACGACCTCGTCCTGAGCGCCGAAAGTGACGGGCTGTCCGCGCTCCCCTGGAACCGCAACCCGCGGGTGACCATCCAGGTCAAGAACACCGGCGAGTCGACGAAGCCGGTGACGATCACTCTCGACCACCGCGTTCTCTACTCGTGGAGCTTCTCCGGCATCCGATGCACTCCGACCGGCGAAGGTGCGTCATGCACTTCGCGTGGCTCGCTGGCTCCGGGGCGCCAGGCGAACCTGATGGTGCTGCTGAAGGGCCGTCCGGCGGACAACATGCCGGTGACGGTGAACGCCACCCTCGGTGTCGCCAAGGCGAAGCCGGTCGCGGTCTACTTCGGCTGCTGGCACCACTGGTGTGACGACAACGCGCTGCTTCCGCCGACTACGGCGCCTTCGCTGCCTTCGGTCACTTCGAAGCCTTCGGTCGCTCCGGACACGACGAAGCCTGGGCGACCTGGGTGGCCTGTTCCTCCGAAGAAGCCTTCGCCGTCCGTGACGCCTTCGGAGCCTACGCAGCAAGAACCGGCCCAGCCGACGACGACCACGAGCGCGCCGCCGCAACCCGGCAAGTCCAAGCCGTCCACCCAGCCCAACGGAGTGGTCGACCGTATTTTCCAGTAGCGTCGCCCGCATGCGGGGGAAGCATCGCGAACTACTGCGGTTCGTTTTGGTCGGGGGCGCGAGTTTCGTCATCACGATGACGATCACCTACGGACTGAAGTTCACCGTGCTGACCGACAAACCGGTGACCGCGCTGATCATCGGTGTCTTGGTGGCGACCGTTTTCTCGTACGTCGCGAACCGCGAATGGTCCTTTCGCTCCCGCGGCGGCCGTGAGCGTGCCCACGAAGCGGCGCTCTTCTTCCTGCTCAGCGCTATCGCGCTCGGCCTCAACGCGCTTCCGCAATTGGTTTCGCGGTACGTGTTCAAGCTGGAGCAACCACACGTCGGGTTGCTGGCTCAGGAGATCGCCGACTTCGTCAGCGGCGTGATCATCGGGACCCTGCTCGGCACGGCGTTCCGCTGGTGGTCGTTCAAGAAGTGGGTCTTCCCGGAAGCCGGCGCGCGGCCGCGGCTGCTGCGGGGCGGCGGGCGGGAGACTTCCGACATTCCCGACGATTCCGCGGCTTGAGCCGCCGGGTGGCAGCAAAGGTCCCTTGCTCTCTTTTCGCAGGTCAGACGACCGGACGGTAGCAAAGGTCCCTTGCTCCCCCGGGGCGGGCGGGGTGGTCGGTCAGGTACCCGGCGGAGGTTGAGCGGGGAAGATTTGGGACGTTGAACGTCCTGAACCCTCCCCACTCGGCTTCGTGGCGCGATGGCGAGCACCGTCACTGGGTGGCGTGACCTTGTGACCGGGCCACGACAGCCCTGAGCCGAATGAAGGGGACCTTCACGGATTTACGTTCCCCGAAAACACCCAAAGGGTCATATATCGCGCTGCCCATCCCCTGCCGACCCGTTCGACGGGTGACGCGAATTAGACTGATCCGGTGACCGTGGTCGAATCCGTCCTCTCCAGGACGCCCGAGCCGCTCCGATCCGTGCTGATCAAGCACCGTGAGCTGTTGAAGTTCGCGATCGTGGGCGGCACGACGTTCCTGGTCGACAACGGCGTCTGGTACCTGCTGAAACTCAGCGTGCTGGAGTCGAAGCCGACCACGGCGAAGGCCATCGCGATCATCGTCGCGACGATCGTGTCCTACATCCTCAACCGCGAGTGGTCCTTCCGGACGCGCGGCGGCCGCGAGCGGCATCACGAGGCGGCGCTCTTCTTCGTGATCAGCGGCATCGCCGTGGTGGTCAACCTGATCCCGCTCTACACGTCGCGCTACATCTTCGATCTCGAAGTGCCGCACGTGACCCGGTTCGTCCAGGAGTTCGCGGACTTCACCAGCGGATCGATCATCGGCATGCTGCTGGCGATGTTCTTCCGCTTCTGGGGCTTCAAGAAGTGGGTCTTCCCGGATGAGCTGGGCAAACGCCGCCGGGACAGCGACGAGCCGGACGACGACGTCGTTCCTCTCCGCTAAGTACTTGTCAAAAGACATGTGATTGTCTAGGGTCATCCATGTCAACGTTCCTTCATTGATGACGCCGGCCGGGTTCGTACGGTCGAGCGGGACGAATACGAGGTGATCGCCAAGCGCGAAGAGGACCGCATCCGGTTCGGATGACGGTTGAGCCTTTTCCCGTCTTGGCGGGGACCCGGGCTGCTTTCGAGCACTGCCCCGCGTCCCTCGCGTTCCCTCGTTTCTTCCAGTGAACGGATCTCTTTCTTGAGCACCACTCTCGGCGCGCCTCCGCGCGCCCGAAACACCCTTGCCCTCGTCGGGCTCTTCGCCGCCGTGTTCCTGGCGATGCTCGACGCCCAGGTCGTCGCGACCGCCCTGCCGCGGATGGTCGGCGAACTCGGCGGCACCGCGTCGTTCGCCTGGGTCACCACCGCCTATCTGCTGGCGGGCAGCGTCAGCGCTCCCGTCTACGGAAAACTCGGCGACCTCTTCGGCCGCAAGCCCGTCGTGCTCGTCGCGATCGCGCTGTTCGTCCTCGGCTCCCTCGCCTGCGCGCTCGCGCCGACGATGCCACTGCTGATCGCCGCCCGCGTCCTGCAGGGCATCGGCTCCGGCGGCCTGTTCGTCGCGGTCGCCGCGATCATCGGCGAACTGTTCCCGGGTCGCGAAGGCGCCCGCTACTTCGCCTGGTTCTCGATCTGCTTCGCCGGGTCCTCACTGGCGGGCCCTGTCGTCGGCGGCGTCCTGACCGACCTGGCAGGCTGGCGGTCGATCTTCGGACTCAACGTGCCGATCGGGCTGGTCGCGCTCGGCGTCGTCGCGCGATTCCTTCGGCTCGAACGACGCCGGACGACCGCGCCGTTCGATTTCGCGGGCATCGTCATCCTGTCCGGCGCGATCGTCGGCCTGACACTGGCCACGCCGCTGTCGGCGTCGATCGGCGTGGTGCTGCTCGTCGCCTTCCTGCTCATCGAGCGCCGGGCGGCCGAACCGGTCATCCCGCTCCGGCTGTTCCGCGCCAGGATGTTCAGCCTGAGCGTGCTGGCCAGTGCCGCGGCCGGGTTCGTTTTCCTGGGTTCGGTCAACTACCTGGCACTCTTCCTGCAGACCGCGGGTGGCGCCGGCCCTTCGGAGGCCGGACTCCTGCTGCTGCCCATGACACTCGCGGTCGCCGCGTCGTCGATGGTCGCGGGCCGCGTCATCGCCAAGACCGGCGCCTACCGCTGGGCACCGATCCTCAGCATGATCCTCGGCCTCATCGCCGCGTTCGCGATGTCCACAATGGACGAAACGACGCCGTTGCCACTCGTCGTCGCCTATCTCGTCGTGTTCGGCGCGGCGGCCGGGCTCAACATGCAGGTACTTTCCATGGCGGCCCAGCAGAACGTCGCCCGGACCGATCTCGGCGCCGTTTCGGCGACCGTCGGCTTCCTGCGTTCCCTCGGCACCACGGCCGGGCTGACCGTTTTCGGCGCGGTGTTCACGAACGCCTTCGCCGACGACAGTCCCTCCGGCTACTCCTCCGCGCTCAACGGCGTGTTCTGGGTGATGGTCCCCGCATTGACTGTCGGCCTCGCCGCTTCCCTCTTCCTGCCGCGCGTTTCGTTGCGGCGCAACCACTAAGGAGTCTTTCGATGATCCTCGTTCTCGGTTCCACCGGCAAAATCGGGCGCGAGCTCGTTCCGGCTCTGCTGGACAGGGGCGCTCGTGTTCGTGCCCTGACACGCGACCCCGCCCGCGCCCGCGTCGATCCGCGTGCGGAGGTCGCCGCCGGCGACCTCGACGCCTTCGATCCCGCGCTGCTCGACGACGTCGACCGCGTGTTCGTCCTGACCTCCGGGCACGGCTCGGATCCGCTCGCCCAGGAACGAGCCGTGCTCAAGGCCGCCACCGGCGTCACACACGTCGTCAAACTCTCCACCACCGGCGTCCACTTCGGACAGACCGACCCGATCTCGCTCGTGCACGCCGAGGCCGAGCGGGCAGTGCGCGAGGCCGGACCGGACTGGACGATCCTGCGTCCCGGCACGTTCATGGACAACCGGTTCGCCTGGCTGCACGCCGTGCGCGGCGACGGGGTCGTCCGCGTCCCCGAAGGCGATCCGGCGTCCGCGCTGGTGCACGTCCGCGACATCGCCGAAGTGGCCGCGACCGTGCTGACCACCGATGGGCACGCGGGCAAGACGTACCCGATCACCGGCGGCGAAGCACTCACGACGCGGCGGCAGGTCGAGATCCTCGGTGACGCGCTCGGGCGACCGCTGACGTACGTCGAAGAACCCGAAGCCGATTCTCGGGCCCGGATGCTCGGGTACGGCTGGCCCGCTTCGGCGGTCGATGGGATCTTCGAGCTCAAACGGCAGTCCGCCGGGAACGAGGAGATCGTGTTCGACACCGTTCGCGAACTCCTCGGCCGGGCTCCGCTGACGTTCGCGGACTGGGCTCGCGAGCACGCCGCCGCCTTTGCCTGACCTGCGGAAAGGGAGCAAGGGACCTTTGCTACCGCGCTGAGTCCGGGTCCATGAGGGCCCCTTGAGCTCAGAGTCCGTGAAGGCCTCCTTCACTACCTTCAGGGTAGGCAAGGAGGCCTTCACGTACTTCAGGTGATCTGAGCGGCGGACCGCGGTGGGGCTCGTGAGTGGTAAGGACGGTTAGAACCGTCCTTACCACTCACGAGCCCCCACCACTACCAGGACACCTTTGCCCTACCCCTCAACAAGACCTGGCCTGGGCCGAAAGGGTTAATCGCTTGGGCGAGCTTCCGCGATACGCGACACTCATCAGGCGTTTAATCCTCGCCGGTCCGCTGTCCGGACCACGCGTTGTCCGTGACCGGCCCTCTGGCTAACGTGCCGCGTCGGGGAGACAGGGGGAACCGTATGAACGAACGCCTTCGCGTGCTCGTGGTCGACGACCATCCGCTGTTCCGGTTCGGGGTCTGCACGCTGCTCGCCAACGAACCGCTGATCGACGTGGTCGGCGAGGCCGCGAGCGGCGCGCACGCGATCAGCGCGGCGAGCGCCCTCGGGCCCGACGTCGTGGTCATGGACCTGCATTTGCCCGACATCAGTGGCGCCGAAGCGACCCGGCACATCGTCGCGGAACGGCCTGACGTCGGCGTGCTCATGCTGACCATGGCGGACGAGAGCGAATCCGTTTTCTCCGCGATGCGCGCCGGAGCCCGCGGATATCTGCTGAAAGACGCGGAACCCGACGAAATCATTCGTGCCGTTCACGCCGTCGCGAGGCGCGAAGCGATCTTCGGGCCCGACATCGCGACGCGAGTTCTCGGCTTCTTCAACCACACTCAGCCGAGCACGGACACGCTGTTCCCGGAACTCACCGTCCGCGAGCGAGAGGTCCTCTCGCTCATCGCGTGCGGGCACAGCAACACCGTCATCGCCAGCACTCTGTGTCTCAGCCCCAAAACCGTGCGAAACCATATTTCGAACGTCTTCAGCAAACTCCACGTCGCGGACCGCGCCGAAGCGATCGTGCGCGCCCGCGAAGCAGGGTTAGGCCGTTGAAAAAGCGACCCCGATAAGGGCGGCTTTTCGGGCAATTTCGGGACCGGAGTCCCATGCGCCCGGGACACCTCACCCGGCAAGGTGAGCAGTGCGAGGGGTGGGACCCTCGCACCGTTCGAGGGGAATGGGAATCACATGTTCGAACCGAACCGGACACCGGTGGTCGTCCGCGCCACCGACCCGATCCTGCACAACGGCGTCTGCGCGACGCTCCGCTCCCGTGACGACGTCTGGCTGGTGGACGGGGAGACCGCCGACCCGACCATGGTGGCCCTCCTGGTCACCGACCGCCTCGACGAGGCGATGACACAACTGCTGTCCGCATTGCATCACCAGGGGTTCACCCGCATCGTGCTCATCGCGGGGGAAGTCGACGACAACGAGATCCTCGGCGCCATCGAGCACGGCGTCTGCGCGGTCGCCCGCCGCTCCGATGCGGGTGCCGACGTCCTGGTCCGGCTGATCAAGGCGGCCGCGGCCGGGGAAGGCGCGCTGCCGCCCGACTTGCTCGGCAGGCTGCTTCACCGGGTCTCACGGCTGCAGCGCCAGGTGCTGCAGCCGCGCGGCCTGCACCTCGGTGGCATGAGCAGCCGGGAGACCGAGGTGCTCAAGCTGGTCGCGTCGGGGTTCTCGACGCAGGAGATCGCCGACCAGCTCTGCTATTCGCAGCGCACGGTGAAAAGCATCCTGCACGACGTGACCAACCGGTTCCAGCTCCGGAACCGCTCGCACGCGGTGGCTTACGCACTGCGCGAGGGATTGATCTGACACCGTGATCACCCAGGTCGACGAGGCGTTGTGCCGGCTCATCGCACCTCATCTGCCGGAGGGGACGGTGGTCCGGCTTGATCCGCCGAAACCCACCTGGCAGACCGGGACGCGGATGTCGAGCGTCGATCTGTTCCTCTTCGCCCTGCACGGCGCCGGCCCGGGAACCGGCGCCGTGCGGGCGAAGCGGTGTGAACTGTCCTATTTGGTCACCGCGCAGGCGGACAAGGTACGGGACGAGCACACCCTGCTCGACCGGTCGCTGCGGGTCCTGCTCGGGACGGAGTTCCTCACGGTCGACGAGCAGCCGTTGCGGATGGCCCTCGGGGAAACCGATCCGACCGGGCTGTGGGTCAGCCTCGGCCTGCCCGCCCGTGCGGCGTTCGTCGTCACGATCACGGCGGAGTACCGAGACTGAGCACCGAGGCCCGCCGCAGGACCACCCCGCCGATGGACGCCAGCTGCCCGCCGAAGAGCTCGCACCATTCGGCGGCCGTCTCGGGCGGGCCGCGTTCACCGGCCCGCCGGGCCCAGCCCGCGCGGACTTCGAGGCGGTAGCCGAGTATGCCGGTCAAGGTCAGCCCGTTCCGGCTGGCGCCGACCCCGCACAGGCCCTGGTAGAGCCGGCTGTCCGGCGGCTGGAACACGGCGCGCTCCTGGACGAACCGGTGGCCCGCCGCTCCGGTGACGGTCGCGACCGGGGTGTCGATCCCGCTGACGAACAAGCCCTTCGAGAGCAGGTCCAGAGCTTCGGCCTCCATCCGCTCCACCACGCCGGGCGGCCGGCGACACCCGTACAGAGCGCCGTCGAACGACAACCGCACGGTGACCGCCACCTTGCCGATCTCCAGGGTCGCCGCGGCCACCGGACTCACCGGAGGGCGGTACCGTAACGCCGTCGCACGCACCCTCCCGACGGTAGGTCGGCGCGCTTCCGCGGCCTTGCCCGATCGGGAAATCCTTCGAGCGTTTCTTCAGCGAGGGACCCGCTCGGCCGGCCACCGCACTTCGGCCACATCACCCGGTCGGGGCACCTTCAGAAAGAGGCTGAACACCGCCGGTTGTTTGCTCGACAGCTCCAGCCGGCCACCGTCGGCCTCGATGAGCGCGCGGGCGAGCGCCAGCCCGACGCCGGTCGACCCGCCGCCGGAGAATCCGCGTTCGAAGATGTGCGGCGCCAGTTCGTCCGGCACGCCCGATCCGGTGTCGGCGACCTCGATGACGACGGTGCCTTCCGTGTCGCCGCGCCGGGCGGCGAGCGTGACCGTTCCCGCGCCGTGGCGGAGCGCGTTGTCGAGCAGGACGCCGACGACCTCGCGCAAGCGGCCGGGCGTCGCCCTCGCCCTCAGCCCATCGGTGACGCGGATCCGCAGATGCCTTCCTTCGGCACGAAGCAGCTGTCGCCACTCTTCGGACACCTCGGGGAGCACTTCCGGCAGATTCACCGGTTCCGCGCTGACCTCGCGCGCCGCCCGCGCGGCGGCCAGCAACTCGTCGAGGGCCTCGGCGAGCCGGTCCGCCTGTTCCTGCGCGGCCTTCGCCTCGTCGACGACATCCTGGTCGGAGTGGACGGTGAGCGGTTCGAGCCGCAGCTGCAACGCGGTCAACCGGCTCCGCAGCTGGTGGGAGACGTCGCCGACGAGCTGGCGTTCTCGCTGGACGAGCTGCGCGAGCGCCGAACCGGACGCGTCGAGTGCTTCGGCGACCATGTCGAGTTCGCCGACGCCGTAGCGCTTGGGATCCGGCCGGAAGTCACCGCCACCGAGTTTGACCGCGCGATCCGCGACGTGTCTCAGCGGTTTCGCGAGCCTTCGCGCGGTCACCGTCGCGACCACCGTGCCGGTGCCCACCGACAGCACGACCAGCAGCACCACCAGCAGCGTCACCTGGGTCTGGCGGGTGCGCATCGGCCCGGCGGGCACGGCCAGCTCGACTTCGCCGTGCAACGCGATCGGCGCCCGCTCGGACACCACGTCGGTACCCGGGTCGGAGCCGTAGCGCTTCTCGATCTGCCCCTGCGCGCGGACGGTCAGCAAACCGCCCTGCGGGACGCCCACCCGGACCAGGTCGAGATTGATCGGCTGGCCGACGGCGATCTCGTTGTCCAGCGTCGCCGCGATCCCGCGGGCCGAGGATGCCAGGTTCTCGCGGTTGAGGTTCTCGACCAGCTGCCACGCGGTGATCCCCAGCGGGATGCCCAGCACCGCCGCGGTGACCGCGACGGCGAGCAGGATCGCCAGGAGGATGCGTCGTCGCATGCTATTCCGCGTTGAAGCGGAAGCCGACGCCGCGGACCGTGGCGATCCGCCGTTCGCCGTCGCCGTTCCCGCCGGGTTTGCCCGCCCGGCCCGCGGCTTCGTCGGCCGCGATGGCGAGCTTCCGTCTGAGCCACGACATGTGCATGTCGAGGGTCTTCGAGGTCTTCGATTCGAGGTCGTTCCACACCTCGGCGAGGATCTCGTCACGGCTGACCACCTGGCCCGCGCGGCTCATCAGCACCCGGAGCAGCTCGAACTCCTTGTTCGCCAGCTGCACCTCGTGCAGGTCCACGGTGACCATCCGGGCACCGAGGTCCATCCGCACTCCCCCGGCTTCGAGCACGTCGGGTGCCCGTCGGCGGAGCAGCGCCCGGATGCGGGCCAGCAGTTCGGCCAGCCGGAACGGCTTGGCGACGTAGTCGTCGGCGCCGGCGTCGAGCCCGACCACGAAATCGACCTCGTCCGTGCGCGCGGTGAGCATCAGCACGGGCACCTCGGTGCCGCTGGCGCGCAGGCGGCGGCACACTTCGAGCCCGTCCATGCCGGGCAGGCCGAGATCGAGGACCAGCAGATCCACCCGGTCGCCTTCGGTCGCGTCCAGAGCGGCGGGCCCGTCGCCGACGACACGCACGTCGTACCCCTCCCGCTGGAGTGCGCGGGAAAGCGGATCGGCGATGGCCGGGTCGTCCTCGGCGAGTAGCACCATGCTCACCTGGTCAACTCTACGACTGCCGGGCGTGAAACCATCGTGACCGTGCCTGGCTACGAGAATGATCTGGAACTCGCCACCCGGCTGGCCGACGCCGCCGACGCCATCACCACCGCCCGGTTCCGCGCGCTCGACCTGGCCGTGGAACGCAAACCCGACCGGACACCGGTCACCGACGCGGACACCGCCGTCGAGGACGCCATCCGCGCGATCCTCGCCACGGACCGCCCGGAAGACGCGGTGCTCGGCGAGGAGCGCGGCGGCACCGCCGCGACCGGCCGCGCCTGGGTGCTCGACCCGATCGACGGGACCAAGAACTTCCTGCGCGGCGTCCCTGTCTGGGCGACACTGATCGCGCTGGTCGAAGACGGCACGCCCGTGGTCGGCATGATCAGCGCGCCGCTGCTCGGCCGCCGCTGGTGGGCGGCCACCGGTGACGGTGCCTGGATGAGCGACTCCGCCGGAGAACGCCGTATCTCGGTGTCGAAGGTGGCCTCGCTCGAAGACGCGTATCTGTCCACAACGGACCTGAACTCGTGGGTGGAGTACCACTCACGCGAGAAGTACCTCGACCTCGTCAACGCGTGCTGGGAAAGCCGCGCTTTCGGCGATTTCTGGCACCACTGCCTGGTCGCCGAGGGCGCGCTCGACGTCACCGCGGAATGCATCGTGAACCCGTGGGACGTCGCCGCGGCCCAGGTGCTGATCACCGAAGCCGGTGGCCGGTTCAGCGACCTCGACGGCGAAGCGCGCTACGACAACGGCTCGGCGCTTTCGACGAACGGCCTGCTCCACGACGAGGCCTTGGCGATCCTGAAGCGCTGAGTCACTGCGCGCCGGGCAGCAGGCCGACGGCGCCGCGCGCGACCTGCGACCAGGCGAGACGTCCGAAGAGGTAGTGGCAGGCGACCTGTTCGCTGGTGAACCGCGCCCAGTCGTACCGGTTGCCCTGCTCCCGCCAGAAGACCTCCCAGGCGGGCTCGGCTCCCTCTTCCTCCGTGCGCATGAGGCACCAGGCGTTGTCCACCTCCGCGCCGACCGAGACCACTTCGGGCGGCACGCCCAGCGCTGCCAGCCACCGCAAGATCGTCCCCGTGTTCACCGAACCTCCCCCGTGACGTCCGCCAGGAAGCCCAGCGTGACGAGTTCATCGGCGCCCAGCACCGTGCGAAAGCGCACTCCGCCGCCCGGCTGCCCGAACCATCCGGCGGTCACCGAGCGCCAGACCGGCAACGGCCGGACGACGCGGTAACGCCGGTAGGCACCGGCCTGGTCCGGCGGCAACGAGCGCATGGGGAACAGGGTCGCGTCCTCGGCGAACACCCGGCCGTGCTGATCCCCGAAGCGGTCGAGATGAGTACCTGCCTCGAGCATCGTCGGCGTCGCCGGGTCGGCACCGTCCGGCCACAGATAGTCCGTTCCGGTCACGAAGCGCTCTCTCCAGTCCTCTTCGGACATTTCGCCCCACGGATGGTGTCCTCTGGTCAACGCCTGCGGCGGAACGGCGGCCGGAGTCGTCGGCGAGCGCCGGAAACCGCTGCTGACATGGGACAACGCGTCCAGGTCGTCGAGCACGTCCGCCTCGGGGTGGTCCTGCGGGCCGGAACCGCCGTCGGGCAGCGGCAGCTGACGCGCGGGTTTGCCCATCACGACCGGGAGGTGCCCGATCGGGAACATGTGCACGAGGAACAGCGCGATCACGCTCTCGCGTTCCGTCCGCAACGCCCCCATGGGTGGCGGGGCGGCGGGCCTCGGCGGGAAAGGCACCCGCAAGGGCGCCACCGAGGACGGCCACGGCGAAGGCGCGTACGGAGCGCGCACCCCGTGTGGTGGTGTCGGAGCGTCGTACTCGGCAGGCAGCCGGATCGGGCCCGTTCCGGCCTCGCTCGGATCGGTCACCGCACCTCCCCCAAGGAATCGGTTCCCACCGATGAACGGGGGAGGCAGCGGACAGGACGCGCTACGACCTTAGCGCCGGACGGCGTTCTCGTCGGCGGATACCCGAAAGCGCGGCGAACCTCAGCCGGCGAGCGCGTTGACCACCCGGGACGGAGCCGGCCTGCCCAGCTTCCCGGCCATCCACTTGCTCGTCGCCACCAGCGCGTCGAGGTCGACGCCGGTTTCGACGCCGAGACCGTCGAGCATCCACACGAGATCCTCGGTCGCGAGGTTTCCGGTGGCCGACTCGGCGTACGGGCAGCCGCCGAGCCCACCGGCGGAGGAGTCCACAGTGGACACGCCGCAGCGAAGGGCGGCCAGCGTGTTCGCGAGCGCCTGGCCGTAGGTGTCGTGGAAATGGACGGCCAGGGCGTCGACGTCGGAGAACTCCCCGATCAGCGCCTCGACCTGGCCCGCGGTGGCGACGCCGATGGTGTCCCCGAGCGAGAGCTGCGAGCAGCCCAGGTCCAGGAGCCGTTTACCCACTCCGGCGACCTGCGGGGCCGGGACGGCGCCCTCCCACGGGTCGCCGAAGCACATCGACACGTACCCGCGGACGTCGAGACCTTCGGCCCGCGCCCTCGTGACGACCGGCTCGAACATCGCGAACTGGTCGTCCACCGTCGAGTTGAGGTTCTTCTTGGCGAAGGTCTCGGTGGCGCTGGCGAAGATCGCGATATGCGAAACCCCGGCCTCCAGCGCCCTGTCCAGCCCGCGCTCGTTCGGGACGAGCACCGGGTACCGGACGCCCTCGCGCTTGTCGAGCCCGGCCAGGAGCTGCTCGGCGTCGGCCAGCTGCGGCACCCATTTCGGGCTCACGAAACTGGTCGCCTCGAGCGTGGTCAGCCCGGAATCGGCGAGTTTGCCCAGGAATTCGAGTTTGACCTCGACCGGGACGATCGACTTCTCGTTCTGGAGGCCGTCACGAGGCCCGACCTCCCAGATCGTCACCCGCTCCGGCAGCGCGGCGGCGGACGGGACGCGGTCGGGCAGCCCCAGCTCTCGCGTGCCCATCAGCGGCGCCGGTTTCCACGCGGCGGGTGTCCTTGCGGCGGCAGCGGTTCGGTCTGCTGCGGCGCACCAGCGGCGGGCGGCGCGTAGTCGTCGTACGGGTTGTCGTTGACTTCGCGGTAGATGACCGTGTGCACGCGCTCGACCTTGGGGATGTCGTCGAACTTCAGCGGTTCGTCCGAAGCGGACTCGATCACCAGCGTGCCGCAGCCGAACACGCGGTCCAGCAGCCCGTGCTCGAACTGGACGCTGTTGATCCGCGACATCGGGATGTCGATCCCGGTCCGCTTGAGCACACCCTCGCGGGCGATCAGCCTGTCCGTGGTGACGATGAAGTGCGTCGTGCGCCAGCGGACGAACGGCGCCAGGAAGAGCCACACGACGAGACCGAGCCCGACCGCGGCGATCGCGATCTCGGAGATCAGGTCCCACGGGGCCGTCGCGTCCTTCGCGATGACGGCCAGCCAAATCCCCACGCCGAGCGTGACGATCAGCGCGAGGAACGGGAAGATCAGCATCTTGAAATGCGGGTGACTGTGCACCACGACGTGCTCGTTCTCGCTGAGCAAATCGTCCGGATAGGCCACGACGGACGCTCCCAAAGTGTGTTCGGCGCTGGTGAGCTCACCGTACCGGCGAACGGTCCCGGCGGAAGAGGAGACGCCGGAAATCGAGACGCACGGATCAGGCCTTGGCGGGCCGTACGTGGACGACGTCTCCGGCGAACACCGTGTACCGCTCACCACCGGGAACGTCGACCTGGAGCTGGCCGGCGGGATCGATGTCGGCGGCGCGACCGGTCAACGACGAGCCGTCGGGCAGCTGGACCTCGACATCCTGGCCCAGCGTGGCGCAGTAACGCCGGTAGTCCCCGAGCAGACCGGCCTCGGCCAGCGACCCGCCGGCGAGCCGCCAGCGGCGTTCGAGTTCGTCGAACCCGGTGAGCAGCCGTGAGGCGATCTCGGCGCGATCGGTCTCGGTCGCCCCCTGCTCGGCCAGCGAGGTAGCGGCCAGGCCGCCGGGCCCGGCGGGGACGTTCTCGCCGAGCGGCAGCACGTTCAGGCCGATGCCGAGGATCACGGTGGTCTCGTCGCCGGCGACGGCCTCCGCGAGGATGCCCGCGCATTTGGCGCGGTCCGGGCCGGCCAGGACGTCGTTCGGCCACTTGAGGACGGCGTCGACACCCAGGCTCTCGGCGACCTCCCGGACCGCGAGGCCCGCGACCACGGAAAGTGAACCCAAATTGGCGAACGGCACGCCGCCCGGACGCAGCAGCACACTGACGTAGAGGCCCGATCCCTTCGGCGAGGACCAGTGCCGCGCGCGGCGGCCGACACCGGCCGTCTGCTCTTCGGCGATCAGCACTGTGCGGTCCTCGGCCCCCTTCGCGGCGGCTTCCCGCAGGTCAGCGTTGGTGGAACCGGTACTCGCCACGACCTGGATCGTGGCGTACCGGCCGGACAGCGCGGCGCTCAGACGCCCGGCGTCGAGCGCTCCCGTCTCACTCATTCGTCCAGAATATGAGAGTCCCCCTAACGTGCAAGGCGTTCGCTCGTTACCCAGAGGTGGTCTCCAATAACCTGGACGGCGTGACCGAGCCCGAGTCCGCCCCGAGCGCGTCCTCTGCCAGCCGGAAGAAGTCGTGGGCGCACGGCGTGGCGATGCGAAGCCTGGTCGCCCTCCCGCTGGTCGCGGGACTCGCGACGGCGGGCTGGCTGCTCGCGGGCGGCAACGATCCCGCACCGGCCGATGGGCGCCAGCCGGTGCCCGTTCCCGCCGCGAAGCAGGATCCGGCCACCGTCGGCGGCGGCGCGGGTCCGTCGGTCCTCGAAGTCAGCGCACCGGTCAAGGCGCAGGAGACACCGAAGGGCGCCCGGCCGCTCGAAGAGTGGGCCGACAAGCTCGCCGGGCCGCTCGACATCCCGGCGAAGTCGCTCATCGGCTACGCGAACGGCGAACTGGCGCTGCGCGGCGAGCAGCCGAACTGCCACCTGTCCTGGGTCACGCTGGCCGGGATCGGCGCGGCGAGCTCGAACCACGGGCGTGGCGGCGAAAACCCGCTCGGCCTGTCGGCACAGCAGTGGAAGAAGCACGGCGCGTCGATCCCCGGCATCGCGAAACCCGCGCTCGCCGACCCCGATTCCGCCTCGGTCGCAGCCGGCCGCGCCCTGTGCGCTTCCGGAGCCGACCTCGGCGGCGGCAACGGCTGGTGGAAGGCCATCGCCGGCTACCAGGGCGGGAAGGGCAACGACGCCGAACTGTTCCGCCAGCGCGTCCTGGGCAACGCCCAGCTGTACGCGACCCTGTCCCTCGACCCGGCGCGATCCGCCAGCCCCGCCGTGAAGGCGACCCGGTTCGCCCTCGGCCAGCTGGGCCTCCCGTACGTGTGGGGCGGCAACGGCCCCGAGGCGGGCGCAGCGGGCTTCGACTGCTCCGGGCTGACCAAGGCGTCCTACGACGAAGCCGGAGTCGCGCTCCCACGGACCGCGGACAGCCAGTTCCGGGCTCTGCCGCAGGTGCCCGGCGGTCAGGAACCGAAACTCGGCGACCTCGTCTTCTACGGGAACCCGGCGACGCGGATCCACCACGTCGGGCTGTACCTCGGGAACGGCCTGATGATCAACGCGCCCACCGAGGGGCAGGCGATCCAGATCCACACGTATCACTCGAAGGGCGACGACTACACGGGTGCCGGACGGCCCGCGGCCTGAGCCCTTGAGTGGCGTGGATGGTTCCAACGGACGGCTGTGACGCTCGAGCGTGGAGGATTCGGGACGTTCACCGGCCCGACCAGTCGCTGCTCAGCTCTGGCGGGGCCAGCACAGCCGATGGACGGCGGGCATCGGCATGTCCCGGGAGAACGGCCAGTCGATTCCCGGCCTGAGTCCGGCCAGCAGGCGGGACACGAAGGTCCCATGACTGCCCACCAGCACGACACCGCCGGCGTGCTGCTCCGCGAGCCGATCGACGGCGGCCATCGCCCTTGCCGTCAGCCGGCGCAGGCTCTCGCCGCCCGGACGTGCGAAATCCGGATCGGCCCAGCTGCGCTCGTAGTGCACGGCGTAGTCCGGTGTCGGCTCCAGGCCCGAGTCCCACTCGCGCAACTCCCAGTGCGTCGTGACCTCGAGCCCGGCTCTCCTGGCCGCCGGCGCGACCGTCGCGACCGCTCGCCGGTACGGACTCGACACGACCGCCGTCGGATTCATCGCGGCGAGCTCGCGCGCGAGCAGTTCCGCGGCCGCCACGCCCGCCGAGGTCAGCGGCCGCTCCGGGTCGTCGGGCTCCCCCGGCGAAGGCGGAACGGACTCGGCGTGCCGGACAAGGATGATGTCGCAGGTCATGAGCGATCGGACAACCACTCGAGCGCGGCTTCCCCCCGGCGGAGAACCGAGATGTGCCCGTCCTCGGGAAACGTGCGCGATTCGGCCGTGGCGCACTGCCGGGCCAGCCACTCGCCGTGCGCGAACGGCGCGATCCGGTCCTCGCCGCCGTGCAGGAGCAGGACCGGCGCCTTGACGTCGGACGGGTGAAAACCCCACAGCGCGACGTACGCGAGGTCGTCATCGATCAGCCCGTCGGGCCCGCCCTCGATCGCGGGACCGACGACCTCGAGGATCCACTTCCAGTCACCCGACAAGGCCGCGTGATCCGACGCGGTGAACATCTCGGCGTCGTATCCGGCCGATGCCTCGTACTCCTCCTTCGCTTCCCTTCCCGCCAAGGCGGCCGTCAGTGAGTCGACGCCCGCGGCGCCCATTCCGGCGAACCAGTCCAGCCCATCGGCGTCGTACGGGGCCATACTCGCGACGCCGACCATCGCCGAAACCCGTTCCGGCAGCAGAGCCGCGCAGGCGAACGCGTGCGGTCCGCCCCCGGAATGCCCGAAGACGGCGAACCGCTCGATCCCCAGGGCATCGGCGATCTTCTCGACGTCCGACGCCACCGACGCGACATCCCTCCCGGGCCGCCGCGACGAACCGCCGTAACCGGGCCGGTCGTAGGAGACCCACCTCAGCCCGAGCCGCTCGGCGGCCGGGAACAGCGGGACCGGCGGGGCGCCGATGTTCGGGGTCCCGTGGTGCCAGAAGACCACCGGACCGGACCCGCCCGTGTCGTAGGTGTGCAGTGCGGTCCCGTCCGCCAGGTCCACGTCGGACTCGTTCACCATGGATCGAGCGTACTGACGCGGACGACGAAAACCGGCGGCGTCGGGCACCCTGGACCTCATGTCGCGCTATCACGAGATCAAGCACCGGGTGGCCACGACCTTCCAGCGTCACGTCGGCAACCCGATCCTCGTCCGCCTGCCGAATCAGCCGATCCTGGAGACCACCGGCCGCAAGTCCGGGGTCCCCCGGCGGACGCCGATCGGTGGCCGCCGGGTGGGCCGCGAGTTCTGGATCGTCTCGGAGTTCGGCGAGAAGTCGCAGTACGTCCGCAACATCCAGGCCGATCCGCGGGTCCGGGTCCGGCTCAAGGGCCGGTGGCACACCGGCACGGCGCACCTGATTCCGGACGACGACCCCCGCGCCCGGCTGAAGGCCCTGCCCAGGTTCAACAGCGCCGCCGTGCGGGCGATCGGCACGAACCTCCTCACCATCCGGGTCGATCTCGACGACTGAACGTTTGCCTTGACGCCAAGGGCAAGGTTTACGCTCGGAACCATGCGGATCGGCGAACTCGCCGCGCGTACCGGAACCACCACCCGCGCGCTGCGTTTCTATGAGTCACAAGGGCTTCTCGACGCACGGCGCGCGTCGAACGGCTACCGGGAGTACGACGAGGACGACTACCGCCTGGTGAACGAGATCCTCACCCTGCAAGCGGTCGGGCTCAGTCTCGAAGACACCAGGCCGTTCGTCGAGTGTCTGCGCGCCGGGCACGAGACCGGCGACTCGTGCGCCGATTCGATCGAGGTCTACCAACGCAAACTCGCCGAGGTGGACGCCTGTCTGGCCAGGCTCAACGACGTCCGGGACAGCCTGCTGACCAAGCTCGCCGGCGCGCTGAAAACGCCACCGGGGCCGTGCGTCGTCGTGCCGCGAAACGAGGAGACCTGAATGTCCCTTTCCGTCGTCACTGATGAAACCTTCCAAAAGCTCGTCCTGGACCAGGACAAGCCCGTCCTGGTGGACTTCTGGGCGCAGTGGTGCCCGCCCTGCCACATGATCGCGCCGGTGCTCGCGGAGATCGCCGAGGAACGCGCCGGCTCGCTGCTCATCCGCAAGCTCAACTCCGACGAAAACCCGCTCACGGCCAGGAATTATCAGGTCATGTCGCTGCCGACACTGATTCTCTTCCGTGATGGCGGTCCGGTGTGGACGACCGTCGGCGCCCGGCCGAAGGCCAAGCTGCTCGCCGACCTGGACGCCGTTCTGCGACCGGCCGGCGTCTGAGCACCCTTCCGTCCTCGTGAGTGGTAAGGACGGTTAGAACCGTCCTTACCACTCACGAGGACGTTAATTGTGTTGCGCGAGGGGTCGCTCGTTCGCATCCTTCTCGCATGACTTCGACCCTCGCCCTCCTGCCTCCGTCCTCCGTCGTCCGACGGGTGCGCGTGCAGCAGCAGGCCGGGTCATGGCGGAGGCCGACACCTGTCCGACCGTGAGCGTCGCGCTCGTCGCGGGCCTGCTCGCCGGGTATGGCATCGCCATTCCGGTCGGCGCGGTCGCGACCTATCTGGTGATACTGACAGCCAGGGCAGGACTCAAGATCGGTGCGTACGCCGCGCTGGGCGTCGCCACGGCCGACGGGCTTTACGCCCTGGTCGCGGTCCTCGGTGGCGGCAGGCTCATCCCGGTCATCGAGCCGATCGCCGTACCGCTGCGCTGGGTTTCGGTGGTGGTACTGCTCGGGCTGGCCGTCCACATCGGATTCACAGGAGTCCGGAACTTCCGCGACTCCGCGAAAACCGAGGTGACCGACCCGGTCGCGATCGGACCGGTGAAGGCCTACGTGAGCCTGCTCGGGATCACCCTGCTGAACCCGACGACGGTGGTGTACTTCGCGGCGCTCGCGCTCGGCAGCGAGGACATGGCCGCGGCGAGCGGAGCGGAACACGTCGTCTTCGTGCTCGCGGCGTTCGCGGCCTCGGCCAGCTGGCAATTGTTCCTCGCGGGCGGCGGCGCCGTGCTCGGCAGGGCGTTGACCGGACGCCGTGGACGCCTGGTGACCGCGCTGGCGTCCAGTGTGCTCATCACCGTGCTCGGCCTGCGCCTGCTCTGGTGACGGAAACGGCCTGGAATCGAGGACCGTGACTGTCCGCATGGGTTGCGAAGCTGCCCTCATGACCGAAACCCAGGAACGTCCCGCCTCCCTCCACTCCTACCTCGCCTACAGCGACGCCCCGAAGGCGCTTCGCTGGCTTGAACGCGCCTTCGGCTTCGAGACCGTCATGGAGTTCCCCGACGACAAGGGGCTGATCCAGCATGCCGAACTGCGGCTCGGCGGCGCCTCCATCACCGTGTTCAGCGCGGAAGAGGACTACGACCGCCCGGCACGCAAGGGCGAAACCGTCGGCCATGGTCTGTACGTGAGCCTTCCGACGCAGGAAGCCGTGGACGCCGTCTTCGCGTCCGCCCTCGAAGCCGGCGCGACGCCGCTCTGGGAACCGGCGAACACCGAATGGGGTAACTATCGTTGCCGCGTCGACGATCTCGAAGGCTACGAATGGACTTTTGGCACGCACGTCCCCGGGGTGCCGCAGACCGACTGGAGCCATTGATGGGGCTCGTGAGTGGTAAGGACGGTTCTAACCGTCCTTACCACTCACGAGGCTCGTCACCAGGACACGCCACGTTCGCCCCGCTCCTCAATGAAGCAACCGCGCGAACCACTCACGGGAGCGGCGGAGCAGATCCAGCTGGTATTCCCGTCCGTGGATCCGATGTCCTTCGCCGGGATAGACGACGAGGTCGTGTTCGACGCCGAAATGGCGTAGCGCGCGGTGGAAGAATTCCGCCTGGGACAACGGGACGTTCGTGTCGTCCGCACCGTGCACGATCAGCACGGGAGTCTCGATCTTCGACGCGTGGGAGATCGGGCTCAGCCGATCGTGCCGGTGCGGACCTTCCCCTTCCCAGCCGGTGCTTCCGCCGAGCACGGCATCGTAAGGACCGAATTCGCCGGTCGCGGCGAGCATCCCCCAGTCGCAGATTCCGGCCACCATCAGGGCCGCCTTGAACCGGCCGGTCTGCCCGACCGCCCAGGCCGTCATGAAACCGCCGTGACTCCCGCCCACGATCCCCAGCCGGTCCGGATCGGCGACCCCTTCGGCGACGAGGAGGTCGATCCCGGTTTCGATGTCCCTCCATTCTTCGAGGCCGACACGTCCGGCGACCGAAGCGGCGAACTCGTGGCCATGGCCTTGTCCCCCACGGGGATTCGGCAGGAAGACGGCGTGCCCCGCCGACGCCAGCCACTGCGCGGACGGGAACCAGCCGAGGCGGAACCCGTCCGCGTACCGGTCGTACGGTCCGCCGTGCGGGATCGTGATCAGGGAGAAAGGTCCGTCGTCCCGCGTCTTTCCCGGCGGAAGGACGAGCAAGCCGTCCAGGGCGAGACCGTCGAAAGCCTTGTAGGCCAAACGTTCCTGCGACCCCCACTCGATTCCGTCGAATTCCGGTGCCATGTCGCTGATCCGCGTCAAAGCTCCGCCCGAAGGTCCACTGTGGACATTCTTCGGATGGTGGGCGGTGCTCAGAACGATGGCCACGATCTCGCCGTTCGAGGCGATCGCGTCCGCTTGACCGCGCCAGAACGACACTTCACCGGACCCGAGCCGATGAAGGGCGGTGTCGAGCCCGTCGGCGACGAGCATCAGCGGAGGGCCGGACTCGACCTGCACGAGCCTGAGCGGACAGGCCGATTCCGGTGTCAGGTTCCGATGCTCCCCCGTTTCCGCGGGAACATCGAAGACCCCCCCGGCCACCCACCCTCCCCAGGGTCGCGAGATACGCGATGTGCCAGCTGTCGCCATCCCGCCACCAGACCGGGCTCGTGACCTCGAACGAGGTCTTCCCGAGATCTCGCCGTTCCCCGGTTTCCAGGTCCAGCAGGGAAAGCCGGGGTTCGAGCCCGCCGGGATCGAGTTCGGGCGTCGGCCAGGTGAGTACGGCGAGCGCCTTGCCGTCCTGACGACCGGCGACCTCGACCACGTGGTCTTCGATCAGTGTGGTGATCTCACCGGTCTTCGGGTCGAAGCTCCGCAGCCGCGCCGGGCGAAGGCTTTCGCTCCAGACCCAGATGTCCGCGACCGGCGTCTCGTCCTCTGCGATGAACACGATCCGGTCGCGCATCGGGACGAACCCGGTGATTTCGCTCTCCCAGGCGAACAGCGGTCCGTCCACCGTGTGGACCTGGCCGTCCCGCAGGAAGTAGAGGGAGTCCGACAACCACTTCGGCGAGGTGCCCTCGGCCAGCTTCCGGGGCTCTCCGCCGCTGTCCGCGAGCCAGATTTCGGGGACGCCTTTGGTGACGGTCTCGACCTGGTAAGCGATCCGGAGTCCGTCCGGGGACAGCGCGGGTTCCGACGGGACATGGTGGTCGACGATCAGCTCAGCGGTCAGCATGTGTTCATACTGCAGAAAAAACTTCCCCAGGTCGTCGAGCCAGTTTCCCGTGCCTTGTTCGCGCCAGCTCGGTTCTTCGTGGCCGTCGAGGAAAGTGCCCTGTTCGATCAGCGTCAGCCGGGTGCCGTCGCCTTCGGCCTCGAACAGGACCGTCGTGACCGACACGGTCGCCAGGACGTCGTCCGCGGAGAGCGTCCCCGCGTAGACGATCCGCTCGTTTTCCGCGATGTCCTCGTAGCGCGCGTCGAAAACCATCCGCTTGCCGCCGGCGGGGCCGCTGATGGTCTCGCGGCCGCCGACGCGGAAGTCCAGGGAATGCCCGCCCCCGGGCACGGTGATCCAGCCGGCTTTCGCGGCGGGATCCGCCCAAGCCGCGAAAACGCGGTCCGGCGGCACGGGGTAGACGCGCTCGAGGGTGAAAGTGGCGTGTTTGACGGTCATGACCTGTTCCCTTCGTCGGAGTCCAGAAAGCCCCCAAGGCGATCGAGCCGATGTTCCCAGCCGGTGCGCTGTCCGCCGAGCCACTCCTCGGCCAGCCGCAGACCGTCCGGTTCGAGGTGGCAGGTGCGGACGCGCCCCGCCTTCTCCGACCGGACGAGCCCGCTCGCCTCCAACACTTGGAGGTGCTGCATCACGGCGGGCAGCGACATCGACAACGGCTGCGCGAGCTCCCCCACCGAGGCGGGTCCCCGGGTGAGGCGCTCGATCATTTCGCGACGCGTCCCGTCGGACAGCGCCTTGAACACCTGGTCCATCCGTTGGTTAGGCACATGCTTAACTATCCGCCCACGCCGGGCATTAGTCAAGTGATTGCTTAACTTTCTAGCTTTCCGCGGTCATGCCTTCGACGAGCAACCATTGCGAGGCGAGGTACGAGGTCAGCACGAAGGTCTCCAGATTGGCCCGCACCCGCTCGCTGGTGACGAAGTTGCGGCGGATCAGGATCGCCAAATCCGACGCGGAGAACAGCAGCGCGCCGACGGCGATCCAGGTCCGGCGATCACGCGACGGAACCACCATCCCGCCCGAGACCTTCGCCTTCGGCGCCAAGGCCGGGTCGGCCGCGAGGGTCGACGTCGTGCTCAGCAGGCCTCCGTAGACCGAAAGCACCGAAGAGACCGGAGACGGCTTCGGCAGCGCCATCGCGACCGCGGCCGCCGCCCACGCCGCCAGCCGGGGCGGCGCGGTCGCCGCGCGCGGACGAGCGCCGCGACGCCACAGCAGCGCGGAGTACAGCACCTGCATCACGCCGAACGACGTCGCACCTTTGATCAGCTCGCCGTCCTCGTCGGACCTGCCCATGAAGTGGTCGCCCGCCCCCGCGGCGATCAACGCGGCGACGAGCAGGCCCTTCTCCCCCGGCGCGAGCCCCCGCGAACGCGCGACCCGGGCGGCGAGCACCGGGACGGCGGCCGGCTTGGTCGCGAGCCGCAGCTTCCGATTGCCTGTCCTGGCGGAGTACACCGTGCCGATCGCGGCGGCGCCGAACAACACCCGTTCGGCGAACTTGAGGGTCTTCACTGACCACCTCCGGAACTTATTTCCGGGTAAGTTACCAGTCGGTCAGCGCTCGGGGCTTCCGCTAAACGGCCTCACGGAAGGTGTTCCGGTACGCGCTCGGCGACACTCCCAGCGCCGCCTGCAGATGCTGGCGCAGTGACGCGGCGGTCCCGAAGCCCGCCTCGGTGGCGACCTTGTCCACCGGCAGATCGGTCTCTTCGAGCAGCTGACGGGCCCGCTCGATCCGCTGCTGGGTCAGCCACTGCAACGCCGAAATCCCGACTTCGTCGCGGAATCGCCGCGTGAACGTCCGCGTGCTCATCGCCTCTTTCGCCGCCAGCTCGCGCAACGTCAGCGGCCTGTCGAGGTTTTCCAGCGCCCAGGCCCGCGCCGCCGCCGTCGACGAGGACTGCGGCTCCGGCACCGGACGCCGGATGAACTGCGCCTGCCCGCCCTCGCGATGCGGCGAGACGACCGTTCCGCGCGCGACCTCGTTCGCGACCGCGGCACCGTGATCGCACCGGATCATGTGCAGGCAAAGGTCGATCCCGGACGCGACGCCCGCCGCGGTCAGCACGTTCCCGTCGTCGGTGTAGAGCACGTTGGGATCGAGGGCGACTTTCGGGAACTTCGCCTGGAAGTCCAGCGCCGAGCGCCAGTGCGTGGTCGCCTTCCGGCCGTCGAGCAGGCCGGCGGCGGCGAGGACGAAGGCACCCGTGCAGATCGACGCGATCCTGGCCTCCGGCCGGATCAGCTCCAACGCCCGCGCGAGCGGTTCGGTGAGGTCGTGCCCCGAGGGTTCGTATTCGGTGGACGACGCCGGGATGACGACGGTGTCGGCCTCGGCCAGCACCTCCGGGCCGAAGCCGACCGAGATGGTGACGTCGGCGTCGGTCCGGATCTGCCCCGGTTCCGGCGTACAGGTGACGACCTCGTAGAGCGGCTCGCCGTCGGCCGACTTGGCCGTGCCGAACAGCCTGGTGACGATGCCCAGCTCCATCACCAGCATTCCGTGCCGGACCAGCACTGCGACCCGATGGCGGCCGGGATGCGCGAAAAAGCCCATGGCTCGATTCTTGCACATGTTGTCCATCGGGCCACTCGTTTCGGCCGCCGGATCGCGCGACGGTGGGAGGCATGAACGTGCTGTGGATCTTCGCCCATCCGGAACCCCGTTCCCTCGGCGGCTCGCTGCGCGACGAAGGGTTGCGCACCCTCCGCGCGCAGGGCGCCGACGTCCGGGAATCCGATCTGTACGCGATGAAGTGGAAGCCCGTCGTCGACGCCGACGACTTCGGCCGGGCCGCTTCCACGGACCGGCTCATCGTCGGCTCGACATCGAAGGACGCCTTCGAGACCGGCGAACTCGGCGAGGACATCAGCGCCGAGCACGAAAAGCTGACGTGGGCGGACACCGTGATCATCCAATTCCCGCTGTGGTGGTACGGAATGCCCGCCATCCTCAAGGGCTGGTTCGACCGCGTCTTCGTCAAGGGTTTCGCCTACGGCGTCCAGCGTCCCGACGGCCGGACGGCGCGCTACGGCGAAGGGGCCCTGGCCGGCAAACGCGCCATGGTCGTACTGACCGCGGGTGCGCCGGAGGCCACGATCGGACCGCGCGGCGTGAACGGCGAGATCGGCGACCTGCTGTTCCCGTTGCAGCACGGGACACTCTGGTACGCGGGCATGTCCGTCCTTCCCCCGCTGACGATCTGCGGCGCCGACCGCGTTTCGCCCGAGCAGTACGAGACCGCCGCCGAATCGCTGCGCGAACGTCTGCGCACACTGTCCACTCAGGACCCGATCCCGTTCCGGCGCCAGAACGGAGGCGACTACGACGACGAGCTGATCCTGCGCGACGACCTCGCGCCGGGACGGACCGGCATCGGCGTCCACATGTCTTCCTCACGGACCGTTTGACCAAATATCACTTCGCGGTTATATTCCCCTAGAGGCACATTAGGAGGTAACCGTGAACCCTCGCGCCCGGTTGGAAACCGTCGGAGAACGTCCCGCGCTGCGGATCGAACGCCGTCTCGCGCACCGCCCGGAGCGCGTCTGGCGGGCGGTCACCGAACCGTCGGAGCTCGCGAAGTGGTTCCCGGCGGCGGTCACCGTCGACCTGCGCCCGGGTGGAACGATCGAGTTCACCTTCGAAGGCGAAGAGGCTCCGACAGTGGGCGAGGTCATCGAAGCCGACGAACCTCGCCTGTTCGCGTTCAGCTGGAACGACGACGTGCTGCGCTGGGAGATCACCCCGGACGGCGACGGCAGCCGTCTGCTGTTCACACATACGTTCGGCCGGGGCGAACCCGCCATCGCCCGGATCGCGGCCGGCCGCACCGCCGCCGGCTGGGACAGCTGCCTCGTCGCGCTCACCGCGTCGCTCGACGGCGAAGAACACGAGCAGCCGAAGGACTGGGTCGGTCCGATCGAGGCCTACGTCGAGGAGTTCGGGCTCGCGGACGGCGAAGTCCTGGAAACCGGCGACGGCAAGATGATCCGCTTCCGCCGTGACCTTGTCTGGAAACCCCTGGACGATGTCTGGGCCCTTCTCACCGCCGAAAAGGCCGCGGGCACGATCATCCGCGAAGAACCCCCGCGGCTGCTGGAGTTCTCGCTGCCACAGGGCGGCGTCGTCCGCTGGGGGTTCAGCCACTCCGACCTCGAAGGCACCATGGTCGAGGTGACCCAGACCGTCCCAGCCGGACACGAAGACGCCGTGCCCGAGGCGTTGCGAAGCTGGCGCGAGAAGCTGAAGGAGTTCTTCGCGGCGGCGCACGGAAGCTGATCTCCACCCAGGGGATGACCTCCGCCGGACGGACGCGGGAACGCCGCCCGTCCGGCTAGGTTCGCCGTATGAAACAGCCGTCGGCGCTCCCCCGCCGGGTCGCGCGCGCGATCGACGCGCTCCTCGCGCTGGTGCTCGTCGTCGCCGTCGGCGGGAACCTCTCCGCGGGGACCTGGATGTTCATCGTCGTCCTCCCGATGTGGCTCGCGTGGGCGACGGTCGCCGCCAGCGGTATCGCGATCGCGCTGCGCCGTCACCGGCCCCTGGCCGCCTACGGCCTCGGCCTGGCCGGTCTGGTCCCGGCCCTGCTCGCCGGCAACGGGCTGGGCCCGGCCGCGCTCCTGGCCACCGGATGCGCCCTGTACACCGTGGCGCTGGAACATCCCCGGACCCGTTCGCTGATCGCGATGGGTCTCGGCCTGGTCGTCGTCATGATCTTCGAGCTTCTGCGGCTCGGGCCGAACACGATCGCGTCGACGGCCTTCGCGGGCGGCGGGGTCGCGGGCTCGTGGGCGCTGGGCTGGATGGCGCGGCAACGGCGGGCGAATCTGGCCCAGCTCGCCGAAACCCAGGCCGATCAGGCCGTTTCCGACGAACGGCTGCGGATCGCCCGTGAAATGCACGACGTCGTCGCGCACAGCATGAGCCTGATAGCGGTCAAGGCGGCCGTCGGCAACCACGTCGCGCGGGAACAACCCGAAGAAGCACGCGAAGCGCTGCGGGTCATCGAACTCACCAGCCGCGAAACGCTCGTCGAACTCCGGCGGATGCTCGGTGTCCTCCGCTCCGGCGACGGGACGCCCGAGGCCGCGCTCGGTCCCGCGCCGAAACTCGCCGATCTGCGAACTCTGGCCGAACGCGCCGGACAGGCCGGAGTGCGCGTCGAGCTGACCGGGGAGACGGTGGACGACCTTCCCGAAGGCGTCGCGCTTTCGGTCTACCGCATCACCCAGGAAGCGGTGACCAACGTCGTGAAGCACGCGGGACCGTCGGCCTGCCGGGTCACGATCACCGAGGGCCCCGGCGAGGTCAGCGTCGAAATCGTCGACGACGGGCGCGGCGAAGGCTCGCCACCGGCCGTCGGCGGGCACGGCTTGATCGGCATGCGCGAACGCGTCGCCGTCTACGGTGGCGACTTCGAAGCGGGACCGCTGCCCACCGGGGGATTCCGGGTGTGCGCCCGGCTGCCGTACGCCGCCAAGGAAGTGGGGACACGATGATCCGCGTACTGATCGCCGACGACCAGGCGTTGCTGCGCGGCAGCTTCCGCGTGCTCGTCGACAGCGCGCCGGACCTCGAAGTCGTCGGGGAGGCGAGCGACGGCGCGGAGGCGGCGGAACTGGCCGAGAAGGAACGCCCCGACGTCGTGCTGATGGACGTCCGCATGCCGGAGCTGGACGGGATCGAAGCGACCCGGCGGATCTGCGCGTCGGCCGCCACCGAAGGCGTCCACGTGCTGATGCTGACGACCTTCGACCTCGACGCCTATGTCTATTCGGCCCTGCGCGCCGGTGCGAGCGGATTCCTGCTGAAGGACCCCCCGCCCGCCGAGCTGCTGACCGCGATCCGGGTCGTCGCGGCGGGCGAAGGACTGCTCGCCCCATCGATCACGCGGAGGCTCATCGCCGAGTTCGCCCGGCTGCCCGATCCCGGGCGGCGCGTCGCGGCCTCGCTGGACAACATCACCACACGCGAGCGTGAGGTCCTGAGCCTGATCGCGCGCGGCCTGTCGAACGACGAGATCGCCGGGGCCCTGCATCTCGGGCTGGCGACGGTGAAGACGCACATCGGCCATCTCCTGCACAAACTCGCGGCGCGGGACCGGGCGCAGCTCGTGATCGCGGCCTACGAATCCGGTCTGGTGCGCGCCTCGGTCCAGTGACGGACGTTGCCTACGCCACACGCGAAGTGACCGTCGAGTAGCTAGGCTGCGGTTTCATGAGCAGTGCGACGGAGCCGCTCGGGACGCCGCCCGAGGACGAACCGGACATCCACACGACGGCCGGCAAGCTGGCCGACCTGTACCGCCGGTATGACGAGGCGGTGCACGCGGGTTCCGCGAGGGCGGTGGAGAAACAGCACGCCAAAGGCAAGAAGACCGCTCGCGAGCGGATCGACCTGCTGCTGGACGAGGGCTCGTTCGTCGAACTCGACGAGCTCGCGAAGCACCGCTCGGTCAACTTCGGCCAGGAGAAGAACCGGCCCTACGGCGACGGCGTCGTCACCGGTTACGGGACCGTCGACGGCCGTCCGGTGTGCGTGTTCAGCCAGGACGTCACGGTCTTCGGCGGTTCACTCGGTGAGGTGTACGGCGAAAAGATCGTCAAGGTGATGGACCTGGCGATCAAGACCGGCCGCCCGATCATCGGCATCAACGAGGGCGGCGGCGCGCGGATCCAGGAAGGCGTCGTCTCGCTCGGGCTGTACGGCGAGATCTTCAACCGCAACGTCAAGGCCTCCGGCGTCATCCCCCAGATCTCGCTGATCATGGGCGCCAACGCGGGCGGGCACGTCTACTCGCCCGCGCTGACCGACTTCGTGGTGATGGTCGACAAGACCTCGCACATGTTCATCACCGGCCCCGACGTCGTGAAGACCGTGACCGGCGAGGAGGTCTCCTTCGAGGAACTCGGCGGCGGGCGCACGCACAACACCCGTTCGGGCAACGCGCACTACCTCGGCTCCGACGACGAGGACGCGATCGCCTACGTCAAGGAACTGCTCTCGTTCCTCCCGGCGAACAACCTGTCCGAGGCGCCGGTCTTCGAGACCGGCGCCGCGCCAGGCGGGTTCTTCGAAGATGTCACCGAGTCCGACCGCGAACTCGACACGCTGATCCCGGACTCGCCGAACCAGCCGTACGACATGCACGAGGTCATCAACCGCATCGTCGACGACGGCGACTTCCTCGAGGTGCACGAGCTGTTCGCGCCCAACATCCTGGTCGGCTTCGGCCGGGTGGACGGGCGCAGCGTCGGCATCGTGGCGAACCAGCCGACCCAGTTCGCCGGCTGCCTCGACATCGACGCTTCCGAGAAGGCCGCGCGGTTCGTGCGCACCTGCGACGCGTTCAACATCCCGGTGCTGACCTTCGTCGACGTCCCCGGCTTCCTGCCCGGCACCGACCAGGAGTGGAACGGCATCATCCGGCGCGGCGCGAAGCTGATCTACGCCTACGCCGAAGCGACCGTCCCGCTCGTCACCGTCATCACCCGCAAGGCGTACGGCGGCGCGTACGACGTCATGGGGTCGAAGCACCTCGGCGCGGACATCAACCTGGCCTGGCCGACGGCGCAGGTCGCGGTCATGGGCGCGCAGGGCGCGGCGAACATCGTGCACCGCAAGACGCTCGCCGCGGCCGCCGCCGACGGCAAGGACGTCGACGCGCTGCGGGCCGAGCTGATCCAGGAGTACGAGGACACGCTCCTGAACCCGTACGCGGCGGCCGAGCGCGGCTACGTCGACTCGGTGATCGTGCCCGCGCACACCCGCGGCCACATCGCGAAGGCGCTCTCGCTGCTCCAGGGCAAGCGAGAAACGCTGCCGCCCAAGAAGCACGGGAACATCCCGCTGTGACCGCGCCCGAAACCCCGCTGCTGCGGGTCGTCAAGGGCGATCCGAGCGACGCCGAACTCGCCGCGCTGACCGCGGTCGTCGCGGCGGCGGCGAGCGCGCGAGCACCGGAACCGGCGCCGAAACGGGACTCGTGGTGGGCGGACAAGGCTTCGCTCGTGCGAGCCCCGCTCGCGCCCGGCGAGGGGGCCTGGCGGGCTTCCGCGTTACCGCGCTGAGACGGACCCCGGCGGACGGCGCGGATCGGGCTTCCGCGGGTTATCGTGGCAGATCTGGCAGACCGGTTCGCCGGTCCGCCGGGTCTTCGGTATCCGCGATCGCCCCAGAAAGCCGTGCGTGACGAACCAGGACCAGCTTTCCACCGAGTTGCGCCGTCTGCGCAATGCCGCCGGGCTGTCCGGTACCGAAGCGGCGAGACTCACCGGCCTCAGTCAGTCGAAGGTCTCACGGGTCGAAACCGGCGCCTTCATGCCGACCGAGGACCAGGTCGTCGCGCTGTGCCGCGTCTACCGCGCGCCCGCGAAGGTCCGGCAGGCACTGGTCGCGATCACGCGCGATCTCCGCGAAGAGGCGTCGTCCGCCCGCGTCGTCCTCCAGCGCGGTGCGTGGCGGATGCAGCAGCGCATCGGCAAGATCGAGACGGCCTCCGCCCGCATCCGGAGTTTCCAGCCGACCATCGTGTTCGGCCTGCTCCAGACCCGCGACTACATCACCGCGCTGTTCGGCGATTCCCTGCCGGACTGCGAACGTGACCAGACGGTCGAAGCCAGGCTGGAACGCCAGCGGGTCCTCGACTCGAACCGTGAGTTCCACTTCGTGCTCACCGAAGGCGCCCTGCGCTGGAACATGGGCGGGGCGGCGACCATGCTGGCCCAGCTCGGCCACCTCAGCGAGCTGTCCCGCCGCGGCCGGGTGCGGCTGGGCGTGATCCCGTGGACCACACCGGTTTCGGTCCCCGTCCTCCACGGTTTCGACATCTACGACTCGCGCGCGGTGCTCCTCGGGACGCAGACGGCCACGGCGATCGTCACGGATGAACGCGAAGTCGCCGACTACGAGAAGAGCTTCGCCGAAGTCGAGCGCTACGCCACCTACGGGGCCATCGCCTGCTCGCATCTGACGCGGATCGCCGCCGACTACCGACAGCTCGCGGCCGATTCACTTCGGTGACCAAAGACCCTTGGCTTTATGCACTCCGAGAGTGCATCGTGGGTAAAGCAGCTGTCGGTGAAGGTCCGTTCTCGTGCGCCGAACGCGATCATCGGAGCCGCTCACCGACCGATCGGCACAGATCACCCGATCTCACCAACCTTGCTGTCGCGCAACCCGTCTACTTGCCGAAACAGTCACTGGGGAAAGGCGCTCCTATGACCACCTGGCACGAACGCATGACCGACTGGCACAAGTCGACCTACACGCACTGGGAAGAGAACGCCTGCGTCGAGGTCGGCTCCGCACCCGGGCTGATCGGCATCCGGGACACCAAGCAGTGGGCGATGCCGGACGAGACCCGGCCGATCCTGGTGCTCCCGGCCGAGTCCTTCGCCGCGCTCCTCGATCACCTTGGCCGATGAACGACGTCGCCGAGCCGTACATGGTCCACGATCCGCGGGAGATGGCGGGCCAGCTGATCAACGGCAACTGGATCGTCGCGCGGTGGGAGCACCTCGGTGAGGACGAGGACCTGGACCACTGGACAGCCGTCCTGCGGGGACACTGCGAAGAGCTCGACGTCGATCCGTACGTCATCAACATCCCGAGGAAGAGCCTGACGATCGTCTTCAACGGCGCCCTTCCCGCGCCGACGTTCGAACAACTGGAGAACTCGATCGCCGCCATCGAGTACCACCGCTTCCTCGAACGCGAAATCGGGCCGAGACCGCTGAACTAGCTTGAGCCAGGCCCGGCCGAAGCAACGAAGCTCACTTGAAGACCGGCCGGGCCTGCAATATAGTCCACTCGGAATAATCGGCACGGAATCTTCCGAGGGGATCACTCATGGCCGCGAAGCTCACCCCGCTCGCCATGGCGGTGCTGGAGCTCCTTCACGAGCGGCCCATGCATCCGTACGAAATGGCGCAGCTGATGCGGGAACGCTTTGTCAGCGCACGCGTCAAAGTGAAGGCGGGCTCGCTCTACCACACGGTGGATCGCCTGGTGCGGAACGGTTTCGTCGAGGTCGTCGAGACACAACGGGACGGCAAGCGCCCCGAACGGACCGTGTACGCGATGACGGAGGCCGGTCGTGACGAGTTCGTCGACCGGGCGCAGGACATGCTGGCCACCCCCGCCGAGGAGTACCCCGAGTACCTCAGCGCGCTCGCCGTCATCGACGAACTCGGCCCGGAAATGTCACTCACCCACCTCAAGCACCGCGTGCTGCGACTTCAGGCCGCCATCGCCTCCGACCAGGTCGTTCTCGAAAACCTGGTCGACGAGCACAAGCTCCCGGAGATCTATTGGCTCGAGTGGTCCTACGCCACCGCGCGGCGGGCCTTCGAGCTCGAGTGGACCCAAAAACTGGTCGAAGACCTGGAATCCGGCCGCATCCGGTTCCAGGGGCACTGCACGCCGCACCTGAACCTGGTCACCGAGGACGACAGCGATGAACGCAAGACAAGTTAACCCCTGGGCCGCGCTTTCCGCGCTGTGCCTGGGTTTCTTCATGATCCTGCTGGACACCACGATCGTTTCGATCGCGATTCCCGCGATGCTGCGCGAACTCGGCGCCGGACTGAACGCGATCGTCTGGGTGATCAGCGTCTACCTGCTCACCTACGCGGTGCCGATGCTGTTCGCCAGCCGCCTCGGCGACCGCTTCGGCCCGAAACGCGTCTACCTGGCCGGGCTCGTGGTGTTCACCCTGGCCTCGCTGTGGTGCGGCCTGTCCGGTTCGGTCGAAATGCTGATCGCGGCGCGCGCGGCGCAAGGCCTCGGCGCCGCCTTGATGACGCCGCAGACCCTCGCGTTCATCAGTCATCTGTTCCCGCCGTCGAAGCGTGGCCCCGCGATGGGATTCTGGAGCGCGGTCGCCGGGGTCGCGGCCATCGTCGGGCCGCTGCTCGGTGGCGTGCTCGTCGACCACCTCGGCTGGGAATGGATCTTCTTCGTCAACCTGCCGGTCGGCGTGGTCGCGATCGCGCTGGCACTGCTCAAGGTGCCGGACTGGCAGCCGAAGCACTCGCATTCCTTCGACGTTCCCGGGATCCTGCTCTCCGGCGCGGGCCTGTTCAGCCTCGTGTACGGCGTCCAAAATGGACAACACTACGACTGGGGCCGCGTGTTCGGGCCGATCACCGTGTTCGAGATCATCGGCGCGGGTATCGCGCTGCTGATCGCTTTCGTGGTGTGGCAACGGTTCAACCGCAGGGAACCGCTGCTGCCGCTGGACGTCTTCGCGAACCGCAACTTCTCGGCCGGGGCGCTGACCGGGGTCACCGTCGGTTTCGCGATGACCGGCATGTTCCTTCCGCTGGTGATCTACATCCAGGCCGTGCTCGGCGAGTCACCGACGATGTCCGGCCTGCTGTTCGCGCCGATGTCGTTGCTGGCGGGCATGATCGGCCCGTTCGTCGGCCGCGCTTCGGACAAGGTCAACGGGAAGTTCCTGCTGATCATCGGGCTGACGGCACTGGCATCGGGGATGGGCCTGGTCACGCTGATCGCCCGGCCGGGCGCGAACGCTTGGACGCTCACCCCGGCGCTGCTGGTGGCGGGCGTCGGGATCGGGTTCATCTTCGCGCCGATGGGAAATCTGGCGATGAGTTCGGTCGAGCCGCGACTCGTCGGGACAGCGTCGGGCATCTTCAACACCGCCCGCCAGGTCGGTGGTGTGCTCGGCAGCGCGGCCGTCGGCGTGCTGCTGCAGGCGCGGATCAGCGCTTCGATCGCCGACGAAGCCGCGTCGGCCGCGAGCGCGTTGCCGGAGCGGTACCGGACGCCGTTCGCGGAAGGCATCGCGAAGGCCGCGGGGTCGACCGGGGAATTCGGTTCCTCCGGGCCGACGGCGTTCCCTGGCCTGCCGTCAGGCGTCGCCGAGCAGGCTCAGCGGCTCGCGCTCGAAGCCGTCCACAATGGACTCACCGATGCGGCCAGGGTGACGCTGCTGCTTCCGGCCGCGGTACTGGTGCTGGGCGTGCTCGCCGCGCTCACCATGCGCCGCCCGGCTCCGCGTGCCCCGCACCCGCCGGTGCCCGAACCCGCCGCCAGCGCCGCCTGACCTCAAGTCTCGTGAGTGGTAAGGACGGTTCTAACCGTCCTTACCACTCACGAGGCCCTACCGGCGGTACCGCAGGCCGTAGCCGTACGGGAACAGCGCCTTCTTGCCGTCACCGGCGTTCACCGGTTCCTGCGCCGCGCTTGCCGGCCAGCTGAACGTCAGTTTCCCGGTCGGGTTGTAGTCGCCGTAAAGGACATCGGCGACACCGGCGCCTTCGCTGCCCGGGAGCCAGGCGGCGACGAGTCCGTCGAACCGCGGCAGTTGGCCGGCGATGTCGAGCGGGCGGCCGGACACGGTCACCACGACGACCGGGACTCCGGAGTTCTTCAGCTTGGCGATCGTGGCGAGGTCTTCCGCGTCGAGTCCGAAGCCGTCCGGGCGGTCTCCCTGCCCTTCGGCGTACGGCGTTTCGCCCACCACGGCGACCGCGACCCGGTAGCTGCCGTCGATTCCGTTACCCGCACGGTCATAGGTCACCGTGGTTCCCTTCCCCGCCCCCGATTTCAGGCCGTCGAGGATGGTCGTGCCCGGGATCACCGGGCCGCTCTGGCCCTGCCAGGTGAGCGTCCAGCCGCCCGCCTGGTTGCCGATGTCGTTCGCGTTCTTGCCCGCGACGAAGATCTTGTTGTTCTTCTTCGCCAGTGGCAGCACACCGTCGTTCTTCAGCAGCACCTGGGATTCACGGACGGCCTGCCGGGCCAGTTCGCGATGTTCCTTGCCGCCGAACGTCTTCTGGAGCGAACGGTCGGTGTACGGGTGCTCGAACAGGCCGAGCTTGAACTTCTCCGCCAGAATGCGGCGGTTCGCGTCGTCGATCCGGTCGCGCGAGACGCGGCCCGCCTCGACTTCGGCCTTGAGGTAGGAGATGAATTGCGGCGCGTCCCACGGGACCATGAACATGTCGATGCCCGCGTTGACCGAGAGCCGCACCTCTTCGGGGGTGAAGCCTTCCTTGCCGTCGATCTGGTTGATCGCGTTGTAGTCCGAGATCACCAGACCGGAGAACCGCAGTTCCTTCTTGAGCACGTCGGTGATGAGGTACTTCTGGGCGTGCATGCGCACCCCCTGGAAACTGGAGAACGAGATCATCACCGAGCCGACACCGCGGTCGATCGCCTCGCGGAACGGCGGCAGGTGGATCTGGCGCAGTTCGCGTTCGCTGACCTCGGTGTCGCCCTGGTCGACGCCGTTCGTCGTGCCACCGTCGCCGACGTAGTGCTTCGCGGTCGCGAGCACCGATCCCGGTTTCTCGCCGAGCCTGCGTCCCTGAAGGCCGGTGATGGCCGAAGCGTTCGCGATGGCGTCGCGCGGGGATTCGCCGAAGGATTCGTACGTCCGGCCCCAACGGTCGTCACGGGCGACACACAGACAAGGCGAAAAGTCCCACTGCGGACCGGTTCCGGCGACTTCCAGCGCCGTCGCGCGGCCGATCTTCTCGACCAGCCGCGGATTGTTGGCGGCGCCGAGGCCGATGTTGTGCGGGAAGATCGTCGCGCCGTAGACGTTGTTGTGGCCGTGCACGGCGTCGACACCGTAGATCGTCGGAATGCCGAGCGGCGTCGAAACCGCCGCCTTCTGATACGAGTCGACCATGTCGGCCCACCCGTTCGGCGTGTTACCGGCGGGCACCGAGCCACCGCCGGAGAGCAGGGATCCCAGTTTGAGCGCGGCGGCCTGCTCGGGGGTGACCGCGCCGCGTTCGGCCTGCGTCATCTGGCCGATCTTGTCGTCGAGGCTCATCCGCTTGAGCAGGTCGTTCACCCGCGCGGACGTCGAAGCATGGGGATTCCTGTACAGCGGCCCCGGACTGGCCGCAGCCATCGGAGCGAGGGCCGAACCGGCCAGGAGCAGTCCTGCGAGCACTGTGGTTTGCGTCGTGCGAAGTGATCTTCTGACGCGGAGGCGGGACGACATTGGTTCCTCCGTAGCTCGAACAATCCATATGTTGCGCGCCACAACAAACTAGCTTTACATTCGGGTGTCCCAGGTCACAATCAGGCAACGGCGGGCCGTCGAGTACCTTCCTCAGGTGCGTTTCGTCCTCGCTTCCCAGTCCCCCGCCCGCCTCGGCGTCCTGCGTTCCGCCGGCTTCGATCCGAGCGTCGTCGTCTCCGGCGTCGACGAGGACGCGGTGGCCGCGTCCCTGACCGATCCGGCCCCCGAGGAGCTGGTCCGCGCGCTCGCCGCCGCGAAGGCCGAGGCGGTTTTCGAGGCGCTCGGCGGCCACACCGACATGGTCATCGTGGGCTGCGATTCGATGCTGTCGATCAACGGCGAGATGGTCGGGAAGCCGATCACGCCGGAAGCCGCGCGCGAGCGCTGGGCGTCGATGGCGGGCAAAACCGGTGAACTTCTGACCGGTCACGCGATCATCCGCGTCGAGAACGGCGAGAGGACAAAAGAAGCCTCCGGAACCGAAGGCACCACTGTTCGCTTCGGCACTCCGTCGCAAGAAGAGATCGAGGCGTACATCGCTTCCGGGGAACCCCTTCAGGTGGCCGGCGGCTTCACCCTGGATGGCCTCGGCGGCTGGTTCATCGAGGGAATCGACGGCGATTTCTCGAGCGTCATCGGGATCAGCCTGCCGCTGACCCGGCGCTTGCTGTCGGAGGTCGGTGTAAGCGTCATCGATCTGTGGACACGTCCCGCATCCTGAGACGACTCCCACACGATCGGGTGATCCGGAAGAGTCCTGCCTCGCCGAACGTTCTTCACGTTCGGGAAATCAGGAAACTTTCACGCACCGGAGTCGCCCCGTGTCTTTCATTCGGACCTACACAAGGCCAAGGGTCTTCGCGGCGGCGGTCCTCGGCTCGCTCGTCGTGGGCGCCCTGCTCGGCGTCCTCGCCAGGACGACCGAGGCGAGCTGGCTGACCGACCTGCTCGACCAGATCGGCACGATCTTCACGACGCTGCTGCAGATCGCGGTGATCCCGCTGGTCTTCACGGCGATCGTGGTCGGCATCAACAGCCTGCGCAACCTCGGCGGCGGCAAGAAGGCCGCCCGGCTGGGTGGCAAGACCGTCCTGTGGTTCGCGATCACCTCGTTCATCGCGTCGCTGATCGGCATCGCCGTCGCGAAGCTGTTCAACCCGGGCAGCGGCGGTCTCGGCGAAGGCGTCGCCGCGACCGCGAAGAACGCGGACAAGGCCACAAAGAGCGTCGACAATTGGGGCTCCTGGAGCGCCTTCGTCGAAGGCTTCCTGCCGAAGAACTTCTTCGCCGCCTTCACCGAAGGCTCGACGTTGCAGGTGCTGTTCCTCGCCGTGCTGATCGGTGCGGCGGCCTACAGCCTCGGCGACAGGGCCAAGCCGTTCGTCGACTTCACCACCAGCGTCTTCGAGATCATCCAGCGCTACCTCGGCTGGATCGTCCGGCTCGCCCCGATCGGCATCATCGGCCTGATCGGCGCGGCGGTCTCGAACTACGGTGACGCACTGTTCCGGCCGCTGTTCACCACCACTCTCGCGGTGTACGTCGGCTGCTTCGTGGTGCTTCTGGTGGTCTACCCGATCCTGCTCCAGTTCGTGGCGAAGGTCAGCCCGCTGACGTTCTTCTCGAAGGCGGGCACGGCGATCCAGTTCGCGTTCGCTTCCCAGTCTTCGGCGGCGACGCTGCCCCTCACGCGGCAGGCCGCCGTGAACCTGGGCGTCCAGCCCGCGTACGCCGCCTTCGCGACTCCGCTGGGCAGCGCCACGAAGATGGACGGCTGCGCCGCGGTGTTCCCCGCGATCGGCGCCATCTTCATCGCGAACCTGTCCGGTGTCTCGCTGAACATCTGGCAGTACGTCGGGATCGTCGTGGTCGCCGTGCTCGGCGCGCTGGCCACCGCGGGCACTACCGGCTGGCTGACCGCGCTCACCCTGACCACCGCGTTCATCGGGCTCGACGCGCAGCAAGTGGCGCTCGGCATCGCGCTGATCTACTCGGTGAACCCGATCATGGACATGATGCGGACCGCGACCAACGTCGCCGGCCAGATCGTCGTGCCGGTGGTCGTCGCCCGTGGCGAAGGCCTCTTGGACGACGACGTGCTCAACTCGCCGACGGACCCTTCACCCACTGACAACGGCGAAGCGGCTACTACCTCTGTGAAAGAGCCTGCCACTGCGGGCGCCTGACCGTCCCTTTAGTACGTGAAGGCCCCCTTCATTGCGCTAGACGCAATGAAGGGGGCCTTCACGTACTTGCTCCCCTCAGGGGCAGGCCCGCAGATCCGCCTTCGTCAGCCGGACATCCGGCCATCCCCTCAGTTCCGACGGCGCGGTGTACCGGCGCGTGCAGCCCACCGAGCCGCGGGCGACGTCGTAGACCTCCGCGAGCACCGGCGCCGCCTGGCACCGGGCCGAGCCGGATTGCGCGCCGGGGCACTCGTGCCGCACGACGATGACGTCCGCGATCCCGTCGGCGGTCACGTCGTTCAGGGCGACCGTCCCGGCGTCGGAGAAGTACGGCTTCCCGGTATCCCGCCAGATCCCGCCGCGCGCGACGAACAATTCGCCCACCGAGCCGCCGCCCGCTTCGCCGCGCACCAGGCAGACCGGCGTCGCGCCGTCGACACAGCGCAAAGAATCGCCCTTGAGGGTGACCCCCATGTCGTTGACGATCAGCGGGTACACCGTGTCCGCCCCGATCCGGACCACGCCCTGCTTCCCCGCGTCGTCGGCCAGCAGCACGACGGGCAGCCCGCCGACGGTCATCGCGCTGATCTCCCGGCAGGCCGAGTCGCCGCAGTTGACGCCGGGCGCGGGCGGGGCGCCATCGGACACCGGAGGCACGCCAGGGTCGCTGGAGGGCGTCGGAGCGGCGGGGCGGAGCAGGACCACGGCCACGATCACGCCCGCCGTCACCACCACCGCCAGCAGCGCGGTGAACAGCACGGATCGCGGCGCCCGCGCTTCCTGAGTCCGCATATCCGAGAGCGTAAGTGATCTAGCGCAGAGTGCACGTCTATGTTGTTCCTGTGACGAACCCCGGACTGCCCAACGCACTGTTCCTTCCCACGGCGAAAAAGCCGAAGGACTTCACGAGCGCGGAGATCGAACTCCGCCCGACCAAGGACGGCCGGATGGCGTTGATCGCCTTCAGCACCGTGCAGCGCCTGGTCGAGTGCTGCGGGCCGCATCAGCCGTGGGCACTGGTCAAGTCCGAGCACCTGGGCCGGATCCACCAGGCCCAGCCGTACGACCTGATCGTGCTCGATTCCGACCTTCCGGAAGAACTGCGGCACCGCGAGGCGCTCGTGTAAGGCCTGATAGAAGAACTGAGCCACCGGGGGCCGCGGTATAAACAGAGGACACTGGGTGGCCTTGCTCTCACTAATCGGGGCGGGAACTTCTTCTAAACTGCTGCGGAGCCGCATCGGGGCGGCCCGACGTGCGAACGCAGGAGGTACGGCGTGACCGAGCAGGCCGGCACAGGTGGTCCGGTGACCAAGATCCTGATCGCGAACCGCGGTGAAATCGCGGTACGGGTGATCAGGGCGGCGAAGGACGCCGGCCTGACCAGCGTGGCCGTCTACGCCGATCCGGATCGTGACGCACCCCACGTCCGTCTCGCGGACGAGGCCTTCGCCCTCGGCGGCACCACAGCGGCCGAGAGCTACCTCGTCTTCGACAAGCTGCTCGACGCCGCCAAGCGGTCGGGCGCGGACTCGGTCCACCCCGGCTACGGGTTCCTTTCCGAGAACGCGGACTTCGCCCAAGCGGTGATCGATGCCGGGCTGACCTGGATCGGGCCGAGCCCGCAGGCCATCCGAGACCTCGGCGACAAGGTCACCGCGCGCCACATCGCGCTGCGCGCCGGGGCTCCGCTCGTGCCCGGTACGAAGGACCCTGTCGCGAACGCCGACGAGATCGTCGCCTTCGCCGACGAGCACGGCCTGCCGGTCGCCATCAAGGCGGCGTTCGGTGGTGGCGGCCGCGGGCTGAAGGTCGCCCGCACCCGCGAGGAGATCCCGGAGCTTTTCGAATCCGCGACGCGTGAGGCGATCTCCGCCTTCGGCCGCGGCGAATGCTTCGTCGAGCGCTACCTGGACAAGCCGCGCCACGTCGAGGCCCAGGTCCTCGCCGACCAGCACGGCAACGCCATCGTCGTCGGCACCCGCGACTGCTCGCTGCAGCGCCGCCACCAGAAGCTGGTCGAGGAGGCGCCCGCGCCGTACCTGACCGACGAGCAGCGCAAGCGCATCCACGAATCCGCCAAGGCGATCTGCAAGGAAGCCGGCTACTACGGCGCCGGGACCGTCGAGTACCTCGTCGCCGTCGACGGCACGATCTCGTTCCTCGAGGTCAACACGCGGCTGCAGGTCGAGCACCCGGTGTCCGAGGAGACCACGGGCCTCGACCTCGTGCGCGAGATGTTCCGCATCGCGCGCGGCGAGAAGCTGCGCATCACCGAGGACCCGGAACCGCGGGGCCACTCGATCGAGTTCCGCATCAACGGTGAGGACGCCGGCCGCGGCTTCCTGCCCGCGCCCGGCACCGTGACGAAGTTCGTCGCGCCGAGCGGTCCTGGCGTCCGGGTCGACTCGGGTGTCGAGTCCGGCAGTGTCATCGGCGGCCAGTTCGATTCGATGCTCGCGAAGCTGATCGTCACCGGCTCGGACCGGCAGAACGCGCTCGAACGCAGCCGCCGCGCGCTGGCCGAGATGGTCGCCGACGGGATGGCGACGGTCCTGCCGTTCCACCGCGTGATCGTGAACGATCCGGCCTTCGTCGGCGACGAGAACGGTTTCAGCGTGCACACCCGCTGGATCGAGACCGAGTTCGAGAACAAGATCGAGCCGTTCGTGGCGCCGGAAGCCACCGAGGCCGAGGAAGAGCAGCCTCGTCAGAACGTCGTCGTCGAGGTCGGCGGCCGCCGTCTCGAAGTGTCGCTCCCCGGCGGCTTCTCGCTCGACGCCGGTGGCGGCGGGACGGCCGTGAAGGCCAAGCCGCGCAAGCGTGCGGGCGGCACCAAGGCCGCGGTGAGCGGGGACGCGGTCACCGCGCCGATGCAGGGCACCATCGTCAAGGTCGCCGTCGAAGAGGGCCAGCAGGTCGAAGCGGGCGAGCTGGTCGTCGTCCTCGAAGCGATGAAGATGGAGAACCCGGTCACCGCGCACAAGGCGGGCACGGTGACCGGCCTTTCGGTCGAGGTCGGCGCCGCGGTGACACAGGGCACCCAGTTGTTCGAGCTCAAAGACTGACGAATGTCGTGGTTGACGGGGCCTCGCTCGGCTTATCCTCGAAAGGGTGAGCGAGGTTCCGTCTCCGCAGCTGCGGATCAGTGATCAGGATCGCGAGTCCGCGCTGACCGCGCTCGGCGAGCACATGAGCGTCGGCAGGATCGACATCGACGAGTTCGGCGAGCGGTCCGCCCGGATCACGGCCGCCAAGACGCGCGGCGAGCTGTCCGAGGTCTTCCTCGACCTGCCCGAACCGCATCCGCTCTTCGACGTGCCCAAGAAGGCCGTGAGTGAATCGGAGAAACCGGCGTCACCGTGGGCGGGCATCTCCCCGGCGCAACGTGTCATGGGTGCGCTGCTGCCGATCCTGTTCATCGCCACCATCGCGCTCATCATCACCACCGGCGTCACCTGGTGGTTCATCCTCGTCCCGATCGGGATCAGCGCCGTCGGCGAGGGCATCTGGGGCAAGGGCTGGGAGAACTCCCACAAGAAGCTCGGGAAGCAGCGTCGACGGGAACTCGACGGCTGATCCGCCCGTAGACTCGGGACGTGAGTGCCGAGAGACCGGACATGCGGCTGAGCGACGCCGAACGCCAAGACGCGCTCGAAGCGCTGGAAGAGCATGTCCGCACCGGCAGACTCGACCTCGACGAGTTCGGCTCGCGGTCGGCGAAGGTCAGCGCCGCGAGGATGGCGAGCGAACTCGAACCGCTGTTCACGGACCTGCCCTCGCCCCGGCCCAGCGCGCTGCTCCCCCTCCCTCCGATGCCCGGCGTGGCGCAGGCGTCCGCGAAGAACGAGGTCCAGCCGTCGAAATGGCTGACGGCCAGTGCCGTGCCGATCGCCGCGGCGGTCGCGATCGCGCTGTTCTTCTTCACCCGCGGGACGTTCCTGGTCTTCCTGCTGCCGCTGGCGGTCGCGCTGATCATGAGCCGCCGACGCTGATCGGCCGGTTACCCTCGAAGGGTGGAACCGGTGGAGATCAACGCGGGTGAGTACTACCTGCGGCAACTGCGGGCGGACAAAGCCCTCGACGACCGTCCGGCGCTGGTCGCGGCCTTCGCCGACCCGACGCATCGCAAGTACGTCCTGAACTACCGCTTGCGAAACCTCGACGAGGCGACCGAGTACGTCGCGCTGCGCGCCGCCCAGTGGGAGGGTGACGAGCGTTGTTCGTGGGCGGTGGCCGAGCCGACGACCGGGGATCTGCTGGGCGAGGTCGGCCTGCGGGACCTCGGTCTCGACGCCGGGTACGCGGAGGCGTCGGTCTGGGTGCGCGCGGCGGCGCGGGGCAAGGGGGTCGCGAGCACCGCGCTCAACGCGGCCCTGCGTTTCGGTTTCGGCGGTCTCGGCTTGCGCGAGGTCAGCTACCGCTACGAGGAGACGAACGAGGTTTCCGCCTCGGTCGCCCGCAAATGCGGGTTCACCCTGGTCGGACCCGAACTCGAACCGGCCCCGACCGGGGAACGCCTCATCCGCTGGCACCGCACCGCCTGACCTCCCCCCGCAATTCGTCACCTACTTGCCTGGGCGTTTACCGGCGCCGGACCTCGATCGGGGGCAAGTAGGTGACGAATTGCGGCGGTCGGCGGGACGTCAGAAGGGGTAGGTCGGGGGTGGGTTCCGGACGGTGACCCACCGCGTCTCGGTGAAGGCCTCGATATTCGCCGCAGCCCCGCCGAAACGGCTTCCGGTGCCCGAAGCGGCGACGCCGCCGAAGGGGCTGTTCGCCTCGTCGCTGACGGTCTGATCGTTGATGTGGACGATCCCGGTCGGGACGCGATCCGCGAGCTCCAGTCCTTTGAGGACATCGCGCGTGACGATTCCGAGCGAGAGCCCGTACTCGCTCGCCGTGGCGAGCCGGATGGCCTCCTCCGCGTCGGAGAACCGCACGACCGGCGCGACCGGGCCGAAGATCTCCTCGGCGACCGCGGGCGCCGTCGGCGGCACGTCGGCGAGGACCGTCGCGGAATAGAACAGCCGGTCGTATTCGGCTCCGGCGGCGACCCGCGCGCCTGCCGCGACACTGGAAGTGACCAGTTCGTGGATCTTGTCCCGCTGGCCGGCGTCGATGATCGGCCCGAGCGCGACCTCGTCCCGCGCCGGGTCGCCCACCCGCAACGCGGCCGCCTTCGCCGCCAGCCGCTCGACGAAGTCGTCGTAGAGCCGCTCGTGCACCAGGTGCCGCCCGGTGGTCATGCAGATCTGACCCTGGTGGAAGAAGGAGCCGAACGCGGCGACTCCGGCGGCTTCGTCGACATCCGCGTCGTCGAGCACGATGAGCGCGGAGTTCCCGCCCAGTTCCAGATGTGCCCGCTTCAAATGCTTTCCGGCGAGTTCGCCGACCTTGCGCCCGGCGCCGGTCGACCCGGTGAACGAGATGACCCGGACCGCCGGATGCGTCACCAGTGTCTCGCCGACGTCCGCGCCGCCCGGCAGCATCTGCAGCACACCCGGCGGCAGCCCCGCTTCCTCGAAGATCCGCGCGAGGACCACACCGCCGGTGACGGCGGTGCGCGGGTCCGGCTTCAGGATGACCGCGTTCCCCAGCGCGAGCGCCGGGGCGACCGACCGGATGCCCAGGATGATCGGCATGTTGAACGGCGAAATCACCGTGACGACGCCGGCGGGGACACGGCGCGCCATCGAAAGGCGCGGTTCTTCGCTCGGCAAGAGTTCGCCGTACGGACGGCCGGGCAGCGCCGCCGCCTCGTAGCACTCCTGTTCCGCGACGTGCAGCGAAAAGCCCGCCACGCCCGGCACGGCGCCGACCTCGCGGACGTTCCACCAGCGGATCTCGTCGGCGTACTCGGACCACAACCGGGCCGCCTCGCGCAGCACGGCGGCGCGCTGGACGTGCGGTGTCGCCGCCCAGGCCCGCTGCGCCTCGGCCGCGGTTTCCGCCGCTTTCGCGGCGTCCTCGGCCGAGGCGAGCCCGACGCTGCCCAAGACCGCGCCTGTCGCGGGCTCCGTGACCTTCCGGGTGCCGCCGGTACCGGGAACCCACGAGCCTCCCGCGAAGATCCGGTCCGTCCACGTCGACGAGTCGAGAAAAGCCACGGGGCCACCTTCCGTATACGGGGATGGCCGACGCTAGGCCAGATTCACTCGATCAGGCAATGATCCCTGCGCGCGTGGCACACCACGCAGCAGGGATCATCAACTCACCGGTTCGATGATCCCCGAGCGCGCTTCCGGCGCGGCCGAACGCAACGCGTCGGCGGCCTCGTCGCTCGGCTGCGACTGGGACTCCCGTTCCGCGTCGACCCGCGCCTTGTACACCTCGACCTCGCGCTTCTCCTGGTCCTTCGACCAGCCGAGCACCTCGCCCACCAGCGTCGCGACCTGCGCCGCGCAGTCGACGCCGCGGTGCGCGTACTCGATCGAGATCCGCGTCCGGCGCGCGAGCACGTCTTCCAGGTGAAGCGCGCCCTCGTGGCTGGCCGCGTAGACGACCTCGACACCGAGGTAGTCCGGAGCGTGCTCCAGCGGCTTCAGCAGTTCCGGCCGTCCTTCGCCGAGCGCGAGGACTTCGTGCACCATCGAGCCGTACCGGTCGAGCAGGTGACGCACACGGTACGGGTGGAGCCCGTGCTCGCCGGCCAGGTGATCGGCCTGGTTCACCAGCGCGTGGTAGCCGTCGGCGCCCAGCAGCGGCACCTTGTCCGTGATGGACGACTGCGGCCTGCCGGGAAGGTCGACGGCCGCGGCGTCGACGGCGTCGGCCGCCATCACCCGGTAGGTCGTGTACTTGCCGCCGGCGATCGCGACAAGTCCCGGCGCGACCCGGGCGACCGCGTGTTCACGCGAAAGCTTCGACGTCTCTTCGCTTTCCCCTGCGAGCAAAGGCCGGAGCCCCGCGTAGACCCCTTCGATGTCGTCGTGCGTCAGCGGTGTCGCGAGCACGGTGTTGACGTGTTCGAGGAGGTAGTCGATGTCGTGCTTCGTCGCGGCGGGATGCGCGAGGTCGAGGTTCCAGTCGGTGTCCGTGGTCCCGACGATCCAGTGGTTGCGCCACGGGATGACGAACAGCACGGACTTCTCGGTGCGCAGGATCATGCCCGATTCCGAGACGATCCGGTCGCGCGGGACGACGATGTGCACACCCTTGCTCGCCCGCACGCGGAACCGTCCGCGGCCGCCGGAAAGACGCTGCAGCTCGTCGGTCCAGACGCCGGTGCAGTTGACCACGGCGGAGGCGTGGACCTCGGTCTCGCGGCCGTCCTCGACGTCACGCACGCGGACACCGGAGATGCGGTCGGCCTCGCGGAGGAAACCGACCACCTGGGTGGACGTGCGCACCACGGCGCCGTAGTGCGCGGCGGTGCGGGCGACGGTCATCGTGTGGCGCGCGTCGTCGGATTGCGCGTCGTAGTAACGGATCCCGCCGATCAACGCGGAGCGCTTCAACGCCGGGACCATCCGCAGCGCGCCGGCGCGGCTCAGGTGTTTCTGGCCGGGGACCGACCGCGCGCCGCCCATCGTGTCGTACATCAGCAGCCCGGCCGCGGTGTACGGACGCTCCCAGATCCGGTGGGTCAGCGGGTACAGGAAGCTGACCGGCTTCACCAGATGCGGGGCGATCGTCGTCAGCATCAGCTCGCGTTCCCGCAGAGCTTCCCGCACCAGACCGAATTCCAGCTGTTCGAGGTAACGGAGCCCGCCGTGGAAGAGCTTGCTGGACCGGCTCGACGTCCCCGAGGCCAGGTCGCGCGCTTCGACGAGGGCGACCCGCAGGCCGCGTGTCGCGGCGTCGAGCGCCGTGCCCGCCCCGACCACTCCGCCACCGATGACGACGAGGTCGAACTTGCCCTCACCCAGCCGCTGCCAAGACTCTTCCCGCTTGAGCGGTCCCAGCCTGGCGGGGCTGTTTTCGGCTTCGCGCTGAGAGCTTGCCACGTGACATTCCTCCTTGGTGCCGCTGTGACTCCAGCATCGCACGATCGGCCACGACCGGTCCGTTATGCGGGTGACACGTGTGGCGTAACCCTCGTCGATCTTGGAAGGATTGCTTCCCGCGATGCCTGGAAGGAACAAATACGCGACGGTAACGTGCCACGAACGTGGGTCGGCAAGGGCGCCGTAGCACACCGTGTTCGACCCTGCGCGGAATGTCCTATGCGGTATGTCCACAGTGGAGGTCGAGCGGTGAGCGCGGGAGCCATATTCGTCTGGGAGTTGCTGGGAACGGCGGTCCTGATCCTGTTGGGCAACGGCGTGGTCGCCAACCACGTGTTGCGGAAGAACAACGGCCACAACGGTGGCGTCGTGATGATCACCCTCGGGTGGGCGTTCGCGGTCTTCACCGGTGCGAGCATCGCCGCGCCGAGCGGCGCGCACCTGAACCCGGCGGTGACGCTGGGCCTCGCCATCGCCGACAAGACGAAGTGGGCGGACGTCCCGATCTACTTCGCCGGGCAGCTGATCGGCGCGATCCTCGGTGCCGTGCTCTGCTGGGCCACCTACAAACTGCAGTTCGACGACCACCCCAACCGCGACGAGACGCTCGGCATCTTCTCGACCGGGCCGCAGATCCCGAACAAGGCGTGGAACCTCGTCACCGAGATCATCGGCACCTTCGTGCTGGTCGCGTGGATCCTGCTCAGCCCGGTCTACACCAACGCCATGGCCGAAGGCGGAACGCCGACCTTCGGGAACTCCGCGCTGGGCTACGCGGGTGTAGCGTTCGTCGTGCTGGTCATCGGCCAGTCCCTCGGTGGCCCGACCGGTTACGCCATCAACCCGGCCCGAGACCTCGGCCCCCGCATCGCATACGCGTTCCTTCTGCCCATCAAGAACAAGACCAACCCGAACTGGGGCTACTCCTGGATCCCGGTCGCCGGCCCGCTGGCCGGCGGCGCCCTGGCCGCCCTGCTCTTCCTCGCCGTCCACAACCTGACCTGAGACTGGAGTTTCGATGACTTCGTACGTAGCCGCGATCGACCAGGGCACCACGTCGACCCGCTGCATGATCTTCGACCACTCCGGCCGCGTAGTCGCCGTCGACCAGCGGGAACACGAGCAGATCTTCCCGAAGGCGGGCTGGGTCGAGCACAACGCCGAAGAGATCTGGGAGAACACGCGGGCCGTCGCCGCGGGCGCGCTCGCCAAGGGGGACCTGGTCGCGAGCGACATCGTCGCGGTCGGCATCACCAACCAGCGCGAGACCACGCTGGTCTGGGACCGCACCACCGGCAAGCCGGTGTACAACGCGATCGTGTGGCAGGACACCCGCACCGACAAGATCGTCAGCGACCTGGGGGCGCTCGGCGGCGGACAGGAGCGCTACCGCGCGAAGGTGGGCCTGCCGCTGGCGACCTACTTCTCCGGACCGAAGATCAAGTGGATCCTCGACAACGTTGACGGCGCTCGCGCGAAGGCCGAAGCCGGCGACCTGATCTTCGGCAACATGGACACCTGGGTGCTGTGGAACATGACCGGCGGGGTCGACGGCGGCGTGCACGTCACCGACCCGACCAACGCGTCGCGGACCATGCTGATGGACCTCGACACGCTGACCTGGGACGCCGAGATCGCGGAAGAGATGACGATCCCGCTGTCGATGCTCCCGGAGATCCGGTCGTCGTCGGAGACCTACGGCAAGGTCCGCGAGAAGGGCGCGCTGGCCGGGGTCCCGATCTCGGGCATCCTGGGCGACCAGCAGGCGGCGACCTTCGGGCAGGCGTGCCTCTCGCCGGGTGAAGCGAAGAACACCTACGGCACCGGCAACTTCATGCTGCTCAACACCGGCACCGAGAAGGTCATGTCGGACAACGGGCTGCTCACCACGGTCTGCTACAAGATCGGCTCGAACGACACGGTGTACGCGCTCGAAGGTTCGATCGCGGTCACCGGTTCGCTCGTGCAGTGGCTGCGGGACAACCTCGGCCTGATCAGCTCCGCGGCCGAAGTGGAGCAGCACGCCCGCACCGTCGAGGACAACGGTGGCGCGTACTTCGTGCCGGCGTTCTCGGGTCTCTTCGCGCCGTACTGGCGTTCCGACGCCCGCGGCGCGATCGTCGGGCTGACCCGGTTCGTCAACAAGGGGCACATCTCGCGGGCGGTCCTGGAGGCGACCGCGTTCCAGTCACGCGAGGTGATCGACGCGATGAACGCGGACTCCGGTGTCCCGCTGAAGTCGCTGAAGGTCGACGGCGGCATGGTCGTCAACGAACTGCTCATGCAGTTCCAGGCCGACATCCTCGGCGTGCCCGTGATCCGGCCGGTGGTCAACGAGACCACCGCGCTCGGCGCGGCCTACGCGGCCGGTCTCGCGGTGGGCTTCTGGAAGAGCGAGGACGACATCCGCAACAACTGGGCGCAGGACAAGCAGTGGGACCCGTCGATGGACGAGGGCCGCCGCGAGTCCGAGTACCGGAACTGGAAGAAGGCCGTCACGAAGACGTTCGACTGGGTCGACGAAGACTGACCCCCGCGTCGCGGTCCGTGCCGGGAGCAAGGGACCTTTGCTATCGCGCGGCACTCGCGTCCGAGTACGTGAAGGCCCCCTTCATTGCGTCTAGCGCAGTGAAGGGGGCCTTCACGTACTTGCCCGAGGCCTAGCCCGACAGCACCGCCGCACGGCTTCGTCAACGCGGCCGGGAGGACCGCGCCCGTGCTCGACGACGGTGCGCTGCTGGGCGGCAGGCAGACGATTTCGAACTCGACGGTCGCCGTCCCGCCGGCGGCGGGCAGTTCGAGCGTGACAGGACCGGCGAGGCCCGCGGACGTCACCGCGGTGCGTGCCATAGCAACTGGCTGTGAATTCCAAAGCCTGCCCTGGCGCGACACTCCCGGGAATGGGACTAGGTTGCCTTTGCCGATCGAAAGACTCGGGAATGGTGAGGAGGCGCTGATGACCGTGTGCATTTCTGATCACCAGACGAATCAAATCCACACAGTCAGAACGAGGCGGGTGTGTGGAAATGACGGCCCGAAGCCGGGCGCGCCTTGTCGTCGATGTGCGCGACGGCGCCGAAAATCAGCGGATCCTCCGAGGTGACCTCGAACTTCCCGACGTGGTCCAGCACCATCGACTTCACCTCGCCGAGTCCGGCGACCGCGCTGGAGCTCACCTCGCGATCAGCCGAGCGAAGACGATGATGTTGTCGAGATAGTTGCGCGACGCCTTGTCGAAGACCCCGCCGCAGGTGATGAGCCGCAGTTCCGGCTCGGTGGTGTCGCCGTACACGGCGTCCGTCGGGAACTTGTCCTTCGCCACCCGCTCGACCTTCGTGACCGCGAACTCGGCCGTCGTGCCGTCCTTGCGGGCGATCGAGACCTTGTCGCCGGGCGCCAGTTCCTTCAGCCGGAAGAAGATGCCCTTCTGCTTGTTCCCGTCCACGTGCCCGAGGATCACCGAAGGCCCGACCTCCCCCGGGGTCGGCCCGTTCTCGTACCAGCCCGCCTGCATCGGCTGGGTCACCGGCGGCACCTCTACGGTGTTGTCCGCGTTGAGCCCCAGCGGGACCAGGCTGGACTTCGCCTCGATCTTCGGCACGTCGATCGAGACCGGATCGGCCTTCGGCATCCCCTCGACCGCGCCCCCTCCGTCGGCCGGCGCACCGGACTCACCCGGCTCGGCCGACGGCGTTTCCGCCTGGCTCGCGGGCACCTGCGGCGCGGCCTGGCCGGTCTCCCCCGGACCGGACAGGACGAACGCCAGCGTCGCCAGTACGGCCAGCAGGACGACCGCGAGCACCAGCGGTGCCCGGGGCCCCCGCCACCATGTCGACTTCATGTTCACCCCTGTAGTGAAACGGTGCAGCGGCGACTGAGCCGGTCCCGGCCCCCAGACCGGGACCGGCTCGCCGTTCACCCCCACGCCTGCCTGACGCCACGCGCGACCGGACGGTTGCCCGCCCAGGTCACGAAATGATCGCGATCGCTACGCCCGTGCCGCACGACGACGGTACGCCGTGATGCCGACCCCGCCCGCGACCAGCGCGAGGCCGCCGCCGACGGCGGCGAGGACGCCGGTGTAGTCGGCGGGCCCCTCGGTGCCGCCGGTCTGCGGGGCACCGGCCGGCACCTTCGCGACCTGGTTCTTCTTGCCGAGCACCTCGAAGGTGACCGTCGACTTCTGGCCCCAGCAGGTCAGCGTCACCGGGTACTTGCCCGGCTTGATGTCCTTGACCGTCGCGGACCACTTCGTGGAGTTGACGGTGAGGGCCGCCGAAGTGACCTTCGGGCCGAACTCGTTGCCGCGGGTGGCGCAGTTGAAGTCCAGCTTTACCTGGTCGCCGGGCTTGCCCTTGGCGGGCGAGACGGTCAGGTCCTTGAGAATCCCGACCGGCGACGCGTGCGGCCCGGGACCGTCCGGGTCTTCGCTGGGCGTGGGGGACGGCGAAGCGGAGGGAGACGACGGAGGAGTCGCCGACGGAGAAGTCGCGAGGGCGACGCCCGGAGCGAGAAGAACGAAACCGGCGACGGTACCGGCGGCGAGCATGACGGTGCGCTTCATTGGATTACCCCTGAAAAATGATGTGAATGGAAATCGGAAAAGAAAAATCCCGCGCCCCTGTTTCCCCCAGTGGCGGTTCTCTCTGTTTTCCGACACCCTCATGACGCCTCGGCCTGGGGTCAGGTTGCCTGGTTTCATCACGAAAAGGTCGCGAAACCCGGGCAAAGAAAAACCGCCCCCGGACCAGATCCGGAGGCGGTTATCGAGGGGTAAGGTAAACGTGGCGGGGGGGGCACATGGCCGGCCAGTACGCGGTGGGGCTCGTGAGTGGTAAGGACGGTTCTAACCGTCCTTACCACTCACGAGACAAACTCAGGACGCCATGCTGCCGTCACCCGCGTGAGCGGCACCGGACGGCACCGCGCTCACCTGCCGGGCGGGCACGGAAAACGTTGCCGCATAAGACTTTCCGTTGCAATTGACGGTCAGCGGGTAGCTGCCGGGCGCCGTGCCCTCCTTGAGTTCGACGTCGGCGCTGACATTCGCCGGGACCCCGATGAGCGGGCCGTAGTCGTACTTCCCGATGCTCAGCACCGGCGAAGAGAACGTCGTCGACGTCGGCGCCTTCAGTCCGTCGCCGCCGGGGCATTGCGCCAGCGCCACGTTGGAGTCGCCGTGCACGTACTTGTTGACGAGCCCCAGTTCGTAGGCCGTGTCGTCGTTGAGCTGAACCGTGACACCGGGATCCGGTTGGGGTTGTTGAGCGAGACCGGGCGACGACCCCGCCAGCACCGCCGCGCCGATCGCCACCACTCCGGCGAGAACCCTGCGAATCACGAAAAACCCCTAGCTGTCAACGAAACACCGACATGCGCTAGACGCGGGCACCCCCGCGAGGGTTGCTTCGCCGGAGGCGATCAGTCCAAGTCGTCGTGGCGCATCAGCTGGCGGCCCGCCTCGGTGATCGACCCCGACAGCGACGGGTACACCGAAAATGTCAGTGCCAGGTGTTCCACTGTGAGCTGGTTCTGGACGGCGAGCGCGATGGGAAGGATGAGTTCGCTCGCCGTCGGCGCCACGACCACCCCACCGACGACCACGCCGGTGGCGGGGCGGCAGAACAGCTTCACGAAACCGCGTCGCAGGCCTTCCATCTTCGCGCGGGCGTTCGTCGCGAGCGGGAGCATGATGGTGCGGGCGGGCACCTCACCCGAGTCGATCGCCTGCTGGCTGATGCCGACGGTCGCGATCTCGGGGTGGGTGAACACGTTGGCGGCGACGGTCTTGAGCTTGATCGGCGCGACACCCTCGCCGAGCGCGTGCCACATCGCGATGCGGCCCTGCATGCTGGCCACGGAAGCGAGCATGAGCACCCCGGTGCAGTCGCCGGCGGCGTAGATCCCGGGCGCGCTGGTGCGGGAAACACGGTCGACGCCGATGAAGCCGCCGGGGCCGGGCTCGATGCCGACCTTCTCCAGGCCGATGTCGGCGGTGTTGGGCACCGAACCGACGGTCATCAGCGCGTGGCTGGCTTCGATCACGCGGCCGTCGGCGAGGTGGATCTCGACGCCCTTTTCGGTACGCACGACCTTGTCGGCGCGGGCCTGTTTGACGACCGTGGTGCCGCGCTGGGAGAAGACCTCCTCGAGCACGGCTGCGGCGTCGGCGTCCTCGTGCGGGAGCACGCGGTCGCGGCTGGACACGACGGTGACCTTGACGCCCATCTCGGTGTAGGCCGAGGCGAACTCGGCGCCGGTGACACCAGAACCGATGACGGCCAGGTGCTCGGGCAGTTCGCGCAGATCGTAGAGCTGGCGCCAGTCGAGGATGCGCTCGCCGTCCGGCACGGCGCCGGGCAGCACCCGCGGGGTGGCGCCGGTCGAGATGAGGACGACGTCGGCGTCGAGCACCTCGGTCGAACCATCGGGGGCGGTGACGGCGACCTTGTGCGTGGCGAGCCCGGCCTCTTCGTCGTCGAAGCGGGCCTGGCCGATGACGACGCGGACGCCCTCACGCTGGACACGGGCGCGGATGTCGGCGGACTGCGCGAGCGCGAGGCCCTTCACCCGGCCGTGGACGGTCGGCAGGTCGACGCTGGTGTCGGCCATGTCGGTGTTGATGCCGAGTTCGCGGAGGTCGTGCATGTTCGCGAGCGCGCCGGAAGAGGCGATGAACGTCTTCGACGGGACACAGTCGTAGAGCACGCACGCGCCGCCGAGACCGTCACGTTCGACGATGGTGACGTCGGCTCCGTGCTGGGCCGCGACCAGTGCCGCTTCGTAACCGGCGGGGCCTCCGCCCATGATCACGATCTTGGTCACTGGTCTCCTCCTCGCTGTGGTGTCTGTGACTGCGTTTACCGTACGCGGGCGACCGCTGGGCGGATTGAGTGGCCGGACACGGCATGTACGTCCAGCCGGGTGACCGACGGGTCGCTAGGCTGTCGCCGTGCCGTTGTATGCCGCGTATGGATCCAATATGGAGCCCGCCCAGATGCTGGAGCGCGCTCCGCACTCGCCCATGGCCGGCACCGGCTGGCTGGAGGGCTGGAGGCTGACCTTCGGCGGCGAGGACCTCGGCTGGGAAGGTGCGCTGGCGACCATCGTCGAAGACCCGGGCTCCCGGGTCTTCGTGGTGCTGTACGACGTCACTTCGCTGGACGAGCCCGGACTCGACCGCTGGGAAGGCGGCGAGCTGGGCATCCACTCCAAGATCCGGCTCCGCGTGCAGACGATGGACGGCTCCGTCCTGGCGTGGCTGTACGTCCTGGACGCCTATGAGGGTGGTCTCCCGTCGGCGCGCTATCTCGGCGTGCTGGCCGACGCGGCCGAGGCCGCCGGGGCGCCCGCGGACTACGTCGACGCGCTCCGCACCCGCCCCTGCCAGGGGATCAGCGGCTGATCACGCGAGTTCCGCCTTCGATCACGCGAGTCCCGGCGCCGATCACGCGAGTCGCGCCGTGCGACGCTCGAACGCTCCGCGCAACTCCGCCAGCAACCGTCCCGGATCCCGCAGGTCAGCCGCCGTCGCGCGGATCGTGATCCACCCGCGCGCCGCCATTCGGGCATCCCGCTCCGCGTCGTAGCCCTGTCTGCCCTCATGCGCGGCGTAGCCGTCGTACTCCAGGGCGATACGCAGCTCAGGCCACGCGAGGTCGAGGACGTAAAGCCTCCGCCCATCGATGGTGCCGATCTCGTACTGGGCGACCGGTACCGGCAGCCCGGCCTCCACGACGATCAAGCGAAGGATGCTCTCCGACGGAGATTCCGCCTCGCCCGTAGCGAGCGCGAGCAGAATCTGCGCCCTGTGGATACCTCGTCGGTCGCGGCGGTCGAGGAGGCGATCCCGCACGTTGGTGTGCAGGACTCCCCGGTGGTTCGGCGCGAGGTTGTGCAGCGCCTCTTCGAGCGCGGCGAACGCTGTTCGCTTGTCACCGTCGCAGAGGTGGTCGGCCAGCGCACGATCCAGCGAGAACACCGGAAGCCCGTCTAGTTCGAGGACATCGGACGGGTGAAATTCCGCCCTGTGCACCACGAGTCCCGACCTCGATTCGACCCGTCTCGAGTAGGGAACCGTCAGGTGGACCGTCGTGCCGTCCACGGCCGAAATCCCATGCAGGGCAAGAGATGTGGCGCCGGAAAGCACCGCGGGGCCGCCGACCGCGAGCAGTGCCGCCTGTGCCAGAGTCGGCAACTTGAGCAAATCCGCCGCACGGACGACCACGCCTCGCCACGGCTGCGCCAGCACACCACATGCCAGCCCTTCGAGGACGGCTCGCCGCCCCAAGATCCTGTCGGCCTCACTACGCGAGACCACCCCATGACGTCCTCCCCAGTTGATCACGTCTTCGAGAATCGAAGATCAGATCGGCCTTGGGAAGACCCGTTTTCCTGAGCTGTGGATAACTCGCCCAGCCTGTGGATAACCCTGTTCGCGGACGCTCGGACCCGTTAGGGCGAACATCCGCGCACAGGGACGGAACTTGCGTGATTGAAGACGGAACTCGCGTGATCGGAGGCGGAACTCAGGCCAGGGTGGCCAAGGCCGTGTGGACCAGCGTGCGGACACCGCACAGGAGCGAACGCTCGTCGAGGGTGAAGGTCGGCCGGTGGATGTCGGCCATCGGGCCTTCGCCGGACCACACGCCGAGGCGCGCGAAAGCGCCCTGGACGTGCTCCAGGTACCACCCGAAGTCCTCACCACCGGACGACTGCTCGGTTCCGGCCACGGCGGCCTCGCCCAGCGCGGCCTCCACCCCGGCCCGCATCAGCGCGTGGGACTCCGGATCGGAGACGACCGGCGGCACGCCGCGGCGGTAGTCGAGGGAGAACCCGACACCGGTCGGCGCGAGCAGCGACTCCACCGAAGACGCGACGAGCGGCTCCAGCATCGTCCAGACCTCGTGGTCCGCGGTGCGGAGCGTGCCGCGCAGCACCCCGTCCTGCGGGACGGCGTTGGCGGCCTGCCCGGCGTGCACCGCGCCCCAGACCAGCACGGTCCCGGATCGCGGGTCGACACGGCGCGAGAGCACCGCGGGCAGCGACGTGATCACGGTGCCGAGCGCGTGCACCAGGTCCGCGGTCAGATGCGGCCGCGAGGTGTGCCCGCCCGGCGAGGTGAGCCGCAGCTCGATGAGGTCGGCGGCCGACGTCAGCGCGCCTTCGCGCAGGCCGACCTTGCCGACCTCTAGCCGCGGGTCGCAGTGCAGCCCGTAGATCCGCTCGACGCCTTCCATCGCGCCGGCGGCGATCATGTCCAGCGCACCGCCTGGCATGACCTCCTCGGCGGGCTGGAAGATCAGCCGTACGCGGCCCGGCAGCTCCGGCGCGCCCGCCAGCGCCCGCGCCGCGCCCAGGAGGATCGCGGTGTGCGCGTCGTGACCGCACATGTGCGCGGCGCCGTCGGTCTTGGAGGCGTACGGGAGCCCGGTGGCCTCGGTCAGCGGCAGGGCGTCCATGTCGGCGCGCAGCGCGACACAGCGGTCGCCGCTGCCGATGTCGCAGACCACGCCGGTGCCCGTGGGGAGCACCCATGGCTTGAGCCCGACCGAGCGGAGCAGGGACATGACCATTTCGGTCGTGGCGAACTCGTGGCGGGAGAGCTCCGGGTGCGCGTGGATGTGACGACGCCACGCGACGACGTCGGTGGAGTTCGCGCGGAGCCAGTCGTCGAGCCAGAAGGGGCCGCGCCCGGCACCCAGATCATGCACAGGTGCCATGCTGACGCCGACCTCGGAGATCAGCGCGGTGGACGCCTCCATAGGGGCAACGACGCGACCCTCGGGGTCGCCTGGAATGTCCGGACGTGAATCGAGCACCGTCACGCCGCACCTCCTCCCGCTACCCAGTCACCTTCGTCTACCACCGTACGAGTGGTCGCTGAAAGCACGCTGGGTGCCGTTCGATCTGTGATACGCATTTGCGATAGATCGTGCACCATGCAGATGACAAGCCGCTCGCCGAGTGATCGAGCCCTAGACGGCCGGTAGCGGATCTGCGATGAACGGCTGTGAGAGTTCTGCCCGGGCTAAGCGGAGAGTCCTTCTACTTACCGGTAGCGGTTCAGGACTTCTTCTTCTTGGCACGGGAGCGACGGCCGAGGATCACCAGGCCCAGCAGGATGGCCGCGGCGATGCCCGCGATGACCTTGTTCTTGGTCTCCTGGCTGTTGGCCTTGTCGGTCTCGGCGGGGTCGAGCACCGGCCCCGGGGGCGCCTGCGACGGCACCTCGTTGACCGCCGCTGCCTGCGCGATCACCGGCGCGGACGCCTGGATCTCAACGGCCTGCGCGGCGGGCGCGCAGACGACCAGCCCGGCGGCGACCAGCCCGGCCAGCTGCCCGAGACGAGACCTTTTCGGCATGACTCCCTTTCGTCGGCGTAGCGCGGATCCGATTCTGCACTCTGCCGGGTTCCCGCGTCAGCCGCCACGCGGAGGACCGGAGAACGCCTCCAGAATCCGCTGCGCGGCCAGCGTCGGGGTCAGCTCACCGTCCCGGACCGCCCGTTCGACGTCCGGAACGACCGCTCGCACATCCGGATGCGCGGCGAGCCGCCCGAGCAGCTGTTCGCGGACCATCGACCAGGTCCACTCCACCTGCTGCCGCCGTCGCCGCCCGTCCAGTTCGCCCGAGGCGGTCAAAACGTCACGGTGACGGCCGATTTCGGCCCACACCTCGTCGAGTCCGACGTCGGTGAGCGCGCTGCAGGTCAGCACCGGAGGCGTCCACACCGCGTCACGTCCGTAGATCATCCGCAACGCGCCGGAGAGCTCGCGGGCCGCGCGTTTCGCGTCGCGTTCGTGGTCGCCGTCGGCCTTGTTGACCGCGATGACGTCCGCCAGTTCGAGGACGCCCTTCTTGATTCCCTGCAGCTGGTCGCCGGTGCGGGCCAGGGTCAGGAACAGGAAGCAGTCGACCATGTTCGCCACGGTCACCTCGGACTGCCCGACCCCGACGGTCTCGACCAGCACGATGTCGTACCCGGCGGCTTCCATCAGCACGATCGTTTCGCGGGTCGCCCGCGCGACACCGCCGAGCGTGCCCGAAGTCGGCGAAGGGCGGATGAACGCCTTCGGATCCACCGCGAGCCGTGCCATCCGGGTCTTGTCGCCCAGGATCGAGCCGCCGGTCCGCGTCGACGACGGGTCGACGGCCAGCACGGCGACCTTGTGCCCGGCCTCGGTCAGATCCGTGCCGAGCTGGTCGATGAAGGTCGACTTGCCGACACCGGGGACGCCGGTGATGCCGACCCGTTGCGCGCCACCCGCGTGCGGGAGCAGCTCGACGAGCAGCTCCTGCGCCTGCGCCCGGTGGTCGTCGCGGTTCGATTCGACGAGCGTGATCGCCCGCGACAGCACGCCCCGGTCACCCGCGAGGACGCCCTTGGCCAGCTCCCCGACGTCGATCTTGCGCGGCAACGCTCAGGACTCCTGTGCGGTCAGCTGTCCGATGAGGTCGATCGCCGCGTCGGCGATGACCGTGCCGGGGCCGAAGATCGCCGCCGCGCCGGCCGCGCGCAGTTCCTCGTAGTCCTGCGGCGGGATGACGCCGCCGACCACGACGATGATGTCCTCACGGCCCTGGTCGGCGAGCTCGGCGCGCAGCGCGGGGACCAGTGAGAGGTGTCCCGCCGCCAGCGACGAAACGCCGATCACGTGCACGTCCGCCTCGATCGCCTGCCGCGCGACCTCGCCGGGGGTGGAGAACAGCGGGCCGACGTCGACGTCGAAGCCGATGTCGGCGAAGCCGGTCGCGATCACCTTCTGGCCGCGGTCGTGGCCGTCCTGGCCCATCTTCGCGACCAGGATCCGGGGACGGCGGCCCTCTTCCTGGGCGAAACTTTCGACCAGTTCGCGCGCCTGCTCGACGTTCTCGGCCTTGCCGACCTCCTCGCGGTACACACCGGAGATGGTACGAATCTGACCGGAGTGGCGCCCCCAGATCTTCTCCAGCGAGTCGGAGATCTCCCCGACCGTGGCCTTCGCCCTGGCGGCGTCGATGGCGAGCGCGAGCAGGTTCCCGTCGGCCTGGGCACCGGCCGTGAGCCGCCGCAGGGCGTCCTGCGTCGCGTCCTCGTCTCGCTCTTCGCGCAGCCGCCGCAGTTTCTCCAGCTGCTGCGCGCGCACGCCGGCGTTGTCGATTTTGAGCACTTCGATCTGCTCGGCTGGGTCTTCGCTGGCGACCTGGTACTTGTTGACGCCGATCACCGGCTGGCGGCCGGAGTCGATCCGCGCCTGCGTCCGCGCCGCGGCCTCCTCGATGCGCAGCTTGGGGATGCCGGCGTCGATCGCCTTCGCCATCCCGCCCGCCTGCTCGACCTCGGTGATGTGGCCCCACGCCTTGCGCGCGAGGTCGTAGGTCAGCTTCTCGACGAACGCGCTGCCACCCCACGGGTCGATGACGCGTGTGGTACCGGATTCCTGCTGCAGCAGCAACTGCGTGTTCCGCGCGATGCGCGCGGAGAAGTCGGTCGGCAGGGCCAGGGCCTCGTCGAGGGCGTTGGTGTGCAACGACTGCGTGTGGCCCTGGGTCGCCGCCATCGCCTCGACGCAGGTGCGGACGACGTTGTTGTAGACGTCCTGCGCGGTCAGGGACCAGCCGGAGGTCTGCGAATGCGTGCGGAGGCTCAACGACTTGCCGCTCTTCGGTTCGAAGCCCTTCACGAGCTTCGCCCACAGGAGCCGCGCCGCGCGGAGCTTCGCGACCTCCATGAAGAAGTTCATCCCGATCGCCCAGAAGAAGGACAGGCGCGGCGCGAACTTGTCGACGTCCAGCCCGGCTTCGACACCGGCGCGGAGGTACTCGACCCCGTCCGCGAGCGTGTACGCCAGCTCCAGATCGGCGGTCGCCCCGGCTTCCTGCATGTGGTAGCCGGAAATGGAGATCGAGTTGTACTTCGGCATGTTCCGCGAGGTGAACGAGAAGATGTCCGAGATGATCCGCATCGACGGCTGCGGCGGGTAGATGTAGGTGTTGCGGACCATGAACTCCTTGAGGATGTCGTTCTGGATGGTCCCGGCCAGTTTGTCCGGCGTGACACCCTGTTCCTCGGCCGCGACGACGTACAGCGCGAGCACCGGCAGGACGGCGCCGTTCATGGTCATCGAAACGCTCATCTTGTCGAGCGGGATGCCGTCGAAGAGCTGGCGCATGTCGTAGATCGAGTCGATGGCTACACCCGCCATGCCGACGTCACCGGCGACGCGCGGGTGGTCGGAGTCGTAGCCGCGGTGCGTCGCGAGGTCGAAGGCGACCGAGAGGCCCTTCTGGCCCGCGGCGAGGTTACGGCGGTAAAACGCGTTCGATTCCTCCGCGGTGGAGAAACCCGCGTACTGGCGGATGGTCCACGGCTGGTTGACGTACATCGTCGGGTACGGGCCGCGCAGATACGGCGCGACGCCGGGATACGTCCCGAGGAAGTCCACTCCGGACAGGTCGTCGGCGGTGTACACCGGCTTGACGCCGATGCCCTCCGGTGTCTCCCACGCGAGCGCGTCGGGGCCCTTGCCGGTGGCGGCGTGCAGTGCTTCGGTCCATTGAGGACGGTCGGCAGGGTCTGGGCTGCCAAGCTCGATTCCGGCGAAGTTCGGGATGGTCATCACTGCACTCCGAGCTCGTTCAACGTGCCGGTCAGGATTTCCAGGGCGTCACAGCCCGTGTAGAGGTAGCCCGTGACGTCCGGGTGGTCGCCGGGTTTTCCGGCGAGAAGCACAGACGTGGCGCCCGCTTCCTTCAGCGCCTTCGCGACGCTGTCGGCTTCCTCCGCGTAGGAAGCGTTGCTTCCGCAGAGACAGGCGATCTTCGTTCCACTGGCCAAGAATTCCGCGACGACGGCTGGGATGTCCTCGGGAGCGCCGGGGTTCACGGCCTCGATCCCGCCCGCTTGGAACAGGTTCGCCGCGAAACTCGCCCGCGCGGTGTGCGCCGCGACCGGGCCGAGCGTGGCGAGGAAGACGCGAGGACGGCTGGGGTGCGCGTCCGCCCGGTCCCGCAGGGCCTCGAAGGCCTCGGCGTACCGGTACCGGGGAAGGCCGCCGCCCGGCAGATCTTCGACGGGGTCGCGGACGACCGCTTTTTCCGTCAGGTTGGGGAATTCGCTCACGCCGGTGATCGGATCGCGACGGGTCCCGATCCGCTTCGACCGCTTCTCCCAGGTCTCGGCGAGCCGTCCGGCGAGCGCGCCGGAGGTCAGTTCGGCCTCGATCCCGCCCGCCGCCTCGATGGCGGTGAATTCGCGCCATGCTGCCTTGGCCAGGTCTTCGGTGAGGTTCTCGACGTACCAGGAGCCGCCTGCCGGGTCGATGACACCGGCCAGTTTGGACTCCTCCAGCAGGACGGCGTGCGTATTGCGCGCGATCCGCGCGGAGAACGCGTCCGGCTGGCCGATCGCGGCGTCGAACGGGAGCACGGTGATCGCGTCCGCGCCACCGACCCCGGCACCGAAGCAGGCGAGCGTGGTCCGCAGCATGTTCACCCACGGGTCGCGCTGGGTCAGCATCGCGGGCGAGGTGACCGCGTGCTGCCGCATGCCCGCGCCTTTGCCACCGGAGACCTCGGTGACGCGGGCCCACAGGCGCCGCGCGGCACGGAACTTGGCGATCGTGAGGAACTGGTCGGCCGTGGCGGCGAGCCGGAATTCGAGCTGGTTCGCGGCGGTGTCGACGTCCAGCCCCGCTTCGGTGAGCGCCCGCAGGTACGCGACGCCCGCGGCGATGGTCGCGCCGAGTTCCTGCGCGTCCGAGCCGCCCGCCTCGTGGAACGGCAGGCCGTCGGCGACGATCGTCCGCACCTTCGGATGACTGGCGGCGACGCGCGCCGCCAATTCCGCGGCGGGGGCGAGCGGATGCGCCGAGCCGGTGCGCGCGGTCAACCCGATCGGGTCGGCGCCGAGGGTCGCGGTGACCGCGCTCGCCGGGATCTCGCGTTCGGCGAAGAGGGCGAGCAACTCGTTCGCGGCGGCCTCGTACTCCTCACCCGCGTCGAGGATGACGGGCGCGAGGTCGACGTAGACCTCGTTCAGCGCGTCGGCCAGATCGGCGACGGGGACCCCGGTCGCGCCTGCGCGCAGCCAGATCGAGCTGACGCCGCCTTCGAGGTCGGCGAGGATCGCGGCGTTCGTGGCCTTGGCGTCACGGCGCGCGTACCGGGCACGGATGTCCCAGCCGGTCGTCACCGCGCCCTCGGGCCGGGCGCTTCTCACGAACGGCGGAAGACCGGGGAACCCTGTGCCACCGACCGTGTCATCGGCGGTGTAGAGCGGCTGGATCTCCAGGCCGTCATACGTCCGGGTGACCAGCTTGCTCTCGGGCGGGCCGTCGAACGACTCGTCGATGGCGCCGCTCTTGCGCAGCACACCGGCGACGAGTTCCCGCCACTGGTCGCGGCTCGCTTCCGGGAACTCCGCCGCGAGCTTCAACTCCTCGGGCGCGTCGGGCTCGCCAGGGGTCGGCACTGACTCCGTCTCGGCCACTTCCGTCATAACCATCGATGCTAACGGCCCTCAAGTGGCATCACCTGTGACGCTAGTCGCGCCCAGCCTCGTGAGTGGTGAGGACGGTTCTAACCGTCCTCACCACTCACGAGCCCCGACGCCGAGCCGCTGCGCCGACGGCGTGTTCCGGGTACACCCGTTCACTCCGACAGGGCACGGCGCATAGGTCCGTCACGCGGGCATACGACACAATTGGGCCGTGCCGTCCGACACCACCGAGTCCAGCGAGAGTCCCGGCGACGAGAAGCGTGTAGTCGCCGGGCGATACCGGTTGCGCTCGGTCATCGGTTCAGGATCGATGGGCACGGTCTGGTCGGCCTACGACGAGTTCCTGCACCGTCCGGTCGCGGTCAAAGAGGTCCGCCTCCCACCCGGCGTCCCGACCTCACAGGCCGACGAACTGCGCGAACGGACCCTGCGCGAAGCCCGGGCGATCGCGGTCCTGAGTCACCCGAACGTGATCATCTTGCACGATGTCGCGCGCGAGAACGACGAACCGTTCGTGGTCATGGAACTGCTGCCGTCGCGCAGCCTCGCGCACATCCTGCGCGACCACGGGCCGCTGACGGTCGAGCAGGCGGCGGCGGTCGGCATCGCGGTGGCGTCCGCGCTCGAAGCCGCGCACGCCGCCGGGATCACCCACCGTGACGTCAAACCGGGGAACGTCCTCGTCGCGGGTGACGGCCGCATCAAGCTCACCGACTTCGGCATCGCGCGCAACGTCTCCGAAGCCACCATGACCCGCACCGGGATGATGCTGGGCTCACCCGCCTACATCGCGCCCGAAGTCGCCTCCGGCGGCGCTGTCGTCCCCGCCGCCGATCTGTGGGGGCTCGGCGCGACGCTGTTCGCCGCCATCGAAGGCTCGCCGCCCTACGACGCCGACGGCGACCCGCTCGAAACGGTCGGCAAGGTCGTCAACGGGAAGGTGCCGAAGCCCGGCCCCGGTCCGCTGGCCGACGTGATCGGCGCGCTCATGAAGAAGGAGCCGTCGAAGCGGATCACCCTGCGCGAGGTGCGACGCCGCCTGTACCCGTTGCAGGCCAAGACGCTCATCGACCTCTTCCCCGCCGAGCTGTTCCACACGCCCGACGGCAAGAAGACCACCGCGCACCTGGACGCGACCGACACCCAGGTGATCAAGCCGGTCGCACCGGAGAAGCCGGGCGAGGGCACGAGTTCCGAACTCGCCGCCGACCCCGGCCCGCTGCCGTTCCTGAACCGGCCCGCACCGGCGCCTCCCGGCGAACTCGCGCCGATGCCGACCGTCACGCCGGTGGCGCCTCGCCGGCCGGGCCGGTCCCCGGTGGGCACCGTGCTGCTGGCGCTCGCGTCGGCCATCCTCTTCCTGGTTGCCGCGGGAGGCGGGTTCGTGCTGGCCAGGGCCGTCGGCGGACAGGACCTGCGGCCGCCGGAAAAGGTGCAGCAGGGCGACACGATCGTCACCCAGCCGCCGCCGAAACTGATCACGCAGCAGGGTGACGCCAGCACGGTGAACGGCATCAAGGGCGGCCGGTTCAGCATCGGCGTCCCGGAAGGCTGGCAGAAGTTCGTCGCACCGCACATCACCAGGGGTGTGCCGAGCACCGTGGTCCAGTACGTCTCACCCGACGGCCGCCAGGTCATCCGGGTCGAGCGGCTGAGCGGTTTCCTGGCCGACAGCCCGCCACCCGCCTACTTCAGCTGGCTGAAGAGCCAGCATCCGGAGATCGCCCCCATCGGCGGTCCCACGACCGTGCCCGGCCGGGGCGACGGCAGCCAGCGGTACACCTACCGGACGACCGAGCGCGCCTCCGGGAACAGGGACGCCGTGAACGAGAGCATCACGCGCACGACGTACATGGACCTGTTCAGCGGTGGCACGGACCTGTGGATCCTCTCGGTGACCTCGCCGATCGAGCAGGAGAACTCCGCGAAGACCGGGATCTTCGAACCGGTCGCGCTGTCACTCATCGTCGACGGCTAGCCGGGCGAAGTACGCCTTCAGAGGCGGGTGGGGCATGTATGACAGGTGTGTGGAAATAGGGACGGTCAACGTCCCTATTTCCACACACCTGTCACGGCCCACCGTTTGCCGAGTCCATCCACCGAGCCACATCGCGCTGTCACTCATCGTCAACGGCTAGCCGGACGCGGCTGAACGGGACTTCCCCCGCATGCGAAGTGAGGCAAGCACCTCACAGCGTGAGATGAAGGCAAGTCCCCTTCAGCTCCTGTCGGAGGCTAGCCGGGCGAAGTACGCCTTCGAAGCACGCTGTTGCGCCAGCCGCCGCAACACAGAGAGCAGCCTGTCGCCCAGAACGGTCTCCACGACGGCGATCTCGATGATCTGCTCCAGCGACTCGATCCCGGCGATGCCTTCGAGGTCCAGGTCGGCCGTCCGGTCGGCGATCTCGGCGTAGGCGTCGAGTTTGTCGAGGTACCAGCCGTGCCCGACCTCCCGGATCGCGCACAGGACGCCGACCAGTGCCTGGATGACCAGGTCGTCGTCTTCCTTGCACGGCCAGCCGCGGCGCTCGGCGAGGTCCCGGACCGTGGCGAGCGCCCATTCCCGGCTTTCCTCGTCGACGACCTGGCGAGAGCTCGTGATGCCCTGCTGGGCGATGCCGAGGACGTGGTGAGGGCCGGCTTCCCCGCCGTCGACCGCGGCGAGCACCTCGCCGACCGTCGCGAGCGAAAGGCCACCGACGTCCATCAGCGCCCTGATCAGCTTGATCCGCTGGACGTGCCCGTCGTCGTACTTCGCCTGGTTGGGACTGGTCCGCTCGCCCGGCGGGAGCAGTCCTTCCCGCAGGTAGTACTTGATCGTGGCGACCGGTACCCCGGCTTTCTCGCTCAGTTCGGCCATCCGCACGCGTGAGCTCTCCGATCTCGGGGACGGTTCAAGGGTCATCCCTGAAGACTTCTCAGGATGGATAGTTTAGCTTCCCATAACGGAGAGCTTGACTATCCATTTTGGGAGGGATCCATGACCATCTTGACCGATCTCCGCGTGAGAACCCGCACCTGGCACCGCGGTTCGTATCGCTGCGCCCAGGCCTTCGCCGTGATCACCGTGCTGTGCGTCCTGGCCATGCTGATCGACCAGCGAACGCTGAGCGGCGCGCCGCTCTGGGCGAAACCGTTCAAATTCGCCGTCTCCGCCACGCTGTACTTCTTCAGCTGGAGCTGGCTCGTCTCGCTGCTGCCGAAGTTCCGGCGGACGGCGAGCGTGCTGACGAACGTGCTCGTCGTGATCTTCACGGCCGAGTACGTGCTGGTGGTGTTCCAGGCCTCCCGCGTCCGCGCGAGCCACTTCAACAACGCGACCCCGCTGGACAACACGATCTTCCAGGTCATGGGCGGGATGATCGCCGTGCTGTGGGCGGTCAACCTCGTCCTGACGATCGCCGTCCTGTTCACCCGGCTCCCCGACCGCGCGACGGCGTGGGCGGCCCGGATCGGCGCGGTCCTCGGCATGATCGGGATCTCGCTGGCCACGCTGATGAGCGGCCCGACCCCGGACCAGCAGGCCCTGCTCGACGCGACCGGCCAGTCCGCGATGATCGGCGCGCACACCGTCGGCCTCCCCGACGGCGGCCCCGGCCTGCCGATCCTCGGCTGGAGCACGGTCGGCGGCGACCTGCGGATCCCGCATTTCCTCGGCCTGCACGGACTCCAGGCGCTTCCGCTGCTCGCGCTCGCCCTCGGCGTCCTGGCCGCGCGCTACCCTCGGCTCCGCGACGACGTCGTCAGGCTGCGGCTGGTGGTGATCGCCGGCGTCGGCTACGCGGGCCTTCTCGCGTTGCTCACCTGGCAGGCCCTGCGCGGCCAGTCGATCGTCGCCCCCGACGACCAGACCCTGACCGCCTTCGCCCTGCTCATCGCGGGCGTCGCGGTCAGCGGGCTGATCGCGATCGGGCGGCCGGCGAAGGACCGGGAGCTGGAGGCCTCGCTGCGATGAGCGTCGAGACCCTGTTCACCTGGACCTTCCCGCTGGCGACGCCGTTCTGGCTGCTGATGATCTTCCTTCCGGGCTGGTCGTGGACCCGCCGGATCATGTCCTCGCCCTGGACGCCGCTGCTGCCGCTGATCCCGTACTTCGCGCTCGCCCTCGCGCATCTCGGCGAACTCTGGACGGCGGTCAGCAGGCCGGACCTCGGCGCGCTCAGCGCGTTCACCGGCACGCCGTACGGGGCGGCCACGATCTGGGCGCACCTGATCGCCTTCGACCTGTTCATCGCGCGCTGGATGTACCTCGAATCACGCGAGCACCGGATCCATCCACTGGTGACCGGCCCGATCCTGGCGCTCACGATCTTCCTGTCCCCGTTCGGGCTGGTGGCGTTCCTGCTCGTGCGCACTGCCCGGATACGCTCGTCGCATGAGTGAGAACGAGGTCGCGGCGGCCGCCGCCATCGCCGAGCGCACCGGCGTCGAGAAGCACGACATCGCCGTCGTGCTCGGTTCGGGCTGGCGCCCGGCGGCGGACGTCATCGGGGAGCCCGAGGCGGAGATCCCGCTGGGCGAACTGCCCGGATTCGTCGCGCCGGGCGCGGTCGGGCACGGGGGAACCGCCCGGTCGGTCCGCGTCGGCGAGAAGCACGCGCTGATCATGCTGGGCCGCACGCATTTCTACGAGGGCAAGGGCATCGACCCGGTAGTGCACAACGTGCGCACCGCCGCGGCGGCGGGCGCCAAGACGGTGCTGCTGACCAACGCCGCGGGCGGCCTGCGCGAGGGCTTCCGCGTCGGGCAGCCGGTGCTGATCTCCGACCACCTCAACCTGACCGCGCGCTCGCCGATCGTCGGCGCGAACTTCGTCGACCTGACGGATCTCTACTCGAAGCGGCTGCGCGACATCGCGCGCGAAATCGACCCTTCGCTGGAGGAGGGCGTCTACGCGGGACTCACCGGGCCGCATTTCGAGACCCCGGCGGAGATCCACATGCTGCGGACGCTCGGCGCCGACCTCGTCGGCATGTCGACGGTGCTGGAGGCCATCGCCGCCCGCGCCGCCGGGGTCGAGGTGTTCGGGCTTTCGCTGGTGACCAACCTGGCGGCCGGGATGACCGGGGAACCGCTGAACCACGAAGAGGTCCTGGAGGCGGGCCGCCAGTCCGCCACCCGTATGGGCACCCTCCTCAAGGAACTCGTCTCCCGCGCCTGAGGTTTGCGCGTGAAGGCCCCTCTGCAGTTCCCGAGGCCAGTAGCCGTCCGACTTGCACTAACACGGCTACTGGCCTTCGAGGGTACGCGCTCGCTGGCCTGCCCGGCCAAGTGACCGCAGGTTCCAACGTGGGCGCAAGATCCGTGAGCCGTGTACTCACGTACCTGTTCATTGACGCATCCCCGGTGGACTGACTCGCCGTCGATCAGCGGCACAGTCGAGCAGGCAACCACGTCGTCAACGTTCCCGCACACTGTCGGACGTTCGCATTGCAATAGACGCGCAAGTCGTGAACCCGAACTTTGCCGGGGTTCACAAACTGGTACCCACGCAAAATCAAGACGGATTCACTTTGCGAACAGCCAGATAACGATCAAATCCAGAGAAGAGGCTTTCACACCCTTGGGGTCAGTTCCCGGACACCCAAGCGCAGCACCATCGGCTTTTCGACGGTCGAGTACAGGAGCCACGAGAGTCCCACAGTAATCGCCAGGAAAAGCACCTGGAGCGCCAGCGCGGCCGGCGTACTCCATGCCTTGCCGACGATCATGCCACCGAAATGCAGCACCACTAGGTGTATCAGATACATGGCGAACGAGATCCGGCCCAGCCAGGTCATGGGCCTCCCGCAAAGGAAGGTGACCCGTCCTCGCGCGTCGGCCGCGGCAAAGGCGCCGATCACCAAAGCGAGCGGGATCACCGTGGGTACGACCATCGCCCAGGATGAAGGGACCATCATCCATTGCACGACGCAGCCCACCACCAGCGCTCCGACGGCAGGTACGACCGGTATGTCGATCCATCGATTCGTCACCACGATCCTCGCCAGGAGAACACCGAGGGCGAACTCGAGAAGCCGGACACACGGAAACGTGTACACCGCCCAGTAGTCCCACACCGACATCGGAAACCAGGGCATTTTCGGCTCTCGTGGCAGGAACACCTCGGACAGGGCTGGGATGAGCGGGATAAGCAAGGCCACGCCACCCGCGGCCAGCCACAGCCGCCGCACATCGATCCGATTCACCAAACGCAGCAAAAGCGGAAAGCACAGGTAGAACAACACTTCGCAACTGAGAGACCAACTCGGCACGGACAAGGCATTGATCACCTCGACGTCGGGAACCCAGGCATGCACGAGGAAGAGGCTGGGCACTGTTTTTCCGACGGTGATCTCCCCGTTTGCACCCAAAATCAGCGCCAGCACGATCGCCGAAATCCAGACGACGAGATGGTTCGGGTAAATCTTCACGAGCCGCCGCAGCCAGAACCGCCATGCCGAATCATCCGGCCTCGCCGACCAGGTGAGTACGAAACCGCTGAGCACGAAGAAGAACGACACACCCAGCCAACCAGCTCCGATACCCAAACCCGCGAGTACCTTCGCAACGTCCCGATCACCATAGAAGCCCTGCATGGAAGAATGACAGAAAAAGACAAGAAACGCCGCCAAGAAACGCAACCCCGTGAGCGAAGGAAGACGAACCGGCGTCGGTACTGTTTTCGATGAGTTCATCGTTTCCCTGCTTCCGCCTAAAGATCCGGAAATCCCAGTCGAACCGGCACGTCGTTTACTCCCCCGTCGACCTCGATGATCTTCCCGGTGACGAAGGCCGAGGCGGGCGAAGCGAGGTATAGAACCGCTGCCGCGACGTCCTCGGGACTGCCGATTTTCCGCATGGGTGTGGCTTCTTCCACTTCTCGCCGGCGCTCGGTATCGGTCAAAAGCGGCCGCAGAGGCAAGGTGTCGATGACCCCGGGTGAAACGGCGTTCACTCGGATCCGAGGCGCGAGGTCGTACGCCGCCAATCTGGTGTAATGAGCGAGTGCGGCCTTCGCTGTCCCGTAGGCAAGCCATCCCCGGCCTCCGACCCTGCCCACCGTCGAGGTGATGTTCACGACGGTGCCCGTTCCTTCGAGCAAGTACGGAACGGCCGCGCGGGTGACCGCGTGCGCCGTGCCGACGTTGAAAGCGAAAGCGGCCTGGAGGTCGCCGGGAGTGAGCTCACTGAACGGCTTGATCTTCATCGCGGCACCCACGTTGTTGACCACGACATCCAAGCGTCCGAAGGAAAGCACCGCCTGTTCCACCAGTCCTGATGCCTCATCCCCATCGCTCAGATCCGCGGCGACGACCAAGGCGCGACGACCCGCGCTTTCGATCCTGGCCCGCACCTCGTGGAGTTCCACCGTGGAACGGGCGGAAATCACGACGTCGGCTCCAGCCTCGGCGAGCGCGATGGCCGAGGCCGCACCTATCCCGCGTCCACCACCGGTGACCACGGCGACCCGATCGGCAAGGGACAGGTCCCGTGTCATCATGCCTCCTCTGCTCTTGCGACATGCAGAAATCAGGTGGTGCCGATATTGACGTTGAACCGGAACAGGTTGTCCGGGTCGTATTCGGCCTTGACCTGAGCGAGTCGTCGATACGTGACCGGTGAATACGCCGCATGAAGTTCCTTTGCGGGTTCTCCACCGTTCACGAAATTCACGTAGGGCCCGCCCAATTCGTGCCGCCGGATGGCCTTTGCCGCAGTCATGGTCCACGAACGCAGCGGAACAGACGTCGCGTCGCGAACGGCCAGCACGTTGCAGGCCACGAGATGGGTCGCGTGCCGGAACGAAAAGGCCGTGTCCGCGGCACCGAGACGGCTGATCGCACCCCCGAGGTGCTGAACCTGGAGCATCGTCTGAGGGCTGGGAAACCTTTCGGCCAGATCGAGAAAAGCGTCGATGGTTTGCTCGTCCAGCCGCGCGAAGAACGAACTGTGACCGTCGGCACGCAGGCGATCGGGTTTCCCGTAGACCGGCTGTTGAAGTTGTGCATAGGTCAACGGGCGCACCGTGTCCACCGCCGCCGGGCCACACGGCCGGAACCCCCGCTTCACTGTCTCGAGCTTGCCAGGTGGGCCGAAGGCCGCCATGCCGACGGAGATCGCCGGCTTTCCACGGAGCTCCGCCGGGATGTGCCCCGCTTTCGGTGCCGTCATCAAGGTGACCCGCAAGGCGAGTTCGTCGGGAGCGGAATCACAGAGTTCCTGATAGCGCATCAGCACACTCCGCCCACGACCCAGCGGGTAGAGGAGCGTGCCACCGACCAGTTCGCGCACGGGGTGCAGCCGAAACCCCATCCGCGTCACGACCCCGAAATTGCCCCCGCCCCCTCGAAGTGCCCAGAACAAAGCAGGCTCTCGCTCAGGAGAAGCGGTGACGAGGTCGCCGTTCGCCGTCACGACGTCGGCTTCGAGCAGACTGTCGCAAGTAAGTCCCGTCAAGCGATGCAGCCAGCCGAAACCGCCACCGAGCAGAACACCTCCGACCCCGACCTGTGGCGCGTCCGCGCCAGTCACTCCCAGGTGGTGCAGTTGTGTCGCGGCGTCCACCGGCCCCCAGAGCGCTCCCCCTCCAGTCACCAACTCCCGTTTCACCGGATCGACGCGCACACCGCCCAGCGAGCGCAGGTCAAGCACGGCGGCGCCATCGGCGGTCCCGAAACCGGCATGGCTGTGCCCACCGCCTCGCACTGCCAGCGGTATCCCCCGCCTGGCTGAGAACTCGACGACGGACCGGACGTCTACAGCGGTGTTCGGCCGGGCGACGAACAGCGGCCTACGGTCGACTTCGGCATTCCACACCCGGCGAACTTCGTCGTATCCGAGGTCTCCGGGGGCGATGACCGCGCCGTCGACGCCCCTGCGCAATTCCGACAACTTCCGGACTGTCAAGACCGCGTACCTGTGCCGGTGACGTCCAGTTCGAAGATCGGGTTCAACGAGTTCAGGCCGGATACCAGGGTGACGAAATCCTTGCGAGGGAAGAAGAGCCTGCTGGGGTCGACCAGTTGTTGGGCGTACTGATAGTACGCCTCACGATTGAGCCCCGCGTCATAGAAGAACCGAACGAATGACAATATGTTCTCCAAGAATTCCCGGTAGGACTTCTCGTAGCCCCTGGCGATCGATTCGGCGCGTTCGGGATTCCCCAGCATCACCGGCACGGCATGGGCGACCGAGCGTGCCGCCAGCATGGCCAAAGTCACACCGGTGGAGAACAACGGGTCGACGAACGCGGCCGCGTCGCCCATCAGCATCCATCCTGGCCCGGCGAAACGGTCACAAGCGTACGACCAGTCGCGCGCGTTGCGGTACGCACTCACCCGAGTCGCGTTTTCCAGGTATTTCTTGAGATGTACGGATTCCGCGATCTTCGTGGTGAACAACTCAGGCATGCTCAGCCGTGTTTCGCCTGCTTCGTTCGCCGGAGTCACGAATCCGACACTGTGCGTCCCGTCGTGCAGCGGTATGTACCAAAACCATCCGCCGGGCACATGCTCGATGAAGATGTTTCCCGTTTCCTCGCCGGTCAGACTGACACCACCCTGGAAATAAGTCCAGACGGCCACATTCCGAAGGTCCTCATGCCAGTGCACCTCGGTGAGATGCCTGCCGAGGACACGCGCCTGACCGGATGCGTCGATCACCAGCTTCGCGCGGATTTCCGTCTCCGCGCCGCCGCGCACCGCATGACGAACACCGGTCACCCTGCCGTCCTCGAGCAGCACCTCCTTGACGATTGCCTCTTCCAGGACGCGTGTGCCGAGTTCACGCGCGCGACCGAGGAGCATGGCGTCGAAATCGGCGCGGCGTACATTGTAGGCATTGGTGAACTCGGGATCCCCTTCAGCGAAATTGAAGGACCACCGCCCACCCTTCCCCCACACCAGGCTTCCGCCGAATTTCTTGACGAATCCGAAGTTCTCCAGCCTGTCCCGGATTCCCAGCTCGTCGATCACCCCCACACAGCCCGTGATGAGCGATTCGCCGATGTGGTAACGCGGGAACTTCTCACGCTCCAGCAGAATCACGTCAATCCCCTGTTGGGCCAACAGGCCGGCCGCGGTACTCCCCGCAGGCCCTCCGCCGATGATCACGACATCGGCGGTCTCGGTCGACCGCGTTTCCACTGCCATGCGCACTCCTCCAATTTTTATTGACGAACCGAGTTTCCGCGAAAACGATTGGTCAGGCCGGTTTCGTCGCGACTGCCACGACATAGTCCAGTCCTTCGACGCATCGGCGGATCTGTGGTGCATCAGCCAGCATGCCGCGCGACATCTCGAGGTTCTCCGCACCCACGCGCTGCTGGAATTCGGCGTCTTCCAGCATCGCGAGCGAATACTCCAAAAAGGGCTCGAAGACCTCCTCACGAATGGACCTGACCGACACATCGACGAACCCGGCCTCAGCGAGTTTCTCAGCATAGACACGCGCGCCATACCAATTCCGCACTGGCGGTACACCGGAAAACAGGCTCGTCCTGATCTTGACCTCGTCCTCCGGACTGATCGATTCGAAGTCGAACGAATCCCGCTTCAGGATGTCCGCGGTGGCGATCGTGCCACCGGGCCGCAAAGATTCGAGGGCTCGCGCGAAGAAATCTTCCCTCGTGTCGAAGTGGAACGCGGATTCCAAAGCGACTACTCGATCAAACCCGCCGGGCCGAGGGGATTCGCCGGTCGCCGACGCCTGCCGGAAGTCGATCCGATCACTCACCTTACGTTCACCTGCCCGGCGGCGGGCTATCTTCACTTGCTTGGCACCGATGTTCAACGCCGTGATGCTCTTCAGCCGCCAGTTCTCCAGCCAGTAGAAGTCCTGGTCACCGAATCCGAACCCCGCGTCGAGTACCCGGTCGCCCGGCCGGAATCCGGCAGAATCCGCGAGCAGATGGGCGAGCGCGACACTGGCGTCATCGGCCGTAGCGCACTCACCGGCCCAGTAGCCGAGGTTCATATAGGAACTGTGCGCGGTCAAAAGAGTTTCCGGATCGAAGAAGTCATAAGAGGACAGGATCTGATCCTGCGGAGTCGGGCGTGCGGAGTCGCTCAACGTATTCCCTTCGCTTGTCAACGGTCCTCAGTGGTCGCACCGGGACGTTTCCGCCCGGTCGGTGATGCGGCGAGCCAGTGTGTTCACGACCGAAGCGGGATCGACCAGGCGGGCGTACTCGTCGGCGAGGGTCCGCGCCTCGGCCGCGAAGGCCGGCTCAAAGATCAACGTCCGCAGGGCATCTCGCACGGCGGTTCCGCTTGTCTCGTCTGGCGCCAACCGTAGGGCCACGCCCCGCGCGGCCAGCCGGTCAGCCGTGCCGAATTGATCCGTCGCCTGTGGGAGGATCAATTGCGGTACCCCACAGGTCGATGCGGTCATAGCCGTACCGGAGCCGCCGTGGTGGACGACCAGATCGCATCGGGGCAGAACCTGGTCGAGCGGTAGCCACCCGGCATGGAGAACGCCGGCCTGTGAGGTCTCATAAGAACCGAGGTTGCGCTCGTCCACAGCCAGGACGACCTCCATACCCAATTCCCGCAGTTCATCGATCAGTTCCGGAATGAGCCGACGTGGGCCGGTCCCTCCGTACCGAGGCAGCAGACTGCCGAAGGTCACGCAGGCCCGCGGCTTCCGGGGCACTGACAACACCCAATCGGGAAGAATCGCAGTTCCGCTGTATGGGAGGTAGCGCATGGTCAAGCCATCGGAAACACCAGGATGCTGCACGCTCGCGGGACAGGTGTAGATCACTTCCGCCGGCGGCTGGGCAGGGGCCAGCCCCTCCACGGCACGGTATTCCGGCAGGCGCTCTTCTGCTCCAATGTCGAAGAGTGGTGAGACTGCGAGGCCCCAATTGTGCTTGATCCACGGGATACCGGCTTGGGTGGCCGCTATGCGGCCCGCGAACTCGCACGGTTCACTGATGACCAGATCCGGTTCGCAACGATCGACAGCCTCGATCATGTTCCCGATCATTCGTCCGGCGAGCTCACCCCAGCCTCTGCCGCTCGCGCGGATCGCTGTGTCTACATCAGACAAGGTGCTCGAGCGGACGGCACTGCGTGCGTAATCGTCACGACCGATATCGGTGGCGGTGACCACGGGCGGGAGCCCCGCGGAGATCACCGTGTCCGCGAAGTCGCGCGTAGTGCTGACGAGAACCTCGTGCCCGGCGCTACGCCACGCCCACGCGAACGGGACAAGCGGGAAGAAATGCCCGTAGAGCGGCGCCGTGCTGAAAAGTACCCGCATCACTCCTCCTCGTCGTGAGAATTACCGATCGCTCCTCAGCGCTTACGTGCCACGACAAGCCTCTCTGTGGCAGTGAGGTCTTCAATCGAGAAATCGGTAAAGCCCGCTTCGGAAAGCCATGACCGGCACTCCGCGGCCGTGTACTCGGCGGCACCGGCACGCACGATGCGCATATTGAGGCTCATGAGCAGGTTGTGCGCGGGGCCGCTGCGGTCATCGTCGATCATTTCGTCATAGATGACGACCGCGCCACCGCTTTTGACCGCGTCGAAGGCACGGCGAAGCAACGCAACACGCGTTTTTTCGTTCCAGTCGTGAAGCACGTGTCCGAAGATCAGCACGTCTGCTTCCGGCAGGGGGTCCACGAGGAAGTCCGCGCCTCGGAACGTCACCCGATCGCCGGTCGAGAGCGCATGCATGTGTTCGCGGAAGACTGGTTCCAGGACTGGCAAGTCCAGGCACACGCCGGTGAGGTGGTCGTGTGCCTTCACCAGGTGCCCTGCGAGGTTGCCGCGAGCCCCGCCCAGATCCACGAACGTGTGATGATCGGCCCAGGGGAACCGCTTGGTCAGTTCGAGCACGACCGGCATGGAAGCGCAGTCCATGGCAGACATGAACTCGCGGATCCGGGCGGCGTCGGCATAGAGATCGCGGAAGGCATCCGAATTCTTCTGCACCTCGCCGGTACGCGCGAGATCGGTGAGCGAACTCCACTGGGGATACAACGCGCGGCTCATGAACTTCAGGAACCCGCCCACGTAGGTGGGTTTGCTCTCGTCCAGGCAAGCAGCTACGACCGCCGAGTTCCGGTACCGGCCGTCTGCCCGGTGCAGCAGCCCGATCGCCACCAGCGCGTCGAGCAGATCCCCGGTCACCGCCAGATCAAGGTTCAGACGGCGCACGATTTCTTCCCGGGTCGACGGCTCCTGCGCCAGCAAGGTGAACAAGCCCAGCTTCACTCCCGTGAACAACACCTGTGATCGCCAGAAGCCGGCCGCCACGTCAAGTACAGAAGCGACATCCTGATCGATCGGATTCGACGCCTGCATCAAAGGCTCCTACTCGTGGGTAAGGCCGGCGGATGGCACTTTCACCGGCACCGCCCACCGTTCCGGGCGCACATCGAGAAGCGCTGAAGGTGTGGTCGTGCGCCGTGCCGGACGGCGGGGAAGCTTCACTCGTCGTACAGAGTTTCTTCAGCGGCCATTGCGACGCTGCCGGGCACGATCACCGGAAGGGAATTCCATGGCCACGATTTCAGCGGATCAGAATTACGTCACGAACATCATGGTGTTCACCACTGATCCCGGCAGGCGACAGGAACTGCTGGACGTGATTCTCGCCGGAGAAGACATCTTGAATGGCTTTCCCGGCCTGGTTTCCACGACCATCCACGTCACCGACGACGGCGCGCGAATCATCAGCTACGCGCAGTGGGAGTCGAAAAAGCACCTCGCGGCCCTGCGCGAATCTCCGGCGCTCGGCGAAAACCTCAAGCAGGTACGTGAGCTGGCCGATGATATCCAGTTCCTCCCTTGCAGTGTCGTCTACTCAGCGATGAAGAATCAGTAAACGAAGCGAAGGGGGAACGTCTTCATGAACGAAACCCAAGTCGCCGTGCTGATCGTCGGGGGTGGCCTCTCCGGGCTCGCTGCCTCCCTGTTCTTACGACAGCAGGGAGTCGATTGCAGGCTGATCGAGCGCAGCACATCCACATCGCAATTACTGCGGTCCACCCACGTGAGTTCGCGTACCCTCGAGCTCTTTCGGACTGTCGGTATCCAGAAGGCGATTCACGACGTCGCGGAGAAGGTCATCCTCGGGGAGAACTGGACGCGCTCAGATCTGCCCCCACATCAGCTTCCCCGTGTGATCCTGCGGGCACGTTCACTTCAGGACGTCGCCGATGGCGACGTGATCGTCATGGAGGCGGGCACCGATGACTTCACCGAGGTGAGCCCGGCGGAGCCGGTCTGGTGCGGCCAGGATCGGGTCGAGCCCATCATGGTACGCGAAGCCGAGCGACGCGGCGCCCGAATCAGCTTCACCACGGAGATGACCTCCTTCAGCCAGGACAGTGTCGGAGTGACGGCGACCGTCCGGGATCGCACCACAGGGGCGGAACAGGTCATTCGCGCGCAGTACCTCATCGCCGCCGACGGAGCGGGCGGTAAGATCCGGCCGTCGCTCGGTATCGGACGGACCGGGAACGGCACCGCCGGCCACGTCTTGAACGTGCTCTTCGAAGCGGATCTCGACTCCATCCTGGGTGGTCGCCGTTTCCTGATTCTCTATCTCTCTCATCCGGACGCACCTGGCATGTTGTTCAAACTCGACGAGAAGCGATGGATCTTCGGCCTTTTCTGCGGCCCCGAGGAGATCGCGGATGGCAGGCTCTCCCACGCGGAATGCGCGAACCTGATCCGCACCGCGACCGGTGTAGCCGATCTTGAGATCCGGGTGGACTCCACGTTGGGCTGGTGGATGGCGCACGAAATCGCCGACAGCTATCGATCAGGACGCGTCTTCCTGGTCGGCGACGCCTGCCATGTACTTCCTCCGACAGGGGGGTTCGGTGCCAACGCCGGGATCCAGGACTCCAGTAACCTCGCTTGGAAGCTGGCAGGGGTGCTCAACGGCTGGGCCGCTCCCGAACTGCTGGACACCTACGAAACCGAACGGCGGCCGGTGGGCCAGGCCACCGCCGACCAGGCCTGGCTACGTCATGAGCGCTGGAGCGGTCCCGGTGGCGACGGACTCGGGCAGCAAGTGCATCAGACGGTCATCACCACGGGGTACCGCTATCTCGCCGGAGCTTTGGTGGGCGGTACTTCCACCGACGTGCTGAACCCGGAACTGAACCTGGACGGCAGTCCTGGCTCGCGCCTCCCGCACGCCTGGCTGTCCCTGAACGGACGACGGCTGTCGTCCTTGGACCTCACCGGGGAGGCCTTCGTCCTCCTCGCTGGGCCGCATGGCGCCGCGTGGACCGAAGCGGCCGACCGGATCGCCGACAGGCTCGGCATCCCGCTCCGCGCTCATCTGGTCGGCCCGGATTGCGAACTCTCGGATGTCGGCGGAGCTTTCCTCGACGCGTCGGGCATCGGCGGTCACGGCGCCCTTCTGGTCCGGCCGGACGGCTTCGTGGGGTGGCGATCAGCCATCGCGGTGCAGGACGCAGACGAAACCTTGCATGAAGTCCTCCGCACGATGACGGCACGCGCCGAAGTACCAGCCACCTGATCGGAGCCACCGGAATGTCGCGAATCTCTACCAGAGCCGAGCACTACACCACTATCAGTGTGTTCACTACGACAGTGGAGAACCGGCAGAAGCTGCTCGAGCTGCTGATCGAAGGAGAGGAAGAACTACGCGGGTTCCACGGGCTCGTCTCGGCCAACCTCCACTTGAGCGAAGACGGCACCAGGATCATCGGATACTCGCAGTGGGAGGACAGCGCGGCCTTCGACCGGATGCGGGCGAAGCCAGACCGTGCCGGGCACTTCGCCCAGGTCCGCGCCTTGGTCACCAAGGTCGAATTGCTCGCTTGCCGAGTCGCCTACACCAGTGACGGCGACTGAGTTGCCTCGCTCCAGCCCGAACGAGAGGACCCCGCGATGTCCCGCATCCCACCGGATGAAGCGCATTTCACCCAGGTCAACGTCTTTCACACGAAGCCTGAAGATCAACAACGTCTCTTCGACGCCATGTCCGCGGGGGCCGACGCCATGGGGCGACACGAGGGATGCGTCTCGGTCTCGATGCACCTGAGCGCGGACGGCACCCGCCTCATCAGCATCACCGAATGGAAGAAACAGGCCGATTTCGAGGCGATGCGCGCGAGATCGGATCTTAAGACGTATTTCAAAGAGGTCGGCGGGATCATCACCGCCGTCGACCCGGCCGCATGCCGGATCGCCTACCGGAACCAGGTGAGCGAATGACAACCCTGGCGATCACCTCCCTCCACTCGACCGGATGACCGAGGAGTCACTATGCGAGCTGTAGGCACCACCGAATTCGGCGCGCCCGAGGTACTCAAGGTCGTCGACGTTCCGCTGCCCGAACCCGGCGACGGGGAGGTCCGGATCCGAACGCAGGCCGCGACCATCAACAACTTCGATCTGGTCGCCCGTTCCGGCGGTCTTGGCCCCATGCTGCCTGCCGGTCCGCTCTACGTCTTCGGCTGGGACATCGCCGGCATCGTGGACAAGGTAGGACCGGGCGTGACCGGCTTCGTCCGGGGTGACGTGGTGGTGGGCATGTCGGACTGGCTTCGCACCAAGGTCGGCACGCAGGCCGAGTTCGCCGTGCTCGCCGCCTCCGCACTGGCGCCCGCTCCTGACGGAGTCACGCCCGCCTCCGCCGCCTCACTTCCGGTCAACGCCTTGACCGCCGCGCGGGCGCTCAACCTGATGGGACTCCACAAAGGACAGGCGATGGCCGTCACCGGAGCCGCGGGCGCGGTCGGCGGGTTCGCTCTCGAACTGGGGCGCCACCGGGGACTCGACGTCATCGGCATCGGTTCCGCCAAGGACCGCGAATTCATCGTCGAACGCGGCGCTCGGTTCATCGAGCGGTCGGATCACCCGGTCAAGGCACTGGCGGCGCTGGAACCGGGCGGCGTCGATGGGTTGCTCGATGCCGCCACCATCGGCCCGGCGATGCTGGAGGCCGTCCGTGACGGCGGTGCCTTCGCCAGTCTCACCCCACCCAAGACGCCGCGCCCCGAACGAGACATCCAGGTCCACCGGATCCACACCGAAAGCGATGGCCTCCGGTTGCGCGAATTGGTCTCGCTGGTCGAGCGCGGTGTGCTCACCCTCCGCCGGACACGGACGTTTCCCTTCGAAGAGGCGGCGACCGCCCATCGGTTGCTGGCGGAAGGCGGCGTCCGCGGTCGGTTGGTCCTGACGCCGTGATCGTGTCTCATCCGCCGAGGAGGTCGTTGATGCACATTGGAATCGGCTTGCCCACCAACATCCCGGGCGCCCGGCCCGACCAGGTCGTGGAGTGGGCTCGGCGTGCCGAAGCTTGCGGCTTCGCCAGCGTGGCGGCGATCGACCGGCTGGTCTACGACTCGTACGAACCCTTGATCTCCCTGGCGGCCGCCGCGGCGGTGACCGATCGGATCAAGCTGGCGACGACCGCGATCGTCGCGCCGTGCCGAGGGAACGCGGTGCTGCTGGCCAAACAGGCGGCTTCGGTGCACCAGCTCTCCCGTGGTCGGCTGGTGCTCGGTTTGGTGCCGGGAGGTAGACGTGACGATTACGCCTCGTCACCGGTCGCCTTCGAAGCTCGCGGTCGACAACTCGACGTCATGCTTCAGGAAATCAAGCAGGCCTGGGCGGAAGAAACGGGCGAATCCCCTTGCGAGACACCACCGGAACTCGTTCTCGGTGGCTTCGCCCCACAATCCTTTCGCCGTGCCGCTCGCTACGGCAGCGGCTGGATCGCGGGGGCGAACGGGTTGCCATCCTTCCGCCAAGGTGCCGCCGCGGTCCGTGCCGCCTGGCGATCCGGCGGGCGGTCCGGCGCACCCCGCCTCCACGCGATCTGCTACTTCTCACTGGGACGGGGCGCGCCGGACCGGGCCCGGTCCTACCTTCTCGACTACTATTCGTTCACCGGCCCGTTCGCGGACCGGATAGCGGACATCGCACTCACCGATGTGGCGGGCCTCCGCGCCACGATCGAGGACTACCGCGCGGCCGGCAACGACGAACTGATCCTTCTGCCGGTCAACCCCGACCCGGAACAGGTCGATCTGCTCGCGCACGCCCTACGCGATCAGCCCGATTTCACCGAGGCGGCCCACGAGTAGAAGACCTCCGCCCTCGAATCCCTCAGTTCACGCCACTCGGGCGAATACGGTGTCAGCAACCGGGACACCCGCTCGTTGACGTCCTGAAAGATCGGGTTTCCCTCAGCGGCGCGAAGACTTTCCACAATGTCGCTTTCCGATTCTATCAAATGCAGATAAAGATCATGAAAACGGAACAGCGTTCTCCGTGTCACGCCGATCTCCCTCGGAAAGTCCGTCTGGTCATGTTCTCCGAACACCCTCGCGATTTCGGCCGCGTTCCGCTTCTCCATACGCAACACCATGAGAGCTCGATGCATCCCGTCTCCTTCGATAGCGATATACGCCCCCACCTTGCCGAAATGTGAGTGAACGCGGGGCCAAGATCGGTCGACGACCGAGTGGCCCGAGCTTAATCAGCGCCCTCCAGTCGTCCTCACTGCGCTTTCAAGCCGCCCTGGCAATACTCGCTTTCGCCGACAACTTTCAGTCGGCAAGGAGGCTTGAAGGTGACGAAAGTAATCACAAAGATCTCTGCCGCGAAAATCACTCCAGCCGTTCGACAGGGCGGCATCGTCAGAGCAATACTCACCCCCAATACGGTCGGGTCTACCTCAGGTTTCATGGGCACGATCACGGTGCCGGCACATCAGTTCGTGGCGGAGCACTATCATCCGTATTCCGACGAATTCCTCTTTCTCGTCGACGGTGCAATCACGCTACGGACCGGCGACGATTCGATGGAACTCAACGCCGGGGAAGCCGTGATGATCCCTCGCGGCCATCGCCACCGTTTCGACAACCTCTCCGATGTCGACGCGTTCGGAGTTTTCCACATCTGCCCGCTGGCTCCTCGGCCCGAAATCGGTCATGTGGAGACAGAGCCCGTTCCCTTCCCGGACGCCGCCCCGCCGAGGGTGGGGGGTTCCCGATGACCCGCCGGGTGGTGATCACCGGCATGGCCGTGCTCGCGCCCGGCGGAAATGGGGTCCGGGCCTTCTGGGACCTCATCAGTTCCGGACGGACGGCGACCAGGCCGATCACTCTCTTCGACGCCAGTGGTTTCCGTTCGCGTATCGCGGGCGAAGTCGACTTCGACGGCGGTCCAGCCGAGCTACGGCACTTGGACCGAGCGGTGCGCTTCGCCGTCCTGTGCGCACAGGACGCGTTGCTGGACAGCGGAATCACCGTGGACGAGTTTCCCGCCCATCGGATCGGCGTCGGCATCGGCACCGCGGTGGGGTGCACCACGGGGCTCGACCGGGAATACGCCGTGGTGAGCGACTCCGGCCGCTCATGGCTGGTCGACCATACGAAAGCGGTCCCTCAACTGTTCGACTATCTCGTCCCTACCTCGTTCGCGGCCGAGGTCGCCTGGGCGGTCGGCGCGGAAGGTCCGGCGAGTGTCATCTCCACCGGCTGCACCTCCGGCCTGGACGCGATCGGCTACGGCTGCGAACTCATCCGGGAAGGCAGTGTCGACGTCGTCATTGCCGGCGCCTCGGACGCGCCGATCTCTCCCATCACCGTGGCCTGCTTCGATGCCTTGAAGGCCACATCGACGAACAACGAGTATCCCGGCGAGGCCTCCCGCCCGTTCGACCGGAACAGGGACGGCTTCGTTCTCGCCGAGGGGGCCGCCGTGTTCGTACTGGAAGAGCTGGCACACGCCCGGCGTCGCGGCGCCCGGATCCAGGCCGAGGTCACCGGCTACGCGACTCGCTGCAACGCACACCACATGACCGGTCTGCACCACGAAGGCCGTGAAATGGCCGAAGCCATCCGGGCGGCCATGGCCGAAGCCCGGATCTGGGCCGGTGACATCGACTACATCAACGCGCACGGGTCCGGCACCCGGCAGAACGACCGCCACGAAACCGCCGCCTTCAAACGAGCACTCGGAGACCACGCCTACCGGACACCGGTCAGTTCGATCAAATCGATGGTCGGTCATTCGCTGGGAGCCATCGGTTCCATCGAGTTGGCCGCCTCGGCGCTCGTCCTCGAACACAACCTGGTACCGCCGACGGCCAATCTTCACGAAGCCGATCCCGAGTGCGACCTCGACTACGTGCCCTTGGTCGCGCGGGAACAGGACACCGACGCGGTCCTCTGCGTCGGGAGCGGATTCGGGGGATTCCAGAGCGCGGTCATCCTGGAACGCGCGGCATGAGCACCGGAGTCAGGGCGGTCATCACCGGGATCGGTGTCGTCGCTCCCAACGGGCTGAGTACCGAGGACTATTGGTCGGCCACTGTCAAAGGGCGTAGCGGACTCGACCGGATCAACCGGTTCGAGCCCTCGCGCTACCCGGTCCGCGTGGCGGGCGAAATCTCCTCCTTCACGCCGGAGGAGCACCTCCCGAACCGGTTGCTACCGCAGACCGACAGGGTCACCCAGCTCGCGCTCACCGCGTCGGACAGCGCGCTGCGTGATGCCGGCTTGAGCACGGAGACCCTCCCCGACTACGCCATGGGGGTTGTGACCTCGACGGCTGCGGGAGGCTTCGAGTTCGGCCAGGGTGAACTCGCGAAACTGTGGGGCAAAGGTCCTCGGTTCGTCAGCGCGTACCAATCCTTCGCCTGGTTCTACGCCGTGAACACGGGCCAGATCTCGATCCGTCACGGTCTTCGCGGCCACAGTACCGCCGTGGTGACCGAGCAGGCGGGGGGTCTCGACTCCATCGGGCACGCGCGCCGGCTGCTCCGCAGCGGTGCCATGATCTCCGCGGTGACGGGTGGAGCCGATTCCCTGCAGTGTCCCTGGGGACTGGTCGCCCAACTGCCCAACGGTCGCCTCAGTCACCGGGAGGACCCCCGCACCGCGTACCTCCCGTTCAGCGCCGAAGCTTCCGGGTACGTTCCAGGCGAAGGCGGAGCCATCCTCGTGATGGAGGACCTCGTGATGGCGCGCGAACGCGGTGCTCCGACGATCTACGGGGAGGTGGCCGGCTATTCCGCGACATTCGATCCGCCACCCGGCAGCGGCCGCCCTGGCACGCTGGTGAAGGCGATCGAAACGGCGCTCTCTGACGCGGATGTCGAACCCTCCTCCGTCGGTGTCGTCTTCGCGGACGCTGTGGGCGTGCCGGAGTCGGACGATGCCGAGGCACGAGCGATCCGCTCGATCTTCGGCCGGCACGGGGTTCCGGTCACCGCCCCGAAGAGCATGACCGGCCGACTGTACGCGGGCGGGTCGGCCCTTGACGTCGCGACAGCCCTGCTGGCTTTGGGCGCGAGGGTCGTTCCCCCGACGATCGGCACCGAACACGTCAGCGCCGACTACGGCATCGACCTCGTAGCTGGCGGCAGCAGACCCTTGCACGGTCACCACGCCATGGTCATCAGCCGGGGCGCGAAGGGGTTCAATTCCGTCATGGTACTGAGAAAGGGATGAAGTGCAGACTTTCACAGTCGAAATGTTGCTGGCTGTCACCCGTGAATGTGCCGGGGAACCGGACGAGACGATAAGCGCCGCCGATGTCCGGTCGCGAACCTTTCGCGATCTCGGATACGACTCTGTCGCCCTCATCGAAGTGATCGCCAGGCTATCCCACGAATTCGATCTTACGATTCCTGACGACGTGGCACCGGAAGACCGCACTCCCGAAAATCTCGTCGACCTGATCAATGCCGCACTGACGGAGGATTCGCAATGCCGGCCAACATCGACAACACCATCCACATCGATGCACCGATCGACTTCGTATGGCGAATGACCAACGAGGTCGAATCCTGGCCCTCACTATTCAGCGAGTACGAGTCGGTGAACGTCCTCCACCGAGAGGGATCGACCATCCGCTTCCGCCTGTCCACCAAGCCTGACGCGGACGGCACCACCTGGACCTGGGTCTCCGATCGCACGGCCGACGAGCAGAACCGGACAGTGCACGCGCACCGGGTCGAGACCGGCCCGTTCCGGTTCATGAACATCCGCTGGTTCTACACCGAGTCGGGAACGGGAACGAAAATGCGCTGGGCCCAGGAGTTCAGTATGCGCCCCGACGCGAAGGTCGACGACGAGACAATGGCCGAGCACCTCCAGCGGCGAACGGTCGCGCAGATGGCCCACGTGAAGAAGAAGGTCGAAGAGGAATTCCGACGGTCACCACGTGCCCGCGCCTGATCACTCGATCCACCGGAACGAAAGGTATTACCGTGCGGTTCAGTGTGCTGGGCAACCTCGAAGTCCGCTCACCACGGGGGGACGAAGTTCATCTTCCCCCCAAAATCCGGACCGTTCTCTCCCTGCTGCTGATCCGCCGCGGCGAGGTGGTGTCGGTCCAGCAGCTGATCGACGAGGTCTGGCCGTTCGAGCCGCCTCGCACCGCGCCCGCGACGATCCAGACCTACATCTATCAGCTCCGTAAGGTGCTCGACGGTGCCTGGTGCGGCGAACCGCACGGGGCCACGTTGTCGACGGCGAGTTCTGGATACGTACTGAGAGTGGCGGCGGAGGACATCGACGCCGTCGCCTTCGAACGCCGTTTCCTGGCCGCGAGCAGGAGCTTTCACAGTGGCGACTACGAACCGGCGGAAGGGGCACTCGACGCGGCCATGGCATTGTGGCGCGCCGAGGCGTTCGCCGACGTCCCCCGCGGCTCGCTGCTCGAGGCCTACTCGACACAACTCGAAGAGGCCCGGACGCAAGCACTCGAGCTTCACATCGACATCAGCCTGAAACTGGGCCGTCATCTCGAAGCGGTGCGACGTCTCAAGGGGCTTGCGGTCGCCCAACCCTTGAACGAAGGTGTCCACACCAAACTCATGCACGTCCTCAATCGGCTGGGACGCCGTGACGAAGCGCTCACCGTCTATCTTAGGTTCCGCAGGTCGCTGGCCACCGAATTGGGGATCGAGCCCTCCCCCGCGGCCGAAGAGGTACACCGCAGGCTTCTCGCCGGCGACTTCACCACCTCGGACCGGACAAGTGTGCCATCGGCCGGCCAAGGTTTCTTCGTGGCGCCGGCACAGTTGCCGCCCGGCACGACGGACTTCGTCGGGCGCGAGCAGCAGCTCTCCACTCTGGGGCGGCTGCTCGGTCGTCACGGTGATGGCTCGCGACTGGTTACCCTCACTGGGATGGCCGGTGTTGGAAAGACCGCGCTGGCCGTCCACCACGCCCACACGCTTCGACGCACCTTCGCCGACGGACAGTTCTTCGCCACTTTGCGCCAAGCGGGGGCGAAACCGGTGGACCCGTCGGTGGTGCTCGGTGAGTTCTTGCACGCCATCGGTTTCCGCGCGGAACAGGTACCGGCCACAGTGGAGGCGCGCGGCAGGCTGTTCCGGAGCTGGTGCGCCGATCGCGACGTCTTCGTTCTCCTCGACGACGCAGCTTCGGAGGAACAGGTCAGGCATCTGCTGCCGGCCGGCGCGCGCTGCGGGGTACTGGTGACCAGCCGCTCTCCGCTGTACGGGCTGGGCGGGAAAACCGTGGACATCGAGCCCTTGCCCACCGGAGACGCGGTCACGCTGCTCGGCAGACTGGTCGGCATGCCCAAGACGGAGATCGAGCGACGTACCGTCCGGGAAATGGTGTCCCTGTGCGAGAACCTGCCATTGAACATCCGGGCGATGGGCGCGAAGGCCGCGACACAAGGTCATCTGCCCTTGGACAAGCTCGCGGCGAGACTGGCGGATCGCCAGTACCGGCTCGACGAGTTCAAATGCGGAGACCTCGATCTCCGCGGCAGGCTGACGCGCAGCTACGAGAGCCTCAGCGACCGTGCGCGGCGAATCCTGCGGCTACTGGGCAGGTACGCGGCGAGGTTGTTCACCGCGGACGACGTGGCGCCGCTGCTCAAACTGGACCTGGTACAGACCGAGATGGTGCTGGAGGAGATCTTCGCCGAACGATTGGTACTAGCGGGCAGCTCCGGCCTGGACCGCGATCACTATGTCCTCCTGGAGTCGACCAGGATATTCCTGATGGAACAAGAGGGTGATGCCGCCACGCCCGCCGAAGCGTCCTGAATGGCGGCATCACCCCTGGCCGAAACCTGGCGCACGACTCACTTCACCGCGTCGACCCACCACAATCTGCCTTCGCCGACGATCGCCCGATCGAGTACAGGTGGCAACGTCCTGCTCCACAGCCGGGCGAGCTCGGCCGGATCGGCCACCTTCGCCGACCAGCCATGCCGCTTCAGCCAGCCCGCCGGATCGTCCACGGTCGATCTCCACAACGCGGCGATGTTCTTTGCCGGTCCGGACCGCGCGGTCCGCGAAATGACACTGTTGAGATGTTCGGCTCCCAGCCGGCTCGACGGGGCCGACAGTTCACCGATGCGGGTCAGCAACCGATCGTTGTCCTCCGTGCTGAAATACGGAAGCAGCCCTTCGACCAGCCATGCCGTCGCGGTTCCGGGGTCGAACCCCGCTGCGATCAACCGCTCCGGCCAGGCGGTGCGGAGGTCCGCCGGGATCAAGACTCGCCCGTTTTGCCTTGTCTCTTCCCGCTGCTCCAGGACACGACGTTTGAAGTCGATGATTTCCGGCAGGTCGATTTCGAAAACCGGAATGTCGACGGGCAGGGATAACCGCTCACTACGGGAGTCGAGCCCTGCGGCGAGGACGACCACCTGCTCGAGACCGTGTCGTGCGGTCGCGTCGGTCAGCCAGTCGTCGAAGTAGCGCGTGCGGAACGCCATGTAGTCTTTCATGACCGGCGCACGTTCACCGAGCGAAGGAACGGAGTCCAGCCCCGACGGGAATCCGGCCCGTACGAACAACTCCGCCTGGCCGTCCGCGAAAAGCCGATCGTCACGGAGGCTCTCCCGGTACCGTTCCAGCGCTACCACCAGCGCGGTGAACCCGACTTCGGACAAACCCGCGTTCGGCCGCATCGCCCCTCCCTAGACCGGCTCGGCAGTGTAGGCCACCCGGCAATGCACCTGTTCGATCGACGCGAGCCGTCGGCACTGGTGGATGTGGTCCTGCAGATCGGGATGCCTGTGCATGGCACGGAAGTCCTCTTCCGAACGCCACTGCGCGTAGTTCACCACCTTGGTTCCGTCCTTGCTGAGATGAAAATTCGCCGAGATGAAACCGGGAAGGCTCTTGATGATGCCCTCGGTCACACCGGACAGAATCTTCAACAGCGGTTGCTGGTCCTTCTCGTTCACCGTGAACACGTTCACCACGGTGTAGATTTCTGGCTCGACAGAGATCGTTGCCACGAATCGTGCTCCGTTCTGCAGGGACGTCGTGCGAATTCAGAGATATTTCGCGGTGGTCAAGGCCTTGACCGCGAGACGATCGCCAAGGCCTCGCATACCGCGATCGGCGATCGATTCTTCTTGCCAGTCGACCAAGGTGCCGTCCAGAGCGACGGCCTGTCCGTAGGAGTCGGTGCCGAGTCGGCTCTGCACGACGCCCAATCCATAGCGAACACCGAGCTCCTCGGCGAGATACTTCATCCGGTCGGCGGTGGCCCCACGCAACCCGCGTGGCGAGTCAAGCAACTCGTCCAGTGTGTCCAGTTCGCCGACCACCCCGTCGATTCGTCCCAACATCCCGTCGACCTTCGCCAGTCCGCCGACGAGGTCGCGAAAACGGTGCGGGACCAAGTCGAGAACGACTTTGCTCCCTCGCGCCGCCATCTCCTCGCGGAGCGACCGCAGCACTTGGAGCCGTTCACCTTGCGCACCGTTCAAACTGTGACCGGACAACCAGGTGCAGGAGGGTGCGTAGGGCTCGACGAGCCGAAGGAAGGAATCCAGGTGGTCCGCCGAGCTCATCCGAAGTCCCGAACGGCCGGGATAGACCATCAGGCGTTGCTTTTCCGGAAAGTAGGTCATCACACAAGTCGTCGTCGGTTGTCCATCCACTCGCTGGATTCCTTCGGTGAGCAGGCCGGTGGACCCGATGTGGGATCGGACGAATTCTCCGGGAAGGTCGTCGCCCACCGCGGAGAGCACGAGGGGAACGACATCGGTCTGCGCCGTCAGCGATTCGGTGAACAGCCAAGCGCTCCCGCCGATGCGGAGCTCGCTCCCACAGTCGATGTTGACGTCTCTTCCGCTGGCCAGACGGGTCAGCACATCCGGATCGGGCAAGGAGGACAAGATGTCGACCGACAGGTCTCCCACCACGACGCAGGCGTCCCTATCCATGGGCGTCCACCGAGCGGAGGGTGTCCAGCGCGCCGAGCACGGGGGCGCGAAGATCGAGGATCAGATCGTAGCCCGCGACCTCGGAGAGGTCAGCCCAATCGAACTCGTCGATGTGATCGCTCTCGGTATGGCCGGCGAAGCTGACCGCCGCTTTCCCGATCACCGAGCATTCCCGTGCGACCGCGACCGCGGTCGTATCGTTCATCTTCCACGACCACAGGGCCAAGGGCTTCCCCAGCCGAACATCCAAACCGGACTCTTCGAAAACCTCACGTTTGAGGTGGTCGTCAAGGCCCTCACCTGACTCCATTCGCCCTCCGGGTACATCCCAGCGCAACGGCTGGCGTGGATCCAGGGCGTCCTTCCTGAGGAGTAGAAGCCTCCCCTCATTCACTATCAACGCCTTCTGCGCGAAGATCACCCTCATACGCCACCTTCCCCCAGCATATCTCGCAATGGTCATTTCAATGCTCGTGCCAGCGCGCCGATCGTGCGATCGATCTCGTCATCACGCATCGATGCCCAGATCGGCAAGCAGAGGTGAGCCGCCGCGAAGGAATCCGCAAGCGGAAAGTTGTGATTACCCGCGAACTCTGCGAAGACAGGTTGTCGATGCAGCGGGACCGAGTAGACCCCGCCGGCAAGTGAAATATCTTCCGCGGCAAGGGCACGTGCGACCGCCTCCCGGCGGCCGGGCTCCTCGAGCAGTGCGATCGCCTTGTGCCCGCTCAGTCTGGAACCGGCGGGAACGACGGGAAATGAAATCCCTGGGACGTCCGCCAGGCCGGCACGATACCGTCGCAGGACTTCCGCGCGTGCACTCAAATTTTCTTCGAAACGCTTCAATTGCACGATGCCGAGAACGGCACCGGCTTCCGACATCCGCCAGCTGTTGCCCTCCACCTGATGAAGGCCGTCCGAGCCCTTTCCTTGATCTCGATAGATCCGCACGGTTCGCGCGAAGGCAGGCGACGGTGCGACGACGGCACCCCCTTCGAAGGTGGTCACCACTTTCGTGGGGAAGAACGAGAACGCGGCCAGATCACCGTGGGCGCCCGCCGGCACACCGCCGAGTGACGAGCCGTGCGCGTGCGCCGCATCCTCGACCAGGGTGATTTCCCGGTCCCGCAGCAGTGTTTGGAGCCGAGGCAGGTCGGCGCTGAGGTGTCCCCCGATGTGCACGACCACCACCGCCGCCACAGCCGGCGTCAGCGATGCCTCGATCGAAGACGGCGAGAGAAACAGACCTCCGTCATAGAACACCGGTCTGCCACCGGCCGCCAGTACGGCGCGAGCGGTCGCGAAATTGGTGTTCGCAGGCACGAGCACTTCCCGGCCTTGCACTTCGAGACCCCGGAAGATGATCTCCAATGCCGTCGTACCGGTACTGACCGCGACCACTTCCCGGCCCGCGACGAACGACGCGAAGGTCTGCTCGAATTCGCTCGTCTTGGGTCCGAGAACGAAGCGCCCGGCCCGGAGGACCTCCTCGATACCGGCGAGCGCGGCACCAATCTCGTCGTCGCCGAGTTCCACCTTGAACGGCGGAATGACAGCGTCAGTCATACTCCCCACCCCTTCGTCACACTCGGACCCCGGGGCGCTCGACGAGCACGGACAAGCCGGGCTCGGCGCAGCCAGCAGATCCGACCGCGCCGACGCCGCCCCTTCGCTACTTACTCTCGCCGGACGTCCATGCTTCTTCCACGACCCGCGCCCGCTCCCGAAGCGGCCGCCACCACGCTTCGTTCGCCTCGTACCAGCGGATGGTCTCGCGAACACTCTTCTCGAACTCGTGCTGCGGCGTCCAGCCGAGCTCGGCCCGAATCTTTTCGGCGTCGAGTAGATACCTCCGGTCGTGCCCTGGCCGGTCAGGGACGGTCATCTTGCGATCCTGAGGTAGCCCCAGCTCGTCCAGTACCACATTCGCGATCTGGTCGATACTCGCCTCGACGCCGGTACCCACGTGATACGTCTCGCCGACCCGGCCGTTCCGCAGAACCAGATCGATCGCACGGCAGTGATCGGAAACGTGGATCCATTCGCGCAGGTTCTGGCTCGACTTGTACAACGTGAGCTTCTCACCGGCGAGCGCCTTCACCGTGAAAAGCGGCAGGATCTTCTCTGGATACTGGAAAGGTCCGTAGTTGTTCGAGCAGTTCGTGATGGTGACAGGAAGGCCGAAGGTCTCGTGGTAACAGCGCACCGCATGGTCCCCGCCAGCTTTACTGGCACTGTATGGAGTGCGGGGCCGATAAGGACTGCTTTCACTGAAACTCCCTGGGTCGTCCAGCGCCATGTCACCGTAGACCTCACAGGTGGAGACGTGATGAAACCGTTCGACACCGGCTTGCCGGCAGGCTTCGAGCAACACCTGGGTTCCCAAGACGTTCGTCCTGAAGAACTGGCCGGGATTCAGCACGGCGAGACTGTTGTGCGACTCCGCGGCGAAGTTCACCACCACGTCAGGTGAGTGCTCCCGCAAAGCCGCGGAGACCGCTTCGGCGTCACCGATGTCAGCCTGAACGAAGGCGACGTCCGATCGGACGTCGGCCAGGTTCTCCTCATTTCCCGCATACGACAGACTGTCAAGGGCGACCACACGATCGGCGGAGTGATTGTCCAGCCAATAGTGAACGAAATTGGAACCAATGAATCCGGCTGCGCCGGTTATGAGGATAGTAGTCACGCGACTACCTTACATCTCCCCGGACACACTGTCCACAAACAATCGAATGTGGCGTTGTACGTCATTTATCACTCCAGGATATCTCATCCAAAGTGGCGTACACCAGGTCGAGTTTGGGAAAAGTCAGCCAATCCCATTCCTCGTGATCACCGAGGGCCGCATTCGCCAGCCTGCGAAGAAATTGACACGGCAGATCCACGTCCACATCGTAAAGCCAGGACACGCCTGAACCCGAGCGGTAATAGATGTACGGCTGCCTGCGCCGGCGCTGATCTGCCAGCTCGACCAGAGAGGATATCCGTCGTCCGGTCAACCGTTCGTCGATGCCGGCTTTCAGGTCCACTTCACCCATCGGCACGCAGTGCAAATGAGCGTGATCCGTGCATGCGCCGCCGGTGGCACCTTCACTCATCGGACCGTGTTCGAACATGATGGGCGTGCCGAGACCGGAGATCCGGCGGCACACGGTCTCGGCCAGCGCTTCGGCCCGCTCGGCCAGACCGCGGGGAACGTGCGCGTAGGAGAGATAGTGTTCGCGCGTGAGCACCATGACGTGCCCCTTCGCGACAGGACCGAGTGTCGGCACCACCACCAGGTCGTCATCGGACCAGATGACCCGCTCCGGCCGGGACGGCGTGACCAGGCTCCGCGCAGCGCTTCGCGAGTCCGCCGCTCCACGTTCGAACTCGGCACAAAAAGAGCAGTTCGCGTCGTATCCGGCCGTCGCGCAGCCGGTGGCCGCGACGGTTTCCTCAACGGTCATGGGCGATCTCTCCTTTCCTCACCGGACTCGCCGGAAGTGCGGATGCCGGCACCAGTGAAAGTCCATTTGGAACAATTCGCAATTCGAAACCCGGTGGTGCGACGGCGGCACGTTGCGCCATTTCGACTTTTCCGTCCGAATAACCGACACGATTACTCTTGCCTTTACCCGGCTTCGGCCGCACCCCGAGTTCCCGAAGGCAAGCACGGGCACCGACCGAAGCCGTGGTGAACTTCCCCGCATAAAACGCGTACAACCCGTCCGGATACTGGTCGACGCGAAAGCTCCTGCTTTCTTCGGTACCGTCACGCTGGCCGGACACAATGAGCTTTTCACAGGTGTACACACCCACTGGTGTGTCATCGTGCCTGGACAAATACTCGCCGACCCCTGGTAATTGCTCGACAGCCAGTTTGACGATCGCTTCCGCCTCCGCGAAACCGACGCGATCCGGACGGCGTCCCGGTACGTTGTCGAACGGCACGCAGACCGTGGCGCCCCGCCACTGCCTCTGGTGCCAGACCGGGACGACGGTCGGTGCGGCATCGAACAACGGGATCACCGGGGCGGAAAGCGGAAGCTCGCTCAGCACCACCACCCGTGTCACCGTCGGCACGTAAACCGGCCCCGAATACTGGGGAACCCAGGTACCCAGGTAGTCAGGGAGTCCTGCGCCCAAGGCGAGGACCACGCGGTCCGCCACGACTTCGACGTCTCCTTGGCGCAGTGACCAAGCCTCACCGCGGCGTTCCAGCGCCGGTTGACCAGGCGAACCGAGCACCCTCGCTCCTGCGGAAACCGCGTCGAAGGCCAACCGCTCCAGCAACAGGGAACTGTCTATCGTGCTGTCCGCCGTGCGCAGCACATACGGCCGTTCGACCGTACCGAAGACGACACTGGTGTTGGGAGAGGCGAGGGCGCCGAGCCGATAGTCCACACCCGCGTGCCGGAGCCGAGGCCCGACTTCCGCCAAGTGGTCCGCGTCCCTGACCAAGCATTCCCCGTCGCGTGGACCGCAGCCCATGAGACCGGGGGTATCCTCAGCCAACGAACGGAGGTCGGCATTGCCCTCAATGCAGTGTTCGGCCAACGCCCATGCCTCATTAGCCGCGTAGAAGGCACCACTGTGCACCCATGCCTGGTTACGAGTGGAGGCATATGCTCCGATCTGGCCACAGGTGATGAGCACGACCCGGAGATTCGATCGCGCGGCCCGCACCGCCAGCCAGAGGGCGGCGACGCCACCGCCCACGATCGCGAGGTCGGCCCCGCGCTCGGTCATTCCGCTCCTCCTGGCAAACCCGCTTCGCCGACCGTGAACTCGGCCCAGTAACGGCTCACCGTCGGTTGTGCGCTGCCGTTGTACCCCGAGGGAACTTGGTCGTACGACCGCGCCGACGCCGTCTCGAGCGCGTGGATCTGCAGGTGGCAGATCGGCATGCCGCTCCGGAGCAGCACTGGCCGGGGATGCTGGTTGACCAGTTCGAGGGTGATCGCCGTCGGGGCGCCGAACCCGAACCCTGGACTGATCAGGTCGGACGTCACATGCACCGCCAACCCGAGTCTGGCCAGGTGGGACATGCCGGTGATTCGACCGGAATACCTCGGCGAGAGCGCCACCAGCTCATCGGTCGCGCCGAGGATGAACTCACCCTGCGACAGTTCCACGGTATCCGCCGGGAAAGGTTCACCGAAAGCGGCTTCCACAGTGGACCTGCGGAACGGGTCGATCGGCGCATCGCCCGCTTCGGCCCTGACGAACCGGTTGCCGAGTGAGAGGAGCTGACTGGCAGGGCGTGAGCGCCGGACGTCGAACGGGCTGATCACCACCTCTCCGGACCGCACCGTGGCCGCGATCAATTCGTCGGTAAGTACCATGTCGCCTCCAGCCATTTCGCTCGCCTGGCGCTGGGCTCGTCCGCCCCCTCAGGAGCGTGTCGAATCCGATCCGCGAGCTCACGCACCCCGTCGGTGAGACTCGATCCCCAGCTGAGACCGGTCACCTCCCACAGTCGCCGGTACGACAGCCGGTGGCTCATCGGATCGGGCGCGCCGTAGTGGGTGACCGCAGTCGCCTCGACCCCGAGAATCTCCCCGAGAAGAGCGGGGAGTTCGCCGATCGGATAGTCGTCCTCCGCCGATCCCACGTTGATCGGGGTCGCGATGACCCGGTCCACCGGGATTTCGAGCAGGCGAAGATAAGTGCGGACCAGGTCGCCGATCCACACGAACGGCCGCCGCTGCGTTCCGTCGCCCATCACACGGCAATCCTCACCGCGGACCAGGCTCGCCGTCATCGCGTTGATCACCAGGTCGTAGCGCATGCACGGGGACCAGCCGAAGACCGTTGCCTGACGAAGCACGATCGGGGTGAACTCCGGCGTACGCAACCGGATGATCCGCCGCTCGGCCAGCCGGTTCGCGGCCGCGTAGATGCCGTGAGGCTCGACCTCGTCGTCTTCGGTGTACGGGGCGGGGTTCCCTGATCCATAGACATTGGAAGACGAGGGAAGGATGTAGCGGCCCACACCCGCCCGACGGGCGAGCTCCGCCAGCCGTCGTCGGCCCGCGTAGTTGACTTCCCAGGTCAGTTCGGGAAGGAGTTCGGCGGCGGCCTCGGTGCTTATCGCAGCGAGGTCGAACAATTCGTCGACCCCGACCAAATCCGCTCCATGGAGATCCCGGATGTCTTTTTGGATGAAGTCGACACCGGATGTTCCCAGGTCCGGGGATATCGGTCCATAGAGCAGCCGATCCACCACGACAACATGCCGCCCGCTGTTCCGCAGCGCGTCGACCAGGACCCTGCCGATATATCCCGCGCCACCCGTCACCATGGTCACAGTCATTTCCGGTCACCTCCGCACCGAACGCACAGTCGCTCGAGAGTCCACTGTTCCTCAGGCGCCGGTGGAAGCCGATCGTTTGGGTTCGTAGATCTCCTTACGCGACTGCTTGAGCTGTTTACTCTCTTTGACCTGGCGCCACCACTGTTCATTCTTCTGGTACCACTCGACCGTTTTGGCGATCGTGCTTTCGAAGGAATGCCGGGGACGCCAGCCCAGTTCGGCCAGTTTGGTGGTGTCGAGATGGTAGCGATAGTCGTGCGCCGGCCGGTCCCCAATGAATTCGAGGAGGTCTTCGTCCTCTCGCCCCAGCTCGCTCAATACCGCGCGCGCGAGGTCGATGAGGCTGCGCTCGTTACCACCCGCGATGTTGTAGGCGTTGCCCACCTCGCCTTCGCAGAGGACCAGATGGTTGGCCGCGTTGAGGTCGTCCACGTGTGTCCAGTCGCGGACGGCGGCCCCACTGCCGTACAACGGGACCGGCTCGCCGTCGACGGCGTTGGTGATGAACAGCGGCACCACGTTTTCGATGTGCTGCTGAGGTCCGACGGCATTGGCACCCCGGGTGTACACGACCGGCAAGCCGAAGGTGTGCTGATAGGCGCGCGACAGCATCTCGGCCGCCGCTTTACAGCCGGCGTAAGGATTCCTCGGTCGCAACGCGTCATCCTCCACCGCGGCGTCGGTCAATCTCGGACCGTAGACCTCAGGGGTGCTGATCTGCAGGAACTTGGCCACTCCGCTGTCGCGGGCGGCCCTCATGAGCACATCCACCCCGACGACATTCGACTGAACGAAGGGACGGTGATCCAGCACCGATCGATCCACGAAGGACTCGGCCGCGAAATTGACCACGTGATCGACTTTCGACATCAACTCGCGGGCCAGCTCATCGTCACAGATATTCCCTTCGACGAACTCGAATCGCTTCGACTCGATCGCTTTCGAGAGATTCTCCTCACGGCCACGATAGTTGAGCACGTCCAGGCCGATCAGTGTGGCGTCTTCATCGTTTTCGAGCACCCAGTTCACATAGTTGCTCCCGATGAATCCAGCAGCGCCAGTCACCAGAATCTTCCGCATGAGAAGTACGCTCCCTAGTGTTTGTCACCGTTGCCGTCCCGGCGGACTGTCGATGTCGTGCGGGCGACGCACCAGCACCGCCTGAATTTATGGAAGCACGCACGACCTGAGCATCAAGTGACTGCCACGTGAGCCGAAATTGAGGAAACCGTGACGCACCGCCAAGTCACATGCCGCCATGCAACCATGAAGGAGTCCGGTCGTACGGACTCCCGGTTCGCACGAAATACCACTCCAAGTCTGGAGGTTCCCGCGTGCGGGTTTTGTTCTTGACGTTGCCCGGCCTGGGCCACGTGTTCCCTTTGATTCCCACCGCCTGGGCACTTCGCGCGTCCGGGCACGAGGTGCTCTTCGGCTGTATCGGAGACTCTTCGGATGCGGTCAACCGTGCGGGACTGCCGTCGGTCCGGCTCGCGTCCGAGGTGGACGTCGGCGCTGTGGTCAAGCAGCACACGGCGGCCAGCGACGTCCAGTGGGCCTCGAAACGCATGCTCGACAACGAGTATTTCGTCAATGCGGCGGCCGGCTTCTTCGCGACGCTTTCCGAGATCGCCGTCGACGACGGGATCCGGCTCGCCGAGGCATGGCAGCCCGACCTCGTCGTGCACGGTCACGTCCAGGGGGCAGGCCCTCTCATCGCCCAGAAGCTGGATGTCCCCGCAGTCGAACACGGTATCGATTTCGCCAGTCAAGCGGCGCTGTCGGACCGGGTGCACGAGTTCCTCGCCGACGCCTACCGGCGACATGGCCTCAAAGGCGATCGGCGTTGCGACGCGGTCATGAACGTCACTCCGCCGAGTATCGCCCTCGACGACACTTATGGCTGGAAAGTCCGCTACATCCCCTACAACGCAGGCGGCACAGTGCCCGACTGGATGCTGACGCCGCCGTTCCGCCCGCTGGTCGGCGTCACCCTGGGCACGACCGTCCCGCAGTTGAGTGGAGTCGGCGGCCTGCGCGGTCTCGTCGAGGCTGCGGCCGAGGTCGACGCCGACTTCGTTCTCGCGCTGGGCCACGCGGACGCGGGTGAGCTCGGAACACTTCCCGACAACGTCCGAGCCGCCGGCTGGATTCCGCTGAACGCACTGCTCGCGGTCTGTGTCGGCCTTGTCCATCACGCGGGCTCCGGTGCCACGATGGGCGCGCTGACCGCAGGCGTCCCCCAGCTGGTCCTGCCGCACGGGCTCAACCAGTTCTACAACGCTTCGGTCGTGTCCGGCTGTGGGGTGGCGCTGGCACCTCCGCCCGAGCAACTGGACACAGCGACCTTGCGGGAGCTGGTGAGCAGCGAGACGTTGCGCTCGAAAGCACGGAAGATGAGCGACGAGATCGCGGCACTGCCCTCCCCCGCCGACTTGGTCGGCGACCTGGTGAAGATCCGGCACTGAGCAGGCACGAGCGACCGACGCCATCCGGTCCGTGCACCCTGTGCACGGACCGGATGGCGTGCCGACGACTCAGATCGGGGCATCGAGCAGGCGGCTGCGGGACAGTACCGCCTGGTGCAGTGACTGGAATTCCGGCGACGGCTCTATTCCCAGCTCCTGGATAATCCGCTCACGGAAATCACGGAATACGTTCAAGGCGTCGGCGGTCCGGCCACACCGATGAAACGCGATCATCAGTTTACTGTGCAGTGATTCATGAAGACTGTGCTCGACGATCAACGATGCCAATTCGCCCACAAGTTCACGATGACGCCCAAGTCTGAGATCCGCATCTATTCTTTGCTCCAGTACATATAACCTGTTTTCCTCGAGTTGAACGATCCTAGCTTGAATCCCCTGACCAGGCTGGAACTCGAGAGCTATCGAGCCTCGCCAAAGGTCCAGCGCTGCACGGAGAAGTGCCGCCGCTTCGGCATTGTTTCCCAATCCCAGCTCCCGCGCCCCGGCTCGCGCACGATCTTCGAACCGCTGCAGGTCCAGCATCTCCTGACCGAGTCGAAACAGGTAGCCCTCACCGTCGGTGATCAAGATCTTCTTGGCGATAAGCCCTTGCTCGACGCCTGCAACCTCGGCCATCCACCTACGCAGCTGAAAGACGTAGGTCTGGAGCGTGTTGACAGCACTTACCGGCGGCCGGACCCCCCAGAGTTCCTTGACCATGGCGCCGATCGACAGCGGCTTGTTCACGTTGAGCAGGAAGAGAGTCAGCAGCGCACGCAGCTTTGGCGCCGTCGGCACGAATTCGTATCCATTCGACTCCATTCGCAGAACCCCCAGAACCTTGAACCTCAAACCTAGCGCGTCTTGATCACGCAAAAAAGCCCCCCGTCCAATAGTAAACGGTTCCCACCCGCTCCCACCATTCGAATCCGGAGCCATTCCCGAAACTTCGATGCATTGCGGCAAGCGGTTGCGTGCAGCACGTACAGCACACCTGTTCGATTCTAGACACGACCGCCCGGACACGCCAGCAACGAACATCGTCACCACCCGAATGGTCGCTGCGGAAATAGGCGGCAATCATCGTCAGCAACGGCGGTCCCTGAATATGGAAGAATTGTCGACGCGACGTCGATACGACCCGATTGACCGATATGTGCGCACATCGGTCACGAAAGCGGCCGATATTTCAATAAGTTCGAATAGTTGACCCGGCGCACCGCCTGAGCGACGCCATCCGCCCGCCGCCGCGACCCAGTCCACGATCCGGGCACCTGTGCACCTCAGGAGCGAAGTTCCCTGGCGCCGGACCGCGCAGGCTGCCGGGAATTGCAGCGCGGTTGTCCCGGACGTGGACGCCAAGCGGGTGACGGCAGTGCAATTGTGCTCTCGACATCGCCGTGCCCCATAGTCCCCCCTGCCTGTGTCACGAGAACCCGCTCCAGAGGCCGCCGATGCGGATCGTCCGGTCCGCGCCGTACCGCTATGGCCGCCTCGGCGAGCATTCCAAAGATCCACCGAAGCAGCACTTCCCGTCGGCGTGACCGGGCGGAAAACCGCACTTCACGCCCCATGCCGTCGTTTTTCGCTCCGAAATCCGGGCTCGCTTCGATCTTGAATTCCACGCCGGTTGTGGCCAGCATTGGGCCAGTGACGGTCGGGGGACCGCAGGCGTTCGGGTGCAGCCCGGCGGGCGATGGGGGGCCGAAGTGAGTGCGTCGAGTACAGGGCAAGGGGCACGCCAAGTGTTCGCGGAGCGGTTCGCTCTGCTGTACGCGGAGGCAGGGAATCCACCCTTGAAGCGGGTAGCCGAATCAGTGGCGAGGACCCATCCGATCGACGAACGCGGGCAACCGGTGCGGGTCGCGATCCCCCGCATCAGCGAGTGGCGGCGTGGACGAAACGTCCCCGCGCGGTTCAGTTCCCTCTCACCGGTACTGGACGTCTTGATCGGTCAGGCTCGCAGGTCCCGTCCACGGCCGGTCGCGAAAGGCCTGTACGACTTGGACGAGTGGCGCGCACTGTGGCGCAGCGCCTTGGACAGTCCGGCGAACGGTGGCTCGCCGGAGGGAGCCCGTCCGGCCGGCGATACCTCCCCCCAGGTGCCCACCATGGATGCCGGGGTCTGCCCATACCGGGGTCTGGCCGCCTTCCGGGAACAGGATGCCAGCTGGTTCTTCGGCCGAGAGCGAAGCTCGGACGCGCTGCTCGCCGGCCTGAATGACGCCCTGGCCACCGGTGGCATCGTGATGCTGGTGGGCGCTTCGGGCGCCGGGAAATCCTCCCTGTTGAGAGCCGGGCTGATCCCGGCTCTGGCGGCGGGGGCACTTCCGGTCGAAAGATCGGCGGAGTGGCCGGTGGTCGTGATGACCCCCGGAGCAAACCCACTGGCCAGATTGATCCGGTTCGTCCCCGGCCTGGCCGAGGTGCTCAAACCCATGCTCAGCGAGAGCACGGATGGTTCCGCTCCGCCGGACGGCGACGCCGAGTCCTTTGCCTTGGCCGTTCGAGAAGCCTTCGCCGCGCACGGGACAAGCGCGAGCCAGGCTCAAGCGAGACTGGTGCTCATCGTCGATCAGTTCGAGGAGGTGTTCACCGCTTGCGGGAGTGAAGACGAGCGCCGGGTCTTTCTCCACGTACTGCACAGCGCGTGCACTCCAGCGACCGAGGGGGAAGCGGCTCCCGCCGTGGTGCTGCTCGGTCTGAGGGCCGACTTCTACGGCCGGTGCTTGGACTACCCGGTGCTGGCCGACGCCCTGCAACAACGACAATCGGTCCTGGGGGCGATGACTGCCGGCGAAGTCCGGGAGGCGGTGTTGCGCCCGGCAAAGGAGGCGGGCCTGCTGATAGAGCCGGGATTGGCGGACCTGGTCCTTCGTGACCTCGGGGTCGGGAACGGCCAGGCGCGGCGCCGGACGGGCCAGGAAACCTACGACGCGGGCGCGTTACCCTTGCTCTCCCATGCCTTGCTGGCCACCTGGCAGCGCAGAAAGACCGGGAAGCTGACCCTTTCCGGATATCGCGCGGCCGGCGGGATCCACGGTGCCGTGGCGGTGACCGCCGAGCAGGCATGGGCGGAATTGGATCCGGCAGGCAGATCGGCCGCCCGCTCGATCCTGCTCCGGCTCGTGCACATCAGCGAGGACACCCACGACACGCGTGTCCAGCGCGATCGGGCCGATCTGATGGAAGTGGCACGGAACCGCGCGGCCGCCGAGCGTGCGATGGAGGTGCTGGCGGGAGCGCGTCTGGTCACATTGGGCACCGATTTCGTCGAGATCACCCATGAGGCCCTTCTGCTGGCTTGGCCTCGTCTGCGCGGTTGGGTCGACCGCGACCGCGCCGGCCTCCTACAGCGGCAACGTCTGGAAGAGGAGGCACGGATCTGGGATGCCCACAACCGTGACTCTTCGCTCCTGTACCGCGGCACGCGGTTGGAAGCCGTGCAGCAGCTGGCGCATCGTGACGACGAGCTCGCCGCGACCACCCGGACCTTCCTGACGGCATCAACCCGGCACCAGCGCCGTGCGATGTGGCTTCGCCGCGCCGCCGTCGCACTGGTGACCGTCTTCGCGATGATCGCGGCCTCCGTGGCCGTGGTGGTCATCCGGCAACGAGACGACGCCGAGTACCGGCAGATCGTGAGTGAAGCGGACCGGCTCCGGGACACCGATCCGGCCTTGTCGGCGCAACTCGACCTGGTCGCCTACCGACTTCGCCCCGACGATGCCGAGATGCGTTCCAGGCTCGTTTCGACCCAGCACGACGTGCTGGCCACCAGCCTCACCGGGCATTCCGGCGCGGTGTACACGGTGGCGATGAGCCCGATCGGCGGAATTCTCGCCACGGGCGGCCAGGACCGTACGGCACGGCTGTGGAACGTCACCGATCTCGCCCATCCCCTTTCGCTCGGACCACCACTCACCGGGCACACTGCCGCACTCCGCTCACTCGCCTTCAGCCCCGACGGCCACACCCTCGCCACCGCGAGCGACGACCAGACCACCCGGCTCTGGAACGTCACCGACCCCGCCCACCCCACATCTCTCGGACCACCACTCACCGGACACACTGCCGCACTCCGCTCACTCGCCTTCAGCCCCGACGGCCACACCCTCGCCACCGCGAGTCAGGACAAGACCGTGAGGCTGTGGGACACCCGCGACGTCTCGCGGCCTGTCCCGCTGGGCGAGCCACTCACCGCCCATACCGGCCCGGTCTGGGCGGTACTGTTCAGTCCCCGCGGCGGCACGCTGGCGACCGGCAGCTATGACAAAACGGCGAGACTCTGGGACATTCGCGACCCCGCCCACGCCGTCCCACTGGGCAAACCGCTTCCCGGGCACACCGGGGCGATCGGCGCACTCGGGTTCAGCTTCGACGGGCGCACGCTGGCGACGGGCAGCTACGACAAGACGATTCGTCTTTGGGATGTGCGCGACCCGGCTCGCGCGGTACCCATCGGCCCACCACTTCTCGGCAGTAACAGTGCCGTGTACTCCCTGGCTTACAGCCCGAGCGGCTACACGGTCGCCGCAGGCAGCGAAGACAATGCCGTCCGGCTCTGGCAAAAGCCGTCAGGGCGGCTGTCCGACCACACCGCGAGCGTGCTCGGCGTCGACTACCGCCCCGATGGGCAGGTGCTGGCCACCGCCAGCGAAGACCAGACCGTGCGGCTGTGGGACGCCACCGATCCCGGGCATCCGACGGCTCTGGGCGCCCCCATCACCGGGCACTCGGACACCATCTGGGCGCTGAAGTTCAGTCCCGATGGACGGATGCTGGCGACCGCCAGTGACGACCGGACTATCCGGCTATGGGATGTGCGCGACCCTGCGCACCCGCGGCCGCTGGGCGCCCCCATCACCGGGCACGAAGGTGCTGTCCGATCGATCGCTTTCAGCCCGGATGGCGGTCTTTTGGCGACAGGGGGAAGCGATCTGACCGTCAGGCTTTGGGACCTCAGCGATCCACTCGACGTGAAGATGACCGGGCAGCCCCTGAGAGGTCACTCCGATACCGTTTGGTCGACGTCCTTCAGCCCCGACGGCCATACCCTCGCCACCGCGGGAGGCGCCTCCGCTCGCCTGTGGGACGTCCGGGATCCGTCCCATCCGGTTCCTTCGGGGCAGCCTCTCACCGCGCACACCGGTGCCGTCTGGGCCGCCAAGTTCAGCCCGGACGGCCGGCTTCTCGCCACCGGAGGCAGCGACCGCACCGTACGGCTTTGGAACGTCAGCGACCCGGCGCATGCCGTACCACTTGGAGAACCGCTTACCGGTTACCAGGGAACAGTGTGGGCGATGGCCTTCACCCCCGACGGCCACACGCTCGCCAGCAGCGGCTACGACAAGACCATCGTGCTGTGGGACCTCACGGACCCGGCCCGGCCTGTCGCGATCGGCAGGCCGCTCACCGGCCACACCGACACCATCTGGGCAATGGCTTACCGCCCCGACGGGCGATTTCTCGCCACCGGCGGCAACGACAGCACCACACTTGTGTGGGACTTCGACGTCCAGCGCGCCATCCAGCGGATCTGCGGGTCCACCTACGGCACCATGACCAGGGAACTGTGGGCTCAGCATCTGCCGCAGTTCTCCTATGAACCACCTTGCGACGAGCAAGGCCAATTCGTCAGGAAGGAAGATGATTGAAAGACCCGGACGGCGGGCCGGGATCGATCGCACCCTCTCCAACGTACCCGTAGGCTGACTCGGTGACGACTACCTTGACCTCGGATCTCCGGGATCGGGCGTTCCGCTGGATCGCCGACGACCCGGACGACGATTCCCGCGTCGAGCTGCAGAACATCCTCGCCCGCGCGATGGGCGGCGAAGCCGGTGCGGCGGACGAACTCGCGGACCGGATGGCGGGGCCGCTCGAATTCGGCACCGCCGGGTTGCGCGGCCCGGTGCGCGCGGGCCCCAACGGGATGAACGTCGCGGTCGTCACCCGGACGACGGCCGGGGTCGCGGCCTGGCTGACCGCGCAAGGACATTCGGGTGGGGTCGTGGTGGTCGGCCGCGACGCGCGGCACGGTTCGGAAGCCTTCGCCAAGGCCGCCGCCGAGGTGCTGACGGCCGCCGGATTCGCGGTGAAGGCGCTGCCCGGCCCGCTGCCGACCCCGGTGCTCGCGTTCGCCGTGCTGGAACTCGGCGCGGTCGCGGGCATCCAGATCACCGCGTCGCACAATCCCCCGGCCGACAACGGTTACAAGCTTTACGACGCGACGGGCGGCCAGATCGTCCCACCCTCGGACGGTCAGATCGAGCGGGCCATCGAAGCCGCTCCCCCGGCGATCAGCGTGCCTCGCGAGCCGGGCGCCGAGGTGCTGGGCGACGAACTCAGGGACGCGTACCTCGCCAAGGTCGCGCTTCTGCCTCGCGGCCCGGAACGCGGGGTAAGGGTCGCCGCGACGGCGTTGCACGGCGTCGGCGCGGAGACCCTGCGCGCCGCGTTCGAGCGCGCCGGTTTCACCGACCTCCACGTGGTGGCCGAGCAGGCGACACCGGATCCGGACTTCCCGACGGTCGCCTTCCCGAATCCGGAGGAACCGGGCGCGACGGATCTCTTGCTGGCACTGGCGTCCGAGATCGACGCCGACCTGGCGATCGCGCTCGACCCGGACGCCGATCGCTGCGCGCTGGGCGTGCGCGAGCGGGACGGTTCGTGGCGGATGCTGCGCGGGGACGAAACAGGCGTCCTGCTCGGCTGGCATGTTCTGTCCACTGTAGACAAAACAGACACCGACGATCCGCTGGTGGCCACGACGATCGTGTCGTCGTCGATGCTCGGCGAAGTCGCGAAGGAATCCGGGGCGCGCTACGCGGAGACCTTGACCGGGTTCAAATGGCTGGTCCGCGCCGGCGAAGGGCTCGTGTTCGCTTACGAAGAGGCGCTCGGCCTCTGCGTGAATCCCGGTTTCGTGCGCGACAAGGACGGCATCTCCGCCGCCGTGCTCGCCGCGGGCCTGGCCGCTTCCCTGCGCGCGGCGGGCCGCGGACCGCTGGACGTCCTCGACGAACTGGCCGTGAAGCACGGCGTGCACGTGACGGATCAGGTCTCGCTGCGGGTCACCGACCTGTCGGTGCGGGAGCGCCTGATGGCGGGCCTGCGCGCCGCTCCCCCGGCGTCGCTGGGCGGCACCGGCGTCACGATGGAAGATCTCCTTCCCGACGCCGACGTCCTCCGCCTGACCGGCGAGGGCCTGCGGGTCGTCATCAGGCCGTCGGGGACCGAGCCGAAGCTGAAGGCGTACCTGCAGATCAAGGAGCCGGTCACCGGCGATCTCGCCGAGGCGCGGGCCGCCGCGGACGAGCGGCTGGCCACCCTCCGGACCGACATCGAGTCCCGGCTGGTGTGACGTGCCGAAGCTGCTGATCGTCCACCACACGCCGTCGCCCTCGACGCAGGCGATGTTCGAAGCCGTGCTCTCCGGCGCGAACCATCCGGACATCGAGGGCGTCGACGTCGTGCGCCGCGCGGCGCTGGGCGCGACCGTGCCCGACGTCCTGGAGGCCGACGGCTACCTGCTCGGCACCCCGGCGAATCTGGGCTACATGTCCGGCGCGCTGAAGCATTTCTTCGACACGGTCTACTACCCGTGCCTGGATTCCACGCGGGGACGGCCGTTCGGCTTCTTCGTGCACGGCGACAACGACACGTCCGGCACCGTGCGCGGAATCGAGGGCATCACCACCGGCCTCGGCTGGGAACGCGTGGCTCCCCCGGTGCTCGTCACCGGCGAACCGAGCGAAGCGGATCTCGAGGCCTGTTTCGAACTGGGCGGCACCTTGGCCGCCACGCTCATGCCCTGAGACTTCTTCGCGATTCGTTACCTATTTGCGCGAGACGCCGACCCAAGCAAGTCGATGTCTCGCGCAAGTAGGTGACGAATCGCGCTGGAAAGTAAAGGGGCCTGTCACCGGAAGCCCTGGGGGTCGACCTCCGGCAACAGGCCTAGGTCAAGGGTTCGCCGTGATGGCGATCAACCTTGACTGCTTCAGCGTACTACATCAGGCACGATCTTGTGCACCCACCGGGAAAAAGGCCTCTCACTCCGGCGTCCGTACACCCCCAGGGCACGGATTCCGGAGCAAGAGACCAGGCACGGCACGAAACCGCTTGACAACTGTAAACCACTGCATACGTGCGCTGTCAACAGCTGCGGACAGGCTGTATCGCGTTACACTCCGACTACAGAACGGGGCTATGGAACGGAAGGGGGATCATGTCGCCGTACCAGACCTTCGCCAGGAAACTGAGCGCGCTGATCGATTCGGCGCGCGCGGACGAAGGCGCCCCGCACAGCTATCGCGAGCTGTCCGCGGCGATCGATCGCGCCGGCGGCCCCTCCATGTCGCCCGCGTACCTCCAGCAGCTCGCCACGGGCAAGCGGATCAACCCGAAGATCCACTACGTCGAGGCGCTGGCGAAGCTGTTCGGGGTCCCGATCACCTACTTCTTCGAAGATCAGGAACCCCAGCCCGTCGGAGAGGCGAAGCTCATGGCCATGCGCGCGCAGGAGCTTTCCCCGCAAGGCCGGCGTCAGGTCATGGACCTGCTGGAACTCGTCGAGCGGTACGAACGGGCCGAGCGCGAGCAGCCGGGCGAAAGCCGATGAAGGAACGGGAACTCCGCAAACGCTGCCGCCGGATGCTCAACAGGCTCGACATCGAACCGCCGCTCGACGTCGGCGTGCTCTGCGAGCGGCTCGGCGAACAGCGTGGCAGGCCGATCCGGCTGATGCCGTACCCGCTGGAGGTCCCGGGCCCGTTCGGCTGCTGGATCGCCACCGGCTCGGCGGACTACATCTTCTTCCAGCAGGAGACCACGAAGTCCCATCAGGATCACATCATCCTGCACGAACTCGGACATATGCTCGCCGATCACCATCCCGGCGGAGACGCCGAGCCCGCCGACTTCCTGCGCGGCCCCGCCACCGGACTCGACGGCGACGCGGTACACCGCGCTTTACGCCGCACCTCCTACGATGAGGCGCACGAATGGGAAGCCGAGACCGTGGCGACCATCATCCTCGAATGGGCGTCGGTCTTGAACTACACGATTCCCCGTCGCGCCGACGACGATGACGTCCGCCGCGTCCAAGGCGCACTGGGCGACCATCAAGGGTGGCTGTGAACGCACTGTTCTCCCCTCTCAACGTCGTGGCGATGGTGCTGTTCGCGACCGCGCTCGCCTGGCGGATCTACCAGACGTACCGGGCGCCCCGGCTGCTGCCGAACTGGGCGATCACCATCACGATCGCCTGTGTCGCCGGTTCGTTCCTCTCCCAGCAGAAGGTCATCTCCGGCTGGCTCGACGGCCTGACGGGCAGAGGCACCGGCCGCCTGGTCAACAACGTCCTGCTCGCCATCGGGGTCTGCGCGCTGCTGATCGTCTTCCTCGGCTCCGCGCTGGGCCCGCGCAGGCCGGGCCGGGTCCTCTTCGAGCTGATCCCGCTGTCCGGCGCGATCGCGCTGATGCTGGTCGCCATGGCCATCACCCCGCCGGAGGTGCGAGGACTGGCGCTGAGCCCGAAGCTCGTGCACGTGCCCGGCGTGGCGCTGTTCTACCTGGGGGCCGGGATCTACCTGATCTACGGCCTCGCCGCCTGCGCCTGGTGGATCTTCCGGTACATCCGCACCGCGGACCGCCATCTGAAGACCGGGCTGAAACTCAGCGCCGCCGGACTGATCTGCCTTTCCGTGGGCAGTGTCTTCCGCGCGCTCTACATCGTGATCGCCTGGGCGTTCGGGCCGTCGATCCCGCTTCTGCTCACCGTCGCCGTTCCGCTGGTACTCCTCGGGATCGTGCTCTTCCTCGCCGGGATCACCTATCCCGGTGTCCGCGCGCGGTTCGCCGCGCTGCGACGGCGGCGCCAGCACCGGCTGCACCACGACGAGCTCACCCCCTTGTGGACGGCGCTGGCCGGGATCTACCCGAACATCGTGCTCCGGACCACGCCGCAGGGACCGTGGGAGCGGTGGCGCCCGCGTACGGTCCACCGCCGGTACTACCGCCGCGTGATCGAGATCCGGGACGGACTCGTGCAGCTGAGCCCTTATCTGGAAACCGATCTCACCACGCTCGCCGCCGACGATCCACGGGCGGCGGCGGAGGCGCTGAAGACGGCGATCGCCAGGCAGACCGCGGGCGAAGAGACCGACGGGCGCGCGAAACTCGTGCTCCCGGGCGGCGCCGCCGACATCGAATCCGACGTGCGGCCGTTGCTCGCGCTCTCCGCCGCGGTCTCCAGGAGCGAGGCATGACAGCACAGCTTTTGCTGACGGCGGACCGGGTCCTGCCGCGTCCGAGCACGCCGCTCGAAGACGGCGCCGTTCTCGTCGAGGGCGACAGGATCCTCGCGGCGGGCCCTCGCGCCGAGGTCGTGGCACAGGCGTCGCCGGACGCCGAAAGGCTCGGCTTCCCCGGCGCGACGCTGCTGCCCGGCCTGTTCAACGCCCATGTGCACCTGGCGTTCGACGCCACCCGCGAGATGCTGCCGAACTTCCTGGCGAGCGACGACGACACACTCCGCGCGGACGCCAAGGAGCGCTTGGGACGACTGCTGCGCAGCGGCGTCACGACGGTGCGGGATCTCGGCGATCGCGACGCGCTGGGCGCGCGGATCCGGGCGGAGCTCGAAGCCGAAGGCGCCGTCGCTCCACGTCTGCTGACCGCGGGATCACCCTTGACCGTCCTCAAGGGACACTGCCACTTCTTCGGCGGCGAGGTCGGCGACGACGACGCGATCCGGGCCCTGATCGACGCCAACGCGGCCGCGGGCGCCGACGTGATCAAGGTGATGGCCAGCGGCGGCCAGATCACCGAGGGCGGCGCGGACATGTGGGAGTCGCAGTTCGATGTCCGGGCGCTGCGCCTGATCGTCGACCACGCCGCACGCCACGGGCTCCCGGTCGCGGCGCACGCCCACGGTGCCGACGCGATCGAGGCGTCGGTCGAGGCGGGCGTGGCCACGATCGAGCACTGCACCTGGATGACCGGGCCCCAGCGACAGGACCGACGGGAAAACGTCGCGAAGCGGATGGCGGCCGAGGGCATCGCGGCGTGCTCGACGAGCAGCCGCAACTGGCGGATGCTGGCCGAGCGCATGGGCGAGGAACTCGCGAAGACCGTCTACGGCCGGTTGTCCTGGCTGGAAGAACTGGGCGTCCCGCTTCTGTCGGGGACCGACGCCGGGTTGCCCGGTTCGGTCTTCGACGATCCGGTCGGCGCCCTCGAGCTCTACGAATGGCTCGGTTTCGGCAGACGCCGGATCCTCGAAATCGCGACCGAGGACTCCGCCGCCGGACTCGGCCTCGGCGACGTCACCGGTCGGCTCGTTCCCGGGCTGAGCGCCGACCTCCTGGTGGTCGACGGCGATCCGCTCGCCGACCTTTCCGCGCTCCGGAACCTTCGCCTGGTCCTTTCTCGCGGCGTCCGGGCCTGACTCCCGAAAGTGGGACGCCAAGTTTGGTGACACCGTTTTAAAACGGTGTTATCATAGTCTTCGCCCCCACTGCCGCGAAGGGAAGAACCATGGAAGGCCCGATCAGGCTGTTCACCGTCATCGCGCTCGTTTCGCTGCCGACGGTGATGTACGGCGGTTACGCGCTGATGGGCGTCCTGCGCGAGAAGAAACTGACCGAACACCAGCGCGGGATGTTCCGCGCCGGCCACGCCCACGCCGGTGTCCTGCTGGTACTGGCGCTGGTCACGCTGCAGATCCTCGGACAGACCGGGCTCCCGGACGCCGGTCGGTGGATCGTGTGCTTCCTGCTGCTGTTCGGTGTGCTCGCCCAATCCGGTGGCTTCTTCCTGCACCTGGCGCCGGGCAAGGGCAAGCTCGGCGGACGGGTCACGAGCGCCGGGGCGGTCCTGCTCGGGGCGGCGATCCTGACCACCGCGTACGGCGTGGCCTTCCCCTGACAAAACCACTGGAAACGGCTCGTTAAGCTTGCTGACGTGCCTGAATACCTGCCGACAGCCCCCGCCAAGGGGACCCGCGACTTCCTGCCCGCCGAGATGTCCGTCCGGACGCAGGTGTTCGGCCATCTCTACGACGTGCTCGAACTGCGGGGCTTCCTCCGCTACGACGGGCCGATCCTCGAACCCGCCGAGATCTACGAGCGGAAGTCCGGGCAGGAGATCGCGGACCAGCAGCTGTACACGCTGACCACCAAGGGCGGCGAACGGCTGGCGCTGCGCCCGGAGATGACCCCGTCGGTCGCCAGGATGATCGCGGGCAACGCCAAGTCGCTGCAGTTCCCGGTGCGCTGGTACAGCCACCCGAACTGCCACCGTTACGAGCGGCCGCAGCGTGGCCGGGTCCGCGAGCACTGGCAGATCAACGCGGACATCTTCGGTTCGGACAGCGCGAACTGCGAGATCGAGATCTTCGAGCTCGTCCACGACATGATGAGCGCGCTCGGGGCGACGCCGGACATGTTCCAGGTGCGTGCCAACGACCGGAACCTGCTTTCGTCGGCGCTCACCGACATCGTCGGCGTGACCGCGGAGCAGTTGCCGCAGGTGTTCACCCTGGTGGACCGCTGGGAGAAGTCGGACCGCGCGAAGCTGAGCGACACCGCGACCGAGATCGGCCTGACCGAGAAGCAGTTCGAGAAGCTGGCCGAGACGCTGACGTCCGGCGCCGCCCTGCTCGACGAACTGCCGGAACAGGTCAAGGAGAACTCGAACCTGGTCAAGGTGCTCAGCAGCGGCGCCGCGGACCTGATCACGTTCGATCCGATGATCGTGCGCGGGCTCGCGTACTACACGTCGACCGTGTTCGAGGTCTTCGACACCTCTCCGGAGAACCGTCGTGCCCTCTTCGGCGGCGGGCGGTACAGCGACCTGGCGTCGTTGTTCACGTCTCAGCAGATCCCCGGGATCGGCTTCGGCATGGGTGACGTCACCCTGATCGACTTCCTCGACACCCACGGCCTGACCCCGAAGCCGCGCAGTGAGGTCGATGTCGTGGTGATCCCGGTGGTCGAAGAGCTCACCGACGCCGCGCGCGAGGTCGCGGGACGGCTCCGCAAGGCCGGTCTGCGCACGTCCACGCCCGTCGAGCTCCGCAAACTGGGCAAGGAGCTCACCCGAGCCGACAAGGCCGGAGCGCGAGCCGTGGTGATCGTGGGCCAGGAGGACTGGGACGCCGGGAACGTGACGGTGCGCGGTCTCGCGACCCGCGAGCAGCAGACCGTGGCGGTCGACGGCGTGGTCGAGGCGGTCAAATCCCTTCTCTGACAACGTAACTCGCGTGTTCGAAGCCGTGACTCACGTGCTTGGAGCCGGATCATCGTGATCCGGCTCCAAGCACGCGTGTGACGTTCCTGAGCACTCGAGATACGGTCAGCGGGACAGCGTTCGCATGGACGCTTCGGGGTACCGCTCCCCCGCGACCGCGTCGGCCGGGACCGCCGCCTCGATCGCGGCCATGTCCTCGGCGGTCAGCTTCAAGCCGACGGACGCGACGTTCTCTTCGAGGTACTTGCGCCGCTTCGTGCCCGGGATCGGTACGACGTCGTCACCCTGGGCCTGGACCCACGCCAGCGCGAGCTGCCCGGCGGTGACGCCCTTCTGCTCGGCCAGCGTCCGCAGCGCCTCGACGATCGCGAGGTTCCGCTCCAGGTTGCCTTCGGCGAAACGCGGCTGGGTAGTCCGCCGGAAGTCGCCTTCCGCGAAGTCCTCTTTGGACTTGAAGCGGCCGGTGAGGAAGCCGCGGCCCAACGGCGAATACGGCACCAGCCCGATGCCCAGCTCCCGGCAGACCGGGACGACCTCGTTCTCGATGTCGCGCGACCACAGGGACCATTCCGTCTGCACCGCCGTCACCGGATGCACGGCGTGCGCTCGCCGGATCGTCTCCGGACCGGCCTCGGACAATCCGATGTGCCGGATCTTCCCCTGCTCGACCAGCGAGGACAGGGCGCCCGCCGTATCCTCGATCGGCACGTTCGGATCGACCCGGTGCTGGTAGTAGAGGTCGATGTGGTCGACGTCCAACCGGCGCAGCGATGCCTCGACCTGTTGCCGCACATAGAATTCGTCGCCCCGGATCCCGCGCTTCGAAGGATCTTCCTCGTCGCGCACGATGCCGAACTTGGTCGCCAGCACGACCTGGTCACGCTTGCCCACCAGGGCGCGGCCGACCAGCTCCTCGTTGCGGCCGAAGCCGTACATGTCGGCCGTGTCGATCAGGGTGACCCCCAGTTCGATCGCGCGGTGGATCGTCGCGATCGATTCGGTGTCGTCCCCTTGGCCGTAGAACTCGCTCATGCCCATGCAGCCGAGCCCCTGCGCGCCGACTTCCAGCGTGCCGAGCCTGCGTTCGGGCAGGGTGGAACCCGTCATGATTTCTCTCGCAATTCTTTGGGGGTTTTACTTGCCGGCGGCGCGGGCGAGCCGCTCCGGGTAACGCTCACCGGCGATCGACTCGACGGGCGCGGCCTTTTCGATGGCCTCGATGTCCGCTTCGGACAGTTTCAGCTCCGCGGCGGCGGTGTTCTCTTCGAGGTACTTGCGCCGTTTGGTGCCCGGGATCGGCACGACGTCGTCGCCTTGGGCCTGCACCCACGCGAGAGCCAGCTGTCCGGCGGTGACGCCCTTCCGCTCGGCCAGCGCGCGCAGCGCCTCGACGATCGCCATGTTGCGCTCGAAATTGCCCTCGGCGAACCGGGGCAGCCCGCGGCGCATGTCGTCCGCCGGGAGATCCTTCACCGACGTCACGCTGCCGGTGAGGAAACCGCGGCCGAGCGGCGAGAACGGCACGATGCCGATGCCCAGCTCACGGGCGGTCGAGAGGATCTCGCCTTCGATTCCGCGAGTCCACAGGGACCACTCGCTCTGCAGCGCCGTCACCGGGTGGACGGCGTGCGCGCGACGGATCGTCTCGGCACTGGCCTCGGAGATCCCGGCGAACCGGATCTTCCCCTCCTGGACCAGCTCCGCGAGCGCGCCCCAGGTCTCCTCGACCGGCGTATTCGGGTCGACGCGGTGCTGGTAGTAGAGGTCGATGTGGTCGACGTTCAGCCGGCGAAGGGACTCTTCGCAGCTCTGCTTGACGTACGCCGCGTCGCCGCGCGCGGACATCCCGCCGTCCTTGTCCCAGACGATGCCGAACTTGGTCGCCAGCACGACCTGGTCCCGCTTGCCCGCGATCGCGCGGCCGACCAGCTCTTCGTTCGCTCCCGCGCCGTAGACGTCCGCGGTGTCGAGCAGGGTCACGCCCAGTTCGAGGGCACGGTGGACGGTGGCGATCGACTCCGTGTCGTCGTCGCGGACGCCGTAGGCCTGGCTCATCCCCATGCAGCCGAGTCCCTGCGCCCCGACTTCCAGACCGCCGAGCCTCCTGGTGCTGATCACGCTGAAATTCCCTCCACGGTGGCTCCGGTGCCGAGCACCTTGCGCTCCACCTGGTCGTAGTGGTCGATCTTGTAGTCGAGGATGTCGAGGCAGGTCTGCAGCTCGGCGATCCGATCGGCGACCGATTTGCGCTGGTCGACGAGGATCGCCTTGCGCCGTCCCGCGCTCGCCGCCCCGTGGTGGCGCAGGGAGGCGTACTCCCGCATCCGCTTGATGGGCATGCCGGTCAGGCGCAGCTTGGTCAGGAACCCCAGCCACCCGAGGTCGTCGTCGGTGTAGGCGCGGCGCCCCGCGGCGTCCCGCGCCGGGGGCTCGACGAGTTTGATGCGCTCGTAGTACCGGAGAGTGTCGATGGACAGTCCGCTACGTCGCGCGGCTTCCGCTATCGAGTAGCTCATGTGAACGACACTACGACCTGGAGTGCGCTCCAGGTCAACTCCGAATCGGAGCGATTGATAACAGCGTTGCGATACCCTGGGATCATGCCCCGCCCCAGGACGCACGACGAGAACCTCCGGCTGAAACTGCTGGACCGCGCCGGTGAGCTCATCTCGGCCGACGGCCCGAAGGCCCTCAGCCTCCGCAAACTGGCCTCCGACGTCGGCACGTCCACCACCGCGGTCTATTCGCTCTTCGGTGGGAAAACGGACCTCGTCAGCGCCCTGTTCGCCGAAGGATTCCGCCGCTTCGGCCTCCGGATGTCGGGGGTGACGCTGAGCGGTGATCCGGTCGAGGACCTGGTGCGGCTCGGCGTCGCGTACCGGGAAAGCGCGCTGGCCGACCCGCACCTCTACGCGATCATGTTCACGAAGTCGGTGCCGGGTTTCGAGCCCGCGGACGAAACGGCAGGCCAGGCGCGCGCCACGATGGCGCCGCTGGAGGAGACGATCCGCAAGGCCGTCGCCGACGGGGTCTTCCCCGACGTGCCACCCGAGGTCATCACGGTGGCCTGCTGGGGATTCGTGCACGGGCTCGTGTCGCTGGAGCTGAACGGGAACCTGCCGGAGGAGTTCATCGTGAGCGCGGCTTACGAGACCGCGCTGCGGGCGAACGCCTCAGGCTGGCTGCGCCGGTGACAGATCGCATTTAGCGGCCTAAACGCGATCCGGGCGGGCCGGTGGGGCGCGCTGGGCGCAAGTCCGTGAAGGCCTCCTTGAGGGACTCTGGGTCTCTCAAGGAGGCCTTCACGGACATCGCGACCGCCCTGGTGAGGGCGCATCGCGTTTAGTGGGCTGAACGCGATCAGTAGAGCGGCAGGGTGCCCTCGTGGAGCGTCTTCCCCTCGGCATCGAGGACGACGACGCCCACCTGCGAGTTCGGGTCCATAGCCCCCGGGAGCTTCGGTCGCCAGACGGCGAAAGTCCCGGCGGTGACCGCCGCGTCGACCTTCTTGCCCGCCCCGAAATCGAGCTTCACCGTGGTCGCGGCCAGCGGAACGACCCCGACGAACGGGTTCTGCGCGTTGCCGGACCCGCCCTGCTCGGCGGCGCCGAGCGTTTCGACCAAAAGTTTGCGCACCGGTCGCCGCTCGGTGGTCACGTCGGCGAAGACACGGTAGTACTCGCTCGTCCCGTCGCGGTATCCGAGCCCGCCCTGGCAGACGGCGATCCTGTCGCCGAGCCGGGCGGTGACCACCTTGACATCGTCGCCTTCGAGCAGCGTGCCGATCTCGTACGCGTCCTCGTCGGGCAGCGGTTCGGTCGCACCGGCGAGGCAGGTCTTGAAGAACTCTCCCGCCGGCGTGTCCCGGCTCGGCACCGAGGGCGGGACGCGATCGATGTTCGTCACAGCCGGCTCGGGCGCGGGCGGGAGGGCGTGCGGCGCGTCGGTGATGCCCTCGTCCGGCGCCCCGGTGTACGGCCCGACCGAGTACGTGGTCCGCGAAGGCTTGGACTGCGAAAGCTCCACGAAGAGGTTCCCGTTCCGGAAGACGTGCACCTCGGACCCGCCCGTCGTGTCGGCCGTCCGGCCGAAGAGCTCCATCTTCTCCCAGCCGGGGTCGGCCACCCCCGCGACCGTCCCGGCGCGACTCATCAGCAGCGCGGCGGCCTTGGTCCCCGCGGCGTAGGACGGGGCGGCGTTCGGGTCGGAGACCGTCACCGTGGTCGACGTGGTTTCACAGAAGAAGATCTTGTCGCCCGCGCGCACCGCGACGACCGTGACGGACGTCCAGGAAGGGGCGACGGTGAATTGCGGCACCCACTCGTCCCGGACGGGGAAATCCGCTGTCCTGTCCTGCTTCCGGATCTCCGCCCAGCACCGGTCCATGGCCGGGATGGCCTTCGGCAGTTCGAGGGCGAAGTCAGGGTCGCTCGCGACGGCAGGACCCGGTCCGTCCGGCTCCCGGATGACCACGGTCGCGACCAGCGCGCCCGCGAGGACCAGCACGACGGCGGCCGCGGCGGCGACGATCGGCCATCGCCGCCGCGCGGGTTTTCCCATTCCCTCCCGCAGGGACATCCGCAGGTTGTCCAGCACTTCCGGGGGGAGTTCACGCCTGCCGGGCAGGCCGAGGTCGTCGGTCATTTCTCCTCCAGGGCGGCCCGCAGCTGCGCACGGGCCCGCGAGATGTGGGCGCGAACGGTCACCTCGGCGACGCCGAGCAGTTCGGCGGCGTCGGAAAGGGAGAGATCGCCGAGCAGGCAGAGTTCGACGGCCTGACGTTGCGACTTCGGCAGCTTCGCGACCAAGGCGAGTACTTGCCGAAGGCGGTCTTCGCCGTCGAGCTGGTCGACGACGGTGTCGGCGTGGTCGGACACCGACCGGGGTTCCGGCAGCCGCCGGACGAGCCGGAGCCGACGCCCGGTGCTGCGGTGTTCGCTGCGCGCGAGGTTCCCCGCGACGGTGTACAGCCAGGGCAGCGCGCTGTCGCGAATGAGCGTGATGTCCGCCTTGCGCCGCCAGGCGGTGAGAAAGGTCGCCGACGTCAGGTCTTCGGCCGACGCCCACGACCCGGTGAGCCGGTAGGCGTGGTTCCACACCGACTGGACGTGGCGTTCGAACAGCTCGGTGAACGCCCCATGATCACCACCCGCGGCCGCCTGCCAAAGCTCCGTGTCGCTCCTGCCGGGAGGAGGTTCGCGTGAGTCCACCGGCACCCCCACCGTTCCGGTCACTGTTCTGGTCACACCTGTCAGTGACCGGCAACGGCGGAGATGTTGCGAAACGGATCAGACCGCCCCGTACTGCCGATCCCCCGCGTCCCCGAGTCCCGGCACGATGAACCCGGAGTCGTTCAGCCGCTCGTCGACGCTCGCGGTCACCACCCGCAGCGGCAGCCCGGTCTTCTCCAGGTGCTCGATGCCCTCGGGTGCCGCCAGCGCGCAGATCGCGGTGACGTCGGTGGCGCCCCGGTCGGTGAGCAACCGGATCGTGTACTCCATCGACCCACCGGTCGCCAGCATCGGGTCGAGCACCAGCACCGGCCGGTCGGCGAGCGATTCGGGCAGCGACTCGAGGTACGGCGTCGGTTTGAGCGTCTCCTCGTCGCGGGCGAGTCCGACGAAACCCATCTGGGCGTCGGGGATCAGCTTGTGCGCCTGGTCCGCCATCCCGAGCCCGGCCCGCAGCACCGGCACGAGCAGAGGCGGACTCGCCAGCGCGTAGCCGTCGGTGCGCGCCACCGGGGTGTGGATCCGCTCGATCCGCACGGGCATGTCGCGCGTGGCTTCGTAGACCAGCATGACGGTCAGTTCGTGCAGCGCCGCGCGGAAGGCGGCGCTGTCGGTGCGCGCGTCGCGCATGGTGGAGAGCCTGGCCTTGGCCAGCGGGTGATCAACGACGTGCACATCCATACCGGTCAATTTATCCCGTCACGCCTGCCGCGCGAACCAGCCGACCCAGCGGCGCTGCCATGGTGTCTCCACCGAGCGTTCGTGGTGGTTGGCCCGCGCCCACGCCACGGCTTCGTCGGCGCTCAGCCCGGAAAGGGTGGCCAGACAGGACAGCACCGTGCCGGTCCGCCCGACTCCGCCGTGACAGGCGACCTCGACGCCTTCCCCTGCCGCCGCCCTGCCGTGCAGATCGACGATCCGCCGCCGCGCGTCCGCCCAGTCCGTCGGGAGCAGGAAGTCGGGCCAGCGGATCCACGCCCGTTCCCAGTCCATCTTGTGATCGTGCTTCCGGCGCAGCCTCGCGCCGCCCAAATACAGTCCGAAATCAGGCGAGGGGCCGTCCGGCCAGGGGCGACCAAGGCCCCGTCCTCGCACCTCGACCCCGTCCGGCAGCTTCACGGCGCCGGGTAGTGAGTTCCCCATCACGGGAGGATGCCACTGTCGACCATAAGATGGACCCTTGGCCCTCTTCTCGGCGCTAGGCTCCTCCGTGTGAGTGAAGAGCCGGCCCTGCCGGGCCCCGAACAGATGCGCATCTCCGACGCCGACCGCGAGCAGGTCGCGCAGGTGCTGCACGCGGCGATGTCCGAAGGGCGCATCACCATCAACGAGCTGGAAGAACGGCTCACCACCGTCTACGCGGCCAAGACCGTCGGCGATCTCAAACCGGTCACCGCGGATCTGCCCCAGCAGTCCCGGTCGGCGATCGAGCCGGCGACCTCGCGCGCGCTCGGCCTGCCCGACGACCGCATCGGCGGGCATCCGGGCTCCGGCGCCTCGATCGCCGTCATGTCCGGCGCGTCGCGCAAGGGCAGCTGGGTCGTCCCGCCGCAGCACAACAGTTTCGCGTTCTGGGGCGGCGCGGAACTCGACCTGCGGCACGCGCGGTTCGCCGAGAAGCACTCGACGATCACCGCGGTCGCGATCATGGGCGGGATCGACATCATCGTGCCCGACGACATCAACGTGGACGTCACCGGAATCGGCTTCATGGGCGCCTTCGAGCTGGAAGATCGCGCCGGGACGCCCGCGGCGCCGCCGACGGCGCCGACCGTGAAGATCACCGGCCTGGCATTCTGGGGTGCAGTCGTCGTCAAGCGGAAGCCACGCAAGAACGCCGTGCCTGAAATCGAAGGCTGACCACAACCTGGGGGACTGTCCGATGCGCCGAAGTTTCGTCGCGGTCGCTTGTGCCGCGATGCTTTCCGTCACCGCCTTCCCGGCGGCGGCCGCCGGGAAGACCGATCCACGCCAGACCGCGATGGACGCGGCGGTCGCCGCGGGCATCCCCGGCATGGTCGCCGTCGCCGACGATTTCCGCGGCGTCAGCGGCGTCGCGAACATCGAGCGCCCCGGCAAACCCGACGCGTCGGGCCGCTGGCGGATCGCGAGTGTGTCCAAGGTGTTCGTCGCGACACTGGTCCTGCAGCTCGTGGCCGAAAAGCGCGTCGGGCTGGACGAGCCCGTGCGACGCTACCTGCCGGGGCTGCTGCCTTATCCGGAGCCGATCACCGTCCGCCAGCTGCTGCAGCACACCAGCGGCCTCCCGCGCGACCTGCTCCCCGAGGATTCCTGGGCGACGGGGCCGGAGGTCGACACCGAACGCTTCGAACACTTCGACAGCGACGACCAGATCCGCCTGAGCGTGACGAAGCAGCCGCTGCAGTTCAAGCCCGGAACGAGCTGGGCGTACTCCAACACCGGCTACAACGTCCTCGGCCTGCTGGTCGAGAAGATCACGCGGACGTCGCTGGAACGCGCGCTCGCCGAGCGCATCACCAAGCCACTGCACCTGCGCGACACCTCGCTCCCCCGCGACTTCCCGTTCCTGATCGGCGCGGCCGCCCGCGGTTACGAGCAGCTATATGACGCGCCGCGCGGCCTCACCGATGTCACCACCTACAACTACTCGCGCTACTTCGGCGCGGGCGGCATGGTCTCGTCGGGCAAGGACCTCAACCGCTTCTTCGAGGCGCTGTTCGGCGGCCGTCTGCTGCCCGCGGACCTGCTGACGCAGATGAAGAAGACGGTCCCGGTGGGCGGCGGCATGGAGTACGGCCTCGGCCTGATGAAGCTGAACCTCAAGACAGCCGGTGCCTGCGCGGACGAGCACGTCGTCTGGGGTCACGGCGGCGACCTGCCCGGGTTCAACACCCTCAGCTTCCACGACGATTCCGGCAAGGACATCTCCACGCTGGCCACGGTGGACCTCACCGCGTCGCCGGACGCCGCGCTCAAGCGTCAGCTGCCGATGATCTCCGAGTTCTGCTCGCCGGTGGTCCCGGCCAGGGCGCTCGCCCAGGCCCCGGTGCCCAGCCTGTAGGCCGCTTACACTCACCCGTATGACAGCTACGACCAGCTCGTCAGCGGCGACGGCCACCCCGTCGCCGCTGACGGACGCGACTCGCGACGAGGCGAGCCTGCGCCGGTTCCTGCACGGGCTGCCTGGTGTGGACCAGGTCGGCGTCGAGCAGCGGGCCGCAGGCCTCGGCACGCGCAGCATCAAGAAGGCCGCCAAGCTCTGGGCGATCGACACCGCCATTTCGATGGTCGACCTGACGACCCTCGAAGGTGCCGACACCCAGGGCAAGGTCCGCGCGCTCGCGGCGAAGGCCAAGCGGCCCGACCCGGAACGCCCGGACACCCCTCAGGTCGCGGCCGTGTGCGTGTACCCGGACATGGTCGAGACGGCTGTCGAAGCCCTTCGCGGCACCGGCATCCACGTCGCGAGTGTGGCCACCGGCTTCCCGGCCGGCCGCACGAGCCGTGAGATCAAACTGGCCGACACCAAGATCGCCGTCGACGCCGGCGCCGCCGAGATCGACATGGTGATCGACCGCGGCGCGTTCCTGGAAGGCCGCTACCTGGAGGTCTTCGAGGAGATCCAGGCCATCAAGGCGGCCTGTGGCAGCGCTCACCTCAAGGTCATCCTCGAGACCGGTGAGCTGGCCACCTACGACAATGTCCGCCGCGCGTCCTGGCTCGCGCTGCTGGCGGGCGGCGACTTCATCAAGACCTCCACCGGCAAGGTCTCGCCCGCCGCGACACTGCCCGTCACCCATGTGATGCTGCAGGCCGTCCGCGACTGGTTCGTCCAGACCGGTGAACTGCGCGGCGTCAAACCGGCCGGTGGCATCCGGACGACCAAGGACGCGATCAAGTACCTGGTCGCGGTGCACGAGGTCGCCGGCGAGCAGTGGCTGAACCCGGATCTGTTCCGGTTCGGGGCGTCCAGCCTGCTCAACGACCTCCTGCTGCAGCGCCGCACCCAGGCCGACGGCCACTACAGCGGTCCCGACTACGTGACGGTGGACTGATCCATGGGCATCTTCGAGTACGCGCCCGCGCCCGAATCGCGCGACCTCGCGAACCTCAAGTCGCATTACCGGCCGTTCGTCAACGGCGAATTCGTGGACGGCTCCGGCGAGCCGCTCAAGACGATCAACCCGGCCACCGAAGAGGTGCTCGCCGAGGTCGGCACCGCGTCGGTGTCCGATGTGGACACAGCGGTGAAGGCCGCGCGCAAGGCGTACACAGGCGTCTGGTCCAAGATGCCGGGCTCCGAGCGCGCCAAGTACCTGTTCCGCATCGCCCGCCTGATCCAGGAGCGGTCACGGGAACTGGCCGTGCTGGAAAGCCTCGACAACGGCAAGCCGATCAAGGAATCGCGCGATTCCGACGTGCCGACGGCCGCCGCGCACTTCTTCTACCACGCCGGCTGGGCCGACAAGCTCGACTACGCGGGCTACGGCCCGAACCCGAAGCCGCTCGGTGTCGCGGGGCAGGTCATCCCGTGGAACTTCCCGCTGCTCATGCTGGCGTGGAAGATCGCGCCCGCGCTGGCCACCGGCAACACCGTCGTGCTCAAGCCCGCGGAGACCACGCCGCTGACGGCGCTCGTGTTCGCGGAGATCTGCCAGCAGGCCGAACTCCCGCCCGGCGTGGTGAACATCCTCCCCGGCGCCGGGGACATCGGCGCCACGCTCGTGGGCCACGACGACGTCGACAAGGTCGCGTTCACCGGATCGACCGAGGTCGGCAAGGCCATCCAGCGCCAGATCGCGGGCACCGCGAAGAAACTGACGCTGGAACTCGGCGGCAAGGCGGCGAACATCGTCTTCGACGACGCTCCGCTGGACCAGGCCGTCGAAGGGATCGTCAACGGGATCTTCTTCAACCAGGGCCACGTCTGCTGCGCGGGCTCGCGCCTGCTGGTGCAGGAATCCATCGCCGAGGAACTGCTCGAAAAGCTGCGCTACCGCGTCTCGACGCTGCGGCTGGGCGACCCGCTGGACAAGAACACCGACATCGGCGCGATCAACTCCGCCGAGCAGCTCGCGAAGATCAAGGGTCTCGTGGAGTCCGGTGACGCCGAGGGCGCGCAGCGCTGGACCAGCCCGTGCCCGGTGCCGGAACGCGGTTTCTTCTTCGCTCCCACGGTGTTCTCCGATGTCCAGCAGTCGATGCGCATCGCCCGCGAGGAGATCTTCGGGCCGGTGCTTTCGGTGCTGACCTTCCGCACGCCGGACGAGGCCGTCACCAAGGCGAACAACACGCCGTATGGGCTCTCCGCCGGAATCTGGACCGAAAAGGGCTCGCGCATCCTCTGGATGGCGAACCAGCTCCGTGCCGGCGTCGTCTGGGCCAACACGTTCAACCGCTTCGATCCCGCCGCGCCGTTCGGCGGCTACCAGGAGTCGGGTTTCGGCCGCGAAGGCGGACGCACCGGACTGGAGGCCTACCTCGATGTCTGACCGTATTTCGGTGGCGAAGACCTACAAGCTCTACATCGGCGGCAAGTTCCCGCGCTCGGAATCCGGCCGCGTGTACCCGGTCACCGACACCAAGGGCAAGTTCCTGGCGAACGCCTCGCACGCGTCCCGCAAGGATGTCCGCGACGCGGTTTCCGCCGCCCGCAAGGCTTTCGGCGGCTGGTCGTCGGCGACGGCGTACAACCGCGGCCAGGTGCTGTACCGGGTGGCGGAGATGCTGGAAGGCCGCCGCGAGCAGTTCGTCGCGGAGGTGTCGGCTTCCGAAGGCATCGCGGCGAAGAAGGCTCAGTCCCTTGTGGACGCTTCGATCGACCGCTGGGTCTGGTACGCGGGCTGGACGGACAAGATCGCGACCGTGCTCGGCGCGGCCAACCCGGTCGCGGGCCCGTACTTCTCCTTCACCGTGCCGGAACCGACCGGTGTCGTGGGCGTCCTGGCACCGCAGCAGTCGTCATTGCTGGGCCTGGTGAGTGTGCTGGCCCCGGTGCTGGCGACGGGTTCGACCGCGGTGGTCGTCTCCAGCGCGGACCGGCCGCTGCCCGCGATCACGCTTTCGGAGGTCCTGGCGACGTCCGACCTGCCCGGCGGGGTCGCGAACATCCTGACCGGCCGCGCGTCGGAGCTGGGTTCGTGGCTCGCGTCGCACGGGGACGTCAACGCCCTCGACCCGACCGGCGCGGAGCCGTCCGCGCGGGCGGACCTGGCGCGTGAGGCCGCGGGCACTGTGAAGCGAGTCCTGACCGTCCCGGACACCGAGCCGGACTGGACGGCCGACGCCGACATCGCGCGGCTGCGGCGGTACCTCGAGGCGAAGACCGTCTGGCATCCGCTGGGTGTCTGACCCTCCTGCTCCGCGCAGTTGGACACCTCCAAGTACATGAAGGCCCCCTTCCTTGCGCCTAGGTACAGGAAGGGGGCCTTCATGTACCGGAAACCTACGGATCCAGATCGGCCCCGGTCAGCGCCTGCCCCGGAAGCGGCTCGTTCGAGTCGGCGGCCCGGAGCCCGTCGATCATGATCCCGATGCAGCGCCGGGTCGCCATCCGCGCGACCTCCGCGCTCTTGCCCGGCATCTGCCGCAGCACGATCGCGAACAGGATCGCCACGTCACCGGTCGCGACGTCGGGCCGCAGCCGCCCCTCCGCCTGCGCACCCTGGACGAACGAGTCCATCACCTCGAGCAGTTCGTCGCGCAGGGCTTTGATCGCGGGATCGCTCGTGAGGATCGCCAGCGCCCGAGGCGACACCATCGCGAGCTGGATGCTCAGCTGCAACTCCATCGACTGGTGCAGGAGCCGGATCAGGGCATCCCAGTCGGAGGACTCCTCGTCCTTCGCGGCCTTCGCGTCCCGAAGGACCCGATCGAAGTTGTCGACGGCGACCGCCCGGATCAACGCGTCCCGGTCCGGGAACCGCCGGTACAGGGTGCCGACGCCGACACCGGCCGAACGCGCGATCTCCTCCATCGGGACCTCGGCGCCTTGGGCGGCGAAGATGACTCTCGCGGCGGCCAGGATCTGATCCCGGTTCCGGCGCGCGTCGGCGCGCAAGCGGGTCTCGGGGTCGGCTGTCATGATCCTCGCCTCTCGAAGGGTCCTTCAGGGCCGTGATTCTCGCACGTGAGGACGTGCCCTTCACGCTTCCCGGGAACCACCCCTTCGCGAGTGGACGATCCACCTCCACTTGAGTACCTTGGTGACCTAAGCGGAATGAAACCATCCGCATACTATTTGGGGCCCACTGTCCGATATCGCCCGAACCCACCCGACATTTCTGGGGAAGGACAACCCGATGACCGACGTCGAGGAAACCACCGCGACCTTGCCGCTGGCCCGCAAGTGCCCGTTTTCGCCACCGCCCGAATATGAGCGCCTTCGCCGGGAAAGTCCGATTTCCCGGGTCGGACTTCCGTCCGGCCAAACGGCTTGGGCGCTCACCCGGCTCGAAGACATCCGCGAAATGCTGAGCAGCCCGCATTTCAGCTCCGATCGGCAGAATCCGTCGTTCCCGCTGATGGTCGCGCGGCAGATTCGGCGCGAGGACAAACCGTTCCGCCCGTCCCTCATCGCGATGGACCCGCCGGAGCACAGCCAGGCCCGGCGTGACGTCGTCGGGGAATTCACGGTCAAGCGCATGAAGGCGCTCCAGCCACGGATCCAGCAGATCGTCGACGAGCACCTCGACGCCCTGCTCGCGGGCCCCAAACCCGCCGATCTGGTCCAGGCGCTTTCCCTGCCTGTTCCGTCACTGGTGATCTGCGAACTGCTCGGCGTTCCCTATTCGGACCACGAGTTCTTCCAGGCGCGCAGTTCCAAGATGCTCAGCCGGGAAGTCAGCGCGGAAGAACGGATGGCCGCGTTCGAGCAGCTCGAGAACTACCTCGACGAACTCGTCACCAAGAAGGAAGCGAACGCCACCGAGGACGACCTCCTCGGGCGTCAGATCCTGAAGCAGCGGGAAACGGGCGAGGCCGACCACGGCGAACTCGTCGGATTGGCGTTCCTGCTGCTCATCGCCGGACACGAGACGACGGCGAACATGATCTCGCTCGGCACGGTGACCCTGCTGGAGAATCCCGATCAGCTGGCGAAGATCAAGGCGGACCCGGGCAAGACCCTCGCCGCGATCGAAGAACTCCTGCGGGTCTTCACCATCGCGGAGACGGCGACCTCACGCTTCGCCACGGCGGACGTCGAGATCGGCGGCACGCTCATCCGCGCGGGTGAAGGCGTCGTCGGACTGAGCAACGCGGGCAACCACGATCCGGACGGTTTCGAGAACCCCGACACCTTCGACATCGACCGCGGCGCGCGGCATCACGTCGCGTTCGGATTCGGTGTGCACCAGTGCCTCGGCCAGAACTTGGCACGGTTGGAACTCCAGATCGTGTTCGATACGTTGTTCCGGCGAATGCCGGGCATCCGGATCGCCGTTCCGGTCGACGAACTGCCGTTCAAGCACGATTCGACGATCTACGGCCTCCACGCCCTTCCGGTCACCTGGTAGGAGGAGCCAATGAAGATCATCGCGGACACCGGGAAGTGCGTGGGCGCGGGCCAGTGCGTGCTCACCGACCCCGATCTGTTCGACCAGAGCGAGGACGACGGGACGGTCATCGTGCTGAACGCCGAGCCCGAAGGCGAGGAGTCGGAGGAGAACGCGCGCACCGCCGTGCACATCTGCCCGGGGCAGGCCCTGTCGCTTGCGTGATCGATGGGGCTCGTGAGTGGTAAGGACGGTTAGAACCGTCCTTACCACTCACGATGCTTTATTTGACCGCGCCCATCGACAGTCCCCGCACAAGGTGGTTCTGCGCGATCCAGCCGACGATCATCACCGGCAGCGACGCGAGCAGCGCGGCCGCGGAAAGCTGCGCCCAGTACAGGCCCTCGCTGGTGATGAACCCGACCAGGAACACCGGCACCGTCCCGGCCCGCGCGGCCGTGAGGTTGACCGAGTAGAAGAACTCGGTCCACGAGAAGATCACGCAGATCAGCGCGGTCGCGGCCACCCCGGGTGCGACCACCGGCATGATGATCTTCCGGAGCAGGATCGGCAGGGTCGCCCCGTCGATCCGGCCCGCCTCGATCATCTCGTGCGGCACCTCGAGGAAGAACGACCGCATCATCCAGATGGCCAGCGGCAGGTTCATCGAGGTGTACAGGATGATCAGCGCCCACACGTTGTCCAGCAGCTGGGTGTTCTGCGAGATCACGTAGAGCGGGATGATCGCCGCCACGATCGGCAGCATCTTCGTCGACAGGAAGAAGCCGAGCGCGTTGCTCGTCCCCTTCACCGGCGCCAGCGAGAGCGCGTACGCCGCCGGGATTCCCAGCAGCAGCACGAAAAGCGTCGAAACGACGGTGACGAACGCCGAGTTCGACAGATACGGCAGGAAGCCGCGTTCGAGCACGCCCGCGAACTGGTCGAATGTCGGGGTGAAGAACAGTCGCGGCGGATCGGTGTAGGCGTCGGCCTCCTGTTTGAAGGCCGTGAGGATCATCCACAGCAGCGGGAACACGAACAGGATCGCGATCACCCAGGTCGCGACCGTCAGCGCGCCGGGGCCGAAGCGGCTTTTCATTTCGCGCCTCCCTGGAGCGAGAACGTGCGGAACATCAGTCGCAGCGCGAAGGTCGCGACGATCATCGTCAGGATCACGACGATGACGCCCATCGCGGACGACTGCCCGATGTCGAAACCTTGGAACGCCCGCTGGTAGATGTAGAAGGGCAGGTTCGTGCTGGCCGTCCCCGGACCACCTTGCGTCATCAGGAAGATCGCGTCGAAGCTGTTGACGATGTAGATCGCGCCCAGCAGTGTCGCCAGCTGCAGGAACCGGCTCAGATGCGGCAGGGTGATCGCGGTGAACGTCCGCCAGCGGCCGGCGCCGTCGACCGACGCGGCCTCCAGCACGTCCTTCGGCTGGCTCTGCAGCCCGGCCAGGATCAGCAGCATCATGAACGGTGTCCACTGCCAGACGACCTGGGCCATCACCGCCGCGAGCGGGAACTCCGAAAGCCAGTCGACGTCGGTGCCGAACACGAAGTGCAGCAACCCGTAGGTCGGGTCGAACATGGTCGTCTTCCACAGCAGCGCGCCCGCCGCGGGCAGGATGAGAAACGGCGTGATCAGCAGGGTCCGGACCACGCCGCGGCCGAGGAACTTACGGTCCAGCAGGATCGCCAGTCCCAGGCCGAGCAGCAGGGAGAAGAACACGCACACGACCGTGAGGACGACGGTGTTCAGCAACGCCCCGAGGAACGTCGAATCGGCGAAGACGTCGATGTAGTTCCGCAGCCCGACGAAATGCCGCGAGCCCGGCCGCACCAGGTTCCACGACTGGAACGAGTAGAACACCGTCAGCACGAACGGCAACTGCGTCACGGCGACGACGAACAGCAGGGCGGGCAGGAGCGGCAGCCGTCGTTTGAACGGCGTATCGGTGCCGCGCTTCGGAGCCGCCTTCTTCGCGGGGGCGGACTCGGTGCGGGCAGGAGCGGAGATCGTGGCCATCACTGCACCCCCTGATACGACTTGCCGACGGTCTGCGCGTACTCCTGTGACTGCTTGAGTGCTTCGTCCACGGTGATCTGCCCCGCGATCGCCGCCGAAAGCTGCTGGCTCACCCGGGTGCCGAGGTCCTGGAACTCGGGGATGCCGACGAACTGGATCCCGGGGTAAGGCACCGGATTCACCATCGCCTTCCGCTGGTCGGCGTCCGCGATCCCGTCCAGCGTCGGCTGCGCGTAGGCCTTGGCGGCCTCGCGGTACTGCGGGATGTCGTAGGTCGACTTCCGCACGCCAGGCGGGACGCGGTTCCAGTCGCCGTACTCCTTGGCGACCCGCTGCACGTAGGCCTTGTCCGTCATCCAGGACATGAACTTCCAGGCAGCGGCCGTGTCCTTGGCGCCCTTGGCGACCTTCGGGATACCCAGCGCCCAGGTGTAGAGCCAGCCGCTCGCCTGCGTCTTCTCCACCGGCGCCGGAGCGTAGCCGGATTTCCCGACGATCTTGCTGGCCGACGGGTCCTCGTTCGTGCCCGCCATGACCGTGGCGTCGTACCACATCGCGGCCTGGCCCTGCGTGTACCGCGTGCCGCATTCGGAGAAGCCCGCGCTCGACGCGCCGACCTCGCCGTGGTTCCGCACGAGGTTCACGTAGAACTCGGCGGCCGCCTTGAACTCGGGGCTGGTCAGCTTCGCGTTCCAGTCCTTGTCGAACCACTGCGCGCCGAAGGTGTTGGCGACCGTGGTGAACGGCGCGAGGCTCTCACCCCAGCCGGGCTTGCCGCGCAGGCAGATCCCGGCGATGCCCTTGGCCTTGTCGTCGAGTTTCGCCGCGTACTCGGCGATCTGGGTCCACGTCGGCTTGGCGGGCATGGTGATCCCGGCCTGCTCGAACAGATCCTTCCGGTAGGCCAGGAACGACGACTCACCGTAGAACGGCACCGCGTAGAGCGATCCGTTGTGCGACAAGGATTCCTTGATGCTCGGGATGAAGTCGCCGGCGTCGTAGGACGGATTCGCCGCGATATGCGGGTCGAGGTTTTCGAGCCAGCCGTTCGCGGCCCACTGCGGCGCCTCGTAGTTGCTGATCATGACGACGTCGAACTCGCCGCCTTCGGTGGCCGTCGACGCGGTGATCTTCGCGCGTGCCTGGTTTTCGGGCAGTGACACGAATTTGAGGCTGACGCCGGGATTCGCCTTTTCGAACTCGCCGGAAAGCTCGATGGCGTCCTTCATCTGCGGGTTCGCGACGATCGCGACGACGAGCGTCCGGTCACCGGTCCCCAGCGCGCCCGCGCCGGCGCAACCGGTGAGGGTCAGCAGGAGAACAGCGAGCAGAGCGGCTGCTTTACGCACCTTCGCCTCCCGGTATTACCTGCACCTTCAAGCCGGCGCCGCTGCGCATGAGGGCGAGAGCGTCGGGGTACTGCTCCAGTGGCAGGGTGTCGGTGAGCAGCGCGCCCGTGTCGACGGCGCCACTGGCGACGAGGTCGAGCGCGGCACCGAAGCTGTTCATGACGGCCATCGAGCCGACGACGGTGATCTCGTCGTTGTAGATCCGGAACGGCGAAAGCGCGACGCGTGCTTCGGCGGGCGCGACCCCGAAGACCAGCAGGCGGCCTCCGCGCTGGAGCGAGTCGAAGGCGGCTTCGATGGCCGGAGCTGCGCCGGTGCAGTCCGCGGCGGCGTCGAACTTCTCGTCGTCCAGGTCCTTCACGTCACCCGCGACCGCGACCGCGCCGAGGTCCATGGCCCGGCCGAGCCGGGCGGTGTTGCGGTCGACCACCGTGACCTGCGCGCCCGCCCGCTGCAGCAACTGCTGCATGATCAGCCCCATCGTGCCCGCGCCGACGACGAGGAACCGCTCCCCCGCCTCGACACCGATCCGGCGCACGCCGTGGACCGCGCAGGAGACCGGTTCGACGAGGGCGCCCTGCTCCCAGGTCATCGTGTCCGGCATGCGGTAGCAGTTCGCGGAAGGAACGGCGACGTACTCGGCGAAAGCACCGTTCACGGTGTCGCCGGTCGCGTTCCAGTTCTCGCAGAGGTTCCCGCGGCCGGACCGGCAAGGCTTGCAGTAGCCGCAGAACAGCGACGGGTCGACGGCCACCCGGTCGCCGACCTTCCAGCCGCCCGGCACGTCGGCGCCGAGTTCGACGATCTCGCCGGCGAATTCGTGGCCGGGGACGATCGGATAGGGCGTCGGCGGGAAGTGCCCGTCGGCGATGTGGAGGTCGGTCCCGCAGATCCCGCAGGCACCCACCTTGACGACGACCTGGCGATCCCCCGGTTTGGGGTCGGGTACCTCGCCGACCCTGATCTCCCCGGGCTTGTCCACGATCGCGGCACGCATGCCAGCTCCTCTTCTCTCCGCTCAAACGAGCGGGACGGGCCTATGCTTCGGACTGCATGTTCAGGCATGGTGAACTTTTCCCTGTTGTTACGTCAACCTTTCGGGTTGATTTCGCGCTATAGTGCTCATATGAGCGGCAGGAAACAGAGTCCCGGCTTGGTGGAGTCGCTGCGCCTGGCCGCCGTGGCCCGGCGGTTCTACGAGCAGGGCGCCTCGAAACTGGAAATCGCCGACGAGTTCGGGATCAGCCGGTTCAAGGTCGCCCGGATGCTGGACACGGCCAGGGAAACAGGAATCGTCACGGTCGAGTTCCGGCTGCCGGCGCCGGTCGATCTCGTGCTTTCCGAGGAGATCCGTTCCGCGTACCGGCTGGACCGGGTTCTCGTGCTCGAACGAGCGCCGGAGCCGGAATCCCGCGAAGTGGCGCGGCGGAAGATCGGCTCGCTCGCCGCCCGTCTTCTGACCGAAATCGTCACTCCGGGCGATGTCATCGGCCTGTCCTGGGCACGTTCCGTGAACGCGATGACCGAAGCCATCGAGTCACTGCCGAATTGCCCGGTCGTGCAACTGTGCGGGGTGCAGGCGGGCATGGACATGCGGGACCGGTCGGTGGAGACGGTCAGCCGGGTCGCGTCGGTGTCCGGCGGCGAGGCGTACCCGATCTTCGGGCCGCTCGTCCTCCCCGACCGCCGCACCACCGAGACACTGCGCAGGCAGCCCGGGATCGCGGAGACCTTCGGGCAGTTCAAGAACCTGACCAAGGCCGTTGTCAGCATCGGCGCGTGGAAACCCGAGGAGTCGACGGTCTACGACGCGCTCGACGAAACGGAACGGAGCGCGATAGCGAAACGCGGTGCCAAAGCGGAGGTCTCCGCGCGCCTGTTCGACGCCGACGGGACACCGATGTCCACCGGGCTGGCCCACCACGTGCTGGCCATCAGCGCCGAAGAACTGCTGGCTGTCCCCGAGGTCATCGCGCTGGGCTACACGGAACCGAAGGCCGAAGCGATCGACGCAGTCCTGCGTTCGGGCATGGTTTCGACGCTGATCACCGACGCCGCCGCGGCCGTCCCGCTCCTCAAGCTGGCCGAGGCTCGCCCGCTCCCCTGACCGCGTGTCGTCCGCCCAATCACGCGTGATCGCCCGCCAATCACGCGAGTTCCGCCTCCAAGCACGCGAGATCGGTATTCAATCACGCGAGATCGCGAAACCTGGCCGCCTCGTCCTGGGCCGCCATGACCTCGTCGCCGTACCGGAACGCCCACTCCCCGAAGGCCTCGATGGGTGCCAGCAACGTGGTCCCGAGGTCTGTCAGCGAGTACTCGACCTTCGCCGTCCGCCCACAGTCACGTCTGCTGACCAGGCCGTTGAACTCCAGCCGCCGGACCGTCTCCGTGAGCACCTTCGTGCTGATCCCGCCCAGCCGTCGCCGCAGTTCGGCCGGGCGCAGCGGTCCTTCGCGCAGGGCCCACAGCACGACGGGGTTCCACGTGTTCGCCATCAGGTCGAAGGCCAGCCGGGCACGGCAATCGGCGAGGAAGACGTCGTTCATCGGACCTCCGGTAACCATTCGGTACCCGCGCGGCTTTCTACGGTCGGTGTTGTCACTCGATCTTAGGGAGCAGCACATGCGTATCGGTATTTTCGGCGCGGGCGGGATGGCGGAGGCACTCGGCGGCCAGTGGGCGGCGACGGGGCACGAGGTGATGATCGCGGCGCGCGATCAGGCCAAGGCCGACGCCCTCGCCGGGAAGATCTCCGCGCGAGCGGGGACGTGGGAAGAGACCGCTCGCGCGAGTGAAGTGATCCTGCTCGCCGTTCCCGCGCCGTCGGCGCCAGAAGTCCTTGCCGTCGCGGGGAAATCCGTCGCGGGAAAGATGCTGATCGACTGCACGAACGCGGTCGGCCCCGGCGCCACGCTCACGGCCCCCGACCAGGCCGCCCGGATCGCCGCCGCCGCGCCGGACGCGCACGTGGTCAAGGCGTTCAACCTGTGCGACGTGGACGTCTGGCGGATGACACCACCAGTGTTCGGCGGCCGTCCGCTCGCGGTGCCGCTCTGCGGTTCACCGGAGGCCGTCGAGGTGGTGAGCTCCTTGGTCCGCGACATCGGCTGCACGCCACTGAACGCCGGCGGGCTCGACCGGGCGCGGCTCATGGAGGCGACCATGGCGTTCATGGTCGGGCTCTGGTTCGACGGCCACGACGCCCAGGCCTGTTTCCCGCCCCTTCCGGTCTGATTTCAGGGTCGTCCCCGATGTGCCGGGCCGGGCGGTCACGCGAACCTGTGCGACATGGGGACGAAGACCTGGCGGCAGCTGACCGTGTGGCTGCACGTCATCACTTCGGTGGGCTGGATGGGGCAGGCCTTGGCGCTGTTCACCCTCCTGGCGATCAGCCGCGCGAGCGAGGACGGCGAGATCCGCGTCGCGGCGACGTCGATGGCGCACGAGATCGACTCGCTTCTGCTGGCGCCGCTCGCCAACGCGTCGGCCTTCACCGGCTTCATGCTCGCCGCGGCGACGGCCTGGGGATTCACCCGGCACTGGTGGGTGCTGGCGAAGTTCGCGATCACGCTCGTCCAGCTCTACGCCGGGATCTTCCTGTTGTCCGGCGCTTTGCAGGATTCCGTGGTGGCGGCTCGGGCCGGTGATCCGGCGCCTGTGGCCCTGGTCGCCGGGACCGCGCTGATGGCGAGCGCGCTCGCGTTCCAGGCGTGGCTTTCGGTGGCGAAACCGTGGGGCAAGGTCCGCTCCGGCGCGAAGCTTCCGACGGCACCGGCATGGGTGTTCGTCGCCGCGGTCCTCGCGCCGCTCGCCGACATCACGGTGGGCCTGTTCCTTGGCTACCCGCTGCCCGCGTTGTCCCTGTTGGTGCTGATAGGTCAGCTGGTGCGGCGTCGTCTGGGGCTCGTGAGTGGTAAGGACGGTTAGAACCGTCCCTGCCACTCACGAGACGTCAGAGCCGGTCCACCGCCGTGATCCGGATGACCGCCGAGCCCGCCTCGTCCGAAGCCGCCAAGTCGACCTCGGCGCCGATGCCCCAATCGTGGTCACCCGCGGGATCGTCGAAGATCTGCCGCACCCGCCAGATCTCCGTCTCCTTCTCGATGATCAACAACTTGGGCCCGCGCGCGTCCGGTCCGATGCCGAGCGTTTCGTGCTCGTCGAAGTAGTCCTCGATGGCGTCTTCCCACGCGTCCGCGTCCCAGCCCGACGCGGCGTCCAGTTCGCCGAGCGTCTCGTAGGCACGCCGCGACGCCAGCTCCACCCGGCGGAACAGCTCGTTCCGCACGAGCACCCGGAACGCCCGCTCGTTCCGCGTGACCGCGGGCGGCTCGGACGGCGGCCTTGTCGAAACGGGGCCTTCCTCTTCGGGATGCCGCAAGGCTTCCCACTCGTCGAGGAGGCTGGAGTCGACTTGGCGCACCAGTTCGCCGAGCCATTCGATGAGGTCCTGCAACCCCTCGTTCTTGGCCTCGTCGGGAACCGTGTGCCGGAGCGAGTCGTAGGTGTCGGTGAGGTAGCGCAGCACCAGCCCTTCCGAGCGGGCGAGCTGGTAGAAACCGATGTACTCCACGAAGTTCATCGCGCGCTCGTACATGTCGCGCACGACGGACTTCGGCTTGAGCTCGTAGTCTTCGACCCACGGATGCCCTTGCCGGTAGCGGGAATACGCCGCCTCCAGCAGTTCCTCCAGCGGCTTCGGGTACGTGACGTTTTCGAGCAGCTCCATCCGCTCGTCGTACTCGATGCCCTCGGCCTTCATCGCCTGCACGGCCTCGCCGCGCGCCTTGAACTGCTGCTGCGAAAGAACCGGCCTCGGGTTGTCCACAGTGGATTCCACAATGGACACGACGTCGAGCGGATAGGACGGCGACTCGACGTCGAGTAGTTCGATCGCGGCCAGCGCGAACGGCGAAAGCGGCTGGTTCAGCGCGAAGTCGAACTGCAGGTCCACGGTGAGCCGGACGATGCGGCCCTGCTCGTCGGGTTCGTCGAGCCGTTCCACGACACCGGCCGCGAGCAGCGCGCGGTAGATCGCGATCGCGCGCAGGATCAGTTTCCGCTGGGCGGGACGGTCGGAATGGTTGTCCTCCAGCAGGTGCCGCATCGAGTCGAACGCGTTGCCCGGGCGGGAGATGACGTTCAGCAGCATCGAGTGGCTGACGTGGAAACTCGAGGTCAGCGGTTCCGGCTCGGCCGCGATCAGCCGGTCGAAGGTGCTCTCCGTCCAGTTGACGAACCCTTCGGGCGCCTTCTTGCGGACGATCTTCTTTTTCTTCTTGGGATCGTCGCCCGCCTTCTCCAGCGCCTTGGCGTTCTCGACGACGTGGTCCGGTGCCTGCACGACGACGTAGCCGTCGGTGTCGTAGCCGGCGCGGCCCGCGCGGCCGGCGATCTGGTGGAACTCGCGCGCCTTGAGATGCCGCTGCCGCACGCCGTCGTACTTCGTCAGCGCGGAGAAGACCACCGTGCGGATCGGTACGTTGATGCCGACGCCGAGCGTGTCGGTCCCGCAGATCACCTTCAGCAGCCCGGCCTGCGCGAGCTGCTCGACCAGGCGCCGGTACTTCGGCAGCATGCCGGCGTGGTGCACGCCGATGCCGTGCCGGACCAGCCGGGACAACGTCTTCCCGAACCCGGCCGAGAAGCGGAAGTCGCCGAGCATCTCGGCGATGGCCTCCTTCTCAGCCTTCGAGGTGACGTTGATACTCATCAGTGTCTGGGCGCGCTCGATCGCCGCGGCCTGCGAAAAGTGCACGACGTACACCGGCGACTGCCCGCCGTTGAGCAGCTCGGACATCGTCTCGTGCAACGGCGTCAGCGCGTAGCGGAAAGTGAGCGGCACGGGCCGCTCCGCCGAGGTGACCACCGCGGTCGGACGGCCGGTCCGGCGGGTGAGGTCCTTCTCGAAGAACGAGACGTCGCCCAGCGTCGCCGACATCAGCACGAACTGCGCCTTCGGCAGTTCCAGCAGCGGCACCTGCCAGGCCCAGCCGCGATCCGGCTCCGAATAGAAGTGGAACTCGTCCGCGATGACCTGGCCGACCGGCGCGTCGGCACCGAATCGCAACGCGATGTTCGCCAGGATCTCCGCCGTGCAGCAGATGATCGGCGCGTCGGCGTTCACCGCCGAGTCACCGGTCATCATGCCGACGTTGTCCGCGCCGAAGATCTCGATGAGCTGGAAGAACTTCTCCGAGACGAGCGCCTTGATCGGTGCCGTGTAGTAGCTGCGGCGGCCGTGCGCGAGCGCGGTGAAGTGCGCCCCGACGGCGACCAGGCTCTTTCCCGACCCCGTCGGTGTCGACAGGATCAGGTTCGCCCCGGAGACCACCTCGATGATGGCCTCTTCCTGCGCGGGGTACAGCTCCAACCCGCGCTCGGCCGTCCAGGTGGAGAAGGCTTCGAACAGCGAGTCGGGGTCGGGATCCGCAGGCAGGAGGTCTGTAAGTGTCATCAGAGGACCTATCGTGCCATCCGTTGGTCGCTTCTTGCCCAGGGGTGATCGCGCCCATCGGCGGAAACCCGTAGGCTTCGCGGTACCGCGCACCTTCCGGGCACCATCACCCGGCCGCGCACACAGGCGGTAATCCGAGAGGGCTAAAGGAATGGCACAGGACATCATCCCGATCGAACTCGGCCTGCCACAGGGTGACGTCGTCACTCTCTGGGCGCCGCGCTGGCGGGAAGACGGCGAGGAATGGGAAGCGTTCCTCGGCGACGAGGAAGACCTGTACGCCTTCCCGGACGCCGCGCATCTCGCCGCCTTCGTGCGGACCTCCGAGCAGCACGACCTGCTCGACCACCCCGCGTGGGAGGTCGTCCCGGCGCTGAACGTGCCCGAGCTCATCCCGGACGACGACCACACCTACGACCTGGTGGGCGTCCCCGAGCTGGTCGCCGAGAAGCCGGACCAGTGGACGATCGGCGAGCTGGCCGAGATCATCGGCATCGTGCGTTCGCTCGCGGACGTGTGCGAGCTGGAAGAGGTCCACGAAGTCCTCGACGCGCACGAGAGCTTCTCGCTGCTGGACCAGGGCACGCTGCCCTTCACCGGCCGTGACGGCGAGCGCCTCTGGGCGGACCTGTCGCAGGCGGTCTCCGAGAAGTGGGACACCGTGCTCGACGCGATCGACGGCCTGGTGACCGTCCCCGACGTCGACGAGAAGGTGCTGGAGCAGACGGCGGAGGAGCTCGCGACCTTCCTCGCGGAGTCCGCCGAAGCCGAAGCGGCCGCCGTCGACGCGGACCTCGTGGACGACTCGGACGAGGACGACGAGGAAGACGACGAGCCCGTCGGCTTCTGGGGCGAGGTCGGCATCGACCCGATCAAGATCATCACCTCGGGCGCCGAGTACTACACACTGCGCTGCTACCTCGACGACAAGCCGATCTTCCTCGGCAGTGAAGGCGAGATCGACGTCTTCACCTCCGAGAAGGCCCTCATCCGCGCGATCGCGGACGGCAAGGACCTGGCGGGCAACGACCTCGCCCAAGTGTCCACTTGGGACGAGGTGGCCACGAAGGCCACCGCGGGTGAGCTCGAGATCGAGGTCGACGCCGAGAACACGTACGTGCTGAACGGGATCGCCGACGACATCGCCGAAGGCCCGGAGTCGATCGACCCGACCCAGCTGGAGCTGGCCGTCGAGCTGATCACCGACGCCGCCGAATGGGCCGAAGACGACAGCGTCGAGACCGCGCTGGCCGCCAACGAAAGCCTCGGCTGGCTGGTGTCGTTCGTGCTGCGGCCGGACCCCTCGCGCCTCGAGCCGAGTGCTCCGTTCGACGCCGAGCAGTCCGAGTGGCGCAAGCTCGTCGAGACCTTCGAGAACCGGCTCACGGTCGTCTGATCCATCCGTGAAAGGGCCCCTCAGGTTCGTCCTGAGGGGCCCTTTTCGTCTTTGACGGGCACCAGCGCCACGGCCAGCGCCGGGAACACCGCGGCCACGCAGAAGGCCAGCGCGTACCGCGAATCACCGATCACGAAGCCCAGCATCGGCGGGGTCAGCGCGGCGGCGATGTTCTGGCCGGTGTTCTGCGTGCCCATCGCCCGTCCCGCCCACGCGAGCCCGGCCATCTCCGCCGACGCGGTGAACCCGAGACCGTTGTCGGACACGGTGATCACCGCCGCCAGGACGAGCGCGAGCAGCACCAGCCACGGCCACGTCGCGTCCCCGAGCGCGACCAGCAGCATCACCGCGGCGCTCGCGATCGCCAGCTGCCGCATCGGCCGCAGCCTGCTGCCGGCACGGTCGGACCAGTAGCCCGACACCAGCCTGCCCAGCGCGCCGAGGATCTGGACGGCCCCGACGAACCAGCCCGCCGACGCCGCCGTCCAGTCGTGCATGGCCACCAGGTACACGGGCGTGAACGCGGAGACCGTGAACTGCGGGACGACGAGCAGCGCGCTCGCGCCGTGGACCCGCCACAACGCCGGCTTCCGGTACGGCGACGGCGGCTTCTCCGCCTTGCCCGCCTCGACCTCCGGACGCGGCGGATCGACCAGGAGCCAGGCGACCAGAAGCGCGACGACGATCGCGGTCAGCGCGGGCAGCATGAGCGAGACCTGGAATCCCCAGCGATCCGCGAGCGGCGGGAGGCCGAAGGCGGCGACGCCTACCCCGAGCGGCTGGGCCATCTGGCGGATGCCCATCGCGAAGCCCCGTTCGGCCGGGCCGAACCAGCCGAGGACGGCCCGGCCGCTCGCGGCGTTCACTGACGCGGTGCTCGCGCCGGCGAGCAGGAACACCCCAAAGAGGATCCCGAGCGAGTGGTCACCGGCGGCCGCGTACACGAGGAGTAACCCCGAGACGCCGAGCCCGATGGCCATTACCAAACGCTCTCCGTAACGGTCCGCGGCCGCGCCCCACAGGATCAAGGTGAACAACAGGCCAAGACTCGGCGCGGCGACCACGGTTCCCGCTTCGGCGAGCGTCAACCCCTCCGCACGCTGCATCGACGGCACCAGGAACGGGATCCCGTAGAGGAACGAGCAGCTCGCGGTCTGCGCGGCGAGGCCGAGCGCGAGGATGAGCCAGCGTCGTTTGCCGCCGATCCCCACGTCCACGACCTGCGCCATCCTCGTCACCGTTTCACTATTTGGGAAAACCTTCCTACATAGTGAACGATAGTTGGCTATGCTAACGAACGCAAGGCGGCATAGCCGGGCTTGATGACCGTGTTGATGATGTCGAGCCGCTGGTCGAAATCGAGGAAGGCGGATTTCATCGCATTGATCGTGAACCACTCGAGATCGGCCAACCCGAAGCCGAACGCCTCGCTCAGGGCCGCGAATTCGCTGGTCATCGAGCAGCCGCTCATCAGCCGGTTGTCGGTGTTGACGGTGACCCGGAACCGCAGCCTGGCGAGCAGGCCGATGGGATGCTCGCCGATCGAGCGCGCCGCTCCCGTCTGGACATTGGATGTGGGGCAGATCTCGAGCGGGATCCGCCGGTCGCGGACGTAGGCGGCCAACCGTCCCAAATGGACCGTGCCGTCGCTGTCTGTCTTGATGTCGTCGACGATGCGCACGCCGTGACCGAGCCGCTCCGCGCCGCAATGCTGAATCGCCTCCCAAATGGACGCGAGCCCGAACGCCTCTCCGGCATGAATGGTGAAATGCGCATTATTCATCCGCAGAAACTCGAATGCGTCGAGATTTCTGGTAGGCGGAAATCCGTCTTCCGGTCCGGCGATGTCGAACCCGACCACACCGGCGTCGCGGTAGCGGACGGCGAGACCGGCGATCTCGAGGGCCCTGGCGTGCTGGCGCATCGCGCAGAGCAACGTCCCGACGCGGATCCGGCCGCCCGCGGCCGCCACTCTCCGTTCACCTTCTTCGAACCCGGCCTGAACGGCCTCGACCACCGCATCGAGTGACAGTCCGCGTTCGACGAAGAGTTCGGGCGCGTAGCGCACCTCGGCGTAGACGACCCCGTCGGCCGCGAGGTCTTCCACCGCTTCGGCGGCCACTCTGACCAGCGCTTCCTCGGTCTGCATGACGCCACAGGTATGCGCGAACGTCTCAAGGTACGAGACGAGCGAGCCGGAATCGGCGGCGTCGCGGAACCATCGGCCGAGTTCGACGGGATCGCTGGCCGGCAGGGCCTGATATCCGGTCTGTTCGGCGAGTTCGGCGACCGTGGCCGGACGCAACCCGCCGTCCAGGTGGTCGTGGAGGAGAACCTTGGGAGCGCGGGCCAGTACCGCCTCCGGTACGCGAGGTCTGCTGCTTTCAGAGGACATACGTAACGGTAACCAGGCTGTCATTCCCCTACATGGTGGTAAGTCTTGAGCTCTGGTTAACCCTCGGCTTTGTGGATCACGGGCTGAATCGGCCATCAGGGTCAGAGCTCGGCATTGTCCGATACCCGGGGGCCATACGCACAGCAATTTCGCAATGGATAAGCTTCACGGCACGTCCCTCCCATTTCCCCGCCCCCGAAGGACACCGCAGTGACCACTGACAACCACATTGCAGCCCCGTCCTTCGACCGGATGCGCAACATGCTGGTGCGCGCGGCCGAAGTGCGCGAGAGCGAACAGCAGCAGATCTTCGACGCGCTCGACGACATCTACGCACGTCTGGCCCCGGTCGACTCGCTCGGCGCGGTGCGCAAGAGGCTCTCGGAGATGCCCGACCGCACCGAGACCAGCGTGCTCGCCGAACGTCTCGACGAGACCATGTCGCGGCTCGAAGCGCAGGACACCGCGATCGCCGCGCTGACCCGCGCCGTCGAAAGCATCGTCGACAAGCTGGCCAAGCCGTTCGCTCAGCTCGACGGCCGCCTCGACGGCATGGCCGCGCGTCTGGAAGGCGTCGGAGGCCGGATGGACGGGCTCGAGGACAAGCTCCAGAACATCCACCGCCGTCTCGACGAGCTCGGCGCGCACCTCGACAAGCAGGACGTGAAGACCGACTCGCTGCCCCAGTCGGTGATCGGCCCGGTGCGCGAGCGCGTCGAGCAGGCCGAGTCCGCCCTGCGGGACCGCGTCGACACCGTCGACCGCGAGCTGCGCAACCGCGTCGAGAACCTCGACAAGGCCACCAAGGACAGCCTCACCGCGAACACCGAGGCGCTGAAGACCGCGCTGACCGAGACCGGCGAGATGATCGACGCGTCGGAGCGGCTCGACGGCCTCGGCGACCGCCTCGAGAAGGTCACCTCGCGGCTCGACGACCTGGCCGAGCGGCTCGACAAGGTCGAAGACGGCTTCACCGGCCGCCTCGGCGACCTCGACGGCTCGATTCGCTCCGGCCTGTCGAAGGTCGAGAGCACTCTGCAGAAGCAGCCGGACACCGACTCGGTCGACTCGCTGGTGCGCAAGAGCAACGACGAGTCCGTGCGCCGCATCGGCGGCCAGCTGGACGAGGCCATGGCGACCTTCGCGGAGCTGATGCTCGGCGGTGGCCCGGCCGTTCAGCAGATCGCCCCGCCGCCGCCCGCCCCGCGTCAGCCGCGTCGCAGCTCGCGCAACGGCCGGGCGCCCAAGGCGGCCGACGCCAAGGCGAAGGCCGACGGCGCCGACGAGACCTCGGACTGACCTGCTTTTAGCGTGTGAAGGCCCCTTCCTCCGGCTCCGCCGAGGGAAGGGGCCTTCACGCTTCTCTACCCGCTTCGCTCCCCGCCCCGCTTCGCTCCCCGCGCCGACCTGCGTTTAGCCCCCTAATCGCGATCCGCACCACGCAAGTCGGCACCAGGTTGCGGTACTTGCGCGTGCAACTACCGCAACCTGGTGCCGAATCGCGGGGGTCGAGGGCGCGTCGCGTTTAGCGGGCTAATCGCGATCCGGGCGCCGGGGCCAGGGCGGAGCGACTTTAGCCCCCTAATCGCGATCCGGGGGCGCCACGCCAGGGACACCGCACGATGCCCACCCTCCCCAACGCCCTTGAAGTACATGAAGGCCCCCTTCCTTGCGCTAGGCGCAAGGAAGGGGGCCTTCATGTACTTCAGCGACCCGCGCGTCGCGTTTAGCCCGCTAAACGCGATCAGGGGCGCACGGTCTCCAGGACGAGCGGAGCGGAGGCCGGAGCCTCGGAGCTGACCGTGTAGGCGTCAGCGAGCGCGGCAAGGGCCGAAGGCACAGCGTCCGGCGTATCGGTGTGCAGCTCCAGCAGAGGCTCGCCCGCCTTCACCTCGTCGCCGGGCTTCGCCAGGCACAGCACGCCGGCCGCGGCCTGCACCGGATCCTCCTTGCGCGCCCGCCCGGCACCGAGCCGCCAAGCGGCGACCCCGACCGAGTACGCGTCCAAAGACGCCAAGACACCATCCGAAGGGGCTTCCACCACGTGCACGTGCCGAGGTCGCGGCAGCGCCGCCTCCGGATCCCCGCCCTGCGCGGCGATCATCCGGCACCAGGTCTCGTAGGCCCTCCCCGACGCGAGCACCGAAGCCGGGTCCACATCGGACAGCCCGGCCAGTGCCAGCATCTCCCGCGCGAGCGCCACGGTCAGCTCGACGACGTCGGCGGGTCCACCGCCGCGCAACACCTCGACCGACTCCGCGACCTCGATCGCGTTGCCGACCGCGTTGCCGAGAGGGACGTTCATGTCCGTGATCAGCGCCGTCGTCGCGACACCGTGCGCGGTCCCGATCTCCACCAGCGTCCGCGCCAGTTCACGAGCCTGCGGAAGCGTCTTCATGAACGCACCCGAACCGGTCTTCACGTCGAGGACCAGCCCGGCCGAGCCCTCCGCGATCTTCTTGCTCATGATCGAGCTCGCGATCAGCGGGATCGACTCCACCGTCGAAGTCACATCCCGCAGCGCGTACAGCTTCTTGTCGGCGGGAGCCAGCCCGGAAGTGGCCGCGCAGACCACCGCGCCGACCTCGTCGAGCTGCCGGATGATCTCCAATGTCGACAAAGAGGCACGCCAGCCCGGAATCGACTCCAGTTTGTCCAGCGTCCCGCCCGTGTGCCCGAGCCCGCGCCCGGACAGCTGCGGCACGGCGGCGCCACAAGCCGCGACGAGCGGCGCCAGCGGGAGCGTGATCTTGTCGCCGACCCCGCCGGTCGAATGCTTGTCGATCGTCGGACGGCTGACCTTCAGATCCAGCCGCTCCCCCGACGAGATCATCGCGCCGGTCCAGCGCGCGATCTCGCCGGAATCCATCCCCCGCAGGAAGATGGCCATCGCGAGCGCGGCCATCTGTTCCTCGGCGATGTCGCCGCGCGTGTACGCGTCGATGGTCCAGTCGATCTGCTCGTCGGTGAGCCGTCCGCCGTCCCGCTTCGCCCGGATGACGTCGACGGCGGCGAACGCGCTCACTTGTTCTCCGGCAGATCGTCGGGCCCGAACGCGTCCGGCAGCACCGCGGACATCGGCAGGATGCCGCTCGGGGTGTCCACCAGGCAGTCGGAACCGCCGTGCTCGAAGAGGATCTGACGGCAGCGCCCGCACGGCATCAGCAGATCACCGGCCCCGCTGCGGCACGCGACGGCGACCAGTTTGCCGCCGCCGGTCAGCCGCAACTGCCCCGCCATCGTGCATTCCGCGCACATTCCCAAGCCGTACGAAGCGTTTTCGACGTTGCAGCCGACGACGATCCGGCCGTCGTCCACCACACCGGCGACACCCACGTGCAGACCCGAGTACGGCGCGTACGCCGACTTCGCCGCCTCGACGGCCTGAGCCCGCAAGGCTTCCCAGTCGTACTCAGCCATGTCAGTCCTCACCTCGCCGGTACAGCGCGCCGTCCGCCTTGGGCGGCCGCAGCCGCTGCGAAGCCACCGCGAGCACGATCAGCGTCACGAAGTGCGCGGTGTACGGGATGAGGTCGCTGGGCAGGTCGTCATTGGTCCAGTAGATCGCGTACAGCGCGCCCGCGCCGACGACACCGAGCGCGGCGGCGATCCACTGACGGCGGAACAACTGCACCGCCACGATCACGGCCAGCAGGATCACCGCGCCGTACAGCAGCGCGAGCACCGCGGTGCCGCCACCGGCGAGCTGGAGGCCGTCCGCGTACCCGAACAGCGCCGCGCCGCCGAGCAGGCCACCCGGCCGCCAGTTACCGAAGATCATCGCCGCGAGGCCGATGTACCCGCGGTTGTTGGTCTGGTTCTCCAGATAGTCCGCACCGCCGGCGAGCAGCACCAGCGACGCGCCACCCATTCCGGCGAGCCCGCCGGAGATGATCATGGCGACGTACTTGTGCAGGTAGACGTTCACGCCGAGGGATTCGGCCGCCACCGGGTTCTCACCGCAGGACCGCAGCCGAAGGCCGAACCGCGTCCGCCACAGCACGAGGTAGCTGATCGGGACCAGCGCGATCGCGATCATCGTCAGCGGCGCGACCTCGGTGATCAGGCCGTTGAGGATCCCGGCGAGGTCGGAGATGAAGACGCGCTGCATCTTCTCCAGGTCCGAAAGCCAGTCCGAGAGGAACGTCGCCGAGTAGGTGTCGAACTTCGGGACCGGCGGCGACTGGCGCGGGTTCCCCGAAAGCGGGGTGAACACCAGGTTCGCCAGGTACTTCGCGACACCGAGACCGAGCAGGTTGATCGCCACACCGGAGACGATGTGGTTGACGTTGAAGGTCACCGTCGCGACGGCGTGCAGCAGACCGCCGAGCGCGCCGAACACGACCGCCGAGATCAGCCCGGCCCAGACCCCGCCGTGGTACGCGCCCCACGCGGCACCCCAGGTGCCGAGGATCATCATGCCTTCGAGGCCGATGTTGATCACGCCCGCGCGTTCGGCCCAGAGACCGCCGAGCGCGCACAGCAGGATCGGCAGCGCCAGCCGCAGCGCGGTGTGCGCGGTGTTGGTCGAGGTCAGCGTGTTGACGCCGGTGGCGTACGACGCGATCGCGAGCACGCCGACCGCCAGCAGCCCCCAGATGGCGCCCTTGAGCCAGCCGGGGATGCGGCGTTTCGGCGGCTTCACCGGCATGGTGGTCCCGCCCGTGTTGGGCGAAAGAACGTCCGCGGTGGTCACACCGCACCTCCCTCGGACACGCTGGAACCCTTACCCGCCAGCGCGCGACCCACGCGACGCTGTTCGGCGGCCAGGTCGGCGCGGCGCACGATCTCGTACGCGATGACGACCGACAGCACGATCACGCCCTGCATGATCGTGGCGATCTCTTTGGACACGTTGATCTGCTCCAGCGAAACGGCGGACCGGTCGAGGAACGCCCACAGCAGGGCGCCCAGCGCGATCCCGGCCGGGTGGTTGCGCCCGAGCAGGGCGACCGCGATGCCGGTGAAGCCGTACATCTGGGTCGAAGTGATGCCGTAGCTGAAGTCGCGGCCGAGCAGTTCCGGCATCGCGACCAGACCCGCGACACCGCCGGAAAGCAGCATCGCGATCAGCGTCATCTTCTTGGCGTTGACCCCGCCCGCCGCGGCGGCCGTCGTCGATTCACCGGAGGCCTTGAGCTCGAACCCGAACCGGGTCCGGTTGAGCATGAACCAGTAGGCCGCGCCGATCAGCGCCGCGATGATCACGAAGCCGAACAGCTCGCCCGACCCGATCGGGATACCGGGGATCCGGCCGGTCTCGGCGATCTCACGGGTGGCGATGTTGTTGCCGGTCTGCACGCCGAACTGGTCCGCGTTGACCAGGAACGCCACGATGCCGCCGACGATCGCGTTCAGCATGATCGTCGAGATGACCTCGGAAACACCGCGGGTCACCTTCAGCACGGCGGGGATGGCCGCGTAGAGCATGCCGCTGGCCACCGCGACGATCAGGATCGCGATCACGTGGATCACCGGCGGCAGCTGCAGCGCCCCGCCGATGATGGCGGTGACGATGGCGGCGAACCGGTACTGGCCCTCGACACCGATGTTGAAGAGGTTCATCTGGAAGCCGATGGCCACCGCGAGCCCGGACAGGTAGTAGACCGTCGCGAGGTTCACCGTGTCGACGGCGGTCGAGCCCTTGAAGAGCTGGCCGATCATCGTGCCGTAGGCCTGGAGCGGGTCCGCGCCCGAGATGATCAGCGCGATGGCCGTCAGGATGACCGCGAAAACGATCGCGAGCAGAGGCGGCAGCAGCCTCGTACGCCAGCTACTCACGCCGCACCTCCAGTTTCGTCAGCGTCTTCGGAAGCACCCGTCATCGCGGAGCCCAGTTGCTGTGGGGTCACGGTCGCGGGGTCGGCCTCGCCGACCAGCCGTCCGCGCAGCATGACCTGAATGGTGTCGGAAAGCCCGATCAGCTCGTCGAGGTCGGCCGAAACCAGCAGGACGGCCAGTCCGGCGGCGCGGGCCTGGCGGATCTGTTCCCAGATCAGCGCCTGCGCGCCGACGTCGACGCCGCGCGTCGGATGCGACGCGATCAGCAGCACCGGGTTGCCGGAAAGCTCGCGCCCGACGATCAATTTCTGCTGGTTACCACCCGAAAGCGCGGCGGCCGGGACGTCGATGCCCGGCGTGCGGACGTCGTACTCCTCGACGATGCGGCGGGTGTCCTCGCGCGCGCCGTCGATGTCGAGCAACTGTCCCTTCGCGACCGGTTTGCGCGTCTGGTAGCCGAGGATCCGGTTGACCCACAAGGGCTGGGTGAGCAAAAGGCTGTGCCGCGTCCGGTCTTCGGCGATGTAGCCGATCCCGGCCTCGCGGCGGGCGAGCGTCCCCAGTTTGTGCAGTTCGATGGTCTTGCCGCCGGCCTCGATCAGCTCGATCCGGCCGCCGCCCTTGCGCATGCCCATGATCGTCTCGACGAGTTCGGTCTGGCCGTTGCCTTCGACACCGGCGATCCCGAGCACCTCACCGGCGTGCACGGTGAAGGAGATGTGGTCGAGCACGTTCCGCTCGGAACCCTCGACGCTCAGGCACACGTCGTCCAGGCGGAGAACGTCCCTGTCGGTCACCGTGGACTCGCGGGTCTCGGGACTGGGCAGCTCCGAGCCGACCATCATCTCGGCCAGCTGGCGTGAGGTGATCGTCTTCGGATCGGCCGTGCCGACGGTGGTGCCGCGGCGGATCACGGTGACCGTGTCGGCGATCGCGCGCACCTCGTCGAGCTTGTGCGAGATGAAGAGGAAGGTGAAGCCGTCCTTCTGCATGGCGCGGACGGTCTTGAACAGCGCGTCGACCTCCTGCGGCACGAGCACCGCGGTGGGCTCGTCGAGGATGATGATCCGCGCGCCGCGGTAGAGCACCTTGACGATCTCCACCCGCTGGCGGTCGGCGACGCCGAGTTCCTCCAGCAGCGCGTCCGGGCGGGCGTGCAGGCCGACCTGCTCGGCGAACTTCGCCAGTTTCGCCCTGGCGGCGCGGCCGATGCCGTGCAGGTTCTCCGCGCCGAGGAAGACGTTCTCCCCGACGGTCAGGTTGTCGGCCAGCATGAAGTGCTGGTGGACCATCCCGATGCCGGCCTTGATGGCGTCCTGCGGGTTGCGCAGTTTCACCGGTTCGCCGTTGATCGCGATGTCGCCCTCATCCGGCTGCTGCATGCCGTAGAGGATCTTCATCAGGGTCGATTTGCCCGCGCCGTTTTCGCCGCAGATGGCGTGCACCTCGCCCTTGGTGACGGTGAGGTTGACATCGGAGTTGGCCACGACACCGGGGAATCGCTTCGTGATCCCGGTCAGCTGCACGGCCGGTTCACCCCGGTCGGGGGCGTCGGTGACCTCGGCCTGGGGAGCGCTCATGAAAAAGCCATCCAGTTCTGGGTAAACAGGTGAGGGCTCGGAAGGGTCGCCCTTCCGAGCCCTGCTACCTGGTGGAGCTTACTTCTGCGGCTTGTCCGAGACGGTGATCGCCCCGGAGACGATCTGCGCCTTGTACCCGTCGAGGACGTCCTTGATGTCGTCGACCTTGCCACCGGAGGTGGCGTAGCCGATGCCGTCGACCTTGAGGTCGAACCGCTTCGGCAGCGACGACAGGTCGCCCTTCGCCAGCGCGCGCAGGTAGTCGAACACCGCCACGTCGACGCGCTTGAGCATCGAGGTGATGATGACGTCCTTCGACGCCTCGACCGTCTTCTGGTTGTACTGGTCGGAGTCGACGCCGATGGCGAACGCGTTGTTCGACTTCGCGGCCTCGAACACGCCCTTACCGGAGGCGCCGGCGGCGTGGTAGACGACGTCCGCGCCCTTGGCGATCTGGGCGGCGGCCTTCACGTTGCCCTTCGCCGGGTCCTGGAATCCGGAGAAGTCACCGGCCGGGGTGAGGTACTCGTCCTCGATGACGGCCTTGGACGAAGCGGCCTTCACACCCTGCAGGAAGCCGGCCTCGAACTTCTGGATCAGCGGCGTGTTCACGCCACCGACGAAGCCGACGTGGCACTTCTTCGACTTGTAGGCGGCGGCGACACCGGCCAGGAAGGAGCCCTGCTCCTCGGCGAACACCAGCGGCGTGACGTTCGGCGCCTTGACGGAGTCGTCGTCGACGATCGCGAACTGGGTGTTCGGGTACTTCGGCGCGATGGCGCCGACGGCCTTGGCGTAGGCGAAGCCGACCGCGATGACCGGGCTGAAGCCCTGCGAAGCGAGCTGGTCGAGACGCTGCGACTTCGCGGCCTCGTCCTCGGTCGCGGCGGCGGTGCTTTCGGTGACCGACGTGACCCCGAGGTCGGTCTTGGCCTTGTCGGTACCGGCGGCGGCGGAGTCGTTGAAGGACGCGTCGCCACGGCCGCCGACGTCGAAGGCCAGCGCGACCTTGAGCTTGCTGCCGTCGACCTTCTCACCGGCCTGCGCGGAGCTGCTCGACGCGGCCGGCGCGGCGGGCGGCTTCGGCGCCGTCACGCAGCTGGCGGACTGGTCCCCAGAGCTCGCGTTGTTGTTGTTCCCCGCACCCGAATCCTTCGCGCACCCGGCCAGTACCAGAGCACCGGCCAAGGTCGCGGCGGCCAGCGCGGTTCCACGCATGCGACGCAACGTGTGTCTCCCTCCCCGCTGATCCAGCGGATGGTCCGAAGAAAGTGACCCGGCGACACTGCCGGGTTCGACCGAGAGACGGTACCTAACGGCCGCTTTGCCGCCATAGGAAAGGCACGCTACGTAACACAAACGTTTACTCATGAGTCGTAAGCGCGACGAATGGAGTACGCACGGTGATCACAATGGAGTAATCGCAGGCAGCACTCGGCCCCCTGGCCGCAGGAAGCGTCGAAGATCGTCACGCACTGTTCAGAGGCACCCGGCGAGCGGCTCGCGGCGAGCCCCGCGTCCACAGTGGACGAACCGGCGAGTTACCGGCCCGCGTCACTCGATCGTGCGAGGCCCTCGATGTCTGGTCCATCACACAGAGGAACCCGGAGGTGAGCCCACCGTGAGGTGCGGGTCTAGCATCCTGGTATCCACGCTCGATGACCATGATCTCGGCACCGTCGCCGGAGCCGTCCCCAGGTGGACGTCCCGGCGGCAGGCGCGGAAACCAGCGGTCAGCGGGCCCAAGCCATGACGTTGGAGGCCGTTCACCGATGTCCACCACGGCTACGCCTAGCACCGCCACCGAGGCGGGTGCGAGCGCCTCCGCGGGTGCCTCACGCCGGCAGGGGACGTTCTACCGGGGTGACCCCGGTATGTGGTCCTGGGTGCTGCACCGCATCACCGGCGTGCTGACATTCTTCTTCCTTTTCGTGCACGTGCTCGACACCGCGCTCGTGCGCGTGTCGCCCGACACGTACAACGAGGTCATCGAGACCTACAAGACCCCGCTGGTCAACCTCCTCGAGGTCGGCCTCGTCGGCGCGGTGCTGTTCCACGCGCTAAACGGCATCCGGGTCATGCTGGTCGACTTCTGGGAGAAGGGACCGAAGTTCCAGAAGCCGATGCTCTGGACCATCCTGGCCATCTGGGTCGTGGTGATGATTCCGGGCGCGTTCTTCATGATGAAGCGCACCGTCGAGACGCTCTTCGGGGGTAACTGACCATGGCATCCGAAGTCCTCACCCTCGACAAGCCGCGCTCCCCGAAGCGTCCCGCCGCCCGCCGCAGCAACTTCGAGCTCTACAGCTGGCTGTTCATGCGGATCTCGGGCCTCGCCCTGATCGTGCTGGTGCTCGGCCACCTGTTCATCATGAACATCCTCGACGGCGGCGTGCACCGCATCAACTGGGGCTTCGTCGCAGGCCGCTGGGCCTCGCCGTTCTGGCAGTTCTGGGACCTGTCGATGCTCTGGCTCGCCGAGATCCACGGCGGCAACGGGCTGCGGACGATCATCGACGACTACGCCCGCAAGGACAGCACCCGGTTCTGGCTGAAGATCGTGCTCTACGTCTCGATGGTGCTGATCCTCGCCGTCGGCACGATGGTGATCTTCACCTTCGATCCCGGCATCTCGGCCAACTGACGCCCCACCACACACGTGCTCAATTCCTGATAAGCGGAGCATCCCTATGCAGTTCCACAAGTACGACGTGGTGATCGTCGGCGCCGGTGGCGCCGGCATGCGCGCGGCCATCGAATCCGGCCAGCGTGCCCGCACCGCGGTCCTCACCAAGCTCTACCCGACGCGTTCGCACACCGGCGCCGCCCAGGGCGGCATGTGCGCCGCGCTGGCGAACGTCGAAGAGGACAACTGGGAGTGGCACACCTTCGACACGATCAAGGGCGGCGACTACCTGGTCGACCAGGACGCCGCCGAGATCATGGCGAAGGAAGCCATCGACGCGGTCCTCGACCTCGAGAAGATGGGCCTGCCGTTCAACCGGACGCCCGAAGGCAAAATCGACCAGCGCCGCTTCGGCGGGCACACCCGTGACCACGGCAAGGCCGCGGTGCGCCGCGCCTGCTACGCCGCGGACCGCACCGGGCACATGATCCTGCAGACGCTGTACCAGAACTGCGTCAAGCACGGCACCGAGTTCTTCAACGAGTTCTACGTGCTCGACCTGGTCCTGACCCCGGACGAGGACGGCAACCCGGCCGCTTCCGGCGTCGTCGCCTACGAGCTGGCGACCGGCGAGCTGCACGTCTTCCAGGCGAAGTCGATCGTGTTCGCCACCGGCGGCGCGGGCAAGATCTTCAAGACGACGTCGAACGCGCACACCCTCACCGGTGACGGCCTCGGCATCATCTTCCGCAAGGGCCTGCCGCTGGAGGACATGGAGTTCTTCCAGTTCCACCCGACAGGTCTGGCCGGGCTCGGCATCCTCATCTCCGAGGCCGTGCGCGGTGAGGGCGGCATCCTCCGCAACGCCGACGGCGAGCGGTTCATGGAGCGCTACGCCCCCACCATCAAGGACCTCGCGCCGCGCGACATCGTCGCCCGGTCGATGGTGCAGGAAGTGCTGCAGGGCCGCGGGTGCGGGCCGAACAAGGACTACGTCGTCCTCGACGTCACGCACATCCCGGAAGAGACGCTGAACGCGAAACTCCCGGACATCATGGAGTTCTCCCGCACTTACCTGGGTGTCGACCCGGTCACCGAACCGGTGCCGGTGTTCCCGACCTGTCACTACGTGATGGGCGGCATCCCGACCAACATCCACGGCGAGGCGTTGCGGGACAACGAGAACGTCATCCCCGGCCTGTACGCCGCGGGTGAGGTCGCGTGCGTGTCCGTGCACGGTTCGAACCGGCTCGGCACCAACTCGCTGCTGGACATCAACGTCTTCGGCCGTCGCGCCGGCATCGCGGCCGCCGAGTACGCGCTGGCGCACGAGCACATCGAGCTGCCGGAGAACCCGACGAAGGTCGTCGAGGACCAGCTGTCGCTGCTGCTGTCGGAACACGGTGACGAACGCGTCGCCGACATCCGCACCGAGCTGCAGAAGACGATGGACTCGCACGCTTCGGTGTACCGCACGGAGGACACGCTGAAGCAGGCGCTGACCGACGTGCAGGCGCTGAAGGAGCGGTACGGCCGGATCACCGTGTCCGACAAGGGGAAGCGGTACAACACCGATGTCCTCGAAGCCGTCGAGCTGGGCTTCCTGCTCGAACTCGCCGAAGTCCTGGTCGTCGGAGCCCTCGCGCGCAAGGAGTCCCGCGGCGGGCACGCGCGCGAGGACTACCCGAACCGCGACGACACGAACTTCATGCGGCACACCATGGCCTACAAGCAGGGCGAAGGCCTGTCGGCGGACGTCCGCCTCGACTACAAGCCGGTGACCTTCACCCGCTACGAACCGATGGAGCGGAAGTACTGATGACCACGGCCACCCCCGAGAAGTCGGAGGCCGTGTCCTCCGACCACACGCCGATCACCGTCACGCTGAAGATCCTCCGGTTCAACCCCGAAGTCGACACCGAGCCGCACTGGGAGTCCTACGACGTCCCGGCGCAGCGCACCGACCGGCTGCTGAACCTGCTCTTCTACGTGAAGGACTACATCGACGGGACGTTCTCTTTCCGGCGCTCGTGCGCGCACGGCGTCTGCGGGTCCGACGCGATGCAGATCAACGGCATCAACCGGCTGGCGTGCAAGGTCCTGATGAAGGACCTGCTGGAGACCGGTGGCAAGAAGACCACCATCACCATCGCGCCGATCAAGGGCCTGACGACGCTCAAGGACCTTTACGTCGACATGGACCCGTTCTTCGAGGCGTACAAGGCTGTGAAGCCGTACCTGATCGCCTACGGGAACGAGCCCACGCGCGAGCGGATCCAGTCACAGGCCGACCGCGACCGGTTCGACGACACGACCAAGTGCATCCTGTGCGCCTGCTGCACGTCCTCGTGCCCGGTGTACTGGAACGACGGCTCGTACTTCGGCCCGGCCGCGATCGTCAACGCGCACCGGTTCATCTTCGACTCGCGTGACGAAGGCGCCGAAGAGCGGCTCGACATCCTGAACGACTCCGAGGGCGTTTGGCGCTGCCGGACGACGTTCAACTGCACCGACGCCTGCCCGCGCGGTATCCAGGTGACCAAAGCGATCCAAGAAGTCAAACGCGCTCTGCTCTTCAAGCGCGTCTGACGCTCCTGCTGTCAAGTACTGCGCAAGTCCGTGAAGGCCTCCTTGAGGGACTCTGGGTCCCTCAAGGAGGCCTTCACGGACTTCTGGGGAAGTTATCCACAAGGGGTCGGTTATCCACAGGGCGGCGAAATGCGTCTGGTGATCGTGGTGCCGTCTGACCCACGCTGCGATCATGAACAAGCGCGGCAGGTGGGCTGAGCACCCCGAACTGCTCCAACAACGCAGTCGTCAGGGCGTCATCAAGGCCACGACCTTGGAATCGCTCGACATGAGCAGCAAGGTCATCTACCGAAGATGCCTTCCCGGCGGCCCCTGGCAACGCCTGTTACCAGGGATAATTCTTCTGCATCAGGCTTCCCCGACAGTCGAAGAACGGGTGATCGGCGCCCTGCTGCACGCGGGCCCACGTGCGCTCGTGACCGGAGTGGAGGCCTGTCGCCGACATGGTCTCCGCCCTCGCGAACTACCTCCGGACGACGACATTCACGTCCTCATCCCCCACGAACACAAAGTCCGTAGCGCTGATTTCGTGACTGTCGAGCGAACCCGTCGTTTACCGGAACCGCGAATCCGCGACGACGTACCACTGGCTCCGCTAGTTCGTGCGACCACTGACGCCTGTCGGCGCCTGCGGACGGTCGAACCTGTCGGTCGGCTTCTCGTCGAGGCTATTCAGCGCGGCCGGTGCTCACCCGAAGCGCTCGCCCATGAACTGAACACAGGCACGAAGCGGGGCACGGCGATTCCCCGCCGAATCCTCGGCGAGTGGAAGGATCTCTACTCCGTAGCGGAGGCAAGGGCGAAGATCCTGAGCCGTAGCCTCACATTCCAGCCGAGCCACTGGAATCCGGATATCTGTGACAGCCGTGGCGAATACATCGGCCGTCCTGATGCCTGGTGGGATGACGTCGCACTCGCGTGGGAAATCGACTCGTTCGACTTTCATTTCTACCGCGAGGACTACAGGCGAACGGTCTTACGCAATACACGCTACGCAACCGCTGGGATCACCGTCGTACAGACCTTGCCTTCTCAACTGATGACAGACCCCGCCGGGGTTCTGGCCGAACTGGAAGCGGCTCATCTCGCCGCCTCCGCACGCCCCCGCCCACCCGTCAACCTGATCTCCCGTGCCGCTTGATAGTCCGTGAAGGCCTCCTTGAGGGACCCTGGGTCCCTCAAGGAGGCCTTCACGTACTTGACAGAGGAAGGGCCTACTTCACCGCGTCCAGCGCGTTGACACGGCCGTGCCCGTAGTACGAGTTGTCCTTCGCCGCACCTTCACAGACCGGCGCCGCGGTGCCGCACTCGACCGCGTCGGCCTGATGCTCCAGCAGCCAGGTCAGCAGCCGCGGCGGAGCGTGGCGGTAGCGGGACGCCAGCAGCGCGGCGACACCGGCGGCGTGCGGGGACGCCATCGAGGTGCCGCACTTGGTGCCGTAGGCGCCGTTGAAGATGGTCGACAGCGGGCAACCCGCGCCCTGTCCGGCGGGCGGCAGCTGGGCGCGGTCACCGCCGGGGGCGGTCACCTCGATCTGGCCGGCGCCGAAGTTGCTGTAGGACGACTTCGTGCCCGCATAGCCGATGGCCGAGACGGTCACGACGCCTTCGATCGCCTTCGGCAGGATGCCGCAGCTCGAGTCGACGGGGTGCGGGCGGTTCGGGTCGGTGGTCTGCTTCGTGACGTCGAAGCCGCTGTTGCCGGCGGCGGCGACGTTCAGCACGCCACGGCCGGTCGAGTAGACCACCGCGCGGCGGACGGCCTCGTACGCGGCCGCGTCGCCCGGCTCCTTCGAGCAGTAGAACATGCCCGGGTCGATGTAGTAGCTGTTGTTCGTGACCTGGAAGCGGTGCTTCGCCGCCCACATGAACCCGCACACCGCGGCCTCGGGGAGGATCAGGCCCTCGTCGTTCACGACCTTCACCGACGCCAGCTTGACGCCGGGCGCGACGCCCGTGAAGCCGCGCTCGGTGTCCTTGCCCGCGATCGTGCCGGCGACGTGCGTGCCATGGTCGGAGTTGGTGGGCGCCCAGGCGGCGGGCGTGGTGTCGGGGGCGCCGCTGTTGCAGCCGGCCGACACGTTCGGGTCCAGTGCCGCCTTCAGCGCGGGGTGGGTGGGCTCGATCCCCGAGTCCAGCACGCCGACGGTCACCGAGCGGCTGCCACCGTAGACCTTGTTCGCCTCGGGAGCCTGGATCGCCCGCATGTCCCACTGCTGGGCCGACAGGTCCTCTTCGACGGCGACGCTGGTGGTCTCTTCGCTTTCCTTGGTGTCGACCACGGCGGAGCGGGTCGCCCGGGCGGAGGCCGCCGGCGGGAACGCGACGTCACGGCCGCCCGAGTAGGCGCGGAAGACGCCGATCTTCGCCTGGAAGTCGGCGTTGCGCGAGGTCGCCACCGCGACCCCGATCTCCGGGTAGTACGCGACCTTCTCGCCGCACTTGGCGCGCAGCTCGCTGTCGACCTTGCGCTCCGGGGTACGCGGGTCGTAGAGCACCACGTAGTTGAACGGCGCGCTCGCGGTGTCGCACTGCGGTGCGGGCGCGGCGCTCGCCGACGGGGCCGCGAACACACTTCCCGCCGCCGCCGCGACGAGCGCGGGGACGAGCAGGCGTCTGATCCGGGACATTCCACCTCCATGATTCGGTGGAGTGAACGTAAGCGAGCCGGAGCCCGCCCACCACCGTCAAAAGGACGACAAACCTGATCAGGCGTCAGCCTTTTCCGCGTCCCGTGACTTGGCGCCACGAAGCGTGCGCAGACCGATGAATCCGATGATGGTGCCGAGCACGAACGAGACGACCGTCAGCACCGCGTGCACGATGAAGTAGGCGGTGGGCGAGCCGTCGGCGGCCCAGGCGCGGTCACTGTCCCAGAGGTTCTTGGCGAACGTGATCCAGATGATCCACGACCACACGCCGAAACCCAGCAGGAACATCGAAGTACCTCGCGAAATGCGCATGCCCCTGAGTATGCAGCGAGCCCGGCGACGCTACATTGCTCGGGTGCACAGCGCTATCTCCCGGTCGCTCCTGGTCCTCGTTTCCGGTGTGCTCGCCCTCGCGGTGACGCCGGTGGCCACAGCCGCTCCGAAGCCACCAGCCCAGGCGCAGCCGTGCGCGAACAAGACGACGCCTCCCGCGCCGATCGACACCTCCGAGAAGCCGCGCCCCGGCGAGGCGGTGCCGGCGCCGTTGCCTGTCCCGCCGGTCCCGGTGGGCGGCGACCGGATGGCCGAATGCGGGCTGGTGCTCCCGAAGCGTGCCCTGAACCCGCCGGAGGGCGACACCTCCGCGGCATGGGTACTCCAGGACCTCGACAACGGTGACGTCATCGCGGCGAAGGACCCGCACGCCCGCCAGCGGCCGGCGTCGCTGATCAAGGTCCTTCTCGGACTGGTCGTGGTCACCGAACTCCCGCCGGAGAAGGTCATCACTCCGACCAAAGAGGACGCCGAGCAGGAGTGCACCTGCGTCGGCATCGCCGCCGGCGGTCAGTACACAGTGGACCAGCTGTTGCACGGACTGCTGATGCACTCCGGCAACGACGCGGCGCACGCGCTCTCCACCGTGCTCGGCGGCACCGACGCCACGGTCGCGAAGATGAACGCGCTGGCCACCCGCATCGGCGCCACGGACACCCGCGCCGCGACGCCGTCCGGGCTCGACGGCCCGGGCATGTCGACCTCGGCCTACGACATGAGCTTGATCTTCCACTACGCGATGAAGAAGCCGGAATTCGCGCAGGTGGTCAAGACCAAGAGCTTCGAAATCCCGCCCACCGCGGGAAAGCCGGTCATCACGATCTACAACGACAACAAGCTCCTCGGCTCCTACCCCGGGTTCATCGGCGGCAAGACCGGCTTCACCGACGACGCGCGGCACACCTACGTCGGCGGCGCGCTCCAGAACGGCCACCGGGTCGCGGTCGTGATGCTTCGCGCCGAGCAGCGCCCGACGCGGGTCACGGAACAGGCCGCGAAGCTCCTCGATTACGGCATCGCGCTGCGCGAGGCCAAGGCCGAACCGGTGGGGCGCATCGAATACCGGTCTCCGGAAACCGCGGACCCGGCCAAGCCCGCGTCGGACGCCGACGGCGCGGCGAACAGCGGCGCAGCGGCCGCGGCCGAAGACCCGTTCGGGGTGACCGGCTGGATCATCACGCTGGTCGTCTTCCTGATCATCGTGGCGTCGTTCGTCATCGGTCACCAGCGCAAGAAGGCCATGGCCGGCGAATAGGAGACCCGGAAAGCGAAATCGGCGGACAGCGGCGGCCGCGACCGCTACCCTTCGGTCTCCACCCGCGCACCGTTCGGGGGACGGTCGTGGGTGTCCCCGATTTCAGGTACTCATTTCCGAGGTGTTTCTTCCATGCAGAGATTCGCGTTCTTGTTCATCCTGCTCGGTTTCGGCTCGGTCGCGCTGACCTACACCGACCGTCAGTTCATCCTGTTGATGTGGGCCGAGGACTACCAGCCGGTGCTCGGCATCGTCGTCGGCGTGCTCGGTGTGGCCATGCTCGTCGCGGGCCTCGTCCGCGACAAGAAGGCCGCGCAGGCGCAGCCGGCACCGGTCGCGCGGCAGGCTCCGCAGGAGCCCGGCCGGTAAGTCACGACTTTCTGCGACCGAACCAGCCCAAAAGCGCGCCGGTCGCGAAAGCCCCGCCGACGGCCGCGGTGCCCGGCCCCTGCTGGACGGTCACCCTCGGGTGGATCAGCACCGGGGCCGGCGGCTCGATGACCGTCTGCTGGTTCTCCTTCGCTGTCGCTGTCCACGCGGTGACGAACAACAGGAACCGCGAAACGAGGTTCGCGAACACGAGCAGACCGATCACGGGGCCGAACAACGTGAACGCCGGTGATTTCGTGACACTGCCGAGGTAGACGGTCGCGGCCTGCTGGAGCACGACGAACCCGACCGCGGCGAAGATCGCGCCCTTGACCGCGCTGCGCAGCGCGACATGCTCACGAGGCAGCCTCGCGATGACCCACAGGAAGACCAAGGTGTTCGCGAGCAGTCCGAGCAGGATCGTCGCGACCTTCAACAGGAACACGGCCCAGGTCTGGTTCTCGAGGCCGACCAGTTCGAGCAGGAACCGCCCGACGCCGCTGCCCGCGGCGGTGAGGCCGAACGAGATCACCAGCGCGACACCGAGCCCGACGAGTGACAGCAGGTCCTTGATGGTGGTCGAAACCAGTGGGAGCTTCTGCTTTTCCTGACCCCATTGAGCGGTCAGCGCGTCTCGTAGGTTCGACATCCAGCCGACGCCCGAGTACAGGGCGAGCAGGAGACCGAACACCCCGATACCGCCGCCGGAGTCCAGCGCCGCCTTGATGATGCTGCCGACGAGATCGCTCAATCCCTCCGGGACCGACTTCTTGATGCCGTCGACGAGCTGGTTCGTCACCACCTGGTCGCCCGCCAGCACGATCTTGATGATCGCGAAGGCGACCATCAAGATCGGGATCACCGAAAGCACACTGAAGTAGGTGATGGCGGCGGCGTAGTGGTTGCCGTAGCGCTCGGTGAAGGCGTCGTTGGCCCGGATGAGGTGATCGAGCCAGCCGTACTTCCGCCTCAAGCGCGGTAACAGCTTGTCCTCTTCCGGCTTCGCGCCGTCATCTTTCGCCACCGTCGAACGTTAACCACACCGCGACGACCTCGCAGCGCGAATCAGCCTGCCGGGGGAAGGAACCCGATGTTCTCGTAGACGTTCCGCAAAGTCACCGAAGCGACTTCCCTGGCCCGTTGCGCACCGAGCGCCAAGACCTTGTCGAGCTCGGCGACGTCATCCAGATAGGACTGGACGCGCTCCTGCACCGGTGTGACCCACTCGACGAACGCCTCCGCGACACCCTTCTTCAGATCGCCGTAGCCCTTGCCCTCATACGAGTTCTGAAGTTCGGCGACCGGCTGGTCGGTCAGCGCGGAGAGGATCGTCAGCAGGTTCGAGACGCCCGGCTTGTTCTCGGCGTCGAAGACGATCTCGCGGCCGGTGTCCGTGACCGCCGAGCGCACCTTCTTCGCCGACTTCTTCGGGTCTTCGAGCAACTCGATGAGGCCGTTGCCGGTCGACGAGGACTTGCTCATCTTCGCGGTCGGGTCCTGCAGGTCGTAGATCTTCGCCGTGTCCTTGACGATATGCGGCTCCGGCACGGTGAAGGTCTTGCCGTAGCGGTTGTTGAACCGCTGCGCGAGGTTGCGCGTCAGCTCCAGATGCTGCCGCTGGTCCTCACCGACGGGGACCTCGTTCGCCTGGTACAGCAGGATGTCGGCGGCCTGCAGGACCGGGTACGTGAAAAGGCCGACGCTGGCGCGATCCGTGCCCTGCTTCGCGGCCTTGTCCTTGAACTGCGTCATCCGGCTCGCTTCGCCGAATCCCGTCTGGCACTCCAGCACCCAGCCCAGCTGGGCATGCTCGGGCACCTGGCTCTGGACGAACAGCGCGCTGCGGGCCGGGTCAACGCCGAGCGCGAGCAGCTGCGCGGCCGAGCGGCGCGTGCGATCGCGCAGCACCTTCGGATCCTGCTCGACGGTGATCGCGTGCAGATCGACGACCATGTAGAAGGTGTCGTGGGTGTCCTGCAGCCGCACCCATTGCCGCAGCGCACCCAGGTAGTTGCCCAGGTGGAACGAGTCGGCGGTCGGCTGGATCCCGGAGAGCACGCGCGGGCGCTTCTGTTCGTCGGACACGCCCGGATTCTGTCAGGCCACGCCGCGGCGGGTCATCCGGCCTCGCCCCGGCCGAACGGCCTAAACGGTTAAACGCCACATACTTCCGACGGTTCTGGGCACGGTGTCCGATTCCTAGCGTTCATGGCACCGGATCTTCCGGCCACACCGAAGGAGAACCCAGATGAAGGCACGATCCCTGCTGATGGGCTTGGCCATCGCGGCTGCGGCCGTGTTCACGCTCCCCGGAGTCGCGGCGGCGGCCGAGCCCACCGGCGGCGTCCAGCCGAACATCGTCGGCGGCGGCAACGCGACCCAGGTCTACTCGTTCATGGTGTCCCAGCAGTCGAGCTCCGGTGGGCACCAGTGTGGTGGCTCACTGATCAGCTCGACCTGGGTGGTCACCGCGAAGCACTGTGGAACGCCGTACCAGGTGCGCGTCGGGACCACGAACCGCACCAGCGGCGGCACCGTGGCCCGCGTGGCCCAGCGGATCGCCCACCCGAGCGCCGACCTGGCGCTGCTGCGGCTCTCGACGTCGGTTTCGCAGGCGCCGGTCACGATCGCCGACTCGTCCGGGGCCGTCGGCACCGCGACGCGGATCATCGGCTGGGGCCAGACCTGCGCCCCGCAGGGCGCCTGTGGAGCCCCGATCACCCTGCAGGAGCTGAACACCTCGATCGTCGCAGACAGCCGGTGCCTCGGCATCAACGGCGCCAGCGAGATCTGCACCAACAACCCCAACGGGAACTCGGGTGCCTGCTACGGCGACTCGGGCGGCCCGCAGGTGAAGCAGGTCAACGGTGTCTGGCAGCTGGTCGGCGCCACCAGCCGCGCCGGGAACAACAGCAGCACCTGCGCGACCGGGCCGTCGATCTACGTGGACGTCCCCTACTTCCGCAGCTGGATCCGCACCAACGCCGGCGTCTGATCCGGCTCCCGCGTCACCCCACCGTCCCCGGGGACGACGCGGGCCCAGCCGGTTCAGCAAGGAACCGTGCGGAAGTTCGAAGAGCCGCTCCAGCAGCGCGACCGCCTTCAGGGAGTCGCACCGCTCGGGGCGGCTTCTTCCTGTCCGCCAGTAGCTCAAGGTCGCGACACTGACCCGGACCCCTTGCTGGGCGAGCCGGTGCCGGATCCGGTCGAGCCCGAGACCGCTGTCCGTGATCGCCCGGTCCAAGGCACGGGGGAAGGGGTCACCGGGCCGGCTGCGACGCCGCGTCACCGTCATGGACCCGAGCGTGGCGATCAGCGGGCGGCTAAACAATCCGGGCCGGACTAGGTGTACCTACCCAAGAAATCCGCCGACCTGCGTTTAGCCCCCTAATCGCGATCCCGGGCGCGCGTCGCGTTCAGCGGGCTAAACGCGATCCGGGCCGGGGAGGCGCAGGTCAGGGGCGCTGCTGGCGGGTGAGGGCGTCGTCCGCCAGCACCGCCTCGGCCATCGCGGCGACGTGCGGGGTGGCGGGCTGGGCCGGGGCGACGGGAGCAGGGGCGACCGCCGCCGCGCGAGCCTTCCGGCGCTGACGGAACACACCGAAGGCCATGCCGACGATGCCGAGCGCGACGGCGATCAGGCCGACCGGCCCCAGAAGACCGAACGCCATCTCCGAGCGCGACGTCGAGTCCGCGGCCGACGCCGGGACGGCGCCCGCGACGAGCAGCGCGACCGGGATCGCGACGACCGCCGCGGCCCTGGCCGCGGGCAGGGACGATCGCATCAGGAGATGAACTGGGTTCCGCACCGGAGTGCCTCCCGTGACGTGACTTTGCCGAACCGGAACGCTAACCCGAACGAGTGAGCATTTCCAGGTTACTGGTCAAAAAACTACCGAGCGTGTCAAGACCTGTGAGTTCTGATCAACTCGGGGCACGAGACTAGCCCCTCACAAGGGGGGTCTTTCGAGCACCCCTCTCCTCAGAGTTGCCGTACGCGAAATCGGTTTCCGACAAAACCGGACAGGGGTTAGGCCATTCGACTGTCACACGCGGCCGAACAGGCCCGATCCGACTTTCCCCGGTTGGTTTCTTGTCCGCAATGGTCTATACCTGTTGGCCATACCCCTTAAAAGGTATAGACCAATAACTCCCTGCCTGGTCCCCTCGTACGAAGGAGCCACCGATGTCTCTTCGACGTATTGTCGCGGCGGTCGCCGCCACCTTCGCCGCCACCACGGTCGCCGTGGTCGTCCCGACCCAGTCCGCCTCCGCCGCGGACTGCGTGGCGCCGTGGAACGCGAGCTCGGTCTACTGGGGCGGCAACACCGCGTCCTACAACGGACACAACTGGTCCGCGAAGTGGTGGACGCAGAACGAAACCCCCGGTACAGCCCAGGTCTGGGCCGATCAGGGCGCCTGCGGCGGTGGTACGACCAACCCGCCGAACCCATCCGGCTTCGTGGTCAGCGAGACCCAGTTCAACCAGATGTTCCCGAGCCGGAACCCCTTCTACACCTACAACGGCCTGGTCACCGCCCTGAGCGCGTACCCGGCCTTCGCGGGCACGGGCAGCGACACCGTGAAGAAGCAGGAAGCCGCGGCCTTCCTGGCGAACGTCAGCCACGAGACCGGTGGCCTGGTCCATATCGTCGAACAGAACGAGGCCAACTACCCGCACTACTGCGACACGAGCCAGTCCTATGGCTGCCCGGCGGGCAACGCCGCGTATTACGGCCGCGGCCCGATCCAGCTGAGCTGGAACTTCAACTACAAGGCCGCCGGCGACGCACTGGGCCTGCCCCTGCTGACCAACCCGTGGCTGGTGCAGAACGACGCGGCGGTCGCGTGGAAGACCGGCATCTGGTACTGGATGACCCAGAACGGCCCCGGCACGATGACCCCGCACAACGCGATGGTCGACAGCCGCGGCTTCGGCGAGACCATCCGCAGCATCAACGGGAGCATCGAGTGCAACGGCGGCAACCCCGCCCAGGTGCAGAGCCGCGTGAGCAAGTACCAGCAGTTCACCGGCATCCTCGGCGTCGATCCCGGCGGCAACCTGTACTGCTGATCCTTCCAGGGAACTGAAGGGGCCCTTCACCGCATGTGACGCGGCGAAGGGCCCCTTCAGCTTTAGTCGAGGGACGCCAGCAGCCGGCGCAGCGAAGCGTCCAGGACGCCGAGGTCCTCGCCCAGCGGCGAGAGCAGCTTCGCGACGTTCGCCGTGTGCTCGGTCATCGCGGCGTCGACGACTTCGAACCCGCGCTCGGTCAGCGTGACCCGGAAGCTGCGCCGGTCTTCAGGATCCAGCGCCCGTTCGACCAGCCCCGCCGACTCCAGCCTGTCGATCCGGCTCGTCATCCCGGCCCTGGACATCATCAGCGTGGCGGACAGCTCGGACGGGGTCAGCGTGTACGGCTTCCCGGACCGCCTGAGTGCCGCGAGCACGTCGAACTCCCCTTGTTTCAAGCCGTGTTTCGCGAACACGGCTTCCACCATCGGCGTGGTCAGCATCGCTACGCGGCCGAGGCGCCCGGCGACCCCGATCGCGGTCAAGTCCAGTTCCGGCCGCTCGCGCTGCCACGCGCCCACGACCGCGTCGATCGCGTCCACGTTTTGTTCTTCGCTCACGGCCGCAGTCTATTCGACGGGAGATAGTTTGACAGCGAACTATCAGCAGTGGAACTATCGTGGGCATGACCCAGCGCATCGAAGCCCGTGAACCCGTCCTCGTCCGCGCCGCCGAAGCCGAGACCGTCGGCGCGGCCCCCACGCTCGTCACACTGCTCGCCGATGTCTCGACCACAGGCGGAGTCATGAGCAGCGCGAGAACACAGTTGGGTGTCGGCGCCGATGGGGCGGCGCCGCACTACCACACCGGCTCCTCCGAGATGTTCTTCATGCTCGAGGGAAAGCTGGAAGTCCTTGTGGGAGAAGAGATCGTCACCGTTTCCGAAGGCGACATGCTCGTCGTGCCACCACTGACCACACACGCTTTCCGCGCGGCCGTGGACTCGTCGGCGGACGTCCTGATCGTGTTCATCCCCGGCGTGGAACGGTTCGACTACTTCCGCCTGCTGGAAAAAGTCGGGCACGGCGAGGCGACTGTCCAGGATCTCCTGGACAGTCAAGAAAAGTTCGACAACCACTTCGTCGAGAGTCCAGTGTGGACGGAAAGCGCGAAGTCCCGTCAGTAACCGCGCGGCGGGTACCCCGGCGGCGGCCCATACGGCCCCGGCGGTGGATATCCCTGGGGCGGATAGCCGGGTTGCGGGTATTGCGGCGGCGGGTACTGCTGGGGTGGATATCCCGGATGCTGCGGCGGATACGGCGGCTGACCGTACTGCGGCGGGGGCGGGTACTGCTGCGGATATGGCTGCTGCGGGTACTGGGGCTGCTGCGGCGGCGCGGCGGGCTGCCCGCCGCCGAGGTGGAACGGCAGCAGCGACACCAATTGCGCGAGCCGGCCCAGCGTCGAAAGCACCTCGTCCGGCTTGGTCCGGCCGAAGGTCGGATGCTCGACGTAGACGAGTTCCGCGCCCACCAGCGACCAGGTGTGCAGCTTCGACGAGCGCATCATCGCGGCGACCTGCGGCGTCAGCACTCCGACCGCGACGTTCGGGTCGGTGTCGATCAGCTTGTACCAGCGGTTGAACTTCCGGTCCGCGGTGGCGGGCTCGGGGTACCGCTCGACGTCCCAGGCGGATTCGATGCTCGACACGATCTGGAAGTTCGGCATCGGCGCGGGCAGGGTGACGACCCAGACCGTGTCGATCGAGATCGTGTCGAGCTCGTTGACCTTCTTGTTGGTCCACCGCGTGTGCACGCTCGTGACCGTCGGGCGGCGGTGGTAGTCGAAGACGCTGAACCGAAGCCCGTTGTACGCGCCGCTCAGCGCGCCGAACGCCATCCGCTTGTCCCCGCGCTGGTTGAACGGCAGCACCGTCCATCGTTCCAGCAGGTTCGGCGCGTCCGGGCTGAACTCCCACCCGTACTGGCCGGACATCGCGTAGCGCTCGGCGTTCGTCGCCTCGATACGCCTGGCTTCGTTCGTCTCCATCGCAACCCCCGGATCTCCTGTGCGCAGGTTATCCGGAGTAGGTCGCCGTCACCGGCGCGTGGTCGGTTCAGGCATCTTGCAACCGCCGCAGAACGCCGATCAACCCAGGAAGCCGCTCAGTGAGCACCTGCCACACCAAGGCATCGTCGACCGTTGCGTAACCATGGATGAGAATGTTGCGAAATGCGACGATACGCCCCAGGTCAGGCACTTGCGCCGCGAGATCACCATCCACCTTGGACAGCTGGTTCAGCGCCTCACCGATGATTTCGAACTGTCGCTCTACCGCCGAGCGCAGCATCGCGTTCGACTGGTAGGCATCGAAGTCTTCGCCCTCGCTGAACTCGCTCAGCAACTCAGCCGCCCTCAACGCATCCCAAAGGTAAGCGCGAGCGTCACGCCGCATAGAGAAGCTCCCGGGTTTCCAGCACCTGCTGCTTGAAGTACGGATTGCGAATGCTGGTCACGCTGACGAGATCGACCGGGCGACCCAGCACCCGCTCAAGGCCTTCCTTCAGATCGAAGTAAGTACCGAAGTAGTCGAACCCTGGCCCCGCGTCGAACTCGACAAGCACGTCGACATCGCTCGACACCAGGTCGAACCTGTCATCCACGGCGGAGCCGAACAAGTCGAGGCGGCGCACTGAGTGAGTTCGGCAAAGCTCCTCGATCTCACGTTTCCTGAGTTCGATCGACTCGTGCACGGCCACCTCCTGAGCCTGATTGTGCCCGACCCGATCCCGGAGGTCACGTTGAACGACCGTGGCGTCCAGGATCGGGTCGGATGCTCAGTTCGAGTACGTCGCCGTCACCGGCGCGTGGTCGGACCAGCGCTGGTCATAGGACTCGGCGCGCTCGACCACGACGGAGGTGCACCGCTCGGCCAGGCCGGGGGTGGCGATCTGACAGTCGATGCGCCAGCCCGTGTCGTTGTCGAACGCCTTCCCGCGGTACGACCACCAGGTATACGGGCCGGGGCCTTCCGGATCGAGCTTGCGCTGTACGTCGACGTAGCCGGCCTCGCCGAAGACGCGGCCGAGCCACTCCCGCTCCTCCGGCAGGAAGCCCGAGCTCTTCTGGTTCCCGCGCCAGTTCTTCAGGTCGGTCTTGTCGTAGGCGATGTTCCAGTCGCCCACGACGACGACCTCACGGCCGCCTGCCTCGGCCTTGGCGCGCAGGTCGACGAGATACGGCAGGAACGCCGCCATGAAGCGCTCCTTCTCGTCCTGACGCGGGGTCCCGACGTCGCCGCTGGGCAGGTACAGGCTCGCGACCACGACGTTCGGCAGGTGGATCTCGGCGTAACGGCCGCTGTCCTCGAATTCGGGCTCGCCGAAACCGATGCGGACCTCTTCCGGCTCCGCCCGGCTGAAGAGCATGACGCCGTTGCGCCCTTTCTGCACCGACGGCGCGTGCACCACGTGCCAGCCTTCGGGCGCGGCGGCGCCGGCCGGGAGCTCCTTGAGCTCGGCCCGGACCTCCTGGCAGGCGACGACGTCGGCCTTCGTCGAGCCCAGCCATTCGACGAAGCCCTTTTTCGCGGCGGCACGGAGGCCGTTGACATTCACGGTGGAGACGGTCAGCACCCATCGCACGCTACCCGGAGGGTCCGACAGAACCGGCAGGGCGTTCGTTCTGGGAGACTGCGCGCATGAGCGAGCTCATCGTGCTGGGCAGCTGCGGCGCCTGGCCGGAACCAGGCCGGGCCTGCGCCGGCTTCCTCCTGGTCCACGAGGGCTTCAAGGTCGTGCTCGACCTCGGCTACGGCGCCGCGTCACGCCTGTTCGAACACTGCCCCGGTGGCCGGGTCGACGCGGTGGTGGTGACGCACGAACATCCCGATCACTGCGCCGATGTGAGCGCGCTCGGCCGGGCCCGCGCCTACGGGCTGCCGGACGAGCCGAGGATCCCGCTGCACTGCACGCCCGGCACGGTGCGACGGCTCGAAGCGATGGAACCGCGACCTCATCCGACGACGATCTTCGACGTGCGCGAACTCGGCCCGCCGCGCGAGCTCGGGCCGTTCCGGATGACCACGTTCCTGCTGCCGCACCACGTGCCGAACTACGGAGTCCGGCTGACCGCGCCCGGGCTCACCGTCGCCTACACCGGCGACAGCGGGCCAAGCCCGATCCTCGCGGAGCTGGCGCGCGACGCGGACCTGCTCATCGCCGACGCCACGCTTCAGGGCCCGTCTCCCGACGAGACGCCGCGCCTGGTGTCGACGGCGGGCGAGGCCGGGTACTGGGCCGAGCGCGGAGGAGCCCGGCGGCTGCTGCTGACCCACTTCTGGCCCGGTTCCGACCGCGAGATCTCGGTGGCCGAAGCGCGGAAGGAGTTCAGCGGCGAGGTGCTGGCGGCCGCGGAAGGCACCCACTTGCGTTTAGCGGGCTAACCGCGATCCCGCAGCTCAACGCGCCTGTCGCGGTTAGCGGGCTAAACGCGAACCCGCAGGTCACGGGCCGCATTTGGCGCCTTGGACCGGGGGCGCGAACTCGGCGGAGACCCACTTCCCCTCGGCGATCTTGCGGAAGCCGTTCTCGACCACCGGCTGCGCGTCGATCTTCGCGTCCTTGACGTACTTGCCGACGATCTTCTGCCCGCCCGGGGCGTCGCGTGCGTTGAGCACGTCGGCCGTCACCACGACCTGGCAACCGGTCGGGCTCGACGCGCTCGACTCCCTGTCCTGTCCCGAGATGGCGACGACGACGATCAGCGCCAGTCCGCCGCCGATGAACAAGACCGGTTTCGAGATGGCCATGATGGTCACTCCTCGAACAAGGGAATCGTTTTCTGTCTGGACCAGAGTGGCAGAAGCCGGGGCGGCCGCCCAGATCCCGGATTGCCAACCACCCGGAGGCGCCAACCCCGATCGGTCACGTGCTACCCACGGTCACGACGCGGGCGGAAGTACGTGAAGGCCCCCTTCACTGCGTCTAGCGCAATGAAGGGGGCCTTCACGTACTTACAGCGAGGCTCAGCCCTGGGCGATCTTCTTGGCCAGGTTGGTGTCCAGCGTCGCGAGGAACTCCTCGGTGGTCTGGAACGGCTGGTCCTTGCCCACGAGCAGCGCGAGGTCCTTGGTCATCTTGCCGCTCTCGACGGTCTCGATGACGACCTGCTCCAGCTTGTTCGCGAAGCCGATCAGCTCCGGGTTCGAGTCCAGCTTGCCGCGGTGCTCGAGACCGCGGGTCCACGCGTAGATGGACGCGATCGGGTTGGTCGAGGTCGGCTTGCCCTGCTGGTGCTGGCGGTAGTGCCGGGTCACCGTGCCGTGCGCGGCCTCGGCCTCGACGGTCTTGCCGTCCGGGGTGCGCAGCACCGAGGTCATCAGGCCCAGCGAGCCGAAGCCCTGCGCGACCGTGTCGGACTGGACGTCACCGTCGTAGTTCTTGCAGGCCCAGACGTAGCCGCCCTCCCACTTGAGCGCCGCGGCGACCATGTCGTCGATGAGGCGGTGCTCGTAGGTGATGCCCTTGGCGTCGAAGTCGGTCTTGAACTCCGCGTCGAAGATCTCCTGGAACACGTCCTTGAACATGCCGTCGTAGGCCTTGAGGATCGTGTTCTTGGTCGACAGGTAGACCGGCATCTCGCGGTCCAGGCCGTACTGCAGCGAGGCGCGGGCGAAGTCCTCGATGGACTTGCGGTAGTTGTACATACCGATCGCGACGCCGCCGCCCTCGGGGTACTGCGCGACCTCGAACTCCATCGGCTGCGAGCCGTCGGCCGGCGTGTAGGTCAGCGTCAGGGTGCCCGGGCCGGGGACCTTGAAGTCGGTGGCCTTGTACTGGTCACCGTGGGCGTGACGGCCGATGATGATCGGCTTCGTCCAGCCGGGGACCAGCCGCGGGATGTTGTTGATGATGATCGGCTCGCGGAAGACGACGCCGCCGAGGATGTTGCGGATGGTGCCGTTCGGGCTCCGCCACATCTTCTTCAGGCCGAACTCCTCGACACGCGCCTCGTCCGGCGTGATCGTGGCGCACTTGACGCCGACGCCGTGCTTCTTGATCGCGTTGGCCGAGTCGATGGTGATCTGGTCGTCGGTGCGGTCCCGCTCCTCGATGCCCAGGTCGTAGTACTCGAGGTTGAGGTCCAGGTAGGGGTGGACCAGCTTGTCCTTGATGAACTGCCAAATGATGCGGGTCATCTCATCGCCGTCGAGCTCGACGACGGTGCCCTGGACCTTGATCTTGGCCATGAGCAGCGGTGCTCCTTCCGCGGATCTTCGCGTTCTTCTTCAGTCTCTCCGGTAGCGGTACAAGCGTACTGCTTAACGGTCCTGGATGGTTCCGGTAGTGGTCGGTATCAAGTCTCCACGAGGCAGATGTGTCCGACGTCACCCGGTCGTACGACGGCCATCCGGCCGTCACGGAACGACGGCGACCGCGTCATCATCGAACCGCACTCCACTTTCGGCACAGCCGGCCATCGGAAGGGCGGTACCTCCATGTCCACCAACCCCTACGCCGTGCCGCCGCACGAGCAGCCCGCGGTGCCGGAGCCTTACCTCCAGCCCAGGCAAAGCGGCCGCACGGTGCCTCGCGTGATCAGCGGGCTCGGCGGTGTCCTGCTCACGCCGGTCGGGCTCGGCCTGACGATCTACGGCGGCTCGCGACTGCAGCGGGGTTTCTCGCAGTCGTTGTCCGTCGGCGAAGACCCGCTCGGCGTGATCCTGCTGGTCCTCGGTGGCCTCCTCCTGCTCGGCGTCGCGCTCCTCGGGGCGCTGTCCGGGCTCGGGCCGGCGGCGGGCGGACTGCTGTGGGGTGTGCTGCCGGGTCTGGCGTTCATCTTGAGCCCCCGCGACGTCATGAGCTTCATCTACGACATCGGGGGCAGCGAACTCGGCGTCGGCCTGGCGACCTGGCTGGTGATGGGCGCGCTGGTCGGGAGCGGTTTCCTGCTGATCGGGGCCGGCCTGGTCGGCACCCTCTCGCGGCGCCGCTCAGATCGCGTTTAGCGGGCTGAACGCGCTCTGCGGAGATCGAAGTGAACCGAAGGGGGCTGACGTCCGTAGTCCGGTTCAGGGAGGTGACCCGCCCATGTCATCGCAGCGGTACGTCGCGGAGTACGACGACGAGGACTACCAGGAGTACGGCGAGTACGAGCAGCAACCCAAGGACCCGCGAAGGCCGTACGAGGACGTTGAGTCGTATGAACCGTACGAGGCCGTCGACGACGACCTGGGTGCCGAAGACCCGCGCGCGGGTCGAGGCGTGCGTCGCGTCCTCAGCGGCGCAGGCGGCCTGATCCTGACGCCGGTCGCCCTCGGCCTGCTGGCTTGGGGCGGCCTGCGGCAGCAGATGCTCGTCCAGGCGACGCTCAGCACCCAGCGTGACGTCTTCAGCATCGGCCTCCTCGTGGGTGGCGGGATCCTCTTGCTGGCGGTCGGACTGCTCGGCGCACTCTCGGCGACCGGCCCGATCCTCGGCGGCTTCGTCTGGGGTGTCGCCCCGGGCGTGGCCACCATCGCCGTCCCGGAGTGGGGCTTCCGCCTGGTGAAATACCTGCCGCAGAACGATGTCACCTACGGCGTCACGAGCTGGTTGTTCATCGGCGGGCTGCTCGCGACGGGCTTCCTCCTGATCGGCGCGGGTCTCGCGTCGAGACTCGCCCGGCGGCGCCGCTGAGCGGGCTGGGACCATCGGCGCATGGGTTTGTTCACCGTTCCCGAAGCCCGCGCCGAGCTCGCCCGGCTACGCCCCGTGCTCGACGAGCTCGTCCGCCTCCGCGCCGACGCGGCCGAACTCGCCGCGTCCCTGCGGCCGGGCGGCCGGGAGACCTCGCTCGGCGGGATGCCGGAGTGGAAGGCCGCGCAGGCCCGGTTGGACGATCTGATGACCACCGTCCAGCGGACGGGCGCGGAACTGAAGGGCTTCGCCCCGCTCCTGATCGACTTCCCCGCCGAACTCGACGGCGTCGACGTCCTGCTGTGCTGGCTCGAAGGTGATCCGGAGCTGTGCTGGTACCACCGCGTCGACCTGGGTTTCGCCGGACGCCGCCGCCTCCCGGATAGGGTCGCCGTCGTGAACGAGGAGATCGCGGCCGGGCTGTTCGACGGCATCGCCGCGCACTACGACGAAGACACCTTTCACGGCCTCGTCGCCGATGCGCTCGTCGACGGGCTCGGCTGTACGGCGCCCGAACGAGTTCTCGACGTCGCGACCGGTACCGGTGTGGCCGCGTTCGCCGCACTGCGCCTAAAGCCGGGCGAAGTGCTCGCGATCGACATCTCGCCGGGCATGATCGCCCAGGCCGAGGCGAAGGCTGCGGCTCACGATCCCGGAAAGCGCATCACCTGGCAGGTCGCCTCGGCGGTTCCGTCGCCGGTGGAGGACGAAGGCGCGGACGTCGTGCTGTGCGCGTCTTCGCTGCATTTCCTCGGCGCGGCCGCGCTCCGCGACTGGCTGCGGGCGTTGCGACCGGGTGGCCGCGCCGGTTTCAGCCTGCCGCTGGCGTCGGCGTTCCGGCCGTCGGAGGCGTTCGCCGCGATCGTCCCCGCCGACCTGAAGCTGCCGGAAACCGAGGACGACGCGGCGGAACTGGCCTTCGAAGCCGGCTTCACCGAGGTGACCGTGAAACGCCTCGACGTCGAGACCGAGGATCGGGTCCGGTCGGTGTTCGTGGTGCACGCGACCAGGCCCTGAGGCCTACAGCGGCGCGAAGAACGGCACGCACTTCGGCGCGGGAGCGCCTTCCGGGTCGAGGGCCTTGAGGATCAGGCCCGTCACGTTCGGGTCGATCGCCTGACTCAGATGCCCGGAAACGTCCGCGCCGCAGCGGTTCTGCAACACGATGTCGGTCGCGCCCGGCTCGTTCAGCACGCCGCTCGTGTACGGCGTGACCACTCGATCGTGGCGGCTCACGATGCTCGTGTAGGCCGGTCCCGCCACGCTCACCCCACCGCGGGCGAGGTCGTCGAGGAAGTCCGACGGCGCCAGGTATTCGCGGCACGCCCCGCACACGCCGTCGGCGAGCAGGTCGATGCCGGGCAGCGAAAGCACGGCCTTGGCGAGCCCGGAAAGGCCGTTGAGCGACGTGCCCTTGAAGTTCGAGCCGAACCCGACGAAATGCTTCACCTTCTCCGCGCCTCCCTCGAATTTGAGGTAGTACGCGGGCATCGTCGTGCCCTCGGAATGCCCGACGATGTCGACCTTGTCCGCGCCGGTGCTCGCCCGCACGCGGTCCACGAACGCGCCGAGTTCGACGGCGCTCTTCCGCATGGAGGCGAGCCCGCCGAACAACTGTCCACCCAGGACGGTGGCGCCATATGTCAGCGAATAGACGCAATAACCGGCGTTCTCGAGCTTCGGCGCGTGGTAGAACCAGTTGGTCGTCGCGTTGCCGCCGAGGCCGTGCACCAGCACGACGGGCTCGGGATGGGTGGCGCTCGGTTTGCACGACCAGTCGTTCCAGCCGCTCGACGGCGCCGCGCTCGCCGCCGCCGGGACGGCGATCGTGAACGTCAAGGCCGCGACAAGTGTGGTGAGGATCCTCCTGGTCTTCGTGGCACCGCCGTTGGTGACCCGAGCCCGCATCCCTGCCTCCGGTTACTCGTCAGTATGTGATGCGAGTCATCATGCGTCACAAACCGACGCCCGGGACCAGGAGAAAGACCAGACTTAAGCTCCGCTCATTGTGATGGATCACAAGGGAGCAGGACTCTTCCGCGTGCGCGGGTGCCGATCGGCGAACCCGCTGTGCGGCGGCCGTCCCGGTGATTTGCCGTGGGGTCGTGATCAGGCGCCGGCCACCAGCGCCACCCCAGGCCGATCATCGTCGCGGCGACCAGGCCGTCCAGCACCCGCCACGACGACGGCTTGCGGAAGAAGCCGCTGAGCAGCCGCGCGCCGAAACCGAGCGCGAGGAACCAAAGCACGCTGGCCGACACCGCGCCCACACCGAACGCCCATCGGTCACTGCCGTGTCCGGCCGCGATCGCGCCGAGCAGGAGGAGCGTGTCGAGGTAGACATGCGGGTTCAACCACGTGATCGCCAGCGTGGTCAGCACGATGCGGCGCAGCGATCCGCCGGTCTCCGGGCCGCCGGTCTCCAGCGCGGCCGGCTTGAACGCGCGACGGGCCGCGAGAGCGCCGTAGCAAAGCAGGAAAGCGCCGCCGATCAGGGCGACGATGGTCAGCGCTTCGGGTGACGTCCCCACCAGCGCGCCGACCCCGCCGACGCCGAGGCTGACCAGGATGGCGTCCGAGAAGATGCAGATCAGCACTACCACGAGTACCGCCTCGCGACGGATGCCCTGGCGCAGCACGAACGCGTTCTGCGCGCCGATCGCGACGATGAGGGCCATGGTGGCGCCGAATCCGGCACCCAGGCTGAACAGAACGTCTCCCATACGGGCCAGGCTAGGAAGCCGATCGTCAACAGTACAGCTAAAGATTCTTACGTAAGATTAGCGTTCGTGATGACAGATCTGCCGCTCGACCTGGTCCGCACACTGCTGGTGGTCGCCGACGAGGGCACGTTCGACGCGGCGGCGTCGGCGCTGCACGTGACACCGTCGGCGATCAGCCAGCGCGTCAAGGCGCTCGAACAGCGCACCGGCCTGGTCCTGCTGATCCGCACGAAACCGGTGCGCCTGACCGAATCCGGGCAGGCGGTGGTGCGGTTCGGCCGTCAGATGGCCCTGCTGGAGGCCGACACCCGGGCCGAACTCGGCCTGACCGCCGGCGACGAACCGGTCCGGCTGCCGATCGCGGTCAACGCGGATTCGCTGGCGACCTGGTTCCTGCCCGCCCTCACGCGGGTGCCCCCCGAGCAGAAGATCTGCTTCGAACTGCATCGCGAGGACCAGGACCACACCACGACCCTGCTGCGAGAGGGCCTGGTGATGGCCGCCGTGACGTCGTCACCCGATCCGGTCGCGGGGTGTTCGGTGCACCGGCTCGGGCACATGCGCTACCTGGCCGTCGTGAGCCCGGCGCTCGGCACGGACCTCGACCTCGCCGAAGCACCCGTCGTCGTCTTCGACCGCCGTGACGATCTTCAAGACCGCTTCGCTCGCGAGCGCGGCACGATCGCGAGCTCGCTGCGGCACTACGTCCCGTCGTCCGAAGGGTTCTTCGACGCCGTCGCGGCCGGGATGGGCTGGGGCATGGTGCCGCTCGCGCAGATCGGCGACCGCCTGCGCGACGGCAGCTTCGTCTGCCTGGACCTGGATCACCCCATCGACGTACCGCTGTTCTGGCAGCAGTGGAAACTCGACTCGCCCGCGCTGGCGGCGGTGTCGGACGCCGTCACGACCGCGGCGGCGGACCTGCTGGTGGACCCACACGGATGAGGACGCGCGCTCCGGCCCGGTCGTGAGATCCTGGGCGCAGGACGCGCGTATCGCGGGTAGCCGCCGCGCCACCTCTGATCCGGGAAGATGATGCCATGCCGAACGAGCTCCGACTGACCGGCGACGCCGACGCCGACAAGCTGCTCAACGACGATCCGTTCGCCCTGGTGACCGGGCTCCTCCTTGATCAGCAGTACCCGATGGAACACGCCTTCCGGGGACCGAAGAAGATCGCCGACCGGATGGACGGCTTCGATATCCACAAAATCGCCGAAGCCGACACCGAGACCTTCGTCGAACTCTGCGTCACCCCACCGGCCATCCACCGCTACGGCGGCTCCATGGCCCGGCGCGTCCAGACCCTTGCCCGGCACATCATCGAGCACTACGACGGCGACACCACCGCGATCTGGACGGCAGGCCGCCCCAAACCCAACGGCGAAGAAGTCCTCAAACGCCTCAAAGCCCTCCCCGGCTACGGCGAGCAAAAGGCCAAGATCCTCCTCGCGCTCCTCGGCAAACAACTGGGCGTCCAGCCCAAAGGCTGGCGCGCCCTCGCCGGCGCCTACGGCGACCGCGGCTCCCGCCGTTCCATCGCCGACGTCACCGGCCCTGAAACGCTCGCCCAGGTCCGCGCCTTCAAGAAAGCGGCCAAAGAGGCCACCCGGACGAGCGCCGAATAAGCACGGATCAAGACGGACGTTTGACGGACTGCTTGTGCCGGAAGATGTCCTTCGGGTCCCACTTGGCCTTGACCTGTTGCAGGCGTGCGTAATTGGACTTGTAGTACAGGTCGTGCCAGGGAACTTTGGAAGAGTTGTACGCGGGGTCGGACAGGTCGGTGTCGGGGTAGTTGACGTAGCAGCCGTCGGTGCGGTCGTTGGGAACCGGGACGCCCCCGGTGGCGCCGTAGAGCTCGGCATAGAACGTGCGGACCCAGGCCAGGTTCTTCGAGTCGTCGCCGGGGGCGGACCAGAAGGTCTGGCAGAGCGCCTGGAACGCCGAACTCCGGTGCGAGGCGGCGGTCGCGGCCGGGTCCACGGCGTTCACCTTCCCGCCGTACGGAAGCAACAGCAGCATCGCGTTCGGGTTGTCGATCGCGGTGCTCGTGAGGTGCTTGTAGACGACCGCCACGTCCGCGTCGGTGAAAGCCTTGCGGTGGTAGGCCGACTTGTGGTCGGCGCGTAGCGTCGGATTCGTCAGCATGGGCGAATTGGTCGCCAGCAGTCGAACCGACTGGAACCATGGCAGCCGCTGGGCATTGACCAGCTGTGGCATCGCGCTGTATTCGCCCACGTTTCCGCTCAGCGGAAGCATTGTCGCCGACACACCGTCGCGAATTTCGGTCACGAAATCCTGCAGCAACTGCTCCGCGTTCGGAACGTCGCCGTCGACCTGGACGAACATGCCCACATTGCCGTTGGACTTGTGATTCAGGGCGAGCGAAGCCGACAATGCCGTACCCGGCGAATCCGGTGCGCTGTTGCGCTCGTGCCATCCGGTGAAGTTCTTCACCAGCCTGGCGAATTTCGCCTCGGTGAGTTCCGCCCACGAGAACGACATTCCGTTGACCAGGACGGTCGACGGCGGTTTGGGCAGCGCGCTTGCCGGATCGGCACCGCTCACTCCGGGCGAGCGCAGCCAGTAGCGGGTGATCACGCCGAAGTTCCCGCCGCCGCCGCCGGTGTGCGCCCACCACAGATCACGGCTGGGATCGGCGGGCTCGCGGGTCGCCACGACACTGCGCGCCTTGCCCGCTTGATCGACCACCACGACTTCGACGGCGTACAGATGATCGACGGTGAGCCCGAGGCGCCGGGACAACGGACCATCACCGCCGCCGCAGATGTGCCCGCCCGCGCCCACCGAGTAGCACCGTCCACCGGGGAGGGTCACGCCCCAGCCCTTGTACAGAGTGGCGTACAGATTCAGCAGGCGCGCACCGGGTTCGACGGCGAAGGCCTTCATGATCGGGTCGTAGTAGACCGAGTCCATTTCGGACATGTCGATCACCGTGCGCACGTCGGGATTGCTGACGAAGTCCTCGTAGCAGTGGCCGCCGCTGCGCACGGCGATCCGCCTGCCCGACGTGACCGCGGCTTGGACGGCGTCGACGACCTGCTGGGTCGAACCGACCAGCTGGAAACAGTCGGGAGAGCCCACCCAGCGCTGATTGTTCCCGGTGATCAGTTCCCCGTAACGAGGGTCGCCCGGCTTGACGGTGAAGGGACCGAACGCGTCGGTCGTACGATCGGTCGCATTCGCGGTTCCGGAACCGAGGAACGGGAGTGCGGCGGCGCCGACGGCCAACCCTGCGCTCGCACTGAGAAATGCCCGTCTGCCCTTTCCACGCGCGGCATCGGCGATTCTTTCTTCCATTGTTTTCCCCACTGAAGTCATGTCGAATACGCGCTGGAGATCAGGGGCAGAACAAAGATGACGGACGTCGTCATCGAGACGACCCGTCGGATAATATGCGCCGCTGCCCCCACAACACCCCATCCTCGGCGGGCCCCCGTGCCACCAAGTGAGCGCGAGCCTACCAGAGCACCGCGGCCATTGGGTGCGCATTCGGAGTAGCCCGTAACAGGTGTCACGGGCAACGCACATGAGTAACGACTGGGCTACTATCGAAGGTGGCCTATGGGGGGTGTCCATGCGGTGAGTTCACGGCGTCCATCCGGTATACCCGGAGCGGTTTCACGGAGTGAGACGCGCGGGGCCGTCCATTATCGTTTCACCGACGGCTCCGTCAGGTCGCCCATTGTCTGCCGCGTCGATCCACGCCGTCTGGAATTCCTCGCGAGTACACCAAACGACAATGTCCGACCGTTCAGGGGGAACTGTGCCACCAACCAACCGAGACGTTCTCGAGCCGGCGCAAGTAGAACCGAAGCCGCAGGTCCGCGCCGACCAGGTGCTGATCTCGCGCCTTGGCCTGCGCATTCCGCCCAGCCTCACCTATAGCGACTGGGAACGAGCAGGAGTGCAGCTTTCCCGGATCTTCGATTCGTCGGCCTGGTGCCTTGGCGACTGGCTGGTCTGCGGTCAGGAGAACTACGCGGATCGCTATGTCCGGGCCATCGACGCCGCGGGGCTCGACTATCAGACCCTGCGTAACTATGCCTGGGTAACTCGCCGATTCCAACTGGAGAGACGCCGCGAACTGCTGAGCTTCCAGCATCACGCCGAGGTCGCCGCACTCGACGCCAAGGAACAGGACCATTGGCTGGACCGTGCCGAGAAAGAAAGATGGTCGCGCAACGAGCTACGCCGTCGACTGCGCGGGATCAAAGCGAACAAGAAGACCGGCGCGGAGTCGGCCGCGGTGATACCGCGGCTGGCCGTTGCCAGGGAACGCGTCGAGCGCTGGCGAGCCGCCGCACAACAGGCGGATGATCATCTGGAGAACTGGATGGTACTGATACTCGACCGGGCGGCGGAGGATATATTGAGCACGAAATCGACGGGATGACGGTAAATGCCTGTCGGTGAAGCGGAGACGCTCGCCGAAAGGGATATTACACGTGAACGCGGTTTTCACAGAGCCCGATCGACGGCCGGAGGTTCGTCCCGCTGGCGGGACGAACCTCCGGGGCGGTCGCCTGTTCGGGCCAATGCGGGATTCGATCCAGCACGACTATTGCCGCTGAAGCGGTGGAGGACACTTCTCATGACGACGAAGACAACACGTGTCGCTGTAGTGACCGGAGCCGGAAGGGGGATCGGCCTGGCGATCGTTCGCGCGCTGGTCGAAGACGGATACACGGTCGTCGCGGGCAGCCGCACCGTCACCGCCGGCTTGAAGGAACTGACCGCGGACGCGCTCGAGGCCGATCTCGGCCATCCCGACGAGCCCGCCCGCGTCGTGCGGCACGCTCTCGACCAGCATGGCGGAATCGACCTGCTGGTCAACAATGTCGCGGGCACGTCGACGCCGCCCGGCGGATTCCTTCAGCTCGACGACGAGGCGTTCCTGCACACCTTCAATGTGACGTTCATGTCGAATGTCCGTGCGACGCGGGCCGCACTGCCGAGCCTTCTCGAGCGCCGCGGCTCGGTGATCAACATCAGTTCGGTCAACGCGAAACTGCCCCAGCCGCGGCTGGTCGCGCAATCCGCGGTCAAGGCCGCGGTGTCGAATCTCGGCAAGGCACTCGCCGAGGAGTTCGGCGGCCAGGGTCTGCGGGTGAACACCATTTCGCCCGGCCCGGTGTGGACCGATCTGTGGACTTCACCCGGCGGCCCCGGCGAAATGATCGCCAAACGAGCCGGTGCCACACTGGACACGTTCAAGGATCAACTGCCCGCCACCGTCGGCACCTCGACCGGCGAGTTCGCCGACCCGGAGGAGATCGCGGCGCTCGTGGTGTTCCTCGCCTCCGGCAAGGTGGCCAATATGAGCGGTGCGGATCTGGTGATCGACGGCGGGATGATGAAGACCGTCTGAGCCGGTTGACCGAAAAGGCCCCTTTCGCCGCAGCGAAAGGGGCCTTTTCGGCATTCTGTGGTGTGCCGGGATTCAACGCCCCGCGGGGGATTTCGCCGCCTGCGCCGTCGAGGCTTCGGCGGCGCGGGACCGTCCCACGAACAGCGCGGACGCGAGCAAACCGACCAGCAGGACCAGTGCCGGCAGGTACATGGACTGGCTGAGCGCGCCGCTCAGCTTGTGCAGCACCGTTTCGCGCAGTTCGGGTGGCAGGTCGCGCACACTGGTGCCGTCACCGGTTTCGCCGATCGGACCGGCTGGAAGTCCCTGTGCCGCGATGCGCGTCGACAGCAGCGCGCTGATGGCGGCCGAGCCGAGTGTGAAGCCCATCTGGCGGGTGGTCAGGAACACGCCGGAGCCGGCTCCCGCCTGATACATGGACAGGTTCCGGATCGCGTTGGCCGCGAGCGGCGCCCAGACGAAGGCGTTCGCGATACCGGCGATGGCGCCGAGGACGACGAACAGCGCCAGGGACGAATCCGGCGTCATGATCCACGTGTAGCCGAACAAGGTCCCGGCGAACAAGGCGAAACCGATGGTCGGGATCATCCGCGGCGGCAGCCGATCGGCGATCTTGCCGACGAAGGGCGCGAGCAAGCCGGTGAGAATCGCCATCGGCGCGAAGACCATCGCCGACTTCGTCGGTGACAGGTCCCGCACCTGTTGCAGGTAGAAGTAGGCGACCACGAACAGGCCGTTCACCGCCGCCGCCATCGAAGTGACGGCCACATTGGACAGTGAGAAGTTGCGGTCCTTGAACAGGCTCAGCGGGACCAGCGGTTCCCGTGTGTTGCGGGATTGGTTGACGACGAACAGGATCAGCACGGCGACCCCGGCGACGATCAGCGTCCAGATGACGAGGTCCCAGTTCCTGGCGTTGCCCTCCTGGATGCCGAACACCAGCAGGAACATGCCGATCGCGGACAGCGCCATCCCGGTGATGTCGAACTTGTGCTCCCGAGTCTCCAGCGCGGGCACCAGCCAGACCGCCAGCACGAAGGCGAGGATGCCGATGGGCACGTTCACGTAGAAGATCCACTGCCAGCCCTGCCAGTCCACCAGCACGCCGCCCACGATCGGGCCGACCAGCGCCGCCAGCCCGGCCGCGCCACCCCAGAGACCCATGGCCGCGCCGCGCTTGTCCGGCGGAAAGGTCCGGGTGATGACGGCCATGGTCTGGGGTGTCATCAGAGCCGCGCCCAGTCCCTGCACGACACGCGCCGCGATCAGCATGTCGATACTGGTGGACCCTCCGCACCAGAGCGAGGCCCCGGTGAACACCACCAGGCCGAGCAGGTAGACGTTCTTGGGGCCGAAGCGGTCGCCGAGTCGTCCGGTGATCAGCAGCGGCACCGCGTAGGCAAGCAGGTAGGCGCTGGTGGCCCAGATGGCCTGGGAGATGTCGGCGTGCAGGTCCGCCATGATCGCCGGGTTGGCCACCGCGACGATACTCATGTCCAGCAGGAGCAGGAAGAAACCGACGATGACCGCGTAGAGCGCGGGCCACGGGTTGGATTTCGGGGACATGGCTTCCGTTCTGGTGTCCCGCACCGGAAACGCGGTGCGCGTGTCGGTGGATCGGGTCGGTCGTGAGCGACGTTTCGGGCCGACGCCTCTCGTTTCGCGTCACGGGACGGACGACACGCGTGATCGGGTGGACGACACGCGTGACGGGACGGACGACACGGCCTCGCTGACCTTCAGACGTGGCCGGCGCGAAGACCTTCTTCGCGGGCGAGCTCGCGCCCCTTGGCCAGAACCTGCTGGACGAGATGGGCGATCGTCGTGCGGCCGAGCCGTTCTTCCATGGCCTGTTCGGCTTCCCGGAACTCCGCGTCGAGCAGCGCGCGCATATGGCGGCCGACATCGCACGTGGTACTGGGCGGATGGGCATGGCGGGTCAGGATCGGCCCCTGCTCGACCGCGGTGTACGCGTCGTAGAGCGTGATCTCCCCCGGCGGACGGGCCAGCGTCCAACCGCCGCCACGTCCCTCCGTGGACCGCACCAGCCCGGCGTCGCGGAGGCTGCCGAGAATGCGTCGGACCAGCACCGGATTGCTCGCCAGACTATCCGCGATCTCCGCGGAGGTCAGCGAATCGTCCCAGCGCGCCAGCATCGTCAGTGCGTGAATAGCCGCCGCGCTCCTGCTGCTGAGTGCCACCCCGCCCCCCTCGAAACTGCAACCAGCATAGTTTCAGTTGAAGTCGGCGTCAACGACGGGCGAGCCCTGGCGCGGCGAACTGCCGGATTCGTCGCCAATAGCGGGTGGAGCGCATTTGTCCCGCTGGCGAGACGGCGAGGAACGGAGAATCTACTCAGGCGCCCGGTGTTCTGATAGATTCGGCGATCGAATCCGCCGCGAAAATTCAGCGGTGTTTGGCGAGCGAATTCGCCGCTCATGCCCAGCGATTAAGTAATGGTCGAACGCTGCCGATCAAGCGATCGAATCCTGGCGAACTCGGCTCATTGGGGGAGGCTCTGGTGCGGAGTGATCTACCGGTGATTTCGGCCGAATCGGCTTTGCAACAGCCGGAATGGCCCGATCACCAGCACGTGCGAATGGTGAGAGAGATACTCGCCGATCGGCCGCCATTGGTGTACGCGGACGATGTCCACAAGTTGGGTTCTCACTTGTCGAGGGTCGCGGCAGGTGAACTCCTGGTCGTGCAGACGGGCGACTGTGCCGAGGATCCGGCGGAATGCACGCCGGGGTACGTGGCCCGCAAGATCGCCTTGCTGGACATGCTGGCCGGGGCGTTGAAGATGGCCACCGGCAAGCCCGTACTGCGAGTGGGGCGGATCGCGGGCCAGTTCGCCAAGCCGCGGTCCAGGCCCGCCGAGCGGGTCGGCGGCGTCGACCTGCCCGTCTATCGCGGTCACCTGGTCAACAGCCCGGAGCCGGACCCCGTGCTTCGCAGGCCGGATCCGGAGCGCCTGCTCGAGTGCTACGACGCGGCGAATGCGGCGATGGAGTACCTGCGCCTGCGCAACGGCGAACGGCCGGAGGCGTCGGTCTGGACCAGCCACGAGGCACTGCTGCTCGACTACGAGCTGCCGATGCTGCGCCGGACCGAGGCAGGCCGATGGCTCCTCACCTCGACGCATTGGCCATGGATCGGCAACCGCACCAACCAACTGGACGGTGCCCACGCCGCCCTGCTGGCCACGATCGACAACCCGATCGCCTGCAAGGTCGGGCCGGATATGACGCCGGACGCGCTGGTCGCACTCTGCGAGCGGCTCGACCCCTTCCGCACCCCCGGCAGGCTCACCCTCATCTCCCGCATGGGCGCCGGGAAGGCGGCCGAGCGCCTGCCACCGCTGGTCGCCGCGGTCCGCGAGGCTGGCCACCGGGCCGGCTGGCTCACCGACCCCATGCACGGCAACACCGTGAGCGGCCCGGACGGGCTGAAGACCCGGTTCGTGGAAACCGTCGTGCGGGAGATCCTCGAATTCAGGAGTGCGGTGTCCGAGGGACGGGGAGTGGCCGCAGGACTGCATTTGGAGACCACCCCCGACGAGGTCACCGAATGTGTCGCCGATGAGTCGATGATCGGCCACGTCGGCGACAAATACACCAGTTTCTGTGATCCGAGGCTCAACCCGAAACAGGCCATCGAAGTGGTTTCCGCCTGGCGCCGGTAGCACCAGGGCGAATTCGGATCCGTATTCCTTTCCTGTCGTCGTGTAAGCAGAATCGAGGTCTTTGTAATGGGCGGGACAGAGTGGGCGCAATACGTCGAGACGTCGATCGAGGTGGCGGGCGATCCGCTGGAGGTGTCGGCAAGGCTGGCCGAGGCGGGCCCGCACGGCGAATTCGTCATCTACGAGAAGGACGGGCATTGGTCCTATGCGGGCGGAGTGCTCGCCGAGGTGACGCTCGACCGGAACGGGGCCCGGCTCGGCGGCGTGCGGACCGCGCGACTGCCCTGGAGTGATCGGCCGTTGCGTCAGGTCAAGGAACTGCTCGGGATGGTGCCCGTCCGAGGCTGGCGGGCTTACGGCGCCGCGACGTTCGAGCTGTCCTACGCCAAGGACGGTGATCTCGAGCATGTGGACGACCAGCCCCTGCTGCATCTCGTGGTGCCGAAGAGCGAGGTGCGCATCGGCTCCGGCCGGGCATGGGTGCGCTCCACCGATCCGGACACCCTCGCCGTCCTCGTCGACCTGCTCGGCCGCCCGGTCGAAGGCCGTGAGAGCGACGCGGTTCCGCTGGATGTCAGGCAGACCGGCCGCGACGAGTACCGTGCCGCGGTCGCGGGCGCCGTGCAGGACATCGCCGACGCGCGGCTGCAGAAGGTGATCCTGTCCAGGCTCGTGCGGGTCGACGAGGACATCGACCTGGTCGGTACCTATGTGCTCGGCCGCCGCCGGAACACCCCGGCCCGGTCTTTCCTCGTCCGGCTGGGCGGCCTGGAGGCAGCCGGGTTCAGCCCGGAGATCGTGGTCAGCGTGACCGAGGACGGCACGGTCGTCAGCCAGCCGCTGGCCGGCACCAGGGCGCTCACTTCGGATGCCGCGACCAACGACCGGCTGCGCGGGGAACTGCTGTCGGACGAGAAGGAGATCTACGAGCACGCGATCTCGGTGAAGGTCGGCAACGACGAGCTGCTCACCGTCTGCGAACCGGACTCGGTGGGTGTCCGCAACCTGATGACGCTGGAGGAACGGGGCAGTGTCCAGCACATCGCCTCCCGGGTGACCGGCAGGCTCTCCGCCGGTCACGACGCTTGGGACGCCTTCGCCGCCGTCTTTCCCGCGGTGACCGCGTCCGGGGTGTCGAAAGAGGCCGCGTACGAGGCCATTCGCCGCTATGAGACCGAACGCCGCGGCCTGTACAGCGGCGCCGTGCTGACCGTGGACGAGTCAGGAGCGATGGACGCCGCGCTGGTGCTGCGGACCGTCTACCGCCAGGACGGCCGGACCTGGCTGAGGGCCGGTGCGGGCATCGTCGGCCGGTCGCAGCCGGACCGGGAGTTCGAGGAGACCTGCGAGAAGCTCGACAGCGTCGCCCGTTTCCTGGTCGCCGCCGAGGTCAAGGCGGAGGTGCCCGCGTGAGGACGGAGGACGTCTACCTTTCCGGGATCGGCAGCGTCCTGCCGGACCGGGTGAGCACCGAACACGCGGTGACGCGAGGCTGGTACGACGAGGCGGACCGCGAGGCGTCGGGGATCCTGTCGGTCACGGTCGCCGGGTCGACGCCCGCGCCGGACATGGCGGTCGAGGCCGCGAACCTGGCGATCCGGCGATCCGGCCGGGCCGCGGACGATTTCGGTGTCCTGCTGCACAGCCACGCCCACCACCAGGGCCCGGACGCCTGGTCCCCCGCGCACTACATCCTGAACAACACCCTGGACCGGCCGATCCCGGCGATCGAGGTCAAGCAGGGCTGCCTCGGCGGGCTGGCCGCGCTCGAACTCGCCGCGACCCGGTTGCTGGCCAATCCGAGTCACCCGGCCGCGCTCGTGACCGCCGCGGACAACTTCTCCATCCCGCTGGTGGATCGCTGGCGCACCTCCTCGGCGTTCGTGCTCGCCGACTCCGCCGCGGCGGTGGCCCTGTCCCGCGGCGGCGGGTTCGCCCGGCTGCTGGCGATCGGTTCGGTGTCCGACGCCCGGATGGAGGCACTCGACCGCGGCGGCGACCCGCTGTTCCCGCCGGGGGTGACCGTCGGGGAGCCGTTGGACTTCACCAAGCGGCGGGAATACATGCGCGAGCAGTGGGCGCGGGGGGTCACCCCGCCCATCGGCTACTTCGGCGACAAGATCGTCGCCGTCACCGAGTCGGTGCTCAAGGAAGCGGACGTCACCTTCGACGAGATCGCCAGGGTCGCGCATCCCGGTTTCGGCTGGGAATCGCTGGAAACGATGTTCCTCGACCCGCTGGGGATCGACGCCGAACGCGGGATCTGGGACTACATCAGGCAAGTCGGGCACGCCGGGGTGACCGAGGTGTTCCTCGGGCTCGAACACCTGTGGACCTCCGGGCAGGTCGGTCCCGGTGACCGCGTGCTCCTGGTGTCCTCGGGAGCGGGCGCCTCCATGGGCGCCGCCGTCGTCGAAATCCTCACCGCCCATCAGCCAGCGACGGAGAACTGACGTGTTGGAAGGATGCACCCCCTGGCCCGCCGATCCGGCGCGGCGCTACCGGGAAGCCCTGCTGTGGCGGGGCGAAACACTCGGCACCCTGCTGCGGACGGCCGCCGCCGAGTACGGCGACGCCACCGCGCTGGTGCACGGCGACCGCCGGATCGGTTACGCCGAACTCGACCGCTGGGCGGATCGGATGGCGGCGGGCTTCGCCAGGTACGGCATCTCCCCTGGCGACCGGGTCGTGGTTCAGCTGCCCAATGTGCCGGAGTTCGTCGCGGTGTGTTTCGCCCTGTTCCGGCTCGGCGCCAAACCGGTGTTCGCGCTGACCGCGCACCGCTCGCAGGAGATCGGGCATCTGTGCCGGATCACCGGCGCGGTGGCGTATGTGCTGCCCGGTGTGCACCGCGGGTTCGACCACCGGGTGCTGGCGAAGGAGGTCCGATCGGGAGCGCCCTCGCTCCGGCTGTTGTTCAGCCTCAGCGGCAAGGGCGGCGACGTCATCGATCTGTCCACGGTGGACGCGGAACCGGTCGAGTTCCCCGAGCAGGATCCGTCGGACGCGGCGTTCTTCCTGCTCTCCGGCGGGACGACGGCATTGCCGAAGGTCATCCCGCGCACCCACGACGATTACGCCTACCAGATTCGCGCCACGTCCGCGGTGCTCGGAATGTCTACTTCGGACGTTTATCTCGCGGTCCTGCCACTGGAGTTCAACTTCACCTGGGGCTGCCCCGGAGTGCTCGGCACGCTGGTCTCCGGCGGCACGGTGGTGCTCGCCGACGACCCGACGGCCGACGACTGTTTCGCCCTGATCGCCGGCGAGCGGGTCACCGTGACCTCGGTGGTGCCGAGCATCGCCCAGCTGTGGTTGGAGGCGGCGGAGTGGTCCGAGGCGGACCTGTCGAGCCTGCGGGTCGTCCAGATCGGCGGCGCCAAACTGCAGCGGTCGGTCGCCGAGCGGATCACCCCGGTCCTCGGTTGCGAGCTCCAGCAGGTCTTCGGCATGGCCGAGGGTCTGCTCACCCTCACGAGGCTCGGCGACACACCGGAGGTGGTACTGGGCACCCAGGGCAGACCACTGTCCGAAGAGGACGAACTCCGGATCGTCGGCCCGGACGATCGCGATGTCGCCGACGGCGAGATCGGCGAACTGCTCACCCGCGGCCCCTATACCTTGCGGGGCTACTACCGCGCGCCCGAGCACAACGCGATCGCGTTCACCGAGGACGGCTTCTACCGCAGCGGGGACCTCGCCCGGCTGACCGCCGACGGTGATCTGGTCATCGAGGGCCGGATCAAGGACGTGATCATCCGGGGCGGCGACAAGATCTCCGCGGCTGAGGTGGAAGGGCACCTGCTCGGTTACCAGGGAGTGCTCCGCGCGGCGGTGGTCGGCGTGCCGGACGACCTCCTCGGGGAACGGACCTGTGCCTATCTCGTGGTGGCCGGTGAACGCCCGTCGCTGCCCGACCTCAAGCGCGCACTGCACGACTGCGGACTGGCCGGCTACAAGCTTCCCGACCGGGTGGAGTTCGTCGACGAACTCCCGGTCACCCCCTTGGGGAAGGTCGACAAGGTGGCGCTGGTGCGGCTCGCCGAGCGATCCCGTCTGTCGGTAACGAACCGGAAAGGCTGACATGGACACCGATTCCCCGTCGAGTACGCAACCACCCGGCGAGCAGGAACTGCGCGAACTCCTGGCACCGTTGCTGGACACCCGGCCCGAGGACGTTCCCGGCGACGCCAACCTGATCCTGCAGGGCTTGACTTCGATCGACATGATGCGGCTGGTCGGTCGCTGGCGCCGGGCGAAGGTGCCGGTCGTCTTCGAAGAGCTGGCTTCCGCTCCCACGCTGAACGGCTGGCTCGCCCACTTCGACGGACTGCGGAAATGAGCCGCGGCATGGTGGTCGCCGACCTCGACCACGCGTCGGTCGTCCACGGCGTGCACGGCGCGGACGGCGCCTCCGAATGGAAGGCGTTCGCCCGCCGCCATGACCTGTTCGGCTCGTGGGAGGCGGTCGAATGGGCCGCGCTACCGCCCGGCGGGATCAGCGGCGAACACGTGCACACCCGGACCGAAGAACTCTATTTCATCATCTCCGGCACGGGGACCATGCTCCTCGACGGTCAGGAGCACCCGGTGCGGGGCGGTGACCTGATCCTGAACGGCATCGGCACCCGGCACGGCCTGATCAACTCGGGCGACGACCGGCTGACCTGGCTGGTCATCGAAGTGGTCGGCCCGCGCATGGCCGCCGTCTATTCCGAACACCAGAAGCTGACCGAAAATGGGGGAAAACGATGAGCAACGCCGTGGTGATCAATCTTCGTGAGGTACGGGAGATCGACGCGCGTGTCTTTCTGAGCGGGCCGCTCGGCCGGATCCGGCTGCCGCAGTTCGAGCCCGGCCAGCAGGAAACGCTGATCGCCGAGGACCAGGAGCACACCCTGTTCATCGTGCGCGGCAACGGAACCGCGGTGACCGGATCGACGACGGTGCCGCTGCGCGCCGGCGTCGCGCTGACCCTGCCGCTGGGCAGCGGTGTCACGGTGGAAGCGGGCGACGAAGGCTTGGAATTGTTCATCGCCAGCCTCACCACACCGCAGACCGCCGGGGCGGCGCGATGATCGTCACCAACGCCGATGGACTGAGCCGGAGCCATGACGGCGACGCCTGGCGCTGTCTGGCCCGGCGCGGCATGTTGCACAGTGAATGCGAGGCCTTCGACTATCTTCGCCTGCCGCCGGGCGGGACGCGGGACGGGCGCGGCCGGGAAGGTGTCGACGCGGTCTGGTTCGTGCTCAGCGGTGAAGGGGAATTCAGGACAGGTGCCGAGGATTCCGTCCCGCTGCATCCTGGCGACCTGGTCCTCTGGTCGGGGGGAACGCGCGGGTCGGTGCACAACCCGTCCACCGGTCATCTCGAACTGCTGTCCTTCGCGGTGCTGCCCACCGCGGTGACCGACCGGCTTCCCGCCCGGATCCCGGTGGCGCCCGCGCCGTTGACCGGAGCCGACCATGGCTGACCGGATGACCGTCACGACCCTGGACGAGCTGTCCGAGGTCTACGAAATGCACGGCGGTGAGAAGGTCGCCCGGTGGAAATGCCTTGCCAGGCGGAACAATCTGTTCGGGGCGTGGGAAGCGGTGGAGTGTTCCTTCCTGCCCGCGGGCGGGGCCAGCGGCGTGCACCTGCACAGCCGGACCGAGCAATTCGACTACGTGGTCTCCGGCAGCGGCGTGATGACGATCGACGGCGTCGACCATCCGGTCACCGCCGGCGATCTGCTCACCACCTGCCTCGGCACCCGGCACGGCATCCGCAATGTCGGTGACGAAGACCTGATCTGGCTGGTCATCGAGGTTTCCGGCCCGGGAATGGTGCCGGAGGTACCCGCACAGGACACCAGCGGCGACCGCGCCGAGGTGATCAAGCTCCGCGAGGTCCGCGATGTCGACGCACTGGACTATCTGTCCGGACCGCTTCGCCGGGCCCGGCTGATCGAGCTCGCTCCGGGGCAGGCTGAGACCTTGGTGGCCGACGAGCAGGAGCATGTGCTTTTCACGCTCGACGGCACCGGATCCGCGAAGTCCGGGTCCACCACCGTCCCGTTGCGCTACGGGGTATCGGTCGGGGTGCCGTTCCGCGGTTCCGTCACGGTCGAGGGCGGGCCGGACGGACTGGAGTTCTTCGTGGTCAGCCTGGTCGTCCCGGCGAACGCGGGAGGTGCGGAATGATCGTCTCCGACTCCGGCGACGGACTCACCCGAACCCTCGACGGCAACGCCGGGGAAGCGGTGTGGCGGTGCCTCGGGCGCCGCGGAATGTTGTTCAGTGAATGCGAATCCTTCGATTTCGTCCGGCTCGCACCGGGCGCGGTTCTCGACGAACGCGGCCGAAGTGACATCGAAGAAGCCTGGTTCGTGCTTCGCGGCGAGGCCGAGTTCGTCGAGGACGGCCAAGACCGGCTGCTCGCCCGCGAGGGCGAACTGGTCTTCTGCGCGCACGCGGCGGCCGGTCGATGGCGGAACATCGGCGACTCCCCGCTGGAAATGCTGTTCCTGGCGTTGATGCCCGCTTCGGTGAGCCTGCGGTTGCCGACCCGGACCCCGTCCGACTGACCAGGGAAAGGAGAGTCCCATGAGTCACCAGCGAATCGAGGTCGACGTTCTCGTCGTCGGTTCCGGGCCGGTGGGCGCGACCTTCGCGCGCACGCTCGTCGAAGGCGGACGCAGCGTCATGATGGTGGACGCCGGACCGCAGCTCTCCAGCCGTCCTGGCGAGCACCTGAAGAACCACTTCGCCTACCAGCACAGCCACGAGCGCTTCGGCAGTCTGGTCAGCGGGCATCTGCACCCGCTGTCGGTTCCGGCCGCCGAGCCGGCCGAGCCCGGCCGGTTGATCAGCCTGGACGCGGGCGTCGCCACGTATGCGGTCGGCGGGATGGCCACCCATTGGACCGGGGTGACCCCACGGCACCACCCCGCGGTCGAACTGTCCGGCGCTTTCACCGCCGCCGAGTGGAACCAGCTCTACGACGACGCCGAGGCACTGCTTCACACCGGAACCGACCTGACCGCGGACGCCGTCTCGCATCAGATCGTCCTGGACGCGCTCGCTTCGGAATACCGCGAACTGCCCGACGCGTACGGAGTTCGGCATCTGCCGATGGCGGCGCGGCGCCGCGCCGACAACCCGCGGCTCGTGCGCTGGACCGGGACGGACACCGTTCTCGGCCCGCTCGCGGACGGCGGCCGGGACGAGTTCGTGCTGCGCGAACAGCATCTGTGCCGCCGTCTCGTACCGTCGGCGGACGGCGGGCGGATCGAGTACGCCGAGATCGAGGACCACCGCGACTGGCGGACGCTGCGGGTCGTGGCGGACACGTATGTCCTCGCCGGTGGCGCCGTGCTCACCCCACAGCTGTTGTACGCCTCCGGTATCCGGCCGCCGGCGCTCGGCCGCTACCTCACCGAACAGCCGGTCGCCTTCTGCCAGGTCGTGCTCGGCGACGACCTGGTCGCTCGCGTGACGGCCGATGAGCGCTTCACCGAGCGGGTCGCCGCCCACCGGGCAAGCCGTCCCGCCGATCCCCTGCCAATCCCGGTGGACGACGCCGACCCGAACGTCTGGATCCCGGTGTCACCGGACCGTCCGTGGCACTGCCAGATCCATCGCGACCTGCCCTACGACGATCTGGTGCCGAACCGGGAAGTCGACAAGCGGCTGGTAGTCGACCTGCGCTGGTTCGGGCTCGTCGACCCGCGCCCGGAGAACCGGGTGCGGTTCTCCGACACCGAACAGGACGTCTTCGGCCTGCCGCGACCGGGGTTCGAATTCTCGCTCGGCGACCGGGACCGCGAACGGCAACATCGGATGATGGCGGACCTCCGGCGGGCCGCGGCCGCACTCGGGTCGTACCTGCCAGGGTCCGAACCACGCTTCATCGTTCCCACGCTTCCGTTGCACATCGCGGGAACCACCCGGATGGGCACCGACGCGGACACCAGCGTGGTCGACCCCGGTTCGCGGGTCTGGGGCGTCGAAAACCTCTATCTCGGCGGAAACGGCCTCATCTCGACCCCCAACGCGAGCAACCCGACCCTGACCAGTGTCGCGATGGCGTTGCGGGCGGCACGCGGAATTCTCGGCACTGAACATCCATCCTCGGCGGAAAGGCGCGCAGATGAGCGGCCCGGGCTACTTGTTCCTCGGTGATGAAGAGAAGGCGTTGGTCACTCGCGCGCTGGACACCTGGCAGCTGAACAGGTACCGGTTCGACGAGACCGCCGAACCGTCCATGGTGTTCACGCTCGAACGCGAATTCGAGCAGCGCACCGGTGCCGCCCACTGCTTGGCGGTGAACAGCTGCACCTCCGCGCTGCTCACCGCGCTCGCGGCGTTGGGCGTCGGCCCCGGCGACGAGGTGATCGTCCCCGGCTACACGTTCATCGCGTCCATCGCCGCCATCGTCCACCGCGGCGCGGTCCCGGTGCTCGCCGAGATCGACGAATCGCTGACCCTCGACCCCGAAGACGTGACGCGCCGGATCACCCCCGCGACCAAGGCCATTCTCGCGGTGCACATGCTGGGAGCGTCCGCCGCGCTGGACGAGCTGCGCCGGATCGCGGACGACCACGGCCTGTTCCTGATCGAGGACGCCGCCCAGGCCACCGGCGGCCGGTACCGGGGCCGCGCCCTCGGCACCGTCGGCGACGCCGGCGCCTTTTCCCTCAACCTCTTCAAGATCATCACCAGCGGTGACGGCGGGCTTCTCACGGTCGCGGACGACGCCGTCTACGAACGTGCTTTCGCCTTCCACGACCACGGGTTCAAACCGATGCGCCACGGCATCGCCGACGCCGACTCACTGTTCGGGCTGAACCTGCGGATGCACGAACTGAGCGGCGCCGTCGCGCTCGGCCAGTTGCGCAAGATCGATCTCATCCTGGAAACCCTGCGCAAGCAGAAGACCGCGCTGGCCGAGGCGATCGGTGAGCTGCCCGGTGTCGAGCGGAGGCGGCTCAACGATCCGGACGGCGAATGCCATTCCTTCTTCGTTCTGCGGTTCGAGACCGTCGAGACGGCGCGGGCGGTGGCCGCCAAGCTCGGCACCTCCACGCTCATCGACTCCGGCCGTCACTACTACGGGAACATGCCCCAGCTGATCAGCCGTCGCATGCCCACCGCGTCGGAACATCCTTTCGGCTGCCAGGCCCATCCCACCGAGGTCCGGTACGAGCCGCACATGCTGCCGCGTACCGACGACATTCTCGGCCGGTCGATCACGCTGTCCGTCGGCGTGGTCGACGGCTATCTCGGCGCCGGATTCGGCATCACCCCGCTCTCGACGGCCGACGAGATCGCGGCCGTCGCCACCGCAGTCAAATCAGCCGTCAACGAAGTGGTCGCGAGGACGTGAACATGCAACCGGTCGAATCGAAACCGGTGGAGACGGGTTCGCCCGCCCACCACTGGCGGGTCGAGGCCCAGCTCCCCGTCGACTACGAAGTCCGGCTGACCACCGGCGTACTCGACCCGTCCAACCCGGCGTTGCTGGACGCGGGCACCCTCGTCCGCGCCGAACGGCTTCGGCGGTTCGTCGTGGTCGACGCCGAGGTCTACGCCATCTACGGCGACAACGTGCGCAAATACCTGGAACACCACAATGTCGAATACAGCCTCTGCGTCTTGCCCGTCTCGGAGGAGACCAAGACGATGGAGTCGGTGTTCACCGTGGTGAACGACCTCGACTCGTTCGGTATCTCCCGCCGGAACGAGCCGATCATCGCCATCGGTGGCGGCGTCGTGCTCGACATCGTCGGCCTGGTCGGCAGCCTGTACCGGCGCGGGACCCCGTACGTCCGGGTCCCCACTTCACTGATCGGGCTGGTCGACGCCGGAGTCGGCATCAAGACCGGCGTGAACCACGGCAGCCACAAGAACCGCCTCGGCTCGTACTTCGCGCCGACGGTGGCGTTGCTGGATCGCGATTTCCTGGCCACTTTGGACGGTCGGCACATCAGCAACGGCCTCGCCGAGATCCTCAAGATCGCGCTGATCAAGGACGCGAGGTTGTTCCAGCTGCTGGAGGACCACGCCGAGTTGCTCCTCGCCGAACGGCTCACCGGCCAGACGCAGACCGGCGACCTCGTCGCCGGTGAGGTGTTCAGCCGGGCGGTGGGCGGCATGCTGGAGGAACTGCGGCCGAACCTGTGGGAGAAGCAGCTGGAACGGGTGGTCGACTACGGTCACTCGTTCAGTCCCACGCTGGAGATGCGGGCGCTTCCCGCGTTGCTGCACGGCGAGGCCGTGACCATCGACATGGCGCTGACCACGGTGCTCGCCGAGGCCCGCGGTCTGGTGTCCACAGTGGACCGTGAACGGATCTTCCGGCTCATGCGACGGCTACGCCTGCCCGTCTGGCATCCGTTTATGGAAGCCGAGCTGCTGGAACACGCACTGCGGGAGACGGTCCGGCACCGGGACGGGCTGCAACGGATGCCGATCCCGGTCGGGATCGGTGCGGCCTGCTTCCTCAACGACCTCACCGCCGCCGAACTCGCCCGTGCGGCGGAGATCCTTCGCACGCTGCACGAGACGGGCGCGGACGAGGTGATCGTCACCGACGTCGGCGGCCGGTCCGACGCCGCCGGGAACCGGCTGATCGACCGGGGTGGGCTGAGCAGCACCTGGCAGGCCATTCACTGGGCTTCGCTACCGCCCGGCGGCCTCCGGGTGGAGGACACCCGGACCGGTACGGACAAGTTCTGTTTCGTGCTGGCGGGCGAAGGTGCGCTGCGTGTCGACGAGGTGTCGCACGACTTGCGCCCCGGCGACCTGATCGCCACCCGAGCCGGTGCGGTGCACCGTTTCGCGAATCAGGGCACGGAGCACCTGAACTGGCTGATGATCGAAGTTCCCGGAGGCGTGGCATGACCCGGCCGTCGGTGCGGGAGCCCCGGCGGCGGGGCATCCCCGGGGCCAGGGCGGTGCACCATGTCGCCTACACCGTCCCGGACCTGGAGCAGGCGATCGAGTTCTTCGTCGAGGTCATCGGCGCGGAGCTGATCTACACCGAGGGCCCGGTGCAGGACCGGGAAGGCGACTGGATGACCCGCAAACTCGCCGTGGACGCCGCGGCGGTCGCCAGGGTCGCCATGCTCCGGCTGGGGCCGGTGACCAACCTGGAGCTCTTCGAGTACACCGCGCCGGATCAGCGCCGCGAGCTTCCCCGCAACAGCGACTGGGGCGGTCACCACCTGGCGATCCACGTCACGGACGTCGACGCCGCCGCGGCCTATCTGCGAGCCCAACCGGGCGTCCGTGTCCTCGGCGACCCGGAGACGATCACCGATGGGCCGATCGCGGGAGATCGGTGGGTGTACTTCCTGACGCCGTGGGGGATGCAGCTGGAGTTGATCAACATCCCCGCGGGCGCGCCGTTCGAACAGGAGACCGCCGCGCGCCCGTACCAGTCCGACCGGCCATGGTCCAATCACTGAGGAGCAGCATGACCGAACCATCCGCGCTCGTTCCCGCCGGCCACGGGCCGACGACCTGGTTCGACGGCAACGTCTACACCGTGAAGGCGAGCGCCGAGAGCACCAACGGCGCCATGTCCGTCCTGGAGTCCTCGATCCTGCCGGGAAGCGGTCCGCCGCTGCACGTCCACACGCAGGAGGACGAGGCGTTCTACGTCCTGTCCGGCCAGCTGAGTTTCACCGTCGGCGACGAGCAGTTCCTCGGCAAGGCGGGGGATTTCGTGCTCGTCCCCCGCGGCATCCCGCACTGCTTCAAGAACATCAGCGCCCACGTCGCGCACACGATCTTCGTCTACACCCCCGCCGGGTTCGAGAAGTTCTTCCAGGAGGCGGGTGATCCGGCCGTGCCGGGCATGCCGGTCCCGAAGTGGGGGCCGGCGGAGTTCGAACGGGCGGCGGAGATCGCCGTCCGCCACGGCTGGGAGGGACCGAGGACGGAGCAGGAGGCCGGCCGGTAGCTACTTCTTCGCGGCTCCCGGCCACGGTCCCGGCGTCTCGGCGGGCAGTTCGGCCTGCTCGACCTCGGTGCGGAACAGCCGGAAGCCGCGTGCCTGGTAGTTCTTGAGCGCGGCCGGGCCATCGGTGGTGCACGTGTGGACCGTGACGCGGCGCGCCGGCGTTTTGCCCGGCCAGCGCTCCGCGAGCGTCCACGCCTCCCGCAGCGCGACGGTCAGCAGATGCCCTCCGATGCCCTTGCCGACGAAGGACGAAATCAGGCCGAAGTACGCGAGTTCCACTGTGTCATCGACAGTGCCGTCGAGCTCGAAGTACCCGCACGGCGTCCCCTGCGCGTACGCCACCCAGGTCTCGACACCCGGCCTGTCCAGCCACTCGATCCACTGATCCCACGACCAGCCGAGCCTGTCGATCCAGAACCAGTCGCCGCCGACGGCGGTGTAGAGGTAGCGGTTCAGCTCCGGGCTGACCAGCTCGGCGCGGGTGACCGTCACCGGGACGGCCGGCGGCTTCGCCGCGCTCAAGTCGTCCGGCGAGGTCTGTTCGAGGTGCCAGGTCGTGATCTCCATGCGGCGATCATTTCAGCCAGACCCGCAGAGGCCCCAGTGCCGTGTAGCCGTTGCGGAGGGCGGCGTCGAGATCTTCGCCGCGTTCGTATCCCGTGATCGGCAAGCCGGGGAAGCTCGCCGCGACGGCCGAGGTCGCGCCGCGCCAGGCCTCGTCCAGGTCGCCGTGAGTGTACAGATTGGACAGTCCGGCGAAGCCGCCGTCACGATTGGCAGTCACCCCCGCGACCCCGTTCGACCACACGGCGACGGACGGGTCGTCGAACTGGTCGTCGACTCGGGCCCAGCCCGGTTCGAGCGGCACGTGAGCCGTGCGCGCGATCCACGTGGCCTCGAAGAGCACCTCGAAACCTTCGCGCGCGAGATCCAGGCAGCCGAAGCTGTCCTTCACCGCGCAGCCTGGTGATGTGTCGATCCCGTCCAGGACTTCCCGGACTGTCGCGTCCGGCGTCAGGGTCACCGCGTCGGGGTACAGCGGCGGCGTCCGGCTCGCCGACTTCCAGACGCGGGCGGTGAAAATGCCCGTTCGGCACACCGTGTCACACCAGCGCGCGTTGACGCGCGCGGCGTCCGCTACACCCGCGCGAACCACAGCACGTCCGGTTCGCCTTGCGGCACCGGGATCTTCAGCTCCCGCACCTCACCGAACCGCGCCCGCAGCCGCTTCGCGAACGACGGCACCGACTCGGCGCTCCACACCCCGAGCACACCGCCGGGCCGCAGCCGCGCCGCGAGCATGTCGAGCCCGTCGCCGGAATACAACTTCGCGTTGCCGTCGGTGACCGTCCACTCAGGACCGTTGTCGATGTCGAGGCACAGCGCGTCGAACCGCTCTTCCGTCCGGCGCAACCACTTCACCAGATCGGCCTCGACCACGGTGACCCGTTCGTCGGACAATGCGTTGTCATGGACGTCCTTGAGCGGGCCCTCGCGGTTCCAGCCGATCACGGCGGGCTCACGCTCGACGACCACGACCTCGCCGACACCGGGGTGGTCCAGCGCGGCGCGCAGCGAATAGCCGACCCCGAGGCCGCCGATCAGCATCCGCGCTTTGCCCGGCACCAGATCCGCGGCCACCGAGACGAGCAACCGTTCGGATTCACCGTTGCGGGTGTCCATCAGGAAGACGCCGTTGGCGATGACCTCGAAATCGTCGCCCGCCCGGCGGAGCACCAATTCGCCGCTCTTCCCCGCGACTTTGTCGAGTACGTCGGTCATCCGGGCAGCTTATCGAGGACGGTCACAGCAGGCCCGCCAAGCCGGACGCCGCAACGTGTTGCCGCGGCGCAGCGCCTCCGGCACCCAAGGAAATCTCGGCACGGCAAGGCAGGCACCCACCGCGTCGCAGGTCCGCAAGAGAGTGCCGAGGTTCGCTCCGTGCAGTGGCCACAGCGGTGCAGCGACGAGATGTCCCCGGCAAAAATGGGATTTCCTTCTCCTGGCCGCACGCAGCTCACCGGACGTGAGGCGTCGCGCCTCCAAGGATTTCGAGGATCATGCCGGCACTGTAGCGGGATCACCTCCGACGCTCCTAACCTTGAAGCGTCGGAGGTGATTGTCATGCAGGCGACCGTCGGAGACGAGATCCACGTGCACGGACGCACGGTCGGCTCGGCCGAGCAGCGCGGTGAAATCCTCGAGGTACGCGGCGAACACGGTGCCCCGCCGTATCTCGTCCGATTCGAGGACGGGCACGAAGGGCTGGTTTTCCCGGGCCCCGACTGCGAAGTCCAGTCTCGCGCCGAGTAGGCGTCACTCGGCCAATGCGGGCTGCTTCACGCGGCTCCGCCAGCCCGCCACGACCACGGCCGCGCCGATCGCGGTCAGCACCGCCGCGATCTCGGGCAGCAGGAGCGGCCCGCCGCCGCTGAGCACCGCTCCCCCGACCAGGCCGGAGAGACCGACGCCGAGATAGATCGCGGACGCGTTGAGCGAGAGGACGAGCCCGGCGTTCTGCTTGGACAGCTCGATCAGCCGGTGCTGGATCGGCGGGTTGACCGACCAGGTGGCCAGGCCCCAGAGGAAGAGAACGACGGCCGCGCCCGCGACGGTGGTCGCCACCAGGGGCAGCATCGCGAGTACCACGGTGATGCCGCCGAACACGACGAGCAGCGGTCCCCTGGCGCCCCAGCGGTCGGTCGCGCGGCCGCCGAGGACGTTGCCGAGCGCACCGCCCGCGCCGTAGACGAACAGCAACAAGCTGACCGTCGTGCCGTGGACGCCCGCGGTGGCGGACAGGACCGGCGAGATGAAGGTGTAGACGGAGAACGCGGCGAGGCAGCCGAGCACGGTCGCGCCGAGCATGGCGAGCACACGCGGGTCCTTGGCGACGGTGAACCGTTCGGCCAGCCGGACCGGAGGTGGCGCGGGGACGGCGGGCAAGACCAGCCGGACGGCGAAGGCGCCGAGGAGCGAGAAGGCCGCGACGAGCGCGAAGACGGCCTGGTAGCCGACGCTCTGCGAAAGGACGCTGCCGAGCGGGACGCCCAGGATCGTCGCGACGGTGAGCCCGCCGAAGACGAGCGCGACCGCGCGGCCCCGGCGCTCCGGCGAGGTGAGTTCGGCGGCGACGGTGCTCGCGGCCGGGGTGAAGACCGCCGCGCCGATCGCGGTGACGACGCGCGCGAGGAGCAGGGTCACGTAACCGGGCGCGAGGGCGGCGAGGGCGTTGCCGATAGCGGTGACGACGAGGGCGGCGACCAGGAGCGTGCGCCGCTCCCAGCGGCCCGTGACCGCGGCGAAGAGCGGTGAGCCGACCGCGTACGCGATGGCGAAGGCGGTGACCAGCTGGGCGGCGGCCGTCTCGGAGACCGCGAGCTCACCGGTCAGCGCGGGCAGCAGCCCCGCGACGACGTAGCCGCTGGTGCCGACCGCGAAGGTGCCGAGCGCCAATACCGCGGTCCTGGGTGGTGCGAAAGTCATGGCTCCCCAGCTCCAGACCCCCGGCGATCGCGGTTAGCCCGCGAAACGCAGGTCGGCGCCGGAGCGCGGTTAGGCCGCGAAACGCAGGTCCGTGCGGCAGGTGACCGGATCGCACTTAGCCCGCGAAAGTCGACTCGGGGGTCGTTGTTCGATGGTTGTCGTAGTTCGATGGAGACCGTACTACGAACTCGTGGAAAGTTTCGAGTGGCGTCGTACTATGGACGGGTGGCCGCGACGACCCAGCAGTACGTCTATCCCGATCAGGACGAGATCCGGATCGAGGCGGTCCTGGCCGCGCTCGCGGACCCCGTCAGGCTCGACATGGTCCGGCAGCTGGCCGAAGCCGGCACCGAGATCTCGTGCAGCGGTTTCGACGTCGCCGTGACGAAGTCCACACTCACCCATCACCTGCGCACGCTGCGCGAAGCGGGCATCATCATGGGCCGCCAGCAGGGCACCGCCCGCTACAACTCCTTGCGCCGCAACGATCTCGACGAACTCTTCCCCGGCCTGCTCCAGGGAGTGCTCGCCGCCCGCCGCTGAGGGTGGGCAGCCTCACCCGGAACCGGGATGACAAAGACCCCTTCGATCCGTTGAACTGAACGCAGGACAGCTCGTCGACGTCGGGGCCGCACGCGCTGTCTTCTTTTGTGTCCGAGACCTAAATCGATTCAGCTCCCCTTCGCGACACTGGGGCGAGTAATCGTTTACTCACGTACGACCCTGGAAGGAGAGCCGTGCCCGTCGCGCTGCTCGCGCTCGCCATCGGTGCCTTCGGCATCGGGACCACCGAATTCGTCATGATGGGTGTGCTGCCCGAAGCCGCCGCCGACTTCGGCGTGTCGATCCCGTCCGCCGGCTACCTCATCTCCGGCTACGCACTGGGCGTCGTGGTCGGCGCCCCGCTGCTCACCGCCGCCGCCGTCCGGCTGCCACGCAAGACGATGCTGCTGGCGATGATGGGGCTGTTCACGCTCGGCAACACCCTCTTCGCGCTCTCGCCGAACCAGGAGTTCGGTGTCGCCTTCCGCTTCCTCGCCGGCCTGCCACACGGTGCGTTCTTCGGCGCCGGAGCGGTCGTCGCGTCCAGCCTGGCCAAGCCGGGCGAGCGCGCGAAGGCCGTCTCGATGATGTTCATGGGCCTGACCCTGGCGAACGTCGTCGGCGTGCCGCTGGGGACCCTGCTCGGCCAGAAGGTCGGCTGGCGCGCGACCTTCGGCGTCGTCGCCGTGATCGGCCTGCTCGCCATGGTCGCGATCGCGAAACTGGTCCCCCACCAGGGCAAACCGGTCGAACCGTCGCTGCGCGGCGAACTCGGCGCCTTCCGCCGTCCGCAGGTGTGGCTCGCGCTCGCGATCGTCACCTTCGGACTCGGCGGCGTGTTCGCCTGCCTGTCCTACATCGCGCCGATGCTGACCGACGTCACCGGCTACTCGCCGTCGAACGTCACCCTGCTGCTCTCGCTGGCCGGGGTCGGCATGACGATCGGCAACATCCTCGGCGGCAGGCTCGCCGACAAGGCGCTGATGCCGAGCCTCTACGTCTCGCTGTTCGGGCTGGCCACGGTGCTGGCGATCTTCACCTTCACCGCGAACGGCAAGGTCGGCGCGGCGGTGACGATCTTCTTCGTCGGCCTCGCCGGGTTCATGATCGGCCCGATGATGCAGGCCCGGATCATGGAGAAGGCGGGCGGGACGCCGTCGCTGGTCTCCGCGGCCGTGCAGTCGGCGTTCAACATCGCGAACTCCATCGGCGCCTACCTGGGCGGCCTGGTGATCGCGGGCGGGTTCGGCCTGGTCGCGCCCAACTGGGTCGGTGCGTCGCTGGCCGTCCTGGGGCTCTCGCTGGCCGTGGTGTCCGGCGGCATGGACCGCCGCGAGGCGCGCCTCGCCCCCGCCATGGCCTCCTGACCCTTCAGGAGAGGGGGCCGCCGGTGATCGTGAACGCGATGAACAGGATCAAGACGGAAAGCGCGCCGTAGGTCAGGACGTCGACCGGCTTGCCCCGGATCGCCAGCAGCCCGGCCTTCGCCTCGGGCAGCGCCGCCCGGAGCAGGCCGGCGAGCAGCAACGCGCCACCGATCAGCGCGGCCCCCTGCCGCCAGTGGTACTGGCCGATCCGCAGGGCGGCGACGGCCACCACCAGCATCACCAGCAGGAACGGCAGGTGATGGAGCAGTGCCCCACGGTCACGCCGTTGTCCGGCCACCGCCATCAGTCCTCGTCCTTCAGGGTCTCGCGGGCAACTCGGTTCACGCCATGAGTATCCCGGGTGAGTGACCCGGCAGCAGGTCAGGGCGTCTTCCGGGCTGTCAATAGCGGCAAAACCCACATGCGGGGTGCACACGAGCGCGGATACGGTCAAAATGTGACCGTGGCACAACCGACGACTCAGTTGAACGCGACCGAGCAGGACACCCTGGTCAAACAGATCGGCCTCGCCCTGCTGCGGGCCGCTCCGCGTGATTGGCGGAAGGTGACCGCCGAGTACCGAGCCGTCGGCAGGTACCACGAGATGACCGGCGAGATCATCACGGAGGACGGCACCGCGCACGAATGGGTCGCGACGCACGACATCGCGACGCTGTTCGGCAGGCTCCGCGCCGGGATGTATCGCGATGGCCGCGGCACCTGGTTCAACGCCCGTTACCAGCTCGACCACCCGTCCAGCTACAACCTCGAGTACAACCGCGACGAGCCGCAGTGGCGCCTCGCGCCGCCTCCGCAGGCGCTCTCCGACGAACTGCGCATGTTCCCCCGCTCCGAGGAGAACGTGCCCGAATGGCTGATCCGGCGCATGTCCGGACTCGGCCCCGAGCAGCCCGGACCGCATTTCCGCATCGCCCGCATCTTCGACACTATCGGCCCGGCCGGGCGTCCGGTGATCAACCGGCCCGACCTGGAGATCGAGGAGCAGGACAGGCTGCTCGAGTACCTCGACCACGCGCCGCTGGTGGTCACCGAACGCGGCTACGACATCGACCGGCTCGCGCAGACCCCCGAGGCCACCGTCCCGGTCGCCTTCCACAGCGACGGGCAGTGGATCTGGCCCGCCGCCGTGAACTTCTACCTGCGCGAGTACGGCGTCTCGCCGGAGCTCGACCTGATCGAGCACGTCCGGCAGAACGACTTCGCGCTGCCCGAGGTCGACGCCCCGACGCTGCAGGCCGCGGCGGGATACCTCACCCGGGGGAACCAGCCTCCGCAGCAGCGCCCCAACGGCCCGGGTGGGCCGGGTGGGCCCAGCAACGGCGTGCCCGCGGGCCCGCCTCCGCAGGGCCCGCCGCAGAACGGCCCGGTGCCGCCTCAGCAGGCCGCGCCCAACCAGGGTGCTCCCGGGCAGCCCGGCCCCGGTGGCCCCGGTCCGAACCAGGCCGCCGCTCAGCCGCCCGTCCCGCCGCCGCACCAGCAGGGCCCGGACCAGGCCGCGGCGGCCGCCGCGGCCGCGGCACCGGTCGCCGCGGCGGCGGCCGTCCCCTCCGCCGAGTCCGCCGTCCCGGATCAGGCCGAGCAGGCCCAGCGGTACGAAAACGACTACGACACCCAGGACTACCAGGCGCAGGACTTCCACGAAGCCGCCGCCGAGCAGCAGTACGAGGACGGCTACGAAGACCCGTACGCGCACGACGAGGCGCAGTTCCACGAGTCCGAACAGGACGTCTACGCCGACGAGGCCCGGCAGGACGAGGCGTCGCATCAGCGCGCCGAACCGGAGCCGGAACCGCGGCTCGCCGACCCGGAGGCCACCACGTACGCGCGGGCCCCTCAGGCCGACGCCTACGAGCAGCCTCACGAGGAAGAGCAGAACGCGTACACCCGGCAGGAAGAGAACCAGCCGTACGCGCCTCCTGAGGAGGAGACGACCACCGGCTACACGCCGGTCGAGCAGGCCGACGCCGGTCCTGAGCTGCCTCTTCTGACGCACGACGCGGAGCCGAACGTTGCGCCCCCGCCGTCGGACACGGAGGTCACGCAGGTCGACGCCCCGCCGCCCGCTCCCGTGGTCCGCCCCGAGCCCGAGCCGCGACGCGAGGAAGCCCCGCGCCGCGCGATCCCGGAGCGGCCTCGCGTCGAGCACCCCGTTCCGGTGCTGAACGAACTGCAGGCGAAGCTCGACGACCTCGGCGTGCCCGACGACGTCTACCGCATCGGCTCCCCCGCCGAGCACGGCTGGAGCGTCGAGCAGGTCGACGGCGGCGGCTGGCGGGTCGGCTGGTACGACGGGAAGCTGACCAACCCGGCGGTGTTCGGCGACGCCGAGGACGCGGCCGCGTTCATGCTCGGCAAGGTCCTGCTGAACCCGAACGGCGCTCCACCCGTCGATGAGCAGCCCTTCGACGAGCCGCCGGTCGCCGAAGAGCGTCCTGTCGAAGAGCCGCCTCCGGCGCCGCCCGTGCTGGCGACGTTGTCCCCCGAGATCGCGACCGGTTCGCATCCGGTGCCGCCTCGGGAGTCGATCCCGGCACAGGAACAGACGGCGTTCACGACGGCCGAGGAGTTGCTCGGGGACGATTTGGACGACGAGCCCGCCCCCGCGCCGGTCCCGCCCGCTCCCCCGGCGCGGCCGAACCCGGTGCTGGCGAGCCCGCCACCCGCGCCGCCGCGGCG
>NZ_AOHO01000059.1 GCF_000342005.1 Amycolatopsis decaplanina DSM 44594
CCTCATGGTCAAGAGCGGGCACCAGGACATCCGCAGCGTCGCCCGCTACGCCCGCCCGTCGGCCGACGCCGCCCAGCGCACCGCCGAAGAAGCCCGCGCCCGTCACACCGGACGAGCGCGATAGCGCGTCACGCTTGGCAGCGCACCGTGCTACGCCACCTTGTTGTTAGTCGCTTTGTGCGGTTTCAGCGATATCCCGAAGTACGTCGGTCATGTACGGCCGGTACTCGTTGGCATCGCCTAGCCGCTCCAGCATGTCGGGAGACGTCAGAGACGGTCGGGCTTGTTCGTAATAGGGGACCTGGACACGGCGGACGAAGTCCACGAACTGGTCAGCGTCGGCG
>NZ_AOHO01000060.1 GCF_000342005.1 Amycolatopsis decaplanina DSM 44594
CTGGTCACAGCGTCGCCACAGGTATCGCATGTCCACGCTTGCAATGGCCGCGTTGACTTCAAGGCTCTGCTCCTCGATCTCCTCAGCGGTGAATCTCACTGTGAGCTGTGGCGGTCGCGGCGCCACTGGTCGACGACGTCGCCGATGTGCTTGTGCCAGTTCACTTCGCACGCGGTCACGGTCGCGCCGGTGCTGCCGTCGTGCTGGTAGTGGTGCCACAGGACGTCGACCACTTGGAAGGACCGGGTCTGGCTGATGGTGACCAGTTCGCCGATGCGCGGCACGAGCGGGGACTGGATCTCCTCGGAGAGGAGTTCGCCATCTTCGGCGTGCAGGG
>NZ_AOHO01000061.1 GCF_000342005.1 Amycolatopsis decaplanina DSM 44594
CAGCCGAGCGCCTGCGTAATCTACTGACGACCACATAGGCCATCAGGTGTTGCGAAGACCCCGAGAATCCGCCTGTGGCTGGCGGGCTCCTCGGTGCGTTAGGTGTGGTGGAGGGTGTTGCGGCGGGGTTTTCGGAGTGGGTCCCGGCATTGGGGTGGGATGAACTCGGGTAACCCGTCGGCTGCCAGGCGGACTTCCCAATCGCCGTGATGGATCAGTCGGTGGTGAAAGCCGCACAGCAGCACCAGGTTCCGAAGATCCGTCGGACCTCCGTCTACCCAGTGATCAATGTGGTGGGCGTGGCAATGCTTCGGCTTCCGATGACAACCGGGGAACGCGCAGCCGCCGTCGCGGATGTTCAGGGCGCGTCGCTGGCCGGGCGTGACGAACCGTCGGAGGCGTCCCACGTCGAGAGGCTCTCCGGCGGCGTTCATGACGACGGGGAGCATGAGGCAGTCGCAGGCGGCGAGGCGGGCTTCCCGGGCGGTCATCGTGCCGACGAAGTCGAGGCAGGCGGTGCCGAGGCCGGATTTCAGCTCCTCCAGCCCGATGGTGACGTGCACCAACGTGCGGTAGCCGCTGGTGCCCGGTTGGTCGGGGCAGGCGATCGCCAGGTCCAGCAGATCGACCCAGGCGTCGCCCAGGCGTTCGCACTTCATCCGCAGATCCGCCTGCCCGAACTCATCCACCGGCCGTGGCTTCGCATACGCCTCGAGCGCAGCCGCCGTCCGGGCACCCGCCTCATCGTCAAGCAAGCCGTTCAGCTTCCAGAACCCGTCCTTCCGTCGTTCCAGGGTGAGTTCCCGGCGTGGTTCCTTGGGCTCTGGATCCTTGGGCTCGTTGCCGTCAGGGTCCAGCCACGCGAGGAGGTTTGCTTCGGCTTCGGCGAGCTGTCGGGGACCGGCGTCGCGGGCGAGGTCGGCGAGGATTTTCTCCGCACTGGTGCGGTCTTCGGCGGAGGTCTCGGCCGGGAGCTTCTTCAGAATCTCCAGGATCTGATCGATCCGCTCATTCCCGACCATGCCCTCGGCGGCCACCGCGGCGGTGGCGGGAGCAACCGCGGGAACCTCGGTGCCGTCCAAGGCGCGGGTGGGGTTCAAGGCGATCGCCCGCTTCACCACCGGACGCGCCTCACCGAGCGACAATCCCGCCATGTCCGCGAACCAGTTAGCCGTACTGCCATAGCCGTACAAGTCTTTGACGCCCCGAGACTCGATCTCCGCCAGAAACTGACCGAGTCCGGCGGTCGCCGTCCTGATCACCCGCAAAGACTGCTGCACGCCATGGGCAAGCTCCAGCTTGCCGGCACGCCACAACTCCTGCGGCAACTCGGGAAGAAAGGTCTCGGACACCTCCCCAGAATACCCGACAAAATCGAACGCGTGTTCGTAATTTTACGCAACAATGAAACGGCACATTTACCACTGAAGGGTGATTAGGTGGTGGGCATTGTGACTCTCGTGAGTGGTATTGATGGGTAAGGCAACGGTGTCGTGTCGAGTGGCGGGGTCCGTGAAGGCCTCCTTGCCTACTTTCAGGGTAGGGAAGGAGGCCATCACGGACACCCGAACGGCATCTGTGGCCCCAGGCGCACCAGCAGTCACAGGGGTCCCGCGTGAAGGCTGTGCGCGGTACATGATGGCCCCCTTTCTTGCGCCTGGCGCAAGGAGGGGCCATCATGTACCGCAAGGGACCCTTCACGGACTTGCCACCCTCACATGACACCTTTGACTTCCGGCTCAATAAACCCCGTCTTTGATCCCGGTGGCAGGTATGGGCCGGGCCTCTGCTGGTGATCTTGACACCACATCTTGATCATTCTCGGCAGAGGCCCGGCCTTCTTTGTACCTTGTCGCGGATCGGCCCACGTCAGCCGGCTGTCGCACACGTCGCTACCCGTCGGACACCACTGATTCCGGGTGGACACTGCTCGAGCGATGGGTCGTCGAACGCATCTTCTTCTGGATCACCCAAGCCCGCCGCAACGTCCGCGACTACGAACGCCTCCCCGACCACTCCGAAGCATTCATCCACAACTCCATGATCACTCTGATGATCAGACGCCTGACCCGCTGAACACGGCCAAGATCAAAACAGGCTCAAAGGACCGGACCGGTTGGAACGCGGCGATTGGATGGTCTGGGGTGGTATTGGAACTTGGTCGACGGGGGCTCAGGGACACGCGATGTCCCCGCTCACAAGGATTTACCCCTCGCCGTACCGGGCGGTGATCGCGGCCGCGCGGTCACGCAGGGAAGCGCGTAACCAAGGCGGTGCCAGGGCTTCCGCGTCCGTCGCGAGCCGCCACAACGCCCATTCGGCGTGACGCGCGTCCTGGAAGGTCACCTCCAGTCGCAGCCGGCCGTCTTCGCCGGCTTCTTCCGTGAGGACGGCCAGCGCGGTGCCCACCAGTTCTTCCCGCCGAGCCGGATCCACCCGCACCCGCACGGCGACCTGGTCCCCGCCGGCCCGGAACCGCGTGCTGCGTTCCTGCCAGGTCCGGTCCAGATCGACCCGGTCCGGACGTTGCGCGGGTTCGGGGAGCTCCTCGGCGGCCCGCAGCCGGGACAGCCGGTAGGTGCGGTCCTCACCGGACCTCGTGGCCAGCAGGTAGCCCTGCTCCCGGACGGTGACCAGGCCGATCGGGTCCACCGTGCGCCACCGCGGTGCCTGGCCCGCGGCCGCGTAGTGGATGCGCAGCTTGTGCCCGGCGAACACCGCGCGCCGGACCTCGGCCACGATGGCGTCGGGTACCTCCTCGGTGGCCACCCGGCGCGAGAGGAGGTCGACCTCCGGGTCGATGAGCAGGCGCCGGGCCGCGCCCGCGGCGGTGTCCCGCTGGTCTTCCGGTAGCGCGTCGACCACCTTGAGCATGGCCGAGGCGAGCGCCGAGCCGAGTCCGAACGCCTGCGCGCCGCGCCGTGATCCGGCGATCAGCAGCGCGAGTGCCTCGTCGTGGTTCAGCCCGGTGAGTTCGGTCCGGAAACCGGGCAACAACGCGAAACCGCCGTGCCTGCCGCGTTCGGCGTGGACCGGGACACCCGCCGCCGACAACGCCTCGATGTCGCGCAACACGGTGCGGGTGGAGACCTCCAGCTCGCGGGCGAGCGTGGTCGCGGACAGCCGGCCCCGGTGCCGCAACAGCAACACCAGTGAGACCAGCCGGTCCGCGCGCATGCGAAAACCCTAGCGGAATACACGACACAGGATGTCGTGATTCGCTGCGAGGCTCATCCCCATGACAAGCAGGACTGTGGCCACTGAGCCGAACGATCTGGGCAAGTTCTTCATCGAGCGAGGCAACGCGGGCGATGTCGACGGGCTGGTGGCGTTGTACGAACCGGACGCCGTACTGGCGTTCCCTCCGGGCAACATCGCGACCGGGCACGCGGAGATCCGCAAGGTGTACGAGGAGTTCGTCGCGGCCGCGCCGGAACTCCTGCCGGGCAGGCAGCATCCGGCGCTGGTGAGCGGTGATCTGGCGCTCACGGCGTCCACGCTGACCACCGGTGAGATGACCGTCGAGGTCGCCCGCCGTCAGCCGGACGGGTCCTGGCTCTGGGTGCTGGACCAGCCGGTGTTCGTGCCGTAACGGGGACGGCGTGCCGGTGACGGGCTCGTACCCGTCACCGGCACGCCGTGCCCGGCTTCAGACCGTGCAGTTCCTGGCCGAACCCGTGTTCACCTTGGCACCGGTGAACTCCTCGATGATCGCGACATTCTCCGGGGCGTAGTTCTTGGCGACGATCTCGGCCACGTCCGCACTGCCGAGTTTGGCGGCATGGGGCGCGGATTGATCCAGCCAGTAAGCCGTCCGGAGGAACTCGACGAGCACGAATTCGCGCAATTCGGGCTGGGCCTTGATCCTGGCCCAGTAATCGGGATGTTTCGCCTTGGCGACGCGCAGATAGAGCTGAAGGTAGCGGATGTTCGTGGCCGCGATGTCCCGTGAGTTGCTCGCGCCCACTCCTTGGATGTACTCGGCGACGACCGTCGCGGCCGGCAATCCCATGAGCCCGGCGTTGAGTTCCGCGATGACCCCTTGGATCCGATACGACCCTTGCTGCTGGTCTCGCAGGTAGATGTCGTCCATCGAACGCGTGAGATCGTCCGTGATCAGCGGGAGTATTTCGCGGCGGGGGAATCCGCCGTGGATCGGGACCTTCATCGCTTTGCGGGAAGCGTCGATCCACGCGGAGACGTACACGTCCCACGAGGTTCTCGAAGGATCCAGATCCCACATGTGGGTCTCTTCGTGGATCGCCACCATCAGGGACTCGGCGAGCGCGTTGAAGCTGGTCTTGTCGACGAACTGACTGAAGTACTTGTCCTTGGCCTGGGCGATCGCGAGACCCTCGCCGCTGGGCCAGCGCCGTTTGTACACGGCTTGGATCGTCTGCAACCACTTCGTGGACTGGAAACCGGCCTTTATGTCACTTACATCGGCTTTCGGCTGTACGGGTTCTTCATAACAGAAGGGAGCGTGGACACTCGCCGTCTCTTGAGCGGAGGCGGCGACGGGGAATTGTGCGAGGGAGAGTGCGAGGCACGCGGTCAGCATGGAAATGCGGTATCGGCGCATGAGGACCTCGGTTCACGGTAGGGATTTCCGTGGGTCAGACGGCAGTGTCCCCTATCGGTCACCGTCACTTCAATGATCCGGCTCGGACTGCGGCTGTACAGGCTAGGAATTATGGCGGCGAACGGGCGAATCGGTCATGGCGTTTTCGCCATTCCCGGCCAGCCGGGATCGGCGCATGCTGTAGCCGAAGTAGATCAGCAGGCCGAGTGCCATCCAGCCGGTGAAGACGATCCAGGTGGCGCTGTCGAGGCTGAGCATCATGTAGCCGCAGCACAGCACCCCGAGGATCGGCGTGACGGGGGAGAACGGCACCCGGAACGAGCGCGGTGCCTCCGGTTGCCGCCGCCGTAGCAGCAGGACGGCGACGTTCACCAGCCCGAAGGCGAAGAGCGTGCCGATGCTGGTGGCATCGGCAAGCTTCCCGAGCGGGACGAACGCGGCCAGCGTCGCGACGAAGCCGGAGACCACCAGGGTGTTGATCCGGGGCGTGCCGGTCTTGGGATCCACTTTGGACAGCGAGGACGGGACCAGGCCGTCACGGGACATCGAGAACAGGATGCGCGTCTGTCCGTAGAGGACGGTCAGCACGACACTGGAGATCGCCACGATCGCGCCGACGGCGAGCAGTCCGGCCCACAACGGGTTGCCGGACACGACACCGAGCACGTGGGAGAGCGCGGCTTCCTGACCGTCGAAATCTTGCCACGGCAGTGCGCCGACAGCGGCCACGGCGACCAGGCAGTACAGCACGGTGACGATGGCGAGCGAGAGCAGGATCGCCCTCGGCAGGTCCCGCTGCGGGTTCTTCGCCTCTTCGCCCGCCGTGGACGCCGCGTCGAAACCGATGTAGGAGAAGAACAGTTTCGCGGCGCCGGCGCTCAGCCCGGCCAGACCCAGTGGCAGGAACGGGGTGAAGTTCGCCGCCCGCACCGCCGAGAACGCGATCGCGCAGAACAGCACCAGCGTGCCGACCTTGATCACGACCATGATCGCGTTGGCCCGCGCGCTCTCCTTCGCGCCGGACAGCAACAGGAACATGGCGAGCAGTACGACGATGATGGCCGGGACGTTGACGATCCCGCCCGAACCCGGTGGCTGGCTGAACGCGTCGGGGATGGCGAAGCCGAACGTCAGCCGCAGCAGCTCGTTGAGGTACTGCCCCCAGCCGACGGCCACCGACGCCACCGACACGCCGTACTCGAGCACCAGGCACCAGCCACAGATCCAGGCGACCAGCTCGCCGAGCGTGGCGTAGGCGTAGGAGTAGGACGAACCGGACACCGGGATCATGCCGGCCAGTTCTGCGTAGGAGAGCGCCGAGAACAGCGCGGTGATGCCGGCGAGCACGAACGACAGCACGACCGCGGGGCCCGCCACGGGGACCGCTTCGCCGAGCACGACGAAGATCCCGCTGCCCAGCGTCGCGCCGATGCTGAGCATGGTCAGCTGCCCGAGGCCGAGGGAGCGCTTCAGCGTGCCGTGATCACTTTCGGTGATCAGGTCGGCGACCGGTTTCCGCCGCATCGCCGCGGCTCGCAGAGTCATGCCGACGACCGTATCTGCCGCCTTGGGAGCCCCGCGGGCCCGGCCCGGGTCGGGGTTGTGGGTGCAGATGGAGTCATGCGGGAAGAGCGGCAAACCGCTGGCGGAGTGCGGAAACCCGTGCAATCGACGCGGAGGGTTCTCGTGGCCATAGTGTCGACCATCACAGCAGTTCACTAACCTAGTTAGTGACTAATCTAGTAATCTTTTCGGCATGACTTCAGCAGGCTCGTGGCAGGTCGACTCCCCAGGTGTGGGCAACTCCGTGATGGAGCGGCTGCAAGAGGTCGGGACGCTCACCCGGGTGATCGAGAAGCGCCTGAGCGGGACGCTGGGGATCAACTCCACCGACCTGTCGGCGATGGAACATCTCACGAGTGAAGGACCGTTGACGGCGAAGGAACTCGCGGATCGGCTGCGGGTCTCGACGGCTGCGAGCACCCATATCGTCGACAGGCTCGAGAAGGCCGGGCACATCATCCGTAAGCCGCACGCCACCGACCGCCGCAAAGTGCTGGTCGAGCCGGTCCAGGAGTCGATGGCCAAGATCTTCGAGCAACTTCATCCACTGCTCAGCGGTGTGGAGAGCCTCGTCGAGGCACTGAGTCCCGGTGACCGTGACGTCGTCGAGAACTTCCTGACCGGTGTGGTGCGGATCTACACCGACACAGCGGATTCCCTGCCCGAAGGCTGATTTCCCCGCCTTCGCACCGGAGCGCTTCGGCGCCCCGGCGTACGAACGCGCCCGCGTACACCCGAGATTCGGAGCGAACGAACCATGTCGGTACCCGAGGAGAAGACGTCTTCGCGAGCGGTCTGGTGGCTACTGGCCACGGTGCTCGTCGTCGAATTGATGGACTTGCTCGACTCGACGATCGTCAATGTGGCGGGCCCGTCACTGGAACGATCGCTGGGTACGAGCCCGGTCGGCTTGCAATGGGTGATCGGCGGGTACGCGCTGACCCTCGGCTCGGGCCTCGTGCTGGGTGGGCGGCTCGGCGACCGCTACGGCCGCCGGCCGATGTTCCTGTTCGGACTCGTGGCCTTCACCGCCGCTTCCCTGCTGTGCGCGATCGCGCCGAACGTCGGCCTGCTGATCACCTTCCGCTTGGTCCAGGGCGTGGCGGGGGCGATGATGCTGCCGCAGGGGCTCGGCATCCTGCGGGACGACCTCGCACCTCGCGACCTCATCAGGGCACTCGCCGTTTTCGGGCCGGTGCTGGGACTCGGCGGGGTGCTGGGGCCGGTGCTGGGTGGTGCGCTGGTCGACTGGGATCTGTTCGGCCTCGGCTGGCGGCTGGTGTTCCTGGTCAATGTCCCGGTCGGGCTCGCCGCGCTGGCACTGGCCTGGCGGCTGGTTCCCCGCAGGACCGGAACGCCGGGGCTGCGCGTGGACATCGCCGGAGCCGTACTCGTCGCGGCCGCCTCCGCGCTGCTGGTCCTCCCGCTCAACGAGGGACAGGCGGCGGGATGGCCACTGTGGACTTGGCTCTCGCTGGCGGTCGCCGCGCTCGGGTATGTGGCGTTCGCGTTGTGGCAGCGGCGAATCGTGCGCCTGGACCGCGCTCCGCTGGTCACCCCGGCCTTGTTCGGCAAACCCGCGTTCACCGTCGGGCTGACCGCGGTCGCGTTGTTCTTCGGTGGTCTGATCGGCACTCAGCTGGTGCTGACGTTCTTCCTGCAGCTCGGCCAGGGTTTCACCGCGGGGGAGGCCGGGCTGGGCAATCTCCCGGTCGCGCTGGGCACCGCCGTCGGTGGCGGCATCAGCGGCGGCCTGCTCGCCGCCAAACTCGGCAGGGCCGTCCTGCAGGCGGGTGCCGTCGTCCAGTTCGCCGGCGTCGCCTGGCTGTGGATCGCCCTGTCCGGCACCGGCGAGTTCACGATCTGGCGGATCGTGCCCGGCGGCGTCGTCGCCGGGATCGGCGCCGGCATCGTGATCGCGGCGGTGTTCAACACCGTGCTCGGCGCCGTCGCCGACGACGAGGTCGGCTCCGCGTCCGGAGTGCTCACCGCCGTACAGGCGATCGGAGGCTCGGTCGGGGTCGCGGTGTTCAGCACGGTGTTCTTCGCCGATGTCACCCGGCCCACCGACGGTTTCCGTGACGCGCTGGTGGTCCAAGCGGTGGTCATCGGGCTGTTCCTGCTGATCTCACCGCTGTTCCCGCGCCGGGCCCGGCCCGACGAGACCGAAGCCGTCGTCACCGCGGCGCCGGTCGGTGCCCGATGAGGAACGTCCTGATCTCGGGCGCCGGCATCGCCGGACCGGCGCTCGCGTTCTGGCTTCGACGGCATGGCATGAATCCGGCCGTGGTCGAACGTGCGCCGGAGCCACGTCTCGGCGGGCAGACCGTCGATCTGCGCGGTGCCGGGCGTACCGTCGTCGAACGCATGGGCCTGGAGCAGGCCGCGCGCGACCGCGTCACCCAGGAGGAAGGCCTGCGGTTCATCGACCGCCGAGGCCGCGTCCGGGCGTCGTTCGGCACCGACGCCCTCGACGGCGACGGGTTCGTCACCGAACTGGAAATCCTGCGCGGCGAACTCGCCGACCTGCTCTACCAGAGCACCCGCCAGGACACCGAGTACGTCTTCGGTGACGAGATCACCGGCCTGACCGATACCGGCGATGGCGTGGACGTCACCTTCCGCGCCGGTCCCGGACGGCGTTTCGACCTCGTCGTTCTCGCCGACGGCCTCCGCTCCCGGACCCGCGGCCTCGTCTTCGCCGACATCGCCCGCACCAGGTCGTTCGGCCTCTACACCGCCTACTTCACCATCCCGCGCGAGGAATCCGACGGCCGCTGGGCCCGCTGGTACAACGCGCCCGGCCGCCGCGTCGTCCTCCTTCGCCCCGACAACCAGGGCACCACCCGTGCCACGCTGTCGTTCCTGCTCCGGCGGCCCGGGCTCGAACGGCTGCACTTTCCCGCACAGCACGAGTTCCTGCGCCGGCACTACGCCGACGCGGGGTGGGAGACCCCGCGCGTGCTCGACAAGCTGGGCGGCTCACCCGACTACTTCTTCGAATCCGTCGGACAGATACGCCTGGCTCAGTGGTCGCGCGGCCGGATCGCCGTGGTGGGGGACGCCGCCTATTGCGCGTCCCCGCTCAGTGGCATGGGCACCAGCCTCGCCCTCGTCGGCGCCTATGTTCTCGCCGGAGAACTCGGCCGTCACCCCGGGCACCGTGACGCTTTCCGTTCCTATGAGACGGTGATGCGACCGTACGTCGACCAGGCGCAAAAGGTTCCGTGGATCGCGCCGCGGCTGGCGTCTCCGAAGACCCGTGCCGGTATCGGCTTGCTCCACGCCCTCGCGGGTCTCGCGGCGAGTCCGAGGGCCGGCCGCGTCGCGGCTCGCTTCACCAACCCGCCCTCGGACGCCATCGATCTACCCCGTTACTGGACCTGAATTCAGTTCAGCTTGCGCATGTCGGCGGGCAGGCCGCCGCCGGCGTAGACGTCCTCGGCGAGCTTCGCCAGCGCGGTGAGCGCGACGTTCTGGCTGAACGGTCCGTAGGACATCCGGGAGACACCGAGCTTCTGCGCCGTGGCCAGCGGGATCGAGCCCGGGACGCCGATCAGGTTCACCTTGCGCTCGCCCAGCGCCTCGACCAGCCTGCCGACCTGGGTCTCGTCGAGCTTGCCGGGCACGAAGACGTTCGACGCGCCCGCGTCCAGGTACGCGCGGCCCCGGGTGATCGCCTCGGCCAGCACCTCCTCGGGGTCACGGTCGCCCGCCCGGAGGAAGGCGTCGGTGCGGGCGTTGAGCACGAAGTCGATACCGGCGGACTGGGCGGCGGCGACCGCGGCCTCGACGGCCTTGACGGACTCGTCGAGCGGCTTCATCTGGTCTTCGAGGTTGCAGCCGACCGCGCCGGCCTCGATCGCGCGGGCGACCGTGCCGCCCGGGTCGCCGTAGCCCGCTTCCAGGTCGGCGGTGACCGGCAGGTCGCCCGCCGTCCGGACGATCAGGGCGACTTCGGAGATCATCTCGTCGCGGGGGATCACTTCGCCGTCGGGGTAGCCGCGGGAGGCGGCGATGCCGTGGCTCGGCGTGGCGAGCGCCTGTGTACCGGGGGTTTCGGCGACGACCTTCGCGGTGATCGCGTCCCAGACGTTGACGACGAGCAGCAGTTCGGGGGCGGCGTGCAACTCCTGCAGCCGCGTGGCCTTTTCGGCGGTGGAAACCATGCCTTCAATCTAGAGGTTTCACCCGGATCACGACGAGGCGATGAGTACGCCGAACCTGTTACACCCCGGGCCGGGGGCACGACTGGTAGGCGTAACACGTTCGAGGGAGGTCTCCGTGGAGCTGACGATCAACGCCGCCGGCGACGAACAAGCGCTGACCGAGTTCTACAGCTGGCTCCGCGACGACGCCGACGTGACACGGTCCGCGACGATCAATCTCGCGAGGTCCCGGAGCACGGGGGAAATGGGGGGCTTCGAGGTCATCTGCATGTCCATCGGATCCTTGACCGGGCTGGCGAACCTGGGTATCGCTTGGGGCAACTTCCTCCGCTCCCGCAAGGAAACACCCCCGTTCACCATCACGGTCGAGGGTGAGCTGACCGCCGAACAGCGCGCCATGCTCCGGAACCTGGACCTCCCGTTCTCGTGAGTGGTAAGGACGGTTCTAACCGTCCTTACCACTCACGAGGTGTATCAAGCGCCGCTTCCCAGCCACCGCAGCGTTTCCAACGCGACAGCCACGTCCACCGCGTTCTCCGCCAACGGCCGGGGAAGCAGTTCGTCGGCCCGCGCCAGCCGCCGGACGACGGTGTTGCGATGGGTGTAGAGCCGTTCCGCGGTCCGGGTCGTGTTGCCCAGCTCGTGCACGTAGGTCCGCACGGTCTCCCGGGTTTCGGCGTCGGCGTGCCGGAGTTCGCCGAGGGTGTCGGCGATGAATTCACCAGCCTGCGCCGGATCGCCGGTGAGCAGGGCGAGCAGCTGGATGTCCTGGTACCGCGCGATCTGCTGCGGAGAGGTGAGCCGGGCGAGCATCCGCTGGGTGGCGGCGGCGTCCAAGTGGCTGCGGCGGAAACCGTCGATCCCGCTGCCGGGCCGCCCCAGCGCCACCCGGACGTCCGGGTGCGGCGCGAGGTCTTCGGCGAGCCGGTCCGCGCGCGGCGGGGTCCGGCCGGGCAGCCAGACCCACAGCGCGGCGGCGCTGGCGACGACGGTCAGCCGGTGTGAAGCGCCGCCTGCCCGCATGAGCGTTTCCGCCGCGGTTTCGAGCTGCTGCGACGACGGGGTGGCCGAGCCGCTCCAGACGATCGCGGCCGTATGCGGGCCGGCGAGCGGGTAGCCGAGCTGGGCTTCGGCCCGTGAGCGGCTGATGGGCGCGCCTTCCAGCAGCAGCGTGACCGTGGCCCGCCGTTCGGCGTGGGCGCCGCGGGTCAGCTCCGTGCGTTCGGCGGCCATCCGTTCCGACACCGCGGAGACGGTGTCCTCGATGAACGTGGTGATGGACAGCGACGAGACATCCAGCAGTTCGCGGAGCAGGACCGGATCCGATGTGAGGTCGAAACAGATCTCGATCCACCGGCGCCAGGCCACCCCCTGCGCCCGCCGGTAGGCGTCGAGGCCGCCGGAGTCGAAGCCGCGGCGCACCATGTCCCGGGCGCCGTCGAGCACTTCCTGGTTCAGGTTGGCGGAGACCCGCCTGCCGGGGTGCTGCACGTTGGCGGCCGCCCAGTGCAGCAGATTCGCCAGATTCGCGCGTTTCGTTCCCTCGGTGAGCACGGGGTCCTCGGCGACCGCGCGCATACTGTCCCCGCCGAGCGAGGCTTCGTGCAGCTCCTCGATCCATTCGGCGCGCGGATGCAGCACGATCTCCGCGCCTTGCCGGAACAGGTCACGCGCCGCGGGCGACAGGGTCGGCCACGGGGATGCGACACTTTGCACCATGAGTCCAGCATGATGGTGCAGATAGTGCTAGCGCAATTCCCCGGTGGACCCGCATCGTGGAGGGAACCGAGACGAGGCTGGAGTACCGCATGACGACGAGCACACCCGTCGAGCACCTCGACGTGGTCATCATCGGTGCCGGGATTTCCGGGATCGGGGCCGCGCGCTACCTGAAGACCGAGAACCCGGGCAAGACGTTCGCCATCCTGGAGGCGCGCGGCACGTCCGGCGGCACCTGGGACCTGTTCCGCTACCCGGGCATCCGGTCCGACTCCGACCTCCACACCTTCGGCTACGAGTTCAAGCCGTGGCGGGACAAGCAGTCCATCGCCGACGCGCCGCGGATCCTGTCGTACCTGCGCGAAACGGTCGCCGAGAACGGTCTCGAGCCCAGCATCCGCTACCACCACAAGCTGCTCTCGGCCGCCTGGTCGAGTGACGAGGCGCGCTGGCTGCTCGAGATCGAGCGGACCGACACCGGCGAGCGCACCCGCCTCAGCGCGGGCTGGCTGTTCAACGCGGGTGGCTACTACCGCTACGACGAGGGCTTCACCCCGCACTTCGAGGGACGTGACCGGTTCGGCGGCCAGATCGTGCACCCGCAGCACTGGCCGGAGGATCTCGATTACGCGGGCAAGCGTGTCGTCGTGATCGGCAGCGGCGCCACCGCGGTCACCCTGGTCCCGGCGATGGCGGGGACCGCGGCGCACGTGACGATGCTGCAGCGCACCCCGACTTACGTCATGCCGGTACCGCGCGAGGACAGGATCGCCAACGGCCTGCGCAAGATCCTCGGCGACGAGCGGGCCTACGCGCTCACCCGCCGCAAGAACATCCGCAAGGGGCTCGCGGTCTGGCGGTTCTGCCAGAAGTTCCCGAAGACCGCCCGCGGGCTCATCCGCTACGTCAACAAGAAGCAGCTTCCCAAGGGCTATCCGGTCGACGAGCATTTCAACCCGCCGTACGACCCGTGGGATCAGCGACTGTGCGCCGTGCCCGGCGGCGACCTGTTCGCCGCTATCCGCAAGGGGCAGGCCGACGTCGTCACCGACAAGATCACGACGTTCACCGAAAAGGGTGTCCTGCTCGAATCCGGGCGTGAGCTGGAAGCGGACATCATCGTCACCGCGACCGGCCTGAACCTCCAGGTGTTCGGCGGGGCGACGCTCAGCGTCGACGGGAAACCGGTGATCCTGCCGGAAACCGTCGCGTACAAGGGAATGATGCTTTCGGACGTGCCGAACGCCGCGTTCGCGATCGGCTACACGAACTCCTCGTGGACGCTCAAGATCGGCCTGCTGTGCGAGCACTTCTGCCGCCTGCTGGCGCATATGGACACCCACGGCTACGACGTCTGCCGTCCCGTCCTCGCCGATCCGGACATGCCGACGCGGCCGTTCCTGGACTTCGCCGCCGGATACGTCCAGCGTGCTCTCGGCCAGCTCCCGCGGCAGGGCGACCGCATGCCGTGGCTGACCTCGATGAGCTATCACTCGGACATCAAGCTCCTGCGCGCCGACGACATCACCGATCCCGAGCTGCACTTCTCCCGCGCCGAGGTCCGGGAAGCGGTGAGCTCGTGACCGACAGCTTCGCCGACCTGCCCGGCGGCCCACGGATCTGTTATCGCGAGGACGGCCCGGCCGGCGGTGTGCCGCTGGTGCTGATCGCCGGGCTCGGCCTGGATCTCACGTCGTGGCCGCGGCCGATGATCGAGGGGTTCACCGGCCGCGGCTTCCGCGTCATCCGGTTCGACAACCGGGACGCGGGCTGCTCGGACCGCATCAAGGCACCGAACCCGGGCAAACTCCGGCAACTGCTGGCCAAGCCGTTGCCGGGCGCCTACGACCTGGGGGACATGGCGGAGGACACCGTCGGCCTGCTGGACCACCTGGGGGTCGAAAAGACGCATCTGGTCGGCATGTCGATGGGCGGCATGATCGCCCAGACCGTCGCCGCCCGGAATCCCGGCCGGGTCCTGTCGCTGACGTCGATCTTCTCCACCACCGGGCATCGCCGCGTCGGGCAGCCGGCGAAGTCGACGTTGGTGCGTATGGCGAGGCGGCCGGCCCGAACGGTCGAGGAATCGGTGACCGGGCACCTGTCGCTGATGGGCCACCTCGGTTCGGCCACGTTCCCGCTGGACAAGGACGTCGAAACGGCCTGGGCCACCGGCTTGTGGGAACGGGCAGGGGGACGGCGCGCCCGCAGCGGTATCGCCCGCCAGATCGGCGCGATCCAGGCGAGCGGAGACCGCAGCGCCGAACTGGGACGCATCACCTGCCCGACTGTCGTGGTCCACGGCGACACCGATCGCATGGTCCACCACAGCGGCGGACGGGCGACCGCGAAGGCCATCAGCGGCGCCCGCTACGTCGAAATCCCCGGGATGGGGCATCACATCGCCCCGGATCTCGTCGACAGGCTCGTCGAGCTCACCTCCGAACTGGCCCTCGACCCCGCGGGAGAAACCCGATGAGCAGCGTTCGCGGCAAGGTCGCCGTCGTCACCGGTGCCGGTTCCGGCATCGGCCGTCAGCTGGCCCTCGAACTCGCACGGCGCGGAGCGCGGCTCGCGGTGTCCGATGTGGACGAAAGCGGGCTGGCCGAGACCGTCGCCGAGGTCAAGGCCTTGGGCGCGGAAGTGCAGGGCGCCGCGCTGGACGTCAGCGACCGGGCCGCCGTGCGGGAGTACGCGGCCACGGTCGCCGGGCAGTTCGGTGTGGTGCACCAGATCTACAACAACGCGGGGATCGCCGGTGGCGGGCAGAGCGTCCTCGACGCCGAATGGGAACTCTACGACCGCACGCTCGCGGTCAACCTTTTCGGCGTCATCAACGGCACCAAGGCGTTCTTGCCGCATCTGATCGAGTCCGGCGACGGCCAAGTCGTGAACATCTCCAGCCTCAACGGCTTCATGGCCCAACCGACGCTCAGTGCCTATTGTGCCAGCAAGTTCGGCGTCCGCGGGTTCACCGAGGCGCTGCGCACCGAGATGATCGCGGGCAGGCATCCGGTGCGGGTGACGGTCGTCCACCCGGGCGGGGTCAAGACCGGCATCGCCTCGGCCGCGTTGAAGGAAGCCCAGGCCCGAGGTATCGAGCCCACCGCCGAACAGCGGGAACGCGTCCGGCTGTACAACGAAAAGCTGCTGAAGATGCCGGCCGATCAGGCCGCCCGCGTCATCGTCGACGGGGTCGAAGCCGGGAAGCCGCGCGTGCTCGTCGGAAACGACGCGAAACTCGTCGACAGGCTTGTCCGGCTCCTCCCGCGCCTGTACCCGAAACTGATCGTCGACTTCGAACGGCGGCGCCTCGCCCGCTAGACGTCGACGCTCCGGTGCCCGAACAAGCCGAGCAGCCAGGTGTAGCGGACGGCTTCGCGTGCCTGGCCGTAGGCTTCTTCGGTGCCGATCCAGATGGCCTGCGTGATCAGTTCGATGGTGGCGGCGACGACCGTGCGCGCGGTGAACGGCGGCGGTGACGGCAGCGCGGGATCGGTGGCACGCAGCCATTTCGCCGTCCGGTCGAAGACGGCTTCCCCGGCGCGCAAGGTTTTCTCCCGTGCTTCGAGCCCCGCGTCGCCGAGCGCGTAGATCTCCAGCAGAGCGGCGCGGACGGCCGTGGGGCGCCGGTGCACATAGTCGACCAAGAAGTCACAACAGGCGGCGACGGCGTCCAGCGGGGTCGCGGCCTCGGCGCCCGCGGCGACGCCGTGGGTGATGAACTCGGTGGTGATCTCCCGATAGGCGGCGAGGAACGCGTCCTGTTTGCCGGTGAACTGTTCGTAGAACGAGGTCCGTGACACGCCGGCCGTGGCGGTGATGTGGCCGACGGTGGTGGCGACGTAGCCGCGCTTGCCGGTGTTCTCCAGTACCGCGTCGATCAGCCGGGCACGCTGGGTTCCGGCGACCTCGTCGCGACTGAGATTGTGCGGCCCCTTCGGCAGCTTGCGGTGCTCGGTCACATGCGGCACGGTACCGGTCCGGAAGTCCGTGAAGGCCTCCTTCCCTACCTTGAGAGTAGGGAAGGAGGCCTTCACGGACCGTGCGGTCAGCTGACCGGCACCTCCGGGGCGAGGGAGTTGCCGGGCGCGATCTTCCCGCAGGTGGACGGCGCCGGCTTGCCCGCGAACCGGTCGTTGAGCCAGCCGATGGCCTGCGGCGCCCAGGCGACGGCCGCCCCGACGTGGCTCAGCGTGTTGTACTGGTCGTACTTGATCGACTTGTTGCCGGTGTCGCAGTACTGCCGCGCGAGCGAGCGCACGTCACCGGCGACCATCACCCCGTCGCCGGTCCCGATCCCCGGCGGGTTGCCGAAAGTGCCTTCCACGACACCGTTGTTGCCCTGCGCGATGTAGCCGGGCACGGTGGGCGTCGGCGCGGAGCCGAGGTTGATCTTGTTCACGGCCTCGATGTACGGCAGCACCTTGTTCGGGTTGGTGTACTCGGGCTTGACGAATTTCTCCCACGTCAGCCCGGGATAGCGGCCGAGCGCGTCGACGATCGAAGCCTTTTCCATGTCCTTGAGCACCTGAAGGCCGTAGGAATTCGCGTACGGCTTGAGATCGATGCCGAAGGAACGCGAGACCCCGATGAGCGCCATCGGAATGACGCCGGTCCACGCGATACTGCCGTTGACGTACTTGAGATTGTGCGACGGCTTGACGAGCACTCCGCCTTCGGTGAAACCGACGAGGTTCTTGTTGACCTCGGGCGCGTAATCCTGCGCGAGCGCGGCGGCCCAGCCCGTCGCGATGGCACCGCCCGAATAGCCGATGAGGCCGAACCGGGTCTGCTCGTTCATCCCAGTTCCCGGCGCCCGCGTCGCGGCGCGGATCGAATCCAGGGTGTTCGTCCCGTATTCCGGCCCGGCGGCGAAGTTCGCCTTCTGACCCTCGGTGTCGGGAATGACGACGTTGTAGCCCAGCAGCAGGGCGGGCGCGATGAACAGCGATTCCGCGTTGGCGATCAGGCCGCCGAGCGAGACATCGCCGGCGATCGCCCTCGACGGGCCGTGCTCGGGATTGAGCGAATCGTAGAACGATTGGTACGAAACGGCTTTGGTGCTGTCGCCGGTGAGGCTGCGCAGCACCGAAGTGACGTTGGCGGACGGCTTCCCCTGCGCGTCGGTGGTGCGGTAGAGCAACTGGGTCACCTTGAGCGGCGTGGAAACGCCGAGGACGTGGTAGTCGAGCGTCCGGGTCTTCAAGACGGTCCCGGGGCTGTACGACGACAACGGTTCGCTGCCGTCGTAGCTGTAGAACGGATCGGTGGCAGGGGCGGCGGAGGCGGCGGGCGCGGCGGCGAAACCGACGATGAGGGCGATCGCGACGGCCAGCAGACGAGCGGGCTTTCGGGTCATGACTCCCCTTTGAATCATGAAGTGGATCACGTTCGGATGCCCGGAACCTACCAGCGAGTAACCTATGATGTACAGAGCTGTACATCATTTGTCGCCGCGAGCTTGATGCCGTGGCGGGAGAAAGCACCGAGTTGGGGGCTGGCCTTGAGGCGACGCAAGGGCGACTGTGATGAGAGGTAGTCGCACCAAGAGCGGGGTGGTGGACTTGAGATGACGGGCGCGGGCGATTCCGACGCCCGCGGAGGGGGACGTGAGCGCGAGGTCGACGCCGACTTGGTGAGCGCCTATGAAGGCGGGGCCACGATCACGGAACTCGCCGCCCGTTTCGGGATGACCTACTACAAGGCGCGTGCCTCGCTCATCTCGGCAGGTGTGGAACTGAGGCAAGTGGGGCCGACCACTCCGTCGGCCCCACCGGGCCTCGTCCAGGCGTACCTCGACGGGGCGACCATTCACGATGTGGCAAAGAGATTCGGGCTGAGTTTCGGTGTCGCCCGGAGGATGTTGCTGCAGAGCGGGGTCCGGCTCAGGCCCAAGGGGGGCGGATCCTCAAGTGCCGGTCGCTCCTAGTGTCACTGCCCGCGATCACGGAGTGCCCGTGTTGATCAGTACGTGCGCCACCAGTCGCTGATCATCAAGGTGGAGACGGTCACGAGAAGCATCGTCATCGCAGGCACGGAACGCATGAACTTGTTCAACTGCAATCCTTTTTCGGGGTTTGGAAGTTGCGCCACCCGAGTCGGTGAGGTATCGATCAACTCGGATAAGCCACACTACGGGTAGGGGCTGCCTCGGACAAGCTGCAACTACCAGACCTTGACAGCACGCGCTCTACGGAAAGTTGCGTTCTCGCACGCGCTAGCTGCGACAATCAGCCGAAAGACGGGCGTCCGCTGCCTGAGAGCGACCGGGCGAGTTCACCTAACCGTGTAGTTCTCGGTTGGCCTGTCGGGATGGCGGCAGCATCGCGACCGTGTCCTCGTCGTCCCTCCTCCTGACGGTGAGGACCCCGATCGTGTCTTCCCCGAGTTCCGCGATCCGCGACTCCAATTCGGCTGCTTTCGCATGCCGCCCTCGGTCGCGGTAGAGGACTGCCGCGCGTTCGAGGACGTCACGGGCGTCACGGGCGTTTCCCCGGTCGGCGAGTATGCAGCCCATCGAGGCGAGCGCTCGAGCCTGCCCAGTGGCATTGTGGGTGCGCTGGGAGAGGTCGATAGCGTGATCCGCGTATTGGATCGCCTCGCGGTCCTTGAGTTGCGCGTGCGCGAGACCGGCCAGCACGGTGTACAGCTTCATGGTCGCCGGCAGGTGGTGGATCTCGTCGGCCAACAGCAAGGCCTTGTTGCCGTGCAAGGAGGCTTCGTCGTACCGGCCGAGCTGTGTCAGCACGCCGGCCAAGGCGGTGTGGACGGCCATCTGCCCGGAAGTGTCTCCGGTTTCCCGGCGAACCTCCAGCGCGCGCCGGTAGTGTTCGACCGCGGCATCGTGTTCGCCCGCGACTTCGAGCGCGTCTCCCAGTCGGTACTCGGCGGTACCGAGGTGGCCCGGGTCGCGCACGACATGCGCCAGCGCAAGGCATTCGCGATACCGGGTGATCGCTTCTTTCGCGCGGCCGGCGTGGTGGTGGCGCCGGGCCATGTTGAGGAGGACGGCCAGCCTGCCGAAGTCGTCGCCCTGCTCGTGGACGAGATCGTACGCGGCCCTGAGGTAGTGGTCCGCCGTCTCGTCGTTCCCGAGGAGCATGTGGACTTGGCCAAGGTCGTTGAGCGTGCTCGCCTCGGCGACCGGGTTCCCGGCGGCCGAGGCCGACCGGGCGGCGATCGCCAGTCCGTTCACGATGTCGTCGTAGAACCCGTACCGGTCGTAGATATCGCTGGTGACATGGGGAATGCGCCAGGCGTACTCGTGCAGTTCATTCCGATGGGCATCTTCGACGAGCGCGTTGAGATTCGTTCTCTCCTGGAGGCACCATTGGCGGGCGGCGGCCGGGGAATCGAAGTCCAAGGGCACCGTACCGGATTCGAGCGGGATCATCGGTGGCCGCGGTTTGTGCGGGTGTACCGTCGCATGCGCGTTGAAAGCCGTGTGCAAGTAGAACGCCAGCAATCGCTTTCGGGGCCCGTCCCCGTCGCCTTCACGGTCCGCGAGGGTTGCCGCGTACCGATGGAGGATGTCGTGCATGCGATAGCGGTCGAGGTCGCTGGGGTGCTGGATGAGGTGCGCGGCGAAGAGCGCGTCGAGTGACCTTCGTGCGGCAGAAACGCTGATCGCACCTGCTGAGGCGAGTGCCGCCGGGCTCATCTCCGTGCCGGGGTGCAGGCCGAGCAGGCGGAACATGCGCTGTTCGGCCTCTTCGAGCAGGTTGTAGGACCACGAATAGGCGGACTGCAGATGGATTCCGGCTCCGTCCCCGTCGTCGCCGATCGTCAGGAGGGTTTCCGCGTCCTCCAGTTGATCGGCGAGGGTGCGCAGGCGCAACCCGCCACGGCTGGCCGCGCGGTCGGCCACGATGCTCAACACGAGCGGGATGCGGTCGCACAACCGTGCGAGCTTCTCGAGGACTTCGGGTTCGTCTTGCTCGCGATTTCGCATGCGATGCGCCAGCAATTCGCACGATTCGGCGGGTGACAGCGGCTCGAGTGCGACTGCCGGGACATTATGCAGGACTGTCAGCGGGGTCATGCGCCGCCGCGAAGTGAGGAGCACCGTGCACGGGGTCAGCACGTCCAGCAACGGCTGGACATGGCCGAAGTTCTCCACGTTGTCCAAGACGACGAGCGCGGGCCGCTGGGAAAGAAGTGTGGCCAGTTTCGCCATCCGCCCGGCGGGGCTGACGATGCGATCGACGCGGAAATCGAGTGCGGAAAGCAGGACATCGACGACGTCGGTGGCCTCCAGGCGTGGAGTCCGGCTGAATCCGTGCAGATCGATCATGATCACCCCATGGGCGAACCGCCCGGCGGCGCGGTGGGCCCAGTGCCCGATGGTCGTCGTCTTGCCGACACCTGGCGGGCCGGTCACGCAGACGATCGTCGCCAGTGGAGCGCCCGTCGCGTCGATGGTCAAGGAGTCGAGTTTCGCAAGGACGTCCTCGCGGCCCACGAAGCGATCGATGTCACGCGGCAACCGTCGCAGTGGAACGACGCTTTCTTTGACTTGCTCCGTTTTTCTGTCTGCGATCCCGGCTGTGATCTGAATGGATTTCGGAGCCGGGTCCGTGAGTTTTTGATGGAATTCGCGGAGTTCGTCTGCGGCCTGCCCGTCGCCGTCGGCGCGAAAAGCCCGGTACTTTCTCAGGTAGAACGCCGTGATTTCGCCACGGCGTCCCGCGGAGTTCAGCGCCTTCAGGTGGAGTTTGGCGAAGCTCGGTTCGTCCGGATGGTCGCGCTCGAGATCGTCCAGCCGCTGTAATGCGCCGAGCGGTTGTCCGGCGGCGATCAGTGCGTCGAGCAAGAAAGTGTTCGCTGGTATCCAATCCGATTGTATGAACGACATGCGCCAGTCTTCGGCCGGGCGGGTCGTCAGATCGGCCAGTGGATGCTCACGCCACAGTCCTATCGCCCGTGCGGCGGTCTCGCACGCGCGCAGGTGTTCGTCGCTGTCGCGGAAGGCTCTGGCGTCCTTCATGGCCTTGCGGAAGGCGACGTAGTCGATCAGCGAAGGGTCGACGTCAAGGGTGTAGCGGCCGTTCGCGGTGACCAGTTTCGCGGGCGCGCGCGTCTCCCGGAAAAGCTGGCGTAGCCGGGTGACGTATTGGTACATCGTAGCTCGAGGGTCGCGTGGACGTGGTTCTTGTTCGTCCCAAACCCATTCGACTACGTTTTCGATGGAAAGCCGTCTTCCGGGACGTGTCAGCAGGGCGGCGAGGATGCCCTCTTCGCGCGGCCGCCCCCAATTCGCGACCAAATTCCCGTGTATTCGCACTGTTGTCTGCCCGAGAACTCCAAAGGCAACTTCCATGGCAGCCCCCTTCCCATCGGCAGTGTCGCTGCCGCCCCTCGCCTCGCCCACCAGTTTCACATTCTTTGTCGTTTCGAACCAGCGTGACCGGTGTGAACCGGAGACGAAGTGATCCTTTGTCAGGAGCTTCAACCACGGTACGAAAGGACCGTGTCAGAGGGGCAGGCCACTCTCGTTCATACATTCGGCGGACGAGAGGGGATGGTCGTGAGCAGGGAGATGTGGATCAGGGGACCGGTCGGGGCGGGGGCGGAGGCACGGGTGACACGGGCCGGGTGCCGCACAGCGCTCGTCGTCGTCCCGACGATGACCGCGGGCACGCGGCTGCTGGACATCGTGCCGTTGCTCGAATCGGATCACCGGGTGCAAGTGGTGTTCACCGTTCCGCACACCACGGACCACTGGCCGGGAGTGGAGGAGTTCGTCCGCGCGCAACACGGTCTCCTCTTGCCGTGGGAACAGGCGGTCCAGCACACGTTCGACCTCGTCCTGGCGGCCAGTCACCGCCATCTCGAGCAGCTCCGGGGCCCGATCCTGCTGGTCGGGCACGGGGCGGGGACGATGAAATCACATCTGTACAGCCGGAAAGCGGAGTCCCCGGTCCTGCCTGCCACCGGACTCGATCGCGAACTCCTCACCTATCGCGGCCGGATCCTGCCGTCGGTCCTCGCGCTGGCCACCGAGGAGGAGCGGACGGCGCTCGGGTCCCTGTGCCCGGAGGTGCTGCCCGCCGCCGTCGTGGCGGGGGACATCTGTCTGGACCGGATGATCGACGGTGACCGGTTCCGCGAGCACTACCGGCAGGTGCTGGGGCTGAACCCTCGGCAGCGGCTGGTGACGATCAGTTCGACGTGGTCGACCGACTCGATCTTCGGCCGGGTCCCGAGTCTCTGCAAGGCGGTTCTCGACGCCCTTCCCTCATCACGATATTCGGTCGCGGCGGTGTTGCACCCCAACGTGTGGACCGTCCATGGACGCAGGCAGGTGGCGGCCTGGCTGTCCGATTGCGCCGAGGCGGGTCTGCTGCTCATCCCGCCGGATCGTGGCTGGCAGGCGACCATGATCGCGTCGGACTGGGTGATCGGGGACCACGGTTCGACCACCGCGTATGCCGCCGCGATCGGCCGTCCGGTCACCGTGGCCACCGACCCGGGTGATCGGTTGCGCCCCGGAAGCATCGCCGATCTCGTCCGGCGGAACTCTCCGCTCCTGGAATCGGGGCCATTGCCCGCCCAGGAGACCGAGGCGATCCGATGCCGCGAGCACCTGCGTCCGGTCGCCACGGCGGCGATCAGCTCCCGGCCGGGGCAAGCGGCCGCGATCCTGCGTTCGGAGATGTACCGGCTCCTGGGACTGCCGGAACCGGACTGCCCACCATCCGTCCCGATGCTGCCCGCACCCCTTCCGATCGAGGTGTGACGACATGGACATCGTGTACGCCGTCCACGGCCACACACCGGGCGTGGCCCGGATTCGCCTGTGGATCAGCGGCTTTGACGGCGACGTCCTCGCTGTCGCGGCCGACACCGTGTCCCCGGCCTGGGTGGCGGCAGGGGACTTGCTGCTCCGAGAGGACAGCCAGACGGCGGCGGAGGCGCGGAACGCCGCCGAGGCCGCGTTGAGCCTTCATCCCGGGGCCACTGCCGCGATCGCGGCACACCCACACGGCTATGTCTTCTCGACCCGTACGAAGACGTCGGCGGTGACTGCGAAACCCCGATTCACGCCGGCGGGCTGGAACTCACGGTTGAGAGCCGTATCCGGCGTCGTCGGCGCGAGGGATGCCCATTTCGGTGAAGAGGGCCTGAGCTTCGGCGAGATGGCCGGCGCTTTCCTCCTCTCGGCCGTACTGCCGTTCGATGCGGCCGAGCGCGGCCAGGATCTCGGCGGTGTAGTAGGGGGAATCGAGTGCCCGCATCGTTCGTAATGACTCGGTCAGCCGGGCGATCGCGTCTTCGGCGCGGCCCTCGGCGGCCTGGATACCGGCGAGCGCCATGACGGATCGAGCATGCTGGGCGGCGTCCCCGACTTCGGCCATCACGGCCGCGGACGCGGTCAGCTCGATCATGGCTTCGCCGTACCGGCCCAGTTTCGCCAGCACCTCACCCTGACGGCGGCGGCACAGTGCCACTCCGCGGGGAATGCCCAGCCGCTCCTGCAGGTCGGCCGCCTGCCGGTAGAAGTCGAGGGCACCTTCGAGATCGCCCTGTCCTCGTGCGGATCGGCCGAGCTGGGACAGGGCGGTCGCCTGCGTCCGGCCGTCGTTCTCCTGCTGTCCCAATCGGAGTGCGACGACGTTCTCTTCCGCAGCCTCGTCGTATCGGCCGAGTTTGGCGTAGGCGAAGCCGAGCTGGGACCGCAGCCGGGCTTCCACCAACGGCAGGTTCACGCGTGTCGCGGCTCGCACGCCCCACTCGTTCATCGCGATCCACGGCAGGTAGTCCCGGTGGTGCAGGAAGAAGCCCCACGACGCTTCGCAGAACTGCCACACGATGTCGTCCCACTCGTGGTCCACGGCCGTGGTGAACACGGCGCGGATCACGGACAGGTGGTCGCGCCACCAGGCGAGGCCGTCCGCGCGTTCGACGAAGTCCTTCGACTGTCGTTCACGGGTGGCGTACCGGGCTCGATGGGGATGGATCGCCTCGTCGGCTGCCAGGGCCCGGTCGAGGTACCACCCGGCGAACGACCGGGCCAGCCGGTCCCACTCGTCGCCCGGCAGCGCGGTCGCGGCACGTGCCCGCGCGTCGCTGTGCAACACCATGTGCTGGACGAACCGGTCTTCACCCGCTTCGGTCAGGAGGTTCGCCTCGATCAGTTCGTCGATGTCGTCCTCGACGGCGCTGAGCGGCAGGCCGAGCGCGGCGGCCAAAGGTTCGATGGACAGGAAAGGCCCAGGATGTACCCCGCACGCCAGATAGACCCGTGCCGCGCTCTGCGGCAGCCCTTCGTAGACGACCTCGAAGATCGCGTTCAACGAGAGCGTCTTGTCCGCGGAACGGCCGCCTGATGACGTCCAGCGTCCATAGGCTGCGGCTTCACGGGCGAGAGCCCGCCGCGGCCGGGCTCTCAGCCGTGCCGCCGCCACCGACAGCGCGAGGGGGAGTCCGCCGCACGAGGACACGATCTCCGAAGCGGCGGGTGGATCGGAACGGACGCGTTCGGTTCCGGTGTACCGCTCGAACAGCGCCCGCGCCTGGGGTTCGGTGAGTGGTGGCAGATCGACGAACTCCGCCCCGTCGATACCGAGATCGGTGAGCCGCCACCGGCTGGTGACGAAGACGATCGCCGACTGCCCGGCCGGGAGGAGCGGGCGGACCTGGGCGACGGACGCGGCGTCGTCGAGCAGGACGGCCATCCGCCGCGACGCGGTGGCCGTGCGGAAGGCCGCCGCCCGCTGGTCGAGGCTCGTCGGGATCTCGTCAGGTGAACTGCCCAACGCTGTCAGGAATCCGTGCAGGACCTCGCCGGGATCTTCCGGTGGTCGCTCGCGTGCGCCGCCGAGGTCGCTGTACAGGATTCCCTGCGGGAACTCGTCCGCTTTGTCGTAGAGCCAATCCAAAGCGAGCGAGGTCTTGCCGACACCGCCCACCCCGCTCACCACCACCAGCCGCCGTCCGGTGCCTTCGCTCCAGAGCCGGTCCAGTTCGGCGGTGAACCGCTCCCGTGCTTGGAACACCGCCGGCGCGGCAGGGATCTGCCAAGGCCGATCCACGGGAATGCCGGGGCCGGCCGGGGTGGTCATGATCTGACCCCACCGCTCTTCCCCGCGGCTTCCGGCTGGCGCGAGTGCCGTCCCAGGTCGTCCATGCGGTGTCCCCCCGTTTGGTCTCCGGTAATTCAGTGTCTCCCAATAATGCGGTTGCGTAGGCTGAATTGTGGGGAAATTATCACACGAACAGACGAATGTGTGCACGTGCGTACGCACGGGCGTTTTCGCGCGTGCTGCCAGGGAAGTGGTGCGGGTCCACAATGGACTGCTGATTTCCCTGTCGTGTCATCGGATTCTGTTGTCGGTGAGTTTCATGCCATCGGGCGCATTCTGCGCTTCCGTGGCCTTCGGCGCGTCCGGTTCCCGCAATGAGCGGGTCGCGAGCCAGCATAAAGCGGGTAGCGCGATCAGTGGCAGCAGCCCCGTTTGAAGGGAGGTGTGGTCGGCGATCGTTCCGATGACGGGACTCGCGAGACCGCCGATGCTGACCGTCAGGCCGAGGGTGACTCCGCCCGCGGTGCCGACGCGAGTGGGGAGGTAGTCCTGGGCGAGCGTGATCTGCAGGGAGAACGGGATGTACAGGCCCACCGCGGCCAGCAGGACGAACGGGAAGAGCGCCGGGCCCGGCGCGAACACGACTCCCGCGACCGCGCCGATGGTGGCCAGGTACGACCAGCGCACCACGGTGACGCGCTCCCGGCGCCCGGCCAGCCTGCTGCCGAGCAGCGTGCCCGCGGCGCCGCCGAGGTAGAGCAGGAACAGCGCGGCACTGCCCGTCGTCGTGCCGCCTCCGATCCGTTGCTGGGCGTAGAGCGAGACGAACGTGCTCAGCCCGACGAAGACGATCGAGCGGAAGACGACGGCCGCCGACAGCTTCGCGAACGACCTCCAGTCATCGACATCGGCGACGCCCGACGACGAGGCGCCGGTGTGGGCGCTCCTGGCGAGGGCGCGCAGCACGGGCAGGCAGAGCACGGAACCGGCCAGCGCGGGTACGACGAGCAGCGGTGACATCCGGAGTCCGCCGAGTGCCATGACCGCGGTGACGAGTACGGGGGCGGCGGCGAACCCGATGTTGCCGCCGAGGGAGAACCAGCCCATCGCCGTATGCCTGCCACCACCGGCGATCCTCGCGACCCGTGCGGCCTCGGGATGGTAGGCGGCCACGCCGATTCCGGACACGGCGACGAAGGTGAGCGTCAGCGCGTAGGAGTCGACCAGGCCGCCGAGGGCGATGCCGAGTCCGCCGAGGAGCGTGGCGGACGGCAGCAGCCACGGCATCGCCCAGCGGTCGGTCAGCGCGCCGAACAATGGCTGCGCCACCGACGACAGCAGCGAAGCGGCGAGAACGATGCCCGACACCGCCGCGTATCCGTAGGCGCGCTCGGCGGCGAAGAACGGCACCAGCGCGGCGACCGAACCCTGATACACGTCCACGCACGCGTGCCCCGCCGACAGCAGGATGATCGCTCTGTTCCTTGACACCCCGCCATGCTCGTCGCGGCCACGGTGTCGCGCTTCCGATAAAATGACAAACGATGACGGAAATCCGCCACTTGCCCGCGGCGCCGACACAGGTCCGGTCCCTGGCTTCCGGCACGACCATCGACGCGCACCGCCACGACGATCACCAGGTCGTCTACGCGGCGCATGGCGTACTGGCCATCACCACTGACAGGGGCTCGTGGGTCGCGCCCGCCACGAGGGCCATCTGGGTGCCCGCCGGGACCGTGCACGCCCATCAGGCGCACGGCGATCTCGAACTCCGGCTCGTCGGCCTGCCGCCCACCGTGAACCCGTTGCGGCTGAACGAACCGAGCGTGCTGGCCGTCGGCCCCCTCCTGCGCGAACTCATCCGCTCCTACACCGATCCGCCGCACGACGACACCCCGGAACGCCGGCGGCTGCGCGCGGTCCTGCTCGATCAGCTTCGCGCCTCACCGCAGCAACCCCTGCACCTGCCGACGCCGGACGACCCGCGGCTGCGCGCGGTGTGCGAGATCCTCAGCGCCGATCCGGCCGACAATCGGACGCTGGCCGCGCTCGGTGCCCGGGTCGGAGCAAGTGATCGCACCCTGACCCGGCTCTTCAAAGCCGATCTCGGCATGACGTTCCCGCAATGGCGCACGCAGCTGCGGCTCTACCGAGCTTTGGTCCTCTTGGCCGAGAACACTCCGGTGACCGCGGTGGCGCATGCCTGCGGCTGGTCTTCCACCAGCGCGTTCATCGACGTCTTCCGCCGCGCCTTCGGGCACACGCCGGGCTCGCACTACGACCGGTGAACGCGAAAGCGGGGCCGGTCCACAAAGGACCGGCCCCGCTTCTTCGTTCGCTTCTTACGCCTCGCTACGGCGACGGCGCACCAGCAGTACCATCAGCACACCCGCGCCGAGGAGCGCGCCGCCGATCACCAGCGGCATGGTCGCGGAGGCACCGGTGTTGGCCAGCTCGTTGCCGCCACCCGATTCGGCGCCACCCGGGGTGCTGGGGGCCGGGGTGTCGGTGGCGGGCGCGCCACCCTGCTTCCAGGTCGCGGTCGCGTTCGCGACGACCGAGGTCTTCTCGGACTCCGCCACGATCAGGGACTGGGCGGGCACCTTGGCGTAGTTCTCGCCCACGAACAGGCGACCGGTGTCGAGGTGGCCGCTGACCTTCAGCGAGAACGAGCCGTTGCCGTCCTTGGCGTCCTTGGGGACGTCGACGTAGACCTTGGTGCCGTCCTTGATGTCGGCGGCCTTGATCTCCTTGCCGTCGGCGTCGGTGACCTTGACGCCCTCGGGCAGCTTGCTGGTCAGCTCGGTGATGTCACCGGTGGTGGCCACGCTGAACGGGCCGATCTTGGTGCCGGTCGCGCCCGAGGCCTTGGCCGGGCCGATGTCGAGGGTCGGCTTCGGCTGCTCCCCGATGCCGACGTTCTGCTTGCCGGTGAGGTAGTCGTAGACGGCCAGCACGTCGGCGGACTCTTCGGCGCTCTCGTAAGGCAGCGGCTTCTTGCGGTCGAGGTCCTTGCCGTCACTGAAGTGCCAGACGGCGGCCTGCGTCGCGGTGACGGCCTCCTCGACGGACAGGCCGTCGGTCAGCTTGACGTCCTTGCCGAGCGCGCTCTCGATCGCCTTCGCGGTGACCGCCGGGTAGCCGTGGTGCAGGACCCAGTTGATCTTCCCGTTGTTCTTGTTGAACGGCGAAGCGGCGTCCGGGTACTTGTTCCACGGACGTTCGATCATGTCCTGATCGGTGCGCATGTCGACCTCGACCTGCACGCAGTACATCTTGAGCTTGCTGCCGTCGGAGAGCTTCAGCCCGAACAGCTTCGTGACGTAGTGCTGCCCGCCCTCGAAGTTGACGCTGAAACCCTCGGTGCCGGAACCTTCGACGACCCGGCCCCGCGCCGCGCCGTCGTCGGCGAGGGCGGCCGGAGCGGCCATCGTCAGCGCGACGGCCGCGGTGGCGACCGCGATCCCGCCGCGAACCAGAACTGACCTGCCGTGCATGTGTCTCCCATCCGAATACGGACCACGAATGCCAGTTGCCGCATGCGACCACAGGCCCCGACCGCAACGGCTCGCCCGGATGGGGGGTAATTAATCCCATCGAGCGAGAGCGGAGCATACAGAGGCCACACGTGTGGCTACTCCGGGGTGTAGCTCATGTCCGAATTGCCCTGAAAGAAGAGTGAACGGCACGAAAACGATCTTGGGCGAGTAGGTGACCGGCTTGGCCGGAAAGAAACCGACAAAGAGCTCGCGTATGGAGGTACCGCCGCTCCTCCGGCCGCTGTTGAATTGGACCAGACCATTCACTGGCGATTGGAGTCCCTCATGACGCGACGGCACCTCCGCCGGGGGTTGTCCCTGGTGGCCGGGCTCGCCTTGGCTGGGGCGCTGCTCCCGGCCGCGAGCAGCGCGGATCCCCTGGAAGCGCGGGGTGTTCCGCTCGGCGAGCTGACCGCCACGGCGACCAAGGTGGCGTCCGGGCTGGTCAACCCGACCGCGATCACGGCGCTGAACGACGGGAGCGGCCGGATCCTCATCGTGGAGAAGAGAGGCGTCGTCCGGGCCTACCATCCCAGGACCGGGCTCGCCGCCAAGCCGGTTCTGGACATCAGCGACAAAGTGAACGGCGCGGACGTCGAACGAGGGCTGCTCGGGCTGGCGATCGCGAAAGACAGGCGGGCCTACGTCGCGTACACCCGCAAGTCCGACAGCGCGGTGACGCTGTCCCGGGTCCGGCTGGACACCGGTGAGCTCACCGAGCTGATCACCCAGCCGCATTCCGAGTTCCCCAACCACAACGGCGGCCAGCTGGCGTTCGGCCCGGACGGGTACCTGTACTGGGGGATCGGAGACGGTGGCGGCGGGGGCGATCCGCTGGCCAGCGGGCAGCGGCTCGACACGCTGCTGGGCAAGATCCTGCGCATCGACGTCAACCGCGCGTGTCGTCCGCTGCGGTACTGCGTCCCGGCGGGCAACCCGTTCGCCGGCGTCGCGGGCGCGCGTCCGGAGATCTGGTCGTACGGGCTCCGCAATCCGTGGCGGTTCTCCTTCGACCCGGCCGACGGCTCGTTGTGGATCGGCGACGTCGGCCAGGGCCGTTTCGAGGAGGTCGACCACCTCGCCAGGGGCAAGGGCGGCGCGAACTTCGGCTGGTCCTGCAAGGAAGGGCCGGTCGTGTTCGACGAGACGCGGTGCGAGGAGGGCGTGACCTACACCGAGCCGGTCTTCCACTACATCTCCGGCGCGGAGGGCTGCGCGGTGATCGGCGGGCACGTCTACCGCGGCAAGAAGTACGCCTCGCTCGCGGGCGGGACCTACCTCGCGACCGACTTCTGCCAGGGAACGGCCTGGGCCGTCCGCAAGAAGACCGACGGCACCTACGAAAGCGCCCGGATCGGCGAGTTCCCGCTCGACGCCACCACGTTCGGCACCGACCAGAACGGCGAGCTGTACCTGGCCGACGAACAGCCCGGCGGACTGCACCGGATCTCGTTCGCGCGCAAGGGCTGACACCGCTTCCCGGCCGCGTCCGCCCGGCGCGGCCGGGGGCTCAGCCCGTCCGGGGCAGCCGGACCTCGACCGTCCAGCCGCCGTCCGCGGCCGGGCCCGCCCGCGCCGACCCGCCCAGCGCGGTGGCCCGTTCCCGCATCCCGACCAGCCCCATCCCGCCGCCGGTGTCGGGCGCCGGACGGTGTTCGGCGTGACCGTTCGTGACGACGAGCGTCACCGTTTCCGGGGAGAACACGAGCTTCACCGCGCGCTCGGTGCCGGGCGCGTACTTGGCCGCGTTCGTCAGCGCTTCCTGCGCCGCGCGGACGAGGGTGTGTGAGACGCCGCCGCCTAGCGGGACGGCGGAGCCGTCGACCTCGAACGTCACCGCTTCCGCCGCGCACAACGCGGCCAGGGTCTCTTCCAGCGGCACGGCGTCCTCGCGCAGTTCGTGCACCGCCTGCCGCATCCGCCCGATACCGTCCACCGCCAGCGATCGCGCGCGGCGCACGGCGTCGGAGGCTTCCGCGTTCCTGCCTTTCGTGCCGAGGGCGTCGGCCATGTCGAGTTGCAGGGCGATCCCGGTGAGCGAATGGCCGAGGACGTCGTGCAGTTCCCGGGCGATCCGCGTCCGCTCCAGCAGCGCGGCCTCCCGTGATTCGGAAGCGGCGGCACGCCGGGCTTCGACAGCGGCGCGTTCGGCGTTGAAGAGCGCGTCCCGCCGGTCGCGGCGCGCGATGCCGAGGAGGACCGGCAGGCCCACCGAAAGCGCGAGCCACCACGGCCATTCGTCCGCGGCCGGGGTCACCGCGCCGACCACCGCGACCGTCACGGCACAACAGACGGCGTCGAGGACGGCGACCGCGATCGCCTGGGCACGGGAAGCGAGTTTTATCCCGGCGACCGCGGCGGCGAGGTAGGCGAACATCGGCGCGAAGGTCTGTGGCGCCAGGGGGAGGAGCACGGCCGCGGAGACCGCGTATCCGCTCGCGAGCAGGAGCCGCGCCCGGGACGGAACCCGGTCCCACGGCAGGAACGAGACCACGGCGAAGAGCGCGACGAGGACGAAGAGCGCCGCCGTCACCGGCCGGACGTGGACGTTCTGGGTGAAGATCCCGGCCCCGGTCACGACGATGGCCGCCGTGATCAGGGTAGGCCGGATCAGCCTGTCGGCGATCCGTTCGCGGCGGAGCACCGTCGCGCTTCCGGTCATCGGCGCTCCTGAGGGTGGAGAGGGTTCTCCACCCGAAGATACGGCCGTCGCCGCACGACGGCCCGCGCTCGCCGCCTTAGCGTCGAAGTGTCTTCGAAAACCGGCCCGAGGGGGAAACCGTGAGCACTCCTGTCGAAATCGTCCTGATCGTCGCCGCGGTCGGATACGTCCTCATCCGGCGGCTGGCCGGCGACGTGGCCGAAGCCAAGCGGATGCTCCTGCTGCCCGCGATCCTCACCGTGATCGGGCTGTCCGATGTGGACGAGAGCCTGAAGACCGCGACCTCGGTGGCGTTCCTGGTGGGCACGCTCGCGGTGAGCGTCCTGTTCGGTGTCCTGCGCGGCGCGAGCATCCGGCTCTACCAGCAGGACGGCGTCGCGCACATGCGGTACACGTGGCTCACGATCGCGTTGTGGGTGCTGAACGTGGGCGCCAAGGTCGGGGCGAACCTGCTGCTGGGCCTGATCACCGGGATCGCCTCCGGGGGCAACGGTGTCATGCTGACCATCGGCGTCGGGATCCTCGCCGAGGGTGTCGTGGTGCTCGCCAGGGCGGTGCGCACGGACGGCCGTATCGTCTGGAAGAAGGGTGAGGACGGCAAGGCGCACACCACGTCGCCGTTCCTCGACGATCTGCAGGCCAGGATGACCCGCCGATGACCGATGGAGGTGCCGAGGTGGCCGTGTCGCTCGTCGTCGCCGACGATCAGGCGTCCGTGCGGGAAGCCCTCGCGGTGATGCTCGACATCGCCGACGGCATCACCGTCGTCGCGACGGCCACCAACGGTGCGGAGGCCGTCGCCGCGGTCTCCCGGCACACGCCGGACGTCGTGCTGATGGATCTGCACATGCCGGTCTTGAACGGCGTCGAGGCGACCGGCCGGATCAAAGCCGCGAAGCCCGAGGTCCAGGTCGTGGTGCTGACCAGTCTCGACGACGACGAGTCGATCCTCGCCGCGCTCGAAGCCGGCGCGAGCGGTTACCTGACCAAGGAGGCCGACCGCGCGAAGATCGAGCAGGCCGTGCGCACCGCCGCCGACGGCCAGGTCGTGCTCGCCCCGGAGGTCCAGCGGCGGCTCCTCACTCTCGCGTCGCGCCGTGCCCGTGCGGCCGACGAGCGCGAGGAGTTCGGGTTCACCTCGCGGGAAAAGGAGATCCTCGGGCTGATCGGCGAAGGCCTCCGGAATCCGGAGATCGCCGCGCGGCTGGTGATCAGCGAGGCCACCGTCAAGACCCACATCAACAACCTGTTCGCGAAGGCGGGCTTCCATTCCCGCGCCGAGGCCGTCCGGTACGCGCTGAGCACCCCGGCTCCCGCGCCCTACCGGTTCACCTGATCGCGTTTCATCAAGTTTTCATCATCCCTCCATAGCGTGAGGTCGTCTGGTGGATTCAGTGATGGAGGGCGACGTGGAGCAAGCATTCCCACCCGGAGGCGCGCAGTGGCCGCCGCCGCAGGGCTGGGTCCCGCAACCGGTACCGGTGCCGCCCGCCCGGAAATCCCGGTGGCTGCTGTTCGGCGGTATCGCCGGGCTGGTTCTGATGCTCCTCGCCGGTCTGACGACCTGGCTGCTGTGGCCGTCGAAAGCGGGCCGCGAACCCTTCGAACAGGCGCTGGCCGGGCTTTCCTCGGCGCCCGCTGTCCGGAACAGCACTTCCGCGGTCGGCGGGATGATCAAGACGGACGTCAAGACCACCGCGTACGGCGAGACGTCCGGCACGATGTCCTTCCAGGGCAAGAAGATCGAGATCCTGGTCGTCGGCGGCAAGGTCTACCTCAAGGCGCCCGACGGCATGCTGCCCGGGGCACGAGGAGACTCGTCCGCGACCGAGGACCTCAAGGACCGCTGGATCACCGGCGAGGACGCGCTGTTCGGCCCGGTCCTGCGGCAGTTCGAGTCCCCGGAGAAGCTCGCCACCCGGCTGCGCGAGGCGCTGGAGCGGGCGGACGAGATCCCCGGGGACCAGAACGAGACCGTCCGGGACGTCCCGGCGCTCAGAGCGAGTACACCGGCCGGCGACCTGTACGTCTCGAAGGAGACGCCGCACCGGCTTCTCCGCTACTCCGTGAAGATGCCCGGCGGGATGCCGTCCGTTCCCCGGATCCCGACGATGCCCGATGCCCAGTCGCGGCCGCAGATGCCTTCGGGTGCAGGCCTGGGTGAGTCCGATGTGGACGCTTTGTCGCCCGAGGACGCTGACGCCGTCTACGAAGACCTGATGTCGAACGCCCGAAAGCTGACCGGTGCGGTGGACACCGGTGTGCGGTTCGACCTGGACGGCGCGGCCACGGTCGCGTGCAGCGCCTCAGGGTGCACGGTGACCGCGAACGTCTCCAACTCCGCCTCGGCGAACAGCGGCGGGAAGGTCAGCGGCCAGGTCAACGCCACGATGACCGCGAACGTGACCATCGGCGGCCGACCGGCGGGCAGTTGCCGGAACACGGCGACCCTGCCGTTGAACGGCTCGGCCTCGATCAGCTGCGTCAACAGCGGGGCCGGGAGTGTCTTCTCGTCCGTCGAAGCGGAGAAGAAGGCGGACGCCGAAGCACAGTCGCGAGCCTCGGGCGGAGTGCCGGTCCAGTACCGGATCGAGAGCATCGCGTCGGTTTCCGTGCTGGCCGAAGCGATCGGGCAGGTCGAAATCACGCGTCTGGTCGACGAACTGGCGGAGCGGCGGTCGAAGGTCGGCGGCAAGTGACGCCGGTTCACCGGGGGAGCGGCCCCGAGACGTCGAAATAGCCGCCGTCCGATCGCTGTGTAACCAGCGGCGTCCCGGCTGCCGAGGTGGACGGTGTGGCCGTCGGCGATGAGGCGGCCGGCGGTTTCCCGGCCGAGGCCCTTGCCGGCCCCGGAGCTCATGGAGAACAGCGCCGGGCGAACGGCTTCGATGCCGCGCGCCCGGCGCTTTCGCGTCCCGTTCTTTCGGGTCAGTCGGTACCGGATTCGATCGCGGCGTGGTCGAGCAGTTCGTCCTCGCCGGAGGCCTTGCCGCGGGAGGCGATCGCCTGCGCGCCGCCCGCGTCCATCGCCCCGATCAGCCCGGTCGACGCGGCCTGCGCGGCGCCGATCAGCGTCGGGTGCCCGCCGCCGACCATGCCGAGCCCGGCGTATTGCTCGAGCTTGGCGCGCGAGTCGGCGATGTCGAGGTTCCGCATGGTGAGCTGGCCGATCCGGTCCACCGGGCCGAACGCCGAGTCCTCGGTGCGCTCCATGGACAGCTTGTCCGGGTGGTAGCTGAAGAACGGGCCGGTGGTGTCGAGGATCGAGTAGTCCTCGCCGCGCCGCAGCCGCAGGGTGACCTCGCCGGTGACGGCCGCGCCGACCCACCGCTGCAGCGACTCGCGCAGCATCATCGCCTGCGGGTCCAGCCAGCGGCCCTCGTACATGAGCCTGCCGAGACGGCGGCCTTCGTTGTGGTAGCTGGCGAGGGTGTCCTCGTTGTGGATCGCGTTGACGAGCCGCTCGTACGCCGCGTGCAGCAACGCCATGCCCGGCGCCTCGTAGATACCGCGGCTCTTGGCCTCGATGATCCGGTTCTCGATCTGGTCGGACATGCCGAGCCCGTGCCGCCCGCCGATGGCGTTGGCCTCCAGGACCAGGTCGACCGCGGTGGCGAAATCCTTGCCGTTGATCGTCACCGGGCGGCCCTGTTCGAAGCCGATCGTGACGTCCTCCGGCGCGATCTCGACCTCGGGATCCCAGAACCGGACGCCCATGATCGGGTTCACGATCTCGATGCCGGTGTCGAGGTGCTCCAGCGACTTGGCCTCGTGCGTCGCGCCCCAGATGTTCGCGTCCGTGGAGTAGGCCTTCTCGGTGCTGTCGCGGTACGGCAGGCCGTGGGCCTGCAGCCACTCGGACATCTCCTTGCGGCCGCCGAGCTCGCTGACGAACGCGGCGTCCAGCCACGGCTTGTAGATCCGCAGGGACGGGTTCGCGAGCAGGCCGTAACGGTAGAACCGCTCGATGTCGTTGCCCTTGAAGGTGGATCCGTCGCCCCAGATCTGGACGTCGTCCTCGAGCATCGCGCGCACCAGCAGCGTGCCGGTGACCGCGCGGCCGAGCGGCGTGGTGTTGAAGTAGGTGCGGCCGCCGTTGCGGATGTGGAAGGCGCCGCAGGCCAGCGCCGCGAGCCCTTCCTCGACCAGCGCGGCCTTGCAGTCGACGGCCCGCGCGATCTCGGCGCCGTAGGCCTTCGCCCGGCCCGGGACCGACGCGATGTCGGGTTCGTCGTACTGGCCGATGTCAGCGGTGTAGGTGCACGGCACTGCACCCTTCTCGCGCATCCACGCGACCGCTACCGAGGTGTCGAGGCCGCCGGAGAAGGCGATCCCGACGCGTTCGCCGACAGGCAGAGAGGTGAGTACCTTGGACATGATGGAAGTATATGCATAGGAGTGTATGACCATGCAAGCAGGGGTGTGCAGGACAACTTGGGTGGGTGGCGCGACCTAGGTGTGACTCGCGTGCTCAGAGGCGGAACTCGCGTGCTTGAAGGCGGAACTCGAGTGTGCGGTCTCCAAGCACGCGAGTTCCGTCCTTGAGTACGCGAGTCACGTAAAGGGGGCCGTGTCCTTTTTTGACCCGTCCGTCGAGCCGGTCGCCTCGAATACCCGGTATGAAGACTTCGCGAGCCGATCGGGAACCACGTCTCCCCTTCTTCGGGGCGGCGCTGATCGGTGTCGTGGCCCTCGCCGCGGCACTGGCGGCCGGGCATCTGGTGGCCGGGTTCATCAGCGCCAACGCCTCGCCGTACCTCGCGGTCGGCAACGGGGCGATCGATCTGACGCCGGTGGAGCTGAAGGATTTCGCGGTCCGCACGTTCGGTGTCTACGACAAGCTCGTGCTGCTCGGCGGGATGGCCGTGGTGATGGTGCTCGCCGCCGCCGTGGCGGGGATCGTCTCGCGCCGGTCACCCGTTCCAGGGATCGTGCTGATCGCCGCCTTCGGTTTGCTGGGCGGACTCGCCGTGTCGCAGCGTCCTGACCTCTCGCCGGTCGCGCTGCTCGCGCCGCTGGCCAGCCTGATCGCCGGGGTCGGCGTCTTCTTCTGGTTGCATAGCCTGGCCTCGGCCAGGTCCCAGGCCGACGAGGAGACTTCCGACACCGCACCGTCGCGCCGGTCGGTCTTGCTGGCGGGGGCGGGTGCCGTCGTGGCCGCGGGCGCGGCGGGGGCCGGAGGACAGCTGCTCGCCGGCACCCGGGACGCGGAGTCTTCCCGGACGGCGATCGGGCGGCTCGTCCCCGCCCAGCCGGCGCCGCCGATCCCGGCCGACGCGGATTTCGCCAAACTGGGCACGCCGACGTTCCTCACCTCGAACCGCGACTTCTACCGTGTCGACACCGCGCTGTCGGTGCCGCAGGTCCGGGCCGAGGATTGGAGCCTCCGGCTGCACGGCATGGTGCGCAACGAGAAACGGTTCAGCTACGACGACATCCGCAACCGGCCGCTGATCGAGCGCACGATCACCATGACGTGCGTGTCCAACGAGGTCGGCGGGACCTATGTGTCCACGGCGAACTTCATCGGCGTGGACCTCGGGGAGCTGCTGCGGGAGGCCGAAGTTCTGCCCGGTGCCGAGCAGATCTTCTCCACCAGCGTCGACGGCTGGACGGCCGGCAGCCCGGTCGTGGCCGCGCTCGACCCGGAGCGGGGCGCGATGCTGGCGATCGGGATGAACGGGGAACCACTGCCGGTCGAACACGGTTTCCCCGCTCGAATGGTCATCCCCGGTCTCTACGGCTATGTTTCGGCGACGAAATGGGTCGAAGACCTGGAGATCACCACGTGGAAAGCGCGTCGCGCGTACTGGCTCGACCGAGGCTGGGGCGAACAGGCCCCGATCAAAACGCAGTCCAGGATCGACAGTCCGAAAGGATTCGAAACGGTACCCGCCGGCAAGGTCCGGATCTCGGGTGTCGCGTGGGCACAGCACACCGGTGTCGAGCGGGTCGAAGTCCGGCTGGGCGCGAACGGAAGCTGGCAGCCCGCAACGCTTTCCCGCGAGGTGGGTCTCAACACCTGGCGGATGTGGTGGACCGAATTCGACGTCCCGGCGGGCAGCCACCAGGTCACCGTCCGGGCGGTCGACAAATCCGGTTACACCCAGACCGACGCCCGCGCCGGAACCGTCCCGGACGGGGCGACCGGCTGGCACGTCATCAGTTTCACCACACGGTGATCGGCGTCACTCGGACGAGTGGCAATCCGATTTCACAGTAGTTCCGAATACCCGGCAAGAGTCCGAAAAACAAATGGAGTGATTTTCCGTGAGCAAGCTTCGCGTCGCAGGAATCGGTTTCACCGCGGTCGCCGCGCTGGCCCTGGCCGCCTGCAGCAGCAACGACAGCGCTTCGTCCGGCAGCTCCAACAGCGCCTCCGCTCCCGCCCCGTCCTCGTCGATGTCGGCCCCGATGTCCAGCGCCGCTTCCGGTGACGGTGTGACCACCAACGCCGACGTGTTCGGCCCGGCCTGTTCGCAGCTGCCGCAGGGCAGTGCGCCCGGTTCGCTGGACTCGATGGGCCCGCAGCCGGTCGCCAGCGCCGCGTCGACCAACCCGCTGCTGACCAAGCTGGTCGCCGCGGTGAAGGCCACCAACCTGGTGGACACGCTCAACAGCCAGCAGGCCATCACCGTGTTCGCTCCGGCGGACCCGGCCTTCCAGGCGCTGGGTGACGCCAAGTTCAACGAGCTGGCAGGCAAGCCCGACGAGCTGGCCCCGATCCTGCAGTACCACGTCGTCGGCAAGCGCTACGACGCCAAGGGCCTGGAGGCCGCCAAGTCCGTGGAGAGCCTGAACACCGCGGGCGGCCCGATCAAGATCGAGGGCTCCGGCGAGAACATGACCGTCAACGGCGCGAAGATCCTGTGCGGCAACATCCCCACCAAGAACGCCACCGTCTTCGTCATCGACAAGGTGCTGACCCCGGGCACCAACAAGAACTAGGTCCCACACCACGATCGCGGTGGCCGCGCCTTCGGGCGAGGCCACCGCGTTCGTCGTGTGTCAGGGAACGAGCGCGGCGGCGTCCACATCGGTCACCACGAGCCGCAGGCTCGCGTTCTCCCACGGGGTTCCGGTCAGTACGGCGCGCAAAGCGGCCCCGGCGACCTCCGTGAGCGGCGGGATCGGCACTTCCAGCGCGACCACGCGGATCTCGACGACGTTCTCGGAGATGTCGACGGCCATCACGTCGAGATCCCATGGCACCGCCGAGGCGGCGGCCGTGGTGGACGGCGTCGCCGCGCGCAGTCCGGGTATCTCCCGGAGCGTGCTCAGCAGCGACGCGGTCAGTTCGGAACGTGCGGTCACAACAGTCCTCCACGGATTTCGATGTCCAAAATGGACACCGAGACGGCCGACGGGGTGAGCCCGGTCGCCTCGGTGACCGCCTTGCCGACGGCACGCTGCACCACCTGCGCGGTCGCCGCTGCCTGGTCGAGGCCGGAGAGCGAAAGGTCGATCTCCACCCGGACGTCCGGCGGATCGTGCTCGACGAACGCGCGGACCCCTTCCGTCGGCGCCGGTTCCAGGCCCTTGATCCGCTGCCGGGCGATCCGGGTCAGCGAGCCTGCCAGCCCGCGCAACCCGGGTTCCAGGCGCACCACGCCGGGGACCCGGGCCGCGGCGTGCGCGGCGACCGCCGCGATCACCGGCGGGGCGATCACCGTCTCGACCAGTTGCCCGGCCGGGGCCTGCTCACGCGTCATAGATGTCCTCCACCACCAGATCGAGCCGGGCCAGGCGGAGACCGACCCTGGCGCCCGCCGCCGCCGTGACCCGCTCGCGGACGACGTCCAGCGAGTCACCGTCGAAATCATGCGCGATCGCCAGGTTCAGTTCCACGTTCACGGCCAGCGCGTCAGTGGTATCCGGCGCGGGCACGACCCGGCAGCGCCGGGCGCGGACGCCGTTCACGGAGTCCGCGGCGAACCGCAGCACCGCCGCGACCGCCTGATCGCTCACCCGCACCTCGCCCGGTTCCGGGCTGGCCAGCGGCACCAGGTCCCGGCGCCGTACCTCGGCGCGGATCGCGGACATGATGCGCCCGGTGAGATCCGGCGACGGCTCGGCGTCGTCCTCGGCCAGCTCCCTGGTCAGCCCGCGCAGCACCAGAAGGCTTTCGCGGGTCGCCCGGCAGTGCGGGCAGTCGAGTTCGTGCGCGTCCGCCCGGCCGGCGTCGACCTCGTCGAGCCGTTCCCAGACCTGTTCCACATCGCGGCCGCACGGCAGTAGGTAGTCCTGGGTCGCGTGGTTCATCGCCATGGCGCCATCACCTCCGCCAACTGTGCTCGTGCTCTCGCGATGCGTCCGCGCACCGCTGTGGTGGTCGCCCCGATCGCCTTCGCGATCTCGTCGTAGGAGCGCCCGTGGACCTCGCGCAACAGCCAGCAGGCCCGTTGCTCGGCGGTCAGCTGATCCAGTGCTCCGGTCAGCGCCGTCATCTGCGCGCTGGTCTCGGCAGCGCGATCCGGCCGCCCCACCGAACCGGTGGATTCCTGCTGGTCCAGCTCGACGTCGGCCACCGGCTTCCTGGCGCGGATCACGTTCAGGCACCGGTTGGTCGTCATCCGGTAGAGCCAGCCGACGAACGCCGCGTCCTCCTGCAGCTGGTCGAGCCGCCGCCAGGCGACGAGGAACACCTCCTGGACGACGTCCTCGGCGTCCCCTTTGTTCCCCAGCATCCGCAGCGCCAGCCGGTACATCGGCCCCTGGAAACGCAGGACGAGCTGCTCGTACGCACGGATCTCACCGTCGCGGGCGCGCGCCACCAGTGTCGCGTCGTCCAGCACCGTTTCGCCGGCCGCGAGCGGTTCGGTTCTCGCTGAAGTCGTCATCGAGCGCACCTGTGCAGTGCCGCCATGCCGAAGCTCCCTTCACGCCACCTACGTCCGGTGACACACGTAAGACACCGTTTCCCCGGAAACGTCACGCGGGAAACTTCGTCCAGCCGACCACGGCACCGCGGATCGCGCACGCCGAGACCGGGTGGTCAGCCCTGCCGGGCGAGCGCGGGGTACTCGTCGAGGGTGATGTCGGTCGCGAACTTGTCGGTCACCCACAGCATCCACCGCAGCAGGAACCGCCGCCGGAACATCTGGTTGCGCAGCTTGATCCGCAGCTTCGTCGGCGGCGCGAGGAACGGCCCGGCGTTGGCGTTGCCGGCCACCTTGGCGTAGCCGCGGAACTTCTCGTCGTACCGGCGGAAGGCGAGTTCGTGGTCGCCGTTCGCCGCGGCGAGTTCACCCGCGATGACATAAGCGGCCACGACGGCGAGCCCGGTGCCGAAGCCGCCCAGCGTGTTGCCGTACGCCGCGTCGCCGAGGAGTGCGACGCGTCCGGAGGAGTAGCCGTCCATCGCGACCCGGCCGATCGAGTCCAGGTAGACGTTGTCCGAGCGCTTCACCGCCTCCATCAGTTCGGGCAGCCGCCAGCCGCCGCCGGCGAACGCGGCGGCCAGGATCTCCTTCTGCTTCCCGGTGTCGTACCGGTCATAGCCGATCTCAGGGGAGGCGAACACGAAGAACGCGGGCGCCTTGGGGCCGCCGGTGGCGGCCAGGCGGCCGGGCTCGTTGTACATCACCGCCGGGCCGCCGTCGGTCGCGCGGGTCTCGACCAGGGCGTAGTAGTGGCCGAGGTGCTCCACGTAATCGGCTTCCGGGCCGAACGCCAGCCGCCGCACGGTGGAGTGGATACCGTCCGCGCCGAAGACGAGATCGAACCGCCTCGGGGCACCCCGCTCGAAGGTGACGTCGACGCCGTCTGCCGTTTCGGTCAGTGAAGCGATGGAATCGCCGAAGACGTACTCGCAGTCCCGCTCGGTCCGTTCGTAGAGGATCCGGGCCAGGTCACCGCGCCGGATCTCGACGTCGCCACCGGTGAACTCGCCGGGCATGACCGCGAGCGGCCGTCCCTCGGCGTCGATGATGGTCTGGTCCAGCCCCCCGGTCTGGTGCCGGCGGATCTCGTCGAGGATGCCCATCCGTTCCAGCACGGTGCGATGGGTCGCGCCCTTGAAGTCGACCGCCTGACCGCCGGTGCGGAGTCCAGGCGACCGTTCGACGACGGTGACCGCGTAGCCCTGGCGGGAGAGCCAGAAGGCGAGGGCGGGACCGGCGATGCCGGCGCCGGAGATGAGGACTGTCCTGTTCGTCATGGCAGGAGCTTCGCCGCCCGCGTTGACGAAGCGCTGACAGTCCGCTGACGGCTCTCCGTCAGCTCCAACCGGGCAAGGGAAGGGTGAGTTGGCCGGGGTCGTCCGGCGGCGCGGTCTCGTACCGCGGCGGTGTCGCCGACAGCCCGATCGGGTTGCGGGTCAGCCGCACGGAGGTGCCGTCGGGCCGCGGGAGATCGACCGTCGGGTTCAGGCCGAGCCGTTCGGCCAGTGCGAACGCGCCCGCGACGTCGTTGACCTCCCCGGCGGGCACCCCGGCCGCGCTCAAGTCCGCCGCCCACTCGGCGGCGGGACGCCTGCCCAGGTGGTCTTCGAGCAGCGCGCGGAGTTCGGCCCGGTGCTCGACCCGCGCCGGATTGGTCGCGAACCGGGTGTCGCCCGCGACCTCCGGCAGTCCGATGACCTCGCACAACGCCGCGAACTGCCGGTCGTTGCCGACGGCGAGCGCGAGTTCGTGATCGGCGCAGGGGACGAGTTCGTAGGGGGCGATGCTGGGGTGCCGGTTGCCCATCCGCGCCGGGACCGTGCCGCCGGAGGTGTACGCGCTGCCCTGGTTGACCAGCGCGGCGAGCAGGCTGGACAGCAGATCGATCTCGACACGCTGCCCCTGCCCGGTCCGGTCGCGGTGGCGCAGGGCGGCGAGGATGCCGACGCTCGCGAACAGCCCGGCCAGGACGTCGACGAGCGCGACGCCGACCTTCTGCGGCTCGCCCGCGGGGTCGCCGGTGATGCTCATCAGCCCGCCGACGGCCTGGATGAGCAGGTCGTAGCCGGGCAGCGCGGCGCCGCCACCGGAACCGAAACCCGTCACGGAGCAATGGACTAGGCCGGGATTCGCCGCCAGCAGGACCTCCGGGCCGAGGCCGAGGCGGTCCATCACGCCGGGCCGGAAGTTCTCGACCACGACGTCGGCCTCCAGCGCGAGCGCGCGGGCCTGGGCGAGGTCGTCCGGAACACCGAGGTCCAGCGCCACGCTCGTCTTGTTCCGGTTGACCGACTGGAAGTACGTCGCCTGACCGGCCGCGTCGTAGGGCGGGCCCCAGCTGCGGGTGTCGTCGCCGGTGCCCGGCCGCTCGACCTTGATCACCGTCGCGCCGAGGTCGGCCAGCAGCATGGTGGCGAACGGGCCGGCGAGCACCCGCGAGAAGTCGAGGACCCGCAGGGGGCCGAGTGCGGTTTCGGGCATGGGCCCGACCCTAAGCGGCCGTTCGCGTCTTCGAAGTTGTGATCACGCTCACGAAAGGCCGGTTTTCCCAATACTTTCCTCTAGGTACCTACTATCTCTCGGAAGGTAGCTTCGGTCGCGTCGACGAAACGCGAACCGAGGAGAGATCATGATCGTGGTGACCGGAGCGACCGGGAACGTGGGACGGCTGCTGGTGGAATCCCTTGCCGCCGCGGGAGAAGAGGTGACGGCGGTGTCGCGCCGGATCTCGGCGGCGGACGTGCCGGATGGCGTGCGGACCGTGCGGGCCGACCTCGCCGAGACCGGCGGACTGAAGCGGGTCTTCGACGGCGCGGACCGGGTTTTCCTTTTGACGTCGGGAGAATTCATGGCGGCGGGCGGCGATGTCGCGGAAGTCGTCGCGGCGGCCGGGGAAGCAGGCGTCGGACGGATCGTGCTGCTGTCCTCCCAAGGCGTCGGGACCGGGCGGCACGCGCCCGCGTTCGAAGAGGCGGTCAAGGCGTCCGGTCTGGAGTGGACGGTGCTGAGGCCGGGCGGTTTCGCGTCGAACGCCTTCCAGTGGGCACCGGCGATCCGTGCCGATCGTGTCGTCGCCGCGCCGTTCGGCGACGTCGCCCTGCCGGTCATCGACCCGGCGGACATCGCCGGCGTCGCGGCGGCGGTGCTGCGGGAATCCGGCCACCACGGCCGGACCTACGTGCTCACCGGGCCCGAGCCGATCTCGCCCCGGCGGCAGGTGGCGGACCTCGCCGACGCGCTGGGCGAGCCGCTGCGGTTCGCCGAACTGAGCGAAGACGAGGCACGCGCCGCGATGTCGGAGTTCATGCCGCCGGTGGTCGTGGAGGCCACGCTCTCGATCCTCGGCAGGCCGACGGAGGACGAACTGCGTGTCAGCCCCGACGTCGAGAAGGTGCTCGGACGGCCGGGGCGCACCTTCGCAGACTGGGCGGCGCGGAACGCGGCGGCGTTCAAGTGACCAGGCCTCGTGAGTGGTGAGGACGGTTCTAACCGTCCTCACCACTCACGAAGAGTCCGGATGAGGAAGTTCTCATCGAGCCCTCATCGGCGGCTCACCGGCACCGGGCAGCCTGAGTGGTATGCGAGTCCGAATCATCGTCCTGGCCGGGATCGCCGCCGTCGTGGTGGCGGCCACCGGCACGTTCGCCGTCATCGCGGCCACGGCCGCCTCCCCGCCCGACCTGGGCCCGGCGGTCGTCGCCCCGGCCGGGCAGGCCGTCTCCGGGCCGGGGGACGCGGGCGCCCCGCCCGCCGTCGTCCCGCCCCGGCTGGCCGGGCACGACGACGACCTCGATGATGGCGATGACCATGACGACGACGGTGACGACCATTTCGACTTCGACCTCGACGACTGAGCGGGGCCGATGAGCGCCCGCGCCCGGATCCTCGCGTGGGTGCTGCTGGTCGTGCTGCTCGCGCTCGCCGGATCGCTGCTGGCCACCCGCACCGTCCTGCACAACCAGCTGGACCAGCGGCTCGACAACGAGATCGCGCACGAGACCGGCAAGCTCAGGGCCTTCCTGGCGTCGCCGGACGCCCGCCCGGCCGGGCAGCCCGCCACCGTCGAGGCTGTCCTCGGCCGTCACCTGGAACGGAATCTGCCCGAGAAGTACGAGACGTTCTTCTCGATCAGCGACGGCGCCGCGTCGAGACGGAGCGCCATCGAGCCGCCGGTCCGGCTCGACACCGACCCGAAGTTCGTCGGCGAACTGTCCCGGGCCACAAGCCCGGCTTACGGCACGGTCACCACCGCCGTCGGGTCCGCGCGCTACGGCGTCGTCCCGGTGACCATCGAAGGCTCGCCAGGCCGCGGCGCGCTGGTGATCGTCGAGTTCGTCGACCACGCCGCCGGCGAGATCAACGACGTCGTCGGCGTGATGGCCGCGATGTCGGGGGCCGCGCTGGTGCTGGCCGGGCTGATCGGCTGGCTGGTCGCGGGCCGCATCCTCGCGCCCGTGCGGGAGGTCCGCCTGGCCGCCGAGCAGATCGGCGAAACCGATCTTTCCCGCCGCATCGAGGTCCGGGGCTCGGATGACGTCGCCGCGCTCGGCCGCACCTTCAACACGATGCTGGGCCGGCTCGAAAGCGCCTTCGCCGGGCAGCGCGACTTCATCGACGACGCCGGGCACGAACTGCGCACGCCGATCACGATCGTCCGCGGCCATATCGAGCTGATGGGTGACGACCCAGGGGAGAACGCGGCCACACGGCATCTGGTCCTCGACGAACTCGGGCGGATGCAGCGGATCGTGGACGACCTGCTGGTACTCGCGAAATCCGGCAACCCCGATTTCCTGGCGCCCGGCGACACCGACCTCGCCGATCTCACCGTCGAGACGCTGGCCAAATCCCGTCCGCTGGCCGATCGCGTCTGGCGGCTCGACGCGGTCGCCGAGGCGAGCGTTCGCGCCGACGGTCAGCGGCTCGCGCAGGCCCTGCTGCAGCTGGTCTCCAACGCCGTCCGGCACACTTCGCCGGGCCAGGAGATCGCCCTCGGCTCGGAGGTGACCGCGACGACGGCGCGGCTCTGGGTCCGCGACACCGGCGAGGGTGTCCCACCCGATTCGAGAAGCCGGATCTTCGAACGGTTCAAACGCGGCAGCAACTCGAGCGGCGACGACGGCGCCGGGCTCGGCCTGGCGATCGTCGCCGCGATCGCCGAGGCGCACGGCGGCCGCGTCCTGCTCGACACCGTGCCCGGTGAAGGCGCGCGGTTCACCATGGAGATCCCTGTCGCGGAAGGTGCGGACCGGTGACCAGTGTGCTGGTGGTGGAGGACTCCGCCCGGATCGGTGCGTTCGTCGAGAAGGGCCTGCGGGCGCAGGGTTTCGCGACCCGCTGGGTCAAGACCGGCTCCGAAGGGCTGACCGAGGCGCTGACCGGCGCGCACGACCTGGTCGTCCTCGACCTCGGGCTCCCGGACCTCGACGGCTCGGATCTGCTACGGGCCCTGCGCGCGGCGGGCCGGACGGTGCCGGTGATCATCCTGACCGCGCGGGACAGTGTCGTCGACCGGGTCGCCGGGCTGTCCGGCGGCGCCGACGACTATCTGGCCAAACCCTTCGCGTTCGAGGAACTACTGGCGCGGATCCGGTTGCGGCTGCGCGGAAATCCCGAAGCCGAACCGGCGGTGCTGCGCGCCGGGGACCTCTCGCTCGACCTGCGCACGCGGAAGGTCTCGGTGGCGGGGGAAGAGAAGGACCTCACCGCCCGCGAGTTCGCGTTGCTGGAGACGTTGCTGCGCCACCGTGGCCAGGTGCTGTCCCGTGAGCAGTTGCTCGGCGGGGTCTGGGGTTTCGACTTCGACCCCGGATCGAACGTGGTGGACGTCTACATCCGGTACCTGCGCGGGAAGATCGGCGCCGACCGGATCGAAACCGTGCGGGGTATGGGCTACCGGCTCGGTGAGTCCTGATGAGACGGTTCTCATCGGCTTCTCACGGCGGTCTCTTTTTCCGGCGGCACAGTGGTTTCCATGACCACGACACTGCTTCATCTCGCCGTCGACCTCGTCGCCGCCGTCATCCTCGCCTACGGTATCTACGCCCGTCGCCATCACCGCGGTGACCTCGCCTGTGCCTATCTCGCGCTGAACGTCGGCGTCTGCGTTTCGGTCGCCGTGCTGCTTTCCGTGTCGACCGCGAGCGCCCTCGGCCTCGGCCTGTTCGGCGTGCTGTCGATCATCCGGCTGCGGTCCGATTCGATCAGCCAGCAGGAGGTCGCGTACTACTTCGTCGCGCTGGTTCTCGGTCTGGTGAACGGGCTGCCGTCCGCGGACTGGCGGATCGTCGCCGTCTTCAACGTCCTGCTGCTCGCCGTCATGTACGTCGCCGACCACCCGTCGCGTACCCGCGGCCCGCGGCGGCGGACGGTCGTGCTCGACACCGTGTACCCCGACGAGCAGACGATGCTGATGGAACTGCGGGCGCGGCTCGGCGGAACGGTCGTGCGGCACAGCGTGTCCGAAGTGGACTATGTCCGGGAGGTCACCGTCGTCGACGTCCGGTTCCGCCCGGACGCCGCCGCGGTCGTCCACGGCGCTCCGGCGGGGCACCGGTGAGCGGGCGCGGAACGGCCACCGTCGCGGCGGTGGCGAAAGGGCTTCCTTCGCTGTCGCTGGCCGAAGTCGTCGCCACGAGCGGGTTGATGAGCCGGACGGACCGCAAGTACGTCCTGTCGCTCAATGACTTCCTGGCCGTCACCGACGCGTTGTCGCCGCGCTGCCTGGAGATCGACGGGCAGCGGGTGTTCGGCTACTCGTCGACGTATTTCGACACCCCGGATCTCGCGATCTTCCGGGCGCACCGGCAGGACCGGCGGCGCCGGTTCAAGATCCGCACACGCACCTACACCGACTCGGCCGACACCTACTGCGAGCTCAAGGTCAGCGGACGGCGCGACGAAACGGTCAAGGTCCGCCGCCCGCATCCGGCCGAGGCGGCGCACGGCCTGGCCGCGCCCGCGCTGGCGTTCCTCGACGACGCCCTCACCGCCGCCTACGGCCACCCCGTGCCGCGGCCGCTGACCCCCGCGCTGGTCACCGGCTACCGGCGGACGACCCTCGTCACCGCCGACACGCGGATCACTTGTGACACGTCGCTGGTCTGGCGGTCCGGTCCGCGGAGCCTGGCCGCCGGAGGCGACCTGGTGCTGTTGGAGGTGAAGTCGGCCTCCGGACGCAACAGCGTCACCGAGGCGCTGGCGAAACTGCGGATCCGGGAACAGTCGGTGAGCAAGTACTGCGCGGGCCTGGTGGCGCTGGGGCTGGCGACCGGCGGGAACCGGTGGCGACCGGCGCTGCGGCGGCTCGGGGTGGCGTAACGATCGCGGCACGGCCGCCGACCCTTGCTGTCGGGCCGGCCGGCCCGAACCGAGGGAGGACGAACATGAGGACCAGGGAGAAGGCCGCGCTCGCCGTGGCGGGGCTGGCCGTCGCCGCGGCCGGGGCCACGGTGTTCGCCGGGACGTCCGGCGCCGTCGGACCTTCGCCGGCACCGAGCGTGCAGGCCGCGGAGACGTCGTGCGTGACCGACGGCGCCGGGATGTGCACCGTGCGGCACGCGCTGGGTACGGTCCCGGCGGTGGTTGTCGTCTCGGCGAACACGCCGGGGCAATTCAACGCGTACATGCTGAACACGGTGCAGGGTTCGTACACGGCGACCACGTTCCAGGTGCGGGCGATGTTCGACCAGACCACGCCGAAGGTGGGCGGGGCGATCTGGTTCAGTTTCGCGGCCTATGGCGGTGCAGCGGTCAGCACCACGCCGAAGCTGCCATCGACGACCTTGCCGCCGACTACTCCGACGCCGACAGCGCCCACACCCACCACGACAGCAGTGCCGACCACGATGCCTACGTCCACGACGCCTGCTGAGGCGAGTAGCCCGCCGGGTGGCGGCTCCGGTCTGGGGGGCTGACCGTCCAAAGAGGACCGGTAATCGACTACCGGGGTCGCGGTGGCCGGTCGTCCAGCTCGTCGGAGAGGATCGCGTCGATACGGAGACCGGCTCGCCGCAGTACCCGGATGCTCGCCCTCAGTGACAACACGACGCCGATGACGGCCGCGACACCGAGCCCGATGGCGACCGGATTCGCCACGAGCGCCTCCCTGCCCGATGGGCGCGATACCCCAGGCCCATCCCGATGGTCAGCGTGTCCCGAACGGCTCGCCGCTCGGCGTTGGTCTCTGCAACCTAGACGAGCCGGCTTTGCCCGGCGCCGGAAACCAGCTGTTTGGCCTAGGCGATCGTGGCAGGCGAGCACTGTGATAACTTGGAACGAACTGGGACTTCTGTGCGTTCGCAAACCTGCTGTTCGGGCTGGGGCGGCTCCCGCGGAGGTCTCAGGGCACCCTTGGGGCCGGTAGCTCAGTTGGTTAGAGCAGGGGACTCATAATCCCTTGGCCGTCGGTTCGAGCCCGACCCGGCCCACTCCCGGAGTCACCGCTGTCCATTGTGGACGAGCCGCCTCGGAATCGGGGAAGTTTCAGCAGGTTGTTCCTCCTGATCCCGTCCGTCCTCGTACGGAGGAATTGATCTCCACGGCCACCCGGTGGCTTCCTTCGTCCACATAGGCTTTCCCGTCGTCGTCTTCGATCCACGCCACGATCGCGGAAGCGAAACTCTCGCCGGTTTTCGCCGCTGCCGGGGTCGATCCAGCTCAGTTTCGTGATGCGTCCGCACCTCGTTACGCCGTGCCTCGGACGTTACGAGTTCGAGTGCGGGCGTCCGTTCTGAGTCAGATGACGCAGACCGCGCGCGTTTCGCCGTGTCAAAGTCCTCGCGCCGGCGGGAACACCAGCCGGCGGAGAGGGGAAACGGACATGTGCGCTGCCCACAAGACATCGGCCGGAATCCTGGCCGCGGCGGTGGCCTGGATGAACGGATTCTGCGGCGCGGTCAAGGATTTCGTCGAAGGCAACAGCAAGATGCCGTCGGCGAGCGGCGAAACCATCGAGGCCGTCAAGAAGAGCACGAGCGATCAGCTTGGGCATTATGCGGCGATCTTGACCAAGACGGTCGACGGCCTCAGCGCTCTGCCCGCCGCGCCGGTTCCGGCCGGAGACGCGGCGAAGCAGGACTTCCTCGGGAAGTGCACCTCGGCACGCGACAAGACAGTGAAAGCGAAGGCGGGTCTGGACGCGTCGGGGAAGAACGACACCGCCGCGCAAGGTCGTGCGGTCGAGGGGCTGCCGTCCCTTGACTCGTGAGTGGTAAGGACGGTTCTAACCGTCCTTACCACTCACGAGCCCGGGCACCCACTGCCGCCTTCACGCATCCGTGAGAATTTTCCGCAGTCGCGTCAAAGCCCGGTGCTGCGCCACCCGCACGGCACCCGCCGTCGAGCCGACCACGCCGGCGGTCTCCTCCGCGGACAGGCCGACGACGATCCGCAACACGACGATCTCCCGCTGCTTGTCCGGCAGGATCCGCAGCAGTTCACCCATCCGGTCGCTCAATTCGTTGTGCAGCGCGTGTTGTTCCGGGCCCGCGGAATCCGAGATCCCGTCGGGGACTTCGGAGACGGGTTCGGTGCGGTTGCGGGCGGCGGCGCGGCGGGCGTCGGCGACCTTGTGCTGGGCGATGCCGTAGACGAAGGCGAGGAACGGCCGCCCTCGTTCGCGATAGGTGGGCAGTGCCCGGAGGATCGCCACGCAGACCTCCTGCGCGACGTCATCCGCCGAGGCGTACGTCCGTTCCTGCCTGCCTATGCGCGCCCGGCAATACCGGATCACGAGCGGGCGGATGGTGGTCAGCAGATGGTCCAGCGCCCGCCGGTCACCGCGTCCGGCGGCCGCGACGGGCTCGTCGAGGGTGTACCAGTGCGACGGCGTCACCTGTTCGGGTTCCGCGTCCTCCGGCTCGACCAGCGCCAGTTCTCTGATCATCGCGCGGTTCTTGATCCGGGACAGCGTGTCATCGGCGTCGAGCCCCACTCGCAACGCGTCGAGGAAGGCGCTGTTCGCGCTGTCCAGGCGGCCGATGAAATCGGGGTCGTGCTCCGCCAGACGGCCACGCGCGTGGCGCAGGGTCGCGCTGACCGCCTCGTCCGCGATACCGAGCACCCCGGCGATCTCCCGCGACGAGTAGCCGTCCAGTGCCCAGGCCATGCCGAGTTGCTGGCGTTTCGGCAGCCTGCCCAGCATCGTCAGGACGGCCGACGCCTCGTCGGCGAGAACGGTGAGTTTGTCCTCCCGGCCCGCGTCGGCGAAGGCCCAATCGGCCCGGACCGCGGTCTGTTCCTTCGCCCGCCGGTGCCCGACGCGGCGGACCCAGGCTTTCGGATGGGTGATGCCTTGCCAGTCCTCATAGGCGTTGAGCATCGCCTCCGCGGCCGCGTCCCGCGCCGGGTCCAGTGCGAAGCCCGCCTTGCAGAGAAAGCCGGTGAGCAGCGGAAATTCGACGTGGAAGAACTCGTCGAACCCGTCGTGGCCCATCACCCGCACTCACCGCTCTCTGCCGCCTGACGCGAATGCCCTCACAGGACAGGTGCGGTGAGCGGACCGCTGAGTGTAACGATTCGGTCACGGTGATGTTTGCGCGGAGTGCCTCTCCGGATACCCGGCATCGAGCGGAAGTCGTTTGACGAGGAAGGGAAAATCGGAAAAAGGAGGTGATAGGAAAATGGAAATGAGGATGGCGGGTGACCTGAGCGAGGCCGCTTGCCGCGGTGAGGATCCCGAACTGTTCTTCCCGGTCACCGAAACCGGCCCCGGCGCACGGCAGGCGGCCAGGGCGAAGGCCGTCTGCGCGCGGTGCCCGGTCGTTTCGGCCTGCCTGGCCTACGCCGTGGACAACGGGTTGGCTCATGGCGTTTTCGGCGGGATGACCGGCAGCGAACGACGCCACTTGATTCGCGTCGGTAATGCCGCCTGAAACCACTTGATCGCGTTACCGGATTTCCACGGTGTTCTTCGTGCGCGCGAAAAGAGGGGCCTGGTTCCGTGAACCGGGCCCCTCTCTCGTGGCGGTCAGGCGACGACGGTCTCCTCGGCCAGCCGCTCGTTGCCCGACTGGGTCTTGAGCGGCTTGTGCTTGAGGAAGGCGACGGCGACGATCACCAGCAGCGCGATCGGCGCGCTGATCAGGAACAACTCGCTGGTCGCCTCCCCGTATGCGTCGCGGACGACGTTCGCGACCGGTTCGGGCAGGGTGGCGATGTTCGGCACCGCGCCCCCTTCGCCGCCACCGGGCAGTGGCCCTAGCTCCTCGCTGATCAGCGAGGTGACCCGGTTCGCGAGCACCGCGCCCAGCGCGCTCACCCCGATGGAGCCGCCGAGGCTGCGGAAGAACGACAGCGTCGAGGTCGCCGTGCCGAGGTCGTGCGCGTCCACGTCGTTCTGCGCCACCAGGACCAGGTTCTGCATCAGCATGCCGACGCCCACGCCCAGCAGCACCATGTACGCGCCGAGGACGACGAGGTTCGTCTTCGCGTCGAGTGTGCCCAGCAGGGCCAGTCCCGCGGTCATCAGGGCCGCGCCGAGCAGCAGGTGGCTCTTCCACTTCCCGGTCCGGCTGATCAGCTGGCCCGAGACCGTGGACGACACGAGGATGCCGAAGATCATCGGCAGGCTCAGCAGCCCGGCCACCGTCGGCGACTTGCCGAGCGACAGCTGGAAGTACTGCGACAGGAACACCGTGCCGCCGAACATCGCGACACCGACGAGGAAACTCGCGAGGGTGGTCAGGGTGACCGTGTGGTTGCGGAACAAGCCCAGCGGCAGGATCGGCTCGGCCACCTTCGATTCGACGTAGACGGCGAGGGCGAGGATGACCACGCCGGCGGTCACCAGGCCGGCCGTCCACCACGAACCCCACGCGAACTGGTGCCCGGCCAGCGACGACCAGACCAGCAGCGTCGAGACACCGGCCATGATCAGGAACGCGCCGAGGTAGTCGACCTTCACGTCACGCCGGATCGTCGGCAGGTTCAGCGTGCGCTGCAGCAGAAGGATCGCCGCGATCGCGAACGGGACCCCCAGGAAGAAGCACCAGCGCCAGCCGAGCCACGACGTGTCCACCATGACACCGCCGATCAGCGGGCCCGCGATGGTCCCGACGGCGAACACGGCGCCGAAGATCCCCGAGTACTTCCCGAGTTCACGCGGCGAGACGATGGCGGCCATGATCACCTGCGCGAGCGCGGTGAGGCCGCCCGCGCCGATGCCCTGCGCGACCCGGCTGGCGATCAGGAGCTCGATGTTGCCCGCGAACCCGGCGACCAGCGAACCGACCACGAACAGCCCGAGCGAGAGCTGGATCAGCAGCTTCTTGTTGTACAGATCGGAAAGCTTGCCCCAGAGCGGAACCGTCGCGGTCATCGCGAGCAGTTCGGTGGTGACCACCCAGGTGTAGGAGGCCTGCGAGCCGCCGAGTTCGGAAACGATGCGCGGCAACGCGTTCGCCACCACCGTCGAGGCGAGGATGGCGACGAACATGCCCATCATCAGCCCGGACATCGCTTCGAGGACCTGTTTGCGGCCCATCGAGCCCGGCGGCGCGTCCGGTTCCCCCGGTTCGGTCATGGATACGGACATGGATGTCCCCCTTCGTGTTCCTGTGGTGCCGGGTGCGTCAGCGCGCGCGGCCGCCGGGCTCCGGGAGCCCGGCGAGAAGCATTTCGACGGCTTCGTCCAGCAGTTCGGTGGCGGAAATCCGGCCATCGTGCTGATACCAGAGCATGAGCGTGGCGTTCACCGCGCCGCCGAGCGCGGACAGCAGCAACGCCGGGTACAGATCGGCCTTGGGGTCCACGCCGGTGCGCCGTGCGATCGCCTCGATCATCGGCGCGATGGTGTCGTGGTTCATGGCCACCGCGCGCGAATGCAGGGTGGCGTTCTCCTGAATGGCCTTCATCCGGCCGAGCCACTCTTCGCGGTTTTCGTCGACGTGGGCGAAGTCCTCTTCGATCGCGTCGACGAAAGCGCGTGGAGTGCTGACTTCCTTCGGTGCGGCAAGGAACTTCGCGATGGTGCGCTGCGTCCGCTCGGCGCTGTCGGCGTGCGCGATGACGACGGCGTCCTCTTTGGACGCGAAGTAGTTGAAGAACGTGCGCGGTGAAACCCCCGCCGCCGCGCTGATGTCCTCGACCGTCACCTGGTCCAGGCCGCGTTCGGCGACGAGCCGGACGGCGGTGGTCGCCAGCGCGCGGTGGGTTTCCAGCCGCTTGCGCTCGCGGAGACCTAGGACGGGTTCGGGCATGAGCACCACGATACGCTCAAAGATGCAGAAACTGCAAAATTGCAGTTTGTGAACCGTGCCACTGCCAGGCGGCGGCGGGCCGCCTGGCAGACTGCGGCGGGTGAGCGGAACGGTGCTGGTACTGGGTGGGCGCAGCGAGATCGGCCTCGCGGTCGCGGAGCGGCTCGCCAAGGGCGGGGCGCGCCGGATCGTGCTTGCCGCGCGACGGAGTGCGGACCTCGGCGCGGAGTCCGAGCGGCTGCTGGCCGCGGGCGCGGAGACGGTCGATGTCGCCGAGTTCGACGCCGACGACCTCGCCGGACACGGTCCGTTCCTGGAGAAGGTCGTCGCGGAACACGGGCCGCTCGACGTCGTCGTCACCGCTTTCGGGATCCTCGGCGACCAGGCGCGCGCCGAAGCGGACGCCGGACACGCCGTCGCGATCGTCCACACCGACTATGTGGCTCATGTGAGTGTGCTGACGCATGTGGCCAATGTGCTTCGTGAGCAAGGAAACGGAAGCCTCGTGGTCTTCTCGTCGGTCGCCGGGGTGCGGGTCCGGCGGGCGAACTACGTCTACGGATCGGCGAAAGCGGGCCTCGACGGTTTCGCGAGCGGGCTGGCCGACGCCCTGCACGGCACCGGCGTGCGTCTCCTGCTCGTCCGGCCCGGGTTCGTGATCGGCCGGATGACCGAGGGCATGTCACCCGCGCCGTTCTCCAGTACTCCCGATCAGGTCGCCGACGCGACGGTCGCCGCGCTCCGGAAGCGCCGGGACACGGTGTGGGTGCCGGGACTTCTGAGGCTGGTGTTCGCGGTGATGCGTGTCGTGCCACGGGCGATCTGGCGCCGCATGCCCCGCTAGGGAGCGCTGTGCGGTCGGTCCGGCACTCCGCGTCGCGACGGGTTGTCTGTTTGATCACTTCCGCTGATCCGAACGGGCTTTAAGACCCGGTTATGACAAGTTTCTCAGGTAATTCCCAGCTAACGCGGTGATCCTCGAACGCGGGGGATCATTCACGGAAGCGGGGAGAAGGTCGTGCTGCTCACGTCGCGAGGACGGCGGATCGGCGGCCGCGTCGCACTGGGCCTGGTGTCGACGGCCGTACTGGGGGTCACGGGTTTCGCGTGGACCCAGTTGAGCCGTTTGGACGAAGCGATCGTCACGGCCGACGTCATCGCCCCCTCCGCGCAGGTGCCCGACGGCCCGGCGGGTGAACCGCTGAAGATGGCACAGAACATCCTGCTCGTCGGCATCGATTCCCGGACGGAAGCCAACGGGAACCCGTTGCCGCAGAACGTCCTCGACGCGTTGCACGCCGGAAGCGGCGAAGACGGCGGTGACACCACCGACACCATGATCGTCGTCCACATCCCGGCGGGCGGGGCCGGGGCGACGGCCATCTCCATCCCTCGTGATTCCTATGTGGACATCGCGGGCGGATTCGGCAAGCACAAGATCAACTCGGCGTACAGCCGCGGCAAGAACGCCGCGATGAACGCGCTGCGCGCGCAGGGCCTGACCGGTCCGCAGCTCGAGGTCAAGGCCAACGAGGCGGGCGCCAAACTCACGATCCAGACGATCGAGCAGTTCACGGGCCTGTCCATCAACCACTACGCCGCCGTCAACCTGGCCGGGTTCTCCGCGCTGAGCGAAGCCGTCGGCGGTGTCGAGGTCTGTCTCAAGGAACCGGTGCAGGACAAGTACTCCGGTGCTTCGTTCCCGGCGGGGAAGCAGCTGCTTTCCGGGGCGCAGGCGCTCGCTTTCGTACGGCAGCGGCACGGCCTGCCCAGCGACCTGGACCGCATCGCGCGGCAGCAGGCGTTCCTTTCGAGTATGGCCAAGACCGTCCTTGACGCCGGGACGTTCACCGATCCCGTCAGGCTGAGCGCCCTGATCGGCGCGATCCAGGGTTCGGTCGTGCTCGACCGCGGCTGGGATGTGCTCAGCTTCGCGCAGCAGCTGCGGGGGATGAGCTCGGGGGCACTGAAGTTCCAGACGATCCCGGTCCAGAGCCTTTCCCTGCCGACGCCGTCCGACGGCGACGCGGTGAAGGTGGATCCGGCCGAGGTGAAGGCGTTCGTGAAGTCCGCGCTGAATTCGACGACCGTCGCCGCGGTGGGGGAACCGACCGGGGGCATCGGGGTCAAGCCGGTGGCGGCCACTTCTTCGGTCGCCGCGCCGCCTTCGTCTTCCACTTCCTCCGCACCGCCTGCGATGGCCGGTTGCGTGAACTGAGGCTCATCCCAAGATTCTTTTGAACCGCGTCGAGCCGCCGTCCGTGTCCGTGGAGTCGGGAAGTCGTGGAGACGGGGATGGTGTGATGAAGCGTCGGCAGGGCTGGACGATTCTGCTGAGCCTCTGCCTCTGCCTCACCGGTTGTGCCGCGACCGTCGGGGGAGTGGCACAACCGGTGGATCCCACCCGGGTCGCCGGGCTCGAGATCACCGACGGCGCCAGCGGCCTCAAACCCGGCGTGCTCGACGCCGGCCTGCCGGTCGACGGTGGCGACGGCGGTGAGATCGACAAGCTGGCGGCCAACGCCGTCGCCGACGTCCAGCGGTACTGGCGCGAGCACCTGCCCGCGATCTTCGACCGCGAGTTCCGGCCGCTGACCACTCTCGTCTCCTACGACTCGGGCGGGCGCGGCCGCGAGATCTGCGGAGCTTCGACCGCAGGGTTGGTGAACGCCTTCTACTGTTCGGGGGAAGACGTCGTCGCGTGGGATCGCGGGGGGTTGCTGCCGACGCTCAACGACTCCATCGGCCCGGCGGCGGTCATGGCCGTGCTCGCCCACGAGATCGGCCACGCCGTCCAGTCCCGGCTGGGGCTCCCGGCCGCGGCACCGTCGATCGTCAAGGAGCAGCAAGCCGACTGCTACACCGGGGCGTACCTCCGCTGGGTCGCCGAAGGCAAGTCGCCCATGTTCCAGGTCTCCACCGGCCGCGGGCTCAACGAGGTACTCACGGCGCTGTTCCAGATCCGCGACTCCGCCGGGGTCGCCTATTCCGACGACGGTGCGCACGGCAACGCGTTCGACCGGGTTTCCGCGTTCCAGTTCGGCTTCACCGACGGGCCCGCTCGGTGCGCGAAGATCGACGAGCGGGAAGTCGAGGGCCGGAGCACACAAGGCGGTTTCGGCTCGGCCAGGACGAACGAGCGGGCGGCGGCGGAGAACGTCCGGCTCGACGATCGCCAGGCCCTGGCCGACCTCACCACCAGCCTGCGGCAGGCTTTCCGGCTCGCGGCCACCCCGCCGACGCTCACCACCGGAGCGGCCTGCGGTGTGACGACGGAGGACGCCCTCGCGTCGTACTGCTCGGAGGCCAACCAGATCAACCTCGACCTCGACGGCCTCGTCCGCATCGGTACCCCGCCGCGCCGAGGACGGCAGGGCGGCATCGGTGACTTCGCGGCGTTCGCCGAGGTCGCGTCGCGCTACACGCTCGCTTTGCAGCAGGAGGGCGGGTTCCGGCTCGACGGGCCGGTGGCCGCGCAGCGCACGGCGTGTCTCACCGGCTTCTGGGCGTCGACCATCGTGGACGGCGGGGCACTCACGTTGTCACCGGGTGACCTCGACGAGGCCATCGCCGAGATGCTTACCCGGAACAGCCTGATCGCGGCGGACGTCCGGGGCCGGACACTCCCGGCCGGTTTCGCCAGAGTCGCCGCCTTCCGTGACGGCTTCTCCTCCGGCGCCCAGGAGTCCTGCGGCAAGAAGTACCGCTGACGAAAGTCCGTGAAGGCCTCCTTGAGGGACCCAGGGTCCCTCAAGGAGGCCTTCACGGACAGGCCGTCAGGTCACACGAAGGCGCTCTGCCCGGTGATAGCCTTCCCGACGATCAGGGTGTTCATCTCCCGGGTGCCTTCGAACGAGTAGATCGCCTCGGCGTCGGTGAAGAACCGCATGATGTCGTTGTCCAGCACGATCCCGTTGCCGCCGAAGATCTCGCGGCCCCACGCGACGACCTCCCGCATCCGCGAGGTCACGAAGGCCTTCGCCAGCGACGAGTGCTCGTCCTTGAAGATCCCGGCGTCCTGCAGCCTGGCCAATTGCACCAGCATGCCCCACGACGCGGTGATATTGCCGAGGCTCTTCACCAGCAGGTCCTGCACCAGCTGGAACCGCGCGATCGGACGGCCGAACTGCTTGCGCTCCTTGGCGTAGTCCAGCGCGAGTTCGTAGGCCCCGATCATCACGCCAAGCGCCTGCCAGGCCACACCGCCGCGGGTCGCGCGCAGGATCTCGGCGACATCGCGGAACGAGTTGATGCCCTGCAACCGGTGCGCCTCCGGCACCCGGACGTCGGTCAGCGTGATCTCGGCGTTCTCCACGATCCGGAACGCGAACTTGTTCTCGATCTTGACCGGCACGAATCCGGGGGAGTCCTTCTCGACCACGAAACCCTTGACGTTGTTGTCCTCCTCGTCGCGGGCCCACACAATGACAAGGTCGGCGAAGGTCGCGTTGCCGATCCACTTCTTGGCGCCGTTGAGGATCCAGGTGTCGCCGTCCCGCCGCGCCGTCGTCCGCATACCGCCCGCGACGTCGGAACCGCCGAGCGGCTCGGTCATCGCGAAGGCGCCGATCTTGTCCATGGCCGCCATCGACGGGAGCCAGCGGTCGCGCTGCTCCTGGTCTCCGCCCGAGTAGATGCTGTACATCGCGAGTCCGTTGTGGACACCGAAGAACGTGGCCACGGACGGGTCCGTGCGGGTCATCTCCATCGCCATCATGCCGCTGAGCAGGTGGCTGGTGGCCGGAAGGTGCTCGCCGTAGCCCTCGTAGGGCAGTCCGGCGAGGCCGAGTTCGCGGAACTTGCCGACGAGTTCGTGCGGGAACTCGCCCTTGGCCCAGTACTCGTTCACGAGCGGCTTGACCTCGGTGCGCATGAAGTCGCGCGTCTTGAGCAGCAGCTTGCGCTCCTCCTCCGGCAGCAGGTCCTCGTAGGCGTAGAAGTCGGCGGTCATTTCAGTTCTCCTCCCTGGCGGCACTGTCCAAAGCGGACAGCACCGCGAGCTGCTTGCGGTCGCGCGCCTCGGCGAGTTCCGAGTACGTGGAGGAGCCGTAAGCGGATTCCACGGCTTCGATGAGCCGTTCCTGTTCTTCGGGGTCTTGCGAGGGCTGCCCGAGACCGGCCCACATCTTCTTCATCGATTTGCCGATGTGCTCGGCCATGTGCCGGTAGCCACCAGGGCCGCCGCCCAGATGCGAGCCGAGGAACGGCCCGACCGCGGACCAGCGGATGCCGAGTGAGTTCGTCATCACGGCGTCCAATTCGGACGGTGACACGACACCCTGTTCCACCAGGTAGATCGCCTCGCGGCTCAGCGCGTTCTGCAGCCGGTTGCCGACGAAGCCGGGGATCTCCTTGCGCTCCACCACCGGGGTCCGGCCGACGAACCGGTAGAACTCGACGGCCCGGTCGACCGATTCGGCACTGGTGCGCTCACCGGGCACGACCTCGACCAGCGGGATCAGGTGCGGCGGGTTGAACGGGTGTCCGATCAGGACTCGCGACGCGTCGTCCAGTTCCGCGGCGAACGCGGTCGACGGGATCGCCGAAGACGAGCTGAGCAGCAGCGCGTGTGACGGTGCCTCGCGGACCAGGGTCGCGAACAGTTCCTTCTTGAACTCGACGTTCTCGGGCCCGTTCTCCTGCACGACATCCGCGTGCCGGACGGCTTCGGCGACGTCGGTGGCGAGGTGGACGCGAGGAGCGAGGTCCGCGACGTCCCGGCCGAGATGCGAAGCGAACGCCTTCAATGCGCCGGCGACGGCGTCGGCGAGATCCGGCCGCGGGTCCGAGACCCGGACTTCCATGTCGTGCGCGGCGAACAACGCCGTCCACGACAGGCCGATGGTGCCCGCGCCGATCACCGCGGCGCTGCGAAAAGTCATGACCGTGCTCCCTTCAGGTAGTCGAAGACCGGCTTGACCGGGGCGAGCGTCAGGTCGGTGAGGATGTGGCTCGCGGAGACGACCTCCAGCACCGGGAGGTCGGCGAGCGGGGCCAGGACGTGCTGGAACAGTTGCAGCCGCGCGGGCCCGGTCCACGCTTCCTTGACCACCACGTCGGTGATCTCGGTGCGGACCAGTTCGAAGACCCGGGGCGAACCGTCGTAGTCCGGGATGGTCTTGAGCATGAACGTCGGCACGGTGATCTGCGCTTCGGCCTCGGCCACGTCCAGCCGGTGGTGCTTGTAACCCATGGTGGCGGTCGCGACCCGCTGGCTGCCGTGGTCGAGTGTCCCGACGAGCGCGCCGTTCTCGGCGAACAGCTTCGGCGAGCCGATGGTCTTCGGGTAGGCGCTGATCTCGCGGCCGGACGCGGTGGCCGGGAAGTTGTCGAGGTACATCGCGTGCAGATACTCGCCGCGCTCGCCCTCGAAGCTCACCGGGATGGCCTGGCCGGACTCGGTGTAGGGCCCGTAACCGCTGACGTCGCCCATCTTCATCACCTCGAACCGCACCAGCGGCTCGTCGATTTCCAGCGGCTCCGGCACCACGGCGCGCAGGGCGCCGGCGTCGGTGCGGTAGACGATGTTCAGGTATTCCCGGTCGGTGAACCGGGGCACCACCGGCGCGTACGCCGGATTCGTGAGCGGCGTGGTCACGTGCTGGAGAACTTCTCGCTGCTTCATCTCACTCACCGGTCCACTTCGGAGCGCGGCGCTCGGCGAAGGCTCGCATGCCTTCGCGGACGTCGGCCGATTTCATCAGCGCCGGCATCTCCGCACGCTGGGTGGCAAACGCTTGCGCGTCGGGAACGCCGTCCGCAGCGCGGACGATCTTCTTGACCAGTGCCAGCGCCAGGGGAGCGTTGGCGGCGATCTGCTCGGCCAGTTGCAGCGCGACGGCGGCGGCCTCGCCGGTGGGGACGACCCGGTTCGCCAGGCCCAGCCGCCCGGCGCGTTCGGCGCTGATCGGTTCGCCCGTGAGCAGGAACTCCATGGCCAGGTGATGCGGGATCCGCTTCGGCAGCCGGATCACGCCGCCACCGGCGGCGATCAGCCCGCGCTTCACCTCGGGCAGCCCGAACTTCGCGTCTTCGGCGGCGACGATCAGGTCGCAGCCCAGCGCCAGTTCGAACCCGCCGCCCATGGCCCAGCCTTCGACGGCCGCGATCAGCGGCTTCGACGGTTCGGCTTCGGTCAGCCCGCCGAATCCGCGGCCGGGGATCTCGGGTGACTCGCCCTTCAGTGCCGCCTTGAGGTCCATGCCGGCGCTGAACGAGCCGTCCGCGCCGGTCAGGACCCCGGACCGCAGCGCGGGATCGGTCTCCAGCAGGTCCAGTGCTTCGGCCAGGCCCGCCGCGACGGCGGCGTCGACCGCGTTGCGGGCGTGTGGCCGGTCGATCGTGATCAGCAGTGTGCCGCCGACCCGTTCCGTCCTTACTTCCTTGGTGCTCATGGTTCTTCCTCAGCGGGTGGTGGTGAGTTCGCGCAGGACTTCTTCGGTGTCCTGACCCGGCAGGGGAGCCAGGCGCCGGATGGAGCCGGGAGTCGCGGAGAACTTCACCGGGATGCCGATGGTGCGGATGGAGCCTTCGCTCGGGTGCTCGACGACGTCGAGCAGGTGGCCATCGCGGACGTACTCGTCGTCCTGCGCGTTGTCGAGTTCGAGGACGGGGGCCATCGGGATGCTGTGCTTCGCGCAGACCTCGGTCCACTCCTCGGTGGTCAGCGCCGGGGCGCATTCGGCGATCATCGCGGCCAGCGCCTCGTGGTCGGTGCCGTCGATCGCGTCACCGTTGACCCGCGGGTCTTCGGCCAGTTCCGGCCGCCCGGCGGCGTGGAAGAAGTCGCGGAAGTTCTGCGGGTTGTAGGGGATCACGCAGGCCATGCCGTCCTTGGTGTGCACCGCCTGATGGCCGGGGTTCATCGACGGGCCGAAACCGGTCGGTCCCTCCGCGGGTTCGAAGACGTGCCCGGCGAGGTGCTCGACGAGGTTGAACGCGATCAGCGTGTCGGTCATCGGGATCTCGACCCGCTGGCCCTCGCCGGTCCGGTCGCGGTGCACCAGCGCGGCGAGCACGGTGTAGGCGATGGTCAGGGAGGAGACCTTGTCGCCGATGATCGTCGGCAGGTAGACCGGCTTGCCCAGTGCGCGGTTCGCGACGTCGACCAGACCGGAGGACGCCTGCACGGTTTCGTCGTAGGCGGCGTGACCCGCGCGGTCGGAGTCGCCGCGGAAGCCCTGTGCGTGGGCGTAGATCAGGCCGGGGTTGCGCGCGGCGAGGTCGGCGTGGTTCATGCCGAGCCTGCTCAGCGCGCCGGGTCGCATGTTGGTGATCAGCACGTCGGCGGTGTCGATCAGCTTGAGCGCCTGCTCGCGCTCCTCCTCGTCCTTGAGGTTGAGGGCGACGCTGCGCTTGTTGCGGTTCACGTTCAGGTTGAGCGGCGTCATACCCGGCGTCGTGCGGAACTTGCCCACTCGCACGGTGTCGGCGGGTGACTCGATCTTGATCACGTCGGCGCCCAGGTCGCCGAGGATCTGCGCGGCGTACGGGCCCATGACCACCGTCGAGAGGTCGATCACGCGAACGCCGTCCAGCGGTCCGGTAGCGTGCTCCGTCATTCTGCTTCCTTTCGCCGTTTTTCGCTCTACAACCGAAGTTAGACGCGAATAGCGGGAAAGGGAATGATCAAGAAACGAAGAATGGTATGACCGCGGTGGTCATACCATTTGGTGAAGTAATGTAAAGGGGGCTCGTGAGTGGTAAGGACAGTTCTACTGAGGGGTAAGGCAATCGTGGCGTGGTGTCGGGGTGTGTCGCGAAAGCCACTTTCGCGACGTTGGATGTCCCGAAAGTGGCTTTCGCGACGTTGGATGTCCCGAAAGTGGCTTTCGCGACGTTGGCGGTGGCGGTGGCGGGCCGTGGTGGCGGGCTCGTGAGTGGTAAGGACGGTTCTAACCGTCCTTACCACTCACGAGCTCTATGGCTGACCGGGGCTCTCGATCACGTCGAAAGCGGTTCGGCGAAGATCTCGCGGACCGCGCCGACCAGTTCGGCGAGGTCGCCCTCCTCGGCGCGGTCGCGCCGCCAGACCAGGGCGGTCTCCGGCTGGGGGCGGAAATCCGCGAAGGGCAGGATGGTGGCGCCGTCGACAAGGAACAGATGCATAGGGCTGGCCGGATCGAGCATCGTGATCGAGAACGACGAACCGTTCGCCACCAATTCGGAAATGCCCGAATATTCGGTTCCGCCGACCTTGAGTCGTTTCTTGATGCCCGCTTTCGACAGGGTGTGGTCCATCTCGTCCGAATAAGCCGGAATGCTTTCCGAGGCGGACGGGATATAGGACAGGTCCCTCAATTCGGCTATGTCCACCGTTTCCCGCCCGGCGAACCGGCCGGCCGGGACGACGGCGCCGAGCCGCTCCACCTGCACCGGGATGATCTCCAGCGCGGGATCGGCGACCGGCATCCGGACCAGCGACAACGCCAGTTTGCCCTCGTGCACCGCGGCGACCAGATCGGGCGTCGTACCCGGCCAGCGCTTCAGTTCGAAGCGTTCGTGGCAGCGTTCTTCGAGTCGTTTGACCCGTTCCCGCAGAGCCGGGTGCACGCCGGCGGGGATGCCGACGAACACCGTGCTCCGCTGGGGTTTCACCGCTTCCCGCAGTCGCCAGGGGATCGCGTTGACCTGTTCGAGGACGTCCCGCGCGATAGGCAGCAGCGCGGAGCCCGCCGCGGTGAGGGTGACGTGATGCGTGCTGCGGTCGAACAGCTTGTGATCTAGCTCGTGTTCGAGATCCTTGATGCGCTGGCTCAGCGGGGAAGCGGCCATATGCAGTTTGCGGGCAGCCTGGGAGAAGTTCAGTTCCTCGGCGACGGCCACGAAATACCGCAGGTGCAACATCTCCACTCGATCACCCTAACCGGAAAGCGACCGTGAACGCGGCTCCGCCTTCCGGCGCCGGACCCGCCGTCAGCGTCCCGCCCATGCGGGTGACCAGGCCGTGCGCCAGCGCGAGCCCGATGCCGGAACCGACCGGGCGGCTGTCGCGGTAGCGCTTGTTCAGCACCCCGCGCTCGAACGCGACCGGGTAATCCTCCGGCGCGAGACCGGGCCCGCCGTCCCGCACCGCCAGCCGGGCCTGCCCGTCGGCCGCCACCAGCGAGAACACGATCGGCGCACCCGCCGGGGTCACGCGCAGGGCGTTCTCGGCCAGCCCGTCGACGACCTGGCGAAGCCGCCGCGGATCGGCGATGACCGGAACCTCGCCGGGTGGTCGCTCGACCAGCAGTGTGACGTCCTGTCGCGCGCACCGCAGCCGCCAGACGTCCGCGCATTCGTCGACCAGCGCGGCGAGATCGAGACGTGCAGGGTCGAGACGGAACTCGTCCGCGCCGAGCCGTGCCAGTTCCAGCAGGTCGCTGACCAGGCGTTCCAGTCGTTCCGCCTCGCGATGGATGGTCCGCCCGGCGCGGCGCGCGTCCTCGCCTTCGGCCACGCCGTCACCGATCGCCTCGGCGAACCCGGTGACGGCGGTCAGCGGCGTCCGCAGTTCGTGCGACACCGAAAGCAGGAACTCGCGCTGCCGCGCCTCGCTGTACTGCAGGGCGTCGGCCAGTTCGTTGACGGATTTCGCCACGTCCGCGACCTCGGACGGGCCTTCGACCGGAACCCGCAGGTCACGGCGCCCGGACCGCATCCCGTTCGCCACCGACGCGGCCCGGCGCAGGGGCCGCGACAGCATCCGGCTCAGCACGAGTCCCGCGATCGCGGCGACCGCCAGCCCGGCGCCGAGCGCGAGCACGGTGTTGCGCACCAGTATCCGGCCGCGTGCCTCGCCGATCTGCGTCGATTGGACGAGCGCGAACGCGGCCCCTTTCGCCCCCACGGTGCGGACTTCGACGAGGTACTGCCGGCCTTCGACGAACACCGTGTCCGAGCCGGTGCGCGTCAAGCCCGCTTTGGAAGCGGCGATCGCAGCGGCCGTCCCGGCGCCGTCGAGCGTCCCGTTCGGACGGCGGACGACGACGTCGATCCCTTGCCCCCGAACGACTTCCGCCACCTTGCCGACACCGAGCCGGTTGCCGATCCCGGTCTCGTCGAGCTGGCTCGCGACGACGTCGGCCTGCGCCGCGAGCGACTGCCGGAGCACGTCGGTGCCGGTGGTGCGGATGAGCCGGGCCGCGACCAGCCCGGCGACCACCACCGCGACCGCGGCGATCGCGAGGCACACCACGGTGATCCGCAGCGCGAGCGACGTCCGGCTCATCCGGCGTCCGCCGCGTAACCGATCCCGCGGACCGTCCTGATCGGACTGTGCTCGCCCAGTTTCCCGCGCAGCTGGGCGATGTGGACGTCGACGGTCCGCGTGCCCGCCGACGCCGCGTAACCCCAGACGGAACTGAGCAGCTGCTCGCGGCTGAACACCTGACCGGGCCGTCGCACCAGGTGGGTGAGCAGATCGAACTCGGTCGACGTCAGCGCGATCTCGGTGTCGGCGGCCCAGGCACGACGCTGGGTGACGTCGACGCGAACGCCGCCCGCCGTGTGGGTCTCGGCGGGCGACGGTGCTCCGGCGGCGCGGCGCAGGACGGTCCGGACCCTCACCGAGAGTTCACGCGGGCTGAACGGTTTCGTCAGGTAGTCGTCCGCGCCGATCTCCAGGCCCAGCAGGCGATCCAGTTCGTCGTCGCGGGCGGTCACGAACAGCACCGGTGTCCAGTCGCCGTCCGCGCGCAGTGTCCGGCAGATCTCGATACCGTCCATTCCGGACAGTCCGATGTCGAGCACGATCGCGACCGGGCGCAGCCGCCGGATCGTGGCCAGTGCCGCGCCGCCGTCCGCCTCCACGTGCACGCCGAACCCGTCCCGCCGCAAGTACAGCGAGGCGAGCTCGGCGATCGCGGGGTCGTCCTCGACGAGGAGTACCAGCCCGCGTCCCGGTTGTGTCGTCACCGGCCGATCCTGTCACGGGGCCGGGTCGCCGGCCATGTCCTGCTCGATCGAGTCGAGGGTGTGCTGGACGTCGCTCAGCTCACCCGGCGCCGGGCTCGAAGCGGGCTCGTCGTCGGTGCACGCGGCCGTGCCGAACAGCGCGAGCGCGGTCAGGGTCGCGGCCAGGAGTCGTTTCACTTGCCCGCCTTGCAGTGCGCGCCCGCGAACGCGTCCAGTTTCTGCTTCGCGGTGGTGAGCTCGGGAAGCCTGCCATTGCGTTTGTCGGCACGCTTCTGGAGCCTGTCGGCGGTGTCGTTGTGGCCCTTCTTGCGCTGGTCCTCGGCCCTGGCCTTGAGATTCGCCACCGAACCGCGGATCTCGGGGCCGCCGTTGATGCGTTCGGTGAGCTTGGTGGTGCGCTGGGTGAGCTTGGGCAGCCATTCGGCGCACAGCTGCTGGGACTCTTCCGGGCTCAGGGTGATCGGTGCCTGGGCCGAGGCGGCGGGGGCGAGGACAGTGAGACCAGCGAGGCCGGCCGCGGTGAGGCAGACGGCGATGGTGTGTTTCAGCATGCGAAGAGCGTCGCGCGGCCGGATACGAGGAATGTGGGGGGAATGTTCGGGTTTTGTAAGCGATACTCGGGCGATGGGGCTCAAGACCTTGACCGCCACCGTGGTGGCGGCACTGCTGCTCACCGCCGCGCCCGCCGCCGCGTCACCCTCGTTCGTCCTGCGTGACGGCGTCAGCGCGCCGGTGTTCTCCTACGAGAAGGCCATCCGCGAGACCGCCTGGGTGGAGACCGGCCAGGATCTCGACCGCGACGGGTGGGCCGACCGGGTCGCCGCCGACATCATCCGCCCGGCGGAACCGGCCGCGCGCGGGCAGCGCGTACCGGTGATCATGGACGTCAGCCCGTACTTCGAGAAGATCGGGCGGGGCAACGAGCGCCAGCCCAAGACGTACCTCCCCGACGGCACGCCGTCGCAGTTCCCGCTCTTCTACGACAATTACTTCGTCCCGCGCGGGTACGCGGTCGTGCTGGTCGACGTCGGAGGCACGAATCGCTCTTCGGGGTGTTTCGACGACGTCGCGTCCGGGAACGGCGTCGTGAACTGGCTCAACGGGCGCGCGAGCGCGTTCCGCACGCCGTTCGGGCCCGAGCGGGTCCGCGCGGACTGGGCGAACGGGTCGGTGGGCGCGATCGGGAAGTCGCAGGACGGGGCGACGGCGATCGGGATGGCCGCGTCCGGGATCGAAGGCTTGAAGACGATCGTGCCGATCGCGGGGGTCAGTTCGTACTACGAGGTCCACAACTCCCACGGCGCCTATTTCGGCTGGGCGGGCGGGCCGGATCTCTACAACGAACGGGCGATGAAGCTGTGCCGGCCGTTCGAGGAGGAGAACGCGCGGCGCGCGGGAACGGACGGGAACTTCAACGAGTACTGGCGCGGGCTCGACTACGTCGCGAAGACCGGCAAGGTGCGCGCGAGCGTTTTCGCGTCGATGGGCTTTTACGACCTCAACGTCAACCCGATCCAGTTCGGGCCCTGGTGGGAGGCGCTGAACTCCCACGGCGTGCCGCGCAAGGCGTGGCTGCACCAGGCGGCGCACGTCGACCCGTTCGACCTCGACCGGTCGCGGTTCGTGCGGACGCTGCACCGGTGGTTCGACCGATGGCTGCTCGGCGTCCGCAACGGCGTCGAGACCGAACCCGCGATCCGGATCGAGCACACCCCGGACCGCTGGACCGACGAACGCCGCTGGCCGCCGGTGGGTGCGGCGTCGCGCACGCTGTGGCCCACGGAGTCGGGTGGGCTGGGGAATCGCCCGTCGTCCGGCACGGCTTCGGTGATCGACGACCCGGCGCGCGGGGCGTCGCAGTGGGTGGAGAACCCGTCGGAGGCGCGTTCGGATCGGCTCGTCTTCGCAGGTGAACCCGTGCGGGCTGACACGCGCGTGGCCGGGACCGCCACCGTGACGGTGACCGCCCGTTCGGACAAGCCCGCCGCGCGGCTCGGCGCTGTGCTGGTCGACTACGGCCCCGCGACCGTGCGCAACACGAAGTTCCCCGCGCTGGGCACCAAGGACCTGACGACCCGCTCCTGCTGGGGCGCGGGCACCGCCGCGGACACCGGATGCTTCCTCGGCACCGTCGCGGATCTGACCACTGTGGACAAACGGATCGTGGCGACCGGCTGGGCGGATCTCGGCCACCACCGGTCGCTGTGGCGGGGTGAACCGCTCGTGCCCGGCGAGGCGTACTCGATGACCTTCCGGCTGAGCAGCCTCGACCATGTCGTCCCGGCGGGGCACCGGCTCGCGCTCGTCCTGGGCGGGACCGATGGGGACATGTTCGACCCGGCGCTGCCCGCTCTCGGTGCCCGGGTGACCTTCGAGCTGGGCGGGACTTCGCTCTCGGTGCCGATCGTCGGCCGCAATTAGTCACCTACTTGCGAAGGTCCTCGGGCGCATGGTCGAGAGCCTCGTGGCGCGCGCCTCGCGCGGCGCACCATAAAGTAGGCGCATGGCAGCCCCACGACGCACGCAGGAGGAACGCAGCGCCGCGATGCGCGTCAGGCTGCTCGACGCCACGATCGACTGTCTCGTCGAGTACGGCTACGCGGGCACCACGACCACCCGGGTCGCGGATCGCGCCGGGGTGACCCGCGGCGCGCAGGTGCACCACTTCCCGACCAAGACCGACCTCGTCACCTCCGCGATCCGGCATCTCGCGGCCAAGCGCACCGAGGTCGCGATGGCGGAGATCGACCGGCTCAAGGCGTCGGCCGACCCGGTCGGGGACGCGTTGCAGCTGCTGTGGGAGATGCACCAGGGCCCGGTCTTCTCGGCGACCGTGGAGCTGTGGGTGGCGTCGCGGACCGACGAGGAACTGCGCGCCCAGATGGCGGTGGTCGAGCCGATCGCGACGAGCAGCCTGGTCGAGTTCGGCAAGGCGCTGCTCCCGGACCATTCGGCGCATCCGGAGTTCCTGCACGCGGTGTACACGGCGATGGACGTCGTCCGCGGCATCCTCATCGCCAGCTGGGCGACTCGCGACCAGACCGAACTGGAGGCGCGCTGGGAGCGCGGCCGCCGTCATCTGATCCTGCTGTTCGAGGCACTGATGCGGCCCACTCCCTCTCACTAGGCGTGTTACTCTCCCGGAGAGAGTGAGGAGGTCACGTGCTCGGAAACCCGTACGACCCCGACTGCCCCACCCGCGCGCTGCTCGACCGCATCGGCGATCAGTGGACCGTGCTGATCGTCGGCGTACTCGGCGACGGCCCGCTCCGGTTCACCGAGATCGGCAAGCGCGTGCGCGGCATCTCGCAGAAGGTCCTCACCCAGACGCTGCGCAGCCTCGTCCGCGACGGCATCCTGACGCGCACCGCGTACCCGGAGATCCCTCCGCACGTCGAGTACGAGCTGACCGCGCTCGGCCGCAACCTCGCCGAACCGCTCGAGATGCTCGACAAGTGGGCTCGCGTCCACATGGGTGAGGTGCTCGACGCCCGCAAGAACCACGACGGACAGCTCACCGCTTGACCAGACCGGCCTCGTGCGCGAGCAGCCCCGCCTGGGTCCGGTTCGCGCAGTCCAGTTTGACCAGCATCCGCGACACGTAGCTCTTCACCGTCGCCTCCGCCAGGTGCAGCCTCGCCGCGATGTCCGCATTGGACAGTCCCTCGCCGAGACAGGCCAGGACGTCCGTCTCGCGCTCGGTCAGCCCTTCGGTCTTCCGCCGCGCGTCGTCCCCGCGACGCCGTCCGTCGGCCGACATCGCCACGAGCCGTTGCGCCGCTTCGGGGGAGAGCACCGTGTGCCCGTCCGCCGCGACCCGGACCAGGCCGATCAGATCCTCCGGCGGCGTGGACTTCACCAGGAAACCGGCCGCGCCCGCCCGCAGCGCGCGGATGACGTAGGTGTCCGCGTCGAACGTCGTCAGCGCGACGACCGCGGGCGGTTCCGGGAGTTTCGCGATCCGTTCGATGGCGGTCAGCCCGTCGACGCCCGGCATCCGCAGATCCATCAGCACCACGCGCGGTTTGTGCCGGACCACGGCTTCGACCGCCTCGGCGCCGTCCTGTGCTTGCCCCACCACCTCGATGTCGTCCGCGGAACCGAGGATCGTCCGCAGATGCGCGCAGACCATCGGCTCGTCGTCGACGACGACCACCCGGATCACCGATCTCCTTCCGCCGTCGGGACGTAGGCGGGCAGTATCGCATCGACGCGGTATCCGCCGCCCGTTCGCGGCCCCGCGTCGAACCGGCCGCCGATCAGTTCGACGCGTTGCCGCAACCCGGCCAGTCCCGCGCCCGAACCGCTGCCCGCCAGCGCCGGGTCCGGCGCGGCGCCCGCACGGGTGTTCTTTACCGCGACGTCCAGACCGTCCGCGTGGTACCGGAGTTCGACGGTCGCGGACGAGCCCGGTGCGTGCTTGCGGACGTTCGTCAGCGCTTCCTGCACGACGCGGTACGCCGTGCGGGCGACGGTCGGGGAGATCCGCCCGGGATCGCCTTGCACGATCAGGTCGGTCGGAATGCCCACCGACGCCGACTCCGCGACCAGGGTCGCCGGATCGCCCGCCGCGCCCTCGGTGAGCGTGGGCGGCTCGGCGTTCGCGCCGTTGCGCAGCACGCCGACGAGATCGCGCAGTTCGTCCAGCGCCAGCGTGCCTTCGCGCCGGATGTCCTCGGCGGAGTTCCGCACCGCCTCGTCCGCCGAGACGACGCCGAGCGCGCCGGCGTGCAGCACCATCAGGCTCAGCCGGTGCGTGACGACGTCGTGCATCTCCTCGGCCAGTTTCCGCCGTTCCTCGGCGCGGGCGCGTTCGGCGAGCAGGTGCTGTTCGCGTTCGGCCCGTTCGGCCCGGTCCCGCAGCGAGCGCAGCAACTGGCGCCGGGCCTCGAAGTACAGCGAAAGCGTGGTGGGCAGCGCCGTGCTCAGCAGGCCGAACGGGGTGGTGTTCCAGTGCGGGTCCCACGGCCTCGACGCGCAGACCACCAGGATCGCGGTCAGCCAGAGCAGGGTCCGCCGGTCGATCAGCCGTGCCAGCTGGCTCAGCACCACCGGGGTGATCGTCGGGACGGTCATCAGCGTCAGTTGCCGTTCCGGCACCAGCAGGCCGGGGGAGAGCAGGTCGGAGGCGAGCATCAGCAGTCCGCCCGCGGTGATCAGGCCCGCGACCAGCCGGGGGAACCGGAACAGCAGGATCAGCGAGAGATCGAGCAGCACCTGCAGCGTGACGCCCGCGGCGGGCCCCGCCCAGCCGGTCGTCGGTTCGCCGAACACGTACAGCGTGATGTCCAGGCCCGCGAACGCGAGCGCCGCCAGCGTGAGCCACACCGTGTCGGCCGGACCCGGCCGGAACGACCTGCTTTTCTCCACCGGATCACGGTAACCACCCGGCGACCGGAGGCGGGGAGATCCGCAACTTTCGTCTATCCGATGACCCTCCTTACCCGGTTTCCCGACGGGATCGTCTCGGGTGGACTGGGGATCATGAGCAACGCGACGCAGACCGTCCGAACAGGACAGGAGCGGACCTTCGCCCGGCTGCCGGTGTTCGTCGTCGCCGCGCTGGCGGCGGCCGCGCTGCTGGCCACGAGCGGCCGGTACGCGCACGGCTTCGACGAGCTGTACTTCCTGATGGCGGGCCGGGACCACCTCGCGTGGGGGTACTTCGACCAGCCACCGCTGATCCCCGCCCTGGCCGGGGCGATGGACACGCTGTTCCCCGGGTCGCTGGTGATGCTGCGTCTGCCGATGACGCTGGCGGCGGCCGCCGGAGTGGTCGTCACCGCGCTGATCGCCAGGGAACTGGGCGGCGGACGCGGCGCGCAGGTGCTCGCGGCCGGGCTCTACGCGACGTCCGGCGTGATCATCGTCAGCCACTGGATCGGCACCTACGTCTTCGATCCGTTCCTCTGGACGGTGATCGTGTGGCTGGTCGTCCGCTGGGTGCGTGTCCGCCGTGACGGGCTGCTGGTCTGGGCGGGCGTGGTCACCGCGATCTCCCTGCAGACGAAGTTCCTCATCCCGGCTTTCTGGGCATTGGCGCTCGTCGGCGCTCTCGTGCTCGGGCCGAGGGAGCTCCTACGGCGGCCGAAACTATGGCTGGGCGCGGGAATCGCTGTCGTCGCGACGATTCCGACGCTGGTGTGGCAGGCGTCGAACGGCTGGCCGTACCTGATCATGAACGACGTCGTCTCGGCGGAATTCCCCGGCACGTGGCCCTTCCTGCGCGACGGCTTCCTGACCGCGGGCGTCGGGGCTGGTGTGCTCGCGTTCGTGTACGGCCTCGTCCGGCTGAACTTCTCCCGTGAACTTCGCGGCTATCGCTTCCTGGGGGTGGCGATAGCCGCGATCATCGTGGCGTTCCTGGTGCTGCACGGACGTTCCTACTACCTGATGAGCGTCTTCGCGCTGCCGTTCGCCGCGGCGGCGACCGGATTCGCGAAGCACGTTCCGAAGTGGCGGCCGGTGGCGTGGCCCGTGATGGTGCTTTCGGCGGTGATCACCCTCGCCGGCCTGCCGATCTACCCGGCGTCCATGACCAGGACGAGCCTCGGCCCGATCACACTCGGCAGTTCCTTCGCGGGCGGCGAACTGCCACAACAGGAACTGGTCAAGGCGGTCGGCGAAACCTACGCGGCCTTGCCTCCGGACCAGCGGGCACGCACCGCGGTGTACGCCGAGATCTACCCGTTCGCCGCCGCGACCGAGTTCTACGGTCAGCGGTACGGCATCGATCACGTTTACAGTGGCCACCGCGGTTACTGGTACTTCGACCGGCCACCGGAGTCCGCGGGTAGCGTGCTGTTCCTCGGCTTCGATCCGGGACTGCTCAAGCCGTACTTCGCCACGGTGACCCCGGTGGTGGAAGGGCTGCTGTGGCGGTACGACGGCAGACAGGGTTCCTGGGACGAGATCTGGCCCAAGCTGGAAAGGCACTGACGATGACCGAACTTTCCTTACCCGCCAAGACGTATCTGCTCGCCTGCGACGTCGGCAAGGCCAAGCTGCGTGACCGGGCGCGCGCGGGTCTGCTGATCCGCGGCGCCGCGCTGACCGACCTCGTGCTGCGCGGCCGCGTCACCGACGCGGACGGCCGGGTCGCGGTGTCGGGCGCCGGGCCGACCGGTGACCTCGTCCTCGACGAGCTGCTCACCGAGATCGCGGTGGAGAGTCCGCGCAAGTGGAAATGGTGGGTGCGCAAGGACGCGCGCGGCACCTTGGAGGCGCTGGAGTCCCAGCTGGACACGGCGGGCGTGATCGAACTGCGGACGGGCCGGACGCTGGGCCTGTTCCCGTCGCGCCGTCCGACCGTGCGGGATCCGGCCGTGGTCGAACGGTTGCGGGCCTCGGTCGATCAGGCGTTGCGTGGTCCGTCGCCGGTGTCCGATGCGGACGCCGCGCTCACCGCGCTGGTGGCCGCGGTGGAACTCCGCGGTGTCGTTTCGGGCAAGGACCGGCGCCGGTACAAGGACCGGATCGAGGAACTGGGCGAACGCGGCGGGGACGCGGTTCCCGCGCTGCGCAAGCTGTTCCGGGAACTGCGGGCGGTGCGGGCGTCGGCGGCGTCGTCATCCGGCGGGAGCTGAGCCGAACAGCCGGTCGAGGTGATAGTCCACAGTGGACAAGACCTCGTCCGGTGTCCGGTGCTTCATCACGATGTTGGTGCCCTGCGAATCGGCGAGCGCCCAGAGGATCGCGGATTCGTGCATCGGATCGGCCGACTTGTCGACATCGCCCGCCTCCTGGCCCTGGCGGATCAGCAAGGCGAACAGTTCGAACAGCTGGGGAACGCCCTCGGTGTACGCGGCCGCGAACGATGGATCGGAGACCGCGCGGATGAAGAAGGCGACGCCCATCAGCCAGTCGCCGCGGCCGCGCTCGTCGAGCGGCAGGATCTCCATCATGATCGCGCGGATGATGGCCTTGGGGGTCGACGGCAGTTCGCCGGTCTCCAGCTGGGCTTTGATGCGTTCTTCGTACACCTGCGAGCGGCGTTCGACGGCGAACAGCAGCATCTCGTCCTTGGTCTTGAAATAGTGCTGCACCAAGCCCATCGACATGCCCGCTTCGGCGGCGACGTGCCGGAGGCTGACACCTTCGAGGCCCCGCGTGGCCGTCAGCCGCGTCAGCGCCTCGGCGATCTCCGCGCGTCGCGCGGCGTGATCCACCTGTTTCGGCACCTTCACCATCCGTTCCGCCCGTTTGCAATGCGATCGCATTGCCACTACTGTCGCACGCTATTACGATGCGATCGCATTGTAAACGATCTCGGGGGTGAACTCGGTGGAAGCCGAACGGGGGAAGGTGCGGTTGAGGCCGCCGCGGAACGCGCTGGATCAGCGGGTCGTGGGCTGGTGGCGGCTGCAGGGAACGTTTTTCTGGGGCGCGCCGGTGCTGGTGCTGGTGGTGCTCGGGCTGCTCGTCACGCCCGCGCGATTCTGGCTGCTGACACCGGCGGCGGTGTTCGCGGTGATGGGCCTGGTCTGGGTGATCGCGATGCCGCTGTGGTGGTTCAAGGTGCACCGCTGGGAGGTCACGGAGACCGCGGTGTACGCGCGCTCCGGGTTCTTCTGGCAGGAGTGGCGGGTCGCGCCGATGTCGCGGATCCAGACCGTGGACACCCTGCGCGGGCCGCTGCAGCAGGTGTTCAAGCTCGCGACCGTCACGGTCACCACGGCGTCGGCCCGGGGCGCGGTCAAGATCCGCGGGCTCGACCACGAGCTGGCCGCGAGCCTGGCGGAGCAGCTCACCGAGACGACGCAGGCGACGCCGGGGGACGCGACATGACCTCGGGCGAGTTCGAAGGCTGGAACACGCTCGACAAACGGACGCTCGCCGTCACCGCGCTGACCATGGCGGGCGCGGCCGTCGGTGCCGCGATCCCGATCACGGCCGCGATCGTGGGCGGCGGGGGACGGTTCTGGGTCGTGCTCGCCTGGGTCTTCGCGGGCGGGGTGGTGCTCGTCGGCGGCGGCGTACTGGCGGACCTGTTCTACTGGAAGGGGGTGCGGTACCGGGTCACGCCGGACCGGCTGGAGACGGCGTTCACGCTGATCTTCCGCTCGCGGAAATCCCTGCAGCGCGAACGGATCCGCAACGTCGACCTGACCGCGAACCCGCTGCACCGGCTGTTCGGCGTGGCGGTGGTGACCATCGGCACCGGCTCGCACGAATCGGGCGGGCAGGGCCGGATCAAACTCAACCCCGTTTCACGCGCCGAGGCCGAGCGGCTGCGCGCGGACCTGCTGCGCCGCGCGGAAATCGCGGAGACCGATGTGGACGCGCCGCTCGCCGAACTGGACCTGAGCTGGATCCGCTACGCGCCGATGTCGTTCGTCACGCCGACCCTGGGGCTCGCCGCGGGCGGCGGCCTCATGCAGATCTCCGAATGGGCGGGCCTGCAGAAAGGCCTGATCGACTGGGTGATCGGCCTGTTCCGGGGTATCCCGCTGGTGGCGGCGATCCTGATCCTGCTGGCGATCGTGATGGTCGTCGGCCTGGTCGGCGCGCTGGGCCTGTGGGTCGAGATGTGGTGGAACTACCGGCTCGATCGCGAACCCGGCGGCACGCTGCGGGTGCGCCGGGGCCTGTTCACCACGCGCTCGATCTCGATCGAGGAGCGCCGGATGCGCGGCATCGACCTCGTCGAGCCGCTCGGGAACCGGATCTCCGGCGCGGCGCGCGTCGACGCGATCGCCACCGGCATGCGGCAGAGCGACGACAAGGACAAGACCGACTACCACACGCTCCTGCCCGCCGTGCCGGTCGCGACGGCCAACCGGGTCGCCGCCGCGGTACTGCGCGAACCGGTCTCGCCGGCCGAAGCCGTCCGGCTCACCGGACATCCCCGCGCGGCGCGGGGACGGCTGCTGCGCTGGTGGGTGGGTTCGGTCGTGGTCTTGCTGGCGATCTTCGCGATCCTCGGCTTCCTGCTCACCGACGTCCTGCTGGTGATCGGTGCCGCGCTCGGTGTCGTGCTGCTGCCGGCGTCGGTGCTGCTGGCGCTGGACGCCTATCGCAACCTCGGGCACGGGATCACCGGGCGCTACCTCGTCGGACGGCACGGGACCGTGCGGCGGAGCACGTTCGCCCTGGAACGTGACGGCGTGATCGGCTGGACGGTGAAGCAGTCGATCTTCCAGCGGCGCAAGGGATTGCTGACCGTCGTGGCGACCACGGCCGCCGGTGGCGGGGCGTACTCGGTGTACGACGCGGGGGAGGAGCAGGGACTGCTGTTCGCGGAGGAGTCCGTGCCGGAGCTGCTGACGCCTTTCCTGGAGCGGGCCTGACCCCGCACTCACGTGCTCGGACCCCGCACTCATGTGATCAGAGGCGGAACTCGCGTGCTCAGACGCCGCACACTCGAGTGCGGCATCCAGTCACGCGAGTTCCGTGTCCAAGCACCTGAGTTCCGCCTCTGAGCACGCGATTCACGTCGGCCGGACGCTTCGGCCGTCACCGAAGCATCCGCTCGTTACCGTCGTGCCATGACCGCATTCGCCGCGCTGCACGTCCCCGGTTCCCCGCTGCTCCTGCCGAACGTCTGGGAGTTCGGCACGGCCGCCTTCCTGGCCGCGCAAGGCTTCCCGGCGCTTGGCACGACCAGTCTCGGAGTCTCGGCCGCCGAAGGCGAGCCGGACGGTGCCCCGTCCTCGAAGGACGCCACCGTCCGGTTGGCGCGGCGGCTCGCCTGCCTGGACGCGCTGATCAGCGTCGACCTCGCGGACGGGTTCAGTGACGATCCGGGCGAGGTCGGCGCGCTGGCGGCGGAGCTCGCCGAAGCCGGTGTCGCGGGCATCAACCTCGAAGACGCCCTTGGCGACCCCGCGCGGCACACGGCCAAGATCGCGGCGGCGAAGGAACACGCGCCCGGTCTCTTCGTCAACGCTCGCACGGACACGCATTGGCTGGGAAAGCCAGACATCGGCACCGCGATCGACCGCTCTCTGTCCTATGTGGACGCGGGAGCCGACGGGGTGTTCGTGCCGGGGCTCGCCGAGCCCGTGGACGTCGAGCGGCTGGTGAAGGCCGTCGGGGCGCCGGTGAATCTGCTGTTCCTGCCCGGCAAGGTCACCGTCGAGGGTTTGGCCGGACTCGGCGTCGCACGGATCAGTCTCGGTTCGCTGCCGTACCGGATGGCGCTGGCCGCAACGCTGCGCACGGTGGAGGCCGTTCGCGACGGCGGTGAACTCCCGCTGATCCCGCCGTCCTACGCCGACGTCGCGGCCCTGCTCCCGGAACCTCATTAACCTCGGGTGCATGCAGTCCTTCGGAGCCGAATTCGCCATCCCGCCCGGTTATCTGAACACGCCCAGCATCGGCATCCCGCCGTCGCACGTGGCCGACGCGGTGGCGGAGGCGGTCGAGCGGTGGCGGCGCGGCGAGGCGCGCCCGTCGGACTTCGACGAGCCCGTCGCGCGGACCCGGGCGGGGTTCGGCGCACTGATCGGGGTCCCGGCGGAGCGGGTCGCGATCGGGGCATCCGTCTCGCAGCTGATCGCGAACGTGGCCGCCGGACTGCCTGACGGCGCCAGTGTGCTGGTCGCCGGGAACGACTTCACGAGCGTCACTTTTCCGTTCGCGGCTCAGGCGCACCGCGGGGTGAAGGTCACCGAAGTCCCGTTGGCCGAGCTGACCGAACGCGTCGAGGGACACGATCTCGTCGCGGTCAGCGTCGTCCAGTCGGCCGACGGCGCCCAGATCGACCTCGGTGCGCTCCGTGCCGCCGCCGAGGCGGCGGGCGCGGCGGTCCTGCTCGACGCCACCCAGGCCGCCGGGTGGCAGCCGCTCGACCTCGGCTGGGCCGACTGGGTGGTCGCCGCCGGATACAAATGGCTTCTCGCGCCGCGCGGGGCGGCGTGGCTGGCCGCGCATCCGCGAGTGCTGGAACGGGCGGTGCCGGTCGCCGCGAACTGGTACGCCGGGCAGGACCGCTGGCAGACCGTCTACGGCCTCCCGCTGCGGCTCGCGGAGGGGGCCCGGTCGCTCGACCTGTCCCCGGCCTGGCTCTCGTTCGTCGGCGCCGCCGTCTCGCTGGACTACCTCGGGTCCTTGGACCTCGAAGCCGTCCGCGCGCACTGCGTGGGTCTCGCCGACTCGCTCCTCGAAGCGCTCGGCTCACCCGGTCAGGGGAGCGCGATCGTCTCACTCGACGCCGACGCCGGCCGGGTGAAGGAAGCGGGCATCGTGGCCGGTACCCGGGCCGGAAGGCAGCGATTCGGGTTCCATCTCTACAACACGGCTGACGACGTCGAACGGGTGATAAGCACGTTCAGGTGAACCGCCGGACCGGCGTGAACTACCGTATGTTCCCGTGGTTGGTGCGCAATTTACCCCGGGACCGACGGAAACGGCCCGGCTTCAGCCGGTGCGACCGGCAGGACCGGGCGGGCCGCCGCCCGCGCCGAAGCCGCCGAGGGACACCAAGGGCCTGGCGCTGCGAGGCGCCGGGCTGGTCGCCATCGCGGTCGTCTCGGCGCTGCTCTGGTGGCTGATCCGGCACGAGCCGGAGACGGCCCCGGTCGCGGACCCGCCGTCGAAGAGCGGCCAGTTCCAGTACACGCTGGTCGAAGGCCCGCAGGTCACCAGCGACTGCGCGAGCAAGGCCTACGGCGACACCAAGGAGTTCTTCACCCAGACGCCGTGCACGCGGCTTTCGCGGGCGCTCTACACGACCGAGACCGGCGGGAAGAAGGCGCTGGTGTCGGTCGTCCTGGTCACCATGCCCGGCGAGGTCACCGCGACCCAGCTCAAGGCGCTCACCGACAAGGACGGCACGGGCAACGTGTCCGACCTGGTGCGCGACGGGACCTTCAAGGCACAGGGCGCTCCGAAGATCTCCGGGCAGGACGCGGCCTACGACTCCCACGTCACCGGGCCCGAGGTGGCCATCGTGCTGGCCGGTTTCTACGACAAGCAGACCGACAAGCCGGTGCTGGAGCGGATCGCGACCGACGCCCTGCGCCTTTCCGGGGACCTGCGCCGCTGACCTCTCCCGTTCCTGAGCCGAAAGCGTCCTTCACCGCATCTCACGCGGTGAAGGACGCTTTCGTCGCATCACATGTGGGGAAAGTCCCCCTCAGCCAGCCGACTGACCCGGCATGGCGATCGCCACCGGCTTCGCGCCGAACTCCGCCCGCCACGCCGTCCCCCGCCGCGCCGACCCGATCAGCGCGTTCAGCGCCGTCGTCCGCAAAGCCGCGTCGTCGGTCCGGTCGATCACGCCGAGCCAGGCCGAGGTCGCGTCCGACTCGGCCGTCGCGACCAGTTCCATCGCCGAGTTCGCCTCGGTCACCGGCCTCGGCGGCACGTACGCGGCTTCCGGCCCGGCGGGTGTCTGGCCCGCCGCGGAAAGCATCCGTTCGCAGACGTCCCGCCGTTTGACGTGCTCGGCCGTGCCCCGGGTCACCGCGCCGGCGAAGGCGGCGGGCAGGTACGCGCTGACCAGCCCGTACACCCAGATCGCCGCGTGTTCGGCGGCCAGCGCCTGCTGGACGGCTTCCGCCGCCTCCCCACCGAGCTGGACTCCCGCGGGGACTTCGACCGCCCCGGCGTCGTCGCCGCGGCCGAGTTTCTCCGAACTCTGCTGCAGCGCCGCGCAGCCCGCGGCCACCGACGCGACCATCCCGGCGCGGTAGCGGGGCAGCGAAGGCACGAGGCCCTCGGCCTGCTTGCGGGCCTGGGCGAGCCGTTCCTTGAGCCCGTCCACCGACGACGGCGGGTTCTCCGCCGGACCGGACTGCTCCGGCTTCGGCCGGTTGAGCCGGTCCACCTCGGTCTTGAGCGCGGCCGCGTGCGCGGCCCGCGCGGTGGCGACCGCTTCACCCTCGGCGCCCGTCAGCGCCTTCGCACCCGCCGCGTCGGTCTCCGCCGCGCGCAGCAGCGGGCCCAGCGGGTCGGGGCTTTCGTCGAAGCCGGGGGAGCAGGCGGAAGCCAGCGGCACGGCCAACACGGCCAGCGCTCCCATCCGCAGGAAAGTGCGACGGCTCGGCGAGGTGGGCTCTGTCGATCTTCCGTTCACGCCGCCCCATCCTGCCAGTAGCCCGCGCGGGGCCGCCGCTCGCGCGTCACGCGGGGGTGACCGGATAAGCTGGTCCACTACCGAACCCGGATTCACGCCGCCGGGTCGCCCACAGCCGAACAGGAGCGCTCCACCGTGCCCAACGACCTCGCCAGCAGGCTGGAGCCCATCGTGGCCGAAGCCGTCAAGGCCGCGGGTTTCGACCTCGATTCCTTCGAGGTCCAGCAGGCAGGCCGCCGTCAGCTGGTCAAGGTCGTCGTCGACGGGGACGACGGCGTCGGGCTGGACGAGGTGGCGAGCGTCAGCCGGGCGGTCTCCGCCGCGCTCGACGAGAACGAGCACGTGATCGCCAGCGCGTACACGCTCGAAGTCACCTCGCCGGGTCTCGACCGGCCGCTGACCGTGCGGCGGCACTGGCGGCGCGCGAAGTTCCGCCTCGTCAAGGTCACCCCGGCCGAAGGCGCGGCGTTCATCGGCCGCGTGGGGCACGCGGGGGAGAAGTCCGCGCGCGTGCTCGTGGACGGCGAGATCCGGGACGTCCCTTACGCCTCGGTGACCAAGGCGGTCATCGAGATCGAGTTCAAGCAACCACCTGCCGAGGACCTGAAACTGTTGGAAACCGATGCGTCGGCTCTGAACGCCGCCACCACGGAGCCGAAGGAGGAGCCGAAGTGAACGTCGACATCGCCGCGCTGCGCGCGATCGAACGGGACAAGGACATCCCCTTCGAGACGGTGATCGAAGCGATCGAAACCGCGCTGCTCACCGCGTACAAGCACACCGAGGGCCACCAGCCGCACGCCAGGATCGACATCGACCACAAGAGCGGGCTGGTGCGCGTCCTCGCGCACACCCTCACCCCGGACGGCCAGACCGACGAGGAGTGGGACGACACCCCCGAGGGGTTCGGCCGGATCGCCGCGACCACCGCGCGGCAGGTCATCCTGCAGCGCCTGCGTGACGCCGAGCACGAGAAGACCTTCGGCGAGTTCTCCGCCAAGGAGGGCGAGATCGTCGCCGGCGTCGTGCAGCGCGACGCCCGCGCCAACGCCCGCGGCATGGTCGTCATCCAGGTCGGCGACATCGAAGGCGTCCTGCCTTCGGTCGAGCAGGTGCCGGGCGAGTCCTACGAGCACGGCAGCCGGATCAAGGCCTACGTCGTCACGGTCGCGCGCGGCAACCGCGGCCCGCAGATCACGCTGTCGCGGTCGCATCCGAACCTGGTGCGCAAACTGTTCGCCCTCGAGGTCCCCGAAATCGCCGACGGCACCGTCGAGATCGCCGCCATCGCGCGCGAGCCGGGACACCGGACCAAGATCGCGGTCCGCTCGACGGTGCCCGGCGTCAACGCCAAGGGCGCGTGCATCGGCCCGGTCGGCGCGCGCGTGCGCAACGTGATGAGCGAACTGGCCGGCGAGAAGATCGACATCATCGACTTCTCGGAGGACCCGGCGAAGTTCGTCGGGAATGCGCTGTCGCCCGCGAAGGTTGTATCGGTACGGGTCGTCGACGAGCGGGCCAAGACCGCTCGTGTCGTCGTCCCGGACTTCCAGCTTTCGCTCGCGATCGGCAAGGAGGGGCAGAACGCCCGCCTCGCCGCCCGGCTCACCGGCTGGCGGATCGACATCCGCAGTGACGCCGCCCCTGAGCAGGGTGACGAAGCACACGCCGGGCAGCCGCGGCCCGCCGCGGCAACCGGTTCGGCTGAGTGAAGGTCGAAGCGCTAGACTTACGAATGGTTCAGAGCCCGCGGCCGGGAACCGACCTCCAGCATGACCGGGAAGCCCCCGTTCGTACCTGTGTGGGTTGCCGTCGGCGGGCTTTGATCGGCGAGTTGCTGCGAGTGGTCGCGGCGGACGGTCGGTTGATCGTCGACGAACGTCGGCGGTTGCCGGGCCGGGGTGCCTGGTTGCATCCCGTGCCGGACTGTCTGGCCAAGGCCGAGCGGCGCAGGGCGTTTCCCCGAGCACTTCGTGTTCCGGGGTCGCTCGACGCCCAGGGTGTCCACGAACGCCTGGAGCGGTTCGCCGAGGAATGAGGGGCGCCGGGACATCCCCGGTGCCGGATGGAATCAGGAAGCAGGTCGACCCGTCATGAGTCAGCCGTGAAGCTGAATCAATGAACGCGCGACAATAGGACGAGGTCTGCGGGTCTGCCGCCGGCCTCCCCAGATGAGGAGAGCTGTGCCAGGCAAGGCCCGAGTACATGAGCTCGCGAAAGAGCTCGGCATCACCAGCAAGGAAGTTCTCGCCAAGTTGAAGGAACAGGGCGAGTTCGTGAAGTCCGCGTCGTCCACCGTCGAGGCGCCGGTCGCCCGTCGTCTCCGTGACGCGTATCCGTCCAAGGACGGCAAGAAGAAGCCGGTTCCGACCCCCGGCCCGCGTCCTTCACCCGCGCCGCCCGCGAAGCCCGCCGCCCCGGCTCCGGCCGCGAAGCAGGCCCAGCCCGCGCCCGCGGCGAAGACCGAGGCCCCGGCCGCCCCCGCGGCGTCCGCTCCGGCCCCGTCGGCCCCGGCC
>NZ_AOHO01000062.1 GCF_000342005.1 Amycolatopsis decaplanina DSM 44594
TTTCGGAGCGGATCCCGGTATTGGGGTGGGATGAACTCGGGTAGCCCGTCGGTGGCCATGCGGACTTCCCAGTCGCCGTGGTGGATCAGGCGGTGGTGGAAGCCGCAGAGCAGGACGAGGTTGCGGAGGTCGGTGGGTCCGCCGTCTGCCCAGTGGTGAATGTGGTGGGCGTGGCAGTGCTTGGGTTTGCGGTGGCAGCCGGGGAAGGCGCAGCCGCCGTCTCGGATGTTCAGGGCCCGTCTCTGGCCGGGGGTGACGAACCGTCTGAGTCGTCCCACGTCGAGAGGCTCACCCGCGGCGCTCATCACGACGGGGAGCATGAGGCAGTCGCAGGCGGCGAGGCGGGCTTCCCGGGCGGTCATCGTCCCGACGAAATCGAGGCACGCCGTACCGAGGCCGGACTTCAACTCCTCAAGCCCGATGGTGACCTGGATCAGGGTGCGGTAGCCGCTGGTGCCGGGCTGGTCGGGGCAGGCGATCGCCAGATCGAGGAGATCGACCCAGGCGTCGCCCAGGCGTTCGCACTTCATCCGCAGATCGGCTTGGCCGAACTCATCCACCGGCCGCGGCTGGGCGTACGCCTCGAGAGCGGCCGCCGTGCGGGCACCAGTCTCGTCGTCGAGCAGGCCGTTGAGTTTCCAGAAGCCGTCTTTGCGGCGTTCCAGGGTGATTTCCCGGCGCGGTTCCTTGGGCTCAGGTTCCTTGGGTTCGTTGCCGTCGGGATCCAGCCAGGCGAGGAGGTTTGCTTCGGCTTCGGCGAGCTGTCGGGGACCCGCATCACGAGCCAGATCAGCCAGAATCTTCTCCGCACTCGCCCGATCCTCGGCGGAGGTGTCGGCTGGGAGCTTCGTCAGGATCTCCAGGATCTGGTCGATCCGCTCATTCCCGACCATGCCCTCGGCGGCCACCGCGGCGGTCGCGGGAGCAACCGCCGGAACTTCGGTGCCGTCCAACGCGCGGGTGGGGTTCAGCGCGATCGCCCGCTTCACCACCGGACGTGCCTCACCAAGCGACAACCCCGCCACATCCGCGAACCAGTTGGCCGTGCTGCCATAGCCGTACAAGTCTTTGACGCCCCGAGACTCGATCTCCGCCAGATACTGCCCCAACCCGGCGGTGGCCGTCCGGATCACCTGCAAGGACTGCTGCACGCCACGGGCAAGCTCCAGCTTGCCGGCACGCCACAACTCCTGCGGCAACTCGGGAAGAAAGGTCTCGGACACCGCTCCAGAATACCCGAACAAATCGAACGCGTGTTCGTAATTTTAAGCAACAATGAAACAGCGCATTTACCACTGAAGGGTGATTAGGGTGGCGGGCATCGTGACTCTCGTGAGCGGTATGGACGGTCAGAGCGGACTCGTATTTCCCTACCTGTGTCTGGCCGGCACGAAGGCGACGGTTCATCGGGTGCCTAGGTTGACGATGTGGGAACGGGGGCGTCCGGTGTCCCGATTCCCACATCGTCGTTGAGATGGTTCTGGCCTCGGAGCTTGATCAACGGGTGAGCAGCCGAGTGAGGAGTGTCAGTGGGTCTGCGAATACGGGTCCGCTGGAACCGTCCATGCCACTCACGACACCCGGCGGCCGAACCGAAACCTCAGGACTCCACAAGCACCCCGTCGGTCAACCGCACTCGCCGATCCACCTTGACCTCCCTCAAGAACCGCTCATCGTGGCTCACGACCATGAAAGCGCCCTGATACGCCCCCAACGCGCTTTCCAGTTGCCCGACGCTGACCAGGTCGAGATTGTTGGTCGGCTCGTCCAGCAGGAGCAGTTGCGGCGCGGGTTCGGCGAACAGGACGCAGGCCAGGGTGGCCCGCAGGCGTTCACCCCCGGACAGTACGCCGACGGGGAGCCGGCTTCGCGCGCCTCGGAACAGGAAGCGGGCGAGCAGGGTCATTCGTTGCGACTCGGGGAGGCTCGGGGCGAACGCGGCGAAGTTCTCGGCGATGGTCCGGTCGAGGTCCAGGAGATCCAGCCGTTGGGAGAGATAGGCGATCCGGCCCTCGGCCCGCTTCACCACGCCGCCGTCAGGCGAAAGGTCTCCGTTGAGCACCCGCAGGAGCGTCGACTTCCCGGTACCGTTTCCGCCGGTCAGCGCGATCCGCTCAGGGCCGCGGATCGTCAGGTCGATCCCTTCGCCCGCGAAGACGTTCCGTTCGCCGTAGCGGACCTGGATGTGCTCGCCGTGGAACATCGTGCGCCCGGCGGGGACGTTGGTGCCCGGCAGGATCAGCGCGATCTTCTGGTCGTCGCGAAGGGAGCGTTCGGCCTCGTCGAGGCGGTTTTTCGCGTCGCTGACCCGGGCGGCGTGCGTCTCGTTCGCCTTGCCCGCGGACTCCTGGGCGTTGCGTTTCATGGTGCCGGCGAAGATCTTCGGCAGGCAGGCGTTGCCGAGGTTGCGGGCCGCGTTGCCCGCGCGCCGCGCCGCCCGCTCCCGGGCCTGCTGCATCTCCCGTTTCTCGCGTTTGACCTCTTGTTCGGCGCTCCGGACGTTGCGTTCGGCGACCTCTTGCTCGGCCTTGACCGCCGCTTCGTATTGGGTGAAGTTCCCGCCGTGGTACCGAAGATCGCCGCGGTCGAGTTCGGCGATCCGGTCCATCCGGTCGAGCAGTTCCCGATCGTGGCTCACCAGCAGCAGGCAACCGGACCAGTCTTCGAGCACCCCGTAGAGCTTGCGGCGGGCGTCGAGGTCGAGGTTGTTGGTCGGTTCGTCCAGCAGCAGGATGTCGGGGCGTTTCAGTAACTGCGCGGCCAGGCCGAGGGAGATGATCTGTCCGCCGCTCAGCGTGCGCAGGTTCCGGTCCAGCGAAATGCCGTCGAGGCCCAGCCGGTCGAGCTGCGCGCGGGTGCGTTCCTCGATGTCCCAGTCGTTTCCGATGGTGGTGAAGTGCTCGTCGCTCGCGTCGCCGGACTCGATGGCGCTCAGCGCCGCGAGCTGCGGCGCGATGCCCAGCACCTCGGCCACGTTCAGGTCGGCGGTGAGCGGCAGCGACTGTGGCAGATAACCGAGGACTCCCTGGGAGGAGACAGAGCCGGACGCCGGCCGCAGCTCGCCGGCGATCAGTTTGAGGAGCGTGCTCTTGCCCGCCCCGTTCGGCGCGACCAGGCCGGTGCGGCCGCCGGGCACGGTGAAGGACAGGTCGTCGAAGACCGGGGTGTCATCCGGCCAGGCGAAGGACAGGGCGGACACGACGACGAAGGCGTCTGACATGGAAATGACCTCGTGAAAGACAGTGGGCGCATCAAGGCTGCGCCGCGGTGGACGTGGCTTGAGGGGACGACAAACTGGCCACGTCGGCGTCAGCGCCGGTGGCCTGCCAACTCCGGCTCACCCGGAGATGTCGTCTTCACCTGCCACGTCTGGTCTTCCTGTTCGTTGATCAGGTCCGCACCCACGATAACAAAACCTGCCGGAGCACGGCCACCGCAATCCCTCGGCGTGAGGTCGGCAAGCCGCGAATTCCGGTTCATATTCGTTCGTTCACAACGATTCCCGGTGACCGGTAATCCTGTGTTCGGGATCATATTCATTGAGGGGTGAAGGTGGCACTTCTAATGTTCTTGATTGTCCTCCCCGATTCCTTGAACTGAGAGGTTTTCGACGGTGTCGAACACTGAAGTCCGAAGACGAGTCGCGACCACGGTCACCGCGTTGGGGACGTTCGCCCTGGTCGCTCCACCGGCGCAAGCCACCGAAATCACCGTTCCCTGTGACCCCGCCGCGCTGGTGCAGGCCGTCAGCGCGGCAAACGCCACCTCCGAGCCGGACACACTGTCCCTGGCGGCGAACTGCGTCTACACGCTCACGGCGGTCGCCGATGCCACTTGGAAAGCCGGACTGCCGTCCATTCAGGGAAAGCTCACCGTCGACGGCAACCACGCCACCATCGAACGCGCCAAGGACGCGCCCCGGTTCCGGATCATTTCCAATTGGGGCGACCTGACGCTCAACGAAGTCACGATCGCCGGCGGCCACGCTCCTGACGGTGTCGGCACCAACTCCTATGGAGACGCGAACCCGGGCGGGTCCGGTGGCGGTATCGAGAACTGGGGCCCGTTGACCATCACCGACAGTGTCATCAGCGGCAACACCTCGGGCTCGGGTGCTCCTGGCGCCGACGCGACCGCCACCACCACTGCCGGTCGCGGGGGCGGCGGAGGTTTCGGCGGTGGCATCTCCTCGTACTCGTCCTCGCAGATCACACTGACGATCACCCGCACCTCGATCATCGGTAACGCCACCGGCGCCGGTGGCCCGGGCGGAAACGGTGTGGCTGCCAAACCGGGCGGCCGAGGCGGTTCCGCCGGTTTCGGCGCGGGTGTGGACGTTGTCAGCGGCACCGTCCTGCGGATCACCGGTGGCAGCGTCACCGGCAACAGCGCCGGGAGCGGCGGCAAGGGCGGTACGGGCGGCGCCGAGGGCGGCGGAGCCGGGGACGGCGGCAGCGGTGGTGTGGCAGGCGGCGTGTTCATGTCGTCGAGTCAGGGGGTGCTGCTGAATCCCGCGTTCACCGGCACCACCGTCACGGGCAACCAGGCGGGCCGAGGCGGTGACGCCGGTGTCGCAGGGCCGGGCGGCTACTCCGGGTACTCCGGCTATGGAGGCCGTGGCGGCGGACTCGGCGTGTTCGACGACAGCCTCACGCTCGACCAGGTGAAGGTCGGTGACAACGCCGCGGGCGAGCCCGGGGCAGGCTCCTATCCGAGTCCGGCATCCGGTGGCGGCATCCACACGCTCAACGCACGCGTCACCCTGGTGAACGGGGCCGCGGTGAGCGGCAACCTGCCTGACAACTGTGTTTCCCCGGCGGACGTACCCGGCTGCGTCAACGATTTCCGGACCGCCGAGGTCCATGGCCCTGACCAGAGGGCCATCGCCGAACGGGCCGCGGTCATCCGCCGGTAGCCGTGAGGCAAGGGTCGTTCGGGACGAAGATGTCCTGAACGACCCTTGCCGTCAGCTCAGCCCGTTCAGGCTGATCGCCCGGGCATACCAGAGCGCGCTTCGCTTCGGCGTCCGCCGTTGGGTCGCGTAGTCGACGTGCACGAGTCCGAAGCGCTTGGCGTACCCCTCGGCCCACTCGAAGTTGTCGAGCAGTGACCAATAGAAGTAACCGCGTAGGTCGACGCCCGCCTTGATCGCTTCGTACGCTGCGCGCAGATGCGAGTCGAGAAAGGCGATCCGGTCGGTGTCCGCGACGTCCCCGCCGATCAGGGCGTCCGGATAGGATGCGCCGTTTTCGGTGATGTACAACGGGATCGGCCGGTACTCACGATGCACTCGCAGGAGGCATTCGGTGAGCCGGGAGGGCTGGACCTCCCAGCCCGAGTCGGTGCGCGGGGCCGCCTCGTCGGGGACGAAATGGACGTCGGGGGAGCCGAGCCAGTCGGCGCCCGCCGGTTCACTGCCGGGCAGCGGGGTGCCCGCGACCTGGTAGCCGCGGTAGTAGTTGATGCCCAGCCAATCGATCGGAGCGGCGATGGTCGCGAGATCGCCGTCGAGCAAGAGCTCTTCGATGCCGAGCGGAGCCAGGTCGGTCAGCAGGTCCTCGGGGTAGGAGCCGCGGAGCACCGGGTCCAGGAACAGCCGGTTCTGCAGGCCGTCGATCCGGCGCGCCGCCTCGGCGTCCACGGTGGACGAGGGGTCGACCGCCGACACCGGATACAGGTTCAGCGTGATCCCTGACGACGCGGCAGGCGCGTGCCGCCGCAGGACGTCCATCGCGAGCCCGTGCCCCAGCAGCAGATGGTGCGCGGCCGCGACGGCGGCGCGGGGTTCCTGTCTGCCGGGAGCGTGGATCCCGCGCGCGTAGCCCAGCATCGCGGCGCACCACGGCTCGTTCAGTGTGGACCAGCGTGGGACCCGGTCGCCCAAGCGCGCCACGACCGTTTCGGCGTACTCGGCGAACCGGAAGGCGGTTTCGCGCGTGGCCCAGCCGCCCTCGTCTTCGAGTGTCTGGGGGAGATCCCAGTGATACAGCGTCGCCCAGGGCTCGATTCCGGCATCGAGAATCTTGTCGACGAGTCTGTCGTAGAACGCCAGCCCCCGAGGATTCGGGGTACCGCCGTCGGGCCGGATCCTCGGCCACGACAAGGAGAACCGGTACGCGCCGAGCCCGAGCCGTCGCATCAGGTCGACGTCTTCGGCGTAGCGCCGGTAATGATCGGCGCCCGGCTCCCCGGTGTCGCCGCCGACGATGGCGCCGGGACGTCGGGCGAAGACGTCCCAGATCGAGTCGGTCCGGCCGTCGGCGGCCGTCGCCCCTTCGACCTGGAAGGCCGCGGTGGCGGCGCCCCACACGAATCCGGGCGGGAACAGCAGCGCGGTCTTCGCCCGGACACTGTCGGGATGAGCGGACATGGTCACCCTTTCACGGCACCTTGCATGATCCCGGCCACGATCTGGCGGCCGAGAAGGAGGAAGACGATGAGGATCGGGATGGTGGCCAGAGTGGTCCCGGCCAGCACCAGCGAGTAGTCGACGTAGTAGCCGCTCTGCAGCTTCTCCAGCGCCAGCTGCACGGTGGGGTTGCCGGCGTCCAGCACGACGAGTGGCCAGAGGAAGTCGTTCCACGACGTCATGAACGTGAACATCGCCAGGATCGCCGCCGCCGGGCGGACCGCGGGCAGGCAGACGTTCCAGAAGACCCGGATCATGCTGCAGCCGTCGACACGTGCCGCCTCGATCAGTTCGTACGGTACGGCGTCCACCGTGTACTGCCGCATCCAGAAGACGCCGAACGCGGTCACCAGGTTGGGCACGATCACCGACTGCAACCCGCCCGCCCAGCCGAACTCCGACATGGCCATGAACAGCGGGATGATGCCGAGCTGGGTCGGGACCGCGAGGGTGATGACGATGAACACGAACAACCCGTTCCGGCCGCGGAACCGCAGTTTGGCGAACGCGAACCCGGCCAGCGCCGAGAACAGCACCGTGGTGAGCGTGACCGTGCCGGACACGATCAGGCTGTTCGCGAGCGCCTTCCAGAACGGCACAGTGTCGAACACCCTGGCCGCGTTGGCGAAGAAGTTCCCTCCAGGAAGGAAGGGCGGGACCCGCTCGGTGAGCATCCCGCTGTCCCGGCTCGCCACCAGGAACGACCAGTAGAACGGGAAGAGCGAGCCCAGCACGAAGATCGTGAGCACGACGTAGGTCGCCCGGCGCGGTTTGCCCAGCGCCGAAACGCCTCGCTTGAGTCCATTTTGGAGTGTGGTCATTTCTTTTTCACCGCCGTGAGCCTGCCGGTGAGGAAGAAGTTCACCAGCGCGATCAGCACGATGATCACGAACAGCACCCACGCGATCGCCGAGGCGTAGCCGAGTTCGTAGTTCTCGAAAGCCGTTTGGTACAGGTACAGCGTCACGGTCTGGAACTGGTTGGACGAGCCGCCGTTGTTCGAGCCCGGCATGGCGTCGAACAGCTTGGGCTCGGTGAAGATCTGCAGCCCGCCGATCGTCGAAGTGATCGTGACGAAGATCAGCGTCGGCTTCAGCAAGGGAAGCGTGATGCTGAAGAACCGGCGTGCGGTACCGGCGCCGTCGATGAGGGCGGCCTCGTGCAGCTCCTTCGGAATGGCCTGCATCGCCGCCAGCACGATCAGCGCGTTGTACCCGGTCCAGCGCCAGTTCACCATGATCGCGATCGCGACGTGGCTGCTGAACCGGCCCGCCTGCCAATCGACCGGGTCGAGTCCGATGGTCTGCAACAGGCCGTTGACCAGGCCGTACTTCGGCCCGAACAGGTTCGCGAAGATGATCCCGAGCGCCACCAGGCTGGCGGCGTAGGGGAGCAGGACGCCGACGCGCCAGCCGGTCGCCCCGCGCAGCCTGGCGCTGAGCAACGCCGCCAGGAGCACCGCGATGATCAGCTGCGGGACGCTGGAGAGCAGGAAGATGCTGACGGTGTTCTCGAGCGCGTTCCAGAACTGCGTGTCGGCGAACAGTTCCTTGAAGTTGTCCAGCCCGATGAAGGCCGGATCGTCATCGCCCGCCTCCCAGCTGAACAGGGACACGTACGCCGTGTAGAGCAGCGGGAACAACCCGACGATCCCGAACACGATGAAGAACGGGGCGATGTAGAGGTAGGGCGAGACCTTGACGTCCCACCGGCTCAGCCGGTGGCGGAGGGTGGGCCGGGGCGACGTGCGCACCCCGGCCTTCTCCTCGTCCGGCGCGATCTTGTCGACGACGGTCATCGGTCAGCGCGTGATCTTCTTCGCGGCGTCGAGCAGCTGTGTCCAGCCTTCGTCCGCCGACTTGCCCTGTTCGACGGCCTGCAGCGCCGGACTCGACGCGTTCTCTTGGATCTGGCCGTCACCGGGGCCCTTGTACTGCGGTTTGGCGACCTTCTTGGCCTGCTCGGCGAACAACTGGCCGATCTTGGCGCCGCCGAAGTAGGCGTCGGTCTCGCTCAGCAGCGCCTGATCTTCGAGTGCCTTGACCTGGCTGGGGAAGGTGCCCTTCGCCTTGAACGCCTTGATCTGCTGCTCGGGCGCGGTCAGCCAGGCGGCGAGTTCGGCCGCCTCCTTCGGGTGCTTCGACTGCGTGGGCACGGTCAGGTACGAGCCGCCCCAGTTCCCGCCTCCACCGGGGAAGGCCGCGGTGACCGCCCATTTGCCGGCGTTCTCCGGGCCGGAGTGCTCCTCGATCACGCCGAGCATCCAGGCGGGGCACACCTTCGTGGCGAAGGCGCCCTGCTTGAACCCGCTGTTCCACTCGTTGCTGAACGCGGTCAGCTTGGCCGACTGTCCTTTCGCGACAGCGCCGGTCACCTTGGTCCAGGCGTCCTTGATGCCCTGGTTCGACTCCACCGCGAGCTTGTCGTCGTTGCCGATGTAGCCGGTGGGGAGCTGGTTGACCATGGCGTTGAAGTTCTGCGCGGCCGAGTCGAACCACGCCTTCCCACCGGTCTTGGCGACGTACTGGTCGCCCGCCGCGAAGTAGCTGTCCCAGGTCGCGAACAACGGTTTGACCGCTTCGGGATCGGACGGCATTCCCGCCGCTTCGAGCATGTCCTTGCGGTAGCACATGGCCAGCGGGCCGATGTCCGTCCCGTAGCCGATGACCTTGCCGTCCTTGGTCTTCGCCGCGTCGTACTTCCAGCCGAGCCAGCGGTCGGGGGAGGCCTCGGCCGGACCGATCTTGGGCAGGTCGTTGAACTTCGAGCCCTTGTCGAGGACGTTCGACAGATGGCCTTCCTCGACGGCGGTGACATCGGCGAGGCCGGAACCCGCGGCCAGTTTCGTGATCAGGTCCTGGTGGTACGGCCCGCCCTGGCCGGTCTTGCGATGGGTGATCTTCACGTTCGGGTGCAGTCGTTCGTACTCGGGGATGAGCTCCTCGTAGCCGAACTCGGTGAACGTGGCCAGCGACAGCTCGACCTTCGCGTTCGGGTCCGACGCGGCGGGTGTGCCGCCGTCGTCACCGCCGCACGCCGCCAGGCCGAACGTCATCGTGATACCCAGTGCCAGCACCAGGCCGTTCCGGATCCTTCTCACGTCTTTGTCCCTTGCTGATGGGGTGAAGGAGAAACTGGGAGCGCTCCCAGGAATGCGCAGAGTTTGTCCCCCGGGGCGAGATCATGTCAAGGGCTCGTAATGAACGTGTTTCCGACAGGGGAGCGCTCTCAGTGTCGTCGCCCGCCGGACACTAAGCTGTCGATGTCCGGATGGAGCTGAAGAGTGAAGGTGGCGCGGGTGGGGCCTCGACCAGGGGAAGACGGCAGGCCGACGCTGGAAGACGTCGCCGCGTCCGCCGGGGTCAGCCGGTCGACGGCGTCCCGGGCGCTGAACGACGACGGCTACGTCAGCGCGCGCTCCCGCGAGAAGGTCCAGGCCGCGGCCCGCGAACTCGGCTATTCCCCGAACCAGGCGGCGAGATCGCTGGTGACCAAGCGGACCGGCGCGGTCGCGGTCGTGCTGTCGGAACCCGAGGCGCGGCTGCTCGACGATCCGTACCGCACCGCGGTCATGCGGGCGGGTTATCGCGAACTCGCCGACATCGGCTGCCAGATGGTCTTGATCTTCAGTGACACCCGCGAGGACCTCGAACGCACGGTCCGGTTCCTGGACGGCGGGCACGTCGACGGCGTGCTCGTCTTCGCGCCGCACCGGACCGATCCGTTGCCCAAGGCGTTGCGGCAGCTGAGGATCCCGGTGGTGTACGGCGGGCAGGCGGCCGGGCTCAAACGCGGTGTGCACGTCGTCGACTTCGACAACGAAGGCGGCGCGAAGCTCGCTGTCGCGCATCTCGTCGAGGCCGGCCACCGGCGGATCGCCACGATCGCGGGCCCGCAGGACCAGAGCGCGGCGATCGACCGGCTCTCGGGCTGGCGCAAAACCCTCCTCGACGCCGGACTCGACCCGGCGGACCTGATGGAGGAAGGCGACTTCACCCTGACCGGCGGGGCGAAGGCGATGTCGAACCTGCTCGCGCGGCGCCCGGACCTCGACGCCGTCTTCGTGGCCAGCGACATGATGGCTCTCGGCGCGCTTCGCACCCTGCATGCCGCCGGACGGCGGATCCCGTCGGACGTCGCCGTCGTCAGCTTCGACGACAACGCGACACTCGCGCCGGAGATGGACCCGCCGCTGACATCGGTCCACCAGGATCCGCGGGAACAGGTCCACGCGATGGTCGAGACCCTGCTCGCGGTAATGGACGACCGGGATCTCAAGCCCCGCCAGCGGATCTTGCCGGTCTCGCTCACGCATCGCGCCTCCAGCTGAGCCCGGGCTCCGTGACCCGACTGTGACTCGGGGAGCGCTTGACCCGGCTCGTGTTATCGCTAACACTTGCGGCACTCGTCACACGGTACCGGCATTGGGAGACAGGCGATGGCACGCGAAACCACCGAGAGCAAGCAGGCCAGTCTCACCGACGTGGCCGCGCTCGCGGGGGTTTCGCATATGACGGTCTCCCGGGTCATCAACGGCACCGGGCCGGTCCGCGCAGAGACGCGGGTCCGCGTCAACGCCGCCATCGAGCAGCTGGACTACCGGCCGAACTCGGTCGCCCGCGCGCTGGTCACCGGTCGCTCGGGCACGCTCGGCGTGGTCGCGCTGGAGGCCAACCTCTACGGCCCGGCGAGCACTTTGAGCGGAATCGAGCACGCCGCCCGTGAAGCCGGCTACGCGACGACCATAACCAGCATCAGCCGTCCGGGCCGGTCGTCCATCGCCGACGCGGTGGAGCGCCTGCGGCGTCAGGCGGTCGAGGGCATCGTCGTGATCGCGCCGCATGTCACCGCCGCACGAGCGCTGGAGGCGGCACCCAGCGACGTGCCGCTCGTCGCGGTCGGCGGTGGTGAAAAGGCGCCGGTCCCGGTGATCTCGGTCGACCAGTACGACGGCGCGCGCCGGGCGACCGAACACCTCCTCGGCCTCGGGCACGAGACCGTCTGGCACGTGGCCGGACCCGAAGACTGGCTCGAGGCGCTCGACCGCGAACGTGGCTGGCGCGAGACCCTGCGGCGGCACGGCGCGCGGATCCCGCCCGTCGTGCGTGGTGATTGGAGTGCGCGTTCCGGGTACGCGGCGGGGCGATCCCTCGTCGGCGAAAAGGGGCTGGACGCGGTGTTCGTGGCCAACGACCAGATGGCCCTCGGTTTCCTCCGTGCCTGCACCGAGGCCGGAGTGAACGTGCCGGGGGAGATGCGGATCGTCGGTTTCGACGACGTTCCCGAGGCGGCTTACTACACACCGCCGCTGACGACGGTGCGCCAGGACTTCGTCGAAGTCGGCAGGCGCACGTTCGACCTGCTCCGCCGCCGGATGAACGGCGGTGAGGATCGAGACCGCGACCTGGTGATCCCCGAACTGATCGTGCGGGAGAGCACCGGACTTTCGTAGCGCCGGAGCCGTTTCCAGGGCTCAAGGCGGGAATGTTAACGCTAACTCAACTGATCAGCGCGGATCTAGGAGTCGATGTGGCAAGAAAACCGTGGACGGCGATCGTGGCCGGAGTGGCCGGGCTGCTCCTGCTCACCGCGTGCGGCGGTGGCGGCGGAACGAGTGGCGGCGGCGCCCTCACCCTCGGCTTCGCCCAGGTGGGCGCGGAAAGCGGCTGGCGGACGGCGAACACCAAGTCGATCCAGGAGTCCGCGAAGGCCGCCGGGATCGAGCTGAAGTTCTCCGACGCGCAGCAGAAGCAGGAGAACCAGATCGCCGCGATCCGGTCCTACATCCAGCAGAAGGTCAAGGTGATCGCCTTCTCGCCGGTCGTGGAGTCCGGCTGGGACACCGTGCTCAAGGAGGCGAAGACGGCGAACATCCCGGTGATCCTGACCGACCGGGCCGTCGACTCGGCGGACAAGACGCTGTACAAGACCTTCCTCGGTTCGGACTTCGTCGCCGAGGGCAAGAAGGCGGGCGAGTGGCTGGCCAAGGAATTCGGCTCGGCCACGGGTGACGTCAGCATCGTCGAACTGCAGGGCACCACCGGTTCCGCACCGGCGAACGACCGCAAGAAGGGCTTCGCCGACGTCATCGCGTCGAACCCGAAGTTCAAGGTCGTCGCGTCGCAGACCGGTGAGTTCACCCGTGCCAAGGGCAAGGAGGTCATGGAGGCCTTCCTCAAGTCGCAGCCCAAGATCGACGTGCTGTACGCGCACAACGACGACATGGCCCTTGGCGCCATCGAGGCGATCGAGGCGGCAGGGAAGGTGCCCGGCAAGGACATCAAGATCGTCTCGGTCGACGGTGTCCGCGACGCCCTGCAGGCACTGGCCGACGGCAAGATCAACCACGTCGTCGAATGCAACCCGCTGCTCGGCCCGCAGCTGATGGATCTGGTGAAGAAGGTCGCCGCCGGTGAGCAGGTGCCCCCGCGCATCGAGACCACCGAGACCGAATTCGACCAGGCGGCCGCGAAGGCCGCGCTGCCGCAACGTCAGTACTGAGCCGATGACAGAACCCCCTGCGATCCTGCGGATGAGCCACATCCGGAAGGAATTCCCCGGCGTGGTCGCCCTCGACGACGTCTCCTTCCGGATGTTCCCCGGCGAAGTGCACGCCCTGATGGGTGAGAACGGTGCCGGCAAGTCCACCCTGATCAAGGTGCTCACCGGCGTGTACGGGGTGGACGCGGGCACGATCGAGCTCGACGGCTCCCCGGTCGCGTTCAACGGGCCGGGAGAGGCGCAGCGCTCCGGCGTGAGCACCGTGTATCAGGAAGTGAACCTCTGCCCGAACCTGTCGGTGGCGGAGAACATCTGCCTCGGCAAGGAGCCGCGACGGCGTGGCCGCATCGACTGGCGCGAGACGCGCCGCCGGGCGGCCGCGCTGCTGGCCAGGCTGGACGTCGAGGTGGACGTTTCGGCCGAGCTGAGCAGCTGCTCGATCGCGGTGCAGCAACTGGTCGCGATCGCCAGGGCGCTCGACGTCGACGCGCGGGTCCTCGTACTCGACGAACCGACGTCCAGTTTGGACGCCGGCGAGGTCGAACAGTTGCTCAACGTGTTTCGCTCATTGAGGGATCAGGGGATGGCGATCCTGTTCGTCTCCCATTTCATCGAGCAGGTCTTCGCCGTCGCGGACCGGATGACGGTGCTGCGCAACGGAAAGCTGATCGGCGAGTACCGCACCGAGGAGATCACCCCGGTCGACCTGGTCACCAGGATGATCGGCAAGGAACTCGCGGCGCTGGAAGACATCGAGGACGCGGGCCACAGCAGGTCGGACGTCGCAGGGGCGACCGTCTTCCTCGAAGCGGGCGACGTCGGCCGCAAGGGCGGGGTCGCGCCGTTCTCGCTCGACATCCGGGCGGGCGAGGTCGTGGGCCTCGCCGGGCTGCTCGGTTCGGGTCGCACCGAACTGGCCCGGTTGCTGTTCGGCGCCGATCACGCGGACAGCGGATCGGTGCGGATCGACGGCGAGCCGGTGTCGCTGAAGACCCCGAGGACCGGTCTCGACCACCGCATCGCGTTCTGCTCGGAGAACCGCAAGACCGAAGGCCTCGTCGAGGAACTCACCGTACGCGAGAACATCGTGCTCGCACTGCAGGCCTCACGGGGCTGGGCCCGCCCTGTCCCGCGACGGCGGCAGGACGAGATCGCGGAGCGCTACATCAAGGCGCTCGACATCCGGCCCGCCAACGCCGAGGCGAAGGTCGGCGACCTGAGTGGCGGCAACCAGCAGAAGGTGCTGCTCGCGAGGTGGCTCATCACCGAACCGCGGCTGCTGATCCTCGACGAGCCGACGCGCGGCATCGACATCGGCGCCAAGACGGAGATCCAGCGGCTCGTCACGCGGCTCTCGGGCGAGGGGATGGCGGTGGTGTTCGTCTCCGCCGAACTCGAAGAAGTGCTGCGGCTGAGCCATCGGGTGGTCGTGCTGCGCGACCGCGCGGTGGTCGCCGTATTGGACAACGAATCGCTGACCGCGGACCGCGTCATGGCGACGATGGCCGAAGGAGTCGCACGATGACCGAACACCGGTTGTTCTGGCCGGTCGTCGCGCTGCTGGCGCTGCTGCTCGGCGACCTCATCGTCCATCCGGCGTTCTTCGCGATCGAATTCCGCGACGGACATCTCTACGGCAACCTGATCGACATCCTCAAGAACGGCGCCCCGCTGATCCTCATCGCGATCGGCATGACCCTGGTGGTGGCGACGCGGGGGATCGATCTCTCCGTCGGCGCGGTCGTCGCGATCAGCGGCGCGCTCGCCTGCCTGCACATCAGCGGACTCGGCGATCAGAACAGCGTCGGCGGGGCCCTCGCCGCGGTCGGGATGGCGTTGGGTCTCGCCCTCGTCCTCGGCCTCTGGAACGGCTGGCTCGTGGCGGTGCTGGGGATCCAGCCGATCATCGCGACGCTGATCCTGATGGTCGCGGGCCGCGGCATCGCCCAGCTGATCACCGGCGGCCAGATCATCACCGTCAACTCGGGGCCGTACGAATGGATCGGCAGCGGGTTCACCTTCGGCCTGCCCAGCGCGATCCTCATCGCGCTGGCCGTGTTCGCCATCGCCGCGGTGCTGGTCCGCCGGTCGGCGCTGGGCCTGCTGGTCGAATCCGTGGGCGGCAACCCGGAAGCGGGCAGGCTCGCCGGGCTCCGGTCGACCCGGCTGATCTGGCTCACCTACGTCTTCTGCGCGCTCTGCGCCGGCATCGCCGGACTGATGATCAGCGCGAACGTGCACAGCGCCGACGGCAACAACGCCGGGCAGTTCATCGAACTGGACGCGATCCTCGCCGTCGTCATCGGCGGGACGCAGCTGACCGGTGGCCGGTTTTCGCTGACCGGCTCGGTGATCGGCGCGCTGCTCATCCAGACGCTGACGACGACCGTCTACGCACTCGGCATCGCCCCGCAGGCGATCATGCTGTTCAAGGCCGTGGTCGTGCTGGCGGTCTGCCTGCTGCAGTCGCCGGTGTTCCGCAGGAAGCTCGCCCGGCGGCGGAAAGCGGCCCCGCCGTCACCCGCCGTCCAGCCGGAGAAGGTGGAGGCCGGGGTATGACGACGCTCGACCGCATCAAGGGCTATCGCCCACGGCAGCGGCATCTGCCGATCCTGGCGACGATGGTGATGCTCATCGGCGCCTACCTCTACGGCGCTTCGAGCTACACGGCGTTCGGTTCCGGCCAGGTCGTACTCGACCTGTTCATCAACAACGCGTTCCTGCTGGTCGTCGCCGTCGGGATGACGTTCGTGATCCTCACCGGCGGGATCGACCTGTCGGTGGGCTCGGTGGTCGCGCTGTCCACAGTGGTCTCCGCCGACCTGCTGCAGAACCAGGGCTGGCCGGTGCTCGCGGTGATTCCCGCGGTACTGGCGATCGGCGCGGCACTCGGCTTCGGCATGGGTGTGCTGATCCAGGTCTTCGAGATCCAGCCGTTCATCGCCACCCTGATCGGGATGTTCTTCGCCAGGGGGCTCTGTTACACGATCAGCACCCAGGCGTATTCGATCGACGACCCCACGGTCGCGAGCCTCGCGCAGACACAGATCCCGCTCGGCGGGGAACTGCACATCTCGATCGGCGTGGTCGTCGCGCTGGTGGTGGTCGCCGTCGCGGCGTACGTCCTGTACGGGACCCGGTTCGGCCGGACGGTCTACGCGATCGGCGGGAACCCGAAGTCGGCGCTGCTGATGGGCCTGAACGTCGGCCGTACGAGGATCTCGGTCTACACGCTCAGCGGGTTCTGCTCGGCACTCGGCGGTCTGCTCCTGGTGCTGTACAAGTCCTCCGGCGATCCGCTCAACGGTGTCGGGCTGGAACTGACCGCGATCGCGGCCGTCGTCATCGGCGGCACGTTGCTCACCGGCGGCTCCGGCTACGTCCTCGGGACGGTGCTCGGGATCATGGTGCTGGGCATCATCCAGACCCTGATCACCTTCGACGGCACGCTGAACTCCTGGTGGACTTCGATCATCACCGGCGCGCTGCTGTTCGCCTTCATCGTCCTGCAACGCCTCGTCGGCAGGCGAGTCACGTAAGACGGAACACGCGTGATGGAAGGCGGAACACGCGTGATTGGAGCCGGAACACGCGTGAAGACGCGTGATCCGCCTGGAGACACGCGTGTTCCGGCTCCAAGCACGCATGATCGTGGTTTTCGACCAGGAATGTGAACGCTAACAGTGCGGGAGACGAAGTGAGTACAGGGGAACCGCTGGTCGTCGGCGTCGACTTCGGGACGCTGTCCGGCCGGGCCGTCGTGGTCCGCGTCCGTGACGGCGCGGAACTGGGCAGCGCGGTTTCGGAGTACCGGCACGGCGTGATCGACCGGATCCTGCCGGAGACCGGGCACGGTCTGCCGCCGGATTGGGCACTGCAGGTGCCGTCGGACTACGTCGACGTGCTCCGCACCGCCGTGCCGGAAGCCGTCCGCGCCGCCGGCGCGGATCCCGCCGACGTGATCGGCATCGGCACCGACTTCACCGCGTGCACCATGGTGCCGACGACGGCCGAGGGCACCCCGCTGTGCGAACTGCCCGAGTTCGCCGGAGAGCCGCACGCCTACGTGAAGCTGTGGCGGCACCATTCCGCGCAGCCGCAGGCGGACCGGATCAACGCGCTGGCCCGGAAGCGCGGCGAGTCGTGGCTTCCGCGCTACGGCGGGTTGATCTCCTCGGAGTGGGAGTTCGCCAAGGCGTTGGAGGTCTTCGAAGAGGCGCCCGAGGTCTACGACCGGATGCGGCATTGGGTCGAGCTCGCAGACTGGATCGTCTGGCAGCTCAGCGGGACCTATGTCCGCAACGCCTGCACCGCCGGGTACAAGGGCATCCTGCAGGACGGCCGCTACCCGGGCGCGGAGTTCCTGGAAGAGCTGGCGCCCGGCTTCGGGTCCTTCGTGGACGACAAACTCGTGCAGCCGCTGGGCGCACTCGGTGCCAAGGCGGGAAACCTGAGCGCTCAGGCGGCGGAATGGACCGGGCTGCCGGAGGGCATCGCGGTCGCCGTCGGCAACGTCGACGCGCATGTCACCGCGCCCGCCGTCCAGGCGGTGGAGCCGGGACAGATGGTCGCGATCATGGGCACGTCCACCTGTCACGTGATGAACGGCGCCGAACTGCGCGAAGTGCCGGGGATGTGCGGCGTCGTCGACGGCGGCATCGTGTCGGGGAAGTGGGGCTACGAGGCCGGGCAGAGCGGTGTCGGCGACATCTTCGCGTGGTTCGTCGAACACGGTGTCCCGGCGTCCTATGTGGAGGACGCCAGGGAGGCGGGGATCTCCGTCCACGAACTGCTCACGCGGCTCGCCTCGGTCCAGGAGATCGGCGAGCACGGGCTGGTCGCGCTCGACTGGCACAGCGGGAACCGGTCGGTGCTGGTCGACCACGAACTGTCCGGCGTCGTCGTCGGGCAGACCCTCGCGACCCGTGCCGAGGACACCTATCGCGCGCTGCTGGAAGCGACCGCGTTCGGTACCAGGACGATCGTCGAGACCTTCGAACGCGCCGGGGTGCCGGTCACCGAACTGATCGTCGCCGGTGGCCTGGTCAAGAACCCGCTCCTGATGCAGATCTACGCCGACGTCACGAACCTGCCGCTCTCGGTGGCGGGCTCGGCGCAGAGTCCCGCGCTGGGCTCGGCGATCCACGCCGCCGTCGCGGCCGGAGCGCACCCGGACGTCCCGGCGGCGGCCCTCGCGATGGGCTCGGTCCGCCGCGCGGTCCACCGGCCGATCGCCGAGAACGTGAAGGCCTACGACGACCTCTACACCGAGTACGCCGCGCTGCACGACTACTTCGGCCGCGGGGCCAACGACGTCATGCACCGGCTCGCCGCCCGACGCCGTGCCGCCAGGAAAGGACAGCACCGATGAGTCTCGCCGTGGAGATCACGGACACCTTCGAAGAACTGCGGGACACCGTCGCCCGGTTGCACGGCGAGCTGACCCGCTACGAGCTGGTCATCTGGACCGCGGGAAACGTGTCGGCGCGAGTCCCCGGGCACGACCTGATGGTGATCAAACCGTCCGGGGTGTCCTACGACGAACTGAGTGCCGACACGATGGTCGTCACCGACCTGTACGGCGAAGTGGTCCACGGTGACCTGGCGCCGTCTTCGGACACGGCCGCGCACGCCTACGTCTACCGGCACATGCCGGAGGTCGGTGGTGTCGTCCACACGCATTCGACCTACGCCACCGCTTGGGCGGCGCGCGGGGAACCGATCCCGTGCGTGCTCACGATGATCGCGGACGAGTTCGGCGGAGACATCCCGGTCGGACCGTTCGCGCTGATCGGTGACGATTCGATCGGACGGGGCATCGTCGAGACGCTGCGCGCCGGCCGGTCACCCGCGGTGCTGATGCGCAACCACGGTCCGTTCACCGTCGGCCGCACCGCACGGGACGCGGTCAAGGCCGCGGTGATGGTCGAGGACGTCGCCAAGACCGTCCACATCGCTTCCGCGCTGGGCACACCGGAACCACTGTCCGGACAGGACATAGACCGGCTCTACGCGCGCTACCAGAACGTCTACGGCCAGCAGGGAGAGAAGTGAGCACACAGCGCAAGACCGAGGTCTGGTTCCTCACCGGGAGTCAGGCGCTCTACGGGGAGGAGACCCTCGAACAGGTCGCGGGCCAGTCTTTGCAGATCCAGCGGATGCTGGCCGACACCGGCCGGATCTCGGCCGGGATCGTCGCGAAGCCGGTGCTGACGGAGCCGTCGGCTATCCGGCGCGTGATGCTCGACGCGAACGCGGACGACGCCTGTGTCGGCGTGATCGCGTGGATGCACACGTTCTCGCCGGCGAAGATGTGGATCACCGGCCTGGACGCGCTGCGGAAACCCTTGCTGCATCTGCACACCCAGCTCAACGAGGCGCTGCCGTGGCAGTCCATCGACATGGACTTCATGAACCTGAACCAGGCCGCGCACGGCGACCGCGAGTTCGGCTACATCCAGACCCGGCTCGGGGTGCCGCGCAAGACCATCGCCGGGCACGCGGCGGATCCCTCGGTCGCCGACCGGATCGACGCCTGGGTCCGCGCGGCGGTCGGACGTCAGACGATCGGCTCGCTCAAGCTCGCGCGTTTCGGTGACAACATGCGCGATGTCGCGGTCACCGACGGGGACAAGGTCGAGGCGGAACTGAAGTTCGGCGTCTCGGTGAACACCTACGGCGTCAACGAACTCGTCGAACTGGTCGACGCGGTGCCCGACGCCGAGATCGACACTCTCGTCGAGGAGTACGCCGACAGGTACTCGCTCGCGCCGGAGCTGGTCAAGGCGGGGGAGCGGCATGAATCGCTGCGTTACGCGGCCCGGATCGAGCAAGGACTTCGCACGTTCCTGACGCGCGGTGGTTTCGGCGCCTTCACCACGAACTTCGAGGATCTCGGCGGCCTGCGGCAGCTCCCCGGTCTCGCGGTGCAGCGCTTGATGGCCGACGGCTACGGGTTCGGCGGCGAGGGCGACTGGAAGACGTCCGCGCTGCTGACCGCGGTGAAGGCGATGGGCCGCGATTCGGAGCGCGGGACGTCCTTCATGGAGGACTACACCTACCACTTCGGTCCCGGCGAGCCGAAGATCCTCGGCGCGCACATGCTCGAAGTCTGCCCGAGCATCGCCGCCGCCCGGCCTTCGTGCGAGATCCACCCGCTCGGCATCGGTGGCCGCGAGGATCCCGTCCGGCTGGTCTTCGACGCCGCCGCCGGTGACGCCGTCGTCATCGGTCTCGCCGACCTCGGTGACCGGTTCCGTCTGGTGGCCAACGAGGTCGAGGTCGTCGCGCCGGACGAGCCGTTGCCGAATCTGCCGGTGGCGCGCGCGGTGTGGAAGCCGGCGCCGTCGCTGGCGACGTCCGCCGAGGCGTGGATCACCGCGGGCGGACCGCACCACACGGTGCTCACCCAGGCCGTCGGCGCCGAAACGATCCGGGATTTCGCCACCATGCTCGACGTCGAACTGCTGGTGATCGACCGGACCACGACCCCTGCCTCGATCGCCGACCGGATGCGCTGGAACCAGGCCTATTACCGGCTCGCACAAGGATTCTGATCGGTCCCCACCGGAGAGAAGGAACAATGAAGTTCACGAAACTGGCCACACTGGCCGTGGCGGTCGGCCTCGGTGCCGCACTGACGGCCTGCGGTTCGAGTGAGAAGACCGTCGATCAGCAGGCGGCCGCCGGCGGTGCCGCGGGCGGTCTCGTCGGTGTCACCATGCCGACCAAGTCGTCGGAGCGCTGGATCCACGACGGCGACAACATCAAGGCGGCGCTGGAGAAGCTGGGCTACCAGGTCGACCTGCAGTACGCCGAGGACGACATCCCCACCCAGGTGAACCAGATCGAGAACCAGATCACCAAGGGCGCGAAGCTGCTCGTGATCGCCTCGATCGACGGCACCGCGATCACCACCCAGCTGCAGGAGGCCGCGGACAAGAAGATCCCGGTCATCGCCTACGACCGGCTGATCCGCAACACCCCGAACGTCGACTACTACGCGACCTTCGACAACTTCAAGGTCGGCGTGCAGCAGGCGACGTCGCTGCTCACCGGGTTCAAGGTGCTCAAGGAGGACGGTTCGCCGGGGGAGGGCAAGGGACCGTTCAACGTCGAACTCTTCGCGGGTTCGCCGGACGACAACAACGCGACGTTCTTCTTCAACGGCGCCATGTCGGTGCTGAAGCCGTACCTCGACAACGGGACGCTGGTGGTCAAGAGCGGCCAGACCGCGTTCAACGTCGCGGCGATCCTGCGCTGGCAGGCGGCGACCGCGCAACGGCGGATGGAAGACCTGCTGACCAAGACCTACAGCTCCGGCGACAAGGTGCAGGGCGTGCTCTCGCCGTACGACGGGCTCTCCATCGGCATCCTCTCGGCCCTGAAGAGCAACGGCTACGGAACCCCGGGCCAGCCGTACCCCGTGGTCACCGGCCAGGACGCCGAGGTCGCGTCGGTGAAGTCGATCATCGCCGGTGAGCAGTACTCGACGATCTTCAAGGACACCCGCAAACTCGCCGAGACCACGGTCAAGATGGCCGACGCGGTGCTCAAGGGCGGCAAGGCCGAGACCAACAACACCACCGATTACGACAACGGTCAGAAGGTCGTCCCGGCGTTCCTGCTGGAGTCGGTGATCCTGAACAAGGGGAACTACCAGAAGGAGCTCATCGAGTCCGGCTACTACACCGCGGAACAGCTGAGGTAGCGACGTGACCGACGAAATCCTTCGGATGCGGGGGATCACCAAGACCTTCCCCGGCGTCAAGGCGCTGCAGGACGTCAATCTGTCGGTGCGCAGGGGTGAGATCCACGCGATCTGCGGCGAGAACGGCGCGGGCAAGTCCACGCTGATGAAGGTGCTCTCGGGCGTCTACGCGCACGGCTCGTACGACGGCGAGATCGTCTTCGACGGCGAGCCGTGCGCGTTCTCCGCGATCCGCGACAGCGAACGCCGCGGCATCGTGATCATCCATCAGGAACTCGCGCTGTGCCAGCAGCTGTCCATCGCGGAGAACATCTTCCTCGGGAACGAAAAGGCGCGCGGCGGGCTGATCGACTGGAACCGGACCAACTCCGAGGCGGGCGAGCTGCTGCGGCGCGTCGGCCTCCGGGAGAACCCGGTGACGCCGGTGCTCGACATCGGCGTCGGCAAACAGCAGCTGGTCGAGATCGCCAAGGCACTGTCCAAAGAGGTCAAACTCCTCATCCTGGACGAGCCGACGGCGGCGCTGAACGACGACGATTCGGCGCATCTGCTCGAACTGCTGCGCGGCCTCCGCGACGACGGCGTCACCTGCGTCCTGATCTCGCACAAGCTCAACGAGATCGCCGCGATCGCCGACTCGATCACCATCCTGCGCGACGGCAGGACGATCGAGACGCTGGACGCGAGCACGGTGACCGAAGACCGGATCATCGCCGGGATGGTGGGCCGGAAACTGGAGAACCGGTTCCCGCCGAGGGAACCGCGGATCGGCGACGAGGTCCTCCGGATCGAGGATTGGACCGTGCACAGCCCGACGCAACACGGCCGGGTCGTCGTGGACGGAGCGAGCCTGACGTTGCGGCGCGGCGAGATCGTCGGGCTGGCGGGGCTGATGGGCGCCGGGCGGACCGAACTCGCGATGAGCGTGTTCGGCCGCTCGTACGGCAAGGACATCTCCGGACGTCTGGTCAAGGACGGCAAGGAGATCGAGGTGCGCACGGTCGGCGACGCCGTCGCGAACGGGATCGCCTACGCCACCGAGGACCGCAAACGCTACGGGCTCAACCTCATTGAGGACATCCAGCGCAACATCTCCGGCGCGGCGCTGGGGAAGCTCGCCCGGCGCGGGTGGGTGGACGAGAACGAAGAACACCGTGTCGCCGAAGAATTCCGCAAGAGCATGAACATCAAGGCACCGGACGTGCGAAGCGTGACCGGCACGCTCTCCGGCGGCAACCAGCAGAAGGTCGTGCTGTCCAAGTGGATCCTCACCGATCCGGACGTGCTGATCCTCGACGAGCCGACCCGAGGCATCGACGTCGGCGCGAAGTACGAGATCTACACGATCGTCAACCGGCTCGCCGACGAGGGGAAGGCCGTCCTGGTCATCTCGTCCGAGCTGCCGGAACTGCTCGGACTGTGCGACCGGATCTACACGTTGTCGGCGGGCCGGATCACCGGCGAGGTCGGCCGGGCCGAGGCCACCCAAGAGGTCCTCATGCGGGCGATGACCAGGGAACAGGAGTAAGACATGAGCACCGCCTCCGCCGACACCGTCACCGGTGTCCCGGAACAGCAGGGAACCGCGCCGGCCAGGGCGCCGCGCCGGATCTCGTTCAACCCGCGCGAGAGCGGCATCTACGTCGCGTTCGCGCTGATCGTCGTGTTGTTCTCGATCCTCACCGGCGGCGCGCTGCTGGAACCGCAGAACATCTCGAACCTGATCGTGCAGAACTCGTACGTGCTGATCCTCGCGATCGGCATGATCCTGATCATCATCGCCGGGCACATCGACCTGTCGGTCGGTTCCGTGGTGGCGCTGACCGGCGCGATCTCGGCCGTGCTGATGGTGAACCTCGGTATGGCGTGGCCGGTCGCACTGCTCATCACACTGGCCGTCGGCGCGGTGATCGGGGCGTGGCAGGGGTATTGGGTCGCCTACTTCGGCATCCCGGCGTTCATCGTGACGCTGGCCGGGATGCTGATCTTCCGCGCCCTCACCCTGACCGTGCTCGGGAACCAGGGGATCGGCCCGTTCCCGGACGAGGTGCGGACGCTGGCGAACGGGTTCACCGGCGGCTACCTCGGCAACATCGGGCTCGGCCCGCTCGGCGGCGCCGACGTGGTCAGCCTGCTGGTGGGCGCCCTGGCCATCGCGGGCGCCGTCGTCTCGAGGTGGCGCAAGCGGACGGCCCGGCTGAACTACCTGCAGGAGGTGGACCCGCTGCCGATGTTCCTGCTGAAGATCGCCGCGGCGGCCGCCGTCGTGCTGTTCGTGGTGGTCCAGCTGGCGCGGTACAAGAACCTGCCGTGGGTGCTGATCCTGCTGTCGGTGCTGGTGATCGGCTACTCGCTGGTGACGACGCGGGCGGTGTTCGGCCGCCACATCTACGCCATCGGCGGGAACCTCCAGGCAGCGACGCTGTCCGGGGTGAAGGTCAAGTCGGTGACATTCTGGATCTTCGTCAACATGGGCGTGCTCTCCGCGCTCGCGGGGATCATCGTGGCCGGGCGGCTCAACCAGGCCGGGCCGACCGCGGGCAACATGTTCGAACTCGACGCGATCGCCGCGGCGTTCATCGGCGGCGCCGCGGTGCAGGGCGGGGTCGGCAAGGTGGTCGGCGCGATCACCGGTGGTCTCATCATGGGCGTGATCAACAACGGCATGTCCCTCATCGGCGCGCCGACCGAGAGCGTGAACCTGGTCAAGGGATTCGTGCTGCTCGCCGCCGTCGCGTACGACATCTGGACCAAACGACGGGCCCGTACAGGCAAAAGCTCGTGAGTGGTAAGGACGGTTCTAACCGTCCTTACCACTCACGGCTGGCGGTGTCCTTCCGCCTGCCGGGTGAACCTGCCACCTATTTGGCCCACGACAAGGGAAGGATCTTGGTCTTCCGTCCCGGTGCCGCGGTGCGGGATCGTCAACGGGTCAGCTTCCGGCTCAGCTGAACTCTCTGGGAGGTTGAACGCAGTGCTGCGAACACGACCCATCGTCCTGGTCCTGGCGATGCTCGCCGGGACCCTCGTCGCGGCCGGCTCTTCGGCGGCGGCCGACGGTCCACCCGCCGACGTCCAGTCCTACCTGGACGATCCACGAAAAGTCGCCGAAGGACAGGAGCCACCGCACGCTTTCCTGCGTCCTTACGCCGACGTCTCCGCCGCGGCCCGTCGCGACGAACGCAGTCCGTACACGATGTCGCTCGACGGCAAGTGGCGGATCACGATGGCCGACAACCCGTCTCAGGTCCCGGCCGGATTCCACGAGGACGGCTACGACGCGTCGCGCTGGCGCGAGGTGTCCGTGCCGCACACCTGGCAGACGGACGGTCTGGACCACCCGATCTTCCGCAACATCGCCACGGAGATCCAGCCCGACGACCCGCCGCGCGTCCCGCGTGACGTGAATCCGACCGGCGCCTACGTCCGCGACTTCACCCTGCCCGCGGACTGGACGGAACGCGAGACCTTCCTGCGCTTCGACGGCGTCACGTCGGCGTACTTCGTCTGGGTCAACGGGCAGTACATCGGCTACGACCAGGGTGGCTACACGCCGGCCGAGTTCGACATCTCCTCCGCGCTGCGGCCAGGCCCGAACCGGATCGCCGTGCAGGTGCACCGCTGGAGCGCCGGTGCCTACCTGGAGGACGTCGACCAGTGGCGGTATTCGGGCATCTTCCGCTCCGTGACCCTGCATTCGGCACCGGGGACGTTCATCCAGGACGTCGGGCTGACCACCGACCTCGACGCGACCTACACCGACGCCACCCTCAAGGCCGCGGTCGAGATCGCCACCAAACCCGGCGGGACGACGGGCAGGCACCGGGTCGGGTTGAGCTTGCGCGACGCGGCGGGCAAGGAGGTCGGGACCACGAGCGGTGAGGTCGACGCGGGCGGCAAGACGGCGTTGAGCCTGCCTGTCCGCAACCCGGCGAAGTGGACCGACGAGACACCGAACCTGTACACGGCCGTCCTCACGCTGGCCGCGCCCGACGGCCGCGTCACGCACATCACCAGCGAGACGGTCGGGTTCCGCGAGATCGAGATCCGCGACAAGCAGTTGCTCGTCAACGGGAAACGGGTGTTGTTCAAGGGCGTCAACCGCGCGGAGACAGATCCCGATCACGGCAGGCACGTGCCGCGCGGCGCGCAGGAGCGCGACGTCGCGTTGATGAAGCAGCTCAACGTCAACGCGGTCCGCACCTCGCATTATCCTTCGGACCCCTATTTCTACGAACTGGCCGACCGGCACGGCCTCTGGATCGACGACGAGATCGACATCGAGACCCACAACCACGAGAACTGCGCACGCTATTGCCAGGCGAACGACCCGGCCTGGCGGGACGCGTTCTTCGACCGCATGATCGGCATGGTCGAACGGGACAAGAACCACCCGAGCGTCTTCCTGTGGGACACCGGCAACGAGGCCGGTCTCGGCGCGCATCACTTCGCGCTGGCGGAATGGCTGGACGCGAACGAGCCGACCCGGCCGATCTACCACCAGTCGAACAGCCCGGACGGTGACGCGCCTTTCGCCGACGTCTGGGGGCCGCGGTATCCGTCTCCGGAGAAGTTCGCCGAGCAGGCGAAGAACACCACCAAACCGCTGATCTTCGGCGAGTACGCCCACGCGATGGGCAACAGCCTGGGGAACTTCCAGGAGTTCTGGGACACGATCCGGGCGAATCCGTCGACCCAGGGCGGGTTCATCTGGGACTGGGCGGAACAGAACATCCGGCAGCGGATCCGGATCACGCCCGATTCGTCGGGCAACGACATCTCGGCGCACCTCAGCGGCAAGCCGGAGCTGGTCGAGGGACACCGCGGCAAGGCGCTGGCGCTGTCCGGGCTGGACGATTTCGTCGAGGTCTACCGCGACCGGAAACTCGACATCACCGGGAAGGCGCTGACCTTGGACGCCTGGGTGAAGCCGGGGAAGTGGACCGGTGACTTCCGCATCCTCGGCAAGGGCGACCATCAGTACGCGCTCAAGATGAAGACACAGGACACCCTGGAGTTCTTCATCCACAGTGGAACGTGGCAGGCGGTCCAGGCCAAGGTGCCCGCCGATTTCTACGGCGACTGGCACCGGGTGAGCGGGACCTACGACGGTACGGCCCTGCGGCTCTACCTCGACGGCAAGGAGATCGGGAGCAAGCCGTTCAGCGGTGCGATCGACTCGTCTTCGGCGGAGGTCAACATCGGGCGCGACTTCGAAACGTCGTGGAACGACCCGTCGAGCATCGGCTGGATGGGGCGCGGCGCCGTCGACGACGTCCGCATCTACGACAAGCCGCTTTCCGCCGCGGAATTGTCCGGTGCCGCCCCGGTGGGCGGGGCCGTCCTGGCGCTGGACTTCGACAGCGTCACGGACCGGGGGAGTCACCTGTCGTACGGCTCCAGTCTGTCCGGTGTGGACGGTCTGATCGGCTCGGACCGGTCGGCGCAGCCGGAGACCGCGCAGATGGCGTGGGCACACCAGCCGCTCCGGTTCGCCTGGTCGGGTGGTTCGTTGTCGGTGACCAATGAGCGGCAGTTCAAGGGCACCGACGAGCTGAACCTGCGGTGGCGGGTCCAGGAAGGTTCCCGGATCGTGGCCGGCGGCGAACAGCCGTTGCGGGTGGGTGCCGGTGCGACCGGCCACATCGCCGTTCCGGTGCCGCCGAATCCCGCGGACCGCGAACGGTTCCTCACCGTCGAGGCCGTGATGACCCAAAGCGAGCCGATGCTCGCGAGGGGACACGTCCTGGCGCACGACCAGTTCTCCCTTGGCGGGAAACGGGTTCCGGGCCTGGACCGGACGCCGCTCGACGGGAAGTCCGTCGGCGTCGTCGAGGACGCGGGTTCGGTGTCTGCCTCGGCGGCAGGCGTCACGTATCGGGTGGACAAGTCCACCGGAGCGCTGGCGTCGATCCGGCACCAGGGCAAGGAACTGCTGAGCGGGGGCCCGGAGCTCGACGCGTGGCGGGCACCCATCAGCAACGAGACCTTCGCCTGGGGCAGGGCGGAAGGTGAGGACTGGCGTAAGGCCGGGTTGGACCGGCTCAAGACCACGGTCACGGGCGTCCGGGTCGAAAAGGACGGCTCGCGCGGTGTGCGGGTGATCGTCGACAGCCGGGTCGCGGCGCCGGACGTCGCCGGGGCGTGGTTCGACCAGACGATGACCTACACCGTCGACCGGGCCGGGACACTGAGCCTCGGCAACCGGGTGGTGCCGCAAGGAAGTGTGCGCACGCTGCCGTATCTGCCGCGGATCGGTGTCTCGCTCGCGGTGCCGGACCGGTACGACCGGTTCACCTGGTATGGGCGGAAAGCCGAGAGCTACGTCGACCGGAAGGACGGGACGCCGATCGGCGTGCAGTCGAGCACGGTGGACCAGCAGTACGTCGAGTACCACCGGCCGCAGGACCACGGCAACCACACCGACAGCCGATGGGCGCTGCTCACCGACGGCCGGACCGGTGGCCTGTTGGTCGGGGGAGCGAACGACGTCAGCGTGACGCCGTTCGACGACCTCGACCGGGCTGCGTACCCGTTCCAGTTGCAGCGCAACAAGGGCTGGTTCACGCTGCACGCGAGCCACGCGGTGACCGGGGTCGGGGACACTCCCAACCCGGTGCGGGAACGCAGCCAGGTCCGGCCGGACAGCACCTACGAGTACACGCTGTCGCTGCGGCCGCTGACTCCGCAGGAAGCGCGCGCGGGGCTGCCGACCGGCGGCTGACCTTCATGCCTCGTGAGTGGTAATGACGGTTAGAACCGTCATTACCACTCACGAGTTGCGGCAGTCGCTAGTCTGGATCTCCGACTGCGAGGGAGACTGAATTCATGGCGGAATGGGCCGATCTGGTCGCGTTCGTACGGCACGAATATCGAGTGGTGAAGGACGAACCGGACGAAATTCGCATCCGGTTGTCCTACGGCGACGACGACTACGAAGAGCGGGCCCAGACCGTGGTCATCGCGCGGGAGATCTTCGACCGCCGCGAGGACTGGGTACAGATCGCGACGCCGTTCGCGCGGATCGACGAGGTCGACCTGGCGACCGTGCTGACCGAAATCGGCAACACGATCGTCGTCGGGGGACTGGTGATCATGGGAGAGCACCTGGTACTGCGCCATTCCCTGCCGTTGGTGAACCTCGACATCAACGAGTTCACCGACCCGCTCGAACTCGTCGCCGGTTCGGCGGAACTGCTCGAACAACAATTCACGGGTCGCGACGACTACTGATCATCCGGTCATGAGCTGACGGAGCCCTACCGGCCGGCGGCGAGCGCGCTCGCGTTCGTCGCCGGTGAGCTTGTCGATCGCCGCCTTGAGGGCTTGCGTCCGCGGAGTGCCGGGCAGCCTGCGACGGCGGACGCGACGCGGAGGTCGGGTTCGCTGCCACGCTCGACCCGGCGGCTCCCGCCGTGACGCCGTACTCGGCGAGCACCGGCGGGTGATCGAGTGTCCATTGAGGACGAAGGTGGACGCGCCGTGGTCGAATCGGAACCGTCGCGCCACGATCCGGGACCGGTTGCTCCGGACAGGTGAGCCGGTTCGCTGGGGGTGGTCGTACGAGTACCGTGTCCCAGGGCGTCCTTGTCCGTCCGGAGCCGATGCCCGGATGTGAGGGATCGTGACCAGGCGAGCGGGTGTGTTACCGGCCGAGGTGTCGAGTTTCGTGGGTCGGCGCCGCGAGCGGGTCGAGCTCAAGCGCTTGGTGGCGGATTCGCGGCTGGTGACGGTGACCGGGCCCGGTGGAGTGGGGAAGTCCCGGCTGGCCCTGCGTGTCGCGGCGGAATTGCGGAAAGGCTTCGCCGACGGGGTGTGGTGGGTGGAGCTCGCGGCGTTGCGGGATGCCGGTCTGCTCGCCCAGGTGGTGGCGGAGGTGCTGGGCGTGCAGGATGTGACGCCGCGCCCCTTGACCGACGTGCTGGCCGAGTTCCTGGCGACACGGTCGCTGTTGCTGGTGCTGGATACCTGTGAGCATCTGGTGGATCCCTGTGCGGTGCTGGTCCACCGGCTGCTGCGAGCCGCGCCGGGCCTGTGTGTGCTGGCCACCAGCCGGCAGTCACTGAGGGTCACCGGAGAGTGCCTGTATCCCGTGCCGCCGTTGACGGTCCGGCCCCAGGAACACGGCGCGTTGTCCGACGGAGCGAAGCTGTTCGTCGAGCGCGCTCGCGCCGTACGCGCGAATTTCGGCTTGATCGAGCACGACACCGAGACTGTCGTGCGGCTTTGCCTGCGTCTCGACGGGATTCCGCTGGCGATCGAGCTGGCGGCGGCGCAAATTCGGGCCCATTCGGTGCGAGACGTGCTGGACCGCCTTGATGACCGGTTCGACCTGCTGGTCGGTGGCTGCCGGGGTGGGCCGGTGCGACACGCGACGTTGGAGACCGCCATCGACTGGAGCCACAAGTTGTGTACTCCGGCGGAGCGGTTGCTGTGGGCACGGATGTCCGTATTCGCCGGATCCTTCGATCTGACCGCCGTCCGCGAAGTCTGCGCCGATGACCGGCTTCGCGCCGAGGACATGGTGGAGCTGGTGGCGGAGTTGGTGGACAAGTCGGTCCTGCAGTGCGAGGAGCACCGCTCCGGGATGCGCTACCGGCAGCTGGACACGCTCCGGGACTACGGCCGCGACCGGTTGCGGCAGGCAGGCGATGAGGAGGTGCTGCTGCGGCGCCACCGTGATCATTACCTGTGCCTGGCGAAGAAGTTCGAAGCGCACTGGTGCGGCCCGGACCAGCTCGACTGGTACGAGCGGCTGAACCGTGAACACACCAATGTCCGGGCCGCGATGGATTTCTGCCTCGGCGATCGCCGGGAACACCTGCTGGGGCTGGAACTGGCCACCGCGCTGAGGTGCTACTGGTTCGGTTGCGGGTACGTGCGCGAGGGGCGGCATCACTTGGACCGCGCGCTGGCACTGAACCCGGTACCGAGCCCCACGTGGGCCGTCGCGGTGTGGGCCCGTGCTTGGCTGCTCCTGGCCCAGGGCGACCTGGATGCGGCGGACGCCAGTCTCGCTCCCGGCATGGCCTACGTCGAACAGCACGGCGACACCGCGATCACCGGGTGGACCGTTTACGTCGCAGGACTGGCCGCGATGCTCCGCGGTGACCCGATTCGGGGAGCGGAACTGGCCGAGCGTGCCGCGAACCTGCACCGGTGCGGTGGTGACCCCGGGAGCGGGCTGTTCGCCGCGTTGTCTGTGCAGTCCATCTCCCTTGCCGTGGCCGGGAGATACGACCGCGCGGTCGCCGTGACCGAGGAAGGCCGGGCAGCCTGCGATCGGTACGGCGAACGCTGGATGCGCTCGTATCTCAGCTATGTCCGTGCCCTGGCGGAGATGGGCCGGGGTGACCCCGGCACAGCGGTGGACTTCGCCCGCGACGCACTGCGGTTCAAACGCCTGCTGACCGACCAGGCCGGGATCGCGGTCACCCTGGACGTGCTCGCACAGGCGACCGCGGCATTGGGACAGGCGGACAGGGCCGCCTGTCTGCTCGGCATCGCGCACCGGCTCTGGCATACCTTCGGCCTGCCCCAGCTCGGCTCCTCGGCCCTGCTCGCCGCCAGTGAGCACTGCGAAGAGATCGTCCGCCGCGGTCTCGGTGACGCCGCCTACCAGGCGGCGTTCGACGTCGGCGCGGCTTTCGAATTCGACGACGCCATCGCCTACGCCCTCGACGAACAACCGCCGCCGCCGGAGCCCGCCCCGTCGTTCGACGGCCGGGAGCTGTTGACCCGGCGTGAACGGGAGGTCGCCGAACTCGTGGCCGAAGGACTGACCAACCAGCAGATCGCCACCCGATTGGTCATCGCGAAACGCACCGCCGAAGGCCACGTCGAACGCATTCTCAACAAACTCGGCCTCCCCAACCGCACCCGCATCGCCACCTGGGCCGCCGAGCACGGTGCCGCCGCTCGTGCCGCGGGATCGGCTGACCACCGAAACCACCGCTGACCTCCTCGTCCCGAGTGCAGGCCCAGCACAGTACGGGCGGGCCGGGTCCGCTTCCGGAAATCGGGCGGCGGTCGAATTCGCGACGCCGGTGGATCCGAGCGCCGCGGGTTTGTTCAATACCGTGCGACAGGTGGGTGCGGTGGCGGTGACGGGCGCGGTTCTGGCGGGTCTCGAATCGAGCCCTGCGTTGGTCTTCGGTGTTGTCGCCGCGGCCGGTGCTGTCGCGGCAGGACGATTGCCGGTGGATTCGGTCGCCGATCGTGAGGCGCGGTCGATGAATCCGGCTTGAATCCACGGGCGCGGAAGTGCTGGCTTCACGGTGGTCGTGAGTGATTAGGGTCGTTAGAACGACCCTAATCACTCACGACCACCTGGACCGACCGCCCGGTCATGAGTCCGGCGGATGCCGCCGTGCGAGCGCCTCCGAACCTTGGGCGAGCAGGGTGACGTCGGCCCCGACCAGGATGAACGAAGCGCCGGCATCGAGATAGCGCTGGGCCTGCGCGGGGTCGAAGGCGTTGACGCCGACCGGTTTCCCTTGTGCGCGGACGGCCTCGAAAGTGCTCAGGACGGCCGCCGTGACATCGGTGTGCGTCTGTTTTCCGAGCAGGCCCATCGAGGCGGCAAGATCGGACGGTCCGACGAACACCCCGTCGACGCCGTCGACAGCGGCGATCTCGGCGGCGGCGGCGACCCCCGCCGTCGACTCGATCTGGACGAACAGCGATGTGAATTCCCCGGCCTTCGCGAGGTAGTCCTCGACCCGGTTCCAGCGCGCCGACCGGGAGAGGGCGCTGCCGACGCCGCGTACGCCTCGCGGCGGATAGCGGACGGCCCGTACGACGGCTTCCGCTTCGGCCGCGCTGTCGACCATGGGCACCAGCAGGTTCTGCGCGCCCAGGTCGAGCAGTTGCTTGAGAGCGACCGCGTCGCCGGAGGGAGCGCGCACCACCGGGGTGATCGGATACGCGGCGATCGTCTGCAGCAACGACTGCACCGTCTCGAGACCGGCGGGGGAGTGCTCGGTGTCGACGAGCAGCCAGTCGAGCCCGGAGCCCGCGCAGATCTCCGCGACGACCGGGCTGCCCGACGTGACCCACATGCCGATCAGCGGCCGCGCGGCCTCGGCCAGCCGCTCCCGGAAGGCCGGGTCTAGACGAAGCGGCATGTGATCGCCCCCAGATCCCGGTAATCGGCGGTCACGGTGTCGCCGGGGTGCACCCACATCGGCCGCGTGAACGACCCGGCCAGCACGATGTCGCCCGGGTCGAGCGTGTCGCCGTGCTGCGCGAGTTTGTTCGCCAGCCAGGCGACACCGTTCGCGGGATGATTCAGCACCGCGGCGGCGACGCCGGACTCCTCGATGGTCTCGTTGCGGTACAACAGCGCCGAAACCCATCGCAGGTCTACGGCGTCCACGGCGACCGGGTTGCCGCCGTAGACCATGCCACCCATGGCCGCGTTGTCGCTGATCGTGTCCACGATGGTCCGCCCCGCCATCTCGATCCGAGAGGACAGGATCTCCAGCGCGGGTACGACGTACTCGGTCGCACGCAGCACGTCGAACACCGTGGTGTCCGGCCCGGCGAGGGAATCACGAAGCACGAAAGCCAGCTCGACCTCGATGCGCACGTTCGAGAACCGGCTGTGCTCGATCACGGCACCGTTCTCGAACACCATGTCCGCGAAGATGGCGCCGTAGTCGGGTTCGGTGATCCCGGTGGCGGCCTGCATGACCTTCGAGGTGAGCCCGATCTTCCGGCCGACCGGACGGCGTCCCGCCGCGATACCCCGCCGCCGCCATTCGTTCTGCACGGCGTACGAGTCCTCGACGGTCATGTCCGGATAGCGCGCCGTCAGCAGCGGGATCGTCTTCCGGGCCTCCTCCGCGGCCGCCAGTTCGTCGGCGATCGCGGTGATCGTTTCCTGTTCGAGCATGTCCCCGCCTCAGAGCTGGTTGCCGAGTTTGTACTCGCCCTGTTTCCAGGCCGGCAGTTCGCCTTCGTCCTCACCCTTGCGGGTGTAGGAGAAGCCGTCGGCGCCGATGGTGACCTCCAGTTCGCTGTCGTCGGTCCGTGCGACCACAGGCTGGGGCTTGCCGTCGAGGTCGAGCACCAGGGAGGCGTCGGTGTACCACGACGGGACCACGGGCGTGCCCCACCAGTCGCGGCGCTGGTTGTCGTGCACGTCCCAGGTGACGACCGGGTTGTCCGGGTCGCCGGTGTAGTAGTCCTGCGTGTAGATCTCGACGCGGTGCCCGTCGGGGTCGCGCAGGTACAGGTAGAACGCGTTCGAGACGCCGTGCCTGCCGGGGCCGCGTTCGATGTGGTCCGACATCCGCAGCGCGCCGAGCTTGTCGCAAATGGACAGGATGTTGTGCTTCTCGTGCGTGGCGAAGGCGACGTGATGCATACGCGGTCCGTCGCCGCCGGTCATGGCGGTGTCGTGCACGGTCGGCTTGCGGCGCATCCACGCCGCGTATGTGATGCCCTGGTCGTCCTGGATGTCCTCGGTGACACGGAAGTCGAGGTCTTCCATGTGCTTGACCGCGAGCGGGACGTCCGGGGTCACCTGGTTGAAGTGGTCGAGGCGCACCAGCGCGCCCGGCAGGTGCAGGTCGTAACGCCAGCCGAGGCGCTCGACGTGCTGGACATCGTGGAAGAACTCGATCGGGAAGCCGAGCGGGTCCTGCACGCGCACCGAATCCCCGATGCCCTTGGTGTAGCCGTCCTCGCGGCGTTCGACCCGGCAGCCCAGTTCCGTGTAGAACGCGACGGCCTTGTCCAGGTCCTCCGGCGACCGGACACGGTAGGAGAACGCCGCGACCGCGGCGACCGGTCCCTGGCGCAGCACGAGGTTGTGGTGGATGAACTCGTCGATCGTGCGGAGGCTGACCGTGGTCTCGTCCTCGTCGGTCACCGTCAGGCCGAGGACGTCGGCGTAGAACGCGCGCGAACGCGCCAGATCGGTGACGACGAGTTCCATGTACGCGCAGCGCAGGACGTCCGGCGGCGGTGATTTCGGGGTGGGGATCGGCTTCATTGCGTCATCCTTCGTGGAGGGGGAACGGGGGTCAGCCCTTGCCGAAGGCGGGGTTGTGCACCTCGCCGAGATTGATGTGCACCGCCTGCTGGTCGGTGTAGAAGTCGATCGAGCGGTAGCCGCCCTCGTGTCCCAGCCCGGACGCCTTGACCCCGCCGAAGGGGGTGCGCAGATCGCGGACGTTGTTCGAGTTGAGCCACACCATGCCCGCCTCGACGGACTGCGCGAAGTTGTGCGCCCGCTTGAGGTCGTTGGTCCAGACGTAGGCCGCGAGCCCGTACTTCGTGTTGTTCGCGAGTTCGAGTGCCTCTTCCTCGCTGTCGAACGGCGTGATCGCGACGACCGGGCCGAAGATCTCCTCTTGGAAGATCCGCGCGTCCGGTTTGACGTCGGCGAACACCGTCGGCGCGACGTAGTTCCCGGTGGGGAAGCCGTCCGGGCGGCCGCCGCCGGCGACCAGCCTGCCCTCGGTCTTCCCGATCTCGATGTACTTCATGACCTTGTCGTAGTGCTCGGGGTGCACCAGCGCGCCGACCTCGGTCGCGGGGTCGCTCGGGTCGCCCACCACGACACGTTTGGCCTGCGCGGCGTAGCGCTCGACGAACTCGTCGTAGATCGCGCGCTCGACCAGGATCCGGCTGCCCGCGGTGCAGCGTTCGCCGTTGAGCGAGAACACGCCGAAGATCGTCGCGTCGATCGCGGTCTCCAGGTCGGCGTCGGCGAAGACGATGGCGGGCGACTTGCCGCCCAGCTCCATCGACAGTCCTTTGAGGAACGGCGCCGCGTTCCCGAAGATGAGGCTGCCGGTGCCGCTCTCGCCGGTGAAGGAGATCAGCGGGACGTCCGGGTGCTTCACCAGCGCGTCGCCCGCGTCCTCACCGAATCCGTTGACGAGGTTGAACGCGCCCGGCGGCAGCCCGGCCTCCTCGAAGATCTCCGCCCACAGCGACGCGGAAAGCGGCGTGAACTCCGCGGGCTTGAGCACGACGGTGTTGCCGGTCGCCAGCGCGGGCGCGAGCTTCCACGACTCCAGCATGAACGGCGTGTTCCACGGTGTGATCAGCCCGGCCACGCCGATCGGCTTGCGATTGACGTAGTTGACCTGGCGGCCGGGCACCTTGTAGGTGTCGTCGGCCTGCGCGACGATCAGGTCGGCGAAGAACCGGAAGTTCTCCGCGGCCCGCCGCGCCTGGCCCAGCGCCTGCGAGATCGGCAGGCCCGAGTCGAAGCTCTCCAGCGCGGCCAGCCGCTTGTCCCGTGATTCGACGAGATCGGCGATGCGGTTCAGCACGCGCGACCGCTCGCGCGGCAGGAGCTTCGGCCAAGGTCCCTCGGTGAACGCCTTCCGCGCGGCGGCGACGGCGCGGTCGATGTCGGCCTTCTTGCCCGCGGCCGCCTGGACGTAGACCTCGTTGGTCACCGGGTCGAGCACGTCGAAGACGGCGCCGTCGGCCGAATCGGTGAGTTCGCCGCCGATGTAGTGCCGGATCCGCTCCGGGACACCGTCCGGGATCGGCCGGGGAGTCGTGCTGGTCAAGATTCCTCCTCAGTCAGCGCTTAGCGCGCTCTCGAGCGTCCAGAAAGGCCTGCATGGTGGCCCAGCGGTGATTGCGCGCGGCGAATTCGATGTCGAGCGGGTCGGCCTTCTCGGAGATCAGCCGGAGGATCTCTTCGTGTTCCTCGACCGACCGGTGCGCGCGGTCGGGGACGAACGCGAACGTGGAGTCGCGCAGTCCGGACAGCCGGGTCCAGCCCTGGTGCACGAGGTCGAGGATCTGCGGGTTGGGGCAACATTCGAAGAGCAGCGCGTGGAACTGCTGGTTCAGCGCGGTGAACTCGTGCGCGTCGAAGTGGTCCAGCAGGGTGATCATCCGTTCGTTCACCCTGCGCGCCTTCGCGATGTCCTCTTCGGTCAGTCCCGGCGCGGACAACGCGGTGGCGACACCTTCGACCACGCCGAGGGTCTGCATCGCGTGGACGTATTCGTTCTGGTCCACCATCGCCACGCGCGCGCCGACGTTGCGTTCGAAGGTCACCAGCCGTTCGGCCTCCAGCCGCCGGATCGCCTCGCGCACCGGGACGACGCTCATGTCGAGCGCGCCGGCGATCTCGGCGAGGACGAGCCGGTAGCCGGGACCGTACTCGTGCCGGGCGATCCGCTCACGCAGCCATCCGTAGGCGAGTTCGGACTTGCTGGTCGTCTTCACTGCTTCTTCTGCCATGCCTCATACCTTTCCCGCCACAACGGGTTCAGCGGGAAGAGCCCCTCGATCGGGCGGCCCTGTCCGACCTGCTCGGCGATCCAGGCGTCCTCGTCCTCCTGGACGAGCGCCGCGTCGGCGACCTCTTCGGCCAGCGCCGGCGGGATGACGATCACGCCGTCGTCATCGCCGACGATGATGTCGCCGGGCAGCACGGTGGCTCCGCCGCAGGCGACCGCGACGTCGGTGTCCCACGGCACGTGCTTGCGGCCGAGGACCGCCGGATGCGGGCCCTGCGAGAACACCGGGAGCCCGGTCGCGGCGACGGCGTCGAAGTCGCGGACCCCGCCGTCGGTGATCACCCCGGCCGCGCCGAGGTGGCGCGCACGCAGCGCCAGGATGTCCCCGAGTGTTCCGGAACCCTTGTCACCGCGAGCCTCGATGACGATCACCTCGCCAGGGCCGACCGAGTCGAAGAGGCGTTTCTGCGCGTTGTAGCCGCCGCCGTGGGATTTGAACAGATCCTCACGGTTCGGCACGAAACGCAAAGTCCGGGCCGTGCCCACGATCTTCGAGCCGGGCAGATTGGGACGCACACCGTCGATCGCGACGTTGTTCAGCCCGCGTTTGCGCAGCTGGGCGGACAAACCCGCGACGGGCGCGCGCGACAGCTTCGCGCGCAGATCTTCGCTGAGCGCGGGAGCATCCTTCTCCGCCGGCTCGACTGGGTCTTCCACGGGAGTGCCCCAAGCCTCGGCGCGCTGCTTGTCGTCGACCTCGGGCAGGCTGCCGACGTCCGAAAAGGACCGGATGCCCTGGGAAACGGTGGTGTGGAGCCGTCCGCTGCTGACGGAGGTGCCGGGAACGTCGACTTCGACCACGACGACGTCGCCGGGGGAGACCACCGTCGACCCGGCCGGGGTCCCGGTGAGGATGACGTCGCCCGGTTCGAGCGTGAAGTGCTGGGAGAGGTCGGCGACGAACTGCCGCAGGGGGAACAGCAGCCCGGCCGTGGTGTCCTCCTGTACCAGGTCGCCGTTCACCCAGGTGCGGACGCGCAGCGACGAGGGATCGACGCCGCGCGCGTCGATGAGGCCGGGGCCGAGCGGGGTGTAGCCGTCACCGCCCTTGGACCGGACGTTGGAGCCCTTGTCCGCGGAGCGCAGGTCGTAGAGACCGAAGTCGTTCGCGGCGGTCACCGCGGCGACGTGGTCCCACGCCTGGTCCGGTTCGACCCACCGGGCCGTGGTGCCGATGACCAGCGCGATCTCGCCTTCGAAGGCCAGCAGCTCGGTCCCCGCCGGGCGTTCGACCGTGCCGCCGGACGTGCCGATCGAGCTCGACGGCTTGAAGAAGTACGACGGGTTCGCCGGACGCCGTCCACGCTGCTCGGCCCGTGACACGTAGCTGAGATGGACGGCGATGATCTTGCCCGGCCGGGTGCCCAGCGGACCGGACCCGCGGCCAGACGGCGACGTTGCCTCGTAAGTGCCCATGTTCCCCTGCATCCTCGACCCTTGCTTCGTATCTAATAACGTATATGATTCCGTGCCACAGTGGCAAGGCGGTCACCGAGTGGCCTTCGCCTCGCCCGGGAATCCCTGCGGGCCGCCACTCGCGTCAGGCCTACGTCAAAGGAGTCAAGGTGTCGAATCCAACGCAGGATGAGCGCACGCCCGGCCGGACCGCCCCACCGTCCTCCGACCGGCGCCGGGTCGCGTTCGCGACCGTCGTCGGTACCACCGTCGAGTGGTACGACTTCTTCGTTTACGCGTCCGCCGCCGGCCTCGTCTTCGGCAAGCTCTTCTTCTCCGGCCTCGGTGCCAACAGCACCCTCGTTTCCTTCCGCTCGGCGCGTTTCTCGCAGGGCACTTCGGCGACAAGTACGGCCGTCGCGTGGTCCTCGTGCTCACCCTGATCCTGATGGGCGCCGCGACCACGCTGATCGGCGTGCTCCCGACGTTCGACCAGATCGGCGTCCTCGCTCCGGTACTGCTGATCCTGCTGCGGATCCTGCAGGGTGTTTCGGCGGGCGGCGAATGGGGCGGCGCCGTCCTGATGGCCGTCGAGCACGCGCCGTCCCAGCGCCGCGGACTCTTCGGCGCCTCGCCGCAGATCGGCGTTCCGCTCGGCTTGCTGCTCGCTTCCGGCGTCCTGGCGCTGACCAGCCTTCTCGTCCCCGGCCAGGCGTTCCTCGACTGGGGCTGGCGGATTCCCTTCCTGCTCAGCGTCGGACTGATCCTGGTCGGCCACTACGTGCGGCGCCGCGTCGAGGAGAGCCCGGTCTTCCGGGAGATCGCCGAACGCCGTGAGCGGACCCGGACCCCGATCATCCAGCTGTTCCGCAAGCACGCCGTGCTCGTCGTGGTGGCCGCGCTGGTGTTCGCGGGCAACAACGCCGTCGGCTACATGACCACCGGTGGCTACATCCAGAACTACGCGACCAACCCGAAGGGCCCGATCGGGCTCGACCGCGGTCCAGTCCTGTGGGCGGTGACCGCGTCGGCGGCGACCTGGCTGATCTCGACGTGGGCGGCGGGCGCGGTGTCCGACCGGATCGGCAGGCGGCGCACGTACGTGGTCGGCTGGATCGCGCAACTCGCCGGCGTCGCGGTGCTCTTTCCCTTGGTGGACACCGGGAACATCGTGTTGCTGGCGCTGGGCCTGATCATTCTCAGCGTCGGGCTCGGGTTCACCTACGGCCAGCAGGCGGCGTTCTACGCGGAACTGTTCCCCGCGTCGATCCGGTTTTCCGGCGTTTCGATCTCCTACGCGCTGGGCGCGATCCTCGGTGGCGCGTTCGCGCCGACCATCGCCACCGCGCTGGTCGACGCGACCGGCACGTCGATGTCCGTGGCCGTCTATTTGGCCGGGATGACCGTCATCGGTCTCGTCGCCACCTTGCTGCTGCGTGACCGGTCGGGAATCCCGCTCGGACCCGACCACGAAGCCGAGCAGGCGATCAGCCCGCTTCGGTTCGGTAAATAGTCCCGCCGTCCGTGACGCTCACCCGCCGAGAGCGTCACGGACGGCCTTCGCCGCCGCCTTGAGCCGCTCCGCGAGCTCGGCGGGGGTTCGCGTGCTGGACAGGTAGACGACCGCGAGCGCCGCGGGGTTGTGGCCGCGCAAGGGGAGCGGCACCGCCACCGAGCTCAGGTTCTCGATCACCTCACCATGGCTGTCCGCGTATCCGCGGGCGGCCACTTCGGCCACTTCCTCCGGCCGGTCTTCCGACGGCAGCTGGGAAAGGATCGCGCGGCCGGGCGCGCCCGCGGTGAACGGATGCCTGGAACCCGGGCGCTGCGCGACGGACGCGACGGCGTGCCGGGGTTCCACGCTGACCAGGGTCACGCACTCCTCGCGGTCCATCACCGCCACGAAACACGTCATGCCGAGTTCGTTCGCGACCGCGGTCAGTTCGGGCAGCGCCGCTGCCTGCAGATCGTGTTTGATGCCCGCCGCGAGCGCGGCCAGTCGCGCGCCGAGTTCGTATTTCCCGGCAGATTCCCGGGTAAGGAGCCCGTGCTCTTCGAGTGTGCGGATGAGCCGATACGCGATCGACCGATGCACGCCGAGCCGTTCGGCGATCCGGTCGACGCTGATCGCTTCCTGTGCGTCGGCAAGGACTTCGAGTACGCGGATGCCGCGGCTGAGTGTCTGTGACGTGCTCGCGGTCTTGCGGGAGTCCGAAACCATCGTATACGATCCATTTCGATAGTTGAACTGGCTGTTCGATTATAGAACAGGAACCGACTGGGTGGTCACGATGTCACGCGAAACCAGTTTTCCGCCGGGTTCGAGCCTCTATCGGCCTCCCTCGCAGTTCTTCCGGGGCTGTCTCGGCCGGTTCGCGACGGGTGTGGCCGTCGTGACCTTCGATGCCACCACGGCCGACGGGACGGTGAAGCGGCACGGCTTGACGGTGAACTCCTTCACCGCGGTCTCGATGGATCCGCCGCTCGTGCTCATCTCGATCCAGCGCTCCGTGAAGAGCCACGACCTGCTCGCGGACCGCCCGTTCGCGGTCAACGTCCTCGGCGCCGAACAGGAGGCGCTCGCGATGAACTTCGCCGGCCGTCCGACTCCGGAGGGCGCACCGGTGTGGGTCGAAGGCGGCCACGCGCCACGGCTCGGTGGTGTGCTCAGCTGGTTGGACTGCACGCCGTGGGCCGCCTACGACGGCGGCGACCACACCCTGTTCCTCGGCGAGGTGCGGGAGTTCGACTACCGCTCCGGTGACGCGCTCGGCTTCGTCAACGGGCAGTTCTCGACGATCCACGAATCCGCGCAAGGCCACGAATCCCTGTTCTGACAACGACGTCCATTCCGAGAAGGAGCACGACATGGGAGCCCGTACCGGACAGCAGTACCTCGACAAGCTCAACGCGATGACGCCGGAGTTGTACGTCGACGGCGAGAAGGTGACCTCGAAGGTCGCCGAGCACCCGGCGTTCCGCAACAACGCGCTGACCTACGCGAAGCTGTTCGACCTCCAGCACGATCCGGCGCACCGTGACGTCCTCACCTATGAATCGCCGACCACGGGGGAGCGCGTCGGAACCTCGTTCCTGGTGCCACGCACCGAAGAGGATCTCAAGCGCCGCCGCGCCGCCTTCTCCGTGTGGGCCGAATACTCCAACGGCTTCCTCGGCCGCACCGGCGACTACATGAACTCGTCGCTCACCGCGCTCTCGACCGCGAAGAAGTTCTTCTCCCAGGCCGATCCCGTCTACGGCGAGCGCATCCAGAAGTACTACGAGATGGCGCGCGAGAACGATCTGCTCGCGACGCACACCCTGATCCCGCCGCAGGTCAACCGCTCGGTGTCGGGCAGCCAGCAGGGCGGCGGCAACCTTTCGGCGAAGGTGGTCGAGGAACGGGAGGACGGCATCGTCGTCCGCGGCGCCCGTATGCTCGCCACGATCGCGCCGATCGCCGACGAACTCCTAGTCTTCCCGTCGACCGTCCTGCGCGGTACCCCCGAGGACGCCCCGTATTCCTATGCTTTCGCCGTCCCGAACGACGCGCCAGGCCTCAAGTACTTCTGTCGCGCCGGACTCGACCACGGCCGCTCGCACTTCGACGAACCGCTGGCGTCCCGGTTCGAGGAAATGGACGCGGTGGTGGTGTTCGACGACGTCTTCGTCCCGAACGAGCGGGTTTTCCTGCTGGGGCACCCGGAGCTGTGCAACGCCTGGTACTCCGAGACCGGCGCCGGCGCGCTCATGACCCACCAGGTCGTCACCCGCACGCTGGCCAAGACGGAGTTCTACCTCGGCCTCGCCAGTGAGATCGCCGCCGCGATCGGCATCGGCGGCTTCCAGCACATCCAGCAGGACCTGTCGGAGCTGATCTCCTACGTCGAGATCGAGAAGGCCGTGCTGCGCGCGGCGGAGGCCGACGGGAAGCTGAGCGAGGACGGGGTCTTCCTGCCCAAATGGGAAGTCCTCAACGCCGCCAGGAACTGGTATCCCACGAAGGTCTCGCCGCGGCTGACCGAGATCATCCGCAAGTTCTCCGCCTCCGGCCTCATGGCCCTGCCGGGTGAAGCGGACTTCGCGGCGGACGGCCGCCCCGACATCGACACGTACCTTCAGTCGGCCACCTTGCCCGCCAAGGACCGCGCGCGGCTGTTCAAGCTGGCGTTCGACGCGTCGGTCTCGAGCTTCGCCGGGCGGGAGTCGCTGTACGAGTACTTCTTCTTCGGCGACCCGGTGCGGATGGCGGGCGCCCAGGTGAACGCGTACCCGCGGGAGGCGCTGCAGGAACGGGTCCGGGAACTGCTGTCACGGGACTAGCGCTGGTCTGTCCGTGAAGGCCTCCTTGAGGGACTCTGGGTCCCTCAAGGAGGCCTAATGGGTTGTGTTCGAGTCTGGTTT
>NZ_AOHO01000063.1 GCF_000342005.1 Amycolatopsis decaplanina DSM 44594
GAGAACTGGAGCTCCGGGTGGAACTCGTCGCCGAACTTGTAGCCGGGGCCACCGCGGCCGGTGCCGGTCGGGTCGCCGCCCTGCAGCATGAAGCCGTCGATGACGCGGTGGAAGATCGACCCGTCGTAGAACGGGCCCGCGTTCGTGCCCTGCGCGTTGGGCTGGGTGTACTCCTTGCTGCCCTCGGCGAGCCCGACGAAGTTCGCGACCGTCTTCGGCGCGTGGTCGGGGAACAGGTTCAGGTTGATGTCACCCTGGTTGGTGTGCAGAGTGGCCTTCAGTGCGCCACCAATGAGGGATCCCTTGCTTTCAGTCACGAGCTTCATCGTGCCATCTGCGGCAAGATCTGGGGAAAAGGGGCACGATAGGTTACAAGCAACGAAGCAGAATCAAAACGATTGATGAGGTGAAGGCCATGACCCGGGCCGCAGATTCGGTGAGCGAGTCGGCGAAGGCCGGCGCGCTCGGCCTGCGCAAACGTGCTGTCGAGGCGGGTAAGGAAGCCACCGCCCACGCCGTCGAGGTAGCCGAGCAGAAGCTCTCCGAGAGCGCCGGTGAGATCGCTAAGACCAGCCGTCGCGCGCGCAAGAAGCTCGCGAAGAAGACGGAACTGACCCGCAAGGAGCTCAAGCGCAGCTCGAAGGCGGCTCGCAAGGAGGCGCTGGCCAGGATTTCCGAGATGCGGAAGCCGGGCCGCAAGGCCCGCAAGGCCGCCATCCAGGCCGCGAAGTCCGCCGGCGAGTCCAAGCGCCGGGGCAAGAAGGACTTCAAGGCGGCGAAGAAGGACTTCAAGGCCGCGCTCGTCGAGGCGAAGGCCGCCGCCAAGGGGACGCGCAAGCGTCGCCGCTGGCCGTGGGTGATCGGCATCGCCGTCGTCGGTGCCGGTGCCGCCTACGCCCTGCGTTCCAAGCAGGAGCCGCCGGTCGCGCCCGCGCCGCCGAAGGCTCCGCCCGCTCCTCCCGCCAAGCCCGCCGCTCCGGCCGCGGCCGCGCCGAAGCCCGCTCCCGCGAAGCCCGCCGCTTCCGGTCCGGCTCCGGCGAAGCCCGCGGCCCCGAAGAACGGGCACCAGGCTTCGAACGCGGGCTCCGCCGACAAGAAGAACTGAGAGCTACGCCTTACCCTCTTCTTCTGCTTGGCGAAGGGCCGTCCAGGGCCGCCGCGCACCCGGCCCCTGGACGGCCCTTTCACGTCCCCGTGCCGAAGATCGACTAAGTACAGACGAAGACCGTTTGGTGCCAAAGACCGACGCGCCCCACGACAGCACCGGCGGACTCGTCTCGCCGAAAGCGCGCCAGCGCGACGGCGAGACTTCACCGATCGCGCCCTCTTTCGGGCCGAAGGCCCACGTAAACGCGATGAAGGGGCGCCCTCCACTCCCAACAGGATGTTGAAAGCGGACCGGGCGCCCCTTCGGCGCGCTTTACGTCAGCGCGATCAAGATCAGACAGCGCTAGCGTGCTTGTCGATCAGCTGGCCGAGGCGGGGCAGGGCCTCCTCGACGTTCTTCTTGCCGTTCGGGCGCAGCTTCGAGTAGACCTTCTTGATGCTGTCGCGGCTGCTCTTCTCGGCGCGCGAGTCGGTGACCGACAGGAGCGCGTCCGAAGCCTCGTCGCTACGGCCGACCAGGTAGGCGCCGAAGTCGTTGCCGCCCTTGGCCTTGTAGTCACCGTAGAACGGCTCGAGGGCGACGGTGAAGTCGTCGAGCAGGGTGTCGACGGCGGCGGGGATGATGCCCGGCTTGATCTTCTTGACGGCGGCGAAGCCGGTCTTCACGACGGCACCCGAAACGCCGCCCTTGTCCGAAACCTCGGCGTCGACGAGGCCTTCGAAGTCGCTCACGACCGCCGGGCGACGGCTGGAGTCGAGCAAGATTTCCTTGAGGGTGTCAGCCACGAAACCTGTCCTTTTGTCTTATGGGGAGAAATGATCTTTTGTGCCGCCGAGCCACACCGCAAGGCGGCCTCCGCCGGATCTGGCGTTGCGCTGGTCCCGCGAACCGTCGCGCGTGCGGCACAGGGTAGTACAAGATCAACTTCACTCTGACGTGTGGATACCACTACCTAGAGCTTCAGCTCACCGATAGCCTCCTTCGCCACCGTGCGTGCCTTGATGCTCTGCTTCTGGTTGGTGGTCACGACTACCGCGTTCCCGCCCTTCGCGACGGCGTAAACCGCGCCTTCCCCGGAGGGCTGGTAGCCGCCCTTCCAGCCGGCCGGTTCGTCGGCGGGGTTGGAGGTGTCGATGGGGGCCGCCTGATCCACCAGTGCCTTGGCCACCGCGGGTTCTCCGACGTACACGCGCACGGTGAGCTGCAGTTTTCCGCTGAGCGCGTAGAAGAAACAGGCCGGATGCGGCTGGTCGGCCGAAGTCTTGACCTTGGAGACCTTCTGCCCGTTGGCGTCCGAAACGAACTCGTTGCCCAGGTACGGGCACGGGCCCTTGCCGGTGGGTTCCGGGGCGGGCGGGAGGCTGGGCGCCGGGGTGTTCGACGGCGCGGGCGAACTCGCCGCGGGCGGCGGCTGTTCCGTCGGCCCGCAGGCCGCCAGCAGCGGCACGACGAGCGGCAAGATCAGAAGACGTCGCATAGTGGCGTCCAGTGAAGCAGATCGCCGTTCGTGCGACGATGGCCGTGCGCGAGGAGTCTTCGGGAGGCGTCAGTGCTCAGCAAGGAGCAGTACCTGGGTGCGGTGGCAGAGCGTATCCAGCGCAGCGGGGGCAGGCTGAACACCGTCCAGATCGGTCCGAGCGCGGCCGTGGTGGGCCTGTTCACCGAATCCGTGATGATGTCGACGATGAACTACTGCGTGGTCGCCGCCGCGATCCCTGAGGTGACCGCGCCCGCGTTGTACGACTTCACCGGGCTGGCGACGCAGCACGCGCGCGCGAACGTGATGGGCACGGTCGGCTGGACGGCCGCTTCGGTGGTCATCGCCGGGCTGATCGGTGACCGTGTCCACCCGGACGCCGCGCAGGCCGCGTCGGCGAAGTCCGGCAACCAGTTCGGCGGCGAGACGCGCATGGTGGCCGTCGACGTTTCGGCGGCGCAGATGTACGCGTTCGTCGGCGGGAAGCTGTGGGGCGCGGCGGTCCAGGGTTCGGTCAACGCGAAGCTGACGTTCTGTTTCCCGCAGCCCGCCGAGGTTTATCAGCAGGTGCAGTGGGCGCAGTCGCAGGGCCAGCAGCCGCCGATGCCACCCGGACCGCCGATGCCGCCGCCCGGTCAGCAGCCGCCGCCCGGCTGGCAGCCGCAGCAGCCACCGCCACCGCCGTACCCGGTCGGGCCCCCGCCCGCGCAGGGTCCGCCGCCGGGGCAGCATCCGCCGCACTATCCGCCACCCGCGCCCGGCTATCCGCCGCAGCGTCCGCCGGGGTACTGATGGACCGCACGTTGCGTGGCTGGCCGTCGTTCCCCGGCGAACTTCCGGAGTTCGACACCGAGACCACACCGGCGACCCCGCGCGAGCTTTTCCTGGAATGGCTCAACGAAGCCGGGGAACACGTCCTCGCGCCCCACGCCGTCACTTTGTCCACAGTGGACGCGAACGGAGTACCGGACGCGCGGGTCGTGATCCTCAAGGACGTCGACGGGGACACCTGGGCGGTCGCGACGAGTTCCGAAAGCCCGAAAGGTGTGCAGCTGGCGAAGAATCCGTTCGCCGCGCTGACGTTCTTCTGGCCGGGACGCGGCCGTCAGGTCCGCCTGCGCGGTCCGGTCTCGCTCGCCGATCCCGACGTGTCCGCCGCCGATTTCACCGCGCGGCCGCCGGCGTCCCGGGTGGAGGCGTTCATCGGCAGGCAGTCCCAGGTGCTCGAGGATCCGGCCGACCTCGACCGCGCGGCCGCGGAAGCGGAGCGATGGGTCGAGGAGAATCCCGGCGTGGCACCTGAAACCTGGACCCGCTACCTGGTGACGCCGTCCGAAGTGGAGTTCTGGCAGGCGAGCCACGACCGGCGGCACCGGCGGCTCCGCTACCGGCGTGAGAACGGAACCTGGCACAAAGAACGCCTCTGGCCGTAAACGGTAACTGGGAACGACGATCGTCGGGTTGTCGTGGATGATTCACTTCGGCGACGGTGAACGCCCACCTTGTCCCCAGATCGTTCGGAGGCGAAATGTCCACACGCCGTCGCATCGGGGGCGCCTTGGCCGCCACAGGGCTCGCCCTGCTGGCCGTCACGACGCCCGTCGCGAGCGCCCAGACCGGCGACCCGGCGAGAGGGCTGTACTCGGTGGAGGGCGCGTCCACCCCCGGCAAGCGCACCGAGGTCGCCCGCACCGGAGTCGACGTCGCGGGCTCGCGCGGCGGCGCGCTGACCGTCGTCGCCACGCCGGGACAGGCCGCGGCCCTGCGCGCGAACGGGTTCGGCCTGAAGTCGCTCGGCGACTTCGACAGCATGCTCAAGCAGCGCAGTGGCCGGGTGGGTACCGCCGCCGTCGCGGGCGACTTCCCGCCGGGCGACGAGGCGTACCACACCTACGCCGAAACGACCGCTGAGCTGCAGAAGGCCGCGAAGGACCACAGCGACATCGCGACGCTGTCCAGCGTCGGCAAGTCCTACGAGGGCCGTGAGCTGAACCTGCTGAAGATCAGCGACAACGCGGGCACGGACGAGAACGAGCCCGAGGTCCTGTTCACCTGCAACCAGCACGCGCGCGAACACCTCACCACCGAGATGTGCCTGCGGATCGTGCAGCGCTTCACCAGCGGGTACGCGACCGACCCGGCCATCAAGAAGATGGTCGACGAGCACGAGATCTACGTGATCCCGAACGTCAACCCGGACGGCTCCGAGTACGACATCACCGGCGGCGAGTACCAGGGCTGGCGCAAGACGCGGAAACCGGTGCCGGGCAGCAGCGCGATCGGCACCGACCCGAACCGCAACTGGGACTACAAGTGGAACTGCTGCGGCGGGTCGAGCAACAGCCCGTCCGCCGAGGACTACCACGGCCCGTCGGCGTTCTCCGAGTCCGAGACCAAGGCGGTCGCGGAGTTCATGAACTCCCGCGTGGTCGGCGGCACCCAGCAGATCAAGACGCACATCGACTTCCACACGTTCTCGGAACTGGTGCTCTGGCCGTACGGCTACACGAAGGCCGAGACCGACACCGGCCTGAACGAGGAGGAAGCGAAGCGTTTCGCCGACGTCGGCAAGCAGATGGCCGCCACCAACGGCTACACGCCCGAGCAGTCCAGCGATCTGTACGTCACCGACGGCGACATCAACGACTGGGCGTGGGGCAAGCACAAGATCCTCAGCTACACCTTCGAGATGTACCCGAAGGACGGCGGGATCGACGGCTTCTACCCGCCAGCTTCGGTGATCCCGGAGCAGACCGCCCGCAACGACAAGGCCGTCGACATCCTGATCAACGAGGCGAAAGCCTGATCCGCTCAATTCCTGAGATCGGCCACTCGCGACGCCCGGCTCTTCGGCGAATCCAAGCCGAAGCTCCGGGCGTCGCCCGATTGTCGACGATCGCGTGACTCGGCGGATCCGCCTGCCCGCCCCGCGCAGCTTGCCGGTCGCCATGGCCCCGCGGTATGGGCATCCGGTGACACCCCGCAGCCTGGCACGATCGACAGGTGCGCAAGCGGTTCTCGGAAGGCTCCCCGATCGCGTCGACGGTGGTCACCGGCGACGACTTCGACGAACTCGAGCACACCTTCCAGGCGTTCCTCGCGCCGGACACGGTCAAGCTGCACACCCCCGCGCGCACCGGATTCTTCGACATCTCCCAGCTCAGCGGCCTCCGCGTGCCCGGGATCGACCCCCACGGCCTCTCGTTCTACGAGCTGACACTGGACTCCGACGTCGTCCTTCACGGAGAAGAGACCCCGGACGCCTACACCGTCGTCGTGACCCTTACCGGCCGCAGCCAGATCACGATCGACGGCGAGGTCATCCCGTCACGGCATGTCGTGACCGGCCCGGAAGCCCGGTTCCGGACCACGTTCGACCATCCCGACATCCTGCTGCTCCGGCTCGGCGAGCGGCTGGTGGCGGACACGATGCGCGAACGGCTCGGCGAGGCGCCGACGTCGCCGCTGCGGTTCGATCCGGTGATCGCCTCGAGCATGGACCAGTGGCTCACCCTGCTCCACACCTTCGGCGAGACCGCCGCGTCCGGGATGTTCGACCGGTCGCCGCTGGCCGCCGCGCATTTCGAGAAGCTGCTGCTGCACGGACTGCTCGACGCCCAGCCGCATTCGCGCTCCGGCGACCTCGACGAGGAACGGCCCCGGCCGAAGTCGACGGCGGTACGCCGCGCGATGACCTATTGCGAGGAGCGCGCCGCCGAACCGGTGTCGATCGGCGAACTGGCGACGGCCGCGCGGATCAGCGTGCGCGCGTTGCAGTCGGCGTTCCGCACGGAACTCGGGCTGACGCCGATGGAGTACCTGCGCCGCGTCCGGCTCGACCACGTGCACCAGGACCTGCTCGCGATCGCGCAAGGGCGCGCCGAAGGCAACGTCACCGACGTCGCGCTGCGATGGGGTTTCACGCATCTCGGCCGGTTTTCCGCTCTCTACCGCGACACCTACGGCAAACTCCCTTCGGAAACGGCACGCCTCACCGCCTGAAGGAGTCCGGATGCTGGTCGAACTGGCCATCGGCGACGCGTACGGAGGCTCCTTCGAGCACGCATATCCGAGCTTCGTCGCCGAGCACAACACGCTGACCGGTTACGTGCAGCATCACGGCCGGCTCGGTGTCCCGGCCGGTCGCTACACCGACGACACGCAGATGACGATCGCGATCGCCGAAGTGCTCGTCTCGGGACGGCGGTGGACGCCGCTGCTGCTCGCCGAACAGTTCGTGCGGGCGTATCACCGCGATCCGCACGACGGCTACGCGCCACGTTTCCATCAGCTGCTCAGCGAGGTCCGGGACGGCGAGGAGCTGCTGCGGCGGCTCCGGCCGCAGAGTGACAAGAGCGGCGCGGCCATGCGCGCCGGGCCGATCGGGATCCTGCCGACCGTCGACGATGTCCTCTACCACGCGAAACTGCAGGCCAGGATCACGCACGACACCCAGGCCGGGATCGCCGCGGCGCAGGCCTCCGCGCTGACCGTGCACTACTGCCACCATCGGCTCGGCCCGCTTTCCGAAATCGCGAGGTGGATCGACGCGATCCTTCCCGAGGACGTCGGGCACGGCGGCTGGGCGTTGCCGTGGCCGGGCAAGGTCGGACCGCAGGGCTGGATGAGTGTGCGCGCGGCGCTGACCACGCTCGCGACCGGCCGGAGCCTGAGCGGAATACTCCGGTCCGCCGTCGCGCTCACCGGTGACGTCGACACGGTCGCGACCATCGCGCTGGCCGCCGCGTCGCGCTCGCCCGAGGTGGCGCAGGATCTGCCGCCGGTGCTGTGGCGCGATCTGGAGAACGGCGAGTTCGGCCGCGACTATCTGGCGAAACTCGACGAACAAGTAATTAGGGTTGCCTAACCTCAATAAAGCCGGTGGAATGATCCCATGTATGTTCTGACGCCGGTTCGCGAGGCCGCCGACCATTTCGGGCTGGCGATCTCGACTCTGCACTACTGGGAGCGACGCGGGCTGATCACCGCCTCCCGCCGCTCAGGACAGCGGTGTTACGACGACGACCAGCTGTATCGCATCGCGCTGATCAAGCACTGGCGGCGGATCGGCGGGCTGGGCCTGTCCAAGATCACCGAGCTGCTCGCCGAACAGCACCGCTGGCGTGAGGTGGTGGTGGGTCAGCTCGCCGAGATCGAACAGGAGCGTGCGCGGCTCGACACCGCGCACGACTACCTGGTCGAGCTCCTCACCTGTCGCCGGGAGGACCGCCTGGAGGACTGCCCGTGGTTCCGTGACCGGGTCGACCTGCCCGCGCACGCGGCGGCGGGCTGAGTCCCGGCATCGCCACCGCCGCGACCACGGCCGCGGCCGCGAGACAGGCGGCGGAAGCGAGGAACGCGGCGGTGTAGCCGTGCACCAGCGCTTCTCCCGTCGGCCCGCCGGTCTGCCAGGTCGCGGTCACCGCCGTCACGAGAGCGGTCAACGCGGCGAGGCCGATCGCGCCGCTGGTCTGCCGGACCGTGTTCAGCAGACCGGCGGCCAGGCCGTTCTGCCGTTCCGGCACCCCGCTGGTGGCGGCCACGGTGATCGGGGTGAACGCCGCGGCGGTCCCGAACCCGAAGACGATTCCGGGCAGCAGCACGGACACGACGTAAGAGGCGTGCGGACCGGTCAGGGCGGCGACTCCGGCGAGGCCCACCGCGCCGATCGCGCAGCAAAGCGCCGTCGCACGCCGGGGTCCCAGCCGCACCGACAACCCGCCCGCCGTCTGCGCGCCGGCGAACATCGCCACGCCCACCGGCAGATACGCCAGTCCGGCACGCAGCGGCGAGTACCCGTGGACGTCCTGCAGGTACAGCGAAAGCAGGATCGGGCTGGCGAGGAAACCCAGCCCCAGCAGGAAGATCACCACGTTCCCGCTGCTGACCGAACGCAGCCGGAAGATCCCGAGCGCGACCAGCGGTTCGTCCGCCCACCGATGCTGGTGCACCAGGAAGACGCCGAGCAGGACGAGCCCGGCGAACAGCGGCAGCAGGACGGATCCGCTTCCCCAGCCATCGGCCGAGGAACGCATCACCGCGTAGACCACGCCGACGAGTCCCGCCGTCGACAGGATCGCGCCGAGCACGTCCAGCCTGCCGCGAGGGCGGCTTCGATCCCTCGGCGGCAGCACCGTGGCGGCGAGGACGGCCGCCACCCCGATCGGAACGCTGACGAAGAACACCCATCGCCAGCCCGCCCATTGGGTCAGCAGTCCGCCGATCACCGGGCCTGCCGCGGCAGCGGCGGCACCCATCGCGCTCCAGGTGCCCAAGGCCCGCGCACGGCGGGCGGGTTCGGTGAACGTCGTGGTCAGCAGAGACAACGTCACCGGCATCAGCAACGCGCCACCGAACCCTTGCACCGCCCGGGCGACGAGCAACGTTTCCGGCGAGCCCGCCAGCCCGGCGGCGAGCCGCGCGACGGTGAACAGACTCATCCCGAGCACGAACATCCGCCGCACCCCGAATTCGTCGCACAACCGGCCGCCCAGCAACAGGAAACCGGCGAAAGCGAGCGTGTACGCGTTCACCACCCAGGTCAGCGCGCCAGGCGAGAGGCCGAGACCGAACCGGATCGCGGGCAGGACGACGGAAACGATCGTCGCGTCGAGGATGACCACGAACGACCCCGCGCAGGCCAGCGCGAGCACGGCGCCTTCACCGGGACGACGGGTCATGCCGGTTCGCCGTTCGGCACCGGCGCGACGCCGCGATCCATCGGCACCGCGTACAGGGAATCCACTGTGGACAGCCAGCGCAATCGCGCCAGCGCTCGTTTGTCGGACTCTTCAGCCGGGAGTTCCGCCTTGGCCAGCAAGAGATCGATCAGTTCCGGAGTCATCGTGCCCCCTGGAGCGCGTCACCGGCACGCAGGACGGTCGCCTCGTCGAAAAGTCGCCCCGCGAGTTGCAGGGACAGCGGCAGACCGTCACCGGTTTTCCCGATGGGCACGGCGAGGACCGGATTCCCGACGCCGTTCCAATACGGCGTCTTGATCTTCTCGAAGACTTCCGCGTTCTGCTGCCCTTCCTCGTCCGCGACGTCGTCGAGCGGTGGAGCGCCGATCGACGCGACCGGACTCGCGATCACGTCGATGTCGTCGAAGAGACGCGCCAGCTCTTGCCGCACCACCTGCCGCACCCGTTGTGCCTGCACGTAATCGGCGCCGGACACCAGTGCCCCCGCCGCGAAGATCGCCCGCGCCGAAACGCCGAAGTCCGGCCACCTCGTGCTCAGCCCGGCTCGGTGATGGGCAAGGGCTTCGCAGCTCGCGGTGACCATCACCGCTGTGGTCAGCTCTTTCCGACAAGGCAGCGAGATCTCGACAAGCGTGGCCCCCAGGCCCTCCGCGAGGGACAGCGCTTCGTCGAAAACGCTCGCCAGCGCGGGATCGGCGTCTTCGGGGAGGTGGTTCTCACGGACGACGCCGATCCGCAGCCCCGCGAGGTCACCGGTGAACTCCGGTGCCACGAAAGGAACTTCGGCGATCACTTCCAGCAGTGCCGCGCAGTCACGCGCGGTACGGGCGAGCGGGCCGATCCGGTCGAGGGTGTGGGCGAGCGGCACGCAACCCACCCTCGAAACCCGTCCGTAGGTCGGCATCAGCCCGGTGACACCGCAGAAAGCGGCGGGCATCCGGATACTGCCGGCGGTGTCCGATCCGAGCCCGGCGAAGAACATCCCGGCGGCGATCCCGCTCGCCGTCCCCGAACTGGATCCGCCCGCCCAACGTTCGGTGTCCCAAGGATTCCGTGGAATCGGGAACGGCTTGGCGCGGTCCGGAACCCCGCAGCCGAACTCCATCGTCGAGGTCTTCCCGACGATGACCCCGCCCGCTTCCTTCACCCGCGTCGTCACCGCCGCGTCGATGCCCGGCCCCCAGTCGAGCACGACACTCTGCGCCGTCGTCGGCCCCTCCGCGACGGCGATGAGATCCTTGACGCCCAACGGGATTCCCTGCAGCGGCCCGCGATCCACCCCGGCCGCGAACTCCCGGTCCGCCCGCCGCGCCGACGCCAGCGCGTGATCCGGGAACCGGGTGATGTACACCCCGATTTCGTCGGCGGCGGCCAGCGCGCGTTCCGTCAATTCGACGCTGGTCACCTCTCCGCGACGCAACGCCCGCCCGGCTTCGAGCACCGAGCCCTCGTGTTCTCTCCGCACCACGACCCCTCCGGTCCGGCGGCGCCGATCTGACGCCGCCCGGACCAGGGTGCAAACTGAAGCGCGGTTGAGCACAAGGCCGTACTACCAGGAAGGGTTGTACCGCAGACCCTGCTCGTAGTACTGGTCGTCGGATTCCTCCGGCGCGGGCTGCTCGTCCTGGTCAGGCCCGGCCGGTTCCCCAGAACGGTCTTTGAGCACCACGTTCTCCGCGCCGGCGGGCGTCCGGGGCGACACGGACGGCGTCGGGGAAACCGTTTCGCCCGTGTCCTGGTACGAAGGCGTGAACCCGAGCCGCCACCGGAGCCGGTCCGTGATGTACCCGGCGTTGCCGATCGGCGCCATCAGCTCCGCACTGCGTTTCGCGGATCCTTGCTGTGCTTCCTGATAGGTCCGCATGACGGTGTCCGCGATCTCGGCGGGCGACATCCGCGACACTGCTTCACTCACTCTGAGCCGCGTCATCACGCCGTCGGTGTTGACCGAAACGGAAACGGCACCGTCCGGCGAGGACGCGTCCACCGACAGGGTGGCCAGCGCCTCGAGCATCGCTTGCCGGTCGTTACCCGGTTTCTTGGGTGCCGGTTTGTCAGCCACGATCCTCCGTCAGTCGACCGGTAGTGGCGACAGTTCCATCGGCGGTTCCTGGAACTTGCCGTCGTTCGAGATGTCGACGTTCTTGTCCCGTACCCGCTTTTCCGTTCCCTTGTCGGTGTTTTCGGTTTCGAAGTTGCCGGGGTCGAAGGTCTCGCCAGGGCTGACGTCCGGCGGTTCGGGGATGATCGGCAGGTTGTTGATCTCGACGTTGATCTTCGAGATCAGCGACTCCGTCGCGCGGAACATGCCTTCACGGATGTTGACCACGCCGTCGTGGAAGCTGTTGTAGATGGTTTCGGGGCTGTCCCCGACGATCGAAGCGTTCTCGGAGACCAGGGTGGAGAGCCCGGCACCGGCCGCGGCACCGGCGACCTGGACCCCGTTCGCGGTGGTGAAGAAGGTCGCCGCGGTGAGGGCGGCGCCGGCCGGCGGAACGGCCGCCACGAGCAAGGCCGCGACAGCGCCGGCGAAACCCGCCGCCAACGCCTTCGTCAAGGCGGATTCGTCTTGGCGTTCCTGGTCGTCCTGGTACTTTTCCGCGGCGGTCAGGAAGGACGCGGCGAGATTGCTCAGGTCCGCCCGTGCGGTCGCGATGGCGTCCCGCGCGGCCACGATGTCGGCTTCCAGCACGGTGAGTTTGGTGCCCACGCGGGAGTAGGTGTTCACCAGACCCTGGATGTAGCTCTTGGCGCTCTCGGCGCCTTCACCGCGCCACTTGAGAAGCAGGACCAGGGACCGGTCGAGCGGCGCTTTCGTGTCCTGGAAAGCGTTCCAGAGACGTTCGTAGGCCTCGATCATGGTCTGCAGGCTGTTCTCGCCGACGAGCTCCGCCTCGGAGAACTCGAGGAAGAAGTCGCGGACCTGTTCCTTTCGGCCGCCGCTCAAGTCCACGTCGCTGCCGAGGAGCCAGTCGTGGAAAAGGAGGTCCACCGCCGTGAAGGCCTTTTCGGCGCCCGCGGTGAGATCGTGGGAGATCCCCTCGAGGAGTTCGCTGTTGTCGCCGACTCCGGCGGTGGTCTCCGCGTCCAGTGCGTTGAAGTACCCGTCCACGCCGCTACCCCTGTTCCCCGTACGCCGCGCGGTTCACTCGCTGCTTGTTGTCCTCTTCGACGGATTCGTACAGTTCGGCGACCCGCGCCAATGCCTGCGAGGTGTCCTGCGTGCTGCGGAGCAGCTGCGCGAGCATCTTCTCGACGGCCTGGCGGTGTTCCTCGTAAGCCGCCGAAACCCCGCGCATGCCCAGGGACTTCCCGAACGCGGTGTTCGGCGCGAAAAGACCGGGGAGAAGGCCTCCCGTGACCGGGTCGGGAGCGGGTACGTCCTGCCCTCGCACACCGGTATGGGCGGTACTGACTATGTCCGCGGCCTTCCGCAGTTCCTTGCTCGACAACCTGAGATCGTCGAGGTCGGTTTCGAAACTGACCATGTTCACCTCGCTGTCCGGATTCCACCCCATGTAAGCAGCGTTGACTTGGCTGAGCGCACGACTTTGTCATCCACGTACGGTGACGAACGTCACCACAGCCCCGACCTCTCGACGCGGAGCCTGACCGCTCAACGCGACCAAACGTGGGGGTCCGGGGGCGGAGCCCGCCGGGCGGGGTTCGGGGGTTGCACCCCCGATGTGATCGCGGAACGCAAAAGGCCCGTGCCCTCCGCGGGCACGGGCCTTCTATGCGTGGAGCTGAGGGGAATCGAACCCCTGACCCCTGCCTTGCAAAGGCAGTGCTCTACCAATTGAGCTACAGCCCCGGATCGCAGGCGATCATGATAACCGCCCGCGCCGAATCAGTTGTTGCGGGACGCGTCCGCGGCCTTGGCCGGGGCGCTTCCGTTCGCGGAAACGGATCCCAGCGGACGCTCGGTGGGAGCGGTGGCCTCACGCCAGAGGTCGGCCTCGGCCTTGGCGGCCTTGTTGCGCTTGATCACGAACAGCACGCCGCCCGCGATGACCGCGAGTGCCAACAGCTTCTTCATCAGAAGCCCCCTCTTTCCGCCGAGTTGCTCCGCTTACCCACCGATGCTACTGCACGCCCGAGGTTCCACGTGGAACACCCATGACGAACCCCTGCCGGGAAGAGAAGTCCGGCAGGGGTTCGTCCTTGGAACGCCTGCAAGCCCGACACTCTTCCCACGGCTCTTCCCCACGGCAATGGGCCCGCCAGGGCCCGAGCCGAGCCGGGGGTCCAGGGGAGCGGAGCCTACCTGGCGGGGGCTTGGGGGTCCGACCCCCAAAACGAAAAACACCCGATCCGGGTTCGCGCTTTCCGCGAACACAGACCGGGCAATTGGGTGGGCCCACCAGGACTTGAACCTGGGACCTCTTCGTTATCAGCGAAGCGCTCTAACCGCCTGAGCTATGGGCCCGAACGAGGAGAAGATTACAGGACGTCTTTCGACGCCCTGCAACCGGGTCACTCTCGTTCGGAAAGGGTCACTTCCAGGCCTCCGGCGAGGTCGGCGGAGACGTTGTAGATGAAGGCGCTGACGGTGGCGAGGGCCGAGATCAGCACGATGTTGATGGCGCCGAGGATGGCCGCGATCCCGAAGACGCGGCCGGCGCTGATCAACGGGTCGGCCGGCGCGTCGGCACCTTCGCCGCCGACGAGCGACGAGTAGGTCCCGTTGAGTTTGTCCCAGACGCCCATGCCGTCGAGGACCGTGTACAGGACGCCGACGGCGACGAGCCACACGAAGAACAGCGCGACGCCGAGGACGAGGGACAGTTTCAGCACCGACCAGGGGTCGAAGCGTTTGATCTGCAGGCTGGCGCGACGCGGTCCACGGCCGGGGCGGCGGAGCGCGGTGGGGGCGGCACGGGTGCGGGAGGCCGACGGGATGGCGGAGGGGGCGGGGTCGCCCTCTCCGCTGTCGCCGAAGAGCCTCTTCGCGGCGGTGCCGCTGACCCCGTGGTAGTCGGTCACGGTTGTCGCGTCCCGCTTCGGGTCCGAGTGGGCCACGTCTTCGGTGGCGACCGAAGACACCGAGACCGTCTGCTCGCTGGAGCCTTCGGGGTCCCCGGCGCCGCTGTCGCGCTGCCAGGGCGGGCTCGACGAGCCCGCCTTCGCACCGCCTGCTTCGGGCTTCTCGGATGGTGTCACGAGGTGTCAGTCCTTACCCAGTACGTGGGGCGTCGTCTACTGCTCCGACGCCGGGGCTTCTTCTCCTTCAGTACTACCTGCAGTGGCGACGTCTGAGGGCTCGTCCGCGTTGCGTGCGACCGCGAGAAGAGTGGTTCCTTCGTCGAGATTCATCAGCCGCACTCCCTTCGTCTGCCTGCCTGCCTTGCGCACCTGTCCGGCCGAAGTGCGGATCACCCCGCCGCTGGAGGTGATCGCGTAGAGCTCGTCTTCGGCGTCGACGATGACCGCGCCCACCAGCCTGCCACGTTTCTGGTCGTACTGAATGGTGAGCACCCCCTTGCCGCCGCGGCCCTGGACCGGGTAGTCCTCGGTCGGGGTGCGCTTGGCGTAGCCGCCGCCGGTGGCGACGAGGAGGAATTTGTCCGGCTGGACGACGTTGATGCCGAGCAGTTCGTCGCCGTCGTTGAACCGCATGCCCAGCACACCGGACGTCGCGCGGCCCATCGGGCGCAGGGCTTCGTCGGTGGCGTGGAAGCGGATCGACTGGCCTTCCGCGGAAACGAGGAGCAGATCGTCGTCGGCGGCCGCGAGGACCGCGCCGACCAGTTCGTCCCCTTCACGCAGGTTGACGGCGATGAGGCCACCGGCGCGGTTGGAGTCGAAGTCGGTGAGCTTGGTCTTCTTCACCAGGCCGCGGCGGGTCGCGAGCACGAGGTACGGGGCGACCTCGTAGTTCGGGATCTCGATGACCTGGGCGATCTGCTCGTCGGGCTGGAACGCGAGCAGGTTCGCGACGTGCTGGCCGCGCGCGTTGCGGTTGGCCTCGGGCAGGTCGTAGGCCTTGGCCCGGTAGACGCGGCCCTTGTTCGTGAAGAACAGGATCCAGTCGTGCGTCGAGCAGACGAAGAAGTGCTGGACGATGTCGTCCTGTTTGAGGGTCGCGCCCTGGACGCCCTTGCCGCCGCGCTTCTGCGATCGGTACAGATCGGTTTTCGTTCGCTTGGCGTAACCCGTGCGGGTGATGGTGACGACGACGTCTTCGACGGCGATGAGGTCTTCGACCGAGACCTCGCCGTCGAACGGGATGATCTTGGTGCGCCGGTCGTCGCCGTACTTGTCGACGATCTCCTGCAGTTCCTCGGCGATGATCGAACGCTGTCGCTCGGGCTTGGAGAGGATGTCCTTGAGGTCGGCGATCTCGAGTTCGATCTCGGCCAGGGTGTCGATGATCCGCTGCCGCTCCAGTGCCGCGAGGCGGCGGAGCTGCATGTCGAGGATCGCGGTCGCCTGGATCTCGTCGACGTCGAGCAGGCTCATCAGGGCGGGCCGGGCCTCTTCGGCCGAGGGCGAGCGCCGGATGAGGGCGATGACCTCGTCGAGCATGTCCAGCGCCTTGACCAGACCGCGCAGGATGTGGGCGCGTTCCTCGGCCTTGCGCAACCGGAACCGGGTCCGGCGGACGATGACGTCGATCTGGTGCTTCACGTAGTGCCGGATCATCTGGTCCAGGCGCAGCGTGCGGGGCACGCCGTCGACCAGTGCCAGCATGTTCACACCGAAGTTCTGCTGCAGCTGGGTGTGCTTGTACAGGTTGTTCAGCACGACCTTGGCGACCGCGTCACGTTTGATCGTGACGACGATCCGCATCCCGCTGCGGCTGTTGGACTCGTCGGCGATGTCGGAGATGCCGGTGAGCTTGCCGTCGCGGACCAGGTTCGCGATGTTCTCGACCAGGTTGTCCGGGTTGACCTGGTACGGCAGCTCGGACACGACCAGGATCGTGCGACCCTTGGCGTCCTCTTCGACCTCGACGACCGCGCGCATGCGCACGGAGCCGCGGCCGGTGCGGTACGCGTCCTCGATCCCGGAGTTGCCGAGGATCATCGCCCTGGTCGGGAAGTCCGGACCCTTGATCCGGACCAGCAGCGCGGCGAGCAGCTCGTCGTCGCTGGCCTCGAAGTTCTCCAGCGCCCATTTGACGCCGTCGGCGACCTCGCGCAGGTTGTGCGGCGGGATGTTCGTCGCCATGCCGACCGCGATCCCGGAACCACCGTTGACCAGCAGGTTCGGGAACCGCGACGGCAGGACGTCGGGCTCCTGGGTGCGGCCGTCGTAGTTGTCGGAGAAGTCGACGGTCTCTTCTTCGATGTCCTGCAGCATGTGCATCGCGAGATGCGCCAGCCGGGACTCGGTGTACCGCATGGCGGCGGCGGGGTCGTTGCCCGACGAACCGAAGTTGCCCTGACCGTCGATCAGCGGGTACCGCAGCGACCACGGCTGCGCGAGCCGCACCAGCGCGTCGTAGATCGCGGAGTCACCGTGCGGGTGGTAGTTGCCCATCACGTCGCCGACGACGCGGGAGCACTTGTTGTACCCGCGGTCGGGGCGGAAGCCGGAGTCGAACATCGAGTACAGCACGCGGCGGTGCACCGGCTTGAGGCCGTCCCGCACGTCCGGCAGCGCCCGCGACACGATGACGCTCATCGCGTAGTCGATGTAGGAGCGCTGCATCTCCTGCTGGATGTCGACCGGTTCGATCCGGTCGTGGTCCGGAGCCGGCGGCAAGGTTTCCGTCATGAGGTCCTTCTCGTGGGAGCAGTCCTAAAGGGACAAAAGAGCGGGACGTCGCTAGACGTCTAGGAAACGCACGTCCTTGGCGTTACGCGTGATGAAGGAACGGCGCGCTTCGACGTCCTCGCCCATCAGGACGGAGAACAGGTCGTCGGCCTGCGCGGCGTCGTCCAGGGTGACCTGGCCGAGCAGCCGGTTCGCCGGGTCCATCGTGGTCTCCCACAGCTCTTCGGCGTTCATTTCGCCGAGACCCTTGTAGCGCTGGATCGCGTCGTCCTTCGGCAGCTTCCGGCCGGCCTCGACACCCGCCTGGATGACGGCGTCGCGTTCCCTGTCGGAGTAGGCGTACTCCGGGTCCTGCCGCGGCCACTTGATCTTGTACAGCGGCGGGCGCGAGAGGAACACGTGCCCGTGCTCGATCAGCGGAGGCATGAACCGGAACAGGAAGGTGAGCAGCAGCGTGGTGATGTGCTGGCCGTCGACGTCGGCGTCGGCCATCAGCACGATCTTGTGGTAGCGCAGCTTCTCGATGTCGAACTCTTCGTGGATACCGGTGCCGAGCGCGGTGATCAGCGACTGGACCTCGGTGTTCTTGAGGACGCGGTCGATACGGGCCTTCTCGACGTTGATGATCTTGCCGCGGATCGGCAGGATCGCCTGGTACATCGAGTCGCGGCCTTCCTTGGCCGAACCGCCCGCCGAGTCACCCTCGACGATGTAGAGCTCGCATTCCGACGGGTTGGTCGAGCGGCAGTCCTTGAGCTTGCCGGGCAGCCCGCCGATCTCCAGCGCGCCCTTGCGGCGGACCAGGTCCCGCGCCTTGCGGGCGGCCATCCGCGCCTGCGCCGAGGAGATCGACTTGTTGATGATCGTCTTCGCCTCGGTGGGGTTGCGCTCGAACCAGTCGGCCAGCCATTCGTTCGAGGTCTGCTGCACGAACGTCTTGGCCTCGCTGTTGCCCAGCTTGGTCTTGGTCTGGCCTTCGAACTGCGGCTCGGAGAGCTTGATCGAGACGATCGCGGCGAGCCCCTCGCGCACGTCGTCACCGGAGAGGTTGGCGTCCTTCTCCTTGAGCAGCTTCTTCTCGCGCGCGTACGCGTTGACGACGCGGGTGAGCGCGGCGCGGAAGCCCTCTTCGTGCGTGCCGCCCTCGTGCGTGTTGATCGTGTTGGCGAAGGTGTACACCGACGGCGTGAAGCCGTTGTTCCACTGCATGGCGACCTCGACCTCGAGGCCGGTGCCCTTGGCCTCGAAGGAGATCACGGACGCGTGGATAGGGTCCTTGCTGCCGTTGATGTGCTTGACGAAGTCTTCGAGACCGCCCGGGTAGCAGTAGGTCTTCTCCTTGACCCGCGCCGCCTGGCCGGAAGCGTCCGCTTCGGTCTCTTCGTCGGCGACGCGCTCGTCGCGCAGCGAAAGGGTCAGGCCCTTGTTGAGGAAGGCCATCTCCTGAAGACGACGGGAGATCGTCTCGAAGTTGTACGTCGTGGTCTCGAAGATGTCGCCGTCGGCCCAGAAGGTGATGGTGGTGCCGGTGTCCTCGGCCGGGCCGAGGTCCTCAAGCTCGCCGGGGACCTGGTCGGTGTACACCTGCCGCCAGCTGTGCCCGCCGCGTTTGACCTCGGCGATCAGCTTGGTCGAGAGCGCGTTCACCACGGAGACGCCGACGCCGTGCAGACCACCGGAGACGGCGTAGGAGTCGCTGTCGAACTTGCCGCCCGCGTGGAGCACGGTGAGAACGACCTCGAGGGTCGGCTTCTGCTCCTTGGGGTGCATGTCGACCGGGATGCCGCGACCGTCGTCGACGACGCGCACTCCGCCGTCGGCCAGCAAGGTAACCTCGACCTTGGTGGCGAAGCCTGCCATCGCCTCGTCGACGGAGTTGTCGACCACCTCTTGGACGAGGTGGTGGAGGCCGCGTTCACCGGTGGAACCGATGTACATACCGGGACGCTTGCGGACGGCTTCGAGGCCTTCGAGCACCGTGATCGACGACGCGTTGTACTCGCTCTTGTTCTCGGTCACAGGCGTTGATTCTCCTCGTCTCGCCCGAGCGGACGCTCGCTCATCATCAGTGTACTTGGCCGCGTTCGCAGACATGCGGCAAGGACACCCCTGATTTGCTCACAGGCGAGCTAATTCGCTCAAAGAAGACTCTTGACTCATCCGAAGCACTCTGGGCGCCTTCTCGGCGCACTGGTGGCACAGTTGCCGCGAAGCGCAACTCGGGTCAGCCGTACGTGTCACGCGGGCCGCGTCCCGGGACGTGCCGCGGCCCTTTCCGCCAGCTCGGCGCCGTCGGCCCCTGGATCCGCATCTTCTTCACCACGCCGTGCCCGACGCCCGTCGCGATCTTCGCCAGCAGCTGCCCCTGAAGCAGGCGAAGCTGCGTCGCCCACGCCGTCGAGCTCGCGCGAACGGTCAGCTCGCCATCCTTCAAGGCCACCGGCTGGGCGTGTTCGGCGACCTCGTCGCCCACGAGTCGTGCCCAATGGCCGAAGACCTGACCGTTGGCCAGCCGCGTGTTCCAGCCGCGGTCGACCGCGATCCGGGAGGCGAGCCTGCCGAGCGGTTGCGGGTCGCGGGCGTCGGCACCCGGCCCTGACCAGCGACGACGTCGCGGGCTTTGACCGGCCGAAGCGGCTCCCCCGCCGGTGACACGGCCACGGCGCACGCCCGGTTCGACTCCACGGGCCTTCGCTTTGGCCTTCGCGGCGTCCAAAGCGGCTCGAGCGAGGTCGCGGCCGGTAGCCGGTCCCTTGCTTTCGATATCGGTTGCGCCGTTCGATATCAGGGGTCGCTCACTCTGCGTGTCGAACAAGGCTCCCTCACTCGGGTCACCGCCCGCGCGGGGGGTGTCAAGCCGCTTTTCAGGCCCCTTGGTCACGCGGGGCGATAACGCGTTCACGGTGTTATCCACACTGTCCACAGGTTTGTCCCCAGATCGGTGGGCAACTGCTGTGGCGCCGATCACCCGGGGTGTCCGCTTCACGGGATCAGCCTCGGTTGATCTCACCATCCGCCACGAAGAACCGGTGCCCGGCCAGTTCGGCGGGCACGTCCTCGTCCACGGCGGCGGTCACCAGCACCTGTTCGGCGCCTGCCGCCACCTCCGCCAGCCGGGCCCGGCGACGCCGGTCCAGCTCGGCGAACACATCATCCAGCAGAAGCACCGGTTCCCCGGCCTCGCCACGCAGGAGCTCGTAGCTTCCCAGACGCAACGCGAGGGCGAACGACCAGGACTCCCCATGGCTCGCGTATCCCTTCACCGGCGCTTCGCCGAGGATGAGATCGAGCTCGTCCCGATGCGGGCCGACCATGCTCACCCCGCGCTCGAGCTCCAGATTCCGCGACCGTTTCAGTGCTTCGACCAGCACTTCCTTGAGCACCGCTTGGTCGGCGCGAGGACCGTCCGGAACACCGTAGCCCTCTGGCATCGCTTCGCCCAGGCTCGACTTGTACGCGATCTTCGCCGGTCTCGAGTCAGGCGCGACACCCATGTACGCGGAGGCCGCATACGGCGCGAGGTCCGCGATCAGGTTGAGCCGGGCGGCCAGCAGCGCGGCCCCCGCCACCGAAAGGTGGTCGTCCCAGACGTCGAGCGTGGACAACGCGTACGGGTCTTCGCGCCCCGTACGTCGCTTGCCCGCCGTCTTGAGCAGGGCGTTCCGCTGCTTCAGCACCTTCTCGTAGTCGGCGCGGACCCCGGCGTACCGGGGCGCGCGCAGCACGAGGAGCTCGTCCATGAAACGGCGGCGCTCCCCGGGATCCCCGCGCACGAGTGCCAGGTCCTCCGGGGAGAACAGCACCGTGCGCAGGATCCCGAGCACGTCACGGGGCTTGCCGACCGCGCCGCGGTTGACCCGCGCGCGATTCGCCTTGCCGGGCGTGATCTCCAGCTCGACGGTCAGCTCGCGGTCCTCGTTGACCACCGCGACCCTGATCAGCGCGCGTTCGCACCCGTGCCGCACCAACGGCGCGTCGGTCGCGACGCGATGCGAGCCCAGGGTCGCGATGTAGCCGATCGCCTCGAGGAGGTTCGTCTTGCCGCGGCCGTTCTGTCCGACGAGGACGGTCGGGCCGGGTTCGAGCGCGAGATCGGCTTGTGGCCAGGACCGGAAGTCGGTGACCTGGAGATGTCTCAAGTACAACCCGGTCGCCTAGCCGCCGACCTTTTTGACCGAGTGCCCGCCGAACTGGTTGCGCAGCGCGGCGACGGCCCGCATGGCGGCGGAGTCCTCCTGGCGCGAGGCGAACCGCGCGAACAGCGCGGCCGAGATGACCGGCGCCGGGACCGCGTTGTTGATCGCCTCTTCCAGCGTCCACCGGCCTTCGCCGGAATCCTCGACGTAGCCCTCGAGGTCGTCCAGCTCCGGGTCCTCGTCGAGCGCGCGGACGAGCAGGTCGAGCAGCCACGAGCGGACGACGGTCCCCCGCTGCCAGCCCTTGATCACCGCGGGCACGTTCTCGACGACCTTCGCGGCTTCGAGCAGCTCGAAGCCTTCGGCGAAGGCTTGCATCATGCCGTACTCGATACCGTTGTGGATCATCTTCGCGTAGTGACCGGAACCCACGGCGCCGGCGTGCGAGAAGCCTTCGTCACGCGGACCTTCGGGGCGAAGCGCGTCGAAGATCGGCATGGCCTTCTCGACGTCCGAAGCCGCGCCGCCGACCATCAGGCCGTAACCGTTGTCCTTGCCCCACACGCCACCGGAAACCCCGCAGTCGAGGTAGCCGACCTTCTTCGCCGCGAGCAGGTCCGCGTTGATCTTGTCGTCGGTGTACTTCGAGTTGCCGCCGTCGATCACGAGGTCGCCCTCGGACAGCAGGTTGCCGAGCTCCGCGACGGTCTGCCGGGTGGGTTCACCGGCGGGCACCATGATCCAGACGATCCGAGGACCGTCCAGTTTGGACACCATGTCCTCGAGTGAGGTGGAGTCGGTGACGTCGGGGTTGCGGTCGTAACCGATCACCTCGTGACCGGCCGCGCGCAGCCGCTCACGCATGTTGAACCCCATTTTGCCGAGGCCGATGAGTCCCAGCTGAGCCATGAAGATCCCCTTTGGTGCGAAACAGGTATGGAGGCCGGTCAGCCCGGGAGGCGAACCGGCATCAGGAGGTACAGGTAGCCGGGGACGACGTTGCCCTCCTCGTCGGCGGGCTTGATCAGCGCCGGCCGGTTCGGGGTGGTGAACGTCAGTTCCGCCCGGTTCGCGTTCAGCGCGCCGAGCCCGTCGACGAGGTAACCAGGGTTGAACGCGATGGTCACCGGCTCACCCTCGTAGTCGACCTGAAGCTCTTCTTCGGCCGAACCCTCGTCGTCGCCGCCGGCGGAGAGCCGCAGCGAACCGTCGTTGAACTCCAGCCGCACCTGGGTGCCACGCTCGGCGACCAGCGAAACACGCTTGATCGACTCGGCGAGCGCGGAGACCTCGATGACCGCGCGCGACGAGTGCTGCGCCGGCAGCAGCTGCCGGTACGGCGGGAACTCCGCGTCGAGGAGGCGGGTCGTGGTGTAGCGACCGGAACCGGAGAGACCGAGCAGGCCCTCGCCGCTGGCGAGCGCGAGCCGGATCTTGGCACCGCTGGCGCCGAGCGTCTTCGCGGCTTCGGCGAGCGTGCGCGCCGGGACGAGCACGGCGGCGTCGGACAGGCCCTCGGCCGGCTCCCAGGTGAACTCGCGCATCGCGAGGCGGAAGCGGTCGGTGGCGACCAGGGTCAGCGAGGAGCCGGAGATCTCCAGCCGCATGCCGGTCAGCATCGGCAGGGTGTCGTCCTTGCCCGCCGCGACGACGACCTGGGTGACGGCCTGGCCGAAGGCATCACCGGTGAGTTCACCGGCGAAGGCGGGCTGGGACGGCAGTTGCGGGTAGTCCTCGACCGGCATGGTCGGCAGGGAGAAGCGCGCGGAACCGCAGGTGATGGTCGCGCGGGCGCCGTCGACGGAGATCTCGACCGGCTGCGCGGGCAGTGACTTGGTGATGTCGGCCAGCAGACGGCCGGAGACCAGGAGACGGCCACCGTCGGCGATGGTGGCCGGGACGCCGACCGTGGCGGAGACCTCGTAGTCGAATCCGGAGACGGTGAGAGCGTCACTCGTCCCGTCGGATCCCGCATCGAGCAGGACACCGCCCAGAACCGGGACCGGAGGCCGCGACGGGAGGCTTCTCGCCACCCACGCGACGGCGTCGGCCAGCCCGTCACGCTCGACGCGGATCTTCATGCGCGCTTCCTTTCGACAGCCGAGCCCCTGACGGCTCGAAAGCTCAACGGGTCACCTCGGCCGGAGAGCGCGATGGCCAGGTGCCTCGCAGGTGTGTTCGGTCCGTGCGAGGACGCGAACGCACGTCGACACGCAGACCAGGTGCAGGGACCCACGTTAGGCCGTCCCCGGGGTCCGCGTCACCTCGGCCTCCCCTTGCTTTTGTCGACAAGACGACACGGCTCTCCGGCTGTCCCCAACTTCGTCCTTCGCCTGTTTTTGTTTTGTTCTCTTCTAGAGAAGAAGAAAAGACAGCAGTAGTAATAGGTGCTGTGGATTGTGTGGACAAGGCTCGTTCGCGCAGGTCCGAGTGCCTAGGGGGCTGTGGACTCCGGGTGTGTACGGACGGTGGACAGCTCGGGCCGTCGGTGGATGGTTTCGGGCGGCGCTCGATCTGTCCACAGTCATCCACAGTTGTCCCCACGGTTATCCCCAGTTGTGCGGCGATTTGTACCCAGGCTTGTGGGCGGCGTTCGTGACCGGAATCGCTCGGGAGAGTGATCCGAGCCGCCTGGATCACCCTTGTGCACAAGATGTGGGCAACCTGGGGACAGCGTGTGGATCTTGGTGTGGAAATGCTGTGGATTGCCTGTGAGTGCGATGTGGACGGAAACCCGGTCGTCGCTGGTCTCCGGCTCGCTGGAGTTGTGCACAAGATACCCACAGCCTGTGGATTTCCTTTGTACACAAGGGAAATCGCGAAGGCGCCGTACGCGCGCTTCGTCTCCTTCGCGCACTCCGCCGCTTCTCATCAAGTACCCGCTCTTCGCGGCTCTACACGCGTTTCGGGCCTATGTAGAGACGAAGAAGGGGCTCCCACCTGGACGGTGAGAGCCCCTGAAACCCTTGCCAGCTAAGGACTTACGAGCAGATATGCCTTGGTGACGCATGCTCGACGACCACAGGGTCTCCCCAAGGGCGCCCCGCGCCCGACGGAGACTTCACCGTCGAGCGCCCTCCCTTGGGCCGAAGGCCCACGTAAACGTGATGAAGGGGCGCCCTCCGCTCTCAACCTGAGTTGGAAGCGGATCGACGCCCCTTCGGCACGTTTACGTCAGCGCTCGACAGATATCACTGCCGGGCGCGCTGCTTGATCCTGGAGGTCAGCTCCTGGACCTGGTCGTAGATGCGACGTCGTTCGGCCATCTCCTTGCGGATCTTCTTGTCCGCGTGCATGACCGTCGTGTGGTCGCGGCCGCCGAAGGTCTGCCCGATCTTCGGCAGCGACATGTCGGTCAGTTCGCGGCAGAGGTACATCGCGATCTGACGCGCGGTCGCGAGAGCCTTCGTCTTGCCGGGGCCGCAGAGGTCGTCGAGGGTCACGTCGAAGAACTCCGACGTGACGCCCATGATGGTCGGCGCGGTGATCTCCGGCGCGTGCGAATCCGGGATGAGGTCCCGGAGCACGATCTCGGCGAGCGCGACGTCGACCGGCTGCTGGTTCAGCGACGCGAAGGCGGTCACGCGGATGAGCGCGCCTTCGAGTTCCCGGATGTTCGCCTCGACGCGCGAAGCGATGAACTCCAGGACCTCACCGGGAACCGCGAGCCGGTCCTGTGCGGCCTTCTTGCGAAGGATCGCGATACGCGTTTCCAGCTCCGGCGGCTGGATGTCGGTGATGAGGCCCCACTCGAACCGCGTGCGCAGCCGGTCTTCGAGCGTTTCGAGGCGCTTCGGCGGGCGGTCGGAGGAGACGACGATCTGCTTGTTCGCGTTGTGGAGGGTGTTGAAGGTGTGGAAGAACTCTTCCTGCGTACCTTCTTTGCCTTCCAGGAACTGGATGTCGTCGACGAGCAGGATGTCGATGTCGCGGTAGCGGCGCTGGAACGCGACCTTGCGGTCGTCCCGCAGCGAGTTGATGAAGTCGTTGGTGAACTCTTCGGTCGACACGTACCGCACGCGCATGCCGGGGAACAACCGCTGGGCGTAGTGCCCGACCGCGTGCAGCAGGTGGGTCTTCCCGAGTCCGGACTCTCCCCAGATGAACAACGGGTTGTACGCGCGCGCCGGTGCTTCGGCGACAGCGACCGCGGCCGCGTGCGCGAAGCGGTTCGACGCACCGATGACGAAGGTGTCGAACGTGTACTTCTCGTTGAGCTTCGTCTTCGACGTCTGTGGCTGTGCCGGCGCGGTGTAGGGCTGGCCCGCGATCGGCTGGCCGGAGAACGTCGGCCAGATCTCGGTCACGGCGGCGAGGGCCTCGCCCTCTTCGTCGACTTCTTCATCGCTGTCATCGCCATCGTTCAGGCTGTTGTCCACCGGCTGCTGCCTCGGCGGCCGGGGCTTCGGAGGCTCGGGCCGGGGCCTCGTCGGGGACAGCATGCCGTCACCCTCGGGCAGCGGAGGGGGACCCGGCACCGGGCCGGAACCGTTTTCCACTCGGCCGGGTGACGCTTCATAGCGGGGGCCGGGCGCGGGCGGAGGCATCGAGGTGTGGGGTTCGGTGCTGTCGACCTTCACCGCGAGCGAGACCGCGCGGCCGAGCCGTCGCGAAAGGGCTTCGGTGATCGCGCCGCGGAGGGCGCGTTCGATGGCTTCCTTGGCGAAGTCGCTGGGGGCGGCGAGCAGCGCGGTGCCGTCGAGCAGGCCGATCGGCCTGGTCACCCGCATCCAGGCGCGCTGCTGCGGGGAGAGAGTGCCATCGGACAGCTCGCGCACGACCTGTTCCCAGATGACGCCAAGATTGTGCTGGTGATCGGACACCTGCCTGACTCCCCTCCCCTCATCGGTGCGCTGCGGCGAGATCACTCAGCGGCCCGAAACGCCGGGTCGAGCGTCATCCTGGCCCGATCGACTCGTGCGCACAGCAAATATCCACATAGTTGTCCACAGCTGTGCACTAATGTACGGCGGCCCGCGGTGACGCCACCTGCGGGATCGACGTATGCCGACGGGACGCCTCCACATCCCCAAGGACACCCGCGCGCCTGCACCGTTCCACCTCGGCGAAAACCCGGGAGGGGCACGCTAACAAGCCCCGCTCGTTGCCACAAGGCGTCCTCGCGCGCAAGCATTTCACGGTGTATGGCGTGTTGCCATTCGATGCCCTCGCGTCGTCGGTGATCACTCTCCACGTACCGTCGCGATCCGTGGTCGAGGGGGTGCCTGCCGGGCACTGGAGGTGGGTGCGTACCCTCGTAAGGTCTCCCGTATACAGCGGGGGCGTTTCGCGTGCCCACGTTGTCGTCGCTCGACGTGACGAGGCCACACGTTGGTAGGAGACACCAGAGACTGCCGTGCGTCAGCACGACACGCCAGGAACGGGTCGAACCGTTCCCGGCGGCCGAGAAACAGGAGAAGTTAGTCGTGAGCAAGGGTAAGCGCACCTTCCAGCCGAACAACCGCCGACGCGCTCGGACCCACGGGTTCCGGCTGCGGATGCGGACCCGCGCCGGCCGGGCCATCCTGGCGGCTCGCCGTCGCAAGGGCCGCGGCGCACTGTCCGCCTGATCCGGCCGCCGTCGAGGGACGTCGTGCTGCCGGCCGCCGCGAGGTTGCGGCGCAGTGAGGATTTCCGTGCCGTGATGCGGCGTGGGGCCAAGGCAGGCAGGCGCCGCCTCGTCGTCCATGCGTTGACCACGGACCCGCCCGATGCCGCCGAAGCGGCCCGGGCGGGTTTTGTGGTGAGCAAGGCCGTGGGTAACTCGGTGGTCCGCCATCGGGTCGCCCGCCGGTTGAGGCATCTCATTTCCGCCAGGCTCGGAACACTGCCGCCGGGGAGCTCGTTGGTGATACGGGCACTACCTCCGGCCGCGGACGCGTCCAGCGCGGAACTCGGCTCGGACCTCGACGCGTCCTTGCGGCGCCTCGGGCTCTCCGGGCACTCTGCCGTCACCGGGAAGTCCCGCCAGACGCGACCCCCCGACAACGGATCAGCGGTGTAACGGCATGCGAGCCACCGAGAACGACACCACCGAAGAAGCCCGTCCCGGCCCGGTGGCATGGGTGCTGCTCCTGCCCATCAAGCTGTACCGCAAGGTGATCTCGCCCTTCCTTCCTCCGGCGTGCCGGTTCTACCCGAGCTGTAGCGCGTACGCCGTCGAGGCACTGACCCGGCACGGCGCCGGCCGCGGCACCTATCTCGCGGTCCGGCGCTTGCTGCGCTGTGGCCCGTGGACCATGCCCGGCCGCGACCCGGTACCCGAGACGTTCTCGTGGCGCCACCGCCGACCTGAAACACCGATCGAGGAGTAGCTCAGTGCTCGACTTCATCTACTACCCTGTGTCCTTCATCTTGTGGTGTTGGCACAAGGTCTTCGGGTTCGTGTTCGGTGAGGCGAACGCGTTCTCCTGGATCCTCGCGATCATCTTTTTGACGTTCACGGTCCGCGGCATCATGTTCAAGCCGTTCGTGAACCAGGTCCGGTCGATGAAGAAGATGCAGGACTTCGCGCCGGAAATGAAGAAGATCCAGAAGAAGTACGCGAACGACCGGCAGCGCCAGGCGATGGAGATGCAGAAGCTCCAGAAGGAGCACGGCGTCAACCCGCTGGGCAGCTGCCTGCCGATGCTGCTTCAGATCCCGGTCTTCATCGGTCTGAACCACGTTCTGCGGATGTTCACCATCAACCCGTACGGCGGCCCGAAGACCGAGAACTACTTCTTCACCCAGGCCGGTGTCGAGTCGTACCAGCACGCCAAGATCTTCGGTGTCACCCTCGGCGACGCCATCTACACCGGTGTCGGCATGGTCAGCGGTGGCAACGTGGCGGCGGGCTTCCACTGGGGCGTCGCCCCGGTCGCGATCCCGCTCATGATCGTCGCCAGCATCGCGACGCACCTCACCGCGCGTCACTCGGTCCAGCGCCAGAACCCCGAGTCGGCGACCCCGCAGACCGCGATGATGAACAAGCTGACGATGTACATCTTCCCGCTCGGTGTCCTCATCTTCGGCGCGCTGTTCCCGGTCGGCCTCCTCTTCTACTGGCTCGCCAACAACGGCTGGACCCTGATGCAGCAGCGTCTCGTCTACACGAAGATCGACAAGGAAGAAGAGGCCCGTAAGGCCGCCGAGAAGGAGAAGCGCTCCAACCTCGGCCCGAAGCCGGGGCAGAAGCCGACCGCGCCGCGCCCCGGTCAGAAGCCGGTCCAGCAGAAGAAGAACAAGCCGTCCTCCGGTGGTCAGGTCAAGAAGGCGGGCTCGCCCCACGGCTTCGCCCAGACCGGTTCGTCCACCGCGGAGAAGAAGGACGCCAACGACGCAACAGCCGAGTCGTCGACGAACGGCTCGAAGGAGAACGGTGCGGACGTGCCCGGTCTCATCTCGGACTCGACTAAGAAATCGGGCCGGAAGCGTCGCTGACGCCGATCCGGTCCGGAGAGGAGACCAGTAATGGCGGAGACGATCGACACGATCGACGCCGAGGAGAACAGCGCGGCCGAGGTTGAGGGCGCCGCTGAAGAGACCGCTCGCAAGGGAGGTGTCGACGACGACGTCCTCGTGAAGGAGGGCGACATCGCCGGCGACTACCTCGAGCGGCTGCTCGACCTTTTGGACTACGACGGTGACATCGACCTCGATGTCGAAGCGGGCCGCGCGATCGTCAGCATCGACGGCGGCGAGGACCTGGAGAAGCTCGTCGGTCCCCGCGGCACCGTTCTGGAGGCGCTGCAGGAGCTGACGCGACTGGCGGTGCAGCAGGAGACCGGTTCGCGGAGCCGGCTGATGCTGGACATCGCGGGCTGGCGCGCGGACCGGCGCGAGGAGCTCCGCGAGCTCGGCCGCTCGACCGCCGAGACGGTGGTCTCCTCCGGTGAGCGTGTCCGGCTGCAGCCGATGAGCCCGTTCGAGCGGAAGGTCGTGCACGACGCGGTCGCCGCCGTCGACGGGGTCAAGAGTGAGAGCGAAGGAGAGGACCCGAAGCGCCGGGTCGTCATCTTCCCCGCCTGACGGTTTTCTCGAACGAAGCGGCCCGCCGGTCATCCGGCGGGCCGCTTCTTTTATGGGGCGAGGCTCCAGCGGGGCGAATTACACGCGTGGCGTTTCACGTGAAACGCCACGCGTCGAGTGGAGTTGTCCACAACTTCGGACTGTCTCCCCGCTTTGCGGTCGGCGTCATGGACAATCAGTGGAGCGCGTTTCACGTGAAACGGCGTAGAGGGTTGAGGAGCAAGAGTGGGCTTGGACGGGGTCGCCGCATCGGTACGGAGTGCGGCGTCGGAAGTATTCGGAGACCGCGTCGAGCAAGCCGCCGGCTACGTCGAACTCTTGGAGCGGCACGGCGTCGAGCGAGGGCTCATCGGACCCCGTGAGGTCGACCGGCTGTGGGAGCGCCACGTCCTCAACTCCGCCGTGATCGGCGAGCGCATCCCCGACGGCGCCCGCGTGGTCGACGTCGGCTCGGGTGCGGGGCTTCCGGGTGTACCGCTCGCGATCAGCCGACCGGACCTCGATATCGTTCTGCTCGAACCGATGGCCCGCCGGGTCGACTGGCTGGCCGAGGTTGTCGAAAAGCTGGAACTCCCCATCACCGTTGTCCGCGGACGCGCAGAGGAGCGGCAGGTACGTGAGGAGCTCGGTGGCGCGGATGTTGTCACCGCCCGGGCGGTCGCTCCCTTGGCCCGGCTCGCGAACTGGTGCCTCCCGCTCGTGCGTTCCCAAGGTGCTCTGGTCGCCCTCAAAGGAGCGAGCGCCGGAGAGGAAATCGAACGCGATCGCGTCGCCGTCCGTAAGGCTGGCGGCGGCGAGCCGGAGGTCTTCGAGTGCGGCAGCAAGGTGCTCGAGGTTCCGAGCACGGTCGTCGTAATAAGTCGGTTGCGTCCAAAGCCGCCGCGCGGCAGGCGCAGCTAGACCGGTTCCACGTGAAACAACGCAGAACGACTCTCACGTCCACTACAGAGGAGGCTCGAGACCGGTGACTCCCCCGCCGTCCGACCCTGTGAGCGCCGGCCAGGAACTCGGCTGGACCCCCATCGCCGAAGAAGCCGTCCGCGCCGCCAGCGTGCTGCACCCCAAGGAGGGTGCGCTCCCCCGGCCGAACCGTCGGCGGGTGCTGACGGTCGCCAACCAGAAGGGCGGCGTCGGCAAGACGACGAGCACGGTGAACCTCGCCGCCGCGCTGGCCGTCCACGGGCTCAAGACGCTCGTGATCGACCTCGACCCTCAGGGCAACGCGAGCACCGCCCTCGACATCGACCACCGGTCCGGCACGCCGTCGATCTACGAGGTGCTGATCGGCGAAGTGTCGCTCGCCGAGGCGGCGGCGCAGAGCGAGCAGTCGCCCAACCTCTACTGCGTGCCCGCGACCATCGACCTCGCCGGCGCCGAGATCGAACTCGTCTCCATGGCGGCCCGCGAGATGCGGCTCAAGGAGGCGCTGTCGTCCGAGATCCTCGACGAGCTCGGCGTCGACTACGTGTTCATCGACTGCCCGCCGTCGCTCGGTCTGCTGACCGTCAACGCGATGGTCGCCGCGCAGGAGGTGCTGATCCCGATCCAGTGCGAGTACTACGCGCTCGAAGGTCTGGGTCAGCTGCTGAGCAACATCGAGCTCGTTCAGGCGCACCTGAACCGCGAACTCAGCGTCTCCACGATCCTGCTCACCATGTACGACGGCCGGACGAAGCTGGCCGATCAGGTGACGAACGAGGTCCGAAACCACTTCGGAGACACTGTTCTCAAGACGGTGATCCCGCGCAGTGTGAAGGTCTCCGAGGCGCCCGGGTACGGGCAGACGGTCCTCGCGTACGACCCGGGTTCCCGGGGCGCGATGAGCTACGTGGACGCCGCGAAGGAGATCGCCCAGCGTGGGGTGGAGATGAAGGAAAGGAGCGGTACGGCATGAGCGAGCGCAGAGGGGGGCTCGGGCGCGGGCTCGCCGCCCTGATCCCCACCGGGCCGCCGCCGGGCCCAGCGGCCCCGGCCGAGAACGGCTCCCCGGTCCCGTCCGCTCCCCCGAGTAAACCCGCCGGGCCGGACGACAAGGGCTGGTTCGCGGCCAACGGCGCGGCCGGTTCGCACGGCGGAACGGTCGCCGGCGCGGTCTACCGCGAGGTGCCGGTCAGCCAGATCAAGCCGAACCCGAAGCAGCCGCGGCAGGTCTTCGACGAAGACGCGCTCAACGAGCTGGAGCACTCGATCCGCGAGTTCGGGCTCATGCAGCCCATCGTGGTCCGGGAGCTCGGCAACGACGAGTACGAACTCGTCATGGGCGAGCGGCGGCTGCGCGCGTCTCAGCTGGCGGAGCTGGAGGCGATCCCGGCGATCGTCCGGCAGACCGCCGACGAGGCGATGCTGCGCGACGCGCTCCTCGAGAACATCCACCGTGTTCAGCTCAACCCGCTCGAAGAGGCGGCCGCGTATCAGCAGCTGCTCGACGAGTTCGCGGTCACGCACGAGGAGCTGGCGGGCCGCATCGGGCGTAGCCGTCCGGTCATCACGAACACGATCCGCTTGCTCAAACTCCCCCTCGCGGTCCAGCGACGGGTCGCGGCCGGGGTGCTCTCGGCGGGCCACGCCCGGGCGCTGCTCTCTCTCGAGGACGCCGAAAGTCAGGAAGAGCTGGCCGCGCGGATCGTCGCGGAGGGCATGTCGGTTCGCGCGACCGAGGAAGCCGTCACGCTGAAGAAGAGCGAGAAGCCGGCCAAGCCGAAGCCCGCTCCCCGCAAGCCGATCCAGGCGCCCGGTCTTCAGGAACTGGCGAACCGGCTCTCGGACCGGTTCGACACTCGTGTGAAGGTCGACTTGGGTCGCCGCAAGGGGCGGATCACGCTCGAATTCGGCTCGGTGGACGATCTTGAACGCATCGTGGCGCTCATGGATCGAAATCAGGCAAATCAGACACGCGAGACCGATTAGGGATCACCCCAGGTCGTTTTGTCACGGTGACGATAGCTGAGCGCCGATGATTCGGTGACACTGAGTACTTGAACTGGGGGCAAGTGTGAAAGGGCTTTTTGGTGGTCTGAATCCACGCGCGGTGGTCTTCGATTGCGATGGATTGCTCATGGACACCGAGCCGTGTTGGTCGGTCGCCGAGACCGAGCTGTTCGCGCGGCGAGGTCTCCCCTTCGGTCCGGACGAGAAGGCGTTGGTGATCGGCAAGTCGCTACCGGCCGCCGCCGACGCGATGGCGGAGGCGTTCGGGGAACCCGGCGGCGGTGCTCAGATCGCGGACGAGTTGCTGAGGTTGGTGACCGAGGTCGTCACCGCGAAAGCGGAGGCGATGCCCGGCGCGCGTGAGTTGGTCGAACTGACCGCCGCCGCGGTCCCGGTCGCCGTCGCCAGCAACTCGCCCCGGGCACTCTTGGAAGCCGCGCTCATCCGCGGCGGGCTTTCGGAGATGTTTCCCGTGAAACTGGCCGCCGATGAGGTGGCCGCGCCGAAGCCGGACCCGGAGATGTACTTGACCGCTTGCCGGCTCTTGAATGTCGAGCCTGCCGACGCGCTGGCGTTCGAGGACTCGATGACCGGCCTCCGGTCGGCGCGGGCGGCAGGGGTACCTGTCATCGGCGTGCCCACGCTGAAGCATCAGGACTTCCCCGCCGACGTCGTGCTTGATTCCCTGCGTGATGAAGAGCTGCTGGCGTGGGTGCGAGGATGGCCCCGGCGATGACCGGCCTCTGCTTCGTCCGCTTCCAGAGCCCGACCCGCAATGAGCGAGGAACCTTCACCGGTGTCTTCGGTCTCGTCAATGGGCTCGCCCGGGCCGGACGCCTCACCGCCGAGCAGGAAACCTTCCGTCGCGCGAACAACGACTGGTACGACGCGAACTTCATCAACCCGGCCCATACCGATCCGAGCGTCTACGACGCCGCGGTGAATCCCGGGGCCGCGGCGTGGTTCAAGGTGACGGCGCGGATCTTCATCGAGCGGGTCGACGGCTACCTGGCGATCCTGCGGACGCACGGAATCCCGTGCGAGACCGTCCGATCGGCGAATCCAGGACGGGTCGTCTACGAAGACGAATACCAGGTAGTCGTCGTCCAGAACTGAAGGACTCAGCTTTTGCGGGCGATCGCCCGTCCGACGAGTCCGGCGAAGACCGATCCGAGCGTGGCACCGGCCGCCTCGATCGCCACCGGGACGATCGAAGTCTCGGTCAGGCCCGGCGACAGGTTCACCGCGAGGAAGTAGACCGTTCCGTCTTCGGCGACCACGGCGTCGGTGCGCGAGATGTCGCGAAGGCCGAGTTGCCGGTGCACGGCGACGGCCAGTTCACTGACCGCCTTGGCTGCGTCGTCGGGGATCCGCGCGGGGGTGAAGAAGTCGGTCAGCCCGGCGGTGTAGCGAGCGGTGTAGTCGTACACGCCGCTCTCAGGCACGATCTCGACCGCGGGCAGGGCCTCGGGGCCTTCATCGCCTTCGATGACCGTCACGGCCACCTCAACGCCGGAAACGAACTTCTCGGCGAGAACGGTGTCGCCGTAAGCGAAGCAGCCGACCATCGCGCCCGGCATCTCCGCGGCGTCCTTGACGACCTGGGCGCCCAGGGCCGAACCACCCTGGTCGGGCTTGAGGATCATGGGCACGCCGAGTGTCTCGACCATCGAGTCCAGCACGGCCTGCGCGCCGAGTTCTCGGAAGGTGTTGTGCGGCAGCACGACCCAGTCCGGCGTGGTGAAGCCCGCGTCGGCGACGAGCGCCTTGGCCGTCGGCTTGTCCCACGCCCGGCGGCAACCCTGCGAACTCGTGCCGACGAAAGGCACATCGAGCATCTCCAGCACCGTCTGCACCGCGCCGTTCTCGCCCTCGCCACCGTGAAGGGCGACGATGGCCGCGTCGGGCCGCTGGGTGCGAAGACGTTCGAGCAAACCTGCGTCGGTGTCCCACTCCTCGACGGTGAGACCTTCCGCCCGCAACGCGACCGAGAGCCGGCGCCCGGAGCGGAGGGAGACGTCGCGTTCGTGGGAAAGTCCGCCTGCGAGTACGGCGACGGTGCGGTCGGCCACCGAAGACTCCTTTTGCGCTTGGGGACGTCCGGCCGATCAGACCGTGTCCGGAGAGGGGTTCTGCGGCCCCGAGATCGAGCGTGGGCTCACGTTACCGAAGGTACGCGCGAGGTCCATTTCGGACTCGAGCACCGCGGCGAGCCGCCGGACGCCTTCGCGGATCCGCTCGGGCGTCGGGTAGCAGTAGGAAAGACGAAGCTGCCTGCTGCCGAAACCATCAGCGTAGAAACCGGTTCCGGAGGCGTACGCGACGCGGGCCGTCACGGCTCTCGGCAGCATCGCTTTCGTGTCCACGCCTTCGGGGACGGTCATCCAGACATAGAAACCGCCGTCGGGTTTGGTCCAGCTGCAGCCGGCGGGCATGTGTTGATCGAGCGCGGACAGGATCGCGTCCCGGCGCTCCCGGTAGTTCTCGCGGAAGGTCTTGATCTGACCCATCCAGTCATGAGTCGAGAGGTATCGCGACACGATCAACTGGTTAAGCGTTGGCGGACAAAGCGTCGCGGACTCGGCCGCGAGCACGAGTTTCTCCCGGACGGCGTGCGGTGCGAGCACCCAGCCGACCCGCAGGCCGGAGGCGAACGTCTTCGAGAAAGAGCCCAGGTAAACGACATTGTCGGGGTCGATCGAGCGGAGCGCCGGGTACGTCTGCCCGCTGAAGCCGAGCAGACCGTACGGGTTGTCCTCGACGATGAGGATGTCGTTCTCGCGGCAGATCTCCACGATCTCCGCGCGCCGCTCGACGGCAAGGGTGACGCCGCCGGGGTTGTGGAAGTTGGGGATCGTGTAGAGGAACTTGACCCGGCGGCCCGCTTTCCGCGTCTCCGCGAGCGCGGCACGCAGCCCCTCGGGAACCAGACCGTGATCGTCCATCGCGACGTGGACCACGTCCGCCTGATACGCGGCGAAAGAGCCGAGCGCGCCGACGTACGACGGGCCCTCGGCGATGATGACGTCGCCCGGATCGCAGAACAGCCGGGTGACCATGTCGAGCCCCATCTGGGAGCCGACCGTCACGACGACGTCGTCCGGGTGGGCCTTGATGCCCTCGAGGGCCATGATTTCGCAGATCTGCTCGCGCAGCGCGGGGACGCCGTGCGCGGAGCCGTACTGGAGCGCGACCAGACCGTCATCGGCGATGAGTTCGCCGACCTGCCCGGACAACGTGTCCAGCGGCAGCGCGGCGAGGTTCGGCATCCCGCCGGCGAGCGACACCACTTCGGGGCGACTGGCCACCGCGAACAAAGCCCTGATCTCGGAAGCAGTCATTCCGGCCGTACGCGCGGCGTAGCGGTCGAGATGAGGGTCGAGGTTGTGGCGGCCGGGCTCCGGCCGGACAGGGCGATTCTCGGTCATCAGGCGCTTCACCCGTGCTTCGAAGTGGACATAGTCGCTACCGACTGGTAGTTCCATCGAGTGTAACCACCCTCCCTTGAGGGGCCCTGGCCTTCCGGTGTTCATCACATCGGCCTATCCTCGGTCAGGACCCTTCAGTGAGCCCTGCTCGGGACAGGGCTGCGTCGGTCATTCAGGGAGGTTTGTCTGTGTCGCGTCGCGTCGTGGGCGTAACCCTGGACAACCTCGAGCACCTGCCCAAGAGCTGCCGCCGCTGCGTGTACTGGGAGCTGGCGCCGCATATGAAGGCGCAGGCCGAGGAATACGGCGCGACAGAGGTCGAAAAGGAAGCCTGGGTCTCCAGTGTGCTGCTGGAGTGGGGTTCCTGTGGCCGGATCGTCTACAGCGACACCCTGCCTGTCGGCTTCGTGCTCTACGCGCCGCCGAACGCCGTGCCCCGTTCGCTGGCCTTCCCGACTTCACCGCCCGGCCCGGACGCGGTTCTGCTCACCGCCTTCCAGGTCCTTCCCGAATTCCAGGGTGGCGGGCTCGGCCGGATGCTGGTGCAGGCGGTCGCGAAGGATCTGACCAAACGCGGGGTCCGCGCGATCGAAGCCTTCGGGGACGCCAAGCCCGACGAGACCGATCCGGACGGCGGGCACAGCTGTGTGCTGCCCGCGGCGTTCCTGCAGAGCGTCGGGTTCAAGACAGTGCGGCCGCATCCGCGGTGGCCGCGGCTGCGACTGGAACTGCGGTCGGCGATTTCGTGGAAGGAAGACGTGGAGGCGGCCCTCGAACGGCTGCTCGGCCAGGTCTCCATCACGACGGCCGAGCCGAGCCTGGGCCGCGCCTGAACGTCGGACCTTCTGGAAGGTCGCCTTTCTTCGCACCCGACTGAGGTGCTTTAGCAGAGTTTTCGGACGCGGACAGCAGCCATCCGCCGCCTTGGGGACAGCTGTGGGTAACCCGCCGAGTTATCCACAGATCGCTGATAGGAGCGGTGGAAAATCTGTGGATGGGTAGGCTGGATCTGGGGACGCCCCCCGGGAAGGGCGGGGGCTGCGCGCCGGTGGGTCTAGGGGTGGCGTGGTCGGGCGAGGGGGCACACAACCGGTTGTGCCGAGGGCGTCGGCAGGGGGCTGTGCGCCCGCGTGCGGGTGTGGAGGACTGGCTACTCCGCTTTGGCGAGTTCGTGGGCCAGGACGTCCGCGAAGGTGAACGTGCCTGTCGGCTGGTCCCCTTCGCCGAGGAGGTACAGGCGCTTGACGGCGACCAGGATGCCTTCGGCGACGACGTCGCGGAAAGCCGGGTCCGCCAGTTTGCGGCTGTCTTCCGGGTTGGTCAGGTAGCCGATCTCGATCCGCACGGCCGGGCAGCGGGTGCGGGTGAAGATCTCCCAGGTCTTGTAGTGCGTGCGGCAGTCGAGCATGCCGGTGCGGGCGGCCAGTTCGCGCTGGATGAAGCCTGCCAGCAGCTCACCGACGGTCGACGTGGTGCCGTTGCCGGTGCCGAAGTGGAAGCTCGCGACCCCCTGCGCCTTGGGCGAGGGGTTCTTGTCGTTGTGCAGCGAAAGGAACAGGTCGGCGCCCGCCTCGTTCGCGAACTTCGCCCGGTCGCCCTCGCTCGGGCTCTGGTTCGGGCCGCGCGAGATCAGGGCCTCCATGCCCGTGGCCTGCATCCGGCCTTCGAGCCGCCGCGCCAGGTCCCAAGCGATATCCGCCTCACGCAGACCACCCGCGACGACCCCGAGGTCCTCGCCGCCGTGGCCCGGGTCGATCACGATGCGCTTGCCGCGCAGCCGGGGGCCCGCCTGCCGTACCTGCTCCTGCTCGCGCAAGAAAACGGGGCGGCCGCCGCGGGCGCGCGGCGACGAGAGCCGGTGCAGCTCGCGGATGGTGGCCGGACCGCACATGCCGTCGGCGACCAGGCGCATGTCGCGCTGGAAGGTCTTGAGCGCGCGTTCGGTCTGGGGGCCGAAGTGCCCGTCCGGGCGGCCGGCGTCGAAACCGAGCTCGGTCAGCCGCTCCTGGAGCGCGAAGACGTCGTCCCCCTGCATGGGGGCGGAGAACATGTAGGTCAGCGGGCGGCTGCCGAGGTGGAAGCCGGCGCCACGAAGCGCCTGGTAGGTCGCCGGACCCACCAGACCGTCGGTGATGAGCCCACGGCGCTGCTGGAACGCTCGCACGGCATGCTCCATCGCCGTGTCGAAGACCTCGTACTCCCCGGATTCGGTCACCGGCGGGAGCAGCTCCATCGCCGCCAGCGTGGACCTGATCTCGGCGACGTCCGGTCCGGCGTCACCGCGGCGGAGTACCCGCATGCACTCCTCGCTCTTCCCTTTGGGGCACCGATCGAGCTCGATGCACGACTATGAAAACCCTGCGGGGCGAACCCCGGTGCTCTATTGTGCCCTGTGAACTCTCGGTGAGCGCGGAGGCCCGGTCGGTGCGCCGAGTCACCGATCGTGGAACTCGTCCAGGCGTCCCCGTAACGGTGAGAACTACCCGTTCCGCGGGACGACGAAACCCGGAGCCTGGGCAGGCCCCGGGTTTCGGCAGGTGAAACGCGAGATCAGAGGACGTCGGCGAGGTCCGACAGCAGCGCGGCCTTCGGCTTGGCGCCGACGATCTGCTTCACCGGCTTGCCGCCCTGGAACAGGATCAGCGTCGGGATCGACATCACCTGGTAGTCACGCGCAGTGTTCGGGTTGGCGTCGATGTCGAGCTTCGCGATGGTCAGCTTCTCGCCGTTCTCCGCCGCGATCTCCTCGAGCACCGGGGCGACCATCTTGCACGGACCGCACCAGGTCGCCCAGAAGTCGACCAGCACGGGCTTCTCGCTCGTCAGCACGTCGTCGACGAACGTCTTGTCGGTCACCGTCACGGTGTTGGCCATGGTGTCTCCTTCTGGGTGGTGAACGGGGCTGGGAAAGTCAGTTGGTGGTGGCGCCGTAGCCGCCGCCGACCAGCTCAGGAGTCTCCTGGGCGGTCTCGACACCGGCGTGCTCCGCCAGCCATCGTTCCGCGTCGATCGCCGCGGCGCAGCCCGAGCCCGCGGCGGTGATCGCCTGCCGGTACGTGCGGTCGACGAGGTCACCCGCGGCGAAAACACCGGGGAGGTTCGTGTACGAGGTCCGGCCCTTGGTGAGCACGTAGCCGTCCTCGTCGAGGTCCACCTGGCCGCGCACCAGTTCGCTGCGCGGGTCGTGACCGATCGCGACGAAGAACCCGGTCACGTCCAGCTTGGACTCCTCGCCGGTCACCGTGTCCTTGAGCTTCAGGCCCTCGACCTTGCCCTCACCCTCGACTCCGGTGATCTGCTTGTTGAGCGCCCACTTGATCTTCTCGTTCTCGCGGGCGCGCTCCAGCATGATCTTGGAGGCGCGGAACTCCTCGCGGCGGTGGACGATCGTGACCGACTTGGCGAACTTCGTCAGGAAGGTCGCCTCCTCCATCGCGGAGTCGCCGCCGCCCGCGACCACGATGTCGTGGTCGCGGAAGAAGAAGCCGTCGCAGGTGGCACAGGCCGAAACACCGCGGCCGAGCAGTTCCTGCTCGCCGGGCACGTTCAGGTAGCGGGCCGCGGCGCCCATCGAGAGCACGACCGCACGGGCCGCGTAGCGCTTGCCGTTCGCGACGACGTACTTGACGTCACCGGTCAGCTCGACGGACTCGACGTCCTCCTGGCGAAGGTCGGCGCCGAAACGCTTGGCCTGCTCGCGCATCTCTTCCATGAGGTCGGGGCCCTGGATGCCTTCGCGGAAGCCGGGGAAGTTCTCGACCTCCGTCGTCGTCATCAGCGCACCGCCGAACTGAGTGCCCTCGAACACCAGCGGTTCGAGCTGCGCTCGTGCCGCGTAGACAGCGGCGGTGTATCCCGCAGGACCCGATCCCACAATGATCAGGTTCCTGATCTCCTCGGCAGCCACCCGTGACCTCCGCTCGTAGTGACCTGTTCACCAGGCTCAACACGATCGTAGGGGCCGGTGTTCCCGTGGTGACCGGCGCTACTTTCTCCCGCCTTGCGTCACAGCGGAGATCCGACCTCTAGCGCCGCTAGAAAAGCTAGCGCGGTAGCAAAGGTCCCTCGCTCCCCCCGAAATGGGGCTGGTGGGGAGCGAGGGACCGATGAGGTTCCGGAGCGGCTACTTCTGTCCGATGATCTTGTCGAAGAGGACCGCCGGGTTGCCCGGGCCGCAGTCGGCGCCGAAGGCGACGATACGGAACTGGGCCAGTTTGCCTGTGGTGTAGATCACCATCACGCCGTCCTTGCCCGCGACGTTCACCGGCCGAATGCCCTCCGGCCGCACGTCGGCGTCCATTCCGGCCGCGGCGACACAGGCGTCGAGCCGTTCTTCGGTCTTCAGTGAGCCGAAGTCGCGGACTCCGATCGCCTTGCCGACGAGGGCGTCGGCCCCACCGCCGTCTCCGCCGATCGAAGGACCGGAAGCCGAAGGTGCGGGCTGGGCGATACCGCCCGAGTCCGGTTGCCGCGAAGTGGGCACGACGATCGCCACGGCGGCGATGGCCGCCGCTGCCACGGTCGCTATCCCGGCGCCCCAGCCGATCCGCTTGTTCCGCCGCCGTCGTGCGGCCGCGAGGTCCACCACCGGGGCGACCTGCTCCTGCGGCTGCTCAGGTGCGCCCTGAAAGGCAGGCGACGCCTGACGTGTCCGCATTTCGGCGGCCAGCGCGGCGTCGATCCGTGCCGCGTATTCCGCCGGCATCGGAGCGACCGGCTCGTTCGCGAGTTCCGCGAGGTCGGCCGTGGTCGCCTCGAGTGCTTCGATGATCGCCAGTGCTTCGGGGTCGGCGTTCACCAGCGGCCACAGTTCGGCCGCCTCTCGCTCGTCCAGCACACCTGCGTGCAGGTCGGCGAGCACATCGACAGACCACGGCGGACCGACGGTCCCACCGATCCCCCTGCTCTCGTCTGTCATCGTCCCTCCCCGTCACCCGGCGTGCCCTGAGGACGCCTGGCACCCCGTTGCGGGGTAGCGCGCTCTCGTTTGCTTTCGTGAGTTGGGACGTTCGCAATCGCATCGGGGTTCCGTAGATGTCCGAGAACCTTCGCGAGCTTTCCGCGACCTCGGGCACACCGGCTCTTGACCGTGCCCTCGGCGATGCCGAGCATCTTCGCCGTCTCGGCGACGGAGTATCCCTCGACGTCGACCAACACGATCGGGGCACGTTGCTCTTCGGGGAGCTGGTCGAGGGCTTCCTTGACCAGCAGACTCGTCTCGCGCTCGGACATCGAGTCGCGCGGCGAGGCGGGCTCGTTGAACTGCCCGGTCTCGGGCAGCGGAACGGTCGGTCTGGCCTTGCCTCGCCGGATACGGTCGAGGCAGGCGTTGACGACGATGCGGTGCAACCACGTCGTCACCTGCGATTCGGCTCTGAAATTGCCCGCTGCTCGGAACGCGGAGATGAAGGCGTCCTGCAGGGCGTCCGCGGCTTCTTCCGGATCCCGCAAGGTGCGCAGGGCTACCGCCCACATGCGGTCTCGATGTCGCTGGACCAGTTCACTGAACGCGTGCGGGTCACCGGCGGCATGCGCCGCTATGAGATCCGCGTCCGTTGGAGCTGCAGCTGTCACCCGGGAGAGCCTACTGACCCGGTGTCCGGCGTCACCCCGCAGGCAGGAAGGTCAGCTCTTTGAGTTCGGTGACGAACTTTCCTTCGTCATCTTCACCCAGCTGAGTGATCCAGATGATGAAGTACTGACTCTGCTGAGGCTGCTGCAAGGCGATGGTCGACTCGCCCGCCGCGAGATCCCCGCTCCCGACGACCTTCGTCTCGTCGAGCTTCGGGTTCTTCTTGTCGGCGGAGCGGATCTCGACCTTCGAGCCCGGACTGGCCGCGTCGATCTTGAGCTGGCTGAGGTTGACCGGGTCCTTGAAGGTCACGACCAGCCCGACGCCGTCCTTGAGCACGGGGAACTGCTTGTCGTACTGGTCGGTCCTCCATGAGGTGTCCGCGTCGCCGTCGGTCGTGTTCCTGGCCTTGCCGGGGCTGTCACCCTTACCGCCCGGGTTGTAGACGGCGACGGCCGACGGCTTCACTGCGGCACCCACAGCGGGAGAAGGCGGCTTCTGAACGGGCGGTGGCTGCTCGCCCGGCGGAGTAGCGATCTGCGAGGACGACGCGGCGACGTTCAACTTCGGGCCGCTGGACTTCGACTCACCCTGGAACAGGTTGATCAGCATCATCCCGCCCCAGGCGAGGATGACCACGGTCGCGACGACCAGCACGGTCACGCCGAGCGCCAGCTTCCTGCGCCGCGCGACGTCCTTGACCGGTTTCTTCGTCGTCCAGACCGTACCGTCCGATTCGGCCACGGCCTCTTCTTCACCGACGGCCTTGATCAGCTGCGTGCGTTCCTCGGCTTCGGCGACCTGGTCCAGCACGCGCAGGATGGCCGCGCTGGTGCGGATGCCGCCGTGGCCGCCGTCCTCGATGGTGCGGACGGCGAGCGAGGACAGTTCGACCGGGACCGTCGGGACCAGCGAACGGGGCGGGATGACGCGGCCGGTCGGCGCGTGCGGCGCCGCCGGGATCGCGGCCGGACCGCCGGGAAGGGCCCAGCGGCCGGTCAGCAGCAGATACAGCACAGCGCCGAGTGCTTTGACGTCGTCGCGAAGGGTCGCTTCGGGCAACGGGCCCGGGAAGGCGAGCTTCAGCGCACCGTCCGGAGTGAGCCGCAGACGCTGCGGATGGTCGAGGCCGAGAACGAGACCGTTCTGGTGGGCATGGTCGACGGCCTCCGCCAGCGCCTGCACCATCCGGGCTGCCGCGGCGGGCGCCACCGGACGTTGCGCCACCAGGTCGACCAGGTCGCTGCCCTTGGTCCATTCCGCGACGACGACACCGAGCAGGCCTTCGCTCGAGGTGACACCACTGCCGAGACTCAGTACGTCGAGGACGCGCGCTACCCCGCCGTGGCCGAACTTCGAGGCGTGCGCGGCCCGCTCCAGCGTCCGGCGCGCGAGCCGCGCGGCTTCCGCGTCCGCCGGGTCGCCGACCAGCAGCGTCAGCGCCACGTCCCGCTTCAGCTGCCCGTCGCGGGCACGCCAAAGATGCGCGGCGGCCCGCTCGTCCACCCCGAACTGTGCGAGCAGGCGATACCGGCCGTCACCGACGACCCGTCCCGGGGCCAGCGACCCGCCTTGGGCACGAACGCCCACCTGGCTCGCCTCCCCTGCCTGTTCGCTCCGTCTCGTATCCACCGCACTCTCCCGCGTAGCTCCCACCTGGAGGGTACCCAGAATACGACCCGTGAACGCGCGCCATCCGTACGTGAATCGTTATCCGCGCTTGATCAACCGGGTGATCCTCGCCGTGGCGGGCTTCAATTCTTCGACCTTCAGGGCGATGAGCACGCCGAACGACACCACGATCCCGACCACCGTCTGCAGGAGAAGTTTCACCCAGGCATGGAAAGTAGGCCCGAACGAGTCAGGGACGATCTGCCCGGCGAGCCACGCCGCGCCGACCCCGAGCACACTCGCGACGACCGTGAAGAGGATCACTCCGAGAACCCGCTTGCTCCGGAGGTTTCCGAGGGTCACCCACAGCCAGACCTGACCGAGGATCGCGCCGACGACGAACGTGAGGCCGTTGACCATCATCACGCCGAGCACGATGTTGTCCGGCGACAGCAGCGCGGGGCACAGGTACAGCAGCGGTACCTTGACCACGGTCATCACGATCATGATCAGCACCGGTGTCCGCGCGTCCTTCATCGCGTAGAACACCCGCATCTGCAGCATGACCAGGGCGTACGGCAGCAGCGCGAACGCGGAGATGGCCAGCGCCTCGCCCATACGCGACGCGTCCTCGACCCGGCCCTTGCCCAGGGTGAACAGGGCGATACCGACCGAACCGCCCACCACGGTCATCACCGCGGAGATCGGCACGAGCATCACCGTCGAGATCCGGGAGGCGTAGGACAGGTCGCCGATCAGCTTCTTGTGGTCGCCGTCCGCGGCCGCCCGGCTCATCCTCGGCATGATCGCGGTCAGCAGTGACACCCCGATGACGCCGTACGGAAGCTGGAAGAGCAGCCACGCGTTGCTGTACGCGGTCACACCACCCTGCGAACCGCTGGTCAGCACGCGGGTCGTGATCGTGTAGCCGACCTGGCTGACCGCGACGTAGCCGACGGTCCACAGCGCCAGCCCGCCGAACTCCTTCATGCGCTTGTCGATGCCCCAGCGCCATTTGAACTTGAACCCGGACCGCAGCAGCGGCGGGATCAGCAGCACCGACTGCGCCACGATGCCCGAGGTCACGCCGATGCCCAGGGTCAGCACCTTCGGGTCGGTGATCGACACCGGATCGGTGGAGATGTTCCCGGGCATGATCCACACCACGAGGATCGTGAAGATGACGACGAGGTTGTTGATCACCGGCGCCCACGCAGTCGGGCCGAAGATGTTCTTCGCGTTCAGCACCGCCGAGAGCAGCGCGAACACACCGTAGAAGAAGATCTGTGGCAGCAGCAGGTACGCGAACGCGGTGACCAGCTCGGGATTCGCCTGCCCCTTGTCGTCGACATAGAGCTTGGTGATCAGCGGCGCCGCGAAGACCGCGATCGTCGTCCCGACGACGAGCAGCGTGCCCGCCACCGTGACCAGCCGCTGGGTGTAGGCCTCGCCGCCGTCCTTGTCGTCCTGTGACCGCACGAGCAGCGGGACCACGAGACTGGACAGCACACCGCCCATCAGCAGCTCGAAGATGATGTTCGGCATGGTGTTGGCGACGTTGAACGAGTCGTTCTCCACCTGGGCGCCGATGGCCGCGACCAGCAGCAGCTTCCACGCGAAGCCGGTGATGCGGCTGATCAGCGAGGCGATCGCCATCCGGCCGCTGGACTTCGCGAGCGACGGCGCCTTCGCCGGGGCGGCGACGTCCTGTTCGCCTGTGTCCCCCGGCCGCGGTGTGACCAGCGGCGCGTCCTTGATCGCCGGCATGACCTGCGTGGCGAGCTGGTCGTACGGACGGAGGACGTCGGGGTCGGCGACCGGCCAGCGCGAGCCCATCGGGACGCCGGGGGTGCGCGGGATGAACCGCGTCGCGTCGGCTTCGTCGCGCCGCTCGACCTGCCACGGGCGGACCGGTGGCGGCTGGCGGCGCCCGCGATGCGGCGGGGGCGGTGTCTGGTTGAGCGCCTGCGGTGCCGGCGGACGGCGTTGCGCCGGATTCTGGGACGGCTGCGGCAGCGGCTGGCCCTGCGGCGGCGGGACCGGCTGACGCCGGGTCGGCGGAGGCGGCGTTCCCTGCCCGGGGGGCACCTTCCGCGGCGGTGCCTGGTTCGGCGGTGGGTTCTGGGGCGGCCTCAGCCGCCGTGTCTCGTCGTCGGGACGGCCCGCGACCCGCTGGCGGCGACCGTCCACCGGCTGCTGAGGAGGCGGCGGTGCGGCCCGCCGCGGGCGCTCACCGCGTTCGGGCGGGACCGGCTGCGGAGGCGGCTGACGACGTTCCGGACGTTCGGCGCGCTCGGGGCGTCCTGAACGTTCCGGACGGCGTGCCGGGCCATCGGTGCGACGGGGCGGTGGAGGGCCTTCGCGCCGGGGACGGCCTGCACGCTCGGGCGGTACACCCGGCTCTCTTTCCAACGTGCGCCCAATCCTCGGTGCTCGACTACGTGATGCCCGGCGGCATCGTTCGACCCAGGGTAATCGGGAACGGCCGGAAACACTTAAACCTGTGCGTCCTCGGTCACACGTGGGGCGGTTTCGTTCGCTCGATCGGCGCGCGAGTCCTTGATCCTCCGGTAGATCCGGCGGGACGACAGGAGCAGCAGCGCACCCGCCGCCGTGATGGTGATGATGATGGTGATCGCGCCGTATTCCGTGGAGGTCAGCTCGAACCGCGCGGCGGAACCGAGCGGGGTCCCGTCGGGCGTGGTCAGTGACACGTCGACGCTGAACCGGCCCGCCCGCAGCGCCTCGACCGGGAGCAGCCGGTTGCGGGCGCTGTTGGCCGGGACCATCTGCGCCTGCAACTGGGTGTCGTCGGTCGGCCGCAGGCCCACGTTGTTCTTCAGGGCGACCTGGACGGCGACGCCGACCGGCAGGTTGTTGGTGATGAACACCGGCAGCGGCGCCGCGCCGGACGCGAGCGCGATCGTCTGCTTCGGCCGCTCCACGGTGACCTGGCTGCGGATCGCCTCGAGGTCACCGCGGGCGTTGCCGGTGACGATCGCGGCGTCCGCGCCACGCCACGAGGTCGACGCGGCCCTGATGAGGGCGAGCCGGACCGGGGTGATCACATCGGCCGGATTCACCCGTTTGGTGGCATCCATCGTCATCGCCGATGACAGGCCCAGCGTCTCGTCGTCGATCTGGGACATCTTCGCGGTGACATCGCCGCTGGTCGCGGCCGTCAGGTCCTGCGGGTCGTAGTTGACCGACGCCGTCCCGGACGGGCTCTCGCCGAGCAGATCGGGCAACGGCGCCGACTTGATCAGACCGGCGGCGTAGAAGTCGCCCATCCGCTCCAGGAACGTGGTGAGTTCCGTGCCGGTCGCGGCCCAGTGCCGCGGCGGCGCGATCAGGAGCCGCGAGCGCTCCGGCCCCTCGGGCTGCCCGCCGAGCCCGGCCCGGAAGGCGATGGCGCCGAGCCCGTTCTGGGTGGACCCCGAGCCGTTGAGCGCGGACGAGATCAGCGCGTCGATCGGCTGTGCGCGCAGGTCCGTTCCTTCGATCGAGACCCCGCCCGAAAGCGGCGAGCCGGACTGAAGCTTGCCCGAATCGGTCAGCACAGTCTTGACGCCCGCCTTGCCGATCGCTTCGACGGTCTGCGAGTCGAGGGCGCCGCCGGGCCAGAGCACGCCGTCCTGCGGCTGGATGCCGAGCAGGTTCTTGATCGTCCCCGCGCCGCCGAGCGCACTGGCCAGGAGCGCGGTGTCGGTGGCGTCGCCGGCACGGACCTTCGTCAGCGCGGTGAGGTCGGCGTCGGCGAACGGGAGGGTGACCACGCACCGGCCCGCGACCAGCGCCTTCAACCTGCCGAGCCAGTTCTTCGCGGTCTCGACGCCCTTGCCCGGGACGGGCCCGGCGCCCGAGGCGACCTGATAGCCGCGGGTCATCCCGTCCACGGTCGCGACCAGGTCGGGGTCGATGGCCAGGCACAACGACGACGAGACCTTCGTGTCGGCCTCGGCCGCGCGCGCCGCCTCGACCAGCGAGTCGAGCCGCCCACCCGCCGCCAGTTCATCGGCCAGCCGCTCGTCCGCCAGGGTCAGCGGGCCGCCGAGCGGGGCCGACACGAGGTGCACGGTGCTGTTCGTGATCGGCCACAGCAGGCTCGCCGACGGCGCCGACGGCGGACGCGGCGCGGGCGTCTTGCCGGGGACACCGAGCACCGGCATCAGCAGGGTGACCGCCGCCAGCCGTTCCGGGCCGCCGAAATCCGGGGTGCCGTTGACGTTGACCAGCAGCGGGTACACGCCGGGCTTCGGGAACTGCAGCTTCGAGGACTGGCCGAGCGGGACGGACAGGTTCAGCGCGGCGCTCTGCCCCGGCGCCAGCTCGTCCGGTTCGAGATCGACGAACTCGGTCGCCGCGAGATCCTTGAACTTGTCGCCGGCGAGGACGTCACCGATCTGCTGCTCGCTCTGCAGCCGCGTGCCCAGTTGCAGCCGGACGCCCAATTTGCTGATCCGCCGGTCGCCGATGTTGGTGACGCGGCCGGTGACGGTGAGCGAAGCCGAGGTCGAGGTGATCACGCGGGGGTTCAGCTGGTCGAGGTCCACGCGCAGCCGGGGCTGTTCCTGCGCCTGCGCGACCGCGACGGGCAACGCGGGCAGGGCCAGGAACAGGATCGACAGGACAGTGGCGGCAAGCCGCTTCACTCAGGTGCTCCCTCGGCGGTGTGCTGTTGCTGCGCGAAGAGTTCTTTGGCCTTCCGGACCAGCTTGCGCTCGTCGGAATAGGCGAGTCTGGTCTCCAGTTCGGCGAGCGGTACCCAGGCGACCTCGGTCACCTCGACATCCTCGTCCGAAAGTTCGCCGCCGGTGGATTCCAGGATGAAATGGTGCACCGTCTTGTGCACCCGCCGTCGCTCGGCCACGAACCAGTAGTCGATGGTGCCGAGGGGTTGCAGGACCCGCGCGGAGATGCCGGTCTCCTCGCGCACCTCGCGCACCGCGGTCTGCTCATGAGTTTCACCGTCCTCGATGTGGCCCTTCGGCAGCGACCACAGCAGTCTGCCGTGCCGGTCGAGCCGCCCGATCAGCGCGGCGTTCGCCCGTTCGGCGTCGACGACGAGTCCACCGGCCGAGGTTTCGTCGACCGTGGTCAGCCGCCTTCCCCGCCTCCGCCTCCGCCGGCGGCCCGGCTTCGAAGCGCCGGAGCGGCCGGCTGATCCAGACATGCTGCGATGCTAGAGCAAACGGCGGTACGGGTACGCTGGCTCACCGTGCCCGTGTTGGGCCGGGTCGTAGTAAGTACATCCAAATCGTGGTGGGATTGTCGTGAACAAGGTGGTCGCCGGGCAGGCGATTGCGGGGAAGAGCACTGCGATGCAGAACGCTGTGACGGAGCTGATGCGCATCTCCCCGTTGGCGGACGAGCTCGCGAAGCTCTTCGCGAAGGCGGGGTACAGCCTGTACCTGGTGGGCGGAAGCGTCCGCGACATGATGCTCCGCAGGCTGTCGAGCGATCTCGACTTCACCACCGACGCCCGGCCGGACCAGGTACTCAAGATCGTCAGCGCCTGGGGCGACGCGGTGTGGGACGTCGGCATCGCGTTCGGCACCGTCGGCGTGACCAAACAAGGCATGACGCTGGAGATCACCACGTTCCGCGCCGACAGCTACGACCGTGTCGGCCGCAACCCCGAGGTCACCTTCGGCGACAGCATCGAGGGCGACCTGCTCCGCCGCGACTTCACGGTCAACGCGATGGCGATCGACTTGGCGAACCAGACCTTCGTCGACCCGTACGACGGGCTTCAGGCACTGCAGGACAGGGTGCTCGACACGCCCGCGACCCCGCAGGAGTCCTTCGCCGACGACCCGCTGCGCATGCTGCGGGCCGCGCGGTTCTCCGCGCAGCTCGGGTTCACCGCGGCGCCGCGGGTGGTCGACGCGATGACGTCGATGGCCGAGGAGATCGACCGGATCACCGCCGAGCGCGTGCAGGCCGAGCTGTCGAAGCTGCTGCTGGCGGACGACCCCCGGCCCGGTATCGAGCTGCTGGTCGACACCCGCCTCGCCGACCGCGTGCTGCCCGAGGTGCCGGGGATGCGGCTGGCGATCGACGAGCACCACCAGCACAAGGACGTCTACGAGCACTCGCTGACCGTGCTCGCGCAGGCGATCGACCTGGAGAAGTCGCACGAACCGACCTCCGAGCCGGATCTGATCCTGCGGCTCGCGGCGCTCTTGCACGACGTCGGCAAGCCCGCGACGCGCGAGTTCCAGCCAGGTGGCGGCGTGAGCTTCCACCACCACGAAGTCGTCGGCGCGAAGATGGCCCGCAAACGTTTGCGGGCGCTGAAGTTCTCGAAGGAGATCGTCCAGGACGTCAGCCAGCTCGTGTTCCTGCACCTGCGGTTCCACGGATACGGCAAGGGCGAGTGGACGGATTCGGCGGTGCGGCGCTACGTCACCGACGCCGGTGACCTGCTGCCCCGGCTGCACAAGCTGGTGCGCGCCGACTGCACCACGCGCAACCGGAAGAAGGCGGCGGCGCTGCAGGCGACGTACGACGACCTCGAGCGGCGGATCGCGGCGATCCAGGCGCAGGAGGACCTCGACCGGGTCCGGCCGGACCTCAACGGCGAGGAGATCATGCGGATCCTCGGGCTCAAGCCGGGGCCGGACGTCGGCAAGGCGTGGAAGCACTTGAAGGAACTGCGGCTCGACCGTGGTCCGCTGGAGCACGACGAGGCGGTGGCCGAACTGAAGAAGTGGGCCGCGGAGAACGGCATCGGCGGCTGATCACGGCGAAGACGTCCGGTTCGGCACGGATTTTCGCGTCATCAGCTGAGATAAACCCCCTTGGTCTCTGGATCCACGTGGCGTAACCGGAGATACTCCTGCCGGTGCTCCGGGCAGGGGGAAAGTCCATGGCGAAGCGGCCGCCCAGTTTTCTGGTGACGTTGCTGCGTCGTGGCGCGCCCGCGCTGGCCACGGCGACGAGCGAACTGTCGGACGAGGTCGGCGACCCGACACCGATGCGCGCGTTCCGGCGGATCCAGCACATGTCCGGTCCCATCGACACGGCCCATCGCGACAACCTCCTGCTCAGAGCCGCCCGTTACGTCGCCCTCGTCCCGTTGGTCTACCGGCTCTTCGCGGTGCCCGGCGCGTTCGGCGTCTACGTCTCCACACACGGCATGATCGGGATCGGCCCGGTGGGGCTGGTGGCGCTCGGGTCGGTCGCGCTCTCGCTGTACGGCATCCGGTGGATGCTGCGCTCGGCGCCGTTCCGCCCGCAGTACGCCGCCCGGCTGCTGGCGATCGACCTCGTGTTCACGCTGCTCGCCTCGCCGGCACTCGGTGCGCTGGTGCCGGCTTCGGTCTTCACCGAGGCGATGGCGGTGCCCGGCAAGCACCTGCTCGGTGAGGTCGCGCTGCTGGCGCTGGCGCTGGGCATGCCCGCCGCCGCGGCGCTCGCCGTCGTCAGCTTCCCGGTGCGGATGCTCGCGTCCCTGTTCGGCACCGGTCACGCCGCGCCCGGCGACGCCATGGCCGCCTTCCCGTCGATCCTCGGTGTCCTCTTCACCGCGAGCGGTGCCCTCGTCCTGATCGGGCTCGGCACCCGGCTCGCCCTCGCATACGGCATCCGCAACGGCCGGATCGCCGAACGAGCCCGCCAGCACCGGATGATGCACGACTCCGTGCTGCAGACCCTCGAAGCGATCGCGCTGGCGAACAAGGGCGACCCGGCCGCGCGGCTCGCCGAGGTGCAGCGGCTGGCGCGGGCGCAGTCGATGGAACTGCGCCGCACGATCGAGAACGAGACTTCCGAACGGTCGGAGGCCGGTTCGCGGCCGTTGGGCGAGAAGCTCGCGTCGCTGGCGGCGGAAATGGCGCGGGACGGGCTGCGCGCCCAACTCGTGATCGCCGAACTCGACGACGACACGCTTTCGGAGGTCCGGCAGATCGCCATCCGCGACGCCGTCCGCGAGTCCCTGCGCAACACCCTCAAGCACGCCGGGACGGACAAGGTCGTCGTGCGGGTCGAGGAGCAGGAAGGCGGCGTCGCGGTGATCACCCGCGATCACGGCGCCGGGTTCAGCCTCGACTCCCGGCCCGCCGGTTTCGGGATCAGCGAGTCCATCACCGCCCGGCTGAACGAGGTCGGCGGGACGGCGAGGGTGGAGTCGGCTCCGGGCAATGGCACCAGAGTCACCCTTTGGGTGCCTTTCTGACGGTAAACAGGAGAACATGAAGAAAACGGATGTCCTGGCCGAAGCGCTCACCGCGTACCGCGACGGTGACCGGGCCAAGGCAGCGGACCTCGCCGCGCGGGCCGGATCCACGCTCGGCATCGAACTGCACCGGTACCTGACCGAAGGTGGCGGCGGAGATGTCTACGACCAGCCCGCCGCGTTCACGGCGTTCATCCGCGGCGGCGGGAACGTCAAGCTCTACAGGCAGCTCAGCGCCATGCTCGCCCGGCGCTATGGCAGCGTCGGTTCCCTGCTCGATCTCGGCTGCGGCGACGGACTCGCCGTCGTTCCCGCCCTCGAACAGGCGGACCGCCAGCCGGGCCGGATCGACCTGGTCGAGCCGTCGAGCGCGCTGCTCGCGGAAACGCGCAAGCATCTCGACGGCACCCACGGCCTGCACACCTGGGACGCCACCGCGCAGGAGTTCCTCGCCCGCGACGACGACAGGCAGTGGCAGCTGACGCAGTCGACCTTCGCGCTCCAATCGATCCCGACCGAGGAGCGCACCGAGGTCCTGCGGGCGCTCCGGCCCCGCACCTCCTGTCTGGTGCTGGCCGAGTTCGACGTCCCCGAGTACGACGAAGGTTCCGCCGAATACCTGCTTTCCCTGGTCACGCGCTACGAACGCGGGATCTCGGAGTACGGCAAGGACGCGTCGCTGGTGGCGCAGGGGTTCCTGCTGCCGATCCTGCTCGGCCTGGTCAAACCGGGGGCGCACCGGACGAACTGGGAGCAGCCCGCCACCGATTGGGCTTCGCAGCTGAAGGAAGCGGGCTTCACCGGAATCCGGATCGAACCGCTGGCGGACTACTGGTGGTCCCCCGCGGTGCTCATCACCGCGTCCTGAATTTGGCTACTTTGGGGGTCATGGGGATCCTGCTTTCCGCGCTCGAACTCGCCGTCGTCGAGGACGGCAGCCCGGCCACCGAGGTACTCGCGTCGACAGCCGCCGTCACCGGGAAACTGGAGGAACTGGGCTACCACCGCGTCTGGATCGCGGAGCATCACGGCTCACCCGCCATCGCGACGTCTTCGCCGCCGGTGCTGGCCGCGCATCTGGCGGCGGTGACGTCGTCGATCAGGATCGGCTCCGGTGGGGTGATGGCGCCGAACCACGCCCCGCTCGCGATCGCCGAGCAGTTCGCGACGCTTTCGGCGTTGCACCCGGGCCGGATCGACCTCGGCGTCGGGCGTGGTCCCGGCACCTTCGACGAGAAGATCATCCGCGCGTTGCGCAGGGGCGCGGACCCGGCGACGGACGACGATTACCGCGCCGACGTCGCCGAATTGCTGCGTCATCTGGCCGGGGAGACCGGCATCCGGGTGCTGCCCGGCGAGGTGCCGACGCCGGAACCGTGGCTGCTGTGTTCCAGCGCGGCAGGCGCCCGTCTCGCCGCCGAGCTCGGCTTGCCGATCGCGGTCGCCCACCACATCCGCCCACAGAACACGGCCGAGGTGCTGCAGGCCTATCGCGAGAACTTCAAGCCGTCTCAGTGGCGCGAAGAGCCGTACGTGATCCTCGCTGTCGAAACCATCTGCGCGGACACCGACGCCGAAGCGGCCTATTTCGCCGGACCGTGCGCGGTGATCAAGTCGTACCTGCTCAACGGCGAGGGCGGCGACCTCGCCTTCCCGACCAGGGAGCAGGCCGCCGCGCACGAGTTCACGCGAGAGTCGAAGGAGCTGATCGCCCGGTTCACCGCCGCGCAGGCGCACGGCGGGCCGGAAAAGGTGGTGCGGTCGCTCAAGGACCTCGCCGCGGCCACCGGTGCCGACGAGCTGATGCTGACGACACCGGTGTACGACGCCGCGGCGCGGGCCCGGTCCTACGAACTGGTCGCGAAAGCCTTCGGGTGATCACGTGTGCTCAGGCCCGGATCTCGCGTGCTTGAAGCCGGATCTCGCGTGCTTGGGCGCGTTCCGGCTCCAAGCACGCGAATTCGGTCTTCAAGCACGCGTGTTCGGTCTTGGCGCCGGGGCTACTGGACGCGGGACAGCGCGCCGGATTCGAGATGCTGGGCGATCGGCCGCGGCAGCACGTAGGCCACGGCCCCGCCCGGCGTCCCGTTCCACGGCGCGGTGATGCCGGTGACCACCCGCAGCGGCCGCACGACACGGTAGAGACGGCGTTCCCGCTCGCGGTCCGCGGCCAGCGACGTCTCGATGAACCGCGCCGATTCGGCGTGCACGAGGTTGCCGGTCTCGTTCCCGAACCGCTGCACCGCGGTGCCCGACGGCAGGACGACGATCCGCTTGCGGCGGAAGAAGTTCAGCGGCGGCTCGCCCCGCAGCGGCAGGATCGGCCAGTCGGCCGGGTTGTCGGCCTCCTCGTTCGCGCCCACCGCGGCCCGTGCCGGATACAGCAGCAGGGTGCCGAGGAAGAACCGCGCCGCCTCTTCGAGTTTGGCGAACGCCACCGGCTCGTCCGTCGGCGGACGTGAGACCTCCCAGCCGCTCTCGGTGCGGCGCAGGGTCCAGAGTCCCGGCTCCGGCACCGCGTTCGCGCCGATCCGGTAGGACGTCGGCGCCACCCCGTGCTCGGCCAGCCGGTGGTACAGGACGTCCAGCACCTCGACGGCCCGGATGTCGCGGGCGGGCTCGCCGTCCCGTTCGACGCGGGTGCGGGCGCTTTCGTCCGGCAGGTCCGCGGCGGTCTGCGGCGGCCGCGGCTTGCCGACGATCTCCGCCTCGGCGGTCGCCCGCACCAGCTCGCCGACCAGCGGCGGCCGGAATCCGGCGGCCCGGATGTGCTCGATCAGCTCCGGCTCCGGCGGCACCCCGTACTTGCGCAGGTAGTGCGGGACGGCCGCGGGCCAGATCCAGACGCCGTCGGTGTGGAAGGCGTTCGGCACGTCCGGCGGGCCGTTCGGGGTGAAGATGTCGGGCTGCGGACCCGGCCGGGACAGCGCCACCGGTGAGCGGAAGAGGTAGTCCAGTACGCCGCGCATCAGGTCCGGCGGCACCGGCGGGCGGTTGACGACCGGTCGTTCGCCCTCGTTGTGCGCGTCGACGACCTTCGCGTGCCGGAACACGACGTCCAGCGGGAGACCAGCCTTGGCCGAGAGCCAGGCCGGGACGTGTTTCGGATCGCGCGGGAAGATCGCGAGTTCGGTCGCGTACGCGCGCGGCGACGGCTTCCCGCCCTCATTCGGCGCGAGCCGCCAAGTCGGTTCCTGCTCGGCGTCGAAGTCGAAGTCGAAATGTGATTCCGAGTCGAGCGTGAAGGTGCCCTGGAACCAGGTGCCGGTCTCGGGCTGGTGCATCGCCGCGCGCAGCCGCGCGAACAGCGAGCCGAGCTCCGGCGGGGCCGCGATCGACACCGACACCGGGCCGTTGCCCTCGTCGCCGACCGAACGGACCTCGAGTTCGGAGTAGTCGCCGACCTGCCGGAACTGGGCGCCGACCCGCTGCCAGCCCGGCGGCAGCACCCGCAGCAGGGTCCGGCCGATGGCACGCAACAGCGCGGCCTGGTCACCCGCGCCGATCTCCGGCCGGGCTTCCGGCGTCTCGACGAAGTCGTGCCTGGTCTGCCACAACGCCGTCAGCCGCGACGGCGAGGCCGTGGTCGAGAAGTCCGTCAGGCCCAGGTCAGCGGCGCGGGCCGCGTCCTCGCCCGCCCAGCGCAAGGTCAGGTCGCCGCCGCCGGTGTTCGGCGCGATCTGGAAGTGCTCGTCGTCGAACCGGCCGTACGACCGCAGGCTGAAGGTCGCGCCGGCCTCGCCGTTCAGCACGACGCGGGCCGGACGGCCGTTCCACTCGCGGTCGAACCCCTCGGGCGCCGCTTCCCCCGTCGGCGCGATGAGCAGCAGCGTGCCGTCTTCGGTCGACCGCTGGGCCGCGAAGACGGTGTCCCCCCAGACGGCGTACAGGCCATCCGGCCGCTCCGCCGCTTGAACCCGGTAACGCACGATGTGTCCCCTCCCCAAATTCCCCAAACCGCAGGTAAATCTAGTGGGCCGGATAGCGGGCGTACCACCGGTCGTCACCCGGTGCGTTCCCGCCGAACTCCGCGAGCGCGTCGTCCGCCAGCTCTCCGATGACCTCGGACAGTTCCAGCTTCTCCAGCCAGTCCGTCCGCAAGGATTGCTCGCCGTACATCGCGCCGACGAGGTTTCCGCAGACCGAGCCCGTCGAGTCGCTGTCACCGCTGTGGTTCACCGACGCGAGCAGCGCGGCGTTCGGGTCCGTGGTGGTCAGGGCGACGTAGACCGACATCGAGAGCGCGGTTTCGCCGATGTTCCCCTGGCCGAGCGTTTCGAGCTTCTCCGGCGTCGGCGCCCCTTCGCGGGCCAGCGCGAGCGCCTGGTCCAGCGCGACGCTCTGCTCTTCGTGGCCCCGGTATTTCTCCAGTTCGGCGCGAGCGGTCGCGACGGCGTCGAGCAACGGTTTCCCGATCAGCAGTTCACGCACGATCACCGCGAAAGCGCCCGACGAGAGATAACCGCTCGGGTGGCCGTGCGTCAGCGCCGCGCTCTCGGCGCCGAGCCGGAACACCTCGGCGACGTCGTCCGACCACAGCGCGACCGGCGCCGCGCGCATAATCCCGCCACAGCCCTTCGAGTTGTTCACCGGCTTGTCCATGCCGGCGCGCACGCCTGTCTTGCCGTACGCCTCCAGCTCGCTGAAGCAGGTGAGGCCGGGCGCGCGACGGCTGAACAGCTCACGGTTCGTGATCAGCCAGCCGTCCGGTTCCGTGCTCGTGTTCTCCGGACCGCGCGCCCGTTCCCATGAGACGCCCTGGGTGTGCAGCCAGCGCTGGTAGGCCAGCTGGAGCGACTGCTCGACAGCGGTAGCAGCGGTAGCAAAGGTCCCTTGCTCCCGGCGCGCGGCGGCATGGGCCCTGATCAGGCCTTCCAGGGTGAACAGCGTCATCTGGGTGTCGTCGGTGATCCGACCGATCCCGCCGTACGCGGGGATGAGGTCGGTGATCCCGGCGGGTCCCGCGATCTCCCGGATGCGGTCGATCGAGTCGAACTCGGTCTTCGCGCCCAGCGCGTCGCCGATCGCCCCGGCGAACAGGCTGCCGCGCAGCCGCGACCTGGTCGCCGGATGTTGAAGCCACTCGCGCATTTCTCTACTGATCTCCTCGTGGATACCGTTTCGCGTCCCAGCGCCGCCGCTCTTCGGGCTCGCGGGGCAGGCCGAAGCGGTTGAAGTAGTAATAGGCGTCGCCCGCCATGGCGTCGACGACGCCGAGGTCGGCATACGCGGCGAGCCACGACTCCGGCAGACCGGGAACGGTGAGCCTGGCGCCGACCATCGCCCCGGTCAGCGCCGCGGTCACCGTGCCGCCGCGCGCGGCCAGTGCGAGCGCGGTTTCGGCGTCGTACCCCCGCTTGGCGGCGGCGAACAGGGCTCTGCCGAGCACCGATAGCGGCGTCCTGCCGTCCCCGATGCTGTCGAACTGCTCGATGTCGTCGCCGTCGATGTCGTTCCTGAGGTCGAGCACGGTCTTGACCAGGTCGCCGACCTCACCGCTGTACTCGTCGAAGCCCTCGAGGAAGTTCGCGACCGCCGGTTCGCCGTCCCGGGCCGCGAGCTGGGCGCGGAAGACGTTCACCAGCAGTTCGGCGCCGTGGACGACCTCGTGACCGGCGGCGGAGCCGACCAGTTCGCGGACGACCTTCATCGCGTAGAAGGTGCTGTCCGCGGGGCCTTGCACCCCACCGGTCACCGTCGCGGCGAGCGCGGTCGCCAGCATGGCCGAGAACTCCGCGGGGGCCGGTCCGGCGGCCGCGGTGGCCTTGGCGACCCAGCCGTCCGGCCGTCCGCCCGCGGGCAGCGAAGCCGGGATCTCGGGCTTTTCCGGAGTCGGGTCCAGCCCGCGGATCACCGATTCGGTGTGGAACAGCAACTGCCGGGTCAGCCCGCCGAGTGGCAAGCCGTCGGCGGGATCCGCGCCCGAGCCGAGCGCGTCTCCGAGCGCGAAGCCGACGTACGCGCCGAGAAGCCGCGGGTATGCGAAGCTGCCGACGGGGAGCGTCGGGTCGTAGAACTTCCCGAACGTCCAAGCGCTCGGGCGCGGCTCGCCGTCGTCATAGAAGTGCGTCACGAGGCCGTTGGCGAACAGGTCTGCGGGCAGTTCCGGCAGCGGACGCCCGTCGTACTTCGCCCGGGAGCGCCGGAACGCCAGCGTCGCGCCGCGGGTGTAGCGGACGAGTTCGCCGGTGCTGAGCGGATGGCCGTTGTCCCGGGCCTGGTCGACGAGGCTCCGCAGGTTCGAGGTGGCCGAGCCGAGATCCTGGCCGTACTCCTCTTGAAGAGCTTTGAGCGCCTCCCCGTACTCCTCGCCGAAGTAAGCGGGACGCCCGACGGACTCGGGGCGCTCGGTACCCGCCGGGAGGTCGAGATCCGCGACCTGACGCAGCGTCTCCGGGTAGACGTTGAAGGTCTCCGGACGACCGGGGTTGACCAGCAGGCCGACCCCGGGAGTGTCCTTGGCCCGGCGCAGGAGCACGCGGGGCTGGATCCGCTGCCACACCGTGTACTCCGATGGGACCTGCGCCTCGGAGGTGTAGACGACGAACCGCACGCCCGCGTCTCCGAAGTCGCGGACCTGCAGGTGGCCGTCTTTCGCCGGGGCGAGGACGTCGAGGTCGAGCATCCAGTGGACGAACTCCTCCGGGGTGATCCACTCGACGCGGAGGTAGCCGAGAAGCGTCTCGACGGGGCTTTCCGGTGCCGGGCGGCCGGAGAAACGCGGCCCCGGCCGGTGATCCGGGTTCGCGCGGACCGCGCCGGTGGGCTCGCCGTGGAGCGTGTGCTGCTCCCAGCGCAGGATCGCCGCCTTCGGCACGGGCAAGCCGGGGACCGCGGCCGGATCGAACTCGGGATCGACGACCTCCGCCCACCGGGTGAACGCGTCGTCACCACCGTCGCCGCCCGTGGCCGAAACCGCCATCAGTTCCAGGTCGAGGCGGATCTCGCCGCCGTCGTCCGGGACGAAGGCGACCGGGCTGGGGAACAGGCCGGCGCCGGGGTCGGTCCCGTCGAGCCAGCCGACGGTGTTGTAGGTGACGTTCCAGCCGTCGGTCGCGCGCACGACGTAGTCGCGGCGGACCCGCAGCGCACCGGTCCCCTCCCCGCCTCGGCCCGTCAGCCACTCCTCGACGCGGCTGACGGCTTCCTCTTCGTTCATCGTCCCCATTCCAGAATCTTTCACCAGCGCGGATATCGCTGGGCCCAGCCGTCGACCTCGTGCAGCGCCGAGTGGCGGTCGAAGTGCCAGAACGCGTCCGTGGCGATGTTCTCCACCAGGTAGCGCAGTTCCAGTTGCTCGACCCACTTCTGCGGCAGACCGGGGATACCGGTGCGGGCGCCGAGCAGCGCGCCCGCGATGGCACCGGTGATCGCGCTGCGGCCCGAGTGGTTGACCGACCGCAGCAGTGCCTGCTCCGGGTAGTTCTCGAAACCGGACAGCGCCGCGAACGCGCGGCCCAGCACGGAGAGCGTGCCCTTGCCGTCGCCGATCAGCTCCGGGACCCGCAGATCGGGCAGGCCGTGCTTGCCGAAGAACGGCACCGATTCCGCGACCATCGCCTTGAGATCCGCCCAGACCGGTCCCCGCTGGTGCGGGTTCTGGTCGCTGAAGATCTCACGTGAGGTGTTCCAGATCGGGTAGCTGAACGCCTCCGAGGTCAGCGCGGGTTCGAACAGCCAGCTCAGGTAGGTCGCCGCTTCGACGTCGACCTCACCGGGATGCGTCACCGCGACGAGGTCGCGCACCGCTTGGCGTACGCCGCCGCTCATCGCGCTCCCCGGTCCCGCCGCGGTCATCGCCGCCGGCAGCGCCGCGACCAGCGCGTCCGGCCCGCTCATCGGCATCGCCGTCGGCGAAACGGTCGCCAGCGCGTGGTAGGCGTTCAGTTCGGCGTCGTCGGGGGTGCGGCGGACGCGGAGTTCCGGCACCTTCACGAGCCAGCCGTCGGCGTTGTCCAGCGGTGCGCCCTGGGTGTGCAGCCAGCGCATCAGCGAGTTTCGGGCGACCGTCCCGAGCGCCTTCTCGGCGTCGCGGTTCTCCGGCTGCTCGCGATGCGGGCTGCGGATCACGGCCTCGGTGTAGAACAGCAGCCGCTGGGTGAGCGGCCCGAACCGGCCGGGCTGGTCGAACGCGACCGTCAGATCGGTGACCCCGTCCGGGCCGTAGGTGTTGTGGATCTCGTCGAGCCGCATCCGGTCGACGGCCGCCCCGAGTGCCTCACCGAGCGCGAAGCCCACGTACGCGCCCGTGACGCGCTGCCAGCCGTAGCGCGAGCTGGAGCGGTCTCGGTCGAAGTACTTGCCGAAGGTGTCCAGCCGCGGCTGGATCTGCCCCTCGTTGTCGTAGCCCGGCGCCAGCCCGTTCACGCGCAGGTCGTTCGGGCGGACGCGGGGTGGCTCCGGCTGCTTGAGCCGCGCCAGCCACGACTGGCCGAGGACGGTCTTCTGGCATTCCTCGGCGGTCAGTTCGAACCCGCGGCGGCGTGCCCGTTCGGCGGCGGCCAGCGGCGGCTTCACCGGTTCGGGCAGGCCCATCTTCGCGGCCGTTTCGGCGGCGAGGGTCTCCAGCTCCGGATCCGCTTCGGGGCAGCGTTCGTTGACGTCGACCCCCGGGCCCCGGCGCGGGAACCGCAGGGCGGTCTCGGCGAGTTCGGCGCCGCTGACGTCCTCGAACGTCGCGGGACCGCCGTTGATCACGAGGTTCGGTGGGCTCTCGTACCCGGCGAGGGTGGCGATGTCGACCTTCCAGTACCCGTGTTCGCGGGACGGGAGGTTCCTGGTCGAGCTGAACACCCTCAGCTCGGCGCGTTCCTCGTTGAAGTAGAACCGCTCCGTCTTGCCCGACGCCAGGTCGAGCGGGACGTAGACCTCGCACCGCAGCAGACCGATGAGCAGCTGTTCCCTGGTCAGCCAGCCGACGCTGGCGAACGACAGCAGCGTTTCGAGCTTGTTCTCCGGCTTCGGGTAGCCACGGCGGACCGGACCGGCCTTGTACTCGGGGTTCTCCCGTTCTTCCCCGGTCTGCACGCCGTCCGCGTTGACCTTGACCCAGCCCGCGACGACCACCGGCGGGACGCCGAGGTCACCGAGCCCGGCCTTGGCGTACTCGGGGTCGACGACCTCGCGCCAAGCCTCCTGGCCGGGGAACGCGACCGGGACGCTGAGCCCGCCGGGCTGCGGATGCGCCTGGCGCAGCTCGCCGTCGGGTTCGCGGACGATCACCGACGGCGGCGGGAAGATCTCCTTCTCGGCATGACCCTCGTCGAGGAAGGCGATCGTGTTGTAGGGGACCGACCAGCCTTCGGGGATGCGCAGGACCTTCTCGTGGTTCACGCGCAGGCCGGCGCCGCCCGGTTCGGACACGTCCGGACCGTGGACCGCGCGCAGCCACTCTTCGACCTTGGCTACCGCTTCCGCCGATTCCACCTACTCGATCCTCTCCAGGCTGCCGTCGGACACGTGCTCGGCGATGGTCCTCGGGAGCACGTAGGCCACCGCCCCACCGGGCATGTTCGCCCAAGGGACGGTGACACCGATGATCACGTGGAGCGGGCGTCGCAGCCGGTAGGTCCCACCGACACGCTCCCGTTCCAGCGGCAGGGACGTCGTGGCGAACCGTACCCCTCCGTGGTGAACCAGATTGCCGGTTTCCTCGCCGAACCGCAGTACGACCGTACCGGCGACCATCCGGCTGACGCGCTTGTTGCGGAGCAAGGTGAGGGGAGGCTCACCCGGCGCCGCCCGCACCGGCCAGTCGGCGAGTTCCTTCGCCGTCTCCAGTGGCGTCTCGTGTCCGGCGGTCATCCTCGCCGGATGCAGCAGAACCGCGCCGAGGAGCTGATGCGACGCGTCTTCGAGCTTGTCGAAGTACTTCGGCGAGACCGCGGCGCCGCCCGAGTAGGCCGCGACCTCCCAGCCCTTCTCGGTGAAGTTGAGGCACCAGGCGCCGTCCGCGCGGTCGCCGATGCGGTAGGCCTCCGGCCAGACGGCGTGCTCGCCGAGCCTGCTGACCAGCACGACCAGGAGTTCTTCGTCGGTCAGCGCCGGATTCGGCGACGTCTCCAGCTCCGCGGCGATGTCGCCTTCGGTCTTCTTGACGTCGGAGCGGCCCGGTTTCGGCCGCGGCTTGCCGAGCAGATCCGCTTCCGCGGTCCGCCGCACGAGGTGCTCGACGTACGGCGGCTGGAACCGCTGGCCCCGGATGTGCTCCACCAGCTCCGGCTCCGGCGAGATCCCGTATTTCCGCAGGTAGTGCGGCACGGACGCGTGCCAGATCCAGGTGCCGTCGGTGTGGTAGCTCTCCGGGACGTCGCCGTCGGCCTCCGGATCGAAGATGTCCTTGCCGAGACCGCTGCCGGAGAGGATCGCCGGTTCACGCTCGAGGTACTGGGCGATCAGCGGCGCTTCCGACTCGTCGAGCTCCGGTCTGTCCACCACCGGCGGCTCGCCCTCGGTGTACGCGTCGACGATCCGGGCGTGCCGGAACTCGACGCGCAACGGCAGCTGCGCGCGGAGCCGCCACCAGTCCGGGATGTGCTCGTCTTCTCGAGGGAACGCGGCCAGCTCGTCCGGGTACGCCGAGGACGGCGGTGCCTCGGTCCACGCCGGCTCGTCGTCGAGGGTGAAGTCGAAGTCGAAGGTGCCATCGGGCTTCAGCGTGAACCGGGACTGAAGCCAGGTCCCCCGGCCGGTCGCGTACATACCGGTGCGGAGCCTGCCGAAAAGATCGTTCAGCTCGGGTGCGGGCGCGAGGTTGTGGCCCTCGAGTTCGGTGTGCTCCCCGGCCTGCCGGAAATCGGCGACCGCGGCATGGGCGGGGTCGGTGATACCCGCCAGGATGAGCCTGCCGATCTGGACCAGCAGCCCGCGCTGTTGTTCCGGAGTGAGTTGTTCCACGTGAATCATCGCGCCCGGTTCGGCCGGCTGAGCGGGCTCATTCCGAGTCCCCTTCCTCCGGTGGTTCGTATCCGGGGAAACGCGGCTCCGCCCGGAACGACGGCGGCTCCCCGGCGGCGCGGCGGGCCAGCTCGTCCTCCCACATCTTGAAGGTGCGCTTGCGCAGTGACTGGATCAAGGCCGATTCCTGCGGTTCCACGCGACGGTTCTCGCGCCTTGCCTGCTGGTAGAGGCCGTCGATGGTCTCGTACAGCGCGAAGATCGGACCGCTGCCCTTGAGGTACCGCTCGCGGGCGCGCTCGGTCTCCTGGACGAACTTCTCTTCGGACACCTTGCTGATGTCCGAACTCGCCATCGCCCACATGACCTCGCGCACGTGCTCCGGCTTTTCGTCGAACTCGCCGGAGCGCAGGTTGAGGAGGTAACCCGTCAGCCCACCGTCGGGCGTCGACTCGATGCGGTAGGTCTTCCCGAAGTAGGTGTAGAAGGACGGTGTCTGGATCACGTGTTCTCCTCAGGCGGCAGGCCCTCGCGCAGGCCGGCCATGAACTTCTCCCGGACCCGGTCCATCAGGGCGGCGTCCAGCAGGGCCTGTTCCGGGGACAACCTCTTCTTGTTGTTCTCGTCCAGTGTCAGGTTGTACGTCGGGAAGTCACGGCGGACCTCGTACAACGCGTGTTCGTAGGCCGAGACGGTGTCGATATGCCTCAGGTGCAGCCGCAGTTCGGCGACATGCCCGTTCGGCAACCGGACGTTCATCTGCAGATCGCGGTACCCACTGTCCTGTGGCCCCGCGAACCGGTCGTCGAAGCTGACGATTTCGAGATCCGGGTCGGCGATCACCGCGTCGAGCGCGTTGTAGACATCGGCCAGGGTGCCGAACTGGATCTTCGCTCCCACCAGATCCGTCAGCAGGGAAGCGTCACCCTCGTACTTGGCGATCTTCGCCCGGGCTCGATCGTCGTCCTTGGGACTCGGGCGGCTACCGGCGTGACCGTCGTTCTCGCTCGCGATACGTTCGGCGATCCGGTTGAGGTCACCCTGATTCTGAGGCCAGGCCGCTCGCTCGGCGGCGAGGAACTCATCGATCTTCGCCGCGTCGCCGATGTGTTCCGGAGAAAAACCGGCGTGGACGCGATGGTCGGGGTCCGACTCGGCCGCGATCCGCGCCGCCGCGTCAGAGACTTCCCGCTGCTCCTGTGTCAGCGGGGTGTCGCCAGGACCGTCCTGGTGGACGTCGTCGATCATTTGGTAGCCGCGTTCCTCGACGTCACGCAGGGCGTCTTCGAGGATCGGGATGGCTTCCGGGTGCAGCAGCAGGCTGCCGATCGTCATCGGGTTGTTCAGCAGCGAAGCCCGCAGGTACGCGTTGTCCGGGTGCTCCATCAGCCGGACGAGTTCCGGATGCGCGGGCAGGTGCTCGCGGATGAAGTCCCGCATCGGCCCGACGTCGTGCTTGACCCCGTTTTCGTCCTCGTGGACGGCCCGCTTCTTGTCCGGGTCCAGTCCGTCGACGGCGGCCGCGACCTCGGGATCGTTCAGGAACCGTTCGGCCTCGGCCCGGTCCCCGTGAGGCGGCTCGTCGTGTGCCATGCCGTAGCCCGCGTCGCGCGGCGGCGTCACGATCGGACGGCCGTCCGGCCCGATCCGCGACGGCTGCACGTCGGGCGTGTCTTCCCTGGCGAAGGCGATGCGCGGGTCCACCGGCGGTTGATCCGGCCGCGCGAAAGCGATCCGCGGGTCGACGGGCCGCGTCGACGAGGTCTCGGTCTGCGAGGTGTGCCCGTCGGTGTGCTGCGCGGCCGGGCCCTCTGGGACACCGACGTGCATCAGTTTCATGCCCAGCGGCGGATGCGGCAGGTTCATCAGCGCACCCGACTGCGGGTCGATGAACGCGACTCCGTCACGCGTGTTGGCCACCATCGCGACGTGACCGCGCTCGACGCCGTTCTCGTCGAGGTACTTCACCGCCACGACCGCGTGGTGATCGGTGGGCATGCCCCGCATCTCGCGGATGACGGTGTCGTAGTCGGCGCGGTCGGAGAACTGCCCGCCGAACCGTTCCTCGACGTGCTCCAGCGTGCCCCGGCTGTCCATCTCGTGCACGAGCAGCGGCTCGGCCGTCGAATCGATGCCGTTCAGCCGGTCCATGTACGCACCCGGCGTGCGGGTGCAGTTGGACCGGTAGCCGTTCGTCAGCGCGTCGGGGTCGTTGAAGTGCGGGTTGACCTCGCCGAGCCGCGGGTGCCGGTCGGCGATGTACGCGGCCTGCTGAGCGGGGCTCGCCGAACCGGCGTGGATCGCCGGTTCGCTCGGCGGGTTCGTCGCGACCGCCATCGACGAGTAGTCCCGCTCGGGGACCGGCAACTCCGACGACTCCACCGTGTCTTCGGTGGCGGAGTGGTCCTGAGCGGGCTGTTCGCCGTACTCGTGTCCCTTGTCGGCGTCCGCGACCCCGTGCTCCGCCGGATTTTCCGTGGAGAGATGCGGGGTCTGCGGCTCGTCGAAGCCGCCGAGGCGCGCCATCGACTGGGCCTGGGCGAGACGCGCGAGTTCCGGCGCCTCCGCGGCGTGCCGGGCCCGCCGCTCGTCCATCTTCTGCTTGGCGGTCTCGGGGTCGAGGTAGCGCGGGTCGCCCGGAGTGACCTCTTCGGCGTGGATGACCCACTTCGGCCGGTCGACCAGTGGCGGAGTCTTGAACTCCTTGCTGTGCACGTAAAGCTGCGTGGCCGGCTTGTTGATGGCCTCGTGCTCGCCCGGGTTCTCGGCGAGCGACGAGACGTCCTTGCCCGTCTTCGAGACGATGTGGATCTCGACGTCCTGGCCGAACTTCGACTTCGTGTCCGGCGACGTCTTGATGGTCGAGCTGGTCATCGTCGGCTCGGGGACGGTCTGGCCGGGTTCGTAGTGCGCCGCCATGATCGCGGCGGCCTGCATGTCGCCCTTGGTGTCGATGCCGCGGATGGCCTCGCCGTGGAAGTCCGGCAGCTCGTTGAGCGCGCCGACGATCGCCCGGGTGCTGCGCTGGGCGTTTTCGAAGTCAGGGTGCGACTCACCCCGGCGGTTCGCTTCGTTGATCGCGTAGGCGTGTTCGCGCGAGTACGAGTAGATCGCCTCCGCCGCTTCGGGCGAGACGCGGTCCTTCAGCGGGCTGGCTTCGAGCCGCTTGAGCGCCTTTTCGCGGGCCTGCTCGGCGAGGTCGGCGCTGTCGTAGCGATCCCGGAGGCTCTTGTGATCCTCCGGCGTGCCACGGAAGTTTTCGTCGCCGAGGTAACTCTCGTCGAGTCGCGTGGGCGTTTCTTCCGGGCCCTTGAGCCGTTCGGCGATGTCGACTTCGGTCTTGGGTGCCTGCTCCTGGACCGGGGTTTCGGCTTCGTCCGTCCGGTCGGTGTGGGTCTCGGTGTGCGTTTCTGTGTGCGCTGGCTCCGGTGCTTCCGGCGTGTGGACGTGCGGAGCGTCGCCACCGCCCATCGGCATCGCCCTGATCGACGTCGGATCGTCGGGCAGCGTCGCGAGCCGCCCGGTCATCGGGTCGGCGAAGACGACGCCGTGCGGCGTGTTCACCGCGGCGACGATCCTGGTCTCGATCCGGTCCTTGGACCGCGGCGAGCCCTCCGGCGCGTCCGGATCGGCGGCGGCGTGATGCTCGAACGCCACCGCGGTCCGCGCGCCGACCGGACGTTCACCCAGCTCACGGGCGACGTCGGCGAATCCGTTCCGATCCGACCACTGCCCGCCGAGTCGATCGCTGACGTGCTGCAGCGGCGAACCGCCGGTCGACGGTCCGGCGACCGAGTCGCCACCGTTCATCCGGTCCTCGAACGCGACCAGCGCCTCGGCCGAGTTCGTCTGATAGCCGTCCTTCCACGACTCGGGCGCGTAGTAGTTGCGGGTGTTCGCCTCGCCGATCGCGGGAACCTCGTCCATGACCAGCCGGACCTGCTGGTGCGGCGTCTCGGTCGAACCGGCGTGGATGACCGGTGTCCCGCCTTCTTCGAGCGGCTTCGCCAGCTCGGACCAGCCGCCGTCGGGAACGTGTTCCCTCGGTGGCTTGGGGGTCTCCCGGACCGGGGCGTCGGTGACGTCGACCCAGCCGCCCTTGCCGTCGGCCAGCTTGGTTTCGAGCCCCGCGAAGCCCTGGCTCTGGAACAGCTCCGGGTGATCGCGGCGCAGCTGGGCGTCGCGGTCGGCCTCTTCCCTGGCCAGGCGATCCTGCTCGGCGTTGTTGTACTCGCGCCGCTCGGCGACCTTCTGGTGGACCTCGTCCGGGTTCAGGTGGCCGTCTTCACCGGCGACGACCTCTTCGCATTCGACGATCCACTTCGGCAGGTCGTTGGGCGAGCCGTCGTCCAGCCGCTTCTTGTAGTCCGGGTGATCGGGATGCCCCGGGCCCATCTTGACGTCGGTGACGCGCAACTGCGTCGCCGACTTCATCAGCACTTCGCGTTCGTCCTTTTTGGACGCGAGGTCTTCGATGTGGCGTCCGGTCTTCGACTGGATGCGCATCTCGACCTCACCGGGGAAGGTGCTGCGCGGATGCTCGGCGGTGACCCGCGACGTGCTCAGCATCTGCGGGTCGACGATGACCTGGCCCTTGGCGTGCGCTTCGAGGAAGCCGCGGATCGCGCTCTCGTTGCCGTTGAAGTTCACCCGCCGCGAGACGAGGCCTTCGTAGGCGGGCATCTCGTTGAGGCCGGAGGTGATCGCCTCGATATGCGGCCGGAGCGCGTCCAGCTCCGCGCCACCATGGCGCTGGGCGTGCGTGATCCGCTCGGCCATGTCCGTGCGCGTGTAGCTGTGCACCGCGTACGCGCCCTGATCCGACATCTCCTTGACGCGCGGGTCTTCGTGGGCGTCGCGTTTGGCGAGACCTTCGCGGCGGACCTGTTCGCTGCGTGCTTCCCCGGTGTTCTCGTCGAAACCGCGCTTGTCGATCTGTGTCTCGGCGAGCGCGCGGTACGCGGCGGGATCGTCCGTGTGGAAGTCCGGATCCGTCAGGTACGGCTCGTCGACGGTGGAACCGAGGTCGTCGGTGGTCTTGTCGTCGGGCGTGACGTCCTGGGGCGCCTCGGTGTCGTGGGGCGCCTCGGTGTCCTTGGGGGCGTCGGTGTCCTTCGGCGTCTCGACATCCTTCGGCGTCTCGACATCCTTGGGGACGTCCGTGTCCTTGGGCGCGTCGACGTCCTTCGGGAGCTCGGTGTCCTTGGGCAGGTTCCCGCCGTGGTCCAGGGGTGCCTGCCGCGCGTGCTCCACCGGCCGCACCGGGGGCTGCTGCTGCGGGGGACGCTGCGGCTGCTGGGTGCGGTCCTGAGGCGTGCGGTCCTGAGGCGTGCGGTCCTGGGGTCCCGCGTTCCCGTCGTGGCCGGGACGCGGCGCCGGGACCTGCGGCGGACGTTGCGGACCACCGAAGCGCGGCGGCTCGGCGCCGGGCGGCATCGGACGACCGGGCTGTCCGGGATGTCCCGGCTGACCCGGGTGGTGACCGGGCGGAGGCGGCGGCATGGGACCGCGGTTGCCGGGGAAAGGACCGTTGCCCGGATGCTGGGGCCGCGGCGGAGGCGGCGGGTAGCCCGCCGGACCGCGGTTGCCAGGAGGCGGGCCGGGCGGAGGTGTCTGCGGACGCGGCGGGACCCCGCCGTTCGGCCCGGGACCCGGTCCAGGCCGGCCCTGATACCCCTGGGGCGGTCGCGGCGGGCCCTGCGGGCCCGGAGGCTGCGGCGGTTGCTGAGGACGCTGCCGCGGCCCGCGGTCCTGCGGATATCCACCCTGACGGGGGTGCTGAGGCGGCTGCGGTCCGGTCGGACGCGGACCCATCGGGCCTGGCTGACCCTGCGGGCCCTGCTGTCCTCGATGCGGCATGGGACCACCGCCACCACCGGGAGACGGCGGTGGAGGAGGCGCGAAACCACCTGGAGGCGGGGGCTGCATCGGCTGCTGGCCCTGGAAGGGCATCGGACCGGATGGTTGGTCGAAGCGCGGCTGCTGCGGTCCGCCGTTGCCGGCGAGGCCCGCGGCTTGGACGCTGTCGTTCGGCCGGACGGGCCGGGAGGGATCGTGCCCGGCAGGCGGGAAACCGCCGGGGGCAGGCCCGTTGCCGGGCGGGTTGCCGCCGGGCGCCATGCCGTATCCGCCCGACGGAGCGGGCGAGCTCGAACCCGGGCTCGGCGCCATGCCGTACCCGCCGGAACTCGACGGCGCACCCGTCGAGGCGGGGGCGCCGGAGGAAGCGGCGGGCGGCATCGCGCTGGACTGCGAAGGACTCGGCGACGGGTTGTGCGAAGGACTGGGCGACGGGCTCTGTGCCGGACTGGACGCCGGTCCCTGTGACGGGCTCGCCGCCGGACTCGAAGCCGGTGTCTGTGCCGGACTGCCCGCCGGTGTCTGGGCAGGGCTCGCCGCGGGTGCCTGCGCCGGTGCCTGCGTCTGGGCAGCGGGTGCCTGCTGCTGATTCCCCGCCGCGGCCTGCTGCTGCTGACCGGATCCGTTGTCCGCGGCAGCCGCCGGGGCGTTCTGGTGGGTCTGCGCCGCGCGCTGACCGTCACCGGTGCTCGCCGGGGCGTCCGCCGGACGTTCCGGAGCCTGCGTCGAGGACTGGCTGACCCGGTCGTTGTCCGCCGTCCGCTGCGGGCCGTTCTCGGAGCTCGGCGTGTGCTGCGACTGCGGTTCCGAAGAACGCCGCGGCGCGGAATCGCCATCGGAATCGCGACTCGAAGACGCATCACTGTCCGAAGTGGACCGTGGCGCCGAGTCCGAGGATGAGTCCGACCGCGAAGAGGAGTCCGAGGAAGAGCCAGAGTCCGAAGAACTCGGAGTACGCGAAGGCGTCCCGGAATCACCGGAATCCACATCCGGCGTCGAAGGACCATCGGCGTCCGGCGTGGTACTCGGCGTGTTCGCGGTGCGGATGTCGCCGATCTGGCTTTTGGCCCCGTCGACACCGCCGCCGACGGCCCCTCCGGACGCGCCCATCAGGATGTCCTTGGCCGAGAGCTTGTCCAGGTCACCGGTGACGGCGGCCTGGCCGACCGTGCTGGCGACCCCTTCGGCCGCACCGCGCACGGCACCCCGCGCCGCGCTGTCGACGATCTGGCCGCCCACGCTGTCGGAAAGCCCCTTGGTGGCGCCCTTGCCGATACTGCTGCTGCCCGCGCCGACCACGCCGTCGACGGCGCCGCTGATCGCGGAATCCTTGGTCTTGCTGAAGTCCCAGCTGTCGCGGTCGCCCTTGGCCATCTGCAGGCCCTGGATGCCCGCGTCCATGGCGAGGTTCATCGCCGTGTTCTGCAGGACCTCCTTGCCGATCTTCTTCAGGCCCTCCTTGAGAAGCTTCTCGAGGAGTTCCTTCGCGACCTTCTTGAAGCCTTCCTGCGCGAGCTTCTGCATCAGCTGCCGGAAGATCATCTGGACGGTCATGCGGGTGGCGATCTGCGCCGGCGCGATCCCGGCCGTCGACCCACCGAACGTCACCGCCGCGGCCGCGATCATCGCGACGATCTGCGCGGCGAGGATCACCAGCGAGATGATGATCATGTACTTCGTGTACTCGACGTCCAGCGCGGTCGCGTTGCACGAGTCGCCGAGCGCCTTCGAGGAATCGGCGAGCGACTTGAAGTACGCCTCGTCGCCCTCGACGAACTTCTTCCAGGCCTCGGCGAACTTCTCCGCGCCCTCGCCGCTCCAGCCGCCGAGGACCTCGGTGGCGCCCTTGGTCGCGGTGTCGGCGATCGGCTGAATGGCCTTCGAGGCGTTGTGCCAGGCGTCGCGCAGTTCGCGGAGCTTGTCCTCGTCGCCTTCGGGCCAGCTTTCCCCGACGACGATCGGCAAGAGCCACTTGACCGCGTCGGGCATCTCCATACCCACGGCGCTAGACCTTCTTGTCCAGCGTCGACTTGATCTCTTCCTCGGCGTTCGTGAACGCGGTCATCGACCGTTCGACGTTGTGCTGCATGCCCCGCAGCGCCTCGACGATGTTCGCGAACCCCTCGGACGAGCCCTGCGCGCCCGGCTCGTAGTCCTTCGCGAACTCCTTGCCGGCGTCGTCGTTGCCCCAGCACTGGCCGAGCGAGTTGATCGCGGCCATCAGTTCCTTGCCCGCGTCGTCCAGCTGATCCGCGGCGATCCCCAGTTTGGCCGCGGCCGTCTTCACCGCGTCCGGATCCGCGGTGAACCCGGCTCCGCCCCCACCGTTCGGCATCAGACTCCCCTGGTCAGCCAGCTCGAAGGCGGCTCTTCCTCGTCATCGTCCTGCGTCTGACGCACGCGTTTCGGAATCGGTTTCGGCGTCGGCGGCGCGGGCGGGGCCGACGGCGGAGGAGGCGGCGGGGCGTCGTCCTTGCGCAGCAGCGGGTCTTCGAAGTCGTCGTCGGACTTCTTCGGTGCGGCCGGCTCCTCCTCTTCCGCGAGGAAGTCCGGGATCGTCGGCATCAGCCCCTGCAGGGAAGGAGCGCCTTCGATGAGGTCCGAGAGATCCGGCAGCCCTTCGGTGATCGGGGCCATCAGCTCGGCGACCTGCTGCTTGACCTGCAGCGATCCCTGGCGGACCAGGGTCAGCACGGTGTTGGCCAGCTGCGCGGGGGTGGTGCGCTCGAAGGCGTTCGGCTGGATCTCGAGTTTGGCGAGCGTGCCGGTCGCGTCGATGGTGGCGCGGACGAGGCCGTCCTGCGAGACCACCGTCGCCGACGTCTGCGAAGCGGCTTCCTGCGCGTCCCGGAGCTGGGCCGTCTGGCGCTCGAACTGTTCGAGCAGCGTGTCGACCTGGTCCTTCATGGCGGCATTGCGCGCTTCGAGGCGTGCGCTGTCGTCGCCGGCCGTCGTCACTTGAGCCCCCGCGAGTACTGGATCCCGGGCATACGCCACCCGGTGTCGGTAAGCGTCACCCTAATGCCAACGACGCCGCCGTATCACCGGATCCGGCGTTTTCGCACCGCGAGCAGGTGACCGGCGGCGCCCGCCAGGTAGAGGACGGTCGCCGTGATCAGCAGCCCCGGCGACCGGCCGTCGTCCGGGATCACCGTCGCGGCCAAGGAGACCGCGGCGACCTGGGTGATGTTGAAAAGCGTGTCGTAGAGCGCGAAGACCCGTCCCCTCGCTTCGTCGGCGACGTCGAGCTGGACCGAGGAATCGACGCAGAGTTTCAGCACCTGTCCGGCGCCGGTCACCAGGAACGCCGCGGCCAACGCGGCCGGGACCACCATCGGCAGGCCGAGCGCGGACTGCGCGACCGCCGCCAGCACCAGCGCGCCCACCACGAGGCGGACTCTGCCCAGCAGCCGGATCAACCGGGCGGTCAGCAGCCCGGCGACCAGGATGCCCGCCCCGGCGAACGCCGCCATCTGTCCCAGCCCCGCCATCCCGGCGCGGAAGATCCCGGCGTCGGTGAAGTGGTTGCGCATCAGCAGCACGGTCACCAGCAGCGAGATGCCGTACGACGCGCGATGGGCGAACAGCGCGACGAACCCGGCCGTGACGCTGGGCGTGCGCCAGGCCGCCTTCGCGCCGTCGGCCAGGCCGCGGGCGACGGCGAGGGCCGGGTTCGACGGCTCGTCGACCGTCGACGGCCCGAGCAGTCCGCGCATGAAACCGGAGGCGAGGACCGCAGCACCGATCCCGCCCAGCGCGGCGACGGCGGTGACCCACGCGGAACCGGCGTCGTCGGCGCCGGTCAGCCCACGGAGGCCGATCGCGCAGCCGCCACCGACGACGGCGAGCACCGAACCCCAAGTCGCCGCGAAGGCGTTCGCGGCGACCACGGACTTCTCTTCGACGACGTGCGGAAGCGACGCGGACAGACCCGAGCCGATGAACCGGGAGATGCCTTCGGACGCCAGCGCCAGGGAGAACAGCCCGATCCCGGCCGCTCCCGTGCCCAGGGCGACGGCCGTCGCGAGGATGGTGAGGGACCGCAGGAGACTCGCGAAGATCAGCACCTTCCGGCGGTCCCAGCGGTCGAGCAGCGCGCCCGCGAACGGCCCGACGATCGAATAGGGCAGCAGTAGCGCCGCGAACCCGCCCGCCATGGCGAGCGCGTCGGCGGCGCGTTCGGGGTTGAAGAGGACGGCACCGGCCAATCCGGCCTGGTACATGCCGTTGCCCCAGTGCGCGGAGAACCGCGTGAACAGCAGACGGCGGAAGTCACGGTCGCGGATGAAGGTCCGAGGAGGCGCCGGGGCGCTTGTCGTCACGAGCCCGCAGCTTAGGCAAGGCGGCCGGTGCGCTTTAGGGTCGCCTCTCGGCGGCTATGCGCAGTGTGGCTCCAGCCGGACGGTATTCCACAAAGGCGGTTCTTCAGTGAGCCCGGGGGACACGGAAAGCGCACCGACCGTTGTGTCCAACGGTGCTCGTGATGCTGTTGTTCCCAGAGCCGGACGATTTGTCTCCACTCGAAGTGGGATCATGGCGGACGTGCCAGCGGACGCCGAGGTCGAACCGGGAACGCTCCTGGTCGCCGCCCCCACGATGTTCGATCCCAATTTCCGGCGGACCGTCGTGTTCGTCATCGATCACCGGGACGAGGGAACGCTCGGCGTCGTGCTCAACCGGCCGAGTGACGTACCGGTCTACGACGTGCTCCCCAACTGGGGCGGGCACGTCGCCGAACCGCAGTCGGTGTTCGTCGGCGGTCCGGTGGAGAAGAAGACGGCGTTGTGCCTGGCCGCGCTGCGGACCGGCGAGACTGCGTCGAGCGTGCCCGGCGTGATCGCCGTCCGCGGCCCGGTCGCACTGGTCGACCTCGACACCGATCCCGAGATCCTGGTGCCGAAGGTCCGCGGTGTGCGGGTCTTCGCCGGGTACGCGGGCTGGGACTCCGGTCAGCTGGCGAACGAGATCGAACGCGACGACTGGGTGATCGTCCCGGCGCTGCCCAGCGACGTCCTCGCCTCGCCGCACCACGACCTCTGGGGTCAGGTGCTGCGCCGTCAGGGCATCCCGCTGGCGCTGCTGGCCACCCATCCGGGAGATCTCCAGCGCAACTGATCACGCGTGTTACGGGCCTGATCACGCGAGTTACGCGGCCGATCACGCGAGTTACGCGGTGGCGGTGTCGGCCTTCTTGAAGACGCCGCAGGTGCCGCAGGCGCAGCCACTGCACCCGGCGGGCCGCTCCGGTTCGGGCTCGGGCACCGTCGCGGCGGCGCGGTTGCCGAGCACTCCCCCGGCCGCGACCAGTGCGACCATCCCGACCACGCCCACGAACGAGGCGAGCAGCAGCCCGAACGTCGTCGGCATGACCAGCGCGGCGATCCCCGCGAGCACGGCGATCACGCCGCCCGCCAGCGTCGGGACCCCGGCGACCTTGTTGCCGAGCCGGAAGGCGTCTTCACTGCGCATCGTGGCGGCGGTGCGCACGCCGGCGCCGCGGTCACGCGGCAGCTTCTCGCGCAGGCCGAGGAACCCACCCCAGCCGACGAGGACACCCAGCACGATCGGGACCAGCGCTATGACGAACACTCCACGAGGATAAGCGTGACGTTCCGGCAACCTGCCGGATACCCTGATCGACTGTGCTACAGGCCATGTCACGCCGAGCTTTCGCCACCGCCCTGATCGGGGCCGTTCCCCTCACCCTGATGGCCACACCGGCCGCCGAAGCGGGTCACCGTCCGCTTCGCCTGATCGGGGAACAGATCGTCCCGAACGCCCTGCCCTACGAGGGCACCGTCGTCGGCGGCCTGTCCAGCATCGACTACGACCCCCGCACCGGCGAGTACGCGCTGATCTGCGACGACCGCTCCGCCATCAACCCGGCGCGGTTCTACACGGCGAAGTTCTCCCTCGACGCCAAGGGACTCGGCCCGGTCACCTTCACCGGCACCAAGCCGCTCCTGCGTCCCGACGGCACGTCGTATCCGCCGCTCGCGAAGAACGACCCCGCGCAGCCACCGAACATGCGGACCATCGATCCCGAAGAGCTGCGCGTCGACCCCTGGACCGGTCGGTACGTCTGGTCTCAGGAGGGCGAGCGGTCGGCCGCGGCGCGGATCGACCCGTCGATCCGCGAGGCGAAACGCGACGGCTCCTACGTCCGCGACCTGCCGATTCCCGCCAACGAGAAGATGGCCGAGACGGCGGGGCCGCGGCAGAACCTCGCCCTCGAGGGCCTCACCTTCGCGGGTTTCGGGTCGCTGATCGCCAGCTCGGTCGAGGGTCCACTGCTGCAGGACGGCCCGGAGGCGAACACCACGTCGGGCGCCCTTTCGCGCATCACCCTGCAGTCGCGGTCCGGGCCGGTTCTCGCGCAGTACGCGTACCCGCAGGAGAAGGTCTTCGCGTCGCCGAACCCGCCTGGCGCCTTCGCGACCACCGGCATCTCGTCGCTGCTGGCCGTCGATCAGGCCGATCCGACCCGCTACCTGGTGATGGAGCGTTCGTTCGTCACCGGCGTCGGCAACAAGATCCGCGTCTACGAGATCGACACCAAGGGCGCCACGAACGTTCTGAACACGCCCTCGCTGGCCGACGCGAAGAAGGTCAAACCGGTCAAGAAGCGCCTGCTCGTGGACCTGGCGGACTTCAAGTTGTCCACTGTGGACAACGTCGAGGGGATGACCTGGGGTCCGCGCCTCCCGAACGGGGAGCGCAGCCTGGTGCTGGTCAGCGACAACAACTTCTCCGCGACCCAGGTGACCCAGTTCATCGCTCTGGCGGTCCCCTCGGAACGGCTTTGACCAGCGGGTTAAACTGGACTCATGAACACGGCTCGGCTGCTCCTTAGCCTGCCGCGCTGAACTCGGCCGAACGGCCGGGACCAGCGCGGCGACCCCTCATGCCCTCCGGGCTGAGGGGTCGAGTTGTTTCTGGAGTGGCTTGACGTGGATGAGCACGGAGGATTTGGGCGATGAACCAGGCGAGCGAAGCCGCCGACGCGGCCCCTCAGCACCGCTACACCGCGGAGCTGGCGGGCCAGATCGAGCAGCGCTGGCAGGACTACTGGTCCGACCACGGCACCTACCACGCACCGAACCCGGTCGGCCCGCTCGCGGACGAGAGCGGTGACGTCCCCTCGGACAAGCTGTTCGTCCAGGACATGTTCCCGTACCCGTCGGGCGCCGGCCTGCACGTCGGGCACCCGCTGGGCTTCATCGCGACCGACGTCTTCGCGCGGTACCACCGCATGATCGGCCGGAACGTGCTGCACACGATGGGCTTCGACGCCTTCGGCCTGCCCGCCGAGCAGTACGCGGTGCAGACGGGGCAGCACCCGCGCAAGACCACCGAAGAGAACATGGAGACCTACCTGCGCCAGATCCGGCGCCTGGGTCTGGGGCACGACGAGCGTCGCCGGATTTCGACGATCGACCCGGACTACTACAAGTGGACCCAGTGGATCTTCCTGCAGATCTTCAACTCCTGGTACGACGAGAAGGCGGGCAAGGCCCGGCCGATCGTCGAGCTGGAGACCGAGTACGCGGAAGGGCGCCGCACAGTGCCGTCAGTCGACGGCCGCAACTGGTGCGAGCTGACGCGCGCCGAGCAGCTGGAGATCATCGACTCGCACCGGCTGGTCTACATCTCCGAGGCACCGGTGAACTGGTGCCCCGGTCTGGGCACGGTGCTGTCGAACGAAGAGGTCACCGCCGACGGCCGCAGCGAGCGCGGCAACTTCCCGGTGTTCCGCCGCAATCTGCGCCAGTGGATGATGCGCATCACCGCCTACGCCGACCGTCTGGTCGACGACCTGGATCTGCTGGACTGGCCGGAGAAGGTCAAGTCCATGCAGCGCAACTGGATCGGCCGCTCGCACGGCGCTCGCGTGTCGTTCGATTCCGGCGACAAGAAGATCGAGGTCTTCACCACCCGTCCGGACACCCTGTTCGGCGCCACCTACCTGGTGGTCGCGCCCGAGCACCCGCTGGTCGACGAGCTGACCGCCGCCACGTGGCCGGAAGGTGTCGACGCGGGCTGGACCGGCGGCGCCGCCACCCCGGCCGAAGCGATCGCCGACTACCGTGCCGCCGCGTCGCGGAAGTCCGAATTGGACCGTCAGGAGAACAAGGAGAAGACCGGCGTCTTCACCGGCTCCTACGCGGTGAATCCGGCCGACGGCAAGGAGATCCCGGTCTTCGTCGCCGATTACGTCCTGATGGGCTACGGCACCGGCGCGATCATGGCCGTCCCCGGCCAGGACACCCGCGACTGGGAGTTCGCCGAGAAGTTCGGCCTGGAGATCATCCGCACGGTGCGGCCGTCGGAAGGCTTCGACGGCAAGGCGTTCACCGGTGACGGACCGGCGATCAACTCCGGCTTCTTGGACGGCATGGGCGTCGACGAGGCCAAGAAGACGATGATCGGCTGGCTGGAGGAGCACGACCACGGTCGCGGCACCGTCCAGTACAAGCTGCGCGACTGGCTGTTCTCCCGCCAGCGTTACTGGGGCGAGCCGTTCCCGGTGGTCTACGACGAGGACGGCCAGGTCCACGCCCTGCCGGACAGCATGCTGCCGATCGAACTGCCCGAGGTCGCCGACTACTCGCCGGTGACCTTCGACCCGGAGGACAAGGACAGCACGCCGTCCTCGCCGCTGGCGCGCGCCACCGACTGGGTCGAGGTCGAACTGGACCTGGGCGACGGCAAGAAGACCTACCGCCGTGACATCAACACGATGCCGAACTGGGCGGGTTCCTGCTGGTACCAGCTGCGGTACCTGGACCCGACCAACCCGGACGTGTTCGTCGCGCCGGAGAACGAGGCGTACTGGGTCGGCCCGCGTCCCGCCGAGCACGGCGTCGAAGACCCGGGCGGCACGGACCTGTACGTCGGCGGTGTCGAGCATGCCGTGCTGCACCTGCTGTACTCGCGGTTCTGGCACAAGGTGCTGTTCGACCTGGGCCACGTGTCGTCCAAGGAGCCGTACCGGAAGCTGTTCAACCAGGGCTACGTGCAGGCGTACGCGTACACCGATTCCCGCGGCGTCTACGTCCAGGCCGACCAGGTCGAGGAACGTGACGGCAAGTTCTTCTTCGGTGAAGAAGAGGTCAAGCAGGAATACGGCAAAATGGGCAAGAGCCTGAAGAATGTCGTGACGCCCGACCAGATGGCCGCCGACTACGGCGCCGACACCTTCCGCTTCTACGAGATGTCGATGGGCCCGCTGGACGTCTCGCGGCCGTGGGCGACCAAGGACGTCGTCGGCGCGCAGCGATTCCTGCAGCGGCTGTGGCGCCTGGTCGTCGACGAGGAGACCGGTGACCTGCGTGTGTCCACAGTGGACGCCACGGATGCCGATCGCAAGCAGCTGCACAAGGCGATCGCCGGTGTCCGTGAGGATTACGCGGAACTGCGGTTCAACACCGCCGGCGCGAAGCTGATCGAGCTGAACAACTACGTCACCAAGACCTACGGCGGCACCGAGGCGACGCCGCGCGAACTGGTGGAGCCGCTGGTGCTGATGCTGGCGCCGCTGGCCCCGCACCTGGCCGAGGAGCTGTGGAAGCGCCTGGGCCACGCGGATTCCCTGGTGCACGGGCCGTTCCCGGTCGTCGACGAGAAGTACCTGGTCGAGGACTCCGTGGAGTACCCGATCCAGGTCAACGGCAAGGTGCGCTCGCGGGTCACCGTGCCCGCGGACGCGGGCAAGGACGCAGTGCAGGCGGCCGCGCTGGCCGACGAGAAGGTCGCCGCGCTGGTCGGCGGCGGCACCCCGCGCAAGGTGATCGTCGTGCCGGGGCGGTTGGTCAACATCGTGCTGTAACACCAAGGCCGAATTGCGCCAGCGTCGAGGGTCATGAGGCGATTCGATGGAGTTGTTCAAGGACAACGAAATCGAACGGAGAACACCGCATGACCCTCGACGGCAAGGTGGCTTTGGTGACCGGCGGCAGCCGCGGGATCGGTGCCGCCACGGCGATCCGGCTCGCCGAGGACGGCGCCGATGTCGCGCTCACCTATCAGAACAACGCCGAGCTCGCGGCCGGTGTCGTGGACAAGATCAAGGCGCTCGGCCGTCGCGCGCTGGCCGTCCAGGCCGACAACGCCGACGCCGCGGCTCTGGTTTCCGCGATCGACACCGCGGTCGCCGAGTTCGGCAGGCTCGACGTACTGGTCAACAACGCGGGCGTCGGCTTCGTCGGCCCGCTCGACCAGACGAGCCTGGAGGACATCGACCGCGTGCTCGCGATCAACGTCCGCGGGGTCTACGTGGCCACGCAGGCCGCGGCCAGGCACCTCGGCGACGGCGGGCGCGTGATCACCATCGGCAGCTGTGTCTCGGACCGCGTGCCCGGCCCCGGGATGTCGCTGTACGCGGTGAGCAAGACCGCGCTGCTGGGCCTGACCAAGGGCCTGGCCAGGGAATTGGGCCCGCGCGGCATCACCGTGAACATCGTCCACCCCGGCCCGACCGACACCGACATGAACCCGGCCGACGGCCCGTACGCCGCCGACCAGCGGAGCCTGACGGTGTTCGACCGCTACGGCTCGCCGTCGGAGGTCGCCGCCACCGTGTCGTTCCTGGCCCGGCCGGAAAGCAAGTACGTGACCGCGGCGACCGTCTCGGTCGACGGCGGGCACGCGGCTTAGCGACTAGTCGGTGGACAGGCCGATCTCGCGCGCGAGATCGGCCAGCATCGCGTCGAAGAGGACGTCCGGTTTCGAGAACGGGATCGGATAATTGCCGAAGACCTCGAGCGTGACGTGCCCGTAGAGCCTGGCCCAGAACTGGATCATCAGGTACGTCACGCCGAGGTCGAGCTTTTCGAGCGGGAACGTCGCCCCGGACTCCTTCAGCACGGCGAGCAATTCCTCTTGGAAGGACGTGAGATCTTCGCGCAGCTCGGCCGGGACCACGTCGTTCGACGGCGTCACCAGGTCGTGCATCGCGAGCACCCGGCCCGCCGCCGCGAGGAAGATCCGCCCGAACGGCTCACCCAGCCTGCTCAACGTGTCCTCGCCCGCAGGCGATGCGAAGACCAGCGTGAACTCCTTGGTGTGCGTGAGCGCCCAGCGCCGGAATCCCTTGCAAATGGCGAAAAGCTGAAGCGCGCCTTCGTCCGGCAGCTGCGCGATGTCCTCGGCGAGCCCGGCAGCCAGATCCGCGACGACGTCCGCGCGAAGGTGCTCGACCAGATCGTCGCGGGAACCGTAGTAGCGGTACAACGCCGGCGCCGTGATGCCGAGCTCGCGCGCGATCGCCCGCAGGGTCACCGCCTCCGGGCCCTGCTCGACCAGGAGCGCCCGCGCCGTCCGGCGGATGTCCTGATCGGTCGCGGCCCGCTCGCGACCCCTGCGGCCGGTGTTGTTCATCCGGGCATTCTAGGTGGTCAGTGCCGGAATCGCGGCAGATGGACTCACCCCGGAGCGGGCTGGCTTGCGCGTCGGCAAGTCGTAGCGTTCCAGCTCGATGAGAAGCCTACTTCTGCTGATCGTGCCCGTCCTACTCTGCGCGGCCTGCGTTCCCCGGCCCGGCGCTGCGGGCACTGCCGAGCCGCCGCCACCACCGCAGCGTTTCATCCTCAAGGAGACACCCAGCACCGAACCGCCCGCCACCTTTCAGGGCGGGTTCGTCCACAACGCGTGCGCGGTCCTTACCCCTGAGGTGCTGGCCGCCGCGGGGATGACGTTGAAGGACGGCTTCCTCCAGGGTGGACAACGCCTGAGCACCACCGACGGAGACCGCCCCGAACTCGCCGGAAAAGGCTCGTGGGCGAGTACGTGCGGCGGCAGCGTCAGCGTGTCCTCCGCGCCGAAGCTGACCGATATCAGTGTGAACCTGCACGTCTTGCACTCGCGATTTTCGCTACGGATGGATTGGCGGGACGCCGTACTGGAGGTCGACGCTCGCCGGGTGTCCGAGAGCTCACCAGAAGACGTCAAGGTGAGCCTCCAGACCGACTACAACATCCTGGAACTCGGCATCACCGGCTTCACCGAGCTCCCCGATCCCGAAGCCACCTTGACCACGCTGCTCGACGGCATCCGCCGGAACGTCGCCCAAGGGCCGCGGTCCATGCCCGTACACAGCTACCCCGCCCCCTACGACCTCGTCGCCGACCCTTGTGCCGCCTTCCCGGCGGAGGTCTTCACCACGATCACCGAACGGCGGACCGATGGTCTGCAGCGGGATCTGTTCAGCTTGAGCGAAACCCCCGGCTCGAAGCACAACAGTGTCGAGATGCGCTGTGATCGCGCCGGTCAGGTGGCGCTCTCGGAGGGAATCGCACCGAGCGTCACCGTGGGGCAGACCGTACTGTCCGTACCGGATCCCGCCGCCGCCATCGCCGGTGTTCGTGAGCAATGCGACGTCGAGCGGGGCGTGGAGTTACCCCGGCCTCTCGGAGAGGCCAGTTGTGGCCACTTCGGCGCCGACGGCGACCAGGTCCTCTTCCACAGCGGTCGCTCGATGGTGCGGATCAGCCTCATCGCCGCGAAGACCGATCCGGCCACGACTCGTGAGAACCTGGCCAAAGGTGCCGAGGCCGTCTATGCGCGGCTTACGCCCTCCCCTTGAGGTTCTTCAGGACTTCGGCCGCCACGCTGCGGCCTGCATCGCAGGAGTCCTTGCCCTCGCGATACGCCTTGTCTCCGAGTGTGAGGGAAACCGAATAGGCAAGCTGATCGGAGATCCCGACCACGACCACGCACGCCAGTTTGTCGTCCGGTTTGGGCGCCCCGACATTGTTGGCATAGCCGATCGCGGGGTAGCCGTCGATGGGATCGAGGACCAGCCATCGATCTGCTTTCGGTTTCACGCTCTGGAAGGAGAGGCTGATGCCTTGATCGGATTTGGTTTGGTAGCCGATCGAGAATCCTGCACCGCTCCCCGTGGTGGAGTGCCAGTCGCAGGCGGTGCCGAGGGCGTCGGTGCTGGGCTTGCCGGGGCTCGGTTCGCCGAGGAAGGTTTCGAGTTGTTGGGTTGTCAGGGCGCTGTCGCAGGGGCTTCCGTCGAGCACATTGGCTGGTAGTGGGTTCTGCACGGCGGGTGCTCCATTGTTCGGGACACCTGCTGCGCTCGACGATGCGGCAGGTGTGTCCGGTGCCGGAGTACCGGGAGTGGTGCGGCCGCCATCGCAGGCCGCAAGGAGCAGTGTTCCGCTGGCCGCCAAAGCGATGGAAACCAGTTGGTGTCGTGAGGTCAATTGATTGTCCCACTTTTCTCGGTCGCTTCGGCCGCTTGCCGGTCGGCTTCCTCTGTCAGTCCCAGTGCTTTCTCCAGCCGGAGAATCAGTTCCGTATAGTACTTATCCTGGTATCGCAGATGTCCTGCGTAGAATCGCCCGGTTTCATTGACGCCGTTAGGGCCGTTCACGGCGTGTCTGCTCGCCGGTTCATCGCCTGGTGGAACGACCTGATACAAGCGTCCCGCTTCCCGAAACTGCTCGCGGATAAAAGTTCGTTGGTCCTGGCACTTCTTGAGCAGGGCGCGCATTTCGTCACCGCTCATGCTGAAGCCTTGCCCGCCTGCCGGTGCCGCTCCACCGCCTACGACGTCGTCACTGTTCTGGAACCAGACGTCCCCGAAGAACGAAGTCATCGAGATCTCCCCTTATCTCAGTTCATGCAGGGTCGCATAGAGAACGTCGACCAGGACGTCCCGGCTCCCCGGTTCGAAGCTGACCAGCAGTTCGCCGTCCTCACCCGGCAGCACGTAGGTGAGGACGCGTCCGGCATGAGCGGTGTCGACCACGGTCAGCGGAGTGCTCCGGGTGCCGTCGTTGACCGCGTAGAGCTGGTGCACGCCGGTTCGTCTCGCCGCCATCAGCTCCCGCGCCGAGGGCAAGGGGTCGTAATCGGGCTCGTCGGTCGGGTCTTCGAGGTCGTACGAATCCTCGTAGACCGGCTGGCCCGAGAGGCGGGATTTCGGGATCTTGACCGGGTCGATCCGGGCCGGTTCGACCGGGGGCAACATGTCGACCACCGATTCCGCGCCGTAGCCGGGATCGATGACGTCGATGCGGACCTTTTCGTCCTGGCGGATCACCCGGACCGCGTCGGGGCCGGACGCCGACACGAGGATGTTCCCGGTCTCGTTCGATTCGATGTCGCCGAGCCAGGCGGTGAACCGGAGCGGGCCGGTGGCCAGCACGCGGAGGAGGTCACGGAACTCCCTGGTCAGGGTGCCCCCGGTGGCGAGCTTCAGCTCGGTGAGGGTGTCGAGCACAGCGTCGTCGAGCTTCTTCTTGGTGTCCTCGGCGAGCCACAGGTGGTCCGGACCGAGCACCGCGGGCGGAGTGCCGTGGCGCTCCCATTCCCATGCGGTGAGCAGGACGGTCTTCGGCAGGTACAGGGGTGCTTCGAACACGGTCAGAGCCCGATCACCGGCGGGACCGGCTTTGTCTCAGTGCCGCCGAAGACGCTCTCGGGGTCCGCCTCCTGCAGGTAGGAGGCGCGTTTGTGCTCCTCGTCCTCGCCGCCCTTACCCTTGCCCGCGCCGGCGCCCATCGGACCCATCCCCGGTGCGCCGGGCCTGCCCGTTCCGCCTGCGGGACCACCGGGCATCCCGGGTCGGGCCGTCTGGCCGGGTGGGCCGGGAGCGATCGCCCCGCTACCGCGACCGGCACCGGGCGTGGCGCCGCTCCCCGGACCACCGGGCGAACCCGAGCCGGGTCCGAAACCGCCGCCGCCGGGACCGAATCCCGGTCCGAATCCACCTCCTCCGCCACCACCAGGGCCGAAGTTGGTGCCACCGCCGGTGCCGGGTCCGAAGGACGGCGGCTGGTAACCCGGATAAGACGAAGGCTGCGGAGGCGTATAGCCCGCCGCCCGCGTGCCGTCGTCGTACTGACCGGGGCGAAAACCCGGATCGGAATGCCGAGCGGGCGGGGGCTCATACGGCCGTGGGCCCGCGATTTCATGGACGGGTGGAGGCCCGGACTGTGGCGGCGGCTGCACCACGCCCGGGGGCGGCCGGTACCCGCTGTCGGCGGGATCCGAACGCCCGTCGAATCCCCGCACCTTGCCGCCGTCGCCGGGGCCGGGGCCGGGGCCGGGGCCGCTGTCGTCGACCTTGAAATCCCCGCCGTCGAACGCACCGAGCTGGCCGTAGTCGATGGTCCGGCCTGCGGTGTTCGAGGTCGACTGGTCGTTGTAGGCGTTGTAGCGGTCGAGGTTCGCTTGCGCCTTCTGGTTGTACTGGTTGACCTTGTCTTCGGTGTCGGTGTCCCACGGAGTCACGTCGTCGTAGGTACCCGTGGTCGGTGGGTCGGCGGCGACTTCGCGGTCCAGCGAGTTCTTCAGCGACACGAACTGATCCAGCTGCGTTTGCGTCAACCCCGAATTGCGCTCCAGGCTCGACGACGCCGACGTGGAGGAGTCGGCGAGCGGCTGAAGCTTCGCCCGCGCGGCGTCCGCCGCGCCACCGGTCCAGGCGGACTCCAACGCCGTCATCACGTCGCGGGTCCCGTCATGCAGCTGGGTCTGGTTCCGCGCTTGATCGCCGCCCGCTCTGCGCGCTTCTTCCAACGAGCTGGTTCCGGGGCCGTTCAGGACGGCTTCGAGTAGTTGCCTGGGTGTCATTCCGCCCTGATTGACCGCGCCCGAGCCGTCACTCGCGTTCGAGGCGACGATGCCGCCGACGATCGCGCCGACCGGTCCGCCCACGACGAAACCAGCCGCCGCCCCGGCACCGGTCTTGCCGAGCAGGCCTGTGGCCGCCTCCCACACGTCCCCGAACAAACCCATCGAAGCCCTCCCCGGCTCAATCGGGTGATCGTCTTGCGCTCACGCACAATACCGCGCCGATCACACCAGGTAGAGGGATTCAACCCAGAAGGCGGGCCTGGAGCCTGGTGAGTGGCCGGAGCGCCAAGAAGATCGGAATGGCCATCCCGGCCGCGATGAAGAAGTGCACGATCCACGCGCCCGCCAGCGTCGGTCCGCCCCACGTGCCCTCGGGGTCGCTCCCGGTCCAGAAGAGCCCGTAGGTCGCGATGCGCCCGACGAGATAGAAGAGCAGCAACGAGAGCAGGAACGCGACCGCGCTCGGCCCGAACGCCGCCACGAACCGCGGTCGTGCCCCGCTCTCCCGCCCGAGCCAGCGCCGCGTGAGCCGGCGCTGGACCTTCGCGCCACCGAGGTAACCCGGAAGCACGAGAAGCGCGTAGATCGCGCGTTTCCAGTCCGCAATCGTCATGCTTCGGCACGCTATGGGCTTCTGACCAGCATGAACACCGGGGAAGCCGCCGACCCCGGGTAAGGAAAACCGGAGGTCGCTGTGGTGATCCACACGACCAGGGTGTGGATGCGCGCGAAACGTTCCCCGACGTCAGACGGGTATGCCACACTCGGTCGCCGAACGGCTACGACGTGAACAGGGGAGGTTCGCGTGTCGAACCCTGAGCAGCTCTTCGCTGATTTCGAGGCCAAATTGGCCGACGCCCAGCGGAAGGCGAATCAGATGCGCACCGAGATCGAAAGCGTCTCGGTGTCCGAACGCAGCAAGGACGGCCAGATCTCGGTCAAGGTCAACCACGCGGGAAACCTCGTCGGCCTGGAGATCGGCCCGTCCGTGCGGGACAACCCCGCGCTCGCGCAGGAAATCCTCCGCGTCGTCCAGAGCGCTCAGAGCAAACTCGCGGGCGCGATGCAGATCGGCGTCCCGTCCATCGCGGGCACCGAGACGATGAACGAGCTGGTCAACCAGCTGCACAACGAGTACCCGGAACCCGAACCGACGGGCTACGTCGAGGGCGGCCACCAGGAGGCGGACGAGGACGACCGCTTCGTCGCCGAAGACGAACTCGACGCACCTCCGCCTCCTCCCGCTCCGAAGCCGCCCGCTCCTCCGGCCCCACCCGCGCCACCGCGTGCCGCGCGCAGGCAGCAGACGGACCACGAGGACGACTACTTCACCGGCGGCGACTTCCTGCGCTGAGCGGTTTCTTGAGGGAGGGAAAGCACGATGACCGGTTCGACTGGACCAGGATTCGACGTTGATCCGTCCGCGCTCGAGACGCATCGAGGGAAACTCGATGCGCTCACGGGGCGGATCAACACGGCCTTGGACGCCGCCGAGCAGACGATGCACCCCGAGGCGTTCGGAATCATCGGTATGTCGCTCGCCATCTCGTTCTCGATGGCGCAATCCGTCGCGGAGGACGCCGTCAGAACGGCCGCGACGAGCGCTGATGACCACGCCGATCGGGTCAGGGTGTGGCAGCAGCGGAAGGAAATCACCGAGGACGAGTACAAGAAACTTTTCAAGGTATAGGGCCGCCCAATGACTGAGAACCCTGTTGCCACGAACCCCGCCCCAAAGGCACCGAATCGACTGGTCGCCACGGACGGCGCGGCGAAGGAAAGCCCGCTCGAGGGCGCCGGCTTGGTGCAAGACTTCGGTGACGCCCTGCTCAAGTTCTCTTCCGGGGACTGGGGTGAGGGACTGGCCAATCTGGTGATCGGTGGCATCTCCTTCGCCTCCGATATGTCCGACCCGCTCGGTGCCCTGGCCAAAGCGGGTATCGGGTGGGTGATCGAGCATGTCAGTTTTCTGCGAGAGCCACTGGACTGGCTGACAGGCGACCAGGTCGCGCTGGAGAATCTAGGCGGTACCTGGGGGAACATCGGCGACGAGCTGTCGAAAGTCGCTGATGAACTGCGACAGGACGTCGCCAGGGATTCGGCCACCTGGACCGGCACCGCCGCCGACGCCTACCGGGCGTTCGCGAACGATCGAGCGGACCTCTACGAATCGGTCGCCACCGGGGCCCAGGGCATCTCGGTCATGATCGCGATGTGCAAGTCGATTCTCGCCGTGGTCCGCAGCGTGGTTCGCGATCTGATCTCCGAATGCGTCTGGAAGCTCATCTGGATCGTTTGCCGCTACCCGGGGCCCGCGATGCCGGCCGGTCTGGCCGCCGAGGGCGTTCCCATGGCGATCAGGTGGGCGACCAAGATCATGGACAAGGTCAAGCAATTGACCAAGGCCTTCGGAAACGCATCAGGGCTCATCAAGAAGCTCGGTGCGATGTTCGGAGAGGCGAAGAGGCTTCTCCAGGGGGTGAACGTCAAGGACGTCGCCAAGAACTTCGGGAATGACGTTTCAGGGCTCGCCAAGACTTTGGGCGACGACATCGCCAATCTCGCCGCGTACGGCAAGGTCGGCGCGAAGGACATCGCCAAGGACGTCGGCGACGCGGTGAAGGAAGAGATCAACAAGGTCCCCGGAGCCATCGCCAAGGAGGCGATGAAGGAGGCCGGTAAGAAAGCCGGTGAACTGGGCGACAAACTGGTTTCAGGAGACGACGACAAGAAGGACGGCGTTGTCGGTGCTCGGCCTGCCGAGTCGACGGTACAGCCGGTTTTCGATCAACCAGGCGGACAACGGATATCGGGATCGATCTAGCACTCGATTTCGGAGCTCGGTCGTCCGGAGGAAGTCATGAAATCCGTCGTGAAACCCGTTGTCACCTGTGTCGCGGCGTGGACGCTGCTGGCGTTGTTCGTCATCGGTGTGCTCACCTTTCTCCGGATCGCCGGTGTTCCGGTCACTGTTTCCGGCTCAGACCTCAAGGGGGCTGACGGCACCGCGACCGTCAGCGAGTGTGCCGAGTTCGGCCCGCTTTCGGCTCGGGGGGCGGGCTATTACTGGAAGTGTGTCGCCGAGGTGCGGACAGGTCCGGATCGAGCGCCGGTCGAGGTCGAGTTCGGCCCCGACGAGCTGACACCGTCCGACCTCGGACAGCAGGTGTTCGTTGACTACGCCGCCAAAGACTGGCAGCGGAATGTTCCGCATCCCTACGAATTCCTCGCGGTGATCGGTCTGGTCGCCGTTGGGGGCCTGGGGTTCATCGGATACGCCGTCGGCCCTGAGGCCGTCCTGAGGTGGCTGGTGCCGACCCTGCGGCGCGATACCGGAACGACACGAGCGCCGGCCGAACCGGAATCACTGGACCTGCCGGTCGATCTGAAACTGCCGGTACCCGATGGAGGAGATCGGACGGGGTCCGTCGCGGCGTTCATCTTCTTCGCCGCGACAGGGATCGGGTTTCTGGTGGTGGCGGGCACCATGATCGTGGCGACCGTGCGGCTGAGGCCCGACGATATGGCGACCTACCTGGTCGCGCTTCCTTTCCTGCTACCAGGTGTCGGCTTGCTCGCGGTGATTCCCTCGGCACGGCGCAGGCTTCGGGTCACGTCGGGAGCGTCGCTGGTTCCCGCGCAGTTGACCTCGAGAGGGTTCGTACAGACCGCACGCGATGGTTCGCCACGACGAATCCACTGGTCGAGGATCGACCGCTTCGTCTTCGTGGAACGGCCGGGCGACCTGGTCGAGGTCCATCTCACGATCGTGGGTGAAAAGAAGGATGAAGACCTGGCGGCAGCCTTCTGCACTCCTTCCGATCACGGATATCTCCTCACACCTTTTCTACGGCTTCAAGAAGCCGAGCGTCTGTCAGCAGTGGTCGAGAACTTCAAGCCGGGTTTGACGCGCTGGCCCACGAGAGAGATGAGGCGTGGCGGGCTCGGCTTGGTAAGGCCGACCAAGAGCACAGTCGTCAGGCTCAAGAACGCTTCATCGGGCGTTTCGTCGGAGCGGCGGATCTCGGCTAGCCGTCCATCTCTCTTCCGGAGGATGGTGATGCTGCTGGGGATGGCTCTGTTGATCTGGTCGATGGCGGTCGCCGCGTCCGGCAGGGTGGCGATGGATCTATTCGTCATCACCGGCGTCGTGCTCGTCTATCTCGCCGCTTCCCTGTACCGAGGTGACCGCGGGACTTTCGTGCTTCGGACAGACTCCCTGAAGTGGTCGGAAAGAGATCGTCGCGAGGTGACTGTCCTCTACGCGGACATCGACGACATCGTGGTGAAGCCGGCTCCAGGAGGTAACGGCCGGTGGTACTACAGCCTGCATGTCATGCCGAGCGAGGGCGACGAGTACGTGCTCGCCGAGCGAGTGGGCGCAGCCGCTGCCAAGCGTCTCGTCGATCTTGTCCAGCCGCGACCGGTTACGACCCCGTCGCCGGGAAACCGTTCGTGAGGCGGTTTGAGTTCGTTCGCCAAGGGGTTGTCCGCATCGCTCGCCGTGCTCATCCCGGCCAGCGAGGAGTGCGTTGAAAACGGCGATGAGGGGTCTGATCGGCTGGTTCGCGCTGGCTGTCGTACTGGTCGGTGCCGACACCCTGGTCCAGATCCAACGAGATCCGGAAGATCCAGGCTACACGCAGGTCGACGGTTTCGTCAGGGTGGTGCTGTTCGTAACGTTCATCATCGCGTTGCTCGTTGTCACGAAGATCGGGTTCGTGAGCGTCGTCCAGGCTCTCACCTTCGGTGTGATCAAACCTGATAAGACCGTCGCCGAGAAGGCTGCGATCACATTCGATATTCCCGAGACCGACGAAGGCAGCCATACTGCGGCGAACATCGTTGCTGTGGAGCTTTTCCTGATCGGACTCGGCTTGCTGCTGGCCGGAGGTGCCGCGGGGTTGGCGATGCTCGATGGAGGCGGCTTCACCGTGTTGTCGGCAGGCACGTTCCTCGTCGCCGGGCTGGCGGTCTATCCGCTGATCCCGATGGCGATCGGCCGGGCGCGTGACAGCGGCCGCACCTGGCCGATAGAAATCACCTTCACGCCCGTCGGCATGAGCCAGCCTGTCGGAGAAGGGCAGAAAACCGTCGCATGGTCGAGCATCGACGGTTTCGTCTTCGATCGCCACCGGGGTGGTCGCCGGGTGGACGTTCACATCGCGATCTCGGACGAGCGAGGACGGCACCAACTGTTGCCGTTGTTCGCCAATGAGTCCGAGCACGGATTCCTGATGACCACCGCGATGGATCCCGCTGAAGCCGAACGTGCCGAAGCGGCCATCGAACGATTCCGGCCCGGTTCGGTCGAGTGGCGGGATCAGAGAGTTCGGCGTGGCGGATTCGGGCTCGAGGAGCACGACGGCGGTGACGGCGTCGTGCGCTGGGGTGAGCCCGATCGCTCGGACGACCTGGTGGCCGCTCCGCAGCAGGCGACGGCTGTCGTCGCCCGGGAGTCCCAATTCGTGGCGGTCGCCAAAGGTATCGGCGCGTGGTCGGTATCCGCGGTTCTCATCTCGACCTTGTTGACGGTGATCCTGCACGCCGATGCGCTGGTCGGCGGCATGCTGTTCCTGGTCGTCGCCGGTATCGCGGTGGCTTTGGCCGGGATCTTGGCGGGAGTCGTGACCGGCCTGCGGGCGGTCACGAACCGGTTCGTCTTCCGGCGGCGCGAGATCCGCGGGCTTTGGCCCCTCCCAGCGGATGTGGCCGGGTTCGGGGTTCCCGACAACACCAAGTTCGTCACCAGGGTCCTGGTGTCCGGGCTCAACGGCATTGGCTTGATCACCTTCGGTGGCGGCCTGTTCGTTGTCGCTGATCAGGCCGAAATCGACGATGGCTCCTCGATGCTCTTCGGGGCGGCGGTCTTCGCGATCGGGCTGTTCTTCCTCGGTTCCATCGCGTTTCGCCATCGCGAGACCGCGAAGTCGCTCCGTGTGTCCGTGACGGACGAAGGGTTGGAGCAACCGGCCGAAGGTGATGAAAACCTTGTCCTGTCATGGGATGAAGTCAACGAAGTGATCCTCGACGAACATATTGCCGGTAGGTGCTTCTCTGTCCATGTCGCTTTGGCGGAGGCGGAGGCAGCGGTCCTCCTGCATGAAATGTTCCGGAAGCGATCGAGGTTCGGTCATCGACTGACGCCGACCATGACGGCCTCCGAGGCAGAGCGATTCGCGGCCTTGGTCGATTCTCGGCGGCCCGGTTTGGTGCGCTGGACCGCTCGAAGGACCGAACGGGGCGGATTCGGTGTCTTCCAACGCGCCATCTTGCGATGGAAGGACGGAACATCGTCGCACCCGGCGCCACAAGATGGCCTGTCGATCTCGAAGGTCGTCGACTCCGACAAACAGCGACGCGCCGGCTTCATCGCTCTTGCCGCAACGGTGGTTCTCGGATTCGGGGTCATCTCGGACACCGGAGTGGCAGTGCGTGTCGTCGCCGCCTTGCTGGGTGTGTTGATGTTCTGGGTGGCGATCGTTTCGCTGCGACGCGATCAGAGCCAGGTCGTCAGGGAAGTAGTTCTCAGGCCGCGGTGGATCACTGTGACGACCTTGACGTCCCGTACGTGGAGCTGGTCTGTGCGCTGGAGCGACATCGAGAAGGTCACGTTGCGCCGGACCGTCGGCACCGGGGTGTTCCATGTGGTTCTCAGCCCATCGAAACGCGTCGACGCGTACTACCCGCGTGAGCGCTTGGCGCGACCGCTGGGACTGAAGCGTGAGGACAACGGCGACATCCTGATCGCGGAGACCGAACTGACGTCGGAGGACGTCAAGGAGATCTGGCCGGTCCTCAAGAGAAACACGGAAGTCGCCTTTGACTCACCGGGGATCGGTGACCCGCGTTACCTTGGTGAAGAACGTTCAGGACCTTCGTCGACGCGACAGGAACCATGAGGTGGCCGACAAGAGTTTGGTGATCTCAAGGACGCCAGGGGTCTTCGGTCACCTGGTGCTGGTCATCCTGTTCGGCGCCTTGACCGTGGTCATGGCGATCGCCGTGGTCAGCGACTACCAGTTGGCGGTACGCATCGTCGCCGGGGTGCTCTGCGCCGTGTTCATCTACTGCGGAACCATCGAGTTCCGTAACTACCGGACTCCTCCTCCCGCCGACGAACTGATCTTCGATCAAGCCGGAATCAGGCGTATCGAGGGCGGCGTGGTGGCCTGGAGCGCTCAATGGGAAGACATCGCCAAAGTCATCTTGAGCCTTGAGTTCCGCGAGTACTCCCCGCACCGTTCCGGATCTGATGAGTTCAAGCTGGTCATCCGCCCGGGATCGGGTTTCGACGCACTGGCCGCGGGCTTTGCCCGTGAACCCGATGGTGACCTCCAGGTGGCGGATATCGACCTCAGACCTCGTGAGGTGGAGCGGCTGTTGCCCTTTCTCGTGAGGCATGCCGATGTCGCGATCGAGGACGACAACAGCGCCGTGCGGACCGTGCCCGACGAACCGGTGGTGGAGACGGCTCGCGAGGAAGATCTCGACGTCGTGGACGGCGTGGTGAAGATCCATGTCAACGGCTGGGACAAGCGCAAGCTGTGGGTCTTCCGGTTCGCGTCCCTGATGATCGAGGTCACGGCCTTGGTGGTCGCTGCCGCTACTGAAGGCACCTCGGTGCGAGTCTGCGCGCTTGTGGTGCTCTTTGCGCTCTTCGCGGTGACGATGGTGGTCGAAGGGTTGGAAGGGGCGACGCACGAGAAGAAGCGAAAAGTCGTGCTCGAGGTCGGGCCGCGAGGCTTCTACTTCCGGACTTACGGCACCTTCGTCGGAGTGTGGTGGCACGAGATCGACGCCGTGCGGTGGGGAGTCGACGACGGCTCCACCTACTTGGACTTCCTGCCGAGTTCGGACATGTTCGCGATCCGCCATCCGAAATTGGCCGAATTGACCAAAAGCGACCCGTACGACGCCGAGTCCGGTGGTCTCGCCGGTGGTTGGTATCGGTTGGGGCGGCCGTTCAGCGTGAACGCGCGACGCGAGTTCGAGAGCAGTATGCGGAAGTCCGAACGCGTGGAGTTCCGGGAGACAGCGGCACCGGGCTGACCAACGCAGGCCGAAGCCGGGGCGCCGCCGGCGCCGATCACTCGGGGGGCTACGTGATCGACGCCGGCGACCCGATGCCCTCTTCCCGGCGGAAGCCGGGATCGGGGCAACGTCACCGCTTGGACGCGGCAACGCATCTCAAGAGCGGGCGTGATTGCCGAAGTGACGCCCGGGAGAAGATTATCCCCCGAAAGAGTGACGGCGTTCCGCTGCTCGCCTGATTGTCGCACTACGCGCCGAGAAAGTTACAAAGTTCTTCACATCTTCGCCTGGAGAAGGGACATGACCGGACGACTCCTGGTCATGGCATGGTTTCCTCCATGACTTCTCAGGTGCTGGTCATCGGGTCCGCCAATGCCGATCTCGTGGTCCCGGTCGACCGGCGACCCGGTGGTGGCGAAACCGTACTCGGTGGCGACACGATCTTGTCGCCGGGAGGCAAAGGTGCCAATACGGCGGTCGCCGCGGCCAGGCTCGGGGCCGACGTCGCGTTGCTCGGCGCGGTCGGTGGCGACCCGTACGGCGAGTTGCTCAAGCGGTCGCTGGCCGAGTCCGGGGTGAACACGGACTCGCTGCGCACGAGTGAGCGCCCGACGGGGATCGCGTACATCACGGTCACGCCCGACGGCGAGAACTCGATCCTCGTTTCGCCCGGCGCCAATTCCGATCTGCGGCCCGAGGACGTCGATCTCGACGGCGCCGAGATCGTGGTGCTGTCGCTGGAGATCCCGCTCGGAACGGTCGAGCACGCCGTCGCGAAAGCCGTCGAAAACGGTGTGACGACGCTGTTGAACCTGTCGCCGGCGGCCGAGCTTTCCGCGAAGACGCTTCAGGGCCTCGACGTGCTGCTGGTCAACGAGCACGAGGCGGCGTTCCTGCTCGGTGGCGAGGCGGACTTCCCCAAGCTGCTCGACCTCGGCCCGAAGGCCGCTGTCGTGACGCTCGGCGCGAAGGGGGCGGCGGTGGTGACCGCGGACGGGGTCACGGAGGTGTCGTCGCCGAAGGTCGAAGCCGTCGACACCACGGGCGCTGGTGACGCTTTCGCTGGTGCGCTCGCCACTTCGCTCGCGAAGGGCGACGAGCTGGCCGACGCGGCGCGCAGGGCGGTGAAGGTGGCGGCGATCACCGTGACCCGCCAGGGTGCGCAGCCGTCGTATCCGACGGCGTCCGAACTGGAATGATGCCTTCTTCTGTGTTCTGCTGTTGCCTATGAGCCAGGTCACGCCGCCCATGAGATATGGTCTAGACCATGTCGTCTGAGTCACTGTCCGGGGTCGCCGTCAGTCCCGGCCGCGCGAGCGGTCCTGTCGTCCGGGTCGCAGAACCGCTCGGCGAACCCGCGAGCACGCCCGAGCCGGCCGACCCCGCCGCCGAGGCCGCCCGGATCGCCCCGGCCGCGCAGATCGTGGCGGGCAGGCTCGAGAAGCTCGCCGAGACGGCGACCGGTGAGGCCGCGACGATTCTCATCACCACCGCGGCGATGGCGGCAGACCCGGCGCTCGTCTCCTCGTCCGAGCAGCTGGTCAAGGACCAGAACCTGCCCGCGCCGCGCGCGGTGCACCAGGCGGCGGGGAAGTTCGCCGACGCGCTCGCGGCCGCCGGCGGCTACATGGCCGAGCGCGCCCGCGACGTCCTCGACGTGCGCGACAGGCTCATCGCCGAACTGCTCGGCATCGCACCCCCGGGCGTTCCCGACCTGGATTCGCCGAGCGTGCTCGTCGCCCGCGACCTCGCGCCCGCCGACACCGCGGGCCTCGACCCGGACAAGGTGCTCGCCCTCGTCACCGAAGAGGGCGGCCCCACCAGCCACACCGCGATCCTCGCCCGCGCGCTCGGTATTCCCGCCGTCGTCGCCGTCCGCGGGATCCTCGCGCTCGACGCGCAAGCGCTTGCGGTGGACGGTGACACCGGCGTCGTCGAGGTCGCGGACCCGAACGCCGAGGTCGTCACGGCCGCCAAGACCGGCGCGATCGAGTGGGACGGCACCGGCGCGACCTCCGACGGCCACCGGGTGAAGGTGCTCGGCAACGTCGGCTCCGCCACTGACGCCCAGGCCGCCGCCGAGGCGGGCGCTGAAGGCGTCGGCCTCTTCCGCACCGAATTCTGCTACCTCGACGCGTCCGCCGAGCCGAGCGTCGAGGAACAGCGCAAGGCCTACACCGCCGTGCTCACGCCGTTCCGCGGCAAGCCGGTCATCGTCCGCACTCTCGACGCGGGCGCCGACAAGCCCCTCGCCTTCCTGGAGCCCGAGGTCGAGCCCAACCCGGCGCTCGGCGTACGCGGCCTTCGCGTCGCTTTCGACCGCCCAGAGATCCTCGACCGCCAGCTCGAGGCCATCGCGGGTGCCGCGCAGGACTCCGGCGCCGAGGTTTCGGTCATGGCACCGATGGTCGCCACGGCCGCCGAGGCCGCTTGGTTCGCCGAGCGCGCCCGCGCCGCCGGCATCGCCCGCGCGGGCGTGATGATCGAAATCCCGGCCGCCGCGCTGATGGCCCGCGAGATCCTCGACGCGGTCGACTTCGTCTCCGTCGGCACCAACGACCTCGCGCAGTACACCTTCGCCGCGGATCGTCAGCTCGGCGCGGTCGCCAAGCTCAACGACCCGTGGCAGCCCGGGCTGCTGCGCCTGCTCAAGGTCATCGGCCAGGCCGCGAAGGACACCGGCAAGCCCGCCGGTGTCTGCGGTGAGGCCGCCGCCGACCCGAGGCTCGCGCTGGTACTGGCCGGGCTCGGCCTGACCAGCCTTTCGATGAACGCGCCCGCCGTGCGCGCGGTCGGCGCGAGCCTGGCGGCCACGACGCTGGCCGAATGCGAGGCACTGGCCGAGGCCGCATCGGCCACGTCGGACCCGGTGGCCGCGAGGCAGGCCGTGAATCCTGTCGCGCGCTGACGAAAACCCGCCGAAGGGGCGCCGTTTCGTACACACCTCACGTGAGTGCGAAGGGCGCCCCTTCATCGTGTTTTCGTGGGCCTTCGGCCCGAAAGAGGGCGCGCGACGTGAAGTCTCCGTCGGGCGAGGGGCGCCCTTTGGGAGACGCGAAGCGGTAGCAAAGGTCCCTTGCTCCCCCCCGGTCGGAAAAAGCCGGGGAGGGCATGTCGAAATCCGGTCCACCGCTTCGACGCCTAGGTGAAGACACCGAAGCGACGAAAGGACCGGACCATGACGACCACCGTGACCCCGACGCGGGCGGGACGCCGGGAATGGGTCGGGCTGGCCGTACTGGCCCTCCCCACCTTCCTGGTCTCCCTCGACGTGTTCGTGCTGATCCTCGCGCTGCCGAAGCTCAGTCAGAGCCTCGGCGTCGACAGCACCCAGCAGTTGTGGATCATGGACGTCTACGGCTTCATGATCGCCGGGTTCATGGTCACCATGGGCACCCTCGGCGACCGCATCGGCCGCCGCAAACTGCTGCTCATCGGCGCCACGGCGTTCGGACTGGCCTCGGTGCTGGCCGCGTTCTCGACCAGTGCGCTGATGCTCATCATGGCCCGCGCGATCCTCGGGATCGCCGGTGCGACGCTGGCACCGTCGACGCTCGCCCTGATCAGCAACCTGTTCCCCGACAGCCGTCAGCGTTCGCTCGCGATCGGCATCTGGGCCGGCTGCTTCACCGTCGGCGCGATCGTCGGACCGATGGTCGGCGGCGTGCTGCTGGAGCACTTCTGGTGGGGCTCGGTGTTCCTGCTCGGCGTCCCCGCGATGGTCCTGTTGCTCGTCGTCGGCCCGAGGCTCCTGCCCGAGTACCGCAACGAGAACGCCGGCCGCCTCGACCTGGCGAGTGTCGCGCTCTCGCTGATCACGATCCTGCCCGCGGTCTACGGCATCAAGGAACTCGCCCGCGAGGGTGTGCACGTGGTCCCGGTGGCCTCGCTCCTGATCGGTCTCGGCTTCGGTGTGGTGTTCGTGCGGCGCCAGCGAAACCTCCAGGACCCGCTGATCGACCTGAAGCTGTTCCGTGCCCGCGCGTTCACGACGGCGATCGGCGGGATGTGCGCGTTCACCATGCTGGGCGGTACGACCATGCTCTTCGTCGCGCAGTTCTTCCAGATCGTGCTGGAGCTTTCACCGGTCGGCGCCGCGCTGGCGCTGCTGCCGGGCATGCTCGCGTCGACCGTCAGTTTCCTGACCGCGCCGATCCTCGCCCGCCGCGTCCGCCCCGCGACTTTGATAGCCACCGGCCTGGCGGGCGCGATCGCCGGGTTCCTGCTGCTGACGCAGGTCGAGGCGGGCGCCGGTCCGGTGATCCCGTCGATCGCCTTCGCCATCACCTGCCTGTGCGGCGGCCCGCTGGTCACCCTGGGCACGGATCTGGTCGTCGGCTCCGTGCCGCCGGAGAAGGCCGGTTCGGCGGCCTCGCTTTCGCAGACCGGCAACGAATTCGGTTACGCGCTGGGCATCGCGACCGTCGGGACGCTGGGCAACGCCGTCACCCGGTCCCGGCTCGCCGACGCGGTCCCCGCGCAAGACGCGTTCGCCAGCGGGATGCACGCGGTGTCCGGGCTGGCCGCGCTGGTGCTGGCCGCCGTCGCGTACTTCGTGGTCCGGCACCTCCGCCACGTACGGCCTGTCGGCGCCTAACCGAAAAAGCCCCGCCGCGGGTACTTGATGATCAGCGACCCCCCGTGCACGCGCCCGGTGATGACGAACCGGGGTGTGCCGGGGCGGCCGTTCGAGCGGGTCCGGTCGTCGAGGTTGCCGAACTTGATGTCGGTGATCGAGTTGGTGTCGACGGCCCCGTTCTCGGGGATGGTGATCTCCACCGGCCCCCATTTGGCCTGCAGTTCGATGTGCACCACCGGATGCCGGATCTCGGCCTGGGAGAAGTCCAGTTTCGTGGCGCCGTACTTGTTCCGGATCACCATCGACTCGGGGACCAGCCAGTTCCCGTTGCGCTGCAACGCCGAGTACTTGCCGTTGAGCTCCATGACCTGCCCGGACGGCCGCGCGTAGGCGTGCTGCCCCGGCGGTGCCCACGGGTTCTGCTGCTGCCGCGGCACCATTCCCGCTTCGGGATGCACCAGGCCGGGCAGATCCGTGAGCACCGCGTTCAGCTCACCGCGGGTCTTGGAGGCAAGCGCGCGGTCGGTCCGTTCGGTGAACTCGTCGAGGTTCAGCATCCCGAGGCCGATCGCCTTCTGCAGGACCTCGACGACGTGTTCGCGCTCCGCGTCGGAGACCCGGATGTCCCGTCCGGTCAACGGCTTGGTTTCGGTCGCCGGCTGCTCTTCCTCGCCCATGCCTGGAATGGTAGAACCGATTCTCACGCGCGAGATCGGGGAAATACCCTGAACAGACCCGCATTTCTCCCCTGTGCCGCCCTGCTGGCGGCCGTCCTCCTGCTGGCCGGATGCACCGGGTACGGCGGTGTGCCGGAGACGCCGTACGTCCCGCCGCCGACGCCCTCGACCCTCGACGGCACCCCGGTCGACCACGCCGGGTTCCGCCTGGTCATGGCGACTTCGCCGCCGTCGATGCTCGATCCCGCCACCGGCGCCACCACCCCGCTTCCCGGTGCTCCGGCCGGTGACCGGGTCAACGACGTCATCCGGGTCGGCAAGTTCCCGGTCGTGCTGTCGGCCGCCCGCTGCGGGCCGTCCTGCCTGGAGCCGTCCGAGGTGCTCGTCTACGGCGACCCCAAGAACCAGCCGTGGAAACTGGGCAAGGCCCGCAGCGTCGCTCCGGCCGCCGACGAGAGTGGCGTCTGGCTGATCCGCGACGACGGCAATGACCTCTGCCGTCTCCAGTACGTCTCCCTGCTCGGAACCGAACGTGGCCGCGGCCGTCCGGCGAGCTGCACGATGGCGGTGCGCCAGGAGGTGCCGCAAGGCCTGCTGATCACGGTGAACACCGGGACGGCCACCGCCGAGGACGTGCTGATCGACCCCGCCACCGGCCGCGCCGTGCACCAGTTCCCTCGCGTCCTCGCGATCACCAAGGACCGGATGCTGCTGGCCGAGCTGACCGAGTTCTCCGTGCTCGACCTGCGGAACAACCAGCGCACGCCGGTCAAGCGGCCGGTGGCCAACGGCTCGCCGGGCCCGGTGACGCCGAGCCGCGACGGGTACAAGGTGGCCGTCTTGTTCGGCGACCCCGCCTGGCAAGGGACCAGTACGCAGACCGCCGACGTCTGGGTGCTCGCCCTCGACACGCTGACCTGGACTCACGCGCCCTCGATGCCGATCGCGACCGAGCTCAAGCGGGTCGCGGTCGAATGGACCGAGGACGACGGTCTGGTGATCGCCACCGACGTCGTCGCGAACTGGCGGCTCGACCGGCCACAGTGGACGATCGTCAAGACCCCGTTGCCCACCGAGCGGAATCGCTCGGTGGTGACGATCGCGCAGGGCTGACTATTCCTCGTCGAGCCCGTGCTCGATGGCGTACCTGGCCAGTTCGACACGGTTGTGCAGCTGCAGTTTCCGCAGCGTCGACTGGACGTGGTTCTCCACCGTCCGATGCGAGAGCACGAGCTTCTCGGCGATCTGGCGCGCCGTCATCCCCTTCGCGACCAGGCGCAGGACGTCGGTCTCGCGTTCGGTCAGCCGCGGCGGCGCGGGCCCGTCGTCCGGGGCGTCGGCCATGCGGCGGTACTCGCCGAGGACGAGCCCGGCGAGTCCGGCGGTGAACACCGGGTCGCCCACCGCGGTCCGCTTCACCGCGTCCACCAGTTCGCTCGCCGAAGCCGATTTCACCAGGTATCCGGACGCCCCGGCCTTGACCGCTTCGAGGACATCGCTGTGCTCGCCGCTGGCGGAAAGCACCAGCACCTTCGTCGACGGCAGCTCGGCGGTGATCTCCCGGGTGGCGTCGACGCCCGACGTCTCGCCGAGGTTGAGGTCCATCAGGACGACGTCCGGCCGGACCGTGCGCGCGATCCGCACCGCGGCGGACGCGTCCGGCGCGGTGGCCCGCACGTCGAAACCGTGTTCGGCCAGGTCGCGCGCGACCCCGTCCCGCCACATCGGATGGTCGTCGACCACCATCACCGAAACACCGGGCGCGTCGGTCATCGCTTTCCCCTCGCCGCCACTGGAACCTTGACTTCCCATTCCGTGCCCTGGCCGGGCGCGGTGTCCAGGGCGGCACTTCCGCCCAGATCCCGCACGCGCCCCTTGATGGACTCCGCGATACCTAGATGTCCCTCGGCCGCCGCGCGTTCCAAAACACCGGGCGCGATTCCCGGGCCGTCGTCGCGGACACTGACCACGACCTCGGTGCCGAGATCCTCCAGCAGCACCCAGGCGTGCGCGTCCTCACCCGCGTGCTTCTCGACGTTCGACAGCGCCTCGCGCGCCACGGCCACCAGTTCCGAGGTCACGTGCTCGGGCAACTGGACCTCGCCCGCGGGCGTCGAGACCTGCACGGACGGCGTCGCGAGCAGCTGCAGCGCGGCACGGAGGTCGGTGGTCCCGTTCTCGCTCGGATGCGTCGGCTCGGTGGTGACCAACGCCCGCAGCGCGATCTCCTGCTCACCGGCCAGTTTCGCCAGTTCGGCGGCCTCCCCGCCGAATTCGGCGCCGCGTTTGCGCACCCGCGCGAGCACCTGGAGGACGCTGTCGTGGATCGAGCGGGCGAGCCGTTCCCGTTCGGCCGTCGCGGCCTCCATGCGCAACGCCCTGGTCAGCGCGTCCGCCGACCGGCGGGCCATGGTCGCGGCGAGACCGATCACGAACCCGCTCGCGGTCAGCAGGAAGCCGTCCCGCGCGACGTCGACGTCGAACCGCCAGCGCACCAGCCCGGTGACCACCGAGACCACCAGTCCGGCGAGCACCCCGCCGAGCGCGCCGAACCGGGTCCCGGCGGCCGCGGGCGGGACCGCCGCCCATACCGTCGTGATGAGCGGGATGTTGGCGTCGAACTGCGCGGTGGTCAGGACCCACGCGGACGTGAACATGAGGACGACGGTCAGCGCGAGATCGACGCCGACCAGCCAGGGCCAGCGGCTCGACGGCCGTGCGTAGAACACGCTGCTGAGCACCGTCCACGTCGTCATCGCGCCGAACGACGTCCACGCCAGCCACTTGTTCGCGTAGCCGTCGTAATGGACGATGAACGAGCCGAGCGCGAAGAGCAGCGTCGTCACCCGGAGCACGATCACCCCGCGCCACAGCGGAGTGGCCGGGTCCCGCGTGCCGAGCGCCGAAACGGCGCGCCAGAGCGGGGTGCCGGTCATGACTCGGCTTCGGACTCTTCCCCGGGATCGTTCGGCTGCGCCGCCTGATCCCGCAGGACGTCGATCTCGGCCGGATCCGGATCGTGTTCGTGCAGCAGCGACCGGATACCCGCGTTGAGCACGGCGAGCAGCGGCACCGAGAGCAGCGCGCCCGCGATCCCGGCGGCGACGAGACCGGCGGTGATCGCGAGCACCACGGCGAGCGGGTGCAGCTTCACCGCGCGCCCGAGCAGGATCGGCTGCAGCACGTGGCTCTCCAGCTGCATGACGCCGATGACGATGGCCAGCACGACCAACGCGCCGACGACGCCCTTCGTCACCAGCGCGATCAGCACCGCGACCGCGCCCGCGATCACGGCGCCGATGATCGGGATGAAGGCGCCGAGGAAGACCAGCGTCGCCAGCGGGATCACCAGCGGCACGCCGACGATCGCCAGCCCGATGCCGATGCCGACCGCGTCGACCACGGCCACCGCCGCCGTCGCGCGCACGTAGCTGACCAGCGACGCGAAGCCACGCCGCCCGGCGACGTCGATCCGGTTGCGCACGCGCCCCGGAACGCCGCGGACGAGGAACGACCAGATCTGGTCGCCGCCGGAGAGGAAGAAGATGAGGATGAACAGCGTCAGGATGAAGCCGGTGACGATCTCGCCGACCGTGCCCGCGGTGGTCAGCGCGGTGGTGGTGATCGACGCCTGGTTGTTCTGCAGGAAGCCGATCGCCTGGTTGATGAACTCCTGGATCTGCTCCTGGCGCAGGTGCAGCGGCCCGTCGATGAGCCAGACCTTGATCTGGTTGAGGCTCTCCGTCAGCTGTTTCTGCAGTTCCGGCAGACCGGAGGAGAACTGCGCGACGACGAACGTCAGCAGCCCGCCGAGTACCGCGAGCCCGGCGATCAGCACTATCCCCGCCGCGAGCCCGCGCGGGAATCTCAGCGCCGTCAGCTTGGAGACCGCCGGCGCGAGCAGCGCGGCGAGCAACAGCGCGATCGACAGCGGGATCACGACCACCGACAGGTAGCCGATGAGGAACACGATGACGTAGAGCGCGGCGATCACCACGATGAAGCGCCACGACAACGCCGCGCCGATCCGCAGGCCGCGGGGCACCAGGTTGGTGACGTCTTCGCCTGCCTCGGAGAGGAACGGGTTCGCCGGGTCGAATTCCGGCTGTTGGTGCTGGGGCTCGCTCACGCGCTCACCGTATCGGTCCGAGACGACGTTTCCCGACCATTCCGGGCAACGCGCACGGGTCGAATTCGCCCGATGCGACGCTTGACACACCGCTTGCCGATGGACCCTGGAGTAACCGGCCCCCGCCAGCCTTGATCACTTATCGTGATTCGGGGCTACACTGTGTGTTCTTCACTCGATCGTGCCATCAAGGCGGTTCAAACTCGCGCAGGCCTTCCGCACTTTGCTTACCTCGGTCCCGCAACCACGAACGGCATACCGACACCACAGGAGACCGAGTGACGAACGCGGCGAAGAACGAGAGGCGGGGCGCGGCGCGCTTCGGCCGTCTCGCTTCGCGTGCGCTGTTCGTTCTCGGTGGCGCCATCGCCGGTTCCGCCGCCGCTTGGGCCGTCTCCGGTGCCTCCGCCTCGGCCGACGTCGTCCCGTCCGCCCCGGTGATCTCCACTCCCGGGACGAGCGTCACCCCGGTCACCGACGCCACCGCGGCGGGCCTGACCGACGTTTCCCGTGGCGCTTCGAAGTTCGCCGGCGACGTCGCCGGCGCGATGTGCGGCGACGACCACCAGGAAGCCACCACGTGGTCGATGCCGGGTGAGAACGAGTCCGCCCCCGCGAAGCACCACTGCGGCGGCGTCCGTGCCGACGAGCACGAGGTCTCCGCCCGCGTCAGCGACGCGGTCACCGATTTCGCGGACAGCTCGGTGGTCACCCCGGTCAAGCGGACCCTCGGCACCGTCGAGCACATCGTGCGCGAGCCGGAGGACACCCGCCAGGTTCTGGACGAGACCATCGCCGGATCGCCCGAGGCTCAGGAGTTCGGCCGCAAGGTCTGGGATCTCCTCGACCCGCGCGGGCACGGCGGCCTCGTTCCCGACCTCCCGGTCAGTGGCGTCCCGCTCAACCCGAAATCCCCGCTGGACACCATCGGCGCCGGTGAGCAGGTCACCGACTTCGCACAGCTGGCGACGACCCAGTTCCCCGCTTCCTCCGAGACCGTCCTCCCGATGCCGGCCTTCGTGCAGCAGCACGGTGCCTTCGATCAGGTCGAGGACGTCCCGTCGCGTGACGGTCACCGTGGTGACTTCCCGCGTCCGATCACCCCGGCGCCGCTTCCCTCCGCGCCTTCCTTCCCGACTGTCCCCGGTGGCGGCTCCGCCCCCGGTGGTCACCTCGACGGCCTGACCCACGGCGTCCCCGCCTGGGTTGTCTCCGCCGTCGAGCGTTCCCTGACCGGCTACGCGCTGGCAGGCACGCGGTACATGCCGCTCACCCCGGGCTCTCAGCCCGGTGTCACTCCTGACTGAACACCTCCCTCCGCGGGGTAGCCGACGCGCCTCACGCCTCCCGATTCCGGGCTTGGCTTCGCGTCCGCTCCATATCCCCCGCGAAACGGCGGTGCGCTTTTTTGCGCCCGCAATCGCTCCACCCCCCCTCTGGTGCCTTTCGAACGGCACCTCCTCGAACCCGAAAGGGAACCCGAAATGAAGGAGAAAAACCCCATGCAATCCTGGGCAAAGCGCGGACTCCAGACCGCGTTGGTCACGGGTGGGTTGTTGATGCTGGGCACCGGCATCGCCTCGGCTGACGAACACGTCAACCCCGACACCCCGGCCTCCCCGCTCGACGCGAACGTCACCGTTCCCATCGAGATCGACAACAACGCCGTTGGCACGCCCCTCGGCCAGGCCGACCTCCCCGGCTACAAGGGTGAGGTCAGCACCAAGGCCGTCACCAAGCCCGTCTCGGACGCGCTGGACTCGGCTTCGTCGCCCGGCGGCAGCACCGACGGAATCGGCGGAGGGCTCCCCCAGCTCTCCAGCAAGGGCGCCGTCCCCGCGCCGCTGGCCGCCAAGGACTCGGCCCGTCAGGTCAGCGGTGGGCTGACCGGTGGTGGGTTCACCACCACGGACGACATCCTCAAGGGCAACAAGGTCGTCGGTGACGTCGTCGTCCCGATCCAGATCGTCGACAACGCCATCGGCGTGATCGGCGACGCCGAGGTCGAGGGCGGAACGCACGACCAGACCTGGTCGCACAACCAGGACGTCGAGACCACCGGTGAGGACTCCAGCCTCGCCGGGAACGTCGTGTCCCTCGACTGGGCGCTGCCCGTGCAGATCGCCGGCAACGGCGGCGGGCTCGCCGGCGGCACCGGCCGCGTGGTCGGCGGTTCCGCCAGCCAGAGCACCACCGAGACCGGCAACATCACCACCGACGGCGAGGGCTCCGCCCTGTCCGGCAACGTGGTGGCCGGCCAGTTCGCCACCCCGGTCCAGGTCACCGGCAACGCCGCCTCCTGGATCATCGGCAACGCCAACAGCTCCGGCTACGAGGCCGAGACCGACGCCACCTCCGGCGGCTGGGTCGAGACCGACGGTGACGACTCCGCCCTCGGCGGCAACGTCGGCGCGGTGCCGATCGCCCTCCCGGTGAAGTTCAACGACAACGCCGGCGCGGTGCACGGCTCCGTCGCGAACTCGAACAGCAGCTCCTCGGCGGACGCGCAGGCCGGCGACACCACGCCCGGCTGGAGCAACGTCCCCAGCTACGTGCAGACCTCCGGCGAGGACTCGGCCGTCGCGGGTAACGCGATCGTGCCGCAGACCGCGGACGTCGCGAACGTCGGCGGCGTGGCCGCCAGCTGGGTCGGCCTGGCCAACACCGGCAAGGACGGCGGCACCAGCCAGTCCAGCGTCGTCGACGCCGGTGGCTTCGTCAGCTCGGAGGGCGAAGGCTCCGCGGGCGGCGGCAACATCGTCGACCCGGCCGTGGCGGCCCCGGTCGAGGTGACCTGCATCGCGGGCACCTACATCGGCAACGTGTCCTCGACCTCGTGCGAGAACACCGTCGACGCGAACGCCGGCAACGGCAGCCACACCACGGGTGACGACTCCACCCTCGCGGGCAACGTCGTCAACACCCAGGCCGCGCTGGCCCCCGAGGTCTACGGCGTCGGTGGCTCGCACATCGGCCAGGCCGTCGCCGAGGCGACCGAGACCAAGACCGTGACCGCCGGCGGCTACGACGGCACCACGGGCAACGACTCCTCGGGCTCGGGCAACATCGTCCAGGTCCCGGCCGCGGTTCCGGCCGAGGTCTTCGGCGTCGGTGGCTCGTTCATCGGCCAGGGCTCCGGCTCGGCCGACGAGACCAAGGTCGTCTCCGGTGGCGGCGGCGGGAACACCGCCGACGACAACGGCTTCCTCAGCTCCAACCTGGGCACCGTGCCGGTTTCGCTGCCGGTGCAGGCGTTCGGGATCGGTGGCGCGTTCATCGGCCAGGGCCACGGTGGCGCCGACGGCGACACCACGTCCAACGCCGGACACGACGTCCACGCGACCGGTGACGGTGGCGCGGGCTCGGGCAACCTGGTCTACGGCCCGGTCTCCCTGCCGGTCCAGGCGCACAACTTCGCCGCGGTGCTCGGCGGGATCGCTTCGGGCGAGGGCACGAACCTCACCGACTCGAACGCGGGCGGCGACGCCACCGCCAACGGTGACGAAGGCGCGCTGGCGGGCAACATCGTCCAGACGCCGATCGGCGGCGCGGTCCCGGTGACCGGGCACGGCATCGCCGGTGCGGGCATCGCCAAGGGCAACAGCGTCAGCGACGTCCTTTCGGAGGCCGGTGGCGACGCCACCACCACCGGTGACAACGGCGCGGTCGCGGGCAACATCATCGGCGCGCAGGCGCTGCCGACGGTTCCGGTCACGCACGACGCGATCGCGGCCGCGGGCATCGCCACCGCCGAAGGCTCCGACACCGTCGACGCCGCTTCGGGCGGGGACGTCGAGACCTCGGGCCTCGACGGATCGCTCTCGGGCAACATCCTCGACATCCCGGCCGCGGCCGACCCCGAGGTGTTCGGCGACGCGATCGCGGCCGCCGGCGGCGTGTCCGAGACCAACGCGGACAGCATGATCACCGGCCAGGCCGGTGGCGACAGCATCACCGACGGCAGCGGCGAGGCCCTCTCGGGCTTCAACTTCCACCACCCGCTGGTCTTCGTGGTCCCGCTGAACGAGCTCGAGATCCCGATCCTGGCGATCGCGGACGAGAACTCGACGGACTCCACCGAGATCAACGACGAGGAGTACACCCGCGCCTTCACCGACTCGGTCGGTTCGGAGATGCCGATCGACGCGCTGCCCGCGCTGCCGTTCGGTGCCCCCGCGGTGCCGTCGCTGAACGGTGCCGGCGCCCTGCCGACCACCCCGGCGATCGGCGGCGCCCGCGCCGACGGTCCCCAGGTGGGCACCCTGCCGGTGCAGGTGGCCGGCCTGACCGCGCTGAAGCAGCTGGGTGCCATCCCGACGCAGCTGCCGAAGTCGGACCTGCCCGAGCTGCCCGGCACCCCGGCCCTGCCCGGTGTCCCGGCCCTGCCGAAGACCCCGGGTCTGCCCGGTGACGCCGCTCGTGCGGACGCCCCCAAGCTCGCCCAGCTGCCGGCCCTCCCGGCGCTGAACGGGCTGCCCACCGCGGGCAAGCTGCCGGTGCAGCTCCCGACCGCGGGCACCCTGCCCACCGCCGGCAACCTGCCGGCCGCGGGCGAACTGCCGGTGCAGCTGCCCACCGCGGGCACCCTGCCCGTCGTGAACAGCACCCCGGCGATGCCGACCGCGCAGGTCCCGGCTCTGGCGAACGTCGACTCGTCGCCGCTGAGCATGTTCCAGCGTTTCATCGGCACCCTGACCGGCAAGAAGTTCCACACCATGTGAACCTGCCAGTCGGCTAGCGCCACTGAATGAACCGAAGCGGGCCCGGGAGACACTCCCGGGCCCGCTTTGTGTCACCGTCCACAGACGGCTGAAGGGCGCTTTCCCCGCATCGCATGCGGTGAAAGCGCCCTTCGCCTCGTCAGATGCGGGGAAAGTCCCCTTCAGCCCCTGGGCCGCCCGGGGTGAAAAGCGCGTCCTGAGCCGCGTTCATCGCGGTCAGCACCGCTCCTTCCAGCACCCCGCTCCCGCCGACGGTCCCCGCCCGCACCTCGGTCCGCAGCGGCGAGATCTCCGCGAGCCGACGGCTCACCCTGGCCGCCAGCGCGTCGCCGCCGGCACGGCCGATCTCCCCGCCCAATACGAGACAGCCAGGGTCCAGTACCGCGGTGACCGCGGCGGCGCCGATCGCGATCCGTTCCGCGACGATCTCGAGAAAAGCCCCGGCGTCCCCTGCGTCCGTATCGATCGCGTACCCGACAGCCGCTTCGGCCGCCGCGGCATCGTCGGCCGACGAAGCAGGGATGCCGTGCTCGCGGGCCAGTTCGCAGATCGCGGCGCTGCCCGCCAGCGTGTGGAAGCCGCCGTCGCAGTCTGTCGCCGTCGGGAGCCGTCCGGGGCCCAGCAACGGCAGGAACCCGATCTCGCCCGCGCCGCCCGACGCGCCCCGCCGCAGCGAACCGTCGAGGACGACGGCCGCGCCGACCCCGAAACCGAGCCACAGCAGGACGAACGTGTCCCGGTCGCGGGCGGCGCCGAGTCGCTGTTCGGCGGCGGCCGCGAGGTTGACCTCGTTCTCCAGCAGCACCGGGACACCGAGCCGTCGCCGGAGTTCGTCGACGAGTTTCCCGTGCCACGCGGGCAAGCCCCCGGCGTGCCGCAGACCGCCGGTCGCCGGGTCGACGAGACCGGGAGCGCCGACGGCGATCGTGTGCAGCGTGGTCGCACCCGCCTCGGCGGTGGTGGCCTTCAGCAGGGCGATCGCCCGCTCCACGGCCACGTCGGTGTCGACGTCCGGGTCGAACGGCAGCGAGGCCTCCGCGCGGGTCCGGCCCAACAGGTCCGCGACCGAAACGGCCAGGCCGTGGGTGCGGACGTCGAGTCCGGCGAGGTACGCGCGTTCGGCGACGATGCCGTACAGCTTCGCGTTCGGGCCCCGGCGTTCGGCGCCCGCCTCGCCGACGATCTCGATCAGGCCGGCGTCCTGCAGGCGTTCGACGAGGTCCGCCACCGTCGGCCGGGAAAGACCGGTCAACGTCTTGAGCTGGGCGGCCGTCAGCGAGCCTTGGCGGTGGAGCAGGTCGAGGGCGAGGCGGTCGTTGATGGCACGCGCCGTGCTCGGGGAGGCGGACGGCGTCCGGATGACACTCACCGGCAGATCCTCCCAGAAATAATTATCAGGTTCCCTTCCTGATAGTTTACGCTCACGTCGTCGAGTCGTCTCATGGACCTTGGGGGCCCAGTGACCAACACAGTGGAAACCGTCGGCGGGCCGACGCGGCGAGTGCGGCAGGCGCGGGTCGCCATCGCCGCCGTCTTCGCCGTGCACGGCGCGGTGACCGGCAGTTTCGCCACCCGGATCCCGTGGATCCAGGAACACGCGGGGATCAGCGCGGGCCAGCTCGGCCTCGCGCTCGCCTTCCCCGCCATCGGTGCTTCGCTCACCATGCCGCTCGCCGCGCGGATCGGGCACCGGCTCGGCGGCAGGCTGGGGCTCCGGCTGCTGCTGGCGTACTGGACGCTGGCGCTGATCCTCCCGTCGCTGGCGGGAAACCTCAGCACGCTGTGTCTCGCGCTGTTCGTCATGGGCACCGCGGCGGGCACCTCGGACGTGCTGATGAACGCCCTCGGCGTCGACGTCGAGGAGAAAATGGGCAAGTCGGTCATGTCGGGGCTGCACGGCATGTGGACCACCGGTGCGCTCGTCGGCTCCGCCGCGGGCACGCTCGCCGCGCACGCCGGGATGGACGCCCGCGTCCACTTCGCGATCGCGTCGGCCGTGCTCACCGTTGCCGGAGCGCTCATCTGCCAGGGCGTCTTCGATGTCCGCAGCGCGCCCGACGAGAACCCGCCGCCGAGGTTCGCGCTGCCGCCGAAGTCGGCCGTGATCATCGGTGCCGTCGCGTTCTGCGCCGTCTTCGCCGAAGGAGCGAGCCTCGACTGGTCCGCGGTCTACCTGCGTGACGTCCTCGGCACCTCGCCGGGGATCGCGGCGGCGTCGACCACCGCGTTCACCTGCACGATGGCGGTGGCCCGCCTCTCGGGCGACGCGCTGGTGCGGCGCTTCGGCTCGGTCAAGACCGTCCGTGCGGGTGGCGCCTTCGCGACCGCGGGCGGTCTGCTGGTCGTCTTCGCCGTCCATCCGGTGATGGCGATGGCCGGTTTCGGGTTGATCGGGCTCGGCGTCTCCGTCGTCGTGCCACTCGCCTTCGCGGCGGCCGGACGCAGCGGGCCGACGCCGAGCCAGTCGATCGCGGGCGTCGCGACCATCACCTATTCGTCTGGTCTCGTCGCGCCGTCGCTGATCGGCGGGATCGCCGACCTGACGTCGCTGACGGTGTCCTTCGCGGTGGTCACGCTGCTGGCGCTCGGCCTGGTGGCGGGCGCCGGCGTCCTTCGATCCCGCTAGTCGAACTGAAGGGAGCGTTTGGCGAGGCCGTACCAGTAGCCGTCGATGACGGTCTCGCCCTTCCCTTCCGACGAGCTCGCGCCGAGCGAGACGAACAGTGGGGCGAAGTGTTCGATCCTGGGGTGCGCGATGGCCGCGGCGGGGGCCTTGTGCTGGAAATCCAGCAACGCGTCGAGGTCGCCCTCGCGCAGGGTTTCCGCACCCCAGTGGTCGAATTCGCTCGACCACGACGGCGGTTTCCCGTCGGTGCCGTCGGTCTGGCGCATCGCGTTCAGGTTGTGGGTGAAGAAGCCGCTGCCGATGATCAGCACGCCCTCGTCACGCAGCGGCGCGAGCTTCCGGCCGAGGTCGAACAGTTCCCGCGGGTCCAGCGACGGCATGGACACCTGCAGCACCGGGATGCCGGCGTCCGGGTACATCTCCACGAGCGGGACGTACGCGCCGTGGTCGAGGCCGCGGTCGGGCGCGTCGTGGACCGGCGTCTGGGACGAGCGCAGGAGTTTCCGCACCTTGTCCGCCAGCTCGGGAGCGCCGGGCGCGGCGTATTTCACCTGGTAGTAGCGATCGGGGAAGCCCCAGAAGTCGTAGACCAGCGGCACCGTGGTGGTGGCACCGAGGGTCAGCGGTGCCTCTTCCCAGTGCGCCGAGACGACGAGGATCGCCTTCGGCTTCTCGAGGTCGGCCGACCAGCGGGCGAGCTGGCGGGTCCAGGTGGCGTCGTCGGCGAGCGGCGGTGCGCCGTGGCTGAGGTAAAGCACCGGGGTCATGTCAGCTCCAGGTGTTTGAACTTTCAACTACCAGGATAGACGACGTCGCCCGGTTCCGCCTTATTCCCGCGCGAGGTTCGCCGCCATCCGTTCCAGTACGCCGACCGCCGTCCGGTAGTCGTCGTCGCTGATGCCTTCGGTCGCGCGCGAGCGGAACTCGCCGACCTTGGTCTTCAGCCGGAGATGCGCCTCCCGGCCGGCGCGGGTCAGGGCGCCTTCGTCGTCGATCCAACCGCGAGTCCGCAGGTCGGCGACGGTTTCCCGTGGTTCTCCGAACGGCGACAGTGCCTCGTCGATGGGGGCTCCGCTGTCGATCGTGTTCAGCACCTGCCAGTGGCGGCGGGTCAGCGCTTCGTCCGCCAAGACCTGTTCCAGGGAAGATTCGAGGGCCTGGTGGAGGTGGGCGAACCAGAATCCGATGGGCTTCATGGATACTCCTTCATGTAGGCGACAACTACATGTAAAAGTACATGCACTTGGTGAGGACGGGCAATGACGGACGCCGTGGCCGACGTGGAACGCGCGATGATCGCCATCCGGCGGAGCCAGGCGAGGCGATCGCTGTCGAAACTCGCCCGCGATCGCGCCGAAACCATGCTGGACCAGGCGATACAGGGGCTCCTCGATGCCGTCGAGGCGGCCGAGGAGAGCGGCGAACCGGGCACCGTCACCAGCCTCGCGGCGGCGCTGACCATCGACCAGCCGCGCGCGAGCCGCCTGGTCGCTCGCGCGGTCGAGGGCGGTTTCCTCCGGCGTGAAGCCGATCAGCGCGACGGCCGCCGCGCCGTCCTCGTGCTCACCGACGCGGGACACGCCGAAGTGACGCGCATGCACGAATTCCGCCGCTCGGTGTTCGCCGAGGCGATGGCGGACTGGACGGACGGCGACCGCCGCGAGTTCGCGCGGCTGCTGACCGCGTTCGTCCGGAACTACGGCGCACTCGGCGTGAAGTAGTTGACCAGGTTGCCGTCGGGATCGCGGAACAGCAGGGACCGGTTTCCCCACGGCATCGTGGACGGCTCCTGCACGATCTCGGCCAGATCGGCCAGCCGCGCGTACTCCCGGTCGACGTCCTTGACCCGGAACTCGAGGATCGTGGTCCGGTTCGACTCGGGCACCGCGGCGGCCGCGCCGAACAGGGTCATCGTCTCGGCGCTGCCGATCGCCAAGGTGCACGACGGGCCGACGAGCTCCGCGAACTGCTCGGAGCGCCATCGCGCGGCGAGGCCGGTCGCCTTCTCGTAGAACCCGGCGAGGCGGGCGACGTCGTGGGTGATCACACGGACGGAAACGAACTGCACGGTGGATCCTTTCGGTGCCGGAAAGCGGACACCGGCCACGCTAGGAGCAATACTGGACAGGATCCGCCCGGTATTGGGACGCTTTCGCCGTGACCCGGCCCATCGCCCGCGTGCTCGCGTTGCTGGAGATCCTCCAGAGCGGTGGGACGCGCACCGTCGCCGAGCTCGCGGGGCGGCTCGACGTGGACGAACGCACCGTCCGCCGTTACGCCGAGCACCTCGTCGAGCTGGACATCCCGGTCCGCTCGGTGCGCGGCCGGTACGGCGGCTATCGGCTGGCCCCCGGCTACCGGATGCCGCCGCTGATGCTCACCGACGAAGAGGCACTGGCAGTCCTGCTCGGCCTGGTCGCGGGACGGCGCGCGGGGTTGATCACCACGTCGGTCGCCGCCGTCGAGAGCGCGGTCTCGAAAGTCCGCCGCGTGCTTCCCGAAGCGCTGGGCCGCCGGCTGAACGCGCTGCTGGAGACCGCCGACTTCACGTCGCCCGCCAGGAAAGCCCTGTCGGCCGAAGCCGAGGTGCTGCTCACCGTCGCGGAGGCGGCACGGGACCGGCATCCGGTCGGACTCGCGTACCTCGCCGGGCACGGCGGTGCCAGCGAACGCGTCGTCCATCCCTATGGCGTCGTGGCGCACTCCGGCCGGTGGTATCTGACCGGCTTCGATTCGGCCAGCGGCGAGGTGCGCACCTTCCGCGTCGACCGGATCAAGTCGGCCGAGGCGAAGGCCGGGACCTTCGAGGCGCCCGACGGCTTCGACCCGGCCGAACGAGTGCTGACCGCGCTGGCCGAGACGCCGCACGGACACGACGTCTCCGTGCGGATCCAGGCGACGCCCGAGCAGATCCGTGCCGCATTCCCGCCGTCCGTGGCCACCCTGGAAACGGACGGCGACTGGGTGCGTGCCCGGATCCGGGCGCAGCGGCTGGACTGGATCCCGTCGCTGCTCGCCGCGCTCGACCGGCCGTTCGTGATCGAGCGGCCCGGCGAGCTCCGCGACCTGGTCAGCGCGCTGGCAGGACGGCTGGCGGAGCGGGCTCGGGAAGGGTGAGCGCCGAATGCGCCGGCTCTTCCGCTCCACCCCTGACCGCTTCGTCGACGATCTCACCGCCAGGCTGGCGCACCTCGACGACGAAACGGCCGACGGGTAGCCGCCGGCCGTTCCGGTCTTTCTCACTTGCCGCAGAACACCGTCCGGACGAGCTTGTTCAGCGCGGCCGGGAATGCCTGCGCCGGGTCGTTCTCGGCGTCCCCGCCGGTGACCGACGCGGTCAGTGTCTTGCTGCCGTCCGGCGTGCTGTACATCAGCGATCCGTAGCCGTTGAGGCCGCCGTTGTGGTTGAGGACGGTACCGACGCAGCCCGGGCCCAGGTCCTGCGAGAACTGCCCGAGACCGTAGAAGCCGTACAGGCTTTCGCTGCCGGGGTGCGTCTTGCGCATCTCGGTCAGCAGCCAGGTCGGGAGGAGCTTTCCGCTCTGCAGCGCGGAAAAGTACGTCTGGAGATCCTTGGTCGTCGAGATCATGTCACCGGCGCTGGAGATCCAGGACGGGTTCTGGTGGGTGACGTCGAGCGTCTTCCACTGGCCGGCGTCCTCGTAGCGGTAGTAGGCGTGGGCGTACGGCTTGGGCATCCCGGCCCACGCTCCCGGTGACAGGGTGTCACGCAGCTTGAGCGGCCGCAGGATCCGCCGGTCGAGCTCGTCGGCGAAGGGACGGCCGGTGAGCTTCTCGACCAGCAGCCTGGCCACCACGTAGTTGGTGTTGGAGTAGCTCCAGCCCGCTCCCGGTGCGAAGACCGGGGGCTTGGAAACCGCCAGCCGAACCAGTTCCTCGGGCTGGTAGGTGTGGAACCGCTTGTCCACCCATTCCTTGCCCGCCCAAGGGGTTCCCGGTGTGACCGTCCCGTCCGGGTTGTACTGGCCGGTGTGGTTGAACAGCCCACTGGTGTGCTGCAGCAGCATCCGCACGGTGATCCGCGAGTCCAGCCCGAATCGGGGAAGGAGACCCGCCACCGGGGTGTCGAGCCCGATCCTGCCCTCGGCCACCAGCTGCAGCACCAGGGTCGCGGTGAAGTTCTTCGTGGTGCTGCCGACGCGGAAGTGGCCATCGGCCGGCGGTTTCGCGGTCCCGCCCAGCTCGCGCACCCCGGCACTGCCGGTCCATTCGCCCCGCTCGTCACGGACGCGCAGCTGCATTCCGGCGAAGCCCGCGTCGACGAACTCCTGGACGGCTTGCCGCAGCTCCGGGCGGTCCTGTCCGGCGGAGGCGGCCGGCGCGGTCACGCCCGCCAGCAGTGCGGCGGCCAGCGCGGTGAGTCCGATGCGGCGGAAGGTCTTCAGTGTCTTGGTCATGGCGACCACGTTCGCGGGCCGCGCTGACACGGGACGGCCACGGCGCTGACATGGGACCGCCGATCATGGACGAATTCGGGTTCGCGCGTCAGCCTGAGATGCGGGCTTCGATGCCGTCGAGGAGGAAATCGAGGCCCATCCGGAAGGTCTCGTCGGCGTTCAGGTGGACGGCGTCGCGCACCACCGTGGCCAGCGCGGGGAGTTTGCCGGTGGCGAAGGACCGCTCCAGATAGGGCCCGAGCGTGGCCTGCCAGCGTCTCTCGTCCATCCCGGTGGCGCGTTCCGCGCGCCGCTCGGCGATCTCCCGGCGGACCGCGCCGATCGTGTAAGCGTTGACGGCCGAGACCACCGGCATCACGGAGTCCACCCCGACCTCGCCCAAGGCCGCCATCACGGTCTCCGCGTTGGCCAGCGCGTTCGGCCCGAGCTGGGGTCGGCCGCCCAGGAGATCGGCGAGCCATTCGTGCCGGTGTACGGCTCTCCGCGTGGCGTCGGCGAGAGACCGCAGCATCTCACGCCAGTCGTCTCCGGCGGGCCGGATCTCGGCGTGGGCGGCGTCGACCATCAGGTCGAGCAACTCGTCTTTGCCTTCGATGTAGCCGTACAACCGCATCGGTCCCGCGTCCAGCGCGGTGGCGATCTTGCGCAAGGACACCGCGTCCAGCCCGTCCGCGTCGGCGAGCCGGATCGCCGCCCGCACGATCAGCTCCCGGCTCAGCGGGGCCAGAGCGGGCCGACTCGGCGGCTCCGGCCGCTCCCACACCACCATGCGGGTGACAATACATCGCATCGATCGATACAGTGTATTGGTCAATACGGTGTATCGAAGGAAGGGGCGATCATGACCATCGCCATCGTCGGAGCGGGCCTCGGCGGCCTGGCCCTTGCCCGTGTTTTGCACGTCAACGGCATCGACGCCGTCGTCTACGAACGGGAAGCGTCGCGTGAAGCGCGCGGTCAGGGCGGCATGCTCGACATCCATTCCGGCCAGCAGGCGCTGCGCGAGGCCGGCCTGATCGACCGGTTCCACGAGATCGCCCGGGGCGAGGGGCAGGACATGAAGCTTCTGGAGCCGGACGGCACCCTCCTGCTCCAGGAGGACACGCCCGACGACGCCCCGCTCGACCGGCCCGAGGTCGATCGCGCCGACCTGCGTGACCTGCTGCTGGACTCCCTTCCCGAGCACACGGTTCGCTGGGGGCACGCGTACGAGTCCGCGGAAGACGGCGTGGTGCGCTTCACCGACGGCAGGAGTGCGGCTTACGACCTGCTGGTCGGCGCCGACGGCGCGAACTCCCGGGTCCGCGCGCTGCTCACCGACGCCCGCCCGGCGCATCTCGGCCATAACGTCGTCGAGGTCGGGATCCCCGACATCGACCGCACGCATCCCGACCTCGCGGCGATGGTCGGCCGCGGCAACTACTGGGTGCTCGGCGACGGAAAGTCCCTGGCGGCGCAGCGCAACGGTGACGGCCGCGTCCGGATCGGCCTGGGCTTCTACAACACCGCCGAGGACTGGTTCGAAACCAGCGGGATCCCGTTCGACGACCCGGCGGCCGCCAGGGCGCGGCTGATCGAGCTGCTTTCCGGCTGGGACCCGCGGTTCATCGCGCTGATCGAGGCCTGTGACGACCTCGTCGTGCCGCGGCCGATCACCGCCCTGCCGCTCGGCCTGACCTGGGAGCCGGCGCCGGACGTCACGCTGCTCGGCGACGCCGCGCACCTGATGCCGCCGGTGGGCGAGGGCGCCAACATGGCCCTGCTCGACGGCGCCCGGCTCGGTCTCGCGCTGGCCGCGCATCCGGACGACATCCCCACCGCCGTCAAGGAGTACGAACGCGAGATGTTCGAACGCACCGGCGCCGCCGCGCGGATGTCCGCCCGGATCCAGGAACTCCTGACGGCGCCGGACGCCGCGCGGAAGATGCTCGCGTTCTTCCAGCCGGACTGAGGTCGTTCCCCCGGTCAGGCAGTGCTGCTCCTGGGGCTGACTGGTGGCGGACGGGGTGCGCCACGGCGAACTCAAGCGCTACGAAGGACGCAGGCACCACACCGTGATGACCGACCGCCGCTTCAGCGAGGACGTCATCGACTTCCTGAGCTAGTCGTGCGACAGGTCGACGAAGCGGCTGTAGTGCAGCTGGTGCGCGACGGTGATCGTCGCCGTCGGCCCGGCACGGTGCTTCGCGATGATCAGGTCCGCCTCGCCCGCCCGCGGGTCGTCCCGCTCCCAGGCGTCGGGACGGTTGACCAGGATGACGAGGTCGGCGTCCTGCTCCAGCGAGCCGGACTCACGGAGGTCGGACAGCATCGGGCGTTTGTCGGTCCGCTGCTCGGGACCACGGTTCAGCTGACTGATCGCGATCACCGGGACCTCGATCTCCTTGGCCAGCAGCTTCATCTGCCGCGAGAACTCCGAGACCTCCTGCTGCCGGGACTCGACGCGCTTGCCCGAGGTCATCAGCTGGAGATAGTCGAGGACGACGAGCTTGAGATCGTTGCGCTGCTTGAGCCGCCGGGCCTTCGCCCGGATCTCCATCATCGTCATGTTCGGCGAGTCGTCGACGAACAGCGGCGCCTCGGAGACCTCGCTCATCCGGCGCGCGAGCCGCGTCCAGTCGTCGTCGGACATCTTGCCACCGCGCATGTCCGCCAGGCGGATCCTCGCCTCGGCCGAGAGCATGCGCATGACGATCTCGGTCCTGCTCATTTCCAGCGAGAAGATGACGCTGGTCAGACCGTGTTTGATGGACGCCGACCGGGCGAAATCGAGTCCCAGGGTCGATTTCCCGACACCGGGACGCGCCGCGACGATGATCATCTGGCCGGGGTGCAGGCCGTTGGTCAGATCGTCGAAGTCGGCGAACCCGGTCGGGATGCCCTGCGACTGCCCGCCGCGCGACGCGATCGCGTCGATCTCGTCCATGGTCGGCTGGAGCAGTTCTTCCAGCGCGACGTAGTCCTCGCTGGTGCGCCGTTCGGTGACGTCGTAGATCGCGGCCTGCGCGCGGTCGACGACCTCGTCGATGTTCGCGCCGTCGGCCGCGGCCGCGCCGTAGCCGTACTGCACGATCCGCGTGCCCGCTTCGACCAGGCGCCGCAGCACCGCCTTCTCGGAGACGATCTCGGCGTAGTACCCGGCGTTCGCCGCCGTCGGCACCGTCGCGATCAAGGTGTGCAGATACGGGGCGCCGCCGACGCGGCCCAGCTCGCCGCGGCGTTCCAGTTCGGCGGAGACGGTGATCGGGTCGGCGGGTTCGCCGCGTCCGTAGAGGTCGAGGATGACGTCGTAGATCGCCTGATGCGCGGGCCGGTAGAAGTCGTCGGGACCCAGGGCTTCGATGACGTCGGCGACGGCGTCCTTCGACAGCAGCATGCCGCCGAGCACGGATTGCTCGGCCGCGATGTCCTGCGGAGGCTGGCGGTCGTACTCGCCGCCACGCGGACCGGGGTCACCGGGACCCGGGTCGGACTCCGCGTACATCGGATTGCGGTCGTCGGTCAGCGCCACCGCTGCTGCCACCTCCTCAAGACATCGAACACGCGTTCGATTGTGCCAGAATTTCCCCGGTCGGTCCGCCCGCGCCCGCCTGCCCCTCTCGCGGCTCCCGGCGCTCCCCTGTGTTCCCCTCCCGGGCCGGATGGCCGCCACTGTGTGTACCGGCCCGGCGGGCACGGTAGGCCCCCCGAAAGGACCGGCGCAATTTCGCCTGGGGACCGCCCTGTGGATAACCTGGGGATGACTGCGGGCAACCCTTCACAGGTGAGCCGAAGCCTGTGTACAACTTGTGGGCAACGGTGGGATGGTCTGACAAAAGCGCTGGTCAGGGCCTGTGGAGACACTGTGGAGAACTTTATTCAAATCCGTGCGGCGTGTCGGGCGAAACTCGTCGTTCGGCGTGTCGCACGCGGGCGCACAGGGGTGCCCTGTGGATGAATGCCACGGAGGGTAGAGGGGTGGCCCGCCGGGCTGCACGGTGTGAAATTCAGGACGCGAACAACCTGCCCTGTGCGCTCCGTAGTCGTTCTCCGAGAACCTGCTGGTCGGCGGGTGTGAAGGCGATCCTCGGCTCGCCACTCCCCGGTACCTCTTCGGTCAGCCACCGGCCCTCGGACGTATCGATGTAGTTCACCGGGCGTTCGATTCGCTGCCGCGCGCCGCTTCGGCCGCGGGCCGCGACGTAGAGGCTTCCACTCCCCAAACGGCGTAACGCGAGGATGCGGCGAAGCTCGTCCGCCTCCTGGCTGCCGGCGCTCTGCCGTCCGCTGCGAAGCACCTCGAAGCCCTCGTCCTGCGCCGTCGACGACGAGCGCGGCGCTTCGACCTGACTCTTCGGGACGGCGACCGGCCGCCCGCGTCCCGGCGCGAGCTTCGGGATCTGGTCGAGGAACTCGGTGAGCAGCTCTTCGGGCCGCACCGACGCGAGCGCGACGCCGTCGTGCTCGCTGTGGCGGGCGAGTACGAAGCCCTCTCCACCGGCGCTCCCCGCGAGCAGGGTGAAGCTCAGCGCCTTGCCCTCGAACCCGCCGTCGACCCAGCCGTAGTACTCCAGCGACGGCCGGGCGATCGCTTCGAGCGTCGCCTTGAATCCGGGGTGCAGGCCCCGGGCGCCGAAAAGGCCCTGGCTCGCCAGCTCCTCGTTGGTCCGCTCGTCCTCGGCTCGCTGCGCGTCCTCGTCGTACCAGGTCGGTGTTTCCGACAGGATCGTGTGCGGTTCGCCGCCCCGGCGGCGGATCAGCGTGATGAGGGTGCCGGTCGTGATCGTGACCTGCTTGTCCAGCACCGGAACTGCCCCCTAGTCGTTCTTGTTCGTCCAGCCCGGAACAAGACAGGCCGGGCGCGGCACCAATCTTGGCACGCGCCCGGCCCGCTCGTGGTGACTACTCGCCGATCACCGGCGGTGCGGTGAGTTCGTCGGTTCCGAAGATCTCGTTGGGATCGTCGCCGACGAGGAACTTGGAGCTGCGCTCCTCGTCCTCGCCGCCCTTCCCCCTGGCGCCACCGGCTCCCATACCGCCCATCCCGCCCATCATTCCGCCCGCGCCGCGACCCGCTCCCGAACCGGAACCACCCGCGCCGCCGCCCATGCCCGCGCCGCCCATCGCACCCGCGTTGCCGGGCATGGCCGCGCCACTCCCGCCGCCGGGGCCGAAGCCGCCGCCGGGACCGAAACCTCCGTCCGGGCCGAAACCGCCCGCACCGGGGATGTCGGTGCCGCCGAAGCCGCCGCCACCGCCTCCGCCACCACCAGGACCGAAGCCGCCGGCGCCGGGGATCTTCGGCGGGGTGTAACCGGACGCGTTCGTCCCGTCGTCCCAGGACGGCGGCTTGTAGTTGCTGCCGGGGATGTTCGGGTTGTACTGCCCGCCGGGCAGGTTCGACCCCGGCAGATTCGACCCGGGAAGATTCGAGCCCGGCAGATTGCTGCCCGGAAGGTTCGAGCCCGGCGTGCCGATACCCGGCATGTTCGAACCGGGGATGTTCGGACTGGGGACGTTCGGCATACCGCCGGGCGGCATCGAACCGGGCGGCGTCGAGATGCCCGGCATGCCGTTGTTCCCGTTCCGGTCGCCCTGGCCGCCGCCGTCCTTGTCCTTGCCGTCGCCCTTGCCGCCGTTGACGTCGACGTTCGTGTTCTGCCCCTCCATTTTGTTGTAGGTGGGCATCTTCTTGCCGTTCTCGGAACTGGCCTTGAAGTACTCGTTGAACGCGTCGACGTTCGCTTGACCCTTTTGGTTGTAGTCCCGGATCGCGCGGTCGGTGTCGGTGGTCCACGGGGTGACGGAGTTGAGCAGGTTGTTCTTCGGCGGGTCCTTCGGGACCTGCTGCACCTTCGCCTTCACCGTGGTGAAGGCGGTGTTCTGCTCGCCGAGGTACTTGTCGGAGTCCACCAGCTTCTTGCCGGAGTCGTCCATCCACACCCGCAGCGGATGCGCGCCGGACTGCTGCGCGGCTTCGGCGCTCTTACCGGTCCAGGCGGCGTCCATCTCCTTCGACAGGTTGTCGATGGTGGTCAGCCTGTCCTGGTAACCGGCCTTGAGCCTGGTCGCCGCGGCCTGGCCCTCCTGGATCGACCCGGTACCCGGACCGGTGACGATCTTCTCCCAGATGTCGTAGCAGTCGATCTTGCGATCGCCGCCCGACGCTTCGAAGTCGCCGGATTTCGTGGTCGCCAGGTTGTAGGCCGAGTACCCGGCGATGATCGGCAGCAGGAACATCCGTCAGCCCTCCTTCAACGTCTCGATCATCGCTTCCCCCACTTTGAGCGCGACGGGACACGGATCGCTCGCGCCGGGCCCCCTGTCGTACTGCACCAGGATGTTCACGGACAGCTGGTCGGTCACGCCGACGAAGAGACCGCACTTGCCGTTCTTGCGGTGGTCGAGCGACGCGGCGTACACCGCCGGGTAGCCGGAGACCTCGGTCGGCTCGAAGTAGTCGTTGTTGGCCTTCGTGTCGTAGACGTCGCTCAGGCCGTTCTTGTTCGCGATCACCGGGCTGATGTCGATCTGGTTCAGCTTTTCGTCGGCGGCGAAGAGCGAACAGCCGGGACCCGCGCTCGTGGTCCCGCGCTCACCTTCGCCGAGCCCGAGCTCGGATCGCTTCGCCGCGGAAAGCGCGGCACAAGCGTCGCTCTCGATCGACGAGGTGTTCAGGGGATTCGACACCTTCGGCGCGGAGCCGGACGAGCCGCTCGACGCGCTCGGGGAACCGGCCCCGGTCGTGTAGGAAGGCTCCGAAGAGGCGGTGCCGGTCTTGGTGCCCGAACAGCCGGCGACCAGCGCGCCGGCCGCGACGAGAAGAATGAGGGAACGGCGCATCACACGGCCTTGTGCTTGTTCAGCGAAGCCTGCGTCTCGGCTTCGTTCGTGGCGATCTTCTGCTTGGCGGCGGTCAGCTGATCGATGTAGTTCTGGACGTAGTCCTGCATTTTCTGGTTCTGCTCCAGAAACGCCTTGCCCGAGGGGTTCGCCAGCTTCTCCCAGTCGCCGCTCGCGAACTCCTTGCCCGGCGCCTTGACGTTCGCCATCAGGTTGGCGTCGCGGTAGTCCTTCTTGAGCTCGACCTGCAGATCGGTCCACTTCTTGATGATGCCGTCGATCTTGTCCTTGTCGAAGGTGAACCCGCCGCCACCCCCGCCCGACGTCGGCTTGTCAGGATTGGCAGGTGCGGACACCGTGACCTTCTCCTGCCGGTTCTGCTCGGCGTTGCTGTCGTAAGCCATTGGTTCCAGATCCCCTTTTGAGTCCCCGTGCCTCGACGTCGAGTCTCGATAATGCCGTGATCCCCAGTCAAGCCTAAGACGTGGCCCGGCCGGGCGGGGTTCCGAGGACAGCACGGAAAGCGAAAGGGCGGGACCTCCCCGCGATGGAGACGTCCCGCCCTTTGCCGAAGCGGTGTTACTTGGCCTTGACCTCGAGCCGCACGTCGACGCGGACGTCGGGGTGCAGACGGGCACCGACCGAGTGCTTGCCCACGGTCTTGATGTGGTCCTTCAGCTCGATGACGCGCTTGTCGAGCAGCGGGCCACCGGCGGCCTTGATCGCATCCACGATCTCGGCGGTGGTGATCGAACCGAAGAGCTTCTTCGAGCCCTCGGCCGCCTTGCCGCTCAGCTGGATGGCGCCGAGGCCCTCCAGGGTCGCCTTGATCTCCTTGGCGTGGTCGAGGTCGCGGATGCGACGGCTCTCCTGCGCCCGCTTGATCGTGCGCACGTTCTTCTCCGCGCCCTTGGTGGCCACGATGGCGTAGCCGCGGGGGAGCAGGTAGTTGCGTGCGTAGCCGTCCTTGACCTCGACGATGTCGCCGGGCCCACCGAGGTTGGCGACGTCGGTGGTGAGAATGATCTTCGCCATTGACGTGCCTCCTTAGCGTGCGGTCGAGGTGTAGGGCAGCAGCGCCATCTCGCGGGAGTTCTTGACCGCGATGGCGATGTCACGCTGGTGCTGGCTGCAGTTGCCGGTCACGCGACGGGCACGGATCTTCCCGCGGTCGGAGATGTACTTCCGAAGCAGGTTGGTGTCCTTGTAGTCGATGTTCTCCGGGCGGCCCTTCTTCTCGGCCTTGCAGAACACGCAGACCTTCTTCTTGGGCTTGCGGATGGGTGGCTTGGCCACGGTATTACTCCTGGATTTCTACGTAGTGGTTGTCTCGAGGCGTCTCGCGGAGCTCTCGCCCGCGGGGGAGCGCCTGATCAGAAGGGCGGCTCGTCGGAGAAACCGCCGCCACCGCCGCCACCGGCGGGCGGGGCGGAACCCCACGGGTCGTCGGCGGGCGGGCCGGACTGGCCACCGCCGCCGCCACCACCGAAGCCGCCGCCACCGCCACCGGTGCCACGGCTGACCTTGTTCACCTTGGCGGTGGCGTAGCGCAGCGAGGGGCCGATCTCATCGACCTCGAGCTCGACGACCGTGCGCTTCTCGCCTTCCTTGGTCTCGAAAGACCGCTGCTTGAGGCGCCCCTGCACGACGACACGCGCGCCACGCGTCAGCGACTCGGCGACGTTCTCGGCCGCCTGGCGCCAGATGTTGCAGCGCAGGAACAGGGCCTCGCCGTCCTTCCACTCGCCGGACTGACGGTCCAGCGTGCGCGGGGTGGACGCGACGGTGAAGTTCGCGACCGCCGCACCGGAAGGGGTGAAGCGAAGCTCCGGGTCGGACGTGAGGTTGCCGATCACCGTGATGACGGTGTCTCCAGCCATCGGGAAAGTCCTTCGGCTCAGGCCTTGGCGGCGACGGTCGCGGCGCGCTTGATCTCGCGGCGCATGACCTTGGTGCGGAGCACGGTCTCCTGCAGCGAGAGCTGACGGTCCAGCTCCTTGACCGCTTCCGAAGTCGAGTTCAGGTCGAGGAGCGCGTAGATGCCCTCGGCGTGCTTCTTGATCTCGTAGGACAGCCGGCGGCGGCCCCAGACGTCGACCTTCTCCACGCTTCCGCCCGAAGTGCGGATCACGTTGAGGAAGTTGTCCAGGGTCGGGGCCACCGTACGCTCGTCGAGCGTGGGGTCCAGGATGACCATTACCTCGTAATGGCGTGACACAACCACTCACCTCCTATGGGCTCGCGGCCACGGACTGTCCGTGGCAGGAGGGTTTGTCCAGGTAAGCGTACCTGGCGGCTTCGGGCGTTCCCGATCGGGCGTCAGGAGACGCGGCGCAGGACCCAGGTGCGGACCAGCGCGGCGGTCACGCCGGCGAGCACGAGCACCGCGAGCACCATCGGCAGCTGGACGTCGCCGCCGGGCATGCCGTCGGTCGCGAGCGCTTCGGCGTTGCCCGCGTTGCGGACGTCGGGACCCTGCCCGGCCTGTCCCTCGGTGCCGTACTGCGGGGCACCCTCGCCGGGGAGCGGGCTGTTGGCCGGGTAGCGCACGCCCGGCGCCACCGCGACACCCGGCTGCGCGACCGGAAGGTTGCCGTAGTCGCGCGGCGGGGCGTAACCGGTGCCGTTGCTGCCGCCGGACAGCAGGTTCGTGCTCGACGGAGCACCGTTGGTCGCTCCGCCGGTGCCGCCCTGCTGCGGGGCGGTGGTACCCGGGACCGGCAGGGCCGGGGCGACGTAGTTCGTCGCGACCGTGGTCAGGCCGCAGCTGCCGGCGACCTTGTGCTCGATGGAGTCGAGGGTCTTCTCGGGGTTGAGGCCGAGGCCCCAGGATTTGGTGTCCTTGACCGCCTGACGCACGGCCGCGCCGATCGCCTTGCCGTCGACCGAACCGCCCGCGGCGTTCGGGACCGCGCCGACGTTGATGGTGTTGACCTTCGCGATGTCGTTCGCGGCGACGTCGTAGAGGGCGAGCGTGCCGGCCTCCCGCGCGCCCGCCCGCACCAGTTCCTTGACCGAGGTGCCGGTGATCGCGACGGTGTCGCCCATCCCGCCGTTCACGGTGCCGCCGCACGCGTTCGCCAGTGTGGTGGCCGCCGAGGCGGTGCCCGCCGTCAGGAGCGCGCCACCGGTGACCATGGTCGCGAGTGCGGTGACGGTGAGCGCCTTGCGGGTGGTCTGCCAGATGGTGGTCTTCCGCACGAGCGCGATCCTCCGGGTCGGTGGGGGCGTAAAGCAGTGCATCAGGTTTTCACCAGCGGGAAAAACACTGCCAACGGGGATAACGAGGGAGTGACCAGAAAGATACTAGGCGGTAGGACTAACTTGTAGCGGCCATTCGGCGGAGGACCCAGGTGCGGACCAGCCCCGCGCTGACTCCGGAGAGTGCCAAAACGGCGATCAGCAGCGGCAGTTTCCCGTCCTGAGTGAATCCGTCGCTCACGTTCGGTAGCGCTTCGGCCTGTCCCGCGTTCTGGACGTCCGGGTTCCCGCTCTGGTTTTCGGTCGTCACGCCGAACTGCGGCGCGTAACCCGGGATCTGGCCGCCGTACCGGAGACCGGGCGACGGGCTGAAGAGACCGGCCATCGCCATCGGGATCGAGCTGTAGTCGCGCATCGGGGCGTAGCCTGTGCTGACGCCCCACGGCAGGCTGCCGAAGTTCGGGGTGAAGGTGCCGGGCAGCAGCGGGCTGTTCGCCGCCGGGATGCCGCCCGCCGGAGTGCCGCCCTGCGCGGGAGCACCCGGTCCGCCTGTCTGCGGGCCGCCGCTGCCGGGTGTTCCGGGGGCTGGTTTGCCCGGCTGGGGCTGGGTTCCGGGGGCGGGCTTGCCGCCGCCGGTCAAGGCCTGGGTGGTGCCGGTGACGGCGCCGTTCAGCGCTTCCGCGGCGGGTTCGCCGACGACCGGGACCGGCGCGACGACGGTGTTCACCACGGTCACCGTCACCTTGCAGACCGTGCCGAGCAGCGCGTTGATCGTGCCCGTGAGCACCCCCGAGACCGTCCCGGCCTGGCCGAGGTTGAGCGGAATGCCGAGTAACGGGGTCGTGCCGAGGATCGTGTCGCCGGTCTTCGCGGTCACCGATCCACCGCAGACGGCGGTCTTGGTCTCGGCGGCGGCGGCCGTGCCAGGCATGGCGAGGGCGGCCGAGCCCGCGAGAATGAAGGCCGACGCACCCAGGGCGGTCGCCCTCCGTGTCCGTTCGCGCATGCCTTCGACTCCTCCGTCGTCGGGGTCACCTACCCGCACAACGACGCTAATGGAGACGAGTAACGCCCGCTCACTCGAAGAGGTCAGGCATTCGAGTGGAAGCGGGCGTCACGGACGGTGAAAATCAGGCGGGCTTACCCCGCAACCAAGCGCGGACCAGAGCCGCGGCGACGACGGCCAGCGCCAGCACCGCGAGCAGCAGCGGCAGCTTGGCCGGGGCGACGGGCGCCTGGACGGCTTGGGCGTTGCCGGTGTCCCTCTCGTCGACGGTGGGCGGCGGCACCTCGCCGGGGATGATCTCGGTGATCACCGGTGCCTGGACGAAGTTGCCGGGGAGCAGTGCCGCGTTGCTGATCACGCCGGCGATCGAGTCGCCGCCGATGCCGGTGGAGGAACCCGGGCCGGTTTCGACCGGGAGTTCGCTGCCCGGACCGCCGGGCTGGCCCGGCTTCGGGGGCTCGGGCTGGGGGTTCGGCGGCTCGGGCTCCGGCTCAGGGGCAGGGTTCGGCGGGTCGATGATCTGCGGGGGGTCGATCACGCGCTGCGGGAGGTCACCGACCGCGTTCACCACGCCCTGCGCGGGCTTGCAGACGCCCTGCGCGACGAGGTCTCCGACCGCGTTGTCGGTGAGTCCGGTCGTCTTGACCAGATCGCCGACCGGCAACGAGAGCAGTGGCTTCCGGCCCTCGGCGGTCTTGGCCTTCGAATCCAAACCGATCGTCGCGACTTCGGGCGAGCCGAGCGGAGCGGCCGCGTCGAGAACGAGGCCGTTGGAGGACTTCCCGTTCTGCAGCGTCGATCCGCAATCGCCGGAAAGGGTCGGGCTCGGTTCCTCGGCGGCCGTCGCGGTCATCGGGAACGCTAGTCCGGCCGTGACCGAAAGCGCGAAACCCCAAGCCGTGATCCGCCCGGCAGTCTTCCCCATCGAGTTCGTCCTCCGCCCCTCGAGACCCAACGCGGTTCTAACGGAACGCGCTCACGCTACCCCACGAGCGTGACCATCCGGTCCGCGCCGGGGGAAAACCGGCGAGGGTAATTCCGCCGTCCTCCCCGCCACCACCCTCAACGGAGGAGCTTCGCTCCGCGTAGATTCCTCCAACATGAAAATCGGTGCCCATGTCCGCGACGACGATCCGCTGGCCGCGGTCGCCGAACGCGAGGCCGAGGTCCTCCAGTTCTTCCTTTCCGACCCGCAGGGCTGGAAAGCTCCCAAACCCCACCCGCACGGCGAAGCGATCAAAGAATCGCCGGTCGAGGTGTTCATCCACTCGCCGTACCTGATCAATGTGGCGTCGATGAACAACCGCATCCGCATCCCGTCGCGGAAGAACGTCACGCAGCACGCGAACGGCGCCGCCGAAATCGGCGCGAAAGGTCTCGTCGTGCACGGCGGCCACGTCGGTTCCGCGGAAGACGTCGAAGAAGGCCTCGTCAACTGGCGCAAGCTTTTCGAGCGTGAACAGGAAAAGGGCGGCTTCGCCGTGCCGATCCTGATCGAGAACACCGCGGGCGGCGACAACGCGATGACCCGTGACCTCGACACGATCGCCCGGCTCTGGGACAAGGTCGGCGAATTCGGCGCGGGTTTCTGTTTCGACACCTGCCACGCGTACGCGGCGGGCTGGGATCTGACCGAGGCGGTCAAGAAGGTCAAGGCCATCACCGGACGGATCGACCTGGTGCACCTCAACAACTCGCGTGACGAGTTCGGTTCCACGCGGGACCGGCACGCCAACGTCGTCGGCGGCGACGGCACGATCGATCCCGAGGTGCTGGCCGCGGTCGCGGCCGAGGCGGGCGCGCCCGTGGTCGTCGAGACCCCGGCCGACGGTCAGGCCGCTGACATCGCCTACATCCGGGAGCGCGTCGCCTCCGCCTGACGCCCCTCCCCGCAATTAGTCACCTACTTGCCCCCGATCGCGTCCCCGCACCGGAAGGCGCCCAGGCAAGTAGGTGACCAATTGCGTCAGTCGTGGTGCTTGACCCTCTCGCCACGGGAGGGTCGAGCCTGGTCGCATGAAGAATCGGACCGTGTACCGGGCGGAGGACGGCGAGCACGTCGGTTACGTCGTCCCCGCGCCGGAAACCCGTTGGCAGGCACTGACCGTTTTCGGCTACCCGCTCGGCGGGCCCGCCGCTTTCGACGACTCCGTCGCGTTGCTGGAGGCCGAGGGGCTGGCCGTTCTCGCCGAGCGCTGGGCGGTCAAACACGGCGAGGACTGGTTCAGCTGCCGTCTGGTCGAAACCTCACCCGAAGCCGTCGTCGTGTGGATCGACGACTTCGGGGCCGAGGACTTCGGCAAGCACGTCAGGCTGGAGCGTCCTGGGCCTGAGGTGTTGAAGCGCGTTTGACCGTGCGTACATCGGGGGCGCCGTCGAGGAAACCGCCGATCGGATCGTCGTCCCCGGCGAGGCGGACCGGGTCTGTGCGCGGCTGGTGGATGTCGCGGATCACCAGCGCGCACAGGCCGATCACCGCCAGGTCGCGGACCACGACGGTGCCGAGGAACCAGTCTTCGGGCAGGCCTTTGTTGTCGACGCCGAGGTAGTACATCATCCGCGGCGCCCACACCAGCGCGTCGAGGACCATCCAGCCGAGCAGCAATCGCCAGCGCGGGATCGCGAGCACCGCCAGCGGCACCAGCCACAGTGAGTACTGCGGGCTCCACACCTTGTTGGTCAGCAGGAACGCGGCGACCACGAGGAAGGCCAGCTGGCCGAGCCGCGGACGGCGCGGTGCCTTCAGCGTGACGTACCCGATGCCGGCGCAGGCGGCGAGGAACAGCACCGCGACGACGGCGTTGAGCACGACCGGTGTCTGGCCCGTGGCGAGTTTCCCGTCGAAACCGGCCCAGCCGGACAGGTGGGAGATCACGTTGTAGACCGAGTCCGGGTCCATCGGGCGCACCGTGTTGAGCCGGAAGAACTCCCACCAGCCGGTCGGCGCGGCGAGCGCGAACGGGACGTTGACCACCACGAACGTCGCCACGGCGAGTCCGGCGGTGAGCGCCCACTGTTTGACCTTGCCCGCGCGCAGGCACAGGAAGAACAGCGGGATGAGCAGGAGCAGCGGATACAGCTTCGCCGCCGCGCCGAGGCCGAGCAGGAAGCCCGCGACCTCGGGCCTTCGCCGGGCCCACGCGAGCAGCGCGGTCGCGGTGAACGCGGTCGCGATGGCGTCGAAGTTGGTGAAGACGTGTACCAGCGCCAGCGGCGAGATCGCCACCAGCACCGCGTCCCACGGACGGCGTTTCAGCGATCGGCCGGTCGCCCACACCGTGACGAGCCAGGCCAGGGCGAGCCAGAGCGCCGAGATGTCGAAGTAGACGGCGACCGGGAGCGCGCCGGGCAGCCAGCCCGATTCCGCGACCGAGAGCCAGGCTTCGGTGAGCTTCGCGTTGATCCACTGGAACAGCCCGGTCGCGACCGGGTACTCCATGTACCGCGTCGTCTCCTTCGCCGTGCCCGCGTCCTCGGTCCACGAAGTCACGTACGGGAAGGTGTCCGGATCGTTCAGCCTCTCGGAGCTGTAGAGCGGGATGATGTCCGAGTAGCACATCGCGACGAACGGGCGGCCCGCCCGCCAGTCGAGCTGGTGGGTCCCGGAGTCGTCGGTGTACTGCTGGATGCAGGATGCCTTGCCGAACCACGAGAGCAGCAGCGCGAGGCAGGCCAGCAGCAGCCCGACCCGCTGCGGTGACCAGAACCAGTGCCGCCCCACGGCCGCGTGCTCGCCGAGCGGCCCGCCGATCGGCCGGGAGGCCGCGGCCACGAGCGGTTCGTTCCAGCTCGGGATGACCCGCTCGCCGGGGGTGAGGGAGAGCGGCGCCTCGGGCTGGGTCGTCTGGTCGGACACGTGGCGGATGTTAGCGCTTAACCGGGTGACCATCCGGTGATGTCGCCGCTGTCGTAGAACCCGGCCAGCACTTCGGCCGCCGCGCCGAACGCGACGACGTCGTCGCCCATCTCGTCGAGATCGACCTGGATCCGTTGCCAGTGCGGCAAAGGCAGCAGTTCCCGCAGTCGCGCGGCGACGGTGTCGCGGTACACCTCGGGTTCCGCGCGGACCGCACGCCCGGTCAGTACGACACGCTCGAGGTCGAGGACCTGGACGAGGTCGGCGAGGCCGATCCCCAGCAGGCCTGCCGCCTCTTCCGTGGTCGCCGCCGCGTTGTGCAGCACCTCGACGCAGCCACGGCGGCCGCACGCGCAGCGCGGTCCGTCGAAGGCGAGCGTCGTGTGCCCGAATTCGCCCGCGTTGGTCCGCGGCCCGCGGTACAGCCTGCCGTCGATCAGCAGGCCGACGCCGATCCCGGTACCGACGAGCACGACGGCGGTCGCGGCCCGGTCGCCCTCCGGCCAGTGCTGGGCGAAGGCGGCGGCGTTGGTGTTCTTGTCGAGCCGCACGGGCAGCCCGGTGCGTTTCGCGAGCAGTTCGCGCAAGGGGACGTGGTGCCAGCCCGGCATGTTCGTGGCGTCCCGGACCACTCCTTCGAGGTGATCGAGCGGGCCGACGCTGCCGACGCCGAGGCCGAGGACACGTTCACGTTCGACACCGTCGAGTAGCGCTTCGGTCGCTTCGCCGAGGGCGGCGACGGCCTGGCCGGGGGTGAATCCCGGGGACAGCGGCCCGCCGCGCGACGCGATGATCTTCCCGGTCAGGCCGGTCATGACCACCCGGAAGGAGTCCCGGTCGAGCTGGGCACCGAGTGCGTGCCGGGCGTCCGCGCGGACGCGCAGCAGGGTGCGCGGTTTGCCGACGCCGGACGCGGGCTGGCGTTCCTCGTCCAGCAGGCCGGCTTCGAGCAGTTCGGGGACGATCTTCGAGACGGCCTGCTGGGTGAGCCGGGTGCGTTCGGCGAGTTCGACGCGGCTGAGGCCGCCCGCGCGCAGGATGTGCGTGAGCAGCAGTGTCCGATTGTGCTGGCGCAGGCCGCGCAGATTGACCCCGGTCTCCGGCATAGCGCGCATCCTGCCATGGCTGGCTGATTACGCAACACTGTTGTTTAATGGGACCATGGCTGACTTGCGAGTGGGGATCTTCGGATACGGCACCGGCGGACGCGTCTTCCACGCTCCGCTGGTCGACGCGACACCCGGGCTGACCCCGGCCGCCATCGTCACCTCGAATCCGGACCGGGTCGGGCAGGCCAGTGCCGACTATCCGGCCGCCGACGTGCTGCCGGACGCGGACGCGTTGTTCGCGAAGGCCGGCGAACTGGACCTCGTCGTCATCAGCACGCCGAACCGCACGCACGTCCCGCTCGCGCTTCGGGCGATCGAGGCAGGCCTGCCCGTCGTCGTCGACAAGCCCTTCGCGCCGACAGCGGCCGAAGCGGCCAAGGTCGTCGAAGCTGCGAAGGCCAAGGGCGTCGGACTGACGGTGTTCCAGAACCGCCGGTTCGACTCGGACTTCCTCACCGTCCGGAAGGTCCTCGACGCGGGCCGCCTCGGCGACGTCTTCCGCTTCGAGTCACGCTACGACCGCTGGGTGCCGAAGCCGCGCGACAACTGGCGTGAGTTCGGCGACCCCGCCGAAGCGGGCGGGCTCCTCTACGACCTCGGCGCGCACATCGTCGACCAGGCGCTGCAGCTGTTCGGCCCCGTCGTCGAGGTCTACGCGGAGGTCGACAGGCGCCGCGCCGGGGTGTCGGTCGACGACGACGCCTTCGTCGCCCTCCATCACGCCAACGGTGTGCGCTCGCACCTGTGGGCGTCCGCGCTCGCGGGCACGCGGAACCCGCGATTCCGCGTGCTCGGAGACAAGGCGACCTTCACGAAGTACGGCCTCGACGTCCAGGAGCCGCAGATCAAGGACGGGCTGCGGCCCGGCGACCCCGGCTGGGCCGTCGAGCCGCCGTCGGACGCCGGTGTGCTCGGCGTGAACGACGACGTCGAAACCGTGCCCACCGAGGTCGGCCGCTACGAGGACTTCTACGCGCAGGTGCGCGACGCGCTGCTCGGCAAGGGTGATTTCCCGGTCGATCCCGCCTCCGCCGTCGAGGCGCTCCGGGTCATCGAAGCCGCTCACCTTTCGGGTGCCGAACGGCGCGTCGTCACCCTCTGACCTGGGGCTGAAGGGGGCTTTCCCCTCATCAGACGAAGCGAAAGGGCCCTTTCAGCTCACGGAGCTATCCGCTGGCGCCTCTGCCCCCGCCACCTCGGCCAGGACCGTTACCGCCCGCTTCGCCGTTGTTCTCACTCGACGACGGCGGGTTCTTCGAGCTCGACGGCGGGTCCTCTTCGTTCTGCGAAGACGACGAGCCGGTCGACGGACCCGTGGACGGTGTGCCGGTCTCGTTCCCGTCGTCGTTCTCGTCCGGCGGGGTCTGCGTCGACGGGACGGTGTTGTTGTCGTCCCCGCCGATGATCTTGACCTTGTCGAAGCGCTCCCCCGGCTTGCCGTTCAGGTACAGCGAGAGGAACTTCTGCCAGATCGGCCCCGCGATCGTCGAACCGAAGATCGCCTTGCCGTTCTTGCCCTTCAGCGCCTTGTCGCCGTCGCCGCCGACCCACACCGAGACGGAGATCGACGGCGTGTAGCCGACCATCCAGGTCTGCGAGTTGGAGTCCTTCGCCGACGCGGGCTCGCCCGAGCGGTAGGTGTGCTGCTGGGTTCCCGTCTTGCCCGCGCATTCGTGGCCGTTGGGGCACTTGAGCTTCGAGAACGGGATGACGCCCTTGAGCGACTCGGTGACGTTGCCGGCGATCTGCTTGCTCTTGTCGGCGTCGTCGGAGAAGGCCGGTTTCGCCTCCTCCGGGGCCGAGTACGCGGCCTCGTCCTGCGAGTTGGTCACCTTGACGATGAAGTGCTTGTCCCGCCGCTGGCCCTCGGCCGCGAAGGTCGCGTACGCGGCGGCCATGTCCTCCGGGCTGATGACCGTCTTGCCACCGCCGAGCGCGATGTTGTAGTCACCGGTGAACAGTTCGGCGGTGCCGTCGGGGGCGGTCTTGACCCCGGCGTCCTTGGCCGCCTGCGCCACGGGCCCGGTCTTGGTGACGTTGGCGACCATGTCGTAGAAGACCGTGTTCGCCGAGCGCTGCATCGCCTCGGACACCGTGCACTGCTGAGAGCAGGTGCTGCCGGGACCGGCGTTCCGGATCGTCTGTTTCCCGAACTGCCGGTTGTTGGACCCGTCGAACGTCGAATTGATGCCGCCCTTGCCCAGTTGCAGGTACGCGGTGAGGTCGAACGGCTTCATCGAGGACCCGGGGTTCTGCGGCGTGGTCGCCCAGTCGCGGCCCTTGAGGTCCTGGCCGTTGGGTCCCTTCACGATGGTCGGACCGCCGTAGTACGCCTTCACCCCGCCGGTCTTGGGGTCGACCGCGACGAGCGCGTTGAGCAGGTTCTCGTCGGTCTGACCCTTCATCCCGTCGGCGACCGCCTGCTCGGCCGCGGCCTGCGCCTTCGGGTCGATGGTCGTGTAGACCTTGTAGCCGCCCGTGTAATAGACGTCGTCGGTGATGCCGTTCGCGGCCAGTTCTTCCTTGACCTTGTCGCGGATGAACGGGTTCACCACGCCGGCCTGCTGCTTGTCGGCCTGCGGGATCGGCGTCGGGAACTGCAGGTTCGCGCGGTCCGCGGCGGACAGGAAATTGTTCTGCACCATGCGGTTCAGCGCGACGTTCCAGCGTTCGTTCGCGACCTTCGGGTTCTCCGAACGGCCCGGCTGCTGGATGAGCCCCGCGAGAAGTGCCGCCTCCGACGCGTTCAACTCACCGGCGGGCTTGCCGAAGAACGACTGCGCGGCCGATTCGATCCCATACGCGCCGCGTCCGAAGTAGATGATGTTCAGGTACGCCGAGATGATGTCCTTCTTCTCGTACGTCTGGTTCATCTTGAAGGACTTGGCGAGCTCGGTCCATTTACGGGCGAGCGACGATTCGTCGTCCCCGCTGGCGACCTTGATGTACTGCTGGGAGATGGTCGAACCACCGCCCTTGCCCGCGGTCACCTGGTTGTAGACCGCGCGCAGGATGCCGCCGATGTCGAAACCGGAGTTGGTCTCGAAGGAGGCGTCCTCGGTGGCGATCACGGCCTTCTTGACGATGTCCGGGATCTGTTCCGGCGTCAGGATCTGCCGGTTGCCGCCCTTGGGGACGTCCTTGCCCATCTCGGTGTTGTCGGCGTAGTAGTACGTCACCGCCTGGCCCTGCGTGGCCGCGACGGCCTGCGGCGACGGCACGTCGACGCTGAAGTAGGTGATCACGAACGCGATCGCCGGGATGACGACGAACAGGCAGAACAGCGCGAGCAGCACCCGGCGGATGCGTCTCCACCGGCGCTTCTTGCGCTGCGCCGGGGTGAGGATCGGCTTCCCGTTCTCGTCGGTCTCAGGGCCGTACTGCTCGTCTTCGTACGGCTCGTCGTAGCCGCGATCAGTGGTTCCGTTGTGCTCGTGATGCGTGATGAGGTCCGGCTCGTGCTGTGGCGCGACCCGCGGTCGCTGCGGACGCTGCGGCGGCGGCTGCTGCTGGGGCGGGCCCTGCCGTTGCCACGGCGCCTGACCGGGACCCTGTCGCTGCCCGTATCCCGGGGGCGGTCCTCCGGCGGGGCGGCGGGGCGGTCCGGCCGGGCGTTGCGGACGACGTGCGGGGTCAGGGTCCTGACCTGGCCATCCGCCGTGGGGATCGTCGTTCACTGGGACGTCCTCCGAACCTTTCGTGGGCGAGCGCGGTCCTGCGGTCGCAGGTCTCCTTCTACTTGAGACGTATCGGATCGGTTCAGGTTCACCGATGCGACGAAAAAAAGGTGCGCCGGGCACCCGCCCGGCACACCTTCTTCACGCGTTCAGCCCGATCATCACGGACTTTCGGCATTCGGGAACAACGGATCCGAAGTCCCCGGCCCCGGCCTCGTCCAGCTCGGCTTTGTCGGCTTGGTGGGTTTCGTCGGCGTCGTCTCGGTCGGCTCGGTGGGAGTCGTCGGCGTCGGGGTGGTCGTCGGGGTCTCGGGCGGCGTCGACGTCTCGGGCGGCGGCTTCTGGACCGTCGTCGTCGGCACGTACCGCGCGTCCTTGCCGATCGGCTTGACGCTCTCGAACTTCTCCGTCGGCTTGCCGGTCAGGTACCGGGACATGAAGTCTTCCCAGATCGGACCGGCGATGGTCCGGCCGTAGACAGGCTTGTTGTTCTTGTCGTGCAGTGGCTTGTTGCCGTCACCACCGATCCACACCGCGGTCGAGATGCTCGGCGTATAGCCCACCATCCACGTCTGCGCGTTGCGGTCGTTGTAGCTCGCAGGGTCGTTCTTTTGCGGGTCGTACTGGTGCGTCCCGGTCTTGCCCGCGCAATCGTGACCCTTCGGGCACTTGAGCTTCGAGTACGGGATGACCTCTTCGAGCGCGTCGGTGACGTTGCCCGCGATCTGCTTGCTCTTGCCGGCGTCGTCGCTGAAGGCGGGGGCGCCCTTGGGAGCCGTCTCGTCGAACTCGACCTCGTCCTGGGAGTTGGTCAGCTTGGCGACGAAGTGCTGCTTCTGCCGGACGCCTTCACCGGCGAAGGTGGCGAACCCGGCCGCCATGTCCTCCGCGGTGGTGACCGTGCCACCACCGCCGAGCGCGATGTTGATGTCGGGGCTCAGCTTCGCCTTGCCACCGTCGGCCTCCACCATCACGCCGGCTTCCTTCGCGGCCTTCGCCACCGGGTCGACCTTCGTCTCGTTGCGGACCATGTCGTAGAACACGGTGTTCGCGGAGATCTTCATCGCTTCGGCGACCGTGCACTGGGGGCCGCAACTGGAACTCTCGCCCGCGTTCCGGACCGTGCGGCCGTCGAACTTCCGGTTGTTGGAACCGTCGAAGGTCTCGCCGAGGCCCTTGCCCATCTTGAGGAACGCGGTCAGATCGAAGGCCTTGAACGCCGAACCGGGGTTGTGCGGCACGTTCGCCCAGTCGATGGCCTGGACGTTTTGGCCCTGTGCGTTCTTCGTCCAGTCAGGGCCGCCCCAGTAGGCGACCACGCCGCCCGTCTTGGGATCGACCGCGACCAGCGCGTTCAGGATGTTTTCGTCCGTCTGGCCCTTCATCCCCTCGGCGACGGACTCCTCGGCCATCTTCTGCGCCTTGGGGTCGATCGTCGTGGTGATCTTGAAGCCGCCCTGGTGCAGGCGGGCCTGGTCGTAGCCGCGGGCTTCGAGCTCGTCGATCACCCGGTCGCGGATGTGCAGGCTCAGCGTCCCGGCGTCGTCGGCCTTCGCCTGCGCCTTCGGGATGGGCTTCGGGAACTCGGCGGTGGCGCGCTGACCGGGGTCGAGCCACTTGTTCGCCACCATCTGGTCCATCACGAAGTTCCAGCGCCGCTGCGCGTACGGCTCGTTCTCCGACCGGCTCGGGCCCTGGATCAGGCCGGCGAGCAGCGCCGCCTCGGAAGCGCTGAGCTCCTTGGCGGGCTTCTTGAAGTAGGCCTGCGCGGCCGCTTCGATGCCGTTCGCGCCGCGGCCGAAGTAGATGGTGTTGAGGTAGGCGGTGATGATCTCCTCTTTGGACATCTGGTTGTTCATCTTGAAGGATTTGGCCAGCTCGGTCCATTTACGCGTGAGCGTCGGAGCCTCGTTCGCCGTGGCCTTCTTGATGTACTGCTGGGAGATCGTCGAACCGCCGCCCTGGCCGCCGGTGACGTTGTTGTAGACCGCGCGCAGAATGCCGCCGACGTCGAACCCGGAGTTGGTCTCGAACGACGAGTCTTCGGCCGCGTACACGGCCTTCTTGACCGCATCGGGGACCTCGCCGGGCTTCAGCAGATACCGGCTGCCGCCGCTGGCGGGCGCGATCTTGCCCATCGGGCTGCCGTCGGAATACATCAGCGTGATCGGCTGGCTCTGCAGACTCGCGACGCTTTCCTGCGACGGGACGTCCACCAGGAAGTAGGTGATCACGAACGCGATCGCGGGCACCACGACGAACAGGCCGAACATCGCGTAGAGGACCCGGCGGACGATCCGCCAGCGGCGCTTCTTGCGCTGCTTCGGCGTGAGGGCCTTCTTCTTGCCGCCCTCTTCGTCTTCGGCGGGTTCGTCGTCGTACGGGTCTTCGCCCTCGGCGCCGAGCGCGGTGCTTTCGTGACGATCGTCATAGCGGTCGTCGTACGGGTCGTAGCCGTACGGGTCTTCGGTGCCGTTGTGCGCGTGATGCGTGATGAGGTCCGGCTCACGCTCGAACGGCTCCGGCTCGACCGGGCGGACCATCGCGGTCGCCTGGTCGGCAGGAGCGGGCGGACGGCGGCTGCCGGGCGGAGGCGGCGGACGGTGCCCGACGGCACCCTGCCGGGAACGCTGGTCACCGGCGGGGCCTCGTGCGGGCGGCGGTGGCCCCTGCCTGCGCGGGGGCATGCCGTTGGGGCGGCGCGGGGCCGCGGGACGGCGCGGTTCGTCGTCGGACGGCCACTCCGGCCCGCCCCCGTCGCCGCCGGGCCACTGTGGGTCGGCGGAACGCGGGGCCGCGGACCGTGGGGCCGAAGACCGTGACGGGCCCGAGCGGGGAGTGCCGTTCGGAGGTGTCCGGCGCTGGGGACGGCGCGGGGGTTCTTCGCCCGGCCAGCCTGGTTCGTCCTCTTCGCCCGGCCACTGGGCACGGCGAGGTGCATCAGGCTCCTGACCTGGCCAGGAGCGATTGCGGTCGTCGTTCACGAATGGGCCTCCCAGACCGGCGCTTCGGGGGACGCCGCTCTGTGCTCAACTGCGTTTTCGATACCTGTCACTGACCCGCTGTCCTCCGCGACCGGGTCCGTGGCCGGGTGCTTCCCGGATCTCCTGTTCCGAGGACGTAGGACCGCACCAGGTGGTTCCAGTGACAGCTCCCGCAGACCTCGACCTCGTAGACGGTGAACTCCGCGAAGAGCCCGTCCATCCGCACCAGTTCTTCCGGCGTCTTGGCCGAACCGGCGGCGTGCTTGAGCTCGTCGCCGTACACCCAGGACACCAGGGTCAGTTCCTCCCGATGACAGACCGGGCAGTCCTGATCACCTGGCCGTCCGTGGAATTTCGCGGCCCGCAGGAGGTACGGACCCGCGTCGCAGACGTCGTATGTGCCGACCCGTCCGGAGTGGACGCCCTTGAGCAGCGCGCGCCGCTGTAAGGCGTAGTCCACGACCTGCCGCTGGTTTCGCACGCCAACAGAGTACGGGCTCTTGCTGTGTGGTCCACGCCCCGTTCTCGGCGGGACGGACCGTGCGCGGTCGGACACGCCGAAGATTCGATAACTCTCCGGTGAATTTCGTCCGGATCCGGAGTACTCGATCGGGGTTAGCTACACCACTTCGATGTATCGGCGCGATATAGTGGGCCGGTAGGTTGACCGAGCCGGTCAAGGTGGCCAACGCGACCGGTCGCGGTTTGTTCCCGGAAGGGGGTGAGGTGTGCTCGAGCTCGCGATCTTGGGGCTGCTGCACGAGACCCCCATGCACGGTTACGTGCTGCGCAAACGTTTGCACGAGACGCTCGGGATGTTCCGGACGTTCTCGTACGGCTCGCTGTACCCGACCCTGCGTCGGTTGCTTCGCGCCGGTTACCTCGTCGAGGAGCTCGAAGAGGTGGAAGACCGGGCGTGGGCACGCCGGGGCAAACGGGTGTACAAGCTCACCGCCGAGGGCAAGGAACGGTTCGCCGAACTGCTCGGTGACGCCGGGCCGCAGACGTGGGACGACGAAGGCTTCGGCGTCCACCTGGCGTTCTTTTCGAGGACACCGGCCGACGTCAGGATGCGAATCCTGGAAGGCCGTCGTCGTCGGGTCGAGGAACGCCGAGAAGGACTTCGGACGGCAATGGCGCGGGCCGAGGAGAAGATCGACCGCTACACCCGTGAGCTGCACCGGCTCGGGCTGGAGTCCAGTGAGCGGGAGGTGCGCTGGCTCAACGAGCTGATCGCGCACGAACAGGCCGAGCAGCGCGGACCGGAGACCTGAGGCGCTCTCCGTGTCCCCGCTGGGCATTACCTACAACTGTTGGACGAATGAAGGAGAAACCGGCATGGGCGAGAACCGCCGCGTTCGGGTGGCCATCGTGGGCGTCGGCAACTGTGCGGCCTCGCTGGTCCAGGGCGTTCAGTACTACCGCGACGCAGATCCCAGCACCCGCGTGCCCGGTTTGATGCACGTCGTGTTCGGCGATTACCACGTCCGCGACATCGAGTTCGTCGCCGCGTTCGACGTGGACGCCAAGAAGGTCAGCCGTGACCTGTCCGAGGCGATCTTCGCCAGCGAGAACAACACCATCAAGATCGCCGACGTGCCGCCGCTGGGCGTCACCGTGCAGCGCGGCCACACCTACGACGGTCTCGGCCGCTTCTACCGCGAGACCATCGAGGAGTCCGACGAGACCCCGGTCGACGTCGTCGCCGCCCTGCGCGAGGCCGAGGTCGACGTGCTCGTCTCCTACCTGCCGGTGGGCTCCGAAGAGGCCGACAAGTTCTACGCGCAGGCGTGCATCGACGCCGGTGTGGCGTTCGTCAACGCGCTGCCGGTGTTCATCGCCTCCGACCCCGAGTGGGCGGAGAAGTTCCGCGCGGCCGGCGTCCCGATCGTCGGTGACGACATCAAGTCCCAGGTCGGCGCCACCATCACGCACCGCGTGCTGGCGAAGCTGTTCGAAGACCGCGGTGTCCAGCTGGACCGGACGATGCAGCTCAACGTGGGCGGGAACATGGACTTCCTGAACATGAAGGAGCTGGAGCGGCTCGAGTCGAAGAAGATCTCGAAGACCCAGTCGGTCACCTCGCAGGTCGACCGTGAACTCGGCAAGGGCAACGTCCACATCGGGCCGTCCGACTACGTGCAGTGGCTCGACGACCGCAAGTGGGCCTACGTCCGGCTCGAAGGCCGCGCCTTCGGCGACGTGCCGCTGAACCTGGAGTACAAGCTCGAGGTGTGGGACTCGCCGAACTCGGCGGGCATCATCATCGACGCCGTGCGCGCCGCGAAGATCGCGAAGGACCGCGGCATCGGCGGCCCGATCCTCTCGGCTTCCTCGTACTTCATGAAGTCGCCGCCGGAGCAGTACGACGACGCCACCGCGCGCGACGAGGTGGAGAAGTTCATCTCTGGTTCTGTCGAGCGCTGACGGTGTTATCTGTCGAGCGCTGACGCAAACCCGCCGAAGGGGCGCCGTTCCGCACGTCACTCACGTCGTGCGGGGAGGCGCCCCTTCATCGTGTTTCCGTGGCCTTCGGCCGAAAGAGGGGCGCTCGACGGTGAAGTCTCCGTCGGGCGCGAGCGCCCTTTGGGAGACCTTTGGGTCGCGTCAGGTCGCGGCCGGGTCAGCCCCTTCAGTCCTCCTGGAGCGCGGACGGCAGGTCCGTGATCGACCCGACCACCGTCGTCTGCTCCAGCACCGCCGGATCCGGCGGGAAGTGCGGATTCGGCACCGCGTACACCGTCATCCCCGCTGCCAGTGCCGCGCGCAGCCCGTTCGTCGTGTCTTCCACGGCCGCGCAGTTCTTCGGCTCCGCGCCCAGCAACTCCGCCGCCCTCAGATACACATCGGGCGCCGGTTTCCCCGCGCCGACCTGCTCCGACGAAACCGCCGTCGGCACCGGCAGCCGCGTGATGTCGAGGAACGCCTTGATCAGCAGCGGCGGCGACGAACTCGCGATCGCCACCGGCCAGTGCTTCGCGACCTCGCGCACGACGCCCGGCCCGCCGGGGATGATCGGCGGTTTCTCCGCGTACCGCCGCGCCATCCGGTCGATCACCACCTGCGCGACGTCCGAGGGCCGGAGCTGGACGCCGAGGTCGTGCGCCAGGTAGGCGGCCCATTCCGGGGTGCTCATCCCCTGCATCGCCCTCGTCGATTCCTCGCGCCAGGTGCCGTGGAACTCGTGGACGACCGCTCGGCGGACCTCGTCCCACATCTTTTCCGAATCCACCAGGACACCGTCGAGATCGAAGATCACCGCTTCCACACCCTCAACCCTAGGCCGTGGAAACCTGTGCGGCATATTACTTAGCCATGCTCAGTAATATTAGTTAGCATGGCTAAGTGACCACGAAAGTCGCCGACCTCGCCCACCGGCTCCGCCCGCTGGTGTTCCGGCTGTACTACCTCGTCCGCCGGGAGACCCCGCAGGTGCGGCTCACCCTCACGCAGGGTTCGGTGCTGTCGGAGCTGCTGAACGGCGGTCCGCGCCGGATGAGCACGCTCGCCGACCTGGAACGGGTCCGGATGCCGACGATGACCGACGTCGTCCGCCGTCTCGAACGGCTGGGGCTGGTCAGCCGCCGTCCCGATCCCGCCGACGGACGGGCCGTGCTCGTCGAGGTCACCGAGGTGGGGCAGCGCTTCCATCGCCAGTTGATCGTCGCGAGGGAGGAGTTCCTCCGCGAACGGCTCCTCGAACTCGACGAGACCGACCGCGTCGCGATCGAAGCCGCGCTCCCCGCCCTCACCAAGTTGCTGCGGCAGGAAATTCAGGAAGCCAAGAAGGAGGAACTGATCCGCGATGAGCGCTGAGCACCACTCGAGCCTGTTGGACGCCGTCAAGGGGCAGCCCAAACAGGTATGGATCACCGCGTTCGCCGCGGTCATCGCGTTCATGGGCATCGGGCTCGTCGACCCGATCCTGCTGTCGATCGCGGAAGGCCTGAAGGCGACGCCGTCCGAAGTGACGCTGCTGTTCTCCAGCTACCTCGGGGTCCAGGCGGTCGCCATGCTGGTGACCGGCGCGATGACCGCCCGGTTCGGGGCCAAGCGGACCGTGGTCGTCGGGCTGACGCTGGTCGTCGTCGCCACCGCGCTGTGCGCCGCCTCCGGGTCGATCGAGCAGCTGATCGGGTTGCGCGCGGTCTGGGGCCTCGGCAACGCCTTCTTCATCGCGACCGCGCTTTCGGTCATCGTCGGCGCCGCGACCGGCGGCCAGGCGGGCGCGATCCTGCTGTACGAAGCCGCGCTCGGCGTCGGTCTCGCGGTGGGCCCGTTGCTGGGCGCCCTGCTCGGCAGCATCTCCTGGCGCGGCCCGTTCCTCGGCACTTCGCTGCTGATGCTGTGCGGTCTCGTGCTGTGCTCGATCTTCCTGGCCGGCGACGCGAAGGAGAAGCGGCCGAAGATCCGCCTGCTCGACCCGTTCCGCGCGCTGAAGCACGGCGGGCTGCTGCGTACCTCGATCGGTTCCGCGCTCTACACGGCCGCGTTCTTCGTGGTGCTGGCATGGTCGCCGTTCGTGCTGGAGTGGAGCGCAGTCGCCGTCGGCCTGATCTTCTGCGGCTGGGGCCTTTCGGTCGCCGTCGCGGGAGTGGTGCTGGCGCCGAAGCTCGCCGCGAAGCTCGGTGAGCGGCACGCGACCGTGGTCGCCGTCTTCGGGTACGCCGTGCTGCTGCTGATCATGGCGATCCCGAGCAAGCCGGTGCTGGTCGTCGGCATCATCCTGTCCGGTCTGGTGTCGGGTCTGCTCAACACGCTCTTCACCGGGACGGCCATGTCGATCAGCGGCGCCCCGCGTCCGGTCGCTAGCGCCGGGTACAACTTCTGCCGCTGGCTCGGCGGCGCGGTCGCCGCGACCGTCGTCGGCCACCTCGCCGAGTGGTTCGGTGCCAAGCAGGCGCCGTTCGTGATCGCCGCGATCCTGTGCGTGCTCGCCGGGGCCCTGCTGACGATCCGCGAGAAGACCGCGGACCCGCACACGATCCCGGCCGAAGCGGTCCTCGTCGGCGAAGAGATGTGAATCGGAACAAAAAGTGAACACCGGACCAACGAGGGGTTTCCTCCCGTTGGTCCGGTGCCTTAGCGTCGATCTTCCGAACTGCAGATGCGGAGGTCCGCGTGAAGTTCCTTCCGTTGCTGGCCGGCCACTCACCAAGCCGGGCGTCAGTGACTTGTACCTATCGCTGTGGCGACGCGTGCTTCCACGACGCGCCGAACACCTCGGACAACCCCACCTTCGCCGACGTGCTCGGCGCGGTGAGCCGTCGCGGCGCGTTGAAGGCGACCGCCGTCGTCGCGCTGGCCGCCGGTACGCCGCTGGCGCTCGCCGCGCCCGCTTCCGCCGCGCCAGAGGCGGAACCGGCGGGCCGGGGACGGCCCAAGCCGCCACCCGGCACCGACTACAAGCGGGTCCGGCCGAACACGCTCGACGCCGTCGTGGTGCCCGAGGGCTACGAGCAGGGCGTCGTGATCCGCTGGGGCGACGCGGTGCTGCCCGGCGCGCCGGAGTTCGACTTCGACAACCAGACCGCCGAGGCTCAGGCGAAGCAGTTCGGTTACAACTGCGACTTCGCCGCGCTGCTGCCGCTCGATCGCTGGGGGCTTTCCTCGCTCCTGGTCACGAACCACGAGTACACCTCGGAACAGTTCATGTTCCGCGGCTACGACCGGAACAACCCGACCGAGGAGCAGGTCAAGATCGCGTGGGCCGCCCATGGGCTGACCGTCGTCCAGGTGACGCGCGGACGCGACACCGGGCACCTGCGGCCGAAGATGTCCCGCTACAACCGGCGGATCACGCTGCACACCCCGTTCAAGGTGGCGGGCCCGGCGGCGGGCAGCGACCTGCTCAAGACCGCCGCCGATCCCACCGGCACGGTGGTGCTGGGCACGATGAACAACTGCGCGGGCGGCGTCACGCCGTGGGGCACGATCCTGTCCGGCGAAGAGAACATCAACCAGTACTTCGGGAACGCGGAAACGGTGACCGATCCCGTGAAGCGCAAGCGCTACGCGCGCTACGGCATCAAGGGCACCGAGACCACCCGCAAGTGGGAGCGGTTCGACGCGCGCTGGGACATCGCCAGGGAACCGAACGAGGCCCACCGCTTCGGCTGGGTGATCGAGCTGGATCCGAACGATCCCGGCAGCACCCCGGTCAAGCACACGCATCTGGGCCGGTTCAAGCACGAGACGGCGAACATCCGCGTCGCCGAGGACGGCCGCGTGGTCGCCTACTCCGGCGACGACGAGCGCTTCGAGTACATCTACAAGTTCATCTCCAAGGGCCGGATGAAGCCGGGCGACAGCGCGCATGCCCGGCGCCACAACATGACCCTGCTCGACGACGGCACGCTCTATGTCGGCCGGTTCACCGGCGACAGCCCGGCCGCCGAGATCGACGGCACCGGGAAACTGCCCAGTGACGGCGAATTCGACGGCAGCGGTGAATGGATCCCGCTGGCGTCCGGCACCAAGTCCTTTGTGGACGGAATGACCGCCGAAGAGGTGTACGTCTTCACCCGCGAGGCGGCCGACCGGGTGGGCGCCACCAAGATGGACCGCCCGGAGGACATCCAGGCGCATCCGCGCACCGGCCGGATCTACTGCGCGCTGAGCAACAACGTCGAGCGCGGCAACCCCGGCAAGGAAGGCGCGACCGAGCCCAACCCGCGGCTGAACAACAAGCACGGTCAGGTGCTGGAGTTCGAAGAGCGTCGCGGGGACGCGCTCGCGCTGACGTTCAGCTGGCGGCTTTTCCTGGTGTGCGGCGATCCGGCCTCGCCGGACACCTACTTCGCCGGCTTCCCCAAGGACCAGGTCTCGCCGATCTCCAGTCCGGACAACGTCGCCTTCGACAAACACGGCAACCTGTGGATCTCCACCGACTCGGCGGGCGCGCTCGGCATCAACGACGGCCTCTACTCGGTGCCGCTGGAAGGCCGCAACCGCGGCGAGCTGAAGCTGTTCCTCACCGTGCCCCGCGGCGCGGAGACCTGTGGCCCGATCGTCGAGGAGAAGATCGTCACGGTCTGTGTCCAGCATCCGGGTGAAGTCGACGGCGCGAACGCCGACAAACCGGCCTCCCATTGGCCGGACGGCGGTGAAAACCAGCCCCGTCCCTCGGTGGTGGCGGTGTGGAAACCCGGCAGGCGCGGCCTGTCCGACATCGGTTCTTAGTCGGTAACCAACGATCTAGCAGTACTTTTCGTCGATGGCGCGCTACCGGTCCGGCAGCGCGCCATCGCTCGTTCGCGCGCTGTTCATCTTCTGGCCAGGGCTGGATCGTTTTGGTCGCTTAACGTCACGGCGTTCCCCCGACTGGACTACGTGAACCCACCGCGACCATGGAGGCCCTGTGTCCTTCGAGCCTCAGCGGCTCCTGCCGTTGATCACCTCCCACCCCGGTGGCCGCTCCGCGGTCACCTGCGAGTACCGCTGCGGCAACGCGTGCGCCCACCCCGAGCCCAACACGTCGGACAACGAATACTTCGGCGACGTCGTCAAGAACATGCTGTCCCGTCGTGGCGCGCTGAAGGCCGGCGCCGTGATGGCCGCGGCCGCCGGTGGCTTCGCGGCGCTGTCCGGCACGGCCGCCGCCGAAACCCCGGCCGACGTATCCAGTGCTGCCGCCGCGGGCCGCGGCAAGCCGGGCCGCCCCGGGCGCCCGGTGCCCGGCACCGACTTCGAAGCGGTGCCGCCGAACAAGCTCGACGCGGTCACCATCCCCGAGGGCTACGACCAGCGCGTCGTCATCCGCTGGGGCGACGCCGTCGAATTCGGCGCGCCGAAGTTCGACTTCCACAAGCAGACCGCGGCCGCGCAGGCGAAGCAGTTCGGCTACAACAACGACTTCGTCGGCCTGATCCCGCAGGACCCGCTGGGCATCCGCAACCTGCTGGTGGTGAACCACGAGTACACCACCGAGGTCCACATGTTCCCGGCCGACCAGTACGACCCGGCCAACCCGACCGAGGAGCAGGTCAAGATCGCGTGGGCCGCGCACGGCCTCTCGGTCGTCCAGGCCTTCCGCGACCCGATCGGCGGCGCGCTGCGCGCCGTGCCGAGCCCGTTCAACCGCCGCATCACGCTGAACACCGCCTTCGAGGTGCGCGGCCCGGCGGCCGGTTCGAAGTACCTCAAGACGTCCGCGGATCCGACCGGCCGCAAGGTCTTCGGCACGCAGAACAACTGCGCCGGCGGCGTGACCCCTTGGGGCACCGTGCTTTCCGGTGAGGAGAACGTCAACCAGTACTTCGCCAACGCGGCGAGCGTCACCGACCCGGTCGTGGCCGCGCGCCTGAAGCGCTACGGCTTCTCCGGTGGCGCCACCACGCGCAAGTGGGAGCGGTTCGACAAGCGCTGGGACCTCGCGCAGGAGCCCAACGAGGCCAACCGGTTCGGCTGGGTCGTCGAAATCGACCCGAACGACCCGAACTCGACGCCGGTCAAGCACACCGCGCTCGGCCGGTTCAAGCACGAGGCCGCGAACATCAAGATCACCAAGGACGGCCGCGTCGCCGTCTACTCCGGTGACGACGAGCGCTTCGAGTACATCTACAAGTTCGTCTCCAAGGGCAAGTACAAGCCGGGCAAGAGCGCGCACGCGCGTCGCCACAACTCGGCGCTGCTCGACGAGGGCACCCTGTACGTCGCCCGCTTCACCGGCGACAGCCCGGCCGCCGAGATCGACGGCACCGGGAAACTCCCCGGCGACGGCGAATTCGACGGCGTCGGCGAGTGGATTCCGCTGGTCTCCGGCAACAAGTCCTTTGTGGACGGCTTCACCGCCGAAGAGGTCTACGTGTTCACGCGGCAGGCCGCGGACAAGGTCCAGCCGACCAAGATGGACCGCCCCGAGGACATCGAGCCGAACCCGGTCAACGGACGTATCTACGCCGCGCTGACGAACAACAGCGACCGCGGCGCCGCGGGCAAGGCGGGCGTCGACGAGGCGAACCCGCGCGTCAAGAACCGCAACGGGCACGTCCTCGAATGGGAAGAGGACCGCGGCGACTCGGCGGCCACGAAGTTCTCCTGGCGGCTGCTGCTGGTCTGCGGTGACCCGAAGACGGCGGACACCTACTTCGGCGGCTTCCCGAAGGACCAGGTCAGCCCGATCTCCTGCCCGGACAACGTCGCGTTCGACCGGCACGGCAACCTGTGGATCTCCACCGACGGCAACGCGCTCGGGGCCAACGACGGGCTGTTCTCGGTGCCGGTCGACGGTCCGGAACGCGGGCACGTCAAGCAGTTCCTGTCGGTCCCGGTCGGGGCGGAGACCTGCGGTCCGGTGGTGACCGACCACCTGGTGCTCGTCGCCGTGCAGCACCCGGGAGAGAACGCGGACAGCTCCGCGAACCCGACGTCGCACTGGCCGGACGGCGGCACGACGCAGCCGCGTCCGTCGATCGTTTCGGTGTGGAAGAAGGGCCGCTGGGGCCAGGTCGGCCGCATCGGCGTCAAGTAGTGGCTTCCGGCGCCCCGATCACTCTGGGCAAGACTTGTTCTGCCTGATCGGGGCGCCGGACGACACCGTTCGGTGATTACGGAACCACGTCGCGCTCACTAGCTTCGGCCCTGTGAAAAGGGCACTGGTGTTCATGGCGGCAGGCGTGCTGGTCTCGGGCCTCATTCCCTCGTACGCGCAGGCGACGACCGTCCCGTCCGGCTGCACCGGCGGCGCCGCGCCGAACCCGAGCGTGGAGCAGGGCAGCCCGCCCGACGGCTACACGTTCAACCCGGCCGCACCGGTGCCTCCCGGCACGCCGAGGAGCAAACAGCCCCGGCTGTCGACGGCCAGTGGCTACCAGCCCGACGGCGATAAATACGCCCTGATCTCGACCCCGGACAAGATGGTCAGCACCGCCTACGCGGCGATGAAGTTCTTACCCGGCGCCGTCTACACCCTGACCGATTGGACCGGCACCAACGACGGCAACCTCCGGCGCGCGGACGCCGTCCAGGAGACCGGGCTGCGGTTCTACAACGGGTCCGGCAAGGTCGTACTGGAGAACAAACTCAAGGTCGTGCACGCCGTCGAGACCGACGGCGAACTGGCGCGGCAGGACTTCCCGCCGTCCACCGCTCCGCCGTCGGCCAGTTCGGTGAAGTTCTTCGCCGCCACCGATCGCAACTGGATCATGTGGGACTGCGTCCACCTGCGGGTCGACTCGTTCTCGGCGAAGGCGGAGGTGCGGGATCCGGCGAGCGGCGCCTGGGGCACCACGGCCACCATCGAGGCGGGCACCACCGCGAACTACCGGTTCACGGTCACCAACGACGGCACCACGACGCTGACCGGCATCAAGCTCGAAGACCCGTACTGCGATGTGAAACCCGCACCGATCGCGTCCCTCGACAGCGGCAAGTCCGCGACCGTCACCTGCGACCACGCGAACGTCACCGAAGCGGACAACGGCCACGTCAGCACCGTGTCCGTGTCCAGCGGCACCCTGCCGAAGAAGACCGCGACGACGACCATCAAGGTCACCCCGCCACCCGCGATCGACGAGATCGGCGAGTTCGTCTGGAACGACGTCGACCGGAACGGCCTGCAGGACTCCGGGGAGCCGGGTGTTCCGGGCGTGAAGGTGACCTTGAAGGACGCTTCGGGCACGGCACTCGGGACGCTCACCACGGACGGCGGCGGCAAGTATCGCTTCACCAAGCTGAAGGACGGGATCTACCAGGTCTGTTTCGACATCGGCGCGCTTCCGCCGGAGTTCGCCGGCTACACGTTCACGGCGAAGGACGCGGGCGACGACGCGAAGGATTCGGACGCCGACCCGGCGAACGGCTGCACCGCGACCACCACGGTCGGCCCTCGTAAGCGTGTCGACCTGACGCTCGCGGCGGGGTTGAACGCGCCGATGAGCAGGCTGGGCGACTTCGTCTGGCTGGACAAGGACAAGGACGGTCTCCAGAGCCGTGACGAGCTCGGCGTCCCGGACGTGAAGGTGACGTTGAAGGACGCTTCGGGCAAAGAGGTGGGCTCGACCGTGACCGGCCCGGACGGGCGGTACGCCTTCGAAAGCCTGGTTCGGGGCTCGTACCAGGTGTGCTTCGACGTCGGCTCGCGTCAGCTGACCCGGTCCGGCGCCGCGCACCACGACGGCACCGACTCGGCGGCGGATCCCGAGACCGGGTGCACGCCGGTGGCCGAGCCGGGCGGGCCGGAGGATCTGGCCAGGGACGCCGGGCTGCTCCCCTCGTGAGTGGCAAGGACGGTTAGAACCGTCCTTGCCGCTCACGAGGCGGGAACTGTCGGTGGGTGCCGCTAGCGTCGCCCACCGTGACCGAACCCTTGTTCCTGACCGCCACCCGCGAGTCCTACGACATCGTCGCCGAGGACTACGCGGTGCGGGTCGGACGGCTCTTCGACCAGGAGCCGATCAGCCGTGCGATGCTCGCCGCGTTCGCCGAGCAGGTGCGTGGTCCTGTCGCCGACGTCGGTTGCGGTCCTGGCCACGTCACCGCCCACCTGGCGTCGCTCGGACTCGACGTCACCGGTGTCGACTTGTCGCCGAAAATGGTCGAGATCGCCCGTCGTATGCACCCCGACCTGAGTTTCTTCGTCGGCTCGATGACCGCCCTCGACCTCCCGGACGGCGAACTGGGCGGTCTCGTCGCCTGGTGGTCGATCTTCCACGTGCCGCCGGAGGTGCTCCCGGAGGTGTTCTCGGAGTTCCGCCGCACGCTCGCGCCGGGCGGGCGCCTGCTGGTCGGGTTCCACGTCGGTGACGAGCGCCTGAGCCCGGAGATGGCGTACGGCCATCCGGTCACCTACGACGCCTACCTGCTGGAGCCCGGCAGGGTCGCCGACCTGCTGGGGCAGGCGGGGTTCGAGGTCACCGCGCGGCTGACCATGGAAGGGAGGAAACGACCGCAGTCCTGCCTGTCCGCCCGCGCGGTTTGACTCGCGGGCGGCGGACCTGATCTCCTGCGCACGCAACCGAGCCGGGCGGGGTCATGACGCAGACGAACACGACCACGGGTGAGAACATGCCCGACTGGCCTTCGCGCGCCTGGTTCCTCCGGCCGTCGGCCTGGACGTGGTTCGGGTTCGGCCTGGTGCTGATGGTCTACGCCGACCTGGCCTGGCGCCGCCGCTGGATGAGCGACGACGGCCTGATCGTGCTGCGGACGGTCCGTCAGATCCTCGATGGCAACGGGCCGGTGTTCAACATCGGCGAGCGCGTCGAGACCAACACCAGTCCTTTGTGGACGGCGGTGCTGAGCGTGTTCGGGCTGATCCCGGGAGTGCCGCTGGAGTGGATCTCCGTGGTCGCCGGGCTGGTCTTCTCGGTCGCCGGGCTGTTCTTCGGCCTGGACGGCGCCCGGCGGCTCTACCGGCCGCCGGCGTTCCACGGACTCGCGCCCGCCGGTGCGCTGGTGGTCTGCGCGCTGCCACCTTTTCGCGACTTCGCGACGTCCGGTCTCGAAACCGGCCTGATCACCTTGTGGCTGGGCGGTACCTGGTGGCTGCTCGTCCGCCGGATGTCCACAGTGGACGAGCTGCGCACCTGGCCGGTCGCGCTGGTCGCCGGGCTGGGGCCGTTGGTACGGCCCGATCTCGCGCTTTTCAGCGTCGTCGCCTTGGTGGCGTTGCTCGTGCTCGCGCGGCCGGGCCGTCGTCGCGCGGTGGGCCTGCTGGCCGTGGCGGCCGCGCTCCCGCTGGCATATCAGGTGTTCCGAATGGGCTACTACGGTCTGCTGACGCCGAACACCGCCTTGGTCAAGGAGGCGTCGGAAGCGAACTGGGCCCGCGGTTGGGCGTACCTGGTCGATCTCGTCCAGCCGTACTGGCTGTGGCTCCCGCTGCTGGTGCTCGCCCTCGCGGCCGTCACGGTCTCGTCCACTATGGACAAGACCTTCGCGGTGCTCAGCGCGGTCCCGGTGGTCGGCGCGGTGCTGCTCGCGGCGTACGTGATCCGAGTCGGCGGGGACTTCATGCACGGGCGCATGCTGATCCCGGCGCTGTTCTGCCTGCTGTTACCCGTGCTGGCCGTGCCGGTGACGAGGGTGACCGTCCTGCTTCTGGTCGTCGGCGGGATCTGGGCGTTCGTGGCCGCCGCGTCGCTTCGTCCGTCGTACTCGGTTTCTCCGCGCGCTGTCGGCGTCACGGACGAGCGATCGTTCTGGTCGCGGTCGACCGGGCACGAACACCCGATCCTGGCGGAGGATTACGCCGACCACCCGCTGATGCCGTCGACGCTGGAAGCCGTCCGCGGTGTGGAAGGTCCGGCGGTGCTGATCCAGGACTACGCGACCAGACGCTGGTACGCGTACCCGGCAGATCGGCCGTACGTGACCGTCGCGGCGGACAGCATGGGCGCTCTCGGCCTGCTCATCCCGCTCGACATGCGGCTGCGCGACGGTTACGGCCTCGCCAACCCGTTCGCCGCGCATTCGACGGCGCTCCCCAACGGCCGTCCCGGGCATCAGAAATGGCTGCCCCCGGTCTGGGAACTGGCGAATTCGGCGCGGCTCCCGATCGCCGAGGGAGGTCCGGCCCGCGGTGAGGACGTCGCCGCCGCGCGATCGGCGCTCGACTGCCCGGAGATCGTGGCGATCGACGCGTCGGTGCGGGATCCGCTCACGGCCGGCCGGTTCACGGACAACCTCCTCGGGTCGTTCACCCGCGGTTCCGTGCGGTTCCCGCGAGTGGCGACACCGCCGGTCGTCTGCGCCCCCTGATCACGCGAGTTCGCCCTTCAATCACGCGAGTTCGCCCTTCAATCACGCGAGATACCCTTTCGATCACGCGAGACCGCCGTACTAGCGTGGCGGGTATGGCTGATCTCCCCTTGGCTCTCGTCACCGGCGCCACCCGCGGTATCGGCGCCGCGGTCGCCCGCGCGCTCGCTCCGACCCATCGGTTGCTGCTCGGCGGTCGCGACGCCGACGCGCTCGGCGAGCTCGCCGGCACGCTGTCCGGCGCGCGGCCGTGGCCGGTCGACCTGACCGACGCCGAAGCACTGGAGACGGCGACCGCCGAATTCGGCGAGCTGGACGTGCTGGTGCACTCGGCGGGCGTGGCGAGGCTCGGCACGGTCGAGACCGCGACCGACGCCGACTGGCGGGCGAACTTCGAGGTCAACGTGCTCGCGGTCGTCACGCTGACCCGGCTGATGCTGCCCGCGCTGCGCGCTTCGAAGGGGCACGTCGTCGTGATCAACTCGGGTGCCGGGCAGAACGCGCGGCCGGGCTGGGGTCCGTACGCGGCGAGCAAGTTCGCCGTCCGTGCCTTCGCCGACGCGCTGCGGGAGGAAGAGTCCGCGCTGCGGGTGACGTCGATCTACCCCGGCCGCACGGACACCGAAATGCAGCAAGCGATCATCGCCGACGAGGGCCGCGCGTACGAGCCGGAACGCTTCCTGCGTCCCGAATCCGTCGCGGCCGCCGTCCTCGCCGCGGTGTCCGCCACCGGTGACGCGCACCCGACCGACGTGACCCTCCGGCCACGCGGCCTGGTCTAGCGTCTCGTGAGTGGTCAGGACGGTTCTAACCGTCCTGACCACTCACGAGGGTCAAGAGCGAAGCCGCGCAGAGGTGTCGGCGACTTCGGCCTGCACCTGCGCGCGGTCCACCCGCAGGGATTCGCCGTCGCCGACGACCTGCTCGCCCGCCACCCACACGTCGCGCACGCGGCGTGAGCCCGCGGCCCACACCAGGTTCGAGAGCAGTTGCTCGTCCGGTACGTCGAGGCCCGCCGCGAAGGCCGGGTCGTCGAGGTCGACGTGCACCATGTCCGCCCACCGGCCGGCTTCCAGCGCGCCGATGTCGGTCCGGCCCAGCGCGTCCGCGCCGCCGCGGGTGCCGAGCAGGAACGCGTCGGCCGCGGTCAGCACGGTCGAGTCGCCGGTCGCGAGCCGCGCGAACATCGCCGAGAGCTGCAGTTCCTCCCACAGGTCGATGTCGTCGTTCGACGCCGGGCCGTCCGTGCCGAGCCCGATGGCGACGCCCGCCTTCCGCAGCTCCGTCACGCGCGCGATGCCCGACGCGAGTTTCGCGTTCGAGCCAGGGCAGTGCGCCATCCCGACGCCGCGCGCGGCGAACAGCGCGATGTCTTCGTCGGACAGGTGGATGGCGTGCGCGGCCAGCGTCCGGCCCCGCAGCATCCCGACCTTCTCCAGCAACGCGGGCACCGAACCGTGCTCTTCACGCTGCTTGACGTCTTCGAGCGCAGCCTCGGCCACGTGGATCTGCACCAGCGCGCCACGCTCGGCCGCCGATTCCGCGGTCACACGCAGCGCTTCGGTGTTCAGCATGTACGCCGAGTGCGGCCCGTAGCCGACCTCGATCCGCTCGCCGGGCCCGAACCGGAGGCCGTCGGTGTCGATCCAGCGCTCGATGCCCTTCACCATCGCACGCCAGTCCATCCCCGGCAGCTCCATGATCGGCGGACCCAGCACCGCCCGGCCGCCGGTGGTGAGCACCGCGTCGGCGAGCTGTTCGCCTTCGAAGTACATCTCCGCGCTGGTCGTGACGCCGTGCCGCAACATCTCGACCGAGCCCAGCATCATGCCGGTGCGGATGTCGGCCGGCTTCAGCTTCGCTTCGGTGGGCCAGATGATCTCGGTCAGCCAAGGCAGCAGCGGCAGGTCTCCGCCCATCCCGCGCAGCAGCGTCATCGGGCTGTGCGCGTGCGCGTTGACCAGGCCGGGCAGGAGAAGACCGCTCAACCGGGTCACGGGAGCGGACGTTTCGGGAGCCGCGGACGCGGGACCGACGTGGGTGACGCGCCCCGCCTCGTCCACGTCGACCACGGCGTCACGCAGCAACGAGCAAGCGGGGTCGGCGGGGAGAACGACAGGAGCGTGGAAACGGCGTTGCATGAAACGAGCTTACGGGTGCCCTTCATCGCGCCGTTCAGTCCACGACGCCGCTCCGCCACGCCCAGGCCGCGATCTCCACCCGGTTCCGCGCACCGACCTTGCCCTGCACCGACGCCAGATGCGTCTTCACCGTGGACAGCGACAGGAACAGCTCGGCCCCGATCTCGGTGTTCGTCAGTCCCTTCGCGGCCGCCTTGACCACGTCCAGCTCCCGCGCGGTCAGCGGTTCCGAAGGCGGGCTCACGTCGCGTTTCACCGCCCCGCCGTCGAAATGCTTCAGCAGCCGGACGGTGATCTGCGGCGAGACCAGCGCGTCCCCGCGCGCGGCCGCGCGGACGGCCTCGATCAGCAGCGCGGGACCCGCGTCCTTCAGCAGGAACCCGCTCGCACCGTTCCGCAGCGCGGTGTGCACGTACTCGTCGAGGTCGAACGTCGTGACCACCACGACCTTCAGCGGATCGGTGACGTCCGGGCCCGCCAGCTGCTTGGTGACCTCGAGGCCGTCGATCCCAGGCATGCGGATGTCCAGCAGGCAGACGTCCGGCCGCAGCTCGCGCGCCTTCGCGACCGCCGAGACGCCGTCCGCCACGTCGGCGACCACCTCGATGTCGTCCTGCGCGTCCAGGATCATCCGGAAGCCGATCCGCACCATGTCCTGGTCGTCGGCGATCAATACCCGGATCACTCTTCTCCTTCAAGTGGTAGCCACGCTTCGACGCGCCAGCCGCCGCCCGGCGCCCGCCCGGCGGAGAGCCGGCCGTGCAGCAGGGCGACCCGTTCGCGCATGCCGATCAGACCGTAGCCGCCCGACCCGCCCGCCGGACGGCCCTGGGGCTCGCGTCCGTCGTCGGTCACCTGGAGGTGCAGTTCGTTGTCGGTCACCTCGGCGATGACCAGCACTTCCTTCGCGCCGGACGCGTGCTTGCCGATGTTCGTCAGCGACTCCTGCACCAGCCGCAACGCCGACCGGCCGACCTCGTGCGGCACGTTCGGCGGCAGTTCGAGCTTCATCGACGTCTTCACGCCGTGGTTCGACCGTTCGATCAGCGAGCGCAGGTCGGCGGCGAGATCGGTGGTGGCCTGTTCGCTGAACTCGCTGCTCCCGGCCGGGGCGTCGCCACGCATACTCCGCACGAGCCGCCGCATCGCCGCGAGCGCCTCCACACCGGCGTCCTCGATCCGGCCCATCGCTTCGACCGCGACCTGAGGGTTCTTCTCGCCCATCATCTTCGCCGCCTGCGCCTGTACGACGATCCCGGTGACGTGGTGGGCGACGACGTCGTGCAGCTCCCGCGCCAGCGCCATCCGCTCCGACGTCTGCGCGTCGCTGATCGCAGACTGGATGACCTGCGTGCGTTCCGAATCCCGCGACCGCAACGCCAGGCCGACCGCCACCGAGATGCCGAGCAGGAGCAGCCCGGCGATCGCGAATCCGGCGATGTCGTCGGGGTCGGTCATGAGCCGGGGATTCGGCCGCTGGGTGTTGAGAATGGCGGCCATCGCGACCACCGCGGACAGCCCGGCGATCCGGGTCACGGCCTTGCTCAGTCCGATCGCGCGGACCAGGGTGACGACCAGCCCCATCCCGGCGACGATCTGTGTCCCCGGCACACCGCCGGGAGTCGGGTAGTCGTAGCGGAGCCGGAGGAACGGCGTCACCAGCGCCGAAAGCAGCATGACCGCGGTGAGCGCGACCATCGCGTCGGCCGGTCGGCGTGGCGCGGCGACCGCGATGACCGCGGCGAGGATCGAGCACACCAGGATGGGCAAGCCGTGCGCCCCGCTGGAGTAGGTGAAGCCGAATTCCACGACCAGCGCGACGGCCAGCATGCCGATGAGCGGCCACTGGCCCATCACCAGCTTGTTGAGCCTCTGCAGCTTCTCGTAGCTTTTCGGATTCGCCGCGCGGTCGCGTCCGGGGATCGCGAAGACCAGCGTGCCGCCCAGCAGGATGCCGCCGAACAGCATCGCCTGCGCCATGGTGCCGTTCGAGTCGCTGCCGTAGGCGTACCGGCCGGACACCGCGGTCAAGGTGGCCAGCACCAGGCCGGTGATCACGGCGAACGCGACACCCGGCCGCGTCCGGCGGGCGGCGTAGAACAGGATTTCGACCCCCGCCACCACCTCGGTGATGGACAGGTGGGCGAGCACGCTCGAGTAGGTCGGGATGTGGAAGTACCGGACGACCAGCGTGTACGCCACCAGTACGACCGAGGCCGCGACGGCGGCGACGGCGGCCCGCTTCTGTGCCCAGAGCGCACAGAACACCATCGCGAAGATGCCAGGGAAAAGCAGGAGATCGATGCCGCGCGGGCCCGTGTCGTCCAAAGCGGCGTCGGTCACGAAGACCAGGTCGAACGCGAGCGCGGCCAGCAGGACGACGGCGGGCATGCCGATACGTCGCGCGAGCGCACTCACCCGCGCGGTGAACTTGTTCTGGGCCGGACCTGCTGTCACACCGTGACGGTAGAGGATCCGTCGCCGTCCGCACCTTGGCCGACCGGCCCGACCCGCCTCGGCCGATCGGCCGATGCGCGCGTGATCAGCACTGGCCGTCTGCCCGAAGTGGACACAGGTGATTCACAGCGAAGCTCTTTCCCGAAGCAGAACACAAGTGACTGACTAGGGAGAATCACGGTGGTGGATCCACAGTGGACAAGCCGGCCGGTACTCGCCGGGCGTGGGCTGGTGAAGCGGTACGGTACGCAGCACGCGCTGGCCGGGATCGACATCGACATCCAGGCGGGTGACGCGGTCGCCATCGTCGGGCCCTCCGGCTCGGGCAAGACCTCCCTGCTGCACGTGCTCGCCGGGATCCTCCGCGCCGACTCCGGGCAGATTTTCCTGGCCGGGCAGCGGATCGACCAGCTCAACGAGCGCAAGCGCAGCGAACTGCGGCGCACCGAGTTCGGCTTCGTGTTCCAGTCCGGGATGCTCGTCGCCGAACTGAGCGCCGAGGAGAACGTCGCGCTGCCGTCGCTGCTGGGTGGCAAGGGCCGCAAGGAATCCATCGAGGCAGGCCGCGAATGGCTGGCGAAGCTCGGCCTCGCGGGCAAGGAGAAGCGCCGCCCCGGTGAGCTCTCCGGTGGTGAGGCACAGCGCGTCGCGATCGCACGGGCGCTGACGCACCGGCCGAAGGTGATCTTCGCCGACGAACCGACCGGCGCGCTCGACACCCGCACCGGCCGCGCCACCATGGACGCGCTGCTCGCCGCGGCCGCCGACAGCGGCGCCGCGGTGATCGTGGTGACCCACGACCGCGAGCTCGCCGAAGCCATGCCGCGCACCGTCTCCATCCGGGACGGCCTGATCGCGACGAGGCTGGCCGCGTAATGAACAGCTTCCAGCTGGCCATGCGGGTGCTCCGGGTCGACCGCCGGACCCGCACGTCGGCCATCCTCACCGCGGTCGGGGTCGCCGTCGCGACCAGTCTGGTGCTCCTGCTCGCCTCCCTGCCCGGTGCCACGCAGGCCCGTTCCCAGCGGGCGATCTGGCAGGACATCGGCAGCTACTACTCCCAGTCCGGGGAGAGCCAGCGTCCGGCGCCGCTGCTGATGGCGGCGAACAGGGACTACTCGGGTGACCGCGAGATCACCCGCGTCGACATCGCCCTGACCGGCACTTCACCGATGCTCAGCCTGCCTCCGGGCATCCCGAGGCTGCCCGCCCCCGGCGAGTCGATCGTTTCCCCCGCCCTCGGGAAACTGATCCAGTCGACGCCGCAGGCGCAGCTCGGGGACCGGTTCGGCAAACTCGTCGACGCGCTCGGACCCGAATCCCTGATGTACCCGGAGCAGCTGGTCGCCGTCGTCGGCCACACCCCGGAATCGATGCCGCAGACGGCGCTCGCCGCGGACGGTTTCCCCAACAAGCAGGCGAAGCCCGACCCGCTGCTCGAACTGCTCGCCTGGGTCGGCGTGATCGTCCTGCTCGTGCCGAGCCTGGTGCTCGTCGCGTCTTCGGCCAGGCTCACCACCGCCCGGCGCGAGCTGCGGATGGCCGCGCTCCGGCTGGCCGGGGCGACTCCCGGCCAGGTGACGAAGATCGTCGCCGCCGAGACCGCGTTGTCCGCCACCGTCGGCGCGCTGCTCGGGATCCTCGTGGCGCCCGCGCTGCAAGGGCTCTCGACGTTCGTCCCATGGGGCGGCGGCACCTGGCTCGCGTCGGACTTCAGCCTGTCGGTCGGCTCGACCATCGCGGTCGCCGTCGCGATCCCGCTACTGGTCGTCCTCGCCGGGGTCCTCGGCATCCGCCGCGTGCTGAAGACGCCGTTGTTCGCGGCTTCGGCGCACGCTCGCAAGCCGCTGCACTGGTGGCGGCTGCTCGCGGTCCCCGTGGCCGGTGCCTTCTTCCTCTTCGCGGTCACCCAGGACAACGCCAGCCTGCCGATGGTGATGCTCGGGCTGTTCCTGCTGGTCGGCTCGGCCGCGATCATCGGACCGTGGGTCACCTCGGCCGTTGGCGGCACGTTCGTCCGGGTCTGGCGCAAACCGGCCTCACTGCTGGCGGGACGTAGGCTCCGCGACGACCCGAAGAGCGCTTACCGCGCCACCGCGGGTGTCGTGCTCGCCGTCTTCACCGGCTCGATGGCGCTCACCCTGCTGCCGTCGTTCGAGTCGATGGCAGGCGGTGGCCGGACCTTCAAGGACAACGTCCTCTACGCCGAATCCGACGCGGCCCACGCGCAGCAGACGGCCGACCAGACCAACGCCTCCCTCGCCCGCTACGGGATCACCGAAAAGGCCGTCTCGGTCGGGCAGGTCTACCTGGCCACCGGCGAGACGGGGACCCGCTCCCAGAGTTTGAGCCGGGCCTTCGTGATGACCTGCGAGGACGCCACGAAACTCTTGCGGGTGAACATCGGCGGCTCCTGCCAGCCGGGTCCCGCGATCTACAGCAGGTACCAGCTCGACCCGGCTGCGTATCGCGTGGCGCCGGAGTACGACAAGGCCGGTTCGCCGCTCGATCCGAAGGCTCCCGTGCACCTTTTCCCGGCAGGTGACGAGGACACTTCGAGCACGATCGTCATCGATCCGGCCCTGATTCCCGCGGGCGTCACGCCGGAACGCTTCGACGTGATCGTGCCGACGACACCGGAGAACGCCGAGGTCGTGCGGACCGCGTTGGTCGGGGCGGCCCCCGGCCAGGAGGTCGGCAGCCGCGGCCTGCACCTGATCGGCCAGCAGCAGGAACTCGGCGACCTGCGCCGGGTCACCGTGATCGGCCTGATCGCCGCCGGGGTGCTCGCCGGCTGCAGCGCGGCCGTGGCGACCGCCGGTTCGGTGATGGACCGCCGCCGCACCTTCGGGGCGCTCATCGCGGCCGGGACACCGGTCCGGGTGCTGGCGAGGGCGTTGCGGATGGAAGCGGCCCTGCCCGCGATGGTGGCCACCATCGGCGCGGGTGTGGTCGGGATCGGAGTCGGCATGGGGCTCTACAGCATGGTCGAGAAGGAAGGGGTCGTGCTGAGCCCGTGGCTGCTGGCGCCCGTGGTGCTGGGAATCGGGGTGGCGTTGCTCGGGGCATCCGTCTCGACCCCGGCGCTCAAGCGGGTGCAGTCGGAGCCGCTGGCCGACGAATAAAGGTTCGCCCGAATGGCGTCATGACGCCGGGGCGGGCAGGTCTCGTGGGTGGAGTCGGTGATCACACCCACGAGCCGGGTGCCCGGTCGTCTCTCTGTCGGGGGAGGGACGAACGGGCACCGGGGACGCGCAGGGGGCGTTCCAAGGCGCGGGGGTGTGCAGAAAGGGCCGGTCAGGACGTGGGGACGTCCTGACCGGCCCTTTCAGTAGCTTCAGACGCGCTCGAAGATCAGGTCGTGCGAGATCCGGCCTTCGACGTCGGCGCGGTTCTCGAACTTCGTGATCGGCCGCCACTCCGGGCGCGGCGCCCAGCCGCCGGGCTCGCCGACGTGGCGGTTGCGCAGGAGCGGCTCGGCCGAGCAGACCTCCATCATCTGCTCGGCGTAGTTCTCCCAGTCGGTCGCCATGTGGAAGGTGCCGCCCGGCGCGAGCCGCGAGGCCACCAGCGAGACGAACTCCGGTTGCACGATCCTCCGCTTGTGGTGCCGCTTCTTCGGCCACGGGTCCGGGAAGAACAGCCGGACCCCGGACAGCGAGCCCGGCTCCACGTGCGAGGTCAGCAGCACGACGGCGTCACCGTGCATCAGCCGCAGGTTCTTCACCCCGAGCTTCTCGGCGCGCAACATCAGCTGGCCGAGCCCCGGGTCGTAGACCTCGACCGCGACGTAGTTGAGTTCCGGCGCGGCGGCGGCGAGCTGCGACGTGGTCTCGCCCATCCCCGAACCGATCTCGACCATGACCGGGGCCCGCCTGCCGAACCAGTCGTCGAAGTCCACCGGGCCTTCGGGCAGTTCGCCGACGGTGCGGCCGAGCGACGGCCAGAGTTCGTTCCAGGCTCGCTGCTGCCCGACGGTCATCCGGCCGCCGCGTTTGACATAGCTGACCACGCTGCGCATCCGTGGCTGGTCCTCGTTTTCCACCAGCCCATTAAACGCGGGCGCGGTGTTCGCCGGTGAACCCGCATCCGCGATCACGTCGGCAGGGCGCGTCGTTGGTAAAGCACGTCACTTTGGTCGCCAAGCGCCCTGCCACCGCGATAGCGGGGCCTTCGGCAGGGCGGGTTCGGCTTTGGCCGAGTTCCGAAGCGCGCTTTCAGCTCCGTTACCGGACCGCTTCGAACTCCCCCAGCCGCGAGCGCAGCCCCGCGAATCCGGCGACCGCGATCGGTGCCGGCGTCGGACTGGAATGGGCGGGGAGGACGTCGATCCAGCCGTCGTGACGGCTGGTGTTCAGCACGGTGGTCGGGATCGAATGCCCGGACGCGCCGCGTTCGGAAGGCATGAACTCCCAGTAACCGGATTCCCCGTCCGTGGCCCACGGGACGAATTCCCAACCGGGCCGCCTGCCGAGCAGGCCGGCGATGCGATCTTCGATGCGGAAACCGAGTTCCCGCGATTCGAGTCGTCCTTCCACGATGGCGCGAAGCCACCATGGCGCGGGAATTTCGCCGTGCATTCCGCTCGACGCGCGATACAACGCGACAACGAGATCTTCGGGTGCGCGGTGCACCCAGGCGCGGCGGATGTCCGACGGCCGGGTCGCGGACGCCACCGTGCGGGGCAGTTCGATCGCCTGTGACCACTCGAGGTCGAGCATGGGCTCGAGCCGGGGCTGCATACTTTCCGTGCGGGCTTGCGGGATCATGCGTTCCACTCCCTGACCGGAATCCACCGTCAAGGATCACCTCCGGGGCCGAGAGCCGAGAAATCGGCTCATCCCGAGCATCGTCCGGTCAGGAACAGTATGTCCGCTTCCTGTGAGAGAAGCCACAGCCTCTTAACGTGGACTTAACTCCTTCGGCCGAGGTAAAAGCTCAAGCGTCCCTTCGATGCGTGATCATCAGCCCGGCCGCATAAATAATCACGCAGATGCCGCCGAAATAGGCCAAATAGCCCCACGGCCCCAACGGCGGTTCGAGTTTCAGCATCGAAACCGTCAGATCCGGCCCCGAAAACTGATTCGCCGCGAAGAACGGCATCCACTGGTAGATGTCGTCGCCCACTTTCGGGATCAGCATGACGAGGCCCTCGATCAACTGCGTCCAGGCCAACGCGAACCCGAGCGCGAACGCGGGGCTGCGGAACAGCAGTCCGAGGCCGACGCCGAGCAGACCGGTCAGGAAGAAGGTCAGCCCCTGGCCTGCCACCGCGCGCCAGTCGGCGCCCGAGGCCAGGCCCAGGTCGGCGGCCGGTTTGATCAGATACGCGACCGCCCACGAGCCGAAGCCCACCAGCAGCCCGATCAGCCCGGAGAACACCCCGACGACGGCGCCCTTCGCCAGCAGGGCGGGCACGCGCGAGGGCACAGCCTGGAAGGTGAGCTTCATCGTGCCCCAGTTGAACTCCGTCGCCGCCGCGAGGAGGGCGAGGACCAGCACCACGGTGCGGCCGAGCGCGCTGGCGACCTGGGTCGAGTTGACGCCGGTCTGGCCTTCGATCGGCACGAAGCCGAAGAACAACGCGGTGTAGGCGAGCGCGACCACGACCGCGATTCCGGCGCACCACCAGGGGGCGCGCGTGCTCAGCAGCTTGATCCGCTCCGCGCGGAGCATGTTCGCCGCGGTCATCGGGCCACCTCCGGTACGCCGGCGCCGTATTCGACCGCCTCGGCGGTGAGTTGCATGTACGCCTGTTCGAGCGAGCCGGTGAGCGGCTTCAGCTCGTGAAGGGTCGCGCCCGCGGCGAACGCGAGTTCGCCGATGTCGTCGCTGTCCATTTCGGACACGACGAGCGCGCCGTCCTCCTCGCGGAAGTCGGCACCCTTCTCGGTCAGCGCCGTCCGCAGCTCGGGCAGGTGCGGGCTGCGGACCCGCACGCCGAGGCCCTTCGCCCGGCCGATGAAGTCCTCCATCGTGCCCTGGTAGATCAGCTTCCCCCGGCCGATCACGACGAGGTCCTGCGCGGTCTGCGCCATCTCCGGCAGCAGATGGCTGGACACGAACACGGTGCGCCCCTCGGCGGCGAGCGCGTGCATCAGCTTCCTGATCCACACGATGCCCTCGGGGTCGAGCCCGTTGACCGGTTCGTCGAACAGCAGCACCCGGGGGTCGCCCAGCAGCGCCGTGGCGATCCCGAGCCGCTGCGACATCCCGAGCGAGAATTGCCCGGCCCGTTTGCGGGCGACCGATTCCAGTCCGACCAGCCGGAGCACCTCGTCGACCCGGTTGTCCGGCAGGCCGTTGGTCGCGGCGATCCACCGGAGGTGCTCGCGGGCGGTGCGGCCGGGGTGCCGCCAGGTGGCGTCGATCATGCCGCCGACCGTCCGAAGTGGATCACGCAGTTCCCGGTAGGCCTTGCCTTCGATCGTCACCGAGCCCGACGTGGGGCTGTCGAGTCCGAGCATCATCCGCATGGTGGTGGACTTGCCCGCCCCGTTCGGGCCGAGGAACCCCGTCACCCGCCCCGCTTCGGCGGTGAAAGAAAGGTCGTCTACGGCGACTTTGTCGCCGTAGCGTTTCGTGAGTTCGGTGGCCTCGATCATCGGCCCTCCCTCCGGTGGATGCCGACCTTACCAACGGGGAAAGGACCGGGCTGCCCCCCGATAGGCGGCCCGGTCCCTGTTCCCCTTTTCCCCGTCGCCGGACGCCTCGCTCCCCCGAGTGAGGCGTCCGGCTTTCTCCCTGTGGAAGTCCTTACGCGTCGCGCTTGTCCGCGACGACCAGCGAGATGGCCAGCAGCACCAGCGCGAATCCGGCGAAGTAGGCCAGCGACCCGGCCTGGCTCAACGGCGCGTCCGCCATGGCGCGACCCGAACCGGTGAGGAACCGGTCTGCGACGTGGAACGGCATCCAGTCGTAGATGTCCCTGCCGATCTTCGGGATGAGCTGGATCAGGTTCTCCACCGCGAGGGTGTAGATCAGCAGGAGCGAGATGGCGCCGGCGCTCTGCCGGATCAGGACGCCGACGGCGACCGCGATCACCGAGGCGAGGGCGAACACCAGGCCGACCCCGGCGACGTTGATCCACTCCGCGGTGGTGTTCAGCATGAGGTCTTCCGGCCGCATGGCCGAGGCGAGACCCCAGGCGGCGAACGCGGCGATCTCGCCGACCACGAGCGAGAGCAGCGCGACGACGCCGGTCTTCGCCAGCAGCGCCGCCTTGCGGTTCGGCACGGCCTGGAAGGTGGTGCGGATGGTGCCGAAGCGATACTCGGTGGTCACCGAAAGCGCGGCCAGCACCATGATCACGGTCATACCGAAGACGTAGCCGAACTGGGAGTTCGAGACGTCGGTGAATTCACCCGTCGGGGCGGCCCCGGCGAAGATGGCGGCGAAGCCGATCACGACCGCGAGGGTGATCAGCGCGCACCACCACGGTGAGCGTGTGGTGAACAGCTTGATGCGTTCCACAGCGAGCAGAGTCATGGCTTTTCTTTCCTCAGAAGAGTGAGTGGCTACTGGGCGGCGGCGACCACTTCGGCGGCTTCGGCTTCGAGACCGGTGTGGTACTCGACCGAGTCGCCGGTGATCTGCATGAAGGCCTGCTCCAGGGAGCCGGTCTGCGGGCTGAGCTCGTGCAGCACGATCTGGTTCGCCGCGGCGATCTCGCCGATCTTTTCACTGTCCAAACCGGACACCACGAGCGATTTGTCGACGTCGGTGACCTGGGCGCTCGCCTGCGTCAGCGCGGCGCGCAGCGCGGGCAGCTGCGGCGACCGGACCTTGACCGTGTTCTCGGCGGCCCGTGCCACGAAGTCCTCGGTGGAGGACTGGGAGATCAGCTGCCCCTTGCCGATCACGACCAGATGGCTCGCGGTCAGCGCCATCTCCGAAAGAAGGTGCGAGGAAACGAAGACCGTGCGGCCTTCGCCGGCCAGCCGGTGCATGAACTTCCGGATCCAGAGGATGCCCTCGGGGTCGAGGCCGTTGACCGGCTCGTCGAAGAGGAGGACCTCTGGGTCACCCAGCAGCGCGGCCGCGATCCCCAGTCGCTGCGACATGCCGAGGGAGAACCCTCCGGCGCGCTTTCCGGCGACGCTGGTGAGCCCGACGATCTCGAGCACCTCGTCGACCCGGCCCGCCGGGATCTTGTTGGATTTCGCCATCCACTGCAGATGCGCCCGCGCGGACCGGTTGGGGTGCACCCATTTGGCGTCCAGCAGCGCGCCGACCGTCCGCAGCGGTTCCTTCAGTTCGCGGTAGAGCTTGCCCCCGATGCGCACCTGGCCGGAGGTCGGATTGTCCAGGCCGAGGATCATCCGCATGGTCGTCGACTTGCCCGCCCCGTTGGGGCCGAGGAACCCGGTGACCTCTCCCGCCGCGACGGAGAAGGAAAGGTTGTTCACCGCCAGTGTCTTGCCGTACCGCTTGGTGAGGCCCGCTGCCTCGATCATGTCTGCTCCCCTCGGCGACTGCGAGAACAATCGTCGTCCATGTGGGTGGCCGAGCGCGTCATCCTGAGGTGCCAACCTGGTACCCGACCTGAGATGTAGCTTGCCGTCTTCCGGCGGCGTACGCGATCGGTGATACCCCTGAGAGTGACCCTGATTCACCAGGGTTAATGAACCATGGTTCAATAATCGCATGGCGAGGCCCCGCAGCATCACCGACGAACGACTGCTCACCGCGGCGGGGACCGTGATCGGCATGGTCGGCCCGGGTTTCACGCTGGCCCAGGTGGCGGCGGAAGCCGGGGTGGCGGTCGGCACCGTCGCCCAGCGGTTCGGTTCGAAAAACGGCCTCCTGCAGGCGCTGAGCCGGTTGAACACGCGGTCCGTCGTGGGGCTGATGCGGGAATGCGGAGAACTGGCCGATCCCGTGGAAGGCCTTCGCGCGGCGGTCGTCGTTATCTACGAGGGCTTGGGGACGGCGGAAACCGCGGCGAACCATCTCGGACAACTGGGGGTGGACATCGGCGATCCGGGCCTCCGTGCCCTGCTGGGTGAGCATTTCGCCGCCGTGGAAGCGGAACTGCGGCGGCTGACGCGGGTCGCGGCGCGTGACCTGCCGGGCGCGCCGGGGGTCGTCCGTGCGGCGCGAGTGCTGCTGGGGGTGGCGAACGGGGCCGCGCTGGATTGGTCGATCCGGCCGAGGGGCCGGATCGTCGACCGGGTGGGGCAAGACGTGGACGCGGTGCTGACCGCGTGGAAAGGAGTGTCCTGAATGGACCGGAAAGTGGCCGTCGTCACGGGGGCGACGCGCGGATGTGGCCGGGCGATCGCGGTGGAGCTGGGCAGGCTCGGCTGGACGGTGTTCGTCACCGGCCGCACGACGAGGGACCGGCAGTCGCCGATGAAGCGGTCGGAGACGATCGAGGACACCGCGGAGCTCGTCGACGCCGCGGGCGGCTGGGGGATCCCCGTCCGCACCGACTTCACCGAAGTGTCCGATGTGGACGCGCTGAAGGCGCGGATCGAGTCCGAAGTGGACGGCCGGATCGACCTGCTGGTCGACGACGTCTGGGGCGGCGACCCGTTCGCGGACTTCGACGGGGCGTACTGGAACTCCAGCCTCGACGACGCGCTCACGCTGGTGCACAACGCGATCGACACGCACCTGATCGCGTTGCACCGGCTGCTGCCGCTGGTCGTCCGGCAGGAGGGCGGACTCGTCATCGAGGTCACCGACGGCGACCACGACGAGTACGTCGGCGCGGGAATCCCGTATTTCCTCGCGAAATGCGGGATCCGCGCGATCGGCAGGGCACTCGGCGTCGAACTGAAGAAGTACGACTGCGTCGGCATGACCGTCACGCCGGGTTTCCTGCGGTCGGAGGCGATGCTCGACTACTTCGGGGTCACCGAGGAGACCTGGCGTGACGCGGTGGGCAAGGCCGCCCCGGTCGACTTCGCCATCTCGGAGACCCCGGCGCTGCTCGGGCGCGGGGTCGCGAAGCTGGCGACCGACCCGCAGGTCTCGCGGTTCGCGGGCAAGACGCTGGCGTCGTGGACGCTGATGAACGAGTACGGCCTGACCGACGTCGACGGCTCGCGTCCCGACTTCGGCAAGTGGATGGCCGAAGTCCGGGACAAGGGCAAGGACCCGGAGACGGCCGACCACTCCCTCTACCGCTGAGGCCGGGCTGGCCGGGGAGAGCTACTTCTTCCCGGCCAGCACGTCCAGGTAGTGCTGGTTGAACATGACGCCGAGGACGTTGCCGAACGGGTCGACGACGGCCGCGGTCACGAAGCCCGGCCCGCGCTCGATGATCGGCTCGTATTCCTTCGCGCCCTTCTCCAGCAACTTCGCGAAGGCGTCCTCGACGTTGTCGACGGCCCAGTTCGCGATGGCCCCACAGGGTCCGGGCTGGGCCAGTGACGGCCGGAAGTCGCCGCGGACCAGGCCGAACTCGTGCTGGTAGTCGCCGATCCGGAATTCGACGTACGCCGGCGTCCCGTCGGGACCGTTGCGGACTAAGTACGGCTCGATCCCGAAGAGGTCGGAGTACCACTCGATCGCGGCGGTCAGGTCGTCGGCGTAGAACGTGGTGGTGGTGAGACCTCGCAGCATTTCCTTCTCCTCAGGTAGTGGCTCTGAAGACAAGGATCCGCCGCAAAGTGCTCACCGAATGACCACTTTTCCGAACTCGCGTGTTCGGAGACCGATCACGCGTGCTTGGAGGCGGAACACACCCGAGCCGATTCCGCACCGTGTGTTCCGGCGAGAATCACGCTTGATCCGGCTCCAAGCACGTGTGTTCCGGCTGGAAGCACGAATGACCACTTTTCCGAAGAGATCTCAGGTGACCCCGGGGCGCGCCAGACCGGTCTCGTAGGCGAGCACCACGGCCTGCACCCGGTCGCGCAGATCCAGTTTGGACAGGATCCGCCCGACATGTGTCTTCACCGTCGCCTCGGACAAGAACAGCGTCTCGGCGATCTCCAGGTTCGAGAGGCCCTTCGCGATCAGCACGAGCACCTCCCGCTCCCGTTCGGTGAGGACGTCGAGCTCGGCCGCGTCCCGCATCGGCTTCCCGCCGCCGCCGACGAACCGGTCGAGCAGCCGCCGGGTCACCGACGGCGAGACCACGGCGTCGCCCGAAGCGACCGCCCGCAGCGCCGACACCAGGTGATCCGGCTGCGTGTCCTTCAGCAGGAACCCGCTCGCCCCGCCCTGCAACGCCGAGTAGACGTACTCGTCCAGGTCGAACGTCGTCATCACGAGGACCCGCGCCGTTCCGGCCTCGACGATCCGCTTCGTCGCCTCGACCCCGTCCAGCACCGGCATCCGGACGTCCATCAGCACGACGTCCGGCCGCAGTTCCTCCGCCATGCGGATGGCCTGCGCGCCGTCACCCGCCTCGCCGACGACATCGATGTCCGCCTGCGCGCCCAGGACCATCCGGAACCCGACGCGCATCAATTCCTGGTCGTCGACGACCACCACCCGTATCACGTCGCCAACCTAACCGGGAGCCTCGCGTGCACCTGCCACCCTCCACCGGGAGCGGGGCCGACCTCCAGCGTGCCGCCGAAGACGTTCGCCCGTTCCCGCATTCCGATCAATCCGTTCCCACCGGGGACGGTGAGCTTCCGCGGCCCCGGCGGCGCGGTGTGCGACGCCGTCTTCGCCGCCGTGGGCACCAGCTGTTTCGCGCGGCCGGCGCCGTCGTCGGTGACCCGGACGTCGATCACGTCCGCCTCCCGGCGCACCAGCACCTCCGCCTGCGCGCCCTGTCCGGCGTGTTTCAGCGTGTTCGTCAGCGACTCCTGCACGATCCGGTACACCCCGAGCGAGACACCGGCGGGCAGCCCGGCCAGCGCGTCGGACCCGATCGCCAAGGTCACCGGCACCCCCGCCTGGCGGATCCGGTCCGCGAGGTCGGTCAGGGCGCTGGCGTCCGGCTGCGGCACACGCGGCTCGTCGTCACCGTCGCTGCGGAGCACGTCCAGCAGCCGCCGCAGTTCGGCGAGCGCGCCGCGCCCGGTCTCCGAAATCGTCTGCAAGGCCCGCTTCGCCATCTCGGGATTCCCGTCGACCGCGTAGGACGCGCCGTCGGCCTGCACGACCATCACGCTCACCGCGTGCGCCACGACGTCGTGCAGCTCACGGGCGATCCGTCCGCGTTCCTCGCCGACGGCGATCCTGGTCGCCTGGTCCCGTTCCGTCTCAAGCAGATGCAACCTGGCTTCCACCTCCTCGTGATAGGCGCGCCTCGCGCCGGCGAACTCGCCGAGCGTCCAGCACAGCGCGGCGGAGAAGACACCGATGATCGCCAGCACCCACACGTCCTCCGGCGGGTCGGCCCACAGCTGGATGCCCGAGGTCACGAAGGTCGCCAGCAGGTACAGCAGCCCCTGCTTGCGTCCGACGTAGACCAGCACCGAGTAGATGCTGATGACCACCGCGAACGCACTGGCCGCGCCCAGCTCCAGCGCCCCGTGCGGGATGCCGATCACCAGCAGCAGATACGCCGACCACAGCGTTGCCTTCCGCCGGAAGACCAGCGGGGCGACCATCGCGATGTCCAGCGGAACGACCACGTACCAGGGCGGCACCGCGACTTCCGTCGTCTCGACCGCCGCCACGTAGAACAGCAGGTCGGTCAGCAACAGGACGACGGCGATGAGACTGTCCCCCGCCATGGGGTGGGCACGCATCCAGAGGCTCAACCGTCGCACCTGGTAACACTATGTCGGCCCGGGCCGCCCGCGCGTCGGTCGCCGGTACCACCTTCGGTGCGACCCGAGGATGAGTGGCATGGCACGATTCTCCTCGGCGTGCTCGACGACTGGGAGGGGTGGGCGCCGTGACCTCAGCGACGGAGCAGGGCCGTCTCGCCGGGCCGCTGTCGATGTCCGTGGCGAACCTCTGTCATCGCCTCCAGCCGCAGGTGTCCGCGCGGACCGCGGCCGGCTTCGCCGAGGTGCTGCGCAGACTGGGCGGCCCGCTGCAGGTCGCCGTCGCCGGCCGGATCAAATCGGGGAAGTCCACCCTGGTCAACGCCCTGATCGGGCGCCGGGTCGCGCCGACCGACGTCGGCGAGTGCACCCGGCTGGTGACCAGGTTCCAATACGGCACGGTCGACCGCGTCGAGATCGTCTTCAACGACGGCCACAAACAGGTGCTGCCCTTCTCCGCCGACGGGATGATCCCGGCCGAACTGGGCATCGACATCGACAAGGTCTCGCATATCGAGGCGTACCTCACCAACGCGGTCCTGCAGGGCATGACCGTCATCGACACCCCCGGCCTCGGCTCGCTCGACGCCGCTTCGGTGTCGCGGACCGAAGAGCTGCTGGGCGCGGCGAAGCATCGCAAACCCGACGATGACGAGGAGGAGGAAGGCTCCGACGAGCTGGACGACACCTCGCGCAACGCCGTCGCGGGCGCCGAGGCCGTGCTCTACGTGGTCACGCAGGGCGTGCGCGCCGACGACCAGCAGGCGCTGGCCGCGTTCACCGCCGCGACCGCGAGCCGCGAGGCGGGCCCGGTCAACGCGATCGCGGTGCTCAACAAGGCGGACACCATCGCGCCGGAGTCGGTCGAAGGCTCGGGCGGCGACGTGTGGAAGGCCGCCACGCTGTTGTCGGAGAAGCAGGCCGCGACGTTGAAGCCCCGCGTCGCGGACGTGCTGCCGGTGATCGGGCTGATCGCGGAGTCGGCCGAGTCCGGCGGGTTCACCTCCCCCGACGCCGAGGCGTTGCGCCAGCTGGCCGAGATGGACGACGACATCCTCGAGACCATGCTGATCTCGGCGGACATCTTCACCAGCTGGGAATGCGACGTCGCGGCGGGCACCCGGCTGCGGCTGCTGGAGAAACTGGACCTGTTCGGCGTCCGGTACGCCGTCGAGGTGATCCGCAAGGAACCCGAGATCACCGCGGGTTCACTGCGGCGGAAGCTGCTCGACGCCTCCGGGCTCGAAGCCGTCCGCCAGCGGCTGAGCATCGTCTTCGCCGCCCGTGCCGACGGCATCAAGGCCGCCGCCGCACTGGCCTCGGTCACCGCGCTGGCCCACGCGTCCGGCGACCCGGCCGAACGGCAGCGCGTCCACGACGCGATCGAGGTCCTGCTCGCCAAGCCCGAGGCACACCAGCTGCGGCTGCTCGAAGCGCTCACGCTGGTCGCGTCCGGCGCGGTCGACATGCCCGAAGACCTGTCCGAGGAGGTCCTGCGGGTCGGCAGCAACGCCGACATCGGTGCCCAGCTCGGCAAGCCGGGCGCTCCCCGCGCCGAACTCGCGGCCCACGCGCTGGAACGCGCGGGCTGGTGGCGCTCCTTCGCGTCCTTCGGCGCGACGCCCGCCCAGAGCCGCGTCGCGCACGTCGTGCACCGGGCGTACTTCCTCATCTGGCAGCAGATCCGCGACTGACCCACCCCGCAATTAGTCACCTACTTGCCTGGACGTCTTCCGCCGCACGAGCGCGGTCAGGGCAAGTAGGTGACTAATTGCGCGTCGGATTGATAAACCGAGCGCTCGGTCTAATAATGGGCGCATGGAAACGATCGTCGACGAGCCCCCATGGCTGCGCACGGCCTCCTGGATCGGCTGCCCACTGGCGGGCGCCGCGCTCGGCTGGTTCCTCCAGTCGATCTCGGGCTGGGTGGCCTCGCTGAGCTGGGTTCCGTTCAAGGGCCCGTTCCAGCTCGTCTCGGACATGCCCCAGCCGTGGGGTGTCGTCACCGGGATCGGCGTCGGCCTCGTCCTCGGCCTGCTCTTCGCCGCGGTCTGGGCGCACGAGCGGCTGATCGTCAAGGTGACGCCGACCCGCATCACGCTGACCACCAAGGGCCGAAGCCGCGCGTACGAAGCACAGCTGGAGGCCGTCTACCTCGACGGCAAGGAGCTCGTCCTGCTAGCCGCCGACGGCCGGGAACTGGCACGGCAGAAGGGCGATGTCGACCGCGAAGCCGTCGCCAAGGCCTTCCTCGAGTACGGCTATCCGTGGCTTGACGAGCCGCCGGCGGTGAAATGAGGACGGTCGACCCGGTCAAGCACGAGGTCAAACGCCGCGCCATCCTCGACGCCGCCGCTTGGCGTTTCTCGGAGAAGGGCTTCGAGAAGACCACGACGGCGGAGATCTGCCGCGCCGCGGGGATCAGCACCGGCAGCCTGTTCCACTACTTCCCGAACAAGCGCGCGGTGTTCGTCGGCATCTTCGAGCAGGACGCCGACGAGACCGCGGCCCTGCTCGCGGCCGCCGGGGAGATCGAGGACCCGTGGGAGGCCATCCTGCACGTCATGGCCCACGTGTCCGAACAGCTTCTGCATCCTCTCGCGGCCAAGCTCGTCCTCGAAGTCGCCGCGCAGTGCTCTCGCGACGCCGATCTGGCCGAGCTCATCCAGGGCAACGACCGGGCGCTGCGCGACGGGCTCGCCGACCTCGTGACGCGGGCGGTGGACGCGGGCCGGATCGATCCCGGCTTCGACCCGGAGACGGTGGCCAGCTGGCTCGTCGCGTTGGTCGACGCGCCGCTTTCCCGCGTGATTCTGGAGCCGGGCCTCGATCCGGCGGCGGAACTCGCGGTGATGAAGGAGCTGATCGCCAGATTCCTTCGTCCTGTTCTGCCGATTCCGCCCCCGGACGGCGGGCGGGTGGCCGACACTGGTGAAATCTCCCCGGGCTGATCGGTAGGCCCGGGACACCAGTTACGGGGGTCGATTCGGATGGGTGCCTGGCTGCGCAAGAAGGCGGTCGAAGAAGAAAATCCGGACGACGTGCCGACCGGTCAGATCTCGGCGGCGATCATCGCCGAAGCGGACGGCGAGACTTCGCCGTCCGAGGGAACCGCGGTCGTCGAAGCCGCGTCGAAGACCGATGTGGAGTCCACGACCACGGGTCCGGCCGACCTCGAACAGGCTCTCGCCGACAGGCAGACACTGATCCAGCTCTGCCTGTACGCCCTCGATCGCGCCCGCAGCGGCGGCGTCGTCGAGCGGCTCGAACACGGTCTCGCCGGGATCGGCGTCCGTGCCCTGCGCCCGGACGGTGAGCGGTTCGACCCCGCCGTGCACGAGGCGGGCGGCGCGGTCGCGACCGAGAACCCGGCGCTCGAAGGGCTCGTCGCGGAGACCGAGGTCGTCGGTTTCGCCGATCGCGACCAGGTCCTGCGCGCGCCGATCGTCATCGTCTACGCGAAGAAGGCCCAGTGACCGCTCCGAGCGCGGCGGCCAACCTGCCGGCGGTCGTGAAGAGCACGCGCGAACAGCTGCTCACCGTCGTCCGCGAAGCCGATCCCCAGGCCGCGAAATGGGTCGAGGACGTCCGGAAGACGCGGCCGAAGAAGCCGTCGGTCGTGGTGGTCGGCGAGACCAACCGCGGCAAGAGCTCGCTCGTGAACGCGCTCCTCTCCATGCCGGGACTGTCCCCTGTGGACGCCGACGTCGCCACGGCGACGTATCTCGTCTTCGAACACGCCGAGCGGTGGTCCGCGCAGGCGTGTTACCCGGGCCAGCTGGCGCCGGTGCCGATCGACCTCAACGACCTGATCCACTGGGTCTCGGCCGCGCACGAACTGCCGGAAGGGCAGATCCCGCCGCGTTACGTCGAGGTCTCCGGACCGGTCCCGCTGCTCGAACGGGTGTCCATTGTGGATACTCCGGGTGTCGGCGGACTCGACTCGATGCACGGCGAACTGGCGAAGGAGGCCGCCGCCGGAGCCACCGCGCTGCTGTTCGTCGTGGACGCCTCCTCGCCGTTCACCGCGCAGGAGCTGCAATTCCTGCACGACATGGGCGAACGCGTCGAAACCGTGCTGTTCGCGCTGACCAAGACCGACCAGTTCCGCGGCTGGCGCGAGGTCCTCGAAGCCGACCGGCGGCTGCTCGCCGAGCACGCCCCACGGTTCGCCGACGCGGTGTTCCACCCGGTGTCCGCGCGCATGTTCGAGACGGCGGCCAAGGCGCCGAACGAGCAGATGGCCATGATGCTGCGCGAGAAGGCCGGGATCGCCGCGCTGCAGGGCGCGCTGCAGGAGATGCTGGTCGGCCGTTCGGCGATGCTGGGCGAGGCCAACACCCTGCGCGCGCTGTCGAGCGCGCTCGGCGAGCTCAAGGCGAAGCTGCAGGCGGAAAGCCGTGCGCTGTCCGCCGGTGAGGCCGAAGCGGAACAGCTGCGCCAGCGTCGTGACGACCTGACCACCGAACGCCGGTCTTCGACGCGGGGCTGGCAGCTGAAACTGCGCGCGGAGATCCAGCGGACCCGCGTCGAGGTCGGGCACGAGACCAGCAGGCAGATGCGCGACGCGTCGACCCACTTCCGGCAGCGGATCGACGGCGCGAAACGGGACGAACTCGCCGCGCTGCCCCAGCAGGTCGACATCGCGCTGCAGACGACGTCGCAGCGGATCTCGATGCTGCTCTCCCAGCGGCTCAACCAGGTCACCAACGTCGCGCTCGCCGAGCTGTTCTCCGCCGAAGAGCTCGACATCATCCGCGGCCAGTTCGCCAGGGCGGGCGGTCCGCCGGTCGTACTGCGCCCGCCGGACAAGAAGCCGCCGACGGCCGAGGACAAACTGCTCATCTTCATGGGGGTTTCCGGTGGTCTCGGCGCCGGGAAGGTCGCCGCGCTGCCGCTGGCGGGCGTCGCGATCCTGAACCCGGTGATCCTGCCCGCGACGATCGTCATCGGCCTCGGCGCGGGCTGGTGGATGGCGCGGACCCGCAAACACGCGGCGGACAAGCAGCATATGAAGCAATGGCTGGTCGAGGCGATCGCCGACGCGCGATCCACGTTGGACCAGCTCGTCGCGGAGCAGCTGATCGAGGCCGAACAGCAGCTGTCGATGGCGCTCGACGAAGCCCTCGGCCGCCGCATCGACGCGATCGAGGCGGAGCTGAAGGAAGTCGACAAGACGATCAAGATGGGCGCGCAGGAACGGGCGAAGAAGATCTCTGTCGTCGCGAAGCGCTTGAAGGACGTCTCGGACGGCCGTGACCGTGCCGAGGCTCTCCTTGGTCGCATTCGGTCACTGCGCGACAATCAAGCGTGACCTTTCCTCGGCAACCGCAGCAGCCGTTCGGACAACAGCAGTTCCCACAGTCGGGTCCCGCACAGAGCCCGTTCCCGCCGCTGCCTCCGCAGAAGGGGCTTCCGGCGAAGCTGCAGCGGCTGAGCGAAATGGCCCGTGATCCACGGGGGCGCAAGAAGCTGATCCTGCGAGTGCTTCTCGTCATCGTGGCGGTGGTCGTGCTCATCGTCGGGGTGGTCTTCCTGATCGGAGTCGTGCTCACGAAGTAGCCACCGGAACCGAACCGGCCTACGGTGAGTCATAAGCTTCGACACACCAGCAGGTCAACGAGGGGGTTATCCCATGTGGGTCGACGAGAGCGGCGGCGCGGACACCGAGGCGGGCTCCACGGAGGCGGTCACGGTCCACGTTGACGGCGAGGAGTACCAGGCCGAGCTCAACTACGACCTCGACAAGGACGGCGTGAACGACGCCGCGGTCATCCAGCACGACGACGGCACCGGTCAGGCGTTCGTCGACACCGACGGCGACGGCGAGGCCGACCAGTACGCGGTGCTCGACGAGAACGGCAAGGTCGTCCAGGAAGCCGTCTACGACGAGGCGTCCGGCTCCTGGGTCGAAGCCGGTGGCGGCGGCAACGACGACGGCTCCGACGCCGGCACCAGCGGCACCATGCACGCCGACATGCCCAGCGGCGACGTCGAGGTCGGCCCGCCGACCATCGACACCGACGGTGACGGAACCCCCGACACCGCAGTCGTGCAGACGGAGGACGGTCGCACGATCGCCTTCACCGACAAGGACGGCGACGGCAACGCCGACATCGCGGTGGAGACCGACGCCTCCGGCAACTCCAAGACCTACGAGCACACCGGGCCCGGCCAGTGGTCCGAGACCGGCAGCGGCGTGGTCAACAACGACATCGGCTCGGCCTTCGCGAGCGCTCCGGCGACCGAGAGTGACCCGGCGGGCGACGCGGCCTGGGGTGGCGCGGGCACCGAAACACTCGAAGGTGTGGCGAAGATCGATTCCGCCACCGGCCAATGGATCAGCCCCAACTGAAATCCCGAAATGGACTAAACCAATAGAAGAATGGTTCAGTCCATTTCGAAAGACCGATTCCTGTAATCCTGGTCACAGAACAGCCCGGTACGAGACCTCGTACCGGGCTTTCTCGTGTCCGATTCGCCCTTTGCGCACCTCGTCGTTGTGCCATCGATCACCGGAAGAATTTCTGCGTATGGCCCATTCCGGTGATACTGAATCGATTCCCTTATCGTTCTTGTGAGAGAACCGACAGGTCAGCTCTCGGTTACCTGCCGGTCATCCGGCTACTCTCGGGGAATCCCAAAACCCGCACACCGGTCTTCCCGCCGGTGTGCGAAGCCATTCGGTCTCGCGAGCTTGAGGGCCGCATCGGAACAGCGTCGTTCCCGGTGTGGGCCCTCTTTGCGTCGGAAGTCAGGAGTAGAGATGACCGCAGTCGCCATCCCAGGACTGGAAAATGCGCCGACGACGCACAGTGGCGTGCTGTCCTGGGTCCGGGAGGTCGCCGAACTGACCACTCCGGACCGCGTGGTGTGGGTCGACGGGTCCGACGAAGAGGCCGCCCGGATCAACGCGGAACTGGTCTCCGCCGGCACGTTCGTGCAGCTCGACGCGAAGCCCAACTCGTACTGGGCCGCTTCCGACCCGAATGACGTCGCCCGCGTCGAAGAGCGCACCTTCATCTGTTCGGAGAACGAAGAGGACGCCGGTCCCACCAACAACTGGATGGACCCGGCCGAGATGAAGGCCACGATGACCGAGCTGTACCGCGGGTGCATGCGCGGTCGCACGATGTACGTGATCCCCTTCTGCATGGGCCCCCTCGGCGCCGAAGACCCCAAGCTCGGCATCGAGATCACCGACTTCGCCTACGTCGTCGCCTCCATGCGCGTGATGACCCGCGCCGGCAAGGCCGCGCTGGACAAGTTCATCACCGAGGACGGCACCGAGCGCGCGTTCGTGCCCGCGCTGCACTCGGTCGGCGCTCCGCTGGAGCCGGGTCAGGAGGACGTCTCCTGGCCGTGCAACACCACCAAGTACATCTCGCACTTCCCCGAGACCCGTGAGATCTGGAGCTACGGCTCCGGTTACGGCGGCAACTCGCTGCTGGGCAAGAAGTGCTACTCGCTGCGCATCGGCTCGGTCATCGCCCGTGACGAGGGCTGGCTGGCCGAGCACATGCTGATCCTCAAGCTGATCTCGCCCGAGGACAAGGTCCACTACGTCGCGGCGGCGTTCCCGAGCGCCTGCGGCAAGACCAACCTCGCCATGCTGCAGCCGACCATCCCGGGCTGGCGCGCCGAGACCCTCGGTGACGACATCGCGTGGATGCGGTTCGGCGAGGACGGCCGCCTGTACGCGGTGAACCCCGAGTTCGGCTTCTTCGGCGTCGCGCCGGGCACCGACTGGCACACCAACCCCAACGCGATGCGCACCATCGAAAAGGGCAACACGGTCTACACGAACGTCGCGCTCACCGACGACGGCGACATCTGGTGGGAGGGCATGGGCGACAAGCCCGCGCACGCCACCTCCTGGAAGAAGCAGGACTGGACGCCGGAATCGGAAGAGAAGGCCGCGCACCCGAACTCGCGCTACTGCACGCCGATGTCGCAGTGCCCGATCCTCGCGCCCGAGTGGGACGACCCGCAGGGCGTGCCGATCTCGGCGATCCTGTTCGGCGGCCGCCGCAAGACCACGGTCCCGCTGGTGAACGAGGCCCGCGACTGGCAGCACGGCGTGTTCATGGGCGCCACCATGTCGTCGGAGACCACCGCGGCCGCCGCCGGCGCGGTCGGCAACGTGCGCCGCGACCCGATGGCCATGCTGCCGTTCCTCGGCTACCACGCCGGTGACTACTTCAAGCACTGGCTGGACCTCGGCAAGAACGCCGACGCGAACAAGCTGCCGAAGATCTTCTACGTCAACTGGTTCCGGCGTGGCGACGACGGCCGCTTCCTGTGGCCGGGCTTCGGCGAGAACTCGCGGATCCTGAAGTGGGTCATCGACCGCGTCGAGGGCAAGGGCAACGCGAACGAGACCCCGGTCGGCTTCGTGCCGAACGCCGAGGACCTCGACACCGAGGGCCTCAAGGAGCCGCTGGCCGACATCCAGGCCGCGCTGGACGTCTCGGCCGAGGAGTGGCGCCAGGAACTGCCGCTCATCGAAGAGTGGTTCGAGAAGATCGGCGACAAGGTCCCGACGTCGCTGCGTGACGAGCTGGACGCGCTGAAGCAGCGTTTGTCTGCCGAGCGCTGACGCAAACTCGCCGAAGGGGCGCCGTTCCGCTTCCACCTCACGGTGGGTGCGAGAGGCGCCCCTTCATCGAGTTTCCGTGGGCCTTCGGCCCGAAAGAGGGCGCTCGGCGGTGAAGTCTCCGTCGGGCGCAGAGCGCCCTTTGGGAGACCCTTGGGTGCTGGTGGCATTGCTCGGGTATGGCCAGAAGGCCTCATCCGCAGTGTCGTTCCTGGGGATGAGGCCTTCTCCTTTCGCGCTCGGTACCGTGGCCGCATGGTCAAATTCGGCGTCAACATGGTCGTCCCGGAGACCCGCGCGGCGTGGGTCGAAAAGTGTCGCAAGGCCGAGGACCTCGGATTCGACGTGATCGGCGCGGCCGACCACCTCGGCATGGCACCGCCCTTCCCGGCCCTCGTGCTCGCCGCCGAGGTGACGAGCCGCCCTCGGCTCAACACCTTCGTTCTCAACACCGCCTTCTACAACCCGGTGCTGCTGGCCCGCGACGTCACCGGAACGGACCAGTTCACCGAGGGCAGGCTGGAGCTCGGCCTGGGGGCCGGTTACGTGAAAGCCGAATTCGAAGCGGCGGGCATGGAGTTCCCCCGCGCCGGAAAACGCGTCGACCACCTCGAAAACACCATCAAAGAGCTCAAACGGCTCTATGCCGACGAGAACCACAAACCGCCGACGGTGCAGAAACCGGGCCCACCGCTGATGATCGCCGGCCGGGGCGACAGGTTGCTCAGCCTCGCCGCCGAACACGCCGACATCATCGGCTTCACCGGCACGGCGGCCGTTCCTGACGGCGGAGCCCTCGCTGTCGACGACGCGGCCGGAATCGAGGAGCGGGTGAACTTCGTCCGCGGGAAACTGAACGGACGCGACGCCGAATTCAATATCCTCTCGCATTTCGTCGCGGTGGTCGAAGACCGGGAAAAGGGTTTGGAGAGCCTGCGAGAGCTGCTCGACGGGGCGTTGACCATCGAACAACTCGCCGAACTGCCGACGGCTCTGGTCGGCACGCACGAGCAGATCGCCGAACAGATCCTGGCGCATCGTGAGCGTTTCGGTTTCACCTATTTCACCGTGCTGGAGCACAACATGGACGCGCTCGCGCCGGTGATCGAGTCGCTGCGCGGCAAATGATCGACGTACGCGGGCTCGGCGTCCAGGCCGGGGAGCACTGGTTGTTCGACGGCCTCGACTTCGAGGTCGGGGCCGGTGAATGCGCGGTCATCGTCGGTCCCAACGGGGTCGGGAAATCGACCCTGCTGCGGTGTCTGTACGGAACGCAGACCCCGCAGCGGGGGCGCGTCGTCGTCGCGGGCGGAAAGCCCGACGAACGCGATGTTTCCTTCCGTCGCAAGGTTTCCGTGCTGTTCGACGATTCCGATTTCTTCGCCGAACTGACCCCGCTCCAGCATCTCGAACTGCTGGAGGGTTCTTTCGGTGCCGATCTCGGCGATTTCGACGCGCTCCTTTCGGACGCGGGGCTTTCCGAACGCGCGAAGGTCACCGCGGGCAAGTTCTCGGCCGGGCAACGCCGTCGTCTGTTGCTCCTCGGAGCGACCGCGCGACCGCACGACGTCCTGCTGCTCGACGAGCCCGAACGGGCGCTCGACGTCGCCGGGAAGGAATGGCTGACGTCGTTGATCGCGCGGTCGACCGATGCCGGGGCGGCCGTCGTCGTGGCCACGCACCATCCCCCGCTGCTCGAAGCGGCCGACTCCACTCTCGAATGGTGGTGACCACGAAGGCCCCCACGCATGTGCCCGGGCGACAGCGATTCGGCGGCCTGCTCAACGGGGATTACCAGACCTTCCTGGCACTGTTCGGTTTCGGTGCGCTGTTCACCGCTTTCCAGAACCTGCCGAAACTCCGGGAATTCCTTTTCGGACAGTCTATTGTGGATTTCCCGACGGTGTTCGGCCTGCTGGTCGTGCTGTGCGCGATGTTCTGGCGCGGGCTTCTGCGTCGCGGCTTCGTCTGGGCCGAACCGGCGGCGTTGACGTGGATGGACTTCGCCCGCGTCGACAGGCGCCGTGTCGTCGTGAAGCGGATGTGGACGCTCTGGCTCGGACTGGTCCTGGCGGTCGGCTACACCGGGGCGCTGGTCACCGCGATCGGCGGTGGGCCGGGGGACGTGTGGATCGCGATGTCGGCGTTGACCGCGTCCGGGGCGGTCCTGGCCGCCGTCACCGCGCGGCGGACGGCGATCCGCGGGGAAACGGCGGCGCCGGTCGTGCTCGCGCTGGCCGGTCTGGCGATCGCCGCCGCGGGATGGGGCCCGATCGCCGTCGAGGTGCTGGCCGGCGTGCTGTTCGTGGTGGCGGTCGCGGTGGCCTTCGGCGGCGAACCGATGTCCGGGGTCGGGCGTCAGGAACTCGTCGACGGCTGGAACGCGCGGCTCCTGCGGGCGATGGCGGCGGTCTTCATGGATCCCATGCTGCTGATCCCGGAATCGAAGCCGGTGCCGTGGCTGTCGCTGCGGCGTCCGACGACGCTGCGGCTCGCGTGGGCCGGGGTGCTCGGCCGGATGCGCTACGCGGCGGCCAGTGTGGTGATCGCGTGCCTGGCAGGCGTCGCGCACCTGGCCTTCCCCGCCATCCCGGTGGGGCCGCTGTTCGCGCTCGGCGCGTACGCGGCGCTCGTGCCGTTCGCCGGCGGGCTCGGCGAACTATGGCGCAACCCCGGCCGCAGGCGGTGGCTCGGCGCGTCCGACTGGGAGTTGCGGCTGGTCAACGGCCTGGTGATCGCCCTGCTCGGCCTCGGCTGGGGGTTGTCGCTCGGCCTGGTGACGTTGACGCTCGGGATGGTCCCGGCCTGGCCGGTATGGCTCGCGATCCCGCTCGCCGTCGTCGCCGTGTTGCGGACGGCGACCCGGCCGCCGATGAACTACGACGTCGGTGGCGGGGCCGCCGGGCTGCAGGCCTTGCGAGGCGTCGACGTGCTCGCCGTCGGCGCGGTCTTGCTCAGCGTGATCACCTGAGGTCACCCGTTCCCGCGTTCGGATCATTCGGATACTCCGAACGCGGGTTACCCTCGATGCGACGAAAGGAGCACGAGTGGGCGGCGGGCACGCACCGGGAAAGGGACGGCGGGCGACCAGCGAGTTCCCCGCGGGCTGGACCGACGAGCAGATCATCGCGGTGATCAAGGATGTCGCGAACGATCCGAGCGAACCCCGCGTCAGACTGCACAACGGCCGCTGGCGGTGCGCCGGCGAACGGTACGGCGTGCACCTGATCGTGCTGGTCGAGGACAACGGCGACGTCAAGACGGGCTATCCGGTGGCGGGCCCCGGCGTGGTCCGCAATCCCGACACCGCCGCCGACCCGGCGAACCCGACCGTCGCCGATCTCGCCGCCGGCCGGATCAGCTTCTTCGGCGACAGCCTGCTCGACCAGATCTCCGCCCGGGTCGCGCCGGACGTCCTGGCCTTCTACCGCACGCTGCACTGGTCGGGTGAGTGGGAAGAACTGGCCGATGTCCTCGTCGCCCACGCGATGAACGAGGACCTGCGGCTCGGAGTGGACGAATACGCCACCTTGGAAAGCCTGCTGAACAGCTTCGATCTGCCGATCGACGGCTTCCTCTACCTGAACGACCGGGCCCACGCCCTGGCCGTCCTGCGCCCCTAACTCGCTTCGGCGACCTCTTCGGCGCCGCCCTCGGCGGCGGCTCGCAGCGCGTCCAGCGGGAGCCCGATGGCGTCCGCGATCGCCATCACGGTGAAGAAGGCGGGCGTCGGGATCCGTCCGGTCTCGATCTTCCGGAGCGTCTCCACCGAGATCCCGGCCTCCGCCGCGACCTCGACCATGCTCCGCGACGACGACGCGCGCGCGTCCCGGAGCGCCAACCCCAGCCGCTCGCCGCGTTCGCGTTCCTCGTCCGTCAACGGCACTCGCACCATAGTGCCGATACTAATACCGGTCTGGCCGGTCGTGAGCCGGGATTCGGGTGCCCAGGCGCCGAACACGCGTGACTGAAGGCGGAACACGCGTGATCGGGGCCGGATACGCGAGATCCGGCTGGAAGCACGCGAGATCCGCCTTCAGTCACGCGACTTCCGTCCAGACACACGCCGGCGACCGAGTTGTCCCCGCCGAGTTACCCCCAGCCTGTGGACAACTCTGTGCACAGGTCTGTGGACCGCCAAAGAAAGGGCCCCGCCGAGCCGGAACTCGACGGGGCCACAATCCCTAGTGGCTTCAGGCGCCCGCGGGCACCGGAAGTGGGAGTCCGGGGAGACTCTGGTCGTTCGGCACCTTGCCGTCGACGAGGAAGTCCTCCACGACCTTGTCCACACCCACGTTGCCGCCGGCGTAGATGCCGTGGTCGCCTTCACCGGTCACCGTGATCATCCGGGAGTTGGCGAACGCGCGGTGCGCACGGGTCGCGCCCTCGATCGGGGTCGCGGGGTCGTGCACCGACTGGACGATCAGCACCGGCGGGACGCCCTGGCCGTCGAGCTTCGGCAGGTCGGCGGGCTTGTTCTTCCAGAAGATGCACGGCTGGATCAGCCAGCCGGCGCCGAGCAGCGGCAGATCGCGGTCGATCAGCTTCTGCGACTGACGGATGACGCTCTGGCGGTTGCCGGTCCACTTACCCTCGTTGCAGGGGATGGACCAGAAGCTGGCGTTGTAGGAGTCACCGTCGCTCGGGACGAACAGCGGCTGCGGGCCGATGACGCCGTCACCGTCCACCGTCTCGGCCTTGACCTTCTGCGCGGCCGAGGCCTTCTGCTGCTGCGACGAGGTGCCCTCGGTCAGCGTCTTCAGGTTGACCAGGTAGTCGGCCAGCGCCGTGAAGTTGCGCTTCGAGTAGAGGTACGAAGCGATGGTCGAGTCGAGGGCGTTGGCCGAAACCGGGACGCCGTCCACCTCGACCGGGTTCTGCGTCAGCGCGAAGCGGACCTTCTCGTAGGTCTGGCGCGCGGCTTCACCGGTCTTGCCGAAGCCGTAGACCTTGTCGTACTTGCCGATCCACGGCAGGAAGTCCTGACGCCAGCGGCGCTCGAAGCCGAGCGGCTGCCAGTCGAACGAGTTCTGCCAGGTGGTGGTGAACTCGGTCGAGGAGTCGAGCAGGAACCGGCCGGTCCGGGTGGGGAACTCCTGCGCGTAGTGCGCGCCCATCCAGGTGCCCGCCGAGTAGCCGACCCAGTTGATCTTGTCGCGGCCGAGGAGGACGCGCAGCAGGTCGATGTCGCGGATGGTCTGGGCGGTGTTGATGAGCGGGCCCAGCTCGCCGGACTTCACCTGGCAGGAGTCCGCCGCGTACTTGGTGGCGTCCAGGATCAGGTTGAGATTCGCCCGGCTGCGGTCGCGCGGGTCCAGGTCGGAGCCGGTGCCGATCGCGTTGCCGCAGGTGATGTTGGTGCTCTTGCCGGTGCCGCGCGGGTCGAGACCGATGATCTCCTGGTTCGCGCGCAGCTTCGTCTGGTTACGCAGACGGGCCGGGAAGTTACGGCCCGGAGCGCCGGGGCCACCCGGGTTCGTGATGACGCTGGCCGTCGCGTTGCCGCTGGTGGCGGCGAGGCGGCTGACGGCGATCGTCAGGTCGATGGCCTCGTTCGTCTTGTACCAGTTACGGGGCGCGCGGTAGGTCGCGCATTCGATGTTCTCGGCCCCCGGAGGCGGCGCGGACGGCAGTTCGCCGGCGGTGCACTTGTGCCAGTCCAGCTTCTGATCCGCGTACTTCGCCGGAATGTTGGTGGAGTTCAGCGGCTGCTGCTGGGCAGCCTCCGGTCCTGCTAACGCAGGCGTGAACCCGGCCAGCATGGTGCCGGCGACAGCCGGGATCACCACCGCATAGCGGAGTTTCTTCATCCGATGCCCCTTTGATCTTGCGTGCGAAGTTCCTGTTCGCGACTGCGGCTATTGATATCCGGCGGGGACCGGGACGGCAACCGCCCTTCGTCGTATGGGGCGGCGCTGATCAAATCGATATCCGGCATGCGTGACCCAGGTGGGGGAGAAGTTCTAGGGTCATCGGGACCATCCGCCGGTTACGGGAATGTTAGGTGAGGTCCGATGGCGTCAGGTAAGGCAGACGGGAAGGTGAGGGGCTTTCAGTTCAGCCCATGGAACCTCCTGTTGATCATCCCGATGCTGGTGCTGATCACGTCCTTGTTCAATTCGGACGGTCCTCGGCTGTTCGGGATGCCGTTCTTCTACTGGTTCCAATTCGTGTTCGTGGCGGTCGGCGTCCTGTGCACCTGGATCGTCTACGTGATGACCAAGGACAAGCCGACCACTGAGCGTCCCGACCGGCTGTCCGTGGACGAGCTCGACGAGGGGGACGTCAAGTGACCGACATCCAATGGCCAGAGCTGATCATCTTCACGATCCTCTTCGCGGTGGTCACCGTGCTCGGCTTCGTCGCGTCGCGCTGGAAGGCCGGCAACACCCTCGACCACCTGGACGAATGGGGCCTCGGCGGCCGCAAGTTCGGTTCGTGGATCACCTGGTTCCTGCTCGGCGGTGACCTCTACACGGCTTACACGTTCGTGGCCGTCCCCGCGCTGATGTTCAGCGCCGGCGCGATGGGCCTGTTCGCGCTGCCGTACACGATCATCGTCTACCCGATCGTGTTGATGCCGGCGTTGCGCATGTGGTCGGTCTCGCGCGTCCGCGGCTACGTCACGCCCGCCGACTTCGTCCGAGGCCGCTTCGGTTCGCCGACGCTGGCGCTGCTGATCGCGATCACCGGCATCATCGCGACGATGCCGTACATCGCGCTGCAGCTCGTCGGCCTCGAGGCGGTCTTGCGGACCATGGGCATCAACGGCTCCGGCATCGTCGGGCACCTGCCGCTGCTGGTCGCCTTCGTCATCCTGGCGGTCTACACCTACCAGTCCGGCCTTCGCGCGCCCGCCCTGATCGCGTTCGTCAAGGACATCCTGATCTACCTGGTGATCATCGTGGCGATCATCTACCTGCCCTCGAAGCTCGGCGGCTGGTCGGCCATCTTCGACGCGGCCGACGCGAAGTTCGACAAGACGCCGTCCCCGGCGGACGGCATCCTGCTCAACGCCAACAACCAGTTGCAGTACGCCACGCTGGCGCTCGGTTCGGCGCTGGCGCTGTTCCTGTACCCGCACTCGCTCACCAGCGTGCTCGCTTCGCGCGGCCGCAGCGTGATCAAGCGGAACATGGTCGCGCTGCCGGCGTACTCGCTGGTGCTGGGCCTGCTGGCGCTGCTCGGCTACGTCGCGATCAGCGCCTCGGTCTCGCCGATCAAGAACAACGCGACCGGGAAGCCCGACACGAACACCGTCGTCCCGGTGCTGTTCGACTCGCAGTTCTCGTCGTGGTTCGCCGGGATCGCGTTCGCCGCGATCGGCATCGGCGCGCTGGTGCCCGCGGCGATCATGTCGATCGCGGCGGCCAACCTGTGGACCCGCAACATCTACAAGGAGTACATCAAGAAGGACGCGACGCCGGGCCAGGAGGCGAAGCAGGCCAAGCTCGCTTCGCTGATCGTGAAGTTCGGCGCGGTGGCGTTCATCCTGTTCATCGACCCGCAGTTCTCGATCGACCTGCAGCTCATCGGCGGCGTGCTGATCCTGCAGACGTTGCCCGCGGTCGCGATCTCGCTCTACACGCGGTGGTTCCACCGCTGGGGCCTGATCGCCGGCTGGGCGGTCGGCATCGGCTGGGGCCTGATCATGCTCTACAACATCCCGAACCCGGCGACCGGCAAGGCGCACTTCGGTGGCTCGGCACTGAAGCTCGGTGACCTGTCGATCCTCGGCTGGCACCCGTTCAGCGGTTCGCCGGTGCAGATCTACGTCGGGTTCGTGGCGCTGATCGCGAACCTGCTGATCGCCGTGATCTTCACGGTGATCGCGCGGCAGCTGAAGGTCTTCAACGGCACGGACGACACCGAGGCCGAGGACTACCACGCCGACGAGCACGACAAGGATCTCCGCGAAATCGGCGTCCACTAGTCGTTTGTGTCGGAAAGGGCCGCGTCCTGCCGGGACGCGGCCCTTCTTGTCGCCGCGGTCGCCACCAGGCAGACGTCACAGCTCCAACCGCCAAGTCTGCCCGGTCAGCTCGTAACCGAAGCCCGCGATCGTCTCTTCGCTCACCAGCCGGAAACCGGCCTTCTGATAGATCGCCCTCGCCGCGTCCAGCAGCGAGACCGTCCAGAGCTCCATCGCCGTGTAGCCGGACACCTTCGCGAACTCGACGCATTCGGTGACCAGGCGTTTCCCGACGCCACGCCCCCGCGCGGCCGGTTCGAGGAGCAGCATCCGCAGCTTCGCCGTGGTGCCGTCTTCGCCGGGCGTGCAGAAGATGCTGCCGACGCGCTCCCCGTCGAGTTCGGCGATCCAGCCCGCTTGGCGCGGGTCGCCGCGCCTGTCGACGTACTCCGCGACGACACGGGCGACGAGCGCTTCGAAGCGTTCGTCCCAGCTGTACTCGCGGGAGTAGAGGGCGCCGTGACGGTGGACCACCCAGCCGAAGTCGCCCGGCCGGGGTGGGCGCAGGACCAGCGTGGGGTCCGAGGCGCGCTCGCCGACCAGCGAGGTGATCGTGTCCATGGCGCCGAGCAGCCGCTCCTGCTCGTCGTCGCCGAACCGGCCGAGCAGCGAGCCGATCCGGCCCACCGATCTTTCGTCGAGGACGGCGAAGGCCTCGCGGCCGTTCTCGGTCAGCCGGACGATCTGACGACGGGCGTCCTCGTCACTGCGCTCGCGCGTGAGAAGGCCACGCCCCTCGAGCCTCGCGAGCAGCCTGCTCGCGTACCCGGCGTCGAGGTCGAGACGTTTGCGCAGGTCGGTGACCTGGGTCGGATCCTGCTGCGCGAGTTCGAAGATGACCCGAGCTTCGCTCAGGGAGTACTCGGCGTCGGCCGGTCCTTCGTCGAGGACGCCGATCACGCCGGTGTACAGGCGGTTGAAGGCCCTCACGGTCGCCACCCGGTCCGCGGACCGATTCATTTGACCACCTCAACAGATTCGTTGACTAGGTCAAGTGTTACTCCGCGAAGCGGTGAAGGCAAGAAATCTTTCGGGTCTGGACATATGGAAACCCCGTGATGCTGCCAGGTCGGGGGTCCGCCAGCATCACGGGGTCGTAGTGGGTATCGACGCCGCGTTCCACGGCGTTACATCCCTCGCACTATGTGTCGTAGGTCACTCGAATGGGTGACACCTACAACGGTTGTCGTCGGGTCAGCGCATGTGCGTGTGACGCGCCTGAGAGATAGCGATGAGCTCCTGACGAACGGTCGCGGTGGCCGCGGTGTCGATCGCCCGGTTCAGGGCCCGGCGAGTGCGAGCCTCGGCGCGACGGGCACGGAGCTTGGCGGCGATGTTGTTCATCGGTTTAAGTCATCCCCTTGAGGGTCTTGTGTCTCGGTGGCTGTGCTTCTAGTATGCACCCTTTTTCACAAGGAATCCAACGATTATCCGGTGACTTGGCACACCTGCCGATGAATCATCGGCAACGAGGACGAAAATCCGGAGAGATTTGGTGGTGCCGGTCACGTTTTGCTAACGGCGCGCGCCGGGCTTCCGTCCGAAGGCGTAGATCACCTTCGAATCGAGGACGCTGTCTTCGTCGGTGCGCAGGAGATTCGCCAGTGCCGACGGCGTCGTGATGGGGCCCTGGGCGTGGACCATGAACCCTGTGGCTCTCGTAGTCTTCTCTAGGGCTTTCTAGTTTTGATGCGATAAAGCCGAAGAGAGGCTTAGTCCCGGCCGAGCAGGTAGTGGCCGAAGTGCGGGACGGTGAAGGCGATGTGCCCGCGCTCGGCGGAGTACACCAGGCCCTTCTTCATCAGGCTGTCCCGTGCCGGTGACAGCGACGAAGGCTTCCGCCCCAGGTAGACGGCCACGTCGGCGGTTCCGGCGGACTCGTCCCGCCCCTGGGTCAGCTCCGCCATCGCGAGCAGGTACTCGCGTTCGGCGGGTGTCGCGCGCTCGTAGCGGGAGCCGAAGAAACCGACCGCGAGTTCCGATTCGGCCTCCGGGGCGGCGACCTGGACGTCCTTCACGGTGATGGGATCCGCCGGCGCGGCGTCCCAGGCGGCCTTGCCGTAGGCCTGGATGAAGTACGGATAGCCGCCGGACGCGTCGAACAGGGCGTCCAGCGCCTCCGGTTCGATGCCCGCGTCCTCGCGTTCGATGGGCGCCATGACCGCGAGGTCGGCGTCCTCGCGTTCCAGCCTGTCGATGCGCGCGTAGCGGAAGAGGCGTTCGGAGTACGACTTCGACGCCGAAAGGACGGCGGGCACGTGCGGCAGCCCCGCGCCCACAACGACCAGCGGCGCCCCGGACTGAGAGAGTTCGTGACAGGCGGCGCAGAGCGCGGAAACGTCCTCCGGCAGCAGATCCTGGATCTCGTCGATCAACAGCGCGACCCCGGTGCCGACGTCGGCCGCCAGCTCGGCGACCTCGGTGAACAGCTCGACCAGGTCGATCTCGATGTCGCCCGAATCGGCGCGGCCCTGCGCGGCGGGCACGTCGATGCCGGGCTGCCAGCGGTCACGGAGCTTCGCGTCCGGTTTGTTGGCGCGCAGCGCGAACGCCTTGAGCACGCCGAGCACTTGCTCGACCCGGTCCGGCGCGCGATGGCGCACGGCGAGGTCGCGGATCGCGCGGTGCAACGCGGCCGAGAGCGGCCGCCTGAGTTCGGTGTCCGGGCGGGCCTCGATCTTGCCCGCGCCCCAGCCGTGCTTGATGGCCCTCGAGCGCAGTTCGCCCAGCAGCACGGTCTTCCCCACACCACGCAGGCCGGTCAGCATCAGGCTGCGTTCGGGTCTCCCGCGCGCGACCCGTTCGAGCACCACCTCGAAGGCCTGGAGCTCGCGCACGCGACCTGCCAGCTCGGGCGGCCGTTGACCGGCGCCCGGGGCGAAGGGGTTGCGGATGGGATCCACTCTCACACGCTATCGGCGTTTCTAGCGTGGACCCGATATTCGGTGATATTTGCCTATGGCGTGTCGCGCTGACGGAAAAGCGCCGAAGAGGCGCTGCTCCGGTTCGCTCTCACCTTGGCGAACAGTGGCGCCCCTGGGGAGACCTCGCGGTTCAGCCGAGGGATGGGTCTGCAGCCCCATCCCTCGTTCTTACTCGCGCAGGTTCCGCTCGGCGTAGACCGCCATCGCGTCACGGATGTATTCCGCCGTGCCGGCGCCGTGCTTCTCGTCGTACTGCCCGTAGCGCGGGTCGTCGACGTACAGCTGCCCGAGACCGGCGAAGTAGCCCTTCGAGACGGCCCGCACGGCCGGCCGCAGCCATTCGTACAGCCGCCGCGTGATCGCCTGAGCCTCCTCACCGTCCGCGGGCAGACCCTGGGCCCGTGCCTCACCGAAAGCGGCGGCGATGTCCTTCTGTTCCTGCTGGTGCGCCTTCTTGTCCTCGGCGCTCAGCGACTTCCACCACCGGTCGCCCTGTTCGTAGGCGTCGGCACCCCAGCGTTCGGTGACCTCCTTCTCGTACTTCGTGTGGTCGAAGCCGTCGAATACTTCCGTTGCCATCAGTTGTTCACCTCTTTCCGTCTTCTTCAAGGTCGTCCTGACCGATTCGATCTGCCGTCCGAGCCGCTGTCGCTCCTGCTCCAGCCACTTCAGGTGCGTGCGCAGCGCCGCCGTCGTGTCCTGCTCCCCTTCGAGCACTTCGCCGATCGCGGGCAGGCTCAGCCCGAGTTCGCGAAGCAGCAGGATGCGTTGCAGCCGCACCAGCGCGACCTGGTCGTAGTAGCGGTATCCGTTGCTCCCCACCCGGCTCGGTTCGAGCAGCCCGATGTCGCCGTAGTGGCGCAGCGTGCGGCTCGTGGTCCCCGCCGAGCGGGCGATGTCCTGGATCGACCACTCCTTCTCGTTCGGCATGTCCACGAAGGTAGAGGTTGACGTTGCGTCAAAGTCAAACGAAGTTCACCCGTCCGTGGCATGGTTCGCCCATGAAGACATTCGCGCTGGTCATGGCCGCTGCGCTGACCCTGTCGACGGCCGGGGTCGCCGACGCGCATCCGCGTCGCGCCTTCGACATCCAGGCCCACCGCGGTGGGCTCGGCCTCACGGTCGAGAGCACGCTCGCGTCGTTCGGCAAGGCGATGGAGCTGGGGGTGACCACACTCGAACTCGACCTCCAGATCACCAAGGACGGTCGCGAGGTGATCACCCACGACCGCAAGACGACGCCCGCGAAGTGCCGCGACACCGCGCCCGCGACGGCCGGCGACCCGGCATACCCGTACGTCGGCAAATACGTGAAGGACCTGACGTTCGCGCAGGTACGCACGCTCGACTGCGGTTCGATCCGGCAGTCCGCGCACCCCGGCCAGACGCTCTCGCCCGGCGCCAAGATGCCGACGCTCGCCGAGTTGTTCCAGCTCGCCAGGGACCACCGCGCGTGGGGCGTCAAGTTCAACATCGAGACGAAGGTCGAGGCCGCCGCGCCGCACGAGACGGCGCCGCGTGAGCAGTTCGTCCAGCGGGCGGTCCACGAGATCCTGCGCGGCGGGTTCGCGCGCAACGTCACTGTCCAGAGCTTCGACTGGGGCGCGCTGATGCTGCTGCGCGAGGTCGCACCGTGGATCCCGACGGTCGCGCTGACCCAGCCCGAGTTCCTGCAGGCCGGGCAGCCGGGCAAGTCACCGTGGCTCGGCGGGCTCGACATCGACGACTTCGGCGGCAGTCCCGTTCGCGCGGTCAAGTCGTTCGGCGCGAGCGCGCTCTCGCCGGTGCACGGCAACCCACAGGGCGGCAAGGTCGGCGACCCCGGCTACCGGCCGTTCACGACGAAGGCGCTGGTCACGGAGGCGCATCGCGCGGGGATCAAGGTCGTGCCCTGGACGATCGACGACCCGGCCACCATGCACAAGCTCATCGACGACGGCGTCGACGGCATCATCACCGACTATCCGGACCGTCTGCGCGAGGTCGCGGCCGACCGTGGCTTCAAGCTGCCCAAGGCGTATCGAGCCCGCTAGCGGAATCTAGCCCCGTCTAGCGTCAGAGAAATATTGCGCGATATACCGCTAGCGCGGTTCGGCGGAGTGGCGGGCGGGAAGACTGGGGATAGGTTTGTTTCCCGGGTCCGGATCCAGAAAGGTTACGACCGTGATTCTCCGTCGCGTCGCACGTCCGCTCCTCGCCGCGATCTTCATCTCGGGTGGGATCGGCGCGCTGAAGGACACCCAGGGGCACGCCAAAGCCGCGGAGCCGTTCCTCACCGAGTCCTTCGACAAGCTGGAGGGTGTGGTGCCGGAGTCGGTGGCGCGTGACCCCGCCACCCTCGTCCGGATCGACGCCGCGGTGAAGGTCGGCGCCGGGGTCGCGCTCGCCGCGGGCAAGGCGCCGCGCCTGGCTTCGCTGCTGCTGCTCGGCAGTCTCGTCCCGACCACGCTGGCCGCACACCGATTCTGGGAGATCAAGGAACCGGCCGAGCGTCAACAACAGCAGATCCAGTTCATCAAGAACGCCGGCCTCGCCGGTGGCCTGTTGCTGGCCGCCGCCGACACCGCCGGCAAGCCGTCGCTCGGCTGGCGTGCCCGCCGCGCCGCGTCGAAGACGGAGAAGCGCGCCGAGAAGCTGGCGAAGAAGGCCGAGAAAGCCATCACGAAGTAGAACACCCGCAATCAGTCACCTACTTGCGCCGGGAAGAGGCCGCAAGTAGGTGACCAATTGCGTGGGTCATGAGGTGAAGGCCTCGATGTCCTCCATCTCGACCACCGTGCGGACCTCGACCTCGATCTCGTCGAACAGCGCCGCATAGGTCTCCGCGAAGGCGACGGCCTCCGCCAGATCCTTCGCGTTGATCAGCGCGAACCCGCCGATGACCTCCTTGGCCTCGGTGAACGGGCCGTCGGTCGCGGTGATCTTGCCGCCGCGTGCCTTGCGGACCTTCGCGCCCCGCTCGGAAGGGTGCACGCCCTCCGCCGTGATGAGGATGCCCTTCTTGAAGGAGTCCTCGACGAAGGCGCCCATCCGCTCGATGAACTCCTTGCTGGGGTTCCAGGCCTCCGGGGCGCTCTCGTCCAGCCGGTGCATCATCAGAAACCGCATCGTTGCTCCTCAGTGTCTTGGCGCGGCTGTTTCTACCCCGCCTTCACCAGCGCGTCGAGCGGCTCGACGGCGGTTCGACATTTCGCACGGAAAAAATTCTCAGCGGCTCGCGACCTTCTTGTACCGGGCCGTCGCGAGCGGCGCGAAGATCGCGATGATCGCGACGCAGCACAGGATCGCGTACAGCGACGCGTGCTCGGCAGGCCAGCCCGTCGGTGCCGCGCCGAACCGGTTCCCGAACAGGTCACGGGCGGAGTTGATCACCGCGGTGAACGGGTTCCAGTCGGCGATCGCCTTCAGCACCCCCGGCAGCTTGTCCGCCGGGACGAACGCCGTCGAGATGAAGCTCAACGGGAACATCCACATCAACCCGGCGCTCTGCGCCACCTCGACACTGCGCGCGACGAGCCCGATCCACGCGCCGACCCAGGACAGCGCCCAGGCGAACATCAGCATCACCAGGTAGCCGAGCACCGCGTCCAGGAAGCTGCCGCGGATCCGCCAGCCGACGAGCAGCCCGCACAGCGACATGACGACCAGCGCGACCACGCTGATCACCAGGTCGGACGTCGTCCGGCCGAAGATCACCGCGAGCCGGGAGATCGGCAGCGAGCGGAACCTGTCGATGATGCCCTTCTGCAGGTCGTTCGCGAACCCGATCACGGTGAACGCCGAGTTGAACGCGACCGTCTGCGCGAAGATGCCCGCGATCAGGAACTCGCGATACGCGAGCCCTCCCGCTTCCCCGCCGATCGCGTCGCCGAAGACGTACGCGAACAGCAGCACGAACATGATCGGCTGCAACGTCGCCGCCATCAGCCAGTCCGGGTTGCGCTGGACGTTCTTCAGGTTCCGCCAGGTGATCACGCCACCGTCGGAAAAGGCCTTCGCGACCGCGCTCACTTCTTTTCCTCCTCGTCCGTGGCGTGCCCTGTCAGCGAAAGGAAGACGTCGTCGAGCGTCGGCCGGTGCAGCGCGACGTCCTGGACGGCGACGTCCTGCGCGTCCAGCCGCCGCAGTGCCTCGATCAGCGCCTTCGGCCCGCCCTCGACCAGGACGTCGACCTTGCGGGTGTGTTCGTCGACCGACGGTGTGCCCGAGCCGACTTCGGTCAGCACCTGGGTGGTGATGGCGAGATCGCTCGTGTTCGCCACGACGAGTTCCAGCCGCTCGCCGCCGATCTCCTGCTTGAGTTCGTCGGCGGTGCCGCGCGCGATGACCTTTCCCTTGTCGATCACCACGATCGAGTCGGCGAGCTGATCGGCCTCCTCCAGGTACTGCGTGGTCAGCAGGACCGTGGTGCCGTCCGCGACGAGTTCCTTGATGACCTCCCAGGTGTCGATCCGGCCGCGCGGGTCGAGCCCGGTGGTCGGTTCGTCGAGGATCACCACGGTCGGCTCGGCGACCAGCGCCCCCGCGAGGTCGAGCCGTCGCCGCATACCGCCGGAGTACGTCTTGGCGGGGCGGTCCGCCGCGTCTTCCAGCCGGAACCGGGCGAGCAGTTCACGCGCCCTGGACTTCGCCGCGGCCTTCTTGCTTCCGTACAGCCTGCCGACCATGTACAGGTTCTCGAACCCGGTGAGGTTCTCGTCCACGGCGGCGTACTGCCCGGACAGCCCGATCGCCCGCCGGACGGCGTCGGGCTGGGTCAGCACGTCGTGCCCGGCCACCTCCGCCTCGCCCGAATCCGGGCGGAGCAGTGTGGTCAGGATGCGGACCGTCGTCGTCTTTCCGGCGCCGTTCGGCCCGAGCAGGCCCAGCACCTCGCCCGTCGGGATCGACAGATCGACCCCGTCGAGCGCCCGGGTGGACCCGTAGGTTTTGACCAGCGCTTTCGCCTGAACTGCGAGCATGCGGTCAAACTAGACCCCGGCACCGACAAAGGCACCGGTTTTCCCGGATCCGCCCGCAAGCGATCGACCTACTTCTCGAGGATCGCGGTGACGCCCTGGCCGCCCGCGGCGCAGATCGAGATGAGTCCGCGGCCGGATCCCTTCTCGTTCAACAGCTTCGCGAGGGTGGCGACGATACGGCCGCCGGTCGCGGCGAACGGGTGCCCGGCCGCCAGCGACGAGCCGTTGACGTTCAGCTTCGCCCGATCGATGGAGCCGAGGGGCTCGTCGAGGCCCAGCTTCTCCTTGGCGAACGCCGGGTCCTCCCACGCCTTGAGGGTGGCGAGGACCTGCGAGGCGAAGGCCTCGTGGATCTCGTAGAAGTCGAAGTCCTGCAAGGTGAGTCCGGCGCGCGTGAGCATCTGCGGGACGGCGTACGCGGGTGCCATCAGCAGGCCTTCGTCGCCGTGGACGTAGTCGACGGCCGCGGTCTGCGAGAACGTCAGATACGCCAGCACCGGCAGCTTCCGGGCCTTCGCCCACTGCTCGCTCGCGAGCAGGACCGTCGACGCGCCGTCGGACAGCGGCGTCGAGTTGCCCGCGGTCATCGTGCCTTCGGGACCACCGAAGGCGGGCTTCAGCTTCGCGAGCTTCTCCACGCTGGAGTCCGGCCGCAGGTTCTGGTCACGGGTGAGCTTGAGGTACGGCGTCACCAGGTCGTCGAAGAAGCCCTTGTCGTACGCGGCGCCGAGACGCTGGTGGCTGGTGGCGGCGAGTTCGTCCTGTGCCTCGCGGGTGATCTCCCAGACCTTCGCGGTCAGCGCGGCGTGCTCACCCATGGACAGCCCGGTGCGCGGCTCGGAGTTGCGCGGGATCTCGGGGACGATGTGGCCGGGGCGCAGCTTCGCGGCGAGCTTCAACCGTTCGGGAAGCGTCTTCGCGGCATTGAGCCGCACGAGGATCTGGCGCAGGTCGTCGTTGACCGCCAGCGGCGCGTCGGACGTGGTGTCGACGCCGCCCGCGATGGCCGAGTCGATCTGGCCGAGCGCGATCTTGTTGGCGACGTTGATGATCGCCTGCAGACCGGTGCCGCAGGCCATCTGCACGTCGGAGGCCGGGGTGGCGGGGTTCAGCCTGCTGCCGAGGACGCTTTCGCGGGCGAGGTTGAAGTCCCGCGCGTGCTTGAGCACCGCGCCGGCGGCGACCTCGCCGATCACCTCGTCCTGCAGGGAGAAGCGGCTGACCAGGCCGTCGAGGGCGGCCGTGAACATGTCCTGGTTCGACGCTTTCGCGTACGGGCCGTTCGAGCGGGCGAAGGGGATCCGGTTGCCGCCGATGATCGCGACCTTGCGCACGGGTGCCGTCCTTTTCGTGGCCATTTTTTCCACTCCTCCGTAGGCTCTCTCACACTGTAACCTACTAGCGAGTAGGTTAGAATGTGGTTCGAGGCACGCTTCTCCGCCGAGAGCCCATCAGCGCCGAGACGCAAACTGCTCAGGGAGGCACTACCCATGGCTGACAGGTACCAGCAGTTCACGAAATCCCCCGTGGGGAAATTCGTGGTGCCGAAGCTCGGCCTGCCGAACCCCGCGACGCTCCGCCGGTACAAGCCCGGCCAGCCCGCTCTCGAGGGTCCCGCACTTCTCGGCGCCGCGCCGGGCGGCCGCCTCGAAAAGGTGATCGAGGCGCAGCTGCACCGCGCGGACATCGACGTGGTGTCCACCCCCGCCGGTAAACACGCCGCGCTCGTCTTCGACGCGACAGGTGTGAAGGACCCGAAGCAGCTTCGCGAGGTCTACGACTTCTTCCATCCGGTGATCCGGAGCGTCGGGCCGTCGGGCCGCGTCGTCGTCCTCGGGACGCCGCCGGAGCTGGCCGAAGGGCACGAGCGGATCGCGCAGCGCGCGCTCGAAGGCTTCGTCCGCTCCGTCGGTAAGGAACTGAAGCGCGGCGCGACCGCTCAGCTCGTGTACGTCGCTGAAGGAGCCGAAGAGGCTACTGAGTCCACGCTCCGCTTCCTGCTGTCGTCGAAGTCCGCCTTCGTCGACGCACAGGTCATCCGCGTCGGCACCGAGACCAAGACCGCCACGGCGCCCGCCGACTGGGCGAAGCCCCTGGACGGCAAGGTCGCCCTGGTCACCGGCGCCTCCCGCGGTATCGGTGCCGCCATCGCCGAGGTGCTCGGCCGCGACGGCGCCCACGTCGTCGCGCTCGACATCCCCGCGCAGGGCGCGGATCTGTCGAAGGTGGCCAACAAGGTCGGCGGCTCGGCGCTGCAGCTCGACATCACCGCCGCCGACGCGCCGGAGAAGCTCGCCGAGTACCTCACCACGCGCCACGGCGGCGTCGACATCGTCGTGCACAACGCGGGCATCACGCGGGACAAGACGCTGGGCAACATGACCGAAGGCGGCTGGGACTCGGTCATCGCGGTCAACCTCGCCTCGCAGCTCGCGGTGAACGAGAAGCTGCTGGCGGACAAGGTGCTGCGCGAGAACGGCCGGATCATCGGCGTCTCGTCGATCGCGGGCATCGCGGGCAACGTCGGCCAGACCAACTACGCCACCAGCAAGGCGGGCGTCATCGGCATGGTGAACGACGGCGCCCCGAAGCTCGCCGAGTACGGCGGCACGATCAACGCCGTCGCGCCCGGCTTCATCGAGACCAAGATGACCGCCGCCGTGCCGCTGTTCATCCGCGAGGCCGGGCGGCGGCTGTCCAGCCTCGGCCAGGGCGGGCTCCCGGTCGACGTGGCCGAGACGATCGCCTGGTACGCGAACCCGGCTTCGGCCGCGGTCAACGGCAACGTGGTCCGCGTCTGCGGCCAGGCACTGCTGGGGGCGTGAGCATGGCCGACAAGGAGCTCCGCGAGTCGCCGAGCCTGTCTTCGCTGTACCCCAAGGCGTTGCTCGGCTCGCTGCGCAAGAGCGGCGGAAGCGCGCTGCCGTCGACCGAGTTCGTCCGCGAGGGCGTCGTCGTCGACCCCGCGCACCTCGCCGCGTACAACCGGGTGTGCGGATTCCGGCTGGACGACGTGCTCCCGGCGACGTACCCGCACATCCTCGCCTTCCCGTTGCAGATGGCGCTGATGACCGAGGACGACTTCCCGTTCCCGTTGCTGGGCATGGTGCACGTCGCCAACCGGATCACCCAGCACCGTCAGCTGAGGCTCGACGAGTCGTTCGCCCTGCGCGTGCGCGCCGAGGATCTGCGCCCGCACGAAAAGGGCAAGCAGTTCGACGTGATCAGCGAACTGCTCGTCAACGACAGTCCTGTGTGGACGGACGTCAGCACGTACCTGCGCCGAGGTGGCGGCAGTGGCGAGAAGACCTCGCGCGGTCAGCTCGCGCAGCCCACGCCCACCGCGATCTGGCACGTGCCCGGCGACATCGGCCGCCGCTACGCCGAGGTCTCCGGCGACCGCAACCCGATCCACCTGCACCCCATCACCGCGAAGGCGTTCGGGTTCCCGGCCGCCATCGCGCACGGCATGTGGACGAAGGCGCACGCGCTCGCGGCGTTCGAAGGCAGGCTGCCGGAAGCGTTCACCGTCGACGTCAAGTTCAAGCAGCCGGTCCTGCTGCCCGCCAAGGCCGCTTTCACCACGTGGAGTGAGGGCGATGGCTGGGCGTTCGAGCTGTGGAACGCGCGCAAGCCGAAGCCGCATCTGGAGGGCTCAGTCGTCGCTCTCTGACGGCTTCCAGATCTCGCCCTCGACCAGGTCGTTGAACCCGAGCCAGACCAGGTTCATCAGCCACGAGGCGAGTACGCCGTCGGAGACATCGGGGTGGTCGAGCGCCCAGTCGGCCAGCGACTCGGCCGCCCCGACCAGCGCGGCGGACAGCCCGGCGCCGGAGAACTCGGCCTGTTCGCCGAGGCCCTTGCGGGTGCCGGCGGAGACGACCAGCGCGGCGACCAGTTCGATCGCGCGGGTGCGCATGTCGGTGATCTCCGCGGCGAAGGCGCCGCCGACGGTCATGGCCTGGCGGTGCAGCACCGTCCAGGACTCGCGGTAGTCGGCGACGAACCGGTAGAACGCGCGAAGCCCGTGCCAAAGCTGCATGTCGGGCGGCAGATCGGGTTTGATCCCGTCCTGCACCGCCTCCAGCAGGCGGGTGGCTTCGCGGCGGATGCACGCGCCGAAGAGGTCTTCCTTGGACCCGAGGTAGGTGTAGATCATCGGCTTGGACACGCCGGCGACCTCGGAGATCTCGTCCATCGACGCGGAGTGATAGCCGTAGCGCGAGAACACCGAGACCGCTGCGTCCAGGATCTGGCGTTCCCGCACCGCTCTCGGCAGCCTTTTGGCGCGTTCGGCGGGACGCGGTACTTCCTCGGACACTCAGGACCTCCTTTTGCTCGGTAAGACGCTACCGGGCTGCCACCGGCAAGGGTGCTTTCGGCACGCTTGCCCGCCTACCTACTGGCGGGTAGCCTTACGCCTGGGTAGGCGAAGGTGGAGGGAAGAATGACCGAGATCGTGGGGCTGACCGGCTGCGCGCTGGTCGACGCGCTGGAACGGATCGAGGCGGATTCGGCCGAAGCGCACTCTCTCGACGTCAACGAGGTCGCGGGGGCCATCGATCCGAAGGATCTAGGCAAGGACGACGTCCGGCGGCTCCTGACCGCGCTGGGACGGCTCGCCGAGTCCGCGCCGGCGTTCGATCTCCGCAAGGTGGACCCGGTCCGGTTCGCGAACCTCGTCGCCCGCGCCTCGCGCACGCAACTCGAGAGCGTCGTCGCCGAACGGCCGCTCCGGGAGCGGGTGCTGCGCGAGATCTTCGACCGCATGGGCGCACACATCCGGCAGGACCGCGCGAAGACGCTGCACGCCGTCGTCCACTGGCGGCTGTCCGGCGGCACCGGCGACGGCGGGTACGACCGCTACGAGACGGTGATCTCGCACGGCGAGTGCACGGTCAGCAGGCCCGAGGTACGTCTTCCCGCCGAGGGCCCATCGGCGCCCAGGAAGGAGAAGCCGAGGGTGACGATCACGATCGCGCCCGTCGATTTCTTCCGGCTCATCACTCATCAGGCGACACCCGCTGTGCTGTTCGTCACCGGAAAGATCAAAGTAAAAGGTGACCTGGCATTCGCGGCCGGTCTGATCGGTTTCTTCGACCTGCCGAAGCCGTCCTGAACCCGGCCGAGCGGATACACTTCCGTGCCGTGCCCCGAAATTCTCCGAACCGGCGCTGGCGGGACAAGGTGCGCCTTTCCCGTCCGTTGCGGTCGCACAAAACGCGCACCGGCGGTGAGCATGTCGTCAACGCCTTCGCGGAGAAGCTCGAGCTCGCCAAACTGAGCCCCGAGCAGTTCACCCAGGTGCTGGAAACCCTGCACATGCTGGGCGAAACCGGTGCGGGAATCGAGCTGAGCTCCTTGGAGACCGAGGTACTCGTCGACGTCGTGCAGCGGTCGTCACGGGAGCAGCTCAAGGCCATCGCCGATCACCCGGAACTGCGTTCGGCGTTCCTCGACGAGATTTTCCGCAGAATGTCGGACCATTTCGTCCCCGAACGCGCGCGGCATGTCGACTTCGTCGTCGCGTGGCGTTTCACCGATGGTGACGGAGAAGACGGTTTCGATCGTTTTCAAACGGTCATCGAAGACGGCGTCTGCGTTTCGAGCACGGATCTCGCGCGTACTCCGGACACCACCATCACGCTGTCCGTCGACGACTTCATCCGGATGGCGACCGGCAACGCGGCGGTCGCGGCGATGTTCGTGACGGGCAAGGTGAAGGTCAAAGGCGAGTACGCGCCGGCCGTACGGTTCAGCGGGTATTTCGACATCCCGAAGCCGAGCGCGGGCTGAAGGGGCCCTTCGCCGCATGCGACGCGGTGAAGGACGCTTTCGTCGCGTGTAATGAGGGGAAAGTCCCCTTCAGCCCTCGACGATGCGGCCCTCGATCACCGGCGGCTGCTTCCTGGCGGCCTCCGCGGGCGGCGTGTCCATGACGACCTCGCTGTCCACGACCATCACCGGCCCGCGGGCGCGGTTCGCGAACTTGACCGCCCGGCGCTGCATCCGCTTCTGCCACACCTTGCGCGCGACACTCCGCGTCGGTGGCAGGATGAACAGCAGGCCGATGACGTCGCTGACGAAACCGGGCAGCAGGATCAGCAGGCCGCCGAGCCCGATCAGCATCCCGTCGGTGAGTTCCTTCTCCGCGTCGGCGGGCCGCCCGAGCCTCGCGGACTCGGCGAACGCCCGGAAGGCGCGACCGCCTTCACGGCGCGCGAGCCAGGACCCGATGAACGCGCCGGCGAAGAGCAGCGCGATCGTGCCGAGCACACCGATGGCCGAGCCCACCGCCCACACGGCGGCGATCTCGGCGACGACATAGAGCAGGAACGCGACAGCCATACCCGGACAACGTACGGCTTGCCCGTTTTGCTCCCGGACCCCCGATACGGTGACCAGGGTCGCCGGACCGGGGGTCGGCCTGCCGTCAGCTGACGGCTTCGTCGAGGTACGCGGCGGCTTGCAGGGTGAACAGTTCGGCGTAGCCCGCCTTCGCCGCCATCAGCTCGTCGTGTGTCCCGTATTCGGCGACCTTTCCGTTTTCCAGCAACAGAATCCGCTCCGCCTGCCGGACGGTGGAGAACCGGTGCGAGATGTACAGCGTCGTGCGTCCCTCCGAAAGTTCCCGCAGTCGTGAGAAGAGGTCGTGTTCGGCCTGGGCGTCCAGCGCGGAGGTCGGTTCGTCGAGGACGAGAATCGGCGCCTCCCGCAGGAATGCCCTGGCCAGCGCGATCTTCTGCCATTCGCCGCCGGACAGGCTGACGCCCTGGTCGAACCAGCGGCCGAGCGGGCTGTCGTACCCGCTGGGAAGGCGCTCGATCCGTTCGTCGGCACCGGCCCGTTTCGCCGACGCCTCGATCCGTTCCCGGTCGACGAGGTGCGTCAGGTCGCCGAGCCCGATGTTCTCGGCGGCGGTGCCCTGGTAGGTCACGTAATCCTGGAACATCGCGCTGATCCGCCGCCGCAGTTCCACCGGGTCGTACTCGCGGATGTCGACGTCGTCGAGCAGGATCCGCCCGCCCGTCGGGTCGTACAGCCGGCACAGCAGTTTGAACAGCGTCGACTTCCCGGCTCCGTTGCGGCCGACGACGGCGACCGTTTCGCCGGGCCGGATCTCGAAGCTCACGCCGTCGAGGGCGGGATCGGACGCCCCGGGGTAGGTGAAGGACACTTCTTCGAACCGGATGTGTCCCTCCACAGTGGACGGAAGGGGGCGTGGCTCCGGTGGCGCGACGATCTCCGGTTTCGTCCCGAGGAAGCGATACAGCGTGTCGAGGTAGAGATTGTTCTCGTACATCCCGGAGAACGCGGTGAACAGGCCTTGGACGGACGTCTGCACCGACGCCGCGGCGGCCGTGTACAGCGCGAGATCGCCGAGGGTGAGCCTGCCGCCGACGGCCTCCAGCGCGATGTACAGCGCGATCGCGGATCCGGCGGCGGTGCTGAGCAGACCCCACGACGTCGAACTGACACTGCGCTTGCGGGTCAGTGCCCGCTGACGGTCGTAGAAGACCTGGCCGAGCCGCTGGAACCGGTCGACGAAGTACGGGCCGAGCCCGAAGAGCTTGGTCTCCTTGGCGTACGTGTCCGTGGTGACCAAAGAGGACAGATAGTCCATCCGTCGTTTCAGCGGTGACATCATCAAGGTCAGCCAGAACGCGCGGGCGCCGTACTTCGACTGCGAGATGAACGCGGGGATCGGTGCCACGAGCGCGACGAGCGCCAGCAGCGGGCTGATCGAGACGAGCAAGGCGATCATGCTGCCGAAGGTGATCATCGTCCGGACCAGGCCCAGCGCCGAGTTCATCATCGACAGCGGCCGGGTCGGCGCCTCTTGCGCGGCTTGGCGCAGCATGTCGTAGGACGCGGAACCCTCGAAGTACGAAAGATGCAGCTTGCTCGCGTGGTCCATCACCTGGTGACGGATGGTCAGCGTCATCCGTTCCTGCAGCAGGGACTGGCCATAGGTGGTCAGCGCCTGCGAAATCGCGGTGAGCACGAGGATGCCGAACTGGAAGAGGGCGACACCGACGATCGCGCTCTTCGTCCCGTGTCCCTGGATCGCCGCGACCACCGAATCGATCAGCAGCTTCGCGATGTACGCGGTCGCCGTCGGGAGGAGCCCGGAAAGCAGTGTCACCAGGGTGATCACGATGGTCAGCACCGGGCTTGCCTGCCAGGTCAGCTTCGCGACCTTCGGCAGGCCGCGGACCGTGCCCGCGACGTTGACCCACATGCGGTTGAGCCGGGACTTCAGGTCTTTCGGGAGGGCTTCGGGTTCCGGCTCCGGGATGTCGACCGGACCGGTCAGCCCGCTGTCGGGCACCGTCGTCGGCGGACGGCGGCGCCTGCCGCCACGGGCCAGCAGCAGCTCCATGCCGCCTCCCCCACCGGGCGGGCCGATCACGCGGCCCCCAAGGCGCCGTTGAGGAACACGTCGACGAGCTCCATCGTGGTGGGCTCGTCGCCTGTCTCGCTGAACCGGATCCGGCCGCTGAACAGCAGTGACAGGAAGAACGCCGCGGACTGCGCCGGTGGCAGGCGAAGCCGGTCCTTCTCCGGTTCGAACAGCTCGGCCATGGCGTCGCGCATCGCGCTCATCGACTCCTTCCGCCGGTCCCGGCGATCGTCATGGCGGTGTTCCGGCCGCCTGCCGGAGCCGTGCATGACCGCCATCAGCGCGCCCATGCGCTGGAGGTGCGCACTGAGCGCGTCGGCCGCCTCGATGAGCCTGTCGTCGAGGGGCTGGTCGAGGTCGATGACCGCGATCGCGTCGAGTACCTGGTCGGGTTTCAGCGCCTCGGCGAAGCAGGTGGCGAACAGTTCGTCCTTGTCCTTGAACACGCGGAAGACCGTGCCCTCGCCGATGCCCGCGGCGCGCGCGATCTGGCTCGACGTGACGCCGGAGCCGTATTCCACCAGCAAGGGCAGCACGGACTGGACGATCATCCGGCGCCGCTCGTCGGCACTCATCCCGGGCGCTCTCCGCCGCGAAGTGGTTTCGGGGATTGTCATGCGACCAGTGTGCGGAGTGAGCACTCACTCCGTCAACCGAATAAGACGGAAGTCCGTGAAGGCCTCCTTCCCTACCCTGAGAGCAGGGAAGGAGGCCTTCACGGACTTTGGGTCAGTAGGTGATCGCGACCGCGGGGTCGGCCAGCAAAGCGCCGACGTCGGCCAGGAACTCCGAACCCTGCTGCCCGTCGACCACGCGGTGGTCGAAGCTCAGTGAAAGCTGGAGCACCTTGCGCACCTTGATCTCGCCGTCGACCACCCACGGCGTGTCCTTGATCGCGCCGAGGCACAGGATCGCGGACTCGCCGGGGTTGATGATCGGCGTACCGGTGTCGACGCCGAAGACGCCGACGTTGGTGATGGTGATCGTGCCGCCGAGCATGGCCGCCGGGGTGGTCTTGCCCTCGCGGGCGACGTCGGTCAGCTCGGTGAGCGCGATCGCGAGTTCCTTGAGGGACATCGAATCCGCGTCACGGACCTTGGGCACGACGAGCCCGCGCGGCGTGGCGGCGGCGATCCCGAGGTGCACGTAGTCCTTGTAGACGATCTCCTGCGCCGCTTCGTCCCACACGGCGTTGACGTCCGGAGTGCGTTTGGCCGCCAGGCAGACGGCCTTCGCCGCGAAGGTCAGCGGGGTGACCTTGACCCCGGCGAACTCCCGCGACTTCTTGAGCCTCTCCCGGAACTCCATCATCGGCGTGACGTCGATGGTGAGGAATTCCGTGACGTGCGGGGCGGTGTAGGCGCTCTGCACCATCGCGGCGGCGGTGGCCTTGCGGACGCCCTTGATCGGCACCCGGCGTTCCCGGGTCGCGGGGTCGTAGCCACTGTCCGCATTGGACACGACGGCCGGAGCGGCGGAACCGTTGGCGGCCGCCTGCACGTCGTCACGGGTGATGACGCCGCCCTCGGCGGTGCCGGTGAGCGCGTGCAGATCGACGCCGAGGTCCTTGGCGAGTTTGCGCACCGGCGGCTTCGCCAGTGGCACGTACCCGCCCTTCGGCTTCGAAGGCGCGACAGATGCGACAGGTGCGGCGGGAGCAGGAGCCACCGCCACGGGAGCCGCCACCGGAGCGGCGGGTGCCGCGCCCTTCCGTGCACGCCGTTGCGTGACGACGGCCTTGGAGCCGTAGCCGACCAGCGGCTTCATCTCCTCTTCCGCCGGCTCTTCCGCGGCGGGAGCGGCGGCGGCAGGTGCCGGGGCCGGGGCCGCCTTGCCGCCGGGGTCGACGTCGATGGTGAGGATCGGCGCGCCGACCTCCACCGTCTGGCCCGGTTCGACGAGAAGTTCGGTGATCACGCCCGCCCACGGGATGGGCAGTTCGACGGCGGCCTTCGCGGTCTCGACCTCGACCACGATCTGGTTCACCGTCACGGTGTCACCCGGCTTGACCTGCCAGGCGATGATGTCGGCCTCGGTCAGCCCCTCCGCCGTGTCGGCGAGGGGGAATTGTTTGTACTCGGGCATTTCGGGAACTTCCCCCTTACCAGGCGAGTGAACGGTCGACGGTGTGCAGCACCCGGTCCAGGTCGGGGAGGTAGTGCTCCTCGAGCTTGGCGGGCGGGTACGGCGTGTCGAATCCGGTCACCCGCAGCACGGGGGCTTCCAGCGAGTAGAAGCATTCCTGCTGCACACGTGCGGCGATCTCCGAGGTCAGCGACGATTCCGACGGCGCCTCGCTCAGCGCGATGAGCCGTCCGGTCTTGCGCACCGACTCGAACACCGGCTCCAGGTCGAGCGGGGACAGCGTCCGCAGGTCGATGACCTCCAGCGACTTGCCCTCGTCCTCGGCGGCGGTCGCCGCGTCGAGCGCGACCTTCACCGACGGGCCGTACGCGACGACGGTGGCGGTCGTGCCTTCGCGGACGACTCGGGACTTGAACAGCGGGTCCGGCGTGGCGTCGGTGTCGACCTCGGACTTCATCGCGCCCGAGTGGTACAGCTTCTTCGGTTCGAAGAACAGGATCGGGTCGTCGGACTTGATCGCCTGCTGGATGCCCCAGTAGGCGTCGACGGCGTTCGAAACCGACACGACCTTGAGGCCGGGGATGTGCGCGAACAGCGACTCGGGCGACTCCGAGTGGTGCTCGACCGCGCCGATGCCGCCACCGAACGGCACCCTGATCACGATGGGCATCTTGATCTTGCCCTGCGTCCGGTAGTGCAGCTTGGCGACCTGGCTGGAGATCTGGTCGAAGCCCGGGAAGATGAAGCCTTCGAACTGGATCTCGCACACCGGGCGGAAACCGCGGACGGCGAGGCCGACCGCGGTGCCGATAATGCCCGACTCCGCGAGGGGCGTGTCCAGGACGCGCTGCTCCCCGAAGTCCTTCTGCAGGCCGTCGGTGATACGGAAGACGCCGCCGAGCTTGCCGACGTCCTCACCCATGATCAGGACCTTCGGGTCCTCTTCCATGGCGCGCCGGAGGCCGAGGTTGAGGGCCTTGCCGATGGTGAGTTTCTGGATATCCGTCATTTCAGTGCTCACCCGCCCCGACGAAACCGTCCAAGTAGGACAGGAACTCTTCGCGCTGCGCGTCCAGCAGCGGCGTGGACTCCGCGTACACGTTGGAGAAGATCCGGTCCGGTGGCGGTTCGGGCATGTTGAAGCAGTACTCGCGCAGCTCGGCCGCGAAGGCGTCCGAATCGGCCTGCACCTGGTCGAAGAACGCCTGGTCGGCGCCGCCACCGCGGGCGAGGTACGCCCGGACGCGCTCGATCGGGTCCTTCAGCTTCCACTCCTCCAGCTCGTCGGAGAGCCGGTAGCGGGTGGGGTCGTCGGTGGTGGTGTGCGCGTCCATCCGGTAGGTGAACGCCTCGATCAGCACCGGGCCGTTGCCGTGACGGCACTCTTCCAGCGCCCAGCGGGAGACCGCGAGGCAGGCGAGGACGTCGTTGCCGTCCACGCGGATGCCGGGGAAGCCGTAGCCGCGGGCGCGCTGGTACAGCGGCAGGCGCGACTGGCGTTCGGTGGGTTCCGAGATCGCCCACTGGTTGTTCTGGCAGAAGAACACGAGCGGCGCGTCGTAGACGGCGGCCCAGACGAAGCCTTCGTGCACGTCGCCCTGCGAAGTCGCTCCGTCACCGAAGTAACAGATGGTCGCTTCGCTGTCGTCGTCGCCGACCTTGCCTTCGAACTTCTGGCCCATCGCGTATCCGGCGGCGTTGAGCACCTGGTTGCCGATCACGATGGTGTACGGGTGGAAGCCGTGGGCCTTGTAGTCCCAGCCGCTGTGGTCGGTGCAGCGGAAGATGCCGAGCACCTCTTTGAGGTCGATGCCGCGGGCGTACGCGACACCGTGTTCGCGGTAGCTGGGGAACGCCATGTCCCCCTTCCGCAGCGCGCGGCCGGAGCCGATCTGCGCGGCCTCCTGCCCGAGCAGCGGCACCCAGATGCCGAGCTGGCCCTGGCGCTGCATCGCGTTGGCCTCGCGGTCCGCGCGGCGGACCAGGACCATGTCGCGGTACAGGCCCTTGAGGGCTTCGGCGTCGATGTCGTCGACGTAGCGGTCGAATTGCGGCGAGGAGACCCGTTCGCCTTCGGGGGTGAGCAGCTGAGTCAGCTCAGCGCCACCTTCGCTCGTTGCTCGCAAACCGGCGATCACCTGTTCGGGGGAAGGTTGCGCCGCTACGGCGGCGGGACCGTCTCCAGGTTCCGGGTGCGTCCAGTGTTCGGACGGCATGCGCTGCTCTCCTTGATGTCGGCGCCTCTGGCGGCCACTTGTGGCGGCCACAGTGACTGCGCCGGCGGGGACCAGCGCGTCGGATCTGAAGCGCTGGGTCACCATCGGCGTTGACGGTTCGTGCGCACATCCTGGCATGCCGGACGCCGTTTTCGTCAGTGGCGGATGCTGATTTGTTGCGGAGAAAGGGTGTCTGATCAGGGAAAATGCTAGGAAGCCCGAGTGTGGGGCCGCCGAAAGTAGGGGTTTCACTCGCGGGCCGACCAGCGGGCGGCTGACCCGGACGGGTGTCCTGCCCAGCTTGATCGATGACGATCCGTACCCGTCGTTGTGATCCATCCCACCCTCCCGGACCCGTGGCAGGATGGCGGACGTGGAGCAGAAATCCGTACGCGAAACCGTGGTCTCGAACTGGACGAACGACGTCCTTCCCAGCCTCTCCGGCCTGGTGGCGATCCCCGCCTTGTCGCCGGCGTTCGACTCCGAGTGGGCGAAGACCGGTCATCTGGCGGCCGCCGTCGAGCACGTCCGCTCCTGGATCGCCGCCCGGGAGATCCCCGGCGCGACGCTCGAGGTCGTGGAACTCGAAGGCCGTAGCCCGCTGCTGTTCGTCGACATCCCGGCGACGTCCGAAGCGGCCGACAAGGGCACCGTGCTGATGTACGGGCACCTCGACAAGCAGCCCCCGGTCGGCGGCTGGTCCGAGGGGCTCGACCCGTGGACGCCGGTGATCCGCGACGGGCGGCTGTACGGCCGCGGCGCGGTCGACGACGGCTACGCCGGCTACGCGGCGACGACGGCGATCGAGGCCGTGCGCGCCGCCGGTGGCGAACACTCCCGCGCGGTCGTGCTGCTGGAGACCGGTGAGGAATCCGGCAGCCCGGACCTGCCCGCCTACGTCGAGCACCTGAAGGAGAAGCTCGGCACGGTGTCGGTGGTCGTCTGCCTCGACGCGGGCGGCATGGACTACGAGCGCCTGTGGCTGACCACCAGCCTGCGCGGCATGCTGCACGTCAACGTCACCGTAAAGGTGCTCGAGTCCGCGCAGCACTCCGGCATGGCCAGCGGCATCGTGGCGAGTTCGTTCCGCGTCCTGCGTGCCCTGCTCGACCGGATCGAGAACGCCGAGACCGGCGAGATCAAGCTCGCCGAGCTCAGCGTCGACATCCCGGAGAACCGCGTCGACGAGGCGCGCGGCGTCGTCGAGATCGCGCCCGGCGCGGCGAAGACGCTCTTCCCAGTGGTCGGCCGGACGGTCTCGGACGACGACCTGGAACTGCTGCTCAACAACTCGTGGCGGCCGACGCTCTCGGTGATCGGTGCGGCGGGCTTCCCGCTTCCGGCCGACGCGGGCAACGTGCTGCGCGACAGCACCACGCTCACCCTGAGCTTCCGCCTCCCGCCGACGGCCGACGCGAAGGCCGCGATGGAGGCGGTCCGCCGCGTGCTGACCACCGACGTGCCGTACGACGCTTCGGTGGAGCTCGGCGATTTCCAGGCCGAGAACGGCTGGAACGCGCCGGACACCGCGCCGTGGCTCGACGACGTCCTGCACCACGTGAGCGGCGAGGTCTTCGGCGCGCCGCACAAGAGCTTCGGCATGGGCGGATCGATCCCGTTCATGGGGCTGCTCGGCGAGAAGTACCCGGACGCGCAGTTCGTGGTCACCGGCGCCTGCGGGCCGGACTCGAACATCCACGTGCCGGACGAGTGGCTGAACATCGACTTCGCGCAGCGGGTCACCGAGGCGGTCGCGCACATCCTAGACGCGCACGCGAAGAGCTGATCTCCTCGCTCACGCTGCGATGAGAGGTCCTTTCCCTGCAAAATTCGCAAGGAAAGGACCTTTCATCGCGCGTGCGGGAGGATCATGTTCGAAGGCTTCGAGCTCGAAAACGTCGACACGGGAGAAGTGACCCTCAGGGTCCGCCACGGCGGATCAGGACCGCCTCTCGTTCTCCTGCACGGCCATCCCCGCACGCACACCACCTGGTACGACGTCGCGCCCCGGCTCGCGGACGCGTTCACCGTCGTCTGCCCGGATCTTCCCGGCTACGGCCAGTCCTCGAAACCCGAGACCACCGAAGACCACTCAGCGCACTCGAAACGCGCCATGGCCAGGCATATCGTCGCGCTCATGCGGCACCTCGGCCACGAACGGTTCGCCGTCGCCGGTCACGATCGCGGCAGCTACGTGGCGCATCGGCTGGCCATGGACCACCCCGAAGCGGTCACCAGGCTGGTCGTCCTCGACGGCGTGCCGATCGGCGAAGCGCTCGCCCGCGCCGACGCGGATTTCGCGCGGGAATGGTGGCACTGGTTCTTCTTCGGCCAGCTCGCGAAGCCTGCCGAGCGTGTCATCAACGCCGACCCGGACGCCTGGTACGGCGGCGATCCCGAGGCGATGGGCGCGGAGAACCACGCCGACTTCCTGCGGGCGATCCACGATCCCGAGACGGTCCACGGGATGCTCGAGGACTACCGCGCCGGCCTCGGGCCCGACCGCGAAGCCGACGATGCCGACAAGGCGGCCGGGCGGAAACTCGGCTGTCCGCTGCTCATGTTGTGGTCCAGCCGCGACGACATGGCCGACCTGTACGGCGACCCGACCGCGGTGTGGCGCGAATGGGCCGACGACGTCCGGGGCTTCGCCATCGAGTCCGGGCACCACATGGCCGAGGACAACCCGGCCGACCTAGCGGCGGCGTTGCGCGAGTTCCTGGTCCAGGGCTCGTGAGTGGTAAAGACGGTTAGAACCGTCCTTACCACTCACGAGCCCCACTCGGTACCGGCGCTTGGCCGCCTTCACCGCGGACAGCCGGGCCCAGCGAGAGCGAACCGCCGCGGTTTGTCGTACATGGTCACGTCAGCCGGGTCAGCTGCACCGAAACGTCCAAAGTGGACTGACCGCCACCGGTGAAGATGCCCTTGAGCGGCGGCACGTCGGCGTAGTCGCGGCCGTACGCGACCCAGACATGCCGTGGCCCGACCGGGATCGCGTTCGTCGGGTCGTAGGCCCACCAGCCGCCGGTCCAGACGTCGACCCAGGCGTGGCTCTCGCCTTCGACCGTCTCGCCGAGCTTCGCCTCCGGTTTCGTGTGCAGGTACCCGGAGACGTATCGCGCCGGGACGCCGATCGCGCGCAGCATCACCAGCGTCACATGCGCGAAGTCCTGGCAAACCCCTTCGCGCGCACGCCACGCGTCGGTCGCCGTGCTGTGTACGCCGGTCGTCCCCGGCTGGTACTTCAGCTGCTGGTTGACCCATTCGCAGACCGCGAGCACGGCCTCCGCGGGGTCGAGTCCCTTCCGCAGTTCGCGCGCGACCTTCGACAGCTCCGGATCGCGTGGCGTGTACGGCGTCGGCGTCAGGTATTCGGTGCGGTGGTCGACGACGGTTTCGCCGCGCAGATCCTTCCACGTCGCCGAGCGGACCGGCTCGCCTTCGTCGGCGGTCTCGACCACCGACGTCGCGAGCACGGTGAACTCGGTGTGCGGCGCATGAAGGTCGAACGAGGTCACGACGGTGCCCCAGTAATCGGTGTACCGGTAGGCGCGGGTCGCCGGCGTCGTCTCGACCCGGTTCACGACCGTGGTCTGCCGCCGATCGGACCGCGGCGTCAGCCGAGCCTCGTTGTACGACTGCGTGGCCGGCGTCGCGTACCGGTATCCGGTCCGGTGGGCCACCCGAAGCTGCCAGGTCACAGCGAAACCTCCGCACCGCTCCAGGCCACCCAAGGCGACGAATGGAAGTACTGCACCGAAACCGCGTCGCCGATGTCCTTGATCGAGGTCTGCAGGGCGCCGAGCCGCTTCGGCAGGTCCTCCAGCAGATCCGACGGCCGCAGGAACTCCAGCTCACTGCGCGCGCGGCCGAGTTGCCGCAGCGCTTCGGACTTCTCGTTGGCGCGCGAGTTGACGCCGGGGTCCAGCCGCTCCAGGCATTCCTCGGCCTGGCGCAGCGCGTGGAACACCGAACGCGGGAAGAGCGTGTCCCGCAACAAGAACTGCACGACGCGGGCGGCGTCGAGCGCACCGCGATAGGTCCGCAGGTAGGTGTCCTGCGCGCCCGCCGAACGGAGCACGGTGATCCAGCCGGGTGAGGACGCGCTGTCCTGGACCCGCGAAAGCAGCAGCCGCACCACCATGTCCGCGCGTTCGATCGAGCGGCCGAGCACCATGAACAGCCAGCCGTCGTCGCGGCTCATCGTCGAATCCGCGAGCCCGGCGAACATCGCCGCGCGCTCCTCCACGAACGAGAGGAACGCGTGCGGCCCGGCGCGGCGCGCGTACCGCTGCCTGTCCGGCACCGCGTTCCACGTCGCGTTCAGGCATTCCCACAGCTCGGTCGAGACGACCTCGCGGGCACCGCGCGTGTTCTCGCGGGCGGAGTTGATCGAACCGACGATCGACGCGGGATTGTCCTTGGCGTAGGCGACCAGTTCGGTCAGCTTCCACACGTCGAGTGAGTCCATGCCCTCCGGCGTGATGCCGAGGACGGCGAGCAGCTGGCGGCTCGCGTGGTCCGGGTCGACGCTCGCGTCTTCGAGCAGCTGGTGCACGGAGACGTTGAGGATCCGGGAGGTGTCGTCGGCACGTTCGACGTACCGGCCGATCCAGTACAGCGATTCCGCGTTACGGGCTAGCACGGTGACCTCCTACGGCCCGAAGTACTCTTTACCGCTGAGGTCCCATCCTGCTCAGCCTGCTGCTGCTGTTGCTGCTGAGTCGTCGTCAGCTCGGGACCCTGTTCGGCGACCAGACCGTCCACTTGGGACAGCGCGCCGAGCGCGGGCCGCTCCAGCTCCCGCTCCGCCGTCGAGGACCGCGGCGCCAGTACCCAGGTGTCCTTGGAGCCGCCGCCCTGCGACGAGTTGACCACCAGGCTGCCCTCCGGGAGCGCGACCCTGGTCAGTCCGCCCGGCAGGACGAAGATGTCCTTGCCGTCGTTGACCGCGAACGGGCGGAGGTCGACGTGCCGCGGCGCCAGTCGTTCATCCACTTTGGATGGAACGGTGGAGAGCTGGACCACCGGCTGGGCGATCCAGCCGCGTTTGTGCGCCCGGACCTTCCGCTTCAACGCGGTCAGCTCGGCCTGCGTCGCCTCCGGGCCGAACACGATGCCGTAGCCGCCCGAACCCTCGACCGGTTTGATCACCAGTTCGTCCATGTGCTGCATGACGTGGTCGAACTCGTCCGGCAGCCAGCACCGGAAGGTGTCCACGTTGGGCAGCAGCGGCTTCTCGTTGAGGTAGTACTTCACCATCTCGGGCACGTAGGTGTAGACGAGCTTGTCGTCGCCCACGCCGTTGCCGACCGCGTTCGCGATCACCACGTTGCCCGCGCGCGCCGCGTTCAGGATTCCGGCGACGCCGAGCACGGAGTCCGGCCGGTAGTGGACCGGATCGAGGAACTCGTCGTCGATCCGCCGGTAGATGACGTCGACCTGCTGTTCGCCCTCGGTGGTGCGGAGGTAGACGACGTTGTCACGGCAGAACATGTCGCGGCCTTCGACCAGCTCGACGCCCATCAGCCGGGCTAGCAGCGAATGCTCGAAGTACGCCGAGTTGTGCACCCCGGGCGTGAGCACGACGACCATCGGGTCGGCGACGTTCACCGCGGCCGCCGCCCGCAGCGCGCGCAGCAGATGCGAGGCGTAATCGCCGACCGGACGGACCCGGTGCTGGGCGAACAGATCCGGGAACACGCGCGCCATCGTGCGGCGGTTCTCCATCACGTACGACACGCCGGACGGATTGCGGAGGTTGTCCTCCAGTACCCGGAAGGTGCCCTCCTCGTCACGCACCAGGTCCACACCGGACACGTGGATGCGGACGCCGTTGGGCGGGTTGATCCCGAACGCCTCGCGCTGGAAGTGCTCGCACGAGGTGATCAGCCGTCGCGGGAGAACGCCGTCGCGCAGGATCTGCCGGTCGCCGTACACATCGGCGAGAAAGGCTTCGAGCGCGCGGACCCGTTGCGCCACACCGCGTTCGAGTTTGCCCCATTCGGCAGAAGTGATCACGCGCGGCACCAGGTCGAGCGGGAAGGGGCGTTCCTGGCCGGACAGCGAGAACGTGATGCCCTGATCCACCATCGCCCGGTCGATCGCCGCCGACCGGGACGAGAGGTCCGCCGACGTCAGTGCGGAGATCGACTCGTACAGCGCCCGGTACGGCTGGCGGACCGTGCCGTCGGCGGTGAACATCTCGTCGTACGCGCCCGCGTGCGGCCGGGACGGCGAGAGATAGCCGTCGAACTGCGCCCCGGGTTTCGCCGTGCGCCGTGCCGACGTCGTCGTCCGCGGGCGTCGGCCCGCAGGTGGGAGACGCGGCGCCGAGTTGTTGTTCATGGTCGCCATACTCGCTCACCCTGCCATGTCGGCGCGATACCTCATGCAACGCCCGTGACGGCCGAAACGGCGCTGTAACGTCGTAGTGCTGTGCTTGCCGCCGGATGAGTGGCAATATGCGTGCTCTCGACACATGGGAACTACGAGGAGTGACGACGTGGCTCGATTCAAAGCGCTCGCCCTGATCCCGGCGCTCGCCCTCGCCGCGGGGGCGCTGTCCGCTTGTGGTGAGGAAGGCGGTACTGCGGCCGGCGGCGTCCAGCTCGTCGCTTCCGGCAAGGTCACCACCTGCACGCACCTGCCCTACCAGCCGTTCCAGGTCAAGCAAGGCGACAAGATCGTCGGCTTCGACGTGGACCTGGTCGACCTCGTCGGCAAGAAGCTGGGTGTCGAGCAGAGCATCGTCGACATCGCCTTCGAGAACATCGAGTCCGGCGAAGCGATGAACAGCGGCCAGTGCGACCTCGCCGCCGCCGGGATGACGATCACCGACAAGCGCAAGGAGAAGTTCGACTTTTCCGACCCGTACTTCGAGGCGACCCAGGCGCTGCTGGTCAAGACCGGTTCGCCGATCAAGGACCTGTCCAATGTCGCGGGCAAGAAGATCGGTGTCCAGTCGGCCACCACCGGCGCCGACTACGCCAAGGAGAAGGCCGCCGGCGCGGAGATCGTCACCTTCGACGACCTCGCGCTGCTGGAGCAGGCCGTCAAGAACGGCACGGTCGACGCGGGCGTCAACGACAACGGCGTGCTCTACGACTTCGCGAAGACGAACCCGGACACGACGGTCGTCACCGAGTTCAAGACGAACGAGTTCTATGGCATCGGCGTGAAGAAGGGCAACAGCGCCCTCCTCGGCCAGGTCAACGAGGTGCTCAAGGCTTCCGTGGCCGACGGTTCCTACGCGCAGATCTACCAGAAGTGGTTCGGCAAGGCGCCGACCTGGCAGCCGGGCAGCCCGACCGCCGGTTGATAATCACCTCTCCTGTGGCCGGTGCCAGCGCACCGGCCACAGGCTTGTCGCCACCTGTTTGAGGAGAGAAATGGCTTTGAGCCGCCGCCAGCGACGTTCGGCGTTCCGGACCGGGCAATACGTCCTGCTGCTGGTGATCGTCATCGTGCTCGCGCTGCTGGCCGACTGGAGCAAGATCGGCAAGGCGTTCTTCGACCTCGACGTCGCCGCCAAGCAGTTCCCGGACGTGATCACGGTCGCGCTGAAGAACACCGTCATCTTCACCGCGCTGGGCTTCGCGCTCGGCCTGGGGCTGGGCCTCGTGCTCGCCCTGATGAGACTTTCCTCGGTCGGCCCGTACCGCTGGTTCGCGCGCGGGTACATCGAGTTCTTCCGCGGCCTGCCCGCGCTGCTGATCTTCCTCGCCGTGGGGATCGGTGTGCCCACCGCGTTCGCCACGCAGCTGCCGCGCAACGTCGCGATCATGCTGGCACTGGGCATCGTGTCCTCGGCCTACATGGCGGAGACCATCCGCGCCGGTATCCAGGCCGTGCCGCGTGGGCAGATCGAGGCCGCGCGCTCGCTCGGCATGTCCCCGGCGCGCACGATGATCACCGTCGTGATCCCGCAGGCGTTCCGGATCATCCTGCCGCCGCTGGCCAACGAGCTGATCATGCTGACGAAGGACTCTTCGCTGGCGTTCCTGCTCGGCACCACGCCGGCACAGCAGGAACTCGCGCAGTTCAGCCGTCAGGCGTTGCTGGAGGCCAAGGGTCTGACCCCGATCGTCGTCGCGGGTCTCTGCTACCTGGTCATCACCATCCCGCTGTCGATCCTGCAGCAGCGGCTAGAGAAGAAATACGGGGCCGGAGTGCCCGGCGGAGGAACGGTATGACCACCCAGACGATCGTCGAGGTTTCGGGACTGCACAAGGCGTTCGGCGAACTCGAAGTGCTCAAGGGCATCGACCTGCAGGTCGAGCGGGGGCAGGTCGTCTGCATCATCGGCCCGTCGGGTTCCGGCAAGTCGACGCTGCTGCGCTGCGTCAACCTGCTCGAAGAACCGCAGCAGGGCAAGATCGTGGTCAACGGCAGCGAGATCACCGACCCGGACGTCGACATCGACGGCGCCCGCACGAAGATCGGCATGGTCTTCCAGTCGTTCAACCTCTTCTCGCACCTGAGCGTGCTCGAAAACCTCACCGTCGCGCAGCGCAAGGTGTTGAAGCGCGGCAAGGAAGAGGCGGAGCTCGTCGCGCGGGAAAACCTCGCGAAGGTCGGGCTGGCGGAGAAGGAGTCTTCGCTGCCGACTCAGCTTTCCGGCGGGCAGCAGCAGCGCGTCGCGATCGCCAGGGCGCTTTCGATGAACCCCGACGTCATGCTGTTCGACGAACCGACGTCCGCCCTCGACCCCGAACTGGTCGGCGACGTCCTCGCGGTCATGCGGCAGCTCGCGCAGGAAGGCATGACGATGCTCGTCGTCACGCACGAGATGCAGTTCGCCCGCGAGGTGGCCGACATCGTGCTGTTCATGGACGGTGGTGTGGTCGTCGAGCAGGGCGCGCCGGACCAGGTGATCGGGGACCCGCAGGAGGAACGCACGAAGACGTTCCTCTCGCGGGTCCTGAACCCGAATCACCAGGGCTAGCGACCTCGGAGCTGCGACTCCAGCTGGACGACCTTGGCGACGATTTCGTGCGGCCCGGCGCCCATGAGGCTCACCCAGCCCTTGGCGTCCGGGCCGAACACGACGCGGCCCTGTTCGGTGTCCATCCAGCCCGGTGGTCTTTCGACGCGTTTCCGGTTGCCGCCGCCGTCACGGATGGCGACGTAAAGCCTTCCGAAGAAGGTGTGCGGCGACCGGATCCACTGGAGGATCTTCTTGGCGTCGCGAATGCTCGGGCTGGTGCCGGTCAGCATCTCGCCCTTCATCAGGACTTGCAGATCGGCTTCCGAGCAGTTCAAGGACGGTGTGCGCGCCGGGGGAGCCTCGGGGAGCAGGCCGGTGAACTCCTGCGCCAGCGTGTCCGGCCGGGTCGGTGTCAGGTAGACGACCTTGTCGACCAAGACGACGTTGACCGCTTCCCGGCCACTGCCCGCGGCGCGAACGGTCCGCTCACGTCCCTCGGACTTCACCCACGAGTAGTACTCCACCGCCGGCCGCTGCAGGAAACGAAGCGTGTCGAGGAATTCGTCGTCGATCCGGCCGCGCCTGAGCAGTCCTTGTCTGTCCAATTCGGACTGCGCGGTGGCGGTGAGCTCGCGACGTTCCTCAGGCAGATACCACTGCGCGCCACGGACGAGCGTCGGGTGGATGTCGCCGAGATTATGTCGGTCCAGCAGGGTTTCGTAGGTCTGAAGCGTCAGTTCGACGGGCTTCTGCAGCACGGTCAGGCGCCGATCACCGGCGGGACCGGCTTGTCCCCGTCGTAGCCGCCGAAGATGGAGTCGCCGTCCTCTTCCTGCAGCATGATCTTGCGCTGGTGCTCCTCGTCCTCGCCACCCTTGCCGCCTTTACCGGCGCCCATTCCGCCGCCCCCCATGCCCGGCGCGCCGGGACGTCCCGCCGCTGGTCCTCCCGCCGGTGTACCGGCCGGCCCGCGCATCGCACCTTCACCGGGCATGGCCGCGCCGACACCGCGACCGGGCCCCATGCTCCCCGGCCCGCCCGTCGACCCACCCGGCCCGAACCCGCCGCCGGGCCCGAATCCGCCACTGAACCCGCCCGCCCCAGGACCGAATCCACTGCCGCCACCGGGCCCGCCGCTTCCGGGGCCGAACGCGGGCGGCCGGAACTCACCCGAATGCATCGGGGGCGCCGGTTTCACCGAAGAGAGATCGGTCCCGTCGTTCGGCCGCCGATTGGGCGGCGGGATTTGCGGCATCCTCGGCGGCTGCGGAGCCTGCGGCGGCCTCGGCGCCTGATACCCCTCGGCCCCCGGAGGCGCGCTGTACGAACTCGGCCCGCCGGTGTACCCACCGGGCCCACCATGCCTGCCCGAGTCGCCACCCGAATGCCCGCCGGTGAACCCGCTGACCTTGGTCTGACCAGGATCGATCGGATCGGGAGTGATCGGCCCCGACGAAACGTTCGGATCGTGCGCGGCCGGATAGACCGGCGCGAGCGACTGCTGCCGCGGCTGAGTGCTTTGATAGTACGGCTCGTAGATCTCGACGTTGTGCTTGGTGTCCGCGTCGAACTTCGCCGCCGCGATCTCGTCGTCACTCGCGCCGATGGACAAGACGTCTTCAGGCCCGCTGTCCCCCGCGCGCTCCTTCTCGACCGGGCGGACGTTGCCGCGTGTGTAGTGGAAAGAGGCGTTCTGGTCGTACATCGACTGGCGGGCGCGATCCATGTTCTCGCCCGCGATCTTGGAGGTCGCGATGAGCGGGGCGAGACCCGCTGTTCCGCTGTCGGCCGCTTTGCCCTTCCAGAAGGAACTCAATGTCGTCTGGCTGTTGGTCATCGCCTTGGTGATGTCCTCGTGGATCACGAGGAGCTTGTGTGAGGCGACCTGAGCCCGGTCGAGACTTTCTGTCGTAGCAGGGTAGGTGTTGAGCTTGGTGAAGATCTCCCAACCGCTATAAGTCATCGCCTAGGCTCCCTTGAGATGCTTGATCGCCGAAGCCGCGATCTTCGTCGCCATCCCGCACGGATCGGAGTGCGAAGGGTGGTCGCTGCCTAGTCGCGGAATGACCGTGTAGACGAGGTCATTCCGAACGCCGACGGCGAGCGTGCAAGTCCCTGGTCCTTCTCCGCCGTTCGCATAGACAACGGCCGGGTAGCCAGCAACTTGTTCGACTGGCTTGAACGTGGTCAAGCCCCCCGCCGCGTTTTGAGCGTAGAGAGAACTAAGGCCGTCTTTGTTGCCCGCAACAAGGCCGGCGCTGACAGTGTTCGCTCCTTTTGCGAAGATCCATGCGCAGGCTTTACCCATGGTCAACTCTTCTTGTTCGGAGCGCTCGACCTTGCCTCCGACGGACTCGACCTCCGCACTGGGGATGACTGTGCACGGGTCGGATTCGAACTGTGCGGTGTTAGTGATCGGGTTCGCTACAGCGGGCGCTCCGTTCGAGGGAAGTCCCGTCGAAGTGGGCACGCTCGTCGGAGTAGGAGTGCTGGCCTTCTGGTCACTGCAGCCACCGAGAAGCGCCATCGAGCTCAATGCCGCGATGGTCAGGAGCGTGGCCTTGGGTCGCATCAGTCGATCTTTCCAATCTGACGGAGCGCGTCGATCGCAGCTTGGTCTTGCTCTTGGTAGGCAGTCCGGATTTGGATCAAAGTGTCGACATAGGAACGGGTGTACTGCTCGGCGCCCTGGAGAAAGTTCTTGTATTCGGCGCCGGACTTGTTCGCTGTCGCTACGTAGCCCTGGCTACCGACCTCATCGCCTGGCGGTTTTATCTGGTCCAGCCACACGGCTTCGTTCTGAGCACGTCGGAAGTCGTTCTTGATGCAGTCTTCGAGCGACTTGATCACCTGATCCATGGCCGCCGGGTCGAACTCCCAGCCACCGTTCGCCGACGCGGCCGCGAAGTCGGCCTTCGCCTGGCCGCTGCCCAGCGTGACGTAGTTCGGCGGCGGGCCCGGCTGCGGCGGCGCTGCGGTGGCGCCCTGGATCAGCCCCGACCCCGGCGGCGGTGACTGCGGCGACGTCGTGTTCAGCTGGCCGTAGACCCCTTGAGGGCCGCTTCCCGATCGTGTCATGTCGTGCCTCCCCGCACGGGCCGCGAAGGGTGCGACCTACCCGTAGTTCATCGCTGACTCCAACCGGTGACGATAGCAGCAGGTAGATCGCTGATCAGCTCTTCTGCGAAAGATCACCATCGAAAGGTGGGACGATCAGCGTGGCCGGGCCTGAAAGAGGGCATTTGTCTGGTCAGGACAGCTGTCCTCGGCTCTGCTACCAGCAGTAAGGAGGCGTTCTGGTCGTACATCGACTGGCGGGCGCGGTCCATGTTGTCGCTCGCGACCTTGGAGGTCACGATGAGCGGATCATTGCGCCGCCTTGAGCTGCTGAATTGCGAGCGTGCCGAGCTTGGTGGCCATTCCGCATGGGTCGGATCGGTTCGGGTTGCTGGTCCCAGGTGTCGCGACGATCGTGTACGTGAGGTCGTTACGGACTCCGACAGCGAGGTTGCAGACGTAACTGCGTTCGCCGCCGTTCGCGAAAACCACCGAGGGGTAGCCGTCGATCGCCTCCGACGGTTTGAACGTCGTGAGGCCCCTCCCCTGCGCGTTCAACGCGTACAGATGACTCAGGCCGTCACGTTCTCCGATGTTCATTCCCGCGCTGATCGTGCCCAGCCCATCGGTGAACACCCAAGTGCAGACCTTGCCGGAGGACAGATCATCCACCCGGGATCGGTCCACAGCGCCGCCACCGAACGATTGGATCTGATCACTTTTCACAACGCCGCAGGGATCGGCTTCGGCAGCAGCGGTGTCCAGAGGCTTGTCGATGTTCGGCGCGCCGGCACGCGGTAGCGAAGTCGGCTGCCCGACGGGGGACGAAGGGGCCGGTGCCGTCGGGTTGCCTTTGTTGGAATCGCTGCACGCGCTGACAAGCAACGCAGCTGTCGCCAAAACGAAAAGAGCCGAACGTGATCCCATGCAAACTGCCTTTCCAACGTTGCGAATGGCGTCCAGGCGGCATGGTCCTGTCGCTGATACGCGCGGTGAGCGGCGCGAGGCCTGCTGCTCCAGAGTCGGCGGCCTTAGTTTCCGCCGGTGAGCTGGGTGAGCATCTCCCAACCGCTGCCGGTCATCACCTAAGCTCCTTTGAGCTTCTTGATTGCTGCGGAAGCGACTTTGGTGGCCAACCGCAGGAATCTGACAGCATGGGATTACCAGTGATCAGGAGCGGTGTGACAGTATAGGTGAGATCATCGCGAACGCCCACGGCGAGCACGCATCACCCCTCGCCTTCTCCGCCATTGTCATAGATGACAACCCGGATATCTTCGATCGATTCGATCGGCTTGAAAGTGGACAGCCCGCCCTGCACGTGCTTCGCGTCGATCTCTGTTTTTCGACCTTCCCACCTATTTCCTCGATCTGCGTGGTGGCCACCGTGCTGCAGGGTCTGATTCGGCCTGGGCGGCATTCAGAATCGGGTTCGTCACGGAAGGGGCGCCGTTGGCCGAGAGTCGGGCAGAGGTAGGTGCTGTCGGGCGGCTGAGGTCGCATTGCCCGTCTTCGGAGCGCTGCATCCGCTGAGAAGCAGCAGCGTACCCACTGCGGTTATGGACACGAGCTTCCTAACGTGCAGCATCAGTCTGCCTTCCCCAGCCGCTGTAGGTCATTGGACCGCCTTCAAATGCTGGATAGCGAACTCTGCGATCTTCACGCTCAAGCCGCACGGGTCCTCCAGGTAGGCGCTACCGCGCCGTAGTTGTGTGACCAGGACGTATGTCACGTCGTCACGGAGGCCCACCGCGAGCTGGCAGGCGCCCTGACCTTCGCCGCCATTCGCGTACTCGACTGCCGGGTATCCGGCGATGTTCGGTAGGGGTTTGAACGTCGTGACACCGCTACCTTGTGCTTTGAGGGCATAGAGGTGACTGAGGCCGTCGGGCTGATTGACGTTCAATGCGCCGCTGACGTTCCCCGCGGAGTTCGCGAAGATCCAGGCACAACCTCGCCCGCTCGCGATATCTTCGGCCGCTGCGTTCTTGAGCGTTCCTCCCACGGCTTCGACTTCGGTCTTGGTAGCAGCGCCGCAGGGATCCGTGGCCAACAGGTCGGTCTTCAGCGGACTTTGTACGGCCGGGGCGCCGGCTCGCGGTAGGCCCATGGACGAGGCCGGTGCAGGGGTGAGACTCCCCGAGGTCGTGTCACCCTTGCAAGCCGTCGCGAGTAGCAAAGTTGTGCAGGTGATTGTCGCGGCGATGATGAGCCGTCGCATTTCAGTGGGCCTTCCTGTTTTCATTTGTCGGGTGCCGCACCGTTTTGGCTGGTCAGGGCTTCTTGAGATTCTTGATCGCCGCTGCGGCGACCTTGGTCACCATCCCGCATGGGTCGGAATACGAAGGGTGTCTCATGGACAGGAGTGGGATAAAGGTGTAAACGAGATCGTCGCGGATGCCGACAGCCAACGTGCCGGCCCCCCGCCTTCGCCGCCATTGGCGTAGAGCACCGCGGGATACCCGTTGATCGGGGCCACCGGCTTGAAGGTGGTAAGGCCGCCGCGGGCGTTCTGCGCGTATAGCGAGCTCAATCCATCTTTATTGCCGGCAACAAGGCCTCCGCTCATGGTGCTTGGCGTCTCTTGGAACACCCACGCGCAGGCTTTTCCCATGGTCAAATCGTCAAGGCGGGAGTTCTTGACCTTGCCGCCGATCGCCTCGATCTCGGCCGTGGGGATGGCACTGCACGGATCCGCCTCGAACGCCGCCGTCGCGCTGATCGGGTTCGACACCGCCGGGGCTCCATCGGACGGCAGCCGTGCCGAAGGCGGTGCGCTCGTCGTCGCGGTGCCGGTCACCTCGGTGCCGCAGCCACCGGCCAAGAGCGATACTGCCGCTGCCAAGAGCAAGAAACGCTTCATGTCGTGCCTCCCCGCACGGGCCACGAAGGGCGTGATCTACCCATAGTCCAGAACTGACTCCGGTGAGTGACCACAGCGACGAATCACCGTCCTGGCGGCGAATCCGGCCGAGATCACCGCCCAGGAAGCGAACTGCCTGGTCCGGAGCCCGAGGCGGCCGTTCTGCCGTCGTAGTCCCATGGCAGGTTCCGGTCTACTGTCCTGGAAACTTGCGAATCCCGTGCATGATCGGCTTCGCTGGTGGCCGAGGAACGATGGGGGAGGGAAGCGAGACGATGCCGGGTTTTCGGCGCAACAACGGGCCGCGCGATCCGGGGGAAAGCGACCAGAACGGCGACGCGTCACTGCCGCCGCTCGACCCGTTCGACCCGGACCCCGACAAGCGGTACGAGGTTCCGGCGTCCGAGCTGATGAAGCCGGGGACGACGGGGTTGCTCCGGTGGCGGCGCCAGGCGACCAACGCGCCGATCGTGCAGGTCGAGGACGCTTACATCACCGGGACGCTCGATCTGCGAGCGGCCGACATCAAGTATCTGTTCCGGTTCGAACGGTGCCGTTTCGAGCATCCGCCGGACGTCCGCGAGGCGCATCTGCTCGGGCTCGTGTTCCGCAAGTGCTGGCTGCCCGGGCTCAAGGCACGCAACCTTCGCACCCGCAACGATGTCCGCCTCATCCGCAGTGTCGTGCACGTCGACGCCGAGCACGAGATCGAAGAGACCACGGTCCAGCGTGGCGACGATCGTGAGCGCGGGATGCCGAACGCGGCGGTCAACCTCACCGACGCGGTCATCGAGGGTTCGGTCGTGCTGACCCGCACGGTGATCACCCATCCGCGTGGCAAGGCGATCCAGGCCGACCGGGTCAACATCGTCGGCGCGCTGCTGGCGTATCGGTTGGTGGCCAACGGAGAAGTCCGCATCCCGGGGATGCGGGCCGGCGGTAACGTCAACTTCTCCGGCGCGACGCTGAACAACCGGGACGGCTTCGCGCTCAACGGAAACGGGATCCACATCGGCGGCAGCCTGTTGTGCGAGGTGGACAACTACGGGCCTGCCGCGCAGCGCAAACGCTTCTCCGCCAGTGGGATCATGTTCCTCCCGAGCGCCACTGTGGACAGTGACATCATCTTCCGCGAGGCCAAGCTTTCGGTGAACCAGGGCGGGCCGATCGTCGTCGACGCGTGGAAGTCGAACGATCCGTACATCGACCCGAGGCCGGCGCTGGTCGCGGATCGCTCGACGGTCAACGGAAACCTCGAGTTGAGCGACGGCATGCAGGCGACCGGGACGCTGCGGATGGTCAACGCCCGGATCGGCGGCTCGCTGCGGTTGGCGGGCGCCGAGGTCCAGGTCGTCCGCGGGCAGAGCATCCCTTACTACGACCGCGCGATCCACCTCGACGGGACCACCATCGGCGGCGATCTCGAGGCGACGAGTCTGCGTGTGCCGTCCGGGCAGTTGCGCATGGCCGACATCACCGTCGGCGGCAACGTGCTGGCGTGGAACTCGATGTTCCTGCATCCGCGCCGCGACGTCTTTTCCGCGCGGCGCGCGAAGATCGCCGGCAACTTCCAACTCACCGACGCGACCGTCCAGGGCACGTTGCGGCTGCAGGGCGCCGAGGTCGGCGGCAGTGTGAACCTCTTCGGCACGAGCCTGACCGAACCCGGTGCGCGCACGCGCACCAGCTACTCGCTGGACGTCCGTACCGCGCGGATCGGCCGTGACCTGATCCTCACCGAGAACAAGGAACGTCCGTTCGTCGCGCAGGGCGGGGTCAACCTCGACGGCGCGCAGGTCGCGCGGCGCGTCGACTTCCGTGGCGCACGGCTCGGTTCCCTGCCGCAGCACGGAATCGCGCTCGATGGCAGTGATGTCTCGGCCGACGAATTCCTGCTCACGCCCGGTGCTCCGCCGGACGGCAGGATCGTGTTGCGGCGTGCGCATTGCGGGACACTGGGCGACAACGAGGCGTTCTGGGCGTCGGCGACGGGAATCGAGCTGGAGGACTTCCGGTACGACGCGCTGCAGGAGGACATCGCGCTCGACGACGACCGGGCGATCGATCATCGGATCGTGTTGCTGCGCAAGGCGATGGACGGTTACCGCCCGGGACCCTACGACCAGCTGGCCGCGACACTGCGCGCGTCCGGTAATGAAGAGCACGCCTCCACGGTGCTGCTGAAGAAACAGCAGTTCCGGTACGAAGCGCTCGCGAAGGGCTTCAAGTTCTTCGGACCCGGCGTGCACGTGTGGAGCTGGTTGCAGCGGTCGATGGTCGGTTACGGGTTCCGTCCGGTGCGTGCGCTCGGCTGGCTGCTGACGCTGCTCGTGCTGGGCAGCCTGTGGTTCGGGCTCGGGACCGACGACTGCGTCACCAACCCCAATCTCACGGTGAGCGGGCCGCGGTGCCTGGTCAACCAGGACGACACCGGGCTGCAGTGGAACCCGGTGCTGTACACGATCGACCTGCTGGTCCCGATCGTTGACTTCGGCAACAAGTCGCGCTGGTACATGCACGGCATGGACAACTGGGTCGCGGCCGGGTTCACCGCGTCGGGCTGGGTGCTGGCGACGACGGTCGCGGCCGGCATAAGCCGCATGCTCCGCCGCGACAACTGAGGGTATTTCACATACCCTCAGTACGGAGGTATGTCATGACGGAGCCCAGTGCCACCGGCAAGATCGCGATCGCCGCCCCGCCCGAGAAGGTGTATTCCCTGGTCAGTGACCCGGGTGCGCTCGCGGGCATGGCCGAGGAATACGAGGGACACCGCTGGGTCGGCCCGGCGGGGGCAACCGTCGGTGCCAAGTTCCGCGGCAGCAACCGCCGGGGGCTCCGTCGCTGGAGCACTCTCTCGACGATCACGGACGCCGACGAGGGCAAGCGGTTCGCTTTCGAGGTGACCACCTTCGCCGGTCTTCCCGTCGCGCGCTGGCAGTACGACATCGAGGCGTCGGGTGACGGTTGCGTGGCCGTCGAGAGCACGTGGGACCGGCGGCCGGGCTGGCTCCGCGGGCCGACGTCGCTTTTCACCGGAGTCTGGAAGCGGGACGACGCCAACCGGGCGAACATCGCGGCGACACTGGCCCGGCTGAAGACCGCCGCCGAATCCTGACCCTTTACCACGGCGGCCCCGGATTGGCGAAAAAGAGCAAGGGACCTTTGCTATCGCCTGGGGCACATATGGTGACAGCTCACGCGCGAAGCGACCACATGTAGTGGCCCCCAAGTATGAACTCAAGGCATGAACGGTCCGCTCATTCAACGAACCGCGACCAGAACTCGACGTGTCGCGGACCGCCCGCCGGCGGTGGCCCCAGTGGCTGGCCGTGGAAGTCGTGCTGCAGGTAACCCCGCAGGTCGTAGCCGTAATAGACGATGTCGGTCTGATACACCGACAGCACCGGATACCCGGTACTCCCGGCGATCCCGGGCAGATACCGATGCCCGCACACGGGCACCAGCTGAGGGGCGAGCGCCAGATGCGAGCGGGCCCGCGAAAGCGCGTCGGCGAGGTCGATCGGGCGCATGCCCCAGTCCGGCAGCCAGAAGCCGTTGTGTTCGACGTCGTAGAGCACCCCGTCCACCGGCCAGTCCAGTCGTTTCCGCAGCTGGTCGGGGTTGCCGCAGCGCCAATCCGGCCAGCGGTCGCCGATCGGCACCCCGGCGGACAGGAACGTCCGGTGGTCGGCGGCGAACCGGAAGCCGTAGCGTGCTTCGACGTCGTCGAGCTCGGCCTCGCTCAACCCGGGACGCACGGGTTCGGCCAAGCTCGCCTGGAGGTCGTGTGCCTCCTCGATGGTGAAGGCGTGCTCAACAGTGGACATGTGTTCGAGCCTAAATTGCCCGACGCGTGGACGCCTTCCCTTTTAACACCGCTCCCTCATCACCCACATGAGGCTCCTCCCCCGGGGTGAGCTCGCCCTCCCAACGCCTGGACCTCGGAACAGAGCGGCGACGGGTGTAGTTCACTCATGTCGTGACTTCTCCACGAACGCAGTCCCGCGTGCGCGCGCCCGAGCTCGCCGGTGACGGGTGGCTCAACACCGGCGGCGAGCGGATCAAGCTCGCCGGGCTGCGCGGCCGCGTCGTCCTGCTGGACTTCTGGACCAGCGGCTGCATCAACTGCCTGCACGTGCTGGACGAGCTGCGCCCGCTGGAGGCCGAGTTCGCCGACGTCCTGGTGACCATCGGCGTTCATTCGCCCAAGTTCCTGCACGAGGGCGAAGCGGCCGCGATCGAGGCCGCGGTGCGGCGCTACGAGGTCCACCACCCGGTCCTCAACGACCCGAAGATGACCACCTGGTCGCAGTACGCCGTCAAGGCGTGGCCGACGCTCGTCGTCGTCGACCCCGAGGGTTACGTCGTCCACGTCGCCGCCGGTGAAGGGCACGCCGAGTCGCTGCGCCGGGTGATCGCAGACCTCGTCGTGACCCACGACGCCAAGGGCACGCTGCGCCGCGGCGGCAGCCCGTACGTCCCGGCCGAGGAACAGCGCACCGAGTTGCGCTTCCCGAGCAAGGCCGTCACCACCGCCGAAGGCCGCATCCTGGTCGCCGACACCGGCAACCACTCCATCGTCGAGTTCGCGTCCGACGGCGAGACGATCATCCGCCGCTTCGGCAGCGGAGAGCGCGGTGCGCAGGACGGACCGTTCGACCTGGCGAGCTTTACCGAGCCGTCCGGGATCACCCTCTTGCCGTACGAGGTCGCCGAGCGCGCGGGTTACCACGCCGTCGTCGCCGACACGGCCGGTCACCGGCTGCGCGGCATCGACCTGATCACCGGCGAGGTCTCGACGGTCGCCGGCACCGGCCGCCAGTGGCGCGACGGCGTCGACACCGGCAAGGCGCTCGACATCGACCTCACCAGCCCCTGGGACGTCGCCTGGTGGGGTCCCGCGGGCGGGGTCGTGGTCGCCATGGCGGGCAACCACACGCTGAGCGTGTTCGAGCCGGTCTCGGGCACCATCCGCCGCTTCGCCGGTACGACCGTCGAGGGCCTGCGTGACGGCGACGTCCACGAAGCGTTCTTCGCGCAGACGTCCGGTCTGACGCCTGACGGACAGAAGCTGTGGCTCGCGGACGCCGAGACATCGGCGCTGCGCTGGATCCAGCCCGAGGGCGAGACGTTCACCGTGCACACCGCGGTCGGGGTCGATCTGTTCTCCTTCGGTCACGTCGACGGGCCCGCCGACAAGGCGCTCCTGCAGCATCCGCTCGGCCTCGTCGTGCTGCCGGGCGACACCGTCGCGATCGCCGACACCTACAACGGCGCCATCCGCCGCTACGACCCGCTCACTCGCCAGGTGACCACGCTCGCGACCGGTCTCGCGGAGCCGTCCGGTCTGCTGATGCACGACGGCGAACTGCTGGTCGTCGAGTCGGCGGGAAGCCGGATCGGACCCGTGCCGCTCGGCGAGCAGGCCGTGGCCGGGGACGCGCACGCGGTCCGCCGTCCGCCGACCGTGCTGGCGCCAGGCGAACTGGAGTTCTCCGTCGTCTTCACGCCGCCGCCCGGCGAGAAACTCGACGACCGGTTCGGCCCGTCGACGCGGCTGGAGATCAGCGCGTCACCGCCGGAGCTGCTCGTCGACGGCGCCGGGGTGGGCACGGACCTGTTCCGCAAGCTCCGCTTCGCCGAGGGCGTCACCGGAGGTGTGCTGCAGGTCGTCGCGCAGGCCGCGAGCTGTGACGACGGTGGCGAGCACCCCGCGTGCCGTATCACCCGGCAGGACTGGGGAGTGCCGGTGCGATTCGAAAACGGCGGAGAAAGCGTGCTGAGCCTGGTCATGGCGGGGGATCCGGGTAAGTAGAGTCGTACTCGTGTCAGATCGGCCGAAACTCGAGATTCAGATGCTGCAGGACAGGGTGCTCGTGAAGCTGTCCCCCGAGGACGGGGAGCGCCGAAGTTCCGGCGGCATCGTCATCCCTGCCACCGCGCAGGTCGCGCGGCGGCTCGCCTGGGGTGATGTACTGGGCGTGGGCAACAGTGTGCGGAACGTCAAGACCGGCGATCGTGTGCTGTTCAACCCGGACGACCAGCACGAGGTCGAGATCCAGGGCGAGGGGCACCTGGTGATGCGGGAGCGCGACATCCACGCCGTCGCGACCGAACGGACCGAACACGGTACGGGGTTGTACTTGTAGCTCGGCCCGGCCGGGGGCGGCGGGTAAGGCATGGGTGGTGAGAGTTGGTACGCGATGACCACGACGAGCCGGGCACCGACCTGTTCACCGACGACCTCCTCCCGGCCCCCGAGACCGACGAGGGCCTGGTAGACGAACTCTTCGAGGGCGACAGGGTGGTGCATCCGCCCCCCACGCCCGCGTCGAAGTTCCGCAAGGGGCTCGGCAAGGTCCTCATGGCCACCGGGGTGCTCATGGGCCTGTTCGTGCTCGCGTACGCGGTCGATCTGATCGTCAGCGCCGGAGACGTCCCGCGCGGCGTCACGGTCGCGGGGATCGACGTCGGCGGCCTCACACACAAGGAGGCCGAGTCGAAGCTTCGCCGTGAGCTGGAGCCGCGGCTGATCGAGCCGGTGCGGGTACGGGCGGGAGACGTTCGGACGGTGCTGTACCCGACGTCGTCCGGTCTCGGCCTGGACTGGCCGCAGACGCTGGGGCGTGCCGGTCATCAGCCCCTGAGCCCGTATACGCGGTTGATGTCGTTCTTCACCAGCCGTGAGGTCGGCGTCGTCACGTGGACCGACGCGCCGAAGCTCGAGAAGGCCGTCTCTGACCTCGCCGCCGCGAAGCTGAACCGCCCGCCGGTCGAAGGGAACATCACCTTCCAGCCCATCGCGGGCAGTGACGGCGGCGTGGTCGCGGCCGCGGTCGAACCGCGGGCCGGCCAGACGCTCGCCGACGTCAAGGAGTCGGTCACCGCGGTCACCGATCACTGGCTGAGCGACAACGGTGTCGAGCTGAAGGTAAAAGTCGCGCCCGTGAAGGCGACTTCGCCCGGCGTGCACGCGGCGCTCGTCAAGACCGTCGTTCCGGCGGTCGCGAAGCCGCTCGTCATCCGCGGCGAAGGCAAGGACGCGACGCTGAAACCGGACGCGATCGCGGGATCCTTCCAGTTCGCCGCGCGCGACGACGGCAACCTCGAAGTCCGCATCGACCAGAGCAAACTGCGCGCCGCGGCGCAGCCGCAGCTCAAGGAGACCGAGACCGACGGGGCCGACGCGCAGATCGTCTTCGTCGGCGACAGGCCGGCGGTCCAGCCGTCGAAGGACGCGAAGAAGGTCAACTGGGAGCTCACGTTCTCCGCGTTGACCTCGGTGCTCGCCAAGAGCGAGGACAGGGAGCTGAAGGCGGTCTACGACGCCAGCAGCCCGGCCGTCAGCACCGACGCGGCGAAGGTCCTCGGCGTCAACGAGGTCATCGGCGAGTTCACCACGTCGGGCCTGAGCGGACCGGCCATGACGAACGTGCAGGCGCTGGCCGCCAGGGTCTCCGGCGCCATCGTGAAGCCGAACGAGACGTTCAGCCTCGGCGCGCGGTCCGGGCCGAGGACGGCGGAAGCGGGCTACGTCCCCGCCCCGGTGAACGAGGACGGCACCGGACCGGTCGTGGTCGGCGGCGGCGTCTCGCAGCTCGCGACGACGCTCTACAACGCCGCGTACCTGGCGGGGCTGGCCGACGGCGGACATCTGGAGCACGACCACTACCTGGACCGCTATCCGGTCGCGCGCGACGTGAAGGCGATCGACAACGCCGGTTCGCCGGTCGAGATGCAGATCGTCAACGACGCCCCGACCGGTATCGCGATCCAGGTGATCCCCGCCAACGGCTCGGTGACCGTGCGAATCTGGGGCACCAAAAGATTTTCGGTGCAGAGCGTCGGCGGCGAGCGGCACTCCTATGTCCCCCAGCCGGTACAGGTCGGCTCCGGACCCGGCTGCGTGCCGGATCCCGGTGCGGCCGGGTTCAGCACCTCGGACACCCGCGTGCTCGTCGACGTCGTCACCGGGACGGAGGTCCGCCGGGAGACCCGCAACGCGACCTACTCGCCGCGGACCGCGATCATCTGCGCCTGAGCTTCACCGCAGCACCATGCAGCCGCGCGCCTCGAAGTCCGCGAGCCAAGGCGGCTCCCGGAAGTCCTTGTTCCACCGCAGATCCAGTTTGTCCAATTTGGACAGCTGAGCGATGGACCCTGGCAGTGAAGTGAGCCGGTTCTCGCGCAGGTCCAGCTGCCGCAGCTCGCTCAGCTGCCCGAGAGAGTGCGGCAAGGAGGTCAGCCGGTTCTTCCGCAGATGCAGCTCTCGCAACGAGGAAAGCGCCCCCAGAGATTCCGGCAGCTCGATCAACCCGTTGCCGTACAAGCGAAATTCGCGCAGGGAGACCAGCCCGGACAGGTCTTCGGGGAGGGTCGAGATGCGATTGTCCGTACACCCCAGGTATTTCAGCCCGCCGAGCGAGCACAACGCGGCTGGGAACTCGGTCAGCCGGTTGTCGCTGACGTAGAGGTATTCCGTCAGCCCGGAAAGTTCACCGAGTTCGTCCGGCAGAACGGAAAGCTCGTTGTGCCCCAGATCCAGCGTGTGCAGATTCCGCAGGGCGCCGATCGAGGGTGACACGGCGGTCAGCCGGTTGGCGGCCAGATTCAGCACGCGGAGCCCGGAAAGCGACCACAGCTCGTCGGGAACGGACGTCAGCCGGTTGTCGTACAGGTCCAGGTATTCGAGCGATGCCGGAAGCGGGTCGGGCAGGGAGGCCAGCCCCTGGCCACTGAGATCGAGTCGAGTGGGCACAGGGGCCGACCGTAGGCGATGTACCAGCGGGCTCAGGTCGCGGCCCGGTGCCCGCCGCCCTTGACCTTCGCGTAAATCGCGGCCGCGGCGATGACGCCGACGACGGCCGCGCCGACCTGGAAGGCGTGCCGGATCCAGTCGATGCCCGCGGTGTCACGGACACCGAACACCCCGGCCAGCCAGTTGCCGATGAAGGCGGCGATGATGCCGACCACGATCGTCAGCCACATCGGGATCTTCTGATCGCCGGACGCCAGCATCCGGCCGATGACGCCGAGGATCAGCCCGACCACGATCGTGGTGATGATGCCCCAAAGGCCACCCAACATGGTTCCTCCTTCGCTGGAGAATCGAGTTGGACCCACGGTGACACCGAAACCGGCTCATCGCGCCTCAAGACCCCTTACCGGGTGACACCCCGGCGTCCGTAGAGGTTCGCGGCGAGGGTGACCCCGATACCGGCGAGGACGATCTGGGTGATGAGTTCGAGCCAGTCGAAGCCCTTCGTGTCCGCGTAGCCGAGCCCACGGGCGATCGCCGTGCCGACGAAGGCGGCGATGATGCCGACGACGATGGTCAGCCAGATCGGGATGGACTGCTTGCCGGGTGCGAAGAACCTGCCGAGCACCCCGAGGATCAAACCGACCACGATCGCCGTGATGATGCCGGTGACTGTCATTGAGACTCCTTTGCCGAGGTCTCCGCCCCGCGGGCGGACTCAGCACGGAGATGCCCCCGGAAAACGCCCTCGAAACCAGAAAAGCCCTCTCCGTGAGGGAGAGGGCTTTTCGTCACGAAACCGTTTAGAACGCGGCTTCGGGGATTTCCATGAGGCTGTTGTCCGCGGCCTCGACGATCGCGCGGCGCGACGTCAGCTCCGGCAGCACGTTCTTCGCGAAGAACGACGCCACGGCGAGCTTGCCCTCGTAGAACGGGGTGTCCTTCGCCGACGCGCCCGCGTCGAGCTTGCCGATGGCGACCTCGGCGTGCTTGATGAGCTGCCAGCCGATGAGCAGGTCGCCGACCGACATCAGCAGGCGGACCGTGTGCTGGCCGACCTTGTTGATGTTCTGCGGGTCTTCCTGCGACGAGGTCAGGTAGCCGATCAGCGAGCCGAGCATGCCCTGGGTGTCCTCGAGCGCTTGCTTGAGCAGGACTCGCTCGTTCTTGAGCCGCCCGTTGCCGATCTCGGACTCGATGGTCTTCGTGATCTCCCCGGCGACGTAGGCCAGCGAAGCGCCCTTGTCGCGGACGATCTTGCGGAAGAAGAAGTCCAGCGACTGGATGGCCGTGGTGCCTTCGTACAGCGAGTCGATCTTCGCGTCACGGATGTACTGCTCGATCGGGTAGTCCTGCAGGAAGCCCGACCCGCCGAGGGTCTGGAGCGACTGCACGAGCTGCTCGGTCGCGCGCTCGGAGCCGACCCCCTTGACGATCGGCAGCAGGAGGTCGTTGACGCCGTGCGCGACCTTCCGCGAAGCCTCGTCGCCCTCGCCGGTCCACACCTGGTCCTGGAAGGTGGCCGTGTAGAGGTACACCGCGCGCAGGCCCTCGGCGTACGCCTTCTGCAGCATCAGCGAGCGGCGGACGTCCGGGTGGTGGGTGATCGTGACGCGCGGCGCCGCCTTGTTCAGCATGTTCGGCAGGTCGGCGCCCTGGACACGCTCCTTGGCGTACTCGAGCGCGTTGAGGTAGCCGGTCGACAGCGTCGCGATCGCCTTCGTGCCGACCATCATGCGGGCGTACTCGATGACCTGGAACATCTGCGCGATGCCGTCGTGCACCTCGCCGAGCAGCCAGCCCTTGGCGGGGGTGCCGTGCTGGCCGAAGGTCAGCTCGCAGGTGGTGGAGGCCTTGATACCCATCTTGTGCTCAACGTTGGTTACGAAGGCGCCGTTGCGCTCGCCCAGCTCACCGGTCTCGCCGTCGAAGTGGAACTTCGGCACGAGGAACAGCGAAAGGCCCTTGGTGCCGGGCTTGGTCTCGATGCCGGGGCCCTCGGGGCGGGCCAGCACCAGGTGCATGATGTTCTCGACCATGTCGTTCTCGGCCGAGGTGATGAACCGCTTCACACCGTCGATGTGCCAGGAGCCGTCCTCCTGCTTGACGGCCTTGGCGCGGCCGGCGCCGACGTCGGAACCGGCGTCGGGCTCGGTGAGCACCATCGTGGCGCCCCAGCCGCGGTCGATCATGATCTGCGCCCAGCGCTTCTGCTCGTCGGTGCCGTTCTTGTCGACGATGCCGGCGAAGTTCGGGCCCGCCATGTACATGAACAGCGGTGCGTTGGCGCCGAGGATCAGCTCGGCCGCGGCCCACTGCACGGTCGGGGGGAGGCCGAAGCCGCCCAGCTCGTTCGGGAGGCCCAGTCGCCACCATTCGCCGTCCATCAGCGCCTGGTAGCTCTTCTTGAACGACTCGGGGATCTTCACCGAGAAGGTCTTCGGGTCGTACACCGGCGGGTTGCGGTCCGCGTCGGCGTACGAGTCGGCGAGGGGACCGGAAGCGAGCTTGTTCAGCTCGGTCAGCACGCCGCGGGCGGTCTCCTCGTCGGATTCCGCGAGGACGCCCTTGCCGAGGCGGTCCTGCACGCCGAGGACCTCGAAGAGGTTGAACTCCAGGTCTCGGACGTTGCTCTTGTAGTGGCCCATTTCGTCACTCCAATGTGTTCGGCTCCCCGGCCGGGCACACGTCCCTACTCGCCGGTAACATCAGGATATTACCTGTGGGTAACCGACGGCAAGTGAATGGCCACTGTTGTGATGTGTAAATCAGCAATACGGGGGGTCTCGTACGGGGGATCTCAGCGGGGTGACGGCGCGATCGAGGTGGCCGCGGGCGTCTCGGCCGGGCTGTGCGCGTCGTCGGGGCTCGTGACCAGGATGCCGGACCGGAACGCGATCGTCACCGCGTGCGTCCGGTCACGGGCCGAAAGTTTGCGCAGGATGCTCTTGACGTGGGTCCGCACGGTTTCCACGGACAGGAACAGGATCTTCGCGATCCCGGAGTTCTCCAGTCCCTCGGCCACCAGCTGCAGGACCTGGTACTCGCGGCGGGACAGCGGCATCAGACCGCGCGCGGTCGCCGGTTTGGGGGCGTCGCCCGGCTTCGGGAGCACGGGCTGGCGTTTCGGCCGCGCGGTCAGCGCCGCCAGCGTCGGATCGATGTAGCGGCGATCACTGTGCGCGCGCCGGATCGCCTCGGTCAGGTGCCGTCCGTCGGTCGCCCGCGGCACGATCGCGTGCACGCCCGCCGCGATGGCCGCGGCGAGGTACTGCTGGGTGCGGTTGGTGTCCCTGATCATCGTGATGATCACCAGTGCCGGATCGCCGCTGCTGAGCAGCCGGGACAGGTGGCAGTTCGGGTCGAGTGCCGAATCCAGCACGATGACGTCCGGTTTGAGCTGTTCGCACAGCTGGAGCGCGGCGTGATGACTCGTCGCGTGCCCGAGCCACTGCAGGCCCGGAGTGCGGTGGATCAGTGAGCTCAGTCCCTCGCAGAAGATCGGGATCGGATCGACGGCGGCCACGCCGAGGCCTCTGCTGCCTGGCGACAGTCCGCCAGGCCTTCCGGCCTGCGTTCGGTTCGGCTCGATGCCTCGCATCACGGACCCCTCCGTTTTCCTGCCCGTCATCTCCGGACGAGAGGACGTGAAGTCCATTCGGTGACCACGGCCCCCCGGCGTGGTCACCTTCGTCAACCGGTCCCCCCTGCGGGACCGGACAGAGATGACACCTCGTAACTATTACGAGTCGGTAGGTCGGCGGACGTGACGCGGTATCCCCCTCATAGATGTATCGCGTCGTCGCAGCAAACTCTGCGTATCTGGCGGTTGTGGATCTCTTGCTCGAATGAGCGCGCCGACGGGAGATGTTGAAGCGTTAGCTACTCAGAGTGGACTTCGGCGCGAAGGCGCCCGAACTCGTCCCCGAGCGCCGCGGGCGTCCAATGCGCGTTCAGCCCGCTCGGATTGGGCAGCACCCAGACCCGTGCCCCGCCGATCTCGCCGTCCTGCGGGCCGACCTTCGCCTTCGGCAGGCCGAACGCGACCCGGAAGGCCGTGATCCCGACCACGGCGAGCCAGCGTGGCCGGAATTCGGCGACCCTCGCCGTGAGGAGGCGTCCGCCTTCGCGGAATTCGTCCGGCGTCAGCTCGTCGGCCCGCGCCGTCGTCCGCGCGACGACGTTGGTGATGCCGAGGCCGAGACCGAGCAGCTCGTCCTGCTCACTGGGGGCGAGCAGGCGCGGGGTGAACCCGCCGCGGTACAGCGCGGGCCAGAACCGGTTTCCCGGCCGGGCGAAGTGCAGGCCGAGGGCGCCGGAGTAAAGACCGGGGTTGATCCCGCAGAACAGCACGTCCAGATCCGGCGCGATGACGTCGTCGATGGTTCTGCCGTAGGCGGCGGCCAGCTCTTCCTTGGTCGGTTTCGTCCTCACCGGACCAGTTTCCGGCACGCCGGCGGAGGCGCTGAACGCCGCCCTGACCAGGGCCGGCCTGATTTCGAACGCTGGTGTACCGACGACCGGACGTGGTTCTCGGCGAACCTCGCGTGACCTGCGACACCCACTTTCGTCTCAAGGGGTGGTCAAGTCACCACGAACTGCGTACTGTTTGTGATCTCGCACACAAGGTCGTATTCGAGGAGGCGTTTTGCAGCTCTCGCTCATCCTCGGCCTGGTCGCGTTGATCTTCGTGGTGGCCACCGTGCTGGTGATCGTGGAAGACCGGCGGGCCGCACGGCGCGCGGCCCAGCGACGGCAGGCGAGGCTAGCGGACCTGGGTGAGGTCGACCCGCTCGCCGCGCAGCGGCTGCGTCAATGAGCCCTCGGCGGTGAGGAGTACCTCGGGCCGGACCTGGGCCGTCGAGGGAACGGGCTTCCGCACGAGGCTGAGCAGCAGCGCCCCGGCGATCCAGCCGAGCATCGCGCCACCGGTGTTGTTGAGCAGGTCGTCGACGTCGAAGATCCGGTAGACGTAGGGCGCGGTGCCGAAGTTCGCGGTCAGCTGCGTGATCTCGATCAGCAGCGAGGCGGCGAGGCCGATCAGCGTAGTGCCGATGAGGCCGCGCTTCCAGAGCGTCCTCGCGAAGAAGCCGAGCGGGACGAACAGCAGCACGTTCATGGTGGCCTGCTGGAAGGTCTGGGTGGTGAACCAGCCGGCCATGGGCAGTCCGTGCTTGAGCAGTTCGGTGTGGATGTCGGCGACCCACTGGAACGGGTGCAACTGCACGGTCTGGCTCAGCCGTTTGACGCCAGGGCCGGGCAGCGGCAGGAAGGTCACCGCCAGCGTCATGGTGCCGTAGAGCAGCACGGCGGCCATGGTCAGGACGGGGCGAAGACGCACCCGGCCGTGCCGCGCGTGCAGGACGATCAGCTGCGGGATCAGCACCGTCGCCCAGAGGGCGAAGAAACCGATCAAGCCGTACTGCAGGGCGGTGACCTGTGCGTTCGTCATGACCATGACGTTATGGATCGGCTGGGTCCCGCCACTTCGGTCGAAGGGCCGCGGCGGACGGGGCCGGATCGGCCAAGTGGCCGACCTCGATCTTGACCGATCGGCGACATTCGTTCCCGTTCCGCCGGTGGACGTGAGATTCTGCCCGGATGTTGCTCGTTCGACGGCTCATCCCCGCGGACCTCGACGTCTTCCGTGAGATCCGCCTGCGTGCCCTGACCGACACCCCCGAGAACTACGGCTCGATCGCCGCGGCCGAACGCGCGCAGTCCGACGAGGAGTGGCTCGCGAAGCTGGCCGGGGACGTCTGGTTCGCCGCCTTCGACGAAGACCGTCCGGTGGGTCTCGTCGCCGGGCGGGCACGTGAGGACGACTGGATCCTCTACTCGATGTGGGTCGCGCCCGAAGCCCGTCGCCGAGGACTGGGCGCCAAGCTGATGGGTGAGGTGCGCTCGGCCGCCGAAGACGACGGCGCGCGCGAGGTCTGGCTGCACGTCGCGGAGGACAACGACCGGGCGCGGCGGCTGTACCTGCGGCTGGGGTTCATCGCGACGGGGGAACTGGAACCGATGCCGAACGATGTCACCCGTCGGCGTGAACGTCTCTATTTACCTGTAACCGCCGGTAGCAGTTAAAGGGACGTCCCCGTGACCATCGCGTGGGCGGAACGCGATCGCATCCCCGCCCGTCCGAAGGCCGCCGAGCCGCGCCGGATCGCGCCGGAGGCCGAGCTGCTGGTCCTGCGCGGATGCGGGCACGTGCCGATGAACGACGCGCCCGAACTGGTCGCGCGGGTACTGCTGGAGGGCAGCTCACGCGCGGTGTGACGTTTGCCTATCGCCCTGCTTTTCCTCTGGTGAAGGTCAAATCCGCAAGGCAGACTCCTCCGTCGTGCACCCGATGGGGACGTTCGGGCGCGAATCGGAGGAAGAATGAAGCTCTCTACCCGGCTGGCCGTGGTGGCCGGTGCCGCGCTGACCGCGCTGGCCGCCGTCGCCGCGCCCGCGTCCGCCGCGTCGGCGACCACCGACGTCCGGCTGATCACGTTCAACGACCTGCACGGCAACCTCGAACCGCCGTCCGGTTCGAGCGGCCGCGTGACACTGCCGAATGGCTCGACGGTCGACGCGGGCGGCGCCGCCTACCTCGCGACGCATCTGAAGAAGCTCCGCGGCGAAGTGCGCAACTCGGTCGTCTTGTCAGCCGGTGACAGCATCGGCGCGTCGCCGGTGATCTCGGCGCTGTTCCACGACGAGCCGACCGTCGAACTGCTGAACCAGCTCGGTGTCGAGGCTTCCGTGGTGGGCAACCACGAATTCGACGAAGGCCTCAAGGAACTCCGCCGGATCCAGAACGGCGGCTGCCATTCGGCCGACGGCTGTCAGTTCCGCGAATCCTTCAAGGGCGCGAACTTCCCCTTCCTCGGGTCCAATGTGTACTACGAGAACGGCCTCCCGGCGTTGCTGCCGTTCAGCATCGAGTTCTCCGGCGGCGTCCCGATCGGTGTCATCGGCGCGACGCTGAAGGACCTGCCGCAGGTCGTCACCCCGGAGGCGATCAAGGGCCTGAAGTTCGGCGAAGAGGTCCAGGCGATCGACCGCACCGCCAAGGTGCTCGACCTGTTCGGCGTCAAGGCGCAGGTCGTGCTGCTGCACCAGGGCGACAACTCCGAGACCGCCGGTCCGGACGAATGCAAGGTCAAGCCGGGCGCGGCGACCGCCATCGCACAGAAGGTGACGTCCAAAGTGGACGCCATCTTCACCGGGCACAGCCACCAGCAGTACAACTGCGTGATCAACGACCCCGACGGCCGGCCGCGTCCGGTGATCCAGGGTGCGTCGTTCGGTCGTCTGCTGTCGGTCGTCGATCTGAAGATCGACCGCCGGACACTCGACGTCGTCCGTGGCGAGACCAAGGCGCACAACCAGATCGTCACCCGCGACGTCACGCCGGACCGCGACGTGCAGGATCTGATCGACGAGGCAAAGACCAAGGCCGCGCCGATCGCGAACAAGGCCGTCGGCACCATCACCGCCGACCTGGCCCCCAAGGGTGCGGCCTCCGGTGAGTCCCCGCTGGGCGACGTCATCGCCGACGCCCAGCTCGAGGCCACGCAGTCGAACGGCGCGCAGATCGCCATGACGAACCCGGGCGGCATCCGCACGGAGTTCACCTACGCGTCCTCGCCCGCAGGCGAAGGCGACGGTGTCGTGACCTACGGCGAGGCGTTCGCCGTGCAGCCGTTCGCGAACATCATGCAGACGATCACGCTCACCGGGGCGGATCTGAAGAACGTGCTCGAACAGCAGTGGCAGGCGAACGGGGTCGTACGGATCCTGCAGATCTCGAAGTCACTGAAGTACTCGTACTCGGCGTCGGCGGCGCAGGGTGCGCGCGTCTCGAATCTGACGCTCAACGGCACGCCGATCGACCCGGCGGCGTCGTACCGTGTTTCGGTGAACAACTTCCTCGCCGCCGGCGGGGACGGTTTCACCGAGTTCACCAAGGGGACCGACCTGTCGGGCGGTCCGGTGGACCTGGACGCGCTGATCGCGTACTTCGGGGCGCACCCGGGCATCGCTCCGCCCGCCGCGGACCGGATCACCGTCCTGCCGTAGCTCCCGCGAGTGCCAGGAAAGGGTCGTTCAAGACGTTTTTCGTCCTGAACGACCCTTTCCTGACGTCTGAGGAGTGGTTTTGTCAGTGACCCAGGGCACAATGTCCGCCATGACGACCTGGGAAGAAGTCGTGGACCTGGCGGGCAGGCTGCCGGAGGTCGAGGAGTCCACGTCGTACCGCACGCCGTCGCTCAAGGTCGCGGGCAAGAACTTCGCCCGGCTGCGCACCGAGGCCGAGGGCGGGCTGATGCTGCTGTGCGAGCACGCGGAGAAGGAGGCCCTGCTGGCCTGCGGAGACCCCGCGTACTTCACCACGCCGCATTACGACGGCTACGGCGCGATCCTCGTCGACCTGGAGAAGGTCGAGAAGGCGCAGTTGCGCGAGCTCATCGAGGAGGCCTGGCGGATGAAGGCACCCGCCAGGCTCACGAAAGGTCAGTACACCTAGCGGAGTTCCCCTTCGAGCAGGCTCATCAGGTACTCGTCGTGCCACTCGCCGTTCTGGCCGCGGAACGACTGCCGATGCCTGCCGTCCACCTGGAATCCGATCTTCTTGTAGATGTGGATCGCTGCCTCGTTGTCGACCACGACCCACAGCGCGATCATGTGCAGCCGCATCATGTCGAAGCCGTAGCGGCAGAGCGTGCGCATGGCGTCGGTGCCGTAGCCGCCGCCCCAGTGGTCCTTCTCGCCGAGATAGATGTCGAGTTCCGCGCGGCCCTGTTCCGGAGTGGCGTCGCGCAGGGTGCAGGTGCCGATCAACGTGCCGACGGCGAGGCTCTCGATCGCGAAGTTCACCTGGCTGAAGCTGTTGGGCTTCCGATTGGCGAAGCGCTCGCGGATCTGTGCGAGGGATTCCGGATGGTCCGCGGTCAGCCAGCGCGTGACCTCCGGGTCGTTGTGCCAGCGCCACAGCGTGTCCGCGTCCTCGGGTTCCAGCGGGCGCAAGCGGATCAGTTCACCGGTCAGCATCGTCCATCCCAAGATCGGTATCGGACTTACCAGGCTATTGGGCGACCCCCTCGAGCAGCCACCGCTTAACGGGGACTTCCAACAGCACCCTGGCGCCGAACGGTTCGATCTCCTCGTCTGCCGCCCAGCCGTCGTACTTCGCCGCCAGCGCCGCGAGAACGTCTTCGCGCAGGATCCCGCGATGGACGCGCGCCACGCCTTCGGCGACAGCGGGGGCGTCGCCGTCTTCCAGTGCGAGGCTGACGCGTGGATCGTTGCCGATGTTGCGCACCTTCACGTTCCGCTCGCCGCTGCCGATCCAGAAGACGCCGTCGAGATACACGAACCACACCGGCGTGACGTGCGGCGATCCGTCCGCGCGGAGCGTGCACAACCAGGCGTTGCGTTCCCGCGCGAGACGTTCGATAAGCGATTGATCACGTTTCACCTGGTCAGCCTGCCCGAAAGCTAGGGTGCCGGGCGTATGAAGGTCCACCAGTACTGCTACTTCGCCTTGAAGAGCGAAACCATGTCCGCCGGGGAAATCACCGCGCGGCTCGGCATGGAGCCCGACGAGGTCCTGGTACTGGGTTCGCGGTCGGCCGAACACCGGTTGCCGCGGATGCACGCCTGGAAGGTGACGCATCGCGGTTCGGAACCGGTCGACGACCAGATAGAGAGCGTGATCGGCAGGCTCGCCCCGGTCCGCCCGGGAATCCGGAAGCTGGTGGACGAAGGAGCGAGCGCGGTCCTGCAAGTGATGCGCTACTTCCATCACCGAGACGGCGGCGAGGAATTCGGCTGGCATCTCTCGCCCGCCGTGATCGCGTTCCTCGCCGAAGCCGCGGCCGCGCTCGACGTCGACGAGTACGACCTCAGCGAATGAGCTTGAGCCGGTCCGGTGCGCGACGGGAAGGCCGGAGATGGTGGGATGGTGCCCCACAGCCGGACAACCCCGTTGGGAGCCCAGCATGTCGAGCGAAAACTGGCCGCTGAGTCAGGATCCCGAGTCGCCGGTCATCATCTCCCGGTCGCTGGTGGAAGACCCGTCGAATCTCGCCTTCGTCGTGCTGGACGACGACGGGGACTGGTTCATCAGTGACGGCAACGAGTTCTCCGAGGACATGGATCTCAACCGCGACGCGTTCGGCGCGCTGCCCCTGCGGGACGCGGTGGAGCTCATCCCCGAACTCACCGCGCTCGCCGGCCTCCCCACCGGCATGGCCGCCGACTGGGATCCGGAACGGCGCACGTGGCTGCTGAGTTCGGTCGCCGACTCGGACGACGACGAGGAAGACCTCCTGGTGCGCGCCGCCCGCCTCGCCGCGTGGACGCATCCGGGCTCGCCGCTGGAAGAAGTCCAGGTGAGCACCGAACTCGCCGAGATCCCCACCGACCCCGCCGCTCCGGCCCGCGCCGTGCGCCAGGTCGTCCGCGAGGCCGACGGCAGCTGGCTGTTCGTCGGCTTCCAGGTGCCGGAGAACGAGGACTTCGAAGTCGAAGCCCTCGAGATGGAGCACGCCGTCACGCTGTACCCGGACGTCGCCCTGGTGCTGAGCGCCGCGCCCGGCCAGGTGTACGACCGGCCGAGCGCCGACGCCCCTTGGGAACTCGTCGAAGGCTGACCCTCGGCCTCGGCCTCAGCCGAAGTCGCAGTACATGACGTGCAGCCCGATGCGCCCCAGCGTCGGGTGCTCGAACGCGCCCGGCACCGTGCCGACGATCTCGAACCCGAGCCGTTCGTAGATCCGGATCCCGGCCACATTCGACTCGGCGACCGCGTTGAACTGCATGCCCGCGAAACCCTGTTCCCTGGCCCATTCCAGGGCGTTCGCGCACAGCGCACCGCCGACCCCCTTGCCGCGGACGTCCTTGTCCACCATGAAACTGGCCGTCGCCACATGCGACCCGGGCCCACCGCGGTTCGGGCCCATCTTGGCCGTGCCGAGCACGCGGCCGTCCTCGACCGCGACCACCGTCCGGCCCGGCGGCTTCTCGATCCATGATTTCCGCGCGTCGTCCTCGGTGAGGTTCTGGTCGTAGGTGTACGTGTCCGCCGCGCGCACGACTTCGCGCACGATCGGCCAGACCTGCGCCCAGTCGGCGTCGCCGAATTCCCGGATCTCCATGTACAGCACCGTAACAACGCTGGGAAATCAAAAAACCGGTCCGGCGGTTCTGATCGTTCCGGCGGCGATCCGGCGAGATGTGGACGGAGGTCGTGGCGAAGATGGGGCTCTACCAGCAGGACGGCCAACCGGTGCCGGTCGGCTAATGGCACGTTAATGGCCCAGCCGGAAGATCGGCCGGACAAAGCGAAAGCCCCAGGTCCACAGTGGACATCCACTGACCTGGGGCTTTCGCGTGAGAGCGGATGACGGGAATCGAACCCGCGTATTCAGCTTGGGAAGCTGATGTTCTACCATTGAACTACATCCGCAGTGCTCGGCCAGCATACATGGTCCGGATCTCCCCTTGCCAAGACCCCGCCCACCTTGACGTCGCCACCGAAAGTGACAACACTTGTTGTCTACCTCGGAGGTGATCCGGATGGGCGAGCGGCTGCCTGACCCCGAACTGTTCCGTCAAGGCGGGTTCCGGGTCGCGTCGAGGCTGTTCATCGAGGGCGACATCAGGGGCGACGAGCGTCAGGTGGCCCGGCTGCGGCAGTTCGCGCAGCGGGAGGACCCGGCGGCCGACGTGCTGGTGCCGTTGCTGCGAAAGGGCAGCCAATCCAAGTTCGAACAGGCGCTGCGGCAAGGCATCGACAGCGTCGAGAGGCCGCCGGAGGAGCTCGAAGCCTTCTTCCGCGATGTCGAAGCGACGCCGTACTGGGTCGACCCGGATCGCCTCGACCGCGGAGCGCGGGCGATCACGCGCGCCGGGTTGCTCGGCCTCTTCCCGCTCGGCGACGTCTCGCTGATGGGCGGCTATCTCGCGTCGCGCGCCACGAAGGCGCTCGTCGGCACCGGCGAGATCGAGTACAAGGCGGCGCGACGCCTCGTCGAGACGGCGACGTGGTGGATCCACGTGACGACACCGGGCGCGCTGGTGCCCGGTGGGCGCGGATACGAGTCCGCGTTGCGGGTGCGGATCGTGCACGCGCACGTACGCGCGGCCATGAACCGCCGCAAGGACTGGGATTACGCCGCTTGGGACAGGCCGGTCAATCAGGTCCAGACCGCGGGCACGCTTCTGCTCTTCTCCCTCGTCTACGTCTTCGGCACGCAACTGCTCGGGCTTCGCTACAGCGCCCGCGAGCGCGCCGACATCCTGCACCTTTGGCGTTACGTCGGCTGGCTGATGGGCGTCGACGAGGAACTCCTGCCCGCCGGCGAGGACGACGCCTGGCGTCTGCTGTGGCTGCTCGCCACCACCGAGTTCATCCCCGACGACGATTCCAAACGGCTCGCCGCGGCGCTCATGAAATCCCACGCCGCGATCGGCGAGGGCCGGGGCGCGGTGGGCAAGGTCCTCTCGCACGTGTCGGTCGCGGGCCACGGGGCGATCAGCAGGCTCCTGCTGGGCAAGACCAATGCCGACTTCCTGGAACTGCCCGACGACCCGATCGCCCAGGCCGCCGTGGTCGCGGTGGCGGGTGTCAACTTCGCCGCCGAGACGGTCCGGAGGGTGGTGCCCGGCGCGACGGCGCTCCAGGAGCTGATCGGGGCCGCCGGCCGGCGGCACTACCTCCGGCAGGTCACCAAGGTGTTCGGGCTCGACCCGACCTACGGCAGGCACATGAAGGCCGCTTGACTACGCTGACCGCGTGCTCCTCAGCGACCGTGACCTCCGTAAAGAGCTCGACGCAGGCCGTCTCGGCGTCGACCCGTTCGACCCGACGATGGTCCAGCCGTCGAGCATCGACGTGCGACTCGACCGCTTCTTCCGCGTGTTCGACAACAGCAAGTACACGCATATCGACCCGCAGCTCCAGCAGGACGAGCTGACCTCGCTGGTCGAGAAGGAGGGCGAAGACCCCTTCGTCCTCCACCCCGGCGAGTTCGTGCTGGGTTCGACGTACGAGACCGTCACGCTCGCCGACGACCTCGCCGGCCGTCTGGAGGGCAAGTCCTCCCTCGGCCGCCTCGGCCTGCTGACGCACTCCACCGCGGGCTTCATCGACCCCGGCTTCTCCGGCCACATCACCCTCGAACTGTCGAACGTGGCGAACCTGCCGATCACGCTCTGGCCGGGGATGAAGATCGGCCAGCTCTGCATCTTCCGCCTGTCCAGCGCGGCGGAGTTCCCGTACGGCTCGAGCGAGGCCGGTTCGCGCTACCAGGGGCAGCGGGGACCGACCCCGAGCCGCGCGTACAAGAACTTCCACCGCGTCGACACCTGGAGGTAGCGCTAGCCCACAGGCGCTTCCCAGTCGATCCGGTGCCGCCACATGAAGGCGTTCGGATCACCTGTCCGACGGGACCCGGCCGCCGTCGCGTCGCCGTTGCGCTTGCCGCGCTCGACGACGGCCTCGACTCGCTCACGTCGCAGTCCTTCGTAGGCGGCGAGCGCCTTGGGGATCGAGGGCACGTCACGCAGGCATCGCGCCAGCGTGACGGCGTCCTCGATGGCCTCCGCCGCGCCGCTGTGGGATCACCTGGTGAAGTCGGTCCGCGGGGCCTGCGAGAACTACACGGACGCCGAACTGGAGACGGTGATCCGGTTTCTCGCGGACGCCACGGCGATCACGCACGACTCCACGGGGCGCATCGCCGACCGATGACCGGTATTACTACTTTCGGGGGTATTGCCGTAACCAGTTCGTGATAGTTTTCGGCCCCGTGTCCCCCAATAGAACACGAAGCCGGTTACTTCTGGTCACGCTCAGCGTCCTGCTGGGCGGGGTGATCGCCAGTGCGAGCTACCTGATGGTGACCGATCGGTTCCAGGGCACTGCGCTGAGTAACCTGTCGTTGAGTGTCCCCGACACGAAGGGCAGACCGGGCGACGCCCTCGCGAAGCCTCCCGCCTACTTCGGCCAGACGTCCGCCCCGGCGCCGGAGGGGCCCGCGCCCGGCGCGCCCGCTCCGACGTCGTCTTCGGCGGCCCCCACGTCTTCCTCCGCCCCGCCCAGCTCGTCCTCCGCACCGGCCGAGCCGCCCGCTCAGACGTCCGAGGCCCCCAAACCCACTCCGAGCAAGGCTCAGGAGCCGCCCCGCTCGCAGGACAGCTCGCTCGCCGGGCAGGTCATCGATCTCGTCAACGCCGAGCGCGCCGACGCGGGCTGTTCGCCGGTGAGCAACGAGTCGCATCTCGCCGCCGCCGCGCAGGGCCACAGCGACGACATGTCCGCCCGGAACTACTTCTCGCACACGACACCGGAAGGCGTCACGTTCGACCAGCGCATCCGGGCCGCCGGCTACGACAAGCCCGGCGCCGAGAACATCGCCAAGGGCCAGTCGAACGCCGCCAAGGTCATGGACGCCTGGATGAACTCCGAAGGCCACCGCGCGAACATCCTCAACTGCAAGCTGAAGAAGATCGGCATCGGCGTCAACACCAAGGGCATGTACTGGACGCAGAACTTCGGCTACTGACCCTTGTCCCACCGTTCGGCGATGTCGCCGTAGCGGGCCAGCACGGCCGCGCGCAGCTCGGCGTCCGTGCGCGGGACCGGTTCGATGAACACCTCGGTGACGTCGCCGAAGGCCCGCGTCAGCTCGGTCGCCATCCGGACACAGGCGCGTTCGACGTCCGCCGCGCCGAGTGAATCGTCGAAGTCGACGCGGGCGCAGACGAGTACCTGATCGGTGCCCATCAGCATGGTCTGAAGGTCGACGACGGCCTCGATCTCCGGCGCGTTCACCAGGTGGTCCCGCACCCCGCGCACCAGCCTGGGATCCGCCTGCCTGCCGATCAGCAGGCCCCGATTGGTGCGCCCGAGCATGTAGGCGACCAGCGCCAGCAGCACCCCGATCGCGATCGACGCCGCGCCGTCCCAGACGTGCGAGCCGGTGAGCTGGTGCAGCCCGATCCCGGCGAACGCGAGCAGCAGGCCGATCAGTGCGGCGGAGTCCTCGAACAGGACGGTCTTCGGGGCCGGGTCGTCGATCATCCGCAGATAGACCGAGACCTTCTGGCCCGAGTCGGCGGCATCACGGCGCACCTGCCGCACGGCCTGGAACCACGAGACGGATTCGAGGGCGAACGCGATCGCGAGGACGATGTAGCCGACGATCGGATCGGTTTGCTCGGTCGCTTCGCCGAAGACCGTCGAGAAGCCTTCGTAGAGCGCGAACATCGCGCCGGAGGCGAAGATCGACACCGCCGCGAGCAGCGACCAGAAGTAGCGCTCCTTGCCGTAGCCGAAGGGGTGGACGCGATCGGCGGGGCGGTCCGAACGTTTCAGCGCGGTCAGCAGGAGGACTTCGGTGATCGTGTCGGCCACCGAGTGCGCGGCTTCCGACAGCATCGCGCCGGAGCCGGTGATGATCCCGGCGATCAGTTTCAGCACGGCGATGGCGAGGTTGACCCCACCCGCCAGCGCCACGGTCAGGGTGCTTTCGTCACCGGATTCTTCACTCACCCCGCGTAGCGTAGTGCGAATGCGCCGATCTCACAGGCGACGCAAACCCTGCAGGACGCGTTCCATCAAGGCGAGTGCCGGATGACCGTCGAATTCGGCCTGCGTTTCATGAACGGTGACCAAACCGAGTTCGGCCATATCACCCAAAAGGACCTTTGCAACGCCGAGTGGAACGCTTAGTGACGCGGCCACTTCGGCGACGGAAGTCGGACGGCGGCACAGTGATCTCACTGAATGGAATTCGACGCTGAACCCCGGCGCGGTCCACGGCGCGTCGTTCCGGACGGAAATCATCGCTTCGATCGCGAAGTTCCGCTTGGACTGTGTGCGTCCGCCCGTGCGGACGTACGGGCGGACGCGCGTGCGACGGCGTTCCTGCCACGGTGGCCGCCGGGCGGCCGGGATGCTGGGAATGGTCGCTTCCTGGGGCGTCCCGGCGAGTGACGCGGACGAGGGGATGCGGGCGGGCAAGCGGTTCGGTGCCCCCGGCATCGCGAGGCGGTGCTCCTTGACCGAGCGGAGTTCGTGCCGGTTTCCCATCGATTTCCTCGCCCCCCATTTTCCGGACCTGATGCCGCGTTGCCGAAAGAAACCTCGCCGATGACGACGGCAACGAGGAAACGCCAGCTTATCGCTGCCGTGTACCGCCGAACGGGTAACGGGACGGAATGGTCTGGACCGCATAAAACCGTAGGGAACATTCTCTCGCATTATGTGCGAGAGAATGTTCCCTACGGTTGTGATGTTCTACTTGTCTTCCTCGGGCAGCGGTGTTCCGGTGGCCGTTTCGTCGGTGGGCACATCGGCCTTTCCGTCGAGTTCGGCATCCGAGACGGCGTCCAAAGACGGCGCTCCCGCCGGGACCAGTTGCGCTTCCGGCTTCCGCTTGACGGCGGTCAGCAACAGCTGGGCGACGTCGACGACCTCGACCTTCTCGCTCGCCTGCCCGTCGCTCTGGCGCGCGGTGACGCCGTCGGTGAGCATCACGCGGCAGAACGGGCAACCGGTCGCGATCTTCGACGGGGCGGTGCCGAGCGCTTCGTCGACGCGCTCGACGTTGATCCGCTTGCCGATCTTCTCTTCCATCCACATCCGCGCGCCACCGGCACCACAGCACATCGAACGGTCGCCGTGCCGCGGCATCTCGCGCAGCTGCGCGCCCGAAGCGCCGACGAGCTCACGGGGAGCGTCGTAGACCTTGTTGTGACGGCCCAGGTAGCACGGGTCGTGGTAGGTGACGTCCTCGGCGACCGGCGCCACCGGGGTCAGGTGCTTCTCCCGCACCAGGCGGTTGAGCAGCTGCGTGTGGTGCACGACGTCGAACTGGCCGCCCAGCTCCGGGTACTCGTTCGCCAGGGTGTTGAAGCAGTGGGCACAGGTGACGACCACCTTGCGCGCCTTGCGTTCGCGGCCTTCGAACACCGAGTTCAGGATCTCGACGTTCTGCTGCGCCAGCATCTGGAACAGGAACTCGTTGCCCGCGCGGCGGGCCGGGTCACCGGTGCAGGACTCCTCCGAGCCGAGCACGGTGTATTTGACGCCCGCGATGTGCAGCAGCTCCGCGACGGCCCGCGTGGTCTTCTTCGCGCGGTCCTCGAACGCGCCGGCGCAGCCGACCCAGAAGAGGTACTCGGTGTCTCCGAGGTCGCCGTCGAACACCGGCACCTCGAAGTCCAGGTCCTCGGTCCAGGCGAGCCGGTCCTTGGCGTTCTGGCCCCACGGGTTGCCCTTGTTCTCCAGGTTCTTGAACATTCCGTTGAGCTCGCTGGGGAACGCGGACTCGATCATCACCTGGTAGCGGCGCATGTCGACGATGTGGTCGACGTGCTCGATGTCCACCGGGCACTGCTCGACGCACGCGCCGCAGGAGGTGCAGGACCACAGCACCTCGGGGTCGATGACGCCGCCGTCGTCGCCGATGAGCGCCTTCTGCGACTCCGCGATCGCGAGGACGTCGATACCCGCGTACATCCCGGACCCCGCCCCGCCACCACCCTCAACGGAGGCGCCTTGCGCCGCTGTGTCACCCCTGCCGGCCAGGCCGACCTCGTCGCCCGCCATGTCGCGCTTGCCGCCCGCGAGCAGGTACGGCGCCTTCGCGTAGGCGTGGTCGCGAAGCTGCGTGATGAGCAGCTTCGGCGAAAGCGGCTTGCCGGTGTTCCACGCCGGGCACTGCGACTGGCAGCGGCCGCATTCGGTGCAGGTGGAGAAGTCCAGCCAGCCCTTCCAGCTGAAGTCCTCGATCTTGCCGACGCCGAAGGTGTCCTCGTCCGGGTCCGCCTCTTCGAGGTCGAGCACCTTGCCCTTGCTCATCATCGGCTTGAGCGCGCCGAGCGCGACGCCACCGTCGGCCTCGCGCTTGAAGTAGATGTTGAAGAAGGCGCTGAACCGGTGCCAGGCGATGCCCATGGTCATCGTGCGCGCGATGACGATCAGCCAGATCGTGGCGCTCATCAGCTTGACGAACGCGAACACCGAGACCAGGTCCGGGCTGGCGGGCAGCAGCTCACCGAGCGGGTGCGAGACGAATGCGGCCCAGACCGGGGTTTCGTGGACGTTCAGCGCGGACTTCGCGGCGCGGACGCCGATGATGCCGACGCCCTCGATGAGCACGACGGCCTCGATGAAGTACGCCCACTTGAAGTTGGAACCCTGGAAGCGGGACTGCCGGTCGGCGCGACGTGGGTGGTTCTTCTGGCGGACCCAGATCAGCACCAGGATGCCGACGATGGTGCCGACGCCGAGCAGCTCCATGAGCAGCTGGAACACCGACCAGTCGTCGAGGATGGGCCAGCCCCAGGTCGGGACGAAGACCTCGCCGTACGCCTCGAACAGGGCGAGTGACCCGATCAGGAAGCCCCACATGACCAGCCAGTGCGCCGGGCCGACGCTTTTGACCTTGTTCATCCGGGTGTGCGCGGCGAATTCCTTGATCAGGGTCTTCATGCGCGGGATGAACGGGCCGTTGCGGGTCGAGTCCGGCTGACCGAGGCGGATCACCCGCACGAAGCGGGCGATGGTCGCGAAGAACATTCCCCAGGCGACGACGCCGAGCAGGACCGCGATCCCGCCGAGCGTCAGCTGTACAGCGCCCATCGTCGGGTGCCTTTCGTCCGAGTGAAGCTGTGGTGGTTCGGGCAGACTAATGCTTCTTACTGATGGGTAACCCACTGGCCGCGCCCAAGTCCCACCGATGTGGTGTACGCCTCTCTTTGTTTTAAGACGATCGTCCAGGTAGTTTTTGTCACGCGAGCGCACCTTCTGCTCGCGTTCGCCATCACTGCGGAGGTGACCGCCACTGTCTCTTTGAAACTTTCCGAGGGCTTCAGCAAGGTGGGGCCGTCGATCGTCGTCGTGGCCGGATACGCCTTCGCGTTCGTCGCGCTCGCGTACGTTCTGAAGGCGGGCGTGCCGGTGAGCATCGCCTACGCGATCTGGGCCGCGGCCGGTGTCGCGCTGGTGGCGGCCATTGGCATCGTGTTCTTCAAGGAGCCGGTCAACCTCTCCGTGATCGCCGGTCCGGTACTCGTGGCCGGCGGTGTCGTGTTGATCGAGGCAGGGAGCGCGCACTAAGTGAAGATCCAGGTCGACGGCCGGAAGGCCAGGGGTGAGAAGCGGCGCGACGAGATCATCGCCGCCGCGTTGCGGGTGATCGAACGCGACGGCGTCGCCGGCGTCACCCATCGGACGGTCGCCGCCGAGGCGGGTGTGCCGACGGCTTCGACGACCTATCACTTCTCGAGCCTGGACGACCTGCTGATCGCGACCCTCATCTCGTGTGCGAGGGATATGGCGACCGAGGTCTACTGGATGATCGACCGCGCCCGTTCACGCGGCAGCCGCGGCGCGGAAGAGGTCGCCGGGCTGCTCGCGGAGGCGCTGGGCCCGCGTCGTGGACGGACGATGGCGGAGTACGAGCTGTACCTGCTGGCCGCGCGCAAACCCGAGCTGCGGCCCGCCGCCCGGCGCTGGCTGGACGTGCTCACCTCGATGGTCCGGCACGACGACGAGGTCGCGTTCCGGGTGTTCCTCGCCGGTATCGACGGCCTGCTGATCCAGGGCCTCATCGACGACGAGCCGCCGTCCGCGGAGGAGCTGCGGCCGGTGGTGGATTATCTGCTGAAACCCCGTTGACCCGCCGGGTAGCTTTCGGATCATGAGGACCGTCGGCGCATACGAAGTGGATGACGACCCGGCGCGGGTGGACCTCGACGTGGTGTGGAAGTGCCTGTCCACCAGCGTCTACTGGGGCAAGTGGCGAGACCGCGAGATGGTCGAGAAGGTCTTCAGGAACGCTTGGCGCGTCGTGGGCGCGTACGAGGCTTCGACAGGCCGTCAGGTCGGCTTCGCGCGGGCGTTCTCGGACACCATCGGCAGTGCGTATCTCGCGGACGTCTTCGTCGTGGACGAGGCGCGCGGCGCGGGGCTCGGCAAGGAGCTGGTCCGGGAGATGATCGACAACGGACCGGGTGCGGAGTTCCGGTGGATGCTGCACACCGCCGACGCACACGGGCTGTACCGGCCGTTCGGCTTCGGCGATCCGCCGGAGGGGCAGTACATGGAGCGGGGACGGGCGAACGGGCAGGCCTAGGAAATCCGTGAAGGCCTCCTTCCCTACCTTGAGAGTAGGAAGGAGGCCTTCACGGAAAGCCGCTTCAGCCCTTGTTCTCGTGCAGGGCCGTGAGCGACGCCCGGGCGATGGCGTGGCTGAAGAGGTTGAAGCCGAGCAGGGCCGGTGTGGCGTCTTCGCCGACGTCCAGCTTTTCGACGTCGACGGCGTGCACCGTGAAGATGTACCGGTGCGGCCCGTGCCCGGGCGGCGGGGCGGCGCCGAGGAACTGCTTCACGCCGCCGTCCCCCTTCAGGGTGACGGCGCCCTCCGGCAGGCCGGAGCCCGCCTCGTCGCCCGCGTTCGCGGCCAGCGCGGTCACCGACGCGGGGATGTCGAACACCGCCCAGTGCCAGAACCCGCTCGCCGTCGGGGCGTCAGGGTCGTAGCAGGTCACGGCGAAGCTCTTGGTCTCGGCGGGGAAGCCCTCCCAGGACAGCTGCGGGGAACGGTCCTCGCCGCCCGCGCCGAAGATCCCGGACAGCTGGGGGGTCGGCAGGAAGCCGCCTTCCTCGATGTCGGTGCTGCTCAAGGTGAAGGCAGGCAGATCGGGCAGGAAGTCGTACGGATCGGGTGCCTGCGGCATGCGTCCTCCTGGTCGTGGAACAGATGACGAAGCCAGGTTATGACCCCGAGGACCCCGGTGCGGGATCAGGGACGAATCCGGGGGTTACCCCTATGTCCATCCCGCCGCGGTGCCCTTAGCGTCGGTTACACGAAATCCTGCTCTGGAGGGACTCAAGACCATGGCGCGCCCACTCCTCGCGATCGGAGGCATCGCGTTGATCGGCGTCGGTGTCATCACCGGCCTCGGCTGGTGGTGGCCGTCCGACGCGGAGGCCACCTCGGAGGTGACCCAGCCGATCCGCAGCGTGCGGATCGACAACGACGAGGGCGGGGTCAAAATCCGCACCGGCGAAGGGCCGGTCAGGGTCCATCAGGAGTTCGAGTACCGCTGGAACAAGCCGGGCGACGCGTTCCGCGTGGAAGGCGACACGCTGGTCCTCGCCGGCTGCGGCACCACCTGCGAGGTCCGCTACGACGTGGTGGTCCCGGCGGGCATCCCGGTCTCGGGCAAGCTGGACTCGGGTGCGCTCGACATCGCCGGAGTGTCCACTGTGGACGTCACGGTCGACTCCGGCCGGGTCGAGGTGAGCGACGTGCCGGGCACGGTGAAGGTCAAGGCCGACTCCGGCCGCGTCGAACTGAAGAACATCGGGCAGGACGTCGACGTCGACGCGAATTCCGGCGTGATCAAGGGCGAGCGGCTCGGCGGGAACGTCCAGGCGCACGCCGACAGCGGCCGCATCGACCTCGCACTGGTCAAGGCCGCGAACGTCACGGCCAAGAGCGACAGCGGCTCGATCGAGGTCACCGTCCCGGCGGGCGACTACAACGTCACCGGTGCCACCGACAGCGGCCACCGCGACATCGGCGTGAACCAGTCCGGCTCGGCCCCGCACAAACTCGACCTCAACACAGACAGCGGAAGCGTCAAGGTCAAAGCGGCCTGACGGAATTCATCGGGAGAACACTTTCTCATGGGAATCAAGGAGAAGCGCGTCCTCGGCGCGCTCGCTCTCGGCGCGCTGACCGCGTTCGGGATCGTCGGCTGCACAGGCGAAAGCCGCGAGAAGCTGAGCGACGGCGCGCCTGTCACCGAGCAGATCACCGCGATCCGGGTGGACGTCCCGGTCGGCGGGATCACGCTCCGGGTCGAAGAAGGCGCACCGGTCTCGTTGCGCCGTGAAGTGACCTACACCGGCAAGAATCCCGGCAAGACGCACAGCTTCGAGAACGGCACGCTCGTCCTCGGCGGCTGCAACCAGTGCGGCGTGGACTACGACGTCGTGGTGCCGCGCGAGCTGGCGATCTCCGGTTTCATCGGCACCGGCAAGGTCACGCTCGCCCGCGCCGCTTCGGTCGACCTGAAGGGCGACGTCGGCGACTTCAGGGTGCTGAGCACGTCCGGGCCGGTCAACCTGCGCACCGGGACCGGCGACATCGAGGTCGGTCTCGCGAAGCCCGGCGCGGTCACCGCGAACGCCGAGGTCGGCAAGGTCGTCGTCTCCGTCCCGGACGGCGCGTACCTGGTCCGCGCGAAAGCCGATACCGGCAAGGTCGAGACCGGCGGCGTGCGGCAGGACCAGGCTTCGGCGAACGTACTGGATCTCCAGGCCGGCGCCGGCTCGATCACGGTCAAGCCCACGTGAGGACGAGGGCCCTCGCCGCCGTCACCGCGTTGACCCTGCTCCCGCTTTCCGCGCCGCCCGCGTCCGCCGCGCCCCGGATCGACTGGCGACCGTGTGCGACCGAGTACGCGCCGACGCTGGAATGCGCGAGCCTTCCGGTGAGTGGCGGTACGTTCTCGATCGCGCTGGCGAAGCTGCCCGCGACCGATCCCGCGCGCCGCGTCGGTTCGCTGCTGACGAATCCGGGCGGGCCGGGCGGGGCCGGGGTCACCGTGCTCAAGTACGGCGGTCGCGGGTTCGCGCTGGACAAGCCGGAAATGGCCGAAGTGCGGCAGCGGTTCGACGTCATCGGGTTCGACCCGCGCGGCGTCGGTGACAGCAGGCCCGCGATCACGTGCGGGCCGGATCTGCACGATCCGGCGATCAGCCGCTTCCCGCGCGGCCGCGCCGACTACGACAAGCTCATCGCGCACAACCGCGCTTCGGGCGGCGAGTGTCTCAATAGGACCGGATCCGACTTGTCCTCTGTGGACACTTGGCATGCCGCGGACGACGTCGAAGCGATCCGGGTCGCCCTCGGCGAGCCGAAGGTGAACTGGCTCGGCGTCTCCTACGGTTCCGAACTCGGTGCCGTGTACGCGGAGAAGTACCCGAAGCGCGTCCGGGCGATGGTGCTCGACGGCGCCGTCGACCACTCCCGGCCCACCAGGCAGGCGGTCCTCGATGAGGCCATCGCGACCGAAAGCGCGCTCAAGGATTTCGCGAAGTGGTGTACGACGTCGGCGGGCTGCGTGCTTCGCGGCAAGGACGTCCTCGCCACCTATGACGCGTTGATGCGGACGCCCGGGGGTGTGCCGTCGAAACAGCTCGGCCGGACCGTGACCGCCGAAGAGATGGCGGCCGGGGTCTACGGCAGCCTCATCCTTCCCGCGTTCTGGCCGGATCTGGCGAAGGCGATCGAGACCGCGACGGCGGGGAACGCGGACGGGCTGCTGCCGTACTCCCAGCTGGACCCGTCCTACGGCGCGTACCGCGCGATCGGCTGCCACGACTTCGGCTCGCCGTTCGCCTCCTACGCCGACATGAGGGCGATGCAGGGACTGGTGAAGACGCTCTCGCCGCACGGCTGGCGGTACTCGGAGTTCTGGGACATGGCGAGCGGGTGCGCGGGCTGGCCGGTGCCCTCGGCGGGTGACCGAGGTTGAGGCGACCGGAAGCTCTTGATCTTTTGGAGTCGCGCGTTTCGGCCGGCAGGCCCCGCGATCGTGATGGCAGGGCGCTTTCGACGGGACGTGACGTGCATGCGGTGTGCGCCCTGGCAGCGCGAGCGCGGTCGCGCGATAGAAAACACTGCGAGCGGGCTCACACCGGCTCCAGGCGCGGTCTGCCGGTAGCCCGGGAACAAGACGACCGGGTCGCACGTTGAGCCGGGTACAAGGTTGAGTGAGGGTGACTCAAGTCCGGCTTGACGGAAGCCCCGCATCCCGATACAACTTGCGTTGAGCCCACTCAAGGTGGACGAAAACGTGCAGGTCACGAACTAGCAGGAGGATCACACCATGGCGCGAGCGGTCGGCATCGACCTCGGCACGACCAACTCGGTCGTCGCTGTCCTTGAGGGCGGCGAGCCGACGGTCATCGCCAACTCGGAAGGTTCACGCACCACCCCGTCCATCGTCGCCTTCGCCAAGAACGGCGAAGTGCTGACCGGCCAGCCGGCCAAGAACCAGGCCGTGACGAACGTCGACCGGACCATCCGGTCGGTCAAGCGGCACATCGGTACCGACTGGAAGACCGAGATCGACGGCAAGGCCTACACCTCGCAGGAGATCAGCGCCCGCGTGCTGATGAAGCTCAAGCGCGACGCCGAGGCGTACCTGGGCGAGACCATCACCGACGCGGTCATCACCGTCCCCGCCTACTTCGAGGACGCGCAGCGGCAGGCCACCAAGGAGGCCGGGCAGATCGCCGGCCTGAACGTGCTCCGCATCGTCAACGAGCCCACCGCGGCGGCGCTGGCGTACGGCCTCGACAAGGGCGAGAAGGAACAGACCATCCTGGTCTTCGACCTCGGTGGCGGTACGTTCGACGTCTCGCTGCTGGAGATCGGCGAGGGTGTCGTCGAGGTCCGCGCGACCTCCGGTGACAACCACCTCGGCGGTGACGACTGGGACGAGCGGATCGTCACCTGGCTGGTCGACAAGTTCAAGTCGTCCAACGGCATCGACCTCACCAAGGACAAGATGGCGCTCCAGCGCATCCGTGAGGCCGCCGAGAAGGCGAAGATCGAGCTGTCCAGCTCCAACTCGGCCAGCATCAACCTGCCGTACATCACCGTGGACGCGGACAAGAACCCGCTGTTCCTCGACGAGCAGCTCTCCCGCGCCGAGTTCCAGAAGATCACCTCGGACCTGCTCGAGCGCACCCGCAAGCCGTTCAACAACGTCATCCGTGACGCGGGTGTCGCCGTGGGCGACATCGACCACGTCGTGCTCGTGGGTGGTTCCACCCGGATGCCCGCCGTGTCCGAGCTGGTCAAGGAGCTGACCGGTGGCCGCGAGCCGAACAAGGGCGTGAACCCGGACGAGGTCGTCGCCGTCGGCGCCGCGCTGCAGGCCGGTGTGCTCAAGGGCGAGGTCAAGGACGTCCTGCTGCTCGACGTGACCCCGCTTTCGCTGGGCATCGAGACCAAGGGCGGCGTGTTCACCAAGCTCATCGAGCGCAACACCACGATCCCGACCAAGCGTTCGGAGATCTTCTCCACCGCGGACGACAACCAGCCGTCGGTGCAGATCCAGGTCTTCCAGGGTGAGCGCGAGATCGCGGCGCACAACAAGAAGCTCGGCATGTTCGAGCTGACCGGTCTCCCGCCCGCCCCGCGTGGCGTGCCGCAGATCGAGGTCACCTTCGACATCGACGCCAACGGCATCGTGCACGTCCTCGCGAAGGACCTCGGCACGAACAAGGAGCAGTCGATGACGATCACCGGTGGCTCCGCGCTGCCGAAGGACGACATCGAGCGCATGGTCAAGGACGCCGAGGCGCACGCCGAGGAGGACAAGCAGCGCCGCGAGGAGGCGGAGACCCGCAACCAGGCGGAGACGCTGGTCTACCAGACCGAGAAGTTCGTCAAGGACAACGAGGACAAGCTGCCCGACGAGCTCAAGAGCAAGGTGAAGTCCGCGATCGACGAGGCCAACGAGGCGCTCAAGGGCACCGACTCGGCGAAGATCCGCGAGTCCATCGAGAAGCTGAACACCGCTTCGCAGGAGCTGGGCACCGCGCTCTACGCCAACGCCACCCCAGGCGCCGAAGGTGCCGCCGGTGAAGGCGCGGCCGGTGCGGCGGGTGCGGGCACCGGTTCGCAGCAGGCCAAGGCGGACGACGTCGTCGACGCCGAGATCGTCGAAGAGGACGAGAAGGACAAGAAGTGACCGGACGCTACGACGAAACCGAGGGCCGGGGCCCGGAGGAACCGGTGGTCGTGCGGGACCGTAGGCGGATCGACCCGCTGACCGGTGAGGTCCGACCGGCCGCCCCGGCAGCCGAACCCCAGGATGGTCCGAAGCACGCCGCCCCCTCGGAGGACCCGGTGGAGCCCGCGGTGCCGACGGAGCCGGCGCCCGCGACCCACGCGGGCCCCGGCCTCGGGGAGTCCATTGTGGACGACTCGGTGTCGGTGGCCACCGGACTGGAGAAGGAGCTGGCGGAACGCACCGCGGACCTCCAGCGCCTCCAGGCGGAGTACGCCAACTACCGGAAGCGTGTGGATCGCGACCGCGAGCAGGTCGTCGCCGGCGCGAAGGCGTCGGTCGTCAACGACCTGCTCCCGCTGCTCGACGACCTCGAGCGTGCGGAGCAGCACGGCGATCTGACGGGTGCCTTCAAGGCGGTCGGCGAGAAGCTGGTCGGGAGTCTGCAGCGGTCGGGTCTCGAGCCGTTCGGCACCGAGGGCGAGCCCTTCGACCCGAGCGTCCACGAGGCGGTCCAGCACAGCACGTCGCCGGACGTCACCGGGCCGACGGTCACCATGGTCATGCGCCGCGGTTACCGCTTCGGGGAGCGCGTGCTGCGCGCGGCGCTGGTCGGGGTCACCGACCACGAGCCGGGCGGCTCGACGGCTGAACCGATGGACCAGCCCGTGGGCGGCGAGCTGCCGCTCGAGGGCGAGCTTTTCGATGAGAACAATCGCTGATCGGCGATACGGCGTGAAAGGAGGAGACGTTCGGTGAGTGCACGGGAATGGATCGGTAAGGACTTCTACCGTGAGCTGGGCGTCTCCTCCGACGCCACCGCCGACGAGATCAAGAAGGCCTATCGCAAGCTGGCCAAGGAGAACCACCCCGACGCCAACGCGGGCAACGCGGAGGCCGAGAAGAAGTTCAAGGCGGTCTCCGAGGCGTACGGCGTGCTGTCCGACGCGTCCAAGCGCAAGGAGTACGACGAGGCTCGCCGCCTTTTCGGCTCCGGCGGTCCCGGCGGCTTCGGCTTCCCGGGCGGCGGCGGTGGCGGTGGCGGGTTCGACGTCGGCGACATCTTCGGGCAGGCAGGTCAGCAGCAGGGCGGCTTCGGCGGTCTCGGCGACATCCTCGGCGGTCTCTTCGGCCGTCGTGGCGGCGCGGCCGGTGCCACGGCGAACCGGCCGCAGCGCGGCGCGGACGTGGAGACCGACGTCCGGATCGACTTCACCGAGGCGGTCAAGGGCGCGACCCTGCCGCTGCGGCTGTCGAGCCCGGCGACTTGCTCCACCTGCGGTGGGAACGGCGCGAAACCGGGGACCTCCCCGAGGACGTGTTCGACCTGCCAGGGCAGCGGGCTGGTCAGCCGGAGCCAGGGCGCGTTCGCGTTCTCCGAGCCGTGTCGCGACTGCCGCGGCCGCGGCACGATCATCGACGACCCCTGCCCGGAATGCGCGGGCGAGGGGGTCAGCACCCGCACCCGAACCCTGACCGTGCGGATCCCGCCGGGCGTCGCCGACGACCAGCGGATCCGGCTCGCGGGTCAGGGCGAACCGGGCCGGGGCGGCGCGCAGCCGGGCGATCTGTACGTCCGCGTGCACGTCGCTCCGCACGCGGTGTTCGGGCGCAAGGACCTCGACCTGACGATCACCGTGCCGGTGTCCTTCGCGGAACTGGCCCTCGGCGGCACGATCACCGTGCCGACGCTCGAGGGCAAGGTCTCGCTGAAGGTGCCGCAAGGCACGGCGAGCGGCCGCGTGCTTCGTGTGCGCGGCAAGGGAATCGCGAAGCGTGACGGCTCGCAGGGCGATCTGCTGGTCACCCTGCAGGCGGCCATACCGTCCAAATTGGACGACAAGGCCCGTGAAGCGCTGGAGGCCTACGCCGAGGCCATGTCCGGCCACGACCCGCGACCGGAGATCACCGAACTTCTCGAAGGCAGGTGAGCACGATGTTCGGCGGGCTGCCGCACGGTGCGGACGAGGACACCCCGGTGTTCGTCATTTCGGTGGCGGCGCAGCTTTCCGGCCTGCACGCGCAGACCCTGCGGTCCTACGACCGTCAGGGTCTCGTGTCGCCGGGCCGGACCTCCGGCGGTGGACGGCGTTACTCGATGCGGGACATCGCGTTGCTGCGCGAAGTGCAGCGACTGTCCCAGGAGGACGGTGTCAATCTCGCCGGCATCAAGCGGATCATCGAGCTGGAGAACCAGGTCGACGCGCTCCGCGCGCGGATCGCCGAACTGACCGAGGAGCTCACGGCGGCGTACGTCACCGCCGAACAGACGGCCGCGGCCGTGCACGCCTCCTACCGCAAGGATCTCGTTCCCTTGCGGCAGCAGACGGCGCTCGTGGTCTGGAAGCCCAAAAAACGCAATTAGTCACCTACTTGCCCCTGATCGGGGCCGGGCGCCGGAAGGCGCTCTGGCAAGTAGGTGACTAATTGCGTTACTGGCCGGGCACCAGGGTCCGGATCTGCTGAACCTCGCCGGTGCGCGAGTCCATGATCCGCTGGGCCAGCGCCTTCGACTCCGGGTTCTTCCCGTCCTTCAGTTCGGTCCTCGCCAGCGCGACCCCGTTGTGCTGGTGCGCGACGAAGATGTCGGCGAAGTCGAGGGTGAACTCCGGTCCATCCTTTTTGGACAGTGCGTCGAGCAGTCCCTTGTCGGTGAGCCCGTCGCCGCCGTGATGGTGGTGCGCGTTCGGGTCCATGGAACCCGTCTCGGGTTTGCCCCAGGCCTTCAGCCAGTTCCGCATGTCGGTGCTCTCGGTCTGCTGCGTCGCCTCGATGGCGGCCGCGAGATCCTTGAGCTCCTGCTTCTGTGCCTGTTTGGCCTTCACCAGCTTGACGATCTCCACGCCCTGGTTGTTGTGGGCGATCATCATCTGCAGGAACATCACGTCGGCGTCGTTGTACTCCGCGGACGCCCCCGCCGACCGGGGGACCGGGGAGATCGGGGCGCCGGCGCCGGTGGGTGAGCCATCACCGGTCCCGCAGCCCGCGAGTGCCACGAGACCGGCGACGAGAACGAGGGCCAGCTTCACAGGCGCGTCCCCTTTACTGCCGGGTCCACAGTGCGGGGGTGTTCGGCGGTTCCCACCCCTGGATCGCCGTATGCGCCATCTGGCAGCTGTAGGTCACGCCGTCGTAGGTCACCGTGCTGCCGACCGTGTAGGACGTCCCGGCCGCCCAGGTGCCACCGGTGGGCGGGTTGCTGGTGCTGGTCGGGGGGTTCGACGTCGTGGGCGGGTTACTGGTGGTCGGCGGGTTGCTGGTCGTGGGCGGGTTGCCGCCGCCGATCTGCAGGTCGATGCAGCTGTAGAAGGCCATCGGCGTGTCCGCGATGTTCCAGACGGCGAGCACCTTCTGGCGGCCGCTGAAGCCGTTCAAGCTCACTGTGTGCGACGTCGGGTCCTTCGGCGCGGAGTTGTTCCCGCTGATGTCGGCGATCTTGGTGCCGCCGATGTAGTACTCGTAGTTCGTGGTCCGGTGGTAGGCGGAGAACTTCCAGTTGAAGGTCACGCTGTTGCCGACCGAGGCGGCGGGCCACGACTTCGACTCGTCGTTGAGCTCGGCGAACTGCGGGAGGCCGCCGTTGCAGCTGCGGAGTCCCTTGGGGCCCTCGACACTCTGGGGTTCGTAGACGATGCTGCCGCAGCCCGAAACCTTGCCCTGGGCGCAGTTCGCCTGGCGGCTGGGCGGGGACAGCACGTAGCCGTGGGCGCTGGCCACCTGCGGGATGGCCACGATGGCGATCGGGGCGAGGATCGCACCGGCGGCGGCTGCCACGAGCTTGCGTTTGACGGTCATGCCGGCTCCTGGGGGATGGAACGACGGTGTTCCCGCGAGGGGGAGCAATGTGGTCTAGACCATAAATCCGCCGGTTACCGCGGTCAATGATTCCCTGACCTACTGCTGCGTCGAGCCCAGGTGGAGCGGCCGATCGGCCTAATACGAACGAATCATCGGCTCAGTCCAGGGTGAAGGGGTCGTACTTGATCCGTGCCAGGTCCGTGCCGGCGGCGAGCAGTTTCGCGATCGTCGCCCGGATCATGGGCGGCGACCCGGCGACGTACACGTCGCGCTCCTTCCAGGCGCCGCGTTGCGTGACCGCTGTGGCCAGCGTGCCGCGGTCGCCGCCGGCGATGGCGCCTTCCTCGGTCACCGGCGTCACCGTCAGCCAAGGGCAGGTGATGGTCAGCTCGCGGAGCTGGTCGAGGGCGTAGAGGTCTTCCGGCCTCTGCCCGCCGAAGAACAGGTGCACCGGCGGGTTGTTCTTCCAGCGCGACATTTCGTCGAGCAGGGCGAGCAGCGGCGCGACGCCGGTGCCGCCGCCGATCATCAGCAGCGGACGGCTTTCCGTGTGGTGCACCGAAAGCGCACCCAGTGACGGGCCGAGACGCCAGACGTCGCCGAACCGGGTGTGGTTGACGATCGTCCGCGAGACCCAGCCGCCGCGCACGGCGTGCACGTGGAACTCCATCGTCCCGTCGGCGTTCGGCGCGGTGGCCGGTGACAAGTACCGCCACATCCGCGGACGCTGTGGGACTTCGACACTGACGTAGCCGCCGGCCCGGTACGGGAGCGCCTGGTCGGTGCGCACCCTGATGACGGCGACGTCGCGGGACGCGAGCCGGTGTTCGATGACGGTCGCCTTCCACCACGCGGGCCCGATCTCCTTGTCCGCGGCCTCGCGCATGATCTTCGAAATGATGCCGTACGCGGTGACCCAGGCGCCTTCCACCTCGGGCGTCCAGCCGTCCTTCAAGAACCTCTTCAACGTGGCGATCAGCGCGACACCGACGGCGTCGTAATGACGGCCGAGGACGTCGAACTTGCGGTGGTCCCGGCCGAGCTGGCTGAGGAAGGTGGTCAGTTCCTCGGGCCGGTCCACCATCTGCACGACGTAGACGAGCGCGCGCAGCAAACGATTTCGCTGCGTGGCCATGTTGATCGGGAACAACGCCCTGACGTCCGGCGAAGCGGAGAAGAGCGCCCCGTAGAAGTACTGGGACAGCTCCTCGGCCTTCGTTTCGACGGCGGCGAAACTCTCCCTGACGAGCCTGGCCATCTGGACGGTCTTGTCCGCCGTGGGTGTTTCGATCAAGGGCGGAACGGGAATCCGTGAAGATCTCGACGAACTCGATGGATGCCCGTACTTCACTGTTTCGGCAGTCATGGGTGAACGATTTTCTCCAGTTGGATCGGGCATATTCTCCAGACCCGATGTCATCGTGCTCGTGTTCCCCCGAGGGTTCTCGACTGTATGCCCGAAAGTCGCGAAAGGATCCACGAGTGGTTGTTTCCCGCTCGAACGGAGCAAACGATATACGCGCCGTCAACCCCATCTGGCACTACGTAAAGGTGATCAAGCAAGTGGGATTTCCTTGCTCACCAGTGGTTTTCGCCAGTTCGCGGCGAAAGCGTGATCCGCCGATCGGGTGGGTTTTTCTCCGTGATTACCGGGTCGTGTAACGGTATGCGGCCGGTGACTGATCCCCATTGCGGAATCGCATTCGGACGGAACGCCCGGTGTCACGTGATCCTGTCGCGTGTCGTCCCTCCGGTCACGCGAAACCGCCGTCTGCCAGCGGATAGCGAGCCAAGAACGTCAAGCAGGGTCACGCGGCACTAGTCGATGGTGAAGGGGTCGTATGCGATCTGGTCCAGCGCGCTGCCCGCGACCAGCATCCGGGACACCGTCGCCCGGATCATCGCGGGCGAACCGGCGACGAGGATCCGGTGCCCCGGCCAGGACCCTTGCTGTGTAACGGCTTCCGCGAGCGTGCCCTGCACGCAGCCGGGGGCTTCCTCACCGTGCTCGACCACCGGGGTCACGGTGAGCCACGGGTTCGTGGCCGCGAGCGCGCGTAACTCGTCGAGGTCGTAAAGGTCCTCACGCGACGGTCCGCCGTAGAACAGCTGGACCTTCGGGTTCTCGCCCCATTGCGCGAGGTCGTCCAGAATGGCGCGCAGCGGCGCGATGCCGGTGCCGCCCGCGATCATCAGGACATCGCGGCCGTCGGTCCGGTCGACCGAAAGCCTGCCGAGCGGCGGCCCCAGCCGCCAGACGTCGCCGGGCTGCGTGTGGCTCACGATGGCGCGCGACACCCAGCCGCCGTCGACCGCGCGCACGTGGAACTCGATGCCGCCGTCCTCGCGTGGCGCGTTCGCCGGCGACAGGTAGCGCCAGAGTCTCGGCCGCTGCGGTACTTCGACGCTCATGTACTGACCGGGCTGGTACGGCACCGGGAATTCGGGCTGGACGCGGACCAGGGCGAGATCCCAGGTGAGCCGCCGGTGTTCGAGCACGGTGGCGGACCACGACGCCGGGTTGACGTCGGCCGCGGCCGCCTCCTGCATCGCGCGGGCGACGATGGTGAACGCCTCCGCCCAGGCCCGTTCGACCTCCGGTGTCCAGTCCGGACCGAGGTGGTTCTTGAGCGAGGCGAGCAGCGCGGTGCCGACGGCCTCGTAGTGCCGCGGGACGACGCCGAACTTGCGGTGGTCGCGGCCGAGCTGGGTCAGGAACGGTACGAGGTCGTCGGGCCGGTCGACCATCTGCACGATGTGGACCAGCGCGCGGACCAGTCTGCCGCGCTGGACCTCCATGTTGATCGGGAAGAAGTCGCGGGTGGCCGGCGCGAGGGTGAACAACATCCCGTAGAAGAACTGGGAGATCTCCGGGATGAACGGTTCGGACTTCGCCCAGGTCTCCCGGATGAGCCGCACCATGGCGGTGACCGCGGGCGGGGCTTCCCGGGGCGCCGAGGACCGCGGGACCGGGCTGACCGCGTCGGCGGTCACGGGCTGGGGGTCGCTGATCGGGAAGCGCATACCGGAAGAGGGGTCCCCGCTTTCACGAACGAGGGACCACTGGAGAAGAATTCACGGATCATTCACCTCTCCGGTCAGTGGCTGTCGGCCGGTCGGCTGGGTTCCGGCTCGCTCGCGAGACTAGCTGTCGAGAGCCCTTTTGCCCGCATCGTTGCTCCGGACGGGTGTACTTGAATCCGGTTCACAGTGGGCGATCTCACGAGGTAAATAGTTGTCTTACGCAAGTGTCGCCGAATAAAGTTGTACTGTACAAGTAGCCAGGAGGCACCGATGAGCTCCGCCGACGACGCCAGGGTCGAACTGATGCGTGAGTTGAAGGCCGCCTCCCAGCTGCAGCACGCCTGGATCATGCAGGCGTGGCAGGACGACCCCGGCCTGGATCCGGCGGCCGCGATGCTGTTGTCGGACCTGGCGAAACACGGCGAGGCGCGGCCCTCGGAATTGGCCAAACGACGCTTTGTGGATCTTTCGGTCGTGAGTCGTCAAATCTCCCAGCTGTCCGCGGCGGGGATGGTCGACCGCCGTCCCGCGCCCGAGGACGGCCGCGCGTCGATCATCAGCATCTCCGAGCGCGGACGTGCGGAACTGGGGCGCAGGCGGGCCGGTTATCTGGAGTTCATGGAGCGCGCGCTCGGTGACTGGGACGACGAAAAGGTCCTCGGGCTGACCACGCGGCTGGCGGAGATGAACGCCGACGTCCGCGAGGCTTTGTCCGTGCGGACATGCGACGTTTGACGGCGGCCGTTCTTACCCGCCGGTCTTGACTGAACGGACCTTTCGCGACGCTGTCACGCCGGTAGCGTCGAAGTTGTGCGGAGCAGGGTCGCGTTGCTGGTCGCGTTGGGAATCGACAACTTCGGTTCGGGACTCTTCCTCCCGCTGGGCCTCGTCTTCGTCATCCGTGTGGTGGGTCTGCCGCTGGCCGAGGCGGGGGGTGCGGTCACGCTCGGTGCGCTGGCCGGATTGCTCGTCCCCGCGTTCGCCGGGCGGCTCGTCGACCTGATCGGTCCGCGGACGGTGATGATCTGCGCCAACGTCCTTCAGGCCGCCGGCGTGAGCGCTTTCCTGCTGGCCGGTGGATTCGCCGGTGTCGTCGGCGCGTCGGTCATGCTCGCGGCCGGACAACAGCTGTTCTACAGCTCGCAGTTCTCGCTCATCGCCGACGTCGCGGGCGAAGGGCCGAAGGACCGGCCGTTCGCCGAAGCCGCGATGGTCCGCTCCGCGGGTTTCGGACTGGGTGGGCTCGCGGCGGCCGGACTGCTGGTGTGGATCGGACGCGACGGCCTGTACGTCGCCGTGATGGTCGACGTCGCGACCTTCGTCATCGCCGCGGCCATCCTCTCGACACTGGTCACGCCGGCGCCGCGGCACCCGGTGCGGCTCTCGGCACCCGCGCGGGTCTGGCGGAACCGCCCGTACCTGGCGCTCATCGTGTTCAGCGGGTTGTTCGCGCTCACGATGGACTTCTTCCTCATCGGGATGCCGGTGTACGTCTTCAACACCTTGCAGGGGCCCAAGTGGCTTCCCGGTGCGATCATCGCACTGCTCACGGTCGTCACCAGTCTGGGTGGAGTCGTCGGGTTGCGGCTCACCCGGAAGCTGACCCGGATCGCCGCGATGCGCGCGGGCTCCGCGTTGTTCGCGGTGTGGTGCCTGGCGTGTCTCCTGGTGGTGTTCGTGCCGAAGGTCTTCCAGCCGGTTTACCTGCTCGGCGCGACGCTCGTGCTGGCCGCGGGTGATCTCGCGTTCGGTCCGCGCTCCGGGGCGCTGGCCGAAGCCGCGGCACCGCCGGAGGCGCGAGGCCGGTATCTGGCGGCCTTCCAGTACGCGTTCACGCTCGCCGCGGTGATCGCTCCGGCCGTCGTCGCGCTGTTCTCCGTGGCAGTCTGGATCCCGTGGGTGCTCGTGGCCGCGTGCGCCTGTGCGGCCGTCGTCGGCCTCGGCCGGGTGGGCCCGCGTCTGCCGGCGGAGGCCGTCTCCCCGGCCGGAAGCTGAACTTTTCAGGGTTGAGCGGAACAGACTCAACTTTTCTGACGTTGTACCCGTCGAGAAGAACTTCGCAGAACCTAGTACGAGGTGAGGGATGGACGCTTTCAACCCGACCACGAAGACCCAGCAGGCGATCTCGTCGGCGGCGCAGGCGGCCACGATGGCGGGCAACCCGCATGTGGCGGCCGCACACCTGCTCGGCGCCCTGCTGGCGCAGGGTGAGGGGCTCACCGCACCGCTGCTGACCGCGGTCGGGGCCGATCCGGCGCAGGTGCACAAGGAGCTGGAGCCGCTGATCGCGGCGCTGCCGTCGGCGACCGGCGCGACCGTGTCGAGCCCGCAGTTCGACGCGAACGCGGTCAAGGCGCTGACGCACGCGCAGAAGCTCGCGACCGAACTCGGCGACGAATACGTCTCGACGGAGCACCTCCTCGTCGGCCTCGCCACCGAAGGCGGGCCGGTGGCCGAGCTGCTCAAACGGCACGGTGCCACCCCGGACGCACTTCGCGAGGCGTTCGCCAAGGTGCGCGGCTCCGCGAGGATCACCAGCGCGGATCCGGAAAGCACGTTCAAGGCGCTGGAGAAGTACGGCGTCGACCTGACCGAGCGCGCCCGCGCCGGCGAGCTGGACCCGGTGATCGGCCGCGACACCGAGATCCGCCGCGTGGTGCAGGTGCTCTCGCGCCGCACCAAGAACAACCCGGTGCTGATCGGCGAACCCGGCGTCGGCAAGACGGCCATCGTCGAAGGGCTCGCCCAGCGCATCGTCGCCGGTGACGTGCCGGAGTCGCTGCGCGGCAAGCGCGTAGTGGCGCTGGACCTCGGTTCGATGGTGGCCGGCGCCAAGTTCCGCGGCGAGTTCGAGGAGCGGCTGAAGGCCGTGCTCAAGGAGATCACCGACTCCGCGGGCGAGGTCGTCACCTTCATCGACGAGCTGCACACCATCGTCGGCGCCGGGGCGACCGGTGAGGGCGCGATGGACGCGGGCAACATGATCAAGCCGATGCTCGCCCGCGGTGAGCTGCGGATGGTCGGCGCGACCACGCTCGACGAGTACCGCCAGCACATCGAGAAGGACGCCGCCCTGGAGCGGCGCTTCCAGCAGGTGCTGGTCGGCGAACCGTCCACTGAGGACACCATCGGCATCCTGCGCGGGCTCAAGGAGCGGTACGAGGTGCACCACGGTGTGCGCATCACCGACGCCGCGCTGGTCGCCGCCGCGACCCTGTCCGACCGTTACATCACCGCCCGGTTCCTGCCGGACAAGGCGATCGACCTGGTGGACGAGGCCGCGTCGAAGCTCCGCATGGAGATCGACTCGCGGCCGGTCGAGATCGACGAGGTCGAACGCGCCGTGCGGCGTATGGAGATCGAGGAGATGGCGCTGTCCAAAGAGGACGATGTCGCCTCCAAGGAACGCCTCGCCGCGCTGCGCTCGGAGCTGGCCGAGAAGCGGGAGACGCTGACCGCGCTCACCGCGCGCTGGCAGAACGAGAAGGGCTCGATCGAACGCGTCCGCGAACTCAAGGAGCAGCTGGAGCAGCTGCGCGGTGAGTCCGAACGCGCCGAACGCGACGGCGACCTCGGCAAGGCCGCCGAACTGCGCTACGGCCGGATTCCCGCGCTGGAGAAGGAGTTCGAGGCCGCGACCGCCGCCAGTGAGGTCAGCCGGCAGAACGTCATGCTCAAGGAAGAGGTCGGCGCGGACGACGTCGCCGACGTGGTCAGCGCGTGGACCGGCATCCCGGCCGGACGGCTGCTGGAGGGCGAGACGGGCAAGCTGCTCCGGATGGAGGAGGAGCTCGGCAAGCGCGTCATCGGGCAGAAGGAGGCCGTGCAGGTCGTTTCGGACGCGGTGCGCCGCACCCGGGCGGGTGTCGCAGACCCCGACCGGCCGACCGGTTCGTTCCTGTTCCTCGGCCCGACCGGCGTCGGCAAGACCGAGCTGGCGAAGGCGCTGGCGGAGTTCCTGTTCGACGACGAGCGCGCGATGCTGCGGATCGACATGAGCGAGTACGCCGAGAAGCACTCGGTGGCGCGCCTGGTCGGGGCGCCTCCGGGCTACGTCGGCTACGACCAGGGCGGCCAGCTGACCGAGTCGGTGCGCAGGCGGCCGTATTCGGTGGTGCTGCTGGACGAGGTCGAGAAGGCGCACCCGGACGTGTTCGACGTGCTCCTGCAGGTGCTCGACGACGGGCGGCTCACCGACGGCCAGGGCCGCACGGTCGACTTCCGCAACACGATCCTGGTGCTGACGTCGAACCTCGGCTCGCAGGCCATCGCCGACCCGGCGCTCGACGAGCGACAGCGCAACGACGCGGTGATGGCGGTGGTACAGCGGCAGTTCAAACCGGAGTTCCTGAACCGGTTGGACGACATCGTGGTCTTCCACGCGCTGGGCACCGACGAACTGACGTCCATTGTGGATATCCAGATCGCGCGGCTCGCCACGCGGCTGTCGCGGCGCCGTCTGACGCTGGAGGTCACCGACGGGGCACGCGAGTGGCTCGCGCTGAACGGCTTCGACCCGATCTACGGTGCGCGGCCGCTGCGGCGGCTGGTGCAGTCGGCGATCGGAGACAAGCTGGCGAAACAGCTGCTGGCCGGTGAAATCCGGGACGGCGACACGGTCCGGGTGGACATCCCGGGTCAGGAGGCGCCGGACGCGCTGACGGTGTTGCCTGTCGAGCGCTGACGGAAACCCGCCGAAGGGGCGCCGCTTCGCACGTCACTCACGTCGTGCGGGCAGGCGCCCCTTCATCGGGTTCCCGTGGCCTTCGGCCAAAAGAGGCGCTCGACGGTGAAGTCTCCGTCGGGCGCAGGGCGCCCTTCGGGAGACCTGACAGGGTTGGCGACACGGAGACTTGTCGACCTTTCCTCGTGTCTTTCGTGGTCTTTCCAGGGTGCGGCATCGAAAGGGGGGCGCGACACGGCGCCCGGCGATCACATCCGGTGAGGGCAGGGGGATACCCTGACCGGCGTGGGTATTCCGGCGTGGATCTGGTTCGTCATCGCCGCCGTCGCCTTGGTGGCGGGGCTGGCGCTGCTCGCGGCCGACCGGGCGAAGGAGGGCTCGCGCAATCGCGAGCGCATGCGCTGGGCCGAGCTGCGCGGCTGGCAGTTCGTCGAAGAGGACGAGCGGTTGCCGCGGCAGTGGTCCAAAGGCGCGATCGGGTACTTCGGCGCCCAGCTGGCGGTCAACGTCGTGGCCGGGTCCACCTTCACCTCCGACGGCCGGCGTCCCGTCTTCATCTTCGACATCGAGACCGAGGGCCAGATCCCGGCGGTCGTGGTCGCCGTGCGCTGCAACCGCGTGCACGAGGTGCCGCTGGAGATGTGGCTGTCCAGTGTGCCGTTCCAGCGCCAGGACATGCCCGAGATGCTCGGCCCGATCGGCCAGCGCTACGCCTTCGCGGACGACTCCGAGGGTGCCCGCAAGGTGATCACGCAGGAACTCGTCGACGCGGCGGACTCGCTCGGCGGCGACGTCGGCGTGGCGTGGCTGGAGAACGAGTGGGTGCTCGCGAGCGTCGCACCGAACGCCGGGCCGTCGCGGCTCGAGCGGCTGCTGCGCGACCTCGGCGAGATCGCCGACATCGTCGACCCGTTCGACGAGGAGTACGACAACGCCTCGACCCCGGGCCGCCACTGGCAGGCCGAGGCCGCCGACGACATCGAGCCGCAGAATTAGTCAGTCAGGCGCAGCCTGACCGTTGAGGGCGGCGGCGGGGCGGGGTCCGGATGATCAGGACTGCTTGGCCTCAAGCGGGAGTGCCCCGGCGGTGAAGCCGGTGTGCGACGGCTGACCGAGCAGAGTCAGGTCGAGCGTCCCGGACTGTGTCAGATGCCCGGCCCGCGCCGGATCGGCGGTGGGCAGGACCCCGCGCACGGACGACGTCGTGGCGCCGCGGACGGACGCCACTTCACCGGCGCCGAGGTCGCCGCTGATCGTGTTCGAACCGGATCCGGTGAAACCGGCGCCGTGGTGCGCCAGATTCACGTCCTGCCGGGTGGTCACCAGCCCGCTCGACGGACCGATGGTGCCGCCGAGGGCGTGTTCCTGGCCGTAACCGGTGCCCGAGCCGACGTCCAGCGGCAGGACACCGCTGAACCGGCCGTTGCCGTGCTGCGCCGACGTCGTCCCGGCGGCGGCGAGGTCGCCGACGTCGACCGCGTGCCCGGAAGACCGCCCGGCCTCCAGTACGCCGCCGAGGTCACCGGAGAAACCGCCGTCGAGCCGGAGGGCCCTGTCGAGTGTTCCGCCGGTGTGCTGTTCCGTCTCGTTGATGACGCCGACCCCGGGCAGCGGGCGGACGGCGTGATAGGTCCCCTCGGCCGCGCGAAGACCGCGGCTGTCCTCGGAGACGAAGGTGGGGACGCCGGTGCGCGGGTCGAGCGCGACCTCGGTCAGCCGTGCGCCGGTCCGTTCGAGTTCGGTCTCGTTCCCGGCGACGACACTGCCGTAGCGGTCGACCTTCACCGCTTCTCGCTGGCCTTGCTTGACGGCCTCGGTGTTCTTCGCCGCGGCGAGCGCGCCGACCTTGTCCGGGCGGGCCGCGACACCGTCGCGGGTCTCGATGGTCTCGCTCACCGACCGGCGGACGTCCGCGAAGGCTTTCGCGTCACCGAGGTCCTTGCCGAAAACGTTCCGTTCGGTGTTGTTCAAGAAACCGCGAAAAACGGAAGTGTCGCCTTCGCTGGTGAAGCCGACTCCGCGATCGAGGCTGCCTTCGCGCTGGTGATCGAGGGGAAGCGGGATCGCCGGGTCCGTCTGGGCGGCGAGCGCGGTGGCCGGACCGGCGAGCAACAACGCCAGCGGCGCCGCGCCGACCGCGACTTTGGGCAGGTAGCTCGGCTTGCGCCTGCTGTGCTTCCCCATGACGCCGGACGATACTTCCCGACTTGAGCTGTTGCACGTCAAATCCCCACGGTGGGTGACCCTCACACCTGACTCGTCCGAGCCCTTTCCGGAACCCGACCGAGGAGTAGGTTCCCGATATGACACAAACCGCCCTGATCACCGGCGCCACCGCCGGCATCGGCGCGCAGTTCGCGCGCAGGCTCGCCGCCGAGGGGTACGACCTCGTGCTCGTCGCCCGCGACGTCGATCGGCTGGAGGGCTTCGCCGCGGAACTGATCGAGGCGCACCGCGTCGACGTCGTCGTCCTGCCCGCCGATTTGTCCGAAGTGGACGGACGAGCGCTGGTCGAGGCTCGCCTGGCCGACGAGCCGGTGGACCTCCTGGTGAACAACGCGGGCTTCGGGCTCAACGGCGATTTCTGGACCATTCCACCGGACGCCCTGCAGCGTCAGCTCGACGTCAACGTCACCGCAGTCCTGCGGCTGACCCGCGCCGCGCTGCCGGGAATGATCGACCGCGGCGAGGGCGCGATCATCAACGTCAGCTCGGTCGCCGGCTTCTTCAGCGGCCGCGGCTCGACGTACACGGCCAGCAAGAACTGGGTCACCTCGTTCACCGAGGGCATCGCCGCCTCGCTGCCGAAGAACATCCGCATGATGGCGCTGTGCCCCGGTTTCACCACCACCGAGTTCCACGAGCGGGCGGGGCTGGACAAGCCCGGGCCGAAGGCGTTCTGGCTCGGCGTCGACCAGGTCGTGGACGAGGCACTCGCGGATCTGCGCCGCGGCAAGGTGATCTCGGTGCCGAGCCTGCAGTACAAGGCGCTCGTCGCGGTCGGCGGACTGCTGCCGAGGGCGGTGCTGCGCAAGCTCGGCGGCGGTTTCGGCGGCAAGGGCCGCACCTGAGGCTTAGCCGTCTTCAGCGGTCTCGATCGCCAAGACCGGTGAGGTGAGGTAGGGCCCGCCCTACCAAGGAGACGCACGCTCGCCCCAGGGTGCTTCCGACCTGGGATTCCTAGGGTTTTCCCCATGAACACTGGGTGGAGCGGTGACGCGGTCCGGCTCGACGGCGTCCGCAAGGAATACGGCAAGGGTGTCGTCGCGCTCGACGGGGTGACGCTGGCGTTTCCGCGTGGCGGCTTCACCGCCGTGATGGGCCCCTCGGGCTCGGGCAAGAGCACCTTCCTGCACTGCGCGGCCGGGCTGGACCGGCCGACGTCGGGGTCCGTCGTGCTCGACGGGCAGGAGCTGGCCGGGATGAGCGAGACGAAGCTGACGAAGCTGCGCCGCGACCGGGTCGGCTTCATCTTCCAGGCCTTCAACCTGCTCCCGGCGCTGACCGTCGAGCAGAACGTCACGCTCCCGCAGCAGCTCGCGGGCGCCAAGCCGGACCGCCGAGTCGTCGAGGAGATGCTGACCCGCGTCGGGCTTTCCGGCCGCCGCAAGCATCTTCCCGGCGAGCTTTCCGGCGGGCAGGCGCAGCGGGTCGCGATCGCGCGGGCGCTGGTCACCCGGCCCGCGGTGGTGTTCGCCGACGAGCCGACCGGCGCGCTCGACACCCGCACCGCCGCCGAGGTCCTCGCGCTGCTGCGTGATTCGGTCCGCACGACCGGTCAGACGGTGATCATGGTGACCCACGACCCGATGGCCGCCTCCTACGCCGACCGCGTCATCTTCCTCGCCGACGGCCGGATCGCGGACGAACTGCACGCGCCGACCGCGGACGTCGTCGCCGAGCGCATGACCCACCTGGGTGCCTGGGGCAGCCCCGTGCGGGCGGGTGCGTGATGCTGCGACTCGCCTTCCGGACCTTGCGCCTGCGCAAGGGCGGCTTCATCGGCACCTTCATCGCCGTCTTCTTCGGCGCGCTGATCGTCGCCTCCTGCGGTGGCCTGATGGAGACCGGGATCCGCGGCAACGCGGAACCGCAGCGCCTGGCCGCCGCCCCGATCGTCGTCACCGGCGGCCAGACCTTCGAAATGCCCAAGGACGACCCGGCCTCCCTCGACGCCGATGACAAACGCAAGTTCGAGGACGCGCGGCTTCCCGAGCGCGTCCGGCTCGACGACGGGCTCGTCTCCCGCCTGCGGTCCGTCCCCGGTGTCTCGGACGTCGTCGGCGAAGTGAGCTTCCCGCTCGCGACAGGCGGTCAGCCCGCCTTCGGCCACGCCTGGGATTCCGCCGCGCTGACCCCGTACGCGCTGGTCGCGGGTACTGCGCCCGCCGCGGGCGAGGTCGTCGTCGAGGCCAAGTCGGGCCTGAAGCCCGGTGACCGGGTCGACGTCGCCGCGCGCGGCAAGATCGAGTCGTTCCGGGTCGCCGGCGTGGCCGGTGCGCCGCGCTCGATCACGCAGGCCGCCGTGTTCTTCTCCGCCACTGACGCCGCCCGGCTCTCCGGGTATCCCGGCAAGGCCGACACCATCGGTGTCTTCACCAAGCCCGGCGCCGACGTCGAAGCGGTGCAGGCGAAGGTCGCCGAGGTCGCGACCGGAGCGAACGTCCTGACCGGCATCGATCGCGGTGTCGCGGAGTTCCCCGAGGCCGATTCGAGCGGGACCAACCTGATCGTCATCGCCGGAGTGGCGGGCGGGCTTTCGGTGATGGTCGCGATGTTCGTCGTCGCGAGCACGCTCAGCCTGTCCACCCAGCAGCGCTCCCGTGAACTCGCCCTGATGCGGGCCATCGGCACGACCCCGCGCCAGCTCCGGCGCATGGTGCTCGGCGAGGCGCTGGCCGTCGGCCTGCTCGCGACCGCGCTCGCCGCCGTGCTGGGCCCGTTCCTCGGTGAATGGCTCTTCGGGCAGCTCGTCGAAAACGCCGTCGCCCCGGCGGTTCTGCGGTTCTACCAGGGCTGGCTGCCCGCTGTCGTCGGCGCGGGCGCCGCGATGCTCGCGGTGTTCATCGCCGCCTTCGTGGCAGGTCGCCGGGCCGGGAAGATCCGGCCGACCGAGGCGCTCGCCGAGGCCGCGGTCACCCGCCGTTGGCTGACCCCGACGCGTGTCGTGCTCGCCGCGCTCTGCTTCGGCGGCGGCACCGCGCTGGCCATCGTGACCGTCGCGGTGATGACCGGACCGGTCGCGGCCAGCACCGCCGGGCCCGCGGTGATCCTCTGGGCGATCGGCGTCGCGATGATCACCCCCGGCGTCGCGAAGGTGATGACGGCGATCCTGCAGTGGCCGATGCGCCTGCTCGGCGGAATCGACGCGCGCCTCGCCGTGCTCAACACCCGGGCGGGCATCGTCCGGGCGGCGGGCGCGGTCACCCCGATCATGCTCGCCGTCGGGATCGCGACCGCGAACATCTACCTGCAGACCACCCAGCAGGAACTGGCGAACCAGGCCTTCACCGAGGACATCCGCGCGGATGCCGTGATCGGTTCCGCGGCGGGCGGGCTGTCCCCGGATCTCGTCCAGCGGATCCAGGCCGTCCCCGGTGTCGCCGGAGCCTCCGAGTACGTCACCAGCAACGTGTTCCTCGAAACGCCGTACGACAGCTCGGACGAGGGACGCCCGGCGATCGGCCTCACCGCGTCCGGCGCGAACACGACGATCGACACCAAGGTGACCCAGGGCGACCTGAAGGCGCTGACCGGCAGGACCATCGCGCTCCCCGACGTCTACGCGAAGGACTTCAACCGCGGCGTCGGCGACACGGTGAGCCTGCGGCTCGGTGACGGCACCCCGGTCGACGTCAAGGTCGTCGCGGTGATCAGCCAGCGGCCCGGTTTCGAGAGCCTGCTGCTCCCGGCCGGTCTCCTCGCTCCGCACACCACCGCCGGACTCGCGCCGCAGATGCTGGTCCGCGCCGCCCCGGACGTCGATCCGGCGGCGCTCACCGAGCGGCTTCGCGAGGCGACGGCCGGGTTGCCGGTGTCCGTCGGCGACCGGGACGCGCTCGTCGCGGCGCACGCGAAGGACCAGGCCGTCGGCGCGTGGGTGAACTACCTGCTGGTCGGGATGATCATCGCCTACACGGTGATTTCGGTCGCCAACACGCTCGTGATGGCGACCGTGCGGCGGCGCCGCGAGTTCGGCCTCCAGCGGCTCACCGGTTCGACCAGGGCGCAGGTGCTGCGGATGGCCGGTTTCGAAGGCGGGCTCGTCGCGCTGGTCGGGATCGTCCTCGGCACCGTCGTCTCGGCGGGCGCGATCGTCCCGTTCTGCCTGGTGGCGGCCGATTCCCTGCTGCCGATGGGCTCCCCGCTGATCTACCTGTCCATCATCGGGATCGCCGCGGCGCTCGCGCTGGTGGCGACTCTGGTCCCGGCCTGGGCGGCGACCCGCGGTCAAGCCGTCGACGCGGTGACGTCCGGCAATGACTAGAGCTACCGTCGAAGGACCCCGCGGGCCGTGTGTAAGACTCTCGGCCGTGGCGTACCCCGGGTTGGATCAAGCGGCGAAACTCGAACTGGCGAGACTGGTCGGCGAGCTCGCCGTCGTGCACGGCAAGGTGACCTTGTCCTCTGGCAAGGAAGCCGACTACTACATCGACCTCCGGCGGGCGACGCTGCATCACGCGGCCGCGCCGCTCATCGGGAAGCTGCTCCGTCAGCTCACCCACGACTGGGACTACGTCGCCGCCGGCGGCCTGACCCTCGGCGCGGACCCGGTGGCGCTGGCGATGCTGCACTCCGCGGCGACCGACGGCGTCGTGCTCGACGCGTTCGTGGTCCGGAAGGCCGTCAAGGAGCACGGCATGCAGCGCCGGATCGAAGGCGTCGAGGTGCTGGGGCAGCGCGTGCTGGCCGTCGAGGACACCTCGACCACCGGCGGCAGCGTGCTCACCGCCGTCGAGGCGCTGCGCGAGGCCGGAGCGAACGTGGTCGGTGTCGCGACGGTCGTCGACAGGGACACCGGAGCACGAGAGGCCATCGAGAAGGAAGGCCTCGAATACCGTTACATTCTGAACAAGGACGATCTCGGTCTGTCCTGAGTAATACGGTCCCGAAGGGGGCATCCTCCGTGTGCGAACGGAGGATGCCCCTTTTTTCGTGAGCGTTTCTCGATACGAAAGGGGTAACGTCGCTGGTAGGGGTGTGAAAGGGGGCTTGAGGTGGCGGGTTTCCTGGCGAACGTGACAGTCGCGGTGCACATTTTCGCGCTGTTGTTCATCGGATTCGGTGGTTTTCTCGCGTGGCGGTGGCCGAAGGTGATCTTCGTGCATGTGTTCTTCGCCGCATGGGGGGTGCTCGTCAACGTCTTCCCCTGGCCGTGTCCGCTGACGGCCGCCGAGAACTACTTCCGTCACCAACAGGGCCTCGGTGACCTGCCCGGCGGCTTCAACGCCTACTACCTCTACGACACCGTGTTCCCGCGCTCGTCGCTGCCGGTCGTCGTCGTGATCGCGATGGCGACGGTGATCATCTCCTACATCGGCGCGTACCAGCGCCGGCGTCACCGCCACCACGACGGGGACGCACCGGCGCACCGCGTCAGCATGGGCTGAGTGACAATCCTCGGGTGAACTCGGAAGAAGCCGGCCCCACCGAATGGGTGGCGCGGGAAGAGGTCGGCGTCGGTCCGTGGGAGGGCGAGTGGCCCGCGGACGAGCGCTACGACCCGGAACTCCTGGCGAACGGCGACCGCCGCAACGTCGTCGACCCGTACCGCTATTGGCGGCGCGAAGCCATCGTGTCCGATGTGGACGGACGACGGCACCCGTTCCACGTGGCTATCGAGAACTTCCAGCACGACCACAACATCGGCACCGTGGTCCGGACGGCGAACGCGTTCGCCGCGGCGGCGGTGCACATCGTCGGACGGCGGCGATGGAACCGGCGCGGCGCCATGGTGACCGACCGCTACCAGCACCTTCTCCACCACGAGGACGTCAACGGGCTGCTGACCTTCGCCGCGACGGAAGGGCTCGCCGTGGTCGCCGTCGACAACACTCCCGGTTCGCGGCCCGTCGAGACCGCCGAGCTGCCGCGCGAGTGCGTCCTGCTGTTCGGCCAGGAGGGACCGGGGTTGTCGGCCGAGGCGCAGAAGACGGCGTCGCTGGTCGTTTCGATCGCGCAGTTCGGCACGACCCGCTCGATCAACGCCGGTGTCGCCGCCGGGATCGTCATGCACGCCTGGGTCCGGCAGCACGCCGACCTCGCCCAGGCCTGGTGACCCCGCAATTAGTCACCTACTTGCGGCATCCCCCCGCGCTTGCCCACCCACCGAGCAGCCGCAAGTAGGTGACTAATTGCGGGGTCCGCAAGTAGGTGACTAATTGCGGGCTACACCGGGGTGACCTCGACCGGGATGCCGTTCAGGACGGCGTTCCCGGACGGGACGTCGAGCAGGGTCTCGTCGGCGACCAGGTTCGAGTTGACCCCGGCGTGCGCGGCGGCGACCCGTGTGCGCGTCCCGTCGAGGTCGTGTCCCCAGCCGTGCGGCATGCTCACCACGCCGGGCCGGACGTCCGCCGTGACCTCCACCGGCGCTTCGAGCTTCCCCGCGCGCGACGTCACCGCCGCGCGCCCGCCGTCGGTCAGCCCGAGCCGGGAAGCGTCGTCCGGGTGCACCTGGACGGTGCACCGGTTCCCGCCGCGCACCAGCGGCGTCAGGTTGTGCATCCACGAGTTGTTCGAGCTCAGGTGCCGCCGCCCGATCAGCAGCAGACCGCCGTCCGGCGCCTTGTCCAGTTCCGCACGCAGCCGGGGCACGTCCTTCGTGATCGCGTCCGGGGCCAGTTCGACCTTCCCGCTCGCGGTGGTGAGCACCTCCGGCAGCCGCGGCTTCAACGCGCCGAGGTCGATGCCGTGCGGGGCGGCTTCGAGGTCGGCCAGGCTCAGCCCGTACGGTCCGCCGCGCAACATCAGGTCGATCATCCGAGCCGGTCCCGTGCGGCCTTCGGCGAGCGAGAGGTTGACGCCGGTGCGTCGCGCCGTCTCACTCGCGACCATCGTGTCGAAGGCGGCGACGTCGACGTCCGGACCCTGGCCGGCGGCGATCCCCGCCATCCGCAGCAGGGTCACCCACTCCTGCGGCATGTCCGTCTCGAGCGTCTGCGGTGTCCAGTTCGCGACGTTGCGCACGGCGAGCGCGTACAGCGCGACGTCGTAGTGTGGCCGCTCCAGCGGCGACGGCCCGGGCAGGATGACGTCGGCGTGCCGCGTGGTCTCGTTGAGGTACACGTCGAGGGAGACCATGAAGTCCAGCTGTCGCAACGCTTCCGTGAGCCGCGCGGAGTTCGGCGTGCTCAGCGCCGGGTTGCCGCTGATGGTCACCAGCGCCCGCACCTGGCCTTCGCCGGGCGTCTCGATCTCGTCCGCGAGCGTGGCCACCGGCAACTCTCCGAGCACCTCGGGATACCCGCGCACCCGGCTCGTCCAGCGGCCGCTGGTGAACGGCGAGGACCGGCGCGGCCGCCAGAGGGCGGGCAGCGGGAACATCACGCCGCCTTCGCGATCGAGGTTGCCGGTGAGCGTGTTGACGACGTCGACCAGCCAGCTCGCGACGGTGCCGTACGACTGCGTCGTGGTCCCCATCCGGCCGTACACCGCGGCGCGTCCGGCGTCCGCGAGGTCGAGCGCGATGCGGCGGATCTCGGCGGCGTCGATCCCGGCCGCGGGCGCGACCGCCTCCGGCGTGAACGGCTCCGCGAGCGCGCGCACCTCGTTGACGCCGTTGACGTGCTCACTGGTACAGACGCGGTTCTCCGCGAACAGGACGTTGACCAGCGCGAACAGGAACAACGCGTCGGTGCCGGGCCGGATCGCGTGATGCTCGTCGGCGAGCCGCGCGGTCCGGGTGCGGCGCGGGTCGAGGACGACGATCTTGCCGCCGCGCTTCTGTATCCCGCGCAGCCTGCCTCGGGTGTCGGCGGCGGTCATCAGGCTTCCGTTGGACACCAACGGGTTCGCGCCCAGGATGAGCAGGTGCTCAGTGCGGTCGAGGTCGGCTACGGGAATGGTCTGCGGGTCGCCGAAGAGGTAGCCGGAGGAGAAGTGCTTCGGCATCTGGTCGACCGTGGTCGCGGTGTAGAAGTTCCTGGTGCCCAGTGCTTTGAAGAACACGCGGCCGTAGAGCACCAGTGCCGCGTTGTGCACCGTCGGGTTGCCGGAGTAGACGGCGACGGCGTTCTTGCCGTGCTCGTCGATGATCGGCCGGAGCCGTCGGTCGATCTCGGCGAACGCCTCGTCCCAGGTGACCTCGACGAACTCGCCGTCGCGTTTGACCAGCGGCGCGGTGAGCCTGTCCGGGTCGTGGTGCAGCGCGCCGAGCGAAGCGCCCTTCGGGCAGATGTACCCCTGCGAGAAGACGTCCTCGCGGTCGCCCCGCACTCGGGTGACCAGGCTCGTCTCGTCGATCGTCACCTCCAGACCGCAGGTGGCTTCGCAGAGTGGGCAGGTCACGTGCGCCGTGGTCATGAAGCACCTCGCGGGTCCGGGGATCGTCCCAACATACTGAGCGGTATGTCAGTGGGCAAGGGATGATGACGCGATGACTGCTCTCGCCGACCGGGCCGCGACCGCCGAGCGCGCGATTCGCGACCGGCATCTACGCCGCGTGTGGGGGCTGCCCGGGACCGTGCTCGGCCGCGGCGGCTGGCCGCCCTCGATGGGACAACGTGTCCATTGGCACTGGAACTACTGGTGGCAGGCGCATCTGCTGGACACCCTCGTCGACGCGCAATTGCGAGAGCCCTCACCTGATCGACTGAAGCTGATCGACCGGTTCGTGGGGTCCGTGCGGCTGCGCAACTTCGGTAAGTGGATCAACGACTACTACGACGACATCGCCTGGCTCGGGCTCGCGCTGCAACGCGTGGGGCACCTCGGGCTGGACGTCCGCGGCGGGCTGGAGGCGATCAGTTCGCGGCTGCGCGAAGGCTGGACCGACGACGCCGGCGGCGGGATCTGGTGGCGTGTCGGCGACGATTTCAAGAACGCGCCCGCGAACGGCCCGGCCGCGATCTTCCACGCCCGCGAAGGCGCCACGCAACACGCGGAGGGCCTGACCCGGTGGATGACCGAGCGGCTCGTCGATCCGGGGACCGGGCTGGTGTGGGACGGCCTGCGGGTGGGTGCCGACGAGCTGGTCAAGCATATTTTCACGTACTGCCAAGGAGTTTATCTCGGCGCCTGCCTTGAACTATCCGAAATGGACAGAGTGGAGCATACGATCCGCGCGGTCGCGGAACATGTCGCGCCGAACGGGGTGATCCGGGGACAGGAGGGCGGCGACGGCGGCCTGTTCGCCGGGATCCTGGCCCGGTATCTGGCGCTCGCGGCGCCGCTGCTGCCAAGCGGGGTGGCGCGCGACCTGGTCATCCGGTCGGCCGACGCCTGCTGGTCGGGTGCCACCGAGACGCCGGACGGGCCGCTCTTCAGCGCAGACTGGGCGACTCCGGCGCCTTCGCTGCCTTTGGCCCGTGAAGCCCCAGAGCGCGACCTGTCCGTCCAGGTGAGCGCATGGATGCTCCTGGAAGCCGCGGCCACCCTGGAGCACCGACACCGCAATTAGTCACCTACTTGCGACACGCGCCAGGACGTATGACGCGCGACGGGGTGTCGCAAGTAGGTGACTAATTGCGTTGGTCGGCGGGGGTCACCAGACGTCGCCCGACCGCCAATCGCAGGTGATCTCCCCGTCCAGGTCCAGCGTGACCCCCACCGGCAGCACGTGGATCGACCCGTCGTCCTCCTTCGTCGCCTCGATGCCCGAAGGCGTCATGGCCGACGAAGTACCGCGCCACAGCAGCCAGCCACGCGACGCGTAGAACTCCAGCGCGTCTTCGGACGCCGAAAGCGCCCCGAGGTCGTACGCCTTCCGCAGGACTCGCTCCAGCGCGTCCATCATCGCGGCGCCGTGGCCGCGCCGCCGGTGATCCGACCGGACGGCGACCGCCTCGACATAACCCGTCCGGAGGGTCCGCCCGTCGTGCACGAGCCGCCGCTGGACGAGTGACGCGTGCCCGATCAGCTCGCCGCCCTCCCAGATCAGCGTGTGCATGCCGCCCAGGGCGTTCTGCCAGTCGTCCTCGCTGAAATCACCGTCGAAGGCGTCGTCGAGCAGGGCCCGTGCCGCTTCCAGCACGGCGGCGTCGAGGTCGGCGGTGTGCACGGTCCACAGCTCGGTCATTCCGCCATCATCACCCGGCGGCGGGCTTCTCACCAGCGGGTTGTGACTCAGCAGCCGCACGACTGCCGGTGTATGAAGCGCGGCGCGAGCCGTACGGATTCGGGTCGTCGCTCAGGGTCGGTGATCCGGGCCAGCAGGAGTTCGACGGCCTTGCGCCCGATCTCCTCGATCGGCTGCGCCATCGTGGTGACCGCCGGGGTGACCTGCCCCGCCCACTCCATGTCGCCGTATCCGACGATCGCGAGGTCGCGCCCGATCCGGATGCCGAGCCGGTGCGCCTCGTACTGGACGCCGATCATCATCGCCTCGCTCGCCACCACGAGCGCTGTCGGCGACGGCCAGCTGTCGAGCAGTTTCGCGGTCGCGGCGGCCGCCCCGCCCGGGGTCGACTGCCCGCACGCGACCAGCTGCGACGTCCATCGGAGGCCGGAGCGGCCAAGGCCGAGCCGGTAGCCCAGCGCCCGCTCCTCGTAGGTGGCCATGTCCTCTTCGCCCGAGATGAAGCCGATCTTGCGGTGCCGCAGCCCGGCGAGGTGCCGCACGAGCGCGCACACGGCCTGGATGTTCTCGGAGCCGACCTGGTCGACGTCGTTGCGTCCGGCCATCCGGTCGACGAGCACGGTCGGCACGCCCATCCGGACCAGCCCGTTGATCACCGCTTCGTCGCCGGCCGCCGGGACGAGCAGGACACCGTCGACGCGGTCCGCCCGCAGCGCGCGGATGACCGCGGCTTCTTCGGAGACGCTGTCGCCGGTGTCGGCGAGGGTGATTTCGCAGCCGTGACGGCGCGCGGCGCGGCGGATGGCGCGGACGAGTTCACCCGAATACGGGTTCGCGTGCATCGCCATGGCCACCCCGAACCGGTGGGTGACAGGGGTGTCCTCCCACAGGGGTAACGCCGGGGACAATGCGGTCATCGCTCCACGCCTTCATCCGAGCTTGAATGACGGTAACGGCTGACGGAGCGTCACTCGGCGGCGAGACCGGAAAGTCTCCCAACAATCATCAATGTGAGTGAACGAGAGCGCATCCGCAGGACACTCGATGGCGGAGCGTAGGCGGAATCCGCATCGTCTGGGCCTTGCGTGCCGGATCGTTGATCCGGGCCAGCAGCAGGCGCACCGCCTGGGTGCCGATCTCTTCGATCGGCTGCGCCATCGTGGTCAGCGGCGGATCGACCAGATCGGCCCATTCGACGTCGTCGTAGACCACCACCGGCAGGTCGACACCCGCCCGCAGGCCGCGGCGACGCAACTCGTGCAGGACGCCGACCATCATGCTGTCGTTCGCCACCACCAGCGCCGTCGGCGGCGACGGCAGCGCGAGCAGGGTGCTCAGCGCGAGGGCCCCGCCCGCCTGTGAGGACTGCCCGCACGCGACCAGGTCCTCCGACCAGGTCAAACCCGAACGGCCGAGTCCCAGGCGATAGCCGAGGATCCGCTCCTCACTGGTGCTCAGCCCGGCCGTCCCGCTGATCATGCCGATCCGCTGGTGCCCGAGCGACGCGAGATGCGCGGTCAGCGCGGACGTCGATTGGATGTTCTCCGCGCCGACCTGGTCGACGTCGGTGCGTGTGGAGAGCCTGTCGATGAGCACGGTCGGGACGTCGAGCGAGACGAGTTCGCCGATCACCGAGCCGTCGCCCGGCGACGGTGTGATCAGCAACCCGTCGACCCGGCGCGAACGCAGTGTCCGCACGGTCTCACGTTCGGTCTCGACGGTGTCGTGCGTGTCCGCGAGCAAGACCGTGTATCCGGCCAGAGCGGCTTCGCGCTCGATCGCCTGGATCAAGACGGCGAAGTACGGGTTCGCGATCAGGGAGATCGCGACGCCGATCGACCTCGTCCCGCCGGTCACCAGCGAGCGGGCGATGGCGTCACCGGTGTAGCCGGTCTGCTCGATCGCGCGGAGGACCGCCAGCTTGGTCTCCTCCGCCACCGCCCTCGTCCCGTTGACCACGTGGGACACGGTGGTGATCGAGACTCCCGCCAGCTCGGCGATGTCGCGTTGGGTGGGACGGGACGAGCGAGACGGCGGCATGACCAATCCTCGGAGAGTCAGCTGGCAAGCGTTTGCGCAAACGCTTGCGAGTGAGCATAACCCTGTCTACCTTCCGGTCCATCACGGACAGCCTCGATCGGAGGGCATCTCCATGAGACAGCGACGTCTTGGGAAACAGAGCCTCGCCGCGCTCGCGATGGTCGCGTTAGCGGTGACCTCGGCCGGGTGCACCGTCGAACGCCACTGGGGTGGCGGGTCGAACGCGGGCGGTGGCGGGAAGGCCAAGGTCGGCCTGGTCACCAAGACCGACACCAATCCCTACTTCGTGGAACTGCGAGCGGCCGCCAAGGCCGCCGCCGAGGCGAACGGCGCGGAGTTCAGCGCGCTCGCCGGCCAGTTCGACGGCGACAACGACGGCCAGGTCCGGGCCATCGAGAACCTCATGCAGCAGGGTGCGAACACCATCCTGATCACACCGAGTTCCTCGACCGGCGTTCTCGACGCCATCGACCGCGCCCGCAAGGCCGGGGTGCTGGTCATCGCGCTCGACACGGCGACCGAACCGGACACCGCCGTCGACGCCACCTTCGCCACGGACAACTTCGAGGCCGGACGTCGGCAGGGTGCCTACGTCAAGGCGGCACTGAACGGCAAGCCGCCGAAGCTGTTCATGGTGGACGGCACCGCCGGGTCCACAGTGGACACCCAGCGGCACACCGGGTTCCTCAAGGGCATCGGCCTGACCGACGCGTCGCCGGAGATCAAGGGGAAGACGCCCGCGAACGGCGACCAGAGCCTGGCGCAGCAGGGTGTGGAGAACCTGCTGCAGCGCACCACCGACATCAACGCCGTCTACACGATGAACGAGCCGATGGGCCGCGGCACCTATGCCGCGCTCCAGGCCCGTGGCCTGGTGAACCAGATCGTGATGGGCTCGATCGACGGCGGCTGCGAAGGCGTCAAGAACGTGCGCGACGGCCAGTACGCCGCCACGGTCATGCAGTTCCCCAAGAAGATGGCCGAGCAGGGCGTCCTCGCCGCCGTCGAGTATGCGAAGACCGGCAAGAAGCCGAGCGGGTTCGTCGACACCGGATCAGCGGTGATCACCGACAAGCCGATCCCCGGCGTGGAAAGCCAGGACACCAAGTGGGGCCTCGAGAACTGCTGGGGAACGAAATGACGACAGCGACCCTCAAAGGCAACGAACGGCCGTCGATCGGTGAGTTCTTCCTGCGTGCGCCCGCGGTCGGGCCCGCGCTGGCCCTGCTCGTCGCGATCGTGGTGTTCTCCGCCTCGACGGACACCTTCCTCGATCTCGACAACCTTTCCCTTGTGGTGCAACAGTCCCTGGTGGTCGGCACGCTCGCGCTCGGGCAGACGCTGATCATCCTGACCGCGGGTATCGACCTGGCCAACGCGGCCGCGATGGTGCTCGCGACGCTGATCATGGCGAAACTCGTGGTCGGTGGCGTCCCCGGGATCTGGGCGCTGCTGCTGGGAATCGTGGCGACGGTGGTGATCGGGATGGTCACCGGTTCACTGGTCACCCGGATCAAACTGCCGCCGTTCATCGTCACGCTCGGCCTGCTGACCGTGCTCACCGCGGCCGCGAAACTGTTCGCCAGCGGACAGGCCGTCCCGGTCGCCGACGAACTGCTCAAATGGCTCGGCACCCGCCGGTATCTGTTCGGCGGCATCCCGATCACCTACGGCATGACGCTGGCTTTGCTGATGTACCTCGGACTTTGGTACGCGCTCACACGGACGCCGTGGGGCAAGCACGTCTACGCGGTCGGCAACGCACCGGAATCCGCGCGGCTGTCCGGGATCAAGGTCAACCGCACGATCCTTTCGGTGTACATCGTCGCCGGGGTGATCGTCGGGATCGCCGCCTGGCAGGCGCTCGGCCGCGTGCCGAACGCGGACCCGAACGCCTTCCAGCTCGGCAACCTCGACTCGATCACCGCGGTGGTGCTCGGCGGGGCGAGCCTGTTCGGCGGTCGCGGCTCGGTGCTCGGCACGATGATGGGCGCGCTGGTCGTCGCGGTCCTGCGGTCCGGGCTGACCCAGCTCGGCGTGGACGCGCTCTACCAGGACGTCGCCACCGGCGCCCTGCTCATCGGCGCCGTCTGCGTCGACCGTTTCGCGAGGAGGCAGCAGTCATGACGACACCCACGTTGTCCGCTCAGGGACTGGTCAAACGCTACGGCCGGGTCACCGCCATCGACGGAGCCGACTTCGAACTGTTCCCCGGTGAGGTGCTCGCCGTCGTCGGCGACAACGGCGCAGGGAAGTCGAGCCTCATCAAAGCCCTTTCGGGAGCGGTGATCCCGGACGCCGGTGTGATCAAAGTGGACGGTGAGCCGGTCCACTTCAAGTCCCCGTTGGACGCTCGCCACTACGGGATCGAGACGGTGTACCAGGACCTCGCCGTCGCGCCCGCGCTCGACATCGCGTCGAACATGTTCCTCGGCCGGGAAAAGCGGCGCACGGATCTCTTCGGGCAGCTGTTCCGGAAACTGGACACCGCGACCATGCGGGCCGACGCGCAGCGGATCCTGGACGAACTCGGCATCAACATCAAGTCCATCACGCAGCCGGTGGAGACGTTGTCCGGCGGGCAGCGCCAGGGTGTCGCGGTCGCGCGGGCGGCCGCCTTCGGCACCAAGGCGGTGATCATGGACGAGCCCACCGCCGCGCTCGGCGTCGCCGAATCCGGCAAGGTGCTCGACCTGATCAACCGCATCCGCGAACGCGGCCTGCCGGTGGTGCTGATCAGCCACAACATGCCGCATGTGTTCGACATCGCCGACCGCATCCACGTGCACCGCCTCGGCAAGCGGGTCGCGGTGGTCTCGCCGAAGACGCACACCATGAACCAGGTCGTCGGCCTGCTAACGGGTGCGCTGAAGATCGGCGAGAACGGTGAGGTCGAAGAAGTCGCCTCAGCCGTCCACACCGGACTGTGATGCGAGTGCTGCTGGCGGGCCTGTGCACCGTCGACCAGATTCAGCGCGTCGCCGAGATCCCGGCGCCGGGCGAGAAGGTGCGTTCGCTGTCGATGGACGTCGCCGCCGGGGGGCCGGCGACGAACGCGGCGGTGACCGTGGCCGCGCTCGGCGCAGGGGCGACGCTGCTGACGGTCGCCGGTGCGCATCCGCTGGCGGCACTCGCCCGCGCCGACCTCGAGGCGCACGGCGTCGACCTGGTCGACCTCGAGCCCGAACGGCCCGATCCGCCCGCGATCAGCGCGATCGTCGTCCGTGATTCCGACGGGGAACGCACCGTCGTCTCGCGCAACGCCCACGCTTCCTCGCAATTCGGCACCTCCTTGCGATCCTTGCGCGCGCAACTATCGCAACCAGGTGCCGAATTGCCGGGGTGTGTGCTGGTGGACGCGCACCATCCCGAGGTCGCGCTCTATGTCGCGCGCTGGGCGCGGGAGCGCGAGGTGCCGGTGGTGCTCGACGCCGGGAGCTGGAAGCCGGTCTTCCCGGAACTCCTGCCGCTGGTCGACATCGCCGCGTGCTCGTCGCTGTATCGCGGGGACGATCCCCGCGAGCACGGCGTGCCCGTGGTGATCACGACGACCGGGCCTGAGCCGGTCCGGTGGTCGACGGCGGACGGATCCGGTGCAGTCCCCGTCCCCGTCACCCGGGCGCGTGACACGCTGGGCGCGGGCGACGTCTGGCACGGAGCTTTCGCGTACGCGGTCGCCCGGGACACAGGGGACGTCCCGGGCTGGATCGCGTTCGCCAACGAGGTGGCCGCCGAACGGGTGCGGCATGAAGGACCGAGGTCGTGGACGGCCGCGGTCGCGAAGATGGGAGAAGGACAGCCATGAGTGCCATGCCTCCGGTGTTCGAGGACCTGTTGAGCAGGGCCCAGGCGCTCGCGAAGCCGGGACAGCGCAGCGTGCTCGGGATCGTCGGCGCCCCCGCGTCCGGCAAGACGACGCTGGCCTGGGGCCTGGCGAAGGCGCTGGGCACGAGGGCGGCCGTGGTCGGGATGGACGGTTTCCACCTGGCGCAGGTGGAACTGCAGCGGCTCGGGCGGGTGGAGCGCAAGGGCGCGCCGGACACCTTCGACGCCGCCGGGTACGTGCACTTGCTGCGGAGGCTCGCCGAAGGCCGCGAAACGGTGTACGCGCCCGAGTTCCGCCGTGAGATCGAGGAGCCGATCGCCGGCGCCGTCGCGGTCACGCCGGACGTCCCGCTGGTGATCACCGAAGGCAACTACCTGCTCCTGCAGGACGACCCGTGGAGCGGTGTGAAGCCGATCCTCGCCGAGTCGTGGTTCCTCGCGCCGGACGAACCCGAGCGCATCGAGCGGCTCGTTTCGCGGCACCGCCGTTACGGCCGTTCGCTGGTCGAAGCGCGTCGCCGCGCGCTCGGTTCCGACCAGCGCAACGCCGATCTGATCGCGTCCACCAGCACCCGGGCCGACCTCGTCCTCGAGAACCTCCCGCTGGTCAACTTCGCCATATGACCGGGGTTCTCGTCGTCACCGGCGGCAGCAAGGGCATCGGCGCGGCGGTCTGCGAACTGGCCGCCGCGCGCGGTTACGACGTCGTCGTCAACTACGCGGGTGACGCCGAAGCGGCCGAGTACGTCGCTTCGCGCGTCCGGGAGCACGGTGTCCAGGCGATCACGCAGCGCGGCGATGTCGCGTCCGAAGACGATGTGGTGGCCCTGTTCGACGCCGCCGTCGCGCTCGGTCCGCTCGCCGGAGTGGTCGCGAACGCGGCCATCACCGGCAACACCCCCGGCCGCTTCGACGAGTACGAAGTCGACGTCATCCGCCGCGTGGTCGATGTCAACATCACGGGTGTCTTCCTGTGCGTCCGTGAGGGCATCCGCCGGATGTCCACCCGGTACGGCGGCGAGGGCGGCGCGATCGTGACGCTGTCCTCCACCGCCGCGCGGACCGGATCGCCAGGGGAATGGGTCCACTACGCGGGCACCAAGGCGGCCGTCGAAACGATGACCTACGGCGTGGCACAAGAAGTCGCGAAGGAATCCGTCCGGGTCAACGCCGTCGCGCCGGGGATGATCCACACCGGACTGCACGCCGCGGCGGGGATGCCCGACCGCATGGACCGGATCGCCCCGACCATCCCGATGGGGCGGGCCGGCGAACCCGGCGAAGTCGCGGAAGCCGTGCTGTGGCTGCTTTCCCCGGCCGCGTCGTACACCACGGGGACGGTGCTGACCGTCGGCGGAGGGCGTTGACCCCCGTGGCCACGGAGCGGTCACGGGGCGATATCGGGTCCGCGTGCGGTTCAGCCACTTTTTAACAGTGTTTCCCGGCGGATGTCACGATTCATGTGGGAAGTCGGCGGATCACCTCGTGGCCCGAGGTGCCTGTGTCACCCTGGTGGCGTCCCCAAGCTTCTTGATCAGGACGGTCATCCCCGATGTCCAAGCTCATGTCTGTGCACCACCTGGCACTCACCGTGACCGATGTGGATCGGAGCGTGCCCTGGTACGCCCGAGTTCTCGAACTCGAGGAGTTCACGCGTCGCGAAGACCCGGAGACGGGCCTGCGGAAGGTCGTGCTCAGGTCGCCGAGCGAGGGTTTCGCGGTAGTGCTCGTCGAACACCAGGACACCGAGCGGCCGCGGTTCGACGAACGGCGGACAGGTCTGGACCATGTGGCGTTCAAGGTCTCTTCGCGGTCGGAACTGGCCGAGTGGGAAGCGCGGCTCTCGGAATACGGCGTCGTCCACTCGCCGTCGAAGGAATCGCGGACCCTGGAAGGCTCGTCGGTCCTCGTGTTCCGTGACCCCGACGGGATCCAGTTGGAGATCTGGGCGGACCCGGAGGTCTAGGTGGTCGCGCGGTCATCGACCTCTTCGGCGGGGCGTCGCATCTCCTGGCGGTAGCGGATCACGCCGTAGGCCGTACCCACCACGAAGAACGCGACGCTGACCCAGAGCGCGACAGTCTTGACCCACGGAAGCTGGTCCAGCAGACCGGCGCCGTAGTAGCCGAGCAGCACCAGCGTCGGCACCCAGAGCAGGCCTCCGAGCGCGGTCGCGAGCGCGAACCGGCGCGGATCCATCCGCGCTGTGCCCGCGATGAGCGGCGCCAGCGTGCGGATCCACGGGATCCAGCGCGCGGCGACGATGGCGAAGAAGCCCCTGCGATCCAGGAACGCCCTGGCGCGGTCGAGGTTGTGCCGGTTCAGCACCTTGCCGCCCCGCCGGGCGATCAGTTTCGTGCCCGTTCCCCGGCCGATGTAATAACCCACCTGGTTGCCGAGGATCGCGACGAGCAGCGCGGCGGCCGACAGCAGCCACGCGTTCAGGTCCGAGCCGTGCTGCGCGAGGACGACCCCGGCCGCGAACAGCAGGGAATCGCCGGGCAGGAACAGCCCGATGATCAGCGCGCACTCCACGAAGATGAAGCTCAGCACGATCACCCAGACGAGCACCGGTCCGGCGGTGTCGAGCCAGCTCACGCCGATGCCCGCGGCCTCGGTGTACACCACACTCACGACGCGAGCCTACGTGTACTCGGCGAACCGCACTTCACCGAACGGTGGAATCGGGGTGTCCTCACCGTCCCTGTCACGCGCCCCACAAGCGCGATGAAGGGGCCTTTCATCGCAAAATTTGCGATGAAAGGCCCCTTCATCTCAGCTTCAGGAGTGCTCGACGAGCTCGTCGAGCGCCTGGTCGTAGCTCAGCCGGACGTCGTGTTCGGCCTGGTCGCCGCCCAGCAGTTCCACCCGGCTGGTCGCGGGCGGGTAACCGCTGGCGATCACCGTGTAGGTCCCGGCGGGCAGGTCACTGACCGTGTAGTTGCCCTCCGCGTCGGTCCTCGCCACGGCGGCGACGCCGCCCGAGGAGTCGAGCACGGTGATCCGCGCGTCCGGCACCACCCGGTCCCCATCGGTGCGGGCGACCCCGCTCAGCAGGATCGTGCTGACCAGTTCGACGTCGTGGCGCAGCGTCCCGGCGCCGGTGGCGGTCAGCGTCGCCGCGACCGGCCGGAACCAGCGACCGCTGGCGACGATCGTGTACCGCCCGCCCACGATGCCGGCGAACGAGTAGACGCCGTTCTCGTTCGTGTGCGTCCTGGCCACCTGATTGCCGTTGTGGTCGATCAGGGTCAGCGCCGCACCCGCGACGTTCGTGGCGTCGTCCCGGCGGACGTGCCCGCCGATCTGCGTGGATCCGGCCCGGTACACGCCGTTCCCGTTGGCCAGCGCGTGCTTGCCGGGCTCGACGGGCGCGGTCACGACCGTCTTCTCGGAGGCCGTTTCGGCAGGCGCGGCGTCCTCTTCATCGAGGAGCGCCTCTCCGCCTTCGAGAGCCGAAGCCGCCGAAGGAGCCGAGCCGCCGAGCAGCGGGATCTCCTTCATGAACATCAGGACCAGCGTCGCCAGCAGCGCGACCGCGCCCGCCACGTAGAACACCGTGGTGATCGACTCGGTGAAGCCGATCAGGACCGGGGTCTTGATGGCCTCGGGCAGTGCGGCGATACCGCTCGTGTTCGACTGCAGATCACCCAGCGCCGCGGCACCGGGGCCGGTGGGCGCGTTGCCGCCGAACGCCTTGGTGATGTTGCCCGGCAGGACGTTGAACAGGATCGTCAGGAACACCGCGACACCCGCGGTACCACCGATCTGCCGGAAGAACGTCGCCGAAGCGGTCGAGACACCCATGTCGCTGCGCGGGCCCGCGTTCTGCACCGCGATGATCAGCGTCTGCATGCAGGCACCGAGGCCGAGACCGATGATCGCGGCCGCGACCAGCGGGTGCCACAGCGCGCTGTTGTACTCGACCTGCGCGAAGAAGAACGCGCCCGCCGCGATCAGCAGCGTGCCGACCACCGGGAACACCTTGTAGCGACCGGTCTTGCTGGTGATCTGGCCCGAGATGATCGAACCACTCATGATGCCCGCCATCAGCGGGATCATCAGCAGACCCGACTCGGTCGGCGAGAACTCCTGAACGACCTGCATGTACTGCGGGATCATCATGATCGCGCCGAACATCGCCACACCGACGATGACACCGCCGACGATCGCGACCGTGAAGGTCGAGTTCTTGAACAGCCGCAGCGGGATCAGCGCCGCGTCCTTCATCAGCTTCTCGATGAAGATGAAGGCGACCACGCCGATGGCGCCGATGATGTAGCAGACGATCGCGTTCTGCGAGTCCCAGCCCCACTTGTTGCCCTGCTCGGCGACGATCAGGAACGGCACCACGGCGACGACGAGCGCGAGCCCGCCCCACCAGTCGATCTTGTGGTCGTGTCGCTGGTGCGGCACGTTGAGCACGCGGGCGACGACGAACAGCGCGACGATCGCGATCGGCACGTTGATCAGGAAGACCCAGCGCCAGCCGGCGATGTCGTAGCCGAAGACGCTGCCGAGCTTGTCGAAGTCGGCGAAGAACCCGCCGAGCACCGGGCCGAGCACGGTGGAAATACCGAACACGGCCAGGAAGTAGCCCTGGTAGCGAGCACGTTCCCGCGGCGGCACGATGTCGCCCATGATCGTCATCGCCAGCGACATCAAGCCGCCGGCGCCGAGGCCCTGGATCGCGCGGAACGCGGCGAGCTCGTACATCGACGTCGCGAATGCCGAGGCGACCGAACCGACCAGGAAGATCGAGATCGCGGTGATGTAGAACGGCTTGCGCCCGTAGATGTCGGACAGCTTGCCGTAGATCGGGGTGACGATCGTCGACGTGATCAGGTAGGCCGTGGTGATCCAGGCCTGCAGGTCGAACCCGTTGAGGTCATTCGCGATGCGGACGATCGAGGTACCCACGATCGTCTGGTCGAGCGCCGCCAGGAACATGCCCGACATCAGGCCGATCAGGATCGTGACGATCTGTCGGTGACTGAGCCGGGGACCGTCTTCGTGGACGGCGGGTGGACTTTCTACGGTGGAACTCATGGCTTCAGGCCCCCTTGGCCTTCGACGACGACGCGGGATCGGCGAACTGTGGAGATGTTTTTTCGATGTCGTTGTTCAGCCGTCGGAACAGCGAGTTGAGGGTTTCCCGGTCGGAGTCGGACCAATCGCCGAGTACCTCGGCGAGCCACTGGTTCCGCTGCTTGCGGTTCTCCTCGAACACCCGAAGTCCTTCGGCGGTCGGTGCGAGCAGGCAGGCGCGGCCGTCTTCGGGGTCGGCCAGGCGCTCGACCAGCCCGTGCTGGACGAGAGAACTCGACTGCCTGCTGATGGTCGAGATCTCTGAGTGCAGGAACTCGGCGAGCTTGCTGGTCCGCTGGGGACCGACGTGGATGAGGCAGAAGAGGATCGCGTACGCGGCCCGCTCGATACCGTCCGGCCCCTGCTTGGACACCTGGGACTTCGCCCGGTTGACCAGGCGCACGAGCCGCACGAGCTCATGCCCGAGGGTGTCGGCCAGATCGAGGTCGGACTTCGACCTGGTGCCGGGTGTCGTGGGTGTCATGGTGGTCTCTCTCGCCGGTTGCTTGGTCACTGCAACTAGTTGCCTAGAGCAAGGATGTGCCTCTGGGGGGAGCTTCGCAAGAAGAAAGTGACGTTGTGTGTCGGATGACACTTTAGTTGCCGCATGCAAGCACATTTATTCGTGCATGTTTGTCCGGTTCGCCCGTCTTAGGGCGCTGAGCTGCGCTTATCTCGCGCAAGTAGGTGACTAATTGCGTGAGGGATCGTGCTGGATCCGGGCCGTGATCTCGTCCATCCGGTCCAGCAGGTAGCTCGGGTCCTCGCCACCGAGCGCGGCCCGCAGGTAGAGCCCGTCGCCCACCAGGATGACCAGCTCCGCGGTCAGTGGATCGTCGACGTGCTCGCTGATCATGTCGTGGACCTTCTGATTGCAGACCCGCACGACTTCGGCGACGCGCGGCTCGTTCAGCAGGATGCGGATCGTCGCCATGGTCGTGCGGTGCAGCGGCTTGCGCATCGTGACATCGGTGATCGCGGTGCGCAGGTAGTACGGCACGACCCCTTCGGGTGCTCGCCGCGCCTGCGCCATGTCCTCGTCCGAGAGCCGGACGAGCCGCTCCATCAGGCCGTCGACCAGGGCGTCCTTGGAGCCGAAGTGGTAGAGCAGGCCGCCCTTCGACACTCCGGCGCGGGCGGCGACGGCTTCCAGGGTGACCCCGCCGGGGCCCTGTTCGATGAGTATCTCCTCGTACGAGTCGAGGATGTGTTCCTTCGCCGAGGTCTTCGCCATGTCAGTTGACTATACCGTCTGGACGGTTTACCTTCGGTCAGGGCGGTAACTGTACCGTCCAGACGGTTTAGCTTAAGGAGAGTGCGCCATGGCGGGGCGCAAGCAGTGGTGGGCGTTGGCGGTACTGGTGCTTCCGGTGCTGCTGATCAGCGTGGACATGACGGTGCTGGGGTTCGCGCTGCCGTTCCTGTCCGAGGATCTGGCGCCCACCGGTGCGGAGCAGCTGTGGATCGTCGACATCTACTCGTTCATGCTGGCGGGCCTGCTGGTCCTGATGGGCACGCTCGGTGACCGCATCGGCCGTCGCAAGCTGCTGCTCATGGGTGCCGCGGCGTTCGGTGCCGCGTCGGTGCTCGCGGCCTTCTCGACCAGCGCGTTCATGCTGATCATCGCCAGGGCGCTGCTCGGGATCGGCGGCGCGACGCTGATGCCGTCGACGCTGTCGCTGATCCGCAGCATCTTCACCGACCCCAAGCGGCGCCGGGTCGCGATCGCGGTGTGGAGCGCCGGCTTCTCCGGTGGGATGGCGGTCGGACCGGTGCTGGGCGGCTGGCTGCTGGAGCACTTCTGGTGGGGTTCGGTGTTCCTCATCAACGTCCCGGTGATGCTGGTGCTGTTGATCGCCGGACCGTTCGTGCTGCCGGAGGCGCGTGACCCGAAGCCGGGCCGCTTCGACCCGCTCTCGGCGCTCCTGTCACTGGCCGCGATGCTGCCGGTGGTCTACGGCATCAAGCTGGTCGCCGAACACGGCTTCACGGTGAAGGCCGCGGTCAGCGTCCTGATCGGTCTCGCGCTCGGCGTCGTGTTCGTCCGCAGGCAGAACCGTCTCGACGAGCCGATGCTGGACCTGAAGCTGTTCTCGAACCGGGCCTTCAGTGGTTCGGTCGTGACGAACATGCTCGGCGTGTTCGCCATGGTCGGCCTGCTGTTCCTGGTGCCGCAGTACCTGCAGCTGGTGCTCGGGCTGACCCCGGTCGTCGCCGCGCTGTGGATGCTCCCGGCGACGGTCGCCGGTGTCGCCGGCGCGCTCCTCGCGGCCTGGCTCGCGAAGCGGATCCGGGTTTCCTTGCTGGTCAGCGGTGGTCTCCTGGTCGCGGCGATCGGCTTCCTGGCGCTGACCCAGGTATCGTCCGGCGGCGGGCTCGCGTATGTCGTGGTGTCGTTCACGTTGCTCGGGGGAGGTGTGTCCCTGTCGGAAACGTTGACGAACGACCTGGTCATCTCGGCCGCTCCGGCCGAACGCGCCGGGGCAGCTTCGGCGATCTCCGAGACCGGGTTCGAGCTGGGCGGCGCGCTCGGCACGGCCATCCTCGGCAGTGTCGCGACCGCGGTCTACCGTTCGGGTCTGCCGGAGGGGACGGCCGAGTCCGCCCGCGACACGCTCGGCGGCGCCGTCGCGACAGCGCAGCACCTCGACCCGGCCGCGGGACAGGCGCTCCTGGAATCGGCTCGCGAGGCCTTCACCCAAGGGGTGCACGTCACCGCATGGGCGGGTGTGGCCGTGCTCGCCTATACAGGTGTTCAGGCCTTCATTCTGCTCGATCGGAAAAAAAGTTCCGCAGTGCGGATCTAATCGAGCTTACGATGAGGGTATGAGCAACCATGCCCTGGTCACCCGGCTCCGCGAGCATCTCGGCGACGCCGCGGTGCTCACCGACGCCGGCGTCACGGACGCCTACTCGCGCGACATGATGCCGCTGGCCGCCAGCGGCAAACCCCTCGCGGTGGTGCTGCCGTCCGACGTGGAAGGTGTGCAGGCCGTGGTCAAGGCCTGCGCGGAGTTCGAGGTGCCGATCGTGCCCCGCGGCGCCGGCAGCGGTCTGTCCGGCGCCGCGAACGCGATCGACGGCTGTGTCGTGCTGGTGCTGACCAAACTCGACCGGATCGTCGAGATCGACGAGGGCAACCGGCTCGCCGTCGTGCAACCCGGCGTGGTGAACCTCGATTTCCGGAACGCGGTGGAGAAGCACGGCCTGTTCTATCCGCCGGACCCGTCCAGCTACGACTGGTGCACCATCGGCGGGAACCTGTCCACCAACGCCGGCGGGCTGTGCTGCGTGAAGTACGGCGTCACCACGGATTCCGTGCTGGGACTGGAAGTCGTGCTCGCCGACGGCTCGGTGCTGAAGACCGGGCGCCGCACGGTGAAGGGTGTCGCGGGTTACGACCTCGCGCGGCTCTTCGTCGGCAGTGAGGGCACGCTCGGCGTGATCACGCAGGCGACCGTCGCGCTGAAACCGTTGCCACAGCTGCCTTCCACGCTTGTGGCCGCCTTCAACAGCACGGAGGCCGCGGGCGAGGCCGTCGCGCGAGTCGTGCGTGAAGGACTGGTGCCGTCGCTGATGGAGATCATGGACGCGACGTCGATCAAGGCCGCCGAGGCCTACCTCAAGACCGACCTCGGCACGAGTTCGGACTGCAAAGCCTTGCTGCTCGCGCAATCCGACTCCGGCGGCGAGGTCGCGCGCCGGGAACTCGCGGTGCTCGAACAGATCTGCGTCGATTGCGGTGCGGATCTGGCCTATGCCACCGAAGATCTCGAAGAGGGCAAGATGCTGCTGCAGGCGCGGCGGGTCGTGCTCACCGCGCTGGAGATGTACGGCGTCTGGCTGACCGACGACGTCTGTGTGCCGCGGACGCGTATCGCCGAGCTGATCGCCGGTTGCGAGCGGATCAGCGAAGAGGTGGGGTTGCGTATCGCCGTCGTCGGCCACGCCGGTGACGGCAACATGCACCCCACGATCGTCTACGCGCCCGATTCCGAGGAGGAGTTCGCCCGCGCGAGGACGGCCTTCGACGCGATCCTCGACGTCAGCCTGTCGCTGGGCGGGACGGTCACCGGCGAGCACGGCATCGGCCGGATCAAACGGGAGTGGCTCGCCAAGGAGATCGGCGAAGTCGGCATTCGCGTGCACCGGCAGATCAAGCAGGCTCTGGACCCGGGGAACCTCTTCAACCCGGGCTCGATGTTCTCCCTCTGACGCAATTCGGCACCTGGTTGCGATCCTTGCGCGCGCAAGGAACGCAACCAGGTGCCGAATCGCGAAGGTGGGTCAGTCGCGGATGCGCGGGATCTGCTGCGTGATGTCCTCGGCGGTGTCGGTGACGATGCCGGTCGCGGTGGCCCCGTGCTTCTTCTCGCGGCGCGACTTCAGGTACTCGATCACGATCGGCACCACCGACACCAGCACGATCAGGATGAAGATCGCGTCGATGTTCTTCTCGATGAAGGTGACGCCGCCGAGCAGATGGCCGAGCGCGGTGATCCCGGCGGCCCACAGGATGCCGCCGATGACGGTGTAGGTGAAGTACTTCTTCGGGTCCATCTTGCCGATGCCGGCGATCCAGGTGATGAACGTCCGCACGAACGGCACGAACCGCGCCAGCACGACCGCCTTCGGCCCGTGCTTCTCCAGGAACGCGTGGGTCTGGTCGACGTACTTCTTGTTGAAGAACTTCGAATCCGGCTTGCGGAACAGCCAGGGCCCGATCTTCCAGCCGAGGCCGTAACCGAGCATGTTGCCGATCAGCGCGGCGAGCGTGACCAGCACGCACACCAGCCAGAGCGGGGCCTTGATCGAGCCGTTGGCGATGAGCAGGCCCGCGGTGAACAGCAGGGAGTCGCCGGGCAGCACCGGGAAGACACTGCTCTCGATGAAGATGATCAGGCAGAGGATGGTGATGACCGGGACGGTCAGCCCGCTCAGCAGGATCTTCGGGTCCAGCCACTCGGGCAGGAGGCCCATCGTCGTCACGGTGTTCTGCGCCAGGATCACACCAAAACGGTACAGGGTGACGCTGAGTGCCCTGACCCGGCGGGAGAGGGCGGCTCAGATCAGCGTGAGCAGCCCGATCACCGAACCGGCGGCGAGCCCCAGCAGCACAGCCAGCAGCAACACCCAGTACGCGGGCAAGGGAGGGCTGCCCGGCGAAGGTGCTGGAGGCGGTGTCGGACGCTCCGCCAGCCTGGCTGTTTCCGCGTCCTCCAGCGCGACGCGCTCCCGTTCGAGCGAGTCGGCGCCGGCACCGGAGAGCAACCCGTACTGCAGCGGCAGTTCGTGTTCTCCCGCAGATGGCGCGGGAGCTTCCGAGTCACGCTGCGTATCCGAATTGCCTTGTGTGTCCGTTTCGGCCGGTTTGTTGGCGGTCGTCTCGGAGATCCGCTCCGCCGAAGGGGCGAAGACGGCCTGAGCGCGCAGGGCGTCGGCTAGGAGTTTCTCCGGGTCCTTCGGCTCGCTCATTCGGGACTCCTTTCGCCGCTATCCGTCGCTGATCGACACGCCGCCTTCGACCGCGCCGCTCAGCGGGGCCGTGGCGCTCAATGTAGCCGCAGCGTCGTCCTTGACCCATTCGCCCTGGCGCAGCACCTTGACCGGTCGCAGGTCGCGGTCGAGCACGACGACATCGGCGGCGAGTCCGGCGCGGAGCGATCCGGTCCGGTCGGCGATACCGAGCAGTTCGGCGGGGCGTCCGGAAGTCGCACGGACGGCGTCGAGCAGGTCGATGCCCGCGCCGCGCACGAGGTTGCGGAAGGCCGCGTCCATGGTCAGCGTGCTGCCCGCCAGCGAGCCGTTCCCGGCCAGGGTGGCGACGCCGTCACGGACGTCGACCTCGAGGCGGCCGAGGATGTAGCTGCCGTCGGCGGCGTCGGTGGCCGACATGGCGTCGGTGATGAGCACCGTCCGGCCCTTGCCCGCGTGGTGCGCGGCCAGCCGCAGCACGGTCGGGTGCACGTGGACGAGGTCGCAGATCAGCTCGACGGTGATGCGCTCGTCGTCGAGAAGGGCGCCGATCGGGCCCGGTTCGCGGTGGTGAAGGGGCCGCATGGCGTTGAAGAGGTGCGTCGCGACGGAGGCGCCCGCGTCGATCGCGGGGATGATCTGGTCCTCGACGCCGTCGGTGTGCCCGATGGCGGCGATGACGCCGGATTCGGCCAGTTGCCGGACCGCCTTGACCCCGCCGTGCAGTTCGGGGGCGAGGGTGACCATCCGGATGTCGCCGCGGCCCGCGCCGAGCAGCGCGTTGACCGTCGCCGTGTCCGGCTCGATCAGCGTCGCCGGGTCGTGCGCCCCGCACCGCGCCTTCGAGATGAAGGGTCCTTCAAGGTGAATTCCGGCAAGTTCACCCTCTTGGACCAGCTCACGCAGCGCCGCGATCTGGTCCCTGAGCACCGGGATGGGGTCCGAGACCAGACTGCCGAGCATGGTCGTGGTCCCGTGCCGCCGGTGCGCGCGGACCGCGCGGAACAGTTCCTCGGGGTTGGCGCTGGAGAACGATCCGCCCCCACCGCCGTGGCAGTGGGTGTCGACGAAGCCGGGCACGACCAGGCACCCGTCGACGTTGACGTAGTCGGCACTGCCGATGTCCGGGGGTGTCCCGGAACCGACTTGGACGATCTTGCCGCCGGCGATAGCCAGCCAGCCGTCGTCGAGTACACGGTCCGGGGCGACGACCCGGCCGCCCACGATCACGAAATCTCCGGCGCCTCTCACGCCCCCCAGCATATATTGGTCTGGACCAAGCATGGCGGCACAACCCAGCGGTCGAGATGAAGGCCGGACATCAGTTCGGTGACTGCATCGCTTTCTGCAGTGCCTCGAGTGCCCGGCTGGCGGTTGACTTCACGGTACCTTTCGAAATGCCGGCGGCCTCAGAGATCTCGGCCTCACTCAGCCCACCGTAGTAACGGAGTACCAGAACTTCACGCTGGCGAGGGGGCAGTTTGGACAAAGCGCTCACAACGGCCTGATGTTCACTCGACAGCATGGCGAGGCTTTCGGCCGAACGCGCGTTGACGGCGTGCGGTGCGACGTACTCGCGGGCGGTCTTGCGGCGGCGCAGCACACTGCGTGATCCGTTGACCACGGCGGTGCGCAGGTAACCGACGGCCGCGGCGGCGTCGCGCAGGCGTCCCCAGTTGCGGTGCAGCCCGGTGAAGGCCTCCTGGACGACGTCCTCGGCGGTCGCGGGTTCGTCCACGAGCAGGATGGCCAGCCGGACGAGCCGCATCCGGTGCTGGCGATAGAGATCCTCAAGGGTCAGCGGTGCCGCAGGCGGCGGTGGCGTGACCGGTCCGTCCATGGTGCGCAAGTGGCCGAGGGTCGCCTCGACACTGCGTTCCGCATTGCCCTCGAGCATGTACCCCTACCTGTTCATTTACCCCTTTGAAGCACAACCTGTGCGTGGCGCCAGGTCAGCGTATCGGGTGGGGCCGGGCTCCTGCCTGATCGGATCCTGAGAACGCCTTCCGGCGTCGGCTAGCGTCTACCACCGACCCGTTCGCAGCGATCTTGGAGACGTCGATGGCCTGGTTCCTGGTGGAGATCCGGTACGTGCAGGAAAAGCTGGAGGACGTGCGCCCCAGGCACCGGAAGTTCCTCTCCGACCTCGCCGAACAGGGTGTCGTCGCGCTCGGCGGCCCACTGGGCGACGGCTCCGGCGGCATCTCGATGTACCAGGCGGCCGACGAGGCGGCGCTGCTCGAGATCATCGACCAGGATCCGTACCACCTCGAAGGTGTCGTCGCGGAGCGGACCGTGCGCGAGTTCAAGCCGGTGATCGGCGCCTGGCTGCCGAAGGACGCCTGAGCCGTCAGAGATCGAGGGTGACCGGCTCGCGTTCGACGCAGACCCGGACGCGGTCCCCGGTCACCGTCGGCAGTTCGCACGTCCCGCAGAACCCCTGACGGCACGAATACGCGATGCCGGGCACGGTTTCGCGCAGGACGTCGAGCGCCGACCGGTCGGCGGGCACGTCCACTGTCACGCCGCTGCGCGCCAATCCAACGCGGAACGGCTTGCCGCCGACGATCGGCGGCGTCGAGAACCGCTCGAAGAACACCGGCCCGGAAGCGCGCAGCGCCGCGTCCGTGCGGACGCCGACGATCATCGGAACCGGGCCGCAGCAGTAGATCGGCGCGCCTTCCGGTGCCCCTTCGAGAAGTTCGGCGCCGGAAGCCGGAATCCCGTACTCGGTGTCCGGACGGATCCAGACCCGGTCGCCGAATTCCGACAACTCCTCCAGAAACGGCATCGAGGCAGCGTCGCGACCGGTATAGACCAGTCGCCAGTCCGCGCCGGAAGCGGCCGCCTGCCGCACCATCGGCAGGATCGGCGTGATCCCGATGCCGCCCGCGATGAACAGGTACGCCGGGCTCGTGACGAACGGGAACGCGTTGCGTGGGCCGCGCGCGGTCACCCGAGCGCCCTTCTTCAACGCGTGCACCGCCGTCGATCCCTCGCCGAGCAACCGGACGCCGACGCGGTAGGCCGAGCGGTCGTCCGGGTCGCCGCACAGGGAGTACTGGCGGACCAGTCCCGGTCGCGGCGAGAGGTCGATGTGCGCGCCGGGCCGCCACCGCGGCAGCGGCTCGCCACGTTCGTGCACCAGCCGCAGAACGGCGACGCCGTCCGCCTCGGCGCGGAGGTCGTCGACGACCAGCGGGAGGTCACGGTCGACGGCGACCACAGGCGGACGGCGACGGCCGCTCACCCCGCTGAGCCTGCGGTACAGCGCGACGACACCGGTCAGCGACGCCATCGCGCGGTCGGTCCGCCCGCTGCCGTCGAGTCGCAGCGGCCGCGTCATCGGGGTTCGTCGGCGGCCAACGCGGCCGGTGAGCTCGCGAGGTACGCGACGGCCTGATCCGTGTCGCCGGTTTCGGTGGGGTGATACGACTTCCGGAAGTACGGCCGGATCTCGCGCCGTAACTGCTTGCCCGAAGGCAGAAGCCCGAGCTTCGCCACGCGCAGATAGGTCCGGAACCTCGTCTTGCCCGGCCGTGTCGGATCGTTCTTCATGAGGAACCTGGTGCCCCGCAAGAAGACCCACGCGAGCACCGGTGTCACCACGAGCATGCTGCGCACGCGACGGGCGTAGCGGCCGTCGAGGTGCATGAACAGATCGAAGGCGACCGAGCGGTGCTCGACCTCTTCGGCGCCGTGCCAGCGCAGGAGATCCAGCATCGTCGGGTCGGCGCCGGCCTTGTCGAGCGCTTCGGCGTCGAGGATCCACTGTCCGAGGAACGCGGTGTAGTGCTCGATCGCGGCGATGACGGCGAGCCGTTCGATCAGCCATTCCTCGCGCCGCTTGGCGGACAGGTCGCGGTCGCCGAGCAGACGGCGGAACATCCACTCCATCTGCGAGATGTACGGACGCACGTTGACGCCCGCCGCTTCGAGGTGTTCGGCGGCGCCGTCGTGCGCCTCGGCGTGCATGGCCTCCTGGCCGATGAAGCCGAGGACGTCCTCCTTGAGCCGCTCGTCGCGGATCAGCGGCACGGCCTGCTTGAACACCTCGACGAACCAGCGTTCACCCTCCGGCAGCGCCAGGTGCAGCACGTTGATCGTGTGCGTCGCCTGCGGTTCGCCGGGGATCCAGTGCATCGGCAGCGACGCCCAGTCGAACTTGACGTCGCGAGCGTGCAGGACGATCTGCTCGTGGTCCTCGTGCTGTGCGGTCACGACGACCTCCCGCTGAGTTCGTAGTCGCTCGCGTCGACCTTGCGGGTGTCGAGCCAGTAGCGCCAGGTGAAGCCGGGCCAGATCGTCCGGTTGACGCCCTTCGCGTCGAGATACCAGCTCTTGCAGCCGCCCTGGGTCCACACACCCTTGACGAGCTTGTCCTGGATCTCGCGCTGGAACTTCTCCTGGACGCTCGCGCGGACGTCGAGCGCGGCGGCGCCACGCGAGTCGGCGAGCTTGATGGCGTCGACGACGTACCGTGCCTGCGACTCGATCATGAAGACCACGGAGTTGTGGCCCAGCGCGGTGTTCGGGCCGAGGAGGAAGAACAGGTTCGGGAAACCGGAGACGCTGATGCCCTTGTGCGTGCGCATTCCCTCGGTGGCCCATTCCTTGGCGAGGTCGCGGCCGTCGATCCCGGTGATGTCCAGGTATTCCAAGGCATCCGTGACCTTGAAGCCGGTGCCGTAGATGATCGCGTCGACCTTGTGCTCGACGCCGTTCCCGTCGACGACGCTGTGCGCCTTGACCTCGCGCACGCCGTCGGTGTTGACGTCCACATTGGACCGGGCGATCGCCGGGTAGTAGTCGTTGGAGATCAGCACCCGCTTGCAGCCCATGGTGTAGTCCGGGGTGACCTTCTTGCGCAGCTTCGGGTCCTTGACGGCCTTGCCGATGTGGCGCTTGGCGATCACCTCGCCCGCCTTCATGATCGCGGGGTGACCGTTGAAGCCGACGGCGCGCACTTCGAGGAACCAGTACAGCGCGTTGCGGTAAAGCCGTTGCACACCGGGAATCCGGCGGAACGCGGTCTTGGCCCAGCCCGGCATCGCGTGGTCGGGTTTCGGCATGATCCACGGCGGCGTGCGCTGGAACAGCGTCAGCTCGTCGACCTCGGGGGCGATCCGCGGGACGAACTGGATCGCGCTCGCGCCGGTGCCGACCACGGCGACCTTCTTGCCGTGCAGGTCGTACTCGTGGTTCCACTGCGCGGAATGCCAGGTCTGGCCCTTGAATTTCTCGATCCCGGGCAGCTTGGGCACCTGCGGGATGTGCAGGCCGCCGACGCCGGAGACGACGAACTGCGCCTCGATGTCCTGGCCGGACTTGGTCTGCACGTGCCAGCGTCGCTTGGTGTCGTCCCACGTCGCACCGGTGAGCTCGACGCCGAAGCGGATCTTGCGCCGCAGCCGGTACTTGTCGGTGACGTCCTTGAGGTACTGGAAGATCTCGGGGGCGGGCGAGAACGACCGCGACCAGTCCGGGTTCTGCTCGTACGAGAACGAGTACATGTGGGACTGCACGTCGCAGGCGCAGCCGGGGTACGAGTTGTCGCGCCACGTACCGCCGACTTCGTCCGCCTTCTCCAGGATCACGTAGTCCCGGATTCCGGCTTTTTCGAGCTGGATGGCCTGGCCGAGCCCGGAGAATCCGGTGCCCACGATCACGACCTTGAATCGCTCGGTCATCTGGCGTCCTCCACTTCGAGGCCTTGCGTGCGCAGATGACGTTACCGGAAGTAACAGTTACTTGCTAGTACTACCTACCTGTCAGTACGAACCGCCCAGCTTCGTGTGATCCCAGCTCACGATCTTGGTCGGCTTGAAAATCAGCCCGATCCGCTTCGGGGCCTGCTTGCCGATGAACCCGGAGAGCTCGTCGGGCACCGGGTCGCCCGGCTTCGCGCCCGCGTAGCGCTGCATGAGCTTGATACCCATCTGGGTGACCACAGCCGTGTCGGTGATGACCTCGACGTCGGCTTCGAGGGAGATCCCGCGCAGCTTCTCGTAGCTCTCGCCGTCCTCGATGAGCACGGTGGCGCGGGGATCGCGCTCGAGGTTCTTCGCCTTCTGGGACGACCCGTAGGTCCAGGTCGCGACGCCGGACTCGTGCGGGTAGTACCAGAGGGGCGCCAGATGCGGGCGGCCGTTCGGGCCGATCGTCGCGACGTTGATGACCTTCTGCTCGTCGAGGTACGCGGTGAGCTCGTCAGGTGACATGCGGATCTGGTCGCGACGGGACATGCGTCAGCCCTTCAGGTTCGGCGCTGTGGCGGCCCGGCCTGCCTGACCGGTCACTGAAGATTCGTACGCGCCGCGCTCCTTGATGTCCATGAGCGCGGCGGCGTCGGCCTTCTTGATCCGGCTCTTCGCGCCGATCTCGATGATCGGCGGCAGGAAGGCGCGGATCAGCTTGAGGCCGCCGACCCAGCGGGGCACGTGCACGGTGCGGGCGCGTTTGTTGACCCCGGCCTGCAGGTGGTCGAGCGCGACGGACAGCGGGTAGGTCTTGCCGAGCAGGCCGGGCATGCCGGTGCGGAGCTTGCCGAAGACCGGGTGCTTGTCCGCGCTCTCGACGAGGTCGGTGCGGATCCAGGTGGGGTGCGCGACGCCGACCTTCACGCCGAGGTGGGCGACTTCGGCGCGGAAGCTGTTGCAGAAAGCCTCGACGCCCGCCTTCGCGGCGGCGTAGTTGGCCATGCCGGGCGCGTGCGTGATCGCGGCCAGCGAGGAGATCGCGAGCAGGTAGCCCTTCCGGTCGATGACATGCGGAAGGGTGACGCGGAAGGTGCGCCAGACGCCCAGGAGGTCGACCTCGATGACCTTCTCGAAGGCGGCCGGGTCCACCGACCGGACGAAACCGGAGGTCGCGATGCCGGCGTTCGCGATGACGATGTCGATCCCGCCGAAGTGCTCGACGACGCCGGCGGTGGCCCGCTCGAGGTCGTCCCAGCTGGTGACGTCGGCTTCCCAGGCGTGGGCACTGGGGCCGATCTTGTCGGCGACCGCCTGCTGTTCCTTGGCTTCGATGCCGACCAGTGCGACCTTCGCGCCCTGCGCGGCCAGGCGTTCGGCGAGCCCCGCGCCGATGCCCCTCGCGGCGCCGGTGATCAGGACGACCTTGCCGTTCACGCTGTTCTTGGCCACGTTGCCTCCTCGTCCGAGCCCTAAGGCCTTCGGACGGTACCTCAACCTACCCGGAGTAAGCTACCCGCAAGTAAGTCCGCGATTCGGCACCAGCTTGCGATAGTCGGCAGTGCGAACCATCGCAATTCGGCACCTACTTGCGTGTCCTTGCGCGGGCGGAGGTCGCAAGTAGGTGCCGAATTGCGATGTGGGCGTCAGCGCGACGCGGTGGTGAGGGCGTCGATCTCGCCGGGGGTGAGAGCCAGGTCGGCGGCGGGCAGGAGGTCGTTCAGTTGCTCGACCGAACGGGCGCTCGCGATGGGCGCCGTGACGGTCGGCTGGGCGAACAGCCACGCGAGTGAGACGGCGGCGACCGGGACGCCGCGGGAAGCCGCGATCTCGTCGAGCGCCGAGAGCACCCGTTCGCCACGTTCGTCCCAATAGGACGAAGCGCGGGCGGCGCGCGGGCTGTCGCCGACGTCGTCCTTCGAACGGTACTTCCCGGCGAGGAAACCCTTGGCCAGCGAGAAATACGGCAGAACGGTCAGGCCTTCACGTTCGACTGTCGGCGCCAGGTCCTGCTCATAGTCCCGTTCGACGAGGTTGTAGTGTGGCTGCAGCGCGACGTACTTCGCCAGCCCCTCCCGGTCCGAAATGGACAGTGCCTCGCTCAGTCGTCCGGCGGAGTAGTTCGACGCCGCGATGTGGCGGACCTTGCCCGCGCGCACGAGCGTGTCGAAGGCCCGCAGTGTCTCCTCGATCGGGGTGTCCGGATCGTCGATGTGCGCGTAGTAGAGGTCGATGTGACCGGTCCGGAGCCGGCGGAGCGAGTCCTCGGCCGCCGCCGCGATGTTCGCCGCGGACAAGCCCTTCCGCTGCTCCCACATGCCGGTCTTGGTGGCGATGACGACGTCGTCGCGGCGCCCGCGCTTGGTCAGCCAGTTCCCGATGATCGTCTCGGAACCGCCGGCCGAATAGAGATCGGCCGTGTCGATGAAGTTGCCACCCGCCGCCGTGTAGGCGTCGAGGACGGCGAAGGACCGCTGTTCGTCCGCGGTCCAGCCGAAGACGTTCCCGCCGAGGTTGATCCCCCGGACGTCGAGGTCGGTGCTCCCGATTTTCGCCATACTCAGAACTTAAAGGAAGACATCGGCGGGAAAGGGTGTTGGCTCGGATCATGGGAATCGAACTCGGCAGGATCGGCATCTGGCAGCTCGAAGGCGTGCTCACCCCTGAGCTCGCGCGTGAGGTCGAAGAACTCGGCTACGGCGCCATCTGGATCGGCGGCTCGCCGTCGGGTGACCTGGCGAAGGCGGAGGAACTGCTCGACGCGACGAAGTCGATCAAGGTGGCCACCGGCATCGTCAACATCTGGAAGGACGACGCGGCCACCGTCGCGGAGGCGTACAAGCGCATCGAAGCGAAGCACCCGGGCCGCTTCCTGCTCGGCGTCGGCGCCGGGCACCGCGAGCACACCGCCGAGTTCAAGAAGCCGTACACCGCGCTCGTGGAGTACCTCGATGCTCTCGACGAGGCCGGGGTGCCCGTCGAAGGCCGCGCGCTGGCCGCTCTCGGCCCGAAGGTGATCAAACTCGCAGGAGACCGCACAGCGGGAGCCCACCCGTACCTGATGACGCCCGAGCACACGCGTCAGGCGCGCGAGATCCTCGGCGAGGGGCCCCTGCTCGCGCCCGAGCAGAAGGTCGTCCTCGAGACCGATCCGGAGAAGGCCCGCGAGATCGGCCGGAAGACCGTCAAGTTCTACCTCGGCCTCGTCAACTACACGAACTCCCTGCGGAAACTCGGTTTCACCGACGAGGACCTGGCGGGTGAGGGCAGTGACAAGCTGGTCGACGCGCTGGCCGTCCACGGCGACGCCGAGACGGTCGCCCGCGGCGTCACCGCGCACATCGAGGCGGGGGCGGACCACGTGAACATCCAGGTACTGAACCAAGACCCCCTGCCGGTCTACCGGGCGCTCGCCGCGGTCCTCCTCTGACGCGACGGCTGTAGGCACCTCCCGGCCGACCTCGTACGATGCGGCCGAGAGGTGCACCAGCCTGCTTCGAGGAGGAGTAAACGATGCCCATCGCCACCCCCGAGGTCTACGCGGAGATGCTCGACCGGGCGAAGGCGAACGAATTCGCCTACCCGGCCATCAACGTGACCTCGTCGGAGACCCTGAACGCCGCCATCCGCGGGTTCGCCGAGGCGGAGAGCGACGGGATCATCCAGTTCTCCACCGGCGGCGCGGAGTTCGCGTCCGGCCAGAAGGTCAAGGACATGGTGACCGGTTCGGTCGCGCTCGCCGAGTTCGCCCAGGTCGTCGCCGCCAAGTACGACGTGAACGTCGCGCTGCACACCGACCACTGCCCGAAGGACAAGCTCGACGGCTTCGTCCGCCCGCTGATCGAGATCTCCGCGGAGCGGGTCAAGAACGGCCAGAACCCGCTGTTCCAGAGCCACATGTGGGACGGCTCCGCGATCGATCTCGACGAGAACCTCGAGATCGCGCAGGAGCTGCTCGCCAAGGCGGCGGCCGCGAACATCATCCTCGAGGTCGAGATCGGCGTCGTCGGCGGCGAGGAAGACGGCGTCGAGGCCGAGATCAACGAGAAGCTGTACACCGCCGAGGGCGACTTCCTGAAGACGATCGACGCGCTCGGCTCCGGCGAGAACGGCCGCTATCTGCTGGCCGCGACCTTCGGCAACGTGCACGGCGTCTACAAGCCCGGCAATGTGAAGCTGCGCCCGGACGTACTCAAGGGCGGCCAGGAGGCGGCCTCGAAGAAGCTCGGCCTCCCGGCCGGTTCGAAGCCGTTCGAGCTGGTCTTCCACGGTGGTTCGGGCTCGCTGCCGGAGGAGATCCGCGAGGCGGTGTCCTACGGCGTCGTGAAGATGAACGTCGACACCGACACGCAGTATGCCTTCACCCGGCCGATCGCGGACCACTTCTTCAAGAACTACGACGGCGTCTTGAAGATCGACGGCGAGGTCGGCAACAAGAAGGTCTACGACCCGCGTAGCTACCTGAAGGCCGCCGAGGCCGGCATGGCCGCGCGCATCGTCGAGGCCGCTCAGTCGCTGGGTTCGGCGGGCAAGAAGCTCTCCTGACCCGCTCCGATCGGGTTTGTACATGAAGGCCCCCTTCATTGCGTCTAGCGCAGTGAAGGGGGCCTTCATGTACTTGAAACGTGGCCCCTGCCAGCGGCTTTCATGATCAGCAAAATGTCGGTCACTTGTGCTGTGGAATGTCGGTTAACCTGGTCGTGAAATGTCGGTCGAGGGTACTGTGAGATGTACACGACCTCCGGCATTTCGAGGAGCTATGGCCGAATCGGACCTGGTACGGGCCAGTTGCGCCGTCGCCGAGGAGTATCTGGCGAACTTTCGCATCGTGATCCTCAACGGCCCTCGTCAGGCCGGAAAGACGACCATGCTCAGGCATCTGCACCGGCGCCACGGTGGTACCTCCTTCAACCTCGATGACGAGCAACTTCTGCAGGCGGCCATCGAGGACCCCATCGGGTTCGCCGGTACCGGTCCAGAGCCCAGGCTCATCGACGAGGTGCAGCGGGCAGGGGACCCGCTGATCAGGGCGATCAAGGCGGAAGTCGACGCGGAGAGCGGGCCAGGACGCTACGTCCTGGCTGGGTCCACCAGGTTCCTGGCGACTCCCAGCCTTTCGGAGTCCTTGGCAGGCCGGGGCGTCGTCGTCGACGTATGGCCGTTTTCGCAAGGGGAGTTCGAGGGACGGTTCGAGCGGTTCATCGATGTCGCTTTCGACGAACCCGGCCGTTTGCTCGACCTCGGACCCGCGAACGTCGATCGCGCGGACTACTTCGCGCGTATCTGCCGAGGCGGTTTTCCGGAACCCGCGCTTCTCGGCAGCTTGCGTGCGCGCAAAGCCTGGTTTCGTGCCTACGTGCAGGCCATCGCGGAGCGCGACATCCGGGAGATGTCCAGGGTCAACGAACCCAGCGCCATGACGGCTTTGTTGGCCTACCTGGCCTCGATCACAGCGCAAGAGCACAACAGCGTGAACACGTCGACCAGGACAGGCCTTCACCGCACCACAGTGAACAAGTACGTCGAATTGCTCGAAGCTGTGTTCCTGGTCCACCGGCTCCCGGCGTGGTCACGAAACCTGACGTCCCGGGCGGTGAAACACGCCAAACTCCACCTCACCGACACGGGACTCGCCGCTTCTTTGCTGGGCGTGTCCCCGGAATCTCTGGCGAAGCCCGTGGCGCCGACCCGTGGACCCCTTGTCGAGACTTTCATCGTCAATGAACTGGCCAAGCAAGCGACATGGAGCGAAGCCGAGGTCCGGCTGCACCACTGGCGAGTGAGCGGTGGCGCGGAGGTCGACGTGGTCCTGGAACGGGACGACGGGCAGGTCGTCGGTGTCGAATCGAAGGCTCGCGACACTGTGACCGCGGCGGACTTCCGCGGGCTCGCCCAGTTAAGGGACCTTCTCGGCGATCAGTTCACGCAGGGAATCGTCTTGCACACAGGAAACCAGGGCGCCATCAGCTTCGGTGATCGGCTGATGGCGCTCCCGCTCGCTTCGTTGTGGCAGGCCGGGCACGATCCGGCCTGAGCCTCAGGGGGCCGGCAGTTCCGTGCGCTCGCGACGCTTCGCCAGCATCGAGTTCAGCGCCCGCGTCCCCGGCCCGGCGGCGGCCCACAGCACGCCGACCCCGGCCAGGCAGACCGCGGCCGTCCAGTAGGCCACCGGCGGTGCCGACTCCGTGTGCGCGTCGCCGAGGATCCACGGCCGGAACTGCGACTGCACCCACAACATCCCGTAACCGAAAGCCGTCGCCAGCAGCGCGCCCGCGCCGGCCGTCAGCATCGGATGTCCCCGGCCGATGCGGAACGCCAGGTCGACGGCGAGACCGACGGCGAGCAGGTAGAACGGCACGACCGAGACCGGGAACCCCATCCCGAGCAGCAGCGGCCACATCACCAGCCGGTAGCCGAGGTAGACGGCGGCGACCGTCGTCCCCGCCCAGCGGAAGCCGGTCGTGTGCCGCGCCAGCGCGAAGATCAGCGCCATCACGCCGATGCCCCACAGCGGGTAGACCCAGTCGTCGATCGGCATCGTGAAGTACTCGACGGCCACCCGGTCGACCGGATGCCCGATCTGGTTGGCGGCGAAGTTCAGCAGCTCGGGCTCGGCCTCGGGCGTCCCGCGCTCCCAGGCGCGCAGGCCCAGGATGCCGTATTCCTGCTGACCGTTCGGGAAGAACGTGTTCTCCAGGAAGAACGCCCACAGTCCGATCAGGACACCGGTGCGCGTCCGGCCGGGCTTGGCGTACTTCAGCCAGCCCATGATCACGCCGGCCTGCATGATGCCCGTTCCGATGTAGAGCATCATGTGCGACGGGCTCCACGCGGTCAGGTCGAGACCGTTGACGCGGTGGTTGATGACGTCCAGCGGCGCCGCGATGAGGAACACCACGAGCCCGATCTGCATCAGCCGCAGCGAACGCCGGTCGGCGCCCATCCCGGTGTAGCTGTGGATCGCCACGAGCACCATGATGATCACCGTGCCGACGGTGTTGATCAGATGCGGCGGGGCGAGGTCGTCCCGCAGCCACATGAAATGCCACGACATGTCCCAGGACGAGCCCACCAGCTTGAAGGCGAACGCCGCCAGCCACATCGAGTAGCAGAAGTTCAGCACCCAGTCCGGCGTCGCCTGCCCCGGCGCGCCGCGGTGCCAGTGGAGCTTGAAGAACAGCCTCGTCTTCGCGATCGGGCTGCGGGGGATGACACCCGGCGAAAGGTCCCCGGTCACTTCTGTCGCCTTTGTCATGCGGGACATCTTCCCTGCTCCAGGTCACGAGATGGGCATTTGGGGTCGAAAATCGGGGTTCACCCGTAGGGGTGGCGGATTTGCGATCGGCGTGCGAAGCAGGGCAAGGTGTGCCGCCATGATGCCGAAACGACTCGTCGCGGCGGTCCTCGTCGCCGCTCTGGTGCTGGCCGGTGGGGGCATTCTCGGGAGCCTGTTCTTCTAGTCACAGTGTTGTCGATCGCGCGCTGACGAAAGCTCGCCGAAGGGGCACCGTTTCGTACGCCGGTCCAGTGATCCGCGAAGGCGCCCCTGCATCGAGCTTTCGTGGCCTTCGGCCGACAGAGGGCGCGCGATGTGAAGTCTCCGTCGGGCGCGGGGCGCCCTTGGGGAGACGGGTCGGCACAATGGCCCGTATGACGAACCTCCTCGGCCCCCAGCCGACGCATCTCCCGGAGCACACCGCCGCGCAGGCGGCGCTGGACGCCGGGACCGATCCGGCCGCCGTCGCCGCCGAGCACCCCGACTACAGCGAGGCGTGGGCCGCCCTCGCCGAGAAGGCGCTCGAAGCCGGCGAGACCGTCGCCGCGTACGCGTACGCCCGCACCGGCTACCACCGCGGCCTCGACCAGCTTCGCCGCGCGGGCTGGAAGGGACACGGGCCGGTGCCGTGGTCGCACCGCCCGAATCAGGGCTTCCTGCGTTCCCTCGCCGTCCTCGGCAAGGCCGCCGGCAAGATCGGCGAGACCGAGGAGTACGACCGCTGCAGGACCTTCCTGAGCGACTCGGACCCCGCCGCCGCGGAAGCCACCGGCCTCAAGTGACCTGAGATGAAGGACGCTTTCATCGCAAATTTTGCGATGAAAGCGTCCTTCATAGTGCTTGGTGACTCCTAGAACAGCCCGCAGTTCCCCACCGCAGGCAGTCCCGCGAAGCGACCTTCAAGCCAGGCGAAAGCCTCCGGGAAGGCCCGGATGGCCCCGCCGACGTGCGTAGGAACCAGCGAAGTCGAGAACTGCACCTTCGCGCCCTTCGCGCACCACGAGCGCGCCATCTTCCTGCCCTGCTCGTAGGGCACGATGTCGTCGAGAGCACTGTGGACGACCAACGTCGGCGCACCCGGCTTCCGCGCCCCGATGAGCTGCTCGCCGACTCGCGTCTTGTACGGCTCTTCGCCGAGGTACGCCGTCAGCGGCCTGCCGTCCTTGGTCAGGTCCTTCGACTGGGTGAACGCGTGCGCGAAGATCGCATCCCCGGTGCACTCCTGCTTGACCTTCTCGAAAGCTTCGGCGCCCTTCGTGTTCAGCACGGCCGGGATGTTCAGCTCCGGATACGCCGCGTCCATGCTGACCAGAGTGAACCCGAGAAACCCGAAGGCGTAGTGCCCGTCGATGTTCTTCCCGACCTCGGCCAGATCAGCCGGGACGGCGCCCGCGTACGAGCCCTTCAGCTTGAGCTCGGGCGCATACGACGGCTGTAGTTCCGCGGCCGACGCCGACGCCCCGCCGCCCTGCGAGTAGCCCGCGGTCGCGACCGGGCCGTTGTCCGGCAGGTTCGCTTCGGGCAGGCGCTGCGCCGCGCGGATCGAGTCGAGGACGGCGTTGCCCTCGGCGACGCGGTTGACGTATGTGTGGACGCCGGGCGTGCCGAGGCCTTCGTAGTCGGTGACGACGACGCCGTAGCCGCGAAGCAGCAGCCCGGCGATGAAGGGACCTTCGTACTCCATGCCCGCCGAAAGAGCCTTCGATGGCGCGCACTGGTCGCCGACGCCCTGCGTCCCGGCCGCGTAGCCGATGACCGGCCGCTCGCCCGCGCCGGTCCACGCCTTCTTCGGGGTGAGGACGGTGCCGGTCACGGCGTTGGCCTCGCCGTGGGTGTCGGTGCTGCGGTACATGATCCGCTGGACGTCCGCGTCGGCCTTGATGAGTTTCACGGGATCGACGTAGAAGGTGGACGGTTCGTGCCGGATGATGTCGCCTGGAGCACCCGCGGGCAGCGGCGACGGGGGATCGTAGAAGGACGGGGCGGCCGTGGCCTGCTGTGCCCCGAAGGTCAGCAGTGCCGCGATGGTGGCCGCTGAGACGGCGGCGGAAACACCGCGCCGGGATCCTGGACGCATGCTTGCTCCTCGTTGAGCACAAACATTTTCGACAGACGTGTCGAAAAAGAGAGTCAGTGAGGTGGCGCACAATGTCAAGTCCGGCGCCGCGAGGGAGACCCCGCAAACTCCCGGTCGGCGAGCAACGCGCGCGGGTGCTGAGTTCGGCCGCCGGTGTCTTCGCGGTGCACGGCGCGCAGGCCGCGACGATCGAGCAGATCGCCCGGCGCGCGGGGGTGTCCCGCCAGGCCGTCTACGAGCAGTTCGGCGATCGAACGACGTTGTTCGCCCAGGTCGTGGCCGATATCGAGGAACGTGCCTTCGAAGCGATCGGTGCGCCCGCTCTCGATCTCTCGCAGCCCGAACTCCGGTCCTGGGCACGTGCCAACTACGCCAACATGTTCGCCTTCGTCGCGGCGAATCCCGACGCGTTCCCCGTGTTGCGGGAGGCGGAGCGCATGGGCGACCCGGCCCTCACCAGGCTTCGGGAACGGCTCGCGGGCGTCTACACCGAGGCGAGCAGACAGCGCTGGGCCCGCCACGGCGTCGACTCCGGCCGCGCGGACAAGGCCCTGGTCACGCTGTTCTTCGCGATGACCGAGGCACTCGTCCAGGCGAGCTGGGACGGTGAGCCGCCCGACGCGGACGCGCTCATCGACCTGCTCACGGAATTCACCGTCGGCGGCGTCGTCCGTCTCCGGACAGCGGCCGCCGACGTGATGGAAAGACTGCGCTAGGCCGCGACGGCCTCCAGCGTCACTTCCGCGACCGTCGCCAGGTCCGGCGACGAAACGACCCGGTTGCGGCCGTTGCGTTTCGCCGCGTAGACGGAAGCGTCGGCCGAGGCCATGACCTCGTCGATCGTCCGGCCGTCGAGCGGGAAGGTCGCGACGCCGACCGACGCCGTCCGCTGTTCGATGACCACGGGGTTGCCCTCGTTGTCCTGGGTCTTGATGACCATTTCGCTGATCCGCTGCCGGATGCGCTCGGCGACCGCGACGGATTCGTGCTTCGAAGACGAGGTCAGGAGTACGACGAACTCCTCACCGCCGAAGCGGCCGGCGAGGTCCTGCGTCCGCGTTTCCGCCTTGACCAGCGCCGCGACGCCCTTGAGCACGTCGTCGCCCGCCAGGTGGCCGTAGGTGTCGTTGATGCTCTTGAAGTGGTCGAGGTCGATCATCAGCGCGCCGAACTGGCCGTTCTCGCGCTCGGCGCGGGCGACCTCGCGGACGGCGCCCTGCTGCCAGGTCGTGGCGTTGAGCAGCTGGGTCTTCTGGTCGGTGGTCGCGAGCTCTTCCAGCTGCTTGATCAGCACCGAACGCTGCAGCAGGTACAGCGGCAGGAAGACGAGCAGCACCAGCACCGGTTGATGCGGCAGGACGACGAGTACGAGCGCGCCGATGCAGACCGTCGAGGCTTCGAGGATGTTGTCGTCCCAAGAGCCGAGGAGTGCCTGGACGGTCGCCTTCTTGGGCGCCGCGAAGTACAGGCCTGTGCCGGTGAAGACGGCGTTCATCAGGAAGAAGGCGAGACTCGCGGCGCAGATCGACGTCACCGACGCCGTGTCGGCGCCGACGAACTGCACGGCCGCCCAGGCGGCGAACGCGGTCAGCGTCATCGATGTGGCGTTCGCCACAGTTCGATGGGGGTTGACCGTGCGGAGACCCGCCCAGCTGCGGTATCCGAGGTGAAGATAGATCACGGTTACGAGAAGCGCCGTCAACTGCGGCGGAAGCAGGATCGCGCCGGGCAGCACCCAGACCGAGGTCATGTTGATGTGCGGGGTGACGCTCATGCTGCGCCGCTGCCGCTCGATCCGGCGGGTCGCCTCGGTGTGCGCGATGGCGAGCCCCGCGAGGAGGAAACACAGCAGGACCTGCGAAGACGCGATGGCGATGGATGCGGCGAAGACCCCCGTCAGTGCCAGCATCGTCGCGACGGACAGCCCGGTGTAGGCGATCCAGTGATCAGGCCTCTTCCACAGCTCCCACGTCGCTACCGTGAGAGCCGAACGATGTCCAGCGCGTTCCTCCGATGTGATCATCTTTCCCCCTGACTCTTGCGTCATTCTCCGAAACCCCCTACTTACGGACAGCTTCTACCGACTTGCGGGCTGTCGACAAGCTCCCTAGGTGTGTACTTTTCTCTGAAAGGTCGAGGGAAAGGTGCCAGCGATGGCCGGTAGGGATCAGTGAACTGGGGCGCGCGCCAGACGTCCGCGCGATCGGGCCGGCGCGTGGAACACCTCAATGTTCTGCGCGCGCGGCGTCTTTCTCCTGCCACCGTTCCGGGTCGCGGCTGAGGTTCCGGAACCAGCTCAGCGCGAGCGGGACGGTCAGCACCAATCCCGCAAGCCCGAAGACGCCGACGGTCGACTGAGGACCCACCTGGTCCGCCAGGATGCCGCCGATCAGCGGGCTCACGCCCATCGTCGTGGTCAGTCCGGTGTTCGACAGCCCCATGACCTGTGCCCGGCTCTCGTCCGGCACGGCCAGCGTCAGTGAAGCGGTCGCCTGCATCAGCGCCACCGTGCCGAAGCCGCCGCAGAACACGAACAACACGATCGACGACAACGGTCCCGGCTGCAAAAAGCACAGCAGCAGCGGGAGCGCCGTCAGCGCGGAAAGCGGCCCGATCAGCTTCGGTCTGACGTGCGCCGGCACCCAACGCGAATAGATGAACGCGCCGATCACGCTGCCGATCGGGTCGGCGGCCAGTAGCAGGCCGATGACCTCGGGGCCGCCGCCCGACGAGGCGACGTAGGGCGCCGCGATGCCCTCGTACACCGGCAGCAGGCCCATCAGCCAGGTGAACAGCAGCAGCGAGCGCAGCCCTGAGCTGGCGAAGACGATTTTCCCGCCCGAGCCGATCGAGGCGAAGAACGACTTGCGCTTCTCGCCGGACGCCGCGGCCGGGCGCGTGGCCAGCCCGAACCGGACGAACAATGCCGAAGCCACGAAGGTCACCGCGTCCAGCGCGAGGGCGATGTGCGGTTCGAGCGCGGTCAACAGGAGACCGCCGCCGGCGAATCCGGCCAGCTGCGCCGATTGGACGGTCATGCTGCGGATCGCCATGCCGACGACGAACCGGTCGCCTTCGAGGATCTGCGGCAGCAGGGCCAGCTGTGCGGCCTTGAACGGCGGGTTCAGCAGCGAGACGGCGCCGACGAGGACGCACAGGACCCAGAACGGCAGTACCGGGACCGCGACCAGCGCGATCAGCAGGGCCCGCAGCAGGTCGACGACCACCATCACGGTTCGCCGGGGGAAACGGTCCGCGAACCCGGTGAGGAAGATGCCGCCGAGCAGCGACGGGGCGTAGGTCAGCGCGTAGGTGAGGCCGGTCAAGGTCGCGGAGCGGGTTTCGGTGAAGACGAGGACGGAGAGGGCGACCCTGGCGAGTTGATCACCGAAGATCGAGAACAGCTCGGCGAACCAGAGCGAACGGAACTCGGCTACACCGAACACCTCTCGGTAAGTGACCCGTCCGGCCGAAGCCATTTTGCCCCCAATAGGGTCCTTATTACGCGACAAACTCGTGACCGAGAGTAACGCGGTCACGAGCTGGTCACGAAGCGTCATTCGTTCACGTAAGTGTCTCCTGACTGTTGGTGATTGGCTAGGTTCTTTCGCCGGGTTTCTGGGGTTGAAGATCTTTTTCGTGGAGGAACGGCCGTTCGGGAAGATGTCCCGGTGACCGATATCGCGGTCCATACCAGCGGTTTTCGGTTGTTTCGGGTCGTTCGCCGGGAAAGCTGGACAGGGCGGCGTCACCCGAGATGGGGATGCCGCGTCGTGCCGAGGAGCCGTGCGTACCCCGCGCCGTTCGTGTGCGGAGGGTGGGTGAACACCATTCGACTCCGCTCCGCGACGGCCGGAGCTATCAGGTGACGCTGACGTTATGCGCCGAATGGATGATCAGCCCGCCATCCGGTGGAGTGAACGGCTCAGCCGTCGACAGCGAGTTCCTCGCGTGCCGAAGCCGCCTTCGCCGCGTCGCGTTTGGCGACCTCTTCGCGCACGATCTGGATGCCATGACGGCCGACGCCGATCGTGTCGTAACCGCGCGGAGAGAATGTCGACACCGAGGGCGTAGTAGTCGAGCAGGGCCTGCGCGACGGTTTCGGTCGTGCCGACCAGCGCGTTGGAGTTTCCGGCGCCGCCGGTCACGGCCGCGGTGGGGATCCACAGTGCCCGGTCGAACCGTTCGCCCTCGGCGGCGTCACAACCGTCCGATTTGGACGGCTGGTTCCTTCTTGGACGCCGAAACGCGTGTCACGGCCGACGAGGAACGCCGGGCTTTCGTCACTTCCGGTGCGAGTTTCCCCGGCGAGACCGAGGCGCGAACGCTCGTCGAGGCCAGGCTGCCCGTTCCGGCAGAACGACGTCGTCGCGCGGGAGATCCTGAGGCTGATCCCTTAGTCCAGCAAGGAAAGTACGTGAAGGCCCCCTTCATGTACCTGGGCGCAAGGAAGGGGGCCTTCACGTACTTATGGGGTCTAGCAGCGGTTGAGCATGTCGGTGAGCGCGGTCTTCTCCGCCGACTTGACGGTCAGCTTGTACTTGTACTTCACCGTGGTCCACATCTTCGCGTAGGTGCACCAGTAGCCGACGGTCGGCGGCTTCCAGGCGTCCGGCGACTTGTCGCCCTTCTCCTGGTTGACGTTGTCGGTGACGGCGATCAGCTGCGGCGCGCTGAGGTCGTTCGCGAACGCCTGCCGCTGCGAGGTGGTCCACGACGAAGCCCCGGTGCGCCACGCGGCGGCGAGCGGCACGACGTGGTCGATGTCCACATCGGACGCCGCGGTCCAGGTGGCGCCGTCGTACGGACTGAACCAGCTGCCGGACACGGCGGCGCAACTGCTGTCCTGCTGCACGTTCGTGCCGTCCCGCTTCAGCACGACCTCACGGGTGTTGCAGCTGTCGCCCTGGTCGGACCAGTGCGGGAACTTGTCACGGCTGTACCCGGTCGACGAACCGTCCGGCTTGACGGTCAGCGCGGCGAGCTGGGTCTTGGCGGTCGAAGCCGACGGGATGCCCGGGGGTGTCGCTTCGGCGACGCCGACCACGCCCGCCGAGACGATCGCCGAGACGGCGAGGACGGTGAAGGAGCGACGAACAGCAAGCGCAGTTGGCATATTGCTGCCTCCGTGTCAGGTTTGGGGACCTGGTCACCATGAGGCACGGATATGACCCATGCAACACCATCGAATGACACTCTGCTGGCTATTCGTGAACGGAGGGTGTCATGCGCAGGTAGGACGCGGTGTACGCACCCGAAAAATCTTCGGAAAGTCCAGCTGATGGTTCTGGGCCGAACGGGTTAGTCCAGTCCGCGGACCAGCCGGAGGTCCTCCGTGTGCCGGTACCAGGTCCACCGGCTCATCGCGCGGGGATGGGCGACGCCGTCGCTGCTCGGCCGGGTCGGGATGCAGCCGAGCTGGAACGCCCGCGCGTACTGCGTCGAAGGCCGTTTGAACAGCGTCCCCTTGGTCACCCGGACCATCAGCCCCGGGCCGCTCGTGTCCGGCTCGACCTCGATCGAGCGCGCGGGACCGCGCAGGACGGTGTGCTCGTCGCAGTAGGCCACCCCGCGGATCATCCCGATCACCCCGCGCCCGACCAGCACCCCGCCGGTGTCGTCGCGGATCAGCGGTACGGGGTCGACCTCGCCGCGCAACGCGAGCGCGAGGGCGCGCAGCGGTTGGGTCGGCAGGCTCCAGATACGGGCGACGTCTGAGTCCGGAGAGGACGGCACGAACCCGAGCGACACGCCGGAGAGCTGTTCTTTTCGTAACAGCCGAAGCGCGACCGCCGCCAGGTCGGCGTCGGTTCCCGCGACCACCAGGTGATCGTGTTCCCCCAGCAAGGGGTCGATATCCGCCTTGCCGGGGCGGCTCGGCACACGCACCATTTCGACGTCGTCGATCTCCGGGAGGGTGGGCTCGCCCTCCGGACAGACCACCACTATTCCGCGCACCCGAAGGCCCTCCGTTACGCTCATGCACCGGCATTTACCAGCGCCAAACCACAAGTCGCCGAACACCTGGAGTGTCACATGCCGGCCATCGTGCTGATCGGGGCCCAATGGGGGGACGAGGGCAAGGGCAAGGCCACCGACCTGCTCGGCGACCGCGTCCAGTGGATCGTGCGTTACCAAGGCGGTAACAACGCGGGCCACACCGTAGTCCTTCCCGACGGGCAGAACTTCGCCCTCCACCTCATCCCGTCCGGGATCCTCACGCCGGGCGTCACCAACGTCATCGGCAACGGCGTCGTCATCGACCCGGGCGTGCTTCTCGACGAACTCGCCGGGCTGGAAGAACGCGACGTCGACACCAGCAAGCTGCTGATCTCCGCCGACGCGCACTTGATCATGCCGTACCACGTGGCGATCGATAAGGTCACCGAGCGTTACCTCGGCAGCCGCAAGATCGGCACCACCGGCCGCGGCATCGGCCCCTGCTATCAGGACAAGATCGCCCGCGTCGGCGTCCGCGTGCAGGACCTGCTCGACGAGAAGATCTTCCGGCAGAAGGTCGAGTCGGCACTGGAGTTCAAGAACCAGGTGCTGGTCAAGGTCTACAACCGCAAGGCACTGGACGCGAACCAGGTCGCCGACGAGGTGCTGGCCGCGGGCGAGAAGTTCGCGCACCGCATCGCCGACACGCGCCTGCAGCTCAATCAGGCCCTCGAACGCGGCGAGACCGTGCTGCTCGAAGGTTCGCAGGGCACCCTGCTCGACGTCGACCACGGCACCTACCCGTTCGTGACGTCGTCGAACCCGACCTCCGGCGGCGCGAGCGCGGGTTCGGGCATCGGCCCCGGCAAGATCACCACCGTGCTGGGCATCCTCAAGGCCTACACGACGCGCGTCGGCTCCGGCCCGTTCCCGACCGAGCTGGACGACGAGTCCGGCGAGTACCTGCGCAAACAGGGCGGCGAGTTCGGCGTCACCACCGGCCGCTCGCGGCGCACCGGCTGGTTCGACGCGGTCATCGCGCGCTACGCCGTGCGGGTCAACGGCATCACCGACTACTTCCTCACCAAACTGGACGTGCTGTCCGGGCTGGAGAAGGTGCCGGTGTGCGTCGGCTACGAGGTCGACGGGTCCCGGACGTACGACATGCCGATGACGCAGACCGACGTGCACCACGCGCTGCCGATCTACGAAGAGCTGCCGGGCTGGTTCGAGGACATCTCGGGCTGCCGGACCTTCGAGGAGCTGCCGGCGAACGCGCGGGCCTACGTCGAGCGGCTCGAAGAGCTCTCGGGCGCGCGGATCTCGGCGATCGGCGTCGGCCCTGGCCGCGAGCAGACGATCGTGCGGCACGAGTTCGTCTGATCTTCTCGTGAGTGGCTAGGACGGTTAGAACCGTCCTAGCCACTCACGAGGTTTTCCTGGCGCTTCAGGTCCTCGTAAGCCTCCGCTCCGCGCGCGTGATCTCACCTGGTGAACGGCGAAATATCCGTTCGACGGCGTGGTTAGCGTTGAACATGACCATCGGAGTGGCACTCCCGTCCGGGGACACCGCGAATGCCATCAACATCGTCGACGAACTCATCACGCAGACCCGGCAGGCCGCCGGCGCGGGCCTGACGTCCGTCTGGTTCTCCCAGCAGATGGAGCACGACGCGATCACCGTCGCCGCCCTCGCGGGCCGCGCCGTCCCGGGAATCACCGTCGGTACCGGCGTCGTCCCGATCTACCCTCGGCATCCCTTGCTGATCACCGGCCTCGCGCAGACGGCGCAGGCCGCCACCGGGGGCCGCTTCGTCCTCGGCCTCGGGACCGGCGCGAAGAACTGGCTTGAACCGGCGTACGGCATCGAGTACCCGTCGCCGATCAAGCACCTTCGCGAGTACCTCACGATCCTCCGGCAGGTGCTCGATGGCGGCGAAGTCGACTTCCGCGGCGAGACAGTCAGGGCACACGCCAAGGGCTTCGCGGCTTCGCTGTCTGTCGCGGGGGCTTCGGACATCCCCGTGATCATCGCCGCGATGGGACGGCGGGCGCTGCGCGTCACCGGCGAGCTCGCCGACGGCACGATCCCGTTCCTGGCCGGGCCGAAGGCCCTTTCCGGGCTGATCGTCCCGGAGATCACCAAGGCCGCCGCGGGCCGTCCGGCGCCGCGGATCATCGCCATGGTCCCGGTCGTCGTGACCGGCGATCCCGACGCCGTCCGCGCCACGGTCGATCGGCAGTACGCGTTCTTCCGCGACATCCCCTCCTATCGCGCGGTCTTCGACGCCCAAGGGGTGGATTCCGCCGGTGACCTGGTGATCGCGGGGGACGAGGAGACCGTCGCGGCCGAAATCCGGCGGTACTTCGACGCCGGGGCGACCGAGGTCGTCGCGACGCAGAGCGGCATCCGGAACACGGAAGAGCGGCTCCGCACCTGGCGCGTGCTGGGAGACCTCGTCAAGCGCTGACCCGCCCTTTCAAGTCGTTCAGGCGCCCAGTGGCCTTGCTCACAGCGTTCGGATTGTGCATACTCGTGCGCATTGCGAACACAGCTGGAGGTTCCCATGTCCCCTGCCGCGGCCCGTTCCTGGGTGGTTCCACTCGCCTGGACGGCGGTACTGCTCGATGGATTCGACCTGGTCGTCCTGGGCACGGTGCTGCCCGCGCTGCTCCGTGACCACGTCTGGGGCCTGACGCCCGGCACGGCGTCGGTGATCTCGACGTTCGGCCTGATCGGCATGACGATCGGCGCGCTGGCGATCGGCACGATCACCGACCTGATCGGCCGGCGGAAGGCGCTGATCATCGCGGTCACCGCCTTCTCGGTGTTCACCGCGCTCTGCGCCGTCTCGCCGTCGGCGTTCGTCTTCGGTCTGCTGCGCTTCCTCGCCGGGCTGGGTCTCGGCGGCTGCCTGCCGACGGCGATCGCGCTGGTCACCGAGTACGCCCGCAAGGGGAAGGGCGGCAGCGCGACCACCACGGTGATGACCGGCTACCACGTGGGCGCGGTGCTGACGGCCCTGCTCGGCATCTGGCTGATCCAGCCGCTCGGCTGGCGCGCGATGTTCGTCGCGGGTGCGCTGCCCGCGCTCGTGCTGGTGCCGCTGATGATCAAGTATCTGCCGGAATCCGAGTCCTTCGAACGGGCGCGGGAGAAGTCGGCGACGGAAGTCGTCGGCGGCCTGTTCCACGGCGGGCTCCTGCGCGCCACCATCGCGTTCTGGGTGACTTCGTTCATGGGGCTGCTGCTGGTCTACGGGCTCAACACCTGGTTGCCGGAGATCATGCGCCAGGCCGGGTACCCGCTGGGCGCGGCGCTCGGGCTGCTGCTCACGTTGAACCTCGGCGGCGTCGTCGGCCTGCTCGTCGCGGGCCGGGTGGCGGACAAGGTCGGCGTGCGGCCGGCGGTGATCTTCTGGTTCCTTGGAGCGGCGGTGTTCCTGGCCTTGCTGAGCGTGAAGCTGCCCGCTGTCGGCCTGTACGTGGCCGTATTCCTCACCGGCGGTTTCGTGTTCAGCGCGCAGGTGCTCGTGTACGCCTACATCGGCAAGACCTACCCGGACGTCATGCGCGCCACCGGGATCGGCTGGGCGGCGGGTGTCGGCCGCGTCGGCGCGATCTGCGGCCCGATCCTCGGCGGCGCGCTGCTCAGCGCCGGGATCGCGTACCCGTGGGGTTTCTACGCCTTCGCCGGAGTCGGGGCATTGGGAGCGGCCGCGGTGACCGGAGTCCGAGCCGGCCGCTCCCGGGAGGACGCCGCTACCCCAGTTCCTTGAGTTCCCGTTCCACGGCGGCGAGCTCTTCCGCCGAACCCCGCACCTTCGGACCCTTGAACCACTTGCGTGCCGAGACGAACCACCACACCGCCGCACCACCTAGTACGACAAGGAAGGCGATAGGCGTGTAGTTGAAGCTGTCGATGGTGACCGGCGATCCCTGCGGGAGCATGAACAGCACGAAGATGAAGCACACCCAGACGGTCGCGACGGTCCCGATGAGCTTGCCCCAGCGGCCGAGGTTCCACGGTCCTGGTTCGAAGTCGTCGCCCTTGCTGACCCGCAGGAACACCGGGATCACGTAGGCCACGTAAAGGCCGACGACGGCGATCGAGGTCACCGCCGCGTAGGCGGTCGCGCTCCACAGGTACGGCAGGGCGAGCAGGAGCGCGCCGCCCGCGGCCAGCCACACCGCGTTGGTCGGCGTCTGGGTGCGCTTGTTGATGCGGTGCCAGAACTTCGACCCCGGGATCGCGCCGTCGCGGGCGAAGGCGTAGATCATCCGCGAGTTCGCGGTCACCGACGCCATCCCGCAGAACAGCTGCGCGCCGATGCAGATCAGCAAGAGGAACTTGCCGGTCGGCGCGCCGGTGGCGTCGATGAAGATCTGCGCGGGCGGCACTCCGGTTTCGGAGTCCACGGCGCCGTCGTAGTCCTGGATGGCGAAAGTGAGGCCGATCAGCAGGATCCACCCGGCGACCAACGAGACGAGGATCGAGTTGATGATGCCGCGCGGTCCGGCCTTCGCCGCGTTCTTGGTCTCCTCGGTCATATGCGCCGAGGCGTCGTAGCCGGTCAACGTGTACTGCGCGACGAGGAGCCCCAGTAAAAAGACGTAGACCGGTGAAGCCCATCCGGTCTTGTTCACGAACTCGCCGAAGACGAAGGACGCGTCCTGGTGCTTGGCGGGAACGATGATCAGCACCCCGACGATGACCAGCACGCCCGCCAGATGCCACCACACGCTGATGCTGTTCAGCAGAGCCACGATCTTCACACCGAAGGTGTTCAGCAGTCCGTGGATCACCAGGATGATCGCCAGCAGCAGGATCGTGTTGCCCGGCGTCGCCTCGAACCCGAACTGCAGGTCGAGGAAGGCGTTGAGGAACAACGCCGCGCCGAAGTCGATCCCCGCGGTGACGGCGATCTGCCCGATGAGGTTGAACCAGCCGGTGAACCACGACCACGCCGCGCCGTTGCGCGGGGCGAGCTTCGCGGCCCAGTAGTAGAGGCCGCCCGCGGTCGGGTAGCTGGAGCAGACCTCGGCCATGCCCAGCCCAACCAGGATGACGAAGAGGCCGACCAGCGGCCAGCCCCAGATCATCGCGGCGGGCCCGCCGGTCTTCATACCGAACCCGTAGAGGGTCAGGCAGCCCGAAAGGATCGAGATGATCGTGAAGGAGACGGCGAAGTTGGAGAAGGTCGACATCGTGCGCCGGAGTTCCTGCGCGTAGCCGAGTTGGTGGAGCCGGGCACTGTCTTCGTCGGCGGGTTCGGCGGCCTGCTTGTCAGAGACATCCATCGGGCACCCACTTAAAAGGTATGCGGACAGACCATTGAGATCCGCCGAAATTAGGCCCGCCGACCTGCGCATGTCAAGGTCCCGTCAAGAAACCCGCCCCGCTGGATGCAGTGAAAGGCCCCTTCATCGCAAGTTTTGCGATGAAGGGGCCTTTTGCTGCGTTTGAGAGCGTCAGCGGTCGCGGAACGCCTTCACGGCCTCCAGTGCGGTGTCCGGCTGGTCGGCGAAGTACCCGTCGACACCCGCCTTGAGGAACGCCTCCTGCTCGGCGAACGCGTCGCCGTACTCGGCGAGGTTCGCCGACGAGCGCAGGTTCTGGGGGAGGAAGTTGTTCTCGTTGCGGAACGTGTACGGCCCGACCTTCAGCCCGGCCTTGTGCGCGTCGGCGACGAGCTTGGTCGGCTGCCCCAGCGCACCGTTCACCACCGGGATGACCTGCGCCTTCTCCGGGCCCAGGTAGTCCGCGTACTTCGAGATCTCCTTCAGCCCCGCCGGTGTCACGAGGTCGGCGTACGTCCGCGGGTCGCCCTTCGCGACGAAGTCGGCCGGAGCACCGGTCGCCGAGGTCAGCTGCAGCAGCGGCACCCGCACCTGGCGCGAAAGCTCGATCAGGTTCGACACCTCGAACGACTGGATGATCACCGGCGCCTTCGGGTGGTTGAGCCCGTTGCGCTTGAGCAGTTCGACCAGCTTCGGCTCGGTCGGGTTCTTGATCGAGGAGAAGTAGGTCGAGTGCTTGATCTCCGGGTACGTCCCCAGCTCACGGCGCAGTTCGCGGCCCAGACGGCGCGTCAGGTCGAGCACCTCCTGGTAGGTGGCGATCCGGTAGCGGCCGTCGTAGATCTTGTTGTTCGGCCGCAGCTGCGGGATCCGCTCGGTCGCGCGCAGGGTCTTCAGCTCGGCGAGAGTGAAGTCCTCGGTGAACCAGCCGGTGAACGACGTGCCGTCGATGACCTTCGTCGTTTTCCGGTTCGCGAACTCGGGGTGCTTCGCGACGTCGGTGGTCCCGCCGATCTCGTTCTCGTGCCGGGCGACGAGCTGGCCGTCCTTGGTGGGGACCAGGTCGACGTCGACCCAGTCGACGCCCTGACGGTAGGCGAGCTCATACGAGGCGAGCGTGTGCTCCGGGCGGTAGCCGGGGGCGCCGCGGTGTCCGACGATCACCGGCCCATCGTGGCCCTTGGCCAGTGCCGACACATCTCGGGCACCGGGCTCGGCGGCGCCTGCCAGCCCGGTGACGCTGAGTACGGCGAGACCGGACAGGGCGAGCACGCCCAGGCGCTTTCGCATGGTGGGTAACCTCTTTCGCTTGAACTCGGGGTACCGCGCAACCCTTGACGCAGGAGGCGTCCGGCCGGCGAAGACGGACCGGCGGAGCGCTGACCGCCGGGTGAACGCCGGATGGAACCACCCGCTCGAGGACGGCGACGTGTTCGGGGCTGTGTTGATCGGTGACCCGCGACCGCGATCGCGTCGCCGAGGCAGGTTCGTGTTTTCGCAGGTCAGACGTTATGGTGCCCCGCCGCCACGATAGCGGGGCCTCCGGCCGGGGCGGGTTTCACGTGGCTCCGCCGACAGGGCGTCTCCGGCCCGGTTACCCTGTGCGTCGTGCGCGTACTGGTAATCGGGTCCGGCGCCCGTGAGCATGCACTTGTCCTCGCGGTCGCGGAAGACCCTTCCGTCACCGCACTGGCCTGTGCCCCGGGCAACGCCGGCACCGCTTCGGTGGCCGAGCAACTCGGCGTGGACGCGGCCGACCCCGAATCGGTCTCCGCCCTCGCCAAGCAGTGGCAGGCGGACCTGGTGGTGGTCGGTCCCGAGGTCCCGCTGGTGGCGGGCGTCGCCGACGCGGTCCGGAAGGCGGGCATCGCCTGCTTCGGTCCGTCCGCGTCCGCGGCCAGGATCGAGGGTTCGAAGGCGTTCGCGAAGGACGTCATGGCGGCCGCGAAGGTGCCGACGGCGCACTGTGAGGTCGTCGACAACCCGGCCCGGCTCGACGCCGCGCTCAGCCGGTTCGGCCCCACCTGGGTGGTCAAGGACGACGGCCTCGCCGCGGGCAAGGGCGTCGTGGTCACCACGGACGTCGACGTCGCGCGCAAGCACGCCCTGATGCTGCTCGACGGCGGGCACCCGGTGCTCCTGGAGTCCTTCCTCGACGGTCCGGAGGCCTCTCTCTTCTGCTTCGTCGACGGCCGCACGGTCGTCCCGCTGCTGCCCGCGCAGGACTTCAAGCGCGTCGGCGACGGCGACGCGGGCCCGAACACCGGCGGCATGGGGGCATACGCGCCGTTGCCGTGGGCGCCGAAGGACCTGGTCGACGACGTCGTCGCCCGCATCGTCCAGCCCGTGGTCGACGAACTCGACAACCGCGGCGCCACCTTCTCCGGCCTGCTCTACGCCGGTCTCGCGCTGACCTCCGAGGGCCCGCAGGTCATCGAGTTCAACTGCCGTTTCGGTGACCCGGAGACCCAGGTCGTCCTCGCGCTGCTGCGCAGCCCGCTCGGCAAGGTCCTGCACGCGACGGCGACCGGCAAGCTGGCCGACCTGCCGCCGCTGGAGTGGGACTCCGGGGCGGCGGTCACCGTCGTGCTCGCCGCGGACGGTTACCCCGGCAAGCCGAGGACCGGTGACGTCATCACCGGTGGCGAGATCGAAGGCGTGCTCCACGCCGGAACCCGCCGCCGCGACGACGGCGCCGTGGTCTCCTCCGGCGGCCGCGTGCTCTCGGTCGTGGGCACCGGCAAGAACCTGAAGGCCGCCCGCAAGGACGCCTACGCGACGATCGAGAAGGTCCACTTGGCCGGCTCCCACCACCGCACCGACATCGCCCTGCTCGCCGCCAAGGGAGAGATCGCCACCCCGGTCTCGTGAATTCGCCGGCGGAACCGTTCCGGTCCCGGGTGCGTCCAACCCGGTATTTCCGCGAAGCTCAGGCGCTCGATACATCAGCGTTGGTAGCCTCGACGGGGCGAACGGTCACCGTCCGTACAAGGGGTGGGGAAATGGCAGCATCGAGCAAGGTCCAGGACCTCACGTCGGCGGTCCCGGCGCCACCGTCGGTGGCCGACATCAGAGTCGATCCGTCGAAGCTGCTCGAAGTGGCGAAGATCGTCGAAGAGCAGGTCGACGCGTTGCAGGACAAGCTCATGACGCGGCTCGACCAGCTGCGGATCGACACTCCGTCCAACGACACCGTGAGCGTGCACGCGACCAGCGTCTGGAACGAGCTCGTGGCCGACGGCGACCAGTCGTACGCGGCGCAGGTCCGGGCGTATGTGGCCGGTCTGCGGGGACTGGTCAACCAGCTCCGCACGGCGGCCAAGGAGTACAAGACCAGTGATGCGGACAAGGCCGCCGCGTTCGGGGACCGTGGTGTACACCGGGCGTAGGCCTCGTGTGCTGGTGTCCGGCGGCGTGCTCACCCTCGCACTGGCCGGCTGCGCCACGGACACGGGCGGACAGGCTTTTCCCAACGAACCCGCGCTGGCTTCGGCCACGCAGGGTGCCAAGGCGTCCGCGCTGCCCGCCAGGCCCGCCGAGTTGAGCCTGCAGGGTGTCGATCCGTGTGCCTTGCTCACCGATCCGCAGCTCGATCAGCTCAAGATCAACAGTAAGCCGCGCGCCGCCGCGGAACCGATCGACGGTCCGACCTGCGTCCTCGACGCGGACGCCGCGGAACCCTTCCACAGCTATTACGTCCGCACGGTCACCGCGGACGTCGAAGAGTGGTTCACCGGCAAGCGCCGCAAGAACAGCATGACCACGGAGCCGACGGCGGTCGGCGGATTCCCCGCCATCACGAACCACCGCGACGCCGGGAAACCGAGTGATTGCGAAACGCTCGTCGGTGTCGCGCGAGGACAGACGCTGGCGGTGCGGGCCGTCACCGTCACCGCCGGCGCGTTCACCATGCCGCGACTGTGCGAGATGTCCGCGCAGGCGGCCGATTTGGCTCTGCAGACCTTGAAAGCACGCAACTAGGGAGGGCGGCGTGAACGTTTCCGACCTCGCGGGCAGGCTCCGCGATCTTCGGTTCGACGGCTACACCGACACCGGGATCGCGACCGAGATCGAACGCTTCCGCAGCGGTGACGGCACCGGCAGCATCGGCATCGCCGTCGACGCGCTGAAGTCTGTCGCGGGCGCGCTCGCCGACACCGACAAGACGCTGCGTGACGAACTGGGCAAGCTCGGCGTGGAATGGCAGAGCGAGGCGGGTGGCGCCGCCGGCCAGGTGTTCACCGAGCAGGCGGGTTTTTCCCAGGACGCGAACTCGAAGGTCTCACACTCCGCGGAGATGATCTTCGCGCAGGGTGAGGCCTTCAACCGGACCCTGCACAAGCTTCCGGATCCGGAAGTGGTCCGGAAGGGCGCCGGCGGGTTGACCATCGGTGATGTCGTGCTGAGCCTCATCGGGTTCGAGACCGACCACGCCAAGAGCGTCAGTGCCGCGAACGACGCGCGGGCGCAGGCGCAGGAGGCGTTGAACGACTACGCCAAGACGAGCGGCGAGAATCTGCTGTCGACCGACACACTGGCCGACCCGCAGGCGATGAACCTGACCCAGACCACGACGACCGCCGGAGCGGGCGGCGGTTCCGCGCCGCTCGACCTCGCGGGCACGGCCACGGAGCTGACCCCGGACGGCAGTGTGCGGCCCGCGTCGGCCGCCGTCGAGTCGAAGTACGTGCCGCCGGTCGCGCAGCCCGTCGGCAACAAGGCGCCGTCCTACGACGCGCCGACCCCGGCCTACGGCGTCGCCATGGGCGGTGGGACGGCCAGGAAGACCGCTTCGGCGGCGCCCAACGCCGGCGTGACGGCTCCCGCGGCCGCCGCCCCGACCACGCCGTCCGGCACGTCGAGGCCGGCACCCGCACCGGGTACCGGCTGGGTGACACCGAACCGGCCGTCTCCGCAGCCCGAACAGGGCAGGCCGTCGTACCCGATCACCGGCTCGCCCGCCTCGCCGCCGTTCGTCCCGCCGGGCGCGCCGAATACCCCGAACATCCCACCGGGCCAGTCCACCGGCAGCCTGCCGCCGAACAGCACCACGTCGGCGCAGCCGGTCGGCAAGTCGTTCGGCACCGGTCCCGGTATCGACAGCGCTCTCGGCAAAGGCCCCGGCTCCAGCTCCGGCCCCGGTGTCTTCGGCAACGTCGGTGGTGGCACCGGGGGTGACCAGGCGCTCGGCAAGGGCCGCTCGGTCGGCTCCGGACCGCAGGCGCCGATGGCCCCCGGCAACGAATCCGGCCGCGGCTTCCCCGCCGTCCCGAAGATCACCGGCCCGGCCGCGGGCGATCTGGGTGCCGGCGCCGCCGCGCTCGGCGCCGGTGTCGCCGGTGGTGCGCTGAGCGGCGACAAGGAACGCGACCGCCGTCCCCGTCAGGAAGGCGGCGTGAAGCCGACCCGTCAGCTGCCGATCGGTGAGCTTCCCGAAGAGGAGGCCATGCGGCGCTCGGAGAAAATCGGCGCGAAGCAGCCGAAGCCCGAGTCGAAGTTCATGGAGCGCGCGGCCACCCAGGACGTCGAAGAGGACGCGGAGCACATCAGGCGTTACGGCGTCGACGACAAGGACCTGTTCACCGACGAGCGCTTGGTTTCGCCCGACGTGATCGGTGACCACGGCAACCGGGAAGCGCGCTGAACCTGTGCCGAACGACAACGGCAGCCTGGTGCTGTCCGCACTCGAGTTCGAAATGCTCTGGGAAGCCGAACGGCTGCCCCGCCGCCATGTCGCACTCGACGTGCCGAGCCCCGGAACGACCCACACGGAGCGGGCGGCACTGATCGAAGAGGCCTGGGATTCCCTGCGCGCGCGAGGTCTCGCGCGGGGACACCAGGCGTCGGGCGAGCTGGTCGACATGCTGAACCTGTTCGCGCACCCCAGGTTCGCGATCGACGTCTGGGTGTGGACCGACCGCGAGATCAAAGGCCAGGCGGTCAGCGTCGGCAGCCAGGCGTTGCTCGGTGTGATCGACTCCGGTCAGGTGTGGCTGATCCCCGCCCGCGAGAGTTCCCTCGCCGAAGCCGCCGTCTCGGTCGCGGGCGACCTCGGCCCCGGCGTCGGCCAGTCGATCAGCATCCCGCACGATGTCCTCGTCCAGGCCGACGCCGCCGCCCGCGGCGACGCGAAAGCGCTGGTCACCGCGTTGGAAGACTTGGACGTGCCCCTCTGGCAGGCCCAGGAGGTGGCGGGCATGCTGCTCGGCCAGGAGGCGCGCGGCCAGTTCGGCGTCGAACGCGCGGGCCGCGACGGCCGCCCCCGGCGAGCGGACAGCGTGGTCGCCTTCTACGACACGGACGCGGGACGGTACCTGTTCCAGGTCGCGCGGAACCGGGACGGGCGTGATTGGGCGACCATCACCCCGGCGGACAACCAGCTGCTGGCGACACGGATCCGGGAAGTCGCCGACTTCTGACTTGCCCGATTCACCGAGTTCACCCCGATTCGGCCGTTTCACGAAGTCGATATCGGCGGGGTGGAACTTGGCGTGGATGCGCACATGGCCCGCTTCCGAGGTCTTAAAGTATGCGCGGGAACCGTCCTGATCGGCCGCGCGTCTGATCGGACGGACACAAGTTTTCCGTGAAGGGGATGACGAACCGTGCCTGTGTACGACCCGGATTCCATGGGGATCGCCGCCGGTCAGGTGGAGAAGCTCAAGGACGAGTTCGAGAAGACCAAAAAGGGCGTCACCGGGATGGATGACGAGAAGGAAAGCCCCTTCGGTGGAGTGGACGAGCACGGCGACGCGCACGGTGCGGTCGGCAAGTTCAAACAAGGAGTCCACAACGAATTCGATTCGGCCGGTCAGCTGATGGAGGCCACGGCCTTCGTGCTGCGAAAGGCGGCAGGGCTGATCAAGGAAACCGAAGAGGTTCATGTGGACAACCTGAAGCTGTACGGAAACCTGTGACGATTCGCCAGGCCTGGGGGCCGAAGACCAAGGGGGCTTGAGCAGTGGCTTTGAACGGTGTCGGCGCCGGCACGCCGGACGGCTGGGACGCACTGGTCCAGAAAGCCGAGCAGATCAGCAAGGTCAACCTCGCCGCCATTCAGAACGCCTCGAAGCAGTTCAAGACGGCCGCTGACAACGCGGGTGATCACAGCGCGGCGTTGTCCAGTTCGACCGAAGCGTTGAACGGCGGCGTCTGGGTCGGGCCTGCCGCGGAGGCCTTCTTCGATTACGTCAAGTCGATCACCAAGGCCGGGAAGAACGTCGAAGAGCAGTTGGGCAAGGTCGTCGACGACCTCGATCGCGTCCACACCGATCTCGGCAACATCAAGGCCCAGGTGAAGGGCGTCTACGAAGACGCCGAAGCGGCGGTCAACAAAAGGAACACCCAGGCGGAGACGGACAAGGACGCGGCGATCAAGGCCGCCTCGCAGGCCGAGAAGGACCACAAGCCGGCGCCGAGTCCTTCGGCCGACGAGATCATCCAGAAGGCCAAGACTGATATCAACGGTATCGCCAAGGACGCCGACGGCCGGGTCAAGGGCCTGCTCGACCAGGCCAACCAGATGATCAAGAAGTCCCAAGAGCTGATGAAGAAGGACATCGAGGGCGGCTATTCCACGGTCCCGATGCCCGGCAAGGACGGCAGCGTCCCCAAGCGCACCGGCGGTCTCCACGCCGGCGGTGGCGGTGGAGGAGGCGGCGGCGGTGGCGGTGGGGGCGGCGGCCTCGGGCCGAGCGGCGGCCCGCCGTCGACGACGCCGCCGGGCAACGTCCAGCAGTGGATCCAGGAGGCCATCAAGATCCTTCAGGCCGCCGGTATCCCGGTGACGGACGCGGACATCCAGAAGATCTGGACGATCATCGAGAAGGAGTCCGGCGGTAACCCCAACGCCATCAACAACTGGGACTCCAACGCGGCCAAGGGCACGCCGTCCAAGGGTTTGATGCAGTGCATCGACCCGACCTTCAACGCGCACAAGCTTCCCGGGCACGACGACATCTACAACCCGGTCGACAACATCATCGCGGGCGTGCGGTACACGTTCTCGCGGTACGGCGGCTTCGACGGGCATCCGGGGCTGAAGTCCATGGCCGGCGGCGGCGGGTACCAGGGTTACTAGCGACCTCGTGAGTGGCAAGGACGGCCATTGAGCCGACGGGAAATCGGGGCGTGCCGATGGCGGGGTGTGTGGAAATAGGGACGTTGAGTGTCCCTATTTCCACACACCCGTCACGTTCGGTTACCTCTCGGCCGTGATCGGACCGGTGATGCGGGGACTGTGTGGATTTTGGGACGTTGGATGACCCGAAATCCACACAGTCACGGTCAAGAGAACCGTCCTTGCCGCTCACGACCGCCCGCACCCGCCTCGGCCTCGTTAATCCTTGAGCACCAAGACGTTCGCCGCCCCCATCAGCGGTCGCATGGCCGCCTTCATCACCCGATCCCGGAACGGTAGATAGGGCAGCATCCGCATCGACTCCTGGCGAAGGCGGGTTAGCCTCACCCCATGTCCTTCCCCGGTTCAGCCGCACGCTCCGACGTCCCGCCCTTCCACGTCATGGACGTCCTTTCGGCCGCGCAAGCACGGCAGCGCAGTCATGGGGACCTGGTCCCGTTGCTCGCGGGGCAGCCGTCCGCGCCGGCGCCGCGGCCCGTGCTCGAGGCGGCGGAGCGGGCGCTGAAGGAGCACAACCTCGGCTACACCGAGCAGCTCGGCATCCCGGAACTGCGCGAGGCCGTCGCGGAGCACTACAACCGCACGTACCCGGTCGACGTGAGCCCGCAGGACGTCATCATGACGACCGGTTCCTCCGGCGGTTTCCTGCTCTCGTTCCTCAGTGCCTTCGAGGCGGGCGACCGCGTCGCGATGGCGCGTCCCGGCTACCCGGCCTACCGCAACCTGTTGAAGGTGCTCGGGTGCGAGGTCGTCGAGTTCGCCACCGGGGCGGGCACGAACTTCCAGCCGACCGTCGCGCGGCTCGACGAATTGGGGCCGATCAAGGGACTCATCGTGGCGAGCCCGAGCAATCCCACCGGCACCGTCCTGCCGCCGGGTGAACTGGCCGCGATCAGCGGCTGGTGCGCGTCACACGGCGTGCAACTGATCAGCGACGAGATCTACCACGGGATCTCCTACGGCGCCGGACTCGATTGCGCCTGGCAGTACGGCAACGAGGCGCTCGTCCTCGGCTCGTTCTCCAAGTACTTCGCCATGACCGGTTGGCGGCTCGGGTGGATGCTCGCGCCTCAGCGGCTGCATCGCGCGATCGACGTCCTGACCGGCAACTTCACCATCTGCCCGCCAGCGGTCTCTCAGCACGCCGCGGTCGCCGCGTTCACCCCGGAGGCGTACGCGGAGGCCAACGGTCACGTCGAGCGCTACCGGGCCAACCGCGACGCGCTCTTCGCCGGACTCAAGGGCATCGGTATCGACAAGCTCGCGCCGGCCGAAGGCGCCTTCTACGCCTACGCCGACGTCTCCGCGTACACGAACGACAGCCTCAGCTGGTGCCAGCGCCTCCTCGCCGACACCGGTGTCGCGATCGCTCCCGGGATCGACTTCGACGTGAGCGACGGCGGCCGGTTCGTGCGGTTCTCCTTCGCGGGCTCGCGCGAGGACATCGACGAAGGGGTCCGCAGGCTGGGCGAGTGGCTCAAGGCTCAGGGGGAACCCGGAAATCACCCTGAACGTTAGACAGAACGAAGGCGCTCGCGAGCTCCGCCTGACAACCTGGACTCACCGGGCCCGCTCGGGCGCGGTGAGGCAATCGGAGGATGCCATGTTCTGGAAGATCGTCGGCGGGCTGATCCTGGCTTGGGTGGCCTTCATGGTGCTCGGATCCGTGCTCGGTTTCCTCGTGAAGGCCGTCTTTTGGATCGCCGTCATCGGCGGCGCGGTCTTCCTCGGCACGGCCGCGTACGGCGCCATCAAGGGCAAGGGCACCCCGAAGCAGCTCCGCCGTTAGGGCTTACGCGCCACCCCGCCGAGCGACGTGAAGTTCACGGGCGAAAGCGGGGTGAAGCGCGGGCCGTCCGGCCACCACAGGTGCGGGTACGTCAGCCCGGGTTCCATGAGATCGAGTCCCTCGAAGAACGACTCGATCTCCTCGCGCGTGCGGTACAGCGTGTCCAGCCCCGTGCCGTCGAAGCGCTTCTCGAGTGACGTCGCGATGTCGGCGGCTTCGGAGCCGTCGGCGGGGTTGTGCTGGTGCAGCAGCGCGACGAACGAGCCCGGCGCCAGCGCGTCGACGTAGGCGCGGACGATCTTCCGCGCCTCGTCGAGGTCCTGGATGTGGTGGATGATCGCGCACAGGATCAGCCCCACCGGCCGGTCGAAGTCCAGCCGGTGGGTGCGTGCGAGCTTCTCGATGACCTCGGCCGGTTCGGTCAGGTCGGCGGCCGCCATATGCGCGAAGTCATTCGCCGCGAGCAGTGCGCGGCCGTGCGCCTGGACCACCGGATCGTGGTCGACGTAGACGACCTGCGCCTCGGGGTTGTACCGCTGCGCGACCTGGTGCGTGTTGTCCACGGTCGGGAAGCCGGAGCCGAGGTCGAGGAACTGGTCGATGCCTTCCCGGTCGGTCAGGTAGCGCACGGTCCGGATCAGCCAGTGCCGGATTTCCTTGGTCATGGCCTGGGACCCCGGCGCGAGTTCCAGGATCTGGCGCAGCACCGCCCTGTCGGCCTCGTAGTTGTCCTGGCCGCCCATCAGCGCGTCGAAGACCCGCGCGATGCTCGGCCGGTCGAAATCGACGGGAACGAACGGACGCTGGTCCGCGGACATGGGCACCTACCGGGTGAATCGGTTCGGACACGTCAAGCGTAGGCCATCCGCTTCACCGCGCGTAAGCGGACGAGCGGCGAGGGTGAATTATTCCTCCGAAGAGCCGAAGCTGGATTTCGCTGTGGTCACACCGACCCAGCGTTCCGCCTTCATCCCGACCGCCCGCGCACCGTCCACATTGGACTGTCGGTCGTCGAAGAACAGGCAGTCGGCCGGTTCGGCGCCGAGTTCGGCGAGCAGCATCCGATAGATCTTCGCGTCGGGTTTCAGGCAGCCGAGGTCGCCGGAGAAGAGCTTCACGCGGAACAGGTTCGCCCATTCCTGCTCGCGAACCCAGCGTCCGAAGGTGGACGACGCGTTCGAGAGCAGCGCGAGCGCCGCGCCCGCTTCGTGCAGCCCCTCCAGCAGTTCGAGCACGTCGGGTTCGACGTGTGTCCAGCCGGTGACGTCGATCCGGGTCAGTTCGTCGGCGAACGCCTTGCCGACCGGGACGTCCAGCGCGCGGCCGACGCTCTGCCAGTACTCGAGATCCGAGCCGCCGGAGTCGTACCGGGCCCGCTCGGCCCAGTAATGCGGCTCGAAGTCTGCGACTTCGAGGTCGAAGGCCTTGGCCAGGGTCGGCAGCGCGTCGGTGTGCGCGCTGATGACGTCGCCGTAGTCGAAGACGATCCAGTTCATGTTCAGCCCCCGGTCTTGATGCGTTGAAGGGTTTCTTCGATGTCCGCCGCCGAAAGGTCCCGGTGTGCCACGAACCGGATCCTGCCCGCGCTGGGCAGCGTCTGGATGCCGAGCCCGGCCAGCCACGCCAACCGGCCTTCGAGGTCGGGAGCGGCGGCCAGGACGATGTTGGTGTCGGGCGCGTTGACCTCCCAGCCGTGCTCGGCGAGCCCGGCCGCGAGCCGTGTCGCGTTCTCGTGTGTCTCGGCCAGGTCGCCGACGCGGTCCAGAGCGACCAGGCAGGCCGCGGCCAGCACGCCGCCCTGGCGGATGCCGCCACCGAGCATCTGGCGCATCCGCCGGGCCTTCTCGATGAACTCCGGGCTGCCTGCCACCACCGAGCCGACCGGCGCGCCGAGCCCTTTGGAGAAACAAGCCGAAACGGTGTCGACCCCGACCGTGAGCGCCGCCGGCGGGACCTCGAGCACGACCGACGCGTGCCAGATGCGGGCGCCGTCGAGGTGCACGGTCAGCCCGGCCTCTTTCGCCACCGCGACCAGCTGGGCGTGCTCGTCGGGCGGGGTGACCGCGCCGCCCGCCGTGTTGTGCGTGTTCTCCAGGCACAAAAGCGGGGTGCGCAGCGCGTAGTACGGCCCGCGCGGGATGCCGATCGCGGCCGAAAGCGTTTCCGGCGTCGGCCGTCCCGGTCCGGCGTCGTGCTCCAGCGGTTCCGGCATGCCGCCCGCGAGCCAGGCGGCGGAACCGAGTTCGTCGGTGATCACGTGCGCGCCGCGCGGCGCGAGGAACCGGTCGCCACGCTCGAGATGGATGCTCAGCGCGATCAGGTTCGCCATGGTCCCGGTCGGCGTCCAGAGCGCGGCCGGCATGCCGAGGAGTTTCGCGGCGCGCCGCTCCAGGGCGCCGACGGTCGGATCACCGTCGAGGACGTTGTCGCCGACCTCGGCCTTCGCCATGGCCTGGCGCATGACGTCGTCCGGCCGGGTCACGGTGTCGGAGCGGAAATCGATCAACGGGAGAGGGCGCGAGGTCACGGTACGATCACATCACATCGTCGGGCCCGCGATGAATCTCCTCCCCGGCTGGTCCGCCGCGCCCGCTCATGCAACCGTGGACGCCCCCGGTTCCGTCCTACCCACCGACGAGGCAAGAGCGGAGACAAAAACCGCGTGAACCAGCGCGACGAACAAGAGTTCGCGGAGTACTTCGCCGCGAAGCGGGACTCCGTGCGCAGGACCGCGTACATGCTCTGCGGTGACTGGCATCGCGCGGACGATCTCGCGCAGACGGCGTTCGTCGCGTTGCACCGGAGGTGGAAGAAGATCAGAGAACGGGCGGCGACCGACGCCTACGTGCGGAAGACGCTGGTCAGGGCGGCCATCGACGAGTCGAGGCGGCCGTGGCGGCGGGAGTGGCAGACCGAAGAGCTGCCCGAACCGCCGCAGGACGGCTTCGACCTCGGCGAACAGGTCGTCACCAGGGAAGACCTGCTGGCCGCGTTGCGCGAAGTGCCCCCGAAACAGCGGGCCGTGCTGGTGCTCAGGTTCTTCGAGGGGCTGGACGTCGGTGCGGCGGCGAAGGCGCTCGGCTGCAGCGAAGGGAACGTGAAGAGCCAGACCGCGCGTGGACTGGCGAACCTCAGGCAGGTCATGGAGAAGGAGGAGGTGGCACGGGATGGACGAGAATGACCTGAAGGCGTTGTTCCGTGACGCCCCCGGCGACGCGCCGTCGCCGACCTTCGACACCGCCGACGTGGTCCGCGCCTCCAAACGCGCCACGGCCCGACGCCGAAACGGTATCGCGGTGGCCTGTAGTGCGGTGGTTTTGGTCTTGGCCGGAGTGGGCATGTTCGGCGTGCTCGGCGGAACCGGGCTCCAGATGGGGAGCGCGGCGAAATCCGACAACGAAGCGGCCTCCGTGGAGCAACCCGGGGCGGCGTCCGCACGTCCTCTTGACAGCGGGGAGTCCTCGAACTTCTCGAACCCGCCGCCTCAGCAGGGGGGCGACGGGCCAGAGAAGACCGGCCAGATGACGGCCGAAGGCACCTACGGGTGCGACCAGGTGGACCGGGAGCTCGCCACCGCCCTCGCTGGCGAGCTCCCGGTCCCCGTGGATGTCGCCAAGTCGACGCCCGGCGACATCTGTACGACGGGAGCCAGGTCCGCCGGGTTCCAGGTGCCGGGCGGCACGGTGTCCGCCGCGGTCTTCCCCGCGGGTTCGTCCGTCCCGTCGATGCCCGCCGGGGCGGCCGAAGCGCGCCGGACCACCGCAAAGGGGTCGCTGGTGGTCGTGGTGAGCCTCGGCGACGGCTCGGGCAGGCCCGCCTTCCCCGAGCCCGACGTCGACAGGCTTGTCGGCGTGCTCGCCGCCCGCTACTGAGCCAGCCGGCGGAGCTCACCTACTGGACGACTGTGACGTGGATGACCAGGCAGCGCACTGCCGACGTCGATCGCGGTCGCGGGTTCACCGACGGACACTGACCACACCTGGCAAAATAGCCCGCCATGACCGCCGCAGCGACCACGCCGAAGGGTGAGCGACGCCGTGCCGAGCTCATCGAGGCCGCGGCGTCGCTGCTGGCCGAGGGCGGTTTCGACGCCGTGCGGCATCGTGCGGTCGCCGAACGCGCGGGACTGCCGCTGGCGTCGACGACGTACTACTTCGACTCGCTCGATGAGCTCGTCACGGCCGCCGTGGAACACCACGCGAAGGTGGAATTGGAGACCGGGCGGCAGCGCCTCGACGAGCTGGCGACCCGCAACCGCGGTGTCGAGGCCACCGTCGACCTGGTGCTCGACATGCTCCTCGGCCCCCTCCGCGCGGATCGCGAAGCCGACGCCGAAGCGGTTCTTCTGCGCTACGAACGCCTCGTCGGTACAGGCCGTCGTCCGTACCTTCGTCCCCTGATGCGGACGCTGTCCGCGCAGCTGTACGAACTGCTCCACGAGATCTTCGCGCGCTCCGGCACCCCCGTGGACGGCGCCGAACTGGAGCGGCTGGTCGCGCTGGTCGACGGCGCCGTGGTCAACGCGCTGATCGAGGTCGACCCGGAGCCGCGCGCCGCCGCCGCCCGGATGCTCCAGAACGCCCTCGCCCCCCGCAATTAGTCACCTACTTGCGTTCTCGTGGCGCAAGTAGGTGACTAATTGCGGGGGGTTTGCGGGGGGTTAGTCTGGCCGCGTGACGGACAAGCCCCGCATCCCCAACGTGCTCGCCGGCCGCTACGCCTCGCCTGAGCTGGTCGAACTGTGGTCCCCGGAACGCAAGGTCGTGCTGGAGCGTGAGCTCTGGCTCGCCGTGCTCCGCGCGCAGGCCGACCTCGGCGTCGAGGTGCCGGACGGTGTCGTCGCCGACTACGAACGCGTCCTGGAGCAGGTCGACCTCGACTCGATCGCCGCGCGCGAGCGGGTCACCCGGCACGACGTGAAGGCCCGCATCGAGGAGTTCAACGCGCTCGCCGGGCACGAGCACGTCCACAAGGGCATGACGTCGCGAGACCTCACCGAGAACGTCGAGCAGCTGCAGGTACTGCGTTCGCTGGAGCTGGTGCGCAGCCGCGTCGGCGCGGTGCTGGCCCGGCTCACCGCGATCGCGGTCGAACACTCCGACACGGTGATGGCCGGCCGTTCGCACAACGTCGCCGCGCAGGCGACGACCCTGGGCAAACGCTTCGCCACCGCCGCCGACGAACTGCTGGTCGCCTTCGACCGGCTCGAAAACCTCATCGGCCGCTACCCGCTGCGCGGCATCAAGGGCCCGGTCGGCACCGCGCAGGACATGCTCGACCTGCTCGGCGACGAGTCCACTTTGGACGAGCTGGAGTCGCGGGTCGCGGCCCATCTCGGCTTCGAGAACGTGTTCACCAGCGTCGGCCAGGTGTACCCGCGTTCGCTCGACTTCGACGTGCTGTCCACCGTCGTCCAGCTCGCGGCCGCCCCGTCCAGCCTGGCGAAGACGATCCGCCTGATGGCGGGCCACGAACTGGTCACCGAGGGCTTCAAACCGGGTCAGGTCGGCTCGTCGGCCATGCCGCACAAGATGAACACCCGTTCGTGCGAGCGCGTCAACGGGCTCGCCGTGGTGCTGCGCGGCTACCTGTCGATGATCGGCGAGCTCGCCGGCGACCAGTGGAACGAAGGCGACGTGTCGGACTCCGTCGTCCGCCGGGTCGCGCTGCCCGACGCGTTCTTCGCGCTCGACGGCCTGCTGGAGACCTTCCTCACGGTGCTGGCCGAGTTCGGCGCCTTCCCGGCGGTCATCGGACGTGAGCTCGATCGCTATCTGCCGTTCCTCGCGACCACCAAGGTGCTCATGGCCTCGGTCCGCGCGGGTGTCGGGCGTGAAACCGCTCACGAGGCGATCAAGGAGAACGCCGTCGGCGTCGCGCTCGCGATGCGGGAGCAGGGGCTGGCGGAGAACGACCTCCTCGACCGGCTCGCCGCCGACGAGCGCATCCCGCTCGACCGCGGTGAGCTGGACAAACTCCTCGCCGACCGGATCTCGTTCACCGGTGTCGCGCCCCGTCAGGTGGCCGCGATCGCGTCGCGCGTCGAGGCGATTCTGGAGCGTTTCCCGGAGTCGGCGAACTACTCGCCGGCACCGATCCTCTGACCTGTGAGCAGCCCCACCGCGGGGCGTTCACAGAGTGAGACGAAGTTACTCGATCGGGCGAAATGCCTAATCTCGATCGCTGAACCCGGAGCGCCAGGCCGCCCATGAGGCGGCCTGGCGTGTTTGTATCGCGCCTTGCGCGCCGAAACCCACGGAAGAAGCGATGAGATCCACGCTGTCGAAAGTCGTCGCCGTCGTCACGGCCGGAGCGGCCACCCTCGCCCTCGCCGCCTGTGGCTCCGATGACGCGGGTACGAGCGCCCAGAAGCTGCGGGTCGGCACCCTGACCGACGCGCCGCCGTCCATCTACCTGGAGAACGGCACCTTCACCGGCTACGACAACGAACTGCTGCGTGACATCGCGAAGCGCGAGGGCTTCGAGGTCGAATTCGTCGGCACCGAGTTCGCCGGTCTGCTCGCCGCCGTCGCCACCAACAAGTTCGACATCGGCAGCTCCACGATCTCCACCACCGAGGCCCGCAAGAAGACCGTCGCGTTCAGCAACGGCTACAGCACCGGGTTCACCACGATCCTCACCAAGAAGGGCGCCTCCCTCAAGGACGTCGGCGCCTTCACCGGCAAGCGGCTCGGCGTCGTGCAGGCGTCGGTGCAGGACGACTTCGCCGGCGGCAAGGTGCCCGGCGCCAGCGTCGTCCGGTTCCCCGACTACAACGCCGGGTTCGCCCAGCTGAAGGCGGGCAGCCTCGACGGCTGGGTCGTGCCGAAGGACATCGGGCAGAAGTACATCGACCAGAACCCGGACGTGCCGCTGGAGTTCGGCTACACCGTCGAGACCAAGGACACCCCGTCCGCCTTCGCGGTCCGCAAGGACAACAAGGAACTGCTGAAGAAGCTCAACGACGGTCTCGCGAAGGCCGTGGCGGACGGCACCGTCGCCCGCCTGCACGCTCAGTTCTTCAAGACCGAGCCGCTGCCCAAGGAACTCGAACAGGGCGGCCCCGGCCTGCCCGTGCGGAACGCGGGGGTCTGACCATCATGAAGACGACACGAAGGATTCGGAACATCAGCGGGCGGCCGATAAGGCAGTCCCTGCTCGCCACGCTGGCCGCGGGTCTCGTCGCCGTGCTCGCCGCTTGCGGTGGCGGCGAGTCCGCCACCGAGAAGACCCTGCGCGTCGGGACGCTGAGCGACGCGCCGCCGAACATCTACGTCGAGAACGGCAACTTCACCGGCTTCGACAACGAACTGCTGAAGGCCATCGCCACCAAGCAGAACCTGAAGCTGGAGTTCGTTTCGACGGACTTCTCCTCGCTGCTGGGCCAGGTCGCGAACAACCAGTTCGACATCGGCAGCTCGGCCATCGCGCAGACCGACGAGCGCAAGAAGAACGTCGACTTCTCCAGCCCGTACAACTTCGAGGTCATGAGCATCCAGACCAAGGACGGCTCGCCGATCACCGAGGAGAAGGGTCTGTCCGGCAAGCGGGTCGCGGTCATCCAGGCGACGGTCGGCGACAAGTGGCTCACCTCGACGGTGCCCGACGCGCAGGCCGTGCGCTTCCCGGGTTACGCCCCGGCGCTGGCCGCGCTCAAGAGCGGCGCCGTCGACGCCTACATCCTCGACCAGGCGATCGCCGAGACGAACGTCAAGGAGAGCACCGACGCGAAGCTCAAGGTCGTCAAGTCCTTCACCACCGACGTGCCCCACGGCTTCGCGGTGAAGAAGGGCAACACCGAGCTGCTCACCAAGATCGACGAGGGCCTCAAGCAGGTCATCGCCGACGGCACGTGGGTCAAGCTGCACGAGAAGTTCCTGCCGACGGCGCCGGTCCCGGACCGGTTCAAGGCGTGAGGATCACGATGAAGAAGTCACTCGCCGCCGTCGTCACCACTGCCTTGCTGGCAGTGCTGGCGGCGTGCGGCGGCGGTGAAGACGTCGGCGCGGGCACCTTGCGCGTCGGCACCCTCAGCGACTCGAAACCCAACGCCTATCAAGAAAACGGCGTGTTCACCGGGTTCGACAACGAGCTGCTGAAGGCCGTCGCCGCGCACCAGAACCTGAAACTCGAGTTCGTCTCCACCGAGTTCTCGACGCTGCTGAGCCAGGTCGCCACCGGCAAGTTCGACATCGGCAGCTCGGGGATCTCGCAGACCGACGAACGCCGCAAGACCGTCGACTTCTCGGCGCCGTACAACTACCAGTCGCTCGGTATCGAGACCCGCGAAGGCGTCGGGATCACCGACGAGAACTCCTTGGCGGGCAAGCGGATCGGTGTCGTCCAGGGCACGGTGTCGGACAGCTGGCTGGCGGCCAACGCGCCTGCCGCACAGGCCGTGAAGTTCCCGCAGGACGCCGCCGCCCTCGCCGCGCTCAAATCGGGCGCGATCGACGGCGCGATCTTCGACCAGGCGACCGCCGAGGACTACGCGGCGAAGAACCCGGACGCGAAGCTCAAGGTGGTCAAGGCGATCACCACGACCATCCCGCACGGCTTCGCGGTCAAGAAGGGCAACACCGAGCTGGCGGGCAAGATCAACGCCGGACTGAAGGCGGTCATCGCCGACGGGACATGGGAAAGGGTGCACCAGCGGTTCGAGCCGAACGCGCCGGTGCCCGCGGAGTTCAAGGCCGGGCAGAAGTAAGTGAACGACTTCCTCAACACCTTCCTGAACTGGGAGTACATCTGGGAGGTCTTCCCGGACCTCCTCGGGACCGGTCTGCTGAACACGCTGATCCTGTCGGTTTTCTCGGCGCTGATCGGCACCGTGCTCGGCATGCTGCTGGCCACGATGGGACTGTCAAGCAAGGCGTGGCTGCGCTGGCCCGCCCGGGTGTACACCGACATCTTCCGCGGCCTGCCCGCGATCCTGACCATCCTGGTGATCGGGCAGGGCGGCGGGATCCTCATCCCGTCGCTGTCGCGGAACCCGTACCCGCTGGGCATCCTGGCGCTGAGCCTGATCGCCGCCGCCTACATCGGCGAGATCTTCCGCGCCGGTATCCAGAGCGTCGAAAAAGGGCAGATGGAGGCCAGTCGCGCGCTGGGCATGAGCTACACCAAGGCGATGACGCTCGTCGTCATCCCGCAGGGTGTGCGGCGCGTGCTGCCCGCGCTGGTGAACCAGTTCATCGCGCTGGTCAAGGACTCCAGCCTGGTGTACTTCCTCGGCTTCCTCGCCGAGCAGCGCGACCTGTTCCGCATCGGGCAGGACCTCGCGGCGAACACCGGAAACCTGTCACCGCTGGTCGCGGCGGGCGCGGTGTACCTGGTGATCACCGTGCCGCTGACGCATCTGGTCAACTACATCGACAAGAAGCTGCGCACCGGCAGGAAGGTCCGGACCGACGACGAGGACGGCGAAACGGAACTCCTGAACGCCGGAAAGGTGCCGATGTCATGACGACCGCCGTACGTTCCTCGAGCGTCGAACTCCGCGACATCCACGTCTCCTTCGGCACCCTCGAAGTGCTGAAGGGCGTGAACCTCAAGGTCGAGAAAGGCCGCACGACCTGCATCATCGGCCCGTCGGGCTCCGGTAAATCGACGCTGCTGCGCTGCGTGAACCGCCTGCAGGAGCCCGACTCGGGCGACCTGCTGCTGGGCGGCGAGAGCGTCATCTCGTCCGACCCGGACGCGCTGCGTCAGCGGGTCGGAATGGTGTTCCAGCACTTCAACCTGTTCGGGCACCGCAGCGTGCTGGACAACATCACCCTTCCGCTGCGCAGCGTGCGGAAGCTCGGCAAGGAGGAGGCGGCGGAGATCGCGCACGCCCGTCTCGCCGAGGTCGGCCTCGCCGACAAGGCGCCGTACCGGCCGAGCGCGCTCTCGGGCGGTCAGCAGCAGCGGGTCGCGATCGCGCGGGCGCTCGCCATGGAGCCCGAGGTCATGCTGTTCGACGAGGCGACCAGCGCGCTGGACCCGGAGCTGGTCAAGGGGGTCCTCACTCTCATGGCGGGGCTGGCCGAGCGCGGGCTGACGCTGCTCGTGGTCACCCACGAGATGGGTTTCGCGCGCAGCGTCGCCGACGAGGTCGCGTTCATGGACGCCGGGAAGATCGTCGAACATGACGCTCCGGAGGCGATCTTCGACGCTCCGCGAAGCGAGCGGCTGCAGCGCTTCCTATCTCAAGTGCTCTGAGCCGGGTGACTCGCTAACCTGCGGCTATGGCGAGAGTGGCGAAGCTGGTCTATTACCCGGTCAAAGGCTGCGCGGGGACGTCGGTCGAAACGGCCGACGTCACCCCGGCGGGGCTGAGGTTCGATCGGGCCTGGATGGTCGTCTCCCCGGAGGGGGAGTTCCGCAGCCAGCGGAAGCATCCGGTGATGGCCGTGATCCGGGCCGAGGTGCTGGACGACGGCGCCCGCCTGCGGCTCGCCGCTCCCGGCGCCGAAGACCTGCTGGTCGAGACGGTCACGGACGGGCCGCGGCATCCCGCGGCGACGTTCACCTGGCAGGGCGAGGGCGTCCACCAGGGTGACGAGGCCGCCGAGTGGTTCTCCGGTGTCCTCGGCCTGCCGTCGGTGTTCGTCGGGCTCGCGCCGGAGCACGAGCGCGTCACCAATGGCGAGATCCCCGGCACCGCGGCCTTCGCCGACGCGCACGCGATCCTGCTGACCTCCGAGTCCTCTTTGGACGATCTGAACGAGCGTATCGCGTCGCGTGGCGCCGAGGCCGTGCCGATGGACCGCTTCCGGCCCAACATCGTCGTCGCGGGCTGGCCGGAGCCGCACCGCGAGGACGACGTCCGTTCGCTCACCGCCGGTGGCCTCGACCTCGGGTACGCCAAGGTCTGCATCCGCTGCACGGTGCCGATGGTCGATCAGGAAACCGGTGAGAAGGCCGGTCCCGAACCGATCCGTTCGCTCGCCGACTACCGCCGCGAACCGGAGGGCGGCGTCTCGTTCGGGATCAAGATGGCGGTCACCGGTCCGGGTCAGGTGGCCGTCGGTGACGAGGTGATCGTGCACTCCTGGGCGGGTCCCAGCCCGAGCACGGCCGAGGCCGAACCGCCGTTCACGGCGACGGCGAGCCGTCCCGCGGAATCGGTGTAGAGCACGTTCCGGCCCGGTGGCACCGTGCCGAAGGTGTCGCCGACCAGCGCTTTCACCAGGACGTGCGCACTGCTGACGGAGACCGTGCCGGACAGCCCGGCCAGTTCGAGGTCGGCGGGGCTCGCGGCCAGCTGGACGTTGCCGAAGTGGTCGACGGTGAGCACTTCGGCCACCAGCTTGCCGGGGAACACCGCGACGAACGGGTCCGGCAGCCGCACGAGGTCGTCGACGCGCGGCCCGAACTCCTCGGGGGCGACGCCGCGCGCGAGATGCGCCGCCGCGGGGGCGAAGACGTCGCGTCCGTGGAACGTCGACGACGTCACCGGAAGGCGGTACTCCGGGGCCGCGAGTTCGTACGCCGCTGTCACCCCGGTGAGTGTTTCGGCGGCGGGAATGAGAAGCCCGTTGTCCGGGCCGACGAGCATTCCGCGTCCGGTGACCACCACGACGCCGCGCCGCGCCGTGCCGACGCCGGGGTCCACGACGGCGAGATGGACGGACTCCGGCAGATACGGCACGGTCTGGGCGAGTACCTCGGCGCCGGTCCTGACCTGCTGCGGAGGGATCTCGTGGCTCACGTCGATCACCCGGACGGACGGCGCGATCCGCGCGATCACGCCGTGGCACGCGGCGACGAAACCGTCGCTCAGCCCGTAGTCGGTCGTGAACGAAACGCAGTGGATCGGCATGATCAGCCATCATCCTTGCTCGCTAGGGTGCAGCCGTGACGACGCTCGAATACCCGAAGATCGCCGCCGGCAAGATCCGTGAGCTCTACGCCGTCGATGACGAGCATCTGCTGCTCGTCACTTCGGACCGGATCTCCGCCTACGACGTCGTCTTCGACACGCCCATCCCGGACAAGGGGCGGGTGCTCACCGCGATGTGCGTGTTCTGGTTCTCCCAGCTTTCCGATGTCCTCCCCAACCATCTGGTCTCCTATGCCGACGAACGCATCCCCGCCGAGGTCCGCGGCCGCGCGCTGCTGGTGCGGCGGCTGGCGATGCTGCCGTTCGAAGCCGTCGCCCGCGGTTATCTCACCGGTACCGGTCTGGCCGATTATCGCGCGTGCGGCAGGGTCTGCGGCGTCGAACTCCCCCCGGGCCTGACCGAGTCCTCCCGGCTCCCCGAACCCATCTTCACCCCCGCGACGAAGGCCGACCACGGCTCGCACGACGAGAACATCGCCTTCTCCGACGTCGTCGGGCAACTCGGCCGCGAGCGGGCCGAGGAAGTCCGCGACGCGACGCTGGCGGTGTACCGCCGCGGCGCCGAGTTCGCCGCCGAACGCGGCATCCTGCTCGCGGACACGAAGCTCGAATTCGGCATCGACCGCGAGGGGAACCTGGTACTCGCCGACGAGGTCCTGACCCCGGACTCCTCACGCTACTGGCCGGCCGGTGGTTACGTGCCGGGCAGTCCGCAGCCGTCGTTCGACAAGCAGCCGCTGCGGGACTGGCTCACCAGTCCCGCGTCCGGCTGGCACCGCCGGGACAGACCGGGGTCACCGCCCTTGCCAGAGGAAATCGTCGCCGCCACGCGGGCGAGGTACATCGAGTCTTACGAACGCATCACCGGCCGGTCGCTGCAGGATTGGCCCGCCTGACCTGCGGCGTTCACTCCGTTGTCAGTCCGGCGCAAGCACGGGCTGGCCCACTGGTGGGGTGGATGCACGTTTGCTGGTTTCCCTGTCCGGCGTGACCACCCGGACGTTGCACCGCTGTGCCGACCTCGCGGCCGAGCTGGACAGGCGCAAGGTCCCGTTGTCCGTGCTCTACGCCGCCAGGACCGGCGAGGGCCCGGTGACCGCATGGGTCCGGACGCGCCGTGCGCACGGCGACTCCGTCCTCCTGCACGGCTACGACCACCGGATCACGCCCACCCACCGTGCCGTCTACCTGGGCAAACGCGCCGAGTTCGCGGCTCTTCCCGCGCACGAGGCACGGCTGCGGCTGATCGCGGCGAAGGCGGCGCTCGACGTCAACGGCATGACCGTCGACGGGTTCGCGCCGCCGCGCTGGATCGCGTCGGAGGGCACCCTGCAGGCCCTGCGTGAGCACGGGTTCACGCTGTGCGCGGACCTGGTCTCGGTGCGGGACCTGGTGTCCGGCGACGTCCAGCGCGCCAGGGTGCAGGAGTTCGGCGGGCCGTCGCACCGGACGGAGACCGTCCGGTGTTTCGCGCTGGTGCTGGCCGCCGCCAGGGCCGCGCGCCGCGGCGGGCTCGTGCGGCTCGGCATCGACGCCGCGGACCTCGCCCGGCCGGGGCTGCGGCAGGCGTTCCTGGACGCCGTCGACGTCTCGCTGGAGAACCGCGCGTTCGGAACCACCTACGGCTCGCTCTCGCGAACGCTAGCGTCGTGAGTGGTTAGGACGGTTAGAACCGTCCTTGCCACTCACGAGTACCCGCTAGAGCTTCACGGGCTCCCCGACGTCGAGCACCTTCACCTCGGTGCCTTTCGGGGCGAGGTTGGAGAACAGGCCGTAGTGCATCTGCGGTCGCGCGAGGACGGCTTCATGGATCGGGACGGCGAGGCGCGGCGACACCGCGCGCAGGTAGTCGACGGCCTCGCCGGCCTTGAGCCAAGGGGCGCCGGTGGGCAGGCCGAGCACGTCGATCTTCTGTTCCGGCACGAAGAACGAGTCACCCGGGTGGTAGAAGGCGCCGTGGTCGACGATGTAGCCGACGTTCGGGATCACCGGGATCTCCTCGTGGATCACCGCGTGTTCGCCGCCGACGACGTTGACGCCGCTGGAACCGATCTCGAAGGCGTCGCCGGGATTCGCGACCTGGAACTCGGCGCCGAGCTTCCGCACGGCTTCGGCGGAACCCGGGTCGACGATCAGCCGCGCGCCGGGATTCGCCTCCAGCAGCGCGGGCAGCCTGTCCGCGTCGAGGTGGTCGAAATGCTGGTGGGTGATCAGGATGGCGTCCAGTTCGCGCTCACCTTCGAAGCCCGCCGAGAAGGTGCCGGGGTCGATCAGGATCCGCGCGCCCTCGGTCTCCAGAAGTGTGCAGGAATGTCCAAAATGGACAATACGCATCGTTGTTCTCCTTCGCGGTGGTCAATTCCAGCCTAGGCCCGGAGCAGGGCGTCGCCAAGTTCGGTGCGCCGGTAGCGCACTTCGCGGCCGCGTCGCCGGGTGTCGAGCAGGCCCGCCGCGCGCATGGCGGTCAGGTGTTGCGAGACCGTCGGCGCCGAGAAGCCCAGCCTGCGTGCCAGTTCGGTGGTGCTCGCGGGTTCGTTGAGCGTCGTGAGCAACGCGGCCTTCGTCCGGCCGAGCACTCCCGCGAGCGCGTCGGGCGGGCGTCCGGGATCCGACCAGAGTCCGGCCACCCCGCGGGCCGGGTACAGCAGCGAAGGCTGCCACGGTTCCATCGTGATCACCCCGACCGACGGCCACGCGAAGACGCCGGGGATCAGCAGCAATCCGCGGCGGTCCAGGTGAACGCGGCCGCGTTCCTTCATTTCGATCACCAGGACGTCGTCGACGAGCCGCACCCGCGGGTGGATGTCCTCCAGTACCGACGCGATACCGCCGGCGGCCAGCCGCCGCGAGCGCTCCTCAATGTCGGCGACGAGGAAGCGGCGCATCCGTGGCCAGTGCGGTTCGACCAGTACGGTCCAGGCGATCTCCATCTGGTCCGCCAGCAGATCCCTTGCCTCGGTGGGATCTTCGGGAATACCACTCAGGTCGGCGTCCACTTTGGATAGTTCGCGGGCGACCTGCTCCGGCGGCGTGCGGCGGATTTCGGCGAGCTGAGCGGACGCGGTGGTCTCCGGGCCGCTCGGCGGCGGGCTGAGGAAGTCGGTGATGTAGTGCCGCGCGCTCATCACCTTGGCGAAGCCGTCGATGGGAAGGTCCGGCAGTTTCGCGGCGGCCTCGCGCAGCCATGGCAGATGGCTCGGATGCCCGCGCCGTCCGAGCAAGGTCTGCATCGCGCCCATGGTCTCGTCGAGCGGTGAGATGCCGAAGCGGACCCGGCCGGCGCTCCCGGCGGTCAGGACCAGCTCGATCATCGGATTAGGCTATTCCCTCATCACTGGTTCTCGCCACGCCGTGTTCGGCAGTGTCTTCCGGCATGACATTGCTGCGTAATTCGGGGTATTGGCGCTGGTCGGCGGGGGTACAGCTGAATCGGCTGCCCGCCACGATGGCCCCGCTGGCCTTCACCGTGCTGACCACCGCGACGACCGGTTCGTACCGGCTCGGCGGGATCATGATGGCCGTCTTCGTCGCCGCCGAGATGGTCGGCGCCGTGCCGACCGGACGGCTGCTCGACCGGGTCGGCCCCGCACGCGGTCTCGTCGTGCTGCTTCCCCTGGTCGCCGCGGGACTGTTCCTGCTGGCAGCGGTCGCTTCCGCCGGCGCCCCGGACCTGGTGCTGCTCGCGCTGGCGATCCCGCCGGGACTGGTCGCGGGCGGGTTGAACGGCGGTTTCCGGACGCTGCTCGCCGGGACGGTGACCGAAGAGGAACTGCCCAGGGCCGTTTCGGTCGACGCGATGATCCTCGAAGGCGTCATCGTCGGCGGGCCGCTGCTGGTGGCGCTCCTGGCGACGTCCGGTCCGGCCGTCCCGGTCCTCGCGATGGCCGTCGTCGCCCTGCTCGCGGCCCTGCTCGTGCCGCGCCGAGCCGTCACCCGGGATCCACAAAGGACGGCCGAGCGTCAGTCGATCCCGGTCGCCGCTTGTGTTCCCTGGCTGGCGGGGTTGTTCACCGTCGGGCTCCTGCTGTCGACCATCGAGGTCGGCCTGCTTCCGCTCGTCCAGCGCCTCGGGGCCCCCGAATCGGCGACGGCGATCGTCATCGTCGTGCTGTGTGCCGCCGGCGTCGGCGGGAGCGCGCTGTACGCGGCGCGAGGGAAGGCCGGGGATCCGCGGCTGTTCCTGGCCGGATTCGTGCTCGGCGGGATCGTCGTTTCGGCGGGCTTCGGCTGGGCCGGCCTGCTCGGCGGGGTCGCGCTGATCGGGCTCTGCACCGGTCCGCTGATGGCCGTCTCGTCGGTCAACCTGCAGAAGCTGCTGCCGGAACGCCGCCGGTCGGAAGGATTCTCGCTGGCTTTCACCGTGCAGGCGTCGGGATTCGGACTGGGCTCGCTGGCGATCGGGGTGCTGCCGGTCTGGTTGGCCCCCCTTCTCGGTGTTCTCGCGGCCCTCGCCTCCTGTGGGATGCTGGTGGCACACCCCAGGCAGCTATTGGCAGGCCGTCAGTAACGTCGTAGCCTGGGCTTTGAGCCGAGACACGGGAGAAGTCGATGACCGCAGTCCAGCCGAAGCCGACCGCGCACAGCGTGGGGGAGACCTTCGATTCCCTCAGCCCGGCGACCGACGAGGTCGTCGGCACCTACCCGGTGCACAGCGAGGAAGACGTCCGCGCCGCCATCGCCCGCGCGAGGGACGCCGCCGAATGGTGGGCCGGGCTCGGCTACGACGGTCGCGCCGAGCGGCTGCGCCGCTGGAAGGGCGTCATCACCCGCAGGCTGCCGCAGCTGTGCCAGGTCGTGCGCGACGAGACCGGCAAGCGGATCGCCGACGCGCAGCTGGAGAGCGTCCTCGCCATCGAGCACATCGCTTGGGCGGGCAAGCACGCGCGCAAGATCCTCGGCAAGCAGCGTCGCGCCACCGGGCTGGTCATGTCGAACCAGTCGGCGACGGTCGAGTACCAGCCGCTCGGCGTCGTCGGTGTGATCGGTCCCTGGAACTACCCCGTGTTCACCCCGCTCGGCTCCATCGTCTACGCCCTCGCCGCCGGGAACACCGTCGTCTTCAAGCCGAGCGAGTACACGCCCGGCGTCGGGAAATGGCTGGTCGACGCCTTCAACCAGGTCGTCCCGGAGTGGCCGGTGCTGCAGCTGATCACCGGCTTCGGAGAGACCGGCGCTTCGCTCGTCAGCGGAGGCGTCGACAAGATCGCCTTCACCGGTTCGACCGCCACCGGCAAGAAGATCATGGCTGCGGCCGCCGAAACGCTGACACCGGTGATCATCGAGGCCGGCGGCAAGGACGCGGTCCTGGTCGACGCGGACGCCGATCTCGAGGCCGCCGCCGACGCGACCGTCTGGGGCGCGTTCTCCAATTCGGGCCAGACCTGCATCGGCATCGAGCGCGTGTACGTCCACGAGCGCGTGCACGACGAGTTCGTCGCGAAGGTCGTCGAGAAGTCGAAGGACGTGCGGGCCGGCTCGGACGCGGCCGCGCAGTACGGCCCGGTGACGATGCCTTCGCAGCTTTCGGTGATCAAGCGCCACATCGCGGACGCCATCGAGCGCGGCGGCAAGGCGCTGGTCGGCGGCGTCGACGCGGTCGGCGACCGCTACGTGCAGCCGACGGTTCTCGTCGACGTGCCCGAGGACTCTTTGGCGGTCCAGGAGGAGACGTTCGGTCCGACCGTCACCATCGCCAAGGTCCGCGACATGGACGAGGCCGTCGAGAAGGCCAACGACACGAAGTACGGCCTCGGATCGGCGGTGTTCTCGAAGTCGCGCGGCCTCGAACTGGCCGGTCGGCTGCGCACGGGCATGACGTCGATCAACGCGCCCCTTTCCTTCGCCGGTATCGCTTCGCTGCCTTTCGGTGGCGTCGGCGATTCGGGCTTCGGCCGGATCCATGGCCCGGAAGGCCTGCGCGAATTCGCCCGGCCGAAGGCCGTCGCGCGGCAGCGGTTCACCGCGCCGATCGCGCTGACTTCGTTCTCGCGCAAGGAAAAGACCGACGTACTGGTGGCGAAGCTGATGACCGTCCTGCACGGGAAACGCTGACCCGACCCGGCCGGCGGGCACTTGGCCACAGGGTCTCCCCAAGGGCGCTCTGCGCCCGACGGAGACTTCACCGTCGCGCGCCATCTTTTGGGCCGGAGGCCCACGTGAACGCGATGAAGGGGCGCCTGCTCGCACGACGTGAGTTGTCTGCGATCGGCGCCCCTTCGGCGCGTTTTACGTCAGCGCGCGACCAAGGATGAGGTCCGCGGCCTTCTCCGCCACCATGATCGTCGGCGCGTTCGTGTTCCCGCGCGGCACCACGGGCATCACCGAAGCGTCCACCACCCGCAGCCCGTCCACCCCGCGCACCTTCAGCGACGGGTCGACGACGGCGTTCTCGCCCGTCCCCATCGCGCAGGTCCCCACCGGGTGGTACAGCGTCTGCGTCTTCTCGCGCACGTAGTCGGCCAGTTCGCCGTCGGTCAGGTCGTGCCGCTCCGGCAGGAACGGCTTGTCCAGATACCGCGCCAGCGGGCCGGACTTCCCGATCTCCACCAGGGTGCGCAGCCCGGCGAGCATCTTCTCCATGTCCACGGACTCGGCGTAGCACGCCGGGTCGATTTCGGGCTTCCACAACGGATTCCCCGACTTCAACCGCAGTCGTCCCCGGCTCGCGACGTCCACGAGGGTCGCCGCCGACGTGAAGCCCGACACCGTCGGCTCATGCATCCCGTTGTCGTAGAACAGCGTCGGCGCGACATGGATCTGCATGTCCGGCGGTGAAACACCGTCCGCGGCGGGGAAGAACGCGCCCGCCTCGCCGATGTTCGAAGCCAGCGGGCCGCGTTTGGTGAGCTGGTAGCGCATCAGGCCGCCCGGCGTCGCCGCGTCCACCAGGTCGGTGGTGCCGCGGGTCGACCAGATGATCCCGCAGGCCGGGTGGTCGTGCAGGTTGCCGCCGACGCCGGGAAGCGCGGCAACGACGTCGATCCCGTGCTCCCGCAGGTGTTCCGCCGGACCGACCCCGGAAAGCATCAGCAGTTGCGGCGAGTTCACCGCACCACCGCTCAGCAGGACCTCGGTCGACGCCCGCACCGTCGTCTCGGCTCCTTTGTCCAAATAGGACACGCCGACGGCGCGGGTGCCTTCGAAGACGACGCGGGTGGCTTGCGCATGCGTCCGGACAGTGAGGTTCGGGCGCGACAAGGCCGGTCGCAGGTACGCGTCGGCCGTCGACCAGCGGCGGCCCTTCTTGCACGTCACCTGGTAGACGCCGGCGCCTTCCTGTGACTCGCCGTTGAAGTCGTCGGTGCGTTTGAGACCCCAGGCGACCGCGGAATCCACCCAGGCGTGGGACAGCTCGTGGGTGAAGCGACGGTCCTCGACGTGCAGCGGCCCGTCGGTGCCGTGCAGTGGCCCGCCGAGCCGCTGGTTCCCCTCCGCCCGTTTGAAGTACGGCAAGACGTCGTCGAAACCCCAGCCCTCGGCGCCGTGCCCGTCACGCCAGCCGTCGTAGTCCGCGCGGTTGCCGCGGATGTAGATCATCGCGTTGATCGAAGAGGAGCCGCCGAGCGTCTTCCCGCGCGGCCAGTACAGCGTCTTGCCGGTGTGCTTCTGCTCGACCGTCTCGTAGTTCCAGTCCCACTTCGTCTTGAACAGGCCGGGGAACGCGGCGGGGATGTGGATCTCGTCGGCGTCGTCCTCGCCACCCGCTTCGAGCAGGAGCACCCGCGCCGACGGATCCTCGCTCAGCCGGTTCGCCAGTACGCATCCCGCGCTGCCCGCGCCGATGATCACGTAGTCGAAGGAGTCCTGATCGGCCACGGTGCCTCCTGCTGCTCGCCCGGGCTTGACGCCCGCCAAGGGCTCATCTTGGCCCAACGCCGCGGCTCCGAGCATCACCCAGTCGAAGGATCAGTGCGAGCTCAGTCGGAGTCGGGGGAAAAGGAAGCCACACAGGGGCCACCCTCGGCATCGTCCTCGGTCTCGACGCGGCCGGGCTTCCGGACGCCGTCGACGTCGCCGGTGAGGTGCAGGATCGTCTGCTCGGCGGTGGTCAGCACGTCGGCCTTCTCGACGGTGTATCTCGCCTCGCCGTGGATGATCTGCTGCACGCCGTCGCGGGTCGTGTCGGGCACCTTCCCGCACAGCACGGACAACGCCGCCGGGATGTCGCGCGCGTTGATCGCGTCGACGAACTTGTTGCCCGCCTCTTCCCCGGTCTTGACGTCGGGGCGGGGCGACGGCTTCGTCTCGATGCCCGGCAGCGGCTCGGGCTCGCCGCCGATCTTGGCGTCGCGCACGCACCAGCCGCCCTCGCCCGGGATCATCGCGATTCCGACGGTCTGGCCCCCGGCGGTGAACGCGGCCGAGTACTCCTGAGCCGCACGCTGGTGCGCGGGCGTGCTGAGCTGTGCGCCTTCGGAGACGGCCATGGTCTGCTCGAAGGTGTAAGACCGCTTCGAGCGGATCGCGCACCAGAGCAGGCTGACGCGATCTTCGCCGACGCCGTTCACGAACGACTGGCTCAGCTGCTCCGGCGTCGCGCGTGAAGAGGTGTCGGCCTTGGCCTTGAAGAACCCCGGCGTCACGAAGCCGGTGAACGCGACACCGCCCGCGATCAGGACGAAGACCAGCGCCAAAGTGATCCAGAGCCAGGCCTTCGGCTTCTTCGGCGGCGGGGTGTACCCGTACTGCGGTTGCCCGTAGGTCATGCGGCAACCGTAGTGAAGTAGGCTCGGGCGGTACCCACGACCTGCGTGAATAAGGAGCAGCCTGCCGTGGCCCGAGTCGTCGTCGACGTCATGCCCAAGCCCGAAATCCTCGACCCTCAGGGGCAGGCCGCCCTCGGCGCCGCCGGTCGTCTCGGCTTCACCGGGATCGCCGAGATCCGTCAGGGCAAGCACTTCGAGATCGAGGTCGACGACTCCGTCGACGACGCGACGCTCGAAAAGATCGCCGAAGGTTTCCTCGCGAATCCCGTCATCGAGCAGTGGACCATCAAGCGGGTGGACGCGTGAGCGCCCGCATCGGGGTCATCACCTTCCCCGGCACGCTCGACGACGGTGACGCGGCCCGCGCGGTCCGCTACGCCGACGCCGAAGCCGTCCCCCTGTGGCACGCGGACGAGGACCTCAAGGGCGTGGACGCCGTCGTCGTCCCCGGTGGCTTCTCCTACGGCGACTACCTGCGCGCCGGCGTCATCGCCCGGTTCGCGCCGGTGATGTCCTCGGTGATCGAGGCCGCTCACAAGGGCATGCCGGTGCTGGGCATCTGCAACGGCTTCCAGATCCTGTGCGAGGCCGGGCTGCTGCCGGGCGCGATGATCCGCAACGCGGGTCTGCACTTCATCTGCCGTGACCAGTGGCTGCGCGTCGAGAACAACGACACCGCGTGGACCACCCGGTACGACAAGGACGCCGAGATCCTCATCCCGATGAAGAACATCGACGGCTGCTTCGTCGCCGAGCAGGCCACCCTCGACGAGCTGGAGGGTGAAGGCCGCGTGGTGTTCCGCTACGTCGGCGGCAACCCGAACGGCTCGCGCAACGACATCGCCGGGATCCGCAGCGAGAACGGCCGCGTCGTCGGGCTCATGCCGCATCCGGAGCACGCCATCGACGCCCTCACCGGACCTTCCGACGACGGGCTCGGCATGTTCTACAGCGCCGTGGACGCGCTCGTCTCCGCCTGATCCCTCGCAATTCGGCACCTGCTTGCGGTACTTGCACGCGCAACCACCGCAACCAGGTGCCGAATCGCGTCAGGAGGCAGCGGCCACCAGGGCGGAGTAGGGGCCACCCGCCGCCATCAGCTCCGTGTGCGAACCCAGCTCGGTCACCCGGCCGCCCTCGATGACGGCGACCCGGTCCGCCGCGGCCGCCGTGTGCAGCCGGTGCGCGATCGCGATCACCGTGCGCCCTTCGAGCACCGCGCTCAGCGACCGCTCCAGCTCCCGCGCCGAACCCGTGTCCAGCAGCGACGTCGCCTCGTCCAGCACCAGCGTGTGCGGGTCGGCCAGCACGACCCGCGCCAGCGCGAGCTGCTGCGCCATCGCCGCCGGGACGGCGACCGCCCCGGCCCCGATCCGCGTGTCCAGCCCGTCCGGCAGGCCCGCCACCCACTCCGAAGCACCCACCGAGGCCAGCGCGGAAAGCAGCCGCGCGTCGGTCCAGTTCCCCGCGGGCAGCGTGAGGTTGTCCCGCAGCGTCCCCGCGAACACGTGCTGTTCCTGGGTCAGCAGCAGGACCTCGCCGCGCAGGACGTCGTCCGGCAAGTTCGACACCTCGGCGCCGCCGATCCGCACCGAGCCCGATGTCGGCGCCGACATCCCGGCCAGCAGCCGTCCCAGGGTCGACTTGCCGGCACCGGACGGCCCGACGATCGCCAGCCGTTCACCGGCGGGCACCCGCAGATCGACCCCGTGCAGCACCTCGCGGTCCGCGTTGTAGCCGAAGCGCACGTCGCGGACCTCGATGTCCTGTCCGCGCGGGGCCTCCGGCACCACAGCGGACTCCGGAGCGGGCCGTACACCCAGCAGCCGCCGTAGCGAGGCCCCGGCGACCTGCATGTCCGCGAGCCAGAACAGTGCTTCGTTCAGCGGACCGGTCATGACCTGCGAGTACAGCAGCATCGCGGTGATCGTGCCGAGCCCTTCCCAGCCGTTCGAGTAGGCGAGCAGGCCCAGTCCGAGCATCACCGGCACGGGCAGCACGTAGCTGATCTCCAGCGACGGGATCCACCGCATCTGCAGCGCCCGGATCTTGCGCTCGCCCAGCATCGACGCGTCGAGGCCGTCGTGCCCGGTCCGGATCCGGCGGCCGGTCAGGTTCAGCGCCTCGGCCGTCCGCGCGCCCTCCGCGGTCTCGTGCGTGGTGGACTGCAACTCGGACCACTTGTCCAGCATCCGCCGCATCACGTCCGGGATCCGCCGCTGGTACCAGATGTTCACCGGCACCAGCAGCGGCAGCGCGACCAGCAGGCCCAGCGCCAGGAACGGCGACGTGATCACCATCGCCACCACCGTGAACACCACCGTGACGGCGGCGATCAGGATCTCCGGCGCGCCGAACCGCACCGCGTGGTCGATCCGGCTCACGTCGGTGGTCGCCCGGCTGAGCAGGTCACCGGTGCCCGCGGCCTCGACCGTCCCGAGTGGCAGGTTCAGCGCGTTCCCGACGAACTCCTCGCGGTTGCGCGCCAGGATCCGCTCGCCGAACACCCGCGCGCGGAGCCGGGCCAAACCCTTGAACCACGCTTGCGCGCCCAGCACGACCACGAACGCGATCGCGAGGAGCGTGATCGTGGTGGTCGTCGTGCCTTCGACGACCTCGTCCACCAGCGCGCCCAGCAGTCGCGGCCCGGCCAGCCCGATCGCGGTCGCGACGCAGAACAGGCCGAGCATCACGGAGAACTCGCGTTTGTTGGCCCGCGCGGTCTCCTTGATCCAACGTCGAACGTCTTTCTTGTCCGCCAACGGCAGCTTTTTCATGCCGGTACTTTCATACTCACGACCACATCCGCCACATGTGTCCACAGTGGACTCTGGCTGAACACGACGGTGGTCTTGCCGCGCCGCAGCTTCGCGACGCGTTCGGTTATGCGGGCTTCGGTGTGCGCGTCGACGGCCGAGGTCGGTTCGTCGAGCAGCAGGACGTCGGCGTCGGTCGCCAGCGCGCGGGCCAGGTTCAGCCGCTGCCGCTGACCGCCGGAAACCTCACGTCCGCGTTCGCCGATCACCTCGTCGACGCCGTCGGGCAGCGCGTCCACGATGTCCTCGGCGTCCGCCGCGTACAGCGCTTCGGTGATCTCGACGTCACCAGGTTCGGTGGGGCTGACCTGTTCGCGCAGCACCCCGGAGAACCAGATGTCCTGGTTGTGCGCGAACACGACCCGCCGCCGCAGTTCGCCGAGGGCGACCCGGTCCACCGGAACCCCGCCGACCAGGGCAGGTTCACTCGGATCGGTGAACCGTGCCATCCGTGAAGCCACCGCTTCGGCGTCGGCTCCGACGTCGATGACGGTCAGTTTCCCGGCCTCGGCCTTGATCCCGGACGTCTTGTCGTACAGGTCCAGCGGGCCTTCCGGCAGCTGCACCGGATGCTCCGGCTCGGCGAGCGTGCGTTCGGTGGACAGCAGTTTGCACACCTTCCGCGCCGAGACCAGCGCCGCGCTCAGCACGCCCGCGAACTCGGTCGCCGTCGTCACCGGGATCACCAGGAACACCGAGACGCCGTAGAACGTGATCAGCTCGCCGACGCCGATGGTGCCGTCGATCGCCAGCCGCGCGCCCAGCCAGGTGATGACCACCGTGACCAGGCCCGGCAGCGCGACCTCCGCCGCCGAAAGCCATGCCTCGCTGCGTCCGACCTGGACACCGGCCGCCCGGACTTGCTGGCTGGAGCGGCGGAAGCGGTCGAGGAACTGCTTCTCGCCGCCGACACCGCGAAGGATCCGCAGACCGGAGACGATGTCCGCGGCCAGCGCGTTGACGTGGGTCTTCTCCTCGCGCTGCTTCGTCTGGCGCTTCTCCAGCGGCTTCAGCAGCGGGCCGATGCCCACCACCGCCAGCGGGACACCGATCAGCGCGACCACGCCGAGCAGCGGGGACGTCGTCAGCAGCGCCGCCGCGCACACGATGAACGCGATCAGCGAACCGAAGGCCCGCCCGAGCACCTCGAAGGAGTCACCGATCGGGTTGATGTCGCTGGTGGTGATCGCGACCACGTCACCCGTGGTGGTCGTGTCCCGCAGGTTCGCGCCCAGCTTCGCCGCGTGCTCGGTGGCGAGCCGCTGCGTCACCCCGGCGCCGTGGATCCAGCAGCCGTAGGACGCGAAATGCTGCACCGTGCCCGCGAGCGTCTGCGCGATCCCGAGCCCGGCGGCCGCCAGGCCCCAGAGCCAGACCGCGTCGCCGTCGCCGCGGCCGATCGCGTCGATACCCCGGCCGATCGCGACCGGCAGCAGGGCGATCGGCAGCGACCACAGCGCGCCACTGATCGCCGACACGGCGAGCAGTCCCGGGCGCGCGAACATCATCGTGACGAGGTACCGCCAGGCCGTCGGCTTGGCGGGCAGCCGCAGTCGCGGAAGGGGATATGTGGCGGAAAGCACGATTGTCGACGGTAAGCGGATCACCGTCGCGGGCGCGACCGATTTATCCGTGGGCGACCGAGAGGTGAACAACCCTCTCCCTTATTCTGGCGGCCGTGGCGAACCCTGAGGTTGACACCGTGACCAGCACCGTTGACACCACTCAACGCGCCGAGGCGACCCCCGAACTGACCCAGCCGTACGTCGAGCTCGGCCTCGCCGACGACGAGTACGCCCGGATCCGGGAGATCCTCGGCCGCCGTCCGACCGACGCCGAACTGGCGATGTACTCGGTGATGTGGAGCGAGCACTGCTCGTACAAGTCCTCGAAGAAGCACCTGCGCTACTTCGGCGAGACCGCCACTCCCGAGATGAAGGAGAAGATGCTCGCCGGCATCGGCGAGAACGCGGGCGTCGTCGACATCGGCGAGGGCTGGGCGGTCACCTTCAAGGTCGAGAGCCACAACCACCCGTCCTACGTGGAGCCGTACCAGGGTGCCGCGACCGGCGTCGGCGGCATCGTGCGCGACATCATGGCGATGGGCGCGCGCCCGCTCGCGGTGGCGGACGCGCTGCGCTTCGGCCCGGCGGACGCCCCCGACACCCGCCGTGTGCTGCCCGGTGTGGTCGCCGGCGTCGGCGGCTACGGCAACTGCCTCGGCCTGCCGAACATCGGCGGCGAGCTGGTGTTCGACCCGAGCTACTCCGGCAACCCGCTGGTCAACGCCCTGTGCGTCGGCGCGATGCGCGTCGAGGACCTGCACTTGGCGTTCGCCTCGGGCAAGGGCAACAAGATCATCCTGTTCGGCGCGCGCACCGGCCTCGACGGCATCGGCGGCGTGTCCGTGCTCGCCAGCGACACCTTCTCGGGTGACGAATCCTCGGGTGGCCGCAAGAAACTCCCGAGCGTCCAGGTCGGCGACCCCTTCACCGAGAAGGTGCTCATCGAGTGCTGCCTCGAACTGTTCGCCCAGAAGCTCGTCGTCGGCATCCAGGACCTCGGCGGCGCCGGGCTCTCCTGCGCGACGTCGGAGCTGGCGGCCGCCGGTGACGGCGGTATGCACATCTACCTCGACCGGGTTCCGTTGCGGGCCACCGGGATGACTCCGGCGGAGGTGCTCTCCAGCGAGTCGCAGGAGCGTATGTGCGCGGTCGTCTCGCCGGAGAACGTCGAGGCGTTCATGAAGGTCTGCGAGAAGTGGGACGTCATCGCCACCGACATCGGCGAGGTCACCGACGGCGAGCACCTGGTCATCACCTGGAACGACGAGGTCGTCGTCGACGTCCCGGCGCATACCGTGGCGCACCAGGGTCCGGTGTACGACCGCCCGATCCAGCGTCCGTCCACACAGGACGCTCTGCAGGCGGACACCTCGGCCAAGCTGCCGCGTCCGTCCACTTCGGACGAACTGCGCGCCGACATCCTCAAGCTGATCTCGTCGCCGAACCAGGCGTCGAAGGAATGGGTGACCTCCCAGTACGACCGCTACGTGCGCGGCAACACCGTGCTCGCGCAGCCGTCGGACTCCGGCGTCATCCGGATCGACGAGTCGACCGGCCGTGGTGTCGCCGTCTCGACCGACTGCAACAGCAAGTTCGTCTACCTCGACCCGTACGAGGGCGCGAAACTCGCGCTGGCCGAGGCGTACCGCAACGTCGCCACCAGTGGCGCGAAGCCGGTCGCGGTGTCGGACTGCCTGAACTTCGGCGCGCCGACCGACCCCGGCGTGATGTGGCAGTTCGAGCAGGCCGTGCACGGTCTGGCCGACGGCTGCGTCGAACTCGGCATCCCGGTCACCGGCGGCAACGTCAGCTTCTTCAACCAGACCGGTGACGTGGCCATCCTGCCGACCCCGGTGGTCGGCGTGCTCGGCGTGATCGACGACGTCACCCGCCGCATCCCGACCGGAATCGGCGCCGAGGCCGGGGAAACCCTGCTGCTGCTGGGCGAGACCCACGACGAGCTGGACGGTTCCGCCTGGGCACGCGAACTGCACGGCCACCTCGGCGGCCGCCCGCCGAAGGTCGACCTCGCCCGCGAGAAGCTGCTCGCCGACATCCTCATCGCCGGTTCCCGCGACGGCATGATCTCCGCCGCGCACGACATCTCCGACGGCGGCCTGATCCAGACGCTCGTCGAGACCGTCCTCATCGGACAGTGCGGCGCCCGCGTCTTCCTCGACGCGGAGCAGGACCCGTTCGTGCAGCTGTTCTCCGAGTCCGCGGGCCGGGTGCTGGTCGCCGTGCCGCGCACCGAGGAACTGCGGTTCACCGAAATGCTGACCGCGCGCGGCCTGCCGTGGCGCAAGACCGGTGTGGTGGACCCGGAGTCGGGCTCGCTCGAACTCCAGGGCATCACGGAGTTCACACTGGACGAGCTTCGGGAGACCTGGGAGCGCACGCTCCCCGCGCTCTTCGGCTGAAGACCTCGTGAGCGGTAAGGACGGTTAGAACCGTCCTTACCGCTCACGAGCCGGCAACGTCGAACCGGCCGGGAACTTCGCGCCCTCAAGCGAGGGCGGCTCCGCGAAGGTGGCCGTGCTGAAGTCGACAGGCGTCTCGACGACCGTGTTGTCCAGCGACACCTTCCGTTCGAAGCTCGCCCTCGTGAGCTCGAACTGGCCGTGGATCGTCACGTTCTCGAGCAGGAACTTCCCGGAAAGCCGGGCGTCGGTGAGGTCGAGATAGGTCAGCACCTCGCAGCGATCCGCACCGAACCAGCCGACCCGCCTGCCGAGCAACCCCAGCTTGTCGAGCCGGGCGTCGCTGAGGTTGAGCGAAAGCGTCGGCCCGGTGGTCCCGGCGTGGGGAAGGATGTCGCGGATCAGCCGCTCGGCCGCGCGTCGGACCAGCCGCTCGCGTTCCGCGGCCGCCTCGTCCTCCGGTTTCCACTTGTCGGTCTTCTTGCCGGCCGCGACATCGAACTTCGGATGCTCGAACGGCCGACGCAAGTAGGCGCACAACACGTCGAGCACCGTCTGCCGGTACTCCGGACGCGTCCTGGCCAGCCCCGCGAGCGAATGCATCGCCCCGACCCGCACCTGATCGGCCTCGTTGCCCAGCAGTTCGATCGACTTGGCGAAGCGCTCGTCGGAGATCCGGCTGCGCTCGATCTCGTGCCGGTCCTCTTCGGTACGCCGACGCCGGTCGTTGAGCCAGAGCCCGTAGAGCGCGGCGATCGCCCCGCCCGCCAGGGCGCCGGTCTTGAGCGCGTCGCCGCGGCTGGTCGCGCGATCCGTGAGCAGCCAGGCGGTGACCCCGACGAGCACCACGACCGAGGACAGCAACGTCCACAGCAACGGTGACTTGAGCAGGCGCCTCATCAGTCCTTCACCGTGAGCCGGGCACGGCCGTCCGGCAGGGTCTCGACGGACCAGCCCTCCGGGAGCAGGTGGTCCCTCGCCGGTTCCACCGACGTGTTGTACAGCGACACCGTGCCGGGCGGCTCACGGAAACTGAGGTCCCCGAAGCCCTCGAACCGCGCGCGGCGCAGATCCAGCGTCCCCTTGAACCCGGCGTCGGCGAAGACGGCGTCCTTCGTGAAAACGCTGTCCTTGAAGGACGTCTCGCCCGCGAACACCGTGCCGCGGAACTCGACGTCCTCGGAGAACTGCACCCCGCTGAACCACGCCCGCTGCTCGAACTTGGCCTCATTGCACCGGAAGAAGCCGATCTTCTTCTTGTCGGCCGTGCCCGCGCCAGTCAGGTACACCGGGCCGAGGAACAAGCAACCGGACAGATTGGTGCTGCTGTACAGACCGGCGTAGCGGAGCAACAGCTTGCCGATCTTCCGTTCCGAAAGATCGAAGTACTCCAGCACCGCGCCGGTCAAGTCGAGGTCGTACCCCGGCGTGCCTTCGGAATCCGCCGCCGGGAGCAGGTCCCCGATGAGCCGCTGGGCGGTCTGCCGCACCTGGAGTTCCTGCTCCTGCTTCGCGTCACCGCGCTCGGGCAGCTTGTTCCCGGAACGTTTCGCCTCTCCTTCGTACCGCGGATGCTCGAAGGGCCGCCGCAGGTACGAGCACAGGATGTCCAGCACGGTCTGCGTGTACACCTTGCGTCCGCGAGCCAGCCCGGCCAGCGCGTGCAGGGCCCCCACCCGCACCTGGTCGGCGTCGTGCCCGAGCAGTTCGACGGCCTTCGCGAACCGTTCGTCCGAGATCCGGTCCCGGTCCTGGTCGGCCCGCCGCAGTTCGAGTTCTTGCCGCTGTCGCTCGATCTCCTGCCGTCGCTCCTCGACGCGGCGCCGCCGGTCGTTGAGCCACAACGCGTACAGCGCGACGATGGCGCCCCCGGCGATGCCGCCGGTCTTCAGCGCCTCGCTGCGGCTGGTCGCCGCATCCGTCAGCAACCAGCCGCCGACCGCGAGCAGCAGTACGAGCGAGACGAAGAAGGTCCAGAGCAGTGGGGAGCGGAGCAACCGCTTCATTCGCTCAGAATACGAAGAAGTTGCGGACGCAGAAGGACTTGTCCGGATTGTCGTCCGAGGAGATCCCCGACCCGCTCACCTTCTTGCCCTTGACCGTGCCTTCGATGTCACCGGTGATGAACCCGTCGCCGATGCCGGCGGTCGAGGTGACCTCAAGCTGCGACGGCGCCGGGGCCATGATGTCGATCGAGTCGCCCATGGTCGCCTTCATGTCCTCGCAGACCAGTGCCAGCGCGCCCGCCTTGTCGCCGGCGCTCACCTTGGCCAGGAAGTCCTTGAGGTTCTGGATGCCCTTCGGGTTGCCCTCGGAGCCCGTGCCACCGCTTTCGGTGCTCTTCGGGCTGCTCTTGGGCGCGCTCGACTTCGGGCTGCTCTTCGGCGCGGAGGTCGGCGCCTTCTCCGACGACGACGCGGGCGGCGGCGCGGCCGTGTTGTTCCCCTCGTCCTTGCTGAGCAGGAAGCCCGGCGCGACGAACCCGGTGACGCCGAACGCGATCAGCACGACCAGGCCGATCACGATCCCGATGATCAGTCCGGTCTTGCTCTTCGACGGCGGAGCGGGCGGGCCGCCGAAGCCCTGCGGGTAACCCGGGTTGTTCGGGTCCCAGCCCTGCTGCTGCGCGTTCGGATCCCAGCCCTGCTGCGGCTGCTGCGGGTACTGCTGCGTCTGGTCCCAACCCTGCTGCGGCTGCTGCGGATACTGCTGGGTCTGGTCCCAGCCCTGCTGCTGTCCGTACTGCTGCGGCTGACCGTACTGCTGGGTCTGGTCCCAGCCACCCTGCTGCGGTTGCTGTCCCTGAGGGTCCTGGCCGTAGGGCTGGCCTGGCTGGGGTGGGTAGGTCATCGGTCTCGCCTTCCGTACTGGGGCCTGAGGCTTCAGATCAGACGACCGGCGGTCAGCGCTGGTTCCGGATCCGCCCGTGCCAGGGATTTCAGGGGCATTCTGCTCGGAAGGTACCTCGCGCGCGAAAACGGCTCCCGGCCGAGGCCGGGAGCCGCTTCTTCACGGAACGCGCAGCTCAGCCGTTGGCCAGTGCCTGCACGCGGTCGTAAGCGCCGTTGAAGGTGTTCTGGTCGAGCGGGCTGGAGGTGTACTGCCACACGGTGTAGTAGCTCCAGCCGTAGGGCAGCGTGCCCACGGTGGACGCGTAACGCGCGATCCACAGCGGGACCGTGCCACCGAAGTTCTGCGACGTGCCGACACAGGTGCTCCACCAGTTCGTCGAGGTGTAGATGACGGGCCAGCGGCCGGTGCGCTCCTTGTACCGATCATGGAACGCCCGGATCCACGCCCCCATGGAAGCCTGGCTCAGGCCGTAGCAGGTGGCGCCGTACGGGTTGTACTCCATGTCCAGCGCGCCCGGCAGGGTCTTGCCGTCCTTGGACCAGCCGCCGCCGTTGTTGACGAAGAAGTCCGCCTGCGCCGCGCCGCTCGAGACGTTCGGCAGGGCGAAGTGGTACGCGCCGCGGATGAAGCCCTTGTTGTAGGAACCGTTGTACTGCTGGGCGAAGTACGGGTTCTTGTAGCTCGTGCCTTCGGTGGCCTTCGTCCACACGAAGCGCTTGCCCTGGTTCCACCAGTAGTTCCAGTCGACGTTGCCCTGGTAGCTGGCCACGTCCATGCCCGCGACCGTCGCGAGCACCCCGACCTCCGGCTGCGGCTGGGCGGCCTTGGCCTTGGACTCGGGGGTGGAGGTGTCGCCTTCCACACGCCGGATCTGCGATCCGATCGTGTGGTCGTTCTGCTGGAGATCCTGTTCGATCGACATGATCTCGGGGGACGGGGCGGCCGATGCCTGGACCGTGCTGCTGAGCAGGAGCAGCGCGGAGCCGACGGCTATGGCGATTCTTCGGGAAGTGCGCATTACGACAATCCCTTCACGGATAACCCTCGCTGAGGACGGCTAACTTGCAGGTGGTAGCCGTCCGGGCACGATTGTTGACGACGAGTGCCGGGTTTGTCACTAACTTCCGTGAAATTGGTACTACGCGTGGGTGATTTTCATTTCCAAGTAGACCGGGTTATGTGATCTTGTAACGCCCACTCGGGTGAGCGTTCAGCCGATGGACAGCGCGTGCACGCGGTCGACCGTGCCGTTGAACCAGTTCTGGTCGCCGGGGAGGCTTCCCTTGTTCGAGAACTGCCAGATGGTCTGGGTCTTCCAGCTCGCCGGCAGCTCGCCGATCTCCGTGTTGTAGCGCGCGATCCACAGCGGGTTCTGCCAGAACACGTTGCTGTTGCCGGTGCAGCGCTTCCACCAGCTCGTCGACGTGTAGATCGCCGGATGCCGCCCTGTCCGCCACAGGTAGGTCTCGGCGAACGACGCCATCCACGCGACCATCTGCGCCGGAGTCTTGCCGTAACAGGTTTCGCCGTACGGGTTGTACTCGACGTCGAGCGCGCCCGGCAGCGTCTTGCCGTCGCGGGACCAGCCACCGCCGTGGTCGACGAAGTAGTGCGCCTGCGCGGCGCCGTCCGAGATGTCGGGACGTGCGAAGTGATACGCGCCGCGGATCAGGCCGACGTCGTACGAGCCGTTGTACTGCTGAGGAAACCGGGGATTGACGAAGCCGGTGCCCTCGGTGGCCTTCACGTAGACGAACTTCGCGCCGGTCCTGGCCGCGGCGGGCCAGTCGACGTCGCCTTGGTGGCCGCTGACGTCGTGGCCCAACGTCTGCGCTTCGCCGCCGTACAGCGGCCCCACCGACACGTTGACGCCTTCGTGCAGCGCGATCTGTGAACCGGCGTAGTGCTCCTCGGCCCCGTCGTATCTGGGCCCGCTCTCCCGTGCGACGGCGGGGGTCTGCGCGAGCAGCAAAACCCCCGCCGCGAGGACGGCTCCCCAGGCTTTTGAACACACTCTGCGACTCATCACGTCGTCACGATCCCCCGGGAAAAGGGAATCAGCGACTCGAACATCACCCGAAAGTGTGGCTAACAGCCTGAATAAATTGGGCCGAGTGGGTTAATGGAGTCCTACCGGCGCTCGTCCGAAAGGGCTTTGTCGAGGTGCTCCGAGGGGACGATCGCGGTGAGCCGGTCGTGGGGATTGATCGTCACGGGGTGCCCGGCGAGCAGCGGGACCATGTCCCGGCCCAGCACCGCGCGGGCGTGCGGCCACTCGCGCGGGACCAGCGACTTCGCCGTGTACGCCGGCACGAGCACCTTGCCGTCGGTGTTGTGGAAGCCGATCACCGTGCGCTGCACCGGGGAAAGGGCGTAGACGAACAGCGTCGAGTCGAGGATGACCCGCGGCAGGTCGGCGGCCGGGCGGTGGTTCGTGCGCACCAGCTGGAGCAGCTGCTCGAGCTCGTTGCGCGGCTCCGGGAAGCCGAGTGCCTTGGGCGAGGGGCGGTAACGGTCGTTGGGGTGGAAGTCCTCGACGATCTCGCCCCCGCCGTTCACCGGGTACGCGCCGACGACCGCCCAGGACGGCACCGGGCCGTCGGGGTCGAAGGCCTCGTCGATGACGTACAGCCAGCTGTTCGGGTTGGCCCTGGCGTTGGCGCGCATCTCGTCGGTGATCTTCGGCTTGCCCGGTTTCCGCTTGCCCGCCGGGCTCGACGCCAACCGATCCGCCTCGTCCCGCTGCGCCATCGCCATCCCCACGTTCCGGGTGCCTGAAGGTTTGTTCGCGCTCACTCTACTGTTCTCCCATGGCCTCTTCGCGTTCGGTCGACCCCGCTGAGTTACGAGCCGCGATCGCGGCGATTTCCCCCTGGTTGAGCGGATCCGGTCCGGATCCGGCCCGTCCCGAGCTGGCCGCGGCGGTGCGGCTGAGCCTGCGGACGCTGGCCGGGGACGCCCCGGGGAAGAGTGTCGAAGTGCGGGTGCCGCCGTTCGCGGCTGTGCAGTGTGTCGAAGGATTGCGGCATACACGCGGAACGCCGCCGAACGTCGTCGAAACGGATCCGCGCACCTGGTTGGAGCTGGCGACCGGGCTGCTCGGCTGGGCCGAGGCCGTCGAGTCGGGGCGGGTCTCCGCCTCCGGGAGCAGGGCCGATCTGGCCCGCTGGTTGCCCTTGGTCCGTTTGTGAAAGTCCCCTTCATCGCGAAGTTCGCGATGAAGGGGACTTCGAGGGCGAGCTTCCTACTTCTTGCGGCCGATGCCGCCCGAGATCGTCCGCTGAGCCGCGTTCAGCTCCTTGATCCGCGGGCCGTCCGGCCACCAGTCCACGCACAGCTTCACGCCGGGCTCGACCATCTCGAGGTCGTGGAACAGCTCCTCGATCTGGGCCTTCGTGCGGAAGGTGCCCGAGCCCATCGGGCTGTGGATGAAGAAGTCCTCCATCTTGCGGGCGGTCTCGGACAGCTCGTCCTCCGGATCGGAGAAGTGCGAGATCGCCACGTACGAACCCGACGGCAGCGCGTCGATGTACTTCTTCATGATCCGGGCAGGCGTTTCCCTCGGCCCGTTGTAGTGATGCAGCGTCCCGAGCTGCAGCAACGCGATCGGCTGCGTGAAGTCGATGTGCCGGAGGATGTCCGGGTTCTCCAGGATCCGCTCCGGCTCGAAGATGTCGTCCGAGACGAAGTGCGTGTTCTCGTTCTCTTCGAGCAGCGCGCGCCCGTGGGCGAGCACGACCGGGTCGTTGTCGACGTAGACGACCTTGATCTCCGGGTTGATGCGCTGCACGACCTGGTGCGTGTTCTCGGCCGTCGGCAGGCCGGATCCCAGGTCGAGGAACTGCGTGATGCCCGTCTGGCTGGCGAGGAACCGGCACGCGCGGATCAGGAAGCCGCGGTTCTCGGTCGCCAGATCCTGCGCTTCGGGAGCGGCCTGCTGGACCTTGCGCAGCACTTCCCTGTCGATCTCGTAGTTGTCCTTGCCGAGCAGGAAGGCGTCGTACACCCGGGCGATGCTGGCCCGGGTCGGGTCGACACCCACGGGCACTCGTTCCGTCCGGGTCGGGGCATCGGGCATCTTGAACCTCACAAAACTGTGTCGGAAGTCTCGGGCTCTACGTAGAGTAGGACCACGTACGCGGCGGGCAAACCGAACCATGCCTGTCGTGTCGAGGTCCAAACGTGTACTTTCAGTAATCGGCTAGTTCCCTGGTGAGTGTTGGCGTACGAAAGGTCCCCGGTCGATGAACGCGGTCACCCCGCCCGGCGGTGAGCAGTCCCTGGGTCCCACCGCGCGGCGGATGATCCTCGGCTCTCAGCTCCGCCGGATGCGTGAGGACGCGGGCATCACGCGCCAGGAGGCCGGCTACAGCATCCGGGGTTCCGAGTCGAAGATCAGCCGTCTCGAACTCGGCCGCGTCGGCTTCAAGGAACGCGACGTCGCCGATCTGCTGACCATGTACGGGATGACCGATCCCGGTGAGCGGCAGCAGTTCCTCGACATGGTCAAGGAGTCGAACGAGCCGGGTTGGTGGCGCCGCTACGGCGACCTGATGCCGAGCTGGTTCAACGACCTCGTCGGACTCGAAGAGGCCGCGGCCCGCATCCAGGTGTGGGAGCCGCTGTACGTCACGGGTCTGCTGCAGACCGAGGACTACGCGCGGGCGATCATGAGCCACGGCCGCAAGGACATGGTCAACGAGCAGATCGACCGCCGGGTCGCGCTGCGCATGCGGCGGCAGAAGATGCTGTCGCGGCCGGACGCGCCGCGGTTGTGGCTGGTGCTCGACGAGTCGGTGCTCCACCGGCCGATCGGCGACCGCGAGGTGCTGAAGGCACAGATCGACCACCTGCTGGAGATGATCCAGCAGCCGAACATCTCGGTCCAGATCCTTCCGTTCGACCGGAGCGGCTACTCCGCCGACAGCGCGTTCTCGCTGCTCAGGTTCGCGGAAGAGGAATTGCCGAACATCGCCTACACCGAGTACCTGACCGGCGCGCACTACATCGACAAGCGCGACGAGATCGAGCGGTACAGCCGGGCACTGGACATGCTCGCGGTCGACGCGGAGACGCCGGACCGCAGCCGCCAGATGCTGATGAAGCGCCGCGCCGAAATCTGAGCCGCTCACCGTTGTGGGGTCGCCCGCCGTCCCGAGGACGGCCGGGATTTTCTTGCACGCCCCGGCAAGCGCCTTGAAAAAGTGGCCACAAGTGGTAGTTGTTCACCCGTTGGAGACTGTGCTATTCACACTTTAGTGGGTCGGCCCCGGACCTGAGCCGTCACTGCACGCGAGTTCTGCAAAAACTTCTGCACGTGCATTTACCGCTGCAGGCACACGTGCTAACTTTGGATCACAGGCAAATGCACATGCAGATGCATCGCCCGAAGCTTCTGTCGGGGAAGGTGGGGACCATGGCTGAACAGTTCGACAACGGCATCCCGGCCGATCGTCTTACCGATGCGCAATGGCGCAAAGCGAGTTACAGCAACGCGATCGGCAACTGCGTCGAGGTGGCTCCGCTCGCGTCCGGTGAGATCGCGATGCGCAACTCGCGCTTCCCGACCGGGCCGGCCCTGATCTACACCCAGGCCGAGATGGCCGCGTTCCTCGCGGGCGCCAAGGACGGCGAATTCGATGATGTTCTCAGGTGACACCATCGCCGCGGAAATCACCGATATCGAAAGCGGCCTGCAGGAACTGATCCACCGCGGATACCAGTTCGTGCACCCGCGCGACGCGAACGGCGAGGTCATGGCCGTGGTCGGCGTGCGAGTCCACGACAACGTGGTCGACGTGGTCCGGCTCAACGCCGAGGACGACGTCGTCGCGACCCGCATGCCCGGGACCGAAGAGGACATCCTCGAGCCCGAGGTCTGGTTGTGGCGGTCCGCCGGCGACGCGGCGACGGTGCTGACGGAACTGCTCGCGCTTCCGGACGAGCGGACTCCCGGCGCGCTGTACCTCCCGGAGGCCGTGGCCAAAGGCTGCTGGGTCCCCGGCCGCGGCGGCACCTCCAAGTGGCTCGCCGCAGGCTGAGTGCTTCCTTGAACACAGTCGACCGCCTCTGTCGAGGGGGAGCGGTCGGCTGGTCGGGGGTCGTGAGTGCCGGGCCTTGACACCCGCTCGTCACTCACGGTCATCACCCGAAGCGTGTCCAGTGCCACTTCGCGCGGCGCGTTGATCTCCTGCTCACCGTTTACACTGGTGGCGGCCTGCCCTCTTTCTCCCTGGGAGCACCTCGGTGGTTTCCGACCCGTCCCTCGCCGGACAGCCCGTGACCGACCAGCCCGATCCGGAACCCCGCGAGGAATGCGGTGTCTTCGGCGTCTGGGCGCCCGGAGAAGAGGTCGCGAAGCTGACCTACTACGGGCTTTACGCACTTCAGCACCGCGGCCAGGAAGCGGCCGGCATCTCCGTCTCCGACGGTTCGCAGATCGTCGTCTTCAAGGATCTCGGCCTGGTCAGCCAGGTGTTCGACGAGCAGGTCCTGCAGTCGCTGCAGGGACACATCGCCGTCGGCCACTGCCGCTACTCGACCACCGGTGCGACCATCTGGGAGAACGCGCAGCCGATCTTCCGCACCACCGCCACCGGCAGCGGATTGTCCTTCGCGCACAACGGGAACCTCGTCAACACCGCCGAACTGCGGGATCGCACGGTCGAAGCCGGGCTCAAGCCGCACGCGGGCCTGACCGGTTCGTCCAGCGACTCCGACCTGGTGTGCGGGCTGCTCGCGGCCAACGCCGCCGACAAGGGCATCGAAGCCGCCGCGCTGGAACTGCTGCCCACCCTCAAGGGCGCGTTCTGCCTGGTCTTCGCCGACGAGTCCACCCTGTATGCCGCGCGTGACCCGCACGGGGTGCACCCGCTGGTACTCGGCAGGCTCGAACGTGGCTGGGTCGTCGCGAGCGAGACGGCCGCGCTGGACATCTGCGGTGCGTCGTTCGTCCGCGAGGTCGAGCCCGGTGAGCTCATCGCGATCGACGCCGAGGGCCTGCGTTCCTCGCGGTTCGCGAACCCCGAGCCCAAGGGCTGTGTCTTCGAGTACGTCTACCTCGCGCGCCCCGACACCTCGATCGCCGGCCGCAGCGTGCACGCCACCCGCGTCGAGATCGGCCGCAAACTCGCCGCCGAGCATCCGGCCGACGCCGACCTGGTCATGCCGGTGCCCGAATCCGGCACCCCGGCCGCCATCGGTTACGCGCAGGGCTCCGGCATCCCCTACGGCACCGGCCTGGTGAAGAACGCCTACGTCGGCCGCACCTTCATCCAGCCCTCGCAGACGATCCGCCAGCTGGGCATCCGGTTGAAGCTGAACCCGCTGCGCGACGTCATCCGCGGCAAGCGGCTCGTCGTGGTCGACGACTCCATCGTCCGCGGCAACACCCAGCGCGCGCTGGTCCGCATGCTGCGGGAGGCGGGCGCGCTCGAGGTGCACGTCCGGATCGCGTCACCGCCCGTCCGCTGGCCGTGCTTCTACGGGATCGACTTCGCCTCCCGCGCCGAACTGGTGGCCAACGGCGTCGACCTCGACGGCATCCGCCGCTCCATCGGCGCGGACACCCTGGGCTACATCTCCCTGGACGGACTGGTCGCGGCTTCGGAGCAGCCGAAGTCGCGGTTGTGCACCGCTTGCTTCTCCGGCGAATACCCGATCGCGCTGCCCGAAGACGCGCTGATCGGGAAGCACCTGCTGGAAAGCCTGGACTCGGTCAATGGCGCGGCGAAGCCCGTCAGCCCTGCCGGGTACGGTGCTGAGGACGCCATCCGGCGTCCCTAGACCTCTCTTCCAGAGTTGGAGTCCGCTTCCGTGAGCGAGTCCACGAGCGCCACGTACGCCGCCGCCGGCGTCAGCATCGACGCCGGTGACAAAGCCGTCGAGCTGCTCAAACCGCACGCCGAGAGGGCCACGAGGCCCGAGGTGATGGGCGGAGTCGGCGGCTTCGCCGGGCTGTTCTCCTTGAAGCTGGACAAGTGGAAAGAGCCGGTGCTGGCCTCGTCGACCGACGGGGTCGGCACCAAGATCGCCGTCGCGCAGGCGCTCGACAAGCACGACACGGTCGGCATCGACCTGGTCGCGATGGTCGTCGACGACCTGGTCGTCACCGGCGCCGAACCGCTGTTCATGCAGGACTACATCGCCGTCGGCAAGGTCGTGCCGGAGAAGATCGCGGCACTGGTCGGCGGCATCGCCGAGGGCTGTGTCCAGGCGGGTTGCGCGCTGCTCGGCGGCGAGACCGCGGAGCACCCCGGCCTGATGGGCGAGCACGACTACGACCTCTCGGGCACCGGTATCGGCGTCGTCGAAGCGTCGAACGTGCTCGGCCCGGAGCGGGTCCGCCCCGGTGACGTCGTCCTCGCGCTCGGTTCCTCCGGCCTGCACTCCAACGGGTATTCGCTCGCCCGGCACGTGCTGCTGGACATCGCGCGCATGCCGCTCGACGGGCACGTCGAGGAGTTCGGCCGCTCGCTGGGCGAGGAGATGCTGGAGCCGACCAGGATCTACGCGAAGGACTGCCTCGCGCTGGCGGCCGAGGCCGACGTACGCACGTTCGCGCACGTCACCGGCGGCGGCCTGGAGCAGAACCTCGCCCGCGTCATGCCGCGCGGCCTGGTCGCGCGGCTCGAACGCGGCACGTGGACCCCGGCACCGGTGTTCGCGTTGATCGGCCACCGCGGCAAGGTCGAGCGCGCCGAACTGGAGAAGACGTTCAACATGGGCGTCGGCATGGTCGCGATCGTCGGCCCCGACGACGTCGACCGGGCGCTGGCGATGCTGACCGCGCGGCACGTGCCGGCGTGGATCCTCGGCGACGTGCAGCCGGCGGAAGACCCGGACGGCCCGCGCGCCGTGCTGTCGGGTGACCACCCGCGATTCTGAAATCGGCTTGGGCCCGGGTGACACACTGGACCCGTGGCTGATGACGTGGTGGTCGGCACCCGGTTCGTGATCCCGGGCGCCGAATTGAGCGAACGGTTCTCCCGGTCGTCGGGTCCGGGTGGGCAGGGCGTGAACACCACGGACTCGCGGGTCGAACTGTCCTTCGACGTGGCCGGTTCGGCTTCCGTCCCGGAACATCTCCGGGCGCGGATGCTGGACCGGCTTTCGTCGCGGCTGGTCGACGGGGTCGTCACGATCACCGCGTCCGAACACCGCTCCCAGCTGATGAACCGGGAAGCCGCGCGGGCGCGGCTGGTGACGCTGCTGCTGGACGCGTCGGCGCCTCCGGCAGCCGAGCGGCGCCCCACCAAACCTTCGCGAGGTTCGAAGGAACGCCGCCTGGCCTCGAAGAAGCGCCGCGGCGAGGTCAAGAAGTCCCGCCGCGGCGGCTACTCAGATGATTGACAGGTGCACGCACTCGGCCGCGGTCTTGAACCCGACCCGGCCGTAGACGCGTTCCGCCTGCCCGGCGCCCGGCGTCAAGAACACCGACCTGCCACCGCGCGCGTGGGCTTCACGCGTCAGGTACTCCGTCATCGCCGCGGCGATCCCGCGGCTCCGGTACCCCTCGAGCACCCCGATCCCGGCGATCTCGGTCGCGCCGTCGAGGATCGCGGTCGCGACCCCGCCACCGACGACCTCGCCGGTTTCGCCGACGGCCATCACCGACATGGTCTCGCCGCTCAGCTGATCCGGCGACGGGTCGAGGTGCTGATCGGGATCGGTCTCCCCGAACGCCACGTTCTGCGCCCGGATCATCTGCCGGAGTTCGCCGTCGGTCTTCGGGGTGACCAGGCTGATCCCGGCCGGTTCCGGCTGTCCGACGACCTGCCCCGGAGTGCAGATCATCAGCGGGACCCGCCGCTCCAGGCTGTAACCGCACTCGACGAGCACGGCTTCGGCTGCCGGCACCGCTTCGGTGAGGAACTCCAGACGCGGCACGAGTCCGCGCCCGCGGAACGCCTCGGTGAGCGCGGCGACGTCGTCCTTGGTGGGGACGGCGCCGTCGTCAGGGATGGCGTAGTTGAGGAAGGGGCTGCCGGCCTCGAGGTAGTACGTGGCCAGGAACGGCCCGATCCGCTCGGTTTCGCGGAATTTCGCCGCGGTGACGCGGATGTAGGACTGCAGACTACGAATCGTCTCGGAAAGCACTGGTTGGAAAGCCTTTCGGGCAAGAAGGAGGGACGCACGGGAGGATCCGCGTGCGTGGTGGAGCTGGCGTGTGCGCCGGCTAGCTCGTGCCGACGCCACCGAAGGCGTCAGGCATGAGGCATCCCTCTTCTCGGTACGTAGGGCTTTCGCGATCACTCTCGCACGACGGTCAACCGGTTTACCTCCGCTGCGGATGCGCGATGCTCGAATACCGTTCGTCCCACACCGATCTCGGGACCCGCAGCCGGACAGGGGCGTCGCACACCCGCCGGACCTGCGCCGGGATCTTCACCGGCGGCCGGACGTCCAAGCGGTGCCACAGACGTTTGCTCAACGCGGCGCCCGCCACGGCGCCCAAGGTGTTCAGCAAGATGTCGTCGGCCGAGGTCACCCGGCCGGCCTGGATCAGATATTGCGTACCCTCCACGAGCACCGAGACGGTCAGCGCGCCCAGCGCGATCCGGCCCAGAGACCGCAGACGGCGGGACCGCACCGGGAGCAGGGCGCCGAGCGGGCTCAGCATGAGGACGTTGCCCAGCGCCTGCCAGAGATTGCCGCTGTCGGTCAGGGCGAGGCGGAGGTCGGCGCCGGGTTCGAGGTTCAGCCTGCTGCCCTGTGTGCCGGTCATCGGCATCGTGACCAGGCACAACACCAGGAAACAAACCAGCGCGAGCGTCATGTCGACGGCGGCCGTCGCCGACGCGGAAAAGCGGTCGGCCCGTCTTCGCCGTCGATGCGCCGCGAGGAGCGGCCACCCGAGCAAAGCGTACGGAATCGCGGTGATCGTCAACGGGATCATCCCGCCGAAAGCGCGGAGCAGCTCACCCATGGCCTTCCTTTCCGGAGCGCCCAAGATCACCTTCGCATCACAAGATCGACTCGGCATGACGGAGCGACCGCACTATGAGGTGATCTTTTCCGGTGGCGGAAAAGGTTTTCCCATGCTCATGACCGTCCACAAAGGAACCTGTGGACAAACCTGTGGACGACCGCGAAGTAACCGGAAGAAGGCGTTATCGCACAAGGAAAAGTCTTGTGGGTGACCTGTGTACTACTTGCCGTGTCCGGCGAGTTCCCGCGCGTGTTCTAGTAGCTTCTGCAGGTGCAGTCCGCGACGCACGTCACACGGGTGCGAGGTCGTCCCGCTCGCGGCCATCGCGGCGAAATCGTCCAGGAGCGCGGTGTACGACTCGCCTGCCGAACCCGGCTTCCGTCCCAAAGTGCGGTAACCGTGCTCGCCGTAAACGGCCACTTCGACGACCGTCGGCTGGATCGGCAGCCGCAGCGACAGGGTCGCCGTACTGGTCGCGCCACCCTCGTGGGCTAACAGCAACTGCCACAGATCGTCATCGGTCCGATTCGCGGCGAGCACGTCGGTGATCTCACCGAGCGCCGCGTCCAGCAGATCGAGGGCGTGCGGACCGATGTCGGCGAGCGCGCCGGAGTCGTGCCGCCACGCCGAGGACTGGTACTGCCCGCCGAGCAGCGCACCCGAAAGCCACCGGGCTCCGCCACCCCGCCAGCCACCCGCTTGCTTGATGCCGTCGAGCCACTCGCGGGTCATCGGCGAGAAACGCAAGATCAGGACCACGAGAGCCGCGACGCCGGCGGCCTCCACCGCGTCCGCGAGCCGCCGCGCGCCGTCGAGGTCGGCGGCGATCGGCTTCTCCAAGATCAGATGCTTGCCCGCTTCGGCCGCCTTGACCGCCAGCTCCGCCTGAACGGCGGGCGGCACCGCGAACGCGACCGCGTCCACCTGGTCGAGCAGCTCTTCGAAACTGTCGGCGGCTTGGGCGCCATGCGCCTCGGCCAGCTCCTTCGCGGCCTCAGGACGCCTGGTCCAGACCGCGCGCAACGTCATTCCGGGGTGATCGGCGAGACCTGGCGCGTGCACCGTCTTCGCCCACGGACCGGCACCGACCAGACCCGCGCGCAGCTGTCCCTGTCCCACGGTCGCAAGTCTAGGTGTGCCACCTGCCGGCCCGGCTCCGACCACCCCGCAATTAGTCACCTACTTGCGGTTCTTGCACAAGTAACTATCGCAAGTAGGTGACTGGTTGCGTAAGGAGAGGTCGGGTCAGGAGTAACTGTAGAACCCGCGGCCGGTCTTCTTGCCGAGCAGGCCGGCGTCGACCATGCGCAGCAGGAGCGGCGGCGAGGAGTACAGCGGCTCCTTGAACTCGGCGTACATCGAGTCCGCGATCGCCTTGATGGTGTCCAGGCCGATCAGGTCCGACAGCCGCAGCGGGCCCATCGGGTGCGCGGTGCCCAGCTCCATACCGCGGTCGATGTCCTCCGCGGACGCGAAGCCCGACTCGATCATCCGGATCGCCGAAAGCAGGTACGGCACGAGCAGCGAGTTCACGATGAACCCGGCGCGGTCTTGCGACCGGATCACCGTCTTGTCCAACGCCGTCGTCGCGTGCTCCTCCGCGCGGCGGGCGGTGTCGTCGCTGGTCAGCAGCGAGGGCACCAGCTCGACGAGCGGCAGCACCGGGACCGGGTTGAAGAAGTGGATACCGATCACCTGCTGCGGGCGGCCGGTGGCCATCCCGAGCTTCATGATCGGGATGGACGAGGTGTTGGACGCGAACACCGCGTCCTCGCGCTCGACGATCTTGTCCAGCGACCGGAACACCTCGACCTTGGCCTGCTCCTGTTCCAGGATGGCCTCGATGACGAGGTCGCGGTCGGCGAACTCGCCGATCTCGGTGGTGAAGCGGAGCCGTCCGAGCGCCGCGTCGGCGTCTTCCTGCGAGAGCTTCCCGTTCTTGACGCCGCGTTGCAGCGACTTCTCGATCCGCGCCCGCCCGGAGTCCAGCGCCGGCTGGTTCACCTCGGTGACGATCACGTCCAGCCCGGCCCGCGCGTGCACCTCGGCGATGCCCGAGCCCATGAGCCCGGCCCCGACGACACCTACTCGCGCTACGTCAGACATGGCACCTCCTCATATTTTGGGCAGCACGCGACACGCGAGGGCGGTCACCGGAACAAGCCCGGATCCACCCTCGCGTGTCACGCGTTGCTCAGCGGCGGTATTCGTCGTACCCGTCGTACGGGTCGTCGTCGTACCGCTTGTCGTCCTCGTGCCTGTCTTCCGAGGAACTACTGGACAGCTCGCGCTGCAAAGCATCGAAGTCGGTTTCGTGCGAGCTGTACTTGAGCTCGCGCGCCACCTTCGTCTGCTTGGCCTTAGCCCGGCCGCGCCCCATGGCTCGACCCCCTCGCACAGGGGCGGGGCGGCCGGGGGAATCGGCGGCCCCGCATCGTCTCGACAATTCTTTCCTGCTGACACCGTACCGTGTCCGGGGGGTTGGATGCGACGTGGCACGGTGTGCCGGTGGCGACAGTGTTCCCCGAACGCCGGTTACCGGCCGGTCGGTGGCGATAGTCGCAGGTCGGCGTGCCACGATGCTCGTGTGCCCCGTCCGTTCGCGGCTTATCTCCGCGTCTACGAGCCCCTGCTCGCGCTGGGGGATCCGCCGGACGAACGCCTGCTCGAGGCCGTCGAAGCGGCCCGGCTCGATCGTTCGACCGCGGGGATGCGCGAGCAGGCACTGTGGCTCAAGTCACAGCATGTCGGACGGTTGTTGCCCGCCGAGCTCGCGGACGGCAGGGCCGCGCCCAGTCTCGTCACCGACGTCCTCGTCCTGGACCCCGAAGACGTACCGGAAGGGGAGCACGGTGACGCCGGACCGGGGCCGCTGATCTGTCCGATGGAGATCCGCGCGCGCTCGGCCGCGGCACTGGTGACCTTCCTCGGCGACGCGCATCCCGCGCTGAAGAGCGCGGTGCTCGACGCGGGCGGCGCGTCACTCGACATGATCCGCTCGCGGGCGAAGTCGGCCATCGGCGACCTGTCCGCCTCGGCCTCGCACACGCTCTCGACGACGTGGACCGTCCCGCTTCCGTGGTTCGTGCTGTTCGATCCCGGGATGCGGCGGGTCAAACTCGGCAAAGGCCGCGACGACCCCGAGCGAGAGGTGTCGTGGCGGATCCCCATCGCCGACGCGCGGTATCGCGCCCGCGAGGTCGGGGACCTGCTCGGAGCGACCTTCGGTGACTCGGGGCCCGGCCGGGTGCTGCTCGAGACGCGACGTTGGCTCGACAGCTTCCACCCCGGCTCCGCGGTCGAACTCGACTACGGCGGTCTCGTCCAGCTCTTCGCAGACTCGATCCTGCAAGCCGACACGACCGCCGAAGAGGTGCACGACATCCTCGACGCGCTCCGCACCGGCAACGTCGACGAACTGGCGGAACTGTTCGCCGACCTGCGGGACTTCTGGGGCGACCTGGCCGCGCGGGAACGCGCGAACTAGCCGAAGAGGCCGGCGGCGACCCGCAGTTCGCCGACCGGTTTCCCGCCGCCCAGTACCGCGTCGCGTGCGAGGCTCCCGGCTTCGTCACCCGGGTCGATGCCAAGGTGGCGCAGGGTCGCGAGCAGCAGCGGGGTCCGGGCACGCGCCGCGCCGTCGTCGATCTTCAGCGCCAGCGCCGTGCCGTCCGGGAGGGCGAACGCGTGCACTCCCTCGGCGCCGACCTTCGAGAGCAGGCCGTCGACGGTGCGCATCAGCACGGTGTCCTCGCGGCCGGTGCCCGCGACCTGCCACGGATATGCGCGGACCGCGTCCGCGACCCTGCGCTCCGGCCCGCCCATGGCGGTGACCAGCCTGCCGAAGGAGCGGGCGAGTCCGGTCAAGGAGAACGCGAACAGCGGGGCACCACAGCCGTCGACGCCGACCGTCTCGATCGTCTCGCTGGTGAGGTCGGCGACGGTGGCCTGGATGACCTTTTGCAGCGGGTGGGTCTCGGCCGCGTAATCCTCGGTCGGCCAGCCGAGCTGCGCGCAGGTCGTGAGCATCGCGGCGTGTTTGCCGGAGCAGTTCATGGCGGCGCGGCGTTTCCCGGCCGAGGCCACGGCCAGCATGCTCGGCTCGTGCAGCGGGAAGGCGGGCGGGCAGACCAGCGCGTCCTCGGTCAGCCCCGCGCGGGAAAGCATCGACAGGGCGCCGTCGACGTGGCCGGGCTCACCGTTGTGCGACCCGCAGCCCAGCGCCAGTTCTTCGTCGCCGATCGTGAGGCCTGCCCGGAGCATCCCGACGGCTTGCAGCGGTTTGTTGGACGAGCGCGGGTAGACCGGTCGCTCGATGTCGCCCGCGGAGAACCGCACCGAGCCGTCCGGGGCGGTGATCACGAGCGCGCCGCGGTGTGTGCTCTCCACGAATCCGGACCGGACGACCTCGACCAGGACCGGATTCGTCACTCGGAGCCGCCGCGTTCGGTGTCGAGCAGGTCGTCGACCGACGCCGTGCCCTTGCGGTAGCGGGTCGCGATCTCGGCGTTGATCGTGTCCATCACGCTCTGCACCTCGCGGCGGTACGAGGAGACCGAGACCTCTTCGTCGGCGTACCGGTTGAGGGCGTTGACCAGCTTCTCGTCCGACAGTGTGCTGACGTCGGAAAGGTCCGTGTCGCCGATGAGCGCCTCGGCGAACCGCCGGTGCTCGCCCGCGCGCGACGGCTCCAGCCGCTGATGCCTGCCCGAACCCGTGGCCGGGCCGATCGCGTTGTCCGCCAGGATCGCGGCCAGCCGCTCGACGACACTGCTCTCGCCGCCCGAACTCCGGCGCTCCTGCTCGGCCCGCACGATGTCGATCCGCGCGTGCAGCAGGCGCCGCAGGTACGACAGGTCGGTCTCCTCCTGCGCGGCCTCGTCACGGCGCTCACGCAGTACGGAAAGGGTCAGCTCGCCGAGGTCGCTGAGATACCCAGGGCCGAGCACGCGGTCGATACGACGGCGACCACCGGGCCGGACTTCGATCACCCGCGTAGCTTATCGCGCTCCAGCGGAAATGTTCCGCAGGGCGTGATACCACAAGGATCTTCACCCCTCCCGGCACCCTCCACCGCGCCAGTGCTCCTTCGGTCCTTTCCAGAGCGCGCCCCCCACCCGTCCCGGGGGCGGCCCCAAGTCCAGTCTACCGGGGGTGGCGGGGGAAAAGTGCTGGTCGGCGGGGTTGTCCACAGGTGGGCAAGGTTGTGGACAACTGGTGTGGGTGAAGGGGACTTTCGCCGCATCTGACGTGGGGAAGGCGTCCTTCGCCGCGTGAGCCGCGGGGAAGGGCCCCTTCAGTCCGTGGCCAGGCGCGGGGCGGGCGCCGGCGGTACATGAAGGCCCCCTTGCTTGCGTCTAGCGCAAGCAAGGGGGCCTTCATGTACTTGGCGGAGGGTGCGGTCGTGAGTGAAGGCCGAGTTTCTTGCGCTCAGCCGAGGCAAGGGGCCTTCACGCGACGCCGTTGTGACAGCTGAGGCGAAAGTGGCGGCCCAGGACCCGGTGAGGGGAACTTTGAGGGACCCAGAGTCCCTCAAGGAGTCCTTCACGGACCGGAGCGGAGCGAAGTCAGCCCCGCAGCCGCTGAGCCGCTTCCCGCCCAGGAGCCGGAGCCTCACCCGGCACCGAGTCCGGATCGATGGCGGCCTGCACGACGCGATCCTCGGCGCCCACCAGCAGTTCCGCGCCCGGCCGCGTCGAGCGTTTGACCAGCGCGAGCGCGATCGGCCCCAGTTCGTGGTGCTGCACCACGCTGCCGACGCGCCCGACCGTCCGCTCGCCCAGCACCACCGGATCGCCGGTCTCCGGCGTGATCTCCGGCGAGCCGTCCAGATGCAACAGCGCCATGTACCGCGGCGGCCGCCCGACGTTGTGGACCTTCGCGACGGTCTCCTGCCCGCGGTAACAGCCCTTCGCCACGTGCGCGGCGGAGTCGACCCAGTTCACCTCGTGCGGGATCGTGCGCTCGTCGGTGTCGACGCCCAGTCGCGGCCGCAGCGATTCGACCCGCAGCGCGTCGAACGTCCAGCTGCCCGCCGGGCGTGCGCCCGCGTCGGTCAGGCGGCGCCACCAGCCGGCGAGTTCGGCGCGGGGGACGGCGAGATCGACGCTGTGCCGTCCCGGCCACGGCATCCGCCGCGCGAAACCGCCGGGGATCGGCACGACCGAGTACGCGTCCGCGCCCGGCGTGACACCCGTGGAAGCCAGGACGCCGTCCGCGTCGGGGCCGAGGACGGTCAGCAACGCCAGTTCCTCCGACACATCGCGGATGTCCACTTTGGACCAGAACTTCATCGCTTCGAGGTAATCGCGCAGGGTCTGCTTGCCGCCGGACGGCAGTGCGCTGGTGGCCACCGCGCCCCTGTCGCTGTCCAGCCACACCGTGCCGTCCGCGTGCGCGAGGACCATGTGCGTGTCGACGCGGCCTTGGCTGTCCAGCACGAGCGCCTCGGTGCCGGTGCCTTCGGCGAGCCCGGTGACGTGTTGCGAGATCACCAAATGGAGCCAGGACAGCCGTTCTTCCCCGGTCACGGCCAGGATTTCGCGGTGCGAACGGTCGATCACGACCGCGCCGCGCGCCGCCGTCCGTTGCTCGGCGAAGGGATCTCCCCAATGCCACGGGACACCCTCCTCCGGATGCCCGTCGGGTGCCGCGATCGGTCCGGGAAGGTCGAGCAGGGGGGAGCGGTAAGGCATGAAACCCATGCTAGTGAGTACCGTGTCCCCATGCGCGTGCTTGCCTTTCTCGACGGGACCCTGGCCGACCCCGAAGCCGCTCACCTGCGGGTAGACGATCTCGGACTGCTTCGCGGCGACGGGGTGTTCGAGACGATCCTCGTCGTCGACGGACGGCCCCGTGAGCTCCGCCCGCACCTCGAGCGGCTGGCCCGTTCCGCGGCCATGCTCGACCTGCCGGAGCCGGACCTCGCGGTCTGGGAGCGCGCCGCGCAGACCGTCATCGACAACTGGTCCGGCCCCGCCGAGATCGCGCTGAAACTGGTGTACACCAGGGGAATCGACGGCGATCCGGAGGCGAAGCCATTCGGGTTCGCGCTCGGCGTGGAGATCGACGAGAAGGTCCTGCGCGCCCGTGTCGAAGGCGTCGCGGCGATCACACTGGAGCGCGGTATCGAGCCCGACCTCGCCGAGCGCGCGCCGTGGCTGCTGCTGGGCGCGAAGTCGATTTCGTACGGCGTCAACATGGCCGCGTTGCGGGAGGCCGGCCGTCGTGGCGCGAGCGATGTGATTTTCACCGCCGCCGACGGCGCGGTCTTCGAAGGGCCGACTTCGACGGTCGTCCTCGCGAAGGACAAGACGCTCTACACGCCGCCGGCGACCATCGGCATCCTGCCGGGGACGACGCAGGCGGCACTGTTCCGTGGCGCCGAGCGCGCGGGCTGGTCGGTCAAGGTCGAGCCGCTCCAGGTCTCGGACCTCACCGGGGGCGAAGGGCTCTTCCTCGCTTCGTCGGTCCGCAAGCTGACCAGGGTGCACACGCTCGACGGCGTCGCGTTGAGCGACTCCAGCGCGATCCACGCCGAACTGGCCGCCGCGTACGAGAGCGAGTACGCGATCAGCTGAGCGGGCTGATGATCAGCAGGTGCGGCAGGATCGCTTCCTCGCGGTAGGCCGCGATCTTGTGGTGCCCGTCGAGGATCACCGCCGCGTCGGTGGTCTCCAGTACGACGGCGACCGGCCGGTGCCCGCTCTTGATCGCCGTCCGGTAGTAGCCGACGCGGGACACGTCGGCGGGCGGCCAGTCGGCGCTCGGGGTCAGGTAGCGGTCCTCGGCCAGCCGTTCGGGGCCGGTGACCTGGTACTCGCCGTCGGCGAAGAGATCGAGAAGCGGGCGGAGCGTATCGCCGAGCGGACGGCGCATCTGGCCGGTGGCCAGCGCGATCCGCAACGACTGCGGAAGTTCTGGCTGGGTTGGGACCGAATTCGTGTCGATGACACCCGTGCCACCGTCGACCTTTACCTGTTCCACACCTTCGTGGACGAGTGAAAGCGGAGAAGGGTTCCGGGTCGGGCCTGCGCGAGTGCCGGGAGTGACGCCTGTCTCACCACGGCCGCCACCGGATAACCACCGGTAGTCGGATGATCCGCCAAGAACACCACCGGCAACCCGTTCGGCGGCACCTGGACGGCGCCGGTCAGCAGGCCTTCACTCGGGAGCTCCCGCTCGGCGTATTCGCCCGTCCGCGCCAACGGCGTCCCGTCGAGCCGGAGCCCGACGCGGTTGGAATCCGCCGTCACCGTCCAGGTCTTCGCGAGACCGGTCGCCGGATTCTCGAACCAGTGCGCCCGCGGGCCCGGGTCGACCCGCACCACCAGCTCTGCCGGAGCCACCGTGGGCAGCACGACGTCGGCACCGCCGGACACGGACGGCGCGCCGAGCGGCAGGAGGTCGCCCGCCCGCAACGGCGCGGGCCCGATCTCCGAAAGGACGTCCCGCGATCGGCTGCCGAGTTCCGCGTCGACCATGATCCCGCCGGAAACCGCCAGGTAGCACCGTAATCCGGTGGCGGGTGCGCCGATCGCCACGATCTGGCCCGCCGCCAGCCACACCGGCGCGTGCGAGCCGACGGGGCGCCCGTCGACCTCGACGGCGACGGCGGGGCCGGTCACCGCGACCGTGCAGGACGTCTTCGCGCGCAGCCGTAGCCCGCCGAACAGGCACTCGACACCCGCCGCGGCTTCGTCGTTACCGACGAGCCGGTTGGCCAGTTTCAGCGCCGGGACGTCCAGCGCCCCGGACGGTGGGACGCCGAGATGCGCGTAGCCGGGCCTTCCGAGGTCCTGGACCAGCGCGAGCGGGCCGGTCTCGACCACTTCGAGTGCCCTCATCCGGCGCTCCGGAACCGCACGCGGTCGCCGGGCGCCAGCAACGCGGGCGGGTCGGCGCGGGGATCGAACAGGACGGTCCGGGTGTGCCCGATCAGCCGCCAGCCACCGGGCGAGACGCGGGGGTACACCCCGGTGAACTCGCCCGCGATCCCGACCGATCCCGGTGGCACGCGAGTGCGCGGACTCGACAGCCGCGGCTGCCGGAGCGGCTCGGGAAGCCCGGTCAGGTAACCGAATCCGGGTGCGAACCCGGTGAAGGCAACGGTGTAGACGGCGCCGGTGTGCAGCCGGACAACGTCCTCAGTGGACACTCCGGCGTCCCGCGCGACGAGTTCGAGATCTTCGCCGTCATAGGTCACATCGAGAGTGATCTCGCGGGATCCGCCGCCGGGCGGATGTTCGAGGTCGGCGTCCGCCAGCAGGTCACGGACGGCCGCGAGGGCGCCCGAGCCCGGGGTTTCCACCACGAGCAGGCTGCGGGCGCCGGGCACGAGTTCGATGATCCCGGGCGGGCGCGCGGACGAGACCGTCGCGTGCGCCGCGATCGTCTCGGTGAGGGAAACGCAGTCGAGCAGGGCGGCGTGCTCGCCGTAGGCCCGCCACCGCACGGGGAACGGTCAGCCCACCACGCGACGCAGCAGCGCCGACGTGTGCGGCTGCAGTTCCTGGCCCATCATCGCGCGCTCCTCGACAAAGCCGAGTTCACCGTTGACGATGCCGTAGAGCCGCTGCGAGGCCGTGACGTCCTTGGCCGTCGAAGTGCGGACGACGGCGTCGGTGCCCAGCTCCCAGGCCGGAACGGAGGCCTTGCCGCGCGGCTTGCCGTAGAAGAGTTCCACGATGCCGGTGTTGTGGGTCAGCAGCAGTTCGATCGTGTCGTCGGCCTGCGGGCGCCAGAACCCGGACTCGCGGGCGGCGGGACGGATGACCTTGCCGTCCTCGTCGAGCAGCCAGGCACGCGCCTCGTGCGTGAGGAAGGGGCGGCCGTCGTGCGCGATGGTCAGCTGCATGCCGAACCGGTACGGGCCTTCGATGGTGGGATAGTCGACCTCGCCCTCACCGCGCCAGACGCCGACGAGCGGCAGGAGCGCCAGGCAGGCGTCATTGAGGTTCGGGCCTTCGCGCAGGTTCGCCGTGTCGCCCGGGATGGGCATGTCGTCGAACTGCGGAAGGTTCCGGTCGCGCGTGCTTTCCGCGCGCTTTTCCGCGGCCTGGATGGCCTCGTCGCCGCTAGCCGTCATGGGTCAGCGCTGGTCCGCGTAAAGCCGGTAGACGACGTACACGGCGAACCAGGTGATCGCGACGCCGGCGAGCACCAGCAGGGTCGTAAACAGGATCTCCACGCCACGCACTTTAGTCGCTACCTGCTCAGACGGCCTTGCGCAGGGTGCGTGGCAGTGCCCACAGAAGCTGAAGGACGCTTTCCCCGCATGAGACGCGACGAAGGGGCCCTTCACCGCTGGAATCCAGGCCGGGCGCGCAGCGCCTCAGTTGAGGGCGGCGGCGGGGGCATGGATGGAGCGGTGAAGGGCCCCTTCAGACCGTCTCAGGCGACGGAGACCTGGAGCTGGTGCACGCCCGGTCCCTGAGCGCTCACCGAAGCTTCGCCGTTGCCGGAGCGGTGCAGCGCGCGCACCGTCCAGTCACCGGGGGCCGCGTAGAAGCGGAAGTCGCCGTCGGCCGACGAGACCACCTCGCCGGTGAAGTCGCCGCCGCCGTCCAGCAACCGGACGAAGGCGCCGCCGACGGGCCCTTCCGCGCCGGTCACCTTGCCGGCCAGCACGACCTGGCCGCGGGTGTCGTAATCGGCGGGCGTGGCCTCCTGGACCGGTGCGCCGCAGCTGTCGTCAGCCATCACTTAGCTCCCAACTCGACCGGCACGCCGACGAGCGAGCCGTATTCCGTCCATGAACCGTCGTAGTTCTTGACCTGGTCGTAGCCGAGGAGCTCGTGCAGCGCGAACCACGCGATGGACGAACGCTCACCGATCCGGCAGTACGCGATCGTGGCCTTCGACTCGTCGAGGCCCTCGTCGGAGTACAGCTCCTTGATCTCTTCCTCGGTCTTGAAGGTGCCGTCCTCGTTGGCGACCTTCGCCCACGGGACGTTCAACGCGCCGGGGATGTGGCCCGGGACCTGCGACTGCTCCTGCGGCAGGTGCGCCGGGGCGAGCAGCTTGCCGGAGAACTCGTCGGGCGAACGCACGTCGACGTAGTTGCTCTTGCCGATCTCGGCGACGACCTCGTCGCGGAACGCGCGGATCGAGAGGTCCTGCTCCTTGGCCTTGTAGTCGGTGGCTTCGCGCTTGACCTCTTCCGAGCTCAGCTCGCGGCCGTCGAGCTCCCACTTCTTGCGGCCGCCGTCGAGCAGCTGCACGTTCTCGTGGCCGTAGAGCTTGAAGTACCAGTACGCGTACGCGGCGAACCAGTTGTTGTTGCCGCCGTAGAGGATCACGCGGTCGTCGTTCGAGATGCCCTTCTCGGACAGCAGCTTCTCGAAGCCCTCCTTGTTGACGAAGTCGCGGCGGACGCCGTCCTGCAGGTCCTTGCGCCAGTCGAACTTCACCGCACCGCGGATGTGTCCGTTGTCGTACGCGGTCGTGTCCTCGTCGACCTCGATGAACACGACACCCGGGGTGTCCAGGTTCTCCTCGGCCCACTGGGTGGTGACCAGGACGTCTTCACGGCTCATGGAGCTGACTCTCTTTCTGGGTTAGGACGCGCGAGGGCTGGGGCTGAAACGCTTGATGAGCAGGTACATCTCGCAACCGAGACAGAAGTCGAAGGCCGCGTTGAGGAAGGCCGCGAACAGCGCGAACGCCGTCGCGACGAACCCGAGCGCGGTCAGGCCGGCGGCGAAACCGATGGTGCCGACGACGGCGAACACCAACCCGACGGCCTGCGCGAACCGGAGCGGGGCGGCGTCCTCGCGTTCGGTCGCCGGGCCGAGCCGCGGCGCGACGAGGTACCGGTAGATCAAGGAGTACGGCGCCGGCTTCAGGCCGATGAAGGCACCGATTGCGAACACCACCGCCTGCGCCGCGAGCAGTGGCCACCACTGGGTGATGAGCACGATCGCGAGCACGATCGTCGTCAGGATGGCGGCGAAACGCGGACCACGGGGGTCGACGGCCGGTCCTGCGGACATGGTTCCTCCTGCTCGAGCAATGGAAGAGGTGCGTGCCGGCAAGGCACGCGCAGGCATGAAGGCGTGCTTCAGCGAACGCCGGGCCGAGGCGGACACAGGCTGCTGCGAACGCGGCACAGATCCACTGCGCGGCGCTGGGTCAGCAAGGTTCGGGGCAGCCGGTTCACGGGCACGAGGGTACGCAGAGCTCCCTCAGGTTGGGAACCGTGTTCACACCTTGGGACGCGTCCCGAAATGCGGGATCAGACGTTCGCCAGGTGAGGTTTCAGGGCTTCGAGAAGCTCCTGACCTCGGGGAACGCCGCCGATGCGGAAAACCTCCCGGCCGTCCGATGTCAAGGCCAGCGTCGTCGGAGTCCGCAATATCGAAAGTGCCTGGGCGACTTCGGGGGTCTCGGTGACGTCCAGATCGACGTGGGTGAGGCCGTCGGTCTTGTCCGCGAGCGCCGACAGGATCGCGCGGGTATGGCGGCACGGCGCGCAGAACGTCGTGGAGATCTGGACCAGGGTGACGCCTTCGGGTGCGAGGGCGGCGGAGACGCGCTCCGGCAGCTCGGACACGTCAGAAGCCTTTGCGGCCCTGATGCGGCCGTTGCGTGCCTGCAACAGCGCGCCCGCCACCCCGCCGAGCACCAAGACGCCCAGCAGCACCCACACCCCGGTCATCCGAGATCACCCCTGAGGCTTCGCTTCGCTGAAGGCCACGTTCTTGCCTTCACCCTTGATGGTCACCGTGCCGCTGTTCACGCGCACCGACGTCGGGGTCACCGAGAACGGCATCGCGCCGGTGTCGATGGTCGCGTTGAAGTTCGGCAGCAGCGCGTCCTGTACGGCCTGGGGAACGACGGTGGTCTCCTTGTCATTCCCGAACTGCAGCCGCTTCGGCTCGAGCCGGATCTTCTGCCCGTCCAGTTCGATCATCGCGAAGCAGAAGATCTCCACCTTCTGCCCGGCGATCTGCACGTTGCCCGAAACCCGGATCCCGGCGCTGGCGGTGTCCACCGGCTCGCCGTTCTCGTTGGTGGCCGTCGGCTTCGTCTCCCCCTGGCCGCTGTCGCCGTTGCGGACGTAGTCCTCGGTGACCGGCTCGATCCTCAGGTTTTCGATCTTGTCCAGCGGCGCCTGCCGCGCGATGTCCGCGGCCTTGATCGTCACCTCGCCCTTGAGCGTGCCGATGACGATCGACTTCGTGTTGCCGGACGTCAGATCCGAGAGCGGCGCCGTGACATCACTCATGTCCGCGTTGAAGTCCACGTCACGCAGCTTCGGCGGAACCGCGACGCCCTGGGCGCTGATGGTGATGTGACCGTAGTCACCGGAAAGGGCCTGCGTGAGGAACGGGAAACCGTGCACCGTGACCGCCGGATCGTTGGCCAGCTTCAGCTGTTCGCGGGTCTTCTGGGAGATCGTGTGCTCGGCGAACGCCGCCGCCCCGAAATCGGCCCCGACCAGCAGCACCACCAGCACCGCGAGGGCGATGAGCCAACCCCGGCCACGGCGCTTTCCTCGCTTGGCGGACCGGCCGGAAGACGGTCGGTCGTCACGCGCCACGGGCCTGCTCACCATCGCGTCAAATCTCCTTCGTAAACCTCTTTGGCCAGGTGTGATCGATCCAGCACGGGGTAGGTCCCCGGCTGTTCACCCGCTATTCTCACCAAGCACCGGCTGTAGCCACGTTCGAGGCGACCACGACTGAAGGCGGTGCGGCGATGAGCCTGGACCTTCTGGTACTGACCGCGGAAGCAGATGCCACCACGGTATTGCCCGCCCTGGATCTGCTGCCCCACACCGTACGCGTCCGTGCTCCGGAAGTGACCGCGCTGCTCGACGCGGGCCACCGCGACGTAATCGTCCTCGACGCCCGCAGCGACCTCGCCTCCGCGAAGAGCCTCTGCCGCCTGCTCAAGGGTGCCGGTGAAGACGAAGCCTCCACGCCGATCATCGCCGTCGTCGGCGAAGGCGGGCTGGTCGCGGTCAGCGCGGAATGGCGCACCGACGACATCCTCCTCCCGACGGCTGGTCCCGCGGAGGTCGACGCCCGGCTGCGGCTCGTCACCACCCGCGACGGCGGCGCCGCGCAGGTCGACGCCGAGCTCCGGGTCGGCGAACTGGTCATCGACGAGGCGACCTACACCGCGAAGCTCCGCAAGCGCACTCTCGAGCTCACCTACAAGGAGTTCGAACTCCTCAAGTACCTCGCGCAGCACGCCGGCCGGGTGTTCACCCGCGCCCAGCTGCTGCAGGAGGTCTGGGGTTACGACTTCTTCGGCGGCACGCGCACGGTCGACGTCCACGTCCGGCGTCTGCGCGCGAAGCTGGGCCCGGAGCACGAGCAGATGATCGGGACCGTGCGCAACGTCGGCTACAAGTTCGAGCGGCCCGCCAAGGGCGCGGCCAAGCCGCAGGCCATCGCCCCGGACGCGAGCGTCTACGAGCCGAGCGAGCTTTCCGCGCACTGAGTCCCCTCTCCTGTCCGACAAGACGCCCGGGCGGGTACCGGGTTCCCGGGTAGGGTCGATTTCATGCTTGATCTGGTGTGGACCGGTGAACCGGAAACGGAAGAGATCCGTCGCTTCCTCCTCGCCGTGCGCGAGGCGGACGGCCGCCCGGAGGACACCGGTTTCGCCGGTGGGCAGCACCTTCTGGGGCACGTCGATGGCGAGTTGGTCGCGTACGCGCACCTGGACACCGAAGGCGACTCGCACGGCAACCAGGTCGCCGAACTGTTCGTCCACCCCGCCCACCGCCGCTCCGGTCACGGCAGGGCGCTCACCAAGGCGCTCGTCGAACACGTCGACGGGAAGCCGCTGCGAGTCTGGGCGCACGGTGACCACCCCGCCGCCGTCCACCTCGCCGGGACCGAAGGCTTCGAGCGCGCGCGGGAACTGCTGATCCTGCACGCGGACGCCGAGACGGCCGACTGGCCGGAACCCGTGACGCGCGAAGGCGTCACGCTGCGCACCTTCGTGCCCGGTCAGGACGAGGAAGCGATGGTCCGCGTCAACGCGCGCGCCTTCGACTGGCACCCCGAGCAGGGCGCCCTGACCGCCGACGAGGTGCGGGCGACCGAGAAGGAAGCTTGGTTCGACCCTGAGGGCTTCTTCCTCGCGGAGGAGGACGGGAAGGTCATCGGCTTCCACTGGACGAAGGTCCACGAGGCCGTTCCCGGCCGATTCGGCGGCGAGCCCGCCGGCGAGGTCTACGTCGTCGGCATCGATCCGGACGCGCAGGGCGGCGGACTCGGGAAGGCGCTCACGCTCGCCGGGCTTCGGTATCTCCGCGATCGCGGGCTGGGGCAAGTGATCTTGTACGTCGAAGGTGACAACGCGCCCGCGCTCGCGGTCTATTCGAAGCTCGGCTTCACCCGGTACGAGGTCGACGTCCAATACGCTCGGTAGCCGGGTTCACACTGCCGGCTCTTGACCGGTCACGGAGAGCAAACGCGCAGGTCACGGGCGGGACACGGACCACTTTCGGAGTAGTCGCGCTGCTCACATCGGGCGCCTTGTTCACCTCTCGTTCACCCGCTGACGGCCGCCTGTCCACTGTCGGTGCCTAGTGTCCGGATCCGGCAGGAACGTTCCCGTTCCACCGATCCGGCGAAAGTCTCCCAGTGGAGGAAATGCAGTGAAGATCATGCGGCCCGCGGGCGCGATCGGCATCGTGGCTAGCGCCGCCCTCGTGCTCGGCGCCTGTGGATCCGACCCGGCGGCGAACAAGCCCCAGAGCTCGGGTGCCGCTTCCGCGCCCAGTGGTACGGCCGACGTCGCATGTGGTGGCAAGAGCCCCCTCTCGGCCGAGGGTTCGTCCGCTCAGAAGAACGCGATCGACATCTTCGTGCAGGCCTACGCCGCCAAGTGCTCCGGTCAGAAGGTGAACTACAACCCCAGCGGTTCGGGCGCGGGTGTCAAGCAGTTCATCGGCAACCAGGTCGACTTCGCCGGTTCCGACTCGCCGCTCAAGGACGGCGACGAGTCCGAGAAGGCCAAGGCCCGGTGTGCCGCCGACGCGTGGAACCTTCCGCTGGTCGTCGGCCCGGTCGCGGTCGCCTACAAGCTTTCCGGGGTCGACAAGCTGACCCTGACCCCCGAGGTCACCGCCAAGATCTTCAACGGTGGCATCACCAAGTGGAACGATGCGGCCATCAAGGCGGTCAAGGGCAACGAGAGCGTCAACCTGCCGGACAAGCCGATCCAGGTCATCTCCCGCACCGACGAGTCGGGCACCACCGACAACTTCCAGAAGTACCTGAAGGTGGCCTCGAAGGGCGCCTGGACCCAGGGCGACGGCAAGAAGTTCAACGGCGGTGTCGGTAACGGCGCGGAGAAGTCCAACGGTGTCGCCAACGCGGTGAAGTCCACGGACGGTGCCATCACCTACGTCGAGTCCGCGTTCGCGAAGGACGGCCTCAACGCCGCCCTGATCGACAGCGGCTCCGGTGGTGTCGAGCTGTCCGCGGCGAACGTCGCGAAGTCCCTCGACGCGGCGAAGTTCAAGAAGGAGGGCACCAACGACCTCGCCCTCGACCTCGACGCGATCTACGGCAGCAACGTCCCGGGTGCCTACCCGGTCATCCTGGCCACCTACGAGATCGTCTGCTCCAAGTACGCCGACGCCGAGGTCGCCAAGGCCGTCAAGGCCTTCCTGACCGTCGCCGCCACCGACGGCCAGAAGCCGCTCTCGGAGAAGGGCTACGTGCCGATCCCGCAGAGCCTGCAGGACAAGGTCCTGACCGCCGTCAAGGCCATCGCCTGACCCTGTTGCCAACCACCCAGGTTGACCAGTAAAGACAGGCTGGACAGAAGCAGTCGATGAGCGATTCATCTTCGCCCAGAACGCCCACCGGCGACCCCGGTGGGCGTTCTGGCGTCCACGCGACCTTCCCGGAGGACCCGATTTCGGAGCAACCTGCCGCGTCACCGCCCGAGAAGTCCTCGGTGCAACTCGCGAGCCCTAAGTCCAGGACGGTGCGGCCCGGTGACCGCATCTTCCAGTTCTTGACCACCGGAGCAGGCGTCTTCGTCGTCGCACTGATCGGCCTGATCGGACTGTTCCTGCTGGTGCAGGCCGTTCCGGCGCTCCAGGCCGACAACGCGAGCTTCCTGACGAGCCAGGTCTGGCAGACCGAACCGAACGACATGCGGTTCGGCATCATGGGCCTGCTGCTGGTCACGGTGTATTCCTCGCTGCTGGCGCTGATCATCGCGATGCCGATCTCGCTCGGAATCGCCCTCTTCCTCACCCAGTACGCGCCGAAGCGGCTGGCGCGGCCGTTCGCCTACGTGATCGACCTGCTCGCCGCGGTCCCCTCGATCATCTACGGCCTGTGGGGCCTGATGGTCTTCGCGCCGACGATCGAGCCCTTCTCCCAGTGGGTCAACGACACCTTCTCGTGGATCCCGATCTTCGCGGCGGGCAACGTCTCGCCGGACATGCGCGGCACGATCTTCACCGCCGGCATCGTGCTCGCCGTGATGATCCTGCCGATCATCACCTCGCTGTCCCGCGAGGTGTTCGAGCGGACCCCGACCCCGCACATCGAAGGCGCGCTGGCGCTGGGCGCCACCCGCTGGGAGGTCATCCGCACCACGGTGCTGCCGTTCGGCAAGGCGGGCTACATCGGCGCCTCGATGCTCGGCCTCGGCCGCGCGCTCGGCGAGACGATCGCGCTCGCGATCATCCTGACCGGCGCGGTGGGCCGCGAGTTCACCTGGAGCCTCTTCGACGGCGGCGCCACGTTCGCCTCGAAGATCGCGGCGGACTACGCGGAACTCAACAACGAGATCTCGGCGGGCGCCTACATCGCGGCCGGCCTGGTGCTGTTCCTGCTGACGTTCGTCGTCAACTTCGTCGCGCGATCCATCATCGCCAAGAAGGGGGACTGAGCATGTCCACCACGCTCGAGAAGACCCCCGCCACCGCCCCCGCCTTCCAACAGGTCAGCCTGGCGAGGAAGGCCAAGAACGGCCTCGCGACGGTCCTGATCTGGCTGTCGTTCCTGATCGCCGTCGTGCCGCTGGTGTGGCTGCTCGCCACGGTGGTCATCAACGGCGTCAAGCGGATCCCCTACAGCAACTGGTGGACCGAGGACTTCGGCTCGGTGCTGTCGGACGAGGTCGGCGGCGGCGTGCTGCACGCGGTCATCGGTTCGGTGCTGCAGGGCCTGGTCTGCGCGATCATCGCGGTCCCGATCGGCATGCTGGTCGCGATCTACCTGGTCGAGTACGGCCGCGGCAAACTCGCGAAGGTCACGACGTTCATGGTGGACATCCTCTCCGGTGTCCCCTCGATCGTCGCCGCGCTGTTCATCTACGCGCTGTGGATCACGACACTCGGCCTCCCGCGCAGCGGTTTCGCCGTGTCGCTGGCCCTGGTGCTGCTGATGATCCCGGTGGTCGTGCGCTCCTCGGAGGAGATGCTGCGGATCGTCCCGGACGACCTGCGCGAAGCCTCCTACGCGCTCGGCGTGCCGAAGTGGAAGACGATCATGAAGATCGTCCTCCCGACCGCGCTGTCCGGCATCATCGGCGGCATCATGATGGCGCTCGCCCGGGTCATGGGCGAGACCGCTCCGCTGCTGGTCCTCGTGGGCTACTCCGCCTACGTGAACTGGGACATCTTCGGTGGCGAACAGGCCGCACTGCCGCTTCTGATGAACAACGAGCGGGTCAGCAACCCGTTCGACGAAGGTACCGTCGCGTTCGACAGGATCTGGGGTGCGGCGCTCACCCTGGTACTGATCATCGCGATCGTGAACCTCCTCGCCATGCTCTTTGCCCGTCTTGTCGCCCCGAAGAAGAAGTGAGCTGTTTGAGATGGCCAAACGAATCGACGTCAAAGACGTGGACATCTACTACGGCAAATTCCACGCCGTGGACGGCGTCACCCTCTCGGTGCCGCCGCGGAACGTCACCGCGTTCATCGGCCCGTCGGGCTGCGGCAAGTCGACGGTGCTGCGCACGCTGAACCGCATGCACGAGGTCATCCCCGGCGCCCGCGTCGAGGGCGAGGTGCTGCTCGACGGCGAGGACATCTACGGCGCCGGGATCGATCCGGTGCAGGTCCGCCGCACGATCGGCATGGTGTTCCAGCGCCCCAACCCGTTCCCGACGATGTCCATCCGCGACAACGTCGTGGCGGGCCTGCGCCTCGGTGGCACCAAGGGCAAGAAGGAGCTCGACGAGGTCGCCGAGCGCGCCCTGCGCGGCGCGAACCTGTGGAACGAGGTCAAGGACCGGCTGAACAAACCGGGCGGCGGCCTCTCCGGTGGTCAGCAGCAGCGGCTCTGCATCGCGCGGGCGATCGCCGTGCGGCCCGACGTGCTGCTGATGGACGAACCGTGCTCCGCGCTCGACCCGATCTCTACCCTCGCCATCGAGGACCTGATCGGTGAGCTCAAGAAGGAGTACACGATCGTCATCGTGACGCACAACATGCAGCAGGCGGCGCGGGTCTCCGATCAGACCGCGTTCTTCAACCTGGCGGGCGTCGGCCAGCCGGGTCGCCTGGTGGAGCTGAACGATACCGAGAAGATCTTCTCGAACCCGGACGAGAAGGCGACCGAGGACTACATCTCGGGCCGCTTCGGCTGAGCCCGGAAGTACATGAAGGCCCCCTTCCTTGCGCCAGGCGCAAGGAAGGGGGCCTTCATGTACTTGAGGCCGACAACACCTGCCCGCGGCACCCCGACCCGCCCGAGGTCGGCCCCCGCACTGCCCCAGGCATGTCGCGAAAGCCACAGTGATGATGATGTGTGTGGACGGAGACCTTGCAGG
>NZ_AOHO01000064.1 GCF_000342005.1 Amycolatopsis decaplanina DSM 44594
ATGATGACCAGGCGCCTGACCCGCCACTAAGCGCGCCAGGACCACCCAGTCAGGTTCAAAGACACGCTCTAAGAACGGTTCTAACCGTCCTTACCACTCACGAGACGCGCCCCAATGCCTTACCGCGCCCTGACTCCGTCCGTGCCTCCAGGACCGGTCTAAGGCAGGCGCTGCCCCAGGAAGAGCGAAGCCGCGGCACCGATCATCAGCACCAAAGTCCCGATGATGACCCAAGGCTTGCTCGCGTCGGCGTCCTTCAGCTCGTACCCGATCTGCTCGCCGAGGTCGTCGTACACCCGTTTCAGCTCGTCCGCGCTCGCCGCCTTGTAGAAGTCACCGCCCGAAAGCCGCGCGATCTCCTCCAGCGATTCGTCGTCGACCTTCACGTCCTGCGGTTTGCCGTCGATGTCGACCGAACCGTGCGTGGTCCCGAACGAGATCGACGAGATCGGCACCTGGGCCTGCTTCGCGGCCTGCGCGGCCGTGTAGCCGCCGCGCGGGGCGTACAGGTCGTCCGGGACGGTCTGTTTGCCGTCGCTCATCAGGACGATCCGGGCGGGCGGCGGGCCTTCGGCGCCACCGACGATCGCCGAGAAGCTCTCGATCGACTGCAACGCGGCGAAGATCCCTTCGCCGGTGGCCGTCGACTGCGCCAGCTTGAGATTGTCGATCGCCTTCACCACGCCGCCGCGATCAGTGGTCGGCGCGACCAGCACGGTCGCCGTCCCCGCGAAGGAGATAAGCCCGAGGTTCACCCCCGGGGTCATGTTCTGCGCGAACGAACGCGCCGACTCCTGGGCCGCCTTCAACCGGGTCGGGGCGACGTCGGTCGCTTCCATCGACAGCGAGGTGTCGATCACCAGCATCACGGTGGCCCGGTTGCGGGGCACCTTCTGCTCGGCCGTCGGCCCGGCGAGGGCGACGGTGAGCACCAGCAGCGACAGCACGATCAGGATGGCGGGAACGTGCCGCACCCACCCCTGGCTCTTCGGCGCGACCTTCTCCAGCAGTTCCAGGTTGGCGAACCGCATCGTGCGCTTGCGCCGCGCGCGCTGGGAGAGCACGTAGCCCACGGCCACCGCGGCGACCGCCAGCAGCAGCAGGAACCACCACGGCGACGCGAATCCGGTCAGGCTCACGCGACACCACCGGACCAGCGGCGCTTGCGGGCCACCACGAACCGGACCATGTCCGCGATCCAGTCCGAATCGGTGCGCAGCACCAGATGCGCGGCACCGGCCCGGCGCAGCGCGGCCGCGACCTCCTGCCGGTGAGCGTGCGCCGCGGCGCCGAATTCCTTGCGCAGCAAGGCCGAAGCGTGCACTTCGCGCTGTTTCCCTGTCTCCGGGTCGGCCAGCACGACGGTGCCCACGTCGGGCAGGTCGATGTCGCGCGGGTCGAGGACTTCGATGGCGATGAGGTCGTGGTGGCCGCCGAGCGCGCGCAACGGGCGCTGCCATTCGGTGTCGCCGAGGAAGTCGGAGATCACGACGGCGAGGCCGCGACGACGCGGCGGGCGGCGCAGTTTCTCCAGTGCCGCGGCGAGATCCCCGCGGACACCTTCCTCGGCACGCGGGGTCTCGGCGATCTTGCGGACCAGTCCCCGCGCGTGCGGGAGCCCGCCGCGCGCCGGGATCCGCGTGATGCTGCCCGCACCGTTGGAGACGAGCGCGCCGATCCGGTTGCCGCCACCGCCGGTCAGATGGGCGACCGCGGCCGTCGCGCAGACGACCAGGTCGCGCTTCTCGCACAGCGCGGTACCGAAGTCGAGGCTCGCGGACACGTCCGCCACCAGCCACGTCTCCAGTTCGCGGTCGGCGACGGTCTCCCGGATGTGCGGGCTCGTCGTCCGCGCGGTGACCGCCCAGTCCATCCGGCGGACGTCGTCACCGGGCTGGTACGGCCGGGCCTCCCCCGGTTCCGAACCGGGCCCCGGTACCAGGCCGAGATGGTTTCCCTGAAGCAGACCGTCGAGACGGCGGCGCACGTCGAGTTCGAGCGTGCGCAGGCCCGCTTCCATCCGCTCCCCGCGGAGTACCGGCGGAGCCCAGGAAGGACGTTCGCCCTTCTCGTTCTTCACTCGGATTCCTTCAATCCTGTTGGTGAACCCGCGACCGACGTCGGGGTTCACGCATTTGGTCGCCTTTCCTGGTACATCTTCAGCTCCGCCTACCGGCCCTACCTGACGGGTGCGCCGGCCGGGACCGGGCCGCCCTGCCCGGCGCCGCCCTGCGGACGGGCCGAGACCTGCGGCAGCGGTACGGTCTGCAGCACCCGCGTGATGATGTGGTCGATGGGGACGCCGTCGGCGAGCGCGTCGTAGGACAGCACGAGCCGGTGACGCAGCACGTCGGGAACGACGTCGACGACGTCCTGCGGCAGTACGTAGTCCCGGCCGCGGACCAGCGCCAGCGCACGGGCCGCGGCGATGATGCCGAGGCTGGCACGCGGCGAGGCACCGTAAGACACCCAGCCCGCGACGTCGGCGAGCCCGTGGTCGTTCGGTGTACGGGTGGTGAGCACGAGGCGGACGACGTAGTCGACCAGCGCGTGGTGCACGAAGACCTGCGAAGCGACGTTCTGCAGCCGGACCAGCTCGGCCGGGGTCAGCACTTCTTGCGGAGTGGGCGGGGTGACGCCCATCCGGTAGATGATCTCGCGCTCTTCCTCGGCCGTCGGGTACTCGACGACGATCTTGAACAGGAAGCGGTCGCGCTGCGCCTCGGGCAGCGGGTACACACCCTCGTTCTCGATCGGGTTCTGCGTGGCGAGCACGAGGAACGGGTCGGGCATCGGGAAGGTCTGGCCGCCGATCGACACGTGCCGCTCGGCCATCACCTCGAGCATCGCCGACTGCACCTTCGCCGGCGCGCGGTTGATCTCGTCGGCGAGCACGAAGTTCGCCACCACCGGGCCGAGCTCGACGTCGAACCGCTCGGCCCCCTGCCGGTAGATCCGGGTGCCGAGGATGTCGGCGGGGACCAGGTCCGGAGTGAACTGCACACGCGAGAACGAACCGCCGACCACTCGCGCGAAGGTCTCGACGGCGAGGGTCTTCGCGACACCGGGGACGCCTTCGAGCAGGAGGTGTCCCCTGGCCAGCAGGCCGACGAGCATCCGCTCGACCAGCCTGTCCTGGCCGACGATGATCCGCTTGACCTCGAACACGGTCCGCTCCAGCAACTGGGCGTCCCGCGCCGGCGTTCCGGGCTGCTGCGCGCCGTCGGCGTAGCCGGGCTCGGTCACTCGTGCCTCCTGTGTTCCCCGCTTGCGTTCTTGCGTCCGGATGTGACCGTAGTGGTCGGTGACACAGCCGTTCGTGACGGTAGCCAACCCGATCAGCGGTATGACGGCTGTGAAGGGACCTCGCGCGCCTTCCGGAACTCCACCAGGTCGTCCCACGCCTGCTTCGGATGCATCGCCATCCGCTGCCGGACGACGGCGAGCCGGTGCAGGGCCGGCGTCAGCCGGTCGCCGGTCAGCGTGTCGTCGAAGATCTCCAGCACGGTCGCGCAGAACAGCACGAAACAGCCGCTGTGCCAACGCAGATCACGGATCGCCGCGGCGTCGCCGTCGCCGTCGGCCACCAGCCGCTCGGCGATCCCGGCCAGTTCCCCCGGCTCCTCCGTCCCCGGGATGCCGAGCAGCTCCGTGGTGAGCGCCGTCAGCTCCGGCGACCGGTCCAAAGTGGCCGCGGTGGCGGTGAAGGCGCGGGCTTTGCCGGCCAGCTCCCCGGTGACGAGGCTTCGCGCGACGATCTCCAGTGACGGCCGGTAGACCTCGCTCGCGAGATCGACCATCTCGATGGCGCAGCGTTTGAGGTCCCTGGGCAGGCCGCCCGACAGACAGTGCGCCAGGTAGCAGAACTGTTCCGAGATCCCCCGCAGCCGCAAAGCGATCCAGAGCCTGCTCTCGTCCAAAGTGAACGGTTCGAGCCGCAACATCTCCGAGAACGCGCTGTCGAACGCGTCGCGGACGCCGAGCCCGCGCTGTTCGAAGCCGAGGACGGCATCGTCCGAAACGGACACGAAGAACAGGCATCCCGGGACGTCGAAGACACCTTTGACGTCGTTGATGAACTGATGCGCCTTGTCGGGCTCCCCGATCTTGTCCAGTTCGTCGATGGCGATCACGACCCGGCCGGCGACCCTCTCCGCCGCCAGCCGTCGCGCCGCCTCTTCGGCGAACTCCCGGAACTTGTCGACGACCTCGGGATGGGTGAGCTGCTGCTCGGCACGTTGCGTCGACCAGGTCCGGCCTGCTTCCCCCTTCAGCGGCATGCTGAGCTTCCCGGACCATCCGGTCGTGTAGGTCTGCAGGAACCGGATCCGGTCGAGTTGCTGTTCGGTCAGGCGCCGGAAGCCCGCCAGGCGAACGTCCCGGCGGCGCGCGATCAGCAGGCGGGCGACCGCGGCACCGGCGACCGACACACCGAACACCAGCCGCAGGAGGAACAGCGACACCACTCCGATGGCGACGAGCCGCCCCACCGGCTGTCCCGTCCACACCTGCTGAGGCGTGACACGCCCGTTCACGACATCGAGCGCGAGCACCCAGAGGTCCTGCCACGGCGTCCCGCCCCAGAGAAGCCAGACGGCCGACGCCGCCGCTCCCCAGAACGCCAGGAACGACAACGACTTCCGGAGCGCTCGCCCGAGCATCCGCCGCCGCCGAAGACGGCCGGACACCGTTCGCGAGTCCTTCGAGATCTTCGCCAGCACCGCCTTGCACAGCAGCGCGTGCAGGTGCAGCACGAAGTCGCGCGCCTCGTACGCGGCGGGCGCGGAGGCGACCACGACCAGCGGCGCCGCCCGATCCGACCGGCTCAGCAGGCCTTGCTCCAACGACCGGATCGACGTGGTCTTGCCGGTGCCGCGATGCCCGGCCAGCGCGACGGCCACCGAATCCGCCCGGTCGACGATCCTGCGGAGGCGCTTCACCGCGGCCGTCCGCACGAGCCCCGCTTCCAGATCCGTCGAGGTATCCGGCTCTTCGAAGACGAGCTCCACCCCCTCTCGGATCCGCCGGTGATCGCGCAGGTAGTCGCGGAGTTCCGGCAAGACGATCTCGCGCAGCGCGTACTCCCACCGGTCACCCAGGCCGATCATCTCGGGATGCGCCCATTCCTCCGCGCGTGCCCAGCCTTCCGTGACGAACAGGCCGGGGACCCGGCGGCCGATGACCAGGACGGCCATCCCGATCACCGCGCCGAGCCCCAGCACACCGACCAGTTGGAAGGGCAGCGGCATCGACGACCACGACAGCCGCAGGATCCGGAGGTAGCCCACCAGGAGCGCACAGGTCACGAGCAACCAGCCCACCTCCCGCGCGGTCACCCGCCGGAACGGGAGACGCCGGGGACGTTCGAACACCACGCCCGCCCGCTCCCGTTCCATCCGGATCCGCGCGAGCGCGGTGACGTTGCCGAGAACGGCCTCGCGGGCGTCTTCGGCACGCAGTCCTTCCCTGCGGAGTCCCGAGGCGATCTCCGGCTCGGCGAGCGCCTCGTCGAGCACGTCCTCCAGTGCGAGCAGCGAGGACCACGTGTCGAAATCCTCGATGAATCCTTCGCCGTCACGCAGGAGGTCCGACTCGTATTCGTCCGGATGCAGGTCGCTCACCGGCTTATGATGCCGAACCGCCTCCCCGCGTTCCCCTGCTTCGGTCAGGAGAACCGGTTCAGATCCTCCGGCGTGTCGATGTCGTCGCTCTCGCCCGGCTCTTCGGGCACCTCGACGATCTCCAGCCCGCCCAACGTCCGCCGCAGCGACGCGTTCTCCACCTTCTCCGGCAGTGCGTCGCGCAGTGCCTCCGCACGCCAGGCACCGAGCAACCACTGTCGCTCCCCCGAGGCGTCGACCAGCACCGCTCCGGCGGCGGAACCGAGCCCGGACAGCAACCGGTCCACGGTGGACTTCCGGACGCCGGCGAGGTCGCCGGCCAGCACCACGACGATCTCCGTGCGCACCAACGCGAGCCCGGCGGCCAGCGCGGCGACCGGACCCGTTCCGGGTGAGGACTCGCGGGTCCAGACGACGTCGCCGAATCCCGGCCGTTCCGGGCCGACGACGATCACCGGATCCGCGTCCGCCAGTGCGGCCAATGCCCTGGCCAGCAACGGTTTGCCACCAACGGACAGCGCGGGTTTGTCCACACCGGACAGACGACGCGCGGCGCCGCCCGCCAGCACGATCCCCGCGTGCGCCACGCCTAGCCGATCAAGCGGGTCGCGTACGGCATGATGCCGCCGTAGCGCACCGGCGCGATCCGGACCCGCAGGCCCGACTGCGGCGCCTCGACCATCTGCCCGTTCCCGAGGTACATCGCGACGTGGTGGATGCCCCGCGCGCTGCCGCCCCAGAAGAGCATGTCGCCGCGGCGCATCTGGGACAGCGGCACCTTCCGCCCGGCGTCGTACTGGTAGCCGCTGTAGTGCGGGAGCGGCTTCACCCCGGCGAACGCGTAGATCATCAGGCCCGAGCAGTCGAAGCCGATCTTGTTGTAGTCGCCGTAGCGGTCCGCCGTGCCGCCGTCGCGGATACCCCGCGTCGGGCCGGAGGTGTTGCCGCCACCCCACGCGTAGACCACTCCGAGTTGGGACAGGGCCCGCTGGACGACGGCTTCGACACTCGCCCCGGCAGGGGCCGACTGGACGGGCCTGCCGGCCGGACGGCCACCGCCGCCCTGGCTGGGCCTCGACGCGGCAAGAGCGGCCTGACGAGCGCGTTCCTCGTCCTCGCGGGCCTTTTGCGCCTTCCAGTCCTCGTAGCGCTGCCGCTGCCCCTGCAGGCCGCTGACCTTCTGCTGCGCTTCGAAGAGCTGCTTCTCGACGTTCGCCTTGTCGGCTTCGAGCTTCTCGTTCTGCGTGGCCTGGGTGTCCTGCGCGTGCTGCGCGGCGCTCTGCGCGTTGTCGGCCTCGTGTTTGGCCGCCTCGGCCGCGCGCTTGCGCTCCTGCGCGATCTCCAGCTTCTTGCGCGCGGTCGCGTCCTTGTTGGACTTGTCCGTCTGCGCGCGCTTCATCGTGTCGAGCGCGTTGAGCCTGCTGCCGCCGACCGCGTCGAGCAGCTGGGCGCGGCCGAGCAGTTCCTTGGGGCTGTCGGCGGTGAGGTACGCCGAGACCGAGCCGACGGTGCTGCCCTGCTGGAAGCTGGCGGCGGCGAACTTGTCGAGGTCGGCGCGAGCCTTGTCGATGGCGGCCTGCGCGGCGTCGGATTCGGTGCGCGCGGACTTCGCCTCGCGATCGGCCTGCGCGGCTTCGTCCTGCGCGGTCTCCGCGTCGACCCTCGCCTTGTTGGCCTCTTCCATCTTCAGCTCGACGTCGTCGTTGAGCTGAGAGAGCTTCGACTCGGCCTGGGCCAGCTGGTTCGTGAGCCTGCCGACATCACCGGCCTTGGCGTTGGCCTCGGCCTTGCTGGAGTTGATTTCGGAGTCGCTGGGGTTCGGCGGGGGCGGCGGAACCGCGACGGCCGTACCCGTCACGCCGAGCAACAGGGCGATGCCGAGCGCGCCGATGGTCATGCCACGGCGGACACCGGTCCCCGACCCTGCTTCACCACGCACGATCCGCCCACCTCCTGATCTTGAACGACGAGGTCACTGTGCCACTGCCGTCACAGCATTACCAGAAGCACCACCAGGAACTTACACACCGTAGGCACCAATTCCCCTCAACGGGGGACGAACAAGCGAACGTTTCGCCACTCGAACGGCCGCAGGCCGATGAGACCTGCACGACTCGCGTGTCGGCTTGCCAAGTCAAAGTGAGCGGCAAGGGTCCGGAACCCGGGGGCGACTTGAATTTAAAAAAGGACGGGCGTACTGTTTGAAGGGACGAACGAGGTGTGCCATCCCGGGTCCGGACTTACGGTGGGGGTGCGCAACACTCGCTCCGGGTCGGCCCGAACGACCTGGAGAACACACCGAACTGACCCGCCACTGGAGTTAGAAGTGACCGCACCCGCCAGCAAGGACAGCTTCGGCGCCAAAGACACGCTGAAGGTGGGCGACGCCTCCTACGAGGTGTTCCGCCTGAACAAGGTCGAGGGCTCCCAGCGCCTTCCCTACAGCCTGAAGATCCTGCTCGAGAACCTGCTGCGGACCGAGGACGGCGCGAACATCACCGCCGACCACATCCGCGCGCTCGGCAACTGGGACGCCAAGGCCGACCCGTCGATCGAGATCCAGTTCACGCCCGCCCGCGTGATCATGCAGGACTTCACCGGCGTGCCCTGCGTCGTCGACCTCGCCACCATGCGCGAGGCCGTCACCGACCTCGGCGGCGACCCGGACAAGGTCAACCCGCTCGCCCCCGCCGAGCTGGTCATCGACCACTCCGTCATCATCGACGTCTTCGGCCGCGCCGACGCCTTCGAGCGCAACGTCGAGATCGAGTACGAGCGCAACCGCGAGCGCTACCAGTTCCTGCGCTGGGGCCAGGGCGCCTTCGACGAGTTCAAGGTCGTCCCGCCGGGCACCGGCATCGTGCACCAGGTCAACATCGAGCACCTCGCGCGCACGGTGATGGCCCGCAACGGCCAGGCGTACCCCGACTCCTGCGTCGGCACCGACTCGCACACCACCATGGTCAACGGCCTCGGCGTGCTGGGCTGGGGCGTCGGCGGCATCGAGGCCGAAGCCGCCATGCTGGGCCAGCCGGTCTCCATGCTCATCCCGCGCGTCGTGGGCTTCAAGCTCACCGGCGAGATCCCGACCGGCGTGACCGCCACCGACGTCGTGCTCACCATCACCGAGATGCTGCGCAAGCACGGTGTGGTCAGCAAGTTCGTCGAGTTCTACGGCGAGAGCGTCGGCGCGGTGCCGCTGGCCAACCGCGCCACCATCGGCAACATGAGCCCGGAGTTCGGCTCCACCGCCGCGATCTTCCCGATCGACGAGGAGACCGTCCGCTACCTCAAGCTCACCGGCCGGTCCGAGGAGCAGGTCGCGCTCGTCGAGGCCTACGCCAAGGAGCAGGGCCTCTGGCACGACCCGTCGCACGAGCCGGAGTACTCCGAGTACCTCGAGCTGGACCTGTCGACGGTCGTCCCGTCGATCGCCGGCCCGAAGCGCCCGCAGGACCGCATCGAGCTCACCGACGCGAAGAACTCGTTCCGCAAGTCGATCCACGACTACGTCGGCGGCGAGCAGGTCCCGCACACCAACGTGGACGAGACCGTCGAGGAGACCTTCCCGGCCAGCGACCCGGCCGCCCTCTCCTTCAAGGACGAGGACGCCGTCGAGATCCAGTCCGCGGCGAACGGCCACAGCGGCCGCCCGACCAACCCGGTCAAGGTCAGCACCGCCGACCGCGGCGAGTTCATCCTCGACCACGGCGCCGTGGTGATCGCCTCGATCACCTCGTGCACCAACACCTCCAACCCGTCGGTCATGCTCGGCGCGGCGCTGCTCGCGCGGAACGCGGTCGACAAGGGTCTCGCGGTCAAGCCGTGGGTCAAGACCTCGATGGCGCCGGGTTCGCAGGTCGTCACCGACTACTACGACAAGGCCGGCCTCTGGCCGTACCTGGAGAAGCTGGGCTATCACCTGGTCGGCTACGGCTGCACCACCTGCATCGGCAACTCCGGTCCGCTGTCCGACGAGATCTCCGCGGCGATCCAGGAGAACGACCTCACCGCGGTTTCGGTGCTCTCGGGCAACCGGAACTTCGAGGGCCGCATCAACCCCGACGTGAAGATGAACTACCTCGCGTCGCCGCCGCTGGTCATCGCGTACGCGCTCGCCGGCACGATGGACTTCGACTTCGAGAACCAGCCGCTCGGCCAGGACACCGACGGCAACGACGTCTTCCTGAAGGACATCTGGCCGTCGGCCAAGGAGATCCAGGAGACCATCGACTACGCGATCACGCAGGAGATGTTCACCAAGGACTACGCCGACGTCTTCGACGGTGGCGAGCGGTGGAAGTCGCTGCCGACCCCCGAGGGCAAGACCTTCGACTGGGACGCGGAGTCCACCTACGTCCGGAAGCCCCCGTACTTCGAGGGCATGCAGGCGAAGCCCTCCCCGGTCACCGACATCTCCGGCGCGCGCGTGCTGGCGAAGCTGGGCGACTCGGTCACCACCGACCACATCTCCCCCGCCGGCGCGATCAAGCCGGGCACCCCGGCCGCGCAGTACCTGACCGAGCACGGTGTGGAGAAGAAGGACTTCAACTCCTACGGCTCGCGTCGCGGTAACCACGAGGTCATGATCCGCGGCACCTTCGCGAACATCCGGCTGCGCAACCAGCTGCTGGACGACGTCCAGGGCGGCTACACCCGCGACTTCACCCAGGACGACGCCCCGCAGGCGTTCATCTACGACGCGGCGCAGAACTACGCGGCGCAGGACATCCCGCTGGTCGTCCTGGGCGGCAAGGAGTACGGCTCCGGTTCCTCCCGTGACTGGGCGGCCAAGGGCACGCGCCTGCTCGGGGTGCGCGCGGTGATCACCGAGTCGTTCGAGCGCATCCACCGGTCGAACCTGATCGGCATGGGCGTCATCCCGCTGCAGTTCCCGGCGGGCGAGTCGGCCTCGTCGCTCGGCCTCGACGGCACCGAGACGTTCGACATCTCGGGCATCACGAAGCTGAACGACGGCGAGACCCCGCGCACGGTCCACGTCACCGCGACGAAGACCGACGGCACCAAGGTGGAGTTCGACGCGGACGTCCGCATCGACACCCCGGGTGAGGCGGACTACTACCGCAACGGCGGCATCCTGCAGTACGTCCTGCGGAAGATGACCCAGGCGTAAGCACCACATACGAAGGCCCCTTTCCCCGCACTTTGGGGAAAGGGGCCTTCGTATGTTCTTCGGTAGCTTGGACACATGGCCCACGGTCGGATCCAGGTCGAGAACGGCGAGCTCGCATACGAGATCCGGGGCGAAGGTGATCCCGTCATCCTGCTCCACGGCGGTATCCTCGACTCGCGAATGTGGGACGCCGAGATGACGGCGCTCGAACGGCGCCACACCGCCATCCGGTACGACGCTCGCGGACATGGCGAGTCGTCCACGCCGACAGAACGGTTCAGGCACTACGAGGATCTCCGCGAGCTGATGATCGCGCTGGAATTCCCCCGCGCGTCACTGGTCGGGTTGTCCGGCGGTGGGCGGATCGCGGTCGATTTCGCGCTGACCTACCCGGATCTGGTCGAGAACCTCGTCCTCGTCGCCACCGGCCTCAGCGCTATGGTGGCGAAGGACCCCTTCGTCCTGGAACAGAACAAGAAACTCGAAGAAGCGGGCGCCCGAGGCGATCTCCCCGCCGCCATCGAAGCCATCCTGCGCATGTGGGTGGATGGCCCCCGGCGGGCGCCCGCGAACGTCGACCAGCGGGTCCGGCGGCTGTGCCAGGAGATGTACACGCAGACTGTCGTGCGGCACGGACTCGCCGGCTTCACGCTGATGGACGAACTGCGCGCCATCGAACGCACCGGCGAGCTGACCCCGCGCACATTGACCTTGGTGGGAGATCTGGATTCCTCGGACATCGTCGCCATCGCCGACCAGATCGAAAGCGAGGCACGCGACGCCCGGAAACTGGTCGTCCCCGGGGCCGCGCACATGATCAATCTGGAGAAACCCGCCGAGTTCTCCCGGATACTGCTGGATTTCCTGGCCCGCTCGTGAGTGGTGAGGACGGTTCTAACCGTCCTTACCACTCACGAGGTCTTCTTCCCGGTGTCCCCGAGCGCGTCGTGGATCGTGTCACGCAGCCAGCGCTGGGCCGGGTCGGCATCGAGTCGCGCGTGCCAAAGCTGGCAGACCTCGATCCGCGGGAGATCCGCGGGGATCGGGAACCAGCGGATGCCGAGCGAACGGCCGTACTGCTCGGCGAGCCGCTGGGGCGCGAGCCCGATGTAGTCGCTCGACGCGACCAGGAACGCGGCGACGGCGGAGGTGGGAACGACCGCCGCGACCCGGCGCTGGAGACCGGCCGCCTCCAGCACGTCGTCGAGCGGCCCCCTGCCCCTGCCGCGCCGTGAAGCGGAAACGTGGGGATACCGGCAAAGCTGCGCCAGCGTCGGACGGCGAACGTCGCCGAGCGGACCGTCCGCCCTGACGATCGCGACCACGCGTTCGTGGTACAGGAGCGCCGAATGGATATCGGGCGCCGCGATGTCGCCCGCGCCGATGTCCAGGTCCACCGAACCGTCTCGCAAGGCTTCGGTGCTTTCGCTGCCTTCGGCGACAAAGCGCAGGACAACGCCCGGCGCGACGGCGGCGGTCGCCTCGACGGCGGCCGTCACCAGTGTCGCGGCGACGCCGTCGTTGATGCGGATGGTGAAGGTGCGTTCGAGGTCGCCGATCGCCAGCTCACGGTCCGCGCTGATCAGGGCCGACGCCTCGTCGAGCAGCGATCGCACCCGCGGAGCCGTCCGGAGGGCGAACGGCGTCGGCACCATCCCGCGGCCGGCGCGCACCAGGATCGGATCTCCCATCGCCCGTCGCAACCGGCCCAGCGCCCGGCTCGCCGCCGGGATCGACAGGTGCAGACGTTCGGCGGCCGCCGTCACGCTGCCCTCCCGCAGCAAGGCGTCGAACACCCTCAAAAGGTTGAGGTCCAGCTGATCGGCCATCGTTGCATGATACGCAACTCTCACTTGCCAAAGTTGCGTGGCATGAAGAACCTGCTGGCCCATAGCTTCATGGACATGCCACTCCGACTTCAACTCCGCGACAACCCCGCAGCCGCGGCGGACCGTCCGTCCTCGCGGCGCGGCCTGCCGGCCGCCATGTGCGCCTGTGTCGTGCTCATGGTCGGGATGGTCGCCGCGATCAACCTCGCCGTCCCGATGCTGGCCGCGAGCGACCTCCACCCGTCCGCGTCGGCGCTGATCTGGATCGTCGACACCTACGTCGTTTTCTTCGCCTGTCTCGTGATCCCCGGCGGAGCGGCGGGCGACCGCTTCGGCCGCAAGGGGGTCCTGCTCACCGGCCTGGCTCTGTTCGCGGCCGGCGCGCTGCTGTCGGCGATCGCGCCGAACGTGCCGTTCCTGCTGGCGGGCCGGGCGATCACGGGGATCGGGGCCGCCGCGGTACTGCCCAACACGCTCGCCGTCCTGCTGCACGCCGTCCCCGCCGAACGCAAGGGCGTGACCATCGCGACCTGGGCGTCGATGACCGGCATCGGTGGTGTGGTGGGGAACGTCGGCGGCGGCGCCGTGCTGGCGGGCGGATCGTGGCGCTGGCTGTTCGCGGCCGCCGTCCCGCTCTCGCTGGTGCTCGTCGCGCTCGTCGCCCGGATCGCACCGGTGTCCCCGCGGCACGACCGGCCGCTCAGTCCGCTCGGCGCCGTCCTGCTCGTCTGCGCGTCGGTCGCGTTGCTGCTCGGCATCGTCGAAGGTCCCGAAGCTGGCTGGACCAGCCCGATCGTCCTGGCCGGATTCGCCGGCGCGGTCGTGCTGTTCGCCCTGTGGACGTTCGTGGAGCTGAAGGCCGGGCATCCGCTGCTCGATCCCCGGTTGTTCCGCGTGCCCGCGCTGCGCAGCGCCTGTCTCGGCATGACCACGATCTTCTTCGGGATGTTCGCGCTGTTCTACGTCAACGCGTCCTTCCTCCAGTACGGCAAGGGTTTCAGTGTGCTGCTGACCGGGCTCGGGATCATCCCGCTGACCGTCCCGGTCATCCTCGGCGCACGGCACGCCGGCAGGCTCGTCCAGCGCGTCGGCGTCGACGCCACTGTCGCCATCGCGTTCGTCTTCTGCGGCTGCGGCCTCATCGGACTGTCCACAAGCGACACTTCGACGCCATATCCGGTCTATGCGGCCTGGCTCGTGGTGACCGGGATCGGTGTGACGGCGGCCCTTCCGACGCTGTCCGCCGCGATCTCCGGTTCGCTGCCTCCGGCGCAGGCCGGTGTCGGCGCGGGGCTGCAGGCCACCACCCGCGAGTTCGGCAGTGCGCTCGGTGTCGCGGTCATCGGCACCGTCCTCACCGGACGGTTCGTCGCCGCGCTGCCGTCCGGCATCCGTTCGGACCACGATCCGCACACCGTGGCGCAGGCGCTGGCCGCCGCCCCCGGACGCTCCCCCGAAGTGATCTCCGCGTTCGTCACCGCCGCGAGCACGGCCCTCCGGGTGATCGGTGCGAGCGTGCTCGTCCTCGGGGCGCTCGCCGTCCTGCAATCACGGCTTTCCCGTAACACCAAGTAGAAGGAGTATTCCCATGCACGTATTCGTCACCGGGGCGACCGGCTGGATCGGCTCGGCCGTCGTGGACGAGTTGCTCGACGCCGGCCACGAGGTCACCGGCCTCGCCCGCTCGGACACCTCCGCCGCCGCGCTGGAGCGGAAAGGCGCCCGGGTCCGCCGGGGCGATCTGGACGATCTCGACGGCCTCCGCGCGGGCGCCGAAGAGACCGACGCCGTCATCCACCTGGCGAACAAGCACGACTGGGGCAACCCCGCCGAGTCCAACCGGGCCGAGCGGGCGGCCGTCGAAACCTTCGCCGACGCCTTGACCGGGACGGGCAGGGCCTTCGTTCTCGCCGCGGGCCTCTCCACACTGGCCAAGGGGCGCCCCGCCACCGAGACCGACCTCTCCCCCGCCATCGGCCCCGACTCCCATCGCGGCGGTAGCGAGAACCTCGCGCTCGAGTACGCCGAGAAGGGCTTGCGGGTGATCAGTGCCCGCTTCGCGCCGTCAGTGCACGGCGTGGGCGACCACGGATTCCTCGCCGCCATCGTCGCGGCCGCTCACAAGCACGGCGTGTCCGGCTACATCGGTGACGGCACCGCGGCCTGGGCCGCCGTGCACCGTGCCGACGCGGCCCGGCTCGTCCGGCTCGGGCTGGAAGGCGCGCCCACCGGCTCGTTGCTCCACGCTGTCGCGGAAGAAGCCGTGACCACCAAGGAAATCGCCGAAGCCGTCGGACGGGTGCTCGACCTTCCGGTGGTGTCCGTGGCACCGGAGAACGCCGCCGAGCACTTCGGCTTCGTCGGCCGGTTCTTCGCGCTGGACATGTCCGCGTCCAACGAGCGCACTCGCGAACTCCTCAAGTGGACCCCGTACGGACCGAGCCTGGCCGAAGACATCGAAGCCGGCGCCTACGCCTGATCGAGAGGAATCATCATGTCCGAAGTGACCGCCTTCATGCTGGTGAAGACCACGCCGGAATGGCTCGGCCTCACCGTCGAACAGCGTGTCGAGGCCTTCAAGACCGAAGTCCTCCCGGCGATCGAGAGCAAGGTGAAGGGAGTCCGGTCCCGGTTCTTCGACACCGAGTTTTACTCCGCGCGAGTGACCGACGTGTGGGTGTGGGAGGCCGAGGACCACCAGTCGTATCAACTGCTCGTCGAGGTGCTGCGTGAGACGCCCTTCTGGGACCGGTACTTCGAGGTCGTCGACCTTCTGGTCGGGGTCGAGAACGCGTACGCCACGAACTACGGTCTGGACGCCTACGCGAGCGTCAACGTCTGAAGCCGGCGGGAGCCTCCCGCCGGTAACCCACGAGAAGACGGCCTCCCACGCCGTCGAGGACACCGGCGGCGACCCGGCGCAACGACGCCGGATCCCCCGCGCACACGACCTGCCGGTAGCCGAGCAGGAGTTCCCGGCAAGTCTCCGGATCGGCTTCCCGAAGCCGTCGCAGGAGCCACTTGCCGTGTGAGCGCCACCGTCCTCCCACCAGGAGGATCAGCTCGGCCACCGCGATCAGCAGCCGGTCTGCGATGAAGACCAGTTCGTCGGGATCGTCGGCCCCGCCGAGGTCGTCGAGGAGATCGGTGAGCAGGTAGCGCTGGTCCTCCAGGTCGGTCGCGGAAAGCGGCGGCGGCCCGGCACGCAGTCGCTCCCGGGCCTCCGCCCGCGTCCGCTGGCCGAAGCCGTCGCGGTCGAGCAGGACGGCACCTTCACCGCACATGTGCAGCAAAGGTGAGCGGCGATTCGCCGTCTCCTGCTCGGCGAAACCCTCGTACGACTCGGGGGTATGGCAGAACAGTTCCACCGGCACGCCGTCGTGTTCGGTCGTTTCGCGGTACGGCGCGGGCGGCCCGTCGAGGAACACGACGACGTCGAGATCTGAACTCGCGGTGCGCCGTCCGGTGATCGCGCTTCCGCCCAGAATCGCGGCCCTCGCGCCGGGAAAGCGGGCCTCGACCACCTGGCGAGCGATACGGACGGGATCCATCGGCCCAGCATGCCTCAGCCTGGTCGGCCGGTGGGTGAGCCAGGCGCACCGGCGGCCGCGACCAAGCCGAAGCCGGTGCCCTGGTCACCCGCCCGGATCACCTGGACGAACAGTTCGTCCGCCCCATCCGGCCCTCCCCGTCCGGAACTCCAGGGCCGGGCGTCCGGGACCCGTCCCCGGACGCCACGAAGGCCACCGTCGTGACGGTGGCCTTCGTGGTCATCAGCCCAGGATCAGGCGGTTTCGAACGGCTGGACGTTCGGCTGGAACACCTGGCCGTTGGCCGGGACCTTCAGATCGATCAGGTAGTCGGCCGTCACCTTGTCCACCCCGAGCGAGTCGCCCAGGATGCAGTGCCCGAAGGCGTCGACCGAGAGCAGCCGGGCGTTGCCCAGCTCGTCGGCCATCCGCTTCGAGAACAGGTACTGGGTCGCCGGGTCGTAGAAGTTGCCGACGACCAGCACCGGGGTGTCGGTCTTGGCCTGCCACGGGCCGCGGTAGACGTCCGGCTTCTTCACCGGCCACACCGGGCAGCCCGCCACGTCCGAGAACGCCTGGTAGCGACCGAAAGTGGGCGATTCCTTCTCCCACTTCGCGGCGATCTCGGGGACCTTCTCCTGCTTGATCGTGATCTTCTTGTCCGAGCAGTTCACGGCGAAGTAGGAGTCGTCGCCGGTGTACGGGCTGTCCGGGTTCGCGTCCGCGCGCCCGTTCGCACCCGACCGCAGCACCTTCAGCTCGACGGCCTGTGCCGTCTGCGTCTGGACCGACGGCGGGTGGACGACGTTGTACAGCGCCTGCAGGTCGTCGGCCAGCGGCGGGAACGACGTCGGCGAGTACAGCACCCCGGACACCGTGCTGGTGAACGCGTTGATGTCGTAGCTGCTCCCGTCCGGCAGCTTGATCGGCTGCTGGCGCAGGTGGTCGCGGATCTCGTCGAACTTCTCCCGCGGCGTACCGGCGCTGAAGGAGCACTTCGGCCCGACCTGCGCGCACTTGCGCAGGAAGGCGTCCAGCGCGATCTCGAACCCGCGAGCACGCTCACGGTCGTACTGCACGCCGTCGCTGGTGCGCAGTGCCGGATCGACGTTGCCGTCGATGACGATCGCCCGGCTCTGCTTCGGGAACATCGACGTGTACGTCGACCCGATCAGGGTCCCGTACGAGAAGCCGACGAAGGTCAGCTTCTGGTCGCCGACGGCCGCTCGCATCTTGTCGAGGTCACGCACGACGTCCTTGGTGGACATGTGGTTCAGCAGCGCGCCGGCGTTGTTCTTGCAGAACTGGCCGTAGTCGCGGTACGAGGCCAGCGTCCCGGAGATCTCCTGCCGCGACAGCGGCACGGGGATCTGCGCGGCGAAGACGTCGTCCGCGTCCTCCTGCGTGGTGAAGCATTTGAGCGGGTTGCTGGCCCCGACCCCGCGCGGGTCGAACCCGATCAGGTCGAACCGGTCCAGCACTTGCGGCTGGAAGTAGTTCGCCGCGCCGATCGGCATCCGGAACCCGGAGCCGCCGGGACCGCCCGGGTTGAGGAACAGCGAACCGACCTTCTTGTCGGGCGTCTTCGCCGCCCGCTTCAGCATCGCGATGTCGATGGTGCCGAGCGCCGCGTTGTCGTGGTCGATCGGCACGCGATACCGCGCGCAGCTGTAGAACTTGACCTGATCGGCGGGAACACCGCGGATCTGGTCCGCCGTGCAGGCACCCCAGTTCACCGGCGCCGTCGCGCCGACCTGGGCGGCGGGCGTCCCGGCCTCCTGGGCGGCGACCGCCGTCCCGGACGCCCCGTTCAACGCGGCGCCGGCCACGAGTGCCCCTACCAGTGCGAAACCGCGCACCGGCCTCCTTGTGGATCTCGGCAAAACGACTCCTCCCTCGGCTGGCGACGTGACGGACCACGTCGCTCGGCGCGCCGCCGACGTCACGGCGCGTAACACCAAGCGAGCCTCGCACAAGCCGGTAACCCAGTCACCGGCCGAAAGGATGGTACGAACCTATCGAGTGGTTGTCTTCAACTCGAAAATCGGTAACACACGGCAAGCGGCGTGGGCCTCCATGGAGTAACCGGGCCAGAACTCGAGCAGCAGTTTCCACATCGCTTCGTACTCGTCGCCGAGCAGTTCCCTGGCCTTGACCGGGATCTCCTTGCCCGCCAGCGCGACGACCGCGTCGGGGTGCGAGCGAAGGTTGTGTGTCCACGCGGGATCATTCGGCCTCCCCCAATTCGAGCCGACGAGCACGAAGCCTTCCTCGTGCGGGAAGTACAAGAGGTTGGTACTGCGGGGCAGCCCGCTCTTGCGGCCGGTCGTGGTCAGCCGCAGGGAAGGGAGCCCGGCCAGCGCGACCAGGCTCACCTTCCCTTTGAACAGCCGGTGGAGTCTCTTGTCCACCCAGATGATCCCGCCCGCGAGCCCCATCAGCCACGGTTTCGTGCCGAGCGCGCGGGCGAGCGACGTGAGAGGGTTAGGCACGGACAGATCTTGCCAGGCTCACCCCGAACCGCGATTCCGAGTCCGTCCACCATTTCTCCACCGAGAAACCGGCTTCGGCCAGTTCCGCGGCGATTCCTTCCCGCCGGAACTTCGCCGAGATCTCGGTGCGCACGTATTCGCCCTCGGCGAACTTCACCTGCAGGTCGGCGCCCGGGATGTCGACGGTCAGCGGCTCGCGGGCGCGCAGGCGCATTTCGATCCACTCGTTCTCCTCGTCCCAATACGAGACGTGGTCGAAGGCGGCCGGATCGAAGTTCGCACCGAGGCCGTTGTTGATCACGTGGAGCATGTTGCGGTTGAACTCGGCGGTGACGCCGTCCGCGTCGTCATAGGCGCGTTCCAGGGTTTCCCGGTCCTTCACCAGGTCCGTCCCGAGAAGGAACCACTCCCCTTCGTCGAGCACTTCGCGGACCGAGCGCAGGAAGGTGGCGCGGTCGGCGGGGAGGAAGTTGCCGATCGTGCCGCCGAGGAAGACCACCAGCCGTGGGCGGTCGCCCGGCAACAGGTCGAGGTGCTGGGTGAAGTCACCGACCACGCCGCGGACTTCGAGGGACGGGTAGTCGGCCGTGATGGCTTCCGCCGCTTCGGCGAGCGCGGTTTCGGAGACGTCGAGCGGGACGAACTCCTTCAACGTGCCGTGGCTCGTGAGCGCGTCGAGCAGGAGCCTCGTCTTCTCACTCGATCCGGAACCGAGTTCGACGAGGGTGTGCGCACCCGAGCTTTCGGCTATCTCACCACCGCGCGCGGCGAGCACCTCCCGTTCGCTCCGGGTCGGGTAGTACTCGGGAAGGGCGGTGATCTTCTCGAACAGTTCGCTGCCGCGCGCGTCGTAGAACCATTTGGGCGACAACCACTTCTGGTCCGCCTCCAGGCCGGCGCGGACGTCCGCGCGCAGCTGCTCGGTGATGTCCGATTCGCTGTGGTGTACGTCGAGGTCGACTTCGGTCATCGTGCCTCAGGGCTCCGATCGGCTTCGAGGGGAAGGATTTCCACGCCCGCGCCGGTGACCCGGACGGCGTGGTGGTCGGGAACGGGAGTCCATCCGGGATCGTCGTCGCACGGTTCCGACGCGACGAACACACCGTCACCGGTGTCCCGATAGGACAGGGAATGCGTCCACGCGGTACCGATGAGCGTCCGGCCGTCGGTCAGCAGGAGATTGAGCCGCGAACCCGGCCCCGCCTCCTCGATCATCCCGGTCAGCCAGGTGACGGCAGAGAGCGGGTCCTCGCCCGCCTCGAGCCGCTCACGCAGCAACGCCCACAGCAGTACCGAATCCGTGGTCGCCTCCAGCGTCAGCAGACGAGTGATCGGCAGTTTCGCGGCGAGTTCGGCCACCGAGTCCGGCCAGCCCCTCACGAGCCCGTTGTGGCTGAAGAGGTAGCCGCCGCCGGTGAACGGCGCGTTCGCCGCCTCGACCACGGGCATCCCCGTCGTACCGTTCCGGACCGCCGCCAGAAAGGCGTGCGACCGGACCGATCCGGCCAGCGCGGGCAGGTCCCCGTCCGTCCACAAGGGAGCGGACCGGCGCAGCCGCAGCGGATCGGGGCCTTCGGCGTACCAGCCGAGGCCGTACCCGTCCGCGTTGACCGAGCCGCCGCCCCGCATGTCACGAGGGGCGTAGGACTGCACGAGCAGCGAATGAGGGGCGTGAAAGAGCATCTCGGCCGGCGAACGCGGCTCACCGAGATACGCGAGGTGACGGCACATGCCGCTCAGGCCACCTCGCTCGGCCGCGCGTCCCGGGCACAACGGAACCCGGAGAAGATCTGCCGCCGGATCGGGTGATCCCAGTTGCGGAACGTGCCGCGGATGGCCGCCGCGTCCGTGCCGAACGAGCCACCGCGCAGGATCCGGTAGTCCCCGCCGAAGAACACCTCCGAGTACTCCTTGTACGGGAACGCGGCGAACCCCGGATACGCTTCGAAGCCGCTGCTGGTCCACTCCCAGACGTCGCCGATCAACTGATGCACGCCCAGCGGCGAGGCACCCGCCGGGTACGCGCCGACCTCCGCGGGCCGCAGGTGCCGCTGCCCGAGGTTGGCGTGGTCGGGGGTCGGTTCCTCGTCGCCCCAGGGGAACCGGCGCGAACGGCCGGTCGCCGGGTCGAACCGGGCGGCCTTCTCCCACTCCGGTTCCGTCGGCAGGCGCCGGCCGGCCCAGGCGGCGTACGCCTCGGCCTCGTGGAAGGAAACGTGGACGACGGGTTCCGCGGCGGGCACCTTCTCGTAGACGCCGAACCGCGTCCGCCACCAGCCGTCCTGTTCCCGTTTCCAGAAACGCGGCGCGTCGATGCCGTGCTCGCTGCGGTACGACCAGCCGCGCTCACTCCACCACTTCGGGTCTTCGTAACCCCCGGAGTCGAGGAACTCGGCGTACGCCCCGCAGGTGACCGGCGTGGTGTCGATGAAGAACGCCTCGACCGCGACCTCGTGCGCCGGACGCTCGTTGTCCAGCGCCCACGGCTCGGCGGAGGTGCCCATGGTGAAGGCGCCGCCGGGCACGAAGACCTCCGCGGGCAGCGGTCCGGACCGCGACGGCGGCGGGACGGGCGCGTGCAGCACCGGATCACCCTTGCGGAGCTGATGGGTGGCCAGCATCGTCTCGTCGTGCTGCTGCTCGTGCTGGGTGATCATGCCGAAGGCGAAGGCGTCCTCGGTGAGCCGCCTGCCTTGCAGCGGAACGGTTTCCAGGATGTCGAAGGATTTCTCCCTGACCTCGCGGACGTACTTGCGCGCTTCCTCCGGGCCCAGCAGCGGCAGCGCCGGACGATCCGCGCGGGCGTGCTGGAACGCGTCGTAGATGTCGTCGATGTCGGGCCGGAGCGCCTCGCGGCCGCCGACGTCGCGCACCAGCCAGAGCTCCTCCTGGCTGCCGATGTGCGCGAGGTCCCAGACCAGCGGCGACATCAGTTTCGAATGCTGGCGGACCAGGTCTTCGTCGTCGACGTCCGTCAGCGCGACGCTGCGCTCGCGGGCCCTGGTGAGCGCCTCGGCCGCGTGAGCCCTCAGGTCTTGCGGGCTCAGCGCGCGAAGCGGGTTGGTCTCGGTGCTTTCCACGCTCATGACTGGTGGCTCCTCGAACCGCGCACGAGGGACTGCACACCCTCGCTGATCTCGGTGATGGTCTCCGGCGGCAGACCGGTCGTGCCGAGTTCGGCACAGCCGAGGTCCACCACCTCTCCCGCGACGGTGGCGATCGCCCTGTCGGCCAGGCCGAGCCGGGCCGCGCACTCCCATCTGCCCATGACCGGTTCGCACAGTTCGAGCACCTTGTCCACTGTGGACGGGCGCGCGAGCAGTGCGGCCAGCAGGGCCACCGGGTGCAGCCACTTGGCGGCGGGCTGGGCGTCCAGGTAACGGATCTCCAGATACCCCTGCGGACGGACCGGGGTGAAGAACGTCGTCAGGTGATAGGCCAAATCGTCCTCGGTCGGCCTGCCGAGCCCGGCACCTTCGCCCCGTCCGTCGATCCAGTCGGCGAAGGTCAGGGAATCGGGTGCGTCCCAGCGGCCGTCGAGGCCGGGAAGGACCATCAGGGGGGTGTCCAGGATCCTGCGTGCCCACTCCCCCGCCGGATCCTTGGTCGGTTCCGCCGACCGGGTGCGGACCTTTTCCGTTTCCATCACGGCCAGCCAGCGGGCGGACGCGTGGCCGGTGTCGCGTCCGGCGTGGACCCGGGAGTTGGCGAAAGTGGCCAGCAAGGGCGGACCGAGCGCGTGGACGGCGGCCCAGCGGACGGGCAGGTCGTGCGCCTCGCCGGCGTCCACGCAGACCTGCAGGCCCGCGGTGCTGCACATCATCGTCGCGCCCCCCGCGCCCATGGGGGCGAAGCGGCGTTCCATCGCGGCGTAGCGCGGTGTGCCCAGTTTGCGGGCAGGGGCGCGGTGCCTGTCTATCCCGGTGTCACCCAGGTACAGGCCTCGGGCGGCGAGAAGGGTTTCGAGGTGGGCCAGATCGGCCGAGACCACGGCGTCCAGGTGGCGCAGCGTGGTCTGTGGTTGAGCGGAGATCTCCACCTGACATCCGGGCTCGAGGCTCAGCGGTGAACCTGCCGGAAGCGGGAGGGCGGGGCTGTCGGGGCGCAGTGTCCGCGGGGTGTGCGGGCCGAGCGCGGTGGCGAGATCGTCGGGATCGAGTGGCCGGGCGGGCTCGTCGGCGTAGTGCACGGTGAATTCCAGCTCTACGCCGAGGAGTCTCGGTGGCCCGTGCTTGAAGCACACGGAAGCCACGTACGCCTCGCCCTCGGCGCGGTCCGAGAGAACCTTCGCCGTCGCGTTCGACGCGCTCCCGGACTTCTCGGGGAAATCATGAACCGTAGTCATCTTTCCGCCGTCCAGTCGGTTGTCCGATAACTGAGATACCTTGCCTTCGGACGCTACACGCGGGGTCCGACAAATTCAGGCGGGTTCTTACGGGGCAGGATCGCCGGCCCACCACTCAGGACCGGATGATTCAGGGCAAAGCGGGCTCCGTACCCAGGCCCAGCGCCGCGGCCGCGTTGCGGACCGCCTCGATCACCAGCTGCAGCGCGGGTCGCCGCGACGAGGTCGTCCGATAGGCGATCGAAACCGTCCGGAGCAACGGTGTGGTCAACGCGACGACGTCGATCCCCGGTGGCCGCAGACCGAGCCCGAGGTCCGAGACAAGGGTTACCCCGAGCCCTGCCCGGACCATCGCCATCGCCGTCGACTGCTCCTCGACCTCGTGGTTGATCTTCGGCTCGAACCCGTGGCGGTGACAGGCCGTGCGCACGGCGCGGCCGAAATGACTCTTCGGACTGGCGAGGATCCAGGGATGCTCACCCAGTTCCGGCAACGACGCGCTACCGGCGGGTACGGCACCGGCGGGCACCGCGGCGTGCAGTCGTTCGACCGCGATCACCGCCCGCTCCAGGCCGGCGTCCCACGGCGTCGGCGCGTCGGAATAGTCGAGTACGAAGGACAGGTCCAGTTCGCCGTCGCGGACGGCGTCGGCGGTGTCCTCGGGAGCCAGCTCACGGGTCCGGACCTGGATCCCCGGATGCTCGCCCGCCAGTGCGGCCAGGGCGTGCGGCAGCAGTCCCGAAGCGACGGACGCCCACACCCCGGCCATGAGCCGGACCGAAACGGTCTCCTGCGCCTCCTCCAGTGCCAATGTCGCCCGCTCGACGGATCCCAGGATCTCCTCCGCGTGCTCGGTGAGCAGCAGCCCCAGTTCGGTCAGCTGCACCCGTCTGCCGAATCGTTCGAACAGCTTCGCGCCCACGTCCCGCTCCAGCTGTGCCAGCTGCTGCGATACCGCCGAAGCGGTGTAATGCAGCGAAGCGGCGGCCGCCGTGACCGTCCCGCGCCGGCTCAGCTCACGCAGCATCCGCAGGCGGTGCAACGAAAGCTCCATGTCACCAACGTAATCGGGCGCGGTCGCCGATGCCGGATGACGCGTTACACCAGTTTCTCTGCACATCATCGTTCAGATTCGGTAAATGGACGGCCGTGCCCGCCGGGGCGCACCCTCGGAAGTGGCGCAGGACGACCCCGAATCCCGAAGGAGGTGGCCGCATGGCCGCGAGGAACGCCGAACCGCTGATGAGGCTCATCTGGACCGACCCCGTCACCGGTGCCACCGGCTACCTCGTAGTGCACAGCCTGGTCTCCGGTATCGCGACCGGCGGGACCCGGATGCGCGCGGGCTGCACGATGTCCGAGGTCGAGGACCTGGCGAGGGGGATGGCGAACAAGACCGCGACCTTCGGCCTGCCGGTCGGCGGGGCCAAGGGCGGCATCGACTTCGATCCGAAGGACGAGCGTGCTTTCGGTGTGCTGGAACGGTTCTGCGCGTTCCTGCGGCCGTGGATCGACAACCACTGGGTGACCGCCGAGGATCTCGGCGTGCCGCAGCACCTGATCGACGAGGTGTTCGCGAAACTCGGGCTCGAGCAGTCGTACCACGCCGCGATCCGGCGTTCGGCCGATCCGGCGCACACCCTTCGCCGCGTGCAGGCCGGGTTGAGCACACCGGTGCCCGGCGGGCTCCTGCTCGGCGACGTGATCGGCGGCTACGGCGTCGCGCAGGCCTGCCTCGGTGTCGCCGACGCGTGGGAGTGGCCCGCCGACAAGACCACGGTCGCCGTCCAGGGCATCGGCACCATGGGCGGCGGCGCGGCCTGGTACCTGCACGAAGCCGGGATGAAGGTCGTCGCGGTCGCCGACGCGGCCGGGACGCTGTACCGGCCCGAAGGCCTGGACATCCCGGCGCTGCTGGAGCTGCGCGACGAGTACGGCGAGATCGACCGGAGCCGCCTCCCCGCCGACGTCCGGCTGCTCCCCCGCGACGAGATCGTGGCGACGGAGGCGGACATCCTCGTCCCGGCGGCGATCTCCTACGCCTTGCGCGCCGGGAACCAGGGCACGGTCAAGGCGAAGGTCGTCATCGAAGCGGCCAACGCGGCGACCACACCCGACGCCGAAGCGGGCTTGGCGGCTCGTGGCATCCCGGTGATCCCGGACTTCGTCGCGAACGCCGGCGCGGCCGCGTGGGCCTGGTGGCTCCTGCTCGGAGAAGTCGGCGCAGATCCCGCCGACTCGTTCCTGCGCCTGAGGACCGAGATGCGGGCGAAGGTGGCTCTGCTGCTGAGTTCGTGGAATCTCGACCGGATCGCCCCGCGCACCACCGGGCTGCGGCTCGCCGAAACCACCCGTTCGGACGCCGCGACCGCGCTCGAATCCGCCCCCGCGCTGGTCATCCCCTGAGGGTGCGCGTGAAGGCCCCTCACCTCGGCTCAGCTGAGGCAAGGGGCCTTCACGCGGTATACGTGCCTCAGGAAGCGAAGCGGTCCGTCGCACCGATGAGGACTTCGCGCATCGGCTCGTCCTGGGTGCTGTGGCCGACCTCGTCGATGACCACCAGCTCGCTGCCGGGCCACGCGTGCGCCAGCTCCCACGGAGTCCCGATGAGGTTGCCCAGATCGAGGCTTCCTTCGGCGAGCACGGCCGGGATGTGGGCCAGCTTCCCGGCCTCGCGCAGGACCACGCCTTCGTCCAAAAAGGACCCCTGGCTCCAGTAGTGCGTGACCAGCCTGGCGAAGGCGAGCCGGAACTTCGGTGACTCGAAACTCTTGTACGGCGGGGAAGTCGGGATGATCGCGTCCTCCCAGGCGCACCAGCCGGCCGCCGCCTTCCCGTGCACCGCCGGATCCGGGTCCATCAGCAACTTGAGATACGCCGCCGCCAGGTCGCCGTCGCGATCCGCTTCGGGAACGCCGTCGCGGAACTTGGCCCAGGCCTCGGGGAAGACGCCGCCGAGGCCGCGCGTGAGCAGGTCGGTCTCGCTCCGCCGGCCGGTGGCCAACCCCATCAGGACCATCTCCGAGACGCGGTCCGGATGCCGCTCGGCGTAGACCAGCGCGAGCACCGAGCCCCAGGAACCGCCGAAGAGCAGCCACTTCTCGATGCCAAGATGCTCGCGAAGCCGCTCCATGTCCGCGATCAGATGGTCGGTGGTGTTGGCGGAGAGGTCCGCTTCGGGCTCTCCCGCGTGCGGGGTGCTGCGGCCGCAACCTCGCTGGTCGAAAAGCACGACGCGGTACTTCGCCGGGTCGAAGTACCGGCGAAGACCGGTACTGCAGCCGGTGCCGGGGCCGCCGTGCAGCGTGACGGCAGGTTTGCCGCCGGGGTTCCCGCAGACCTCCCAGTACACGAGGTGCCCGTCGCCGACGTCGAGCATCCCGTGGTCGTACGGTTCGATTTCCGGATACAGCCGTGTCACGTTCTCGTCCTCCCAGACCCCGCCAGAAATACAACAGCACTGTCACAATAGCCTGGATGGGCGCTACGGAGTGCATGCTTTGACTCAGGGCTCACAAGTACGTGAAGGCCCCCTTCATTGCGTTGAGCGCGATGAAGGGGGCCTTCACGTACTTTGCCTGTGACTAGCTGCCCAGCGTCCCGGAGACGTGCCGGAGCGCGTCGGCCAGCTCCGCCGGACCGGCGGGGCCGATGTGGACCACCGCGTCGTTGCCCTGCCCGGTCGTATAGCTGAGGTACCGGCCCCAGTCGGTGTCGGCGAAGTGGAGCGGATCCTCGACGGCGACGTGCCTGCCGACTTCGTCCCGCTTGCCGGCGTAGAGCTCACCGCTCCCCTCGACCGGCCGCTGCACGAGGCTGACGATGTCGGCGATCACCGGCGGCAGCGAATGTGTGTCCGGGCCGCGCCGCGCCGCCTCTTCGAGCTCGTACGCGCGGACCGTGCGAAGCCTGCCACCACCCGCCGGAACGGGTGGCAGCTGCTCGATCAGCGTCTCGGGCAGCCGCCGCCGGTCGATCTCCTGGATCCCGACCCAATCGCCGGACGACACCGCCAAGACCGCCTGCAATCCCAGGGATGCGGCGAGGAGGCCATACGTCTCGCCACCGGTGTTCACCCAGCCGTAGTACTCGATGGCCGGTTTCGTGAGCACCGGGAGCCAGTCCAGGAAGTCGACCGACGCGCGACCGCTCGAATCCAGCAGCCCGGCTTGCGCCAGCGCGGCTTCCACTCGCTTGTCCGCCTCCGCACGGGCCGTCCTGGACAGCCAGCGCGGTTCAGGACGCAGCGTGATGTGCAGGTCGCCGACACGTTCGCGTTCGGCGAGCACAGCCAAGGCTTCGACCGGGACGTCCACCCGGCCTGTTCTGACGGTCATCCGCTACTCGCCGATGACCGGCGGGCTGGTCCGCTGGTCGGTGCCGAAGATCGCGTCGGGGTCGGCCTCGATCAGGTAGTCGGGACGCTGGTGCTCGTCGTCCTCGTCGCCGTCGGCACGCCTGCCACCGGCACCCATCGGACCCATCTGACCGGCGCCGCCGCGGCCCGCCGCGCCACGACCACCGGCCAAGTGGTCGGCGCCACCCATGCCGCCGCCGAGGCCACCCATGCCGGAGCCCCTGCCGCCGCCGAGACCGCCGGAACCCGGTCCACCGGGACCGCCCGCGCGGCCACCGGTGCCGCCCTCGCCGCCGAGAAGCCTGCCCGCGGCGCTGTTGGGCCCGGGCACGTTGCGTCCCCCGCCACCGCCGGGCTGGTTGGGTCCGCCGCCACCGGGGCCGTAGTTCTGGTTGAGCCCGTTGGTGAGGCCGACGACGTCTTCCAGGTCACCGTTACCGTTGCCGCGTCCGGTGTTCCGGCCCGGGAGCTCCGTGGTCCCGCCACCGGGCCTGCCGCGGCCACCGCCGGACGGGAGCGTCGTGTCCCCCGGTCCCGGCTTCCTGGTGGGCGTGGTGATCTCCGTGTTCGGCCGGTCCTTCGGGTTCACCGGACGATCATCGATCGAGCCCGGCTTGTTCTGGTTCTGATCGGTGCCCGGCTTGTTCTGGTTCTGGTCGGTGCCGTTGTTGTCCGTGCCGCTGGTGTCGGTGCCGTCGTTGTCGTCCCCGCCGCCGTTCCTGCCGGGTTTCACCGGGATGACGGGTGGCGGCTTGATCGGAGGCGGACCGCCATCGACCTTGACGCTGACGTCCGCGCCGTCGCTCTTCAGTACGCCGTAGTCGGTCGGCAGGCTGGAGCTGGTGCTGCTGGTGACCGAGTCGTACTGGTCCATCACGCGGACGTTGTTCTGGTTCGCCGCCTCGTGCTTCGCGACGCCCTCTTGGTAGTTCTTGATGTCGTTGTTGACCATGAACGGCCCGGCGATCGGGATCGCGCCCTTGAGGCCGGTGGTCCAAGGGTTGGGCTTGTCGGGTTTCGGCGGCACCGGTACGACGGACTGCCCGGAGTCATCGAAGCTCTCGGCCTGCGTCGCTACCGAATCCCTGGTCTGGAACAGCGGATCGGCGGTCTCGCGGAACGCCTGCTCGAGCGGGCCGGCTCCGGCGTTCGCCGCGTCGGCGGCGGAACCGGTCCAGGACGCCGTCATCCGCGACTGCAAGGATTTGATCGCCATCCCGCGTTCGACATAGGCGTCCGAGAGGTCGGCGATGCGATCGGCCGCCAAACGCAGGTTGCGGGTGTCGCCCTGGGTGAAGTTCGTGTAGATCTGTTTGCCGTCCACCCTCATGCCCCCTTGAGTGTCTTGATCATGGCCGACACGGCCTTCTGCGCGTTCCCGCAGGATTCCTGCTCATTGTCGTAGCCCCCGGCATGCACGCTGACCGACAGATCGTCGGCGACGCCGACCGCGAGGTCGCAGTTGCCGCTCGCCCGCCGGTCCTGCAAGCCGAAATAGACGGTCGGATAGCCGTCGATGTCGGGGCCGGGCTCCAGGAACCGCAACTGCCCGGATTTCTTCGCCTTGTGCAGACCGGCCAGCCCGCCCATGCCCTTTTCCCGGTTACCGCTGCCGAGGATGATGTGCAGGCCGTCCGCCTTGCCTCGCATCGTCCAGCTGCAATCGGGGTTACTGGGATCGTTGTTCGACTCGCCGGGGTCGGTGAACCCCAATTCCGCGGTCACGGCCGCCGGAAGCAGCTTGCAGACATCACCGGCGAACGCAGAGGCGTCCAGCGGATTCGCCACCTTCGGGACATTGGGGTCCTCCGGCGCGGCCGACGAAGCCGACGACGGCACCGTTCCCGGGGTTGGGCTCGGTGTACCGGGTGTCTCCCCCGTGCAGCCGGCGACCGCGACGGAAACAAGTACGAGCGCCGCCACCGCGGCGCGATTCCTCAACACGTTCGGCATCCTCAGGTCGTGCGCATCGTGTTGGCCGCGTCGGTGGCCATGGTCTTCGAACGGGCGACTTCGAGCTTGGCGATGTAGCCCTCGATATAGGCCTTCATCGAGTCGTTCTGCTTCTGCAGGGACAGCAGCGAGTCGATACCGGAGTTCACATAGCTGGAGCTGGCTTCGTCCTGACCAGGCGGCATCAGGTCTTGCATGATGAGCTCGATCTTTTGACCGTCTTTGGCGACTTTCTTCAGCTCGTCTTCCCAGAGCCCGATGACGGTCTTCAGCTCCTCCGGGCTCATCTCGAACCCGCCGCCACCGCCACCGCCACCACCGTAAACGGTCGGTTCCTTCGGTGTGGTGAGGTCACCCCAGACGGCCTTGATCGCGCTCGCGGCGTCGTTGACGATGTCCACGCCCGTACCTTCCCCTCAGCACTCACTCACCGTGATGGACAAAGAGTAGCCAAGCGGCGGACGACGTGTCAGCCGATCCGGCCGAGTGGTCCGACGTGTTTCGGAGCCGTCCGGTTCCCGAACGGAGCAGTAATCCCGCGAACTGGTCACAGTACGTACGTACGGATTGCATTGACCCGGTTCCCGGTGACAGGATTCCAGGATGCCACGGGTCAGCCAGGATCACCTCGACGCACGCCGGCGCCAGATCCTCGACGGCTCCCGCGTGTGCTTCGCACGCTATGGCTACGAGGGTGCCACCGTCAGGCGGCTGGAAGAAGCCACCGGCCTTTCCCGTGGCGCGATCTTCCACCATTTCCGCGACAAGGAGTCCCTCTTCCTGGCCTTGGCCGAGGACGACGCGGTCCGCATGGCCGACATCGTCGCCGAGCAGGGTCTCGTCCAGGTGATGCGCGAGCTGCTGTCGAACCGCAGCGAGCATCCCGCGGACTGGCTCGGTACGCGGCTGGAGGTCTCCCGGCGGCTGCGCACCGACCCCGAGTTCCGCGCCCGCTGGGCCGAGCGGTCCCACCAGCTGACCGCCGCGACCCGCCGCCGTCTGCTGCGCCAGCGCGACGCCGGGATCCTGCGTGACGACGTCGACGTCGACGTCCTGACCGCGTATCTCGAACTCGTTCTCGAGGGTCTCGTCTCCCACCTCGCGATGGGCCAGCCCGGTGACGATCTCGGTCCGGTCCTCGACCTGGTCGAGGAGAGTGTGCGGCGGCACCGCGCCCACACGGCCGGGGGAACGCGTTAAGATTGTCCCATCGTCGCAGTACAGCGGCGGTGCCTGTTGGTTCCGATCGAGGAGTGACTCTTTTCGTGCGCGACGCGCAGTCACCTGGTGACAGTATCGAGCCGGGTGGCACACCCGGCTGTTCCGCGGATCTCCCTGCCGACCTCGTCCCCGCAGGCAGGGAATGATGGAAGTCCTGCTCGCCGTTCTCGGCATTCTCCTGTTCCTCCTGCTGACCGTCGGCACCGGCCTCGCCGTCGCCGCCGAGTTCTCCCTCACCGCGCTCGAGCGCAGCACGGTCGACGCGAACGTCCGCCAGGTCGGCGACCGGCGCGCGCACACCGTGCAGAAGGCGCACCGCACGCTCTCGTTCCAGCTCTCCGGCGCGCAGGTGGCGATCACCATCACCACCCTGGTGACCGGTTACCTCGCGGAACCGGTGATCGGCGACCTGCTGCACCCGCTGTTCACCGCCATCGGGTTCCCCGAAGGCGTGGCGAACGGGGTGTCGCTCGGGGTCGCGCTGGTCCTGGCGACGTCGCTGTCGATGATCCTCGGCGAGATGATGCCGAAGAACCTCGCGATCGCGCGGCCGCTGCAGACCGCGCGCGCCGTCGCGGGGTACCACTCGCGGTTCTCGTCCCTGTTCCGCTGGCTCATCACCCTGATGAACAACAGCGCCAACTTCCTGGTCCGCAAGTTCGGCGTCGAGCCGCAGGAAGAACTGCGTTCGGCCCGTTCGCCGCAAGAACTCGGCTCGATCGTGCGCTCCAGCGCGGAAAGCGGCACGCTCGACACGTCGACGGCCGAATTGCTGGACAAGTCGCTGCGCTTCGGCGAGCGGACGGCCGACGAGCTGATGACCCCGCGCGTCCAGCTCGAGTCGCTGACCGTGGACGACACGATCGCCGATCTCATCGAGATCTCGCGCCGCACCGGCTTCTCGCGTTTCCCCGTCTACACCGAGGATCTCGACGACGTGCAGGGCGCGGTGCACATCAAGCAGGCGTTCACCGTCCCGGCCGCCCAGCGCGCCACGGTACGGATCGGTTCGGTCATGCGGCCGATCCCGACGGTGCCCGAATCGCTGCCGGGCGACTCGCTGCTCAACCGGCTGCGCGATTCCCGGTTCCAGCTCGCGATCGTCGTCGACGAATACGGCGGCACCGCGGGACTGGTGACGCTGGAGGACGTGGTCGAGGAGATCATCGGCGACGTCCGCGATGAGCACGACGAGCGGGAAGCGCCGTCCTCGCAGCAGGTCGGCGCCGACAACTGGCTCGTGTCCGGACAGCTTCGCGCCGACGAGGTCACCGACGAGACCGGCTTCCGGATGCCCGACGGCGACTACGAGACCATCGCCGGGCTGATCCTCGAGCGGCTCGGCCGGATCCCCTCCCCCGGTGACGCCACCGATCTCGACGCCTGGCGGCTCACGGTGACCAAAATGGACCGTCTCCGCATCGCCGAGGTCGAAGTCCGCCGGGTCAGCGAAACCGCCACGTCCGCCGAGCGGGAGCCTGCCCGATGAACGACTGGTTCAACATCTTCCTCGTAGTGGTCCTGTTGCTGGCCAACGCGTTCTTCGTCGGCGCCGAGTTCGCGCTGATCTCGTCGCGGCGCGACAGGCTGGAAGCCTTGCTGGAGCAGGGAAAGACCCGAGCCAGGATCGTGATCAACGCGAGCAGGAACGTCTCGTTGATGCTCGCGGGCGCGCAGCTCGGCATCACCATCTGCTCGCTGCTGCTGGGACGGCTCGGCGAGCCAGCCGTCGCGCACCGGCTTGCCGGGTTCTTCGAGCTGTTCGGGATTCCCGAGGTCCTGCTGCACCCGATCTCGTTCGCGATCGCGCTGGCGTTCATCACCATCCTGCACGTCCTCATCGGCGAGATGGTGCCGAAGAACCTCGCGATCGCAGAGCCGGAGCGGCTGGCGCTGTGGCTGGTCCCGGTGCACGTGGCCTGGGTGAAGGTCGCCAACCCGTTCATCTGGCTGCTGAACTTCGTGGCGAACTCGCTGCTGCGGTTGTTCAAGGTCGAACCGAAGGACGAGCTCGAAACCGCCTACACCTCCGACGAACTCGCCGAACTGCTCAGCGAGTCGCGGCGTGAGGGTCTGCTGGAACACTCCGAGCATCAGCGGCTGAGCAAGACGCTGTCCTCGGTGGAGAAGACGGTGGCCGACGTGCTGGTCCCCACGGCTCAGCTGACCACGCTGCCCTGCTCACCCACGCTGGGCGACGTCGAACGCGCGGTGTCCTCGACCGGGTTCTCCCGCTTCCCGGTGTGCACCGACGACGGGACGCTGACCGGCTACATCCACGTCAAGGACATCCTGGACCTCGTGGGCGAGGATCCGACCACCGTGGTGCCGTCGGACAAGACGCGGGCACTCACCGAATTGCACGCCGACGCCCGGCTGGACGAGGCGTTGTCGGCGATGCGCAAGGAAGGCAGTCACCTGGCGCGGGCGCTGAGCCCGGCGGGGGCCGCCGTCGGCGTCGTCGCGCTGGAGGACCTCGTCGAGGAATACGTGGGAACTGTCCGCGACGGTACCCACGTCATGTCATGACCGGCCCGATCGTCCTTCCCGAGCCCGTCTGGCGGACTCGGGAGGACGACCACGTCACGCGGATGCGGCGCTGGACGAGACCGCACCAGCGCCGCCGCTCGCGGGGTGAGAAGCATCCGGTGCTCGACTTCCTCTTCACCTACTACTCGCACCGGCCCGGGCATCTCGAACGCTGGCAACCGGGCCCGGGCGTCGTGCTCGAAGGCGCGTCCGCGCGCCGGTTCCTGGAGCGGAAGGGCTACCTGGAGACTCCGGACGGCGTCATGCTCGATCCGGCCGGCTTCACCGAGGGCCGGGCCAAGACGGCCGAATTCGTCCTCGGGCTGCTTTCCGCGACCGCGTCCCGCTCACCGAGGCTCAGTTGTTTCGGGCTTCACGAATGGGCAATGGTTTACCGGGAGTCCGCGAACGAGGTTCGCCATTCACAACTTCCGCTCCGGCTCGGTTCGGCCGGAACCGACGGCGTCGTCGAGTCACTGGAGATCCGATGTGGACATTTCGACGCCTTTCGGTTCTTCACCGAGCCCGCCCGGCCGCGCAACACACTGCGGCCCGAGCGGGAGAACCAGATCGAGTTCGAGCAGCCGGGCTGCCTGCACGCCAACATGGACCTCTTCAAGTGGGCGTACAAACTCGATCCGTTCGTCCCCGCCGAACTGGTCGGGGACTGCTTCGAGCTGGCGGCGGACATCCGGGAGCTGGACATGCGGGCCAGCCCGTACGATCTGGTGTCGTTCGGGTACTCGCCCGTGCGGATCGAGAGCCCGGAAGGCCGGGCCGAGTACGCCCGCGCGCAGGCCGGTTTCGCACGCCGGGCCGCGCCGCTGCGTGAGCACCTGATAGCGCATTGCCAACGACTCTTGGCCGAGTTAAAGAAGGTGCCCGCGACACGCGGAAAACAACTGTGAGTCGTCGCATTCCCCGTAACATCCTGCCCTGTTAGAGTGATAACGGTTTGATTGCATACGCAGCGCGAGCGCGCACGTTTCGAAAGGACAACGATGGGGCGACACAGCGTGGCCGAGGAGCCGGTGCCGCATCCCCTCGACCCGCCGAAGCGGCCTCAGGGTCGCGGTGAGGCGACCGGTTCGCACCGGATCGTCGGGAAGAAGGCCCCTCGGCGGCGGATCGCCAAGTGGCCCATCGCCTGCCTGGTCCTCGTGGTCCTGGTCGCGATCGGCGTGTTCGGCTGGAACTGGGCGGACGGGGAGCTCAACACCCGCGCCGAAGCCCAGGCCAAGGCGTGCAGCGCCGGCGACACCCCGATGCGGGTCATCGTCACCCCCAGCATCGAGAAGCCGGTCCGGGCGGCGGCCGAGCGGTGGAACAAGGCCGCGACCGTGGTCCGCGACCACTGCGTGATCATCCAGATCGACGCGCTCTCCTCCGCTTCCGTGCTCGACGGCCTCCTCGGGCGGACCAACCTGGACTCCATCGGCGGCCTTCCCGCCGCCTGGATCCCCGAGTCCTCCTACTGGGTGACCGAGCTGAACACCGCCAAGCCCGAGCTGGTCGGTTCGCCCGCCCAGTCGGTCGCGACGGCGCGTTCGGCCGACTACCCGCTCGTCGGGCTCGCCGGCAAGACCATCGACGAGGTCCAGATGCGCGCCTCGCAGACGTTCCGGCAGTTCCTGCAGCAGCCCGCCCAGCAGGCCGACTTCGCCGCCGCGGGTATCAAGGCAACCTGAGTCTCCGACCTACGGGAGAGGCCCCTTCACCGCTCGGGAAGGGGCCTTTCCCGTACCTCGGTTCTCGTGAGTGCTAAGGACGGTTATTGGTAAGGCAATGGTGTCGTGTCGAGGGACACCCGAACGGCACCTGCGGCCCCAGGCACACCAGCAGTCACAGCGATGCCGCGTGAAGGTCTTGCGCGGTACATGATGGCCCCCTTCCTTGCGCCTGGCGCAAGGAAGGGGGCCATCATGTACTCGCAAGGGTGTGAAGGTCGAGTTCCCTGCGTCATTCCACCCCGCGCGCGGCGTACGCGCGCAGATACTCCGCCGTGTCCGCGTCGGCGGGGAAGAAGGACTCGATCACCAGCTCGGCGACTGTGATGTCCAACGGCGTCCCGAAGGTGGAGACGGTGCTGAAGAAGGTGAGTTCGGCAGCCTCGTGCCGCAGCTTCAACGGGACGAAGATGTCACCCGGTCCGGGGACCTCCACCTCGGGAACGGGATCCGCGCACGGATAGGTGAGCAGCTCCTCCAGGAGCTCGGTCAGCACCGGGTCGGCCGTCTGGGTCACCTGACGCCGCAGCCTGCCGAGCAGATGAGCGCGCCACTCCCCCAGGTTCAGCACGTGCGGCGCCATCCCCTCCGGATGCAGCGTCACCCGCAGGACATTGACCGGTGGCGCCATCAACGTGGGCGAGACCAGGTCGGTCATGATCGAGATGCTCTGGTTGGCGTCGACCAGGTTCCACCAGCGGTCGGCGACGGCGGCCGGGTATGGCTCGTGACCGGTCATCAGCTGACGGACCGCTTTGCGGACGGCCGCCAGTTCCGGGGCGCCGAGGCCGCTTTCGGCGTACGCGGGCGCGTACCCCGCGGCCAGAAGCAGCTGATTGCGTTCCCGCAAGGGCACCTCCAGGTGTTCGCCGAGCCGCAGCACCATCTCGCGGCTGGGCTTGGACCTGCCGGTCTCGACGAAGCTCAGGTGCCGGGTGGAGATGTCCGCCGAAATGGCGAGGTCCAGCTGGCTGATCCGGCGGCGGTCGCGCCATTCCCGCAGGAGTTCGCCGACGGGGCGGCCCGCGCGGCTCGCGGTCACTGTGGTCGTCACGTTCACGAACCTACGGCCACGAGTACCGGGCCGCCATTACCTCCCGCGTAATCGACGAGACCCACCCTCGGCCGACAGAGTTGCGGCATCGGTTGCCCCACAAGAAAACGAGGAGACACCATGTCGGACATCCAGCGCGTCGCCGAGCAGTACATCGCCGTGTGGAACGAGACCGACGCGGACAAGCGCCGCGCGCTCATCACCGAAGTGTTCACCGAAGACGCCACCTACACCGACCCGCTCGGCGCTGTCACCGGCCACGACGGTGTCGACGGTTTCATCGCCGGCGCGCAGGCCCAGTTCGCGGGTCTGAGCTTCAGCCTGCCCGCGGCACCCGACGCGCACCACGACATCGCGCGGTTCCAGTGGTACCTCGGCCCGGAGGACGCGGAGGAGCCACTGGCGATCGGCTTCGACGTCATCACCGTCGAGGACGGGCGGATCAAGCAGGTGCTGGGCTTTCTCGACAAGATGCCCGGCTGACGATCAGGCGAAGGCCTCCGGTGGCGGGCAGGAGCAGACGAGGTTGCGGTCCCCCGCGGCCCCGTCGATCCGCCGCACCGGGGGCCAGATCTTCGACGCGGTGAAGCCGGCCGGGAAGACCGCGATCTCCCTGCCGTACGGACGATCCCACTCACCCGCGAGACTGCGCGCGGTGTGCGGGGCGTTCCGCAGCGGGCTTTCCGCCACCGGCCACTCCCCCGCGGCGACCTTCTCGATCTCGCCGCGGATCGCGATCATCGCGTCGCAGAACCGGTCGAGTTCGCCGAGGTCCTCGCTCTCGGTGGGCTCGACCATGAGCGTGCCCGCGACCGGGAAGGACATCGTCGGCGCGTGGAGGCCGTAGTCGGCGAGCCGCTTGGCGACGTCGTCGACGGTGACGCCGGTCCGTTTGGTGAGCGCGCGGAGGTCGAGGATGCATTCGTGCGCCACCAGGCCCTCGTGCCCGGAGTAGAGCACCGGGTAGTGCCCGGCGAGGCGCTTCGCGACATAGTTGGCGTTCGCGACCGCCGTCAGCGTCGCCCGCTTCAGGCCTTCCGTACCCATCATCCGGACATAGGCCCACGAGATCGGCAGGATCGACGCGCTCCCCCACGGCGCGGCGCTGATCGGGCCCACACCGGTGGCCGGGCCCGCGTCCGGCTGCAGCGGGTGGTTCGGCAGGTACGGCGCCAGATGCGCGCGGACGCCGATCGGCCCGATGCCGGGTCCGCCACCGCCGTGCGGGATACAGAAGGTCTTGTGCAGGTTGAGATGAGAGACGTCGGCGCCGAACCTGCCGTACTGCGCCACCCCGATCAGGGCGTTCAGGTTCGCGCCGTCGACGTACACCTGACCGCCCGCGTCGTGCACCAGCGCGCAGACCTCGCGGACGGTGTCCTCGTAAACGCCGTGCGTCGAAGGGTAGGTGATCATGATCGCGGCGAGATCGTCCGCGTGGTCGTCCACAGTGGACTTGAGGTGGCCGAGGTCGATATTGCCCTCGTCGTCGCATTTCACGACGACCACCCGCATCCCCGCCATGACCGCGCTGGCCGCGTTCGTCCCGTGGGCGCTGGAGGGAATCAGGCAGACGTCACGAGCCGCGTCCCCGCGTTCACGGTGATACGCGCGGATGGCCAGTAGCCCGGCGAACTCGCCCTGGCTTCCGGCGTTCGGCTGCAGGGAAACCGCGTCATAGCCGGTGATCGAGGCGAGCCACCGCTCCAGATCCGTCACGACGGTGAGCAGACCGGCCGCGTCCTCGGCCGGCGCGAACGGATGCAGACCGGCGAACTCGGGCCAGGTGATCGGCTCCATCTCCGCCGTGGCGTTGAGTTTCATCGTGCAGGAGCCGAGCGGGATCATGCTCCGGTCGAGCGCGACATCCTTGTCGGACAACGCCCTCAAGTACCGGAGCAACGCCGTCTCCGAGCGATGCGCGTGGAAGACCGGATGCGTCAGGTAGTCGCTGGTGCGGCGCAGATCCGGCGGGAAGCCGTCGGCCGTGTCCGCGTCGAGCGAGTCCACATCGGACACCGCGACCCCGAACGCCTTCCACACCAGGGAAAGGTGTTCACGGGTAGTCGTCTCGTCGCAGGCCACGGCGACGTGGTCCGCGTCCACGAGCCGAAGGTTGACCCCGAGTTCCCTGGCCGTGCCGACGATCCCCGCCGCACGGCCGGGGACGGAAACCGTCACGGTGTCGAAGAACTCGCAGTGCACGACGTCGACACCGCTTTCGGCGAGCCCCGCGGCGAGCACGGTGGCCATCCGGTGCGCGCGGTTCGCGATGGCGCGCAAGCCTTCCGGACCGTGGTAGACCGCGTACATCGACGCGATGACAGCCAGGAGCACCTGCGCGGTGCAGATGTTGCTCGTCGCCTTCTCGCGGCGGATGTGCTGTTCGCGGGTCTGCAACGCGAGCCGGTACGCGGGCGCGCCGTCGGCGTCCTTCGACACTCCGACCAGCCGGCCGGGCAGCTGCCGTTCGAGGCCCTGCCGGACGGCGAGGTACGCGGCGTGCGGCCCGCCGAAGCCCATCGGGACGCCGAACCGCTGCGTCGAACCGATCGCGACGTCGGCGCCGAGCTCACCAGGCGACCGCAGCAGGGTCAGCGCCAGCGGATCCGCGGCCATCACCACGGCCGCGCCCAGCTCCTTGACCTCGGCGATGGTGTGATCCCATTCGCGGACGACCCCCGAAGCACCCGGATACGACAGCAGCACTCCGAAGAAGTCGCCGCCGAGCCCCAGCCCGGTGATGCCCTGGGACAGGTCCGCGGTCACCAGCTCGATGCCGAGCGGTTCGGCGCGGGTGCGCAGGACCTCGATCGTCTGCGGGAGGACGTCTTCGTCGACCACGAACCGGTGCGATTTCGCCTTGCCCGCCCGGCGGACCAGCGTCATCGCCTCCGCCGCCGCGGTCGCCTCGTCCAGCATGGACGCGTTGGCGATCGGCAGGCCGGTCAGGTCGGCGACCATGGTCTGGAAGTTGAGCAGCGCTTCGAGGCGGCCCTGCGAGATCTCCGGCTGATACGGCGTGTACGCGGTGTACCAGGCCGGGCTCTCCAGCACGTTGCGGCGGATCACCGGCGGGGTCACCGTGTCGTGGTAGCCGAGGCCGATCATCTGGACCATCGGCCGGTTGCGCGCGGCCAGTGCGCGGAGTTCGGCGAGCGCGCCGGTCTCGGTGGCGGGCGGCGGCAGGTCCGGGGGTGTCGCGGACTCCCGCAGCGACGCGGGGACGGCCCGCTCGGCGAGCTCGTCGAGGGAGGCGACGCCGATGACGTCGAGGATCCGTGCGAGCTCTTCGGCACCGGGACCGATGTGCCGGTCCGCGAAGGGGGTTCCGGATTCGAGAGCGGCCAGTGAAACGGGCTCCATCGGGGACCTCCCAAGACGCGGGGGTGGGGCCGGGACGGATTGTCCTGGCCCTCCCCACTCTGTCCGTACCCCCGTGGGGGCGCCTGAGAGTTTCACCCGAGTGTTGAGCCGGGCTTGCACCGTCGGCGGGGCCGCCAGGCTGTGACCTGGCGAACCACTTTCCAGAGGCGTCTCTTCCGCGCGGTCCAGGGTGCCTGAGAGGTTCCGGGGAGGACTTGCTCCTTCGGCGCCGAGCTCAACGGTTATCGACTCGGTCTCTCCCGCGCGGATTCGTCGACCGCGGAAGCGAGCCTACCCTGCCGCCCGCGCGGCTTCATGATCAGCCGGTGCGACGTGCGTTACGTCGCTGAGTGAGCTCGTCCGGCGTGACCGTTTCGATCACGCCGCCGTCGGCCCGCTCCGCCGGGAACTCGTGGATGGTGCCGCTGATCTCCTGCATCGCGCCGCTGACCGCGATCCCGAAGACACCCTGCCCGCCCTGGAGTAAATCGACGATCTCTTCGGGCGAGGTGCACTCGTAAACGGTGGTGCCGTCGGAGAACAGGGTGACCTTGGCGAGGTCTCGGACCCCGCGCAGCCGCAGGTGGTCGACGGCGACACGGATGTTCTGCAGGGAGACACCGGTGTCCAGCAGGCGCTTGACGACCTTCAGGACGAGGATGTCCTTGAACGAGTAGAGCCGCTGCGAACCGGAGCCGTGCGCGGTACGGATGCTCGGCGCGACCAGCTTCGTGCGGGCCCAGTAGTCGAGCTGCCGGTAGGTGATCCCGGCGATCTGGCAGGCGGCGGGACCGCGGTAGCCGACGAGTTCGTCCGGAAGGGAAGAGTCGGGGAACAGCTCGCCCTGCTCGCCGTCAGCGACCGGAACGAGCGGCTCTTGAGGGCTACCAGCCTCGACCACGCCATGCCTCCCCTCGCCCGACCTGGTGGCCGGCGAACAAAGCCGCGCGGACCCACGTGAGTCCGCACCGGAGTCAACCGTCAAGACGAATGCCCCAGACATCCGAATCACACCTTGGCGATTCACCTTCATTGACGGTAAGCGCGTCCGGCAAAGCGGTCAACGCGACGCGCGGTCGGCCTCAAGCTCTTCTTGAGGCTTGTCGAGGACGGTCCCCCGTTCGGCCGCACACTTGCCACTTTTACTCAGTCGTGTTAATTTTTACTCATGCAAGTAAATCCCTCCACCCGAAGTGCCATGCAAGAGGTCCAGGCGGAGCTGGGGCTGTCGGTCACCGAGGCGGCCCGGCGGGCCCAGATCGTCGGAGCCACGATCGCGACGATCTCGGATCTCGGCTACCACAAGACGTCGTTCGCGAAGATCAAGGAGCGGGCCGGGTTGTCCAGCACCCGGATCATCTCGTACCACTTCACCAACAAGGCCGGCCTGATGCAGGCCGTGGTCACCACCGCGACGGGAATGAAGGACAAGTTCCTAGAGGAGCGGATCCAGGGCACGACCGACCGGGCAGGGCTGCTGCGCGGTTACATCGAGGCGGAGATCGCGTTCCTCGGTTCGTACCCGGAACTGGTGCGGGTCATGGTCGAGATGGCTTCGAGCGGATCGGACGCCGAGGGCTGGTTCATGTCGGCGCCGATCGTCGAAGAGTTCCGGACGGGACGGCTCGAACGGCAGCTGCGCCAGGGTCAGCAGGAAGGCGCTTTCGGCGACTTCGCGCCGGACGTGATGGCGCTGTCGATCGCGCAGGCCATCGACGGCGTCGCGGCGAAGTTCGCGGCGGATCCGAAGCTGAACCTGGAGCGGTACGGGCGGGAACTGGCGGACCTGTTCCTCAAGGCGACCGCGGCCTGACTCGTGAGTGGTGAGGACGGTTAGAACCGTCCTTGCCACTCACGAGACCGATCACGTATCCGCACCCCGAAAATCCTCTGGCGAAACGGAGTCGAGGAACTCGCGGAACTTCTCGACCTCGTCCTCCTGCTCGTCGGGGATGATGAGGCCCGCTTCCTCCAGCACCGCGTCCACGGCGTGGATCGGGACCCCCACCCGCAGCGCCAGCGCCACCGAATCGCTCGGTCGCGCCGAAACCCGGATGTCCCCGTCGAAGACCAGTTCCGCGAAGAACGTGCCTTCCTTCAGATCGGTGATGACGACCTGCTCCAGTTCACGGCCCAACGCGCCGATGACCTCCTTGAGCAGGTCATGGGTGAGCGGACGGGCCGGGCGGACTCCCTGCTGCTCCAAGGCGATGGCGGTGGCCTCGACCGAGCCGATCCAGATCGGCAGGTAACGCTCGCCTTCGGTTTCCCGTAGCAACAAGATCGGCTGATTCGCGGGTAGCTCCACCCGCACGCCGACGACGCGCATCTCGCTCATCGGGCTTCGCCTCCCTCTCGTGCGCACGGGCTGCAACGCTTGTCTCGACGACCAAGCGCCGGCAGTCCCGACGCTACCCGTCTTCCGAGCGCTGTGCTCGCTGTCTCCGACATTCTCGGTTCGCCCGTGGCAAACCCAACTCTCACGGTACGGCATAGGGTGCCGAACATTCAGTCATTGACAAGTGGCCTCGCAACGGCTCGCGGTTCCCCGATGCCGTTCAACCGCCCGTGACAGCCCGTATTCCGGCCTTCACCAAGAGCGTGTGCAACGCCACGGTCAAGGCGGCGAGCTCACGGACGACTTCGTCGCCCCTCGCCTGGGCGTCCTCGTCACGATGCCGATACACCGGGGTCACGATCTGCTCCAGCAGACCGACCTCACGGTCGGCCGCGGCCCGGAAGGCACGCAGATGTCTCGGCTCTATACCGAATTCGGTCATCGCTTTCACGGTCTTCGCCACGAGGACCGCGTCGGGATCGAAGAACCCCGCCGCTCCTGGGCGCACTAGACCGTATTGCCGCAGCTCAGCCAGGGTGGCGGCGTCGATGCTTGCCTGACGGAGCAGCTCTTCCTCGGTCAGCCTGATCTCGCGATCGGTCTCGAAGTCCCCGGGGGACGGCAGTCCGCCGTTTTCCCCGGGGGCGTCGAGTGACACGAGTTTGCGAGGCAGCCTCGGCATCGCCGCGGCGGGCGCGGCGCCCTGATCCGCCGCGTCCAGCTGTTCCTTGATGACCTTCAGCGGGAGATAGTGATCCCGCTGGGCGGACAGGACGAACCGCAACCGCTCCACGTCCGCCGGAGCGAACTGCCGGTACCCCGACGGGGTCCGGCCCGGCTGGACCAGACCCTCCGCCTCGAGGAACCGGATTTTGGAGATGGTGACATCGGGGAAGTCGCCGCGCAGTTGTGCCAGCACGGCCCCGATGCTCAACCCATCGCGCTGCGACGCATCCCGATCAGGCCGCCCGGCCGCCGTCACCGTGCCCCCTGGCCCCCGTGACCCGGGCCGGTCAGGAAGACCAGGCGGAACTTGCCGATCTGCACCTCGTCGCCACCGGCGAGGACGGCCTGGTCGACCGGCTCGCGGTTGACGTAGGTGCCGTTGAGGCTGCCGACGTCGATGACGACGAACTCGCCGCCCTCACGGCGGAACTCGGCGTGCCGCCGCGAGACCGTGACGTCGTCGAGGAAGATGTCGCTGTCCGGGTGCCGTCCCGCGCTGGTGGTGTCGCGGTCCAGCAGGAAGCGCGAACCCGCGTTCGGGCCCCGCTTGACGACCAGCAGCGCGGAACCCGCGGGCAGCGCGTCCACGCCCTGGACGGGGGTCTCGGCAGCCGGAGGAGCCTCAGTGCCTTCGACGTCGGCCAGGAAGTCGGCCCGGAAGACAGAAGTCCGCTCCGGAGACTGCTCCGGGGGAACGCCGGGCCCGTCGTTCGTGCTCACCTGAGCTCTCCTAACGCATGTGTGTTGCCACTACTCAAGAACGTGTGGAGGACAAACGTACCGTGCCTGATCGAATCTCCGGCCCGCGGCTCCCCCTACTCTTCCCGAAGGGCCACGGCCTGCGACTATTCCTTGATCAGAGCCTGGTACGCCTCGGCCTCCAGCAGGGAGTCCACCGAACTCACGTCGTCGAGGCGGAGTTCGATCAGCCAGCCCTCGCCGTAGGGGTCGCTGTTGATCAGCTCGGGCGACTCGGTCACCGCGTCGTTGACCGCGACCACCTCACCGTCGAGCGGGGCGAAGAGCTCCGAGACGCTCTTGGTCGACTCGACCTCGCCGAACGCGTCGCCCGAACCGAGCTGTTTGCCGACCTCGGGCAGTTCGACGAACACCACGTCACCGAGCTGGTCCTGCGCGTACTCCGTGATGCCCACGCGCACGAGCCCTCCGTCGCGCACGGAGACCCACTCGTGTTCCTCGGTGTATCGCAGTTCTTCTGGAGTGGACAACGCCGCTCCCCTTTCTGATGCCCCTCGCACGAAACCGACGCGCGCAGTTTCGCATCCCGCCGGGTCACGCGCCCGGCGCCTCCCGCAACTCGACGGGATCGGCCGATCGCAGCGCCCGTGCCGTCTGGACGATGTACAGCACGCCCGAATAGACGTACAGGACCGCACCCCACGCCGTGAAGGCGTATCCGATCGGCCGGGCGATCGCGGCGATGTCGGAACCACCCTGGGTGAGCAGCAGGAACGGGAAGGCGTACATCAGCACGAAGGTGGCGCCCTTGCCGATGTAGGTGACCTCCGGCGGAGCGAAGCCCCGGCGCCGCAGCAGCAGCACGCAGACGCCCAGCACGGCCTCACGGACGACCAGCGGGACCACCAGCCACCACGGGATGATGTCGCGGATCAGGAAGGCGATGAGCGTCGCGAGGATGTAGAGCCGGTCGGCGGCGGGATCGAGCAGCCGGCCGAGCCGCGACATCTGGTTGAGCCAGCGGGCGAGTTTGCCGTCGAGCCAGTCGGTGAGCGCGCTGAACACGAGCAGCGCGAGCGCCCAGCCGTCCTCTTTCGGGCCGAGAAGCAGCCACAGGAAGACCGGCACTCCGGCGAGCCGGAGGATCGAAAGCATGTTGGGAACGTTCAGGGCCTGCCGCAGCAGGGAAGGCTCTTCGCTGGTCACGCTCGGTTCGGGGGGCGTACTCACCCGCTCAGCCTAGCCAGCGGCGGCAGGTCCTCCCGCGTCAGCTGGCCCGGGTGTGCGTCCAGCCTCGGCGTTGCAGGTCCGCGCTGGTCAGCGCCACGGGCCTGCCCCGGTGGTCGGTGCCCATCCAGCGATGATGGCCGGCGGAGCTCTCCAAGACGTACGGGCGGCCGCCACACCAGACGACGGTGCACGGTGCCGTCGGTGGCAGCTCCGTGCTCGCCGGTGCGGTGGCCTGGGGTGACGCGGGATCGGTCTGTTCGTCGGTCTTCATCGCTCTCACGGTTTCGGTGACGGGGACTGGGACACGCCGGGGCGTTACCTTTGTTTTCGGCAGAACGGGGCCGCGTGTTAACGGCTCCACACCGGATTCGTCCGATCGGTTCGCAACGACAGCAGGGTGTTGTCGAGCTGTGAACGGCATGTTAGTTGTCCACAATGGACAGTGGTTGGGCGGTCCTCGCGTACCGCGGCGGCGTGGGCGCGATAGCCTCCCGCGAATCGAACGTGGCTCAATGCCACGACATCGGGCCCGGCCGGGCCAGAATGGGCCGGCCACGACCGGCCGACGAAAGGATCGCCTTGCCCGTCTCGACGACCACGGGAACGTGGTGGCGCCTGTTCGCGGCCTGCGCCGTCGCCGGAACGCTCGCCGCCTGTTCGGGCGAAGATCCGCCACCGCCTGTCACCTCGATGTCGGTGTCGCCCCCCGCGCTCCCCTCGAGCGTGTCCAGCGCGTCGATACCGCCGATCCCCTCGCAAACCGCGCCGAGTCCGTCCACCGCCCAGGCCTCCGCCCCCGAACCGAAACCCGCTGAACCGGTACAGGGTTCCTGTGGCACGGTGACCGCGGCGAGCGGGCTGACCCTGCAGGTGCTCAACGGGCCCGGGGTCTCCTGTGCGGACGCGACCGGGATCGTCGGTTCGTTCCACAAGAGGATCGCCGGACGCCAGTCCGCGGGCTCGGACGAGCCGGTCAGCGAGACCGTGGACGGATGGCTGTGCGTCTCCGGCGCTCCCGCCGCGCAAGGCGGCACCAGTTGCAGCAAGGGCGAACAGAACGTGTTCGCCGCCGTCGTCCCCGTCGAATGAACATCCCCGAGAAGAAGGGCCCATGAAGAGCCTCGCCGTACTTCCCGCCGCGTTCGCCGTCGTCCTGCTGAGCGGCTGCGGCGCCGATCCCGCCCCGGCGGCCGCGCCATCGTCCTCCCCCGCCTCGGCTCCCTCGGCCGACCAGGCCCTCGCCGGTTCGCCCTGCGGGGAGGTCACCGGGTTCCAGGGTGCGAAGAACAAGGTCGTCGTCCACGGAAAGACCGACTGCGCCGAAGCGACACAGGTGCTCACGGACTACTTCTCCAAGCTGACGCCCGCCGAAGCGAAGTCACCGCAAGGACCCGGCCCGGTGGTGGTCGGGGCCTGGACCTGCGGGAGCGGGCCGAACGATCCGGTGACGAGCTGCTCGACCGAAGACGAGCGCCAGATCGAAGCGACCCGTTCCTGAGGCTTCAGACTCGTGAGCGGTAAGGACGGTTATCGAAGAATAAGGCAAACGTGTCGTGACCGAGTTTCCTGTTGCGAAGGCCTTCTTCGCCGGCTTCACAGTGGACAGAGAGTCCTTCGCCGCGCTGTTCTGGACTGACCGAGGGGATCGGCCGTGCACCGAGTGTCCACAGGGGACACTCCTTGGCGGCAAAATATCCGATTGATGCCCATATGCGCAGTTCGGGCACTTGATCGAGGTCAGTGTCTGTTAGGGATAGTCGAGAATGCGCCAGGTCGCTGTGGCGAACCGCTCCCGCCGCCAACCCCACCACGCCACATTTGCCCTACCCTCAATAGAACGTCACGGTATCGGGCTATTTGCTGCTGACCTGCGCGAGGGCGACGATCCCAGCGGGCATCGACGCGAGGTGACCCCCGTCCCGGACCATGATCAACGGAAGATCCGGGACACTCAACGTCCCCCATCCTCCGTTGATCAAGGCTGTGCCACTCAGGTCGCCTGAATGAAATACGTGATGGCCCCCTTCATTGCACTAGGCGCAATGAAGGGGGCCATCACGTACAGGGACCCTTCACGCGCCGACCAGCCCCGAACCCACTTGCCGTCCGAGGTAAGAGTCGTATAGACTCAAACTATGCTCACCAGGGACGAAGCCGTGACGATGATCGAGAACACGGTTGACGCGGCCACTCTGTTCGCCCGCCACCGCTACCGCGAACTGGCGGCGATGCTCCACCCCGACCGCAACCCCGGCGACGCGCGGGCCCACCGCGCCGCCGCCACTCTCAACCGCCTCCACGATGACTGGAAGCGCGCCCGGCGCCAGACGGTGACGACGGCGACGTCGGCGTACACCCTCACCGCGCCGCACGCGGTGGGCAGTGTCGCGACGACCTACCGGACCACCGGCCCGCACCTGGTCAAACTCGTCCGCGATCCGGCGCTCAACCCGCTGATCCACGCCGAGTGGGCGGCGTTGCGCATGCTCGACGGCTTCACCGAACGGCATCGGTGGCTGCGCCCCTACTACCCGCGGCTGCTCGACACCTCGGGTCCGGTGGCACGGGGCGACCGCGCGTTCAGCGTCCTCGATCCGCTCATCGACGGCTTCGTCACCCTCGCCGACATCGGGAAGGCCTTCCCCCGCGGCCTCGACGGCCGCGACTACGCCTGGATGCACCGTCGCCTGCTGCGTGCCGTGGCGGGCGCGCACCACGCGGGTGTCGTCCACGGCCATCTCACCGCGGACAACGTGCTCGTCCACCCCGGACAGCACGGCATCGTCCTGGCCGGCTGGTCCTTCGCCGTCGAAGACGGTGCGCTCCCCTTGGCGGCGGACAACTCCATCCGATACCCGCCGGAAGTCCACAAAGGACTACCGGTCACCGCGGCCACCGACGTCCACATGCTCCACAGCATGATGCTGGAACTGCTGGCACCAGGCGAAACCCGCCAACGCGAGTTCGCCAAGTGGTGCACCCAGGAGATCCCGGCACAGCGACCCGAGGCCGCCGGCCTGCTCGACGAGTACGACGCACTGCTCGACGACCTGTACGGCCCCCGCACCTTCCGCCCCTTCACCATCCCCGAGACAGGAGCCTGACCATGGGACACGGACACTGGGACGACAACGCCTACGCCGCCGCGAAGACCTTCCGCGCGGCAAAGGGCGAGGACGATTTCGGCTACACCGCCGATCTCCGCTCCAAGCCCGCGAGAGACTGGAAGGTCGCGCCCGCGCTCGATCCGCTGAACGCCGTGCGGGAATGCCGGGATTCGGCCGACCACACCGATTCGACGCCGATCGCGGTGCTGTTCGACGTCACCGGCTCGATGCGCCGGGTGCCGCGGGTCATGCAGGGAAAGCTCGGGAAACTGCACGGCCTGCTGAAGCGCCGGGGTTACCTGGCCGACCCGCAGGTCCTGTTCGGCGCGATCGGCGACGCCGACAGCGACCGGGTCCCGTTGCAGATCGGGCAGTTCGAATCGGACAACCGGATGGACGAGCAGCTGCGCACGATCTTCCTCGAAGGCGGTGGCGGCGGGCAGAAGAGCGAGTCCTACGAACTGGCCGCCTACTTCATGGCCCGGCACGTCGTCACCGACGCATGGCAGAACCGCGGCCGCAAGGGCTATCTGTTCATCATCGGAGACGAGCTGAACAAGCCCGCGCTGGAGGCTCGCCACATCCGCCGCGTGATCGGGGACGACGTGCGGGAGGACATCGACCCGGCCTCGGTGTACCGGGAGCTGGCCCGCAAGTGGCACGTTTACTTCGTGCTGCCGAACCAGTCGTCGTACTACAACGATCTGGAGATCGGCGAGCACTGGAGCGGTCTGCTCGGGCAGAACTTCCTCAAGCTCGACGATCCCGGCGCGGTGTGCGAACTGATCGCGGCCACCATCGGGCTGGAGGAACGGGTCGTGGACGTCGACCGGGCACTCGCCGATCTCGCGGACGTCGGCTCGGTCGCCGAGAGCGCGGCGGTCGGCAAGGCGCTGGCCAAGCTGGGCACCAGGTCGGTCGTCACCACCTCGGCGGTGCCGGAACCGGACGGACCGAGCGATGTGGTGCTGCGATGAGTCTCCTGGACGGACACGTGGTGGTGGTCGGGCTCGGCTTCGGTGACGAAGGCAAGGGCGCCGTGGTCGACGCGCTCTCCGCCGCCCGGCCCACCACCGCCGTGGTCCGCTTCAACGGGGGTGCGCAGGCCGCGCACAACGTCGTCGTGGACGGACGGCACCACACCTTCAGTCAGTTCGGGGCGGGCACGTTCGCCGGCGTGCCCACCCATCTGTCGCGGTTCGTGCTGGTGGAGCCGTTCGCGCTGGCCGCGGAAGCGCGACGGCTCGAAGCGGCCGGCGTCCGGAATCCGCTCTCGCTGCTGAGCGTGGACGGCCGGGCCCTGCTCACGACCCCGTTCCACATCCACGCGAACCGGGCCAGGGAGGAGGCCCGGGGCGCGAACCGGCACGGCTCGTGCGGGAAGGGCATCGGCGAGACCGTCTGGTACTCGCTGCTGACCGGGGCCGTGCCGGGTGACGTGGTGGAAAGCCAGGAAGTGATCGGGACCCCGGGGGAAGCGCCCACGGTCGCCGACTGCGCCCGGCCGTCGGCGTTGCGGCGCAAGCTGGACGCGCTCGCGAGGTTCTACGCCCCGCTCGCCACGCCATCGCACAGTGTGGACGAACTGGTGGCGCTGTACCGCGATTTCGCGGGCGCGGTGCGGATCACCGACGGGGGCGAAACGGGACGGCTGGCGGATTCCGGGCGACTGGTGTTCGAGGGAGCGCAGGGGGTTCTCCTCGACCAGCACCACGGATTCCACCCGCATACGACCTGGTCCACCACCACGCCGCACAACGCCCGCGCGCTGCTGGGCGGGCGCCCGCACGCCGTCGTGGGTGTCACGCGGACGTACCTCACCCGGCACGGCGCGGGGCCACTTCCGACCGAATCCGCCTCCGTGCTCGCCCGCTTTCCGGAGGCGCACAACGAAACCGGCGAGTTCCAGGGCGCGTGGCGGGCGGGCCATCTCGACGCGGCCCTGCTGGATTACGCGATCGCGGCCTGCGACGGCGTGGACGCGCTCGCGGTGACCCATCTCGACGCGACAGGTCTGCGGGTCGTACCCGGGGACGGTTCCCCCGCCGTCGACCTGCCGGATCCACTGGCGTGGTTCGGCGCGCGGCTGCCGGTGGCCGTCGCCGGGTACGGCCCGGACAGGGCCGGTTACCGGGTCGCGGAGGCAAGGTCGACAATCAACGCGTGATCGAGTCGACGCCGGTGTCCGTTGACGTGCTCGTGGTGCGGTTCGCCCCCGGCACCCGGAACGTGCTGCTGGGAATCGCGCCGCGGGCGGCCGAGCCTTTCCAGGGAGAACTCGCCCTGCCCGGGGTGCTGCTCGGGCTCGGGGAACGGCTGCGGGAGGCGGCCCTCCGGGCGGTGGTCGGCAAACTCGGCCTGCCGCCCGACGCGCTCTCGGCGACGGGACAGCTCGCCACTTTCGACGAGCCGAACCGTGATCCCCGCGGTCCCACCCTCTCCATCGCCTTGTGGGCCACCGTGAATCCCGCGCTCGACGAGCCGGGGAACGTGGTGTGGGCTCCGCTGGACGCGGTCCCGCCGCTGGCGTTCGACCACGACCGGATCGTGGCGGACTGCCGTCCGCTGCTGGCCGAACGGCTGTGGCGGGACGTCGCCTTCACCGCCGGGCTGCTGGGGCCGATCTTCACGACGGCGCAGGCACTGGACGCCACCGAAGCGCTGACCGGGGACCGCCCCTATCCGGCCAACCTCGGCCGGACCATGGAGCGGGTCCCCGGATTGCGGCGCACCACCGAACACGCGGCCGCCCTCCCCAAGGGAGGACGGCCGCCGTCGTTGTGGCGCTGGGAGTGACGAGGTCAGATCCCGCAGGAGGAAGCCGACCAGAACCGGGTGTCCCGGTGCGCCACGTGCGTGTGATCGTTGTGGCCGGGGTAGCCCGGCCCGAGGATCTCACTGAACCCGTGGTTACGGGCCTGCTGCGCCAGACCGCAGAAGCCCTGCGAGCCCGCCCCGAGGTCGACGGCGTCCCCGTAGAGATGCCTGCTGTTGGTCGCTCCGCCGACCGCGTTGTTGCAGGCGACGCTGCGGAAGCCGCCGTTTACGTCGATCGGCCGGTCGCCCATGGCGTGCCGCATCGCCTGCAGCTTCCACATCGAGACCAGCGCGTTGGCCCTCGCCGTCGCGGGTGAGACGTTGCCGCCCGACCAGTCGGAGTTGCACCGGTTCAGCTCCGCGTAGGTGAAGTTGACCGGCGTGCAGTCGTCGTCCTGCAACGCGTAGATCTTCGCGAACGTGGCCGATCCGGCGATGCCGTCCGCGCCCAGCCCGTACGCCTGCTGGAAGCGGGTGACCGCGGCCTTGGTGCCCGCGCCGAACTGGCCGTCGATGGCGAGCACACCACCGTAGCCGGGGTAACCGGCGACGCGGATCTGCAGTTGCCGGACGTCCTCACCGGACGCGCCCTGGGACAGCGTGCGTCCCCAGGAGTAACAGGCGTCGGCGACGAACACCTCGCCCGCCGTCACCGGGCCTGGATCGGCGGCGGCCGGGGCGGCCACCGCGGTACCGAGCCCGGCCACCAGGGCGAGCATCGGCAGGAGGAAACGAATGCGCATGACAGAACACCTTTCAAGGCAGGGAAGGTGAGACCCGTGACCCCCACGGGTTGTCAACGATTCACTGCCCAGGATGCTAACGCGGTTCCGGGTACCGCGCTGTGGGTCGTTCGACCCACACGCCCAACCCGGAACTCGCGTGCTTGGAGACGTGACTCGCGTGCTTGGAGGCGGAACACACCGACTGGGCGAGTTCCGTGTTCAAGCACGCGAGTTCCGGCTCCGAGCACGCGAGTTCGGAGTTCGAGACCGGGCCGTCAGCCTTTCAGCTGCGGGAAGTCCTCCTCGCGGAACTCCCCCGCCGGCCGCCCATCGGCCTCGTTCTCGCGTCCGCGCAGTTCGACGCGCCGGATCTTGCCGGAGATCGTCTTCGGCAGTTCGGCGAACTCCAGCCGCCGGATTCGCTTGTACGGGGCCAAATGTTCCCGGCAGAAGGCCAGGATGGACACCGCGGTGCCGGCCGTCGGCTCGTGCCCGTTCGCGAGGACGACGTACGCCTTCGGCACCGCGAGCCGGATCGGGTCGGGCGCGGGGACGACGGCCGCTTCGGCGACCGCTTCGTGTTCCAGCAGGACACTTTCCAGTTCGAACGGCGAGATCCGGTAGTCCGACGCCTTGAAGACGTCGTCCGTGCGGCCCACGTAGGTGATGTAGCCGCGTTCGTCGATCGAACCGACGTCCCCGGTGTGGTAGTAGCCGTTCGCGAAGGCCGCGGCGGAGCGCTCCTCGTCGTCCGCGTACCCGGCCATCAGCCCGACCGGCCGCTTGTCGAGGTCGAGGCAGATTTCGCCCTCCTGCGCACATTCGCCGGTGACGGGGTCCACGAGCGCCACGGTGAATCCGGGCAGCGGGCGGCCCATCGACCCGGGCACGACGTCCTGTCCAGGAGTGTTGGCGATCTGGACGCTGCTCTCCGTCTGCCCGAAACCGTCGCGAATCGTGACGCCCCAAGCCTTTTCGACCTGGTCGATCACTTCGGGATTGAGCGGTTCGCCCGCGCCGACCACCTTGCGCGGCGGCTTCTTCAGCACGGTCAGATCCGCTTGGATGAGCATCCGCCACACCGTCGGCGGGGCACAGAAACTGGTGATGCCGCATCGTTCCATCTGCGCCATCAGGGAAACCGCGTCGAAACGCGCGTAGTTGTAAAGGAATACCGTCGCCTCGGCATTCCACGGCGCGAAAACGTTGCTCCACGCGTGTTTCGCCCAGCCCGGCGACGAGATGTTGAGGTGGACGTCGCCCGGCTCGAGACCGATCCAGTACATTGTGGACAGATGGCCGACCGGGTACGAGACCTGCGTGTGCTGCACCAGTTTCGGCTTCGCGGTGGTCCCCGAGGTGAAGTACAGCAGGAGCGGGTCGTCCGCCGCCGTCGGGCCGTCTGGCGTGAAAGTGTCCGCTTCCGCGTAGGCGTCCACGAAGGACCGCCAGCCCTCGACCGGTTCCCCCACGGCGATGCGGGTGTAGTCGCCGTCGACGTTCTCGAACTTGTGCGCGTCGACGGAACGGATCACCACGTGTTTCGCCGCGCCCCGCTCGACCCGGTCGGTGAGGTCCGCCGGGCCGAGCAGGGTCGAGGCCGGGATGATGACGGCGCCCAGTTTGATCGCGGCGAGGATCGTCTGCCACAGCTCGCCCTGGTTGCCCAGCATCAGGATCAGCCGGTCGCCCCTGGCCACGCCGAGCGAGCGCAGCCAGTTCGCGACCTGGTCGGACCGCCGCGCCATCTCCGGATAGGTCCAGCGGTTCTCGATACCGTCCTCTTCGACGATCCACAGCGCGTACCGGTCCTGGTTGGCCGGATCGGCCGCGACGACGTCGAACCAGTCCAGCGCCCAGTTGAACTCCGCGGGCCGGGGCCAGGTGAAGTCCCGATAGGCGGTTTCGTAGTCCTCGCGATGGGCTTGCAGATAGTCCCGTGCCTCGCGGAACGTGCGGTATGCCTCCGAAGCGCTCACGATCGTCCTCCTGGTCCGCCGGTTGGGCCGCCGGTTCTTTCTACCCTGTTTGAACCCCCTATTCCCCCTTGAACTCGGGCGCGCGGCGCTCGAGGAAGGCCTGCACGGCTTCGCCCAGGTCCTTGCTGGGCAGGAACGCCGCGTTCCAGGCCGAGACGTAGCGCAGGCCTTCCGCGACCTGACGTTCGGTGTTCGCCGAGAGGACGTTCTTGGTGCCCTGCACGACCAGCGGCGGGTTCGTGGCGATCTCCCGCGCCAGCTTGCGCGCCTCGGCCAGCAGGGTGTCCTGATCCGCGTAAACGTCGTTGACCAGGCCGATCTTCTCCGCGCGAGCGGCGTCGACGTCCTTGCCGGTGTAGGCCAGTTCGCGCAGGTGCCCCTCGCCGATGATCGGCGCGAGCCGCTGCAGGCTGCCGAGGTCGGCCACGATCGCGACCTTGACCTCGCGCACGCTGAACTTCGCGTCGGCGCTCGCCAGGCGGATGTCCGCGGCCGCGATCACGTCGACGCCACCGCCGATGCACCAGCCGGAAATGGCCGCGATGACCGGTTTGCGGCATTCCGCGACCGAAGACACGCTCGCCTGAAGGGCCCGGACCTCGTCGAGGAACTTCGTCCGCGGGCCCGCGAGCGCGTCACCGCCGAGCATTTCGCCCCAGCTGGGCATCATCGCGGGCAGGTCGAGCCCATAGGAGAAGTGCTTGCCGCTCCCGGTCAGCACGACCGCCCTGACGCGGGAGTCCGCGTCGAGCGCACGGAAGACGATCGGCAGCTCACGCCAGAAATCGGGGCCCATCGCGTTGCCCTTGGACGGACCGAGCAGCGTCACTTCGGCAACGTGCCCGTCGATCTCCACCTTGAGCGAAACGAGATCGGGAAGACTGTCAGCTGTAGCGGTCATGAGGTCATCTTGACTCATGTGATTGACAGGCTGCCAACGGCCACCGTGCCCGGCCGCCCCGGAGATGCTTTCCTGGTACCAGCGAGTGCTACCGGTGAGTACCGACGAGAGACGTAAGGACGGTGGGATATGAGCCCGGCCAGTAGCGCCACCGCGGTCGCCGACGTGCCCGCGCCGCCCCGCGGACGACGACGGGAACGATCCTCCCGGCCGATCGAGCTGTCGGGATCCTTCACCCATGAGGGTCACCGGCTCGCCTACACCGAGTTCGGCTCCGGCGACCGGGTCGTTGTCCTCACCCACGGCATCATGCTGACGAGGCGGATGCACGCCCCGCTCGCCCGCAGGCTGGCCCGGGCCGGCTTCCGGGCGGTGACCCTCGACCTGCTCGGCCACGGCGACTCGGACCGGCCCACCGACTCGTGGCTGTACTCGATGCCCGCGTTCGCGGAACAGACCGTCGCGCTGCTGGACCACCTGGAGATCGACACCGCCGTCATCGGCGGAACGTCCCTGGGCGCCAACGTCGCGCTCGAAGTGGGCGTCGCCGCGCCGGAACGCGCGCTGGGCCTGGTCGTCGAGATGCCCGTGCTGGACAACGCGATCGTCGCCGGGCTGATCACGTTCGCGCCGCTGCTCATGGCCGCCCGGTTCCTGCCGGTGACCGTGCAAGGGGTGGCGCTCGCGGCGAAACTCGTGCCACAGGGCAACCAATGGGTCGACGTCGTCACCGACACGCTTTCCCAGCAGCCCGCGCCGATGGCCGCGCTCCTGCACGGTGTGCTCTTCGGCCGCATCGCTCCGCCCAAGTCGATCCGGCGGAAGATCGAGACCCCGGCGCTGGTCATCGGGCACGAGCGCGACCCGATCCACCCCTTCGGCGACGCGGACACGCTGGCCGCGGACATGCCGGCGGCCGAGTTCGTGCAGGCCCGCAGCCCGGTGGAGTTGCGCTTCGACCCGAGCCGCCTGACCGAGGCCATCGCCGGCTTCTCCGCGCGCTGCCATGACCGCTGATCCGGCCCCGACCCGGGACACGGGTGTGGAGGAGTCGAGGACCGGGCGGCGGCGGACTGGGCCCGCGTCCACCGGCCGGACGACCTCGTGATCGCCCGTGTCCGGGCGGAGCACCTGGACTCCCGGTGAGGGCGGAACCGACTGGTTGTACGTCTCCAACGGCGGCTACACCGGCTGAGCCAGCCCCGCCACCGGACCGAAAACGATCACCGCGGGAGGCCGCACCCCGGCCGCGGCCGCGTCCTCGACCACCTTGTCCAAAGTGGAGCGGAGAGCCCGCTGCGTGCGCATGGTGCCGTCCTCGACGATCGCCACCGGCGTGTCGCCCGGCCGCCCCGCCGAGAGCGCCTTGACGAACAGCGGCAGCCGCTCGACGCCCATCATCAGCACGATCGTGCCGCGCATCTTCGCCAGCAGATCCCAGTCCACCAGCGACTTCTCGTCGTCCGGCGCGACGTGACCGGACACCACGACGACCTCGTGGGCGACGCCGCGATGGGTCACCGGGACGTCCGCCGCGGCGGGGACGGAGAACGCGCTCGTGATGCCGGGGACCATCGTCACCGGAATGCCCGCTTCGGCGCAGGCGAGGACTTCTTCGAAGCCGCGGCCGAACAGGTACGGGTCGCCGCCCTTGAGCCGCACGACGAACTTGCCCGCCTTGGCCCGGTCGATCAGGGTGGAGTTGATCACTTCCTGGCTGGCGGCGCGGCCGTACGGGATCTTCGCGGCATCGACGATCTCGACGTGAGGCGAGAGCTCGTCGAGCAGTTCGCGCGGGGCCAGCCGGTCGGCGACGACGACGTCGGCCCTGGCGAGGAGGCGGCGGCCGCGGACGGTGATCAGTTCCGGGTCCCCGGGGCCACCGCCCACGAGGGCGACGCCCGGGAGGTCGTCATGGGCGTCCGGTACGCGGCCATCGGCGACGGTGCCGGCCCGAAGGCCGTCGAGGATGCTGTCCCGGACGGTGGCCGACCGCAGCGGCTCGCCGCCGGAGAGGACGCCGACCAGCAGCCCGCCGTGCCTGCCCGAGGCCGGCGTGACCGCGCTGCCGAGGTCTCCGTCGTCGGCGCGGACGCAGAACACCCGTGCGCGTTCGGCCTCGGCGCAGACGGCGGCGTTGACCTCGGGATCGTTCGTGCACGCCAGCGCGTACCAGGCGTCGGTGAGGTCGCCCTCGGTGTAGCGGCGCTCGTGCCAGACGATCTCGCCGGCGTCGGCCATGGCGCTCACCGACGGCGTGGTGTGCGGCGAGACCAGTTCGACCCGCGCGCCGGCGCTGATCAGCCGTGGCAGGCGGCGCTGGGCGACCGTCCCGCCACCGATCATCACGACACGACGGCCGGCCAGGTCGAGGCCGGAGAGGTAATGCGGGTCATCCATGCGGGGCAGTGTAAGGATTCAGAGCCCCGGACCGCGATCCGAGTGAGAACCGCCTCAACTCTCCAGCAGCGACAGGAGTTCGGTGTTGCCGAACATCCTGGCCGCGTCGATCGCCGACGGCTCCCCCGCCGACGCGTCCGCGCCGCCCTCGAGAAGCACCTTCACGACCTCGGGCTCGTTCTTGAAGACCGCGCCCGCGAGCGGGCTCTGGCCGCGGTCGTTCTCGCGGTTCGGATCGGCGCCCCGTTCGATCAGCGCCGCGACGGTCTCGGCGTGACCGTGGTAGGCGGCGAGCATGACCAGCGTGTCGCCCCGGTCGTTGGTCAGGTTCGCCGAAATACCGGCGTCGACGTACGCGGCGAGTTCGGCCGTCGCGCCCGAGCGGGCGAAACCGAACACCTTGGCCCACAACTCCAGCAGTTCGGGATCGAATTCCTCGGCCTGTCCGGGGTGCTCCGTCATGGGGCGGATTCTTCCACAGGAGCCGCGGTCCGGGCGGCGTGTCGCACGCCCGGACCGGCGACGTCAGCGCGCCGCGTTGGGGTAGGGCAGCAACGCCATCTCGCGGGCGTTCTTGATCGCCGTGGCGACCTGTTTCTGTTGCCGGGGCGTCAGCCCGGTGACCCGGCGGGCGCGGATCTTGCCGCGGTCGGAGATGAACTTCCGCAGCAGTTCGACGTCCTTCCAGTCGACCTCGGTGATCTTGTTGGCGTGCAACAGGTTCGTCTTGCGCTTGTGGGGACGGTCGCGGTTCGGCTTGCCCATCGCGCTCACCAGCTCGACTTCGTGACGCCGGGCAGTTCGCCGTTGTGCGCCATCTGCCGCATCCGGACCCGCGAGAGCCCGAACTTCCGCAGGTAGCCGCGAGGGCGGCCGTCGGCGGCGTCGCGATTGCGGATCCGGGTCGCGCTGGCGTCCCGCGGCATCGCCTGCAGGGCCGACACGGCGGCCGCCTTCTCCTCGGGCGACGCGGACGGCGAGGCGATGGTGGCCTTCAGCTCACGCCGTCGTTCGACGTAGCGGGCGGCGATCACCTTGCGCTGTTCGTTCTTGGCGATCTTGGACTTCTTGGCCATCAGCGCTCCTCCTTGAACTCGACGTGCTTGCGCGCGACCGGGTCGTACTTGCGCAGCACCATGCGGTCCGGATCGTTCCGGCGGTTCTTCTTGGTGACGTAGGTGTAGCCGGTGCCGGCGGTCGAGCGGAGCTTGATGATCGGCCGGATGTCGGTGCTCTTGGCCATCAGAGCTTCACCCCTTTCGCACGGAGCTCGGCCACGACGGCCTCGATCCCCCGCTTGTCGATGGTCTTCATGCCCTTCACCGAGACCCGCAGCCGGACCCAGCGCCCTTCGCTCGGCACGAAGTACCGCTTGGCCTGCAGGTTCGGCTCCCAGCGCCGGGACGTGCGCCGATGCGAATGCGACACCTGTTTCCCGTAGCCCGGTTTGCGGCCGGTGACCTGGCACACGGCGGACATACACCCTCCCAAGTTGATATCGGTTGTCGTTTTCATTTACTCTACACAGCCGAACCAGAACGCCCTCGACGCCCCGGAGCTTCAGTGACCGACAACCCCCGCGTGCCCCTCGTCCTGATCAGCGGCCTCGCAGCGGGACCGAACGCCGACCTCGCCGAGCGGCTGCGCCTCGCCGAGCCGGGCACCGCGGTCGTGCATCACGACCTGAGGCAGATTCACTCCGGAGTGGTTCGGCGGCGGATCCGGCTCGACGACCGCGACCAGCTGACGGTTCTCGAACTCGCGCACGGCTGCGTCTCGTGCACGTTGCGCGAGGACCTGTTGCCGCTGCTGCGCAAGCTCTCCCGGATGCCGCAGGTGCGGCGCATCGTGGTGCGGCTCGACGAGGCGATGGAGCCCGAGCCGGTCAGCTGGGCGCTGCACAACGTCCTCGTCGGCGAGCGCCCGGTGATCGAGGACGTCGATCTGCGAGCCGTGCTGACCGTCGTCGACTGCGCGGGCTGGCTGGCCGACAGCACCGGCGACGACACACTGGCCGAACGGAACCTGCGGGCCAGCCCCGAGGACGAGCGCACCGTCGCGCAGGTCGCGCTGGCCCAAGTCGAGTTCGCCGACCTGCTCGTCCTCGCCGGAGCGGCGACCGACGCCTGGTCCGCGGCGAAGGCTTCGGCCGTGCTCGACCGGGTCGCGCCGTCGATCCCCCGAGTCGAGATGTCCTCTGTGGACGGCAAGACCGTGCTCGACGCCGTCCCGGCCGACGCCCGGCGTGGCGAGGTCACCGACATGCACGGACCGTTGCTGCGCGGCCAACCGCCGTTGCACACCGACTGCGGGATCGGGCTGCTCACCTTCACCTCGCAGCGCCCGTTCCACCCGGAGCGCCTTCATGACGCGATCGACGTCCTGCTCGACGGCGTCGTCCGCACCCGAGGACGGCTCTGGGTGGCGAGCCAGCCGGACATGGCGCTGTGGATCGAATCCGCGGGCGGCGGCCTCGGCGTCGGGCACGCCGGGGCGTGGCTCGCCGCCCCCGACGGCCCGGACTGGGCCGACGTCTCCCCCGAACGCCGCACCCTCGCCTCCCTGCGCTGGGACCCGCTGTTCGGCGACCGCGCGCAGGAACTGGTCGTCGTCACCGATCAGGCCACCCCCGACGAGATCGAAGCCGCCCTGAACGGGGCGCTGCTGACCGAGGAGGAACTCGCCGCCGGCGAGCAGGAATGGCTCCGCTACCCGGATCCGTTCGGCGAGTGGCACGAAGAACCGTGTGAGGACACGGAAACCGACCCCGAGAAGCACGACGTGAACGCGTCGAACCGAAAGGACGAAAAGCAGTGAAACCCGGAATCCACCCCGACTACCACCCTGTGGTGTTCAAGGACCTCTCCACCGGGGACGCCTTCCTGACGCGCTCCACCGCCACCTCGGACCAGACCATCGAGTGGAGCGACGGCAACACCTATCCGGTGGTGAACGTCGAGATCAGCTCGTGGTCGCACCCGTTCTGGACCGGCAACCAGCGGATCATGGACAGCGCCGGCCAGGTCGAGAAGTTCCACCGCCGCTACGGACGGCGCGGAGGGTCGAAGTAATGGCCGTCCCGAAGCGGAAGATGTCGCGCAGCAACACCCGGTCCCGGCGTTCGCAGTGGAAGGCTGCCGTGCCGGATCTGGTGCCGATCAAGGTGAACGGCGAGACGAAGCTCGTGCCCCGCAGGCTGATCAAGCACTTCTTCAGTGAACACGGCCATCAGGGTGGGGAATGACGACGCCGGTCACGGTGCTGTCCGGGTTCCTCGGGGCGGGCAAGACGACCGTGCTCAACCACGTCCTCGCCAACCGCGACGGGCTGCGGGTGGCGGTGATCGTGAACGACATGAGCGAGGTCAACATCGACGCCGCGCTGGTGCGGGACGGGAACAGCCTGTCCCGCACCGAGGAACGGCTCGTCGAGATGACCAACGGCTGCATCTGCTGCACCTTGCGCGACGACCTCTTGGAGGAGGTCTCACGGCTGTGCGAAGACGGGCGGTTCGACTACCTGCTCATCGAATCGAGCGGGATCTCCGAGCCGATGCCCGTGGCGGCGACGTTCTCCTTCGCCCGTGAGGACGGTGCCACCCTGCTGGACTCCGCGCGGCTCGACACGATGGTGACCGTGGTCGACGCGGTGAACTTCGAGCGGGAACTGGCGGCCGGAGACGCGCTGACCGAACGCGGGTTGGACCAGTACGACGGGGACGAACGGACGGTCAGCGACCTGCTGATGGACCAGATCGAGTTCGCGGACGTGCTCTTGCTGAACAAGGCGGACCTGGTCCCGGCCATTTCCCTCGAACGGCTGACGGCGGTGCTGCGGCGGCTCAACCCGGCGGCCGAGGTCGTCGTCTCGACACACGGCCGGGTCCCGCTCGACAGGCTGCTCGGCACCGGGCGCTACGACGTCGAGCGGGCGCAGGAAGCACCCGGCTGGGTGGCGGAGCTCAACGGTGATCACGTTCCGGAGACGGAGGAGTACGGGATCTCCAGTGTCGTCTTCCGCGCCTCGCTTGCTTTTGACGCCGAGCGGCTGTGGGACTTCGTCGGGCGGCTCGACACCGGGGAGTTCGGGACGGTCCTGCGGTCGAAGGGGTTCTTCTCGCTGGCGTCACGGCCGGGGGTGACCGGGCTGTGGTCGCAGGCGGGTTCGGTCGCCCGGTTCGAGCCGCAGGGCGTCGAGGAGGCGCCGCGGCAGGAACTCGTGTTCATCGGCGTGGGACTGGAGGAGGACGCCCTCCTGGACTCGCTTCGGTCTTGCCTGTCCAGTGTGGACTTCACCGGGGCGGATCCGTTCCCGGAGTGGGAAGCGGTGCACGTCCATTGAGGCGTGGGCCTCGTGAGTGGTAAGGACGGTTAGAACCGTCCTTACCACTCACGAGGCCGCCCGGTCAGCCCGCACAGCAGCCACCGGCGGGTGCGGCACCGTCGTAAGCGTCGTGCCAGTTCCACCACTCGTACGGCGGCGTCCGCGGATACCCCTCCGGCGAGTCCTCCCACTCCTCCTGCCGCCCCAGTGCGGTGATGTCGAGGTAGCTCCATGTGCTGCCCAACGTCTCGTCACCGCGGCCGTTGACGAAGTACGTCCGGAACACCTGGTCGCCTTCTCGGATGAAGGCGTTGGTGCCGTGCCATTCGCCGACTCCGAAGTCGACGTCGAAGTCGCCGGTGATCGTGTACCACGGCATCCGCCAGCCCATCCGCGTCTTCAGCCGCGCGATGTCCGGTTGCGTGCCCCGCGAGGCGAAGGCCAGGGTGGTGTCGCGGGCGTTCAGGTGCGCGACGTGCGCGACCTGGTCGGCCACCAGCGAACAGCCTTTGCAGGCGTGGTCGGGGAAACCCTCCACGCCGGGATCGAAGAAGGCCCGGTAGACGATCAGCTGACGCCGTCCCTCGAACAGGTCGAGCAGGTTCACCGGCCCGGACGGGCCTTCGAACTCGTACGGCTTCTCCACCGCGAGCCACGGCATCCGCCGCCGCTCGGCCGCGAGCGCGTCGCGGGCGCGGGTCAGCTCCTTTTCCCTCACCAGCAACCGAAGACGCGCTTCCTCCCATTCGGCCGCCGACACCGTGTTCATCGCGCCGGCTCCGCGGGCAGGACGCTTTGCCGGTTCGGCTCCGGGACCAGCCCGTGGTGGGTGAAGCGCACTTCGGTCTCGCCGTCCTTCTCGCCGATCTCGAACGTGATCGTGGTGCCGACCGATTCGGTCTCGTCCCGGGTGAGGTCGAAGTGGTACTCGAACTCGTCGCCGGTGTGCTCGATCTCTTCCGGCCACCACCGGCGGACGTCGGTGAAGGCCTCGAAGACCTGTTGCGGCGTCTGGTCCACGGTGAAGCTCGTCGTGAAGCTCATGAGGAATCCTCCAGATGGTCTTTCAGTGCCGCGAGCGGCCCGTCCCAATCGCGGGCGAGCGCGGCGAGGAACTGCTGCGCGACCTGCATCGGGGCCGAGTGCAGCCGGTAACGGACACGGCGCCGCTCCCCCTGCTCCGGGGTGACCAGCCCGGCGTCGGTCAGCAGCGCGAGGTGCTTGGCGATGGCCTGCCGCGTGATGGGCAGCCGGTCGGCCAGGTCGGTCGCCGTGGCGGGGCCGCCCGAGGCCAGGGTGGCGAGGATGCCCCGCCTGCTCGGATCGGCCAGTGCGACGAAGACCTGTTCGGCGATCGCTTCGGTGTCAGGCGGCATCGAGGTATTCGATCAGTTCGCCCAGCTCGGCCGCCCACCCCTCCGTGTTCCCTTCGAAAGCGACACGGTGGGCGTCGTCCGGAAGCTGGGAGAAGCCGGTTTCGACGACGGTGAGCCGCGTACCTTCGCCGTTCGGGACGAGGGTGAACTCGACGTAGGTGCGGCGAGGGTCGTCGTCGGGCAGGCCGTAGATGTTCCAGGTGAAGCCGAAGATCTCCGGCTCTTTGACGCGCTCGACGCGCATGATCGCCTTGTGCCCCTCGTCCCATTTCATCTCGGCGTCACCACCGGGCCGCAGGTCGATGCTGGCCTGGTTCCCGAACCAGGTGCCCAGGCCCTCGGCCGTGGTCAGCGCGGCCCAGACCTTCGCGGGCGGATGGGCGATCTCGACGGTGCGTTCGATCCGGTCAGGGAATCCCACGACAGCCTCCTCAAGTAGCAATCAATCGGTTGCTATAACTTTGTATAGCAACTGACTGATTGCGTCAAGGCGAGTTCAGGAAGCCGTGTACAGCGCGCCGAGGAACTCGAGCAACAGCCGCTCCCGCAGCGGACCGGGTGCCGTGGCCAGCAGAGCGTTGATCTCCGCCATCCGGGTGGGCAGCCCCACCTCGCCGCCGAGACCCGCGGCCGCCAGCAGTCCGGCGAACTGCTCCGGTGTCAAGGTCGCGGGGTCCAATGCGGCGACAAACTCGGCCACCCGCGGGTCGACGACGACCGGCCCCGCGTCGCGGGCGGCCACGACCGAAGCGGCGAGGTCGGTCAGGAACTCCTCCTCACTCCCCCGGTTCGCGGCCGTCACGGTCAGGTGCAGGTTCGCGGGCGACGACTCGTGGGCGAACTGCGGCTGGACGTACCAGCCGCGTTCGCGCATCTCGTCCGCGACGGTGAACAGATCGAACCCTGCGCCGTCCTCCACGGTGAACGCGAGCAGAGTCGACACCGGATCGCCGAGGACTCGCAATCCGTCCAGCGCCTCGATCCCGGCTCGGATCTCCACGGCCGCCTCACGCGCCGCCGAAGCCAGCTTCCCGTAACCCTCTTCGCCGACATGACGCACGACGGCCCACGCCGCGGCGAGCGGGCCTCCGGACCGCGTGCTCTGCAGCGTGGTGTTCAGCATCGTGTAGCCGGGCCAGTCGGCGCTGGCGAAATACTGGGGACGACGCAGCCCGGCATCGGCGTGCAAGAGAACCGACACGCCTTTCGGGCAGTAGGCGTACTTGTGCAGATCCACCGACACACTGGTGACGCCGGGAACGTCGAAGCCGAACGGGCCGAGCCCCAGGTACGGCAGCACCCAGCCGCCGATGCAGGCGTCGACATGGAACCGGACGCCGTGCAGCAGCCCGGCGATCTCCGGGATCGGGTCGAGGACGCCGTGGGCGTACGACGGCGCGCTCGCGACGACGAGCACCGTGCTGTCGTCGACCGCCGCGGCCATCGCCTCGGGGATAGCGCGGAAGGTCACCGGATCGACCGGTACCGAGACCACGCGGACACCGAAGAAATGCGCCGCCTTGCGGAACGCGGCGTGCGCGGTCGTGGGCAGCACGATCGTCGGCGAAGACACTTCGGGACGCGCGTCGCGGGCGGCCAGGACGGCGAGCATGCACGACTCCGTGCCGCCCGAGGTCACCGAACCGACCGTCTCCGCCGTACCGCCCAGCAACCGGGCTGCGGTGCCGACGAGGTCGTTCTCCATCCGCAGCAGGCTCGGGAACGCCGTCGGGTCGAGTCCGTTGGCCGACGAGGCCAGCGCGTGCGCGGCCGCGCCGAGTTCGTCCACTTCGGACAGGCCGCTGTCGTAGACGTACGCGAGTGTCCGGCCACCGTGTGTCGGGAGGTCCCCCGCGCGCAGTTCCCGCAGTTCCTTCAGGACGTCCTCGGCGGTCACGACCGGCGCTCCAGCACCGACTTGCGCAGCAGCGGAATGCCCAGCACGATCAGCACGGCCGGGAGGATAGACGCGCCGAGCAGGATCGCCGTCAGCGCGCTGTCGGGCTGCGCGACCTTGGCGTCGAGGCTGGACTGGTAGCCGCCGAACTGCAGCACCAGCCCCCAGATCCCCGGCCCGAGCGCGAGCCCCAGCGTCTCGGACGCGGTCCAGACCCCGGCCGCGACCCCGGCCCTGGTCTCGCCGGTCCGCTCCTCCTCGTCGCTGATCAGGTCCGGCAGGATCGCCAGCGGGAACACCGAGATGCCCGCGTAGCCGACACCGCAGAAGGCGACGAACACCATCGTGACGGCGAACGGGAACACCTCGGCGCCGAGGAGCCCGAGCAGGCCGACACCGAAGGCGGCGGTGGCGATCCGGAACCCGGCGAGTTTCCCGACGCTCGCCCCGAGTTTCGGCCACAGCGGCATGGTCAGCAGCGCCGGGCCGACGAAACCGACGAACAGGACCGTCGAGTAGCCGGAGCTGCCGAGGATCCGCTCGGCGAAGAACGGGATCGCGGCCAGCACCGTGCCGATGCCGAGCGCCTGGATGAAGTAGACCCCGAGCAGCCAGCGGAACGGCCGCCACCGCGCGAGCGTCCGGAGCAGTTCGCGCGGGCTCACCGTGTTCGGCCGCAGCGCGCCGACGGGAGCGTCCTTCAGCCCGAAGTACACGCCGAGCGTCGCGAGCAGGATGACCACGGCGATGAACAGGCCCATGACCCGGTAGCCGGCGACGCCGCCGATGAGGTCCGTGATCGCGGGCGCGCCACCGCCGGAGACCAGGATGGCGACCGCGAGGAAGCCGATCCGGACGCTGGTCAGCTTCGTGCGCTCTTCGGCCGAGTCGGTCAGCTCGGCGGGCAGCGCGTTGAACGGTACCTGGAAGAAGGCGTACGCGGTGGCGCACAACAGGAACACGACGACGACGTAGATCGCGTCGGGCACCGGGCCGCCGAAGCCCGGGTGCGCGAACAGGGCCGCGAAAAGGATCGAGACGCCGATGCCGCCGTAGAGCAGGAACCGGCGGCGGCTGCCGGTGCGGACCATGTCCGCGTCCGACAGCCTTCCCGCGATCGGGTTGAAGAGCACGTCCCACGCTTTGGGAACGAACACGATCAGGCCCGCCACGCCCGCCGCGACGCCCATCGTGTCGGTGAGGTATTTCAGGAGGAGCAGACCGGGAACCGTGCCGAAGGCGCCGGTGACGAACGAGCCGAGCGAGTAGCGGTACCTCGTCCGTGCTGGCAGCGATGCCATGATCCTCCTCGAGGCGGTTCTCCCGATGAAGGCCTCAGTATTGGATCTTGGCCACCACCGGGTAGTGGTCGGAGGGAATCGTGCCACCGTCGTAATGCACGAGCTGTACCGGGCCGACAGCGGCGAGTGGACGGCCGCCCGCGCGTACGGCTCCGACGTAGTCCAGCGAGTCGCGATAAGTCGCCGGAACGGACTTCGCCGCGTTCGTGTTCGTCGCCGCGTCGAAGGTGTACGCGCCTTCGCCCGTCGTACGGAGGACGCCGTCGAGGAAGGCTTCGCCCTGCTGAAGCTGGGTCCGGCCGAGGGAGTCCTTGCGTGCCTGCCCCGCCCAGTACTCGATGTTGAGATCGCCCGCGACGACGACCGGCTCGCCCGCGGGCGCGTATTTCGTGACCAGGTCCCGGATCTCGCCGAGCTGCGCCATCCGGATGTCGTGCGCGTTCGGCAGCGTCTCCGGTCCCTCGTCGGCCTGCATATGGGTGCCCGCGATCCAGAGCGGCTTCCCGTTGACGACCAGCCGCGCGAGTGCTGCGCCCTTGTTGGACAGGTAATCCGCGGTGCCCGAATAGGAGTTGCGGAACACCAGCTGGTGCTGTTCGGTCACCGGTGCCTTGCTCAGCACGGTGACCCCGCCGTTGACCACGATGGGGGAATTCGAGCAGTTGCCGTTCACCGTGGTCCAGCCCGGTGAGATACCACAGTACTGGCCGACGAGCGGGGTCTGATGTGGCCAGACGTCCTTCAGCCGGTTGCGCATTTCCTCCGCCTGGGCGCTGAAAGCCTCGTCCAGGACGACGACGTCGGCGTCGTTCGCGCGGATGACGGCCTCCGCCGCACGGGCCCGCGCCTGCTTGTCCGAAGTGTTCGGGCCGGCGATCCAAGGCAGCTGCCAGATGTTGAACGCCATGACCTTCACAGAGACCGCCGCTTGGGCGGGCACGGCGGTTCCGGCGAACATGGCGGCGGCGATGGCGAGTACGGCGAGCTTCCGCACGAAAGACCCTTCCGGTGTCAGGAGACGACGAACGTCCTCGAGGTTCCGCTGAACGCGGAGATCACTCCGTTCCAGCCGTTCTTCCAGTTGCCGAAGTGGACCACGCGATATTTGCCGATCGGGGCGTTCGCGGGGATCTTCCAGTGGACGACGGCTTTCGATTCGGCGACGAACGTCCGCGCCCAGTGGTACTTCGTGTCCCAGTCGCCGTCGTCGGCGTGGCGGACCCACTCGCCGTCGGCCAGCCGCTGGATCTCCAGGAAGGTGCCGCCGCGCCGGAGGTCGTTCTTCGGATGCCCGGTGACGAACTCGACCGCGACCTGTTCGCCGCGCGCGTAGGTGCTCTTCGCGTCGACCAGGACGTCGCCGAAGTTCTTGAAAGCGGGCGGGCTGTCGAAGACGACCCCGGGCTGGAAGTTGATCAGCTTGCCGCGCAGATCCCGCGGCGTCGGCCCGTGCGGGACCGTCGTCCCCGCCTTCATCGCGGCCGCGAGTTTGGCGAATTCCTGCTGGTACGCCGGAAGTGTGTACCGGCCGTAGAGGGTCGACGCGCCCTCGTACTGCTGCGAGTCGTACTCCTCGGGAGTGGTGACGTACTGGCTGTACGCGTTGGCGTAACCCTGGACGAGCACGTTCTCCAGCGGGACACCGAGTTCGGCGGCGACGGTCCGGCGCAGCCGCAACCCGGAGACGATGGTGAGCTCGGCGGGCACGGCCACGAGATGCAGCTGTCCGATGCGGACGAGCTGCAGCGGCAGGACCTCGGGCGTCCACGGATACGGCTTCATCGCGCCGAACGGCACCGCGATCACCTTCGGCGCCTGCGCGTCGGCGAGTGCCTGCGGGATCGGCGCGTCGATGCCGCCGAGCCAGTCGATGAACGGGTTCTTCACTCCTTCAGGGAGCGGCAGGCCGGGTCCGTCCTCGCGGCTGCCCGCCAGCATCGACACCCCGATCGCGGCCGTGCAGGTGCGCTGCGGCCGCCCGTTCGGCGTGTACTTCGCGTCGACGGCCACGTCGGACATGTCCACGTAGCACATCCGGTGATCGACGCCACCGGTCACGGCCTCGGCCGCGGCGTCGAAGGCGCTCTTCGCCGCGCGGAACTGGAGGTCGCCGATGGTGCGGGTGTTCTCGAACTCGGTTTCGGGCGTGCCGGGTTCGAGGTTCAGGTTGGGGCTCATGTCGCCGGTGTTGGTCTGCGGGAACGCGGCGACGAACCGCGGGTTCCCGTCGAGGTAACGCACACCGGCCTGGTCGTGCTCCCATTCGTAGGCGGCGTAACCCTTGTTGTCGCCGCTGATCAGGTGGTTGCCGTTGCTCATCGACGTCCCGTGCGTGGCGAACCAGCTGATCGCGCCGACGTCGACGCCGTTCTGGCTGAACCGCAGCACCGTGACGGCCGGGTCGATCGCCTGCGGGAAGTGGTCCTTGTCCGCCTGCGGGTTCAGGTCGAAGGCCTTGCGTGAGCGGTTGACGCTCGCCTTGGTCAGTTCGGCGCGGCCGAGCCGGATCGACCCGGGCGCGAGGTTCGCGTGCGCCCGGCTGATCGCCTCGAAGATCCCGTCGACGACGGCGTCGTAGACCTCCTGCTGGAAACCGAGGATCGCCAGATCGTAGGCGGCGTAATGGGAATCCCCGCCGCACGCGGAGTGGGTGTGCGTGGCGTTGAGGAGCACGTTTTGCTCGGTGTACAGGTCGCCGTACGCGGCTTGGAGCTTGCGCATCACGCCCTGGTGGACGGACTGGAACAACGCGCCGAGATCGGCGGTGACGAACGCGATCCGCTTGGCGCCGTCGTCGACCACGAAGGCCCGCGCCCGGGTGCGGAGGTGGATGCCGGCGGTCTGCTGCTGCGGCATCGAGTAGCCCATCATGCCGTTCTCGGCGGCCGGGCCGGTGACGTCGGAGATCCCGACGCCGACGCGGAAACCCTGTGATGGCGCCGCTTGCGCGCTCCGCGCACCGAGCACACTCGCCGCGACCGGCAACGCCGCCGCGCCCGCGAGAACCCGCCTCCGGCTCACCGTCATGTGTCGCACCTCCCGGCCACGAACATGAACCGACTTCATGTTCGTGGCCGGGACGCTACGTGATGGGCCTCACGGTCGCAACCCACGAAAGGCGCGGGGCTTCGAGCGGGCCGGTGATGGCGGCGCACGTTCTCGTGAGTGGTAAGGCTGGTCCCATTGAGGGGTAGGGCAAAGGGGGCTTCGTGGTGTCGGGGCGTGTCGCGAAAGCCACTTTCGCGACGTTGGATGTCCCGAAAGATGCTCCTATAGATGTCAAGGGGTGTTGGTG
>NZ_AOHO01000065.1 GCF_000342005.1 Amycolatopsis decaplanina DSM 44594
AGCCGAGCGCCTGCGTAATCTACTGACGACCACATAGGCCATCAGGTGTTGCGAAGACCCCGAGAATCCGCCGGTGCGCTGCCGGGGCCCCTCGACGTCCAGCTGGTCGTGGCGGGGCTGGCTCGATGAAGGCCAATTCCTCTAAGCTTGTCGTTTAACTCCAAGCTGTCGGCGTACTGAGCGAAGCGCTCAAGCGCGTACAACTGAACGTGCTCCTCAGCCATTGGTCCCGTTCGATTGGGTGTTCGGTGGCTTCGAGGTTCGATGCTGCCCAGGGTGTTGTCCGAGTACGACATCCGCCGTCCCCTGACCTCGACGGGAACCAACCTTCTCGGCATGGTCAAGCACCTGACGCTGTCGGAGGCCCGCTACTTCGGTGACCCGTATTCAGGTTGTGCGCCACTGATAGTTGGGGTTTTCTCTCGAGCAGCCAAAAATCTCAACTCCAGCTCCGTTCAGCCTGTTCGCCTCGACAATGGCCAGACACCTGTTGCCACCTGGGTCTATCCGGCTCTTCAGCAGATTGCCATCCCAATACCACTTCTGCCCAAGCCAGTCAGAATGGCAGTCGAACATGTCCACGGACGCGGCGTCACCGGTATTGCCGGCGACGATGTCAAGACACTTGCCAGTCTGGTCGCTGCGAATCCACTCACCGTCCCAGAACCATCGCTCGTTACTCCCACCGTGACAGTCCCACATGGTAACCAACGCCCCGTTGAGGGAGTTTGCGGCCCGGACCTCCAGGCAACGGTTATTCAGGTTCGAGGAGAGCATGAAACCGACCTGCTTGGCCTTGTGAACTACGGCTGTCTTCTCGACTGAGGCAGGTGATGATATTGCGTTCGCCGATGCCGACCCAGTGAAAAACACGCTACTGACCAGGAGTGCGATGACCCCCGTCAGCGTTGCCAATCGATGCGACTTAGTCATAGTTTCCCTCGAAAGTAGTTACCGCAGTTGAATGCGATCTGATTCGATATTGCTCGATCATCTCTGGGCTGCAGTGCGCAAGCTCCTTCCCGTGGGTGAAGTCATGGTCGAATGCCGCCGGGCTTGTGGTCGCCCAGCCATCCGCGCAGGCGGTGACAGCTTCCAGTGGCCCCGCGCACCCACCCAACACGGCTCACTCCTGGCTCTGGTTACGCAGTGGCCGGGCGGCCACGCCGCCGTCGAAGCCGATCGCGCGCAGCACGTCCTGGGTGAACTCGCGCAGGTAGCGATCGGAGGCCGCCGGCATTCCCAGGTCCCCGTGATCGCGGGGAATCGTCTCGGCGCGGGCGGCGCGCAACCTCGCCATCCCGATTCCCTCCCGCGGCAGCGTGCCGACCTGTTCATCGGAGATCGCCGGGTCGCAGGCGATGGTCAGAATCTCTTCCAGCACGTCCACTGCGGACTGCGCGAGCAGGGTGAGCAGGATCGGGTACCGCCGCTCGGGTTCGCGGCGGGTCAGGGCCTGCGCAGTCAGCCGCCGCTCCAGCCCGGCCAGAAACCGGCGCCGTTCGGTGGGCGGCATCGACAGGTCCAGGGTCGTCGGACACGAACCCCAGCCAGGGCAACGTGCACAGCTGCACGGCCACACCGAACACGTTCGCCAGGCCACGGTGGGGTCGGGCGAACAGCTCGTCGGCGTCGGTGAGCGTGAAAAACCGGATCAGCTCGTCCCGGCTGATCTCGGGAAACCGGCGCAGCCGGTCCAGTTCCTCCTCGGAGAACACACGGGTGGCCATCCTGAGCACCTCCGACCGCGCCCATGCTAGGACGGGACTCCCCCGCAGGTCAGCAGCCAAGACAGGCCACCTCAGGCCACCGGCACTTACGCGCCAGCCTCGGCAGCTCAGCCAATCGTTGGTCTTTCCGCCGTTACTACGGGGAGCCCGATTACCGCCTTACCCCTGGCGTCGGCTCCAGCGCTTCGGTCTCATCGGGCTCGTTGCCCTCGGCATGGGCGTTCGGGTTCCGAATGGCGGAGTAAACGCCGCGCGCGAAGTTTCCTGCGCCATCCTGCAGGCTCTTGAAAGAGTCGCTGCCGTCGTCCGCGACGATACGGAGGCGAGGGTGCCCCTGGAATTCATCGACATCGCCCCCCAGGACGAGGAATGACATGCGGATCACCGCAGCTCAACGCACCGCCTTCTACGGCAACCGGCCCTACGCCCACCTGCGCGTCGAGTTCGAACGGCGCCTGCGAACCCTCCAGCAGGCTGGAGAACAGCCCGACCCCCGTGACGCTTGGATCACCCGCCTCAAGAACGAAATCACCGCGCTGAAACACCGACTCACCGAGTCAACCAGCACGATCAACGAACTCGCCGACTTCCAGACCCAAGCTCTCGCTCAACTCGCGGCACAACATGAGGAGATCACGCGACTGCGCGCCACCGTGACCGCTGCCAGCTTCAGTGCAGCACGTGCTCACCGCGAGCGGTCACGATCCCTGCGGCCGCAAGGCGTGGCTCACCGCCAACCATCCGCAGCGGCACATCGACCTCGCCCACCCACTGCCGCAAACAGGACTCGTCGCCGCCGACCTCCAGATACGTCACTCGGCCAGGCGCACAGTCATGTGCTGCCTTGGCATAAGCGCGTTGCCATCCCTCGACACGACCGGCACGAGCAATGTCGTATTCGATGAAGAACGGCCGGCCCCGTTCAACTTCGCCAAGCAAACGCCACCGCCCGGTGTCTCCACCGCCGCACAACGGCTCGATCCCCAAACCTGCCGCGCGAGTGTCGAGATCATCCGGCTCAATCGCCCAGGTGAACAGGCGGTCCCTCTCCGCGGTCACGGCCGCCAAACGCGCCGCAGCCTCACTTGCGCCGGCGTCGGTGGCGGTGACGAGTTCCAGATAAACCGGCGGCTCGAGAGGAATCACCGCGTTGGCCACCCCCGGAACGGGCGATCCGCCAGACACAGTTCCCAGGCCCCACTCGCGACGAAACCGGTCCTTCGCGGCCTCAAGATCGCGCACTCCCAGAAGAACATGATCAAGAAAGTTCATCCTGCAAACAGTAACCAGTCGGCCCTGCACGCCACCACGCGCGCAGTGGGCATCGTCACACCAGGTTGCGCGCAATCCAACACGCCCGAACAAGACAGGCGAAAAACGTCCCTCGCGCAACACACCTGCTCAATGACCACACGAACCGAACCGCACACGGCGATTGCGGAGAGATGGCGGATCTTTGTCATCGATGCCATTCTGAGCGGCCTGCCACCGCATATCGCGCAAGTCATTTTCGATTACAAGTCGATGCGAGCTGCTGGCCAGCACCGAGATGCACGAACCCCGCGAGGAAGAACTTGCCCAGCTCATACGCGACTTCGCCACCCTCTGGACAAGGTGACCAATCAGGAGGACAAGACCGTCCTGACCCGCTACGCGCGCTGGCATCTGATGCCACTGGCCCCACCAAAACGCCGAACGCGACTCCCGGTTCACCATCTACCGGCGTGAACCCTGCGCCGGAAACTGGAGGCCGCCCGCCTATTGCTGGGCTACCTCCGCGGCCGCGACGTCAGCCTGGCCGCCCTCACTCAACCCGTGGTCGACCGATGACTAATCCGCAACCAGCCTCGCCAGGCATACGCCCGCCTGTTGCTGCTGTGGGCGGCCAGCGTCGGCCTTTCCCCGGCCCATGTCGCGATCGGCACCTCGGCCAAGACCGGCGACCGGGAGATCATGAGCGACACTGACCGCGCCCTGCTCGCAGTCAACCTAGAGACCGAGGAGTCGCTCCCGCTCGCCGACCGCGTACCTGGTCCTGCTATACGGGCAAAGCTGCTGGCGCCTGGTGAACCTGAGCACCGATCACGTTCTCGTGCACCCCGACGACCCCGGGATTCTGGGACTGCGCCTGGGCCGTGACCCGCTCTGGTTACGGCCGCGGCGGTCGGCGCTGCTGCAGCGGCTCGCTCGGTTCACTGGAAGATTCTCGCCGACCTCCTCGGCGTCGCCGATACCACCGCCTGCGTCTGGCACCGGGAAACGGCGGCGACCGCGCAAGCTACGTCGCCAGCCGTCTCCGCCGGGCGCATGCCACGAGCATCGAATGAAGCCACCGCTGCGGCCGATCTTCCACCGGCTCGACCGCCGCATTCACACGTACAGATTGATTTGGTCGCTGATCCTGCTGCATCGGGTATTCAGGAGCAGGTGGAATGATAAGGCAGTTCGGGCATGAGCTGCTCCCATTGGACTTTGGTGACAGTCCCAATTAGTTGGCAGTCGCGGGCAGTGACCCGAGCCGGGTCTGGATCCCAGAATCGTATTGTACCGTCGCTGCTGGCGGTGGCCAGGGTCTGGCCGTCGGGACTGAACGCCACCGCAAGGATGTAGCCGGTGTGGCCGGTGAGGATGGCGATCGAATTGTGGCTCGCGACGTCCCACAGTCGTACGGTTTTGTCGTCGCTGCCCGTGGCCAGGGTGCGGCCGTCAGGGCTGAACGTCACCGCGAAGACCCGGCCGGTGTGGCCGGTGAGGGTGGCGATCGGGTTGCGGCTGGCGACGTCCCACAGTCGTACGGTTTTGTCATCACTGGCCGTGGCCAAGGTGCGGCCGTCAGGACTGAACGCCAGCCCAATGATGGGGCCGGTGTGGCCGGTGAGGATGGCGATCGAATTGTGGCTCGCGACATCCCACAGCCGCGCCGTGCTGTCACCACCGGCGGTGGCCAGGGTGCGGCTGTCAGGACTGAACGCCACCCTGGAGACTTCGCTGGTGTGGCCGGTCAGGATGGCGATCAAGTTGTGGCTCGCGACATCCCACAGTCGTACGGTTTTGTCGTCGCTGCCCGTGGCCAGGGTCCGGCCGTCAGGACTGAACGTCACCGCAAAGACGAAACTGGTTTGGCCGGTCAGGATGGCGATCAAGCTGTGGCTCGCGACATCCCACAGCCGTACGGTCTTGTCGTCGCTGCCCGTGGCCAAGGTCCGGCCGTCAGGACTGAACGCCACCCCGGAGACTTCGCTGGTGTGGCCGGTCAGGGTGGCGATCGCGTTGTGGCTCGCGACATCCCACAGCCGCACCATGCCGTTGGCGCTGGTGGTGGCCAGGATCCTGCCATCGGGACTGAACACCACGTCCTGGATAGACGTCACCGGATAGGGGGTAAGTATCGGACCATTCATGTCCCATAGCACCGCGGTGTCGTCGGTGCTACCGGTGGCCAGGGTCCGGCCATCGGGACTGAACGCCACCCCGGAAACCTGGCCAGTGTGGCCGGTGAGGATGGCCGTCGGGTTGCGCCCAGCCACATCCCACATCCGCACCGTGGTATCAGTGCCGGCGGTGGCCAGGATCCGGCCATCCGGACTGAACGCTGCCCCAATAACGGCACCGGTGTGGCCGGTCAGGGTGGCGATCGGGGTGCGGCTGGCGACATCCCACAGCCGTACCGTGCTGTCGTCACCGGCGGTGGCCAGGGTGCGGCCGTCAGGACTGAAGGCCAGCCCGTAGACCTGGCCGGTGTGGCCGGTCAGGGTAGCGATCGGATTGTGGCTGGCGACATCCCACAGCCGCACCGTGCTGTCATCACCGGCGGTGGCCAGAGTCCGGCCATCCGGACTGAACGCCACCCAGAAGACGAAACTGGTGTGGCCGGTCAGGGTGGCGATCAAGCTGTGGCTGGCGACATCCCACAGCCGCACCGTGCTGTCACTACCGGCGGTGGCCAGAGTCCGGCCATCCGGACTGAACGCCAGCCCATAGACCCGACCGGTGTGGCCGGTCAGGATGGCGATCAAGTCGTGGTGGTTGGCGACATCCCACAGCCGTACGGTTTTGTCGTCGCTGCCCGTGGCCAGAGTCCGGCCATCAGGACTGAACACCACCGCAAGGACATCGCTGGTGTGGCCGGTCAGGGTGGCGATCGAATTGTGGCTGGCGACATCCCACAGCCGCACCGTGGAGTCCCTGCTAGCAGTGGCCAGGGTCCGGCTATCAGGACTGAACGCCACCCCAGCGACTTCGCCGGTGTGGCCGGCGAGTCGGGTGGTGAAGTACTGGCTTTGGCTGCTGAGCAGCGCGCTACGGGTCTCGACCTGGGCGGGGGCATAGTGGAAGGCTTCGACGGCCAGCAGCATCGACGCATCCGGTTGGCCTTTGGCAGCCAGCGTGGCGGATTGGGCCACCAGCTTGCCGACCAGGGCGGTCCGGCGTTGGTCCAATGCGCTCTGGCGTTGCTGGATGGCCACCCCGGTAGCGGCCAACGCCAGCACCAACAAGGCGGCCAACGTGGCGACCAGGAGGCGCTGGCGTCGGGTGCGCTGGCGGGCAGCCTGGTCGCTGACGTTCAGGAATTGCTGTTCGAGAGCGTTCAGGTGGGCGCGCTGCTGGGGATCGTTGACCCAATCGCGGGCCAGGTTCAGGCGGGTACCGCGATAGAGGGCACCGGGGTCCCGGTCCAGAGTGTCCCAGGCCTGCGCGGCGTCGGTTAGTTGTCGGTGGATCCGTAAGCCATCGCGGTCTTCGGTCAGCCAGTCCCGTAACCGCGGCCAGGAGCGGATCAGCGCCTCGTGGGCGATCTCCACACTCTCGGCGTCCACGGTGAGCAGCCGGGCCCGGGCCAAGGCCTCCACCACGGCGGTGGTGGTGGGGTTGTCGTGGTCGAGTTCGCCGCGATCGATGCGTCGCTTGGTGTCCTCGGTGCCCTCCCCCAGGGCGACCAACCGACCGAAGACTTGCCGGGCCAGGTGCTGCTGCTGGTCGTCCAGGCTGGCGTAGGCCTGTTCGGCGGTGCGGGCGATGGCGCGGTGCATCCCGCCGGCGGCATCGTATCCGGCCAGGGTGAGAGCGTTGCCGCGGCGGCGTCGCCAGGTCTGCAACAGGGCGTGGGAGAGCAGCGGCAGCACCCCGGGCTGGCCGGTGGCATCGCCGATCAGCCGGGACACCAGCGCGCCTTCGACGCTGTAGCCGAACCGGATCGCCGGTCCCGTGATGACCGCGCGCAACTCGTCGGTGCTCATCGGCCCGACCAGCACCTGCGCCTCCCGCAGCGCCTCCACCAGCTCACGGTGCTGGGCGCAGTGGGCGTAGAAATCCGCCCGCACACCCAGCACCACCCGGGTGCGGCTGCCGGGCTCGCGCACCGTCTCCAGCAGGGTGGTGATGAACCGCTCCCGGATGGCGAGGACGGGGCAGAGGGTGAACAGCTCCTCGAACTGGTCCACCACCAGCAGCACATCAGTCTCCGGAGGGCGGGCATCCAGTGTCCGCTGGAGCCGTGATTCCGGCTCGGCCCCGGGAGTCATCAGCACAGTCGCGTATTCCTCGCGCACCGCTGGAAGCAATCCCGCGCGCAGCAGGGACGATTTACCTGATCCGGACGCCCCGAAGACCGCCAAGAACCGCTGCCGGTTCAGCTTGCTCACCAGTTCGGCGACCAACTGCTCGCGGCCGAAGAACCGATCGGCGTCCTCCGGGGTGAACACTGCCAAGCCCACGTACGGCACCGGAGCATCCGCCAGTTGAACCTCGGTGCTGTCCTCCAGTGCCTTCGGTGCGGCCTCGGCGGCTACCTCCCGCCATCGCGCCTCCCACTCCTGTTCGTCGCCCCCGCAGGCCCGCACGTAGGCCAGGGTGACCGCCAGGCTGGGCAGGTCACGGCCCCCGGCCGCCTTGGCCAGCGTCGCCGGTGAGTAGTGCGCGCGCCGCGCCAACTGCCGATACGTCGGGCTGCCCACCTTCTCCCGCAGTCGGCGCAGCTCCCACGCGAACCGTGGCACTACTCCCGCGTCCGGGTCCAGGGGACCTTCCGGCCGTGGCATCCCTCCTACTCCTCTGGCCCCGGTCGCACGGGGTTGTCTCGCGTTGTTTCCCTAGCTCGCAGTCCGACACGAAACAACCTCCCAGGCGGTACATCTGGTTCCAGGGCAACCTCAGCCCGATACCGCCAGGGAGGGACCGCTGGTGAACAGAACAGACACACCACATGAGGCACAGGCGGCAGCACGACCATCGCCGGCACCCGCCCAGCTAGCCCACACCCAACCCCAAAGACCGCCATAGCCCTCGCTATACACCCGGACGGCCGCACGGTGTCCGGCGGTTACTCGCCGCGGACGAATGTTGGCCAACCCCGCGTTCCGCGTGGACACACCCACTGTACGAAGTGCCTACAGGAACGCGGACACAGCAGCTGGCTCAACCCCGCGGCGACCGGCTCCGGGCCGCAACGGAGAGCACCAACGATGGGGTTGCCGACCGCACCGGCCCGCGGCGCGCCACGTCTTCGGCAAGCGAACCGGCCAGGAGTCAGTCGCCCGGGTCCAGCATCGCCTCGAACCCGTCATCAACCCGAACGAACAGACCAGCGGACACAACCTGCCTTCGCGCGAACGCGAGGAGAAAATCATGAGACAAATGATGTCAAAAATATCCATTATTGCCACCACCGCGGCCATGATGATCAGCGGGGTGAACGCCTCCGCCGCCGGGACCAGGAGCACGGATTCTCCCGGTTTCGCTGCAGGGTCACAACTTTTTCTGACGGTCGGCAAAGGAACGGGCAACACACCCCTGGGTGCGGTGAGAACGCTGACGTGTGACCCCGACGGCGGCAGCCATCCGCACGCCACCAAGGCATGCGACAGGCTAAGAGAGGTGGACGGCGACTTCAGCAAGTTGCAGCCGAAAAACAACCCCGTTTGCCCAACGCTTTGGTCACCAGTCACCGTTACCGCAATCGGGACGTGGAAAGGCCGCTCCATCGGCCCCTGGCAAAAGACTTATGAAAATAAGTTCTGTTTGCACGCAGCCACCAATCCTGTCTTTGAGTTCTGATCGACTTCGCGTGCTGGCGCGTCGAGGGGTCACGCCAGCACGCTTCTTCCATGAAGCATCATGGTCGCCCGGCGCCGTGTTGATGCGCCGGGACACAGAGGGGTGAAATTGAAAGGAGGTGAATTAATATGGTCACCTTCACCAGGGTCGCGTTCCGACGGCTGGTCGGCCGGACGTCGGGACACGTGCTCGGCGTCTACCACCACTACATCTACTGAATCTCGTGAGCCGCCTGACGTGTGCGGCCGGGGCGGCCGGCATGGATATCCGCCGGCCGCTCTCCATCTGAGGAGGATCTCATGCCATCGGGTCCAGCCGTTCTTCCCGGCCCTCGCGGACGGATTCTAGTGGGCAACCACTACGACTACGAGCGCGACCGTCCCGGATTCCTACGGGACTGCCAGCGTCGTTATGGCGACGTATTCCGTTTTGGCCCGAACGCGGTGGTCCTCGCCGATCCGGAACTGATCCACCAGATACTGTCGGACACCGGTACCGCCTTCACGATGGCCACCCGCCCCGGCCAGGATGTCACCGAGCTCATCGAAGATGAACATATCTGGATGCAAGCACGGCGGCGTAGCGCGCAATCACTGGGACGGAGAGTTCTGTCCGCGCATGGGGCCCGGCTGCGGCGGACGTTCGCTGCGGGGTTCGCGGCGGTCGCAGGTCAGACCATCGACGTGCCCAAGGCCGCCCAGGAGCTCTGCGGTCGAGCGGCGGTCGATTTCTGCCTCCACGACGCGGCCGAGAGCGTCGCGCCGGCCGCTGCCATGCTCAACCGGCTGGCCCTGGCCGACATCGAACGCCCCCGGCGTGCCTCCGGGTGGCTACACCTGCCGTGGCAACGACGGCTGCGGGCATCCGATCGGGACACCCTGGAGATGCTCACCCGGACCGTGCTGGCCCGGCAAAGCCACCCACAACCGGCGACGCCACGGGACATGCTGGACGTGCTGCTCGCTCCCGGCAATCGCCGGCCGATGACAACTCGGGAAATCGCTCGCCTCCTGCGGCTCGTGCTGTCTGCCTCACACGGTGTTCCAGGCGCCGCCCTTTCCTGGATCGTCCATGAACTGAGTGCGAGACCCCCGATACTGACCGACGTGCGTGCCGAATCAGGCGCGCTGCCGGAACTGGTCGATACAGCGAACTCTCGCCTGATGCCGTTCACGCGTGCCGTGGTGCTCGAGGTCTTACGGCTGCGCCCACCCACATGGCTACTCGGCCGCACCGCTGCGCAACCGACCATGCTGGGCCGGTGGGCATTGCGGCCCGGTGAACGAGTGCTGTTCAGTCCGTATCTGGTCCACCGCGACCCGCGCTGGTGGAAGCGTCCCGATGAGTTCAACCCCCACCGTTGGCTGGCCGCTGACCCTCCGCACACCGCACGAGCGTACTTCCCCTTCGGCGCCGGCCCCCGGGTATGCCTTGGCGCACAGCTCGGCCTCCTCCAACTCATGATCGCCACCGCGCAGCTTGCCGCTGGATACGACCTCGAACCAGTCGACGCCACCGAGATGGTCCCCCATTTCGGGGCGCTGCTCGTACCGGTAGGACTTCAAGCCCGCCTGCGACCCTCACATGATCCTCAACTGCAGCACGAGATATGAGGTTGGTGCAGATGCCCAGTAAAAGCGCCGCGGCCTTCTTCCGCCCCAGATACCCGATTCTTTCACCGCGGGTCCTGTTGCGCCCGTTCACCGAAGACGACCTCGAGCCGCTCCACGACATGCAATCTCAGCCTGAGGTCGCCCGGTTCGTCGAGATGTACCGGCAGCCACCGTCCCGAGAACAAGTGTGTGCGGCTCTTGCATGGCGGATGCGGAACACAGCGTTGAGTCAGGAAGGAGACGCGCTGATGCTCGCCGTGGAGTCGAAAAGCCGCCACGTTCTGGTCGGCGAGGTCATCCTCTATTGGTTGGACGAACAACACCGGCAGGGCGAGCTGGGGACGATCTTCAATCCGCGCTACCACGGCCAGGGTCTGGCTACCGAAGCGGTCACGGAGATGCTGCGACTCGGCTTCGAGTCGCTCGGCCTGCGGCGCATCATCGCGCGCTGCGATGTCCGCAACACGCCGGCGACCCGGGTCGTGGAACGAATCGGGATGCGCCGAGAAGCCCTGCTCCGGGACTGCTCGTTCGTGGAAGAGGCCTGGCACAGCGAATACCTGTACTCAATACTGTCCGCGGAATGGGCCGGCCGGTGACCGAGGCGGCTCAGTCCGTACCACGAGGTTGCCCAGATGCGCCCGCGCGGCCGGCGCGTACACCTGGTCGAACAGTCGGGGCATCCCGCCGGCACGAGTGGTGTTCAGGTCGTCGATGCTGTCCGCGCGGCCGGCCCCTAGCTTGAGCGTTCGCGGTGATAGTGGCGGGCGGCCTTTGCCCGGTTGCCGCAGGCGGTCATCGAGCACCACCGTCTGGCGCCGTTGCGGGTCGTGTCTTCGAAATACAGCGTGCAGCTCGGATAGGCGGAGCAGCGCTTGATTCGTTCGGGGCGCGCGCGGAGCAACATCAGGTAGTTGTAGGCCGCGAGCCAGGCAGGCCGCCATTCCGGCTGCTCGACCTCGATCACGTCCGCAGGACGGCCTTGCCTCGACTCCGGCCGCAGGCGCCCCCGGTCCAGGACCGCGTTCAGCGCGCGCTCGGGCGCCCCGGTGGGCGTGTCGAGCACCTCGCGCAGAACAGACCGCGTGTGACGTAATGGTTCCTCCGCGCCCGGCGTATCAGGAATGCCGTGTTCCGCCAGCCAGGCACCGACTCCTCCCGATTCGTCGAAGACATCTCGCCGGCCATCGCGTTCCGGCCACGTGGTGTTCAGCAAGTCGAGGGCGAGGGGTTCGCCGTTCAGGGGGCGTTGCAGCACACCGGTCATCCTACCCTCCGTCCACGTGTTGACAGGTTAGGTCGAACCATGCTCTAGTCTAACCGTCATCAAGTAGTTAGACGGTTAGAAATCGACTGCGCCACAACCCGTCAGAGATCCGACTCCGAGGAGCATCATTTCCATGCCTGAAACCATCCAGTCCCCCGTCGAGAAAGCCGGGCCAGCGGGCAGCGCCGTGCATCACCGCACCGCGATCGTCGACGGCAGGCGCGTGTTCTACCGGGAGGCCGGCGATCCGGCAGCGCCGACAGTCGTGCTCCTGCACGGCTTTCCCACCTCCTCGCACATGTTCCGCTCGCTGATCCCGGCGCTGGCCGACCGCTATCACGTCGTCGCGCCCGACCACATCGGCTTCGGTCACTCCGACGCCCCGTCCGTGGATGAGTTCGACTACTCCTTCGAGAGGCTGACCTCGATCACGCTCGGGCTCCTCGACGCGCTCGCGCTGGACCACTTCGCTCTGTACATCCAGGACTACGGCGCACCCATCGGGCTTCGTATAGCCAGTCAGAGCCCGGAGCGGGTCACCGCCCTGCTGGTGCAATCCGGCAACGCCTACGTCGAGGGCTTCACCCCGTTCTGGGACGTGCTGTTCGCTCACGCCAAAGACCGCCGGGCTCACGAGGCGGAGGTGCGTCGCCTTCTGGAGCCCACGGCGACCCGCTGGCAATACACCCACGGCGTGCCCACCGACCGCTCGGATCGGCTCACCCCGGACACCTGGACCCTCGACCAGGCTCTGCTCGACCGGCCAGGCAACAAGGAGGTGCAACTGCAGCTGTTCTGGGACTACCAGTTCAACCTCGACGCCTACCCGGCCTTCCAGCAGTACTTCCGCGAGCACCGTCCGCCGACGCTCATCACCTGGGGCGAGCACGACGAGATCTTCGGCGCGGATGGAGCTCGCGCGTTCCTTCGCGATCTACCCGAGGCCGAACTCCACCTTCTCGACGCCGGGCACTTCGCCCTCGAGACACATGGCCCGGAAATCGCAGCCCTCATCCGTGACTTCCTCGACCGCACCTTGCGCTGACCACCGGTCGATGGTTCGCCGGGACGAACGCCTTCCGGCGAACCACCACGTCCTCGGACGATGAGAAGCGTGCGGCGGTGAACAGCGGCATCGACTCGGCCTGGCTGCGCATCCCTGCACCGGTCACCGCCGCCGACCTGGGGGACGCCGACATCGAAGGACTCACGGGAGTGGCTGTGGACCCCGGCGACCGGGGACTTTCGGCACCCACGCCCTTGTCCGGCCTTTCGGCCTGTTTGCCGCGGACCTAAGCCCCATGGCTCCGCCGCGCCGACCGTAGATGCTCGAAGTGGACCTACGAGCGTCAGATCGGAAGAGTGATGGCAGAGCAGGAACAACCGGATGGAGCCGGATCAGCTGCCCCTGCCCCGACGAGCGGAAAGGAGTTCTCGAACCAGTTCGGCTTGCCGACCGCGACGGCGCTGGTGGTCGGTTCGATCATCGGCACGGGCGTGTTCGCCCTACCCTCGTCACTGGCCCCCTACGGCCTGTCGAGCCTCTTGGCCTTCGCGCTGGTCACGATCGGCGCCCTGGCCTTGGGCCTGGTGTTCGGCTGGCTCAACAAACGGGTTCCGGGCTCGGGCGGGCCGTACCTGTACGCACGGGACGCCTTCGGCGAGTTCGGCGGGTTCGTCACCGCATGGGCCTATTGGCTGACCGTCTGGGTGGGCAACGCCGGTATCGCGGTCGCCTGGGTCGGCTACGTGGAAGTGTTCGTCAACAAGGATCACAACCCGTGGTGGTCGATCGCCATCGCACTGGTCGGGCTGTGGCTGCCCGCCGCCATCAACATCTCCGGAGTGCGGAACCTCGCGTGGTTCCAGATCGTCACCACGATCCTCAAGTTCGTGCCGCTGGTTTTCATGGCGACCATCGGGCTGTTCTTCATCAAGGCCGACAACCTCGGTTCGTTCAATCCCAGTGGGCTGTCCTGGGCAGGTGCCATCTCCGCGGCGGCCGCGATCGCGCTGTTCAGCTACCTCGGCCTGGAGACGGCCTCGGTGGCCGCCGGACGCGTCCGCGACCCGCGGCGCAACGTCTCCCGGGCCACCGTGCTCGGGACCCTGGTCTGCGCCGTCGTCTATGTCCTGGGGACCGTCACGGTGTTCGGCACGGTCGGACAGCAGACGCTGGTCGACTCCACGTCACCGTTCTCCGATTCGGCCACCGCCATCTTCGGGGCGAGCTGGGCCGGGCAGGCCATGGCCGTGGTGGCGATCGTCTCCGGGCTCGGCTGCCTGAACGGCTGGACGTTGATCTGCGCCGAAATGCCGATGGCCGCGGCCCGTGACCGGCTGTTCCCGACCCAGTTCGCGAAGCTGAGCAAAAAGGAGATCCCGGTGTTCGGCATCGTGGTCGCCACCGTGCTGGCGTCGGCGCTCACCGCGTTCGGCTACTGGAGCTTCCAGTCCGTGTTCACCAACGTGGTGTTGCTGAGTGTGTTCACCGCAGTGATCCCTTACCTGTACTCCGCGGCCGCACATCTCTACTGGCTCATCGTCGAGGGCCGCGCGCTGAACTGGCCGCATCTGGTGCGCGACCTGGTAGTGACCGCCTTCGCCCTGGTCTTCGGTTTCTGGGCCCTGGCAGGCAGCGGCTACCAGGCGGTGTACTACGGCGTGTTCGCCTTCTTCCTCGGCATTCCCGTCTACGTCTGGATGAAGTTCCAGCGCAAGGAGTACGGCGAAACCCCGGTTTCCCCCGCTCGATACACCGAGGACGACACGCAGGAGCGATCATGACTTTCGCCGTTCATTCGGAGGTCGGCCGGTTGCGACAGGCCATCGTGCACCGCCCCGGACTCGAACTCACCCGATTGACCCCACGCAACATCGGCGAACTGCTCTTCGACGACGTCCTCTGGGCCAAGCAGGCGAAGCAGGAGCACGACGCGTTCGCCGAAGCCTTGCGCGACAAAGGTGTTCATGTGCACTACTACGGTCGATTACTGGCGGAAACGCTCGCGCTGCCCGAGGGCCGGGCCTTTGTGCTGGACCGGGTGTGCACGCCCGAAATCCTCGGCCCGGCGCTGGCCGCACCGCTGCGTGCCCTGTTCGACGACCTCGACGGGGACGACCTGGCCGAGTACCTGGTGGGCGGAGTCCTCAAGGCCGATCTCCGGCCGCTGCGAGCGCGGAGTCTCCGCTGGGAGACCCTCGCCGCCGACGACTTCATCCTCCCGCCGTTGCCCAATCATTTGTTCCAGCGTGACGATTCCTGCTGGGTGTACGGCGGTGTCTCGATCAACCCGATGGCGAAACCCGCGCGACAACGTGAATCCCTGCACACTCGGGCCATTTACCGTCACCATCCGATGTTCGCCGGTGCCGGGTTCCCCACTTACTACGGTGACGACGACGTCAGCCACCAGCCGGCCACCGTCGAAGGCGGCGACGTGCACGTACTCGGCGAGGGCGCCGTTCTCATCGGCATGGGAGAGCGCACCACGCCCATGGCCGTCGAGATCCTCGCCAAGGCCCTGTTCTCCAGCGGACAGGCACACACCGTCGTCGCCGTGGAGCTCACGCACTCCCACGCCACGATGCACCTGGACACGGTGATGAGCATGGTCGACCGTGCCACCTTCGTCGTTTACCCCTACTTCGACCGGGACGCCCGCAGCTGGACCATCACCGAGGGAGAAGAACCTGCCGCCCTGAGCGTGCATGCCAACCGGAATCTGTGGCACACCCTCGCCGAAGTCCTGAAAGTTCCCGAGGTCACCCTGCTCAGCACCGACGAGGACAGCCGGGCCGCCGAGCGTGAGCAATGGGACGACGGTACGAACTACCTTGCTGTCGCCCCGGGGGTCGTCCTCGGCTACGAACGCAACGTCGCCACCAACACCATGCTGCGCAAGCACGGCATCGAAGTCGTCACCATCGCCGGGAGCGAACTGGGACGCGGCCGTGGCGGGCCCCGTTGCATGACCTGCCCGATCGACCGCGACCCGAGCTGAACGGATCCGAAATGGCCTTCAACCTGCGCAACCGCAGCTACCTCACCGAACTCGACTTCACCAAGGAAGAACTCGTCTTCCTGCTCGACCTGGCCGCCCAGCTCAAGTCCGCCGCCTATGCCGGGATCACGCAAAGCCGGTTGGCCGGCAAGCATTTGGCGCTCGTCTTCGAGAAGCCCTCCACCAGGACCCGATGCGCGTTCGAGGTCGCCGCCGCGGAAGAAGGGGCGACCACGACCTACCTCGGCCCCCAGGACGCCCATCTGGGACACAAGGAATCCGCCCGCGACACCGCTCGCGTGCTCGGCCGCATGTACGACGGGATCGAGTACCGCGGCCACGATCAGGCCACCGTCGAAGAACTGGCCCGGTACTCAGGTGTCCCCGTCTACAATGGACTAACCGCGGCCGGCCACCCCACGCAATCGCTCTGCGACGTGTTCACCATGCGCGAGCACAGCACGAAACCCCTGCAGGAGAGCACTTTCTGCTATCTCGGCGACACCCGCAACAACGTCGCCCGCTCCCTGCTCGCGATGGGCGCCAAGCTCGGCATGGACGTCCGGCTGGCCGGACCGCGCGCACTCTGGCCGGATGAGGAGCACCTGTCGGCCTGCCTGCGAGAAGGCGCGGTCAGTGGCGCCCGGATCACCGTCACCGACGACGTCGACGAGGCCGTGGCGGGCGCGGACTTCGTTTACACCGACGTCTGGGTGTCCATGGGCGAACCCGCCGGCACCTGGCATGAGCGGGTCACGCTGCTGGCGCCGTACCAGGTCACGGCGAAGACACTCAGCGCCACCGGCAACCCCGGTGTCCGGTTCCTGCACTGCCTGCCCGCGTTGCACGATCGCGACACCGAGGTCGGAGCCGAAGCGTTCAAGGAATTCGGGCTGGACGGCGTCGAGGTCACCGACGACGTCTTCGAATCCCCGGCGTCACTGGTGTTCGAGCAGGCGGAGAACCGGATGCACACCATCAAGGCGATCCTGGTCGCCACCCTGGGGAGCTGACCATGCGGATCCTCGTCGCACTGGGCGGCAACGCACTGCTTCGCCGCGGCGAACGACCGGACGCGGACCTCCAGCAGGTCAACGTGCTCGCCGCCGCCGCGGCCATCGCGGAACTCGCCACCGAGCACGAAGTCGTGCTCACCCACGGCAACGGCCCCCAGGTGGGAATGCTGGCGCTGGAAAGCGCCGCGGACCCCGCACTCACCCGGCCCTATCCGCTCGACGTCCTCGGCGCGCAGACCCAGGGAATGATCGGCTACCTGCTCGGCCAGGCACTGCAGAACGTCGTTCCCGGCAAGCAGGTCGCCACGCTGATGACGCAGACGCTCGTCTCCGTCGCCGATCCCGCGTTCACCGATCCCACCAAGTTCGTCGGCCCGGTCTACACCGACGAGCAGGCCGCGACGCTGGCCACCGAACGTGATTGGACCCTGCGCCCGGACGGCTCGTCCTGGCGCAGGGTCGTGCCCTCGCCCCGACCGCAGCGCGTGGTGGAGACGCCGGTGATCCACGCGCTCGTCGGGGCCGGAACGATCGTGGTCTGCGCCGGCGGGGGCGGTGTCCCCGTGGTGCGGGACGAACACACCGGACGGTTGCGGGGTGTCGAAGCCGTCGTCGACAAGGACCGGACCGCGGCTCTGCTCGCCGAAGCGCTGGACGCCGACGCGCTGCTGCTGCTCACCGACGTGCCCGCGGTCATCGACGGCTACGGCACCCCGCACGCCACTCCGATCCACCACACCACACCGGCGCGACTGCGGTCCCGCGATTTCCCCGCCGGTTCGATGGGTCCCAAGGTCGACGCCGCCTGCCGCTTCGTCGAGCTCACCGGGAAAACCGCCGCCATCGGCGCACTCGACTCACCCGTCGCGATGCTGCGCGGCACCGACGGCACCGTCATCACACCCAGCGGTAAGCCGTGCTCCTCCACCGATGAAACTGGAATACGACCCACGAACGATGGACCGAGACGCCGATGAACTCGACGAACCGCGCCAAGATCGGTAAACGGGCAGCGCCCGGACCGCGCTCACGACCACCGGCCGCCGGGAGCCCGGTCGGGACCGGGCGGCGGATGCTGATGCTGTGCCTGGCCACGCTCGGCTTCGCGATCAACTTCTGGGCCTGGGCACTGCTGAGCCCCCTCGGACCATTGTTCAAGGACTCCCTGGACTTGAGCGCGTTCCAGCAGGCTCTGCTGGTGGCGGTGCCCGTGGTGGTCGGGTCCGTGGGACGGATCCCGGTGGGTGCGCTGACCGACCGGTTCGGCGGCCGGGTGATGTTCCCGGCGATCTCCGCGCTGACCATCGTGCCGGTGCTGTTCCTGGGACTGTTCGGACACGGGTCGCTGATGGCGCTGCTGATCGGGGGATTCTTCCTCGGCTTGGGGGGAACCACGTTCGCGGTGGGTGTTCCGTTCGTCAACGCGTGGTTCCCGCCGGAGCGGCGAGGGCTGGCCATCGGGATCTACGGCGCGGGTATGGGTGGAACCGCGATCAGCGCCCTGACGACCGTGCGACTGGTGGACGCCGGCGAAGTCGCGACACCGTTCGTGGTGACCGCGGTGGGCTTGGCGGTCTACGCCGCCGTCTCGGCCGTGCTGCTCCGGGACGCTCCCGGCCGGATCGTGCCGACCGAGCCGGTGACACGCCGCGTGGCCGACACCGCGCGGCTGCCGGTGACCTGGCAGGCGTCTTGGTTGTACGCGGTGGCGTTCGGCGGCTATGTGGCGTTCTCGGTCTACCTGCCCGCCTACCTCAAGACCGCCTACGGGCTCACTCAGGCCGACGCGGCCAACCGGATGGCCGGCTTCGTGCTGCTCGCAGTGGTGATGCGGCCCGTCGGTGGCTGGTTGTCCGACCGGTCCGACCCGATCCGGGTACTCGCCGGGGTTTTCGCCGTGGTCACCGCCGGCGCGGCGGTACAGGCGTTCACCCCGTCCTTGATGCCGGTGGGCACGATCGCGTTCCTGTCCATGGCCGCGGCGCTCGGCGCCGGCAGCGGAGCCGTGTTCGCGCTGGTCGCGTTACTGACGCCAGGGAACAAAGTCGGGTCAGTGACCGGTGTGGTCGGCGCCGCCGGCGGCCTGGGTGGCTTCATTCCCCCACTCGTCATGGGCGCCCTGTACGGCGCGTTCGGCTCCTACGCCCTCGGACTGGCCACGCTGGCCGTGGTCGGCGCCGCCACTCTGGTCTTCACGATGACCACCGTGCGGCGGTCACACGTGGCGTCCAATGGCCACTGAACACGACTGCGACACCGCAACTCGGCCACTACGCTCGAAACGGCCCTGAAGCACGATCCCGTCCCGGATTGACGAGGAGGCCAGAACACGGTGAGCACCGAAACCGGTCCCGACCACGTCGGCTTGGACGGCGAACTGTCCAAGGCCCTGGTGAAGACCCGCCGGTTCTTCACCAGAGGGAAAGTGTCCGATGATCTGAGGACGCTGCACCAGATCGGCGGCAGGCAGGCAGACGAGTTCTACCGGGACCGCTGGAGTCACGACAAAGTCGTCCGTTCCACCCATGGGGTGAACTGCACGGGGTCGTGTTCCTGGAAGGTCTACGTCAAGGACGGGATCATCACCTGGGAGGCCCAGCAGACCGACTACCCCTCCGTGGGCCCGGACAGTCCCGAATACGAGCCTCGCGGCTGTCCACGCGGGGCCGCGTTCTCCTGGTACACCTACTCACCCACCCGCGTGCGCTACCCGTACATCCGCGGTGTGTTACTGGAGATGTACCGGGAAGCCAGGGCCCGCACGGAAGATCCGGTGCTCGCCTGGGCCGAAATCGTCGAAGACCCCGAACGCGCCCAGCGGTACAAGGCCGCACGAGGCAAGGGCGGCCTCGTGCGGGCTTCTTGGGACGAGGCCACCGAAATGGTCGCCGCCGCCCATGTGCACACGATCAAGACCCACGGACCGGACCGCGTCGCCGGATTCTCACCCATCCCCGCGATGTCCATGGTCTCGCACGCCTCGGGGGCGCGGTTCGTGTCGCTGCTGGGCGGGACGATGCTGTCCTTCTACGACTGGTACGCCGACCTGCCCGTCGCGTCTCCGCAGGTGTTCGGTGATCAGACCGATGTTCCCGAGTCCGGCGACTGGTGGGACGCCGGTTACCTGATCATGTGGGGCTCCAACCTTCCGGTCACCCGCACCCCGGACGCGCATTGGATGGCCGAAGCCCGCTACCGCGGCCAAAAGGTCGTCGCGGTGGCTCCGGACTACGCGGACAACGTCAAATTCGCCGACGAATGGCTCGCCGCCCGGCCTGGTACCGACGGCGCGCTCGCGATGGCGATGGGACACGTGATCCTGCGAGAGTTCTTCGTGGACCGGCAGGTGCCGTACTTCACCGGCTACGTCAAGCGCTACACCGACCTGCCGTTCCTGGTCCGGCTCGACGAACACGGCGACGTCCACCGGCCGGGGAAGTTCCTCACCGCGGCCGATCTGGCCGGCCACTCCGGCGACGAGCACGCGGCGTTCAAGACCGTCCTGCTCGACTCCGCTACCGGCGAACCGGTCGTGCCCGGGGGTTCGCTCGGTTTCCGCTACGGCGAGCAAGGAGCGGGCCGCTGGAATCTCGACCTCGGCGACGTCGACCCGATGCTGTCGGTCCAGGGCGGCGAGCACGTACTCGTCGAGCTGCCGCGGTTCGACGGCGGCGACGGCTCGGCGGCCACGCTCCGCCGCGGTGTGCCGGCACGCCGGGTCGGCGGGCACCTCGTCACGACGGTGTTCGACCTCCTGCTCTCGCAGTACGGCGTACACCGCGACGACCTCCCCGGCGACTGGCCCGCCGGGTACGACGACGCCGGACAGCCGTACACACCGGCCTGGCAGGAGGAGATCACCGGCGTCCCCGCGCGAGCCGCGGCGCGAATCGGCCGGGAGTTCGCCGCCAACGCCGAAGAATCCCGCGGCCGGTCGATGATCATCATGGGGGCGGGCACCAACCACTGGTTCCACTCCGACACCATCTACCGCGCGTTCCTCGCGCTGACGACGCTCACCGGCTGCCAGGGCGTCAACGGCGGCGGCTGGGCCCACTATGTCGGGCAGGAGAAGTGCCGCCCGATCACCGGCTGGTCCCAGCTCGCGTTCGGGCTGGACTGGTCGCGCCCGCCACGGCAGATGATCCAGACCGCGTACTGGTACCTGCACACCGACCAGTTCCGCTACGACCTGGGCGGATCCGGGAGCATGACGGGCGGCCGGTTGGCGGGCAAAACCACCGCGGACCTGATCGCCCAGTCCGCTCGAATGGGCTGGATGCCGTCTTATCCGACCTTCGACCGAAATCCCCTCGATCTCGCGGACGAAGCCGAGCGGGCCGGAGTCCCGATCGGCGAGCACGTGGTGGGCGAGCTGAAGTCCGGCAGGCTGCGCTTCGCCTGTGAGGATCCGGACTCCCCGGAGAACTTCCCGCGCGTGCTGAGTGTGTGGCGGGCCAACCTGCTCGGCTCCTCCGCCAAGGGGAACGAATACTTCCTGAAACACCTGCTGGGCACGGACGATTCGCTGCGCGCGCGGGAGACACCGCCGGAGTCACGGCCGAAGGACGTGGCCTGGCACGACGAAGCTCCGGTCGGCAAGTTGGATCTGTTGCTGTCGCTGGACTTCCGGATGACCAGCACCACTATTTTCTCCGATGTCGTACTGCCCGCGGCGACCTGGTATGAAAAGCACGACCTGAACACCACCGACATGCACCCGTTCGTGCACTCCTTCAACCCGGCGATCGCACCGCCCTGGCAGACCCGCACCGACTGGGCGGCGTTCCAGGCCGTCGCGGAGGTCTTCAGCCGCCTCGCCGTGAAGCACCTCGGGACGCGCGAAGACGTTGTGGCCACACCGTTGCTGCACGACACCCCCGATGAACTGGCCACCCCGCATGGAGTGGTGCGTGACTGGAAGGCCGGTGAATGCGCCCCGGTTCCCGGCGTCACCATGCCGAGACTGACTGTGGTGGAGCGCGACTACACCGCGATCGCGGCGAAGATGGGCGCTTTGGGTCCGCTGGCCGACTCACTCGGCGCGACGACCAAGGGCGTCACCTTCCGAGTCGAGCGTGAGGTGGAGTACCTGAGGCACAAGAACGGCACCGTTCGCGGCGGCCCCGCGGACGGCCGCCCGTCGCTGGTCCGGGACGTGCACGCCTGCGAAGCGATTCTCGCGCTTTCCGGCACCACGAATGGACACCTTGCCACGCAGGGATTCCGTACGCTCGAGCAGCGCACCGGCACCGCGCTGGCGGATCTGGCGGCCGAGCACGAGGGAAAGCAGATCACCTTCGCCGACACGCAGTCCGCGCCGGTACCGGTGATCACCTCGCCCGAATGGTCCGGCAGCGAGACCGGCGGTCGACGCTATTCCCCGTTCACCATCAACGTCGAACGCCTCAAACCGTGGCACACCCTGACGGGGCGTCAGCACTTCTACCTCGATCACGACTGGATGGCCGATCTCGGTGAGCAGCTACCGGTGTTCCGGCCGCCGTTGGACATGACGGCGCTCTTCGGCGAGCCTCGCATCGGCGACAAGAACGAGCTGGGCATCACCGTCCGCTACCTCACCCCGCATTCCAAATGGTCGATCCATTCGGAGTATCAGGACAACCTGTTCATGCTCAGCCTGTCCCGCGGCGGGCAGACGATCTGGATGTCCGACAAGGACGCCGTCAAGATCGACGTGCGGGACAACGACTGGATCGAGGCGGTCAACCGCAACGGCGTCGTCGTCGCACGGGCGATCGTGTCGCACCGGATGCCGGAGGGCACCGTCTACATGCACCACGCCCAGGACCGGCTCATCGACGTCCCCCGCAGCGAAACGTCGGGCGAACGCGGCGGTATCCACAATTCGCTGACGCGGCTGATGATCAAACCGTCGCATCTGATCGGCGGCTACGGGCAGCTCTCTTTCGCGTTCAACTACCTGGGGCCGACCGGGAACCAGCGCGACGAGATCACCGTCATCCGCCGCCGCGATCAGGAGGTGACCTACTGATGAAGGTCATGGCGCAGATGGCGATGGTGATGAACCTCGACAAGTGCATCGGCTGCCACACCTGCTCGGTGACCTGCAAACAGGCCTGGACCAATCGCTCCGGCGTCGAATACGTCTGGTTCAACAACGTCGAAACCCGCCCTGGTCAGGGGTACCCGCGCGGTTACGAGGACCAGGAACGGTGGCGTGGCGGCTGGACGCTGAACAAGCGCGGCAGGCTCAAGCTGAAGGGTGGCGGCAGGCTGCGCAAGCTTCTCACCATCTTCTCGAATCCGAAGCTCCCGAGCATCGACGACTACTACGAGCCCTGGACCTACGACTACGACAACTTGACCAGCGCCCCGCTGCAGGAGCACACCCCGGTGGCCCGGCCGCGGTCGCTGATCAGCGGCGAACCCACGAAGATCACGTGGTCGGCCAACTGGGACGACAATCTGGGTGGCGCGCCCGACCACGGGCACAAGGACCCCTTGCTCAAGGACATCGCCGAGAAGGTGAAGTTCGAGTTCGAGCAGACCTTCATGTTCTACTTGCCGCGCATCTGCGAGCACTGCCTCAATCCGTCCTGTGCCGCGTCTTGCCCTTCGGGCGCGATCTACAAACGCAGTGAGGACGGCATCGTCCTGGTCGATCAGGACCGTTGCCGCGGCTGGCGCATGTGTGTCTCGGGCTGCCCCTACAAGAAGGTCTACTTCAACCACCGCACCGGCAAGGCCGAGAAGTGCACCTTCTGCTTCCCTCGTATCGAGGTCGGCATCCCCACCGTCTGCGCCGAGACCTGCGTCGGACGCCTGCGCTACATCGGGCTGGTCCTCTACGACGCCGACAAGGTCCTGGAAGCGGCCTCGACACCGGACGACAAGGATCTTTACGAGGCCCAGCGGCAGGTATTCCTCGACCCGAACGATCCCGAAGTGGTACGCGAGGCGGAACGCGCCGGCATCCCACGTGATTGGGTCGAGGCCGCACAGCGCTCGCCGATCCATTCGCTGATCACCACGTTCAAGGTGGCGTTGCCGCTGCATCCGGAGTACCGCACCATGCCGATGGTCTGGTACATCCCACCGCTGTCCCCGGTCGTCGATGTCGTCCGGGACACCGGCCACGACGCCGAGGACCACGGCAACCTGTTCGCCGCCATCGAGGCGCTGCGCATTCCGGTGGAGTACCTGGCACAGCTGTTCACGGCCGGAGACGCCGAGCCGGTGACCGCGGTGCTGCGGCGGTTGGCGGCGATGCGTTCGTACATGCGTGACATCAACCTCGGCCGCGAACCCCGGGAGGTGATCGCGACGAAGGCGGGCATGACCGGCGAACAGGTCTACGACATGTACCGGCTGCTCGCCCTGGCCAAGTACGACGAGCGCTATGTCATCCCGCCCGCCCACGCCGAACAGGCCCACGGCCTGGAGGAACTCGCCACCGAGTGCAGCCTGGACTACGAGGGCGGCCCTGGAATGGGCGGCTCCGGCCCATTCGGCGAAAGCTCCGGAGGTGTCTCGCCGATCGCGGTGGAGAACTTCCGCATGCTGCGCGACCGGCAGACGAGCGACACCATGGCCGCGCCGGTGGACAAGGGCGCGCGGGTGAACCTGCTCAACTGGGACGGCAAAGGGCGTCCGGAAGGACTGTTCCCGCCGAAGGACCAGCCTGGCGGCGGGGATCCGGCCGGCGAAGTGGACCCGAGGCCATGACGCTCACCGACACCCATCACGCCACCGCCTGGCAGGTCCAGTCCCTGACGCTGAGCTACCCCGACGAGGAGTTCGTGGGACGGCTGCCGTTGCTACGGGCCGCGATCCGGACGCTGCCCGCCCCACTCACCGCACCGCTCACCGCGTTCTTCGACCACGTGGCGGCCACACCACTGACTGACCTCGCCGCGTCCTACGTCGCGACGTTCGACCACCGCAAGAGGTTCAGCCCGTACCTCACCTATTTCGCTTACGGCGACACCCGCAAACGCGGCATGGCCCTGCTCCGGTTCAAACACGCCTACCGCGCCGCAGGCCTGGAACTCGACGACGGCGAGCTGCCCGACCACCTCGCGGTGGTGCTGGAATTCGCCGCCACCGGAGACCCTGTCGTGGGGCGACGGCTGATGCTCGAGCACCGCGCCGGCCTGGAGCTCATCCGTCTCGGCCTGCGCGAGACCGGCTCACCGTGGGCCCACGTCCTGGAGTCGGTGTCCGCCACTCTTCCCCCGCTGGGCAAGCGCGAGCACGAGGCCATCGCCCGGCTGGCCACCGAAGGTCCACCGGAGGAGGAAGTGGGCCTCGCGCCGTTCGCTCCTCCCGAGTACATGCCGCGACCGCAGGGAGGCAGCTGATGAAATTACCCACCGCCCAGCCGGCGGGCTGGAACACTCTCGACGTCATGCTGTGGGTCGTCGTGCCCTACGTGTCCATAGCGGTGTTCGTCGTCGGGCACGTCTGGCGCTACCGCTACGACAAGTTCGGCTGGACCACCCGTTCCTCCCAGCTCTACGAGAACCGGTTGCTGAGACTGGGCAGCCCGCTGTTCCATTTCGGCATCCTCCTCGTCGCCCTCGGCCATGTCGGTGGCCTGCTCGTACCCAAGTCGTGGACCGAGGCCATCGGGGTGAGTGAGACGGCCTACCACGTCGTCGCCGTCGGCCTCGGCGTCCTCGCCGGAATCCGCACCCTGGCCGGCGCGGCGATCCTGGTCTACCGGCGCCGCACGGTCGGTCCGGTGTTCTCCGCCACCACCCGTAACGACAAGATCATGTACGTGCTGCTGGTCGGCACCATTCTGCTCGGGCTGGGCACCACCGTGCTCGGCAATCTCACCGGCCATCCACACGACTACCGCGAGTCGGTGTCACCCTGGTTCCGGTCCATCTTCTATTTCCGGCCCGAACCGGACCTGATGGCCGCCGCTCCCCTGGGTTTCCAGCTGCACGCGTTGTCGGCGTGGGCGTTGTTCGCCTTCTGGCCCTTCAGCCGCCTGGTGCACGTGTTCTCCATGCCACTGGGCTACCTCACCCGCCCCTACATCGTCTATCGCAGTCGCGATACCGAGCTCGGCGCCCGTGCCCCACGACGTGGCTGGGAGCGCGTGTGATGAGCGGCCATCCCGAAGTCGCGGACGTCGACGTCCTGGCCGCCGAACTGCTCCAGCAGGCTCGCGAACACCACTCACGGCGCGCCGCCAGGACCCTGGTGGCCGGCAACTCCCAGCGAGTCACCCTCATCGCGCTGGCCGAGGGCGCCGAACTGGCGGAGCACGACTCGCCGCCCGCCGCCACACTGCACGTCCTCACCGGGCGGGTTCGCTTGAGCACCCACGACCACGACCGGCTCCTCGACCGCGGTCAGCTCACCGTCATCCCACCCGAGCGGCACAGTCTGGCAGCACTCCTCGACAGCGCCGTCCTGCTCACCGTCGCGCTCCATTGAGCGGGGACGCCCGCACTCGGTCAGGTGGTGGTGGCCACCGGCGTGCACAGACGTCGTCCGGTCACCTTCTCCACCTCGATCCGGATGAAATGGTCGCGGCGGCCATCCACCCAGGGCTCCAGCCATGTTCCGGACACGTCCACGAGCTCGGTGACGTCCGTGATCAGGTTCGCGTGGCCGACGACGGTCACGCTCCAGCCGGTCCGCAGATCGGGATCGAGTTCGTCGGTCTGGAAGGCCACCACGGCGTTGCCGGTCGCGGCGGCCAGTTTGGCTCCACCGGCGACCCTGATCACCAGGTGGTCCCGCTTCAGCCGGAAGTTGACCGGCTGCACCGCCGGCAAGGCGTCTTCGGTGAAGACCAGACGCCCCACCCGCACTGTCCGCAGAAGGTCCAGGCACTGCCCGCGGTCCAAGACCTCGAGCTGTTGTCGATCCGCCACCATGGCTCCCCTGTCGACGATGAAGAGCAAGCATTTTCGAGCATGAGCTTCGGGTCGCGCGGCTGTCAGGGCCGGAGGTCCCGGTATGCGAGGTCCATCGGCGCCGGGCCGGCTGAACTCGACCAGGCGATCGACGTTCTACTGGAACACGCCCGCACTGTCCGCGACACCCACGAGGCCCGCCACCAGGTCACGCCACATTTGCCCTACCCCTCAATAGAACGGACCGGTATTCGCCTACCTGCTGCCGACCTGCGCGCGGGCGACGATCCCAGCTGGTAGCGGGTCCGTCGATGAAGGAATCAGGACACTCAACGTCCCGATTCCTTCATAGACGCGAGGTGACCCCGTCCCGGACAATGATCAACGGAGGATCCAGGACACTCACCGTCCCGAATCCTCCGTTGATCAAGGCTCTGTCACCCAAACCCGGCGGCCGACACACCACCAGAACCGTCCTTACCACTCACGAGGCCCGGCTCCGGTCAATCCCGGTCGAGCATCCCGGGACCGAACACCTCGTAGCGGATGCGATCGGCGGGCAGGCCGCGGCCGATCAGCCCGGCACGGATCCCGTGCATGAACGGCAAGGGACCGCACAGGTAGGCGGTGGTGCCCGGGTGCAGCGGCAGCGCGCCGACATCCATGAGACCGGGCCGCGAGTGGTCGTCGTGGTCGTTCTCGTACCAGTACAGTTCATCGACCTCGGCCAGGCCCGTCGCGGCCTGAGCGCATTCGCGGCGGAGCGCGTGATGGGCGGGCGAGCGGTCGGCGTGGGCGAGGATGATCCGCCGGGTCGGCTGAGTACGGGCGAGGTGATCCAGCATGGCGGCCATCGGCGTGATCCCGATGCCGGCGCTGACGAGGAGCGCGGGCCCGTCGCCGATGTCGAGCGTCGTCTCGCCCGCAGGCGGCCCGAGCAACAGAGTGTCGTCTTCGGTCACATGGTCGTGCAGGTGGTTGGACACCACGCCGTCCGGGGCGCCGTCGCGGCCGCGGACCCGGCGGACGGTGATCCGCAAAGAGCCCCTCCCGGGGCCGTGCGACAGTGAGTACTGGCGAGGCTGGCGACGGCCGTCGGGTAGGTCGACCGCGACCGAAACGTACTGGCCAGGCGCGAAGTCCGGCACGGCCGCGCCGTCATCGGGCACCAAGGTGAACGAGACCGCGTCGACGGCCTCGTCGAGCCGCTTCGCCACGCGCCACCGCCGCCAGAGATCGGCGGAATCGAGGTCGCCACGTTCGTAGAGACGGGCTTCGGCGGCGATCAGACGGCAGGCGAGCAGCCAGTAGACCTCATGCCACGCCGCGAAGATCTCGGGGGTGACCGCGGCACCGAGGACGGTGCCGACGGCGGTGAGCAAATGGTGACCGACGATCGGGTACTGCTCGGCCCGGATGCCCAGCGACACGTGCTTGTGGGCGATCCGCTCGGCGATTCGCTCGAACGGTGCGGCTGCTTCGCCGGCCTCGGTGATCAAGTACTCGGCGAAGCCGACCACGGCCGACGCCAGCGCGAGCTGCTGCCGGCCGTCGGCTTGGTTGCCCTGGTTGAACAGGTCGAGCAATTCCGGATGCGCGGAGAACATCGACGAGTAGAACTCACCGGTGATTTCCACGTCGTGCGCGCGCACGACCGGCAAGGTGGCACGAATCACCGCGGCGGATGCTGGGGACAGCAAGGAATTCTCCTCCTTCGGGGCGTAGGACCAGGCCCTCGCAAGGCGCCGATACGGCCACGACCGGTCTCGTTCCCGATCCTGCCGGGAACGGCGTGCGGCACCAAGGGATCTTCGGGGTACTCGGCCGGGACCTTGGTCCCTGCGGGACTCGGCCGATCGGATCAGTCCCGGGCGGGCGAGGAGGACATCACGTCGAGCCGGAGTGGCAACAGGTCGTCCATCGGAGGATCCGGCGAGCGGCGGGGTAGGTCACCGCTCGCCACTGGGCGTCCATTTGCGACAGCTACACCGGGGTGAGCACGGCCGGGGCACCGGGCCTGATTTCGGGCAATACCGTGCGGACCGGCGATCCGGGTCATCGAGCGGCCGTGGTGGCCGACGGCGACGATGCCAGGGGAACCAGCAGGCGCGCCGCCCCTGTTCCGTCAGCGGGCACGGACCAGATGTCGCTTTCCTTCCCGCTCTCGCGCGGCAGGCTGTAGGCGATCGTGTCGTTGTCGAGCCAGACCACCTGGTCGTCCACACTGCGTGTCTCCGCGAGCGGGGTCTCACGCATCGTGGTCAAGTCCAGCAAGTGTTCCCGCCAAGGCCGCACGTCACCGTCGGCCACGCGCTTCTTGAACGCGAGTTTCGTGCCGTCCGGAGACAACGACGGGCATTCCGCGTTCTCCCTCAGCGTGCGCGCGTTCCACGCCTCGTTGTCGCCCTGCACCAGGTACGTCCGCCCCCCGGTGGCGACCGTGGCGAAGAACGTCCGCTCGTCGGCGGCGAAGGTGACACCCCAGTAGTTGACGTCTTCGCCTCGATGGGGCGCGTCCCCGATCCGCAGCGGGATGCCCTCGATGTTGCTCGACAACTCGTTCCGCTCACGATCCATGATGGCCGTACGTGTCGAGAAGGTGCCGGGCTTCGAGTAGGAGTCACCGGTGACGAAGGTGGTCCAGCTTCCCATCCGGCCACCGGGTGAGAGCTTCGCGCGGTTGGGGATGCCGGGAACGTCGACCCGCTTCACCTCGCCGAGCGCGGAGTCGACGAACAGGGCGACAGCGCCCGGCATCGGCGTGGGTTCCTTCGCCAGGCACAGGCCACCGTTCGCCGCCGTGTAGAACCGCTCACACGCGAGCGAACTGATCCGTCGCGGACCCCCGGGTTCGAAAACGGGGACCGAGGCGACGTTTCCGTACCCCGGCCCCGGCGCACCGTTGCGGAACAGCAGCCGCCCGGGCTCCCCCAGTACGACCGGCTGGGAGGAATCCACCGCGACCGCCGCGTCGGCCGTCCGCCGCTCGGGGCTGTTCGCCTTGGCCTGCATCACGTACACCACCGAGGCGGCGGTGAGCGCGGCGACACCCGCCAGCGCCACGACGAACTTCACCGGAACCTTCACCCCGTCTCCTTTCCCCGTCACCGGCAGCTGTACGGGCCCGCTTTGTCGAGCAATTCGCCGTTGGTGCCGATGATCTCCCAGGAATACGTCTTTCCCTTGAGCACCAGCTTCATCACCCCGTGCTTGCCCAGGATCTTCTCGACGCCTTCACGGGCCTTGTAATCGAGGTAAAGGCTGTCGCCGCCGATGCCGGCGATGACCGACCGCACGCCGTTGGCCTCGTCGATGTGCCCGTTGACGTCCAGCGGCTTGGTTCGCTCGTAATGGTGATCGTGCCCGGCGAACACGACGTCCGCCTTCGCCCTGGCCAGCTCGTTCCATAACGGCGCCACGCTCTTCGCGTCTCCGGAATTCCCCGAGTTGAAGCGCGGGTGGTGCCAGTACCCGGCGATACAGGACTTCTTGGTCTTCGCGAGGTCCTTGCGCAGCCACGCGACCTGTTCGGCGCCGGCTCCGTTGTACACCGGGTCCGAATCGAGCGCGACGAAATGGAAGGCGCCGACGTCGAAGCTGTAGTACGGCTTTCCCTTCGGGGTGGCGATCTTCCCGAAGTACTGTTTGTATCCCGCCAGATCGTTGTTCCACTCGTGGTTACCCGGCGTGGGTTTCGTGATCTTCTTGAACTTGCCCCAGGTCTTGTCGTAATAGGACCGGAATTCTTCGATGGTGCCGTCGACGTATTGATTGTCGCCGACCGTCAGCACGTACCGAGGTTTGATCCTGCTCACCAGTTCCGCCGTCCGCTGGTGCTCGGACGGCAGCTCCGGTTTGGCGATGTCGCCGGCGAGCGCGATGACGATGCCGTCGGACGCCGTCGGCTGGGTGGACGCCTTGATCGGCACGGTCGCCCCGGACAGGTTCCCCGCCGCGTCCCGCGCCCGCACCGCGTACCTGAAGTCGAAGCCCGACGCCAGTGACGTGTCGGTGTAGGACGTCGTCGCGGACCGGCCGATGACGTTGCCGTTGCGCAGGACCTCGTACTCGGCGACGCCGACGTTGTCAGTGGACGCGGTCCAGCCGAGTGTGATGCTCTCGGTGGTGGACGACGCCTGCCGGAGTCCGATCGGCACCGAGGGCGGCTGGATGTCGCCGTCGCCGGTCCGGACGCCGTAAACCTCCAGTTCCCACAGTGAATACCCGTAAACGGTCGCCCGTGCCGTGCCGAAGATCCGGACGTGCCTGGCGGAGGTGTTCAGATCGGTGAACTCGTCGAGACCGCCGTCGCCACCCACGACGGTTTTCACGTCCCGCCAGTTCTGACCGTCGTCGGACGCCTGGACCTGATAGTCCTTCGCGTGGGCCGATTCCCAGAAGACCTTGATCCGGCTGATGTCCGCGGGACCGCCGAGGTCGACCGCGATCCACTGTGGATCGCCCTCCAGACTCGCCCAGCGGGTCGTCGAATCGCCGTCCACGGCGAGAGCGCCGCCGAAACCCTCGTTCTCGACGGTGGAGGTCGTGGTCCGTTTGTTGACCGACAGCAGTGATTCCACCTGTCCGGCCGTGGCGCTGGATGCGGTCACGGGCTGAGCGAGCAGGACGATCGCCGCGATCGCGGCGGTGCCCGGCTTCACCATTCGATTCACCTGTACTCCTGGATGGGCCTACGTCGTCGTGAACTACAGACCGTGGTCCGGTGCCGCGTACGGCACCGGACCACGGCCGTCAGCGGCAGGTGTACGGACCGGCCTTGTCGAGCACATTCCCGGCGGTGTCGTGGATCTCCCAGGAATAGGACTTCCCGTTCAACATCAGCTTCATCACTCCGTGCTTGGCGAGGATCTTCTCCACCCCTTCACGTGCCTTGTAGTCCGTGTAGAGGTAGTCGCCGCCGATGCCGGCGATGACCGATCGCACGCCGTTGGCCTCGTCGATGTGCCCGTTGACGTCCAGCGGCTTGGTCCGCTCGTAGTGATGGTCGTGCCCGGTGATCACCATGTCCGCCTTCGCCCTGGCCAGCTCGTTCCACAGCGGCGCGATCTGCTTCTTGTCGCCGGAATTGCCCGAGTTGAAGCGCGGGTGGTGCCAGTACCCGATGACACAGGACTTCGTGTTCTTCGCCAGGTCGTCGCGCAGCCACGTCACCTGCTCGGAACCGCCGCCGGTGTAGACGGGATTCGAGTCCATCGCGACGAAGTGGAAGTCACCGATGTCGTAGCTGTAGTACGGCAAGCCCTGCGGGTACGCGATCGCGCCGAAGTACTCCTTGTACCCCCTGAGCTGGTCGTCCCACTCGTGGTTGCCCGTCGTGGGCTTGGTGATGCTCTTGAACTTGCCCCACGTCTTGTCGTAGTGGGCGCGGTACTCGGAAATGGTGCCCTTGTGGTACTGGTTGTCGCCCACGGTCAGCACGTACTGCGGGTTGATCCTGGCGACCTGGTTCGCGGTCCCCTGATGTGTGGAGAAGAGCTCCGGGTTGGCGATGTCACCCGCGAGCGCGATCGTGACGGGACCGGTGCCGCCGGGCTGGGTCGCGGCCCTGACCACCGGACTCGCCGCGGAAACGTTGCCCGCCGCGTCCTGCGCCCGCACGGAGTAGCCGAACTCGACTCCGGACGCCAGGCCGCTGTCGGTGTAGGTGGTCGTCGCCGTGGTTCCGACGACATTCCCGTCGCGGAGCACCTCGTACTCGGTGACCCCGACGTTGTCGGTGGACGCTGTCCAGCCGAGGGTGACGCTGTCCGCCGTGGTGGCCTTCGCGGCGAGGCCCGTGGGCACCGTCGGCGCCTGCGTATCGCCGCCGCCGACGCGGTCGCCGTAGATTTCCAGCTCCCACAGCGAATAGCCGTAGGTCGTACCGCGAGCCGTACCGTGGACGCGGATGTGGCGCGCGGAGGCGTTGAGGCCGAGGTGCTCGTCGATGCCGCCGTCACCGCCGACGACCGACTTGATGTCGGTCCAGGTCCTGCCATCGGCAGAGCCCTGGATCTTGTAGGTCTTGGCGTAGGCGGCTTCCCAGTTCAGTTTGACCTTGGTGACGGTCGCGGTACCGCCGAGGTCGACGGCGATCCATTGCGGATCGACCCCCTCCTCGCTCGCCCACCGGGTGGTGGTGCTGCCGTCGACGGCGTTGCCGCCCTCGAAGCCGGGGCCCTCGACCGACGAGGTCGTGGTCGGTTTGCCGGCGGACAGCAGGGATTCCGCTTGCGCGGCGGTACCCGAAGAGATCAGTGTCTGCCCCAGCAGGACCAGGGTCGCCACCGCGACACCGGCCAGGGGTGTTCTCCGTTTCATGCGAACTCCTCGACGTTGCGGAGTCGGCGAGTACCGGCGGTGGGGCGGCGACTGTCAGCCGGAGTCGCTTTAGTTAAGTAAGTTTCCTAACGATTGTAGTGTAAAAGGTTCTTAAACTCACAGTCAACGGGTGAACGCGCGGTGCCCGGCACCATTTGATGGCAGGGTCGCGGCCATGGTGACGCTGGATCGGCTCGTGAACGTCCTGGGTGGATACGGGGCGCGGTTGTGGTGCTGCCCGGTGTCGCGCGAGGTGGCCTTGCGCGACGTCGTGATGCGCGACGCCGCCGACCCACGCGACCTGCGCGGGGACGTGTACCTCGCGGTCGGGACGGACTCCGTCACGACGGCTGTCGAGCTGGCCGCGGCGGCACAGGCGTCGGTCGTCCTGGTCCGCGGATCGGCGCCGCCCGATCCGGAGGCGGCCGAACGAGCGGAGCGCGCCGGCGTCGCGGTGCTGCTGGTGGAGCCGGACGTGTCCTGGGGTCACCTCGCCGGCGTGGTCTACGGGCTCGTGCTGGAAGGCCGCGAGACCGAGTCGGGCCGCGGGCCGACCGATCTGTTCGCGCTGGCCGACAGTCTCGCGGACGCGCTCGGCAGCGCGGTGACCATCGAGGACCGGCTCTCCCGGGTCCTCGCCTACTCCAGCCGCCAGCACCTGGCCGACCGGGCGCGGCTGGAGACGATCCTGGGCAGGCGTGTGCCGGAGCCGGTCCGCGAACTGTTCGAACGGCGGGGTGTGTTCGCGCACCTCGCGGAGTCCGACGAGCCGCTGTTCGTCGAGGCCGATCCCGAACACGGGCTCACCGGGCGCATGGTGGTCGCGGTCCGCGCGGGCCGGGAGATGCTGGGCTCGATCTGGGTGGAATGCGACCGGCCGCTGACCGACACCCGGCGCGCGGTCCTGCGGGACAGCTCGCGCACGGTCGGCCTGCACCTGTTGCGCTCCCGGGCGAGCGCGGACCTGGAGCGGCAGGTCGAATCCGATCTGGTGATCCGGCTGGTCGAGGGCACGCCGGACGCGGCGGCCGTGCTCAGCAGGCTCGGCCTGCCGCCCGGCCGGTTCCGGGTGATCGCGCTCCAAGCCCATATCGGCGACGAGCGCCACGCCGCGCTCCTGCTCGCGTTCGAGCGGGCGACCACCGGTTTCGGCTGGTCACGGCCGGGTCGCAGCACGTTGTTCAGCAACACCGTCTACACCGTCCTGCCCGGGGACGACGTCGAAGCGGCCAGGGCGTGGGTGCGTTCGATTCGTGAGGCGCTGCCCCGGCAGGTGACGATGCTGGCCGGGATAGGGTCGGGCGCGGTGCCGGCGGAGCTGCCCGCCAGCAGGCTGGAAGCCGACGAATGTCTCGCGCTGCACAGCGTGCGGCCTGGCACGAAGTCAGCGATCGCCTACGACGAGGCCTGGGACGACATCCTGGTGCAACGACTGCGGGCCGCCGCGGCGTCCGGCCGGGCACCGGCTCGTGGCCCGATCACCGAGTTGCGGCGGCACGACAGCGCGAACGCCACCAGCTACGTCGCGACGCTACGCGCCTGGCTCGAAGCGCAAGGGGATCTCGCGGAGGCCGCCGAGCGGCTGGAGGTGCACCCCAACACGATCCGCTACCGGCTCCGGAAGATGGCCGAGGTGACCGAACTCCGCCTCGACCAGCCCGCGAAACGGCTGGCGATGATCATCGAGCTGGCTGTTTCCGACCCGGCCCCTTGACCGTTCCGGCCAAAACGATCCGCCCGGATTGTCGGATCCGGACAATCACCGGCGTCCTGATCCGAGCCATCCTGACCGCGACAGCACCACTCGCGCAGCGGAGGAATTCATGGGCGATCTCGACCGGATCGACGGCGGCCCGCGTTCGGCGATCGTGATCGGGGCCGGCGTGGTCGGCCTGTCGACCGCGTGGTTCCTGCAGGAACGTGGCGTCGGAGTCACGGTGCTGGACCGCGAAGGCATCGCGGCGGGCGCGTCGTGGGGCAATGCCGGCTGGCTCTCCCCCGGGCTCGCGATCCCGCTCAACGAACCCGGTGTCCTGCGCTACGGACTGCGGACGCTGCTGGACCGGCAGGCCCCGCTGCACGTTCCGCCGTCCCCCGATCCGCGGCTGTGGTCGTTCCTCGCCCGGTTCGCCGCGAGCTGCACCGGGCGATCGTGGATCCGCGCTGTCAAGGCGAACTCGCCGCTGAACGAGGAATGCCTGGAAGCCTTCGACGTCCTCACCTCGAACGGGGTGGACGCGCCGACCATCGAAGCGCCGATCACGGCCGCGTTCGAGACCGCCGACCAGGCCGCGGGGCTGATCGCCGAACTGCGGCGCATCGGGGAAGCCGGACAGGACATCGCCTACACCCGGCTCACCGCGGCCGATCTCGCCGACCGGTTCCCCCAGGCCACGGCCCGGCTCGGCGCCGGTGTCCGGATCGACGGGCAGCGCTACGTGGACCCGGGCCGGTTCGTCGAGTCGCTGGCACGGGCGGTGGTCGGCCGGGGCGGCACGATCCGTCACAAGTTCGAAGTCGCTTCTCTGCGCGCGCACCGCCACGCACTGGGCGTGCGCTCGAAGACGGGACAGACGGTGAACGCCAACGCGGTCGTGCTGGCGACCGGGGCCTGGCTGGGGGACCTGGGCCGGAAGTGGGGTGTCAAGGTCCCCGTGCGTGCCGGACGCGGCTACTCCTTCACCGTGCCGACCGACCGTCCGGTGCCGGGACCGCTCTACCTGCCGGACATCCGGGTGGCGTGCACGCCGTACCGGGAAGGCCTCCGCGTGGCCGGGACGATGGAGTTCCGGAAGCCGGACGCGCCACTGGATCCGGCCCGGATCGCCGCGATCATCGCCTCGGCACGACCGTTCCTCACCGGCCTGGACTGGGACCGGCGCACCGACGAATGGGTCGGCTCCCGCCCGGTCAGCACCGACGGGCGGCACGTGATCGGCGCGACGAGCACCCCCGGGCTCTACGTCGCGGGCGGGCACGGGATGTGGGGACTGACCCACGGCCCGATCACCGGACGCCTGCTGGCCGAGCACATCACCACCGGCAAGCAGCCCGAGGCCCTGCGCCCCTTCGACCCCCTTCGCTGATTTCGGGTGACGATGCTCCCAGACGACGAGACTCCACCGGACGAACAGTCCGAAGTGGACCGGCTCCGCGCCGAGAACGCCCTGCTGCGCACCGAGAAGGACCTCCTGCTGAAGGCCGCGATCGGCTTCGCCACCGACGCGGGCGCCTTCCGGCGGCGGTCCCGTGAACCAGAGACCCGCTGACCGACGCGGGACTCACCGAAGGTCTGTGGGGGCCGGGTCCTTTCCGCGCCCGGCCCTCACAGACGTATCCATCGAAAGGCGATCACCACCATGTCCACCGTCTCGTCAGGCCCTTGGCTGACCCCGGAAGCGCACGAGCGCCTGGTGCGGGAGCTCGCGACGTTGCGGCGCCCCGGCACCGACGACCGCGACGGCGAGATCGCGCACAACACCCACCGGCAGGCACGGATCCGGCAGATCGAGGACATGCTGCGCGGCGCCGTCGTCGGACAGGATCCCCCCGACGACGGGATCGCCGAGCCCGGCATGGTGCTCACCGTCCGATATGACGACGGCGACACCGAGACCTTCCTGCTCGGCACGCGCGACGAGGCGGGCCATGGCGAACTCGAGGTCTACTCCCCCGATTCCCCGCTCGGCCGCGCGCTGCACGGCGCGAAACCGGGTGACCGGCGGGAATATCGCGTGCCGAGCGGCGGTGCCGTGCACGTCACGCTCCTCGACGCCAAGCCCTACGGTCGCCATCGGGAGACCGCTCACTGACGGTTTGGTGCCAAGGGCCTCGTGAGTGGTCAGGACGGTTAGAACCGCCCTAGCCACTCACGAGCACCACCCCTGGCCGACCACCTGGACCGGCGCCGCCGATTGGCGACCGCTGGTCCTCGACAACGCCCGCGTCACGGCATCGGGCCCGCGCTAGATTGTCCTGTGTGGACCAAGACGAGTACCGCAGCCGACTCCGCCGCATCCTCGACGCGCATTCCGACGACGTCGCCGCACGCCTGAGGGCGATCGCCGAGGCGATCGGCGACACCGTCGAGAGCGTGCAGATCGAGGTGTTCCCCGACGACGACGGCGAGGGCACTTTCGACGTCTGGGCCCGGTTCGAGGGCCCGGATTCCTACGTCCTCAACAAACCGATCGATGAGCACCGCCACTTGTTCGGCGTCGTCCATCACGAAACAGGCTGGGAACCCGACGTACCGCCGCTCCCGCGGGGGCTCTCGGCGGACCTCATCGTCGACACGGTCGCCGACTGGCTTGAGACGGTCTGGACCCGGACGTTCGACCGGCCGCTGTCGATTCCGGTGGAGGTGTCCTCCCCGGACGGCTGCGGTTCGGTCGCCCGGATCCCGCGGACATGCCCGATGTGACGACTCATGAGCGCCTCGGCACCGTCGGCGTCACGAGCCTCGGTGAGATCGTGGTCGACGGAAGCCGGCTCGATCCCGGCCGCGAGCTCACGGAGTCGCTTCACCTCGCCCGACTCGGCGCCCAGTTCGGCCAACGTGCGCGTCTTGAACTCGCGGAGGCAACTCCTTCGATACCGGGATCCGATTATCGGCGTTCGGCGAACGGGGTCAGCTTGTTCCAGAGTTCGCAGTGGTGCTGGCGCGGGATCTCGGTGGTGAGCCTGCTGTCCCCCGCGGCGTTGAGCGACATGACCACGGGGTTCCCGTCGGTGTAGCGATCCCAGCGAGGGGTGCCGTCCACGGTCGGATTACCGGTGCGGGCGAATCCGGTCCACTGAGCGACGAGCTGGTCGGACAGGACCTGCTGGGTCGGATCGAGCTGGACGCCGTCCGGGAACAGCAGGAGCCACTCGGCGATGTGATAGGCGCCGTTCGGTTTGGTGGGGTCGAGGAAGAACTGCGGCGGGACGTCGGTGTCGTCCATCTGGTAGGCGAAGACCGGGATGTGCCGAGCCAGCCGTTCGTTGTTGAGCATGGAGGGGCAGACCGAGTTGGAGTCGGCCACGATGGTCCGGAAGGCGAGGAACGGGGCCGGTGCGGGGAACCGGGCCATCGGATACGTGCGGCGGACCGCGGGAGCATGCTCGCCGTACTGCTCGCGCACCAGCTTCTCGTAGTCGGCCGGGGTCGAGGCGGAAGGCAACTGGGTCTCGTCGCGGGCGACGCCGTGCATCAGCGCGACGTCGTTGACGCGCCCGGTGGCGAAGGCTTCCCCCGGCGACATCGGCAAGGTCTTCCCGTCCACGATCGGTGCGATCGTGCCGTTGTCGGGATTCCTCCCGTGGTCCGCCTGCTTGAGCAACGCCGCCGCAGACGTCTTGCGCAGGCAGGCGGCGGCTTCGGCGACGTTGCCGCAGCCGACGGCGGCGGCGAACCGCGCCCCGGCGCGCTGGGCCTGTTCCTCAGTGGGCAGCTTCGCCTTGCAGTCCTGCGCCTGCCACACGGTGTCCACACCGAGCAGCGAGTTGTACTCCCCGCTTTCGCTGATGCCGCGCTGGAACAGCCCCGCTGAGGCGGGCGAGACCGTGTGGGCGCATACGCTCGATCCGCCTGCGGAAGCACCGTAGATCGTGACGTTGCGCGGGTCTCCGCCGAACCTCGAGATGTTGCGCTGCACCCAGCGCAACGCGGCCTGCTGATCCTGCAGCCCGTAGTTGCCGGCATGCGCGCCGAACGCCTCATGGGCCAGGAAACCGAAGATCCCCAGCCGGTAGTTGATCTCCACGCTGATGACGTTGCCCGCCGTCACCAGGCGGCTCGCGTCCTGCGGTTTCCACAGCAGGAATCCGCCGCCGTGGATCTGCACCATCACCGCGAGCGGACCCGGTCCGCGCTTGGCGGGCACTCGGACGGTCAGGTTGAGGCAATCCTCGTCGTCCGAGCCCGGACCCGCACCGGATGGTTGCGCACACTGGTTGCCCTCGGTGGTCGCGACGAACGGCTCGATCCACGGAGCAGGCCGCCGCGGCGGCTTCCACCGCAGTTCCCCGGTCGGCGGTGCGGCATAACGGATCCCCTGCCACGACGTGACCTCGGCGCCCGCGACACCGCACACCGGACCATCGTCGGTCGCCACCGTGGTGCCCGGCGAACAGGCCGGTGCGGATGGCTTTGCTTCGCGCAGCTCACTGGCCATGGACGCCGAGCCGGCCAACGGCGTCACGAGCACGACGGCCGCCACGACGGCGACCATCTTTCGGTCGAGTCTCATCCGTCCTCCTTCACTCCCGCCCGACGCGAGGGAACGAACGGGAGATTCGCGTGACATCCACGTACCGAACGAACGGCCTACCGGCGCGGGCACGACGAAGACGGTGCCCATCTCCCGATCTTTCCAGTCTCGCAACGCTGACGAACGGCACAACCTCCGTTCGGTCGCGCCGGAATTGTCAAATCGAGGGCTGGAATGGTCTTTGTCCAGGCCTATTGGCGGGGCACGCCGTCCGGTTGGCGCGTCTCGTGAGTGGTAAGGACGGTTCTAACCGCCCTTACCACTCACGAGCCACACCACGTTCCGGCTGTGCAATTCAGTCGCGCTGGCGCCCTTCACGTTCACGGCGGACCCGAGCCTCACGACGGCGCAGTTCGGCTCGTTCCGACCAGCCGTCGAGCAGGTCGTAACCCGCGACACTCAGCCCGAGCAGGCCCACGATCCCGGTGATCACCGCGGCGGGGATCAGGTCCAGCATCGAGCACAGCACGGCCGCGCCCAGCAGGACGGCACCGATGCCGAGATTCCACTTGCCGAAGCCGCTCATGCTGTCACCCGCTGGTCCTGATTCCGGAAAGAAAGACGCTGTCAGGTGGGCATGATGCCGTACGGCACGCGCGAGCGTGGAGATTCGGGACGTCACGTGTCCCGAATCTCCACGCTCGCCTATGACTCGTCGAGGATGTCCTCGATCAGGATGGGGATGGCGGTGTATCGGCGAGAGGTGCGCCAGCTCGTCGAGGTCGTGCCGAGCCTGCTCGAGAAGCACTCGCCGGAACAGGCGTTCCGAGTGTGGACAGCCGACCACCTGGCGCACTACATGATGACCAAACGCGGCCTGGCCGACGCTTTGCGAGCCGCGACGGCTTCGCGCGGGGAGCTGCCCGCGGGAGCCTACGAGGACATGGTCGGCGCGGTTTTCACCCTGCTGCAGGCCAACATCGAGGCCGGCACCGTCCGCGCGGACCTGGAACCCGAGACCGTGCTGCGCGGACTGGGCGGACTGTTATACCTCGACCCGAAAGGCGAATGGCGGCGCGACGTCGCGAGCCTCCTCGACCTGCTGTGGCGCGGGATGGGCACCGGCCAGGCCCGACTCACGTCAGGCTGCCGGTCTGCTCGGTGGTGCGCTCCCGGACCGACCGCAGTTCGGCGATGTGCTCCTGGAGCGAGACGACGCTCGCCTGTCCGCGATCCACGGCTTCGATCCCCTGTACCGCCGCGGCGAAACCACGGACGGTCGAAAAGCAGGGGATACCGCAGGCCACCGCGGCGGCGCGGATCCCCCGCGCCCTGGACAGGGTGTCGACGACCAGGACGACCTCACCCGCCATCACCATGTCCACGATGGAGGGTTCACGGGCGATCGTGGCCGGTACGCCGATGCGGCGGAGGACGTCGCCGGTGCTCCCGGTGGCCAGGATTTCGAAGCCGGCGTCCACCATCGCCTTCACCGGGAAGATCATCGTCCGGTTGTCGCGACCGGCGAACGACAGGAACACCTTGCCCTTGGTGGGCAGCGGCCCGTGCGCGGCGGCATGCGCCTTGGCGTAAGCGGCGCCGAAAGCCGAGTCGATCCCCATCACCTCACCATGTTTGACCGCGACGGCGGAGCCTGGCGGGAAGGTGCCGCCGTCCCCGGCGGCGGGCAGCAGACCCTCCGCACGGAGGTCGGCGATGCCGGCGCCGAGCAGCACCCGCGCGGCGGCCTCGGCCAAGGGAACACCGGTGGCCTTCGACACGAACGGGACCGTGTGACCGGTCCGCGGATTCTGCTTCAGTACACACAGGACACCGGATGCGAGCGCATACCGGACGTTGAGCGGTCCGCGCATCCCGGTGCTTTCGGCCAGGGCACGGGTGGACTCGCGGATCCGGGCGAGATCGGACCGGCCGAGAGTGATCGGCGGCAGCACGTACACGCCCTCGATCCGCTCCATGACCCCGCCCAGGTACAACTCGGAGCCGTCATACAGGGCGTCGACGACGATTTCGATCGCATCGCCGGGAAGTCGGTCCGGTACGGGAAACCCAGTGGCGTCCGAGCGCGTCTCCGCGACCACGAAGTGGTCATGGCACGGCTCGACGCCGCCCAGTGCGCGTCCGATGGCCAGTTCCGCGACGAGCGCACTGGACCGGGTCACCCTGGGATCGAACCCGGTCACGACCGTGCGTCCGCTGCCCGGGTCGACCGCGAAGCCGATGGTGCAGCCACCGGGACCGAGGCCGACCGCCCGGGTCACCTCGACCGCCACGTCACGCATCCGCTGGTACGCCCCACCGGTCAGCGTCCCTGCCGGATCGAACTCCTCCCGCACGCAGGCGACCGCCACCTTGCCGGCGTGGTCACGCACGAGTTCGAGCTCGAACTTCTTCCAGCCGCGCACGGACATCGGTGGCGAAACCGCGAGCTCCTCGCGGGCCAGGATCGCGTCGACATCGGTGCCGATCAGCTCGACGCCGTACCGGGTCAGGACGCCGGACTCGTACAGCGCGACAGTGGTATCGAGCGCGGCCTGTCCGCCACAGGTGAGGAACAGGGCATCCGGTTGTTCCCTGGCGATGATCTTCTCGACCGTGACGGGGTCGACCGGCTCCAGGTAGGTGGAATCGGCGAACGCCGGGTCGGCCGCGGCGGTCGTCAGATCGCTGTCGACCACCGTGACCCGCAGACCCGCCGCCTTGAACACCCGGCCGGCCGCGATGGCATGGCCGATCACCAGCACCGATCGCGGCTCAGGACGCCGCGGCATGGGTGTCGTCGGTGACGGGCCAGCGCCTGCCCGCCTCCCAATAGGACTGGACCTCGTCCAGCGAGCGGCCCTTGGTCTCCGGTGCGGCGACGAACACGAAGATCCAGGCCAGCGCGGTGATGGCGAAGAGGACGAGGAAGGTCGACAGGCCGCCGATGGCGTTGAGCACGTCAAGGAAGAACTGGGCCACGAAAAGGTTCGTCGTGAGGTTCGTCAGCAGCATCACCGACGCTCCGGCGCCTCGCAGGTGATCCGGGAACCCCTCCGCCGCGAAGACCCACACCAGCGATCCGAAGCCGGAATTGAAGCCGACGATGAAGGTGACGAGACCGAGAAAGCCGACCACACCAGGAGAACCGGCGGCGAAGCCGATCACCAGGAACGCATGTCCCATGCCCATCAGAGCGGTGCCGGTGAGCAGCACGGGCCGCCGTCCGAATCGGTCGATCGTCAGAGCACAGACGAGCGCCGCGGCGGCTCCGGCGAGCTGGACGAAACCGGGCAGGACGAGCAGCCCGAAGTCATCGGTGTAGCCGATGTGCTGGAAGATCCGCGGACTGAAGAACACCATCGCGTTGATACCCGTCGCCTGAACGAAAAAGCCCAGTGTGACGACGAAAAGCGTGAGTCTCCGGTGCCGGGGACCGAGTATGCCGCGTAAGGCGCCCGCCGGGCGGGTGGCCGCCGAACCGGTCTCACGCTCCCGGCGGAGCTGCCGCCAGCGGTCGGTTTCGGGGAGCCCCAGCAGCCAGAGCGCGGCGGCGAGCGCGAGGACGCCGGGGATGGCGAGCATCGGCCGCCACTGCCCGCTGTCCGCGAGGAAGTATCCGCCGAAGTAGCCCATCGCGATCCCGACGGAGGTCGCGACCTGGTAAAGGACCGCGATGCGCCCGCGAGCGCGCGTCGTGGCCGATTCGGCGATGAAGATCGGGGTCGTCACGATGGCGATGCCGATCGCGGTGCCCTGCCCGAAGCGTCCCACGCCCAGCCACAGCGGATTCGCGGCTGTGACAGTCAGGCCGGTGGCCACCAGGTACAGGACCGTCAAGCCGAGCAGGGTCTTGCGGCGGCCGAGGGAGTTGACGAGCCTGCTGCCCAGGACGGCGCCGAGGATCCAGCCTGCCGCCGTGGCGGCGTAGAGCGAGCCCTGCTGTGTCGTCGTGAGTCCGAAATGGTCGGTGACCAGCAGCAGTGCGCCCGCCATCGCGGTGGCGTCGTAGCCGCAGGTCAGCCCCAGGATGAGGGCGAACAGGCTCACCTTGGTGTCCTGCCCGTGCCGGACGGGGCCGCTCACGCGGGAGCCACCGCTTTCAGCGCGGCCATCACGGCGGGATGCACACTGGCCGAAGCAAGGCAGACTTCGAAGACCTCATCCGCCATCGCCAGCGGGTCGGTGAGATCCAGGGGCCGCCCGTCGAGATCGGTGCAGACACCACCGCATTCCTGAAGGACGCACAGCGCGGCCGCCACGTCCCAGATCCGGCAGCCGCGATGGACGAACGCCCCGTAGGCGCCATCGGCCACCATGCAGATGTCGAAGACGCTGTTGCTCATGCGGACGCCGAGGCACGCCGTCCCGAGAGCCGCGGCGAGCCTGCCTTCACCGGCCATCACCTCCGGCGCACCCTTGTCCATTCCGAAGGCCACCAGCGACCGGTCGGGGCCGGTGGCCGGGAGCGGCGCGAGCCGATGCCCGTTCCGCGTGGCTCCCCGGCCGGACTCGGCGACGTAAACGGTGTCGAACTCCGGCAGCGCGAGCCCGCCCGCGAGGACGCCCTCGGGACCGACCGCCGCCATCATCACGCCGTAGAGCGGGCTGCCCGCGGCGTAATTGCTCGTGCCGTCCAACGGATCCACGATCCAGGTGACCCCGGCGTCACCGGGTGACCCGCCGCTCTCCTCCTCCAGGATCGCGTGCCGCGGATAGCGTTCCCTGATCCGCCCGGTCAGCAGCGCGCCGATCGCCAGGTCGGTGTCGGTCACGACCTGGTTGACGTCCGCCGGCTTGACCTTCACCTGGCCGGCGCCCCGCATCCCGACGGCCACTTTGGACGCTTCGCGTAGGCCGGACTCGATGAACTCCGCGAAGCCGGAATCCGGCGCGGTCATGACGCGACCTTGGCGTACTCCGCGATGATCGGCTGCTCCGGGGTGATCACGGTGTCCGGGATCTCGTCCAGCCCGAAGAAACGCCATGTGCTGTTCTCCGCGGTGTCCAGGACGATGGCGGCGTCCTCCGGCAACCTGGCCACGTAGGCGGCGGTGATGTTGTAGATCTCGTCGCCGTTCGGATAACGGTAGTAGTACTCGGCCCCGGAAAAGAGCCCCAGCAGGTTCAGGTCCCCGAGCTCCAGGCCGGTCTCCTCCCTGACTTCGCGACGCCCGGTCTCCTCGAACGACTCCCCCGGCTCCATGAGGCCACCTGGCAGCCCCCAGCCGCCGGTGTCGACCCGCTCCAGAAGCAGGACCCGGTCGGCCGGGTCGGTGACCACGACCGAGGTTCCGGGAAGGATCAGCGGCCGGGTCCCGACCAGTTTCCGCAGTTCCGCCACGTAGTCGTTCACGATGCTCTACCGCCTGCTTTCTGTGCTGTCGCGTGTATTTCGCGGATGAGGTCGCAGATCTCCTCGACGACCCGCGCGGGCATGTGAGAGTAGAGCGGCAGCGTGATCATGCTCGCGGCCAGTTCCTCCGTCACGGACAGGTCCGCGACCACGGGAATGTCCCGGTAGGCGGTCTGCTGGTGCAGTGCCGGGCTGAAGTACTTGCGGGTGCTGACATTCTCACTTCCCAGCCGCTCGGCGAGCAGGTCGCGGGTCATCCCGAAGCGGGTGGCGTCGACGAGGATCCCGAGGTCCTTGTACGAGCTCGCGGCGCCCTCCGGAATCGCCTGGAACGACAGGCCGGGGAGTCCGTCCAAACGGGAGCGATACCGTTCCGCGAGGGAACGCCTGATACCGAGCCAGTGGGAGAACCGATTGAGCGCGTGGACGCCCATGAACCCGGAGACCTCCGTCATCCGGCCGTTGAGCCCGAAGAACCGGCTGTCGTAGTCCCCTGGATTACCGTAGTCGCGCGCCGTTCTCAGCCTGGCGGCGAGAGCGGCGTCGTTCGTCGTGATCAACCCGCCCTCTCCGGTGCTGAGGGTCTTGGTCGGACTGAGGCTGAACACCTCGGCCACGCCTTTCCCGCCCACCATGGTCCCGTCGGGATAGCGGCTGCCGAAGCCGTGCGCGGCGTCGATGACCAGCGGAATGCCCCGGGAGTCGCACAGCTCCTGCAGTGAGCCGGTGTCGCACGGAACGCCGAACGTGTGCACCGCCAGCACGCCGGCCGCGTCCTGGACGAGCGGGGCCACCGCATGCGGGTCGAGGGTCCACGTGCGGGGATCCGCGTCGGCGAACCGGACCCGGTTCCCCGACCATCCGATCGCATGACCGGAAGCCATGAAAGTGAAGCTCGGCACCACGATGTCGCCGGTCAGCTCCAGGCAGCGGAACACGAGCATCAGGCCGGTCGTGCAGTTGCTGACCGCGACCGCGTGACCGACACCCAGGTACGCGCACGCGGCTTCCTCGAATTCCCTCACGTGGCGCCCGTTGGTGAGCATGCCCGACTGGAGGATCTCCTTGATGGCCAGCTCCATCTCCGCGTCGGCCTCCACGGTCGGGCGGACCATCGGAACGAGTTCGGGAAAACGTCCGGGCCGGGTGCCGGTGCTGATGTCGGTCATGGTCAGGCTCCTGAGGAATGAGGACGGAAACGCGGAACGCGTGCCTACGCCGAGACGGGGTCCACGCGCTGGGCCACCGCGGTCAAGTAGTTGCTGTAGCGGGGCGAGGCGAAGTCCAGGTACTTCCCTTCGCGCATGGCGTCCCGGATTTCCCGCACCGTGTCGATGACCCGGCGGCTCGGGGTGAAGCCCAATTCCCGGCGGATGGGGTCGAAATTCACCCGGTAGTTCCGTGGGTCGGTGTGCTCCTCGAGGATCTCCATGCGAACGCCGGAGATCTCCTCGGCGATCAGTTCGCCGATGGAGTCCATGCGGTAGTTCTCTTCGCCGAACCCGCAGTTGTAAACGCTCGGCGCGGTACGCCTGCCATCCTGAAGGACCAGGTGCACCGCCGTGGCCGCGTCCTCGACGTGCAGGAAGGGCCGCCACTGGGTACCGCCGTACACGGTGACACCACCGCGCTCCACCGCGTTGGCCGTCATGACGTTGACGGCCAGATCGAACCGCATCCGCGGGGAAAGGCCGTGGATGGTGGCGAACCGCAGCAGCCGGGTGGACAGTTCCTCACGCGGCAGGGAGAGCAGGTAGTGCTCGGACAGCACCTTGGATTCGGCGTAGACCGACTGGGGAGCCATGGGCGACCAGACGTCCACTTCCGCGTCCGCCGTGAATCCGTAGTTGCTGCAGGTGGATGCGAAGACCAGCGACCTCACCCCGGCCCGGCGACAGGCCTCGGCGACGCGGATGGTCCCGAGATAGTTGACCTCCCACGCGGTGTCCGTGTCGACGCCGCAGGCGGGATCGCCCACGATCGCCGCCAGGTGCACCACGGCGTCCACGCCGTCGAGGGCCTTCTCCCAAGACGCGGCATCAAGCACATCGCCGTCGACGTAGGTGACCCCGGGCGACTCGAGTTCCGGACCGCCGACCAGACCGTTGTCGAGGACCACGACCTGTGCTCCGGAGCGACTGAGCCTCCGGGTCAGCACCGATCCGATATACCCGCGCCCTCCGGTGATCAGGTACTTCTTCATCGCGCGTTGTCTCCCAGCCTGGCGTCGGCCACCACGATCTGGCCGAGCGAAATGCCGCCGTCGTTGGTCGGCACCTGCTGATGGCAGAACGGGTCGAATCCCGCCCCGCGCAGCTCGACCATGCAGTTGACCAGCAGGAATTCGTTCAGGAAAACGCCACCGGAAAGCACCACCTGGTGGGTGCCGGAATCGCGGAGCGCTTCGCAGCGTTCGACGACCATGTCGACCACGGCCGAGTGAAAACGACGGCTCAACGTGGCGGAGTCCCGCCCGGCGGCAAGGTCCGCGGCGAGTGCCCGGATCACCGGCCTGGGATCGATTTCCTGCCCGTTCAGGCCGAATCGGTACCGGTCTCCCCGCTCGGCCATGGTGAAGTCGCGTTCGAGCAGCCCCTCCAGCTCGATCGGTCCCTGTGCTTCGTATTCGGCGTGCGTGGTGATGGCCAGCAGGGCGGCGACGCCGTCGAACAGCCGGCCCATGCTGGAGGCGGGCGGTGCGTTGATCCCCCGCTGAGCCATGGCGGCGAAGACATGCCGCTGCCGTTCGTCGAAGGTCTCCAGCACCGGAAAGGCGTCGAGCGCGGCGCTGGTCTCGCCGAACGCGTCCAGTGCCAGCGCGAAACCCGTCCTGATCGGTTCGGTGACCGCCTTGTCGCCGCCCAAGAGCGGCACGGTCCGCAGATGCGCGACGCGGCGAGCCTCGCGGTAGCCGCCGACGAGGAATTCGCCGCCCCAGATGGTCCCGTCGGTTCCGTATCCGGTGCCGTCGAAGATGACGCCGATGGCCTGGCCGCTGAGCCGGTTCTCCGCCATGCAGGAGGCCATATGCGCGTGATGGTGCTGGACCGTGACGACCTGTTCGAAGGCCTCGCCCTGCTCCTGCAAGGCGAAGCGGGTCGCTCGGAACTGGGGATGCAGGTCCACGGCGGCGTGCCGCGGGTGAAGGTCGTGCAGGCCGGCGAGATGACCGACGGCGGCTCGATGCGCCCCGAAGGTCTCGTCGTTCTTGATATCGCCGATGTGCTGGCTGACGTAGACACGTGAGCCGCTGCTCAACGCCACCGTCGTCTTCAGCTCGGCGCCGTAGGCGACCAGCGGTGCCAGTTCGGTGCCGACCTCCACCGGATACGGCGCATAGCCGCGGGACCGGCGGATGAACCCGACCAGCCCCTCGCCGAGTTCCGGATGCCCGGAATAGCGGACGATCGAGTCGTCGACCCGGACTTCGATGTCACGGTCGTTGTAGAGGATCAGGTCTGCGACCGCGAACAGCTGCGCCAGCGCGTCCTCGTTGCGGAACACGATCGGGTAGCCGGAGATGTTGCCGCTGGTCATCACCAGCGTGTCCAGTCCGGCGTGGTCGACGAGCAGGTGATGCACCGGCGCGGACGGCAGCATGATGCCGAGATTGGGGTTACGTGGCGCGATCTGCTCCGGCAGTCCCGGGGATCGCTTACGCAGCAACACGATCGGCCGAGCCGGAGAGAGCAGCAGATCGGCCTCGGCCGGACGGACCTCGGCGAAATCTCCGACCGTGTCCAGATCTCGCGCCATCACCGCGAACGGTTTGGAGTCTCGCCGTTTGCGGGCCCGGAGCCGGGCGACCGCCTCGCCGTCGCGGGCGTTGACCGCGAGGTGGAATCCGCCGACGCTCTTCACCGCGACGATCCCGCCCTCGGCGAGCGCGCTCGCGGCCGAGGAGAGCGCTTCCTCCCCCGCCGCCGTCTCGCCGCCGGGGCCGGCCAGCAGCAGCCGCGGACCGCAGTCCGGGCAGGCGTTGGGCTGGGCGTGATACCGACGGTCCAGCGGATCCTCGTACTCGCGGGCACACGGGCGGCACATGGTGAAGCCCGCCATCGTGGTGACCGCCCGGTCGTAGGGCAGCTCGCGGATGATCGAGTACCGCGGGCCGCAATTGGTGCAGTTGATGAAGGGATAGCGGTACCGGCGATCGGCCGGGTCCCGCAACTCGGCACGGCAGTCGGCGCAGACGTGGGAGTCGGCGGGGACGACCGTGGTGCGGAGGCCGTCGTGCCTGCTCTGCCGGATGGTGAACCCCTCCGGCTTCGAGGTGGCCTCGGGCAGGTCGGTCACCTGGACGGCCGTGACCCTGGCCTGGGGCGGAGCCTCCGTGTCGAGGCCTTCGGTGAAGCGGCGTATCTCCGCCGGGCGGCCGGTGACCTCGATCAGCACCCCCTCCGGATCGTTGAGCACCCACCCGGTCAAATCGCAGTTCAACGCGAGCTTGTAGACAAAGGGCCGGTACCCCACTCCTTGGACCACGCCGGTCACGCGGATGCTTCGCCGGACGCTCGAATCGCTACTCGGCATCTCGTCACCTCCCTGCTCAGCACAGACGCGGCAGCTCGGCGCCTTGGAGTTCCTCGACCACGGAGTCCCGTCCGTCCGCGCCGCGCATCAGGACGAGCGGGTCCGCGTCCTCCGTCACCTCGCCGATCGTCGTCGCCTCGGCGCCGTATTTGTGCGAGCGAAGTACGGCCAGCACGTCCTGTTCCGCCGCCGGATCGACGAACAGGCACAGACAACCCTCGTTGGCGGCGTGAATCGCGTTGATTCCCAACATGTCCGTGGCCATCACGGTCTCGAACTGGATGGGCAGCCTGTTCTGTTCGAACCTGACGGCGTGCCCGGACGCCCTCGCGTACTCGTGCAGGACGGCGGCCAGCCCACCGCGGGTGACATCCCGGACCGAGTGCACCACGCCGTCTCCGACCGTGGTCAGCAGGGCGTCCATGAGACCGTTCAGCGGCGCGCAATCGCTCAGCACACGCTGCTCGAAGCCGAGGCCCTCGCGGATCGAGAGCAGGTGCACGGTGTGGTTGCCGATCGGTCCACTGAGGATCACCCGGTCACCTGGTCGCACGTCACGCATCCGGAGTGGTGCGCGCTCGAAGACGCCGATGCCGGCGGTGTTCAGGTAGATCTGGTCGACCTCGCCCTTACGGACCACTTTGGTGTCTCCGCAGACGATCTGGACGCCTGCCTCGAGAGCCGTCTCCCGGATCGAGGTGCACACCTGGTGGACACGGGCCATCGGGAGCCCGGTCTCCAGGATCATCCCGAGCGTCAGGTACAGCGGCCGCGCGCCGACCACGGCGAGGTCGTTCACGGTGCCGCAGACCGAGATCTTGCCGATGTCCCCGTTGCCGAAGAACGGCGGATCGGCCACGAACGAGTCCGTGGTCATCGCGATCCGGCCGGCGGGAACGGAGAGCATCGCGCTGTCCTCCATCTCGCCGACGTACACCTCGCCGAGCGTGTCGACGACGAAGGAGATCAACTCACCACTGAGTTTGGCTCCACTTCCGTGGTCGAGGACGACCTCGCCGAGGCCGGTCACCGAGCTTGCCATCGGACGTCCTTCCTTTCTTCGAGCGAGGGGCCGGAAGCCCTTCGGACAGGGCTCAAGGAAGGGTCTTGACGACCATCCGGGGGAGCTCACCCTTGGTGTCGAGGGTTTCCAGAATCTCCTTCGTACTCGCGACCGTCGCGCAGTACCCGGCGAGCCAGGTGAGCGAGCGATCACGATCCTCGGGTTTGTCGGAGACGACGCATTCGGAGGGAACCCAGACGTTGTAGCCACGGAAGAACGCGTCGGCGGCGGTGGTCTGGACACAGATCTGTGTCTGCAGACCGGTGACGACGACGGTCTCGACGCCGGCTTCCTGAAGCAGTTCGTGCATCTTCGTCTCGTAGAAACCGCTGTCCTTGTTCTTCTCCACGATGACGTCACCCTCGCCGAGGAAGGCGGGGAGAATCGCCGCGCCCTCGGTGTCACGTTGCAGCGGCAATGTCCCGTCCGCCCTGCGGTTCGCGTTCGGGTCGTCGGGAAGGTTGATCAGCTGCAGGTGGTAGACCGTGTGACCTCGACGGCGCATCTCGTCCAGGAAGGCGATGTAGTGGGGCTGCGCGTCGGCCATCACCGCCGTGCGCTCGGGGGTCAGGTAGACCACGTCACCCTGGAGGTCGTTGGTGAGGACGGCGATTTTTCCCATGACAGCTCCTTGCCTAGAGGAATGACCGATTTGAGAAACCATGCACGGAATGATGCGGACGCGACCGAACAGGCCATCACAAAAGTGTCGACCAAGAATGACCTATGCCTCAAAAGCGAGTCCCGTCAGAAAGACCCGCTCCCCCCAGTGCCCCCTTTGATTTTCGAATTCCCACCCTGGCCGTCCGGCACTCAGAAGCCGGCGACACCTTTGTTTACTCAGTGGATGTCGCCCTGTCAAGCCCTCCGCTTCGCTCGTAAAGATCAATTACCCGACAGGCTGTGAATTCCACAGAATTCGGCTCCGTGAAGTACGGATACACACCTCGGCAGCGGTCTATCCGCGACTCCGGATGCTGCGAAATCCGCAGCAGGGCAAGGGATCGAGGCCGCCAGGGCGTCCACGTGGTCATCCGGGATCGCGGACGCTGGACCATCTCGCCGACTGCGAATCCGGGTGCCTCCGCCGCCGTCCGCTGAGCCACATGCGGCGATTCCTTGCCGCAAATGGCCCACTGGTCTTTTCGCCATCCACGCCGCGGCGGAGCTTGATGATCTACTCCTGCGGGATCAGCAGACTTTCGCCACCGGGCATCGGAGAAGGCTCGCTACGACATGCACACCCGCACTGGAATGCGGTTCTGTCGCGGTTCAGAAAGGACGGCGCCCATTCGGCGGCATAGCGTTATGACCCCGGCGATATCCAGCCGTGAACGGGCGCGCCGTCGCGCAAATAGTCCTCGTACAGGTCCAGTGTCAATGCCACGTAGCTTAACTTGAATATGAAAACCAGCTCCATGTCGCCGTTGTCCTGGCCGGAGCAGAACGGCAGGGGCCCAGGTTTCCCTGAGTGCTGCTCGGCGGTGCTGATGTGGCTGGTGGGGCGTCGACACAGGGGTTGTGAGTGATAAAGGTCGTTAGAACGACCTTTATCACTCACACCCCCCTCGGTCAACGCCCCACGTATCCCTGTCGCCACACCAGCCACTGTCCACAATGGAGAAACCTGCCCGAGATCGCACCGACTACCATCGCCGATGAGAAACCGCAGTTCAAAAGGTTGATCAAGTTAAGCTACGTGACATTGGGTCCGGTGCCGCCTCTGGTGTCGCGTGATCCCGCTTGCCTTAAGCGTGGCTGGAGGGACGACACACCCGCGGCCGGCTTCCGCCGCGTGTCGTCCCTCCCCTCACACGAAAGCGCCGTCCGCCGGCGGACAACGAAGCGTCAACTCCGCTCATGGCCGTGGGATGTTGCGGAGGTTGGCACGGGCGAGGTCGATCATCCGGCCGACCCCGCCTTCGAGTACGACCTTGCTCGCGGCCAAGGCGAATCCACCGAGCTGACCGGCGGTGATGTGCGGCGGGACGGACAGCGCGTTCGGGTCGGTCACGACGTCCACCAGCGCGGGGCCATCGTGGCTCAGTGCTTCCTTGAGAGCCGCACGCAGCCTGGTGGGGTCGGTCACCCGCTCGGCGCGCAGTCCCGCACCACTGGCGATGGCGGCGAAGTCGACCGGGCGATGGTCGGTCTGATAGTCGGGCAGGCCGTCGACCAGCATCTCCAGCTTCACCATGCCCAGTGAGGAGTTGTTGAACGTCACGATCTTGACCGGAAGGTCGTGCAAGGCCACGGTGAGCAGTTCGCCGAGCAGCATTCCCAGTCCCCCGTCGCCGGACATCGACACGACCTGACGTCCCGGATAGGCGAACTGCGCGCCGATGGCATGCGGCAAGGCGTTGGCCATGGTGCCGTGCAGGAACGACCCGATGACCCGGCGGCGCCCGTTGGGAGTGAGGTACCGGGCCGCCCACACATTGCACATACCGGTGTCGACGGTGAAGATCGCGTCGTCGGAGGCGAGTTCGTCGAGGAGATCCGCAGCGAACTCGGGGTGGATGGGCACGTGCCGGTCGACGTTGCGGGTGTAGGCATCGACGACCTGTTCCAGCGTTTTGCAGTGATCACGCAGCATGCGGTCAAGGAACGTCCGGTCGGTCTTGCGCCGCAGGAGCGGCTGCACGGCTCGCAGGGTCTCCCGCACGTCGCCGTGCACCGCCAGTTCCAGCGGGGTGCGTCGGCCCAGCCGGGTCGCGTCGTGGTCGATCTGCACGGTCCGCGCCTGGGGAAGGAAGGAGTCGTAAGGGAAATCGGTGCCCAGCAGGACCAGCAGATCCGCATCGTGCATGGCCCGGTAGCAGGCGCCGTAGCCGAGCAGACCGCTCATCCCGACGTCGTAGGGATTGTCGTACTGGATCCATTCCTTGCCGCGCAGGCTGTGGCCGACCGGTGCCTGTACGGTCCCGGCCAGGTCCATCACCTCGGCGTGCGCGCCGCGCACCCCGGCGCCGGCGAACAAGGTCACGGTCTCGGCTTCGTTGATCAACTCGGCGAGCCGTGCCACCTGCGGCTCGGGCGGCACGACCGTTCCGTGCTCGGTGACCGGCACTCCGGTCCCGGTCGGCGCGACTGCGTCGAGGTGCGCGACGTCGCCGGGCAGCACCAGCACCGACACCTCGCCGCGGGACAACGCGTGCTGCATGGCGATCCGCAGCACCCTGGGCATCTGGGCGGGCCTGCTGATCTGCTCGCAATAGCCACTGCAATCGACGAACAGCCGCTCGGGATGGGTCTCCTGGAAGAAGCCTGTACCGATCTGGCCGGACGGGATGTGCGAGGCGAGCGCGAGAACCGGGGCGCCGGTGCGGTGCGCGTCGTAAAGCCCTTGCACCAGATGGGTGTTGCCGGGACCGCAGCTGCCGGCGCACACCGCGAGCCGTCCGGTCAGCTGGGCTTCGGCGGCCGCGGCGAACGCACCGGCCTCCTCGTTGCGCACGTGCACCCAGTCGATGCCCGGTGTGCGGCGGATGGCGTCGACGACGGGGTTGAGGCTGTCTCCGACCACGCCGTAGATCCGTTCCACCCCGGCCTGCACCAGGACTTGGACGAACTGCTCGGCGACGTTGGGCTTGGCCATCACGACCCCTTCGATGCTCCGGCGGCGGGAATACCTTCATGATCCACGTGAGAGCGCGGCCTCGCAGGTCCTGGGTAGTGATGGCCTAGCCGAGCCCGGCCGAGGAGCCGACGACGACGGCGTAGAGATCACCGATCGTGGCGAGCGCCGCACGGTGCTGTTCCGCGGCGGTCACCGGACCGGCGACGGACGGGAGCGCGCGCGTGGCGCAGGCGGCGGCCACCACGGTCGGGGTGTTCCCGCGCAGGAACGCGCCCTCGGCGGTGAACGTGACGCACATATGGGTCATGAACCCGGCCACGACGACGTCCCGGTGCCCTGCGGCGTCGACCAGTTCCCCCAGCCGGGTCCCGACGAACGAGTTCGGCGCGGTCTTCACCACGACCTGCTCACCCGGACCGGGGGCGACACGCTCGTGGATCCGGCCGATGTCCTGCTGGAGGTCGTACGGGCTGCCTTCGCCGCCATCGTGCATGACGTGAATGACCGTCGCACCCTCGGCACGGGCGCGCGTCAGCAACGTGGCCGCCTCGTCGAGCGCCGCTTCCCAGCCGTCGAGTTCCATCACGCCGCGCGTGTAGGTGTTCTGGTAGTCGACGAGGATCACCGTCGCGTCCGAGAGCGATGCGGGGGTCGTCGGCAGGGTGCTTATTTCGCGGAGAGTGGTGCTGGTCATCGCGTGTTTCCTTCGCTTTCCGTCGGTACGGCTACCATGATGTCTGACCCGATCCGATATCGAGATACGGATTCGGGTCAGCCGTGGTCGAGATCGGCCGACATCCGCGAGAAAAGGGATCGATGACCGCTCCGAGTGTGGCCGTCCTGGCGTTCGAGGGGATCAGCCCGTTCCACCTCGCCGTGCCGTCGCTGGTGTGGGGCCCCGAATCTCCGGCGGGCGACATGGAGCCGTGGCCGATCACGGTCGTCGCCGTCGAGCCGGGCACGCTCGCTACGAGCGCGGGCTACGCGATCGACGTCCCCGCGGGCCTCGATGCGCTCGCGGACGCCGACATCGTCGTCGTGCCGTGGTGGTCCGACCCGGAAACCCCGACACCCGCGCCCGTGTCCGCCGCTCTGCGGACAGCGCACGAACGCGGGGCACTCGTCGTCGGACTCTGCCTGGGCGTCTTCGCCCTCGCGGACGCCGGCATCCTCGACGGACGCGCCGCGACCACCCACTGGAAATGGGTCGGAACGTTCCGGAGGCGCTTCCCCTCGGTGGAACTGCGTCCCGAAGAGCTGTATGTGGATGAAGGCGACGTCGTGACCGGTGCGGGTGCGACCGCCGGCATCGACACCTGTCTTCACCTGCTCGCCCGCACGGCCGGTCAGGTCGTCGCCAACCGCGTCGCCCGCCGGATCGTCGCCGCACCACACCGTCCCGGCGGCCAGGCGCAGTTCATCGAGTCTCCCGTACCCGCCGCGGACGAGGATCCGCTCACCCAGGTGATGAGCTGGGTACAGTCCCATCTGGACACGCGGCACAGCATCGACGGTCTCGCCGCCAGGGCGCATATGAGCCGGAGTACGTTCACCCGCTCGTTCCGTGCCCGCACCGGGACCACCGTCCACAACTGGCTTGTCGCGCAACGTCTCGCGCGGGCACGGCATCTTCTCGAGACGACCGCGCTCGGTATCGACGCCATCGCCGCACAGTCCGGCTTCGGCACGCCTGCCCGTCTTCGCGAGCACTTCGCCACCGCGCTGGGCACGACACCGACCCGCTACCGGGTCGAGTTCTCCGCTCCGCACTGACCGCACGCGGCGATGGGAAATCCTTTCCCGCCCGCGCAGGGAAGCGGAATCATTATTTCCGCAAAACCGATGGCACTTACTTTTCAGGTCGGCGAATAGCTCACCCCCGAGGGTGAGCTCTATCGAGTGTATTGCCCGGCGGAACTGGATCGACGAAGTCGTTCCAGGCAAGATGACCGGGCACGAGGACCGGCACGACGGAGGACCATGTGGAGCTGTGCGGAACCCCCATTTTCGACTCTCTGGTCGAGGAGACGAGGAGGGCGACCGCCGGGAATGGCGCGCTCCCCCGCGGCGGCGAGGACAATTCCGAATTGACCGAGCAGCACGCTGACGCCGGCAAGGAAAACAAATGACGATCACCATGAGGTCATGAATATCCGAAATGATCCGATCGACACTTTTCATCCTGCTTCAGGTGAATGCGCGTCGCCGGAGACACCGGCGGAATTCTGCAGATCGTCGAGCAGTTCCAACTGGCCGGTTATGACACCGGTCAGAATGCCCCGCGCGACGGCGAGCAGTTCGGCGACCGACGGACCGCTCAACGAGTAGGAGACGGTCGTGCCGTCCTTGCGTGGCACCACCAGGTTGGCGCGGCGCAGCACGGCGAGCTGCTGAGACAGATTGGCGGGCTCGATGCCGAGGTCGGCGAGCAGCTCCGAGACGTGATGGTCCCGCTTGCCGAGTAGTTAGAGCACGCGGATCCGACCGGGATGCCCCAGGGTTTTGAAGAACTCCGCCGTCGCCTGATGCAGGGAGCTGTTCATCGCCATCCCTTCCCCGCAGGTCCAGCCGTCCGCACAACCCTGATCGTGCCCGACATCAAGGACCGCCGAACCTCACCTCGCGCAGAACAGCCGCGACCACACCCGATCAGGGCACAACTCGCGTTTCTTGACACCACCGCACGTCCCTTAATTGCATATTTATGCAATTTTGCATATCCAGAGAAGGTGAGAACACCTGTGAGTCACGGCATGCGGGATTCCGCGAGCCTCCTGCCGATCCCCCGGTCCGCCACGAGGAGTGGACGGTGACCACACGCCACTCCATCCCCACCGCTGCCACCCGGGCTCATCTGATCCTCGCCGCGCACGCGGCGGAACTGGCCGATCTCGCCGCGAACGCCGCCCGAGTGGACGCCATGGCGGATCAGGACGCGTGCTCCACGCGGGATCACCCCCGGCCTGATCGGAATGGCGCAGCAGATCGTCGAGGCGGCGGTGGTCGCCGCACTACTCGACGGAAAGACCTGGCAGGAGATCGCGTACGCGCTCGACGGGGCGACACCGCAGTCCGCGCGGACCCGGTACCGGCCCTCGGTCGCACGGTTCCGGGCGGATCCCTTCCCCTCGCAGGACTCCCGCCGCGAGGATGTGCCAGGACACACCGAGCAGACGGCTTTCCGCCTTCGACGGCTGCCACCCTCGGAACGGCGCCCCGATGTCTCCGCCGAGTCCACGACGGAAGCGACTCGTTCGCCGACCGGGCACCTCGCCCTGGTCACGATCCCGTCAGAACAGGGCGACGCCGAAGCAGGGCGCGAACCGGCGGCCGCGGCCGCCCGGCTCAAGATCGCGGAAAGGCTGGTCGCCGCCTACGAGCGGATCGCGACCAACGACCGGCAGCCTCCCCAATGGATCCTCGACGGTCTGGCGCATGCCCGTCGCACGGCCGCGGAACTCCGCGCCCACGCGGGCACACCGCCCGAATGACCTGGTGCGGCGGAGTGCCGCACCAGGAAGCTACACCGAGGTCGCGAGACCGGCTTCGCGGTCGAAGTCGTACTCGTCTTCGGTCTGCGTCCGCGACACCATCTTCGCGACCAGGTCGAAGATCGGCGTGGCTTCCTGCGGGAAGGTCACGCTCTGCTGGTTCGCGCTCTCGGCGATCATGAACTGCTACTCCTCAGGGGTGATGACTACTGCGCTCGTTCACTCTAACGGTCGCGCCGTGGTGACGGGCAGTATTCGGAGTTTTCGGTCGAACTTCCCCGAGGCGATCGATCGGCGACCATCACGGAGGGCCGGGCGGTGCCACATCACCCGGCCCTCCGTCGTGCCGCGGATTCAGGCGGCGGTCACCAGATGCGCACCTCGTAAACCCGGACGGTTCCCGCGAAACCGACACCCTGCCAGTACCCGAGGGTGGACGATTCGTACCGGCCGTCACGTTCGTAGTTGACCGTCACCTTGTTGTTGCCCGAGAAGACGTTGTAGACGCCGCCGATGTTCGTGCCGGTGACGCCGGCGTTCGCGAAGCACCGGTTGGTGCCCATCCCGTTGCCGAACGAGATGTCCAGCTTGACGAAGTCGTCCCTGTTGCCGCAGGCGACCTCGCCGATGGCGAAAGCCGGGCTCGCCGGAATCGCGACGAGCAGACCGAGGGCGGCCGCACCGACGACCGAAAGCCTCTTGAGACTCTTTCGCATTGTGGCTGGATTCCTTCCTCAGAGGGATAGTCGCCCGACTGGGCGCGAGCGAGCCTATCCACGCTGCAGCGGCGAAGAATGAAAAGTTCGCGAAGCTGCCTGTTGCGCACGCCGACGCTGTTCGAAGAGGCAACGCGGGTGCCGAAGATCACTCGACGTCGCAAGAATTCTTTGCCGGCAAGCGACCGGCGGCCGACTCGTGCTCGCGCCGCGTCAGGACCAAGGGATCGCCATCGGTGATGGCCACCGTGTGCTCGGAATGGGCGGCGCGTGAACCGTCGGCCGAGCGGATGGTCCAGCCGTCGTCGTCGAAGACGATCCGGTCGGTCGTGCGGGCGAACCAGGGTTCGAGCGCGACGGTCAGGCCCGGCTGGAGCTTCAGGCCGCGACCCGCCTTGCCCTTGTTGGGAATGTGGAGTTCTTCGTGCATGGTGCGGCCGATGCCGTGGCCGCCGAACTCGGTGTTCACCGGATAGCCGTGGTCGCGGGCGACCGCCCAGATGGCCGCGGAGATGTCACCGAGGCGGTTGCCCGGACGCGCGGCCTCGATCGCGGCCTCCAACGCCTCTTCGGTGGCGCGAATGATCCGCAGGTCCTCCTCGGCGGGTGTCCCGACGATGACCGTGCGCGCCGAGTCGGCCGCCCAGCCGTCGATCTTCACCGCGAGGTCCGCGGTGAGCACGTCCCCGTCGCGCAGCGTGTAGTCGTGGGGCAGGCCGTGCAGGACGGCGTCGTTGACCGCCAGGCAGATGACGTTGCGGAACGGGCCCTTGCCGAACGATGGCGCGTAGTCCCAGTAGCACGACTCCGCCCCACGTCGTTCGATCATGCCGCGCACGTGGTGTTCCAGGTCCATCAGGTTGACGCCCACATCGGCGAGCGTGCCGACCTCGCTGAGCACCTCGGCGACGAAACGCCCGGTCACGTGCATGCGCTCGATCTCGGCGGGCGTCTTCAGTTCGATCATGGGATCCCCGTACAGGTTGGTATTATTATACCGGCACCTTAGCATTGAGCGGTATAATAATACCAACCTGCGGCGGTCCTACGGTCGCGTCTCGTGAGTGGTAAGGACGGTTAGAACCGTCCTTACCACTCACGAGACGAGCCGCCACGACTTCACTGCAGCGGCGGGCCACAGCGCTCGATCGCGTCGAGCAGGATCACGCAGGCGAGTTCGATCTCCTCGGCGGTCACGGTGAGCGGCGGCATCAGCCGGATCACGCTGTCGTCGCGGCCGCCGAGTTCGACGATCAGTCCTTGCCGCAACGCGTACGCCTGCACGGCGCGGGCGTATCCGCCTGCCGGACGGCCATCGCGCGGATCGGCCAGCTCGATCCCCCACATCAGGCCGAGGCCGCGAACCTCACGGACCCAGAGGTGACCGTGCAGGGAGCCGAGCCGCTGTGCGAGCTGTAACCCACGCTGCCGGACATTCCCCAGCACGTCGTCCCGCCGGACGACGTGGACGGCCGCCACACCGGCGGCGAACGCGGCCTGGTTGCCCCGGAACGTGCCGGTGTGCGCACCGGGCGCCCAGCCGTCCAATCGCTCGTCGTAGAAGATCACCGCCACCGGGAGTCCCATTCCGCTCAAGGCCTTCGAGGCGATGATCACGTCGGGCTCGATGTCGTAGTGCTCGAACGCGAACCAGGTTCCGGTGCGGCCGCACCCGGTCTGCACCTCGTCGACGATGAGGGGGATGTCCAGCTCCGCGGTCAGCGCGCGGACACGCCGCACGAAATCGCGGTCCGCCGGGATGATCCCGCCTTCGCCCTGCACCATTTCCAGGATCACCGCGGCGGGAAGGGGAATACCGCCGTTGGGATCGCGCAGCGATCGCTCCAGCAAGCCCACGCAGTTGGTCTCACAAGTGTCCGGCGAGAGGCCCACCGGACACCGGGCGCAGTAGGAGTACGGGAAGAAGTGCACCCCGGGCACACCGTTGGCGATCGGCCGTTTCTGCGCGACGAGACCGGTCAACGCCATCGCGGCGTGGCTCGAGCCGTGGAACCCGCCCTGGAAGGACACCAGGTCACCACGGCCGGTCGCGGTCTTGCACAGTTTGATGGCGGCGTCCACGGCGTTCGCCCCGCCGGGGCCGCAGAAGTGCATCCGCATCCGCGAGCGCAGGCTCGAAGGCAGCATGGACAACTGGGCGTCGACGAACTCGCGTTTCGCCGGTGTCGGGAAGTCCAGGCCGTGGGTGAGCACGTTCAGTTGTCCGGAGGCCGCATGTACCAGTTCGGGATGATTGTGGCCGAGGGAGAGCACACCCGCGCCTGCCAGGAAGTCGATGAAGACGTTCCCGTCCACGTCCCACAGATAGCTGCCCTCGCCACCCGCGATCGCGATCGGCAGGTGGCGTGGATACGCCCGCGCGCTGGACTCCCACTGTCGCTGGTGTTCGAGGAACTCGGCTGAGCGCGGGCCGGGCAGGGCACCTTCGACGCGAGGCGCCAGTGCCGGTCTCGCCGTGGGGGTGTGGGTCATGGCAGCCTCCTTGCCGCGGTGATCTCTTCCGCCGTGTCGAGCTCGACCGCGGGATTGGCGTGCCAGCGGGTTCGCGCCGGGGGCGCGGTGCCCTTCATCAAGAACGCGTCCGCTTCGGCGATCGCCGCTTCCGCCATCGTCACTCCATAGTGGACAAAGGCGCCGGTGCCGAGAGTGCATCCCGCGCCGATGGTGATGTAGTCGGATTTGAACGTGCCGTCCTCGAGCGAATGTCCTTGTACGACGGTGTGCAGGTTGAGCACACAGTCGTCGCCGATGGTCACCAGGGACCGTTCCGGGATCGCGCATCCGTCGTCGAAGACGCGGCGGCCGATCCGGACGCCGAGTCGGCGCAGGAGGAAGGGCTTGAACGGAGTGCCGTCGAACAACGCGAGATAGCGGGCGGGACTGAGCTTCCAGAACCGCTCGTGCCGCCAGAAGACCGGATCGTAGATCGAGCAGAACCTCGGCCGCAGCGCCCGGAAGCCCTGTACGGCGAGTTCCGCCAGCATGAGGAACGCCACCGAGAAAACCAGGGTCGCCACGATGCCGCCACCGACGGCGAGTGGGCCGAGCCTCTCGTGCAGGACGCCGGCCGCCGTGCCGATCAGCAGGACTCCGAACAGGTGCAGCCAGTGCACGAGCAGGTAGACGAGGATCGTGACGGTGTTGTGGCGGTTCTTCGCTCTCAGCCCCTGACGCAAGGCGTCTCCGGTGCCGAGGTGCTCGAACCCGGTGTCACGCCGGACCGTCCGGGGAATCTCGAACGCGGGTGACCCCAGCAGACCGACGTTCTCCCGGACAGGTCCGTCCAGTGGAACGAGGACCTTGGTCGCCAGCAGGCAGTTCCGGCCGATTCGCGCGTCCGGCGGGAAGGCGATTTCGTTGCCCAGGAACGCCTGCGGCGCGACGGACGTCCTGCGCAGCCGGAATGACGAGGCGGAGAAGTCGGCGTTGAGCAGTGAAAGACCGTCCGAGACTATCGTCCCGGTGCCCACCGTGCTGAGGAACGGCGTCTCGTGCTTGACCTCGACCCCGAAGTTGGATCCGGTCTGCTGGACCTTCGACAGGTCGTACCCCAGCGCGCGCAGGTAGTACACGATGTAGCTGCTGTCGCCGAACAGGTACGTGTACGTACGCAAGTTGGTCAGCCGCGCGATCAGCCGCTGGATCGCGAAATGCCTGCCGTAGAGCGGGTAGACGTGGTCCGGCCGGAGGAACAGGCCGAGCAGGCGTGGGATCGTGAGGACGACAGTCAGCCCGGCGAGCAATGCCCCGAAGTACAGCAGTGCCGAGTCCGCGATCCGGCCGCGGTAGAAGGCCCAGCTCGTGAAGTCCGCCGTGGCGGTGAACCAGCGGTCGACGAGCACGTCCGCACCGCCCAGCATCACGGGAAGCGTCACCAGCAGCAGAAGCAGCAGGCTGGACACGCAGAAGACGATCGGCCTGAGCCTGCCGCGCGGAACCGTTCCCAGCGCCCGGTAGTCCACAGCGGAGAGACGGGCGGGAGACCCGTGCCAGCTCTCGCCGTCGGGAATGGACTGTCCGGCGTTCAAGGACGACGAGTGACCGAGCTGCGCGTCATCACCGAGTGCCGTGCCGATGTCGAGCACGGTCATTTCACCGACGAAGGCGTGGTCTCCGAGGGTGACCCGGCCGGTCTGGATCCGGCCCGCCCTGGCGCGGTAGCACGAGAAGTAGGCGTCCTTCCGGATGACCGTCCCGGCGCCGACGCTCAGCAGATCGGTGCAGACCGGCGGGTTCCGGGACAGGATGACCGCGCCTTCGCCGATGTCCGCACCGAGCGCCCGCAGGTACCACGAATACAGCGGCGTTCCGGTGAACAGCATCAGCGGGCTGAACCTGACCAGCGTCTTGACCGTCCAGAAGCGCAGATAGCCGAGGCTCCACAACGGGATCTCCCCCGGCTTCCACCGGCCGACGACCACCCACTTCGCCAGAATCGGCACCACGGAGAGAACGACGAACACGACAAGCCCGACTCCGACAGCGCGCGCGTAGCTCTCGACGAAACCCGTCGCGGCGGAGATCCAGGTGAATCCCGTGTCCAGGATCCAGCCCGAACCGGCGGCGTAGGCGAGGAAAGCCAAGAGCTGGAACACTCCACAGAGGGCATACGAAACGCTCGACGCCCGGAGCGGCTCCTCGGCACGCGCGACCGTGACCTGGGCCGCGGGGGCGGCCAAGCCGGCGAGCCCCCGAATGGTGGGGTTGAGGTACACGTCCCTGGCCGACAGCGGCGCGACGTCGCCACGTTCCCGGACCACGGCGCAGAACTTGGCCAGCAGCAGGGAGTCGGCACCGTAATCGTCGAAGAAGTGCCCCGTCGCCGAAATCCGCTCGATTCCGAGGACACCACCCAGAGCCTCCGCCAAGTGGAGTTCGGTCTCGGTGGCAGGTGCCACGTAGTCGACGTCGTTTCCCGCTCTTCGCGGGCCGCTGGGTGCCGGGAGGTGCTTGCGATCGGCCTTCCCCGCCGGTGTCAGCGGGATGTGGTCGAGCTGTTCGAGGTAGGCGGGCACCATGTAGCCCGGCAGCAGTTCCGCCAGACGACGACGTAATTCTCCGGGATCGATGTCCGCCTTGTCGCGTCGCAGGCTGTAGTAGGCGACCAGTTCGGTGGTGCCGGCTTCCGGATGGTGGGTTTCGACCACCGCCTGGGCGATCCCGGGGATCTGCAGGAGAACCGATTCGATCTCGGTGAGCTCGACACGGTACCCGCGGATCTTCACCTGGGTGTCGGCACGGCCGTGGTACTCGATCTCCCCTTCCGGGGTGATCCGGCCCAGGTCTCCGGTGCGATAGATGCGGTGGGACGGGTTGTGCCCGATGCCGAGGAAGTCCGGGATGAACGCGCGCTCGGTCAGATCGGGCCGGTTCAGATAGCCCCCGGCGAGCCCGATCCCGGCGATGCCGATCTCCCCCAGTTCGCCCGCGGCCAGCGCCTTCGGCTCGTCCGGATCGAGGATGACGACCGAATAGGTGGGCAAGGGCACCCCGATGGTCACCGGCCGATCCGGTCGCAGCACCGACCACGTCGCGGTGACAGTGGCCTCTGTCGGCCCGTAGACATTGAGGAAACGTCTGTCCGCGCGATACCAGCGGCGCACGAGATCTTCGGGGCACGCTTCACCGGACACGAGGAGGAACCGCAGCAGCGGCAGGTCCTCGTCGAGACTGGCCAGCAGCGTCGGGACGCAGCACAACGCGGTGACCCGGTTCTCCCGCAGGAATTCGAGGAGGTCGTGGCCGACCAGGGCGGCGCCGCCGGGCTTCGGCACGAGCGTCGCTCCGCACAGCAACGGCACCCAGATCTCCTCGACCGAGAAGTCGAACGCGATCGTCATGCCCTGGTAGATTCGGTCGGTGCCCTGGATGCCGTAGACGTCGGCGGCGACCCGGACGAAGTTGCAGATCGAAGCGTGGTCGATCGTCACGCCTTTAGGCCGCCCCGTAGAGCCGGACGTGTAGACGACGTAACAGAGTTCGTCCGCCGGAGTGCCCTTCTCCGCCGCGCTGAGCCGGTCGCCCGGCAGCGCGGCGATCCGGTCCGAGTCCTCGTCGAGGCAGACCAGATCGACGCTGCCGGGCTCGAACCGGTCGCGCAGGCCGGAGGTCGACACCACGAGCCGGACACCGGCGTCCTGGACGATGTAGGCCAGGCGGTCATCCGGAAATCCCACGTCCAGGGGCACGTACGCCGCGTTGACCTTGAGCACGGCGAGCATCGCGACGTAAGGATGAACCGGCTCATCGAACAACAACCCGATCCGATCGCCGGGCCGCACCCCGCGCGCTCGCAGGTGCCGGGCGAGCCGGTTGGCTTGCTCGTCCAAGCCGTCGAACGTGAGCTTCGTGCTCCCGGCGTCCACCGCGAGGCGGTCGCCGAGCCCGTCCGCGCGCAACCGGTCACAGAGCCGCTCGTACAACTGCTCCAGCCGATCGCCGACGCGCCACCGAACCCGCTGTTCGTGACCGTCGCACGTCAGGACCAGGCCATCGGTGGTGAACTGACCCGACGGCTGTCCGTACGGGCTCATGCCCTGTCCTCCGCCAAGCCGAAAGAATCGTGCAGCGCTCGGACGGTCGTGTCGACGGCGTCTGCGGGGATGACGGCGGTGAGGCGCGACTGCGACGTCGTCATCGCCGGCACCGTGACCCGGTGGTCGGCGAGGACCCGCAGCAACTCGGGCAGGAACCCGGGCGGATCTAGGAGCGCGGTGCCGACCACGGAAACCGAGCCGAGATCCTCGAAGACCGTGGAGCGGGCGTCCAGTTCCTTCGCGAGTTCGGTGATCGGCAGGCCGGGCGGCTCCGAACCCCGGACGGTGAACCGCAGCTCGCCGGGATCGGGCCAGCTCAGGTTGTCCGGTCTCACCCCGCAGCCTGCCAGCATCGCGAGCACGCGCGCGTAATGGTCCGGGCCGGAGGCCGAAACCTCGACCCGGACCAGCCGCACGTCACGTTCATGCGCGATGCCGATGACGCGGGGAGTGCCTTCCAGCGACGCTTCTCCCGCCGTGACGACGGTGGAAGGACCGGGATCCGAAGAATGCGTCACCCGCACCGCCACCCCGTGACGGCGCGCCAGCTCGACGGATCTGGGATGCAGCACACGGGCACCGAGCCCGGCGAGCTCGACCATGGTGTCGTAGGAGATCTTCCGGACCGGACGGGTGTCCGGGACGATCCGGGGGTCGGCCGTGCGAACGCCGTGGACGTCGGTGCGGATCTCGCATTCGGAACCGCCGAGCGCGGCCGCGAGCGCCACCGCGGTGGTGTCGGAACCGCCTCTGCCCAGGGTCAGCAGTTCGCCGTCGGCGTCACGTCCCTGAAACCCGGCGACCACGACGACCTGCGCGTCACGCAGTCGCGCGACGATCTTGCCGGGATCGACCCGCACGATGGTTCCGGCGCCCGGTTCGCCGCTCACTTCGATCCCCGCCTGGTCACCGGACAACGAGACGGCCGCGACCCCGCGCTCGGCAAGGGCCATGGCGAGGACCGATGCGGAGACCTGTTCACCTGTCGCCATCAATTGGTCGAGCTCCCGGGGAACGGGTGGTTCGGCGAACTCCTCGGCCAGGGCGATCAGCCGGTCGGTGGTGTCCCCCATCGCCGACACGACCAGGACCACCCGATCTCCCGCTTCGGCGATCGCGGCCACCTCGGCGGCCACCTCGTTCACCATTCCAGGTGTGGCCAGCGACGAGCCGCCGTATTTCCGTATGACCAGTCCTTCGCTTCGCTTCTTCCGTAAAGGTGACTCAAGGCTGACATCGAGATTCGCGGAAAAATTCACCATTTTCCTTAATAGATCGCCACTTCGGTCGTGTTTGCATTCGGACAATCAACCCGCCACAAATACGGGTATTCGCGACGGGGTCCACGGCAAGAGTCCGGAAGTGCCTGCCGGACATGATGCCCTGGCGCGGGTGACAGGTTTGGAAAGTAGTGCGAGACACTTTGTTCGGGTACCTACATAAGTACTAAAGATCGGCCGGCCGTTTCTCGCAGGTCATAACCCGGCGACAATGCGCAAGGTTATGGCGGCAAACAGCCGAGTTCGATGGAATTAGGTCAGAAGAATGACGTGTTCGCATTGCCTTCGAAATTCGACAGAGCGGCCGCGTGGCAAAGCGGAACGAATTCCATCGCTCGTCGGAGGTTACGATATCCTTTTACGCGCCCGACAGCCGGGATGAACCCGTCAAAATGACCATGTCGGGCTTGGCGGTCGAAACCCAGCATTTCCCTGATTCCTCCTGCTCGAAGTACGTGAAGGCCCCCTTCATTGCGTCTAGCGCAATGAAGGGGGCCTTCACGTACTTCTCGGCCGTTCAGCCTGGGAGCGTTAAAGAGGGGCCGGTGAAGGGATGCTCAACCGTCCATCGTGGACTTCGACGATCCGGTCCACCGCGGCGAGATGGACGCGGTCGTGCGTGACCAGAACGGTGGCGGTGGCGCGCTGGCGGGTCAGGCGGGTGATCAGGTCGATGACGGCGGCGCCGCGGTCGTGGTCGAGGGCGCTCGTCGGTTCGTCGATCAGCAGCACGGTGGGTTCGTTCATCAGCGCGCGGGCGATGTTCACCCGCTGCCGTTGACCGCCGGAGAGCTGATGCGGGCGACGTCCCGCCTGCGGCGCGAGCCCGACGGCGTCGAGCAGATCCATGGCCACACCACGCGCCTCGGCCGGGGAGCGGCCGTCGATCCGGGCCATGACCTGAAGCTGTTCGGCGGCGGTGAGGGACGGCAGCAGATTGGGTTGCTGGAAGACGATCCCGATCTTGCGGCGGCGTAGTTCGGTGAGTTCGCCTCGGGTCAGACCGGTGGTCGTGGTGCCGTCGATGGTGACGGCCCCGTGATCCGGGGTGATGAGGGTGGCGGCGACGGCGAGCAGGCTCGACTTCCCGGAGCCGGAGGGCCCGGCGACAGCGGTGAGCGCACCCGGCGGGACCTCCAACGTGACGTCGTCGAGGGCGGTGAGGCGGGAATCGCCGTCAGGATAGGTGAGGGTGACACCGGTCAGGCTCAGGCTCATCGGGCACTCCCCAGTGCGGTCAGCGGGTCGACGGAAGTGATGCGGCGGACGGAAAGCGCGGCACCCAGCGCGCCGAGCAGGATCATCACGGCGGCCGGGACGAGCACGGTGGCCGGAGTCAGCAGGAAGGGCACGGCGGAGCCGGCGACGACGGTGCCGAGGCCGACGGCCAATCCGGTCCCGACGGCGGTGCCGCCGACGAGAAGGACGACAGCCTGGCCGAGCGCATCCTTCAGCAGGAAGGCCGTGCTCGCCCCCAACGCCTTGAGGACGGCGATGTCGCCGCTGCGCTGGATGGTCCAGACGGTGAAGAAGGCGCCGATCACGAGGGCGGAGATGGCGAACAGGAAGCCGCGCATCAATTGCAGCGAACCGTTTTCGGAGGTGTAGGAGCCGATCGCGGACAACGAGTCGCTCTTCGACACCGTCTTCGTGCCGGCGGCGAGATCGGTGGCCGCGAGATCGGCATCGGCCGTGGTGGCCAGCGCGAGCACCGTCGCGCTCGTCTCGCCGCCCGTGGGCGGCGCGGTCTTCGCCCAGACGTCGAGGCCGGCCCACACCACCGGGGTGTGGCTGAACCAGGCGTCCCCCGAGACGGCGGCGACCGTCAGCGGGCGCCCGGCGACGGCGATGGTGTCCCCGCTCCGGACGCCGAGGTCTTCGGCGGCGGGCGCCGACAGCACCACCGAATCGCCGGTGATCTTCTCGCTGTCCGGGGCGAGCGCCGAACCGGCCTGGACACCGAACACGGAGATCCCGGTGCTGCGGTTCGCCGCCGTGGCCTTGGTGGTGGCGATGCCCAGCGGCTCGGCACCGGTGACACCCGGGGTCTCGGACCACTGTCGCCGCTGTGTCTCGGTGACCGCGGAGTTGGCGTACGAGAGGCTCTGCCCGTCACCAGGAGCGGCGAAGACGATCTTGTCCGCGGGCAGGCCGGTGATCGCGGAAATGTTCTGCTCGCCCAGCCCCGCGGTGAGCCCGGACAACAGGCCGACCAGCAGCGTGATCAGCACGACGACGGCCCCCATCAGGGCGAACCGCCCTTTGGCGAATCTCAGGTCTCTCCAGGCGACGAACACGGCTCGGTCTGTCCTCTCCGGCGGGTGGGCTGGTTACCACCCCACGATCGCCGCCGGTGACCGCGACGACATCTGGCCGGAGATGGCACTTCGCCCGCCGGAAGACGGCACGCCGTCTCTACCTTTGGATAGAGGCGCCCGCCGATCCCGCTCCGTAATCTGGACGCACTGTGACCACCGCGCCCGCTTTGACCCCGACCAGCCGGGTGCTGACCTGGTGTCTGCACCTGCTGCTCATCGCCCTGCTCGCACTGGCCGCCGCGCGGGCGGTGACCGACGGCTCACCCGACGCGGGAGCGGTCGTCGCGGCGGCGCTGACGTGCGTTGTGGTGTACGCGGCCGGCCCGCTCCTGCCCCGCGTCAGGACGTCTCGGCGGGCCGCCATGTGGTGGCTGATCGCCGTAGGCCTTGTGTGGCTGGTCCTGCTGGTGCTGACCGCCGACGGTGTCTGGGTCGCCTTCCCGCTGTACTTCCTGCAGCTGCATCTGCTGCCGCGCCGCCAAGGCCTGTTCGCGGTGATCGCGACCGCGCTGGCGGCGATCACCGCGTTCGCGGCCCACCAGGGTTCCTTCGTCCCGGCCGCGGCGATCGGCCCGGCACTCGGCGCAGCGGTCGCGGTCGCGGTCGTATGGGGTTACCAGGCGTTGTACCGCGAAAGCGAACGACGCCGAAATCTGATCGAGGAGCTCACCGCCACCCGCGCCGACCTCGCCGAAGCCCAGCACGCGGCGGGGGTGCTCGCCGAGCGGGAGCGGCTGGCCCACGAGATCCACGACACCCTCGCCCAGGGACTGTCGAGCATTCAACTCTTGTTGCGTGCCGCGGAAAGAACGCTGCCCGACACCGCCGGGAACGCCGCCCGCTACGTCGAACAGGCTCGTCAAGCGGCCGCGGACAACCTCGCCGAAGCCCGCCGGTTCGTCGTCGCCCTCTCACCTCCCGCGCTCGACGACACCACGCTGGCCGACGCGCTGCAACGGTTGTGCGCCACCACCAGCGCCCGGCACCGGATCACCGCGCGCTTCCACCTCACCGGCGTTCCGGTTCCGCTGCCGACAGCGCACGAGGTCGCGTTGCTGCGCATCGGTCAGGCAGCCCTCGCGAACACCGTCCGGCACGCCGACGCTTCCACCGCCGAGGTCACCTTGAGCTACCTCGGCGAGCACGTCACCCTCGATGTCGCCGACAACGGCATCGGCTTCGATCCCGAACACAGCGGCTTCGGACTGACCGCGATGCGTACCCGGGCGGAAGCCCTGGGCGGCACCCTCACCGTCGAATCCTCCCCCGGGCAGGGCACCAGCTTGTCCGTGCGGCTGCCCGTCGAACCCAAGGAACGCCCGTGACCGAACCCCCGATCCGGCTCCTCCTGGCCGACGACCACCCGATCGTCCGGGCGGGACTCCGCGCCGTGCTGGAAACCGAACCCGGTCTCGTCGTCTCGGCCGAAGCCGCGACCGCGGAGGAAGCGGTCGCCCGCGCCGCGGAAGGCGACATCGACGTTGTGCTGATGGACCTGCGCTTCGGCTCCGGCATGACCGGGGCCGAAGCCACCGCGGTGATCACCGCGCGGCCGGACGCTCCCCGCGTCCTGATCGTCACCACCTACGACACCGACGCCGACACGCTGCCCGCCATCGAAGCGGGCGCCACCGGCTATCTCCTCAAGGACGCTCCTCCCGAGGATCTGGTGGCCGCCGTGCGCACCGCCGCCGCCGGGCGCACCACACTCGCCCCGACCGTCGCCGACCGGCTCATGAACCGGATGCGGATGCCCTCCACCGCACTGACCTTGCGCGAGATCGAAGTCCTGGTCCTGGTCGCCGACGGCCTGTCCAACCGGGCCATCGCGGACCGGCTCCATCTGACCGAGGGCACCGTGAAATCCCACCTGGCCCGCAGTTACACCAAACTCGGCGTCGACTCACGTACCGCCGCCGTCGCCACCGCGACCGATCTCGGCCTCATCCGCCGCTGAAACACCTCGTGAGTGGTAAGGACGGTTAGAACCGTCCTTACCACTCACGAGTGGATCATCCTCCGAGCACGCCGCTGACCTCGTTCGGCGTTCCCGGAATCGTCCCGGTCGCGGTCTTCGTACCGGAGGCGAGGTCGACCGAGTGGATCTCCTTTTTGCCGGGATCGGTGACGTAGGCGGTTCCGCCCCGGACGAAGATCGCCGGACGCGGCTGCTGCCACTCGATCGGTTCCTGCCAGGAACCGATCACCGCGATCTTCCGCGTCACCGCACCGGTCACCGGGTCGATCACATGGATCTGCCCGTCGGTACCCAGCACCAGGGCCTCGCCCTGGGGGCCGCGGGCCAGCGACCGGAAGGTGTAGCTGGTCCCGATGTCGACGTGCTTGAGCGTGGCCTTCTCGGTGTCGATCAGGGAGACCCGGCTCGGGCGTTCGAGCTCGGCCGCCTCGTCGACCTTGTAGTCACCCAAGGTGATCGGGGATACGTCCGAGCCAGCCTGGTTGCCGATGCGTCCGTAGGGGTCCGGGCTGGTCACCTTGGTGATGACGCCGTTTCGGTAGATCAGCGCACCGGTTTGGCAACCGACCACGATCGCCTCCCCGCGAGCGGCGGCTTCACCGTGCACGCCAGGGCACTGCTCGTTGCGCGCGATCTCCTTTTTGTCCCTGTCCAGCACCACGATCCCGGACCGCTTGTCCTTGTTCCCGACGGTGGTGACCAGTTCGCCGTTTTCGAGTTCGACGGCCACACCGTGATGCGCTTCGGGCGTCTTGTGTTTCGGTGCGGGTAACGCCGCGGTGCCGATCGTCTTCGGGTCGAAGACGGTCACTTCGCCGGTCCCGTCGGCGAACAGCGCCGTCTTGCCGGCGTGCCGGACGACGTGACCCGGCTTGGCCGCCTTCAGCTCGTTGTCCGTGAGCACGGCACCGACGGCGTCGAGAACCCGGAACCCGGTGGAGGTCGAGACCAGGAGGTGCCGGTCGTTCCCGGCGGGGTTGAGCCGGTTGAAGCCTTCCAGCGGAAGGTTCTTGGCCACCTTCAGGGTCTTCCCGTCGAGCAGGACGATTCCCCCGTCATAGGTGACGGCCACCGGATTCGCGACGACCGGTGCCGGAGCCGCGTCCTTTCCGGCATTCGCAGCCGGCTGTTCGGTCCCGCACGCGGCGAGCGCGAGCGTGCTCGCCGTCGTCGCCATCAGCGCGAGGTATCGGGTTTTCCGTGCCATTTCAGTTGTGCCTTTCGTCTGTTCCGATCAGGAACGGGTCAAACCGGTGGTGATCGATTCGGTGTTGGCGCGCATCATTTCGAGATAGGTGGCCGCGCCCTGGCCTGGTTCACTGAGCGATTCCGAGAACAAGGGCTTCACCTGGACGTGCAGCCCGGCCTGCTCGGCCAGTACCCGCGCGAGCCGGTCCGGTTGCGAGGAATCGGCGAAGATCACCGGGACTCCCGCCGCGCGAACGGTGTCGGCGAGTGCTTTCAGATCCGAGGAGCTCGGCGAAGCGAGCGTGGTTCCTCCGGGGATCACCGCGCCGACGACCTCGAACCCGAACCGCTGGGCCAGATAGCCGAACACGTGGTGATTCGTGACCAGCTTCCGGCGCTCGGGCGGAATCCCACCGAACTTCTCGTTCATCATCGTGTCGAGCGCCTCGATCTCCCCGCGATAGCGTTCGGCGTTGGCCCGGATCACCGCTTCGTCCACCCCGTCGACATGGGCGACGACCTCGTCGGCGATCGTTTTCACCGCGTCGCGCACCCGTGCCGGATCCGTCCAGAAATGCGGGTCCGGCTTGTTGTCGGCGTAACTGATCGGGTTCACCCGCTCGCCGGCGGCAAGCGCCGGTACGCCGTTTTCCTCGGCTGTGCGGACAGTGCGCAGCATGCCCTCTTCGAGACCGAGTCCGTTGTAGACGATCAGACCGGCCCGCTCGACCTGGGCCGCCTGCTGTGCGGAGATACCGAAAGAATGCGGGTCGGCGTTCGGCTTCATCAACACGGTCACTTCGGCCTGATCGCCGACGACGGCACGGGTGATGTCGCCGAGAATGTTCGTCGTGACGACGACCGACTTGCCGCCTCCGCCGCTTCCGGAGCACCCTGCCGCCGCCAGCAGCGCCACCACGAACAGGGCGAGTGCCCGGCGCCTCATCGGCCGGTCTCCACGATGTGGCCCGCCTTGCCGCCGACCTTCAGCGTCCTGGCGCGACGGAGGTTGTCGTTGTAGTCGATTTCGTACACCTCCGCCGAGAGCGGGTTGTTGAGATAGGCGCGGGTCGAATCGACCTGGATCGAGGGAACGTCGGCGGCGGTCGCTTCGGGCGTCAGGAGCGGGATGGCCGCCTGTTCCTTTCCGGCGCTGTCGAAGGAGCGGAGCTTTCCGTCTCGAGTGAGGACCAGCAGCGGGCCGCCCTCTCCGACGGCGTTCACCGCGGCGATCGGTCCGGTCTCGACGTACTGCCAGCTGCGGCGCCCGACGTCCAGCGACCACACGGCGGACTCCCCCGCCCGCGCCGCGAGCGTGGCGCCACCCGGCCGGTGGAAGAAGGCGGTGGCGCGTTCCTGCGCGGTGACACTGCGCGGGTACGGGATCTTCACCCCGGCGAACGCACCGTCCTTTTCGGTCACCAGCAGAGCGCCGTCCGCACAACCGAAGACGACACCTCGCCGGGTCACGGCCTGGCCCCGCAGTTCCGGGCACGGCTGGTCGATCTCCGCCACGGCCTTGCCCTGACGGTCATGGACGCGCACTCCGCGAGCGAGCGGCTTTCCGATGTCCGCCACCGTGGCGATGATGTGCCCGCCGTAGGGGATCGCGACACCGGCGTGCGGCTCGCGCGTGATCTTCCCCAGTGCGGTCACGGATCCCTTGTCGAGCGCGGCCCGGTCGAGCAACGTCGCGGTACCGTCCGAATAGGACAGTGCGGAGACGGCGGGATCGCTGTAGGCCGCCAAAGGCTGTTTGCCCGGTGCGACGCCGACGTCTCGGACCTTCGCCCGGTAATAGTGGACATGGTCACCGTGGTCGACCATCCAGGACCCGCTGTCGATCACGCGGATCGTGCCGTCGCGAGCGGTCAGGTAGCCGAAGCGGCCGTCACCGGTCACGGCCCGCACACCGTCGACTCGTCCGACTTCGTGGACCTCCTCGGTGATGAGATCCACGACGCGCACGGCACCCGTGTCCGCATCGGCGACGATCAGCCGTGACTGTGCCTCGGCCGCCTCTTCGGCACCTTCGACGTAGCCGTGCGGAACTTCCGGGGGCACCTCACCCGGCTGTTCCGCGCCGCACGCCGCCAAGGTCAGCGCCGCGACGACCGCCGTCACTGCTTTCAGTTTCATCGTGAGCACTCGATCTCCGGTGTCAGGGAACGGAATCGCTGTCGCGCGAAGGACAGGAACGCGGAAAGGAAGAACAGGAGGACCGCGCCGGCGGCGATGGTCGCGCCCGCCGCGGTGCCCCAATGCCACGACACGAGCAGGCCGCCGACCGTGGCGGCGATGCCCAGTGACGCCGCGATGAGCATGATCGTGGTGATCCGCCGCGACCAGAAGAGCGCCGCCGCGGCCGGGGCGATGAGCAGGCCGAACACCAGCAGCGTCCCCACTACGCGGAACGACGCGACGATCGTCAACGTGACCAGCCCGAGCAGCACCGCGTTCGCCAGGCGCGGGCGAAGCCCCAGTGTGTGCGCTTTGCGGACATCGAAGGTGAGCGCGGTGAACGAGCGATGTCCCAGCACGGCCGCCACTCCCACGACGAACAGGGTGATCGCGAGGCCCACCAGGTCGCCGGATCCGACGGCGAGCACATCACCGAACAGGAATCCGGTGAGATCCACCGCGAACGACCGCGAGTGGGACACGATGATCACGCCGCTCGCGAGCATGCCGACGAAGAGCAGTCCGATCGTGGTGTCCTCGGACAGCCGCCGCGAACGCCCGAGGGCCGTCACGCCGAGGGCCATCACCCCGGCACTGATCGCCGCGCCGATCAACAGGTTCACGCCGGTCAGGGAGGCGATCGCCACGCCGGGCAACATGCCGTGCGACATCGCGTCGCCGATGAAGGCCATACCGCGCAACACCACCCAGGTGCCCACGATGGCGCACACCGCCGAAACGAGCACTCCCGCCACCAGCGCACGCTGGACGAACGACACCTCGAAGGGGATCAGCAACCACTCCACGCGTCACACTATAGTGGTAATGATTGTCATTATCTGAAAGAGGTGGGATGACTCCGGACACAACGGCACTCACGATCGACCGCGCGCACGCCCACTACGGCTCCCGCGAAGTGCTGCACGGGATCACCGCCCGGATACCTTCGGCGCGGCTCACCGCGATCGCCGGCGCGAACGGTGCGGGCAAGTCGTCGCTGCTCAACCTCGTCGCGGGTGTGCTGCCGCCGACCACCGGTTCGGTGACCCGCCGGGACCAGGGGCGCGTCGCCTACGTGACCCAGCAGAGCGAGGTGTCCCTGTCGCTGCCGATCACCGTGCGCGCCACCGTCACGATGGGGCGCTGGGCGCACCGCGGCCACTGGCGACGACTGTCCAGGATGGACCGGAAGATCGTCGGGGAATGCCTGGAGTTGCTGCAGATCACGTCGATCGCGGACCGGCTGATCGGCACACTCTCCGGCGGGCAGCGCCAACGGGCACTGGTGGCACAGGGACTGGCTCAGCGAGCAGGACTGCTGCTGCTCGACGAACCATCGGCCGGTCTCGATCTGCACGCCCGCGGCCTGATCGACGAAGCCTTGCGCGTCGCGCTCGCCGAAGGAACGACGGTCATGCGCGTCACGCACGACCTCGAGGTGGCAGGCCGGGCCGATCACTGTCTGCTGCTGCAGGACGGCCGCCTCGCCGGTGAAGGCCCACCGGCTTCTGTGCTGACCTCGGAACGCGTGGCGGATGCCTGGGGCCTGCCGGCCCGCATTTAGTCACCTACTTGCGAGCCCAAGGTCGGAAGAGACGTGGCAGCGGAGCAGCGCCGAGACCGCCTCGCGGGCCTGCCGGGCAGGCTCCGCGTCGCCGCTGATGCCCGCCGTCACGATGGCCCCTTCGGCGAGCAGATAGACCGGTTCGGTCACCGACAACCCGGTGGCCCGCACCCAGGTCTCGATCTGCTTGTGGAACGCCCGTTTGTGCGCCCGCACTTCGGCCAGCACCGCCTCGGATGAAGAGCCGAATTCGCCATGGGCGTTGATCCAGGCGCAGCCGCGGAACCCGGGTTCGGCGAACCATCCGGCGAGCCAGTCGAAGATCGACAGCACCCGCTCACGAGGATCCGCGACCTGTTCCACATGAGCGGCCAGGCTCCCTCTCCAGCGAAGATCACGACGTTTGAGCATCGCCACCACGAGATCTTCCTTGGCTTCGAAGAACCGGTAGATCCGCTTCAGCGAGAGGCCGGACGCCGCGCGCACCTGGTCCATGCCGACCGCCTGGATGCCGTTTTCGTAGAAGAGTTTCTCGGCGGCATCGAGCAGGACCTCGCGATCCAAGCGGTTCTGCTCGTCGGTGACGGCGGCCGGCATCGGGACTCCCTTGACGTTGAGAACGATCGTTCCCTATCGTAGGCGCCAGATATGGAGAACGAACGTTCTCAACCCGAGGAGGTTCGACGATGCCGGAAGATCGCCCGCCCTACCCGCCGTTCACCCGTGAGACGGCGCTGCGGAAGGTCCAAGCGGCAGAAGATGCCTGGAACACCCGCGATCCCCGCCGGGTGGCGTCGGCGTACACGCCGGACTCGGTATGGCGGAACCGGGACACGTTCGTCCGCGGCCGAGCGGAGATCGTCACGTTCCTGACCGGGAAGTGGGAGCGTGAACTGGACTACGCGCTGCGGAAGAACCTCTGGGCGTTCACGGAGAACCGGATCGCCGTCCGGTTCCAGTACGAATGGCACGACCAGGCCGGACAGTGGTGGCGCAGCCACGGCAACGAACTGTGGGAGTTCGACGAGCACGGTCTCATGAGCCGTCGTGAGGCGAGCATCAACGACGTCGCCATCCCCGAGACCGAGCGGCGCATCCACGGCCCGCGACCGAAGGAGGAACACGGAGCCGACATCCCACTCCGGTGAGACGGGACCACCGCGGTTCAGTCCACGATCGCGGAGATCTCCCACAATCCCAGGGACTTGTCGGCGTAGGCGCCGTCCTCCTCGGTGCACCCCTCGACCAGCACCGCCAGCGGCTCCGGGTACCCGAACGGTTCCCGGCACAGGTTCAAGGGCCGCCAGTCGCCGGTCACGATGTCGGTGTTGGTGCCCAGTTCGGTGAAAGTCGTGGTCAGCAGGTACCGGGAACCGCTCCTCCGGAGGTTGCGCAACGCCCGCTCGATGTCGGCGAAACTCAGATGCACCAGGCAATCCCGGCACAGCACGAGATCGGCCGATGGCAGCGGATCGCCGGTCAGATCGAGCACCCGGAACTCATGAACCGGATCGTCCCGGAACCGCTCGGCGTTCATCTCGATCAGATCGGGAACGATGTCGGCACCGATGTACCGGTCGAGGTCGAGATCCACCTCACTGAGCCAGCCATAGTCCCCGCACGGCAGGTCGAGGAGGGTGCGCACCCCGAAGCGATCGAGGAGAGCCGGTAACCGGTCGCTCAGTTCCCGCGTCTGGACCGGTTCGGAACCGGGCCCGGAGACCGACGAGGAACTCCACAACCGGGATCGGAAGATGTAGGTGAAACGATCCTGGGTCCCCATGCTTTCCAGCTCTTCGGCGACCCGCCGGAAGTTACGCTGCGCTGTGGTGATCGGTCGTTCGTACACCCTTGCATCGTAGATCGATCCGAGCACTCTCACGAGAGACCGGGAGCGGGCCGATGACCGAATGGGATTTCGAACGAGGCAGGCTGCTGAAGGCGAGCGCAGACGCTCTGGCCAGGACAGCGCTGGCGAATGTCGTGCGCGAGTATCCGCACCACGAGAGTCATTGGCATCTCGAAGGCGTGCCCATCCTCTCTCCTCGACTGTCGCACCCGTGCTTCTACGGCAGTTTCGACTGGCATTCCTGCGTGGAGATGTTCTGGGTGCTCGTGCGCCTGCTCCGCCGGCACGCCGAACTCGTGCCGGCCGCGGAGATCCGCGAGTGCCTCGACGAACATCTGACCGCCGAGGCACTCGCGGGCGAGGTCGCCTTCTTCGCTCCCGAGGAACACCGCACCACCCAACGCCCCTACGGCTGGTCGGCGCTGCTGGAACTCACCTTCGAAACCGCCACCTGGGACGATCCGGACGCCGCGCGCTGGGCATCGGTGTTGCAAAAGTTGAGCGCGGTCTTCGTGACCCGCTACCTCGACTGGCTGCCGCGGGCCACTTACCCGATCCGGTACGGGGTGCACGACAACAGTGCGTTCGGTTTGTCCCGCGCCCTGCCGTACGCGGGCCACCTCGCCGACCAAGGCGATTCGCGGCTGCACCGGCTCATCACCGAGACCGCCTGGCGTTGGTTCGGGTCCGACCGCGACTACCCCGGCGCCTGGGAACCGTCCGGCGCCGATTTCCTGTCCCCCGCCCTCGCCGAAGCCGAACTCATATCCAGGCTGGTGCCCGCGACCGGATTCGCCGGGTGGCTGGAGGGTTTTCTACCCGGCCTCGCGGAACGGAAACCCGCGACCCTCTTCACCCCGGCGACCGTGGCCGACACCTCCGACGGACAGATGGCCCATCTGCACGGCCTCAATCTGCACCGAGCCTGGTGCTGGCACCGGCTCGCGCTCGCCCTTCCCGACGATGACGACCGGATCCCCGCCCTACTCGAAACCGCGCACGCTCATACCCATGCCTCACTCGCACAGACCACCGGCGGCGCCTACATGGTCGAACACTTCCTGGCCTATTACGCACTGCTCCTGCTCGACTGAGTCGACGATGACCTGCTTGATACCGCACATCACCCTCGGCACCGAACGCCGGCTTCTCGAGGCCATGCTCGACCGCAACCGGGCCGAACGGATCTTGTTCCATCACGTCCTCGGCGGCCTTCCGGAGAACGAGTGCGACGCCAGTTTCGTCGTCGGCGACGCCAGCCTTCGCTTCGTCTACTTGCTCCTGATCGAGGACTTCGCACGTCACGCCTGCCAGGACGAGCGCCACGCCCAGCGCTCAGGCCCTCGCTCTGCCGTGCAGCCTCCACGCCACGCGCGAGGCCGACGCCTGACCCGCCAAATCATGTTCGGAGCGTGTCCACCCGTTCAGCGCAGTCACTCGCTGTTGGTAAGCCGAGTGAGGCGACAAAGGGCAACCAAACGCCTGATCGAGTGAACTCTCCGTGAGTACGAATGCTCGAATCTCGTCGCATTTGGCGGAAGATCGATCGTACCCGGCGGTTGCGATCAGCATTTTTCATGATGCGAAAGCAGCGAGTGCGCATGCGGCGACGTGTTACTCCACCTGCGGAGATCGCTGTTGCCACACATCTCGCGGCGACCTGGCACGACGTCGAACAAAGCAAGGCGTCGGGCTGTCGAGCCCTCTCGACGGCACTGGTCCGTTCGGCCGCACCCACTACTTTTAGTAGTTTCCGGGGTCACCCAGACCGTTGAGCGACGCGTGCATACCGTTCAGCGCGACACACGCAGTACTACTGAACGGTCACAGTCCGCTTTCGCCAAGATGGCTTCAGTCGCACCGGTCAAGAACCGGTAGCGCACGTGTGGCCTCCTGCTGTCACAGGAGGCCACACGGATGTCCATTCGCCCGCTCGCTAGAACAAGGACAGGACAGTCGTGACCTTACAGCCTGATAATGCGAAGACACCAGACAACGATCCGCCCCGACGGGTCAAAGTCGTCATCGAGCACGTCGAAAAACCGGCTCGGCGCATTGCGACCTCCGCGGAAATGATCCGCGCGGCGCGGCCGCTCCTGAGGACACCGGGACGCCACCGCAAAGTGCAGACCCGCGACAGCTGGCTTTGCCTGGCGATGACGGTTCTCGCCGGCTGGGCCCCGACACTGCGCATGTGCCTCCTGCTGACGATCGGCGGCGGAATCGTCGTCGGCGTCGTCAGGATCAGCACACCGGAAGTCGGAGTGTCGGCAGGGACCAGCATTGGTCTCCTGACTCTCTTCGGTGCCTGGATCGTCAAAGCCCGCCAAGGAAAACAGCGTCGGGAGCCGAGTCTGTAGCCCGAGTTCCGCCCCGTGCCCGCCGCATCGCGGGTGCGGGGCGCTCTGGCATTGTCGGAAAATCTCCCCACCCGTCCGGTGTCCTCCGGTTAAATGATCGCGAAGTCCCGACATGTGAGGAGATCTCGTGCGGAGAGCTAGAAGACTGGGGGCCCTGGCCGTTTCGGTGCTGGCAGCGACCACAGCACTGGGCAGTCCGGCGTCGGCTGACACCGTACAGTCGTTCCACACCTCGCTCGACCCCGCTTCGGTAGCGGAGTCGGTGCGATATCTGGTCGAGAACTACCAGGTCGACGAGCAGGAGGCGCTGCGCCGTCTGGAATTGCAGACCGACGGCGTCAAGCTGGACGAGCTGCTGCGACGCGATCGCGGCGCCGAGTACGGCGGCATGTGGCTCGACCAGGACAAAGGTCAGCTGGTCGTGGCGATGACCAAGCCCTCGGCGGCCGAGCCGTATCTGAGGGCGATGCCCGTCCGTTCCGATGTTCGCACGCACCAGGTCCAGCACTCGTTGCAGCAGCTCACGGCGGCGAAGGAACGCGTCGCGGCCAAGGTCGGCGCGGGCCCGGAAGCGGTCTACCTGCCGTCGGTGAGCGAGTCCGAAAACCGCGTCGTGCTTTGGGAACGCGATTGGGTGGCGCGGGAGAAAGCGGCCGTGCGCGCCGCCGGCGACGTCGTAGCCGCCGAAACGAACACCGCTCGCAATGCCGCGGCGGCGGAATCCGGCATGGTCGTCTCGCGCGTACTGAAGAACCCGAACGCGCTGTCCACGCCGAACGTGGATCTGGGTTTCTGTCATCCGCTCTACTGCACGAACTACGGCCCGATGCGCGGCGGCATCCGGCTGGACATGAAGCGGGACGACGGCACCTGGGGCGGCTGCACCAGTGGCTTCAACCTGCGGTCCACCGGTGGTGGTTTCCCCGGCAAGGGCTGGGTTCTCACCGCGGGGCACTGCATGCGGACGAAGACCAACAACACGCCGACTCAGCACAACGGCAACGACGTGCTGCAGCAGCACGGCATCGAGAAGAGCTCGTACCCGTACGACTACGCGGCCCTGCCGTATGTCAACGACGCGGCGTCGACGAAGTGGCTCGAAAGCCAGACCGGCCGCAACCGGGTGCTGAAGTACTGCCGCAACGGTGGCATGGACAGCAACGCTGACACTCCGTGCGGCGCGCAGGCCACCTCGGTCGACGAGTACATCACCGGCGCCCGCAAGCTCGCCGAGATCAAGGCCGGGTATGTCGTCTGTGCCTCCGGGACGGCGTCGAGCGCGGTGAACTACCCCGATTCCGTGGACAGCGGCGCGGGCGCCGGCTACCTCGTCGGGACCCGCTGCGGCCGTGTCCTCTCCACGGACGTCGGCATCAACACCGACCTCTGCGCCCGTCCGGGCGACAGCGGCGGACCACTGTTCAGCCAGGCCGACCACGCGGCTCTGGGCATCCTGATCGGCAACCAGCAGTCCCGGTCGGGCCCCTGCCAGGCCGGTGAACTGAACAACTACGCGCCGATCGAGACGATCACCACCGATCTCAGCGAGCGGATCGCCGGCCAGGGATCCAAGTTCGCCGTGATCACGACTCCGAACGGCTGATCTCACCAGTACGTGATGGCCCCCTTCATTGCGCCTAGCGCAATGAAGGGGGCCATCACGTACTTTCGGCGACTCGGGTCGGTCACGTGGTCAGCAAGGGACCTTCGTACCGCAACGCGTCGCCCTCGCCGTACACCCGGACCGTCAACTCCGGCGGCTCCCACGGCGCGAACACTTCGTCGATCGTCTGGGGCACGGGACCCAGGTCCACGTCCACGGCGAAGGTGTGCGCCACGATCGCGGCCTGGACGACGACGCCTTCCGCGTCGGCTACCTCCAGGCGGCACACCCCGGTGTCGATCGCTCCGAGCACGCCCGGCCGCCTGCTCCACACCGCGAACCCGCGTTCGCTCGTGTCGTTCCCGTACCCGCCGCTCATGATGTTGAACAGCGTGCGCTCTCCCTCCCGGAAGATGCATTCCGCCTCGACACCCGAATCGTTGTAGGCCAGCATCCGCCCGTTCGCGGTGCTCGTCCCGATCCGGGCCCCGGCGTGCCACCCCGCGTGCGACACAGCCTCTGCCGACCCCGCGACCTCGGCGGACCGGTAAAGCTCACTGAGGGTCGTCAACTCCGCTATCCATCGCGTGGTTTCTTCGTCACTTGCTGGGGCCACTACGCGTGTGCCCTCCTCCCTGACTGTCCACAATGGTCATCTCCGAGGCTGACACGCACGGATGTCGATCACATCGGGGTTTTCCCGGAGATCGCTCCGGCCCACTGCACGGTTCGGTGCAACCCACGTCAGGTGGCTAGGCAGCGCCTAGGCCGAGTAGCGCAATCTGTCAGGTTTCCCGTCATGGGTGTTTTCGTCGCCCGTCGGAGTGTCGCCGGGGCAAACCCGGCGACACTCCGACGCAGAGGGGTACGGCTGATGACCGCGCAGCGCACGATCGAGGACGAGATCGGCGAAATCGGTGTCTGGCTGATGGGCGAATTCGGTGGTCGCGTGCCCGCGGCCGTGATCAGCCGGGTGCTCAACGCGAGCAAGCGCGACCTCGAAGGCCGCATCGACCCGGAGGAACTGGGCGAGATGTTCCACACCCTCTGCCGGTTCCGGCTTCAGCGGATCGTGGCCGCGGACCAGCGGATCACCGTCAAGATTCCCGGAACTCGCCTCGCGTGATGGTCTTGAGCTCCACGTACTGGGCGAGGCCCGCGGCACCGTATTCACGGCCGATTCCACTGGCTTTGTAGCCACCGAAGGGACCGTCGAAGCCGATCGGCGCCCCGTTGACGGTGACGGTCCCGGTGCGCATCAGCCGTGCGACGGCGAGCGCGCGGTCCTCGTCGGCCGACCAGACACCACCGGAGAGCCCGTACTCCGAGTCGTTGGCGATGCGGACCGCGTCGTCCTCGTCCTCATAGGGAATGACGACCAGCACCGGCCCGAAGATCTCCTCCCGGGCGATACGCATCGTGCTGTCGGCGTCGGCGAACAATGTCGGCGTGACGTAGTTGCCCTTCTCCAGGCCTGCCGGGACTTCCGAGCCTCCGGTGACGAGCCGCGCGCCCTCGGCGACACCGATCTCGATGTAGTCGCGCACACGCTGCTGCTGACCGGGCCGCACCATCGGGCCGATGAAGGTCTTCTCGTCGGCCGGATCACCGACCACGAGCGATTCCATCATCTCCTCGAGTCCGGCGACGACCTCGGCGTACCGGCCACGTGGCGCGAGGATCCGCGTCTGCGCGATGCACGCTTCGCCGTTGTTGAGCAGCGATCCGAACTTCAGCCCGGCGATCACGTCCTCCATGACGGCGTCGGGCAGGATCACGGCCGCGGATTTGCCGCCCAATTCCAGGCTGACCCGCTTCAGCCGCTCCCCCGCCAGTGATGCGATCCGGCGGCCGGCCGCGGTCGAACCCGTGAACGCGATCTTGTCGACCCCGGGGTGTTTCACCAGGTACTCACTGGTCTTCCGGTCCGCGGGCAGCACGCTGATCACCCCGGACGGCAGCCCGGCCTCCGCCAGCATGTCCGCGAGCAGGCTCATGCTGAGCGAGTTCTCCGGCGAGACCTTGAGGACGACCGTGTTCCCCGCGAGCAGCGCCGGGATGATCTTGGCCATCGACGCCGAGAACGGTGAGTTCCACGGAATGATCGCGGCGACCACCCCGATCGGCTCCCGGCGCACGATCGAACGGAACGGCGCCGAGGGATCCGAGGGCGTGAGCGTCTCTTCCCACCCGAATTCCTCCGCCGCCTTCAGATACGAGACGGCGAGGCGTCCCACCCCGGGCTGCCCGGCCCGCGTGAACCAGAGGGCCGAACCGTTCTCGGCCGAGATCAGCCTGGCGATCTCGTCCGCGCGAGCCTCTCGCAGCGCGTTCAGCCGCCGGAGCACCGCGATTCGCTCCTCCGGCGGGGTCCTTGGCCACTGTCCTTCGTCGAAGGCGGCCCTGGCGGCGGAGACAGCACGGTCGACGTCCGCGGGGAGAGCTTGGACGACCCGCCCCAGAACCGACTGGTCATGCGGGGACACGATGTCCAGTCGTGTCGGATCGCTTGGCGTCGCCCATGCGCCTCCGATGAAGAGCTTGTCGTTCGTGATCACCGTTCCGCCTCTCTAACTGCCACAGTAGTGTGGTACTTATGGCAGTTAACGACACATCAGCGTGATACATTCCCGAAATGAGAGCTGATGCGGCACGCAATCTCGAAGCCGTCCTGGCCACGGGCGCGCGGATGCTCGCTCATGACCCGTCGGCCGCCATCAGTGCGATCGCCGCCGAAGCCGGAGTCGACAGGCGCACCGTCTATCGGCGCTTCGCCTCTCGCGAAGAACTCTTGGCCGCCATCTACGACTCCCGGCTGACCGCGGTCGAAGAGGTCGTCCGCGCTGCCCGGCTCACCGAGACGGCGGTCCCCGTGGCATTGCACCGCTACGTCGAAGGCATCATCGAGGTCAACCGCGCATGGCCGGTCGAACTGACCCGGATGCGCGCCGAACCTTCCATCCAGGACCGTCGGGGGCGAATCTCCGCAGAGGTGGACACGTTCCTCCAGCGGGCCACCGACGAGGGATTCCTCCGCGCGGACGTCCCGGACGGCTGGGCGAGCCGTCTGCTGATCCAGCTCCTCCACCTCGCCTCCCGGGAGGACATGGACTCCCCGCGCGCCGCCGATCTGCTCGTCGAGACCTTCCTGCGTGGAGTCGGCGCCCGCTAGCGCCCGCACCGTCCTTGCTTTTCGAAGGGGCGCGATCACGCCTTTCTTCCTGAGCAGGCCGATCACCACGACCTTCGTCACCCTGCGCCCCTCATGGAGCGGCGACGTCACGCAGAGTGTGCGAAGGTGACGGCATGGCCGCTTCGCGCAGACGATTTCCCGTGTCCTGGACCACCGTCATGCCGGTCCTCGCCATAGTCGTGCTGGCGCTCAGCTGGGGTCGCGATCTGGGCCCCGTGCCGGTGATCGTAGTCGCGCTCGCGCTCGGCGGGACCGTGCTGGCCGCGGTGCACCACGCCGAGGTGGTCGCGCATCGCGTCGGGGAACCCTTCGGCTCGCTGGTGCTGGCGATCGCGGTCACGGTCATCGAAGTCGCGCTGATCGTGACGATGATGTCCTCCGGCGGCCCCGAGGCCGGGACGCTGGCGCGCGACACTGTGTTCGCCGCCGTGATGATCACCATGAACGGTATCGCCGGCATTTCGCTCATGGTCGGCGCCCGTCGCTACGGCGAGACGCACTTCAACCCGGAAGGCAGTGGCGGCGCCCTCGCCACCGTGGCGACTCTCGCCTCCGTCAGCCTCGTGCTGCCGACGTTCACCACCAGCACCCCCGGCCCGGCGTTCAACGGCACACAGCTCACCTTCGCGGCGGTCGCCTCGCTTCTGCTCTACGGCCTTTTCGTGCTCACACAGACCGTCCGCCACCGCGACTTCTTCCTGCCTGTCGACAGCGAGGGCTCCGTCAAGGAGGAGGAACACGCCGAACCGCCGACCGGCAAGGCCGCGCTGACCAGTCTCGGACTGCTGCTGGTCGCGCTGGTCGCCGTCGTCGGCCTGGCGAAGGTCGAATCACCCGCGATCGAAGCTGGGGTCAGCGCGGCGGGCTTCCCGCAGTCGTTCGTCGGCGTCGTGATCGCCATGCTGGTGCTGCTGCCGGAAACCCTGGCCGCGACACGGGCCGCACGGCGCGACCGGATGCAGACCAGCCTGAACCTCGCCTACGGTTCGGCGATCGCGAGCATCGGGCTCACGATCCCGACCATCGCGCTGGCGTCGATCTGGCTGGACGGGCCGTTGCTGCTGGGCCTCGGCGCGACCCACATCGTGCTGCTGGCACTGACGATCGCGGTCAGCGTGCTCACCGTCGTCCCCGGCCGCGCGACCCGGCTGCAGGGCGGGGTGCACCTGGTCCTGCTCGCCTCGTTCCTGGTGCTCGCCGTCAATCCGTGACACGAGTCCTGTTCGGACGGTGTTCTGTCGGTGGTCCCGGGTAACCTCTGCGCCGTGAACGCTCGGGACCGCATCCAAGAACTCGCCGATCAGATCGTCGTCCTTCGCGACGCCTATTACCGGGGCTCGCCGAAGGTGGCCGACGCCGACTACGACGCGATCGAAGACGAATTGCGCGGGCTCATCGAGGCGAACCCCGAACTGACCCCGGACCCGAACCCGCTCGACCAGGTCGGCGCGCCCGCCGTCCTGCACGCGCCCATCCGGCACTCGCGCCCGATGCTGTCGCTGGAGAAGGCGACCAAACCGGAGCAGGTCGCGGCGTTCTTCACCCGGTTCCCCGGCCAGCCGGTGGTCGTCATGCCGAAGCTCGACGGCCTGTCACTGGCCCTGGTCTACGAGAACGGACGATTCGCGAGGGCGGTCACCCGCGGCGACGGGACCACGGGCGACGACGTGACCATGCTGGTCCGGGCATTGACCGACGGCGTCCCGGACAAGGTCGACGCGCCCGGCCGGGTCGAGGTCCGCGGCGAGGCGGTCATGCTGCGCTCCACTTTCGCCGCCTACAACAAGGTCCACCCGGACAAGCCGCTGATCAACCCGCGCAACGCCGCAGCCGGGACCCTGCGCGCCAAGGATCCGGCCACCGTCGCCGAGCGGCGCCTCCAGTTCTTCGCCTTCGACCTCTCCACCGAACCCGAAAGCGCCGAAACCGATCTCGAAGGCGCGCTCCGGACGCTCGGGTTCGCCGCCGCCGACATGCGGCACTGCGACGACGCCGAGTCGGCGCAGGCCGTCATCACGACCATCGAGCAACAGCGCAACGATCTCGACTACGACCTCGACGGTGCCGTGCTGCGTCTGGCGGATCGCGACGCCTACGCCGCCGCCGGAACCAGGTCCAGTTCACCTCGTGGGGCGCTGGCCTTCAAGTTCGCCGCCGAAGAGAAGACCACCGTGCTCGCCGATGTCGTGTGGGATGTCGGCAAGACCGGCAAGATCGCTCCCGTCGCGTGGCTCGAGCCGGTGTTCGTCGGCGGGACCACCGTCACCAGGGCGACGCTGGCCAACCAGGAGGTCATCCGGGCCCGCGGGATCAAGATCGGCGACACCGTGCTGGTGCGCCGCGCCGGCGACGTGATCCCGTTCGTGGCGGGTGTCCTCGACGCCGCCAAGCGCACCGGTGAGGAGCGGGAGATCGTGCCGCCGTCGGTGTGCCCGTCGTGCGAAGAACCGTTGACCGAACAGGGCAACAGCCGGGAACTGTTCTGCACCAACGTCGCCTGCCCCGCCCAGACCGTCCGGCGGCTGATCCACTGGGCGTCACGTGCGGCCGCGGACATCGACGCGATCGGCGGGGTCTGGATCGAGCGGCTCGCCGAGGCCGGGATCCTCGAACACCCTTCGGACTTCTACCGGCTCACCAAGGAACAGCTGCTGGAGTTCGACCGCATCGGCGACATCTCAGCAACCCGCATGATCGAGTCGATCGACGCGAGCCGGGCCGTCGGTCTGCGCCGGGCGTTGATCGGCCTGGCGATTCCCATGGCGTCCGAGGGCACCGCCGCGCGACTGTGCAGGGCGGGGTTCGGTTCGCTCGAAGCCGTCGCCGACGCCGGCGAAGAAGGTCTCGTCGCCGTGGAGGACATCGGCCCGAAGGTCGCCGCGTCCCTGATCGAACACCTCACCCGGCTGCGTCCCGAACTCGAGCGGCTCCGGGAAGCCGGAGTCTCGCTGGATGTACGCGAAGAAGACCTCCCGCCGGTCGTCGCGGCCGGCGCGCCGCTGGAAGGCAAGACGGTCGTGGTCACCGGGGCGATCAGCGACCCCCGCTCCGGCGAGAAGGTGCCACGCCCGACCTTCCAGCGGCTGTGCGAAAGGGCGGGCGCGACCATCGCGTCGTCGGTCTCGGCGAACACGGATCTGCTGATCACTGGTGCCGACGTCGGGGCGAGCAAGCTCACCAAGGCCGAGAAGCTGGAAGTCGAGGTCGTGGACCAGGGCGTGATCTGGGGGCAATTGATCGAAGCGGGTGTCGTCTAGCCTTGGGTCTCGTGAGTGGTAAGGACGGTTCTAACCGTCCTTACCACTCACGAGCTTGTATCGCGGACTCGTCGAGTGCCATTCGAAACCGCCGCCCATCCACCCCCGCAACCCACGTAGAAACCGTTGCAGTTCAAGGGAAGGAACCGCGCTCAGCTTCTCGTGCGCCGACTGGAAGTCCCGGACGACGTCGTTGTGCAGTTCGACGGTGATCGCCGTGGCCTCTTCGATCGAGCACTTCCGGTCGTCGGCGATCAGCAGTACCGCGTTGCAGGGCGGTGACTCGTCCTCCAGGTCCTTGGCGACCGAGTGCACGTCGTTGACGAGCACGGCCGCCGTGCCCGCCTGGATCGCCGCCTCGCGGACCCGCGGGTCGTAGTAGAGGTTCGAGGTCAGTTCGTAGCCGCCGAGGACGTCGATCAACGTCATCGAGGTGTAGAAGCTGTCGTGCTGCCGGGCCGCGAGGTACTCCCACGCCGGTGGGTATTTCCCGCTGTGGCGCCATGCCGCGTAGGCGGTCCAGCTCACGAACATCGCGAAGGTCGAATAGCAGACCCGCTGAACCTGCGCGGCGGTCCCGGCTCGCCGCAAGAAGTCCGTCCCCGAGTTCAGCGCCACCAGAACCCGGTCGTTCCGCAGCGTTTCGTCGAGGTCGCGGCTGAATTCACCCAACGACGGCACCGGATCCATGGCGGCCATCCCCAGCGCGAGCTTCGGCGGCAGCTCCGCCGGCACGGCGCCGAGCGAGGTGTCGTCGGCGTAGAGGTCGTCGGCCGCCCACCACGCGGCGTTGAGCCGCGCGGAGATCAGCAGCTTGTCGGGGTCCTCGCAGTCCGGGTGGGCGAGCATGACGAGCCTGCCGAAGCCCGCCTTCCCGATTTGCTCGCACTCTTCCTCGTCGAACCCGCACTCCCCCGCCCACAGGACGAGCCGCCGGTCGACCTCCTCGGCGAGCGGATCGTTGATCCGCTCGGTGACGGGACAGTACAGCGGCGGCGCCGCCCCGTCGCCCCACGGCCGGTACGCGTACGCCGGGTCGAGAGCGGGTTTCCCCGGCGGCGGAGCTTCCTCCACCGCCGGAGAAACAGCGGTCAGCCGGGCCGCCAGCCGGGCGGCGGACGTGCCCAGTCCGCTCGGACCGGCCAGTAGCGTGGCGAGCGGTTCGGTCATCGCTTGCTCCGATGGTCTCGCGGGATCAGACGCGGTCCGCGGCGATGAGCAGGTAGTGGAAGCTGCCTTCGCGATAGGCGTCGAGGAACGGTCCTTCGATCCCGGTCGCCACCGACGACTTCGCCCGCAGTTCCCAGTACGGGATCGTGTCCGGCGTCAGATCCACCACCGAGATAGGCACCAGGTCGTTGGCCGTCATGGCCTTGAAGTACTCGCTGCGCGGGTGGATGTTGCAGGTGTAGTGCTGGTCGATCTGCGCGACGGCCTTCGACCGCCCACCGGTCACGTCGTTGTAGCACCCGGTGATGGTGACGTACCGCCCGCCGAACTCCAGCTGCCGCGCGTGCTCGGCGAAGAGCTCGTAGAGGTCCACGTACATCGTGCTTTCGTTGTTCCAGATCGCCTTGCGCGAGCCGGTCTCGAAGCCGGTGTCGAGCATGTTGCGGAAGTGATACCGCACCCGGTCTGCGACGCCCCTGATCTCCGCCTGGTGATTGGCGAACTCGACCTGCTTCTCCGAGATCGAGATCCCGTCGACGTGGCAGCCGAACCGCGCGTTGGCCATGATGCTGGACCCGCCACGCCCGCAGCCGGCGTCTAGAAGCCGATCGTCCGGTTTGACGTCGCCGAGGTGATCGAGCAGGACGTCCGCCTGCGCGGTCTCCAGGCGGTGCATCTCGGCGATGATCCGCTCGTCACGGGTGTCCTCGGGGCCTTCCAGCACCGACCAGTCGACCTCGCCGACCCCGTAGTGGTGGTGATAGAGCCCGTCCACATCGCCCAGGCGCAGGTTGACCGGGTCCTTCTCCTTGTTCCAGTACGACGCCACCGACTTCTGGTACTCGGTGCGCAGAACCTTGGCGGGAGCGGGAGTACGGGCGATGGTCACGTGCGTGGTCCTTTCTGGAGCCTTGTTGTTCGTTGTCGTTGCGGGGCGAGGGGTCAACGCGCGACCTCGACGTTCTCCAGGACGCCGAGCGCGTCGGGAACGAGCACGGCGGCCGAGTAGTAGGTGCTGACCAGGTAGGTGGCGATCGCCTGTTCGTTGATGCCGTCGAAGCGCACGTTCAGGCCCGGCTCGTACTCGTCGGGCAGGCCGGTCTGGTGCAGCCCGATCACGCCGTTGTCCTCCACGCCGGTCCGCATGGCGAGGATCGAGGAGGTGCCGTTGTCGGTGATCGGGATCTTGTCGCAGGGCAGGAGCGGCACCCCGCGCCACGCGGCGACCACCTTCCCGTCGACCGTGGTGCCTTCCGGGTAAAGGCTGCGGCGTGTGCATTCCCTGCCGAACGCGGCGATCGCGCGCGGATGGGCGAGGAAGAACTTCGTCTTGCGGCGGCGGCTGACGAGTTCGTCCATGTCGTCGGGCGTCGGCGGGCCCGACCGGGTCTGGAACCGTGACTTGAGGTCGGCGTTGTGCAGCAGTCCGAACTCGCGGTTGTTGATCAGGTCGTACTCCTGCCGCTCCCGCAGTGCCGCCACGGTCAGCCGGAGTTGCTCGCCCAACTGATCCATCGGCTCGTTGTAGAGATCGGTCACCCGTGTGTGCACCCGCAGTGAGGTCTGCGCGACGGCGAGGTCGTATTCGCGAGGCGAGATCTCGTAGTCGACGAACGTGCCCGGCAGCAGTGGCTCGCCGTCGTGCCCTGACGACATCCCGATCTCGGCCTCGCCCTTGGCGTTCTGTGGCTTTCCCTTGTGCGCCAGCATGTCCTGCACATGGCGGCGCATCGACTCGGACCGGCCGTTGAGGTCGGCGAAGTCTTCGGCGCGCAGGGTCAGCACGATGACCGGGGTGACGGCCTTGGCGGTGAACGGCCAGTTCCGGTCGATGCCGGCGAGCATTTCTTCACCGAAGTGGTCGCCGTCGGCCATGCTGCCGATGGTGGCTTCCGTGCCGTACTCGCCCGGTGCCACCTTGGCGACCTTGCCGTGTGCGACCAGCACGACCTCGTCGAGCGGAGAGCCGTGGCTGACGATGGTTTCGCCAGGCTGGTACTCGTGCTGCACGAACCGGTCGGCGAGCGCGGAGAGCGTGTCCTCGTCGTCGAAACCCCTCAGCAGGGCCAGCTCCGCGAGTTCCTGCGGGACGACCCGGACCTCGGTGCCGACATTGGTGAAGCTCACCCGTCCGTCGCCGATCGCGTAGGTCAGCCGCCGGTTGACCCGGAAGGTGCCACCGGTCGCCTCGACCCAGGGCAGCATCTTCAGCAGCCAGCGTGGCGTGATGCTCTGCATCTGCGGCCGCGTCTTGGTGGTCGTCGCCAGGTTCCGCGCGGCGGCGGGGCCGAGACTGAGCCGCCGGTCGGCCTCCGGCCTTGTGGCGGTCATCCTTCGCGGCCGAGTTCGGCGGCTTCGAGGACGGCCAGCGCGTCCGGCACGAGTACGGCGGCGGAGTAGTAGGTGCTGACGAGGTAGGAGATGATCGCCTGCTCCGAGATCCCCATGAACCTGACGTTCAGCCCGGGCTCGTACTCGTCCGGAAGACCGATCTGACGCAGGCCGACCACGCCCTGGTTCTTCTCGCCGGTGCGCATCAGCAGCACGGAGCTGGTGTTGGTCTGGCTCACCGGAATCTTGTTGCACGGCAGGATCGGGACCCCGCGCCAGGACGGCACCTTGTGCCCGCCGAGATCGGCGCCGGTCGGGTAGATCCCGCGTTTGCTGCACTCGCGACTGAACGCGGCGATCGTGCGCGGATGCGCGAGGAAGAAGCCTGGTTCTTTCCACACCAAGGCGAGCAGGTCGTCGAAGTCGTCCGGAGTGGGCGGACCGGTGCGCGTCGCGATGCGCTGGGCGAAGTCGGTGTTGTGGAGCAGGCCGAAGTCCGTGTTGTTGATCATTTCGTGCTCTTGCCGCTCGCGCAGCGCCTCGATGGTCAGGCGCAACTGCTGCTCGGTCTGGTCCATCGGCTGGTTGTAGAGGTCGGACACGCGACTGTGGACCCGGAGCACGGTCTGAGCGACGCTCAGTTCGTATTCACGCGGCGAGGTCTCGTAGTCGACGAACGTCCCCGGCAGCAACGGCTCGCCGTCGTGTCCGGAGGAGATGTCGATCTCGGCCTCGCCGAAGTCGTTGGCGCGCCCGGAGTCCTGCGACGCCTGCTCGATCTGCGCCTGCAGCGATTCGGACTGTTCCAGTACCCGCTCGAAGTCCTGCCGGGTCAGGGTGAGCACGGTGCAGGCGGTGGCCGCCTTGGCGGTGAATTCCCAGATGCCGTCGCCGTCGACGAGGGTTTGCGCGCCGAAGTAGTCGCCGTCCTTGACCACGCCGAGCGCGGTCTCGTCACCGTAAGGACCGGGGCCGGTCTTGGCGATCTTGCCGTGCGCGATGAGGTAGACCCGATCGGCCCGGTGCCCGAATTCGACGAGCACGTCGCCCGCCGCCACTTCCTGCTGTTCGAAACGGCGGGCGAGTTCGGCGAGTACTTCTTCGTCGTCGTATCCCTTGAGCGGCTTCAGTTCTCCCAGTTCCGCCGGGATCACGCTCACCTCGGCGCCCGCCTTCGAGAACGTCACCCGTCCGTCGCCGACCGCGTAATTGAGCCGCCGGTTGACCCGGTAGGCGCCACCGTTCACCTGAACCCATTCGAGCATCTTCAGCAGCCACCGGGACGAAATTCCCTGCATCTGCGGAACGGATTTGGTCGTCGTCGCCAGATTACGCGCGGCGGCCCGGCCCAAACTCAGCTGCGGATTTTCCGGCCCCTGGACACCTTCGGCGGAAGTGTCCGATTCGGTCACGGTCACAGCAAGGTCCACCCTTCGATAGTCGTGTGACAAACAAGATCCACAATTCGCGGCGCGCCGGCCATGCCCCGAAGTGCGGCCCCGCAGGATCAACATAGCAAGGGGTTTTTCTCGCACAAGCGCACTTTCAGGTAATGCGACAAGGCCACCCGAATGCCGATTCTTCCATTGCGCACGAAAGCTTTTGTCAACGTTACTTGACGCTTTATGATGGCCACGCAATCGGGCCAGCAATTGTTCTGAGGTGTCATGCGAAGCCGCGCCGGGACTCCCGGGCGTGCCCACGATGCGGCCGTTGGAGTGTCACGCCGGCCTCTTTCGGGTCGCCTCCGCACCGGTGTTCGGCGATGACTTGACAGACAGCGACGAAACAGAGGGTCGCGTCCGGACACTCCGTCGGGTCAATGATTCAGCCCTTGCTGATATATCAGTGTGGACTGTACTGTCCCATCTGTGCTGACATGTGAGACCCAGGGGGCCGCACTCGCCCGGCTCGGTCGTGCACTCGCCGACCCGAACCGGTGCCGGATACTGGTCGCCCTGCTCGACGGGGTGAGTTACCCCGGACTGCTGGCCGCCGAACTCGGCTTGAGCCGCTCGAACGTGTCGAACCACCTCGCCTGCCTGCGAGGCTGCGGACTGGTCGTCGCCACCTACGAAGGCAGGCAGGTCCGCTACTCGCTGGCGGACGCGCATCTGGCCCGCGCCTTGCGGGAACTGGTCCAAGTCGTATTGGCCGTCGACACCGCTGAGCCCTGCGTGGACGAGGTGCTCCGGTGAGTGTCGAGAACGGCTCCTGCCCGGACGGCTGCTGCACCACGAAGTCCACAGTGGCCCCGGATCGCCGCGCCCTGCTGTCTCGAAGGGTCCGGCTGCTGGTCGCCGCGACGATCACCTACAACGTCGTCGAGGCGGTCGTCGCCATCTCCGCGGGCACCATCGCCTCGTCGACCGCCCTGATCGGCTTCGGCTTGGACTCGGTCATCGAAGTCGCGTCCGCCACGGCCGTCGCCTGGCAGTTCTCCGGCAAGGACCCCGAAGCCCGCGAACGCGTCGCGCTCAAGGTCATCTCGGTGTCCTTCTTCGCACTGGCCGCCTATGTCACCGTCGAATCGGTACGCACCCTGTTCGGTGCCGGCCCCGCCGAGCACTCCCCCGTCGGCATCGTGCTGGCGGCGGTCTCGTTGCTTGTGATGCCCTTGCTGTCCTATACCCAGCGTCGGGCCGGGCGCGAACTCGGCTCCGCGAGCGCCGTCGCCGACTCGAAGCAGACCTTGCTCTGCACTTATCTTTCCGGTGTGCTGCTCGTGGGATTGCTGCTCAACAGTCTCTTCGGCTGGTACTGGGCCGATCCGCTGGTCGCGCTCGTCATCGCCGCCGTCGCGATCAAAGAAGGCCGGGAGGCCTGGCGCGGTGAGCACTGCTGCTGAAAGGAGCGCCATGACCCGGACCGCGCGGTGGAACCGTTACTGGGACGGCAAATCCCGGAACTACGACCGGGAGATGCGGTTCATGGACCGGAAGCTCTTCGGCGACTCCCGGGCGTGGGTCTGCGGCCAGGCCACCGGCGACGTCCTCGAAGTCGCCGTCGGGACCGGCCTGAACCTGCCGCTCTACCCCGACGGCGTGACGCTCACCGGCATCGACCTCAGTGACGGCATGCTCGCCATCGCCCGCGACCGCGCCGGACGCCTCGGCCATCCGGTGACGCTGCGGCGGGCCGACGCCCATGACCTGCCGTTCGGCGCCGATTCGTTCGACACCGTGGTCTGCACCCTCGGACTCTGCGCGATCCCTGAGGACGGCATGGCGTTGCGGGAAATGGCCCGGGTCCTCCGGCCAGGCGGCAGGCTCATCCTGCTCGACCACATCGCGAGTTCGTCGCGTCCCGTCCGCGGTCTGCAATGGATCGCCGAAAAGATCACCGTGCCGATGGCGGGCGAGCACTTCCTCCGGCGCCCGCTCGACAAGATCGGCGGCCTCGGCCTGACCGTCGAGCGGCGTGAGCGGTTCAACCTCGGGCTGGTGGAACGGCTCGTCGCCCGCAAGTGAGCCGTGTCATCGGAATTTCATCGGCACGGCCGATCCTGATGACGTGACCTACCCTCAGCAGCAGCCGCCCATCTGGCAGCAGTACCCCGTCGCGCCGCCGAAGAAGACCCCGAAGACCGGACTGATCGTCGGGATCGCGGCCGCGGCGCTCGTCGTCACCGGTGGAGCGATCGCGGTGACCGTGGCGATCGCCACCGGGGGCGGCGTCCCGGAGGTCGACCCCGACCCGTTTTCCGCGCAGGCCGGGGACTGCATCTCGGCCGACGAAGACGCCGGCAGCAACGGTGCGTTCAGCGCCAGCGCCGTGCGGGTCCACTGTTCGGACAGCTCCGCCAACTACTCGGTGATCGCCCAGCTTTCCTCTGAGGTCGGCTCGGACTGCGACTCCGTACCCGGCTACGAGTACGGCAACCCCGTCGTCTACGACTTCGAGTCGGGGAGGTCCCGGGAACTCTGCGTCATGCCGAGGGACTGACGATTTAGGACAACGAGCCCAGTACCGCCTGGGATTCGAGAAGACCGTCATCGCTGGGTGCCTGGCCGTCAGCGAACACCCGTTGGTGTTGCTTCGCCCGGATGTCACGGTGGGCGTCCGCCGGTTTGTCGTAGCCGTAACGTCGCCGGGCCTCCGCCGGGGTCAGAATCTCATCCGACACCGGGGGCACCCCGAGAACGTAGGGAGCGATGATCGGCACCGCGGAAGGCGCCAGCAGACGCGCGACCGCCAGCTTCAGCCGCGGGTTTCCGTCGACGACGCCGTAGCCGAGCCGCAGGACCGGCCGGACCAGCAGGTCGACGAGCCTCGGCTGGGTGAACCCGCTCAGCTTCCGCATCCAGCGCGGCATGGTCGCGATCGTCCCGGCCCGCAGGAACCAGTTCACGAGCCAGAGGGCCGGAGTCAGCAGCCGCGGCGCCGGCGGCAGGACGACCTTCGCGGTCAGCAGGTGGTCCATCATCTTCCGGGCCGCCTCGCTGACGGCGAGCCGGGGACGCATCCGCTCGAAGTACTCCCGGACGCCGTCGCGGGTGCGGGGAACGCCGGCGGGATCGCAGGTCTGGAACTCGGCGGCGACGGCGCATTCCTCCCAGTACCGGTCCTCCTCGGCGGGAGTGAGCCTGCCGCCGCCGTACAGCTCGTAGGCCTTGAGCACCGAATGCCAGCCGGTGAGCAGGATCCACAACTGCGAGTGCGGATCGTTGGCGTCGTAGTGATTGCCGCTGACCGGTTCGACGCCGATCGCCTTGGCGTGCACCTTCACCAGTACGTCCGCGGCTTGGGCGACCTTCCGGCTGTCGGCGAAGGCGACCATGGCGAAGTAACGGACCGTGCGGTCGTAGCGGGTGCGAGGCCGGGCGTAGTTCGCACCGGTCTGGTCGACGGCGGCGATCAGCGCCGGATCGAGTTCCTCCACCACGACGGATCGCTGGAGCCCGGTGACGGCCGCCGTGACGTGCCCCCACACCTTCCACGTGACCGAACCCGGCCCGAAGAACCCGTGGTCCAGCATCGGTTCCACCGGTGTCGTCGTCACGTCAGCCTCCGCTCTCCGCATTTACTACTGATGCGTAGCAATATCCTACGCTAGAGTAGCTTTGTCCAGGGCGCGATCAAGGAGGACCGTTGACCAGCACGACACCTCGGAAACGCCGTGCCTACGCCGCGCGGGTGCCCGCCGAGCAGCGCCGTACGCAAGTGCTCGACGCGGCGCTGCACCTGGTCGTCACCCGCGGGCACAACGCCACGACCATGGACGCGGTCGCCGAACAGGCCGGGGTCACGAAACCGGTGGTCTACGGCCAGTTCCGCAGCCGAAACGAACTCCTGGCCGCACTGCTGCGCCGGGAGCAGGAGGCGGCGCTCCGGCAGTTGCTCGCGGTGTTGCCAGGCGATCCGGGCCGGTTACTCACCGAGGACGCCCCCGACTTCCTCGCGCGGATGCTCGCCGACTTCCTCAACGCGGTCCAGGAAACGCCGGACCGGTGGTATTGCGTCGTCATGCCGATGGCGGATATGCCCGCCGAGTTCCATACCGCGCGTGAGGCCGCACGCGCGATCGCCCTCGACCGGGCCGAATCACTGACGCGGTGGCTCCTGGAAGCCATCGACGCGCCGGCGGAACTCGATCCGGAGATCGTCGCGCACACCGTCACCACCCTGTTCGAGATGGCCGCGCGACTCGTGCTCACCGACCCCGGTCGCTATCGGCCGGAGCGCTTCGTCGCCGCGATCCAGGCCGCTCTCGGCCTCGTGAGTGGTAAAGAGCGTTAGAACGGACCGGTATTTTGCCTACCTGCTGCCGGCCTGCGCGAGGGCGACGATCCCAGTGGGTATCGGGATCGTTGATGAAGGAATTAGGACGCTCAACGTCCCGATTCCTTCATAGACGCGAGGTGGCCCTATCCCGGGCCATGATCAACAGAAGGCCTAGGACACTCAACTTCCCCAGGTCCAGTAGATAAGCAAATACCGGTCCGTTAGAACCGCCCTACCCCTCATTAGAACCGTCCTTGCCACTCACGAGGCCGAGCGTGCGCGAGCACCTGAACGCGGCCTGCCTCGCCGCTACCGACTGTCCGGGCCGGTGACTTCCCAGGCCGCTTCGATCATCCGGAAGATCTCGTCCACCGCGGCCTCCGGATCGGCCGCCTCCCGGCCGAGCGAGTAGGCGTCGATCACGAACCTCGCGATCGTGCGGCAGGCCGTGGCCGACCGCGACAACTCCGGATCCGCCGCGATCGCCGCGGCCAGGGACTCCGCGTGGCGCAGCCTCATCGAGTCCTCGTACTCCCGCAACGCGGGCGATCCGTCGATCATGCGCCAGATCGGGGCGGCGCCGTCCGCCGCGCAATGGCGCACCATCGCGTGGATCTCCCGACGCAGTGCCGGGATGAGCGGCTCGTGCGGCGCCCTCTCGGTGACAGCCCGCGTGAGTCCTTGCTCGAAGTCCGCGTCCTGCTCGAATACCAAGGCCTCTTTCGAGGCGAAGTGGGAGAAGAGCGTGGTGACGGCGACATCGGCCTCCGCGGCCACCTCGCGGATACCCACCGCGTCGTACCCGCGTTCCAGGAAAAGCCGCAGGGCGGTGTCGGCGATCTTCTGACGGGTGGCGGCCTTCTTCCGCTCACGACGTCCGGTCGGCACGGTCATGTAGCGACGCTATCAGATCCAAAACAACAACGGTTTCAAAACCCTAACCGTTAGTGCTACGGTCGACCGCATGAAGAAAGTGATCTTTACCGAGTTCGGCGGTCCGGAAGTCCTGCAGCTCGTCGACGCCGAGGATCCGCACGCGGGCCCAGGCCAGGTACGCATCGCCGTGCGGGCGGCAGGGGTGAACCCTGTCGACTGGAGGATCCGCGAAGGCCAGGTCCTGGGCGCGCATCCGACCGTGCTGCCGTCCGGCGTGGGCCTGGACGCCGCCGGCGTGGTGGACGAAGTCGGCGAGGGCGTCGTCGGCGTCGAGGTCGGCGACTCCGTGTTCGGCGAGGGTTCGAGCACTTACGCCGAGTTCGCCGTACTTTCGGCCTGGGCCAAGATGCCCGAGGGTCTCACGTTCGAAGAGGCGGCCGGATACCCCTCGGTGGTCGAGACCGCGTTGCGGCTGATCCGCGAAGTCGGTGTGCGGCCCGGCCAGACGCTGCTGGTCAGCGGCGCGTCCGGCGGGGTCGGATCGGCGGTACTGCAGATCGCGCGCGAACGCGGCATCGCGGTGATCGGCACGGCAGGCGCCGCGAACCAGGATTATCTGCGCGGCCTGGGCGCGCTCGCCACGACCTACGGCGAAGGCTGGGTGGAACGGGTGCGGCGGCTCGGCCGGGTCGACGCCGCCCTCGACCTGGCCGGATCAGGCGTGATCGCCGAGCTGGTCGCCCTGACCGGGGATCCGGGAAGGGTGATCTCCATCGCCGATCTCGGCGCGCCCGAGTTCGGCGTCCACTTCTCCGGCGTGGCCGGGAGCGTGCCGGACGCGCTGGCCGAGGCCGTCGATCTCATCTCGCGGGGAAGGCTGCACATCCCGGTCGAAAAGTCCTACTCGCTCACCGATGCCGCGGCGGCGCATGCCGACAGCCACGCCGGGCACACCCGGGGCCGCCGGGTCATCGTCGTCGAGCCGGTTCAGGCGATGGCCGAGGGAAGGACCACGACGCCGTCGTCGTCGGAGTAGAGCGTGTCACCGGGAGTGAACGTCACTCCCCCGAAACCGACCGGGACGTCGACAGCGCCGACACCCGCCTTGGAGCTCTTGCGCGGGTTGGTGCCGAGCGCCTTCACTCCGAGCGGGAGCCCGGCGAGCTCGGCGCTGTCGCGTACCGCGCCGTTGACGACCACGCCCGCCCAGCCGTTGTCGACGGCGGACTTCGCGATCATGTCGCCGGTGAGCGCGCTGTGCAGCGAGCCGCCGCCGTCGACCACCAGGACGGCGCCGTCGCCGGGAGTGGCCAGCAGTTTCTTGACCAGGCCGTTGTCCTCGTGACAGGAGACGGTCCGGATCGGGCCCGAGAACTTCCGATGGCCGCCGAACTGGCGGAACTGGGTGTCGCAGACGCGCAGCCGGTCGCCGTGTTCGTCGACGAGGTCGGCGGTGGTGAAGGAATCGATCACGGCGCCTGAGTGTAGGTGCCGCTCAGCCTGTTTCGCGCCTGCGTGATGAGATCCGCATGAATCCTCCTCAGTCGTCATCGGGAGTACGTCCGGACCGTCCGTCACTTTGCCTCGGGCGGGAACACGGTGCCCAGCACATGGGTGAGGACCGCGGCGGGGTCCGCCGCGGGAGCGACGGTCTGACGCGGCGCGAGGCCGATTCCCAAGGCGCCGATCATCACGACGGCCTGGTCCAGTGGGATGGCGGGCTCGAGGCGCAGCCGCCGGGAGTGCTCGGCGAGCAGGGCGACCACCTCGTCGTCGTGACGTCGCTGGATGGCGGCGATCCGCACGGCGGTTTCCGGTTGCCGTGCCGTCGCGGCGAGTACTTCCGCGGCCGCCGCGCTCCACTTCGCCGCGTCCTTGTCCGCCACGTCGGCGGGGTTCAGCGCCGCGATCATCTCGTCGCGCGAGGTGGCGCGAGAGAGAGCCTCGCGCAGTCCTCGCAGATGGCCGTCAGCGTCGGCTTCGACGATCGCCAGCCACAGGCCTTCCTTGCCACCGAAATGCTTGTAGACGGCGCCGCGGGTGTAACCGGCGTCGGCCGCGATCTCCTCGACCGTCGCCGCCAGGAAACCGTGCCGCAGGAAGACCTGACGTCCGGCGTCCAGCAGGTGTTCATGGGTGCGTCGCTGCTGTTCTGCCCATGTCAGCCTGACCCTCGTGGCACCCGTGGCGGCGTTCCTCAGCCTTCCCCTCTTCCTGGCCGGGTTCGCGTGGTACGCCGTGCGTGCCCGCCGTTGCGGCGTCAGCCAGTCCCTGCTGGCACCGATCGAGGAGATCTGGGACCCGATAGCGCACAAGACCAACATCGAGATCCAGATCGAGGCCGAACGGAGTCCGGAGACTCCCTCCCCCGGCGATCCGCCCGAGCCGAAGTGGCGGCCTGCACCCACGACCGCGTCCAACGGCGATCCTCATCGGACCACACCTTTCGGGGTGATCTGGCCCGCGACGATCGAGGCGAGGGCGAGAGCGAAACCGGCGAGCTGGACCAGACCGAGCGACTGACCGAGCAGCGCGGCGCCGAGTACCGCGGCGACCATCGGCGAGAGCAGGCCGAGGACGGCGACCGAGGTGACCGGCAGGGACGTGATGCCGCGGAACCACAGGACGTAGGCGAGCAGGCCACCGATCAGGCCGAGCCAGAGGTACCCGAGACCCGCGTTCAGGTCGATGGACGGCGGCGCGCCCTCGAACAGGAACGTCACCGGCACCAGGAACAACCCGCCCGCGGTGAGCTGCCACGAGGCGAACGCGGTCGGCCCGACGTCCGCCGGACGTCCCCACCGTTTGGTGAGCGTGACGCCGAGCGCCATCGTCGCGGCGCCTCCGAGTCCGGCGATCACCCCGACGACGTCGAAGCCCGCCGCCGGTCCGATCACCACCAGCCCGACACCCACGATCCCGACGATTCCCCAGGCGAACCGCCACGCGGACGGGCTCTGGCGCAGTACGGCCACGGCGAGGATCGCGACGAGGAGCGGCTGGGCGGCGCCGAGTGTCGCGGCGACTCCGCCGGGCAGCCGTTCGGCGGCGGCGAACAGCAAGGGGAAGAACATCCCGATGTTGAGGACACCGAGCGCGGCGGCCTTCAGCCACCAGGTTCCTCGCGGGAGGGTGCGGGTGACGGCGAGCGCGATCAGTCCGGCGGGGAGGGCGCGCATCAGACCCGCGAACAGCGGATGCCCCGGCGGGAGGAGTTCGGTGGTGACCACGTAGGTCGTCCCCCAGACCATGGGGGCGAAGGCGGTCAGCGCGGTACCGGCGAGACCGGCGGCGAGCGGCGTGGTCGTCAGCGTTTTCACGCTTCCCAGCTTCGGTGCCCAGGATCAATGAGTCCAACACATGTTTGTCACTTGATCCATCGTGATTCAAGATGGATCCATGGAGCTTCAGCAGATGCGGTACGTCGTGGCCGTGGCGGAAACGAACAGCTTCACCCGTGCCGCGCAACGGTGTCTCGTCGTGCAATCGGCGCTGAGCCATCAGATCGCGCGATTGGAACGGGAACTCGGCGCGCGACTGTTCGAACGCACGAGCCGCCGGGTGCGGCTCACCGCCGCGGGCGAAGCGTTCCTGCCCGCGGCCCGGCAATGTCTCGAGGCCGCCGACCGAGCAGGCTCGGAAGTCGCCGCGGCCGTCGGCGAGATCCGCGGGCGGCTCACCGTGGGCGTCATCCCGACCGTCGCGGCGGTCGACGTCCCTGCCGCCCTGCAGACCTTCCGCGGCCGGTACCCGCACGTCCGGATCGGGCTGCGGGTCGGGGCGAGCGGGCAGTTGGTGGAGCAGATCAAGGACGGCGCGATCGAGGTCGCGTTCCTCGGCCTCCCGGTATCCGACCGGCCGGACGGCGTGGGCACCTGCGAACTGGGCCGTGACGATCTGATCGCCGTGGTGGCTCCCGGCCATCCTCTCGCCGTCGAGTCCGAAGTGGACTTGAAGCGGCTTTCGTCGGAGGTGTTCGTCGACTTCCCCTCGGGATCCGCTGGACGGGCCCAGACGGATCAGGCGTTCGCCGCGGCGGGAGTGACCCGTGAGGTCGCCTTCGAGGTGACGGCCGCCGACTTCATGGCGCGGCTCATCCATCAGGGACTGGGTGTGGCGCTGCTGCCGTCGAAGTACGTGCCGAACCTGACCGACGTGGTCACCGTGCCGGTGAGGGACGCTCCCGCGCGGATCGAGCACCTCGTCTGGAACCGCTTCACGGTCACTCCGGCGGCGAAGGCCTTCCTGGAAGTGCTGGGCGTCGTTGACGACCGCAAGTAGTCGCCTACTTGCGGTCGTCAACGCGCGTGCAGGAGCAAGTAGGTGACTACTTGCGGTCCGCCTTGATGATTTCGAAAAGGCTGGTCCACGAGCTGCGCCCGTGCCCCGCGGCGATCGCCCGGTCGTAGTGCGATTTGACCGCTTCCGGCAACACCACGTCCACCCCGGCGTCCCGGCTCGCCTGGACGATGTGGTCGGCCGTCGCACCCATCATGGTCACGTTGGCGTCGTCGCCGGGGTGCTCGCCCTTTTCGATCTGCTCGGCCGCGGCGTCCAGGTAGAAATCCATCATCTTGAAGTTGTCCTTGGCGTACGGGACGAACTTCTCCACCGGCACACCCGCCGAACGCACCAGCGCGCTCGCGTGCATGAACACCGAAAGCGAGGTCAGGAAGATGTCCAGCTGCGCCTGGTAGAACAGCTGTGCCAGCCGGACGTCCTCACCGAGGAAGTCCGGCCGCCCGATCAGCGCCAGGGTCTCGCGGTGCTTCTCGAACACGTCGGCCGGGCCGCTGTAGAAGACATACGCCTCCTCCTTGCCCACCAACTCGGCAGGCACCATCACGCCGCCCGCGACGAACCGCCCGCCCCGGGCCTTGACCCAGTCGGCGGCTTCACGGGTCTTCTCCGGAGTGTCCGAGCTGAGGTTGACGATCACCTTGCCCGCCAGGGCATCCTCGGCCTTGCCGAGAATGTCGTACATCGCCGCGTAGTCGGTGAGACTCAGCAACACCAGCTCCGATGCCGCCACCGCGTCCGCCGGTGTCCCGGCGCGCACGGCGCCCGCGGCGACGACGCCGTCCGCGCGGGCGGCCGTGCGGTTCCAGACCGTCACTCCGTGGCCGTTCTCCAGGAGTACCCGGACCATGGCCTGTCCCATCGGACCGAGCCCGATCAGTGTGATCATTGTGTTTCCCTTACTTCTTGAGGAGTTCGATGACGCCGATCAGGTCTTCGGCGCCGTGTCCGCCGGCGACCCGCTTGTCCATCAGCGGCTGCAGCGGGGCCAGCAGTTCCGCGCTGACGCCTTGTTCCGCCGCGGCTTTGGCGAGGTTCGGGAACGCCGCGGCCTGCATGGCGATGTTCGACACCACGTCGGTCACGTAGTCGCCGTCGTCGATCTGTTCGGCCGCGCGCTCCAGAAAGCCGCTCATCGCGTCGATCCAGCCTCGGAGCAGCGGCGCGAATTCCCGAGCCTTGACCCCCGCCGAGCCGACCAGCGCGTACGCCTGGATGACGCCGATGAAGTGCCCGTACATCCCGCTGAGCAGCGCGATGTCGTGCAGCGGCGCCAGCCCGGGGTCGGCACCGAGGTAGTTGACCCCGCCGAAGGTGTCCAGCGCGGTGCGGGCCCGGCCGAAGGTGGAGCCCGAGCCGCTGTAGAAGATGAACGCCGCCGGGGTGCCGATCATCGGAGGGACGGCCATGATCCCGCCGTCGAGGTATTCCGCGCCCAGTTCCTCGGCCCAGGCACCCATTTCGCGTGCCTGGCCGGGGGTGCCGTTGGTCAGGTTGATCAGCTGCCGTCCCTTGAGTCCCGCCGCGACCGGGTCCAGGACCTCGTGCACCGAGTCGTAGTCGAGCAGGCAGGCGATCACGATCTCGTTCGCCGCGAGAGCCTCCGAGACGGTCGACGCGACCGAAGCTCCCTTCGCCGCCACCGCCTCGGCCCGGCTCGCGGTCCGGTTCCACGCGGTGACCGGATGGCCCGCGGCCAGTAGTGCCTCTACGAGCGCGGTTCCCATCGCGCCCAGCCCCAGTACCGTCACCGGGGTCTTGCCGTGTTCGCTCATGGGACCACCGTGACGCGGCCCGCGCACGGATCGCTGCGGGTTCACGCACGATCCTGTCGGTGGTCCGCGCTAACGTCGGTTTCGTGCGTTTCGGAGTGCTGGGGCCACTCGCCGTGTGGACGACCGCGGGCGAGCCCGTCGTCGTGCCCGAGGCGAAGGTCCGCCTCCTGCTCGCCGCGCTGCTGAGCCGGGAAGGCAGGGCGGCGTCGGTGTCGTCGTTGACCGACGATCTGTGGGGCGAGCATCCGCCGGGCAATCCGGGCAACACCCTGCAGACCAAGGTCTCCCAGCTCCGCCGCGCCCTGGATCGGGCCGAACCCGGTGCCCGGGAGATCGTGGCGTATCAACCCGCCGGCTACGTCCTCACCGTCGAGGCCGGCGATCTCGACGTCCACCGGTTCCGCGCGCTCACCGCCCGCGCCCGCGACACCGCCGATCCGCGCGCCCGTGCCGCGCTGCTGGCGGACGCCCTGGCGTTGTGGCGAGGGCCCGCGTATGCCGGATTCGAGGAGGAACACTTCGCCCTGGCCGCGGCCCAACGGCTGGAGGAGGAAAGGCTGCTCGCCGAAGAGGAACGGGCCGAGGCCCGGCTGACGCTCGGCGAGCACGCCGTCCTCACCGGGGAATTGGCCGGTCTGGTCGCACGGTATCCACTGCGAGAGCGCCTCCGCGGCTTGCTGATGCGCGCGTTGTACGCGGCCGGGCGGCACAGTGAAGCACTCGAAACCTATGCCGAACTGCGCGCCCGACTGCGTGATGAGTCCGGGCTCGAACCGGGGCCGGACCTCGCGGCTCTGCACCAGGCGGTCCTCACCAGGAGTCCGAGTCTCGAACCTGTCCACGCCGCCGAACCGGTACGCGGCAACCTGCCCGAGGCACTGACCGAGCTGATCGGCCGCACGACGGCGGTCAAGGAGGTCGGAGCGCTCGTCACCGACGCACGGCTGGTCACCCTCACCGGTCCCGGCGGTGTGGGCAAGACCAGGCTCGCCATCGAGGCCGCGTCGAAGCTCGCGATGGCCGATGGCACCTGGCTCGTCGAGCTGGCGGGCCTGGACAACGTCGCGTGCCCGACGTGCCCGCCCGAGGATCTGGTCGCCGTCGTCCTGACGGCCGTGCTGGATCTTCGAGAGGAGGCGACGTCGACCGGAACGGCGACACAGTCGCTGACCGATGCCTTACGGGACAAAGAGATCCTGCTCGTCCTGGACAACTGCGAACAGGTCGTCGAACCGGTCGCGGCACTGGTCGAACGGCTGCTCGCGGCGGCGCCTCGCCTGCGCGTGCTCGCCACCAGCCAGGAACCGCTCGGGCTGCCCGGGGAGAACGTCTGGGCGGTGCCGCCGCTCGACCTGCCCGAGCACGCGGATTTCGCCGTGGTGCGGGAGTCGAGCGCGGTCCGGCTGTTCGCCGCCCGTGCCACGGCGGCCGCACCGGGGTTCGCGCTCGACGCGGAGAACGCGGCGGTGGTCGCCCGGATCTGCCGCACACTCGACGGGATCCCGCTGGCGCTCGAACTCGCCGCCACCCGGGTCCGGACGCTCGGTGTGCACGAACTCCTCGCCCGCCTCGACGACCGGTTCGCTCTGCTGTCGTCGGGCAGGAGGGGTGGACCGCGCCGCCAGCAGACTCTGCGCGCGATGATCGACTGGAGCTGGAGCCTGCTGAGTGGGCCCGAGCAGATCGTGCTGCGCAGGCTCGCCGTCCACGCCGAGGGCTGCGGGCTCGACGCGGCCGAGTCGGTCTGCGCGGGCGGCGAGATCGCCTCCACCGACGTCCTGGACCTGGTGTCCCGGCTCGTCGACAGGTCATTGGTGGTCAGCAGGCCCGGCAGGTCCGGTGAACCGCGGTTCCGGCTGTTGGAGTCGGTCTCGGCGTACGCGCTGGAACACGCCGGGCGGGCGGGCGAACTCGATGATCTGTACTTGCGGCACGCGCGTTTCCACGTCGAATTGGCCGAACGCGGTGACGCGGGGCTGCGCGGCCGGGAGCAGCGGCGCTGGCTCGACAGGCTGGACGCAGAAGGCGCCAACACCCGGCGCGCGCTGGAAACGCTGTTGAGGCAAGGAGAGCACCGGCTCGCGTTGCGGCTGGTGAACGCGACGACCTGGTTCTGGTTTCTCCGCGGACGGCTCACCGAGGCCCGGCGTTCGCTGAACCTCGTACTCGGCACGGAGATCGACACCGGCGACGAGCACGCCCAGGCTCTCGGTTGGCGTACCGGGATCGCCGTGCTCGACGGCGCCGGCATCGAGGACGCGGCGGAAGAGACCGTGTGGGGTATCGCCGATCCTCTCGCGCGGGCAAGGACGCTGTGGTTCCTCGGCTACGCGTGGTCCACGATCGGAGACCTGTGCCGGGCGGAGAAGCTCACCCTCGGCGCACTGGAAACCGCCCGCGACCTCGGTGACGACTGGAGCGCCGCGGCCGCACTGAGCGACAGGGCGTCCCACCTGATCTCCGGCGGCGACCTCACCGGAGGGGGCCGGATCGCCGCGCAGAGCGCCGGGATCTTCGACGGGCTCGGCGAACGCTGGGGCTGGCTGCAGGCTTCGTTCGTCGTCGGCATGCTGGCTTCGATAGCCGGGGACTACGACCACGCCGCCCGTGTTCATCGGGAAAGCCTTCGCCGCGCGGAAGAACTGGAGCTGTGGCCGGAAGTCGCCTACAAACTGTCCTGGCTGGGCCGGACAGCGCTGCTCACCGGCGACTTCGAGGAAGCGAAGGAGTTTCACGAGCGGGCCAGGGCGCTGGCAGCCGACCACAGCTTCAAGCCTGGCGAGGTCTACGCCGAGACAGGGCTCGCGCTCGGCGCGCGACGCCAGGGGCTGTTCGAGGAGGCAGAGCGGCGACTGCTGTCCATACTGGACTGGCATCGCCGAGTGGAGTCCGAAGCGGGCAGCACTCTGATCCTCGCGGAGCTCGGGTTCATCGCCGAGCAGCGGGGAGACGCGGCGGCGGCGAAGCGGCTGCAGCTGGACGGCCTCGCGATCGCCCGCCACAGCGAGGACCCCCGCGCGATCGCCCTCGGCCTGGAAGGTCTGGCCGGGGCGGAAGCGGCGGCCGGCTCGTATCGCCTGGCCGCTCGACTGCTGGGTGCCGCGGCGGCGTCGCGGCGATCGGTGGGCGCTCCCCTGCCGAAGGCCGAACGCGGCGACGTCGACAGGATCACCGATGTCATCGTCGCGGCGCTCGGAGAAACCGCATTCTCAGCAGAGAGCGAGGCGGGCGAGGCGACACCGATAGATCATCTGGTGACTGACGGTCAGTGATCACGCTCCCGTATCACCACAATGGACCATGCCTTACTTCACGCCAGCAACAAACTGTGATTTCTTCCTGTCGTCCAGGCGCCTTGACCGGTAGCGTGCGTATCCATGCGGGTGAAGTGGGGGGCTCCCGGCGGGCCCAGGGTGACAATGCCGTGGCGAGCGGCTCCGAAGGCGGCGCTGACCAGTCCCCTGACTTTGATCATCGCCGCGGTGACCGCCTTATTGGCCTGCTTCCTCGGTACCGCCGCCGTCCTGCAGTCCTCGGCCGCGGGCGGCGCGGCCGTCACGTACCAGTCCGACATCGTGTGCCCGGACTACTACGGACCCGTTTTCAGCAAGGACAACGTCCCCACCGCGGTCGCTCCGCAGGTCGTCGACTCGGTCCGCCGGAACGCGGCGGCGCACGGCTTCTCCACACCGGTCACCTCCCGCTACACGCCTGTCCTCTTCGGCACCGAGTTCAACGGCGACCCCCACTACAAGGTCGTTCTCGCCCATCGCGACCAAGCGCTTCAGGGCCACCTCGATCTGGCGGACGGATCACCGGGAGCCGGGTTCTGGCTCGGCACCATCGTGGCCGGGGCGCAAGGCATCAAAGCCGGGACCACACCGAGCATCCACGGCACCCCGATACCTCCGGTGACCGGGCTGTACCGCGACCTTCCCGACCCGGCGCCGCGCTGGTGGTGCTCGCAGCAGCGGAACGCCGTCGTCGGCAGGCTCGCCAACGACCCGCTCGACTCGGTCATGTTCGCCGACGACGGGAAGACGTTCGACGACACGGTCCACACGCTGGGCGTCCCGATGATCAAGACGCTGCACATGTCGTTCTACGAGGCGCCGCCCAAGACGGTGAGCGAGGCCGAGGACCTGCAGGAGCGCTCGAAAGCCCTCATCGCCGCCGTCAAGGCGGATCTGGGCTCCCGCGGCCTCGGTGACGCGATCGTCGGGTCGCTGCCGTTCGAGCGCTCGGTGGAGATCAGCAACCAGGCGGAATCGAATGTCCTGATCTCGATCCTGCCGCTCGCGGCCATCAGCATCCTGGTCGGCTGCGCGGGGATCGGCACTGTCGCGTTGCAGTGGTACCAGCGGCGGCACCCGCAGCTGAGGTTGCTGTCCGCGCGCGGCAGCGGCCCCTGGGCGCTGGGGATGCTCGCGGTCGCCGAACTCGGGCTCCCCATCGTCGCCGGTGGCACGGCCGGCACGGTGCTCGCACGACTGTTGCTCGGGGTCTACGGACCACCGGGTGAACCGGACGACGGCGCGACGCTGTGGGGGTCGCTCGTCGCGGCCACGATCCTGCTCGTCTCGCTCTCACTGCTCGCCGGGGTGATCTCCGTCCGCACCCATCGGGAGTTCGAACTCGGCCGGGTCCGGTCCGGGCGGCGAAAGAAAGTGAAGTTCCTGGCCTTCTTCCCGTGGGAGCTGCTCACCGCCGCTGTCGCCCTGCTCGGCTGGAACCGGCTCGTCGACTACAGCAAGGGATCCCGGATCGGCAACCCGCTCCCCCAGGTCGACCCGCTCGCGCTCACGTACCCGGTGTTCGTCGTGCTCACCGTCGGGCTCGTCGCCGCACGACTGGCCTGGCTCGCCCTGCACGCGTCGCATCGCGCCCGGCTGTGGTCCCGGCCCGCACTGCAACTGGCCATCCGGCGACTCGCCAGTGCCCGCGCACCGGTCACCGGTGTGCTCGTGATCGGCACCCTGGCCATCGGAACCCTGGCCACCGGGATCGGTATCGCCCGCGGACAGGAAGAGGCACTGCAGACGAAGTCCGCCATCTTCGTCGGAGCCGAGACCAGGGTCGACACCGAAAGCGTCGTCGGCACCGGGAAGGTCCGGCTGCCCGCCTCGATCAGCGGCAGCACCACGATCATCGGCGAGCTGACCGGCACCGGCAATGTGGTGCTGGTCGTGGACCCGCGCAGCTTCCGGCAGGCCGCCACCCTCGGTCCGCTCGACGGTGCTGAAGTCGACCGGTTGCTGAGCGGCCTGTCGAGCCCCGGCAACGGCGTCCCGGCGATCCGGATCGGGAACGACGCCGCCCAGAAACCCGCGCTGCCCGCCGGCCTCGGTGACGCCAGGGCGATCGGCGACCTGCCGATGTTCCCGATCATCGGCACCAAGGCCGGATACGTGATCTCCCGGGAATCGCTCAGCGACGCGCAACTGGGCACCGTGCCCAAGTGGAGCCTGCTGTCCAGCTCGTCGATGACGCAGGTGACCGAGGCGCTGACCACCGTGGGGGTCGTGACGGCGGTCAACCGCGTCACCCGTGAATCAGCGCTCGACGCCCTCCCGTTCTACGTGGTGTCCTGGACGTTCTCGTTCATGGCCTTGCTCGGTGCCGTGCTCGGTGTGGTGGCGGTGCTGTCGCTGCTGGTCGCGGTCGAAGTCCGCCGTCGCCAGAACGCGCTGGCCGGGGCGCTGGTGCTGCGGATGGGCATGCGGCCGCGTGCCCTGCTGGCGAGTCATCTGATGGAACTGGGCACACTCAGCGGGCTCGCCGTGGTCATCGGCGTCGTCTGCGGTGTCTTGGTCGCGGGGCTTTCGGTGCCGCGTTTCGACCCGGCGACCTTTCTCCCGCCGCAGTCGGCACTGCCCGACCCGACCCCGCTCGCCCTGACCGTACTCGCCGTCGGTGTGCTCGTCGTGGCGCTGGCGGGCTGGATCGCGATGCGCTCGGTGCGCACCGCCCGGACCGCGGAGTTGATCCGTGCCTGAGAAACCGATCTTCCGGCTGCGCGGGATCGGCGTCGACTACCAGACGCCGGCGGGCACGGTCACCGGCGTCGACGATGTCACCATCGACATCCCGACACGCGGGATCACCGTGCTGGCCGGGCCGTCCGGCTCCGGCAAGTCCACCCTGCTGCGGACACTCGGCCTGTTCGAGCAACCCGCGCGGGGCACGATCTCCTTCCAGGGCACCGAAACCGGCAAGCTGCGGCATCGTGACCGGCGGGCACTGAGGCGAACCCACCTCGGCCTGGTGTTCCAGAACCCGACCGACAACCTGCTCGCGTACCTGAGCGTCGCCGACAATCTCCGCGCGGCGGCGGAATCGGCCGGGACGGAATGCCTGCCTGACGACATCCTCGACCAGCTGGGTCTGGGCGGGACAGGCGACTGGCGGATCTCCGCGCTGTCGGGCGGGCAGCAGCAGCGTCTCGCGTTCGGCTGCACGCTGGCTCGCCGCTCGACCGTCGTCCTCGCCGACGAGCCGACGTCCCAATTGGACGAGGGCTCGGCCGACCGGGTGCTCGACACCCTGAAGTACCTGGCGGATCAGGATTTCGCCGTCATCGTCGCCTCGCACGACGACCGGCTCATCGAACTCGGCAGCCGGGTCGCTCGGATGCACAAGGGCAGACTGGAGAAGGTCGAAGAACGGGAGGTCGTGCCGTGATGGCGGAACCCGCCCTCGAGACCGTCGGGTTGCGCCGCCGGTTCCCCCATCCCAGCGGGGACGTCGAAGTCCTGCGCGGGCTCGAACTGCGTGTGGCAGCGGGAGAACTGGTCACCGTGTCCGGTCGGTCCGGTTCCGGCAAGAGCGCGCTGCTGGCGCTGCTGTGCGGTTTCGACTCGCCCGATTCCGGCAGTGTCCTGCTGGACGGTGTCCCGATAGCGGGCGCGCCGCCGTGGCACACCTGCGCCGTCCTGCCACAGGCGCTCGGCCTCGCGAACGAACTGACGATCGCGGAGAACGTGGCGCTCCCGTTGCGGCTCCGGTCCGACGTCCCCAAGCCCAGCGCGAAGGACATCCACGCGAGGGTTTCGGAACTGCTGGAGGAACTCGGGATCGGCGACCTCGGCGACCGCTACCCCCTGGAGGTCTCGTTCGGGCAGCAGCAGCGGGTCGCGCTCGCCAGGGCGGTCAGCGGGCGGCCCCGGGTCCTGCTGACCGACGAGCCGACAGCGCACCTCGACGCCGGGAGCACACCGCGAGTGCTTCGGCTGTTGCGGCGCTGCGCCGAGGAGGGTGCCGCGGTGATCGTCGCGACGCACGATGACGAGGTGCACCGGATCGCGGACCGGCGGGTGCGACTGCTGGACGGCGTCCTTTCATAGCTCGTGAGTGGTAAGGACGGTTCTAACCGTCTTTACCACTCACGAGACGTGCCCCAAATCTCTAGGGAGCTACCGGACCAGCCTTGCCGTAAAGACCGTTCCCCGCCCAGTTCACAAGATCCTGCGAAGGCCGCGAAGGCGGGACCGGCACGAAGTTCGCGGCTTCGTCGATGCTTCCGGTGCCGTCGTACCTGGCCTGCAGCGGGTACGGGAACACCGGCCGCGTGCGGAAGACGTTGCCGTCGGCGTCGCGGCCGGTGGCGATCGTCCGGTCCGGGGCGGTGCCGCGCTCGACCCAGGCGACCAGTTCCTTCAGCGGGTCGTACTCGGTCAGCTTGTCGCCGGTCGCGCAGTGGTACAGCGCGGGAACCATGAACAGCCGGGCCCAGTTCCGTGTCGCGGCGGGACCGCCGTTGGCGTGGGTGAGCCGCTGGTAGTAGTCGACGGTGCCCGCGGCGGGGATCGCCTGATCCGCCCAGCCGTGCCAGATCACGAGTTTCCCGCCGGCGCGACGGAATTCGCGCAGGTCCGTCGACATCGCGTTGGACCGGATGCCTTCCGGGGTCAGCCTGTCGAATTCACGGGACGTGAAGGCGAACTTCTCGACCGACGAATGCGGCGTCCCGATCGGGTAAGCCATGTACTTCAGGTAGCTGTCGGCGAGTGCCTGTGCGAAGGGAACGCCGCCGGTTTCCGGTGACGGGATGATCCAGCCGTACCAGGAGAGCTCGGAGCCGACCGTCTGGCCGCCCGGATACAGCTTGCGGCCGTGTTCGTCGGTCGGCGGCGCGTAGATCTTCCTGGTGGCCCCGACCTGCGCCGCGGTGAGGCAACCGGCGTTGTCGGTGCCCGGCGGGCAGGCGATCGTGGCCGGGTCGAAGCGGCAGGTGCGCGGATCGTCGATGGCACCGTCGCCGAGTCCGTCGGACTTGTCGCAAGAGGAGAGTGCGGCGGCGTGCAGGGCCGGGAGTTTGTCGGCGGTCAGGATCGGCTTACCGTCGGCGCCGGTGTTCACCTTGGCGAGCCAGGTCTGGTAGACGCCGAGCAGCGGTCCCCAGTATCCGGCCGGTGCGCCCGCGACGATGCCGTCGAAGTCGTGGGGATAGCGCTGCGCCAGCAGAAGCGCCTCACGACCCCCGTCGGAGCAGCCGCTGAAGTAGGACTTCCTCGGCGGAGCGCCATAGAACGCCGTGATCAGTCGCTTGGACGCCTTCGAGACCACGTGCGGCGCACGGAACGCGAAGTCGTCGCGAGCGACCTGATCGTTCTCGGCCCACTTGCCGTCATCGACGACCGCAGGGGTCCTGCCGACGTGACCGTCATCGGTGGCCGCGACGGCGACATCGCCACCGTGCGGGAGGCCGCAATCGGCGAACGGCGGCGTGGTGACCACACCGCAGAATCCACCGCAGCCGAACTGCAGGTACCGGCCCGCGTAGGTCTTGGTCGGCAGTCGCAGCTGGAACCGCACCGCCGGTTCGACGTAACCTCGGACGTCGCAGTTCTCCGGCTCGGTCGCCGTCGCCGGCACCACGGTCGCGGTCTCGACGTGCGTGATCGCGCCGGGAACGTCATAGGTCCGCACCAGGTCGGCGCAGGCGCGCACCGGGCGGAAGGTCGTTTCGCCGGCGGTGGCCGCCGGAGCCGTGAGTATCGAGCCTGCCGTGATGAGCGCTGCCACGCCGAGCATGGACAACCGCCGCATGTCCCCACCCCAGTTTCCCGGATCGGCTTCAGTCGTGTCTTCACCCTGGCCCCGAGCCTGTCGGTTGTCCACCAGGTTTCCCGGCATCCGGGTTGTCCAGTTCGGGCCAGGTTTGTCCGAGTGTCTTGACATCGATGTCACACCCGGGCTTTTCTCTCTTGGCGCCACCGGTCCCCCTGCCTGAGCGGCGCCCAGCATGCCCCCGCGAGAAAGCATTGGTGCAACGATGCCCCGAAGCGTCAGACCTCTGGTCTGCAGCGTCCTGAGTGCCACGGTGGTGGCGTCTGGGCTGGTAGCCCTCCCGGCCACCGCCGCGGCCGAAGAAGCCCCACCAGACTTCTACTCCTCTTTCGAGCAAGGTGAACCGCAGCCGACGTGGAGCGACACCGTCGACGTCGACCCGTCCGGCAAGCCGAAGGCGTTCGGCGTCGACGGCGCGAACGCCACCACCATCCCCGGTGACATCCGCGGCAAGGTCACCGAGACCTCCGCCAACATCGAGAACACCCCGAACGAGGGGGTGTCGAACCTGGTGGACGGTTCGACCGACACCAAGTGGCTGGCCTGGACCCCGACCGGCTGGGCCCAGGTCGCGCTTTCGGAACCGACGTCGATCACCCGCTACGCGCTGTCCTCGGCCAACGACTTCGACAACCGCGACCCGCAGGACTGGACCCTGCAGGGTTCCGCGGACGGCCAGGCCTGGACGGATCTGGACAAGCAGACCGGGCAGAAGTTCTCCGACCGGTTCCAGACCAAGGAGTACCGCCTTCCCGCGGCGAGCGCGGCCTACAGGTTCTTCCGGTTGACCATCACGAAGAACAACGGCGGCGACATCATGCAGCTCTCGGAGCTGCTGCTGGCCAACGAGGACCCGGCCCCGCCGGCACTGCCGAACATGCGCAGCTTCGCCGACAGCGGCCCGACCGGCGGCTACACGAACAAGAACCGCGTCGGATTCACCGGCCAGCGCGCGTTCCGCTACTCCGGCAGCCACAAGGCGCAGGGGCACGGCTGGTCGTACAACAAGATCTTCGACGTCGACATCCCGGTGGCGGCGACCTCGGAGCTGTCGTACAAGGTCCAGCCGGAGTTCATCCGCGGCGACCTCAAGTACCCGAGCACGAACGTCGCGGTGGACCTGGCGTTCACCGACGGCACCTACCTGAGCCAGCTCGGCGCGGTCGACCAGTACGGTTTCGGGCTCTCCCCGCAGGGCCAGGGCGCGAGCAAGGTGCTCTACACCAACCAGTGGAACCTGGTGCGCTCGCAGATCGGGGTGGTCGCGAAGGGCAAGACGATCGACCGGATCCTGGTCGGCTACGACAACCCGTCCGGCCCGGGTTCGCTGCAGGGCTGGCTGGACGACATCAAGGTCTCGGCGACGCCGACGCCGCCGGCGAGCCTGCGCCCGTCCGACAACGTGCTGACCACGCGCGGTTCGCTGTCCAACGGGTCGTTCTCGCGGGGCAACAACATGCCCGCCACCGCTGTCCCGCACGGGTTCAACTTCTGGATCCCGACGACCGACGCGGGCACGTTGAGCTGGATGTACTCCTACCACTCGCGCAACAACGAGCAGAACCTCCCGGCGCTGCAGGCGTTCTCGGCGAGCCACGCGCCGAGCCCGTGGATGGCGGACCGGCAGACGTTCCAGTTCCTGCCTTCGACCGCGAGCGGTGTGCCGAACCCGGACCGTGAGGCGCGGAAACTGCCGTTCAAGCACTCCAACGAGACGGCGCGGGCGCACTACTACGGCGTCGACTTCGAGAACGGGATCAAGACCGAGGTCGCGCCGACCGATCACGCGGCGCTGTACCGTTTCAAGTTCCCCGGGGCGGACTCGAACCTGATCTTCGACAACGTCAACAACAACGGCGGGCTCACCCTCGACCCCGCCGGCCGGTCGATCACCGGCTACAGCGACGTCCGCAGCGGGCTGTCCGCCGGTGCGACCCGGATGTTCGTCTACGCGACCTTCGACAAGCCGGTGACCGCCGGTGCGAAGCTGTCGACCGGTTCGGGTGACCAGAAGCGGGACAACGTCCTCGGGTACCTGAAGTTCGACGCGGGTGCCGACAAGACGGTGAACATGCGGATCGCGACGTCGCTGATCAGTGTCGACCAGGCGAAGAAGAACATGGAGCAGGAGCTCGCCCCGAACGCGACGCTCGAGTCGGTCGCCGACGCCGCGCAGAACGCGTGGGACGAGAAGCTCAAGGTCGTCGAGGTCGAAGGCGCCTCCAAGGATCAGCTGATCACGCTGTACTCCAACCTCTACCGCCTGTTCCTGTACCCGAACTCGGGCTTCGAGAACGTCGGCACCGTCGAGAAGCCGGTGAAGAAGTACGCGAGCCCGGTGTCGCCGAAGGCCGGTCAGGACACCCCGACGCAGACCGGGGCGAAGCTGGTCGACGGCGAGTTCTACGTCAACAACGGGTTCTGGGACACCTACCGCACGGTGTGGTCGGCGTACTCGCTGCTGAGCCCGGACACCACCGGCAAGCTCGTCGACGGTTTCGTGCAGCAGTACCGCGACGGCGGCTGGATCTCGCGCTGGTCCTCCCCCGGTTACGCGGACCTGATGACCGGAACCAGCTCGGACGCGGCGTTCGCGGACGCCTACCTCAAGGGAGTCAAGGGTTTCGACGTCCAGTCGGCCTACGACTCGGCGATCAAGAACGCCACCGTGACCCCGCCGAACGGCGCGGTCGGCCGCAAGGGCATCGACGAGGGCACGTTCCTCGGATACGCGCCGAACACCGCCGACCACGGGTTCTCCTGGGCGATCGAGGGCTATGTCAACGACAACGCCATCGCGAACATGTCGAAGAAGCTCTACGACGAGGCTCCGGCGAACGACCCGCGCAAGCAGGAGTACCTGGACAACTACGGGTACTTCACCGAACGGGCCACGCAGTACGTGAACGTGTTCGACCCGAGTGTCGGCTTCTTCCAGGGCCGGGACGCGGCGGGCAAGTTCACCCGCGCCAAGGACAAGTTCGACCCGGAGGTGTGGGGTATCGACTACACCGAGACCAACGCGTGGGGCATGCGGTTCTCCGTCCCACAGGACGGTCAGGGCCTGGCGAACCTCTTCGGCGGCAAGGCGGGGCTGGCGTCGAAATTGGACGAATTCTTCGCCACGCCCGAAACGGGGCTGAAGTTCGGCAGCTACGGCGGGATCATCCACGAGATGACCGAGGCGCGGGACGTGCGGATGGGCATGTACGCGCATTCGAACCAGGCCGCACACCACACGCTCTACATGTACGACTACGCGGGTCAGCCGTCGAAGACGCAGGCGAAGGTCCGCGAGGCGCTGGCCAGGTTGTACGTCGGCAGCGAGCTCGGACAGGGCTACGGCGGTGACGAAGACAACGGCGAGCAGTCGGCCTGGTGGCTGTTCGGCATGCTGGGCTTCTACCCGCTGCAGGTCGGCAGCTCGGACTACGCGATCGGCTCGCCGCTGTTCACCAAGGCGACCGTGAACCTGCCCGGCGGCAAGAAGATCGTGGTCAACGCGCCGAAGAACAGCGCGAAGAACGTCTACGTGCAGGGCCTGAAGGTGAACGGCAAGGCACAGACCTCGACGTCGCTCGCGCACTCGGCGATCGGAGGAGGCGGGACGCTCGACTTCGACATGGGTCCGAACCCGTCGTCGTGGGGTACCGGTCCGAACGACGCGCCGAAGTCGATCACCAAGGGCGACGCGGTGCCGACGCCGGTGCACGACCTGACCAAGCCGGTCTCCGGCGGGGACGCCGCGTTCTTCGACAACACGTCGCGGACCGAGGCGAAGGTCAAGGCGCCGATCCAGTACCAGGTGCCCTCGACGAACGAGGCGGGTTCGTTCTACACACTGACTTCGGGCAAGGGTGCGGGCGACGCGAAGAGCTGGGTGCTCAAGGGCTCCTACGACGGGAAGACGTGGGCGGTCGCGGACCAGCGGACCGACCAGACGTTCCCGTGGCGGCAGCAGACCAGGGCGTTCAAGATCGCGAACCCCGCGCACTACGCCTACTACCGGCTCGAGGTCACCGCGACCACGGGTGGCGAGGCGTCGCTGGCGGAGTTCGAGGTGCTGGGCAAGCCCGACGCGGCGTGCACCCAGACGATCACCGGCGAGCGCAAGGGCCCGCTCACCGTCCAAAACGGGGTGACCTGTGTGGACGGTGCGACGATCTCCGGTCCGGTGTCGGTGGCGGCGGGCGCGAGCCTGATCGTCCGCGGCGGGTCGATCTCCGGTCCGCTGACGGCGACCGGCGCGGCGCAGATCGTGCTGGACCGGACGAAGGTGGGCGGTCCGGTGGCGATCACCGGAGCGACCGGTCCGGTCTCGATCGAACTGACCGAGATCGGCGGGCCGGTGGCGTTGACGGGCAACCAGGGGCCGGTGCTGACGTCCAGCACGATCGGCGGACCTCTGGCGTGCGCGGCCAACTCCCCCGCTCCGACGGACTACGACCTGCGGAACACCGTCCGCGGCCCGGCCGCCGGGCAGTGCGCGAAGCTGTAGTCCTCCGGTAAGGACATGAAGGCCCCCTTCCTTGCGCCAGGCGCAAGGAAGGGGGCCTTCATGTCTATTCGGGACGGCGGCCGCGGAGGATGCCGAAGCCGACGAGGGCCGCGGACAGCAGGGTGAGCGCGAGCCCCGCGTAGGTGGTCGCGGTCAGGAAGTCGGCCGACCGCCGGGCCTCGGTCAGCGCGCCGGGGAAGACCAGCGCCAGGATGGTGCCGCTGAGCGTGATGCCGATCCCGGTGGTGACCTCGCCGGCGGTGTCGACGAGCGCGGCGCCGATGGTGGTCCGGTTCTCGGGCAGGCCGCGCATGACGTTGGTGCCGGCCACGACACCGACGACACGCATGCCCGCCGCGACAAGGGCGAGTGCGACGGCGATCCAGACGTAGCCGAGCCCGCCGAACGCGGTGTAGACGGCGAGCCCGCACACGACCGCGGCGGCGCTGAACCAGGCGGCTTTGGTGAGACCGAGACGGCGCATCAGCGGTGTGACGAGTGCGCCGCCGGCGATCAGGACGACAACCTGGGGCAGCATCCCGAGCGCCGCTTCGGCGGGCGCCCAGCCGAGGCCGAGCTGGAGGTGCAGTGTCACGAGATAGCCGAGCCCTGCGGTCGCGAGTCCTGCCGCGGCCTTGAGGGCCAGACCGCTGGACACCAGTGGGCGCGCGACGAGTTTCAGTTCCAGCAAGGGATGCCGGGCGGTCTTCTGGCGAAGGACGAAGCCGGTTCCGACGACGACCGCGGCCGCGGCAGCGGTCCACGGCAGGGCCGACGCGGTACCTTCTTCGACGAAGAGCGTGGGGGCGAGCAGTGCGAGGACGATCGTCGCGGTTCCCAGGACGGCGCCCGCGACGTCAATCGGATCACGGTGCAGGTCGGCGGGGTCGTCGGCGGGGACGCCGACCCGGATACCTACGAACGCGAGCACGGCCACCGGCACGTTCACCAGCAGCAACGCCTGCCACGGCGCGACGGAAAGCGCGAGCCCGCCGGCGGTGGGGCCGAGCGCGAGGCCGACCAGGCCCACGGTCGAGATGAGCGTGGTGGCGCGGACGCGCAGCACGTCGTCGTCGAACAGGCGGAACGCGAGGGCGAGCGACCCCGGTGTGGTCATCGCCGCCGCGACCCCCATGACGGCCCGGACGGCGATGAGCTGCCACGCGACGGTGACGAACGCCGTGGCCAGGCTCGCCACCGCGAGGAGCACGAGTCCGGTGAGCATGATCTTGCGCCTGCCCACGCGGTCGGCCAGCGCGCCGAAGGCCAGCATCAGTCCGCCGAACACGACGGAATACGCCCCGGTCACCCATTGCAGGGTGGTCGTCGAGGCGGAGAGTTCGTGGCCGATGGTCGGCAACGCGACATTGAGGATCGAGTTGTCGAGCATTTCGAACAGGAACACGGCCGAGAGACCGGCGAGCGCGGGCCAGACTTCGATCAGGGAACGGCTCTGAACAGGGGAACGCAAAGGTCGACTCCTTCGAAAGGAAGGAGTGACGGTTCATTCGATACCGCGTATGCGCGTGCCCATAGCGAAAGCACGTTTCTACCCCGATATCTCGATCATACGTCCGTGAAGGCCTCCTTGAGGGACCCTGGGTCCCTCAAGGAGGCCTAATGGGTTGTGTTCGAGTCTGGTTTGGCAGGCTTGGATGTGGTGGCTGCTGG
>NZ_AOHO01000066.1 GCF_000342005.1 Amycolatopsis decaplanina DSM 44594
TCAAGATCACTAGCAGAGGCCCGACCCATACCCGCAACCGGCATCAAAGACAGGCTCTTACCACTCACGAGCCCCACCTACGGCGCGTCACCCATCACTTCGGGGGGCGCAGCCGCGGGGAAAGCTTGGTGAGCGCCAATTCCTCCAGCCGGCTCGAGATCTCGGCGAGTCCCGCGTCGAACCGGTCCAGATCCACCCCCTTGCCGGACAGGTCCTCGCGGACGTGCTTCTCGACCTTCGCCCAGTCGTTGCGGTACCTGGTGGCGAGTTCCTTCCACGGCACGCCTTCCAGCCCGGCGGTGAGGCCGCTGTCGTAGCCGAGCACGCCGCGCGCCATCAGGTACGCGATGCCCGGGTAGCCGAGATAACCCTGCCAGTAGGACCCGTTGTCGTTGGCCGTGATCGACCCCGCGGCCGGATCGTGGCGGACGTCGTACGTCTTGGCCTTGTCCGACGACGCGACGCGCGCCGTGTCACCGTCGATCTCGACCCGTCCGTCGGCCACCGCGCCGAGCGCCTCGTAGATCTTGATGACCGGGGACGGCTTCCATTCCGCGGCCACTCAGCCCTCGAGCCGTTCGAGCAGGACGATGTCGACGGTGTCGCCCTCCTCTTTGCCGATCGCCTTGCGCACGTCGGCCTTCACCGGCAGCTTGTGGGTGCCGTCGCCCAACGCCATGAACGAACTCCGGAACGGATGTCCGTCGATGGTCCCGCGCACCTTCACCAGTCCCCTGGTGCCGAAGAACTCGGCGGAGCCGGGCATGACCACATACGTCCAGCCGCCCTTCTCCGGGCTCTTGAGCAGCTTCGCGGTGAACTGTTTTTTGTCCATGAAGCCACCCTACGACAGGGCACCGACGAAACCAGTGCCTCAGAGGGTGACTCGGATGCGCACGCGGCGGCCGACATCGCGCGCCCACGCCCGGATCGACGGCCAGTCGCGGAAATCGCCCGCCCACGGGCCCGCGGCCATGGCCTTCCAGAACAGGCCGCTCGCGGTGGCCGGGGTGAGCCTGCCGCCGAAGGTGGCCGTGCGCTCGGCGTCGATCCTCGCGGCCAGCAGGGCGACTCCCGCGGGCAGGCTCACCCGTTTGCCCGCGGCGCGTGGTCCGCAAGGCCCGCTGTGGAACAACCAGACCGGACGCCTCCGGAGCGCTTCCTCGTGCTCGGCGAGCAGGCGCACCGCCTCCGGGCGCCAGCGCCGGTGGTGCAGCGCGCTCCCGACGATCACCGCGCCGTACGGCTCGACGTCTTCGACCTCGGCCGCGTCCAGCAGATCGGCCGTCAGACCGACTTCCCGCAGTTCGGCGGCGATCACCTCGGCGATCTCCCTTGTCCCGCCGGACTTGCCTGCGTGGGCGACGAGCACTGCGGTCATGCCGCCATTGTCCGCGCGGCCGCAACCCGTGCCACCGTTCAGCCCATCGACACGCCGCATCCGGCTCACCTCTTCACCCGTCGGAGCGCTACCCGGGAGGCAGGAACGCCGGCCTCACGGCCGGATCGGGTTCGTCGTAGTAGCGGTGGAACACGGCGGTCTGGCCGCCGGACAGCGGCGGGACGATCCAGCTCCACTCGGCCTGACAACGGCGGCCCGCGCGCTCCTCCTTGGCGATGTGCGTGAGGAACCGCCGCGATTCGGTGTGGTGGTCGGCGACGGTCACGCCCGCCGCGTCGAAGGAGTGCTGGACGGCCAGCGTCAGTTCGACCAGCGTGCGATCGCGCCACAGGGTGCGTTCCGACTTCGTCGACAGGCCCATCAGGTCCGCGATCACCGGCAGCAGGTCGTAGCGGTCGGTGTCGGCCAGGTTGCGCGCGCCGACCTCGGTGGCGAGATACCAGCCGTTGAACGGCGCCGCGGGGTAGGTGATCCCGCCGATGACCAGCCGCATGTTGCTGATCGCCGGTACCGCGTGCCAGCGCAGCCCGAGCCCGGCGAACCATCGGTGGTCGGGATGCGACAACGGAACCTCCAGCACGGCGTCCGACGGCAGCCGGAACAGGCGCCGCTCCCCCGGTTCGGACTCGATGAGCAGCGGGAGAACGTCGAAGGAGCCCTTGCGCTCGGGTGGGCGCCAGCCGTGCTCCTGGACGGTCTCGGTGAAGTCGGCGTGGCGCGGGTCGCCCAGCACCGAGCCGTCGCTGAGCCGATAACCCGCATACCGGATGAGCTGGTCGTTGTGGATCTTCGGACCGGGCCCCGCCGGTCCGTCCGGCGCGAACACGGTGATGGTCGAGCGGATCCGGCCACCCCGGGTCGCCTCACGCAAATGGGTGACGCACTCGTCGGCGATGGCGGCGGCGCCTTCGACGTCGCGGCGGTCCCGCACCTTCAACCCCTGCCAGTACAGCCTGCCGATGCACCGGGCGGAGTTCCGCCAGGCCACCCGGGCGCCGAACTCGACCTCGGCCGTCGTGTGCCGGTAGGTGCCGGTCGTGTCGATCTCGGCGCGGACCCGGTCCAGCCGCTCACGCAGTCGCTCGGGGCCGCCTTCCGTCTCGGCGTGGAAGAGCCGGAGGAAGTCCTCCGCCTCGGCCACGTCCACGCTCCGTTCCCGCGGCCGCGCCTCCGGAGGCAAGCGAGGGATATCCGTCTCCCGCGTGCAGGCCGTCGATACCTCGGCCTCCCACTCCTCGAATTCGACGCCTGCACCGGCGGCGGGAACGACCACCATTCCTCCTGCACTCGGAAATGCCCGGAGGATCACGCCTGATCGGCGAGCCGGCCGGGTCCGGACCAGAGGAATGACGATACCCCACAGAAAGACCACCACGATCCACCAAATGGCAGAAGCTTCGACCACGACGTCATTTCGGCAGGCAGAAAGCTTAATGACGACAATATTTGGAATTGAGTGCGACCTCGCGGGATATTCACCGAATTACAGCGCGCGAATTGATCACGACCGGTCAAGATCACTTTACGATCGTCATTGATCACTCTTTCGAGCGTATTTGCCCGCCGGCTCTTCTGTTCATTACCCGGACCGGTGTATTGCCCCGTGCCCACCGTCGCTAGAGTGCGGGGAGCTCCGACGGAAAGGAAAATCGTGGTCGACAGGCGGATTCCGGTCATCCTGGTCGCGGGCTTCCTCGGCTCAGGCAAGACCACCCTGCTCAACCACCTGCTGGCCAACCGGCAGGGTGCGCGGATCGGGGTCGTGGTCAACGACTTCGGCAGCATCGCGGTCGACGCGATGGCCGTCTCCGGCCAGGTCGACACCATGATGTCGTTCGGCAACGGCTGCCTGTGCTGCGCCGTCGACGCGAGCGGCCTCGACGCCATGCTCGCGAAGCTCTCCGAAGCCGAGACCGGCATCGACGTCATCGTGATCGAAGCCAGCGGGCTCGCCGAACCGCGTGACCTCATCCGCCTCATGATCGCCAGCGAGAACCCCGCCATCGCCTACGGCGGCCTGGTCGAACTCGTCGACGCCGCCGAGTTCGAGGCGACCAGGAAGCGGCACCCGGAACTGGACGAGCATCTCGGGTTCGCCGACCTGGTCGTGCTCAACAAGACCGACCGGACCGACGAGAACACCCTGGCCAAACTGCGCGGCACGATCGACGAGATCGCGCCCGGCACGCCGGTGATCGCGACCTCCCACGGCCGGATCGACCCCACCCTGTTCTTCGACGCCCGGCCGCGCGAACGGGCGGGCCAACTGTCGTTCGACGACCTCCGCGCGGAGGAGCACGACCACGAGCACCACTTCCACACCGCGTACGACAGCGTCGCCTTCACCACCGAACGGCCGCTGGCCCCGCGACGGCTGATGGACTTCCTCGAACAGCGCCCCGGCGGGCTCTACCGGATCAAGGGTTTCCTCGACTTCGGCCCGAACGGCCCTCGGTCCCGGTTCGGTCTGCACACGGTGGGCTCGTTCATCCAGCTGGAACGGTCGGCGTGGCCGTCCGGCCTGCCGCGCCGGAGCGAATTGGTGCTGATCGGCTCGGGGATCGACACCGAGGCCGTCACCGCGCGCCTCGAGGAGTGCGTCGCGGACGATCCCGACGTCGTCGACGAGCGGGGCATGGTGCGCGTGCTGCGGTTCATCCAGGACTGAGCCAGCCTCGGCAAGGGATCTTCGCGAGCTACTCGTAGGCGTAACCGTCTTCGTAGTCGAGATGCAAGGTGAGCCAGAGCTGCTCGTATCCTCTCTGCCCTTCCAGGCACAGTGCGAAAATCTTGCCTCGTCGGCCTGTTGCGAGACTTGACGCACCCCGTAGTTCTCGAACGAGCCTCCATTCCGGCGTATATGTCGTTATACATTCTTTAGTGGACGGTCGCCACGCCGAAAGGAGCGAAATACCGGGAATGGTGTCGAGTCTCATTGAAACTGGACGGTGGAAGGAATCTCGAGCTGGACCACCTGTATCGGGAGGACAGTTCCATGACGAACACCGCCGGACGCTGGTATCTGGTCGGCGCGCTGCCGGAGGACTCTCCCGCCGCGCATCTGATGACCCGCTCCGAAGACCTCCGCTACCGGCGTTCCGCCTGCGGGGACAAGGAATCCCGCATGTGGACGCCGGTGGATCTCACCACCACCGACGTCGCCCCGTGCCCGCGTTGCGCCGTGACCCTGCCGGGCCACCGGTCCACCCGCAAGGCCGAACCCGCCGCGAACACGCAACTCGCTTTCGACCTGCCGCTCTGACCGCATTCAGAGAACGAAACGCGAACTACTCCTTCTTCGCCCTGCTCGGCGCCACCCGGGGTGGTTCGTTCGGCATCTTCGGGTAGACGGGTGGCCAAGGGGCGTCCATCAGCCCGCTCGCCATGTCTTTCCCGGACATTTCCAGCAGCGGTTCGATCGACTGCGGTTTCGTTCCCGCCCAAGGGTCTCCGCGTTCGGTGAGACGGGCGGGAACAGTGGACAGAGTGAGCTTGTCCGGCTCGACGGTCTCCAGTTCGTCCCAGCCGATCGGCGTAGACACCTGCCCGCCGACCCGCGGCCGCACGCACCACGCGCCGAACACCGTCTTGTGCGGCGCGTTCTGGTTGAAGTCGACGAACACCCGGGAGCCGCGTTCTTCCTTCCACCACTGCGCTGTCATCTCCGCCGGGTGCCGGCGTTCGAGTTCGCGAGCGAGCGCGACGGCGGCCGCGCGGACCTCGTAGCCGTCCCACTTCGGTTCCAGCGGCACGTAGAGATGCAGGCCACGCGAGCCCGAGGTCTTCACCTGCGCGGTGATGCCCAGTTCCTCGAGCAACGCCTTCGTCAGGACGGCGCCATGCCGCAATTCGGGGAACCCGATCCCCGGCGACGGGTCGAGGTCGATGCGCAACTGGTCGCTGATGTCCGGCGCGTCGGCCCTGTTCGGCCATACGTGGAAGCCGAGGCAGCCCTGGTTCACCGCCCAGACGACGTGCGCGAGGTCCTTCGCCACGAGCGCGTCCGAAGTGGTCCCGTTCGGTGTGGACACCACCGTCGTGGTCAGCCAGCCGGGCGCGTTCTTCGGCACCCTCTTCTGAAACCACGACTTGCCGCCCGCGCCGTCGGGATAGCGCTCCAGCAGCAAGGGCCTGCCGCCGAGCTGCGCCAGCAGCGGGCCCGAGACCGCGCGGTAGTACTCGATGAGGTCCAGTTTGGTCTCGCCGTGCTCCGGGAAGTAGACCTTGCCCGGATTGGACACCGTGACCTCGACGCCGTCGAGGTCCAGCGTGACCGGCTCCGCTTTCATGTTTCCCCCAGCTCGGTGAACAACGTGGCCAGCTCGGCGGGCGGGACCTCTTCGAGCTGCGCGTACGTGCACGAGGCAGGCTCACGGTCGGGACGGAAGCGCACGAGCCTCCCCCCGTGGCGGAACCGCGTGCCCTCGACGTGTTCGTAGCGGACCTCGGCGACCCACTCGATGCGCACAGGCTCCCAGCTCAGGTCCTTCTTCGGCGCCCATCGGCTGCCCGCGCCCGGCATCCGGCCGCCCGCCTCCTCGTGGGCCTCGGCCCACTCGCGCCAGGGATGGTTTTCCAGCGCGTTCTCGCGCAGCGGCGCGAGTTCGTCCACCAGCTCACGACGCCTCGCGGCCGTGAAACTGCTGGCCACACCCACATGGTTCAGGACGCCTTCGTCGTCGTAGAGCCCGAGCAGCAGCGACCCGATGCCAACACCGTCCTTGTGCCACCGGAATCCGGCGACGACACAGTCCGCGGTCCGCTGGTGCTTGACCTTCCACATCACCCGCTTGTCCTGTTCGTACGGTGCGTCGGCGGGTTTGGCCATCACGCCGTCGAAGCCCGCGCCCTCGAAGCGGGTGAACCAGTCCTGGGCGACGTCGGGATCCTCGGACAGCGGGGTGAGGTGCACCCTGGCGAACTCCGTGTCGACGACGCTTTCGAGCAGCTTCCGCCGCTCCCCGAACGGTTCCGGCGTCAGATCCCGGTCGCCGAGGGCGAGCAGGTCGAACACCACGAAACTGGCCGGTGTCTCCTCGGCCAGTTTGGTCACCCTGGACGCCGCCGGGTGCAAGCGCAGCTGGAGCGCCTCGAAGTCGAGCCCGCCCTCGGTGACCAGCACGATCTCCCCGTCGACGACACAGCGCTCGGGCAGCGCGTCCTTGAGCAGCTCGACCAGCTCGGGGAAATACCTCGTCAGCGGCCTGTCGTTGCGAGAGCCCAGGACGACCTCGTCACCGTCGCGGAACACCACACAGCGGAAGCCGTCCCACTTCGGCTCGTACAGCAGGCCCGGCGTGCGCGGCAGTTCGTGCACGGCCTTGGCCAGCATCGGCTTGACGGGTGGCATCACGGGCAATTCCACGAGGTGATCCTAAGCCGCGTCACCGACAAAAGCGCGGCGCTAGAGCTCGGCCAGCAGGAGACCGCTGCGGGGTTTCGGCGTGAAATAGGTGGCCTTCCTCGGCATCCGAAGCCCGGCCGCGTGCACGGCGAGCACCTCCGCGTACGGGACCGGGGCCAGCAGCAGTACCGCGTCCGCGTCTTCGGGTACCGGCGCGCCCGGCAGCAACGGGCGCACGTTCGGCCCTTCCGGATCGACGCCGAGCGCCCCGCGGAGCAGTTCCTGCTCGACCACCGCGTGGTCTCCGCCCGCCTTGCCGAGCGACACCCGGAAGGCCGATTCCCCCGCCAGTATGGTCACCTCGCCCGCCTCGGCCGGTGGGCCCGGCGGCCCGGGATGGACGTCGAACCCCGCTTCCGTCCATCGCCGCATCAGCGTCGCCGCGTCGAGACCGGTGCCGGCGAGCACCCGGTGGATCGGCCCGATCCGCAGCCCCGGTCCACCGGTGACCAGCGCCAGCAACGCGCCGCGGCCCGACGCCGCGGCGGCCGCGACGCGATGATTGCCGTCCGCGACCAGGAGATCGAGCCCGTCCAGGGCCGCCAGCAGCTCGTCCTGTTCCTCCCCGGGACCGGCGAGCCACAGTTCGTGCTTGCGGCCCGCGGCGTCCATTGTGGAAAGGCCGGGCACCTGCCCCCGGCAGATCCGTTCGATCAGCGCGGTCAGCTCGGGGCCGCCGGTCGCGGGGACCAGCATCGCGGCACTCGTCGCGACACCGAGTCCGGCGAGCATGGCGGCCCGCTCCGCGACGACGTCCGGATAGACGTCCTCGGTGTGCCGGACCCGGGTCAAGCCGTCGTCCCGGACCGCGGCCGGGTCGACCAGGCACAGCACGCCCAGCGCGACACCGTCCGGTCCGTCGACGCGATACGGCGCGACGACCCCGGCGACCGGGCGATAGTGCCGCTCGCGGATACGCGCGAACGTCGCCCTGGCCTGCGGCAACGCCGCCTCGATCGAGAGGCCGCCCGCCAGCGCGGCCGGGGTCCTTGCCGGATGCTGGACCGCCAGCAGACTGTCGCCGCGCGCCCCGGCGAGCGCGGTGGCCACCCGGTCCGGGTCGGCGAACTCGTCGACGTCGGGCCCGGGGACGGTGTCACGGACAACCCAGCCACGGTCGATCGGGCGGATCCAGGTGCTCATCCGATCCATTTTGCGGGATAGCTCACGGAAATAATCGGTCCCATGACCGGGTGTCTTCGTGGAATGCTTACCCATGCGAAACAGTTGACGCCCTTCATGAGCCCGAGGAGAGCACCGCAGATGACCACCCCGGCCCCGGTCGCCGCGAAGGAAGGGGTCGGTTTCCGGTCCGAACGCGGCCCCGTCCTGATCGCCGTGATGCTGTGTTCCGGCCTGATCGCGCTGGACTCGACCATCATCGCCACGGCGGTGCCCTCGGTGGTCGCCGATCTGGGCGGGTTCTCGCAGTTCCCGTGGCTGTTCTCGATCTATCTGCTGACCCAGGCGGTCACCGTTCCGCTGTACGGCAAGTTCGCCGACGTGCTCGGCAGGCGCCCGGTGATGTTCTTCGGGATCGCGGCGTTCCTGCTGGGCTCGGTGCTGTGCGGCGCGGCCTGGAGCATGCCGGTGCTGATCGCCGCCCGCGCGGTGCAGGGCATCGGCGCGGGCGCCATCCAGCCGATCGCGCTGACCATGGTCGGCGACATGTACACCGTCGAGGAACGCGCCAGGGTGCAGGGCTATCTCGCCAGCGTCTGGGCCATCTCGTCGGTGGTCGGGCCGACGCTGGGCGGGGTGTTCGCCGAGTACCTCGACTGGCGCTGGATCTTCTTCATCAACCTGCCGCTCGGCGCGCTCGCGGCGTGGATGCTGTTCCGGAACTTCCGCGAGCGCGTCGAACGCCGCTCGCACCGCATCGACTACCTCGGCGCCACGCTGCTCACCCTCGGCTGTTCGCTGCTGATCCTCGGCCTGCTGGAGGGCGGGGTCGCCTGGGGCTGGGCGTCCGCGCCGAGCCTGGCGATCTTCGCCGCCGCGGCGGTGCTGCTGGTGGTGTTCGCGTTCGTGGAACGCAAGGCCGAGGAACCGGTGCTGCCGCTGTGGNGATCTTCACCAAACGGACGCTGATCGGCGGGAACCTGGTCGCCGTCGTCGTCGGCATGCTGCTGATGGGCCTCACCTCGTACCTGCCGACCTTCTCGCAGGGTGTGCTCGGCACCGGGGCGCTCGTCGCCGGATTCGCGCTGGCGGCGCTGACCGTCGGCTGGCCGATCTCGGCGTCGCTGGCGGGCCGGGTCTACATGCGGATCGGGTTCCGGGACACCGCGCTGATCGGCAGCGGGATCGTCATCGCGGGCGCGGCGCTCACTGTGTTCCTGGCGGCAGGGTCGTCGATCTGGCTGGCGGCCGCGGCGGCGTTCGTCCTCGGGATCGGGCTGGGCCTGGCGTCGAGTCCGACGTTGATCGCCGTGCAGTCCACCATCGGCTGGGAACGCCGCGGTGTCGTCACCGCGACCAACATGTTCAGCCGCTCACTGGGCAGTGCCGTCGGCGTGGCGATGTTCGGCGCGATCGCGAACGCCACCCTGGCGAACCGCTTCGCCAACCCGCCCGACGGCGTCACCGGTCTGCCGTCCGGCGTCGACGCGACCAGCGTCGTCCTGGAGGGCGACGGCCCGGACACCCCGACGACGACGTTCGTGCGTGACGCCCTCGCGGACGCCACGCACCATGTCTTCCTGGCGATGCTGGTGGTCGCCGTGCTCAGCGTCGGCGCGCTGCTGCTGATGCCTCGGCGGACCGAAGAGCTTAAGTTCGACTAGGGCGTGTTTCATAAGCCTGTTCGATGGGCTTCGTGATCCAGGTGGTTCCTGGCGGTGCGGCGGGATCGCCCTCGTACCGGGTCGTACTCGGGCGCATCCCGCCGTGCCGCCAGGGACCGCCTGGGCGCGAAGACCGCGAACTTGGCTTATGAAACACGCCCTAACCGGCGAGCACGACCCCGTGACCCACTCAGTTCTGCAGCGGGACGGCGTGCTCGACGAAGTTCCCGACGAATCGCTCGATCGGCTCCGGCCCGGCCGGGTACAGGACGAACTTGCTCAGTCCGGCGTCGATGTACTCGGCGACCAGGTCGCGGGCTGCGCTCCAACTGCCCGCGACCAGCCGGGACGGGTCCGCGCCGGACCGTGCCGCGACCGAAGCCGCGAGCGCGTCCGGGATCCCGTCCTCCGCCACGAGGAGGCTGATGCCGAAATGGTCGGCCTCGACCTCTCGGTCCGCCTCGGCTGCGGCCTCCTGGATCGCCTCGCGGCCGGCACGCGCCTCCTCCGGTGTGAGGAAACTGGCCAGCCAGCCGTCCGCGAGCCTGCCGACCCGCCGTAGCGCGCCAGGTGCCTTCCCGCCGAGCCAGAGGTCGAGCCGTTTGACCGGGCTCATGCCGAGACCCGTGCCCTCGACGCGGAAGAACTCGCCCTCGAAGGTCACCTCTTCCTGCTCCAGCAAGGCCCTGATCAGCCGCAACGACTCGTCGAACACCGCGGCGCGGCGGCCCTGCGGCACCGGGAACAAAGGCAGTTCCGCGTCACGCGCGGGCTTCAAACCGAAGACCGGCAGGACCCGTTTCGGTGCGAGCGCGGCGAGTGAGGCGAGCTGTTTGGCGACCAGGACCGGGTCACGGCCGGGCAGCACCATCACGCCGGTGCCGACCTTCAGTTTCGTGGTGCGGGCGAGCGCGTGCGTCAGCCCGACGACCGGATCGATCCTGGGCGAGTACACCGCCTCGGGCAGCCAGAGCGAATCGACGCCTGCCCGCTCCAGCAGATCGACCGCGGCGCCGAACTCCCCTGGCGCCGTCCCGGTTCCCAGCCCGGCACCGATCCTGATCTTCAGGTCCTCCGCCACACTCGCTCCCTTCCGCCGGCCCGTGGACGCGGGCCGGCGTCCAGTGTTCCCACCCGGCCCCGGCGTGAACAAGCCCGCACAAGCATGGACTCGCCCCGCGAATCCCCCGTACATTCCAGTGTCGTGCGGGCCTTTCCCGCGCGGATTGGGGGATTTTCGATGGCAGGGCAGGCTCTACGCGGCTGGACACGATGCTTCCATCCGGCGCCGTCGGCCGGGATGCGGCTCCTCGCCTTCCCGCACGCCGGCGGATCGGCGAGCGCGTACCGCTCGCTTTCGGCGGCTCTCTCATCCACCGTCGAGGTGTACACCGCTCAGTACCCGGGACGGCAGGACCGCATGGGCGAGCCGGTCATCGACGACCTGCACGTCCTTTCCGAGCAACTGGTGGACGTCGCCGCCGCGCTCCCGAAACCCTTCGCCCTCTTCGGGCACAGCATGGGCGCCATCGTCGCCTTCGAGGTCGCCCGGCGGCTCGAAGCGCGGGGCCTCGTTCCGGCGGCGCTGTTCGTCTCGGCCCGCCGCGGTCCGGACGTGCAGAAGGAGAAGTCGCACCACCTCGCCGACGACGACACCTTCCTCAAGGAGGTCAGCCGTCTCGGTGGCACGGACCCCACGATCTTCGACGACCCGGACATCCGCGCGCTCGCGTTGCCCGCGCTGCCCGGCGACTACAAGGCCGTCGAGACCTATCGCTACCGGCCCGGCCCCGACGTGAGCTGCCCGGTCGTGGCACTCGCCGGGAACGCGGACCCGGTCCTGAACTTGCCGGACGTCGAAAACTGGCGCGAGCACACCGCCGGCTCCTTCGAGATGGAGGTGTTCGAGGGCGGTCACTTCTTCCTCGAAGACAACCTCGACGCCGTCGTCGCGCGCATCCTCGGCAAGCTGACCGTCAGTCCCTGAGGCCTTCCCTTCTCGCCCACGCGACGACCTCGGTCCGGTTCGCCAGGCCCAGTTCCGCCAGGATGTTCCGGACGTGGCTTTCCACCGTACGTTCGGAAGGCACCGGCTTCTCGGCGATCCGGCGGTCGCTCAGCGCGTTGAGGCGGGCGGCCGATCGATCTCCGCGCACCGAAGTTCCTGATCGGCAGGGAAATCCCGATCGCGCTCGACGTCGCCCCGCCGGGTGATCAGGCCCAGGCAGCGAGTTCCTTGGCGAGTGAGGAAGGTCCGGTGGCGGTGCGCAACGCCGGGGGACCGGGCCAGCAGTCCTGGTGGTCGCCGGTGCGGAGGGTATCGGCGAAGCGGGCCACCAGCCGCGGGTGCGACGCCACCGTCCGGCCGCCGAGGTAGGCGACGACGACGTGGTGGTCGTCGTCCGAATGGGTCGCCACGGCGGCCGACCAGCCATGCTCCTCGTGCCACATCAGGTCGACATCGCGCTCGGGGAAGCCGGGAAGACGCCAGTTCAGCCTCATCATGGCGGTGACCGGGCCGGTGAGGTCGGCCGTGCACGAATCCATCCGTATCCCCAGTGCCGCGGCCACGTCCTCCAGGTAGGCGTTCAGCCTGGTCATGAGCTCCAGACCTGCTTCCGTGGGCGCGGGGGTCGAGGTGGTCACAGTCCCTCATCTTCCTGTCACTTTGGGTTGGCGTGACGGGAATTACCCACCCTGGCGCGGCTTCACACCCTCATTTCGTCACACCCCGGTTTCGGTTCGCTCAAGCCGTGGCTTCGATGACGCGGGTCAATGCCTTGTGCAGCGCCTCCAGCTCGGAGACCTCCATGCCGAGCTTCTCCACGACGCGGTATGGGATCTTTTCCGCCTCCGCGCGCAGCGCGCGACCGGATTCCGTCAGTTCGACCGTCAGCAGCCGCTCGTCCTCGGAGCTGCGCCTGCGAGTGACGTAACCGATCGTTTCCAGCCGCTTGAGCAGCGGTGACAGCGTCGCGGGCTCGGCACGCAGGGCGGTGCTCAGATCCTTGACCGCCTGCGGGCCCTGCTCCCACAGCGCCAGCATGACCAGGTACTGCGGATGGGTGAGCCCATGGGGTTCCAGGAGCGGGCGGTAGATGGCGATGACGCTGCGCGACGCGACCGACAACGCGAAACACACCTGACGCTCCAGCGCGAGCGGATCCTCGCCCAGATCGATCGACTTCATCTCTCGCCCCTCCGAACTCATGCCGCCGATCCTAGCCGTGGCATGCGTGACACTAATGTTTAGTGTACTAATCATTAGTGTACTGTGACGGGACATCGAAGGAAGGAGTCGCCTGATGCCCCGCAAGCGCCCGGACGTGTTCCGCTGGCTGTGGTACTCACTCGGCGGCAGGCTGTCCGAGCGCTACCACGACTGGATCCTCCACGACGCGACCACCGGGAGCTGGCGCTGGCGGCACGTCGCCCGCAGCACGGTGATGATCGCCCCGCTCTGCGCGGTATGGCTGCTCCTGCCCGGCCCGCTCCCCCTGCGGCTGGCGATCGTGCTGATGGCCGCGCTCGTGGCGTACTTCTACTCGATGGCCTACATGGAGGAGAGCATCGAGCACCGGCTCGCCAAGAACGGATTCCCGCCGGGCATCGGCCGCCGGACCCGCGCGGAGGCCGCCGCGGTCGCGGAAGCCGAGGTGACCGAGCGATACCTCGCGCGATACCGCGACCAGGCCTGATCCCCGCTACCCCCAGCGCCCTCGCTGCCCCAGCGTTGCCGGTGTCGCGAAAGCCACTTTCGCGACACCTGATGTCCCGAAAGTGGCTTTCGCGACACCGAAGCGCGGCCGCCCGCTGGTCAGGCCACCCGACGCATACGCGCCTCGGCGGCACGGTGCGCGGCTACGAGTTCGGCGGCCACCCGCTTCGGTTCCGTTCGCAAGCGGCTGGGCAAGGTCTGGAGGACCGCGATACCGGCGGCTGCATACCTGGCGTTTCTCGCCACCGTCGCCGCGTACTGCTGCTTGCCGAAGTGGAAGTCGTACGAATCGATCTCCCAGGCCAGGCCTGCCGGTACGAAGTAGCCATCGGAAGTCGCGATGTACTCGCCGTTTTCGTCTCGTAGCTCGTGATTCCACAAGGGCTCCGGCAAACCGCTCATCCGCCAGACCCTCATCGCGTCGACCTCCGCGGCCGAGCGGGCCGTCGGCGATCCGGTGCAACGCCTCGCGCGGGATCGCGGTGCCACGGCTGCTCCCGGCGTCGAGTTCGGCGAACAGCTCCGGAATGCTCACACCCCGCTGCACAGCCTCGGCCAGCAGAGCGGAAATCTCTTGCCGCGAACCGAGCCGACGACACTCGTCGAGGACCGACCTGACCAGAGGTGCCAGCGGCACCCCGCTGGACACCACCGCCTGCGGCAGCCGGATCGTCCGTTCGATGATCACGTGCCCGGAACTGCCGACCTTGTGCTCGAGGGGAACCAGAAGGTGAACCCGAAAGGCACCGTTCGGCAGCATTTTCAATCCCTGCCGGCGGCACGAGGTCGCTCCCGTCACTACCGCGTCCGGCCCGGCGTACAGGAGGGCTGCATCAACCAGTTGGCGGCGGCTCGGCTCGCCGGAGTTCAGCATCAAGACTCCCGGCAGCAGTCGGCGCCACCGCTTTCCCGGACGACACCGGCGATAACAGGTCCTCGACGGAACACCGAGTCCCCCGAGCCGCGCGACGGTGATCACGCCACCACGGCTGTGTTGATAGAGCCCTTCGGGGTCTCGGACCCAGTCTCCAGGTTTCACCCCACGATCGTCGGCCCCTTCAGCCCTCGGTCGCCAGCACCATTCGCCCGACCTGTGGACAACTCGCCACACCAGTCCCACTGTGGACAACTCTGCGGTGTCTACAACTCCGTGGTGTCGCGAAAGCCACAGTGATGATGATGTGTGTGGACGGAGACCTTGCAGGGTCTGGCCCGGAAAGCCACTG
>NZ_AOHO01000067.1 GCF_000342005.1 Amycolatopsis decaplanina DSM 44594
ACTGTTGAGTTCTCAAGCAACACACCCCGAATCGCACCACAATCAAGCGGCCTTATCCGAAGCAGTTATTTCTTGGCTTTGTCCGGAGCACACCCTAGCACCTGCTCGAAACTGCCGTTTCAGCGGGGGTAGAGTTACCTCTCCGGTTCGGGACCACCCACTCTACCACCATCCGGTGGGAGCTTGGTTCGTGTTCCCGGCGGCCGCTCGGTTTCCCTGGCGACGAAGAGAACATTACACGGCCCGAAACCGGCGTTTACAGGGGGGTCCCTTTTTTCGCGCCGACGCTCTGACCTGCGTCGATCGAGCTCTCGGCCGCCCGCTCCCCCGGAACCGGCTCTCCATGGGTCGCGACCACCGTCAGCACGACGAGGGCGGCGGCGAGCCCGGCGGTGACGTGGATGGGCGCCGGCGTGAACGACGCGGCGAGCACGAGCACCGCGGTCACCGGGAAGCCGATCGCGATCGGACGGCATTCGTTGGTGGGCCCGATGTGCATGAGCCAGACGCTCACCAGGTAGATCGCGACGGGCACGGTCGTCGCCATGGCGGCGGGCAAGGAGGCGACGTGTCCCGTGTGGGTGTCGTAGTCGACCGCGACTTCGAGGCCGGCGCCGAGCGCGGCCGCCGAAGCGAAGATCAGGTAGTGCCCATAACCCCAGCTCGCGACGGTGAACAGGTTCTTCGCCTTCTCGAGCCGGACGTGACCCGGCTGGTCGAAGTACAGCCACCACAACGAGAAGACCAGCACGAGCCCCGCGGCGGCGAGTGAGATCAGGCTGCCGGTGTGCTCGCCTTCTTCCAGCCCTTCCTTGACCGCGGTGGTCGCGCCGAGGATGGATTCACCCAGCACGATGATCGTGAACAGGCCGTAACGCTCGGCGATGTGGTGCGGGTGCCAGCCCGTCCAGCGCTTGCGTTCGGCGATCACCGGGACCGCGAGTTCCGCCACCAGGAGCAGGAAGAACGACGGCAGCGCCAGCGATTCCGGCAGACCGAGACGGACGACCCACAGGATCTGGACGATCGTGATGCCGATGGCGTATCGCAGCGCGGCCGGCCGGCATTCCGGGTCGGTCCGTGCGGCGCGCAGCCACTGCACGACCATCGCCAGCCGCATGAGGACGTAGCCCGCCACCACGATCCCGAAGTCTCCGTCGAAGGCGGACGAGACGCCGGCGGCGACGGTCAGCCCGCCGGCGATCTGCACCAGCGTCACCAGCCGGTACGGGACGTCGTCGGTGTCGAACGACGACGCGAACCAGCTGAAGTTCAGCCAGCCCCACCAGATCGCGAAGAACACCATCCCGAAGCTGAGCACGCCGTGCCCGATGTGGTTCTCGGCGATCGCGTGATGCAGCCCGGCTGCGGCCTGCGCGACGGCGACCACGAAACACAGGTCGAACAACAGCTCCAACGGGGTCGCGACCCGATGCCCTTCACCGGAATCGCGCATCGTCATCGGCCGGTACCAGACCCGCAGCCGATTCCGCCGCTCGGAACTCTCCGTCATCAGTACTCCCCGCGATCTCGGTCTGCGGAGATCTTCGCAGCCGGAAGCGGTTCACACACTCGGAGAGACGCGCGGCAGGTGGGCCCGGGCCGGGTGCACCTCCCCAGGCGACCCCGCGCGGACCCACCCGCGCGAATGCCTCACCGGGACTCGGCTCGCCAGTGGTGATGAGCCGGCCGCCGCCGAACGGTCCCCCGCGGACGCCGACGGCTGTCCACCGGCTCGTGACCGTAGGTGTCCATTCCTGAGAACTCCGGACTCTCCACGATCGCTCCGGCCGATCGATCCATCCCCGATCGATCGACAGAAATACCACTGTCGGTAGCCAAGTCACAGCGGTGAAGGCTCCGTTAGGTGTACCCGGTTGCTCTGAGTAGCACCAGAGGCTGACGACCTCAGTCACTCGGATGGAGCATCCGGTCTTGCCGAACGTAGTCGTCGGCGCGTCCGGAAGACTCAGTCGCGTTGACTGGCGGCGGCAGTCTGGTCGGCTTTCTCCCGCTCAGTGAGCGATCGCCGTTTCCGGCGCGCGCGAAGTTCGATCACGGCGAGTAAGAGCGCCGAGCTCGTCAACGCGGCGGCGCACAGCATCGCCGCGGTCAGTGCCGACGGATAACCGCCGTTCGCGTCGAGTACCGCGTGGAAGACCGAGGCCAGCACGACCGTGCCGATCGCGGTACCGATCCGTTGCCCGGTCTGTAGCGCTCCCCCGGCCACCCCGGCCATCGACGTCGGGACGCATTCCAGGGTGAGCGTGGTGTTGGGTGAGATGACCATGCCGCCACCGACGCCGGCGACGAGCAACGGCGGCGCGAACCACCAGCCCGCCGCGGCGCCGGGGTCCTGACCGGCGAGGACGGCGACCGTGACCATCCCGGTGATCACCATGACCAGCCCGGTGACGGTGAGCTTGCGGCCCCACTTCGGCACCAGCCGTCCCGCGATCGCCGCCGACACGGCCGAGCCGAGGGCGAAGGAGGTGACGGCGAGTCCGGATTGCAGTGGCGTGTAGCCGAGGCCTTGCTGGAAGTAGATGGCGAAGACCAGCCACATGCCGGTGAACCCGCTGAAGTACAGCGCGCCGACGGCGGCACCCGTCGCGTACCCCGGGGTTCCGGTGAACAGCCGGGTGTCCAGCAGTGGCGGACGGCCGCGCCGCACCATCGAACGTTCCCAGCGCACGAACGCGAAACCGAAGACCACCGCGACGAGGAACAGCCACCACAGGCTGCCGAGCCCGCCCTGTTCGGATTCGATCAGCGGGAGCAGGACGCCGAGTACGGCTACACCCAGCAGCATGATGCCGACGAAGTCGATCTCACCCCGGAGGCTTCTCGCCGGTGCCTCCGCTTTCGGCAGCCATCTCAAGGCCAGCGCGAACGCCAGGATCCCGATGGGCACGTTCACGTAGAAGACCCACCGCCAGCCTTCCGGGTCACCGAAGACGGCGAGGATCACACCGCCGAGCACCGGACCGACCGCGGTCGAGATCCCGACGGTGGCGCCGAACATGCCGAACGCGCGGCCGCGTTCCGCGCCGCGGAACAGGTCCTGGATCATCCCGCTGTTCTGCGGCGTCATCATGCCCGAGGCGAAACCTTGCAGGAGCCGCGCGATGATCAGCATCGTCTCGTTCGGCGCCGCGCCGGCGAACGCGCTGGTCAGCACGAACGCGGCGAGCGCGAACAGGAACATGCGGCGGCGGCCGAGCGCGTCACCGAGCCTGCCGCCGGACACCAGCACCAGCCCGAAGGCCAGCGCGTAACCCGACACCACCCACTGGATCGCGCCGCTCGACGCGCCGAGGTCCTTCTGGATCGAGGGCAGTGCCGTGTTGACGATGCTGACGTCGAGCAGGCCCATGAACCCGGCGGCGAGGGAGACGGCGAGCGCCTTCCAGCGCCGGGGATCGGGTTCGTACGCGCTCATCAGGTGCTGGCGGCGATCCCGGGGATGCCCTTGAGCTCACCGATCAGCATCGACGTCACCTTGACCGGATAGTCGTAGAGCGCGAAGACCGTCTGGTTCTTGCCGACCAGCTTGAGGTGCACCGGGGTCTCGCCCTTGTGCGCCAGCAGGGTCTGCTTCAGTTCGCTGACCACCGACTGGTCGATCTTCTCCGCCGCGGCCAGCAGGACCAGCGGCAGGTCGTCGTCGCCGTTGCCGACCTCGGACAGGTCGAGCGGCACGAGACCGCCACCGAAGATGGACATCTTGTCCTCGCGCCAGTTCACCCGGCCCTTGACCAGGACCGCGTTGTCCTCGATGAGGTCGGCGGAGAACATCGCGTAGGACTTCGGGAAGTACAGCACCTCGAGCGAGGCGTCCATGTCCTCGATGGTGCAGATCGCCCAGGGCTCGCCCTTCTTGTTGACCCGGCGTTCCAGCGAGGTGATCAGCCCGGAGACGACCAGTTCGCCTTCCTTCGGCGGGTCGGCGAGGATCGCGGCGATCGGCCGCGGCGCGTGTTTGCGCAGGATGCGTTCGGCGCCGTCCAGCGGATGCGCCGAGACGTAGAGGCCGAGCATCTCCCGTTCGTAGGCCAGGAGTTGCTTGCGCGGATACTCCTCTTCCCCGAACTTCAGATGCGCGAGCGGCGAAGAGGACACCGTGGCTTCCGAGTCGTCGTCCCCACCGAAGCCGAAGAGGTCGAACTGACCCATCGCCTCCTGGCGCTTGAGCGGGACCACGGCCTCGACCGCGTCCTCGTGCACCTGGATCATCGAGAGCCGCGTGTTGCCGAGCGAGTCGAATCCGCCCGCCTTGATCAACGATTCGATGACCCGCTTGTTGCAGGCCACCAGCTCGGATTTGTCGAGGAAATCGGTGAAGGAGGAGTACTTCCCCTTCTCCTCGCGGGTCTTGATGATCGACTCGACGACGTTCGCGCCGACGTTGCGGACGGCACCCATGCCGAAGCGGATGTCCTCCCCGACGGCCGCGAACCTCAGCGCCGACTCGTTGACGTCCGGCGGGAGGACCTTGATCCCGAGGCGGCGGCACTCCGAGAGGTAGACCGCGGACTTGTCCTTGTTGTCACCGACCGAGGTGAGCAGGGCGGCCATGTACTCCGGAGTGAAGTTCGCCTTGAGGTACGCGGTCCAGTACGAGATCAGGCCGTACGCGGCCGCGTGACTCTTGTTGAACGCGTAGCCGGCGAACGGGAGGATCGTGTCCCAGAGCGCTTTGATCGCCTCGGAGGAGAAGCCGCCGGGAATCAGCTCGCTCGACTTCATCCCCTCTTCGAAGCCGACGAACTCCTTCTCGAGGACTTCCGCCTTCTTCTTACCCATGGCGCGGCGGAGCACGTCCGCGCGGCCCATCGAGTAGCCGGCCACCTTCTGGCCGATGTGCATGATCTGCTCCTGATAGACGATCAGGCCGTAGGTGTCGGCCAGGATCTCCTTCAGGGGCTCTTCGAGCTCGGGATGGATCGGTTTGACCTTTTGCCGCGCGTTCTTGCGGTCGGCATAGTCGTTGTGCGCGTTCATGCCCATCGGTCCGGGGCGGTACAGCGCACCCACCGCCACGATGTCGTCGAACACCGTCGGCTGCATCCGGCGGAGCAGGTCACGCATGGGCCCGCCGTCCAGCTGGAACACGCCGAGCGTGTCACCGCGGGAGAGCAGCTTGTACGTCTCCGGATCTTCGACGCCGAGGGTGTCGAGGTCGATGTCGATCCCGCGGTTGGTCTTGATGTTGTCGATCGCGTCACCGATGACCGTGAGGTTCCGCAGGCCGAGGAAGTCCATCTTCAGCAGGCCGATGGCCTCGCACGACGGATAGTCCCAGCCGGTGATGATCGAACCGTCGTCGCGCTGCCACAGCGGGATGGCGTCGGTCAGCGGGTCGCAGGACATGATGACCGCGCAGGCGTGGACGCCGGCGTTGCGGATCAGCCCCTCGAGACCACGGGCGGTCTCGAAGATCGTCTTGCACTCTTCGTCGGTCTCGACGAGCGCGCGGACCTCGGCCGCTTCGCCGTAGCGCTCGTGCTTCGAATCGACGATGCCCGAGAGCGGGATGTCCTTCGCCATGATCGGCGGCGGGAGCGCCTTCGAAATCCGGTCCGCGATCGCGTACCCCGGCTGGCCGAAGTGGACACGGGCGGAGTCCTTGATGGCCGCCTTGGTCTTGATGGTGCCGAAGGTGATGACCTGCGCGACCTTGTCGACGCCGTACTTCTCGGTGGCGTAGCGGATCATCTCGCCGCGACGGCGGTCGTCGAAGTCGATGTCGATATCGGGCATCGAGACGCGCTCGGGGTTCAGGAACCGCTCGAACAGCAGCTTCTGCGGGATCGGGTCCAGGTTCGTGATACCGAGGACGTAAGCGACCAGCGAACCGGCGGCGGAACCACGGCCGGGGCCGACGCGGATGCCGACCTTACGGGCGTAGTTGATGAGGTCGGCGACGATGAGGAAGTAGGCGGGGAAGCCCTTCCCGATGATGACGTCGAGCTCGATCTCGATGCGCTCGTTGTAGTACGGGTCCGGGACGCCGTCCGGATACCGCCACTTGAGGCCGCGCGCGACCTCTTCCCGCAGCCAGGTGCCCTGGTCGTAGCCGTCGGGAACCTCGAAGAACGGCAGCCGGTCCTTGTGCGTGTACACGTCCTTGTAGGACTCGACGCGCTCGGCGATCAGCAGCGTCGAGTCGGCGGCGCCGGGGACCTCCTTGTCCCAGTACTCCCGCATGTCGGCGGCCGACTTCAGGTAGTAGCCGTCACCGTCGAACTTGAACCGGTTCGGGTCGTTCAGCGTCTTGCCCGCCTGCACGCACAGCAGCGCGGAGTGGGTGTCGGCCTGGTCCTTGGTGACGTAGTGCGAGTCGTTGGTGGCCAGTGGCCGGAGGTCGAGCAGTTTGCCGATCTCGAGCAGGCCCTCACGGACCGACCGCTCGATCGGCAGCCCGTGGTCCATCAGTTCGAGGAAGAAGTTGTCGGCGCCGAAGATGTCCTTGTAGTCCGATGCGGCCTGGATCGCCTCGGTGCGCTGCCCCAGCCGCAGCCGCGTCTGGACCTCGCCCGACGGGCAACCGGTGGTCGCGATGATGCCGTGGTGGTTCTCCGCGATCAGCTCGCGGTCCATCCGGGGCTTGCGGTAGTACCCCTGCATGCTCGCGAGCGAGGAGAGCTTGAACAGGTTGCGCAGGCCGGTGGAGTTCTCGGCGAGCATCGTCATGTGGGTGTAGGCACCACCACCGGAGACGTCACCGCCCTCACCGAACTCGTCGGCGCCGCGCTGGTTCGACTGCCCCCAGAAGACCGGCTTCTTGTGGAACCGGCTCTCCGGCGCGACGTAGGCCTCGATGCCGATGATCGGCTTGAGGTCGTGTTTGACCGCCTGCTGGTAGAACTCGTCCGCGCCGTACATGTTGCCGTGGTCGGTCATCCCGACCGCGGGCATGCCCAGGCGCGCCGCCTCCTTGAACAAGGGGGCGATCTTCGCCGCACCGTCGAGCATCGAGTACTCGGTGTGCACATGCAGGTGGACGAAGGAATCGTTCGACACCAGCGAAAACCTCCCCTAGGCAGACGGATCCCTGGCTGCTTGACGCGGGCCGGTCCTCCCACCTTATGCGCCGGAGGATCTCGGCGCCCGAGGGGGCTGACACCCAGACGTAGGGAAGTCTCCACCCGCGATCCGCCGGGAACAACCAGGCGCGCGGCGCGGGTTCGCGATGGCCCCGGTTACCCCCGAACGGGGGGTCGGTTCAGCCGGGCCAGGCGCTCGTCGACCACCTCCTTGTCGAACCACTCCGGATCGAACCCGTGGCCGCCGAGCTCTTCGAGCAGCGCCTCGTTCTCTTCGCCGTCCGGATCGCGCAGTGCCTCCAGCAACATCTCGTAGCTGCTCGGGTCTTCGCATTCCGCCGGAGGCGCGGCGCGCTCCCCGTCGAGGCAGCTCGGTGCTTCGGGAAGGGCGGCCAGCCGCTCGACGCGGATCCAGTGCCTCCAGCTCTCCGACTCGTAGACGAGCCGGTGGCCGGGCGAGGTGACGACCTGGCCGAGGGTCACCTCGTCGTCCAGACGGTCGCCCTCACAGCTCTGGGCATCGGCGCTGAAGCCGCCGTACGCGGTCTCGAACCGGTGATGCCGCCGCTCGTCGCGGTCGAAAGCGGCCGCGAGGATCCGGTGCAGTCCGTCGAGGGTGACGTCGGAGCGGACTTCGAGCCGTCGCCAGATCGCGTCGTCCAGCTCGGACAAGGCGACCGCCAATCGGACTCCGGTGGCCGGCGGGGGCGCGGGCAGGACGAGCGGCAGCGGATCGGCCGACGGTATGCGGGGCAGCGGTTCGTAGGCGGGAAGACCGAGCCACCGGCGCAGCTGGACCGCACGCTCGGGCAGATCGGGCTCCGGCCTGTCCCCGAGCTCCAAGAGCCTGGGGACCCTCTCCCGAAGCCAGGCGTCGCGGTCCGCCTTGGCGATCAGCGCGGCATCGACCTGATTCCGGAACTCTTCCGGTGTCAGCGGTGCCTCGGTCACCTCGAAGCCGCCGCGAAGAACCGCGAGGGCATCCTCGGGAACGGGGTGGAGTTCGATCAAGTCGACCTCGCGATCGTTGACCACCACCTCGACACCCACCGAGCGTTTGCCGGCGGTCAGCGTGGCGGCCAGGACCACCAGGTCCTGATCCACCTGACCTTGGACGACACAGTCCGAAAGCTCGATCGGCCCGTGGAGCAGCTTCGGCCAGCGCTCCACCCCGGCCACGTCCAGTGGCGGACGTGGCCGGTGGGAGCGCGGGCTCTTCGGTCGTTTGGCGGGCTTGCGGCCGCGGCTGACGGGGCTCACCACTCCAGTATCGGACCGGCACCGACAGTTTCGGTGCCGTCGTGAGCAGCCATGATCCGAAAATGCTTGCCGACCTGGGCGCGGATGTGCAGACTGACCAGCCGCCAAGGTCACCGAACCGCCCGGAGAATTGATGATCGACCTGCAGGCCATGAACGAGCGCGTGATCGCGGAGTTCCGCGCGAACGGCCGCCACGGCGACGGTCTCCCGACGTTGCTGCTCACCACCACCGGCGCTCGCACCGGACGACGGCACGTCACGCCGATGCTGTTCCTTGCCGACGACGACCGCTATATCGTCTTCGCCGCCAACGGTGGCGCTCCCGCGCATCCGGACTGGTACCGCAACCTGGTCGCGAAGCCATCCGTCGACGTCGAGGCGGATGGAGAGGCCTTCACCGCTCACGCGGTCGAGGTCACTGGAGCGGCTCGGGACCGTCTGTTCGCGAAGCAGGCGAAGGCGTTCCCGCGGCTGGCCGAGCACCAGTCGAAGACCACGCGGCCGTTCCCGGTGATCGCGCTCAACCGCGTATGACGTTCACGATCGTCTACGCCCACGGAGGCGGCTTCACCTCGTACGATCCGGAAATCGGGCGGCTGCGCGACGACGCGTTGCAGCGGGCGACGAAGCTCCAGGTCGTCACCGTGGAGTACCGGCTGGCCCCGGAGCACCGCTATCCGGCGCAGGTCGACGACGTCCTCGACGTCTACCGCTCGATCGAGGGGCCGGTCGTGCTCTTGGGCGAGTCCGCGGGCGGGACGATAGTGCTCTCGGCGCTCTTGAGACTCCTCATCACCGGCGAGCCCCTCCCGGCAGGGGTCGCCGCGATCTCCCCGATCGCGGACTTGACCCTTCCGGGTGGTTCGTTCGTCACCAACGACGGCGCCGACATCGTCAGCCGCGACGCGCTCCGGCGATCGGTGGAGGCGTACCTCGGCGGAGGCGAGGCCGGACCTGCGTCGCCTTCCCAGGGCGACTTCACCGGTTCCCCGCCGCTGTGGCTCGCGGTGGGCACAGCCGAAGTCCTGCACGACGACGTTGTGACACTCGCCACTTCCGCACGGGGATCCGGTGTCACCACGGAACTCCGCGCCTACGAAGGTGCCCAGCACGGGTTTCAATTCTCCGGGGAATACCCCATCGACACGGACCTCGCAGGCTGGATCGAGGCGCTCGGCTGAACGCTTGACAAAGCGTTGGGCCGACCGCACGATTCCGTCTCATGAACCTGTCTGACAGCCAGACAGCCGGACACGGTGGTCCAAGACGCGTCAGCGCGATGGAGGCCGTTCTGGCCCACCTCCGCGGCGCCATCGAGCGCGGCGATTACCCCGTCGGCCAGAAGCTGCCGTCGGAATCCGCGCTCGGCAAGGAGTTCGAGGTCAGCCGTTCGGTCGTCCGCGAAGCACTACGGGGGCTGCAGGCGCTCGGGCTCACCGTGTCCAAAACGGGCAAAGGGACTTTCGTGACCGCCACCGGGCCGGTCGAGAACCCCACCTTCGGGACCTACTCGGCCCGCGACCTGTTCGAAGTCCGGCGGCATGTCGAGATCCCCGTCGCCGGGTACGCGGCCGTGCGCCGCAGCACCGACGACCTGGACCTGCTCGGCCACCTCGTCGAGCGAATGGACCTCGAAACCGACAACACCGCGTGGGTGGCGCTGGACTCGCTGTTCCACATCACCATCGCCCAGGCCTCGGGCAACCCGGTGTTCGGCAAGGTCATCGAAGAGATCCGGGACGCGCTGGCCCGCCAGTCGTCCTTTCTCAACCAATTGGGGGACCGTCGGACCCGCTCGAACACCGAGCACCGTGAGATCGTCACCGCCATCGCCGCCGGCTCCGAAGCCGACGCCGTCGCGGCGATGACCTCCCATCTCGAACACGTCGAGAACGCGCTCACCACCATCGTGCGGCCGAGCCACACGACGCACCAGAACAAGGACGACTGACATCGTGACCGAACAGACCCTCAGCGCGGACGGCAAATCCGCGCCGGTGCCCGCCGACGCCGGTGACGCCGGCTACGACAAGGCGCTGAAGCCCCGCCACGTCAACATGATCGCGATCGGCGGCGCCATCGGAACCGGCCTGTTCCTCGGCGCGGGCGGCAGGCTCGCGCAGGCGGGCCCGGCCCTGGCGATCGTGTACGCGGTCTGCGGCCTTTTCGCGTTCTTCGTGGTGCGCTCGCTCGGCGAGCTCATCCTGTACCGCCCCTCCTCCGGCGCCTTCGTCTCCTACGCCCGGGAATTCATGGGTGAGAAGGGCGCTTTCGTCGCGGGCTGGATGCACTTCCTGAACTGGTCGACGACCGGTATCGCGGACATCACCGCGATCGCGCTCTACGCGCATTTCTGGTCGTTCTTCACACCGATCCCGCAATGGGTGCTGGCGCTCGTCGCGCTCGCGGTGGTGCTGGCGCTGAACATGGTTTCGGTGAAACTGTTCGGCGAGATGGAGTTCTGGTTCGCCATCATCAAGGTCGCCGCGCTGGTGACCTTCATGGGGATCGGGATCTTCCTGCTGGTCACGCAGCAGCCGATCGACGGCAACACGCCGGGCTTCTCGCTGATCTCCGATCACGGCGGGATCTTCCCGGCGGGTGTGCTGCCGATGGTGCTGATCGTCCAGGGCGTCGTGTTCGCCTACGCCTCGGTCGAACTGGTCGGCGTCGCCGCCGGTGAGACGGAGAACCCCCGCAAGATCATGCCGAAGGCGATCAACTCGATCATGTGGCGGATCGGGATCTTCTACGTCGGCTCGGTGATCCTGCTGACGATGCTGATGCCGTGGGACGCCTACTCGAAGCAGGAGAGCCCGTTCGTCACCGTGCTCTCGCACATCGGCGTGCCGCAGGCGGGCAACGTGATGAACCTGGTGGTGCTGACGGCGGCGCTGTCCAGCCTGAACTCGGGCCTCTACTCCACCGGCCGCATCCTGCGGTCGATGTCGCTGGCCGGATCCGCGCCGAAGTTCACCGGCGTGATGAACAAGAACCACGTGCCCTACGGCGGCATCCTGCTCACCTCCGCGGTCTGCGTGGTCGGGGTCGGCCTGAACGCCGTCGTGCCGAGCCAGGCCTTCGAAATCGTGCTGAACTTCGCCGCCGTCGGCATCCTCGGCACCTGGGCGATCATCGTGCTGTCCCATCTGCTGTTCGTGCGCAAGGCCAACCGCGGCGAGGTCGAGCGCCCGTCGTACCGCCTGCCGTTCTCGCCCTACACCGAGATCGCGACGCTGATCTTCCTCGCCGCGGTCGTGGTGCTGATGGGCTTCGACGAGACCGGCCGGATCACCCTGTACTGCCTGCCGATCATCGGGCTCGCGCTGGTGGCGGGCTGGTTCGGGGTGCGCAAGCGGATCAACATGGACGTCTTCGAAAAGACGAAGCTGTGATCCCCGAGATCCGCGTTCCCGCCCACGAACCGCTGGTGCACCTCCTCCGCGACGGAATGGTCGAGGGGGTGCACCACGGTTCGGCCGTGGTGCTCGCCCCCGACGGCCGGGTGCTGTTCTCCGCGGGTGACATCGAAGCGGCGTTCTATCCGCGTTCGGCGGCGAAACCCCTGCAGGCCACGGCGATGGCGCGGCTCGGGGTCGACCTGAGCGCCGCCGGGTTCGCCGTCGGCGCGGCCAGCCACTCCGGCGAGGAGATCCACCTGGCCGAGGTGCTCAAGACCCTCGACGGCGCCGGGCTCACCGCGGAAGACCTGCGGACGCCGGAAGACCTCCCGTTCGACCCGGTCGAGCGCGACGCCTGGGTCGCTTCGGGACGGGCCGCTTCGAGGGTGGCGCACAACTGTTCCGGCAAGCACGCGGCGATGCTCGCGACCTGCCGCCTGCACGGATGGTCCACAAAGGACTACCTGGATCCGGGGCACCCGTTGCAGCGGGCGATCGCGGAATGCGTCGAGGACCTGACCGGGCAGCGGATCCCGAAGGTCGCCGTCGACGGCTGTGGTGCTCCCCTGTTCGCGGTCTCGCTGCGCGGGCTCGCCCGCGCGGTCGGCAAGATCGCCGCGTCGGCGCCGGGGACACCGGAAAGCCTCGTCGCCGAAGGGATCCGGCAGCATCCGGAACTGGTCGCCGGTACCCGGCGCGACGTCACCGCGCTCATGCGCGCGGTGCCCGGCCTGATCGCCAAGGACGGTTTCGAAGCCGTCCAGGTAGCCGCGCTGGCGGACGGCACGGCGATCGCGATCAAGATCGCCGACGGCGGCGATCGCGCACGGCGGCCGGTGCTCGCCGCCGCACTTACGCTGTGCGGTGTCGAGCAAGACGTAGTGAAGCCGTTCGCCGGAACCGACGGCCTGCGTGTGACGGGCGCGCTGGCCGAACTCCACCTCGCGGCCTGAGGAGCCTTCGATGCATCGCGTGGAACACGATCTGCTGGGGGACAAAGAAGTCCCGGCCGACGCCTACTGGGGTGTGCACACCGCCCGCGCCAGGGAGAACTTCCCCATCACCGGCACCGCGATCTCCGCGTACCCGCATCTGATCGCGGCGCTCGCCTCGGTCAAGGAGGCCGCCGCCCGCGCCAACGCCGACCTCGGCCTGCTGGAGCCGGACGTCGCCGACGCCATTTGCCGGGCGTGCCGCGAGATCCGGGAGGGCGCGCTGCACGAGGAGTTCGTCGTCGACGTCATCCAGGGCGGCGCGGGCACCTCGACGAACATGAACGCCAACGAGGTGATCGCGAACCGCGCGCTCGAACTGCTCGGGCACGAGAAGGGCGACTACGCTCGCGTACACCCGAATGAGCACGTGAACCTCGGCCAGTCGACCAATGACGCGTACCCGACCGCGGTCAACGTCGCGACGATCATCGCCGTGCGCGAACTGGCCGAGGCGATGATCGTGCTGGAGCAGGCTTTCGCCGCCAAGGCCGTCGAGTTCCAAGAACTGCTGAAGATGGGCCGGACCCAGTTGCAGGACGCCGTCCCGATGACGCTGGGGCAGGAATTCGGCACCTACGCGGTCATGCTCGGCGAAGACCGGCTGCGGCTCACCGAGGCGGTGGCGTTGCTGCACGAGATCAACCTCGGGGCGACAGCGATCGGCACGGGCCTCAACGCCGCGCCCGGATACGCCGAAGCCGCCGTCGCGCACCTGCGAGAGATCACCGGGCTGCCCGTCGAGACCGCGGCCGACCTGGTCGAGGCGACGCAGGACTGCGGCGCCTTCGTGCACCTTTCCGGTGTGCTCAAGCGGATCGCGGTGAAGCTCTCGAAGAGCTGCAACGATCTGCGGCTGCTCTCGTCCGGCCCTCGGGCGGGGCTCAACGAGATCAACCTGCCACCGGTGCAGGCCGGGTCGTCGATCATGCCCGGCAAGATCAACCCGGTGATCCCCGAGGTGGTCAACCAGGTCGCTTTCGAGGTGATCGGCAACGACGTCGCCGTCACGATGGCGGCCGAGGCAGGGCAGTTACAGCTCAACGCGTTCGAGCCGCTGATCCTGCACTCGCTTTCGGAGAGCATCACGCATCTGCGGTCGGCCTGCCTGGTGCTGGCGGAGCGGTGCGTTTCCGGGATCACCGCGAACGCCGACGTGATGCGGGGCTACGTCGAGAACTCGATCGGGCTGGTGACCGCGCTGAACCCGAGCATCGGATACGCGGCGGCGACCGAGATCGCCAAGGAGGCGCTCGAGACCGGGCGCGGGGTGGCTGAACTCGTCGTCGAAAAGGGGCTTCTGCCCGCCGAGGAACTGGCGAAGCTGCTGAAGCCAGAGACGCTCGCCCGGCTTCACTGAGACCAGCGGGGTGGTACCGGGCGGTCCGCCCCGCGCCAGGGCCTCGTGAGTGGTAAGGACGGTTAGAACCGTCCTTACCACTCACGAGACCGCACGAAAGGCGGCCAGCGTGTTCGACCGACTTCTCGACCGGTACCTCGGCCTCCCGTCGGCCGAAGGCCCCGCCCCCTCGGTGACCAAGGCGATCCCCGTCCCGATGCCCGACGGGGTCAAGCTGCTCGCGGACCGCTACGCCGTCCCGGGCGACGGGCCGCGGCCGGTGGTGCTGATCCGCACGCCGTACGGCCGCGAGGGCCTGATGGGCAAGATCTTCGGCGAGACGTTCGCGCGGCACGGATTGCAGACGGTCCTCCAGAGCACGCGCGGGACCTTCGGCTCCGGCGGCGAGTTCCGGCCGTTCCACCTGGAGAAGGAGGACGGCCTCGCCACCGTCGCCTGGCTGCGCGAGCAGCCGTGGTGCGACGGCCGGGTCGCGATGGCGGGCGCGAGCTACCTCGGCCACACGCAGTGGGCGATCGCGCCGTACCTCGACGAGCCGCTCGAGGCGCTGTGCCTCGGCGTCACCGCTTCGGAATTCGTCTCGACCTTCTACCCCGGAGGGGTCCTCGCGGTCGACAACATGGTCTCGTGGTCGGCGCTGATCGGCCGTCAGGAGGGCCGGTTCGCCGGCCTGCCGAATCCCTGGCAGACGAAGAAGACCCGACGGGCCATGGCACATCTGCCGGTTTCCGGCGCCGACGTCGCGGCCATCGGCAAGCAGGTGCGGTTCCTGCAGGACGTCTCCGCGCACGCCGAGCCCGGCGACGACTTCTGGGCGCCGTCGGACCACAGCGCCGAGGTCGCCGCACTGAGGACCCCGGTGACGATGGTGACCGGCTGGTACGACCTGTTCATCTCCGCCCAGCTGCGCGACTTCAAGGAACTCGCCAAGGCCGGACGGGCACCGCGGATCACCATCGGCCCGTGGGCGCACGGCGAGCCCGCCAGCCTGAAAACCCTGCTGACCGACCAGATCGGTTTCCTCTCCGCCCATCTCCTCGGCGATCGCGCGCCACTGAGGCAGTCACCCGTGCGCCTGTACCTCCAGGGCTCCGGACGCTGGCTGGACTTCGAAAGCTGGCCGCCGGAATCCGGCGCCACCCCGTACTTCCTGCGCCCCGGCGGGCTTTCCGTGGCCGAACCAGTCGAGTCGAAGCCGGGCAGGTTCACCTTCGATCCGGCCGATCCGACGCCGGCCGTCGGCGGCCCGCTGCTGTCGGGTGTGCAGAAACAACAGGACAACAAGGACGTCGAGAAGCGGCGGGACGTCCTGCTCTTCACCGGTGACGTGCTCGAGCGCGACCTCGACGTCATCGGCGAGATCTCCGCGCTGGTGCACGTCCGGACCGACATCGGGCACGGCGACGTCTTCGTCCGGCTGTGCGATGTGGATCGTCGCGGTGTCTCCCGCAATGTCACCGACGGTATCCTCCGCCTGCGTCCCGGCAGTCTCGAGTCCGATGTGGACGGTGTGGTCGCGGCCGAGGTCCCGCTCGACCCGACGGCCTACCGGTTCCGGCGCGGGCATCGCCTGCGATTGCAGGTCGCGGGCGGAGCGTTCCCGCGCTTCGCCCGCAACCACGGCACCGGCGAACCGGTTTTCAGCGCCGTGGACGGGAACCCCGCGCGGTTCGAGATCTTCCACGACCCCGCGCACCCGTCCCGGATCACGCTGCCGGTGTTCGAGGGGTAAGGCGATTGTGGCGCCTGACTGAGTCACCGGCACCTGGCCGGAGGTACGGCGAAAGCCACTTTCGGGACATCAGACGTCGCGAAAGTGGCTTTCGCGACCCCCTCCGGCCCCGCAAGGCCTACCGCGCTCCACCTTTGCCCTTACCCCTTTGTCAGGCCTGGACCGCCCGCTGGTGCGTGGTCAGCCTGCCGTCGTCGTGCAGCACGTGGAACAGCAGTGACGGCGGCAGGTCGTAGTCGATCGGCCCGCCTTCACCCCAGGGCCTGAGGCCGTTCTCCTCCCACGGGAACAGGATGCTCGACCCGACCGAGGGCGCCGACCGCAGCGGCACACCCGCGAACGTCGTCGACGCGGCGGTGTGGACGTGCCCGCAGAGCAGGGCCACCACCCGAGGGTGGCGCGTGAGCACCTCGGCCAGCTTGTCTTCGCCGTACTGGCGCATCGCGTCCACCAACGGCAGGCCGAGCGCGACGGGCGGATGGTGGAAGGCGATGAAAGCGGGGCCGTCGCCGTCGGTGAGAACGCCGTCCAGCCAGGTCATGGTCTCGTCGTCGAACCGCCCGTCCGGCTTGCCCGGGATGCTCGAGTCGGCCATGACGAACGTGACGTCGCCGACGGTGTGCGCCATGTTGACCGGGGCGTCGTCCGGTGCCTGGCCGAGCAGCCCTTCGCGGAACGGACCGCGCTTGTCGTGGTTGCCGGGGCAGGTGAAGAGCGGTGTGCCGGTCTTGAACAGTTCGGCCGCGCGCCGGTACTCCTCGAGTGTGCCGTGGTCGGCGATGTCGCCGGTCACCAGGATCGCGTCGACCGGTGTCGCCAGGTTCTCCAGGTACCGCATGACCCGCGCGGTGCGTTCGTCGGCGCGTTCTCCGCCGTCGAGATGGTTGTCGCTCAGATGTGCCGTCACGAACATCGTGTCACCCCAAGTCTTCCAGATATGCCAACGTTTTCACCCAGTTCCGCACGAGCAGCCCGGCGGCCGTCGCGAGGTCGGCGGCGCGGATCGCCTCGGTGATCCGGTGGTGCTCTTCGATACTCTCCTTGGCGCGTTCGACGCCACCGAAATAGCGCGCGTCATAGCGTTTCAGCAGCGGCTTCGTCTGCTCGAGCAGGCGCAGCAGATGCGGATTCGTGCAGCGCGAGACGAGCAGCGCGTGCCATCGATCATCCAAAGTGGACAGATTGCCCTGTCGCCCGAGTTCCACGGTCATCTCGGCGGCGATCCGGTCCAGGCCGCCGGTGAGCACGGCGAGGTCCTGCGGCGAACTCCAGCGCAACGCGAGCGATTCCAGCTCCGCGACGAGCGGGTACAGCTGCCGGGCCTCGTCCGGATCGAACGGCGGCACGAGGAAGCCGCGGCCCGGCGCGGAGACGAGCAGGCCGCGATCGGCCAGCCCGATCAGCGCCTCGCGCAACGGGGTCCGGCTGACACCCAGTTCGCGGGCGAGGTGCACCTCGTTGATGCGGCTGTCCGCGGCGATCCGGCCGTCGAGCACGCGAGCGGTGATCTCCTCCGCGAGATCGCGTCGAAGCAGATTCCTCGTCATCGGCGCAGTATTGCATGCACTTCAGCCATACTGTATTCAGTTAGGCATGACGGACTTCGATGTGCACCGCGCTCGCGCCGAGACCCCGGGCTGCGCGGAAGTGGTCCACCTCAACAACGCCGGATCGTCACTGCCGCCCGCGCGGGTGACCGACACCGTCGTCGAGTACCTGCGTGAAGAAGCCCTGACCGGCGGCTACGAGCAGGCCGCGGCGACCGTGGAGCGGATGAACGGCGTCTACGCCTCGGCCGCACGCCTCGTCGGCGCCGGCCCCCACGACATCGCGCTGACCGACAACGCCACCCGGTCCTGGCAGGCGATCTTCTACGCGCTGCCGTTCGCCGCGGGAGACCGGATCCTGACGGCGGAATCCGAGTACGCGAGCAACGTCATCTCCTTCCTGCAGATCGCGAAGCGCACCGGCGCCATCGTCGAAGTGGTCGAGAACGACGAGTCCGGGCAGCTGGACGTCGAAGACCTCAAGCGTCGCGTCGACGGTGACGTCAAGCTGATCGCCGTCTCCCACGTGCCGACCCAGGGCGGGCTGGTGAACCCCGCCGAGGAGATCGGCGCGGTCGCGCGCGAGGCCGGGATCCCGTTCCTGCTGGACGCATGCCAGAGCGCCGGCCAGATCGACCTCGACGTCGCGCGCCTGAACTGCGACGCGCTCAGCGTGACCGGCCGCAAGTACCTGCGCGGACCGCGGGGTACCGGGTTCCTCTACGCGCATCCGCGCCTGCGCGAGCGTGTCGAGCCCGCGATGCTCGACCTTCATTCGGCGGCGTGGACAGCGCCCGAAAGCTACGAAGTCGACCCGACGGCGAAGATGTTCGAGGTCTGGGAACGCGATCACGCCGCCCTGCACGGTCTCGGCGCGGCGATCGACTACGCCCTCGAATGGGGCATGCCCGCCATCGAAGCCCGAGTCGCCGCGCTCGCGGAGAAACTGCGCGACGCGCTCCGCGAGATCCCGGGCGTCCGTGTCCACGACCAGGGCACGCGGAAATGCGGGATCGTCACGTTCAGCGTGGCGAAAACACCGTCGCAGGAAGTGAAACAGCGCCTGACGGCGGCGAGGATCAACGTCAGCGTCACGGAAGCGATGTCCGCCCAATTCGACTTCGTCGCACGCGACCTGCCGCCACTGGTCCGGTCTTCGGTGCACTACTTCAACACCGAAGACGAGATCGCTCTCCTCGTCGGCGAAATCGCGAAACTGGCCTAACGACGGGAAAGCAGCGACTCGGACGGCGGGGCGTAGGGCAGCCCCGTCGTCTTCGCGCGCCTACCGATCACCAACGCCTCACCCAGCAGACTGACGCCGATCGACAGCGTCACCGGCCGCGCGTCGGGATGCGCGCCGGCCGTGGTGGCCAGGAAGCCGATCCCGAAGTTCACCAGCAGTGACAGCACCCAGACACCGAACGTCCAGCCGGTGTAGCGCAGCCACAGCACGCCGTCGCGCTCGAACAGCTTCGTGCTGGTGGCACGCACCGCGCCGAGGCCGCAACCGACGACGCAGCCCAGCACGAGCCAGACACCGTCCGTGACGGTGAAGCTTTCGAGTTTGGTCAGGCCGTAGACCCCGATGGCGAGCAGGATCACCGGCGCCCCGAACACCTCGCGGGCCACCAGTGGCTCCCCGCGCAGCCTGCGCACGACGATCGCGATCACCACGGCGACCACCAGCGCGATCAGCAACCAGGTCCTCATGAACTCCCCCTTTGTAGCATGACTGTGCCAAATAAAATAGCAAGGTCGTGCTATAAAGACAACATGCCCAAGATCGTCGACCCGGACGCCCGCCGCCTGGAGATAGCCGAAGCGGTCTTCCGGGTGATCCAGCGTGACGGTCTCGCGCAGGCGTCGCTCAGGAGCGTGGCCGAAGAGGCCGGTCTCGCGATCGGCTCGGTGCGGCACTACTTCCGTGGCCACGACGAGCTGATCGTGTTCGCCATGCGCGCGCTCGGCCACCGGCTCGAGTCGAGGCTGCTGGGCCACCTCCCCGATCTGCTCGACCCCGCGACGCCACGCTCACGGCGGCAGGAAATCACCGAAGCGCTGCTCAGCGAACTGCTCCCGCTCACCGAGCAGACCCGGGCCGAAACCGACGTCTGGCTGGCGTTCTCGGCCGCCGCGAAGAACCGTCCCGACCTCGCCGAGGAGGCCGCTCGCATGTACGAGGGGGTCCGCGCCCTCGTCCGGCGGGTGCTCGACGGCGCGAACGAAGCGGGTGGCCTGCTCGACGACCTCGACCTGGCGGTGGAGACCGAACGGCTGTCCGCGCTGCTGGACGGCCTCGCCCTGTCGACGGGCCGGACCTCGCCGGAGCTGATGCGCACGGTGCTCCGGCGGCATCTGGAAACCCTGCGACGCCCCGAGCCGGTGACGCACTGAGCACGTTCTACGAAGTCGCGGCGCGGGATCCCGGCCACTTCGGTTCCGCGCACACGAAATCCGGCTATCACGATGATCCGGACAAGAGCGGCAAGATGCCGCGGCGGACGCTTCGGGCGGACTGAACGGCCCTTTCGGGCAGTGCCGATCGCGGTACGGTCTCCTCATGCGCCTGCGGTCCGTAGCCACACTGCTCGCGACTCTCGTTCTCGCGCTCGCCGTCCCCGCGACGGCCGAGGCGACCCCCGGCTCCGGGGTGAGCGGGACGATTTTCAAGCAGAAGACGGTCAGGGACACCGACTACGTCCTGCGCGAGGTCGTCATCCAGCCCGGCGGGTACACCGGGTGGCACTATCACGACGGGAAGCTGTACGCGTACGTCAAGGACGGCACCCTGACGCACAACTCGGCCGACTGCGGGCTCGACGGCCTGTACCGGAAGGGCGCCGCCTTCACCGAGCCGAGCGATACCGTCCACATCGGACGGAACCTCGGAACGACGCCGGTGGTACTGGAGGTGCTCTACGTGCTACCGCACGGGAGCCCGCTTTCGCAGGACGCGCCGAATCCCGGTTGTCCGTTCTAGGCTCCGAACCAGCCCGCGACGTCGAGACGGAAGCCGTCCGCGGGGGCCATCGTGCGAAGGTCGGCTTCGAGCGCGCGGACCCTCTCGACGCCCAGCGCGTCGGCCCACTCCTTGCGCAGCTGGTCGAAGATCGCCGCCGACCGGCCGAGTGAGTCGTACCCACGGTCGGTGAGCCGCACGACCTTGCGCCGGGCGTCGGCCGGGTCGTCGACGCGCGCGACGTAACCGAGCTGCTCCAGCTTGTCGACGGTCTTGCCCGCCGCCTGCTTGCTGACCCCGAGCCGTCGTCCGATTTCGCTCGCCGTCGCGCCTTCGCGGCCGATCGCCTGCATGGCGAAGCCGTACGCCGGGCGGACGTCGGGATGCCCCTGCCCGGCCAGTTCGGCGTGCATCCGGTCGATGATCGAGCGGAAGCCCGCGAACAGCAGAAGTGGCAGCTCGAACCCAGGGGTCTCGGGAACACGCTTGCCAGTATCGACAACCTGGTTTACCTTTTCGTCAACCACGTTGACCATCTTAAGGGGAAGCCTTGTTCACCGATCACACCGTCGAGACCGCACCCGAAGCCTCGCGTCGCGCCATGGAAGCGACCATCCGGAAGTTCGGGCACCTGCCCACCGCCGTCGCCCGGCAGGCGTCGTCACCGGAACTGCTCGACGGATTCCTGAAACTCAGTGCGAGTTTCGAGCGGACGACACTCGAACCCCTCGCGCGGGAGACGGTCGTGATGACCGTGGCGACCCGCAACGGCTGCGAAGTGTGCGTCGAGATCCACACCGGCAAGCTGAAGGGTCTTCACGCGGACGACGACATCATCGCGGCGCTTCGCTCGCAGGAGCCAGTGCCCGACGAGCGGCTGGAGGCCGTCCGGCAGTTCACGCTGGCGGTACTCGCGACCGCCGGTGGCGTCGACGACGAGACGCTGCGGACCTTCTTCGGGCACGGATACACCGAACGGAACGCCCTCGAAGTCGTCATGGGCATCGGGGCCTACACGATGTCGACCCTGGCGAACAGGCTCATCCGCGCCTAGTCGCTCTGCGTGATCGCCCCTCGCGGCCCGGAATCACTCCAATGGCCGCCGATCTTGATGTATCTGGGCAGTCCCGGCCGTCTCCTGTCTTGTGCAGCCGAAAGTTCGCCACCCGCGGCGCGGCGCACCGGCGGTCTGGCCTGCCGAGGGGGCAGACCAGACCGCCGAAAACCGAAGACGTTCCACAGGTGTTGGGGGTGCGTGAAGGCCTCCTTCCCACGGCTGAGCCGGGGGAAGGAGGCCTTCACGTATCTCCCTTACGCAAGTAGTCACCTACTTGCGTAAGGGGTCAAACCTCGAGCGCCCAGCGGACGTAGCGCATCTTCGGCGCGAACCCGGCCTTCTCGAAGACCCCGAACGCTCCGGAGGGATCAGCCGAGTCCACGTTCAGGCTCGCGCGGTCGTACCCCTGATCGGCGGCGGCCCGCAGCGCGTGTCCCATCAGCGCGCCGGCGACACCCCGCCGCCGGTACTCCCGAAGCGTTCCGACGAGCATGAAGTGCGCGTCGCGGACGCCAGTGGCCTCCGTGTCGGCCTCCCACGACATGGTCACCAGCATCCCCACCGGGGAGCCCGTCGCCTCGTCGCGGAGCAGGAAGCTGACCTCGGAGCGGAAGGTCTGATTCGTGATCTTGTTCCGCCAGAGATCGGCGGGCATCGGCACCGCGCCCCAGTAGTCCCGGTACGCCTCGTTCCGGACCGTCCGGAAGTCCTCGTCGTTCCGCTCCGACCACGGCTCGACCCGGAACCCGTCCGGGATCGCCGAACCGGCCGAGGCGCCGAGTGAGTGCTCCATGCGCTGGAAGTAGCGCACCGGCGTGAACCCCCGGGACCGGACGAGTTCGGCCAGACCGGCGATGCGCTCGGGCCGGTTGACGTCCACCACGAGTTTCGAGTCCGGATGATGCAGCGCGTGCACCACCTTGGCCGCGGCCACTCCCGCGTCGACGAGCGCGGTGCCGATGCCCCGGCGGCGATACCCCGGATGGACTCCCCCGTCGAGGAAGACCCGATGGACCTCTTCGGCGGCCGGCTTGAAGCGGATCTTCATGTAGCCGGCCATCACGTCGCCGTCGAAGGCGGCGAGACTTGCCCGCTCAAGGTCCGCGTACGGGTCGGTCAGCTCCTGGAGGGTGTCCTCCGCCGTGTAGTTCTCGCCGATCTCGTCGACGGTCTCCATGGCGTTGAGGAGGTCGGCCGACGCCTTGGCGTCCTGCGGGGTGAGGGGCCGCCACGTGAGGTCGTGCATGCGGCTCAAGGTAGCCCCGCGAAAGCAGGGTGTCGCCGGGTTTTCGGTGGGCGCAGTAGGGATCGAACCTACGACCGCTCGGGTGTAAACCGAGTGCTCTCCCGCTGAGCTATGCGCCCGGGAGGTGACACCCGCGCACGGGTGCCACCGGTGAAGACTCAGGCCAGCGAGGCCACGGCCTTCTTCCATGCCTGCTGGTCACGCGCCTCGCCGGGCTGGTTGACCTCGGCGAACCGCACGATGCCGTCCTTGTCGATCAGGAAGGTGCCGCGGGTGGCCAGACCGGCCGCCTCGTTGAAGACGCCGTAGGCCTTCGCGACCTCGCCGTGCGGCCAGAAGTCCGAAAGCAGCGGGAACTGGTAGCCCTCCTGCTCGGCCCACGCCTTGAGCGAGAACGGGGTGTCCACGGACACGCCGATGACCTGGACGCCCTGGCCGTCGTAGTCCGCGAACTCGTCGCGAAGCTGGCACAGCTCGCCGGTGCAGATGCCACTGAACGCGAACGGGTAGAACACGAGCAGGACCGGCTTGTCGCCCCTGAAGGACGACAGCGTCACGGACTGCTTGTTGTAGTCGTTGAGCGTGAAGTCCGGGGCTTGCGATCCGACCTCGACGGCCATACCGGCGGTTTCCTCTCAAGAGCGAACAGGGGCCTGCGACGACAACCCTATCGTGTCGATCGCGCGCTCGGAGAGGTCACCGCTTGGTCTTGGACTTCGGCGACACCAGCCGGGTGCCCGCCCACTTGGGACCGGCGCTGATGTTGGCCGTCTGCGCCAGTCCGACCTGCGGCACCGCTTCGGCGATCTCACTCGGCTCGACGTGTCCGGGCTGGCCCGTCTTCGGGGTCAGCACCCAGATCACCCCGTTCTCGTTCAACGGGGTCCGGACCTCGATCAGCGTGTCACCGAGATCACCGTCGTCTTCGCGCCACCACAGCAGCACCACGTCGATGACCTCGTCGGCGTCCTCGTCGAGGATGTCGCCGCCGATCTGTTCCTCGATCGCCGCACGAAGGTCGTCGTCGACGTCCTCGTCCCAGCCGATCTCCTGGACCACCATGTCCGGCTTGATCCCGAGCCTTTCGGCGACGCTGCTCTGATCAGCGTCTCCCGCGGCGACCACTGCTGTCACTCCTCCAACTACGACGGAGCGTGGTGTCGCGTCGGCCGGATCGGCCGGGCGGGCACCACACTCGGGTACACGATGCCCGTTAGCGAACACTGGTGAAGCGATCCGCGCAACCGTCCACACCGGATCTTGAACAACTCGTGTCGCGGCGTACGGACATTCAGCCCACTCTCACGGCGTCAATTCGGGCGCGCCTGGGCACCTCCGAACGCCCTGCTTTAGGGTGAGAGAGAAAACGCGCGCGCGAGTACAGGCGCGTGCGAGGCGTGTCGCGATCGGGTCCGCGAACGTTACCGATCAGTAGCGGTGACGCGAACGGAACCGGAGGACGACGATGGAAGGCGAACACGCCCGCGTACGAGCACAACCAGCTACCACCTTTCGCAAGGAGACCCCTTGGCCCCGCAGAACGACGGCGCCTCCGGCAAGGAGACCCCGGCACGCGTCCGCGTCATCCGTGACGGATTGGCGGCGCACCTGCCCGACATCGACCCGGAGGAGACCGCCGAATGGCTGGACTCCTTCGACGAGGCGCTGGCCAGGGGTGGTCAGCAGCGCGCCAGGTACCTGATGCTGCGCATCCTCGAGCGGGCCAGGGAACGCCACGTCGGCGTCCCGGCGCTGACGTCGACGGACTACGTCAACACCATCCCCACCGAGAACGAACCCTGGTTCCCCGGTGACGAGGAGATCGAGCGCCGTTACCGCGCGTACATCCGGTGGAACGCCGCGATCATGGTGCACCGCGCGCAGCGTCCCGGCGTCGGCGTCGGCGGGCACATCTCGACCTACGGCTCGTCCGCGGCGCTGTACGAAGTGGGCTTCAACCACTTCTTCCGCGGCAAGGACCACTCGGGCGGCGGCGACCAGATCTTCATCCAGGGACACGCCTCCCCCGGCATCTACGCCCGCGCGTTCCTCGAGGGCAGGCTGACCGAGAACCAGCTGGACGGCTTCCGCCAGGAGTTCTCGCACGCGGGCGAGGGCGGCGGCCTGCCGTCGTACCCGCACCCGCGGCTGATGCCGGAGTTCTGGGAGAACCCGACCGTGTCCATGGGCCTCGGCCCGATGAACGCGATCTACCAGGCTCGGTTCAACCGCTACCTGCGCGATCGCGGCATCAAGGACACCAGCGACCAGCACGTCTGGGCGTTCCTCGGCGACGGCGAGATGGACGAGCCGGAATCGCGCGGCCTCATCCACGTGGCCGCGGGCGAGGGCCTCGACAACCTGACCTTCGTGATCAACTGCAACCTGCAGCGGCTCGACGGCCCGGTGCGCGGCAACGGCAAGATCATCCAGGAGCTGGAGTCGTACTTCCGCGGCGCCGGCTGGAACGTCATCAAGGTCATCTGGGGCCGCGAGTGGGACTCGCTGCTGCACGCGGACCGCGACGGCGCGTTGGTCAACCTGATGAACACCACGCCGGACGGCGACTTCCAGACCTACAAGGCCAACGACGGCGCCTTCGTCCGCGAGCACTTCTTCGGCCGCGACCCGCGGACCAAGGAGCTGGTCAAGGACCTCACCGACGCCGACGTCTGGAACCTCAAGCGCGGCGGGCACGACTACCGCAAGGTCTACGCGGCCTACAAGTCGTCGCTGGAGCACTACGGCCAGCCGACGGTGATCCTGGCCCACACCATCAAGGGCTACGGCCTCGGTCCGTCCTTCGAAGGCCGCAACGCCACGCACCAGATGAAGAAGCTCACCCTCGACGACCTCAAGCTGTTCCGGGACGCCCAGCGCATCCCGATCAGCGACGAGGAACTCGAGCGCGACCCGAAGCTGCCGCCGTACTACCACCCCGGCAAGGATTCGGCGGAGATCGAGTACATGATCGGCCGCCGCAGGGCGCTCGGCGGGTTCCTGCCGGAGCGCCGCCCGAAGGCCTCGAAGGCCCTCGTGCTGCCCGGCGACAAGGTCTACGAAGGCATCCGCAAGGGCTCGGGCAAGCAGGAGGTCGCCACCACGATGGCGTTCGTCCGGCTCGTCCGCGAGCTGGCGAAGGACTCCGAGATCGGCAAGCGGATCGTCCCGATCATCCCGGACGAGGCGCGCACCTTCGGTCTCGACTCGATGTTCCCGACGGCCAAGATCTACAACCCGCACGGCCAGACCTACACCTCGGTCGACGCGAGCCTGATGCTGGCCTACAAGGAGTCCGAAAAGGGCGTCATCCTGCACGAGGGCATCAACGAGGCGGGTTCCACCGCGTCGTTCACCGCCGTCGGCACCTCGTACGCCACGCACGGCGAGCCGATGATCCCGATCTACATCTTCTACTCGATGTTCGGGTTCCAGCGGACCGGTGACGGCCTCTACGCGGCGGCGGACCAGATGGCCCGCGGGTTCGTGCTCGGCGCCACCGCCGGCCGCACCACGCTGACCGGTGAGGGCCTGCAGCACGCCGACGGGCACTCGCTGCTGCTGGCGGCGACCAACCCGGCCGTCGTGGCCTACGACGCGGCGTGGTCGTTCGAGATCGCCCACATCGTGCGGGACGGTCTGCGCCGGATGTACGGCGAGACCGGGCCGGACGGCAACGGCGAAAACATCTTCTACTACATGACGATCTACAACGAGCCCTACCAGCAGCCCGCCGAGCCGGAGAACCTCGACGTCGACGGCCTGCTCAAGGGTCTCTACAAGTACGCCGACGCCCCGTCGGGCGACGGTCCGGAGGCGCAGATCCTGGTCTCCGGCGTCACCATGCCGGACGCGCTCCGGGCGCAGCGGATGCTGGCCGAGGAGTGGGGCGTACGCGCGGCCGTGTGGTCGGCGACGTCGTGGACCGAGCTGCGGCGCGAGGCCGTCGAGGCCGACCACGACAACCTCCTCCACCCGGGCGACTCCCCGCGTGTGCCGTACATCACGCAGAAGCTGTCCGGGGTGAACGGGCCGGTCGTCGCGGTTTCGGACTGGATGCGTGCCGTGCCGGATCTCATCCGCCCGTGGGTGCCGAACGACATGCTGACGCTGGGCACCGACGGGTTCGGGTTCTCCGACACCCGTCCCGCCGCCCGGCGGAAGTTCCTGGTCGACGCCCAGTCGATCGTGGTCGGCGCGCTGAGCGCGCTCGCCAAGCGCGGCGAGATCGACCGGTCGAAGGCGGCGGAGGCGGCCCGCAAGTACCGCCTCGACGACGTCGCCGCCGCGGGTCCGCAGCTGTCGGACTCCGGTAGCGCCTGACGCTGAGATGAAGGGGCCTTTCATTGCGAACTCCGCGATGAAAGGCCCCTTCATTGCATCCAGCGCGTGGCGGGCTAGGGTAAGACATCGGATGTTTGCGGTGAAGCGGGAAAGGGTGAGCGAGAGTGACCAAGCGTCGACTGCCGAAGCCGAGTGAGCTGAAGCAGATCCTGCGGCCGAAGCCGATCGTGCTCAACCCAACCGACCGGCGGCTGGCCGGCGCGCACACGATCGCCGACCTGCGGATGCTCGCCCGCAAGCGGACGCCGCGGGCGGCGTTCGACTACACCGACGGCGCCGCCGAGCTGGAGGACAGCCTCCGCCGCGCCCGGCAGGCCTTCCGCAGCGTGGAATTCCACCCGAACGTCCTGCGCGGCGTGTCCGATGTGGACACCGGCAAGGAGATCCTCGGCAAGCGTTCGGAGCTGCCGTTCGCGTTCGCGCCGACCGGGTTCACGCGGATGATGAACCACGAGGGCGAGTCCGCGGTGGCCCGCGTCGCGCAGCGCAACGGCATCCCGATGGGGCTGTCGACGATGGCGACGACGTCGATCGAAGACCTCGCCGCGGCCGCTCCGGAGGCTCGCAAGTGGTTCCAGCTCTACGTCTGGCGCGACCACAAAGCGGGCGAAGATCTGATGAATCGCGCCTGGGCCGCCGGCTTCGACACACTCATGCTGACGGTGGACACCCCGGTCGCGGGCGCGCGGCTGCGCGACGTCCGCAACGGGCTGACCATCCCGCCCGCGCTCACCCTCAAGACCTTCGTCGACGGCGCGATGCATCCGGCGTGGTGGTTCAACCTGCTGACCACCGAGCCGCTGACCTTCGCGTCGCTGAGCCAGTTCGACGGCACAGTCGCCGAACTGCTCAACCAGCTCTTCGACCCGACCCTGAACTTCGACGACCTCGACTGGGTCCGCCAGACCTGGCCGGGCAAGCTCGTGGTCAAGGGGATCCAGAACGTCGACGACGCGCGTGACGTGGTCAAGCACGGCGCCGACGCGGTGCTGCTGTCCAACCACGGTGGCCGTCAGCTCGACCGCGCGCCGACACCGATCGAACTGCTGCCCGCGGTGCTCGACGAGATACAGGGCGACGCGGAGGTGTGGGTCGACACCGGCATCCTGTCCGGCGGCGACATCGTGGCCGCGATCGCGCGCGGCGCGGACGCGGTGCTCATCGGGCGCGCGTTCCTCTACGGCCTGATGGCCGGGGGTGAGCGCGGGGTTCAGCGGTGCGTGGACATCCTGCGCGCCGAGATGGTCCGGACGATGCAGCTGCTGGGCGTCCGCACCCTCGCCGACCTCAAGCCGTCGCACGCCACCATGCGCTGACGCGCTCCGCGATTCGGCACCTGCTTCGCGGTGCGGTTCCAGCTCCACCAGCCGTGGACGACCAGCCCGGCGAACACGATGTAGACCGCGGCGGAGAAGTACAGGCCAGAGGAGAGCTGCAGCGGTACGCCGATCGCGTCGACGACCAGCCACACCAGCCAGAACTCCACGAGACCCGCGCCCTGCGCGGCGAAGGCGACCAGCGTGCCGACGAAGATCGCGGCGTCCGGCCATGGCGCCCACGAGGCGTTCAACGCGTCGAGCACCAGCGCCATCGCGGTGGTGCCGATCGCGAACGCGCCGATCATCGCCAGGCGCTCGCCGAGACGGCCCTTGCGGACGACGACGCCGTAGACGGGATCGCTGCGGCGGGACCAGGCCCACCAGCCGTAGATCGAGATGGCGAGGATCGCGATCTGCCTGGTCGCGAGCCCGCCGAGATGCGCGGAAATGTAGACCGAGAACAACAGCACGGTGGCGCCGACCTGGACCGGCCACGTCCACAACGTGCGGCGTTGCGCCAGGAAGACCACGGCCAGCGCGAAGATCTGCCCCGCCAGCTCGGCGAAGGAGATCCACTGTCCGAGCACCGTGACACCGTTGTGCAGCAGGAAGTCCACGTCCGCACCCCTCTCCGTCTACCGCTCCAACATGCTCCGTGGCGACGCCATTCCCCAGTGAGTGTGAGGTGCGGAACAGGAGGACGGCTCGAGAGACGCCGAGGCGGAGCAGCCGAGTTCTCACAGGGTGCGAAAAAGGGCCCTCCACCGCGCGTTCCGCGGCGACGGGCCCCTTCGGCTCCACGCGGGCCCGATGCCTTCCTCGATCACCGGGCCCGCGGGGATGCTCAGGAATCTACGCGACCGATGCCCACGGGCGAAGTCGGCGGCTCCGAACGGACCTCCTGCTTGCCGTTCCCGGCCTCCAATTGGCCCTGCAGATCGGCCAGCCAGCCCTGCCAGCGGTCCTGCGCCGGCTTGATCAGGCCGCCACCGAAGCCGACGACGATCACGCCGCCGATGGTGGCGAGCACGGTGATCAGGACCGGCCCGGTGATCGCGGTCGCGATGTTCACCTGGCCGAGCGCGGCGATGATGCCGAACGCCATGATCATCCAGTAGGCGATCGAGCCGAGCAGCCGTCCCGCGGGCCGGGTGGACAGCGCTCCGGTCACCAGGTCGCGGACGACCTTCGCGACGGCGGCCGCGACGATCACCAGCACCAGCGCCACCAGGATCCGCGGCAGGAACGCGATGATGTCGTTGAGCAGCGCGCTGACCGGATTGCTCTCACCGAATACGCCGAACGCGAGCTGCAGCGCGATCAGGAGAATGAAGTAGTACACGAGTTTGACGAGGATCCCGCCCGCGTCGACATTCGCCTGTTTGAGTGTTCCGGTGAGTCCGGTCTTCTCGATGAGCTTGCCGAAACCGATCTTCGACAGAACCAGTCCCAATGCCTTCGACACGGCTTTCGCGATCAACCAGCCGATCAGCAGGATGATCAGGAAACCGATCAATTTCGGCACGAACGTGGCGACAAGGTTCCATGCTTGTCCCAAACCGTCTTTCAGCTGCTCGCCCACGGCGAACTCCCTCCTCTGCGCATCCGCGCCCTACCCGGTGCGGCTTGCGAGGGATCGTTGATCACGAGCACCGCACCGGCAACTCGGCGACCCACGATCGAGTGAGTGAGCTAGCGGGGAAAGATCGACAAGTCCCATACTTGTTCCACCGGTGGGGACCGGGGAGACGAGGCCGTCCGGCGCAGCGAAAAACGCGAGCGCCGGGCGGCCTCGAGTTTTATGCGAACACTTTTCACAATTCTCTGCCACGGACTGTCCACTTCGGACTTCGCCGGCGAAGGGGACGGCCCTTTGCCCGCCGGATCAGGCGCTGTCCTGCAAAGTCTGTTCGATGGACCGCGTGATCCAGGTGGATTCCTTGAAGCCGCGACGGCCACCCGGGCGCGAAGACCGCGAACATGACTTGCCGGACACGACCTAGGATCGGCTCACCATGGCTGATGCGACTTCCGGACGGCGTGTGCCCAAGCACCACGGGCTGTCCGCCAAGACCCTCCGGCGGCTCGAGCACGCCTCCGGCCGGCTAGCGAGCGCGAGCGTCGCGGTGATGGAAGAGCGGCTGAGCTGGTTCGCCCGCCTTCCCGCCGACCAGCGCGCGAGCGTCCTGCTGATCACCCAGGCGGGTGCCGCCGGCTTCGTCGGCTGGCTCCGCGACGCCAAGGAGGCGCTCTCCCTCACCACCGAGGCGTTCCGCGAAGCACCCGCCGAGCTTTCCCGCTGGGTGAGCCTGCGGCAGGCGGTCGGCATGGTGCGGCTGGCGATCGAGGTGTTCGAGGAGCAACTGCCGGAGTTCGCCGCGAACGAGGCGGAACGCGCCGCGCTGATCGAAGGGATCCTGCGCTACGGCAGGGAGATCGCGTTCGCCGCCGCGAACTCCTACGCGGCCGCCGCCGAGGCACGCGGCGCCTGGGACGCGCGGCTGGAGGCGCTGGTCGTCGACGGCATCGTCCGCGGCGACGCCGAAGAGGCGGTGCTCTCCCGCGCCGCCGCCCTCGGCTGGGATCCGGCCGCGCCCGCCACCGCGCTGGTCGGCACCCCGACGTCGGACGACCCGCCCGCCGTCGTGTTCGAGGTGCGCAGCCGTGCCGCGCGGGTCGGACGCCCCGTACTGCTTTCGGTCCAGGGGTCCCGGCTGGTCGTGGTCGTCGCCGGGCCCACCGACGGCAGCGTCAAGGACCGCGAGATCCTCACCAAGCTGTCGGTCGCCTTCGCGGAGGGCCCGGTCGTCGCCGGGCCGACGGTGCCCACCCTCGCCGAGGCGCATCACAGCGCGACCGAAGCGCTTTCCGGTCTGCGTGCCGTCGTCGGCTGGCCCGGCGCGCCGCGGCCCGCGAGATCGATCGACCTGCTGCCGGAACGCGCGTTGTCCGGCGATCCCGAGGCGGAGCGCCTGCTCGTGGAGGAGATCGCGCGACCGCTGGAGGAAGCGGGCCCGGCACTGCTGCGGACGGTGGAGACCTATCTCGACAGCGGCGGCGTCCTGGAGACCTGCGCGCGGACGCTGTTCGTGCATCCGAACACCGTCCGGTACCGGCTGCGGAAGGCGGCCGAACTCACCGGCCGCCACGCCGCCGAATCGCGGGACGCCTGGGTGCTGAAAGTGGCGCTGACGGTCGGGCGGCTGGCCCGTGCCCGAGGGCTCTGGTAAACCGCTTGGTAACTCTGCGCAGTGACAGACTTCATAGGGAAAGCTGGTTGAACCCGACAAGGCTTTTGGGTTAAGCGCGGAGATCAGGAAGGCGCTTTTGGAGGGTTCCGACAATTACGTCGGCAGGACTTGGTGAACGTCGGCATCACGACCATGGTGGCCGAGAGTGTTCTCTAATGGGGTGACAGTTGCAGTCCTCGCCCCCGGTCAGGGTTCCCAAGCCCCAGGCATGCTCTCCCCTTGGCTCGAGCTCGACGGTGCCCGCGCGCGCGTCGAAGCCTGGTCCGAGCGGGCCGGCCTCGACCTCGTCCGCCTCGGCACCGAGGCGGACGCCGAAGAGATCCAGGACACCGCGATCACGCAGCCGCTGATCGTGGCACTGTCACTGCTGGCGTTCGAGTACCTTCAGCGCGAGGCCCCGGTCGCCGCAGACTCGCCGGCCGCGGGTCACTCCGTCGGCGAGCTGGCGGCCGCCGCCATCGCCGGGGTGCTGAGCCCCGAAGACGCCGTCGCGCTGGCCGCCGTCCGCGGCGCGGAAATGGCGAAGGCGTGCGCGCTGGAACCCACGAGCATGGCCGCGGTCATGCTCGGTGACCCGGAGCAGGTCGTCGCGTGGCTCGAGGGCCACGGCCTCGCCGCGGCGAACCGCAACGGCGCCGGCCAGATCGTCGCCTCCGGCGCCGCCGACGCGATCGAGAAGATCGTGGCCGAGCCGCTGGAGGGCACGAAGGTCCGGGCGCTCAAGGTCGCGGGCGCGTTCCACACGTCCTATATGGCACCCGCGCGTGAAGCGCTGGCCGCCCACGCTGCGAAGATCACCCCGGCGGACCCGACGCGTCCGCTGCTGTCGAACGCCGACGGCCAGGTCGTCACCAGCGGGGCCGAATACCTCGACCGGCTGGTCAAGCAGGTCACGAGCCCGGTGCGCTGGGATCTGACCATGGACGGTCTGGTCTCCGCGGGTGTCACCTCGACGCTCGAACTTCCGCCGGCGGGCACGCTGACCGGGCTGGTCAAGCGGCAGCTCAAGGGAACCGTGACCACCACCATCGCTCTGAAGACGCCCGCCGAGCTGGCGAAGCTTCAGAGGCAGGAGGACGCTTCGTGACCGACCGATCCACTTTGCGGCAGGCGCCGGGCGCCGCCGGGACCCGCATCCTCGGTGTCGGGAGCTTCCAGCCCGAGAAGATCGTGACCAACGACGATCTCTCGAAGATCATGGACACCAACGATCAGTGGATCCGCGAGCGGGTCGGCATCATCGAACGCCGGTTCGCCGAGAAGGACGAGTCGCTGGTCGACATGGCGGTCAAGGCGGGCACCGCCGCGCTGGCGGACGCCGGCGTGGACCCGTCCGAAGTGGACACGGTCATCCTGCCGAACTGCACGATGCCCACCCAGATCCCGAACGCCGCCGCGCAGGTGGCCGACCGGATCGGCATCACGCATCCGGCCGCGTTCGACCTCAACGCCGCCTGCGCCGGGTTCTGTTACGGCATCGGCGTCGCCTCGGACCTCATCCGGGCGGGCAGCGCGAAGAAGGCGCTCGTCATCGGCGCCGAGAAGCTCACCGACCACGTCGACCCGGTCGACCGCGCGAACGCGATCATCTTCGCCGACGGTGCCGGCGCGGCGGTGGTCGGCGCGGCCGACACGCCGCAGATCGGCCCGGTCGCCTGGGGCAGCGCGGGCGAGCACGTCGACCTGATCTACATGCGCGACGACAAGTGGATCTACCAGGAGGGCCAGTCGGTCTTCCGCTGGGCGACGACGCAGATCGCGCCGATCGCCTTGCAGGCGCTGGAACTGGCCGGGCTCGAACCGTCCGATGTGGACGTGCTCATCCCGCACCAGGCCAACCTCCGCATCGTCGAGGCCATCGCCAAGAAGCTGCGGGCCAAGGGCGCCCGCGAGGACATGGTCGTGGCCGACGACATCAAGTACTCGGGCAACACCTCGTCCGCGTCGATTCCGCTGGCGCTGGACCACATGCGCAAGGCGGGCACCGCGAAGCAGGGCGACGTCGTGCTCGCCGTGGGCTTCGGGGCCGGACTCTCCTACGCGGGCCAGACCTTCATCTGCCCGTGATGAATACTTCCCCTGCGGGCGCCGTGTCCGGGGGGCAACCGAAAGCATCACCGAGAAGGGAACAACCAGTGGCAGACAACGCAGAGATCCTCGCCGGCCTCGCCGAAATCGTCGAAGAGGTCGCCGGTGTGGCGCAGGACGACGTGACCGCCGAGAAGTCCTTCGTGGACGACCTCGACATCGACTCGCTGTCCATGGTGGAAATCGCTGTCCAGGCCGAGGACAAGTTCGGCGTCAAGATCCCGGACGACGAGCTGGCGAACCTGAAGACCGTTGGCGACGCGGTGAACTACGTGTCGGCCAACTCCAAGTAAGTCCGACTTCTTGATAGGCGCCGACCTTGGGGAGACTCCAATGAGCAACATCGACGTCGTGATCACCGGGATGGGCGCGACCACGCCGCTCGGCGGGGACGTCGCGTCCACGTGGGACGGCCTGCTCGCCGGGGCGAGCGGGATCCGCCGCATCGAAGCCGACTGGGTCGACGAACTCGAACTGCCGGTGAAGATCGGCGCCATGCTCGCCGTCGACCCGTCCGAAGTCCTGCCGCGGGTTCAGGCCCGCCGGCTGGACCGCTGTGAGCAGGTGGCGCTCATCGCCGCCCGTCAGGCTTGGGCGGACGCGGGTTTCGAGCAGCCGACCGACGAGCATCAGGATGTGGAACCCGAGCGCCTCGGGGTGACCATCGGTACCGGTGTCGGCGGTCCGGTCACCCTGATCTCCCAGAACGACCTTCTGCACAAGCAGGGACTCCGCAAGGTCTCCCCGCTGACCGTGCCGATGCTGATGCCGAACGGCCCCGCCGCGCACGTCGGGATCGATCTGAAGGCGCGTGCCGGTGTGCACTCGCCCGCGTCGGCCTGCGCGTCGGGCGCGGAAGGCATCGCCGCCGGCTACGAGATGATCCGCTCGGGCCGCGCCGACGTCGTGGTCGCCGGTGGGGCCGAATCGTGCATCCACCCGATCACCCTCGCCGGCTTCGCCCAGGCGCGGACGGTCTCCACCCGCAACGACGACCCGACGAAGGCGTCCAGGCCGTTCGACGTGAACCGTGACGGTTTCGTCCTCGGCGAGGGCTCCGGCGTCGTGATCCTGGAGCGGGCGGACCGCGCCAAGGCCCGCAACGCGCGGATCTACGCGCGGTTGAGCGGGTACGGGATCACCTCGGACGCCTACCACATCACGGGCAACCACCCGGAGGGCGTCGGCCAGATCGCCGCCATGCGGCAGGCGATGACGATGGCCGGGGTCTCCCCTGCCGACGTCGGCCACGTCAACGCGCACGCGACCTCGACGGTCGTCGGCGACGTCGGCGAGGCCGCGGCGATCCGCAACGCCATCGGCGAGCACGTCGTGGTGACCGCGCCCAAGGGCGCGCTCGGCCACCTGGTCGGCGGTGCGGGCGCGGTCGAGGGCATCGCCACGATCCTGGCGATCTACCACGGCCTCGTCCCGGCCACGCTGAACCTCGAGAATCTGGACCCGAAGGTGCAGCTCGACGTCGTCTCCGGTGAGGCGCGCAAGGTCGAGCTGGGCGCGGCGATCAGCAACTCGTTCGGTTTCGGCGGGCACAACACGGCTCTGCTGTTCACCCCGGCGGCCTGATTTCAGTACGTGAAGGCCCCCTTCACCACGTCTAGCGCGGTGAAGGGGGCCTTCACGTACTTCTAGGTCAGGCTTCCGAGCGCTTGACCAGATGCCGCCCGATCCACCAGGCCGCCTCGACCAGCACGATCCCGACTCCGGCACACGCGAACGCCGAAAGCGTGTACGAGGTGACGCTCGGGTCCAGCGCGAAGAACTTCTGCGTGAACGGGATCAGGAACAGCGCGAGCGTCAGCACGACCATCCCGCCGATCAGCAGGATCTTCCACCACCGGTACGGCCGCGCCACGATCCCGAGCACCCACAGCGCGATCGTGATGAGCGTGATCAGCGCGGTCGTCCCCGCCTGGACCTTGTCCAGTTCGGACTGCCCGGATCCCTTGTACACCAGCAGGTAGCTCACGAACGTCGCGGTGGCGATGACCAGCCCGGCCGGGACGGCCATCCGCATCACCCTGCCGACGAAACCGGTGCGGGCGCGTTCGTTGTTCGGCGCCAGTGAGAGCACGAAGGCGGGCAGGCCGATCGTGAACCACGCGGTGATCGTGATGTGCCGCGGCAGGAACGGGAACGGCACCTGCGCGATACCGACCATCAGCGCCAGCAGTACCGAGTAGACCGTCTTGGTGAGGAACAGGTTCGAGACGCGCTCGATGTTGCCGATCACCCGCCGCCCCTCGGCGACGACGTGCGGCAGGGTGGCGAACTTGTCGTCCAGCAGCACGATCTGCGCGACCGCGCGGGTGGCGGGGCTGCCGGCGCCCATGGCGACGCCGATGTCCGCGTCCTTCAGCGCGAGGACGTCGTTCACGCCGTCGCCGGTCATCGCGACGGTGTGCCCCTTCGACTGCAGCGCACCGACCATCGCGCGTTTCTGCACCGGTGTCACGCGGCCGAAGACGGCGCGATCCTCCACGGTGTCGGCCAGCTTTTCGGCGTCCTCCGGCAGCTTCCGCGCGTCGACGGGCTTGTCCGCGCCCGGCAGGTCCAGCGTGCCCGCGACGGCGCCCACCGAAATGGCGTTGTCACCGGAGATGACCTTGACCGCGACGTCCTGGTGCGCGAAGAAGTCCAAGGTGTCCTTCGCGTCGGGGCGGACCTTCTGCTCCAGCACCACGAGCGCGACCGGTTCGATGTCGCCGGGGCCTTCGGCCGAGTCGACGGCCCGCTCGGCACGACCCAGCAGCAGGACACGCAAACCGCGGGAGCCGATCTTCTCGGCCTCCGCCCGGTGCTCCCCTTCGGGCAGCAGGACGTCGGCCGCACCGAGCACCCAGTCGCCGTCGCCGCCGAACGAGGCACCGCTCCACTTACGCGCCGAGGAGAACGGCATGGTCGTGGAGACCCGCCAGCCCGGATCGGTCCGGTGGGCCTCCGCGATCGCCTGCAGGCTCGCGTTCGGGCGGGGATCGGCGGCGGCGAGCGCGGCCAGCGCGTCGTCCACCGGATGGCCCGGCGTGATCTCCCGGACCTCGGAAAGCCGCATCGCGTTCTCGGTGAGCGTGCCGGTCTTGTCCGCGCACACCACATCGACCCTGGCGAGTCCCTCGATCGCCGGGAGTTCCTGCACCAGGCACTGGCGCTTGCCCAGCCGGATGACGCCGACCGCCAGCGCGACACTGGTCATCAGCACCAGGCCCTCGGGCACCATCGGCACAAGCGCCGCGACCATGCCGCGCAGCGCGTCCGGCCACGCCTGGTCGCCCGCGAGCTGGTTGTAGATGGTCAGCGCCCCCGCCGGGATGAGCAGGTAGGTGATGAACTTGAGGATCTTGTCGATGCCTTGGCGCAGTTCCGACTTCACCAGGGTGAACTTGCTGGCCTCCGCGGCCAGTTTCGCCGCGTAGGACTCGTCGCCGATGATGTCCGCGCGGTAGGTGCCGCTGCCCGCGACGACGAAGCTGCCGGACAGCACCTTGTCGCCGGGCTGCTTGACCACCGGATCGGATTCCCCGGTCAGCAGCGATTCGTCGACCTCCAGCGCGTCGGCCGTCAGCGCCGGGCCGTCGACGACGATCTTGTCGCCGGGCCCCAGTTCGACGAGGTCCCCGAGCACGACCTCTTCCGGGGCGATCTCGGCGCTCTGACCGTCACGGCGGACGGTCGGCTTCGCCTGTCCGACGATCGCGAGCCGTTCCAGGGTCCGTTTCGCCCGGAGTTCCTGGATGATGCCGACCGCGCTGTTGACGATGATCAGTCCGCCGAACAGCCCGTCGATGAAGTAACCCGTCGACAGGATGAGCACGAACAGCACCCCGTAGATCGCGTTGATCCGGGTGAAGACGTTCGCACGGATGATCTCGCCGGTGGTCCGGCTGGTCTTCGTCGAGACCGCGTTGGTCTGGCCCGCGGCCACCCGCTGGGCGACCTCGTCGCTGGTGAGCCCCCTCGAGGCGTCGGTCAGCAGGGCCGGCTGATCAGTTGCCATGCCCGCGACTCTATTCCGTCTGGCTCCCCCCGCACGTCAGCCTCTGGGACCATGTCGTCCCTTACTTCAGCATCTTTCGTGTTCGGGGTTGGTACCGCCGTCGGTCGTGTCGACGCGCCACGATCCGCTCTCCAGCCGCAGCGGCAGCACCAGCCGCCAGCGGATGCAGCCCTCCGGCAGGTACACCGGCGCGTCTTCGACGTCTTGCGTACTGGTGAAGGCGACGAGAACCCGGAGCGTGGCCGGCGTGCTCGGCTCGACGCGGTAGACGAGGATGCTGCCGTCCCGAGTGGACTGATAGTCCTTCTTCCACTCCGCCGGGGTCTTGGTCTTGGCCCGCTCGCGGGTGACCACCGAAGTCCACTTCGGATAGTCGCGATCGTTGATGGAGTCGAAATACCCCTGCAGCACCTGCCGGACGCTCTGGTACTGCGGATGCGCGAAGACGTCGGGAGTCACCTCGACGACGGGCGAGCCGGGCTGCTGTTCCGGGGCGACCGACGTCGGCGAGTCGCTGACGACCGGCTGGGTGGGCGCGGCCTCGGGACGCGTGTAGAGATCACGTGCCAGCAATCCGACGCCGACGGTCAAGGAGATCACGACCACGAGGACGGGGATCAGCCACCGCTGGCGAGAAAGTGGGCGAGGCTGGGCGGTCACCCTGAAAGGTTAGCCGCCCGCCTCTTCCGTCTTCACCGGCGTCTACCCGACTTGGTGCAGCCAGGTGACCGGTGCGCCGTCACCGGCGTGCCGGTACGGTTCGAGCGCTTCGTCCCAGCTGGCGGCGAGGAGCTCGTCGAGCTTGTGCGCGAGGGATTCGCCGGTGCGGACCTTGCTCACCAGAGCGCGCAACTGGTCCTCGCCCACGACGATGTCACCGTTGGCACTGGTCCTGCCGTGCCACAGGCCGAGGCCCGGAGCGAAACAGAACCTCTCGCCGTCGACCCCCGCACTGGGCTCTTCGGTGACTTCGAACCTGATCATCGGCCACGCCTTGAGCGCGGACGCCAGCTTTCCGCCGGTGCCCGAAGGCGCACGCCAACCACATTCGGCGCGGAGCTGTCCTGGACTGGCGGGCTGCGCAGTCCACTTCAACTCGACTCGGGCACCCAGGGTGCCCGAAATGGCCCACTCGACGTGCGGACACACCGCAGACGGCGACGAGTGGACGTACACCACGCCACGGGTGTTGCCACGGGTGCTCACTGCTGACCTCCGCTACTCGACGAGGGGCGTCTTCCCCTACGACCTCGCGAGCTGCACTGGTCAGGTGGCTCCTGTCGCCTCCCGGTACGCGTGAGCACATTGTGCACCCCGACTGTGTTGTTTGGCCACATGAACACCACAAGTCGCACCTGATTGGGACGCGGGACTCGGCCGAGCCTCGTGAGTGGTAAGGACGGTTAGAACCGTCCTTACCACTCACGAGTCCCATCGCCTGACGTATCAGCCCTGTGCGCCGAGGGACTTCGCCGCGGCGAAGGTGTCCACCAGGCCGGTGCCCTTGTCGAAGCTCGACGTGTACGGCCCGGCCGCCACGTACGGCGAGCCGTTGGCGAACTTGTACGCCGTGCCCTTGATCGCGGCCTCGATGTCACCCGGGCTCGCGTCCGGCGCGACCTGGAACAGCTGCGCGACGATCCCGGTGATCTGCGGCGCCGCCATCGAAGTCCCGCTGATCACGTTGTAGGTGGCGAGGTCCAGGAGTCCCGGGCCGTTCTTCGGCTGCAGGCCCTGCGTGCAGATCGGCTGCGTGGGACGGCACGACGAGAGGATGTTCTCCCCCGGCGCGGAAACGTCGGGCCAGCTCGCCTGGTCGGTCTCGAGGCCGCGCGAGGAGAAGTCGGAGACCGTGCCGTCGCGGGTACCGGTCCCCTGGTCGTTGAACGAGGCCACCGAAAGCACGCCCGGCGTCTGGTCCTGTCCCGGCGGGTTGGAGAGGTTCGCCGAACCGTCGCCACCGTCGTTCCCGTTCGCCCACACCGTGACGACGCCTTCCGCGGCGAGCGCGCGCTGCAGTTTCACCGTCGCCGAGTTCGGGTCGAAGGTGCCGCCGCCGCTGGGACCGTAGGAATTGTTGGTCACCTTGATCGGCGGGCACACCGACGCGGCGACGCCCGCGCCACAGGGCGCCTTGTGGTTCTCCAGCACCCAGTTCAGCGCCGCGTCCGTACCCAGGACGAGCAGCGCGGCCCCCGTCGAGAGCGAAACGATCTTCGAGCCCGGCGCCGAGCCGCCGACCTTCGTGCCGTCGGTCAGTGTCAGCTGGTTCCCGGCGGCGATGCCGGTGACGTGCGTGCCGTGGCCGCCCAGGGAGAGGGTGTCGGTGTCGACGGAGGTCGGGACGTCGACGATGCAGTTCGTGGCCGTGCCGTCGAGGCAGAGGCTCTTGAGGCTGCGCACCACCCGCGTCTTGCCGTCGGCGCCCTTGAAGGCCGGATGCGTCGGGTCGACGCCGGTGTCGATGATCGCGACGGAGACGCCCCTGCCGTCCACGGGAGCGCCACCGGCGTCCTTGAGCTGTGCCTGCGTCTGCAGGCTCCGCGTCGCCGCGGTGCCGGTGCTGCCGTGCGCCTCGAGCTTCTCGTTGCCTTCGACGTAGGTGACCCCGGCGGCCTCGCGGACCGCGCGCACCTGGTCGGCGGTGCCCCGGACGGCGACGACGCCGATCTTCCCGAACGAGGTGATCTTCGTGAGCCCGGCCGCGCGGGCGGCGCGTTCGGCGGTGGCGACGTCGCCGGCGTGCACGAGCGCGGTCACCCCCGTGGCGCCGGTGACGGTCGAGAGCAGGCGGGAGAGTCCGGGGGCGACGGGTGCGAGCGGTCCCGCGGCCTGCGCGGGGACCATCCCCGCGGCCGGGACAGCGAGCAGGGCGACGACGAGCGCGGCGCGTCGACGCCAGGGGCGGGATACGGCCATGACGTTTCTCCTGGTGACAGGGGACAAAGGAGCAGTGACCTACCAACGAGTAACACCTGGCGCAGTGACGGCGCTCACGCCGATGACAACTTTTCGGAGCAACATCACCTCGTCTACCTGCGCCGTGTCGCCCCGTTGCTCCGGATGGAGGCGCTACTTTGTGCACCGAGACCGACGAGATGGGGAGGGGTTCGGTGCGACTCGTTCGCCTCGCTCAACAGCCGTCCCGGGTGGCCGAGGACGTCCGCGCCGCGCTGGCTTCACTCGGCCGGGGCAGCAACGTCGTCGGCGGGGTCGCCCTGATCGGCGCCAGCCCGGTCGACGGGCGGCCCGTCGAAGCCGTCGTGGTCATGCCGAAAGGTGTCCTCATCGTCATCGGTGTCGACCTGCCGGACCCGGCGCTGAAACTCGAAGCCCCGCTCGGCGGGCCGTGGAAGGCCGACGGCTGGCCTCTGGTCCACGGTGACACCTCGATCAACCCGGCCACGGACGCGCTCTCGCTGTCCGCCGCGTGCACCCACAAGATCGCGGACGTCGCCCCCGGCGCGGGCCCGATCGGCACGATCATCGCCGTCGGCCCGTATGTGGAGACGGTCGACCAGCCGGCCGCGGACCTCGCCGGCTCGGTCCGTGTCCTTTACCCGACGGCGACGACGATGCTCGCCGCGACGGTCTCCCTGGCCACCGCGCCCCGTCCCCGTTCGGTCCAGCAGGCGCGGGACCTGATCGCCGCGCTCGCCCCGGACGCACCGCCGATGCCCGACGAGATGCTCCTCGGGGAAGGCTTCAGCGCCTACTCCGACGACGAGCCGACGGTGATCCGCGAGAACCCGCTCGTCGCGATCGCGCCGACGGTTCCGGTGCGGCATCCAGGGAAGGGGAACAGACCGGCGAAACCGGCCGCTCCTCCCGCACCGCCCGTCAAGCAGGCCCCGCCCGCCAAACCCGCGCAAGCCGCTCCGCCCGTTCAGCAGGTCGCCGCGAAGCCCGTTCCCCCGGTTCGGCAGACCCCGCCGCCGGCGGCCGCTCCCGCGGAGCCCGCCCCGAAGACGTCGCACCAGTCCAAGACGGTGAAGTGGCTCCCGGTCGCCGCGATCGGCCTGCTCATCGTGCTGCTGGTCGCGGCCATCAGCGTGGCTTCCGGCGGTGACGACACCGCGTCCACGCAGACTCCCCCACCGACCCCGGCGACCAGTGCTCCGCCGCCGAGCAGCAGTGCGGTGGAGAACATCCAGTTCACCTCCCGGGCGTCGGCCGCGGATCAGAAATGCGCGTCGCACGCATACGGCGACGTCCAGGCGAGCCTTCAGCAGACGAGTTGTGCAGGGGTGAAACGCGCCAGCTTCGCCAGTTCCATCGACGGCCGGGCCGCCGCGGTGACGATCGCCGTCGTGGAATTCCCGAACACCGAGCAGGCGGCCGCGTTCAAGGCCACCGCCGACAACCCTGGTGGTGGCGGCATCCTCGACCTCGCCACCGAGACCAACCAGTGGCAGGGCGAAGTCCCGGTGTTCGAGGGCGCCGCCTACCAGAGCAGCCTGGACGGGAAGTCGGTCCGGCTGATCCAGGTGGTGTGGGTGCCGGGACCGTCCACTGCGGACGATCCCGGCCTGGTCCGCGGCGCGAAGGCCGCCCTCGAACTGCCCGTCAACGGCTAAAGACCGTACGCCTCCAGCAGGCGCAGCCACACCTCGCTGATCGTGGGGAACGACGGGACCGCGTGCCACAACCTCGACAGCGGGACCTCCCCCACGATCGCGATCGTCGCCGAATGCAGCAGTTCGGCCACGTCCTGCCCGACGAAGGTCGCACCGACCAGGACACCGCGTTCGGTGTCGACGACGATCCGCGCCTTGCCCGCGTAACCGTCCGCGTGCAGTGAAGAACCGGCCACCGCGATGTCGATGTCGACGACGCGGTGCGGTTCGCCCTCCTCGGGCCCGGCGAGCCCGACCGAAGCGACCTCAGGATCGGTGAACACGACCTGCGGGACCGCGTGGTGATCGGCCGTGGCACTGTGCGCGCTCCACGCGGCGGAGTCGACAAGCTTGCCCGCCGCCTGCGCGGCCACCGCGTCGCCCGCGGCCCTGGCCGCGTACTTGCCCTGATGGGTCAGCGGCGCCCGGCCGGTGACGTCCCCGACGGCGAACAGCCAGTCACCGTCCACAGCGGACACACGACCGTTGTCGTCCGTCTCGAGTGGCGCGCCGGCTTCGAGGCCCAGCGTCTCCACGCCGAGCCCACCGGTAGCCGGACGGCGGCCGGTGGCGACGAGCAATTCGTCGACGATCAACCGATCACCGCCCTTCAAGGTCAATTCCTTACCACCGTCCACGGCGGACACGGAGTCGAGACCGGAGCCGGTGTGCACGGTGACCCCGGCTTCGCGGAGCCCCGCGATGACGGCGTCACCCGCGAAGTCCGGCAGCCGCGGCAAGGGACGCGCTCCCGAGATGATCAAGTGGACTTCGGAGCCGAGCGTGGCGAAGGCCTGCGCCATTTCGACTCCGACGACACCGCCGCCCAGTACGCCGAGACGGCGCGGGACCTCCTCCGCCGAGGTCGCCTCTCGCGAACCCCATGGGGAAATCGTGTCCAGTCCGGGGATCGACGGCGTCCGCGGGACACTGCCGGTGGCGACGATCACGGCGTGCCGCGCGGTCAGCACGTCACCGCCGCCGACCGTGACCTCCCGCTCACCGGTGATCCGGCCGTGCCCGCGGATCGGGACGATCCCGACGCCTTCGGCCCACTTGACCTGTCCGGTGTCGTCTCCCTCGCCGGTGAACCAGTCCCGGCGCGCGAACACCTCGGCCGGGTCGACCGCGTCGCCCACCGGGACACCGGGGACCCGCTTGGCGGCGGCGAGGAGGTTCCCCGGCCGCAGCAGTGCCTTGCTCGGAATGCAGGCCCAGTAAGAACATTCGCCGCCGAAGCGTTCGTGTTCGACGAGCGCGACGTGAAGACCGCCGCGCGCTGCCCGTTCGGCGGCGACCTCGCCGACGGGGCCGCCTCCGATCACGATCACGTCAAAAGTCTGTGCTGACATGCATTCAGCGCACACCACCGCGCAGCTTCGCGCAACCTGCCGCTATCCTCGTGTCGCTGCGTGAGTCATCAGCCGCGGGTTCAGGTTTCACCGTGCCGGTTACGCAGTAGAACGATCGAGCGCGGGAGGTTTTTTCATGGCCAGGAACACTGCTGTGCATTTGCTGGACGATCTGACCGGCGAGTCGGCCGAAGAAACGGTCGCTTTCGGTTTGGACGGAATCGCTTACGACATCGACCTTTCGGCCGACAACGCCGCCGCACTCCGGGAAATCCTGCGTGCCTATGTGGAGAACGGCCGCCGGATCGGCGGACGGAAGCTGCGGCCGCGGGTCGTGCAGCGGCCCAAGGGCGCACGGGTGTCGAAGTCGACCCCGAAGACCGCGGCCACCGCCGCGAAGGCCGAGGCGAAGACGGCCGCGAAGCCGGGGCGCAAGCCCGCCGCGAAGGGTGTCGCCGGCCGCAAGCCCGCCGCCGCCAAGCAGGCCGCCGCCCCCAAGGCGGAGGCCAAGGCACCCGCCAAGACCACGGCGAAAGCCACCGCGGCCAAGGCGAAGACGACCCGCGGCGCGACGGCGAAGGCCACCGCGGCCAAGGCTCCGGCCGGCCGCGCGAAGGCCGCCGCCGCGGCGAAGACCCCGGCCAAGGCGGCACCGAAGGCCGCCGCCAAGACAACGGTCGCGAAGGCCGCGCCGAAGACCGCGGCCGCGAAGACGACCGCCGCCAAGACCGCCGCGCCGAAGGCGGCCAAGGTGCCGGTGAAGAAGGGCGCCGAGCCGAAGAAGACCACGCGCACCGCCCGCAAGGTGCCAGCCGTCACTTTCTCGGCCACCGAAAAGTAATTCATCGAAAGGCCCTTTCGCGATCTTCGCGAAAGGGCCTTTTCGTTTTTCACCTCATTTACGCTGAGCGCCTTCGGCATGCCATTCCGCGTAGTGGTACCGCGTGTGCTGGAGCGAGCGGTGCCACTCCCACTCCTCGGCCGAGGGCTTCCGGGTGGTGAGTTCACCCAGCTGTGCGGCCGCCGCCACGCGGACGGCGTCCGTGACTTCGGCGACACCTTTACGCAGGCCGTGCTCGGCGAGCGACGCGACCCGGCTCCGATGGGAGTCGAGCGGACGGGGATCCGCGGGGGCCGCAGTGAGGTATCGGCCGACCCGTTCGGCCGCGGTCGAAACGAGCAGAGTGGAATGCGCGAGCAAGCCCGTTCTCGTCCGGAACACGGCGAAACCGCACAGCTTCGCGTCACCGACGAACAGGCCTCGATCACCGAGCCGCGACGGCAGCCCGAGTTCGGCCACCGTCGCGGTCATCAGTTCCCCGAGTGCTTCGAGCGGTTTGACGGCTTCCCCTGACAGACCGAGCCCCGGCAGGACGAGCGTGATGTTGAGATTGCCGGGATCGTGGAACACCGTGCCGCCGCCGCTGGCCCGGCGCAGCACCGGGACGCCGTCACTCGTGCAGACGTCGGCCTTGACCTCGCGTTCGATCTTCTGCCCCCGTCCCACGACCACACAGTCGGTGTTGCGCCAGATCCACAGGACCGGCGCCTCCGGTGCGGCGCGCAGGAGGGCTTCGTCGAACGCGAGGTTGTCGGCCGGGTCGTCGAACGAGGCGACGACTTCCGAGGGACCGATCACAGTGCTTTGAGTTCCTCCACGATCTCGCCCACCGACGATTTGGCGTCGCCGAAGAGCATGCTTGTCTTCGCATCGTAGAAGAGCTCGTTGTCGATGCCCGCGAAGCCCGAACTCATCCCGCGCTTGAGCACGATCACCGACCGGCTGTGGTTCACCTTGAGGATCGGCATCCCGTAGATGGGCGAGCCCGGATCGGTCTCCGCGGCCGGGTTCGTGACGTCGTTCGCGCCGATCACCAGCGCGACGTCGGTCTGGGCGAACTCGGAGTTGATCTCGTCCATTTCCTTGAGCTGTTCGTACGGGACGTCGGCCTCGGCGAGGAGCACGTTCATATGCCCGGGCATCCGGCCCGCCACCGGGTGGATGGCGTACGCGACCGTGATTCCCTTGGCCTCCAGCAGCTTCGCCATCTCGCGGACCACATGCTGCGCCTGCGCGACGGCCATGCCGTACCCGGGCACGACCACGACCTTGTTGGCGTACGCCATCTGGATCGCGGTGTCGGACGCGCTGGTGCTGCGGACCGGCCGGACCTCGCCGGATCCGCCGCTCGCGACCGCCGTGCCGCCGCCGAACCCGCCGGCGACGATGGCCGGGATCGACCGGTTCATCGCCTTCGCCATCAGGTTCGTCAGGATCGAACCCGAGGCGCCGACGATCATGCCCGCCACGATCAGCGCGGTGTTGTCGAGCGCGAGCCCCATGGCCGCCGCCGACAATCCGGTGAGCGCGTTCAGCAACGAGATGACGACCGGCATGTCCGCGCCGCCGATCGGCAGCACGACCACCACGCCGAGCACGCCCGCCGCGACCAGCAGACCGATCATCAGCAGTTCGGCGTCACCGCCGGTGGCGATGACGACCGCGAACACGATCGCGGCGATCAGCACGAGCGCGTTCACCGGCTGCTGCAGTTTGCCCAGGGTGATCGGCCTGCCGGAGATGAGTTCCTGCAGTTTCCCGAACGCGATGTTCGAGCCCCAGAAAGACACCGAACCGACGATCGCGGCGAACAACGACGCGATCGCGACGTACGCCGGCTCGTGCGCGTAGCCCTCGGTGGTGCGGAACTCGACCCACGCGATGAGCGCGACCGCCCCGCCGCCGACGCCGTTGAACAGCGCCACCATCTGCGGCATCGCGGTCATCTTCACCTTGCGCGCGGACGGCACGCCGACGACGACACCGATCGCGACGCCGAGCGCGATCAGCAGCCAGTTGCTCATTCCCGGCGTCAGCAGCGTCGCGATCACCGCGATGCCCATGCCGACGGCGGCGATCCAGTTGCCGCGCACCGCGGTGCGCGGACCGGTCAGGCCCATGAGGCCGTAGATGAACAGTGCGAAGGAAATGATGTAGAGGACGGCGATGAAGGTCGTCACTTGTCACCACCGTCTTCCGGCTTCTTCGCCTTGAACATCGAGAGCATCCGGTCGGTGACGAGGAAGCCGCCGACCACGTTGATCGTGCCGAAGGCGATCGCGATCACCAGCAGGATCTTGTTCAGTACGCCGTCGACCCCGAGGCCGAGCACGATCAGCCCGCCGAGCAGGACGATGCCGTGGATGGCGTTGGTTCCCGACATGAGCGGGGTGTGCAGGGTGTTGGGCACCTTGGAGATGACCGTGAATCCCACGAATCCGGCGAGCACGAGGATCGCCAGGCTGCCTACGAGCATCACTCGCCCCCTTGCTTTTCGGAATCGCGAGCGCCGGCCACACAGGCCCCGGCGACGATCTCGTCGGAGAAGTCGAGTGCGAGCCTGCCTTCCTTGTCGACGAGCAGTTCCAGCAACTCGGTGACGTTGCGCGCGTAGAGCTCGCTGGAATGCGCGGGCATCTCCGCGGCGAGGTTGAGCGGCGAGCAGATGGTGACGTCGTGCTCGACGATCTCCTCGCCCGGTTTCGTCAGTTCGCAGTTGCCGCCGGACTCGCCGGCGAGGTCGACCACGACACCACCGGCGGGCATCCCCTTCACCGCGTCGGCGGTGACGAGGGTCGGCGCCTTGCGGCCGGGGACGAGCGCGGTGGTGATCACGACGTCGAACTTCGTGATCGCCTCGGTGAGCCTGCGTTGCTGCTCGGCTCTTTCCTCCTCGGTCAGCTCGCGGGCATACCCGCCCTCGCCGACCGCCTCGATGCCGAGGTCGAGGAATTTCGCGCCGAGCGACTTCACCTGCTCGCCGACCTCGGGCCGGACGTCGTACCCGGTGGTCTGCGCGCCGAGCCGTTTCGCCGTCGCCAAGGCCTGGAGCCCGGCGACACCGGCGCCGAGCACGAGCACCTTCGCGGGCGGCACCGTCCCGGCCGCGGTGGTGAGCATCGGGAAGAAGCGGGTGAGCTTCTCCGCGGCCAGCAAGACCGCGCGATAACCCGCGACGCTGCTCTGTGACGACAGCGCGTCCATCGCCTGCGCGCGGGAGATCCGCGGGATCGCCTCGACGGCGAAGGCGCGGACGCCCGCCGATTCGAGCGCCGCTATCCCCTCCGGATCACCCCTCGGATTCAGGAAGCCGATGAGAATGGTGCCCTGTTTGAGCTTCGCGACTTCGGCCGCGCTCGGAGGCGCCACCTTGACCACGATGTCGGCATCCCACGGATCGCCGATCATCGCGCCCGCCTGCTCGAAGGTCTCGTCGGCGAGCAGCGCGCCGGCGCCCGCGCCGGGCTCGACCACCACCCGCAGTCCGCGTCCGGAGACGCGCTCGATGAGTTTCGGTACCAGCGCGATGCGGCGTTCACCTTGTCCGGTTTCCCGGACTACACCGACCGTGAGCTGCTCGTTCTCTGCCGCCACAGGCGACCTCCTCGCTGGAGAGGACCACACGAACCCGCACTTCTTACCACGCCCGACCGATAACTTTCCTGGCTGAAAGTATCCGGACGGCATCTTTCCGTGACATCGATCATCACGATCGATCCAGCCATCGATCCAGGTGCGCGAAGTCATGAAGAGGGGCAGGGCGGCTGTGACGCGGCGCCACACTCGCGTGATCAGGCACGGATCTCGCGTGATCAGAAGCCGAACACCGAGTGCGGCATCCCGTCACGCGAGTTCGCCCTCTGATCACGTGAGTTCCGTGCTCGATCACGCCGGTGAGCATGTCGCGAAAGCCACTTTCATGACGTCGGATGTCCCGGAAGTGGCTTTCGCGCCGCGTTTCAGCCCGCCTTAAGGAGCAACGCTTTCCGCATCACGGAACGCTGTGCCAGTTCGGCACGCCCAGAAAGATCAGCCGCAACCGCCGTTCGGCCGTGCGCACGATCTCGTCGTCACGCGAAGGCGTTTCGAGCAACTCCAGCACCGTCGTGAGCATGGTCGTCACGATCAGGTCGGCGAGCAGATGCAGATCCTCGGTGCTCCAGTCGCGCAGGAAGTCGAACCGCGCGAGGTCGACGGCGAGTTCGCTGACGAAGAGCTTGAGTTCGAAACCGATCGCCTGCCGGACCGGGCCGGTACCGCCGTAGCGCTCCCTGGTCAGGAAGTGGAAGTGGTCCTCGTGCGCCCGCACGTGCTCGCGCAGGATGCGCACGGACGAGCGGATCATGTCGTTGTACGCCGACGGCCTCGTGCGCGCGGAGCGGATCATCGTGCGCAAGGTGCGCATCGACTCCTCGACCAGCGCCACCCCGAGTTCGTCCATCGACGCGAAATGGCGGTAGAACGCCGTCGGGACGATCCCGGCCTGTTTCGCCACCTCGCGCAGGCTGAGCCCGGAGAACCCGCGTTCCGCCACCAGGTCCAGTGCCGCGTCCAGCAGCGCCTGCCGTGTGCGCTGCTTGCGCTCCTGCCGGGAAACGGGCTCGGTTGTCACGACAGACAGCGTAATCGCCTCCGCGCTATCACCCACGTCACATCGCCGTCCTCTCGCGTTGACAAGCGGGATCTTCACCACTTCACTATTCAGTGTACAAGCGTTCACTGAACTTGGGAGAAAGTGATGACGGCACTGGTACCGCGCAGGGCCAGGCGGCTGGCCTCGCTGGCCGAGGCCCTGCTCACGCCCCACGGCATGGACCGCTACCTCGAACTCGTCGATCCGATGCTGGTCCGCCGCGAGGTCCGCGGCCTGGTCACCGGCGTCCGGAGGCAGACGCCCGACACGGTCACGCTGACCATCCGGCCTAGCCGGGCCTGGCGGGGACACGTCGCCGGCCAGTACGTGCGGGTGACCGTCGAGATCGACGGCGTCCGCCGGACCCGCTGCTATTCACCCGCCGGTTCGGAGCACGACGGCACACTGGAACTGACCATCAAGGCCGACCCGCGGGGCCTCGTCTCGCGGCACCTGAACCGCACGGTCACGATCGGTTCGGTGCTCGGACTGTCCACTCCGGATGGAGAGTTCACCCTGCCCTCGCCGAGGCCGCGGCGGATCCTGCTGCTGAGCGGCGGGAGCGGGATCACGCCCGTCCTGTCGATGCTGCGCACCCTCGCGGACGAGAAGCACGAGGGCGACCTCGCCTTCCTGCACTACTCCAACGGCGCCGAAGACGCGCTCTACCGCACCGAACTCGCCGACCTCGCCCGCCGCCTGCCCGGCCTACGGGTGGTACACGCGTTCACTCACGCGAAAACCGGCGGCGACCTGCACGGGTTCTTCTCGAAGGAACACCTCGCGGAGGCCGTTCCGTGGTACCGCGACGCCGAGACCTTCCTGTGCGGTCCGAAACCGCTGATGGACTCCGTCCGGGAGACGTTCGAGGCCGACGGCATCGGTGCACATCTGCACACCGAGGAATTCACGCCGCCGGCGCTCACCTTCGACACCGAGAACGCCGAAGGACAGGTGCGCTTCGCGCGCAGCGGCCGCGAGTTCGCCAACTCCGGGAAACCGTTGCTGGAGCAGGCCGAAGAGGCGGGCCTGAGCCCGGAACACGGCTGCCGGATGGGCATCTGCTTCTCCTGCACGCAGATCAAGACCTCCGGCTGCGTACGCAACGCGAAGACCGGCGAGACCTCCAGCGAAGAGAACGAAGAGATCCAGCTCTGCATCTCCGTCCCGGTCGGGGACGTCGAGATCAACGCTTAGAAGGGACCCAGCCATGACCGGCTTGCAGGACAAGCTGACACCCGCGCAGGTCGAGGAGTTCGGCCGCGAGATGGACGCGATCCGGCAACGGATCGTCGCCGACCTCGGCCAGGCGGACGTCGACTACATCCACAACGTCATCAAGACACAGCGCGCGCTCGAGGTCACCGGCCGCGGGCTGCTGTTCGCCGGGTTCTTCCCGCCTGCCTGGGTCGCCGGCGTCGCCGCGCTTTCGGTGGCGAAGATCCTCGACAACATGGAGATCGGCCACAACGTCATGCACGGCCAGTACGACTGGACGCGCGACCCGGCGCTGAGCTCCCAGCAGTTCGAGTGGGACACCGTCGCGCCCTCGGAGAACTGGCGCCATTCCCACAACTACATCCACCACACCTACACCAACATCCTCGACAAGGACCGCGACATCGGTTACGGCATCCTGCGGATGGACCCGGCGCAGCAGTGGAACCCGTACTACCTGGGCAACCCGGTGTACGCGACGCTGCTCGCGCTGTTCTTCCAGTGGGGCGTCATGCTGCACGACCTCGAGGTCGACCGGGTCGTCAAGGGCGAACGCACCTGGGCCGAGAACAAGCCGGTGCTGCGGAAGATCGTGCGCAAGGCGGGCCGTCAGGTCGGCAAGGACTACGTGCTCTTCCCGCTGCTGACCGGTCCGCTCGCGCCGCTGACCTTCCTCGGCAACGCCACCGCGAACCTGACCCGCAACCTGTGGGCGTTCTCGATCATCTTCTGCGGGCACTTCCCCGCCGACGTCGAGAGCTTCACCGAGGAGGAGACCGAGAACGAGTCGCGGGGCCAGTGGTACCTGCGCCAGATCCTCGGCTCGGCGAACATCACCGGCGGCAAGCTCTTCCACATCATGACCGGGAACCTCTCGCACCAGATCGAGCACCACCTGTTCCCGGACATCCCGGCGCGCCGCTACCCGGAGATCGCGGGTGAGGTGCGGGCGATCTGCGAGAAGTACGGCCTGCCGTACAACACCGGTCCCCTGCACAAGCAGCTGTTCTCGGTGGCCAAGAAGATCGTGAAGCTGGCCCTGCCGTGGAACGGCGAACCCCGCACTCCGGCTACCGTGGAGAGCGACAAGACCCTCCGAGCGGCTTAAGGTGTCTGACATGGTCGGTCAGTTCGAAAGCACCAAGGACGTGGTCCAAGAGGTCACCGAGTCCGCGGCCACCCACATCGGCAACATCGCGACGATCATCACCGGCGCGATCCGGGACATCGCCCGCGAGACCGGCGACTGGCTGACGGACGTCATCGAGATGCGCGAGGCGTCCCAGCGGGCGCAGGCGGACGAACGGCACCGCGACGAAGACTAGGGAAACCTGGATGGGCACGAGGCGGGTGGCCACGGCAAGCTGAAGCCGTGATCACCCGCCTCGCCTTGCCTGGACGTGTACTCAGCGCACAGCTGAGCCGCGCGTACCGGGCCGAGCTGGCCTGGGTGATCATCGGCGCGCCGCTGACCCTGGCGTGCGTGATGCTCGTCGTCGTCGGACTGTTCCTCGGGGCGGGCCTGAGCCTGCTCACCATCGGGCTGCCGGTGCTCATCGGCGTCCTGGCGGGCGCACGGCTGATCGGGACCGCCCACATCGGCCTGGCGCGTGCCCTGCTCGGGACGACGGTCACCCCGCCCGTCCGGCCCGAACCGCGGCCCGGCCTCTGGAACGGCGTCAAAGGGCGGCTCGGGGATCCGCTCGGCTGGCGGTCGATCGCCTACCTGCTGATCCGGCTGCCGCTGGCGTTGATCGGGCTCTTCCTGGTCGCGACCCTGTTCGTGTACGCCGTGAGCACGCTGAGCTATCCGCTGTTCTGGTTCACCCTGAACGGCGAGGCCATGCCGACGTTCGACCTCCGCGTCGACACCTGGCCCCTCACCCTGCCACTCGCCTTCACCGGGCTGGCCGTCCTGCTGGCGATGCCGTGGGTGGTCCACGGTCTGACCGAGTTCGACCGCCTGCTGGTGCGCGGAGTCCTCGGTGCCGAGGACCTCTCCAAACGGGTGCGCGACCTCGAACGCAGCCGCGCGACCGCGGTCGACGACGCGACACGGCGCCTGCGCCGGATCGAACGCGACCTGCACGACGGCGCGCAGGCCCAGCTGGTCGCGCTGGCGATGAAGCTCGGTATCGCGAAGGACGAACTGTCCGGCGGCGGCGACATCGAGCAGGTCACCGCCCTGGTCACCGCCGCGCACGCCAACGCGAAACAGGCCCTGGTCGAACTGCGCGACCTCGCCCGCGGCATCCATCCCGCCGCGCTCGACGCCGGCCTCGACGTCGCGCTGTCCACTTTGGCCGCGGGCTCGGGCATCGACGCGCGGATCACCGTGGACCTGCCGAGCAGGCCGTCGCCGTCGATCGAGACCATCGCCTACTTCACCGTCGCCGAACTGCTGACCAATGCCGCCAAGCACACTTCCGCCGCGATCGAGGTCGACGTGGGTATCGTCGGCGGCAACCTGCGGCTCGTGGTGCGCGACGGCGGCGAAGGCGGGGCCCGGCCGGAACGAGGCGGCGGGCTCGCCGGGATCGCCGAGCGGCTCGCGACGGTGGACGGCGGGCTCGACATCGACAGCCCTCCGGGAGGGCCTACGGTGATCAGCGCGGAAATACCATTACGGAAATAGGGGGCGGCGTGCGCGTCGTGATCGCGGAGGATTCGGCCATCCTCCGGGCGGGGCTCGTCGAACTGCTGAACCTTCGGGGGCACGAGGTCGTCGCGGCCGTCGCCGACGGCGACAGCCTGTGCGCGGCGGTTCGCGAACACCGGCCGGACGTGTCCATTGTGGACATCCGGATGCCGCCGACGCACACGGACGAAGGGCTGCGCGCGTCGATCGCACTGCGCGCGGAACTGCCCGGGTGCGCGATTCTGCTGTTCTCGCAGTACGTCGAGACGCAGTACGCGACGGAGCTCCTTGCCGACCGCGCGGGTGGTGTCGGGTACCTGCTGAAAGACCGCGTGGCGGAGGTGTCGGACTTCCTCGACGCGCTCCGCCGGGTGGCCGACGGCGAGACCGTGCTCGACCCGGAAGTGGTCAGCCAGCTGTTCACCGCCACCCGGAAGACGGACGCGCTCGCGGGACTGACGCCGCGAGAGCGCGAGGTGCTGGGCCTGATGGCCGAGGGCCGGTCGAACTCGGCCATCGCGGCGAGGCTGTTCCTTTCGGCGGGCTCGGTGGAGAAGTACGTGTCGAGCATCTTCGGGAAGCTGGCGCTCCCTCAGTCCGAGGGGGACAACCGGCGGGTTCTCGCCGTGCTGCGGTACCTGGAGTCCTAGACCTTCACGGACTACCGCGGCTCCACCGGGACCCCGTCCACCTCCGGCAGGCAAAGCTGCACCCACGCGACATCCCGCCAGGCCCCGTGCTTGTACCCGATCCGCCGGTATGTCCCCACCGGCTCGAATCCCAAAGCGCGATGCAGTCCGGCGCTCGCGTCGTTCGGCAGCACCATCCCCGCGCAGAAGTTCCTGAAGCCGCGCGACGCCAGCCTGTCCAGCAGCGCCTCATAGAGCGCGCGCCCGCCACCGGTCCTCCGGCGGCCGAGTACGAGATAAATACTGACCTCGCAAGACCAGCGATAGGAAGGCCGGCCGCTGAAGGGACCTCCGTAGGCGTAGCCGGCGACACGACCTTCATCGTCTTCGAGCACGAGCCACGCGTGCGACCGCTGCGCCTTGGCGATGCGCTCGGCCATCTCGTCCGGTTCGGGCGGCTCGGTTTCGAACGAGACCACCGTGTCGGTGACATACGGCGCGTAGATCTCCGCGCACGCCGTCGCGTCGGCTTCCGTCGCTTCCCTGATCACCATGGCGACGATAGTAACCGAGGTTGCCACTATAGTGAGCAGTATGTCCGATCCCTTGTCCGCGTCCCTCGCCGCGACGCTCCAGTCCGCGAGACTCGACCAGAACCTTTCGGCCAATGCCCTCGCCGAGTCCTCGGGCGTGTCCAGGGCGATGATCGGCAAGATCGAACGGGGCGAGGCGCAGCCGACGGCGGTCCTGCTCAGCAGGCTTTCCGCCGCGCTCGGGATGACGTTGTCCGAGCTGATCGCCCGCGCCGAACACGGCGACCGGCGGCTGGTGCGCGCCGCCGATCAGCCGACTTGGACCGACCCTGACACCGGGTACGTGCGCCGCTCGGTCTCGCCTTCGCTCGGCGGACCGCTGGAGCTGGTCGAGGTCGTGCTGCCCGCGGGCGCCGAGGTCGCCTTCCCCGCCCACACCTACGCCCTGACCCATCACCAGATCTGGGTACTCGACGGGCATCTGCGCTTCCGCGAGGGCGACGTCGACCACGAACTCGACGCGGGCGACTGCCTGCAGCTCGGCACTCCGCGACCATGCGCCTACGTCAACCCGACCGAGGAGCCGGTCCGATATCTGGTCGCCCTCGCCCGGCGGCACGCCTGATACCCGGGTGATGCACTCCCGGGTCCTCAACCGCGTCTGGCACTACGTCGCGCGCTTCGGGGCACTACCGTGACGAGCATGTACTCCACGGAGATCGAGGTGCGCACCGGCAGCGTGGCCGTGGTGCACGACCTGACCAAGGACGCCGAAGCCTTCCTGCGCGACGCGGACGCCGAAGACGGGATCCTGCACGTCTTCGTCCCGCACGCGACGTCCGGGCTGGCGATCCTCGAGACCGGCGCCGGCAGCGACGAGGACCTGCTCACGGCGCTCGACGACCTGCTCCCCCGCGACGGGCGCTGGCGGCACCAGCACGGCAGTCCCGGTCACGGCCGTGACCACGTCCTGCCCGCGCTGCTGCCGCCGTTCGCGACGATCCCGGTGCTCGGCGGGGTGATGACGCTGGGCACCTGGCAGTCGGTCTGCCTAGTGGACACCAACCTGGACAACCCGGTCCGGCGTGTCCGCTTCAGTCTTCTGGAGGGCTGACCGGGCCGGCCACAGCGCGAGCACCAGCCCCGCCACGAGCAATCCGGCGAGCACCCACACCCCGGTCGTGACATCAGGCGCACCGGGCACGCCCTGCAGCAGGCTCCGGAGTCCTTCCGCGGAGAACCGGAACGGCGTCCAGGACCACAGCACCGCGCGGTAGGCGGGGTTCAGCAACTCGGGCACCTGACCCGCGACGGCGGGCGCGACCAGGTACAGCGGGCCGAGGATCGCCATCGCCCGCACGCCGAGCAACCGCAGCAGTCCGGTCTGCAGGGCGGCGAACCCGGTCGAGGCCAGGAAAAGGAAGCCGAGGACGTCCCAGCCGAGCGGGAGCGCGGAGTCCCACAGTTTCAGGAACCCGGTCAGGACAGCGGTGACCAGCGCGCCCGCCGAAACGATCTGCGTGAAGCGCGCGGCGGCTCCCGCGTCCCGGCCGATCCGTCGTCCGGCCAGTGTCAGCACGGCGCCCGCGGCCAGGCAGCCGACCCACGCCAGCGCACTCAGCGCGAGCGGTGCGACCCGGCCGGCCGCGCTCGCGGGGTGCAGCGTTTCGACCTTCGGCGTCCCGCCGAGGGCTTGCGCGGCGCCGGTCAGCGCCTGTTGCGCGATCTGCGTTCCGGACGGGTTCACCGCCCCGGAGACGACGACCGTCGACGGAAGTTCGAGGACGCCGTAGACCTCCTTGTCCTCCAACAGTTTCCGGCCTTCCTCCGGAGAGGTCACCCGCCACGAGACCTGGTCTCCACCATGCGACGCGATCCCCTTGGCGGCCACCTGGAGCGGCCCCGGGGGCGCGGCCACGGCGATGGGGAGACCCTCGGGCGCGACGGTGGCCTGGGCACCGAAGGTGAGAAAGCCGAGTACGACGGCGACCAGCGCACCGGCAACCGCGGCGACCAAGGTGAAGGCCCCGGCGGGGCGACGGCTCGGGGTCGGCATGACCGTCCTCCATTTATTCGTCAGACGTTGAATTAGCTGCCAAAGTAGGCCTCGGCCGCAAAGAAGTCAACAGACGTTGAATAAACTCACCGGTACCGTCGACCGCGTGACTACTCCGCACCGGCTCGTGCTGTGGGACATCGACCAGACCCTCGTGGACCTGCGCGGCGTCGGCGCCGCCTGGTACACGACCGCGCTCGCCGAGGTCGCCGGCGTCGAACTGCGGGCGTTGCCGAATTTCGGCGGCCGCACCGAACGCGCCATCAGCGCGGACATCCTGACCTCGCACGGCGTCGAGCCCACCGAGGAGAACGTGCGCAAGCTCTGGCTCGCGCTGATCGCGGTCTCCGAAAGCCACGCCCCGACACTGTCTTCGAACGGCAGGGCGCTCCCGGGCGCCAAAGACGCGCTGAACGCCTTCGCCGCACACGGCGGCATCGTCCAGACACTGGTCACCGGGAACCTGCCGGAGATCTCCGTGCACAAGCTGACCGCGTTCGGCCTGCATGAGCACGTGGACTTCGAGATCGGCGGCTACGGCTCGCTCTCGGCGCACCGCTCCGATCTGGTACCCGCCGCCGTCGGCCACGCTTCGGCGAAACATGGCACCGACTTCGCGCCGTCGTCGGTCGTCGTCATCGGCGACACCCCGGACGACGTGCGGGCCGCGCTCGACAACGGCGCCGTCGCGGTGGCCGTGGCGACAGGTCAGTTCAGCGCGGAGGAACTGGCCGACGCGGGCGCGCACACCGTGCTCGACAACCTGTCCGACCTGGCGGCGGTACGTGCGGCCGTGCTCGGGAACGCCAACTAAGCTCGCTTCATGGCATACCCAGGCGGCGGCAACGGCTGGCCGGAGCAGCAACCGCAGCAGCCCTATCAGCAGCAACCCCCGCCGCCGCAGGGGTACCCGCCCCAGAATCCGCCTCAGTACGCCCAGTACCCGCAGGACCCCCAGCAGCAGTACCAGGGTTACCAGCAGCAGGGGTTCCAGCAGTTCCCGCAGCAGACGTATCAGGGTTTCGCGCCGGAACCGCCGAAGAAGGGCAACAAGGGGCTGTGGATCGGCCTCGGCGCGCTCGTCCTGGTGATCGCCGTCGGCGCCACGCTGTTCTTCGTCCTGCGTGACGGCGAAGACCCGCAGCCACAGGCCGGGCCGCCGCCTTCCTCCGCGCCGGCTCCGCCACCGTCGTCTTCGGCGGCGAAATCGCCGTCCACGAGCAGCGGAGCCCCGCAGGACAACAAAGTCCCCTCGACGACGCCCGGCTGGCAGGGGATCCTGTCAGTCAAGGACAAAACCGCCTACGACCTGCCCGCGTCGGGCTGGGAGACCAAGCCGGGCCAGATCGTCGGCTACAACGAGGGCGAGTTCAAGATGGTCATCCACGAGGCGTCGACGTACAAACTCGGCGCCTGCCCGGATGCCCGCGGCTCGAACCGCGGTGTCGTCGGCTTCGCCACCGCGGACCAGATCCCGGTCGAGAACGCCGCCAGGGGCGCGGTCCGGCTCTGGATCCAGTCCGCCACCGGCAAGAACGACGTGCCGATGCCCGCCATCACGCAGGTCCCGATCGCGAACGGCTCGATCCAGGCGGTCAGTTCGACCGGGACGTTCACCCCGGCCGAGACCGAGGAATGCCGGGCGCCGAGCGTGAAGGTGACCTCGGCGGCGTTCAAATCCGGTGACCGGACCATCTGCTTCGTCATGGCCATCGACCAGGGCACACCCGACGCGCTGCCCGAAGCGGACGCCCAGAAGATCCTCGCGAGTTTGAGGCCTCGGCAATGACCGGCCCCGGTGGGCGGATCGACGAACCCCGGCCGTGGTTCGTCGATCCGCTCACCGGGCAGCCGCTGGAGACCGAAGCCGAACAGACGAGGCCGCTCCCGGTCATCCGGGACACCGTCCCGCCGCGCCGCCGCTTCCGCCTCAGGCCGGCGCTGGGCCTCCTCGGGCTGGCCGTCGTCCTCGCTGTCGGCACGACGGCCACCTACCAGGCCAAGACCGCGACCCCACCGCCGTCCGCCCAGGACCTCGTCCTGCCCGACCCGGTGCCCGCCACCCAGATCGAGCCCGTGATCGAGGGCTGGCAACCGGTGCTGTCCGACGATCACCCACTCGTCTACGACGTCCCGCCGGACTGGAAGCTCGAAGAGCCCGACGCCGCCATCGGCTACGAGACCCCGGCCGGGGATCTCGTCACCCTGCAGGGCGTCGCACGGTACCGCCGTGCCTTCTGTCCAGGCTCCGATCTCTCGGCGCGCGCGATAGCGGGATTCACCACCATCGACGAGGGCGAGGTCGGCGGTCTCGCCCAGGCGGCGGAGGAAACGACGCTGCGATGGGCCGAAGCCGCGTACGGACGATCGCCGAAGGCGGAGATCGGCGAAGCCGGGCCGGTGCCGGTCCTGGACGGCGGTACGACCGCCACCGCCGTGACCACCACCGTCGTCCCCGCCCCCGGCGGACCGTGCCCTGCCCCGTCGGTCGCGATCACCGCGATCGCCCTTCCGCTGCGCGCACTGCCGGGATCAGGTCGCTACCACGTCCTTCTGGTGCTGGCGGACCAGGGGATCCCCGGCGCGATAGCCAGGGGTGTCGTCCTCAAGATGGGTGAGAGCATCCGTCGCGAGTAGCACTCCCCTAAGGGAAATATGGGTCCCGTGCCGGATGTGTCCGAGCCCCTCCCGCCCCTAATTTGAGTTCCATGCCAAAAGGGGGAAGCGGGACGGCCGCGCCGGGCCGGACGCACAAGATCGCCACGGTGCTGAGGCACCGGCTGCCTTTCACCACCCTCGTCACGGGGACCATGCTCGCGCTCGCCTTGGCCACGGGCGCGCTCTGGTCTGCCGCCGAGGATCGCGCGGTGTACCCGTACATCGCGTATGGGCTGCCGTCGCTCGAATCAGGCCGGTGGTGGACCTTGTTCACCGGACCGCTGTTCGCGGTCGTCCCGCTGTACTACCTGCCGATGGTGCTCAGCTTCGCGTTGTTCGCCGGGTTCGCGGAATGGCGCCTCGGCACCCGGCGGGCGATGGCCGTCGCCATCGGCGGCCAGTTCGTCAGCGTGCTGGTCGCGGTCCAGTTCCTGGCGCTGAGCCGGAACTCCGGCTGGGAATGGGCGGAACGGGTCGCGGGCAGTCTCGACGTCGGGTTCTCCGGCGGCGCGCTCGCGGCGGTCGCGGTCGCCAGTGCCACCCTGCGCCCGCCGTGGCGCCTGCGGTTGCGCGCCGGGCTGTGCGTCTACGCCGGGATCGCGATCATCTTCGTCGGCACGCTCGCCGACCTCGTGCACTTCTTCGCACTCGTCCTCGCCCTGCCGTTCGGGCGGAAGTTCCTCGGTGCCAAGGATTCCTCGCGCGAACGGAGGCCGAGCCTGCGCGAGTGGCGGTTCTACGTGATGGCCGGTCTGCTGGTGCTGACGGTCGCCGAACTGGTGATGTCCTTCGTACCGGGCAACGGTCCCTTCGGTTCGTCCGAAGAGCTTTCGCTGTCCACCTGGGAAGTCGTCGTCCTGTGCCTGATCGTGGTGCCGATCATGAACGGCTTGCGCAAGGGCAGTCAGGCCGCCTGGTGGGGCGCGATGATCCTGACCTCGTTCGTCATCCTGCAGGTGATGGTCTACGGCGGGGTGCTCACGCTGGCGGAGATCTTCGGCGAGGACGCCGGCCTGATGGATCCGCCGCTGTTCTTCGTGGACAACCTGCTGTGGACGGTCGAATTCGCGCTGCTGATCTCCTCGCGCGGCGCCTTCCGCGTGCCGTCGCGGCGCAAGTGCCGCCGTCTCGGCCGGATGGGCAACCCCGCGCTGGCCCGCACGCTGCTCAGCCGTCACGGCGGAAGCACGCTTTCGTGGATGACGACCTGGCCGCAGAACTCGTACTTCGTGGCCGCCGACGGCAAGTCCTACCTCGCCTACCGGCGCCACGCCGGTGTCGCCATCGCCCTCGGCGACCCGATCGCCCCGGACGGCGCCGCCGACCGGACGATCGCCGAGTTCATCACGATGTGCGAGAACACCGGTCTCGTGCCGTGCCTGTTCTCCGCCACCGGCGACACCACCGCCAAGACCGAAGAGCTCGGCTGGAAGCAGGTCCAGGTCGCCGAGGACACCCTGATCGAACTGGAAACGCTGGAGTTCCGCGGCAAGCGCTGGCAGGACGTGCGGACCGCGCTCAACCGGGCCGAGAAGGACGGCATCGAGTTCCGTCTCGTCCGGCTCGCCGACCAGCCGCGCGCGGTGATCTCGCAGGTACGTGCGATCTCCGAGGAGTGGATCAGCGACAAGGGCATGCCGGAGATGGGCTTCACCCTCGGCGGGGTCGACGAGGCGATGGATCCCGAGACCCGCGTGGGTCTCGCGGTGGACGCCGATGGCGTGGTCCACGGCGTGACGTCGTGGCTGCCGGTGTACACCGGTGCGGGCGCGATCGGCGGCTGGACGCTCGACGTCATGCGCAAACGCGCCGACGGGTTCCGCCCGTCGATGGAGTTCCTGATCGCGTCGTCGTGCCTGGCCTTCCGCGAAGAAGGCGCGAAGTTCGTCTCGCTGTCCGGCGCCCCGCTGGCGAGTTCCGGCGAACCCGCGCACGCCGTCGAACGGGTGCTCGACGCGCTCGGCACGATGATGGAGCCGTTCTACGGCTTCCGTTCGCTGCACGCGTTCAAGGCGAAGTTCCAGCCGCGCCACGTGCCGCTGTACCTCGCGTTCCGCGACGAAGCGGACTTGCCCCGGATCGGGATCGCGCTCGGCAGGGCCTACCTGCCCAACACCGGGTTGCTGCGGCTGGCGAAGCTCGCGCGCTCCGGCAAGAAGCCTCAGCGCAGTGTCGAAGGCGGCGGCGTGATGGTCTTGCGGTCGGCCTCCGGGACACCCCGGTAGGTCTTGAGGATCTTCAGGATCTGCTCACGGTCCGCGCCACCCGGCGTGTCCTGGCCCGAATAGACGGCCAGGGCCGCCGAGGCGTCGCCCAGCTGCGGCGCGATCACGCCGACCAGGGCGCGCCGCGCGCCACAGGGACCCGGCGGGGTGACGACCTCCGCGAGAACGATGCTCGCGGCGACCTTCTTGCCGGAACCGAGCGTGAACTCGGTCGCCTGCGGCGGTTCCGGGGTGATCTTGGCCGTCAGCGGGCCGTTCTCCGGGTTGTAGGCGCTGACGGCGAGGTCGTCGACCGCCTTCCGCGCCGCGGCGGCCGGCTCGGCGAGCTTCACGTTCGTCACGCCGCTGCCGCCGATCCTGCTTCGCTTCTCCTGCGGGCAGTAGCCGTCCCCGACGAAGGCACTCGCGACCATGGTGATGCCCGGGACCTGGGTGCCTTTCTCCCAGCCATGGATCGTGCCGGGTTTCGGCGTCCAGTTCGGCGGGACGTCGTAGGCGTAGACGCCGTCTTTCCCGGCCACCGATTGCCAGCCTTCGGTCACCGGCGGCGCGACGACCTGAGGCGAAGGCGTGTAGACGATCGGAGCCCGGGTCGTCGGCGCGCTGCTCTCCGACGTCCGGTCACTGTTGTTCGCGAGCGCGGCGACCGCGATGACACCGAGCGTCGCGAAGAAGCCGTACATGGCCCTTCGCCCGCTTCGCGACATCGGCTGCTTCTGCGGCTCCGGCGCCGGTTCGGGTTCGACTGGAGCTGGGGTCTCGGGAGCAGGCGTGTAGCCGGACGAGTCCGAGGGCTGATAGCCCCCGAACCCGTCCAGCGCCGCGTTGTCCTCGTAGCCCGGGGAATCCCCGCGCTTCTTGCCGAACAGTCCCATTACGGGCGGACGAGCTTGACCAGGTGCTCCACGACCGCGTCGACGGCGATCTCCTCGCGGTCTCCGGTGCGGCGGTCCTTGACCTCGACGACACCGTTCGCCAGGCCGCGCCCGACGACGAGGATCGTCGGCACACCGACGAGTTCGGCGTCCGCGAACTTCACGCCGGGGGTGGCCTTGCGGTCGTCGAGAACGACCTCGATGCCGGCGGCGTCCAGTTCGGCGGCGAGCTTCTCGGCGCCCGCGGCGACCGTCTCGTCCTTGCCCGCGATGACGACGTGCACGTCGAACGGCGAGACCTCGCGCGGCCAGACGATGCCGAGGTCGTCGTGGTTCTGCTCGGCGAGCACGCCGACCAGCCGCGAAACGCCGACGCCGTAGGAACCCATGGTGATGCGGATGGGCTTGGAGTCCGGTCCCAGCGCGTCGAGTTCGAACGCGTCCGCGTACTTGCGGCCCAGCTGGAAGATGTGCCCGATCTCGATACCGCGGGCGGCGACCAGGGTGCCCTTGCCGTCGGGCGACGCGTCGCCCTCGCGGACCTCGGCGGCCTCGATCGTGCCGTCACCGTTGAAGTCGCGGCCCGCGACCAGGTCGACCACGTGGTGGTCGCGCTCGTCGGCGCCGGTGACCCAGGCGGTGCCGTCGACGACGCGCGGGTCGAGCAGGTAGCGGACGCCGTTGTCCTTCAGCGCCTTCGGGCCGATGTAGCCCTTCACGAGGAAGGGGTTCTTGGCGAAGTCGGCCTCTTCGAGAAGCTCGAACTCGGCGGGCTCGAGCGACGCTTCGAGGCGCTTCGGGTCGACCTCGCGGTCGCCGGGGAGGCCGATGGCCAGCAGCTCCCATTCCTTCGCCCCCGGCTGGCGGGTCTTCACCAGGACGTTCTTGAGCGTGTCCGCGGCGGTGAAGGTGCGGCCGAGATCGGCGTTGTTGAGGAACGCGACCAGGGACTCGATGGTCGGGGTGTCCGGCGTGTGGTGGACCTCGGCCTCGGGCAGGCCCTCGACCGGCTTCGCCTCGGGAGCGGGCGTGGTGACCGCTTCGACGTTGGCCGCGTACCCCGATTCGGTACTGCGGACGTAGGTGTCCTCACCCGTCTCGGCGACGGCGAGGAACTCTTCGGAAGCCGAGCCGCCCATCGCGCCGGAGGTCGCCTTCACGACGACGTACTCGATGCCGAGGCGGTCGAACAGCTTCGTGTAGGCCTGGCGGTGCAGCTCGTACGACTTGGCCAGGCCCTCGTCGTCGAGGTCGAAGGAGTAGGAGTCCTTCATGACGAACTCGCGGCCGCGCAGGATGCCGGCGCGGGGACGCGCCTCGTCGCGGTACTTCGTCTGGATTTGGTACAGGACGACCGGGTAGTCCTTGTACGAGCTGTATTCACCCTTCACGGTAAGCGCGAAGAGCTCTTCGTGCGTCGGGCCGAGGAGGTAGTCGGCGCCCTTGCGGTCCTTGAGGCGGAACAGGGCGTCGCCGTACTCGGTCCACCGGCCGGTGGCCTCGTAAGGCTCCTTCGGCAGCAGCGCGGGGAACTGGATCTCCTGCGCGCCGATGGCGTTCATCTCTTCACGGACGACGTTCTCGATACGGCGCAGCACCCGCAGGCCCAGCGGCAGCCAGGAGTAGCCGCCCGGGGCCACCCGGCGGACGTAGCCGGCGCGTACCAGGAGCCGGTGGCTCGGTACCTCGGCGTCCGCCGGATCCTCACGCAGGGTGCGAAGGAACAACGACGACATCCTGGTGATCACTTCTGGGCTCCTCGCTGGAATTACGTGCTTAGACGTTCTGCGCAGCGTAGTCACCCCACCCCGGGCCGGTTCAACCGGTTATCGCGGGCGCCCGGTTTTGTCGGTGGGCGCCGCTGGCGTGCCTCCACGGGTATCGAACCGGGCATGGTCGCGAGATGCCGGACTTCGCCTGGGCGGTGCCGGCCGATCCCGTCGGCAACGAATTCCGCGTCGCGACCCACGAGGGGTGACGCAGGTCGCGATGGTCAGAATGGCGGCATGACGGAGCGAGCCATCCTGCCCTGGTCCGACATCGAGCTGCCCGAAGGGCTGAGCGCGCGGCTCTACGACGGTATTGGCCCGCTACCGGACGAAGGCCTCGACGAGGTCGAGGTCTACGTGCTGCCGTACGACTCCGGTGCCGAACCGACGAAGCTGATCGCCCGGCTTCCGTCGCTCAAGCTCGTGCAGTCGTTGTCGGCCGGGGTGGAGAAGCTGATCCCGCTGGTGCCGGCGGGAGTGAAGCTGGCCAACGGCCGCGGCCTGCACGACCTCAGTGTGGCCGAGCACGCGCTGGCGCTGATCCACGCTTCACAGCGGGACCTGCCACGCTGGTTCGCGCAGCAGGCGTCGGCGTCGTGGGAGCGCGAGCACACGCGCTCGCTGGCCGACAGCCGTGTGCTGCTGGTCGGCCACGGCTCGATCGGCCAGGCCATCGAGCGGCAGCTGGCCGCGGCCGAAGCGATCGTGACCAGGGTGGCGAGCACGGCCCGGCCCTCGGAGCGGGTGCACGGCGTGAGCGAACTGGCGGAACTGCTGCCGTCCGCCGACATCGTGGTCCTGATCCTGCCCGAAACGCCCTCGACCATGGGCTTGTTCGGTGCCGCGGAACTCGCCGCGCTGCCGGACGGCGCCCTGGTGGTGAACGTCGGGCGGGGCTCGGCGATCGACACGGAGGCGCTCACGGCCGAGACCGTCTCCGGGCGGTTGCGCGCCGCGCTGGACGTCGTCGATCCGGAACCGCTGCCCGCCGGGCATCCCCTGTGGACCGCACCAGGGGTGATCATCACGCCGCATATCGCGGGTGGATCGGCGTCGTTCCACCCACGCGCGAAGCGGCTGGTCACCGAGCAGTTGCGCCGGTACGCCGCCGGCGAAGAGCCGCTGAACCTCGTGAGTGGTAAGGACGGTTAGAACCGTCCTTACCACTCACGAGCCGGTGCACTACGGCCAGTGGGTCCGGTAAGCGAGCCAGTCGCGCATGGCCGCGGCGAGACGGCGCTGCGCCGCGCGGACCCCTGTCGTCGCGGGCGGTTCCGGTAGCCGGCACGCTCGTTCGGCGTGCCCGGCCAGCGCGACGCCGAACGCGGTGACCGCCCAGACCGGGACACCGGTCAGCACGGGGCGCCGCCGGAGCAGGCGGTCGACGTCGGCGGGCTCGTGCCCGGCGTCGAGCAGGTACGGGACGAGAGCGACCAGATCGAGCCAGCCCGCGCCCCTCGCCGGATAACGCCAGTTGGTGACGAGCACCCTGCCTGACCCGGTCCGCACCAGGTACTCGGGCTGGATGTCGTTGTGCAGCAACGTGTCCCCTGCCGCCCAGGGATGCCAGGACGTCTCCAGCTGGACGAGCCTGTCGAGGTTGCGGACGGCCCACCCGTCGAGGTCGTCCGGCGGTTCCTTCGCCAGTTCCTGCCAGCCGCGCAGGAGCGGGCCGAGATCGTCGAGCGCGTCCGGGACGTCGGGCAGCGGGCATGGCGTGAGCGTGCGCCCGAGCGCGCCGAAGGCGGCCAGAACCGCGGAGAGGTCCGGCGATCCCGGGCGCAGGTTCGGCCTGGTGCCGTCGAAGTCGGCGAACGCGAGCACCAGCCAATCACCGTCCACAAAGGACAGCAGTTTCGGCGTGGGCGCCTCCGGGGGAAGCCGTCGCGCGATGGCGGCCTCCGTCCGGTAGCCGCCCGCTCGCGGACTCCCCGCCGGGATCGCCTTCAGGAAGATCCAGCGATGATCGCGTTCGAGTTCGAGTCGCGCGGCGACACCGCCGTCGAATTCCGGGGTCTGCCACAACGAACGACGGATCACCGACCCGAGCTCACGCTCCACGGCGTCACGCGTCGCCGACGGCAGATCGTGCCAGCCGAGGCGTGCGGAAACCGGCAACGCCCTACCACCCCCAGCGATCTCTCCGAGAAGATCGACTGTACCGAAATCCACCCTTTCGGGTGGCAACCGGTCAGGTCGGAACGGGCTTCACGTACCCGGCCCAGCGCTGATGCTCGCTGAACCCGACGCGCTCGTAGACACCGAGGGCGCGGTAGGAGTTGTCCTGGTCGACGTTGAGCGAGGCTCGCTGGAAACCCTTGGCCTCGGCCTCGGCGAGCGTGTGCCCGAGCAGCGCGCCCGCGATCCCGCGCCCGCGAAGCCCCGCGTCGGTCGCGACGTGACTGACGTACAGGTCCTTCACACCCGTGGCGGCCTCGTCGGAGGCGAAGAACGCGCTCAGCACCATCGCGACCACCCTGTCCTTGGCCGGGCTCAGCAGCAGGAACGAGAGATCCGGCCGGAAGTCCTTCGCGCCGACCACCAGATGCCGCCAAGCCTCCGGGGACTGTTCCGTGCTCCCCCAGTGGTCCGCGAAGGTCTCGTTGCGGGACCGCAGCGTGAGGCCCTCGTACTTCTCCTCATACGCGACGAGCGGGAACTCTTCGGGCAGCGGTTTGACCGGCGGGATCGAGCCGAGGTCGGCCCGCATGTCGACGAACCACCGGGCGTGCTCGTACCCCGCGTCCACGAGCACGTCGGAGAGCCAGCGCTGCTTGGTGTTGGCCGCGGCGTGCAGTTCCAGCGGCGCGTCCGGGTGGGACTTCGCGTGGATCTCCTTGCCGGCCTCCTCGAACCAGCCGGTGAGGCGCGCGGCGATCGCGTCGTCACGGTATCCGGGGTGGACGAGCGTCTCGACCCGCATCATATGCACCGGATTCGCCGCGTCACGCCGCCGAAGCAGACCGTAAGCGACCAGTTTGTCACCGTCCCAGGCGCTGATGGTCGCGGTAGGCAAGTCGACATTCGGCGAGCCGATCTCTTCGGCGAGATCCTCCGCGCTGTAGTGCTCCTCGATCGGCTCGACACGCTCCGCCTCGGCGAAGGTCTCGGCCAGCCGCGGCATGTCGTCCATGGTCAGCGGGCGCCAGGTCAGACTCATGCGGAGGAGGCTAAGCCCGCGCCTCGGAGTGACGCACTCCATTTAGTTACGCTTCCGTGGTGCTCGTGCTGCTCCCCCCTTCCGAAACCAAGGCCGCCGGCGGCACCGGCGCGCCGCTGGATCTCGGCGCGCTTTCGTTCCCGGAACTGAACCCGGCCCGGGCGAAGCTGGCCGACGCGCTGGCCGAACTGGCGGGCGACGTCCCGGCCAGTGTCGCCGCGCTCGGCATCACGCCGCGCCAGGCCGACGAGGTCTCCCGCAACGCCGAGCTGTGGACCTCGCCCACCATGCCCGCGCTGCGCCGCTACACCGGGGTCCTCTACGACGCACTCGACGTGAAGTCCTTCACCAAGGCGACGCTGGCGAAGGCCGAGAAGCGTCTCGCCGTCGCTTCCGCACTGTTCGGGGTGGTCGCGGCGACCGACCCGATCCCCGCGTACCGGCTTTCCGGCGGGAACGCCCTGCCATCGCTCGGGACCGTCCGCAGCGTGTGGAAGCCGGTCCTCGAACCGGTGCTCCAGGGCATCGAGGGGCTCGTCGTCGACCTGCGGTCGGGGACCTACTCGGCCCTGGCGAAGCTCCGCCCGGACGCGGTGACAGTGCGCGTCGTGACCGAGGACGCGCGGGGCAACCGGACCACGGTGAGTCACTTCAACAAGGCGTACAAGGGACGGCTGGCCGCGGAGCTGGCGAAGTCCCGGAGCGAACCGTCCACTGTGGAACAGCTGATGCGGGTGCTGTCGAAGGCGGGCCTCGACGTCGAACGCACCGGGGACCACAGTATCGAGCTGCTCACCGGGGACGGGGTGCATTAGTTCCGTACCCCTACGGGCTTCTTCCTCGGTTGTTCCACCAGGCGCGGATGCGGAAAGTGATTTCCAGCCACCTGAAAGGAACCACCGTGAACAGAAGACAACGGCTACTGGGGATCGCCACCGCCACCCTCGGCTGCCTCTCGGTCCTCCTCCCCGCGCCCGCGTCCGCCGCGAATCTGACCGCCGTCACCCCTACGGATGAAGCGGTCGTCCCCAGTGGACCGCACACGAACTCCATCGGCGGTACCCCTGCATCGGTCAGGGACTACCCGTTCATCATCGCGGGCCTTCGCGAAGGTGGAACGCGGCCGCAGGGTCAGACCTGCACGGGTTCGGTCATCGCGCCGCGCAAGATCCTGATCGCCGCGCACTGCAAGGACGCGGCCGGCGAGAAGTCCTTCCTCTACGGGTTGGACGATCTCAACGCCGGTGGCGGAACACGGATCGGCGTCGTCAGCTACGAAAAGCACCCGAAGTACGTCAACTTCGACCAGGGCTATGACGTCGCGGTGGTCACCACGGACGCCGACATCCCGGTGCCGGGCGGCCAGTACGCGAAGGTCGCGACTTCGGCCGACACGGACTTGAACAAGCCGGGCAAGTCCGGACTGGGGCTCGGCTACGGCAAGAAGGACTTCAACGACGACACCCGCAACGTCGAACTGCACAAGTTCACCCTGCCGATCGTGCAGGGCAGCAACTGCAACGGTGTCGGCGCCGGCTTCCAGGAAGCCACGATGATCTGCAGCGGCTACAGCGACGGCCACGTCACCATCCTGCCGGGTGACAGCGGCGGACCGCTGATCGTGGACGGCAAGGTCGTCGGCGTCGCGTCCTGGAGCCGCAGCGACTTCAAGTGGTACAGCGTGTACGGCAGGCTCAACAACGACATGGGCGACTGGGTCAAGCAGCAGATCGGTGAGCCGCAGAACCCGGAGACGTTCTCGCTCGCGGTGACGCCGTCCTCGCTCAAGGTCGAGCCGGGCAAGTACGTGTCGGCCACGGTGACCAGCAAGCCGGGCAAGAACGGCGCGGAGAAGGTCGATCTCAGCGCTTCGGGACTTCCGGAGGGCGCGACGGCCACCTTCCAGCCCTCGTCCATCACCTCGGGTGAGTCGGCGAAGGTGAGCATCGAGGTTCCTGCCGGAACGGCCGAAAAGGACTACGCGGTCACCATCTCGGGCAAGGGCACCACCGACACCGCGACCACGAAACTGACGCTGACCGTCGGCGCCGGCGCGCCGCAGCCCGGTGACCTCAAGGTGAGCGTGAGCCCCGGCAGCGGCACAGTCCAGCCCGGTTTCTTCAGCAACGTCACGGTTTCCGCCACCGGTGGCACCGGCGCGATCACCCTGTCGGCGTCCGGGCAGGGGCTGCCGTTCGCGCCCTTCTTCAACCCGCGGACGATTTCGAGCGGCGGCAGTTCGACCATGCAGGTGGTCGCGCCCTTCCAGCGCGGCACCTACCCGGTGACCGTCACCGCGACGGACTCGGCGGGCAAGACCGCCACCACCACGTACACCCTCACCGTCCAGTAAGCAGACAAGTCCGTGAAGGCCTCCTTGAGGGACCCTGGGTCCCTCAAGGAGGCCTTCACGGACTTCAGGAATTCGCCAGCACCGCCATGGCGGCATTGTGCCCGGGGATACCGGAGACCCCACCGCCACGCACGGCGCCCGCACCGCAGAGCAGCACTCGCTCATGCTCCGTCTCGACGCCCCAAAGCCCCACCTGAGCGGCGTCCGCGGCATAAGGCCACGAAAGATCGCGATGGAAGATGTGTCCCCCGGGCAGCCCCAGTTCGGCTTCGAGGTCCAGCGGTGTCTTCGCCTCGATGCACAACCGGCCGTCCGGTGCACGCAGGACACAGTCCTCGATCGGCTCGGCCAGCACACTGTCCAAAGAGGACAGGGTCGCCCGCAGCGCCTCGTCGCGCGCGGCGTCGTCGCGTCCCTCGAACAGCCTCGTGGGCATGTGCAGCCCGAAAAGGGTCAGCGTCTGCACCCCGGCGGCCTGTTCCGCCGGGCCGAGGATCGACGGATCGGTCAGCGAATGGCAGTAGATCTCGCACGGCGGCAGCGACGGGATCCGGCCGGCGGCGGCCTCGGCGTAGGCCGCCGCCAGCTGCCCGTAACCCTCGTTGACGTGAAACGTGCCGCCGAACGCCTCACGCGGATCGACGCCCGGATCCCGCAGCCGCGGGAGCCGTGACAGCACCATGTTCACCTTGAGCTGCGCGCCTTCCGGCGCCTCCGGCGGCTCCTCCCCCAGCAGCCGCGCGAGCGTCCGCGGCGCGACGTTCGAAAGCACGTGCCCGCCGCGCACGGCGCGTTCGTCTTCGCCGAGCCGATAGCGCACGGAGCCGTCCGGGTCGACGGACAGCACCTCGGCACCGGTCACCAGCCGCGCCCCGGCCGTCCGCGCGGCCGACGCGAGCGCCCCGGTCACCGCGCCCATCCCGCCCACCGGCACGTCCCAATCGCCGGTCTCGTTGCCGATCACGTGATAGAGCAGGCAAAGATTCTGCCGGAAGTCGCCATCGCCGGCGAAAGTACCGATCAGCGCGTCGGTCAGGACGACGCCGCGGACGGTGTCGTCGCCGAACATCCCGGTGAGCGTTTCCGAGATCGGGCGTTCGAACAGCGCGTCCCATGCCTCCGGCTCGATGCCCGAGCGCAGTTCCTCCCTGGACATCAAGGGCTCGGTCAAAGTGGGGAACGTCCGCTCCGCGACCTGGGACGTCATCGCGTAGAACCGTCGCCAGGCCTCGAAGTCCTTTGTGGACCCGGTGAGCGCGGAGAACGACGCCGAGGTACGGCCGTCGTCGCCCGTGTCGACAAGCAGACCGCCGTCACCGACGGGCGTGTACGACGACATCCGCCGCCGCCTGAGATCGAGTCCGAGCCCGAGGTCCGCGATGATCTTGCGCGGCAGCAGGCTCACCAGGTACGAGTACCGTGACAGCCGGACGTCGACGCCGGGGAAGGCACGGAAGGAGACCGCCGCCCCGCCGACCTCGTCCCGCCGTTCCAGCACCAGCACCGAGCGACCCGCCCTGGCCAGGTAGGCCGCCGCCACCAGGCCGTTGTGCCCGCCGCCGACGATCACAGTGTCGACCACGTCATAGGACTCCATTCCAAGCCTCCCAGCGAAACGACAGTGCGCCGCGGTCATCGTGACCGCGGCGCACCGCCGTTCGCAAGGACTCAGAAGGTGATGGAGAAGCCTTCGATCGTCCCGCTGTCGAACCGGTAGACGTCACGGACCCGCAGTTTCCAGGTCCCGTTCGCCGGTTCGGACGAGGCGTTCACCGTGTACGACGTGTGCACGCCGCTCGCCTCGCCGATCCCTCCCGCCTGCTTGAGGCCGAACACCGCACCGCTCGGCCCGATCAGGTCTATCGCCAGGTCACCGGTGTAGGTGTGCGCGATGTCGACCTTGACCGGCAGCGTCGCCGACGCCTTGCCGTCACAGCCTTCCTGCGTCACCGAACTGGTCACCGCGTCACCCGCGTCCGGAATGGACACCGGTGTCGTGTTGGACTTGGCCCCGCACGTCGGCGTGGGGCCACCGCCGCCGATGAACGACACGTTCAGCAGTTTGTTGACCGTGCCGGACGGCAGTCCCTTGAGCACACCGTCGGAGGCGTTGTTCACGAGCGCGTCCCGCGTCTGCTGCGCGGTGGCGCCCGGATTCGCGGCGAGGTACATCGCCGCCGCCCCGGCCACGTGCGGCGTGGCCATCGACGTCCCGCTCATGTTCGCCGAACCACCGTTGGACGTGGACAGCGACGTGATGTTACTGCCAGGGGCGAAGATGTCCACGCACGAACCGTGGTTGGAGAACGAGGACTTGTTGTCGTTCTCGTCCGAGGCGCCGACCGTGATCGCCTCGGGGATGCGGGCGGGGCTGACGTTGCAGGCGTTCTGGTTCTCGTTGCCCGCCGCCACCACGTAGACGAAGCCCGCCGCGATGGACTTCTTGATGACGTCGTCGCCGAGTCCGACCTGGTCCATCCGCAGGCTCAGGTTCGCCACCGCCGGTTTGGTGCCGTTCGCGGTCAGCCATTCGGCCGCGTCCACGATGGCGGAGTCGGGACCGTTGCCCGAACAGTCGTTGCCCAGCACCTTCAGCCCGACGAGCTTGACCTTCTTCGCCACGCCGTAGGTCTTGCTGCCGATGGTGCCCGCCGTGTGGCTGCCGTGCCCGTTGCAGTCCTTCCCGTTGCCGCCCACGAAGTCCTTGCCGATGGACGCGCGCCCCTCGTACTCCGGGTTCTCGGGGTTGATCCCGGTGTCGAGGTCGTACGCGGTCACGCCCTCGCCCGTGTTCGGGTACGTGAAGCTCTTGTCACGCGGCAGGTTCTTCTGGTCGATCCGGTCGAGACCCCAGGTGGGGTTGGTCTGCGTGCCGACGGCACGCGCGGTGCCGTCCTGGTAGACCGCCTTGACCGCCGGATCGGCCGCGAGCCGCCTGGCCTGCCGCTCGGACATCCCCTTGACCGAGAAACCGCGCAGCACGTTCTTGTACGCCGACCGGACCTCGCCGCCGTAGCGGCCGGTCAGCGCCGCCGAGGACTGCTCGATCGCCATGGTGCCGATGTCGTGGAGCACGACGATGTACTGGTCGCCGTAGTGCTGATTCGCCTGCACGACAACGCCTTCCGCCTGCGCGGCGAGGGCGTTCCCGGCGGCGAGCGCGGCCAGCGCGGTGGCCGCGACGGCCACCACACCGGCCCGTACGCCGCGGCGCATCAGAGACCCGCCACGTTCAGCAGCTTGTTGGTCGAACCGGAGCCCGGGCTCGTCACGACGCCGTTGGTGGCGGCGTTGGCCAGACCGGAGGCCACGGCGGCCGGGGTGGCCGACGGGTTCGAGGTCAGGTAGATCGCGGCCGCGCCGGCGACGTGCGGCGTCGCCATCGAGGTACCGCTCATCTGCTGGGTACCGCCACCGTTGCGCAGCGAGGTGATACTGGTGCCCGGCGCGAAGATGTCGGTGCAGCTGCCGTAGTTCGAGAACGTGGACCGGCGGTCGTCGCTCTGGGTGGCGTTGACGGTGATGGCCTCACGCACGCGGGCCGGGCTGGTGGAGCAGGCGTCCGTGTTGGAATTCCCGGAGGCCACCGTATTGGTGATGCCCGCGGACACGGCGCGGCGCACGGCGGCGTCCACACCGGAGTCCGCCGGGCCACCGAGGCTCATGGTGAGCACCGACGGGCCCTTCGCGTTCTTCACGACCCAGTCGATCCCGCTGATGATCTGCGAGTACTGGCCGCTGCCCTGGCAGTTCAGCACGCGGACCGAGACGATCTTGGCGCCCTTGGCCACGCCGTAGGTGGCGCTGCCGACCGTGCCCGCCACGTGCGTGCCGTGACCCTGGCAGTCGCGGGCGTCGCTGTCGTTGTCGATGAAGTCGTACCCGCTGGTCGCGCGGCCGCCGAATTCGGACTGGCGGTAGTCGACACCGGTGTCGAGGACGTAGACCGTCGCCCCGGAACCGTCGTTCGGGTAGGTGTACTTCTTGTCCAGCGGCAGGTTCTTCTGGTCGATCCGGTCGAGGCCCCAGGTGGGGTTGGTCTGGGTGCCGGTCATGTGCGCGACCGCGTCCTGCTGGACGAAGTCGACGTTCGGGTCGGCGGCGAGCCGTTTGGCCTGCGCCTCGGTCATCTTGGCCGAGAAACCGTTCAGCGCGGCGGTGTAGGTCGCCTTCACCTGGCCGCCGTACTTGGCCGCGAGGCCCGCGTCGCCGCTCTTCAACGAGACGATGTACCCGTCCGTGACGGCTCCCGGCACACCGGCGCCGCGGATCTGTCCCTCGGCGGCCGTGGCCGATCCGGCGAAGGCCACGGTGGCCGCCGCACAGGCCCCGGCGAGCACCGCACCCGCGATCCGGTGACGTCGAAGTTCTCCACGCATTTCCTGAGCTCCGTTCACTCGAACAGGTGGTTCGCGCCGACGGGAATCCTGGCCGGCGCCGTGACATGCGGTCACGCATGAATCACTTTCGGGTGGCGGGACCTGCGCGAACAAGCGAGGCAATGGTCCGTAGGACTACGTATCTAATAGGGACATTCACCATCCCTACGAAAGTTGTGTGACCGTCCGAGCGGGTTCCGTGATCACCGAACCCGCGCTTAAGCTGCGTTCACTCGAACGGTGTGGTTCGTGAAGCGGGGGTGACCCGGCAATGGTGATCGGTGGTTGCCGACGCAGGACGAGTTCGCCCGTGCTCGTCGGGCGTGAGGCGGAACTACGCGAGCTTCTCGACGGCGTGCTGCGCTCGCCGTCGGTGATCATGCTCGAAGGTGAAGCGGGGGTGGGCAAGACCCGGCTCGCCACCGAACTGCTGGCCTGCCCCGAATTGGCCGGACGGCCGGTCCTCACCGGAGCCTGCCAGCCGCTGCGCGAGCCCTTCCCCTACGGCGTGGTCTTCGACGCGCTGAAGGACGTCCGCCCGGCGCGCGACCTCAGCCCCGTGACCGGCGCCCTCGCGCCCTACCTGCCTGAATTGGCGGCATTCCTGCCTCAGCCGCCACCTCGGCTCGGCGATCCGAGAGCCGAACGGCACCAGCTCTTCCGCGCCGTCCGGGAACTGCTCGGCTCGCTGGGCCCGCACGTCCTCCTCATCGAAGACCTCCACTGGGCGGACGACGGCTCCCGCCGCCTGCTGCGGTTTTTGATGACCGCCCCGCCCGCGGGCCTGACGCTCCTGCTCACGTACCGGCGCGAAGAGACGCCCGGCGGCATCCCGCTCGGCAGCGCCTACCGGCCCGCTCCCGGTACCGCGCACGCGCTCGTCACCCTTCGCCCACTGGACCGTGACGGCGTCCAAGCGCTGGTGTCGGCCCTGCTCGGCGAAGCGAACGTCTCCGCCGAGTTCGCCGCGCGGCTGCACGAGCGGACGGCGGGGATCCCGTTCGTGGTCGAGGAGATCGTGCACGCGATCGGGGGCGCCGAGGGCGCGGTGCACGCCGACGGCGCGACCGCGCGGCGCCTGCTCGACACGGTCGAAGTCCCGGCTTTGCTGCGAGAGGCGACGATCGAACGCCTTGTCGCGCTGCCGCCCGCCGCCCGGCGGATCGCCGAAGCCGCCGCCGTCCTCGGCACACCGTCCACTCCGGACCTGCTGGCCGCCGCGGCCGCGCTCACCCCCGAGCGCGCCCGTCGCGCGCTCGTCCTCGCGCTCGAAAGCAACGTCCTGGTGGAGACGGGCGAGGGCACGTACGACTTCCGGCACGCGTTCGCCCGGCAAGCCGCGTACCGCGCCGTCCCCGGTCCCGATCGCCAGGAACTGCACCGCCGGGCCGCGCGGCTGCTGCGCGACCGCCTCCCGCAGTCACTGGTGCGCCTCGCCGAACATTGCCGCAAGGCGGGCGACCGCGCCGGTGCCTTGAAGTACGGCGAAGCGGCCGCGGATCAGGCGTCGGCGGTCGGCGATCTCGCCACCGCGACGGATCTGCTTCGCGTCCTGCTCGACGAACCGGGCCTGCAACCGTCCGATGTGGACAGACTGGCGGTCAAGTTCAGTTCGGTGGCGTGCAACGGCCTCGCGCAGGCCGAGGTCGTCCCGGCGCTGGAGCGGCTGCTCACCGACGGCAGGCTGTCCGGACGGCTGAGCGGCGAGGTCCGGCTGGGACTCGGGCTCCTGCTGGTGCGCCAGGCAGGCGGGCTGGAGGCGGCGAGGACCGAGATCGAGATCGCCGTCAACGACCTCTCCGACCGGCCCGACCTGGCCGGACGCGGAATGGGCGTCCTCGCCCAGCCGTGGGTCGGCGCGACCCCGCTGCGGGAGCACCGGCGATGGATGGACCGGGTGGACGAACTCATCGACCGGGCCACCGACCGACGGCTGAAGATCATCCTGCTGGCCAACAACGCGGCGTCGCGGCTGCACATCGGGGACGCGCGCGGCTGGGACATGCTGGACCGGGCGCCGACCAGCGTCGGTTCCGCCGACGAACAGCGGCACCTGGCACGGCTGCACTGCAACAGCGCCGACGCCTGCGCCTGGACGGGCCACCACCGGCGGGCGAAGAGCCTGCTGCGCAGCGGGATGCAGCTGGCCGCCGACTGCGGGGCGCCGTACGTCGTCAGCACAGCCCGCGCGACGGCCGTCCACACGGACTGGCTCACCGGAAACTGGGACGGCCTCGCCGAACGGGCCTGCGCGCTGATCGACGAGTACCGCGACCTCCTGCCGGTGACCAGCGAACTGTGCCTCGTGCTGGGCCTGCTCGCCGCCGCCCGCGGCGAATGGGACGAGGCCGCGGCCCGGTTCGCCGGTACCGCGGCGGACCAGCCGGAGAACGCGTTCACCCCGGTCGCGATCGCCGCGCACGCCGGGATGGCGGGCATGCTGCTCGCGCAGGACCTCGGCGAGGCCGCCGTCGCGCAGGCCGGGAAGGGACTGGAACTCTTGCGCGCCAAGGGTGTCTGGGCCTGGGGCGCCGATCTGCTCATGGCCGCCGTCGACGCGTACTGCGCCACCGGACGGGACGCCGAGGCGCAAGCGCTGACCGACGAGTTCGAACGTGAGATCGGCGACCTCGACGCGCCGTCGACCCGGGCCGCGCTGGCCGCGAACCGCGGGCTCGTCGCGGCGTCCCGGGGCGACCACGCGGAGGCGATCGAGGCGTTCGAGCAGGCACGGACCCGGTTCGAGGCCCTCCCCGCGCCGTATCACGCGGCACTGATCGCCGAACGGGCCGCGCGGTGCCGCCAGGCCTGCGACGAGGACGTCGCCGAGACCTTCGCGGCACTCGCCGAGACCTTCGACCACCTCGGCGCCACCCGTGACGCCGCGCGCTGCCGCCACGCCTTCCGGTCCACCGGCGCGGTCGCCCCCTCGCGGCGCGGCCGCCGGGGTTACGGCGACGAGCTGTCGCCACGCGAGCGCGACGTCGCCCGTCTGCTGGCCGCCGGACACACCAACCGGGAGATCGCCGAGGTGCTGTTCCTGTCCCGGCGCACGGTGGAGCAGCACGTCGCGAGCGTTCTGCGGAAGCTGAAGGTCCGGTCGCGGAGCGAGCTGGCGGGGCTGCGTTCGGCGTAGCCCGCCCGCCGGAGTACATGAAGGCCCCCTTCCTTGCGCCAGGCGCAAGGAAGGGGGCCTTCATGTACTTGGCACCTCACCGCGCCCTCGAATTAATTCGGTTGCGTGGGTCTGACGGTGCCGGGGATGATCGTGCGCGATCCGGCAGGGAGCCGGTGGATGCGACAGGGAGGTGCCTCGTGCTGATGACTGTCCGGGGCCTTGGCCGCCCCCATCCACTCGCCCCTCGAGGCTGAGCCACGACGCTCGCCCGGTGGGGCATCCCTGACCTAGGAGAACCCACCAGTGCGCAAGCACGATCTCGAAGAGTCCTACGAACAACGTCCTCGCCGCACCCGTCGTCCTCGTTTCGACGACGAACCCGAACCCGCCCGCGGCGGACGGCTCACCGAAGCCGAACGCGTCCGCCTCGCCCGGCTGCGTGAGGACGCCTACACCGAAACCGCCATCCCCGACGGCGCCGACCGCTGGAGCACCTGGGGAGAAGCGGAGCACGGGCCGCGGCCGCGGCCGGACTGGGTGATCACCGAACTGGCGGCGGTGGACACCGAACTCGGCATCCTCAAAACCGGCAAGGAGGCGGACGTCCACCTCGTCCGGCGCAATCTGCCCGGCACCGAGGGCACCGTGCTCGCCGCCAAGCGGTACCGCAGTGGCGAGCACCGGTTGTTCCACCGCGACGCCGGTTACCTCGAAGGCAGGCGGATGCGGCGTTCGCGGGAGATGCGGGCGATGGAGTCGCGCAGCAGCTTCGGCCGCAACCTCATCGCCGAACAGTGGGCGGTGGCCGAATTCGGCGCGCTGAGCAGGCTCTGGACGGTCGGCGCGCCGGTGCCGTACCCGGTGCAGCGCGACGGCACCGAGCTGCTGCTGGAATTCCTCGGTGACGGCGAGACTGCCGCGCCGCGGCTGGCGCAGGTCCGGCCGGAGCCGGAGCAGTTGCGGGAACTGTGGTTCCAGACCTCGGCGATGCTGGAACTGCTGGCGTCGCAGGGGCTCGCGCACGGCGACCTCTCGGCGTACAACCTGCTCGTGCACCGCGAGCGGATCATGGTGATCGATCTGCCGCAGGTGGTCGACATCGTGGCCAATCCCGGCGGGCTCGAGTTCCTCGCGCGGGACGTGCGGAACATCGCGGCGTGGTTCCACTCGCGGGGACTGCCGGAGCGGCTCACGGCGGTCCCGGAGCTGATCGAGGAACTGAAGGAGATCGCCGGCCTTCGCTGAGGCGTCCACAGTGTCAGGAAGGGGTCGTTCCCGAGGCGCCACGCCGGGAACGACCCTTTCCCGACGCGCCGGAAGAAGCCGTCGTGGAGACCCTGCCCACAATCGGTCCCTCCGGTTGGGTGGCCGGATAACGGTCCGGTACAGTAGTGACAGACCGCAATCGGCGGCGTGGATGAGTGGTGTCCGTCGCCTCCAAAGCCAACCGAATGGCTCGCGGTATCCGTATCAACCAATTGGCGCGCGGTGTCACGCAGACGCGGTGTGCCGGGTTCGTCCCTGTGAACGCCCATCTGTGCACACCATCTTGCCTTGCCTGCGTGCGGGCAGCCCGGGCCTCCTTGCGACGTGCCACGTCCGAGAGGCATTTGTGACAGTCACGTTCAACTCCGGCCACGTCTCACCGTCGGCGCGTCAGCACCGCAAGCCGCGCACCCGCCCCGCGGGTGACGCGATGCTGCGCGAAGACGCCGTCGAGACGGTCAAGGCGAAGACCTGGGCGGAGCTCGGCCTTCCCGAGCCGCTGCTGCGGGCACTGGCCGACGCCGGTATCACCACCCCGTTCCCGATCCAGTCGGCGACCATCCCCGACGCGCTCTCCGGCCGCGACGTGCTCGGCCGCGCCCAGACCGGTTCCGGCAAGACCCTGGCCTTCGGCCTCGCGATGCTGACCCGGCTCAACGGCGGCAGGGCCCGTCCGAAGCACCCCCGCGCGCTGATCCTGGTCCCGACCCGCGAGCTGGCCATGCAGGTCGCCGACTCGCTGACCCCGCTGGCCAAGTCCCTCGGCCTGTGGTGCCGCACCGCCGTCGGCGGCATGGCCTTCACCCGCCAGGCCGACGCGCTTTCCCGCGGCGTCGACCTGCTGATCGCCACCCCCGGCCGGCTGTCGGACCACGTCCGCCAGGGCACCGCGTCGCTGTCCGATGTCAACTTCGTCGCGCTCGACGAAGCCGACCAGATGGCCGACATGGGCTTCATGCCGCAGGTCCGCGAGATCCTCGACCTGACCCCGGCCCGCGGCCAGCGCCTGCTGTTCTCGGCCACCCTCGACGGTGACGTCGACAGGCTGGTCCGCGCGTACCTGACCGACCCGGTCACGCATTCGGTCGCCCCGTCGACCGCGAGCGTCACCACCATGGACCACCACGTGTTCCAGGTGTCGCACCAGGACAAGCAGGACATCATCACCGAGATCGGCGCCCGCGAGGGCCGCACGATCATGTTCGTCCGCACCAAGCACCACGTGGACCGCCTCACCGAGCGCCTGCGCGAGAAGGGCGTCCACGCGGCGGCCCTGCACGGCGGCAAGACCCAGGGCCAGCGCAACCGGGTCCTCGCGGACTTCAAGGAGGGCTACGCACCGGTCCTCGTCGCCACGGACGTCGCCGCGCGCGGTATCCACGTCGACGACATCTCGCTGGTGCTGCATGTCGACCCGGCCGCCGACCACAAGGACTACCTGCACCGCGCCGGCCGCACCGCGCGCGCCGGGGCGTCCGGTGTCGTGGTCACGCTGGTCACCCACGACCAGCGCCGCATGGTGCGCCGGATGACCGACCGCGCCGGTGTCCGGGCCGAGCAGACCACGATCCGCCCCGGCGACGCCGAGCTCACCCGTATCACCGGTGCGCGGCAGCCGAGCGGCGAGCCGGTCGTGGAGCGTCGCCGTGAGTCCCCGCGTCGTGGCGGTGGCCGCGGCTACGGTGGCGGCGACCGCGGTTACCAGGGTTCGCGCGAGGGTCACGGTCACCGCGAAGGCGGCCGTCCCGGCGGCTTCCGCGGCCGCCCGCGTCGTGGCGAGTCCGGTGGCGGCAACGGCCGTCCGCAGCGTCCGGGCCGCGGCCCGCGTCGCAGCTTCGACAACTGAGTCGTATTTAGCGTGTTCCTGACCGGGACTCGCGTGATTGAAGGCGGAACTCTCGAGTTACGTCTCCGATCACGCGAGTCCCGTCTTCATTCACGCGAGTTCCGTGTTCTGGCACCCGTCTGACGAGTTTGCGAACGGCGGATGAAAGACTGCGGGACGTGACTTCTCCCGGCCCCGCTTCCCAGAACCTCCCACCCGACCAGGTCTTCGACTGGCTCGACGTGGAGGCGGAGAAGCGGGCCGAGGCCGGACTGGTGCGCAAGCTGCGCATCCGGCAGGCGCAGGAACCGGAGCTGGACCTCGCGGGCAACGACTACCTCGGGCTCGCCAGGGACAAGCGCGTCGCCGGTGCGGCCGCCGCGGCCGCGTTGCGGTGGGGCGCCGGGGCGACCGGCTCCCGTCTCGTCAGCGGCACCACCGAGGTCCACGCCGAACTCGAGCACGAGCTCGCCCGCTTCTGCGGCACTCAGGCCGCGCTGGTCTTCTCGTCCGGCTTCACCGCGAACCTCGGCGCCGTCACGGCCCTGTCCGGCGCGGATTCCGCGATCGTCACGGACAAGTACATCCACGCCTCGTTGATCGAAGGCTGCCGGCTGTCCCGGTCGGACATCGCCGCCGTCGCGCACAGCGAGCCGAACGCCTTCAAGCACGCGCTGGCGACCCGTCGCAAACCGCGCGCGCTCGTCGTCACCGATTCCGTGTTCTCCGTCGATGGTGACATCGCCCCGCTGGAGCAGCTCGCCGGTGTCTGCCGTGAGCACGGCGCGTCACTGCTCGTCGACGACGCACACGGCTTCGGCGTTCTCGGCGAGGGCGGCCGCGGCGCCGTCCACGCGGCAGGACTGTCCGGCGCGCCGGACGTCGTCACCACGATCACGCTGTCGAAATCCCTTGGGGCGCAAGGTGGAGCGGTACTCGGGCCGCGTCGCGTGATCAAGCATCTCGTGGACACCGCGCGCAGTTTCATCTTCGACACCGGGCTCGCGCCCGCGAGTGCCGCCGCCGCGCTGGCCGCCCTCAACGCGCTGAAGGCCGAGCCGGAGCTGGCCACCAAGGTGACCGAGGCAGCCGGAAACCTCGCGATGCGACTGAAATCGGCGGGTTTCCGGGTCAGTCTCCCGGACGCGGCGGTGATCTCGGTGCAAGCGCCGTCGCCGGAAGCGGCCGTCGCGTGGGCGGCCGCGTGCGCGGATCAGGGCGTGCGGGTCGGCTGCTTCCGCCCGCCGTCCGTGCCCGACGGCATCTCCCGCCTGCGCCTGACCGCGCGGGCCGACCTCACCGAGGCCGACGTGGACCGCGCGGTCGGGGTGATCACGGCCGCGGCGCCTCCCGGCGCCACATCGTGAGGTGCGGGATCCCGTCCTCCATGAACTCTTCGCCCTCGACCACGAAGCCGTACTTGGCGTAGAAATCCGTCGCGTACGTCTGCGCGTCGAGGACGCACGGCGCGTCCCCGATCCCGGCGAGCGCGGTCTCCATCAGCCGTCCCGCGAGTCCCTTGCCACGGGAGCGGACGGCCGTGCACACCCGGCCGATGCGGAAGGTGCCGCCGGCGTCCTGCAGCACCCGCAGGTACGAGTCGACGGCGACGGAACCGCCGACCCAGAGATGCCGTGTGCCGGGCAGGAGATCACGCCCGTCGATCTCGTGATAGGCGCATTCCTGCTCGACGACGAACACGTCCACGCGCAGGCGGAGGATGCCGTGCAGCTGCGCGGCGGTGATCTCGTCACCGGCGACGGACAGCGGAAACGACGTGGTCTCGATGATCGGGGTGTCGGTGCTCACGCCCACTTGTTAGCACATCGGGCGTGAAGAAGGCATCGATCAGCCGATCAGCCCGCGGTTGTTCTGCTGGGAGATCTCGTTCGCGAAGTGGGAGACACGGGTGTAGACACCCGGTTTGCCCGCCTTCGCGCAGCCTTCGCCGAACGACACGATCCCGATCAGCGTGTCGCCCACCACGAGCGGTCCGCCCGAATCGCCCTGACAGGCGTCGACGCCGCCTTCGGGGTAGCCGGCGCACACCATGTCGCTCGGGTCGTAGCTCGAGTACGCGGTGCGGCAGGTCCTGTCGCTGACCACCGGGACGACCGCGCTGCGCAGGTAGTCCGACCGCGCGCCGCCGTCGGCGACACGGCCCCAGCCGAGGACCGTCGCCCTCGTGCCTTCGCTGTACAGGTCGGCGTTGCCGTTGTCAGCGACCTTCGCGGGCCGGTACGGCAGCTGACCGCTGACCGTCATCACCGCGATGTCGTCGCCCTTGCCGGGATCGCCGCTGTAGTCGGGGCTGACCCAGATCCGCGAAACACGCAGCTCCACGCCGTCCCGCGAACGTTTGTCCTCTCGCCCCGCCACCACCCGGACATCGGCGCGATTGACCGCGACCGCGCAGTGCGCCGCCGTCGCGACCGTCGTGGAGCTGACGATCACCGCGCCGCAGTACTGGTTGCCACCGCGGTCGGCCAAGTAGACCGCGTACGGGTACTGCGAGATCGAAGCCTTGTCGCCGCCCACGATCCTCGGCTGGGCGGCCTGGTCCGGCCCGCTCACCGAGCTGTCGTCCGCCGCCGCGCTGGTGACCGCGACCGGCACCATCACGGCCGTCGCGAGGACCGCTCCGACCGCGAGCAGCAGCGTGCGACGTGACTTCTTGGGCATGTGTTTTATCCCTTCACCGGGGCGTACGTACGGTCAAACCCTGGGAAGTCATTCGACTCCAGCGCGTACACGAGCGATCGCGGATACCCTAATCGGAGAAAGCCCGATGCGGCGTCACTGAAACGGGTGAAACTGTACTCACCCAACGCATCTGTCACGCTGGACCCCGTGCGGGCTACGGCGACGATTCTGGCGGCTACGGCCTTTCTGCTCTCCTCGTGTACGAGCCCCACCCCGCTCGACACGACGTCCGCACCGTCCACCTCGGCCGCGGCCGGCGAACCCGCGGAGACCTCTTCGGCGGCAACGACTCCGAGCACATCGGCTGGGCCTCCCTCGCCGGCCTGGCAGGTCGGCGCGACGCCGCTTCCCTTGCGCCGTGACGGTTTCGGGCAGATCCTCCCGACTCCTCCCGTGCTGGCGAACCGCTCACTGCCGACCACCGACCTGCTTCCCCCGCCCGCCGGGAACCGGTTCGCGGGCACGGTGAATCCCGTTCCCGCCGAGGTGCTCGCGCGCAGCACCTGGCAGCCCGGCTGCCCGGTCGCGGCGGGCGAGTTGCGCTATCTCACGTTGTCGTTCTGGGGTTTCGACGGCCACGCGCACACCGGGGAAATACTCGTGAACGCTTCGGTGGCGGACGCCGTCGTCACCGTATTCGGGCAGTTGTTCGCCGCGAAGTTCCCGATCGAGGAGATGCGCGTGACCGCTCCCGCCGAACTCACCGCTCCCCCCACGGGCGACGGGAACAACACCAACGCCTTCGTCTGCCGTCCGGCCCGCGGCCAGACGAACTGGTCCGCGCACGCCTACGGGCTCGCGATCGACGTCGATCCGTTCTGCAACCCGTACACCAAGGGCGACCTAGTCCTGCCCGAGCTCGCGTCGGCGTACCTCGACCGGGGAAACCCTCGGCCGGGGATGATCACGCCCGGCGACCGGACCGTGGCGGCCTTCTCCGCGATCGGCTGGACCTGGGGCGGCACCTGGACGACGCCGAAGGATCGGATGCACTTCAGCTCCAACGGGCGCTGAACCGGGAACAACCGGCCGCCGCGACAAGTTGGCTAGAGTCGGAACCACCCGCTCCCGCCGCAAAGGAAGACAGCGTGCCCCACTACGACCTGGTGATCGTCGGTACCGGATCGGGTAACTCGATCCTCGACCCGCGCTTCGCGGACTGGAACACGGCGATCGTGGAGAAGGGCACGTTCGGCGGCACCTGCCTGAACGTGGGCTGCATCCCGACGAAGATGTTCGTGCACGCCGCCAACGTCGCGGCCACTCCCGCGTCGTCGTCGAAGTTCGGCGTCGACGAGGAGCTGACCGGGGTCCGCTGGCGCGACGTGCGCGACCGGATCTTCGGGCGGATCGACCCGATCGCCGCCGGCGGTCGCGAGTACCGCGTCGAGCACGAGGACAACAAGAACGTCACCGTGTACGAGGGCGAAGGCCGCTTCACCGGGCACAAGGAGCTGCGGGTCAGCTATCCCGACGGCCGCCCCCCGGAGACGATCACCGCGGACAAGTTCGTGCTCGCGGCCGGTGGCCGTCCGGTGATCCCGGACATCCCCGGTCTCGCCGAGACCGGTTACCACACCTCCGACACGGTGATGCGGCTCGACGAACTGCCGTCGAGCATCGTGATCCTCGGCGGTGGGTACATCGCGGCCGAGTTCGCGCACGTCTTCGCCTCGTTCGGGGTGAAGGTGACCGTGGTCAACCGGTCCGGCGCGCTGCTGCGTTCCGAGGACGACGACGTCAGCGCCCGGTTCACCGAACTGGCCGCGCGGCGGTTCGACGTCCGGCTCGACCGGAAGACCGTCCGCGCGCGCAAGAACGCGTCGGGCGTCGTTCTGGATCTCGAAGGCCCGGAGGGGGCGGAAACCGTCGAGGCCGAGGTGCTGCTGGTCGCCACCGGCCGCACGCCGAACTCCGACCTCCTCGACGTCGCCGCCACCGGCGTGACCACGGGCGAGCGCGGGCACGTCGTGGTCGACGAGTACCAGCAGACCGTGGTCGACGGGATCTACGCGCTCGGCGACATCTCGTCGGTCTTCGAGCTGAAGCACGTCGCGAACCACGAGCAGCGCGTCGTGCAGCACAACCTGCTGCACCCGGACGAGCGGATCGAAGCCGACCACCGGTTCGTCCCGCACGCGGTGTTCACTTCGCCGCAGGTCGCTTCGGTCGGGCTGACCGAACGTGAGGCGCGCGAGCGTGGCGTGTCCTACGTGACATCGCATCAGGACTACGCCGGCATCGCCTACGGCTGGGCGATGGAGGACACCACCGGCTTCGCGAAGCTGCTCGCCGACCCGGCGACCGGGCAGCTGCTGGGCGCGCACATCATCGGCCCGCAGGCGTCCTCGGTGATCCAGCCGCTGATCCAGGCGATGAGCTTCGGACTGGACGCGAAGAGCATGGCGCGCGGGCAGTACTGGATCCACCCGGCGATGCCGGAACTGGTCGAGAACGCGCTGCTGAACCTTCCGCTGGACTGACCCCTCCCGCGATCCGTCACCTGCTTGCGGGGTTCACCCGGCGCAAGCAGGTGACGGATCGCGGCGTCAGTCAGACCACGCGGTCGCAGTTGCGGGCGCCGTTCCGCGCCGCGAGCGCTCTCACCGCGTTCCGCTCGATGTCCGAGGCGCCCATCAAGGTGGCCGAGCGGGCCCCGTCCCGCTGGAACCGCTCGCCCGCCTCGACGTACCGGCGGATCGCCGCCAAGAACTCCTCCCGCGCGGATGCCGCCCCTCCTGGCACCGCCCGGACCCCCGTCGCCCCCTTGAGGATGTCCTTGGCGTCGTCCACCTTCGTCGCGACGTAATGCTGCCACTTGCGCAGCTCCGTCGCGGCGTCCCCCTTCGGATCCGGCCAGTAGCGCCGGATCGCCGCGCCGCTGTCCTTCCCCACCTGCACGCACACCCGGTCCACGGCGCGGTGGAACTCGTGCGGCGAGACAACCGCCGCGGGCCGCCCTGGCGCGACGGCGACGCACACCGCGGCGAAACACGCCAGAGCCGTCCCGTACGCCAGTCCTTCCGCCACGCCGACCCCCAGAACCGAGTTTTGAACAGGTTCAACTCGATCAGGCTATGGCTCCGCCCCAGGTGGGGTCAAGCAGTTTTTTGAACGCGTTCAGACGAAGCGATGGCGACCGGCGAAGGCCCCGAAGGTCATTTGCGCGACGAAGACGACGAGCATCATGATCCAGGGCACGGTCCAGCCGTGGGTGAGGTCGTGGAGCAGCCCGAAGAGGAACGGCCCGACGGCCGCCATGAGGTAGCCGATGCCCTGCGCCATCCCCGACAGCCGCGCGGTGTCCTCGCCGGTGCGCGCCCGCAGCGCGATCACCGTCAGCGCGAGCGAGAAGACGCTCATCCCGAGCCCGATGAGAACGCACCAGAGCAGCGGCGAGAAGGTCGGCGCGACCATCATGCCCACCATGCCGACGAAGCCGAAGACGCCCAGCCCGACGATCCACAGGCTCTGGCTCTTCTGCCGCGCGGCCATCGGCGCCACCACGAGACTGATCGGGACGGCGATGAGCGACATCAGCCCGAGCAGCAACCCGGAATCACTCTTGCTCACCCCCGCGTCGATCATCACTTCCGGCAGCCAGCCCATCACGACGTAGGCCAAAAAGGCCTGAGTGCCGAAGAAAAGCGTGACCATCCACGCAAGGGGGCTACGCAGGAGCGATCGCCCGCTACCCTGCTTGCCTGCCTCGGCAACGGGCGCACGCCCCGCACCGCGGGCTGCGAGAATCCAGACGAGGAGTGCGAGTACCGCCAGCACCGACCAGGCGCCGAGACCTTGGCGCCAGCCGCCGAACGCGTTCTCCAGGGGAGGGGTGAGCGCGGACCCCAGTGCGCCCCCGCCCTGCAGAGCGGCGGTGTACACGCCGGTCATCATGCCGACACGCGCCGGGAAGGAGTCCTTGATGACGACCGGGATCAGTACGTTCGCCAGGGCGATTCCCGCCGTGGCCACCAGGGTTCCCCCGAGTACGACGTACGGTCCGTCGATCACGCGCAGCACCAGGCCGGTGGCCAGCACCGAAAGCGCGGAAGCGATGGCCGCGCCGATGCCGAACCGGCGTGCCAGCGCGGGAGCGGCGAGTCCGGCCGCGGCGAAACAGAGGCCGGGAAGCGTGGTGAGCACGCCGGCCCAGGTCGCCGTGGCGCCGAGGTCGTCGCGCATTTCGCCGAGGATCGGGCCGACGCTGGTGATCGCCGGGCGCAGGTTGAAGGCGACCAGAATGACCGCGACGCCGAGCAGGACGCCGCCGGTGATCACTCCCGGCCGCCACTCCGTTTCGATCGAGCCTTCGAGTTCAAGACTTTCATCGAACGGGGAAACGGGTTCTCGGGAGTCGACACGCACGTCGGCTAGTATCACATACATAGGATGATTGGATGAAGGGACAACGCTGTGCCATTGGCCACCACGCGCCGTGCCGGCCTGGTCGATCAGGTCATCGAGCAGCTGCGTGACGCCGTCACGCAGGGAGAATGGCCCATCGGTCAGCGGATTCCGACCGAACCGGAGCTGGCAGGACAGCTCGGCGTCGGGCGCAACACCGTCCGCGAGGCCGTTCGCGCGCTCGCGCACACGGGACTGCTCGAGGTCCGGCAGGGCGACGGAACCTACGTGCGGGCGACGAGCGAGGTATCGGGCGCCATCCGGCGGTTGTGCGGTTCGGAACTGCGCGAGGTGCTGCAGGTGCGGCGCCTCCTCGAAGTCGAGGGCGCCCGGCTCGCGGCCGCGTCGCGGACCGAAGAGGAGGTCGCCGAGCTGCGCTCCTTGCTGGAACGCCGCAATGCCGAGTTGCGCGAGGGCCACTGGGAGGACTTCGCCCGCCTCGACGCGGAATTCCACTTCGCCGTCGTCCAAAGTGGACATAACACCCTGCTGACCGAGATGTACCGCGGCCTCACCGAGGTGATCACGGCCAGCGTGGCCGCCACGTCGAACGTGACGCCGGGGCACGAGTACCTGCCGGAGATAGGGCACGAGGGGCTCGCCGAGGCCATCGCCGACCGCGACGCCGACCGGGCCGCCAGCGAGGCGTGCGGTTTCCTGGACGAACTCTTGGCCCGGGTGGAACAAGACGAGAGCTGACCGAAACCGGCTCGTGAATGGTAAGGACGGTTAGAACCGTCCTTACCACTCACGAGGCGTTACGTCAGCGCGCGACCTAGGGCACTGTCAAGATTTCGGCGCCGTCCTCGGTCACCACGAGAGTGTGCTCGAATTGGGCCGTCCACTTCTTGTCCTTGGTGGTGACGGTCCAGTCGTCGGCCCAGATGTCGTAGTCGATGGTGCCGAGGGTGATCATCGGCTCGATCGTGAAGGTCATGCCCTGCTCGATGACCGTGTCGACCGACGGTTCCTCGTAGTGCAGCACGGTCGGCGCGGTGTGGAACGCCGGGCCGACGCCGTGTCCGGTGAAGTCGCGCACGACGCCGTAGCCGAACCGCTTCGCGTAAGACTCGATGACGCGGCCGATCACGTTGAGCTGCCTGCCGGGGCGGACGGCCTTGATGGCGCGCATGGTCGCCTCGCGGGTGCGCTCGACCAGCAGGCGCGCCTCCTCGGAGACGTCACCCGCCAGGAACGTCGCGTTGGTGTCGCCGTGGACGCCGCCGATGAACGCGGTGACGTCGATGTTGCAGATGTCGCCGTCCTCGATCACCGTCGAGTCCGGGATGCCGTGGCAGATCACCTCGTTGAGCGAGGTGCAGCACGACTTCGGGAACGCGCGGTAGCCGAGGGTGGACGGGTACGCGTGGTTGTCCAGCAGGAACTCGTGGATCACCTTGTCGATGTCGTCGGTGGTCGCGCCGGGTTTGACGGCCTTGCCGCCCTCCTCGAGCGCCTGCGCCGCGATCCGGCCGGCGACGCGCATCGCCTCGATCACCTCGGGCGTGCGGACCCCGTTGCCCGTGTCGCGTTTCGGCGCCGGCCGGTCGACGTACTCGGGACGGGCGATGCCGGCGGGGACGACTCGCCTCGGCGTCTGGACGCCGGGCTTCAAGGGGGAGCGAACGGACATGAGCCCAGCCTACGACCTGCCGGCTAGCCGAGCCCCGTCAGGAAGCGCTGGGCGGCCTCGACCGCCGGCCTGGACGTCCCCGCGTCGGTCGTCAGCACCGCGAAGGCCAGGTCCCCGGTGTAGCCGACGAACCAGCCGTGCGAATGCGTGCCGTCGCCGAACTGGGCCGTCCCGGTCTTGCCCCGGACGTCCGGCAAGGGCTTGAGCAGCGTCGCCGTGCCGTCGGTGACGACCTCGCGCATCATCCCGCGGAGGGCGTCGAGCACCTCCGGCCGGATCGGTTTCCCCAGCCCGGACGACGTCGCGGCCATCCCCCGCACCAGCGTCGGCACCGCGACCTTCCCGGACTGGACGGTCGCGGTGGCGACCGCCAGCCCGAACGGGCTCGTCACGACGGTCCCCTGCCCGAACCCGTTCTCCGCCCGCTGCGCGACGGTGTTCGCCGGCGGCACCGAACCGGTGATCGTGGTCAGGCCGGGGATCACGAAGTCGGCGCCGACGCCGAGGTCGCGCGCGGCGTCGGTCAGCGCGGCGGGCGGCAGATCGGTGGAGAGCTTCGCGAACGTCGTGTTGCAGGACTTGGCGAACGCCGTGGACAACGGGACGACGCCGAGGGCGAATTTGCCCTCGTTCGGCACCGTCCGGTTCTCGAAGGTGGCCGTACCGGGGCAGTCGACGGGACTGTCCGCCCGCACCGAACCCGCGGACAGCGCCGCGACGGCGGTGGTCATCTTGAACGTGGAGCCCGGTGGGAACCGGCCGGTGAGCGCGATCGCGCCCTGCGTGTCGGCCGGGGCGTTCTGGGCCACGGCGAGCAGTTCGCCTGTCGACGGCTGGATCGCCACCAGTGCGGAAGCCGTCGGGACCGGGGCGAGCGCCCGTTCCGCCGAACCCTGTGCCTTCACGCTGAGCGTGCTGACGACCGCGGGGGCCGGTTTGGGATGTTCGTTGTGCAGGTCGGTGATCTCGCCGCCACCGGTGTCCAGTGTGACGACGCGCCAGCCCGCCGAGCCCTCCACCTGGTCCTCGACGAGCGAGCGGACGGCGGGCAGCACCTGCTTGCCGAAGTTCTTGTCGTCGGGCAGCAGCCTTTCCTGCTGGCTGAACCGGACGCCGGGCAGGTCGTAGATCTCGGGTTTCACCTCTTGGTAGCTGTTCGCCCGCAGGCTCACCACCGGATAGCCGGAACCGGGTTTGAGCGTCTTCACCCCGTCGCGGATCGACTGACCGGTCACCGACGGCTCGAACCGGTTGAGCGCCGCGCCGAGTTTGTCGGTGACCGCCACCAGATCGCCCGCTTTCGCCGGGTCGAGCACCACGCTGACGACCGTCTGCGGGCGCAGCAACGGCATCCCGTCGCGGTCCAGCACCGGCGCGAGGTCCGGCGGCTCGGCCTTCAGCGCGATGCTCTGCTGTGCGGCCAGCTGCGGGTGGAGCACGGTGGGCAGCCAGCGCACCTTCCAGCCGTCCTGAGTGGAATGGACCTGCGCGTCGGCCTTGTACGTCCAGACACGGCCGCGTGGGAGATTCCAGGTGAGCCGATAGGTCGCCGTCGCGTTGTCCGCCCCGGAGGAGTGCTGGACCTCGTCGGCCGCGACCTTGATCGACTCGGGGGAAAGCGCCTTCCTCACCATTTCCAGAGACGCCCGAGCGGCGTCCGGCGAATCGGTGAAGAAAGCGGCCGCAGCGACGTCACCGGAGGAGAGTCCGTCGAGGAAACCCGTGACGGCGTCTTCGGGACCGGAATCGGCGAAGAGTCCGCATCCGGCGGCCGAGAGGCCCACCATCCCCGCGAGCACGACGACGGCGACACGACGACCTGCTGGCATGCCTCGGATCCTGCCAGTCCCGGCGGCTTCCCACCCGGCGCAACGCCGTTGCTAGAAGAGAACCGTCGCGTACTGCCCGACCTGTTCGAAGCCGATCTTGCGATAGGCGGCGAGCGCCGGGCTGTTGTAGGCGTTGACGTACAGGCTCGCCGTGCGGCCCATCCCGCGGACGAGCCTGGTCACCACGGACGCCGTCCCGGCGGTGCCGAGCCCGCCGCCGCGGCGTTCCGGATGGACCCAGACGCCCTGGATCTGGCCGACCGTCGAGGACATCGCGCCGATCTCGGCCTTGAAGACGACCTCGCCGTCCTCGAACCGCGCGAATGCCCGGCCGCCGGCGATCAGTTCCGCGACGCGGGCGCGATACCCGGCGCCCCCGTCACCGTTGCGGGGATCGACGCCGACCTCCTCGATGAACATGGCGATCGCGGCCGGGAGATACCGGTCGAGTTCCTCCGGGCGCACCGCGCGGACCAGCGGGTCGGCGGCCACGGAGGGGATCCCGTCGAGCGCCAGCAACGGCTGGTCGTGCCGGACTTCGCGGGCGGGACCCCATTCCGGCTCGAGTTCGTCCCACAGCCCCAGTACCTGCTCGGCCGGGCCGACCAGTGACGAACAGCTCCGCTGACGGCGCAGGGCGCGGTCGGCGAAGGAACGCAAAGCGGAGGCGTTGCCGCGCAACGGGATCAGGTTCGGCCCGGAGAAGCACAGCCCTTGGAGCCTGCCCGCGCGAACCGGGCGGGAGTCGGCGGCCCAGAGCTCGCCACCGAGCCGCCAGGGGTCGAGACCCGCTGTCTCCACCCTGGCACTGACCATGCAGCTGCCGACCGGGTCTGTGGCGAGCGCGGCACGGACCGCGGGATAGTCCCGATCATCGAGCAGCCGTGCACCTGCAAGCCGCAACACCACTCCAGGGTGCCAGATGAGCGGCATAAACGGAACGCAAGCTTCGCGACACGCTGAGAGAACTTCGGCAGGTCGGGGCCGCCGGCTGCGATGAAAGGCCCCTTCATCGCAAATTTTGCGATGAAGGGGCCTTTCATTGCACAGGTCTCGACCACTCAGCCGACGGTGACGGTGGGCTCTCCTTCACCGATCGTCTGGCCCGACTCCTCGGCGATGCGCATGGCTTCTTCGATCAGCGTCTCGACGATGGCGTGCTCGGGCACGGTCTTGATGACCTCGCCCTTGACGAAGATCTGGCCCTTGCCGTTGCCCGAGGCGACGCCGAGGTCGGCCTCACGCGCCTCACCGGGCCCGTTGACGACGCAGCCCATGACCGCGACGCGCAGCGGGACCTCCATGCCCTCGAGCCCGGCGGTGACCTGCTCGGCGAGTGTGTAGACGTCCACCTGCGCGCGACCGCAGGAAGGGCAGGAGACGATCTCGAGCTTGCGCTCCTTGAGGTTCAGCGACTGCAGGATCTGGATCCCGACCTTGACCTCTTCCACCGGCGGCGCCGAGAGCGACACACGGATGGTGTCGCCGATGCCCTGGCGCAGCAGCGCGCCGAACGCGACGGCCGACTTGATGGTGCCCTGGAACGCCGGGCCCGCCTCGGTGACGCCGAGGTGCAGCGGGTAGTCGCACTGCTCGGCGAGGATCTCGTACGCGCGCACCATGACCACCGGGTCGTTGTGCTTCACGGAGATCTTCACGTCGTGGAAGTCGTGCTCGGCGAACAGCGACGCCTCCCACAGCGCCGACTCGGCCAGCGCCTCCGGGGTCGCCTTGCCGTACTTGTCCATGATCCGCTTGTCGAGCGAACCCGCGTTGACGCCGATCCGGATCGGGGTGCCGTGGTCCTTCGCAGCCCGCGCGATCTCCTTGACCTGGTCGTCGAACTTGCGGATGTTGCCCGGGTTCACCCGGACCGCCGCGCAGCCGGCCTCGATCGCGGCGAAGACGTACTTCGGCTGGAAGTGGATGTCGGCGATCACCGGGATCTGCGACTTCTTCGCGATCGCGGGCAGCGCCTCGGCGTCGTCCGCCGACGGGCACGCGACGCGCACGATGTCACAGCCCGCAGCGGTCAGCTCGGCGATCTGCTGCAGGGTCGCGTTGACGTCCGAGGTGAGCGTGGTGGTCATCGACTGCACCGAAATCGGGTGCTCGCTGCCGACGCCGACCGGCCCGACCTGCAGCTGTCGGGTCTTGCGACGCTCGGAGAGGACGGGAGGAGGAAGCGCTGGCATACCAAGAGCGACAGTCACGCCGTCAAGCGTACCTACCCCGATCGGCGGACATACACGACGTCAGCCGTCACGGTGAGCAGCATTACCTGGGCAGCCCAACGGTGCTGACAGCGCGCTCCGTAACCGCCCTCCCGCGTCACTGGAACAGCTTGACCGGGTTCACGATGTCGGCGGTGACGGTGAGCAGAGTCACCGCGCCGCCGATGAAGACGAGCACCATCGTGACCGCGGACAGCTTCGTGTAGTCGACCGGTCCGCCCGCCGCCTTGCCACGCAGTTTCCGGATCCAGTCCCGGACCCGCTCGTACCAGACGACCGCGATATGCCCGCCGTCGAGCGGAAGCAGCGGCAGCAGGTTGAACACGCCGATGAAGAAGTTCAGGCTCGCCAGCAGGAGCACGAAGATCTCCCACAGACCGCGCTCGGCGGCCTCACCACCGATACGGCTGGCGCCGACCACGCTGACCGGGGTGTTCGGGTCGCGCTCACCGCCGAAGATGGAATCCACCACCGCGGGGATCCGCGACGGGAACTCGATCAGCCGCTTGGCGGTCTCGGAGAACATCGTGCCGGTGAAGCTGAGCGTCCCGCCGATCGCGTCGACGGGGCCGTAGGTCAGCAGTGGCGGCGCGGTGTTCTGGACCGGCGAGGCACCGATCATGCCGACGTCCTTGACCGTGGTTTTGTTGGAAGCGTCGGCGACCAGCCGCTGCACCCGCGGCACGTCGACGGTCAGGTTCAGCCGCTGCCCGTTCCGTTCGACCACGAACGGCGTCGGGCCACTGGCGACCTGGACGGCCGCGAGCATTTCGCGCCAGGTCTGGATCGGCTTGCCCGCGACGGACACGACCTTGTCACCCGCCTGGAGGCCGGCGGTCTTCGCGGGGGTCGGGGCACCGGGCGGGCAGGCCGTGTCGTTCAGCTGTTCCACGGTGGTGGCCGAGCGGGCGCACGACGTGGCGCTGATCACCGCCTCGGTGGGGGCGGCCTGCGCGGCCGGGTTCGGCAGGCCCATGGTGACGGCCATCAGGTAGAGGATGACGAAACCGAGGATGAAGTGCATCGCCGAGCCCGCCGACATGACGACGGTGCGCTTCCAGGTCTTGAAGCGCCACATCGCGCGCTTCGACTCCTCCGGGGTGACCTCGTCGAGCGCGGTCATGCCCGCGATGTCGCAGAAGCCGCCGAGCGGGATCCACTTCACGCCGTACTCGGTCTCACCGCGGCGGAAGGAGAAGATCGTCGGCCCGAAGCCGATGAAGTAGCGCCGGACCTTCATGCCGAAGGCCTTGGCCGCCCACATGTGACCGGCCTCGTGCAGCGCGACGGACAGGCAGATGCCCAGCGCGAACAGCACGATCCCGAGAATGAAGACCACGCGCTACTTCCCCTTACCGATCAGCGCACCGGCACGCGCGCGAGCCCAGCGCTCGGCAGCTAGTACGTCATCCACGTCGCGAGGTTCACGACGCCATTCGTCGGCGGCTTCCACCACCTGGGCAATAGTGTCCACAATCGACGTGAAGCCGGTGTTCTGTGCCAGGAAGGCGGCCACCAGTTCCTCGTTCGCCGCGTTGTACACCGCCGGGATACAGCCGCCGACGGTTCCGGCGTGCCTCGCCAGCTCGACCGCGGGGAACGCGTCGTTGTCCAGCGGCTCGAAAGTCCAGCTCGCGGGCTTGTCCCAGACGCACGCGGCCGCGGCGCCGGGGACACGGTCCGGCCAGTGCAGGGCCAGCGCGATCGGCAGCCGCATGTCGGGCGGGCTGGCCTGGGCGATCGTCGAGCCGTCCACAAAGGTCACCATCGAGTGAATGATCGACTGCGGGTGGACGACCACGTCGATGCGATCGGTCTCGATGTCGAACAGGAGTTTCGCCTCGATCAGCTCCAGCCCCTTGTTGACCAGGGTGGACGAGTTGATCGTGATGAGCGGGCCCATCGACCAGGTCGGATGCGCCATCGCCTGCTCGACGGTGACGTCGGCCAGTTCCTCGCGTTTGCGGCCGCGGAACGGGCCGCCCGAGGCGGTCAGCACGAGCCTGGCGACCTCGGACTCGCGTCCGGCGCGCAGGGCCTGGGCGATCGCGGAGTGCTCGGAGTCGACCGGAACCAGCTGGCCGGGTTTGGCCGCGGCCAGCACCAGCGGCCCGCCCGCGATCAGCGACTCCTTGTTGGCCAGCGCGAGCGTGGCGCCGGTGGCGAGCGCGCGCAGGGTCGGCGGGAGCCCCTGGGAACCGGGGAGCGCGTTGAGCACGACGTCCACCGGGGTGGCGTCGATCATCTCGACGACCGCGTCGGCCCCGGCGAAAATGCGCGGGAGCTTGAAGTCGCCGCTGGAGTAGCCGCGCTTCTGCGCCTCGGCGTACAGCGCTAGCTGCAGGTCTTCCACGGCCGTCGGCCTGCTGATGGCGACGGCGTCGACCTGGTGCGCCAGGGCCTGCGCGGCCAGCGCGGCGGGGTCGGAGCCGCCCGCGGCGATCCCGGCGACCCGGAACAGGTCCGGATTACGGGCGGCGACGTCGAGGGCCTGGGCGCCGACCGATCCGGTCGAACCGAGCACGAGCACACTTCGCGAGGTAGTCATCGGGTGCCATTGTCGCGCGGGGCCCGTCGGGCGCGTGCAGCCAGGTGTGGGATCATTCGCGGGCAAGCGGACCATCGGGTTTTGAGGAGTTGATCGTGGCGAGCAAGGCGGTCGAAAAGCGCGGCCGGGTGGGCGTCGACACCGTTGACCCCCGCGACGAGCCGTCGGCCGAGTGGGGCTGGCACGGTTCCTTCCCGAAGGCGACGCGGGTCGCGGGCTGGTTGAGCGCGATCATCCTGCTGGTGATGCTGTACGGCAACCACCACGGCTGGACCGAGAACCTGTGGCTGATCGGCCTGTCCCTGCTGCTCGTGTTCGGCCTCGTGCTGGACATCCGCAAGCAGCGCACGGCCTGGCGCAAGTAGTTCCTTCACGGCTCAATGGCCCCTGTCCACCTTCGTGGGCAGGGGCCATTCGCCGTTCTGGGCCCAAAGCTCGTTGACGATCTTGACCGCGTCGTCGGCCTCGACCCCGTAGCGATGCCGGTACTTCGCCGCCGGCCGCTGGATCGCCGCGGCGACGTCCCCGATGGCGGCGTTGTTCCACGAGTCATCCGGATAGAACTGCCGCATCACGGCCAGGAACCGGCCGGTCGCCCAGACCGGATCGGTCCGCTGCTCGAAGCTTCCCCAGCTCGCGCGCTGCTGGAAGAGCCCGACCGAGTCGCCGAGGCCGCCGTCGAGATTGGCGATACTCGACTCGACGATCACCGTCGCGATCGCGATGGCCGCCGCGCGTTCGTTGAGGCCCGATCTCTGGACGGTGTCGACGATCACTCTGGCGCACGACGTGTTGTAGGGGTTCATGTAGCCGCGCATCTTGGTGGCGAGTTGCTGGTTGAGCGCGCCCGCCGTGTCCGCGTCATCGGCGGACGCGCCCGCTTGGACGCACGGCAAAGCGACATGTTCGACCTGGTCAGGCCGGATCTCGGTGGGCGGGATGAGCAGGAGGAGAATCGCGAGGGTCGTACTCAGCATGCGGTGTCCGTTGGGTCGTCGTGAGTGATTTGGGTCGTTCTAACGGCCCAAATCACTCACGACCCGCGACTCGCGTGAAGCGCTACCCGACGACCATCCTTTTGGGTTAGGTTCCCTCGCATGAAGCTGCGCTGGGGTGTCACCGCCGTCGTTTCCGCTCTCGCCGCCGTCCTGCTGCCCGGTGTGGCCACGGCCGCGCCCACGTCTTCCCTGCCGATCGTGCGCTGCGAGTTCACGCCGACGCCGGAGAACCCCGCGGCCCGCCCGGTCCTGCGACCACTCCCCTTCGCGCTGACCCGCGGCACCGTCGACGTCACCTTCCGCTTCAACTACGGCCCGGTGACCGTGCGCCTGAACCGCGCCGGCGCCGCTCCATGCGCCGTCCACAACCTGGCGAGCCTGGCCCTGCAGCGCTTCTACGACCACAGCCAGTGCTGGCGCCTGACGAACTCGTCACGCCTCGGCGTCCTGCAGTGCGGCGACATTTACGAAGCCGAGAAGGGCGGCCCGGGCTACAAGTTCCCGGACGAGGTCGACGGCACCGAAACCTACGAACGCGGCACCATCGCCATGGGCAACCAGGGCCCCGGCACCAACGGCAGCGAGTTCTTCATCGTGCACTCGTTCGCGAACATCCCGAAGAACTACTCGGTGATGGGCAAGGTCGTGCGGGGTATGGACGTCCTGGACCGGATCGTGGCCGCGGGGATCATCCCGACCGATCCGAACGGACCGCAGGACGGGCTGCCCGCGAAGCCGGTGAAGATCCAGAAGGCGACCGTCGGTTTCTGGTGAACGGTAGGGCATTCACCTACCCATCGAAGCGTCCTGGATTCTCCGTTGATCAAGACCGGAGATCGGAGTGCTTCACGACGATGTAGGAATTGGGACACTCAACGTCCCGATTCCTACATCGTCGACTCTTCGCAGCCACCAACGACGCCGTGGCAACCTTCATTCCGAGACGATCTCCGGACGTATGCCCAAGATCAGGTTTTCCAGGGCAGTGTCACCGATCCCGAAACTCGCCACCCAGGCTTCGACCAGGAAACCTCGCCGATTTCTGAAATTCCGAGGAAGAAAAGACCACGGTCGAGTTCACCGAGCTAGAAGAGGGACTTGCCGAGCCCCGCTCCCCAATCGGCGAACCTGTCCACCTCCGAGTCCACATCACCCGGGTTCAGTTCGAAGGATTCTCGTCCCTTCGCTATCCCCGCGCCGGCGATGTCCACCTTCAACCCACCGAATTCAGCGAGAAACCGTTCTGCGGCTTCGCGCATCCACACCATCCCGGTTGCTTCAAGCTCCTGCCGCCAGCCCGCGGTGTCAATCTTTCTGCCCGGCTCCCAGCAGGCGTCTCGAAGAACCCGCTCCACTCCGGAGGTGAATCTGGTCGACCTGTCGACCGCCTTTCGAATCGTCGATGTCGAACACGCTCAGGGCCGATACCGGACGAAGTCGGGAATCCCGTCGGCCGACGCCGGATCCTTGATCGGGTACAGCGTCATCCCATCCGGAGCGCGGGCACGCGAGATCTGAATGCCGCGCAGACACGCATTGCACCAGAGATAGACCGTGGCGAGACTGGTCTCCGGATAGCCGAGATACCTGACTTCCAGCCGATGCGTCTCGCAACGCGGACACGGATGGTGATCGATCCGGTCCGAACCTCCGTCGATGACGGAAATCAGCGTCGAAATCCAGCTGGTTCGCCGGGAGTTCCGTTTCACCGCGGGTTGCCTTGGAGTTCCTGGGCTCCTTCGAGTCCACCCGCGCCCGCCAGCTCGAGCTTCGCGCTGTGCGGCGAGTCCAGCAGTTCGACCGGCCGTTCGTAACGCAGAATCGTGACGACTCGCAGGTCGACCTTCGTCGACGTGCCGTCCTCGAAGATCGCGGTGGAGAGAACATCACCGACCGAGACCTGGTCGCCGAGACACCGGACAACGCATACGGCCTTCTCCTGAGACACTTGCTCGACACTTTCGACCCCGAGCCGGATCACTGCTGTCATGACCTTCCGTGCGTTCGGGAGCCAGAGGCCCTTCTGTTCAGACCGACTCTTGCGAGAGGTCGAATTCGACGAGTTCCTTCTCCTGAAGGGTCACCCAAATCGGATCCTGTGTCACCGATTCGAGCCAGTCCTCGAATCGAGTACCGCCGCTGCGGAACCACCACACGGTGCGACTGCCGACCGAGCGCAGCTCGACATCGACACAGTAGCGGAGTTCAAGCACCACCTGCGAATATTCTTCGTGATCCCCGTCCGTGTCGACGATCTCCAGCTGCCGCACGAATCCCACCGCGAAAATCGGCTCGGAGAACCAGCTCACTTCGCAGTACTGAAAGAGGAACCCGTCAGCGTCGGGGCCGTCGGTGCCGTCGAATTCGATCGGCTCGAAGTCACGACGAACTGCCACGATCTCGTCGACGGTCGGAGGCTTTCCCTGGGGCACCCGGCCGTCGAGGAGATCTCGTGCGATACCGAGCGCGGAGTCGATCGAACGCATCACTGCCTCACCGCCTTCTCGCACAGCTCAAGGGCGAAGGAGCCGAAGTCCTCTCCCAGTTTCTCAAGAGGCTCGTCGACATGAAACCAGGCAAAGACCGGGTATTCGCCGAAGCGGTCCACCTTCGACGAATCGAGGACGATCACCCCGCCCATGCCGTCGAACATCACCACGATCAGCTCGGCGAGAAGCCCGTGATCGCGGCGGAGGTCCAGGGTCTCCTTCACGGATCCGAGCAACTCCGTCCCATGGGCAAGAGTCCTGTAGACGCCGAGGAATTCCTCTCCGGCGATGTCCCAGGTGCCGAACTCCTCGACGAGACGGCGGTACGAGGGCGGGAACGCGACACCAAGGGCCCGTTCCGCGGCACCGATGCTCGCGTCGCTCTCTCCGTCGGCGTGGTTCGCCATGCCGGCGTGCGCGCGGATGAGTTCGATCAGCCGCTCTCTCGCTTCGAGGCTCACGCGACGACCTGACCTTCCAGTTCGCGACCACTGCCGTTCCCTGTTGATCGGCTTCGTAGGCACCGTCGAGGAAGGCTCCTCCCCGCAGCCGGTGGACGGGTCCGCCGGCTCAAGGCGAACATCGAACCTCCTCCATCCGATCCAAAAACGGTGATCCGGCCCTCGGCGGCCCCGGCGAGTCGCGTGGGCAGAGCACCGAGCAGTCCCGCGATCACATGTCTCGCCGAATGCACGAAAACACCGTTGCCGAGATCCGGCAACGACACCTCTCTGACGCAGGCGTAGAAGTCCAGCAGTACGGTGGGGACATCGAGCTTCGCGAGCTCTTCGAGATCGCCCGAGTCGACACCCTCGGCAGCGAAAACTCGGCGCTCAGCCGGGACGACGACCGTTCGATCCACACCCTCAGGTCCTCAGGCTCCACGAGCCTCCTCCTCGAACCAAGAAGTCGAGAACCCGCTCGCATGAATTCCTTGTACTGCGGGGAGGGGAGGAGGACGAACGTCGAGTTCGTCCTCGAGCCTGGCGATGTCCTCCTGGAGGAGCGCCATGCGTCGAACGCCGCGAAGTCCATGCCGGTCGACCTCCCCTTGATCCTCGTGGTGGCGATACCGCTTTCGACTCTCACGAGAAAATAGATCACCATTGATGGCAATCAGCCGTTGCCAAGTGACAGCACACGCTGTCACCGCCTTTGCTACACACAGAAATCACACAGCCCCCTCACAGGAACCAGTATTTCACCCTTTAGAGTGACGCATCGGCCTGGCTGCCGGTGACGTTCCTGGGGGTTCAAAGCATGATGACGCACGAGCAGTACCTGTCCACGAAGAGATTCCCGGCCCTCGACGGGCTGCGCGCGATCGCCGCGCTCCTCGTGGTGGTGTTCCACTACGGAGGACCGTCGTGGGCCATGGCCAATGGGTGGATCGGCGTCCACCTCTTCTTCGTTCTTTCCGGCTTCCTGATCACCACACTGGCGCTGCGTGAAGAAGACCGAAACGGCAGGATCTCGCTCGCGAACTTCTACATCCGTCGCGCGTTTCGCATTCTTCCCGTGTATTTCGCGGTTTTGGGCATCATCGTGGTGTTCACGTATCTGCGCGGCCAGTACACCTCCAGCGGGCTCTCCGGAGCGATGCCGTACTTCCTCACCTTCACGAACGAGTTCGCCCACAACGCGCCCTTCGGCCAGTCGTGGACCTTGGGAGTCGAGCAGAAGTTCTACCTCGTCTGGCCGTTCCTGGCCTTCGGTATCGCGGCGCTCAGCTTTCCGAAGCGGCTCGGCCTGGCGATCGGCCTGATCGCGCTCATGATCGCGCTGATCCCGGTGATGCCGTACGCCGGCGCCTACTCGCCCATCCTCATCGGTTGCGCGCTCGCGATCGGTCTCCACTACCGCAAGGGCTTCGCGGTTCTTCGCGTCTTCACTCACCCCATTGCCGCCTTCGTCTTGCTCGCGGCTCTCGTGATCCTCCAGATCCACGTGACCGACATCGAGGCCTTCTTCCAGGACGGCGGCACGGTCGGCGGCACCACGTACGCGGTACTGGTCGCGCTGTTCATCACCTCGCTGATCCCGCGCGGTCCGATCGCCTGGCTCTTCTCCACGTCGCCGATGCGGTTCATCGGCGAGCGGTCCTACTCCGTCTACCTCTTGCAAGGGGTCGCGGCGACCGTGGTCGCCTTGTCGATTCCCCAGCTGGCCACCCACCGGACACTGACCGCGATCGCCGTGACCGTCGTCGCCCTCGTCATCTCCGACGTCCTCTACCGCTGGGTCGAGGTGCCGATGATCGAGGTCGGCCGCAAGGTGGTCGCCCGGCGCAGGCCCGCACCGCCCCATCCCACGATCCGGGAAGCCGAACCCGCCCTGGCCAGCGGCTGAGCGATTCAGGCGGAGCGCCCTTGTGCGAGTCCGGTACTCTGATCGCCAAGGTCGAGAGGCGCTGCAACGGACCGCGGGGTCCGCCACGCTCGGCCCCGGACCTCACTGCAAGGGCGCCTCCCACGACATGGGAGGAGCGCTGGATGGAAACGACCGCCCTGCGAAAGCTGCTGGACGAGCGCATCGTCGTGCTCGACGGCGCGTGGGGGTCGATGCTCCAGAACGCCGGCCTCAAGCCTGAGGACTACCGCACCGAGCGGTTCCAGGACCATCATCGCGACATCACCGGCGACCCCGACCTGCTGAACATCACCCGGCCGGACGTCGTGCTCGACATCCACCGCCAGTATCTGGACGCCGGCGCGGACATCACGACGACGAACACGTTCACCGCCACCACCATCGGACAGGCGGATTACGGTCTCGAGAACCTCGCGTACGAGATGAACATCCGCGGCGCCCAGATCGCCCGCGAGGCGGCGGACGCGGCGGGCGGGAAGTTCGTCGCCGGGTCGGTCGGGCCGCTGAACGTCACGCTGTCGCTGTCGCCCAAGGTCGAGGACCCGGCGTTCCGCGCGGTGACCTTCGACGAGGTGTACGCCGCGTACGCCGACCAGATCAAGGCGCTCGCCGAGGGCGGCGTCGACCTGCTGCTCATCGAGACGATCTTCGACACCCTCAACTGCAAGGCAGCGATCGCCGCGGCCCGCGACGTCGCACCGCATCTGCCGCTGTGGATCTCGGTGACGATCGTCGACCTGAGCGGCCGGACGCTGTCCGGGCAGACGGTCGAGGCGTTCTGGAGCTCCATCGAGCACGCGGACCCGCTGCTGGTCGGCGTCAACTGTTCGCTGGGCGCCGAGGAGATGCGCCCGCACATCGCCGAACTGTCCCGTCTCGCGGGCACCTACACCGCCTGTCACCCCAACGCCGGCCTGCCGAACGCGTTCGGCGGGTACGACCAGACGCCCGAAGAGACCGGCGGGCTGCTCGGCGACTTCGCCACGGCCGGGATGGTCAACGTCGTCGGTGGCTGCTGCGGCACGACCCCCGCGCACATCAAGGAGATCGCCGACGCCGTCCGCGGGATGGCGCCGCGGACCGTCCCGGATCCGAAGTCGCACACCCGGTTCAGCGGGCTCGAGCCGTTCGAGATCGGCAAGGACACCGGGTTCGTCATGATCGGCGAGCGGACCAACGTCACCGGGTCCGCCAAGTTCCGCAAGCTGATCGAGGCCGACGACCACCAGGCAGCCGTCGACGTCGCGCTGGAGCAGGTCCGCGGCGGGGCGAACCTGCTGGACGTCAACATGGACGCCGACCTGCTCGACAGCGAAAAAGCGATGACCACGTTCCTCAACCTCATCGCCACCGAACCCGAGGTCGCCCGCCTGCCGATCATGATCGACAGTTCGCGCTGGACCGTCCTCGAGGCCGGGCTGAAGTGCGTGCAGGGCAAGGGGGTCGTCAACTCGATCAGTCTCAAGGAGGGCGAGGAGCAGTTCCTCCAGCAGGCCCGGCGCATCCGCGACTACGGCGCGGGCGTGGTCGTGATGGCCTTCGACGAGCAGGGCCAGGCCGACACCGCCGACCGGAAGGTCGAGATCTGCGCCCGTGCCTACGACCTGCTCACCCAGCAGGCCGGTTTCGTCGCCGAGGACATCATCTTCGACCCGAACGTGCTCGCGGTCGCCACCGGGATCTCCGAGCACAACGGGTACGCCAAGGCGTTCATCGACGCGCTGCCAAGGATCAAGGAACGCTGTCCCGGCGTGCACATCAGCGGCGGTATCTCGAACCTCTCGTTCTCCTTCCGCGGCAACAACGTCGTGCGCGAGGCGATGCACTCGGCCTTCCTGTTGCACGCGGTGCGCGCCGGGCTGGACATGGGCATCGTCAACGCCGGGCAGCTCGCGGTCTACGAAGACATCCCCAAGGACCTGCTGGAACTGGTCGAGGACGTGCTCTTCGACCGGCGTGAAGACGCCACCGACAGGCTGGTCACGTTCGCGGAAACGGTCAGCGGCAAGGGAACCAAGCGCACGGTCGACCTCTCCTGGCGGGAGAACACGGTCGAGGCGCGCCTCAGCCACGCGCTGGTGCACGGCATCGTCGACTACATCGAAGAGGACACCGAGGAAGCACGCCAGAAGCTGCCGAGGCCGCTGGAGGTCATCGAAGGCCCCCTGATGGACGGCATGAAGATCGTCGGCGACCTGTTCGGGTCCGGGAAGATGTTCCTGCCGCAGGTGGTCAAGAGCGCGCGCGTGATGAAGCGGTCGGTGGCCTACCTCGAACCGTTCATGGAGGCCGAGAAGGAGAAGGCGCGCCTCGAAGGCCGGATCGAAACCCGCCAGGGCAACGGGAAGGTCGTCCTGGCGACGGTCAAGGGCGACGTGCACGACATCGGCAAGAACATCGTCGGCGTCGTCCTCGGCTGCAACAACTACGAGGTGATCGACCTCGGCGTGATGGTCCCGGCTTCGGTCATCCTGGACACCGCCGTGTCCGAGGGCGCCGACGCCATCGGGCTTTCCGGCCTGATCACGCCGTCGCTGGACGAGATGGTCAACGTCGCCGCCGAAATGGAGCGGCGCGGGCTGAAACTGCCGCTGCTGATCGGCGGCGCGACCACGTCGCGCCAGCACACCGCGGTCCGTATCGCGCCCGCGTACGAGAACACGACCGTGCACGTCCTCGACGCCTCCCGCGTCGTCGGCGTCGTCGGTGACCTGCTCGACCCGGACCGTGCCGAGATCCTCGACAAGAAGAACCGCGAGGATCAGGAACAGCTGCGCGTGCAGCACGCGAACAAGCAGCGGACCCCGTTGCTGACGGTCGAGCAGGCCAGGGCCAACCCGGAGAAGGTCTCCTTCGACGACATCCCGACCCCCGCGTTCACCGGCGTCCGGTACGTCTCGCCGTCACTCACCGAACTGCGCGAGATGATCGACTGGACCTTCCTGTTCCTGGCCTGGGAGCTGAAGGGCAAGTACCCGGCGATCCTGGACAACCCGGTGGCGCGGGAACTGTTCGACGACGCGAACACCCTGCTGGACCAGATCATCGCCGAGGAGCGGTTCCAGGCGAAGGGCGCGTACGCGTTCTGGCCGGCGCACTCCGAGGGCGACGACATCGTCCTGGAGTCGGGCGTCGAATTCCCGATGCTGCGCCAGCAGACCAAGAAGCCGCTGGAGCGGCCGAACCGGTGCCTGTCCGACTACATCGCCCCGGCGGGCGCGGGCGACCACCTCGGCGGCTTCGCGGTCACCATCCTCGGTGCCGAGGACTTCGCGGCCGAGTTCGAGGCGAAGCAGGACGACTACCGCGCCATCATGGTCAAGGCGCTCGCGGACCGGCTCGCCGAGGCGTTCGCCGAGCATCTGCACCTCCAGGCGCGGCGGGACTGGTTCGAGCCGGACGCCGATCCGAAGCTGGAAGACCTGCACGCCGAGAAGTTCCGCGGTATCCGTCCGGCGCTGGGCTACCCGGCGAGCCCGGACCACAGCGAGAAGCAGGAGCTGTTCGACCTGCTGGACGCGGGCAGCTTCGGCATGGCGCTGACGGAGTCCTTCGCGATGACGCCGGCGGCGAGCGTCAGCGGGCTGATCTTCGCCCACCCCGCGTCGCGGTACTTCACCGTCGGACGGCTGGGCAAGGACCAGGTCGAGGACTACGCGGCCCGCCGCGGCGTCGAACTGTCCACTGTGGAACAGTGGCTCCGCCCGAACCTCGCCTACGAGCCCGAATGACACAATGATCGGGTGACTGCCGAGGGCTCGGACTTCCTGCAGCTGGACATCGGGGACGCACCACCGGGGCGCCGGTCGGACTGGCTGGCGTCGCGGTTGCGGCACGCCATCTCCGACGGCCGCCTGCCGGTCGGCAGCAGGCTGCCCGCGACCAGGGCGCTGGCCGCGGACCTGCGGGTCTCCCGCGGCGTGGTCACCGAGGCCTACCAGCGGCTGGTCGAAGACGGTCACGTCGCCGGACGCGGCCGCGCGGGCACGGTGGTCGTCGCGGCACCGGCGAGGACCAAGGAGCAAACGACGCCCGGTCCCCCGTCGGCGGGCACGATCTTCCAGCCCGCCCCCGGGATCGGCGTCTTCGACTCGCTGCGGGCGACCCCGGCGAGGATCGACCTGTCCCCCGGCGTGCCGGATCTGACGGCGTTCCCGCGTACGGCCTGGCTACGCGCCGAACGCACCGTGCTCAACAACCTCTCGGCGGCGGACTTCGGCTACGGCGACCCGCGGGGCGCGCCCGCGTTGCGGCTGGCGATCGCGCACTGGATCGCCCGCACCCGGGGCATCACCGCCGACGCCGACGACGTGCTGATCGTCGCCGGTGTCGCGCAAGGCCTCGGATTGCTGGCCCAGGTGCTGTGCGACAACGGGATCTCCGAGATCGCCGTCGAGGATCCGAGCTCGCTGGGTGCGCGGCAGCATCTGCACGACCGTCGTCTGGCGACGCCGCCGATCCGCGTCGACGACGACGGCATCGACGTCGACGAGCTCGTGCGCAGCGGCGCACCCGCCGTGCTGCTCACTCCCGCGCACCAGTTCCCCACCGGCGTCGTGCTCGGCGGAGAACGCCGTCGCGAACTCATGCGCTGGGCCGCGGACGGCGGGCTGATCATCGAGGACGACTACGACGCCGAGCACCGCTACGACCGTCCGCCGGTCCCCGCGCTGCGCTCGATGCTCGCCGAGCAGGTCTGTTACGCGGGCAGCGTGTCGAAGTGGCTCGCGCCCGCGCTCCGGGTGGGCTGGATGCTGGTGCCACCGCGGTACCGGGACGAGGTGGTCGCGGCCAAACGGTTCGCCGACCTGGGCAACGCCGTCCTCCCGCAGCTGGTGCTCGCGCATCTCATGGAGTCCGGAGAGATGGAGCGGCAACTGCGGTTCGTGCGCAAGCGGCACCGCCGGCGGCGGGACGCGATGATCGACGCGCTCCGGACCCATCTCCCGGACGCCGTGGTGCACGGCGCCGCCGCCGGGCTGCACCTGACCATCACCTTCGACGCGGAGTTCTCCGATCTCGACTTCGCCGCCGCCGCGCTGGAGCAGGGTGTGAAGGTGCAGCCGCTGTCGTGGCACTGTCAGCGGCCGATGAATCCGGGCCTGGTCCTCGGCTACGGGGCGAGCCCGGCGAGTGACATCGCCGCAGGCATCGCCGTGCTGGGGCGGATCCGGCGCTAGCCGGCGAACTGCGCGAGGAAAGCCAGAAGCACGGCCGGGTCTTCGACATGGGCGTTGTGGCCCAGTCCGGGAAGTTCAGCGGAAGCCGGGCTGAGCGCGCGCAGCTGGTCGAGACGGCTCATCGGGTCGTGTGTCCCGGCGGCGAGGGCGACGGGGCAGCGTGCCGCGCCGAGCAGGCCGGGCATGTCGGGCGCGCCGACGGCGAACGCGCGGGGATCCAGCGCGAGCCGCCAACCGCCTTCGGTTTCGACGACGCCGTCGGGATCCGCTTCGGCAAGTCCGGTCAGGCCGGCGATCTTGAGGAACGCTCGTTCGGCGTCCTCACGGGCCGGGAACACCCTGGGCGGTCTCGCCGCCATGTCGGCGGCCTTCGCGAGGTCGGACTCGCTCCATTCGACCTTGACGCCGACCGCGAGCAGTCCGTCGACCCGGAGCCCGAACCACCCGCTGGCCAGCGCGAGCCCGACCACCCCACCCAGGGAGTGGCCGATCACCAGCAGCGGACCGCGTTCCGGGAGCACGTCGGCGACCGCCCCGGCGAGGCCTCCGAAGGAGTAGTGCGCCAGGCGTGATGACGCCCCGTGCCCAGGGAGGTCGGGCGCCAGCCAGCGGTAGCCGGGCTGCAGCATCAGGCCGTCCCACACCGCGCCTGTCGCGCCGAGGCCGTGCAGCAGGAGCACGGCGGGGCCTTCGGTTCCGGCGGTGCGCATCTTCAGCGTGTCCACCGGACGGATCTTTCCGCAGTCCCCCGTCCGCGGGCTAGTGTCGGAGCCGTGATCACCGATCCGGACGTGTACACGCGGGGCGTGCCGTACGAGCACCTCGCGTCGCTGCGCCGGGAGTCGCCGGTCGTGCGGGTGGACGATTTCTGGGCCGTGCTGCGGCATTCGGACGTCAAGTACGTGCTGAAGAACCCGAAGCTGTTCTCGTCACGCCTGGGCGGGACGCAGATCCGGGATCCGGCCACCGAGCAGGACCTCGGTTACGTCCGCCGGATGATGCTCAACATGGATCCGCCCGAGCACGCCCGGCTGCGGGGCCTGCTCACCAAGGCGTTCACGCCGCGCGCGGTCGGCAGGCTGACAGAGCGGATCCATGGCTGGGCGAGGGAGCTGATCGCCGGGGTCCAGGCGGACGGTGAGTGCGACTTCGCCGCCGTCGCCGCCGATCTCCCGCTGCTGACGCTCGCCGAGGTCTTCGGGATCCCCGAACAGGACCGGCGGCTGATGTACGACTGGAGCAATCGTGTCATCGGCTACCAGGACGCCGACTACGCGGTGAGCGCGACCGTCGAAGCGAGCGAGGTCACCGATCTCGCTCGAACGGCGCTGGCCGTGCGGCCGGTTCCGGGGCCGGGCGGCGCGATGCCCGATCCGCGCACCCGCGCAGGGATGCCGGATCTCTACGCCTACGCCACCGCGCTCGGCGAGTACAAACGCCGGCATCCCGGCGACGACGTGATGAGCAACCTGATGGGTCACGTGGAAGACGGCGGGCGGGTGTCGATCGCGGAGTTCGAGAACCTGTTCTGGCTGTTCTCCGTGGCGGGCAACGAAACACTGCGCAACGGCATCCCCGGCGGGATGCTGGCGCTGCTGTCGCATCCGGATCAGTACCGGCGGCTGCTCGCCGACCGTTCACTGCTTCCCGGTGCGGTGGAAGAGATGCTGCGCTGGTGGACGCCGGTCATGCATTTCCGCCGGACAGCGACCGAAGACGTCGTTCTGTCCGATGTGGACATCCGGGCGGGGGACAAAGTCGTCGTCTGGTTCTCGGCGGCGAATCGCGACGAGTCCGTTTTCGAGGAGCCGGACCGCTTCGACATCGGCCGCACGCCCAATGATCACTTGACCTTCGGGCACGGCCCGCACTTCTGCCTCGGCGCCCAGCTGGCGAGGGTGCAGTTGCGCGCGATGTTCGAAGCGGTCCTGGAGCAGCTCGGCGAGGTCGAACTCGCCGGTGAACCGGTGCGGTTGCGGTCGAACTTCCAGAACGGGCTGAAGTCCCTGCCGATCCGCTGGTAGCGAAGTGCCCCTTCCCGCCCCCGAGCGCGGGAAGGGGCACTTCACCCCCTGATCATTCGGCCGCGGCGAACTCCGGTTCGGCGACGGCGGAGCGGGCTTCGGCCTTGCGCAGGCCGACGACTCCGGACAGCGCCACCAGGACACTGATCACGGCGATGCCGGTGACGACGGTCAGCGCGGGCGCCAACCCGTTCAGCAGCGCGGCCGGGCCGGTGGCGCCACCCGCGTTGCCGGTCAGGACCGCGGTCACGACGGCGAGGCCGATCGCGCCGCCGACCTGGATCGACGTGTTCAGCAGGCCGCCGGCGAGGCCCTGCTCGTCGTCGGAGATCCCGTTGGTCGCCTGGATGTTCAGCGAAGAGAACGCCAGCGTGAAGCCGATGCCCAGCAGGACCATGCTCGGCAGCACCGAACCGGCGTAGCTGGAGGTCTCGTCGATCCGCAGGAACAGCGCGTAGCCGATGACGTGGGCGACGACGCCCGCGAGGATCGTGCGCGAGGTGCCGAGCCGGTCGATCAGCGGCTCGATCTTCGGCGAGCCGAAGGCCACGATCAGCGCGGCGGGCAGGAACCCGAGCGCGGTCTGGAGGGCGGACCAGCCCAGCACGGTCTGCAGGTACAGCATCACGACGAACTGGAAACCGATGTAGGCGCCGAAGAACGTCGCGCCGCCGAGATTGGCGCGGGCCAGCGGGCCGGAGCGCAGGATGCCGAGCCGGAGCAGCGGGTGCTTGCTGCGCTTCTCGATGATCACGAAGGTGACGAGCAGGGCGAGCGCGAGAGCGAACGAGATCAGGGTCCGCGGCGCGGCCCACCCGATCTCCGGCGCCTCGACCACGGCGAAGACCAGCAGGAGCGAACCGGCGGCACCGGTGATCGCACCCGGGAAGTCGTAGCCGCCCCCGGTCTCGGGCCGGTAGCTCGGGATCAGCTTGACCGCGGCGGCGAACGCGGCGAGCGCGATCGGCACCGGCAGCAGGAACGTCCAGCGCCAGCCGACCTCGGTCAGCAGACCGGAGAACACGAGGCCCGCGGAGTACCCGCTGGCGCCGAACACGGCGAAGATGCTGATCGCCCGGTTACGGGCTGGGCCTTCGTGGAAGGTCGTGGTGATGATCGACAGGGCCGCCGGCGCGGTGAACGCGGCCGCCAGCCCCTTGATGAAGCGGGTGGCGATCAGCAGCGCGCCATTGTCGACGAGGCCGCCGAGCAGCGAAGCGAGCGCGAAGACAGCGACGGCGACAAGGAAGACCCGGCGCCTGCCGAGCAGGTCGGCGGTGCGCCCGCCGAGGAGCAGAAGACCGCCGTAGCCGAGGACGTAACCACTGACGATCCACTGCAAGGCGCTGGTCGAGAGGCCGAGTTCGGCCTGGATGGACGGGAGGGCGACGCCGACCATCGACACGTCGAGCGCGTCGAGGCCCACGACGGTGGACACGGTGAGCAGGACACCCCAGAGGCGCGCGTCCCACCTAGTCGAGCTGGTGGACAGCTGCACGGAAGAACTCATGATCCGTACAGTACATGCACACGCATCTAATGCAAGCGCATTTAATGACTTTGCATAAAATTCACGTGCATGCTATCTTGGGCCGCGTGAGCGACGTCGCCGAACAAGACCTGCTGCGGGAGTGGCGCGAACTGTCCGCCCGGCACGCGGCGGTCTTCGGTCGGCTCGAGTGCCGCCTTCAGGAGCGCCACGGCCTCGGCGTCACCGAGTTCGAAGCCCTCGAACGACTGGTGACCTGCGTCGTCGGCAAGTGCCGCGCGGCCGATCTGACCGAGGTCGTCCACTTGAGCCAGAGCGCCACCTCACGACTCGTCGCCCGCCTCGAGCGCGAGGGACTCGTCCAGCGCGCGCTCTGCGAGTCGGACCGGCGAGGGATCTTCGTCGTCGTGACCGACGAGGGCCGCCGACGCTACGAAGAGGCGAAGCCGACGCACCGGGCGACCCTCGAAGAAACCCTCACCGTCGACGCCTGAAGCCCGGCCGGGCGGTCGACCCAAGTACATGATGGCCCCCTTCCTTGCGCCTAGCGCAAGGAAGGGGGCCATCATGTACCGCTCACGGCCTTCACGCGGCGCCGCCATGACTGCTGGTGCGCCTGGCCGCAGATGCCGTTCGGGTGTCCGTGAAGGCCTCCTTCCCTACCCTCAAGGTCAATGCCAGGAACTTAAGCGGCAGTGCCCGAGATTTCTCCGACCGTCCATAAAGGACGCCCGCCGCGTCGAATTGTCCGATTGGGCATCATTTGCCCGTGCTCTCGAGTCCGTGAAGGCCTCCTTGAGGGACTCAGAGTCCCTCAAGGAGGCCTTCACGGATCCACCAACCGCGTCGGCGAACCATCACCGCCCGAACAGGCGGTATTGCTGGAGTCGAACTGGGCGAACATGCCTGAAACGCGACCGCTCCACCGGCCTTAAGTTCCTGGCATCGACCCTCAAGGTAGGCAAGGAGGCCTTCACGGACACGCCACTCGACACCGTTGCCGTACCCCTCAATAGAACCGTCCCTACCACTCACGAGGCCCGGCCGATCCACTCCCCCTGTGAAGCCTGACCCATCGCCCGTCGTCGCCACACAAGGACGGCACGGGGTTTTCCGTTATGCGGCCGGGGAAGTCGTGGATCGCGTCGGAGTAAAGAATGTTTGACATGGTGTCTAGAACTCTTTACTTTGGATGTCGTGGCACTGGAAGAGAAACGCGCGTGGATCATGGCGGTGGTCACGGTCTTCGCCTACGCGGCATACCTGATCGTCGTTCTCCGCCGGGCAAGTTCCGGCCCGCTCGTCGACGTCCCTTACGTGACGACGTTGTTGTGGACGGTCGGGGCGGCCATCGTGGCCTCGATCGTGCTGCACATCGGCGCGGCGATCGCCGCGCCGCGTGACGCCGGCGGCAAAGACCAGCGCGACCGCGAGATTAGCCGGTTCGGTGAGCACATCGGACAATCGTTCGTCGTGCTCGGCGGTATCGCGGCGCTCGTCATGGCGATGGCGGAACTGGACCACTTCTGGATCGCCAACACCGTGTACCTCGCCTTCGTCCTGTCCTCACTGCTCGGCTCGATCGCGAAGATCGCCGCCTACCGCTGGGGATTCCAGGCATGGTGAAACCGACCAAGGTCACGAACTCCATCCGCGCTCTGCGGTTCACCAAGGGCGAAATGACCCAGGCGGAACTAGCGGACCGGATCGGCGTCACACGCCAGACGGTGATCGCCATCGAACAGGGCCGTTACTCGCCGTCCCTGGAGATGGCCTTCCGGATCGCCCGGGTGTTCGGCGTCGGGCTCGACGACGTTTTCCACTATCCCGACTAGGAAATGAGGCCGCCGTGAAGGCGATCGTCCAGAACGAGTACGGCACCACCGACGTCCTGGAGCTGACAGATCTGCCCCGGCCCGAAGCGGGGCCCGACGGTGTGGTCGTGCGGATCCGGGCGGCGGCGGTCGATCCCGGAGTCTGGCACCTCATGGAGGGAACGCCGTACTTGGTGCGGTTGATGGGTTTCGGGGTACGGAGACCGAAGACCCGCGTCCGCGGGCTGGACTTCGCCGGTACCGTGCACGCCGTCGGCGCCAACGTGACGCGATTCCGCCCCGGCGACGAGGTTTTCGGCACCTGCCGAGGTTCCTTCGCCGAGTACGCACTGACCACAGTGGACAGAATCGCCCGCAAGCCCGAGCGGCTCGGCTTCGACGAAGCGGCGGCCGTCCCCATCTCCGCTTACACCGCGCTCCAAGCGCTTCGGGACAAAGGGCGGGTCGCACCCCGGCAGAAGGTCTTGGTCATCGGCGCGGGAGGTGGCGTGGGCACCTTCGCGGTGCAGATCGCCAAGGCGTTCGGCGCCGAGGTGGACGGTGTGTGCGGTACGGGCAAGGTCGACCTCGTCCGCTCGCTCGGCGCGACCCGGGTCTTCGACTACACGCGTGAGGACTTCGGGGGCGGCTACGATCTCATCCTCGACACCGCGGGCAACCGCTCGCTCACCTCGCTGCGCAGGTCTCTTACCCCGCAAGGGACTCTCGTCATCGTCGGAGGTGAGGGCGAGGGGAAATGGATCGGCCCGGTCGGCCGCAATCTGCGGGCACTGTCGCTCGGACCGTTCGTGAAGCAGAAGCTCCGCGGCCTGTTCTCCACGGAGAATCAGGACGATCTCCAGACGCTGCGCGCGCTCGTCGAGGCGGGGAAAGTGAAGCCGGTGATCGACCGTACCTATTCACTGGCCGAGGTGCCCGAAGCCATCCGCTACGCGAGCAAGGGGCACGCTCGCGGCAAGGTCGTCATCACCGTCTGATGTTCGTTCTCGCGTGGGCCCCCGGTCATCTCTGCAGTGTTCGGTGTCGGAGAGCGATTCCGCCGAGCCGAGGAGACCACCGATGTCCGTCGACCGCCGGGACCTGTTGCGAGGCGCCGCCACCGCCGGTGCGCTGGGGCTGGCCTGGCCGTTGAGTTCGCGGATGACGGTCGCGCAGGCCGAGGAGGCCGCGGTGGCGCTGGGCGCGACCTGGGACGAGGCGCCGTTCACGCTCGGCGTCGCGTCCGGCGACCCGGTCCCGTACGGCGTCGCCCTCTGGACCAGGCTCGCGCCGAAGCCGATGGAGTTCGAGCAGCCACTGGACGACACCGTCGAGGTCGCCTGGGAGGTCGCCACCGACCGCGGGTTCCGCCGCCGCGTGGCGCGCGGGACGACGGCCGCCACCGCCGGGGCCGGGCACAGCGTGCACGTCCCGGTGTCCGGCCTGGAGCCGGGCTCGCGGTACTACTACCGCTTCCACGCGCTCGGCAAGGTCAGCCGGGTCGGCCGCACCCGCACGGCGCCGGTCGGGCCGGTCCGGCGGGTGCGGTTCGCCTCGGCGAACTGCCAGGCGTTCCACGACGGGTTCTACGCGGCGCACGCCGGGATCGCGCGGGAGGACCTGGATTTCGTCGTCCACCTCGGCGACTACGTCTACGAGCACGGTCAGGTCGGAGGGAACCCGCTGCGCGACCACGAAGGCCCCGAGGTGCTGACCCTGCCGGCGTACCGCCGGCGGCACGCGCTCTACAAATCCGACCCTTCGTCGCGGGACGCCCACGCGGCCCACCCCTGGTTCATCACCTGGGACGATCACGAGGTCGTCAACGACTACAGCGGTACCACCCCGTCGTTGCGGGCGCGTCGCTCGGCGGCGTACCAGGCCTGGTTCGAGCACATGCCGGTGCGCCCGGACCACCCCTCGACGCCGAGGATCCACCGGCAGCGCCGCTGGGGCGACCTGCTCGACCTGTCCATTTTGGATCTCAGGCAGTACCGGTCGGCACAGAACCTGCCCGACGGCACGATTCTCGGCGCGGACCAGAAGGCGTGGCTCAAGGACCAGGTGACCGGCGCCGGCGAGGCGTGGCACTGCTGGGTGAACTCGATCATGCTGAGCCAGCTCGCGAAGCCCGGCGGCGGCTACATGTTCACGGACCAATGGGACGGCTTCCTCGCCGAACGCAAGGAGGTGCTGACCCATGTGGCCCAGAGCGGCCTCGAAGACCTCGTGGTGATCACCGGCGACTGGCATTCCGCGTTCGTCGACGACATCCGCCCGGACTTCGCGGATCCGGCCACCCCGGTGATCGGCACGGAGTTCACCGCGCATTCGGTCACCTCCGGCGCCTACTCCCCCGAATGGAACGCCACGAACGGGCCGAAGATGGGCGCGGCGAACCCGCATCTCAAGTACTTCGAGGGCGACCGGTACGGCTACGACGTCTACGAGGTCGCCCCGCGCCGCTGGAGCACGCACATGCGGGTGATCGGCGACCGGCGCGACCCGCGTTCGCCGGTGAGCACCCTGACGACGTTCCACGTCGACCGCGGCAGGCCCGGGTCCTATGAGGACCGGTCCACGGTCACGTCGCCGGCCCACTACCGGCGACGCTAGGCCAAAAGGGGAGCCGGGAACTCAGAAGAGGGGCGGGCGACGCTCTTTCGGAGCAGCGCGGTTCACCGCACGCGTTCTCGTTTCACCTGCCCGATGAATTCACGACAATTCTTCCGTGCGGCTAATCTGGGCTTTCCATTGGGAACGAGCCGCGGGAGAAAGCAATGAAGAAGAAAATCGCCGCTTTAGTCATGGCCGCCTTTTCGGCGGCCGTATTCTTGGCCGCCTCACCGGCCTCCGCGGCGACCGAAGACCAGTTCCCGCCCTACGGCTGCGACAGCAACCGCTATGGAATCCTCTTCGGCGAGGGCATTTCCACGACCTGTTTCTCCTTGCCGAGACACTCGGAAACCTACCGGGTGGTTGCCCACTGCGCGTCCGGTTCCTCCTTTTGGTACACCGTCGGGTTCTGGGTTCCGATCGGGTTCGGCCCTTCGACGGCGGAATGTCACGGCGCACTGCTTTCGAACGCCTACGTGGCCGGATATCACGTAGACGACTTCTAATATCAGAATGAAACGATGTCGATCTTGACGGCGCGTTTCAGCGTCCGCTCCCGGCTGGTCCCCACCGGCCCACTTCCGCGGTGAGCCACCGATGCAGGGAGAAGGCCAGTTCGACCGGCGCGTCGTACTGGATCAGGTGCCCGGCATCGGGAATGACGTCCAGGAGGGCACCGGGAATCGCGTCGGCCAGCCGCTCCGCCCGGTCCACCGGGATCCACGTGTCGTCGGCACCCCAGATCACCTTCACCGGCAACGCCAGTTCGGGATAACGGTCCTGGACCTCGTCGGTGTACCGGACGTCCGCCTCGGCGATCTGCCGGTAGAAGGCGCGTTGCCCCTCCGCGTCCAGCCAAGGCCTGGTCAGTGTGGCCAATTGCGCGCCGGAGAGACCACGATGGGAGGCCGTCCCGATGTAGGACTCCAAGGCACCTCTGTGCACCACCGGGGGCTGCGCCTGGAAGACTTCGGCGTTCTCCGCGACGAGCCGGAAGAATTCCGAACCCCATGGCCGCAGCGCGACGACGTCCACCAGGGCGAGCGAGGCGTACTCCGCGCCATGCAGCAGCTTCGCGCGCAGCGAAACGGCCCCGCCGTAGTCGTGGGCGATCACGTGCGGGGCCGTCAGCCCCCAATACCCGAGCAGATCGGCGAAAAGCTCGCCTTGGACACCGAGGTCGACGGCGTGGCCGGGTTCCTTCGAGGAACGGCCGTACCCGGGCATGTCCCAGACGTGGACGGCGAACTCCTCACTGAGCGCTCGCGCGAAAGGCGCCCACAGTTGCGCCGACCACGGTGTTCCGTGACACAGCACCACCGGGGCGCCTTCGCCGAGGCGTTCCCACGCCACCGAACGGCCACGCCACTCGAACGTCCGCGACAACTCCAGCTCGCCGAAACCCATGATCGCGATCGTAGTGGCGTCCGCCCGCTCAGTCGGGTAGTTGCAGTTCCGTATGCCGCTTGGAGAGCATCTCCGCCAGTTCCCGGAGTTTGACGTTCATGTTCTGCGACGTGTGCCGCAGCACCTCGAACGCCTCCGCGGCGTCGATCCCGCGCCGCGCCATCAGGATGCCCTTGGCCTGCCCGATCGCGTCCCTGCTGTCCAGCGCCTGCTGGAGCTGCTCCTCCTGGAGCTGACCGCGTGTGACCGCGTGCGTGGTCGCCAAGGCCAGGGACGCGTGCGTCGCCAGAAGCAGCAGCACGTCGCGGTCCGCCCTGGCGATGCCGTGCGGACGTCGCGAGTAGACGTTCAGCGCCCCGGAAAGCTGCGAACTCGACGCCTCCGGCAGCAAGGCCGTCGAGACCAGCGAGTGGAACCCGAGCGCCGCGGCGGCGGGGCCGAAACGGGGCCAGCGAGCGTCTTCGGCGAGGTTGTCGCTGAAGGCCGCCGCCGGTCCCGAAATCCGCGCCGCTTCGACGCAAGCCCCCTCGCCGTACTGATATTGCAGCTGGTCCAGTTCGCCGGCGATCTCGTCGGTCCGCACCGGCGTGTGGAACCGTCCGTCGGGATCGAGGAGGGTGACGCTGACCAGATCCGCGCCGGGAACCAGATCACGCGTCGCGAAGACCACCCGTTCGAGGACCGCCGCGATCGAACCGGAATCCAGCAAAGCCCTGGTCAGGGACACGAACTGGTTGACCAGTGGCCCGGCGAGGAGCCGGGCGCCGTTCTCGGAGGTCACCGGCAGTTCGCCGTCGCCGGCATCCTCGACGAATCGGTTCTTGTCCTGCTGCCAGTCGATTTCATCGGCCAAAGCCCGCCTCTCCCACTTCTGCACATCGGCGTGATGCACCACGGGAGTCACCGGCGGGAACCGGCGCCGAGCGCGCACCATCAACCGCCGCAACCAACCCGGTTATCGGCGGATCGGCGCTAACTTCTCAACGCTCAGAACCGCTTTCGGAAGCCGACTTTAGCCGAATGCGATCACCCCACCTACCGCGACCCACGTTCGGCCCGTCCCGGATCGCCTCCACCGGTCACGCCGGCGATGAACCGTTCGGCCACCTGGCGTAATTCGACGTTCTCCCGCCGGAACCGGACCGGAGTCGACCGATCGTCACTCTGACGTCGTGGCAGTGTCATGCCCACCGGCTCCTGTCACTCCATGGCGCGCCTCCCGTCCTCTCCGACGAGGTACTCGATCGCGCGGCGCCTCATGTTTCACACGGGGTTCTGGTTGGTATCCAGGGTCAGGTGTCATCGAGACCCCGGGGGTGATCACTGTGTCCTCGTTCCAGGCCGAGGAGCAGCGACGGATCGTCGCGGCCTGCTTCGCGCGGACCGGACTCACGATGGAACAACTGTGGTTGAGGTATTTCGCGCTGGGCGGTGATGTCAGCGAAGGCGGGTTGGAGGCGTACCTGCAGGGACTGCTTCCCCTGCCCAGGATCCAGCGGGACATGGTGGCCCACGCGGTCAACGAGCGGCTCGACGAACTCTCCGGCGTCCGCCGGGCACCGTACAGCCGGGAGGCCGGTGCCGACGGCCGCCCTCGCGGTCTCTTGGCCGCGCTGGTGGGGCTCCTCGACGGCGCCCACCGCGTCTCACCCGAGCGGCTGCCCGGGATCATCGTCGCCGCGGGCCGGGCGCTGGACCTCGAGATAGGCGTCTATCTCGCCGACTACGACCAGCGGCAGCTCATCCCGCTTCCCGAGTCGGCGCCCGGCCGCGTACCGCTGGCCATCGAGACCAGTACCGCCGGCCAGGCGTACCGGCACGCCGGCATCATGCTGGCCGAGGAATCGGGCGGACCGCGGTTGTGGGCGACGCTGCTGGACGGCGACGAGCGCATGGGCGTGCTCGAGGTCGCAGCCGGCGCGGACATCGACCTCAACGACCCCGTACTGCGCACCCAGTGCCAATGGCTCGCGTCGCTGTCCGGCCACCTCATCGCCGCCGCGATGCGCTACGGCGACGGCCTCGACCTGCCGCGGCGGCGTCGACGGCGCGGCCCCACCGCGGAGCTGCTCTGGCAAAACCTGCCCCCGTTGACGGCGGCGACACGCGACGTCATGGTGGCGGGTGGCGTCGAGCCGGCCTACGACGTTCGCGGCGTCGCTTTCGACTACGCCCTTTCCGAAACGACGGCGTGGTTGGCGATCTTCGACGCGGGCCGGGACACCGAGTCCGCGGGCGTGATGGTCTTGGCGGCGCTCGCGGCCTACCGGTCCGCCCGTCGCGACGGACAGGACCTGCGCGGCCAGGAGAGCTCTGTCGACAAAGCGCTTTCAACGCAGTTCGGCGACGGCGCCACAGTCCGCGGCACCCTGGCCGAAGTGGACCTCACCCACGGCGGCCTGCGCCATCTCGAAGCGGGAGGGGAAGCACCGCTCGTGCTCGGCGCCGGACACGAGCCGGCCACAGTGGACAGTGCACGGCGATCGCCGTTCGGCGCCGGAGCGCCCGGGCGTATCGAGACCGCCCGGCTCCGGCCCGGAGATCTCCTCGTCCTGTACACCGAAGGCCTCTCGGACGCGCGTGCCGCCGACGGCGAACGGTTCGCGCTCGCCGGATCCCTGGACGCCAACGCCGGGCACGTACCGCCCGAAATCGCCCGTCGCGTGCTCCAGGCGGCGAAGTCCCACTGCCACAACACTTTCACGGGTGACGCCAGCCTGCTGATCACTCGGTGGCAGAACAGGCCGTGAAGCGGTTCAGCCGCTGAAATCGACGTCTCCGGTCTTGACCGTCCCTCCCTTCCGGCCCGGCGCGGTCTGAAACCGCCAGTACCGATTCGTGTGTGCGATGACCAGTTCCGGCGCGAGCCCTCCCCACGCCGTCTTGTCCACGGTCGTGTGCGCGTCGCCGACCAGCGTCGCGTCGTACCCGCGGACGATGGCGCCGTGAAGCGTCGAACGGATGCAGGCGTCGGTCTCGGCCCCGACGACCACGAGCCGTCCGACACCGCGTTCGGCCAGCACCTTCTCCAGATCGGTGTCCTCGAACGAGTCCCCGTAGGACTTTTCGACGAGGGGCTCGTCGTCGTCGCGGTCCAACTCGCCGACGATGCGCCATTCTTCGCTCCCTCGCACGAGTTCATCGTCGGAATGCTGCACCCAGACGACCGGGACACCTTCCCGTCGCGCCCTGCCGACGAGACCGGCGATGTTCGCGACCACGGCGTCGCGCTCGTAGCCCTCGTCCACGACGCCGTTCTGGACGTCGACGACGAGGAGCGCGGTGTTCGGCCGGTTGTCGAGAGTGGTCATGACGGATGTCCCTCCTGGTCAGGCTGCTGCGGCAGACCCTAACCCGGACCACCGACAAGAACCGGCGATCAAGCTCCCGGAACGGCCGGCGCCTTCGCGTTGCGCCGGACGTCTTCATCCAGGCTTTGGCGCCGTTCGAGATCTCGTAGTCGGGCGGATCGTTGACTTCGGGGCAGGGCTGGATCGCGAGCGACCGACCGGAAACGCATTGCGAACCTCCCGTGGTCGATCATGAGCGAGCGGTAGTACGGCCCTCGGCGACGGCACGGAAATCCGCCCTGTTCGAGTTACGCTCGACTGTCCACTGTGGTCTTCACCCGAACGTCGAAAGCCCGTCCAGCAACCTGTCGACGTCCTCGGTGCTGGTGTACGGCGCCAGTCCGACCCGGAGGGCCGGATCCTCCAGTTTCAAGGCCGCGAAGACTTCATAGGCGTAGAACGAACCCGCTGGGGCGACGACCTTCCTTTCGGCGAGATGCCGTTGCGCCTCGCGCTCGCGGCCGCCGAGGCCCATCAGGACGGTCGGTGTCCGGTCGGCCGCCTTGCAGTGGACGGTGACGGCGTCGCCCAGTCCCTTTTCCAGTCTGGTGCGCAACGTGCTTTCGTGCTCGTGCAACGAGTTCATCGAGTTCGCCAGCCGTTCCCGCCGTGTTCCGGCCGGTCCGGGGTCGAGAGCGGCGAGGAAGTCCACCGCCGCCGCCGCGCCCGCGAGGATTTCGTAGGGCAGCGTGCCGAATTCGAACCGTTCGGGCACGGTGTCGGGCGACGGCATGAGCTTGTCCGGCTCGACGGTTTCGAGGAGGGCGGGCGACGCACCGAGAACCCCGCAGTGCGGGCCGAGGAACTTGTACGGCGAGCAGACGAAGAAATCCGCTCCCAGCGCGGGAACGTCCACCAGATCGTGGGCGGCGTAATGCACTCCGTCCACGAACACCAGTGCCCCGGCGTCGTGGGCGAGATCGGCGATCCGGCGGATCGGCGGCTTGGTGCCGAGGACGTTCGAAGCCGCCGTGACCGCGACCAGCCTCGTCCTTTCGGTGAGGACGAGGGAAGCGAGGTCGAGTTCGGTGGTTTCGGGGTCGATGTCGAGCCAGCGGACGGTCATCCCGGCTCGTTCGGCGGTCTGGACCCACGGCCGGACGTTGGCGTCGTGATCGAGACGACTGACGACGATCTCGTCGCCCTCACGCCAGCTTTTGGCCAGGTGCCGGGAAAAGTCGTACGTCAGCTGGGTGGCGCTGCGGCCGTGGACGACGCCTTCGGCCGGCACGCCGAGGAAGTCGGCGTAGGCGGCGCGGAAGGCCGCGACGGCGTTCTCCGCGTTGAGTTCGGACGGGCTGACCTTGCCCCGGTTCGACAGTGGACCCGTGAGTGTCCCGGCGATGGCTTCCGCCACGGGCCGGGGTGTCTGGGTACCGGCGGGCCCGTCGAAGAAGGCGGTTCCGTCGGCGAGGGAGGGGAAGTGGAGCCGGAGGGCGGCGACGTCGATGGCCATGCCCTCGACTCTGACACCGGCGGGGGACCGAAGTAAACGCTTCGTGGCCGGAACTTTCTCCGGCTACGAAGCGCTTCGGACTCAGTACAACGTCAGCCGGTACGCGCCGGACTGCGTGGTACCGGCGAACAGGTACCGGCCGTCCGCGCTGATCGTCAGGGAGAGCACCCTGGGATCGGGCAGCGCGCCGGGCAGGGGCGACCAGGTGCGGCCGAAGTCCGTGCTGCGCAGCACGCCTTCCCCGGTCGTACTGCTCGCGAACCACACCCGGAAGTCGAACGGATGCGGCAGGATCCGGCTGATCTCACGAGGGTTCTCGCCGTCGCGAACCCGGCGGAACGTCCGGCCGTCGTCCTCGCTGAGCAGGATGCCCGCGCCACCGACGAGGACTCGGCCGCCGCCCCATCGGCTGACCGAGATCGAACTGACCGGTTCGTCGGAGACGTGGGTCCAGGTCTTGCCGCCGTCATCCGACCGGGACAGGCCGCCGGAGTCCCCGCCCCAGACCCGGTTCGCGTTCCACGGGTCACCGGCGAACGCGATGAACCCGATGTCGGTGGTGAGCTTTTCCCAGGTCTTCCCGGCGTTGTCGCTGCGGTAGAGCACGTAGCCGCTGGGAGCGAAGGCCGAGACGAAGAGCCTGTCCGGGTCGGCAGGATGCGCGAAGATCGTCCTGGGAATGCCTTCCTTGGCCTTCGCCGCGAACTGCCAGGTGCGGCCGCCGTCACCGCTGCGGAGCACGTCGAGCGCGAATCCGTTCCGGGTGACCTGCCAGACCACGTCCGGGCGGCTCGGCGAGACGGACAGGCGCGCGTCCTCGTGCAGCCGGTCGGTGGGGTGCGACTGCCAGACCCTGTCCGTCGCGGAGACCTTGCCGCGCGGGAGCGGGGTGTTGTAGATCTCCTGCACGCCCGCCGCGACGACGCTCTCGCGCAGGAGGTTCCCGGTGGCCACGAGGTCACGGATGGATTCGCCGGGTACGCCGATCTGCTGATACCCGCTCTTGCCGCCGTCCGCGTAGACACCGCGGTAGAGGGAGGAGATCAGTGTGGTGGCGGGTTTGCCAGGTACGGCGGGGAGGTCGATCATGTCGCTGACGCCCTCGCCCGGCGCGGGCACCGGTTTGCGGGTCCAGGTGCGGCCGAAGTCCGAGCTGACGTCTATGTCGTTATACGTCGAGACGTACAGGCGTCCGCCGACAAAATGCGGTTCGCGCAGGGTCTGCCCGCCGGGATCGCGCCGCAGCACCGTCCAGGTCTTGCCTCCGTCGGTGGAGCCGTGCAGTTCGGGGCCGACCGTGACCACGAACCGCTTGCCGTCCGAAGCGACCTGATTGATCTCGCCGTTGGTCCGGTAGACGAGTTCGGCCCGCGGCTCCTTGCCGCTGACCCCGCGGACAACCCACAGCGCGTACTCGGGGTAGACCGTCGTGAAGTAGGCGTCGTCGCCGGCCATCGTGAGTTTGAGCGCGCCGACCGGCGCGGCGATCCCCTCGCGCGGCCAGGTCCTCGGCACGTCGTTCCAGTACTCGCCGCCGTCGGTGCTGACGCTCAGCGAATCGAGGTTCTGCACCACGACGACCCGGCCCGTCGGATCCGTGGCCATGCCGAACGCGCCGTCGGGGTACCACTCGCGCAGGGTCTCCCAGGTCTGGCCGCGGTCGGTGGTCCTCAGCAGCAGACCGCGCCACTCGCCGAGCAGGCCCGCCGGTTTGTTGCCCACCGCGAGCATCCGGTCCGGGTCGACCGGATCGACGAAGAATCCCTGGATGGCGGTTTCCGCCGGTAGTCCCCGGCGCGCGGTCCACGAGGCGCCGCGATCGCCGGAGAGCCACAGGGCGGGCGGGCTGGGCTGCATCATCGCGAGCCCGGCCGCCGACACGGCCAGCAGACCGCCGACGCTGTTCGGGCCGACCGGTTCCCACCCGCCGCGCGGCAGGCCGGTCGCGTTGACGTCCGCGGGCGGCGACTGGGGTTCGGCGGTGGCCACCGACGTCGCCCCGGTGGTCCCGAGAACCGTCAGCAGCCCGAGAACGAACATGCGTTTGGTGATCGATCTCAGTTTCATGCGGGAGATCTTGGCGCAAGATCCCCAAAAGGTATAGAGGATTCGTCGGATCTTTGCCTGGCGATAACCCCTTGCCATGCCGCGAACTCCCTGTCAAGTGCTTGACATCGCCGGTACTCATCGGATCACTAGCGGACGACGATCGCGACCAGCGCCGCGGCGAGCAGGGTGAGATACGCGATGGCGTGGGCGTGATCCGGGATCCGGCCGACCACCCGGCGCGTCACGGCGATGGTCGGCAGCGACCCGCACAGCAGCGCGCCCGCGGCCACCAGGTCGATGTAGCCGAGGTGAGCGGTACCCGAAGCCGTGCCCGTCGCCGCGAAGGCGTAGACGGCCGTGCCGATCATCGCCACCGGCAGGCTCAGCGGATTCGCCAGCGCGGTCGCGTCGGCCATCGGCAGGCCCTTGCGCCGCATGAGCGGGACGGTGAGCACGCTGCCCCCGACCCCGAGGAAGCTCGCCACGGCACCGATCCCGGTCCCGCCCGCGGTGGTGGTGATCCCCCCGAGCGCACGCGGCCGGCTGTCGTCCCGCCTGCTCACGAACCCCTTCCGGGCCACGCTGTCGGCGATGGTCAGTGCGAGATAGGCGACGAAGAGCCAGCGCAGGACACTCTCGTCGGCCACGGTGGCGGCCGAGGACCCGAGCACGGCCCCCAGACCGATGAAGGCGATGAGCGGCCACAGGTAGTCGCGGCGAAGCCGCCCCGTCCGCCGTTGGGCGAGGGTCGCGCTCCCGGCGTTGACCACCATCACCGCGGTCGACGTGGCCACCGCCACGTGCATCGCGCCCAGGGCGTGTTCCGGATCGGCGAGCGCGAAGGCGTAAACGACGGGCACGGTGATGAATCCGCCGCCGAATCCGAAAAGGACGGTGGTGACGCCGCTCAGGCAACCGAACCCGAGGAGCACCGAGATCTCGATCAGCACTCCCTCGACGGTAGGCGTTCCCGGCACGGCGGGCATTCGAAAGTGCGCCAGTTTCTTTCGCCGATCAGACACACAGCGTAGCCTGGTGGGGTGCGTGACATCCCCATCGACGAGGTCGACCACCTCGACCGGGCGGTGGTGGCGATCCGCACCGATTACCCACCGGGGCACCGGATTCCCCCGCATCGGCACCGGCGGGCGCAGTTCCTCTACAGCGCGACCGGATCGATGCGCGTCGAAACGGCCGACGGCACGTGGACCATCCCGACGCGACGGGCGGTGCTCGTCCCGCCGGAGACCGTCCATCAGGTCTTCACCACGACCGTGAGCACCCGGAGCCTGTACATCGAGCCGAAGGCGGTGCCGTGGTTCCCGCACCGCTGCCAGGTCGTCGAGGTCTCCGCGTTGCTCCGGGAACTGCTGAACGAGGCCGTCGGCGTGCCGGGCCTGTACACCCCGCGCGGGCGGGACGCCGCGGTCATCGGCCTGACCCTGCACGAGATCCGCCGATCCGCCCCGGTCCGGCTCGACCTCCCGCTGCCGAAGCACGAACGGCTGCGCGCCCTGTGCGAGTCCTTTTTGGACGCTCCGGACATCCACGATCCGGTGAGCGCCTGGGCGGCCCGGCTGCACGTGAGCGAGCGGACACTGAACCGGATCTTCACCGCGGAGACCGGGATGGGTTTCGCCCGCTGGCGGCAGCGGGCCTGTGTCCTGCATTCCCTGTCACTGCTGTCGGACGGCCGTCCCATCGCCGGGATCGCCGCCTCGCTCGGCTACGAGAGCCCTGCCGCGTTCTCCACCATGTTCACCCGGCTTCTCGGCGCCTCGCCGAGGGACTACCGCGCCGCGTCGTCACTCTGAACGCCGGTGTCTCGAAGTGAGAGTTCATCGCATGAGCAAGAACGTACTCGTCACCGGTGCGGCACGAGGAATCGGAAGGAATCCGGAAGGGACAGGCGATCGAGAAGTACTCGAACCTGATCCACCTCGGCCGGGTCTCCGTTCCCGAGGACGTGGCGGGATCCATCGTCCACTTCGGACAGGGTTTTCACGCACGCTGGGCTCGTGCCGCCCCGACGCAGTACACACCGAAGGCCACGACCCCGACGGCCACCACGATGAGCAGCACCGTGCCGAACGGCTGAGCGGCCAGGGTTCGCAGGGCGGCGTCGAGCCCGCCGGAGCGGGACGGGTCGTGCGTCAGCGCCGCGTATCCGACGAGCACCGCGACCACGCCGAACACGACACCCCTTGCCACGTAACCGATCCTGCCGAGCCGCTCCACCCACCGCCGGGTCCCCGACGGGAGCTTCGCGAGGTCGAGATCCTGCACGAAGGTCCGGCGTATCCCCTTCACCACCGAACCCACCGCGACGCCGAACACGATGACGGCCACCACGATCACCAGGAACGGCCCGGCGGGCAACCCGAGCAGCCACGCGGTGAACTCCTGCTGCTTCTGGTCGCCGCTGCCCTGCTCGCCCGCGCCCACGGCGACTTTGGCGGCGTAGACACCGAGCGAGATCCCCACCACGCAGCGCACTCCGGACGTCATCCGCTTGACGGTGCGCTTCTTCTGCTCGTCGATCCACGTGTAGCCGACGGCGGCCAGCAGTGCCTGCCACAGGCCGTACGCGACCAGCCCCACCGCCAGAACCCACAACAGCACACCGCCCACCGGGGTCGAACCGACCTCGGTGATCGCGCCACGTCCGTCGGCCTCCTGGCCGCCACCGCCGACGGCGATACGCACCGCCAGGTACCCGATGAGCAGGTACACCAGGCCGTAGCAACCCATCCCGACCCGTCCGAGCACCTGGACGGCCTTGTTGTGGCGCACCTGTCTCGCCTTCGTCACGGACATCCGGCCCACCTCCTTCGAGTCTTCATCGAGTGTCGCGGCCGACGGCGATGACCGCCGCGTGACTGGTCCGTCCGGCCCAGCGCGAGGCGGGAACTCTCGTAGTGCGCCGAGATCGACTAAGCGGAGAGCCAGTCGCCGGTGCCGCGGTGCCTGCCCAGTCCGACGGCGTCGAACTCGTCGAAGTGGGCGCCCTTGCGCACGCTCAGCCGCCGAAGTGCCCGGGAGATCGGACTGCCGTAGGCCGGGGTGGGTTCGTCTTCGGCGAGGTGCAGCGGACCGAGGACCGTCTCGCCGCTCTCCCACACCTGTGCGGCCTGCGTCCCAACACCGCCGAAGTACTCGGCTTCGACGTACGCCACGGCCCCGTGCTCGGAGCACTTGGCGAGCAGCCCGGTGTCGAACCGCGTCTCGGTCACCGGCATCAGTGACAGGTTCTGTCCGAGCGACACGAACCGCGCGCCTTCGACCGAATCGAGCAATCGGCTCCGTGCGGACTCGGTGACAATGACGGCTTTCAGGCAATACATGCCCGCATCCTGCCACTTCGCCGTCCTGCGAAGAATTTCCCCGGGCGATGTCGATCGGCGCCGGCTACGGCTCCCACACCGGCGATTGGGGCGGCATCTGCCGGCGACGGTGGTGTCGACCACGCTGCGGGAGCCGGCTCGATCTTCCAGGGCGCGGCCGACTTCGACCTCGAACTGCTCGAGAGCCGGACGTTCGACGGGCGCATCCAGGAGCTCGTCTACCGGCCCAGCCCGCACAGGTCGAGCTGACCATCCACAAAGGACGGTCGGGTCGATCGGGCCTACGAGGTGATGGACGCGTCCGCCGGACGGCGGTGAGAGCCGAGCCAGGGCGCCAGCAGGGCCTCGAGGTCGGCGTCCGACAGCGCATACGGCCCACCGTGGAACTCGTGCCACCGCGAAGCGTCCCGCGCCGCCGTGTACTCCACCTCGAACGCCCGCATCAGGACGTACATGAAGGTCACCGAGCTGAACCGCTCACCGAGCAACGTCCGGGCCTCGCGCGCGACACCTGTCGCGCCATGGCCGATCACGTCCGCGAGCTTCAGCTCCTCCGCAGCCGGGTCCAGCAGGCTGGGGGCATACATCACGACAAAATCTCCATCACTGAAAGGAAAAATCAGTTCTCGGCGGCGAGCTGACCGCACGCCGCCGCGATCTCCTGACCACGCGTGTCACGCACCGTGCACGCCACTCCGCCCGCGTTCACCAGCCGGACGAACTCCCGCTCCACCGGCTTCGGTGAGGCGTCCCACTTGCTTCCCGGCGTCGGGTTCAGCGGGATCACGTTCACGTGCACCAACTGGCCCAGGTGCTGACGAAGCCGCTTCGCCAGCAGCTCGGCACGCCAAGGCTGATCGTTGACGTCCCGGATCAGCGCGTACTCGATCGACACCCGGCGACCGGAAGTGTCCGCGTAGTACCGCGCCGCGGACAGGACCTCGTCCACCGACCAGCGCTCGTTCACCGGCACCAGCGTGTCCCGCAACTCGTCGTCCGGCGTGTGCAGCGAAACCGCCAGCCGCACCTGCATCTTCTCGTCCGCCAGCTTGCGGATCGCCGGCGCGAGACCCACCGTCGACACGGTCACCGAACGCTGACCGATACCGAGCCCCTCCGGCGAGGGATCCGTGATCCGCCGGACCGCCGCCACCACACGCTTGTAGTTCGCCAGCGGCTCGCCCATGCCCATGAAGACGATGTTCGACAGACGGCCGGGACCGCCGGGCATCAGTCCGTCGCGCATCACGGCGGCGGCGGCGCGGACCTGGTCGACGATCTCCGCGGTCGACAGGTTCCGGTCGAGGCCGCCCTGTCCGGTCGCGCAGAACGGGCACGCCATGCCGCAGCCCGCCTGGCTGGAGATGCACAGGGTCGCGCGGTCCGGATAGCGCATCAGCACGCTCTCCAGCAGCGTCCCGTCGTGCGCGCGCCACAGGGTCTTGCGGGTGGTCCCGTCGTCACAGGCCAGCGCCTTGATCTCGGTGAGCAGCGTCGGCATCAGGTCACCGACGAGCTTCTCCCGCGACGCCGCCGGGATGTCGGTCATCTCCTCCGGGTTCACCGTGAGCCGCGAGAAGTAGTGGTTCGAAAGCTGCTTCGCGCGGAACGGCTTCTCACCCAGCTCGGCGACGGCCGCGGCCCGCTCGGCGGCGGTGAGGTCGGCGAGGTGGCGCGGCGGAAGGCCGCGCTTGGGCGCGTCGAAGACGAGAGGGAGGGCAGTCATAGCTACGCCAGTGTCCCATGTCCACCTCTGACAGCCCTGGGCCGCCCCGGATCGCTGTTCCCCAGGTCACCTGACCACAAGCCGTTGAGACCCAACTCACAAGAAGGAGGTTGTCGTCCGACTGTTTCCGATATATCGTGAACGAGTCGGAACATTACGTAGAGAGGATTCACATCATGCGACGACGACCTTTCCCTCCAGAACACGGCCGACCCGCCTTCGGGCCTTGGGCTCGCGGCGGCTTCGGCGATTTCCCCCCGGGGCCGGCCGGACCGGGCCACCGGCACCGGCACGGCCGTCGCGGTGGCCCAGGCGGACGGCGCGGCAAGCGCGGTGACGTCCGCGCCGCGATCCTGGCGCTGCTTTCCGAGCAGCCGAGGCACGGGTACGAGATCATCCGCGAGATCGGCGAGCGCAGCGGCGGCTTCTGGAAGCCGAGCCCCGGCTCGGTCTACCCGACCCTGCAGATGCTGGCCGACGAAGGCCTGGTGATCAGCAAGGACGAGAACGGCAAGAAGCTGTTCGAGCTCACCGAAGCCGGCCGCGCCGCGGCCGAACAGCAGGACGCCGTCCCGCCGTGGGAGCAGATCGCCCACGACGTCGACCCGGTCGAGGTGAACCTGCGCAAGGCGGGCGCGACCCTGGCCGCGGCGGTCGCGCAGGTCATGCACGCCGGCAGCGAAAGCCAGCAGGCCCGCACCGTCGACGTGCTCAACGAGGCACGGCGGACGATCTACGGCATCCTCGGCGAGGCGGAAGACGCCACCCCGGACGCGGCATCCGCCGAGGACACGGAGTGACCTGGCACGACGAGGCCGGTGGGCTTGGTACGCGTATGCACGCGATAGCCCACCGGCAGCGTCACCTGCTTCTCCCCCGAAGCTGACGAAACCTCGTTGAGGCGCCGGACCTCCGCGATCGCCTTGGCCGCGACCGGTGCGCTGAACTCGATCTTCAGCACCGCTTCCATCGCGGCGGCGTCCTCGAACAGCCACCGCGTCATCACCTTGCGGCAGTCGAATCCCTGACGGGCGAAGAACTTCTCGACCCCAGGCGGGTCGTAGTGCGGCAGATCCAGCCGCATCCAGCGTCCGTAGGGCTCGCTCGCCACATCGAGATCCACGATCATCATCAGCCCACCCGGACGCAGCACCCGCTCCGCTTCGCGAAGACCAGGTTCACAGCCGGGGCCGAAGAAGTACGCGGTGCGCGCGTGGACGACGTCGAAAGCCGCGTCCGGCAGGGGAAGCCGCTGCGCACGCCCTTGCCGCACTTCGACGTTCCTCAGTTCCGCCACCCGGTCCCGCGCGTCTCGCACGAGCGGCTCATGGGGTTCGATCCCGACCACCGACCGCGCCGTCGCGGCGAACCGCGGCAGGTGGAAACCGTCGCCACAGCCGATGTCGAGGACATCCGCACCGGACCACTCGCGATATCCGGCGAGTACGCGCCAGATGTCGTCATCGACGTCCTGCGCGCGGTTCTCGACCTCGTAGGCCTTTTGGTAGTACCAGATGTTCGGACTCGGCAGCACCTCCTCGCCGCCGCGGCGGAAGGAGGAGACGGCTCGGGGAAACCAGCGCACGGAAGCTCCAACGAAGGGACGCCAGGCCGGGTTCCGGGGTCGTCCGGGTCGAAATCTTTGACAGAAACAATGCGATCAGCGACTAGACTTTACTCCCACCGGTAAGGGAGAACCGCATGTCGCTCGGCTCGGCCGCCCACACTTCCGTCATACCTTCGGGAATCCCGTGCTGGATCGAGCTCGCGTGCAGAGACGAAGCGGCCGCACAAGCCTTCTACAGCGGGCTTTTCGACTGGGAGTGGACCGTTCGGCGTGATCCGGCGACGCCGACCGGCCGGTACTCGATCGCGACGCTGAACGGCGTCCCGGCCGGTGGTCTGTACCGCGCGGGCGCGGAAGGGCCGTCCGGCTGGAGTGTGCACATCTCGGTGCCCCAGGTGGCGGCCGCCGCCGAATGGGTGGACAGTCTCGGTGGCCGGGTCACGCTCGGGCCGATGGCGATCCCCCATCGCGGCAACATCGTCCACGCCGTCGACGCGTGCGGCGCGCACGTCGTCTTCTGGGAACCGCCCGCCACCTGGGAGTTCGCGACAGGGATGCCTAACACCTTCAGCGGCGCTGATCTCAACACCCACGACGGCGCGGCGGCGGATCACTTCTACTGCCGCCTTTTCAACTACACCAGCCACCAGATCGGCGACGGCGCGTCGCTCGACTACGCCGAATGGCTCATCGAGCACGAACCGGTGCTGTACCGGTACGTGATGGGCTCGGAATACCGGCCGGACACTCCCCCGCACTGGATGGTCTACTTCGAACTCGACCCGGCTCGCGGCGCGGACGCCGCGGCGGGGCAGGCCTTGATGCTCGGCGGTGCTGTCGTGGTCCAGCCCTACGACACCCCGTACGGCCGGATGGCGATCCTCGCCGATCCGGACGGTTCGGTGTTCGCCGTGATCGACCACTCCCGGGTCGTCGAGGGCTGGGGAACCGCCGAAGTCGACGATCCTTACGACGACTGAGCCGAAGAGCCGGAGCGACGACGTCGCCCCGGCTCTTTCGTCAGAGACCCGCCCAGAATCCGCAGTCGTGCACGGCCGCGAGGTCGACCGGACCGATCTCGCCCGGCGCCAGCGACTGCGTCCGCGGCGAGGGACGCCACTTCGGCAGTTCTTCGCCGTTCGGATCACCGGTGCGCGCGAACGCGGTCCAGTACCGGATCATGCGCGCCGCGAGGTCCTGCTGCGCGGGCGTCAATTTCGCCGGAAACGCGGTTGAATCAGACAAATAAGCCAGTTCGGTTCCATGGGCGGCACCGAGACTCATTCCCGGCGGAGCGGGGACAAGTGGCGGAGCGTCCCGATCGGCGAACTCGTAACCGAAGGTTCGCGTGCGCTCGCGCAGCAACCGCTCGGTTCCCACCTGCGGGCAACCCCAGATCCGGTCGGTCATCGCGTCCGCGAACGCCATCGCCGGACCGCCGTGCTTCGCAGACGGGTACCGGGCGGCGACGAGCGGCGCCTTCTCCCCGAACGCGGTCCGCAGCAGTTCCCGGTAATGCTCTTCGGTGAACGGATGCCCGGGGAACAGGGCGACGAACAGCCTCGCCTCGTCCCTGGTGACACCCGTCAGCACCGGCACGCGGGCGAAGTGGCCGGCCTTCAGAGTCTCGGCCGGATGCTCGGGCAGCAGGCCGGTGCCGAACGCGGGAGTCGCGAGCGGCTGGTTCACCAGGTCCTTGACCGGAAGTCGCCGGAGACAGGCGACGTCGGCGCAGCCGAGTTTCCCGGCCGCGTCGGCACCCATCGCTTCGACGTCCGCACGGGGCAGGTACGGCGAACCCGCGGGTACTCCGGGGAAGAACCCGCCGTCGGGCCAGGTCAGGGTGCACGGACCGCTCTGGATGATCGCGCGGTGGAACAGCCCCGCCGCCGAGGGGGAGGCCAGCTGAGCGCAGATGCTCATCGCGCCGGCGGATTCGCCGAACAGCGTGACGTTCCGGGGATCTCCCCCGAAGGCACGCGCATTGCGCTGCACCCAGCGAAGCGCGGCCTGCTGGTCTTGGAGGCCGAAGACGCCGGAGTCGCGGCCGAGTTCCGGATGCCCGAAGAAGCCGAACACACCCAGACGGTAGTTCACGGTCACCACGACGACGTCCCCGCCGAGGGCCATGCGCTTGAAGTCGTAGTCGCCGCCCGCCCCGGAGGTGAAGCTGCCACCGTGCACCCAGACCATCACCGGACGCGGCTTGCGCGTCGGCTTGGCCGGGCTGATCACGTTGAGATACAGGCAATCCTCGTCGTCGCTCGGCGCGGAACCGAGCCCCGCACCTTGCGCGCATCGAGGCCCCGGTTTGCTCGCGTCCCGCACCGCGGTCCACGGCTCGGGTCTCCGTGGCGGGGCCCAGCGCAGGTCGCCGACCGGTGGCGCGGCGAACGGAATGCCTTGGAAACTCCGGTATTCGCCGGTATCCACGCCGCGAACGGGACCGGAATCCGTGCGGACGACCGGGCTTTCGCCCGCCTCCGCCACGGTCGTCGTCAGGGCGCCGAGCGTCACCACGCTCAGCGCCATGGCCAGAAGTCGCTTACTCATCCGTTGAGTTCGCATACCCCGACCTTGGCCCAGCGCCCCGGGCTTGTCACATGGGTTTCGCTTAAACGGGGACGAACGCCGAGAGCAGCAACCAGGAGACGACGGCCGAAGGGAGCAACGAGTCGAGCCGGTCCATCAGCCCGCCGTGCCCCGGCAGCATGTTCCCCATGTCCTTGACCCCGAGGTCGCGCTTGATCAGCGACTCGACGAGATCGCCCAGCGTCGCCGTGCAGACGATCGCCGCGCCGAACAGCACACCCTGCCAGGCGTGGCCGTCGAGCAGGAGGCTCAGGGTCAGCGCGCCGGCGACCACACCCGCCACGACCGAACCGGCGAAACCTTCCCAAGTCTTTTTCGGGCTGATGCTGGGCGCCATCGGATGCTTGCCGCCCAGTACACCGGCGATGTAACCACCGGTGTCCGAGGCGACGACCCCGATCATGAACGCCAGCACCCGGCCGACGCCGTCCTCCGGCGGGACGAGCATGGCGGCGAAAGCACCGAAAAGCGGAATGTACGCGGCGGCGAAGACCGACGCGCTGATGTCACGCAGGTAGCCGTCCGCGCCGCCCGGCAACCGCCACAGCAGGCAGACGAGCACTGTCAGCACGAACGCCGTCAGCGCGCCTTCGCGGCCGTACGGCCACGCCAGCCAGATCATCGCCTGACCGCCGACGAGCACCGGGACCAGCGCGATCCGGATGCCCGCCGCGCGCTTCAATGCCCCGGCCAGCTCGATCGTGCCGACCGCGATCGCGATCGCGATGATGCCGATGAACAGAAAGCGCACGGTGAGCAGGGACGTGATGATCGCCGCCCCCAGCAGCAGCCCGACCCCGATCGCGGCGGGCAGGTTGCGGCCGGCGCGGGAAACCTTCTTCGCCGGTTCCGGCTTCTCGGCCGGAACCGGTTCCGGGGCGTCCACCCGGTCCTCGCGTTCCTCGCTCACCTGGCTCATCAGACCTCGAGTAGCTCGGCTTCCTTGTGTTTCACCAGCTCGTCGACTTTGTGGGTGTAGGTGTCGGTGAGGTTCTGGAGTTCCTTCTCGGCGTGGACGACCTCGTCCTCGCCCGCCTCGCCGTCCTTCTTGATCCGGTCGAGTTCTTCCTTGGCCTTGCGGCGGACGCTGCGGATCGAGACGCGGGCGTCCTCACCCTTGGCCTTGGCGACCTTCACCATCTCCTTGCGGCGCTCTTCGGTGAGCTGCGGGATGACGATGCGGATCACGTTGCCGTCGTTGCTCGGGTTGACGCCGAGGTCCGACTCGCGGATCGCCTTCTCGATGGCGTTCAGCTGGGTCTGGTCGTAGGGCTTGATCAACGCCATGCGGGCTTCCGGCACGTTGACACTCGCCATCTGGTTCAGCGGGGTCGGCGCGCCGTAGTACTCGACGACAATGCGCGAGAACATCCCAGGGTGGGCCCGGCCGGTGCGTACCGACGACAGGTCCTCCTTGGCGACGGACACCGCTTTTTCCATCTTCTCCTCGGCGTCGAGGAGGGTCTCGTCGATCACGGCAACTCCCGTAGTTGTGTATTCGTACCGATTGCGAAGATCAGAGCAGGCCTACGCGGGCACCCCGTCGGCGGGGGTGTCGACCAGGGTGCCGATCCTCTCACCGCTGACCGCGCGGGCGATGTTCCCCTCGGTGAGCAGATTGAACACGATGATCGGCATGTTGTTGTCCATGCACAGGCTGAACGCGGTGGCGTCGGCGACCTTGAGATCCCGTTCCAGCACCTCGCGGTGGCTGATCTCGTGGAACATCTCGGCGGCCGGGTCGCTCTTCGGGTCCGCGGTGTAGACGCCGTCGACGGCCTTCGCCATCAAGACGGCTTCGCAGCCGAGTTCGAGCGCGCGCTGCGCGGCGGCGGTGTCCGTGGAGAAGTACGGCATGCCGACCCCGGCGCCGAAGATGACGACGCGGCCCTTCTCCAGATGACGCTCGGCACGGCGCGGGATGTACGGCTCGGCGACCTGTCCCATGGTGATGGCGGTCTGCACGCGGGTGGGCAGGCCCTCCTTCTCCAGGAAGTCCTGCAGCGCCAGGCAGTTCATGACGGTGCCGAGCATCGCCATGTAGTCCGCGCGGTCACGGTCCATGCCGCGCTGCGACAGTTCCGCGCCGCGGAAGTAGTTGCCACCGCCGATCACTACGGCGATCTGCACGCCCGTCCGCGCGACGTCGGCGATCTGCTGAGCGACCGAGTGCACCACATCCGGATCAACCCCGATGGAACCGCCGCCGAACATCTCGCCGCCCAGCTTCAGCAGCACTCGCCGGTATCCGCCTTCGACCCGGACACCCATGTCGCCCTCCCTAATGCTCTGAACCCGACTGTGCCCCGTCCCCGATGGACGGAGACGGGGCACAGTGGTGATTCTTTGTGTTCCGCGCCTGGATCAGGCCTGGCCGACCTCGAACCGGGCGAACCGGCTCACGGACACGCCGGCCTCGTCGAGCAGGGCCTTGACGGTCTTCTTGTTGTCCTTGACCGACGGCTGCTCGAGCAGGACGTTGTCCTTGTAGTACGCGTTGACCTTGCCCTCGATGATCTTGGGCATGGCCTGCTCCGGCTTGCCCTCTTCGCGGGCGGTCGCCTCGGCGACGCGGCGCTCGTTCTCGACGACCTCGGCCGGGACCTCTTCACGGGTGAGGTACTTCGCCTTGAGCGCGGCGACCTGCATGGCGGCGCCACGAGCGGCCTCGGCGGCGGCCTCGCCCTCACCGGTGTACTCGATGAGCACGCCGACGGCGGGCGGGAGGTCCGCACCGCGACGGTGCAGGTACGTGGTGGTCGTGCCCTCGTAAGCGGCGACACGGCGCAGCTCGAGCTTCTCACCGATACGGGCGGCCAGCTCCTGGACCTGCTCGTCGACGGTCTTGCCGTCGAGCGAGGCGGCCTTCAGCTTCTCGACGTCGCTGGTCTTCTCGGCCTTCGCGACCTCGACGATCTTCGCGGCGAGGGCCTGGAAGTCCTCGTTCTTCGCGACGAAGTCGGTCTCGGAGTCGAGCTCGATCAGCACGCCGCCGTCACCGGCGACGAGGCCCTCGGCGGTGGCACGCTCGGCGCGCTTGCCGACGTCCTTGGCGCCCTTGATGCGCAGGAACTCGACGGCCTTGTCGAAGTCGCCGTCGTTCTCCTCCAGCGCCTTCTTGCAGTTCATCATGCCGGAGCCGGTCAGCTCCCGGAGACGCTTCACGTCTGCGGCGGTGTAGTTCGCCATCGTGGGTGTGTCCGTCCTTTTTCAGGTACGAGAAAGTCTTTTGGGGAAGTCACCCGTAGGGCCGCCCGGAGGCGGCCCTACGAGCGGGTGGATCAGGAGGAGGCGGTGGCCTGCTCGGCCGGGGCCTCGGTGGGCGCGTCGGTCGCGGCGGCGGCTTCCTTGGCGTCCGCGGCGGCGGTCTCGGAGCCGGCGAGCAGCTCCTTCTCCCACTCGGCCAGCGGCTCGTCCGTGGCGACGCCGGCCTCGGGCTTGGCGTCGGCGGAGGAACCGTTGCGGCTGGAGCGGGCCATCAGACCGGCGGCGGCGGCCTCGGCCACGACCTTGGTCAGCAGCGCGGCCGAACGGATCGCGTCGTCGTTACCCGGGATCGGGTAGTCGACCTCGTCCGGGTCGCAGTTGGTGTCCAGGATCGCGACGACCGGGATGTTCAGCTTGCGAGCCTCGCCGACGGCGATGTGCTCCTTCTTCGTGTCGACGATCCACACGATGCTCGGCACCTTGGCCATGTCGCGGATACCGCCGAGGGTCTTCTCGAGCTTGTCCTTCTCACGGGTGAGCGTGAGGATCTCGCGCTTGGTCAGGCCGGCGAAGCCGCCGGTCTGCTCCTGCGACTCGAGCTCCTTCAGGCGGAGAAGACGCTTGTGCACCGTCTGGAAGTTGGTCAGCATGCCGCCCAGCCAGCGCTGGTTCACGTAGGGCATGCCCACGCGCGAGGCCTCGGAGGCGATGGCTTCCTGAGCCTGCTTCTTCGTGCCGACGAACATGATGGTGCCGCCGTGCGCGACGGTTTCCTTGATGAACTCGTACGCACGGTCGATGTACGTCAGCGTCTGCTGCAGGTCGATGATGTAGATGCCGTTGCGCTCGGTGAAGATGTAGCGCTTCATCTTCGGGTTCCACCGACGGGTCTGGTGCCCGAAGTGCACGCCGCTGTCGAGCAGCTGCTTCATGGTGACGACGGCCATTGCCGGAATCAACCTCTTCTGTGTCGTGCGCGCCCGGCTCCGCCGGAACGCGCTTGCTCGGTTCGTCGCTCTCGGCCGGGTGGCCGATCGCCCTGGTGCAGATGCTCGGGCCCGGACCCGGGAGTGAAGTGACCCCAGGGACCGCCGGGCCGTGTGCCCCCGTCTGTCCTGACCCTCCGTGAGGAGATCGGCCATCGGGAGCGCGCACGTGCACGCGAAGTCAGTCCGCTGCCGCGGACCGCGCAAAAGAGTCTACTCCCTGTCGTCACCGGGTACCGCACCGGCAGCCCCTGATGAGAGGGGTTGTCCACAATCGCCTCGGTTATCCACAGATTCCACCGGCGCGCCCCGCACGCCACGCCGGTCCCCCAACCTGGAACACATGACGATGACGACCTGTTCCCGCCCTGTCACCAGGCATTCCTTCGCGATCGACCGCACCGGCGGCCGGCACCGCCGCCCGGAGCGCTCTCGACTCCTTCCCCGCCTCGCGATCTTCGCGACCGTGCTCGCGATCCTCACCTCGGCGGCGATGCCGGGGACGGCCAGAGGCGCGCCCTCCCCGCAAGGGCGCCTCTCTTGGCCGCTTTCACCGGCACCGAGCGTCACCAGGTACTTCGAGCCGCCGTCGACGCCGTACGGCCCCGGTCATCGTGGCGTCGACCTCGCCGCGGCGCCGGGCACGAACGTGCTCGCGGCGGCCGAAGGAGTGGTGATGTTCGCCGGGCAGGTGGTCGGCCGCGGAGTGGTGTCGATAGACCACGAAGGAGGACTGCGCACCACCTACCAACCGCTCGCCCCGATGGTCACCGCGGGTGATCAGGTCTACCGGGGTCAGGTGCTCGGAACGCTCGCGGCGGGCCATCCGGGTTGCCCTGAGCCGGCGTGCCTGCATTTCGGCGTCCGGCGGGGCGAGGAGTACGTCGATCCGCTCGCGTTGATCGGCGAACCGTCGGAGATCCGCCTCAAACCGTGGGAAGGAGACTGAGTGACTGCTCGGGCGTTCATGGGCGTCAGGGCGTGCCCTGACCGCACACGCGGACACGCCGAGTCCGCGACACCATCCGCCCATCGCCAGGACGTCCGTGAAGTTCATCGGACCGGATTGCCGATGACCGGGAGCGGACGAGCGCTTCGGCAAGGCCTCGCGGATGTCGGATGCGCCTCCAGTGCGTGGATTTGGATGCGTTGAATGATCCGCAAGCCACATAGGCGGGTTCGCCGGCTCGTCCAGGCCGCCTGGATGCGAAAGAGGTGTGGAGATCGGATGCTGAGCGCCCCCGGTCCACCGTGGACCGGGCGGAGACTCGGCTGGCAGTCGCGAACCGACCGGCTAGGCCTGCTCGACCAGCTTGGCGCGCAGCCGCATGACGGCGCGGGTGTGCAGCTGGCTGACCCGCGACTCGGTGACGCCGAGGACCTTGCCGATCTCGGCGAGCGTCAGGCTCTCGAAGTAGTAGAGACCGACCACGATCCGGTCGCGTTCGGTCAGCTGGGCGATCGCCTGCGCCAGCTGGCGGCGGTTGTCCTGGTCGACCAGGACGGCCACCGGGTCGACGGCCCCGTCGTCGGGCAGGGTGTCGACCAGCGAGCCGCTGTCCTTGCCCGCGGCGACCAGGTCTTCCAGCGCGATGACGCTGGTCAGCTGCAGCTGGCCGTAGAACTCACGCAGGTCGTCGACACTGATTTCGAGCTCGGCCGCCAGTTCGGCGTCGGTCGGTGTGCGGTTCAAGCGGGCACCGAGGCGCTCCAGGGCGCGCTCGGCCTCGCGGGCCTTGCTGCGCACCGCCCTGGGAACCCAGTCCTGGGAGCGGAGGTCGTCGAGGATCGCGCCCCGGATGCGCTGCATGGCGTAGGTCTCGAATCGCAGGCCCCTGGCTGGTTCGAACTTCTCGATCGCGTCGACCAGGCCGAAGATCCCGGACTGGATCAGGTCGCCGACGTCGACATGGGTCGGCAGCCCGGTGCCGACCCGGCCCGCGACGTACTTGACGAGCGGGGCGTAGTGCAGCACGAGCCTGTCGCGCACGACCTGGTCCGGCGACTCCGTGAACTCCTGCCACAGCGCCTGGATCCCGGCGTCCACTTCGTAGCTGGTCCGCGCTTCGGGCGCGACGGCAGGACCGTCCCCGCCGGGGCGGTGTTTCCCGGCGGCTTCGGTGACATGTGGGTCGGCGGTCATCGAGCCACCGTTCTCAGCATGCGACTCAGCGTGGTCTCCGTGCTCGTGCGGATGCGCGTGCGCCGCCGGTTCGGGCCGCCGGGTCACCTGCCGAGTCCTCCCCGGCATCATCGGGCCCGGGGGTGCGCGCGGTCGTGGATCGCCTTCAGCCGATCGACGGTCACATGAGTGTAGAGCTGCGTTGTGGCCAGCGTAGCGTGACCAAGCAGTTCCTGAACGCTCCGAAGATCAGCACCGCCTTCGAGGAGATGGGTGGCCGCTGAATGCCTCAGGCCGTGCGGCCCCATGTCGTTCGCCCCCGGCACCGAGCCGACGGCGTCATGGACGACCCGCCGCGCCGCCCGCGGATCGAGCCTGCCTCCCCGCGCCCCCAGGAAGAGCGCCGCTTTCCCCGGCCCCTCCGATTCGACGGCGAGCTTTCCCCTGCCCTCGTCCAGCCACACACGCAAAGCCGCTTCGGCGGGGACACCGAACGGCACGACACGTTCCTTGCCGCCTTTGCCCAGCACGAGCACGACCCGGCGGGAGAAGTCGACGTCGCCCACATCCAGCCCGCACAGTTCCGAGACCCGCACACCGGTCGCGTAGAGCAGTTCCACGATGGCACTGTCCCTCAAGGCCACCGGGTCGCGCTGTTCGGCACCGGCGGCTGAGAATCGCATGACGTCACTCGCCTGCTCCGCGCGGAGGACCCCGGGGAGTTTGCGATGCGCGCGTGGCGCCACCAGTCGTCCGCCCGGATCCGACGCGAGCGCCCCGCCGCGGTGAGCCCACGCGGTGAAGGTGCGGGCCCCCGCCGCTCGCCTCGCCAATGTCGTCCGGCTGGCCCCTTCCTCGCGTTGCCGGGCGAGCCAACCGCGCAGCGTCCCGATGTCGAGATCCTCGAACCGGCCGCCGTTCCCGTCCACGAAACCCATCAGCGACACCACGTCGCCGAGGTAGGCACGCACCGTATGCGCGGACAGCCCGCGTTCCAGGGAAAGGTGCCGCTCGTAGTCGTCGATCAGCTTCCGGACGGACTCCGGCAGCGCCGCACGGGCGGCGCGCAGATCGGGTCTGCGGGCGCGTTTCCCCGTGCCGTGGGGACCTTCGGTCGACGGCATGCCGATCACGCTGCGCGATGTGCGGCGGATGGTCAAGTATCGCCGCACCCTGTTGTGGTGTCCGTGGTCGGATCGTGCCGGGATGGCGTCTCACTGGTAGGCCAGTCAGGTCTTGGTGGCCCGTCTTCGCCACCCTGTGTCACTCCTTTCCGCGAAGCCGTCGAGTTCCAGTTCGGGGAGCAGCGAGCGGACACGCTCGACCGGGATGCCGGACTCGGCCGCGATCCGTTCCTCGGGTCTCGCCGACCGTTCGGACAGCGCGTCGTGCACTCTCAGCGCCTCCGGGCCGAGCCGATCGGTGCGGCGGCGCGGTTTCGACGGATCCGCGCCCGGCGCCCCCAGCCGTCCGGCTGTCGCGAGGATCTCGTCGACCGAGGACACCAGCGTGGCCTCGCCTTCGCGGATCAGCGCGTGGCAGCCGGCGGACATCCCCGACGACACCGGTCCCGGCATGGCCATCACGACCTTGCCGAGGACCCCGGCCGTACCCGCGGTGTTCCGCGCGCCGCTGCGCCTGCCCGCCTCGACCACGACGGTGCCTTCCGTGAGCGCCGCGATGAGCCTGTTCCGGACGAGGAAGCGATGCCTCGCGGGCGATGTGCCCGGCGGGTACTCGCTGACCACCGCGCCGGTCTTCCCGATAGTGCGCAGCAACGTCGCGTGCTGGGCCGGGTAGCCGGCGTCGATCCCGCAGCCGAGCAGGGCGACCGTCGTACCGTCCGCGCTCAACGCGCCCCGATGGGCCGCTCCGTCGATGCCGTACGCCGCCCCCGAGAACACCGGGATCCCCCGGCTCGCGAGGTGATAGCCCACCTCGGCCGCGTTGTGCTCGCCGTACTCGGTCGCCGCGCGGGCGCCGACGATCGCGATTGCCTGGTCCACGGCCTCGTCGAGTCTGGCCGGACCGCGAACCCACAACGCCAGCGGAGGTGCCACACCGGAAACGCCCCTGCTCTGGGCCACGGCCAGTGAAAGCAGCGGCCAGGCCGGCCATTCGTCGTCTTCCGGGATGACGAGCCGGGTCTCGCCCGCGGCGGCCCGCTCCAGATCCCGCTCGGCGTAGTCGTGTGCTCGCCGCGCGGCGGTCTCGTCGCGCACCTTCGGCGGACACTCGGCGCACCGCACTCGTTCCGCGGCGATGACAGGACCGAATTCGCCGACGAAGTCAGCCAGGGCGGGCGCCGGGGGCTCGGCCACGCGCAGAAGGTACGACCGCGCGATGCGTTCGGCTTCGAGTTCACTCATCCGGATGACCTCTCCCGGAAATTCAGGGCCGCCGCGACCTCGTCCGCCTCCGGCTTGTCGGCGCCCTTCAAATCGGCGAGCGTCCAAGCGATGCGAAGGCACCGGTCGGCGCCGCGCGCGGTGATCGCGCCCCGCTCCAACGCGCGGTCCAGCAACGCCGTGACCTGCGGCGGCAGGGCGAACTCGCGGCGCAGTGCCGGGCCGGGCACCTCCGCGTTCGTGAGCCAGCCTTGCTCCGCCCAGCGTTTTCCGGCCCGCTCGCGTGCCTCCAGCACCCGTTCCCGGACGGCCGCCGACGATTCGGGCGGCTCGCTCAGGTGCGCGCTGAGCGCGGAAAGCGGGCGCAGCCGAACCCGCAAATCCACCCGATCGAGTAACGGCCCGGACAGGCGGCCCAAGTAGCGCCTTCGGACGGTCGCCGAGCATGTGCAGTCTGCGTCCTTCGTCGGGGCACAAGGACAGGGATTGGTCGCCAACACCAGTTGGAAGCGTGCCGGGTACCGCACGGCGCCCTTGACCCTCGCTATCCGCACTTCGCCCTCTTCGAGCACCGTGCGCAGCGATTCCAGCCGTTCCGGACCGAATTCGCACACCTCGTCGAGGAACAGGATTCCCCGGTGCGCACGGCTGATCGCGCCGGGCACGGCCAAGCCGCTTCCACCGCCGATCAGGGCGGGCACGCTGATCGAATGATGCGGCGCGACGAACGGCGGCACGGTGACCAGCGGCTCGGACCGTGAAAGCGAACCGTCGATCGAATGAACCGCTGTCACCTGCAACGACTCTTCGGCGGTCAGTCGCGGGAGCAGGCCGGGAAGGCGTTTCGCGAGCATCGTCTTGCCCACCCCGGGAGGGCCGGTCATGAGCAGGTGATGCCCGCCGGCCGCGGACACCTCCAGTGCCCACCGCGCTTCCGGCTGTCCCACTACGTCGGCGAGGTCGGGTACCCGCGGCGGCTCCTGGACGACGGACGGCTCGGGCCGGGTGAGTTCCCCTTCGTCCTTGAGCCAGTCCACGAATTCGCTCAGCCGCGCGACCCCGCCGACCTCCAGACCGTCCACGAGAGCGGCTTCGAACAGCGACTCGGCGGGGACGACCGCCCGCCGGTACCCGGCATTGCGCGCCGCCAGCAGCCCCGGCAGGACACCGCGGACCGCCCGCACCCGGCCGTCCAGGGCGAGTTCGCCGAGCAGCACGGTGTTCAGCAGCTTCGTGGCGGGAACCGACCCGGTGGCGGCCAGGACCGCCGCCGCGATTCCCAGGTCGTAGCCGGATCCCACCTTCGGCAGGTTCGCCGGTGACAGGCCGAGGATCACCCTTTCGTCCGGCCACGTCCGCCCCGAGTTGCGGACGGCGGAGCGGACCCTGTCCTTGGCCTCTTTCAGTCCGGTGTCGGGCAGTCCGACCATCGTGACCTTCGGCGATCCACCACCGATGTCGGCCTCGATCTCGATCATCCTGCCGTCGACGCCGAGCAGCGCGACGGACCAGGCCTTCGCCAGCGCCATTCAGAACGCCGCCTTGATGTGCCGCACCCGGGGCCGGGCATCGGGCCGGGCGACGATCGCGATGATGTCGTAGCGGACCGGGCACCAGCGGAGCATGAACTGGTGCTGCCACTGGTACGCGAGACGGCGGATGCGGTCCGCCTTGTCCGGGGTCACCGCCTCGGCGGGAGTACCGAAGCCCAGCCCCGTCCTCGTCTTCACCTCGCAGAAGACGAGGCGCTTCGTGTCGGTCGCTATGAGATCCAGTTCGCCGTCACGGCAACGCCAGTTGCGGCTCAGGACGACGTAGCCCGCCTTCTCCAGATGGCGGACCGCGAGGTCCTCTCCCCATCGGCCCAGTTCGATACGTCGTGTCGCGGCAGACGGCTGTTCGGCCGTGCTCGTCATCTCGATCCCCCTCAGCGATCGTCACGGTGTGTGTGCGATCAACGCTGCCAGGGTGATCGGGCGTCGGACAGACCCGATTCCGCCGCCTGTGGACAACCGGGGTGTTGTGGATGGTTCGGCCGTCGCGGAAGCTCACCGGCCGGAATCGTCGGTGGGCTGTGCTATACGCCCTTAGGTACGTGAAGGCCCCCTTCACTCACGTACCTGGACGCGATGAAGGGGGCCTTCACGTACCTACGGAGATCAGCCGGAGAACGGCCCGTCTTCCGGCAGGCGGAGATCCGGTTTGTCGAGCTCCTCGACGTTGACGTCCTTGAACGTGATGACCCGGACGTGCTTGACGAACCGCGCGGGCCGGTACATGTCCCAGACCCACGCGTCGGACATGCGGACCTCGAAGTACACCTCGCCACCGCCGTCGCGCACCTGCACGTCGACGGCGTTGGCCAGATAGAACCGCCGCTCGGTCTCCACCACGTACGAGAACTGGCCGACTATGTCGCGATACTCGCGGTAAAGCGAGAGCTCCATCTCGGTCTCGTACTTCTCGAGATCCTCTGCGCTCATGAAATCCGCGCCCCTCCTCGCGATTTTGCTGCTGTTCCAGCGGCGGAGCGTTCATTGTTACCCACGTACGGGCCGAGGGCACGTATCGGCACGCTCGGGTTTTCCAGCGCCGCGACGGTCAGCACGACCGGGTGAGGCGGCCGCACCCGGTGCGCGGCGGCCGCGGTGGCCACGTTGGCGTACGACCAGCGATGGACCGGACTCGGACCGTGAGTGTTCAGCGCCGCGCTGTGGTCGGTGGTGCTGTACCCCTTGTGCACGTCGAAACCGTAATGCGGGTGGACGTCGTGCAGGTCGCCCATGATCCGGTCCCGGGTGACCTTCGCCAGCACGGACGCCGCCGCCACGCACGCGACGGCCTTGTCCCCTTTGATCACCGGGACGCTCGGGGCGGGCAGCCCGGACACACGGAATCCGTCGGTCAGGACGTAGCCAGGCGTGTTCCGAAGCGCCGAGACAGCGCGTCGCATGCCTTCGAGGTTCATGACATGGATGCCGAACAGGTCGACCTCGGCCGCCGGGATGACGATGACCGAGTAGTCGACGGCACGCTGGACGACCCGGTCGTACACCCGGTCGCGGGCCTTGGCCGTGAGCACCTTCGAGTCGGTGAGCTCCGGCAGCCGCGCGGCGTCGCCGGGTCGCAGGACACAGGCGGCCACGACGAGAGGGCCGGCGCAAGCACCACGCCCTGCCTCGTCGACTCCGGCGACGGGCCCGAGGCCCCGCCGGTCCAGCGCACCCTGCAACCCCCAGAAGAGGTCGCCACGCACCACTGCCCGCGGCGGCCGAAGCGGCTCGGCCGGTGTGAGCGGTACAGGAACTCTCAAGGCCTTACCGCCTCCGGTCGACCACCTTGCGCACTCCGGCCGACATCCGCCTGCCGAGGAAGAGCACGGGCCACGCCGCGGCGACGCCGACACCCAGGGGAAGTCCCTGCTGCCAGGCCGGCGCACCGAGCGCCAGCGGCTGAGCGTTCGCCTGCGGGTTGTGGTCCGAAACGCCACCCCAGCGGCCGGGCGGGAGCACGATGACCCGTGCCTTGCCGATGATGTTGTCGACCGGCACGGCGCCGTTGACCCCGCCGCCACCTTGGATTCGGGAGTCGCTCGAGTTGTTGCGGTTGTCGCCCATCACCCAAACGTATCCGGCGGGCACCTTGACCGGCTCGAACGTCCTCTCGGTGGGCGGCATGCCCTCTTCCCAGTGGACGTACGGCTCGTCGAGTGCCTTGCCGTCGACCACGACGCGATTGTTGTCGCAGCACTGCACCGTCTGGCCACCGACCGCGATGATCCGCTTGACGAAGTCACGCTCGTCCGGCGGCGCGAACCCGATCAGGGAACCCAGCGTGCGGAATCCGGTGACGAAGATGTTGCTGGACTCCGGTGTGTCGATCTCGCCGACCCAGGCGGGCGGTCCCTTGAAGACCACCACGTCGCCCGGGCCGGGATCGGTGAAGTCGTACGTGATCCGGTCGACCAGGATCCGGTCGCCCGTGCACCCCGCGCAGCCGTGCAAGGTGGTCTCCATCGATCCCGAGGGGATCATGTAGACCTTGGCGAGGAACTGCTGGATCAAGATCGTCAGCACGAGTGCGACGACGATCAGGATCGGCAGTTCCTTCCAGAACGACCGCTTCTTGTTGACCTTGCCGAATTTCTTGGCTCCGGACCGGCCCCGTCGGGAGGCCCTAGTGGGGCGCTCCTCTTCGGGGCGATCGGGCTCGTCTTCGGAGGTGTTCTGGGACACGGGTTCGACCACGACGCCAGGTTACCTGTAACCGAGTGGCTACCTACTTGGCGGAGGTCGTCTCGCGGTTTTCGCGGCGTTCCTTGATCTTGGCGGCCTTGCCGCGCAGCTCGCGGAGGTAGTACAGCTTCGCCCGGCGGACGTCGCCGCGCTTGAAGACCTCGACCTCGGCGATGTTCGGCGAGTGCACCGGGAAGGTGCGCTCCACGCCGATGCCGAACGACACCTTGCGGACCGTGAAGGTCTCGCGGATGCCGCCGCCCTGGCGACGCAGCACGACGCCCTGGAAGATCTGGTTGCGCTCGCGGTTGCCCTCGATGACGCGGACGTGAACCTTGAGCGTGTCGCCCGGTCGGAAGTCCGGGATGTCGGAACGCAGTGACTGCGCGTCCAGCGCGTCCAGGGTGTTCATCGGTGGTCCGTCCTCGTCTTCGTATGGCTTACGTACAGCTTGGGCGCGCAGTGTCTGCACTGCGACCTACCCGGGGGCTGATGGCGTTCCGGATGAGCTCGAATCTTTAACTTCAGCCACTGTCCGAAGTAAAAGTTCACGCGTCTATCCACGCCAACCTGTCAAGTATTGCAGACCAGGACTCAGGTGGTTGACCCGGCCTGGTCGGAGTCCTCGTTCAAGCGGTCGAGGACCTTGAGATCGTGCTTGTCGAGACTACCTTCCGGCAGGAGCCCGATCAGTTCGGGCCTGCGCCGCACGGTGCGTTCCAGCGCCTGGTCGCGGCGCCAGCGGTCGATCAGCGCGTGGTTTCCCGAGCGCAGGACGTCCGGCACGGCCAGCTCGCGCCAGACCTCCGGCCGCGTGTAGCTGGGGCCTTCGAGCAGGCCGTCGGAGAACGAGTCCTCCTCGGCGGAGCGGGCGTTGCCGAGGACCCCGGGCAGCAGCCGGACGACGGCCTCGACCATCACCAGCACCGCGGCCTCGCCGCCGACCAGCACGTAGTCGCCGATGGAGACCTCGTCGACGGGCATCCGCCGGGCGGCGTCGTCGATCACCCGCTGGTCGATGCCCTCGTAGCGGCCGCACGCGAACACCAGGTGCTCCTCCGCGGCGTACTGGTGGGCCATGGCCTGGGTGAACGGCCGTCCGGCGGGGGTCGGGACCACGAGGCGGGTGTTCTCGCCGCAGACTTCGTCCAGGGCGGGGCCCCAGATCTGCGGTTTCATCACCATGCCGGGCCCGCCGCCGTACGGCGCGTCGTCGACGGCGCGGTGGACGTCGTGCGTCCAGTTCCGCAGGTCGTGCACGCCGACCTCGATGAGGCCGCGGTCGATCGCGCGTCCGAGCAGCGCGGCGCGGAGCGGGTCGAGGTATTCGGGGAAGATCGTGACTACGTCGAGGCGCATCAGGCGTCCAGCAGGCCTTCCGGCGGGTCGAGTACCACGCGGCCGCCCGCGACGTCGACCGCCGGGACGATCGCCTTCACGAACGGCACCAGCACCTCACGTCCGTCGTGCTCGACCGACAGCAGTTCACCGGCGGGCGAATGCACGATTTCGAGCACCTTGCCGACGACCGTGCCGTCGGCGAGTTCGGCCCGCAGGCCTTCGAGTTCGTGGTCGTAGAACTCGTCCGGGTCTTCGGTCGGCGGCAGCGCCGAGGTGTCGGCGATCAGCAGCGCGCCGCGGAGGGTCTCCGCGACGTCCCTGGTCAGCACCTCTTCGAAACGCACCAGCAGCCGCCCGCTGTGTTCGCGGGCGGCTGCGATGGTGAGGTCTCTGCTGCTGCCGTCACGCAGCTTCGTCGTGACGGCCGAACCGACCGCGAACCGCTGTTCCGGCGAGTCCGTGCGCACGTCCACCGCGAGTTCCCCGCGGATTCCGTGCGCCTTGGCGATCCGGCCGACTACGACGTCCATCCCGAAATGTTCCTGTGTCCTTGGTCAGCGATCGGTGTCGACGACGTCCACGCGGACGCCGCGGCCACCGATGCCGCCCATGACGGTGCGCAGGGCTGTCGCGGTGCGACCGCCCCGGCCGATCACCTTGCCGAGATCGTCGGGGTGCACGTGCACCTCGAGCGTGCGGCCACGGCGCGTGGTCAGCAGCTCGACCCGGACCTCGTCCGGGTTGTCGACGATCCCGCGCACCAGGTGCTCGAGGGAGTCAGCGAGGAAACTCACGCCTCGGCCTTGTCACCCTCGGCGGCTTCGGCCTTGTCGGCTTCGGCCTTCTTCGGGGCGGACTTCTTCTTCGGCGTGGTGGCCTCGGCGGAGGCCGAGTCACCGGCGGCGGCGAGCGCGGCGTTGAACAGGTCCTGCTTCGACGGCTTCGGCTCGGCGACCTTCAGGGTGCCCTCGGCGCCCGGCAGGCCCTTGAACTTCTGCCAGTCACCGGTGATCTCGAGGATGCGCTGGACCGGCTCGGTCGGCTGGGCGCCGACCGACAGCCAGTGCTGGGCACGCTCGGTGTCGACCTCGATGAAGCTGGGCTCTTCCTTCGGGTGGTACTTGCCGATCGTCTCGATGGCCTTGCCATCACGGCGGGTGCGCGCGTCGGCGACGATGATGCGGTAGTACGGCGCACGGATCTTGCCGAGACGCTGCAGCTTGATCTTGACGGCCACGGGTGTGGGTACTCCTCAGTTCTCTCTGATGCATGTGGAAGGCGCACGCCTGCCGCGTGGGGACACGGCTGCGCACACCCGAAGGGTGAGCTCGGGCGCGGTGAGAGGGTCCGGCCAGAGCAGGCAAGCGAACATTCTGCCAGACGCCAACTGGCTGTCAGAACGCGGCTATCCCGAGCGAGGCGAGAAGGATCGTCACGGCCGGGAGGAAGTTGTTCACCTGATGAGCGACCACGCTGCCGAGCAGCCGCCCGGTGAACACCCTGGCCAGCCCGATCGGGATCGCGATCACCAGCAGCAACGTGGTGCGCAGCGGCTCGAGGTGGCTCGCCGCGAAAACGGCCGTGGAGACCAGGAACGCCGCGATCCTCCCCCAGCGTTCGGTGCGCCACGTCAACCGCTCCACCGCGCCCCACAGGAGGCCGCGGTAGATGATCTCCTCGCAGATCGGCCCGACCAGCCACAGGTAGATGAACATGACGACGGCCGCCGAGACCGACATCCGCCGGTCCTCCACCAGCGCGCTGATCGCCGAGGTCGCGTTCTCGTCGCCGACGGCCTGCGTCCAGACGTAGGCGGCGAGCGAGGTGAACCCGAGCCCGAGCACACCGAGTTTGAGCCCGACCTTGACGTCGGCCCAGCTCCACCCGATCCGCAGGTCGGTGAACGGGCCGTTGCCCCGCAGGCGGGTGATCAGCAGCGCGACCCCGGCGGCGATCATCGTCGGCACCATGGTGCCCAGCAGCACCATGCGCATCGGCAGGGGCTGACCGGGCTGGACATCGCCGAGCAGGACGCTGAGGAACGCCGCCGACGCCAGCAGGACGGCCTCCACCAAGAGAAAGGCCCCGAATCCCCAGCGATGCGGCGGTGGCGTGTCGGGCGCGGCCACCTCACCTCCGACAGTGAGTTCCTCTGGCGGCGCGGCCTCGGGGATCGGCTCCCTGGGCTGAGATACGGTCACGCCGATCCTCCGGTGATCGTTCGGTTACTCAAAGACTCTAACCGCCCGAACCGGCGATCACCTCGCCGCGAAGAGCAATACAGCCGGTGGGAGGTTGTTGGCCGCGTGCGCGATCACGGCCGCGCTCACCCGGCCGGACAAGTAGCGGGCGAGACCGATCGCGATGCCCTGGCCGAACAACGCGATCGTGCGCGCGGCCTCCCCGTGCAACTGGGCGAACACCAGCGCGGTGACCAGCAGGATCACCCACGAGGGCAGGCGGTGGAAGCCCATGGCGTTCCACAGCGTGCCGCGGAAGAGCAGTTCTTCGGTGACCGGGGCGGCGAGGACGACGATGACCGCGGCCAGCACCAGCCAGACCGTGTCGCCCTCGGCGGTGCCGGACAGTTCGGTGATCGGGCCGGGCGAGACGTCGGAGAAGGTCCTGTCGTCGCTGTCGGTCCCGTAGACGGCGAGCAAGAGCAGGTTGAGGAGGTAGCCGGCGGCGAGCGCGGCGGCTCCGCAGGCGAGCCCGATCCGGACGTCGCGCCAAGTGGGCTTGAGCCCGAAGTCGGCGCGAAGCCCTTGCCCCCAGACGTGAGAGCCGGCCGCGGGGCCGAGGCCGAGCACGAGGGTCGGCAGGAACGCGAGGATCAGCAGCGGGCCGACGTCACGGAGTTCGAGCGGGTCGTAGCCGCCGAAACGGCCTGACATCAGGAAGCTCATGACGAGCGTGACGAGGTGGTACCCGGCGATGCCCGCGAAGAACGCCACGAACCCCCAGTGCGCTCCAAGCACCAGACGCTCGCGAGCCTGCCCGTCGTCCACCACGCCTCCACGCTAAGCCCCGTGCCGCTCCGGTCACGGATGGAGTCGGATCAGGCGTAGATCTTGCCACGCAGGACGATGTGGCTCGGATGCCGGAGCACCGCGAGATCCTGACGCGGATCGGACGGGTAGACGAGCAGATCGGCCGAAGCGCCGTCGGCGATTCCCGGCACGCCGAGCCATTCACGGGCCGCCCATGAGGCCGAAGCCAGCGCCTGTTCCGCGGACATGCCCGCCTTGTGCAGCGCCTCGATCTCGTCGACGAGCCTGCCGTGCTCGACCATGCCGCCGGCGTCGCTTCCGGCGTACACCTGGACGCCCGCCTCGATAGCCGTCGAGACCATCTCCCCCACGCCGGCGTGCAGTGCCCGCATGTGGTCTGCGTACACCGGGTATTTGCCCGCCTTGTCCGCGATGCCAGGGAAGTTCTCGATGTTGATCAGGGTCGGCACGAGCGCTATCCCGCGTTCGGCGAGGACGCCCAGCTGGTCCGGCGAGAGTTCCGTGCCGTGTTCGAGGCAGTCGATCCCCGCGTCGATCAGGCCCGGCAACGCGGCCTGGCCGAACACGTGCGCCGTCACCTTGGCGCCCTCGGCGTGCGCGGCGGCGATGGCCTCGGCGAGGACGTCGTCGGGCCAGAGCGGCGCGAGATCTCCGGCACCGCGGTCGATCCAGTCGCCGACGAGTTTGACCCAGCCGTCGCCGTCGCGGGCTTGTTCGGCGGCCGCCTTCGGCAGTTCGGAAGGGTCTTCGAGTTCGATGCCGAGGCCGGGGATGTAGCGCTTGTGCAGGGCGAGATGCCGTCCGGCACGGATGATCCGCGGCAGGTCGGCCCGCTCCTGCAGGGGCCGGACGTCGATCGGCAACCCGCAGTCGCGGATCAGCAGCGTCCCGGCGTCGCGATCGGTGATCGCCTGCTCGGCGGCCTCTTCGAGCGTGGTCGCGCCGCCGACCCCGATACCGGGATGACAGTGCGCGTCGACCAGCCCGGGCACGAGAAAGCCTTCCCGGACAACGGTTTCCGCTCCGGCGACCGGTTCTGTCGTGATCCGGCCGCCGGAGACCCACAGCTCACGGTGCTCGCCGTCCGGCAGGACGACACCGGCCAGGTGCAGCGCCTCCACGGGCTACTTGTCCTTCGGCAGCTTGAACTTCTTCGGGTCGAACCCGGGTACGTCGTTCATGCCGCCGAGCTGGGAAAGGTCGGGCATGCCGCCGGGCATCCCGCCGCCGGGGGGCAGCATCGGCATGCCACCGGGGAAACCACCCCGGACCTTGGGCTGCGTCGGACCGCGCCCCTTGCCCTTCTTCCCCTTCTTGCCCTTGCGGTTCTTGCTGCCGCCGCCTCCGCCGCCGAAGCCGAACCGGCCCGCCATCTGCGCCATCATCTTGCGCGCCTCGAAGAACCGGTTGACCAGGTCGTTGACGTCGCGGACGGCGACACCGGAGCCCTTCGAGATCCGGACCCGGCGCGAGGCGTTGATGATCTTCGGGTCGGCCCGCTCGGCGGGGGTCATGCCGCGGATGATCGCCTGCAGCTTGTCGAGCTGCTTGTCGTCGACCTGCGCGAGCTGGTCCTTCATCTGGCCGGCGCCGGGCAGCATGCCGAGCAGGTTGCCGATCGGGCCCATCTTGCGGACCGCGAGCATCTGCTCGAGGAAGTCCTCGAGGGTGAGCTGGCCGCTGCCGAGCTTGGCCGCGGTCTGCTCCGCCTTCTCCTGGTCGAAGTGCTGCTCTGCCTGCTCGATGAGGCTGAGCACGTCGCCCATGCCGAGGATCCGGCTGGCCATCCGGTCCGGATGGAAGAGGTCGAAGTCCTCGAGCTTCTCGCCGTTGGAGGCGAACAGGATCGGCTGGCCGGTGACCTGGCGGACCGACAGCGCGGCACCACCGCGGGCGTCACCGTCGAGCTTGGTGAGCACGACACCGGTGAAGCCGACGCCGTCGCGGAACGCCTCGGCCGTGGTGACCGCGTCCTGACCGATCATCGCGTCGACGACGAACAGCGTCTCGTCCGGCGAAACGGCGTCGCGGATGTCCGCGGCCTGCTTCATCAGCTCTTCGTCGACACCGAGACGGCCGGCGGTGTCGACCAGGACGATGTCGTGCTGGGCGCGCTTGGCCTCGTCGATGGCGCGGCGGGCGACGTCGACCGGATCGCCGACGCCGTTGCCGGGCTCGGGCGCGAAGACCGCGACCCCGGCCCGCTCGCCGACGACCTGCAGCTGCGTGACCGCGTTGGGGCGCTGGAGGTCACACGCGACCAGCATCGGCGCGTGGCCCTGCTTCTTCAGCCACATCGCGAGCTTGCCCGCGAGCGTCGTCTTACCGGCACCCTGCAGACCCGCGAGCATGATGACCGTCGGCGGGTTCTTCGCGAACGTGAGCCGCCTGGTCTCGCCGCCGAGGATGGTGACGAGTTCCTCGTTGACGATCTTGATGACCTGCTGCGCCGGGTTCAGCGCGCCGTGCACCTCGGCGCCCTTGGCGCGCTCCTTGATCCGGGCGATGAAGTCCTTGACCACAGACAGCGCGACATCCGCCTCGAGCAGCGCGATACGGATCTCGCGCGCGGTGGCGTCGATGTCGGCGTCGGAGAGCCTGCCCTTGCGAGACAGGGTCTGCAGGGCGGACGTGAGCCGATCGGAGAGGGTGTCGAACACGGGTGTGCACGCTCCAGCTGGGTCGTTGTGGCTTGCCGGTACGGACCGGCGGCTTCCCAGGGTAGTCGGTGTCCGGGGTCAGCGTTTGACGCGGTTGCGGACGGCAAGCAGCGTCAGGCCGAGCAGCAGCGGCCCGAGGACGCGCATGACCAGCCGCATGACCTCGCCGAACGGCGTCAGGTCCTTCGGCAGCGACGCCAGTTTCGTTTCCAGCGAAACGGTGCTTTGGGCGACGTAGATCAAGGTGTCGCCGAAGGCGGGCGTGGTCTTGAAGCCGCCTAGCCGGAAGCCGACGGTCGCCAACGCGATGAGGACCGCCAGGGTCGCGAGGGCTCTGAGAGCACGGAGGCCGTAGCCGGAGATGAGCCAGTAGAGGTGCAGGATGGCGCGTTCGGACCACGGGGTGGCCGGGCTGTGGCGGCGCATCTCCATCTCGCCGTAGTAGAAGTCGGCGGCGCCGGGTTCGTTCTTGCTGTCTTCCTGTGCCTTGCGGAGCTGGCGGTAGAGACCGGCGACGCGGCGCGGGCGGATCGCGTCCATGCTCTTGGTCCGCCAGGCGCGTTCTTCGGCGAGGGTCTGCCGGCGCCGGGGCGAGCCGAAGGTGCAGTCGCCCTCGATGCGGAGCTTGTCGAGGTGATGCGCGCCGGCGAACAGGCATTTCGAGAGGTCCACGTCGGTGAGCACCAGATCCTCGACGTCGGTGCCTCGCAGGGAGGTCACCTCCGCGGTGGTGCCGGCGACCGTCGACGGCTTGCCGAACACAGCGCGTTCCAGATCCACCGAGGCGGACTCGATCTGAAGCGTGACGCCTTCCTCGAAGACGGCCTCCGCGCAGTCGACCCGCGCCGTCCGGGTGTCGACGACCACGCGCTTGCGGAAGTTCGCGTGCCGGAAGCTCAGCTGACTTGCCTCGACAGGGCCGAAGAGCTCCGCCGTTTCGAACTCGGCGCCGTCGAAACACGTGTCGCCGTCGAACCGCACCTCTTGGAACCTGGCCCTGCCGCCGAAACGAACCTTGTCGAAGCGTGCCACGTCGTGGAATTCGCTTCCACCGAAGATGACGTCTTCACCGAACTTCGCGTCCGCGAAGCTGGTATAGCCGCGGAATTCCAGGCCTTCGAAACCGGCGAGACCGAGGAATTCCGCGTCGTCGAACCAGACGTTGTGCGAGAACCCGCCGGCGGGCGAAAAGCGCGCGCTCTTTTCGAAGACGGCTCGGCGAAAGAAGGTCTCACCGCGGAATTGTGTTTCCTGGAAGCGGATATCGCCCCTGAACACCACATGGTCGAACCACACCGCCTTGCCGAACCGGGTGTTCCTGAAGGCGAGCCGCGCGAAGCCGTTCTCGACGAAAATCGCTTGGTCGAACTTGACGTTGCCCGAGAAAACCGCCCGTCGGCAGTCCAGCTCTTCCACCGTGGAACCCGCGAACGACACGTTCCCGCCGAACTGAGCATCGGCGAACGACGTACGGCCACGAAGGACGGCCTTTTCGAACTTCACCGGCCCTGCGAATTCCGCTCGCGTGAAGTCGGCGCTCGCGAAGCCGGCCTTCTCGAAGTTCGCGAACTCGCGAAACCGGGCTTCAGCGAAGTCGACGCGGCCGAAGACGGCATGACCGTCGTCGTTCCTCACCGCCCTCACGAGCTGTTTCACCAGGTCCGGATTCATCTCGGTGCGGCGGAGGTCGACGTCCGCGCCAGGACGGAGCCCGGCGAAGTACTCGCGCCGCTGCTCCTGCTCCAGGTGCGCCAGGCAACGATCGTCGCTGACGTGAGCCCCCTGGCACTGTCCGACACCACAGGTCCGCCAGGGCATGTCCATGCCGACATTCATAGCGCACGAACGCAAAACAGGGCTCCGGGACCGGTCGCCCCTCGCAGACCGGTACCGGAGCCCCTACGGAAGGCTCGCCTCCCCGCGAGCCGACCGTAAGCACACTTGGCGAGTTTCGCGGGACTCGGTATCGCCGGACCCCCAGTACCAGGCGATTCGCTGCCCGCGCTCTCTCCGCGCGATGGCATGACAATGCCCGTTCACCGCGGGGTCACGACAGCGTGAAGACCCCCAACTCCCCCTGAGTAGAACTACTCAACTGTCTTGGCCGACGAAGCCCGCTTCGCCCGCGTCCGCGCCTGTCGTGCCTTGTCCGCCGCTTCCTTGGCCTTCTCGACAGGCGCACGATCGGTTTCGACCTCGCTCTGCCGCAATGCCGCCAGCAGCCGGGTGACGCCTTCCGCCTGTTCGGCGGCGGTCGGCTGCAGGACGTCGTCGCCGTCCAGTTTGGCCTGGATGAGCGCTTCGAGCGACTCACGGTAGCGATCGGTGTACCGGCCGGGTTCGAAATCCTGCGTGAGGTCCTCGATCAGCGAAATCGCGTTCCGCAGTTCCCCGCGCCGCAGGTCGACGTCCTCGTGCAGGAACGGGAAGTCGGGCCGCCGGATCTCGTCCGGCCACAGCATCGTCTCGAGCAGGATCACCTGGTCCCGCACGCGCAGCGCGCCCAGCGTTTCGCGCTGTCGCAGCGTCACCTTCACGATCGCGATCCGCCGGGACTGCTGCAGCGCCTCGCTCAACAGCACATAAGGCTTGGTGCCCGCCGGCTCCGGTTCGAGGTGGTAACTGCGCACGAAGTACATCGGGTCGACCTGTTCGGCCGGGGTGAAGCCGACGACGTCCATCGAGTGGATGGTCGGCGCGAGCAGCGACGCGAAATCCCGTGCGGTCAGCAGGACGACGTCGCCGTTGGGGACGGGATGCCCCTTGACGATCTCGGCCGCGGGCACCTCGGCGCCGTCGACCTCGCAGACCCACTTCACCCGCACCCTGCCGCCGTCCGGCTCGTGCACCTGGTGGAGGGGGATGGTGCGCTCTTCGGTCGCGCTGTACGCCTTCACCGGAATGGCGTAGGTCCCGAATCCGATCGTGCCTTTCCACACCGCTCGCATGGCCGCCTCCCCCTGACCAGCGTATCCACGCGCCAAAGCGGCGGGAAGCTACAAACGGGTGTCAGGGGCGACTGATTCGCTCACACATTCGAATGACGGACGCGATTCGGCGAGCGCCTCGGCCGAACAGTCGACAGCGGTGGCCGCCGCACGGAGCACTTCGGCGACGACCTCGACGTCGACCATCGGGGCGGTGGCCAGCGCGCCTTCGCCTCCCACTTCGACCCGGCCCGCCATGCCTTCGAGCGCGATGGCGAGGGCCTGCTGGCCCGCGACGAGGTGCCGGACCACTTTGAGCAGTTCGGGCACGGTCGCGGCGGTACCGGACGCGGTGAGGGAGACGGCGAGGTCGTCCGCGCACGCACGGAGGTGGGAGGCGACGACGGTCGGCGGCAGCGTGATCCGCTGTGGTCCGGGCGAGTTGTGCTCGTGCCCCAGCACGCGCTCACCACCCTCCGGCTCCTTCGGGTCTCGACCGCGCACATCCTGCCACCGCTACTCTCCGCGACTCGCGCGACACCCCGATCCGGGACGCCGGGCTCAAGAAGCGGCGGCCAGCAACGCGGCTTCGATCTTCGACCGCCACGCCTGGTCGACCCGCCCGCTCCGCGGCGCGACGGCGAACGAGTCGACGACAGCACCGCCGAGTGTGGCCACCTTCGCCCAGCGCACCTCTGCCTCGCACCGGCGCAGCGCGCCCGCGACCCGGTACAGCAACCCGATCCGGTTCGCGGCCCGCAATTCGACCACGACCGTGTCGTGCCCGCTGGTCTCGTCGTCGAACCAGATCACCTTCGCACCGGCAGACGGCGTCTCACCTCCGCCGTAGTCCCGTTCCTTCGCCGCGAGCCGCTGGGTGAGCGGCAGCGTTCCGGCCACCGCCCGCGCGAACTGTTCACGCAGCAGCGTGACGTCGGGCAGGGACCCGAACTTCGGTGACGCCGTGAACACGCCCGCCCGTCCCCCGTCGTGCCCGCGCAGCACCGCCGCGTGGACCTCGAGCGAGTTCAGCGCGAGCACCCCGGCCGCGGGAGCCAGCAGTTCCGCGCGGGCCGGGACCGCGAGCACCACGGTCACGACCTTGCCCGTGGCGGTGATGCGCACCTCGCCACGGCCGGACGCGACGGCTTCGGCGACCAGCTCCCGTTGTTCGGCGCCCATCGGCTCCGGCGGCACGAAACCCTTGCCGTGCAACGCTTCTTCGCAGCCCGAAACGAGTTCGGCGAGCAGGCGCGCCTTCCAGTCGGTCCACACGCCCGGCCCGGTGGCCAGCGAATCCGCCGTCGTCAGGGCGTGCAGCAGTTCCAGCAGGACGAGATTCTCGTCGAGCGTCTTCGTCACCCGCTGGATGGTGGCGGGATCGCTGATGTCCCGCCGCGTGGCGGTGTGCGGCAGCAGCAGGTGATGCCGGACCATCGCCGCCACCAGCGCCGAATCGGCCTCCGGCAGCCCGAGCCTGGCCGCCACCTGGGCGCTGATCTTCGCGCCGAGCTCGGAATGGTCCGCGTCGCGTCCCTTGCCGATGTCGTGCAGCAGCGCGCCGATCAGCAACAGGTCCGGCCGCGAAACGGTGGTCGTCAGTTTCGACGCCTCGACAGCGGCACGCACGAGATGCCGGTCGACGGTCCACGAATGCACCGGCGACCTCGGCGGGAGATCCCGCACCGCCCCCCATTCGGGGAACAGCCGCGCCCACAGACCGGTGCGGTCCAGTGCCTCCACGGCGTCGACGAGTCCCTCGCCCGCGCCGAGCAGTTCCACCAGCGCCTTGAGGGCGTCGGCGGGCCACGGCGCGCGCAGTTCCGGCGCGGTTTCGGCCAGGGCCCGCAGGGTCCCGTGCGCGATGGGCTTCCGGATCCGGGCCGACGCCGCGGCGACCCGCAGCAGCAGGGCCGGATCCTTGGCGGGCACCGCGTCCCGTGCCAGCGCGACCTCGTTCCCGTGCAGGACGACGCCCTCGTCGAGCGGCGTCCGCACCGGCCGTCGCCCGAACCGCGCCTTGGGTGGTTCCACAGTGGACCGGAGCGCCACGTCGACCGCGTACGAAATCGTCCGCCCGACACCGGAAAGCTTGCGCGCCAGGATGAACCGATCACCGAACCCGAGTTCACCCGCGACCGTCCCGGCCTCCGGTGCGCTGAGGATGTCCCGCTCCCGGCGCAGTTCCCGGCGCAGTTCCGTCCGGACGTCGAGCAGCAGGCCCTTGGCCGCCAGCAGTTCCTCGCCGGGCCTCGCTGTCAGCTGTGCCGCCGCCAGTGCCTCCAAGACGGCGAAGTCGCGAAGCCCGCCTCGGCCGTGCTTGAGATCCGGCTCGGCGGACTGCGCGATCTCACCACTGCGGGCCCAGCGCTGACGCACCGCGTTCGACAGTTCGCCCACCCGTTTCCGGGCGGTCCTCCGCCACTGATCCCGTGCCGCGGCCGCCAGCCTGGCGGTGATCTCGGCGTCCCCGGCGATGTGGCGGATGTCGAGCAGCCCCATCGCGGTCCGAAGATCCTCGGACGCCACCTTCAGCGCCTCACCCGGAGTGCGGACCGAGTGGTCGAGGCCGATCTTGGCGTCCCACAACGGGTACCAGATCGCGTCGGCGATCTCGCCGACGCGCGAGTTGCCGTTGTGCAGCAACAAAAGATCGAGGTCGGAGAAGGGCACCAGCTCGCTGCGCCCGAGGCCCCCGACGGCGGCCAGCGCGACACCGGGTTCAGCGGTGTCGACGCCGGCCGCCGCGGCGCCCCTGCCCAACCAGAATTCGTAGAGGTCGACCAGGGCCGTCCGCAACGCGGCCGCCCCTAGCCTCCCGTGCCTGCCCTCGAGCAATCGCTCGGTGGCCTTGACCAGTTCACCCCCGTCGGCCATCCCTGACGCCTATAGGGCGTCCGAGCCGCGCTCGCCGGTGCGTACCCGGATGACCGTCTCCACCGGCGTCACCCAGATCTTGCCGTCACCGATCTTGCCGGTGTGGGCGGCCGTGGTGATCGCGTCGAGGGCCTTCTCGACGCCTGCATCGTCGGTGACGACCTCGATCCTCAGCTTCGCCACGAAGTCCACGGAGTACTCCGCGCCCCGGTAGACCTCGGTGTGGCCCTTCTGCCTGCCGTAGCCCTGCACCTCGCTGACCGTCATGCCGAGCACGCCCAGTTGCTCCAGCGCGGAGCGGACGTCGTCGAGCGTGAACGGCTTGACGATCGCGGTGATCAGCTTCATGCCTTGCTCTCCTCGAGTTTCGTGGCCGCGTTTCCGGTGGGCGCCTTGACCGGGATGCTGGTCGGCTGGCCGAGGCCGCCGCCCGATCCGGTGAAGTCGTAGGCGCTCTCCGCGTGCTGGGCCTCATCGATACCACTGACCTCGTCCTCCGCGCTGACGCGGAACCCGCCGAGCTTCTTGATCACCCAGCCGATGACGAAGGTCAGCACGAACGAGTAGCCGAGGACCACGGCCGCCGCGAGCGCCTGCTTGCCCAGCTGGCCGAGACCGCCGCCGTAGAACAGGCCGTCGACGCCGAGCGAGTTGACACTGGTGGTGCCGAAGAAGCCGATGAGCAGCGTACCGACGAGACCACCCACGAGGTGGACGCCGACGACGTCGAGGGAGTCGTCGAAACCGAAGCGGAACTTGAGGCTGATCGCCAGCGCGCACAGGGCACCGGCGATGAGGCCGATGGCGATGGCACCCAGCGGGCTGACGAAACCGGCCGCCGGGGTGATCGCGACGAGACCCGCGACGGCGCCGGAGGCGGCGCCGAGGGTGGTCGGTTTGCCGACCTTGATCTGCTCGATGATCAGCCAGCCGAGCACGGCGGCCGCGGTCGCGACGGTGGTGTTGGTGAACGCGACGGCGGCGAGGTCGTTGGCGGCCAGCGCCGAACCGGCGTTGAAGCCGTACCAGCCGAACCACAGCAGCGCGGCGCCCAGGAGCACGAACGGCACGTTGTGCGGGCGTCCGGTGCCCTTCGGCCAGCCCTTGCGCTTGCCGAGCACGATCGCGAGCGCCAGGCCCGCCGCGCCGGCGTTGATGTGGACCGCGGTACCGCCGGCGAAGTCGAGCGCCTTGAGCTGGTTGGCGATCCAGCCGCCGACCGAATCGGCGCTGATGAAGCCGTTGAACGAGAACACCCAGTGCGCGACCGGGAAGTACACGATGGTCACCCACACCGCGACGAACAGCGTCCAGCCCCAGAACTTGGCGCGGTCGGCGATGGCACCGGAGATCAGCGCGGGCGTGATGATCGCGAACATCAGCTGGAACATCACGAAGGCGAACAGCGGCAGCGCGTCCGCGCCGGGCCAGGCGACCTCGGGCGTGGTGCCGGTCGCGGCGGTCGCGAAACCGGCGAGTTTGCCGGAGATGGTCGAGAGACCCGCGAAGTCGAAGTTACCGAGCAACCCGCCGCCCACATCGTTGCCGAACGCCATCGTGAAGCCGTACAGCGTCCAGAGGACACCGACGACGGCGAGCGCGATGAAGTTCATCATCAACATGTTCAGAACGCTCTTCGCGCGGACCATGCCGCCGTAGAAGAACGCCAATCCCGGTGTCATGAGCATGACCAGCGCGGCGCTGATCAACACCCATGCCGTGTCTCCTGCGTTCAGCACAATCTTCCTCCCGTGCCTGGGGTGTACTGCGCAGGAATCTTTGGACCGCGGTGTTTCCTCGGGCGGCGATTCAGGTTTCACCCGCGTGAACTGTCGGTACGGCGTTGTTACGTCCAGGTTTCCGTTGACCTGGTGCGTTCTGTCCGGTTGAGAAACCTCATGGTCGAATATGTCCATGAACGCGCGTGTATCCGGCCATGACCCCCTGCCACCGGCGATCGTCCGGTCATTGCGGTGTTCGGTCTGCGGTGACCCGGTCGGGGTAACCGAGCGCACGGTGCGTTGCGGCCGGGGCCACTCGTTCGACGTAGCGAAGCAGGGTTACGTCAACCTCCTGCACGCGCGCATCCCGGCCGGCACGGCGGATACCGCGCCGATGGTCGCGGCTCGCGTCGATCTCCTTTCCTCCGGTGCCTATCTGCCTCTCGCCAACGCCCTCGCGAAGGTGGCTTCGGAGCATGTCGAGAACGGGATGGTCATCGACGCCGGCGCGGGCACGGGGTACTACCTCGCGCACGTACTCGACGCCGTCCCTGCCGCGTACGGACTGGCTCTCGACGTCTCCGCCGTCGCCCTGCGCCGCGCCGCTCGCGCGCACGCGCGCGCGGGCGCGGCCGTGTGGAATCTATGGGAACCCTGGCCGGTGGCGGACTCGAGCGCGTCGCTGATCCTCAACGTCTTCGCGCCCCGCAACGCCCCGCAGTTCCACCGCGTCCTGGCGGCGGACGGGCTGCTGGTCGTCGCGACGCCGAACCCGGGGCACCTCCGGGAGCTCGGCGACCTGGTGATCTCCGTCGACGGCAGCAAGGACGCGCGGCTGGAGGACAGCCTCGGCGAACGCTTCACCAGGGTGGACCGGCACGATGTCACCCAGCGGGTGACGTTGGCGCCCGCCCGGATCCGCCAGGTCGTCGAGATGGGCCCGAGCGCGCACCACCTCCACCGTGAGGGACGCCGTGAACGCCTCGACGCGATCACCGAGGCGGTGGACGTCACCACTTCGTTCAGCGTCTCGCTGTACCGGCCGGTGCCCTGATGGAGGCGCCCGCGACCCTGCTCGCCGACGCCGCCTGGGTCAGCGCCCGCATCGGCGGCGCCGCGAAGCTCTACGGCTGCTCCCGGCCCGAAGTGCTCGGCACGATCTGGTGGTACTCGCTGTCTTCCGTCCTCGTCGCGCCCTCGGTGGAATCCCTCGTGCGCGACGGCGAACCACTGGACCCGTCACTCGACGCCGTCACGATCGACCTCGTCCCGGACGGCCGCTTCACCGGCGCCCGCTCGTCACGGATCCTCGCCGGCGGCCTGACCGAACTCGGCGACGCGTTCGCTGGGACGCTGAGCACGGCGATCGGCACGATTTCGGCTGTCACAGGGGCGAATCCGCGCGCGCTGGGCGCGATCGCGACGGATTCGATCGGCAATCGCCTGCTGTGGACCGGCGACATCGAACGAGCGATCGCGCTGGCGGCACCGCTCGTGGCCGCGATCGGGCTCGGGATGCCGGAGCCCCGGTTCTCCCGGGTCGGGCGGAACACCGTGGTGCGCCGTGCCTCCTGTTGTCTGATCTACGAGGCGGGCAATCCGAAGTGCACCAGTTGCCCCCGGCAGACCCCGGAAGAACGGGACCGGCGGCTTCGCGCCGCCCTCGGATAGTGCGTGGTTTCTCCTTTGGTCGAAACGCGTCTCGCCCTGCGTGGCCCTGGCGCGCGTTCGCCTGGCGGAAGTACATGAATGAGTTCAGGGAAGCCTTCACGGACTTTCAGGGGCGGCCGCTGGTGTGTCACAGCAGTCCCTGTATCACCGGAAATCACGCCGGCGGGCAGTGAAAGGCCTCCTTCCTTGCCGTCAGGGTAGGCAAGGAAGGAGGCCTTCACGACCAGGCGAACCCCGCGCAAGCGGGGACCGGAACGCTCTCCTGCCTTACCCCTCAATACAAGCCGAATCGCCACTCACGACCGCCGCCTCACCCTGCGGCGAGATTCTCACCGGTCAACGCGGCCACCATCGCCGCCCGGGTGCCGACCCCCAGTTTGGTGAAGATCCGGCGCATATGCGCGGAAACCGTGTTCAGGCTGATTTCCAGCACGCCGGCGATCTGCTTGTTCGTATAGCCACGGCCGACCATGCGCGCCACTTCGTGCTCGCGCGGGCTGAGCAGGTCGTGCGGCTCCGGTGCCACCGGGACGAGCAGGCATCTGACGCCGTGCTCGGTGACGTCGAGCAGCGGCTTCCGCTGCACGGTGGCCCCGTCGTTCAGTTCCATGACACGTCTGACGAGTGATCTCGCCAGGTTTCGTACGGCTTCGTCCTCCGTGACGACCGTCGCCCGCTGCCGCGCGAGGTCGTGTAGCGATGACGCAGGAAATCCCATCACCGGGCTCGTGGACATAGACCGGCCTCCCCCCTCTAGGTCTCCCTCCCTCTCTAGCAAACCCCTCCGACAGGAAAAGCGCATCGTCGGTTTGTGTGACAAGTACGAACTAGTCGATTCATGTCACGCAGGAACGTGTGACTACCGGTGTCCTCCGGTGCGCGGGCAGTGTCGGGTCAGTGCTCACCGACGCACCGCGCCGGCGATCGCGGATTTTCACCGGAGCAGAGGAGAACGGTTATGAGCCGTGGCTATGCGGCAGTGGACGGCGAGCTGGAAGACGAGCTGAGCCGTGAACTCGAGGCCGAGTTCGAAAACGAACTCGAAGACGAACTGGAAGACGAATTCGAGGACGAGGACGAGTTCGAAGACGAGCTCGGCGGCCTGGCCCGGGAGCTCGAAGACGAGCTGGAGGACGAGGTCTACGGCGAGTACGAGGACGAAGACGAATTCGAGTCGGAGTTCGAGGCCGTCGTCCGCGAACTCGAGGACGAGTTCGAACTGGAATCCGAGGACGAGGACTTCACGCATCCGGCACGGCGCGTCTACCCCGACGCCGAGATGATGGCGCAGCTGGCCTTCCAGGCCGAGAACGCCGAAACCGAGGACGAGGCGGAGGCCTTTCTCGGCGCGCTCGCGCCGTTGGCGTTCCAGGCTGCGAAGTGGGCGGCGCCGAAGATCATCAAACACGGTCCGCAGCTGATCCGCGGCGCGGTCAACCTCGGGCGCAAACTGTGGCGGAACCCCGCGACACGCCGCGCCGTCCGGCACATCCCGAAGATCATCGGGCGCACCGCGCGCGACGTCGGGCGCCGGTACGCCGACGGCCGCCCGATCAACGCCCGGTACATCACGCGCAGACTGGTCGGCCACACCGTGAACAGCGCGCAGAACACGCCCGCGAACCGCCGGAACCAGCAGCGCCGTCGCGGCCGTCCCCAGCAGCGCCGCCGTCGTCCCGCCGCCCGTGGCGGGCGCAGGACGCAGTCCCGGGCCAGGGCGGGCGCCGCCCGTCGAGGCAAGGCGCGCGGCCGTGCGCGCCGCCGCTGAGGCGCTGCCCGCGGCATCCGGTGAATCGGCCTCGTCCACCGGGTTCCGGCGGGCGAGGCCGTCCGGGGACGAAGAGCTGACCGCTTGGCTGCTGTCCCAGGCCACCAACGTCGAACGGCACCTGGAGGCGCTGCGGCCGTTCCGCTGGTCGGAGTTCGGTGACCCGGCCACCGGTCCGAGCCGAGCCCACCTCGCGGCGGTCAACCGGACGATGGCGACCTTGCGGAAGCCGTTGTACTCCGCGACCCGTTCGGTTCGCCGTGCCGCGGACGAGGCGGCGGCGCGGCGGGGACAGGCCGAACTCGCGCGGCTGCTGCGGGCGAAGTCCCGGGCACAGCGCTGGGTCAGGACCACCGAACGGGTGTGGGACTTCTACCTCGATCTGTTCAAGCAGCGGCAGGGCGCGTTCGCCCCGTGGCTGGTGGCCTGCGACCGGGTGGCCCTCGACTGCTATCAGTACGCCTACCTCGGGATCGGGCGCTGGCGGTCGATCCCGACCCCGCCGCCGTTCTGCTACCTGCGCACCGGGTCCGGCCCGGCCACCTCGCGCCGCGGGATCCCGTTGCGGCGCCTGGGGAACCGGCTCAATCCCTTTCCGCTGATCCAGCTTCCGTACCACCGGCTGGTGAACCCGTGGACGCTCGGCGCGGTCCTGCACGAGGTGAGCCACAACCTGCAGAACGACCTCGGCCTCGCCAGGGCGATCCCGCTGCAGGTGGCGGCGAGGCTCGTCGAAGCGGGGGTACCGCGGGAGGTGACCGGCGTCTGGGTCAGGTGGAACCGGGAGACGTTCGCCGACCTGTCCGCGCTGTTGCTGGGCGGTCCGGCGGTCGTCGGTTCGCTGTTCGACGTCATCGGGCGCACCGAACTCGAAACGACGGGGTTCTCCCCGCGCGCGGTACACCCGGTGCCGTACCTCCGCGCGAAGATCTCGGTGGAGTTGCTGCGCCGCATGGGTTTCGCCCGGCACGCGGATTCCTACGCGTCGATGTGGCACAAGCTCTACCCGAGGGCGAAGCTGGTCGACGCGCCGCCGGCGCTGCTGCGGACGGCGGACAAGGCGATCCCCGCGGTGGTGGACGCGATGTGCTTCACCTCGTTCCCTTCGCTCGGTCACCGTCCCCTGGCGGAGGTGCTGCGGTTCGAAGCCAAGGAACAGGCGATGATCGAAGAAGCCGCGGGAAGACTGGCCGATGGCGTGTCCCCGGGCGTGGTGCCGGAACGATTCCTGATCGGTGCGGTCCGGTTCGCGCTCGACGAACGGATGGCTCCGCCGAAACGGCTTTTCGGCTTCTTCATGGAAGAACTCGGCAGGAGGGCGAGATGACGCTCCACACCGAGTTCTCCCGGCTGGGCAAGGAAGTGAACCAAGTGGCCGCGTGCTGGCGAGCCTTGGAGATCAGCGTCGCCGAGGACCGGCCCGCCGGTGTCGGGCTCGCCGCGGCGGATCACCTCGCCGAAGTCGTCCTGGACGGCACCGGAGAGATCGAGGCGGCCACGCGCGCGACACAGAGTCCGGTGAGCGCCGAGTCGTTGTACACCACGGCGTCGTCGCTGCTGAAGCTGCGGCGGCGGGTGGACGGGCACTGCCGATCGCACCACGCGGTCTCCGGGCTGCTGCGCGCGGTGCACGGACGGGAACAGGAATGGCGGGGCTGGGCGAAGAGCTTCCACGCCGGGGTGGACCACTGCGCCGCCGCCTTGTCCTCGGCGGAGGACGTGATGGTGCGGTGCTGGCGTGAAGCAGTGGAACTGGCCGAATTCAAGGGATATGGGGCGACCCGATGACGATCAACGACGACCGCGGTGCGACGTTGCCGCGCGCACAGGACATCGACAGCGCGTATCCGCTGTCGACCGGGCAGTACCCACCGCAGGCGGCGGCACCCGGCAAACTCGCCGAACAGACGATCAGCGACATGCTCGGCTGGAAGTGGCGAGAAGGCGACACCAAGGGGTTCGTGGCCGCGCTGACCGGCAGTTTCGAGCTGAAAGAGGTCCAGGGGCGTACCGAGGCGAAATGGACTCCGCGCGGGTACGCGATCCAAGCCGACCTCGGCGCCGTCACCGGCGGCCAGGCCTCGCTCGCGGCCAGGGCCCGGAGCGCGGTCAAGGACTCGCTGGCGCTGCTCGACTCGCTCCGTCCACTGAGGACGGATGCGGATCCCGAGAACGCCGAGGGCTTCCGCGCGCTCGTCCGGCACGATCTCGAACAGATCCGGCAGGAGCTGGAGAGCCCGCTGATCCGCGTGGCGCGGGTCGATCAGCTCTTCCTGCTGCTGCTCGGGAACGGCGGTCTCGCGGTCGGCGCCGGAGACCGTACGCAAGGGCACCTCGGCCAGCTGCGGGACGAGTTCGGCCTGGTCTCGGGCAAGGTCAACACGATCGAGGAGGAACGGATCCAGACCTCCTTCATCACGCTGACGGATTGGGTGGTCTCGTTGTTCAGGGGCTGGCAGGACGCGCGCGACAAGATCGACCCGTTCTCGCAGCCGGCGGGCGGTCAGCCGTTCTTCGGTCCGGCCGTGGTCGCCCTTTCCCGGCTGCTGTCCGCGACGGCGTCGCAGGTCGACGAGGTCGTCGCGATGCTGCGGTCGGTGTTCGTCCAGCAGGAGGACCTCGAAGTGCTCCGTGTCCCCGACCCGCAGGGCGGGACCATGTCGCTCGGCGGGCTCCTGCGCTGGATCCGCGAGTTCGCCACCTTCGAGGGCGGCAAGCTGATCGAGTCGGCGGGGAAGGAAGGTGTCGGCACGTCGTTCCTCCAGATCGCGAAGCGGCTGCAGCGGATCGTGACGAACCTTCCCCGGCAGAGCACCGGCGGCCCCAACGGGGACGTGCCGGGCAACTTCCGCGCGTCACTTCCCCCGGGGTTCTTCAGCTCCCGTGTGCAGCGGGCCATCGACGAACTCGACGACCACCTTCAGGAGGTCGTCCGGATCGCCGAGCCGATCGGGCGGGGCGGCTCGCCGTCGTCGTCCGATCCGAATCCGCCCGCGCCGCCCACCCCGCAGCTCACGCCGCCGCCCGGCCGGACACCGGCGGTGCCGTCGGTCGCCGAGCTCCGTGAAGGGCACGGCTTCCAGGAAGGGCAGACACCACCCGAGGCGGAGGAACCGCCGAAACCCCGGACCCCGCGCAAGCGCACCGGGCAGTAGCCGGACCCGTACGGGAGGAAGACGATGGGCACGGAAAAGGAATACCGGGAACTCTTCGACCGGGTCGCGGCCTTGCGCGGCCAGGTCGCCGGGAAGCTCGCGAACGAACTGGGCAGCGATCCGAAGCTCGGCGACGCGGTGCTCAAGCAGCTGGACGACATGCTCACCGCGGTCGAGGCCGAACAGCGTGGCAAACCCGGACCCGCGGACGGCGGGATCGCGCAGCTCGTCGGTCTCGGCGACGGTTCGGCCGCGGACCTCGGCGCGACGGCGATGCCGCCGGGTGTCGACGCCTACGACGAGACGGTCGCCTCGGAGCGGGTCATCGCCGTCGGCGACCTGTACTACCTGTACCAGCACGAACGGATCGGTGTGTTCCGCGTGGTGCAGAAGCTGCAGGAGCTGTTCCAGGGTGGTGCCATCCGGCTTTCGGACGGCCCCGGCGCGTTCGGGCTCTACCGGTTCGACCGGCGGGACGTCCTGCGCTACACCCGGCGGGATCGCGTCAGCGCGTACCGGCGCGTGCTCGGCTACGGCAAGGGGCTCGGTTCGGCGAACTCGCGGCCGAACACGGATTTCCACCAGCTGGTTACGCAGTTCAGCAACCAGGTCGCGCTGTTCTGGCGGGACAAGCGGATCTCCGACGTCGTCCGCGAACGCGCGTACGACCCGAGCTTCGGCAGTGTCGCGGTCGTCCGGCGCAGCGGGCTCGACCTGCGGAACAACCTGAAGTTCACCTCGTACGGTCACCTGAACGTACTGCGGGTCGAGGTCATGCAGCTGCTGACCGAGGCGTTCAAGATCCTCGGTTCGGAGGACGTACTGGATCTGTTCGGCGCCGCCAACGCCTGGGACACCGTGGACGAGGTGCTGATCCGCTACTTCGATCAGCGGCTGGTGTCCTCGCCGCGCCAGCGGATGGCGGTCACCGGACGTCAGGTGCTGCGCTGGCTCGCGGCGCCGCACATCCTCGAGACAACCCGGTCCGAATTCGAGGCCCTGCTGCTCGAAATCGCGGAGCCCGCCGAAGAGTGGCTGACCTCGGCGCAGTCCCTGCGGCTGGCCGACCGGACGAACTCGCGAGAGGTCCTGCCGGTCGATCGGCAGCGGCCCGCCGGGGTCGCGGTGTCCCGCGAGCCGCGTCCGGTCACCCCGCGCCGGAACGGTCACCGCCCCGGCACCGTGATCACCCTGGACCGCAAGTAGCCACGTGCTGGGAACGATGGTCACGGAGTGGGACGCGAAGTAGCGTCGGGCGCGAACCTGTTCGCGCCGCAGAAGTACGGCAACATCCACAGCCGCATCGGCAACCCGACGGTCGCGGCCTTCGAGGAGCGGTTGGCCAGCCTCGAAGGCGCGATCGGCGGGGTCGCCACCAGCAGTGGTCAGGCGGTGTTCCGCAAGCACGACGACTTCCCGGGCGTCGCCCCCTGACCAGGGCCGGCCTCGGCCCGTGAGAGGGTGGCGGCATGGCCAAACCGACGCCGCTGCAGATCAGGAACATCGTCATGGCAGTGCTCATGGCGGGTGCCCTGGTGTGGAACCTGTCCATCAGCGGCGCTTGGTGGCTCACCGCGATCTTCTCGGTCGGCATCGTCCTCTCGTTGTTCTCCGCGTACCTGAACCGGCCCGGCGCTCAGCCCTGAGCGCCCTCGAAACGCGAAGTGACGTCAGCGCGGCCTCGCTCCGAAAGCGCCCCGAAGAGACGTAGGCGTGCCATCCCGCCGTCGGGATAGATGTCGAGGCGGACTTCGGTCACCTCGGGCCCCGCGGCGAGGGCGAACCGGTGCCGCGTATCCGGCTGCAGACGCGTCTTCGGCAGCAGCTCGGCCCATTCGCCGTCGCCGTCCCGGCCGCTCAGCGCCGCCCAGCCCGGCGCGTTGCCCTTGAGGTTGCTGTTGTCCAGTTCGGCGAACCGGACGACACCCGCGCCGGCGAGCCGCACGGTGACCCAGTCGTTCCCGTCGTCCCGGCGCCGCGCGGTCTCCCAGCCCTCGGCCTGATGCGCGGCGAGCCCTGGCGAGAAGAGGTTGTTGGGCGAGGAATAGAACATGTTGCTGCACCCGGTGACCACCGCGCCGTTCTCCAGCGCGGCGAGGTCGAGCGCGCCCAGGTCGAGCAGGCGCGGGTCCGGGATCGGCGTGCCGTGCACCCGCAGCCGGGCCACGCCGCCGTCCGGATGCATGGTCAGGCGGACGTGCGTGTAGCGCTTGCTCCCGCCGATCTCGAAGAAGTTCTCCGTGTGCCCCGCCGCCGCGCCGCGTTTCACCAGCACGTCCCAGTCCGCTTCGGACAGCTCCGCGGCGTTCGGGTACCCGTCGACGGCGCAGGCCTCGACCGAGACGAACGGCGGGTAGTTGCCCTTGAAGAACGCGGTGTCCACGACGACGCCGGTGATCGCGCCCGCCAGGCCGAGCCGGACGACGGCCTGATCGTCGCCGGGCTCCCGGTGCCGGCGGGTCTCCCAGCCGTCGTAGACCTGGCCCTTGGGGCCGAAGGTCTCCGTCTGATGCGCGGGAACCCAAGGGTTGACCAGGTTCTCCTTCTCGGCGAACAACTCGTCCGTCGCCCACATCACGGTCCCGCCGAACTTGCGCGAGGCCAGATCGGGCAGGGCTGTCCACTCAGGACGGTCGTTCACGGTCTCCTCCATCTCAGCAGTCACCCCGGGCCAGCAGAACACCTGCCGGGTCTTCGCCGGTGATCTCCTCGCCCCGCAACCATGTACTCCGGACGACACCGGCGAGCGGCCGTCCGTGGTAGGCGCTGACCGGATTGCGGTGCTTCAATTTCGCTACGTCGACGACGAAAGCCTCGTCGGGCGCGAACACGCTGAAGTCGGCGTCGTAGCCCGGCGCCAGACGTCCCTTGCGGCGCATCCCCGCCTGCGCGGCCGGATGTTCGGCCATCCAGCGGACGACGTCGGTGAGGGCGAACCCGCGCTGCCGCGCCTGGGTCCAGACGGCGGGCAGGCCGAGCTGCAGGCCGGCGATCCCGCCCCAGGCGAGCCCGAAATCGCCGCTGTCGAAGCGTTTCAGCTCGGGCGTGCACGGAGAATGGTCGGTCACCACACAGTCGATGACACCGTCCGAGAGGCCCTTCCACAGCAGTTCGCGGTTCCCGGCCTCGCGGATCGGCGGGCAGCACTTGAACTGCGTCGCGCCGTCGCCGATCTCCTCCGCGGTGAAACTCAGGTAGTGCGGGCAGGTCTCGGCGGTCAGGCGGACCCCGTCGCGCCGTGCGCTCTCGACCATCGGCAGCGCGTCCGCGGAGGACAGGTGCAGGATGTGCGCGCGGACACCGGTCTTCCTTGCCAGCTCGATGACCTGCGCGATCGCCACGTTCTCCGCACCGCGCGGCCGTGAACGCAGGAAGTCTTCGTACTTCTCGCCGTGCGGGTCGGGCGCGTGATCGATCGCGTCGGAGTCCTCCGCGTGCACGATGATCATGCCGTCGAAGGTCCGCAGTTCGGTCATCACCTCTTCGAGTCCGCGCGCGTCCAGCGGCGGGAACTCGTCGACACCGGAATGCAGCAGGAAGGACTTGAAGCCGAACACCCCGGCCTCGTGCAGACCGCGCAGGTCGGCGAGATTGCCGGGAATCGCTCCGCCCCAGAACCCGACGTCGACGTGCACCCGCCCCTCGGCGGTCTTGCGCTTCACCTCCAGTGCGGCGACGTCGACCGTCGGCGGCAGGCTGTTCAGCGGCATGTCCACGATCGTGGTGACCCCGCCCGCCGCGGCCGCGCGGGTCGCCGAGGCGAACCCCTCCCATTCGGTGCGGCCGGGGTCGTTGACGTGCACGTGCGTGTCCACCAGACCCGGCAGCAGGACGACATCCTCGCCGAGTTCGAGTACCCGATCGCCGTCCAGATCGGCTCCGGCGGGTTCCACCGCGACGATGCGGCCGCCGTCGACACCGATGGTCGCGGGTACCTCTCCGGCGGCCGTCACGGCTCGGGCGGCTTTGATCACCAAGTCCATCAAAAAGCCCTCCAACTTCCACTGTGTGGAATCGAGGTTTCGCACTCCGACATTAACTCCGGCCACCCTGCTCGTCAACGAGCCCAGGCGGCGCTACCTTCGCTTCGTGCAGTTAGAAGCCGAGTTCACCAGCGAACCGTTCCACGGCGAGGGTCCGCCACCCGAACACGCCGTCAAAGCCCGCGACACCGCGGAAGACGCGGGCCTGTCCGCCGACTTCGGCCCGCTCGGCACCCTCGTCCGCGGCGACGCCGACGCCCTGCTCGACGCGCTCCCCGCCATCGCCAGGGCGGCACTTAACGGCGGCGCGACCCGCGTGACCCTCCAGCTCCGGCAGGTCGGCGACGACACCGCCGAACCCGCCGTCGAATTGCACAGCGCCCTCGCCCGGCTCATCGGCGACGTCGAACGCGAACTCGGCGGCAAACTCGACACCCTCGACCGCGCCGCCAAGCAGCGCGCGGTGCGGCTGCTCAAGGAACGCGGCGCGTTCGGCCTCCGCAAGTCGGTGTCGACCGTCGCCGAGGCACTGGGGGTCACGAGGTTCACGGTCTACAACTACCTCAACCGCGACCAAGACTGAAGAGTGATTTCAACAAAATGTTGACGACGGCGGAAGCGCCGCCGTACCGTCGGTTCCCGTGCCACTCACCATTCGAGAGTTCAACCAGGCTCCCGCTCACGATGTCCGGCCGGCGCTGACAGCCTGCCTCGACGTCCCGCGCTGGGTGGAAACCCTGCTGGCCAGGCGCCCGTACTCCGACCTCGCCGCGCTGCTCGCCGCGTCCGAGGCGCTCACCCCCTTGCGCCCCGAAGAGGTCCGGCGCGCCATGGCCGCCCATCCCCGGATCGGGGAGAAAGCCGGTGGCGAGAGCACCGAAGCGGGCTGGTCGCGCTCGGAACAGTCCGGTGTGGACGGTGACGCGGCGCGTGAGTTCGCCGCGGCCAACGCCGAGTACGAAGCGACGTTCGGGCATGTCTTCCTGGTCTGCGCGAGCGGCCGGAGCGGCGCCGAACTGCTGGAAAACCTCCGTTCGAGGCTCTCGAACGATCCCGAGAAGGAACTCGAAGTGGCCGGTCAAGAGCTGGCCGAGATCGCCGCGCTGCGGCTGGAGAAGGCGGTGACGGCATGAGCCTCGTGACCACGCACATCCTCGACACCGCCGCGGGACGGCCCGCCGCGGACGTCGGAGTCCGGCTCGAAACCGGCGCGGGCGACCCCATCGCGGACGGCCGGACCGACGCCGACGGACGGATCCGCGACCTCGGCCCGGAAACCCTGGAACCCGGGGTGTACCGGCTGGTCTTCGACACCGGCGCCCACCTCGGCCCGGACTCCTTCTTCCCCGAAGTCACCTTGACCTTCCGCATCGCCGACGGGACCGAGCACCACCACGTGCCGTTGCTGCTGAGCCCGTTCGCCTATTCCACCTATCGAGGGAGCTGATCGCCCGTGGCCATCACCCTGGGCCCCAACCAGTACGGCAAGGCCGAAGTCCGGCTCGTCACCGTCGAGCGCGAAGGCACCGTCCACCACCTCAAGGACCTCACCGTTTCGACGTCGCTACGCGGCGACCTCGCGGCCACGCACCTCACCGGCGACAACGCCGACGTCGTCGCGACAGACACCCAGAAGAACACCGTCTACGCCTTCGCCAAGGAGGCCCCGGTCGGCGAGATCGAGGACTTCGCGCTGCGGCTCGGACACCATTTCGTCGGTTCGCATCAGCACATCACCGGCGCCCGGATCCTGATCGACGAACACGGCTGGAACCGCATCTCCGGCCACGACCACGCGTTCTCCCAGGCCAGCAGCGAGAAACGGACGACCGCCGTGACCGTCCAGGGCGACCAGGCCTGGGTGGTCTCCGGTCTGGACGATCTCGTGGTGCTCAAATCGACCGGCTCGGAGTTCCACGGCTTCCCGCGCGACGAGTACACGACGCTGGCCGAGACGAACGACCGGATCCTCGCGACCGCCGTGACCGCGCGCTGGCGCTACCAGGGCGACGGGATCGACTGGACCACGAGCCACGCGGAGGTCCGGCGGATCCTGCTGGAGACCTTCGCGGACAAGCACAGCCTCTCCCTGCAGCAGACGCTGTACGCCATGGGAGAGGCTGTGCTCAAGGAACGCGAAGAGGTCGCCGAAGTCCGGCTCTCGCTGCCGAACAAGCACCACTTCCTGGTGGATCTGTCACCGTTCGGGCTGAAGAACGACAACGAGGTCTTCTACGCCGCCGACCGCCCGTACGGCCTGATCGAAGGTGTGGTCCTCCGCGACGACGCCGAGGACGCCGGTCTGGCCTGGCACACCCTCGCCGCCTTCTAGGGCACGGGCAGCGGCATACCGGGGACGCTCTGGTCGGCGGGGACGACCCCGTCGACCAGGAAGGCGTTCACGATCTTGTCCACGGCGGGGTTCCCGTCCGCGTAGAGCCCGTGGTCACCCTCACCGGTCACGGTCAGCATCCGCGAGTTCGCGAACCCCGCGTGCGCCTTCCGGGCGCCCTCGATCGCCGTGGCCGGATCGTGCTCGGAGTGCACGATCAGCACCGGCGGGACCCCCTTGCCGTCCATTTTCGGCAGCGGGCGCGGCTCCTTGTCCCAGAACAGGCAGACCGAGGCGTTCAGCGTGCCGCCACCCGCCAGGAGCAGACCTCGGTCCAGGTTCCGCTGCGAATCGCGGATCAGCGACTCACGGGTGCCGATGAAGCGCCCTTCACCACAGACGGTGTTCCAGAAGGTGGCGTCCTGCGCGTCGGAGAAGTCACCCGCTGCCTCGACGGCGGCCTTGGCCTCGGCCTTCGCCCGCGGGTTTTCCATCGCGTTCCGGATTTTGACCAGCAGCTCGGCCAGTGCCGGGAAGGTCGCCTTCTTGTAGAGCATGTAGATGATGGCGGTATCGAGCTCCATCGGCCCGTTCCCGTCCATCGGGTTGCGGGACAAGGCATAGCGGACCCGCTCGTAGGTCTGCCGGACCTCTTCGCCGTTGGTGCCGAAGTGGTACTTCGCGTCGTACCGCGCCATCCACGGCAGGAAGTCCTGCCGCCAGCGCCGTTCGAAGCCGACCGGCTGCCGGTCGAACGTCTTCTGCCAGTCCGTGGTGAATTCCGTCGAGGAGTCCAGTACGAACCGTCCCGTCCGCTGCGGGAACTGCTGCGCGTAGTGCGCCCCCAGCCAGGTGCCGCCCGAGACACCGACCCAGTTGATCTTCTCCCGGCCGAGCAGGACGCGGAGCAGGTCGAAGTCCCTGATCGTCTGATACGTGGTGATCAGTGGCCCGACTTCGCCGCCGGCGCTCTGGCAGGACCTGGCCACGTGCTCGGCGTTGGCCAGGATCTGGTCCAGATTGCGCGGGGCGCGGTCGCGCGGATCCAGCTGCCGGATGAGGTCGGCCGTGCCCCGGCAGGTGACGTTGGCGCTCTTGCCGGTCCCGCGCACGTCGATCCCGATGATGTCCTGGTGCTCGCGCAGTTTCTCCTGCCCGCGGAACATCGTCGGCTGCCAGCGGCCGGGGCCGCCCGGCCCACCCGGGTTGGTGAGCAGCGAGGCCGTCGACGGCCCGGTGGACTTCAGCCTGCTGACCGCGATGGTCAGGTCCTGCCGCTCCCCCGCGCGGTCCCAGTCGCGGGGCGTACGGAACGTCGCGCATTCGAGTCCGCTGATATCGGTGCCCGGCGGCAACGAGATCAGGTCCGATTCCGCGCAGGGCCGCCAATCCAGTGTCTGACCGGTGTAGTACCCGGAGATGTTCGTCGTGTTCAGCGTGCTCGCCGAAGCCGGCACGGCTCCGGCGAGCAGCCCGCCCACGACCACCGGGATCATCCCGGCGGTCAGTAGCCGCTTCATCTGCTGCCCCCTTTTCCTCGGTTTACCAACGGCTCCCGACGCTAGGGCCGGGCCCACCACGCGGACATCGACCGCAGGTAGCGCCGGAGGGTGGACCAAGGTTCAAGGCACGGCTAGGACCGCGGCACAAGTCCCGCCGCGGCGGCCTTGCGCTGGAGTTCGTCCGGAGTGGTCGCGTTTCGCGCGTCCGGCGCCTCGGTGGACGCGGCGGCGGTGCCGCCCAGCGCCTTGAAGACCAGGTCGGCTTCGGCCTTCATCCCGGCCGCGTACGGGTGGTAGGCGGCCGCCCGGAAGAGATTGGTGTCCTTGCCGCTCACCCAGGCCGCGTCACCCGAGCAGGCGTCGTGACCGCGACTCGGCCCGTAGGTGTCGACGTAGCGTGCGCCCTGCTTGCGGGCGGCTGTCGACACGGCCTTGTTGAGCGCGCGCTCGACCTCGTCGGCCCAGGCGTAGTCGCCGTCGGCGAACGGGAGGACGCCGGGACAGTACCCCTTCGAGGGAGCGATGCGCGGGTACCCGACCAGCACGATGGTGGCGGCGGGTGACCGCTCCCGGACGCCCTTGACGACCCGTTCGAGATTCCGCTGGGTGTTGGCGAGCGCGGCGAGCAGCGTGTCGGTCCCGTTGATCGTGAAGTGCTCCCTGCACGGCGAGCCGGTCGGATCGTCGTCGCGCACCTCGGGGCAGGTACCGATCAGGCTGCCGAAGACGCCGTAATCGTTGCCGCCGATGCCGATCGTCACCAGGTCGGTGTCCAGGGTCAGCGCGTCGAACTGCGGCGGGACGCTGCCCAGCGCCAGGCTCGGCGAGGGCACCGTCTGCGGTTCGGTCATGTTCGTGGTGTCCGCCGACGAACAGCTGACGTCGGTGAAGGCGCCCGGCTTGTAGTAGAGCCCGAGCTTGGTGGCGAGCCAGGCCGGGTAGTTGTTGTTCGACCGGAAGCACCAGGTCGCCTGCTGCCACGGGATCAGCGGACCCGCGGTGTAGGAGTCGCCGAGGGCGACGTACTTCCGAAAGGCCGGGGTCTCGGCGGCACTCGCCGGTGTCACCGAACTCGCCAGAGAGACGACAGCCACCAGTGTGGCGAGGACAAGTCGGGCGGTACGGCGCATGGCGACCTCGTGATCCGTCGTTGGACTACCGGCCGATCCTGACAAGTACCCACCTCCGCCCACAATAGAAGTGAGCATCTTTCACGTTTCAGCGGGTTGGATAGAACGCTCTACCATGGGGGCGTGACTGGAACGCGGGAACGCATCGTGAACGCCGGCGCCGAGCTGCTCCGGCGCAACGGGTACACCGGCACCGGGGTGAAGCAGATCGTCGAGGCCGCGAAAGCGCCCTTCGGCTCGCTGTACCACTTCTTCCCCGGTGGCAAGGAACAGCTCGGCGAGGAGGTCATCCGTACCTCGGGGATGATGTACCTCGCGCTGTTCGAGATCTTCTTCGCCGACGAGCCGGACCTGATCCACGGTATCGAGGCCTGCTTCGCCAACGCCGCCGAGACGCTGGAAGCGACCGACTACGCCGACGCGTGCCCCATCGCGACGGTCGCGCTGGAGGTCGCCAGCACCAACGAAAAGCTGCGGACCGCGACGGCCGACGTGTTCACGGCGTGGATCGAGACCGGCGCCGAGAAGCTGGGCAAGTACGGCCTCGAGCCCGAAGCCGCGCGGCGGCTCACGATCGCGTTGGTGAACAGCCTCGAAGGGGCGTTCGTGCTGAGCCGATCGCTGCGTGACACCGAAGCGCTCGAGGTCGCGGGAGCGTCGTCCGTGGCCTTCGCGCGCACGCTGCTGACCTCGTGAGTGGTAAGGACGGTTAGAACCGTCCTTACCACTCACGAGGCGCGACTAGCGGGACGCGAGATACGCCCGCCAGTCCCCCACCGCCGAGATGTCCGTCAATTCCGGTGAGTCCACAAAGGACGAGCGCAGGACGGTGGCGAGGCAGGCCGCGCCGTCCTCCAGTTCGATGACGCCCAGCTCCAGTTCCGGCGGTTCCGCGGGGACGAGGTGATCCCGCAGCACCGTGAGCGGCAGGTCGTACACCTCGCCCACGACGGAGGCGGAACCGCCTTCGCGCATCGCCGGGAACCGGTCCCCCACGGAGAAGTAGTGGTACTTGGGCGCGGATCGGGCCACACAGCACACCGGCGCGCCCTGCAACTGTTCGTGCAGCGGTCCGCCGCGCATTCCGCCACCGTTGAGGAACATCAGAACCACGACATGATCCCTTCGATCCCGAAGTACACCCCGAACACCGCGGCCAGGATCCCGAGGATCCAGCCGATCTCGCGGATCTTGCCCTTGCAGAGCTTGATCAGCACGTAGGCCACCAGCCCGGCGCCGATCCCGTTCGTGATCGAGTAGGTGAACGGGATCAGCGCGATGGTCAGGAACACCGGGATCGCGAAATCCAGGTCCTGCCACGGAATCCGGCGGCATTGCGCCATCATCATCCCGCCGATGACGACCAGCGCCGGCGCCGCGGCCTGTGCCGGGACGACGGCCGCGATCGGCGTCAGGAACAGCGTGGCGGTGAACAGCCCGCCGGTGACGATGCTCGCCAGCCCGGTCCGCGCGCCCTCGCCGACGCCGGCGGCCGATTCGAGGAACACGGTGTTCGGGGCCGATCCGGTGACACCGCCCGCGAGCGCGCCCGCGCCGTCGACGAGCAGGATGCGGCCCATCCCTTCGACCTTGCCGTTCTTGACCAGGCCCGCTTCCTCCGAAACGGACGTGATCGTGCCCATCGCGTCGAAGAACCCGGAAAGCACCAGCGTGAACAGGAACACCGCCGCCGTCACCGCGCCCGCCGACCCGAATCCGCCGAAGAGATCGATGTCCCCCAGCAGGCTGAAGTCGGGATGCGCCACGACCTGGTCGGGCACCTTGGGTTCGACCAGTCCCCAGCCTTCGACGTGGAACACGCTGTTGACCAGCACCGCGAGCCCGGTCGCGACCGCGATGCTGATCAGCACCGCGCCCGGCACCCCGCGGCTCACGAGCACGATCATCAGCAGCAGCCCGAGGCAGAAGATCGCGATCGGCCAGCCTTCCAGATGACCGCCGATCCCCATCCGCACCGGAACCGTCGACTGGGCGGAATCCGGTGTCCTGGTCACGAATCCGGCGCTGACCAGGCCGACCAGCGCGATGTAGAGCCCGATCCCGACGGTGATGGCGACCTTGAGCGCCATCGGGATCGCGTTGATGATCCGCTCCCGGATCCCGGAAACGGCCATGAACACGATGCAGACGCCTTCGAGGACGACGAGCCCGAAGGCCTGCGCCCACGTCATGGCCGGAGCCATCTGGAAGGCGACGACACCGTTGACGCCGAGACCCGCCGCGAGCGCCAGCGGCGCGTTGCCGACCAGTCCCATCAGGATCGTGGTGACCCCCGCCGCCAGCGCGGTCGCGGTGGTGATCGCCTCGGTGCTCAGCCGGGCACCGGTGATGTCGGCCGACGCGCCGAGGATGAGCGGGTTGAGCAACACGATGTAGCACATCGCGACGAACGTGGTGATCCCGCCGCGCACCTCGCGGCCGATCGTGCTGCCGCGGTGGGAGATCTTGAACCAGCGGTCGAGCCCGGGCAGCCGCCTCGGCTCGGGCGAGGGCAGGTGGGGACGCTCCGTACCTAATTGGGTCATGCCTACTCCACAACGTTGTGGGGCGGGAAGAGACTTCAGTAGGCCTTCTTGTCGGGTTTCGACAGCCAAGCCTGGAAAGGCGCGAAAGAGTCCGGAAGGGACAGTTGGCCGACGGGTAGCGACCAGGTCTCGCGCGGGCGGGAAAAGAGGTCGTAGAACTCGCGGTCGTCGAAACCCGCCTCGGCCGCGTCGTGGCGGTCCGCGGCGTAGACGACCTTGCCGACACGCGCCCACAGCGCGGCGGAAAGACAGAGCGGGCAGGGCTCGCAGGACGTGACGAGGACACAGCCGTCGAGTTTGTAGTCGCCGATCGCCTGGCAGGCCGCGCGGATCGCCACGACCTCGGCGTGCGCCGTCGGGTCGAGCGTCGGCGTCACCTGGTTGGTCCCGGTGGCCAGCACCGAACCGTCCCGGACGATCATCGCGCCGAACGGGCCGCCACCGCGTCCGACGTTCGCGGTGGCCAACTGGACGGCTTCGGCGAGCCATTTCTGCTCGTCGGACTCCGAAATGGACAGACGGGTACCCACGGATGTGCTCCTAGCTTGCGAAAAGTACGGGTTCTCAGGTGCCGGTGAGGTGTTCGGGACGCACCGGGACGCGGGTCAGCGCGAGACCGGTGGCCGCGCGGATGGCCGCGACGATCGCCGGGGTGGACGAGATCGTCGGCGGCTCGCCGACCCCGCGCAGACCATACGGCGCGTTGGGGTCGGGCCGTTCGAGGACGTCGATGTCCATCGGCGGCATGTCCAGCACGGTCGGGATCAGGTAGTCGGTGAACGACGGGTTGCGGATCTTCCCGCCGGCGGTCTGGATCTCCTCCATCACCGCGAGCCCGAGGCCCTGCGCGGAGCCGCCCTGGATCTGGCCGAGCACCGCCTGCGGGTTGAGCGCCTTGCCGACGTCCTGCGCGCAGTCGAGCGCCACGACCTTGATCAGGCCGAGTTCGGTGTCGACGTCCACGACCGCGCGGTGCGCCGCGAAACCGTACTGGACGTGCGCGTTCCCTTGCCCGGTCTCGGAATCGATGGGCACCGTCGGACGGTGACGCCATTCCACGGTCTCGTCGAAGACCTCGTCGCCGAGGACGTCGGCGAGGTCCGCGAGCACGTTGCCGTCGGCCGAGACGACCTTGTTCCCGACGACGTCCAGCTTCCCGTCCACCGCGAGCTTGCCCGCCAGATGCTTGTGCAGCCCGGATCGCACCGCGACGCACGCGGCCTGGACGGCGCCACCGGTGACGTAACTCTGCCGGGAGGCCGACGTCGAACCACCGTTGCCGATGTTGGTGTCCATCGGCAGGATCGTCACCTGCTCGATGCCGAGTTCGGTCCGCACGATCTGCTGCATGATCGTGACCAGGCCCTGACCGACCTCGCAGGCCGCGGTGTGCACTGTCGCCGCGGGTTCGCCGCCGACCAGTTGCAGCCGCACGCGAGCCGTCGAGTAGTCGTCGAAGCCTTCGGAGAAGCAGATGTTCTTGATGCCGACCGCGTACCCGACGCCCCGGACGACACCTTCGCCGTGCGTGGTGTTGGAGACTCCGCCGGGCATCCGGCGCAGGTCGAGTTCTTCGTGCGTGACCGGTAGCGGCTTGGCGCGCAGGCGTTCCAGCAGTTCGGCCACCGGGGCGGCCGAGTCGACGACCTGGCCTGTCGGCATGACGCTGCCTTCGGCCATCGCGTTGCGGATCCGGATGTCTACAGGGTCGATGCCGCACGCTTCGGCGAGCTTGTCCATCTGGGACTCGTAGGCGAAGCTCGCCTGTACCGCGCCGAAGCCGCGCATCGCACCACAAGGCGGGTTGTTGGTGTACACGCCCCAGCAGTCGACCGACGCACTGTCCACATTGTACGGACCGACGCCGAGCGTGGCGGCGTTCGCCACGACCGCACCGGTGGACGAGGCGTACGCGCCACCGTCCAGGTACAGCTTCGCCTTGACGTAGACCAGGCGGCCGTCCTTGTCGGCCCCGTGCTCGTAGTACATCTTCGCCGGGTGGCGGTGCACGTGGCCGTAAAAGGATTCCTCACGGTTGTAGACCATCTTGACCGGTTTGCCGGTGTGCAGCGCCAGCAGGCACGCGTGGACCTGGATCGAGAGGTCCTCGCGGCCGCCGAACGCGCCGCCGACCCCGCCGAGGGTCAGCCGGACCTTCTCCTTGGGCAGGCCGAGCGCGGCGACGATCTGCTGCTGGTCGACGTGAAGCCACTGCGTCGCGACGTAAAGGTCGACACCGCCTTCGGTGTCGGGGATAGCCATGCCCGACTCCGGCCCGAGGAAGGCCTGGTCCTGCATGCCGACTTCGTAGACGCCGGACACCACGACGTCGGCCTTCAGCGACTGGTCGCCATGACGGATCTTGGCGTGCCGCACCACGTTTCCGCCGGGGTGCAGCTCGGCGCCCTCGCCGGCGGCGGCCTTTTCGGAATCCGTCACCGGCTCGAGGACCTCGTAGGAGACCTTGATCCGTTTCATCGCGCGGCGCGCGGTCTCGGGATGGTCCGCGGCGACGAGCGCGACGGGCTCGCCCTGGTAGCGCACGACGTCGACGGCGAGCACCGGCTGATCCGCGTGCTCCAGGCCGTACTTGTTCACGCCGGGCACGTCTTCGTGCGTCAGCACCGCGTACACCCCTTGCACCGCAAGGGCTTCGGTGATGTCGATTCCGGTGATCCGTGCGTACGGGTGCGGGCTGCGCAGCGTCGCGCCCCACAGCATGTCCTCGTGCCACAGGTCCGAGGAGTAGGCGAATTCGCCGCGGACCTTGACCGTGCCGTCGGGCCGCCGGGGGCTCGCGCCGACCCCGTTCTCGGTGGTGGTCTGCTTGGAGGTCTCAGTGGAGGTCATACCGTCTCCCTCAGCCGGGCACTGGCCACGGCCAGCTCACGGGCGATCTCGTCTTCGGATTCCTCGCGCAGCGTTCCGCCGCTCACCACGGTCGCGCCGCCGATGAACAGACGCTCGACCGGCGGGGTCGTGCCGAGCACCAAGGCGGCGACCGGGTCGCTGATCCCGGCGTAGTTCAGGCCGTTGAGGTTCCAGACCGCCAGGTCGGCGAGCTTGCCCACTTCGATCGAGCCCAGGTCTTTCTGACGGCCCAGGCAGCGGGCGCCGCCCATCGTGCCCATCCACAACGCCTCACGCGTGGTCAGCGCACGCGGCCCCCCGCGTTGCCGAGCCTGCAGCAGTGACTGGTGCAGTTCCTCGCCGAGACCACCGGATTCGTTGGACGCGGCGCCGTCGACGCCGAGCCCGACCGGCACCCCGGCGTCGAGCAGTTGCCGGACGGGGGCGATCCCGGCGCCGATGCGCCCGTTGGACGTCGGGCAGTGCGCCGCACCGGTGCCGGTGGCGCCCATCCGCCGGATCGCTTCCGGGGCGAGGTGGATCGAGTGCGCGAGCCAGACGTCGTCGGCGAGCCAGCCGAGTTTGTCGGCGTACTCGGCCGGGGTGCAGCCGGCTTCGGCGAGGCACTGCTTCTCTTCGTCGGCCGTCTCGGCGAGGTGCGTGTGGAGCCGGACTCCCTTGCGGCGCGCCAACTCCGCCGCGCCGGTCATCAGCCGCTCGCTCACCGAGAACGGCGAGCACGGACCGGCCGCGATCTGCAAATGGGCCCCCGCGGAGGCGTCGTGGAACCGGTCGATCGCCGCCTCGGTGCCGAGCAGCGCGGCCTCGGTCTCCTCGACGAGGTTGTCCGGCGGGAGCCCGCCGTGGGACTCGCCCCGGTCCATCGAGCCGCGCACGACGTGCAGCCGCACGCCGACGCGGATCCGGGCGGCGGCGAGGGCTTCGACCTGGTCGCCACCGTCACGCGGGAAGACGTAGTGGTGGTCGGCGACCGTGGTGCAGCCGGTGGTCGCGAGCCGGGTGAGCCCGGCCGTGGCCGCCGCGTGCGTGATCCCGGCGTCGAGCCTGCCCCAGATCGGGTACAGCGCGACCAGCCACTCGAAGAGGGTGTGGTCGGCGGCGAGGCCGCGCGTGGCCCACTGGTAGAGGTGGTGATGGGTGTTGATCAGACCGGGCGTGACCAGGCATCCGGAGCCGTCGACACGTTCGTCGTACTCGCCGTCGGGCGCCTTCCCCTCGCCGACCGCCGCGATGCGGTCGTTCTCGATGACGACGTGCCCCGAGGCGTGCTCGGTGCCAGCGCCGTCGACGGTGGCGATCGCGGCGTTCTCGATGACGGTCTTCACGTGGTCTCTCCCCTGGTCGCGGCCAACCGGACTGCGTCGAGGATCTTCTCGTACCCGGTACACCTGCAGAGGTTCCCCGCCAGCGCCTCGCGAATCTCCTCGTCGGCGGGGTTTTCGACGCGGTTGAGCAGATCGTGCGCGGCCACCACGAGGCCGGGGGTGCAGAAGCCACATTGGACGGCGCCCGCGTCCACAAAGGACTGCTGAACGCGGTCCAGCTTGTCGCCCTCGGCGAGCCCTTCGACCGTGCGGACCTCGCGGCCTTCGACCTGACCGGCCGCGACCAGGCACGAACACACCGGCAGGTCGTCGAGATACACCGTGCAGGAACCGCATTCGCCCTGTTCACAGGCGTTCTTGGAGCCCGGGAGCCCGAGCCGCTCGCGGAGCACGTAGAGCAGGCTTTCGCCTTCCCAGACGTCGTCGGCCTGGCGGGACTCGCCGTTGATCGTCACGTTCACGCGCACTCGCGTTCTCCGTTCTGGAAGTCGTTCCAAGCCCAGGTCAGCGTCCGCCGCGCCAGGACGGACAGCGCGTGCTTGCGGTAATCGGCGCTACCGCGGACGTCGTCGATCGGCGACGACGCCTCCGAGACCAGCTCGCCGAACCGGCGTTTGACGGAATCCGTGAGAGACGCCTTGGTGGACCAGGGAAGTTCACCGGAGAGGAATTCTTCGGCGGCGGTCGCGCGGCGCGGGGTCGGCGCCGCCGAACCGACGGCCGCGCGGATCTCGCGGGTGTCGAGGTGCAGGGCCAGCGCGAACGAGCAGACCGCGATGACCATCGCGTTGCGCGTCCCGACCTTGGCGAACTGCTGCGGCCCGGCCTCGGCGGGCAGGTGCACCGCGGTGATCAGCTCGTCGGGTTCGAGGGCGTTCCGTTTGACGCCGAGGTAGAACTCCTCGGCCGGGATCAGCCGGGTGCCGCGGATGGACGCGGCTTCGATCTCGGCGCCGAGCACGAGTAGTACGGGATGCGTGTCACCGGCGGGCGAGGCGGCGCCGAGGTTGCCGCCGACGGTGCCCCGGTTGCGGATCTGTGGCGAGCCGACGGTGCGTGAAGCCATTGCCAACGCGGGCAGAACTTCACCCAGTTCAGCGATCACCCGGACGTAGGGCACCGAGGCGCCGAGGCGGATCCTGCCGTCGATCTCGGTCCACTCGGCGAGTTCGGTGACGCGATTGAGGTCGAGCAGCGCGCCGGGGCGGCGGTGGTCGAAGTTGAGCTCCACCATGACGTCCGTACCACCCGCGATGGGCACCGCGTCGGGTCGCTCGGCCTTGACGGCGAGCGCCTCGGTCAGCGAGCTGGGGCGCAGGAAATCCACTCTCGGGCTCCTCGGTTCGGCGGAGGTGTGTGACGGCTGACTCAGTAGACGCCCTGCGCCCGTATGGCGGCAACGGTGCCGAAGCATGAAATCTCCCCTGCACGCACCGGTCGTTTTGTGCTTTCCTACAAACCTGATGACGACCGTGAAAACTCTGCTGGCGCTGCCGGGACTGCGCTTGCGCGTGCGCGCCGGGACGGCTCTGCTCGACCGTTCGGTGTCCCGGATCTACGTCACGGAACTGCCCGATCCCGGGCGGTACGTGTCGGCGGGCGAACTCGTCCTGAGCGGGTTGCTGTGGTGGCGCGGGCCGGGCGATTCCGAGGCGTTCGTCGCCGCGCTGGCGAAGGCCGGGGCGGCGGCGCTGGCGGCGTCCGGAGCCGACTCCGATGGGATTCCCGAAGACCTCGTCGACGCCTGTACGCGACATGGGATCCCGTTGCTCGAGGTGCCTGCGGACCTGTCGTTCTCGGTCGTCACCGAACGTGTCGTACTGGCGTTGGCCGCGGCCGCGGACGGCGCTCGCAAACGTTTGCTTTCAGCGGCGACGGAAGACGCTTCGGTGGAGACGCTGCTGGAGCGAGCGCGCGCCGAGATCGGCCTTCCCTGCTGGATCGTGCCCGCCGGCACGCCGTCGGATCTGGTGCGGCGGTTCGTCGCCGCGGGCGGCCGTTCCCTGGAAGCGGATGATGTCTCCGTACGGCCCGTCGGCGGCAGGCACGCGCTGCCGTGGCTGCTCGCGATCGGCGGCGCGCTGACCGCCGCCCAGGCGGAGATCGCCGAGGAACTCGCCGGACTGATCGGGCTCGCGCGCACGCGGGCGGACGAGGTCCGCGCGGTCACCGACAGGGTGCTCGAACCGTTGCTCGCCGCACTCGACGAGGGAAGTGATCCGCACGCGGCGCTGACCGCGACCGGGCTGCGCGGCGATCTGCGCGTCGTCGTCGCGCGCACCGAAGGATCCGAAGCGGCCCGCGGCATCCTGACGGAACTGCTGCCACCGGGTGCCCTCGTCGGCCCCGCCGGGGAAACGACCTGGGCGCTGGCCGAGGACGATGGCGAATGGCCGGAGGACTGGCCCGCCACGGTGACCACCACACTGGCAGGAGTGGAGTCGCTGCTGCCGTGCCGCCGGATGCTGATCGGGATCAGCGACCGTTCCCCGGTCTCCGTGCTGCGTGGCGCGAAAGAGGTCGCGCGCTACGCGCTGGCCGTGGCGGCGGAACGACCCGGCACGATCGAGATCGTCCCGGGCGGCGAGATCGGCATGCATCGGCTGCTGCTGGCGGGCACACCCGACGACCTGCGGGCGGCGTTGCGGCGAAGGGTCCTGGGCCCGTTGCTGAGCTACGACGCCGAACAGGGCACCGATCTGGTGCACACCCTGCGCGTCTTCCTCGAATGCTCCGGTTCGCCGACGCGGGCCGCACGGGCGCTGCACGTCCACGTCAACACGTTGCGGTACCGGATCGGGCGCGCGAGCGAACTGCTCGGCGCCGATCTGACCGAGTTCACCGAGCAGCTCGACGTCTATTTGGCCTTGTCGGCAGGGAGCTGAAATGGGCATCACCACGGCGAAAGAAGCCGCTTACGACCCTCGCGTGGTCGCCTTCGGCCGGATGATGGGCGCGGCGAACCGGCTCGAATACCTGCTCGGCCGCGCACTGGAGGCCGAATGCGGGATCTCGCACCTGATGTTCGAGGTCCTGCTGATCGTCGGCAGGTCCGGTGAAGCCGGGATGAGCATGCGCGCGATCGCGCAGGAGCAGGTGCTGACCACCGGCGGCGCGACCAGGCTGGTCGACCGGATGACGACGCTCGGCCTGGTCGTCCGGACCAATGACCCCGAAGACCGCCGTGTGCAGCTCGTGCGGCTGACCGCCCAAGGCGAAGAGACGACGGTGCGGGCAGCGCGGGTGCATGTCGAGAACATCCAGCGGCTCTTCCTCGACCCGCTGCCCGCGGACCACCGCGAACGGTTCACGCAGGACCTGCGGACACTGAGCCACTCGGCACGTGACGCACTCCCCAAACTCCGGTAGGAATATCTGACCAGTCAGACATCGTTGGGTCTCGGCATGAAGCTCATCTATGTCTTCGACGCGTACTGCGGCTGGTCGTACGGGTTCGCCCGCACCATGGCCGACGTCGCGCACCGGCATCCGGACCTGCCGGTCGAAGTCGTGTCCGGTGGCCTGTTCCTCGGCGGGCGCCGGGTGCCGATCCGGCAGTTCGGCTACGTCCAGGGAGCCAACGCCGAGATCACCCGCCGGACCGGCGCACCCTTCGGGGAAAACTACGAACGGCTCATCGCGGACGGCGAGTTCGTCATGGACTCCGAGGCCGCCGCCTGCGGGATGGCGGCGTTGCGCGAGGTCGGGCCGGACCGCGCGGTGCGGCTCGCGGCCCTGCTGCAGGAGGCTTTCTACCTCGACGGGCTAAGCCTGTCCGAGGTCTCGACCTATCGCGTGGTCGCGCGGCGGGCAGGCCTGGACGGGGACGCCGTCGAGGCCGCGCTGGACCGGGTTTCCGCGGCGGGCGACTTCCGGCGGGCGCGGGAACTGGGCGTCACCGGATACCCGACCCTGCTCGCCGACGACGGAGAACGGGTCGTGACGCTGGTCGCCGGGAACGCGAGCGCGGACGAAGTGGAACGGCGGATCGGCGCACTGGTTTCCTAGACTTCGAGTCATGCCTTTGACACTCCGACGGGCGACCCCCGCGGACGCCGACGCCGTCGCGGAAATCTGGTACCACGGCTGGCAGGACGGCCACCTCGGCAATGTGCCCGACGAGCTTGTCCGGATCCGCACCCGCGAGTCGTTCTGGGAACGGGCCGCGGAACGCGTCGGCGACACGACCGTCGCTTTGATGAGCGGCGAAGTGGCGGGTTTCGTGATGGTCGTCGGCGACGAGGTCGAGCAGGTCTACGTTTCGTCGGACCATCGCGGGAGCGGAGTGGCCGGGGCACTGCTCGCGGAGGCCGAACGACTGGTGAGCGCGGGCGGGCATTCGCGCGCTTGGCTCGCCGTGGCGCCGGGGAATGCGCGGGCGCGGCGATTTTACGAGCGGTGCGGATGGGTCGATGAGGGAGAGTTCGATAATCGGGTTTCCGGTCCGGATGGACTGGTTTCGGTGCCTTGTCGGCGATACGCGAAGACTGTTGCTTGAGTCTGCCGGCGACGGGCGCATTTAGTCGACTAATTGCGCCACGCTTTCATTGCGTGGGCTTCATGCGCGATGGCGCCTTGAAACACACGAGCGCCACTTCTACGAGCAGCACCAACGGCCGAGTCCGACAACCAGGTTACCGGACCGCATGGGCCGGCTTCGGTACCCCGGGTCGCATTTAGTCGACTAATTGCGCCGCGCTTTCATTGCGTGGGATCCATGCGCGGCGACATCACTCTTCAGTGTTGTCGACTCGGTTTCATTGTCGCTTAAAATTACGAACACGCGTTCGATTTGTTCGGGTATTCTGGGGAGGTGTCCGAGACCTTTCTTCCCGAGTTGC
>NZ_AOHO01000068.1 GCF_000342005.1 Amycolatopsis decaplanina DSM 44594
CGGACTGGCGGCTCCGGCCGCCTCGCGTAATGCGTTCTCCAGCCTCAAGAAATCGGCATCATTTTTGGACGCCGGGCGGTTTGCCTTCCGGTAGATATGCAGCCGGACATCCGGCATCTCCCGCTTCTGTTCGACCGCCTCCTTGACCTGCGCCGCGAACTTTTCCTTCAGCTCCACCAGCTCGTTCTTGCTGTCTTCGGACAACGGCAGCACGGCAAACCAAGTCTCCTTCACCGCGGCCGGATACACCTTTCCCGCCCGCAACTTGCCAACAGCTTCCGGCAAGGCCGGATCTCCGGCTCGGGCCTTCGGGGCCACGACCGGCTCATCAAGCGCCCCGTCCACACCAACGTCGCCGGCCCCTTCCCGCAACCACCCCTCATCGAGCTCGGAGACGTCCCACGCACCACTACGAGAAGACTCACCGGCCTTCGGTGGGGCATCGTCGTTGTTGCGTGCGCTACCGGGCAAAACGGTTGTGTTCCGCGGGGAGGTCCGCAGGGTGCCGAGCTTGGTGGCGAGTTCCTCGGACAGTCTCTCGGCGTCCTGTTCGGACAATCCGTTGGCCAGATACTCGGCGACCAGGTCCTTGACCGCGCCGTTCAGCCTGACAGCATCCTCTACCTGCCCCGGCGCCGGTTTTTCGATCCATAAGGGCGCCTTGTAATACCGAGACACAATCTTGGTCGCCTGCTGGACATAACGCTGAACATCGTGTGCCGGCCTCTTCCCGGACAGGCCACCACCATTGGCCACCCACGCACGCGCACCCACAGCATCCGACGGAATCGACGGCCACAACGGTGCCCGTTCCACCTGTTCCTCGCCACCCAGGACACCATGCCGGCGACGCCACCCCACCGGGCCGATCAGACTGAACGCCTTCGTATCAGCGAGGCGGTCAGCGGCCTCATTGTTCTCGGCCGCCCCGGTATCGAGAGAATCTTGTAGTCGCCAGGCGACCATGTCGACCGCTGCCTCGTACCGGCCCCGGTGCAAATCATGGATCCACGGGGCGGTCCCGTCGAACCGCAGTGGCTCGTGGTGGTACCTGTTCATCAGCTCGCGAGCCCGCGTGACGACCCTGTCCCTGTCCGCGCGGTCCAGCCCTTCCAACCCGTCGCGCGCTGTCGACAGTTGGGAAGACCACAACCACCCCGAATCGGCTTCGTCGTGGACGGCCGGGCCATACAACCCACCCGCAGTGCGCTGCCCCTCCACCCACACCCGCACCGTCGCCATCCGCGGGTCTCCCGTCGGCACCACCAACGACTCGATATCTACCCGTGCCAGCAAATCTCTGACCAACACCGCCAGCACGTCCTCCGGGTACTGCTCCAACCGATCCCGCACCGCCCTCTCCACCTGCGACCTCAGTGCCTCCGCACCAGTACCGAGATGCCCCTCCGCGACCAACAGCTCTGCCCGCATCCGCGGCAACGACTCTGGCGGAGCCACCGCCGCGGCATCGACAAAACCGAATGCCATCAGGCGGACGACGGTATTGTCGGGGTCCGTCAACATGGCGGACTCGATCAGCTGCCCCTCCCACTCCGCCCGGGCGACCCCCCTCAATGCCTCCACGACCCAGCGATCGATCAACCCATCCGACATCGCCGCCACGTCACCGTCGCTGTAGCGGTAATCCCCCTGCGGAGTCCTCTCATCCGCGATGTCGTCGAACCACGCCTGAACCCACTCCACAGGTGCTGGGTCCAGCTCCAGCTGCTGCCAGACCATGTCCAGCAACTCCGCCGGAAGGTTCCGCAAAGGCGTGCCGGTCCTCCACCACTGCGCGATCGCACGCCGCACCAGAAATTCCCTCAACGTCTGCGGCTCCGACTCATCCACCGCAGGTCGCCACCCCACCACGTCCTGCGGAACACCAGATGCGGAGTCCGGACCGCCGGCACGCGCCGCACTACCAGAGGACTCACCTGCCTTCGGCGGCGCAACATCGTCCTGCGCCCGACCCGGCAAAGCGGGCATACCCCCACGACCCGGCGACCTCAGCGGCTGCCCTGGAGCGGACGCGGGTCCCGGAGAGGCCGGCAACGTGCCGAGCTTGGTGGCGAGTTCTTCGGACAGCTTCTCGGCGTCCTTTTCGGACAGTCCGTGGGCCAGATATCTGGCGACAACGTCCTTGACCGCGTCGTACACCCTGGCAGCTTCCGCTTGTTCGCGAGATGGTTCTTCGCTCCTGCCGGGCACCTGGTGATGCAGAGACACAATTCTTGTGGCCTGCTCGATAGAGCGCTGAGCCTCCTGCTCGGGCCTCTTCTCGAACGCCTGCGGGGAGAGGCCACCATCGTTGTTGTGGACCCACGCCAGCGCACCCTCACGATCCGACGGAATCGACGGCCACAACGGCTCCCATTCGCCGCTCAGGACACCACTCCAGCGAAGCCACCCCACCTCGGGGGCCATAAATTTTGCCAGGTAATCGGCGGAGTCCTCAGCGTCCTCGACGTCCCCGGTGTCATTGAGAAAGGTGTGTAGTTCCCCGGCGACCAATTCGACCGCTGCCTCGTACCGGCCCCGGTACAACTGGTGGATCAGCGGCGCGGGCCCGTCGAACCGCCGCGGCTCGTAGTTGTACTGGTTCACCAGCTCGCGAGCCCGCGTGAAGACCCAGTCCCTGTCCGCGCGGTCCAGCCCTTCCAACCCGTCACGCGCTTCCTGCAGATCGAGATCCGTCAGCCACTCCGGATTCTTGGGGTAGTCGTAGGCGATCGGGCCGTACAACCCACCCGGGGGGCGCTGCCCCTCCACCGACACTCGCGCCGTCGCGAACCGTGAGTCTCCCGCCGGCACCACAAGCGACCCGATAGCCACCCGTGCCAGCAAATCCTCGACCGACACCTCCGGCGCATCGTCCGGGTACTCCCCTAACCGGTCCCGCACCAACCGCGCCACCCGCGACCTCAGCGCCTCCGCACCAACACCGGGGTCCCCCTCCGCTACAAAAAACTCTGCCCGCATCCGCGGCAACGACTCCGGCCGGGCCCGCACCACAGCATCGACAAAACCGAATGCCATCAGGCGGACGACGGTATTGTCGGAGTCCGTCAACCTGCCGTACTCGTCCAGCAACCCTTTCCACTCCGCCCTGGCAACCCCCCTCGATGCCTCCACGAACCCCTCATCGACCAACCCATCCGACATCGCCGCCACGTCACCGTCGCTGTAGCGGTAATCCCCCTGCGGAGTCCTCTCATCCGCGATGTCGTCGAACCACGCCTGAACCCACTCCACAGGTGCTGGGTCCAGCTTCAGCTGCTGCCAGACCATGTCCAGCAACTCCGCCGGAAGATCGCGCAAAGGCGTCTCGGTCCTCCACCACTGCTCGATCGCACGCCGCACCAGAAATTCCCTCAACGTCTGCGGCTCCGACTCATCCATCGCAGGTCGCCACCCCACCACCTCCCGCGGAACACCAGAAGCGGAGTCCGGACCGCTGACACGCGCCGCACCGTCACCCGAGGAGGACTCACCTGTCACCGGCAGGGCGGCCTGATCGTCCTGCGCCCCGCCCCGCGTGGCGGGTGTGTTGTGCGGGGAGGTCCGCGACGTGCCGAGTGCGAGGGAGAGTTCCTCGGACAGCTTCTCGGCGTCCTGTTCGGACAGTCCGTTGGCGAGGTATCCCGCGACGAGGTATTTGACCTCGATGTTCTCCCTGACAGCGTCCGCTTGTTCGGGGGCCGGGTTTTCGATCCAGACGGGCACCCGGTGATAGCGGGACACAATCCTCGTGGCCTGCTCGATATAAGGCTCAACATCCCGCGCAGGCCTCTTCCCGAACACCCGCTGGGGCAGGTCACCGCCTTTGGCCACCCACTCCAGCGCTTCCTCGCGGTCCGTCGGAATCGACCACGACAGCTTCGTCTGGGTCGGCTTCGTCTGGGTCGGCTTCGTCTGGGTTGGTGTCGGGTCGGTGCGAGTGGTGGCTTCCTGGTCGAAGGTGTCGTGCAGGCCCGCGGCGGTGTGGTCGAGCAAGGTTCGCCAGTCGTGCCCTGCGCTACCTGTCGGGATCGTGTAGTCGGCGTAGAAATCGGTGAGGAAGTCCTCGTTGAGCCGGGCGGTGACCGAGGCGGGTATGACCAGATCGGGGTGGGCGGCGCGCCACGTGCCGATTTGGTCGTTGAAGGTCCGCTGCGCGGCGGTGAGCGCCTCGACCAAGCCCGGGTCGGTCTGGTGTTCGTCAGGCGGCGGGGTTTCGGGTTCGTCGCCCAATGTCGTGGGGCGGTTTCCCGGGCTGGTGGGCGGGGCATTGGGCTGGGCGGTGTGCTGGTCGATGGTGGGATGCCCGGAATTGGCCTGGATTCCTCCGACCAGATCGCGCAGACCCTGCTGGGCGGCGGTGATGGCAAGCGCGTCCCCAGAGGTGACAGCGTCGGTGTAGTGGGTGATCGCCAGCTGCACGTCGGGGTTCTGTGACAGCTGGAACAACTCGTCCTTGGGTGAGGAGTAGTACACAACTTCACCGCCGCCGCCGGAGCGACCGGCCCGGTTCTGGGCCTGGATGTCGATGTCGCGGGAGATCTCCGAGTGCGCGGTGATCCGCACCACCAGATCCCCGGCGTCTTTGGCTTCTTTCGTGGTGGTGATGTCGACCCCGCGGGCGCCCTGCATGTTGATCACCAGGACCTTGCCCTGCGCGCCGGCGGCGTCGATGACCCGCTTGAACTCGTCGTCGAAATCGACGTCCTTCTCCAGCTGCCATTTCGCGTCGATCGCCTCGTGGGTCACACCGAGCTCGGTCAGCATGTCCGACACCATCGCCACTTGATCGTTACGGGTCGCGAGGATCAGCTGCGGTTGGCGGGTGCCCTCGGGGCCCTGCATCGCGTGGACGTCCTCAGCCAGCTGCCGCAGCTTCGTGGCCTCGTCGGCAGCGACCACGTCATCGGCGATCTTCAACCGCGGCTCGTAATACCGCGAAACATCCTGCACCTGCGACGACATCCCCTGCTCGGCGAACTTCGCCCCGTGCCCGTTCGCCGTCCCCGACGCCCCCGTCTTCTGCCCGTACTCCTTCTTCCCCAGCAACTCGTGCGCCGTCACGACCTTGTTCCCCGCGGAATCACTGCGGATCTCCAGACCGTGCTTGAACTCCACGGCCTGAGCCAGTCCACCGTTCCACCGGCTCTCCGAACTCGTCGCCGGGTTGAACATCACGTTGTGTGTCGTCTGGTCGATGATGAAGATCTTGCCGTCGTGCACTACGTAGTGCACGTTCTCCTTGTATTCCCAGCGAGCGGCGGCGGCCATGTTCACCCGGGTCACTTCGTCATCCGACAACGTCCGCCCCAGCAGCAGTTCCACCTTCTCCTGGCCAGGGCCCGTCAGCCGGGCCTGGCCACCCGCCTGCCCGTCCCGGCGCCCGAAATCGGCCTCGGTCAACCAGCCACTGCCCATCGCGTCCCGCACCAGATCATGCGCCGTCCGCACCTGTTCCAGCACCTCCGGCGACGCCACGCCCTGCACCCCCTCGCTCAGAATGTATTGCGCGTTCGAATACACCAGCGCCTCGTCGATTTCGTCGATACTCACCGTCAACAGCACCGGATCGTCCTTCGCCTGCTGCCCCGGCAACGTGTCGTGCCGCAGATAGGTGAACCCGACATCCTCCGCGGTACCCAGATACACCGTGGGCCGGCCCTCCCGCGGCCCCGGCGGCGGATCGTCCTGGTTCAGCCGGTGCACATCCACCCCCAGCCGCTGCAGCAAGTCCACGTAAACCGGCAACTCCCGGTCCGCCAGAATTCCCCGGGTCGTGGTCACCTGCACCCCGTCCACCCCCGGCCGCATCGCGTTCACCGCCGCATGGGCGAAGAACAGCCAGGACTTCCCCTCCCCCGCGGCCATGTTCACCACCCGGCCCTCACCGAAAGTGTGCACCGCCGACACCTGCGTCCACCGCAACGCGATCCCCTTGTTCCGCCGGATCAGCTCGAACACCGCCGCGAACGCGTCCGCCTCCGGCCCCCGCCCATACAGCTCCTTCAGCTCCGCCTCCGACAATTCGGTCAGCCGGCGGTGCCGTGGAACCTCCGGCCCAGACCGAGCCGCGATGTCCCACAATGTCCGCGCCGCCTCCGACGCCTTGTTCGCGCTCGCCAGCCAGCCCTCGTACGCCACCGCGTCCGTCGTGTGCTGCACCCATCCACCGTCACCATCCGGAACGAACACCCGCGGCTTGCTCAGCCAGTTACCCTCGGCGTCCTTCAATTGCCGGTACGCCACCACCTTCTCCGCGCCGCCATGGTGATCGATCACGCGCTCGCTCTCCGGCGGCAACATCACCCTCGACCCGTCGGCGAGGGTCATCACACCGGCCTCGAGAACTTCGGCCTCGGTCATCTTCTGCGCCCGGACCTCCCCGGCCCGCGAACGCGGCGGCGACCACTGGCCGTCAAGACCCCGGTCGACACTGATCCCTTCCCCCAGCTCCACAAACCGAGCCTCACCACCCGCGTCGAACACCGCCCGCGCACCCTTCGGCACCACCACCGGTCCATCACCGCTCTGGACCACCCCCGCACCCTCTGCCCCGTACCAGCCGTCCTCACCCCGCACCCAAGACGTCCCCAACCCCGACAACCGCTCCGACCACACCACCGTTCCCGCCGGACCTGCCACCACGGTCGGCCGGGTCGGGTCCGGCTGCGGCGGCATCTCCCGTGCGTCGCCCGCGGTGTCCCGGAGCGCGTCCTCGATCCTCGCGAGATCCGTCGCGTCCAGGCGAGTGCTCCGCCCCTCTGCCGCACCGCCGAGCCTCGCAGGCTCCGACGTCCGCTCCTCCACCCCGACGAACCGCAACAGTTTCCCCACCGCCGCGTCGGTGTCCCCGGCCCGCCACGACAGCTGCCCACGCTCCGCCCTGGTGCCCACCTCGACCGGTACCGGCCGCGACCCGTCCCGCTCCCATCCCGCACGAGGTGGCGCCTCCGACGTCCGCGCGTCGAGCACCACATGCAGCTGATCCCCGCCAGGCAACCGATACCGGCCGTTGACCCGCTCGTCCAGCACCCGCTGCATGTCGCGTGCCAAGGCCCGGCGCACACCCGCGTCCACCCCACCCGGCTTCGACACCAGCTCCACCGGCACCGACAGCTCCCGCACCCATTGGCCCGGCGCCACCTCGCCCCGCCGCATATCGAACCGCAGCTGCGAAATCCCGGCCTCTTTGTCCGACGACGTCGAGAGGTCCCGCTGCTCGCCACGATGCCGCGTCGGCGGAACCGACTCCCGCACCGCGCCCCAGTCCGCGGCTGTCACGAACTCCGTCACCGGACCGTCCGGACGTCCGTCCTGAGTGGACCTGCTCAACTGCTCCGGCCGCGCCGATCCCAGCTGTGCCGCCACAAGCGCCGCTTGCGCGTCCCCGAGGTCCACGCTTGACTCCGGACGCGGCCGGTCGTCACCGGACTTACCACCGGGCCTGCTCTCCGGCGCGCTCACCACATGCGGCAGCTCACCCGGCGCCCGCAACCCGCGCCGATCCGCGACCGATTCCGCACCGGACCGGACATTCTCACCCGACGACCTCCCCGGCTGCGGCCCATCACCCTTCGCCGGGGGCGCCGTCTCCGTCCGGGTGGGCTGCGGCCCATCGCCGCCACCCTTCGGCGGCTGCGCCGCGGGACCGGCCTCTGTCCGGGCGGGCTGACTCCCACCTGCAGAAGGCTCGCCACGCAGGAACTGCTGTGCCGCCGACCCGCTCCGGCCGTCGGCATCACGCCCCGCCGTCCGGTCCGCTCCAGGCACGTCCGGACGGGCCACCTGGGCGGCATCCGCACGACCGGCCTGACCTGACCCCGGCTGACCCGACGCGGGCTGACCCGACGCCGGCTGACCGGAGGCAGCCGACGGCCGGCCGTGGTCGACCACGACGGGCTGACCGGGATCGGGCCGCACGCGATCGTCCACCTTGTCGGAAGCCGGGCGGTCCGCTGTGGGCTGGCCCTTGAGAGCGTCGGTGTCCTCGGCCTTCGGTGTGCCCGGCTGGGCCTGGGCATCGGCCTTCGGTGCCGTCGGTTGCGGCGAACCCTCGGCCTTCGGTGCACCCGGCTGGGCCTGGGCATCGGCCTTCGGCGCGGACGGCTGGTTCGTGCCCTCGGCCGGGCGCCCCACCTGCGGTTGTCCCTCGGAAGAACCGGTCTCCCCGGCCTTCGCAGTGCCCGGCTGCGCCGGGCCACCGGCCGTAGTCGCGGGCGCCTGGTTCGGCGCGGACTGCCCGGCCGCGGCGGGGCGTCCGTTCTCGCCCGCGCCAGGCTGACCGGCGGTTCCCGTTCCCGGTTGTGCCTGCCCACCGGCCGTGGTCGCGGGCGGCTGGCTCGCCGCAGGCTGGCCCGCCTGGTTCTGTGCCCCGGTAACCGGCTGTGCCGGACCGCCGGCGGTGGTGGCGGATGGCTGGCTCGTCGCAGGCTGGCCCACGGTGGCCTTCTCGCCCGCACCCACCGGACCCTGCGTACCCGTAGTCGGCTGCGCCGATGTCCCGGTGCCCTGCTGCACGGGTCCACCGGACGTGCCCGCACTCGGCTGACCCGACGTTCCTGTGCCCGGCTGCGCCGGACCGCCTGCAGTAGTAGCGGGCGGCTGAACCGACGAAGGCTGGGAGGGCGTCGCGGTAGTGGCCGGGGCCTGGGCACCGGCGGTGACCGATTGTCCGTTCGTGTTCGACGTCGGTTTGCCTGCCGCCTCCGGCGCGGGCTGCGCCGCTGTGGACACCTGCTGGCCGCCGGTGGTGGCCGGGCGAGCATCGCCACCCGCCGACACCTGACCGTTGCCCGTACCCGCGGCCGGTTGCGCCGTGCCGGTTCCCGACACCTGGCCACCGGTCGTCCCCGTCGCCGGCTGCGCCGAACTGGAAGACATCGGGCCACCGGTGGTCGAGGAAGCCGGACTGCCCACCGTGCCAGTCACCGGCTGCCCCGACGAAACCACCCCACCGGCCGTGTCACCGGCAAGCGGGGCGGTAGTGGTGGGGCTGGTGGTGAACAGCTGGCCGACCGGGCTGCCGCCGCTGCCGGTGACCGGCTGTTGCACGACACCGGCCCGCCCATCGGTCATCGCCTGGGTTTCCGAAATCTGCGTGTTCCCGGTCTGGGTTCCCGAAGTCTGCGTGTTGCCGGTCCCGGTGACCGGTCCTGGCGCGCCAACGGTTCCCGTGCTCTCACTCGGCCCACCCAGCGACTCGGTGACCGGAACGACCGGGACCGCCACCTCACCCGCCCCGTGCGGGATCACCAGCTTCGGCTGATCACCTCTCTTCTCACCCGCACCCGCAACCCCGCTCTCCTCCGGATACGGCGGCGGCGCCGACTCGTCAACCTCCACATAGGACGGCGGCCGCGACGTCGCCGGACTCCCCTCCCCCGGCTTGTCCAACCCACTGGGGGCAGGCTTCTCCGGCGCGTCCGGCAAATCCAGATCGAGATTGTCGACATCGACCCGCATCCCACCCTCGCCACCCGCCCCATCCGGCATTCGCGGCCGGCCGAACCCCGACAACGCCCCCAACGCCCCACCCCAGAACGCCTCCGGATTGTTCAGCACCGCGTTGATGATCGGCGTACTCCACAACACCGACGCCACCTGACCACCCGCATACCCCAGCTGCCCCCAGATCACCATCCCCCGCGGGATCTTCTTCCCCAGATCCCGCGCCGCCGACTGGGCCGAATACACGAAAACCCGCGCTCCACCCGTCATCACCCCCGACGCCGCACCACCGATCGCGCCGCCCACCGTCGCCTGCCACACCGCCTTGCCATCGATCTCATCCCGCTGATGGTTGTTCATTTGCCCCAGCTGGGTGAAGTAATCGATCGACGTCATCAACCCCGCACCCACCGCCGCGGACACCCCCACATCGATCGCCGCCTGCTGCGCGAACGGCGCGATCCGCACCAGAGCCTGCTTCAACCCCTCCCACGACAACTTCTCCAACCCCAACGTCGACAACTTCGCCAGCAACTGCTGAACGATCATCCGCATCGTCAACTGCGTCGCGGCCTTCACCGCCGGGATCATCCACGAAAAGATCAACGAAGCAGCCAGAAACGCGATCTGCGCCACCGCGAACACCGCGGCCGCGATCAACAGAATCTGAGCCTTCTCCACATTCGCCGCGGCCGTCCTCGTCGTTTTCGACAAATCCCTCGAATACGACGCCAACTGCCCCAAAGCCTTCGCGACAGTCCCCCGCAAATACTCCGCCATCGCCTCCGCGTACTCACCATCCATCGACCGATCCAGCTCAGCCGCCCGCGCCCGCACATCCGCCGCGAAATCCTCCGCCACCGGAACAAAATCCGCCCACGCCTGCGACATCGCCCGCATACTCCGGACATTGCCCTCAGGCCACTCCATCCCCACCATGACCTTCAAAAAATTCTGCAGGGCCTTAGGCGGCTTCGTAGGACCATCACCAGACTCGAACACCACCCACCCCCTTTCGCAGAAAAGTCACGGCACCACAGAACACAAACCCACACCTACCGCACTACTAATCCTTGGAATCCTTCTGCTGCTGCAAAGCCTCGGCCAACCGGTGATCGAAGGTCTTCGCGTTCGCCTCATCCAGATCGCCGAAATCAGTCACCGTCGTGGTCACCCCGTCGGACAGGTCGACCACTCCGTTGGACAGCTCACCCAGTCCTTCCCGGACATCATTCGCGTTCTTCACATACCCCTCGGCGAACTTCCTTCCGGCCTTGTCATCACCCCAGCACCCATCATACCTGTTCAAAGTCTGGTTCAACGCCGACACCGCGGCCGCGAAATCGGCGTTACCGGAACGAAGCCTGGCCACCATCTCCCGCATTCCCGTGGTGTCCAGACGAAACTCTTCCGCCATCGTCCTCATCCTTTCGAAAAAGCAACGTCGCGTCGCGAACAAATTTTAGCCGGACCTGTTATGAAGCCAGCGTGACTGTCTGCCCCTTGGCGGGCGATGACGACACATCCTCGTGCCACTCGTAGAGGGAACTCGTCATACGGCCCCTCAGGCCGGGTTCCTCGATCAACCGCAACGCACCGCGACGCCTCCGCTCGAGCGCCCGGTCGAGCTTCGCCAGCACGGCCAGATCGTGTTCGTCCAGTTCACCGGAAGCCGCAACGGTTTCGTCCGGCGCGAGTTCCCGGAACAGTGCCGCCACCCGGGGCGCGGTCGGCTCGTCGCCCGGCTCGCCGTCGACCGGCTCGGTCGCCCGGAGGGCCAAAGCCTTGAACCGCGCTCCCGCGAAGAAAACGACCTCGTTCACCGGCTGACCGATCAGCAGCTCCGACGTCCGGCGCGCGGACGCGGGCCAGATGAGGACATCGAGATCCGCGTCCGGAACGGTCACGTCGAGATCCATGCTGCCGACGAGGAATCCCGGCTCGGTCAAGATCGATCCCGGTGCGATCGTGCCTTCGAGCCCCTGTGCGTCCTTGCTCTGGCGGAGCACCGCACGCCGGTGGGTGGGCAGCCGCCGCAGCCCCGAGGCGAGACAGCTGACCTGTCCGTCGATCTCCCCCGCGACTCCGCCGCGCACGGCGGTGTTCAGGTCTCCGAAACCGCCGCGGCCACGGCCCAGGTAGAGGCAGACCGCGACGTAGTCGGCCTTGACTCCGGAATCAGTCTGGCCACGCATGGACGGCCAGGTCGCCAGAGCGGCGTTCACCGTGGCGAGCGCTTCGCCGTACTCGTCCCCTGCCGCGGCAGTGAAACGAGTTTGCTCGGCCGCCGTACTGGCGCGGTCGGCGACGACGAGCGCGGTCCCCGGCACCACCCGGGACTCGGACGGTGCGACCGGCTCTCGCGCGCCGACGGCGGCGTGAGCCAAGACCTCCGTGCGGGTCTCCTCCACCACCGGCATGGGAGCCGGAGCGGAGTCCTCCGAGCGCGCGGCGGCGACGCTCGCGGCTTCGGGGAGTTCTTTCTGCTCCGTCTCGGCCGGTATTTCTTGCCGCGTAACGGACATCGGGACTGCAGGAGCCGGTGGCACCTGCGGAACTCCCGCGACCGCCTCGTGCGCGGTGGCGGTCGGCGTCGAGCCGGACATCGTCGGCACCGGCGCCGAAGACACCATCAGCGCGGCCGGCATGACGGGCGCGCCCTGCGGACTCGGCGCCTCGGCGACCGGGCGAACCGCTTCACCCTCGGCTGCCTGGGGCGCCGCCACCGGAGCGGAGGGCCTGACTTGCTCCTCCTGGCGCTGAACCGGTTCGGCCCGTTTGGTTCCGGCAGGGGGACCCGCCCGGGTGGCGATGGCCGGCGTGCGATCAATCAGGTTCCGTGTCTTGTCGTCGAGCAAGCCCAGCAACTCGAGACGGGCGACCTTGCGGGTTTCCGGGGCGAGTTCGCCGAGCAGCGCCTCCGCGCCGGAAAGCAGCTCCGGCCCGATCGGGTCACCGGCCGTTCCGAGGTACAGCGTCCACCCCTCGGGGTCGAACGGCGCCGCCGAGGCCACGGAAGCACCGGCTCCGGTCCGCAGCACGAGCCCTGACGGGACGACGTCGGCCATGACCTGCCCACGCCGATATCCGAAGGCGTCGCGCCGCTGCCATCCCCGGGGCGGGACAACGGCTTCGAGTACCTTCTGGCCTCCGTCCGCGCGCTGCAGCAGTTTCGCCACGAACGGCCGATAGCGCTTCTTCACATCCGTAGGTGGGATTTCGACGACGACGTCCCGGCTGAGCGACTTCGCGAACTCGCTCAGCCAGGCGTGGGTACTGGTCGTCGTGGACAGCGGGACCAACCTCGTCGGTACGAGCGAGAGGCGGCCGACCACTATGGACACGAGCCCGGCGGCCGGTGCGGCACCTTCCCCTCCGACGACGATCTTGGCGACGGACGAATCGGCGGGCACCGAAAAGGCCACGTCGCCGAGAGCCGGCGAACTTGCGTCCGGACGCCGTACGAGCAGACCGGCCGGCACCGGTTCGACGATCGCGCCCGGCACGCCGAACGGAGTGGCCGGAATCGCCGTTTCCCAAGCGGGTACCGGATACCGGCGTCCACCGGGGCAAGCGGGCGCTCCCGGCCGGAACCGCAGCCATCCGGTGCCGCCGGTCCCGTGGCCCGCGTAAAGGAGTGCCCCCGGTTCGGCGATGAAGGCGCCGTCCGGGGCGAAGATCTCGATGTCGAGCGCGTCGGCCAAGGCCTGCGGGACGAAGGGATCCCGGCCGAGTCCCGGCAAGGCGATCCGCACGGCTTCGACGTCTTTCGCCACCACGGATCGGTGCAACAGGGCGGGCAACGCGGTGATGAGCGAGCCGTCTTTCGCCGCGCCTGGCGAAACCAGGACGAAAACGTGACCGTCGACGGGTTCCGGCCAGCCGATGGGGCCGGCTTGAGCGTCGGCTTCACCGATCCGGCGGATCAGCACGTGGGCACCGCGCCGTTCGACGAGGAAGTCACCGGCGCCTTGATCCACGGTGTCGCGGTTCATCTTGCCTCCTGCTCGGGCAGTGCGAATGGACGAAACCGATCCCTCGAGCGTGCTTGTCATCGCACACCGATTTCCAGGTCGTCCGCCGTCAGCAGCGTGAGGTCGGCCGCGGTCACCTCTTGGGTCTCCGCGAGACGGGATGCCTGCCTGTCGGTCATTCGCTCGAACACCCGCCGCGCCGTGCGGCCGTTGCCGAAGGTGCCGTCCTTCGGAATCGCTTCGAAGTAGTCGAGCAGGTCGTCAGCCGCCTTTTCGTCGAGGCGGTAGTCGTGTTTGGCGCACTGGGTCCGGACGATGGTGACGAGTTCGTCCGCCGTGTAGTTGGCGAACTCGATCGTGCGGCTGAACCTCGACTCCATACCGGGGTTGGATTCGAGGAATTTCGCCATCTCGTTCGAGTAGCCGGCGGCGATCACGACGACGTCGTCGCGGTGGTCTTCCATCAGTTTGACCAGCGTGTCGATGGCCTCACGACCGAAGTCCGGCCCGTTGCCTCCCGAACCTGAGCTCAGGGTGTACGCCTCGTCGATGAACAGGACACCCCCGAGTGCGGTGGTGAAGGCTTCCGTGGTCTTGATCGCCGTGCCGCCGATGATCTGCGCGACCAGGTCGGCCCTGGCCACCTCGACCAGATGCCCCTCGCGCAGTACACCGAGCTGAGCGAGTACCTGCCCGTAGAGGCGCGCGACCGTGGTCTTGCCGGTACCCGGCGCACCCGCGAACACCAGGTGGCGGGCCATCGGCGGAGCCGACAGCCCAGCGTCCTGCCGCCGCTTGGCCATCTTGTTGAGGTTGATCAGGGACGTGACTTCGCGCTTGACCCCGTCCAACCCGACGAGTGCCTGCAATTCCACCAAGGGATCTTTGGCGGCCGCGGGACGGGCGGGCGCCGCGGCGGCGGGAGCGGGGCTCGCCGCCCCAGCCGAGGCGGACGTCCCGAAAGCGTCAGGCCGAAGGTTTCCACTGGTGATCAGGTCGATCACTTCAATCGAAGTGCCGGGCCGGGTCTGCCGCACCCCGCTGCCGTGGTTGTCCCGCACTGTGCACGACGAGACCCGCACGGCCTCCCTCGTCTCGAGCCGGATGCCATCGGCCCTGCCGCCGGAGAACTCGGAATCGGAGACGCTGCCCGACGCGCCTTCGGCGAACTCGCAGCCCATACCACCGCTGCTGTGTACGCGGCTACGGGCGACCGACAGGTTGGCGCCGGCGCCGGCGTGGATGCCGTCCCCACCCGACCCGGTGATGGCGCTGTCCGCCAGCGCCAGCGCGGCGTCGACAACCTCGACCCCGGCGGCCCTGGTGTTCCGCACGCTCAGTCCGCTCGCCGTCATCCGAGAGCCGCCGAGGACGCGCAGCCCCACTTCACCGCCCTCGATCTCGACATTCTCCATCGTTCCCCGGCCGCCCTCGTCGACCTCGATGCCGGCGCCGTCCGAGCCGAACACACGCAATCGGCGGAAGAACGGATCGGCTGCTTCGGACACCCGAACGCCGGAGCGTTTGCTCCCGGCGACCGAGAGCTGTTCGAACTCCGGCGTGGACCGCTCGGTCACGTGGACTCCGATCCCGTCCACCTCCGCGACCTCGCAGTTGGTGAACTTGCCGCCCGAGCGGGCGGCGAAATGCACACCCCGGAAGCCGGTGGCCCGGACCCGGCAGCCTCGCAGTTCCGGCTTGCAACCCTCGCCCACGAAGATGCCCTCGGCGCCGACGCGCTCGACAGAGCAGTCGTCGAGGACGACGTTGCCGGTACTGGCCAGATAGAACCCGATCCCGTCTCCGGCGGACACGGACAAGCGCCTGGCCTTCATCGCCGCTTGCTGCTCGACGGCGACCGCGGGCTTGCCCGTGCCGGTGATGGTCGTGTCCTCGACGGTCAGCGCACCGCGGCCGTTGAGGCAGATGCCGTTGCCCGCGGCCTTGTCGACCGTGCAGGAACGCATCATCAGCGCGCCTTCGTCGGCCACGACCACCGCGGAGGTCCCCAAGTCGGTGAACCGGCAGGACTCGAGCACTCCCCCGTCGGTGGCGGTGACCACGACGCCGGCCCCGACACCGTTGCGGACCTCGCAATCACGCATCAGGACCTTGCCGTCGCCGGACGCGAAGACCGAAGACCACCCTGTCCCCTCCAAGGAACACTCCGTGAGGCTCAACTGTCCCTGCGCCACGAAAACGGCGGGATTGTCCTTGTCGGTGGACACGACCGAGATACCGGACAAGGCGGCGGACGACGTGGCCACCGAGACCGCGACCCCCGAACCGGTCAGGACCGTCACCGTCCCGATCCCGTCCTCGGCGGTGATGGTCACCGGCCTGGACAACACGAGGTTCTCGCTGTACCGGCCGGGAGCCACCACGATCAGAGCGCCTTCGGGCGCACCGGCCACCGCGTCACCGATGCGCCGGTAACCGTGCCCAGGCGTCTGCGTGACCATGATGACGTTTTGGCCCACGTTCCGACTCCCTTTCTCGTCCATCACCCGTCCCGGCACCCAAGTCCGGGACTTGAGCACACCAAAAAGGCCTCAACGAAATCTTCATTCAAAGATGGGCTGATCTTCGAGCAGAAACACGGGATAAAGGCCGCGCAGGGGAACTTCGGGCAACATGTCGGACAGAATCGCCTCTTGCGCCATGCCCCGCCGCCACCCCCGTGAGGGAAAGCCCTCCCTTTCGGCTCTGGAGGGCCGGTGGTCCCCGCCCGAGGCCTCCCTGAACACGAGTCCAAGGTCATGGACGGGACACGCCGCGAAGATCGCATCGCTGCCGCGTCGTCCCGTGAGCGCTCCTCTCCCTGGTCAAGAGCCCGGTCACCGCTCCTGCGGGCACAAGTTTGTCAACGGTAGGACTCCGGCACCCCACCGAGCCGGAACCAGGGAATTACTGCCACGTTGACTGCCCTCAAAGGACAATGATGGGCTCCGGCGGCCGTCGAGGTGCCTAACCTGACGGAGTGAACAAAGTCACAGCCGGTGATTACTTGATCCACGAACTGGGGCTGCGCGATGTTCTCCGGGATCCCTTTCCCACGACGCTCGTCTTGCTTGCGCGCGGATGCGACACAAGAACCGAGGACGTTCGATGACAGTTCGGATCCGGAACGGCGTTCCTGCGGCCGTACTTGCCGGCGCTGGCGCGTGCGTGCCGTCGAAAACGGTCACGAACGCTGATTTCTCGACGCGCCTGGACACCTCCCCTGAGTGGATCACCTCACGCACCGGAATCGAGGAGCGGCGCGTGGTCAGCGCTGGTGAGTCCACTGTCGACCTCGCGGTGGAGGCAGGGCAAAGGGCCTTGAAGTCCGCCGGTGTGGCCGCGGTCGACGCAGTGGTCCTCGCGACCACGTCACCGGATCGGATCTGCCCCGCAGGTGCTCCCGAAGTGGCTCATCGCCTTGATCTGGGGGTTGTGCCGGCTTTCGACCTGACGTCCGCGTGCAGTGGGTTCCTGTTCGGTCTCGGCACGTGTCAGGGGCTCATCGCCTCGGGGATCGCGGAATCCGTCCTGTTGATCGGCGCTGAAGCGTTCTCCACGCTCGTTGATCCGGAGGACCGTGGTACGGCTGTGATTTTCGGTGACGGTGCCGGCGCTGTGGTTTTGCGCGCGGGAACCGCGGATGAGCCGGGTGCGATCGGACCGGTGTCCCTCGGCACCGATGGGTCTCTCGCGGACCTGCTCTACATCCCTTCAGGGGGATCTCGCCAGAGGTCGGCGAGCGGCCTCGGGCGCGAGTTGGACACCTCCTCCTGGTATCTGCAGATGGCGGGCAGGAGTCTCTTTCAGCACGCTGTCGCACGTATGACGGAGGCTTCACGTTCGGCCCTGGAGCTTGCCGGTTGGCCCGTGAGCACGGTGGATCTCTTCGTGGGCCACCAAGCCAACCTGCGCATCCTGACCGCGGTCGCCAAGCGCCTCGCGGTTCCGGAAGAACGGCTCTTCGTCAATATCGATCGAGTGGGAAACACCCTGGCCGCCTCCATCCCGCTCGCCCTCACCGCTGCCGCTTCGCAGGGTGAACTCCATTCCGGGGACCGTGTCCTGCTGAGCGCCTTCGGCGCGGGTCTTTCCTGGGGAGGGACCACGGTGGTGTGGCCGGACCTTCGGGTCGAAGCTCCTCTGTGAACCGGTTCTGAAAAGAGAATCAAGTAACGCAAGAGAAATCACCAAGGAGATCGCCATGACGGTTTACGAGCGCGTCGAAGCAATGCTGACCAAGGCTTTCGGTGTCGAACCCAAGGCTGTTTCTCGGGAGGCGACCTTTGACGAGATGGATCTGGACTCACTGGCACAGGTCGAGTTCAGCGAGGTTCTTTCCGAGAGGTTCGGCTTCGAACTCGATGCCGAAAAATTCATCACGCTTGAGAACCTCGGCGAGCTGATCGACCTGATCGAGGCGCGGGTGGCGAGTGTATGACTCCACCTTTCGCGGCGGCGGTGACCGGCATCGGCCTCGTGACCCCTGCCGGTATCGGCGTGAGCGAAAGCTGGAACTACGTACTGAAGGGTGAGTCGGTCGCGGCGATCGACCCGGAATTGGCGGACCTGCCTGTCGATTTCTCGTGCCGGGTGCCTGGTTTCGACCCTGTCGCCGTGGTCGGACCGAAACAATCATGGCGCATGGACCGCGTACAGATGCTGTCCATCGCGGCTGCTCGACAAGCGATCGAAGACGCAGGACTGTCGGCCGATGGCTGGGACGACGCTCGCGTGGGCGTCGTTGTCGGAACGGGTTTGGGCGGGATGGCGACACTCGAATCGCAGCATTCGGTCATGCAGGAAAAAGGTGCGGGCAAGATATCCGCGTTGGCACTGCCGATGTTCCTGATCAACATGGCAGCGGGCCAGCTCGCGATCGAGCTCGGTGCCCGCGGTCCCAACCTGACCGTGTCGACCGCCTGCGCTTCCGGTGCGACGGCGATCGGCGTGGCGAGGGACCTCCTGCGGTCCGGCGCGGTCGACGTGGTCGTCGCGGGAGGTGTCGACGCGGGTGTCACGCCCATGACGGTGGCGGCGTTCGCGAAGATGAACGCTCTGTCGACGAGGCGATCGGATCCTCGCACCGCCTCCCGTCCTTTCGACGCCGATCGTGACGGGTTCGTCATCGCGGAGGGCGCGGGCATGGTCGTGCTCGAGACCGAAGACCATGCCCGCGCTCGCGGAGCGCGTGTACGGGGAAGGGTCGTCGGATACGGGGCGTCGGCGGACGCACATCACGTCACCGCGCCGGATCCCCAGGGGGGAGGCGCCGAGCGGGCGATCCGCGCGGCGCTCGCGGACGCCGACATGGCCACCGCGGACGTGCAGTACATCAACGCCCACGGCACGTCGACACGACTCAACGACTTGGTGGAGGCGTCGACGATCAAGCGGGTCTTCGGAACCAGGCCGGCGGTGAGCTCGACAAAAGGGGCCATCGGTCACACCTTGGGCGCGGCCGGAGCGATCGAGGCCATTTACTCGGTCCTGGCGCTCGAACACGGCGTGGTGCCCCCCACCGCCAATCTGGTCACACCGGACCCGAAGATCGATCTCGACCTGGTCGGCTCGCCCCGCGATGGCGCGTACCAGGTCGCCGTGAGCAATTCATTCGGGTTCGGCGGGGCGAACGCCGTACTCGTCCTGGCCTCTTGATAAGGAATCCGTATGCCTGCACTGACGCCGAAGGCCACGCCCTCCGACCCTTGCCTGGAAGACCTGGCCCGGATCGTCTACGACGGCGAGTTCGAAAGAATTCACAGCGACCTGCGTGATGTGCTGAAGGACCCGGTTTTCGATCCCAGGGAGAACCTGAACAAGCACGAAGCCGGGCGCTTGTCCTACGACAGGACGTTCCGCATGCAACGCGGTCTGGGTTCCGCGGTCGATCTGGTCGCCGATCCGATGCGGATGTTCGCGGTGACCGAGTGGTCCAGCCTGTTGGACACCACGACGACCGCTCTTCTGAACAGTCATTACAACCTGTGCCTCGGCGCGATCCTGCAACACGGTGAAGGTCGCACGGATCTCGATGACTACATCGAAGAACTCGGCACCATGTCCTCGGTAGGCATGCTGATGGTCACGGAGCTCGGTTACGGCAACAACGTCGCGAACCTCGCCACGGAGGCGGTATACGACCCCGTAGCCGAAGAGTTCGTCCTCAACACCCCTCATGCCGGAGCACAGAAGTTCATGCCGTATACGGGGATCCGCGACATCCCCAAGATCGCCATCGTCATGGCTCGGCTGAAGGTCGGTGGGACGGACCACGGCATCCTTCCCTTCATCGTTCCCCTCAGTGACCACAAAGGACTGCTGCCTGGGGTGCACGCCGCACCCTGCCCGGAGAATCCCGGTCTCTCCCTCGACAACGGGACGACCTGGTTCGATCACGTCCGGCTGCCGCACCGGAACCTGTTGTCCGGGAAGATGGGACGCTTGGACCTCGACGGCACCTTCCACAGTGCCATCCGCAGCCGCCGCAAGCGCTTGACTGAGGCGCTGGACAGGGTCAATCCCGGTCGCGTCAGCCTCGCCGCGTCCATCGTCGCGGCCGGACGGGCGAGTACCTACATCAGCGTCACGTATTCGCTCAACCGTCAGACGGCCGCACCGGGACACGGTCGCGAGATGCCGATCATGGGATACCGCACGCATCAGGTCGCGGTGCTCGGCGCGCTGGCGAAGGTCTACGCGATGACCTTCCTGGTGAACCACACCAAACGGCGCTTCGCCGAAACCCGTGGTGCGGACGCCGGAGAAGTGACCTCCCTTGTCAACATCGTCAAAGCACTGACGAGCTGGGAGATGTCCGAGGTCATCCATACCTGCCGTGAACGAATCGGCGCCCAAGGCGTGTTCTCGGTGAACCGGATCGCCGACTACGTCGGTATGGCACAGGGGGTCGTGACGGCGGAAGGCGACGCACTGCCCAGGATCGCCACCACCGCGTTGGAGCTGCTGTGGCAGACGCCCAGGAGCCCTCTGCCACAGCCGCCGGTGACCACCGAAGGCGACATGGCGGACTGCTCGCTGCAGCTGGAATTGATGCGATACCGCGAGACACACCTGCGGGAAACCTTCCGCAAGAACATGCGGGGATTGACCACGTATCAGGGAGAAGATCCCTTCACGTCGCTGTGGAACGACAACATCACCACCGCGGTGGCGATGGCCCGTAGCCGTGGCGTGCGCATCGCGATGGAACAGTTCATCGCCGCCGCGATGAACGCGCGGGACGAGCGTGTCGGCGATGCTCTGAGCCTGCTGTGTTCGCTGTACGGCTTGATCGAGATCAACCGGGAAGCCGGTTGGCACCTCGCGGAAGGCGCACTGTCTCCCGCGCAGTTCAAGCAGATCCCCGAACTCATCGACGAGACCGCTGCGGCCCTAGTTCCCTTCGCGGCCCTGTTGGTCGGTGGATTCAACCTCTCACCCGAGCTGTTGCGCGCGCCGATCGCCGACGACGACTACCTCACGGCGGTGGATCGGTACATCTGGTCCCGCGTGTCGCCGGATGACCAGGCGAAGATGGACGACATTCGACGGCGAAAGAACAACGTCCCCGTGATCGGGCCTCGTTCTCCACAGGACGCGGCCCCCGCCGCCTCTGACGACACGGCCAACAGTGACGACACCGAAAACGTGGAAGACCACGTTCCGGGCCGGGTCTGAGCCCGCCCTTCACACCTTCCCCAGTACATTATGGCCCCCTTCCTTGCGCCTGGCGCAAGGAAGGGGGCCATAATGTACTTCGAGAGGGGTGACTCAGCCACCAGGAAGTGTCTCTTGTGGACATTCAGAGCACGGTCGGCTCCCGTCGGCCAATCCAGACCCGCGTCGCGAAGGCCCACCTTTTGAGGCTCTTTGCACTGATGTGTGGGTGGGTTTGTGCAGGTAGTAGAAGGGCACGTCGTTGCTGGGTCTAGGTTTCTGAGCTGTCGAGGAACAGAAACTGGATAGACGGAGAACGACGTGCCCGTTGTCAGGGTATGGGGTCGGCTGCTGGGTGTGAACACGGCGGTCGTGGAGTCGGTCGAGTTCGATGAGACCGAGCAGGTGCTGGTGGCCGCAGTGCGGGTCCGGCGCCGGGATCGTGACCGGTGCGGGGTGTGCTCGCGGCGTTGCCCTCGTTATGACGCCGGTCGGGGCCGGCGTCGATGGCGTGCACTGGACCTGGGAACAGTGCGGACGTTCGTCGAAGCTGCCGCGTCCCGGGTGCGATGTCGTGAGCACGGGGTCGTGGTCAGTGCGGTGCCCTGGGCGCGGCACGGCGCTGGGCATACTCGCGCCTTCGATGACACCGTAGCCTGGCTGGCGACCGCGACGTCGAGGTCCACGGTCCGGCAGCTGATGCGGATCGCCTGGCCGACGGTCGGCTCGATCATCACCCGGGTCCGGGCCGATATCGACGCGAGAGTGGATCGGCTGGCCGGGCTGCGCAGGATCGGAATCGATGAGATCAGTTACAAGAAGAACCATCGATATCTCACCGTTGTTGTCGATCACGACACCGGCCGGCTGATGTGGGCCGCGGCAGGTAATGACAAACCGACCTTGGCCGCGTTCTTCGAGTTGCTCGGACCCGGCCGATGTGCGCGGATCACGCATGTCTCGGCGGACGCGGCCGCCTGGATCGCGCGGACCGTCGAACAGTACTGCCCGAACGCGATCCGCTGCGCGGATCCCTTTCACGTGGTCAAGTGGGCCACCGACGCCCTGGACCAGGTCCGGCGCCAGGTATGGAACACCGCACGCCGTCAACCCGGCGGCAGCCACAAAGACCGGCGTGGACGCACCGCATCAGCCGGCGCCGCGCAAGGCATGAAACGCGCCCGATAGGCGTTGTGGAAGAACCCGGAAAACCTCACCGACCATCAGCGTCACAAATTGGCCTGGATAGCCAAGACCGACCCGCGGCTTTACCGCGCCTACCTGCTCAAAGAAGGACTCCGGCACGTCTTCGCCGTCGGCGGCCAGGCCGGAAAAGAAGCGTTGCAACGCTGGCTGGCCTGGGCGGCACACTGCCGGATACCCGAGTTTGTCAAGCTGGCCAAGACCATCAGAGCCGAGCGCGCAGCAATCCATGCGAGTCTCGATCACGGCCTGTCCAACGCGCTGATCGAATCGACCAACACCAAGATCCGGTTACTGACCCGGCTGGCCTTCGGATTCACACACGCAGACGCCCTGATCTCCCTCGCCCTCCTCGCGCTCGGCGGCTACCGCCCCGAACTACCCCACCGGACCCACACATAGATCAACAGAGCCCCTTTTTAGGGGTAAGGCAACGTGGCGTGTCGCTCGCGCCGTCGGCTCGCGCCGCGGCCTGATGTCCCCAATGAGGCATTGGGGACGCTGAGCCTGGATCCACCGGTGTGATGTGGGTGTTTGGGGTGTGTCTGGGTGCGCAAATGCCCTCTGGCTTGGGATGATTGTTCTTGCGACGAAACAAAAATCACCTAGCGAGAGGGCATCTGCTGGATGCGATCATCTCATAGCGCCGGTGCGGTGTCGGTGAGGTTCGATGATGCGGGTCTCGTGTCGTGCGCGGGGCTGGTGCCGGTGCTGCGGCTGGCCGAGGACATCGGCATCGGTGGCCTGATCAATCAGCGGGTTGAACTGGGGATTCCGGTCGGGGCGAACCCGGACGCGAAAGCGTTGTCGATCATTGCGGGGATGGTGGCCGGGGCGGATTCGATCGAGGACCTGGACGTGATCCGGCACGGGGCCATGCCGCGGTTGTTCACTGGCGTGCGGGCGCCCTCGACCTGTGGGTCGTGGTTGCGGGGGTTCACCCACGGTCATGCCCGTCAGCTCGCGTCGGTGGCTTCTGAGGTGCTGGTCCGGCTGGCCGAACGGACCCCGTTGCTGCCTGGGGTCGAGCAGCTGGCGTTTATCGATATCGACGCCAAGATCAAGGAAACCTACGGTCATGCCAAGCAGGGCAGCGGGTTCGCCTATACCGGGGTCCGGGGCCTGAATCACCTGGTCGCCACCCTGTCGTCCCCGGTCTGCGCGCCGGTGGTCCTGGCTGCGCGGCTGCGCGGCGGGAACGCCGATTCCCGCCGCGGGGCGGCGTCGATGATCACCGAGGCGATCGGTCTCGCGCTCCGGGCCGGCGCGACCGGCGTGATCGTGGTCCGCGCCGATTCGGCGTTCTTCACCGGCCCGATCATCGCCGCGATCCGCGCGGCGGGAGCGTTGTTCTCGGTCACCGCCCAGAAAAACGTGGCCACCCAGGCCGCGATCAGCGCTATCGGCGCGGACGACTGGAGCGAGGTCGAATACCGGCACCCGATCCCCGACCCGCTGACCGGCGAGTTGATCACCCATGCCGAGATCGCCGAAACCACCCTGACCGCGTTCGTCCACGCCGCCGAGAACCCCGGCCGTCAGGTCACCGCACGGCTACTCGTCCGCCGCACCCCGAGATTCAAGCGGAACGACCAGGGCGAGTTGTTCCACGTCTGGAACTACCACGCGATCTTCACCGACACCGGCTTCGACCTGCACACCGCCGACAAATACCACCGCAAACACGCGATCATCGAGCAGGTCTTCGCCGACCTCAACGACGCAGCCCTCGCCCACTTCCCCTCCGGCCGGTTCCCCGCCAACCACGCCTGGCTCATCCTGGCCTGCCTCACCCACAACCTGCTGCGCGCCGCAGGCTGCCTGACCAGCATCTTCCACGCCAAAGCCCGCACCGGCACGCTGCGCCGGCACCTGATCACCATCCCCGCCCGCATCACCCGCACCGCCCGCCGCATCACCCTCCACCTACCAGCGAACTGGCCCTGGCAAGCCGCCTACCAGGCACTCTTCACCGCCACGCATCACCGAACAACCTGACCCCCACCCCACCAACCGGACCACAGTGGACACACCGGATGCGACGTCCGGCACCCCACCCTGCCCAACAATCCACCACAAGATCAACAAACCCCACCAAAACCACCTAACAAACGCACCGGTGGATCCAGGCTGAGCGTCTCCCTTGCGACATTGGGGAGATGCCAGGCTCCCGATCCCCGCTCACACCACGTTCACCGTACCGTCATCAGCCTGAAACACCACTCACGACCGACCCAGGAAGCGGCAAGGCCCCACCGGGGAGGATGGCCAACTGCGCCGGCCGAAGTACGATAAGCGAAGATGGCCCCCACCCAGGTGGGAAAAACGACCCGCGAAGGCGATTTTCGCGACTCGATCCGGCGTGGCCGGGCCGATCGGCGACCGAACAGGTAGGCGGGACAGGGAAAGGCATGACTGAACGGGGCAAGCCGGACGACACCGCGGCCGCGCTCGAAGCGCTCGAGGCCGCGCGTAAGGAGCGGGCGCGGTTGAGCAAGCTGGGCCGGTGGTCCGAGGCCGACGAAGCCGCATTGAGCACCTTGCGCCAAGTCCTCTCGGTCGGCTCACCCGACATCGTCGGACCCGACTTGGGTGGCCTGGTCTACGTGGCGGGCAGTCCAAGGCCTGGGCCTCAGACCAGTGGTCGGCACGGGCATCCTGTTCCGCCGGAGCGCCTGAGCGCGACGCAAGCGATGTTGCTGGTGAACCACGGGCACCAACCGCTGGAAGCGGCCGAACTGGCCCACCGGGCCCTGAAGTCGTTCAACTGGCGGGATGTCGGCAGCTTCTGGTACTCTGTTCTGTCGTTCGCCTACCTCGACGACGGCGACAGCACCCAGTACTATTGCGCGCGTGCCATGGCACGCGCGGGTTGGGCGACCTCGTCCACGTTGACAGTGCTCCGAGCTCGTGTCGCGGCTCTCAGCGGAGACTCGGTCACCGCCGTCCGACTGCTCCTTCCTGTCATCGCCGACGGCGTCGGGGATCAATTCACCGAGGTCGCGGTGGCCTGGGCCATCGAAGCCCTGGTCGATCTCGGCGATTTCGATCGCGCGGACGATTTGATGCGCGCCCACACTTTCAGCGGCAACCTGGACGCCGTCGTCGATCGCGCCGAAGTCCTGGCGGCGCGCGGTCTCCTGAAACGGGCGATCGGGCAGCCGGAGTCGGCCTACGAGGACTTCATCGCCTGCGGCCGGGAGCTCGCCGAATGGGGGGTCACCAATCCCGCCGTCATCCCTTGGCGGTCACGCGCGGCGCTCTGCGCCGCCGCGGCGGGACGCGAGACCCTCGCACTCCCCCTTGCCGAGGAGGAGCTCAGCCACGCGAGACGATGGGGTACCGCCCGCGCGGTCGGTACGGCCTTGCGCGCGGTCGGCCTGGTGTCCACCGGGGGCCGGGACATCGAGCTCTTGAAGAAGGCGGTCGAACTGCTGGCCCGCAGTAATGCGCGGAACACCTTGATGGAAGCCCAGTACGAACTCGCCGTGAAGCTGAAGCTCGAGGGACGACACGAGGAGGTCCAGTCCGCCCTCCGAGACTCCCGGGAAACAGCGATTTCGCTAGGCAACAAGGCCTGGGAAATCCGCGCTGACGACGCGATGCGACGCTGGACGGCAGCCGACGCCACCCAGAGAGTGTCTTCGAGGGAACGAAAGGTCGCGAACCTCGCTCAAGCCGGGTTGAGCAACGGGGAGATCGCCAAGCGTTTACGCTTGACCACCTCGACCGTGGAGTTTCATCTCTCGAATACGTATCGCAAGCTCGCGATCTCCGGCCGAAGCGAACTACGTTCCATCGTAGTTCCCATTTTGTAGGACACCAGGCGTCGACGGCCGGAGTGCCCGTTCGACCGGCAATTCTTCCCGAACGTCCTTGCCGGGGCAAAGCGCGTCGTCCGGACGGGGCACTCATTCGCCCCGTTTCTGTGACGAAGGGGCGTCTCGGCGCACTGTTCGGGCACTCTTCGCGGTGCTCCGGCACATCGGCCTATAACGTCCGAAAACAGGAAGTCACTTCACGTTTCCTGGCGCTATGGAACGAAGCCGGACAGAAGGTGAGCCGAACCATGGACCTCGGACAGACTGAAGTCGGGCTGGTTCCCGGCCAAGGAGCATACCGACCCGGCACACTCGCCGTTCCATGGGAACAGGGTGATGAAGCGGTACGCGAAGTGTTCGAACCATCGACGAGGTGTATCGCGCCCGGACCGGCCGCACCGTCAGTTCGGTGGTGTTCGCGGCGGAAGTGCCCTCGCTCGAGGAGATGCTCGCTCGTCGTCCTGACGAGCTCCAACTGGCGATCTACGGCGCATCCGTCACCGCGCACCGCCTACTCGCCGATCGCGGTACGGGCCTGGACCTGTTGGTAGGAAACAGTTTCGGTGAGATCGCAGCCCTGGTGGCCGGCGGGGCGCACTCGGTCGCCGACGGCGCCTCTCTCGTCTGCGACCGCAACGAAATCCTTCGTTCTCACGCTCCCGAAGGCGGCCTGCTGGCGCTACGGTGCGGCCGGGCCAGGAGCGAACTGTTGGAACTCGCCAAGGAGATGCGGATCCGGCACGCCCTGCCGGGAGTGGTCCTCGGAGGCGGCGACCGCTGGGTAAGGCGCGCGCGGTCCGCCCACGTACCGCCTGCGTGGGGACCGGTCCTCGCCGAGGACGCCGTCTTGCTCGGCGCGGGAACGAGCCGCGGTATCGGAATGCTCACCCTCCGCGGCCTGGCCGAGAACTGCCGTCCCGTCATCCATATCCTCGGCACCAACGACCTTTCCGCCTACCAGTACGAAGAACTGGCAGAGGACGAAGCAGCCCATCGGCTCCGTCGCCGGGCGGCGCTGGTGGCGGCCGCTCGCGAAGAGGGCGACGTACCGGTGGCCAACGCCAGGTTGCGAAGGCTCGCACAGGCACGGGAAGTGCACGCCGATCTGGCCCGGCTCACCGCGCTCTGCGGCGAGGGCAAGATGCACTACCACGTGTGCGACACCTGTGATCCGGATCAGGTGCGGCGTGTTTGCGCGGAAGTGATAGCGGCCCACGGCGGCAGGCCTGTCGATCTGCTGCTGAACTTCTCCGGGCAGACCCGCTCCGCGAAATTGCCCGCGAAGTCCCTGAGGAACTTCCGTGCGGTGCGCGACATCAAGGTGGACACCTATCACGCGCTCAAGCACGCTTTCGCTGGGAACCGGCCCCTGCGCTGGGTCAACGCGGGTTCGCTGGGAGGGCTCTTCGGCATCCAGGGCGAGACCGACTACGGCGCGGCCAACGACTTCCTCTACACGGCCGCCGCCGAGTCCTCGGCCCCGGCGGAAACCGCCTTCGGCTGGGAACTGTGGGACGGCACGACCCGCTCCACCGACCCGCTGGTGGGCGAAGTGCTGGACCGGCACATGTCGCGGATGCCCGCCGCGGAGGGCGTCGCCCATTTCCTCGCCGAGCTGGGCAGGCCGGATGCGGTGCCCACTCTCGGCTATTTCGGTGCGGTGGAACAGCGCATCATGCGCGAGCAGCGCCCGTGGCGGACCGCGGTCTGGGCTCCGGAGCCGGAAACGGCTGCTCCGGACGCGGGACCGCTGCTCGGCGAGATCACCGAGCTCGGTGACGGCAGGCTGGTCGCCCAGCGGGAATTCAGCGTCGACCGCGATGCCTATCTGGAACACCATCTGGCCGGCGGGCACCCGACCGTACCCCGGAATGCTCGTCGTGGAGATCGCCGCGCAGGCGGCGAAGGCACTGGTACCCGGCCTCGTACCCGTCGGGGTGCGAGATCTTGCCCTTGACCGCTTCGTCCGCGTTTTCCGGGCCTCTGCCCAGCCGCAGCGGAAGAAGATCGTGGCAGAGGTCGTCGAAGACGCGCCCGGCGAGTACGGCGAGACCGTGGTGCGGGTGCGGATCTTGACCGATGTGGTGGCGCCGGACGGGACGGTGCTGGCCACCGACCGCGAACACGGCAGGATGTCGGTGGTGCTGCGTGACCGACCGGCCGAGTGCCCGCGGCCCGGACCGGATCAGCTTCCCCGCACCGCCGGCGCGGTGGATCTGGCCAACCCCTACCAACTGCCGAATTCGTTCATCTCGCTGCCCGGGACCTTCGCGGCGACCAAGCGGGTTCTCTCCGGTCCCGAAGGCAAACTGGCCACGATGACGCTCGACGGCGTCGAGGTGGCCCGCTGGTTCGAGCACTCGGTACTTCCCGCTGTGGTTTGTGACGCGCTGGCGCAAGTGATGGCGGTGACCGCCGAAGACGGATGGAGCCCGTTGGCGGTACCGCGGACGATGCGCCGCATCGACTTCTACGGCGGGCTCAACGACGTCGCGCTGGCCGCGGAGGAATTGACGCTGAGGGCCACCTCCGGACCGGACGGTGGCCTCTGGGGCGGGGTGTTCGCCTCGGACGGACGACTCGTGGTGCGGATGGCGGGCGCGACCGGTGAACCGCTGGGTTACGTGCATCAGGACAGCGGACACGTGCGGACGGTCGACGAGCAGCGCGCGGCCCATCCCGCTCAAGCTCCCCCGCCGGAGGTGCGGCTGCCTCGAGACGGCGCGGAAAACGAACCGGCCGTGCGCCCACAGCTTCTCGCCTATGACAGCTCGTCCTTCTCACGGCCGGTGCAGCGCTGGGTGGCCGAGCCGGTGCCGCGCCCGATGGAACCCGTTCCGGGCGGACTCCGGGACCGGCGGGTGCTGCTGCGGGGCGCGCACGGCCCCGCCACCGAGGCGGTAGCGGAGCAGCTCACGGCACGAGGCGCCATCGTCGGCACGGCGTGTGGCGCGGAACCGGCGGCGGAGTGGGATGTAATCGCCGATCTCACGCTCACCGGCCTCGACGACCACGAGTTGGGTGACCCGGCCTGGCGTGAGGCGCTGCTGACCACGACCGCGGCACTCCAGGCGGTATACGACCACTGGCTGGAAACAGCGGAGGCGGACCGTTTTCAGTATCTGACGATCAGCCACGGCGATGGGCTGTTCGGCCATTCCGGCGCCACTGTCCCCCAACCACTGGGCGGGGCCTGGGCTGCTCTGGCGAAGAACCTGATGGTCGAACTGCCACGTGTCGTCACCAAGAGCATCGACCTCGATCACGTCGATCCCCCCACGATCGCCAGGGTGCTCGACACCGAAGCCCGCCCGATGGGCGATCAGGAGGTCGGCTACCGCGACGGCGTGCGCCACGTTCAGCGCGTCCGGATCACGTCCTCACCCTCGGACCCGACCGCGGAGCTACCGGTGGGTTCCGGCGACTGCGTGCTCATCTCCGGTGGCGGCCGAGGAGTCGGTTTCGCCCTCGCCCGGGAACTCGCCGCGCTCGGCGCGGAGGTGGTGGTCACCGGGAGACGTCCCTTGACCGGGCCTGGTGCGGAGACGGACGACGACGCCTTCGCCGCCTGGCGCAAGCGGCGTCTGCTCGAAGCGGTCGGCACACCCGGTGGGGTCGCCGAGGGCCGTCACGTCGTCGAAGACGCCGAATTCGTGCGGACCGCGCCGGCCAATCTCACCGCCGCGGCCGACCGCGGTCTGCGGATCCGTTACGAGCCCTGTGATGTCACCGACCGCGATCAGGTCGAACGGCTGGTAGCCGGCTTGGATCGAAGTCCGACCGTGCTGGTGCACAACGCCGCCACTTACCGCGGTGTCCGGTTTTCCCGGCTCACGCCCGAGGAAGTGGTACGGGCGGTCGACGTGAAGGTCACCGGCTTCGCGACACTCTTCGACGTGCTCACCGCCCAGTCGCCCGCGGACCGGCCCCTACGCTTCGTCTCGTGCGCGGGGTCCATGTCGGCGGGATAGTCGGGCATACCGCCTACGCGGCGGGCAGCGGCGCGCTGAGCAGGCTCGGACTGTGGACAGCGCGGCGCAGTGGCGTGCCTGTGCACACGATCAACTGGCCGACCTGGGAACGCACCGGCAACATCGTGCACTACGTCGGCGCCGCCCGGTACGGCTCAACGATGTCACCCGAGGACGGCATCGCGAACTGGCTCGCGGAAATGGCCGCGCTGAGCGGAAACCCGGACCACAGCGGGGAGGCCGGCTACTTCGGCAGGCTCGGTGTGATGGCCCGGCCGCACCACCTGAGCGGCACGCCGTGGCCGGCCGGAAGCCCGGATCGGAAACGGGTGGACACCGGTCGCTGGTTCCTCGGCGCAGTCAGCCGGTTCGTCGAACACGAGCAGTTCCGCACCCGGCGCCGATGGACCCTCACCGAGGACTCCCACCTGTGCGAATCGGGTGGCGCGCTCTCTGTTCCGATGCTGCTCGAACACGTCCTCGCCGCCGGTGACTGGGTACGCCCGGAAGGACATCCACGTCAGCACCTGGCTTCGGTGTCCGATGTGGACATCCGTCTCGCCGGGCTCCGGCCCGGCGGACGCTCCCTGGCCTTGGAGTTCGACGCGGTTGGAACGGTTCGGTCTGGCAGGTGCGAGTGACGGTGAACGACGACACCGGCACGACGGCGACGGCGGTGCTGAACTACGGCGAGCACCCGCCCGAAGCGCCCGCCGCCCCGACGGGAGGACTCATCGGGGTGCGCGCCCACGCGGACGAGGATCTGTGGTGCGGTACGCCGACGCCGACGGCATGCCTCCCGCATCCGGCGCTCGCCGCGATCCTCGCGTCGGCCGAGCCCTCCGTGGGACGGTTGAAGATCAGGCGGCTCGAAGCCCTTCCAGGGGCCAGGGACGCCACAGCCGTGCACATCGAGCCGGGCGGAGGACTCGCGATGGTGGACGGATGGGTGGTACTCCGTCTCAACGGCGTCGAGCACGTGAACGACCACCGACGCAAGGACGAGATCCCCCGCACCCGTTACGAAACGGTGAGCGTCTCGTAACGGCCCCGGGAGAACCAAGGGGTAGCTCGGCGACTCGTCCCAAGTGGACACGCGCGGGACGTTCGTCCTTATGCCACAAGCCCTCCCTTTGTCGTTCCGCCCGACGGAACCGTCGTTGTCGCCACCGAGTGATCTACATAGCATGATGGTCGGTTCGTCACACCGGTCCGACGAAAGCCAACGAGCACTTCATTTCGGTGATGCCGACAAGGTCGTGGTGTGTATCGAGCCACGGCACCAGGTAGATCCGCGAGCCGCACAGGACCGTGCCGAGAGGATGTGCCTACCGTGACCTTGATCCAGACGCCGCCTTACGTTCCCGTCATTTCCGTCGCCGAATCACGCACGCTGGCCGATCTCGAGGCCGCCGGCGGCGCCATCGAGGTGACGCTCGACCCGGACACCAGGAACCGGGTGGACGAGGGACGGCAGTTCGTCATGCGGTGCCTCGCCGAAGGGCGTCCTGTCTACGGTGCGACAACAGGTTTCGGACCGTTGGTCGGCTTTTCCGGACGGGACGCGGACGCCGACCAGTGCGAGAACCTGCTCTCCCACCTCACCGCGGGGCAAGGTCCCGATCTGCCGGAGTCCATCGTCCGCGCGGCCGTGCTCGCCCGGCTGTCATCGCTCGCGCGGGGACGGTCGGGCGTTTCGGCGACCGTGCTCGAGGCTCTGGCGGAAATGCTGGGGACGAGCTTCGCTCCAGCCGTGCCCCGGCTCGGTTCGGTCGGTGCCAGTGGCGATCTGGTTCCGCTCGCACACATGACACAGGCCTTGAAAGGCCGGGGGCACGCCTATGCCGGTGGCGTTCGGATGGAGGCGGGTGACGCGCTCGCATCCTGCGGTCTGCGGCCTCTCGAACTCGACGGCCGGGACGCGCTGGGCCTGGTGAACGGCGTCTCCCTGACCGCCGCGGCGGCCGGACTGGCCATGGCCCAGTTCACCCGCTCGCACCGGATCGCCGGACTCTTGACCGCACTGCTCGCCGACCAACTCGGGTGCGGCACCGACTTCAGCCATCACCACCTCCTCGATGCCTTCGGGCATCCCGAAGTCGTCGAGGAGGCCGCTGACCTGCGGGCACACCTGGCAGGCACCCGGCCGACCGGAGACCGGCCGCTGCAAGAGCCCTACACCATCCGTTGCGTTCCTCAGCTCCTCGGCGCGGTGAGAACGAGCATGCGCCAAGCGCGGGAAGTGATCCTGCAGGACCTGAACGGCATCAGCGACAACCCGTTGTTCTTCCCGGAGCACGATCTCGTTCTCCACGGCGGTAACTTCTTCGGCCAGCCTGTCGCTTTCGCCGCCGACACGATGACCATGGCCGTCGTGCAGACCGGTAACCTCGCCGAACGCCAGCTCGACCTCCTCGTCGACCCTCACCGCAACGGTGGCCTTCCCCCGGTATTGGCCACCGAACCCGGGCGACAGCACGGGGTACAGGGGGTTCAGATCGCCGCGACGGCGATCGTCGCCGACATGCGCCGTTCGGCCATGCCTGCCTCGCTGCAGAGTCTGCCCACCAACCTGCACAACCAGGACATCGTTCCGTTCGGGACACAGGCCGCGTTGAACGCCTTCGATCAAGTACGGTCGCTGCGGCTGTTGCATGGTTCCTTGGCCCTCGCCCTGCGCCAGGCGGTCCATGTCGGTGCGCGCAGGCCGACCGCCCCTGCCTGCGCCGACGTGATGGACAGGCTGGTCGACGAGATCGCCCCGATCGATCCGGACCGCCCTCTCCACGAGGATGTGCGGCGGGCCGCCGACGTACTCGACGACGTCGCGATGTCTGGTGTGGACAGATGACTCGGGCGGCTTCCGGATGTCCCGTCCAGCCGTTCAGTCCGGCTTTTCTGTCCGACCCCCACCCCACCTACGACCATCTCCGCCGGGAAGCACCGGTACAGCAGGTGGTGATGCCGAGTGGTGAACAGGTTTGGCTGGTCACCCGGTACGACGACGTCCGGCAAGGACTCGCGGACCCACGGTTGTCGAACGATCAGACGCGGCTGAAGATCCAGCGGCCGTTCGCCGCGCTCCCGTCGAAGGTCGAATCGGCGCTCACCACCGACATGCTGAACGTCGATCCGCCGGTGCATACCCGTCTCCGCTCCGTCATCGCCGAAGCATTCACACAGCAGAAGGCCAACGCCATGCGGGGGACACTCCAACGCATCTGCGACCAACTGCTGGAAGAGCTGGCGGCACGAGAGATCGTCGACGTCGTCTCGGACTACGCAGGAGCGTTCGCCACCCGCGCCACCGCTGCGCTGCTGGGCATTCCCGCGGAGTACAGCCAGCCGTTCCACCAGTGGGGCAACGAAATCGCTTCGACGATCCTCAAGAAGAACAACGACGACGAACTTTTGCGGCCGGCGGCCGACATGCACGATTTCGGACGTCGGCTGATCGACCACAAACGCCGGGAACCCCAGGACGATCTGCTCAGCAGGCTCGTGCTGGCGCACGACAGCGACGAACTGAGCTGGGAAGAGCTCGCGTCGATGATCAACCTTCTGCTCATCGCGGGCCGTGAGGGCCCCGCGAACATGATCGGCACCGGCATCCATCTCCTGCTGACCCACCCACGAGAACTCGCTCGCCTGCGTGCCCGGCCGGAGTTGATCGAGACAGCCGTCGAGGAATTTCTTCGCTTCGAGGCGCCTTTGGGGCTGGCCATCTACCGGAGTGCGGACGAACCGATCACCCTCTCCGGTGTCACGATACCCGCGGGCGAGCCGATCCTGTTCTCGCTGCTGTCCACCGGCCGTGATCCGGAACGCTTCGAGGACGCCGACGATCTCGACGTCGGCCGTACCGCCAAGCAGCACCTCGGCTTCGGCTGGGGCAGACACTACTGCCTGGGTGCGCCGCTCGGCCGGTTGGAAGTCCAGACGGCGATCGGTTCCCTGGTACGGAAATTCCCGGAGCTACGGCCGGCCGAGCCGGGTGAAGAGGCTCGATGGAATCCCAGTGTGATCACGCGTGGGCTCGTCTCGCTGCGCGTCCGAACGAAGTGAGGTCCGTATGCCGGACACGCAGCACACGGATGTCTTTCCCGCCCTGGTGAAGCTGATCAACCGACGCTTCATGCAGGATCCCTACGACGATCTCGCGAAAGTACGGGAAACAGAGGCCGCGACACCCATCGAGAACAACGGCATGCGCATGTGGGTGGTCGGCCGCTACGACGACGCGCGCGCACTCCTTGCCGACTCCAGTCTCAAGAAAGACCTGGTGGTCAAACGCAAGGAGATCCTGGAACAGTCCCTCGTACGCCCGGAGCGCCGTCCGCGGCTGCCCCACGCCATCAGGCGGAACATGCTCGATCGCGACGAGCCGGACCACACCCGTCTGCGAAGCCTGCTCGCGAAATCCTTCACCTCGGCCAAAGTCGAGCAGATGAAGCCCAAGGTCGAGCGCTTGGTGACCGACCTGCTGGACGCCATTCCACTGGGCAGGCCAATCGACCTCATCGAGGAGTTCACCCGGCCGCTGGCCGTGACGATCATCGCCGATCTGCTCGGCGTCCCGGCCGAAAGCCGTGAGGACTTCCCCACTTGGGAGAACGACATCCTGACCGCCCCGGACATCCCGCAGATCGAAGAAGCGGGGGCGGCTCTCGTCGGATTCTCGGAAAGCCTCCTCGCGGCGAAGAAACTCGACCCAGGGCCGGATCTGATCAGCGGGCTCGTCGAAGACCACCGCAACGGTGCACTCGACGACGTCGAGCTGATCTCGATGGTCACGTTGATGCTCATCGCGGGAATGGAACCGGGAAGCGCGCTCTCGAACGGCCTCTTCACGCTGCTCCGGCACCCCGCGCAACTGAGCGCTCTCGCCGAAGATCCCGGTTTGCTGACCGGCTGCATCAACGAGATCCTGCGCTACGAGAGCCCGTTCAGGATGCTCACGCCTCGGTACTCCGAATGCCCGATGAAGCTAGGCGACACGACGATCCCGGCCAACGAGCTCATCCTCGTGTCCGTCGCGGCGGCGAACCGCGACCCACGTTGGTTCGAAAACCCCGACGAGTTCGACATAACCCGCGACGCACGAGGGCATCTCGGATTCGGCCGAGGTACTCATCGTTGTCTCGGCGCCCAACTGGGGTGGCTGGAGATGGAAACCGCGTTGACCCGATTGCTGAGCCGATTCTCAATCAGGCTCGCCGTCCCGGCCGACGAGGTGGTCTGGCGTCCCGGCATGTTCATGCGACGCCTGCAGGCCTTGCCCGTGGTACTCACCGAACTCGCTTGCTCCGAAAGGTGATCCGTTGTGGAACGACTTGAACTGGGCGCGACCGACCTCGTCGTATCGAGGCTCGGCCTTGGCACGATGACCTGGGGCGGAGTGACCGACGAGGAGGCCGCGGCCGAACAGCTGAAGGCTTTCATCGAGGCGGGCGGGAACTTCCTGGACACCGCCGACGTCTACGCCGGCGGCCGGGCCGAAGAGACGATCGGCAAGTTGCTCGGCGGTGTCGTCGCCCGGGAGGACATCGTGCTCGCGAGCAAAGCTGTCGGTGTGCTGGACGGAGAACCTCGGCCGAGGTCGGACGCTTCGAAGCGGCATCTCCTCGAAGCACTCGACGCCTCACTGCGCAGGCTCGGCACCGACCATCTCGACCTGTGGCAAATGCACGCTTGGGACTCCACGGTCCCGCTGGAAGAGACCATGGAGGCGATCGACGTCGCCGTGTCGAGCGGCCGTGTCCGCCACGCGGGGATCTGCAACTACTCGGGTTGGCAGACGATGAAGGCGACCGGAATCCAGAAGGCACAGGGCCGGCCTCCGCTGGCTTCGACGCAGGTCGAGTATTCCCTGCTGGAACGGGGTATCGAGCGCGAGGTCGTTCCCGCCGTCCAGGATCAGAACCTCGGGATTCTCTGCTGGGCGTCCTTAGGCCGCGGGGTACTGACGGGCAAGTACCGCAACGGCGTCCCGGAGCGACGGTTGAAGAGCAAACCCTTCCAGGCCTATGTCGGTCAGCGCCTTGACGAACACTCGACGCGAATCGTCGCGGCGGTCGCCGAGGCGGCGGACACACTGGGTGTCGGCATGGTGGACATCGCCCTTTCCTGGCTATGGCGACAACCGTGGGTGACCGTCGCACTCGTGGGTGCGAGGAACTCGGCTCAGCTCCAAGATTCCCTCGCGGCCGCCACCAAGAACTTCACCCTCCCCGAGGACACACTCTCCAGTCTCAGCCTGGTGTCCAGGCCCCAGCGCGGCTATCCGGAAAACGGAGTCTGAGCACAACCGACAGCCAGAGCAACACCAGCAGGAGGCAATGATGTCATCGGTTTTCGAGACCCGGGAAGCGGAACGTCTCAAGAAATGGGACCGGTACTGGCGAGAACTTCCACCTGGAGAGGGCGTCGCCGTCTGGGACACCCCCGCGGCGAGCAACGTCGGCACCCATATGTCATGGATGGAACCGTATTTCGAAAAGTCCCTGCCCGTCCTCGACATCGGGTGCGGGAACGGCACGCAGACGGCCCACCTGACCGGGAAATACGAACGGGTCCTAGGCCTCGAGATCTCCGAATCCGCGGTCGAGGCCGCCAGTGAAGCACACCGGCACCCTGGCCTGGAATTCCGCCAGTTCGACATTCTGAGCGATCCGGCAACGGCGACACTGCACGACGAACTCGGCGACTGCAACATCTACGTCCGAACGCTACTGCATGTCTTCCCCAAGGACGAACAACTCGCCGCGGCGGCCAACCTGGCCCGACTTCTCGGAAACACCGGCCACATCCTAATCCTCGAAATGCCGCACTCCGCGGGCCCGGTGTTCGAGGCAGGACTGAACCAAAGCGAGGATTCACTTCCCAAGGTGCGCCGGAACATCAGTTACGATGTGATCGGAGCCAATCTGGCCGACGGCGAAATAGCCGAGATCCTCGACAAGGCCGGGATCGAAACAGTGGAGCACGGCACGACACTGATGCCGTCCACCGATCGCCTGAGCGACGGAACCGCACTGGAAATTCCACTGGAATACGTTTTGGGCAGGAACCATCCGTGAAGGTCGGCTGACGGCCGTCTCCCGCAGCGACGGACGCCAACGAAATGTGCTCGTCAGAAGGGAAAGACATGGACGCGTCCGGAAAGCTGTCCGTCGTTCTCGTGCAGCAAGGCGTCTGGGACTCGGAACTGGAATCGATGCCCCTGGCGAGCGGATACCTCAAGGCGTCCGCTCTCGCGGACGAGAGGCTCAACCGGGAAACCGCGGTCTCCATCCGCAACTATCGCGGGAGGGTGACGACGTCCGGTATGGCGAACGACCTCTTCGGCGACGCCGTTCCGGATGTCCTGGCCTTCTCGGTATGCGGCTGGAACTTCCGCCAGTTCGGCGCCTTGGCCGAGACCTTCAAGCAGCTCAATCCCCAGGGTTGGGTGATTTTCGGCGGAACGCACGTCGCGCACCAGGGCGAGCGGACCTTCCGCATGTTCCCCGCGGTCGACGTGGTCGTCGACGGCGAGGGAGAATTCGTCTTTCCCGAACTCCTGCACGCGGTCCTGGACCGACGGCGGCCCGACGACCTGGACGATCTCGCCGGGCTGACCTACCGTGACAGGCAAGGCAGCGTCATCAGCACCGACGCCCGGCCGCGCATCACGAACCTCGACGATGTGCCGTCACCCTTCCTCACCGGCGCGATCGAGCTCACCGATGGGAACGGCCGTTTCCGTTACGACGTCGCCCTCATGGAGACGAACCGCGGCTGCCCCTACAAATGTGCGTTCTGCTACTGGGGAGGAGCGACCGGCCAGAAGGTGCGCGCGTTCTCACGGGAACGCCTCCGTGCCGAACTGGAAGTGTTCGCCAAACTCGAGGTGCACACAATCGTCCTCTGCGATGCCAACTTCGGGATGTTGCCCGGCGACGAACAGTTCGTCGAAGACGTCATCGAGCTCCGAGAGCGTTATGGTTTCCCTCGCGCGATAGAGGCCTCTTGGGCGAAGAACAAGTCCAAGACGTTCTTCCGGATAGTCCGTCGCATGAAGGAGACGGGTATGCGCAGTTCGTTCACCCTGGCGCTGCAGACTCTGGACGACGACGCGCTCGACCTGATGAACCGGCGGAACATGAAGGTCAACGACTGGGAGGAACTGGTCGCCTGGCTGGCGGCCGAAGGGCTGGACTGCTACGCCGAGCTGATCTGGGGAGCTCCCGGCGAAACGATCGAATCCTTCATGGCAGGCTACGACCGGCTTTCGGCGAAAGTGTCGCGCATCGCCTGCTACCCGATGCTACTGCTCCCCAACACCGATTACACCGAAAAGAAGGAGCTGCACGGGCTGGTGACGGTGCGCGGGGACAACGACGACTTCGAATACGTTCTCGCCAACCGATCGGTGTCCTTCGCGCAGAATCAGAAGATGGCACGCTTCCTGTACTGGGCGCGGGTCGTGGCGGAGATGTGCGTGCTGCGCCACACTTGGGTCGGGCTCCGCGGGCTGACCTCGATAACCCAATCCGAGGCGCTCCTCGACTTCGACGAATGGCTGCTCACCACCGACAATCCCGCCGCCGAGCCCCTCCGTGTCGCGGCGCGGCCCACGATCGGCGGTGCCGGCGATCTGGAAACGGCGATCACGCTGTTCTACACGGACAAGGCGACCAAGCAGCTGCTGCGTGCTTGGTGGACGGAGAGCATCCTTCCCCGGGTGCCGGATGGCCATCGATCCCTGCTTCAGGCGATCTTCGATTTCGATCTGCTGACTCAGCCGGTGACGGCGGACTCAGACGATCCGCGGCCGCAACGGGTGTCGGTGCGCTGCGGTGAGTACTACGTCCTCAAAGATGTCAAGCTGCGGTATGACATTCCGGGGATACTCGGCACTTTGCGCAGAGGTGAGACACCCAGCCTCTCGCCCGACCCGACCGTCGTGGACCTGTACTACCGCGTGGGGGCGGACGATGTCGTCCGCTCCACGAATCACGAAACGATCATCCACTTCATGGGGCAGACGACCGAGGAAGTGATGGCGAACGCGGGCGTCACTTCCTCCGACTTCACCCTGAACGCAGAGGAGGTCGCGTAATACCACGGGGGGTCGCGAGTGGCGATTCGTGTTCTAGCGAGCCCTCTGTTATTGAGGAACGAGGCAAAGGTGTCTGGTCGCGGGGATTCGCTCGCGGCCGCGGGGAGGCCGTGTCGCGAAAGCCACTTTCGGGACCTCAGGCGTCGCGAAAGTGGCTTTCGCGACGCATCTCGACCAAGGGTTTCAGCGACAGCGCCGGCTCAGCGAAGCACCCTCTTCGCTACCGCCCCCTGCCCCGATGAAGGGCTTCTTCGATCGCTTCAAGGCAGGCAGAAGGCTTCCGTTGCGTAGCTCTGGACTGACCACGGGAGCCGACCGCGTCTTGAGTGTCCACAGGGGACAATTCGAGCGGTAAAATGTCCGGTTTGATACCCATATGAACGGTTTCGAGTGGGGACGTGAGTGGTAATGACGATTAGAACGATCATTGCCACTCACGGCCCCCGCGAAAGTACCCAAAATGGACACCGTTGCCTGACTGATGTCCCTTGTGGACGGTCAAAACCGCACCAGGCTCACCAGCGACCCACCCCCCGCCGACTCGGTCATGCCACACCCCTCAAAAGAGCCTGAGCGGGTCGATGGCGGTGCCGGAGTGGTCCCGATAGGACGCGGACCGGCACGGGACGCTTCCGTCATAGGAATGTTCCTCCTTCGGGCACCGGACACCGATCCAACGACATCAGGGCAATCCGGCGGATATTCGGGCACTGTTCAGCTACGCGTCTTCGCGTGAAATACCGCTCCGGATATCCCAGGGATCGGGAAAAACCTCGCCGAAGGTGCAGGACTGCTGACCATTATGACCAATCCACGCCGTTCCCGACGCCGCCTACGACGAGTTCGGGTTACATATCATCGAACGCGTCGGCTCCTAGATGACCTGCACAGTTCACCGAAGCAAAGGAAACGTCGAAATCATGCATGACAACCGGTCGATTTCGCGACGGCGCGGGCTCGGCCGAGGCCGCGCGTGGAGCCTGTTCGAACGCGTGGCACCGTTGGCCGCTCTTCTGCTCGTCTCCGCCTGCACCGCAGGTACCACCGCCCCGGCAGCGAACGGATTCGTGCGGGTCGACCAGGTCGGCTACGGCACCACCGAGACGAAACACGCCTACCTGATGAACGCGGGCGGCGCCTCGCCGTTCCGGGTGGTCGATGAGTCCGGACGCACCGTCCTCGACGGCACCGCCGGCGCGTCGACCGGTGCCTGGAACAGCGGCTTCCCCAGCGTGCGCGTACTGGACATCTCAGCGGTACGCACGCCGGGCGGCTACCGGATCCTGGCCGAGGGCGCGGAACCGTCCCCGCTGTTCCGAATCGACTCGTCGGCCACCCTTTTCGCGCCGCAGGTCGCGGCGAACGTCCGCTTCTTCCAAGCCCAGCGCGACGGTTCCGGGGTTCTGGCATCCACCGTGGACCGCAAGCCCGCGCATTTGAACGACGCGCGGGCGACGGTGTACGAAGTCCCCCGCTACGACGAAGAAGGCACCGAGTTGCAGGACGAGCGGCTCGTCCGGGCAGGCGGACCGGTCGACGTCGCCGGCGGCTGGTTCGACGCGGGCGACTTCCTCAAGTTCACCCACACGACCGCCTACAGCCTCGGCTCCCTCCTCATGGCCCAACGGGATTCGCGTGCGGCCGGAGCCGAACTGGCGGCCGAGACCAGGCATGGGCTGGCCTGGCTGGACAAGATGTGGAACGCGGAGGCGGGCACCCTGCTCGCGCAGGTCGGGATCGGCGCCGGCAACGAGAACGTGCGCAGTGACCACGACGTGTGGCGACTGCCCGAAGCCGACGAAGCACCGGGAGCGGATCCGGCGCTGGCGCGGCGTCCGGTGTTCCGTGCCGCCGGACCGGGCGCCTCGATCAGCCCCAACCTCGCCGGAAAGGTCGCGGCCGCCTTCGCCCTCGCCGCACAGACGAGCACCGGCGCGGATGCCCGTCACGCCTTGGACGAGGCCGCTCGCGTCTACGAGCTCGCGGACCGGGAACCCGACACGCTGACCACCGCGTACCCGCCGTCCTTCTATCCGGAAGCGTCCTGGCAGGACGACATGGAGTTCGCCGCGACCGAGCTCGCCATGGCGGGCAAGGCGCTCGGTGATCCGCGGGCCGGGCGGTGGGCGCGGGACGCCGGCAGGTGGGCTGCGGCCTACCTGACCTCCGACGCCCTCGGCACCCTGGGTGTCGGCGACGTCAGCGCGCTCGCGCACGCGGACCTGGTCGGGCTCATCGACGCCGGGAGCCTCGTGGGCGACGTCACCCGCGATCGGCTGACCGGCGACCTCGCGCGCCAGCTCGAAGACGGACTGGCGCGGGCGGCCAAGGATCCGTTCGGCGCGGGCGCCGACCAGCTCGAATTCGATTCCGTGCCGCATACTTTCGGCCTCGCGACGACCGCGCTGCTGCACCGCCGGACGACCGGCCAGGACACCTACACCGCCTTCGGCACCCACCAACGGAACTGGGCGCTCGGCGCCAACGCCTGGGGCATGTCGTTCGTGATCGGATCCGGCGCCGTGTCCCCGCGGTGCCCGGAGCACCAGGCCGCGAACCTCACCGGCAAGGAACTCACCGGCGCCGTGGTCAACGGCCCGAACAAGGCCGAAGCGTTCGCGGAGCTCAACCGGTTCCCGACCATGCGCCCCTGTCTCGTCGGCGGTTTCGAGCGCTTCGACGGCCGAGGAGCGCGGTTCGTCGACGACGTCGGAGCCTGGCAGAGCGTCGAACCGGCCATCGACTTCACCGCCACCGCCCTGCTCACCTTCGCCCTCGCGTGCCGCTGTTGAGGGCCGCAGCCCCGACTGTTCAGCAGCTCAGCGCGCGTCCCCGGAGATGGCGAGCCAGCATGATGTTCAGCAGCGTGGCGAGGATCATGAGCGCGCAGGTGGCGAGAACTATGTCCCGCGAGGAAAGCCGCAGCGTCGCGAGCACACCGCCGTAGACCGGGCCGATGATGCCGCCGATACGGCCGAGCGCGATGACCCATCCGACTCCGGTGGTCCGGAGCGGGCCAGGGTACCTCGACATGGCCACTGCCACGAGGCCGTTAACCGTGGCGATCAAACACATCCCGATACCGGCCAAGGCGATCAGCAGACCGAGGTGGCTCAAGGGCGCCCGCGCGGCGACGAGCAGGAGACCTGCGCCCAGCCCGGCGGTCGCGACGACCACGGTGGCCGCCGGGAACCGGGTCGTCAGCAGGACCAGGACCGAGCCACCGATCATACCGCCGAGACCGAACGCGGCGATGGCCAGCGGAGCTTCGGTAGGACTCAACCCGTAGTCGGTCACGAGCACCGGCGCCCAGGTGGTGACGACGCTGATCGTGGTGACGACCAGCAGGGAGATTGCCCACAGCAGCAGAGTCACCGAACGACGGCCCACGAAGAACAGCTGACGAACCGCCGCTTGCCCCTTCTCGGGCCGCTGTCGCGCGCTGTCGATGGACTCGTGCATCCCCCGCCACAGGAACGGCATCAGCAGCACCGGAAGCACCGCTCCGGCCCACAGGACCGACTCCCAGCCATAGGCGCCTATCAGCTTGCCTGCCGTGAGCCCCGCGATGGTCGGTCCGACGGCAAGACCGAGGGTCACCAGCACCGTGATCGTCTCCCGACGATGGGAGGGACCATTGTCGGCCGCCAACGAGGTCACCGGAGGCACGATGATCCCGAGCCCCACCCCGGTCAACAGCCGCGCCATCGACAGTGGCGGCAACGTTGTGCTGACGGCCGTCCATGCCGAACCGGCGGCGAACAGCGCCGTGCCGGAGAGAATCACCCGACGACGTCCGACTCGAGCACTGGCCGACCCTGAACTCGAATACCCGATGACCAGTCCGATACTCCCGAGGACCAGCGGAAGGGTGAATGCGGCCGCGTCGATCCTCCACTCGGTCACGAGGGTGGGAATCACCAGACCGAGTGTGACGCCGTCGAACCCGTCGAGGACGACGACCAGGAATCCGAGTATCACCACACGCCATCGAACGACTCCCTCGCCCTGGGGCGCCGTGTCACTCGAATCCTGCCGGAACGCGTCGCCGCTCATGGCACCAACGTGACTGTGGACGCCGTCCACAACGAACTCCGCTGCATCCCGAACCTCCCGAAGTCCATGGCGAAGTAGAACCAGGCAACCACTCGGCTCGCTGCCCGACGATCCGTGGGACGCAGCACACTACTCTGCCCGGCGGTGCCACGCCTCTCGAAAACCCTGGCCTACTGGCGGGTAGTCAAACGTGGCGCGGCGGGAGCATCCGCACCCAAAGGTGGCGTGTCGGGCTTGGGGCTGCCGGTGACGGGTGGCCCGGGTGATGTGGCATCGCTTTCGCGTGCTCAGAGCCGGATCTCGCGTGCTCAGAGCCGGGACACCCGAGTGCGGGATCCAAGCACGCGAGTCCCGTGTCTGAGCACGCGCGTTACTCCTTCGGCTCAATACTCGGCTTGTGTTTCCGGGATCCGCGCCGGCGTGGTGGTACGAATTTCGGTAATGGCCATGGCGATGACCACCAGCGCCCCGCCGAGGACGATACGAACCGTTATTTCGTCTCCGTCGACCAGGACACCGAACACGCCGGCGAAGACCGGCTCCATGGTGAGGGCCAGTGCGGCGACGACCGCGGACAAACGGGCCTGCGCCCAGGTCTGGACGAGATAGGCTCCGGCGGTCGCGATCACCGCCAGTCCCGCGACGGGAATCCAGAAACTCCTATCGCCGGGAACGTCCAATCCGTTCGGGGCGCCCAGTATGAGACAAAGCACACCGACCACGCCCAACTGCACGATGGTCAAGGCATAGGCGTCGCCGGCCGTGGACCATTCACTGAGCGCGACGACGTGCAGTGCGAAGAAAAGCGCGCCAAGCAGAATGAGCCCCTCGCCGAGGCCGATCGTGAAGCCGCGCACAGTCATGATTCCCAGTCCGGCCGTCGCGATCGTCACCGCCGCCCAGGTCGACAGACCGATCCGGCGCCGAAGCAGCAATCCCGCGATTATGGGCGTGAACACCACTGCCATTCCCGTGATGAATCCCGACATGGACGCCGAGGTGTACTGCTGCCCGAAAGTCTGCCCCATGTAGGCGATGCCAAGCAGGAGCCCCATGACGACGCCGTTCGCCCACTGCCGCCGGCTCAAGGTCAGCAACCGGCCGGGACGCCACAACGCCAGTACGCCGGCCGCGAGAAGAAACCGCACCGCCAGGAAATCCATCGGCGGCGCCTGCTCTGTCACGTCTTTGACGACGACGAATGTCGCTCCCCAGACAGCCGTGACCACGACCAGCGAAGGCAGTGCGAGCAACCTTGTCATGCTCGTTGTGCCATCGGCGTGAAATCGATCAACAGCACCGCGCGCTCGGCCGTCTCCGCCCCGTCGGCGACGGTGACCGGCGCGACGTAGTGGCTGACCAGGTCGTCTTTGACCCCGTAGGAGGCCAGTGGCTGGTGAAGCACAAACCGGTCCAGGATCCCTTCGTCCGCGACGGCCTCCGGGAGGTTGCCGGCATACTCCGGCGTGGCGATCACGTTCTCCCCACCCTCCGCGTCACGCCGATAGATCAGGTGCGCGAACGTATAGGGTTCCCCGTCCTGGTGCAGCATGTCGGGAGAGGCGACCGCACGGCCGCCGGGTCTGTCCACCGACAACTTGAGCAAATGAACGCCCACATGGACCGGCCAGCAGAGTTCGGCCTCGTTCCAGGCCGTCTGCGCGAAGTCGAATTTGATCAGTTCCGCCAGGAGAGAATTCGATCTGATCCCCTCCGTGAGCCCCGGCATTTGCCGCACCAGGCCAGAGAACTCCGGATTGTGCCTTCCCTGCCGATAGTCGTTGAAGCTGACCGTCGTACCGTCCGGCATGTTCGCGACGACATCGGGCATCCAGTGAAACTCATCGTTCCAGGGCAAAAAAACCCCTCGGCCGAACCGGCGATAACGGCCGTCGTTTCGCGAGTATGGATCCAGTGGCAGCCGTTCGAATTCCAGAGTCAAGCTTCGGAGCCGCTCGTCCGCTGGTGATACGCCCAGTGTCGACGCCAGCTCATATCGCTCATAACCAAGCCGCTGAAGCTTCGAAGTGGTCAAAACAGTTGTCACTTTTCGTCCATTTCATGTCATTTCGCAACCGACAGGACAGAATGCGCGTCGGCAGGCAAGAAGATCACCTATAGTGGCAGGCCCTTCGACTACGCAAACACGGCAGCCATCTTTACAAGCATGTCGCATTCTTGGCAACAAAACCTGCCCATACGATTTGGGCAAGTGCCCCAATATCCCGCGCGGTCCTATCCCGAATCTCGGGAATAAATGACACACGTCCGCGACTTCTTCTTGGTTGAGCAGCAATGATAGAGCCGAGTATTCCACGGGCCCAACAGAGTCCGAGGGCGATCACGGACCGTTTCCGGCACCGCGACCGCCCTCCGGCCACTTGCCCCACCGGGCCGCACTCGCTCCACTCGGGACTGCCGTTCATGTCGGAGTCATGGCGATTCCGCGAATCGTCCTGCTATTTCCGAAACTCCTTGGTGAGGTTGTCGTTCCATCCGTCGCCGTCATCCGGCGTACCGTTTCCGGAGTAGTTCCTCTGCTCATTTTCGGTCTTCTGATCGAAGGTCGTGATCTTGCCGGAAATCTCCGCCTCGAGCCCGGCGAGGAGACTCTTGATCGCCGCGGCGTTGTCGCCGTCGGTCTTCTCGAACTTGTCCGCGATGGCTTTCAGCTTCGCGCTCATGGCCTCGAAGGTGAGCGTGAGGTGGTCAGCATGCGCGACGACGGCGTTTCGCCGGTCGTCGACGACCCTCTCGATCCATTCAGCGAGAGAAAATTTCCCCGCATTCGGCCAATGGTGTTTCAGCGCCTCGAAGGCCGCCTTGTGCTCGGTCATGATCTTGCTGATGTTGTCGGCCACCCCTCGGATGGCGTCGGCGTCGATTTTCGTCGCCACAGGAACTCCTTAACTGCTGAATCGCTGTGAAAGCCTGGTGGATCTTCCGGCCAGGTGCGGCACACGAGAACCTCGCCGGGTGGTCATGAGCAAGCTGCCCCTTCCGGTCGGCACCCGCGGTCGTGGTTGCCGTCGACGGTAACGCGGTGTGCGTGCCCCATCGGCAGAGCTGCCACTCGCCCGGTAAGACCGAGGACTTTCCTTCACCAATGGTGAGCTGCGGGCTTTCATCGCCCGGAGGCCTTCACCGGTCATAATTCGTTCTTCCGGCTCGGCGGGTCCGCGATTCCGGGGATCCGGCCCGGCCGCGCGCTCCTGGCGCCGGACGGCCGCCGCGACTTCGCACCGGCTGAACGGCCCGCGAACCGCCTCAACGAAGACCGGATGAGGTCGTCCCGGGCCGTGGAGCCGGCGCTGCCGCCGTCCGCACCGACTTCCGATGCCACCAGTTCACGCATCAGGATGCGACCTCGCTCCTTGTCCCGGGGTTCGACGACATCGAGCACCTTGAAGCCCGTCCCTGGCAGGAAGACCACCCGATTCAGCAGGCCTTCGTCCTTCGGCTCGATCAACGCCGTGAGCCGCCCGGTCACCGACCAGACGACCAGATCAGTGGAGCCTTGCTCCGCCTCGCCCGGTACGGTCAAGAGGTTGAGGAAGCCCCATTCCCGCAGCGTGGCGTGGCCGTGGAGCAACGCCCACAACTCCGGCGCCGGGGTCACCACCGTCGCCGCGACGTTGCGGTGCACCGGCAGCTTCTGCAGACCCGCTGCCACGCACCGGCCGAACTCCACGTGCGGTCCCCGCGTGCCCGCCCGCAGGCCCGCGTCGACGTCGGGATCGTCACCGGCCAGGTAAAGCCCGGCAGCCACGGCTTCGGTCAGCCCGTTGTCCGACATCGGACGATTCGGCGAGAAACGACGCCACGTCTCCGCGATCTGCGCCGACAACGCATCGAAAGCATCCTCCCTGCCCGCGCGGATGTGCCCTCGATCGGCGGCGAAACCGGGGTTCAGAGGCCAGGCGCGCAGTTCCGGGCTCGGCGTGGACTGCACGGCCAGCGGTTCCGGCTCGGGCTCGGGCTCCGGCTCTGCTTGCGATTGAGGCGCGGGTTGTGGCTGGGGTTCCGGGGCCGGCTGAGCTCCGGCCTTCGGCTCGGGCTCGGGTTGCCGCTCCGGCTGCGGCGTCGAAAGGGGCTCTGCTTCCGATGGTGCGGATGCCGCTTCCTGGCCGCCACCAAGTTCCACCGGAAGATAGGGCATCTCCGGAGCCGGGGCCGCTGCGGCTTCTGGGGGCTCGGTCTCATCCAGGTGCCGTCGCAGGAGCCGGGAAAGCCGGGGCAACGGCGTCAACGGCGCGGTGAGGTCGGCCGCGAACGGAAGGTCAGTCTGCCGCGGTTCCGGTGCCGACGGGACGGGAAACGGCTTCGCGCCGGCGCGAATCGAGCCGTCCAGCCGGTCGAGCAACTTCGCGACGAGCGCGTCGTGCCCGTCCACAGCGGGGTCATGGAAGACCAGAAAGGCTTTGGGGTCGTACGGCATCGTCCTCACCTCGGCCGCACGCGCCGGCTCACGAGCGGTGCGGAGCCACAAGCCCGCCTGCACGACCTCGACGACCGAATCCGCTTCGTACTGGTAAACCCCCGGCCCGACCTCGATCAGTCCTTTGAAGGGCAACCGGCCCCGGCGGATCTGCGGAGCGGCGGCCTTGGTTGCGCCGCGCCGCGGAGAGAAGGTGATCTCCTCGGCAAAGGTCCGGAAGCTGTGTGAGCCGTCCAGGCGCAGCGTGAAGAATTCGGGCGTCGCCGGCGCTCCCACCGGGAGACCGCCGTACAGCACGATCTCCTCGCCGAGGGCGTCCGCCAGTGCCTGCCCGAGCGTGGTGTGTGAGGGGACCGGAACGTCTCCGAAGCTCAGAAACCGTGTCCTTGACCGGGATTCCGGCGGCAACACGGCCCACCACTTGACGACGTCATCCAGCGCGAGCGGCGGTATGCCGTGTCCGCCGAGCACCGCCGTCAGCTCGCGGGGACGCACACTGAGCCATCGGGACAGCCGCGCACGGTCGGCCTCCAGCCACCGTTGCGGACCGTCCGGCCGCAGCCAGACGCCGGCGGGCAGCGGCTCGACCACGGTGGACTGCCCTGCCCGCTGCGGGTCGGTGGTGGCAGGTCCTTCCCACTCCGGTGACGGGTACCTTCGGCCCAGCCGGACCGGTTGACTGCCAGGGCCGCAGCCGATCCAGCCGTTGGCTTCGAAAGGAGGAAGAAAGCACAGGCCGGACGCGCTCGCGAGCACCACTCCGTCGGGGTAGATCACCGTCCGGCCGATCCGATCGGCGAGTTTCTGTGCGGTGACCAGGGTGATGACCCCGGCTTCGGCGGAAGGGAACAACCGAAGGGGACGGACTTCCTCGCCGAGAACCGTCCGGACGCCGTCCGCGATCGAGGAAGCACCGGCGTCGGGCTGGTCCACGACGACGAGGACGTGCTCCGGATCGGCGGGAACCGAGGAGGCCAGTTCCCGGGCCTGCGCGGTGATTCCCCCCGGACCGTGCACGACGAGCGAGGCACCGATGCGCACGCAGGCCACTTGCGACCTGCGTCGGCCGAGGCGTGGCATTTTGAGGACCGGCATCGGGTTCACCTTTCGAGGTCAAGACTCGGGGAGGTCATCACGGTCTTCGGTGAAGATTCGGGTGATCGACGCGTCGATCTGCATCAACTCCGCTTCCTGACCGAGGGGCACCAAGTGGGTCGTGCAGTCAAGGAACGAGATCAGTTGACGACGGCAGCCGGTCAGTGCCACGCGACCTGGAGGCACTTCCAGGTGGAACCACACGAGGCCGGGGTCGTCCTCGCCAGGGTGGATCCGGACGTCTCCGTCACCGACCAAGAGAGCCATCCCACCGACCAGGAGATCACGCCCGAGCACCCACTCGACCGGTTCGACCCCGTCTCGCAGGAAGGACAGGGTCACGGCAAGCGGATCCTTGGTGTCGTAACACAGATTCGCCTCGATCGTCACCGTGTCGCCCCACTGCGGCCGCAGGGTGAAATCAAGCCGGTGGACGTGGACGGAATGGCCGTGCGGCAACTCGCCTTCGGTCCCCTTGGCGGGAAACCGGTTCCGGTCGCAACCGGACCGTTCAGGCTCCGATGGCATCTGATCGCCGTCCCAGATCCGAGGTCGCCAAGCCATACCTGGTGCGGCAACCCGCTTTGGCGAACAGCCTCGTCAGGTGTTTCTCGACCGTTTTCTCGCTGATCCGGACAGCGCGGGCGATCTGCCGGTTGGTCCGTCCGGTGCGCACCAAGTCGAGAATCCCCATCTCGGTCTCCGACAGCGGTTCGCGAACGCCCGCCCTGCCCGCCGTCGCACCACTGCCGTTCTCCGATCGGCGATCTGCGGGGAACCGGCCGATTTCGACCAGGACCCGTTCCGTGGACGCGTTGTTCGTATCGTCGCCGTTCACCTGGGCGCGTACCAGGGTGAGCAGTGCGGAGGAACGCGGCGATCCCTTGCGGGCGAACCACTCTTCCGCGGCCGTCACGACCTCGTCGTGGCGGGAGGCAGCGCCGTCGCGGCGGGCGAACCGGGCGAGCCGGAGGAACAGCCGCGCGGCGCCGATCTCGTCGTCGGAATCGAAGTGGGTCCGGAGAGCGTGCCAACCGGACTCGAACGCCAGGTGGTCGGCTCCGGCTTCCTGGTGGGCGCCGACTTCCACCCACGCCCGCAACAGGGGAAGGCGGCCGTTCCCGGGCACCTTGGCCAGCCAGCCTGCCGAGCGGCGGGCTTCACCCAGCCGCCCGCACGCCTCCGCCGCGAGCAATCGGGCGTGCTCACGGACCAGCTCGTCCACCGAAACGTGTGTTTCGAGTTCGTTCACCGCGTCCAGCACTTCCGCCCACAGCCCTTCCGCGTGAGCGGCCCGCACACGGTGGTGCGCGGCCACCGGACCGGACACCGGGGTCCGGTAGTCCCGGCCCAGCACCGACCGGAACACGGGCACGAGATCGCGGACGGCACAGGCTTCGACGAGTTCGTCATCAGGCAGGTTGCCGCGACGGCCCGGTGACGGGGCCGCGAAGCTGACCTGACGCCAGATCGGCAGCAGGGACAACTCCACCTCCTCCGGCACGATCTGCTGTCCGGCGAACCAGCGGTCGGCGAACTCCACCGTCGCTTCGGCCCCCACCAGCATGTCTCGCACGTGTTCGGGCACCGGGCGTCCGAGGTGCACGGCGGACAGGACCGCGGCCACCGCGAGTTCGGCGCGCTCGTCCGCTCCCGGCGCGTCGGCCAGCGCCTCGTGGGTGAACGCGTCCAGCGTCGTGTAGTCGGCGGTGCGGACCAGGTGACGGAAGAGTTCGGTCTGGCGTCCGGCCCGGTCGGCCGTCCGGCCGGTGTGCCGCCAGATCGCGTGGAGGTGCGCGGTGCGCTCGGCGGAGTCGGCGGCGAGCGCGCACTCGGAGGACCGCAGCGGGCCGACGTAGTCCGCGTTGGACGGCATTTCGCTTCCCGCCGCGGCGATGTGCCTGGCGATTGGTTCCTCGTGCGGACCGGACACCCTGCCACTGTCGAGCATGCCTTCGGCGACAGTGCGATGCAGCCGTCGCATATCTTGTCCACTGTGGACCAACGCGGCTCCGATCCCGGGCACCCTGCACCGGATCCGCCCGTCCGGATCGTGGTCCAGCAGCCCGGCCCGGAGCAACGCGTCGACCGCCCGGCCCGCGGTCGTGCCCGCCTGGCCGCCGTCTTCGAGATACCGGATCTCCTCGAGGAGGAACCCGGGAGGGCTTGCCGCGAGCAGCACCACGCGTTTGCCGATCTCGCCGAAGCTTTCGATCACCTCGGAGAAGGGGTGCCCGTCCGGCGTCGCAATGGGGGCGTCATCCGAACGCAAGCGGACGAGACCGTCGACGACCTCGAGCCTTTCGCCGCGACGCAGTTCGTTCACCGTCGAAAGCATCGCCGCCGGATGACCCCACAGCGGTCCGAGTGCCCACTGGACCGCCTGCTCCACGGCCGGCGCGACCCGCGTACCCGTCGCGCGCCGGAGCAGGGTCGCGGCTTCGTCCGACGAGAGCGGTCCCAGTTCGATCGTCCGGCCCTGCGTCCCGCGGAACGGATCCGGCGTGCGGCACGACGCGATGACCGTGTGCCCGGCGCGGTGCATCGGCGCCACCGCGAGCACGGGATCCGGAAGGTGGTCGGCCCCGTCGAGCACGACCGTCACCGGCGCGGTCGTTTCGAGACGGGTGAACAGCGTGCACATCGCGTGCAGCAGGCAGAAGCGCGACCACGGATCGGCGTAGGCCTCCTCTGTGCACGCACCACTCACGCGTTCCAGGGACTCCGGCAGCCGAGGGTCGGTTTCGAACCGCTCATACTGCTCACGGATCGCCGCGAGCACCGGACGGAAGCCGAACAGGTCCCACTCGGGCCGCTCGGCAGGCAACGACACGGTGAGGACGGGGGCCCCGCTCTCGGCCAGTGTCCGGCGTACCTCTTCCAGCAACGCCGACTTGCCGATGCCCGGCAGACCGGACACCACGGTCGGGCCGGCGGCACGACGGTCGTCGCAGATGGTCGCGAGTTCCGTCTTCCGTCCCACCAGTCCGCCACGTCGTCGTGCCATTTCGCAGTCCCTCCGACCTCGGCTTTTCTGGAATATCACCGATCTCACCAAGGGCGACTCAATGAATTCTTTATCCGCGCCGCGCCCGGGTATCTTCGGGCAGAGGCGATGGACAAGCGTGTCGGCTACGAAGGCATCGGGACCCGCGAGTGGTATGGAGACGGCGCATGCGTGTCCGCTCACCCTCCGTGCTTGGCACGGTGCTACCGAGCCGTGAAGGACTCCTTGAGGGGCTCTGAGTCCCTCAAGGAGTCCTTCACGGCCTCAGGGACGATCACCGTCTCAAGCATGGAATGCGACCTGGCTCACAATACTCACCTCAAGTCTTCCTTAAGTCTAACTCAAAAGCAGCTCAAGCATTTCCCGTAGAAACCCTCCTTATTATCCAGAAGTTCAGATTGCGTATCCGCGGTATTGACCCCGGCTCCGCATGGCTTCACAGTTCCCCTCGCGAGCCCACTGACAAGCTCGCCGGCCTGGCGCCTGAGATGCTCAGTGGGAACCGGGCCGTCCGTTATCACAGGACAAGAGGCTGAAACCCTGATGCGAACTTCAGGAAAAGAGGGAGCGGCCACTGCCGGCCTGTCTCACGACGCCGGCGATGAGGGCTACAGCAAGTCCCTGAAGCCAAGGCATATCAGCATGATGGCGATCGGTGGCGCGATCGGCACCGGTCTGTTCCTCGGCGCGGGCGGTCGACTGAACTCCGCAGGCCCCGCGCTCGCGATCGTATACGCGATTTGTGGTGTATTCGCCTTTTTCGTGGTTCGCGCGCTGGGCGAATTGGTATTGCATCGCCCGTCATCGGGCGCCTTCGTCTCCTATGCGCGGGAATTCCTGGGCGAGAAGGGTGCCTTCGTCGCCGGGTGGATGTATTTCTTGAACTGGGCGACCACTGGGATCGCCGACATCACCGCCATCGCGATCTACGCGCATTACTGGTCGATGTTCTCCGACATTCCCCAGTGGATATTGGCGCTGATCATGCTGGCCGTCGTGCTGACACTGAACCTCGTCTCGGTGAAGATCTTCGGTGAGATGGAGTTCTGGTTCGCCATCATCAAGGTCGGCGCCGTCGTGGTGTTCATGGCGATCGCCATCTTCCTGCTGGTCACCGGCACGCCGGTCGACGGGCATACACCAGGGCCACAGCTGATCGCGGACGGCGGCGGCATCATGCCGAACGGTCTCCTGCCGCTGATCCTGGTCGTGCAGGGTGTCGTCTTCGCTTACGCGGCGGTGGAACTCGTCGGTGTCACGGCGGGTGAGACCGCCGAACCGGCGAAGGTGATGCCGAAGGCGATCAACTCGATCATGTGGCGGATCGGCGTGTTCTACGTCGGCTCGGTCGTGCTGCTGTCCATGCTGCTGCCGTCGGACGAGTACCGCGCCGGAGAAAGCCCCTTCGTCACCGTCCTGTCCAGCATCGGTGTTCCCGCCGCCGGCGACGTGATGAATCTGGTCGTGCTCACGGCCGCGCTGTCCAGCCTGAACTCGGGCCTCTACGCCACCGGCCGCATCCTGCGTTCGATGGCGAAGACCGGTTCCGCGCCCGGATTCACCGGTGTGATGAACAAGAGCCAGGTACCTTACGGCGGCATTCTGCTCACCGGTGGCGTATGCGTGCTCGGTGTCGGCCTGAACTATCTGGTCCCGGCGAGCGCCTTCGAGATCATTCTCAACTTCTCCGCGGTCGCGATCGTCGCCACCTGGGGATTGATCGTCATCTGCCACTTGGTCTTCGTGAAACGCTCGAAGGCGGGCCTCGTCGAGCGGCCGGGTTACCGGCTGCCGTGGACGCCGGTGACACAGTACGTCACCCTCGCCTTCCTGGCGTCGGTGCTGATACTGATGTGGCTCGACGAAGGCGCGGGCCGGGTCACCCTGCTTTGCCTTCCGCTCATCGCGGCGGCCCTCGTCGTGGGCTGGTTCGCCAGCCGACGCAAGCGTGAGCAGCTTGCCGACGTGAGTACGGAGTCGGAGTGACCGAAGGGAGCTTTCCCCGCATCTCGTGTGGGGAAAGCTCCCCCCTTCGCATCGTCAGCCGCCGGAAAACCCCGATCAACCACCGAAACCCGGTATCGACGTGACCGGGTGACGATCACCCCGGTAGACCGCCTCACTCAATGCGACGACGCGGCCGCGGGTGTCGCGGATCAGCCGCTCCGCCCGCATGACGGGCGTGTGGACGTCGACTCCCAGCAGTTCGGCCTGGCCGGGATCGGCTAGACCTGGCTCCAGTGTCTCCCGCGCGGTCCGCGCGACCATCCCGAACCGTTCTCGCAGAAGCCGGTGAAGATCGGGGACCGCCAAATCGGCCGGGACGAGACCGGGAAGCAAGTCCTCTGGCAAAGCGACGTGTTCGATCGCGATGGGTACGCCACCTTGTTCCAGGACCCGGACGACGTTCACCACGGGCGCGCGGTTCTTCACCTCCAGCCGCACGGTCCGCGACGGGGTCGTGAGAGGGCGGGTGAACGAGAGGACCCTGCTCGACCACCCGGCCTCGTCGAACCCTTTCACCACGGCCGGTGGAGTGACCGGCGTGTCCGCGATGTCCTGCAGTGGACCGGTGAACGTGCCACGGCCGTGCCGGCGGATCACCAGTCCCTCGTCGGCCAATTCTTCGATGGCCGCACGGACGGTAGGGCGGGATACGCCGAGCTCGGCCGCGACGTCACGCTCGGAGGCCACCACCACGCCGGGGGCCGTGTCGCCGATGAGCCGCACGACATGGCGACGCACCCGCTCGCGTTTCTCGGTGAAACGCCGGTCAGGTCTCGAGAGATCAGGGGGCACCCGATTACTCTCCGCCATCGGCGGTGGGGCGACCAGAGTCTTCGAGGCAAGAATCGGCGCCGAAACTCTCTCGTCCGCTCTCATGCCCGGCGTCTTGGCGATCGGCGACTAAGCTTGTAACCAGCGCCTCCATCCGCGATGGAGGGGTCGGACGGGGATGTGCGAACCGCGCTTTCCGGCCCGGCAGCGCTCTGGCGGCCAAGGTCGCGAAGGGTAATAGAGTGCTTATGAAGTAGCCGGCGTCACTCTTCTTCATGTCCCGAGACGGGCGGGAGAGGAGTTCTTGCCATGGATGCGGTGAAAGTCCTGGTGCAGGCGAGTGACGAGTTCACCGGTGCGGGCGTCAAGGCCATGCTGGGCGCCAGTGAGCAGCTTCAGCTGCTGATGGACACCCGCGCCGGACGTCCGGACGTGATCTTGGTGGTCGTGGACGGGGTCGTGGGAAGCAGTACCTTCGCGTTCCTGCGTCAGTACCAGGGGACGGGCGTCACTTCGGCACCACGCGCCGTGGTCGTCGCCGACCGGTTCCGCGCCGAAGACCTGCTGGTCGCCGTCGAATGTGGGGTGACGGCCTTGCTCTCCCGGAACGAGATCAAAGAGGGCACTTTGGCGTCCGCGGTCCTCGCGGTGAGCCGGGGGGCCGCGCTGATGCCCTACCGGCTGCAAGGCATCCTCCTCGACCAGCTCACCCAGCTCAGATTCCAGGTGCTGGCGCCGGCGGGCTTGACGCTCTTCGGTTTCGAAACGCGGGAACGTGACGTGCTTCAGCTCATCGCCGAGGGCTACCAGACCGACGAGATCGCCAAGAAACTCACCTATTCCGAAGGCACGGTCAAGAACGTCCTGTACGGGCTGATGAACCGGCTGCGACTCAACACCCGATCCCAGGCGGTCGCTTATGCCATGCGGGCCGGGTTGATTTGATCCGCACTCCGGGCTACCGGCGTGTCGACGAGAACTGTGGCAAATCTGCTCGAGTTACGGCCGTCGATCCGACAGGGATCGCGGCCAGGTGGAGGGTCGAAATGGAACCGGTACAGGTAGCCGTCCAAGCGACGGATTCGATCACGAAGACCGGGTTGACCAGCTTTTTGCGGACCCGTTCCGAAGTAGCCGTGACCGATATCGGCATGGTGACCGAGCAGGACGTGCTCATGGTCCAAGCGGACCGGATGACTCCACAGATCGTCGCGGACCTCCGTCAGGGCGCCCTTGCCATGGTCCCCAAGGTGCTGTTGGTCGGCGAACTCCGGGAGAACGACGTCCTCAGCGCTGTCGAGTGCCGCGTGGTCGCGGTGCTCCCGCGGAACCGCACGTCCGGTGACCGGCTGGTCGAGGCCATCCTGGCCGCGGGTTCCGGACGCGGCCAGCTGCCGCCGGACCTGCTCGGTCAGCTGCTCGACAGTGTGCGGCGGCTCCAGCACGACGTGCTCTCGCCGCGCGGGCTGAGCGCGGCCGGCCTGACCTCACGCGAAGTCGACGTCCTCAGGCTCATGGCCGACGGCTGGGACACCGGTGACATCGCCGAGAAACTGTGCTACTCCGAGCGCACGGTCAAGAACGTGATCTACGAGTTGACCAGCAGGCTCAATCTGCGCAACCGGCCGCACGCGGTCGCCTACGCCATGCAGGCCGGCATCATCTGATCCCGGCGCGCCTTCAGAGCTTCCGTCGTCGGCACGTTTCTGGAAGGAGGTAGCAGCGGTGGACAAACCGCGCACATCGCCCTGGGTTGAACTGGACAGAACCGTGGCCGTCGAGACGGTGCCGTTCTCCCTCGACGACGTCGACTACGAGATCGACCTTACCGTTGATCGCGCGACAAGCCTGCGGAAACTCTTGGAGCGGTACATCAGGGCGGGGCGGCGGAAACCGGGCGCGTACTTCTCTTGTGAACGATGACTTTCAGAACGGTGGCGCGGGCGCCCGCCGATACCGGATCAAGGCGTCTCCAGCGTCTTGTTCAGCAACGCGCGTCTGCCGGAGATCCCGAGCTTGCGGTAGACGTTGGAAAGGTGGAACTCGATCGTGCGCACGGTGAGCACCAACCGCTCCGCGATCTGTTTGTTGCTGTAGCCTGCTTGCGCCATTTCCGCGATCTTCAGCTCCTGCGCGGTCAACTGCGTCTGCTGCAGGGACTGCGTGAGCTCGCCCAACATCTTTTCAGCCAGCTCCGCGACCTTCGTGTTGCCGATCCGCCGGGCCATCTGACCGGCTCGCTTGAACTGTTCCCTCGCCGCGGTGCCGTCGCCGGATTCCATCAGCCGGACGCCCTGCTCGTAACTGCTCGCGGCGATCCCGGCAGGTGACAGGGCGGCGTCCAGCAGGTCGATGGCGTCGTTGAGCAGCCTGGACGGCCGATCGGGTTCATCGACCATCGCGCGTACGTACTGCGCCCAGCCGACGTAGGCCAGGCCTCCCCAGCCCCGAGCGGCTTCTTCCTCCTCGTCCGCCAACGCGGAGGCCAGTTCGGACCGCCCATCGGCGGCGGCGGCCAGTGCCGCCACCCCCCGGCGGCGTACGACTGCGGAATGCGCGGCCACCTCGGAGACCGGGCCCCGCAGGCACGCCAGCATGTCCGCCAAGGCCGCGGCGGGACGGCCCGCCGCCAGATGGAGTTCCCCGCGTATGGCCAGCAGCAGGGGGCGGGCGGCGGGCCGCCCCGCGAGCAGCTCGTCGAAATCGTATTCGTCGAGGACCGCCTCAGCGGCTGCGACGTCTCCGGCGGTAGCGAGCGCCTCGACAAGGAAGGGCACGGCGAGATCGCGGACGAAGCGGTGGGGCGTCGAGGAGATGAGCCGCTCCAGCAGTGTTCTCACGCCCGACACGTCCCCGGCGTGTTTGGCGTGTTGAGCCCGCAAAAGGGCCACGACATCGTCGAGCCGGTCATCGGAGGAGCTCTCGAACCTACTGATGTGCCCGTCCGCGCTCAGGAGCTCACCGGAACAGATCAGCACCGTCACCCCGTGCCAAACGCAGCGTGCGTACCTCGTACAGGAATCGTCGGCGAGCGCGATTTCCGCCTGCCGGATGGCACCGAGCCGGTCGGTGCACCGAATCAGGTTCGTCAGTGCCGCCGTTGCCGGACATCCTTCGTGCGACTTCGGCAGGGGATCCCAGATCGTCTCGACTTCGACACGACCCACGAGATCCCGCACCGAGCGCGGTCCCGTTCCCCGCGGGACCTCCTGCGTGTCGTCGGTCTTCCAGGAGTTTCCCATGACCAGGACGATAGCCGCCCACCGGCGTGGTTCCCTGGCACGAAAAGGGCACGATCAGAGCATCACCCGATCAGACTAGGCAGGTAGGTCGAGTGGTCTAACGTCCTGTTCGACGGCCCCGCACCATTTCCGCGATCATCAGCAGGTCGATGGCGCCGCTGAACAGCCTCCCCGCCACCTGGCTAATGAGCGGACAACGCGAATCGATCCAGATCGATGTCCTGAATGAGGTCGAGTGCCGATCGAAGCATCCGCTCGGCGGATTCGTGATCGCAGCGTTCTGATGCGCGAAGGGCTTCAGCGGCATTCGACAAGCCGATCATGAGGTCCGCCCGTTGCTCCTCGGCCAGCACGTCACACGTCTTGGTGTTGAGACGCACCAGCCGATCGATATAGCTGTCCAGCCAGCTGGCCAGCTCCATATGCGGCAGCAGCACCCCCAAAGGCCTTGGCGGGGCGTCGGCCGCCGGCAGGGTCCACCTGATTCCCGCACGCGGCTTGCCGAGCCCCTCTGACCTCACGATGCCTCACCCTCATTTGTCGTCGTCGCGCACAAGCTGACCCGACCCTCGTTTCGGAGCCTGTTTCGCGTTTTTCGGGCGTCCACGCTTTACCCACAGCCATTAACCGTATTTCAGCTTAGCAGAGAACGGAACATCATGAGACGACGAACACGCCGCCGGGACGTAACGGTGAATTAATCACCGATCGCGAACTCCATCGTTGCGTCGCCAGGGAATCTCAATTCACTTACCGAGGCAGTATGTGGCGAGCAGCCTCTGACAGTGGGCCAACAAGACCGGCATCCTCACTCGCCGTGGAGCAGGGAGGAAAGTTATGATCAACCGTTCATCCATCCGGGCAGGCAACGTCCACCCCACGGGTCATCGAAGTGACCAAAAGACCGTTTGGACATTCGAAATTCCAGACTCGGCTTCGCTACAAACCCGCCGGTACCGAACATTTTATGGAGTCGTAAGCCAAATGGGCGCCGGTAACGGCCGGGCCGTGAAGGACTGCTTAAGGGACTCAGAGTCCCTCAAAGTTCCCCTCACCCGTCGCGAAAAGCAGCACCGCCGGTCGCAACGGCGGCGCGTCAAGGACCCCTTCCCTCGGCTCAGTCGAGGAAACTCGACCTTCACACCTTCCCCCAGTACGTGAGCAAAGGCCGCAGGCCACGAGTAGGCACCGAAGGCTCTCCCTCGCCCACCCTCAGACACCCCCGATCAGGCGTACGCGCCGCGCGAGTATCCGCCGAACATCACCTCATCCGATGAAAGCGACAGACTTTCGGCACCCGGGCGTCATCTCCTCATCGCCGCCCACGGCACCGCGTTAAGAAACTCTGAAGACGGCGCGCGCAACCTTCTTCGTGTCCACCTCCGATGGCCGGACCCGCGAGCGAAAGGTGTGCCGATCATGACGAGCCCCGCACTCTCCTTGGCCGGAACCGATAGGGAAGTCCGCGAGGCCGCCTTACGCTACTGGAGTGACTTCGGCTGGCCGGTCAGGACCAACCACACCGAAGTCGTGCTGTCTCTCCAGCAAGATCTGCTCGCGGTGGCCATGCCCGCCGGACGCGGCGGACCGCTGCTCGAAATACTCGAAGCAGAGGGAGCCCGCGGCGGAGTCGTGAGCCTGCGCGGGAGCCGACGGCAGTGGTGGGCCTTCCTCATCACCCCGGCGGAGCGGTGGCGAGTGCCACCGACGCGCGACCTGTGGATGTTCAGCGAAGGCTCGGACCTCCCACTCCCCCATGACACAGCCCTGGTGACCGACGTCGGATGGATTCGCGAGCCGACCCCGGGTGAGGCGCTCTTCGACGGCGACCGACTACTGGACGCAACGACCGTCCTGTCCCACAGCACCCACACGGGGATTGGGACCGCGCGCTGACCACTCAGCTGTCCAGGCCTGTCCGAAGTCGGCGGCAGTCGCGCCATCGCAGGTCAACCTCCTGCAACGCGGCGGCTTCCACCCAGCACCACTGCCAGAACATGAAGAGTCTGCGGATTCGCCGGGGCCGACCTGGGGTCCAACCACAGTATCTCGCCCCAGCGTTACGCCTACCGGACGTAATCAGCAGATTATTCAACCACGCCAGCGAGACCGTTCGGGTGATTCGGTTGGTCCGACAGCCCGGTCGATCAGCACCCACTGACTCCCATTCGGTACTTGCGAGCACACTGCGGAGGCGAAGATGCACTTGCAGCTTGACCTCTTCGGTCCAGTCCGCGCTTGGCGGGGCAACGACGAAATCGTGCTGGGATCGGCCCAGCGCAGAACGCTGCTGGCGATCCTGGCGTTCCAGGCCAACCAGGTCGTCACGCGGTCGGACCTCATCGACGCGATCTGGGGCGAAAACGCGCCGGCCAGTGCCAACGGCAGCATCTACACCTACGTCTCCTCCCTGCGTTCCGCCCTCGACCCCACCCGTACCCTGCGCGACGCCACCGCCTTGCTGGCTTCGAGCGGACCGGGCTACTGCCTCCGGGTCGAAGCCGAGGCGATCGATGTCGCCCGGTTCGAGAATCTTCGCGAACGGGCCCGGCTGTGCCTGCGTGGACAGGACGTCACCGGCGCGCTCGCCGCGTTGGACAACGCGCTCGGGCTCTTCCAGGACGAACCGATGGCCGGTCTGTCCGGGCCCTATGCCGAGACCCAGCGCGAACGCCTGAAGGAACTGCGGCTGGAGGTCGTCGAACGCCGCGCCAAGATCCTGCTCGACGTCGGCGAGCACCAGAAGGTGCTCACCGAACTGACGCCGGTCGCCGCGGAACACCCGGTCCGGGAAGGCCTGCAGAGCCTCCACCTGCTCGCGCTCTACCGGTGTGGGCGCCGCGACGAGGCGCTGGGCGCGTTCGAGCGACTCCGTTCCACCACGATCGACGAACTCGGCGTCGAACCGGGCACCGACCTGACAGCGCGATACGAGCAGATCCGCGCCGACGACCCGGCGCTGTGGCACGGACAGGCGACCGCGCCGCAAGTGACGGCCACCGCCCGGACGCCCCGCTCCGAGCTTCGCGAGCCCCTCGTCGGCAGGCAATGCGAACTGGCCACGATCCGGACGGCGGTGCGCAGGCTCGGCGAGGGCGTTGGCTGCTCCGTATGGCTCGAAGGCGAACCAGGCGTCGGCAAGTCCGCGTTGCTCAACGCGGGGCTCGCACAGGTCGAGGCCTGCACGGTCGCCATCGCCTGCGCCGATCAACTGGAGCAGCACGATCCGCTCCAGGTCGTGCTCGACTGCCTCGACATCAAACTGACCTCGGCGGACCACCGCCGCCGCGAGGTGGCGCGTGCGGCCCGCACCATCGCCGCGGACGACGAAGCAGGGACCGCCGCAGTGATCGACCTCGTCGTCGAACTCGTCGGAAACCTGTGCCGTGAACGCCCACTGATCCTCGTGATGGACGACCTCCAGTGGGCGGACCCGGCCAGCCTCGAAGCGTGGCGACGGCTGGCGGCCGAGGCCGACCGGCTTCCGTTGCTGCTGATCGGGGTGAGCATGCGTGTGCCGTCCGATCACCGGCTCACCGCGCTGCGTGCCCGGACCACCTCGACGAACACGCATGTCCACAGCCTGGCGCCGCTTTCCCCCCAGGAGATCCACGCTCTCCTCGCCGAACTCACCGGCGCCGACCCGAGCCCGGCGCTCCTCGAACTCGCGCGCGGCGCGGCGGGGAACCCGCTCTTCGTGCGAGACCTCGTCAATGCCCTGGACGGGAACGAGTCGCCGGAGACCACGACCACCGAGGGCCGTCCGGTCTTTCCGCAGCCCGCGCTGGAAACCATCGGCCGCCGCCTCGGCTTCCTCTCCGCCGCCGCCTCGGAGTTGCTCCGGTGGGCGGCTCTGCTGGACCGGTTCTTCACGCGCGCCGATCTCGCCGCGGCATTGGGAAGGCCGGTGACGGAGCTCGATCACGTCGTCGCCGAGGTGGAGGCCGTTGGCCTCGTGACCCGCACCCGGGGCAAGCTCACCTTCCGGCATCCGGTCGTCCGCGAGTCGCTCTACGCCCGGACCCCGACCGCGATCCGGCTGGCCCTGCACCGGCAACTCGCGGAAGCACTCGCCGATGTCGGCGCCCCCGTCGAACGCGTGGCGTTCCAGTTGCTCGCCGCCCCGATCCCGGTCGACAAGTGGTTCTGTACCTGGTTGGCGCGCGAGGTCTACCAACTGGCGCCGCGAGCTCCCCTGGCGACGATGCGGCTGCTCCAGCGGGTGAACACCTCCGGCGCCGTTCCCTCGGCACTCCGTGAAACGCTGGGGATTGCGACGGCGCGGATCAAACTCTGGCTCGAACGGGACCTCACCGCCGACGCGGGCCAGGTCGCCGCCCGCACGAAAGACCCCGAAGTGCTGGCGGAGATGCGCTGGCTGCTCGCCTTCTCGCGCGTCCTCCGTGGCAATCCCGCTCAGGCCGTGGAGGGAGTCCAGGAGGCGCTCGGGGACGAGGACCTGCCTTCGGCTTGGCGTTCCCTGAACGAGGCCTTGCTGACCCGCGCCCGGACCGGCGGCCGTCCGGGGGAAGGGAAACCCGCCGTCGAGTCGCGTCCGCCCCTGATCCCGCCACAGCGGACGATGCCGGCCCTCGACCCCGCGGAGTCCTACTGGTTCGGCCGCTGGGACGCACCGCAGAAGGACCTCACACGTCGCCTTCGCAGCGGCATGACACTCGCACGGCACACCCTCGACCGGTCCCCGGTCCTGCGGCGGCTCAGCGGGGTCGCCGCGGTGATCGCCGCCCACCGGGGCAGGCCGGACGACGCGCGCACGCACCTGATGTCCGTGTGGGCCTTGGCTCCCGGCGGGGAGTTCGGTCAGGACGGTACGGACTTCATGCTGGGGGCCAACGCGATGCTCGCCGAGGCGGAGAATCAGCAGGCGGTCGCGTTCAACCTGTTGTCGGGCCTGCTTGAGTTCGACGACGAGGCGGTGTGTCCTTGGCTACCTGGTCTGGTACGGATCGCGGTAGAGCTGGGCCAGTACGAGGACGCTGAACTCGCGACGTCGCTGTGCGAACGCACGGCGGGGTACCAGGCGGACGCGCTCCGATGCCGGGCCATCCTCGTCGAGGACCCAATGCCCGCGTTCGAAGCGGCCGGGTATCTGCGGACGGCGGGGAACCGCTTCGGCGAGGCGAAGGCCATGGAAGACGCAGCCGCTCTCCTCGTCCGGCAAGGCAAGACGGTCAAAGGCGAAGCGGCTTTGCGGGTCGCTTTGAACGGCTACGACGAACTCGGTGCGCTCGCCGACATCCGGAGGGCCAAGCAGCGATTCGCTCGCGGACGTGAGCGGGCGTGCCGATGAGCGAGAAGCTGTTCCGAGTCCAGGCTCTCGGCTCGTTGCGCGCGTGGCTCGGCGACACCGAACTGGAGCTGGGGCCCGCCCGCCAGCGCGCCGTTTTCGCCGCGCTGGCGACCAGGGCGGTCGCCCGGCCGATCACCAGGGCCGAGCTGATCCAGGCGGTCTGGGGCGACGCCGCACCGGCCAGCGCGAACGGCAGCGTGCACACCTACATCTCCGGCCTGCGCCGGATACTGGAACCGAGTCGGACCCGCTGGTCCACCGACGGCCTGCTGGTGTCGGACTCCGCCGGGTACCGGCTCCGGCTCGCCCCCGCCGCACTCGACATCGCCGAGTTCGACAGGCTCCGCGAAACGGCCCGCGCGCACTGGCACGAGAACGACGCCGCCCGCGCGGTCGAAACACTGGACAGCGCGCTGGCCCTGTGGAGCGGCGAAGCCCTGACAGGTGTCCCCGGCCCACACGCCGAGTCGTTGCGTTCCAGCTTGGCCGAACACCGGCTCGCGGCGCTCGAAATGCGGGCGGCCGGGCTGCTGGCCTTGGGCGCTCACGACGATCTCATCCCCGAGCTGACCGTCCTCGTGCGCGAGCACCCGCTGCGGGAAGCGCTGTGGCAGTCGCTGATGATCGCCCTGCACCGCGGCGGCCGGACCACCGAGGCACTGGACGCCTTCCGCACCGCCCGCCAGATCCTGCGTGACGAGCTGGGAGTCCAACCTGGACGGCAACTCGCCGAAACCCACCAGCGGATCCTCGTCAACGACCCGGGACTGGCCCCGGCCGCCGCGCGTGCCGCGGTCGTAGAGACGCTGTCGGTCCTCCCCGGCCCGATCGCTCACGCCCTCGAAGCCCGCCGCGAGACGTCGCCCGTATGCCACGGCCGCGAAGAAGAGGTCGCCCTTCTCCGGCGGCTGGCCGAAGACGTGCTGGGCGGGCGCGGCCGGACGGTGTGGATCGAGGGTGAGCCCGGCATCGGCAAGTCCGAAGTCCTCACCTGCGCACTCGCGGACATCGGCGAGCGCGGCTGCCATGTCGCTTGGGCGGCCGCCAGCGAACTGGAGCAGCTGTTCCCGCTGCAGGTGGTCCTGGAATGCCTTGGACTGGACGCGAAAGACACCGGGGCGGAGGCGTCGGGAAACGACACGGACCCGGTGGCCGCGACCGCGGACCGGATCCTCGCCCACGTCGACCGGCTGTGCGTCACCGCGCCGCTGGTGATGGTCATCGACGACCTCCAGTGGGCCGACGAGGCAAGCGTGCTCATGTGGAACCGGCTTTCCGCGGCCACACGGCAGCTTCCGCTGCTGCTGATCGCCGCGTCGCGCCCGGTGCCGCGACGGGAAGAGCTGGTTCAGGCACGTCAGGCGGCGGAGGCCCGCGGACTCGAATCGATTACGCTCGGCCCGCTCACCGTATCCGCCGCCGAGAACCTCTTGGGCGACCTGATCGGCGCCCGCCCCAGCGAGGAACTCCGCTCGCTCATCGTCAAGGCCGCGGGCAATCCGCTTTACCTCCGCGAGGTGACGGGTGCCTTGGTGCGCGAAGAGGCCCTCGAGATCGTGGACGGCACCGCCCAGGTTCGGGGCGGCACGGATCTGAAGGCGCCCGAATCGCTGCTCGACGCGGTCGCACGGACACTGGAGCTGCTGGGCGAACTTTCCCGGGAAACGGTCCGGCGCGCGGCGGTGCTGGGTATGGAGTTCGGCCTGGCGCAGGTGGCCGCCACGATGGGCAAGATGCCCTCGGAACTGCTCGGCGTCTTCGAAGAAGTGATGGAGCTGCGCATCATCGTGGACACCGGGACGCAGCTGGCGTTCCGGCATCCGATGCTCCGCTGGGCTCTGTACAACGAAATCCCCGAGGACATCCGGGCCGAATGGCACCGCCGCGCCGCCGAGGCGCTGGCGGAAATCGGTTCGGGCGTCGAACACGTCGCCCAGCAACTCGTCGCCGTACCGGCGGCGGTCGACGGCTGGGTGATCGGCTGGCTGGCCGATCATCACGAGTCCCTCGCCAACCGCGCCCCCTCGATCGCCGCCGTCCTCCTGCACCGGGTGCTGGACGAGTGCCCGGCGGACGACCCCCGGCGCGAAGTGCTGCTCGCCGCGTACGTCGTCGTTCTGTTCAGGCTCGATCAAGAGCCTTTCGATCTGGCGCGAGAAGCCATGCTCATCAGCCGTGACGCGGCCCGGGCGGCGGAGATGCGGCATCTCGCGGCGGCGATGGCGCACCGTCGTGGTGAGACGGAGACCGCGACGACCCTGTTGGAGCGTAACGATTCTCCGGAAACCCCGCCGATCTGGCGGGAGCGGCGGCGGGCACTGTTGGCGAACTTCGCCCGCGGCACCCTCGACGATCTCGAAGAAGCCGCCCGAAAGGCCTTGCGGTCCTACCGCCAGGCGCTCGCGGTGGGCGAACCTTATCCGATCGGGCACGCACTGCAGACACTCTGGCTCGTCAAGTCGATCGAACGCGACCACGACACCGCGCTGCGCCATGTCGAGCACGCCATCGAAGCCGTAGAAGGCCATCAAGAGCACGCGGGGTTCTACTTCGACCTGCTCGACAACCGCCTCTTCACCCTGCAGAACCTCGACCGGCTGGACGAGGCCCACGCGACACTGCGCACCGCCCGGCGAGTGGCGGCCAAGTACTCGCTTCCCCATGGACTCCAGGTCTCTTCTGCCGTGCACGACTACTGGACCGGCGAATGGGATGGCGCGCTGGCGGAGCTCGACACCGTCACCGAAGACGGGCCGGCGATCACCTTCCACGGTCACCGCGAGCCAGGTCCGGCCGCGCTGCTGCTGCACGGCGTCGCCGGGTTGATCCACGGCCGCCGCGGCGAGACCGACGAAGCCGCCGCCCATCTTTACGCCGCCGAGGAGCACATCCCGGTCACCGGCTCCGAACGGGAGAGCTGCGACTTCCTCCTGGTCGCCCGCTCCCTGCAAGCCGAACAACGAGGTGACCTGGACCAGGCCGTTGCCCTCCTCAGTCCGGTCATGGATCCCACCTACGCCGCGATGATGCTGCGTCACCAATGGCTTCCCTGGCTTATCCGGCTGGCTCAAGCCCATGGCGACGAGGAAACCGCGGCCAAGGCCCTCGCGGTCTGCCGGGAAGAGGCGACGAAGGAGGTCACGCCCACGAGAGCGACCGCTGCCGCGCAGTGGTGCGCGGCCCTCGTCTCCGGCGATCCGGACCCCCTGCTCCGGACGATCGACCACTACGACAAGGTCGGCCGTCGGATGGAGCTGGCCTCGGCGCTGGGCGATGCCGCCGTCCTGCTCGCCGAGCGGGGGAGGCGGGAAGAGGCACAGGCCGCGGCGGATGACGCTGTCGCCGGGCTGGACCGGTTTGGCGCGCAGTGGGACGCCGGGGCGCTCGAACAACGATTGCGGAAATACGGCATCACGCCAGGACGGCCGAACCGAGCCGTCTCGGCCGCGGGCTGGGCCTCGTTGTCCGCGATGGAACGCGCGATCGCGACCTTGGCCGGCCAGGGCCGCTCCAATCCGGAGATCGCCACCGCGCTGGCGCTCCCCCGCCGTACCGTGCAGGCACACGTCACCCGGGTGCTCGCCGAACTCGGCCTCGCCTCACGCAACGGGCTCGCCGACCTGCCCATGGACACACCGCTCAGACAGGTAGCCCGTTCTTCTCGATGACGCGCGCGTAGTAACGGGCACTGTCCTTGACCGTGCGGCGCAGTCCGTCGGCGAAGTCGACCCTGACCAGGCCGAACCGCTGGGTGTATCCGAGCGACCATTCGAAGTTGTCCAGCAGCGACCAGACGACGTAGCCGCGCACGTCCGCCCCCGAGTGGATCGCGGCGAGTATCGCGTGCAGATGCTCGTGGAGGTACCTTTCGCGCTCGCTGTCGTGGATCCGGCCGTCCTGCTCGACCTGGTCTTCGAAAGCCGCGCCGTTCTCCAGTACCTCCGTCGGCAGCCCGCCCGTGTGCTCGTGCAGCCAGACGAGGAGATCCGTCAGTGACTCCGGCGCCTGCTCCCATCCGAACGACGTCAGCGGTCCTCGTGGCGGGGTCACGTCCATCCCGCGCAGGCCCGGCAGTCCGCAGTTGCTCACAGCCTCGGCGTCCTCCAACGGGATCACCCGCGCGGGTGCGTAATAGTTGACCCCGAGCCAGTCCATCGGCTGGGCGATCGTCTCGAGGTCACCGTCGTGGATGACCGACGTCCAGTCGCCGAGGTGCCGGATGTCGGCCAGGACGTCCTCCGGGTAGCCCCGGCCCAGGGCGGGGTCGAGGAAGAAGCGGTTGTGCAGGCCGCCGAACTTGCGCCTGGCTTCGCGGTTCCGCTCGTCGTCGACGTCGGTGAGCGCCGGGGCGAAGTTCAGCGCCAGGCCGAACTCCTGTCCCTGCCTGGCGCCCGCGCGCAGCACTTGCATGGCGAGGCCGTGTCCGAGCATCAAGTGGTGAGCGGCCCGCATCGCGAGCACCTCGTCGGAGCGCCCGGGAGCGTGCACCCCAGTGCCGTACCCCAGGAACGCCGCGCAAAAGGGTTCATTGACCGTCGTCCAGTGATCGACCCGGTCGCCGAGCAACTCCTGGACCAATGCCGCGTAGTCGGCGAAGCGGTAAGCCGTGTCCCTGGCGGGCCAGCCACCTTCGTCCTCGAGCGCCTGCGGCAGATCCCAGTGGTAGAGCGTCACCGAAGGACTGATCCCGCGGTCCAGCAGTGCGTCCACCATGCGGTCGTAGAACGCGAGCCCGCGCACTTCCAGCGTGCGCCCGTCCGGCATCACGCGTGGCCACGAGACCGAAAACCGGTAACCGGGGACGCCGAGCTGGGCGATCAGCGCGAAATCCTCCTCGTAGCGGTGGAAGTGATCGCAGGCCACGTCCGCGGTATGCCCGGAGTGGATCTTGCCTTCGACTCCTGTGAAGGTGTCCCAGACCGACCGGCCACGCCCGTCCTCGGCGACGCCTCCCTCGATCTGGAAGGCCGAAGTGCCCACCCCCCAGCGGAAACCGGGCGGGAAACGGTAGAGCTGCGCTTCGTTCATCAAGTTCCTCTCATCTCTTGAAATCTGCGCTCGGAACACCGCGAAGCGCTCCCTGGACCATGTGCCGCGCCACCAGGACGAACAGCACGATCACCGGGACCACCCCGAGCGTCGCTCCGGTGAGCATCAGCGCGTAGTCGGTGTAGTAACCGCTGGCGAGCGTCGACAGCGCCACCTGGACGGTGGGGCTGTCATGCGGGTCCAGGACGACCAGCGGGAAGAAGAAGTCGTTCCAGGCCGCCATGAACGTGAGCATCGCCAGCACGGCCGCTTGCGGCCGGATCGCGGGCAACCCCACGTGCCAGTAGGCCCGCAATACGGAGCAACCGTCCATGGTGGCCGCGTCGAGCAGCTCACCGGGAATGGCCTCCTCACAGGCTTGACGCATCCAGAAGACGCTGAACGCGCTCACCAGGCCCGGGACGATCACCGCCGGTAGTTCGCCGTACCAGCCCAGGTCGCTCACCACCATGTACAGCGGGACGATCCCCAGTTGTGAAGGCACCATCACGGTGCCGATCAAGACCAGGAACAAGGTGTCCCGTCCCCGGAACCGCAGTCTGGCGAAGGCGAACCCGGCGAGGCTGGCCAGCAGCACGTTGGACACCGTCACCGTGCCCGAGACGATCAGGGAGTTCTGCATGGCGAGCCAGAAATCGACCTTGTCGAAGACGTCTCGCACGTTGTCGAGAAGATGCCCGCCCGGTGTTAGCGGCGGAGTCCGCTGGGCGATCGCGGATCCGTCCCTCGTGGACACCACGAACGACCAGTAGAGCGGGAAGACCGATCCGGTCACGACCGCCAGCAGCGCACCATAGACCAAGAAGCCGGGCCTGCGGCGTCGTTTCGCCATCAGACCCTCCCGGGAATCCGGCGGGCGATGATGACACAGGCCGCCGCGAGCACCGCGCAGACGAGGAACACCACCCAGGCGATCGCGGCCGCGTAACCGGCGTCGAACTGCCCGAACCCTTTCTCGTACAGATACATGACGATGGTCTGGAACTGGCGGTCGTCCCCGCCGATACCCGCCACGCCGTTGGTGTCGAACAACTGCGGTTCGACGAACAGTTGCATTCCACCGATGGCCGAGACCACCACGGTGAAGAGGATCGTCGGCCGGATCGACGGCAGCGTCACGGAGCAGAACTGACGCAGCCGGGAGGCACCGTCGAGTTCCGCGGCTTCGTACAGTTCGGCGGGCACACTCTGCATCGCCGCCAGGTAGAGCAGCGCGTTGTAACCCGCCCAGCGCCAGACGACGATCAGCGCGATCGCCGCCTGCGCGGACCAGCCCTGGGCGTGCCAGTCGAGCGGTGGGACGCCCACGAGACCGAGCAGCCAGTTGATGACGCCGAAGTCACGCCCGAACAATTGGCCGAAGACCAGTGCCACCGCGGCGACCGAAACCACGTTCGGGAGCAGCACCGCCGACCGCCAGAAGGTCTTGGCGCGCAACGGGCGATCGAGCAGGGCCGCGATACCCAGCGCGAGCACGATCTGCGGCACCGTGGCGAGCAGCAGCAACGTGAGCGTGTTGCCGAGGGCGTTGTAGAACTTGGCGTCGCCGAACAGTGCGAAGTAGTTGTCCAGTCCGACGAAGCCTTCGTCGCCGTTGATCAACTGCCAGTCGTGCAGCGACACCCAAAGCGTGTAGAGCATCGGAAACAGCCCGAACAACGCGAAGAGCGCGAAGAAGGGCATGACCATGAGGATCGGCGTGACCCGCCGGTCCCATCGAGTCGAGAACCGCCGGTCACGAAGCCGCGGCACGGGCTTCCGTGACCGCTTGATCCCAGGCCGCGTCGAGTGCCTGCTTACCCGATTCGACCCGGCCCAACGCGGTGCCGAACGTCGGGCGCACCTTGGCGTCCTTCAGGCCGCGGTAGTTGGGTTTCAGGCTGTCGGCCGACGCGGCGTAGATCCGGCCGATGGGCGCTCCGCTGAAGTACGGATCTGTCTTCCCGAGCACCTCCGGCGCACCGTAGGCGGCCGGCTCGCTGGGGAGGATGTTGGACTCGGTGAACAGCCGCACCTCCTGCGCCGGCTCGGTCAGCCACTTCGCCAGGTCGTAGGCCGCACGCTGATGCTTGCTCTGCGTGGGCACGGTCAGGAACGACCCACCGTTGTTGCCACCGCCGCCGGGCACCGCGGCGACATCCCATTTGCCCGCGTTCTCCGGGCCGCCCGCTTCCTGGATCTGGGTGAGCATCCACGCCGGGCAGGCGATAGTCGCGAAGGAGCCCTGCTTGATGGCGACGTTCCACGGTTGGGTGAAGGGGGTCACCCGCGCGGTCTGTCCCTTCGCACCGATCTGCCCGGCGATCGTGAATGCCCGACGCAGGGCAGGGTTCCGGTCGGCGATGAAGGAGTCGTCCTTGGCGGAGAAGAAGTTCTCCGGCGACTGGTTCAGGATCGCGGTGTAGACGCCGCCGGCCGAGTCGGCGAACTTGGCCGAGGGAACCTTGCCCGAGAACAGATCCCCGGTCTTCGCATAGTCCTCCCACGTGGGCCACAACGCGGCTACCGCGGCCCGCTCGGTCGGCAGGCCGGCCTGGGCGAAGTAGTCCTTGCGGAAACACATGGCGAGCCCGCCCATGTCCGTGCCCAGCCCCATCACGGTGCCGCCACTGTTCGCCAGGCCCTGCTCCCACTTCCACTGCGGCCACCTGTCGCGCAGGTTCGCGGCGCCGAAACCGTTGAGATCGACGAACTTGTCCGCCGACTGACGGAACTGCGGCATGTACTGCTCTTCGATCGCCACGATGTCGGCCGCGCCGCGGCCCGCGGCCAGCTGGGTCGCGATGCCCTTGTGATGCGTTTCGAAATCGGCCACCCGGTTCTGGATCCGGATCCCGGGATGGGCCGCCTCGTACTCCTTGAGGAGCGAGCTGTAACCGAACTCGCCGAAGGTGGCGATGCTCAGCTCGATCCCCTCGTCGGCGGCCGGGGCGCACCCGGCACCCACCACGCTCGCGAGGACAACGACCGCGAGAACACGCTTGCGCAAGCCGGAAATCATTCCGGTCCTTCCCGTCAGGACGTCACCCGCGACGCCACCCGGAACAGCTCAGATCACTCCGGCACGCATCGCGTAGGCGACCGCGTGCGGACGGTTTCGCAGATTCAGGCGGTTCGTCAGCCCGTAAATCACGTTCTTCACGGTCCGCTCCGAATAGCAGAGCTTGTCCGCGATATCGGAGGTGTCGTGGCCTTCGGCCATCAACCGCAGGACGTCGACTTCACGGGGCGTCAGGCCGGCGGTGTCCGGACCTCGCGGGTCGAGCGCGTCGCGCTGCAGCCGTCGCACGCCGTCGAGCAACTGTCCGAGCAGGTCCGCCGGCAGGAGACCACGATCGGGAACGACGGACAGGATCGTCTCGACCAAGCGATCGCCGGAAGTCTGTGCACGGGCGAGCACGGCCACCACCCGGCACTCGACAGCGGTAAGGATGTCGTTTTCCCGCAGCTCGTTCGCGACAAGCACCTTTGAGACCCGTGCCGTGACGGGGTCGCTCCAGAGGTCGGCGACCGCCTGCTGGGTCATCCGGTCCCTGTGGACCACCAGGACGTCCCGCTCGGTCAACTCGTCGCGGTCGACGACCACCACCTCGGGGCGGCTTCGCAGATAGCTCGTCAGACCCACTTGCATGATCATGTCGGTCGCATGTACCGCAACACGTACCGGTTCCATCATGTGTCCTTCCCGAGCTCCGTACCCAGTGAGTCATGAGGATGTGGAACCGGACTTCACGATCTCTCAACTCCCAGGCCAGGCAGCATGCCGCAGGCTCGGCCGAACCGTCGGTCGCCCTCCAACTCGACAGCCGCACGGAGCCGGATGTCACCTGACGTCCACGTGTCACTACTCTAAGTAGATCACCTTCGTTGAGCGGCCGCTCCGTCGTCGCATCCGCTCTTCAGCCGAGAGCCACCCCATCAAGCAGACGGCGCAGGCCCAGGTCGAAAATCACTTCGGCCTCGTTCGCCAAATCAGTCTCCTCACCCTCGAACCACCCCAGCGCACCGGACATCGCTTTTTCGCCGAAGAGGTCCGCCGCCAGTCCGCGGACGAGCCCGTGCAGAAGAACCCAGTGGCGAAGGGCGGTCACCGAGCCCTCTCCCTGGTCGGCAGGCCCCCGTGTGACGGGTGCTCCGTGTGCGGCCAGCCACGGCAGCGCTCGCAACCCGCCGAGATCGAACCGCGTCAACCACGGATGCCGTCGGTACGTCGCCCAGAGCGACCGTGCCGCCGACTCGAGCCGGGCCTGTCCACGCAGGGCGTCGTCCACGGGTGCGTTCCCCGCCAGAGCGGTGTCCGCCATCAAGCCGACGAGTTCGGACCTGCCCTTCACGTGGTGGTACAACGACATGGTGCCGCCGTCCAACCTGGCCGCGACGGCTCGCATGGACACCGCGTCCAGCCCCTCCGCGTCCGCGATCTCGATCGCGGCGAGAACGATCCGTTCGCGGGAGTTGTCACGCCCGCTCCTCCCGCCGCCGGGCCCGCCGGCGACCACGGTGTACGCGCCGGGAATGGCTTCGACCACGCCTTCCGCGCGAAGGATGGCCACCGCCTTGGTGGCGGTCGCATGCGCCACCTGCCATTCCGCCGCGATCTTCCGGATCGACGGCACCCGGTCGCCGGGCTTCAGCCACCCCTTGTCGATGCGGTGCCGGATATCCGCGGCTATCACACCGGACAGTGTTCTCGCCGTCGGTTCTTTCTGTCGGTACAAAACACTCCCTTACGCCACGGCCCGAACGAGTACGCACCACACTGCGTTTCTGTATGGTCGGGGCAAAGTGGTTTCCGGGAACTAGAGACAAAAGGGCACAAGCCTCAGCGACCGATGCAGTACGCGGCCTTTTCGGCAGCCTCCTCTTCTCGCGGTGAGTCAAGGTCCAAAAGTCACCGGTTTCCTGCCTCGACACCGAGCACCACCCCTGAAAGCCTGGAAGATGTCCATCTTCTCGGCAGCACGGAGCCCGTACTCGCCGATCAACTCGAATATTCCGACAGGCCTATCCGTGACCGCTTTCAAAGTCGACAGGCCACGCTGCGGGTGCAAGTCACGTTCCGGTGGCGCCTGCAAGGGCGTGGTCCGTTATTCCGCGCCTCTGCGCCGGTATGCGCCGTCATGTCGGCAGCACATGCCCCAAGAGGAACAGGACGCTTTCGATCGAGATCCCCTGTGGACCCAAATCGGTCAGGTGATCTGGCTGCTCCGGCAGACCGAACAGAACCACCTGCCCCCGTTGCGGACGATCGAGGTGGCGAGCGCCATGCGGATCCATCAGACCCGCGCTTCGGAATTACTCAACGACCTGGAGCGCCTCCGTCGGGTCAAGGCGACGAAGAAGGGACGTCAGGTCACCTGGTCGCTCGGACCCGAGGAATTGTGATCGCGGTTCCACGGGGTCACCACCGCCGACCTGGCGGCCACCCGATCGGTGCCGCGTATTCATGGCCGGAGCAGAACCCGGAGTGGATTGCCCTCGTACTCACGCACTTTGGCGAGTCCCTCCACGACCCGCGCCAGCGGAAGAATCGCGCTGACCGACGAAGAGACATCCAGCCGCCCACGCTCGGTAAGTTCCACCAGAGCCTTCAGGTGGCGGACGCGGTATCCGGTGTGGCCGATAACGGTCCGGCCATCCTCCCCTTCAGAGAAATGCTCGACCAGCGAGCCCTCGGGCGCTCTCTTCACCAGCACCAGACGTCCTCGTTCGCCCAGAACCGCCCGAGCCTGCTCGAACGTCGACTCACGCCCGACGAAATCGAACGCCACGTCCAGCCCCCGGCCTCTCGTGATCTCCGCGATATAGGAGGCGACACGTTTGTTCGCCGGATCCAGAGCGACGTCCGCACCCCGGTCAAGCGCCCGTTCGCGGGCCTCGGGACGCCTGTCGAGTGCGATGATCGGCGTGGCCCCGCAGATCCGGGCCAACTGGACGAGATGAGTACCGAGTCCTCCAACACCCCAGACGCCGACGGCCTCGGCCGGTCGCAACCGCGCGGTGTCGATGGCGCCGTAGGGCGTGGACACCGCGCCGGAGAGAACCGCCGCATGCTCCAGCGGCATCGCGTCGGGAACCGAGACCAACGCCGTCGCGGAAGTGACCAGGTATTCGGCCCACGCACCGTCGTAGTGCACGGCCATCAGCCGAAGGTCGGAGCAGATGTCCGAACCGCGCCCTTCCCTGCATTCGGGACAGTTGCGGCATTCCCGGCCTGCCGCGACGACCACTCGGTCACCGGGTGTCCACGACCGTACGTCGTCCCCGACCGCCGCGACGACCCCGGCGGCTTCATATCCCGGCGTGTAGATCGGCATCCGAGACTGGACGAAACCGTCCATCCGGGCCGCATCGGACCCGCAGATGCCGCAGGCGGCCACCTTGACCAGGACTTCGTCCCGCTCAAGCGCCGGAATCGGCACTTCCGCCAGTTCCAGTTTCCCGGCGACGGAATCGAATCGGACCGCCCGCATCGTCGAGGGCAAGCCATCCGGGGCACTCGGAGACTTCATAGGCAGGTCGCGCCATGCGAAACAAAACTCGCCAAGCTCACCGGTACTCCCCTCAGTATCGCGCGAAGCTGACGGGTTCCAGAGCCGTCGCAGGCAGCGCGAACACGCCGATACGTGCCCGAAGGGAGATACAGACCCCCTCGATTCTGCTGGCAGCGTAACACGGGAGTGACCCTTTCGGTACCGGCCGAGGTCGCATTCTCCACGGTGATTTTCCGTGAATAGCGGACAAACGGCGGCCTACTCCGTCGATCGGGGTACCTGGGAGCAGACCGCCGCCGGCTGGCATTCGGAAGATCCGAGAATTCCGTTTCAGGGAAGCCATGCCGATACGGGTCCGCACTTGTGCCCTGTCAAGAAGTTCCTCCGAACGTCCCGCACCGATGACCCTACCCGGGATCAGCCGCCTTGTGGGGCAACATTACTGGACAAAGGTGACCGAGCGCGACCGGCCGGAATCTCGCCGATCCATGGGTGAGGATACCCGGAGGTGGGAAATAAGGGCACGATCACTGGCCGTTGAGGCATACATTCAGTCAAGTCATGCATGCCTCACCGTACGGTGAGGCATGGCCGCGGAAACCAGTGAATCAACTGTTCATTTACGCCGTTGTGCCATCAACGGCTGCGCGTGGCGTGGCACGTGCCCCGATCACGACGTCGAGGACGAACTCGACCCCGAACTGAACCGGCTGATGCGGCTCAGGCCCTTCGGCGCGGGGCGGAAACATCAGCGTTCGGCGGCCAAGTACGCCCAGAGCTACCGGATCAAGTCGAAAGTCACCGTGACGACCGTCGAAGAACGTCGGAAGAATCCTCCGGCACCCGTTCGGCGAAAGCGTCATATCGTCCATCCGGACACGTTCGCGGCCGTTCGCGAACTGACCGCGTCCCTGCGTCTGCACCGAACCGGGTCGAACACCTCTTCGCCGCTCTCCGATGTGACTTCGCCCCTCGAAGCCCCGGACACCGTCTCTCCCGGCATTGAACCGGTGGTCGCGGAGGTCCGGGAAGCGTCGCAGCCGAATGCCGCGGTTCCGTTTTCGGCCCCCGCGAAACCCAGTCCAGCCCTGCTCGCGAACCTGCGGCGGCCTGTCCCGGAAATGTCCCGTCCCGCCCGGTCCGGCCCTCGCCCGCGAGTTTCACCTGAGCGGACCTCGCCCGTCTTCGCCCTCGCGGGCTCGTCTTCCTCTGCCGCGCTGGGGCCGGCGATCGAGGCCATGCGCAAGGCCAGGCGACAGAGTCGGCCGGAGCGTTCCTGAACGGGTGCTGTGGGCCGGTGGACCTCTCTTATTGAGGGGTCAGGCAAAGGTGCGAGGTTGCGAAAGCCACAGTGGCAACGTTCAGCGTTGCACTGTGGCTTTCGCGGCACGGCCTCCCCACGGACACGCCACCTTTGGCTTACCCCTCTCGTAGGTACCTACTCGTGACCCGCGGCCCTTGCTCGGGGGAAGTACGTGATGGCCCCCTTCCTTGCGCCTGGCGCAAGGAAGGGGGCCATCAGGTAAGCAAATGCGGATCTCTCAAGGAGTCCTTGTCACGCTCAGCCGAAGAACACCGAAGCCACAGCGTTGTCGAAGCCGACCTTCGCGAGATCCGCGACATCGCCGTCGATGCTCAGCGACTTGCCCTTGCAGTCTTTCTCACTCCAGATCTTCACCGAACCGGAAGCCGCGATCGACGAGGCAACACCCGGGCGGGTGACGTTCTTGCAGCCGTTCCCGGCCACTCCCTGCGAAGACTCGTTGTCGCTGAAGTTCCTGCCATCGAACAGAACCGCACTTGTCGCGGGCCGCTGTTCCTCCGACGAGGGCGTCGTCGTCGTCGGAACAGTGACAGAGCCGTCCTGACCCGCCTTCTGACCGTTCGGTGTGACGCCGAACCAGGTACCGCCGACCCCCTGGCCTTTCGTGTCACCCGGTTCGGTGTCCTTCGCGAACCGGTATACCGGCCAGCCTGCGATCGTGACCTGCCGGGTGCCGTCGCTCCGCTCGACCGTGCCCACCGCGGACTTCTTCACACCGGCAAGGAAGATCTTGCTTCCGCCGGTCACCAGAACCGGCGGCCAGGTCTTCGCGCATTCCCCGTCGCACGTTGACTTCGACGGCTTGGCGGTGTCCTTGTCGAACCGATAGAGCGTCAGGCCCGCTCCGTTCACGACGACCGGATTCAGTTCGCCCGCCTCGGAGGCCATGAGCTGGACCCACTTGCGGGCGGTGGTCTGCTCGGCGGTGTTCGGCGTGCCGTCCGAGCCGGTTGCCCAGTCTCCTGTCTTCGGTTGTGTATCGTTCGCCTTGGCGGTACCGACGAGGAGGGCCGGAGCGCCATCCCCCGCTTCCGTCTGCGCCGGCGCCGCCGGACTGGGCGCGGAAGCCGGTGAGCCACAGGCCGCCAGAGCCAGTGCTCCCGCGGTCATGAGGGCGGCAACGGATACAAGTCGTTTACTGAACAAGTTGATCTCCCTACACCCTGCCTCCAAACTTTTCGGAGGCCCTATGCCGCCCACACGACTCAATCGCCGGGACGGTTCAAAAGGATTTTCGAAATTTTCGCGGGGAAACTCGCCAGCTGAAGGCATTGTCAAGCAAAAAGAGACTTCAGGGAAGCATTGATAGAAGTTCGGGCACGCACGTCGCGAACCCTGCGGTTCAGGCGGCGATACCCGCGTCTTCGGCGAGCGCGGCCACTCCCGCTCTCGTGATCACCGCGGGCGTCGGCTGGCCGTACGCCACGTGGCGCTCTTCCCTGATGAGCCCTACTTCGATGAGGTTGTGCACCGCGATGTGATCGCACCAGCAGCCGTCGATCGTGAGGGCGGGTTCGCAACTGGAGATGAGGACACCGCGCCCGGCCGCGACCGCCCGCAGTATGGCCCGCTCTCGCCGGCTCAATTCGATTCTGATACCGGTCATCACGATCACCGTCCCAGCTCGGCTATTCTGCCGCTTTCAGCTTGCGGCGGTACACTTCATTCTTTCTTCACTGGCTGTGGAGACGAGCGGATCCCGAGAGCGTCGACGGCGCGCCCACTCGACGGCACGGTTCATTTCCGCTGACGGACATCCCGTGCCGTGATCGAAAGTCCAGAGCTGTGGGTAATAAAGGGCATATCAGGCCACACTTGGCCTGCCCGATCACGCCTAGTACGCGATTCTGGTTCTCGGCTGGAGGTTGGAGAGTCGTGGCCGGTGTTGAACAGACCATGTGGGTAGAGGTACTGGGTGAGGTGAAGGCCCGCGCGGGAGAACAGGAGATCACTCTCGGTCCTCCCCGGCAACGGGCCGTCCTCGCCATTCTCGCGTTGCGCGCCAACCAGACGGTTTCGCGCGCCGAACTCATCGATGGTGTCTGGGGTGATGCCCCACCGGCGTCCGTCGAAGGCAGTGTGCACACCTACATCCACGGCCTTCGCCGCGCACTGTCCGTCTCGGACCAGGCCGTGCTCACGCGCACTGGAGCGGGCTACCAGCTCGTCCTGGGCCAGCGGGAACTCGACCTGAACGTGGTCGAGACCCGGCTCGCGGAAGCACGGAGCCTGGCGCGTGCTGGCAAGGGATCCGCCTCGGCCGACCTGATCAGCGAATGCCTGGCCCAGTGGCGCGGGATTCCGCTCTCCGGCCTGCCGGGACCGTTCGCGGAATCGGAGCGCGTCCGTCTTACGGAACTGCGCTACCAGCTCGTCGAAGAGCGGGCCGAACTCATGCTCGCGGCGGGCAGACATCGGGAACTGGTGACGGAACTCGGCGAGGCCGTGGAAGCGGAGCCCTTTCGTGAAGGCCTGCGCGCGCAGCTCATGCTGGCCCTCTACCGGAGCGGGCGCCGTGCGGACGCGTTGGCCGAGTTCGAGGCGGTGCGCCGATTGTTCGCCGACGAACTCGGCCTTGATCCCGGCGCCGCGCTCACCGAGCTGCATCTGCGGATGTTGCGCTCCGAATCGGGACTGGAATCCCCTGCCGAGACACCGCCACAGGCACGCCCCCAGGTTCCGGCGCAGCTGCCGCACGAGGCGCCCGACTTCGTCGGCCGGGCGACCGAACTGGAACAGCTGGCGGCGTGGTGCGCGGCGACGCGAGCGAGCGGCAAGGCTCTGGTCATCTCGGCGATCGACGGCGCGGGCGGGATCGGCAAGACCACGCTCGCGGTGCGGTTCGCCAGGATGGTCGCCGGGAGCTACCCGGACGGTCAGCTGTACCTGGACCTCCGCGGTTTCGACCCCAACCGCGCGCCGCTCAGTGCGAACGACGCGCTCGGCCAGCTGCTCTGGGCACTGGGCAGCACGCGGCAACGATCGGAACCCGACGAGCTGGTCTCGATGTACCGGACCGTGCTCTCCGACAAACGAGTGCTGATTCTGCTGGACAACGCCGTGTCGACGGAGCAGGTACGTGATCTGCTGCCGGGCACGTCGAACAGTCTGGTGCTCGTCACCAGCCGCAACCGGCTCAGTGGCCTGGTCGCCAGGGACGGGGCACGCCGGTTGACCCTGGGGCTGCTGACCGAATCCGAAGCGCTGGACCTGCTGCGCAACACGGTCGGCACGCAACGAATCGACGACGACCCGGCCGCGGCCGCCGAACTCGTCCGATTGTGCGGCTATCTGCCGCTGGCCTTGCGGGTCGCGGCTGAGAAGATCTCGGGAAGACCGGATACGAGCCTGCGTGAACTCGTCGAGAACCTGCACGCCGCACAGGACCGGCTGGACAACCTCCATGTCGACGATGACGAGATGACTTCCGTGCGAAGTGTCATCTCCTGGTCCTACACCTCCCTCGACCATGAACTGGCCAGGACATTCCGTCTGCTGGGCCTCGTCCGGGCTCCGAACATCGGCGCTTTCGCCGCGGCCTCGCTGATCGACAGGCCCGTAGCCGAAACCGAAGGGCTCCTCCGCACCCTGAGTGAACAGCATTTACTCGAACCCGAATCGGATCGATACGGCTTCCATGACCTCATCAAGGTCTATGCCGGCGAAATGGCATACAGCGAAGAACCCCCGGAGGTCCGCCGGGAAGCGATCCGCGAGCTCATGGTCTGGTATCTGACCGGCATGCGCGCGGCGCTCGTACGCCTGATCAAGGATTACCCGCTACCGCCTCTCGCGATTCCGGGAACGACGCATCCGCTGCCGGACTTCACTACCCGCGAGTCGACGTGGAAATGGTACGAAGAAGAAACGAAAAACGTAGCTGCCCTGATCGAACATGCGGGAGAGATCGGCGAACACGAGATAGCCTGGCAATTGACCTGGTGCACCTACAACAGTTTCTATTCGACCGGACTGATGTCGGAATGGATCCAGATCCTCACCATCGCACTGGCTTCCACGGAGCAACTGGCCGATCCAGGCCCCAAGGCGCGTATTCTGATGTTCCTCGGCATCGGAAACTCCCGGATCGGACGGAACGAAATCGCTGTCGAGTACCTGGAACGCGGACTATCCGTGGCCCGCGGCATTGACAACGACCACCTGCGCTCAAGCATGCTGGCCAATCTGGCATCCACGCTTCGCGAGATGAAGCGGTACGAAGAGGGCATCACTTACGCCCGCGAAGCAGTCGAGCTGGTGAAGCCCGAATCGCCGTATTACCAGAAGGCAGGCAGCATCGACGCCCTCTGCGAACTGTACGTCGAATCCGGTCAACCGGAACAAGCGCTGCGCTACGCCGAACTCGGCTTGGAAGCCGCCCGTGCCTGCGACGCGGCACTGCTCGAGGCCAACATGATGGTGAACGTCGCACACGCGTACCGGGACATGGCCGATATGACGACGGCGATGCGAGAATACGAAGCAGCACTCGAACTGTGCGTGAGACAAGGCGACCGCTACCACGAAGCCCTTGCTTTGCTGGGAATCGCCGAACTGCGCCGCCGGATGGACCAGTACGAAGACGCAAGGAAACACGCACACCGCGCGCTGGACATCTTCCTCGAACTCGGCGGCGAGGAGTCCGATGTGACGCTCGCCTTCCTCGCTTCGCTCGACACGGGCGCGACATCTTGACACCGATCGGCGAGACCGACGACGCCGGCGACTCCTCACCGGTGCCTATTTCGCGCGACGGGAACGCCGGCCGCCGATCAATGAGACGCGGTCCGCTCAAGCGGGTTCGCGATCACCCGATATGCCATCAACGTCCTGCCGAACTCGAAGGCCGCCCGCCTGAGGGCCCTGGCCGCGATAAGGGGGTTGACCTGCTTGAAATGACCGGTCACTGCCAGAGCGGCCGGCCGCTGTACGCCGGTGAGCGGCACCGCGATGGTCGTGACCTTCTGTACGACATCGTCTACCTGCGCGAGGCCGGTACGGCGGATCTCCGATAACCGGTCGGTATCCGGAGCTGCGCAAAGCCCGATGTCCCGCCCGACCTGATACGCGTGAAGAATCTGGCCTATCGCGGTTCGCGGAAAGCGCGAAGTGACCGAGACCACATTCGGCAACCTTGGCGTCCGGTGCCCGAAAATCTGATTGACGAGCTGAGCCGACTCACCGGCCAGCACACTGATGCTGGCGGTATGACCGGTCATCTGATGGAGATCGACAAGATAAGGCGTGGCGTGCTGGCGTAGCGACGCGACAAAACCGTCTTCGGGACTGCGATCGGGCTGCACCATACCGCCGGGAGAATATTTGTCGCCTGCCCTGACGATCATGCCGTGGGCCTGCAGCGCGGCGAGCACCCTGTGCACTGTCGCTTTCGCGAGTCGGGTATGCTGGCTGAGCTGGGTAAGGCTGAGTGGAACTTCGCTCGTGATCAACGACGCCAGGACGACCATCGCCTTGTCCACGGCAGTATGACCTGTGCCGCCGGCGAAGCCGTCCTCTTCCGACTTGCTTGCCAAAGACGCGTTCATGGGGAATCCAAGGGGGTCGACTGTCGGCATCTGCTTGCCTACCGATGACGATCCTAAGTCGATGTCAGCCCATCGAGACCACGGTCGACTTCGACCGAGCCTTTCGTCTAGCGAATCTGCCTTGACCGCCCTGGCGGACCGTTCGCGATTGACATCTCATGGCTGGGTCCACACCGTCCACAATGCCCGAACTTTCGCGGACAGCACCCCTTTCGGCACGTAGAGTAGCGAACACGTCAGTCCCCGGCCACAACGGCAGCCCTTTGTCCTCATTGGATATTCGTGGTGTATCGCTGCCCATGAGCAGTGGCCGCCTGCCCTGCACAAGCCGACGCCACCGGCATCCATCCTGTGCCGCGACCGCGATGCTTCGCTTCCGCAACTGCTCGAGCAGGAGTTCCGAGGGGCGAAACTTCGGTGAGTACGAGCAGACCATCTCGCTAGAGTTCGGCAAGCCTCATGTCTCGGATGACATCCGACAGCCTGTTGATGACACGGGCGTCGAGAGGGAGAGTGACCGTCTTGGACCAGGACCTCGTACCACTGCTCAGTCGTTCGTTCATGCGCGATCCCTATCCCACGCTCGCGGCACTACGGAGCACCCACGCGGCGGTGCCGGTCGAGAACGGCGGCTTCCGGATGTGGGTGATCACTCGTTACGAGGACGCGCGAACCCTCCTGGCGGACTCCACCCTCCACCGCGATCTGATCAAACATCGTCACGAGGTCGTCGGGCAGAACCTGATCGACGCCGGACGTAAACCGAAGCTGCCACGCGAATTGCGTCGCAGCATGCTCGACCAGGACGGCGCCGATCACCGGCGGATGCGGGCCGTGGTCGCCCGGCACTTCACTCCGTCCCGTCTGGCCAAGCACCGGCCGAGGATCGAGCAGGTCGCCGGAGAACTGCTCGATCGGTTGCCGGTGCGGGAACCTGTCGACATCATCGACGCGTACGCGAGGCCACTCTCAGCCATCTGCCTGTCCGAGATGCTCGGTGTTCCCGAGGGCTCACGCAGCGAGTTTCCGGTTTGGGAGACCGCGATCCTCACGGCGCCGACCAAAGCGGAGGTGGAGGACGCCGGACGCGGGATGCGGAGTTTCGCGGAGGAGATGATCGCGCTCAAGCGAGCCGAACCGGCCGACGACCTTTTCACGACGGTGGTCGAGGCGGCATCCGACGGTGCGCTGAACGACGCCGAACTGATCTCCATGGTCACCCTCCTGTTGATCGCCGGGTTGGAGCCCGCCAGTGCGATCGGCAGTGGGATTCGTGTGTTGCTGGGCCATCCCGGCGAACTGGAGCGGTTGCGCGCCGACCCGAAGCTGATCTCCGCCTGCGTCGAGGAGGTCCTTCGTTTCGAGACGCCGTTCCGGATGCTCACCCCGCGCTATCTCGACCATCCGCTGGAACTCAACGGTGCCACCATCCCGGCGGGTGAGCTGCTGCTGATCTCCACCGGAGCGGCGAATCGCGATCCGGTCCAGTTCGACCACCCGGACCGTTTCGACATCACCCGTGACACATCCAAACACCTCGGGTTCAGCCATGGTCGCCATCGGTGCCTGGGAGCGGAGCTGGGCAGACTGGAAACGGCGGTCGGGCTGTCGACGCTCTTCGCCCGCTTCCCCGAGATCCGCCTGGCCGCGACCGACGACGAAATCCGCTGGCGACCGGGAATGTTCATGCGGAGGCTCGACTCCCTGCCCGTCGTGGTGGGTTGACGACGGATCGGCAGGGCGGGCCCTTGGGAAGGTTTTGCCGATTCCACCATTACCGAGTACGGAATTCGCACTGGGAGTCCGATGATCAAGGTCGTTGTCGCCGGCGGTGATGAAATCTTCCGCGTCGGCATATGCAGTGTTCTCAAGGCATCCGGCACCATCGAGGTGGCGGCGCAGACCGGAACCGTGGAACGGATCGCGGAACTGGTTCTCGCCAACCAACCGGACGTGGTGGTGATTGATCTGACCACAAAGGACCAGTCGCTGACCCGGACCATCCGGAGCTTCCGCTGTGAACTGCCCGCCACGCGCGTCGTCGTGATCGCCCCGGTGACGACGAACGAAGTCGCGTACTTCTCCCTGACCGGGAGTGTGGCAGGCCTGCTCGAAGGGCCCGTGCCCCCGCAGGAACTGATCAACGTCATCACTGCCGTCGCGTCGGGGGATTCGATGATCATCTCACCGTCGATCGCCCAGCGGATGACCGACCGATTCCTTCGCTACACCCGTAATCAGGCCTGTCACGCCCAGGACCGGATCAACGCGCTCACCCCCCGCGAACGGGAGGTGCTGGCTCAAGTCGCCAAGGGATACGGCAACGCGGAGATCGCGCACCGACTGTACGTCAGCGAAGGGGCGGTCAAGGCGCATGTGAGTCATCTGCTGACCAAGCTGGGCTGCGCCAACCGCGTTCAAGCGGCGATCATCGCCTGCGATTCGGGATTGTTCGAGCTCGAGCAGGGGCAGTCCCGGCTCCCCTCCCCCAGCCCCATCGTCACTTGACTCAGTGCCGCGCTCAGGGCGCTCACCCGGCCTTCGCCGGGGTCAACCGCACAGGCAGCGCGGTCAACTGGTTCATGATTCCGACGTCTTCCCACCTCAGATCGACGGCGGGCACCGCGAGTTCGATCCGCTCGAAGCGGTCCAGCAAGGTGGTGAACGCGATTTCGGCCTCGGCCTTGGCGAGATTCGCGCCCAGGCAACGATGGATACCGTGGCCGAACGCGAGATGCTGGTTGTCCTGGCGGCCGACGTCCAGCCGATCGGGGTCGGTGAACCGCTCTCCGTCGCGGTTCGCCTCGGTCACGGAACACATCACGACGTCGCCGGCGGCGATGGTGACGTTCTCGACCTCGATGGGTTCGACGGCCATCCGGAACGCCGTCACGCGCAGCGGGGGGTCGTAGCGCAACAATTCGTCGACCGCACCGGACAGGAGGGACCGGTCCCCACGCACGCGGTCGAGCTGCTCGGGGTGGGTCAGCAGCAGGTTCAAGCCTTTGGCGATCAGCTGCGTGGTCGCCGTCTGGCCCGCAACCAGCAACAGGAACACCATCGAACTGACCTCGTCGTCATCGAGGTCGGCGGTCAAGCGCGAAATGAGGCCATCGTCGGGGTCGGAACGCCGTCGTCCGGCGAGATCTTTCGCGTAGTCGTTCAGCCACATGATCGATGGCCGCAGGGTGTCCTTGATCGGCAGGAGGCCCGCGGCGAAGACGTCCGACCAGCTGCGCACCTGCGCGCACTCGTCCGCGGGAATTCCGAAGATCTCGCCTAACACCAACGTCGGCAGCGGGACGGCGAAGTCGGCGACCAGGTCCACTTCGGACCGTGGGGACAGCTTTCGCACCAGGTCGCCTGCGATGCGTTCGATGGCGGGCCGTACGGCGATGACGGCTCGCGTGGTGAAACCCGGCGCCGCCAGTTTGCGCATCCGCGTGTGCACCGGGGGATCCTGGCTCAGCATGTCGCGTTCCATGATCCGTTTGACGTCGGTGGGCAGTGACGCGAGCGGAGCCATCTCGCCCATTGTGGACGAATCGCTGGTGAGTCTGGTGTCGCTCAGCATTCGGCGGGCGAGGCCGTACTTGGTGACCATCCACACCGTACGGCCGTCCGGTAGGTCCACACGGGTGACACCGGGCGAACTCACGGTCGCAGCGTTCATCGGCCCAGATTCGACGAGATCACCCTCGGTGTCCATTCGCCGATCGTCCACGTTTCCCTGGACGTTTTCCTATCGACGGCTCCGGTGGCGTTACGGATACCGTTCGACCACAAGGATTCCTTCACCAGTGATCCGGAGCCGTCATGAAACAACGAGAGCTCGGACGTAGTGGTATCAAGGTCTCCCGGATGGCATTGGGCACCGCCACCTGGGGACTCACCACGCACCGCGACGAGGCCGCTGAACAGCTCGTAGAGTTCGTCGGAGCGGGCGGCAATCTCCTCGACACCTCCGACGTGTACGGCGCGGGCGCGAGCGAAAAGGTCATCGGCGAGCTGCTCGGAACGGTCGTGCCCCGCTCGTCGGTGGTACTCGCCACCAAAGCCGGCGGTGTTCCCGGAGGTAAGCCAGGCGACGCGGACACCCGGCGGGAGTCTCTGCTCGCCGCGCTCGACGCGTCGCTCACCAGACTCGGGACGGACTACGTCGACCTATGGCAGATGCACGTCTGGGACGACAGGACGCCGATCGAGGAGACGTTGTCCGCGATCGAAACCGCTGTACAAAGTGGACGTGTCCGGAACGCGGGGATCTGCAATTACTCGGGTTGGCAGACCGCGCTCGCGGCCAGGAGGCGGCTCGGCGGTGGACCTTCGCTCATGAGCACACAGGTCGAGTACTCACTGCTGGAACGCGGTATCGAGCGCGAGGTGCTCCCTGCCGCCGCCGCACTGGGGCTGTCGGTGCTGCCGTGGGCACCGCTGGGCCGAGGAGTGCTCACCGCGAAGTACCGGTCAGGTGTGCCGCTCGAACGGGCGAAGAGTCCCTTCTTCCGGTGGTACGTCGGCCATCACCTGGACGCACCCCGCACCGACGAGATCGTCGACGCGGTGGCGTCGGCGGCCGCCGAACTCGGCGCCGCTCCCGTCGCGATCGCGCTGGTTTGGGTCCGGGACCGGCCGTCGGTGACCGCCCCTGTGGTGGGAGCACGCACCGCGGAACAACTCAGGGATTCCTTGGCCGCCGAATCACTCGAGCTGCCGAAGGAGATCAGGACCCGGCTGGACGAGGTCTCCGCACCGTACGTCGGCTATCCCGAACGACTTGTCTGACAACGAGGAGTGGCAATGGGCCGGCGATTCGGCGAATTCAAGCACCTACCCATCAGTCCAGTGTTGCGCGAGTACGTCCTGCGCAGCGGCACACCACTGGACCCGGTGATGACGAGTCTGGTGGACGAAACCCAGCGGGTGAGCGAACTTTCGATCATGCTCGTGCCCGAGGAGCAGGCGAACCTGATGACCCTGCTCACCAAGGTCCAGTCGGCCGCGATCGTGCTCGATCTCGGCACGTTCACCGGTTGCTCGGCGCTCGCGTTCGCCCGAGGCCTCTCCACCACTGGCCGGGTGATCACCTGTGACATCAGCGACAAGCATCTCGACGTGGCACGTCACCATTGGAAGTGGGCCGGTGTCGACGACCGTATCGACTTCCGGCTCGGCCCGGCCGGGGCGACGCTCGAAGCACTCGCCGCGGAGGAGACCCGGATCGATATCGCGTTCCTCGACGCGGACAAGGAGAACTACGGTGTCTACTTCGACCTGATCGAGCCCATGTTGCGCCCCGGCGGCCTGCTTCTGGTCGACAACGCGTTGTTCAACGGGTACGTCCTCGCTCCGGAACTGGCGCCCTCGGAGTTGATCCGCGGCGCGTCGGCCGCCCTGCGCGATCTCAACGCGCGACTGGCGGCGGACGATCGCTTCGAAACCGTCATGCTGCCGATGTCCGACGGACTCACCATCGCCCGCAAGAAGAGCCGGGAACAGGAGTGAGCTCGGTGCACGCGGACGTGTGGGACTTCCCGTTCGACGAGGAAGGCCTGGAACTCAACGAGTCGTATCGCCGGGCTCGCACCACCCCGGGTCTCGTCCGGGTGCAACAGGCCTACGGCGAGGCCGCCTGGCTGGCCACCCGGTACGAAGACGTCCGGTTCGTGCTCGCGGATCCCCGGTTCTCCAGGGCGATGTCGATGACCGAGAACTGTCCGCGCACGACCGAGGGAGTGCAGCGGGGAGGCCTGCTCTTCATGGATCGTCAGGACCATTCCCGCATCCGCGGGCTGGTGGCGAAGGCGTTCACGATGCGGCAGGTCGCGGCCCTGCGACCGAAGGTCCACGAGCTCACCGACACCTTGGCCGGGCGGATCGCCTCCGGCACGCCGCCTGTCGATCTCGTCGAGGGTTACGCCAAACCGGCACGGTCCACTGTCATCTTCGAACTCCTCGGTATCCCGCCGGAGGACCGGGACGGTTTCCGCGGACTCTGTGAAGGCGTGCTCTCCACCGGCGCGATGTCCGCGGAGGAGTTCGGGGCGAACCACGTGAAGCTGAACGGCTACATGGCCGAATTGGTGCAGCGCCGGCGGCGCGAGCCGGGTGAAGACCTCATGACCGCGCTGATCGCGGCCCGAGATGTGCGGGACCGGCTCAGCGAGGACGAACTGGTCAACGTGTGCATCGACATCCTGCTGCCTGCCTACCAGAGCCAGGTGCCGAACTTCGTCCACGCGCTGATGCGGCAGCCGGGCACGTGGGACCGGCTGGTCGCCGAACCACGACTGCTCCCGAGTGCCGTCGAGGAGCTGGTCCGGTTCGTGCCCCTCGTCGAAGGAGCGCCATTCCCCCGCTACGCCACCGAAGACATCGCGATCGGCGGCGTAGCGGTGCGAGCCGGAGAACCGGTTCTCGTGTCGATGGCGGCGGCCAACCGCGACTCGTCGGTGTTCGTCGACGCGGACGAGCTCGTCCTCGATCGAGAGGACAACCGCCACCTGGGTTTCGGGCACGGCATCCATTTCTGCCTCGGCGCCCAGCTGGCCCGCATGGCGTTGTACGAGGAGCTGGGCGCCTTGCTGAGGCGGATACCCACTCTCCGTCCGGCGGGAGAGGCGGTGTGGAACACCGAGATGGGCATACGCGGGTTACGGACCATGCCGGTCGGATGGTGACCGTCCGGAACCGCCGCGACCGTGATCACCCCGCTGCAAGATCTGTGAACGGAGCTTCGATGTCTGTGGATGTGAAGACGGCCCCCGATGGAACGCTGGAGACCGGCGCACCGATCGTCATCGACGGCAACACGCTGACCCTCGAAGACCTGCACGCGGTCGCGGTGGAAGGCAGTGGGGTCGCACTGCGGGACGAGTCCCTGCGGCTGATGGCCGGGTCCCGTGAGCTGAAGGTCGACCTCGTCGCCGAAGGCCACGCGATCTACGGCGTGACCACCGGCTTCGGGGACAGCGTGATCCGGCAGATCGCGCCGGTGAAGTCGGCCGAACTGCAGCACAACCTGATCCGCTACCACATGAACGGAACGGGACCGTCGACACCGCCAGACGTGGTGCGCGCGACCTTGCTCATCCGGGCGAACTGTCTGGCCAAAGGCAACTCCGGAGTCCGGCCGGAGGTGGTCGCCCGGCTGGTGGACCAGCTCAACCTGGGGATCCTGCCCCGGCTGCCCCAGCGGGGCTCGCTCGGGGCCAGCGGTGATCTGGTGCCGTTGTGTCACCTCGCAGCGAGCCTGCTGGCCGAAGGCGACGTCACCTATGACGGGCGGCTGCGGCCGGCCGGGGAGGTACTCGCGGAGGTCGGTCTCGCGCCGTTGACGCTGGAGGCCAAGGAGGGCCTGGCGCTGATCAACGGCACGTCGTTCTCGTCGGCGTTCGCCGCACTGGCCTGTCTGGGGGCAACCCGGCTGGCCCGGATCGCCGAGCTGAGCACGGCGATGGCCTCCGAGGCGCTGCTGGGCAACCGCGGGCACTTCGCGGAGTTCATCCACCTGGCCAAACCGCATCCCGGCCAGGTCACGTCAGCTCGAGAGGTCGCCCGTTTGCTGACCGATTCGAAGCTGGCACTGGACCACAGCCAGGTCATCGAACTGACCGGCGGTCTGGGCGGTGAGGAATACGCGGAGCTGAAGCGGTCCATTCAGGACCGGTATTCGGTGCGGTGCGCTCCGCATGTGGTCGGCGTCCTGCGGGACACGCTCGACTGGGCCCGACGCTGGGTGGAGATCGAGATCAACTCCTCCAACGACAATCCGTTGTTCGACGTGGCCGCACGCGAGGTGCACAGCGGCGGCAACTTCTACGGCGGACACGTCGCGCAGGCGATGGACTCGCTCAAGGTGGCCGTGGCGAACATCGCGGACCTGCTGGACCGCCAGCTCGAACTCGTCGTGGACGAGAAGTTCAACAACGGGCTGACTCCGAACCTGATCCCCCGCCATGCCCCGACGGACTGGCGCGCCGGTCTGCACCACGGGTTCAAAGGGATGCAGATCGCGTGCTCCTCGATCACCGCGGAGGCGTTGAAGACCAGCACACCCGCGAGCGTGTTCTCCCGGTCCAGCGAGGCGCACAACCAGGACAAGGTCAGCATGTCCGCGATCGCCGCGCGGGACGCCTTCCAGGTCGTCTCGATGGCCGAAGAGGTGGCCGCGATCCACCTGCTGGCGCTGTGCCAGGCCCTGGACCTGCGCGGGACGGCGCAGGCGTCCAGCCGGACCAGAGCGGCACACGCCCTGATCCGCGAGCGGGTGCCCTTCGTCGAAGACGACCGGGCGATGGAGAGCGACATCCACGCGGTCGTCGAGCTGATCAGATCCGGTGCGCTGATCAGCGTCACGTCACCGGCCGCCCCGGCAGCCAACGGACACGGAGGTGAGTGATGACCGAGACCGACGCGACACAGAAGCCGGCAAGGCAGGCGGAGTTCCCGCTCGTCGGGGAAATCTGGCAGGCCGACTATGGCGATATGGTGATCGAGCACGATTACCGGGAGCCGGGCAAGATCAGTTTCGTGTCGAAGCACGGCACGAGACTCACGGTGGATCTCACGGTCACACGGATCAGGGACGACGTGTTCGTGCTCGCCTTCCAGGACACGGACGCCTCGGTGGTCGCGGTCGAGGACCTGGCCACGCACCAGGTCACTTCGACGATGATCCTGCGCGACCACACGTTGCTGCACATGACCGGCGTATTGAGCCGGGTGGAACCGTGACCGGCCCCACGCCTCCCGCGGTCGTTCCCGGTGACCCGCGCTACGAAGACCTGATCCGACGTGGCCACAACCCCCGGTTCGCGAACCGTCCCGACGAGATACACCCGGTGCGGTCCACCGAGGAGGTGGTCCGGGTGGTCGCCGACGCGGTACGGACCGGCCGAAGGATCGCCGTGCGCAGCGGAGGCCACTGTGGAGAGGACTTCGTCGACAACCCGGCCGTCCGTGTGCTCATCGACATGTCGCGGATGTCGCTTGTGGACTTCGACCACCGGCGCAACGCCTTCGTCGTGGAGGCGGGCGCGACGATGGAGCAGGTCTACCGGACGCTGTACTTCGGTTGGGGGGTAACGGTACCCGGTGGTGTCTGCCTTTCGGTGGGCGCCGGTGGACACTTCGCGGGCGGGGGCTTCGGCGCACTGTCCCGCAGCCTGGGCACGGTGGCCGAATACATCGAGGCGGTGGAAGTAGTCGTGGCCGGAGCGGACGGCGAGGTTCGCGCCGTGGTCGCCACCCGTGATCCTCGGGACCCCCAGCACGATCTGTGGTGGGCGCACACCGGGGCCGGGAGCGGCAGCTTCGGTGTGGTTACCCGATATTGGCTGCGCTCGGCGGCCGCAACCGGAGACGACCCGGCGCGGTCACTGCCCGCCCCACCCCCGGCGATCCAATGTGACCTGGTGATGTGGGATTGGCCGGACCTCGCTTCCCAGGACACGTTCGTACGCTTCATGGCGAACCACGGAAACTGGTCGGAACGCAACAGCGACCCCGGTTCCTCCGCCACCGCGCTGCACAGTGTCCTGATGATCCCGCACCGGTCCGCGGGCAAGATCGTGCTCGACGTGCAGACCGGCACCAACGAGCCGGGAGCGGAAAAACTGGCGGACGACTTCGTCGCCGCACTCGCGGAGGGGGTGGCCGAACCCAGCTTGCGGCTACGGTCCGTCCGGACGTGGTGGCAGGGCATGCTCGCCACCACCGTCTCGAAGGATCCGATCCCGCAGGACGCCCAGAGTCGGGCCAAGGTGAAGTCCGGCTACCTGCGCAAGCGTTTCACTGACGAGCAGCTCGCCACCGTCCACGCTCATCTCACCACAGCGGACTACGCCCATCCGGAGGCTTACCTCTGCCTGGTTTCCTACGGCGGAACGGCGAACGCGGTGGCCCCGGCGGCCACCTCCCTCGCCCAGCGCGACTCCGTGCTCAAGGTCCTTTTCGGAGTCAACTGGACCCAGCCCGATGAAGACGCCACGCACCTGAGCTGGGTCCGGGAGTTCTACCGGGATGTCTACCGCGAGACAGGCGGGGTGCCGGTACCGGGCGAAGTGAGCGACGGTGCCTACATCAACTATGCAGACGCCGATCTGGCCGACCCGGCCTGGAACACCTCGGGCGTGCGCTGGCACGAGCTCTACCACAAGGAAAACTACGCACGGTTGCAACAGGTCAAGGCCCGCTGGGACCCCGGTGACGTGTTCCGGCACGAGTTGTCCGTCACCTGCCCCACCACCACAGGGGAGTCTCGATGATCGTGCCTTGGCGCCGCGATCGGCGCGCAACGTCGGCCAGGCGGCACTCGGGCGCGATCGAAGCGTGGGTGTGGACCCTTCCCTTCGGTTCGTTCGCGCTGTTGTGGAAACGAGATTCCCCCGCAGGTTGAAAACCACGGTCCTGAAGATCGACCACCCTTAGGGAGAAAATCATGAACGACTTCCCGCTGACCGGACAGATCTGGCGTATCGACTACGGCGAGATCGCGTTCGAGCACGACTACCGGGTCCCGGGCAAACTCAGTTTCGTGCTGCCGACCGACGGTTCGACCATGACGGTCGACCTTGCCGTCACCAAGCTGCGCGACAACCTCTATCTGCTCCGGTTCGAAGACGGCGGATACGCGTCCATGGTCGCCATCGAGGATCTCGCGGCGAACACCGTCAACACGACCATGTTCGTACACCACGACAGCTCGATGATGAACTTCACCGGGAAGATCAGCAGGGTCGACGCCTGATGCCCGCGGTCGATCGGATCGAACTGCCCGACGGGAGAAGCGTCTGGATGGTCACCAAGTACGCACTCGCGAAAAAAGTGCTTGGCGACACCACGTTGTCCAACGACACCTCGCGGATGGGCGGGAAGGCGCCGCTCGCCGCCCTTCCCGCCTCCGTGCGGGAGGTGATGGCGCAGGACATGCTCAACACCGACCCGCCGAAGCACACTCGGTTGCGGCGCCTGGTCGCCCAGAACTTCACCATTCGAAGCGTGCAGGAGATGCGGCCGCTCGCGGACGGGATCGCCGATCGCCTGCTGTCCAAAGTGGACATATCGGTGGAGGTGGACCTCGTCCCGGAGTACGCGCAACCGTTGCCGACCCTGGTACTGGGCGCGCTGATCGGGATCCCGGAGGAGGATTGCCCGGACGTCCAGTACTGGTCGGACACCTTCGTCTCCGAACTGCTGCTGATCAGCGACAAGCTGCAGGCTTCGGCGGAGTGGCTGAGTCAGTACGCGGCGGACCTGGTGCGGCGCAAGCGACTCGCCCGTGGTGACGACCTCCTCTCGCGGCTGATCGCCGCCGATCTGGAGGACGACGAGCTGAGTTCGATGGTGTTCGTCCTGTTGATCGCGGGACAGACCGCGGCGAGCCAGTTGATCGCCAAAGCGGTACACCTGCTGCTGACGCACCCGGACCAGCTCGCAACGTTACGGGCGGACGATTCGCTGTTGCCCGGCATGGTCGACGAGGCACTGCGGTTCGAATCGCCGCTGGACGTGACCGCGTTCCGCATGACCACCGAACCGTTCGAAATCGACGGCGTCACGATCCCCACCGGCGAGATCGTCATCTGCTCGATGCCCGCCATCAACCGGGATCCGGACCGATTCCCCGATCCGGACACCTTCGACATCCGGCGCGTGGACAACGCGCACCTGTCGTTCGGTTTCGGCATCCACCGTTGCCTGGGTGCCAACCTGGCACGAGTCGAAGCGGAAGCCGCCGTCGCCGCGCTCCTTCGTCTTCACTCTGATTCGGGTATCACGGTGCGAGAGGAAGGGGTGCGATGGCAGCCGGGTGGCATCATGCATCTGCTCACCTCGTTGCCGGTACGGTTCACCTCTCCGGTCTGACGAGACTGCGTTCCGCCCGCCGCCAGGCGGAACGCAGTCTTGTCGCGACGAGCGCGCCCGTCAGCAGCACTCCGACCGGCAGCCACAAGCTCTCCCGCACGGCCTCCGTCAGACCGCTGGCGCCGGCGTTCTCCCCCGCCACCGCGATCCTGGCTTGCAGCACCATCCCGACGGTGGCGCTGCCGAGCACGCCACCGAGCTGGAAGGCCGTGTTGAACGTGCCGGACGCGGGTCCGAGAAGCTCGGGCCGCACCGAACCCATCGTCAAGGTGCTCATCGGCGAAAACACCAGTCCCATGCCGATTCCGCACAGCAGGAGCCCCGGCAGAAGCGACCACGGGTTCGTGCCCGCCTCCGCCATCGTCGCGATGACCGCCAGCCCACCGGCGACCAGCACGAGACCGAGTACCAGCATGATCTTCGCGTCAAACCGGCCTGCCAGCCAACCACCGAACGGCGCGACCGCGCCGGACAACAAGGACATGGGTGCCGTCAGCATCCCCGCGGCCGAAGGCGAGAGACCGAGCACGGTCTGAAAATAGATCATCAACGGAAAGAACATGCCGGTCACGGCGAAACTGAAGAACACCAGGGTCACTACACCGGCGGCGAAGTCCCGGTTCGCGAACATCCTCAGTGGCACCAGCGGACTCCCGGTGATCCGCTGCCACCACACGAACGCGACCAGCAGGATCAGCCCGCCCACGATGACCTGTGGCACGGTGACGCCGGCCCGGATCTCGCCCCAGCCGAACAGCTGCCCGTTGTGCACGCCGAACACGAACAGCAGGAGCCCCGCGGCCGAAAGCACGATGCCCGGTGCGTCGAAGCGGCCGGCGTCGCCTGGCCGCCAGTCCGGTATCAACACCACCGCGAGGACCAGCGCGAGACCACCGACCGGCACGTTGAGGTAGAAGATCCACGACCAACCGAACGCGTCCACCACCACGCCGCCCAGTAGGGGACCCATCACCGTCGCGAGGCCCGACACGGCTCCCCAGACACCCATCGCCACACCACGGCTCGACGGCGGGAACAGGTGCGTGAGCAATGTCAGAGTCTGCGGTGTCATCAGCGCCGCGCCGAGGCCCTGCACGCCTCGGGCCGCGATGAGGGTGCCGACATCAGTGGCGGCACCGCAGGCGACCGAGGCCGCAGTGAACAACGCAAGGCCGGTGACGAACACTCGCTTGGGCCCGTAGCGCATGCCGAGCTTGCTGGTGAACAACATCGGCACCGCGGAAGCGAGCAGGTACACGCTGGTCACCCACACCACGGAGTTCAGACTCGTCGACAACTCGTGGACTATGACCGGCACCGTGACCGGCACGATCGCCGTGTCGAGCATGAAAAGGAACACGCCCGAACACAGCGCGGCCAACGCTCCCCACGGCTTGCCCTCTGATCCGGTCACATCGCCTCCCACACGCAGGCCGATCGGCCCCTGACCGTAGCCGCGGGGAGGTACGGTCCACAGGCGTCGTATCACCGGCTGAAACGATTTCTCCCGCTGAAGCCTCGGCAGCTCCGGAGGCCTTGGTGGACGCCGCTTACCGGACGGCACAGTCGTGAAGGCCCATCAGGACCAAGAGATCTCGCCGGTCCGGTCGACGAAACGTCCGGACCGGGCACCGGGTTTCTCGGTGGCGAGACGGACGATCGCGTCCGTACCTTCCGTGACGGTCTGGGGACCGCTGTGTCCATTGAGATCGGTCGCCGTGTAACCCGGGTCAGCGGCGTTGACGCGCATACTCGGCAGTGCTTTGGCGTATTGGGTGGTCAGCATGGTCAGCGCCGCCTTCGACGCGGTGTAAAGCGGCGCGATGACCTTGGACTCGGGGCGTGCCGGGTCATGGGTGTGGGCGAGTGAACCCATGCCACTGCTGACGTTGATGATGACGGGGTCCGTTGATCGGCGCAGCAGCGGCAGGAACGCGGTGGTCGTGCGGACCACACCCGCGACGTTGACGTCGAAGACCCTCAGGGACTCGATCCCCGTCAGGGTGCTGGGATCACCGCTGGGCCCGTGAATACCGGCGTTGTTGATCAGGACATCGATCACGCCCTCGTGCCCGGCGACGTCCGCGACCGCGGCGGCGACCGCCGCGTCGTCGGTCACGTCGATGCGGACGAACCGTGCACCGAGCGCGGTGGCGGCCGCCACGCCCTGTTCGGGATCGCGGGCGCCGACAATAACCGTGTGACCGAGCTCGACGAGGCGTCGGGCGGTCTCGCGACCAAGCCCCTTGTTCGCTCCTGTGATGAATGTGATCGTCATGCGATCAGCATCCGTCTTTCGCCGGAGCCTTTGCCAGGGCCGCCTCGACGGTAGGAATGGCAATACCACCCTCGACGGCCGGGCATGTGGAAGGATGAGGTCGTGACCACGAAGTCTGGTGCCGGACTGGGTGAGATGATCCGTACGTGGCGGGACCGGTTGCCGCCGTCGGCCGCAGCGCTGCCGGTGGGTCCTGCTCGCCGCGCGGCCGGGCTGCGCCGAGAGGAACTTGCCGAACTCGCCGGGATATCGGTCGACTACCTCGTACGACTGGAGCAGGGACGGGCCACCACCCCCTCGGCGCCGGTGGTGGCCTCCCTGGCACGTGCCCTTCAGCTGACCTCTGCCGAGCGGGATCACCTGTACCGGCTGGCCAACCTCATCTCGCCCGCGGAGGGCACGATCCCCGACCAGATCCCGCCCGGCGTGCACCGGGTACTCACCCGGCTCGGTGACGTCGCGGTCGCGGTGTTCGCCGCGGATTGGCGGCTGATCTGGTGGAACCGCAGCTGGGCGGCACTGCTGGGCGATCCTTCGACCTCTCCCCCGGAGCTGCGCAACTTCGCTCGCGACAGGTTCCCCGTGAGCGTGGGTCCCGCTCGGCTCGCGCTGTGGCCCGTGGCCGAACAGGACAGCGACGCCACCGACGCCGCCGTCGTATCCGACTTGCGGCGCGCCACCGGCCGCTTCCACGCCGACACACGCCTGGCGGGCCTGATCCGTGAACTGAGCGCGGGGAACCAACGGTTCGCCGAACTGTGGGCGACAGGTACGGTGGCGACTCACCGCGAGGACCACAAAACGATCGAGCATCCGTCGGTCGGACCGGTCACGGTGGACTGTGACGTGCTGACCGACGGCGACTCCGAACTCAAGATAGTGGTCATGACCGCCGTGCCCGGCAGTGAGGACGAGACCAAGCTGCGGCTCACCGGGGTCGTCGGCCACCCGAACCCCACGAACTCACCTACGCAGGTGGGCGATTAGGCTCCAGGAATGGTGCGCGGCCATGGGATTCCGCGAAGTCAGCCACCGCCGCCGAGTGAGTTGGCCGAACCGACCGCCGCGATGAACTCGGCGCGGACCGCCGGGTCGTCCCGGAACCGGCCGAGCAGGTGCGAGCTGACCATACTGGCGTCTTCGGCCTCGACCCCTCGCAGGTTCATGCAGGAATGGGCGCCGCGGATCAAGCACGCCACCCCTGTGGTGTCGAGCATGCGTTCGATCGTGGTGACGACCTGCTCGCCAAGCCTTTCCTGGACCTGCGGCCGTGCCGCGAACTCCTTGACCAGGCGGGCCAGTTTGGAAAGCCCGACGATCCTGGCCCCAGTAGCGGGCAGATACGCGACGGACGCACGACCGACCCAGGGAAGCAAATGGTGCTCGCACAGTGAAACGAAGCGGACGTTGACCACCAGGATCATGGTGGGATTGTCCGAGACGGAGGGAAACGTGACTTCCAAGTGCCGGCCCGGGTCAACGAGCCTGCCCGCTGTCATCTCCGCCAGCGCGCGGACGAAGCGCCGCGGAGTGCGGTCATTGTGCTCGCTGTCATAGGGAAGACCCAATGCGGTGAGCATAGCCTCGGCATGTTTGGCGGCGAGGTCGATGTCCACTTCAGGACTGTCCGGCACCACACCGTCGAAGGGCGGCAACGGAACCCCGGCAAGCCTCGAGGGCGAAGAATCATTGGTCATGATCGTCAGCGCTTTCGTTCGTCGGCCCACAGAAGAACATGCAGGCGGCTGGAGAAGTTGTACCCACGCTGGAGTATCGAGTCGGCGAGTTCCTGCGATCGCGCGAGAATCACGTCGGATCCAGTACCCTCAGGCATGATCCACACGCGCTCCGGCGGAATGCCCACAGTCGTGACGAGCAGGTCGACCTCCGGAAGGTCGTGCACGCTCGCCACCACGAACTTGAACGAAGCCTTGCCGCTGTCAACGAAGGCTTTGAGCGCGTTCGGCCGTACTCGCATTTCCTGCGGGTCGCCCGAATGCGCCAGTTTCGGCGAAACCGTGAACCGGTGAGTGTTTTCCACGGTTTCCGGGTCCGGCGCCTTGGTACCGTTCGTTTCGATCTCCAATTCACGGCCACGGGTGGTGAGCCCGCGCAAGAGCGTTCCCCAGCCACGTTGCCGCTGATGCAACAGCGGTTCACCCCCGGTCAATACCGTCAGGGCCGCTCCACGTTCGTCGACGTCCTGAAGAATGTCGGCGACAGGCCGTCGGGCCAGTTCGGCACGAAGATCGAAACGCGACGAGTCCCACGTGTAGGGACTGTCGCACCATGAACAGTGCAGGTCGCATCCGCCCAACCGCACGAAGGACGCGTGTCGCCCAGTGGACACTCCTTCCCCTTGGAACGTCGGGCCGAAGATCTCGGAGACGACCAGCGACTCCACTCCGGTTGCCTGTTTCGGGATCATGGGCACCACTCCGCTGCGTTCACGTGCGTTTCCTTCACGACGACCCGAGTGATCCGGGCCCCTTGCGCGCTTTCAGTGCCTTCGATGACTTTCTCGGCGATCCTGCCGAGCAGAACGGCGACATTCTCGACGGTCGGCCATTCCAGGTCCGCGACAGCCGGTCCTGCCTCCGCTTCCCCGAATACGAACAGCTTCGAGCCATCCGCGGTAAGCGCGTCGCGGAGTGGATCCTGATATCCCAGCATCGTTCCGTGGTCGAGGCGTAGATCGATCCACTCACGGAGTTGTTTCTTGAACTCCCCGAACTCCACGACCGTGGCGGTACTTGCCAGTTCCTGGCAGGCCGCGGTGACTTCCACCCACCAGGAGTGGCCGTGCAGGCTCGCACATTTTCCCCCTAGATGGGGCAGCCTGTGCGCGGTCTCGAAATTGTGCCGCACCGTCACGGCATGAGTACTCATAGCGCCGCCGGCGCGGGGAACTCCGTCGTGTTATCGAGGTAAGCGGTGGGGTCGGGAACATCCGCGTCGCGGAACGCCTCACGGCGTTCATAGCAGGTACCGCAGACGCCACAGTGCCGGTCTCCGCCCTTGTAGCAGGACCAGGTGAGCTCCATCGGAGCGCCGAGCATCGTGCCATGACGCGCGATATCACTCTTACTCCAGCGCAGGAAGGGTGCTTCCACTCGTGGCGGGTTCATCCCCTCGTTCGCGACTTCGACCAGGGTGGACAGTGCGTCGATGAAGGCCGGGCGGCAGTCCGGGTAGATGAAGTGATCGCCGGCGTGGGTGCCGAGCGCGAGCACGGCGGCCCGGTGCGAGAGCGCGATACCGACCGCCACATTAGCCAGAATGGCGTTGCGGTTGGGGACGATCGTCGCCTTCATCGTCGCCTCCGCGTAGTGACCGTCGGGCACCGCCACGGTATCGTCAGTCAACGCCGAACCGGTGAGCGCGGACCCCACAGAACGCAGATCGACCACGACGTGCTCGGCGGAGTAGTGACGTGCGACAGCGGCTGCCGAGTCGATCTCCTTACGGTGCCGCTGACCGTAGTCCACGGTGATCATCAGCAGAGGATGACCGTCGTGGTGATAGTGCGCCGCGACAGTGGTGGAGTCCATCCCACCGGACAGGACCACCGCGACCAGTTCTCGGGCGCTCATCGCACCCCTCCTTCGTGATCCGCCTGCGCGTGCAGCACCAAGCCGCCACGCACTTGCTGTTCGAGCCGGACCGTGGCCGCCCGGGGCCGCAGGACCGCGACCAGGTCCTGCAACAAGGTGACCGCCAGGGTTTCACAGAAGATTCCCCGGTCGCGGAAGCTGTGCAGATAAAGTTTGAACGACTTGGATTCCAGGCATCGGTCATCCGGCAGGTATCCGAAGTCCATCGCATAAAGGTCCGGCTGCGCGGTCACCGGGCAGAACGCGGTCAGCTCCGCCGTACGGAACCGGACGACACCGATCCCGGCAGGAGCGGGGAAGGTCTCCAACCCGCCGGCGTCCACGGCACCTCGGACCGTATTTCCCAGCAACGTCAGCGAATCTGTGGGATCGGCACTCATGGAAACCCCTGTCCGCCCTGCCCGGGCCTCATACGCAGTCAACTGCGGGCTGGTGTGTGCTCCGCACCACTCGGCCGCATGCTCAGTTAAGCCAGGAGTGTCCACTTAGGTCAACGAGAACAGCACTAACCGCCAGTTCGGTTACACCGATCCACCCGACTACCCAGCCGTGCGCATCTTGTTGTTCCATGGGATGAAAAGGCCCTGGCCACTACGCGGGCCTGGCGTATATTGTGGTGCGGCGCTGACGAGTGGCTGGATGCGGGCTGGTGGGCTGCCACCTCGCCGCGAAGGCCTTCTTGAGGAGCCCTCAGACCGGTCTATCTCGCTGGATTCGCTACGAGGCCGGCCCATCCGATCAGCAGCAGTAGGCCGACCGCATCGACAAGTGCCCCACTCCCCCGCGACGAGTGGCTCAGCCACGTTCAAAGCCAGCCTGACGACGCTCGAGACCAACAGCAGACTCCGCGCATGCCGGTTCACATCCGCCGAGGCTCCACACAGCGACAACTGCCGAATCGCGATCAGCAACGCCAGGACCGACTGCTCTAAGGCGGGCGTGACCAACGGAGCCACCCAACCGGATACACCGAGCCCAAGCCCGAACACCAGGACGTTGCCCAACTCGAACAGGAACGTCAGCCCACAATGACGCTGTCGAAGGCCGTGACCAGCCGTAAGCCAAGGCCGACGCCCATGCCGGATCCGTCTGCTCACCAAACCAACCACCGCACACGACTGCCAGAAGCCCCAGCTCAACCACTTGCAGGACACGTTCTAGGCCACACCACCGACCATGATCAACAAGGTGGTGGCGTCTGTCTTCATGCAGACCACCAGCGACGTCACGATGTCGGGCTGGAGTACCAGGGGCCGGGTATCGAGCACGTCCCCCTTCGGAGCGACCGGCATGGGCGAGGTGTCCCCATCGCGGTTTGTCGTGCTCGCGCGAACACCAGCCTCATTCGGCTGCCTATTAGCCTCCAATACCAGCAACAAGAACCCGGTCACGGTTCCAAATGACGAGTGATTATTCCGAAGCAGGGCACCGGTAACTATATAGCGAAGCGAGAGCAAGAGCTTGAAGTTCACCCGGCAGGTTACGGTTCGACGATGATCTCCGGCAGTCGAGCCCCAGGGAAGGTTTCGGCCAAATGACCGCGGAGCAGTTCTGGGAGCCGGCGAGCAGCGAACCGTTTGAGCGGCTCGTCCCGTGGCGGCATGGAGCGAGTTTTCGGAATGTCGCCGCCCGCTGGTCGGACCTCAAGCCGCGTGGGGGTCTCGTGTGACATCGCCACCACCAAGCCTGTGCCCTCGAGTACGGCGCTCAATGCGTTGGCCGTGACACTGTCCGGACGTGAGTCCAGTAACGCGTTCGGGATCTCGGTTACCACGACAGGCCCGACCTTAGCCAAGAGCGACAGCGCAGCGAGTCGATCTCCTGAGAGATCTTCCCATCGCATCTCGCGAGTTGTCAGTTTTTCGTTCTTCGCGTCGACATACAGCACCATATCGTACCGATACCGAGTGATCTCGTTGTCCCCGCTCATGCATTTCGCGCGAACCGAGACCTTGACCTCCCTATCGGCAATTTCGGCAAAATATGCGATCAGCCGAGGGTCTACGAATAGTTCTTCCTCATTGCGGAAGCGGCCGCTTCCCAGCTCCTCGTCTAGTACTAGCCAATCGAGATACTCATCGCACAGGCCCAGATGTCGAAGATCGCCTAGGATCACCCTGCCGTCGTCCTCGACCAGGTCAATCGCGCGAGAGAGTACCGAAGCTAGGTACTCGGTACTTGGAAAGCACTGGGCAACATTGTTGATCAGCACGCAGTCCGGCCGCTGCCCAGCGCCCATGACGTCGCTCATGGCTCTTTTGATCTGACCTGAATCGATATCGTGCGCCCCCGCAATGACCGCGTGAGCACGAGGCAGACGCGCTGACCGAATTCGATCCACCGCATATCTGGACACATCAGCCCCGACATAACATCCGATGCGGTCGTACAAGTGTCGCAGCAAGAGCCCCGTTCCACATCCGAGTTCCAGCAGCCTACTGGGCCGAGACTCTAGAATCAGAGTCACTATATTGTCGACCCATTCGCGCACGCAATTCTCTGACAATTTCCGGATGGTGGATGTAAGTCCGGCAATATCCGCGTCGGCGACTTCGTCCAGATCAGCTGCTCTGAACTCCCAATCGTACAGATTTGTCCAGTTCTCGACATACTCGCTGAGCAGTGCCCAAGGTCGACCGTTGAGGAGCATTGTATCGAAAGACGGTCGAACGATGAGCGCGCCGGACGGCGCACGACGAACCGAGCCGACCCACGCGTGACCGACAACGGCTGACATGATGGCATCCTCTAACACAAATCTCCTTTACGCGGGATCGAGTCTCAGTGCAGAGCCACTGAAACATCCGAGTTCGAAAGGGGCAGCGACTGGATACTCACCGGCAGCTTTGGCCATCATGACCTGTTCCTTTATGAGGTATTTGTCCTCGCGAGAAAGCAGAGTCAATCTCTTCGACGTCTCGACTGTCAAAGCGTGCGGATCCCTGAAAGTGCCAGTTCAACTCACCAGACCGGTTCCAGCGATATCGCCGCGGCGTCGATGGAGGCCACCTGCAAGTCTAAGCCGCAGGACGGCTTATGAACCCTTCCTAACGAAGCTTGCGGGCTCGGCGCCCTATGGGCGGGCACCGCCTGACGAGACCGGGCAGGTCTCCGACGAATCAAATAGCGCTACTCGGCCCGCGCCAAACGATCGAGTGACGCGCATAGGCTCATTGAATTGAAATGCTACTACGATTCGCCAATGGATTCGCCAATGGATGCGCCGAGCAGCAAGTCATGCACACGAGCTACCACACGAAACATCGGGAGATCCCTTCAGTTGTTTTCCCTCTGCGAACTTCTATTTCTATCGGACAGGGCGGATCAGCGTCCAACCTGCGCTTCGTCACTGCCCGCTACTCCCTTGATCATGCCCGTTCATGCCCAACAAGACTGCCCAATCGGGTGTAAGGTGTTGCGCAAGCTGGATGACTTCACCCGCAAGTTGGACATCTATGGAGCTTTGAACCGTCGCGGGTTGGGGCCGCTTCCTTCGTGAGGACGATGCCCAAGCGTTACCTGCCCGAGGTTCCGCGAGAAGGCGGTCCGTCTGGCCCTTGATCGCCTTAGAGCGTGTCTCATTTGGTGAGTTTCTTGTAGCAGGTGATGGCAGCGCCGAAGGTGAGGAAGGCCAGGAAGTGGCTGGGTTTGCGTTCGTAGCGGATGGTCAGGCGCCGGTAGCCGGTCAGCCAGGCGATGGTCCGTTCGATGACCCACCGGTGTTTGCCGAGTTTGTCGCGGGATTCGATACCTTTCCGGGCGATGCGCGGGATGATCCCGCGCCGGCGGAGCCAAGCGCGCAGAGCGGGAATGTCGTAGGCCTTGTCCGCGTGCAGCTTGGCCGGCTTCCGGCGCCGGGGGCCGCGGTGGGACCGGATCGCCGGCAGCGCGTTGACCAGGGGTTTGAGCGCGTGACTGTCGTGGGTGTTGGCTGCGGAGATGCCGACGGTCAGGGGCAGGCCCGCCCGGTCGGACAGAGCGTGGATCTTCGAGCCGGGTTTGCCGCGGTCGACCGGGCTCGGGCCGGTCAGTCCGCCCCTTTTTTGGCCCTCACGGATGCTCCGTCCAGGACCGCACGCGACCAATCGATCATGCCGCGGCTGCCCAGTTCGTCCAGCACCACGTGGTGCAGCTGTCGCCACAGCCCGGCTTCGATCCATTCGGTGAACCGACGGTGGGCTGTCGGCACGGTGACCCCGAAGCTGGGCGGCAGATGCCGCCAGGCGCACCCGCTGGTCAGCACGAACACGATCGCGGTGAACACGGCCCGATCGTCCACACGTGACATTCCGCCACCTTGCGGGCGCGTCTTTCCCGGTGGAATGAGCGGCTCGACCAGCGCCCATAGCTCGTCGGGCACCAGCCGCCGTGACAACTCGTCCATCACACCATGATCTTGCCCGCATCTCAGCCGAAGCCCAAGTGAGACACACTCTTAATGAGTACAGGTCCGCCGACGCCATCGGCCCGATGGTGGATGTGTACCCGGAAACACTGCGTGTGTGGATTGTCCAGGCTCTTCAGCAGAACATCTTGCCCGCGGGCCACCACACACGGTTGGCCCGGGGTGTCGTCGCCGTCGACGATCAACTGGGGCCCCGGCGGGACGAGGGTGACGCCCTCGAACGCGGATCGTTCGGCCAGCAGTGCCGGCGTCGCGGCCGGAGAAGTCGAATACGTCCGTCCGCACCATGGTCAGTACACCTAGTCGCCGTAGTGCAGGCTGTCCTCGCCGAGGAACTCCAGCTCGAGCCCAGACAACTGCTGGTTCAACCGGACAAGACGATCTTCATCGCCGCGCCCTCCGGCCCAGGCTGGCCCTTCACGAGATTCTGGCGCAGTCGCTGGCCGGCGAGGCGAGTCCTGAAATATCAACTGTCCGACATATGCTGAACTCAGCCAGTGGTGCTAACCGTCCTTACCACTCACGACCAGGATCTCGGTCCGCCGGTCTGGTCGAGCGTGGCGCGCGCCTCGAGTACAGCGTCGATGAGCACGTCGGCATGTTCGGGGCGTGTGGTGTGATTGTTGACAGCGACCCGGAGGTAGGCCTCGCCGTTCGGATGGCAGACGGTGAGATGGACTTCGCCACGCCGGATCAACTCGCTCTGCAATGCCGCGTTGTAGTCGTCGATGTCGTCACCGTGCGGGGGTGTCGCCCGGAACCAGCAGACAGGGAGCACCGGGTCGGCGAAAAGCTCGAGACCGTCCGTCTCGCGCACCCGCCCGGCGAGATACCGGGCGACCTCAAGGTTGCCCATGAGCAGGCGCTCGTAACCCTCGCGGCCCAGGTGTCGCAGCGCCAACCATAATCCCAGTGACTTCCATGAAGGAGCGCCTTCCGGACCGAGGTACATGAAGTCCACACGGCTGTCATGACTCCAGTAATGCGCCTGTTCGGAGAAGCTGGTCGAGAGCTGATTCGGCTCGCGGACCAGCAGACATCCGAGCCCGTAGGGCAGGAACAGCCATTTGTGCAGATCCAAGGTGACCGAGTCCCGCCAACGCGAGACCGGCGAACTCCGGGCGGGTCCGGGAAAGGTCGGCGAAGACGGCTGCCGCCGCGCCCTCGATGTGGAACCACATGCTGTGCTCAGCTGCGATCGCGGCCAATTCACCCAGCGGATCGATCGCGCCGGTGGCGGTCGCGCCTGCCATGCCGACGATCGCGACCGGCCGGTGCCCGGCGCGTCGATCGTCGTCTATCCGATCGGTCAGGGCGTCGAGGCGGATGCGTCCGGTCCGATCGGCCGGGACGAGCCGGAGCGAGCGCCGGCCCATCCCTAGCATGTCCATCGCCCTCGAGAGGGAATAGTGCTCCTCAACCGAGGCGTACACGGTGGCCTGGACGTTTCTCCGAGCCATCTTCAACGCGGAAACGTTGGCCATGGTCCCGCCCGAAGTGAAGATCCCGCGGGAGGGCCGAGCCGGCCGCGCCTCGGTAACCGATGAAGTCGGCGACCCAGGCAAGGGTCTGCACTTCCATCGCGGCCGAGGCTGGGCCTATCTGCCACGCCGCCGGACTCTGGTTGAGCAGGGAGGCGATGCTGTCCCCGAGCACGGCTACGGGCAGCGGACGTGGATGTAAGTATCCGAAGTACTGTGGATGCGCGCCGTTGAGATAGCCGCGTTCCAGCACGGTTCCGACGATTTCGTCCAACAGTTCCGGCAACGAGGTGCTCACATCCGGCGGGGCCCCGGGGGTCCTCGAACTCTCGTAGAAGGTCTGGTCATCGGTAAGGATCGGCCAGGTCGACGGTGTACGTTGCGTGTCGATCAGTGCTTCGAAGTACGGGCGCACAGCCTGGATGAGGTCGTCCCAGACCGTCGGGAAAGCGGCGGTTTCGTCCATCGTCATGCCTGCTGGCGCGGGACGATGCCTTAATAAGCAAGCGGTCCTTTGTCCGCTTCGTCGGTGAGCTGGGAACGGATCTCCCAGAGTGCCGGGAAGAACTGTTGCTTGGTCAGCTTCGCCATTACGTCGATCGAGGTGCCGACCGACCCGATCGCCCCGGCGCCGATGGTGCGCTCGATGACCTTGAGATGTCGCGTACGCCACAGCATGCAGTCGGCATCGAGGTTGATGAGTCCTTCGGCGAGCTGGTAAAGGTCTTCGAAACGAATGTGGTGGACGTAGATCTCACGTAGCCCGGCTCCGCACCGAGACAGGAGCTCGAGGACAACGTGGAGTTCGTGATCACGTCGATTCCACGGGTGTCCGGGCGCATCAGCACGCGGCCGGCGCACGGAAAAGGAGGCTGTGCGGACTGTCTCGAAGACCTTGCCATCGACGGGGAATGCCTCGGACGTCCCCGCCACGGTGCATGACGGCCAAGACCCACTGGCCGTCGACGCGGCCAGCCGGTCTGCCGTTGGCGGTGATCCCCCTGGCCAAGCCCGGGGACAACCCGCAACTCCTGCCGCTGCTGGACGAGAACCAGGTGGCCGCCGATATGTCATCACAACAGCGTGACCGCTACGGAGGGCTGACCCACAGTAGCCAGCCCACCAATCTCCTCAAGGTCCGAACCGCGCACGGGCCCCGTCTTATCGACAAGCTCGCGGCGGCTGCTTGGGAACTACGGCTGTCCCGAGTCCGTCTCGGTCAGGACGGTTCCATCTGTGAGTACCGGTCGAGCCAGCCTGTCGCACGATAGTCACCTCGCCAGGTGAAGACGGCCACCTGTGTGTCGTCGTCGAACACCGGAACCGACGCATTTCCTTGCGACAGCGAAACCCGAGAGAATTGCCTGCCCGACCAAGTTACGACGACACTCGCATCCGGTGCCGAGACGGCGATCAGATCCGCATTTATCTCAAGGATGACGCCGGTCACCCGTTCCTTCAACAAGGATCGATAAGCCTCTTCATCGAGACAGCATTGACTCGGAACGCCCCTGGCCGACCAGTCCGGGTCATTGATGCCTCGTGCTCTCGCGGCGTTCCAGAGCGTGGGAACGAGATCTTCGGCGTGCGCGGGAGTGGCCATCTGCTCGCAAATCCACAGCAGCCGCCCGGCCCCGCGGGGCGGCTGGCATCGTCGCCATTTCACGCGGCGGCTCAGATCCGCCGCGACGACCGCGCTCCAAGGGTGGACAGTGCCGAGCTGCCCTTGGCATCCGATCCAATGGAGATACCTAGGAGCATCCTCCAGCACGGGATACAGGGCCAGATAGGGGATCCCGCCGATTGTCTTGGCACCGCGGCGGAACGCTTCCGGGGTACTCGCGACGAGACCGAGTGCGACCCTGGCCAGGTCGCCCCGTTGATAGACACCAGAGCCATCCGGATGGAGCAATCGGTTGACCACGACCTTCAGCTCTTCACTGATCGCGCTTTGGGCGAGCTTGGGCACCAGGCCCGCGATCAGGTCGATGACCGTGCGTTCCGCTTCATCCGGCGAATCCGGCAAGGCGCTCTCAGCGAGAGCCACCCGGATCTCATGTCCCACCGCCGCGGGCACCATGAGCCGTGCCGTGACCTTTCCCAGTTCCGTCGGCGCGAATACGAACTCGCCGTCGGCCGCCTCGGATCCGCTGATGAACTGGCCTTCGACGAGGAATCGGATGGCCTCACGCAGCGGTTGCAGGCTACGGCTCCCTTGATGGCACGCCAATGTGCCTAGCCACCAGTCCTCGGCCTCCCGTAATGACCCGATCCGCCGCTGGACCACCTCGGCGAGAACATGATCCGGCAGGCTGGCTTCGATCCGGGAGCGCACGGTGTTCCCGGCGACGAGTTTGGCCTGCCAGCGCTGCCGCTCTTGTTCGGTGACGATCAAGAAAGCCCAGCCGTCGCGTTCTCCGTGCCCCACCCGGCCGGCGCGGCCGAACATCTGCTGGACGGTCGCCACGTCGATCGGATTCATCCCGACCTCGGTGTCCTGCACGATGACCGCCCGAGCCGGAAGGTTCACTCCGGCGGCGACCGTCGACGTCGCGACGAGAACATCGATCTCACGGGCGCGGAACGCCTTCTCCGCCTCCCGTTTGTGATCCCAGCCCTTGTAGTGAAGACCGATCCGAGCCTCGCGACACACTTCGTACAGCCGGTCGAGATCGTCAGGGTGCACGCCGTCGGTACGCACCCCCCGAGAGCCGGCGATCACGAGAGCCGTGCGCCGGACGCCGCGTTTGCTGCCGCAGAACACCAGTGCACTGCCACCGTCCTGGGTGATCATCCCGGTGAGCGCGTTCGCCATCCGGATCCGTGCGCTCTCGACCAAAGACCAGTCTCGATGAGTGGCGATGACCGGCAGCTGCCAGGTCAACGTACTCGGCCGCCAGGCCACCCGCACAAGCCGCGCTCCCAACCAAGCCGCGATCTCGTCGGCGTTGGCGACCGTAGCGGACAGCCCCACGATGCGAACCTGATCGTTGCCACGCATCCTGGCAAGGAGCGCTTCCAGGATCGGACCGCGTTCGGGATCGCCCAGCAAATGGATCTCGTCGACGATCAGGCACGCGACTTCGGCGAGAGCCTCGCGCAAGGACGACGCCCGGCACATCGCCTCGAACTTCTCCGTTGTCGCCACCCAGACGTCCGCTTCCCGGACACGTTCGACATCGACGCTGTACTCGCCGGAAAGGCGCTCGACCCGAAGGCCCTCTCGACGCCAATGGTCGAGCTCGCGATCGAGTTCGTCCGTCAGTGACCGTTGCGGCACCAACCACGCGGCCTTGCGGCCTTCATCGACCACGGCGCGAAGCGCTGCGACCATTCCGACCGTGGTCTTGCCGGCGCCGGTGGGGGCGACCACGACGACGTGCGACGAATCCCCCAAGATCGGCGGAACCGCCTCTGATTGAGCGGGATTGAAGGAGGGGTATGGCAAAAAACGAAGCCAGTCGCGGGCAACAAGCTTCTCCGTCGGTACCGAAGACGCGGTCTCGGATGTTCCGGCGTTGCTGTCCCAGAGGGCTTTGAAGGCGTCCTGGGCGACAGCTGCTTCCGGGCCCGTGGTGGTGAACGGTTGCCGGCGCGCGGATCGCGCCAGGTAACACTCCGAAACCTGCGAGCTTCGGTGGGTGATGATCTCGTCGTCCATCAGATAACGCACCGCACGCCAGTCGACGCCGTTCGCTGTCAGCTTGGCCCTGAGATCAGCGAATTCATCGGACGTGGGGAGGAGTACGCGAACATCGGCGCCGTCGGGAAAGGTCGGCGGCTCGGCTCGCGGGTCAGCGATCTTGAGCCAGTACCGCTCCGGCGAAGGCGAGGAGTCCGTATCACCCGATCCGCTGTTTCCTGGCACACGTGGCACGTTAGCCGATCACCGCCGACCGTCGATGCCTGGGCACGAACGTCGGTTCGGACACTGCTGATCGAGATCAAACTGTTGGTACGAATGGCTACCGGGGTTCGAACCCATAGCAGACATCCCACGGGGAGGCCAAGCGTTTTTCCGCGAGAATTGTCTGCCCCCTTGCACACCACACGAAGGCCTACACTTTGAGGTACATGGCCCCCGATCGAATCTCCGAGGCTCGGAACTCCCCAGTAACCTTGCTTCCGGATATTCAGCAATACCTCGGGGCCATGGTCGGAAGGGAAGGGAGCGACGGCCCGCTCCACCGCGCCCCAGAAGCCGGAGCGGGCCGTTGCTCGTACAGCCACAGCCCGCAGGCAGCGCGGAGGGACCTTCTACCGTCTCGATACCTACGACGGCCAGGACGGCGTCGAACGAGGCCGTGAACTGGCCAGCCCGGTCCTGGTCGAGAAACCTGAAGTCGGCGCCTCGATCACCGAGATCCATCACGAGGTTGCGGATCTATCGCGTAGTCCACCCGCAATCCGGATTCGTTCTCGTGCCCAGATGTGCGCGTAGCGGCTGCCGACCTCCAACCCGAAGAACACGTAGATTCTTCTGAGGGTGAGCGCACCGTCGATAGAGCGGAAGGACGTTGGGTTCGACAAGGGGCCGGGTCAGCCGTACTGGGCGGAGCTCGGGGAACGATGCGGCCGTCGACCGTTGAGCCGAGCTGATTTACGGACCTTGCGGTAGAGCTCGTCGAGCCGGCGCCCGACCACGTCGGCACGGGCATCGTCGGCTAGCCGCCCCTGGCGCGCCTGAGTGGTGGCGGCAACGATCGCGGTCCACCTCATCGCGACCTGGTCAGCTTCGACCGACAGCGGGTCGAAGATGTCGTACACCGACAGCCGACGATCACCGTGACCAGCTGCAGAACAGCGTCACGCTCAACCGGAAACCCACAGCTTTGCAGACACGAAGTAACTCCTCGTAACCAGCGATCCATGATCAACTGGCGATATTTGGGCGACCGGAACGCGCCGAAACGCGTTCGAAGCCGCCCCAACGAGGAGGAACGAGAGACCGCGGACCTGCGAAAACAGAGAAAACGCCTGGTCAGGAGCTGGCTCGATCTTCCCTGACACGGAAGAGGTCACTGGTTCAATCCCAGTATCGCGCACCATTTGTTTTTGCAGGTCAGAAGCCCTGCTCCTCCTCGGTGGGGCGGGGCTTCAGTCGTTCAAGGGCGATGGCCTTCGGGGCAGTCTCCAACTGCCCGTACTCCCCCGGCTTCGTCCGCGCACCCGCCATGAGGACGCCGATCGAGGACGAGGACCTGCCGTCCACGAATACGCCACGCGCCTTGGTAGCCGTCACGTTGGTGCGGGCCGGAAGCCACCGGCGCTGATCGGTCAGCCCCGTGGAGAGAAAGAGCGCGACGTACGAGATCGAGTTCCTGGGTCGACCGGACATGCCGGTGCGCGGCGTGGTCGACGCAGGAGCGGCCGGCGGTGCCGTCACCCGGCACCGCCGGCCATCAGGTCAGAACACCTTGACCGAAACCGTTTTGTCGTTCATCTGGTCGCCGACGCAGGAAAGGTCGCCGGTGTGCTCGAGAGTCGGCACGCCGGAATCCGTCCAGCAGTTGGGGCGCGAGTACAGGATCCACCGGGTGTCGGACAGGACCGAAGAAATCGTGTTGATGAAGTAATTCGGGAGGATGAAGCACCGGCCGCCGTCACCCGGGTCGTAGAACGAAGAGCAGCAGTAGTTGGCGTTGTCGAAGAACTCGGCGTAGGTGACCGCGGCGGCGAACGCCACAATTCCCTTCGCGTGAGAAACATTTCTTTCTCCTTTATTTCGCAGGAAACAACGATCGCGTCGAGAGTGGCAGGAAAGGTTTTCCGACCTCGACGGCATCGGCGTGCAACAGAACTCGGTGATCGACTTCGGCTGACGCCGTTCGAGCACGACTGCGCATGATCTCCTGTTTGCGGATCCAGTCCGACAGGAGTGCGAGTAACGATTGGAATCGCTTCACAAACCGTAGCGGATCAAAACTGTGTCGTTAACGCCCTTCAAACCCAATGCCACGTAGCTTAAGTTGATCAACCTTTCGAACTGCGGTTTCTTGTCGGCGACGGTAGTCGGTGCGACCTCGGGCAGGCTTGTCCATGGTGGACAGTGGCTGGTGTGGCGACAGGGATACGTGGGGCATTGACCGAGGGGGTCGTGAGTGATCAGGGTCGTTCTAACGACCCAAATCACTCACGACAGCCGACGCCACACCGGTACCGCCGAGCAGCACTCAGGCAAACCCAGGCCCCTGCCGTTCTGCACCAGCCAGGACAACGGCGACATGGAGCTGGTTTCATATTCAAGTCAAGCTACGTGGCATTGCCTTCAAACCGTATTGAACCCCCTTGAATTCAACGGCAACCTCGGCTCAGGGTACGGATGGCGGACGACCACCCACTATCCGTTATCCGCCGAGTGATCCGCGTGTATCGGATTGCCGGTACGGCTCCGGAACCGTCACGCCCCGGTGGATACGCGCCGGAAAGGAAACGGATCCCGGGAATCCCGGGATCCGTTCCTGAAACGGTCGTGAGCACGCCTCAAGCCGGCGGACTGCAGCGTCTTTCGGCGGTGCGGGACGGCACCTGTCCGTACGCCTCGCGGTAATACGCGGCGAACCGGCTCAGGTGGGTGAAGCCCCAACGCGTCGCGACCTCGGCGACCGTCCCGGACGCGGAACCGTCCGCGATGCGCAGCAGGTCTTGGTGCACCCGGTCCAGCCGTACGCGCCGCAGGTAGGCCGCCGGGGTCGCCCCGAAGTCGATCCGGAAGCGGGCCTGGAGAGTGCGGAGGCTGACCCGCGCCGCCGCGGCCATGTCCGCGACCGACACCGGCTCCCCCGCGTGTTCCTCGCAGTACGCCATGGCCCGTCGCACGGCACGCGGCAGCGCCGGATGGGCGTATGCGGGCAAGGTGGCGAAATGGTCGTGCGGCTGGAGGTCCACCAGGCCGTGCACGAGGGCCTGTTCGAAGTGCGCGGCGGCCAGCGGTGACCGGGCAGCGAGGGGGGACGCGGTGAACCGCGCGAAGGCTCGCGCGGTCCCCAGCCACGCGGCCACCGCCGGGTCGCCGTCCGCGAGAGCGGGAGCGAAACGCAGGGCGGCGGCGGGCGGTTCGCCGGTCTGCGCGATGACAGCGCTGTCCACCACCGCCCGCGGCAGACACAGGATGAGGGTGTCCGCGCCGGCCGACAGGGACATGCCCAGGGTCATCCCGGGCCCGGCGACCGAGCACGACGCGGTGACCTCGCGGCCCGCCACCCAGACCGTACCCCCACCGGCGAGCGGGAGATGGATGTTGTAGAAGTCGGGCAGTTCGCCTGCCGCGATTTCCACCGGGACGCCCCACCTCAGCTCGTACAGCGCCAGACCCTGCCGGTGCAGGCGGCGGAAGCGGCCGGGCGCCTGGTCCCCTCGGCCGACGCGCAGACAGTGTGGCGAGAACTCACCGGTCACTACCTCGTCCAGCGCCTCGACATCGTCACCCTCGAACAGTGTGTGCGGCGTGCCGGCCCCTGGTCCGCCCCGGCCGGCCTGTCCGGCTCTCTGTTCCCGTACCGCCGCCCCGCACGTGCGTCCCCGGTATCCGCCCTGCATCTCGTCCCCCCGGTTTCCGCCGGGGGCCGCAGGTCGCGCCCCGGTTTTCCGCCGAATTTACAGCTACGAGGAAGCGCCGCCCCGTGAGACTCGGCGACGAGGAGGCGGTTTGACCTGACCGATGCTCGAAGATCGTGCTCACCGTGTCGAACGCGGCCTTCCTTCAGGACCTGAGATCGGCGATCACGGCCCGGGCGGCCCGGCCACCGGAAGCCAGCGCACCTTGCAACGAGCTGGTGTCCCGGTGGTCTCCGCAGACGTGGATCTTGTCGCCGAACGTGATTTCGCGGCGAATACCGTGGGGAGCCGGCATCGCCGGAAGCGCGTGAGGGATTTCGTAACGGCCGACCGGTTCCCACTGGGAGGCGTCAGTCCCGTACATCCGCGTCAGCGCCTGTCTCACTTCGGTTTCGTCGAGTGAGGCGAACATGGAGGCGCTGACGAGCGCGGAGCCCGGTGGCGCGTACGTGGGGCAAACCTCGCTGAGCACCGCCGTGTTCAGGATCGGCCCTCCTCGGGCATCGATCATGATGACCGGCTCACGCAATGGCGATTCGGGCGGCGCGAAGTACCAGGTCGTCACGCTGTTCCAGCGCGGTTCCGGCACACCGTCCACAAGCCGCGCGGCGGTGGAGCCATCGGTGGCGACGACGACCGCGCGCGCGTTCCAGACATCTCCGTCCGCGGTACGCACTCGCCCGGTTCCGACTTCGCCGACCGGTGTCCCGGTGCGGACCCAGGCCGACGGAAGCGAGCGGGCGAGCCGCCGAGGCAGCTCGCCCATGCCGAGCGCGGGCAGGGACGGTGCGGAGCGCAGGAAACTACGCCACACGAGCTGGAAGAAACGCGATGACGTGACCAGGTCCGCCTCGAGGAAGACTCCGGACAGGAAAGGCCGCAGCACGGTGTCCACCGCACGGGCCGACATGCCGGCCCGCCGTAGTTCTTCGGCTGTCGTGCGGTCGTCACCGTTGACGATCGTGTCCGCCGGACCGCCCGCGACACGGACGGTGAAGGCGCCGAGGGCGGCGAGGTCTTTGACGGAGAGATAGCGTCGCGCGACGACATCGCGGAGGGCTTTCGGCGTGTCCACGGGATTTCCGAGCAGGCTGCGGCGATCACCGTCGGCCACCCTCACCGCGCGCCAGAACTTCCCCAGCCGCAGGCTTTCGACGTCGACGAGACGTCGGATCGCGGGATAAGCCGGGTTCAGGATCTGAAACCCGCGATCCAGGCGGAACCCGTCGACCACGTCCGTGCGGACCCGCCCGCCGACCTCGTCCCCCGCTTCCAGGACCACGCAAGAGAACCCGGCGCGGTGCAGATGGAGCCCGGCGGAAAGACCGGCGAGCCCGGCGCCGACGATCACGACATCGGTCTCGTGCACACCCATCGACCACGCTCCCACCGACCTCAACTTCGACTCACAACCGTTGCATACCGCGAAGAGGTTGTCCACGCGAGCGACCGCGATGAAACCGATCGGCGCCGCGACTCAGCAGAGGCCGCTCCGCAGCGCGTACCGCCGCTCGGCGTAGGCAAGGTCGTCCCGCCAGAGGCGGGCGGAAGCGCGACGCATCAAGGGCCGCAGCACCGGGGCGATCCGGGCGGCCTTGCCGAAACCCGGGCGATCGGAAGTGGCGATCGTCGCCTCGATGACGCTGGTACGGGGACGCCCGTCGGGGCCGTCGCCGAGCGGGGTGGCGTGAGTTTCCACCACGCTGCCGACCCCTTCGCCCTCGACGATGGTCATCAGCACGGTGCGCGGCTCGGGGCAGGTGAACTCGGCGATCACCGGGACGCCCAGCTTCCCCGCGAGCCGGAAGGTCACTTCGACGACGAACCGGTCGTCGACGTCGGCGACGTCGTTTCCTTGCGGGGCGGACAACACCCGCAGACGGGTGAACGAGTACGGATGGAACCAAGCGCCGTGCCACGGGTCGAGCCGGTTGGCGACGATGTCCTCCGGCTCGCAGGTACCGGTCAAGGTCGCGACCGCGTCGATGGCGACGTCACCGGCGGGGCGGGGCGGCACGACAGGCCGGTCCGTGGGGCGCTCCCCGCCGAAGCGGTCGAGGCGGACCCAGACGAGCACGCCGTCGTCGTAGGAGGGCAGCGGCGACCATCCCGGTCGATCCGGCCCGACTCTCAGTCCGTGCCAACGGCAAACCAGCTCTCCACAGTGGACACGCGCCTGGCCGAGCGGGGCACCGAGGTGGGGACAGGCGCCAGGGCCGATGACCGGCTCGCGGTCCGCGCCGCGCCAGGCAACGAGTTCCTGGCCGCCCACTCGAAACCCGATGGGCTTGTCGCCGCCGATGTCCCGGGCGGCTCCGACGACGAACCAGTTGCCCGCCGACCGGGCGTCCGCACGCTTCACCGCGGCGTCGATGAGAGCGGGGCCGCATTCGCGATACGTCGGTTCCTGCCGGGCCCAGGCCGGTTCGCGGAACGGCCGGACCGGCCACTTGGCAGGCCACCGCTCGATCATCTGCCGCCTGAGATCCACCAGGACGCTCCTGCTCCACGTAGTCGGGACGGGATGCGATGTACCTCCTTCATCCTGTGGCACCTGGAGCGGTTACGCAACGTTCCGCCGGTCGAGTCAGGTCTTCAGCCGTTCGGCGGCGAGGTCCAGCGCTTCGGCCAGATCGTTCACCCAGACCGCTCCGTGACCATTGAGTCCTTCCCAGCCGGGGCCCGCGACGACGACCTCGAAACCCCGGCGCTGCAGCCGCTGGCACAGCAGATGGTCGACGGTACTGGCGGACATCGACCACAGGACGACGAGCAGGGGATCCAATTTGGACGCCATCCCGGTCATGGTCTCCCCCGGGACCATTTGACCGAGGTAGATCGCGGGAATACCCACTTCGACCATTGACGCGCACAGCACTTCGACCGGCAGGCTGTGCCGTTCGTCCGGGCAACAGGCGATGAGCACAGCCCGCTCCGACGGCACCTTCGCGAACCTGCCGACGTATCGCTGGAGAGCGAGCGAAACCTCGGTGGCGAGCGCCCACTCCGACTCGAAGCACACGTCCCCCCGCAGCCAGCGGGCGTCGAGATTCCGCAGGATCGGCAGTAACACCTCGGTCCACGTGCCCGCCGCGCCCAGCGCGTCGAGCGTCTCGTCGAGCAGCGCCGCGATGGACGCGAACTCCAGGTCTTCCGCGGCTCGTTCCAATTCGCCCGTCCGACGGCCGGCCGGGACTTCGGGAACCGCGTCTTCACCATCGGAGAAGGCGGCGGCCGCCGCCTCACGGGCACGGATACCGCGCTGGATGAGCCTCTGCATGTACTGCAGCCTGCGAACGTCCGCGTCGGAGTACCGCCGGTGGCGCCCGTCGGCCCGTAAGGAAGGGCCGACACCGTAACGGGCCGCCCAGGTCCGGAGCGTGACCGGCGAAATGCCCAACTTCTCCGCCACCATGCCCGGGGTCCACGAACCCTCGGTCTGGAGGCCGCTACGACCACTCACCTCGCCGACACCCATCACACACCACGTTTCCCTCCCCGTTCGGCCCAAGCTTACGAGGCCATCCGGACGCCGGTGCGCGAACACCGTCCACACTGCCGACTCGCGGGGTGGGGTGGCGGCCCAGGCAGGCCGCGAGGAAACGGAGACGCCCGGCGGCGCCTCGACGGCCGGGGACCGGGGCCGCCGGGCGCCGCCCGGCTTCCGGACCCGGCCGCGTGGGGTACGCCGGGCCCATGAGGGTGACCGAAGGTCGCGCCACCCTCCATCACAAGGCAGGCACTTTCGCTTCACACACGATCCACGCTTGGAACCGGTGTGAGCGGGTACTCGATGTGCCAGGCCTCTGACGTCGATGTCGTCGGAGTTGCGGGTACTCCGCTGGTTCAAGTAGACAGGATACACCACTTGTGAAACGGTTTCGAAACGAAATTTCGACCAGCGGAGAGGGCAGGCGGATGGCGTCGACCATGGCGGCGGAGAAGGCACCGCCGGAGGAGGCGCCAGGCGGGTGGCTGGACAGGATCGGCGAGCGCTGCCGAGCAGAGGCACTCGATTACGTTCGAGCCCGCGCCGCCGAACATTTCTCCGGCCGCGGTGAAGGAGAACTCGCGGAAACCGTGATCCCCGAGTTCGTCGCCGGCGGGAAGTGTCTCCGCCCGATGTTCGCTTACGTGGGCTGGCTGTGCGGTGAGCCGGAATCCGACGCCGCTCTCCGGGCGGCCTCGAGCTTGGAGCTGTTGCACTGTTTCGCACTCGCGCAGGACGACGTCATGGACGGTTCCCGGTTTCGCCGCGGCCGTCCCGCCCTGCACGTCCGTTTCGCCCGATGGCACGCGGAACAGGGCTGGGGCGGGTCTTCCGATCGGTTCGGTGAGTCCGCCGCGACGTTGTCGGGCGATCTCTTCCTGGTCTGGTCCGAGCGGATGCTGCGTGAATGCGGCTTGACCGCGGAAACACTCGCCAGGGGCTGGCCCCGGTATGACCTGATGCGTGCGGAACTCGCCGTCGGCCAGCTCGCCGACCTGGTCAACGACGCGCGCTCGCTCCCGGGGTGGGAGGAGCTGCTGGACGTCCTTCGCCGGAAATCGGGCAACTACACCGTCCGCAGGCCGTTGGAGTTCGGCGCCTCGCTGGCCGGATGCGGGCAGGACGTTCTGGCCGCGCTGGCCGAGTTCGGCGGGCTGATCGGTGAGGCGTTCCAGTTCCGGGACGACCTGCTGGGGGTGTTCGGCGATCCGGCCGTCACCGGTAAACCCGTCGGCCAGGATCTCCGTGAGCGCAAGGCGTCCAGTGTGGTGGTGCTGGCGGCGGAAATGGCGGCCCCGCGGCAGCGCGTGGAGCTCGACGAACTGCTCGCGCTTCCCGTCGTGGGCGACGACGCGGTGGCCCGCTGGAGCGAGCTGATCGTCGCGACCGGAGCCCACGATCGTCTCGGCGAACTCATCCGGGAACGCGCGGACAAGGCGCTGGCCGTCATCGATCCGGCCGTTTTCCCACAGCACGCCGCGGACGCACTGTCCGTTCTGGCCGCCCGATGCACGGAGCGAGACCAATGAAGACGGTAACCGGCCGGACAGACCGGGTGGTCGTCGTCGGAGCGGGCTTGTCGGGTCTCGCGGCGGCTTTGCACCTGGCCGGGCGTGGCCGCGAGGTCGTCGTCGTCGAGCGGGATCCGGGTCCTGGCGGCCGTGCGGGGCGGATCGAGCGCAAGGGCTACCGGCTCGACACCGGGCCCACCGTGCTGACCATGCCCTCGATCCTCGAGGAAACTTTCGGCGCCGTCGGCGCGGAACTGTCCGCCGAACTACCGCTCACACGGCTCGACCCGGCGTACCTCGCCCAGTTCGCGGACGGCAGCAGTCTTCCCGTCCGCTCCGACGCCGCGGCGATGACGGACGCGGTCCGGGAGTTCGCCGGTCCCGCCGAGGCCGCGGGATACCTCCGCTTGCGCGACTGGCTGACCCGGCTTTACCGCGTCGAATTCACCCGGTTCATCGACGCGAACATCGACTCCCCCTTGGGCATGCTCCACCCCGATCTGGCACGACTGGTGGCACTGGGCGGATTCCGGCGGCTGGATGCCAAAATCGGCGCCTTTCTGTCCGATGAGCGCCTGAAGCGGGTCTTCACCTTCCAAGCGCTTTACGCCGGCGAATCACCGATGCGGGCTTTGGCTCTCTACGCGGTCATCGCCTACATGGACACCGTGGGCGGGGTGTACTTCCCGCCCGGAGGCGTGGCCGCGCTCCCCGAGGCACTGGCACGGGTCGCCGCCGCGCACGGAGTCACCTTCCACTACGGCGACGCCGTGCGCACGCTCGAACGCGAAGGCCGCCGGATCACCGCCGTCCGCACAGCGGGCGGTGACCGTCATCCTTGTGACGCCGTCGTGCTGACGAGCGAGCTGGCGGAGAGCTACCGGCTGCTGGGCCGGCTCCCCCGGCGGCCGGTTCCGCTGCGCCCGGCCCCGTCGGCTCTGGTCGTGCACGCCGGCGGTCCCGGAGACGGCTCCGACGTCGCGCACCACACCATTTCCTTCGGGCGAGGGTGGCGATCGACGTTCGACGAGCTCATCACCGCCGGGCGCCGCATGACCGACCCCTCTCTGCTGATCACCAGGCCTACCGCCACCGATCCCGGGCTGGCCCCGGCGGGCCGTCAGCTCTACTCGATCCTCGCCCCGGTACCGAATCTCGACCGCGGCCCGGCCGATTGGGCCACCGAAGCGGAGCCGTATGCGGAAGAGATTCTCGCGGTGGCACGCGAACGACTGCTTCCGGACTTCGAACCCGAGTTCACCGAGGTCATCAGTCCTGCCGACTGGGCTGCCCGTGGACTCGTCGCCGGCACCCCTTTCAGTTACGCGCATTCCTTCGCCCAGACAGGGCCCTTCAGGCCCAGAAACCTCCCTCGTGGCACCGAAAACGTGGTCCTCGCCGGAGGCGCGACGGTACCGGGAGTGGGTGTGCCGACCGTGCTGATATCGGGCCGGCTCGCCGCCGACCGGATCACCGGAGCGCCGGAGCAGCGCTCGCGGATCCTCGATCTCGCGACAGAGGAGGCCCGATGACCCGCCGCGAACTCGACGCCGCCGGGATTCACGATCCCGGCCTGCGCTCCGCCTACACCTGGTGCCGCGAGGTGAATGCCCGGCACGGCCGCACGTATTTCCTGGCCACACGTATGTTGACGCCGCCCCAGCGCCCGGCGATCCACGCGCTCTACGGTTTCGCGCGGTGGCTCGACGACATCGTCGACGAACCCGAGCCCGGCGCTACGCCGCAATCGGTTGCCGCACGTCTGTCCGAAGTGGAGGACCGCTTCCTCGGCGACCTTTCCACCGGAACGAGCGACGACCCCTTGCTGACCGCGGTGATCGACACCGCCACCCGATTCGATCTGGAGGAGAAGCTTTTCCGTGCCTTCTTCACCTCGATGCGGATGGACCTGAGCGTGACCGACTACGCGACACGTCAGGATCTCGACGTCTACGTGCACGGGTCGGCGGAGGTGATCGGCCTTCAAGTGCTTCCCGTGCTCGGCGCCGTATCGAGTCGTGACGAGGCGGCGCCGCGAGCCGCGGCGTTGGGCAAGGCGTTCCAATTGACGAACTTCCTTCGTGACGTCGCCGAGGATTTCCAGCGTGGACGCGTTTACCTGCCCGCCGACGAACTCAAGGAACACGGCGTCGATCGTGACCGGCTGTCCTGGTGCGCCGAGCACGGTCGCGCGGACGCGTCCGTGCGAGCCGCCATCCGGGATCAGATCGCCAGGACGCGGCGCGTCTACGCCGAGGCACGGCCGGGAATCGCGATGCTGCACCCCGTTTCGCGGCCCTGCGTGGCCACCGCCGCGGCACTGTACGGACGGATTCTCGACCGGATCGAACGCGCGGACCACGACGTCTTCGTCCGCCGGGCGAAGGTGCCCAGAAGCCGCAGACTCGCCGTCGCGTGCGGCGCCTTGGCACGTTCGCAGTGGGCACGCCGGCGGCATCCCGCTCCCCCAGCGGTGGTGGGCTGAATGGGCAAGGCGGAATACTTGATCGTGCTGGCGGCGTGCGTCCTGGTGACCCTGCCGTTGGAGGCCGCCGGCGCACGCGTCTACCGGCGACCGAAACGCCTCGCCCGCGCGGTCCTTCCGATGGCGGCCGTCTTCCTCGTGTGGGACGCCCTGGCGATCGCCGGTGGCGTCTGGCACTACGCACCGGAGTTCGTCACCGGCATCCACGCCCCGTTCTCCGTCCCCCTGGAGGAAATCCTCTTCTTCGTGGTCATCCCGGTGTGCGGACTTCTGACCTACGAGATGGTCCAGCTCACGCTCACCGTGTTCCAGCGACGGGGAGACCGGCGGGCGGCCCGGCGATGATCCCCTGGGGCTACACCGTTCCGGCGGTCACCGCGGTGATCGCCGTCGTCCTGCTCGAACTGGCCGTCTTGAAGACGGGCTTGTTCCGCAAGCTCGCCTACTGGCTCACGATGGCCATCGTCACCGGCTTCCAGATCCCGGTCGACGGCTGGCTGACGAAACTGTCCGCCCCGATCGTCCTGTACGCGCCCGAGCACACCACCGGCTGGCGTTTCCCCTGGGACATCCCGGTCGAGGACTTCCTTTTCGGCTTCGCGCTGGTGACCGCCGTCCTGCTCCTGTGGGAACGGGACCGGGAGGAGGCGCGATGACGGCAATGGAACGGAACGGGCTTCCGCGAGCGGTCGTGCCATCGGCCTTCGACACCGAAGCACGCTGGTACGACCGCCTGGTCGCCGCCAATCCCGGCTATCACGAACATCTGCGGCTCTCCGCGCGCCGTCTCGGCCTGCCCTCGGACGCGGGCGGCCTGCGACTGCTGGACGCGGGGTGCGGAACCGGCGCTTCCACCGCCGCCCTGCTCTCGGTCGCGCCCGGCGCCCGGATCACGGCTTTCGACGCTTCCGCCGAGATGCTGGCCCGGGCACGGGCCAAGGTTTGGCCCGCCGGAGTCGAATTCCTCCACACCCCCGTCGAAGAACTGGCCGGTGTGCGGGGGCCGTTCGATGCCATCATCTCCGCGTACCTGCTCCGCAACCTCGCCGATCCCACCGCGGGTTTACGCCGCCTTCGAACCCTTCTTCGCCCCGGAGGACGAATCGCTGTCCACGAGTACTCCGTCCGCGACTCCCGCCGCGCCCGCTGGATCTGGAACGCGGTGTGCGCGGGTGTGATCATCCCGCTCGGCAAAGTCACCACCGGCGACGCGACGCTCTATCGCCACCTTCGCCGCAGTGTCCTCGAATTCGACGGGCTCGGTTCACTCACTCAGCGCCTCCACGATGCCGGATTCACCGACGTCCGCACCGGATCGGTACACGGCTGGCAGAAAGGCATCGTGCACACCGTTCTCGGAACGAATCCCCCGGAGACTTCGTGAACCCACGTCCTGGACTTGATCCCCGTATCGTCACGAAGCTGGCGGTACCCGGCCTGTCCGACGCGGGCCGGCTCGGACGGCGTCCCACCACGGCCGTCGTCGGCGGTGGGATAGCCGGCCTGACCGCCGCGACCGCGCTCGCCGAACGGGGCGTCGACGTCACCGTCTTCGAACGGGAAGACCACCTGGGCGGACGGGTCGGTGGCTGGCCGGAGCGGCTGCCCGACGGCACAACGGTGACCATGAGCCGGGGCTTCCACGCCTTTTTCCGCCAGTACTACAACCTCCGCGCCCTGCTCGAACGAACCGACCCGCGTCTCGAGCGGCTGACACCGCTCACCGACTACCCGCTGCTCGACGCGCAGGGGCGGACGGACACCTTCGCCGGACTGCCACGCACCCCACCCTGGAACGCCCTGGCCTTCGCCTGGCGCAGCCCCACCTTCACCCCACGCGACCTCCTGCGTCTCAACGGCCGCAGGGCGCTGCCGCTGGCGACGGTGAGTGTGCCGGAAACCTACGACCGGCTCGACCGGATCGACGCCTCGACCTTCCTCGAATCGATCAACTTCCCCGCGGCCGCCCGGCATCTCGCCTTCGAAGTCTTCTCACGCAGCTTCTTCGCGGACCCGCACGATCTGTCCGCGGCGGAACTGGCGACGATGTTCCACCTGTACTTCCTCGGCTCCAGCGAGGGTCTCGTCTTCGACGTGCCGACCGACCCGTTCCCGCAAGCGCTCTGGGACCCGCTCGCCGGTTACCTCGCCGCCCGGCGAGTCGACATCCGCACCGGCGCGGGCGTCACCGCTCTTCAGCGCACTCCCGACGGCTTCGAAATCGAAACCGGCGACCGGACGGAACACTTCGACGCCACGGTGCTCGCCTGTGACCCGGACGGGCTGCGCCGGATCGTCGCCGCGTCACCGGGCATCGGAACGGATACCTGGCGCGACGACATCGCCGCCTTGCGCACCGCGCCGCCGTTCCTGGTGCGGCGACTATGGCTCGACCGCCCCGTGGACTCCGCGCGACCGCCCTTTCTCGGTACCGGGAGTGTGCCACCACTCGACAACGTCAGCCTGCTCGACCGGTACGAAGGAGAAGCCCGCCGCTGGGCCGCACGCACCGGCGGCTCGGTGGTCGAACTCCACGCCTACGCGGCGACCACAGGCGACACCGAGAGCCTGGTCAAGGCCGTCGACGCACGGCTCCACGAGATCTACCCGGAAACCGGGGCCGCCCGTATCTCCGGGGAGATCACGCTGTGGCGAGAGGATTGCCCCATGTTCGGCATCGGCCACTTCGCCAGGCGTCCCACCGTCGAAACCCCGGACCCGGCGCTGGCCCTGGCGGGTGACGGCATCCGGATCGATCTCCCGGTCGCCCTCATGGAACGCGCGGCCGCCACGGGCTGGGAGGCGGCCAACATTCTCCTTGAGCGCTGGGGACTCGAAGGTCACCCGCTGCGCTCCGTCCCCAACAAGGGCCGGATCGAATTGCTGAACCGGCTCGCGGCGTCGAAGTACTTCGGCGGGGGCCGCCCGTGATCGCGACCGGCGACATCCACGCAGTGTCCGCGCGACCGAAGACGACCGACCGGCAAGCCATCAGGCGGTAGGTTGCTCCTTAGGCTCCTGTCGCCACGCGGTGGTCGTGGTGCTCACCCCGGCTCGTCTCGTGAACGGCGGTGTCCTGGCCCTCACGATCGTATTCTTCCTCCTGGCCAAGGGAAACGGAAAGGAACGTCCGAGTGACCGCACTTCACCGGTGGGCGGACACGCTCGCCGCGTGGGCCATCCCACCCGAAATCCTGGCGGCGGCGCCCGAGTCACCGTGGGTACTGCCCCGCCAGGTGTTCGAACGGCGCGCGGACGCCCAGATCGCCGCGCCGACCGGCGAAACCCACGCCGCCGCTCGGGCGGCACTGGCCGAACCAGGTTCCGTGCTCGACGTCGGCGCGGCGGCCGGAGCGACGAGCCTGCCCCTTCTCGGACGGGTCCCCGTCCTGGAACTGACGGCGGTCGACGCGGACGGCGAACTGCTGACCGGGTTCGCCGCACGGGCCGCCGATCTCGGTCTGCCCTCGACCATCCTTTCCGGACGGTGGCCGGACCTCGCGGACGAGACCCCGGTCGCCGACGTCGTGTTGTGCGGCAACGTCGTCTACAACCTCGCCGACCTCGCCCCGTTCCTGCACGCGCTGACCACGCACGCCCGGCGACGAGTGATCGTCGAAGTGGCCGCGGCGCACCCGCTCACCGAGCTGAACCCGTTGTGGCGGCGCTTCCACGACATCGAGCGCCCCGCGGGCCCCACCGCCGACGACTTCCTGGCCACCCTCGGCGAACTGGGCGTCGAGCCCACGGTCGCCCGGTGGCGACGTCGACCGGAAGCGGAGTACGCCACCTTCGCCGAGCTGACCGACGTCACTCGAAGGCGGCTCTGCCTGCCCGCCGACACCGAGACCGAGGTGGCCGCCGCGCTACGCGAACTCGGCGTGGATCCCGCGCTGCCACCGGATCTGGGCTCGTCCGGCCGCGAACTGGTGACGGTCAGCTGGCCAGGCAGGGGTGTTTGACGGCCGCTCCAGGAGGCGCTGCCCGAGCCTGGGCACGCCGTGATGGCTGCCGACGTGGTCGAGCAGCGGCATCGTTCCGCCCGCACGCGCGACCCCAGCGTTCAGGCCACGGTGTCGAACGAACCCTCCGGAAACTGCGGAGCCCGCGCGTCGGCTCCCCGCGGATCCGGTCGGCCATTTGCGGCTTCTGCTGGGCGGACCGGAATTCCCGCCGATACGGGTGTCGTGGAACCAGGTTGAAACCGGACTCGGACCAGCGCTACTCCAGCTTCCTCCATTTGAGGGGTAAGGCAAAGGTGGCAGGTTGTGAGGGCATGTCGCGAAAGCCACGTTCGCGACGTTGGATGTCCTGAAAGTGGCTTTCGCGACGTTGACGGTGGCGGTGGCGGGGGCGGTGGCGGTGGCGGTGGCAGGGCGCATGGTCGGCCCAGGTGGTCGGCCAGGCGACCTGAGCGACGCAGCGTGGTGGCCTCGTGAGTGGTAAAGACGGTTCTAACCGTCTTTACCACTCACGAGGCCCGCCACCAGGCCTGAGGACCACCCTGCTTATCTCGACTCGTCTTCCAGCGCCGTGTGGATCCACCAGCCGGGTAATCCCTGGATCGGCTCGTCGGAACTGTCGGCGTCGGTCTCCGGGGCCGCCCGCTCTGCGGCGAAGCGGGCGTCGTCCGGTCGGCGGGCGGCTGTGTAGATGCGTTCCAGTTCGCGCCACATCTGGACTTCGGCTCGACGGTCGCCGATCTTCGCGAACGTCAAGGCGGCAGCGGCGAACGCTCTGACCGTGTCGCCGAGCCAGCCCAACTCGCGATGGACCACACCCAAGTTGCGCCACGTTTGCGCCTCGCTGCGCCGATCACCGCATTCCCCGAAGGTGACACGGACAGCCGATAGGACGTCGATCGCGTCACCTCGCCTGCCGATCCCGTGCAACGCGATCGCCAGGTTGCCCCGCGCCATCGCCTCACTGAGCCGATCGCCGATGTCCCGGAAGATCTCGACCGCGGCGGTGTGCGCGTCGATGGCCCGCCAATGATCGCCCAGTCGCTCGAGCGCGGTTCCCGCGTTGCTCCGCGCCGCCGCCTCGCTACGCCGGTCGCCGAGCTCCTCGAACAGGTCGATCGCGTAGTGGTGCTGAGACACCGCTCCCGCGAAATCACCCATTCCCTGCAACGCCAAGCCCAGGTAGTCGCACACCTGCCCTTCGACGGCCAGGTCGTCGAGGAAGGCACGGCCGGCCAACCGGGCGGTGTCCAGGTTGCCGACGGCCTCCTTGAACCGGCCGGCCTCGATCAGGGCGGCTCCCAGGTTCACGATCGCCTGTACGATCCCCCGCCGATCGCGCAACCGTCGGACCGCCCGGTCCGCGATCTCCGCGGTGGCGACCCAGTCGCCCACCTGACGCCGCCAGGACAAGAAGCCCGACAAAGTCGAAGCCAGATCCACCGCCTGCCGGTCCCGCGAGGTGTCGTCGGCCACGGCCACGGCGGCGACCAGGCACGCCCGTTCCGCGTCCAGCCAGGCCAGCGCGCTGTCCCACCCGTCGAACGGGCTTTCCGAGGGGGGCGGGGCGTGCGAGCGAACCGTCGCCATCCAGCCCAGTGCGGCCCGCGTCGTGCCGAGGTAGTGGTCGAGCACCCGGTCGGTCGCTGCGGCCAGGTCGGCCTCCTTGATCCCGAGGTCGGCGACGGCGTACCGGGTGACGGCGAGCCGCAGCAAGTCGTGAAACTCCCAGCGCTGCGGGCCACCCAGCAGCAAGTGGGCCCGGGTCAGCACGCGCAACCGGACCCGTGCCACCGCCTCGTCCGCGCCCAGCACCGCCGCCGCGGCGGCCAAGCCGATGTCCGGGCCGGGCGCGCTGGTCAGCAGGCAGAGCAGCCGTGCCGCATCCGGGTCGCGGGTGCGCAACCGCCGCCACGACGCCAGGAACGCGGCGGGCACGCCGCCGGAACCGTCGTCCAGCACAGCCAGCCGGGTTCGCGTGTCGGCCAGATCGGCGACGAGCTCCCCGACGGTCAGGCCCGGTTCCTCGGCCAGGACACCCGCGGCGATCACCACAGCCTGTGGCAGCAGGCCGCACCACCGCAGCACCTCCGCCACCCCGCTGGACTCGGCGGCGGGCCGGGGATCGGCCGGAAGTCCCCGGTCGCGGGCGGCCTGGTCCAGCACCGCGCGAACCAGCTCCGCCGCCTCGGCCGGCGCCAGCACACTCAGGTCCACTCTGCCGACGCCGGGCAACGGAAGAGTGTCGCGAGACGTGATCAGTACCCGGTGCACCCGTGCGGCCATGGAGGTGGGCAGCAGGTCAAGGACCTGGTCGGGGTCCGCGACGTTGTCCAGCACCAGCAGCACCCGCTTGCCCCGGACGGCCAGCTCGTCGAGGTGCCGGTGGTAGACGGCGGGCTGCTGCGCGGCGTCGGACGGAATCCCCTCGGCCGGCACGCCCAGGGCCCTCAACGCCGCCGCGAACACTTGTCCGGGCCGCACCCGGTTCGCCGCGACGAGTTCGTACCCGCGCAGGTCCACGGACACCGAGCCGCCGGGAAACCAGCCACGGCTCACCGCTTGTGCCGCGGCTCGCCGGACCAGCGCGGTCTTGCCGATGCCGCCCATTCCCTGAACGACGCCAGTGAACGGCCCGGAGCTGCCGGCGGCCAGGGTAGTGGCCAGCCGGTCGAGGTCCGGCTCCCGGCCCACGAACACCTCCGTGCCGGGATCGGCGTGGATCGCGGTCACCACCGCGCTGCTCCCGATCGCGGCCGTCAGGTGGATGTGCTGAGTGTTGTGGTCGCCGACCTGCACGCCGTGCCCGAACCGGGCGTCGACCGCCGGCCGGACCTGATCATCGGCGGGCCCGGTCACCGCGGGGCTGGCGGACCGAAGTTCAGCGTCATCGAGTTGTGGTCGCCGACCTGCACACCTTGCGACTCGCGGACATCGACGGTGAACTTCCCGCCGACCCGGTCGAGCAGCGTGCGAGCGGTGGCGACCAGCTCGTCGTCCGGTTCAAGCGCCGCTCCGTCGAGGGCCCGGACCAGCTCGTCCCGAACCCGCTGCTCCTTGTCCGGCGCGGCGTCATCGTGAGCGGCCTCCTCGAGTTGCGCGGCCACTTTCGCCCCGAACCGTCGGCGCGCGCCGTCGACCAGGCCGGCATAGGCGTCCTTCACCGCGAGCGAAGCGGTGTCTTTCGCCCCGGCCGCCGCACCCGCGACCAGCCCGGCGGCCACCAGGTACAGCAGTTCCCCCACCATCGCGCCTCCCGCGCTCCGACGAGGCTCCAGTGTGCCGGAGAAGCCGCCCCTTCGACCAGGCCGCTCTCCCGAGGTCATCACTTGCCGATCACCGCTCCCGCAGGCCTGCGCGGTTGTCCGTCGTAGCATCTAGGGGACGAGGAGGTGGTGGGGTGACGGATGAACAGTTGCTCATCGAATTCGCGCTGACCCGCATGGATCATCCCGACCTCGACCTCGAGGAAGTGGCCACCCTGACCGTTCGGCGTCTTGGCGAAGACCGGATGCTGGACTTCGCCGGGCTCACCCTCGTCAGCCGCGGCGAACTACGCGGGGCTGTGTTCCCTGCCGCGGTCGAACACGTTCTCCGGGTCGTCCTGACCTTGCGCGGGCCAGACGACTAGGCGCTGTCCTGAAGACCGCGGACAGACTTACAGGACAGTGCCTCGGCCCGGCGGAACGACGCTGTGGCACGAAAACTCCTTGGCAGAGTGCCCGTATGCCGAGCTGAACGCTTCGACGGACGGCCGCCGCGAGTCGCATCGCTCAGTCGGGTATGCAGGACACATGCGCATTCTGTCCGAGTCACGGCTGGCCGCCGTGCTGGCCGCCGCCGTCAGCCGTCCGAGGGTCGTGGTCAGCGGTAATTTCGCCACCCCCTATCGCACGCTGGAGCTGCTCGACAAGACGGTGGCCGAGTACCGGCTGTTCGCGCTCAACGCCCAGCCCGGCATCCCCGACCGCGACGGTGTGACACTGGAAACGCCCTTCGTCGGGCCCGGCATGCGCGGCAAGCCGACGCTGCGGTACTTCCCGTCCCGCCTGTCTCTGGTGCCTCGCCTGCTCCAGCAGGCCCTGCCACCCGACATCGTGCTGATCCACACGTCCACCCCCGTGGACGGTTGCGTATCGCTGGGCACGGAAGTCAACATCCTGCCCGCGGCGATCGAGGCTGTCCGCGCCCGCGGCGGTCTCGTGATCGCCCAGCTCAACCCGCGGATGCCCTATACCTACGGCGACGGAGTTCTCGCCTGCGACGAAGTGGACTTCGCGATCGAGGTCGACGAGCAGTTGCCCTCCCCCGTGCCCCGCCCGATCAGCGAGGTCTCCGAGGCGATCGGTGCCCGCGTCGCCGACCTCGTCCCGGCCGACGCGACGCTGCAACTGGGCATCGGCGCCGTTCCGGACGCCGTCCTCGCGGCGCTGACCGCGCGCCGCGGCCTGGCCGTGTGGTCGGAGATGTTCAGCGACGGCGTGCTGGGCCTGGAACGAGCGGGCGCGCTCGACCCGGACACACCGGTGACCGCCTCGTTCGTGTTCGGCGGCCCCGAACTGTACGACTGGGTGGACCGTAACCCACGAGTCCGACTCCTCCGCACCGAAAAGACCAACGACCCCGGACTCATCGCCCGGCGGCCACGTCTGGTCTCGATCAACAGTGCGCTGCAGATCGACCTGTACGCACAGGCGAACGCCAGCCGCGTGCACGACGTCATCCACTCCGGTTTCGGCGGGCAGACCGACTTCGTGGTCGGGGCTCTGCACTCCCCCGGCGGGAAAGCGATCATCGCCCTTCCCTCCTGGCACCCGAAAGCCGACGTCTCCACCGTGGTTCCCCGCCTGGCGGGCCCGGTCACGTCCTTCCAGCACAACTACTTCGTCAGCGAACAAGGCGTGGCCACCATCTGGGGACACGACGCCGGTGAACAGGCTGAGCAGATCATCGACCACGTCGCCCACCCCCACGCCCGCGACGAACTCCGCGAAGCAGGCCGCTATCTCGGTTTCCCCCTGCGGAATCCCGGTCGACCAGGCGGTGCAGGGTGAGCGCGGTGAGCGCCGAGGTGGTCGCCGCCATTTCGCGATGACCGCTCCGGCGATCGCCGAGCAACTCGGCGAGCGTCACCACCAGGAACACGACGGGAGACACCCCGGAACCGAGCAGCCGCACCACCAGCCGGTTCACTCCGCCGGTTCGCCGCGCGGCCGGGTTTTCCCGCGCGTGCCCGTCGTCCAGAGCGCTGGGGACGATCGCGTTCCTGGCCATGGCCGCCGCGCTCGGCGGCGGCAGTGGCGCGGTGTTCGCGCTGGTGGCACTGCTCACCCCGGCGGACAAGGTCGGCTCGGTGACAGGCGTGGTCGGCGCGGCAGGCGGTCTCGGCGGATTCATCCCGCCACTGGTCATGGGCGCCCTCTATGGAACTTACGGCTCGTACGCCTTCGGACTCGCCGCGCTGGCCGCGGTCGCCGCGGCGGCCCTCGTGTTCACCGCCACCGCGGCACGCCACTCGCTACGCGCCCACCGCGACTCCGGCCACCGGCTGACCCCGCGGGGCGCATGAGCCACGACGGCCCGGACGGCGAGGGCTCGTGAGTGGTAAGGACGGTTGGAACGTCACGGTATTTGGCTACCTGCTGCTGACCTGCACGAGGTCGACGACCCCCGCGGGTATCGGGATCGTCTATGAAGGAATCAGGACACCCAACGTCCCGATTCCTTCATAGACGCGACGTGACCCCCGCCCCGGACAAGGCTGTACCACTCAAACCCGGCGACCGACCCACCCACCCACCCACCCACCCCCACCGCGGCACCGCTCAGGTCGCCTGAATGAAGTACGTGAAGGCCCCCTTCACGTACAGGGCCAAGACAGCGGCTGTCCCGTGCGATGCGATCGAACGCATGGGTTCTCCCTTCGGATGGTCATGACTCGTCCAGGGTTTCGCCGGGCGAGAGCGACCAAGAGAGCACAAGGTCCCGGATCGGGGATGATCGGGCGCGAGCGGGCCGAAGGTCCTCTGCCACCGGGTTCGTCAGGCTCTACACGGCAATTCCCGGACCCAGCAGGGTCGGGAGCATGGACAATGACTTCGAGGCCGAAGAACAGCGAACGGTCAACGCGGGCAGGCTGTGGGCGGGCGGCGCGGCGACGGCGGTGACCGCGGCGCTCACCGCCGTCGTGGGAATCCTGGTCGCTCGCGGACTGGTGAAGGTCGCGGTTCTCACGCCCAGTCACGAAGGCGCCTGGGGTGGAGCCAACACCGTTACCTACGCGCTCGTATCGGCCGTCGTGGCGCTCGGCGCGACGGCATTGCTCCATGTCCTTCTGCTCACCACACCGCGCGTGAAGGTCTTCTTCGGCTGGATCATGGTGCTCCTCACCGCGATCGCCGTGGTGACGCCCCTCAGCCTGACCGCCGAGTTCGACGCCCGGCTCGCGACGGCGATCATCAACCTGGCCATCGGGCTGGTCATCACCATCACCCTGTCCGGTGTCGCCGGTTCCGCCCTCCGGGAACGCGAACGCCAAGTCGAATCAGCGGCACGAAAGAAAGAAACGCCGTGACAGGAAACTCACCCTGCTCTGTACGAGATCAGGCCGGGCGAGGTGGAGACTTCAAATCGTGCCGGCGGCACTCGCGCGGCGCCGCTGCCGCGCCTTGTCGAGTTCGACGAGGACGTAGGTGAGGGCGGCCAGCACAGGCACCGGCCACCAGGCTTTCCAGGGCATCGGCGCGGTGTGGAAGAGCGAGTTCATGAACGGGACATAGGTCAGCACGAGCTGGAGCAGCACGGTCACCGTGACACCCAGGAGCAGCCAGCGGTTGCGGAAGAAGCCGACCCGCGGGCGAAGGTCCACCAGGGACCGGCAGTTGACCAGGTAGGCGATCTCGCCACCGACGAAAACGTTCATGGCGACCGTTCTGGCGAGCTCGACGGGAGCACCCGCACCGATCTGCCACTGGAAAGCCCCGAAGGAACAGGCCAGCAGGATGACCGAGACGAACATGGTCCGGCCGGCCAGCGCTCCGGTCAGCAGCGGAAGCGAGGGCGGCAGCGGCGGGCGGCGCATCACGTCGGGTTCCCGCGGTTCGAACGCCAGCGTGAGACCGAGCGCGACCGCCGTGGTCATGTTGATCCAGAGGATCTGCACCGGAAGAATCGGCAATGCGGTACCGGCCAGGATCGCGGCGAGGATCACCAGCCCCTCGGCCATATTCGTCGGGAGAGTCCAGATGATGAACTTGCGCAGGTTGTCGAAGACCGCACGGCCTTCTTCGACCGCGGCTCCGATGGACGCGAAGTTGTCGTCGGTGAGCACCATGTCGGCCGCCTGCTTCGCGACTTCGGTCCCTCCCCTCCCCATCGCCACGCCGATATCCGCGCGGCGCAACGCGGGTGCGTCGTTCACCCCGTCGCCCGTCATGGCCACGACCTCACCGTTCCGCTGGATTTCGCCGACGAGCCGCAGCTTCTCCTCCGGAGACACCCTCGCGTGCACCGAGGAGATGCCGAACTCGCGAGCGATCGAGCGTGCTGTGGCCGGGTGATCGCCGGTGATCATGGTGACCTCGATGCCCGCCTCCCGGCAGGCTCGGACCGCTTCGATCGCTTCCGGTCGAGGCGGATCCTGCATGCCGACGAAGCCGAGGAGGACGACGTTTCCGCGTAACCCTTCCTCGGTCAGCCCGACGCCGGCCGCACGACCGATCGCCAGTACTCGAAGGCCTTCTGCCGCCATGGCTTCGGCCTCGGCACAGTGGGAGACGCCGGCCAAGTCCAGCAAGCGCTCCACCGAGCCTTTCACGTACACGACGCCACCGACGTGCTCAGTGGCCATGAAACGGCGTTCGGAAGTGAACGGAAGCACCCGCACGCGTTCCGGCACGTCGCCGATGTCGAGACCGGCCTTCTTCGCGACGGTCACCAGCGCGGCCTCTGTCGGATCACCGACCGGCTTCCAGCGGCCGTCCTCTTCCACGATCCGCGCGTCGTTGCACGCGAGTCCCGCGAGCAGGCATTCCCGCACGGCGGGCGTGGGTTCCGGCCGGATCTCCCCCTCGGGTGTGTAGCCGATGCCGGAGACGGTATGGCGCCGGTCGCCGACCACCATCGCCCGAACGGTCATCGCGTTCGCGGTGAGGGTCCCGGTCTTGTCGGTGCAGATCACCGTCGTACTGCCGAGGGTTTCGACGGCGGGCAACCGCCGGATGATCGCGTGACGGCGCGCCATCCGCGCGACTCCGATCGCCAGCGTCACGGTGACGGCGGCGGGGAGACCTTCCGGGATCGCGCCCACCGCGAGCGCCACCGCCGCGGTCACCATCTCCGCGGCCGTCTCCCCACGAACGAGGCCGACGACGATGCCCAACGCCGCGAGCCCCAGGATCACGATCGTCAGTACCCGGCTGAACCTGGCGAGTTTGCGTGTCAGTGGCGTCCGCACCGAGATCGTCGTACCGACGAGGCGATGCACCCGGCCGATCTCGGTGGCGGCCCCGGTCGCGACCACGACCCCGCGGCCCGTTCCCGTGGTCACCAGCGTTCCGGAATAGGCCATGTTCGCGCGATCGGCCAGCGCGGTGCCCGGCGGGAGCACTACCGGATCCTTCACCGCGGGCACCGACTCACCGGTCAAAGCCGACTCGTCGATTCCGAGTTCGTCGGTGGCGACGAGACGCAGATCGGCACCGACCTGATCGCCCGCCTCCAGCAGCACCACGTCTCCCGGCACCAGCCCGGCCGACGGCACGCGCGCGGTCGAGCCGCCCCGGACGACGGTCACCTCGGTCCGCACCATCGACGCCAAGGCGTCCAGCGCGCGTTCCGCGCGCGCCTCCTGCACGAACCCGATGACCGCGTTGACGACGACCACCCCGAGTACCACCGAAGCATCGACGACTTCGCCGAGCGCCGCGGTGACCGCCGCCGCCGTCAACAGGACGTAGATGAGCGGATGCCGCAACTGCCCGGCCAGGCGGACGATCCAGTTCGGTCCGCGCCGCGGCGGTAGTTCGTTCGGCCCGACATCCACCAGCCGCCGTTGCCACACTCCGGGAGACAGCCCGCTGTCGACGTCCGTTTCCGCCAGCAAGACGACCTCGGGCACCGGCAACCCGTGATGGGCGACCTCCTCGGTGATGGTTCCCTGGGTCATCCGGCGGGCCGTCCTGTCGCTCGGACGACCATGACCGGGCACTTCGCGTGATGGACCAGGGCATGGCTCGTCGACCCGAAGGACAGGCCGGCGAAACCGCCTCGGCCACGGCTGCCCACGACCACCAACTGGGCTTTCTCGCTCTGCTCGAGCAGACGCTGCCGCGGCTTGTCCCTGACGACGACCTGGTCGACCGGCACCTGCGGGTACTTCTTGCGCCAACCCGCGAGCCGCTGCCCCAGGACGCGGTTTTCGGCCTCGCGCACCGATTCGCCGGGGAAGGGCAAAGCACTCTCACCGGTGAAGAGTCCCGCGACATCACCGTCGTGCCACGCGTGCAAAACGAGCAAAGGGGTCTTCCGGACCGAGGCTTCCTCGAACGCCCAGGCGAGCACTTCCTCGCTCAGGGGGCTTCCGTCCACGCCGACCACCACCGGACCGGACTGGCGAGCCCCTCGGACCACCACGACCGGGCAGAAGGTCCCCGATGACAAGCGGGACGTGGACACCCTGGTGAACAAGCCGGCCGTCTCTCCGGCCGGGGCACCGATCGCCAGCAGCCGCGCCGTCGCCGAAATCTCGGTCAAGGCGGCGATCGGGCCCGTATCGACGGCCGCGGTGGCCATCTTCACCTCGGGAACCGCCGATTCGCACTCCACCCGGAATTCTCGCAGTACCTCCTCGGTGACGGCTTCTTTCGCTTTCAGCCAGGCGTCAGGAGGGAAAGACCGATTTCCGAAGGGGGCGCCGTCGAAACCGTAGGCCATCAGGAGCAGCAACTCGGCATTACGCAGAAGCGCTTCTTTCGCCGCCCACAGCGCGGCCGCCATCGAATGGGCCGAACCGTTCACCGCGGCGACGACGGGCGGGTTCCCGGATGTCGTCATGAAGCGCTCCTCCTGATTCGTCAAGCGGATCAGGCACCGACGCTAAGCAATCCCTCATGACGTCGATGCGGTCGGACGTCGTGGACCGCAGGGGCTTTCGACCCTGTGTCGAAGGCCGCCACGGCGACACGCTCGAACCGGAAACCCCTCCGTGGAAAGGGAGAAAGCATGAAGGCACTGGTTTACGACGGCCCGGGGCGGCGGGCTTGGGTCGATCGCCCCCGGCCGGAGCTCGCCGAGGCGACCGACGCGATCGTCCGCGTGGACGCGGTCACCATCTGCGGCACCGATCTGCACATCCTCAAAGGCGACGTCCCGGCCGTGGAGCACGGCAGGATCCTCGGGCACGAGGCCGTCGGCACGATCGTGGAAGTCGGCCAGGCGGTGACGGCCCGCAAGCCCGGCGATCGCGTGCTCGTCTCCTGCATCACCGCGTGCGGACGCTGCGAATACTGCCGGAAAGCCGTCTACGGGCAGTGTCTCGGCGGTGGTGGCTGGATCCTGGGTCACCGGATCGACGGCGTGCAGGCGGAGTTCGTGCGCGTCCCGTTCGCCGAGACCTCGACCTACGTGCTGCCGAAAGGGGTCGCGGACGAGGCGGCGCTGATGCTGGCCGACATCATGCCGACCTCCTACGAGGTCGGTGCCCGCAACGGAAAGGTCCAGCCCGGGGACTGTGTCGCGATCGTCGGGGCAGGGCCGATCGGACTCGCCGCGATCACCACGGCGCAGCTGTTCGGGCCGAGTTCCATCGTCGTGATCGACAAGGAACCCAGCAGGCTCGCCGCCGCGAAGAACTTCGGCGCGGACGTGCTCCTCCAACCCGGCGAGAACCCGGCCGCGGCGATCGCCGAACTCACCGGAGGCCTCGGCGCGGACGTCGCGATCGAAGCGGTCGGGGTGCCGGAGACCTTCGAGCTGTGCACGGAACTGGTCCGTCCCGGCGGGCACGTCGCCAACGTCGGTGTCCACGGTGCGCCCGCCACCCTGCATCTGGAAGACCTCTGGATCCGCGACATCACCATCACCACGGGCCTGGTCGACACGTCGAGCACCTCGATGCTGCTGCGGATGCTCGCGGCAGGCCGGCTCGACACGACCCGGTTCATCACCCATCGTTTCGGACTCGACGAGATGGACGAAGCCTATGACGTCTTCGCCCGGCCTCAAGAAAGCGACGCCCTCAAAGTCGCCCTCTTCCGCGGCTGACCCGACGACGGCCCGCCTCTGTCCACAACGGACGGACGCGGGCCGTGTCCGGTCAGGAATGACGCTTGAACGCCTCGATGACGCCTGTGCCGACCGGTTCCTCGATCGGCAGGTGGCTGTCGTCCATTTCGGCGGTGAGGCGTTCGCGGACGTCCACCACGCCATCGAGCCGGCGGATGAGCGCCACGATCACGGGGATCATGCTCGTACGTTCCACCTGACCGCGCACCGTCACGACGCCGTTGTGCACGGAGATCGACAGGGTGTCGGGATCGATCGCCATCGCGCGCTTGACGACCTCGGTGCGGACCTCTGCGCACAACCCCGAGTCGGATCGGAGAAAGCCGCGCAGGAGGTCTGATCTCCCGACGATTCCCACCAGTTTCGCGTCGTCGTCGAGAACCGGCAGCCGGTGCACCCGATGGTCTTCCATCAGCCGGATCGCTTCGTCCACCCCGGCGTCCTGTGCCACCGTGATCGCGGGTGTGGTCATCAACTCATCGGCCCGTCTTCCCTCCACCTTGCGCCGCAACCGGGGCCGGAACCGCAGCAGCCGGTGCCGGATCTCGCGTTCCAGCAGATCGCGCTGCGACACGACGCCGACCACCCTGCCTTCGTCGTCCACCACGGGCGCACCGCTCAGTCTCCACGACGTGAGAAGGACGGTGATCGCCTTGAACGGGGTCTCCGGCTTCACCGTGAGCACCTGGGTGCGCATCACCTCGCGCACTCGACGGCGTTTGCTCATCTCGATCTCCTTTCCGAGGGTGTCAAGCCGCGATGTCCCGGCGCCGGAAGCCCGCCACGCCGGCCGTGAGCGAAGCGCAGGCGATCAGGACGAGCCAGGGAACGGACGTCATGCCCGCCGTCGAACCCGGCAGGCTCGGCAGATGGGTGAACGGCGAGAGGTCCAGGACCACTTGGGGGACGCCGAAGAGCACGCCGAACTCGCCGACGACGACGACCGCCACCAGCACCACCCAGACCAGGCCGAGCTTGCGCGGGAGCAGCCCGAACAGGGCGCACGCGAGCCCGGCGAGGACCCACACCGCGGGCAGCTGGACCAGCGCGGCGGCCGTCAGGCGGACGATTTCGGCGCCGGGGCGCCCGGTCTGCAGGCCGCTCGCGAGTCCGGCGCCCAGACCCGCCGCGAACAGCGGGACAGCGCTTCCGGCGATCGCGAGCACCAGATAGCCGGACAGCAGCCGGATACGCGAAACCGACGCCGCGAGCAGCGGCTCGACCCGAAGCGCCTCTTCTTCGGCGTGCAGGTGCGTCAACGCGGACATCGCGTAGACCGAGACGACGACCCCGGCGATACCGAACTCCAGGGCGAAGAACGCGTCCGACAGGGCCTTCTCCCCGCCCAGCGCGAGAATGAGTTGCTCGGCCCTGGGATTGTCGAGGAATTCGCCGATACCGTTGGCCAGATTGCCGAGGACGAGCCCGAGCACCAGGTACACCGCTGTCCAGGCGAGCAGGCCGGCCCGGTTGAGCCGCCAGAGCAGGCCGGCGGTGCTCCGCAGGCCACGACCGGCATGGGCGGGGCCCGCGCGATCGGCCAGCAGACCTGCCCCGAGGTCACGGCGGTCGCTCAGCCTGACCGCGAACAGCACCAGCGCGGTGGCGAACGCGAGGGGAAGGGCCATGACCCACCAGCGTTCCCCGGCGAACGGCCGGATCTGCTGTGCCCAGCCGATCGGGGACAGCCAGGAGAGCCATTCCGGTCCGGAGTCCCCTATGGCACGCAGAAGGTAGGCGAGCCCGAGGACGCCGCCGGCGATCCCGGTCGCCATCCTCGTGGACCGGCACAACTGCGCGGTGACCGCCGCGACGGCACCGAAGGCCCAGCCCGCCGTCATCCAGCCGGCACCCAGCGCCATCGAACCGGCCAAGGGCAACCCCGCGGCGGCCAGTCCACCGGCGGTCAGGATGCCGATGGCCAGTCCGGTGACGACGGTGACCGCGAACGCCGCGGCGAGCGGCGCGTGCCTGCCGAGCACGCCGGACCCGAGCAGATCGAGTCTGCCGGACTCCTCCTCCGCCCTGGTGTGGCGGACCACCGTGGTGATGAGCAGCAACGCGACCAGCGCGGCACCGAGACCGGTCAGCTTGAGCACCGCGGCGGCACCGAGCGATGTGGGGTCGTAGATGCGCCCGTAGAAGGCGACCAGCGCGGGGACGGCGTTGACCGCCTCGGCGAACACGGTCAGCTCCCGTTGTGACGGATAAAGGTCCGCCGTGGCGGCGGCCGCTCCGGCGGTGGTCGCCGCACAGGCGAGTGTCCACAAAGGAACCCGCAAGCGCTCACGGCGCAGGGTGAGGCGGAACAGGACGCCGGTCCCGGTCAGCGTGCTCATCGAGGCTCCGGGGCGGCGGGTTCGCGATAATGGCGCAGGAAGAGTTCTTCGAGGGTCGGAGCCTGGCTCGTCAGTCCCGCCACTCCGGCACGGCTGAGCGCGGCGAGGACCGCACCGAGGTCGGAGTTGTCGACGGTCATCCGGAAGGTGTCCCGGTCCTGGCTGAAATCGTGGACGCCCGGCAGCGCCGCGAGCCCGTCCGGTGACCCGGTCAGCCGCGCGGTGAGCGACGTCCGCGTCAGGTGCCGGAGTTCGTCGAGGCTCCCGGTGTCGACCACGCGCCCGCCCCGGATGATGCTGACGCGGTCGGACAACGCCTCGGCCTCGGCGAGGATGTGGCTGGACAACAGCACGGTCCGGCCACGGTCGCGTTCCTCCCGGATGCAGCCGCGGAAGGCGTCCTCCATCAGCGGGTCGAGACCGGCGGTCGGTTCGTCGAGCAGGAGCAGTTCGGCGCCGGAGGCCAGCGCCGCCACGACGGCCACCTTCTGGCGGTTCCCTTTGGAGTACGCGCGTCCCTTCCGGGTCGGATCGAGGTCGAACAGGTCCAGATAGCGGTTACGGCGGCGTGCGTCGATGCCGCCCCGCAGCCTGCCGAGCAGATCGATCACCTCGCCACCGGTGAGGGTCGGCCAGAGAGACACCTCGCCGGGCACATAGGCGAGACGCCGGTGGAGCGACACCGCGTCACGCCAGGGATCCCCACCCAGCAGCCGCATCTCCCCGGCGTCGGCCCGCAGCAGTCCCAGCAGGAGCCGGAGAGTCGTCGTCTTGCCCGCGCCGTTCGGGCCGAGGAACCCGTGGACTTCGCCGGTCCGGACGGTGAGGTCCAAGCCGTCCAGCGCCTTGGTGCGGCCGAAGCTCTTCCGCAGGCCGCGGATCTCGATCGCGTTCACCGGGCACCGTCCAGCAGGATCCGGCGTTCCGCGGCCGCGATCGCGCTCCGGGACGCGTCGACCACGTCGGGGTTGACGGAGATCGACGTGATCCCGAACCGCACGAGATGTTCCGCGAAGCCCGGCTTCACCGAAGGTGCCTGCCCACACAGCGAGGAAGTGATTCCGGCATCTCGCGCGGCACCGACGATACGTCCGATGGTGTCGAGCACGGCGGGGTCGGCTTCGTCGAACAGCTCCGCGCAGATCGCCGAGTCCCGATCCACCCCGAGAACCAGCTGAGTGAGGTCGTTGCTCCCGATGGACACGCCGTCGATGCCCAAGCCGGCGTACTCGGGAAGCCAATGCACCACGGACGGAACCTCCGCCATGATCCAGCGGTGCAATCCGCGCTGCCGCCCGAGCGGGCTCGCGTCGATCAGCTCGAGACAGGCCTCCAGCTCCCATTTCGTGCGGACGAACGGGATCATGAGGTGCAGGTTCGGCGTCTGTTCGCGGACCCGCGCGAGCGTGCGGAGTTCGAGGTCGAACAGGTCCTTTTCCCGCACGTAGCGGAAGCAGCCGCGGTAGCCGATCATCGGATTGCTCTCGACGGCTTCGTAGGCCTCGCCCCCGGCGAGACCGCGGAATTCGTTGCTGCGCAGGTCGGTCGTCCGGTAGACGACCGGGCGCGCACCGAAGGGACGCGTGATCCGCAGCAGCGACTCGGCCATCGAGTCCACAAAGGACTCTTCTTCGCCCTTGGCGATGAGGTCACGGGGATGACGTCCGCCGAGCGCCTCGGTCAGCAAGAACTCCGCCCGTAGCAACCCGACCCCGTCGACCTGTCGCGCGGCGACCTCTTCGGCGTGTTCGGGCATGGCGAGGTTGACGTAGAGCCTGGTTCCGATCGTCTCGGCCGCGGCGGGCGCGGCGATCGGTTCGGTGCGCGCCGGAGGCCTGGTGTAACCGGACCGCACCTCGCCGGTGTTTCCGTCCACGGTGACGGGCCCGCGCCCCGCGAGCACCCGCGTCGCGTCGCCGGTGCCGACAACGCAGGGGACCCCCAACTCCCGCGCGACGACGGCGGCGTGGCAGGTCATCCCACCGCCGTCGGTCACCAGCGCGGCAGCCCGCCGGATGGCGGGAACCCAGTCGGGGTTGGTCATCGGCGCGACCAGCACTTCACCGTCCCGCAGCAGGCCGCCTTCGGCCGGATCGCGCAGCACCCGCACCAGCCCGCCACCGACGCCCGGCGACGCGGCCAACCCCGTGACGAGGACGTCCGGAGGCTGCTCGCGATCCGGCGGCAACGTGGTCACCGGCCGCGACTGAACGATCCAGACTTCCTTGCCCGCCAAAGCGAACTCGATGTCCTGAGGCGTCCCGTAGTGGTCTTCGATCCTGGTCGCGAGCCGCGCCAGCTCGAGCACGGTCGCATCGTCGAGCACGCGGCGGCCCGCCGCTTGCGCGGGAAGGGCGACCTTGACGTCTCCCCCGCCGACCTCGGCGATGATCTTGTGGGTCTTGCTGCCGACCCGGGCCGAAACCAGTCGCAGACCCGCCTTGGCGACCAGATAGGTGTCCGGTTCGACCGCCCCGGAGACGATCGCCTCACCTTGGCCGAAGACCGCTTCGATGGCCAGACGGTCGCGATCCCCGGAACGCGGATCCGCGGTGAAAATGACGCCGGAGCGGTCGGCGGCGATCATCCTCTGCACGACCACGGCGATGGCGGGTTCCGCGGTGAAGCCGCGACTGGCGCGGTACCCGATCACCCGGGGCGAGAACAACGACGCCCAGCAGTCGACGATCCGCTCGCGGACGGCGTTGTCCCCCCACACGTTGGTGAAACTGGCGTTCATCCCGGCGAACGAGGCTTCCGCGCCGTCCTCCCCCGTCGCCGAGGACCGGACCGCGATGGGTGTCGACTGCCCGATCTCGTGATAGGCGCCGATCACGTCCGTCAGGACGCCGGCGGTCATCCCCGCCCGGTGGACCAGGGCGCGCAACTGGTCGCACAGCCCGGACAGCTGTTCCGGCGCATCGGCGGACGCGAGGGCCTTTTCGTGCAGTTCCGCGATCTCACCGCGCACCCCCGCTTCGTCGAGCGAGGCGAGGTACGCCCCTCGGAGCACGACGAACCCCGGAGGAACGGAAAAGCCGGCGGTGATCAGCTCACCGAGATTCGCGCCTTTGCCGCCCGCCGATTCGGCGTCGGCGAGGCTGACCGTCGACAAGTCGCGTACGTAGCTCATCGCTTTCCCTCCGGACGTTGGCGTTCCACGGAATCCATGCTCACCGGAGGCGCGGGTGCCGCTCTGCTGGCCAAGGTCCCGGTGCGACGGGACTTCGTCCCCACGCCGGGCCGGCGGCACCGGGTCGGGTCTCGCCTGCTCACCGGCCGGGTCATGATGCGGGCACTCGACAGGCGAACACAGATCCGTTCTGTTGCGGGGTCGATCGCGGGTCCGGTCCGTGAAGGCCTCCTTGAGGGACTCTGGGTCCCTCAAGGAGGCCTTCACGGACCTCAGGCGAGCGAGGGCACCGGGACCGAGTCGGCCAGGTGGTCGTGAGTGGTAAGTGACGTTCTAACGTGACGTTCTAACGCGACTTACCACTCACGACCACCTGACGCGGGCACCTCGTGCGCTTCCGCTCAAGTTCCCGGCACTTGATCCCACGCCAGACCTCAGCCGCCGGATCTCAGCCGCCGGACCTCCGCGGCTCAACGGCCGAGCTGAACGGGCTTCTCGGTGACGCCCTCGATGTCCGCCGCGGCCGCGTCGAGCAACCGGTGCGCGAGCTCGCTCAACGCACGGGACGCGGCCAGTTCGTCACCGATCTCGGGTACGTTCGCGTCGGCCGGATTGAGCCGCGCGATCCCCACCCCCGTCAAGCCGGTGTCGTCCCGGTTCACCAGCCGCGCGGTCGCGCGCGTCCGCGCTTCGTGCTCGTCGATGAAGATCTCCACGGTCCAGCGTTTCTCCTGCATTCGGGCCTCCTTGGTCCGTTGTCCGTCCGGGGATCCACCGTGTTCCGGTGGCGGCGCCGGTTGAAAGTGCCGAAGGTCCCGGCTCGGCGGACGGCCCTCCGATCGAGGCTGTTCGGCCCTAGTCGCCCGCCCGCGTCCCGAGAACCGTTGAGCGGGTCCATTCCACGAAACACCGGTCGGTGACGCCGGGGAAGGAGACCCGATGTTCCGCACTGCCATCCCGCTCGGCCGGTGGGCCGGGGTCTCCGTACGAGCCCACTGGTCGGTGCTCCTCGTGCTCCTGCTGATCACCGATCTCCTGGCGTCGGCCGTCCTGCCCCGGGCCGCTCCCGGCGCGAACACCGCGTGGTACTGGGTCACCGGTGGGCTCACCGCGGTGGGCTTCCTCGTTTCGCTTCTTCTCCACGAGCTTTCCCACGCCGCCGTCGCGCGGCGCCACGATGTGGGGGTCAGGCGGATCACGCTGTGGATGCTCGGTGGCGCGGCGGAGCTCGAGGGCGAACCACCGACGCCGAAAGCCGATCTGCGGATCGCGGTGGCGGGCCCGATCACCAGTCTGCTGATCGGGGGCGCCGGGCTCGGTGCCGCCGCTCTGGCGGCCGGCGCTCTGCCGCCGTTGCCGGTCAGCGGCCTGGCTTGGCTCGGAGCCAGCAATCTCCTGCTCGCGGTGTTCAACCTGCTGCCGGGTGCGCCGCTGGACGGCGGCAGGATCCTGAGGGCGGTCATCTGGTGGCGGCGGGGAGACCGCGCCAGGGCAGGCGCCATCGCCGACAGATCCGGTCAGGTACTGGGAGCCGCCCTGGCCATGGCGGGTTTCGCGCAGCTGTTCTTCCTGGGGCAGTTCACCGGTCTTTGGCTCGTCCTGCTCGGCTGGTTCCTGATCTTCTCGGCACAGGCCGAGTTCACCGCCGGTCCGTTGCGCGAACGGCTCGGCGGGGTGCGGGTGGGCGACATCATGAACTCGTCACCGGTGACCGCGCCCGGCTGGTGGACGGTGGACGCCTTCGCCGAATACGCCGCGGGCGCGGGTCACGAGCGTGTTTTCCCGGTGCTGTCGTTCGACGGGGTTCCTGTCGGCATCGTCAGCTTCGGCGATCTGATCAAGGTGCCCGCCGGCGCCCGGCGCGCGACCAGGGTCGCCGACGTCGCACGGAAGGATCGGGCCGTCACGGTAGTCGGCGTCGACGCGCAGGTGACCGCGCTGATGGAGCGCGGCTTCCCCCGGCCCGGCCGCGATCTCCTCCTGGTCACCCGGGCCGGCCGGCTCGCAGGTGTGGTCGGATCCGACGACCTGGCAAGGGCCTTCGAATTGGCCGCGCTGGGCCACCGCCCGCGGACCACCGACGGTCGGACCCCGTCTTCTCTCAAAGCGTGAAGTAGGCCTCTTCCTCTTGCGCGAAGTGGAGCGTGAGGATCGCGTCGAGGCCGTAGAGAGTCGCCCTGAGATCGTCGACCTGGTCCGCTCGGATGCCGTCCGGCGCCTCGTCGAGATGTCTGCGCAGCCGCCGGGCCAGCCGCTCGATCTCGGTGTGCTCCCGGCTCATCGTGATCGTGCTGTCAGGATCTCCCAGCACCTCGGACAGCGCCGGATACAGCTGCTCCTCCTCGGCCCGTTCATGCGGCAGAAGCCGCTCGGTGAGCAAGCGGCTGGCCTGCCGGACGGCGTCGTCGGCGTCCTGTCCCACACCCTCCGCCAGTGCGTCGGCGGCCAGGCGAACCGCGGAACGGACCGGCAGCAGGGTTTCGTGCTCGCCGGCGAATCGCCGGACCAATCCCACCGGTGCGCGTCGGCGGGAGGATCTCGGAGAGACCACGGCCCGGAGTGAATTCACGATGACGGCGACATCGATACCCTCCTGGACCAAAGCCCCCAGCACCGGTGCGAGCCACCCGCCCGCCGCGGCGAGCATGGCGAGCACGGACAGTCCGGTGCCGATCCCGGCGCTCTGCACCGCGAGCCGTCTGGCGCGCCGGGCGATCTCCACGGCGTCGGCCAGCCGGTCGATGCGGTCGTCGAGGATGACCGCGTCGGCGGCTTGGACGGCGGCCGTCGAACCGCGAGAACCCAGCGCGACGCCGACCGACGCGGCCGCGAGGGCGGGAGCGTCGTTGACTCCGTCCCCGACCATGGCGGTGACCGTGTTTTCGTTTTCTCCGCGCACGAACGAGATCTTGTCGCCCGGGGTGCATTCGGCGTGCAGGTCGTCGAGACCGAGCATCGCCGCCACCTCCTCCGCGTTGCCGACACGATCGCCGGTGAGCAGGACGATCCGCGTCAAACCCGCCGAGCGCAGCCGTCGGAGCGTCCGGGCCGCGTCCGGACGGAGCCCGTCTCTCACCAGCAGCGCGGCGACCGGCTTCTCGTCCTCTTCGACCCAGATCACGGAGGCCAGATCGAGCCTCCCTCGCCGTTCCACTCCACGCGCCCAGCCGGGAAGCTCGCCATCCGACCGCCTGCCCACGCGGATCTTCTTGCCGTTCACCATCCCCTCGGGTCCGCGCCCCGGCGTCTCGGACACCGCCTCGGCCCGCGGCAGTGGGACTCCGGCGGACCTCGCCGCCCGCAGAACGCATTCGGCGAGCACATGCGGCGAGAACTCCTCGACCGCCGCGGCGAGCCCGAGAACGCGCTCCGCCGAGTCCTCCGGGGCGCAGACCACGGCGGTGATCTCCGGGCGCCCCGCCGTCACCGTGCCGGTCTTGTCCATCGCGAGGGTGCGGACCCGGCCGAGCAGCTCCAGCGCGGCGCCGTCCTTGACGACCACCCCGGACCGCGCCATCCGGGACATGCCGCCGGTCACCGCGACCGGTACGGCGAGCAGCAGCGGACAGGGCGTGGCGGTGACGAGTACCGCGACCGCCCGCACCGGGTCCGCGGTGAACGCCCACGCCAGGGCGGCGATGACGAGTGCCGTCGGAAGGAACCAGACCGCCACCCGATCCGCCAGTCGCGCGATCGGTGCGGTGGCCGAAGCGGCCTGCTCGGCGAGCCGGACGACTCCGGCGTAGGTGCTGGCGTCGGCGGTCGCGGAGGCCAGCAGCTCGACGACGGCCCCCGCGTTGACGACACCACTGCGAACCGCGTCACCCGTGTGGCCGACAGGCTCCGCTTCCCCGGTCAAGGCTGACTCGTCGAACGTCCCTTCACCACGGACCATCCCGTCCACCGGAACGACTTCACCGGGCAGGACCACGACCACGTCGCCCGGAAGCACGGAAGCGGCCGAAACCGTCTCGACGAGGTCGCCTCGGCGCACATGGGCCGAGGTCGGCGCCCGGGCCAGCAGCGCGGAGAGGTCGCGTCCGGCGCGACGTCGCGCGGCCGCTTCGAGCACCCGGCCGGTCGCGACCATCGCCGCGATGATCGCCCCGGCGAGGTACTCGCCGACAGCGACGGTGCCGCCCAGCGCGAGCACCGCGAGCACGTCCGCTCCCCATCTGCCCGCCCGCAGGTCGGCGAGCACCCAGAGCGTCGCCGGTACGAACATCACCGCGGTGGCGCCCGCCCACAACACCGCCGCGGGCACCGGGCCCACGCCGCGGGCGATCCCGCCCGCGGCGAGCAACGTCAGCACCCCGATCAGCAGAAGGACTTCGACAGACGGTAGCCATCGCGGCGTCGTCATCCGGTCGGCCTGTTCGCTTCGTCGTCCCACCCGAAGCGGACCCGGTCGACGACATCGACGACGCCGGCGATCCGGCGCACCAGCGCGTGCAACAGGACGGCCTGGCTACGCCGTTCGACTTCACCCCGCAAGGTCACGATGCCGTCTTCCACGTCGACCCGGACATCACCCCGCGACGGGCGCCGGACCAGTTCGGAGATATCCCGCGTGACCTCGTCCCGGATCTCGGTGTCCGTCCGGACGAAGGCGTGCACCAGGTCTGCGCGGCTGACGATCCCGGTCAGTTTGCCGAGGCGGTCGACCACCGGCAGTCGTTTGACCCGGTGCCCCACCATCAGCCGGGCCGCCTCGACCAGTGGAACGCCGTCTTCGACGGTGATCGCGGGGGCGCTCATCACGTGCTCCGCCGTGCGTCCGTCCGTTCTGGACCGGATACCCGGCATCCTCGGCTGCGCCCCGGTCATCGCCTCCACCTGTTTGAGCAGCAGATCGGCTTCGGAGACGACACCGACGACATCGCGATCGTCGTCCACGACGGGGACGGCGCTGATTCCCCGGCCGGCGAGGATTCGCACGATGTCCGCGATCGGTGTGCTCCTCCGCACCGAGCAGACGTCCCGGGTCATGACGTCACGGACGGCCACTCCGGTCATGACGGATGCTCTTCGTCCTCTTCGGATGATTCCGCACGCTTCCGCGCGCGATAGGAATCCGCGGCGAAGTATTTCCTCATCGCCGCCTCCGCCAACTCGGCCGAAGATCGGGACGGACCCGATCCGGTGGCGATCGCGTCCCGTGCCTCCTTGGCCGCGCGCGCGTTCTCGACGTCGTTCATGTTCTGTTTCCTTCCTTGGAGTGCGGATTCCGAAGCCCGGTGCCCGCACGGACGACGGCGACCGGGCACGGTGCCCGGCCGGCCAGGCTTCGACTCACCGAACCGGACAACAGCCCGGCGAGAGCGCCTCGGCCACGGGTTCCGACCACGATCAAGCCCGCCCGTTCGCCGTATTCCCGCAGTGCCGTGCCCGCTCGTCCCCGGACCACAAGACATCCGAAGGGAACGTCCGGATACTCGCGTGCCACCGAAGACACCTCGACGGCCAAAGCACGTCGCTCGGCGTCGTGGAGGACTCCCGAGCCGTCGAAACGCCGCACCCCTGGCCGAATCGGGCCCAGTTCGCTCCACGTCCTGAGCGCGGTCACCGAGGTTCCCAGCTCCGCCGCCTCCTGGAAAGCGAACCGCACGGCGGCGGCGGAAGCGGGCCAGCCGTCGACACCGACGAGTATCGGACCAGGACGCGTGTCGCCGTCCCGGACGATCACGAGCGGGCACCGTCCGTGGGCCGCCAGCGCGAGTCCCGTCGAACCGAGCAGAAACTTGCCGGCACTTCCGAGCCCGCGGGAACCGAGTACCAGGAGAGCGGCCCGGCGCGATTCCTCGACGAGCACCACCCTCGGGTCGCCCTCCACGACTTCCGTGGTGATGTCCAGCCCGGGCACGGCCTCCGCGGCGCTCTTCCCGGCGGCTTCCAGGCGCCGGATCCCGGTCTCCCGCATGGCTTCACGAACCTCCGCCGCGGTGACCTCCAGGGCAGGGTAATCACGTCCGGCCGATTCGTACGCGTGCACGAGCCGCAACGAAAGTCCACGACGACAGGCATCCGCCGCTGCCCAGCGCGCCGCTTCCACCGCGGACCGCGAACCGTCGATCCCGGCCACCACCGGATTCGACCGGCCGCCGTAGCACCGTTCTTCCATCTCTCGACCGCCTCCCACGGAGCACTGCTACCAAGCCTGCCTCCGTCACGGCGGGCAGGTGAGTGCCCGGCGCCCCGGTGTGCGGGGTCGTTGGCCCGCCCGGCGCGGGACGTTCGGCCCTGACGCCGCGGTCGAGTCCGGGAGAACCCTTGGCCTTTCCGGAGAGGAGACCTCGTGATGCCCGACAGCGGAACGCACCCGCCATCGACGGCCACCGCGGAACTGCTGGCCGACCGATTCGCACCGGAGCCTGCCTTTTCCGTGCTTCGGCACCGGGTGGTGGATGCCGACACGGCCACCACCTACGCCGCGGTACGCGGATTCGACTTCATGGAGGTGGGCGGCCCGCTCGTTCGCGCCGCGGGCTGGGTACGCGGCCTGCCCGAGCGATTCCGTCGCGGTCACGGCCCGTCGGTGCCCACCCGGCTCACGTTCGATGACATGACGACGGATTCGGACTGGGTCGTCCTCGGTGAACGGCCCGGCTTCGAACTGGTCGCCGGGGTCGCGGGCAGGTTCTGGCAACCGGTGATCGAGTGGCGACGGGTCGAGCCCGGCGAGTTCGCCGAGTTCCGCGAACCGGGTTACGGGAAGATCGTCCTGTCGCTGTCCGTCCGCGGATACGGCGAACAGCGCTCTCTCCTGTCTTACGACATCCGGGTCACGCTGACGGACTCCGCGAGCCTGGCCCGGTTCCGGCTGTACTGGGCGGTGGCCTCGCCGTTCATCAAGGCCATTCACACCGCGACGCTGCGGACGATCGCCCGGGATGCCGAGAACGCGAACCCGGAGGGAAAGTGAGTACCGGTCACGACTCCGCTCTGCCCGACGTCTTCGCGCCCCGTCCGGCCTTCGTTCTCACGGAGACCTCGCGAGTCGACGCTCCGGCCACCACGGTGTACCGGGCGATCGGCGAACTTCGATCCGCGGACGTGCGTTCGCCGTTGGTCCGGACGCTCGTCCACGCGAGAGGCCTTCCCGAAGTGCTCCGCAGGCACGGGCTCCGCAGGCACGGGCACTTCCCCGATCCAGGCGAGATCGTGCTCGGCGAACGAGGCGCTTTTCTGTAGAGGGGTGGGGCAAAGGTGGCTTCGTGTCGAGGTCGGTTCAGTGACGCTGCGCTACACCAGGCCGAGAATATCGACTGTGTGGATTTCGGGACGTTGGACGTCCCGAAATCCACACAGTCCCGCGCGATCGGTCCGGTCACGCAGGCCAGACCTGCGGAGACGTGAGGGGGTGTGTGGAAACAGGGACAGTGAATGTCCCTGTTTCCACACACCCATCACTCTGAGTGACTCACGAGGCTCGGTCACTGGTCACGACCGGTGCCGCGTGACGATGGCCTCCCGCACGGCCGCGAGCCGGGCGCGCTCCGCGTCGTCCGCGGCGTTCTGCTCCGCCTCGGTGACGATCACGGCGTCGGGGCCGGGAAAGACCGTGGACACATGGTCGTCGTGTGGCCAGCGCACGACATAAGGCGGCGCTCCGTCCGGGGAGCGGACCTCGATGATCAACCCACGCTGGTCCGGTTTCCCGACGGCCGGTCCCTTGATGACGAGCCAGTCTCCTCGCTTCGCACGCATGATTCCACCTTTCCGCCCCGCCGCCCGGCGCGGCCTTTCATCCGGTCGCGCCGAACAGGGATTCTTCGCGCTTCTCCGCGCTTTCCCTGCCGACAAAGGAGTTCAACGCACGGAAACTGTCCATCAACTGTGCGGGGAACACGATCGTCGAATTACGTTCGATGGCGATCTCGGAAAGGACCTGCAGACTACGCAATTGCAACGCGACCGGGTGGGCGGCGATGACATCCGCCGCCTCGGCGAGTTTGTCCGCGGACAACGCCTCTCCCTCCGCGGCGATGATCTTGCCGCGCTTCTCCCGTTCCGCTTCGGCCTCCCGCGCCATCGCCCGCTGCATCGACTGGGGCAGCTCGATGTCTTTCAGTTCGACCACCTCGACCAGCACTCCCCAGCGTTCGGTCGTGACGTCGAGGATCTCCTTGATCGACTCGTTCAGCGTCTCGGTCTCCGAGAGCACCCGGTCCAGAGGCGACCGCCCGACGACGTTCCGCACCGTCGTCTGCGCGATCTGGCTGATCGCCGCCTGCACGTTCTCGATGGCGACGATCGACCGCACCGGGTCCACCCGGCGGAAGTAGGCGACCGCGGCCACGCCGATCGACACGTTGTCCTTCGTGATCACCTGCTGGGACTGGATGGGCATGGTCACCGTGCGCAGGCTGACCTTCCGCATCTTGTCGGCGAACGGGATCATGAAGCGGATCCCGGGCTCGCGGACCGGTCGTAGCCTGCCGAACCGGAACACCACGCCCCGTTCGTACTGCCGCACGATCGCGACGCCGAGATTGCTCATGCCGCACTTCCTCTCGGTTGTCCGTCGATCACGTCGTTCACCGTCCTCCTCGCGCCATCGGCCGTGGAGGGCCGAAGGTCCCGACGTCGTGCGCCCCGGGTCCGCCGTCCGAAGAGCAGCAGGAACGGGAGGGTGCACAGCAACGGACCGAGCACCGCGATCGGCCGTTGCAGCCACCAGGTCACGTCCGGAAGCCGGTCATCGGAAACGCCGTTCCCGAAGAGGAAGTAGACGCAGGCCTTCGCCAGTGCCATCCCGGTGGTGTGGAAGAGGAACAACGGCAGCGCGTAGTGGTCGAGCAGACCGATGAACCGGCGCCAGCGCGGCCTTGCGAGCCGTCGTTCGAAGAACGGGCGGGTCACCTCGGCGAACCCGACCTGGAACGTCAGCAGCGCGACGATCGCGAATGTCGGCGGCCCCATGTTCGACAACCGATCACCCGGAACGCCGACCATCGATCCCGGGTACAGCCCCGAGAACACCAAGCCGGCGAGACCGAACAGACCGGCCCAGAGCAACGCGTGCCCCCACCGCCGCGGTGCCTCGACGACCCGCCGGTGGAAGAAACCGGCCTGATGGGCAAGGCCCCAGACGACGACCATGTTCACCCAGCCCGCCTCGTCCAGGCCGTAGTGGAATCGCATCACGTCGGCGCCGAGTGCGACGCCACCCAGCCAGACCAAGACCACGACGTCGAACTTCCGGTGCAGCCACAGGCTCAACGGCAACAGCGCCAAAAGGACGACGTACACCGCGAGGAACCACAACGGGCTGATGATCAACAGCACCGCACCGCGAATCCAGCGTAGATTGGAGAGCGACGCCGCCGTCACGCCGACCGCGGTCCAGCTCAGCACCAGCGCTCCGGCGGGCACGACGAGACGCCTGACCTGGTGCCGGACGTACCGGCCGGGTGACTCCCCTCGTGCCCTCGCCCGTCGCCAGGACACCAGGTGCACGTATCCCCCGACATAGAAGAACATCGGCATCACCTGCAGAAGCCAGGTGAAGATCCACAAACCGGAGAAGAACCCGAGCGGGCTCGTGGGCATCGGCCCGTCCGGTGACCACCGCAGGATGGTGAACGCCCAGTGCCAGACCACCACGACGATCAGGCTGACCGAACGCAACCAGTCGACATACGGCTCCCTCGCCGGATTCTGGCCGTCACCGTCTCGGTGCTGCTGCTCGCGGCCGCCACGGTGCTCGCGAACCGCGTCCTGCCCGGATGGGCGTATCCCGTGTGCGGTGTCGTGACGGCGGCCGCGCTGATCGCCGTCGCCAGGCTCTCCGGCCTCCGGCTCGCGGCGATCGGGCTCGGCAAGCGCACCGCCGGTCGCGCCGCCGTCATCGGCCTCGCGGGCGCCGGGCTGGTCGGGCTCGTGTTCGCGGTGGCGCTGGCCGTACCCGCGCTCCGGACGTTCTTCGAGGACGGCAGGGTCGGGACGCCGGCGATCGGTCAACTGTTGTGGCTCGCCCTGCTCCGCATTCCGCTCGGCACCGTTCTCCTCGAGGAAGTCGCCTTCCGAGGGGTTCTCCCGGCCCTGCTCGGCGCAGGCGAACGCTGGCGCTGGGCGCCGGTTCTCGGCGCCGCCACCCTGTTCGGTCTGTGGCATCTGCTGCCCTCGCTCGCCTTGGTCCGCAACACCGCGGTCAACGCCACTGTCGGCGGTCTCCCGCTCCCGGTGATCTCCGTGCTGGCGATGGTCGCGGCGGCCGGTGCCGGGATCTTCCTGTATTGGTGGCGGCACTGGGGAAAGGGTGTCCTGGCGCCCGCCCTCCTGCACTGCGCGACCAATTCGGGCGGCCTCCTCATCGCCTGGTGGGTGCTCTCGCACCCGTGAAAGCCTGTTGGCGGAGCTGAGATGAGGACGGGCTGAGGCTCATCCGGCCGCCGTCGCCAGAAGCCGCGCGGCGAGCATGGTGCCCCAGGCCTCGGCACGCTCCTGCTCGCCGTCGCACAGGACCGTGGCGTTCTTGCCGGCGTCCACGAAGAAGCTCTCCGGTGGCACCAGCGGAACACCGCGGCGCTTCAGCAGCAGCTTCCGTGCGCCGACCGCGGCGGAACCGGTGAGCCACCGAGCTCGGCGCAGCCTGGTGTCGAAGACCGCGACAGGGACTCGGCGTGACGCCACCGGCAAGGCGCTCAACCATTCCCGTACCCCGGTCGACGAGCGGACTCCGCCCTCGACCTGCTGCCGTGCGCTTTTGCGGGTGGCGGGACGGGCCATCCCGTGGGCATGGGTGGGACCTCCGACGACGAGCAGGCCGACACCGTCCCACTGGGCAGGGGCGTCGTCGACGTTGACGACGTCGACCTCGCAGGAGCCGGCCAGGCCCTTGCCGATCGCCCTGGCGACGATCTCGGTGTTGCCGAACATCGACTCGAACACCACGAGTACCTGCATCACGATTCTCCTTACCGGTTCGGCGAAAACTCCTTCGAAACACGGGTGACCGCGACCGCGGCCAGCGCCACCCCGGCGGCGAGCAGCAGCGCGCCCGAGAGCAGCAGGACCCAGGACAGCGGGCCGAGTATCGGAAAGGTGGCGCCCGCCTCCGCTCGCACGTCCACCCCGGCCGAGCCGTCGGTGTTCATCACCACGAGGGTCCAGTCGCCGGCTTGGTCCGGCCAGCTGATCGTCTGCGTTCCCGTGCCCGCCGCGGAAACCGTCCAGATCCCCGCCTCCCACGGGAGCACCGGCGACCCCGGAGAAGGATGTACGGTCAGCTCGCCGGAAGAGAGATCCGTGACCGTCGCATAACCGGCCCCGGCCAGATACCGCTCCGCCGCCGAAGTCGGTGCGACACCCACGAAGACGTCACCCGCTCCGAGGTCGGTCACACGCACGCGGACGTCACCGAGGGCACGCGTGGCGGGTACACCGTCGGCGGCGGCGAAGCGAACACGTTCACTCACCAGGGCGTAGGTGTCGGTGCGATAAGTTCCCGACACCGTCAGATACCCGTCGTCGTCACGGACGGCTCGATCCAGCCACAGTAAGGTTCCACCTCCGGTGAGCAGACCGGTCGACAGGACGACCAACACCACACCGGCCACGACCGACACGATGCGGCCGGATGTCCACCCGGCACCGGCCGGACGGTTCCGCTCCGGTTCCGCGGGTCCCTCGGCGGGCGGACCCGGCTCGGTGCCGCCCGGATCCAGCCGGAACGGCGGGTAATCGTCCGTCATGAGAGCGGCGTACGCGCCCACCCGGATGACCCACCGATCCAATCCGAGTACGAAGTCGAAGATCGGCTTGGGATATTCGCCCCGCACCAGCAGGATGACGGCGGCGATGAGCACCAGGATCCCGATCAGTCCGCCCGCTCCCCACCGGAAGCCGTCGTCCGAGGTGTTCCACAGCCACAGCCCGCCCCCGGCGAAGAGACCGACGAGAAGGTAGTGCGGGAGCGCGAGCAGCCACCATTTCACCAGCACGAGACCGCGGGACAACCGCTCCGGATAGTCGATCTCGAGCCGGGCGGGATAGCCGGGGTCGTCGGCGAGGGTGAACGGCGGATATTGGTCGGTGCCCAGCGCCGCGTAGGTGTAGTACTGCACTCGCCACGTCCAGCGGAGCACCCCGACGTCGAACTCGAAGATCGCCCGCGGATACCGGCCGGTGAACAGGATGGCGAAGAACGCCACCACCGTCAGCGGGACGAACGCGAGCCACAGCACCGCGAGCACGAGATAGTGCGGGATCGCGAGCAACCATTTCACCAGCCACAGCCAGCGGGACAGATCGGGATCGAGCGAGGCCTCGACGCGGACTGCCGAACTCATGGACGCCTCCTTGCCGGGAGCGGACCTTTCGACGATCCTGCGCGGCCGCGCGGGGGAACAGAATCGAACGGCCCGGTGAACCGGGCCCTCCGGCCCTCCACCGTCCACCTCGTCCGGAGAACCATGGAACGTGGCCCCTTCACCCGTTGAGCAGAGGCAGGTTTCCGATGGACCACGGCCTTCCCGACGACTTCACCGTCGAATCCGCGGTGGCCCTGGCCGGCCGCGCTCCCTCCGTGCACAACTCCCAGCCCTGGCAATGGCGCGTCGGGGATCGCACCGTCCACCTCTACGCGGACCGGACCCGGAAGCTGAGCGGGACCGATCCCGACGGCCGGGACCTCATCCTGAGCTGCGGTGCGGCCCTGCACCACATCCGGGTCGGCTTCGCGGCCTTGGGCTGGCATACCGAGGTGCACCGGTTGCCCAACCCGGCCGAGCCGGACCACCTCGCTTCCCTCGAACTGCACCGGCACGAACCCACCCAGGAGGACATCGCGCTCGCCGCCGCCATCCCCCGGCGCCGGACCGACCGGCGCAGGCACAGCTCCTGGACCGTGCCCGCCGGGCACCTCGAGAACCTCGCCCGGCACGCGGGCGACGAAGGCACGATTCTGCGACCCGCACTCGACGCCGCCCGGTACCACCTCGCCCGCGCCATCTCCGAAGCCGCCGAGGTCCACGCGACGGACCCCGCTTACCGGACCGAACTCGCCGCCTGGAGCGGCAGGCACACCGCTCCCGACGGCGTCCCTTCGGCGAACGCACCCGTGCGGGACGACACGCCCGGCGCCCTGCCCGCGCGTGCGTTCGCCGACCCCCGGCTGGACCAGCCCGAAGGCTCGGCCGGCGAAGCGGACGAGACCGTGTTGCTCGTGCTGAGCACGGCTTCCGACGACACCATGTCGCGGCTTCGTGCGGGCGAGGCCACCAGCGCGGTGCTGCTCGCCGCGACCAGCCTCGGCCTGGCCACCTCTCCGCTCACCGAACCGCTGGAAGTGGCGGACACCAGGACGAAGGTGCGCGACCTGGTCACCGGCGGCACCTTCCCGCAGATGGTGCTGCGGACCGGTTGGGCGCCGGTCAACGCCGACCCCTTGCCCGCGACCCCACGCCGGAATCTCGGCGAGGTGCTCGCGCCGCTCGGGACACCGGTGACCGGCGAAGCGCGCTACCAGAGCCACTGAATCGAAAGGGGCGATCATGCCTTACTGGCACTACTCCGACGGCGACGGCGGCTGGATCGGCATGCTGCTCATGCTGATCACCGTGCTCATCCTGGTCGGCGGCCTCATCACCGTCGCGGTGATCGTGTTGCGCCGCACCACCAAGACCTCGACCGGTCACGACGACGCGGTCAGGATCCTGAACGAACGTTTCGCCCGTGGGGAAATCGACAAGGACGAGTTCGAAGCACGGCGTGCCGCGCTCCGCGGGTGACCGGGCCCGCGCACGAAGGGACAAGCGATGTCACGGACGGCCAAACCCGGCCCGCCCTCCGACCCGATCCCACCCACGAGCCCGCCCGAACCCTCCGGATGGCGTCGCTGGGTTGTCCCCGCGGTCTTCCTGGTGATGCTGCTCCTGTTCTTCCTCCCGCACCTGCTGACCGCCGAGACACCCTCCTTCGGCTACACGGAACTTCTGTCCAAAGTAGACGCGGGCCAGGTGGAGAAGGTCACCGTCGACGACAAAGGGGCGATCAAGGGAAACCTCCGTGACGGAACCGCCTTCACAACGCAGCTTCCCGTCGCCCTCACCGATGACCAGTTGCTGCCGAAACTGAAGGAGAAGGGCGTCCAGGTCACCGGTGCGCAAGGGGGCACGTCGGCCGTGCTCTCCCTGCTGGGCAGTCTGGTGCCGTTGCTCCTTCTGGTGGGCTTCCTGATGTGGATCGGCAAAGGAGCGCAGCGCTCCCTCGCCGGAGGGGGCGGTTTCGGCCTGTCGAAGGCGAAGATCATCGAGGCACAGCGGCCCACCACCCGGTTCGCGGACGTCGCGGGGTACGAAGGGGTCAAGCAGGAGGTCAGTGAGATCATCGACTTCCTCCGCGACCCGGATCGCTACGCGGCCGCGGGCGCGAAAGGGCCGCGCGGCGTCATCATGGTCGGACCGCCGGGAACCGGGAAGACACTGCTCGCCCGCGCCGTGGCGGGCGAAGCCAGTGTGCCGTTCCTGTCGGTCACCGGTTCCGAGTTCGTGGAGATGTTCGTCGGCGTCGGCGCCTCGCGGGTCCGTGATCTGTTCACCGAGGCGAGGAACCGGGCGCCGTCCATCATCTTCATCGACGAGATCGACGCCGTCGGGAGCCGCCGGGGCGTCGGCGTCACGGGCGGGCACGACGAACGCGAACAGACCCTGAATCAGCTTCTGGCCGAGATGGACGGTTTCGATCAGAGCAGCGGGATCGTCGTGCTCGCCGCCACCAACCGGCCGGAATCCCTCGACCACGCGCTGCTCCGACCCGGCCGGTTCGACCGGCAGGTCACCGTGCCGCTGCCGAACCAGGACGAACGCGCGGCCATCCTCGCCGTCCACGTGAACGGCAAGCACCTCGGCCCCGACGTCGATCTGCGGCGGGTCGCCCGGGGCACCCCTGGTTTCTCCGGCGCGGACCTCGCGAACCTCGTCAACGAGGGAGCCATCAACGCCGTCCGCGCCGGGCGGACGACCATCACGGCGGCCGATCTGGACTCCGCCCGCGACCGGGTCCTGCTCGGCCGCCGCGAAACCTCCAACGCCCTGCTGCCCGAAGAGCGGCACTCCGTGGCCGTGCACGAATCCGGTCACGCGCTGATCGCGGCGCTGTGCGAGCACGCCGACCCGGTCGCGAAGGTCACCATCCTCCCGGCGGGGATGGCCCTGGGCGCCACCGAGCAACTCCCCGAAGCCGAACGGCACCTTTACAGCGAGGCCTACCTCACCGATCTGCTGACCGTCCGGCTGGGCGGACGCGCCGCGGAACTGGTGGTGTTCCGCCAGGGATCCACCGGCGCGGCCGACGACCTCGCCGGCGCCACCGCGCTGGCGGTGAAGATGGTGACCGAGTTCGGCTTGTCCACGGCGCTCGGTCCGGTCGCCTATCCGGCCGCTCACGTCCGGTTCCTCGCCGAGGACCCGGCTGAGCGCAGGCACGGCGGTTTCTCCGAAAGAACGCAGCAGGTGATCGACCAGGAGGTCGCGCGACTGCTGCGCGCGGCCGAGGACCGAGCCGTCAGTACCCTGCGCGGACATCGGAAGGCGCTGGATCTCCTGACCGCCGAATTGATGAGCCGAGAGACCGTGGACGGGAGCGTCGTCCTCGACGCGCTCCGGCACGAAACCGAAGCCGGCGATCTCGCGTCCTGAACGCTCCAGGAGGCACCGATGGACCATCTGAGCCCGCTCGACGCGGCGTTCCTGGAGCTGGAAGACGGGGACTCCAACGCCTCTCTTTCCCTCGCGTCGGTGGCGGTGCTCGAGGGGCCGCCGCCGTCGCACGCGGACTTCGTCCGGTCGATCACCGTCCGGCTGCCACTGATCCCCCGCCACCGGCAGAAGATCCACCGTGTGCCGCTCGATCTGGGGCCCCCGGTGTGGGTCGACGACGACCGGTTCGACGCGGCCCGGCACTTCCACCGGGTCGCCGTTCCGGCCCCTGGCGGGGAGCGAGAGCTGTGCGAACTGGTCGCCCTGCTGATGGGGGAACGCCTCGACCGGGATCATCCGCTGTGGGAGTTCTGGGTCATGGAGGGGCTTTCCGGCGGTCGCTGGGCGGTGCTGTCGAAACTGCATCACTGCGTCGCGGACGGCGTCACCGGTAACGAGCTGCTGAAAGTCCTCTTCACAGACGCGGCCGCGGGCACCGCTACGGCCGGACCGGCACCCGACCTCGGCACCGTGGACCTGCTCAAGGACGCCGCGCGCCGGCTCCTGCTGACTCCCGCCCGACAGCTTCGCGCGGTCGTACGGCTGGCGCTCTCACCTTCACGGGCGGTGCGCGAGATCGCGGATGCCCTCTCGGGTTTGAGGGCGTTCACCTCCGCGCTCATCCCCGCGGCGCGGTCGTCGCTCTCCGGCCCCGTCGGCCCGGACCGGCGCTACGAGGTGGCGCATACCTCTCTCGACGACGTGCACGGCATCTGCCGTGCTTTCGAGGTCACGGTGAACGACGTGGCACTCGCGGCCGTCACGGGCGCGTTCCGCGCCCTTTTGCTGCGGCGAGGCGAGGAGCCGGTTCCGAACGCGATGCGCGCGCTCGTGCCGGTCTCCGTCCGCGGAGGCCACGACACCGTCGGCAACGAGGTCTCGCTGATGCTGCCCCTGCTCCCCGTCGACGTTCCCGATCCCGCGGGAAGGCTGGTCGCCGTTCATCGGCGCTCGGCCGCGTTGAAGGCGAGCAAGGAGGCGGAAGCCGGCGCCGCTTTGACCGGCGTCGCGGCATCCGCCCCGTTCGCACCGGTCGCGTGGGCCGTCCGGCTCGCCGCCGGCCTTCCGCAGCACAACGTGGTCTCGGTCGTCACGAACGTCCCCGGCCCGCGGACACCGCTGACCTCGCTCGGACGCGAGGTGGAGGACCTCTACCCCTACGTCCCGGTCGCCTTGCGCCTGCGGACCGGCGTGGCCGTGCTCTCCTATCGCGACAAGCTCAACTTCGGGATCACGCTGGACTTCGCGAGCGCACCGGACGCCGGTTTCCTCGCCAAGGCCATCGAAGCCGACGTCTTGGCCTTGGCGAGGATCGCGCGCCGGTCACGACCGGGCGCGGACGGCCTTGTGGACGGTGTCCGCGAGCAACACGACCGGAACGGTGGCGAAGGCCAGCACCCAGCCGAGCGGGCTCGGCACGGTACCGCCGAGAAGCCCAGGCAGGGGCGGCATCAGGAGGAACACCGCCAGCATCGCGAGTTCGAAGACGATCGCGAACAACAGCAGCGGGTTTCCCCGCAACCCGATCCGGCCGATCCAGCGTGACTCGCTCCGGCAGGCGAAGGCGTTCGCGAGCTGGCCGAACACGATCGCGGCGAAGGCGGTGCCGGACGCCGTCGCGAGCAGCGCGGTGCCCGGAACCTCGCCGAACCACCACCCACCGCCGAGGAGCACCACCAAGAACGCCGCCATGGACGCCAGCGCCTCGGCCGGGCCGAGCACTCCGAAGGCGCGGCGTACCAGCTTGCCGTCGATCAGGGAGCCACCCTTCGCCGGCCCCTCCATCGTGCGCCGGTTCGGCGGCTCCGCGCCGAGCGCGACCGCCGGGAGGAGATCGGTGCCGATGTCGAGCGCCAGTACCTGAAGGACGCTGATGGCCAGCGGGATCTGCCCGCCCGCGAGCGCCCACACGACGAACGGCGTGAGCTCGGCGACGTTGTCGGTCAGGTGATAGGTGAGAAAGCGCCGGATGTTCACGAAGGTCGCGCGCCCGAATTCCACGGCGGCCACGATGGTGCCGAAATGATCGTCGAGGAGGACCAGGTCGGCCGCCTCCCTGGCGACGTCACTGCCCGACGCGCCCATGGCGACACCGATGTCGGCCGTGCGCAAGGCCGGCCCGTCGTTGACGCCGTCACCGGTCATCGCCACGACGTGCCCGCGGGACTGGAGCACCTTCGCGATCCGGAGCTTCTCCTCCGGGGCGACCCTGGCGACCACCACACCGTCGACGTCGAGCAGCCCGCCGAGCTCGTCGTCGTCGGCGGGCAGGTCCTTGCCTTCCAGCACGAGCCGGTCCGGTCCGAGCAGCCCGACTTCCGCGGCGATGGCCGCGGCCGTCCCCGGATGGTCGCCGGTCACCATCGCCAGCCGGATCCCGGCGCGACGGCAGGACGCGATCGCGGCACCGACGTCGGGCCGGGGCGGATCCTCCAGCCCGACGAGGCCGAGCAGCGTCAGCCCGCCTTGCTCCTCGGTTGTGGACGGTTTGGCGTGGTGCGCCACCGCGAGCACCCGCAGTCCCGCCCGGCTGAACGTGGCGATGGCTTCGTCCGCACCGGAAACCTCCCCGCAGAGTGGCAGTACGGTGTCCGGTGCGCCCGAGACGTGGAGGCCGTCGACGTCCGCGACCGACGACCGGCGCCGATGCGGATCGAACGGCCGCCGTTCCCGTGGCGGCGGAGCAGCGGCGGCTCCGGCTCGTGCCGCGAGGACGTGCAGCGCCACCTCCATCGGATCGCCCACCGGCCGCCACCCGTTCGCCTCCTCGACGGCGTGCGCGTCCGGCGAGCACCGCGCCGCGGAATCCGCGAGCGCCGCCGCCGCCCGCACCGCCGCCGGAGAGCCGGTCAGCTCACCGACCGGCCGGTACCCCGCACCGTCGACCTCGACGGTGCCGGACGGGGTCCACACCCGGACGACGGACATCTCGTTGCGGGTCAGCGTGCCGGTCTTGTCGGTGCAGATGAACGTGGTCGCCCCCAGCGTCTCCACGGATTCGAGCCTGCGCACCAGGGCCTTGCGGCCCGCCATCTTCTGCGCCGCCCTCGCCAGCGACAGGGTCACGGTCGGCAGCAGCCCCTCCGGGACGAGCGCGACCGTCACGCCGATCGCGAACAGGAAGCTTTCCGTTCCCGCGCGTCCGAGACCGAGGGCGGCGGCGAAGAACACACAGCCGACCGCGACCGCGATCAGCGCCACGATGCGCACCACGCGGTGTAACTGTGCGGCCAGAGGACTCCGCGGCCGCACGGCGTTCGCGGTCACCGCGGAGATCCCGGCGAGGCGGGAGCGGGCGCCCGTGGCCGTCACGATCGCGACGCCGTGCCCTTCGGTGACATAAGTCCCGGCGAAGACGGATCCGCCCACCTCCGGCCGCACGGGCCTGCTCTCGCCGGTCAGCATCGACTCGTCCACCGAGAGCGAGCCGCGTTCGACGAGTTCGCCGTCGGCGCACACCCGGTCCCCCGCCTCGAGCAGGACCACGTCGCCCACGACCAGATCCGCCGCGTCCACGATGACCGCACGCCCGTCCCGGCGCACCGTCGCGCGCACCGGCAGCAGATCCCGCAACCGTTCCGCGGCCCGGTCCGCGCGATACTCCTGCGCGAACGAGAAAGCCCCGTTGAGCACCACGACCACGGCGATCGCGATCGACAGCGCCGGCATCCCGGCGAGCAACGCCAGACCCGCCGCCGCCCACAGCATCAGCGCGAAGAAGTGGACCATCTGACCGGCCAGCGTCAGCAACGGATTCCGCTGTTTCGCGGCGGGCAAGGTGTTCGGCCCGTCCCTGTGCAGCGCGATCGCCGCTTCGGCAGCCGTGAGGCCCGCCGTTTCCCGGGCCACGGCGGAACCGGTCACCGGTCCTCTGCTTCGCGGGCCACGATCACCGGGCACAGCGCGTAGGACATCACCGCTTGGCTGGTCGAGCCGAGCAGCATCCCGGCGACACCGCCGCGGCCGCGACTGCCCACGACCAGCAGCTGTGCCCGATCGGCGTACTTGAGCAGTTCGTCGGCCGGGCGCCCCCGCACGACCACCCGGTCGACCCGCACGTCGGGATACTTCTCCTTCCAGCCCGCGAGCCGCTCGGCGAGCACCTCGTGCTCGCGCTCCTCGATGTCGGCCCGGTCCAGGCTCCAGTGCGTCTCCTCGAACACCGCCGAGAGGAACGCGTCGTCCCAGCAATGCAAGGCGACCAACCCGGTCCGCCGCCAAGACGCCTCTTCGAAGGCCAACGCGAGGGCGGCTTCGCTCGCCCGGGTCCCGTCGACACCGACGACGACCGGGCCCTCGTGCGGTACCTCGTCCTCCGCGACGTGCGGGCGGATCAGCGCGACCGGACACGCCGCCTTGGCCGCCAGCGCGATGGACACCGACCCCACCAGCACCCGGCCCAGCGGCCGCAACCCTTCGGTCCCCAGCACCAGCAGACCCGCGTTCCCGGCCGCGTCCTTCAGCGCCTGCACCGGGCGCCCGTGCCGCAAGACCAGCGAGACGTGGACGTCCGGAGCGACCTCCCTGGCGGCATCGCGCGCCTTCCGCAGGAGACGATGTCCGCGCATCCTGATCATCCCCGCGAGATCTTCCCGCGTCGGCATCGGCCTCGGATGACTCAGCGACTCGTCGTCGATCGCGTGCACCAGCGTGAGTTCCGCGTGGCGGCGTCGTGCCTGATCCGCCGCCCAGCGGACGGCCTTGATCGCGGACTCCGAACCATCGACACCGACGACGACCCCTTGTCCCGGATTCTCCGGCATGGCAGCTCACCCCATTTGATTTCGGCAACTGCATCGCACGTTAGGAACAGACGGATGCCAAGGGCAGCGGCGTTCGTAACCGGGGGACGGGACCTTCGGCCCAGACTGTCCACAATAGATCTTCCGGCGGTCCGGGTGCCACGGGTCGTTCGAACGACGAGCGGGGGACGTTCTGCCCTAGCAGGCGCACCGGAGTCTCGCTGATTATTACCGAGACTCGACCCTGGAGGCTCGATGACCGGTGGGACGCCGGACCGCGTCGTCGACGTCTCGTCTGCGAACAACTCCCCCGGATCTGCTGGAAGGTGACCGCGGTGAACGCCGTACTGGATCTCGCCGGGCTCGACGCCCTGATCGGTGCGCTGAGAACGAGCGGACGAACGGTGATCGGCCCGGTGCTGCGAGACGGAGCGATCTGCCTCGATGAACTGACCTCGGCCGCCGATCTCCCGTCCGGCTGGGGTGTGGACGCCGGCCCCGGTCACTATCGGGTGCACCGGCGAGAGGACACCGCGGTATTCGGTCATTCCGCCGGGCCGCAGTCGTGGAAGCGGTTCCTTCATCCCCCGCGCCGCGCCCTGGTCACCAGCGGTCCCGACGGTTTCCGTCCGGTGCGTGAGGACCCGGTCGATCATGCCTTCGTCGGCGTCAGGCCGTGCGACCTGGCCGCGATCGGGAAGCTCCGCCAGATCGTCGGCGGGCCGATGCCTTTCGTGGTCGCCGCCGAGTGCACCGAACCCGGCGGCGTCTGCTTCTGCGCTTCCATGGGATGCGGCCCCTCGGCCTCGGGTGGCTACGATCTCGCCCTCACCGAACGGATCGACGAAGAAGGGCATCGATTCTTCGCCGTCGCGGGAACCCACGCGGGTGCGGAGCTTCTTGACCGGCTCCCAGGGCGGCCCGCGAGCGAACGCGACTTCGCCCAGGCTCGGTCCGATGTCGAAGGGGCGGCGAGGCGGATGGGCAGGGCGATGCCGGACACCGATCTTCGTGCCCTCCTCGCGGCCAATCGCGAGCACCCACGGTGGGCCGAGGTGGCCGGGCGCTGTTTCACCTGCGGTAACTGCACCATGGTCTGCCCCACCTGCTTCTGTGTGTCCACAGAGGACACGAATGACCTCGACGGCGGAGCCCAGCGGTCACAACGCTGGGCGTCGTGCTTCGAAATCGACTTCTCCGTGCTCCACGGCGGCGCGGTACGCACCTCCGGGGCGGCTCGTTACCGGCAGTGGATGAGTCACAAACTCGGTACCTGGCACGACCAGTTCGGCACCTCCGGCTGCGTGGGCTGCGGGCGCTGCATCGCGTGGTGCCCGGCGGGGATCGACATCACCGAGGAAGCCGCCGCGCTCGCGGACGGGGTCGTGCGATGACCTCGCCGATCCTCGACCGCCTTTCGGACGTCCAGCGCTCTTCGGTGATCGCCATCGGCAGGATCGAGGACTACGAGACCGGCGCACGGCTGTTCGACGAAGGCGGGGACGCGGATCGGTGCTGGCTGGTCATCTCCGGCCACATCGTCGTGGACGCTCATCTCGGCGCTCGCGGATCGGTACCGCTGCAGAGCGTCGGGCCGGGCGAGCCGCTCGGGTGGTCGTGGCTCATACCGCCGTACCGCTGGCACTTCGGCGCGGAAACCGCCGCCCCGACCCGTGCACTGGTGCTCGACGCCGAACGCCTGCGCGCGCTGATCGAGTCCGATGACGCGCTGGGCTTCCATTTCTCCCGGGCCCTTCTCGAAGCACTGGCGACTCGGTTGCAGGCCACCAGACTCCGGCTGCTCGATCTGTACCGGAACCCGGCGTGAAGCCCGGCGACTGGCTTCCCCTGCCCTACCGCGTGTCCCGCCGTGTCCGGGAAACGGGCGATGTGGTGACGCTGACCTTGGCCCCGGACGGACGGTCGTTGCCAGGATTCCTGCCCGGCCAGTTCGCGATGCTGTACGCGCCAGGGGTCGGGGAAGTCCCCATCTCCGTCAGCGCGATCCCCGGCGACGGCACGCTGGTGCACACGATCCGCGCGGTCGGCGCGGTGAGCGGCGCCCTGCACGACGCCCGCACCGGCACAGTGCTGGGAGTGCGTGGTCCGTTCGGCACACCATGGCGTGCCGACGGCCGCGAAGATCTCCTGGTCGTGGCGGGCGGCATCGGCCTCGCGCCGCTGCGGCCCGTCATCAGGAACACGGTTGCCCGGTCGCCTGACCGCCGCCTGGTCCTGATCGCGGGGGCACGAACACCGGCGGACCTGCCGTATCGGCGCGAACTCGACGAATTGTCCACAAGAGACGGTGCCGACGTGGTGCTCACCGTGGACCGGGCCGCCGGGCACTGGACCGGTCGTGTCGGCTTCGTGACCGAACCGCTCGCCGTTCATCCCCTCGATCCCGACCGCACCACCGCGCTGTTGTGCGGGCCCGAGCCGATGATGCGGTTCTGCGCCCGCACCCTGCTCGACCGCGGGGTGCCCGCCGAACGGATCGAGGTCTCCCTGGAGCGGAACATGCAATGCGGTATCGGGTCGTGCGGCCACTGCCAGCTCGGCCCGCTGCTGCTGTGCCGGACCGGGCCGGTCGTCGGCTATCACGTCGCCGAGCCCTTGCTCATGGTGAAGGAGTTGTGATGCTTTCCATCGCGGTATGGAAGTTCACCTCGTGCGACGGCTGTCAGCTGACTCTCCTCGACTGCGAAGACGAGCTGCTACCACTCGCCCGGCAGGTGCGCTTCGCCCATTTCACCGAAATGACCAGCGTTTCCGAACCGGGCCCGTACGACATTTCGTTCGTCGAGGGATCGGTGACCACCCCGGCCGAAGCCGAGCGGATCCAGCGGATCCGCGAACGATCCACCGTCCTCGTCGTGATCGGCGCGTGCGCGACCTCGGGTGGCATACAGGCGCTCCGGAATTTCGCGGACGTCGAAGAATTCCGTTCGGTGGTGTACGCGCGCCCCGAATACATCGAAACCCTGGCCACGTCGACGGCGATCGCGGACCACGTCGAGGTCGACTACGAGCTCCGCGGCTGCCCCATCGACAAAGGTCAACTGCTCGAGGTCGTCACCGCGCTGGCCGCGGGTCGCGAGCCCGATCTGCCGGAGACGAGCGTCTGTACCGACTGCAAACGCCGGGGACTCACCTGCGTGCTCGTCGCGCACGGGACACCTTGCCTCGGACCGGTCACCCACACGGGCTGCGGGGCGCTGTGCCCCGCCGTGAACCGCGGCTGCTATGGCTGCTTCGGGCCGATGAAACAGCCCAACGTGCCCGCACTGCTCCCGTTGCTACGCCGGAGCGGAATGGGCGACGACGAACTCCAAATGGTGTTCGCCACCTTCAACGCCGCCGCGGAGTGGTCATGACACATCGAGCGAACCGAACGCTCCGGGTGGAAGGCCTTGCCAGAGTGGAGGGTGAAGGCTCCTTGCGCGTGCGAAGCGTCGACGGGCGGGTCGAGAGCGTCGAGCTGATCATCTACGAACCTCCGAGGTTCTTCGAAGCCTTCCTTCGCGGCCGTGATTTCCGCGAACCACCGGACATCACCGCCCGGGTGTGCGGGATCTGCCCGGTCGCCTATCAGCTCAGCTCGTGCCGGGCCGTCGAAGACGCCTGCGGTGTGGAGGTCGGGGACGAGCTTCGCGCACTGCGGCGGCTGTTGTACTGCGGGGAATGGATCTCCAGCCACGCGTTGCACATCTATCTTCTGCACGCGCCGGACTTCCTCGGTTTCCCCGATGCCATCGCGATGGCGGGCGAGCACCGGGGACTGCTGGAACGCGGACTCGCACTGAAGAAGGCGGGCAACCTGATCATGACGGCGATCGGCGGGCGCGCGATCCATCCGGTCAACGTCAGGGTGGGCGGGTTCTACCGGGTGCCCGAGCCCGCCGAGCTGCGCGCGCTCACAGAGACGCTGAAGCGCGCGCTGGACGACGCGCTCGCGACAGTGCGATGGGCGGCGGAATTCGATTTCCCCGGCGTCGAGGTGCCCTACGACCTTCTCGCCCTGCGGGACAGCGAAGGCTATCCGCTGGATCGAGGTGAACCGGTGGCCGACACAGGACTCAGGTTCACCGCGAGCGAGTTCAAGACCCACGTCACCGAACAGCAGGTCCAGTATTCGACGGCGCTGCACGCCCGGCTGGACGGGCGGATGTACCTGACCGGCCCGCTCGCCCGCTACAGCCTGAACTCCGACCGGCTTTCCGCGCTGGCCGCGAACGCCGCCGCGGAAGCCGGCCTCGGCCCGCGGTGCCGTGATCCGTTCCGCAGTATCGTGGTCCGTGCCGTCGAAGTCGTCTATGCGGTCGAGGAAGCCCTACGCATCATCGAGGGCTACGAGCGACCGCGCGCCCCGTTCATCGACGTGGAGCCTCGGGAGGCGATCGGGCACGGAATCACCGAAGCGCCGCGAGGCCTGTTGTACCACCGGTATCAACTCGGCGCGGACGGCCGGATCGTGACCGCGGACATCGTGCCGCCCACCTCGCAGAACCAGCCGGCGATCGAACACGATGTGGCGAGGCTGGTCGAACAGCACGCGGATCTCGACGATCATGCCCTGGTTTCGCTCTGCGAGCGGGCGATCCGCAATCACGATCCGTGCATTTCGTGCTCCTCGCACTTTCTCGATTTCACTCGGGAAGACCGATGAACGTACTGGTGATCGGAGTCGGCAACGAGTTCCGGCGTGACGACGGTGTCGGTCCGGCCGTGGCTCGCGCGGTCGCCCGGCACGGTGTCCAGGCCACGATCAGCGACGGGGACACCGTACGGCTCATGGAGACCTGGGAGGGCGCGGAACTCGTGATCATCGTCGACGCCGTGCGGCGTGTCTCCGGTGTGGACGGCCGCTGGCACCGGACCACCTTGCCTCAGCACGGCCCGATCGCCAGTTCTCACGGCTTCGGGATTCCCGAAGCCGTGGAACTCGCCGAGGTACTGGGGCGGCTTCCGAGCCGGTTGGTGATCTTCGCCGTCGACGTGACCGACGTCGGTTTCGGGCCTGGTTTGACCCCCGCCGTGAACGCCGCGGTCCCGGCGGTCACGGAAGCGGTTCTCGCGGAGATCAGCCGAGTACAAGCCAGGAATCCGGGGCAGTCCCCCTGAATGGTGTGGTGGCAAGCCTCGTGAGTGGTAAGGACGGTTCTAACCGTCCTTACCACTCACGAGCCCCGCCACCGCCAACGTCAACGTCGCGAAAGTGGCTTTCGCGACACGCCCCGGCACCACGCCACGTTTGCCTTACCCCTCAATAACCTTCCTTACCACTCACGAGGCCCACGACGGTGCGCCGCTCAGGCCGATGGGTACTTCGCCAGGATCTCCCTGAGTGCCGCCACGAACCGCAGCGATTCGTCGTGTTCCCGCTGCCAGACGTTCCGGCCGAAGATCAATCCGGTCGCGCCGGCTTCCATCGATTCCCGCGCCTTCTCGAGCATCGCCTCGTCCCCGGCCTTCGTCCCGCCCGAGACCAGCACCAGAGTCCGGTTCGCGGAGCGGACCACGGCGTCGATGGCTTGCTGCGAAGTGAACTCCTCCGCATACGCCGCCGGGACGTCGGTTCGTTTCTCCGGATGCGGAAAGTTCACCTTGACCACGTCCGCGCCGAGCTCGGAAGCGGTCCGCGCGGCGTAGTCGACCGCGTAGAAGGAATCCTTGCCGCCCTTGGCTTCGATCGCCTCACCACGTGGGTAGGCCCAGACGATCAGTGGCATGCCGAGCCGGTGGGCATCGTCCCGCACGCGCCGGTACTGCTCGAAATCCGCTTCCTGCGCGGGAGTACCGACGTACAGGGTGTATCCGACGGCGTCCGCGCCGAGCCGGACAGCGTCTTCGACGGAGGCGTTGACCGGTGACAGGGCCCGCGCGTCGGGCGGGATGTCCGTCTTCCCGTTCAGCTTGAGCACCAGTGGTATCTCGCCCGCGTAGTCCCAGTAGAACTTCTCGGCGAGGCCGATCTGCACGACGATCCCGTTGAACCCGCCTTCGACGGCGAGCTTGACCACGTAACGCGGGTCGCTCGCCGCGGGATTGGGGGCGAAGTCCCGCGGTCCGTGTTCGAGCCCCTGGTCGTACGGCAGGAAGAAGGCCGTCCCGTTACCCAGGCCGTACTGCCTCAGGATTCGGTTCAGCCTGGTCTTCTTGCCCGTGTTCACTCCGAGTTCCGCCAGGTTCGGGCGAGTCGCCATGTGCGTCCTCCGTTTCTTCCGGTTCGGGGCTCAGGCGAAGCAGGGCGTCCGCGAGGCCGGCCGCGATCTGACGCCGGGCACCCGCCAGGTCGAGCAAGTCGGAGACGGGTCTGTTGTCGGCCAGGTAAGTCGCGGTGAACTTGTCGAACCCGTGCTTCAGAGCCGCTTTCGCGAGCTCATGCACCAGGGCCGTGGCCAATCCGACACGCCGCCAACCGGGTTCGACCACCACCGCGATCTCCGCGACGCCTGGCTCCCTCGTCGCCTCGTACCGGGCGATCGCCACTCCATGGCCCGAGTCGTCGCGAGCGACGAGCGCGTACCTGCGGTCGAAGTCGAGTTCGGTCAGATAGGCCAGCAGCCGTGGCGTCACCCGCGGCGGCGGGCCGCAGAACCGGCGGTACAACGTTTCCCGGTCCGCACCGGAGATGGCACCACCGAGTTCCTCGGCGTCGCCGGGCGTCACTCTGGCGACGCCGACCACACGCCCATCGGCCAGCTTCACTCGCGTGGCGCCGGACTCTTCACCCATAAGAGCAGCGTAGGCAGCTGCTCCACGTGGCGTTGAGGTCGAACAGTCCGCTTCGCAGGGACCAACGACCCTCGCCGCCACCCGGGCCGCTGCCCCACTCTCGAACGGACTCGGAGCCGAGGGAGCATGCCATGCGCAAACCGTCCAGTGCCTGCCACAAGCCCAATCCCGGGGTGCTCGGGTTTCTCATCGGGATTCAAGTCACCCTCGCCGCGGTCGCGTGGACCGACCTGGCACTCCGGCCGGCGACCGAGATACGGGGCTCCAAACGGCGATGGGCCTTGATCATCGCCGTCAATTTCGCCGGGCCTCTCGCCTACCTCACCTGGGGCAGGCGGCCCATCGATCCGGCGACCCTCGCCGTCGAGCGGCCACACCAGGCCTCGTGACATCGGCCAGGAGGCAGTCGTGAAGTGGACTCCCATCACCCAGGCGACCGCCGGATCGAACCTCGGGGACTACGAACACGCCCGCGCGGACTTCACCTGGGAAGACGCGGGCAAGTCGCTCGCCGGGCTGCCGGGCGGACGCGGGCTGAACATCGCCTACGAGGCTTTGGACCGCCATGTGACCAAGCGGACCGCGGTGCGCTGGCTGGATCGGCTGGATCGAGTCCACGACTTCTCCTACCTCGGCCTCACCGCGCTCACGAACAGATTCGCCAATCTGCTCGCCGGGCTGGGAGTCGGCCGGGGTGAGCGGGTCTTCACCCTGCTCGGCAGGGTTCCGGAGCTCTATGTCGCGACCTTGGGCGCGCTCAAGGCGGGCTGCGTCCTGTCACCGTTGTTCTCCGCGTTCGGCCCGGAGCCCGTCCTGCAGCGGATCCGGCTGGGTGAAGGCTCCGTCCTGGTGACCTCTCCCGAGCTCTATCGTCGGAAAATACGCCCACTCCGCGCGGAACTCCCGTCGCTGCGGCACGTCTTGCTCACCGGAAACGACGCCGAGCCCGGCACCATCGCGCTGGGCGAGGCGATGGCGGCGGCGGGCACCGGCTACGAGATCGCCCCGACCGCGCCGGAGGATCCGGCCCTGCTGCATTTCACCAGCGGCACCACGGGCACCCCGAAAGGCGCACTGCACGCGCACGCCGCGGTGCTCGCTCACCTCGTCACCGCCCGCTACGCCCTCGACCTGCGCCAGGACGACACGTTCTGGTGCACCGCCGACCCGGGCTGGGTCACGGGCATGTCCTACGGCGTGATCGCTCCGCTCGTCCTCGGCGCGACACTCGTCAGCGACGAGGGTGAATTCGACGCGCGACGCTGGTACCACGTCCTTTCTTCGCGGCGCGTCACGAACTGGTACACCGCCCCGACCGCGCTGCGCATGATGATGCGGGAAGGAGACGAGCTCGCCAAGGGTTTCGACCTCTCCGCGCTGCGGTTCATCGCGAGCGTCGGAGAACCGCTGAACCCCGAGGTCGTGGTCTGGGGACGGGACACGCTGGGCCTGCCCATCCACGACAACTGGTGGCAGACGGAGACGGGCGCGATCATGATCGCCAACTTCGCGGGCGAGGAGATCCGGCCCGGATCGATGGGACGACCGCTTCCGGGAGTCGACGCGGGCCTGCTCCGGCGCGGGGACGACGGCCGGGCCGCGGTGACGGCGGGACATGTCCGAGAGATCACCGAACCAGGAGTCGAAGGCGAACTCGCGCTCCGGCCCGGCTGGCCTTCGCAGTTCCGCGCCTACTGGAACGAACCCGCCCGGTATGAGAAGGCCTTCGCCGACGGGTGGTACCTCACCGGAGACGTCGCGCGCCGGGATGCCGACGGTTACTACTGGTTCGTCGGCCGGGCCGACGACGTCATCGAATCCGCGGGACACCTCGTCGGGCCTTTCGAAGTGGAAAGCGCGCTTCTCGCCCATCCCGCGGTGGCCGAGGCCGGAGTGATCGGGAAACCCGATCCGGTGGCCGGCGAGCTGGTCAAGGCCTACGTCACGCTCAAACCGGGCTACGAGCCCACGGAAGAACAGCGTCTCGAACTCCTCGTGTTCGCCCGCAAGGCGCTCGGCGCGGTGGCTCCCAAGGAGATCGTCTTCGATCCTCACCTCCCGCACACCCGGAGCGGCAAGGTCATGCGCCGGCTGCTCAAAGCGCGCGAACTCGGCCTGCCGGAGGGCGACGTGTCCACTTTGGAGGTTTCCGGATGAGCGGACGACGTACGGCAAGGACCGCACGCGCGGAAAAGAGGCTCGCACTTCTCCGCCGGATGATCCGGATCAGGCGATTCGAAGAACGCTGTGTCGAGCTGTACAGCGCGGGCACCATCCGCGGGTTCATGCACCTCTACATCGGCGAAGAGGCCGTCGCCGCGGGCATCATGCGGGCCGTCACGGCCGAGGATCAGGTGGTGTCCACCTATCGCGAACACGGACACGCGCTGGCGCGGGGGCTCCCCATGGCGGCCGTGCTCGCCGAGATGTACGGGCGGACCACCGGATGCAGCGGCGGCCGTGGTGGATCGATGCATCTGTTCGACGCCGGGCGCCGGTTCTACGGCGGCAACGCCATCGTCGCCGGCGGATTGCCGGTGGCCGTGGGCCTGGCACTCGCGGACCGGATGCGCTCCAGGCCACAGGCCACCGTCTGCCTGTTCGGCGACGGCGCGGTCGCGGAGGGCGAATTCCACGAATGCCTGAACCTCGCCGCCCTGTGGCGGTTACCGATCCTGTTCTGTTGCGAGAACAACCTGTACGCGATGGGCACCGCGATCGAATACGCGCAGGCCGAAACGGATCTCGCCGTCAGAGCAGCCTCCTACGGGATGCCTTCCTGGCCGGTGGACGGCATGGACGCGGTCGCGGTCGCCGAGGCCGCCGAACACGCGCTGGAGAGCATCCGGAACGGTTCCGGGCCGAGCTTCCTCGAACTGCGCACTTATCGCTTCCGAGCCCATTCCATGTACGACCCGGAACGCTATCGGGACAAATCCGAGGTCGAGCGGTGGAAACAGCGGGACCCGATCGACCGGATGACCACGCTGATGCGGGACGACGACGAACTGACCGACCGTGAGCTGGCCAAGCTCGAATCCGAAGTGGCCGACGAGATCACGGAAGCGATCACCGCCGCGGAAGCGGGGCCTCTCGAACCCGTCGAAGACCTGACCCGGTTCGTGTATTCGGAGCGATCATGACGAAGACGACCTATCGCGAGGCCTTGCGGGAGGGCATCCGCGAGGCGCTCAAAGAAGACGACCGGGTGTTCCTCATGGGCGAAGACGTCGGCCGGTATGGCGGCTGCTTCGGCGTCAGTCTCGGCTTGCTGGAGGAATTCGGGCCTGAACGGATCCGTGACACCCCCTTGTCCGAGTCGGCGTTCGTCGGGGCGGGTATCGGTGCCGCACTCGGTGGAATGCGTCCGATCGTCGAGATCATGACCGTCAATTTCAGCCTGCTCGCCCTCGATCAGATCATGAACAACGCGGCCACCCTCCTGCACATGTCCGGCGGGGCGCTCAACGTCCCGCTCGTGATCCGGATGACCACCGGCGCCGGCCGTCAGCTCGCCGCCCAGCATTCGCACAGTCTCGAAGGGTGGTACGCGCACATACCCGGCCTCAAGGTGATCACCCCGGCGACGGTGGAAGACGCGAGGGGAATGCTGCTGACCGCACTACGCGACCCGGACCCCGTGCTGCTGTTCGAGCACGGCTCGCTGTACAACGTGCCGGACGACCTCGCCGAAGACGCGGGAGCGGTCGACATCGACCACGCGGCCCTCCGGCGAAGCGGCAAGGACCTCACGATCACCGCTTACGGCGGCACCCTGCGCACCGCGCTGGCCGCGGCGGACGAGCTCGCGACCCAGGGCGTCGACGCCGAAGTGATCGATCTGCGGGTTCTCCGGCCGCTCGACGAATCCGCCATCCTTTCCTCCCTCGCCCGGACCCACCGGCTGGTCATCGTCGACGAAGGCTGGCGCAGCGGAAGCCTGTCCGCGGAGATCGCGGCCCGGGTCGCGGAGAAGGCGCTCTACGAGTTGGACGCACCGATCGAGCGAGTGTGCACCGCCGAGGTGCCGATTCCCTACGCGAAGCAACTCGAAGAGGCAGCACTTCCCCAGACCGCCGGCGTCGTCGCGGCGGCGAAACGGGCGATGTGCTGACATGACGGACTTCCTGATGCCTTCGCTGGGCGCGGACATGGACTCCGGCACGGTCATCGAATGGCTGGTGGCGCCAGGAGACACGGTGCACCGCGGTGACATCGTCGCCGTCGTCGACACCGCCAAGGCGGCGATCGAGGTGGAGTGCTTCTCGTCAGGGACCGTCGAAGAGATCCTCGTACCACCGGGGACGACGGTCCCGGTCGGGACTCCGCTGGCACGCCTTTCCTCCGCCGGACCGGCGCCCGGACCGCCCGTCACACCGCGGCCACCCGCGCGGCGGACCGGACCGCGGGAGAAAGCCCCGACCGAGCTCGCGAGTCCTCCCGCCCGCGCCTTCGCGTCACAGGTCGGTGTCGACCTGAGCGTGGTCCACGGCACCGGTCGCGGCGGCCGGGTGACCAGGGCCGATGTCGAACGCGCCCGGCCGGCCCGTCGCCGGACGGTGGCCGGTGCCCGGCGGATCGCGGTCTCGCCCTACGCCCGGCGGCTCGCCGGAGACCGCGGTGTCGCCCTGGAATCCCTGGTGCCCAGCACGCACGACGGCGTCCTTCACGCTCGTGACATCCCCGCGGCCGGCGAGCTCGGGCACACGGCCGACCCGGCGGCACTGCGTCAGGCGATCGCCGGCCTCATGGCCCGCTCCAAACGGGAGATCCCGCATTACTACCTCTCGACGACGATCGATCTGGAACCGGCCGTCGGCTGGCTGCGTGAGCACAATCTCAGGGTCCCCGTGCCCGAGCGGATCGTCCCGGCCGCCTTGCTGCTCAAGGCCACCGCCGTCGCCGCCGCCCGGGTGCCCGAGCTCAACGGCCACTGGGTCGACGAAGCGTTCCGGCCCTCCGGCGAAGTTCATCTCGGTGTCGCCGTCGCATTGCGCGGAGGCGGTCTCGTCGCACCCGCGATCGCCGGAGCCGACCGGCTCGCCCTGCCGGAGCTGATGCGGCGACTGCGCGACCTGGTGGCCAGGGCGCGGTCCGGTTCGCTGCGTGCGGCGGAATTGACGACCGCGACCCTCACGGTCACCGATCTCGGGGACAACGGCGTGGAATCGGTGCACGGTGTCATCCACCCTCCACAGGTGGCGCTCGCCGGTTTCGGTGCGATCGGACGGCGGCCGTGGGTGGTCGACGATCAGGTCGCCGCACGCACCCTCGTCACCGCGACGCTCTCCGCCGACCATCGAGCGACCGACGGCGCGACCGGTGCCAGGTTCCTCAAAGCGATCACCACGTTGTTGCGGAAACCGGAGGAACTATGACCAGGCCACTCACCGAAGAACGGGTGCACGCGGCGATCCGCTCGGCCTTGAGGGGGTTCGCCACCGAACCCGAATTGGCGTCCCTCGATCCCGGGGAGAACCTTCGAACGGCGCTCGAGCTCGACTCCTTGGACTTCTTGACCTTCGTGGAGCGGCTTTCCCTCGACCTCGGGACGAGGATCGAGGAAAGCGACTACGGCGCATTGACCACAATGGACTCGGCGACCGGCTTCCTGCTGTCACGGGGCTAGCCATGCTCCAGACGGTGGATGTCGGCGAACTGTCGATCGAGTCGTACCGGTCCGTCGTGCCGGACCAGATCATGGACCCCCTGCTGGATACCGCGCGTGAGCTGCGGGGCGCACGGGTCCTGCATCTGAGCGCCACACCTTATGGCGGCGGGGTTTCCGAACTCCTGCGTTCCGCCGTGCCGCTGTACAACGATCTCGGCATCACGACCACGTGGAAGATCATCGGCGGGAATCCGCCGTTCTTCACGGTCACCAAGAAGCTGCACAACGCGCTCCAGGGCGAGTCCAGGAAGCCGATCACCCGAGAAGATCAGGACGTCTACGAGCGTACCGCCGAGATGAACGCCGGTGAGCTGCGCTCTGATCCCCGATTCGGCGGGTACGACTTCGTCTTCGTGCACGATCCCCAGCCGTCCGCCGTCCTGTCCTTCACGGGCAAAGGCGGCGCGTCGTGGATCTGGCGCTGCCATATCGACACTTCGGCTCCTTCCGCCGACGCGTGGGATTACCTCAAGACCTTCATCTCCGGCTACGACGCGACCGTTTTCACCATGTCCCAGTTCGTCCCGCCGGATCTCGCTCCCGAACGAGTCGACATCATCCCGCCGGCGATCGACCCCTTGAGCCCCAAGAACATGTCACTCGATGATCGCACGGCATACGCGGTACTCAACTGGATCGGTATCGAACCCGGTCGCCCGCTCATCACCCAGGTCTCCAGATTCGACCCGTGGAAGGACCCGCTCGGCGTCATCGAGGCGTTCCGGATCGCGCGGCGGCGGGTACCGGGCCTGCAGCTGGCACTCGTCGGTTCGATGGCCTTGGACGATCCCGAGGCGTGGGAGGTGTACCGCGCCATCAGCGCGGAAAGCGAGCACGATCCGGCCATTCATGTCTTCACCAATCTCACCGGGGTCGGCAACGTCGAAGTGAACGCCTTCCAGCGGGTTTCGACCGTGATGGTGCAGAAGTCGATTCGCGAAGGCTTCGGCCTCGTGGTCTCCGAAGCGCTTTGGAAGGGCACTCCGGTCGTGGCGGGAGCGACCGGCGGAATCCCACTCCAGATGGCGGACGACGCGGGCGGCCTGCTCGTCGATTCGATCGCGGGGTGCGCCGACGCGATCGGCACCCTGCTCACCGATCCCGCGGGTGCGGCGGCGCTGGGGATGTCCGGCAAGGAACGCGTTCGAAGACATTTCCTCCTTCCCCGGTTGCTCCTGGACGAACTGACCCTTGTCAAAGGCATCGGCCGCGGTATCGCCCCGGCCGATCTCACCACCGCCGGCGACCATCGTGACCCGGTGTGCGGAATGGCCACCTACACCGCCGACCGTGCGCAGACCACCGAACTCGACGGGCAGACGTTCCGGTTCTGTTCGCGGCGGTGCCGGGAGATCTTCGCCCGGTCCAGAAGGGAGGCGAACCGATGACGAAACAACGGTGGCACGGCGGGGAACTGCGACAGGATCCGCTCAGTGGCGACTGGACGGTGCTCGCACCCGGACGCGCCGGCCGGCCGCACGGCACGGAAGGGCTCTGTCCTTTCTGCCCGGGCCCGGGTGAAGACACACCGCCGGAGACCTGGCGGCTGCACGATCCGGATCGGGACGGGTGGCGAGTGCGGTCGGTTCCCAATCGCCATCCGCTGTCCGACCGGCACGAGGTGATCATCGAGTCACCCCGCCATGACTGGGATTTCCGTACCGCGACCGACACGGAGGCCGAGGCCGTGCTGCGGGCATGGCAATGGCGGCACCTCGCGCTGCGCAAGAACTCCGCGCAGGTGGTCATCTTCCGCAACCACGGTGCTCAGGCCGGTTGCTCCCGTCCGCACCCGCATTCTCAGCTCGTGGGTCTGCCGGTGCTGTCGACGTCGGCACGGCGGGGGCTCGAACTGTCGCGTGACTACCACCGCGGCGGTGAGCGCCGGTACTCGGACGACCAGCTCGACATCGCCTTGGAGATGGGGACCCGCGTCGTGCTCGTCAGCCCGCACTGCGTCGCTCTGGCCCCCTTCGCTCCCGTCACGGCCTTCGAAACACACATCGTCCCTCGCATTGCCCGCGCCGACTTCGCCGTGGTGCCGGGCACGGAGCTCGCCGACGTGGCGCGGGCGTTGCGGCGGGTGCTTCACGCCCTCGACGAGGAGCTCGGCGATCCGGCGTACAACCTCGTCGTGGAGACCGCGCCGACCGGGTGGGAGCAGGCGGCGTTCCTTTCCTGGTCGATACGGATCCTGCCCCGGCTCGAGATCGCCGCCGGTCTGGAACTGGCCACCGGAATCCCGGTGGTCACCACGACACCCGAACACGTGGCGTCGGTTTTGCGGGACAGGATCAGCGTCCGGCACCGAGCGTGATCATCACGGTGACGGGTACGTCGCGGGGATGACCGCGACCGGGCATCGCGCGCGCTCCAGTACTTCGTGACTCGTGATTCCCAGGATCGGACGGCTGCGGAGACGCCGTCCGTGAGAACCGATCACGATGAGCCCGGCGTCGTCCCCCTCTCCGAGCAGTCCGGCGGCCCGGTCACGGTTCCGGACCAGCCGGGGCCGGATTTCGATCTTCGGCCAGGCGTCCGCGGTGGCCCGCACACGAGCGTCGAGCAACCTCGCCGCACCGGCTTCGGCCTCATGGTCGTACCAGACCCGGACCGGCATCAGCGGACGGTCGCGCAGGTCGGCGCACTCCGCGGCGAACGCCAACGCCGCGTCACCCGAGGGGGAATCGTCGACCCCGGCCACGATCTTGCCCGACGCCGGGGCTCCCGCGTGGACGATGACCACCGGTGCGGCCGCACGAGCGGCGACGGCTCTGACGACACCGCCGAGGAAGGCCTGGCCATGGCCGCTGGCACCCACCGTGACCAGCGCGCTGGCCGCCGAGCGCTGGATCAGTGTCTCGGCCGCGTCGCCGGGTTCGGCGACACAGCGCCGGGGCAATCCGGATGCCACCCGCGAAGCGGCCATCGACGCCTCGTGGAGGCAACGCTTCCCGAACGGGATGACACGCTCCAAGCCCGGTCCGGACACCCAGAGAACATCCAGGCCGACCTGACGCCGTACCGCCTCCTCGGCCGCCCACTCCACCGCCGCGAGCGCCGCCCGGGAGCCGTCCACACCGACGAGCACCGGCTTCGCGTTCGCGGGGTCGATGTCTGTCCCGGTCATCAGATCAGCACTCGTTCCCGATCGCGGGGAACGACGGCTTGCCAGTCGTGTTCGGCACGGAGCCGTTCGGCGGCCGCCTCCGAACCCTCGGGCTCGCCGTGCACGAAATAGGTGGTCTTCGGCGGGGATCCCGCGGTGGCCCACCGCAGCAGCTCGTCCGCGTCGGCGTGCGCGCTGAAGGCGTCGAGCTGGACGACCTCGGCGCGAACGGTCGTGTACCGGCCGTGGATCTTGATCTGCCTGGCTCCGTCGGCGAGAGCGCGGGCGCGGGTACCGGCGGCGGCGTAGCCGACGATGAGCACGGTGTGCCGGTGGTCGGGCAGCAGGTGTTCCAGGTGGTGCAGAACGCGGCCACCGCTCGCCATCCCCGACGCGGAGATGATGATCGAGGGCATCCTCGGCGTGTTGAGGCGCATTGATTCCTCCACGGTCCGCAGTTCGGTCAGGGAGCGCGGCGTCAGCGGATCGTGACCGGCGAGTTCAGGCCGGATTTCCGGCCAGTGGTCACGGAACGCCGCGCGGTACACCCGCAGCGCCGCCAAGGCCATCGGGCTGTCGACGTACACCGGCAGGTCGGGGATGGTGTCTGACCGCATCAGTTTCGCGAGTGCGGCCAGGACCACTTCGGTCCGGTCGACGGCGAACGCCGGAATGAGGACACTGCCGCCGCGTCCGGACGTTCGCCTGATGACTTCACCGAGCCGGTCCATGGCGCCGGTGTCATGGTGGGCACGGGAACCGTAGGTCGATTCGAGCACCAGTGCGTCGCACGGAGGTCTCGGTGACGGTGGACGCAGGAGACTGTGGACCGGACGGCCGAGGTCGCCGCTGAACACGACATCACGGCCGTCGGTGCGCAGGTGCGCCCACGCGGATCCGAGGATGTGACCGGCCTGGCCGAAGCGCAGTGTCACGTCTTTGCCCACCGCCGTCTCGGCGCCGTATTCGAGTTCCTCGAGAAGGCCGATGGCTTTTCGCGCGTCCTTCGCGTCATAGAGGGGCAAGGCGGGACGGTGTTTCGACCAGCCGTACTTGTTGGCGTGGGCGGCCTCCTCGGTCATGAGGTGCGCACTGTCCTCGAGCACGATGGGGACCAGGGCAGCGGTGCCCGGTGTGGCGTAAACGGGTCCGCGCCAGCCGGACCGCACCAAAACGGGCAGGTACCCGCAGTGGTCCAGGTGGGCGTGGGTGATCACCACTGCGTCGACTTCGGTCAGCGCGCGCGGCAGAGGCACCCAGTTGCGGCGGCGCAGATCGGCGAGCCCCTGGAAGAGCCCGCAGTCGACCAGCACACGGGACCCGGGGCTTTCCACCAGGTATTTGCTGCCGGTCACGGTACCGGCTCCGCCATGGAAGGTCAGCGCGACGGTCACGATGACGCCTTTCTCGTGAAGGCTCAGAAGCCGTTGCCCAGGACTTCGTCGACGGCACGACGGGGGCTCGGGGGCACCAGCCCGGTGGGGTATCCGAACCGCATGATGGCCTGCGGAAACCCGGGGAGTTCCAGGTCTTCGATCAGCCCGGAGCGGACTTCGGGCAGATGCAACGGCTGAGTCAGCACCGAACCGGCCAGGCCGTCGTCGACCGCGTCGAGCCACGTGTCCTGCAGCGCGTGTCCCGCGCGCAGATGGTCGTGCTTGCCGTCGTCGAGGGTGAGGAACACGAGCAAGGTCTCCCCCGCGAGCCGCCGCTGGAGGACCCGGTGGTCGGGAACGGCCGTGGCCGTGCGGACCAGCCCGGCCCACGGAAGCGATCCGGCGGGAAGCGCGCTCGCGGCCAAGCCGACACCGTGACGGTGGTAGCGCTCGTCGCGGATCGTCCACAGCGCCAGCTCACGCTGGTATGCCAGATCGTGCTGATACGCCTCGGCGGCGAATTCGAGCAGATCCGCGATCCGGGAGAGTTCCAGCTCGTCGTGGATCAGCCTGGCCTCGACCCCGCTTCCGGCCGAGGCGGCGATCAGGTCCCCGATCTTCTCCCGGGAGATTCGCCGGGCGGAGAAGGGATGGCGGTAGCTGCCTCGCCGGGCGATCGCCGAGTACCGGTGCAGGTCGACGTCGGACGGTGACGAGCGCCCCGTGGTTTCGATCGCGGCGACGATGTCCGGCGCACCGGGCTCAGGGAACACGCGCGTGGTCAGGTCATAGCCGAGAACCCGGACCGCCAGCTCCACATTGGCGAGGGCGGCACCGCACGAGATGAGCCGGTCACGGCCTTGAGCGTCGTGCTCGCGCAGTTCCAGTTCACGACGCTCACGCAGGAGAAGGCGGTCGCCGTCGAACTCGAGCCGCCACGGCTGGATGTTGTGCACGGAGGGCGCCCGCAGCAACGTCCTCGCCAATACCTCGGTCTCCGCCCTCGTCCACCCGTTCGCCATGGTCCCCATCCTCAGTCGTCACTCGATCGAGTTCCACAGTGCACCGGCCTCGCGCGGAGGAAGCAGGTACCGACGGCTCCGATCGCCGGGACCAAATACCCGGCAGGAACACACGGCCGCGACACCAGGGCCCAAGGTCCCCTGCCGTTGGGACGTCTAGGTGGCTGTATCCACCGAAGTACGCGGGTACCGTCGATGAAGCAGCCGGGACCCCGGCAGCAGGAGGGAAGAGATGGCGACCAAGGTGTTCCTCGTGGACGACCACGAGATCGTTCGGCGAGGGCTGGCGGATCTGCTCGGGAACGAATCCGACATCGAGATCGCCGGCGAAGCCGCGTCCGTCTCCGAAGCTCTCGCCCGCATCCCGAAAAGCGAAGCTGACATCGCCGTGCTCGACGTGCGCCTCCCCGACGGGACCGGTATCGAACTCTGCCGGGATCTGCTCTCCACCCAGCCGGATCTACGGTGTCTGATGCTCACCTCGTACGCCGACGACGAGGCGCTCTTCACCGCCATCATGGCCGGGGCGTCGGGGTTCGTCCTCAAGCAGGTACTCGGCAACGACCTGGTGTCGGCGATCCGCACCATCGCGGGTGGCGGCTCGCTGCTCGACAGCCGGACCACCGCCGCGCTGATGAACCGCATCCGGCGCGAACGCGACCAGAATGATCCGACCGCCGCCCTGTCCGAGCAGGAACGCACCGTTTTCGACCTGATCGGCGAGGGCCTGACCAACCGCGAGATCGGCGAGCGGATGTTCCTCGCCGAAAAGACCGTGAAGAACTACGTCTCCCGGATCCTGGCGAAGCTGGGTATCCAGCGCCGGACCCAGGCCGCGGTACTCGCGACCGAGCTCAAACGCGCCGCGGTACCTCCGCTGTTCGGCGATCAGTGATTCAGCGGGACCCGCCAGAGCACTCGTGCGCCACCGCCCTCACGGTCCCCGAACTCCGTTTCCCCGCCACAGCGCTCGGCCCGCTCGGTGAGATTCGCCAGTCCGCTGCGCCTGCCCGTTCGCGGGATACCGATGCCGTCGTCGCAGACCTCGATGACCAGCTCACGATCCGCCTCGACACTGATGGTGATCTCGTCAGCCCCGGAATGACGGACGGCGTTGCTCAGCGTCTCACGGATCACCGCTTCGGCGTGTTCGTGCAAGGTCTGCGGCACGAGCGTGTCGACGGCGCCGGCGATCCGGACCGAGGGGGTGACCGTGCTCTCGGTCGTCAGCTCCGTGATCGCGTCCAGGAGACGGCGGCGCAGGCTCGTCGAGGCGTCCGAACCCGACGTGTGCAGATCGAAGATGGAGGTCCTGATCTCGCGGACCGTGCGATCCAGTTGTTCCACCGCCTGCGCCACCCTGTCACGGGCGAAGGTGTCGGGTACCCGGGGCACGATGCTCTGCAGGCTCATGCCGGTGGCGAACATCCGCTGGATGACGTGGTCGTGCAGGTCCTGGGCGATCCTGTCCCGATCGGCGAGCACGTCCAGAAGCCGCTGGTTGCGCTGCTTCTCGCCGAATTCGAGCGCGACCGCAGCCTGGTCTGCGAACGACGAAAGCATGGGGACCTGATCGGCCTTGTACTGCGGGGAACCTTTGTCCCTCCCCGCGACGAGAACCCCGCCGACACCGGAAGCGCTGTTCAACGGGATCACGGCGGCCGGGCCGAGGCCGTCGAAAGCCGGCTCGGCCTGCCCTTGGGAAAGCGCGCCCAAGTCCGGGACGAGACTGGGCTGGCCGGAATCGAGCACCTCGTCGATGACCGGATGCCCGCCCGCCATCGACGCACCCGCGACGGCGGTCATCCGCTCCCCCGCGACAACGCTCACGGTCATCGGTTGTCCGGTGTCCCCGGCGAGCAGGATCAACACCTGGTCGGCCGCGGAGAGCTCACGGACCCTGGCCGCGATCAGGTTCAGCGTGTCGGCGACCGACGCGCCTCCGAGGAGTTCACCGTTGACCTCCGCGACCGCTTCGAGCCACCGTTCCCGTGTCCGTGACCGTTCGAACAACCGGGCGTTGTCGATGGCGACGCCGGCGGCCGCGGCGAGTGCCTGCAGAACGACCTCGTCGTCGGCGGTGAATTCGGCGGCACTCCGTTTCTCCGTCATGTACAGGTTGCCGAAAACCTCGTCCCGGACGCGGACCGGGACGCCAAGGAAGCTGTGCATGGGCGGATGGTTCGCCGGAAACCCGACCGAGGCCGGGTGCAGGGTCAGATCCGGTACCCGGACGGGCTGAGGTTCCGCGATGAGCAGGCCGAGCAGACCCCGGCCTTCGGGCAAATGGCCCATATGAGACCGGGTTTCCGCATCGATGCCCTCGTAGACGAACTCCGAGAGCCCGTCTTCGTCGCCGAGCACGCCGAGTGCGCCGTACCGGGCATCGACCAGTTCGACCGCCGCCTGCACGATCCTCTGCAGGGTCGAATCGAGCTCCAGGCCGGTGGCCACGGCCAGCACCGCGTCGAGCAGGCCCTGGAGCCGGTCCCGTGTCTTGACGATCTCCGACAGCCGCTCTTGGACCTCGTGCAGCAGCTCGTCGAGACGCAATCCGGTCAGGACCGCCGCACTCGGAGGCACTTCGTCGGCCTTGTCCGGCTCCGATGGCATTCGGCTGTTCCTCCCGGATCGGCAAGGTGGCGAACCGCGGTCGCCCTGACCACTCCAGCGTTTCACCACCGGCCGTTCCTGCCAAGGCGCCAGGCACTCAGAAGCGGTGATCATCTTCCGTATGGCGCACCATCTCACCGGGTCGGCGGTACGCGGCGCACCGAACTGGTCCGTCCGGGTACCCGAACCGCATGATGAACAGCGGGCGTCCCGGCAAGGTCAAGTCCGCGGTCATCCGCTCGCGGACCGCTTCCTCGTGCAGCAGCCGGGTCAGCACCGACGCCACCAGCCCTCCGTCGACGGCGGCGAGCCACGACCGCTGCATCGCCACACCGGCCTGGACATGGCGGGCACGATCGTCGTCCTTCGTGCAGAAGATGACGATCGTCTCCGCCTCCAGCCTGCGCGCGAGGGTCCTGACGTCCGGGATCCGGCCGGTATGCCAGACCGGTCCGGAGCGCTGATCGCCTGCACAGTCCTCAGGCTCCCACTGTGAGCCATCATCGTCCTGAATCGTTCCAGAACCCTGTCCCAGCAATGTCGCGAGGATGCCCTTCTCCCCGGGCCGCAGGACCCGGCAACGGACTCCGTGAGGCAACCGTCCGATGACCGGCGAGAGCATCGACGAGGCGACCGGAATCGCGGCGAAAGGACGGCGGTGACTCCGCCTGCGGGAAATAGCGGCGTACGCGTGCAACTCACGATCGGACGGCGGTTCGCGGCCGGAGGCGGTCACCACGGCGACCAGTGGGCCCCGCTCCCAGGGCATCTCCACCTCGGCGGCCCACCCCAGCGCCCGGACGGCCAGCACGAGGTTCTCCAGCGCCGCTCCGCAGGAGATGAGCCGGTCGCGACCGGTGGGGTCATGCCGGGACGGGGAGAGGTCGGTCCGTTCACTCAGTTCCGCGCGCTGGCCGGGCAGTGCCAGCGACCACGGCTGGATGTGGTGCATCGACGGCGCGCGGATGACGGCCCGTGCCAGGACCTCGACCTCGCCGTCGGACCACATCCCCTCATCCGGGTCAGGCATGTGCCTTCCTCCTCTGACGGAACGCGTCGACCACGCTGGGCAGCGTCGGGTACAGCGAGCGGGAACCGATGAGCCGGAGAAGGCCGGCGGCCTCGAGGTCTTCGCGTAGCTCCTGTTTCACTCTGGCGAGCGCGAACGTGATCCCGCGTCGTCGCAGCTCCTCGCAGATCCCGCGCAAGGCGTCGGCCGCCGTGATGTCGAGTTCGACATTGGCTTCGGCGTTGAGGACGAACCACTCGACCTGCTTCTCACCGTCAAGGGCGGCGAGGGCTCGCCGCCGGAAGTCGTCGGCGTTGGCGAAGCACAAAGGCGCGTCGTACCGATAGATCACGAGGCCCGGTTCGGTCGTCGCGTCGGGATAGTCACCGACGTCGTGCATCCCGGGCACGCCCGGAACGAAGCCGAGCACCGCGCCGTGCGGCCGCGCCAGCCTGCGCAGGAGGTCCAAAACGGACAAGCCGACGGCGGCCAGCACGCCGTACAGTACGCCCAGTCCGACGACGGCGAGCAAGGTCGAGATCGCCAGGACGAGCTCGCTGCGGCGGAACCGCGCGATCCGCCGGAATTCCCGGGGATCGATCAGCTTCAACGCCGCGTAGACGACTATCGCCGCCAGCGCCGCCTTGGGGAAGCCGGCCAGCAACGGTCCCGCGAAGAGAACGGTCAGCACGACCGTCACGAGCGCGGTGAGGGAGTACAGCTGGGTCCGGGCACCCATCGCGGAAGCCAGGGCGGTCCGGCTGGCACTCGAGCTGACAGGGAACCCGTGGAGAAGTCCCGAAGAAAGATTCGACGCGGCCAGCGCACGCAGCTCGCGGTTGGAATCGACCTGCTCTCCGTACCTGCCCGCGAAGGCGCGGGCGGTCAGGACGTTGTCGGAGAAACCGACCAGCGCGATCCCCACCGCGGGCAGCAGCAGGGTGGCGAGATCGGCGCCGTTCAACGCCGGGACGCCGGGCACCGGCGGCGAATCCGGGACCGGCCCGATCACTCGGATTCCCTTCTCCGTCAGGGAAAAACCGGTGACGACGGCCGCAGCCACCAGCATGGCGGCCAACGGTCCGGGAAATCGTGGAAGCCACCGCTGAAACGCAAGCAGGCAGGCCAGCACGAAGCCACCGAGAAGCAAGGTCGGCCAGTGCAGGTGCCCGATTTCCGAGAAGAACGAGCGGAACTCCGCGACCATTCCGTCGCCCGTGACCGGGACACCGGTCAGCTTGCCCAGCTGGCTCACGATCATCAGCACCGCGATCCCGGCCAGGTAGCCGGTCAGTACCGGTTTCGACAGCAGATCCGCCAGCACACCGAGCCTGGCCGAGCCCGCCAGCAGGCACAGGCCCCCGACCAAGAGCGCGAGCACGGCCGCGAGCGCTCCGTAGCGGCCGGGATCTCCTGCGGCGAGCGGACCGAGCGCGACGGCCGTCATCAAGGCGGTCGTCGACTCCGGGCCCACCGAAAGCAGCTTCGACGAACCCAGCAGCGCATAGACCGCCAAGGGCCCGATCACCGCCCACAGGCCGGCCTCCGGGGGCAGCCCCGCGACCTCCGCGTACGCCATCACCTGCGGCACCAGATATGCCGCGACCGTCACTCCGGCCAGCAAGTCACCTCGTAGCCAAGAACGCCGATAGCCTGCGAAGGGGAACTTCATCGATGATGCCTCCGGCCCACCACGGAGTACAACGACGGCGGCAAGCGCACGAACAGCTTCGCCTCCTGCGCGAGGGAGCTTTCCTCGTCGAGGAAGCGCAGTACCGGCTCGGCCGAGGACCTGTCGAACAACGCCGCGAAGACCCGTTCGAGCTGAGCCGGTTCCCGGGCCACGACATCGAGGAGCGTGGCGTCGAACAACAGATGCCGCGGTTTGGGTCTCGGCAGGTCGAAAGGATGACCGCGAACCGCCAAGGATCTCGCGATCGCGGCACTGTCGGCTTGGATGCGGTGGAACGCGTATCCGGTCGACGCCTTCACCAGGCCGGCTTTGGTCCCGATGGCGAGGATCGAGCCGCATCTGCGGTCGACGGCCGAAGCGAAGAGCGGCAGGGAAGCGGACTCCTCACGGGTGACCGTGTAATCCCGTAAGCCGAGAACCGTGGAGAGGTACTCGCGCAAAGCACTCCGCTGCTCCTTCGGACGCGGCACGCCCTGTGAATGTGGCGGCGCGAAGGAGGTGTGCTCGACCAGCGCTTCTTGAGGTCCCCTCGGCAACACGTAGACGAAGCTCGCGGCGCGGCCCTGGGAGGTGCGGAAGTCGAAGAAGGTGGGCACGGCCGAGTCGAACGCCGGGCCGGCCGTACACACGTGCCAGCCGCGGAAGATCAGCCAGCCGTCCACCTGGGCCGGACCGGGCCGGAGAACACTGTCGAACACCCAGTCGGCACGCAGGGATTCACCGTCCACGACGGCTTCCGCGCCCTCGCCAGCCTGACGGATCTCGGTGATCCGCCCGGGACGGAAGACGACATCACCGTGTCTCTCGGCCGACTTGGTGACCGCCGCCGCCAGATCATCGCCACGGACGAAGCGGTACTTGTATCGGCCGAGGCCGACGATCCGGCTACGGCCTGCCGCGTGCACGCGTAACCGGTCGAAGGTGCGCGACACCGCCTCGTCGAGAAGTCCCGGCTCGGCGGACCACGACGCCCAGCCGACGGTCGCGAGTGGCCGGCGGCCGTCGTCCACGACGACGATCGGCCCCAGTGGTTCCGGTCGTGCCACCAGATGTGCCACGAGGCTGAGACCACTGAGTCCTCCGCCTGCGATGAGGATCGTCATCGATCGAGTGCACAGCTCCGCGCGTCCGCGCACCAGTGACCAGAGGCGCACCCGAGGTCCCGCGAATCCGGGACCAACGGCACCGGACCACGCGCGTCCACCCGCTTAGCTTTGGCCGCGTAGGGCGGTAGCGAGCGGAAAGAGCCGATGATGAACCGAACTCTCCGGCCGACCGGGCCGATCGTGGTCGGCGCCGACGGATCCACCGGCGCACGTGCCGCCGCCACCTGGGGTATGCAGGCCGCCGACCGGCACGAGACCTCCCTAGAACTGTGGCACGCGCTGGGGATCCCCGACTACTACCTGGGCAGCGTGCCGCCGACCGAGGAATTCCTGCGCAAGATCAAGAACCATGGGGAGACGATTCTCCGCGAAGCGGCGGAGACGGTCGGACACGCCCACGGCCCTGCTGTCAGGACCCACCTGTCCGATGATTCCGCGGCACCCGCGCTGATCAAGGCTTCCGACACCGCCCGGCTGATCGTCCTGGGTTCGACCGAGCACAGCCGCTTCACCGCGCTGTTCGGAGGATCGGTGACGACCGCCCTCGCCGGGCACGCGCGCTGTCCCGTGGTGTCGGTACGGGGCCACACCTGGGACCTGCCCGATTCGTGGAAACGACCCGTCGTGGTCGGCGTCGACGGAAGCCCCGGCGCCGAGGTCGCGATCGCCGCCGCCTTCGACGAGGCATGCGTCCGGCGAGCGGATCTGGTCGCGGTGCACGCCTGGGAGGACGTCTCGGCTTTCCGCTCCTTCGGCGCTCCCGAGGGCAACTACGGCTGGGGTGCCTTCACGGAGTCCGCTCAACGGATGCTCACCCAGCAGGTGTCGAAGTACCGCGAGGGCTGTCCCGACGTCGAAGTGCACCAGGTCGTCGTGCACGACGAACCCCGCCAGGAACTGCTGCGCTGGAGCGTCAAGGCCCAGCTGGTGGTCGTCGGCAGCCGGGGCCGTGGCGGGTTCCGTGGCCTCTTGCTCGGCTCGACCGGGCAAAGCCTGATCCATCACGCCGCCTGCCCGGTGCTGATCGCCCGCACCGCGAAATCCTGAAACCGAAGGAGCGCCCCATGTGCACCACTGTTTCCGAGGTCATGACCACCGATCCGATCGCGGTGGCGCCGGACACCGGCTACAAGCGGATCGCCGCACTGATGGCGAGGCAGCGGATCAGCGCGGTGCCCGTCGTCGACGACTCCGGAGCGCCGGTCGGTGTGGTCTCCGAGGCGGATCTCCTTGCCCGGTTCCGCAGTCCCCGGCCTGCCTTGCTCGCCGGTCACCACGCCAGGGACGAGTCGCGCAAAGCGAAGGCCTTGCTCGCCAAGGATCTGATGACCGCACCCGTCGTGACGGTCGACGCGGGCGCCTCCCTCGCCGCCGCGGCCGTCCGGCTGGCCAAGAAGGACGTCCGGCGGCTGTTCGTCGTCGAGGACGCGAAACTCGTCGGTGTCGTGTCGCGCCGAGACCTGCTGTCCTCGTTCCGGCGCGCCGATCAGGAGATCCGTGGCGAGATCGAACGCGACGTACTCACCGGCGCTCTTCGGGTGACGCCGGGACAGGCGTCCGTCACGGTCACCGACGGTGTGGTGACGCTTCTCGGCAGGCTCGACAACCGCGGCGCCGTCGAACGCGCGGGCTCGCTCGCGAAAGAGGTCCCCGGTGTGGTCGAGGTCCGGAACCGGCTGGACTTCGTCTGGGACGACGACGTCATCCGTCCCGCTTCCCTCGGCATCTGAGCGGCGGAACCTTCGCCCTGTGCTCGGGATCCACCTGCCGGACCCATCGCGCTCTCCGTCGCGGTCGACCCGGCAGCCGATTCGCGCCTGCCGCGCGAGTCTCGCCGCCGCCCATGACGATGGCCTCGCGTACCCGGGCCTTTCGACCCCAGAGGCGCGCGCGATCTCGTAACAGACTCGAATCGACCACGAAGAGCCGAACAGAGGAGGATTCCATGGCCACCACCGAAAGCGGGCACCGGCGGAACGTCCCCGTTCAGCACCCGGAAGTCCATGATGGATGGCCGGCAGGCGCCAAGAGCCTGGCCGTGCTCCGCATCGCCACCGGCCTGCTGTTCCTGTGGGCGTTCGTCGACAAGACCTTCGGTCTCGGTTACGCCACCACGTCCGGCAACGCCTGGGTCAACGGCGGCTCGCCGACGAAAGGCTTCTTGAGCCGGGTCGATGTCGGCCCGTTCGCCGAGACGCTGCGCTCCTGGGGTGGCACCTGGTGGGCGGACTGGTTGTTCATGGTGGGCCTGCTCGGCATCGGCCTCGCCGTCACTTTGGGAGTGGGGATGCGGATCTCCGCCATCACCGGCACCGTGATGATGCTGCTGATGTGGGTCGCGGAATGGCCGCCCGCCCGGACGAACGGCGCCGGAAAGCCGACCATGTCGACGAACCCGATCATCGACTACCACCTGATCTACGCCCTCGTGCTCATCGCGCTCGCCGCGACGGCCGCCGGGCACACCTGGGGCCTGGGAGAGCGCTGGGCACGCCTGTCCTTTGTGGACAGCAATCACTGGCTCCGGTGAGCGTCCGCACGCACGTCCGGCCCGCCGATGTGATCGCGGGGAGGGCTGTGTCCAGCGGCGGACCGTGGTGGGGCTCGTGAGTGGTAAGGACGGTNATCCGTCCATGGCCGTCGCCGGACAAGGACCCTGACGGCGCCCGCGTTGGCTCCTTCGGCCGACACGAGGACCGGGTCGAGGTCGACGTCGACGACCTCCGGCACCAGTTCCATGATCCGGTCCGTCCGCAGGAGCAGATCCGAGAGCGCGGATCGATCGAGAGCACTGTTCCCGCCGAACAACGCCTTGCTCGCGCGCAGACCGTCGATGAGCGCCTCGGCGCCGTCGGTGCCGAGCGGTCCCAGGCCGGTGGACCTGTCGTCGAGCAGGGCTCCGTCGATACCACCGAGTCCCAGCACCACCACCGGACCGAACACGTCGTCGGCCTGGCCACGCACCAACAGCTCGCGATCACCGAATCGGCGCCGGGTCACCCGGATCCCGAAACAAGCGAGCAGGTCCTCACTGTCCTTCCGAGGCATCCACCCACCGCCCGGATGCGCGGAGAGATACTCGCCCACCAGGCGGGTCGCCGTCGCGAGATCGATACCGGTGAGATCGGGTGTCACTCCTTCCCCGGTCTGGAGCCACTTGGCTCGTTCGGCCAGCTTCGCCATGACGGCCGCGGCCTCCTCGACATCGCCGTAGCACGGAATTCCGCCGGCCGCGGCGACCGACTCCACCTGCCCCAGTCGTACGGCGAGCACGGTCTTGCTCTCCGATCGCGCGCCCAGACGGGCCAGCGGATCGCCGACACCGGTGGGCACGCCGGCGGCGATCACCGCGTCCACCCCTTCGTCCGCCAGTACCTCGGTCACACACGAAGCGAAGGTCTCGGCCGTGACCGCGGCGCTCGTGTCGAGCGGGTTGCCCACGCTCGCGTGCCCGGGCAAGAGCAGCCGGAGCGCTTCCTGAGTCTTCCGGCCCAGCTCGGGCAGGAGCAGGCCGTTGCGAACACAGGCCTCCGCGCCCAGGACGGCGGCGCCGCCGGCGTTGCTCACGACGGCCACCCGTGCCCCCGACGGCAGCGGCTGCCAGGACAGCGCGGCGAGCAATCCGAGGACTTCGGTCACCGTGTCGACGACGATCACACCCGCCTGCCCGAACAACGCGAGCTTGGTGGCGGCCGGGACCGCTCGTGCGGCCGTGTGCGCGGCCGCGGCGCGCTGTGCCGCCGCGACGGCGGCCCCGCGGATGGCCACGACCGGCTTCTCCCTGGCGAGAGCGCGTGCGAGCCTGCTGAACTTTCTCGGGTTGCCGAAGGATTCCAGGTACAGCACGGCGATGTCGGTTTCCGCGTCGCCGCGCCACCAACGCAGGAGATCGTTGCCGCTCACGTCGTATTTGTCGCCGGTGGAGACCAAAGTGGACAGACCGAGGCCCAGCTCGGAGAGGGCGTCCATCAGCGCGATCCCGAAACCGCCGGACTGCGTCACGACCCCGATCCGCCCTCTGCGGGCGACACGGCGAGCGAAAGTCGTGTCGAGGCGGGTCGCCGGGGCCGTGTTGACCACGCCGAAGCAGTTGGGACCGACCAGCCGGATCCCGTATCCGGCGACGACTTCGCGGACACGATCTTCCATCGGTGTCGCGGTCAGCCCCGCGGTTACGAGCACTATCGACCGCACACCGGCCCGCCCGCAGTCTTCGACCACGTCGGGAACCGACTCCGCGGGTACACAGATCACCGCCAGTTCGACCGCGTCATCCAAAGAAGACACCGAGGGTACGCAAGGAACGCCGAGTATCTCCGTGGCGTTCGGGTTCACCGCGTGCGCGACACCGGTGTAGCCGGCGGCGAGGAGGTTACGCAGAATCGCCCTGCCCACCGAGTCGTCACGTCTGCCCGCCCCCACGACGGCCACCGAGGCCGGGGTGAGCACCGTGCGAAGACTCGCCACGTCGGCGAGCCGTTCCCGCTCCTCGAGCCGCTCGAGGTACCGGTGAGGCTCGCCGAGTTCGATCTCGACATCGAGCTCCGGCCCTCCCCTGCCGATGACGCATGGCAGCCCGAGATCGGAGAAAACCTGGATCATCCGGGTGTTCTCCGCGAGCACGAGCGCGACGAACCGGCGGATCCCCTGCGCGAAAGCCAAGGACACGAGGTGTTCGAGCAGCAGGGTGCCGACCCCGTGCGCCTGGACCACGCGGTCGACGACCAGGGCCACCTCGGCCGTCTCGCCCGTCGACCGCCGGCGATAGTGCGCGATCCCGATGAGGTCCTCTCCGCGGAAGGCTCCGATACACGGGCCGTCGATGGCCGACCGGCTCAGCACGTCCAGTTTCCCCGGATGGGCGGTGAAGAAGCGCAGGTAGCGGTCACGCTCGCCCAGCCGCCGATGCAGGTCCAGGACCGCTTCGTAATCCTCCGCACGCAAGCGGCGGACGGTGACCATGTCGCCGTCCGCCAGCAGGGCACTCGTCCCGGTCGTCATGTCGCCGCCGGATTCCGGGTGGCCAGTACGACCGCGACCACGCCGGGCACCGTCCGGGCGAGGGCGTCGAGCACCCGCCGTTCGGCTTCGTCCCGGAACTCACCGGCGATGTTCACGTAACCGCCGTCGACCTCGACAGTCCACTTCGGACGATGTCCGGCGTAGTCACTGATCAGGCTGTGCACCTGCGCGGCGATCGCGTCGTCGGGCCGGACGAGCGGGCGGAGCAGGTCACGCCTGCTGACCACACCGACCAGGACCCCCTCCTCGACGACCGGCAGGCAGCGCAGCCGGTCGGCCAGCATCCGCCTGCCGATCTCCGCGACCGCGGTGGACGGCGAAATCACCTCCACCGGCGTGGACATCAACGCGCCGACCGTCATCCCGTCACCGCCTGCCCGGATTCCCCGCAAGGCGTCGAATTCGGTGAATGTCCCCAGCACCCTGCCTTCGTGGTCGACGACCGGAAGGCCGGCGAATCCCTTCTCGGCCAGCACGGCCACCGCCTCGCGAAGAGGTGTCGAGGGTGTGGTCGCAACCGCCGGGCTGGTCATGATCTCCGAAGCACGCATCGGAGCCTCCTTGTGATCGTTCTCGGTCAAGCTCGTGTGCGCAGGAAGCCCCTGCACGCGTCGAAGAGATCGTCCGGCGGGCAAGCCGTGACACGGTGTTCGAAACCCGGTGGAACGACGGGGCCACCCGCGTCCCCCGCCGTGGTCATCACGATCGGGACCCTCGCCCGGAGCGCGCACACCACACCGAATTCGCGTGGGGTCAGGCCGGGCTCGGTGCCGCGGACGTCGACGGTGAGATCCGGCCGGTCGTCCTCGTCCAGCAGGCAGGTACCGCCGGGTGCGAGAGCTCGGCACACTCCCGACCGGACATGGCACGGGCTGACCCGGCAACCCAGGTCCCGCAACGCCGCCGCGACCTCACGGGCCCCGTCGAACTCGGCCTCTGTCAGCAGGATTCTCATCGTCGCCCCTCTCAGGCAGCCGGCCGGTCCTGGGCCACCCGCCGCCATTCCCGCGCCCACTCGGCGGCACGGCTGCGGCCGAGCGCCGCCCGGCAGGCCAGGAAAACCGTCGCGACCAGGGTTACCCATCCCAGCCACAGCCCCGTGCCGACACCGATGCCCTGACTCAGGGCGTCGTCGTCGGTGACGGGTGCCTCGACGGGACGCCCGCTCGCGTCGAGCCAGATCCGCACCTCGTTTCCGGTCGCCGTCCCGGCATCGACGGTCACCACGCCTTCACGGATCAGTCCGCCGGGTACGGTCCAGCGGGCGACGGCCTCGGCCTTCTCGTCCAGCGGCACACCGTCGAGGCGCACGTGTACGGGCGGGGCGTCGGCGAGCAGCACGGCGGTCGTCTCCTGACGGTTCGCCGCCTGCTCCGCCGCACGCCCCTTTCCTTCGGCGTAAGCCCCGGATCCCACCGCCGCGGCGAACGGGATCGCCAGCAGTGCCAGCAGGACGGCGCCGATCATCAGCGCGGCTTCGAGCCGGTCCGACCACCGGATGAGCGGATTTCGCGTGAAGCAGAGGAGCCGCTTGATCACGGTGACGATCTCAGGCCGCGCTTTCATGACTTTCTCCTGTGTCCGGCTTCGCTCAGAGGATCGGGCCGGGCTCGTAGGCAACGGAGTTCAGCAACCGGCCGAGCCTGCCTTCCGGCGCCGAAGCGGGCGGCGGGATCACCACGACCGGGCAGGTCGCGTGCCGCAGTGCCGTCTTGCACACCGAGCCGACCAGCAATTCACGGAGTTTGCCCGTGCCGTGGCTGCCCAGCACGAGCATCGCGGCGCCCTTCGAACGCTCGACCAGCGTTTCACCGGGATCGCCCTGGGGGACGTCATAGGTGATATCGAGCCCTTCGTGGGTATCGAGGACTTTGGAGGTCGCGGCTTCCAGCGCCTTCGAATGGACGTCTCTCGCCTCCGCCACGGTCCGGCCGGCCGACGCGTCGTCCAGCATCGAATCGTGGATCCACACGTTGACCACCTGCAAGGCGGCACCCTGCCTGACCGCTTGGTCGGCTGCCCAGCGCACCGCCGCGGCGGAACCAGCCGAACCGTCCATGCCGACGACGATCCGGTTCTCCGTCGCACTGTCCGTCATGACGTTCTTCCCTTCTGTGCCGGTGTTTTCCGAGGTTCTTCGACCACGACCACCGCTTGGGGGAATCCGGGCACGCCGTCGATGCCGGCGAGCGTCCCGCGGACCGCGGGAGCGTCGAAAGGCTCGGTGAACGCGGTGCCAACCAAGCCGTGTTCGGTGGACGCGAGCAACAACCGCTGTGCGACCACGCCGGCGCGGACAAGCTGTCTTCGTGTTTCCGTCGCGGTGACGACGAGGAACGCGACCCACGAGTCGTCCGGGGCCGCTTTCCTGGCGATCTTCCCGCCCACCTTGGGCAGGTCACGGACGTGAGGCGGCATGAGCACCCGGACCCGGATGCCCTCGCCCTCATTCGCCTCGGCGACCTCGCGCCCCCACGACGCCGGTGAAGACGGAGCCGTCCTGGTCTCTCGCCCGGACAGGGCGGCGAAACGGGCGAAATCGGCCGCCACGGGCCGGACCCGGCACCGCGATTTGAGCCTGGCGACCCGGTCCAGGGCGAAGACGTCGGAGGTCAGATCCGTAAGCGGCGCCCAGCCCAGCACCCGGATCGCGCATTCGAGATTCGCCAGCACGGCCCCGCAGAGGATCAGCCGCGCACGGCCACCCCGGTCCCGCAGCCAATGCTTGTTCGCGAGGCGTTCGTACAGGTCGAGCGAGTCCTCGTGGACCGACAGCGTCCAGGGGTCGTCGATCCATCGCTTCGGCGCTTGGCGCGCGGCGGCCACGAGGATCCGCTTCTCCTCCGTCGACCAGACGTGCGCGGGGATTCCGGTGAGGGAAGTCGTCATGGCCGCTCCGCCTCCCGCCTGTCGCGAGCGACCGCTTCGATCGGGCGGCGTGGCGTCTTCACACCCGGATAGCCGTAACCGAGCCTGAAGATGGTCTGGGGATGACCGGCGCCGCCGAGCAGGTCATGCAGTTCGGCGCGCACCGCGGTGATCTCGATCGGCTGGGAGTAGAAGGAAGCGCTCAGCCCGGCGTCCGTCGCGGTGAGCAGGACCCGCTGCATCGCGCATCCGGCGCGGACCTGGGAGACCGGCGCGTCGTTCGGCATGGTCAGCACCGCGACCAACGGGTCCTGCTCGAAGACCCGGGGAGCGCCGTCCTCGTTGACGTACCGCCCCGGGAGCAACCCGCCCGCCGAACGAGGCCCGCCGGCGTAGGCGGGAACGCCGTCGTCCTCGGCGGTTTGCCGGGTCCATGCCCGGATTTCTCGCCGGAAGGCGGCGTCCAGGCCTTGGAGGTGGTCGGCGCGGCGGATGAGCCCCGCGGTCGCCTCCAGCAGACCGGCTTCGTCCAGCAGGACCAGACGTGCCCCCTCGTCACGGGCCGCCTCGCGCACGGCCGTTCGCACGCGGAGTGGCACCGGCTCGTCCGTGAAGGGGCGGCGGTTGCTGTAACGCCGGGGAATCGCGGCGGCGAGACGTCGTTCGGTCACGGTGGGACGGTGACGAGGGCCGAGTGTCACCCGTGCCAGCAAGGAGACCCTTCCCCGTTCGGGCGCGAGCTCGACTTCGCTGCCCCGGCCGGCCGCGGCGATGGCGAGCCGCAGGTTCAGCAACGCCGCACCACAGGCGAGCCGCGCCTCACGCGCTTCCGGATCGCACGCGCCGAGTACCCGGCTTTCGTCGAGCACGACGTCGATCGTGTCCGGTGTCAGCTCGAAGATCCACGGCTGGGTGTTGTGCGGTGACGGCGCGCGCACAGCGGCGCGCAGCGCGTCCACGACAACCTGTGAACGAGTGAGGACCATCGTGCTGCACCTGCCTTTCGACGATCTCAGCGTCTCGCGTGGAGAAGGGACGTGGCAGTGGCCGTGGGCCCGGCGCACAGGGACCTTCGGCACCGCTAGTGGGACGCGAACTCGCGCCATTCCTCTTGCCACCGCGCCGATCGGGCCCTGTCGAGCAGGACCCGTACGCACCCGTACCCGGCCAGCACGATCACGATGAAGGCGAGCCAAAGACCCACTCCCGTCCCGACACCAAGGAGGCGTGCGTCGGAAACGGTGAACGGCACCGCGACAGGGTTCCCGGCCCCGTCGAGCCAGACCGGGACCTTCGCGCCGGCCCGGCTCCCCCGCGTCGCTTGGACCTCGCCGACCCGGCTGTCCCCTTCACGCGTGACCCACGTGGCCTCGGCGGGCGAGGTGTCGTGGACGACCCCCGACCGGCCCGCGATGGCGATGGGCGCGCCGTCTTCGAGCAGGGTCGCTTCCGCGCGATATCTGGTGGCCTGTTCCGCCGCGGCTTGTTCGGCGCGGGCCGCGAAGACACCGGAAGCCACCGCCGCGGCGACCGGCAGGGCAAGGACCACCATGGCGATCGCGAGAAGCACCGTGAACGCCTCGATGCGATCTTCGCGGCGAGCGAGCGGGTTCCGCCCGGGATGGACCGTGTGCCAGGCTCGCGACCAGCGAGACGACGTGTTCATGACCTGGACCTCCGCTGTGGCTCGCCGTGAACGTGTCGTCGCCAGCATCGTTCGGCGAGCCGCCCGGCAGGAGAGGCGACGGTCCCGCCCGGGCAGGACCTCCAGCCGTATTCCCGGCCCGCCCACCGGATCGACACTGGCTTTCATGCGAGTACGTGATGTCATGACCACCCCGGTCATCGCGGTGACGCCCTCGGCCACGATCGGCGAGGCGATCGCCGTGCTGACCGGCAAGGGAATAACCTCGCTGCCGGTCGTCAGCGACACCGGCGAACTGCTCGGCCTGCTGGTCGAAGAGGATCTGCTCCGGGCGCGTTACCTCCCCGGCGGCGAACCGGACAGCGGGGTCATGCTGAGCGGGCACACCAAGGTGAGCGCGCTGATGCGACGGCCGGCCGCCGGTGCCCATCCCGACGCCGACCTGACCGAACTGACGGCGAAGATGCTGGAGCGCCGGCTCCGATCCGTCCCGGTCCTCGAACACGGCCGTGTGGTCGGTGTCATCACCTGGCAGGACCTTCTCCGTGCCGGGCCATCCGCGCAAAGGAATCGACCATGAACACGAATCCGGACAACACCCGCCGCCTTCTCGTGGGAGCCGACGGCTCGGCCGAGAGCGAGGAAGCGATCCGATGGGCCATCACCGAAGCCGCCGCCGTCGGTGACGAGGTGGAGGTCCTTCTGGTCCTGCCTCGGGAAGAACTCCTTCCCGGCACGTCGTTCGCCCTCCAGCCGCACGGCAGGGTCCCGGTACGGAAGAACTATTCGCTCGACGACACCGTCGCACGGATCCGGGACGAGCTTCACGCGGACGTCGAGGTGAAGACCTCGCTGCGGCAGGGGAATCCGACGTCGGAACTGCTGGCGGCGGCGCGCGAGGCAGACCTGCTCGTACTGGGCACGGGCACGAAGAGCGCGGTCGGGAGACTCGTCTTCGGCAGTGTTTCCACGGCCTGCGTCCGGCACGCGACGTGTCCTGTGGTGCTGGTGTCGGCACAGGCGGTTCATCGCTTCAGCCCGACGGCCTCCTGATCCGTTGTGCGGTCCGTGAAGGCCTCCTTGAGGGACCCTAGGTCCCTCAAGGAGGCCTTCACGGACTGAAGCGCTCGCCTATACGTGTTCCACCGAGAGAACCGATTCGGCGTCCCGCGCCAGTTCGACGTCCTCACCCGTCTCCATGGCGAAGACGGCCACCGGCGCGTCGTCCGGGCTGATCAAGCGGTCGCCGTCACCGAGACAACGAGCCGGATCGACGGAGATCCCGAGAACGCCCAGTCCACCGGCCAGTCGCGCGATCAGCTCCGGTTGATGTTCGGTGACCCCGCCGGTGAACACGACGGCGTCGATCCGGTCGAGACTCACCGCCATCGCGCCGATCTCACGGCGGATCCGGTGCAGGTAGACGGCGACAGCCGACGCCGCGTCGGGATTCCCGGTCGCTTCCCGGGCCAGCACGGCACGAAGGTCGCCGTTCGTCCCGCTCATCCCGGCGAGACCGGAACGGTGGTACAGCGTGTCTTCCATCTCTTCGACCGACATCGGCGCCGTTCGCATGACGTGCAGCACCAGCCCCGGATCCACCGAACCGGACCTCGTCGCCATCGCCGGCCCCTCCAGCGGGGTGAAGCCCATACTCGTGTCCACGCTCCGGCCGGCCCGGACCGCGGTCACCGAGACACCGGCACCGAGGTGACAGCACAGGAACTCCGGGTTCCCGGCGTCGAGCAGTTCCGTCACACGGCGCGCGGCGTGACGGCACGAAAGACCATGGAAACCGTAGCGGCGCAAGCGTCCCTGGCTTGTCCATTCCCGTGGTAACGCGTACCTCGACGCCTCCTCGGGAAGGTGGGAGTGGAAGGCCGTGTCGAAGGACGCGAGCACCGGCAGGCCAGGACGCAGCCGGAACACCTCTCGCGCGAGGCACACCGACTGCGGCTGGTGAAGCGGGGCGAACGGGTTGAGCCTTTCGAGCGCGTCCACGACGCCCGGTGTGAGCCGGACCGGACCGGTCCGGGAACCCCCGTGCACGAACCTGATGGCCACGACGTCCACCGTGGACCACCGGCCGAGAGCCTGTTCCGCGGCGTCGCGCACGTCGTCCAGGCTCATCGCGGCCCACCCGACCGGCGAGCCGTCGACGACCAGGGACGATTTCAGGCTCGAAGAGCCGGGATTCAACGTCAGGACACGCATGAAGACTCCTTCGAGCACAAGGATCACCGGGCGGGCGTGCCCTGGGGGTTCGGCTCGCCCGCCCGGCCCGGAATGGTCAGCCCTTGCCGACCTCGATCTTGACCTGCTTCTCCTGCGGCTTGTCCTCGACCGGCATGGAGATTTCGAGGATGCCGTCCTTGTAGACCGCGGTGACCTTCGTCGTATCCGCACCGGACGGCAGGGAGACGGTCCGGCTGAACTTGCCGTAGTAGAACTCACTGCGACCGTGCTCCGCGGTCCTCGCCTCGCGCTCGGCGGTGATCGTCAGCAGCCCTTCATGCGCGGTGACCGAGATGTTCTCCTCCGGGTCGAAACCGGGAAGCTCGGCCCGGACGAGGTACTTGCCGTCCTCGACGGACTCTTCGATACGCACCGGGTTGTGTTCGGCGAACGGCCACGGGTTGTCCAGCCAAGCCGCGATACGGGGCAAGGTCATCCGGGAACCGGGTACGAGAGTTGTCATTTCCGTACTTCCTTTCTTTTGTCGGGTATCCGCCACGTCTGTGTGGAAACGCGCGAGGCCCGTCATGCTTCCCAAGCCCAGTCGCGGACTTCGGGGAGATCCTCACCGTGCTCGACGATCCATCTGCGATGCCGCTCGCGCGCGTCGGTCATCCGCTGACGGACGGCACCGGCACGGGCGAGCAGTCCTGGCACCCGGTCGATCACGTCGGTCACGAGCTGGAAGCGGTCCATGTTGTTACGCACCAGCATGTCGAACGGTGTCGTCGTGGTGCCGTGCTCGATATAGCCGCGCACGTGCAGGTCGCCGTGGTTCGTGCGGCGGTAGGCCAGCCGGTGGATCAGCCAGGGATAACCGTGATAGGCGAAGATCACCGGACGGTCGGTGGTGAACAGGGCGTCGAACGCGCGATCGGTCATGCCGTGCGGGTGCTCCGCGGCGGGTTGCAGGCGCATGAGGTCGACCACGTTCACGACCCGGACCGCGAGTTCGGGCAGGTACTCCCGCAGGAGCTTGGCCGCAGCGAGCACCTCGACCGTCGGCGCGTCGCCGGCACAGGCGAGGACCACGTCGGGTTCCCGATCCGGATGAGTGCCCGCCCACTCCCAGATCCCGGCGCCACGTGCACAGTGCACCGCCGCCTCTTCGCCGTCGAGCCAGACGGGGCTGTCGTTCTTCCCCGCCACGATCACGTTGACGTAGTCCCGGCCGCGCAGGCAGTGCTCCGCGACCCACAGCAGGGTGTTCGCGTCCGGCGGCAGGTAGACCCGGACGACTTCCGGGCTCTTGTTGGCGACATGGTCGACGAATCCCGGGTCCTGATGGGAGAAGCCGTTGTGATCCTGCCGCCAGACATGCGAGGTCAGCAGATACGTCAGTGAGGCGACCGGCCGCCGCCACGGGATCCCCCGATGCACCTTGAGCCACTTGACGTGCTGGTTGAGCATCGAGTCGACGATGTGCACGAACGCTTCGTAACAAGAGAAAAGCCCGTGCCTGCCGGACAGCAGATAGCCTTCGAGCCAGCCCTGGCAGAGGTGTTCCGAGAGCACCTCCATGACCCGGCCGTCGGCGGCGAGGTGCTCGTCGACGGGTTCGATCTCGCACAGCCAGGTCTTGGCCGTCACGTCGAACACCGCGTCGAGCCGGTTGGAGGCGGTCTCGTCCGGACCGAACAAGCGGAAGTTCGCGGCCTGGCGGTTCAACGCGAACACTTCCCTCAGCCAGCGTCCGAGCACCCGCGTCGGTTCCGCGACCGCGCCGCCCGGCCGGACGAGCGGGATCGCGTGCGCCGGCACCTCCGGCAACTCCAGGGGCCGTAGTAGGAGACCGCCGTTGGCGTGCGGTGACGACCCCATCCGGAGCTCGCCGTGCGGGATCAGCGCGGTGACCTCGGACGTCGGCCTGCCTTCCTCGTCGAAAAGCAGTTCCGGGCGGTAGGAACGCAGCCATTCCTCCAGCTGCCGCAGGTGCTCCGGGTTTCCTCGCGCGTCCGGGACCGGGACCTGGTGCGCACGCCAGGTCCCTTCGACCTGCTTTCCGTCCACAACGGATGGTCCGGTCCAGCCCTTGGGGCTGCGCAGCACGATCATCGGCCGGCTCACCGGGCCCGTCGGCCCGCCCGCGGCGCGGGCCCGCACCTGGATGCCGTCGATCTCGTCCAGCGCGCCGTCCAGAGCCGCGGCCATGGCCTGGTGCATGACCGCCGGATCGTCGCCCTCGACGTAACGCGGGGCGTATCCGTACCCGCGCAGCAGTTCGTCGAGTTCGGTGCCGCTGATCCGCGAAAGCACGGTGGGGTTGGCGATCTTGTACCCGTTCAGGTGCAGGATCGGCAGCACCGCGCCGTCGCGGGCGGGGTTGAGGAATCTGCCCGAATGCCAGCTGGTGGCCAGCGGCCCGGTTTCCGCCTCACCGTCGCCGACGACGCAGCCGACGACGAGATGCGGGTTGTCGAACGCGGCGCCGTAGGCGTGCGCGAGGGAGTAGCCGAGCTCGCCGCCTTCATGGATCGATCCCGGGACCTGCGGCGCGACATGGCTGGGCACCCCACCGGGAAAGGAGAACTGCCGGAACAGTGTACGCAGGCCGGTCTTGTCGTACGGGACCTCTGGCCACGCCTCGGAGTAGCTGCCTTCGAGCCAGGTGTTCGCGTAAAGGGCGGGACCACCGTGACCGGGTCCGGTCACGAACATGGCGTTCAGGTTCCGCCGCACGATGGCCCGGTTGAGATGGGCGTAGACGAAATTCAGCCCCGGGGAGGTACCCCAGTGACCGAGCAGCCGCGGTTTCACGTGCTCGGGCTTCAGCGGCGATTCCAGCAGCGGATTGTCCATCAGGTAGATCTGGCAGGCGGCGAGGTAGTTCGCCGCCCGCCACTGAGCGTCCACTTGGGACAGCTCGGCGGGAGACAGCACCGCGGTCGCGGCGGGAGCACCGAGAACGGTCACCGCGACTTCTCCGGCCGGACCACCATCACCGGGCACTCCGCGTGGTGCGCGAGCGCCTGACTGGTCGAGCCGAGCAACTGACCGGTGAATCCGCCCCGGCCCCGGCTTCCCACGACCATCAGCTGGGCCTTGGCACTCCATTCCAGCAGGATGTGCCGCGGCTTGTCCCGGACCAGAACCCGCTCGACCTCGACGTCCGGATACTTCTCCTGCCAGCCGGCGAGCCGCTGCGCGAGCAGACGGCGCTCTTCGTCCTCGATCGACTCCCACTGCACGACGAGGCGCGCCATGCCGTAGGCGTCGTCATAGGTGACATCGCGCCACGCGTGGACCGCGACCAGGCGGGCCTTCCGCCACGCGGCCTCTTCGAAGGCGATCTCCAGTGCGCGCTCGCTCAGCGGGCTGCCGTCGATCCCGACCACGATCGGCCCCTCGGTCGGATACGCGGTGGTGTTCTTGCGGCCCCGCATCACCACCACGGGGCAATGGGCGTGGGCGACGACCGCCGACGCCGTCGAACCGATCGTCATCTCGCCGAAGAAGCCCTTACCGGTGCCGCCGACGACCACCATCGCCGCCGCCTTCGAGGCGTCGATCAAGGTGGGCACCGGGGAGTCCGCCGGCATTCGTGTGTCCACGTCCACTCCGGGTGCCACCGAATGCGCTTGTCCGACGGCCTCCTCCAGAACTCGCTGGCCTTCCTCGGCGAGGACGTCGTACCACGGCGTGGGGCCCGCCAATCCGGCTCCGTAAGCCAGCTTGTCGACGCGCAGAGCGTGTACGATGAGCATCTTCAGCAGTCGTTCCTCGGCGACGGCGGCGGCCCACCGTACGGCCGCCCTTCCCGGCTCGGTCCCGTCCACTCCGACGACGATCTTCCGGTCCGCCGCGTTCATTGCTCGTCCTCCTGATAGGTCACTTTCGCTTCCACGACACCGGGAACCGCCTCGGCCAGCAGCTTGGCCACATGACGATCGGTGTAGCTGTCGTACGCGTCGTCCACCCGGACGACCCCGTCGCGGGCTTCGACCGTCCACCGGTCCGGTCCGCCGTAGATCGTCAAGCGATGGCGGACGTCCGCGATGATCGCCTCGTCGGAGCGGGCGAAGGCACGCACGAAGTCGCCCCGCGTCACGATTCCGACCACCTTGGAACCGTCCACGATGGGCATCGCGCGGATGTGTCCGTCGAGCAGGGCCCTGCCGACGTCGGCGGCGTTCGCGCCGGTGCTCATCCCCGTGGCCGGCATCGTCATCACCTGACCGACGGTCAGCCCCGGCCTCGGCCGTGCCTCCGGATCCCGGCCCGAGCGGACGTCGTCCGGGAAGCGGTTCCTGATGAGGTCGGCTTCGGTCACGATGCCGATCAGGCGGTCGTCCTCGTCGACCACCGGCAACGCGGTGAATCCCTTTTCCGCCAGCAGTTCGGCGGCGTGTTTGGCGGTGCTCCCCGGCGTCACCGTGACGACCGGCGCGGACATCAGGTCCCGTGCTCGCATGGTGAGCTCCTCACTCGCTTTCCCGTCCGGTCAAAGCCGGACGAATGACCGCCACAGGGCATTCCGAGTGCACGACGAGTGCCTGGCTCGTGGAGCCGAGCAACATCCCCTGGAACCCGCCGCGGCCTCGCGAACCGACGACGAGCAGCTGGGCATGTTCGCCGAAACCGAGCAGCGCGCGGACCGGACGGCCGCGGGCGATCACCGTCTCGACGCGCAGATCCGGGAACTTGGCCCGCCAAGGCGCGAGTTGTTCGTCGGTCGCTCGGCGCTCCGCCGACTCGATCGCGTCCGGATCCACCGTCAAGGCGTGCGCCCTGGCCGATTCGTGGTCGGTGACCTCGTTCCACACCCTGACCACGATCAGGTCCGTGCCCCGGAGCGACGCTTCGTCGAAGGCGAAGGCCAAGGCCGCGTCGCTCGATTCGGAGCCGTCCGTGCCCGCGACGACGGGGCCGGTCTCCGGTGGAACGTCTTCGAGGCGTCTCCCCCTCGCGACGACGATCGGGCAATGACCGTGCTGCGCCAAGGCCACCGCCGTCGATCCGACCAGCAGACCGGTGAAACCGCCGAGGCCGCGGGAACCCAGCACGATCATGGTCGCCGCCTGCGATTCCTGGATCAGCGCGGCCACCGGGACCCATTCACGCGCCGCGGTCTCGACGACCAGGTCCGGGTAGCGCTCGGCCACCGCGTCACAGGCTTCGGCGAGCCATCGTGCTCCTCGCGCCTCGAAGGCCGACCGGATCCCCTCGGCGGACGGCACCACCGCGGGCATCCTCACCTGGGGGATCGTGTACACGTGGACCAGCCGAAGCCGCTCACCCCTCTTGGCGGCTTCGCCTGCCGCCCACACCGCGGCCCGCCGGGCGGACCCCGAACCGTCGATCCCCACGACGACCGCGCCTTCAGCCGCGCTCGGCATGATCACTCACCTCTCTCGTCCGAGCAGGCTTCAAGGCGGCCGCGATTTCTCCCGCCCAAGCCCGCACCGCCGGCCAATCCCGGTAGTCACCGTCCTTGACCCGGAGGGCCGTCACGACCGCTCGTTCGGCGAACCGCAGCAGACTCCGGTCGATCCGGCCCGGGAACACCACGTGCCCGCGCGCCCCGGACGACACCATCAGCCTGGCGACGTCCACGGGATCCTCCGCGGGCTTGGGCGGCGTCCCCACCGGGCCGCTGGAGAAGAGCCAAACGTTCTTGGTCCTGAGGACCTCGGCGTGCTCGCCGACGACGTCTCTCGCCTGCTCGAGCCATTGCCCCAGATAGACACCACTGCCCACCAGAACGACGTCGAATTCCTCGACCGTCGTGACGTCCTCGGCCCGCGACACCCGCACGACCGCGTGCCCGCGCAGCTCCGAAGTGAGGGCGCGCCCGATCTCCTCCGCGATCTCCCAGGTCCCGCCGTGGCGGCTGGCCGCCGCTACGAGGATCTTCATTTCGCTCTCCTGTCTGGTCGCTTCCCAGCTTCGACCAGTACGGGGCCCGGGAGGAGAGACCGAAGTCCCGGCGGGCCGGGCCCACGGTCCCGGCTCGATCACCTCGGCGGCACAGCTCCTTCCGGGAGGAGGACCTTGGTCTCTACCTCACGCCGTGAACACGGCAGGACTCACCGTCCTGATGGCGGGACTCGTGAGTGGTAAGGACGGTTAGAACCGTCCTTACCACTCACGAGCCCCCATCGCGGTCGGGCACGCCTTCGTCATTTCCCCGGAGGGCGGGGCGAGCCACGCCCTGTCGTGGAAACCGGGGCGGTGGCGGATCGCGCGGTCGGCGGATTACGGTCCGGCGAGAGCACGGTGAGGCACGCCAGCATTCCCAGCGCGACCCAGGTGTAACTTTCACCCACGACATGGGTCCACCACGGTGCGTCAGGGCTCGGCGAGTAGCGCCAGTGCAAGGCAAGAACCGCCGATCCGCCCGCCGCCGTGAGGGCGACCATGATCATCGAAGGTCTGCGATCCAGTTTCAAGACCAGGGCGAACAACAGCGGGCACAACCACACCCAATGATGGGACCACGACATCGGGGACGACAGCGTCCCGACCGCGGCCGTGCTCAGGAACGCCGGGACGTCACGTCCGGCGCGCCGGTACCGGAAGACGATCACGGCGGAAACTGCCACGACCACCGCGCCCAGGGCGAGCCACCAGAGCGCCACGGCCTCACCGGAAAGGCCGAGCCGGGACAGCATCCCGCGAAGTGACTGGTTACCGGCCAGCGAGCCGTTCCCGACTCTGCCCGGCGCCCAAACCGACGAAGTCCAGAACGTGAGGGAATCGCGCGGCGCGATCAGCCAACCGAGCCCGGTGCAGACGACGAAGGACAACGCCGCGTAGAGCACCGGCTTGAACTCCTTGCCCAAAAGGAAGAACAATACGAACACCAGCGGGGTCAGTTTGAGCGCGGCGGCGACGCCGACCAGGACACCTCGAGGCAGTCCGGGATGGCGGTGCAGGCAGTCGAAGGCGACCAGCCACAACAGAAGGATGTTGATCTGACCCCAGAACAACGTTTGAGTGACCGGTTCGAGCTGAACGGCGCACAAAGTGGCGATGGCGGCGATCAGATACCGGTAGGGCAGGCCCTGCCTCAGCCGGTCGAGTACCAGCAACATGATGTGGAACAACAGACCGACGCTGCCGGCGGTCAGCAGCAGGAATCCGAGCGGGTAGACGGCGAGAATCGCGCCCAGCGGCAGCACCGAGAACGGCGGGTAGGTATATAGCGCGGGATTTCCGCCGCCGTGGAAGTAACTGTTGTACAGATCTTCCCCATTCCACCAGGCGACCGCTCCCGCCCGATAGATTCGGGCGTCGGACATCGCGGCGAGACCGCTGTCGGTCGACAGGCCGATTCGCACGGCCACGCCCGCGGCGAGCGCAAGCAGGAGCCAGGGCGCGAATCGAACAAAACGGTGCTGCGTCACAGACACAGGAAGACTCCCAGCGAACCACTCCAGAACCTCTATGCTCCCCGCGGCGCCTCGGCAGGCGTCGAGCCTATCGGCGGATCCGGCCACGGCCCGGCCACCGGAAAGACGAATTCGACTACGCCGAAGGCAGGCACTTTTCCATCGCACTGAAAAATCGGGTCGTGAGTGATTTGGGTCGTTCTGACGACCCTTATCACTCACGACCCGGCCGGCAAAGGACCTTCGTCTCTACGACGCCCCTCGATGCCGGGCAGATCATCGGTGGACCGCAGGACGACAAGGGAGACGATCATGACGGTACGGCTCGGGATCAACGGTTTCGGCAGGATCGGCCGGGATATTCTCCGCTGTGTACTGGAGTCACCGGAAAGCCCGATCGAAGTGGTGGCGGTCAACGACATCACCTCGCCCGAGATGCTGGCCCACCTGCTGGTCCACGATTCCACGTACGGCAGGCTCCGGACACCGGTCGAGATCGTCGACGACGAGGCTCTCCGCGTCGGGGATCACCTCGTCCAGGTCACAGCGGAGGCCGATCCGGCTCGGCTGCGGTGGGAGGAGTACGGCGTCGACGTCGTCGTCGAGTCGACCGGCAGATTCAGGACTCGTGAAGCCGCGGGCGCGCACCTGGCCGCCGGGGCCAAGAAGGTCGTGATCTCCGCGCCGGGCAAGGATGTCGACGCGACGATCGTGCTGGGCGTCAACGAAGGCGGCTACGACGCCGCGAACCATCACATCATCTCCAACGCGTCGTGCACGACCAATTGCGTCGCGCCGATGGTGAAGGTTCTGCACTCGGCTTTCGGTATCCGGCGCGGCCTGCTCACCACCATCCACAGCTACACCGGAGACCAGGCCCTGCTGGACCGTCCGCACAAGGATCCGCGCCGTGCCCGGTCGGCGGCGGTCAACGTGGTGCCCACCAGCACCGGCGCCGCCAAAGCGATCGGACTGGTGATCCCGGAACTGGCGGGCAGACTCGACGGGGTCGCGGTGCGCGTGCCGGTCGAGGACGGCTCGCTGACCGACCTCACCGTCGAACTCGAGCACCCGGTGACCGCCGAGCAGGTCAACCACGTGTTCGCCGAGGCCGCGGACGGTGCCCTCAAAGGGATTCTGCGCTACACGGAAGCGCCCGTGGTGTCGCGCGACATCATCGGCGATCCCGCGTCGTGCGTGTTCGACGCCCCACTGACCAAGGCCGACTCGCATCTGGCGAAGGTCTTCGGCTGGTATGACAACGAATGGGGCTACGCGACCCGCACGGTGGAACTGGTGGAGCTGATCGCTCGCACGCTGCCGTCGCGATGAAGCGGCTGGGTGTCTCCGGTGCCTTGGTGGACGGGAGCTATCGCGCGGGGGATGTCGGGATCGACGAGGACTCCGGCCGGATCGCCGCCGTGGGGCTCTGCCGTCCCGGTCGTGGCCTTGCCATTCCCGGTTTGATCGATCTCCAGGTCAACGGCTTCGCCGGAGTGGATTTTCTGACGGCGGGCGCCGGCGACCATCAGCGCGCCGCCACCGCACTGGCGCGGACCGGCGTCGTGGCTTATCAGCCGACGCTGATCACCGACCGGCCCGACCGGACGATCGGTGCGATCATCGCGGCGGGCAAGGCTCACTCCACACCCGGCGGGGCCCGCGTCCTCGGTGTCCATCTGGAAGGCCCCTTCTTGTCCTCGGACCGGCCCGGCACCCATCCCATCGAGTATTTGCGCGCACCGGACCTCACGCTCGCGCGGCGGCTGCTGGCCGCCGGGCCCGTCACGCAACTGACCCTCGCTCCCGAACTTCCGGGTGCCCTGGAACTGGTCGACCTGTGTGTGCGGTCCGGGGTCCTCGTCTCCTGTGGACACAGCGACGCCACCGCCGCGGCCACACACGCCGCGATCGATCACGGCGCCCGGCTGATCACGCATCTTTTCGACGCGATGCGTCCGTTCACCCATCGCGACCCCGGCATCGTCGGTGCCGCCCTCACCCGCCGTGAGGTGGCCGTCGGCCTGATCGCCGACCCCAGCCACCTGGCTCCCGAGGCGATTCAGCTGGCGTTCCGGGCGGCGGCGGACCGGATCGTCCTGGTCACCGACGCTCTCGCCGCCGGTGGTTGTCCGGACGGGCACTACCGGCTGGGAAGTGTCGGCTTCGAAGTCTCCGGCGGCGTCGCCCGACGCGCCGACGGCACTCTGGTGGGTACGACCATCACTTTGCTCGGAGCCGTCCGCCACGCCTGCGACATCGGCATCACGAGCGAGGCGGCCGTCAACGCGGCGACCGGCACCCCGGCGAGGCTGTTTCCAGGAGCCGACATCGGCCTGTCGCGGCCCGGCGACCGCGCCGATGTGCTGGTTCTCGACGACGCCATGCGGCTCCGGTACGTCTTCCACCGCGGCATCCCCGTCGAACCGGGCGAATGAAAGGTACCGTCCTCGTGAAGAAGTCCTGGTGGATCGCATCGACCGCGGGGGCATTGGTGGTCGCCGCCGTGGTGGTCCTGATCGTGCGAGAGCTGTCCGGCGGAACCGGCGCGAATCCGTCCCCCTCGTCCGGCGAAGCGCTCGCCCCGGATCGCCGCGCGGTACTGGCCGTCAAGATCGACAACGTGGCGGCCGCCCGCCCGCAGACCGGTCTGGGCGCCGCGGACATCGTGTACGTGGAACCCGTCGAGGGCGGACTGACCCGGCTGCTCGCGCTCTACCGGAGCCGCCCGCCGTCGGTGATCGGCCCGGTGCGCAGCGCGCGAGCCACCGACCTCGGGCTGCTGGCGCAATACGGAAGACCGGCTCTCGCCTATTCGGGCGCCGCGCCGGAACTGCTGTCTACCTTGCACTCGGCGTCACTGACGAATGCCTCACCGTCGGAGCTGCCGAACGCGTACTTCCGCGACGAGACCCGGCCGTCACCGCACAATCTCTATCTGCGCCCGCACCAGGTCCCCGACGGTGAGGTCGCGCCGGAGGGCGCGTTCCCGTCGTCGGGCGCCGCACCGGAATCCGGCGTACCGGCCGCCACCGCGGTGATCCGCTATCCGGCGGCCGCCTTCACTTTCACCTGGTCCCCGAACGTCGGCAGGTACCTGATCGGTCTGGACGGCTCGCCACTGACCTCGGTGGAGGACGGTCAGGCCGTCGCGGCGACGGTCGTCGAACAGCGGGTCGCCGTCCGGCTCGGCGAACGCGGGGAGACCGGCACGGTCCCCGACTCCCCCGTCGCTCAGACGGTCGGCACCGGGCAGGCGACGGTGTGGCGGAACGGGCAGCGATTCGCGGCTACCTGGGACCGCGCGACGGTACAGGCGCCGACCCGGTTCAAAACCGCGTCCGGGCAGCCGCTTCCGGTCTCCGACGGACCTTTGTGGATCCTGCTCGTCCCCGCCTGAACGACGCGACGGTCAGCTCGTCCGCAGCACGGCCGCGCCATTGACCCGGTCCGCCGCCAGATCCGTGAGCGCCCGGTCCGCGCCGGCCAGCGGGTACGGCACCGTGCTCACCTCGAGGTGGCGGGTACCCGCGAACGCCAGGAACTCCCGTGCCTCGGCACGTGTGTTCGCCGTGACGCTGCGCACCTGGCGTTCCTGGAAGAGATGCCGCTGATAGTTCAGGGACGGGATGTCGGAGAGATGGATCCCTGCCAGCGCCAACGTCCCGCCCCGATCGAGGGCCTCGAGGGCGGGTGGGACCAATTCCCCGGCAGGCGCGAACAGGATCGCCGAGTCCAGGGGCTCCGGCGGCGGCTCGGCCGCCGCCACAGCCGATGCCGCTCCGAGAGCCAGCGCCAGACTCCTGGCTTCCTCACTGCGGGTCATCACGTGCACGGTGGCGCCACGGGCGATCGCCACCTGGGCGGTCAGGTGGGCACTTCCGCCGAATCCGTAGATCCCCAGACGGCCGCCTTCGGGTACCTGCGCCCGCTCCAGCGCGTGGTACCCGATCAGCCCGGCGCACAGCAACGGCGCGAGCTCGTCGTCGGTGTACCCATCGGGCAGCGAAAGGGCGTAAGCGGCCGGTACGACGGCGAACTCGGCGTATCCCCCGTCTTCGTCCCAGCCGGTGTATCGCGACTCCGGACACAGATTCTCCCGGCCGCGACGGCAGTACCGGCACCGGCCACAGGTTTCGCGTAGCCAGGCTATTCCCACCCGGTCGCCCGCGGCGAAGCCCGAGACGTCGTCCCCTGCGGCGACCACCTCGCCGACGACCTCGTGGCCCGGCGTCACCCCGGCCCGATGCACCGGCAGGTCCCCCTCGGTGACATGCAGATCGGTGCGGCAGACCCCGCACACCAGCACTCTGACCAGCACCTCACCGGGGGCCGGTCGCGGGACCGGCACCTCCGCCCAGTCGAGAGGGTTCGAGGCCATCGGCCCAGGCCGAGTGACCCTCCAGGCACGCATCTTCACGATCGGCCTCCTCCGTCAGACAGTCCTCCGGCCAGGATCGTGCACCCGGGCGCGCGCCGCGACATCCGGTCGTCCTCGGGACCGACGACCTTTCGGCCGCGGGGAAGGACCGAAGGTCACTGCCGCCCGGCGAGCCGAAGCCTCACCGTGGAAGCGGAAGGGAGAGGGAAACCATGGCTGGGCAAAATGAAGAGCACCAGGTGACCGAATCCGCGACGCGACGGGCGGGGCGCGAAGTCTTCACCGAAAAGGTGCGACGGCTCGCCCGCGAGGGCAACGTCCGGCGCATCGTCGTCAAGGACACCGAAGACCGCGTAGTCCTCGACGTCCCCGTGAACGCCGGCCTCGTCGCCGCCGTTCTCGCACCGGTCGTGACCGCGGCCGGCGCGATCGCCGCGCTCGCGGGACCGTGGTCCATCGCGATCGAACGCCGCGGCGGCCCCACGGCGGAAGAGGGACCGTCGTGAAAGCCGTGCGGTTCTGGGTCGGGCTCGTCCTGGTCGCGCTGGGCGTGCTCGGCGTTCTCGACGCGACCGGCGTCCTGGAATCCGGTGGCTTCCTGAGCGCGTGGTGGCCGGTCTCCTTGGTCGGCCTCGGCATCGTCGCGATGCTTTCCCAGCGACGGGTGTCGATCGGTCCCGCCGCGGTGACGGTGATCGGGCTCATCCTGCTCGCGGGCACACTGGACCTGGCGGAAGGCGGCCTGTGGTGGCCGACTCTGCTGGCGGTGGCGGGATTCGCCGTGCTCGCCGGGCTGCGCCGGGAACACGGCACCAGGACACCGCTCGTGATGTTCGGCGGGGCGAGCACCAGGGAGCAGTCGCGTCACCTGCGGCATACCGACGTCTCGGCGATCTTCGGCGGTTCGACGCTCGATCTCCGTCAAGCGCGGATCGACGAAGGCGCGACGGTCGACGCTTTCGCCTTGTTCGGCGGTGTCAAAGTACTGGTACCGCGGGGCTGGCGGATCTCACTCGGCGGTCTGCCGTTCATGGGCGGCCTCGACGACAAGACCAACGGTACCGCTGACCTCCCGGCGGACGCTCCCGTGCTCACCGTGAACGCGACCGCGATCTTCGGGGGCGTCGAGGTCACGAACACACCGGAGAAATGACGCACTGTCGTGAGTGGCGATTCGGGTTTATCGAGGGGTAAGGCAAACGTGTCGTGATGTCGGGGCGTGTCGCGAAAGCCACTTTCGCGACGTTGGATGTCCCGAAAGTGGCTTTCGCGACGTGGCGGAGGCGGGGCGCATGGTCGGCCCAGGTGGTGGGCCTCGTGAGTGGTAAGGACGGTTAGAACCGTCCTTACCACTCACGAGGCCCACCACCACGACACGCCACGCTGGGAACACCCAGAAGAGGCACCCCGGCGGCCCAGGTGTAGCGGCGGTACCGCAGCAGCCACTAGGTCCACAAAGGCTGAAGAGCACGGCGGAGATCACGCCAGGTGCCCGGCAGCGCGGTCACGCATCGATCGGCGTTGGCCGTCTCTTGGGCCCGCACCGCCGTCAGGGTACCGACCGTGACCTCCAAGGCACTCAAGAGCTCGCGTGCGACGACGGCGTCTTGGAATTCCCCGAGAATGCCCTGGAAGGCACGCAGTGCGTGCTTGGCGTCGACCGGTAGCGTTTCGGCGCCGGCCTCCAGCGCGTACCGCAACCGCTTCGCGGCTTTCCGCACACTGTGGACAGCACGGTCACGCTCAGGACCGGCGGGTTGCGCGGCGACTCCGGATACACGGTCGCCGACGTTCTCGGCCACTGCTCGAGCCAAGCCGGGAAGCACTCGCGCGGCGGGCCGCCGGGCCGCTTTGGGCCACTGGTGCCGGGGCTTCTCGCTCAGCACCACCTCGAGAACGTCCAGCGCGGTGAGCAACTGCAGATACCGGCGGCCGTCGAGCGCGCACCGCACCCGATCGCGCGCCTCATTTGAAAGGACGGCGAAGCACGCATTCGTCCGATCGCCGGCCCAAGGCCGTGAGCGAGCCCACTGCACCTCGATGTCACGCGCCGGGCCGAGTTCCCCGCCGAGCCAGCGCAATTCGCCACTCAGCGTCTTGAGCAGTCTCCGTCCGCCCAGCACCCTGGCATAGGCGGAGAAGACGCCTCGCAGCCGCCGGGTGGCCACCCGCATCCGATGCACCGCGTCCGGCTTGTCCCGCCGGACGGCCAGATCCGCGGCGGCGAGCGCCGCGATCTGCGCACGCACATAGCGGAGGACCACTCCCCGTGCGGAATCGTCGGGAGGTCGAAGCGATCGCGCGATCCGGTGGTCGAGCACCGCGTGAAGTTCCGCCATCCCGCCGTCGCCGACCCGTGCGACGGCCACCAGGTCGTCGTCACGGGTATACGCCCGCACCAACCGGGAAAGAGTCGGCGGGACGGCCAGACCCGGACCGGCGAAGCGGATCGGCCCGTCGGGTGTTTCGAGGCACCACCGTCCGTTGTCGACACCCAACGTCATGCCGTTTCGGAGCAGGCGCAGGGAAACCGTGTCGAAATACACGGTATCGCGTGCGGTACCGGCGATCGCGCTCATGGACTTGCCTCCTTCAAGGTCGCCGCGTAGTCCGGGACGTAGGTCTGCAGCACCCGGTCAGGACGGCAGTAGCCGCTCGATTCCGGCCGGGAAGGGAGTGAAACCGCCTCTTGGGCGACTTCGTGATAGGGCACACTCGAAAGGAGGTGCGCGATCATGTTGAGCCGCCCACGCCGCTTTTCCTCGCTTTCGACCACGTACCAAGGAGATTCGGCGGTGTCGGTATGCACGAACATGTCGTCCTTCGCCCGCGAGTAGTCCTCCCATTGCGTCACGGACCGCAGGTCCATCGCGGAGAGTTTCCAGCGGCGCATCGGATCGTCGATCCGGCTCCGGAACCGCCGTTCCTGCTCGTCCCGGCTGACCGAGAACCAATACTTGCGCAGGAGGATGCCGTCGTCGACCAGCAGCCGCTCGAAGATCGGGCACTGCTGCAGGAACCGCCTGTGCTCTTCGGGAGTGCAAAAACCCATCACCCGTTCGACCCCGGCGCGGTTGTACCAGCTGCGGTCGAACAGCACGATCTCCCCCGCCGCGGGCAGGTACTCGACGTAGCGCTGGAAGTACCATTGCGTCCGTTCACGTCCAGTGGGCCTCGGCAGGGCCGCGATCCGCACGACGCGCGGGTTCAGATGCTCGATGACCCGTTTGATCGTGCTGCCCTTCCCGGCCGCGTCGCGACCCTCGAACACCACGACGAGACGGGCCCCCTCGTACCGCACCCACTCCTGGAGTTTGACCAGCTCGGCCTGCAGCCGCAGCAGTTCCCGTTCGTACGCCACGCGCGGGATCCGCGCCTTGTCCTTGCCCGCCATGACCTCGACGGTACGAATCCAGGCGGCATCGGGATTCGGCCGTACGTCGACGGCGGAGAGGTCTTTGGTCATGAGCGGCGAGAGACATCCGGCTCTCGTCCGGGCGTCTCCACACTCCACTCTGGACGGTTGTAGCCGCCGATCATCCGTCCTCGCGCCGCTGCTCGCCGGTACCGGCGAGCAGCGCCCGCACGCCCGCGGGCAGCTGCCCGGCAACGCGTTCGAGTTCTCCGGGCGAACAGAGCAGCGCAAGCGCCGTGGTGACGGCCGCGGCGTGAGGCGGTACTTCGGCGCGGGTGATGCCGGCGGAACCGGCGAATCTCGCGATGAACCCCGGTACGTCGTAGCGCGTGGGGACGTGGCCCGGTGTCCAGCCTTCGTAATACACGCCCCTGAGGGGGCCAGGCAGCTGCGCCCCGAAGCGGGACGCGGCCACGACCGTCAGCCTGTCCCTGACCACGTGCAGCCAAGCCCTGAGCATTCTGTATGCCGTGTACCGGTCTTCGGTGCCAAGGTGTTCGCCCACGATGGCGAGCCACTTCTTCGCGGCGTCCTCCGCATGGGTGAAGGGATCCGTCATGGCTTCCTCCCGCGTCCGTCGCGCTGTCCAGGTTCACCCACGGCCACCGGCGGCGGAAGGGTCGAAGGGCCCTCGGCTCCGTCACGCCCGCCGGGGCCGTTCGCCCCTGTGATCGCGATCCGGAGACAGCGAGCATGAAGTCAGCCCGATCCGAGGAGGAAGCGATGGGCCGGAACCTGGGCCAGGCGGTTCAGCGGCCGCTCGCCGACACCGATGCCCAGGATGGCGCCGCACTGACCGTACTGTCGACCGCGGACGACACTCCGCTCAGCAGGCTACAAGCGGGCGAAGCCGCCAGCGCCGTGTTGGTGACGGCGACCCGGCTGAACCTCGCGTCCTGCCTGGTCACAGAACCGCTGGAGGAGATCCTGCGACCACTGGGCCACTACGGGATCGGCCTGCCGGTACCGGTACCGCCGCGTGGGAGATGACACCCGGCGCGACACCTGCCACATCCGCACCACCAACCCTGGGAGCACGACATGAACGTCGACGAACTGCTGAAGAAGGCCAAGGACGGTCTCGAAACCAAGATGGTCTACGGCGAGCCGTACCAGGTCGATGGGGTCACGGTGATCGTGGCGGCCACGGTCGGCACCGGCGGCGGGGGTGGTGACAGTCGTGACGCGAAGGGCCGGTCAGGCGAAGGAGGCGGGTTCGGTCTGTCGGCCAAGCCGGTGGGAGCGTACGTCATCAAGGACGGCGAACTGCGCTGGGAACCCGCCGTCGACGTGAACCGCCTCTTGGCCACGCTCGGCATGATCGCGGTGGCGGCGCTGTTCGCGGCCACACGCCTCGCGAGGCTCAAGCAGCACACCGAGCCGGAGACTTTCGCGACGGTGGCGGAGGCAGGGGGTCGGCGCGCGAAGGTGACCTGAGCGGCGGATCGTGGTGGGTCTCGTGAGTGGTAAGGACGGTTCTAACCGTCCTTACCACTCACGAGACCCACCACCGATGTCCAAGCCGGCTTCATGGCCGCTTTCCCGTCCGATCCACTGGCGCCTCGGCAGCTCCGACGCCATTCGATCAGTCCGCCGGGGTGATCAGGCCGTAGTGGCCGTCGTACCGGTGATAGAGCACGCTCCCCCGGCCGCGTTCCCCGTCGACGAAGAACAGGAAAGGCTGTCCGAGCAGATCCAGCCGATCCACCGCTTCGGTCGTGTCCAGCAACGGAGCCGGGTGCCCGCTGACGGTCACCGCGAGCTTGAACGGACTGAGCCGGTGCGGCCCAGGCGGGATCGGCTGCGCCAGTCTGTGTCCGGTGGGACCGGCGTGGTAGAGCACGCTGTCCTGCCCTGTCCCCGTCTCGATGAACAGGTGGAAGTCGTAATCGAGAAGATGCATATCGAAGAACGCTTCGTCCACAGTGGCCTGATGGAGCGAGTAGGACTTGTGCCGGATGATCTCCCGCTCACCTTCCGGCCGGGGAAACCACGGCGTCGGCGCTGCCGGTACGGATTCGTGCCGCCATTCGCCGGGTTCGGACCCCGGGCGCCGCCCGCGCTTGGCCTCCCAGTGAAGTGCGCTCCGCTCCAATTGACGACGGAGCTTCGCGTCCAAGCGGTCGATCGCCTCCTCGGCGGTCGGCGCGGCCGCCTGCGCGCGGAGCAGCCTTCCGCCGACGTCGAGGTTCGCCTGGGCGATCACCGGTCGTTCCACGGCGGGGTTTCCGTACCTGCTGAGTCGTACCGAGGCAGCGAGCACAGGGCGATGGGCGAGACCGAACAGGCGCGACACTTTCCTCCCGGCACGTTCGGCCAGTGCGGGCGGGAGGTCTCCGCGTACCGTCACCCGCACGTCCGGTGTCGTCGTGGTCCCGTTCGTCCGCATTTCGTTCGTCCTTTCCGAAGGGGTTCTCCTCCATCGGACACCGGCGACCGGTTCCTCCCTAGGGACCAAGGCCGTCGGCACGAGAGACCTTGGGGTCTGGCGGAACTCCCCACGTACCGGGTCTTCTCCGCACCTGGAGGTGGCAGGTCATGACCTGGCCGACGAGGTCGTCACCGGGGCAGGCACGATCTGGCTCATGACACGTGAGACGGTCGATAGCTTGCTGTACGAGACGATCCATCGGCGGCGGGACACCAGGGGTGAGTTCACCGGGGAGCCGATTCCGAGGGAGGTGCTGCATCGCGTGTTGAGCGCGGCGCACGCTGCACCGAGCGTCGGCCTCTCCCAGCCGTGGGACTTCGTCGTCGTGTCCGATATGGACGTTCGCAAGACGTTCCGGGAGCACGTGCGAACCGAACGGCGGGTGTTCGCGAGCCAGTTGGACGCTGAGCGGGAACGCGTCTTCGCCCGGGTCAAGATCGAGGGCATCATGGAGTCGTCCCTAGGTATCGTGGTCGGCTATGACCCGGCACGCGGCGCCCCCGCGGTGCTGGGCCGGCATGCCATCGCCGACGCCGGCTTGTACTCGGTGTGCCTGGCCATCCAAAACCTGTGGCTGGCCGCGACCGCCGAAGGACTCGGAGTCGGCTGGGTCAGCTTCTACCGTGAAGAGTTCCTTCGCGAACTGGTCGGCCTGCCGGAAAGAGTCCGCCCCGTGGCGTGGCTGTGCGTGGGGCCGGTGCGCGACCTTCCGACAGTGCCCGATCTGGAACGCCACGGCTGGCGGGATCGCCTCCCGCTCAGCGCCGTTCTTCACCACGAACAGTACGCGAACGTCGATCCCGCATGATCTCGGTTCCCGGCGGGGACGGACGTCCGTGAGCGATGCACCGGATTCGCCCCCGCCCGACAACGGGTGCTTTCTCAAACCACGTCGACGACGGCCGAGTCGCACCGCCACGCCTGCCGGACGGCGCACGTTCAGGAAGATCGTCAGGCCGACGGCCAACGTGATGACGAAGGCCTCCGGCCAGGTCGGTCTGACCGTTGTCTGCACGGTGCCGCCCCAGGGCGACAAAGGCGGGCGAGGGTGCCGCGCATCGTGGTTGCAGATGTACGAGCACTGCCTCACCAGTCGGGCCTCGGCGGCTGGAACCACCAGGCCCGGTCGGTGACATCCCGGGGGTGGGACCGGAACGCGAAAATCGTCCGGCACGGGCACGCACATGAGAAGTGCCGTCGACCGAACCGGTGTCTACCGCGCGGCGGCCGAGTCTCCGTAGACACGACGAAGGCCCCGAGCGCGTCTTACGCTCGAGGCCCCGTCACAAAGGGCGCGATCCCAGTTCCAGCTGAGACCACAGTTCCCGCACTCCGCCGCAACCACGCAGAAGAGACTCAGGACTCGACCCCCTGGATCGGGATCAAGGCACTGGCACGAGCTGGACCCTTGGTCCCCCCCCGTACCGGCGAGAACCAGAATCCGGCGAAAACCGGTGTCCACCGTCCACTCGTGGACATCAGCCCCAGCCTCATCCGGTTCACGCAGGTCAACGGCACCGCATAACCGTCCACGAGGATCACGTGGACACGACCGGCACGACCCCATGAACGCACCGGTACCGCCGGTCAGGCCGTCCGGCCGCCAAACTCGCCAGAACGAACAGGCACGACGCCACGAAGACCCTCTCGGCGGAGGGGTCGTCGTCGACGGCGGGATGCACACTCTTGAGCACCACGTGGACGTAGAAGTCCGCGGGCGCGTACAGCGCCCACCACGCGTTCGACGCCCATCCCCTTCGAGCCCGTCCACGATTCCGCAGAATGGCGCACCCGGACACGTCCAGCAGGATGAAGCCCGGCAACGATCCGGACACCTTCGCCTTCCGGTCACACGGAACCGGGCGCGCTCCAGCCCTCGATGATGGTCTCGATGGCCTTGGTGGTCGCCTCCCCGGCGTCCACGCTGACCACGTGTCCGGCACCGGGGATGACGTGTTCGGGCACACCTTCGGCCCTCGCCCAGCGGGGCATCGCGGTCGTGATGTTGCCGGTGCGGTCGTCTTCACCGCGGATGAGGGCGAGCGGGACGGCCGCGCGATATCCCGGATCCGGGTCGACGAGCGACACGGTGGCCCGCCAGACGTCGAGGAAGACGCGTTTGGGCATCCGCGCGAACGTCTCCTCGCACTCGGCGATCCCCTCCGGTGTCACGGCCGAGGCACGGGCCATGAGGCCGGGGAGCCGCGCGGCGGGGATGAGCGCCAGTGACGGCGCCGCGAGTTTCAGCAGAAGCCGTTCGGTGGCGGTCAGTGGCCCTTCGTTCCAGGTGGAGTCCACGACGATGAGGCCGGACGCGCGTTCGGGGAAACGGCGGACGAGCGCCTGGGAGAGGTTCCCGCCGAGAGAGTGCCCGATCAGGATCGGACGGTCGAGCCCGAGGTGATCGAGGAGCGAGACCAGAGCGTCGAGGGCGAGGGCCGCGCTGAACCGCGTACCCGGCGGGAGGCTCGATTCCCCGTGTCCCGGCTGGTCCCAGCTGATCACCCGATGGCCGGCGTCGTGCAGGGCGCGCGCCTGCGCGTCGAACATCCGGTGATCCATCCCGGCGCCGTGAGTGAAGACGACAGGCCGCCGCTCCCCCGCGAGATCGCCGTACCGCAGCTCGTAGCCGTCCTTTCGGAGCACCTCGCTAAGTTTCACCATATTCTGAACATACTGTAGGTAGTGAACCGCCCGCAGGCGAACCTACGGGCGGGACCACCTTCACCGGATGGACCGGGTCATTCCCGGACGGCGGCCGGGGCCCGCTTGGGTTCACCCGGAACGGGATCGACGGGCACGGCGGGAACCTCGGCCACCGGCCTGCCGCGCCGCCTGCGGATCTCGAACCCGACGAGGATCAGCGCGAGCGTCACCGCGCTGAGCCAGAACTGCGAGCGCGTCGACGGCAGCAGCGCCATCGCCAGGATCACCCCGGCCATCAGGGCGATGGTCGCGTAGCTCAACCACGGGAACAGCCACATCTTGAGCGTGAGCTTGTCCGGATCCTCTCGTTCCAGCCTGCGCCGGAGCCGCACCTGCGCGAGCGCGATCGAGAGGTACACGAAAAGCGCGACGGCGCCGTAGGAGTTGACCAGGAACTGGAAGATCAGGTCCGGCGAGGTGTAGGCGGCGATGACGGACACGTACCCGATGACCGTCCCGGCCAGGATCGCGCGCCTCGGCACACCGCTGCGGGAAAGCCGGGTGAACGTCTTCGGCGCGTCGCCGTTGCCGGTGAGCGCGAACAGCATCCGCGACGAAGTGTAGAGGGCCGAGTTCAGGCACGAGAGCACCGCGGTCAGGACGATCGCGTTCATGATCGTCGCCACGGCCGGGATGCCGAGCACCTCCAGCACGGCCGCGTACGGGCTGACCGCGGTCGCCGGATCGTCCCAGGACTTGATCGCGACGACGAGGAACACCGAACCGACGTAGAACAGCACTACCCGGAAAATGATCGACCGCATGGCCTTCGCGACCGCCTTCTTCGGCTCCGCGGACTCGGCGGCGGCGATGGTGACGATCTCCGCTCCAGTGTAGAAACCGATGCACGGGACCACCGCCGCGAGCACGGCGCCGATGCCCAGTGGTGCGAATCCACCATGGGACACCAGATTCGTCACGCCGCCTCGGGCACCCGGCCAGAAACCGAACAGGTACAAGGCACCGACGACCAGGAAGACGACGATCGCGACCACCTTGATCGAGGAGAACCAGTATTCGAACTCGCCGTAGGACCGCGCCGAGACCATGTTGGTGCCGGTGAGGATCAGGAGCAGGCCGAGACTGAGCACCCACAGTGGCACGTCCGGTACCCACAGCTGCAGGATCCGGCCGCCCGCGACGGCTTCGACCGCCACAACGATGACGAAGAAGTACCAGTACATCCACCCGACGGCGAAGCCCGCGCGGTTGCCGAGCGCTTCCCTCGCGTAGACGTAGAACGACCCGAGGGCGGGTTTGGCGATCGTCATCTCCGCGAGCATGCGCATGATGAGCACGGTGATCAGGCCCGCGATGAGGAACGAGACCACCGCGGCCGGGCCCGCCGACTGGATGACCACGCCGCTGCCGACGAACAGTCCGGCTCCGATGACGCCGCCGAGGGCGATCAAGTTCATATGTCGCTGCTTGAGCCCTGGTTTCAGGCCGCTGCTCTGTGCCGGGTCGGACGCTGAAGTCACGTCTCCTCCTTCTCGCACGCACCGCCGGGGCGGTGGCGCTGGGAGCTCCATTGTGGTTCCGGTCACCGTAGGAACAAGTCGGGCGCTGGACGAGAGCCAGTTACGATGCGGGAAAGGGGTCCAGATACCCCTCAGGACGACCGGCGCACCGCCAAGGCCAGCAGTTCCGCCGCCGGGCCGCCGAGGCGCCGCCCGGCGGGCCACACCGCGCGCAGCACCCGGACGAAGTCGACCCCTTCCACCGCGACAGGCACGAGCGCGTGGTCCGCGACATCCCATGCGCTGATCACCGCGGGGCCCGCGCCCGCGATCACGGCGTTGCGTACTGCGGACGCGGAACCCAGTACCAGCAAGGGTTTCACCGCCCTCACCCCGGCCTTGCGCAGGGCGGCGTCGACCGTTCTCCTGGTTCCGGAGCCCTGTTCCCGCGTCACGAGTGGCGTGATCGCGAGCTCAGCCGGGGTCAGTGGACGACTTACGCGCGCCCACGGATGGGCGTCGGAGACGACCACCACGAGATGGTCCACGGCGACCTTCCGTGACATGAGACCGGCCGTCGCGCCGGGCGATTCGACGAAACCGATGTCGACCTCGCCTTCGCGGGCCAGTTCTGCGACCTGATCCGAATTCGTGACCTCGAGACCGAGGTGGAGGCCGGAGTTCGCGCGTTTGAGCTCGCCGATCCAGCCCGGGACGAGATGCTCGGCCAGTGTCATGCTCGCCGCGACCCGGAGTTCGGCTTCGCGCCGGGTCCGCAGGGCCTCGGCGCCGTCGAGCAGTCCGTCGAGTTCCGCGAGCACGCGGTGCGCCCAGCCGGCGATGACGCGGCCGTCCGGGGTGAGCGCGGAACCGCGGCGGGTCCGGTCCATCAGCACCAGGCCGAGCCTCCGTTCCACAGTGGACAGCCGTTTGCTCGCCGACGACGGCGTGATCCCGAGTGCGGCTGCGGCCTGCCCGATACTGCCCAGTTCCTCGACGAGGACGAGCAGGCGCAAGGAGTCAAGCTCCGGCGCGGTCATAGCCAAAGTGCATGACCTACCCGTCGTTCTCCCGGCTACCGCCACTGTCCTCTCCGTACGACGCTCATCAGCATGAGCACCACGTATGCGCGGCGAACGAAGCCGCACCTGACCGGTCTTGCCGTCACCGCCCTCGGTGTGGCCGTCGCGTACCTGCTGAGCACCGCCGTTCCCGTACTCAGCGCGCTCACGCTCGCGGTCGTGCTCGGGGTATTCGCCGGGTCGCTGCCGGTGCTCTCGGACGGCACCCGGCAAGCGATCGCGAAGGTGACGAAGAAACTCCTGCGCGCCGGCGTCGTCCTTCTCGGCTTGCAACTCGCGCTCCCTTCGGTGCTCTCCCTCGGTCCCGGCACGCTGCTCGCGGTCGTGCTGACGGTCGGCCTCACGTTCCTCGGCACGATCGGGCTCGGCAGGCTGATCGGCGTTCCGCGTGGGCTCGCGCTGCTGGTCGCGACCGGGTTCTCCATCTGTGGCGCGTCGGCGATCGCGGCGATGGAAGGAGTCGTCGAGCGTGAGGACTCGGACGTCGCGACCGCCGTCGCCCTGGTCACCTTCTACGGCGGCCTGGCGATCGCGGCGGTCCCGCTCCTCGGCGGCTGGCTGGGGATGGACGCGTTGCGGATCGGCGGCTGGGCCGGATTGAGCGTGCACGAGGTCGCCCAGGTCGTCGCGGCCGCCACCCCTGCCGGGACCGCCGCCGTCGCGGTCGCCGTGGTGGTGAAGCTGAGCCGTGTCGTCCTGCTGGCGCCGATGGTCGCCGCGGTCAGCGTGCGCGAACGCCGTCGCCGCCCGTCCGCCGGCGGGAAACGCGCCCCGCTGGTCCCGCTGTTCGTCCTCGGTTTCCTGGCGATGGTGGTGGTGCGGAGCACCGGGATCCTGCCGGGCGTGGCGCTCGACGTCGCCAAGGTGGTCTGCACGCTGCTGCTGGCGGGAGCGCTCTTCGGGCTGGGCTGCGCGGTCCGGATCGGCACCCTGGTCCGCACCGGTGGCCGGGCGCTGCTGCTCGGCCTGCTCTCCACCCTGCTCGTCGGCACCACCGCCTACGTCACCCTTGCCCTGCTCGGCTAGTCCGCGTCCAGGGCTTGAACGGCGGTCAAGAGGGCGAGTGTCTCGATGTCGGAGGCCGAGCAGCCGCGCGAGAGGTCGTTGAGCGGTGCGGCGAGGCCCTGGAGGATCGGACCGAGCGCGACGGCGCCCCCGAGTCGTTCGGCGATCTTGTAGCCGATGTTGCCCGCGTCCAGATTCGGGAACACGAGGACGTTCGCGCGGCCGGCGACAGCGGATCCGGGAGCCTTCGCCGCCGCGATCGACGCCACCAGCGCGGCGTCGAACTGCAGTTCGCCGTCCACCGGCAGGCCGGGTTCCCGTTGACGCACCAGCGAAGTCGCCTCACGGACGACCTCGACGCGCTGATGGTCGGCACTCCCCTGCGTACTGAACGACAGCATCGCGACGACCGGGTCCTCCCCCGTCAGGCCGCGATGGGTCGCCGCGGCGGCGAGGGCGATGTCCGCCAGCTGCGCCGCCCCCGGCTCGGGCACCACCGCACAGTCCGAGAAGGTCAGCCGCCGCCCGTCCGGGAGCAGCAACAGGAAGCAACTGCTCAAAGTGGACACTCCCGGCGCAAGGCCCACGACCCGCAACCCCGCGCGCAGGACGTCGGCGGTCGGCCGGGTCGCCCCGGCGACACAGGCGTCCACAGTGCCCGCCCGCAAGGCGGCGGCCGCCACGACGACCGGATCGCGCCGGGCGGCGGCGAGCTTCTCCGGACGACGCGCGAATCCCGCGGTCAGGGCCGCCTCGGTCCGGTCATCGGCAAGAGCGTCCGCGACGTCCACGATCAAGTCTTCCGTGGCCCCTGCCGCACGAAGACGCTTTCCGTCGCCGAACAGCAACGGCCGCACGACCCCCTCGTCCCGGAGCGCCAGTGCGGCGCGGACGGCGCGATCGTCGTCGCCGTCCGGCAAGGCGACGCGGAGATTTCGGCCGCGCAAGGCCTCCCGCCATCTGTCGAGCGTGGCGTCCGGTGTGGCCTCGGTGGTCAGGCTCATCGAAGTACCTCCACATGCGAAGCGGGGGCCGCCGGAAGACGGCGACCCCCACCGGGTGAAAAGGGCTGGTTCAGGGTTGGACGGCCTTCTCGACGTCGTTGAGCATCGCGTCGACGCCGTGGAGCAGCTCGGTGAGCACCTCACGATCGGCGACCAGCGGCGGCGAGATCATCAGCATCGTCGCGCCGCGGTCGTCGCCGCGGAGGATGACGCCCGTGCGGCGGAACGCCTCCGGGAGGACCTCGCGAAGCACCTTCAGCGATTCGGCCTCGGTCAGGTCCCGGCCGCTGTCGCGGTCGGCCATCAACTCGATGGCGTAGAAGAATCCGGTCCCGCGGACGTCCTTGACGCAACGGTGCGCGGACTTGAGCGAGTTCAGCGCGGCGAACAGTTCCGGGCCCTCGATGAGCACGTTGTCGAGCACCTTCTCGTCCCGCATCGCGGTGAGGTTCGCGACGGCGACGGCGGTGGCGACCGGATGCCCGCCCCAGGTGGCGCCGTGGGTGAAGACGCCGCCTTTCGGGGAGTCGTACAGCTCGGTGACCAGCTTCTCGCGCACGATCACCCCGCCGAGCGGCGCGTACCCCGACGTCGATCCCTTGGCGAAGGTGATCAGGTCCGGCACGACCCCGGTGACTCCGTGTCCGAACCAGTGCCCCAGCCTGCCGAACGAGCAGATGACCTCGTCCGACACGAGCAGGATGCCGTACTTGTCGCACAGTGCGCGCAAAGCGGGCCAGTATCCCGTCGGCGGCACCAGCGCGCCGCGGCCGTTCTGCACCGGCTCGGCGAACAGCGCCGCGATCGTCTCCGGCCCTTCCTCCAGAATGACCTGCTCGATCGCCCGGACGCAGTCCAGGTCGGACGCCGGACCGCAGTCTCCCAGCAGTCCCAACGTGTTCGGCACGTGCCGGACGCCGGGCATGAGCGGACCGAAGGGCTCCTTGATCTTCGACAGCCCGGTCACCGAGAGGGCACCGATGGTCGTGCCGTGGTAGGCCATGTCGCGGCTGATGATCTTCGTCCGCTCGGGCTGCCCCTGGCTGCGGTGATACTGACGGGCGAACTTCAGGGCGGTTTCGACCGCCTCCGAGCCGGAGTTGACGAAGAACGTCGTCCCGAGGTCGCCCGGCGCGAGTCCGGCCAGCAGGGTGGCCGCTTCGATCGCCGGGGTGTGCGCCGAGCCCCAGTTGCTCGCGTAGGCCAGGGTGCCGACCTGGTCGGCGGCGGCCTTGGCGATGTCGGCCCGCCCGTGGCCCATGTTGACGCAGAAGAGCCCGGCGAGACCGTCGAGATGGCGGCGTCCTTCGGTGTCGATCAGGTAGCTTCCCTCGCCGCGTACGAACACCGGGAAATCCGAGGCCCAGGTGTCCTTGCGGGTGAAGTGCGGGCCGAGATGCCGTCGAGCCTGCGCTCGCAGCTGGGTGACGTCCACCGGAGACCTCCTTCGAGACACGAGTCTGTGCCTTGACTTTCGCAACCTTGCCGGCACCGGCCCAGCACCAGAGCGGAGGCGTTCGATGGGTCCAGTTGGTGGTGAGTGGCGATCTCGCGTGATCAGACGGCGAACTCACGTGATCAGAGACGGAACTCGCGTGATCGGACGCCGCACACCGAGATCGCCCTTCAGTCACGCGAGTTCCGCCTTCAATCACGTGAGTTCGGCGTCTGATCACGCGTGAAGGCCCCCTTCTCTCGGCTGAGCAGAGGGAAGGGGGCCTTCACGTACTGAGGCGGCAGGACCTACACGTAGTCCTTGTACTTCTCCAGGAAGCGCACCGGCTTGGACAGCGCGTCACGGCGGAACGGGTCGCCCAGCTCACGGGTGCACATGATCTCGATGACGGTGGTCTTGCCCTCGTTCATCTGTGCCTCGACGGCGCGTTGCAACGCGGGGCCGACCTCGTCGAGCTTCTCCACGACGATGCCTTCCGCGCCCATCGCCTTGGCGATCCCCGCGAAGCTCTCGCTCTCCAGTTCGCCCGCGACGAACCGCCGGTTGTAGAAGTCGACCTGGTTCTTCTTCTCCGCGCCCCACTGCCGGTTGTGGAACACCACCGCGGTGACCGGGATGTCGTGGCGGACCGCGGTCATGATCTCACCCATGCTCATCCCCCACGCGCCGTCGCCGGCGTAGGAGATCGCGGGCCGGTCGGGCGCCGCGGCCTTGGCGCCGATGATGGTCGGCAGCGCGTACCCGCAGTTGCCGAAGCTCATCGGGGCGAAGAAGCTGCGCGGCTCCTCGAAGCGCAGATAACTGTTCGCGACCGAGTTGATGTTGCCGATGTCGGTGGACACCATCACTCGCGGCGGCATGGCCTTCTCCAGCTCCCGCAGCACTTCCCGCGGGTGCAGCCAATTGCCCTCCTCGCTCTCCTGTTCCGCGATCATGTCGAGGCTGAACGGGTCGGTCTCGTGGGTCCAGGCGTCCAGTTCGGCCTCCCACGCGTCCTTCTCCGCCTTGACCTTCGCCGCGCGAACGTCCTTTGTGGAGTCACAGGCCAGCGTCCGGTCCGCCAGCCGCTTGGTCAGCGCGACCGCCGCGTCCTTGGCGTCACCGCAGATGCCGACGGTGATCTTCTTGACCAGGCCGAGCATCTTGTGGTCCGCGTCGATCTGGATGATCTTCGCGTCCTTGGGCCAGTAGTCCATGCCGTGCTGCGGCAGGGTGCCGAACGGGCCGAGGCGCGAGCCGAGCGCGATCACGACGTCCGCCTGCGAGATCAGTTTCATCGCGGCCTTGGACCCCTGGTAGCCCAGCGGTCCGCACCACTGCGGGTGGCTCGCCGGGAACGAGTCGTTGTGCAGGTAGCTGTTCACCACCGGCGCGCCGAGGCGTTCGGCGAGCGCCTTGCACTCCTCGACCCCGTCGGCCATCACGACGCCGCCACCGGAGATGATGACCGGGAACTCCGCCGTGGCCAGCAGCGCGGCGGCCTCGTCGAGGCTCCGCTCACCGCCGGGACCGCGGTCGAGCCGGGCGGGCTCCGGGATCTCGGCCTCGATCTCGCCGTAGAAGAAGTCGCGCGGGATGTTGAGCTGCGTCGGGCCGAGTTCCGAGTGGGCCCGGTCGAAGCAGCGGCCGGTGTACTCCGCCATCCGCTTCGGGTTGTTGACGTGCCCCTGGTACTTGGTGAACTCCTGGAACATGGGCAGCTGGTTGGCCTCCTGGAAGCCGCCGAGGCCGGTGCCCATCGTGCCCGCCTCCGGCGTCACGATGACGACCGGGCTGTGCGCCCAGTAGGCGGCCGCGATCGCGGTCACGCAGTTGCTGATGCCGGGCCCGTTCTGCCCGATGACGACGCCGTGCCTGCCGCTCACCCTGGCGTAGCCGTCGGCCATGTGCCCGGCGCCCTGTTCGTGCACGACCGGTACCAGCCGGATGCCCGCCGGCGCGAAGATGTCCATCGCGTCCATGAACGCCGACCCCATGATGCCGAAGATGTCGGTGACGCCGTTCGCCACGAGCGTCTCGACGAAGGCCTCGGACGGGGTCATCTTCTTCCGGCCGCTGACGACCGCGCGGCCGTCACCCGTCTTCCGTTCCGTCATGTTCCGCTCCTTCGACAGGTGAGATTCACAAAAAACGATACGTGGCGTTCCTGAAATCAGGATGCGATCGACGATAGGACGACGATCGCCCACCGTCAACGTCAGATTCTGGAAACCGAGACGCGGTGTGCTACTTTTCGGAACATGGAGCTGCTTCGCGAACCCGATCCGATCAACGGGGACACGCCGACCATGCGGCTGTTCTCCCTGCTCGAGCTGATCGCAGCCAAGGACCAGCTGGTCTCCCTGCAGGGGCTCGTCGAGGAGACCGGCCTGCCGAAACCGACCCTGCACCGCATGCTGCAGCAACTCGAAGGAGCGGGTCTGCTGGTCCGCCAGGCCGACGGCCGCCACTACGGCACCGGTCATCGGCTGCGACGGCTCGCGGAGAACCTGCTCCTCAACGCGACCCACCACGGCGCCCGGCACGCCGTTCTGCGCCACCTCGTCGACGAACTCGGCGAGAGCTGCAACGTGACCACTTTGTCGGGCAACGAAATCGTGTACCTCGACCGGGTGGAGACCCCGGAACCGCTGCGGTTCTACCTCCGGCCCGGCTCACGTGTGCCGATCCACTGTTCGGCCAGCGGCAAGATGATCCTCGCGCAGATGAGCCCCTCACAGCGGCGGAAACTGCTCGCGCACGCGCCACTCAAGCAGTACACGACCAAGACCCTCACCGACCTCGACGCACTCGAAGCCGAGTTCACCCGCATCCGACGCGACGGGTTCGCGCTCGACGACGAGGAGTTCCTGCCCGGCTTGGTATGCGTCGCGGTACTCGTACCGGGGCGCGCCAACCTCTGCGTCGCCGTGCAGGCGCCGGTCATGCGGCTGACACCGGACAAGGCCCTGCAGACGCTCCCGGCGCTGCAGCGCGCGGCCGAGGCGATCAGCCGCGTCGACGCCGAGGGCGCGTCCGAACCGGAAAGTGTTCCTTCGTAAGGAGTTCTCATGGTCCCCGAGCTACAGCTCCCGGTGCGCGACGTCTTCGGCATCGATTCGGATCTCGTCGTCGGCGCGTTCCGCGAACGCGCCGAGCACGTACCCGAGATCGACGAGGCGTACCGCTTCAACCCGGACGTGACATTGGCCCTGCTCGCCGGGTTCACCCGCGACCGCCGAGTGCTGGTGCAGGGGCTGCACGGCACCGGGAAGTCGACCCACATCGAGCAGGTCGCCGCGCGGCTCAACTGGCCGTGTGTGCGCGTCAACCTGGACGGCCACCTCAACCGGCTCGACCTCGTCGGCCGCGACGCCGTCGTGCTGCGCGAGGGCAAGCAGGTCACCGAGTTCCAGGAGGGTATCCTCCCGTGGGCACTGCAGCGGCCGGTCGCGCTGGTGCTCGATGAGTACGACGCGGGGCGTCCGGACGTCATGTTCGTGCTCCAGCGGGTCCTCGAACGCGACGGCAAGTTCACCCTCACCGATCAGAACCGGGTCCTGCGGCCGCATCCGTCCTTCCGGCTGTTCGCCACCGCCAACACGGTCGGGCTCGGCAACCTCAACGGGCTCTACCACGGCGCGCAGCGGCTGAACCACGCGCAGATCGACCGCTGGAACATCGTGGCGTCGCTGAGCTACCTGCCCGCCGCCGAGGAGATCGCGATCGTGCGGGCCAGGGTGCCCAGCGTTCCCGAAACGCTGGCGGCGTCCCTCGTCGCGGTGGCCGCCTTGACCCGCAAAGGTTTCCAGACCGGCGATCTGTCCACTTTGATGTCTCCGCGCACGGTGATCACCTGGGCGGAGAACATCGAGATCTTCGGAGATCCGGCGACGGCGTTCCGGCTGTCCTTTGTGAACAAATGCGACGAAGCCGAGCGGGACCTGGTGGCGGAATACTTCCAGCGCTGCTTCGACGACGAGCTCCACCTGCTCTCGGCATGACCGCCGGGCAGGCGGAAACCCGGCGCCGCAACCAGGTCGAGGAGCTGTGCGCGGCCGCCGTCCGGGCGCTCAGCGGCGATCCGGCGCTGCACTTCCGGGCGCGGCGGCTGCATCGGGGACGCGAACCACTGCCCCTGCACGCGCCGCATCTGCGTCACTCCCCCGACGACGATCTGTTGTCCTCACGCGGGATCGCGGACGGGATGGCGTTGCGCCTGACCGTCTCGGACGCCGCCCTGCACCGCGGTCTGAGCCCGCGTGATCCGGCCGAGCGCGGGATTTTCGATCTGCTGGAACAGTTCCGCGTCGAATCGCTCCCGCCCCCGGAACTGCCGGGGATGCGGCGGAACCTGCGCCTCCGCCACCTCCGCTGGTCGCTGGAGTTCCACCGGTCCGGTCTGACCGAGACCGCACGCGGGCTGCTGCTGTACACGGTCGCCCAGATCTGCCGTTCGCGGATCACCGGCGAACCCGTGGTCGAGGAGACCGAGGACCTGATCGAGGCGACCCGGTTCGCGTTGGCGCCGTCGCTCGGCCACGACCTCGCCGGGTTGCGGCGGCACCGGACGGACCAGAAGGCGTTCGCCGAACACGCGCTGGCGATCGCCCGGACGACCGGCGGGCTGCTCGCCGGGACCGCGCAGGACGCCGAAGACGACGGCGATCCCACCGACCCCCGCTTCAGTCTCGTGATCGACTTCGACGCGAGCCTCGGCGAGCAGATCCCCTCGGCGACCGCCGGGACCAGCCGGACCTTGGGCGAATCCGGTGCGGCGTACCGGATTCACACCACCGCGTACGACCGTGAACGGCATGCGTCGGACCTGGTGCGCCCGGTGCTCCTGGCCGAACTCCGCGAGCGGCTCGACCGGCGTGTCGGCAGGCAGGGCGTCGGGCCGGGACGGCTGGCACGCGACCTCAAGGCGGTGCTCGCCGAACCGGCGCGCGACGGCTGGGACGGCGCCCAGGAGGCAGGCCTGCTCGACGGCCGGACCCTGGCGCAGCTGATCAGTTCACCCACCGAACGACGGATCTTCCGCACCGAGCGGATCGAACCGGTGGCGGACACACTCGTGACGTTCCTGATCGACTGCTCGGGTTCGATGACGGCGCACGCGGAACCCGTCGCCGCGCTGGTCGACTTCTTCGCGCGCTCGATCGAACTCGCCGGGGCGACCTGCGAGGTGCTCGGGTTCACCACGGGCGGCTGGAACGGGGGCAGGCCCAGGCGGGACTGGATCCGGGCGGGACGGCCACGGCATCCCGGCAGGCTCAACGAACGACTCCACCTCGTGTTCAAGGATGCCGAAACCCCGTGGCGCCGAGCGCGACCCGATCTCGCGGCACTGCTGAAAGCCGATCTGTTCCGGGAAGGGATCGACGGTGAGGCGGTGGCCTGGGCCTGCGCCCGGATGCGCGCGCGAACCGAGGCGCGCCGGATCCTGCTCGTCCTCTCCGACGGCAGCCCCATGGACAGCGCGACGAGCTTGGCGAACGATCCGCATTACCTGGACGAACATCTGCGGGAAACGGTGCTGCGGGAGGAAGGCACCGTCGAGATCCGCGGGGTCGGGGTCGGCCTCGACCTCAGCCCCTTCTACCGCCGCTCGCGAGTGCTCGACACTTCGGTCACGTCCGGGTACGCGCCGTTCCGGGACGTCCTCGAATTACTCGCCCTCGGGTGAACCCTGCTGCGGCTCTTCGCTTTGCTGCTCGCCGCCGGACTCACCGAGGTAGTCCTTCGCCTTGTCGGCGGCCGAGTCGATCTTGTCGGAGTGTTCACCGAAGCGGGACTTCGCGAAATCGGCGGCCTTGTCGACGTGTTCGCCGCTCACCTTGTCCTTCATACCTTCGAAGTCGATACCCATGAGAACTCCTCACTTCTCGGTACGCCGTCGATCCGGCGCATACCTCCATCAAAGTGCATTCGCGTTGCGGGGCAACTCGGGGGCGACGGGTGGGTGAGGCTCCGGCACGATTTCCTTCGACCAGGTAAGAAAAAGTGCTTCGACCACGAGGAGACGAGACCTGCGGTCGCTCACTCGGGTGGACTTGCCGATCTTTCGCCGGCGTAAGGAAGCCCGTGACTGTAACGAGTTTCCTGGTCGAAGCGATTTCACCGCACTTCGGCCACGGACGGCAGGCGACGGCCGCTCGCGATCACGGTTGGCGTTTTTAGTCTTTTCGTGTTCGTATCCCTGTGGGCGTGGCGATCGTGGCCGGCCTCGTGGCCGCGTGCGGCTCCGAAGGCGAAACCGGTGCGGCTGGGTCTTCTGGCACGAATGGAACCGCTTCAAGTGCTGCTAGCCGGATCATGCGTGCGTGGAGCCGGATCTCGCGTGCTTGCGGGCGGATGACACGCGGTGCGAGAGTTCCGCCTCCAAGCACGCGAGTTCGGTCTCCAAGCACGCATGATCGGTCTCCAATCACGCGCTGAGTGAGGGCACCGCCGCCGCGTCCGGTGCGTTGTCGGCCGACCGCGCCACCGGTGTCCGCGCTTTGTCCGGCGCCGCCAGGCTCCAGACCGCCACGACGGCCAAATTCGCCCCGAGCGACACCAGACCCGCGTTGAAACCGCCGAACGTCGCACCGGTGACGTACAGGACGATCGCGGCGAGCACCCCGGTGATCATCCCTGCGGCCACCGCGGCCGTCCGCACCCGGCGCACGAACAGGATCGCGAGCCAGCCGGGGACGACCTGGGCCAGCAGGTTGTAGGTCAGGTTCAGGATCGTGAGCATCAACGTCGACGCGACGAGGGTCAGTACCGCCGCCAGCACCAGGAAGCTCGCCACCGCGACGACCGTCCATCGTCGTTGCGCCGCGGCCGGGACGTTCGGCGCGAGGTTGCGGCAGACCATGCCGCCGATGGTGAGCGCGGTCGCGGCGAGCACCAGCACGCCGGAGAGGGCGGCGCCGGCGGCGACGAGGCCCAGCAGCCAGTCGGGCAGCAAACCCTTGGCGGTCACCATGAACACCGTGTTCGGGTTCTCCAGATCCGGATGCGCGCGCACGCCGTAATAGGCCGCCAGCACCAGGAACGGGTAGATCAGCATGTATATCGGCATCCACACGGTCGAGCTCTTCACCGCGCGTTCGGAACGGGCCGGGAACACATAGGCGCCACCGAAACCGAGGTAGAACACGATGCTCTGGAAGAGGATCGTCGTCATCGCGAAGGTCAGTTCCGAGCCGCCCATGGTGGTCTGCGCCGCGCTGAGCACCTCGGGTCCGCTGACCTTCGCGGTGCCGCCGGCGGCGATCACGACGGCCACCCCGACGAGCACGACGCCGAGCAGCATGAACAGATCCTTGAGGATCGAAACGAACGCGGGCGACCGCACGCCGGAAACGGCGATGTAGACGAACGCCACGATGCCCGCCAGCACCACACACTGCACCGGATCCAGCCGCAGCCCCAGATTGCTCAGCACCACCTGGAGCCCGATGAACTGGTACTGCCCCCACGGGACCAGCGCGATCAGCATCGTGACGCAGGTGATCAGCTCGAGCCGCCTGCTGCCGAAATGCCGTCCGAACACGTCGGGCACGGTCATCGCGTCATACCGTTTCGCCGCCCGCCACACCAGCGGGGCCAGGAAATAGCCCAGCGAGTACGCGAGCAGGATGTATCCGAGGAACCAGATCCCGTAGCTCGCGCCGTGCGCGTAGATCCCGCTCGGGAACCCGATCATCGTCCCGATGCTGTACACCTCACCGACCGCGAGGAAGTACACCAGCCAAGCCGGGAACGACCGGCCGCCGACGAGGAACTCGGAGATCCCGCCTCCGCGCGTGGACCGTCCGGCCCACACCGCGAGTCCGATCGAACCCGCCATCACCACCGCCACGATCGCGATCAGCATCAGTCGTCCTCCGGGTAGTGGGCGCGATCGAAGAAACGCCAGCTGATCCACAGGCACAGGCTGGTCAGCGGGCAGCAGCAGAACACCCAGAAGAACAGCACCGGGATGCCCAGCACCGAGGCCGTCGATCCGGAAAGCACCAGAATTCCCGCCAGCAGGGCGAACGCGGGGACGACGAGTCCTATGAGGACACTCGGCCAGCTGCGGATCATCGTCGTGCTCCCGTCGTCTCACGCTGCCAGACGACCTCGCCGCCGCTGACGGTGGCGTCCACGGTCAGCTCACGGATCTGGTCGGGGTCGACCGTGGTGGGGTCGCCGGACAGCACCGCGAGATCGGCGAGCTTCCCGATCTCCAGACTGCCCTTGATCTCCTCCTCGCCCGCCAGGTAGGCGGCGTCGATCGTGTAGCCGCGCAACGCGGCGTCGACGTCCACGGCCTGTTCGGGGCCGAGTACCTTGCCCTGCCTGGTGATCCGGCGCACCGCGCACCAGATCCCTTCAAGCGGCGGCACCGGGGTCACCGGGGTGTCCGAATGCAGTCCGAAGTGGATTCCGCGCGAGCGGGCCGAGACCAGTGGGCTGATCCGGCGCGCCCGCTCCGGGCCGAGGAAGACATCGCGATGCCGGTCTCCCCAGTAGTAGACGTGCTTGACGAAGAACGACGCGAGGACGTCGTGGGCGGCCATCCGGTCCAGCTGGTCTTCGCGCACCGTCTGGCAATGCTCGATCCGATGCCGCCTGCCGGTCCCCCGCGGCGAGCCCAGCCGCGAGTAGCCGTCGATGATCGCATCGATCGCCGCGTCCCCGTTGCCGTGCACGGCGACCTGCCAGCCCGCCGCGTCGAGCGCGGCGATCCGGCGGCCGAGGTCGGCGGGTTCGAGCAGCATCATGCCGTGCTCGTCCGGATCGCAGGTGTAGCCCTCCGCGAGGCATCCGGTTTTGCCCTGGATCGAGCCGTCCGCGACGATCTTCACCCCCGTCATCGCGAACTTGTCGTCCACGCGGCCTTCCGGCGGTTCCGGGTCGCCTTCGTCGAGGCCGGGCAGGAGACCGTCGAACAGGTAGCCGCGAACCCGGACGCGCAGTTTCCCTGCGCGCCTCAGCAGCGCGTACGCCTCCAGTTCCGCCGCACCGCCGATGAGCCCGATACCGGTGTCGTGCACGGAGGTCACGCCGTTGGCGAGGTACTCCTCGTCCGCCAGGAGCAGCGCTTCGGCCAGTTCACCGGCGCTCTGGCCGGGCAGCCGGGACGTGACGAGGAAGGCCGCCGTCTCGACGAGCACCCCGGTCGGCTCGCCACGGGCGTCGCGCACGATGAGCCCACCGGGTGGGTCGGGGGTTTCGGCGGTGATCCCGACTTCGCGCAAGGCGAGCGAGTTCGCGGTGCAGAAGTGGCCGGAAACATGGGTCAGTACCACGGGATTGCCCCCGGAGACGGGGTCGAGGTCCGCGCGCGTCGGGTGACGGCCGTCCGCGAGCAGCGTGTCGTCGTACCGGAAACCCCGGACCCACTCCCCCGGTCCGAGATCCTTGGCCGCCTGGGCGACCCGTCCGGTGATGTCGGCGATGGTGTCGTTGGGCGGGCTGCCGGCGTCGACCGGCGCGGCCAGCGTCATCCCGAAGAACGCCGGATGGTTGTGGGATTCGACGAAACCGGGGATCACCGTGCGCTCGGCCAGGTCGAGCACGGTGGTCTCCGGGCCGATCAACCGGGAGATCTCACGTTCGGAACCCAGCGCGGTGACACGTCCGCCGCTCGCGGCCAGCGCGCGGACCCGTCTCCCCGCCGGGTCCAGGGTGAGCACGGTGCCCCCGAGCGCGACGAAGTCGGCGGCACACCGGGGATCTTCTCGAACGAACTCCACCACACGGACCTCCTGGTGACGTGTCCTGGCTCACGAAGGATCCCCAGACAGTGCGGCACGTCTGGCCATGTGAACAGGTCCAGAACGCTCCGGCACGGTGGTACCAGTTCTCGTTCAGCCGCCGAGCAGATCGCGGCAGGCCTCGCCGAGCAACCGGATACCGGGGTCGATGTCGCGCAACGGCACCGCCGCGAAGCCGATCCGGAAGTGGTTCCGCGGCGGGTCGTCCCCGACGAAGAAGATGTCCCCGGGCTCGATCAGGACGCCGTCGCGCTCGGCGCGTTCCATCAGCGCCCGGCAGTCCAGTCCGGACGGCCCGGTCATCCAGAGACTGACCCCACCCGGCGGGTAAACCGTCTGCGCCCACGGCAGGTGTTCGGCGACCGCGGCGCAGGTCGCCTCCCATTTCCGCATCAGTTTCGTGCGGTACCGCCGCAGGGAACGGTGGTACTCGCCGCTGTCGATGAGCAACGCCAGCGCCCGCTGGAGGTGACCGGGCGGATGCCGAAGCACGTACCGCCGGATCTCCCGCAGCTCCTTCACCAGTTCGCGTGGCCCGACCAGGTATCCCAGCCGCAGGCCGGGTGAGAGGAATTTGGAGAAGGTGCCGAGGTAGATCGCGTCGCCGGTGCCGTCGAGCGCCTTGAGCGCGGGTGTGGGGCTGCCGTGGTACCGGAATTCGCTGTCGTAGTCGTCCTCGACGAGCACCGTGCCCGCACTCGCGGCGAGGCTGAGCAGCCGACGGCGGCGGCCGATGCTCAACGTCGCGTTCGTCGGGTGGTGGTGACTCGGGGTGAGGTAGAGCAGGTCGACGCCGTCGAGTGTCTCCGGCGGGCGCAAGCCGCTCTGGTCGACGTCGACGCCACGCAGTCCGGCGCCGGTGCGCAGGAAGATGTGCCGGGCGTCGAGGTACCCCGGGTTCTCCATCGCCACGACGCTGTCCGGCCCGAGCAGCGCGCGGCCGAGCAGGTCGAGTCCCTGCTGCGAGCCGACGGTGATCAGTACTTCTGACGGGTCGGCCTCGATCCCCCTCGCGGTGAGCAGCTGACGGCAGATCAGGTCGACCAGCATCGGGTCGTCGGAGCCGACGCTGTCCTGCAGGCTCGGGAACACGTGCGGCCGGTACAGCGCGTCGCGCAGGCAGCGGGTCCACGAGCGCGCGGGGAAGGCGGTGACGTCCACCTGACCGGCGAGGAACGGGTACGGATAGGTGTGCCAGTCCACGCGTTTCTCGATATGCGGCACCCCGGCGTCGGGATACCGGCGCACCCGCGCGCTCCAGTCGATGGCCGGGCTGGTGCCGCGCTCCTGCACCGCGCAATGCGGTCGCATCTCCGCGTTGATGAACAGCCCGCTGCGCTCCCGGCTCTCCACGAATCCTTCGGCGACCAGCTCCTGGTACGCCAGGTTGATGGTGTTGCGGGAAACGCTCAGTTCGGCGGCCAGTTCGCGCGAGCTCGGCAGCCGGTGCGCCGGGTCGAACGTGCCGATCGCGATGCCGTGCTCGATGGCGCGCCGCACCTGCCGGTAGAGCGGCTCGGCGGACGCCCGGTCGATTTCGATCAACGTTCGCGGCAACGGCACCTCCCTCTCGGCGACGGGGCCGGGATCTGAACCTAAACCCAGATCCCGGCCCGCACCACCTAGCCGAGAACCTCGTCGAGAGCGACCGAGCCGATTCCGAGCGCCTCACCGACCGGCGCGGACGTCAGCCGCCCGTCCACCGTGCTGACCCCGCCGCGCAGCTCCGGGCACCGCGCGACGGCCCCGGACAGGCCGTTGTTCGCCAGCTCGAGCGCGTACGGCAGTGTGACGTTCGTCAGCGCGTACGTCGAGGTGTGCGGAACCGCGCCGGGCATGTTGGCGACGCAGTAGAACACCGAGCCGTGCACGGCGAACGTCGGTTCCGCGTGCGTCGTCGGCCGCGTGTCCTCGAAGCAGCCGCCTTGGTCGACGGAGATGTCGACGAGCACGCTGCCCGGCTTCATGCGGGACACGAGCTCGTTCGACACCAGGCTCGGCGCCTTGGCACCGGGCACGAGCACCGCGCCGATCACCAGGTCGGCTTCGAGCACGGCCTCTTCGATCGAGTAGGCGTTGGCCGCGGCGGTGCGGATGCGGCCCTGGTACATCCGGTCGGCGGCACGGAGCTTGTCGACGTTCTTGTCGAACAAGACGACGTCGGCCCAGGTCCCGGCCGCGCCGGCGACCGCGTTCATTCCCGCGACACCGGCGCCGAGTACGACCACCCGTGCCGGGGCCACCCCGGAGACACCGCCGATGAGCACACCCCGTCCGCCGTTGGCGCGCATCAGCGTCTGTGCGCCGACCTGCGGGGCCAGCCGTCCGGCGACCTCGCTCATCGGGAACAGCAGCGGCAGCGAACCGTTCGGCAGCTGCACCGTCTCATACGCCACCGACGTCGTGCCCGCGTCCAGCAATGCCCGCGTGCACGGCTCACTCGCGGCGAGGTGGAGGTAGGTGAACAGCAGCTGATCGCGCCGCAGCCGGTGGTACTCCTCGGCGATCGGCTCCTTGACCTTGAGCACGAGCTCACCGGTCGCCCAGACGTCGTCGGCGCTGTCGAGCACCTTCGCCCCGGCCGCGGCGTAGTCCTCGTCGCGCAGGGAAGACCCTTCCCCCGCTCCGCGTTCGACGAACACCTCGTGCCCGGCCGAAGTGAACTCGTGCACGCCCGCAGGCGTCACCGCGACCCGGTACTCGTGGTTCTTGACTTCACGAGGGACACCGATCCTCATCTCACGCTCCCGTCTGTTCCAAAGGCAGTGACGCTGAGCGTGCGGCACGACTGGAACGGCCAGAAGTGCCAGAACCCGCGCGATCGACGGGTCCAGTTCGCGAGAGGCACCGGTCCGTGAAGGCCTCCTTGAGGGACTCTGGGTCCCTCAAGGAGGCCTTCACGGACCGGGCACCCGCCAGGTACGGCTGCCTGGCCATAGCGGTGGGCTATGACGTCGTCGTCAGACGACGCCTACCGCCCCGGCCGCGTCCGGTCCACAATGGACTCGTGGGAACCCTGGCCATCATCTCGCTGGCGGCGGCGGCCGGGGTCGTCGCCCAGCGCCTTTCCGGCATGGGGCTTTCCCTGCTGTGCGTACCGTTCCTGGCGCTGGCTTTGGGCCCGCTCGACGCCGTCCGGCTCACCCTGCTGCTCGGCTTCCCGGTCTACCTCGCGGTCGCGATCACCCATTGGCGGGCGATCAGGTGGGCGCAGGTCGCCTGGCTGACGGTGCCCGCGGTGGTGTTCACTCCCGTCGTCGCGCTCGTGGTGCGCGGCGTTCCCGCACGTCCCCTGCTGCTCGCCGCGGGTGGCTGCTGTGTCCTCGCCGTCGGCGTGCTGGCGAGCGGCATCACCAGCAGACGGCTGGCGGGGAGGACGGGTGCCGTCGGCGCGGGCGTGCTGAGCGCGGCGATGAACTCCGTCGCCGGGCTCTCCGGTCCCGCGGTGGCGGTGTACGGGGCGAGCGCGGGTTGGGGCGCGGACGAGACGCGCGGGACGCTGTCGATCTATTTCTTCCTGCTCGGCCTGGTCGCCCTGCCCAGTCTCGGCTGGGTGGAGCTGCCCCTGAGCGTGCTCCTGCCGGTCGCGGGCGCCGCCCTCGCCGGTGATCTGCTGGGACGAGCGCTGAGCCGCCGGGTCGGCGCACGCTCCGTCCGCTGGTCCGTCCTTCTCCTTTCGGCTGCGGGTGGCGCGCTGACGCTGGCGCATGCCGCGTGAGGAAGTGCCTGGTCTCGTGAGTGGTAAGGACGGTTAGAACCGTCCTTACCACTCACGAGACCCACGAGCACTCAGAGCAGCTTTCGCAGAGCTTCCCGCAGAGCGGCGAGGGCGGCCTCGGGCTCGTCCCAGAAGATCATGTGCCCGGCCTTCGGGATCTCGACGAACTCGGCCGACGGATTGCGCTCGGCCGCTTCGGCCGCGCCGTCGGCGGTGACGACCGGACTCGCGCCGCCGTACAGGAAGAATGTCGGAGCGGGCACCCGCGGCCAGTCGTCGAAGAAGTCCTCGGATTCGAACCCTGCGTGGGTGGCGACGATCGCGTCGCGAGAGCACGACGACAGCCAGCGGGCACGCAATTCCTGTTCCCGGCGCGGCCATCGCGGCCACGACCGGGCCACCTCGTCGGCGTCCGTTCCCCGGCGGGCTTGATCGAGTTGCCCGAGGAAGGCGTCGAGGGTGGTGGGATACGGCCCTCGTCCGGGGCCGCTCAGCGGAGGGTCGGCCAGAACCGTGCCGCGAAGCCGTCGGCCGGTGGCCGCGGCCCGTGCGGCGATCCGCGCGCCCATGGAGTGTCCGAACAGGATCGGCTCGCGCAGCCCGAGTCCGTCCACGACCGCCTCGACGTCGGCGGCATAGCTCGCCAGGTCGTAATCCGCGGCGTCATCGGACAGCCCACGGCCGCGGACGTCGAGCACGAGCGGGCGCACCAGATCGGTGAGCTCCCGTGCGACGAAGTCCATCGTGACCGCCGGGCTGGTGATCCCCGGTAGCACGATCACGGGGACACCGTCGCCGGGACCGTAGTCGAGCACGTGCAGCCGGACCGAACCCGACGTCACCCAGCGGCTGGTCGCGGGCAGTTCACCGAGGTCGGCCGAGGCGGGCTGGGTGAGCGTGCGGCGATCCGAGGTTTCCGAGAGGTACGCCAAGGCCTCGTCGAGGGCGACGACGTCCGCGTATTTCGCTTGCAGGTCGAACAAAGCGGCATCGTGCGGTCCCTGCGCGCGGTCACCGCAGGCTTCCCGGACGACGAGGGTGTCGAAGCCGGACTGGACGGCGTCGACGGCGGTGGCGCGGACGCATCCCGAAGTGGTGGCGCCGCAGACGACAACGGTATCCGTGCCCAGACTCGTGAGGAGCGCGGCCAGCGAGGTCCCGTGAAACGCCGAGGCACCCTTCTTCAGGATCAAATGGTCGCCTTCCCGCTGTTCGAGTCGCGGGTCAAGGGCGACCGCTTCGCTTCCTTCGCGGAGGGCTCGCATCCCAGGCGCTTTCCGGAGCCACGCAAGGGCGTCACCGTCCGCTTCCGCGGGTGTGTAAGCGATCGCGGTGTAGATCACCGGCACGTCCCGCCGCCGGGCCTCGGCGACGAGTGCGGCGGCCGCGGTCACCTCGGCGGTGAGATCGGCTCCGGACGGGAAGCCGGATTCGGTGAACCCCCGGGTCAGGTCGACCACGACAAGAGCCGGGCGCGATCCGCGGGGCACGCTCGCACCGAAACCGGCTCGCTCGTACACACTGTCGACATCGGTCCGGCGTTCATCGACGGGCACGCTGCAACTCCTTGATCAGTTTGTCCTGAGTGCGGATCCGGCCCAGCAGCCAGCCCTGGAACAGCCCGAGCGCCGCGGCGGCCGCGATCGCGCCGTAGCGTTTGACGCCCTCGGGAAGCACCATGGCGAGACCATCGACGGCCTCCGGAACCGGTGCCGCTGCGGGAACCCGGCTCGTAGCCGCGACAGGCCCCGCCCGCAACTGGTCCGCGAGGTTGCGGGCGAACTGGTCGAGCAGCCGGGTGGAGACGGCACCGATCGCGCCCTTGCCGAATTGGGCGAGCTTGCCGCGGATCGACAGGTCGGTACGCAATTCGATGGTGGCGCCGCCGGGTGCCTCGCGCACGGTCAGGGTGACGTCGGCCTCGGCGTCGCCGTTCCCGTGGGCGTCCGCTCCCCTGGCCACCAGCCGCAGACTGCGGTCGGCGGCGGTGACGTCGGTGAACCGCACCGTGCCCGAGTAGGCGGCGGTGATCGGGCCGACCTTGACCTTGACACGGCCGAGATAGGCGTCGTCCTGCCGCCCGTCGAGGGTCGCGCCCGGCAGGCAACCGGCCACCCGCTCGACGTCGTTGATCAAGGCGAAGACCGCGTCGGGTCCGGCCGGTACGGACAGTTGGTTTTCCAGGATCACGCTGTCGCCTCCTTCTCAGCGGCGTGGCACCGGCGGGTCGCGGTGGCTTCGATCGCGTCCACGATCGTCTGATAACCGGTGCAGCGGCACAGGTTCGCCGAGACGGCCTCGCGGATCTCCTCACGGCCCGCGTCCGGTCGCTGGGCGAGGAATCCTTCGGCCAGCATGAGGAATCCGGGGGTGCAGAAACCGCACTGCAGGCCGTGGTGCTCACTGAAAGACCGCTGCAGGTCGGAAAGTTCACCGTCACGCCCCAGCGACTCGACCGTGCGGATCTCGGCCGTCTCCGCCTGGACGGCGAACATCAGGCACGCTCGCACCGGTTCGCCGTCGACGAGAACGGTGCAGGCACCGCACACCCCGTGCTCGCAGCCGACGTGGGTGCCGGTGAGCCCGAGGTCGTGGCGCAAGACGTCGAGCAGGGTCTTGCGCGCCTCGACGAGGGCCTCGTGCGCCTCGCCGTTGACGTTCAGGACGATCAGGTGCCGGTCGGTCATGATGGGATGCTCATTTCCTTGTGGACCCCCGCGTCGAGCGCGGCGAGCACGGTCTGCGGATGGACCGGGGTCGCGTCGAGTTCGACCCCCGTATGGCGCAGCGCGTCGTTGATCGCGTTCAGCACCGCGGCGGGCGCGCCGATGGTGCCGCCCTCCCCCGCGCCCTTCGCACCGTTTTCCGTGAACGCGCAAGGGGTTTCGAGATGGGAGACGGTGATGTCGGGGATTTCCGTCGCGGTCGGCACGAGGTAGTCGATGAAGCTGGCGGCCGACGGTTCCCCGTTGCCGGCGTAGGTGACCTCCTCGAACAACGCGCCGGCGATGCCCTGTGCGATCCCGCCGCGGCACTGGCCGTCGACGACCTGCGGATGGATCACCACCCCGCAGTCCTCCACGCACGCGTAGCGGAGGATCCTGATCTGGCCGGTGCCCGGATCGGCTTCGACGACCACCGCGTGCGTGGCGTTGGAGAAGGTGCCGTCGCCGGGCACGTCGAAGCTCGCCGTGGCCGTCAGCGTCGGTTCGACGTCCTTGGGCAGCAGGTGACTGCGCAGGTAGGCCACATCGGCGATCTCCTCGAACGACGCGCGCCGGGTGGGATCGTCGACCTGGACGACGCCGCCCTCGCCGTCGAGGCGGACGTTGTCGGAGCCGGTTTCGAGCAGGTGCGCGGCGATCGTGCACAGGAGTTCGCCGAGCTTCCCGGCCGCGAGGGACACCGCCGAGCCACCGATCGTCACCGAGCGGGAAGCGAAAGTCCCCCATCCGTAGGCGATGCGCTCGGTGTCGCCCTGGCGGAGCTTGACCTGGTCGAGGTGCAGGCCCAGCCGGTCGGCCACGATCTGCGCCAGCGTCGTCTCGTGGGACTGGCCGTGGTTCATGGTGCCGCTGGTGACCACGACGGAGCCGGTGGTGTCCATCCGGATCTCGGAGATGTCGAAGCCGGGGACCACGGCCATCTTCCGTTTGGCGAAGGCTCCCGAGCCGTATCCGGTCCGCTCGGAGAAGCAGCAGTAGCCGATGCCGATGTGCCTGCCCTCGGCGGTGGCACGGTCCCGGATCTCGTACCACCCCTCGTCACGGATCGTCGCCTCGGCGAGTTCGAGCGATTCGCGGTAGGTGCCGGGGTCGTAGGTGATGGCGTTGACGCCGGTGTACGGGAACTGCGTGATCACGTTGCGCCGCCGGATCTCGACCGGATCGAGGCCGAGTTCCCGGGCGGCGCGTTCCATGACCCGTTCGATCGCCATCACGTACTGGGGACGGCTGACCCCGCGGTAGGGCGCCGTCGGAGCCTTGTTGCTCGCGATGGCGCGGGCACGGACGCGGTACTCGGGCACCTGGTACACGCTCGGCATCTCGGCCGACGCCATCAGCGGCTCGATCCCCGCCGTGAACGGGTAACAGGAGTAGGCGCCCATGTCGCAGACGACGTCGACGTCCAGCGCGGTGATCCGCCCGTCCTCGTCGAACGCCGCCAGCGTGCGATACCGCTGTTCCCTGGCAAGGAATCCCGCGGTGAGCGCCTCACGGCGGTCTTCGATCCATTTCACCGGCCGGTTCAGCCGCTGTGCCGCCGCCGCGACCGCGATCTCCTCGCGGCCGACGACGCACTTCTGGCCGAAACCCCCGCCCATGTCCGGGACGGTGACCCGCACGGTGCGCTCGGGGACCCGCAGCGAACGGGCCATCGCGGTACGCACCTGATGCGGCACCTGGGTGCACATCCGCACGAGCAACTGGTCGTCGCGGTCGTCCCAGGACGCGACCACTCCCCGCGTTTCGAGCGGGAGCGCGTTCTGCCGTCCGCTCTTCGTGACGACCTCGACCACCCGGCCGCCGCCCGCACGGGCCGCCTCGAACGCCGCGTCGACACCGGGTGTGTCGAACATCGACACGTCGACCAGCACGTTGCCCGGCGCCTCGTCGTGCACGAGCGGCGCGCCTTCGGCGAACGCCGACTCTTCCGACACGACCGCCCCGAGCGGCTCGTAGTCCACCACCGCGGCCTCGACACCGTCCTCGGCGCTGTACGGATCGCGGGCGACGACCAGCGCCACCGGTTCGCCGGTGAACCGCACCTTTTCCCTGGCCAGGATCGGCATCGCGGTCGGCGAGAACTCCTCGGGCGGGCGGTCGAGCAAGGCGACGATGTCCCCGAGTCCCAGGTCTTCCGCCGTATACGCGGCGACGACCCCATCGACCGCCAGAGTGGCCGACAGGTCGATCCCGGCGAGCTTGCCGTGCGCGACCGTCGAGCGGACGAAGGCCGCGTGCAGCATGCCGGGCAGCTGGATATCGTCGACGAACCGGCCCCTGCCGGTGAGCAGGCGAGGATCCTCACGCCGGGGCACCGACGCCCCGACCCAGCGGCCGTGGCGCCCGTCGAACCGTGCGGTCATCGCGTTTCTCCTTTCTCCCAGGCCTCGTGCAGCGCCTGGGTGACGAGCGTTCGCGCCAGCCGTCGGCGGTAGGCCGCGCTGCCTGCCGCGTCGTCGGGCGGATCGATGGCCGCCGCCGCGGCTGCCCCGCACGCGGCGAACAGCTCCGGGCCGGGGACACCGCCGTCGAGCACCGCCTCGGCTTCGGGAACCCGCACGGGCGCCGGGGCCACGCCGCCGAGTACGACCCGGCCCCCGGTCAGCCGGCCGTGCTCGCCGTCGAGGCTCACGGCGGCGTCGACGATCGCGAAATCGCCGTGGCGACGGGCGAACTCGGTCAACGCGGCCCGGGGCGACGGCCTGGTGAAACGAACCGCCGTCACGACCTCGTCCGGTTCGACGGCCGTGGTGTAGAAGCCGCGGAACATCTCCGCGGCCGGGATCTCCCTGGGACCGCGCGGGCCTTCGGCGACGATCACCGCGTCGAGCAGCAGGGCGAGCAGGCACCATTCCGCGGTCGCGTCACCGTGGACGATGCTGCCCGCCACCGTTCCGCGGGAGCGGATCGGCAGGTGCCCCACCCACCGCATCGCGCGGGAGAGCACGTCGAAGTCCGGCCCCAGCTCGGAGACCTCCACCGTCCGATGCGTGACCATCGCGCCGATCGTGAGGCTAAAACCGTTACGCCGGAAGGAGTTCAACGCAGGGTCCCGGCGCAACGGTCCCAGATCCACCAAGGCCGTCGGGCGGGCGAGCCGGAAGTTCATCATCGGCATCAGGCTCTGGCCGCCGGCGATGAGTTTCGGGTCCTCGCCCGCCGCGGTGAGGTCGCCGAGCAGGCCGACGGCGTCGGTGACGTCGTGAGCCCGGTGGTACCGGAACGCGGCGGGCTTCACAGAGCCGTCCTGGTCTCGGCGGGTGCCTCGGCCGGGTCGACGATCCGGTCGAGTTCGCGGCCGCGGGTCTCCGGCGCGCCCGTCATCATGAACACGACCGCGGCCACCACGAGCACACCCAGCACGGTGAAGGTGAGCGGCAGCCCGAGCACCGGCCACAGCACGCTTCCGAACAGCAGCGGCGCGAAGCCGGTGATCGCCCGGCTCGACGACGACGCCCAGCCGAATCCCGAAGCGCGGAGTTCCGTCGGGTAGAGCTCGGAGACATAGGCGTACATCACCGGGATGACCACCAGCGCGAACAGGCCGAACGCGCCGATCGCCACGACCGCCGCGGCAGGCGATTCGAGCAGCAGGGAGAACACCACGAGCGACAACGCGGTGAGCGGACCGGCGACCATGATGATCCGCTTGCGGCCGACCTTGTCGACCAGGAGCACGGCCACCGCGACACCGACGATGCCGGTCGCGTTCATGAGCGCGGTCGAGGCGAAGGCGGCGATCTCGCCGAATCCCTGCGCCCGCAGGATGGACGGCATCCAGCTGAGCGCGGCGTAGTAGACCAGCATGACGCTGATGAACAGTGACCACGCCACCGCCGTGATCCTCGGGTTGAACGCCCACACCCGGCGCAGCTGATCGAACGCGGCCGCGACCGCGCCGCCGCGGGTGTCCTCGACCACCGCTGGCGGGACCGAGTACGGCTCCGGTGTCGCTCCCGTGCGGCGCACGAGGTCGTCGATCACGGCCCGCGCCTCCGCCTCACGGCCCTTGCGCACCAGGTACAGCGGTGATTCCGGGACGCCACGCCGCACCCAGAACAGCAACAGCGCGGGCAGGATCATCAAGACCAGCATCCAGCGCCAGTTCCCCTGGACCGGGAGCAGCAGCGTCGCGGTGACGGCGGCCAGCGTGGTCCCGATCGGCCACCAGCCGTCCATCGCGGACAGGACCCGGCCGCGATGGCGGCGCGGGGAGAACTCGCTGACGATCGCGTAATCGACCGGGATGCAGCCGCCGAGTCCGATACCCGCCAGGAACCGCAGGGCCAGGAACGTCTCCACGTTCGGCGCGAGCGCGCCCAGCACGGAGAACAGCGCGAACAGCAGCAGCGTGACACTGAACGCCCGCTTCCGGCCGATCCGGTCCGCGACCGTGCCCCAGGCGACCGCGCCCACCGCCATACCGATCAGGTTCGCGGTCGCCACCAGCCCTTTCGCGCCGGCCGACAACCCGAATTCCGCCCCGACCAGCGGGGTGAGGAACCCGTTCAACGCGACGTCCCAGGCGTCGAACATGTAGCCCAGCCCGCCGATGAGGAAGATCTTTCCCTGCACACTCCAACGCCAGGGCAAATCCTGGACGATCTGATCACCAGTACGCATGAACCGCTCCGTTGCGATTTGCCGACCAGCGCGCCTCAGCGGGCGAACTGGTAGTGGATGGACTCGGTGTCGGGGTCGGTGAGCGGGCTGCCGTTCCACAGCCAGTCGTAGGAAACGTCCGATTCGCCGTCGAACCGGCGCAGCTTCTCGTCGCGCTCGCGCTGCTCGGGACCATCGGGCAGGTGGTAGAAGTCCATGTTCTGCAGCGAGGCGTCCTGGACCATTCCCGCGTGCTTGGCGCGCCGGTCGACGTAGCGGACCAGGGCGGCGTCGATCCCGTCGCGGGTGACGCGCCCCAATTCCTCGGCCAGCACCGCGGCGTCTTCCATCGCCTGGGACGCGCCTTGTGCCTGGTAGGGCAGCATCGCGTGGCACGCGTCGCCGAGCAGGGCGACCCGGCCGTCGACCCAGACCGGATCGCGGCGACGGCGGTACATCGCCCACACCGAGACGTCCTCGTCCTTCGCCTTGGCCAGCATCGTCGGGACCCGATCGTCCCAGTCGTGGTACTCCGCGGCGAGTTCGGCGGCGGTGGCCGGGCCGCTCCAGTCCTTGGCCACCGTTTCGGTGCACGGCACGATCGCGACCACGTTGAGGTACTCCCCGCCGCGGATCATGTAGTGCACCAGGTGTTTGTTGGGGCCGTACCAGATCGTGGAGTGGTACCGGTCGGCCAGGAAGCGGGTGGCGGGGTCCTGCGCGATCAGGTCTCCGGAGATCAGGGCCCGGTAAGCCATCTCGCCGGAGAACGCGAGGGTGTCGTCGAATCCGGCGAGATCGCGCACCGCCGACCGGATGCCGTCCGCTCCGATCACGACGTCGCCGGTGAACCGGCGCCCGTCGGCGGTGATCACGGCGGGCCGGTCCGGCAGCGTCCGGTCGAGTTCGACCACCCGCGCGCCGGTCGCCACCCGCACCACCGGACCGGTTCCCTCCGGATCCTGGCAGGCGTCGAGCAGGACTCCGTGCAGGTCGGCACGGTGGTAGTGCCAGTAGGGCGCGCCGTACTGGTCGGTCACCCGCCTGCCCAGCGCCAGCTGGGCGATGATGCTCCCGTCCGCCCAGCGACGGCGTACCTGATCCTGCGGCTCCGTCCGCACCCGCTCGAGCCGGGCGCGCAGGCCCAGTCCGATGAGGATCCGGCTGGCGTTCGGCGCGGTCTGGATCCCCGCGCCGATCTCGCCGAGCTCCGGGGCGGCTTCGACGACGGTGACGCGCAAACCCCGCTGCCGCAGGGACAACGCCGCGCAGAGCCCACCAAGGCCGCCGCCGACGACAACGACCTCAAACGACTGACTCGCGGCCATGCCCGCCTCCCGTCTTCGTCACTGCTTTCGCGCCACTGAGCAAGCTGCCCGCGCCGGGCACCCGGGGCTCGACCCCGAGTTCCGAGAGGATCCGGAACGTCGTGGCCGTCGCCGCCGACAGGACCGGGATCCCGATCTCGTCCTCCACCGCCTGGATCGCGGGCAGCGAAGGCATCTGGACACAGGCGGAAAGCACCAGCGCGTCCACATCGGACAGATCGAGCCTGCGATGGTGCTCCCGCAATCCGGCCGGATCCAGCCGGGCGACGGCGAGGTTGTCCGGCACTTCGAGGGAAAGCGCGTCGGCGACCTCGAACCCGGCGTCCTCGATGTAGTCCGCCACCGCCTTGGTCAACGGCTTCATATACGGCGTGATGATCGCGACCTTGCGGGCGCCGAGTACGCCAAGACCGGACAGCAGCGCACCGGCACTGGAGACGACCGGCGACTCGCAACCCTCTTCGCGCAGCACGCGCGTGATGTCGTCCTCGGCGGTGCAGTGGTAACCGGGTCCCTGGGCCATGATCGCCACCAGGCACGCGGTGGCGACCACGTCCGGCCTTGCGTCGGCGAGTTCGGCCGCCGCCCGGCCGGCCTGGGCGTTCATCGCCCGCAGCTGTTCGGGTTCGACGTGCCGCATCCGGGCCCGCGCGGAATGGAAGACGAACCGGTCCCCCGGCTCGGCCTCCTCTCTGGCGCGCAGCATCCGCGGGAGCTCGGTCTCCATGGTGAGGTTCGAACTGGGGACGATCATCCCGATGTGGTGGTCGCGGACGGCGGCGCTCATCGGCGGCCCGCCGGACGCATCTCGGCCACGGTCAGCTCACCGTTGTCGACGATCAGTTCGTCGTCCAGGTAAAGGGAATTGCCGCGCATCGGGATGTCGAAGTGGCAAGGCGTGTCGTTCGGGCCGCCGAGCTCGTTGTTGGGGCCGATGGAGAACATGACGTTGCCGTAGAAACTCCGCAGTTCCATGCCCATCCCGCCGGGGAACTGGGTCAGGCCGTGCCAGTGCGCGCGCTCGTCGAGCCCCCAGCCCACGTGGCTCATGCCGTAGCCGCGGGGATCGTCGAAGCTTTCGATGTACGAGCGCAGCAGATCCGCGTCCAGCCCGGACGACCCGGCGCCGCCGCGGATGTCCCGGATGAAGCCCTGCTCGATGGTGATCTCCACCGGGGTCTGCACGTAGGTGTTGAACGGCAGCAGCACGTCCCCTGGCGAAAGCACGATCTTCCCGTCGACACCGTCGTCGGCACCGCCGGTGAACACGAACGCCGCCGGCCAATGGTCCCAACGGCCGGGGGTGTCGGTGTAGCCGTACTCGGACAGCGTCGGGTACACGCCGAGCTGATAGGTGACATCGGTGCCCGCCGGGCTGGTGATCCGCATCGTGCCCGCCTTGGCCAAGAGCTCCGCGCCGATCTCCACCCGCTCGCGCAGTTCCTTCGTCGGCATGAGCCGGGCCAGCAGCTCGGGCGGTTCGACGGCGGTGAGGATCCGGGTGCCCGCGTCCTGGATGGCGAACTGTTCCTTGCTGAACAACAGGAACGTGCAGTCGACCACCATGTCCACGCTCTTGAGCGCCTCGACCGCCAACGGGATGTTCCCGAGCCCCGAATCGCCCACCGCCCACGCCCCCGCGGCGCTGACCGGCGACGGCAGCCGCATGTGGTAGGCCGAGGCGCCCAGCTGCTGGGCGGCCCACAGGAAAGCGTCGGCGTACTCCGTCCGCTCCCCGCCGCGGGTCAGCACCACCACGGTCTCGCCCTCGTGCACTCCCGAGAACGTCAACTGGCGCAAGCAGATGTCGTTGAACAGGTTCCGGTCCATCGTCGACCACCTCCACATTAATCCGAGCACGTACTATCCGGGTACGCAAGACTTGGCTCCGGATCCGCCATCTCGCCACTCCTGCCGGGGTCTTCATCCGAACACGTACTATCCGGATACGCAAGAGGCCGCGGAAGACAGATCTCGGCGGCCTGCCCGTGAGCGACCGTCCGGACACGTAGGATCACCCCGGGCGCCCGGGCAGCGGGTGGAGCCGACGAGGAGAAGCGATGGGTGAATCGGCGCGTATGGGCCGGCGCGGGGACGACACGCCGGCCGTCACCCCCGCGCCACCCTCCGACCTGCTGGCGGCCCCCGGCTACGGCGCCCGCCGGTTGTACCAGGCCTACCTCGCCGCGTGGAACCGTCATGTGGATCCGGTCCTGACCGGTCCGCAGTTCGCGGTCCTGTCCGCGGTCCGCGCCTACCCCGGGAGCGACCAGAGTTCACTGGCCGGCGCGGTGGCTCTCGACACCTCGACGATGGCCGATCTGTGCCGCAGGCTCGAGCGACGGGGGCTCATCCGGCGCGTCGAATCCCCGCGCGACGCGCGGCGCAAGCTGCTTTCGCTCACCGACGAGGGCAAGTCGGTCCTGAGCCAGGTGAACCGCCGCGCCCGCAGGCTGGACAAGGCACTCCTCGACGGCGACGACATCGACGGCGACATCGACATGGCGGCGCTGCTCAACGCGCTCGGCGCCCGCTGGGAGCGGATCGCCGAGGTCGACAAGCTGCGCTGAGGCCGACACGCGGGGCTCCGGCGCCACAACGGTTGACCTTGACACCGTGACAAGGTCTTCACTGAAGCGCAGGAGGTGGTTCCCTTGAACCCGACCACGGACACACCGGGCAAGCCGCTACTCGACGCACTCGACGCCGAGGACTCGTCGACGCGGCTCAAGACCGCCATGGCGGCAGGCAGCAGGCCCGACCCCCGCTTCACCGACGCGCTCGTCGCGCGATGCGCGATCGAGCCCGACTTCTTCGTCCGCGACATGCTCACCTGGGCGCTGACCCGGCTCCCACCGGCGAGCACGGTGCCCAGGCTCCTGGCGGAGCTTCGCTCCGAGCGAGCGCAGGCACGGAGTCAGGCGTTGCACACCCTGTCGAAGATCGGGGACCGCACCGCCTGGCCCGCGATCACACGGTCCTTGCTGCACGACGCCGACGACGAGGTGGCGCGAAGCGCGTGGCGCACGGCCGTCGTCCTCGTACCGGAGCGGGAACGAGCCGGACTGGCCGCGGAACTGGCCACGCAACTCGGCCGTGGTGACCGGGACAGGCGGCTGAGCCTCAGCCGGGCGCTGGTCGCGCTCGGGGACGCTTGCAAGCCGGCTCTGCGTAAGGGACTGGAGAGTCATGAACCGACGGTGCGCGCGCACGCGCGTGCCACGGAAAGGCTCCTGCACGACCCGGAAGCGGGGTTCGACGTGACGACGGACGAAGCGAAACGGATCATGGCACTCGGTCCGCACCAGGCCGAGGGATCGGCATGCTGATCGGTGAGGTGGCGCGGCGTTCGGGAGTGAGCTCCCGGATGCTGCGCCACTACGACTCCCTCGGGCTGGTGCGGCCGACGGGACGCACCGTCGGCGGCTACCGGGAATATGCGGACGAGGACATCCGCAGGATCTTCCATGTGGAGAGCCTGCGCTCGCTGGGGCTGTCCCTGCGCCAGATCTCGCGCGCGCTGGAGGACCCGACCTTCACGCCGTCGACGCTGGTCGGCGACCTCATCCGCCAGGCGGAGGACCGGGTGAACCGGGAACAGGAGCTGCTCGAGCGGCTGCGCGCGGTCGACGCCTCGGCCCCCTCGGACTGGCAGGACGCCTTGCGCATCGTGGAACTCCTGCGAGGTCTCACGTCACCCCACGCGGCGCGCCGCCAGCAGGCCGCCCTTAGCCCGGCCGAAGACATGCCGGTTCCCGCCGATCGGCTCGCCGACGCGATCCTGAACGAGGCCGACCCGAATGTCGCCGGAGCCCTGCGCTGGGCTCTCGCGCGGGCGGGCGGCGACGGAGTGGCCGGGGTGGTGGCCGGGCTGCGTTCGGAGGACGCCCGCATCCGGCAGCGCGCGGTTCTGGCGCTCGCCGAGATTCCCGGCGAGGAAGCCGGGACGGCGCTCGCGGAAGCGCTCGGGGACTCCGACGCGAGAGTGCGCGGGCCCGCCGCACTGGCCTTGGGCGGTCGAGGGGCGACCGCGGCCACGCCGTCCCTCGTCCGCATGGTGGTCGACGGCACGAACGACGTCGAAGCCGCGGAAGTGCTGGGCGCACTGGTGGAGATTCCCGGCTCCGCGGAACGGATCATGGCCGCCTTGGCCGACGAACTCGCGGCCCACGCCGGGGATTCCGCGGTCCGGATCCGCGTGGTCCAAGCCCTGGCGGAAATTCCGGGGCCCCTGGCGCGCGGCATGCTACGACAACTCGCCGAGGACGACGATCCGGCTGTCGCGCTGATCGCGTCCGCCCTCGCCGACCGAGGTCGATGACACCACCGCGGACTCGCCCGCGCCGCCACCGATCCGGAAACCGTTCGCGACCATTACGAACGCGCGATCAAGGTCTACCCCGACTGGACCTCGTCCGCGTATCGGCGCCCTTCCTTGCGCCTAAGTGGCTTTCGCGACGCTTGGTGTGTCCGTGAAGGCCTCCTTCCCTACTTTCAGGGTAGGGAAGGAGGCCTTCACGGACTTTCCTGACTCGCGGCTGCTCAAGACCACACCACCGACCGAGCGGGGAAGAATCCGGACGCTCAACGTCCGGAATCCTCCCCCGTCGCACACCCATCATCCAACCCGAGGACACCCAGGTCAGCCCAGATTCCAGTGGATAGGCGAATACAGGTCCGCTAGAAGCCGAATCGCCACTCACGAGGCTCAAGACCGCCAGGTGTCGTTCAGCGCCAGTGTGCAGCCGTCCGAAGTGGTGCCGACGCGATTGGCGCCTGATTCCCACGTGACGTTACCGCCCTCCTTGCGGATGTACTTGTACTGGAAGGCGGCTCCCTTCGGCAAAGTGACCTTCGCCGTCCACAAGGGATAGTCGGCGGACGCCATCGGGACCGCGTTCGCCGGGTTCCACCCGCCGAGTTCGGCGCGGTCGCCGACGACGAAGATGTTCTGGCCCCAGGACGTGGTGGCGTTCACGGTGAACTTCGCCGCAACACCGGAGCACGCCGCGCTGTACCGCTGCTTGACCACCGACGGTGTCTCGACCGGGGCGCCCGCGTCGATCGAGTGTGCCAGCCGGACGAACTGCGCCATCGACCAAGCGAGCGGCGTCGCCGAGCCGGTGCCTTCGCCGAAGGTGAAGCCGCCGGTGCTCTGCCGGTCCCAGACCTGTTCGGGGATCAGATAGCCGGGATTCGCCGAGGCGGCCATGGCGGACAGATGCGCCGTCGCCGAGCGGCCGTTGGCCAGTTCGTATTCGCCGCGTTCACCGGTGAGCAACGGCCATAGCCGTCCGACGCCGGCGCCGGTGTAAGGACCGCCGGAAGCGGTTTCGCCGTAGCCGTCGTGGTTGTACCGGTACCACATCGGGCCGTTCGGAGTGTCCACCTTGAGCGTCGAGTCCACTTCGGGAACCGAGGCGGCGACGTCCGGATCGGCCGCCGGTTTCACGCCCAGGCGGACGAGGTCCAGGAAGCCGGCGTCGATGATGGCGCGTTCATCATGGTTTCCGCCGCCGTTCTGCAGGAAGACGTTCTGTCCGTCGTTCGGATCGCCGTTGCCGTCGATGCGGTGGAAATACCGGCCGTCGCCGAGCGGACCGGACGTGGTGAACGTCCAGGCGCTGACCTGCGCCTGCCACCGGTCGGCGGTCTCGCGGTAGCGGGCGGCGCCGGCGGTGTCCCCGTTGCGTTCGGCGATGTCGGCGGCGCAGATCAGCCCGGCGATCTCCGCGGCGATGGTGGAGGGTGAGTAGCCGCCGTTCTCTTCCCAGCGTTCCTGCGGGGTGGACGGACCGTGTGCGACGAGGAAGTCCGCGGACTTCTTCACCTTCGCCCACATCCCCGCGTCGAACCGGCTCAGCTGCCACGCGAGCACGATCGGGAAGGCGACCTCGTCCATCTGCAGGCTGGTCCAGCAGTTGGTGCCGTCGAGCCGGGTGTTCTGCGGGAAAGAACCGTCCGGTCGCTGCTGGACGGTGAACAGATAATCGACCGACCGGTTGGCCGCCGCCGAGTCGCCTGCCGCGATCTGCGCGGTCGAGACCTGGTAGAGGTCGCGAGACCAGACGGCGTGGTATCCGCAGTCCCCCGTGCCGTTCGCGTCCTTCGCCTCACCCCACGGATTGGTGAGCGAGGCGACGTTCGCTCCCGGATAGGTCTTGTCCTCGTGGGCCTTGAGGGTCATCAGCGCGACGTTGTACTGCGTGGTCAGACCGGCACCGCTGATCGAACGGGGCACCGCGGCCAGTGAGGAAAGGTAGCCGCTCCAGCCGGACCGGTACGCGGTGTCCGCCGCCGCGAAACCACCCGCGAGCGAGGCCGACGCGTTCGCCGACGCGGCGCCGCGATCGCCTCCGAAACCGATCGCGAGCGTGAAGGTGGTGTCGGTGCCCACGGGAATCTGCCCCAGCTGCACCAGATTCCCGGGCGTCGAGGCCGAGTCGTACTGCGCACCGAGAACGTGATCGCCGCTCAGGTCGACATAACCATCGCTCGCGGTCCCGCTGTAGCCACTGGTCGCCTTGACGAAACCGGTGGAGGCGGCCAAAGCGCTGGACACCGGCCCGTCCGAAGCGACCAGCTGCCCGCCGAACGTGGCGCCGGTGTCCCCCATGCCGCTGTTGTTCAAAGACGGGTTGTACAACACGTACAACTGCAGAGGGCCGCCGCTGAGCACCTCGAACCTGGTCTGGATCAGCACGGTGGACCGAGCCGGGTCCGCGGTGTGGGTCTTGGTGATCCGGTACCGGCCGTTGGTGGCGGTGTTGATCTGCCGGTAGCTCAGGGAACGCGGATCGGTGAGCACAAGCTGTTTGCTGGTGTGATCGCGTTCCAACTGCGTGAAACCGGCACCGTCGGACACGACGTACTGCAGGTCCTGGACGTTGGCGACGTCCACGGTCGGGTAATAGATCTCGTGGCTGATGCCCTGACCGAGGGTGAACCACACCTTCGACGCGGCATCGGTGGCGGTACCGAAACCTTCCTTGCCACCGGTCGTCCAGGCCGCCCCGGTGCCCGGCGCGCCGGGAGCGTCCGCCAGTGGCGCGGCGCTCACCGGCGCGGATGTCAGGAGTGCTGCCGCGGTCAACAGCGCGATCGTCGCGCGACGCCGCTTCGGAGACTTCATGACGGTCCTTCCCACAGGCTTCATCGACGGCAGGATTTGTTGTTAGCGGCAACTTATTACCTGGCCGTCTTGACCATCAGGGCCGATCGGAGTAACCCGGACCACTCACGCCGGTGGTCCGGTCTGCTCAAGGAGCGGCGAATCGGCTGGGATCGCCGGGCGGACCACCGAGAATGAGGTCCGCGGCGCGGGCGAGAACCTGTTCCCGGGTCCGCCCGGGGTGGTCCGCGGCGAGGAAGTGGTTGCCGATGGCCGTACAGAAGGCGAGCAGGGCGCGGGCTTCGACCTCGTCAGGGTCGGCACAGAAGGTGCCGATACCGTCGCGGGCCAGCTGCATGCGCCGGTTGTCCACCCGCCGCAGGCGTTCGGCCACGGCCTCGTCACGTCGAGCCCAGTCGCGGACAGCCAGGTCGATGGGCAGCAGCCGGCCACCGGAGAAGGTGAGCCGTCCCGCCAGCCGGACCTTGTCCCGCGCGTCGCACCCCTCCTGCTCGACGCGAGCGAGGACCTCGTCGACGCTTTCGTACTCCCAGGCATCCAGCATCGCCTCCAGCAGAGCCGCACGGTCGGCGAAGTAGCCGTAGAACCCGCCTTTGGTCACGCCGATCGCCTTGGCCAGCGCCTCGACGCGCACCGCCTCCACCCCGCCCTCCGCCAGCGCCCGCAGACCTTCTTCGACCCACTTCTCACGCGGCGTGCGCAATGCGCCCATGCCGTGGTCCACCTCACCTGTCCACTGGTTGTACGGCACCGTATAACCGGTCTAGCCTGAACTTATACGCCACCGTATAACAAGGACTGGGGAGTTGACATGATCAAATGGGCGGGCTGGCTCATAACGCTGTTCGGCGCGGCGCACACCTTGGGCGCCCTCACGGTGATGAAAGCCGCCGGCCATGCCGGCACGTGGTTCAGCGGGACATTGTGGAGGGACGACCTCTCCGCCATGAGCCCCGCGAACAGCGCCTTCTGGCTGAGCGCGGCCAGCTTCGGCGTGCCGCTCGTCCTGGTCGGCCTGACCGTGCTGTGGCTGGACCGGCGCGGCATCACCCCACCCCGGTTCATCGCGTGGGCGCTGGGGATCTGGACCCTGCTGATCGCCACGGTCCTCCTTTTCACGCCCTGGCCGATCCTCCTGGTCGCGACCGTTCTGCTGCTGGCCGGAATCCGCCGCGCCGATCCGGCCCCGCCGCGAAGTGCGACGGGGCCGGATCAGGGTTTCCGCGGGATCAGCCGACCGGACGCGGCTTGAGGTTCACCTCCACCGTGTTGCCGGGACCGGAGGTGACACCGGTGACGATGCCGTTGAGGAATCCGCAACCCTGCAGCGGCGGCAGGGTGTAGGAACCGGTGAGCTTGCCACCGGCCAGCGGGTCGAAGCCGGCCTTCGACTGGAGGGGGATCTGGGCCGGAGTCTTCGTCTGGCAGGTCGGGCTCGCCGAAACCGGGAAGCCGAAGACGCTGATCCGCGGCAGTTTGACCGTCACCGCCGAGGTCGACTTGAGCACCCCGCCTGCCAGCGTGCCGGTGGTCTTGCCCGCCGACACGAACTCGATCTTCGCGTTGACCGGGACGAAGCCCCAGAGCGTGAGGTTCGCGCTCGTCGGGTTCAGCGTCAGGTCGGCGTCGAAGGTCCCGTTCGCGAGGGTGATCGCGGCGTTGATGCCCCCGCGCAGGTCGATCGGGCCGGAGAGCTTCTTCAGCTGCGTTTTGCCGGTCAGGTCATAGCTGTACTTGACGACCGGGGACGTGTTCGGCTTGGTCTTCGCCGTGACCGGCGCGCCGGCGGCCGACTTGTTCCCCGCGGCGTCCTTGGCGACCACGGTGAAGGTGTACTCCGTGTCGGCCTTGAGACCGTCCACAGTGGCCGAAGTCCCGGTCACCGATTTCACCAACGTGGCACCGTTGTAGACGTCGTACCCGGTGACACCGACATTGTCCGTCGCCGCGTCCCACTCGAGGCTCACGCTGGTCTGCGTGGTCCCCGTGGAGCGCGGGTTGCCCGGCGCGCCGGGAGCCTCCGTGTCGGGCGCGGCCTGCGTCCGGACGGTGATGGCGGCGCTGGGAGTGGAGAGGTTGCCCGCCGCGTCCTTCGCGACCACGGTGAACGAATACTCCGTGTCCGGCGCGAGACCGTCCACGGTCACGGAAGTCCCGGTCACGGATTTCACCAAGGTGCCGCCGTTGTAGACGTCGTACCCGGTGACGCCGACATTGTCCGTCGCGGCGTTCCACTCGAGGTTCACGCTGGTCTGCGTGGCCCCGGTGGAGCGCGGGTTGCCCGGCGCACCGGGAGCCTGCGTGTCGGGCGCGGCCTGCGTCCGTGCAGTGGCCGCGGCGCTGGGCGCCGACGCGTTGCCCGCGGCGTCCTTGGCGACCACGGTGAACGAGTACTCCGTGTCCGGCGCGAGTCCGTCCACCGTCGCGGAGGTTCCCGTCACCGTCTTCACCAGCGTGGCACCGTTGTAGACGTCGTAGCCGGTCACACCGACGTTGTCGCTCGACGCGTTCCAGGACAGCTTGACGCTGGACTGGGTCACGTCGGTCGTGGCGAGACCGGCCGGAACGCTGGGCGCTTCGGTGTCGGGGGCCGTGGCCGTCCGAGCGGTCACCGGGGCGCTGGGCTCCGACCTGTTGCCTGCCGCGTCCTTGGCGACGACGGTGAAGCTGTACTCGGTGTCGGCGGCGAGACCGTCGACCGTGGCATTGGTCTCCGTCACCGACTTCACCAAGGTGCCGCCGTTGTAGACGTCGTAACCGGTGACACCGACGTTGTCGCTCGAAGCGTCCCATGCCAGACCGACGCTGGAGGCCGAGGTACCGGTCGAGTGCAGGTTGCCCGGCGCACCGGGAGCCTGCGTGTCGGGCGCGGCCTGGGTCCGTGCCGTGGCCGCGGTGCTGGGCGCCGACGCGTTGCCCGCGGCGTCCTTCGCGACCACTGTGAAGGTGTACTCGGTATCGGCCGTCAGACCGTCGATCGTGACCTGGGGTTCCGTGACCGACTTGACGACCTCGGCGCCCTTCAGAACGTCGTAGCCGGTGACACCGACGTTGTCGCTCGAAGCGTCCCAGGCCAGCGTCACGCTGGTTTGGGTGGTTCCGGTCGAGTGCACGTTCGCGGGTGTCGTCGGCGCCTGCGTGTCCGGAGCCTTCGCGGTGCGGGCGGTGGCAGGCGCGGTGGCGGGCGAGATGTTGCCCGCCGCGTCCTTCGCCTTGACGGTGAAGGTGTACTCGGTGTCCGGGGTGAGACCGTCGACCGTGGCCGTCGTGCCGCTCACGGACTTGACGAGATTCGTGCCCTCGTAGACGTCGTAGCCGGTCACGCCGACGTTGTCGGTGGCCGCGCCCCAAGACAACGCGACACTGTTCTGGGTGACTTCACCGACCGTCACAGCACCAGGAGCCGAAGGCGCGGTCGTGTCCGCGGCGGGTGTGACGGTGAAGGTGTGCAGGACGTTGGCCTGGCCGTTCGCGGGAGTGCAGTCCGCGACGAACGTGCCGAGACCGGTCTCCGCGCCGGAAGCCGTCAACGGCGTCATGGTCAGCACCAGATCGTGTACCGACAAGGTCGCCGTCCCCGGCTGGTCGAACCGCAACGACGGCGCGGCACCGCTCGCGTTGACGATCAGGTCGTTGCCCTTCGGCGGGATGGGCTGCTGCGGGATGCCCGTCGGCACGCCGACCGCGAGATGCCCCTGCGGGCTGGACACCAGCGACGAAGCCAGTGCCGATCCCCTGATGCTCTCGGCGCCGACGAGCCGGAGCCCTTCGGTCGCCGTCTTGCCCGCGTTGGAGACGGCCGTGATGTCTATCTTCGGGGTGAACTGGCCCACCGGGATCGTGTCGGGGAGCGTGGCGTTGATGTCGACCGTGACGTCCTGATTGCCGATCAGCGGGAACGGGCAGCTGTAGACCTGCCGCAGCGGCGGGTGGTTCCCCGTGCCGACAACGGCTTCCGGGGTGACCGGAGAGCCGGTCACCGTGTAGGTCTGCAGGACGGTATCGGCGCCCGCCGCCAGCGTGCAGTCCGAAGTGAAGGTGCCGAGACCGGTCTCGGTGCCGTCGGCCTTGAGCGGGGTCATCACCAACTGGAGGCCGTTCACGGCGAGCGTCGCGGTGCCCGGCTGGTCGAACCTCAGCGCGGGCGCGCTGCCCGTGGCGTTCACGACCAGGTCGTTGCCCGCCGCCGGGATGGGCTGCTTCGGCACGTCGGAGTCGACCTTCACCGTCATCGTGCCCTGGCTGCCGGGCATCGTCACGGTCGAGGTCGCCTTCGCGGTGCCCTTGATGGACTCGGCGCCGACGAGCCGAAGGCCTTCGGTCGCCGTCTTGCCCGCGTTGGACACGGCGGTGATCTCGATGGCGGGAGTCAGTTTCCCGGTCTCGATCGTCGAAGGCTGAGTGGTCTTGATGGTGACCGAGACGTTCTGATCACCGATCAACGGGAATGGACACGAGTAATTCTGCGTGAGCTCACCCGGAGCCGCGGCACTGGTGCCCGAGCCGATCGCGAGACCCAGGGCCACCAAGGCCGCCGTACTCACGACGGCGATGCCCCCAGTGGCCAGTCTTCGACTACGTCTTCTGTGTTTCACAGGTCCCTCTCCAACACATAGACCACACCCGCCGAAACCATCGGACAAACGATTAATGCCCGCTTTCGCGGGCTCTCTTCGGCGGGAGTGTGTGCACATTTACGGGTATGCCACAGGGAATTAACACACCCGCGAGGCTCGCCAGGCAAGCAAAATCACAGAGCCCGTGCGACCATTCTTCGTCTTTGTCATACGCGGTCGATTCACCGTTCGCGAATCTGTCAGGCACGACCCCAAAACGTCCGCCACCATCTCGGCGAGGGTGGTTACTGGCCAACATGGCCGCGATCAGGTCAAGGGAGAGGGACCGCTCCCCCGGCTTCGCCCGCTCACTTGGCCGCGCGCCAGGGCGGCACCCAGCCGAGCCGTTCGCGGACCGTGTCGAGACCGGGGCCGGCCAGGCTCCGGCGGTCCGAGACGTTCGCCGACCGCGGTCCGAGGATCCGCATCCTGTCGACCGCGGTACTCGAAGCCGTACACGTTCACCCAGGTGTCGAAGCGGCGCTTGTGCTTCGACTCCTCTTCTGCGGGCAGGTCATCGCTGGTGAACATGCGGTCCAGCGCGGCCAATGCGAACATCCCGGCGACCACCGCCGCGACCGCTGAGATCACGGCGACGACGATGGCGGACATGTGGTCGATCCAATCATGGATCGACGGCGGGACACCGGCCGTCGCGTCAGGACCCGCCGAGGCGAACGGTTATTGAAGGGCAGACCGTGGCGGGCCTCGTGAGTGGTAAGGACGGTTAGAACCGTCCTTACCACTCACGAGGCCCGCCACCAGAACACGCCACGATTGCCTTACCCCTCAATAGAACGTCGCGGAGCCGGGCAGGGTCTCGATGCGTTCTCGCCTGCTGCGGTCGCCTAGGCGTCGCCGCGCATCACCACCGCGTGTTCAGGGGACTGAGGATCTCGCCCAGGACGCGACGCGCGTCCACGGCTTCCTCGTCGGCGCGGCCTCTCGTCCGAGCGCAGGTGACCAGCGTCTTCCACAGCGCCCAACCGCGCCCTCGCGCCCACGTCGCGCTGTCGACCGAAAGTCGCTCGCGGAACGCCTCCCGGCCGTCGGCGGTCAGCAATGTCCAGGCGATGGCCATGTCGCAGGACGGGTCGCCGACGCCGCAGGTGCCGAAGTCGATGACGGCCGCCAGTTCCCCGCCGTCCAGCAGCAGATTCCCCGGTGCGATGTCGCCGTGGAACCACCGGTCCGCACCGTCCCAAGGGGTGTGCAGCGCGGTCTTCCAGCTCTCGCGGGCCGAGCCGACGTCGATTTCGCCGTCCAATGCCGAGAGCGCGCGCTCGGCCAGTGTGTCGTAGGTGCGCAGGGTGGCTCCACGGAACCAGTTGTGCTTACCCGGTTGGGGACCGTCGGCGGTATCGACGTTCCGCAACGCCGCGAGGAAACCGGACAGGTCGAGAGCGAACCGGACCGGGTCGGAAATACGGTCCGCGCTCGCGGGCTCGCCGTCGAGCCACCGGTAGATCGACCACGGGAAGGGATAGCCCGCGCCGGGGCGCCCCTTCGCCAGCGGGACAGGAACAGGAAGCGGGAGCCTGGGAGCCAGCACCGGAAGCCAATGCTGTTCCTTGTCCACCGCCAAGGCGTACTCGGCGGCGCTCGGCAGCCGCGCCACCATTGCGTCGCCGAGACGGAAAGTGAAGTTGTCCCAACCGGACCTGGCCACAGGCCGGACCGGAAGACCGGCCCACTCCGGGAACTGCTCGCCGACCAACCGGCGCACCTGCGCCACGTCGACGGTGATCCGCCGCGGCATCGGACCGAGATCCGGCGTATTGCTCAAGACGACTTCCTTGCTCGATGGGCTCCCCACCAAGTCTCGTCATGCCGTCCAGCGGATATTCGGCGGACTCCCGGGCCCGGCGGATCACGGTCGCCCACCTCGGCAGGCCCGGTCGCGCCGGCCGGGTCGCGACCCGGCCGGCGCGACCGGCTGCGTGTCGTCCGTGCACACCCGTGATCAGGCGGACGGCACGCTCATCGAACGGACTACAGGACAGCGCTTAGCCGAGTGTCCAGTACACCGCGTGGGACTTCCCGGCGGCGTTGGAGGCGACTCCGACGACGCGGCCGTTGTCGGTGATCCGGTATCCCTGGCCGCGGGTGCCGCCGGGCAGCGTGCCGAGCTGCCTGCGTTCCCCGTTCCGGAACCAGACCGTCGCCTGACTCCGGAAAGTGCCGGCCACGGTGCCCTGCGCGTTGACCGCTTCGGCGTCAGCGCCGAGACCGTCGTCGGGCAGGGCGGCGACGTGGCCGTCGAGGTCCCAGATCAGGGCCGATCGGCGAGGCGGGTTGAGGTACCCGGAACCGACGACGTAACCGGTGGGGCCGATCCCGTAGATCCAGACCGAATGGGGGCTGGGCCAGTCCATGGGATGGGTCACGCCGTCCCGATCCCACTTCGCCGGGACAGGGGGCCCGCTGCTGGTCTCACGCAGGACACCGGCGGCCACGCCGTCCTTGTTGATCCGGCCCGCCCCACTGCTCACGCCCTGCGGCGCCAGCTCGGTGATCGGCCCACCGTTCACCCACCGCACGGCCTGGTTCGCCGCGGAGCGGACGGCACTCCCGGCGATGATGGTGCCGTCGCCGGAGATGCCCTCGGTCATGCTCCAGGTTTCGCCGGGCAACGTGCCCAGGTCGGTGGCCGCGCCATCCGGGTCCCAGCGGAACCCGTGGAACTGGTTGTCCGGCGTCAGCCAGTTCCCGATGACGACGCCGGTGTCGCTGATCGCCCACGCGGTGGCGTTGTGATAGCCGGGCGGAAGCTGCAGCGAGGTCGCCTGGCCCGCGGCGTCCCAGCGAACCGGCACGGCCGTGGTCGCGGTCAACACGTAACCGGCGGACACCCCGTGACTGTTGATGTCGCGCACCTGCCCCTCGGTTCCGCCTGGCGTGGGCAGCGCCATGATCCGGCCGTCGGCGTCCCAGCGGACCGGATGGCTGCGTTTCGGGGTCGGGCCCACCAACGACAGCCCGACCATCTCCCCTGCCTCGTTGACCGCGAGGACCGTACTCTCGTCGTCCCCCGGCAACGTACCGAGATCCACCGGTCCCACCGGGATGGCCTGCGCGGTCCCCGTCACCGCGCCGGTGACCACGACAAGAGCAGCTACCAGCGAAAACACCCGTCTTCGCGCGACTGGCACACAATTCCTCATCACGATGACTCCCCAATCTCGATCCAGTGGTGTGCGATGTGCGGACCCCCGGTGCGACAGTAATGCACTCCCTTCACGAATGGCTTCCACGGCGATCGCTTTCCACACGAACAGCCGACTGGTTCCGTCTCGAGTTCGTTCCTCGTGACCGACGCGAATATTGACAATCGAGCGTCCGCCTCGCCGAAAACCCAGCACATTCGTGACACAAGAAGGGCGGGGTACCCGGAAAACGTCGTCGGGAAATACAAAAGGCCGACAGCATGATTCCGGCCGGCGGCCCGTTCCCGAAGCGGTGAATCCGTACCGGAAATCGAGCACCGCCGCGACACGCCACGAGGAAACAAATTTTCGTCTGCCAGGCGCTTCATGTTGCGGAAACCTCTTTCGCAACATCGTGGAGGCAGGGGTGGGCGCGGGTGTCGGCCGCCGGGTTTGAGTGGCACCGGCTTGATCAACGGAGGATCGGGGACGTTGAGTGTCCCGGATCTTCCGTTGATCATGGCCCGGACGACGTCACCTCGCGTCTATGAAGGAATCGGGACGGTGAGTGTCCTAATTCCTTCATAGACGATCCCGATACCCGCTGGGATCGTCGCCCTCGCGCAGATCAGCAGCGAATAGCCGAATACCGCGACGTTCCAACCGTCCTTAACACTCACGAGCCCTCGCCACCAGGACACGCCGCCCTTGCTTTACCCCTCAATAACACCCGGCCGGGGTCCTCGATCAGCTGCCGAAGTACGCGAACCTTCCCTGAAGCCGTCAGGTGCTCGCGCCGAGCGGGTCCGCCTGCACGAGGTCGGCGAGGAGCGCGGACTGTTCCCGGCGGTAGGCCTCGACGTTCGCCAGTTTGACGTCCTCGTAGCCGCGGACCAGGTCGGGCAGCTCGGCCAGCGCCAGGAGCCTGCCACGATCCGCGCCCTCGGTGCCGAAAGCGGCGAGGATCGTTTCCCGGTACTGCCCGACGAGCTCCCGTTCCACCTTCCGGACCTGTGCCTTGCCGAACGGGTCCCAGCGGGTGCCGCGCAGTTTCCGCGCGGCGCGCAGCGCGACGAACACCGGGCGGAACTTCGGGCCCAGCGCGATCTTCCGCTTCATCCCCAGCGCGCGGAGCACAGGCGGGTGCAGACGGTAGGCGTAGCGGCTGCCCACGCCGAACTCCGCCTCGATCCCGGCGAGCACCGCGGGATCGAGGCAGAGCCGCGCGACCTCGTACTCGTCCTTGTAGGCCATCAGTTTGTGCAGGTTGCGCGCCACCGCTTCGGTGACGGCGGTCGAGTCCCCTTCCAGGACCCGGACGCGCTCGACGAACTCGGCGTACTCCCTTGCGTAGCGAACGTTTTGGTACTGGACGAGTTCAGGAACTCGGATGTCCAGCAGTCGCGCGAGTTCCGAACCCGGCTCGGCGTGCACGAGCGCGCGGGCGCGCAGCGCGGCCGCCGACGGTGCGGGGGCAGCGGCGACGGCGGGCGGGGCGACCGCCGCGTGCAGTCCGCCGGGATCGGCGACGAGTTGCCTGCCGCGCCGGAACGCCTGGAGGTTGCCCTCGACGGCGACCCCGTTGAGTTCGATCGCACGTTCCAGGCTGGCCGCGTCCAGCGGGATGGCGCCGGTCTGGTGAGCCGCGCCGAGCTGGAGGATGTTGGCGAACTGGTCGTCGTCGAACAGGGTTTCCGCCAGCGCCCGCGCGTCGAGTGCCACGGTCCGAGCCGTGCTGCCGGAGATCGCGCCCCGCACGGCCGCCGCGTCGGGGAAGGACACGGTGGTGTCGACGACCATCCGGCCGGTCGGCACCTCGGTCGTGGAGACCACGGCCGTGGTCCTGCCGGGGTCCGCCACCGTCAGATGCGCCGGGTCCGCGCCGACGAGGACGTCACAGGCCAGGTAGAGATCGCATTCCCCGGCCGCGAGTTTCGGCGCCTGCGGTGTCGGCTCGGCGGTGATCTTCAGATCCGAGACGACGGCACCGCCCTTCTGCGCGAGCCCGGTCTGGTCCAGCGTCCGGACCTGCTTGCCTTCGATCACGGCGGCCGTGGCGAGGATCTGCGCGACGGTGACCACGCCGGTCCCGCCGACCCCGGTGATCCGCACGGTGAAGTCGGTACCCGCGGTCTGGGGCTCGGGCAGCTCGGACGCGGCGATCTCCCGGGCCTGGCGCCGGTGTTTGCGACCGGTGGGCACCACCGTCATGAACGAGGGGCAGTCCCCCGCCAGGCACGAGTAGTCCACGTTGCACGACGACTGATGGATCGCGGTCTTGCGGCCGAACTCGGTACTGACCGGCTGCACGGACAGGCAGTTCGACTTCTCCCCGCAGTCGCCGCATCCCTCGCACACCCGCTCGTTGATCACGACCTTGGCGGCCGGGGTGGCCAGTTTGCCGCGACGGCGTTTGCGGCGCTTCTCGGCGGCGCATTCCTGGTCGTGGATGAGCACCGTCACCCCGGGAACGCGGGCCAAGTCCTCTTGGGTGCTCAGCAGTTCGTCGCGGTGCCGGACCTCGACGCCGTCGGGCAGGCGGACGCCGCGGAACCGCTTCGGCTCATCACTGGTGATGACCACCCTCGCGACGCCTTCGACCAGGAGCAACGACGCCAGTCGTTCCACCGGGAGCCCGCCGACAGCGTCTTGTCCGCCGGTCATCGCGACGGTCGCGTTGTAGAGGATCTTGTAGGTGATGTTCACCCCGGCGGCCACTGCCGCCCGCACCGCGAGGCTGCCGGAATGGGTGAACGTGCCGTCGCCGATGTTCTGCACGAAATGCGAGGCGTCGACGAACGGCTCCATCCCGAGCCACTGCGCGCCCTCGCCGCCCATCTGGGTCAGGCCGACCACGTCCCCGACCTGTTCCGGTTCCATGAACAGCGCCATGGCGTGACAGCCGATGCCGCCGCCCACCACCGTGCCCTCCGGCACCTTGGTGGACGAGTTGTGCGGGCAGCCGGAACAGAAGTACGGCGTCCTGGTCAGCAACGGCACCGAGATGCGCTCACGGCGGCGGCGCTGCCGCCACGCGGTCACCGACGGGATCTCGTGGTGCTCGCTCAGCCGGGTGGCCAGCACCCTGGCGATGGCGTCCGGGTCGAGTTCGCCGAGTTCGGTGCACAGGGTGCGCCCGTCCGGGCCGGTCTTGCCGTACACGGCGGGCGCGCCGGCCGTGCCGTACAGCACCTCCTTGATCGCCGACTCGACGAAGGAGCGCTTCTCCTCCACCACGACGATCTCGGTCAGGCCGTCGGCGAACCGGCGGACGATCGACGGTTCGAGCGGGTGGATGACACCGAGTTTGAGGATTCGGATCCCGTGCCGTGACAATGCGTCGGCGTCCAGGCCGAGCAGCCGCAGGGCCTGCATGAGGTCCAAATAGGACTTTCCGGCGGTGACGATGCCGAGGCGGTCCGAGGGTCCTTCCTGGACGATCCGGTTGATCCCGCTCGCACGCACGTATTCGACGGCCAGCGGCAGGCGTTCGGTGTACAGGCTGCGTTCGAGCGCCATCAACGTGGTGCCGAGCAGCCGGGAGCTGGGCTTGTGCCGGTACGCGGGCAGGGCGAGTTCCGGTGCCGTCCACCGCGGCCGGACGTGGGCGGTGCTCGCGGCGTCGGCCACGTTCGCCACGAGTTTCATCGACGACCACAGCCCACTCGCCCTGGACAGCTCGACCGCGTGCAGGCCGAAGTCCAGCACGTCCTGTGAGTCGGCCGGGAAGAACACCGGCATCGCCAGGTCGGCCAGCGCGAGTTCGGAGGCGCAGGGCACCGAAGAGGACTTGGCGTTCGGATCGTCGCCGACCAGCGCCACCGCGCCGCCCGCCGGATCGGTACCCGCGAGGTTCGCGTGCCGCAGGGCGTCCGTCGCCCGGTCCAGACCGGGTGCCTTGCCGTACCAGAACCCGGTGACCCCACCGCGCGACGAACCGACCGACGCGGTGAGCTGACTACCCATGACCGCCGTCGCGGCCAGCTCCTCGTTCAAGCCGGGGCGGTGCACGACGTCGTGCTTCTCGAGCAGGACCGAGCGGCGTCCGAGCTCGAGGTCGTACCCCGCCAGCGGGGAACCCTCGTAACCGGACACGAACACGGCGGGCGACGCCCCTGCGGCTCGGTCGTGCCGCACCCGGTCGAACAGCATCCGGACCAGGGCCTGGACCCCGCTGAGGTAGACGGTGCCGTCCTCCCGCAGATACCGGTCCTCCAACGTGAACTGCTCCACCAGACCTGCCTCCTTCGGCACCCCCGTGCGACGTCACGACAGAAGACCCGACCTCACGGGCCGCCGCAACAGGCAGCAGTCTATTGGTACCCGGCACGCAAAAAATCCGGCCCGTCTTCACCGATGGCCAATATCTGTTGCGTCTGCGTACCATCCTGACTCATGGCGGACCAGCTCATCGACGAGACCGATCGCGAGATCCTCGAACTGCTGCGGGAGGACGCCCGGCGCACCCTGGGCGACATCGGTGCCCGCGTCACGCTGTCCACCGCGGCGGTCAAACGCCGTATCGACCGCATGCAGGAGAACGGCGTCATCGTCGGCTACACCGTCCAGATCGACCACGCCAAACTCGGCTGGGGCATCGAGGCGTTCACCGAACTGCGGTTCACCGGGACCACCAAGGTCGGCGAGATCGTCCGCACCACCACCCGGATGCCGGAGGCGCAGGCGGTGTTCACCATCGCGGGCGACCCCGACGCGCTCGTTTGGCTCCGGGTGCGGGACATGGGCCATCTGCAGCACACCATCGACGAGATCCGGCGGCATCACCAGGTGACGGGCACGAAGACGCTGATGGTGCTGGACTCCTGGACTCGGGGACAGCAGTGGCCCCATCCCGGCGACGTCTGAGCCCTCGGCCTCGTGAGTGGTAAGGACGGTTCTAACCGTCCTTACCACTCACGAGAGGTGCGGCGCCCCGAAGCAGCCGCTGCCCGGTCCGCGTGAGGTAATCGCCGAATTCCGCCGGTTCCTCCACCGTGAACCCGATGTCGGTGAGCGTCAGGACGACGGCCAGCCACTCGAAGGAATCGACGTAGGCGACATAGCGGCAGCTGTGGTCACCGAGGGGCTCGAAACTCCCGTCGATCCGGTGGAGACGGGCCGCGGCCTCATCCGCGCCGACGTCCAGGGTCAGCGTGATCCGGAGCGATTTCGGGCTGTGGAAGCGCTCTTGGAGGTGAGCCGCGACATCGTCGACGGGGAGCGCACGGGGCTCGAACGCCACCTCTGTCGTCTTCGGCGCGCCGATCCGGTCGAGGCGGAAGCTTCGCCAATCCCGCCTGCCGAGGTCCCAGGCGTAGAGATACCACCGCCTGCCGAGCTGGACGAGGCGCATCGGCTCGACCGTCCGTGACGACGAGCCGTCCTTCCCCGTGTACGCGAACTCGAGGCATCGGCGAGCCGCGATCGCCGCGGCGAGGACGTTCAGGACGTCCTGGGTGATCCGCGGCTGATCACCGCTCCCGAACTCGACCGCGGCGAGCATTTCATCGGTCCGACGTCGCAGTGCCGCCGGCAGGACACGCCGGAGTTTCGCCGCGGCGCGGTCGGCCGATTCGGCCGTCAGGTCCACGCCGGTCCCGCCCGCCGCGGCGAGACGCAGCCCGAGCACGGTGGCGATCGCCTCGTCGTGTTCCAGCATGAGCGGCGGCAGCGCGGTGCCGGCGACGAGCCGGTAGTTGCCTCCCGGGCCGCGGCTGCTCTCCACCGGATAGCCCAGGCCTCTGAGATGGTCGATGTCCCGGCGGAGGGTGCGGGGCGGGACTTCCATGGCGGTCGCGAGTTCGGCCGCGGGCCACGCCCTGCCCGACTGCAGGAGCGACAGCAGCCGCAGCATCCGTTCCCGTGGTGCCGTCACGCCACCTCCCGATAATTGTGGCCGAGAACCGGCCACATCTCATCGTAGCCTCGGTTCATGGTGAAAGTTCAAGCTGACCGTGGCCGGTGGATCACGGTGGAAGGAGCCCGGACGCACAACCTCCGCGAGGTCTCGGTGCGCGTGCCGAAACACCGGCTGACGGTGTTCACCGGCGTGTCGGGGTCCGGGAAGTCGTCGCTGGCGTTCGACACGATCGCGGCCGAAGCCGAGCGCCTGGTCAACGGGACCTATCCCGCCTTCGTCCGGAACCGGCTCCCCCAGCATCCACCCGCCGACGTCGACCGGGTCGACGGGCTGGTCTTCACCACGATCGTGGATCAACGGCGGTTCACCGGGAACTCACGGTCCACCGTGGGCACGGCGAGCGACATCGCGCCGCTGCTGCGCCTGCTGTTCTCCCGCCTCGGAAAGCCGGGCGCCGGGTTCTCGCCCGCCTACTCGTTCAACGATCCGGACGGGATGTGCCCGCGCTGCGAAGGGCTCGGCGTGGTCGACGAAATCGATCTCGACCGGCTGCTCGACCACTCGCGAAGCCTGCGCGAAGGCGCCGTTCGCTTCCCGGCGTTCGCCCCCGGGACCTACCGCTGGAAACGGCTCGTCCACTCCGGACTCGTCGATCCCGATGTCCCGTTGGGACGGTTGCCGTCGGAGAAGGTCGAAACCCTGCTGCACGCCGAAGGACTCCCCCTCGACGACCCCGGCTCCGAATACCCCAAGCACGGCCTCTTCGACGGCGTCGTCCCGCGACTACGGGACTCGTACCTGCGCAAGACGCCGTCGCGGCTCACGGCCGAGGAACAGGAAGGACTCGCCGGAGTCGTCACCCGCGGCGTCTGCCCGGAGTGCGCGGGAACCCGCCTTTCCGAAGCGGCGCGCGGCAGCCTGATCGACGGGCGGTCCATCGCGGACTGGTCGGCGCTGCCGATCGGCGAGTTGCGCGACGTCGTCGCGGCCGTGCGCGATCCGTCGGTGGCGCCGCTGCTGCAGGCGATCCGGGAACGCCTCGACGCCCTGGACTCCGTCGGTCTCGGGTATCTCAGCCTGTCCAGGGAATCGAGGACGCTGTCCGGCGGCGAAGCCCAGCGCGTCAAGATCGTCCGCCATCTCGGCAGCGCGCTCAGCGACGTCTGCTACGTGTTCGACGAGCCCAGCACCGGACTGCACCCGCACGACGTGCACCGCCTCCTCGAACTGCTGGCCAAGCTCCGCGACGCGCACAACACGATCCTCGTGGTCGAACACCATCCCGCGGTCATCGCGGCCGCCGACCACGTCATCGACCTCGGGCCCGCCGGTGGTGACGGCGGCGGACGTGTCCAGTTCGAAGGCCGCCCCGGCGAACTCATCGCGGCGGGCACCGAGACCGGGCGGATCCTCGGTGCCCCGCTTCGTTTCCGGGAGCGGACCCGTCCGATACGAGGTGCCGTGACGATCTCCGGCGCCCGCGGCCACAACCTGCGCGACGTCACCGTCGACGTGCCGCTCGGCGTCCTGACCGTCGTCTCGGGTGTCGCCGGTTCCGGCAAGAGCACCCTGATCACAGGCGAACTCCCCCGGCAGCATCCGGATTTCGTGGTCGTCGAACAGGCTCCGCTGCGCGGTGGCATCCGGTCCACGCCCGCCACGGTGCTCGGCGTCGCCGAGCCCATTCGCGAAGCCTTCGGCAAGGCCACGGGCGAACATCCGTCGTGGTTCAGCGCCAACGGCCGTGGGGCATGCCCGGTCTGCAAGGGAAAGGGCGTCATCGTCACCGACCTCGCCTTCCTCGACGACGTCCAGACCGGCTGCGACGCCTGTGGCGGCACCCGGTTCAACCCGGCCGCGCTCGCCGCACGCCTGAACGGCCGGACCATCGCCGACGTCCTGGCTATGAACCCGGCGGACGCCGCCGCCCTGTTCGGTGACCGGTCCCCCATCGCTCAGCGGTTGCGCTGGCTGGACCGGGCCGAGCTCGGCTACCTGACGATCGGGCAGGGTCTCGACACCTTGTCCGGCGGCGAAAGGCAACGCCTGCTGCTCGCCCGCCACCTCGCCGACGCCGGTCCCGCGGGCGAACTGCGCCTGGTCCTCGACGAACCCACCGCCGGACTGCACGGCAGCGACGTCGACCGGTTGCTCGCCCTCTGCGACGAACTCGTCGACGGCGGCGCGACACTCGTTCTGATCGAACACGACCAACGCGTGATCGCGCACGCCGACCACGTCATCGACATCGGTCCGGGCGCGGGTGCCGATGGTGGGACGGTGGTGTTCGAGGGTGCGCCGTCGGCGCTGGCCGAGGACTCCGTGTCGCTCACCGGCCGTCATCTGCGAACGCGTTCCCGGCGCCGGACGGCGCCGGGAACACCCACCCGCCCGGGAACAGTTCCCGGGCGAGCGCGATGATCCCCCATCCGGCTTCGCCCGGCACGCCGGTACCGAACAGTTCTTCGCCTGATCTCGTGTGATCTGGCCGACCAGCTCGCACGCCTTGCCGGCCCCCGCTACTCGACCGTGGCCCGGCGGACGGCCTCCTCCCTGTCGACGACCTTGGTGAGGAAATGCTGCTGCCCCAACGTCCACACGTTGGTGGCCAGGAAGTACAGCAACACACCGATGGGCACCGGGAAGAACGATCCCGAGACCAGCATGCCGACCGGTGCCAGATACATCATGAGTTTGGTGATCCCCGCCGCCTCAGGGGCGGTCGCGGTCTGCCGGGCGAGTCCCGAACGCATCGAGAAGAACGTGGCCAGGCTTGCGATCAGCATCAGCGGCACCCCGACGGCGATCATGTGGACGTGGTCCGTGCCGAACGCGGCCAACTCCGACGCCGGTTGCGAAAGCCAGTTGCCGAGCTTCGCGCCGAACAGGTCGGCGTTCAAGAACGACTCCACTCCGGCGTGATCGAAAATGTGGTTCGACCGGGCTCCCGGGGTGAAATCGCGCAAGACCCAGTACAGCGACAGGAACACCGGAAGCTGGATCAGCGCCGGGAGACAGCCGCCCAGCGGGCTGGAACCGCTTTCGGCGTGCAGTTTTTGGATCTCCTTCGCCATCCTCTGGCGATCCTTGCCGTATTTCTCCTTGATCTGCCGCATCTGCGGGGCCAGCGCCTGCATGCGGCGGCCCGCGCGCAGCGCGCTGAGCGCGGGTTTGACCAGCAGAAGGCGCAGGGTGAAGACGAGGAACACGATGGACAGCACCCAGGCGACGCCCGAGTCGGGACTCGACACGGCACCGAAAACCTTGTGCCAGAACCAGAGAATGGCGGAAACGGGGTATAGGAAGACATCGAACATGACCAGGTCACTCCGTCGGTCGAAGGTGTGCGGGCAGCAGTGACTGCCTCACCTTCGGACGAGGAGAGGTCAGGCAGTCGCGATGCCCTGTGACGGAGCCCTGGGCCGGACACGGCCACGCGCGTCGGGATCGCGCAGGCTCAGGAACAGCTGCGCGCGTTCGCGCAGGCTGATGGCGCGCACCTTCATCGCGGCGGCCGCCGGTTCCAGGCGGAAGTGCGCCGCGAGCGCGGCCAGGACGGCGGCGAGCGACGCGGTCAAGGCCGCGGCCAGCCCGAGCGGGTTGGCGACCGCGACCGACGCCGTCAGCGCGGTGGCCAGGCTCAACGGGTTGATCCCGCCGACGACCGGGAGCATGACGAACAACTCGGGCAGGAACAGCGCAAGCATCAGCTTGAGCCGCACGCCGAAGTAGGTTCGCTCCACGTCACCGACACTACCGGAGATATTGCGTTGCGTGATTCCCGAGGGCGCGGGCGGCCTGTCGAAATGGGGCACGTGGAAGTCGCGCCCGTCGAGTACTGCTTACCCGACGGGCGGCTGCTTCCCGACGGACTGTGGAAACTCGGCGGCCAGGGCGACCAGCGGTTCGAGAAGCTGTCCGGTGGCCGGCAGGCCGGTTCCATTCAGGGGTGAGGCAAATGTGGCGTGGTGGGGTTGGCGGCGGAGCTTCGTGCGGGGGTCGTGAGTGATAAAGAGCGTTCTAACCCTCTTTATCATTCACGACCCCCGTGCGGAACTGTACATATGGGCATCAACCGGATATTTTGCCGCCAAGAAGTGGCCCCTGCGTTCGCCTTACCCCTCAACAGATCCTCCTGCTGGAGATCGGCGGAGGCTTTGCAACAGGCGCTGGAAGCGTACGAAGGCACCACGGTCGCGGTGACGCACGACCGGTGGTTCGCGCGCTCCTTCGATCGGTCCCCTCGTGTTCGGCTCGGACGGGCACGTGCGGGAAACAGCGGAACCGGTGTGGGACGAGCGGCCGGTGCGACGCGCGCGGTGACCCGCGAACGCGCACCGGAGTCCCCCTGTCGGGCTAGGAAACGCGACACACCTACGGCAGGTGGCTCCGGCGTCTCCGTCGTGTGTTTCAATGCCGCCGCACCGCGTGCCGACACTCGAGTGCCAACATCGTCCCAAGGCTGGAGATCTCGTGAAGGCCGCCGCAATTCCCTTCGCCATCGCGGCCTTGTGCTGCGCGGCATTCCTCGTGAGCTTCCTTCGTGACCGACGCCGGTTGCGGAACGGCTTCTACCTCTTCTTCGCACTCCTGTTCCTCGGCGTGACGTTCATCGCGCTGCTCGCCTCGGTGTCGCCCGAGGCGGCGGGTTTCGTCGCGGTCGGTGTGATCCTGCTGATCATCCCGACGGTCCTCGCGCTGACGGTCTTCCTGATCTGCAACGGGATCACGATGCTCCGCCGCGAGGGACGCAGGCTGGCCAACGTCCTTTCGCTGCTGACGGGGATCGGCATCTGCGCGCTGATCGTCTTCAACGCGACGGTCACGCAACTCGCTTGGGAACCCCTCGACATCGTCCGGGGCGTCCTCAATGGAATCGTCGTCTACTTCTCGTTCCTCTTCGTCTGCTTCCTCCTGTACTCGATCGTCTACGGCCGCATCCGCACCGAGAAAGGCGTGGACTTCGTCGTGGTGCTGGGCTCGGGACTGCTGGACGGCCACCGCGTGCCGCCGCTGCTGGCGGGCCGCCTGAATCGCGCCAAACGCGTCCTCGACGCCGAAGCCCGTCGCGGCCGGGAGCCGATGGTGGTCACCTCGGGCGGGCAAGGGCCTGACGAGGACCTGCCGGAGTCCCACGCCATGGCCGGCTACCTCGTCGAGAACGGGCTGCCGAGGGAACGGATCCTCCTGGAAGACCGCTCGCGGACGACTTTCGAGAACCTCACCTTCAGCGCCGAAATCATGAAGCAGCGGAAGGCGGACTACCGGTGCACGGTGGTCACGAACAACTTCCACGTGCTCCGCGCCGCCCTCATCACCCGCCGCGCCAAGGTGAACGGCCAGGTCATCGGATCGCCGACGGCCTGGTACTTCTGGCCGAGCGCCACCATTCGCGAATTCGTGGCCATCCTCGTGGATCACAAGTACAAGAACCTGGTCGTCTGCGGGCTCATCGTGCTTTCGCAGGTGTCCCGCGCCTGGTCGTGACGTTCTCTTGCGGGATAAGGCAAAGGTGGCGTGGTGTCGGGGCGTGTCGCGAAAGCCACTTTCGCGACATTGGATGTCCCGAAAGTGGCTTTCGCGACGTTGGCGGAGGCAGGGGGACTTCACGTACTTCAGGCGACCTGGGCGGCGGACCGCGATGGGGCTTGTGAGTGGTAAGGACGGTTATGGAGGGGTAAGGCAAACGTGGGGGGTGTCCGTGAAGGCACCTGCGGCCCCAGGCACACCAGCAGTCACAGCGGTACCGCGTGAAGGCCTTCGCGGTACATGATGGCCCCCTTCCTTGCGCCTGGCGCAAGGAAGGGGGCCATCATGTACCGCGAGGGTGTGAAGGGCTTGCCAGCCTGACATGGCACCTTTGGCTTTCGGCTCACTAGAACCGTCCTTACCACTCACGAGCCTCGCCACCAGGGGCGCGGCCTCTTTTGACACCCCGGCACGTATTCGCGCCCTCATCCTTCAAAGCGACCTGACAAATCCCCGGCATCCGTTTGACAACACCGTTTTCGCCAGGTCATCGTCCTCCGCATGAGCGCTTACACCCGGCAGGCGATGGCGCGGTTGTTCGACCGGACGGCGGAGACCTACGACGCTCTCGGCGTCGACTTCTTCAGCGCGTTCGCCGTGGAACTGCTCGACCGGGTCGGCCTCGCCGCCGGTGAGCGCGTCCTGGATGTCGGCTGCGGACGGGGCGCGGTGCTGTTCCCGGCGGCCGAGCGGGCCGGTGCTGGCGGATCGGTGCTGGGTATCGACCTTTCCCCGGAAATGATCGAGCGCACCGCGAAAGACATCGAGGACCGCGGAGCCAACGCCTCGGTATCCCTTATGGACGCCCAAGAACCGACGCTGGCCAACGCCACCTTCGACGTGGTCCTCGCGTCGTTCGTGGTGTTCTTCCTCCCGGATCCGGTCGCCGGCCTGCGGTCGTGGCATCGCCTGCTCGCACCCGGCGGCCGGCTGGGCTTGACCACGTTCGGCGCCGACGATCCCCGCTGGGCGGCCGTGCGTGAGGTGTTCAAACCGTTCGTACCGCCGGAGCTGGCCTGGACGCTGGCCATCAGGGCGGGCCTGTTCGCCACCGTCGAGGGTTTCGGCCAGGCCGTGGAGTCGGCGGGCTTCACCGGCGTCACGTCCGTGGAACGCGTCTATCCGGTGAAGTTCGCCGACCCCGGGCACTGGATCACCTGGTCCTGGTCGCACGGCCAGCGGATGTTCTGGGAGCTGATCCCGGAAGACCGTCTCGACGCCGTGCGCCGGGCCGTGCTCGCGGAGCTCGAACCGCTCCGCGAGCCCGACGGGAGCGTGGTGCTGGCGCAAACCGTGCGCTACACCGTCGCCCACCGCGGTTGACGGCTCACAACGCGAGCCTCGGCCAGGACTCCGTGTCCCGCGACAGCTGTCGGTCGTGCGTGGCGATCACCACCGCGGCCTGGGTCGCCTCGAGCGCGGCGGTCAGCTCGTCGACGAGCGTGGCGGACAGGTGGTTGGTCGGCTCGTCCAGCAGTACGACGTGCGGACGACGAGCCAGCACCAACGCCAGGTCCAGCCGCCGCCGGGCGCCGACCGACAATTCGGCCACCGGCCGGTGCCGGTCGTAGCCGCCGAGCAGGCCCAGCTCGCCCAGCCCAGGCCCGGGAACCCCGGCCCTGGCGAGTTGTTCGTCGTACAGCTCCATCGCCGTCCGCCTGCCCGGCAGGTCGGACTCCTGCCCCAACCGCCCGATCCGCGCCGGCCGGGAGCGCGTGACCGTGCCCGTGTCCGGCTCCAGTTCCCCGGCCAGCACGGTCAGGAGCGTCGATTTGCCCGCGCCGTTGGGGCCGGTGACCACCAGCCGGTCGCCGCTTTCCAGTGTCAGATCGACCGGACGCGCGAGCCGCCCGGCCACCGTCACCCCGGCGGCACAGAGCAGGGTCGCGCCTCCGTGCGACGGCAGGTCGGGCATGGCGAACCGGGCGGGAGGCGGCGGGACCGCCACCACGTGCCCTGCCAGCTCTTCCTGCCGCCGGTGGACCGCGCGGACCAGTCCCGGCGCGCGAGTGGCGCGGACATGCCTGCCGGTGCCTTTGGGCGGCCGCCAGTTGTCACGCAACCGGTTCCGCGCCGCGGACAGGTCGTCGGCCAGCCGTTGCCGCTCGGCGACCTGTTCGGCGTGCGCCGACTCCCAGCGGGCACGTTCGGCACGACGGGCCTCGACATAGGCGGCGTACCCACCGCCGTAGACGCGCGGCCGGTCGTCGCTCGAGGGATCGAGGTCGATCACCGTGGTGGCCACGTCCGCGAGCAACGCCCGGTCGTGGCTGACCAGGACGACCACGCCCGGGTGGGCGCGCAACCGCTCGGTGAGGTGGTCGAGCCCGGCCGCGTCGAGATGGTTGGTCGGCTCGTCGAGTAACAGGACAGGGTGCCCGGCGCCGAGCAGGCAGGCCAGCCGGACCCGATGGCGCTGCCCGACCGACAGTGTCCCGAGTGGACGCTCACGGTCGTCGACGGCGTTCAAGGCCGCCAGTGACACTTCGACACGCCTGTCGGCGTCCCAGGCGTCGAGGGTCTCGGCCTGTTCCAGTGCGGCGGCGAAGACGTCGTCGGCGCCGGGGCGTCCGTCGCTGAGCGCCTCGGTCGCGGCCTCCAGGTGAGCCAGCGCGGCGCGGACGGCGGCCAGTTCGAGGTCGATCAACGCGCCGACGGTGTCGGTCGCGCCGAGCGGGATCTGCTGGTCGGCGACACCGACCGAACCCGAGCGGTGCACCTCGCCGCGGTCGGCGGCCAGATCGCCGGCGAGCACGCGGAGAAGAGTGGTCTTGCCGCGACCGTTCTCCCCGACGATGGCGACGCGCTCACCGGCGGCGGCGGCGAGGTCGACCCCGGAGAGCACGGGCCGTCCCCCGAAGGAGAGGTGGACGCCGGACAGGCGGACGTGCGCCGCGCGCACAGGCGCGGGCGAAAGAGGGGATGACATGAAGGAACTGCCTCCAGCGAAGGTGATGAGCAGGAAGAACGAGCTCCGGTACCGCGGCTCGCGGTACCGGTGGAGGCGTCGTTCCTCAGAGGAACAGCAGTTGCTGCATCACGATCACGAGAGTAGGACACGCCCGGAGGGCTCCGCATCCGATTTACGGATCCACACCTTCGCACCATCACCCTGACCGGCCGGTCACCGCACGAACACCCGCTTCCACCTGCGACGACACACCGCTCCTAGCCCACGATCGCGGCTTCAAACCACCACTTTCCGGGGTCACCCACAGGTTCACCACGACGGTTGCCATGATCACCGGCCCGGCCGACGGTGGGCTTCTCATCAGCATCGTTCGAGAGGAGCAGGGCCGATGGCGAAGACCATGCAGCCGCAGGAACTCATCGACAGTGCCGTGGTCGACCCGACCGGGAACAAGCTCGGGAAGGTGGGCAACGTCTACCTCGCCGACGCGACGCGCCAGCCGGAATGGATCACGGTCAAGACGGGCCTGTTCGGCACCAAGGAGAGTTTCGTCCCGCTCTCGGGAGCGCACGCGGATCAGGACGGCGTGCACGTCCGCGTCGGCAAGGACGCGGTCACCGACGCACCCCGCATCGAGGCCGACGGCCACCTGTCCATGGAGGAAAGCGCGCAGCTGTACGAGCACTACGGGCTGCCGATGCCGAGGACGTCGCCGGACGGCCGGATGGACGACCGGACTCAGGGCCGGGGCGACACCGGCCGCGGCAAGGCCGGCATGGACACGAGCGCGGGTGCGGGTGCGGGCAAGAAGGACCGGGGCGCCGAGCCCACCATGACGCGTTCCGAGGAGCGGCTGAACGTCGGCACCGAACAGGTCGAGACCGGCCATGTCCGGTTGCGCAAGTACGTCGTCACCGAGGAGCAGCAGGTCACCGTCCCGGTCAGTCACGAGGAAGTGCGGCTCGAACGGGAGCCGATCACGAAGCCGGGCGGCGAGCGGGCCGAGATCGCCGAGGACGAGCAGGAAGTCGTGCTGCACGCCGAAAAGCCGGTGGTGAACAAGGAAACCGTCGCGGTCGAGCGGGCGAGGCTCAAGACCGAGACCGTCACCGAGGACCAGACGGTTTCCGGCGAGGTCCGCAAGGAACAGTTCGAGGTCACCGACGACGAGGGCAAGCACCGCAAGTCGTGAGCCCGAAGCGGGGGCGGTCCGCGAAGACCGCCCCCGGGGTTCAACGCGTGCGCCGGGCGCGGGCGGCCGCGACCACGAAGCCGGTCGCCACGGCACCCGCGACAGAGCAACCGACACCGAACAGAACCGCGGGCTCGTGCACTCGCAGCACCGAGACGCACAGCCACACCGTCGCGCCGAACAGCAGGCCGAGGACCGGACCGCCGGCGAGCGCGCCCCGCCAGCGGTGGCCGTTCCGGATGGTCCGCAGCCCGGATTCCAGGTACGCCAAGGCGAACAGGGCGAGAATCAGGCTGCCCGCGCCGAGCGCGCTCGCGAGCGGATGCTGCCGGGTGACGACCGTGAAGGTCCGCGGGACACCGTCGGCCGTCAGGGTCGCGGTGACGGCGCCGCCGGCGATCCAGCGGATGAGCCCGGGAAACCGGAGGTCGGCGCGGAAGCCGTCGCCCTCGGCTTCCGGCACCGCCGACGCGGAACCGAGCGGGATCCCGGCGGCCGAAAGTGCGAGGGTCACCTGTTTCGGGCTGCCCTCCCCCGTCACCGCGAATGTCTTGCTGAGGTCCACGGGCGCCGACGAGGCCACGACGCCGTCGATCTTCAGCGTCGTGGCCTCGTGCGGCAGCCGTTCCGGCGTGAGCAGGGTGAGCACCACGAGCGCGATCACGGCGACCGCCGCGGCCAGCCGGAACCAGAGCACCGCGCCGGGACGGCCCCCTGGCCGGGGCTCGGGCCCGAAACTCGCACGGGTCGCCGACAGCGTCGGATCCGGCGTGGGACGGCGGACCGGTCGTGTCGGGCCGTCTCCGGCAGGCACCGGCGTACCGATCGCGGAGATCACCCTGGGGGTGAGGTGCCGGACCGGCACCCGGGAGCGTTCGAGCCAGCCCGGCCCGTGGACGGCGGTGGCGGCCGAGGCGAGGTCGGCCGCGAACGTCTCCGCGTCGCGATACCGGGAGTCGAGTTCGCGCGAGAGGCTGCGCATGACGACCCCGGCGATCGGCGACGGCACGCCGTCGATCGGGCGCGGATCGGTGAACATGTGCTGGCGCATCATGCTGATCGCGCCGCGGGTGTTGTCGAACGGCAGCTTCCCGGACAGCAGTTCGTAGAGCACCGTGCCCGCCGAGTAGACGTCGGCCGCCGGGCTCAGCGCGTTGCCCATCGCCTGCTCGGGCGCGATGTAGGCGGGCGTGCCGAGGACCTCGCCGCCGTGCGTGACGAGAGTGGCGCCCTCGCTGATCACCCTCGCGATGCCGAAGTCGGCCACCTTCATCACGCCTTGCGTGGTGAACAGCAGGTTCTTCGGCTTGACGTCCAGATGCAGCACGCCCGCTTCGTGCGCCGCGTGGAGTCCGGCGAGCATCGCCAGCCCGATCGCGCAGGCCTGCTCCCCGCCGATTTCACCGCTGTGGAAGCGGCTGTGCACCGTGCCGCCGTCAAGGCGTTCCATCACCATCAGGTGCTCGCGGCCGGTGCGCACGTAGTCGTACACGGGCACGATGTGCGGGTGGTCGAGGCTGGCCAGCACCCGCGCTTCACGGTCGAAGAGCTGACTGCTCACCGCGTGGTTCAGCACGTCCCACGGCAGCTGTTTGATGGCGACGTCGCGGCGCAGCGAACGGTGGACGCCCGCGAAGACGACCCCCATCCCGCCCTGGCCGATCGCGGCCCCGATCTCGTACTGCGGCAGCGCGGCGACGACCTCGGCGGGTGCGCTCATCGGTTGAATTCCTTGGTGGCGTCGGGAAAGCGGACCGTCTCGTCACCGCCGGGCCCCGGCGCGGGATGCGGGGTCAGATAGCCGAGCAGGAACGCGATGACGGCGGCGCCGAGGACCACCGGGATCTCGATCGCCGGCTCCGGCGGGACGAGCCGCAGCACCGACAGCGAGACGACGGCGACGAGCCCGGTGCCGAATCCGGCGGGCAGGAAACGCAGGCCGCGGCGCCACCGGTTGACGGGAAGACGATGGCGGGCGAGCGCGAGCAGGGCGGTCAGCCACGCCAGCACGGTGAGCACGAGCATCGCGAGCCCGAACGCGCCGTAGACGGACCAGAAGGACCCGCGGATGTCGGCGACCGTGGCCGCCTCGCCGAGCGTGCCGCGCCGCGCGTCCAGCAGTTCGACCGTCGACGGGAGCAACCCGATCGCCTGGCCGGAGAGGTCGGCCATGTCCAGCACGAAGGTCCTGGTGACCCGGCTGTGCGCGGGCACCTCGAACGGTGCCGTGGTGTCGTAGGCGAAGAAGGTCAGGGCGAGCGCCACACCGGACACCCGCACGCTGCGGACCTTGACCGCGGTGCCGCCGCTGTTGGTCGCCGTGACGGTGAGTTCGATCTGCTTCGCCGGGTCGATCATGACCGTGGCGTTGGTGATCGGCCGGTCGTCCAGTGCGACCGCCAGGTCGAGCCTGCCGCTGCCCGCGCTGTCCGCGGTGGCCGGTGGCGAGCCCAGGAGGACCGCGCACAGACCCAACGCAACCCCTGCCGCGATGACACGTCCCATTTTGCGCATCCCCTGTTCACGTTATCCGACTGGTCCGGAATGCTACAGCGAGCACTTACCGGAAAGGCACGTCCCAATGCGTATCGTGGTTCGCCTGATATTCGGCACCGTGACCGGCTTGTTATTCCTGCTTTCCCAGGTGGGAGCGGGAAACGCGCAGCAGTCCCCCTATCAGTCCACGGTTGGTTTGAAACCTTCGAGCGGGCCCGCCGGGAGTTCCTTCACCATTTCCTGGAATTTCTCCCCTTGCAAAGGACCGATTTCTTTCACGTGGGACGGAGCGGCCATCACCTCGGTCAGCGCGCCCAGTGGGCAGGTGGGGGCGACGGTGCCGGGCAACGCGACACCCGGTGGCCACACGGTCGCGGGCACCTGCACGAACGCGCGGACCGGCGGACCGCTGACCGGGAGCGCGAACTTCCAGGTGACCGGGACCGTGACCACGGCGCCCTCGACGACGAAGGTGCCACCGACGACGAAGCCGTCCGTCCCGGTGACCACCTCGACCACCTCGACCACCCCGACCAGGCCGAGAACGACGAGCACTCCGACCACCCCGGTCACCACGACGACGCCGCCCACGACGACGGCCTCACCGTCCACAACGGACACTCCCCCGCCCTCGACGGACGTCCCCACGTCGAGCAGCACCCCGCCGGCTCCGAACGACCTGATCCTCGACCGGGCGAGTGTGCAGCCCGGCGACGCGCTGTCCGCGACCGGCAAGGGATGCCTGCCCGGCGAGCGCGTCACGCTGACGTCGGACGGCGACCGCGTCGGCAGCGCCTACGCCGACGGCACCGGAGCCTTCACCGCGGCCGTCGAGTTCACGCGGATCGAGGCGGGCAGGCACACCGTCGTCGCGGACTGCGGCGTGCGGTTGACCGGCGCCGTCGACCAGGTCGTGACCAGTTCGTCCGGCGGGCACAGCGGCACCCTGGTGGTGCTGGTGTTCTTCGTACTGGCCGGGATCACCGTGATCCGTTTCCCCTGAGGTCAGCGCGGAAGCTTCACCACGGTGACGAAGAAGTTGTCGATCTGGCGCACCACGTCGATGAACCGGTCGAAGTCGACCGGCTTCGTGACATAGGCGTTGGCGTGCAGGTCGTAGCTGCGGAGGATGTCCTCTTCGGCTTCGGACGTGGTGAGCACGACGACCGGGATGGTGCGCAGCTCCGGGGACGCCTTGACCTCGCTGAGCACCTCGCGGCCGTCCTTGCGGGGCAGGTTCAGGTCGAGCAGGATCAGCCCCGGACGTTCCGCGTCCTCGTACGGCGCTTCCCGGCGCAGGAACTGCAAGGCCTGTTCGCCGTCGGAGACGACCGAAAGGGTGTTGCGGATCTTGTGGTGCTCGAAGGCTTCCTGCGTCATGAGGACGTCGCCGGGGTCGTCCTCGACCAGCAGGATGTGGATCGGTTCCAGGGAGTCGGTCATGCTTGCTCGTTTCCTTCGTCGGAGTTCTGGGCTGCGGGCAGGGTGAAGCAGAACCGGGTCCCGGACGCGACGGTGGTGTCCAGCCAGACCTTCCCGCCGTGGTGCTCGACGATCTTGCGGCACAGGGCCAGGCCGATCCCCGTACCCGGATAGTCACCGCGGCCGTGCAGCCGCTGGAAGATCACGAAGATCCGCTCGGCGTACTCTTCGCTGATGCCGATCCCGTTGTCGGTGACGGAGAAACGCCAGTCCTCACCGTCCCGCTCCGCGGAGATCTCGATCTCCGGCGGCTCGTCCCCCCGGAACTTGATCGCGTTGCCCACGAGGTTCTGGAACACCGCCGTCAGAAGGGATTTCTCCCCCCGCACGGCGGGAAGCTCGCCGTGGGTGATCCGGGCGCCGGACTCGGCGATCGTGTCTTCGAGGTTGCCCAGCGCGGTGTCCAGCAGGTCACCGGACTCCAGCAGGACACTTTCCCCCGGGCGGCGACCGACGCGGGAGAAGGCGAGCAGATCGTTGATCAGCGCCTGCATCCGTTTCGCGCCGTCGACGGCGAAGCCGATGTACTGGTCCCCGCGTTCGTCGAGTTTTCCCTGGTATCGCTTCTGCAGCAGCTGGCAGAAGCTGGCCACCTTGCGCAGCGGCTCCTGCAGGTCGTGCGAGGCGACGTAGGCGAACTGCTCCAGGTCCGAGTTCGACCGCTCCAGCTCGCGGGTCCGGGTCACGATCAGTTCCTGCGCCCGCTCCAGCTGCTCGACCTCGTCGAGGATCCGCGAGCGTAGTGACTCCACATCGGACGCGAGCTCGCGCATCTCGCTCGGACCGGAGCCGCGGACCTCGCGATGGATGCCGGTCTGCGCGACATCCCGGACCTCGGCGGCGAGCTGATGGATCGGTTTGATCAGTTTCCGGTGCAGGACCAGGAAGACCAGCGCCAGCGCGGCGCAGAGCAGGACCGCGATCACGATGAGCATCGCCCGCAGGACGTCGGCGGAGGACGACAGGTCCTCCCGCGCGTCCAGCCGTTCGGCCTCCAGGCGGTTGTGTAACACGCTCAGGGCCGCGCGGACCTCGTCGAACAGCGGTTTGCTCGCGTCCACCTGCGCGCCGGTGGCGGAAGCGCCGGCGAGCACGGGTTCGATGACCGTCCTGCGCCAGGTCGCGGCGGTGCTCAGCACCCGATCCAGATCGCCCCCGATCGCGGTACCGGGCGCGGCGCCGAGCCGCCGCAACTCGGCGACGGCCGCGTCCTGCGCCCTCAATCCGTCACGGTACGGCTCCAGGAACTCGGGACGCCCGGCCAGGATGTAGCCGCGTACACCGGTCTCCTGGTTCAGCATCGCCGTCGAGAGGGAGGTGGACTGCAGCACCTGCGGGCCGGTGACGTCCAGCAGCCTGGCGCGCGAATCGGTGAGGTTCGTCAAGGCCAGCGCACCGGCCACGATCGCGCCGCCGAGCAGCAGGCCGGCGATCACCCCGGACAACGCGGCCCAGCGGCTGATCGACCAAACGGGCTTCATCGCGACGGCTCCCCGGAATCGAACGTGAGCAGCGCCAGCGCGACGTCGTCGTCCAGCGGCCCGCCGTGCAGGACGTCCATCTCGCTGATCAGGTGATCGAGTGCCGCGGCGGAGCCGTTCTCGGCGTTCAGGCTGCTCAGCGCAGCGGCGGCCATCCGTTCGAGCCCGACCCGTTCGCCGCTGCCCTCGACGCGTCCTTCGAAAAGGCCGTCGGTGTACAGCAGCAGTGACCATCGCGGCCCCATCGGCACCGTCAGCTCCTGCCAGCCCACACCCGGCGCGACGCCGAGAGGCGGACCGAGTTTCTCCCTGGACAGCAGCCTGCCGCCCGAGTCGTCGACCAAAAGCGGCTGCGGATGACCGGCCAGCGCCATCCTCAGCGAGCGGCGGTCCGGGGCGACCGTGATCATGCAGACGGTGGCGAACAGCGGGCCCAAAGCCTCGTGCTGCAGCATTTTCTCCACCATCGCCAGTGTTCCCGCCATCGGCAGCCCGGCGAGCACGACCGAACGCCACGCGATCCGCAGCGCGACACCGAGCGCCGCCTCGTCCGGCCCGTGCCCGCACACGTCCCCGATGACCAGCTGCAGGGTGCCATCGGGGAGTTCGACGGCGTCGTAGAAGTCGCCGCCCAGCAAGGCCCCGTTCCGCCCGGGCCGGTATCTCACCGCGAGTCCGAGCCTGGGATCGGTCACCAGCGGGGTCGGCAGCAGGCCGCGTTCGAGACGCGCGTTCTCCCTGGCCAGCAACTGATGCTGCAGCAGTTGCTGCTCGACGCGTTCGGCGCGGCTGCGTTCCCAGGAGTAACGCAGGGTCCGCGCCAGAAGCCGGCCGTCGACATGCTGTTTGACCAGGTAATCCTGGGCACCGGCACCCAGCGCGGCCACTCCGAGCGCCTCGTCCTCGCGACCGGTCAGGACGATCACCGCGGTCGACGGCGCGTGCTGCCGCAGCCTGGTCAGGCCGGTCAGCCCGGTCGCGTCCGGAAGCTGGAGATCCAGGAGCACGCAGTCGGCCGTGATCGGCCGCGCGAGGACCTGTTCGAGTGTGGTCGCCCTTTCGAGCAAGACCCGTTCCAGGCTCTCGGCGGCGTCCGCGAGCATTTCTTCGACCAGGAGCGCGTCACCGTCGTCGTCCTCGATCAGCAGAACATGCAAACGAGCCGGCTGCGACGAAGGCCTACGGGGTGGGGATTGCTCGCCGTGACGCACGGCGTTCGACACGGACAGCCACCTTTCCTCACCGGATTTCCGGCGCGCGAACAGAAGACGGCTGTCTTCTCAACCACCGGGAGCGTACCGGCAGTACCGGACATGCCGTCGGTCCGGACACCCGACACGCCAGGTTTCCCATGGTCAGGGACCGCGCGGCCGCCGGCGAGTCCGGTGATCATCGCTCACTCCTGTGCCGTCCGGGCGGCTTCACGGCGACGCGCGTACAGGCTGGTGAACGAAACCGTGACGAGGACGGCGACGATCACGCCCAGCGAGATCGGGGTCGGAACCTGCGGCACCGACGGCCAGATCCCATGTGCCCAGTGCAGGACCAGCTTCACCCCGATGAAGGCGAGGATGATCGCGAGGCCGTGGTTCAGATGGACCAGCTTCTCCAGCGCCGAATGGAGCACGAAATACAGGGCGCGCAAGCCCATCAGGGCGAAGGCGTTGGTGGCGAACACGAGGTACGGGTCTTCGGTGATTCCGTAGACGGCGGGCACCGAATCGACCGCGAACACCACGTCGGTGGCGAACACCGCGACGACCACGACCGCCAGCGGGGTGAGCGCGCGGCGCCCGTGTTCACGCACCGTCAGCCGGGTGCCGCGATAGTCGTCCGTGACCGGCATCAGCCTGCGCAGCAACCGGACCGACCGCAGCCGCGAAAGGTCCATCTCGTTCTGACCGTCGGACATGGCCTCACGCAGGATCTTGACCGCCGAGGCCAACAGGATCACGCCGAACACCAGGAACGCCCAGGTTCCCGCCGACAGCATCGCGGCGCCGGCCGCGATGAACACGCCGCGAAGGACCAGCGCGCCCACGATGCCGTACAGCAGCACACGTTGCTGTACGGCCGGCGGGACCGCGAAGGCCGCCAGCAGCAGCATGAAGACGAACAGGTTGTCGACCGACAGGGACTTCTCGACGACGAAACCCGTCATGAACTCGAGCGCCTGGCCGCCACCGAACTCGAGCCACAGCCAGAGCCCGAACACCGCCGGGAGGGCGAGGTAGAAGACCGACCAGCCGGCGGCCTCCCGCATCGACACCTCGTGAGGGCGACGAGTCACGACGAAATCGGCGACGAGCAGCGCCAGCAGGACGGCGATGCTGATCGCCCACAACCCCGGCGATCCCACGGTTGCCACGGACTCGGGCATGGAGCCTCCTCGAACTCGAAGTTCGAGGTCTCCTTCACCCCTGCGGGGCGGCCTCCCGGGGACACTTGCGGAGTGTCCGTACTGACCGGGCAGACCCTTGGGAAGTACTCCCCTCGTCGGTCCAGTATCGCACTTGGTAAAGAGTTATTAAAGTCGGGGTCAGGCCGGACCCTCCCGCAGCACGCCGCGCACCGCGTCGACGGACAGGTCGTCCCACGGGAATTCGGCCATCCACCAGGTCGCCCCCGCCCGTGCGTACGGTGCGAGATCCGTCCCCGCGGGGACGCCGATGGCGAAGTCGTACGGCGCCTTGTCGTCTTCACGCAACGCGGTGATCGTCTCGACCACCTCGGCGAACTCGTCCGCGTGCGGCAGATGCACCGGGAAGAACCCGTCGTACCGTGCGGCCCTGCGCATCGGCTTCGTCTTCCCCGGAAAACCCGCCAGCCAAACGGGGATCGGACGCTTCGGCCGGGGCAGGAAGGTGATGTCGTCGACCGTGTAGTGCACGCCGTGGTGCCGCACGGGCTCGCCGGACCAGGCGGCCGTGAGGATCTCAAGCGACTCGTCCAGCATCTCGCCGCGCTTGCGGTCGTCCACTTCATCGCCGGTCTTCGAGAACTCCCCGCCGAAGCGGTCACTGCCGAGCCCCGCGCCGAGGATCAGCCTTCCGCCGCTCAACCGGTCCAAGGTGGCCGTCTCGCGGGCGAGCTTGACCGGACGGCGGCGGGCCGCCGGCGTGACCATCGGACCGAAGGCGAGGTTTTCGGTGGCGGACGCGACGGCGGCGAGGGTGATCCACGGATCGGCGATCGCTCGGACCGGCTCGTGCCAGCGGACGTGGTCCCAGACGAACAGGCCGTGCCAGCCCGCTTCCTCGGCTTCTGCGGCGAGGCGCGCGATGATCACCGGATCGGCCAGTTCGTCGAAGATCGGCAGCCAGAGTGCTGAGCGCAGAGTCATGCGTGCGACCGTACGTGGCTCGTGAGTGGTAAGACGCGTTAGAACCGTCCTTACCACTCATGACGACCTGGTCGACTCGGTCCCAGCGCCCTCGCTCGCCTGAGGTATACGAAGGCCCCCTTTCTCGCGCCTAGCGCTAGGAAGGGGGCCTTCATGTACTCGACCAGGCGTTTAGGTCGGGTTTCCTCGGCTGAGCCGCGTGAAGGGGCCTTCACGCGCGGCCGCTGTGACTGCTTGTGCATGTGGGGCGAACGTGGCGATCGCCGTGTCCGTGAAGGCCTCCTTGAGGGACCCAGAGTCCCTCAAGGAGGCCTTCACGGACACGTCACGAGCACCGCAACCCGCCCGCCCTCCGCAGGAGCAGCACTAGCCCACCTCCCGCAGCACCTTCCTGGCGCGCGCCACCCCGTCCTCCTCACGCAGCCGCCCGGCGACGTAGTGCGCGCCGCGGCGGAACAGGAGGTTGCCGGACAGCTCCAGCAGCCGCGCGGTCAGCGAGTCCGCAGTGAGCTCCCGGAGCGGCAGCGGGCGCGGCCCGGCGCCGAGCCGGAAAACCCGGTCGCCCCAATAGGGCTGGTCGGAGAAGACAGGGCAGACGAGCGCCGGGACGCCCGCGCGCAACGCGGCCGCGGTCGTGCCCGCGCCACCGTGGTGCACCACCGCCGCGGTACGCGGGAAAAGCCACGCGTGCGGGACATCCCCGATCGCCAGCAGATCGTCGTCGTCGGACACGGCATCGGTGCCGAGCAGGCCGCGCGACCCCACCCGGCGCAACGCCGTGCGGACGGCCGCGAACGTCCGCTCCGCCTCCGACGGCCGCATGCTGCCGAAACCGACGTACACGGGAGGCGGTCCGGACGCGAGAAAGTCCCGCAGACGCGGGTCCGGTCGCCATGCGGCGGGTGCCTCGAGGAACCAGTACCCGGTGACATGGACCCTCGTGGGCCAATCCTTCGGCCGCGGCACCACCGCGTCGGAAAAACCGCACAGTACCGGGGTTTCCGTCCGCCGGGGCCCGCGTAGACCAGCCGCGGGCAAGCCGAGTGACCGCTCGCGCCACCGGTCCACCTCCGGCCGCAGCACCTGCCACGCGACGGTGTCGACGGCGCGAAAGCTCAGCCGCCTGCCACACGGCCCGGCCTTGGCCGCCCACGGCAACAGCGGATGCGCGAAAGCCCCCGTCGGAACGCTGGGCTGGTAGTGCAGTTCGACGTCGGGGACGCCGAGCGAAGCGCCCAGGTGTGCGCCGAGGAACCCGAGCGTCGGGGCGAGTACGAGGTCCGCTCCCGCCGCTCCCCGGTGGACGTCGGCCAGCAGGCGCTCCATCACCGGGGCCAGCGCACCGCGCAGCCCGCGCAGGAAGGTCACGGGCGTGCGCCCTCCCTCGGTCCACTCGCGTCCACCGTCCGAACCGAGGATCTCACCGGGATCGGCCGAGAGCGGCGCGAAATCCAGGCCGTGCCCGGTCACCAAGGTCCGGAACCGCTCGGCAGCCAGCACTCGCACCCGATCGCCGTCGAGCCCACGCCCCAAGGCGATGCACGGCTGGACGTCGCCCCGCGACCCCGGAGCGACGATCACGACGAGCCGCGTCACCGCTTCGCCGCCGTCAACCGGTAGCGGAGTCGGAACGGCAGATTCGCCAGCACAGCCGCGATGTGCGCGTCCCTGCCGACCAGGTACCTCGGCGCGACCCGCCGGGCGGTCAACGCGTGGACCACGACCCGCGCGGCCCGTTCGGGCGGCACACCGTTCCGCGCGGAACGCTCCGCGCCGCGTTCGGCCTCTTCCAGTTGCGCCGCATACCTTTCCCGCGCGACTTCCGGCAGGGCGGCACGCACTTCTTCGGCGGCGGCGCGGGCGCGCGGCCAGATCGAGGTGGCGACAGCGCCGGGCTCCACGAGGACGACCCCGATCCCGGACGGGGCCAGTTCGGCGCGCAGGCTGTCGGTCAAGCCGACCAAGGCGAACTTCGACGTGTGATACGGCCCGACCATGGGCCCGGCGATCCGGCCACCCATCGACCCGACCGTCACCACCCTGGCGGCGGGCGCGGCGCGCAGCGCGGGCAACATCGCCTGCGTGACGGCCAGCTGACCGGTGACGTTGACCTCCAGCTGCTGCCGGAAATCTTCGAGCGGGACGTGTTCCAGCGGTCCCGGCCGGGCCATCCCGGCGTTGTTCACCAGACCGCGCAGCGGACCTGCCGCCGCGACCTTCTCGCCGCACGCCGCGATCGACGCCGGATCCCGGAGATCCATCCGCAGCACGGTGACCGCGTCGCCGTAGGTGCGGGCGAGTTCGGTTTCATCCGCGTCGGTGCGCACACTGGCCCAGACGTGGGCATCCCGCCGGACGAGTTCGGTCACGCAGGCCCGGCCGATCCCGCTCGAAGCCCCGGTGACCACAAAGGACGGACGGGTCACGACGCCTCCCCCGGCTTCACCGGCGCGGAGAGCGCCCGCAGCATCCGCGGCCACGTCTTGTGCAACTGGTCCTGCCAGTACGCCCAGTGGTGCGTGCCCGGCCCGTAGAAATCCGTCATGACCGGGACGCCGAGCCGGTTCAGCCGGTCCGCCATCGCGGTGGTCTGGCCGGAGCAGAGGAATTCGAGCAGCATCGCGCCGGGCAGCACGTCGATCGGGAGCTTTCCGTCGAACGGCCCCGGCAGGCCGTTGCCGGTGGACAGGTACAGCTCGGTGCCGCGAAGACGGTCGGCGTTCACCAGCGGATCGTGCGCGTCCCAGCGGGACGCCTCGCGCCGCCGGTCACCCCAGAGCGCTTCGGGATCTTGCCGCGCCGAGGCGACGATCGCGCTGGTCAGCAGCTCACCGTACGGGCCGGTGGGGTTGAGATTGCCGCTGAACGACCCGGCGAACCGGAACACCCCCGGCCGCCGTGCGGCGAGTTCCACCGCACCGTATCCGCCGAGTGAGAGACCCGCCGCCACCCGCCGTCCGTCGCCGCGATAGCCGCGATCGATCAACTGCGGGATCTCGACCGCGGTGAACGTCTCCCATTGGTTGAGCACGACGTCCTTGCCGTAATTCCACCAGTCGGAAAAGAACCCCGCGGAACCGGAGCCCGGCATCACCACCAAGGCGCCGGAGTCGTCGGCGAGTTTCCGGATGTCGGTGTTGGCGGTCCAGCCGCGATAGTCCTGCAGCCGTGTCTCCCCGGCGAGCAGGTACACCGCCGGCCACTTCCGGTCCGGTTCGGCGTCCCACTCCGACGGCAGGATCAGCCGGACCATCGCGTAGCTCCCGACGCCGGCCGAGCGCACGGTGAGGTCCAGCATCCGCGGGTCACCGTCCACAGTGGTCTGGGCGACGACGTGCGAGCCGTCGTCGGCGCGGACGTCCCGGACTCCGCTCGCGGCCCGCGCCGGGGCCACGGCGACGCTCGGCAGCAAGCAGATGGCGGCCACCAACGACGCGACGGCCCGTAGCCGCCTCGAAGTATCGCGCATACGTAATCCTTTGTCCCGGCCGTTCGACAGAATTCGAAAATGTGACGGCGATTACCCGAGAAAGAAAGCCAGAGGTGCCGACACATTAAGCGGAAGAACCCCTTCCAGGCAATTGTCCTGCCCACAATCCGGGAGGACAATATGAATGCCAGGGAAACAAGAAATGCAGCGGCCTCCCCCAGCAGGGTGACCCGGCACTCACGCACCGTGAGCAACTGTGGCACGGGGGTACCAGAACCGACTCGCGCACCAGCGAAAATCCTGGACCTCGCAGGTCACACCCTGTACACGAAGGACATTTACGTTCTCTTGACACCTTCCGGTATTCGATTTCCCGTCGTAGCCTTCGTCGTGCCGCCCCGGTTCGGCGTCCCCTGACGCGACCCCGGCGCCCGCGTCCCACCGAAGGGACCACGATCTCCCCAGGACCCTTCCGAAAGGGCTATTCATGGCTGCCCGAATTCGTGCTCTCGTCGTCTCCGCCGCCGCGGTAGCGACTATTTCCGGAACCCCCGGAGAATCGATTCAGGCGGTCGCGGCACCGCCTTCCCCCGCTGTTCCGCCCGCCGCCCTGCTGCCGCCCGAAACCGTCCCGCACGCGTCCGCGCGCGACGGTTTCGACCTGGCCTCCGCCTTGTCCACTTCGGACCGAGAAGAGAGCCGGATCAACATCGGGGGCTGTGCGGACGTCGTCCACGGCAGGCTGGTCGGCACCGGCGCCACCGGCCAGGGTTTCCAGTCCGCGGTGCCCGGCGGCCAGGTGTCCGAACTGGTCGCACGCATGACGAACCCGCCCGATCTGGCGGCATGGGCCGCGCAGGCCGGGCGGTGCTCGAAGGTGACGGTCGACGACGCGGCCGGTACCGCGGTGTCGACCGTCACCGTCCACCCGGCTCCCGCCGTTCCGGGCGCGAAAACCCTTTCCTACGAACAACTCCTGACGTTACCCGGGCAGCCCCCCGAGCTGCCGGGACTGCGTCTGCGCACCGTCGCCATCGCCGCCGACGACGTCTTGGTCGTGCTTCGTGACGCCGGAACGACCGGCCTCGATCTCGACGCCCTGGCCGTCGCCGCCTGGCGGCACGCCGCCGGCCCGCTCGGCCGCTGAATCCCCGCACCACCCCGCCGAACCGGGTTCACCACCGAACACTGAGGAGACGCCATGTCCCTGGCCCCCGAAAACCTGCCGGCCACGGCCGGCCCCACCCTCCCCGCCTGCCTTCGGCATTGGGCGGACGTCGACGGCGACCGGCCCGCGCTGACCTTCGCCGACTTCGCGACCGATCGCGCCGGACGGCGGCGGACGCTGACCTGGAAACAGCTCCAGGAGCGCGTCGACGCCGTCGCGGGCGCGTTGCCCGTCCAGCCCGGTGACCGGGTGGCGGTGCTGTGCCCGCAGAGCGCCGATTACGTCGTCGCCTTCCTCGGCGCGATCACCGCGGGCGCGATCGCCGTGCCGCTGTTCGACCCCGGGCTGCCCGGGCACGCCGGACGGCTCGCCGCGGTGCTGACCGACTGCTCCCCCACCGCGGTGGTCACCTCGGCCGCGGCCGAGGACGCGGTCCGCGAGTTCCTGGCCGGTCTGCCCGGTGGCGAGCGCGTCGCCGTCGTCGCGGCCGACAAGCCGGCCGAAGGGCCGGTTCGCTCGTGGCCCGCCCCGGCCGCGGCGCCGGACGATGTGGCGTACCTGCAGTACACCTCAGGCTCGACCCGCAGCCCGGCGGGAGTGGTCCTGACTCACACGAACGTGCTGGCCAACGTCAGCCAGGCGGTACGCGGACTCGGCATCGACCCGGCGGCGGGGACCACTGTGTCGTGGCTGCCGCTGTTCCACGACATGGGTCTCGTCCTCGGCCTGATCACGCCGCTGGCGATGGGCATGCGGTCGGTGCTGATGGATCCGCTGGCCTTCATCGAACGGCCGGTGCGCTGGCTGGAGTTGCTCGGCGACCACAACGGGAGCTGGAGCGCCGCCCCGAATTTCGCGTTCCACTACGCGGCGAGCCGAGTACGCGCGGAAGACCGCGCCAAACTCCGTCTCGACCGCGTCGCCGCGATCGTCAACGGCGCGGAGCCGATCAACCCCGGCGTACTCGACCGATTCCACGCCACCTTCGCCGAGGTCGGGTACACCCCGGACAAGACCCGGCCCGCGTACGGGCTGGCCGAAGCGACCGTCTTCGTCACCACCGGTCCCGGCGTTCCCCCGCGCGTCACCACGTTCGACCGTGCCGCGCTGGGCGAGGGAACGGCACGGCGGGCGGACGACGGTCTCCGGCTGGTCGCCTGCGGTGTCCCGGTGGGTCAGCACGTCGCACTGGTCGATCCGGAAACCGGTGTCGCGCTGGAGGACGGTTCGGTCGGCGAGATCTGGGTCCATGGGCCCAACATCGGCACAGGCTACTGGCGGAAACCGTTGGAGCGCACCGAAACCTTCGGCGCCCGGCTGACCGGCGATCACGAGGGACTACCGGCCGGGCCCTGGCTGCGCACCGGCGACCTCGGCGTCCGGCACGACGGCGAGGTCTACATCGCGGGCCGGATCAAGGACCTGCTCATCGTCGACGGCCGTAACCACTACCCGCAGGACGTCGAAGCCACGGCGGCCTCGGCCGACCGCGACATCCGACCTGGCAGTGTCGCCGCGTTCGCCGTCGAAGGCACCGACACCGAAGCCGCGGTCGTCGTCGCCGAGCACCGCGGTCACACCGCGCTGACCACGGACGACGAGCGGGCGCTCGCCGTGGTGATCCGGCGGCTCGTTTCCGACGCGCACGGCCTCGCGCTGCGCGACGTCGTGCTCGTCCCGGCCGGCCTGGTCCCGCGGACCTCCAGCGGCAAGATCGCGCGGAGCGCCTGCCGCGACCGTTACCTCGCCGGTGATTACGGAAAGGCCTTGGTGCGATGAGAAACTCTTCGTTCGACACCCCCGCGCTGCGTCGCTGGCTGCTCGACACCGTCGCCGGGCACACCGGCGTCGACGCGGCCCGGCTCGAAGCCGACCGCCCGCTCAGCGACTACGGCCTGTCCTCCCGCCAGGCCGTCGGTATCGCCGCCGATCTCGAAGACCTGCTCGGCACCCCGCTCCCGGCCACCCTGCTGTGGGAAAGCCCGACCATCGACCATCTGGCCCGGTCCCTCACCGGTGGCGCCGAACCGGAATCGGAGCCTTCGAGCACAGACCGCCGCCGGACCGACCCGATCGCCGTCGTTGGCCTCGGCTGCCGCTGGCCGGGCGCGGACGGCATCGACGAGTTCTGGGAGCTGTTGCGCAGCGGACGGGACGCCGTCCGGACCGCGCCGCCGGGCCGGTGGAACGCCGGCGCGGCGCCGATCGTCGGCGGCTTCCTCGACGACGTCGCGGGTTTCGACGCGGACCACTTCGGCATCACCCCGCGTGAAGCGTCCACAATGGACCCTCAGCAGCGGATGCTGCTGGAGGTCGCCTGGGCGGCGCTGGAACACGCCGGGATCGCCCCGGCCTCCCTGCGCGGCAGCCGGACAGGCGTGTTCACCGGGATCTCGACCCACGACTACGGGCATCTCACGATGTCGGGTGGCGGGGTGGATCTGTGGACGGCCACCGGAGCGGCCGGGAGCATCTCGGCCAACCGGCTCTCCTACGTCTACGACCTGCGCGGGCCGAGCATGGCGGTGGACACCGCCTGCTCCTCGTCGCTGGTCGCGGTGCACCACGCGGTGCGCGCGCTGCGCGACGGCGAGGCGGATCTGGCCTTGGCGGGCGGGGTGAACCTCATGCTGCTGCCCGGACCGACGGCCGCGTTCGCCGCCGCGGGTCTCCTCGCCGGAGACGGCCGGTGCAAGACGTTCGCCGCGCACGCCGACGGGATCGCACGTGCCGAGGGGTGCGGCGTCGTCGTGCTCAAGAGGCTGGCGGACGCCGAGTACGACGGCGACCGGGTGCTGGCGGTGATCCGCTCCACCGCGGTCAACTCCGACGGCCGGTCACAGGGCATGGCGGCGCCGAACCCCGCCGCCCAGCAGGACATGCTGCGTACGGCGTACCACGGCGCCCGGCTGGACCCGTCCACTGTGGACTACGTCGAGGCGCACGGCACCGGCACGTTGCTGGGTGACCCGATCGAGGCCCGCTCGCTCGGCGCCGTACTCGGCAAGGACCGCCCGGCCGACGCCCCGCTGCTGATCGGCTCGGTGAAGACGAACATCGCGCACGCCGAGGCGGCCGCGGGGATCGCCGGGCTGATCAAGGTCGTCCTCGCGATGAGCCGGGACGAACTGCCACCACAGCTGCACTTCGACGCGCCCAACCCGCACATCCCGTTCGACGACCTGCGCCTGAAGGTGGTGACCGAACCGACGCCGTGGCCACGCCGGTCCGGCCGCGCCACGGCGGGGGTGTCCGCGTTCGGCTTCGGCGGGACCAACGCGCACGTCGTCCTCGAACAGGCCCCGGCACTGGATCCGGCACCGGATCGCGCGGACGTCCGGATCGGGCTGCTGTCCGCCCGCACCCGCGACCGGCTCGCCGAACGCGCGACCCAGCTGGCGAACTGGCTGGAATCCTCGGCCACGCCGTCGCTTTCCCTCGCCGACGTCACCCACACACTGTCCCGGCGCGACAACGGCGGACCGCACCGCGCCGCCGTCGTGGCGGGGGACACCGCCGAACTGGCGGTGCTGCTGCGCGCCGTCGGTTCCGGTGCCGACCCGCTGCCCGCGGGCGCGGTCACCGGCACCGCCCGGAACACCGACGGCCCGGTGTTCGTGTTCTCCGGTCACGGCTCACAGTGGCCGGGCATGGGGCAAGGACTGCTGGCCGCCGAACCCGCGTTCGCCGCGCAGGTCGACAAGCTCCACGACCTGTTCACCGAGCACACCGGCCGCTCACTGCGCGCCCTGCTCACCAGCGGGATTCCCCTGTCCCTGCCCGAAACCCAGACGGCCATCTTCGGGACGCAGATCGCGCTGGCCGCCCAGTGGGAGGCGCTCGGGGTCCGGCCGGCGGCCGTCGTCGGGCACTCTCTCGGCTCCGCGGCCGCCGCAGTCGTGAGCGGCGTACTCACCCCCGACGAGGCCGTCCACCTGGTCGCGACGCGCGCCCGGCTGCTCGGCACCATCGGCCCGGGCGGGGCGATGGCGGCGGTGGAGCTCGCACCGGAGGAACTGGCTCTGTACCCGGACATCGAACTCGCCGTCGAATCCGGGCCGGGGCAGCTGACCGTGGCCGGGGACGCGACCGTGCTCGACCTGCTGGTCGCGGAACTCGAAGCGGCGGGGCTGGCCGCGCGACGGCTGCCGGTCGAGGTCGCCGGGCATTCCGCCCGCGTCGACCCCGTCCTGCCCCAACTCCGGGAGGCGCTCGCCGAACTGGGTGGCCGCCGTCCGACGGTGCCTTGGTACGACACGGTTCTGGCCGATCCGCGGGAGCTGCCGGACTTCGACGCCGGGTACTGGGCCGCGCACCTGCGCCGTCCGGTGCGGTTCCGGCAGGCCGTGACGGCCGCAGCCGAGGACGGGCACCGCGTCTTCCTCGAGGTATCGCCTCATCCGATCCTGCGGGGTTCGGTCACGCGGACGCTCGAAGCCGAGGGAATCCACGACGCCGTCGTCACCGGAACGCTGCGCCGGGGCCAGGACGAGGTCCGCGCGCTGGGCGCCGCCGCGGCCGAGCTGTACTGCGCGGGCACCCGGATCACCACCGCCGATCCGGACGACGGTGCGCGGCTGGTCGACGTCCCGCCGATGCCGTGGCGGCACGAACGGCACTGGTACACCACCACCGAGGAGCCGCCGTCGTTCGCCGCACCCACAGCGGGACCGGAACCCGTGCGGAGCGACGGTGGTGACCGGCTGACCGAGATCGTCGCCGCCGTCATGGGACTGCGTCCCGATCGCCTCGACGCCGACCTCCCGCTGGTGGAGCTCGGGCTGGATTCCCTGATGGCGAACCGGATCTCCGACGCCGTCCGCCGGGAGTTCGGCACCGAACCCGACGCCGTCAGCGTGCTCCGGGGCGCCACCCTCGCCGATCTCGGCCGCGATCTCACACCCCGCGAGAACGAGGAACCACTGCCGTCCCGCGGTCGCGCCTGGGACGCGGCGGACCGCCTGGTGCTGCGCCTGTGGCAGGAGCACACCGGCGCCGAAGCGACCGGCACGCAGGTCCGGCTGACCGAGACCGGCACACCGGACCGGCTGGCCGAACTGCTCGCCGAGGGGCTCAGCACCGAGCTCGACACGCCTGTCGACGCTTCGGAACTCCGACGGCACGACTCGCTCGCGGCCATCGCCGACGTCGCTCGCGCCGTCCTCGACACGCGGGAGGAGCGGGGGCCGGTCCACGTCCTCGCTCCCGGCGAGGCCGGGGTCGCGCCGCTGCTGCTGTTCCACCCGGGCGGAAGTACCTGCACCGTGTACCGGCCGCTGCTGGACCGGCTGCCGCCAGGGGTGCCGTGCGTGGGGTTCGAACGCGTTCCCGGGGTCGGCATCGAGGAGCGCGTCGAACACCTCCTGCCGCTGGTGCGGGCACAGCGTCGCGACCGGCCGTACCGGCTGGCGGGCTGGTCGTTCGGCGGGGCGCTGGCCTACGGCGTCGCCGCACGGCTCGCCGAAGAAGGCGAAGAGGTCGAGTTCGTCGCGCTGATCGACACCATGCTCCCCCTCCCGGAGCCGGATCTCGATCCGAGGGCGTCGTCCGCCCGGCGGTTCCTGCGGTTCACCGGATACGTCGAGGGAACCTATGGCCGCGAAGTACGACTCGGCCATGAGGAACTGGCTCCGCTCCCCGAAGAGGAGCAGATCGAGCTGACCATGCGGCGAGTCGCCGAAGCGGGCTTGCTCAGTCCCGGTGTACTCCGGCACCAGCGCCAGTCCTTTTTGGACACCCTGGCGGCCGAACGCGGTACGCCTCGCCGCTACGACGGACGGGTCGTTCTCTACCGGGCGACCGGGCACTACGCGGCCGGACTGGCGATGGAACCCCGGTATTCGCGCACGGATCTCGCGGCAGGCTGGGCGGAGTTGTGCCCGGGGCTGGAGATCGTGCCGGTCGAGGCACATCACCTGTCGGTGGTCGACCCGCCCCACGTCGATGTCGTGGCGAGGCATCTGGCGGGACTCCTGTGACCACGGCCCGGGCCGAGCGAGCGGTCGACCGCGCCTGGCCGCTGCTGGCGGTACTCGGCGCCGGGCTCTTCCTCGTGGCGGTCGACGCGACCGTGTTGCACGTCGCGTTGCCCGACCTCGTCCGGCAACTGCGACCGGGCGCGGCTGCACAGGTGTGGATCGTGGCGATCTACCCGCTGACCGCCGCGCCGTTGCTGCTGCCGTTCGGCACCCTCGGCGACCGGTACGGGCGGCGGCGCGTACTGGTCGCCGGGTACGTCGTGTTCGGGATCGCGTCGCTCGGCTGCGCGTTCGCGCCGAACGTGCCGGTGCTGCTGGGCTGCCGCGCGCTGCTCGGCTGCGGCGGCGCGATGATCATGCCGGTGACGATGTCGCTGCTCCGCGAACTGTTCCCGGAGCAGCGGCACCGTCGCACGGCGATCGCGGTGTGCAGCGGGATCGCGGGCACCGGGTCGGTGTTCGGGCCGATCCTCGGCGGAGTGCTCGTCGAGGCGTGGGGCTGGCGGGCCACGTTCCTGCTGAATCCGCCGGTGATCCTCGCGGCGGTGGTGCTGGCGCTGCGGTGGCTCCCCCGCACTCCGCCGGGACAGCGGCCGTGGGACGCGCTCAGCGCCGCCCTCGCCGCGGGCGGCGTCCTGGGGATCGCTTTCGCCGTCGGGCATCCGGGCTCCTGGACCACGGCCGTCGCCTCGGGCTTGACCGGATGCGTCCTCATCGGACTGTTCCTGCGCCGCCAGCGCCGGACCGATCCGCCGCTGCTGGACCTCGCCCTGTTCCGGCGGCCGGGAGTGCGGGCCGCGGTGGGCGGGGTGCTGCTGGTGATGAGCACACTCGTCGGGCTCGGCCTGTTGTTCGCCCAGTACCTGCAGGTGGTGCTCGGGCTCTCACCGACGGCGGCGGCGGGCAGGCTGCTCCTGGTGCTGGGCGCGTCGGCCGTCGGCAGTGTCGTGACCCCATCGCTGCTGGGGCGCTTCGGCAACGCGCGGGTCCGCACGGCCGGGTTCGCAGTGGCGGCGGTGTCGTTGCTGGTCCCGGCGGCGGGATCGGCCGCGCTGACATCGCCGGTGCTGCTGGGTGCCGGGCTGACCGGACTGGGGCTGGGGATGGCGCTCGCGCTCACCTCGAGCACCGACACCCTCCTTTCGGCGACCTCGGCGGACCAGGCCGGCGGCGCCGCGGCGGTGGAGAAGACGGGCTACGAACTCGGTGCGGGCTTCGGAACGACAGTGTTCGGCTCTCTGGCGGCCGCGGTGTACGCGGGACACCTGACCGTGCCCGCCGCAGTGCCCGAACCGGCGCGGCTGCTCGCCTTGTCGGGACCGGCTCAGGCGGAGACGGCCGCCTCGGGGTTGCCTTCCGGGCTCGCCGCCGAAGTGCTCGACGCCGCGAAAGCCGCCTGCACCACAGGACTGCAGGTGTCGGCGGCCGTCGCTTGTGGACTGTTCCTGGTGGCCGTCCTCGTCAGCGCGGGCGCGCCTCGTCGGTGAACCGCTCGGCGAACTCCCCCGTCGGCGGGATCTCCTGGATCACGTCGATCAGGACGCCGTTGGGGTCGGTGACGATGAAGTGCCGCTGCCCGAACTCCTCGCTGCGCAGGGAAAGCACCTCGGGCAGCCCCGCCTCTTCGACCAGCCGCCGGTGCTCGGCGTCGACGTCCTCGACCTCGAAGTTCAGCAACAGTCCCTGCACGGGTTTGCCTGCCCCGCCGGGAATGGTGTCGTGCCCGGGGGCGAGGATCGCGAGCTCCCACTCGCCGCGTTCGAGGCTGACGTACCAGTCGGCCTCGAACGTGAGCTCGAAGCCGAAGTGACCGCAGTAGAAGTCCCGGGTCTCGGCGATCTTCTCGGTCATGAGAACAGGATAAAAGCTGGTCAGACGCATGATGCCACCTTGCTCGTGAATAATACCGACCGTCGGTTTGTTTTTTGAAAGTTAGCCAACCGACGGTCGGTATGTCAAGATTCCGGACATGGCCCGCACGAAGCAGCAGCAGCGCGAAGAGACGATGGAAGCGTTGACCGCCACCGCCCGGCGGCTGTTCGCCGAGCACGGGTACGGCAAGGTCGGCCTGGAGACCATCGCGCAGACCGCGGGCGTGAGCAAAGGCGCGCTCTACCACCACTTCAGCAGCAAGGCGGAGCTGTTCCGGCATGTGCTCGGCGTCGTGCAGCACGACGTCGGCGAGCAGATCGCGCGGGCCGCGGACGCCGCGCCGGATTCATGGGCGGGGCTGCTGGCCGGCTGCCGCGCGTTCCTCGCCGCGGCGACCGATCCGGAGACCCAGCAGATCATGCTGCTGGACGGCCCGTCGGTGGTCGGCTGGCAGGACTGGCGCGAACTGGACGCGGAGTCCTCCGCCCGGCACCTCGCCGAAGCGCTGACCGGGCTGATGACCGAGGGCGCCCTGGCGAAGCGGCCCGTCGAACCGTTGGTACGCCTGCTTTCCGGTGCGATGAACGAGGCCGCCGTCTGGCTCGCCCACTCCCCCGACCCGAAGGCCGACCTCGCCGCGACCATGGACACCCTGACACCGATGATCGAAGCGCTCCGCTAAGCCGAACTCGCGTGCTCAGAGACGGAACTCGCGTGATTGGGGCCGGATCATCGAGTTCGGCGTCCAATCACGCGAGTTCCGTCTTCAAGCACGCGAGTCACGTGTTCGGGCACAACGCGAAAAGGCCCCACCTTGTCGGGTGGGGCCTTTACTGCGGTGGGCGATACTGGGATCGAACCAGTGACCTCTTCGGTGTGAACGAAGCGCTCTCCCCCTGAGCTAATCGCCCGTGGTACGAACTTCGGTCCACCGGGGAAGCGAACCTGGTGCGCGATACTGGGATTGAACCAGTGACCTCTTCCGTGTCAGGGAAGCGCTCTCCCGCTGAGCTAAACGCGCGTGTTGTGTTGTTCGTACTGGCGATAGCTTAGCGGACCCCGTTTCCCGGGCCGTCACAGGGGTTCCCTATCCGCGAAGCTCAGGGTTTCGGCAGCCGCGAAGCGACCGAGACCGCGATCTCCTTCGCCCGCTCACACGGGCTTCCACTCCCCTCGCGCGCCAGCAGCCGGACGGCGACGTGTTCGGCCTCGCGGTCCGGCAGCGGACGGTGCCGCCAGGTGACGGCGCAATTCGAGCCGCCGAACTCCCGCATGTCACCGGTGACGCCGCCGAGGTCGACCGGCGAACCCTCCGGCGCATAGGCGCCTCGCTGCAGTTCGACGGTCAGCGTGTCCCCGCCGCCCACCCACTCGCAGATCCGCAATGTCCGCGGAGCCGGCTGCGCGTTGGGCATGGTCCTGCCGAGCACCGCCGGATCGGCGATCGCGCACGGGTCGAGCGGCAGGATGCTCGCCGGATCGCCGTCACGGTCGACGTCGTGCGTGCGCAGCCGGGTGAGCGCGGCGGTCAGCATGTCGTCGGCGGCCTTGCAGGGATCGCCGTCCCGGCCCGGATGGGAGACGACGATGCCGAGCCGCCGGTCCGCCGGCAGCTGGGCGACCGAATCGCAGCCGCCGCTGATCGTGCTGCGCAGCAACGGAAGTCCTTCGGCGGTGCGCTCGGTCCGCTCGAGACTGCTCGCGGTCACGCCTTCCCCGAGCCGGAGGTCGAAGGTGACGCCCTTGAGACCGGTGTAGTTGCAGCGGGCCGGGTAGATCGGACCGGTTTCCGGCTTCAGGGTGCCGAACTCCGGCACGAACCGGCCGGCGAGCACCTTGCACGGATCCACCAGGCGCAGGCGTTCCAGGCCGAGCGCCTCGGTCGCCGACAGCGACGTCGTCCCGGGGGCCTCGGGCTTGGCGTGCTCGGCGATGGCGAGACCGAGCGCGACCATCCCGGCGACGACGAGCAGGACGACCGCCGCGAGCGAGCCGAACAGGATCTTCTTCGTCCGTGGCGCCATCTTCTTGGGCGGCGGGCGCCAGATCGGCAGCGGCAGGGCCAGCACCGAGCGCACTTCGGCGTCCTGCCGCTGGATCCGGGCATGCACGGCGGGCGGCCAGGGCGCCGCACCCGGCGGCACGGGGCCGAGGAAATCCAGGATCTGTTCCGGCGTGGGCCGTCGCACGGGGTCCTTGGCCAGGCAGGGCTCGGCGAGCCGCCGGATCTCGTCCGGGACGTCACCGAAATCCGCTGCGGCGTGCACGACGTTATACAGTGTCTGCGGCGCGGTCGGGCCGGTGAACGGGCCGCGTCCGGTCGCGGCCATGACGAGGATCGCGCCGAGGGAGAACACGTCGCTCGCGCCGGTGATCCGCCCGCTGCCCGCCTGTTCCGGAGACATGAACGCGGGCGATCCGATGATCGCGCCCGTCCCGGTGAGGTCCTGCGCGTCCTCCGCCACCCGTGCGATACCGAAGTCGATCACCCTGGGGCCATCACTCGTCAGAATGATGTTGCTGGGTTTGAGATCCCGGTGGATCAATCCGGCGCGGTGGATCTCGGTCAGCGCCGCGGCGAGCCCGGACGCCAGCAGCCGCACCGACTCGGCGGGCAGCGGCCCGGCGGCGTCCACGGCCTCCTTCAAGGAGGGCCCGGTGACGAAGACCGAGGCGAGCCACGGGGTTTCCGCTTCCGCGTCGGCGTCCATGACCGCGGCCGTGTAGGCGCCGGAGACCAGCCGCGACGTGGCGACCTCACGGCGGAACCGTTCCCGGAAGCGTGGATCGTGCGCGAACTGGGCGTGCAGTTGCTTCACCGCGACGAGCCTGCCGTCCGGGGCGAGGCCGAGCACGACGCGGCCCATCCCGCCTTCACCGAGTTCGGCGATGATCCGGTACGGGCCGATCTGCCGGGGTTCGCCGGGGTTCAAGGGTTTCACTGATCAGCCCTAGGGTTTCGGAAGTTCGAGCAGCAGCGCCCCGGCGAAGCCCTTCGCCTTCTCGCAGGCTTCGTCGGCGGTCATCTTCGTACCACTGGTCCCCACGGTCAGCTCGACGTTCTCCCCGTCGCGGTCGCTGACGGACCGGTGCTGCCAGGTCAGCGAACAGCTGGAGCGGGCGACGCCGTCGTCCTTCTTCGCCAGGTACACCTTGGCGCCGCCGAGCTCCAGGGTGGCGGTCCCCGTGTAGTACGAATCCTTCGACTGGGACGGTGGGTATGCCCGGACGAGGCTCAGCCGGACACTGCCCGCCGCGTCGTACCGGCACTGGTGCAGATGTTCGCGGATCGTTTCGACGACCGGGCCGATCAGCCGATCCGTGGTCGCGGGGCCCACCAGCGCGCACGGGTCCAGCGGCGCCAAGGTCCCGGCCGGGAGGTCGCGTTCGTGGCCTCCGGCGCGGATCCGTTCAACCGCGTCGGCGAGCGCGGCCTTCACCACCGAACACGCCTCGTCCTTTGTGGACATCGAGTTCACGTCGGCGCTGAGTTCGGTGTTCGGCAGACCGGAGACCGGGACGGCGACCGCGCACGAATCGTCGGAGCCCTTGATGCGCGACGGAAGCCCTTCCAGCTCACCGCCCGCTTCACCGTCGATCAGGCCGCCACCGACCGCCAGCTCCAGCCACTTGCCGGCGGGCGAAGAGTACGTGCACGAATCGAACTGGAGGTCGATCTTCGTGCTCAGCTTTCCGAACCCGGGAACGTCGCGTCCTGCCAGGACCTTGCACAGGTCGACCCGGCGAAGGTTGTCCGGGCCGAGCGGATCCTGGTTGACCGGAGTTGCGACCGGTTTGTCCGGTTGCGGCGGCGAACTCGGTGCGACGGCGGCCGGAGGCGGATCGTCCCCGGACAGGGAGACCGCCGCGACGACGCCACCGACGAGCAGCACGACGGCGGCCGCGGCGAGTCCCGCGTACAGGCCACGCCGGGATCGCTTCGGGGGCAGCGGGTTCAGCAGCCGCCGGACCTCGGCCTGTTGCGTCTCGATGAGGTGCGCCACCACCGGCGGCCACGGGCCGGTCGTCGGCGGGATCGGGCCCAGCCGCTCCAGCACCCAGGCCGGGGACGGCCGGTCCGCCGGATTCTTCGCCAGGCACGGTTCGACGATCTGACGGAGTTCCGGCGCCAGCTGCCGCAGGTCGGGCCGGCCGTGCACGACGTTGTACAGGGTGTGCGGAGTGGACGTCCCGGTGAAGGGACTCGACCCGGTCGCGGCCATCACCAGCAGCACGCCGAACGAGAACATGTCGCTCGCCGGGGTCAGCGGCTTGCCCTCGGCTTGTTCCGGGGACATGAACCCGGGCGAACCGATGACGGCGCCGGTGTGCGTGAGTTCGGAGTCGCCTTCGACGGCGCGCGCGATACCGAAGTCGATCACCCGGGGACCGTCACCGGTGAGAATGACGTTGCCGGGTTTCAGGTCGCGGTGGATCAGCCCGGCACGGTGGATGTCCCCCAGCGCCAGCGCGAGCCCCGCGGCGAGATGACGGACCGCCGTCGGAGGCAGCGGCCCACCGGCGGAGACCGCCTCGGACAGCGCCGGTCCCGGCACGAACACCGAGGCCAGCCACGGTGTCGGCGCGTTCGGATCGGCGTCCATGACCGGTGCGGTGTACGCGCCGGACACCAGGCGGGAGGTTTCGACCTCCCGTCGGAACCGCTCGCGGAAGCCGGGGTCGTGCGCGAAGCCCGGATGGACCTGCTTGATCGCGACCAGGCGCCCGTCGGAGGAGATCCCGAGCAGCACCCGGCCCATCCCGCCCTCGCCGAGCGCGGCGAACACCCGGTAACGCCCCACGCCGGTGGGTTCGCCGGTGTTCAACGGCTTCACGAAGGCCCCCTTGTCCGGGGCGATGGTACAAAACCACCCGGAAGTGTCACGCAGCGCGTCGGTCCGCCCGCCCGAAGTCCTTGAGCCGCAGGCTGTTGGACACGACGAGCACGGAGGACAGCGACATCGCCGCCCCGGCGATCAACGGGTTCAGCAGTCCCAGCGCGGCCAGCGGGATCGCGGCGACGTTGTATCCGAACGCCCAGACCAGGTTCCCCCGGATGATCCGCAGGGTGCGGTCGGCGAGCCGGATGGCGTCGGGGACCACGCGCAGGTCTTCGCGGACCAGCACCATGTCGGCCGAGCGCACCGCGATGTCGCTGCCTTGGGCCATCGCCATGCCGAGATCCGCGGTGGCCAGCGCCGGACCGTCGTTGATCCCGTCGCCGACCATCGCGACCCGCGCTCCGCCGGCCCGCAGTTCCTCGATGACCGCGGCCTTCTCCGCGGGCAGCACTCCGGCTCGCACGTCGGAGACGCCGATCTCGTCCGCGACCACCCGGGCGGCGGCTTCGTTGTCGCCGGTCAGCAGCACGGTCCGGAGACCGAGCGCGTGCAGGGCGTCGACCGCGGCCCGTGCCGACGGTTTCACGACGTCCCGGATCACCAAGTGCCCGGCGACGCGGCCGTCCACCGCGACCAGGATCGCCGTCGCGCCGTCACGTTCGGCGGCCGTGAAATCATCGGGGACAGCGATCTCGTGATCGGCGGACAGGCGCGCGTTGCCGACGAGGACTTCGTGCCCCTCGACCTCGCCCTTCGCGCCGAGCCCTGGCAGTGCGCCGAATCGTTCGACCGGGGGCAGGGCCGGCAGTTCGGCCCGGGCCGCGGTCACGACGGCCGCCGCGATGGCGTGCTCCGAACCGGCCTCCACGGCCCCGGCGAACCGCAGCAGTTCCGGGGTGGTGAACCCGTCGGCGGGACGGCACGCGGTGACGGTCATCTTCCCGGTGGTGACGGTGCCGGTCTTGTCCAGCACGACGGTGTCGACCGTGCGACTCGCCTCGAGCGCGTCGGGCCCCTTGATGAGGATGCCGAGCTGAGCGCCGCGGCCGACCCCGGCCATCAGCGCGGTCGGCGTCGCCAGCCCGAGCGCGCACGGGCAGGCGATGATGAGGACGGCGACGGCCGCCGCGAAACCCTCACGGGCGGGTGCACCGCCGAGCAGCCAGACCGCGAGTGTCAGCACGGCGACGCCGAGCACGGCGGGGACGAACACCGCGCAGATCCGGTCGACCAGACGTTGCACCGCGGCCTTGCGGGCCTGCGCGCGTTCGGCCAGCGCGGTCATCTGCGCCAGCTGGGTGTGCGCACCGACCGCGGTCGCGCGGACGACGAGCCTGCCGTCCCGGTTCACCGAAGCGCCGATGACCCGGTCTCCCGTGGCGACTTCCGCGGGCACCGGCTCGCCGGTCACCGCACTGACATCCACAGTAGACAGTCCGTTGTGGACGGCACCGTCAGCGGCGATCGACTCCCCCGGCTTGACCACGAACAGATCACCGACGGCCAGTTCGCCGATCGGGACCATGCGCTCGGCCCCGTCCCGCAGCACCCGGACGTCCTTGGCGGCCAAGGCGTCCAGCGCGGCCAGGAGTCCGGCGGCACTGCGTCGGGACCGGCTCTCGAAGTACCGGCCCGCCAGCAGGAAGGTGGTCACCCCGGCGGCGACGTCGAGGTAGATCGCGTCGGCGCCGGCCGCCGTCGGGCCGAAGCCGATCCAGTACCCGGGCTCGGTGCCGCCCGCGAAGGCGGACCACGCCGACCACGCGAACGACGAGAGCACCCCCAGCGACACCAAAGTGTCCATACTGGACGACCGATGACGGAGGTTCCGCAGCGTGGCGCGATGGAACGGCAGCGCGGACCAGAACACCACGGGAACGGCCAGTGCGAGGCACAGCGGTTCCCAGCCCGGGAACCGCAGCCGCGGCACCAAGGCGAGCGTGATCGACAGGTTCCCCAGCGGGATCGCCAGCAGAGCGGCGACGACCAGCCGACGCCGGAGATCCCGGACCCGGGCGAAGCCGATGTCCGGATCCTCTTCCCCGCGGATCGCCGCCGTGTAGCCGGATTTGCGGACCCGCTCGATGAGCACGTCGGCGGCCAGCGCTTCGGGCACCTGCACGGTGGCGCGCTCGGTCGCGTAGTTCACCGACGCGCGCACACCGTCCAGCTTGTTCAGCGTGCGTTCCACCCGTGCCGAACAGGCGGCGCAGGTCATCCCCGACACGGTCAGTTCCACCGTGCGGACGGCGGTCTCCGGCGCGGAAACAGTCATTTCGTGGCACTCCCGGGATTCACCAGTGGTTCCTCGGTGGTGGAACAGGTGTCCCGGGTGGTGTCGCAAGGCAGATTACCGCCGCCGGGAACCGGACCCGCCGTCGGCCCGACTACTGCGGTGGTGGTGGAAACAGGTGTCCCGAGTCAGGCTTCGGTCCAACGCCGCACTCGCGTGATCAGAGACGGATCTCGCGTGATCAGAGTCGTACATCCAAGTACGGCGTCCAGTCACGCGAGTTCGCCGTCTGATCACGCGAGTCACGTGTCTGATCACGGGAGTCGCGCTTTCGCCCCGCAGTACTAGGCCTGGCGTGGGGTCAGTGCGAGTTCGAAGGTGTTGCCGTCTCCCTGGACGAGCGTGCTCACGTACGAGGTGAACGCGCCGCAGCCGGTCAGCGGCGCCAGCGAGTAGGTGCCGGTGAGCGTGCCGCCCTGCGCCATGGTGAAGCCGTCGCCGGTGCGCAGTTCCGCCGTCGACGGGGCCGACGTCCGGCAGCCCGGCCCTGTGCTGACCGGCATCCCGACAAGCGTCACGAGCGGGAGGACGGTGGTGAACCGGGGTCGCGCGACGAAACCGGCGCCGTCGAGGTCGCCGCCCTGCGGTCCCTCGGCGACGAACTCCAGATCGGCCGCGCCCGGCAGGAAGCCGAACAGCCGGAAGTCGACGTGCGCCTTGTCGAACACCGGCCCGCCGCTGAACACCGTCGCCGAGGTGGGGCTCAGATCGAAGGTGCCGGTCAGCGGCGCCGCGGCACCGAGTGCTTTGACGGCCGTCTTCCCGGCGATCGCATACCGGTGCCCCGCGGGCTTTTCGCCGAGTTCGAAGGAGAGCAGGACCGGGTCCTGGCCGGGGTCGAGCGTGCAGTCCGAGGTGAACGAGCCGAGCCCGGTGAAGGAGCCGTCGGCCTTCTTCGGGGTGAGGCGGGTGGTGAAGTCACCGACGGTCAGCGTCGTCTTGCCCGGTTTCGCCAGCGTCACCGTGGGCACGGAGCCGGTCGCCACCGGGCTGAACGTGCCGGACGGCGGGATGTCGGTCTTGGCGACGTTCAGCGGGATGCGCACCGGAAGCGGGTTCGCGTCGCCGTTGACCAGCGTCACGCCCGCCGCCGCGGTGCCTTCGATGGTGGTGGCGCCGACGAGGTCGAGTCCGCGCGCCGCCTTGTCCGGCACGGTCACGGTGATGGTGAGCCCGGAGGTGGTGAGGGTGCCGCCGGGCGCGGTCGGCACCTCGAAGTCGGCCTTGATGTTCACGTCGAGCTTCTGCAGCCCGATCAGCGGGAACGGGCAGGTGAACGACAGTTTCTTGTCGACGGGCGTACCCGCCGCCGCGCCGCGGACGGCGACGAACAGCAGGCAGCCTGCCGTGAGCAGGACGGTGAGGCCCGCCGCGAGCAGCATCCGGACGTTGATGCGAAGGGGCATGGTCGCCTTCCCGGAAACGGCACCGGTCCCCGTCACGGAACGCGACGGGGACCGGCTGCCTGACTTACTTCTTGGTGAGGTTCAGATCGAGCGTGTTGCCGTCGCTCTTGGCGAACGCGCTGATCCAGTCGTTCAGCTGACCGCAGTTCTGCAGGGCCGACAGCGAGTAGGTGCCCGACAGCTTCCCGCCCTTGAGCAGGTCGAAGTCCGGACCGGTGGTCATCTCGCTGGTGGACGGGCTGACCGTGCCGCACTTCGGGTCGTTGCTGATGGGGATCCCGAAGATCTGCACGCTCGGCAGGAACACGTTGAACTTGATGTGCGCCTTGAACCCGGTGCCGACGAGCTCACCGGACTGCTTGCCGACCTGCTCGACCTTGATGTCCGAACGACCGTCGATGAACCCGAACAGCTTGAACTGGGTGGACGACGGGTCGAGCTTGAGGTCACCGGTGAAGGTCTTCGAAGCCAGGTCGACGTCCGCGTCGAAGCCGCCGTTGATCGGCGCGGTGCTGCCGAGCGTCTTCAGCGCGGTCTGTCCCTTGATGCCGAACGCGTACTTGATCCCGCCGCCACCTGGCGTGGTGGTGGTAGTGGGCGGGGTCGTCGGCGTGGTCGGCGTCGTGGGTGTGGTGGGCGTGGTCGGGGTGGTGGGCGTCGTCGGCGTGGTCGTGCCGCCGCCACCGTCACCGATCTTGATCGTGGCCAGGGTGTTGTTCTGGCCGGGATCCTGCGTGCACGGCGCGTCGATCGTGCCGTCCGGCGTGATGCCGGTGACCGAACCGTCGGCCTTGCGCGGGGTGACCTTCAGCTGCAGGTCACCCACGGTGATCTTCGCCTCGCCGGGCTGGTTGAAGGTCAGCGAAGGCGTCTTGCCCGCCGCGTTGACCGTCATCTCGCCCGAGGTGGGGATGTTCTGCTTGGCGATGTCGTTCGGGACCTTGACCGGGAGGTTGAGCCCCGGTGCCGCCACGGTCGCCGCCGCGATGGCCTGGCCTTCCAGCGTGGTCGCACCGATCAGGTTGAGCCCGCTGACCGTGTCCGCGTTGATCGTGGAGACGGCCTTGATGTCGAACGTGCCGGTCGGCTGACCGGTCTTGACCGACAGCGGAAGATCGGTGTTGATCACCACCTTCAGCGACTGCGACCCCACGAGCGGCAGGTCGCAGTGGTAGTTGAGCGGGAGCGAGATCGGATCGGCGACACTGGACTGTGCCCCGACCACGAGTACCGCGGTGGCAAGCCCCACGGCACCGGCAGCGGCGGCGGCGACCGCCTTCTTGGTTCCTCTTCGGTGACTCACGATCGTCCTTCCGTGGTATCAACGATGATACGAAACGGCGTACAATTCCCCAGAGCAATGAATATCGGCCCGGGAGAATTCTCCGGGTAGCGACGATGTCTGACGGATCGCAACCGAACAGTAAACTAACGACGCGTCCGCATCGCTATCAAGTGCTTCCCCGGAAAAGTTGACGCGGCACCGGTAAATTGTCACGCTGACACGGTGCGACCGGACGGTTCCTAGTAACAGCACATGGGTTTCCCCAGTTCAGAGCCAAGTAAAGCCACTCGCGGAACCGCTGACGAGGGTGACAATCGCACCGCGGGAAACTATCTCGCGCGTGCCAATCACCCTTTTCCGGGCCGCCCCCGCCTTGCCTGCCGGATTCTTTCGTGAGTAACCTCGCGGTTCAGCAAGCCGGTCACCGCCGACCACCGCGGAATCCCGCTCGTCGTGCCGGGACAGGCCCTCTTTCGCCGAATTCGACGGGGAAACCATGAAAAGAATGCGCCGCACGGCAGCGCGAATCGCGTTCGCCACCGTCTCCGTGACCGCCGTGGCGGTCCTGTCGAGCGCCTGCGGGTCCGACGAACCAGCCGACGCCGGCAGGCATGCCGACCCGGCCGCGCTCGCCTGGGTGGACAAGGTGTGCTCGGGCGTCGCGACGGGCTCGGCGAAGCTGTCCCAGCCGCCCGCGTTCGACCCTGCCGACCCGCAGGGGACGAAGACAGCCATGGTGGGTTTCCTGAACTCGCTCTCCGCCGCGCTCGACGACATGGCAGGCGGGATCCGGAACGCCGGGGTCCCACCGGTCCCGGATGGACAGTCCGCTGTGGACAAGGCCACCACCACGCTCGGCGAGACCAAGTCGAAGATCTCCACCACCCTTACGCAGATGCAGGACGCGAAGGTCACCGACCAGGCGAGCCTTCAGAAGGTGGTCGCCGACGCCGACAGCACGATGAGCGGGTTGAGCGAGCCGGAAGGCCCGATCAAGCATCTGCGCGCCAACCCGGAACTCGATCTCGCGTTCGCCGAGTCCACGACCTGCCGCCAGGTCTACGGCGGCAACGCCTGACCCCTGCGCGCGCGAAGTCCGAGCGGTGTCGCGAAAGCCACTTTCGGGACACCTGACGTCTCGAAAGTGGCTTTCGCGACGCTCCCCGCATCCGCAACCAGCCCACCCGCCCTGGAGGCCCGGCCGTGCCGACCCCGTTCCCCCGCCCGTCCCGCCGGACACTCGCCGTCGCGCTGGCGATCGTCCTGTCCGCCGGTCTCCTGACCGCGCTGAGCGGCAGCCCGGCGAGCTCCGCCACCCCGGCGGCGCCCGACGACTCGTTCTACACCCCGCCGTCCCCGCTCCCGGCGGGCAAGCCGGGGGACATCATCCGCTCGCGTGTCTCGAAAGCCGGTCCGCGTAAGGATTCTGTCAACGCGTGGCAGGTGATGTACCTGTCGACGGACGCCCTCGGGCGACCGGACGCGGTGACCGGGACCGTGCTGGTGCCGAAGAACGTGGACCCGGCGAAGGCGCCGATCGTCTCGTTCGCCGCCGGTACGCACGGTCCGGCCTTCGACTGCACTCCGTCGAAGATGATCGACATCGGCGCGTTCTACGAGCAGTCGGGTCTCGACGACGCGCTCGACGCCGGATACGCCGTCGCGCTCACCGACTACGAGGGCTATCGCCAGGATCCGAAGACGACGTACGTGGTCGGGCGTTCGGAAGGCCCGGCGGTGATCGACGCGGTCCGCGCCGCGCAGCGCCTGCCGGAGGCGAAACTGTCCACCGACGCCAAGGTGCTCTTCCGCGGGTACTCGCAAGGCGGCGGGGCGGCCGCCTGGGCCGGTGAACTGCAACCGGCCTACGCACCGGAACTGAACCTCGTCGGCGTCGCCGCCGGCGGTGTGCCCGCCGACCTCGTCCAGGTCACGCTGCAGCTCGACGGGAAGTTCGGTTTCGGCGTCTTCGCCTACGCCCTGATCGGCCTGGACAACGCCTATCCCGAACTGAAACTGGACTCGTTCCTCAGCGACAACGGCCGTGCGAAACTGGCGGAGATGCAGAAGAGCGCGTGCACGTTCGAGCTGCTCACCACCTACGCGAACCAGAAGATCGCCGACTACACGACCAGCGCCGGCTACGTGCGGCCGGAGTGGGTGAAGCGGCTCAACGAGAACAAGCTCGGCGGCACACCTCCCAAGGTCCCGGTGTTCCTTTACCACGCCACCCAGGACCAGCTCGTGCAGTTCGCCCAGGCCGACGCGCTGCACAAGGCCTATTGCGCCGCAGGGGTCAAGGCGATCTGGAAGACCTTCGACACCGACCACATCACGGCGGTCTACACCGGTAACGCCGACGTGCTCGCCTTCCTCAAGGACCGGGTCGCGGGCGCCCCGGTGACGTCGAACTGCTGAGCCGTCGGTGCTCAGAACCGTCCCCACGTCCTTTGTGGACGACGGTGCGCGGACCGGGAAGCGGCGTGAGCCGCTCCGGTTCGCCACCGTCGTGGCGACCGTCCTCGCGTACCGGCTGTCCCGACGCTGGGTGCCCCCGGTGGCGGGAGCACGTCAGGCGTCGGCGAGCCGCAGCCGTTCCGCGCGCAGCGCCAGTTCGATCCGCAGCCGCTGATCCGGATCGTCGAGCCGCTCACCGAACAGCTCCGTGAGCCGCCGCAGCCGCGCGCGCACCGTCTGCGGGTGCACGGCGAGCCGCCGGGCGATCTCGGGCGCGCTCCCCCGCGTCTGCACCTGCGTGAGCAGGGTCGCCGCCAGCTCGTCGTGCTGGCGCGGCGCCAGCCCCGACAACGGTTCCAGCGCCTCTCCGGCCAGCCGGTCGAGCAGGAACTCGTCGGCGAGCAACAGGAGCGTGGTGATGTGCTCCTCGCACCACAGCACCGGGCCGACCGCGGTGATCATCCCCCGCTGGGCGAGTTCGGACGCGCGGCGCGCGATCCGGAACGACTCGGCGGCCTGCGCCGTCGGGACGGACACCCCGACCGTCGCCGACCAGCCGGACGGCAGTTCCCGCAGGCCGCTCAGGTCGGCTTCCGGACAGGCCACCAGCGCGCCGGGCGTGCCGGAGACGAGGTCCACGGGAACCGCCGAGGGCAACAGGCCCGGCGGGAACGAGGGCGCATCGGGCGCCGCGGTGAAGACGACCGCGGTGATCCGGTCCGGGATCCGCCAGCCGATGGCGACGGCGAGCGCCCCGGCGTCGGCCTGGCTGTACCCGGCGCCACCGGTCAGCAGCCGGAACAACCTGGCCCGCTGCTCCGCGGGACCGGTCGCCTCCGCCTGCGCGGCGTTGTACCCGTCGGTCAGCGCCATCGTCACTTCGACGACGTCGCCGAACAGGCACTCCGCCGCGCCATAGAGGACGTCACCCGGGAGCTGGAGCCGGCGGCCGATCGCGGCGATCGAACGCCACAACACCCGGCTCGAGACCCTGAACGCCGCCTGCGCGGCCTCCCGGCTGAGTCCTTGCTGGAACGCGAGCCGGCCCTGCGCGCGGAAATCCACCAGCAGGTCGTTCTGCAGGAGTTCGGGAACGCCGACCCTGTCGATGGCGCGTTCGATACTGCGCCTGGTCAGCTCGACGGCCGCGGCACGGGCCTCGTCGTCACTGAACACTTCGGCGCATTCAGCGATCTCGGACACCACGCCTTCGACGCAGTGCCGGGCGATCGCCGGGATCCGCGGGCGGACGGCGTCGCCGAGTTCCCTCGGCAGGCGTGCCCACAACGCGCCAACGGGCTGCCAGCTCACGTGTGCGATCCCCCGCTGTGAAGTAGGCCGACGATTACGGGCACCAATTCCCTTTCGTCCGCGCGCCACCGGCGCACTCGAATGCACGGAGCGTAGAACCGTCGCCACATCCGTGTCAAAAGACGTCACACCGAAACACCCGCTCGTTGTCACCTCGCTGAGCGTCGCGACTTTCCGTTGCAAATTCAACGTCACATTCGGGGTACAGGCCGTCCGCCGATCCAGTACAAACGGCCCGCACCGTTCCCGTCGATCCGACGTGGTTATGCAAACGGATTCATGTTTTTCTCCCAGGTTCGAAGAAAATCAAAGGGTGGTCTTGGTGGTCGAGTACCGCGGTTTCGGCATGCTGGCGGCGTTGCCGCGTTCGCTCGGCGAAGAACTGCGTCCGTATACCGGGCACGCCGCGGCCGCCATGGTGAAACAGGTGCAACGATCGGTCACCGCGTATTCGCAGCCGTTGCGCGGCGTCTTCGGCCGTGTCCTGGTCGTTTCCTGCGAGCGGGCGGTGCGGCATTACGTCGACTGCATCGGCGATCCACACGTGCCCCACGACCGCTGGATCGACTTCTACCGCATGCGCGGGCGGATCGAGTTCACCGAGGGCCGGAGCCTGGAACCGTTGCACGACAGCGTGACCATCGGCGCACGGGCGGCATGGCGGGCGATGCGGCCCATCGTGCGCGGGCTCGGTGTCGGCCTCGACGTCATCGCGCTCGCGGCCGAATCAGTCTTCGTCTACGTCGACGAACTGTGCGCCACGACGATCGAGGGGTATCAGGAAGCCGAGGCCAGGGCGGCGGGCGCGATCCCGCTCAGGCGCCGCCGTCTACTGGAACTGATCGCCCAAGCGCCGGAAGGGTCCGCGTGCAGCATCGCCAGCCTGGCCGACGGCGCCGGCTGGCGGGTGCCAGGGGCCGCGGCGATGGTCGCGCTTCAGCGTGCTCCCGGCGCGGCCGCCTTCCCCACCCACCTCCTGGACGACACCGTGCTGGCCGACCTCGACACCGCCGAGCCGTACCTGCTCACCGCGGATCCCGACACCGATCTCGCCCCGCTGAAGGACTCGCTTGACGGCTGGCGCGTGGCGGTCTCCCCCGTCGTACCGCTCGCCGACGCCCCGGCCGCCCTCCGCACCGCCCGCCGCGCGCTACTGCTGACCAGACAGGACGCGCCCGGTCCGGTCATCTGGTGCCGGGATCACCTCGCCACGCTGTGGCTGCTCGCCGAGGACTTCCTCGGCGCCGAACTCGCCAAGCAGAGCCTCGACCCGTTCACCTCGCTGAGCGGGAAGCAGCAGGAGCGGCTCAGCGAAACCCTGCTGGCGTGGCTGGAAACCCGCGGTGGGGCACCGGAGATCGCGCAACGGCTCGGCGTGCACCCGCAGACCGTGCGGAACCGCCTCCGTCAACTGGAGGAACTGTTCGGCGACCGCCTCAGGGACGCCGACGACCGGCTGAACATGCAACTCGCACTGCGCGCGCGGCGGCTCATGCGCGCCCACCGCCGCGGCGAAGGGACACCAGGGAACTGACGCGCCGGACCCGCCGTTCCGATGGCCGCACGGCGGGCAGGACCCAGCGGAGACCTCGGCGGGCGCGCTTCGCCCTCGGCTGATCGACGTGGAAGTCCGCCCGGCAGGCCATCGCTTTTCTCCGTGGTGACGGGTGTTTACCGACGCTTTCCTGAATACCGGGACGGCGGGAAAATGTCGATGCGCAATTGCCCGGACGTCCCGGTTTTGGCATCCGGCTCGGGGTCGGTCCCGGAATTCTTGTCACCCGGGTCGCAATTGCCGGACGTGTCCCGCGACACGCTGACGAACCCGGCGTTCCACACGTTATTTTGACGCCTGACAACGGAAAGGCGGGACATGGCCCTCGAAGCGCGCACACTGACCCTGCACGGACGGGAAATCCGGCTGCGGGAATACGTTCCGTCCACAAAGGACGTCGCGGGCGAGGCACTCGTGCTGCTGCACGGGATCTCGGGCAGCGGCGAGACCTGGGCCCCGTTGCTCGACCACTTCGAGCGGACCGGGTTCGGGCGCCGCGTCCTCGTCCCCGACCTTCCCGGCCACGGCGATTCGGCCTCCCCGCGGGCCGACTACGGCCTCGGCGCGATGGCCAGCGTGGTCCGCGACATCCTCGCGCTCACCGGGAACCGGCACGCGACCATCGTCGGGCACTCCCTCGGCGGCGGGATCGCGATGCAGTTCGCCTACCAGTTCCCCGAGATGTGCGCCCGGCTGGTGCTCGTGGGCAGCGCCGGGCTCGGCCCGCAGGTGACCTCGGTACTACGCGCTACGGCGCTGCCGGGGGCCAAGGTGACGTTGTCCCTCGCGGTCAACCCGGTCACCGTCGCGATCGCCCGCGGGCTGGCCGCGGCCGGCCGCTCTCTCGGCGGGAAGCTCTCCCCCGAGACCCGGGAGCTGACCCGTCACCTCGCGTCACTGGCCGATCCGGGCAGGCGGCGGGCGTTCCTGTTCATCGCGCGCAGCCTGATCGACCTCCGGGGTCAGCGCGCGAGCGCGATCGACAAGCTCTACCTCGCCCGGCAGGTGCCCACGCTCGTCATCTGGGGCGCGCACGACCCGCTCATCCCGGTCGCCCACGGCCGCAAGACCGCCGAAGTGCTGCCGGACAGCCGATTGACGGTGTTCAAAAATGCGAAACACTTTCCACATGTGGCCGACCCGGTCCGGTTCGCCGACGAGCTCGAACGCTTCCTCGCCGGGACCGCACCCGCCCGGTTGACCCTGGACGAGGTCGTCGAGGTGCTCATCCGCGCCAGCGAGGCGGCGGAGACGCAGGAAAACGTCCCGGAAAAATTGTCATCCGGACGCCATCTCCGGCCTGCCTAAATGTCACTCACCGCCGGATCGGACCACCCGTTCGGGTGTAGTCCATCCAGGTGGCCGATCAAGCCCCCGCCAGCCGTTGACAGTCCTCTCGGCCGGATTTTATGTTGCGTGAGCCACAAAATCTGGATCGGCTTCACCGTTGAAGAGGCTGATTTTGTTGCCAGCAAGGATAAAAACATGACCGACTTGGATACCGGATTCTCGCGGCACGATCTGCGGACCGCACGGCCCGACCCCGACGTGCGTCACCCCGCCACCCCGCACCGCCAGCCACCGGGTCCGGTCCAGCGACCGCGCGCCTTCACGCCGGCACCGAGAACCCCAGTGGAGAACCGACCTGTGCGCAGCACCGGCGCGAATGGACTGTGGGCGTCACTGCCCAGAGACCTCGGCGAGCGGTTCCGGCCGCGGGCCGACCCCTTGGCACGAGCCATCCTCCAGGAGGTGCAACGAGCCGTCCCCGAGTACGCGCAGCCACTGGAAGGCGCGTTCGGACAGATCATCACGCAGGGTATCCGGCAGGCGATCCTGCACTGCCTCGATACCGTCGGACAGGGGACGGCCCCGCTCGACAAGTGGTCGGCGGTGTTCCGCAACCTCGGGAAGGTCGAGTTCAACGAGGGCCGCAGCCTCGACTGCCTGCAGACGGCCTACCGCGTCGGCGGTCGCGTCGCGTGGCGGCACGTTTCGGAATTCGGGCAGGCGATCGGAGCGGACGCCGATCTCCTGTGCACCGCGGCCGAGGCGATTTTCGCTTACGTGGACGAGATTTCCGCACTGTCGATCGAGGGCTACACGGCCGCGCAGGAGCGGGCCGCGGGCACCAGGGCGAGACGCAGGCGCAGGCTGCTCGAACTGATGCTCTCCGATCCCCCGTCCTCACCGCAGTCGATCGCGTCCCACGCCGCCAACGCCCAGTGGGCGCTGCCCGCCGAGATCACGGTCGTCGCACTGGAGCGACGGCTCGGCCCGCTGGACCCCGACAGCGCCGACCTGGACGCCGACGTCCTGGTCGACTTCGAAGGTCCCAAACCCTGTCTGGTCACCGGCGATCCCGAAAAGCACCTGAAGGACCTCGCCGAACGGCTTCCCGGCTGGCGCGCGGTGATCGGCCCGGCCGTGCGGCTCACCGAAGCGCCGCGCTCCTTGCTGTGGGCACGCCGCACGCTACGGCTGGTCCAGCGCGGGGTGCTGCCGGACAATCCGGTCACGCGGTACAGCGATCACCTGTCCACCCTGTGGCTGCTCGCCGACGAGTTCCTGGTCCGCGAGCTGTGCACGCGCAGCCTCGCCCCGTTCGAAGACCTCACCCCCAAACAGCGGGCGCGGCTCGGGGAGACGTTGCTGATCTGGCTCCAGTCGCGGGGCAGCGCTCCGGAGATCGCGAAGAAGCTCAAGGTCCACCCGCAGACCGTCCGGTACCGCATGCACCAGCTCATCGATCTCTTCGGCGACCGGTTGAACAACGCCGACGACCGGCTCGACATGGAGATCGCCCTGCGCGCGGAGGCCTTGCTCGCCGAGGACTGACAGATCAGCGTTCCCCACTCACAATGAGGTGACGAGGTGACCCGACCGCAGGACGCCCGCAGCGGGGTCGAGGCGACGTACGGTCCGCTGCTCACGCCCGCCCGGCCGGGCGGGTCGAGCGGGCGTCCGGTCCAGCTCTGGGCGCTGCTGCCGAGAGAGCTGGCGACCGTGTTCCGGCCGGTACTGGCCGACGTGGCCGGGGAGGTGGTCCGCGAGATCCAGCGGACCATCCCCGACTACGCGCGGCCGCTGGACGGCGCCTTCGGGAAGGCGCTCAAGACCGGCGTCCAGATGGCCTTCCTGCAGTTCGTGGAACGGATCGTGAACCCGGAAGCGCCGTCGGAGGACCGCCGGAGCGTGTTCCTGAGCCTGGGTGTCCAGGAGTTCCACCAAGGCCGCAACGTCGACGTCCTCCAGGCGGCGTACCGCGTCGGCGCCAGGGTGACCTGGCGCCGGGTGGCCGAGGCCGGCCGCCGCGCGGGGGTGCCTTCGGCGACGCTGTGCCTCCTCGCGGAAGCCATCTTCGCCTACATCGACGAGCTGTCGGCGCTGTCGGTCGAGGGCCACGCGGAGGCGCGGGAAAAGGCCGCCGGCGCACTGGAGCGCCGGCGGCACCGCCTGATGGAGCTCCTGCTCGCCGAGCCGCCGTCACCGCCCGAGGTCGTCAAACACGCCGCAGACCTCGCGCGGTGGCAACTTCCGGACCTGCTCGTCGCCGTCGCCCTCGACCAGCAGCCGGACGAAGCCCCGGCGGCCGCCTCGACCGCGCTGGCCGACTTCGAAAGCGCCTCCCCTTGTCTGCTGCTCCCCGCTCCGGCACCGGACGAACGGGAGCGATTCGCCGAAGACCTGGCAGGCAGTCGAGCCGCGATCGGCCCCGCCGTACCGCCCGGTTTCGCGGCGCGTTCCTTGAGAGCCGCACGAGAGGCCCTGCGGCTCGTCGACTCCGGAGCACTCGCCGACGAGCCCGTGACGTGGTGCGTCGACCATCTTTCGCGCCTGTGGCTGCTCAAGGAACCGTTCCTGGCCGCCGAACTGGTCCGGAAACGGCTCGGGCCGCTGGCCGGATTGACCGGGAAGCAGCATTCGCGGCTGGCCGGGACGCTGCTGGCGTGGCTGGAGACCTGCGGGAACGTCCGCGAGGTGGCGGAACGGCTCGCGGTGCACCCGCAGACGGTGCGGTCCCGCGCTCAGGAACTGGAGGCGCTGTTCGCTGACGGGCTGCGGGATCCTGAGCGGCGGTTCGAGATGATCCTGGCCCTGCGGGCCGCCCCTTCCTGACGGCGCCAAGGGTGCCGACCACGAAAGTCCGTGAAGGCCTCCTTGAGGGACCCTGGGTCCCTCAAGGAGGCCTTCACGGACTTCATGCACGCGACCCGAGCGGTGCCGCGGTGGGGCTGGTGCGGGTGGGCGAGGTGTCGGCCGCCGGGCTCGATCATGGCCCGGGACGGGGCCACCTCATGTCGATGAAGGAACCGGGACGTCGAGTGTCCTAATTCCTTCATCAACGATCACGAGACCCGCGCACCCCTCGCAAGTAGGTGACCAATTGCGACAGGGGGCGGGGGTCAGGCGGCGGCCAGAGCGGTCACGCGCCACTTGCCCTCGGCCCGTTCGGCACTGACGCTCAGCTGAGCCGCGCCCGTACTGCGCTGCCCGTCCCCGCGCACGCCGGTCTGGTCGAGGAACACCAGCAGTGACGCCCGGTCCCCGTCGAGCACCTTGACACCCGAGACCACCGCGGTCGAGGTCACGACCAGTTTCTGCTCCGCCGCGAGACCCCGGACCTGCGCGAACAGCTGGTCGTACTGCCCCAGCGCCGGCCCGGTGAGGACCTCTTTCGCGGCTTGCTCGCTCTTGGCGGGGTCGTCGTAGCGGTAGGAGAAGACCGTGCCGAGCGCCTTGCCGATCTGGTCGCTCACCTCCGCGGTGGTGGCGACGTCGGTCAGCGCGGTGTTGTGCGTCAATACCGCCGTGGCGTCCCGCGCCTCGATCGCGAACCACCCCGCGAAGCCCGCCATCACCAGCGCGACCGCGCCGAACACGAACACACCCCGCCGCCGCACCGGAGCAACGACCGGAGCCTCGTCAGGGACTTCCTCGGGCGCTTCGAGAACCCGGGGGCTCCCGCCCATTTTCCCGGCCACCTTCACCGCGCGCCGCGCCGGCTTGACGGCTCGTTTCGTGGTCATACCGTCCTCCGTCAGGGCTTTCCGGTGTCGGTCACCGGCACCTGGCCGAGCGACGTGACGCGCCACCCGTCCGGCGTCCGGTTCAGACCGGCGCGGAACCGGTTGTGCTTGGTCACGGCTTCCCCGCCTTCGGGCCGCACCTCGAGTTCGACCGAAGCGATCACCTCGGCCGTCCCGCCACCGCTGTCCACTTCGGTCACCGCGGCGTCGACGACCCTGCCGGTGGTCACGGTCTTCGCCTGGCCGATCCGGCCGAGTCCGCCTTCCCGGTCCCGCGCCAGCTCGTCGTGCAACGCGCCGCCGGACAGGTTCAGCCAGTTCTGATAACCCTGCTCCGCCTGCCGATAGTCCAAAGTGGTCAGTGCGGCGACAGCCTGTCTGCCCACCTGCAACGCCTCCTCGCGGACCGTCGCCCGTGCGACGCCGTCGTCGCGGCTGGCGTCCCACCACGAGTAGCCGAACCACGCCGCCGACGCGGTGGCGACCGCTGCGAGGAATGCGGCGAATCTGGTCATGGCCTTCACCTTCCCGGCACGTTCTGCGAACCGCGCACGTTCGTCGGGTCGCCCTTCGGCAGGGCACAGCGCGCCGCGGTGTTCAACGGACGCGGCGACGTGTCGAGCCCGTCGCGGTAGCCGGTGCCGTAACCGGTGACGCACGGCGGCGGATCGAAGAACGTCAGCGAAAGACCGACGTGCGCGCCGTCCGGCCCCATGATCGCGTGCCCCGCGGCGACCGCTTTCGGCGCGGTGACCAGCAATTGCTCGATGCCGTCCTGCCGCGTTTCCAGCACGTCCGCGGTGGTCAGCAGGTTCGCCAGCAGGATGCCCAGGCTCGGCCCGGTCTCCCGCAGGAGCGTGCTGACCTCGTTCGCGGCCGCCGGAACGGCCGGGATCAGCCGTCGCAGATCGCCGTCCGAGCTCTTCAACGTCGCGGCGAGCAGTTTGGCGTTGGCACCGAACGAGCGGATCGCGTCCGCCTGCGAGACCTGGGTGTCGAGCACGGTCTGGGCGTCGGTCACGAACCTGGTCAGCGGGCCGACATGCGCGCTCGCCTCCCGAACGAACTCGATCCCCCGTCCGACGAGCTGGTCCAGCGCCGGGCCGGCGTCGGACGTCGCGTTGTACAGCTCGTCGACCACGGTCCGCAGGGCGGGCTTCGGCACCGAGTTGGCGAAAGAGTCCACACTGGACAGGACGACGTCCACCGGCAGCGGGATCTTCGTGTCCGCCTCGGCGATCACCGAACCGTCCCGCAGCATGGCGCCGTCGCCGCGACGCGGCCGCAGGTCGACGTACTGCTCGCCGACGGCGGATCGGTTGGCGACGACGGCCTCGGTGTCCGCGGGTACTTCCGGGCCGCCCGGCTCGATTTCGAGGTCCATCTCCATCCCGGAGGAGGTCAGCCGCAGTTCGCCGACCCTGCCGATCGGCACGCCCCGATAGGTGACTTCGGCGTTGCTGAAGATGCCGCCGCCGGTGGCTAGCCGTACTTTGACGGTGTACCCGCGATCGAGCACCAACTTGTCCAGCCCCGCATAGGTCGCGCCGACGTACGCGACGCCGAGGACCGCGATGGTCACGAAGACCACCAACTGCACTCGGACGAACTTGGTCAGCATCAGCGGCCACCACTGTTCTTGAAGGTCAGGAACGTGTTCAGGTAATCACCGCGGATGGCCTCGAGCGCGGCGTCGGGGAACGGGAAGGTGAAGATCATCTCCATCGCCTTCGGCAGCTTGTCCCCGGAGTCGGCCAGTTTCCGCAGCAACGGTTCGAGCGCCTTGAGATCGGCGACGAGGTCGTCCTTGCTGCGGTTCACCGTGTCGACCGCGACCGAAGTGAGCCCGTCCAGCGACTTCAGCATCCCGACCAGCGCCTGACGCTGCTGGTTCAGGACTTCGATTCCGGGGGTGAGCCCGTTCAGCGTCGTCTTGATCTCTTCGGTGTTCGCGTTCAGCGTCGCAGCGAGCTTGTTGACGCTCTCGATGGCGCGGGTGATCTCCGCCTTGTGTTCGTCGAGCCCGCGCACGAACACGTCCAAATTGGACAGAAGGCTGCGTGCCGCGCTCTCCTTGCCGCCGAGCGCGTCATTGAGTTCGCGGGTGATGTTCTGCACCTGCGCGACACCGCCACCGTTGAGCAGCAGGGAAAGCGCGCCGAAGACCTCCTCGATCTCCGGGGTCAGCGAAGAGCCGGCCAGTGGGATCACCGCGCCGTCGGCCAGCCGGCCGCTCGGGGTCCCGTCGGAGGGCGCAGCGAGCTCGACGAACTTCTCGCCGAGGATGCTCGCCTGCCGCAGCCGCGCGACGGCGTTGGCCGGCAGGTTCACGTCGCCGTTGATGAGCAGCCCGACCACCGCGCTGCGGCCGTCCGGCGCCAGATCGACGGTCCGCACCTGGCCGACCGGGACGTCGTTGACCTTCACGCCGGACTGGGGCACGAGGTCCAGCACGTTGGTGAAGCTCGCCGTGACGTGGATCGGGCGGCTGCCCAGCGCGGCACCTCCCGGCAGCGGAATGTCGTAGACGTCGACACCGCCGCTGCATCCGGTGGCGGCCAGCACGAGGACCAGGACGGCAGCGAGCCGGGTTTTCATTTCGCCCCCGAGAATTCGGTGATGTTCCCTCGTCCGTCCAGTGTCCCCGCGCCCTGGTTGTACGCGCCGAGCACGTTCGCCAGCGCGTTCGGCGCGGTGTCGAGCGCTTCGCCCAGCGACGCCTTCTGCTGACCGAGCAGCTTGGTGATCTCGGCGAGTTTGTCCACATCGGACTTGACCTTGCCCCGGTTGTCCTTGATGAAGCCCTGCACCACGCCGAGCGCTTCGGTGAGTTCCGTCATCGCGCCGGAGAACTGGTCCCGCTGATCGGCCAGGATCTTGCTGAGCGAGGAGATCTGCTGGATCGCCTGTTTCACCTTGCCGTCGTTCGCGGCGAGCATCGCGGTGAACTTGCTGATGTTGTCGACCGAGTTGAACAGGTCGTCCTTGGAATCGCTCGCCGTTCTGGCGAACTCACCGAGGTTCTTGATCGCCTCGCCGAGCTTGCCGCCGTTCCCGTCGAGGTAGGTCGCGGCCTTGGTCAGGACGTCGCTGACCGCCCCGTCCCGGTTGGCGCCCTTCGGCCCCAGCGCGGTCATCAGCTGGTTGAGGCTGCCCAGTAGTTCGTCGACCTCGACAGGGGTGACGGTGCGCTCGGGCGGGATCCGGCCGTCCCCGCCCAGCTCCGGTCCGCCGAGGTACACCGGGGTGAGCTGCACGTACCGGTCGGCGACCAGGCTCGGTGTGATCACGACGGCGCCGACGTCGGCGGGCAGCTTGACGTCGGGTCGCACCGACATCGTCACCTCGACGTTCGTGCCGCGCGGTTCGACCTTGGTCACCGAGCCGATCGGGACGCCGAGCACCCGCACCTCGGTATTCGGGTACACCCCGACGGTCGCGGTGAAGAACCCGGTCAGGACGCGGTCGGCCTGCCGGGTCACCAGCGGCCAAACCGCCGTCACCACCAGCCCCGCGACGACGGCGAGCGCGAGCCGCCGCACCCAGGCCCGCCGCCGGGCGTGCGCCCCGAGATCCGACAACGTGAAGTGGCGCCCCATCAGCGTCCCCCCTTCCTCGAAGGCATGCAGCTGCCCGGTGTGCCGCCGGTCGGGACGAGCCCGCAGATGTAGGTGTCGATCCAGCGGCCGTTGCCGACCGCGTTGCCGAGCAGCCGGTAGAACGGGCCGGCCAGCCGCAGGCTCTCGTTGAGCTTGTCCTGGTTGCGCTGCAGCACGGTGGCGACGCGATCGAGCTGATCGAGCGCGGGCCCGAGCGTCTTCTGGTTGTCCGCCACCAGACCCTTGAGCTGCACCGACAGGTTCTTCACCCCGCTGAACAGCTTCGCGATGGCGTCCTTGCGCGCGTTCAGCTCCGTGAGCAGGGTGTTGCCGTCGCGGATCAGCGCCTCGATCTGCTGCGACCGATCCCCGAGCGTCTTGGACACCTTGTTCGTGTTCTCGAACAGCTTCACCAGCTCCTGGTCCCGGGAAGCGAGCGTCTTCGACAGCGCGGTGATGCCGTCGAAGGCGGTCCGGACGTCCTGCGGGGTGGAGGCGCCGAGCGTTTCCGACAAGGTGCCGAACGCCTTCGCCAGCTGATCGGTGTCGATCGCGCCCACCGTGTTCGCGAGGTCGTTGAAGACCGTCGTGACGTCGTACGGGGAACTCGTGCGCTGCACCGGGATCGACTCGTCCGGATCCAGTTCGGCGTTGCCGACCGGGTCGAGGACCAGGTTCTTCTGTCCCAGCAGTGTCTTGATCTTGATCGAGGCGGTGGTGCGATTGCCGATCCAGGTGTCCTTGACCCGGAACAGGACCTTGACCCGGCCACCGTCCAGCAGGACGTCGGACACCTCGCCGACCTTGACACCCGCCACCCGGACCTCGTCGTTGCGTTTGAGTCCGGCGGCTTCGGTGAACTCCGCCGCGTACGTGGTACCGCCGCCGACCAGAGGGAGATCGTCGGAGAAGAAGGTCGCCGAGCCCGCCACCGCCATCAGCAGGGCCGTGACGGCGCCGACGACGATGGGGTTGCGGCTGCGGAACGGTTTGATCCTGGGCGCTTTCACCGGCACCGTCCCTGGGTCAGCGGGATGCCGACCGGCGGGCCGCCCGGGGCGGGTGGCGCGTCCGATTTCACCGAGCACAAATAGAAGTTGAACCACGAACCGTACGAGACCATCGCGCCCATCCGGTCCAGCTTCTTCGGGAGGTTCGCCAGGAACTGCTCGAATACCGGGGTATTGTCGGCAAGGTTCTTCGACAGGTCGCCGAGGGTGTTGATGCTGTCCTTCAGCGGCGCGCGGCCGTCCTGCAGCAGGTCCGCGGTGGCCGTGGTGAGCTCACCGAGCCCGCCGATCGCCTGCCCGATGGGTTTCGCGTCACCGGCGAGCCCGGAGACCAGTTGCGCGGTGACGTCGACGAGCTTGTCGAACTGATCACCCTGCGAATTGAGCGTGTCGAGCACCGTGTTGAGGTTTCCGACCACCTGGCCGATCACCTCGTCCTTGCCCGCCAAGGTGTTCGTGAGCGAAGCGGTGTGTTCGAGGAGGCTGTCGATGGTGCTTCCCTCGCCTTGCAGCACCTGGACGATCTCGAAGGACAGCTGGTTGACGTCGTTCGGCGACAGTGCCTGGAACAGCGGTTTGAACCCGTTGAACAACGCGGTGAGATCCAGCGCCGGACGAGTCCGCTCCGGCGGGATCAGCGCTCCCTCGGCCAAGGCCGCCGGTCCGTCCGGGCCGGGATCGATCGAAAGATACCGCTGGCCGACGAGGTTCCGGTACCTGATGGTGACCGTGGCCCCGGAGGTGAGGCGGCGCTTGTTCTCGATCGAGAACCGCACGTCAGCCAGACGCCGCTCGACCACCCCGACCGAATCCACCTGGCCGATGCGGACACCGGACATCCGGACCTCGTCGCCGGGGTTGACCGACGTGGCGTCGGTGAACCTGGCCGTGTAGCCGACCGTCGTGCCGACCCCGGAGTTGGCGATGGTGATGGCCAGGATCCCGGTCGCCACCACGGTGATCACGAAGAAGATCAGGCCTTTGATCGCCGGCCCCGCGATACTCCTCATCGGACGGTCACCTCCGTACCGCGCAACGCCGGGCCCACGAGCACGCTGCTCCAGTCCGGGACCTCGGCCGGCTTCATCCCGAGCGACGGCGCCAGGATCTCGGCGACCAGCCCCCGCTCCCCCTTCGAATTGGCCGGGCCGAGGTCCCCATCGGCGGCGAAGGAAACCGCCACCGAAATCTCTCCCCCGCCCCCGCCCCGGCCCCCGCCCCCGCCGTAACACCGCGGACCGCCCTTCTGGTCGAACCGCGGATCGTCCCGTCCCGGCACGTATTTGTCGCGTGGGTCGTGGACGGACAGCGTCACGTGCAATCCGGGTTCGCCGGTGCCCTTGCCCAAGGCCTTCTCCATCACCGGCTTGAGCCGGTTCACCGCGTCGAACAGGCAAGGGAACTCGGGTGAATAGCGGGAGAGCAGCTCCAGGGTCGGCCTGCTCTTCACGCTGACGCCGATGATGTTGTCCTTGTTCTGCATCAGGAACTTGTTCAGGTCGCCGCTCGCGGTGGTGACACTGGCGTACAACTTGTCGAGGTCCGCACGAGTGTCCACAATGGTTTTCGCGGTCGTGGAGAGATCCGAGAGCGCCTTGAGGATGTCCGGTGCGGCACCGGTGTACAGGTCCGCCACGTCGGCGAGACCGCTGATGTCGGCCTTGAACCGCGGCATCAGCGGGTTGACCTGGCCGAGGAGATCGTTGAGCTGGACGATGCTGTCCCCCAACGACTTCCCGCGGTTGTCGAGCGCGAGCGAGATCGCGCCCAGCGAACTGTTCAGCTTCTGCGGCTGCACCGCCCGCAGCAGGGGCAGCAGATCACCGAGGACGCGTTCCAGTTCGATCGCGTTGGCCGACCTGTCCTGGCCGATGACATCGCCGTCCCGCAGCGAACCCCCGGCAGGCCGGTCCGGGAGCACGAGGTTGACGTAACGCTCGCCGAACACGGTCTTCGGCAGCAGCCGCGCCGAGACGTTGCGCGGCAGCTGATCGATCTTCGCCGGGTCGATGGCGAGATCGATCTCCGCACCTTCCGCCGTGCCCCGGACCGCCCTGACCTCGCCGAACGGGACACCGCGGACCTTGACCTCGGCGGGCGGGGCCAGCTGGTTGCCGACCCTGTCCGTCTTGAGCGTGACCAGTTCCGCACGTTCGAAGTCCTTGTTGAAGATGGCGACGGCGAGCCAGCCGAGCAGCACCAGGATGACGAGGAAGATCACCCCCGCCGCCTGCGTCCGCGCCCGCGCGCTCATCCGGAGACCTTCACCGTCGTGGTGGCGCCCCAGATCGCCAGGCTGAGGAAGAGGTCGAGCACGCTGATCAGCACGATCGACGTCCGCACGGCACGGCCGACCGCGACCCCGACGCCCGCGGGGCCGCCCGCGGCGCGATAGCCGTAGAAGCAGTGCGTGAGGATGACGCCGACGCTGAAAACGAGGACCTTCCCGAACGACCACAGCACGTCTTCAGGCGGTAAGAACAGCGAGAAGTAGTGGTCGTAGGTCCCACCGGACTGGCCGAAGAAGACCACCGTCGTCACCCGCGAGCCGAGGTAGGAGATCAGCAGGCCGATCACGTAGAGCGGGATGATCGCGATGAACCCGGCCACGATCCGGGTGGTGACGAGGTACGGCATGCTGCGCACGGCCATCACTTCGAGCGCGTCGATCTCTTCGGAAATCCGCATGGCCCCCAGCTGCGCGGTGAACCCGGCTCCGACCGTCGCCGACAACGCGAGCCCCGCCGAGAGCGGCGCGATCTCACGGGTGTTGAAATACGCGGTGAGGAAGCCGGTCATCGCGGAGATGTTGATCTGGTTCAGCGCGCTGAAACCCTGCAGCCCCACAGTGATCCCGGTGAACACGCACAGGCCGACCATCACGCCGACGGTGCCGCCGATCACCGCGAGGGCCCCGCTGCCGAAAGTCACCTCGGCGAGCAGGCGCACCACCTCGCGGAAGTAACGGGTGACGGCCATCGGGATCGCCGCGAGCGCGCGGATGTAGAACAGCAACTGGTCGCCCAGCTCGAAAAGACTGTTGCCGGGGCGTTTGAACGCCTCACGGGCCCGTTCGGGGACGCTGGTCACGGGATCAGGTTCCCTTCGCCGGGACGAGCTGCAGGTACAGCGCGGTCAGGATCGTGTTGACGAAGAACAGGAGCAAAAACGTGATCACCACCGACTGGTTGACGACGTCGCCCACGCCTTTGGGTCCGCCCTTGGGGTTCAGCCCCCGGTAGGCGGCGACGACGCCGGCGAGGAAACCGAAGATGAACGCCTTGATCGAGCTGACCACGAGGTCGGGCAGCTGGGCCAGCGCGTTGAAGCTCGCGAGGTACGCGCCCGGTGTGCCGCCCTGCACGATGACGTTGAAGAAGTAGCCGCCGAGCACGCCGACGACGCTGACCAAACCGTTCAGCAGCACCGAAACGCCGATGGCCGCCTGTACACGGGGCACGATCAGCCGGTGGATCGGCGAGACGCCGAGCACCTCCATCGCGTCGATCTCCTCGCGGATGGAGCGGGCGCCCAGATCCGCGCAGATCGCCGAACCGCCCGCCCCGGCGATGATCAATGTCGTCACGATCGGGCTGGCCTGCTGCACCACGGCGAGGACGCTCGCGGCACCGTTGAACTGCTGCGCCCCGATCTGGCTCGTGAGCGAACCCAGTTGCAGCGAGATGACCGCGCCGAACGGGATTGACACGAGGATCGCGGGCGTGATCGACACACTGGCGATGAACCAGAACTGCTGGATGAACTCGCGGATCTGCACCGGGCGGCGGAACATCGCGAGGACGACGTCGATCCCCATGGCGCACATGCGGCCGAATTCGCGCAGCCCCGCGGCGGCCTTCTCCGGCGCGCGGGCGAGCAGGGCGACTGGATTGGCCATCGTCAGGCTCCACATCCGTTGGGGGGCGGGCCATCGCCGACGCATCGCAGCCTGAGGTTGGTGACCAGCGTGTTGCCCGGACCGGAGACCAGACCGGTGAGCAGCGGGCTCAGGTCTTCACGCACCCCGCAGCCGGCGAACGCGGGCGTGTCGAAGGTGCTGGTGACCTTCACCGGCGAGGCAGGGAGCGCGAGCGGCACCAGCGCCTTGATGTTCACCACGACCGACCGCGCGGTCCGGCAGTTCGGGCCGACGTCGAGGACCTTGCCGTCCACCTTGACGTTCGAGAGCTTGATGAACACCTTGTTCGTGACATCGGTGTGCGCGCAGATGGCGGTGCCGACCTCCTTGCAGTCGCCCGTGGCTCCGGTGTCCACGTCGACGACACCGGTCGCGTCGCCGTCGGGGATGAGTTCGACGGTGCCGGTGGCGGGCATGAAGCGGAAGGAGACGAAGTAGCTCGACGTCACCGGGATGCTGAGCTTGCCGGTGATCGGCGAGGTGTCGCTGAAACCGAGGATCTTGCCGTCGAACCGCCCCTGCGGGAAGGTGATGTCCGAACCGAGTTTCGCGACGCGGCTGGTCGTGGGCTGTTGTTCGTCGCCGACGTAGAAGCCGAACTGCAGTCCGGCTTGCGCGGCGGCCGGCTCCGGTACGGGGGCGGCCTGTCGTACCTGTGTCCGCGCGGGGTCGGCGGAGGCGGAAGCCAAGGAAAGCGCCCCCAGCCCCAGCACCGCCGGGAGCAGGAAGGCGCGCAGAACGCGCCCGGTCATCACTGACATTCGGGCTTCCTCACTTCGACTTCTCCGGCCGAACGGCCAACTCGTGCAGCACGCTACTGGCGGAACGACAGAGGGACAAGTAATGCGTGGCCGAGGGTTCCGGAAAACGAAAAGGTTGTCATGGGCGTAACTGTTTTGCGTTGGGGCTCGTGAGTGGTAATGACGGTTCTAACCGTCATTACCACTCACGAGGCTTGACGTCGCACGCCAGGTGTACTTCAGCGGGAACTTCACAACGGTCACTCCCGGGGAATCGGGGAAATACGCGACACGGCCGAAACGGCGCTTGCGCGGAAGCGGTAAATTACCCGCGCCGGACCGCACCGGCAAGGACACCGAACCCCTCGCCTTTTCTTTGTCATACGCACGCGGTCGGGCACGGAATTCGCCGCGCGGGAAATCACTTTTGTCACCCACGTCAGCGGGCGGCGGCGAGGAATTGTCACCCGTACCCGGAGTCCGCGCGCGTTCATTGCGGCCGCACCGAAACCCCCGCTACGTTCGGCGAATGGAGCAGGCTGCCATCGAGGTGACCGGCCTCGCCAAGCACTACGGTGAAGTGACGGCCCTCGCCGGCGTCAGTCTCCGGGTCGGCCGCGGCACCGTGCTCGCGGTGCTGGGCCACAACGGCGCGGGCAAGACGACGCTGATCGACATCCTCAGCACCCGCGTCAAACCGACCGGCGGCACCGCCAAGGTGTGCGGTTTCGACGTCGTGCGCGCCGGGCATCACGTCCGGCGGCGAATCGGGGTCACCGGCCAGTTCGCGGCTGTCGACGACGCGCTCTCCGGCCGAGGCAACCTCGAACTCGTCGCCCGCCTGCTGGGCGCGAACCGGCGCCAGGCCAGGGCCCGCGCGGCCGAACTGCTCGCCATGTTCGGCCTCGACGACGCGGCGGACCGGCCCGCGCGGACGTACTCCGGCGGGATGCGGCGACGGCTCGATCTCGCCGCCGGGCTCGTCGGCTCCCCCGATGTCCTCTTCCTCGACGAGCCGACGACCGGCCTCGACCCGCTCAGCCGCGCGGGGCTCTGGGACGGCGTCGAACGGCTCGCCGCGCGCGGCACCACCGTCGTGCTCACCACGCAGTACCTCGAGGAGGCGGACAGGCTGGCGGATCACGTCATCGTGCTGGGGCTGGGGCACGTCACGGTTTCCGGGCGGCCGTCGGAACTGAAGGCTCGGCTCGGGGAACGGACCGCGACCCTGACCTTCGGCACCGACCTCGCCGCCCGCCGCGCGCTGGCCGCGCTGCACCGGCTCGGCATGAGCTGCACGACGTCGGCCTCCGGGCTGGTGATCGGTGTCGCGCTGTCCGGGCCCGCCGACATCACGGTGCTGGTCCGCGCGCTCGACGCGGCGGGCGCGCCGATCAAGGACCTCACCGTCGCCGAGCCGACGCTCGACGACGTCTACCTTTCGCTGCACCGGAGTCCGGCGGTCGCGCCATGACCGAGGCAAAGCACCGCGCACCGTCCCCGTCGGTGCTGACCGATCCGGCGATCTGGCCGCCGAGCACCTTCGCCACCCAGGTCCGGGTGCTCGCCGCTCGATCGCTGAAGACGGCGTTCGGCGACCGGCGGCTGGTGTTCTTCGGTCTGCTGCAACCGATCGTGCTGCTCCTGCTGTTCAGCCAGGTCTTCAACGGCGTCAGCACGCTGCCCGGTGTCGCGGCCTACCAGGGGTACGTGAACTTCCTCGTCCCGGCGACGCTGGTGAACATCGCGATGACCACGGCGATGAGTTCGGGCGCCGGCCTGCTCTCGGAGATCTACAGTGGTTTCACCGGACGTCTCCGGTGCATGCCCATCAGCCTTTCCGCCGTCCTCGTGGCGCGCACCATCTCCGACTCCGCCCGGCTCGGCGTGCAACTGCTGGTGACCGCGCTCGCCAGCGTGGTACTGCTGGGTTTCCGGCCGACCGGCGGCGTTTTCGGTGTCTCCGCGGCGCTTCTGCTCACGCTCGTCGTGGGCTGGTGCCTGACCTGGATCTTCGTCGCCATCACGACCTGGCTGCGCAAGGCCGAAACCCTGCAGATGGCGTCCTTCGTGGTCATGTTCCCGCTGATGTTCTCCTCCAGCGCGTACATGCCGCTCGAGACGATGCCGACCTGGCTGCGGGTGGTCTCGGCGCTCAACCCGCTGACCTACGCCATCGACGCGGCCAGAGCGCTCGCGCTGGGTCGGCCGTCGGGCTGGTCGATCCCTGTCTCGCTCGCGATCGCCGCCGTGGCGGCGTCGGTGGGCGGGTGGATCGCGGCCCGTACGTTCCGGACCCCGCGAGACGTCACCCCGATGGCCTGAGCCCGAACCCGTCACTCACGTGCTTGAAGACCGAACACACGTGCTTGAAGACGGATCTCATGTGATCCGCCCTCAAGCACGCGAGATCCGCCTCCAGGCACGCAAGATCCGCCCGGCCGGCGGCGGCGAAGCGTCAGCGCGGCAAGGACTCCAGGTGATCGGCGGCGGCCACGACTCCCCCCGCCGCCGCGAACGAGGCCCGCACCCGCGCGGCCGCTGCGGCGTAGGCGGGCTCGGTCAGCACCTCGGTGACCGTGGCGCGGATGTCGGGTGCCTTCACCCGGTCGAAGCGCAGCCGCAGCCCGGCGCCGGCCGCCTCGACCTGCTGGGCCAGCATCGACTGGTCGTCCCGGATCGGCGCGATCACCAGCGGCAGCCCGGAAGCGAGGGTCTCGCTGACGGTGTTGTGCCCGCCGTGACAGATCACCGCCACCGCTTTTCGCACCACTTCCGCCTGCGGGATCCGCTTGACGACCAGCACCTCGTCGCTGAGCAGTTCGCCGGTGGGATCGACGACGAGGCCTTGGACGTCCGGCATCCCGGCGAGGGCGTCGACGCATTCGGCCAGGAAGCGACGGCCGAGAGCGGCGTTGGCGGTGCCGAGCGTGGCGAGGACGAGCGGGCGCCCGTCGAGCCGGTCCCACGAGAAGCCCACCGGGGGCGCGGGAGCCAGCGCGGGGCCGACGAACCGGACCGCGCCCACGTCGGCGATCGGGCCCGTCAAGGAGATGGTGGTGAACGCCAGGATGAGGTCCGGCGAGAACCGCAGGTCGCCGCAGGAAACGCCGTGCCGCGTGCGGAGGCCCTCCTGCAGCCCGTCGACCCAGGCGGCGATCTTCGGCATGGCACCCAGCGGATCGCCGAGTTCGGTCGACGTCGACGCCGACGTCACCCACGGCAGGGCGCGGCGGCTCGACACCAGTGCGCCCGCGAAGGCCTGCTGATCGGCGATCACGACGTCGGGCCGGAACGCGGCCACCGCCTTCTCGACCCCGGGGACCATCGCGTCCGCGAGCGGCACCAGGTACTGCTCCCAAAGGTATTTCAGCGCCGCGAACCCGCGCAGGCCTTCGGGACGGCGCTCCACGGCGAAGTCCAGCGCGTCCCCCGCCGCGTACACCCGGCCCGCCCGCGTCAGTTCGGACGTCGTGGGTTCCGGACCGCACCAGGCGACGTCGTGGCCGCGTCCCACCAGCTCGGCGGCCACCGCGCGCAACGGCGCCACATGTCCGGTGAGTGGCGGGACGACCAGGAGGAACCGGCTCATCCGCGTGGCCTCCCGTGCCGGGCGATCCAGTTCAGCAGCAGCTCACGGACTTCCCGGTGCTGCTCGACGAGCACCGAATGCCCTTGGCCCTCGAACACGTGCAACTCGCCGCGGGGCAGCATGGAGGTCAGCGCGGTCAGATCGTCGGCCTGATACCCGTGACTGCCCAAAATGGACAGTACGGGGCAGCCGATCCCCGCGACCTGGTCCAGGGTCAGCAACGGGCCGAGCGGGACCTCCTCGGCCATCGACGTGGACATGATCCGCTCGGCCGCCATTCTCGCCAGCCGCCGGTGATGCGCGCTGTAGTTGGCCTCGATCCAGTCGAAGCTCTCCTCGACCTTCAGGAAGCGCACGGTGTGCTCGAGGATCTGCGACATCTTGTCCGCCCACAGTTCGGTGGCGGGCTCCGATTCGATGCACACGATGCTGCGCACCCGCTCCGGTTTCGCCACGGCGTAGCTGTAGGCGAGGGTGCCGCCGAAACTGTTGCCCACCAAGTGCACGGGCCGGCCGAGGTCGAGCTGGTCGAGCAGGTCGTCGAGGTCGGCGACGAAGTCCGCGATCGTGTACCCGCGTTCGGGGCGTTCGGTCTTGCCGTGTCCGCGCAGGTCGTAGCTGATCACGTCGACCCCGGCGGCGGCGACCGGCGGGGCCAGCGTGAGGTAGAAGCTCGCGAGGCTGTCGGTGCCCATACCGTGCAGGAACACCACGGTCTCGGTGCCCCCGCCGGGCACGAGCTGCACGTTGGTGCGCAGCCCGTTGACGGTCATCGTCGGCACCGCCTCACCCCCGTTCGCCGAGGCGGGCGGCCACGTAGTCCGCGATGTCGCCGACGCGGAGTTCGATCACGTCGTCGAGATCCTTCTCCGCCAGGAACTCCGCGAGGTTGACGTCGGCGCCGAAGAACTCGGCGAGGATGCTCGCGAAGGTCACCAGGTCGATGCTCTCCAGCTGGAGGTCCTCGTGGAAGGTGGTCCGCGGGGTGATCTCGATGCCGAGGACGTCGGTGTCCCCGACCAGTTCTCTCAGCAACTCCGCCACGGTGCCGAAGACGGACGCCGGGCTCTGCTGTTCGATCGTCATGCTCTGCTCCTGTTCCTACCCGCGATTCCAGGCCACCACGTGCCCGGGGATTCCGGCGAATTCCGCCCCGATACCGATCTCCTCGGCCAATCCCGCCAACTCGCCTTCGGCCCGGACCGCGATCCGGGGCGGCGTCGTGGTCGGCTCGCGGACGAGGGCGACCGCGACCTCGCCCGCCGACGCGACGGCCACCGCCAACGGCGGCACCGCCCGGCCGTGGAGCCCGGTCACCCTGGTCCCGTCGGCGCTCACGCGGAGCTCCGCCGGGTAAACGCCGTCCAGGCCGAGTTTCGCGCGGACCGCGTCCTTGATCGCGATCCGTTCCAGCAGCCATCCCCGCTGCCGCCGGGGCGCGCAGGCGGCGAACTCGGCGCGTTCCTCCGCACCGAGGTAGATCCCGGCGTAGATGTCGCGCGCGGCGGGGCTCGGCCACCGGTCGGTCACCACCGTCCAGCCGCCGTGGTGGTCCTCGGAAAGCCGGTTCCGATCGGGGAAGGCGTAGACCCGGTGGGCGGGCCGGTCGCACGGGAACCGGATGTCGCGCCACTGCTCGATCCGCGCCAGCACGGCGCCGTCCCGCACGAGTTCGGCGTCCATCTCCAGCACGTCCGGCCGCGGCAGCCGGACCCGGACCACGCACCGCAGCCGGGTGCCCGGCGCCGGTTCCGGTCCGTACCAGGTGACCCGGCCCATCGACGTCGGGAAGGCCAGCAGCGCGTCCGCCTTGGTGGCCATCAGCCAGCAACCCAGCAACTGGCCGACGTTGTCCAGCAGCGCGCCGGGCGCCGGCGGCACGACGAGGTCGCCGCGGATATGCCGCTCGCCGAGCCCGATCAGCTTGTCGAGCCCTTGGTACGCCGGGCCGTGGAACATCTCCCGACGGCTGTAGATCTCGGCGGCGCTCAGTGGCGGCGCGGTTTCCGGCCCCGGCGGCGGGGACGGCCGGGGCGCCGTGGGGTATCGCCGCGCCAGATGGACGTCCATGCTGGCGTGTGGTCCGATTTGGACACTGATCCGGTCGCCCTCGCGGGTCATCGAAAGCGGGACCCGCACCGCGGGGGCGGCGATCAGCCAGCGGGAGAACGCCGCGTTGCTCACCCCGGTCGCGACCGTGCCGGGCCAGGCCCGTTCCGCTTCCCGGCAGGCCAGGTCGACCAGTGTCGTCGCGGGGACGGTGGGACGGAAGTCCGCTTCGTCGGGCCAGTCCTCGCGCTGGCGGAAGAACCGGTGATCCACCAGGTACGGCATCGTGGCGAGCGATACGTCCACACTGGACTCGACGGTTCGCCGCGCCGCGGCGTTGGCGACACTCGCCGCGGCCTGCCGGGTCTCGGCCAGCAGCGCGGTGAACTCCGCGACGATCGCGTCCGGAATCCCGTCGGCCAGTTCGGGAACCTCACCGGTGCCCGCGAACAAGCCTTTCACGTCACCGTCGACCGAGAGCAGCGTGCCGGCCGTGTCGATCCGGGTCCGGTGCGGCTCCAGCGCCTCGAACGCGGGCCGTCCGCCCTCCACCCAGACCGCGGTGGCCACCCTGCGCAGCTGGGCGAGGCCTGGCCTCGTACCGGAGGACGCCGGGATGACCAGATGGGGCCGCGAGCCCAGGGTGTCCGACACGAACGAGCCGAGCTGACCGGCGCCCGCCTGGACGAAGACGCGGGCGCCGTCGGCGTAGAGCGCGTCGACGAGTTCCCGGAACCGGACCTTGCGCACCAGATGGGCCAGGTACAGCTCGCGGATCTCCACCGGATCCGCGGGATAGGGCCGCGCCGTGGTCGCCGACCAGACCGGGATCCGCGGCGGCTTCAGGTCCAGTTCCGCCGCGAGACGGGTGAACGGGCCGAGCCGGGACCGCATCAGCGGGGTGTGGAATCCGGATCGGAACGGCAGCGTCCTGGCGACGACGCCGTGCTGGGTGCACAGCTTCGCGAGCCGGTCCGCTGCGGCCGGGTCACCGCAGACGATCGTCTGCCGTGGCGCGTTCTCGTGGGAGATCATCAGTTCCGGTTCGGCGGCGAGCAAGGCCTCCGCCCGCTCGGCGGAACAGCCGAGTACGAGGAATTCGGCGTCCGGCAGCGTGAACCCCTGCGGCCAGTACCGGTTCAACATGTCCTGTGTGGACCGTCCCGGGTACATCCCCGCCGCCTGCATCGCGGTCCACTCGCCGACGCTGTGCCCGGCGAGCAGGTCCGGTTTGATGGCGAGCCGACGCAGCGCGGTGTCGAGCAGCAACCCGACCTGGGACACACTCGACGCGCGCGCGAGCACACTCGCCGTCGACCACTCCGGCCGTTCCAGGCCGAAGTGCCGGGCGACGTCGGCGCACCGCGGTTCCGCGTCCGCTTCCAGACCCGGGTAGACGAAGGCGGTCTTCGCCCCGGCCTGCTCCAGCAACGGTGCGGTGGTGCACCAGATGTCGTTGGGCCCGTGCCAGGACCCGCCCTCGGCCGCGACCTTCGCGAGCACCCTTCGCGCGACTTCGAGCCGCTTCTCGGTCGGCTCGACGATCCCGATCCGGCACGGCCCCCGCCCACCGGATTCCGGATCAGGGCGATCGAGCAGGGAGCGCAGGTCGGCGGGAGTGGACGCCGCGAGCAGCAGGACCCGTTCAGGCTCCCCGGTCACCTTCGCCCGGCGCGGCCGCGCGGGTGCCGGGTCGGCCTCCTCCAGCACCACGTGCGCGTTGACGCCACCGAAACCGAAGGCGTTGACCGCCGCCCGGCGCGGGACTTCGCCCGACCGCCACCGCTCGGCGTCGGACAGGACGCGGAAACGGGTCTTGTCCAGCAATGGACTCGGATCGGCGCAGTTCAGGGTCGGCGGCAGGACGGCGTGGTGCAGCGCGAGCGCCGCCTTGACCAGACCGGCGGCCCCGGCGGTCGGCATGGTGTGCCCGATCATCGCCTTCACCGCGCCGATCGCGGCGCGGGGTCCGTCCGGCGGGCCGAACACCTCGGCGAGGGTGGCCAGTTCGGCCGCGTCCCCGGCCGGCGTCGCGGTCCCGTGCGCCTCCAGCAGGCCGAGCGCGCCGGGCGCGGCGGGATCGAGGCCCGCCGACGCCCACGCACGGCGCAGGGCCAGGGTCTGGCCGGCCACGGCCGGGCTGAGCAGGCTCGCGCCCTTCCCGTCGCTCGACGTCCCCGAACCGCGCAGCACCGCGTAGACCCGGTCGCCGTCGCGGCGCGCGTCGTAGAACCGTTTCAGGACGACGACCGCGGTGCCCTCGCCGATCAGCAAGCCGTCCGCGTCCCGCGAGAACGGGCTGATCCGCTGGCTCGGCGACAGGGCGCCGAGCTGGGTGAACATCGACCAGAGCGTGTCGTCGTGGCAGTGGTGCACCCCGCCGGCCAGTACGACGTCGCAGCGGCGACGCGCCAGTTCGCCGATCGCCTGGTCCACCGCGAGCAGCGAGGACGCGCAGGCGGCGTCCACCGTGTACGCCGGGCCGCCGAGATCCAAGCGATTGGCGACACGCGACGCGGCGAGGTTCGGCACCAGCCCGATCGCGGTGTCCGGCCGGAACTCGCCGAGCGGTTCCAGTAACGCGTCCCGCAGCCTGTCGAGCATCTCCGGACGCGCCGACGGCAGGAGATCACGGACGGCGCCGGTGATCTGACGGACCGACCGGACGCGCTGGTCGAACCGCTGGAGCCCGGGCGAGAGATAGCCTCCCCTGCCGAGGATCACGCCCACGCGTTCGAGGTCGCCCAGCCGTCGCAGGCCACCGGCGTCGTCGACCGCGGAGGCGGCCACGGCCAGCGCGACCAGCTGGTCGGGCTCCATCCCGGCGACGGTGCTGGGGGCGATGCCGAGTGCCGTCGCGTCGAAATCCATGCTGTCGGCGACGAATCCGCCACGCCTGCCGTAGGTGCGGTCCGGCGTCCGGCCGTCACCGTCGTGGAAACTCGGGTCCCAGCGGTGCGGCGGGATCTCGGTGATCGCGTCGGTGCCGGAAACGATGTTCTGCCAATATTCGTCCACAGTGGACGCGCCGGGGAGGAACACTCCCATCCCGACGATCGCGACCGGTTCCTGGTTCACCACAGCGACGCCGTGTACAGCACCGAGCGGACATCGGCCGGGCCGTAGGCCAGCTCACGCAGGAGCGCGGTGGTGCCTTCGTCCGGGTCGATCAGCGCCACCTCGCGGCGCTCGTACTCGCGCGCCAGCTCCGGCGACACCATGCCCGCGTGATCGTCCGAGGGTGCCCATGGTCCCCAGTGGACGGTCAGCGCCCGGCAGCCGGTGCGTTCCGCCCACTGTTCGCCGAGGGTTTCCAGCGCGTCGTTCGCCGCCGCGTAGTCGGTCTGACCCCGGTTTCCCAGCACCGCGGCGATACTGCCGAAGAAGGTCACGAATCCCGGCCGCACACCGAAGTGCTCCAAGGCGTCGAGCAGTGCCCGCGCACCGTCCACTTTGGTTCCGTAGACCGTGCGGAACGAGAGCTCGTCCTTGTCGGTCATCAGCTTGTCGTCGATCACCCCTGCCGCGTGGATCACGCCGTCGATGCGGCCGTGGCGCGTGTGCAGATCCTTGACGACCTGCCGGACGGCGGCGGCGTCGCGCACGTCGAGCGACCGGTAGGCCGCGGTGCCGCCCGCCGCGCGGATCTGGTCGAGCGTCCTCGCGATCTCACGCCGGGCCAGCACGGTGCGCACCCGGCGTTCGATGTCCGCCAGCGAACCGCCCCGCGCGGCCAAGGCCGAGCGCATGCCCGGCGCGTCGCCGGGAAGGTCCTCGTCACCGGGTTCGGCGGGCCACGGGGTGCGGCCTGCCAGTTCGATCCGGCATCCGCTCGCCGCCAGCGCGACCGCCGCCCGCGCGGTGATGCCGCGGGCGCCGCCGATCAGCAACAGCACCGAATCCGCGTCGAGGCCGAGTGCCTTGACCTCCCCGCCGCCGGGACCGGCGCCCGCGTACGCGATCGAACCGAGCGAGCCCGCGGAAGGCTCGAACGCGGCGCGGCCCGCGGTGTCGTAGCGGACGGCCACCGGCCCGTCGGCGATCACCTCTTCCAGCACGATCCGCGCGAGGTCCACTGTGGACTCCAGCTCGACGAGTCTGGTCGGCTCGCTCCGTTCCCGCGCCGCCGCGCGGACGAGACCGCGCAGTCCGGCGGCGTGCCCGGCGCCCGGCCTCGCCACCACGACCACCGCACCCTTGGCGCTCTTGAGCAGGCCGAACACCTGTGCCGCGACCGGTTCTTCGGCGTCCGACAACGGATTCAGCACGACGAAGACGTCAGCCTCGTCCCCTTCCGCAGGCAGGGCGCCCGCGTCGGCGAACACCGCGCGGACCGACCCGGCCAGTTCCTCCTGGCCGGGCTCGAAGCTCACCGCGACCGTTTTGCCGTTCACCCTGGCGAGATCGGGCGTCCCGAGCGGTGCGGACACACGGCTGAGCACGTACCGGCCGGGCGCGGCGCCGACCGGGGCCTCGGCGGGAGCCGGTGCCGCGGCGACCGGAGCCGCCGGTTCGAGCCACTTCCGCAGCCGCGCGGCCAGCGCGCTCGCCGTCCGGTCGCGGCTGAGCTGGTCCTGGGCGTCGTCGTGGACCCGTCCGGAGAGGCCGAGCTTCGCGAGCAGCGAGCCCGCGATCTCGGTGCGCTTGATCGAGTCGATGGAAAGATCCGCTTCGAGGTCCAGATCGGCGTCGATCATCTCGGCCGGATAGCCGGTGCGTTCGCTGATCGCGCCGATCACGGTGGCCAGGACGTCCGTGACGACGGCTTCCCTGACCGGTTCCGGCTCGGGCACGATGACCGGAGCCTCGACCGACGGCAGCAAAGCCGGCACGACCGGGACCTGCACCGGTGCCGGGGCGAGCGTTACGGTGCCGAGATACCCCAGCATCACGTCCCGTTGCGCCGCCAGCAGTTCGCGGCTGGTGCGGAGGAATTCGACGACGGCCTGGTCACGACCGGGCGTGGGCTGGTTCATGGTCGTCCTCGGGATTCGTCGGGCGGGCACGAGCCCATGGGCGGGGACTTCGCCGCCGGGCGCGCGGACGGTCTGGCCGTCCACGGTCCAGGCGGGTACGGGAAGCGGGCCGACGCGGACGCGTCCGCGGAAGAGCCGTTCGGTGCGTACATCGACACCCGTGAGCGCCAGGCGCGCGAGCGCTGTGAGGAACCCTCGCAGCCCCGGCCCGCCGGGGTCGCACGCGATCACGGTGTGCGGGCGGTCACCGAGGATGTCCCTGGCCAGCCGGGAAAGCACCTGTCCCGGGCCCGCCTCCACGAACGTGCGCGCGCCCGCCGCGTACATGTCCTCGATCAGTTCGACGAAGCGCACCGGCGAGCCGATCTGCGCGGCGAGTCCGGCGCGGACCGCTCCGGCTTCGTACGGCCGGGCGGTGCGGTTCGACCACACCGGCGGACCGGGCTCGCCGATCTCGGCGTTGTCGAGATCGACGGCGAACACGTCGCTCGCCCCGGCCACCAGCGGACTGTGGAAGGCACAGGCGACCGGGATCCGTTTGGCCCCGATCCCCTGGGCCCGCAGTTCACGGATCGCCTCCTCGATCGCGGCCGTCGGCCCGGAAAGGACGGTCTGACCCGGCGCGTTGTGGTTGGCCAGTACGACGTCCGGGTGGTCGAGCGCGACGGCCAGTTCTTCACGGGACGCCTTCACCGCGGCCATCGCGCCAGGGTCGGCGCCCGCGACTTCGGCGATCGAGTGGGCCCTGGCCCGGCTGAGCGCGACCAAGGTCGGGGTGTCGAACGCGCCCGCGACCGACAGCGCGGTCAGTTCGCCGTAGCTGTGCCCCGCCAGCAGATCCGGCCGGACACCGAGGTCGGCGAGCAACCGGCAGACGGCCGACTCGACGAGCCCGAGCGCGGGCTGAGCGACCCGCGTGTCCTTGAGCGCCTCGTCCTGCGCGGCGCGTGCCTCTTCGGCGAACGCGCGCGGCGGGAACGTGGTCGCGGCGACGTCGGGGGCGAGCCTCAGGACGTCGGCCAGTTCGGGGAAGTGCACGAACAGGTCCGCCAGCATCCCCGTCCGCTGGCTGCCTTGGCCGGGGAACAGGAACGCGACCGCACCGGCTTCGGTGTCCGCAGTGTTCTCGGTGACGAGCCCGCCGCCGTTCTCGGCGGCCTCACGCAGTTCCGCGAGATCGCTCGCGACGACCGCGAGGCGCACCGGCCCGGTTCCACCTCGTTCGGCGGCGAGGGCGGCGATCTCCCGCAGCGGGCGCCCTTCATGGGCCGCCAGCAGGTCGCGCAGCGTGGCGCGGGCGGTGTCCACGTCAGGGCCGCGGAGCAGGACGAGCTCGGCGTCCCAGTCACGCGGGCCGTGCCGCCGTCCTGGCGGGACTCCCGGGGCGGCGAGCACCGCGTGGAAGTTGGTCCCACCGAACCCGAACGCGCTCACTCCGGCGAACTCGCGTCCGCGCGGAACCGGCATCGGCCGGGCGCCGGTGGAGAAGGTGAAGGGACTGCTCTCGGCGTCCCAGGCGGGATTCGGCCTGCTCAGGTGCAGCGTGGGCGGCACGACCTCGTGCCACAGCGCCAGCGCCGCCTTCATCAGGCCCGCCAGTCCCGCGGCGCATTTCGTGTGCCCGATCTGGCTCTTCACCGAACCCAGCGCGCAAGTGCCCGGCTCGGCGCCCGCGGCGAGGAAGAACTCGGTGAGCGTGGTCAGTTCGGTGGCGTCACCGACGACCGTGCCGGTGCCGTGTGCCTCCACCAGCGAGACGTCCGCGGGAGACACCCCGGCGTCGCGATAGGCCCGCGCGAGGGCTCGCCGCTGTCCCTCGGGACGCGGCGCGGTGAGACCGAGCGCCTTGCCGTCACTGGCGGCGCCGACACCTTTGACCACGGCGTAGACACGGTCACCGTCGCGTTCGGCGTCGGCCCGGCGCTTGAGCACGAGACACGCGACGCCCTCGCCGAGCGCGATCCCGTCCGCCGACGCGTCGAACGGACGGCACCGGCCGGTCGGCGAAAGGGCACCCGCGGAGGTGAACATGAGGTAGTCGTTGACGCCGTTGTGCAGGTCGACGGCGCCGCACAGGACCATCGAGCTCGTGCCCGCCCGCAGTTCCTTCACCGCGAGGTCCAGCGCGGCCAGCGAAGAGCCGCACGCGGCGTCCACGGTGTAGTTGGTGCCGCCGAGGTCGAGCCGGTTGGTGATCCGGCCGGAGATGACGTTGGCGAGCGTGCCGGGAAACGAGTCCTCGGTCAGTTCCGGCAACTGGGAGAGGAGTTCGGCCGGGACGTCTTCGAGATAGCTCGGGAGCAGCGCGCGCAGGACTCCGGCGTTCGCCAGGTCTCCCCCGGCCTCGGCGCCGAAGATGACGCTGGTGCGCTCGCGGTCGAAGCCACCGTCGCCGTAGCCCGCGTCTTCGAGGGCACGCCGAGCCGTCTGCAGTGACACCAGCTGGGCCGGGTCGATACTGCCCATCGACTTGGGCGGGATGCCGTACGCGAGCGGGTCGAAGGCCACCGGAGGCAGGAAACCGCCCCATTTCGACGTCGACTGTTCCGCGTAGATCTCCTTGTCCCAGCGCTGATCCGGCACCTCGGTGACGGCGTCCGCACCGTGCAGGACGTTCGACCAGAAGGCCGGGAGGTCGGGCGCCCCGGGGAACACACAGGCCATCCCGACGATGGCGATGTCGCCGTCCACAACGGACTCCGCCGCGGAAGTGCGGGCGGCGAGCAGCTCCGCCGCGCCGTCGGTGACTTCCCGGTGCAGGGCGGCGATATCGGTGCGGTCTTCGCGCAGGACGGTCACCTGTCCCGCCATGTACATCCCCTCGGCGAGCTGGCCGAGCGCGTCGACCTCGACGAGGGCGTCCCCTTCCCGCCGGATGCCCTTGCTCGCGATCCGCAGCCGTCCGGTGTTCAGTTCCTCCAGCCGTTGCCAGGCCTCCTGCGGCGGGACGCCGTCCGCGCGGAGCCCGGCCTTCACCGCGGCGAACTCGTCGGTGTACGGACTGGGCAGGCAGCGGGTGAGGTGTCCGGGCGCGGTCTCCAGGGTGACCGTCGACCCGGCGTCGAGCACCCGGTCCTGGAAGACCTCGGTGATGGCGCCGTGGGTCACGGCCTCCTCGGTGAACAGGTACGCGGTGCCCATCAAGACGCCGACGCCGCCGTTCAGGGGTTCCGCCATCGCCGAGACCATCGCGGCGGACCGGGCATCGTGGATCCCGCCCGCGAACAGCACCTCGACGTCCTCGGCGCCGTGTTCACGCAGGACGTCCAGCTGCTGCTCCCACAGCACGAAGCTCGAACGCGGACCGATGTGCCCGCCGCATTCGGCGCCCTCGAAGACGAACCGGCGGATCCCGGCGTCGAGGAACTGCCGCAGGAGGATCGGCGACGGCACGTGGAGGAAGGTCGCGATGCCGTCGGCCTCCAGCGTCTTGGCCTGCGCGGGTTTCCCGCCCGCGATCAGCACGCACCGCGGGCGCGCCGCCCGGATCGCCGTGAGCTGCCCGTCGCGCAGGGCCTCCGGGACGAACCCGAGGATGCCCGCTCCCCAAGGCCGTTCGCCGAGGGCTTCGGCGGTGCGGCCGAGCAGTTCGGCGGTCTTGGCGCCGTTCGCGGTGGCCACCGCGACGAACGGGAAGCCGTCGTGCGCGGCGACGGCGGCGGCGAAACCGGGCTGGTCGCTCACCCGTGTCATCGGTCCCTGCACGACCGGCAGACGGGTCCCCAACGTGCGGCACAGCCGTACGCCTTGGTCCGCAGGGATCGCCACCGGCGCCGCGAGTGACCGCACGATCGAGCGGACAGCGTTTTCCGCGTCCTCGAAGCGATTCGCGAACAACGCGGTGAGCCCGTCGTCGGCTCTGGCCAGTTCGGTCCGCTCCGCCGCGGGCACGTCGGCCTCCGGGAACAGACCTAGTCCGTCGAGCACGACACCCGCCGCGCCCCCGGCGATCGCGGCCACCGCCGTCCGCGGCCCGATGCCCCCGTACGCCCACACCGGCACGTCCGCGCCGAACCGCTCCAGCAACCGCTGCAGCAGGACGAACGTGGTGAGGTCCGAGCCGCCCGCTTCGGCTCCCCTCGCCACCAGACCGGAGGCGCCGGCGTCGAGCATCCGGACGGCCTGCTCGACACCGGTCACCTCGGCCAGCACTGGGAGTCCTGCCCTGCCCCGCCAAACCGCCCCCTCGGCCAGCAGGACGAGCCCCGCGCCGCTTTCCCGCACCTCTTCGTCCCGCACGTGGCGGCCCGCCGGGATCCGGACACCGAAAGGGAATGCTCTGTCCACTATGGACTCGCTCTGCCCGAGATCGAGGACCCCGAGACCACCGCCCCTGGCGACGGCTGCCGCCAGCCCCGGATCCGGACGTCCGAGAGGATTGACACCGAGTACCCGCGTGCGCGCCGTCGCATGACTCACCGGCGGACCTCCTGTTCGGCTGGACTGGTCGAACCTCGCCGGGTTCGGCGATCTTTCAGCGGGATTCCCAAGAAATAACCTACTTGCCGCAGAGAGCGCAATACTCTTGTGCGAAAACTCGGAAAACAAGGGAACGCATGCTAAAGTCCGGCGCCGGAAACAAATATGTCGACACAGCCGGATCAACCTTCTGACCTGGACTTTTATCACTGCCATCGCAGATTTCGACAACGCATTGCTCACCGGCATAACAAAACAGAAGAATTGTCATCGAAAGCAGAATCGACAACCATGGAGCGCATGTGGAAGTGACAGGACGGGTCGTCGTGCTGACCGGCGCGGCACACGGTATCGGCGCCGCCATGGCCAGGCGGTTCGCCGCCGAGGGCGCCGCGGGGGTGGTGGTCTCCGATCTCGATCTCGAAGCCGCGAAGGAGGTCGTCGCCGGGATCACCGCCTCGGGCGGCGCCGCGATCGCGCGCCACGCCGACGCGTCGTCCAAAGAGGACTTGAAGATGCTGGTGAGCGAGGCCCGCGCGGAGTTCGGCCCGGTGGACCTCTTCTGTTCCAACGCCGGTGCCGCCTTCGGCACGGGCGTGCACGCCGCGGACGAACAGTGGACGCGGTCGTGGGCGATCAACGTCATGCAGCATGTGCACGCCGCGCAGGTCGCACTCCCCGCGATGTTGAGCCGGGGCCACGGATATCTGCTCATCACGGCCTCGGGCGCGGGCCTGCTGGGCACCCCCGGTGACGCGCCGTACTCGGTGACCAAGCACGCGGCCGTCGGGCTCGCCGAATGGCTGGCCATCACCTACCGGCCGCGCGGGGTGCGCGTCAGCGCGCTGTGCCCGCTCGGCGTGCGGACCGCGCTGCTGGAGCCGGGGATCGCCGCCGGGCACCCCGCCGCGCTCGCGATCGCCGCCGCCGCGCCGCTGCTGGAACCGGAGGACGTCGCGGAGTCCGTCGTGCACGGGCTGGCGTCGGAGGAGTTCCTGATCCTGCCGCACGAATCGGTGCGGGAGACCTATGCCCGCAAGGCGGCCGGTCTCGACGAATGGATCGACCGCACCATCCTCGAAACCGGCGCGCGGAAGAGGTGACCATGGAGTACCGCAGGCTCGGCGCGAGCGGGCTGTCCGTCAGCGAGATCTCCTACGGCAACTGGCTCACCCATCCCGACGGCGCGGAATGCGTGCAGGCCGCGCTCGACGCCGGCATCACGACCTTTCACACTGCCGCTGCCTGGGACGGCGGCGCCGCCGAAGAGAACCTCGCCGCGGCACTGAGCCACGCGCGCCGCGACGACCTCGTCCTGTGCACCGGCGTCTTCTGGCCGGAAGGACCGGGTGTCAACGACGCCGGCCTCGGCCGCAAACACCTGACCGCGTCCCTGCACGGCTCGCTCCGGCGCCTGCGGACCGACTACATCGACGTCTACCAGTTGCTGCGGTTCGACTACCGCACTCCGCTGGAAGAGACGCTCCTCGCGCTGTCGGATCTGGTGCGGCAAGGGAAGATCCTCTACGCGGGCACCGCGGAATGGACGGCGGAACAGCTACTGGAGGCCCGGCCGATCGCCGACCGGCTCGGCGTCCCGCTCGTCGCGAACCAGCCGCACTACTCGATGCTCTGGCGGGTCGCCGAGGCCCAGGTCATGCCGGTGTGCGAACGCTCCGGGATCGGCCAGTTCGCTTCGGTCCCCCTCGCGCAGGGCGTGCTGACCGGCAAGTACCGGCCGGGCGAGATCCCGCCGGGCTCACGAGCCGCGAAGACGGTCGAGGCACGGCCACTGCTGCTGCCGGATCTTCTCGAACGCGTCGGCATGCTGCGCGGCGTCGCCGACGAGGCAGGGCTGACCATGGCCCAGCTGGCGCTCGCGTGGACGTTGCAGCACAACACCGTCGCGTCGGCGGTGACGGGTGCGAGCACCGCCGCCCAGGTGACCGAGAACGCGAAGGCGGCCGGCGTGGTGCTGGACCTCGACGCGCTGACGCGGATCGATCACCTGCTGGGCAGTTTCGTGCAGACGGATCCGCGGCTGACCTGGTCACCGCCCGCGACCACCTGACGCCTGGTGGTGTTCCGTGAAGGCCTCCTTGAGGGACTCTGGGTCCCTCAAGGAGGCCTTCACGGACTTGCGTGGCGCCACACACGCCCCATAAGCACCAGCAGTCACAGCCGTCGCGCGTGAAGGACCCCTTCCCTCGGCTCAGCCGAGGAAACTCGACCTTCACACGTTCCCATGTGCGGCGGTGGTCAGCTCAGACTCGAGCAAGGCCTCGCATCGGGATCTTGGGCCCCCTTGGGCACCCACCGCACGTTCGCGAACGAAGCGGAGAACCGGCCGTCGGTGTACACCAGGAACGGCGTGTTGACGTTCTCCAGGTCCAGCCCGTTGGCGAAGCACGACACCGGGATCTTGACCGTCGACTTCGGCGCCCCCGCCAGGTCGGTGAACAGCTTGGTCGCGTTCACCTCGGAGAAGCACGGGTAGACGCAATGCATGCTGATCACCGTCCGGTTGGCGGGTGCCTCGTGGACGATCGTGTCGAACTCCAGTGCCGCGTCGGCGTTGAGGTAGCCCCGCAGATCGTTGGTGCCCGCCGGGTTCTGGAAATAGATCTGCGCCGGACCGGTGCCGGTCCAGGTCGACTTGAGCCCGTCCTGCTGCACGTTCACGTCCGACTGCACGACGCTGATCTCAGCGTGCGAGGCAGTGCCGTCGGGGCCGATCTCGGTCCCGCCCCAGTTCTCCGCCGAGCCGATGAAACCCTTGTACGGCGCGACATCGGTGCGGTTGAACACCTCGAGGTCCTCGGTCGCGGTGCCACCGCCACCGGTCGAGCCGCACGTCACCGGCCCGGCCGTCTCCTCCAGCTGCCCGACGGTGACGCGCTGTCCGGTCTTGAGACCGTAGCCGAGTTTGAACAGCGGGTCGTAGTCCGCCGCACCCGCGTTCAGCGGCGTCTGGCATGCGCTCTTCGGCCACGAGTACGGCAGGGTGCCCTTGAAGCCGCCCTTGATCAGGACGTCGGCGACGCCGCCGCCTTCGGTACCGGGCAGCCAGGCCGCGACGAACGCGTCGGAGCGGTTGATCTCCTTGTTCATGTACAGCGGGCGGCCGCCGACGTAGACGGTGACGACGGGAGTGCCCTTGCCGTGGACCTTGTCCAGCACGGCCAGGTCCTCGGGGTAGAGCTTCGAGGCCTCCAGAGTCTTGCGGGTCAGGTCGCCGACGCCTTCCGCGTACGGGGTCTCACCGATGACGGCGATGACCGCGTCGTAGCCCTTCGGGTCGACGTCGCCCTTCTCGTCGAAGGTGACGTTGACGTCGCCGAGCTGCTGCTTGAGCCCGGCGAGGATGGACGTGGCGTTCGGGAAGTCGGCGTTGGTGTTGCCGGTCCCCTGCCAGCTCAGCGTCCAGCCACCGGTCTGGTTCTGGATGCTGTCCGCGCTCTTGCCGACCACGAGGACCTTCGACTTCGGCTTCAGCGGCAGCACGTTGCCGTTGTTCTTCAGCAGCGTCTGCGACGAGCGGACCGCGTCGCGCGCCAGCCAGGTCTCCTTCAGCGCCTCGTCGGAGTTGGCGTAGGACCGGTCCGACGGCTTCTGTGACTCGTACAGCCCGGAACGCAGCTTGACGCGCAGGATGCGGGTCACCGCGTCGTCGATCCGCGAGAGCGGGATCTGACCGCCTTGAACCTGGGCGACGGTGTTGGTGATGAACGCCTTCCAGTCGTTCGGCACCATCACGATGTCGATACCGGCGTTGATCGCCTGCGGACACGAAGCGTTGGTGCAGCCGGGAACCTGACCGATGCCGTTCCAGTCGGACACGACGAGGCCGTCGAAGCCCATCTTGCCCTTGAGGACCTGGTTCAGCGCCTTGTCGCTGCCGTGCAGCTTGCCCTCGTCGATGCCGAGTTCGGCGTTGGTCCAGCTGTTGAACGACACCATCACGGTCTGGGAGCCCGCCGCGAGCGCGCCGTAGTAACCCTGGCCGTGGACGTTGATCATCTCGGCTTCGGACGACGGGTTGACGCCCTGGTCCTGCCCCTTGAGGGTGCCGCCGTCACCGATGAAGTGCTTGGCGGTGCCGATCACGCCGTTGTAGCCGATGCGCTTGGTCGAGCCGTCCTGGAGGCCGTTGATGGCCTCGTAGCCGTAGGCCCTGGTGATCCGAGGGTCCTCGGAGAACCCTTCGTAGGTGCGGCCCCAGCGGTCGTCCTTCACGACGGCCAGCGTCGGCGCGAAGGCCCAGTCCTGGCCGGTGGCGCGGATCTGCCGGGCCGTCGCCGCGGAGATGTCACGCACCAGGCACGGGTCGTGCGCCGCGCCGAGCCCGATGTTGTGCGGGAAGACGGTGGCCCCGTACACGTTGTTATTGCCGTGCACGGCGTCGATCCCCCAGATCACCGGGATCTTCGTCCTGCTGGTCTTCGCGGCGTCCCAGTAGGAGTCGGCGAGCTTCAGCCAGTCCTGCTGGGAGGCGTGCTTGTCCTTGTTCGGCCAAGAGCCGCCGCCGTTGAGGACCGAGCCGATCGAGTACTGCCGGACCTCGTCGGGGGTGATCGCGGCGATCTCGGGCTGAGTCATCTGCCCGACCTTCTCCTCCAGGGTCATCCCCTCGAGGATCCGGGCGATCCGCTGCTCGTCACCGGCCTTGCCCTTGAACCGGCTCTCGACCTTCGGCCAGTCGGCCAGCGTCGGCAAGCTCTTCTCGATCCGGGCGCAGCCGTCCCGGTCGAGCGCGGGCTTCCCGATCACGGGCTGCTCGGCGGCTACGGCGGCGGGAGTGGCCACCACGGCCCCGCCGAGCAGCGTGAGACTCATCAAGGCGATCAGCGGACTTCGGCGCGCACGGGCACGTCTTGCCATGGTCTGGTCCATTCTGCGAAAGGCGGGGACCGGCCGATCCTCACCGGACCCGGCGGCGTCGTCAAGAGTTTCCGGCCGGTACGGGGCCCGTTAATTTTTGCCATAAACTAAGACTTGACAAGTCACCCGGCCACGCGCCGCCGGTTTCGCCGCTTGGCGGTATACGGCATCGCGAACAGGTAGAGGCCGCTGAACATCAGCAGGAAGAGCGGCGGCAGTGGCGTGTAGAGCACCCACTCGGCCGGGTCGTCCTGCGCCACGACCACGAAGCAGACGATGACGGTGGCGACGAAGACGAGGGACGTCCACCGGTGGAACGTCCGGATCCGCTTGCTCACGAGAACCTCCTGGAGTCGGTTTGCCTGTGGCGAAGACGCTAGGGATCCCCTGGCCACCGGCGCTTCTCGATTCCTGACCGGTCCGCTTGACCTCCACATTACTTGAGATTTTACCTTCGCGGAAAACGAAGGGAATCACCCATGACCGTCTTGGCAACCGGAGCCACCGGGAATACCGGCCACCACTTGGTGCAGTCAGCCGGCACAGCGATCCGCCGATGGAGGCTCGCACTGTCGTCGACACCGTCGAGAAGGTGACCGGACGGCCTGCCCGCACGTTCGCGCAGTGGGTCGCCGAGCACGCCGACCGGTTCAAGCCGTGAGCGGTCCGACCACCTTCACGAACTCGAGTACCGGCGCGGTGTGCACCGTGCGGATCGCGCGCAGCGCCCAGCCGGTGCGTGCGGAACGTGGTGGGGCTCGTGAGCGGCAAGGACGGTTCTAACCGTCCTTACCACTCACGAGGCTCGGCGGCCTTGAACCACGCGCCGATCCCGGCGAGCGCGCCCGGACCGTAGTCGCCCCTGACGTCGTCGGCCAGATCCGCGATGGAGACCGCGCGCAACGCCGCCCTCCACTGAACCTCGGCGTTGGCCATCGCGCGGCTGATGGCGCACGGCGCCGTGCACGCCTCGGGTGGCGTCGCCATCGGGCCGCGCTGCCGGATCTCGGTGCAGATGAAGGCCGGAGCGGGGCCTTCGATGGCTTCGACGACGTCGAGAACCGTGATCTCCGAAGGCGGCCGGGTGAGGACGTAGCCGCCGGCCTTCCCCTGCACCGACCGGATGAGACCGGCCCGGGAAAGGGCCTGGAGCTGCTTGGCGAGATAACTCGGCGAGACGTCGTGAAGCTGCGCCAGGCGCGCGGCCGGCGCGGGTTCGTCGACCGAGGTCAGCACGACACAGCAGTGCAGGGCCCACTCGACCCCACCGGACATCTTCACCCGGATGACTCTAACCGGCCCCTTGACTCGGACACAATGTGTCCGAGTATTATCTCGGACATGAGGTGTCCGGGTTAACCGGCGCCACCGACGAAGGGCACTGGGTCATGAAATTCGCGGTCATCGGCGGCACCGGGCTGATCGGTTCGCAGGTCGTGCGCAACCTGAACGAGGCGGGGCACGAGGCGGTGCCGCATTCGCCCTCCACCGGGGTCGACCTCCTCACCGGCCAGGGTCTGGACGCCGCGCTCGACGGCGCCGACGTCGTCGTCAACCTCACGAACTCGCCGACCTTCGACGACGCTTCCCTCGCGTTCTTCCGGACGTCGATGGACAATCTCGTCGCGGCCGCCAAGAAGGCGGGCACCGGGCATTTCGTGATCCTGTCGATCGTCGGCGTCGACCAGGTGCCCGAGCTCGACTACTACCGGGCGAAGACGCTGCAGGAGGACATCCTCAAGGACAGCGGTGTCCCCTACTCGATCGTCCGCGCCACCCAGTTCATGGAATTCGTCGACGCGGTCCTGTCCTGGACCTCCGACGAGACCACGGTCCGCCTGCCCGGTACGCCGATCCAGCCGATCGCCGCGGCGGACGTCGCCGCCGCCGTTTCCGACGTCTCGGCGGGGAAACCGTTGAACGGCATTCTCGAGGTGGGCGGTCCGGACGTCTACCCGCTGACCGAACTGGGCCGGATCACCTTGTCCGCCAAGGGAGACACGCGTTCGGTGGCCCTCGATGAGACCGCGGGCATGTTCTCCGCCGTCAAGGGTGACGTCCTCACCACGAAGGACGGCGCCCGCATCGCCGCGACCCGGTACCTCGACTGGCTCAAGTAGCCGAACGGCTCGTGAGTGGTAAGGACGGTTCTAACCGTCATTACCACTCACGAGGGTGGAGGTCAGCTCGGCAGCAGCGCCGGAGCCGCGAGACGGCTGGCGTTCGCCGCTTCGTCGTCCGGCTGGGCCTGCGCGGAGCGCTCCGCCTCGACCCGGGCGAGGTAGTTGGCGACCTCACGCTCCTGCCGGTGCGAGTCCCAGCCCAGCAGCGGCGCCATCAGCTCCGTCACCACCGGCGCCGCCGTCACGCCGCGATCCCGTTCCTCGATGGAGATCCGGGTGCGCCGCGTCAGGACGTCCTCCAGGTGCAGCGCACCCTCGTGCGAGACGGCGTAGACGACTTCCGCCTTCAGGTACTCCGCCGCCCCCGGGATCGGCTCACCGAGTTCGGGACGCTCCGCGATCGACTCCAGGATGTCCTCGATCGCGGTACCGTAGCGCTGGAGCAGGTGCTCGACGCGGCCGATCGGCAGACCGGCGCGCTGGGCGAGCGAATGCCGCGCGCCCCACAGCTCGTGATAGCCCGTCGCGCCGACGATCGGCAGCCGCTCGGTCCACGACGACGGCGCCGGGCGGCCGAGGTCCTCCACCGCGACGTCGACCGCGTCGGCGGCCATCACGCGGTACGTCGTGTACTTGCCGCCGGCCACGATCACCAGACCCGGCACCGGGTGCGCCACGGCGTGCTCCCGCGACAGCTTCGTCGTCGACGTCGCCTTCGCGGCCAGCAGCGGCCGAAGCCCGGCGTACACGCCTTCGATGTCGTCGGCGGTGATCGGCGTGCGCAGGACGGCATTGAGGTGGTCGAGCACGTAGTCGACGTCCGCCTGGCTGGCCGCCGGGTGCTCGCGGTCGAGGTCCCATTCGGTGTCGGTGGTACCGACGATCCAGTGCCGTCCCCACGGGATGACGAACAAGACGCTCTTCTCGGTGCGCAGGATCAGCCCGGTGTCCAGGTCGATCTTCTCGCGCGGCACCACCAGGTGGATGCCCTTCGAAGCGCGCACGGTGAACGGCGCGGGGATGCCCGCCGCTTCGGCCATGTCGTCGCTCCACACGCCGGTGGCCGCGACGACGGTCTTGGCCCGGACCTCGATCTCCGCACCGCTTTCGCGGTCGACGACCTTGGCCCCGACGACGCGTTCGCCGTCACGGATCAACGACGTCACGCGGGCACGGGTGAGGACGGAGGCGCCTTGTTCGGCCGCGGTCCGCGCGATCGTCATCGTGTGACGGGCGTCGTCGACCTGCGCGTCGTAGTACTGGATGGCGCCGATCAGGGCGTCGTCCGCGAGACCGGGAGCGACCTTGCCCGCGCCGCGCTTGGACAGATGCCGGTGCCGCGGCAAGGCCCGCGCTCCGCCGAGGGTGTCGTAGAGCGTGACACCGGCGCCGATGTACCCGCGTTCCCAGACGCGGTGTTTGAGCGGCACCAGGAACTTCACCGGCCGGACCAGGTGCGGCGCGAGGGTCTGCAGGAGCAGGCCGCGTTCCTTCAGCGCCTCCCGGACCAGCTTGAAGTCCAGGTTCTCCAGGTAACGCAGCCCACCGTGGATCAGCTTCGAAGACCGGCTCGACGTTCCGGCGGCGAAGTCACGGGCCTCGACGAGCGCGACGGAGAGCCCGCGCGACGCCGCGTCGAGCGCGACGCCGGCACCGGTCACTCCCCCGCCGACGACCAGCACGTCGATCTCTTCGCGAGCGAGCTTGCGCAGCGTCTCGGCACGGTAGACCGGCGAAAGCGGTACGGGTGTCACCTTGTTCCTCCTGTTCATCGGGCTCACTCGACCTCGACCCAGTCGAGCGTGCGGCCGACGGCCTTCTGCCAGCCCGCGTAGCCCTCGGCGCGCTGTTCGTCCGTCCATGACGGCTCCCAGCGCTTGTCCTCGTTCCAGTTCTGTTCCAGCTCGTCGGTGGACTTCCAGAACCCGACGGCGAGCCCGGCCGCGTAGGCGGCGCCCAGCGCGGTGGTCTCGGCGACGACCGGCTTCGACACCGGCACGCCGAGGATGTCGGCCTGCAGCTGCATGCAGAGCTCGTTGGCGGTCACGCCACCGTCCACACGCAACACGTCCAGCGTGACGCCGGAGTCGTTCTGCATGGCCTCGACGACGTCGCGGGTCTGGTAGCAGATCGCTTCGAGCGTCGCCCGCGCCAGATGCGCGTTGGTGGTGGCGCGGGTCAAGCCGACGATCGCGCCGCGCGCGTCCGAGCGCCAGTAGGGCGCGAAAAGACCGGAGAACGCGGGGACGAAGTAGACACCGCCGTTGTCCTCGACCTGGCGGGCCAGGCTCTCACTCTGGGACGCGCCGCTGATGATGCCCAGCTGGTCGCGCAGCCACTGCACGGCGGAACCGGTGACGGCGATCGAGCCTTCCAGCGCGTACACCGGCTTCTCGTCACCGAACTGGTAGGCCAGCGTCGTGAGCAGGCCGTGCTTCGAGCGCACGACCTCGTGCCCGGTGTTGAGCAGGAGGAAGTTGCCGGTGCCGTAGGTGTTCTTGGCCTCGCCGGGGCGGAAGCACACCTGGCCGACGGTGGCCGCCTGCTGGTCACCGAGCACGCCGGTGATGGCGACCTCGCCGCCGAGCGGGCCGTCCGCGCGGGTGACGCCGAAGTGACCGTTGTTCGACGACGGCGCGATCGACGGCAGCATCTGCTTGGGGACGCCGAAGAACGACAGCAGTTCGTCGTCCCACTCCAGCGTTTCCAGGTCCATGAGCATGGTGCGCGACGCGTTGGTCGGGTCCGTCACGTGCACGCCGCCGTCGGGCCCGCCGGTGAGGTTCCAGATGAGCCAGGTGTCGGTGGTGCCGAAGAGCGCGTCACCCTTTTCGGCGTCTTCGCGGACGCCGTCGACGTTCTCCAGGATCCACTGGAGCTTGCCGCCGGAGAAGTAGGTGGCGGGCGGCAGACCGGCCTTGCGGCGGATGACGTCGCCCTTGCCCGCGCGTTCCAGCGCCGAGGCGATCCGGTCGGTGCGGGTGTCCTGCCACACGATGGCGTTGCAGTACGGGCGCCCGGTCCGGCGGTTCCACACGACGGTGGTCTCGCGCTGGTTGGTGATGCCGAGCGACACGAGGTCGGCGGCGGTCAGTTTCGCCTTGTTGAGCGCGGTGGCGATGACCGAACGGGTCCGCTCCCAGATCTCGGTCGCGTCGTGTTCGACCCACCCCGGCTTCGGCAGGATCTGCTCGTGCTCGAGCTGGTGGCGGGCGATCTCGTTGCCGCCGTGGTCGAAGATCATGAACCGCGTGCTGGTGGTGCCCTGGTCGACGGCGCCGATGTAGTCAGGCATACTTCCCTCTTCTTTCCGGGGGTCCGGGGGCGGAGCCTCCGGGCGGGTTCGGGGTTGCACCCCGAAGGGCAGAGTCTCCTTTGAGGACGGCTCAGGCGGCGGTCTCGAGATCCTTGGCGGGCAAGGATTCCGGTGCCGGGTCGGCGGGCAGGTAACGCTCGATGAAGAACTTGTAGATCGCCCCGCCGATGACCGCGCCGATGACCGGCGCCACGATCGGGATCCACCAGTACGGATAGCCGTATTGATCGGTGAACGCGGTGTCGTAGCCGGTGAGCCAGGACATCAGCCGCGGACCGAAGTCGCGGGCCGGGTTGATCGCGTAGCCGGCGTTGGTGCCCCAGGCCATGCCGATCGCGACCACCAGGAAGCCGACGACGACCGGGGCGAGGTTCGCGGCGGGCGCGGTGTTGCGCAGGTCGGTGATGGCGAAGATCACCAGCGCGAGGATGGCCGTTCCGATGATCTGGTCACGGAAAGCGCCCCAGTCCCCCACCGGCAGGGTTCCGTTACCCGGAAGAGTGGAGAACACACCCTGGGTCTTGATCGTCAGGCCGGGGTCGGCGGCGTTGAGCACCTCGGTGTAGTTCCAGCGCACCAGCAGCGCGGCGAGGAACGCGCCGGCGGTCTGCGCCAGGGCGTACGGAGCGACCTTGCGCCACGAGAAGCCCTTGAACACCGCGAGCGCCACGGTGATGGCGGGGTTCAGATGCGCGCCACTGATCCGTGAAGCCACGTAGATACCGAGCGTGACACCGATTCCCCAGGCCCACGCGATGCTGTCGTGGTCCCCGATGCCCGCGGCGACGACTTGAGCCACCACCCCGCAGCCGAACAGGATGAGGATCATCGTCCCCACGAACTCCGCCGCCAGTTCGCCCGCCAGTCCGCGAGCCTTGAGGTTTCGCACCATTGCTTCCTCCACAAAGGACACCGTTGCCCTGTTGAGGCCGAAGTTAAGTTCGCGGAAACCCGGGGTCAACGGACACCGGTCGGCATTGTCGAACGCCCGAAGACGATGTTCGACATTGTCGAATCAGGGCCGGTCGGGCTACGGTTGAGCCGTGCCCGGTCCGATCCAGTCCATCGAGCGCGCCGCCGCGATCCTGCGGTTGCTGGCGCGTGGTTCGGGGCGTCTGGGGGTCGGCGAGATCGCCGATTCCCTCGAACTCGCCAAGGGAACGGCGCACGGGATCCTGCGCACCCTGCAAGGGGTCGGCTTTGTCGAACAGGACCGCGACACCGGGAAATACCAACTGGGCGCGGCGCTCCTGCATCTCGGCACGAGTTACCTCGACGTCAACGAACTCCGGTCACGCGCGATCAACTGGGCCGACGCCCTGGCCGCGCGCAGTGGTGAAGCCGTCCGGATCGGCGCACCGCTGGAGGGCCGGGTCCTGGTGGTGCACCACGTGTTCCGGCCCGACGACAGCCTTCAGACGCTCGACGTCGGCACGCTTCTGCCGCTGCACGCGACGGCACTCGGGAAAGTACTTCTGGCCTACGACACCGGTCTCGTGGCATCGTTGCGCACCGGCGAGCCGGAGGCCTACACCCGCCGGACCCTGGTCACCCAGACCGCGATCAAACGTGCCTGCGGCAAGGTACGTGAGGCGGGCTGGGCGAGCGAGAACGGCGAGATGATCACCGGCGAGGCAGGGATAGCGGCGCCGATCCGCGGCCACGGCGGCATCGTGGTCGGCGCGATCGGGGTGTCCGGCGCGACGGAACGGATCTGTGAGGCCGACGGCAGCCCCATCCCGCGGCTGCTCGGCCACGTACGCGACGCGGCACGGGCGGTCTCCCGCGATCTCGGCGCGTCCCGATGGTGATGGAGGTGCTCGCGTGGTCCAGCGCTACGTGATGTCGATCGACCAGGGCACCACCTCGACGCGGTGCATCCTGTTCGACGCGCGCGGCAGGCTGGTGTCGGTCGCGCAACGCGAACACCAGCAGCACTTCCCGCGGCCGGGCTGGGTAGAACACGACGCGACGGAGATCTGGCGCAACGTCGGCCGGATCGTGCCGCAGGCGCTGGCCGACGCGGGCGTCGAACCGGCACAGGTGGTCGGCCTCGGCATCGCGAACCAGCGGGAGACGACGGTGCTGTGGGACCGGCACTCCGGCAACCCGGTCGGACGCGCGATCGTCTGGCAGGACACCCGCACCGACGCGATGCTCGAACAACTCGCCCGCGAGCCGGGCGCCGACCGCGTCCGACGGCTCTGCGGGCTTCCCTTGGCCACGTACTTCTCCGCACCGCGTGTCCGGTGGATGCTCGAACGGACTCCTGGCCTGCGGGAACGCGCCGAACGCGGCGACGTCCTGTTCGGGACGGTCGAGAGCTGGCTGATCTGGAACCTGACCGGCGGGCCCGAGGGCGGCGTCCACGTCACCGACGTCACCAACGCCTCGCGCACCATGCTGATGAACCTGCGGACGCTGTCGTGGGACGACGAACTGCTGGACTTCTTCGACGTCCCACGCGCGATGCTGCCGGAGATCCGGCCGTCGACCGAGGTGTACGGGACGACGTCGCGGGTGGTGCCGGGGATCCGGATCGCCGCGGCGCTGGGCGACCAGCAGGCGGCGTTGTTCGGCCAGACCTGCTTCGCGCCCGGTGAGGCGAAATGCACGTACGGAACAGGTAGCTTCCTGCTGCTCAACACCGGTCCGACGCCGGTGCTCTCGGCGCACGGCATGCTGACCACCGTCGGGTTCAAGATCGGTGACGAGCCCGCCGTGTACGCCCTCGAAGGGTCGATCGCGGTCACCGGATCGCTGGTGCAATGGTTCCGCGACGGGCTCGAGCTGATCGGCAGCGCACCCGAGATCGAGACACTGGCGCGAACGGTCGAGGACAACGGCGGCTGCTACATCGTGCCCGCGTTCTCGGGCCTGTTCGCGCCGCATTGGCACAGCGAGGCGCGCGGCGTGATCGCCGGGCTGACGTCGTACATCACCAAGGGACACCTGGCCAGGGCCGTGCTGGAGGCGACGGGCTGGCAGACCCGCGAGGTCGTCGACGCGATGAACGCCGATTCGGGGCTCGCGCTGTCGACGCTCAAGGTGGACGGCGGGATGACCGCCGACAATCTGCTGATGCAGTTCGTCGCCGACGTTCTCGACGTGCCGGTGGTGCGCCCGATGGTCGCCGAGACGGTGTCGCTGGGCGCGGCGTACGCGGCCGGATTGTCGGTCGGGTACTGGCCGGACCTGGAGGGCCTGCGCCGGAACTGGCACCGTGCCGGACAGTGGCTGCCGACGATGGACCCCGCCCGCCGCGACAGCGAGTACTCGCACTGGCGCCAGGCCGTCGAGCTGACCTTCGGCTGGATGCGCCCGGGCCCCGCGGCCGCTCCCCCGGGCTCCGACCTGGTCGAGGTCGTCCTGGCCGATCACCGCCGGATCGAACAGCTGTTCCGGGACCTCCGCAACGACGAGGCAGACCGTCCGGCGCTGATCGCGGAACTCTCGGCGTCGCTCGTCGCCCACGCGACCGCGACGGAGCGGATCATCCGTCCCGATGAGACGGGGAACGGACTCGCGGGCGAGTTGCTGGCCGTACTGGATTCCGGCGCAGACTTCGAAAAGGCGTTGGTATCGCTGGAGAATTCGGTGGACGCGCATATTCGCGCAGAGGAACGCGGGTTGCTGAACGAACTACGGCGCACTCTGTCCACTTCGGACCGCACCGGCCTCGGCCGGGCGTTCGTGGCCGAACGGCAGCGGCAACTGGACCTCGACTGCGGCTCCGCCGCGCACGTCCGCGAACAAGGAGCTCGGCTGCGGCTCTCGTGACGTGCTAGCCTGTCGCCGTGCGCCGCTGGACTCGACTCGTAGTCAAGCGCGCCGGCTGAACCAGGTCGCCGGCGCGCATTCCGGCGACCCCTCGACACGGGGCATCCCCCGGGACCTGGCCCTCCATGGCCTGTACGTTTCCCGCCTTCGGAGACCACGATGTCGATCACCTCTTTCCAGATTCCAGCCCCGCGTTCGTCCATGCTGGTCCGCCGCCGGATCGCCACCTACTTCGTCGGCGGCGTCGAACAGATCCCCGGCCTGCTCGAGGCGCTCGGCTGCCTGGTCCACGACCTGTCCGTCGACGTCCGCGACGGCGTCCGGGAAAGCACCATGACCTGCGCCGTCCTGATCGACGCGGACGAGGTCGAGCCGCTGCTGGACAGGCTGCGCGGCCTGACCTCGGTCGTCTCCTCCGAACTGGTGTGACCTACGGGACCGGTCTCGTGAATGTTCAGGACGGTTATTGAGGGGTACGGCAAGTGGCGTGCTGTCGGGGCGTGTCGCGAAAGCCACTTTCGCGACGTTGGATGTCCTGAAAGTGGCTTTCGCGACGTTGGCGGCGGGGCGCATGGGGCCCAGGTGGTCGGCCAGTACGTGCGGGGGCTCGTGAGTGGTAAGGACGGTTAGAACCGTCCTTACCACTCACGAGGCCCGCCACCAGGACACGCCACGTTTGCCTTACCTCTCAAGAGAACCGTCCTGGACCCTCACAAGTCGGACATATCGTCTCCTATGACCGAAGTCACTTGCACGGTTCGGTGCAGGCGGTCCCCGAAGACGCATCCACCTCTTGACTTAGTTAAGAAGCCTTCTTAACTTCGGTTTCATGGCCGAAACTCCCCGAAACAGCAGGTCCCAAGCCTATCGTCGGCTCAGCCTGGCCGAGAAGCACGACAAGTTCGTCAATCAGTACTCGCGGCGGACCCTGTTCCGGGTGGGCGCGGTGAGCGGCGCGGCACTCGCCGCCGGCGGTGTCCTGCTCCCGGGCGCGGCCGCGGCCTCCCCCGGTCCGACCGTACTGCTCAACGCCGACAAGGTCGCGGGTTCGGCGCTGCGCCCGTTCGGGCGGCACATCGCCTACGGGTCGGACCCGTCCCAGCAGGTCGTGGTCTCCTGGCAGGTGCCCGCGGCGGTGACCGCTCCGTTCGTCCGGATCGGCACGGTGCCCGGCGACTTCAGTCCGCCCATCCCGGCCGAGGTCCGGGCGCTGACCAGCCAGATGTCCTGGCAGCACCCGGTCGAGGAGGTCCCGCCGAACAGCCCGAAATCGATCACCCAGTACTACCTCCACGCCCGGATCGACCGCCTCCTGCCCAACACCACGTACTACTACGTCGTCGGCCACGAGGGCTACGACCCCGCCGCCAGGCTCGGCGAAATGGCGAGTTTCCGCACCGCTCCCGCCCCGGGCGGCGACGGCACGTTCTCCTTCACCGCTTTCGGCGACCAGGGCGTCGGCTACAACGCCGTCGCGACCAGCAGCCTGATCGCCGGCCTCGACCCGGCCTTCCACCTCGCCATGGGCGACTTGAGCTACGCCCTCGAAGGCGAGGGAGGACACCCGGAGGAGGACCAGTACGACGCGCGGCTCTGGGATTCCTTCTTCGTGCAGAACGAGCCGGTCACCGCCGGGATCCCGTGGATGATGGCGCTCGGCAACCACGAAATGGAGGGCTGGTACTCCGAGGACGGCTACGGCGGCGTGCGGGCGCGCTTCACCATGCCGGACAACGCGTGGAACGGCTCCACCTGCATCTACTCGTGGCGCTACCAGAACGTCGGCCTGATCAGCCTGGACGGCAACGACGTCTGCTACAACAGTCCGTCCAATCTGGACTACACCAAGGGCAAGCAGCTCAAATGGCTCGGCAAGACGCTCGCCGCCTTCCGCGCCGATCCCACGATCGACTTCATCGTCGTCTACTGCCACCAATGCACATACTCCACCTGTCATTCCAACGGCGCCGAACTCGGCGCGCAGAAGGACTGGGCTCCGCTGTTCGACAAGTACCAGGTCGACCTGGTGCTCAACGGCCACAACCACATCTACGAGCGCACCGACCCCATCCGGGCAGGCAAGGCCGTCAAGAAGGTGCCGTCGCGAGGGACCACCGACCCGGTCAAGGACGGGACGACCTACATCACCGCGGGCGGCGGTGGCGGCAGCGTCTCCGAGTTCCCGGCGCCCGACACCTATCTGGGTCACGAGACCAGTAACGACTCCCCGGTCCCGATGAAGTACTCGGAACGGGACGGCCAGGACCGCACCAAGAAGGTCACCTGGTCCCGTGTCCGGTTCCGCGGCTACAGCCTGGTCGCGGTCGACGTCATCGCGGGCACGGGCACCACACCGCCCAAAATGGACGTTCGCGCGATCAGCGCCGACGGCACCCTGGTCGATCAGATCATCGCGCAGCGTTCCTGACCAGGCGGTGGCCCCCGGCACCGCCGAGCACGGGGGCCACCGTCTCCCTCCCGCTACAGAGTCATGACAGGAACAGGACGGGGCAACGATGAGCGTCTCCGGACATCTGCGTCATATTCGACGAACGAACCAGGCCGATCGCCGTCTCCCGCGCGCACCGGCGACAGCGCCTTCGCGCGACGATCCTGATCGCCTTCCTGGTGATCGCCGCGGTGTACCGCCACATCCTCGGCCTGCCGACCGGCCGTGGGTCGTGAAGCACGGCTGGGCGGCCGGACGCGGCTCGGCGGACTCGCGTACAGACCGGACTCGTCGGTGAAGGCGACCGCTACATCGTGGTCATACTGTCCGCTTTCGCCGACGGCACGGGCCTCGACGCGGCGACGGCGGCGGCTACCTCGGCGGCCGCGTCCCTGGCTCCGCGTCTGCGAAAGTGACTTCGGCGGCATTTTCCACGGTCGCTCTGAAAGCGCTTACAAGAAGCTCGGCGAAACAGGCCCGCGGAGCTGCCGAGACGCCTCCGGTCTGGGCTTTGAGCGCGGCCAGCTGTTCACCGGCCAGCGGTGCGACCCGATCCATGAACTGCCCGAGGAACCGCAAGGCCGCGGCGGGCGGGACGCCTGCCCCGGCGAGCTCCACCACCGCGCGCGAGACGGACGGGCGCACGACGGCCGGCGCTCCCGCGTCGTCCTTCCCGAGCACGCCGTGCCGTTCCAGGCACCGGGCGACGGCGGGCTGGTCGCGGGCGAGGTCGGCCATCACCGCGTCCAGCCGTTCGGCGCCGTCCACTGTGGTCGTTCCGAGCATCGCGGCGATGGACACGAGGTTGAAGCCCTGTTTCTGCAGCATCGTGATGCGCCGCAGGCGCCGCAGATGAGCCGGGCCGTAGTAGGCGGACCTGCCGTGCCGGACCGGCGGGGCGAGCAATCCCCTCGTCTGATGGGCCCGGATATTGCGCGCCGACATGCCGACGATCGTGGAAAGTTCTTCGATCGTGTATCCGGCCGGTCTCGGCGAAAGGGGCTTCACGCCGACCAGTTTAACCAATGGTCGGATGAGTACACCATGGAGCCGATGCATTGGCGAGGCCACTGTCACCCGGCTGAATCAGCAAGTTGCCATAAGTACATCGGTTCACGTCCCAGAACACAAGGTGAACGGCAGGTTACATGGTTTCATGCCAAGCAATGCCGGTTTTGGGGCGTTCTCCGTCCATCGATTACTCCAGTCAGGCGACCTTGATGGGCTGAGGACTTCCCTGCCGTTTAAATGCAGCTGAGACATCTGATGTCTCGCCCCTGCCGACGCCCGCGGAGCGCCGCTGAACCCGACGGTTGGTCGTCAAAGTTTCAACCTTTTTCCCAGGAGGTTTCAATGTTTTGGAAACGGATCGCGGTCGCGGCCGTGGCCGCGACCGGTTTGGCCACGGCACTGGTGGTGTCCCATCAGGGCACTCCCGCCGCCGCGATAGAGCCCGCCGCGGCGAAAGTGCCCGCGTTCGACCACATCGTCCTCGTGATGTTCGAAAACAAGGACTACAAGGCGATCAGCGGCAGCTCCAAGGCGCCGTACTTCAACAAGCTCGCCTCGCAGGGTGCCAAGTTCACCAAGGCGTACGGGACGACGCACCCGAGCCAGCCGAACTACATCGCCCAGTTCGCGGGCTCGACACACGGTGTCGACAGCAACAAATGCCAGGATCTCGGGAACAAGGAGAACATCGCTTCCCAGCTGGCGGGGATCGGCAAGAAGTTCGTCGGCTACGCGGAGAGCATGCCTTCCGACGGCTACACCGGTTGCACGAACGGCAAATACGCCCGCAAGCACAACAGCTGGGTCAGCTTCAGCAATGTGCCGTCGTCGGCGAACAAAAGGTTCTCGTCGTTCCCGAGCGACTTCACCAAGCTGCCGCACGTCGCTTTCGTGACCCCGGACCTGTGCAGCGACATGCACGACTGCTCCGTCGACACCGGCGACAAATGGCTGAAGAACAACCTCGACGCCTACGCGCAGTGGGCCAAGACGCACAACAGTCTGCTGATCGTCAATTTCGACGAGGACAGCGGGACGTCGGTGAACCAGATCTTCACCACGTTCGTCGGCGCCCACGTGAAGCCGGGCAGCTACAGCGAATCCATCAACCACTATTCGATCCTCCGCACGATCGAGGCGGCGTTCGGCCTGCCGGGCATCGCCAACGCGGCCGGCAAGTCGCCGATCACGAGCGTGTGGCAGTAATCGGGTGAATCCCGCGGGCGTGTCCACTGTGGACGCGCCCGCGGGTGGGGAAGGGTGGTTCCGCGGGTGTACCTGTCCACGATCGGCCGCCGGGAGCATCCCGGCGGCATGTCCAAGAAGTCCTTCGCGCTGCTGGGCGGGAACGTCTTCGCCTTGGGCACCGTCAGCCTCGTCACGGACGTCTCCTCGGAGATGGTGACGGCGGTGCTGCCGGTGTACCTGGTGCTGGGGCTGCATCTCGGCCCGGCGGCATACGGCGTGGTGGATGGCCTCTACACCGGCGCGACCGCGCTGCTGCGCCTGGTCGGCGGCTACGTCGCGGACCGGATTCGGCGGCGCAAGGCCGTCGCCGGGCTGGGCTACGCGATGTCGGCGGTGGCGAAACTCGGGCTCGTGGCGGCGGGGTCGTCGGCGGCCGCGATCGGCGTGGTGCTGACCGCGGACCGGACGGGCAAGGGACTGCGGACCGCCCCTCGCGACGCGCTGATCACCTTGTCGGCCCCCGAGCACATGCTGGGCCGCGCGTTCGGGGTGCACCGGGCGATGGACAGCGTCGGCGCGTTCCTCGGCCCGCTCGCCGCGGTCGCGGTGCTGGCCGTGGCGGGCTCGGCGACCGGGATGGAGGGGTTCGACGCGGTCTTCGTGACCAGCTTCTGCATCGCCGCGGCCGGGGTACTGCTGCTGGTGTTGTTCGTCCGCGATCACCGCGCGCCCAAGCCGCCGTCTGGCACCGTGTCGTTGCGGGCGGCGGCGAGGCTCCTGCGGGGCGCCGGCGTGCGGCGGTTGCTGATCGCCGCGTGCGTTCTGGGCCTGGCCACCATCGGCGACGGGTTCGTGTACCTCCTGTTGCAGGACAAGGAGGACATCGCGACCGGCTGGTTCCCGCTGCTGGCGGTCGGGACGAATCTGGGCTACCTGCTGCTGGCCGCGCCGCTCGGCGCGCTGGCCGACCGGATCGGCAGGCTGCCGGTGATGCTCGGCGGTTACGGCGCGCTGGTCGCCGTCTACCTGCTGTTGCTCAGCCCGTTGACCGGCTGGACGCTGTTCGTGCTCACCCTCGGCCTGTACGGCGTGTTCTACGCGGCGACCGACGGCGTGCTGATGGCGCTGGCCGGACCGTTGCTGCCCGAGGCGTTGCGCACCACCGGTATCGCGATCGTGCAGAGCGGACAGGCGCTCGCCTACTTCGTCTCGTCCGTCCTTTTCGGACTCTCTTGGCAGTTCTGGGGTGCGACCACGGCGATCGCCATCGCCGCCGGGACGGTGCTCGCCGCCGTCACCGCCACCTTCGTTCTCTTGGCACCCCTCAGGAAGGCACGACCGTGAACACCCGCACCCGCGTCCTGATCGCCGTCACCGGAGTACTCACGCTGGCCGCGGCCGCCGTGATCTACGTCGGGGTGGCGGGCGCGCGCAACCAGGACACCGCGTCGGCGGGTAGCAGCGACGCCGTCACCCTCGAAGGCCCGCGGTTGCTGTTCCGCAGCACCGCCGACGCCGACCGCGGGCACGTGTCCAGTGTCAGCGCGGCCGATCCCGGCGGAGCACGGGCGGTGTCGACCGTGTCGTGCAGCCGGGTCTACGCGGCGGGCGGCACCGGGATCTGCCTGCGCCCGGAGACCGGGCTGACCACCTACCAGCTGGCCGTGCTCGACAGCCGCCTCGCGGTGACGCAGGAGATCCCGCTGGTCGGGCTGCCCAACCGGGCGCGGGTTTCGTCCGACGGGCGGCGGCTGGCGTGGACGGTGTTCGTCACCGGCGACTCCTACAACGGCGGCCGGTTCTCCACCCGCGCCGGCACCCTCGACCTCGCCACCGGCGACGTCGAGGGCACGCTCGAGGACTTCGCCGCGACCGTGGACGGGAAGCCGTACAAGGTGGCCGACTTCAACTTCTGGGGCGTCACCTTCACCCGGCAGCCGAACCGGTTCTACGCCACCATGTCGACCGGCTCCCACCGGTACCTCGTCGAAGGCGACTCGAAGGCCCGGACCGTGAGGACGCTGCGGGACAACGTCGAATGCCCGTCCCTCTCCCCCGACGAGACCCGCATCGCCTACAAGGCCGCCATCGACGGCGATCCCGCCAAGGGCTGGCGGGTCTCGGTGCTCGACCTCGCGAGCGGCACCGTGACGCCGCTGGCCGAGACCCGGAACGTCGACGACCAGCCCGCCTGGCTCGACGACCGCACCGTCGCCTACGCCCTTCCCCGCACGCAAGGCCATTCCGACGTCTGGGCCGTTGCCGCCGACGGCACCGGAACGCCGCGGCTGCTCATCCCGGAGGCCGAGTCGCCCGCCGCGCTGCCGTGACACACGCGGAGGTCGAGTTCACCCGCTGCGCGGATGTCCTCGTAGGATCGGCCCGCCATGATCACGAACTTCCTGCTCGACCACTCCGCCCTCGTGCCGGTGGCGATCCTCCTGGTCGCGCTCGTCTGCGCCGTCCTGGGTCGCCTGTTCGCGGACAGGCGGCGGATCCTGTGGGCGCTCGCCGGGATGTCCCTGGTGCCGGTCATCGCCTTGACGCTGGTCCCCACCGGCCGGGCGATCGACGAGGTCCTGTGCACCGTCCAGTTCTCCTTGCCGACGCTCGGCGCGGTGGAACTCCTGGCCAACGTCGCGCTGTTCCTGCCTCCGGTCTGCTTCGCCGCGCTGGCGTCCCTGCGCCCGCTGACGATGCTCGCGGCGGGCTCGGCGCTGTCCGCGGTGGTCGAGACCCTGCAGGCGCTCGTGCCCGCGATCGGCCGGGCCTGCGACACCAACGACTGGCTGATGAACACCATCGGCGCGGTCCTCGGCGCTCTCCTCGCGGCGGGCACGACCCGGCTGGTGAACCGCCGCGCTCAGTCCGGCAGTTCGACAGGCGCGATCTCGTCATAGACGTCGCCCGGTCCCGGGTTCGCCGGATCCGTCTCACCGCCGAAGTGGTGCAGGACGCCCCACACCGCGTTGAGCGCCGTATGGACGGCGCCTTCGGCCCAGCCCGCCGTCCATGAGACGTCGTCGCCCGCGAGGAAGAGACCGCGGTGACGCTCCTCGAGCCCGTCCTGCTTGAAATGGGTGAACAGCCGGTGCTGGTAGCGGTAGTGACCGGGCAGGTTGGCCTTGAACGCGCCCATGAAATGCGGTTCGGCCTCCCAGGACACGGTCACCGGATCGCCGATGATGTGCCGCCGGACGTCGACGCCCGGATAGATCTCCCGCAGCGACTGCAGCATCACCTCGACCCGCTCGGAGACCGAAAGCGGCAGCCATTTCAGCGAATCGTCGGCCCAGGTGTAGGACAGGCAGATCACCGCGGGCGCGTCCGGGTCGTCGCCGAGCAGGTAGGTGCCGCGCGGCATGCGGTCGGTCAGCGTCATGCTCATCGTGTCGCGGCCGGTCTCCGGGTCCTTGTCCAGCCAGAAGGGCCGGTCGACCGGGACGAAGACCTTCGAGGACTCCATGTAGTGCGTACGCTCGATCGCCGTCCAGTGATCGATCGGGAACAGCGCCTCGTCGCATTCGATCTTCGACAGCAGCATCCAGCTCTGCGCGGTGAACACCGCCGCCGGATAGGTGCGAATGCGGCCTTCGGTGTCGGTCACCGTGATGTTGTTCGGCGCGGTGCGGTGCAGCCGGGCGACGCCGGGGTTCGGGCTTCCGCCGTGGAGCGAGCTCAAACTCGTTCCCGCGGGCCAGAACGCGATGTCCTCGGGCGCGTGTTCCCACAACCGCGACGGAAGCTGCCTGCTGCCGCCGACGATGCTGCGGTGCTCGTCGTCCGCTCCGGTGTAGACCACCCGCAGGATCTCCAGGATGGAGTTCGGGAAGTCGGTGTCCCAGCCGCCGGTCCCGAAGCCGACCTGTCCGAAGATCTCGCGGTCGCGGAAGGAGGCGAACGCGGGCGAGTCGCAAAGGAAGCCGTAGAAGGTCTGGTTGTCCAGCCGCGGCACGAGTTCGTTCCACAGCCGCTTGATCGTCTTCACGTCGCGGTCGCGGATCGCCTTCTGCATCTCGGTGAACGCGGCCTGCTCGGACAGCGTGCTGTCCCAGGCGGCCGCGACCTTGCCGAAGACGGCGGGAAGTTCGTCCGCCGTCCGCGCGTAGTGGCTCTCCCCCTTGAGGTCGACGACGGTGCTCGGCGTGCCCGGCGCCAGCGGGTTCGGGAAGGGCGTCGTCTCCAAGCCGACCTTGTCGATGTAGTGGAAGAGCGCGGTCGACGCCGGCGGGAAGCGCATCGCGCCCATCTCCGCGACGACGTCGTCCGGGCAGCCGGGGAAGTTCACCGTGCGCAGGCGGCCGCCGATCTCGGCGATCTCGTACACGACCGGACGCAGACCGAGTTTCATCAGCTCGTACGCGGTGACGATGCCCGAGAGGCCGCCGCCGATCACCGCCACCTCGGTGCCGTGGCGATCGGCCGGAAGGGAGCCGAGCCCAGCGGGGTGCGCGAGGAAATCGTCGTAGGCGAACGGGAAATCGGGGCCGAACATGGTGATCGGACGGCCCGCCGGTTCGTCGTGGTGGATCGCGGTCGGGAGAGCGGAGGTCATGCGGAAAGTCCTCGGTACAGATCGGGCCGTCGGTCGGCCAGGTGGGTGTTCTCCAGCCGCGACGCGACGAGCGCGTCACGGGTGACTTCGGCGCTGATCAGCTCCGGACCGGCGCCCGCGCGGGCGAGCACTTCGCCGGTCGGGGCGACGACGCAGGATCGGCCGCAGTAGGTCAGTTCCTGTTCGGTGTCGCAGCGGTTCGCGTAGGCGACGAACAGCTGGCTTTCGTAGGCGCGGGCGGGCACCAGCGTGTCGGCGACCAATTCGTACGGGCTCATCAGCGCGGTCGGCACCACGAGCAGTTCGGTCCCCGCCAGCGCGTGCGCCCGCACCAGTTCGGGGAACTCGACGTCGTAGCAGATCAGCAGGCCGATCCGGAGGCCGTCGAGCTCGGCCTGCACGACCGCCTCGGTGCCCGGCTCGAACCAGTCGCGGTCGATGTCGCCGAACAGATGCGTCTTGCGGTAGTTCGCCAGACGCTGTCCGCCGGGGCCGATCAGCTGGACGCTGTTGTACACGCGGCCACCGTCGGACTCGGGGTATCCGTAAACCAGTGCGACGCCGGTTTCCCTTGCCAGCACGGACATCCGGGCCGCCGTCGGACCGTCGGCCGGTTCGGCGAGCTCGTGGGAGCGGGCGCCGATGTGGTAGCCGGTGGTGATCATCTCGGCGGCGATCACGAGATCGGCGCCCGATGCCGCGACGGCGGACGGCAGCTCGGCATACGAGCCCTGATGGACGACGATCTTCATGCCGACGACGATATCCGCCGTTTTGATGCGCCAATAAGGACGAATCGTTGCGCAAAATATTGGCAGACCATCGAGTCAGTGCAGCATGCTGCAATTCAGCGGCGATTTGTTGTCTGGATCACCCGCCCGGCGGCGGCTCCTCCACGTGGTCGTCCGCCCAGCCGAGCGCCTCGGTGATCGCCTTCTCCGCGATGGCCGACATCGTCGACATGTAGGTACCGCTGACGTGGTTGTCGTCGAGGTAGACGAGCACGTTGCCGATCACCGGCGGGCAGACCTCGGCCGTGCAGAAGTAGTCGCTGAAATCGAGGAACCGCACGTTCGGCGGGAGATCCGGCAGCGCCGCATAGGGCGGCTCGGCGGCGTAGAGGTCGTAGCGGGGCGTGGCGCACTCGGGCGCCTCCGCTCCGCGGCTCTCGACACACGCCGACGGCGACTGGCCGAAGCGCGGGTTGTCCCGCACCGCCAGCACCGGGACGCCCGCTTCGTCGACCTTCCGCCACTGGGCGATGTAGCCGGCGGGAACCCGTTCCTCGACACCTGGCTTGACGTCCCTGGTGCCGATGGTCAGTACCGCGTCCGGCCGGGTGGTGACGATCTCGTCCACCACGGCGGTGTTCCAGTCGACGCAGGACTGATCGCCCGGCACCGCGTCGGAGTCGGTGGAGAAGGGGCAGCCGCCACGCAGGATCGACGTCACTTCCCAGTTCTTCTTTTCGGCGACCGGGAGCAGGGCGCCGAGGAACTGCCCGGCGTGCGAGTCGCCGGCGACCACGATCCGGCGGGCGGGATGCCCCGAGGTCTGCGAGGTGCAGACCTCGAGGCCGTCGTTGCGCGGGGACATGCCGCACCGGGCCGGGTCGATCCCTGCCCAGTCTTCGGACACCGCGACGAACGACGGGACGAGCGCGGCGTCGGCGGCGCCCCAGTAGGTGAACCCTTCGGTGTGCGCGAGCGCGCCGGGGTGGTCGGGATCGTCGACCGCGATCGCGTAGTTTTCCGCCTGGCTCACGCTCACCCACTGCCAGGCGCCTGTCGCGGCGAGCACGGCCGCGAGCGTCGCGACTCCGAACCGGTAGGCGCCCCAACGGTTCTTCACGCCGATCGCGGACACGCGGATCGGCTTCTCGACCAGGTGATGGGTCAGCACCGCGAGAACGAACGCCAGCGCGATGATCACCGCGCCGCCGCGCAGGCCGACCTCTTCCCGGTCACGGGCGACGAGGTAGAACACCAGGACCGGCCAGTGCCAGAGGTAGAGCGCGTAGCTGAGGTCGCCCAGGTACTTCAGCGGACGGCTGCCGAGGAAGCGATCCGCGCCGCCGGAGAACGCGGTGTCGCCCGCGAGGATCACCAGCGCCGCCGACAGTGTCGGCCACAGCGCGAGATAGCCGGGAAAGACCGCCCCGACCTGGAGGACCAGCCCGCAGGACACGAGCCCGGCGACCCCGGCCCAGCCGAACACGACACGCGCCGGCCGGGGCACCGGAACCCGGTCGAGGAGCAAGGCGAGCAGACCCCCGAGCGCGAACTCCCACACCCGCGTCAACGAATCGAAGTACGCCAGCGGCTGATCGACCGCGGTCAGCCACACCGAGTAGGCCAGCGACACCGCGAACACCGCGCCGAGAACGCCGAGAAGCATCGGCCGGACGTTCCGGCCCGCCTTCTTGGCGATCAGCAGCACCAGGCCGACCAGCAGCGGCCAGACCACGTAGAACTGCCCCTGGATCGACAGCGACCAGAAATGCTGGACCACGCTGGCCGAGTCGTGCTGCGCGAAGTAGTCGGTGGAATCCGCCGCCAGCTGCCAGTTCTCCAGGTACAGGGCGGAGGCGACGACCTCCTTGATCGTCTGGAACCAGCGGTTCTGCGGCAACAGCACCATGCTCACCGCGACGATCAGCAGCAGCACGGTGAGCGCGGCCGGGAACAGCCGTTTGATCATCCGGCCCCACATCGGCCGGTACTCGATCTTCCCGCGCGCCGCCGCGCGGTAGAGCTGACCGGTGACGAGGAACCCGGAGATCAGGAAGAACGCGTCGACGCCGCCGGAAATCCGGCCGAGCCACACGTGGTAGACGACCACCAGCACACACGCCAGCGCCCGCAATCCCTGGATCTCCGGGCGGAACCGCCGCTCCGTCTCCCGCACACAACCACCACCATGATCACCGGCCGCCGACGGACGGGGACCCTACGGCAGGAAGCTGTGAGCGAGCTTAGGTTCGGATGATCGGATGACCGCGGACAGGTATGGGGCGGCCCCACGCCCTCGCGCCGGCCTTACGGAAATGTCCTGAAGGCCACCCTTGGGACGATGAACGTCTCAAAGGGACCCTTCAGGACACCACCCCGGGTCGACATCGGGGCTGGTCCCGTGGGTAAGGGCGGTTCTATTGAGGGGTGAGACAAAGGTGTCGAGTCGCGGACACCCGAACGGCATCTGCGGCCCCAGACACACCAGCAGTCACAGCGGTCCCGCGCGAAGGCCGCGCGCGGTACATGATGGCCCCCTTCCTTGCGCCAGGCGCAAGGAAGGGGGCCATCATGTACTTGCCGACCTGCACGAGGGCGACGATCCCAGCGGGTATCGGGACCGTCCATGAAGGAATTAGGACACCCAACGTCCCCCATCCTCCGTTGATCATGTCTCTGCAACCCAAACCCGGCGGCCGACACCGCGGCACCAAGACGGGGTCAGGTCCGGCAGGCAAGCAAACACCGGTCCGCCAGAACCGTCCTTACCACTCACGAGAGGTACGAGGCTCAGGTCGACTTCTGGCCGTCGATGCTCTCGCGCAGGATGTCGGCGTGGCCGGCGTGCTGCGCGGTCTCGGCGATGACGTGCGCCAGCACCCGGCGCACGCTGCGCACCGCGCCCGGCGGGTTCCAGGGCGCCTCCGGCAGCGGATGCGTGGCCGACAGGTCCGGAATCGACGAGACGATCTCCTTCGTCCTCGCGGCCACCTGCTCGTATCGCGCGAGGATCCCAGCCAGGGTGTCGCCGGGCAGCATCCTGAAGTTGTTCTGGTGGTCGATCGCCCACTGCGGGAACTCGCGGGCGGTCCCGGCGCCGATGTCGGCCCAGGTGACGCCTTCCGGCAGGTCGTAGGCCATCGCGGACGGGCCTTCGACCACGAAACGCAGCCACATCTCCTCGATCGAGGTGACGTGTTTGATCAGTCCTCCGAGGCTCAGCTCGCTGACCGTCGGATGCGCGTCGAGCTGCTCGTCCGTGAGCCCCTGGACGGTGGCGGTCAGCGCCGCGCGGATGGTGTCGAGGGCTTCGAGCAGATCGGCGCGCTCGGCGTCGAGGATGGTGGCAATCATCGGGCCCTCCGTGTTGTCGTTTTCTGGCACACGACGACCTTCGCAGGGGTAGAGGACAGGTTGTGGCCGCTACTCGGGGCATCATGGAAAACATGCCGAAGACCTCCGCGCGCCTGCTGTCGATGCTCTCGTTGCTGCAGGCCCGCCGCGACTGGCCGGGAGCGCTGCTGGCCGAGCGGCTGGACATCAGCCCACGCACGGTGCGGCGCGACGTCGACAGGCTTCGCGAACTCGGGTACCCCATCGCGACCATCAAGGGTCCCGACGGCGGGTACCGGCTCGACGCCGGGTCCGAACTGCCGCCGCTGCTGTTCGACGACGACCAGGCGGTCGCGCTGGCGGTCGCGCTCCAGATCGCCACCACCAGCGGCGCGGGGATCGAGGAGGCGGCGATGCGGGCGCTGCACACCGTCCGGCAGGTGATGCCCTCGCGACTGCGGCGCCGGATCGACACGCTGCGGGTCACCGCCGTGGAATCGCCCGCGAGCCGAGCGGATCCCCGCGTCGACGGCGACGTCCTGCTCGCGCTCGGCGCGGCCGTGCACGCCCGCGAGATCCTGCGGTTCGACTACGCCGGAGCTTTCCCGCCGCGCCGGGTGGAACCGCATCACCTCGTCACCTGGCACGGCCGCTGGTATCTCGTCGCCTGGGACCTCGATCGCGCGGACTGGCGCACCTTCCGGGCCGACCGGATCTCCCCTCGCACACCGGCCGGTCCGCGGTTCACGCCGCGTGAACTGCCGGCCCCCGATGTCGCCACCTTCGTCGCGAGCCGGTTCCGTGGCTCGTCCGAGTCCGGCGAGTGGTCATGCCGCGGGGAGGTCGTCCTCGATCTCCCCGCGGCCACGGTGTCCCACTACGTCCGCGATGGTGTGGTGGAAGAACTCGGGCCGGATCGGTGCCGTCTGGTGCTGGGGTCGTGGTCGTGGGCCGGGCTCGCGGCGAGTATCGGCCGGTTCGACGCCGACATCGAGGTCGTCGGGCCTCCCGAACTGCGGGAGGCTTTCGCCGTCCTGGCCCGTCGTTATGCGAAAGCGGCCGGGACCCGCTGAACACGGATACGACGCCGGGACCGCCCAGGGTCTGGGGACGGTTCCCGGCGCCGTCGACCGCCCAGGGTCCGGAGGCGGTACCCCCGGCGCCAGGACCGCCCAGGGTCTGGAGGCGGTACCCGGCGCCGAGTCTCGGTGACACTCCTCGGCATCCGCGAGTTGGCGCTGACCCGTGCCGGGCCCCTCACGACTTGTGGTGTACCTCCTGCACGCCGAACACCGGCGTCGGGATGCCCTCGTAGCGCGCTTTCAGTTGCAGCGCGAGGTAAAGGGAGTAGTGCCGCGACTGGTGCAGGTTCCCGCCGTGGAACCACAGGCCTTCCTTGCGCGTGGGCTTCCACATGTTGCGCTGCTCCCCCTCCCACGGTCCGGGGTCCTTCGTCGTCCCGGAGCCCAGGCCCCAGCACTTGCCGACGAGGTCCGCGGTCTCCTGCCCGACGAGGTCGGCGACCCAGCCGTTCATCGAGCCGTAGCCGGTGGCGTAGACGACGAGGTCCGCCTTCAGTTCCGTGCCGTCGGCCAGCACCACCGCGTCACGGGTCAGATGGTCGACTTGACCGTGGGCCAGCTTGATCTTCCCGTCGGCGACCAGTTCCGACGCGCCGACGTCGATGTAGTAGCCGGAGCCGCGCCGCAGGTACTTCAGGAACAGGCCGGAGCCGTCGTCGCCCCAGTCGTGCCGGAACCCGGCCGCTTCCAGCCGCGCGTAGAAGTCCGCGTCCCGCTCACGGATCGCGTCGTACACGGGGATCTGGAACCGCGGCATGATCCGGTACGGGATCGACGCGAAGATCATGTCCGCCTTGTCGGTGGTGATTCCCGCCCGCACCGCGCGTTCCGAGTACAGGTCGCCGAGTCCCAGCTCCATCAACGAATCCGACTTCACCACATGCGTCGAGGACCGTTGCACCATGGTGACGTCGGCGCCGTGTTCCCACAGTGCCGCGCAGATGTCGTGCGCGGAGTTGTTGGAGCCGACCACGACCGCCTTCTTGCCGCCGTAGGAGTCCGGGCCGGGGTGCTGGGACGAATGGTGCTGATCGCCCTCGAAAACGTCCATTCCGGGGAACGACGGGAGATTCGGCTTGCCGGACATCCCGGTCGCGAACACGACGTGCCGTGGCGTGAGCACCAGTTCCTCGCCCTCGCGGACGACGGTCACCAGCCACTGCCGCTTTTCCTCGTCCCAGGAGGCGGAAGTCACCTCGGTGCCGGTCCAGTACGGGACCTCCATGAGCCGCGTGTACATCTCGAGCCAGTCGGCGATCTTGTCCTTGGGCGCGAACACCGGCCAGTTGTCCGGGAACGGCAGGTAGGGCAGGTGGTCGTACCAGACCGGGTCGTGCAGGCAGAGGTTCTTGTACCGCTTGCGCCACGAGTCGCCCGGCCGCTCGTTGCGTTCCAGTACCAGGGTGGGCACGTCGAGCTGCCGCAGCCTGGCGCCGAGCGCGATCCCGCCCTGGCCGCCGCCGATGACGACGACGTACGGCTGCTGCTCATAGCCGAGCCGGGTCCGTTCCTCCTCGCGTTTCTCGGCCCACGACTTCCGGCCGCGGACGATGCCGTGCTCGACGCCCTTCGGCCGCTGATCGTTGCGGCGTTCCTCGAAACCTTTGAGCTCGCGCAGGCTCGTCAGCAGCGTCCAGGCGCCTTCGTCCTTCAGCCTCAAGTGCCCCTTCGCGCGTCCGGTCGCGGTTTCGAACTCCAGCCACGCTTCTGTCACACCGTCGGCTTCGGTCGGTGTCTCGGTGGTGCGGAATCCGGACGGCTCGATCCGGTCGAGGCAGGCGCCGAGCAGGCCGGCCACCTCGTCGCGGCCTTCGACCGTCTTGATCGTCCAGGTGAAGGCGACCAGGTCACGCCAGTAACTGTCGACGGCGAAGAGCGCGGCGGCGGCTTCGACATCGCGCGCGGCGAGGGCCGATTCGAACCGGCTCAACCAGGCGTCAACCCGAGCCTGCGGCGAGCCCGTCGCCTCGATCCGGTCCACCGTCTGTGTCATGGCCACTCCCCAACTTCGGTGTTCGGCTGTTACCCCGATCACACGCCGCCGGCGGATGCGGCGGCAAGGGTTGCAGGGTGTTGCACCTCGGCTCATGGCGCGCCTCGTCCGGCGGTCCTATGCTGTTCAGTCGACGCGATGGTGCGGAGGTGACCTGTGGGCGTGCACAGCTCGGTCCCCCCAGGCGTCGACCTGCCGATGCACGCACGGGACCTGATCCGGATGCACGAAGCCGTGATCGGCGGCGGGCGTCCGCGTGTCCGGCCGCGGCCGCTGGTTTCGCGGTCATGGTCACGGATGCTGAGCCTGGGGCTCGCCGCGGACGGGGTGAACACCCGGGATTCGGTGCCGCTCGACGAGGTCGCCCGCCGTCGCCGCACCTCCCCGCTCCGCTGGGTGATCGAAGACCTCGGCCAGGTGGTCGGCGCGACGGCCGACACCGCGAACATGCTGCTGGTGGTGACCGACGCCGAGGGCATCATCCTCTGGCGGGTGGGTTCGCCCGCCGTGCGGCGCCGGGCCGACACCCTGGGCTTCACCGAAGGCGCCGACTGGACCGAGACCAGGGTCGGCACCAACGCGATCGGCACCGCGCTCGCCGAGGCCGCGCCGGTGGAACTGCTCGCCGGGGAACATTTCGAACAGGGCCAGCATCCCTGGTACTGCACCGCGTCGCCGGTGCATGATCCGCGCACCGGCGAACTGCTCGGCGTGATCGACGTCAGCGGTCCCGCGCTGACCCTGCACCCGGCGATCGGGGCGCTGGTGGAGACCGGGCGGCGGCTGGTCGAATCCGAACTCTGGCGGCACCACCAGCAGGGACTCGACCGATTGCGCCGCACCGCCGAACCGGTGGTGACCGGTGCGGGCGGCCCGGTGCTGCTGGTGGACGACGACGGCTGGGTGGCCCACTCCGCCGGGGTCGCCTCCGGCGCGCGGATCGCCGCGCCGGCGGACGGGCAGATCCTCGCCGTTCCAGGACTCGGCGCCTGCCTGCCCGAACGGCTGGCCGAAGGCTGGCTCGTACGCCCCGCCGACACCGCGCGCCGGGTCCGGCTGGATCTCGAACTCGGCCACGCGCCGATGCTGCGGATGGCGTCGGGTGACGTCGGCTGGGTCCGCACCGTGACACCCCGGCACGCGGAGATCCTGGTGCACCTCGACACGGCGGGCCCGAGCGGGCTTTCGGCCGAGGCGCTCAGCCGGGCGCTCTACGGCGACGCCGAACACCTCGTCACCGTCCGCGCCGAGGTCTCCCGGCTGCGACGGTTGCTCGGGGCCATTGTGGACACCCGGCCGTACCGGCTGGCCGCGGGCGTCGGCCTGACAGTCCACAGAGGAGCAGAAGTCGGCGGCTGAACCGCACCCGGTTGCCCGACGATCAGGCCGGGTACTCCGCGCGAATGGAGATCTTGCTCGCCGGCGCGGGCGTTCTGGCGCTGTGCGCGGCCGTGCTGCCGAACCTGTTGCACGAACGGGTGCTGTCGATGCCGCTGGTCCTGCTGATGGGCGGGCTGCTTTTCGGGCTGCTCCCCTTCGGACATCCCTATGGCCAGGGGGTACTCGACCCGCGGTCACATGTGGGCGCGGTCGAAGTGATCACCGAACTCGGTGTGCTGGTGTCACTGGTCGGCGCGGGGCTGAAATCCGACCGGTCGATCGGCTGGCGGGCGTGGAACTCGACGTGGCGGCTGCTGGCGATCGCGCTGCCGCTGTCGGTGTGCGCGGTCGCCCTGCTCGGCTGGTGGGCGCTCGCCCTGTCCCCCGCCGCAGCGCTGCTGCTGGGTGCCGTGCTGTCGCCGACCGACCCGGTACTGGCGAGCGACGTCCAGGTGCCCGCGCCGCACACGGACGACGGGCGAGGCTCGGACAACGAGATCAGGTTCACGCTGACCTCGGAAGCCGGGCTCAACGACGGCCTGGCGATGCCGTTCGTGGTGCTGGCCATCGCACTGGCCGGAACGGCGAGCCCGTCTCCCGCGCCCTGGCTGCTGACCGAGGTCGTCGTCCCGCTCGCGATCGCCGTACTGATCGGCCTCGCCTGTGGCCGGTTGCTGTCCTGGCTGATGTTCCGGGTGCGGCACGAAAGGCTGCGCCTTGGCGAATACTCCGACGGGCTGGTGGTGCTGGCCATCGCGTTCCTCCCCTTCGCGCTCTGCGAGTGGTTGGGCGGCATCGGTTTCGTCGCGGTGTTCACCGCCGCCGCGACCATCCGCGCCAGCGAGCGGTCGCACGAGTACCACGGGGTGCTGCACGAATTCGGCGATCAGCTCGAAAGGCTCTTCGTCGCGCTGGCCTTGCTCGGTCTCGGCGTCGCGTTGGGAGACGGGCTACTGGCCGGTCTGAGACTCGTCGAAGTCCTGGTGGCGGTGGCGGCGGTGGGCATCGTCCGCCCGTTGTTCGGCGGACTGGCCCTGCTCGGTGGCGCCACCACTCGTCCGGCGGCGACGGCGATCGCGTTCTTCGGTATCCGCGGCATCGGCAGTCTCTACTACCTGTCCTACGCGCTGGGGCACGGCGATTTCCCGATGGCCGACTCGCTGTGGCGGGTCACGGCGCTGACGATCGCGGTGTCGGTGTTCGTGCACGGACTGCTGTCCGGCCCGGTGATGCGCAAACTGGAGGACCGGGGGATGCAGAACTTCCGGAGCGAGTGAGCAAAGGCCACTTGGACCGCGATGCCCACCTGACACGTGTCGCGAAAGCTACTCTCGCAACCTTCAACGTCGCGAAAGTGGCTTTCGCGAAACCTCCTCGGCCTGCCACCGGCCCTCCCTGCGCCATTCCCGGCCCTCGAGCCGGGCTTTCACCCGCTGCAACGTGGTGGCGATGTTGGCCCGGTTGGTCCCGGCGCGGTCGGGCTCGCCGGTGATGAGGATGGCGATCGGGACGAACCACGGGGGCACCCGCAGCCAGTTCGTCACGGTGAGACGGCTGCCAACGCCGTCGGGGGTGATGTCGTACTCCCACCGGGAAATCGGCACGAAGAACGGCGTGCGCACCCGGTAGGCGAACCGGCGTCCGGGTTCGGCCTCGATGATCTCGGCGTGGGTCACCCAGCGCCGCCGTCCGTTGCGGTTGCTGCCGGCGAACCAGTTCCCGACGCGCGCCTCGGTCGCGCCGCGGATCCAGCGTGCCTTGCGGAGTTCCTCGGTGCACTCCGCCATCGCGACCGGATCACTGACGAGCCGGTACACCGCTTCGGGGGCGGTGCCGATCGTCACCTCGCCGGTGGCGATCGGCTCGCTGTAGGTCAGGCTTTCCTTCGGCTTCGTCGCCATCGTGCCTCCCAGTCGACCTCGCCAGCCCACCAGCACGAGCCCGCCCGGTCAAGACCGGCCCGGTGAGCACAGCACGGACGCGGAATCATCGGGCGGCGATGAGCGCCTGGGGAGCGGCTTGCTTCATCCGCGTACGGAGCCAGGTCAGTTGCCGCGCGGTCTCCTGTTCGTGTTCTTCGACCAGGTCGAGCAATTCCCGGTCACGCAGTCCCTGGGCGGCCTGGCCGACCACGGTCCAGGTGATGTCGGTGAACGAGGAGAGGGCATAGAGGTCTTGCAGGTCCCGTAGCAGCCCGACACCGCCGCCGCGGGTGCCTTCCAGGCCCACGGCGTGGAGCCGTTCTGGTTCCTGCTCGCGGTCTTCGCCGTACCGCTCGACGATCGGGGCGAGCGCCTCGGTCTGCCGGTCGATCCGCCCGGCGAGCAGCAGGCACGTCTGCTCGACGTCGGGCTCCTCACCGTGGCCTCGGCCGACCTCCCGGAAGGCGCCGGCGAGCGTGGTCAGGGAAGTGTGCAGGAGCCCGAGATAGGTGGCGAGATGCATGGGTCAGCCCTCCACCCCGCGGACGCGGACGGCACCGATCTTGAACAACGGCTGTTTGGACACCGGATCCCATTCGGTCATGGTCAATTCGTTGGCGGCGCGAGGACGGGCCTCCCCGCCCGTGTCCCAATAGCCGTAGTGGAACGGCAGGAACACGACGCCGGGACGGACGCGGCCGATCCGCACCGGCACCTCGACACCGCCCCTGACGGACTCCACCCGGACGAGGTCTCCGTCCGTGACCCCGAGTTCCGCGGCGTCGGCCGCGGCGAGTTCCGCCCAGGGTTCCGGCGCGGCCCGCCGGAGCTTCGGGGCGCGGCCGGTCTTGGTCCGCGTGTGGAAGTGGTACACCGTGCGCCCGGTCGTGCAGACGAACGGATACCGCTCGCCGGGTTCCTCCGGCGGAGGCGTGTATTCCGCGGCCTTGAGGAACGCGCGCCCGTCCGGGTGCAGGGCTTGGTGTTCCTGAGCCGAAACCGTCCCACCGGTGAGCAGGTCGTGGCCGTAGTCCTCGCACGCGTCGGTCTTCGTGCTGAAGACGCCGTCCGTGTAGAGCCGTTCGGTGCCGTCCGGCCGTTCCTGGTCACAAGGCCATTGGATCCCGCTGCCGCCACGGAGTTTGTCGTACGAAAGCCCGCTGTAGTCGCACAACCGGCCCCGGCTGCACTCCTGCCAGGCACGGAAGGCGGCCTCGGGGGTCCGCCAGCCGATCAGCGGATCGCCGTCACGGTCACGGAAGTCCATCCGCCGCGCGTAGTCGAGGAAGATGTCCAGATCGGCGCGGGCCTCGCCGGGCGGATCGACCGCCTTCTCCGAAAGGTGCACCGTGCGGTTGGCGTTGGTGAAGGTCCCCTGTTTCTCGCCCCAGAGCGCGGCGGGGAGGACGACGTCGGCGAACTCTGCGGTCTCGGTGTGGAAACCGTCCTGCACCACGACGAACAGCTCCTCCTTGCCGAGGATCTCCCGGATGCGCGGCAATTCCGGCATCGAGACGGCCGGGTTGGTGGCCGAGATCCAGAGGAACCGGATCGAGCCCTGCTCGGCGTACCGCCAGATCTGCATGGCGTGCGTCGGCGGCGACCAGTGCGGGATGGTCATCTCCTCGACGTTCCACAGTTCGGCCAGTTGCCGGACGTGTTCGGGGTTCTCCCAGTTGCGAAATCCGGGAAGGTCGCCGTCGGCGCCGCATTCGCGCGTGTTCTGCGCGGTGGGCTGACCGTTCATCTGCAGCACGCCGCCGCCCGGCCTGCCGATCACCCCCCGCAGCAGGTGCAGGTTGTTGACCTGACAGGCCGCGGCGGTGGCCTGATGCGACTGGTAGAAGCCCTGCAACACGGTCGACAGCACCCGCTCGGACGTACCGAAGATCTCCGCGGCCCGCACCAGCGCGTCCGGTTCGATCCCGCAGACCTCGCCGACGTGCCCGGGGGTGTACGGCTCGACGGTCTTCTCGAGTTCGGAGAAGCCGAGGGTGTGCGCGGCGACGTAGTCCTCGTCGATCCATTTGTTCACGATCAGCTCGCGGACCAGGCCGTTCATCAGCGCCTGGTTGGTGCCGGGCAAGGGAGCGAGATGGAGACCACCGGACTCCTCCGCGGCCTCGGCGACCTTCGTCCGCCTGGGATCGACGGCGACGACCACGGGCGGCTCGGACCCGGCGAGCCGGTCGAGGACACGGCTCCAGAGCACGGTCTGTGTCTCGGCCATGTTGTGGCCGAACAGGAAGAGCGCGTCGCAGTGGTCGATGTCGGCGTACGTCCCGGGCTGGCCGTCGGAGCCGAAGCTCTCCTTCATCGCGGCGGCGGAGGTGGCCGTGCACAGCCGGGTGTTGCCGTCCATATGCGGTGTGCCGAGACCGGCTTTGCCGATCACCCCGAGCGTGTAGTACTCCTCCAGGAACAACTGCCCGCTGGTGTAGAAACCGTGCGACAGCGGCCCGGACTCGTCCAGCAGCTCCCGGGAGCGTCGCACGATCAGGTCCATCGCGGTGTCCCAGTCGGATTCCACCAGTTCACCGTCGCGACGGATCAGCGGCCGGGTCAACCGGTCCTTCCCGCTCCACTGCCACGACCCGTAGAGCCCCTTGGGACCCATCCGGCCGTGGTTCACCAGATCGGTCTCGCGGCCGCGGACGCCGACCATCCGGCCGTCCTTCACCGCGATGTCGCACGCGCATCCGTTGCTGCACAGGACGCAGGCCGACTGGACCCAGCGGTCCACGTCGGATTCCCCGACGCCCGCCTCGAGGTGGACGTCCGCTCTGCGGGGCCAAGCGTCCCCGCGTGGGTACGGGGTCCGTTCTCCCCAGACTTCCGCGATCCGCTCCGGCACCGGGTTTACGTTCATGCCGAAGCCGTACCACGCCGCTCACCAGCCGAAACACCGGACAAAGCGGGCGAGTGGGTCAAGTGGCCGGTTCCGCCGGGAAGGTCACATCGAAGCCCAGCGCCCGCAGCATCTGCGTGAGCATCGCCTTGGTGTTGGCCTTGGCGCGTTCGAGCAGGCCGGATTGCTGCGCCGCCTCACCGATCCGTTTCTCCGCCGCGAGGTAGAACTGCCGCTGATCCTGCACGGACACCAGTGCGCCGAGCCGGTCGATCAGACCTCGCTCCTGGCCGAAGACGTAGCTGCGCTGGTTGTCCAGATTGGGTTTCGCCAGCTTCGGTTCGGGCAGCCGGACCTCAACCGATCGGCGGTCTTCGGAGACGGTGAGCGAATTCTCCAGCAGCGGGCCGAAATCGACGTACGCGTCGACAGAACCCGCCGCGACGAACAGGGTGCGTTCCCCGGCGATACTCGCGGGCACCCACTTGACATCCTTCTCGATGTCGACGACGACCTGGTAGTCGCCGACCGCCGTGTGATACTGACTCAGATCCCGGACCGCCTGGAGCACCGCGGGCTGCGAACGGTCCACAGTGGACGTCCCGAACGGATCCAGCTTCGGCAGCAGCCCGGTGATCTGCAGTGCCGCGGCGATGACAAGGAGCCCGACCAGCGCGAACACCCCGAGACGCACCCAGCGTTTCTTCACACCCACCACCGCCTCTCCAGCGCATCAAGTACCCGGCGAACGCGGCTTCGAAGCGCGCATGCCGGTTTCACCTGCGATCGGCGGAACCGGATCTCGCACTTGGAGTAGTTTGACCGCATGCAGAACGTCTTGCCCGCGCCGGAGAAGACCGGGCTGAACATCTCGGCGTTGCACTGGGCGGGTTTCCTCGGAATCGCCGTTCTGGTGCTGGTCACCTCCGGGATCGGCCTCCCTTCGGTGCTGGTGGTGGCCCTGGGCGTCGCCGGGATGGCCACCCTCGTGCTGTCCTGGCTGGGCATCGGACGGCTCGCCGCCGGACTGCCCGAGCGGCGGCTGTACTGGATCGCGGTCTCGTGGTGCGCGCCACTGCTGTTCGCGCGCCCGCTGTTCAGCGGCGACATCAACAGTTACCTGGCGCAAGGCCTGATCGCGGCCAAGGGATTCGACACCTATCTCGTGGGGCCGGCGGAAGCGCTCGGCGCCGATTCGCCGGTGACGATGGCGGTCAGCCACTACTGGCGGGACACGCCCGCGCCGTACGGTCCCGCGTTCGTCGCGCTGGCCCGCACGATCGCCCACGTTGCCGGGGACGCCTTCGTGCCGACCGTGCTGCTGCACCGGCTGCTGGGCCTGATCGGGATCGTGCTCATGGCGTGGGCACTCCCCCGGCTCGCCCGCCGCGTCGGGGTTTCACCGTCGATCGCGCTGTGGCTGGCCCTGCTCAACCCGCTCGTACTGTGGCACGTCGTGGCGGGCGTGCACAACGACGGGCTCATGGTCGGGCTGATGGTCGCCGGGCTGGAACTCGTCCTCATGGGCGCGGCGAAGACCGGCGCGGCCCGGCCGTCGCTGATCGCGGCGGGCGTGATCGCGGTGAGCGCGGCCGCGAACATCAAGATCGTGGCCGTCGCGGGTCTGCTGTTCGTCGGCGTCGATCTGTTCCGCCGGGCGACGCCCGCGGGCCGGGTGGCTGTCGCGCTCGGGCTGCCCGCCGGATTCGCCGCGGTCACCGTGGCGATCTCGCTCGGCAGCGGGCTCGGTTTCGGCTGGGTGCGCGTGCTGTCCGGGGTTTCCGGGCAGGTCCACAGCTGGATGGCGCCCACCAACGAACTCGGCTTCCTCGTCGGCGGGGTGGGCAAGATCTTCGGGGCGGACCTGACCGACGGCGCGATCAAGGTCTTCTCGATCGTCGGCGCGATCCTCGGCCTCGCCGTCGGCGCCAGGCTGTTGTGGCTCACGTACCGCGAGAAGCTGCACCCCCTCCATGGCGCTGGGCTGACCTTCGCCGCGATGCTGGTCCTCGGGCCGGTCGTGCAGCCCTGGTATCTCTTGTGGACGGTCGCGCTGCTGGCCGTGAGCCTGACGACCGGCCGAGGTCGCTGGATCCTCGCCGTCGTCAGCGCGGTGTTCGGCGTTCTGCTCCCGCCCGCGAACGGTGGCGCCGTGTCGTTGGCGCTGGGTTACCTGATCGCCGTCGTGCTCGTCGGCGGCACTTTGTTCGTGCTCAAGCGAAAAGGTCTCTTGCCGGAGATCAGGTTACGCAAGAGCCGGACGTAACGCCCCCATCGCGCGGGCGTCCGGACCGTGCCGGTGAGTTCACGTTCGGCGCGGTCCAGGCAATCCTCCAGCAGGGCGTCGTGCAACGGCCGCCACAGCAGCGGATAGGTCATCCAAGCGGGATGCCGGAGCCGGAGCACCATGAGGTGCGCGAGTTCGGTCTTCCCGGTTTCCGTCGCACGCAGGGTGAATTCGTGGAACCCGTCGAAGCCGCGCGGCGCGGTGAACCGGAACCGCACGGACCTTCCGGGTTCGTAAGACTCGACGCGGTACCGCACCGGTCCGTGCCCGCCGGCCGCTCCCACCCCGAGTGCCCGGTCGAACCGCATCGGCGGCCAGGCGCCGACGGGCCAGAGCCGGTCGCCGTCCGAGGACAATGTGTCGATCAACGCGCCGGCGCGTTCCTGTGCCACGTCGACGATCCGGTAGTGCCTGTTCCACACGCGCATCGCGCCTCCCAGTTCTAGAGACCTTCCCCTAAAACCATAGTAGAGGATAGTCTCTGAAAATGGGACGGCCACCGCGGCACACCGCCGACGACTTCCTCGACGCCGCCGTGCGGATCTTCGCCGCCGAAGGGGTCGCCGGGGTGACCATGTCGGCCGTCGCCCGTGAGGTCGGCGCGCCGAGTGGATCGATCTACCACCGCTTCCCCGGACGTCCGGCGCTGCTCGCCGCCGTCTGGCATCGCACCCTGACCCGTTTCCAGCAGGGTTACCTCGAAGCACTCGAAGGGGAACCGGTCACCGAAGCCGCCGTCGAAGCCGCCGCACAGGTCGTCCGCTGGTGCCGCGCCCATCCCGCCGAGGGGAAACTGCTCTACGGAGGCGAAAGCGCGCTCGGCGTCGACGACTGGAGCACCGAAGACCGCGCCCGCGTCGAAGAGGCCAACCACCGCCTCGACGCGGCGATCACCAAGGTCCTGCGGCGGCTGCGCCCGCTGACCGGACGGAGCACCGACGAACTGATGCTGGCCCTCGTGGACCTCCCCTACGCCGCGGTGAGAAGACATCTCGACCGCGGCGAGGCGCCGCCGCCGCGCACCATCGACCTGGTGGCCAGGACGACCCGCACACTGCTGGCGGGCTGAAGTCAGGTCCTGGCAGGGATCACGAGGGAGAACTCCCCTTCGTCGATCAGGTCGAGCAGCAGCCGGGCTGCCCGGCCGGGCGGGCGCTCGCCCCTGGTCGCGATGGTCAGCGGCCAGGCGAGGCCGGGTTCGTCGAGCGGGATCGTCCGGACTCCCGACAGCAGCCGGAGATCGGGCACGACGGCGACGCCGAGCCCCGCCGCCACGTAGGCGGGCACGGCGCGCAGGTCGGCGACCTCGACGATGACCCGCCGCGGTGCCCCGAGCGCCTCGAACGCCCGATCGAGCGCGACCCGGTTGCCGAAGCCGCGCGGATTGTCCACGAACGACTCGCCCGCGAGGTCCGCCAAGGTCAGCGACCGCCGGTCGCTCAGCCGGTGGCCGTCAGGCAGCACGACGACGAACGGCGCCGAACCGAGCAGTTTGGTGTCGAGCCCGGCGAGATCGGATTCGGGCAGGCCGAGCAGGGCGATGTCGAGCCTGCCCTGACGCAGGTCCTCGGCCAGTCCGGTCGACCCGGTGATCGACACCGAAACGTGCAGGTCGACCAGTGGGTACCGCCGATGGAACGCGCCGAGCAGATCGGGCAGATCGAGGTCCCCGACGCTGGTCAAGGTGCCGATGCGGAGACTGCCGCGCAGCCCGGCGGAGGCGTCGGCGACCACCTCGCGAGCCCTGTCGACAGCCTCCAGTGCGGCCTTGGCCTCGGGCAGGAACACCTTGCCCGCCGGGGAGAGCTCGACCCTTCGCGTCGAGCGGTCGAACAGCCTGACCCCCAGTTCGCCTTCGAGTGCCTGGATCGTCGCGGAGACGGTGGACTGCACCGCGTACAGACGTTGAGCGGCGCGGGTGAAACTGAGTTCCTCGGCGACGGCGACGAAGCATTCGAGCTGACGGGTCTCCACGGCGGTCGATTATCGCAGTTCCGGATAACTGTGACCAGCATTGTTCGTTGGACTTGGATGATCCGAAGATTCACAGTGGAGACATGCTGAACAGCGTCGCCCTCCCCCATCCCGCGCTCCGGCGGATCAGCCACGGCCGTGGTTTTTGGGTCATCGCGGCCGCCTACGCCGCGTCGCTGGCCTTCTCCACCGTCCCCACCCCGCTCTACGTGCTCTACCAGCAGCGTGACGGCTTCCCGACCTACGTCGTGACCATCGTCTTCGCCGCCTACGCGGTCGGCGTGATGGGCAGCCTGTACCTCGCCGGCCATGTCAGCGACTGGCTGGGACGACGGCGGGTGATCCTCGCCGCGACCTTGACCCAGGCGCTTTCCGCGACGCTTTTCCTGGCTTGGCCGGACGTCCCTGGGCTGATCCTGGCCAGGCTCGTCGGCGGCGCGGGGATCGGCGCGCTGACCGCGACCGCCACCGCGCACCTGTCCGAACTGCGCGCCGTCGCCCGCCCGCGCGAGGACCACGGCCGCGCGGGGCTGATCGCGACCGTGGTCAACATGGGCGGACTGTCGCTCGGGCCGTTGTTCGGCGGGGTGTTCGCGAGCTACTCGGCCGAGCCGCTCACGACGCCGTTCGTGTTCTTCCTGGTTCTGCTGCTCGCCGCGGCCATCGCCGTCGCGCTCGTACCGGAGACGGTGGAACGTGCCGAAGAGCGTCCCGCGTACCGGCCGCAGCGTGTCTCACTGCCGTCGGGCGCGCGGCCCGCCTTCTTCGGCGCGGCGATCGGCGCCTTCGCGGCCTTCGCGATCACGGGGCTGTTCATGGCGCTGACGCCGACGTTGCTGGCGCAGGGCATGCACGAGAGTTCGCGGATGCTCGCCGGTCTCGCGTCGTTCTCCGTGTTCGTCGCGGCGGCCGTGGCGCAGGTGGTCTTCGCCGGTTTGGCCAGGAAAACGCAGCTGCGACTCGGCCTCGGGCTGATGGTGACCGGACTGGTGGCGTTGCCGGTCGCGGTGACGACGTCCCATTTGTGGCTGTTCCTCGCGGGCGGGATCGTGGCGGGCGCCGGCGTCGGACTGGGCTTCCGCGCGTCGGTGGCCACCGTCGCCGCCCTCGCCGAACCGCCGGCGCGCGGCGAAGTCCTCGCGGCCCTGTTCCTGGCCGCCTACGCCGGGCTGGTCCTGCCCATCCTCCTCGTCGGGATCGCGCTGATCTGGCTGCCGAGCGCATGGGCGCTGATCGGGTTTTCGGTGCTGGAACTGGGTTTGCTCGCCTGGTCGGCGCCCAAGGTGCTCACCTGACCGTCCACAGTGGCGCGCCCGCGTGGTGACCCTCGTCAAACCCGAGGGTGCTCCACGCGGGCAATGTGCCATCCTGGTCGTGGAACCTCGTGATCGAGGTCCCCGGACGAGTGGGTGCCGTACCCGGCCAGCGACAAGACGGCGCTCTGGGAGCGCGTCATGTCGTGGCTTGTCCTGATCGTTTCGGGTGTGCTGGAAGCCGTGTGGGCCACCGCCCTCGGCAAATCCGAAGGGTTGTCCCGGCCGGTGCCGTCGGTGCTCTTCGGCGTGACGCTGGTGGCCAGCATGGTGGGTCTCGCTTACGCGATGAAGGATCTCCCGGTCGGCACCGCCTACGCGGTCTGGGTCGGGATCGGGGCTTCGCTCACCGTCGCCTACGGCATGTGGTCGGGCGCGGAAACCGTTTCGGTGGCCAGGATTCTGCTGATCGTGGGGATCGTGGCCTGCGTGGTGGGACTGAAGGTCCTGCACTGAGGAGCCTCGTGAGTGGTAAGGACGGTTAGAACCGTCCTTACCACTCACGACAACCCCGGCAAAGAGGGACCGCCCCCGGCGCACGGACGACGTCGGGGGCGGTCGGGCCCGGGCGCACCCCTGCGTGTGGCCCGGACGGCTAGGCGGTCAGGCGCGCGCCCAGAGCGCTGGGACGTTGGGCGGCTCCCAACCTGGCTGAGCGGTGTGACCCTGCAGAGCCCGGTACGTGACACTGTCGTAGGTCACCGTCGCTCCGACTGCGTAGGTGGTGCCGACGGCCCAGGTTCCACCGGGCGGGTTGTTCGACGTCGTGGTGGTCGGCGTCGTGCTGGACGGCGGGTTCGAACCCGAGGTCACCAGGCGCAGGCTGTAGACGCTCAGGATCTCCGAGATCGGCTGGAAGTAGAACGTGCCGCCCGAGCTGCAGTTGCCGGAACCACCGGAGGTGACGCCCTGCGCCTGGTCGCCCGCGAGCCATGAACCACCGGAGTCACCCGGCTCGGCGCAGGCGTTGGTCCGGGTGAGGCCGGAAACGGTGCCCTGCGGGTAATTCACCGACGCGTTCTTCTCCTGGATGGTGCCGCAGTGCCAGCCCGTCGTGGAACCGGAACGGCAGACCGACGCGCCGATCGCGGCCTCCTGCGAACCCGCCACCGGCACGGTGCCCGGGTAGCGGTTCACCAGCCCGCGCGGGGTGTTGCCCGCGTCCACGCGGACCCACGCGTAGTCGTTGCCGGGGAAGCTGGAGCCCGCGACGGTCCCGCTCGGGTTCGATGTCCGCGTCCCGGTGGTGCCGCAGTGCCCCGCGGTCACGAAGCCGCCCTCGACCGAGAAGCCGATCGAACACCGGCCCGAACCGAAGGTGTAGGCGTTGCCGCCGATGACGTCGATCAGCGGAACCGGGCTTTCGGTGCTGGTCTCGACCCGCACCACGTCGGCGCGGACGCCGGACGCCGTCGCCCACGACTTGGCGGCGGCTTCACCACCGGCGTTGGCGAGCACGACGATCGAGTTGGTGGTGGTGTCGACGTACCAGCCGGGCACGGTCTTCGGCGCGCTGGTTCCCTTGGCGTCCAACGACAACTTCGCCGCGTCGAGCTGAGCGGCGCTCCGCGCGACCGTCTTCGGGGTCGCGCCCGCCGCACGGACGACGCCCTCCAGCGCCGCGTCGGTGACGGCGACGGTCAGCGTGGTCCCGGCCGCGTCCAGCCACGATCCGGCGTAGGACGGGCCGAGCCGGGTCTTGAGATCGCTGTCGGCGCGGGCCGCCTTCTGCTCGGCGGCGAGGCGTGTCCTTGCCTGATCCGGGCTGATCTTCAAGTCGCGCGCCAAGGCGGCGACGATCTCCGACTGGACCTGGTCGGCCGCCGAGGCGGTCTGGCCGGCGCTGGCGCTCGGCGTCAGCGCGACGGCCGTGACCAGACCCGCGCCGGTCAGGGCCGCCGCGGCGGCCGCTACGATCTTTCGGTTCATTTCAGGCGTTTCCTCACCGCGTTCCGGAAGAAGATCTCGTCCCAGACCGTACGAGGCACCTGCTACAAATGGTACATACCATTTAGGTCATATCCACCCAGTGGACTGGACCTTTTGACGGCTTCCGCGCAGGTCAGCCCACACCCGCGTCGGTGTAGTCCACGCCATAACCCGGATTCAGCTCCAGGTACTTGGAGTATGCGGGCCGTCTGTCGATCAGTTCGCCGTACACCGCGCGGGACAGCGCGATCATCTCCGCGGCGAAGGGCCCCATCTCCCCTCGCTCCGACCAGCCGACCAGATTCCGCCAGCTCAGCGGATTCCCCGCGATCGGGACCGCGACGATACCCGGGATCTCGTGGAACAACGGCTGGCACAGCACCACCGCGTGTCCCGATTCGACCATCTCGATACAGGTCAGCACATCGGTTTCGTACAGCGAACGCGGCGTGAATCCCGACCGGGCGCACGCGGACGCGAAACAGTCGCCGAAACATCCGTCGCCCGGCGTCGCGCACCACCGTTCGTCCGCGAGCGCGGCGAGTTCCACCTCGTTCTGCTGCGCGCGCTCGTCCCGCGCCGACATCAGCACGAACACCGGATGATGCGCGAGCGTCCGCCAGCGGAGACCGGACTCCGGCGGCGGGGCGGCGTCACCGCAGACACCGACGAAGGCGAAGTCCAGCGTGCCCTCGGCGGTCATGTCCGCGAGTTTGTTGGCCGACCACGACGTATGCGTGGCGACATGGATGTCGGGATGGGTGGTGCCGAGGCGTTGCAGGAGCGCCCCCAGCATCGGCCCCGTCGCCGAGCCGAGCCGCAGGGTCACCGGCTCACCGGTGCCGGCGTGCTGGGCGAGGCGCGCCGCCTCGTCGTGCAGCGACGACACGGCGGGGAGCACCATCTTGGCCCTGTCGAGGACGAGGAGGCCGAGCGCGGTCGGCCGGGTCCCCGTGTGATCGCGCAGGAAGAGCTTCCCGCCGAGTGTCCGTTCGATGCGCTTGAGTTGTGCTGTCAGTGCAGGCTGCGCCATCCCGAGCGTGTTCGCCGCCTTGGTGATACTCCCGAGTTCGGCGATCGCGCACATGATGCGCAGGTGGCGCAGTTCCAGCTCCATCCCTCTACGTTAGTAGACATAACTGGACTGGACCAGACAAACGGTTGAGCCAAATGGCTTCGTATCCCTTGATTCGCGGAATGCCATCGATGTCAGCAATCCCGGACACGCCGGGCGTGCGGCCGATACTGTCTCCACGGAATCGACGACGAGGGGGTTCAGTGGCGGACGAGCGTGGACGGATCCGGCGATCGCTGGCGCGCGTGATCACCGACGACAACCTGGATCTGTACGTACTGGGCGCCGTCGCACTGGCGTTCACGGTCCTGGGAGCGACCGGGATCTCGGACGTCAAAACGCTTTCGTCCGTGGTGACGGCGCTGCTGGCCCTGCTCGCCTTCTCCCAGATCCGCTCGCGACGGCTCACCGAACAGGTCCGCGACGCCAACCGCGGCGGCCCCGCGGCGTTCTTCGAACCGGAATTCCCCGCGGATCTCATCTCCCGGCGTGCGGCGGCCTTCGACATCCTGCTCATCGGCCATTCGATGACCAGGACCGTGCAGGGCATGCGCAGTGACATCCGGTCGATCCTCGAAGCGGGCGGACGGATCCGGGTACTCGTGCTGGATCCGACCGACGAAGCGATCGTAGAAGTCGCCGATCGCCGGATCTCGCAAAGTCACGGACAGGGCCGGATGCGGCTGCGGATCCTGGCGACCCTGGACGAACTGACGTCACTGCGGGGCAGGACCGGCGGCAGACTGGAGATCCGGGTGTCGTCGCGGATCCCGTCCGCGGGCTTCAACTGTCTCGACGTCTCCAGCAAACGGGGCCTGATCTGCGTGCAACACTACGAATACCGGCCGGCCGGTGAAGCGGCGCCGGTGTTCACAGTGGAACCGAAGGACGCTCCCTGGTACCGCTACTTCGCCGATGAGGCGGAACGGCTGTGGGAGGACGGCACGCCTTGGCCGCTGTCACCCTCGGACCAGGTCGCGCGGGCCGTGGACGACGTGGAGACCGCGGGCAACTGATCGCGGCCGGTCACGCGGGCAAGTGCCTTCGGTGCTTCCACGCCAGGTGCATTGCGGCTGCGGCACAACGCACGAGCGGACAGGTCTCGCTCGGCATGGAAACCGCTACCGCGCCTGATGGGCCCAGTCACGGGACAGCGGCTCACGCGGGCGGTCATTGGTGCCGCACCTTCAGCCGACCCGCCCCGCTCACGTCCGCTTCGACTTGCGGTTCAGGAACGCCGAAGCCCCGACACCGTGCGCGGCGACGCTCGCCAGCACGGTCACCGCCATGACGCTCAGCGCGACGTCCGCCGCCTCCCCGTCGAGTGAGTTGAAGGCCAGCAGGCCGAACACGATCGAAGCCGCGCCGCGCGGGGCCAGCAGGCCGATGGTCATCCGGTCCCGCCAGCGGAAATCCGTCCGCAGCAAGGTGAGCAGCACCGGGATCAGCCGGGCGACGGTCAGCGCGACGAGGCTGACGATCACCACGCCCCACGTGAGACCGAAGGACAGCACCAGCACCGCGGTGCTGCCGAAGACGAACCACATCAGCAGCCCGCACAGCGAACTGACGTCCTCGGCGAGTCCGAGTTCCTCTTCGCCGGGGTGCCGGGCGGTCTTGTAGGCGATCCCGCAGATGAACGCGGCGACGAAGCCGTTGCCGCCGATCGCGACGGCGGCGGTGTAGGTCAGCAGCGGCAAGGCGACGGCCGCGACCCGCGCGGAATGCCTGGTCGACCAGCCGTGCCTGCCCGTCACGTTCATCGCCACCGCGGCCACCACGCCGATGACGGAACCCGCCAGCACGGCCAGCGACGCCGCCGGGATCGCGGCCTGCAACGCCTCACCCGGCGTGTTCGCCTGGTTGTGGCTCCCCGCGAGGGTGAGCGCGAAGATGAAGACCGGCGCGACCACGCCGTCGTTGTAACCGCTCTCGACGTTCAGAAGATGCCGCACGCGTTCGGGCACGCGGACGTCGTGCACCACTGAGGTCGCCGGCGCGAAGTCCGTCGGGGCGATGATGCAGGCGATCAGCAGGACCGCCGCCCAGCCGAGGCCCGGCAGCGTCAGCAGGCCGACGCCCATCACGATCAGGATCGTCAGCGGCAGCGCGATCAGCAGCAGTCGCACGGCCGTTTTCGCGTCATGACCGAGATAACCGCCTTTGACCGCGGTGGCGTCCACGAACAGCAGCAGCGCGAGGATCAGTTCCGCCGCGTTGAGCGCGATCTCGGTGTTGAGCCCGTTGCCGAGATCGTTGCGGGTGCTGAACCCGATCGCCAGTCCCGCCGCGACCATCGCCATCGGCGCGGTGATCTGCCACCGCTCCAGCCGTGCCGCGGTCATCGTCCAAGCCAGCACGACGACCGCGCCGACGAGCACGCTCTGGATCATCTATCCCGCCCCTCGTTCCCGGTGGACTCCCCTGCCACCGGGAACGAGCATAGAGGCCGGGCGGAGCGCGACGGTCCACAAAGGAACGCCGATCACACCACCGCGCCGTTGTCGTCCCACCGCCGTGCCGGTGTCGCCTTCTTGACGGGACGCCCGGCACCGGGCCGGCGCTTGTCGAGCAGGATCGCGACGGGCCCCGCGGTGGCCACTGTGGACACCGTGCCCGCGACGAGACCGAGCAGGAGCGCGAGGGCGAAGTCCGCCAGCGATCCGTCCCCGAGGAACAGCAGCGCACCGAGGACGAACAGCACCCCGATCCCGGTGTTGATCGTCCGTGGCAACGTCTGCAGCACCGCCGTGCCGACGACACGGGAGAACGGCTCCTTGCGACGTTGCCCCCGCACCTCCCGCACCCGGTCGAAGACCACCACCGAGTCGTTGACCGAGTATCCGATCACCGTCAGCAGCGCGGCGAGGAAGACGCCGTCCATGGATTTGCCCAGCCAGGCGAAGATCCCGAGGATGATCAGGACATCCTGCGCGAGCGCGGCCACCGTGGCCAGGCCGAGCCGCCAGTCGAACCGCACCGCCAGGTAGATCAGCTGCGCCAGCACCGCGAGACCGAGCGCGATCACCGCCTTGGTGCGCAGTTCGGCGCCGAGGCTCGGGCCGATCTGCTCGTCGCGGATCTCGGTGGCGTCGCCCGCGACCCCGGCGACGGCGGTCCGGATCCGTTCGGTGGCGTCTTCGTCGATCGGCTCGGTCCGGACCGAGATGTCCTTCTCCCCGGACATCTGCACGACGGCGCGGGGGAATCCGGCGTCGGAGACCGCGTCCCGGACCCGCTCGACGTCGGCGGGCGCCGAGGTGCCGTATTCGATGACCCTGCCGCCGGTGAACTCGACGCCGAGGTTCGGGCCGGCCACGAACAGTCCCGCGATCGCGGCGATCACGACCGCGCCCGCCACCATCAGCCAGCGCTCGGGTTTCCCGAGGAACCCGGGGTCGCGGCGGTTCACCCACCGGCGGACCCGCCCCTCGTGGGTGAGCCCGGACAGCCGCGGTTTGCGCGCGACCACACCCCGCATCGTGAGGTGCAGCAGCAAGCGCGTGAGCACGAGCGAGATGAACAACGCGACGACGACGCCGATGGACAGCGTCACCCCGAATCCGCGCACCGGGCCGGACGCCAGCCAGAACAGCAGGCCCGCTGCGAGCAGAGTGGTCACGTTCGAATCGACGATCGCCGACAACGCCCCGCTGAACCCGCGGCTGACCGACCGCGGCAGCGAACCGCCCCGTTTGACCGAGTGTTCCTCTCTCGCCCTTTCGAAGACGAGCACGGTGGCGTCGACGGCCATGCCGATCGCCAGGACGAACCCGGCGAGACCCGGCAAGGTCAGCGTCGCGCCGACGGCGAGCAGCGCGGCATAGGACACGGCGGCGTATGCCACCAGCGCGCCCACGGCGATCAGCCCGGCCAAGCGATATACCGCGAGCAGGAACAGCGCGGTCAGCGCGAGGCCGATCACGGCGGCACGGGCGCTGGCGTCGATGGCGGCGGCGCCGAGGGTGGGGCCGACGGTGCGCTGCTCGATGATCTCGACCGGCGTCGGCAGCGCGCCGGCGTTGATCAGCAACGCCAGATCCTTGGCTTCGGCGGGCGAGAACCGCCCGGTGATCTGCGTGCTCCCGCCGACGATCCCGACCCCGCAGGCGACCTGCGGGCTCACTTGAGGTGACGAGATCACCTTGTCATCGAGCGCGATCGCCACCCGGCGGGCCGGATCACCGGGCGGCGAACAGGCGGCCTGCCCGGTCAGCCGCTCCCAAGCACCACCGGAATCCCCCTTGAAGTCAACGGAAACCAGCCAGCCGCCGCCCTGCGAATCGATCGACGAGAGTGCCTCGTCGACGCCTTCGCCGGTCAGCGCGGCGGGTCCGAGTGTGATCGGCTGCCCGCTCTCGTCGTCGAGGACGCGGGAGTCACCGGGGGCGGCGCCGGCGGTGAGCACGGGATGGAAGGACAGTTGCGCGGTGCGGCCGATCACCTCGACGGCCTCGCGTGGATCCCGGACGCCGGGCAGTTCGACGATGATCCGGTCGTCCCCGGAGCGGGCCAGCATCGGCTCGGCGACGCCCAAGGCGTCGACCCGGCGGCGCAGCACCTCGAGCGTCCGGTCGGTGGTCTCCGCGTCGGCGGTGACGGTGGGCGAATCCTTGGTCTCCAGCACGATCTGCGTGCCACCACGCAGATCGAGCCCCAGGCGCGGGGCGGTGGTCAGCAACAGGTACACGGTCGCGGCGAGGACGACCAGCGAGACGACGACTCGCCCGGTCATTCCTCGCCGCGCGGTTTCGCGCGGCACGAAGTCTTCTCCTCGATGAGTTCCCGGTTCGGGCACGCGGAACACGCGCCCGTGAGCTTCAGACGGCTACCGGGAAAGGAGGAGCGCGGTCCCCCAGCGCGAGGCGGTTCGCCGAGCGCGAGGGCGGAGTGACGTCGTCGTGGAGTTCGCTGAGGCGGAGCAGGGTCGTCGACGCGGGCCCGTGCGGGACGGTCCCGAAGAGAGGCAGGTCACCATGACCGTGCACACCCAGGAGCGCGGGTTCGGCGGCGAGCCTGCCCGCGGCGCGCACCGGCGCGACGGCCTTGGAGACCGAGGAGTCGACCGTCGCGTTCGCCCCGCGCGGCTCGCCCGCCGAAGCGGAACCGCCCGAGTGGAGCGCGAAGAACAGGCCGAGCGCGGTCAGCACGGCGGCGAGCAGCACCGGCACGGCCCGCCTGGCCGTCCGGTACCTCCGGCTCTCCGGACTCTGCGCTGTCATCGACACACTCCCGGTCCTCGCCGACACCCTACTGGGATCCGGCCTGCCGCCACAGGCGCGTGATCCCGGCGCGGACGCGGTCCTCCCCCAGTTCCGGCAGCAACGCGGTCAGATGCTCGGCCGCCAGCGGGGCCAGCAGGGCATGCGCGGCGTGCTCGGGGTCGGGTGTCCCGTCGAGCAGGATCGCGACGTGCCGGTGCCAGAACCGGTAGGCCCCGATGCGGTAGCGCGCACCCGGTGCGGCGGTCTCCGACATCCGCACCAGCGGCAGGTATTCGAGCACGTAGCCGACGTACGCGTCGGCGAAGGCCACGAGCCGTTCGACCGGCGGAGCGCCGGGCCCCAGCGGGGGCGGGCCGTGCAGGATCCCTTCCTGGAGCAGGCGTTCCCGCGCGTCCAGCAACGCGACGGCCAGCCCCGCCTTGTCGCCGAAGCGGCGGAAAAGCGTGCCTTTGCCCACCCCCGCGGCCGCCGCCACCTGATCCATCGACACCGCTTCGACGCCGTGCTCGGCGAACAGTGACGCCGCCGCGTCCAGGATCGCGGCCCGGTTGCGGGCGGCGTCGGCGCGCTCCTTGGGCGGCGGCGTGCGCAGGAGTTCCAACGGCGTTGCGAAAGCGGACTGCGGTCCGTTATGGTCGTGAGGCACATGCGGACTATAGTCCGATTAACTGGAGGTAGCGACATGACCGCACTCATCACCCGTGACGAGCTGAAGGCCGCGATCGACGCGAAGACCGTGACGGTGGTCGACGCACTGGGTGGCGAGTACTACGCCGAGCAGCATCTGCCCGGCGCCGTTCCCCTGGTCCTCGCCGACGTCGACGCACACGCCGCGACCGTGCTGCCCGATCGCGGCGCCGCCATCGTCACCTACTGCTCGAACCCCGCTTGCCCCAACAGCGGACAGGTCGCCGACCGGCTCACCGCCCTCGGCTACACCGACGTCCGCAAGTACCGGGAGGGCATCGAGGACTGGGCCGGCGCGGGCCTGCCCCTCGAACAGGGCTGAGCCTCAGTCCCGCGGCGGGACGCGCTGCCGCAGGATCGGGATCCCGTCGCCGTCGAGCTCGGCGAGGTAGGCCGCCCGTCCGGTCATGGCCATGATCAGTGCCAGGGTCGTTCCCGAGACGAGCGGCCCGGACCCGGCGGCGAAGGGGCCATCGGTGGCTTGCAACCGCAGCCCATCGACGCGTCCCTTCGCCGTCACCACCATGTCCGAGCCCCGGTAGTACCCGGCCAGCGCGGTGAGGACGGTGATCGGGTAGTCGCGGTGGATGCCGAGCGGACGGCGGATGTCCTCGGCGTGCACGATCGCTTCACCGAGCATCGCCATCTTCGGCAGGGGCGGTTTCGTCGTACTGGTGACGACGCGGCCGAACCGCTCCAGCGTCTCGGAGCCGCTGTCCCCCAGCTGCTCGGCCAGCCGCATGGCGACCTGCTTGTCGAAGTCCCACCGGCAGCGGATCACGCCGGCCATCCACCGCGGCGGGGTGAGGCTCGCCCCCGCGGTGAGATGCGCGAGCACCTCGCGCACCGTCAACCCGGCGCACAGCGACGGCGTCTCCCACCGCTCCTCGGTGAGCTCCGCGAGGTCGTTCGCCAGCGCCGCCCGCTCGGTGTGGATCAGCGGCCAGACCTCGGTCTTCACTCCTGAATCCGTCATCCGGAGTCCCTCCAATCGTCGTTGTCCGGAGGTGAGACTCCCGTCGCGGCCAGGAATCATCGGTCTTCGCTACGTTGGGGGCGAATTCCTCCGTGGACGAGAAATGGGGACCGATGATCCAGCGCTGGAATCCGGAAACCGTGGCGGCGCCGATCGGCCCGTACAGCCATCTGGTCCGCGTTCCCGCCGATCACGATCTCGTCGTCGTATCCGGCCAGATCGGCGTACTGCCTGACGGCGAACTCGCCGGACCGGACGCCGAGTCCCAGACCCGCGCGTTGCTCGCCAACCTCGAACGGCTCCTCGAAGCCGCGGGAGCCGGGCCGGAACACCTGGTCAAGGTGTTCAGCATGCTCTCCGGCACCGAGCACCTCGGCGGTTCCGCACGGCGATGCGCGAGACCTTCACCCGCTGGTACCCGGAAGCGGACTGGCCCGCCCAGTCCCTGATCGTGGTCGCGGCACTTGCGCGGCCGGAACTGGTCGTCGAGGTCGAAGCGCTGATCGCGGTGCCGCGCGCCGTTTAGGACGGTGGCTCGGTCCGGGCGGGTCGTGATCAAGGCCGGAACTCGCGTGATCGAAGCCGGAACTCACGTGCTCAGCGGCGGAACACCCGAGTGCGGCATCCAGGCACGCGAGTTACGTGCCTGATCACGCGAGTCACGCCTTTGCGCACGCCGCGCCTGTGTTCCCGGACCGAATCGCCCGTTCCTAGGACTCCCGGCGCCTCCGTCCGGCGAGGAGCAGCAGCGCGCCGATGGCCAGCATGCCCAGCGCCAGCACGGTCATCGTCATCACCGGTGAGCCGGTCACGGCCAGGCCGGGCGGCCGCGGGGTGACCGGCGGCTGCGGGGTCGGCTTCTCCGGCGGCTGCGGAGCCGGCGGCTCCGGCGGCACCCGGGTGTCGGTACCGCAGTCGGGGTTCGCCGAACCCGGCGGGCAGTTGCCGCCAGGCGTGTCCGACGTGACGACGTTGCGGAGGCGGTGGTCACCGGTCGCCGGCTTCCGCACGGTGACGGCGTAGGTGACGGTGGCCTTCTCCCCCGGCTTGAGCTCGCCCTTCCAGGTCAGCTTCGGCGCGGAATAGGTGACCGTTCCCGTGCTCGCCTTCGCGGTGCCGTCGAACGTGGCGTCGTCCAGCACCTGGGACAGGTCGTCGGTGAACGTCGCGTCGTCCACCGTGGCCTGTCCGGTGTTCTCCACCGTGACGGTGAACGTGACGACCTCGCCCGGTTTCGCCTCCGTCCTGTCGACCGTCTTCTTGATCTTCAGGCTGGACAGCGGCGTCGTCGTGCCGCACTTCGGATCCTTACTGCCCGGCGGGCAGTTGCCGCCCGGAGTGTCGGAGGTGATCACGTTGGTCAGCTTGCCGTCACCGTCGGTCTTGGTCACCTTGACGCTGTACGTGACCGTCGCCGTCTGCCCGATCTCCAGGTCGCCGGTCCAGGTCAGCTTCGGTTCCTCGTAGGTCACCGAACCGATCGTCGCCGCACCGTCCTTCTGGAACACGGCGTCGTCGAGGACCTCGGTGAGGTCGTCGGTGAACGTCGCGCCGGTCAGCTTCGTCTTGCCGGTGTTGCGCACGGTCACCGTGTACTTCACGACGTCGCCCGGGTTCGCGGTGGCCTTGTCCGCCTTCTTCTCCAGCGAGATACCGGGTACCGGGGTGGCGGTCGAGCAGGCCGGGTCGTCGGACTGCGGCGGGCAGGTGCCCGGGGTGCTGGTGCTGACGGTGTTCCGCAGTTCGTGGTCGCCCGTCACCGGGTTCTTCACCTTGACCGAGTACTTCAGCGTGGTCGACGCCCCGACCGGGAGGTCGCCCACCCACACCAGGTTCGGCGCGGTGAAGGCGAACGTCCCCGCGACCGGCGCCGACGCGGCGTCGTCCTGATAATCGGCGTCGTCCAGTACCTCGGACAGGTCATCCGTGACCCGTGCGGCGTCCTCGCCGACCAGGTCGACCTTGCCCGTGTTGGTGACGGTGACGGTGTAGGTGACGACGTCGCCCGGGTTCGCGGTCTGCTTGTCCGAGGTCTTCTTGACCGTCAGTTCGCGGGACGGCACGTCCGCGACGCAGTTCGGGTCGGTCGAATCCGGCGGGCAGTTGTTGCCCGGCGTCTCCGAAGTGACCACATTGGACAGCTTCTTGTCACCGGTGTTCGGGTTCTTGATCTTGACCGTGTAGGTGATGGCCGAGGTCTGCCCGATGTCCAGCGAGCCGGTCCACGTCAGCTTCGGCGCCGCATACGTGACGCCACCGACGGTCGCCGCGCCGTCGTTCTGGTAGTCGGCGTCGTCCAGCACCTCGGTCATGTCATCGGTGAAGGTGGCGCCGTCCTGTTTGGTCTGCCCGGTGTTGGTGACGGTGATCGTGTACTTCACCGTGTCCCCGGGATCGACCGACTTCTTGTCGGCGGTCTTCTTGATGAGCAGTCCGGAGATCGGGGTGGTCGTACCGCAGTCCGGATCGGTCGAACCCGGCGGGCAGTTCCCGCCCGGAGTGTCCGAGGTGACGGCGTTGACGAGCTTCTTGTCACCGTCGCCCGGATTCTTCACCTTGACCGAGTAGGTGACCGTGGCGGTCTCGCCGATACCGAGGTCGCCGGTCCAGGTCAGCTCAGGCTCCGCATAGGTCACCGCGCCGACGGTCGCCGCGCCGTCGTTCTGGTAGTCGGCGTCGTCGAGGACCTGAGTCAGGTCGTCGGTGAACGTGGCGCCGGAGATCTTGGTCTGGCCGGTGTTGGTCACGGTCACCGTGTACTTCACGACATCGCCGGGGTTCGCCGACTGCTTGTCGACCGTCTTCTTGATCTCCAGGCCCGAAACCGGGGTCTCCGTGCCGCAGTCCGGATCCGTCGATCCCGGCGGGCAGTTCCCGCCCGGCGTCTCCGACGACACCACGTTCTTCAACCGGTTGTCGCCGGTGTTCGGGTTCTTGACCTTGACCGTGTAGGTCACCGTGGACGTCTCACCGACGCCGAGATCACCGGTCCACGTCAGCTTCGGCGCCGCGTAGGAAACGCCGCCGATCGTCGCGGCGCCGTCGTTCTGGTAGTCCGCGTCGTCCAGCACCTGTGTCAGGTCGTCGGTGAAGGTCGCACCGGTGATCTTCGTCTGCCCGGTGTTGGTGACGGTCACCGTGTACTTCACCGTGTCGCCAGGATTCGCCGACTGCTTGTCGACCGACTTCTCGATCTTCAACCCCGACACCGGGGTGGTCGTGCCACACTTCGGATCCGTCGAACCGGGCGGACAGTTGCCACCGGGCGTCTCCGACGTGACCGTGTTGATGAGCTTCTTGTCGCCCGGGGCGGGGTTCTTGACCTTCACCGTGTAGGTGACGGTCGACGTGGCACCGATCTCCAGGTCGCCGGTCCAGGTCAGCTTCGGCGCCGCGTAGGACACGGCACCGATCGTCGCGGCACCATCGTTCTGGTAATCCGCGTCATCCAGCACCTGCGCGAGGTCATCCGTGAACGTCGCACCGGAAACCTTGGTCTGCCCGGTGTTCGTGACGGTCACCGTGTACTTCACCGTGTCGCCGGGATTCGCCGACTGCTTGTCGACGCTCTTCTCGATCTTCAAACCGGACACCGGAGTGGTCGTGCCACACTTCGGATCCGTCGAGCCCGGCGGGCAGTTCCCGCCCGGTGTCTCCGAGGACACCGCGTTCTTGAGCAGATTGTCGCCGGTATTGGGGTTCTTGACCTTCACCGTGTACGTGACGGTCGACGTGGCACCGATCTCCAGGTCGCCGATCCAGGTCAACTTCGGAGCGGCATACGAAACACTGCCGATCGACGCCGCACCATCGTTCTGGTAGTCCGCGTCATCGAGCACCTGTGCGAGGTCGTCGGTGAAGGTCGCGCCCGCCAGCTTCGTCTGACCGGTGTTCGTGACCGTGACCGTGTACTTCACGACGTCACCGGGATTCGCCGACTGCCTGTCCACCGACTTCTCGATCGACAGGCCGGAAACCGGCGTGGTGGTACCGCACTTCGGGTCCGTGGATCCCGGCGGGCAGTTACCACCCGGAGTCTCCGAAGTGACCACATTGGACAGTTTCTTGTCACCGGGGTTCGGGTTCTTGACCTTCACCGTGTACGTGACCGTCGCGGCGGCACCGATTTCGAGGTCACCGGTCCACGTCAGCTTCGGCGCCGCGTACGTCACCGCGCCGATCGTCGCCGTACCGTCGTTCTGATAGTCCGCGTCATCGAGGACCTGTGTGAGATCGTCGGTGAACGTCGCACCGGAAACCTTGGTCTGCCCGGTGTTCGTGACGGTCACCGTGTACTTCACGACGTCACCGGGATTCGCCGACTGCTTGTCCACCGACTTCTCGATCTTCAACCCCGACACCGGAGTGGTCGTGCCACACTTCGGATCCGTCGAACCCGGCGGACAGTTCCCGCCCGGCGTCTCCGACGACACCGCGTTCTTGAGCAGGTTGTCTCCTGTGGCGGGATTCTTCACCTTGACCGTGTAGGTCACCGTGGCCGTCTCACCGACGCCGAGATCGCCGGTCCAGGTCAGCTTCGGCGTGGCATACGACACCGCACCGATCGTCGCGGCGCCGTCGTTCTGGTAGTCAGCGTCGTCCAGCACCTGCGTCAGATCGTCGGTGAACGTCGCTCCGGTCAGCTTGGTCTGTCCGGTGTTCCGCACGGTGACCGTGTATTTCACGACATCGCCCGGATTCGCCGACTGCTTGTCCACCGACTTCTCGATCAACAGACCGGAAACCGGAGTCGTCGTGCCACACTGCGGATCCGTCGAACCCGGCGGACAGTTCCCGCCCGGCGTCTCCGACGTCACCACGTTCTTCAGCCGGTTGTCGCCCGTGTTGGGGCTCTTCACCTTGACCGTATAAGTGAATTCCGCGCTCTTCCCCGCCGCGAGCGTGCCGGTCCAGGTCAGCTTCGGCTCCGCATAGGAGACCGAACCGGGCGACGCGGTGGCGTCGTTCTGGTAGACGGCGTCGTCCAGCACCCCGGTCAGATCGTCGACGACCTTGAGGTCCGCCGCCGTCACCTTTCCGGTGTTGGCGACGGTGACCTTGTAGCGCACGGTGTCGCCGGGGTCGGCGGACTCCTTGTCCGCGGTCTTCGTCACCGTGTACGACGGCGGCGGAACCTTGGTCTTCGCGCACGCCGCGGCGGGATCGTCCGGGCAGCGGTTGTCCGGCGGGACGACCGGCGGCGGTCCGGTCGGGACGGTCGCGCGGTTCACCAGTTCCTTGCCGATGGCGGCCTCTTCGACCTTCACGCGCACCGTCAGCGTGGCCGTCTCGCCGACGGCGAGACCGTTCACGGCCCAATCGATCGGCCCGGTACCGGCCGCGGTGCCTTTCGAGGGAGTGGAGGACACATAGGTCGTTCCCGGCGGCAAGGTGTCGCGCACCGTGAGCGCGGGCACGGGGATCACGCCGGTGTTCCGCAGGGTCACCTGGTAGGTCAGGGTGTCGCCCGGGATCGCCTCGGCGAGGTCGACCGTCTTCGTCAGCTGGTACCCCGGCGAGGCGACCGTGTTCCGCACCGTGTTCGAAGTGCGTTCCTGCGGGCGGCCGGTGTCCTCGCCGCGAAAGGTCAGCTTGCCGGTGTTGTCGAGTTTGGTGCCGTCCGGCACATCGAGCCCGACCTTGACCTTGAAGGCCACCTTCTGCGACTGCCCCGGCGCCAGATTCCGCAGACGACAGGTGACCACCTGGCCGGCGGCCGAACAGTCCGGATTGGACCCGGCCACGAACGTGACGCCGTCCGGCAGAGTGTCGGTGAGCACCACGTTCGTCGCGGTGTCGAGGTCGGTGGTGCTGCCGTCGGCGTGCCGGTTGGCGACGTCGAAGGTGTAGGTGACCTCGCTGCCCTTGGTGACGTAACCCGGCGGGTTGTCGTCGGTGTTGCCGACCGGATCGTTGGCCTTGGTGATCTGCAGGTCGGGTTCGAGCGCGTCGGTGACGAGCCAGATCGTCTGCGGGTACAGCGCGTCGCCGACGGTGCCGATCTTCACCTGGAGCGCGGTGGTCCCCGCGGGGACCTTGCCGGTGATGTCGATGCTGCGGGCGTCGTACCCGACGTTGTTCACCGGATTGGGATCACGAGACGTGACGTTCGTGCCCGAACCGGCGGCCGTGACGCGGTCGATCCGGCTGCTGAAGGCGTTGTTGGTCGCCACGCCGCCGGGCGCGGGCATGGCGATCGTCTGCAGGCTGGACGCGTCGGGCCCGACCTGGAGGTAGTCGCCGGTGATGGGCGCGTCGCCGTCACCGGCGACGATGCCGAGTTCGACGTTGGGCTGACGCGAGGTCGGGGCCTTGATGCCGCTCAGCGCGATGGTCGCCGAACTCGGCGTGCTGCCGCCCGCGACCACCTGCAGACCATCCCAGACCTGCAGGTATCGCAGCGGCTCGCTGGGCAGTTCGTAGGCCACCACCAGGGACCAGCCACCCCAGCAGCCGAGGTTCGTCCGGCTGATCGACTGGCCCTGGCAGGCCTGGATGTCGGCGACCGTGTACTGCCCGGCGCCCGCGGCGGTCACGAGGTTCGTGACGTCGGCCGCGCCGCCGTAGGCGTACAAGGTAGGGGACCCGCCCGTGGTGGTCGCGGGGAACCAGTCATAGGTTTCGGCGGTGATGCGCTGATACGCGCTGGAGCCCGGGATCTTCATGGAGACCTGGTTGCCCCGGCTACCGTCGCCGGAGGTCCCGCTGCTGGCGACCGGGTTGAACTGCCAGTACAGCCGGGCGTTGAGCACCTTCGCGCCGGCCGGGACGTTCAGGCTCGCCGCGGACGCGGTGTTCCCGGGCGCGGCCGGGTCGGTCTTGATCCACGACACCGCGCTCGCGTTGCTCGCGGACTCGTTGCAGACCACGCCGGCGCCACACTGCACGACGGAGTTGGCGGCCATCGTGATGCCGCCGTGCGCCAGCCCGGAGTACACCGGCTCCGGTCCGATGGGCCGCTCGGTGCCCGCTCCGCGCGGCTGCGTCTGGGCGTTCGCGGGCAGCGGGGCACCCATCAGCAAAGCCACGACGATCACCGTGAGGATCGCCAAGCCCCGGCGCCACCGATTCCGCTCACGCCGTTCCGTCATGCCGCCTCCGCCTCACCCCTCGCTCCCATCGACCCAGGTCAGGACGACGGGGACAGCGAGTCCGAATGACGGTCATCCTGGGTCGGCAAGATCGTCGACGGCAAGCGGGAGCAGCGGTGTCTCCTGGATAAGACCCGTTGAGTGGCCCCGAACCCCTCGGACGGGTGATCACTCCGCCCGTGCACCGTCCACAACGGACGGAGCGGAACGTGGTGGGGCTCGTGAGTGGTAAAGACGGTTCTAACCGTCCTTACCACTCACGAGGCGGTTCCGAGGTCAGGCGGTTTTGGAATCCTCGCCGTTCGCGTCGCCGAGCAGGTCCTCGGTCAGGACGGTGCGCGAGGGCAGTCCCAATTTGCGCAGCGCCCGTCCGACGTGGATCTCGACCGTCCTCGGCGAGAGGAACAGCCGCTCGCCGATCTCCCGGTTCGTGAGGTTCCGGGCGGCGAGCCGGGCGACCTCGAGTTCCCTCGGCGACAACGCTTCGCCGTAGCCCTTGCGGCCGCGCCGGGGCATCTCCGGATCACATCGCCGCAGCGAACGGCGGCAGCGGAGCGCGTCCACGGCGGCGCCGAGGCTCGCGTACGTCGTCTCCGCGGTGGTGAAGGAAGCGACGGCACGCTCCCGCGCCCCGGCTTCGGAGAAGCATCCGGCCGCGAGTTCGCCGGCGTAGGCGGCGAAATACGGAAGAGGCAACGCGGTATAGGCCTGTGCGGCACCGAGCAGCAGATCGCCGGCGGGGAGTGTCTCGCCACGCGCCTGGGTGAGCATTCCCCGGCACAGCAGCGCCGACGCGTTCGCCACCGGGGCGTCCTTGCCGTCGATGCCCTGCCGGTACTCCGCGAGCAGCTCTCTCGCCTCGACGTGCTGGCCCAGCCCGAGCATGGTGCGCACGGCGAACGGCATCAGCTCGGCCGCCCAGACCCAATTGTTCTTGTGGCGTACGGTCTCCAGGCCGCACTCGGCCAGGCGCCGGGCGGCCTGCAGATCCTTGCCCGCCTGATGGACCGCCACACGGCCCGCGTACGCCGAAGCCTGCACCGGGACGCTGCCCGCGGAAAGCGCGAACGCCGCGTCGAAACTGCGCAATGCCGCGGTCGGCCGGTGCTGCCCGTACTCGTACCAGCCGAGCACCAGCAGCGGCTCGGCCGCCAGCGAACTGTCCTTGTCGACCCGCGTCAGCATCGCGCGCGCCTTCTCGGCGACGCTCGCCCACTCCCCCATCGCGAGGTCCAGGCGCAGTTCGGTGCCGTCGGCCAGCGCGTCGAGATAGGGCTGGTGGTCGTCGCGGATCAGCCTCCGCGCGGTCGCGAGGTAGACCCGCGAGACCGGATAGTGCCCGTTCCACGCCACCGCGTCGGCCAAGTTGATGTAGGTGCGGGCCACCTGGCGGCAGACCTCGGCCGACTCCGGTGCCCGTGGCAGGTCGTCGATCTCGTGCCAGGCCTCCGGATCGGCGATCTGCATACGCGCCGAAAGCCGGTTGGCGGTGATCGCGGCGAGCAGCCCGGCGTCGTGTTCCCCCTTGCTCACCTGCTCGGCCTCGTCGAGCCAGCGGAAGTTCTCCTCCACCGGAACCGTCCCGATATGCGGCAGCGCCAGGGTGACCAACCCCCTGGCGAGCAGCGCCTGCCGCCTGCCGAGGTCGGCCGCGCCCAGTTCGATCTCGAGCCTGCCCGCTTCGACCTTGCCCACCTGATTGATCAGGACCTGGCCGAGGTGGACCCGGATCTCGCCCCGCGCGGCCTTGCTCAGCGGCCATTCGCGCAGGATCTCCCGCAGCAGCCGGACTGTTCCGGCATGCGCGATGCTGCGCGGCAGTTCCCTGCCGAGCCGGACGGCGAACGACTCACGCGCGGTCCGCGGCAGATCCGTGTCCCGCAAGGCCGCTTCGAGCAGACGGCTCGCTTCCTCGGTCCGGCCGTCTTCGATGGCGTTGTCGACCGCGACGCCGGTCCACTGTGTCCACGCGGCGATGTCGCCCGCCGCCCGCGCGTGACGGGCGATGAGCGACGCGAAGGGTTCGGCGCCCGCGGCGAGCCGGGCGGCGGCGCGTCCGTGCATCGCGCACCGTTGAGGCCCGGGAAGCAACGCGTAGACCGCTTCGGCGATCAGAGGGCTCCCCGAGACGTAGCGGCCGCGGCCGAGATCCCGTAGCAGTCCCGCCTCCACGGCTTCGGTGACCGCGCCGGAGATCTCCCCGGACGACGGCGCCGCAACCGTGCCCAGATCCGGTTCCCTGGCGGGCGATCCCAGTACCGCGGCCGCGCGGACGACGTCCCGTGCGGCCGGGCCGATCACCGCCATCAGGCCGGAGACCCGGCTCCGCACGATCGGCGGCACGGTCGCCGACACGAGCCTGTCCGCCGAAAGTGCCTCGGCCGTGTCGCCGACGCTCTGCACCAATGCCGTCAGGTCGACGGCGATTCCGGACGTCCGCCGGTGCGCCGCTTCGGCGAAATCCGGCGCGCAGCGGCCGAAGGACGCGTCCAGCAGCGTCCGCACCTGGACGGCGGTGAACGCCGCGAGCGAGAGTTGCGCGGCGGTCTCGCGCAGCGGCGGGAATCGCCGCGGTCCGCACGTCACCGCGCTGACCACCACGCTCAGCGGCGTGGCCGGGGACGCCGCGAGCCCGCGCAGGAACTCCCAGGTGTCGTCGTCGGCGGAGTGGACGTCGTCGAGCACCAGCACCGCCGGACCGCAGCCGGTCAGTACCTCGCGCACCGCGCGGAACTCCTGCTGCCGGACGGTCCCGGCGTCCGCGTTCTCCGGGAACGGCGGCAACCACGGCGACCATTCGGGGATCAGCCGCCGCAGGACGCCCGTCACCGGGGAGAAGCACGACGCTTGGGCGGCGACCACGTCGCTCTTCCCGAGCAGCGCGTCGACCAACGGCGCCAGCCGGCCCGGCCGGGCGAAGGAACCGCACCGGGCGGACCAGACCACGCGCGACGCGATCCCGGGATGAGCGGCCAGTTCTTCGAGCAGACGGCTCCGGCCCACACCCGGTTCGCCCTCGACGACGGCGACCGACGGCGGGCGCGAGGCGACGCGCACCAGTTCGGCCAGTTCGGTGTCGCGGGCCACGAACACCGGTGCCGCACCGATCGTCGGCATGCTCGGGACCATACCGAGAGGACACCCGCCGAAAGGCGGGAACACGAACAGTGACCACGACCCGCACGCTTTCCGCTGGTCCACACCACCGGAGTCACGACCTCCCCATGCCGTTAACTCGATCGGGCGACGCCGACCTGCGGTGGCACCGATCCCCGCACCGGCAATACGGACCCTTACGTATTGCCGCGAACCTTGCCAGAGGTACCACCGGAGGGTGAATCTCAGTCTGTTCACAGTGCCCCTCTGTCACCTAGTCACAGCGCAAGTCCCCCGCTCGCGCCGGTCGGCCGCTCGGTCGGGTAGCCGAAGTTCCCACCTGTCCCTTCCGGGTAGCCGCCGGCACGTGCTTCGCGTTCGACCATCCAGTTAGGAGTGTTCCGACGGTGAAGACCTCGTTCAGGCGCGGGCTGGCCACGGCCTGCGCCGGTGTCGCCGCGTTGGTCGCCCTGCAGGCGCCCGCCACCGCGGCACCGGCCATCACGGCGGCCACCACGATCCCGATCCGGATGCAGGCACAGGAGAAGAGCAACTGGTGCTGGGACGCCAGTGGCAACACGATCGCCGCCTGGTGGGGCCACTCCCTCACCCAGACGAAGTTCTGCCAGGTCGCGCACAACGAGTCCGGTTCGGACTGTGCGAACAACCAGGGCTACCTGAGCGATCAGCAGCGCGTGTTCCGCTGGCTCGGGTTCAGCAACGTCGGCACCTACAGCTCCTCGGGCCAGACGCTGAGCTTCGCCTCCATCAAGAGCCAGGTCGACGCGCGGCAGCCGATCGGCACCCGGATCGGCTGGCGCAACGGCGGCGGGCACATGCACGTGCTCTACGGCTACGACAACACCAACGGCGCGACGACGGTGTACTACGGCGACCCGTGGGGCTCGAGCCCCCGCTACAACCAGATGAGCTACAGCGCCTACCGGTCCAACAACTCGTTCACCTGGACCCACACCGTCTACGGGATCAAGGACTGAAACCATGAAACGAACCTTCCTCGGCGCCACGATCCTCGCCCTCGGCCTGTCACTGGCGCTCGGCGGCCAGGCCTCCGCCGCCGACGCCCCCAGCGGCGCGCCGACCGCCGCCGACCTCGCCGCGGTGTCCACAGTGGTCACCAGTGGCGCGACCACCCAGCGGCTCGCCAAGGCGCAGTTCCCCGGCGCCGCCAAGGCCGACACGGCCGTCGCGGCAAGAACCGCCAAGGCCGACCCGCGGACACCGGTGGTGGTCTACCAGCCGACCGCGGCCTTCATCGCCGGCACCTCCTCGGTTCCGGCAGAGCTCGCCTACGTCGCCACGCCCGCCACCTTGGGCAACGGCGACGCCGCGACCGTGTGGTCGCAGCGCGAGGGCTCGGGCTGGTCGGTCTACAACGTCGCCTCGGGTGACGTCGAAAAGCGCCTCGCGGCACAGGTCGGCAAGGGCTACCTCCTGAGCGAACCTCAGGCGGGCGCCTGGTACGCCGTCGACGGGGACACCGTGACCGTCCTCGACGGCTCGTCGGTGGCGAAGACCGGCGAGAGGATGACGCTCGCCGCCTACCGCGAAGCCCTGCAGAGCCGCTACGGCGACAAGCTGCCCGGCTCGACCTACGACCGCACCGGCGCCGCCGGCGGTTACGGTGCCGCCCCGGTGGGTGACACCGAGGTGCCGTGGTGGCCTTACGCACTCGGCGCGGTCTTCCTCGCCGCCGCGGGCACGGCCGTCACGCTCCGGCTCCGCAAGCAGTAAGCGCCAAGGGTGCCGGGACCACGCGGGGTCCCGGCACCCTGCGGGGGCTGAAGGACGCTTTCAGCCCGCCCGCTAGGCGAACGTGTAGTCCTCGATGGGGAAGCTCTGCGCCTCCTTGATGGCGTTCAGCGTGGAGGACGGCCGCAGCAAGGTCGCCTCCCCGTGCGGGTTGAAGTAGTAGCTGTTCGCCGGGGCGCACTTCCCGAGGGCGAAGATCGAGTCGCCGAGGCGTTCGGTCATCCGGTCGAGGAACGCGTCGTTGGCCTCCTGCGTGACCTCGAACTCGGTCGCGCCGCGCCGCCGCATCGCGCCGAAGAGCCGGTCCATATGCCGCATCTGCGTCTCGATGGTGGTGAAGTAGGACAGTCCCGAGTACGAATACGGGCTGTTGAGCGAGATGAAGTTGGGGAACTTCGGGATCGCGACGCCCTCGTAGGCCTGGAAACGGTTCTCCCGCCACCACTTCCCGAGATCCCGGCCGTCGCGCCCGATGATCTCGATCGCCGGGAAGTTCGTCTCCCACAGGTCGAATCCGGTCGCCAGCACCAGGACGTCGATGTCCCGCCGCCCGCCCTCGGCGGTCTCGATCCCGGTCTCGTCGATCTTCCTGATGGACGTCGTCTCGAGGCGCACGTGAGCCTTGGTGAAGGCCGGGTAGTACTCGTTGGAGAACGTCGGGCGCTTGCAGCCGAACGAATAGCGCGGCGTGAGTTCCGCGCGCAACCGCGGATCCCGCACCTGGCGGCGCAGATGCGCCTGGCACCACAGCTTGCCGAGCCGGTTCGCCATCGGCAGTTGCTTGTAGTGCAGGACGCCGGAGACCATCATCAGTTCCAGCAGCGCCGTCCCGGTCAGCCGGGCGGCCCGCTGGGTGAACGGCACCGCGGCGAACGCGCGCCGGACCACCTTGGGCACCGGGAAGTCCAGCTTGGGACTCACCCAGATCGGGGTCCGCTGGTACACGGTGAGTTCCCGCGCGACCTTCGCGACCTCGGGGATCAGCTGGACCGCGGTCGCGCCGGTGCCGATCACCGCGACCCGCTTGCCGCCGAGGTCGTACTCGTCGTCCCAGGCGGTGGTGTGGACGACCTTCCCGCCGAAGGTGTCGATCCCGGCGATATCGGGCTTCTTAGGCTGGGAAAGGAATCCTGTCGCGGTGAGGAGGTACTTGGCGGTGACCGGTTCTCCTTCGGCGAGAGAGACGGTCCAGTGCGCGTTCGCCTCGTCCCAGACCGCGCCGGTGACCACCGAGCCGAAACGCATGTAGCGCCGCAGCCGGTACTTGTCCGCGACGTGCTCGGCGTACCGCTTGAGTTCCGCTCCCGGCGCGAAGAGCCGCGACCAGTGCGGATTCGGCTCGAACGAATACGAGTAGGTGGCCGACGGGATGTCGACGGCCAGCCCGGGATAGCGGTTCACGTGCCAGGTGCCGCCGAGATCGGACTCGCGTTCGAGGATGAGCAGGTTGCCGTAGCCGAGCCGGTTGAGCTGGATCGCCGCGCCCATCCCGCCGAAACCGGCCCCGACGACGACGGCGTCGTACTGCGCGTTCATGCGTTTTCCTCCCGGTGGGTGTCCTGGTGGAGGCGGGCGCGGTAGCCGTCCCGCTCCGGTGAATCGGGGCGCAGGGCCCGGTCGTCCTTGACCAGCCGCCGGACCGCGTTGAGCGCCGGTTCGGGCGTCACGGCCGCGAGGGTGGCGAGCGCGCCGACATAGCCGGGTACGGCGATCTCCGCGGCGCGGGTGCGGACGGAATCCACGACGGCGTCGGCGATCCGGCCCGGTTTCACCTTCGGGATCGGCCGCATGTCGAGTCCGGAGGCCAGCGCGGTGTCGACCGCCGACGGCAGCACCGCGGAGACGCTCACGCCGTGTGGCGCGTACTCCAGCCGGGTCGCCGCGGTCAGCCCGACGACGGCGAACTTGCCGGCGTTGTAGATCGCCAGCCCCTTGACGGGGAACTTCCCGGCCAGCGACGCGACGTTGACGATGTGGCCGCGGCCGCGTTCCAGCATTCCGGGCAGAGCCAGCCGCATCCCGTGGACGACACCGAAGACGTTGACCTCCATGGTCGCCCGGTTCAGTGCGTCGGAGAGGTCGAGGAAACCGCCGTTCGGCATGATCCCGGCGTTGTTGACCAGCACCGCGAGCGGCCCGTTCGCCTGTTCTGCGTCACCGAGGAAAGCGGCGAAGGAGGCCGGGTCTGCGACGTCGAGGTGATGCGCGGTGCCGCCGATGTCGGCGGCGGTCCGTTTCGCGGCTTCGAGGTCGAGATCGCCGATGGACACGCGCGCGCCGAGCGCGGCCATCCGTTCCGCGGTCGCGCGGCCGATGCCCTGTCCCGCACCGGTGATCGCCACGTGCGCGCGAGCGAGGTCGAGGTCCGGGTACTTGCTCATGCGCGCACTCCCTCTCGTTCGAAGGCTTCGGCGACCAGGCCGGGCGCCGTCTTCAACGCCGTGGCGAGCACGTGCTCCCGCCGTCGTCCGTCCATGAAGTTGGCGCCCATGGCGGCGAGATCGGCGGGCCCCGGTTCGATCCGGACCACCCGGACACCGGCCGCGCGCAGCCGCCGCGCCTCGTCGTCCACTCGCCTGGTCATCGCCGTCCGCAGCAGGCGTTCCAGCCGGGCCGGGCCGCGTCCCGGAGCCCCGCCCTCACTGCTCATCGGCGCGATCAGCACGACCTCGCCGACGTCGCGGGTGAGCAGGAGATCGGCCGAGGTCGGCGAAACGGTCCCGCCGTCGATCAGCGGGCGTCCATCCACAATGGACGGAGGGAACCAGCCGGGGATCGCCCACGACGCGGCGATCGCCTCGCCGAGGCGGGCGGGCGGAGCTTCCGGGGAGCCGAGCGCGATCCGCTGCCCCGTCAGGTCCGCGGCCATCAGCCAGGTCGCGGGATGCGGGACCCAGCCGCCGGGGGCCAGTGCGTCCCCGAGTTCGCGGAGCCGGCCCGCGTCTCCCCTGCCCCGGGGCAGAAGACCCGCGAGACCGGCGAGCGTGTCGACGTCCCGGCGCAGTGCGGCCCGGACCAGTCCCGCCGCGGGCCAGTGCGGATACGGCACCGGCGGGAGCCTGTCCGGCACCCGCCGGACGTGCGCGGCGACGACGGCGTCACCACCGGGCGCGCCCGCCACCGCATCGAGGATCGCCCGCGCCGGGATACCGGCCCCGAGCATGGCCACCGCCTCGGCACCCGCCGACGTCCCGATCAGGACGTCCGCCTCACGTGGATCCCAGCCCGCCTCGGTGTGCAGCGCGTCGAGAACCGCGGCCATCCAGGCGAACCCCAGGGTCCCGCCGCAGCCGAGCACCAACGCCCTTGCGGAATGACGTGTCATTTCCGGAACGGTATGTCATTTGAACGCGCCGGGCAATAAGCTGGCGGAATGACGACGGAGACCCCGGTCAGCAGGGCCGCACGGAAGAAGCAGGAACTACGGCGCGAGATCGTGGAGACCGCGTTCGACTGCTTCGCCGAACGCGGCTACCACGCGACGGGGATCGCCGACATCGCCGCCCGGCTCGGCATCGGGCACGGCACCTTCTACCGGTACTTCCAGAACAAGCGGGACATCGTCGACCACGTCATCACGGACCTGGTCGAGAAGGTGGTCGGCGCACTGGCCGCGGACAACGCGCCGGACGCGGTCAACAGCCTGTCCGAGTACCGCAAGCAGAGCGCGAGGATCGGCGACGCGCTCGCCGGGATCTTCGGCAGCGACCCGCGGATGGCCCGGTTCCTCCTGCTCGAAGCGGCGGGCATCGACGCCGAGATGCGGGAACGGGTGCTGGACTTCTACGAGACCGCCGCCGGGCTGACCGCGGGCTACCTGCACCACGGCGTCAACCTCGGGTATCTGCACGAGGACCTGGACGTGGACGCGACCGCGCGGGCGATCAACGGGATGATCCTCGCGTCGGTGCTCTCCGGGCTGCGCGACCCCTCACCCGAGGGACAAGCCGCCATGAGCAGGGCTGTCCGCCGAGTCATGTACGACGGGATCGCCGCACCTCGCTAGGAAACCGGCCGGCCGGCCCGGTTTGGCGCACCAGTAGGCGGGGGCTGGGCACTGCCGGTGGGCCGGACTCCATTGAACCGGCCCCGGCGGTCGCGGTCTACCGGCGAAAACGCAGAACCGCACCGACGAAAACGAACCTCACCGCTTACGCAAAGTGTCACTGGGCGACTCGCCGAAGGCCGCACGGTACTGCGCGCTGAACCGGCTGCCGCCCAGGAAACCCCATTTCGCCGCGACGCCGGTCACCGTCGTGCCCCCGCCGGGCTCGGCGTCGCGGAGTTCGGCTCGGGCCCGGTCCAGCCGGACCCGGCGCAGATAGGCCATGGGGGTGGTGTCCAGATGCCGCCGGAACGCCAGTTGCAGGGCACGCACCGAGACCCGGCAGGCGCGGGCGATGTCGGCGACGCCGAGGTCGAGGTCCGGATTCGACTCCAGGAAGGCGATCCCGCGGCGTACGGTTTCCGGGACGGCGTCCAGGCGGTCACAAGGACGATCGTCGCCCGTGCCCGCGGTGAAGGTGTTCAGTGCCATGGCGGCCATCAGCCTGCCCGCCGCGCCGAGCACGAGCGGGCCGTTCTCCACGCCCGGTTCGGAGAACAGCCCGGTCATGTACTCGACAGTCCGGCGCCATCGTTGCGCCTTCTCCAGGCTCACCGGCTCGTAGCGCAACCGCTCGATCGCCGCGTCGTCCTGCGCCGGATCGATCCCGGTGAACAGCGACAGGTCGATACTGGTTATCTGCAACCGTGTGCCGTGCATTCCCGTCCGGTAACCGCTGCCGGGGTGCGAGGCGACGAATACGTCGCCGGTGGCCAGCCTGCGGTCACCGAAACTGTCCTCTACTTGCACTTCACCGCCCAGCACGCGCAGGAGTACCAGTCTGCCCAGCGGCTGGATGACGATCTCGGTGGTCAGCGTGTTGTGCAGGAGGTCGATCTGTACGTCCCCCACATCACACCGGTTGTGCTCGAAACGGTAGTTTTCGACAGTGCCTCGCACCCGCAAGCGGTTGTCGCGGTACGCCTCGGCGATCAGCGCACATGCCTGCTCCGGATCGGTGGTCGCGAAGTCCGTCACCAACGGTTCGTGCATGGGACCACGTCTCCTTTCCGTTTGCCCGTAACGAAAAGTCCGCCCGCCGGAACGCTACCGCCACCCGGCGGGCGCTACCAGGGCGCATCGGCGTCATCCGGCTGGTCGGAATGGCTCACCCGCGCGGTCGAGGATCGCACTGGGGCGCGAAGGTCGTCGAAGGAGCGCTCCCTTGTGCGCGGATTCGGCGGCGGGATCGGTCTCGCACAGCAACGCGACCAGCCGGGACCGGCGCGCGTTGGTGATCCACGTCTTGTTGCCGTCGACCATGTACTCGTCGCCGGCCCTCGCCATCCAAGTATCATGAGCGATGATGAGACGGTAGGTGGAATACCGAATCATGATAGCCGCGTACCGGACCACGATGAGCAGGGACGACGGTGGACTTCAAGCAGCTCAAGGCGTTGGTGACGGTCGCCGACGTCGGCAGCGTGACCCGCGCGGCCGAGCTGCTGCACCTGGTCCAGCCCGCGGTCACCCGGCAGATCCGCACCCTGGAACAGGAACTGGGCGTGCCGTTGTTCGAGCGGACCCGCCACGGGATGCGCCCGACCGAGGCGGGCGCGACGCTCGTCGAACGTGCCCGGCGGGCGCTCACCGAACTCGACCGGGCACGGGCCGAGCTGGCCCCGAAACCCGGGGCGGTCACCGGGATCGTCACGGTCGGCCTGCTGGAGAGCGCCGCCGAACGGCTCGCCGCGCCGCTGACGACGGCCGTGCTGCGCGAGCATCCGAGGATCGAACTGCGGCTGCTCACCGCGTACTCCGGGCATCTTCAGCGGTGGATCGACGATGGCGACGTCGATCTGAGCCTGCTCTACAACCTGACCAGTACTCCGTCGCTCGACGTCCGCCCGCTGGTCAGAGAACGGCTGTGGGCGGTCGCTCCCCCGTCGGCCGGGCTCGATCCCGCGCGGCCCGTCCCGTTCGCCGAGGTGGCCGCGCGTCCGCTGATCATGCCGTCCGAGGGGCACGCGCTGCGCACCCTCATCGACGGTGCGGCCCGTGAGGCGGGCGCCGAGGCGGAAGTCATCGTGCAGACCAACGCCATGACACTGCAGAAAAGCCTCGTGCTCGGCGGGCACGGCTGGACGATCCTGCCCGGCATCGGCATCTCGGCGGACGTCGCCGACGGCACCTTGAGCGCGGCTCCGGTGTGCGAACCGGAGGTCTGGCGCACCGTCGTCCTCGGCATGCCCCGGACCGGCCGCGTCACGCCCGCCGTCGACGCCGTCGCCCGGACACTGGTCCGGCAGATCCACCGGACCGTGCGCGAGGGCGAGTGGCCCTCGGCGCGGCTCTGGGAAGACCGAACAGGAGAAGGATGAGCACACTCCCCCGCACCGGCCACGCCGTCGCCGCCGACGGCACCCGGCTGGCCTACCAGTGGCACGGCACGGGCAGGCCGCTCGTGCTGCTGGCCGGGCAGGCGAACGACCACACGTGGTGGGACCGCACGCGCGGGGACTTCCCGAGCACGATCACCATGGACTACCGCGGCACCGGCGCCAGTGACGCACCCGATTCCGCTTACTCCACACCGGGTTTCGCGGACGACCTGATCGCGGTCCTCGACGAACTCGGGGTCGGTGAAGCCGATGTCTACGGCACCTCGATGGGCGGCCGCGTCGCGCAGTGGGTCGCCGCGCGGTATCCCGGCCGGGTGCGGCGGCTGGTCCTCGGCTGCACCTCGCCGGGTGGCAAACACGGTGTCGAGCGGTCGAACGACGTGCGGCTGGCACTGGCGCGGCGGTCCTCGGCGGAGGCACGGGAGACGCTGGAGAACCTCATGTACACACCCGCCTGGCGAGCGGCCAATCCCGGTCCGTACCGGGTGCTGGGCGCGCATGGCATGCCACCGCACGCGGTGCGCGGGCATCTCGTCGCGAGCAACACCCACGACGCCTGGGACGTGCTTCCGGAGATCACCGCGCCCACCCTGGTCCTGCACGGCGACGACGACCTGCTCGCACCGCCCGCGAACGCGCCCCTCCTGACGGAGCGGATTCCCGACGCGCGGATGCATCTCTTCGCCGGGGCGCGGCACGCCTACTTCGACGAATGCCGCCCGAAATCGAGCGAGCTGGTGAGCGACTTCCTGGGTTGTTGAGGGTAAGACAAACCTGGCGTGGTGTCGGAACGTGGTGGGGCTCGTGAGTGGTAAGGACGGTTCTAACCGTCCTTACCACTCACGAGGTTACCGATTTCCGGCAACGCTAGCCGAGATCGAGCAGCCCCTGGGCACCGTTCTCCAGCTTCCGCGCGATGTCCACGGACCGGGGAAGCATGGTCGCCTCATAAACCCGGACGGCCTCGCCGACAGTGTCGGACCCGGCCAGCGCGAGGGCGAGTTCGCAGGCGTCGAGCATGGCCAGATTGACGCCGACACCGAGCGGTGGCATCAGATGGGCGGCATCGCCGAGCAGGGTCGCCCACGGCGTGTGCTCCCACGTGTGCGGGACGGGCAGGACGAACAGCGGGCGGTCGACGTACGGCCCGTCGTTGTCGGTGATCATCCTCGACATCGACGGCGACCAGCCGGAGAAAGCGTCGAGCAGCCGAGTGCGGATCTCCGAAGTGTCACTGGATCCGACCCAGTCCGCGGGCAGGCGCTGGATGATGTAGACCCGGATGTGGTCGCCGCTGTTGCGCTGGGCGAACAGGCACCGCTCGCCGTCGGCCGCCATCGCGCTGCCCTGGCCGACGAGTTCGGCGAGTTCGGGGTGCGCGTTCTCGACGTCGTCGAACCACGCCTCCAGGAAGGTGATCCCGGCATACTCGGGCACGGCCGCCGACACCGCCGGACGGACCCGTGACCACGCGCCGTCGGCACCGATGACCAGTTCCGTCTCGACCGTCGTTCCGTCCACGAATCGAAGACGCCCGGGAGCCTCGACCCGTTCCAGGGTCCGTCCCCAGTGGACAGTGCCCGGGTCCAGCGAGTCGAGCAGCAGACCGCGCAGCTGACCGCGGTCGATCTCCGGTTTGAACAACTCCCCTTCGACAGGGACATGGTGCTCCAAGAGACGTCCGGCGGGATCCAGTTTGCGCATCTCCTGCCCTTCCGGGCGGGCGAGGGCGAAGAACTCGGCGAGAAGGCCGGCTTCACGCAGGGCCAGCTGCCCGTCGTCCGCGTGGAGGTCGAGGGTGCCGCCCTGGTTACGGGCCCGGGGATGGGGGTCGCGCTCGTAGACCGTCACGGGGACACCGTGTTTCTGCAGGATGCGGGCGCAGGTCAGGCCGCCGGGGCCCGCTCCGATGATGCTGATCGTCATGAGCCCAGAAAAGCAGAACGAGTTAAAAAGTGCAACGAGTCAACTTAGTGACCGTGACAACCAATGCGATAGAGTGCGCTCATGGAGACACCGGGACGGCGTGAACGCAAGAAGGCGGCCACCCGCCAGGCATTGGCGGACGCCGCGCTGAACCTGTTCCTGGAGCGGGGTTACGACCAGGTGAGCATCCGCGACATCGCCGAGGCGGCCGACGTCTCGACGACGACGCTGTTCAAGCACTTCCCCGGCAAGGAAGCGCTGGTCTTCGACGAGTCGCAGGACCGCGAAGAACGCCTGATCGCCGCCGTCCGGGAGCGCGAAAACGGCCAAAGCATCGTCGAGGCGTTGCGCGAGTACGTGCTCGCCACGTGGCTCCCCCTCACGACGCACCCCCAGTACGCCGAATTCACCGCGCTGGTGAGCGGCACCCCCGCACTTCAGGAGTACGGCGAGCGCATGTGGACCCGGCACGCCGCGGCCCTCGGCGTCGCCATCGCCGAAGAGACCGGCGTGGACTTCGACGACATCGCCTGCCGCGCGCTCGCGCGTTTCGTACTGGACATTCCGGCACTCACCCGGGGCCGCCCGGATCCGCGGGAGGACGTCGAGAAGATCTTCGATCTCCTCGAACGAGGCTGGCGTTAGTCCTCTTCGAGACGGGAGCCGCGCAGCGAGCCCGGATGCGCCTTGGCGGAGGGATCCTTGCGGGTCTTGAGCAGGCTCGCCACCGTCACCACGACGAGGATGCCGATGATCACCGCGAGGCTGACCGGTGTCGAGATCTCCGGAACGTTCTCGTCGATGTCCACATGGGCCCAGTGCAGGATCAGCTTGATCCCGATGAACCCGAGGATCACCGCGAGCCCGGCCGACAGGTACACCAGGCGATCGAGCAGACCCTTCACCAGGAAGTACAGCGCGCGCAGGCCCAGCAGGGCGAAGGCGTTGGCCGCGAAGACCAGGTACGGCTCGTCGGTGACGCCGAAGACCGCGGGGATCGAGTCCAGCGCGAACAGCAGGTCGATCCCGCCGATCGCGAGCAGCACCACCACAAGCGGCGTGCCGACACGCTTTCCCTCAAGCCTGGTGAACAGCTTGCCGCCGTCGTATTCGGTGGACAGCGGCAGCAGGCGGCGCGCGGTCCGCACCACCACGTTGTTCTCGACGTCGGGATCCTCGTCGCGGTGCCGGAACAGCTGGATCCCGGTGTAGATCAGCAGTAACCCGAACAGCAGGAACATGAAGGAGAATAAGGAAAGCAGCGTGGCGCCGAGCGCGATGAAGATCGCGCGCATGATCAGCGCGACGACGATGCCGAACGTGAGCACCTTGTGCTGGTGTTCCTCGGGTACCGCGAAAGTGCTCATGATGATCACGAAGACGAAGAGATTGTCGACCGACAAGCTCTTCTCGACGATGTAACCCGCGAAGTACTGCTGCCCGAAGTCGCCACCGTGAGCCAGCGTCAGCCAGACGCCGAACGCCACCGCGACCAGGATGTAGCCGATCGACCAGGCCACCGCCTCGCCGAAGCCGACCTTGTGCGGCCGCACGGCCGCGAGGATGAGATCGAGCGCCAGGAGCCCGAGCACCAGCCCGATCGTGACGGTCCACGTGAGGCCATCGATCTGGAGCATCCGCACCCTGTCTTTCCTCCGACGGCAGGTGCCAAGATCTTAAGTGCGACTCTCCCGGTCCGCATTCGCATGACCCGGCGCCGCGTCCAGCAGTGCGGCGAGCACGGTCTTGAGCAGCGGGTGGTCCGCGCTCCCCCGCCGGACGGCGGCGAACACGCGGCGCAGCGGCGGTTCGCCGCGCAACGGGACGGCGACAGCGCCGGGAACGGCGGTGAAAGCGTTGCGCGGCACCAGCGCCACCCCCTCGCCCGCGGCGACCAGGGTGGTGATCGCGTGGAAGTCGTCGGAGACGTGCCGGATCTCCGGGTTGGCGCAGACGATCATCAGCACGTCGCGGCACGGATTCCCGGGTTTCGGCGCGATCCACTCGTCGTCGGCGAGTTCGTCGATGTCCACTTCGGACGCTCCGGCGAGCCGGTGCGCGGTGGGCAGCACGACGTCGAACGGCTCCACGTACAACGGGAACCGGGTGAGCCTGCTTTCATCCGTCCGAGGCGAGAGCCGGTATTCCTCGGTGATCGCCAGATCGACCTCACCGTCGAGCAGCAGCGGGATGCTCGCGTGCCCCTCGACGTCCTGCACCTGCAGGGTCACCCCTGGCGAGCCGGCGCGCAACGAGGCGATCGCCGGCGCGACGACCATCGTGATCGCGGAGGCGAAACTCGCCAGCCGCACCATCCCCCGGACGCCGGAATCGAGCGCGGCCAGCGTGGCCCGCGCCCGTTCCAGTTCGGCGGCGACGGCGTTGGCGTGCACCACCATCAGTTCACCGGCGGGGGTCAGCGAAACCCGCCTGCCCCACCGGCGGAGCAGCTGCTGGCCGCACTCGGCTTCGAGCGCGGCCAGCTGCTGGGACACCGCGGACGGCGTCAGGTGCAGCGCCTGTCCCGCCGCCGTCACGGTGCCGTGGTCGGCGAGGGCACGCAGCACGCGCAGCCGTCGCGGATCGATCATTCGTCCATCATGGACCTTGCCGCCACGAACGCGTCGACCGCACGGTCGACGTCGTCGGTCGAGTGCGCCGCCGACATCTGCGTCCGGATGCGGGCCTTCCCGTGCGGCACCACCGGGTACGAGAAACCGATCACGTAGATGCCCTGGTCGAGCAGCAGATCCGCCATCTTGCCCGCCTTGGCGGCGTCACCGATCATCACCGGGATGATGGGGTGCTCACCCGGCAGCAGGTCGAAGCCCGCTTCGGTCATCCGGCGCCGGAACAGCTCGGTGTTGGCGCGCAGTTTGCCCAGCAACTCGCTCGAGGAGTCCAGCAGTTCCAGCGTGGCGAGCGCGGCCGCGGTGATCGACGGCGCGAGCGAGTTCGAGAACAGGTACGGCCGCGAACGCTGCCGCAGCATCTCGACGATCTCCGCGCGGCCCGAGGTGTAGCCGCCGCTCGCACCGCCCAGCGCCTTGCCGAGGGTGCCGGTCAGCACGTCGACCTTGTCCTGCACGCCGAACAGCTCCGGCGTACCGCGTCCGGTCGGACCGGTGAAGCCGACGGCGTGCGAGTCGTCCACCATCACCAGCGCGTCGTAGCGCTCGGCCAGCGCACAGATCTCGTCGAGCGGCGCGAGGTAGCCGTCCATCGAGAACACGCCGTCGGTGGCGATCATCCGGTACCGCGCGCCGGACGCCTCCTTCAGCCGGGCCTCCAGGTCCGCGACGTCACGGTTGCGGTAGCGCATCCGCTTCGCCTTGCACAGCCGGACGCCGTCGATGATCGACGCGTGGTTGAGCTCGTCGGAGATGATGACGTCCTGGTCGGTCAACAGCGTCTCGAAGAGCCCGGCGTTGGCGTCGAAACAGGAGCTGTAGAGGATCGTGTCCTCGGTGCCGAGGAACTCCGACAGCTTCGCCTCGAGTTCCTTGTGCGGCTGCTGGGTCCCGCAGATGAACCGCACCGACGCCATGCCGAAACCCCAGCGGTCCAGCGCCTCTTGCGCGGCCTTGATCAGCTTGGGGTGGTCGGCGAGGCCGAGGTAGTTGTTGGCGCAGAAGTTGAGGACGTCGCCGTCGCCGACGCTGACCGAAGCCCGTTGCGGTCCCTGGATCACCCGCTCGCCCTTGTACAGCCCGGCTTCCCGGATCTCGGCGAGCCCGGCCTTGAGGTCGTCGCGCATCGCGCCGTACATCAGTTCTCCGTCCAATCCAGAATGACCTTGCCGCAGCGGCCTTCCCTGGCCGTCGCGAACGCCTTCTCGTATTCGGTGTAGCCGAACCGGTGGGTGATCACCGGCGAGATGTCCAGCCCGGCCTGCAGCAGCACGGACATCGAGTACCACGTCTCGAACATCTCGCGCCCGTAGATTCCCTTGATCTGGATCATCTTGAGCACCACGGACGCGATGTCGACCGACACGTCGGAAGCGGGAAGGCCGAGCAGCGCGACGCGGCCACCGTGCGACATGTTGGAGATCATGTCGCGCAGCGCCTCGGGCCGCCCGCTCATCTCCATGCCGACGTCGAAGCCCTCGGCCATGCCGAGCCGCTGCTGCGCGTCGGCGATGGTCGCGGAGGAGACGTCCAGCGCGAGGTCGACGCCGACCTTGCGGGCCAGTTCCAGCCGGTGCTCGCTGACGTCGGTGACGACGACGTTGCGCGCGCCCGCGTGGCGCGCGATGGCGGCGGCCATGATCCCGATCGGGCCGGCCCCGGTGACCAGCACATCCTCACCGATGACGGGGAAGGACAGCGCGGTGTGCACGGCGTTGCCGAGCGGGTCGAAGATCGCGGCGATGTCGAGGTCGACCTTGGTGCGGTGCACCCAGGCGTTCTGCTCGGGCAGGACGGCGTACTGCGCGAAGGCACCGTCGGTGTGCACGCCGAGGCCCTTGGTCCTGGCGCACAGGTGGCGCCGCCCGGCCTTGCAGTTGCGGCAGCTTCCGCAGACCAGGTGTCCCTCGCCGCTGACCAGGTCGCCCACCTTGACAGTGGTCACCGACCGGCCGATCTCGACCACCTCGCCGACGAACTCGTGCCCGATGACCAGCGGCGCGGCGATGGTGCGCGCGGCCCAGTCGTCCCAGGAGTCGATGTGCAGATCGGTGCCGCAGATCCCTGCGCGCAGCACTCGGACCGCGACGTCACCCGCGCCGACGACCGGGTCCGGCACGTCGGTGAGTTCAAGCCCTGGTGCTCGGTCGGCTTTGACCAATGCCTTCATGGCGCGAAGTCTGGTCCGCCCGTGCTGTTCAGTCCATCGCGAGTTTCTGAAATCCCTCGTTAGCGTGCCTTCACAAGAGTGGCCACTCCATCGAGCAACCGCGCCAGCCCGAAGGCGTAGGCGTGCTCGGGATCGTGAGCGCCGTTGTGGGCCTGTGCTCGCGGCGATCTTCCTGCCGCCGGCAGCCAAGCGATACCGCGCGCTGGACCGGTAAGTCGCGTTAGAGCCTGTCTTTGATGCCGGTTGCGGGTATGGGTCGGGCCTCTGCTAGTGATCTTGACACCACATCTCGATC
>NZ_AOHO01000069.1 GCF_000342005.1 Amycolatopsis decaplanina DSM 44594
CGACCTCCACAGGCAACCACCCCCAATTTTCACCCCAGCAGGGGCGTCCGCAAGGACATCAAAGACTCACGAGGCAACTGTTTACATACCTCGCGCAACCGGCGAAAATCCTTTCCCTACTGGGTGGACTCGAAGGATGGAGCCGGGATGCGCATACGAGGGCTGGTCACGCTGCTGACGATCGCGACGATGACCGCGGTGACCGCACAGACGGCGGAGGCGGGTCCCGGCCGTCCGGACGACGAGTCGATCGACTACCACGAATGGTCCGGTCACCACGGTTTCCGCGACGGCAGGCTCGAAGGGCTCGGCCTCGACCACGGCGCGCTGCGCATCGACCGCCCGATCGGCACGGTCGAGCACACCGAACCCACGCTCGGCACCACGAAGACCTACGAATACGGCCAATGGACGTCGAGGAGTCACACGCAGGGCTTCGACGCCTCCCAACTGGTCGCCTCGTGGAACGCGAAGACGCCGGCCAAGACCTGGATCAAGGTCGAGGCGAAGGGCCGCACCGCGTCGGGCGCCGAGACCTCCTGGTACGTCATGGGCCGGTGGGCCGGCGGGGACGCCGACATCAAACGCACCAGCGTCGACGGCCAGAGCGACGCCAACGCCGCGGTCGACGTCGACACGCTGGTCATGAAGGCGGGCGTCGCGCTCCGCTCGTACCAGCTACGGGTCAGCCTGTACCGCGAGGCCGGTTCCCGCGCCACGCCGTCGGTGACGTCGGTCGGCGCGATGACGTCGCTGGTCCCGGACCGCTTCGAGGTACGGTCGACGAAACCGGGCCGCGCCACCGGGATCGAACTCAAGGTACCCGCCTACGCGCAGAACCTCCACAAAGGACAGTTCCCGGAGTACGGCGGTGGCGGCGAGAACTGGTGCAGCCCCACGTCCACCGAAATGGTCGCCGAGTACTGGGGCAAACGGCCCAAGCCCGAGGACATGACCTGGATCCCGGAGGGTTACGTCGATCCGACCGTCGCGTACGCCGCCCGCTACACGTTCGACTACGCCTACGACGGAACAGGCAACTGGCCGTTCAACACCGCGTACGCCGCTTCACTCGGACTGCGTGGGCACATCACCCGTTTGCACTCCTTGAACGAACTCGAGAACTACATCGCGCGCGGCATCCCGGTGATCACGTCGCAGTCGTTCAAGGCCGAGGAACTCGACGGCGCGGGCTACGGCACCGCAGGGCACATCATGGTCGTCGTCGGCTTCACGAAGGACGGTGACGTCATCGCGAACGACCCGGCCGCGAGCAGCAACGACCGTGTCCGAAACGTCTACAAACGACACCAGTTCGAGACGATCTGGCAGCGCACCAAGCGGTACAACACGACCGGTGGCGTTTCCAGTGGCCCGGGCGGGGTCGCCTACATCATCACGCCCGGGCACTGAATCGGTTCTGCGCGCGCGGCGCGTCCGTTGAGGGCGGCGGCGCGGGCATGGATGGGCGATCCGCACCCGAGCGGATGTCGCGATCCGGGCCACCCCCGTGGCAAGCTCGGAGTTCGTCGACTCGGAGGTGGGCATGCCATACGAGGTCCAGGGCGTCGTTTCCCGCGCCAAGGGTGAACCGGTCTCGCTGGAGTCCGTGACGGTGCCCGATCCCGGGCCCGGCGAGGCCGTCGTCTCGGTCAAGGCGTGCGGCGTCTGCCATACCGACCTGCATTACCGCGAAGGCGGGATCAACGACGAGTTCCCTTTCCTGCTCGGCCACGAGGCCGCGGGTTTCGTGGAGGCCGTCGGCGATGGCGTCACGGACCTCGAACCGGGTGACTACGTGATCCTGAACTGGCGCGCGGTCTGCGGCACCTGCCGTGCCTGCCGCCGGGGCAGGCCCTGGTACTGCTTCTCCACGTTCAACGCCGCCCGGCCGATGACACTGGCCGACGGCACCGCCCTGTCACCGGCGCTCGGGGTCGGCGCCTTCGTCGAGAAGACGCTCGTCCACAGTGGACAGTGCACGAAGGTCGACCCCGCCGCCGAACCGGCCGTCGCCGGACTGCTCGGCTGCGGGGTGATGGCCGGTCTCGGCGCGGCGCTGAACACCGGCGCGGTGAGCCGCGGCGATTCCGTCGCGGTCATCGGCTGCGGCGGTGTCGGTGACGCCGCGATCGCCGGAGCGAATCTGGCGGGGGCGAAGACCATCGTCGCCGTCGACACCGACGACCGGAAACTCGCCTGGGCCAAGGACTTCGGTGCCACGCACACGCTGAACAGCAAGGGGCTGAGCGAAGACCAGGTCGTCGAGGCGATCCAGGAATTCACCGATTCGTTCGGCGCGGACGTCGTGATCGACGCGGTCGGCAGGCCCGAAACCTGGCGGCAGGCGTTCTACGGCCGCGATCTGGCGGGCACGGTCGTGCTCGTCGGCGTCCCCACCCCGGACATGCGCCTCGACCTGCCGCTGATCGACTTCTTCTCGCGCGGCGGCTCGCTCAAGTCGTCGTGGTACGGCGATTGCCTGCCCTCACGCGACTTCCCGATGCTGATCGACCTCTATCTCCAGGGCAGGCTCCCGCTCGACAAGTTCGTCACCGAGCGGATCGCCCTCGACGGTGTCGAGCAGGCCTTCGGGCGCATGCACCACGGGGACGTCCTCCGCAGCGTGGTGACGTGGTGAAGCTCTTCACCGACGCCGATTTCCCGGCCCATCCGTATCCGGGCGCGCGGCCGGGGCATTCGTTCGTCCACTTCGACGGCGCCGGGCACAGCCTCGACACCGCGCCGGAGGGCTGGCGCGAACGCCAGGCCGTGCTCGCGTACGGCTCGAACGCGTGCCCGTCCAAGATCACCTGGTTGCGGGAGAACATGGGCTTGGCGGGGCCGGTCGTCGTCTGTCACGCGCGCTGCACCGACCTCGCCGCGGTCTGGGCGTCCGGCCTGCGGTTCCGGGACGGGCAGCGGCCCGCGACGCTGGCCGCCGCCCCGGGCGTCGTCGAGGAACACGCCGTCTGGTTCGCGACCCCCGATCAGCTGGCCGTGCTCGACAAATGCGAAGGCAACGGCATGCGCTACAACCTGGTGCGGCTGACCGCCCCGGCCATCACCCTCGACGACGGCACTGTGCTCGACGACGTGGTGGCGTACGTCGGCGCCGCGGACATCCGCCTGCCGATCCTGGTGGACGGCAGGCATATCCGCGTCGCCGACCTCGAACAGCGCCGGGCCGCGGCGCTGGAAGGGATTCCCGCCGAAACGCACGGTCTGGACTGCACGCTGGTCGAGGCCGGGACGCTCGTCAAAGAAGCTTCCCGGGATTGAGGATCCCGGCCGGGTCGACGGTCTTCTTCGCCGCCCGCAACACTTCGACGCCGATCTCGCCGATCTCCGCCGGCAGGTGGCGCGCGTGGTCGACACCGACGGCGTGGTGATGCGAAATGGTGCCGATCCCGGTGATCGCCTCCGACGCCGCCGCCTTCGCCCGCTGCCACTGACCGATCGGGTCGGCCTCGTCGCGCGCGGTGAGCACGGTGAAGTACAGCGACGCGCCCGTTTCGTAGGCGTGCGAGACGTGGCACATGATGATGGCGTTGCCGAGCGTCGCGGTGAGCGCGGCGCGAACGGCGTCGCGCAGGTCGCTCAGTTCCGTCCAGTAGGCGGCGGTTTCCAGGGTTTCGACGCAGACACCGTTGTCTATCAAGGCGTCCCGCTGCCGAGGACCGGAAAACCGGCCACGGCGCCAGGATTCACCGAGCGCGGCTCCGATCCGGACGGCGCCGAACCGCTCCAGCACGCGGACGGTCTCCTGGCGGCGCCGGGCGACCTCGCGCTTCGAGGCGCCTTCCCAGCCGACGATCAGCAGGCAAGGAGCGTGGACCCCCCGCGCCTTGAGGTACCGGCGGAGCACCTTGGTCTTCCAGCCGTCGTTGAGCGCGAGCGAAACCTCACTTTCGTCCACATCGGACAATCGCGTGACGTCCGCGAGCACGTGCCGTTGGGCCAGTTCGCGGACCGCGTCGGTGCCCTTCTCCCAGCCGTCGAGGACGAAGCCTTCGTAGCGGCGCACTTCCGGCACCGGGCGGACACGGAGGGCGACCTCGGTGATCACGCCGAGCGCGCCTTCGCTGCCGATGGCGAGATGCCGCAGGTCGGGTCCCGCCGCCGACGCCGGTGCGATGCCTAGTTTCCATTCGCCGCGCGGGGTCGCGAGCCGGACGCCCGAGACCATGTCCTCGAACCGGCCGTAGCCCGAAGAGGCCTGCCCGGCGGACCGGGTCGCGGCGAATCCGCCGATGGTGGCACGCTCATAGGACTGGGGCACGTGCCCCAGGGTGAAGCCGTGTGCGGCGAGCAGCCGATCGGCCTCCGGGCCGGTGACCCCCGCCTGCAGGACCGCGATCCTGGACACGGGGTCGACGGAGACCAGTTCACCGAGCCGGGTGAGGTCGAGCGCGATCACAGCGCTCTTGTCCCCGCGCAGCGCCGCGACTCCGCCGACCACGGACGTCCCGCCGCCGAACGGGACGACGCCGACGTCGTGCCGTGCACAGATTTCCAGTACCGACTGGACTTCGGCGGGATTCTCCGGCAGGACGACGGCGTCCGGCACCGGGAAGTCACCGAACCCCCGCCGCCGCACCAGGTCCAGATAGGACAGACCACCGGCCCGCGCGAGCCGTTCCCCCGGCGCCATCAGAACGTGCTCGGCGCCGACGAGTTCCTCGAGGTCTCGCTTGGACTGTTCGCCCAGCACCGGTTCGGGAACGGACAGCGCCGAATCGGGCGCGAAGGGCGCCGCGGAGCCCAGCGGACCGATACGCTGGACGAGCCATCGGAGGGCCTTCGCCGGAAGGTGGGCCGCGTCACCGGCTTCGGGCGTCCACGATCGTCTTAACCGGTGGTCAATAAGCTCCGTCACGACTACAGTGTTACATATGGACGTAAAACGTCACTCACCTGCGGAAACAGGCGTTTCGGCACTGGCGGACACCCGCTCCCGCCACGCCTCGACACGCGTGTCCGACGACGTTCTGCTCGACGCCGCCAAGAAGTGCGTGCTCGCCGTCGGCGTGAGGCGGACCACCCTCGCCGAGATCGCGCGGACCGCGAAGGTCAGCCGGATGACCGTCTACCGCCGCTTCCCGGACGTGCGCAGCGTGCTCGCGACCCTCATGACCCGTGAGTTCGGCGGACTGCTGCAGGGCGCCGCCGAACCGGACGCCGAGCCGGCCAACTTCCGCGAGAAGCTCGTACGGAGTTCGTCGGCCGCCGTCGCCGCGCTGTCCGGCGACCCGTTGTTCCGCACCTTGCTGGACCTCGACCCCGAACTGGTCCTGCCCTACATCGTCGAGCGGCTCGGGAAGACCCAGCGCTTCGCCGAAGGCGTGATCCTGCACCTGCTGAAGTCGGGCCACGAGGACGGCTCGATCCGCAAGGGCGACCTGCCTTCGCAGGCGCGCACCCTGCTGCTGCTCATCCAGTCCTTCGTGTTCTCCTACCGCCCCGCCACCGCGGACGTGAACGAGAAGGAGCTGATGGTGGAGTTCGCCCACGTGCTCGACGCGGCGCTGCGACCGTGACGCCGGGCTCGCTCAACGCTCTCCGGCGCGACCGGGAACTCACGGCGCTGGCCGGCGGCGAGCGGGTCGATCTGGTGGTGGTCGGCGGCGGTGTCACCGGCGCGGGGATCGCGCTGGACGCGGCCGCGCGCGGGCTCTCGGTGGCGCTGATCGAGGCGTACGACCTGGCGTACGGGACGTCGCGCTGGTCCAGCAAGCTGGTCCACGGCGGGCTCCGGTACCTGGCCAAGGGAGATCTGGCGCTGGCGCACGAAAGCGCCGTCGAACGCGGGATACTGATGACCCGCACCGCCCCGCATCTCACCAGGGCGCTCCCGCAGCTGTTCCCCATGTACCGCGAGACCTCCCGTGGCCAGCAGGCGTTCATCATGACCGGCCTCGTCGCCGGTGACGGCCTCCGCCGCGCGGCCGGGACCCCGGCGTCGGTGCTGCCCCGGCCGAGGTCGATCCCCGCCGCGGAGGCGCTGGCACTCGCGCCCGGCCTGTCCCCTCAAGGCCTGCGCGGCGCGCTGCTGGCCTACGACGGCGCGCTGACCGACGACGCGCGGCTCGTGGTGAACCTGGCACGCACGGCGGCGTCACGCGGCGCGAAGATCCTGACGAGGGTCGAGGCGCTCCGGCTCGACGCGGAATCGGTGCTGGCCCGGGACAGGCTCACCGGGCAGGAAATCGAGATCCGCACCCGTCAGGTGATCAACGCGACGGGCGTCTGGGCGGGAGAACTGGCGGAGTCGGTGCGGCTGCGGCCTTCTCGCGGCTCACACCTCATCCTGGCTTCGGGAGCGGCACGGATCGGCGCGACGTCGGTCAACGTTCCCGTTCCCGGCGAGAACAACCGGTTCGTCTTCCTGCTGCCGCAACCCGACGGCCGGGTGTTCGTCGGTGTCACGGACGAGCCGACCGAAGGCCCCGTCCCGCGTGTGCCGTCCGTGCCCGAGTCCGATGTGGACTTCCTGCTCGAAGTGGCGTCGACGGCGTTCACCCGCCCGCTGACGCGTGCCGACGTCGCGGGCTCGTTCGCCGGGCTGCGGCCACTGGTCGAAGGCGGCGGGCGCAGCGCGGATCTCTCGCGCAAGCACGCGGTGGTGACCGGCGCCGACGGCGTGCTCACCGTCGTCGGCGGCAAGCTGACGACGTACCGGAGGATGGCCGAGGACGCCGTCGACGCCGCGTTGAAACGGTCGGGGCTGCTCGCCGGGCCTTCGACCACGTCCAGGCTTCCCTTGCTCGGCGCGACACCGCGAAGTCGCTTGTCCATTGTGGACGCTCCTGCCCGGCTGGTCGCGAAGTACGGCACCGAAGCGCCGCGGGTCGCGGCACTCGGCGAAGTCGACCCGGAACTGGGCCGGCCCCTGCACGGCGGGACCGAGATCAGCGCTGCCGAGGTCGTCTGGGCCGTGCGACACGAGGGCGCCCTCGACGTCGAGGACGTCCTGGAGCGCCGCACCCGGCTCGGCCTGGTCACTCCCGACGCCGAGGCCGCCCGCGCCCGCGTCCAGGAGCTTGTCGACAAGTCGCTCGCCGGCCTCGCCTGACGCCGCATTTGGTCCTCTAAATGCGGTGAAGCGCGCCCTCAACTTGACGAGTCGTTGGGTTTTTGCAACAGTATGTTCCATGAGCCCGGTCAGACGCGGCAAAGAGCTGCCGATCTACAACCGGCTTCCCGTGCTCCGGGCGGAGCGTGGACTGAGCAGGGCCGCCCTCGCGACGGCCGTCGAGGTCAATCCGCAGACCATCGGCGCGCTCGAACGGGGGGACCACTACCCGAGCCTGGACCTGGCGTTCCGCATCTGCGCGGTGTTCGACCTCCCGGTCGAAGCCGTGTTCAGCCGCGAACCGTTCACGCCACTGTCCACTCAGGTCTACCGGGAGGGGGGAACATGAGCGAAGAGCGAGGCCGTCTCGCGACGTACTGGGAACGCCAGCAGGAACGCTGGGACGAACTGGAACGCAAACGCGCCCTCCGGCTTCCGTCCTGGCGCACGAAGAAACGGCGGCGGACGTTGAGCGTGTTCGTGATGGCGGGCGACCTGGTCCTGATCACCGGTGCCGCCCTGTTCCACACGGCGCCCGCGGTGGCCTTCTTCGTGTGCTGGTTCGGCGGCAGCATCGTCGCGGGCGGCGCGCACTACCTGTTGCGGATCCTGACCGGCAAGATGAGCAACGGCTTCTCCATGCGGCTCGACGAACGCGAACGGGAATGGCGCCATCGCGCCACGTTCATCAGCTATCAGGTCCTGGTCGCGCTGATGCTGGTCGCGGTGTTCTACGGCCTGATCGTCTCGGGTACCGAGGACGGCGGCGCGCGGGGCGCGATGATGGGCTGCGCCCTGCTGGTCACCGGCACCACGTTGTCCGGTGTCATCCTGGGCTGGTCGCTGCCGGACGACGATCCGGAAGACTTCGAGGAAGTGAACCCGGCATGACAGTCACCCGGACCCGCTCGGACCGGCGGCGGCTCGCCGTCGCGGCCGTGATCGGTCACCTGGTCGTGATCGCCGGGGCCGCTCTGCTCCGCGAACCCACGCTGTGGTTCGCCATCGGCCTGATGGGGCCTGGGCTGTGTCTCTGCGTCGGCACCGCGGCGGTGCTGCGCAAGGCCGTCGGCAGACCCGGTTCCGCGGCGAAGGACCTCGACGAGCGCGAACTGCTGCTGCGCAACCGCGCGCACTACGCGGCGTTCCAAGGGATCTGCGTGCTGATGCTGGTGGATCTCGTGTACGGGCTCTACGCGGCCGGGCAACCGGATTCCGGTTCTCTGCTTTCCTCGATGACAGCGGCGTTGTTCGTCTTCGGGACGTCGCTTCCGGCTCTTTGGCTCGCGTGGCGGCTGCCGGACGACGATCCAGAAGACTTCGAGGGGGTGGCTCCGGCATGACCGGGGACAAGAAGCGTTACAAGGTGTCCGTCGGCGTGGTCGCCGTCGCGTTGGTGGCAGGTGGGGTGTTCGCCGGCGCGACCAGGGCCGTATTGGTGTACCGGGCCACTTCGGTGGTGAGCAACGTGAAGCTGGACGGGGTGATCCAGCGGAACCGCACGATTTCCGGCGTCCACCGGGGGATCACGGCGCTGGTGCGGTATTTCGAAGAGGGGAAGTGGAAATGAGCGAGGGGAAACTGGAGATCGACCGGATCTCCAAGCGCTACGGCGCGAAGATCGCGCTGGACGGGGTGAGCTTCGAGGTCCAGCCCGGTGAGCTGTTCGGATTCGTCGGCAGTAACGGCGCGGGCAAGACCACCACGATGCGGATCGTGCTCGGGGTGCTGGCGGCCGACTCCGGCGAGGTGCGCTTCGACGGCGCCCCGATCACCCACGAGACCCGCACCCGCATCGGGTACATGCCGGAGGAACGCGGGCTGTACCCGAAGATGAAGGTGCTGGAGCAGCTGGTCTACCTCGCCGAACTGCACGGGATGTCGGCCAACGACGCCCACCGCGGTGCGGAGAACTGGATCGCCCGGCTCGGGCTGACCGAACGGCGCAAGGACGAGGTCCAGAAGCTGAGCCTCGGCAACCAGCAGCGTGTGCAGCTCGCCGCCGCGCTGGTGCACGATCCGAAGGTGCTGGTGCTGGACGAGCCGTTCTCCGGTCTCGACCCGCTGGCCGTGGACGTGATGAGCGGTGTGCTGCGCGAGAAGGCAGCGACCGGCGCGCCGGTGGTGTTCTCCAGTCACCAGCTGGATCTGGTCGAGCGGCTGTGCGACCGGGTCGGCATCATCCGAAGTGGACGGATGGTCGCCTCCGGCACCGTCGGGGAGCTGACCGCCGGCGCGGGCAACGGTCTCGTCGTCACCGCGCCCGGCTCCTCACCCGGCTGGGCTTCGGCCGTTCCCGGTGTCCGGACGGTCGAGCAGAACGGCCCGACGACGATCCTCGAACTCGAGGCGGGAGCCGACGACCAGGCCGTGCTCGCCGCGGCGCTGGCCACCGGCCCGGTCACCGAATTCACCAAACGCAGGCGTTCGCTGACCGAGCTGTTCCGCGACGCCGTCGCCGAGAAGCCCGCGGCACAGGGAGTTTCCGCATGAACACCGTTTCCCCATGGCGCGCGGTCTGGCTCATCGCCAAACGCGAGCTGAACACCCGGCTGCGCACCAGGTCCTTCGTGATCGGCACCGCCGTGCTGCTGGTCATGCTGATGGGTTACGTCCTGTTGCAGTCCACGCTGATCGGCAACGAGGACAAGAGCAAGGTCGGGCTCACCGGTCAGACCGCGGGGATCGCGCAGCAGCTTCAGAAGGCGGGCGCGGCGATCGGCGAGAAGATCGAGACCGTCACCGTCGCCGATCCGGCGCAGGGCCGGTCGCAGGTCGAGAACGGCGACCTCGACGCACTGCTGTCCGGCAACGCCACCGAGCTGAAGGTGCTCGTCAAGTCCGAATTGGACACCAAGCTGCGTTCCCTGCTGAACGGCGTGTCCCAGCAGGAAGTGCTGAACGGCATCCTCTCCGAGGCCCAGCAGTCTCCCGAGCAGGTGATGCGCACGGTCGAGCAGACCCAGGTCGAGGTCGACTCGATCAAGCCGCCGGATCCGGAGAAGGCCCAGCGGATGGTGATCGGGCTGATCGTGGCCGTGCTGCTGTACATGAGCATCGTGACCTACGGGACGCTGGTCGCGCAGGGCGTGGTCGAGGAGAAGTCCAGCCGGGTCGTCGAGATCCTGCTGTCCACCGTCCGGCCGTGGCATCTGTTGCTGGGCAAGGTGATCGGGCTCGGCCTGGTCGGCCTGACGCAGCTGGTGATCATCGGTGGCGCCGGGTTCATCGTCGCTTCGGCGACCAACGTGCTGACGCTGTCCGGGGTCGCGACGGGCGCGCTGCTGTGGGGTGTGGTCTGGTACCTGCTCGGGTTCCTGCTGTACGCCACCGTCTACGGCGCCATGGGCTCGCTGGTCTCCCGGCAGGAGGACACCCAGTCCGTGATCGGCCCGGTCAACATCGTGCTGATCCTCGGCTTCATCGTCGGGTTCAACCTGCTGGCGCAGGCACCGGAGGGCACGGGCACGAAGGTTCTTTCCCTGGTGCCGCTGCTCTCCCCGGTGCTGATGCCGGCGCGGATCGCGGCCGGGACCGTCGAGGCGTGGGAGATCGCGGCGTCGCTGGGCCTGACCGTGGGCGCCATCGCCCTGTTCACCTGGCTGGGCGCGCGGATCTACCAGAACAGCGTCCTGCGGGTCGGCAGCCGGATCAAGCTGTCCGAGGCCCTCAAGGGCTGACCAGTGGTCCGTGAAGGCCTCCTTGAGGGACCCTGGGTCCCTCAAGGAGGCCTTCACGTACCTTTGATGGCGCCGTAGCGCTCCAGGGCGACCTGACGTTCGTGTGCGTGGTCGACCATGGGCACGGGATAGTCCTTGACGTCCTTCGGTTTGTGCACGGCTTTCCCTTGCACGGGACGGAGTTCGGGGACGTAGCAGCGAACGTACTCCCCGGCGGGGTCGAACTTCTCCCCCTGTGTGGTCGGGTTGAAGATCCGGAAGTACGGCGCTGCGTCGGTGCCGCTGCCCGCGACCCACTGCCAGTTCAGCTGGTTCGAAGCGAGATCGCCGTCGACCAGATGCTTCATGAAGTGCCGCGCGCCGAGCCACCACGGCAGATGCAGATCCTTGACCAGGAAACTCGCCACGATCATCCGGACGCGGTTGTGCATCCAGCCCTCGGCGAGCAACTGCCGCATCCCCGCGTCGACGATCGGGAACCCGGTGCGTCCCTCACACCACCGCTGGAAAGCCTCGTCGTCGCTCTCGTGTTCCATCGCGTCGAAGCGGGAATCGTAGTTCTTGCGCGCGGTTTCCGGGCGGTGCCACAGGACGTCGGCGTGGAACTCGCGCCAGGCGAACTCGCCGCGCAACGACTTCGCGCCGGAACCCTCGTTCCCGGTGAGGTCTGCCAGCAGGGTGCGCGGGTGGACACAGCCCCAGCGCAGATACGGCGAAAGCCTTGTCGTACCAGGACGATCGGGACGGTCACGATCCTCGTCGTAGGTTTCGAGACCGTCGTCCAGGAACTCGTGCCAGCGTTCCAGCGCCGCTTTCTCGCCGGGCTCCGGCAGCTCCATCCCCTTGAGTGACGGGGATTTCGGAAGCTTGACCGATCGCGGTGGCTCCACCCAGTCCACTATGGACTTCCCGGTGTCCGCGGGGCGCGGCCAGCCGTGGCGCACCCACGCGCGGTAGAACGGGGTGAACACGCGATAGGGGTCGCCGTCCGGTTTGGTGATCCGGCCGGGGGTGATCGCGTACGAGGAACCCGTCTCGACCCAGGCGATGTCGTGCTCGGCCAACGCCTTCTTGACCTCGTCGTCGCGGCGGCGCCCGTACGGCCCGGTGTCCGAGCTGACGTGCACGGTCGCCGCACCGATCTCGCGGGCGGCCTTGACGACCTCCTCGACCGGGTCGCCCTTGACGAGCATCAGCCGTCCGCCGAGCTGGTCGTCCAGCGCCTTCAGGCAGCCGTGCAGGAACGCGACGCGCGGGGCGCCGGAGGGTTTGAGGAGCGCGTCGTCGAGGACGTACAGCGCGAGGACGTGCTTGCTGTGCTTCGAGGCCTCCAGGAGGGCGGCGTGGTCGCCGAGACGGAGATCGCGACGGAACCACAGGACTACGGGGGCTTCTCTGGTCACCCGGGAAACCCTAAGGCCGCTCCCCCGACGCCGCACGCCCGGATGCGATGAACGGACCGTTCCTTGCGAAATTCGCGAGGAACGGTCCGTTCATGGCGCTTGTGGGAGGGTCAGCGCTCCGAGATCGGGGCGTAGTCCCGCGACGCGTAGCCGGTGTAGATCTGCCGCGGGCGGCCGATCTTGGTGGCCGGGTCCTGGATCATCTCGCGCCAGTGCGCGATCCAGCCCGGCAGACGGCCGAGCGCGAACAGCACGGTGAAGTACTTCGTCGGGAAGCCGAGCGCCCGGTAGATCAGACCGGTGTAGAAGTCGACGTTCGGGTACAGCTTCCGCTCGATGAAGTAGTCGTCCGAGAGCGCGGTCTCTTCCAGCTTCTTCGCGATGTCGAGCAGCTGGTCGCCGCCCTTGAGCTTGGAGAGGATCTCGTCCGCGGTGTTCTTGATGATCTTCGCGCGCGGGTCGTAGTTCTTGTAGACCCGGTGCCCGAAGCCCATCAGGCGGACACCCTTTTCCTTGTTCTTCACGCGGGTGACGAAGTTCGCCACGTCGCCGCCCTCGGCCTGGATGCCCTCGAGCATGTCCAGCACCGCGCTGTTGGCGCCACCGTGCAGCGGCCCGAAGAGCGCGTTGATGCCGGCCGAGATCGAGGCGAACAGGTTCGCCTCGGAGGAGCCGACGAGGCGCACGGTCGAAGTCGAGCAGTTCTGCTCGTGGTCGGCGTGCAGGATGAACAGCAGGTCGAGCGCCTTGGCGACGTCCGGGTCGACCTCGTAGGGCTCGGCCGGGAAGCCGAAGGTCATCCGCAGGAAGTTCTCGACAAGGCCGAGCGAGTTGTCCGGGTACAGCAGCGGCTGGCCGACGGACTTCTTGTACGCGTACGCGGCCAGGGTCGGGACCTTGGCCAGCAGGCGGATGGTGGACAGCTCCACGTTCGGTTCGTCGAACGGGTTGAGCGAGTCCTGGTAGAAGGTCGACAGCGCGGATACGGCGCTGGAGAGCACCGGCATCGGGTGCGCGTCGCGCGGGAAGCCGCTGAAGAAGGCCTTGAGGTCCTCGTGCAGCAGCGTGTGACGCTGGATCTTCTCGGTGAACTCGGACAGCTGCGTCTGGGTGGGCAGCTCGCCGTAGATGAGCAGGTACGAGACCTCGATGAAGGTCGACTTCTCGGCCAGCTGCTCGATCGGGTACCCGCGATAGCGCAGGATGCCCGCGTCACCGTCGATGTAGGTGATGGCCGAGGACGCGGCGCCGGTGTTCACGAACCCCGGGTCGTGGGTGATGTACCCGGTCGTCGCCAGCAGCTTCCCCAGCTCGATCCCAGGCGCACCCTCGACCGGGTGGATCACCTTGAACTCGTGCTCGCCATTGGGCAGGCGCAGCGTCGCGGTCTCGCCGGACTGCCCCGCAGCCGTCGTCGCGTCGGACATGTAAGTCCCTCTCACGTTCAGCACGGGCCGGCGGCGCCTGTAGGTTCCACAGGTACGCCCTCTTTCACGCGCGCGACCCACGGCCTCGCTGCACACCGCCCCGCTGGGGTATGAATTCCCCTCCACGCTAGTCGAGAATGGGGTCAACGCGCAGCGGGTGAGTTGCTCACAACAGCCCCTTTGGGACCAGGTTCACACGGCGGACGCCATATCCCCGGCCGTCGGCGGTTCCGCTCCGCTCCGTGAGACGGTGATCGACGCCGCTTTCGCCGCGAATTCGAGCGCCGTACGCCAGCCATCGGCGTCGAGAGTGGACAAGTCACGCACCCCGTTCGAGTACAGCCACGCCAGCAGGGCGCCTTGCACGGTGTCACCGGCGCCGATCGTGTCGACGACGTCGACCCGGCGTGACGGGACCTGCGCGATTTCGCCCGCTCGTGTGATGACGGACAACCCCTGCGCGCCGCGGGTGAGCACGACGGCATCGACTCCGCAAGAGGTCCAGACCTTTGCCGCGTCGACCGGGTCGGCGCCCTCGGCGAGCCATTCCGTGTCGTCGTCGGAGATCTTGAGCAGGCGGATGTGCGGCAGCCAGGACTCGAACCGCGCCCGGTACGCCGCCGGGTCGGCGATCAGGGCCGCCCGGATGTTCGGGTCGAGGACGGTCAAAACGCCGCGGGCGGATTCACGGCGCAGCACGGTTTCGTACGTGCTCGCGCCCGGCTCCAGGACCATGCCGAGGGTGCCGAGCGAGAGCGCCGTCACATCGTCGGGCAGCGGGCCGGGGTCGGCGACGAGCCTGTCCGCGGTGCCCTCGGTGTAGAAGGTGTACCGCGCGGAACCCTTTTCGTCGAGCGCGACCACGGCGAGCGTCGTCGGCTCGTTTCCCCGCTGCAGCAAGGCGGTGTCGACGCCGGAGGCGTGCAGCCGGTCCACCAGCGCGACACCGAAGCGGTCGTTCGAGACACGCGAAAGGAAGCCCGTCGGGACGCCGAGCCGCCCGGCGGCGAGCGCGACGTTGTAGGGACCACCACCCATCCGGGGCAGCAGCGCGCGCAACCCACCGTCCACAGTGGAATCCAACGGTTCACCAGGAACGAGGTCGACCAGCGCCTCTCCACCCACCACGATCACGGGCGCGATGCTAGCCGAGGCGGTGGTTCCACCACCAGAATTGTCAGTTCAGGACATTTTTTGTCGCGATCCCGCCGAGAAGCAGTTCCGACAAAGCGGTGAACGCTTCGGCGTCGGTCACCCCGGTGCGCTGACCGATCACGCCGGTCTGGATTCCCTCGATGATCAGTCCTGCCATTTCCGCGATCAGCCGCGCGTGCACCTCACGGAAAACACCGTCGGCGACGCCGCGATCGATGAACGACCGGATCCGCCGGGCCGCCGCACGGCTGTTGAGCTGATACGCGTCACGCGCCGGCGCGAATTCGGCGATGTCGGTCATGAAAGCGGCCGAGGCGCGATTCAGGTACTCGGAGATCCCGGCGAGGTACTCCCCGAGGATCTTGCGGGCGTCGTCGATCCCGTCGATCCGCTCCTCCAGCAGCTCGGCGGCCCCCTTGAAAAAGTGGGTGACGACCTTGACCGCGAGTTGCTCCTTGCTGGGGGCGAGCGCGTAGAGGGTCGACTTCGAGCAGCGGAGCCTCGCGGCGAGGTCGTCCAGCGTGAACTGGGAGAAGCCTTCGGAGAGGAAGATCGCCTCAAGTTCCGAGAGCAGCGCTCTCTGACGCGCGGTTGGCTGGCGGCGCGAGGTCATCGGATCACTATCCCTTACGCGGACGGTGTACCCCCAGCGCCATCTACTGTACGCTGAATCAGCCCACAGTACTGTTTTTAGTACAGTTCAGCTCGGAGGAGCCATGCCGGCGGACCGTCTGCTGCCCAGCACCGAGGCCCAGGATCTGATCGATCTGGCCAAGGAGATCGCGCGCGAGGAACTCGCCCCGATCGCGAGCAAGTACGAAGAGACCGCGCACTTCCCGCGCGAACAGTTCCGGCTGCTCGGACAGGCCGGGCTGCTCGGCCTGCCGTACTCGGAGCGCTGGGGCGGCGGCGAGCTGCCGTACGAGGTCTACCTGCAGGTTCTGGAGGAGATCGCGGCCGCGTGGATGTCGGTCGGCGTCGGGCTCTCCGTGCACACGATGTCCTGCTTCGCGCTGGCGCACCACGGCACCGACGAGCAGCGCGACCGCTGGCTGCCCTCGATGCTGGAAGGCGGCCTGCTGGGCGCGTACGCGCTTTCGGAAACCCACGCCGGCTCCGACGCCGCCGCGCTTTCGACCCGCGCGCGGGTCGACGGCGATCAGTACGTCGTGAACGGCACGAAGGCATGGATCACCCACGCGGGTGAGGCCGACTTCTACACGACCATGGTGCGCACCAGCGACGACGGCGGGCAGGGCATCAGCTGCCTGCTCGTCGACGCGGCGACGCCGGGCCTGTCGGCCGCGCCGCCCGAGCGGAAAATGGGCCTAACCGGGTCGACCACCGCGCAGCTGCTGTTCGAGAACGCCGCGGTCGACGCCGACCGGCGGATCGGCGAAGAAGGCCAGGGACTGAAGATCGCGCTGTCGTCGCTCAGCTCCGGACGGCTGGGCATCGCCGCTTGCGCCGTCGGGCTCGCGCAGGCCGCGCTGGACGAGGCACTGGAGTACGCGAAGGGCCGCACGCAGTTCGGGCGGCCGATCATCGAGTTCCAGGGTCTGGAGTTCTTGCTGGCCGACATGGCCGCCACCGTCGAGACGTCGCGCGCGATGTACCTCGACGCCGCCCGCCGCCGCGATCGCGGGCTGCCGTTCCAGCGGCAGGCGTCGATCGCGAAGCTCGTCGCGACCGACGGCGCGATGAAGGTGACCACCGACGCCGTGCAGGTCCTGGGCGGCGCCGGGTACACGAAGGACTTCCCGGTGGAGCGGTACATGCGGGAGGCGAAGGTGCCTCAGATCTTCGAGGGCACGAACCAGATCCAGCGCATGGTGATCGCGCGGGAACTCCGGAAAGGCTGACTCTCCGCGCTGATATGATCACCGTTGGTCATGCTTTGGTCGTGAGACACTGTGGAAGACGTGAGGAGACGCTGTGACAGCCCTTCCCGACTCCACGACCGGGTCGCACGGTGAACCAGGGTGGGCCATCCCGGATCACCTGCTGTCGGTCGCGGAGTACGCGGCGCTCGGTGAGCCCGATTCCGGATTCACCGAGCTCGTGGAAGGCCGCCTTGTCATGTCGCCGAGCCCCAAGAGGAGACACAACAAGGCGTTGTACGCCTTGGCCAGGCAACTGGAATCACAGCTACCGGATCACCTCGAGTTCATCCAGGACATCGACGTCGATCTGGGACTGGTGCCACCCGGAGAGCCGGGTTTCGCCCGGCGACCGGATCTGATCATCGCCCTTCGCGAAGCGGGTGAACGGATCGACGAAGAGGACACGATGTACCACGCTGACGACGTCGTCGTGGTAGTCGAAATCGTGTCGCCGGGGTCGAAGCGCACCGACTACGTGACCAAACACGGCGAGTACGCCGACGCGGGGATTCCGCACTACTGGATCGTCGATCTCAGCGAGCCTGTCTCGCTTGTCGCCTGCCACCAGGCGGGCGAACTCGGCTACCAGGACGCACCGGCCATGACCGGCGAATTCAACGCCGCCGAACCGTTTCCGGTGAAACTGGATCTCGGCTGCCTGCTCTCGTGAGTGGTGAGGACGGTTCTAACCGTCCTCACCACTCACGAGCCCCTGCCTGCTCAGCCCTCGCGGTATCGCCTGTCTTCCGCCACCCCGACCCCGGTCTCCTCGTCGAAGTGGTAGACCTCGCGCCCGCGGACGAACACCCGCATGGCGCGGTTCATCACGTCCAGCGGGTCGCCCGACCAGATGACCACGTCGGCGTCGAGGCCCGGCTTCAGCGAGCCGACCTGGTCGTCGAGATCCAGCATCGCGGCCGGGTTGACGGTCAGCGCCTTCAGCGCGGTTTCCGGGTCGAGCCCGTCCTTCACCGACAGCGCGGCCTGGTAGACCAGGAAGTTGATCGGTACGACCGGGTGGTCCGTGGTGATCGCGATCCGGACGCCCGCCCTGGCGAGGATGCCGGGCGCGCGCAGGGTGCGGTTGCGCAGCTCCACTTTGGACTTGGTGGTGAACAGCGGACCGAGGATCACCGGCACGTCCCGTTCGGCGAGCAGGTCCGCGATCAGGTGCCCTTCGGTGCCGTGGTTGATCACCAGTTTGTAGCCGAACTCGTCGGCCAGCCGGATCGCGGTGACCATGTCGTCGGCGCGGTGGACGTGCTGGTCCCAGTACAGCTCGCCGTCGAGGACCTTGGCCAGCGTCTCCTTGGTCAGGTCGACGTCGAACGGCTTGCCCTCGCCGGCGGCGTGCTCACGCTGGGCGGCGTAGTTGCGCGCGGCGGTGAACGCGTCGCGGATGGTCGACGCGACTCCGAGCCTGGTCGACGGCGTCTGCTTCTTCTCGCCGTAGACCCGCTTCGGGTTTTCGCCGAGCGCGCTCTTCACGCTGACCCCCTCGGCGAAGATCATGTCGAGCACGGTCCGGCCCCAGGTCTTGACGCCGATCGTCTGCCCGCCGATGGGGTTCCCCGAGCCGGGCTTGATGACGACGCTGGTGACGCCGCCCGCGAGCGCGTCGTCGAAGCCGGGCTCGTACGGGTCGATCCCGTCGATGGCCCGGAACCGCGCGCCGTTGGGGTCGGTCATCTCGTTGGTGTCGTTGCCCGACCAGCCTTCGCCGTCCTCGTGGACGCCGAGGTGGGCGTGCGCGTCGATGAACCCGGGCAGCACCCAGCTGCCCGCGGCGTCGATCAGTTCGGCGTCGCCGGGGACGTCGACATCGGCGTCCGTGCCGACCGCGGCGATCTTCCCGTTCTCGATGAGGACCGTGCCGCCGTCGATGGGATCACCGTCGACCGGGACGACGTAACCACCGACGATGGCCTTGACCAGTGCTTTGTCAGACATACTTTGACACGCTAACGAACTGGGCCGCCGGTCCGCACGCGGGGCTTTTCGAAATGGACCAGTTCGTAGTGCTTCTCGGGTGTGCGGTGCGTCTCGACGTAGCCGAGCTTCCGGTACATCCGCAGCGGACCGGCGCTCCGCTCCCCGGTGAACAGGCGGAACACGGTCACCGAAGGCGGCGCGGCCGCTTCGGCGGCGAGCAGCAACGAGCTGCCGAGCCCGTGACCTTGCTTGTCCGGGGCCACGATGAGCCTGCCGACGAGACCGGCCCCGCCGTCCACGACGATCCGGACGCTCGCCACCAGCCGCCCGGATTCCCTGATGCCCCAGGCGAAACACGCGGGATCACCCAGGACCTCCTTGGCCTGCTCGAAGGTCTCGAGCAGCGGCGGGAGGTCGAGGTTCTCGTGCTCCCGCGCCTCCGGGACGTAGGCCGCGCGCTGCAGCGTGAGCACCTCACCCGCGTCCACGGGCCCTAGCCTGAGCAGCGACGGCGACGTCATCAGCGCACCCGGATTCCCCAGCTCCCGGTCCACGACGACGCGGGCTCCAGGCCGATCAGGTCGGTGCCGGTGTTGAGCGCGTCGGCGGGGCAGGTCATCGGCTCGATCGCCACCGCCCGGCCGCGGCCGACCAGGTCGTCCGGCGTGAACACCTGCGCCCAGCGGAAGTCCGGCCCGGCCCAGACCACCAGTTCCCGCTCGCCGTGCGAGAGGACGTGGTGGTGGTTGCCGTCCTCGGCGAGGCTCAAGCCGCCGAACGCCGTGTCGAGGTCGACGCCTTCGAGCACCTTGCCGGACCGGAAGTCGTACTCGGTCCCCTCGACGTCCTGCTCGTCGGCGTACGGCATCTGCTCGTCGCCGAGGTACGGCCGGACGCGGCTCGCGGGCAGGGTCAGGGTCAGCTCGTCGGTGGGCACGTCGCCGATGCGGAAGTAGGGGTGCGTGCCGAGCCCGACGCCGATCGGGCTCTCGCCCTCGTTGCGGATCTCGTGCGTCACGACCAGTTCGCGCGGCGAGATCTCGTAGGTGATCGTCGCGCGCAGCGGCACCGGCCAGCCCTCCTGCGCCGGGACGTCGATGGCCAGGGCGATCGACGACTCCGCGTGCTCGAGGAGCTCCCACTCCTCGTGCCGGGTCAGGCCGTGGATCGCGTTGCCGCGGGCCTCCTCGGTGATCGGGAGCTGCTGCTTCTCACCCTGGTGCACCCACTGGCCGCCTTTGGTGCGGTTCGGCCAGGGCAGCAGTACCTGCCCGGCTCCCTTCGGCGGCTTCTCGTCCTCGGCGAACGCCTCGACGTAGGGCACTCCGCCAACCTCGAACGCGCGCAACCCGGCACCGATCTCGGTGATGACGGCGCGCGCGTTGCCGCGGGTGATCTCGAACTGCTCTCCGGTGGGATTGGCCATGCGGACGAGGTTACCGGCGGCCCCAGCACCGTCGGCCGCGTCCTGGAACGGAGCGCGCGACGCGTCCCGGGCCGGGTCGCGGCGAAGCTGCCCGGCCGAGAGCAGGTCCCGAGCGCCACGCTTGAGACGTTGAGCGTCCCCAGCGTGGCGCTCGGGGCACACCGCGATACTTACTAGACCGGTCGTCATAGTTTGAGCTACAGTCGGCCGCATGGTCCGCCGCACCGACACCCGGCAGCGCATGCTCGACTCCGCCGCCGAGCTCTTCCACCAGCAGGGTTATCACGCCACCGGTCTCAACCAGCTCGTCGCCGCCGTCGGCGCGCCCAAGGGATCGCTCTACTTCCACTTCCCCGGCGGCAAGGAGCAGCTGGCCGCCGAGGCCATCCGCCAGTCCGCCGACCGCCTCTGCGACCGGCTGCGCACGATCGCCGCGAACGCGCCCGACATCGTCACCGGCATCGAGAACATCGTCGAAGCGCTGGCGACCTCGCTGGAGGAGTCGGATTTCCAGCGCGGCTGCCCGCTCGCGACGGTCGCGCTCGACGCGTCGGGTGACAGCGAGGCGATCCGCCAGGCCTGCGCCGACGGCTACACCTCCTGGCACACCGTCATCGCCGACGCGCTGGACACCGACAAGGCGGACCACCTGGCCACCGTCGTCCTCGCCGCCATCGAGGGCGGTTTGCTGCTGGCCAAGACGTTGCACGACACCGCGCCGCTGCGCGCGATCGCCCCTCACCTCCGCGCCACACTCGAACGGGAGCTCTCCTGATGCGTGTCCATCACCTGAACTGCGGAACCATGCGTCCGGTCGGCGGCAAACTCGTCGACGGCAAGCCGGGGCTGTTCCGCCGCGCCGAACTGATCTGCCACTGTCTTCTACTGGAGACCGACACCGGGCTCGTACTCGTCGAAACCGGAGTGGGGACGCCGACCGTCACCCGGCCGGCCGAATGGCTCGGCGCCGGTTTCGTCCGGCTGGTCCACCCCGACAGCGACGACGACCTCAGCGCCACCACGCAGATCCGCAAGCTCGGCCTCGACCCGGCCGACGTGCGCGACATCGTGCTCACCCACCTCGACCTCGACCACGCGGGCGGGCTCGTCGACTTCCCGCGGGCGCGGGTCCACGTCCACGCCCGCGAACTCCAGGCGCTGGAGAAGCCGATCGACCGCAAGGAGGCGAGCCGCTACCGGAAGGTCCAGTTCAGCCACGGTCCGCTCTGGAAGTCGTACCGCGCCGACGGCGAGCCCTGGTTCGGTTTCGACGCCGTCCGTGAGCTCGAAGGCGTCCCGGACGTCCTGATCATCCCCCTCGCCGGGCATACCCGCGGGCACGCCGGTATCGCGGTCGACACGGGTGACGGCTGGCTCCTCAACGCCGGCGACGCCGTCTTCCACGGCGGCGAACTGGCGCAAAAGCCGCACATCCCTTTCGCCTTGGGCTTCTTCGAGTCGTACATGCAGACGGAGAAGGCGGCACGACTGGACAACCAGCGCCGGCTGCGCGAACTTGTCAGTAACAACGGTGACGAGGTGACGGTCTTCGCCGCGCACGACGCCACCGCATTCGAACGGCTCAGCCAGAGGAGCAGGCTATGAAGGTGCACCACCTGAACTGCGGCACGATGCGCACACCGGGAGGCAAGCTGCTCGACGGCCAGCCCGGTCTGCTGCGCCGCTCGGAACTGGTGGCGCACTGCCTGCTCATCGAGACCGGCGACGGGCTCGTGCTGGTGGACACCGGTTTCGGCCGCAAGGGCGTCGCGAATCCCGGCGCGTGGCTCGGCACGCCGTTCACGATCATGGTCGGCGCGAAGCCGGTCGAGACGGAGACCGCGGCCCACCACGTCGAAGCGCTCGGCCACAAGCTGGAAGACGTCCGGCACATCATCTGCACCCACCTCGACGTCGACCACGCGGGCGGGCTCGCGGACTTCCCGAACGCCGTCGTGCACGTCCGCACCGCGGAGCACGACGCGGCGACGTCACCGGCCAACCAGAGCGAGAAGCTCCGGTTCCGCGCCAACCAGTTCGCCCACCGTCCGCTGTGGAGCATGTACGACGAGGCCGGGGACGAGTGGTTCGGTTTCCAGGCCGTCCGCGAACTGAAGGGCCTGCCGCCGGAGATCCTGCTGGTGCCGCTCGCGGGGCACACCAAGGGCCACACCGGGGTGGCCGTCGACACCGGCGACGGCTGGCTGCTGCACGCGGGCGACGCGTACTTCTTCCACGGTCAGATGGATCCGGTGAAACCGCACTGTCCGCCGGGGATGACCGCGTTCCAGAACATGGTGCAGACCCTGCGCAAGCCGCGGCTGGAGAACGTCGAACGGCTGCGGGAGCTGAGCCGGGAACACGCCGACGAGGTCACCGTGTTCTCGGCCCACAGCCCGGTCGAGTACCAGGCCCTCAGCCGCGGCTAGGGCGTGTTTCATAAGCCTGTTCGATGGGCTTCGTGATCCAGGTGGTTCCTGGCGGTGCGGCGGGATCGCCCTCGTACCGGGTCGTACTCGGGCGCATCCCGCCGTGCCACCAGGGACCACCTGGGCGCGAAGACCGCGAACTTGGCTTATGAAACACGCCCTAGCGCTCAGCCGACCGGCGGCTCGATGGGCTCCCGGTCCTCTTCGCGGTGCGTGGCCCGCATGACGAGCCAGTTGATCCCCCACAACACGATGCCGACGCCGAGCAGGATCGCGGCGACCTTGTAGTCGCGCGCGGGCCGCCCGGACAACGGCGTCACCAGGTAGACGCAGAAGATCGCGGCCAGCACCGGGACGATCGTCGGCGCGCGGAAATGCTTGTGCGCCGCCTTTTCCTTGCGCAGCACCAGGACGGCGACGTTGACGATGGCGAACACCGCCAGCAGCAGCAACGCCGTGGTGCCACCGAGCACGCCGATGTCCACAAAGGACACCAGGGCGATCGCGATCAGGCTGGTGAACACGATCGCCACCCACGGGCTGCGGCGGAACGGGTGCACGATGCCCAGTTGCTTCGGGATGATCCGCTGGTTCGCCATGCCGTAGAGCAGACGGCTGGCCATCAGCATGTTGATCAGAGCCGAGTTGATCACCGCGAACAGACCGATCGCGGAGAACACCTCGCGCGGGAAACCGGGCGCCCCGACGTCGAGCACCTTCAGCAGCGCGCTGCTCTTGGCCGCCGCCAGATCGTCCGCGGGCACCAGCAGCGAGGACGTCACGGACACCATGATGTAGATGGTCGCGGCGATGACCATGCCCCACAGCATCGCCTTCGGGAAGATCCGGATCGGGTCCTTGCACTCCTCGGCCATGTTCACCGAGTCCTCGAAACCGACCATCGCGAAGAAGGCCAGTGATGTCGCCGAAGTGATCGCCACCAGCATGGTCTGGTTCTCGGTGTCGAACTCGACCAGCCGCGAGGCGTCCCCGTTGCCGTTCAGCACCGCCCACACGCCGACCCCGATGATGATCAGCAGCCCACCGATCTCGATACAGGTCAGCACCACGTTGGTCTTCACCGATTCGGAGACCCCGCGGAAGTTGATCAGCGCGAGACCGATCACGAACAGGATCGCCACCAGCGGCATCGGCGCGGTGATGAACTCCTTGAGATAGGTGTCCCCGAAGGCCTTCGCCGCCGACGAGGCCGACGTGATCCCCGAGCACATCACCGCGAACGCCACCATGAAGGTGAGGAAGCGGATCTTGAACGCCTTGTGCGTGTAGAGCGCGGCCCCCGCCGCCTGCGGATACTTCCCGACCAGTTCCAGGTAGCTGAACGCGGTCATGAACGCGACCACGAACGCGAGCAGGAACGGCAGCCACAGCGCGCCGCCCACCCGGCCCGCGACCTGGCCGGTGAGCGCGTAGACGCCCGTCCCGATGATGTCCCCCACCACGAAGAACAGCAGGAGCTTGGAACCCATCACCCGCTTGAGGCTCGGCTGACCGGCCGGACCGGTCTGTTCTGTTGTCGTCGTGTCCGCCATGCGGCAAGAGTGTGCCGCATCACGTCTGTGGCCGACAGTCCGATTTGGTCAGTTCTTCGTCACGGGTTGACGAAGCGCGATTCCGGGTAATTCCGTCAGTTCGCGTCGACCGCGGTCTTCACCAGCGGGACCATCATCTCCTGCGTCATCTTCGCCGGGCCGGTGTAGTTGACCAGCACCGGCACGCCGCCGACGAGTTCGGCGGTGGCCAGGGTCGCGGTCTTGTTCTCGCCGGTGACGTAGTAGACGGCGCCTTCGCCGATCCCGGCGACGTCCTTGGCACCCGCCTTCGCCTTCTTCAGCGCGGTGACCATCTCGGCGGGCTTGAGCTTCTTGCCCTCGAAACTGGTCACGGCGAGCGCGCCGAGCTCCTTGCCGCCCGCGGAGTAGACGCAGCTCTTGGCCTTGCCGCCGTTGGCGGCGTGGTCCTGCACCGGGCCCGGCGCCGACGTCACACCCTGGAGGGAAACCACCTTGCCGACCGCTTCGGCGGACAGCAGCGCGCACGGCTCCTTCGAACCGGCGCCACCGGTGGGAGCGGCGGAGGAAGCGGGAGCCTGGCTCGACGGCTTGGCCACGTTGTCCGCCTTGTCGTCCCCGGACGAACAGGCGGAAAGGGTCGCGATGACAGCGGCGAACAGGATGATCGCCCGTGAAAAACGCATGGGCCCGACGATAGACCGAACGGCTCAATCGACCGGGGCCCGGTACCGCCAGAATGACGGGATCAGCAGCGCCGCGCCGATGACCAGCACGATGACCAGCACCCCGCCGCCGGAGGCAGCGGCGGCCGTGCCGACACCGGCGGCGGCCCAGCCGTGGGTGAGGTCGGCGATCCGCGGGCCGCCCGCGACGACGACGGTGAACACGCCCTGCAACCGCCCGCGCATCTCGTCGGTGGTGGCGACCTGAAGGATCGACATCCGGTAGATCGCGCTGACCATGTCGGCGGCCCCGGCGAGCGCCATGAAGAACACCGCGAGCCACAGCGAGGGCGCGAGGCCGAACCCGGCGACGGCGAAGCCCCAGACGCAGATCGAGACGATCACGCCGACACCCTGCTTGCGGATCCTGGTCAGCCGGCCGGAGAAGAGACCGATCAGCATCGCGCCCGCCGGGAGCGCGGCGTACAGCCAGCCCAGCGCCGGTCCTCCGCCGGGCGGGTCGCCGAAGGTGCGCTCCGCCATCTCCGGGATCAGCGCGCGCGGCATGCCCGCGACCATCGCGATGATGTCGACGAGGAACGAGGCCAGCAGGATCTTCTGCGTCGCCAGGTATTTGAAGCCGTCGACGATGTCGCGGAGGCCGGCGCGGCGCGCGATCTCTCCGAGTGGCGGGATCGGGGGAAGCTTGTAGACCGCGACCAGGGTGGCGGTCAGCGCGACGACGTCGACCAGATAAAGCGTCGAGAGGCCGAGGATCGGGATCAGCGAACCGGCGAGCAGCGGGCCGAAGACCGCGCCGAAGGTGGACATCGTGCTGCTCAGCGCGGTGGCGGGCGCGATCAGGTTGTCCGGGACCAGCCGGGCGACGACGGCGCCGCGGGTCGGCATGTTGATCGCGAAGAACGCCTGGTTGACCGCGAGCAGGCCCAGGACGAGCCAGACGGAGCCGATGTTCAAGAAGGCCTGGAGCCACAGGACCGCCGAAGTGAGGGTGACCCCGACGTTGGTGACGAGCAGGAGCTTGCGGCGGTCGACGGCGTCCGCGACGGCGCCGCCCCAGAGACCGAAGACGAGCAGCGGGATCAGGGCGACCAGGCCGGTCAGGCCGACGTACGCCGACGATCCGGTGAGGTCGAAGACCTGTTTGGGGACCGCGACGGCGGTGAGCTGGCTGCCGACCGCGGTGACCGCGGTGGACAGCCAGAGGCGGCGGAACGCGGGGATCTTGAGCGGCCGGGTGTCGACGACGATCGAGCCGAACAGCTTGCGGATGCCTTTACGCTGGTCAACCCCCACGTCGTCACTCACAACCAGACAGCTTAGCCGCGCTAACTAACCAACCGCGCGCGATTTAGGTCACCCGGTGACCGAAGGGAACTTTCCCCGCATCAGACGCGGTGAAAGCCCCCATCGCAACCGCACCGGGGCCCGGTGACCCAACGGTCTCCCGTAAGCGCGTCAGCGCGACGGGAGACTTCACCGTCGAGCGCCCTCTTTCGGCCGAAGGCCCACGAAAACGCGATGAAGGGGCGCCCTCCGCTCCCAACGAGAGTTGCAAGCGGCACCGGCGCCCCTTCGGCGCGCTTTTCGTCAGCGCTCGACAGAAAAACACAGACAAAAAATTACGGCGCGACGCGCTCGATCTGCCAGCCGTCGTCGGTGCGGACGTAGCGGAGCCTGTCGTGCATGCGGTCCTCGCGGCCCTGCCAGAACTCGACGACGTCGGGCCGGATGCGCCACCCGCCCCAGTGCGGCGGGAACGGGATGTTCTCGACGTCGGCGAAGCGGCGCTCGATGCCGTGAAGCGCGGTCTCGAGGGCGCGGCGGCCGTCGACGACGCGGGACTGCGGCGAGGCCCAGGCCCCCAGCTGCGAACCCCGCGGACGGGACGCCCAGTACTCGGCGGTCTCGGCGACGTTGACCTTCTCCACCTCGCCGCGCACGTGGACCTGACGCTGCAGGGCGTACCACGGAAAGGTGATCGACGCGTAGCGCGTCGCGGTGAGGTCGTGACTCTTCGTCGAGGTGTAGTTCGTGTAGAACACGACACCGCGTTCGTCGAGGCCCTTGCACAGGACGGTCCGGGAGGACGGCCTGCCCTCCGGGTCGGCCGTGGCGAGCACCATCGCGTTCGGTTCGGCGACCCCGGCGGAGACGGCCTGGTTCAGCCAGTCCTGCAGCTGGGCGGTCCAGGTCTCCGCCAGGGCGGACTCGTCGAAGGCGGCCCCTTCGTAGGCCACCCTCATTCCGGGCAGGCGAACGACGGCGTCGTCACCGTCGACAGCGCCATCCTTGATCTCCGGCATCATCCGCCAAACCTCCGTACCCGGTCGGGGCTACAACTCGGCTTCGCCGCCGACGGTATTGCCTGGAGGGCGGCGGCGAAACCCACTGAACGGTGACACCCGCCACCCCTGCCCGATCATCTGTGTGTAGCCGCTGGACCGCAAGCCGTCACCTCCCCGTTACCTGGCCGCACCTGATCGATCCAGGTCGAACGCCGGTCCTCCGGCGCCTTGTTCCGAACAGTCCGGGCCGCCCACGAAATCGCGCGCACCTTCCGAAGCCGAACCCCTTCGGCTGCGGAAACCGTGGAAATCGCCTGGACAGACCTGGTCCCGCGGATGAACAAGGAATTGCCGACCACCCGTTTTCACTTTTATTTCGTCGACCATTCAGGCGCTCGCGAATAATTAATTCACCTTTCCGCGGCGGCGTCCGCCTACCGCCCGGGCTAATTCTGTCAAATGACAGAAATTACCGTCCCCGAAACACCCCCGGCACATCTCCGCAAGATGTGCCAGAAGACGCCGCGAAGACCGGCTCCAGGACGGCAATTGCGTCCCGGCGCCGGCCTTTGCTTCTTCTGTCCCGCTTGTCAGTTCGTGACAATGAACTCCGCGCGGACGATCCAGCCCCAGCAGTCGTACGACGCCGTGTACCGCCCCGGCACCGTCCCCACCGGACCGTCGCCGCGCAACGCGACACCGATGCCGCCGGTGCCGCCGTCCCCCACCACGCGCAGGGGAATCGGGGCGGCGAGCCCGTCCGCGACGAGGGTCGTCGCGAGCTCGCCCGCACCCGACGGGCGCAGGCAGTAGATATCCGCGGTGACCGTCCCACCTGCGGCGACGGCGCTCGGGCTCAAGACCAGACTCGACGGTCTGGTCGCGTTCGCCTGCCCCGCACCGGCCAAGGTGGACAAGATCGCCGCCCCCGCGACACACAACGCGGCCGAACGAAATTTCATCTTCCGCTCCCTCCAGAAGACGGGCGAAGCTTTCACCCGCCATCCGATGGACGCACGACGCCCGGCGCGGGGTTGCCCACCAGGCGAGACTGGCCCGCCCGGGAACGAACGTGGGCCCATTGGGGCGAACGGCCGGTTTTAGCGGAATGTGACAGCGAATCATGCAAGAGCCGACGATCACACTAGGTAGACCTTGCGCCACTCGATAGGATCGCCGCCGAGAGCAACGGGGTGATCACCTCTATCCAGAGTGTTCAGAGGTTCTGGTGGGGACGGCCGGGTGTGCGGCCACACCATCCGCTATTGCCGGCCGGGCTTCCGTGAGGGAGTTCGACACCGGTCGATCAGTCCTGCGCTCGAACAGCCGGAACTTTTCCACGCCCGAGTTACTCCCCTTCCCCAGGAGTGCGTTGTGATTTCCCGTTCCCGCCGTCTCGTGACGGCGTTGTTGTGCGCCCTTTCGCTGGCGGGCGTGACCGCCCTTTCGGCTTGTTCCGACAGCACGGCCGCTTCCGGCACCAAGGTCACCATCGGTTACAGCGCCTGGCCGGGCTGGTTCCCGTGGGCGGTGGCCCAGGAGAAGGGCCTCTTCGAGAAGAACGGCGTGACCGTCGACCTGAAGTGGTTCGACAGCTACACCGAGAGCATCAACGCCCTCTCCTCCGGCGCGATCGACGCGAACAGCCAGACGCTGAACGACACCCTCGCGTCGGTCAGCGGTGGCGCGAAGCTGTCGGTGGTGCTGGTCAACGACAACTCGACCGGTAACGACAAGATCATCGCCCGGCAGGGGATCACCGGCGTCGCCGACCTCAAGGGCAAGAAGATCGCCGTCGAGCAGGGCACCGTCGACCACTACCTCCTGCTGCTCGCGCTGCAGGAGGCGAAGCTGACCGAGAAGGACGTCGAACTGGTCCCGCTGCTGACCGACGCCGCCGCGGCCGCGTTCGTCGGCGAGCAGGTCGACGCCGTCGCCGCCTTCGCTCCGTTCACCACGAAGGCGCTCGAGCGCCCCGGCAGCCGCGCGATCGCGACCTCCGCCGAATTCCCCGGTGCCATCCCGGACCACCTCGTCGTCTCCGAGCAGATGTCGAAGGAGCGCAAGAAGGAGGTCCAGGCGCTGGTGAGCACCTGGTTCGAGACGATCGACTGGATCAAGCAGAACCGGGACGAGGCCGTGCGGATCATGGCCAAACGCGGTGCGGTGTCGATCGACGAGTACAAGACCTACGACGCCGGCACCACGATCTTCACCAAGCAGCAGAACCTCGACGCGTTCACCCCCGGCGTCACCCCCGCCCATCTGAACTTCCAGGCCGGCAAGATCGCCGACTTCATCGTCTCCAACGGGCTCGCCCAGGGCCGTCCGAACTTCGACGGGCTGTTCGACGACCAGTACGTCAAGGCGGTGAAGTGAGCGCCACGGACGCGGCGGGGCGGGCCGCTCAGCGGACGGACGCCGCTGACGAGGCCGAAGCGCGCCGTCTCGAAGACGAGCAGCGGCTCGCCGAAGCGCAGGAAGAGCGGCGTGGCACGCGACCGGACTGGTCGCCGCTGCCCCGCCGGGCGGGTCTCAAGCCGAACGCCTCCCCGCTGCTTTCGCTCCGGACGCCGATCCCCGCGCGCTGGCGGTGGACGCTGGCGGTCGCCTCGTTCGTGATCCCGCTGCTGATCTGGGTGACGCTGAACGCGCTGGGCACCATCAAACCCCTGTTCCTGCCGACCCCGGTCGCGGTGTTCGACGCGCTGCTGAAGATGATCGAGTCGGGTGAACTGTTCAGCGACCTCTGGGCCACCACCCAGCGGGTGCTGCTCGGCTTCGGGCTCGCGGTGCTCGTCTCGGTTCCGCTCGGCATCGTGATGGGGACGTTCGACGCGGGGCTGGCACTGTTCGAACCGGTCATCGCGATGCTGCGCTACCTGCCGGCGAGCGCGTTCATCCCGCTGCTGATGATCTGGCTCGGCCTCGGCGAGCCGTCGAAGGTCGCCGTCCTGTTCCTCGGCACGGTCTTCTTCAACACTCTGATGACCGCCGACGCCGTGCGCGGGGTGCCGCGTTCCCTCATCGACGTGTCCTACACGCTCGGCGCGCGGCGCGGCGAGGTCCTGCGCAAGGTGATCGTCCCGCACGCGCTGCCCGGCATGATCGACGCGACCCGCGTCAACGCGGCGGCCGCGTGGAACTTCGTGGTGGTCGCCGAACTGATCAACGCCACCGCCGGGCTCGGTCTGCGGATCATGCGGGCGCAGCGATTCACCCAGACCGACCGGATCTTCGCGCTGCTGATCGTGATCGGCCTGCTCGGACTGGTCATCGACATCGCGTTGCGGCTCCTGCGGGCCAGAGTCGGGAAGTGGGCGGCATGACGCTTCAGCTGAAAGGCGTCGCCAAGGACTACACGGTCCGTGGCGAGACCACCCGTGCGCTCGACGGGATCGACCTCGACGTCGCGCGCGGCGACTTCGTCTGCGTGGTCGGCGCGAGCGGGTCCGGCAAGTCGACCCTGCTGTCGCTGATCGCCGGACTGACCGAACCGACCGAGGGCCTGATCACCCTCGACGGCGACGCCGTGACCGGCCCCGGCCCGGATCGCGGCCTGGTGTTCCAGCACGGCGCGCTGTACCCGTGGCGCACGGTGGAGAGCAATGTCGCGTTCGGACTGGAGTTGCTGAGCCTCGACAAGGCCGAACGGGCGCGCCGGATCGACTGGTATCTCGAAGAGACCGGGCTCGATCACCTGCGGAAGTCGTTGCCCAAACAGCTTTCCGGCGGGCAGAAGCAGCGGGTCGCGATCGCGCGGGCGCTGGCGTGCGAGCCCGACGTGCTGCTGCTGGACGAACCTTTCGGCGCGCTGGACGTCCAGACCAAAGAGGACATGCAGGTCCTGATCCGCCGGATCTGGACCGACACGCACACCACCGTGCTGATGGTGACCCACGACGTCGAAGAGGCCGTGTTCCTCGGGGGACGCGTCGTGGTGCTGGCCTCGGATCCGGGCCGGGTCGCCGCGGACATCGTGGTCGGCCTGCCCGGTGAACGCGACCTCGCGGTCAAACGCGCGCCGGAGTTCGTCGCGCTGCGCGCGTCCATCGAAGACCTCGTCCGGGAGCAGCACCGCGGACACCTCGGGCGGAGCCGGGGAGAAAGGTGACCATGAGGCACGGGAAGTCCCGGCCGGAACGCGTCGCGCGTTCCGGGTTGCTCGCCCACCTCGGCATCCGGGGCAAGCTCAACCTGCTCCTGATGCTGCCGCTGACCGCCGTGGTCCTGGTGTCGGTGCCTTACGTCGCCGGGGAGATCGACGACGCCCGGTCCGCCCGCACCACCGCCGACGTCGCGTCGCAGGCCCGCGCGCTCGGCACGCTCGCCTGGGAACTGCAGCGGGAGCGGTTGCTGACGGCGCACTACATCGCGTCTTCGTCGGCGAGCAGTTCGGCGATGCTGAAGCAGCAGAGCGTCGTCGCGGAAACGGTGAACCAGGTGCGTTCGCAGCTGAGCGCGGACGCACCGGAGGAACTCGCGGCGGCGCTGGTGCGCATCGGGTCGCTGAACGAGATCCGGGAGAACGCGCTCCGGCGCGGCGCCTCGCTGGACAGCGTGGCGCGGACGTACCACGCGGTGATCGACGCGGTCATCAACTCGCTCCGCCTCGTCCCGCAGCAGACCAGTGACGCGGAAGGCACCCGGCAGCTGACCGCGCTCGACGCGCTGCTGCGCGCGAACGAGGAGAACTCGTTGCGTGGCATGGCGTTGATCATCGTGCTGGTCACCCCCGAATCCGGCGCGCCGGTGCTGGCCGACGCGAAGCAGCAGTCGTCGCTGTTCCTCGAACGGTTCGTGCAGCAGGCCGACGTCAGCCAGGCCACGCAGGTCGTCGCGGTCGAGCAGGGCGAGACGGGCCGCCGGGTCGACGCGCTGGAGAGCAGGCTCCCGGAGGCACGGGGCCCGCAGGCCGTGCAGAATTTGCTGCCGGACATCCTCGGCGCCGTCGACGCCCAGTCGAACCAGCGACGGCTCACCCAGGACGCGGTCACCACCGGCATCACCGACGCCGCGACCGCGCGGGCCGACGCCGCCCAGAACCTGGCGTGGACGATCGGTATCGGCGCCGGTGTGCTGTTCCTGCTGGTCGGTGGTCTCGCGATCGCGGTCAGCCGGTCGATCGCGGATCCGCTGCGGAAGCTGACCACGGCGGCGACTTCGGTCGCGGACCTCGCGAGCACCGAACTGGTCCGCGTCACCGACACCGAGCAGGACGAAGAACTCGCGCCGCGGCTCGCCACCATCGACGTGTCCTCGCAGGACGAACTCGGCAAGCTGGCCGAGGCGTTCAACCGGGTGCAGTCCACCGCGGCCGAACTGGTGGAACGGCAGACCGTCACGCGGCGCAACGTCGGCCTCATGTTCGCCAACGTCGCGAAGCGCACGCAGAACCTGGTGGGCAGGCAGCTCGCGCTGGTCGACGAACTGGAGCGCAACGAGCAGGACGTCGCCCTGCTGGCGAGCCTCTACCGGCTCGACCACCTTTCCACCCGCCTGCGCCGGAACGCGGACAACCTCCTCGTCGTTTCGGGGAACCGCGACGAGGCCCGGATCTCCGGTCCGATCGAGCTGTCGACGGCGCTGCGTTCGGCGCTCGCGGAGATCGAGGACTACCAGCGGGTCCGGCTCGGTTCGATGGGTGACGTCCTGCTGTCGTCGCCGTTCGGCTCCGATCTGGTGCTGATCTTCGCCGAGCTGCTGGAGAACGCGACGTCCTTCTCCCCGCCGGAGTCCTTTGTGGACGTCGGGACGAAGATCCTGCCCGACGGCTCCTGCCTGATCGTGATCGTGGACCAGGGCATCGGCATGACGGCCGAACGGCTCGCCGAGGAGAACCGGCGGCTGGTCGAACGCGAGCGGCTCGAACTGGCGCCGACCAGTGTGCTCGGGCTGTTCGTGGTCGGACGCCTCGCGCGGCGGCACGGGCTCAAGGTCGAACTGACCGAGACCGAGCCGGGCGCGGGCATCACCGCGCGGCTCACCGTCCCGCCGAATCTGCTGACCTACCGGCCGCCCGCGCCGAAGTCCGTCCCGGCGCCGCCGGTGTGGCCGACGGCCGAACCGGGTGACGAGGCCGAACCGCCGTCCCGGCCCGAGCCGCGGGAGAAGGCCGGACACGAGCCGCCGGCGCTGGCGATCGCCGGGATGATCCCGCGCGACGGTCAGCGTCCCAAGGACTTCCGGTGGTTCCGCAAGACCGACGGGGAGATCCCGGAACCCGCGCCACTGCCGACACCGCTGCCGACACCGCTGCCCGAACCGTTGCCCGCGTTCCAGGCCCCCGCGCCGACGCTGACCGCCGCCGATTCCGGGGAGACCCGTGGCGGGCTGCGGCGGCGGGTCAAGGGTGCGCAGCTTCCCGGCGCCCCCGAAGCGCCGGCGCGGCAGAAGTCCAGGCATGATCCAGAAGCGGCCAAAGCGGCCTTCGACGGTTTCGAGGCCGGACTCGCGAAGGCCACCGCACCGCCGGCGACCGACCCGGCTCCCCCGCCCATGCCGACCCCGACACCGGTGCCCGCCGCCTCCCGCGGCGGTCTCACCAGGCGGGTCCCCGGTGCCCAGCTGGCGCCGGGACTGGCGAAAGGACCGGCCGCGCGGCATCAGACCGCGCGGGCGGCGCTGAACACCACCAAGCCCAAGGGCATGCGTGACCCCGAGGCCGAGCGTGCCGCGTTCGACGCCTTCAGTGACGGGTTGGAGAAAGCCGTCAACCCGGAGATGGAACAGAGAGAGAAGAGCAAGAGATGACGACCGGAGTCAGCGTCGAAGCCCGGAACTTCAACTGGTTGGTGACGCGCTTCGCACAGAACACGGCGAGCGCGATGGGCGCGATCGCCGTCTCGGCCGACGGCCTGCTGATCGCGATGTCGTCCGAGCTGGAACGGGCCAACGCCGACCGGCTGGCGGCGATCTGCTCGGCGATGCTCGGCCTCGCGCACGGTGTCTCCGAGAGCCACCCGCTCGGTTCGCCCGACAAGATCATCATCGAGCTGGAGCAGGGTTACCTGCTGGTCTGCACGATCAGCATCGGTTGTTCGCTCGGCGTGCTCGCCACCAAGCAGGCCAGCCTGGGCACGATCGCCTACGAGATGGCGATGTTCGCCAACCGGGCGACCGAGGTGCTCACCCCCGCGCTGATCGAAGAACTCAAGAAGAGCGTCGGCAGCTGAACTGACTAGGGGACAAGGGAATGAGCGACGATCAGGTACCCCAGCCGCGAGGCGCCGGACAGGGCATCTCGCGGCTACGCCCGTATCTGCTCACCGCCGGCCGCGCGCAGCCGGTGGACGGCACGCTCGAAATCGAGGCTCAGGTGCTCACGAGCAGGCTCGGCGCGGCATCGCACGCGAGGCTGACCTTCGAACGACGGGAGATCGTTTCCCTCTGCCGGGAAACGAAATCCGTCGCCGAAGTGGCGGCGATGCTCGGCCTGCACATCGGCGTGGCCAGGGTGCTCGTGGCGGATCTCGCCGCACTCGGCTACGTCGTGCTCCGTCGCCCGGCCGGAGCCTTCACCCAGGACCTCGGCATGATCGAAAGGGTCATTCGTGGACTCGAATCAATTCGCTGAACCGCCGTCGGCCAAGCCGCCGACTCCGGTCAAGATCGTCATCGCCGGCGGATTCGGGGTCGGCAAGACGACCACCGTCGGCGCGATCTCCGAGATCAAACCGCTGACCACCGAGGCCGCGATGACCTCGGCGGGTGCGGCCGTCGACGGCTCCGGCGGGGAGGTGCCGTCGAAGACCACCACCACGGTGGCGCTGGACTTCGGCTGCATCACCATCGACGAAGAGGTGAAGCTGTACCTCTTCGGCACGCCGGGTCAGGACCGGTTCGGGTTCATGTGGCACGACCTCGTGCTGGGCGCGCTGGGCGCGCTCGTCATCGTCGACACCCGGCGGCTCGACGACTGCTATCCGGCCGTCGACTACTTCGAGAAGGCCGGACTGCCGTTCGTGGTCGGGGTGAACGTCTTCGACGGCTCGCTCAAGCACGACCTCGAAGACGTGCGCTGGGCACTCGCGGTGAGCGAGGACGTCCCGCTGATCACGTTCGACGCACGAGCTCGGCTTTCGGTGCGGGACGCGCTGCTGGCCGTGCTGCACAACACCTTCCGGCGCGCTTCCGCCGCCTCCTGACCCTCTCCGCCCTCGCCCCGCCCTCGCAATTCGGCACCTGCTTGCGATAGTTCGTCCTCGAACCACCGCAAGCAGGTGCCGAATTGCGGCAGGGCAGGGGTCAGGCGGGCCGGGTGATCGCGGCCAGCATCAGGGCCCGGAGTTCGGCGGCGACGTCGGCGACCGGAAGCGGCGGGGTGTGCGCCTGCCACTCGCGCAGCAGTCCGGTCGCCGCGCCGACGAGCGCGATCGCCGTCAGGTGGTAGTCGCGATCCGGCGCCACGCCGTGCGCGGCGGCGTGCCGGGCCTCGGTCTCGATGAACGCGGCCCACCGGTCGACCCATTCCTGGTGCTGCGCCTCCAAAGCGGCACTGACCCCGACGGCCTCGACGTAGTTCAGCCGCGGCATCCGGGGATCCGACGTCACCGTGCCGACGAAGACGTCCAGCAGAGTCCCGATCCGGGTGACCGCGTCAGCGTCCTCCAAGCGGTCCAAGGTGCCGGTGACGTGCTCCAGCGCGAGGGCGTTGATGCGCTCGTGCAGGGTGAGCAGCACCTTCTCCTTGCTCTCGAACTCCTCGTAGAAGTTCCGCGTCGAGACGCCGGCGCGCGTGCACAACTCGGTGATCTTCGCCTGCTGGTAGCCCGTCGAGGTGAACAGGTCCAGGGCCGCCGAGAGCAGGCGTTCACGCCGTTCGGCGCGCCGTTGCTCGGGCGCGACTCCGCCGTAGGTGCGGGCCACTCGACCTCCCCCGATTCGGTAACAGGGATTGCCAGATGGTAGCAACACCGCCTACATTGCGAAAATCTCAATTACCAAACTGGAGGCTGAAATGCGCCTGGCGCTTCGGACAGTTCTGGTCTCAGCCCTCGCAGCCGCCCTGACAGCCGTGCCCGCCGCGCAAGCCGCGCCGAGCGCCCCCGGGGATCTGGTCGACTACGAACCGGTCGTCGCCACCGCCCCGGCGAAGGCATGGAAACTCGACTACCGCTCCACCTCTGCCACCGGACAGCCGAACACGGTGTCGGGCATCCTGCTGGTCCCGCACACGCCGTGGACGAAGGGCCCGCGCCCGCTGGTCACCTACGCCGTCGGCACCCACGGCCTCGGCGACCGCTGCGCGCCGTCGACCCGGCTGACGAACGGGTCCGAGAACGAAGTCCTCCTGATGGGCCAAGCGCTTTCGCGCGGCTGGGCGGTCGTCGTGACCGACTACGAAGGCCTCGGCACCCCGGGCACGCACACCTACGCCGTCGGCCAGTCCGAAGGCCGGGCCGTCCTCGACGCCGCCCGCGCGGCCTCCCGGGTCCCCGAGGCCGGCCTGTCCAAGACCGGGCCGGTGGGCGTTTTCGGCTACTCGCAAGGAGGTCAGGCCGCGGCGTTCGCCGGTGAACTGCAGCCGTCCTACGCGCCCGACGTCAACCTGGTCGGTGTCGCGGAAGGCGGCGTCCCGGCGGACCTGAACGCGGTCCTGAAGTTCAACGACGGTGGTCCGGCGTTCGGCCTGGTACTCGGTGCCGCCGTCGGTTACGCGACCGCGTATCCGGAACTGCCGTTCACCGAGGTGCTCAACGCGAAGGGTGAGAAGGCCGTCGCGAAGGTCAAGGAAGCGTGCACCGTCGAACTCGGCGCGGCGGCGCCTTTCGCGCGGCTCAACGACTTCACGACCGTGCCGAACGTTTCGTCGGACCCGCGCTGGCAAGCCCGGCTCGGCGAGAACCTGGCGGGCAAGACCAAACCGGGCGCGCCGGTCTACCTCTATCACGCTTCACTGGACGAACTGATCCCCTTGTCCGTCGGCAAGGGCCTGCGTGACCGCTACCGCGCCCTCGGCGCCGACGTCACCTGGCAGGAGTTCCCGCTGCTGGGACACATCGGCGGCGTCTCGGCGGGCGGTCCGGTCGCGATGACCTGGCTGGGCACCAAGTTCTGACAGGGCAGCACGCGTGACCGGGGACGGAACTCGCGTGCTTAGAGGCGGATCACGCAGTTCCACCTCCAAGCACGCGAGTCACGGCTTCAAGCACACGAGTGACGGGTTCCGGGACCAAAGGCGGAAGCCAAAGGTCACCCGCGGTCGTCGAAGATCCGGAGCGCGCTCACGGCGTCCGGCGCCAACGACGTCGTGAGCGTTCCTCCCGCGGCGAGCGGCGTCCGCGACCACCACTCGCCGGATGCCGCGGGAACCGAAGGGCCCCCGACGACCAGATCGGTCGCCAGCACCCGCCGTCCGGCGAGATGCGCGAGACTGGAGTCCAAAGTTGAGTCTCCGATCTCCAACGTCTGCCGCAACACCGGCACTTCACCCCGCGTGACATGCTGCGTCGTCACCAATGAACCGGCCCGCTCACCGGCCCTGCCCAGGACCAGCACCTCCCGCGCGTGCAAGAAGGCGTCAGGCGCCAAAGTGGCCCGGAACACGGCGGTGTGCCGCGCCCGGGCGGTCACCACGGTCGGCTCCGGCAGGTACTCCAGCGAACCGCCCGCATCCACGACGACGTCCACAAGAGACGAACTTCCCTCGCCGTGAAGGCCGGGAAGAGCGATGGTCGCCGCGACCCCGGAGAGCCGTAGCGAAGCACCGGCACCGACACGGATGGTCAGCTCGAGTTCGTCGCCACCCAACGGCGAGGTCGCCGAATTGACCAGGTGCACCACCGCCGTCACACCGGTGCCCCGTTTGGGAAGGAGCGTGATCGGCGCCATCGAGCGCAGCTCACGCAGTACGGTCCGGCCGCCCTCGAAGCAGGCGGTCAGCCGCGCGTGCGCCTTCACCCCGCGCGGACGGGGAGGAGCGAACGGACCCAGTCCGCGACCGCCGGCGCGTTCGGGGTGTCCACAAGAGACTGTGTGATCACCGGAAGTCCTCCCCGCATCCGGTGCGCGTCCGAGGTCATCACGTCCATGTCCGCGCCGACCAGATGTGCGATGTCGATCTTGTTGATCACCAGCAGATCCGCCGTCGTGACGCCCGGCCCGCCCTTGCGTGGCACCTTGTCGCCGCCGGCGACGTCGACCACGAAGACCTGGCTGTCGGCGAGTCCCCGGCTGAACACCGCGGTGAGGTTGTCCCCGCCGCTTTCGATGATCACCAGGTCCAGCCCCGGGAACCGCTCCTCCAGCCGTTCGACGGCGTCGAGGTTCGCGGTGATGTCGTCGCGGATCGCGGTGTGCGGGCACGCGCCGGTCTGCACGGCCTCGATCCGCGCCGGGTCGAGCACTCCCGCCTTGCGCAGGAAATCGGCGTCCTCGGTGGTGTAGATGTCGTTGGTGACGACGGCGAGGTTCACCTCGTCGCCGAGCGCCCGGCACAGCGCCGCGGTGAGCGCGGTCTTCCCGCTCCCCACCGGGCCGCCGATCCCGATCCGGTACGCGCGGCCCGCGGTCGGCGCCTGGTCGAAATGATCGGGTTCGGCGGCGGTCGGGTCGAAGTTGACCGGGTGCACGTGACCGTGTCCGTGACCGTGCTCAGCTGGCAAAGAGACGCACCTCTTCCTTGTGGTGCCGGGCGTGTGCCTCGGCGAACAGATCCAGCGCCGGGGAACCCGGCGCCGGGAGATCGGCCGGATCGTCGCCCGCGACCTCGGCGGCACGCAGGGAAACCTCCCGGACCTCATGGGAAAGCCTTGCCACGACGGCGTTGACGGCGAACGGGTCGAGACCGAGCAGTCGCACGGCCGCGCTCGCGGGTCCGCTGACGGCGAGGTAGGCCACCGCCATCGCGGCGTCGAAGGGTACCCCGACCAGGGCGCCGACCACCACCGGATGATGCGGTCGCGGGGTTTCGTTCAGCAGCTGGGAAAGCACCGAGGACGGCCACGCCGCCTTGCCCGCCCTCGCCGTCCCACGGCCTTGTGCGCGCGACGCCTCCCGCTGCGCGAGCGAAGGCGTCCTGGCGTCGAGTTCGAGATCGAGCCGCCGCCAGTGTCCACTCCGGACGTTCCGCGCGGCCGCGTGCGCCGAGGCGGCGGCGAACACCGCGGCCAGCGAACCGGCGGTGCGCAAGCGCCCGGAGAGGAAGCCAGGCAGGTCGCGTTCGTGCGTGATCAGCTTCCTGGCGACGGCCTCTTCGAGCCCGCCGGAATGGACGTGGCCGCCCCCGGGGAAGCGGGAGTCGGCGAGGATGAGCGCGGAGAGGTCCATCAGAACAAGAAGTACCTTTGCGCCATGGGCAGTTCCGTCACCGGTCGCGGCTCGATCAGCTCGCCGTCGACGTGCACGGCGAAACTGTCCGGATCGACCCGGATGTCCGGCGTCGCGTCGTTGAGCACCATGTCGGCCTTGCCCCGCGAGCGAGTGTTCGCGATCGGCACGAGCTTCCGCGCGATGCCGAACCGTTCGGCCACCCCGCTTTCGAGAGCTTCCGGCGCCACGAAATGGAAGCTGCTCCCGGCGGCGACCACCGGGGCCGCGCCGAACATCGGCCGCGCGAGCACCGGCTGCGGTGTCGGGATGGACGCGTTCGCGTCGCCCATCGCCGCCCACGCCGGGAAGCCGCCCTTGAGCACGACATGCGGCCGGATACCGAAGAACTTCGGTTCCCACAGCACGAGATCCGCCAGTTTCCCGACCTCCACCGAGCCGATCTCACGGTCCATCCCGTGCGCGATCGCAGGGTTGATCGTGTATTTGGCGACATAGCGGCGAGCCCGCAGATTGTCGGCCGCACCGTCGCCGGGCAGCGCGCCGCGTCGCCGTTTCATCACGTGCGCGGTCTGCCAGGTCCGGATGATCACCTCACCGATCCGGCCCATCGCCTGCGAATCCGAGCTCATCATGGAGATCGCGCCGAGGTCGTGCAGGACGTCCTCGGCCGCGATGGTGGTCGGCCGGATCCGGCTTTCGGCGAACGCCAGGTCCTCGGGCACGGACGGGTTCAGGTGGTGGCAGACGACGAGCATGTCGAGGTGCTCGTCGAGGGTGTTCGCGGTGTGCGGACGCGTCGGGTTCGTCGACGACGGCAGGATGTTGGGCAGTCCGGCGACCTGGATGATGTCCGGCGCGTGCCCGCCGCCCGCGCCTTCGGTGTGGTACGCGTTGATCGAGCGGCTCCGGATAGCGTCCACAGTGGACTCCAGGAAGCCCGCCTCGTTCAGTGTGTCGGTGTGGATCGCCACCTGGACACCGGATTCGCCAGCCACGGTGAGGCACGCGTCGATCGCGGCCGGGGTGCTGCCCCAGTCCTCGTGCAGTTTGAACCCGCCCGCGCCGGCGGCGAGCTGTTCGCGCAAGGCCTCGTGCCGGACGGTGTTCCCCTTGCCCAGCAACAGGACGTTGACCGGCTGGCCGTCCATCGCCTGCAGCATCCGGCCGAGGTTCCACGCGCCGGGCGTGACGGTGGTGGCCTTGCTGCCCTCGACCGGTCCGGTCCCGCCGCCGACGAGAGTGGTGAGGCCGGACGCCAAAGCGGTGTCGGTCAATTGCGGGCAGATGAAGTGGACGTGGCAGTCGATCCCGCCCGCGGTGAGGATCTTCCCGTTGCCGGACAGGACCTCGGTCGACGGGCCGACGATCAGCGCCGGGTCCACGCCGTCCATCGTGTCCGGGTTGCCCGCCTTGCCGATGCCGATGATCCGGCCGTCGCGGACGCCGACGTCGGCCTTGACGATCCCCCAGTGGTCCAGGATCACCGCGCCGGTGATGATCAGGTCCGGCGCGCCTTCGGCCCGGGTCGCCATTCCCTGGCCCATGGATTCGCGGATCACCTTGCCGCCACCGAACAGCACCTCGTCGCCGCTGCCGGACGGTCCCATGCTGCGGTCTTCGGTGACTTCGACGAGCAGATCGGTGTCCGCGAGGCGGATCCGGTCGCCGGTCGTCGGTCCGAACAGTTCGGCGTAACGCTCGCGATCGATCGACGGCATCAGGACTCCATCCGCAATCCGGGCACCGTGCGGTTCCCGGCCAGCGGGACGAGGTCGACTTCGCGTTCGACGCCCGGTTCGAAACGCACCGAAGTTCCCGCGGGCACGTCGAGACGATGTCCTCGCGCGGCTTCGCGGTCGAATTCGAGCCCCGGGTTGACCGCCGCGAAATGGTAGTGCGAACCGACCTGGACGGGCCGGTCGCCGAGGTTCCGCACGAGCAGCCGGACCCGCGGCCTGCCCGGGTTCAGCTCGACCGGCCCGTCGCCGGTGATGATCTCCCCTGGTCGCACTCGCGGCCTCCCTAAACGATCGGGTCGTGCACGGTGACGAGCTTCGTGCCGTCCGGGAAAGTGGCTTCGACCTGGACGGAATCGACCATCTCCGGCACTCCGTCCAGCACCTGCGCCCGCGAGAGCACCGAACGCCCGCTCGCGACGAGTTCGCTCACCGTCCGGCCGTCACGGGCGCCTTCGAGGACGTGATCGGTGATCAGGGCGACCGCCTCGGGATAGTTCAGCAGGACCCCGCGTTCCAGGCGTTTGCGAGCCACGTCCGCCGCGACGTGGATGAGCAGTTTGTCCCGTTCCTGGGGGCTCAGGTGCATGGGAAAGGTCTATCACCGGAAAGCGCGCGCCGCCGGTTCTCGAAACACAGGATTTACCTCGGCGTCCGGTACACGCAAAGTGAACGAAACCGTAACTCTTCGCGTACGAAGGCCGATTTCACTGAATCGTTCTCGTAATCGTGACCGAAAGCACCACATCTTTCGATTGCCCCAGGCCCCGACGTGGAGCAAAGTTTGTCCATCCGTGCGATGAGGCGCGCCTTCGCTGCGTGTATCCCGTCCACGCATGAAACACAAAGCCGGGGAATGCGCGTCGAAAGGTTTCACCACAGTGAGTACCTCCACGATCAGCACCAAGCCGTCCGACCAGGTCGACGACGGTTTCCGACCGGGTCTCGAAGGTGTGGTCGCCTTCAAGACCGAAATCGCCGAGCCCGACCGTGACGGTGGCGCGCTGCGCTACCGCGGTGTCGACATCGAGGACCTCGCCGGCAAGGTGACCTTCGGTGATGTCTGGGGTCTGCTCGTCGACAGCCGCTTCGGCCACGGGCTACCGCCCGCCGAGCCGTTCCCGCTGCCGGTGCACACCGGCGACGTCCGGGTCGACGTCCAGGCCGCGCTGGCCATGCTCGCCCCCATCTGGGGCTACCGGCCGCTGCTCGACATCACCGACGACGAGGCGCGCGACCAGCTGGCCCGCGCCTCCGTGATGGCGCTTTCGTACGTCGCCCAGTCCGCCCGCGGCATCGGGCAGCCCGCCGTCCCCCAGACCCGGGTCGACGAGGCGAAGTCGATCACCGAACGCTTCATGGTCCGCTGGCGCGGCGAGCCCGACCCGGCCCACGTCAAGGCCATCGACGCCTACTGGGTCTCGGCCGCCGAGCACGGTCTCAACGCCTCCACCTTCACCGCCCGGGTCATCGCCTCGACCGGCGCCGACGTCGCCGCGGCGCTGTCCGGCGCGATCGGCGCCATGTCCGGTCCGCTGCACGGCGGCGCGCCGGCGCGGGTGCTGCCGATGATCGAAGAGGTCGAGAAGACCGGTGACGCGGTCGGCCTGGTCAAGGGCATCCTGGACCGCAAGGAACGGATGATGGGCTTCGGCCACCGGGTGTACCGCGCGGAGGACCCGCGGGCGCGCGTGCTGCGCCGGACCTGCCAGGAGCTCGGCGCGTCGCGCTACGAGGCGGCCGCGGAGCTGGAGCAGGTGGCGCTGAAGGAGCTGCGCGAGCGGCGTCCGGACCACCCGATCGAGACCAACGTCGAGTTCTGGGCGGCCGTGATCCTGGACTTCGCCCAGGTGCCGCCGCACATGATGCCCGCGATGTTCAGCTCGGCCCGCACCGCCGGCTGGGCAGCGCACATCCTGGAGCAGAAGAAGACCGGTCGTCTCGTGCGCCCCTCGGCCAAGTACGTCGGGCCGGAGCCGCGGAAGCCGGAAGACGTCGAAGGCTGGGACCTGGTCGCGAAGCAGTCCTAGGCTGGGATCTCGTGAGTGGTAAGGACGGTTCTAACCGTCCTTACCACTCACGAGGCCCACTGCCTGCTCGTGTCGTTCGGTCGTCGCGAGCATCGCCGTGAGCTGATCGACCAGCCAGCCGTCCAGCACCTCACGCGGCACGGAACGCTCCTGCAGCCAGCTCAGCAGAGCGCCTTCCACCACCGCGGTCCAGCAACGCAAGGTCAGCAGGAGCATCGGCGAGGGTTCCGGCACCACCAGCGCGCCGAGGATGAGCTCTACGGCGCGGTTGCGGACCTCGTCGATCGCCGCGTCCGTCTCCGACGTCGCGATCACCGAGCCGCTGCGCAACAGCGCGACATAGCCCGCGCGGTAGTGGTCGGCGACGTCGATCAGGCCGCGGACGGCGGCCCGCAGCCGGGTTTCGGGCGGGCCTTCCTCAAGTCCGGCGAGGCCGTCGATGAGCCCTTCGGTGACCGTCTTCAGCGCCTCGACCTGCAGTTCCCGCAGGCTCGAGAAGTACCGGTAGAACAGCGGCCGCGAAACCTCGGCGCGGGCGATGATGTCGTCGACCGTGACGAGTTCGGGCGCGCGCGAGCCGAACAGGTCCAGCGCGGCGCGGATCAGATCCTCACGGCGCGCCTCCGGCGACATCCGGCGAGGGCGTCTGGCGGAGGTCACGGGGTGACGTCCAGTTTCGCCGCGGCCCGCAGCAGTCCGGGGGTGAGCCGGGAGAGGACGAGCGCGGCCTTGGCCTCCGGGGTCGACGGCTGGATGGCCTTGTCCTTCTCGACGGCGCGCAGGATGTCGCGCGCGACCTTCTCCGGACCGAAGCCGCGTTTCGCGTACAGCTTGCTGCTCGACTTCTGGCGCCGCTTCTGCTCGATGTCGTCGACGCCGACGAACCGGGTGGTGCTGGTGATGTTGGTGTTCACGATGCCGGGACAGATCGCGGTGACGCCGATGTTCTCGGCGGCCAACTCGGCCCGCAGGCATACGCTCAAGGTCAGCACGGCGGATTTCGTGGTGGCGTACGCGGAAAGGATCTTCGACGGCAGATAGGCGGCGGCCGAGGCGACGTTGACGATCTGGCCGCCTTCGGCCCGCTCGCGCATCTGCTCGGCGAAGACGCGGCAGCCGTGGATGACGCCCCACAGGTTCACGTCGATGAGGCGTTCCCAGTCCTTGACCGTCGTGTCGAGGAACGGGCCGGACAGGCCGATCCCCGCGTTGTTGACGACGATGTCCGGGACGCCGAACTCCTCCTTGACCCGCTGGGCGAACTTCTCGACCGCTTCGGCGTCGGAGGAGTCCACTGTGTACTCGCCGACGGTCGCGCCCTTGTCCCGCAGGAGTTTCGCGGTGTCCGCGGCGGCCGAGCCGTTGATGTCGGTGATGACGAGATCGGCGCCCTTGTCCGCGAACGCGAGCGCCGTCGCACGGCCGATCCCGCTGCCGGCGCCGGTGATCACTACGAGCTTGTGCGCGAAACCGCCCGACCGGGCCCGCTTGAGCGCACGGCTCTCCTCACCGCCTTCGACATGGTCGATCAGTTCGGCGGTGGCGTCGGCGATCACCTGTGGTTTCTCGCGGACCACCCAGTGCGTGCCGACGATCCGGCGGATCCGGAGGTCCGGCGCCCAGCGCTCGATCTCGGTCTGCAGCGGCGTGGTGACGAACTTGTCGCCGGTGGGCGCGAGCACCTGCACCGGGATCTCGGCGTGCCGCGGCCGCGGCCGGGAAAGGCGCGTGAACATGTTGGCGCGGTAGAGGTTGAGCCCGTACAGGCCGTCCGAAGTGGACGGGGCCGCGGCCGCCGGGTCCATCCGGCCGATGAGCGCGCCCATCGCGCCCGTACGCCAGAGCACCTGCGGGATCAGGGGGATCTGGAACCCGAGGATGTAGGTCGAATGCGCCCATTGGACGAGCGCGTTCTTGAGCCGTTTCGGGTTGGGGCGCACCTGCGCGCGGAACCACGCGCCCGCGTGGTCGAGGCTCGGCCCGGAGATCGACGTGAACGACGCGAGCCGTCCGCGCAGCCTGTCCCCGGTGACCGAATGCCAGGTCTGGATGGAGCCCCAGTCATGCGCGAGCAGGTGGACCTTGCCCTCGGGCTGGACCTCGTCGACGACCGCGGCGAGGTCATCGGACAACTGGTCCAGTTTGTAGGACCCGCGTCCCGAAGGCTTGTCCGAACGGCCCGCGCCGCGGACGTCGTAGACGACGACCCGGTAGCGGCGTTCCAGCGAGGCGGCGATGCCGTCCCACATGGAGCCGTTGTCCGGATAGCCGTGGACGAGCACCACCGTGGGCGCGTCGTCGACACCGGTCACCCGGACCGAGAGGCGGACACCGTCGCTGGCCGTCACCCACTTGTGAGACATAGTGTCATGTTAGACAACATGTCAATAAGGCCTGATCCGGCCGCGGTTCAACAGTCAGTGACCACTCGAGTTCCAGAACCAGTCGGCGGCGCGAGGGCCGCCGAACACCGCCTCGACAGGCCAGCTGTATCCGGTGATCGCCAGAGCCGCCTTGCGCGACGACGTACACCCCGGCGTGTATCACCCAGTTCCGGAGCGGGTTCGCGCGCTTGTTCGCCTCCTCCGTCACCGATTCGGCCGCTTGCGAACTGTCCTCGATCATGCGGGGCACCGGCTTTTCCTTTTGTGACAACGTTTTTCGTGGTTCCACGGGAAACAGGCGACGCGCCGGCCGGCGTCCGAGCCGTAGAGCTGACCCGCCAGGAAGGTCCCGATCGTCGCTCCGAGTAGCGTCGCGCTCTCGTAGATCCCCATCGCCCGGCCGAGGCCCGAACAGGACTCACATGACCGCGAGCACCGCCGAGCTCGGTCAACGCGACGAGCGCGAGTATCGGGCGCATCCTCTTGCCCGATTGCGGCAGTCGTGGTGCGCACTGCTCTCGCACCTGCGCGGACCTCGCGAGCCCCTCCCCCGCCCTGGCCCGCAACGCGACCCAGAACAGCGCGCCGCCAAGAACAGTGGCCGGATAGGCGACCCCGATGTCCGACGCCACCGCGTAGACCACAAAGGACTGTCTATAGAGGACAGCCCGGCGGCCGCGATCCGGCCCGGTCGCCCCGGTCCGCGAGCGAGCCCGCCATCGGCCGGACCACTCCCCACCCACAACGGCAGGAGGAAATCCAGGACCTCCGCCGGGCCCTTGGTCAGCGCCATGGCGAGCTGGTTCTCCTCCGCTCGCCGTTTCTGCGCCACTTCGTCTACCCCAGTACCCCTGTTCGGATACGACTGAATTCTAAAAAGTGGCGGTCAGGCGAGGCGGCTTGGCCGGACGGCAAGGTGGGTCGCGCAGAGGTAGGACTGTGTGGATTTTGGGACGTCAGATGTCCCAAAATCCACACAGTCACGGTCCGCCCGCCGCAGGAGAGAGGATGCGTCCGTGCCGAAGATCGTGGACCGCGCCGAACGTCGCCCTCCTGCGCATCGTCGCGCGCGAAGGCGTCGAGGCCGGGGTGTCCGCGGGCGCGGCGCAGAAGTACTTCTCCACCAAGGAGGATCTGTTCCGATTCGCCCTCGACATGACGAGCGAGTTCCTGGAACAGTGCTGGAAAACCCTCGATCAGTCCGGCAACCTACGCCTTCACCGACCGCGCCGCCGTCCGGCCGTCCTGGGCCGAGTTCATCCGCACCGGCTACGACGAACTCGCGGCAATCACGACGCAGTACATCTCGATGGCCCAGTCGGCCGGCCACGTCCGGGACGACCTCGCGCCTCCGAAGGCTTCGCGCAGCGCACGCTCACCCCGCTCACCCCACGCAATTAGTCACCTACTTGCGCCGGATCGGCCGGTTGTACACAGGCCGGGGTGGTTGTGGACAAGTAGCCCGAAGTTGATCTTGAAACGGCGGTGGCGGCAGGAGCGGATGCCATCGTCGAGGCATGCCCAGAAACCACTACGCGGAAGTCGCCGACTTCTCCGGCCCCTTCCTTGGCAGCCGCGCCGTCAGCGAAGGTGATCTCACCCGTTCACAGCTCCGGTCGGGGCCGTACAACCGGCTGTTCCAGAATGTCTACGTCCCGATCCGCATTCCGCAGGATCACGTGCTCCGTTGCAAGGCGGCGATCCTCGCCGCACCGGCCAGCGCGGTGTTGACCGGCTGTTCGGCCGCGACCGTACGCGGCTTCCCTTTCGCGCTCGACAACGATCCGGTCGAGTTCGTCATCCCCGAAGAAGAAGGGTTCCATTTCCAGCGTGGGATGCATTTGAAGCGTTCCAGGCTGATCGGTGAAGATTTCGAGCCGTGGCGAGACGGCCGCATCGCGACTCCGCTGCGCATGACCATGGACATCCTGGCCAACACCCGGCTCCATCGTTCGTTCCCCAGGGTCGTCGGTCTGGTCGACGCACTGATCCATGCCGGTTTCGTCGAGCGCGAGCAGCTGGAGAGGTACTTCGAGCACCGTCATGACCACGGCATCGTGAGGGCGAGGAAGGCGCTGGAGCTCTCCGACGGCAGAGCCGAGTCCATCCCCGAATCCGAGGTCCGGACCTGGCTGCGGATTCACGACATCGAGGCGGAGCCCCAGGTGGAGGTCTACCGTGGCGAGCGCTTCCTCGGACGGCTCGACCTCGCGATCCGGGAGGCGAAACTCGCCATCGAGTACGACGGCGCTTGGCATCTCGAAGGGGAGCAACCCCGGCTGGACGCCGAGCGGCGGACGCTGATGGAAGCCGACGGCTGGCGGTTCATCGTGATCACGAAAGAAGAGCTCTACGGCGATCCGAAGGCCATGGTCGCTCGCGTACGGGACGCGCTCCGTGCAAGCCCCCTTCCGCAAGTAGGTGACCAATTGCGGGGACACCGGTGTCCATCGATCGGTTGACAGCCGGGTTCAGTCCAGCGGACGTCCCGTGAACCCCGCCCCGCACAGCACGATCGACGTATGAAAACGGCAGTGAAAGTGCGTGGCCTGCGCAAGGAGTACCCGGGCCACACGGCCGTCGGGGGTATCGACCTCGACATCGAACAGGGCGAGGTGTTCGCGCTGCTCGGCCCGAACGGGGCGGGCAAGACGACGACGGTGGAGATCCTGGAGGGCCACCGCAAGCGGACGTCCGGCGAGGTCGACGTCCTCGGCGAAGATCCCGGCACCGCGGGTCGCGCTTGGCGGGCGAGGCTGGGAATCGTGTTGCAGACGGCCAACGACGCCGCCGAGCTCACCGTCGCCGAGACCGTCCGGCACTTCGCCCGCTACTACCCGGATCCCCGTGACACCGAAGAAGTGATCGAGAAGGTCGGCCTGACCGAGAAGGCGGGCGCCCGCGTCAAGAACCTTTCCGGCGGGCAACGGCGTCGCGTGGACGTCGCGCTCGGGATCATCGGGCGGCCCGAGCTGGTGTTCCTCGACGAGCCCACGACCGGGTTCGACCCGGCGGCCCGGCGCCAGTTCTGGGAGCTGATCAGGAGTCTCGCCCGCGAAGGCACGACGATCCTGCTCACGACCCACTATCTCGACGAGGCCGAGGCACTGGCCGACCGCGTCGCGGTCATCACGCGTGGCGCGATCGTCGCCGAGGGGACACCGCAGACGCTGGGCGGCCGGGCGACCGCGGAGGCCACCGTCCGCTGGGCCGACGAGCACGGCAGCCACCAGGAACGCACCCATTACCCGGCCAAGCTGATCCGTGAGCTTTCCGCCGACGGCTGCGAACCGTCGGAGCTGACCGTCCACCGCCCCACCCTCGAAGAGACCTACCTCGACCTGATCGGAGAAGCCCGATGAGCACGCTGACCCTCCCGGGCACCTTCTCGCTCGGCCTCGTCAGGGGCGCCGCGGAGATCAAACAGTTCTTCCGCATCCGTGAGCAGGTGATCTTCACCTTCGCGTTCCCGTCGCTGCTGATGATCCTGCTCGGCTCGATGCTGAACTCCTCGATGCCCGGCATGGCGATCACGACCGGTCAGGTGCTGGCCGCGGGCATGATCGGCTCCGGCATCGTCTCGACGTCGTTCAACAGCGTCGGCATCGGCCTCGCGTCCGATCGTGAAGCCGGTGCGCTGAAACGGCTTCGTGGTACACCGATGCCCGCCGCGTCCTACTTCATCGGCAAGATCATCCTGGTCGGCGCGACGAGTATCGCCCAAGTCGTGCTGATGTCGATCGTCGGCAGCCTGTTGTTCGACCTGAGCCTGCCCACCGACCCGGTGAAACTGCTGACCGCGCTGTGGGTCTTCCTGCTCGGTGTCACCAGCTGCACGCTGCTGGGCATCGCGCTCGGTTCGGTGACCGAATCGGTCAGCGGCGCGGTCGCCGTGGCCAACCTGATCTACATCGCGCTGCAGTTCATCTCCGGCGTGTTCGTCACGCCGATCACCAATCTGCCGAAGGTTATGGTCGACATCGCTTCGTTCTTCCCGGTGAAGTGGATCTGCCAGGGCTTCCGCTCGGTGTTCCTGCCGGCCGAAGCCGCGACACAGGAAATGGCGGGGACATGGGAACTTCCGATGGTGGCACTGGTGCTGACGGCGTGGTGCGTCGCGGGACTGCTGCTGGCGAAGCTGACGTTCCGCTGGTCGAACGAAGGCAAGTGAACGCCTGGGAGCGGTTCTACTGGCTCTGGGAGGTCCTGTTCGGAGTCACCTTCGTCGCGACGACGGCCTTGGTGCTCTTCGAAGACGGGGCGACGACGGACAAAACGGTCGCGATCCTGTGCTTGACCGGCCTCGGCGTGGCCTACCTGGTCCGGGGACGCCGGCTCATCAAAGGCCCGGACCACGAACGCACGCCGTGGCTGTTCGCCGGGGTGGTGATGCTCTTCCTCGCGGGCGCCGGCTTCGCCAGCACCACCTCGAGTTTCATCCTGTTCTTCGCGTGCCCGGTGCTCTTCATGACGCTGTCGACGAAGGCGGCGTCGGTCCTCACCACGGTCGCGGTACTGCTGGGTCCGGCGTCGTCGATCGCCCGAGGCGGCTTCGATCAGCCTTCTTTGCGCATCCTGCTGCCGATGACGGCGATCCTGATCGTCTTCAGCATCCTCGCCGGTCGCTACACCACCCAGATCATCGAGCAGAGCAAGAGCAGGGCCACGTTGATCGAACAGCTGAAAGCCAGTCAGGCGGAGGTCTCCCGGCTCTCCCGGGAGGCGGGGACGGCCGCCGAACGCGAGCGCATGGCCCGCGAGATCCACGACACGCTCGCGCAGGGCTTCACCAGCATCGTGACGCTGACCCAGGCCATCGAGTCCGAAATGGACACCGATCCGAAGGCGGCCCGCCGTCACCTGGAACTGGCGGCACGGACGGCGCGGGAGAACCTGGCCGAGGCGAGGGCGATGGTCGCGGCGCAGGGGCCGACGGCGCTCGCCGCCGCGTCACTGGAGGAAGCCTTGCGCCGTCAGGTGGAACGCCTGACCGAGGAGACCGGGATCGAGGCGTCGATCGAGGTCGGCGGCCCGCTGCCCGCGCTTCCGATGGCCACCGAGGTCGTCCTGCTGCGCGGGGCGCAGGAGGCGCTGAGCAACATCCGCAAACACTCCCGCGCCACCACGGTCTCGCTCCGGCTGTCCGTTATGGACGGACGAGTCCGGCTCGGCGTGACCGACGACGGCACCGGATTCGACCCCGCCGCGCCCACCGGCGGCTTCGGTCTGGCGGGGATGCGGGCGCGCACCGATCAGGTCGGTGGCATCGTGACATTGAAGAGCGAACCCGGTACGGGGACGACGCTGGAACTGGAGGTGCCCGCGTGATCACGATCATGCTGGTCGACGATCACCCCGTGGTGCGGGAAGGCCTGCGCGGCATGCTGGAGGCCGAGCCGGACCTGAGCGTCATCGGGGAAGCGGGCTCCGGCGACGAGGCCGTCGCGCTGAGCCGGGTCAAGCAGCCGGACGTGATCCTGATGGATCTGCGGATGCCCGGTCTCGACGGCGTCGGGGCGACGCGGAAGATCCTCGCCGACCGGCCGGGCCAGCGGGTCGTCGTACTCACCACCTACGAGACGGACGCGGACATTCTGCGCGCGGTCGAAGCGGGAGCCTCCGGCTACTTGTTGAAGGACGCTTCGCGCACGGAACTGGCCGGCGCGATCCGTGCGGCGTCACGCGGTGAAACCGTGTTGGCGCCTTCGGTTGCCGGAAAGCTGGTGAACCGGGTGCGCAACCCGACGGCGTCGCCGTTGTCGGCGCGCGAAATCGAAGTACTCCGGCTGGTGGCGCAGGGAAGCACGAACGCCGACATCGGGCGGACGCTCCACATCAGCGAGGCGACCGTCAAGACCCACCTGCTCCGGACGTTCGGAAAACTGGACGTTTCGGACCGCACGGCGGCTGTGACCACCGCTATGCGACTCGGCCTGCTCGGGTAGGCAGAATGCGTCCCATGCTTGCCTCGACCGAATTGGCGCTGCTTCGCCGCCTCGCGCACGAGCAATCCTCGTGCCGCGCCCCGTCCATCGTCGCCGCCGTCGTCCGCGACGGAGAGCTCGTCTGGTCCGGAGGACGCGGACGCGTCGACGGCGAGACACCCGGTGCCGACACGCAGTACCGGCTCGGCTCGATCACCAAGACACTCGTCGCGACGGCCGTCATGCGGCTGCGCGACGAAGGCAAGCTCGACCTCAACGACCCGCTCGAACGGCACCTGCCGGGCACCGCGTTCGGCTCGGCCACCATCGCGCAGCTGCTGTCGCACACCTCGGGCCTGACCGCGGAATCGCCCGGCTCCTGGTGGGAGCGCACGGTCGGCGCCGATTGGGACGCGCTCGTCGAGAGTCTCAAGGACGGCGCAACGCGGCTGCGGCCGGGCAGCCGGTTCCACTACAGCAACGTCGGCTACGGCGTCCTCGGCGAACTGGTCGCCCGGCACCGCGGGCAGTCGTGGCTCGACGTCATCCGCGCCGAGATCCTCGGCCCGCTCGGCATGACCCGGACTTCGCCGCATCCGGAAGGCGCGCACGCGAACGGATTCGCCGTGCACCCCTTCGCCGATCTCCTCATGCCGGAGCCGTCGCCGGACGCGGGCGCGATGGCCCCCGCCGGGCAGCTGTGGTCGACGGTCACCGACCTCGCCCGCTGGACGGCGTTCCTCGGCGGCCACACCGGTGGCGTGCTGAGCGAGCAGACCGTCGCGGAGATGCGCGAAATGGTCACCGTGGACGACGGCGACACCTGGACCACCGGGTTCGGCCTCGGCGTCATGCTGGTCCGCACGGAGGGCAGGCGGCTGGCCGGGCACACCGGGTCGATGCCGGGCTTCCTCGCCTGCTCGCTGGTCGACGGAGGCGCCGACATCGGCGCGCTGGTGCTGACGAACTCGACGGCGGGCGTCGGCATCACGCAGCTCTGCCTCGACCTGATGAACCTGACCGAACAGCACGAGCCGTCCATGCCCGCCGAATGGCAACCGTCCACTGTGGACCCAAAGCTGCTGGAGCTGACGGGGTTGTGGCACTGGGGCCCGACGCCGTATCACCTCCGGCTGCTCCCGGGCGGCCTGTTCTCGCTCGCGCCGACCGACGGCCCCGGCCGCGCGTCGCGGTTCGCGCCGGTGGGTGAGGACACCTGGGTCGGTCTCGACGCCTACTACGCGGGCGAAACGCTGCGGGTCGGGCGGGACTCGGCGGGGAAGCCGAACCACCTCGACCTCGCGACTTTCATCTTCTCGCGGACCCCGTTCGACCCGGCCGCGCCCATCCCGGGCGGCGTCGACCCCGACGGCTGGCGCTAACGGAAGCGGAAGGCGGCGGTCGTGAATTCGCGGCCGCCGTCGGCACACACCAGGACGTCGCCGTAGTGGGCGTCGCCGACGACCCACATCCGGCGCGGGCCGCGCAGTGAATCGGCGAGTTCGTCCGGGCAGTCCTCGATGACGAACTTCGCCGGGTCACCGTTGAGGACGGCCCACCCTCGCGCGGTCTCGGCGTCCGGATCCAGCGTGGCGGTGACCCGGGTCCACGGTCCGAGCACGACGTCGAGAACGCCCTGACGACGCCGGATCGTGAACCGCAGCGCCGTCCACCACTGGCGGGTCCTCGGCGAAGAGATCTCTCCCGGGAGGTCGCCGTGCACCCAGCGCGGCAGGCCGGGGACGAACACGAGCACGAGCGTCGCCACGAAACCGACGATCGCGCCGATGGTGGCCGTGTCGTCCCAGTCGCGGAAGATCCAGTGCCCGGCGAGCGCGAGGAGGTACAGGAACAGAAAGCCCCATCTGGGGCCCCACGAACCGGGCATCAGGCAGCGGGGGTGTGCCCGACGGCCGTCCCCACCGCCGCGATGAACTTGCGGGCGATGCGCTTGCCCTCGCCCCAGTCGACGAAACCGAACTTCAGGCTCGTCTGGATCGCCAGCCCCGAGCCCTCCGGTGTCCGTTCGACCTTCACGGTGACCGTCTGCCCGTAGCTGAACAAGCCCATGCTGGTCGAGAAGGTGACATAGCCCGCGGCCGCGTCGTAGAAGGGGTTCTTCCCCTTGACCGCCGTGACCCCGTTCGGAAGGGCCTGCCACAAGGCCTCTGGGGGCAGAGGGAAACGCTCATGCACTGTCGCCATGAGCCGAGAAGCTACCCGCCGGTCGGCGAGCGTGGGAGCGCGATCCCGATTCCCACATGCCGGACACGCGGCACCGACTGTAAACAGGGCCGTCTCGACCTGAGAGACTGGGCACATGACCGACGCACCTGAGTTGACCCTCCCCGCGGACCTGAAGCCTGCCGATGGCCGCTTCGGCTGTGGACCGTCCAAGGTCCGTGACGAGCAGCTCGCCAACCTGGCGAAATCCGGTGCCACCTACCTCGGCACTTCGCACCGCCAGAAGCCGGTGAAGTCCCTCGTCGGCCGCGTGCGTGCGGGTCTGTCCGAATTGTTCTCCCTGCCCGAAGGCTACGAAGTCGTCCTCGGCAACGGCGGGACGACCGCATTCTGGGACGCCGCCGCGTTCGGGCTCGTGCGGGAGCGTGCGCAGCACTTCACCTACGGCGAGTTCTCCTCGAAGTTCGCCACGGTGACCAAGGGTGCCCCGTTCCTCGCCGACCCGATCGTCGTCAAGGCCGACCCGGGCAGCGCGCCCGAGATCGCCTACGAGGCCGGTGCCGACCTGGTCGGCTGGGCGCACAACGAGACATCGACCGGTGTCGCGGTGCCGGTCCGCCGTCCTGAAGGCAGCGAAGGCGCCCTCGTCGCCATCGACGCCACTTCCGGTGCGGGCGGCCTGCCGGTCAAGGCCGAGGACTTCGACGTCTACTACTTCGCGCCCCAGAAGTCCTTCGCCTCCGACGGTGGCCTCTGGATCGCACTGGCCTCGCCCGCCGCGGTCGAGCGCATCGGCGAGATCGGCGCGAGCGACCGCTGGATCCCCGAGTTCCTGTCGCTGACCACGGCGCTCGACAACTCGCGCAAGGACCAGACGTACAACACCCCGGCGGTGTCGACCCTGTTCCTGCTGGCCGACCAGATCGAGTGGATGAACTCGAACGGCGGTCTCGAGTGGACCACGTCGCGGACCCGCGACTCGTCGACCCGGCTGTACGAATGGGCCGAGAAGACCAGCTACACGACGCCGTTCGTCAGCGACCCGTCGCTGCGCTCGCAGGTCGTCGGCACCATCGACTTCACCGACGAGGTGGACGCCGCCGCGGTGGCGAAGGTGCTGCGCGCCAACGGGATCGTCGACACCGAGCCGTACCGTAAGCTCGGCCGCAACCAGCTGCGCGTCGGCCTGTTCCCGGCCATCGACCCGGACGACATCACGAAGCTGACCCAGAGCATCGAGTACGTCGTCGAGCGCCTGGGGTGAGCTAGCTAGCTGTCCGTGAAGGCCTCCTTGAGGGACCCAGAGTCCCTCAAGGAGGCCTTCACGGACTTGCGGAAGACAGCGGCCAGCGGCAGCAGTAAAAGGCCGTACAGCACAAAGGATTCCGTCGCCAGCCACCAGCCGAAGCTTCCGGCGGGCCGCGGCGCGAGCCACATCGGCGCGATCACGAACAGCGCCACCGTCACGGCCGCGAGCGCGTAGGCGGCCACCGACCGCGTCCGCACCCCCAGCCAGATCAGCTGTACGAGGATCGGCACGCACCAGATCCAGTGGTGCGTCCAGGACACCGGCGAGACCAGCAGCCCGCCGATCGCGCACGCGGTCAGCGCGAACACCGGTTCCGCGACGCGCACGATCACGAAAGCGGTCAGCCCGACCACGGCGATCGAGGCCAGTACCCAGACGACGTCCTCCGCCGAGCCGAATCCGAACCGCGCGAGCATCCCGCGCAGCGACTGGTTGCCGACGTAGCCGCGATCACCGATGCGGCCGGTGTCGAAGAGGACGTTCGTCCAGAACTTCGCCGACGCGCCGGGTGCGGTCAGGAACATCAGCGCGCCCGCGCCGAGGAACCCGGCCACGACCCGGGCCGCGGAGCGGAAGTCCTTGCGGAACAAGAAGAACAGGATGAAGAAGGCCGGGGTCAGCTTGATCGCCGCGGCGACGCCGATCAGCAGGCCTTTCGTGCGGGCGCGGCCCGGCAGCAGGGCGTCGAGGACGACGATCAGCATCAGCAGGGTGTTGATCTGGCCGAAGCCGAGCGTCGAGCGGACCGGCTCCATGATTCCGCCGGCGGCCTGTGCCGCGATCGCCGCCAGTACGGCGATGGCGCGGCCGCGGACGTTCGCGCGGTCGGTGAGCGAGCCGTTGAGCGTCGCGACGAAGAGGTAGACGACGATCCCGCCCGCGATGATCGAGGCGAGCCCGACCAGTCTCGTGGCCAGCGCGGCGGACAGCAGCGTGCCGGGGAGGAACACCGCCGCCGCGAACGGCGTGTAGGTGAAGGGCAGCCAGCCCCCGTGCGTCTGCACCCACGCGCCATAGGGGTCGCCCGAGTCGACGAGAAGCCGCGCGCCGCCGATGTAGACCTCGAGGTCCTGGCCGTCGAACACCTTGAGCGTGAACAACACGCCGACCACGACGACTTCGAGCGCGATCAACGCCCCCGCGAGTTTCCGCCCCGACAATCCCACCAGCACCCGGCGAGGTTACCCACCGCTACCTCGCAATTCGGCACCTGGTTGCGGTAGTACGCGGTGCGTACCGTCGCAACCAGGTGCCGAATCGCGTGACTGGACACCAGGCGGCTAGGCGAGGGCCTGGGTCGGCGGGAGCCGCGCCGCGCGCATCGCCGGATAGGCGCCGGCGACGGCACCGACCAGTGCCGAGATCCCGATCCCGCCGAGCAGGGCCCCGAAGGGCAGCACCGCCGGCCAGCCTTGGCTCAACGCGTACCCGGACGTCACCAGCACCCCGACCAGGACCCCGGCGATCCCGCCGAGCCCGGACAGCAGCACCGACTCGGCCAGGAACTGGCCTCTCACCTGCCGTTTCGTCGCGCCGAGCGCACGGCGGAGGCCGATCTCCCTGCGCCGCTCCAGCACTGAGATCACCATCGTGTTGGCCACCCCGACGCCGCCGACCAGCAGCGCCACCCCGCCGAGCCCGAGGAACAGCGCGCTGTAGGTGTTCTCCGTCAGCTTCTTCGCCTCCAGCGCCTCCGACGGACGGCGCACCTCCACCTCGTTCGGCGCCGCCGGGTTCATCGTCTGCCCGAGCACCGAACGCACGTTCTCGACCTGCGAGTCCTTCGCCCGCACGTACACGGTCGTCGGGTGCCCCTTGAAGTCGAGGAGCCGCTTCGCGGCGTCCCAGCCGACCAGTACCGAGCGCTCGATCTCGGGCGCCAGCGGCGTCGGCCCGAGGATCCCGCCCACGGTGAACCACTTCCCGTCGACGTACACCTGCGGCGGTTCGGCCGGGTCGATGTGGTCGATCCCGAGCCTCGCGGCCGCGACCGAACCCAGCACGACGACGGGATAGTCGCGAGTGGCGTCCCGGAGGAACTGACCGTCGCGGACGGCGCCACCGATGACGTCGAGAAGATCCGGCGTCGCCGCGTAGACACCGAGTCCGGACGTCTCGTCCTTGTCGATCTTGTCCGTGCGCCGCACGGTCGCGCTGGTGGTCCCGGTCGCGGACGCCGCCGTCACCGGGGCGATCCGCTTCGCCATCGGCACCGCGCTGTCCGGCAGGGTCGCGTCGCCGCCGAACATCGTCTTGCCCGGCCCCGCGGTGAGCAGGTTGGTGCCGAGCGCGGCCAACTGGTCTTGCAACGCCTTCGCGCCCGACGCCGGGATGGCGAGCACGGCCACCATCGCGGCGATCCCGATCCCGATGCCGAGCGCGGACAGCACCGCGCGCATCGGCCGCGTCCGCATCCCGTGCGCGCCGAGGCTCAGCACGTCACGCGGGCCGAGCCTGGCCGGATTCGGCGTCGGCACCTTGTCGAGGACGGGTGCGCTCACACCAGCACCCCCGTCCCGGTGTCGAGCCGGATCCGGCCGTCCCGCAACTCGATCCGCCGCGGGATGCCCGCCGCGATCTCCCGGTCGTGCGTGATGATCACGACCGTCGTCCCCTGCGAGCTCAACGTGGCCAGCAGGTTGAGGATCGCCGCGCCGTTGCCCGTGTCGAGGTTCCCGGTCGGCTCGTCTGCCAGCAGGATCGACGGCGAGTTGACGACCGCCCGCGCGATCGCCACCCGCTGCCGTTCCCCACCAGAGAGCTCGTTCGGGAAGTGACCCGCCCGATGCGCGAGACCGACCCGGTCGAGCGCCGCCAGCGCCCGCTCGCGCCGTTTCCGCCGCGGCACCCCCGCGTACAGCAGTCCCGTCGCGACGTTGTCGACCGCGCTCACCCCCTCGCTGAGGAAGAACTGCTGGAACACGAACCCGATCCACCGCGACCGCAACGCGGAGAGCTTGCGGTCGGGCAGTTTCGCCACGTCGTGCCCGCGCAGTTCGATGACGCCGCTGGTCGGCCGGTCGAGTGTGCCCATCAGCTGCAGCAGCGTCGACTTGCCGGAACCGGACGGCCCCAGGATGGCGACCATCTCTCTGTCCTCAATGGACAGTGTCACTTCGTGCAGGGCACGCACGCCTCCGGGATAGGTGCGCGAAGCGTTGCGCACGGCCAGCACCGGGGTCATGACGTCGTCACCACCCGCATCCCGGCGGCGAGGCCGGTGCCGGTAACTTCGACGCGTCCATTGCTGAACAGACCGGTCTTCACCGCGACGAGGCGACGTTCGCCGTTTTCGTCGACCTCGACGGCGTATCCGCCCTCGGCGAGCGCGAGCAGTGCCCCGACGGGGACGGCCAATACTCCACTGTGGACTTCCTTGGTGAACCGCACGGACACCGGTGTCGAATCGAGCGATCCCGCCGCGGCCGGATCGTCCAGCTTGATCTTCACCTTGATCTTCGGCTTGCCGTCGTCCTGCCCGGCGCCGTCCTTGCCGTTCTCCGCGACCTTGCCGATCTCGGTGATCACGCCGGTCGTACTCTTGCCTCCGGTGATGTCGACCCCGACCTTGTCCCCCGCCTTGGCGATGGCCTGCTTGGCGGCGTCGAGTTTGACCTCGACGAGACGCTCGGTGCCGGTGTACTTCAGCAATTCGCCGCCGCCGGGGCCGCCGAGTTGCGCGGCCACCTGCGAAACCCGGATCTCGCCCGGCGCGAGGACGACGTCGCCCTGCCCGAAGGCGCCGGTCTGTTCGACGCCCAGCGACTTCTGCCACTTCTTGATCGCGGCGGCGGTGGCGGAGGTGAACTTCTTGTCCGGCGTGCCGAAACCGCCGAAACCGAGCGCCTTCAGGTTCTCTTCCAGCTGCTTGACGTCCGGGCCGTCCGTGGCCCCGTCGGCGAGGTCACGGAAGAACGGCAGCGTGCCGTAGAACAGCGGGACCGGTTTGGCATCGACGCCGTACACGGCCTTGCCGCGGGTGAGCACGGCGCCCGCGTCCGGCAGGGACGTGATGGTGCCCTGTTTCCGGCCGGCGAGGGAGCTTTCCTCGCCGTAGCCGAGTTTCCCGTTCGCTTCCTCTTCCTCCTGCAGGTCGGTCTTTTCGACCTTCGCGGTTTCGACCGGCGGTGGCGCCTGCCCGACCTGCTGGGCCTCGGAGGTGACCCTGGTCAGCACGACCACGGACATCGTCCCGGCCACGACGACGAGGACCGCCGCGATGATGAACCAGCGCGCCCGGCGCGAACGCCGTGCGCCGCCGGGTCCTTCGTGTTCGCTCATTTCGCCGGGTCCGCCCTCATGGTCATGCCGAGACCGCAGGCCTTCGCCGCTTCTTCGAACTTCTTGGGGTCACCGGACGCGTCGCCCAGCGCGATGGCCGCACCGCCCTTGCCCGCCGGTTCGGGGTCCGGGAAGTCGATGCCGTGGTCACGCATGCACTTCGCTTCCTTGCGCATCTTGTCGAGTTCTTCCGGCGTGGGAGGTTTGATCTCGCCGCCGTTCGGCAGCAGCTTGCGGCACGCGTCGCTCGCGGCCTTCATCTTGTTTTCGTCGGGCATGTCGGTCGCGTCGAAGGTGACCGTGTCCTGGCCGTTGGCGCCCCTCTTCGGCTCCGGCATGTTGACCCCGTGCTCGCGCATGCACTTCGAGTAATTGCGCATCTTGTCCTCATCGGACACGTTGTCGGCCTGCTGCCCGTCGCCCGCCCCGGCGCTCGGCGGCGACGAGATCGAGGCGACCTTGTCGCCGCCGTCCCCGCCACCGCCGCAGCCGGCCACCAGGGCGAAGACCGCTCCGGCGATCAGTGCCGCCATCGGTCGTTTCCGCATCGCTGCTCCTTCGGTCGTCTTGGCGCACCGATTTCTACGGAGACGGCGATTCCGGGGCGGTAAGCGATGTTGCTTATGTCGCGCTTATCGTCCCGATCAGCGGAACAGAGATCCGACCTATCTGCCGTCTTTCCGGGTGAACTAGCACCACATGAGACCTTTCGGAGGTTCACATCCGACCTCTGGCTTCTTAAAGTCCCCGACGTCCACACCTCAGCGAGGAGGAGTGCATGAATCGCCGCAAGCCACTCCGGGCCCTGGCGGCCCTCGTCATCGCGACCACCGCACTGGGCGTCTCTCCCGCCGCGGAAGCCGCGCCACTCCCTTCCGACCACGCTTACGACGACCCGTTCACCGCCGACCGGACGCGCTGGTGGCGCGACGACCGATTCGGCCAGTTCATCCACTTCGGCGCGTACTCCCAGCTCCAAGGGAAATACCAACGCCCCGACGGAAGCGTTTGCCAGGACGCCGAATGGATCCAGCGGAACTGCCAGATCCCGCGCGCCGAATACGAGCAGATCGCCGCGAAGTTCAACCCGGCCGGTTTCGACGCGAACGCCATCGCGCAGTCGGCGAAGGACGCCGGGCAGAAGTACGTGGTGATCACCTCGAAACACCACGAGGGCTATGCGATGTGGCCGACGAAGGTCAACAAGTTCAACCTCCGCGACCACTCGGCGTTCGACAAGAAACGCGACATCCTCGCCGAACTGAAACGCGCGACGGCCGCGCGAGACGTCAAACTCGGCTTCTACTACTCGATCTGGGACTGGCACGACCCGGACTTCCCGGATCCCGCGACGTTCCCCAAGTACAAGGAGCGGATGTACGCCCAGCTCAAGGAACTCGTCGGCAACTACCACCCGGCGGTGCTGTGGTTCGACGGCGAATGGAGCACCGACCGGCCCAACAACCCGTGGACCGAAAGGGACGGCGAGGAACTGGAGGCCTACGTCCGGAGCCTCGATCCGTCCATTGTGGTCAACAACCGCGTCGGCAAACGCCGGGTGGTCGACGGCGACACGGGAACACCCGAACAGGAGATCCCGGACAAGCCGGTCGACGGGCAGCTGTGGGAATCGTGCATGACCCTCAACGGCAGCTGGGGCTACACCGAATGGGACCACAACTGGAAGTCCTCGGCGGATCTGACCAGGAAACTGCTGTCGATCGCCGGGCGCAGCGGTAACTTCCTGCTCAACGTGGGCCCCGATCGCGACGGCCGGGTGCCACAGGAGTCCGTCGACAGGCTGAAGCAGATGGGGCAATGGCTGCGGACGGACAAGCAGTCCTCTGCCGTCTACGGAGCGGGCGCGCCGGGACTCGTCGCCGAACCGGGCTGGGGCGTCGTGAGCCGTCGCGGCGACAAGCTTTACGCGTCGGTGTTCGACTGGCCCGCTTCGGGCGGTTCGCTGACGCTCGACACGTTGGCACCTTTCCGGGTTCGCGACGCGCGAGTGCTCGGCAGCCGTCAGCGCGTGCGAGTCGAGCAGTCGCCCGGAAGCGTGAAACTCACGCCGTCGGGCGGCCGGACGAACGACGTCGCGACCGTCATCGAACTGAGCGTCGATCCGCTGCCGCAGGCACCCTCCGGACGCGGGACCGGGCTGACCGCCGAGTACTGGCCGAACGCGGACTTCACCGGCACACCGACGGTGCGCCGGGTCGAGCCGGGCGTGAACCACAACTGGAAGTTCACCGGATCACCGGACGCGAAGATCCCGGCCGAGACCTTCTCGTCGCGGTGGAGCGGCCAGGTCACCGCGCGGGACACCGGGAAGTACACGTTCACCACGGTTTCGGACGACACCGTGCGGCTGTGGGTCGACGGGAAACTCCTGATCGACAACACCACCCCACACGGCCCGAGCGTCGACAAAGCGACCCTGGATCTGGTCGCCGGCAGGTCGTACGCGATCCGGCTCGAACACACCGAACGAGGCGGTGAGGCGTCGATGAAGCTGCTGTGGTCCAGTCCGAACACCCCTCAGCAGGTGATCCCGGCGCGGCAGTTGCACCCGGTCGGATGACGCGTGATTGAAGCCGGAACTCGCGTGTCTCCAGCCGGATCACGCGAGTTCCGGTTCCAAGCACGTGAGTTTCGGCTCCGATCACGCGAGTCCGGCCTTCGACGCCACCCGGTCGGTTGATCCACGCTTATCCCGCGCTTATCCCCGTCCGGGGCAGACTGGCCAGGTGAGAGTGCTGGTGGTGGAAGACGAGCGGCTCCTGGCGGACACGATCGCCGAGGGCCTGCGACGGTTCTCCATGGCCGTCGACGTCTGCTACGACGGCGCGCAGGCCCTGGACCGGGTGGGGGTGCACGGCTACGACGTCGTCGTGCTCGACAGGGATCTCCCCGTCGTGCACGGCGACGAAGTCTGCGCGGCGGTGATCAAGGCCGGCGGCGAGGCGCGGGTCCTCATGCTGACGGCCGCGGCCGACGTCGACGACCGGGTCGCCGGGCTGGGTCTGGGCGCCGACGACTACCTGACGAAACCGTTCGCGTTCGCCGAACTCGTCGCGCGGGTGCAGGCCTTGTCGCGGCGCGCGCGGCCGGCGCTGCCGCCGGTGCTGGAACGCGGCGGCGTGGTCCTCGATCTGCCCCGGCACCAGGCGTCGCGCGACGGCCGGTTCCTTCCCCTGTCCCCCAAGGAATTCGCGGTACTGGAGGTGCTCATGCGCGCCGATGGGACCGTGGTCAGCGCGGAAGAACTGCTGGAGAAGGCGTGGGACGAACACGCCGATCCGTTCACGAACGCCGTCCGGGTGGCGATGATGACGTTGCGGCGCAAACTGGGTGAACCGCCGCTGATCGAGACCGTGCCCGGCGCCGGTTACCGGTTCGGGTCGTGAAACCGCTCCGGCTCTCCGTCCGCACCAAGCTGACGGCGCTCTACGGCGGCGCGTTCCTGATCGTCGGGCTCGCCCTGCTGATCGTCAACTACCTGCTGGTGAGTTCGACCCTGCCGGACACGGCGGCGTTCGCGAACGGGGCCACCGCGGGCGTCCAGTTCGAAGTGGCCCAGCCGTATCCGGTGGACACGACGACCATCCTTCCCACCGAGCGCGCCCAGGCCACGCAACTGGTCGCGACCTCGATCACCGAATACCGCTCGGGCGTCCTTTCGACCCTGCTGTGGCAATCGCTGGTGGCGCTGGCGATCGCCGGTGCGCTCGCGGTGCTGCTCGGCTGGCTGATGGCGAGCCGTGTGCTGCGGCCGTTGCACGCGATCACCTCCACGGCACGGAAACTCGAGGCCGAAAACCTCGACCGGCGCATCGACCTCGACGGCCCCGACGACGAACTCAAGGAGCTCGCGGACACCTTCGACGGCATGCTCGACCGGCTCGCCGTGTCGTTCGACAGCCAGAAACGCTTCGTCGCCAACGCCTCCCACGAACTGCGGACCCCGCTCGCGGTGCAGCGCACGCTCGTCGAGGTGGCGATGGCCGATCCCGACGCGAGCCCCGAGGTCCGGAAACTCGGCGAGCATCTGATCCACACCAACGAACGCAGCGAACGGATGATCGAAGGCCTGCTCGTGCTCGCCCGCAGCGACCGCGGCCTGGCCGCGCGCGGCCCCGTCCGGCTGGACGAGGTCGTGGCGACGGTGATCCGGTCGGCGTCGGCCATGGCCGAGGAAGCGGGGGTCACGGTGGAGTCGCGGCTGCGGCCGCGGACGGTGTCCGGCGATCCCGTGCTGCTGGAGCGGCTGGTCACGAACCTCGTGCACAACGCCATCACCTACAACCGCAAGGGCGGCTGGATCCACGTCGACGTCGGCGGCGACCCGGCGCTGGTGGTACGCAACACCGGCCCGCAGGTGCCGCTGGACGCCGTGCCCGCCCTGTTCGAACCGTTCCGCCGGCTTTCGGGCGACCGCACCGGCGACTCCCGCAACGCCGGGCTCGGGCTGTCGATCGTCCGGTCCATCGCGAAGGCGCACGGCGGGACCGCGGGCGCGGAACCGGGCGGACGCGGCGGCGGACTGGTCGTCCGGGTGCGGCTGCCGTAGATTCCCCCGATCGTGACTGTGTGTGTCCAGCGCGTCACACGGCGAGCCGCGCGTTGCTCCGACAGAATGCACTTGCCGTCATGAACAAAATAGTGAGCAGGACACATGACATCGGCGCGCCTCACACGTCAAGGCGACGCGCCGTTTTAACGTGGACACCCACAAAGGTGAAGAATCGGGGAGGCGAGAATGCGAGCGCTACGGGTGGTCGGGCTGCACGAGGACGGTAAGTCCATCGTGTGTGAAGACCCGGCGAGCCGCACGCGCTTCCTGCTCCCCGCGGATGAGAGGCTGCGAGCGGCGGCGAGGGGTGACATCACCCGCCTCGGCCAGATCGAGATCGAGTTGGAGAGCCAAATGCGGCCACGCGAGATCCAGGCACGAATCCGGGCCGGTGAGTCCGTGGAGCAGGTCGCGAGCAGCGCCGGCGTCACCGTGCAGCGCGTCGAGCGGTTCGCGTACCCCGTCCTGCTCGAACGTTCCCGCACCGCCGAACTGGCCCAGCGGGCGCATCCGGTCCGCGAGGACGGCCCAGACGTCCAGACGCTCGGCGAGGTCGTGGCGCACTCCTTCGGACAGCGTGGACACGACTACAGCCAGGCGACCTGGGACTCGTGGCGAGGCGACGACGGCAAGTGGGTCGTCGTACTGAGCTGGAAGGCCGGCCGCTCGGACAACCGCGCGCACTGGTCGTTCGCGCCCGGCGCGCACGGCGGCACCGTGCAGGCCCTCGACGAGAACGCCGAAGTCCTGCTCAACCCCAACGCCTACCGCGCCCCGCGCACCGTACGGGCACTGGACCCCGGCAAGGACGCGGTCGTCCAGCCGACCCTCGACAGTGTTGATGCGTTCTCAGCGGGAAAGAGTACTTCGAACGGTGTCCCGGACGAGCCGGTCGCGAAGGTGATCGACGCGCCGATCGCGGAGCCCGACGAAGAGGCCGAGCCACCACTTCCGGCTGACGAGCCGGAGGAAGTGGCCGAACCCGCTCCACGGGCGAAGGGGAAGAAGAACCACCCCATCGTTCCATCCTGGGAAGACGTCCTATTGGGCGTCCGATCGCAACGAGGTTGAATCCGCACGTAGTGGCCCCTTCCGGTGGAGGGGCCATTACGTGCGTCCGGGCACCTGCTCGATCAAGGATTTCGGCGCCACGAGGCAATACGCGTCGATGACGATCCGCTCGATCTCCGCCCAGTCGACGTCGACGTCCAGCCGAACCCCGAGCCACCCCCGATGCCCGACGTACGGCGGCCGGAAGAACCGCTCCGGCTCCGCGCCCACCAGTTCCTCCTGCGCCCCGGCCGGCGCCGGGCACCAGAAGGCGACCTTGTCGTCGTGATGGCGGTCGGCGTACATGACGAACGTCTTCTTGCCTCGCACGAACCACGCCGGCTCGCCGTGGCTGAGCCGCTCCGAGGTCTCCGGCAGCGCGAGACACAGCCGCCTGAGTGAAATGAGCGGGTCACCGGCCATGGGTCTCAGTATCCTCGGGGCGGGGGATTCTCATGCAGGATTGGTACACACGCACCGTCCGATTGCGTTTCGAGGTGTTCACCGGCGCGCCGTACGCGCATGTCGCGCCGATGGAGTGGCAGATCGACCCCGGAGTTCTCCGCGGGATCGCCCGAAGCCGCGGCTACCTGGAGATCGCACCGATGTTCCAGGGCTGCATGAGTTTCCAGTTCGCGCCGCGGCACGTCCCGCCGGTCCCCGTCTTCGACGGACCCGACAGACCTGACAAGGACCGGGAACGCTGGCTGCTCAACCACATCAGCGAATCGGACCAGGTCTGGATCAGCATCAAGCACGCCAAGCTCTCCGCCCGGCGTGTCGCGGAGGTCGCCGAAACGGAAGGACTGCGTGTCACGGCCGACTTCGGTGACCCGAACGACCGGGTCCTCCTGCTCAGCCGGGATCCGTCCCCGCCACGGCTTCCCTTGCCCGCGCCCGCCGGCCCGCGGTTCCGCTACGCCTGGCTGAACCACATCGCGCCCGTCACCGTCCTCGTCCTGCTCGGCACGGCGGCCGTGATCGTCGGCATGCCGACGGACTACGAAACGCCGATCGCCAACCTGCTGTTCCTGGCGGCCTTCGTCGGCGCGATCCCGGCGGCGTTCACCACCAGCCTCTTCCCGCGCAGCACCCGGATCGGCTGGCTGGCCCGGGAATTCGACGGCAGCCCCCATGTGGAATTCGCGATGCGCTCATATCGGATCCCCGCCGATCTGGTCGTGCAGATCGCCGGGTATCACGGTTACGCGCTTTACGGGCACTCGGCGACAGAGGCGGGCGGGCCGAGTCTCAAGTTCTACAAACACGTCTGAATCGGTCACCCTCGGCGCCGGGGAGGGTGATCGATGCACGCGACGCTAGAAGACGACGATCAGCACGCCGATCCACGCGATCACGATCCCCGCGGCCGCGCCGAAGGAAGCCCACCGCACGATCGGCACTCGCCGCGCGAGCCACAGCGAGGGCGTGATCCCGGCGGTCACGACGGCGGACGCGAGCAGCGCGAGCCAGCCGCTGGTCTCGCGCGCGAGGGTGTTCGCCAGTGCCAGCATCGCCACGACGACCACCGCCGCGACGAACGCGGAGACGGTCAGCCCGGTCAGCCACGGGGTCGGTTCCCCGGCGGGGTCCGGCGTGCCGAAAAGCCGCCGCGCGAGTTCGCTGCGGGGCGCGGGGGCGGGCGGGTCGACGATGACGCCGTCGCCCGAGACGGGATCGACGAACCGCACCGACGTGCCCATCGTGGCGGCCACCCGCTGGGCGAGCTGGCGGCCTCGCTGGGAGACCACGGAAGCGGCCTCGGTGCCGGAGCCGCCGACGGCGGAGGCGACCCTGGCCCATTCGTGCAACGCCTGAGCGAGATCCGAACCGATCGCGAGTGAATGCGGGTCCACCTCGCGCGCGCTGTCACCGCCGGGCCCGGCCAGCACCGCGCGTCCCTCACGGATCCGCAATTCCATGGGTTCTCCTCGTGATCGCTCGGGTGCTCACGATAGCGGTGGACGCGTCTCGTAGAACGCGATCGCGCCCGCGGTGGCGACATTCAGCGAATCGACGCCTTCGGGCATCGGGATCCGCACCGCGACGTCGGCGGCGGCGATGGCCTCGTCGGTCAGGCCGGCGCCCTCCGCGCCCAGCATCAGCGCGATCTTCTCCGGAGTCTGGTCCCGTAACTGGCGCAGCGAAACGGAATCCGCACGAGGTGTGAGGGCCGCGATGCGGAAACCGCGTTGCCGCAGCAGTTCCAGGTCGCCGGGCCAGGACCCGAAGGTGGCGAACGGGACACGCAGGACATGTCCCATCGAGACGCGGACACTGCGCCGGTACAGCGGGTCCGAGCAACCGGCGCCGAGCAGGATGCCGTCGACGCCGAGCGCGGCCGCGTTGCGGAACAGCGAACCGAGATTCTCGTGGTCACCGATGCCTTCGAGCACCGCGAGCACACGTGCGCCGTCGATGACGTCTTCGACCGCCGTCGGCGGGACGGGCCGGTCCGCGACGGCCAGGATCCCGCGGTTCAGGTGGAATCCGACCACCTCGGCCATCGTCTCGGCCGAGGTCACGTAACCGGGGACGTCGACGCCGTCCAGGTCGTCGCCCAATTCGCGGAATCGCCGTTCCACTCCGAGGAGCGAGCGGACCGGATAGCGGGATTTGAGCAGGCGCTCGACCACGACGGTGCCTTCGGCGATCACAAAGCCACGCCCACCCGGCCTATCGGGACGCCGATCGGCTGTGGACAAGTCGCGGAAATCGTCGAGCCGCGGGTCGCCGGAGTCGTCGATGGTGATCAGTTCAGCCACCAGGAGAGTGTGTCATCCGCCCGCTGCGCGCCGTTCGCGTCCGAATGTCGGCGGGCAGGTGGTACGAACGGACGTATTTTGCTGTCAGTTAACCCCTAGTGACAGAGAGCACCAGTTTGGCCGCTAGCCGGGCGACAGCGATGCGTGAAACCGTTGGGCCGCCTGGCAGTCCCGCCTGGATCCCGCGGAGCGTGGCCAATGAGGAGCTCGACGAACATGGGTAAGAATCTTTCGGCGGACCCCTGTGAACCCCAGGATCGCGGACGTTACCGCCGGAAGGTCCAGCGCTGCCTCGACACCTTGGCCCGCATGCTCACCGATGGGAGTTTTTCCTTCCCACGCAAGAACATCGGACTCGAGGTCGAATTCAACCTCGTCGACGCGGAGCTGCGCCCGTCGATGACGAACACGACGGTGCTCGAGGCGCTGAACGACCCGTCTTTCACCACCGAGCTCGGCCAGCACAACCTGGAGCTCAACGTGCCGCCGCGGCCGCTGGCGGGCGAGTCCGCACTGCAACTGGAGGACGACCTCCACGCGTATCTGAGCGCGGCCTCGCGCAAGGCCGGGGAATCCGGGGCCTCGCTGGCGATGATCGGCATCCTCCCGACGCTGCGGCACGAGCACTTCGACCAGAAGTGGCTGACCAACAACGCCCGGTATTCGCTGCTCAACGACCGGATCTTCGCCGCGCGCGGCGAGCGCACCGTGCTCTCGATGGAGGGCGCGCCGTTACCGGGCAGGCAGCCCGAACGGCTGCGCAGTTACTCCGAATCGATCCTGCCCGAGGCCGCCTGCACCTCTGTCCAGCTGCATCTGCAGGTCGCGCCGGAGGAGTTCGCGGCGCATTGGAACGCGGCGCAGGCGCTGGCCGGCGTCCAGATCGCCGTGGGCGCGAATTCGCCGTTCCTGCTCGGCAAGACGCTCTGGCACGAGACGCGGATCCCGCTGTTCCTGCAGGCCACGGACACCCGGCCGGAGGAGCTGAAGAACCAGGGTGTGCGGCCGAGGGTGTGGTTCGGCGAGCGCTGGATCACCTCGATCTTCGACCTGTTCGAGGAGAACGTCCGGTACTTCCCCGGCCTGCTGCCCGAGACCGACCGGGAGGACCCGATCGAGGCGCTCGACTCCGGGCAGGCCCCGAAACTCACCGAACTGCGGATGCACAACGGCACCGTCTGGCGCTGGAACCGGCCGGTCTACGACGTCGTCGACGGCCTGCCGCATCTGCGGGTGGAGAACCGCGTGCTGCCGTCCGGCCCGACCGTCGTCGACATGGTCGCGAACGCCGCCTTCTTCTACGGCGCGCAGCGGGCGCTCGCCGAGGCCGACCGTCCGGTGTGGACACAGATGTCGTTCCAGGCCGCCGAGGAGAACATGTACGCGGGGGCGCGGCGAGGTTTCGACGCGCAGCTGTACTGGCCGGGTATCGGCTGGATCCCGCCGGACGAGCTGGTGCTGCGGGTCCTGCTGCCGCTGGCGCACGAAGGACTCCGCCGATCGGATGTCTCGGACGAGGCGAGAGAGCGTTATCTGGGCATCATCGAGCAGCGGTGTCTCACCAGGCGGACCGGCGCGGCGTGGCAGCGGGAGTACGTCCTGCGCGCGGAGGAGCGCGGCGCCGAGCGGGAAACCGCGCTGAACCGGATGCTGGGCCGGTACCTGGAGCTGTCGGCCACCGAGACGCCGGTGCACACCTGGTCGCTGGAGGCTTAAGGTTTCCCTCCAGGGAGGTGGCTCGTGCCCAAGATCATCGGCCGGTCGCTGGAGGAGCACCGGCGCGAGGTCCGCAGCAGGGTGTTCGACGTCCTGCGCGGGCAGCTGTACGAGCGCGGGTTCGACGCGATCACGCTCGCGGGTGTCGCCGCCGAGGCGGGCCTCGGCCGGACGGCGATGTACAACCACTTCCCCGACAAGGAAAGCCTGCTGGTCGCCTTCGTCGAGGACGAGGCGACGCGGTACGTCGAACGGCTGACGGCGGCCGTCGCGACCGCCGACACCCCGGTCGCGAAGCTTTCGACGTTCGTCCGGTTGCAGCTGCGGGTGCTCGCCGAATACCACCTGCCGCCGGGAACGGCGCTCGCGTCGGCGCTGGCGCCCGCCGCGTACCGGCGGATCAGCGCGCACGCCGACCCCATCACCGGCCAGCTGCGCGAGATCCTCGCCGAGGGGGTGCCGGAGGAGGACCCCGAGGTGCTGATCCCGATGATCACCGCCGCGTTGGGCAGCCGTCAGGTCGTCGACGTGCCACCCGAACGGCTGGACGACGCGATCGAGGGAGCCGTCCGATTCGTGCTCAGAGCGGTCGGGATGACGGAGACACTCTAAAATTAGGGTAGCCTAACCCGCAATCGTGCCTTACGCTCTTTCTGACAGCATGTCAGATCGATGCTTGGAGGCTCTGTCCATGCCGGTGACCACCGACGTCGAATCCGGGCCGTTCTCCGCGACCCTGCGTGCCTCCACCATGGCCGCCCACAACCGGGCCAACCACTCCGAGTACATGAACGCGCTGCTCGGCGGCGACCTCACGATCGAGGGGTACACGCGGCTGGCGATCCAGTACTACTTCATCTACCAGGCCATCGAGCAGGCCGCCGACAAGCTGGCGAAGGATCCCGTGGCGGGCAAGTTCGTCTTCGAGGAACTGCGACGGCTGCCGAGCCTCGAACGCGACCTCGAACACCTCGTGGGCCCGGACTGGCGCGAGACCGTCCGCCCCCTGCCCTCGACGGAGCGCTACGCGCGGCGCGTGGCCGAGGCGTCGGACTGGTCCGGCGGGTTCGTCGCCCACCACTACACGCGCTACCTCGGCGACATCGCCGGCGGCCAGGTCATCCGGCGGTTGCTGGAGCGCAAGTACGAGGTGAGCGAGGCGGGTTCGCTGTTCTACCGGTTCGACCGGCTGGGCAGCGCGCCCAAGTTCCGGGACGACTACCGCGAGCGGCTGAACTCGGCGCCGTGGAGCGAGGACGAGCGCGCGAGGCTGATCGAGGAGGCGATCGTGGCCTTCGAGTGCAACATCGCGGTGTTCGACGAGCTGGCGGGTGAGCTGGACGCTTACCGGGCCGCTTGACCTCGTGAGTGGTAAGGACGGTTCTAACCGTCCTTACCACTCACGAGCCTGAGCGGCCATCGCCGCCCTGCTGACCGTCACGACGGTCCTGACCGCTCCGGCCGCCCGGCGAGGTCGCCATCTACTCGAACTACGGCTTCGCGCTGGCCGGCGGCGTCACGGTGACCGCAGACGGCGACGGCGCGCTGTGGCTTTGGCGGCGTTCCTCGGGGTAATCGCCTCCTCTCCTCTGGACGGGCTGCCCTACCTGGCTTGATGACCGCCGTCACATCGCCTTGACCTCCAGCTAACTGGAGCAAGCAGGGTGGGTTTCAGGCGGTGGCCCCACCGGGTACAGCCGCTACGAACGGGTCGTTCCACCTGGGGAGAAACGCGGCGCCCCCGGTCGCCGCAAACGGGTGAAGACGACTAAGTTCGTCCTTGGAAACTTGTGTCGAAGACAGAAGGAGGGCCGATGGCCCGCTACGTGCTCCCGGATCTCGACTACGACTATGGCGCCCTGGCGCCGCACATCTCGGGCGAGATCAACGAGCTGCACCACAGCAAGCACCACGCGACCTACGTCAAGGGCGCGAACGACACGCTCGACAAGCTCGCCGAGGCCCGCGAAGCCGGCAACTTCGGCGACATCGTCGGCCTGCAGACCACGCTGGCGTTCCACCTCGCCGGGCACGCCAACCACGTCGTGTGGTGGAAGATCCTCTCCCCCGAAGGCGGCGACAAGCCGACCGGCGAGCTGGCCTCCGCGATCGACGAGGCGTTCGGCTCCTTCGACAAGTTCAAGGCGCAGTTCACCGCGGTCGCCACCACGATCCAGGGCAACGGCTGGGCCGCGCTCTCCTGGGACCCGATCGGCAAGACGCTGATCACCCAGCAGCTGCGCGACCACCACAACAACCTGGTCCTGCCGACCACGCCGATCCTGCTGGTCGACGTCTGGGAGCACGCGTTCTACCTGGACTACAAGAACGTGAAGCCGGACTACGTCAAGGCGCTCTGGAACATCTTCAACTGGGCCGAGATCTCCAAGCGGTTCGACAACGCCGTCGCCGGTGGCAACGGCCTGCTGCTCGGCTGACTTCTCGCCACGAAGCGGGGCTCTCCTTCCGGGAGGGCCCCGTTCTTCGTTCTTGACCTCCAGCGAAGTCGAGGTGCCAAGGTGAACGCATGGACGTCGCCGCATACCTCGACAGACTCGGGCTCGACCGCCCCGCCACCGCGGACGTCGCCGCGCTGCGGACGCTGCAGGAGCGCCACCTCGCCGTGGTGCCGTTCGAGAATCTGAGCATCCACCTCGGCGAGCCGATAGTCCTGGACAGCGAGGCACTGTTCGACAAGATCGTGCGACGGCGGCGGGGTGGCTTCTGTTACGAGCTGAACGGGCTCTTCGCCGCCTTGCTGCGGGAACTGGGTTTCGACGTCGCCCTGAGCTCGGCGAAGGTGTTCCGACCGGACGGTACCCTCGGGCCGCCGTTCGACCACGCGGTCGTCCACGTCGACCTGGACGAGCCATGGCTGGCGGACGTCGGTTTCGGCCGGTTCAGCCGGTTCCCGCTGCGACTGACCGCCACGGAGGCGCAGGCCGACCCGGAGGGCGAGTTCCTGATCCTCGACGCGCCCCACGGCGACATCGACGTCCTCCGGGACGGCGAACCCCAGTACCGGATCGAGCGGCGGCCGCGGGCGCTGGACGAATTCGTCCCGACGGCGTTCTGGCAGTCGACATCGCCGGACTCGCATTTCACGCGGGGGCCGACCTGCTCGTTACCGAGCGGCCACGGCCGGGTCACGCTGGCGGGTGACAAGCTGATCGTCACCACCCACGGCGTCCGCGAGGAGACCCGGCTTTCGAGTGATCCGGAGATCCTGGACACCTACCGGAAGGAATTCGGGATCGAACTCGCCCGAGCGCCAGGACGGCCTTGACCGGATCGGCGAGGCCATCGACCATGAACCTCCGGAATGAACGAAGCCCCACCTCCGGGGGTGACCCGGTTGCGGGGCTTCGTCCGTTCCCGAACTGACTGCCGCTCCCACCACGAAGCGGACATTCATGAGGTTAGCCTAACCTCATCTTTCCCGGCAAGGGGTTCGGCCGAGAGATGCCGATCTCACCCTTCCGAGTGATGGCACGCTCGTTCCCCTGTGTCTCCTGAGCGGCAAGGCCGTGGTGATCACCGGCTTCGGACAGGGTCTGGGCAGGGCTTTCGCTGCTCAGGTCGCCTGAAGTACGCCGACCACCTGGGCCCCTGACACTGAAGCCACCTTTGCCTTACCCCTCAACAGAACCGTCCTTGCCACTCACGAGGCCTGAGAACGGCGCCGGTGGTAGTGCCACGTCACGACCGCGAGCAGTGGTCCCCAAAGCAACAACGGCGCGTAGAGGACGCTGATCAGCAAATCCGCCCAAGGCTCGCCCGCCATGTCGGCGTTGAAGGTCGTGCACACGAACAGGCCGGCGTAAATCGTCGTGGCCAGCGCGCCGAGCGAGGAGACGATCACGACCTTGCGCGCGGAAACGGGTTCACCGCCGACGAACGGGAGCCATCTCGGCCAGGTTTCGCCCCACGGCTGGATGAGCCCGAGGGCCGGCAAGGCGACGGCTTCGGAGAACACGGTGAGGAACACCAGGTAGAGCGATCCCCAGCCGGGCGTTTTCATGGCGTCCATTTCGGACTGAGCCAGCCCGAACGGGATCCCGGCGGCGAGCCCGAGCCGCCAGACACCGGACGGGATGTTCACCAGCGCCACGGTGTGCGCCGACCACTTCGCCCACCTGGGCACTCCTGGAACGCTCCGGAACGCTGTGCTGTTCATGTCTTGAGCATCGCGAAACGGGCTTCGGATCGGTTCCCTCTGACGATCCTTCGTTCTCCCCCATGAGAGGGGAGCGCCTCCTTTGCGTGCACGCGAAGGAGGCGCACTCGGCCGATGATCTCCTTGTCGGCCCTCACCGGAACACCAGCCACGTATTCGTCGACGAGAGCAAGGAGCGCGGCTACTTGGTGACAACCGCCGCGCTGCTTTCAGGCGACCTCACGGCCACCCGGCGGGTCCATACGAAGTCTGGTGCTTCCGGGACAACGTCGTTCGCATTCCACCCACGAGAACGATGGACGCCGGAAACGGATCCTGGACACCATCGCCGGGCTCGGGCCGACGGCATGGATGCCACGACACTCTCGAATACCGGCATCTACGTGCGTTCGAAGAACCGCTGCTCGCCGTCCCGGACGCCCTCGCCTGGTGCCGGCAGCGCGGCGGTCACTGGAAGACCCGGCCCGCGGATCCACCCATCGGGTTGGCGTTTCGCCGGACAGCGGGCCTCCGGCGGGCTAGCTTCACCCCGTGGCCACCCCGAACGACTACCGCGCCATCGCGCGCAAGACCGACCGTCCGATGTGGATTTGGGCGGGCTGCGCGCTGATCAGTGTCCTGCTGCTGTTCGGTGCGGGCATCGTCGTCGCGATCACCCTGCTGAATCAGGACGATCCCGGTACCGGCGCCGAGCTCCCCGAAGTCTGGCCGTCCAAGTCCGGGCAGGCGCTCCGCCCGGTCCCGATGCCGACGGGTGAGATGGTGGCCGCACTGACGGACGAAACCGCCGCGCAGGTGCTGTGCCAGGCGATCCCGGAGCAGCGCTGGGAGGAGATCCTCGGCGGCCACACGCTTCGGGAGGCCGGCCGGTCCTGTCACGCGGTCACCACGAAACTCGACATCAGCGTGCGAATGGCCCCGGCGCTGCCCGACGACACGAGCCGCGGCCTGCCCACGAGGACCACGGTCGCGGGCAAGCTCGCGGTCCTCGCCACGGACAAGGACGGCACCTCCCTGAGCGTCGAACTCGTCGAGGTCGCGCCGCACAACGGTGCCTCGCCGGTGCTGCACGTTTCCCTCCGCGGACGGGTCGTCAAGAGCCCCGAAACCGAGCAGAAGGCGAGAGCGCTCGCCGAAGCACTGATCGCCGGCGTGACCCCGCCAGGACCGAAGTTGCCGAAAATCGGCGAGGACGGCGAAATCCCGCTGGAGAAGACCGAGCCCGGCCCGATCAAGGACCGGCCGCTCCCGGTGATCTCCTGGCTGCTGTGCGGCGAACTCGGCCGCGCGCTCGGCGTGCCGTCCGACAGCGCGAAACCGGTCTTCTTCGCCGCGTGCGAGCTGAACGGAGTGATCGCGGACTACAGCGAACTGTCCACAGCCGTGGCCCCGACCACGACCGTCGCCGGGCTGCCCGCCCAGGTCGACGGACGAGGTGTCGTCGTGCAGCTCACCGACGATCCGGCCGGGCAGACGCTGAAGTTCAAGGGCCCCGGCGATCTCCTGGCACTCGCCGAGAAGATGGTGCCGCCGCTGCTCGGCCGTTAGGCGCGGTAATTCGACAGGAGGTCGCCGAGCAGCGTCTCGTACGCCTTCCGCTCGAAACGGGCCCCGGGGAACCGGTACTCCTCCGGGTCGTCGAACGGTTCGTAGTCGTACTGCCAGCCGAAGGCCCGCCACTCGACCACGTCCTCGCCGAAGACGACCTCCACGCTGTAACCACCGCAGCCGAGATCGCCGCACAGCGGGCACACCAGAAGCGCGACCCGGCCGTCGTCGAAATCGCCGGGCAGGCGGCCCAGCAGACGGCAAAGCGTCTCGACCGCCGAATCACGCCACAGCTCGTCGTCCAGGAACAGTGGTGTCTGATGCTGAGTGGGAACCATCGAGCGCAACGCGACGCCGTCGATCGTCCAGTCGAGGAACCGGGCCTCGCCGTCGTTCCACCGGGTCACCGACGGTTCGACGCCGAGTCTGTTCACACCCGCTCCCGTTTCAGCACCCGCAGGCCGTTCCCGAACCGGCGCATCGGCAGGCTCACCCCGCCGCGCCGGATCAGCACGACAGCGCAGGCTATCGCGGCGAGCGCCGAGATCGCGCCGCCGATGTAGAACGGCGATCGGCCGCCGAAGGCGTCGGCCATCCAGCCGGTCATCGGACCGCCGATGGGGTTGCCGCCGATCAGCACCAGCACGTACAGGCCCATCACCCGGCCGCGCATCTCCGGGCTGACCGCGGTCTGCACGAGCGCGTTCGCCGTGTTCAGGAAGGTGATCGTGGCGAGGCCGAGCGGGATCAGCGCGAGGCCGAAGGTCAGGTACGTCGGCATGAACGCGGTGATCACCTCGAACGCGCCGAGCAGGAAGGCCGAGATGAGCAACAGCCGCACGCGAGGACCACCGCGGGTGTTGCGGCGGGCCGACATCAGCGCGCCGGTGAAGGTGCCGACGGCGACCAGTGTCGACAGCAGGCCATAGCCGTCGGCGTTGGTGTGGAAGACGTTCGCGGCGACGATCGGCAGCGACGTGAAGTACGTGATGCCGAACGTGCTCACGAAGAACACCAGCACCATGACGGTCATCAGGTCGCTGCGCCGCCGGACGTACCGCAGGCCCTCGACGAGCTGCCCCTTCTCGCGCGGGATGGCCGGGCCGCGGAAGAGCTTGTCCGGGTTCATCATCACCAGCGCGGCGATGACGGCGCCCGTGCTCACCGCGTTCGCCATGAACAGCCAGCCGGTGCCGACCCAGATGATCGCGAAACCCGCGATGGCCGGGCCGACGATACGGGCCATGTTGAAGATCGAGGAGTTGAGCGCGACGGCGTTGGTGACCTTGTCCCTGCCGACCATCTCGGCGACGAACGACTGTCGCGCGGGCACCTCCAGCGACGCCGTGCAGCCCAGCGTGAAGCAGAGCAGGTAGACGTGCCAGAGCGCCGCGATACCGCTCAGGTCGAGGGCACCGAGGATGATCGCCTGCGCCAGCACCGCGATCTGGATGCCGATCAGCAGCCGCCGCTTGTCGACGCGGTCGGCCAGCACGCCGGCCCACAGCGAGAGGAACAGCGTCGGCGTGAACTGGAGCGCGACCGCGATGCCGAGCGCGATCGGGTCGTTGCCGCTGAGGGTGAACACCAGCCAGTCCTGCGCGATGCGCTGCATCCAGGTGCCGATGTTCGAGATGACCTGGCCGGTGAAGAAGAGCCGGTAGTTCCGTACCTTCAGCGACGAGAACATGCTCCCGCGCGGCTTCTCGCGGGCGGGTGGTGGCGGTGGAGCGGGTTCGGAGGTAGCGGCGGTCTTGGAAGGACACTGTGTTTCGCTACCCGTGGTCGTCACCGCTGTTAGTTCCCCGCCATCCTGTCGATGATCTCGGCGGCGCGAGAGAGCACTTCGCGTTCCTGGGCGCTCAACTCCGCCAATTGCTTGTCGAGCCAGATCTCCCGCGCGGTGATCTGCTCGATCACGTAGGCCCGGCCGCGATCGGACAACTCGACGATGGCCTGGCGGCCGTCCGTCGGATGTGGCCTGCGCTCGACGTAACCCATCTCCTCGAGCGCGGCGATCACCCTCGTCATCGAGGGCGGCTGGACGCCTTCCTTCGCGGCGAGCTGGCCAGGGGTCAGCGCACCGCATTTGTGCAGCGTCGACAACGCGGACACCTGGGTCAGCGAGATGCCGTCACCGGCACGCTGGGCCCGCAGCCGTCGATTCAGCCGCACCACCGCGAGACGCAGGCGGCTCGCCAATGAGCGCTCGTGCGTGTCTCCGGACATATAGTTAGCATACCTCACGATCGGATCATCGGCCCGTGAGATCGCCCACGGATGACATGACGAACCCGTACGGTCTCACGAAGGGCGCTCAGCGCCCGGCTGAGACATCACCGATCGCGCCTCTTTCGGCCGAAGGCCACGCGAATGCGGTAGCGGGGCACATACTCGCGAAGGCGACGTCCTCACCGAGCGGCCCCGCTGACGTGTTCGCGTCAGCGCGATCAGGAAAACACAGCCTGGATCGGCCCGACCGCGAAGTAGGCCACGAACATCACCGCGATGCCCCACATCAGCGGGTGCACGCCCTTCGCCTTCCCGGTGACCGCGCGGATGACGACGTAGCTGACGAAGCCGGCGCCGATGCCGTTCGCGATCGAGTAGGTGAACGGCATGACCACGATGGTCAGGAACGCGGGCAGCGCGATGGTGAAGTCGGAGAAGTCGATCTCCTTGACCTGGCTCATCATCAGCGCGCCGACGACGACCAGCGCCGGAGCGGCGGCCTCGACCGGGACGACCTGGTAGAGCGGGGTCAGGAACATGGCCGCGATGAAGAGCACGCCGGTGACGACGTTCGCGAGCCCGGTCCTGGCGCCCTCGGCGATACCGGACGCGGATTCGACGTACACGGTGTTCGAACTCGACGACGCGAGCCCGCCCGCCGCGCCGGCGAGACCGTCGACGAACAGGGCCTTGCCGACGTTCGGGAGTTTGCCGTCCGGCGGGAGCAGGCCGCCCTCCTTCGCCAGGCCGGTCATCGAGCCCATGGTGTCGAAGAAGTCCGCCAGCACCAAGGTGAACACCAAGAGCACGACGGTGATGATCGGCAGGCGCGTCCAAGCGCCGAAGGAGATGTCGCCGACGAGCGAAAGGTCCGGCAGGCCGAGGACCTGATCCGGCAGCGCCGGGTAGCCGAGGTTCCAGCCCTGCGGGTTGACGCCCTTCGACGGACCGACCTTCGTGATCGCCTCGACGACGATCGCCAGCACGGTCGAGGCGAGGACCCCGATCAGGATCGCGCCCTTGACCCGCTTCGCCACCAGGATGCCGGTGACCAGCAGGCCGACGACGAACACCAGCGTCGGCCACGAGGCGATCGAACCGTTGATGCCCAGGCCGACCGGCACGGTCGTCTTCGCGTCGTCCGGGACGCGGCGGACGAAACCGGCGTCGACCAGGCCGATCAGGCAGATGAACAGGCCGATGCCGACCGCGATCGCGGACTTCAGCGGCGGCGGCACGGCGTTGAACACCGCCGTCCGGATCCCGGCGAACACCAGCAGGACGATGACCAGGCCCTCGATCACCACCAGGCCCATCGCCTCCGGCCAGGTCATCTGGGAGGCGAAGGTGACCGCGATCAGGCTGTTGATACCGAGACCGGTGGCGATGGCGAACGGGTAGTTCGCGACCAGCCCCATGATGATGGTCAGCACTCCGGCGACCAGCGCGGTCACCGCGGCGACCTGCGGCACGGGGAGGATGTCGCCCAGGACGTCCTTGTGCGCACCCGCGTCTTCGGCGGAGAAACTGCCGAGGATCAGCGGGTTCAGCACCACGATGTAGGCCATCGTGAAGAAGGTGACGATCCCGCCGCGGATCTCACGTCCCGGTGTCGAGCCGCGCTCGCTGATCTTGAAGAACCGGTCCAGTGTGGACCGGGTGCGCTGCTCCGCCATCGCGTACCACCCTTCACCCGTTGCCGGGTACCCTTCCCCACGTGGGCGAATCGATCAATTCCGGGGAAGTAAACGGTTCATTGCGGCCAACGCCGGAGCTGCCGAAGCGGCTGACCGACCTGACGCCGGTCGTGATCGTAGGTACCTCGTTGTGGGCGGTCGCGACCGTGGTCCTGTTTTTTGTGACCGACGGCATCTGGGTGGAGACGGCGTTCTCCGGTCTCGTGCTCGGCTTCATCGGCCTCGCGATCATCGCCTGGCAGCGCGCCGCCGCCCGGCGAGGCTCGAAGAGCGCCCAACGCCTCTAGCCCACCCCGGACATCGCGAGTAGATGACGAATTGCGTCAGTTGAGGAGCGCGGAGGGCGAGGGGTCTTCGAGCAGGGCGGTCAGGACGTGGCGGTCGGCCCACCGGTCCGTGGCCCAGGCGAAGGCCCGGCCGAGGCCTTCGGGAGTGTCGGCGGCGTGCAGCCTGCCGTCGGACCACCAGGCGACTTCGTGCTCCGCGTCCTCGAAGGTCACCGTCAGCGCCTCGTGCAGCAACACTCCGCCTTCGGGCAGTTCGACGCCCAGCTGATCGGCGGCCAGCCGGAGCGCGGAAAGCTCCGTCCACGGCACGTACTCACCGTCTTCGGTGACCTTGGCGTCGAGACCGCTCGCCACCGGCAGGTCCAGCAGCTCCGCCAGCGCGACGGCCCCGCTCGCCGACACGACCATCCGCTCCGGCGCCAGCACGGCGGCGAACCACGGCACGTCGAGCACGACGGCGTTACCGGCGTCGACGGCCGATCCGTCCGCGGCACGGACACGATCCGGCGCCGGAACGTCCACTGTGTACTCGGCGAGCGCCGCGTGCGCCCGGGAAGCGAGTCCCGGACTCACCTTGCGCGCGGGATCTCCCAACCGCTCCAAGAGATCCTCGACGTCTTCGGCGTCCGTCCCCAGCTCCGTCCGGACACCGGCGGCGAGCAGGATTTCCTTGCTCAGTCCCGCATCCGGGACGACGTCGTAGAGCCCGGCCAGCGCGGCGGCTTCCGGCATCCGCCAGTCGAGCGGCGCGTGCCCGTCCAGCAGCGCGTACCGCGCGAGCCACCAGCCGGTGTGCCCGCCGGGTTCGATGAGGGCACGCCAGGTTTCGGGGCGCGCCGCGAGCAGGCGCAGCGCCTCCGGCCAGGCGTCGTCGCCGACGAGGTCGAGATCCCGCACGGCGAGCACCCGTGACGGCGGACGCTCCCGCGAGTCCCACCAGTCGTGCTCGTCGGGCAGGCCGTGCTCGGGCTCCAGCGGCTCGTCGTCGGTGATGATCGCGAATGAATCGAGTACCCCGACCGCGACGAGCGTGCCCACCGGCCAGTCGTCGGCGAATTCCTCGTCCAGCACGGACAAGGCGCCGTCTTCCTCGAACACCTCGGGGTCGAAGATGTCACCCAGCGGCGACGTGGGCAGGATGAGTTCGTCCGCACGCCGCCAGCCGTCCTCGCTCGGCAGGGCCAGCGCGCCCGCCCATCCGGGTGCTTCGTCGCCGACCTCGGCGATCAGGCGGAGCACCGCGCCCGCGAGGGCCATACCGTCCAAACCGGACCGGACGTCTTCGACACTGCGCTCGACCGCGGCGCTCAGCGCGTCGGCCTCGAGCAGGTCGCTCGCCTCGGCGTGCTTGGCTCCCAAGCGTTCCAGCAGCGGATGCGCGGCGGCCGGATGCACGAGCCGCAACCCGATGATGTCCACATCGGACAGCAGTTCGAGCAGTTCCGCCGAGCCGCCGACGAGCAGCGCGTCGCGAACGCCGGGCAGGGTGCGGCCGTCCGACATCGGCACCGGCAACGCGCCGAGGTCGTCCTTGGTGAGGTCGTGCGCTTCGAGCGCCGGGAGCAGTACGTCGTAGAGCGAACGCCACCACGAGGGTTCGCGCTGGACCCCGGTCAGCAGATCGATGGCCTCGGCGGGCGAAAGCGACCGCGCGCCGACGGCACGAAGGTCCACACCGGACAGTGAAGTCAGGCCGGGCACGAGATCGGCCAGCAGCGGCGCGAGCCCCGGGACGTCGACCGACAGGACACGCGCCTGACGCCCCGGCAAGTCGTCACCGGTTTGCGCGGGAAGCCAGGGCGAGTCGGCGAGATTTTCGAGGATGGCTTCCCGGATCATTCCGTCCACAGTGGAACGCGGGAACCCGGCGACGGGTACGAGCGCCAGGCGTTCCTTCCCAGGCAAGGAACAGACGAGATCGACGTACTCCCGCGCGGCGTTCTTCAGCGCGGCGGTCAGCTCCGGCCCCGGCAGCGCACGGCGGCGGGACGGCTCGATCGGCAGCGTCGCGATCAGCCTCGCCGGCAGGGAAAGCTCGTCGTCGGTCGGGGTCGGCGCGTGCAGGACGTCGTCACCGAGCGGCCTCGGCGAACCGGATCCGTCCAGCGGGACGGCCCAGACGACGTCGCCGCGATGGACCTGCCAGTGCCCGGCCGAACCGTCCGGGGAGGAGAGTTCGACGACGCCGTCGCCGAGATCGCTTCGGCGCCAAGCACCGCCTTCGACCTCGATGCTCTCCAGCCAGGACAACGTGAGGAGGAGATCGCCGATGTCGTTCTTCAGATCCGCGAGCAAGGCTTGGCCGTCGACGCCCTCGCGCAGCGGAAGCCGGACCTCGGTGGTGAAACCTTCCGGCACGGGAGGTTCGTCGTCCGCGACCGGCCACGGAAGCCGGAGCACGGGAACGTCACCGGCGCGGGCGGCCTCGGCCCGCGTGCGTTCCGCGGAGAACGCGACCCCGCCGGTCACCGAAACGATCCGCGGCTCGGCGGAAACCGTGAGCACGGCGGCGAAACCGACGCCGAAGCGGCCGACGGTCTCCTCCCCCTTGCCGGAAGCACGAAGGGAGGCAAGGGATTCGACCCCGCGGGCGTCCAACGGCGCACCCGTGTTGGCGAACCTCAGCTCACCGTCCACAACGGACACCCGGAGCCTGCCGCGGTCACCGGCGGCCAAGGCGGCGTCGGCGGCGTTCTGCGCCAGTTCGACGAACAGCCGGTCACGGTAGCCGCCGACGCGCAGGTCGTTCTCGGTGTTGGTGTCCTCGGTGAACCGCGTCGGCGAATCGGCCCACGCGCGCAGGACGGCGGTCCGTAGCCGCTCGGTGCCGAACGGATCAGTGCTCACTGGCGCTTTCGGCTTCGACCTGCGCTTCGTCGGCGGTCTCCGCGACGACGGCCTCGGGCTCGACCTCCGGCTGGACCTCGGCGGTCTCGGGTACCTCGGCCACCGGGGCCTCGGACTCGTCGACGACCGTGGCCTCGGCGGGCTCGGCCTCGGTTTCGGCTTCGGGCTCGGCGGCCTCGGCGGCTTCGGGCTCGGCGGCCTCGGCGGGAGCCTCCGGAGCGGGCTCGAAGTCCATCAGCGAGTCGTCGTAGACCAGTTCCGCCACCGGCACCGACGAGGTCACCTCGACCTCGATCTCGGAGTGCGCGCCGCAGCCGTACTCGACGTCGACGACATGGCCGTCCGCCGGGGAGATGTCGTTGGTGCACGCGCCGAAGGCCGCGCTGAGCGACCCCGCGAGCGGCACGAAGAACCCGCAGCTCCCGCAGACGTCCGGCGCGCTGCGCGCCATGTCCGACCGCGGGCCGAACTCGCCGCTGTGCCAGCGAGCGGCGGCGTCGAGCCTGCCGTGCCGGGACAGCACGTGGACCCGCCCGAGGCCGGTCTCCTTCGCGACCGCTTCGACCGCGGGGTCATCGGACTCCAGGTACGCCGGAGCGAGCCGAGGGTCGTCCTTCTCCGTCGGGAAGATGTCGCCGACACCGAGGTCGCCTGCCTGGACGCGGCGGTCCCACGGCACCCATGCCGGGGCGACGCGCGCGTCCGGCCCCGGGATCAACACGACCTCGCTGACCGTGACCGGCTCGTCCTCGCCGGCGAGCGCGACGGTCACCGACCAGCGCCAGCCCCGGTACCCCGTCACGGTCGCCTCGAACAGGTGGCTCGCGGAGACCGCGTCCTCGGAGTCCACGCCGACGTGCTCGCCGACCTGTTCGGCACCGGCGTCCTCCAGCACCGCCGCGCGGGCCAGATCGACCGCCTCGGCGAGTTTGCGCTGGATGGAGCCGTCGTCCAGGGTCAACAGCAGGGTCATGCCCCCATTCTGCCGCACGCGATATCGCGGTCCGTGTCAGGCTGTCCGCGTGCGCACGCTGATGACCACCTCGCTCCTGCTGGCCGCCGTCCTCGGTGGCTGCGCCGCCGCGCCGGTGAGCGACGCCGCCCCGCCCGCGCCCGAGAAACTCAAGGTGAGCGTGCTCTCGACACTGCCGCACGACCCGGCCGCCTTCACCCAAGGCCTCGAGTTCTCCGGCGAGACGCTGTACGAGGGCACCGGTCTGGTCGGGAAGTCGTCGATGCGGGCCGGGCCCGCGGGCGCGGCGCCGTCGGTCCGGCGGGAACTGCCCGGGCTGTTCGGCGAGGGCATCACGGTGCTCGGGCCGACGGCCTGGCAGATCACCTGGCAGGACGGCGTCGCGATCGAGCGCGACGCCAAGACGCTGGCCGAGCTCAGGCGCGTGAACTACACCGGCGAGGGCTGGGGGCTGTGCCACCGCGAGGGCACCGGGCAACTGGTGATGAGCGACGGCTCGTCGAAGCTGACCTTCCGCGACCCCGTGTCCTTCGCCCCGACAGGCGGCGTCGAAGTCGGGCGTGACCAGCTGAACGAGCTGGAATGCGTCGGCGACTCGGTGTACGCGAACGTCTGGCAGACCGACCGGATCCTGCGGATCGACGCCGCGACCGGACGGATCACCGGCGAGATCGACGCGTCCGGGCTGCTGGAGGAGGCCGAGCGGGGTTCCGCCGACGTCCTCAACGGCATCGCGGCGGTGCCGGAGACCGACGAGTTCCTGATCACCGGCAAGCTCTGGCCGAGGATGTTCCGGGTGAAGTTCGTCCCGAACTAGAGAGAAAACCGCGAAGCTTTGCTTCTCCTTTGAGGGTGTCGGCGGGGGCTTGGATGGAGAAAGCAGTGGTGAACGCGCGAAGCGAGGCCCGCGTAAGGCAGGATTGAAGCGTGGGAATCTTCGGCTCGAACTCTGGACCCGACGGCGCGCCTTCCGGCAGGCCGGGCAAGGAGCGTGGCCGCAAGAGCAAGCGGAAGTGGACGCCGGAGCCCGGCGCCGCCCAGGCGCGCAGCTGGTCCGCGCCGCCGCCGACCCGCGTCGACCAGCAGCCGGTGCCGCCCGCCCCGCCGCGCGCCGCCCGCCCCCAGCCGCAGCACCAACCCCAGTACCAGCCGCATCCGGCCGGGCCGACCGCCGACGAGGCGCGCACGGGCGCGATCCCGATGGGGCATCACCACCAGCCACCGCCGCCCCCGCCTCGGACACCTCCCCGCGGCGCGCGGCCGTATCCGGATCCTTCGCAGCGGCAGACCGAGCCCGTCCGGCGTCGCCCGGGTGGGTTCTACGACGAACACCCGCCGGGCAGCGGCGAGTACGAGCACTACGACACCGGCGGTTACGCGGGCGAACCCCGGGTCGCCGAGGAACAGCCGCACGAGCATCCGACGACCGCGGTCCCGCCGAGAGCGGGCGCCCTGCCGAAGATGCCGAAAAAGATCACGGTCACCCGGGTCGCGGCGATGCGCAGCCGTCAGCTCACCGGGCAGGCCGTCGGCGCATTCCAGCGCGCGGCGAAAGCGGATGGCGCCGACAAGTCGGGCCTGACCTCGCTGACGTACGCGGTGATGCTGAACTACGCCAGCGACGCCGCGATGGCGATCGCGCTGGCCAACACCTTGTTCTTCGCCGCCACCAGCGGGGAGAGCAAGGGCAAGGTCGCGCTCTACCTGCTCATCACGATCGCACCGTTCGCGCTGGTCGCGCCGGTGATCGGCCCGGCGCTGGACAAGATCCAGCGCGGCCGCAGGCTCGCGATGTGCGTGTCCTCGGCAGGGCAGGCGCTGATGGCGATCGTGATGGCGCTGCACTTCGACGACTGGCTCCTGTACCCGGCCGCGCTGGGCATGATGGTGCTCTCGAAGTCGTTCACCGTGCTCAAGGCCGCGGTGACGCCACGGGTGCTGCCACCCGAGATCACCCTTTCGAAGACGAACGCCCGGCTCACCGTGTTCGGGCTGGTCGCCGCCGGGGTGTTCGGCGCGCTGGCGAGCGGGGTCAACGCGATCTGGGGCTCACAGGGCGCGCTGTGGTTCACCATGCTGATCTGCGTCGCGGCCGCGGTGCAGTCGATGCGGATCCCGTCCTGGGTCGAGAAGACCGAGGGCGAGGTGCCGGCTTCGCTGTCCGCGCATCCCGAGCGACGGGTCAAGAAGCAGCGGCAGCCGATGGGACGCCAGATCGTCCTCTCGTTGTGGGGCAACGGCACCGTCCGCGTGCTGACCGGATTCCTGATGATGTTCTCCGCGTTCGCGGTGAAGGCGCAGGCCGAGGGCAGCGGGCAGAGCCCGTTCGACCAGCTGCTGCTGCTCGGCGTCATCGGCGCCGCGGCCGGTGCCGGTGGTTTCCTGGGCAACGCGCTGGGTTCGCGGCTGCACTTCGGCAAACCGGATCAGGTGATCCTGGCCTGTGTCGGAGCCTGTCTGGGCATCGCGGTCATCGCCACCGTGGCGGCGGGGCTGGCGACGGCGGCGATCGTCGCGCTCGTCGGCGCGACCGCGAGCGCGCTGGCGAAGATCAGCCTCGACGCCGTCATCCAGGAAGACCTGCCGGAAGAGTCGCGCGCGTCGGCGTTCGGGCGGTCTGAGACCGTGCTGCAGATGTCCTGGTGCTTCGGCGGTGCCGTCGGCCTGCTGCTGCCGCCGACGTACTGGATCGGCTTCCTCGTGCTGTCGATCCTGCTGGCCGTCGGGTTCACGCAGACGTTCATGGTCCGGCGCGGGACTTCGCTGATCCCGGGTCTCGGCGGCGACCGCCCGCTGCGCCCGGAGCCGACCAGCGAATCGCCGGTGCCCTCGCAGCCCGGTGACTCCCGGTGGCGGCCGGGCTCGTAATCTTCACCCTATGCGGCGACTTCGTATTTTGGCCCTGCTCGCGGCGGGTGGTTTCGTGGTGGCCGGTTGTTCGGCCCCCGGGCCCGAAGAGGTGACCTTCTTCGCCGACGGGAAGACGGTGAACGTCACCCCGCTGGCGTCCTGCGACATCAAGAGCGCCCAGTGCACGACCAGGCCCGACGCCGCCGGCAAGCTGCGCATCCGGCCGGGGAAGCCGGTGCAGATCTCGGTGCCGAGCGCGATCGCGGAAACGCCGTGGAAGGTCACGGTGCAGTACGTGAACGGCAAGGGCGAGCCGCAGGAGCTCAAGCAGGACATCATCACGTCGCTGGACCGGTTCGCCTACACCGTGACGACACCCCGGCCCGACGACCAGATCCTCGTCGTCGAGGTCGCGCAGGCTTCGGTGATCAGCCAGACCGGCCGCCCGGAGGACGCCGAGGCGGTCACGACGGCGATCTGGTCGCTGCAGGTCGAGCCGCCTGCCGCCTGAGGGAGCAAGGGACCTTTGCTACCGCCCGCGGGTCTCTGCCTGATCTGAGTACGTGAAGGCCCCCTTCATTGCGCCTAGCGCAATGAAGGGGGCCTTCACGTACTTGGCCGGAGGGGCGCCGATCAGGGGTCGAGGTCCCTGGCGACGGCGCGCATGATCTCGGCGATCTGCTTGGTGTGCTTCCGGTCCGGGTAGCGGTTGCGCCGCAGGTCCGGCTGCACCTTGAGCTCGAGCAGCTTGATCATGTCCTCGATGAGCCCGTGCAGCTCCTCGGCGGGACGTCGGCGCGCCTCGGCGACCGAGGGCGGCGGGTCCAGCAGCCGGACCGAGAGCGCTTGCGGGCCGCGGCGGCCGTCGGCGACACCGAACTCGAGGCGCTGGCCCGCCTTGAGCCCTTCGACGCCCTGCGGCAGCGCGGCTTTGCGGATGTAGACGTCGGCGCCCCCATCCTGGGTGACGAAACCGAAACCCTTCTCCGCGTCGTACCACTTGACCTTGCCGGTCGGCACTTCCCTCACCAGTCCTTTGCTGTCCTGCTCACAACGAACGCGCCCGGGGCGTACCCAGGGCGCGCGTCCCATAAGCGTATCTCGCCACAGGCCCTGTGGAGAAGCGGATACCGGCGGATACCCTCTGTTTCATGGAGACCGCAGTAAAGGAGGCCGCTGTGGCCGCCCCCGAAAAGCCCGGCAAACCGATCCTCATGCGTGTCGGCATCGGCCTGTTCGCGCTCGGCATGATCGCCGTCACAGCGGTGTTCGTCATGTTCGCCGCCGGACTGGAGAACCTGCCGGTGTGGCTGTCCGCCGCCGCGGGCGTGATCACTCCGCTGGGACTGGCCCTCGGCCTGATCGCCCTGGTTCGCGAGGCTCGCCGAAAGAGCTGAACCAGCCGGGGAACTCGGTCAGCGAGTCGAACACCACGTCGGCTCCTTCCGCGAGCAGCTCTTCCTTGGTGCACGGGCCCGTCGTGACCCCGACCGGGACCGCGCCCGCCGCCAGCGCGCCGCGGATGTCGCCGACGTGATCCCCGACGTAGACGTGGGCGCCGTGCTCGGTGAGCGCGGCGGCCTTCTCGGTCGACCACAGCTCTCCGACCAGGACGTCGACCTCGAAACCGAGCGCGTCCAGGTGGAGTTTCGCGTTGGGCCCGTACTTGCCGGTGACGACGACGGTGCGCCCGCCCGCCTCACGGACCGCGTGCAGTGTTTCGGCCGCTCCCGGCATCGCGACCGTCACCGGCACGACCGTCTCCGGGTACATCGCGCGGAAGCGCGTCACCAGCTCCGGGATGCGCTCCTCCGGAGCGCCGAAGCCCCGCAGGCTGGCGTCGAGGGGCGGGCCGAGGTTGGCCGCGAAGAACTCGCCGTCCAGCGGCAGGCCGGATTCCACGCCGAGCGCGTTCATCACCGCGACCATGCCCGGTCGCGGATCGATCAATGTCATGTCGAGGTCGAACCCCACCGTGATGCCCACCCGGCCACGGTAGCCGCCGCCACCGACTGATTTACATCGAATGGGTGCCCGTCAACTTCTTTGACATGGACGTGATCTGTGTCAAGCTGGGAGTGTGGGCGACATCACGAGCTTCTCCGATCGAACCAAGGCCTCTCTGCGGGAGGCTCTGCTCGACGCGGCCACCGACCTGCTCACCGAACGCGGCTACACGGCCCTGCGGATGGCGGACGTCGCCGCCCGCGCCGGAGTGAGCAGGCAGACCGTCTACAACGAGTTCGGCAACAAGGGCACGCTCGCCGAGGCCGTGATCCTCCGGACGACGTCGGAGTTCCTGGAAGGCATCCGCCTGCGCGTCCAGGACGCGCGGGACCTGCGCGACGGGATCCGGGTGGCGGTCGTCCACACGATCGAGCACGCCCGCGAGAACCGGCTCGTCGCCACGACACTCGGCACCGAAGCGGGCGAGGACCTCCTTCCCCTGCTGACCACCAAGGGCGAACCGATCCTGACCGCGGCCACCGAGGTCGCGGCCGGGCAGTACCGCGAGTTCGAGCCGTCCCTCTCCCCGGAATCCGCCGCGCTGCTGGCGGAGACCGTCGTGCGGCTTTCCCTGTCCCATCTCGTCATGCCGACGCATTCGGCCGACGAGGCGGCGGCTTCGGTCGTCGCCGTGCTGGCGCCGGCCATCCGGGCGCTGACCACCGATCAGTCCACAATTTAGTCCACAATGGAGTGACATGAAGGGTACGTCATGACCGATACGGTCTCCGAACTGCGGACCGGTTTTTCCTCACTGCGCGAAGGCGGACTGAATTGGGACTCGTTCCCGTTGCGGCTGTTCGTCAAGGGGAACAAGAAGTTCTGGAACCCCGCCGACATCGACTTCTCCCGGGAGCGCGAGGGCTGGGAGAAGCTCAACCCGGAGCAGCAGCGGTCGGCGACGTACCTGGTGTCGCAGTTCATCGCCGGTGAAGAGGCTGTCACCGAAGACATCCAGCCGTTCATGCGGGCGATGTCCGCGACAGGGCGTTTCGGTGACGAGATGTACCTGACGCAGTTCTGCTTCGAAGAGGCCAAGCACACCGAGGTGTTCCGCCGTTGGATGGATGCCGTCGGACTGACCGGCGACCTGCACCCGTTCGTCGCGGAGAATCCCCACTATCGCAAGCTCTTCTACGAAGAGCTGCCACAGTCACTGCGGGCGCTGGAGGAAGACCCGAGTCCGCTCAACCAGATCCGGGCGAGCGTCACCTACAACCACGTCATCGAAGGCAGTCTCGCGCTGACCGGGTACTACTCGTGGCAGCTGATCTGCACGCAGCACAACATCCTGCCGGGTGTGCAGGAGGTGGTACGCCGTATCGGCGACGACGAACGCCGCCACATGGCCTGGGGCACCTTCACCTGCCGCCGTCACGTCGCCGCGGACGACTCACTGTGGGACGCGGTGCAGCAGCGGATGGGCGAGCTGCTACCCCACGCGCTCGACATGATCCAGTGGGTGCAGAACCAGTTCGAAGAGACTCCCTTCGACTTCGACCAGGACGAGATCACCCAGTACGCGGCCGACCGGGCGCGGCGCCGGCTGGGCGCGATCGAATCCGCGCGCGGGATGCCGGTGGAGCAGATCGACCTCGACTACTCGCCGGAGGACCTCGAGGAGACCTTCGGCGAAGAAGACGCGAAGGCGATCGCCGAGGCCGCCGCCAATTCCGCTGCTTGACGTTCGTGAAGGCCTCCTTCCCTACTCTGAGGGTAGGGAAGGAGGCCTTCACGGACACTTACCCCGCGGCCCTGCGGACGTCCGCAGGGCCGTCCTGAAGTGTCAGAGACCGATCGCGCCGAGGGTGCCGCTCAGGACTCCCTGGCCGTCGCCGGTGCTGGAGTGGGTCTCATATGACCCGGCACCGTCCTGGCCCGCCCAGCCACTGTGCTGCCGGTACCGGCTGTCGCCGTTCCGGTTCGCGGTGGCGGAGGTGTCGCTGGTCGCGGCACCGTCCGGGCCGGCGGCCGTCGAGTTCTCGTGGAACGAACTCGACCCGCGATGGGTGCCGGCCTGCACGCTGTGCGTCGCTGCGCCGTCCGGTCCGGCCTGGACCTCGGTGCTGCCATAGCTGTCCGCCGAGGCGATGCCGGCGGCTCCGATCATCAGCGGCAGAGCCAGTGCCGAAGCGACCATGGTGCGGCGAATCGTACGCATGAGAATTCCCCTTTTCCTTACGGTTGCGGGATTTCTGTTCGGGACGCTGTCACCGTCCTGATCACAGGCTGCCCGTCGTCACGGAGTCCCATGCATACGAAAGTTGTGAACGATCACACCGCGAGAGTGGCCCATCCGACGCGGACAGGCCTCCGAAGGCGCGGTCAGGCGTGCTTCGTCGCGGCCGCCTTTTCCAGGCCGAGGATGCTGATCGACTCCGCCCGCATCTCGACCTTGCGCACCTTCCCGGTCACCGTCATCGGGAACTCCTCGACGACGTGGACGTAACGCGGGATCTTGTAGCGCGCCAGCTTCCCCTCGCAGAACTCTCGCACCGCTTCGGCCGTCAGCGGCGCCGCGCCTTCGCGCATGCGGATCCACGCCATCAGTTCCTCGCCGTACTTCTCGTCCGGGACGCCGATGACCTGCGCGTCGAGAATGTCCGGATGGGTGTAGAGGAACTCCTCGATCTCGCGCGGGTACAGGTTCTCCCCGCCGCGGATGACCATGTCCTTGATCCGGCCGGTGATGTTGACGTACCCGTCGGCGTCCATGATCGCGAGGTCGCCGGTGTGCATCCACCGCGCCGCGTCGATCGCCTCGGCCGTCTTGTCGGCCTGCTCCCAGTAGCCGAGCATCACCGAGTAGCCGCGGGTGCAGAGTTCGCCCGGTTCGCCGCGCGGCACGGTCAGCCCGGTCTCCGGATCGACGACCTTCACCTCCAGATGCGGCCCGACCCGTCCGACCGTCGACACCCGCCGCTCCACCGAATCGTCCGCGCGGGTCTGCGTGGACACCGGCGACGTCTCGGTCATGCCGTAGCAGATCGACACCTCCGCCATGCCCATCCGGTCGATGACCTGCTTCATCACCTCGACCGGACAGGGCGAGCCCGCCATGATCCCGGTGCGCAGCGAGGACAGGTCGTGGGAAGCGAAGTCCGGGTCGGCCAGTTCGGCGATGAACATCGTCGGGACCCCGTACAAGGACGTGCATTTCTCGGCCGCGACGGCTTCGAGGGTGGCCTTCGGCTCGAACGCGGGCGCCGGGATGACCATGCACGCGCCGTGGGTCGTCGCCGCGAGATTGCCCATCACCATGCCGAAGCAGTGATAGAAGGGCACGGGGATGCACACCTTGTCGGCTTCGGTGTAGTTGCAGAGTTCGCCGACGAAGTAGCCGTTGTTGAGGATGTTGTGGTGGCTGAGCGTGGCGCCCTTGGGGAAACCGGTGGTGCCGGAGGTGTACTGGATGTTGATCGGATCGTCCGCGGAGAGCTCGCTCTGCCGCTTGGCCAGCGGCGCGCGGTCGGCCTTGCCGCCGACCTCCAGCAGTGACGGCCACTCGGGGCTGTCGAGCAGCACGACGTGTTCCAGCGCCGGGCATTTCGGCCCCGCTTCGGCGATCATGCCCGCGTAATCCGAGGTCTTGAACGAGTTCGCGGCCACGATGAGCTTGATCCCGGCCTGATTGAGCACGTATTCGAGTTCGTGCGAGCGGTACGCCGGGTTGATGTTGACAAGGATGGCGCCGATCTTCGCGGACGCGTACTGGACGCAGGTCCATTCCCACCGGTTCGGCGACCAGATGCCGACGCGGTCGCCCTTGGCGATCCCGAGGCCCAGCAGGCCCAGCGCGAGCGCGTCCACCTCGGCGGCGAGTTCGGTGTAGGTCCAGCGCTTCCCGGCGGCGCGGTCGACGAGCGCGTCCCGGTCGCCGAAGGCGGCGACGGTGCGATCGAAGTTGTCGCCGATGGTGTCCCCCAGCAGCGGGGTGTCCGAGATTCCCGATGCGTAGCTTGGCAAGGCGGGGGCGTCGGGCATGGAGACTCCTGCGTTCGGCGGCATCGACGCGTCGAGTCTAGGAACGTGGCGTGACCGCGGCCACCTGCAAGTGGAGACCCGTGACACCTCAGGGGAAACCCGGAGGCCGGGGCCGGCCGTGCCCGATATCGTCGAGGACATGCGCCTCTACATCGTCGATGCCTTCACTTCCGAGGCCTTCGCCGGTAACTCCGCCGGCGTCGTGCTGCTGGACTCGCCGGGCGACGCGGGCTGGATGCAGTCGGTCGCCGCCGAGTTGAAGCACGCCGAGACGGCCTTCGTCGAGGTCGGTGGCGAAGGCCCGAAGTCGCTTCGCTGGTTCACGCCGGAGACCGAAGTCGACCTGTGCGGGCACGCGACGCTGGCGACCACGCACGTCCTCGGCGGGGAGCAGACCTTCACGACGAGAAGCGGCGAGTTGCGCTGCCGCGCCGAAGACGGCTGGGTGTCGATGGACTTCCCGTCGGATCCGCCCCGCGAGTCGGACGACGATCTGTCGCCGATCCTGCCGGGCCTGGAGTTCGAGTACGTCGGGCGAAGCCTCCAGAACCTGTTCGCGGTGGTGGACGACGCCTCCGTGGTCCGCTCGTTGGAGCCGGACCTGGCCGCGCTGCGCACGCACTGGAACGGACGGCTGATGGTCACCGCACCGGGTGACGTGGACGGGATCGACTTCGTCACCCGGTTCTTCGCGCCGGGCGTCGGCATCGATGAAGACCCGGTCACCGGCTCAGCGCACTGCGTCCTCGCGCCGTACTGGGCCGCGCGTCTGGGCCGGGAAGAGCTCGTCGGCGAGCAGGCCTCGGCACGCGGTGGCATCGTGCGCATGAGTCTCGAAGGCGACCGCGTCCTGCTTTCGGGTCAGGCGGTCACCGTGGCCAGCGGGGAGTTGCACGTCTGATGCGCCTGATCCTGAACGTCATCTGGCTCGTGCTGTGTGGCCTGTGGATGGCCCTCGGCTACATCGTCGCGGGTGTCATCTGCTGCATCCTGATCGTCACCATCCCGTTCGGGCTGGCTTCGTTCCGGATCGCGGCCTACGCGCTCTGGCCGTTCGGCCGCACCGTCGTGGATCGGCGCGACGCCGGGGCCGCGTCGACGATCGGCAACGTCATCTGGTTCATCTTCGCCGGGCTCTGGCTCGCCATCGGGCATGTGCTGACCGGGGTGGCGCTCTGCGTCACGATCATCGGGATTCCGCTGGGTGTGGCGAACTTCAAGATGATCCCGGTCTCGCTGATGCCGCTGGGCAAGGAGATCGTCGAGCTTCCGTGACATCTGTCGGGCGCTGAAGTCTCCGCCGGGCGCGGGGCGCCCTTGGGGAGACCGTCTTCAATCTTCGGGTTCCCACGGCAGCGGGATGATCAGGCAGGGACCGCCGACGAACAACCCGCCGTCGATCCCCAGCGCCTTCCCGCCCGCATAGAGATACGGCCCCTCGATCTGCGCCGGATGGATCCCGAGCTGGTCGGCGATGACGCTGTGCCCGTGCACGATCCGCTCTCCGCCGAGCCGGTCCATGAGTTGCTGCGCGACGTCGGCGCCTTCCGGGCCGCGGAAGGCGTAGCGCGTGGTCATCCGCCGCCACACGTCCCACCAGGCCTGGATGTCGTTGCCTTCGAGGATCTCGCGGCCGCGCGCGTTGATCTCGTCGATGTCCTCGCCCCAGCCGAGGTACTCGAGCGTGTCCGAGTGCATCAGCAGGTGGTCCGCGGCCAGCGTCAGCATCGGGCGCGACGTCAGCCATTCGATGTGCTGCGGGGTGAGCCTGTCCTGGTCTTCGAGCAGTCCGCCGTTGATCTCCCAGCTGCGGGCGAAGCTGCGCGGCCCGAAGTCGGACGGCACCTCCGTGTCGCCGAAGTGGTACATCCCCAGCAGCAGGATCTCGTGGTTGCCCAGCAGCGTCCCGCAGTGCCCGCCCGCGGTGGCGGCCTGCCGTTCCAACCGCATCACCAGGTCGATGACGCCGACGCCATCGGGCCCCCGGTCGACGAAGTCGCCGAGGAACCAGAGGGTCGCTTCGCCGCCGGCCCAGTCGTCGTCGGAGTCGAGCAGCCCCTTCTCCCGGAGCGCCTCGGCCAGCTCGTCCCGGTGTCCGTGCACGTCACCGACCACGTAGGTCGGGGACGCGGGCTGATCGTCGTGCATCGTCTGACGATAAGCCCTCCGCATGCGGCTGTGCCGCTCAGCCTTCGCCGAACGGGTCGGCGGTGCGCCCGACCAGATCGGCGATCGAGTCGATGATCTTGGTCGGCCGGTACGGGTAGTGCTCGGCGCTCTCCCGCGTGGAGATGCCGGTCAGCACCAGGATCGTCTGAAGTCCGGCCTCGATTCCCGAGTGGACGTCGGTGTCCATCCGGTCGCCGATCATCAGCGTCGACTCCGAATGCGCGCCGAGCCGCCGCAGCGCGGAGCGCATCATCAGCGGGTTCGGCTTGCCGACGTAGTACGGCGAGCGGCCGGTGGCCTTCTCGATCAGTGCGGCGACCGAACCGGTGGCGGGCATCGAGCCCTCCATGCTCGGGCCGGTGGCGTCCGGGTTGGTGGCGATGAACTTCGCGCCGCCCTCGATCAGCCTGATCGCGCGGGTTATGGCGCTGAAGCTGTACGTGCGCGTCTCGCCGAGGACGACGTAGTCCGGGTCGCGTTCGGTCAGCACGTAGCCGACCTCGTGCAGGGCTGTGGTGAGCCCGGCTTCGCCGATCACGAACGCCGAGCCGTTCGGCCGTTGCGAAGCGAGGAACTTCGCGGTCGCCAGCGCGGAGGTCCAGATGGCCTCCTCGGGGATGTCGAGACCGGTCCGCTCGAGCCTCGCCCGCAGGTCGCGCGGGGTGTAGATCGAGTTGTTGGTCAGCACCAGGAAGCCGATGTCGTTGGCGCGCAGCTCCTTGAGGAACTCGTCCGCGCCGGGCACGAGGTGCTCCTCCTGCACCAGCACGCCATCCATGTCGCTGAGGTATGTCCAACGGCGCTCGTTCATGGGTCCCACCCTAATGATCGGAGACGGCGTGAACAGCCACGGACGCCGCCTTGACCGAAAGATTGACCGGTGTGCCGGGTTCGAGCGCCAGTTCGGCGACCGCGGCCGGGGTGAGGTCGGCGGCGAGGCCCGCCGCCCAGTCGTCACCGCGGGACCGGACGCGGATCACCGGTCCGTGTGGTTCGAGGGCGTCGACGATTCCCTCGACGGTGTTGCGCGGGCTGCCCCGGTGCTCGCCGTCCTTCAAGTACACGGCGACGGCGCTGGGCGGGAACACCGCGACCGCCGCTTCGCCCTCGACGACGTCCTCGGCCGGAATTCCGGCCAACTGCCCGCCTGACGTGCGCAAACCACCTTCCACCGCGGTGCCGGGCACCAGGTTGAGCCCGGCGATCCTCGCGGTGAACGCCGTGCGCGGCGCGGAGAGGACCTTGCGGGTCTCGCCGCGTTCGACGATCCGGCCGCCGTCGAGGACGGCGACGTGATCGGCCAGCGCCAGCGCGTCGAGCGGATCGTGGGTGACCAGTACGGTCGGCGGTCCGGAACGCAACACCCGCCGAAGGAGCCCGCGGATGGCGGGCGCCGCGTCGACGTCCAGCGCGGCGAAGGGCTCGTCGAGCAACAGAAGTCCCGGTTCGGCCGCCAATGCCCGCGCAATCGCGACCCGCTGCGCCTGCCCGCCGGAGAGCTGGGCGGGCCGCCGTCCGGCCAGTTCGAGCGCGTCCACTTCGGTCAGCCACTCCCGCGCACGCCGCTTCGCCTCGGCGCGCCCGGCGCCGGTCGAGCGCGGCGCGAAGGCGACGTTGTCCAAAGCGGACAGATGCGGGAAGAGCAGGGCGTCCTGGGAAAGCAGGCCGATACCGCGCGCGTGCGGCGGCAGGCCCGCAAGATCACGGCCGTCGAGAGTGATCCGTGCCCGATTCGGCCGGAGCAGACCGGCGAGGCAGCCCAGCACACTGGACTTCCCCGACCCGTTCGGGCCGAGCAGGGCGAGCACTCCCCCGCCGGGGACTTCGAAGCCGACGTCCAAGGTGAACTCGCCGCGCCGGAGGGCGATCTCGGCCGAAAGGGTCACGACCGGACTCCTTCGAGCGCGCGCGGCCGGGCGAGCGCGATCACCGCGACAGCGACCAGGATGAGCAGCAACGCGAGCGCCACCGCGCTGTCGACGTCGACCTCGGCCTGGGTGTAGACCTCCAGCGGCAGGGTCCGGGTCACCCCTTCCAGGCTGCCGGCGAAGGTGATCGTCGCGCCGAACTCGCCCAGCGCCCGCGCGAAACTCAGCACGATGCCCGAACCGAGCGCGGGCAGCAGCAGCGGCAGCGTGACCCGGCGGAACACCGTCCACGGCTTGGCGCCCAGCGTCGAAGCGACCCTTTCGTACCGGTCACCGGCACCCCGGAGGGCTCCTTCGAGGCTGACCACCAGGAACGGCATCGCGACGAACGTCTGCGCGATGACCACGGCGGCCGTGGTGAACGGCACCTGCTCACCGGTCAGCGTGGTCACCAGGATGCCCAGGAAACCCCTGCGGCCCAGCAAGTACAGCAACGCCAGGCCACCGACCACCGGCGGCAGGACGAGCGGCAGCAGCACCACCGCGCGCAGCACGCGAACCCCGCGAGCCCCTGAGCGTGCGAGCACCACGGCGAGCGGGACACCGAGTAGTACACAGGCCACAGTGGACAGTCCGGCGGTGGTCAGCGAGAGCTTGAGCGCGTTCAGCGAGGACGCCGAGGTGATGAGGCTCGGGAAGCGCGTCAGATCCGAGCGCGCCAGCAGCCCGACGACCGGCAGCACCACGAGCGCCAGTGCGCAGATCGCCGGCGGCCAGAGCACCCACGGCACCCCGCCCCCCGCAAGTCGGTGCCGTCTTGCGGTGCTTGCGCGCACATCTATCGCAAGTAGGTGACTACTTGCGGGGTCAGGGCGTGCCAAAACCGACCTTCGCGAGTTCTTTCTTGCCTTCGGCACTGAGGACGAAGTCCCTGAACAGCCTGGCGAGGTCAGCCTGGGGAGCGTCCTTCACCACCGCGATCGGGTAGTCGTTGATCGCGCCCGCCGCCTCGGGAAAGTCCACTTTGTCCACCTTCGCGGCCGCCGACGTCGCGTCGGTGACATAGACGAGCCCGGCGTCGGCGTCGCCCGATTGCACCTTCGCGAGCACCGACTTGACGTCCTGCTCCTCGCTCGCCGGCTTGAGCGTGACCCCGGACGACCGCTGGACCTTCTTCGCCGCAGACCCGCACGGCACCTGCGGCGCGCAGACGACCACGGTCAGCCCGTCCTTCGCGAGATCCGCCAGCCCCTTGATGCCCTTGGGGTTGCCCTTGCCGACGGCGATGGCGAGCCGGTTGGTGGCGAACACCGACGGCTGCCCGTCGATCACCTCGCCCTTGGCGGCCTTGTCCATATTGGCCTGATCGGCGGAGGCGAACACGTCCGCTTTCGCGCCCTGGGTCAGCTTCTGGACCAGAGCAGAGGAGCCCTCGAAACTGAACTTCACGGTCACCCCGGAGTTCCGCGCCTCGAACTGCTTGCCCAGCGCCCCGAAGGACTCGGTCAGCGACGCCGCCGCGAACACGGTCAGCGTCCTGGATTCGGCCGTCGCGGTGACGGGCCCATCCGCGCCGCAGGCCGTCGCGGCCAGTGCCAGCGCGAGCAGGGCGGGGACGAGTCTCCTCATCGGCTTCCTTCCGGGGTTTCGATCACGACGGTGGTCGCCTTGACGACGGCGACCGCCAGCACCCCGGGCCTCAGCCCGAGCTCACGGACAGCTTCGGCGCTCATCAGGGAGACCACGCGATGCGGGCCGCACTGCAGTTCGACCTGTGCCATCACCTTGTCCGTGACGACCTCGGTGACGAGGCCGACGAACCGGTTGCGCGCGGAGCGGCCGACGTTCGAAGGATCTTCTGGCTGTTCGGCCTGCGCCTTGGCGAACGCGGCCAGTTCGGCGCCGTCGACGACCTTGCGACCCGCCGAGTCGTCGAACGCGGTCAGCTGGCCCGCGCGCACCCAGCGGCGGACGGTGTCGTCGCTGACGCCGAGCAAGCGAGCGGCCTCGGACAACCGAAATTGCGGCATGGCTGCGAGGTTACTTCCGCGGATGCGGAAAAGCTATGGACGCGAGGAATTGCCGGGCAGTTCGTCGCGGAGGCCATCGAGCACCGCGCTCTGGAAACGTTCCAGCACTTTCCGTTCCTCGGGCGAGAACTGTTCGAGGACCGTCTTCATGTTCGGAACGACCTCCATCAGGACCTTCCGGCGATCGACGGTGCCGCGGACGCGGCGGGCGAGACCCGCCTTCTCGAGCCTGTCCATGACGCCGGTCACAGCGGCAGTCGACAATCCGGTCAGTTCGGCGATCCTGGCGTGCCGGAGGGCGGTCAGCGTGCTGCTTTCCCTGCCGAGATGGGGCGAACCGGGCCAATTCCTCCGCCGAGAGCGGATATTTCGCCATCCGGAAACCCTTCGGGGAAGAAACCGATTCGGTGCGAAAGGGATTTCAGACAGTCGGTTTTCGCCTGCTTCGGGGTTAGTCTGGTGACAATGACAGCGATCGATCTCGGGTTTCCCCGTGTCCCCGGTACACGAGGGCGCGCGGACGTGCCCAGGCCGGACAACCCCGCTCTGATCGACACCTTCGGCCGCGTGGCGACCGACCTGCGGGTGTCGCTCACCGACAAGTGCAATCTGCGCTGCACCTATTGCATGCCCGCCGAAGGGCTCGAATGGATGCCGGGCGCGGACGTGCTGACCGACGACGAGCTCGTGCTCCTGCTGCGGATCGCCGTCGAACGGCTCGGGATCACCGACATCCGGCTCACCGGCGGCGAACCACTGCTGCGACAGGGGCTGGAGAAGATCGTCGAGCGGGTCGCGGCGCTCGAACCGCGGCCGCGGCTTTCCATGACCACCAACGGGATCGGGCTCGCGAAGCGCGCGAAGTCGCTCGCGGACGCCGGGCTGGACCGGATCAACGTCTCGCTGGACACCGTCGACCGCGCGCTGTTCGAGACCATCACACGTCGCGACAGGCTTTCGCACGTGCTCGCCGGTATGGCCGCCGCCCGCGAGGCCGGACTGGACCCGGTGAAGGTCAACGCGGTGCTGATGCGCGGGCTGAACGAAGACCAGGCCGTGCCGCTGCTGAAGTTCTGCCTTGCCGAGGGCTACCACCTGCGGTTCATCGAGCAGATGCCGCTGGACGCGCAGCACGGCTGGAACCGCGGCGACATGATCACCGCCGAGGAGATCCTCGGCATGCTCGGTGAAGAGTTCACGCTGTCACCGTTCCCCGCCGCGCGTGGCGGGGCGCCCGCCGAACGCTGGCTGGTCGACGGAGGACCGGGCGACGTCGGCGTGATCGCGTCGGTGACCCGTCCCTTCTGCGGCGCCTGCGAGCGGACGCGGCTGACCGCGGACGGCGCGGTGCGCTCGTGCCTGTTCAGCAACGACGAGACGGACCTTCGCGCGCTCGTGCGCGCGGGCGCGCGCGAAGAAGAGGTGGCGGACGCCTGGCGGGCGACCATGTGGGGCAAGCTCGCCGGACACGAGATCAACGAGGCCGGTTTCGCGCAGCCGATCCGGCCGATGAGCGCGATCGGCGGCTGACATGGTGACCATCGTGGTGCGGTACTTCGCCTCGGCCCGCGCGGCCGTCGGCCTCGACGAGGAGAAGGTGACCCTGCCGGACGGCGCCCGCGTCGCCGACGCCGTCGCCCGCCTGCGTGAACTCCACCCGGAGAAACTGGCGAAGCTGCTCGACGCGGTCTCGTATCTGCTGGACGGCGTCGCGGTGCGGGATCTCACGCGGCCGCTGACCGACGCCGCCGAACTGGACGTCCTGCCGCCGTTCGCCGGCGGTTGACCTGGGGCTGACTTGGGGGCTGACCTGCGCGAACGGCGAAAAGCGATAGCAAAGGTCCCTTGCTCCCCCGCAAGGCGTTCCGGGGCCCTTGATCCGCCGTCCGCCCGGAATTCACCGTCCCGACGCCGAAGCCGCCGAGGATGCGCCAGTGATCACTCCCCGCCGTATCCTCGCCGCGCTGCTCGTCGCGGTCGCCGCCACGAGCCTCGCGACCGCCCCGGCCTCCGCCCACGAACGCGGCGTCCGGCCGCTGCCGCGAGCGCACAGCCACAACGACTACGAGCACGCCCGTCCGCTGCACGACGCGCTCGATCAGGGCTTCACCAGTGTCGAGGCCGACATCTACCTGGTGGACGGGCAGCTGCTGGTCGCGCACGACCTCGACGACACTCGCCCGGAGCGCACCCTGGAGTCGCTCTACCTGGAGCCGCTGCGCGAGCGTGTCCTGGCCAACCACGGCGTCGGCGTCTACCGGCAGCGCGCGGAGTTCCAGCTGCTGATCGACGTCAAGGGGGACGCGAACAGCACCTACGCGGCGCTCGAGAAGCGGCTGTACGACCCTCGATACTCCTTCCTCTTCTCTCTGTACGCGTTCGGACACGTACAGAAGCGGGCCGTCACCGCGGTGATCTCCGGCGGGCGGCCCAAGGACGTGATGCTCGGGCAGAAGTTCCGGCTCGCCTTCTACGACGGCCGGATCAAGGACGAAAACGACCTCGGCATCGGCTCGGACCCCAAGGTGACCCCGCTGGTCTCCGACTCCTGGAGCGAGCTGTTCACCTGGACCGGTGACGGCCCCTTCCCTGCCGAGGAGCGGGCGAAACTGCACGATCTGGTCAAAAGCGCCCACAAGGCGGGTCAGCGGGTCCGATTCTGGGCCACGCCGGATACCGCCGGACCAGGGCGCGACGCGTTGTGGAAAGAGCTGGTCGCCGCCGGGGTCGACCACCTGAATACGGATGACCTGTCAGGGCTGGCGAACTTCTTGAGGTCTCGCTAAAGTGCGCGGCCCATTCGCGCGCGAAGGCGCACGAATGGGCCAGTCATCTCTTAATCCACGTGATGCAAGCCTCACGATCCGTGAATTATCTCGACTAGGAAACGGCCAGATAACGGCCCGCTGACCTGCGCAAACACCCGAATCGTTATAGGTTGCGTGCTGTTACTGTGATACAGGTCACAGCTCGAATAATTTCCGCTCGGGCCGTTCGTTACGTACCGTCGCTTTTCGGTTGGCCCCGACCGACCACGCAACACCGGGAACCCGTAGCGCCGAGCCCTGTCCAACGGATTCCCGGACCCAACCCCGAGCGAAAGCATTTCCGGACAGGGACGAGGGGACCGAGCCGACGCGTCGTGCGTCAGGCGGAGTCAGCCGGCCTGAGACGGCCGGCCAGGACCCACGGGTTCTTCCCTCAGCACAGGCTCGTAGGCGCAGGGAGCGAGATTTACTCACATGTCTTACCGAGGCAAGCACCGCAAGATGTCCGCCGCCACCCGCCACATCGCCCGCGTCGCCATTGCGGGTGTCGCGGTCGGCGCTCCCCTCGCAATCGCCGCGACCCCCGCGTCGGCGACCAACTGGGACGCCATCGCGCAGTGCGAGAGCAGCGGCAACTGGAACACCAACACCGGTAACGGCTACTACGGTGGTCTGCAGTTCTCGCAGAGCACCTGGCGCGCCTACGGCGGCACCGGCAGCGCGCACAACGCCACGCGTGAGCAGCAGATCGCCGTCGCCGAGCGGGTCCTCCAGGGCCAGGGCATCGGCGCGTGGCCGCACTGTGGCAAGAAGGGCGGCTCCGCCAGCCCCGCCAAGGCGAAGTCGAGCGCCCCGAAGGCCACCAAGAAGGTGACCCCGAAGAAGTCGACCGCCCCGGTCCAGAAGCAGCAGGCTCCGGTCCAGGCGCCGGCCGCCAATGTCGCCAACTCCAACCCGGCCGGTGACTACACCGTCGTGGCCGGCGACACGCTGTCGAAGATCGCGTCCAAGTTCAACGTCCAGGGCGGCTACCAGAAGCTGCAGGAGCTGAACAAGGCATACGTGCCGAACGCCGACTTCATCGTCGTCGGCCAGAAGCTCGCCACCAAGTGAGCTCTTGAGCAACAGTAGGTCGTGATGCCCGCGGGATTCCCCGCGCGGCCACGTCACGACTGACAAGGCCCCACCGCGCTTATTCCCCCGGCGGTGGGGCTTTGTCGTGTCCGGGGACCATCGGGCGGGTCTCGTGAGTGGTAAGGACGGTTAGAACCGTCCTTACCACTCACGAGACCAGATGCCCTCCGCAGCTCCTACGGCGAGTTGACCCACTCGTCACTGCCGTCGCTGAAGTGCTGGTGCTTCCACACCGGCAGCCGCGCCTTGACCTCGTCGACCAGCTCCGAGCAGGCGGCGAAGGCCTGGCCCCGGTGCTCGGCCGCCACGGCGCACGCCAGCGCGACATCCCCGATGGCCAGCGCGCCCAGCCGGTGGCTGACGGCGACCGCACGCACGCCCTCCCACTTCCCCGAGAGGTCCGCGACGACCTCCGCGAGCACGTCGGCGGCGCTGGGGTGCCCTTCGTAGGCGAGCCGTGCCACCGACCGCCCGCCGTCGTGGTCCCGGACGACCCCGCCGAAGGTGACGACGGCGCCCGCGGCCGCGTCGTCCACCAGACGGGCGTGTTCCTCGACCGAAAGCGGCTCGTCGACCACCGCGATCCGTGCGACCCGAACGCTCACTGCTGTGCCTCCCGTGGGTGGTCGCCGCCCGCCAGCTGGTCGACGGCGTGGTCGAGGATCCCGTCCAGTACGCCCAGCCCGTCCTTCACCCCGCCGCGTGAGCCGGGCAGGTTCACCACCAGGGTCCGGCCCGCCACGCCGGCGATCCCGCGCGAGAGCACGGCCGTCGGCACCTTGGGCAGTCCGGCGGCGCGGATCGCGTCCGCGACGCCGGGGAGTTCGTAGTCGAGGACGGCGCGCGTGACGTCCGGGGTGCGGTCCGTCGGCGAGATGCCGGTGCCACCGGTCGTCACGATCACCTGTACCCCGGCGGCGACTGCGTCCCGCAGGGCTTCGCCGACCGGTTCCCCGTCCTCGACGACCACGGGCTCGGGCACGTCCCAGCCGCGTGAGGTGAGCCAGTCCGTGATGACCGGACCGGTGGTGTCCTCGTACACGCCCTTCGCGGCGCGGTTCGACGCCACGATCACCCTCGCGACCCGGTTCACGGCCGCTCCCAGGTCCCGGTCTTGCCGCCGTCCTTGCGGATGAGGCGGACGTCGTCGAGGGTCGCCGCGGGATCGACCGCCTTGATCATGTCGTGCAGGGTCAGCCCGGCGACGGCGACGGCGGTCAGCGCCTCCATCTCGACGCCGGTCCGGTCTTCGGTCTTCGCGGTCGCGGTGATGTGCACGGCCGTCTCGTCGAGGGCGAACTCGACCTTCACCCCGGACAACGCGATCTGATGGCAGAGCGGAATCAGCTCGGGCACCTTCTTCGCGCCCATGATGCCCGCGATCCGAGCGGTCGCGAGGGCGTCGCCCTTGGGTAACCCGTCCGTCGCCAGCAGGCCGAGCACCTCGGCCGTGGTGTGCACGGTGCCGCCCGCCAGCGCGGTGCGGGCGGTGGGCGTCTTGCCGGAAACGTCGACCATACGGGCGGCGCCCGTATGGTCGACGTGGCTGAGTTCACTCACGCCCAGCAGGCTAGTCCTCAGCATCGGTTGGCGGGGCTGAGGGACATTCGACGAATCACCACAGCGTGAAGCCGCCCGGCCGAAGGCCTCGCTATCGCGGGTTCACCTCGGAAACTCAGAACATCCGCTGCTTCGAGCGAACCTCGTCGAGAGCCTTCTCGCGTTCCTGCCGCTGCTCCGGTGTCATCGAGGCGAAGAGCCCGCCCCTGTCCGCTGCGCAGGCCGTGTCGTGCGCGGGGCGCTTGCCTTCCACGAGGAACCGGTTGACGGCGTTGTTGCCGCAAGCGTTCTCCGAACCCAGCCAGACCCCGTGCCCACCGTCGTCGACCGACACCATCCGCGTCCGGTCGCCGAGCGCGCGCCGCATCTCCTTGGCCCCGCCGAGCGGCGTCGCCGGGTCACGCAGGTTCTGCACCATCAGGATGTTCGACGGGCCCCGGTCGCCGATCCGCACCTGCGGCTCGATCGGCTCGGACGGCCAGTAAGCGCACGTCCAGATGTTCGCCGCGGCGGCGCCGAACATCGGGTACTTCACCCGGTCCTTCTCGACGCTGCGCTGGTAGGTCTCGACCTTCTCCGGCCAGTTCACGTCGTTGCACACCACGTGCAGCTGCGCGGCGAGTATTTGCGCCACGTCGACCTGCTGGGCCTGCGCGGTCTGCTTCATGACGCCTTCACCGTCGAGCGCCTGCCACTGCTGCGCCAGCACCGGGAACGACCTGGTCGAGTACAGCGAACCGAACGTGCCCACGCGGAAGGCCGCACCGTCCACACCCGGAACGACGCCGGTGTCGAGCTTGGCCGCGAGTTCGTAGAACTTCGCCGTCACCTGCCGCGGGGTCCGGCCCAGGCCGTAGCTCGCGTGCCGTTCCGCCGCCCACTTCGCGAAGTCCGGGAAGCGGTCCTGGAAGCCCTCCGCGAGACGACGCGATCCTGCCGGGTCGAGCCCGCCCGGCCCGGTCACGCTGTCGAGCACGACGCGATCGGTGTTCTGCGGGAACAGCGTCGAGTACACGGCGCCGAGGTAGCTGCCGTATGAGACGCCGTAGTACGAGAGCTTCTTCTCACCAAGGGCTTCACGGATGCGATCCATGTCGCGGGCCGTGTTGGCCGAGGTGATGTACGGCAGGATCGCGGCGGTCTTCGATTCACCGCACTGCTTCGCGACGACCGCCACGGTCTTCGCCCGTTCCGCCACCGCCGCGGCGTCACGCGCGTACGGCGGGACGTTGTTGACCGCCTGCTCGGGCTTCAGGTCGCAGGTGACCGGCGTACTGCGGCCGATCCCGCGCGGATCGAACCCGATGATGTCGTACGCGTCGAGCACGCTCGACGGCATGCCCGCGGCCCGCAGTTCGGCGGGCATGGACAGTCCCGGGCCGCCGGGGCCGCCCGGGTTCGTCAGCATGATGCCGCGCCGCTTCGCGGGCTTGGTGCTCGCGAGCTTCGAAACGGCGACGTCGATGGTCTTCCCGCCCGGGTTCCGGTAGTCGAGCGGGACCTTCAAGGTGGTGCACGTCAGCCCTGGCGCGGCCACGTCCTCCGGACACGGCCCCCACTGCACCGACGAAGCCGCCGCGGACGCCGTCGCCGGTACGAGTACCGCCAAGGTGGCCGCCGCGGCCGTGAGTGTCCCGATCCTGCTCAGGACAGAGCGATTCATCCCCAACCCCCGTCATGATCGACTTCTTGGTCGAAATCGAGCCTAGGAGCGGGGCGTGTGCGGAGTCGTCACCCTGAGGTCGACCGCGGAGTCGGCCTCAGTGATGAGGCGTTACGCCGAATGAAGCAAGGGACCTTTGCTGTGTTCATCTGTCGCGCGCTCACGGAGCCTCGCCGAAGGAGCGCCGACCGTATCCGACTCACAGTAGGCAAATCGGGCGCCCCTTCATCGACTCTCCGTGGGCCTCCGGCCCAAAGAGGGCGCGCGACGGTGAAGTCTCCGTCGCGCGCTGAGCGCCCTTTGGGAGACGCTGCTGGCTACTGGCTCTGCTCGGCAGACTTCACAGCCTTCTTGACGGCTTCGGCGACGGCGGGGGCGACGGCGTTGTCGAACACGCTCGGCACGATGAACGAAGCGTTCAGCTTGCCGTTGTCCACGACGTCCGCGATGGCGTCGGCGGCCGCGAGGAGCATCGAGTCGTCGATATGGTGCGCCTGCGCGTCGAGCAGGCCGCGGAAGACGCCGGGGAACGCGAGCACGTTGTTGATCTGGTTCGGGAAGTCGCTGCGGCCGGTGGCGACCACGGCGGCGTGCTTCTGCGCTTCGAGCGGGTCGATCTCCGGGTCCGGGTTGGCCAGCGCGAACACGACGGCGTCGGACTTCATGGTCGCGACCTGCTCGGCCCCGAACAGGTTCGGCGCGGAGACCCCGATGAACACGTCGGCGCCGACGAGCGCCTCGTGCAGCGTGCCCGCCTGCTGCTCCTTGTTCGTGTGCCCGGCGATCCAGGTCAAGTTCTCGTCGAGGTTGCCGCGCGCGGAGTGCACGATGCCGTCGATGTCGGCGGCCACGATGTCACCCGGGTTCTTGCGCAGCAGCAGGCGGATGATCGCCGAACCCGCCGCGCCGACCCCGCTGACGACGATCTTGCAGTCTTCGATGTTCTTCCCGACCACGCGCAGGGCGTTGCGCAGCGCGGCGACGACGACGATCGCGGTGCCGTGCTGGTCGTCGTGGAACACCGGGATGTCGAGCTGCTCACGCAGGCGCTTCTCGATCTCGAAGCAGCGCGGCGCGGCGATGTCCTCGAGGTTGATGCCCGCGTACACCGGCGCGAGCGCCTTCGCGATCATGATGATCTCTTCGGTGTCCTGGGTGTCCAGGCAGACCGGCCACGCGTCGACGTCGGCGAACTTCTTGAACAGCGCCGCCTTGCCCTCCATCACCGGCAGCGCGGCGGCCGGGCCGATGTTGCCGAGGCCCAGCACCGCGGAACCGTCGGTGAGCACCGCGACGGTGTTGCGCTTGATGGTCAGGCGCCGCGCGTCCTCGGGGTTCGCCGCGATCGCCTGGCAGACGCGGGCGACACCCGGCGTGTACGCGCGGGAGAGGTCGTCACGGTTGCGGAGCGCGACCTTGGGGCTGACCTCGATCTTGCCGCCGAGGTGGATCAGGAACGTCCGGTCGGAGACCTTGCGCACGCGGACGCCCGGCAGCGAGTCCAGGGTCTGCGTGATGTCCTGCGCGTGGTTCTCCGACAGGGCGTTGGCGCTGATGTCGACGACGATCGAGTCGGGGTGCGACTCGACGACGTCGAACGCGGTCAGCACGCCGCCGACCCGGCCGACGGCGGTCGTCAGGTCACCCGCCGCGGTGGACGACGCGGGGGCCTCCACCCGGACGGTGATCGAATATCCGGGACCGGGAACCGGCATGGCACTACCCCCGCTGAGGAAAGCTCGAATAGGTCGATCGAAAACCTACTCCCGTGACGACCGCCACGGAGCCTCGCAGGGGGTAACTGACCAGTAGCTTTCTATCGGTTGATCTCGGTCTCGGGGTGCACGTAAGGCACGCTCTCGAGCGGGAAGGTCACGTCGCCGAACGGGGACAGCGCGCCCTGCCGATCGGACGCGAGCTCGGTGACGGGGTGTTCCCCGTCCTCACCGGGCCACGTGGGGTCGATGCCCGCGCGCTTCTTGTTATCGCCCTTCGCCACAACGTCCTCCAGAGCATGGTCAAACCGTTCTCTCCGGGACAGTCTGCCCGAACGCGGCTGCCGGGCCACCACCCGCCCGGTATCCTGGTCTTCTATGCCCGCGCCCTCCCTGGCGGACTGGCTGCGCCAGGAGTCCGACGACGCCCTCGCCGCACTGCTGCGCACGCGTCGCGACCTGTCCACGCCACCCCCGTCCGACACCATCGTGCTCGCCACCCGGGCCGGCACGCCGGGTTCCGTCGCGCGCGCCTGCGAAGACCTCGACACCCGCACCCTCGCCGTCCTCGACGCGCTGCTGCTGGCCGGGGCGGACACCGATCCGGTCGCCGCGGCCGAGGTCGCGCGGCTCGTGGGCACGGAGATCGGTGAGGCGCTGGCGCCGCTGCGCGAGCGGGCCCTGGTCTGGGGTGAGGACGACGCGCTGCGCGTCCCGCCGTCGGCCCGCGACGCGCTCGGCCCTTTCCCCGCCGGGCTCGGGTCGTCGTCGCCCTCGCTCGCCGGAACGGACATCGAGGCCGCGCTCGCGGAGATCGGCGAGGACGAACGCGCCCTCCTGGCGACGCTGGCGGCCGGGCCCCCGATCGGCCGCACCCGCGACGCGTCGGCCGACGTCCCGCTGGAACGGGCGCGGAACCCGGTCCAGCGCCTGCTCGCCAGGGGGCTGCTGCTGCGCCGGGACGACCAGACCGTCGAGCTGCCGCGCGAGATCGGGATCTCGCTGCGCGGCGGGGCGGTGTTCGAACCGGCGTCGCTGCGCGAACCGGATCTCCCCGTGCATCCGCATCAACAGTCCACAGTGGACACAACGGCGGCGGGCGAGGCGATGGAGTTCTTGCGCCAGACCGAAAGCCTGCTTCGCGCGTGGTCGGAGACGCCGCCACCGGTGCTGAAGTCCGGCGGGCTCGGAGTCCGCGAACTGAAGAAGCTCGCCAAGGATCTCGACGTCGACGAGGCGCGGGTGACCCTGCTGGCGGAGATCGCGGTCGGCGCCGGACTGGTGGCCGACAGCGAAGCGACCACGCCGGAATGGGTGCCGACGACGCTCACGGATTCGTGGCTCGCGTCGCCGACCGCGCAGCGCTGGATCACGGTCGCGCAGGCCTGGCTCGAACTGCCCCGGCTGCCCGGTCTCGCCGGCGGGCGGGACGCGAAGGACAAGCCTATCGCGCCGCTGTCGGAGGATCTGCGCCGTCCGCTGGCACCCACTTCGCGGCGCCGGATCCTCCTCGCCTTGGCCGCGCTTCCCGAGGGCGCCGGGGTGAAGAGCACCGACGAACTGGTCGCCGCGCTCGCCTGGCGCGCGCCGCGGCGGGGCGGGCGGCTGCGTGACGAAACCGTGCGCTGGACGATGGCCGAGGGGACCGCGCTCGGCCTGATCGGGCTCGGCGGGCTCACCACGGCGACGCGGGCGCTCCTGGCCGAGGACCGGCCCGGGGCGGTCGAGGCGATGCTCGACGCGCTGCCGCGTCCGGTGGATCACGTCCTGGTCCAGGCCGACCTGACCGTGGTCGCGCCGGGGCCGTTGGAGGCCGAACTCGCGGCCGAGATGGCCGCCGTCGCCGACATCGAATCCGCCGGGCACGCGACCGTCTACCGGATCACCGAGACGTCCGTGCGGCGTGCGCTCGACACCGGGCGGACCGCGGGCGAACTGCACCAGCTGTTCACGTCGCGGTCGGCGACGCCGGTGCCCCAGTCGCTGAGCTACCTGATCGACGACGTCGCCCGGCGGCACGGGCGGCTGCGTGGCGGGGCCGCCGAGTCATTCCTGCGCTGCGACGACGCGTCGCTCCTCGCCGAGGTCATGGGCAGCCCCGTCGCGACCGAGTACGGCTTGCGCATGATCGCGCCGACAGTGCTCATCAGCGCGTACCCGCTCGCCGAAGTTCTCGACGCGCTCCGCGCCGCCGGGTTCGCCCCGGCCGCCGAAGGGCCCGACGGGCGTGTCATGGACATCAGGCCGTCGGGACGTCGTCTGCCCGCGAAGGCGCGTGCCGCGCGTCGCGCGCCTGGCGAGCCTGCCGGGCTGACCGACGAGCAGGTCGGCAAGATCGTCGCGCACGTCCGGGCCGGTGACGCCGCTTCCGCGCGCCGCCGGGGCGAAACGGTGCGCGCGCCGCGGGGAGGCGGCGCCGGGGACACGTCCGCGACGCTGGCGTTGCTGTCCCAAGCGACCATGGAACGCCGCGAGGTGTGGATCGGGTTCGTCGACTCACGCGGGACGGCGAGCCAGCGGGTGGTGCGGCCGCTGCGGGTCGGCGGCGGGGTCCTCGAAGGCACCGACAACGAGCGCTACCCACTGCACCGGATCACGTCGGCCGCCCTCGTCGAAGACTGACCGTCTCCGGCAATTAGTCACCTACTTGCGGTCCCAACCTCGCCGTCGACTGGACGCGCGGTTTGCGGTGCCGCAAGTAGGTGACTAATTGCGGGCGGAGGAGCTAGAGGGCGCGCAGGCCTTGAAGCACGCGCTCCATGAAAGCGCGTGAAGAGGAGTCGCCGAGGATCAGCTCCGTCTGGTGGATCAGCACCAGACCTGCGTCCGCCATGTCGCCCACGAGCACCTTCACCACGCCCAGCGGCAGCCGCAGATGCGCGGCGATCTCCGCGATCGACCGGGTGTCCAGGCAGAGGTCGCAGATCTGCCGGTGTTCAGGAGTCCGCACGCCGCGGTACCGGCGGCCGTCGTCGCTGGTCGACACCAGCGCCTCCAGCGCCAGGTCATGCGCGGTGCGGGTGCGCCCGCCGGTGCGGGTGTAGGGCCGGACCCGGGAGCCCGAGGCCGGCAGGTAGACCGAAGCGGGCGCGGGGTCAGTGGCCGTGGAACGCGGCGGCGACTGGCGGATCGGCGAAGGCATCGGTGCCGGGGCGGGCTCGGGTGGCGCGGCCGGGCGCCGCGGCATGACCGTGCTGATCGAGCTCAGCTCGAACCGGCTCGGCGAATCGAAGGCCTCACGTTCCGTGCCCTGGTAGAGGGAGTCCCAGCCGGAGGGGTCCGGTTCGGTGAATCCGGTGATCTTCATCGGTCACCCACGTACGCCGCCCTGCAGCTGCGCACGCAGCTCAGGGGTGATCTGCTGTCCGACCCGCTCGACGAGCAGGGTCATCTCGTAGGCCACGGTGCCGATGTCACAGGTCGGCGCGGCCAGCACGGCGAGTGACGAGCCATCGGCGACCGACATGAGGAAGAGGTATCCGCGTTCCATCTCCACGACGGTCTGGTTGACCCCGCCCGCGTCGAAACAGCGCGCCGCGCCGGCGGTGAGGCTGATCAGTCCGGAGGCGACCGCGGACAGCTGTTCGGCCCGTTCCTGCGGCAGCCCGTCCGACGGCGCGAGGAGAAGCCCGTCCGCGGAGACCAGCACGGCGTGCGCGGCACCGGGAACCCGGCGCGCGAAATCCGTGATGAGCCAGCCGAACGAGCTTTGCTGCCCGGATGCCGTCACAAGTCCCTCCTCGCTGCGTCAAGACCACCTGGGCGGCGTGGTCCGGGCGTCTGCCGCCGACCAGCACCGATCCCGGTACCGGCAAGCCGAAAGACGCCTCCACCCAGCGTATTCGTCCCGTCGATCGTGTCGAGCCCGCCACCCGGCCGACGGTGTTAACCGAACGTGAACGTCCAGCCGCTCACCGCGTCGACTCATCGCGAACCACGCATTCGTGGGTCACCCCGTGGTGGCCGGGTGCGACCAGGTGTGAACCGGTGTACCCGCAGGTCATCGGCGTTCCGGTCACCCGATCGGGCACTACCGGCGCCGGATCGCGTGAAAGGGATCGCCCCGCGTTCAATCCGGCTGGTGACACCACTCCCCGAAGCGGGTGAAGCCTGCCGAGTTCACTCCAACGGCCGCATCCGCTTCGGGTATTCGTCCCTTTTATCCCGCGCGCAACGCCGAATCGTGTGCGATGGCGTGCTGCACGACCGAGATCAACACCTGCTTGGCGGACTCACGTTCCCGAGCGTCACAGGCCATGATCGGCACGGACGGTGAGATGGTCAGCGCGTGCCGGACGTCCTCGATCTGGTGGTGCAGCAGCCGGTCGAAGCAGTTGATCGCCACGACGTACGGCAGCTTCCGGTTCTCGAAGAAGTCGATCGACGGGAACGCGTCGGCGAGCCGCCGCGTGTCGACCAGCACGACGGCACCGATGGCGCCGACCGCGAGGTCGTCCCACATGAACCAGAACCGGTGCTGGCCCGGCGTACCGAACACGTACAGCACCAGATCCGAGTCCAGCGAAATCCGGCCGAAGTCCATGGCCACGGTCGTCGTCGACTTGTTCGGGGTGGCCGAATTGTCGTCGACGCCGGTACTGGCCTCGGTCATCATGGCCTCGGTGGTCAGCGGATCGATCTCCGAAACCGCTCCGACCAGCGTGGTCTTCCCCGATCCGAATCCGCCAGCGACCACGATCTTGGCCGACGAAGTCGGTCCGGTCACCTGCGGCGCATTCGCGTCGGAGTCAAATTCTCCGAAGCCCACTGAGCACCCTCTCCATGAACTCGATACTGGGCCGGTCACCCACGTTCTGGCTGGCGGTGTGCACCAGGACCAGACCGAGGCCGGCCACGTCTCCGATCAGCACCCGGACGACGCCGAGCGGCAGGCGCAGAAGCGCCGCGACTTCGGCGACGGACCGGGTGTCCAGGCAAAGGTCGCAGATCGACCGGTGTTCGGGGACGCGTACCCGGTCGAGCACGCGTCCCTGTTCGCTGGTCGAGATCAACGCCTCGATGGCAAGGTCGTACGTCGGCTTGGTCCGTCCCCGCGTGCGGAAGTACGGCCGGACCAGGCCGGAGGATTCGACGTCGGTGGTGTATTGATCGTCGACGAACTCGTTCTGCGCCTGCTGCGGCAACGCCGCGGCGAGCGGGTCGGCTGCGGCCGCCGCCGCCCGGCGCTCCTCCTCCTTGTCGAAGGAGAACTTGGCGAACTCGCCCGAGTCGTAGAGCGGACCGCTGCCACCACCGAACAGTTCCGCCCCGGGACCGCCGAGCAGGCGTTCCCGGTAGTCCGAGACGCTGAAATCGGCGGGTCCGCCTCCCGCGTTCGAATCGGTCAGCCAGCGGGAGGCCTCGTCCGGGGACACGGGGTCGTTGTCCGACCCCTGTGCCCGTCGCGATCGCCATTCGCGGTCGACCCGGTCCCGGAAGGACGTCCAGTCCTCCCGGCCGTCGTCACGTTCCGACCACCCGCCGGAGAAGTCGTCACCGAGCCGGCCATCGCCCCTCAAGCGCCCGTCGTCCACGGCATTCTCCTCGGTTCCCGGTCGCTCAGCGGCGGACCGACGCGCCCTGCAGCTGCGCGCGCATCTCCGGTGTCAGCTGTTGCCCCACCCGTTCCACCAGCAGGGTCATCTCGTAGACGACCAGGCCGATGTCGCTCTCCGGCGATCCGAGGACCGCCAGACAGGAACCATCGGACACCGACATCAGGAAGAGGAAGCCGTTGGCCATCTCGACCACCGTCTGCGCGACCGTGCCGCCTTCGAACACCTTCGCCGCACCGCGCGCGAGGCTCGTGAGCCCCGACGCGACAGCGGCCAGCTGATCGGCCCTGTCCTTGGGAAGTCCCTTCGAGGAGGCCAGCAGCAAACCGTCCGCCGACACCACCACGGCATGCGCCGCGCCCGGGACCCGGTGCACGAAATCCGTGATCAGCCAGGCAAAGCTGCTCGTGTGTCCTTTACCCTGCGCCTGGCCGCCAGGCTGCGCCGGACCACCCGGCTGCATCGCACCCGCCCGTGTCACTGTCACTCCTTACTGCTGTCATCGGCAGGGGAACCCGCACCCCTGCCAGTCACCGGAACGCCGTTGTCATCCAGCGCATCGAGCGGGCGTTCCTTCAACGCGTGCCGTCCCGATGTGTAGCCCTTCTGGAAGCTTGCCATCCGACTCCGCGCCGCCGTCGCCGAGCGGGCGATCGCACCCGTTCCCGGCATTCCGGAGGTCTTGTCGGCGAACGAGTCTTCCTTCTTCGGCTCGTTCCCGCCGATCGAGCCGGGGACGAGGTACTGGTTCGGCACCCGCTTGGGCAGGCCCGCCGGGGTGATCTCGTCGTTCCTGTCTTCGTACAGGACCTGCGCCGCCTGCCAGCCGTCGTCCGACGCGCTGCGCCAGCCATTGTCCTGGAGCACCGTCTCCGGCGGAACACCGCGCGGGGTCCGAGTGGGCAATGCCTCTCCGGAAGTGTCTTCGTCGACGGGCTCCGCGACTTCGGCATCACCGTTACGGGCCTGCTCGGGCACGTCGGACCCGACCGGCTCGGTGTAGGTGGTCGGGGTGTCGCCCCCGGTCTCGTCGCCTTCGCTGAACCAGCGCGAGAGCACCGACTGGTAGATCGGCAGCCGCCGGGTGGGCACGTCGTCCTCGAGCGCCGACTTGCCGGCGTCCGAAGACTCCTCAGTCCCCTCGGACCGGTTCGGCGATTCGACCGGAGTGTACTTCGGCTCCCGCTTCGGCAGCACCAGTGACGCGAACTGGGTCTCGGTGCCGCTGGAGGCGCCGTCGCCGTTCGCCGGCGAGATGTCGTCGGCCGTCGGCCACGCCGGGCTCTCTTCGGCGGGGGCCGCGGGGCTGAGGAACGGCCCGGCCGCGTTCTTGCCCGCGACCAGGTCGTCGAGACTGATCGGCTGGTCGAGCGGGACGAGCCCGCCCTGCTGCGCGATCGGTTGCGGAGCCGGGGGCTTCGACGGCGGAGGAGGGGTCATCTCCAGGCCGCGGTCGGAAGCGGGGATGTTCGGCAGCGAGGCCGACATCTCGGACACCGACGGCATCGAGGGCATCGACGTTTCCGAGCGGTTCGGCGGCGGCGGGGTGTTCCGCGCGCCGGGCCGCATCTGCGTGAGCAGCTCGGCGGGCACGACGACCCGCGCGATCACGCCGCCCTCGATGTCCTCGTTCTCCCGGAGCCGGACCTCGATGCCGTGGCGGCGCGCCAGGCGCGCGACCACGTACAGGCCCATCCGCCGGGTCACCGAGACGTCCAGGTCCGGCGGGTCCGCCAGGCGCTGGTTGACCTCGGCGAGCCGCTCCTCGGTCATGCCGACACCGTGGTCGGTGACCTGGATGGCGAGCGCCTTCTTGCGGGTGATCACCGCGCGGACGGTCACCTTCGTCTCCGGCTCGGAGAAGTAGGTGGCGTTGTCCAGCAGTTCCGCGAGCACGTGCACGAGGTCGTGGATCGTCAGGCCCTGGACGGCGACCTCGGGGACGATCCCGATCTCGATCCGCGCGTACTGCTCGATCTCCGAGACCGCTGCGCCGATGACGTCGGCGGCGGGCACCGGCTTGGGCACCGACTTCGCGAGACCGGCGCCCGAGAGCACCAGGAGGCTTTCACCGTTGCGGCGCAGCCGCGTGGCGAGGTGGTCGAGTTCGAACAGGCTGGCCAAGTGGTCCGGGTCCTGCTCGTCGGCCTCGAGCCGGTCGATGACGCCCAGCTGGCGTTCCACCAGCCGCTGCGACCGGCGGGACAGGTTCACGAAGATGCCGTTGACGTTCTCGCGCAGGAGGGCCTGTTCGGCGGCCATTTTGACGGCCTGTTCGTGGACGACGTCGAACGAGCGCGCCACTTCACCGATCTCGTCACGCGAAGTGACGGGCACCGGCTCCACCGACCGCTTCGAAGCGTTGACCGGGTCCGGGTCGTCGAGGATCGCTTGCACGGTTTCCGGCAACCGTGTGTAGGCGACGTCGAGCGCCGTCTTCCGCAGCACCCGCAGCGGGCGCAGCATCAGGCGGGCGATGACGAGCATCAGGAACAGCGCCGCGAGCAGGGCCAGCAGCACGATCGCGCCGCCGATCCAGGCCGAGTTGATCGCGTTGGTGGCCAGGTCGTCGGCCTGTGCCCGCAGCTGGCCGAGCAGGTTGGTCTCGACCGCGCGCAGTTTGTCCAGCGCGACCCGGCTGTCGTTGCCGAGCGCGACGTTGTCGATCGAAGGCGGTTCGTTCTGCTGGTGCAGCGAGAACGCCATCGTGGTGATCCGGCGGCGGTCGTCGACCTCGGGACCGGAGAAGGTGTCCGAGTAGAGCTGCCGCTGTTCGGGGCTGGCGTTGGCGATGAAGGCCGCCGTCGAGGCGTCACCGCTCGCGACCGCCGAACGGGCCTGGTCGAACAGGTCGCCGGGGAATCCGGAGCGGAAGGACGCGATCAGCAGCGCCGCGTCACCGCGGGCGATGAACTCCTTGCTCTCACTGATGGCCTGCACGGTCACGCCGAGCCGGAGCACGTCGCGGTTGGCCACCGCGGTGGTCACCTCGCGGCCGAGCTGGACCAGCGAGTCGAGGATGCCGGAGTAGGCGATGAGGATCGGGGTGTCGCCCAGCTGCGAGGTGTTCATCGCGCCGCGCAGCGGGCGCAGGGCGTCGAGCCGCTGCAGACCACGCGAGTAGCGGTCCCTCGTGTCCTGATCGTCCGGGTTGATCTGGTTCGCCGAAGCCCGAAGGTCGTCGACGGCGCGGTCGACCTTGGCGATCTGCGCGTCGAGACCGTTCTGGCGCGACGGGTCACCGGAGGCGATCTTGGCGACCGCGAGCGCGCGTTCGCTCTGCAGCTCGTGCACCACGAGGGTGATCTTGTCGGCGAACGCGACCTGATCGGCGGTGTCCTGGAACCGGGCCGCCTCGCTGCTGTCGTCGATCACGCGCAGCGTGCCGAGCGCGAGCGCGGTCAGCGTCGGGATGATCAGGACGGCCGCGAGCTTCGATCGCAGACGCCAGTTACGCAGGCCCAGGAACGACCCGGCCTTCCCGCCAGGACCGTCTCCGGTATCCCGCGCAGGGGCCCCTCCCACCCCCGCGGTGTCTTCGTTCGGCACCGCCGCACCACCATCATCTTCATCCGGGCCGGGAAAGCCCATTTTGGACATGCCGTTCTCGAACTGGCCGTACTGCTGCTGTCTGGGTCGGTTGTCGGAGACCACTACCCGCACACTCCCGCCGCCCGGCTGGGGGGCGCATGACGTGTGTGCTCACTCTGACGAATGAGGAAGTCGTCTTTGACGCAATCTCTCAAGTGCACTTGGCCGAAATCCCACCTGGCGTCATTGGTCTGTTCGGCCTAAACCCGCCAGTGCGCGAGCGCGCACCAGTGAAGCACGGACGTGTTCGACGTGTTCAACACAGAGTGCCTTGCACCTCGGGAAAGGTCCAGAGCGTTCCGCCATCCAAGGCACTCTCTTTCACTACATCAGTGGTCCACACCTCACTACCGGTGCATGAGGGTAGCGAACGGGCGGCCCAGATGTAACCCTTCGGTCAAGACATACAAGAAGGCCCCGGACGGCTCTTGACCCGTCGGCGCTCAGTTGTCAACAAGTCTCCGGCCCGAACACGTCGAGTTGTGTTCACTTCTGACAAACAACCTGTTCGGGTGATAGTCACCACTTGGGATCATGGGATGACCACCCATTGTGAGCACGTGATCGATTCTCTACAGTAAGCCCGTGGCTTGAGACAAAGAGTCACTTCCGAATTCCGCATCAGGCCACGTCATCACGTGTCCTCCCCTCGATCAGGAGCACCACTTGCTTTCGAAGAAGGCCTTGAGCGCCCGCCTGGGGCGGCCGTCTCGTGGAATGGCGAGGGCGATCGCATTCGCGATGGCGGCCGTCGTCACGACGTCGGTCGGCGGCTGCGGCCTGCTCGGCGGGGACGATTCGTCCTCTTCCGGCGGTTCAGGGAACCTCGAGAAGTCGAAGATCAAGGTCGCCGTGATGTCGACCATCGACCTGGCCCCGCTACGCCTCGCCCAGGACGGCGGTTACTTCAAGAACGAAGGCCTCGAGGTCGAGGCCATCGAGGCGGGTACCGGCCAGATCTCGCTGACCAAGCTGATCGGTGGCGAGGTCGACGTCGCGTACGCGAGCTACACGCCGTTCTTTATCGCGATGAGCAAGGGCACCGCCGACATCAAGCTGGTCGCGGACGCCTCCTCCGCGGGCCCGAAGAGCACGATGCTGGTCACGCTGCCGACGTCGTCGGTGAAGAGCGTCAGTGACCTGGCCGGCAAGAAGATCGGCATCACCGCGCCGAACACCGTGTCCGACACACTGTCCAAGTCGGTCATGAAGGACCACGGCGTCGACGCCAGCAAGGTCCAGTGGGTGCCGATCCAGCTGCCGAACGTCGGGGCCGCGCTCAAGAACGGTGACATCGACGCCGGCTTCCTGACCGAGCCGTTCATCACCCAGACCGCGAAGCAGGCGGGCACCGTCCCGGTCGTGGACACCGCCACCGGCGCCACCCAGGACTTCCCCACCGCGGGCTACGGCTCGCTCGGCAAGTTCGTGTCGGAGAACCCGAAGACCGTGGCCGCCTTCCAGCGCGCCATGCAGAAGGCCACCCGGGACGCGGCGGACCGCTCCAAGATCGAGCCGCTGCTGGTCAAGTACGCCAAGATCGACCAGGACACCGCCGCGCTGACCACGCTGCTGACCTTCCAGTCCACCCTGGACCCCCGCCGCATCCAGCGGGTCCCGGACCTGCTCCTGCAGATGGGCGCGATCCAGACCAAGATCGACGTCGGCCCGATGATCGCGGCGCAAGCCACGAGTTGATGACTCGCGGTTACCTCGAATAGCCGCTCCACCCGGAAAACAATCACTGAAAGTAATGTTGTCCAAGCGGGTGATCAAGCGATCAGGCGAATGGCCTAAAATGATCACCCGCTCACGACACCCATTGTGAGCAGGCGGGCAAATCTCTAAGGTGACCGCGTGCCTGGCGGAATGAAGCCACGACACGGATGAAAAAACCCCACCGGTGATTCATTGTTTCCGAGGAGCTGGCTTTGTTTCGAAACGCCATGAGCAGGAACGGTGCACGTAGAGGACGGGGTGCCGTCGGCGTCGCCCTGAGCGCGCTCATGCTTGCCACGCTGGGCGCCTGTGGCGCACTCGGCGGCGACGACACGCCCAAGGCGTCGGGTGGCGACGGCGCGCTGGAGAAGACGAAGATCAAGGTCGCCCTGCTGCCCGTCGTCGACCTCGCGCCGCTGCGGTTGGCGCAGGAAGGCGGCTACTTCAAGGCCGAAGGTCTCGAGGTCGAGGCTGTCGACGCCCCCAGTGGTCAGGCGTCGATGACCAAGATGATCGGCGGCGAGGTCGACATCGCCTTCTCCACCTACATGCCGTTCTTCGTCGCGAAGAGCAAGGGCGCGGCCGACATCCGGCTCGTCGCCGACGCCGTTTCGGCCAGCCCCAAGAGCAACGCGGTCGTCACGGTGCCGACCTCTTCGGTCAAGACGATCAACGACCTCGCGGGCAAGAAGATCGCGATCACCGACAAGAACACCGCCTCCCACCTGCTCACCGTCTCGGTGATGAAGGACCACGGCGTGGACACCAGCAAGGTTCAGTGGGTGCCCATGCAGCTGCCGAACATCGCCGCGGCGCTCTCCTCGGGCCAGGTCGACGCGGGCTACCTGCCCGAGCCGTTCCTGACCCAGGCCTCCAAGGTCGTCGGCGCGACCCCGGTCGTCGACATCGCGACCGGCGCCACCCAGGACTTCCCCCTGGCGGGCTTCGGCGCGCTCGGCTCCTTCGTGGACAAGAACCCCAAGACCCTGGCCGCGTTCCAGCGCGCACTGGGCAAGGCCGTGCGCGACTCGGCCGACCGCTCCAAGATCGAACCCCTCATCGTCAAGTACGCCAAGGTCGACGCCGAAACCGCCTCACTGCTCACGCTGCCGACGTTCGGGTCCACCTTGGACCCCCGCCGCCTGCAGCGCGTACCGGACCTGCTGCTGCAGACCGGGGTGCTGACGGCCAAGCTCGACGCCGCTCCGATGCTCGCCCCTCAAGCTGGATAAAGGTCAAGGTGCCACGACTTCTCCGTGCCCTGGCCGGTCTGGCCGGTTTCTTCCTCGTCTGGGAAGTGATCGTCCAGGCCGGCCTGGTCCGTAAAGAGTTCCTCCCCCCGCCGTCCGTCGTCCTCGTGACGATCTTCGAACAGTTCGGCGAGACCCAGTTCATCCGGGACCTGATCGCCACGTTCCTCGCGTGGGCGATCGCCCTGCTGATCGCGGTCGCCATCGCCGTGCCCGCCGGTCTGCTGCTGGGCAGCATCCCCGGCCTGCGCACCGCGACCGCGGTGGTCATCGAGTTCCTGCGGCCGATCCCCGCCGTCGCGCTGATCCCGCTGGTGCTCCTGCTGATCGGTGGCGGACCCGAGGCGAAGATCACGCTGGCCGTGTACGCGTCGTTGTGGCCCATCATGTTCAACACGATCTACGCGCTCGGCGAGATCGACCCCGTCTTGCTGGAGACCGCGAAGGCTTGCGGCACAAGCAAGTTCCGGACGCTGACGTCGGTGGCGCTGCCGCACACCGCGCCGTTCGTGTTCACCGGGGTCCGGCTGTCCGCCAACATCGCGCTGATCGCCGTGGTCAGCACCGAGTTCCTCGCCGGGGCCAAACTCGGCATCGGCAACTTCATCATGCAGGCCAGCACCGGTTCCACCAGGTTCGACCTCGTGCTCGCCGGCACCGTGGTGGTCGGCGCGCTCGGCTTCCTCATCAACGGCGGGCTCGAGATGATCGGCAGGCGGGCCTTCCGCTGGAGCACGGTCGACCGGGAGGCGGTCTCGTGACGACCCTCACGCTGACCAGCCGCGTCGGCAGGCGCGTGGGCCGGGGTATCGGCATCCTGGTCCGCAACTGGCTGCTGTTCTTCGCCCTGCTCGGGATCTGGGAGCTCGCGACCCGGCTCGCGGAGAGCCCCTTCTTCCCGCCGCCGACCGAAATCGTGACCACCTCGGTGAAACTGTGGTTCACCGGTCCGGCCTCACAGCTGTTCCTGACCGACACCGTGTTCGACAACGTCCTGCCGAGTCTCGGCCGGACGCTCGGCGGCTGGCTGCTCGCCGGTGCCTTCGGCGTCGCGCTGGGTGTCCTGCTGGGCCGGTCGAAGACCGGGATGGACTACGTCGGACCGCTTTTCGCGTTCTTCCGCTCGGTCCCGCCGCCCGCGCTGATCCCGGTGTTCATCGTCCTCTTCGGACTCGGGCCCGGCATGCAGACCGGGTCGATCATCTTCGGCGCGATCTGGCCGGTGCTGCTCAACACCGTGGACGGTGTCCGGTCGGTGGACCAGGTGAAGATCGACACCGCGAAGTCGTTCCGGACTCCCCGGTCGTACTGGGTGCGCTCGATCGTGCTACCCGCGGCCGGGCCGAAGATCTTCGCGGGCCTGCGGCTGAGCCTGTCCATCTCCCTGCTGCTGATGGTGATCTCGGAACTGGTCGGCTCCTACAACGGCATCGGCCGGTCCCTGATGGACGCCCAGCAGGCGTTCGACTTCCCGCTCATGTGGTCGTGGCTGGTCCTGCTCGGACTCCTCGGCTTCGGGTTCAACGCGGCCTTCCTCGCGGTGGAGCAGAGAGTGCTTCGCTGGCAGCCCACCCGCAACGGCCGTATCTAGCTTTCGAAGGGTCAGCAAGATGTCAACCATGCTCGAAGTCTCCGGGCTGAATCACCGGTACGGCGCGGGAGAAAAGGCGCACGTCGCGGTCAACGACCTGTCGTTCACCGTGGAAGCGGGACAGCTCGCGAGCATCGTCGGCCCGTCCGGCTGCGGCAAGTCGACGCTCCTGCGCTGCATCGCCGGGCTGATCAAGCCGACGTCCGGCCGCGTCAGCCTGCACGGCGACGACGTCTCCGGCGTGCCGGAGGATCTGGCCGTGGTGTTCCAGGACTACAGCCGTTCGCTGTTCCCCTGGCTCTCGGTCGCGAAGAACGTCGAGTTCCCGCTGCGGTGGCGCGACTTGAGCCGTTCCGAGCGCCGGACGCGGGCGCAGGAGGCGCTGGAGTCGGTCGGCCTGTCCGGGGTCGGGTCGAAGTTCCCGTGGCAGCTCTCCGGCGGCATGCAGCAGCGTGTGTCGATCGCGCGGGCGCTGGCCAGCCGGCCCGCCTTGCTGCTGATGGACGAGCCGTTCGCGTCGGTCGACGCGCAGACGCGGTTCGAACTCGAGGACCTGACCCGGCGCGTGCAGCGCGAGAACGGGAGCACGGTTCTCGTCGTCACGCACGACATCGACGAGAGCGTCTACCTGTCGGATCGCGTGCTGGTGCTGTCGAAGTCGCCCGCGAAGATCGTGGCGGACCTGCCGGTCGGGCTGCCCGCGGAGCGGGACCAGATCACCACGCGCGAGTCCGCGGAGTTCGTGACGCTGCGCGGTGAGGTGGCGCGGCTGCTGCACGGTGGCACTCCCGAGGCGGCCGCCGCGGCTTCCGACGCGGCCGAGTACGAACTCGCGCAGCAGGATGCTTCGGCCGCAGAGGCGGAATCCCGCTCCCGAAACTGAAGACTCCGCACGCGCAGCAAAAGTTTGCCCGAATCTGCAGGTAAGCAGATTCGGGCAAACTTTTATGCTACATAGATTTTGCAACCGGACGCGACAACACTCTATATGCTATCAAGCATCCCACTAAGGACAGGGCCGCTATTCACAGCCGATAGAGTCCGAGTTCACCCATCCGGCAGCCCCATTCCAAACAGCTTTTTGGTAGTACTGGTTTCCAACCCACTGCCCACCACCAGGCATCCACAGTTGAGTACCTTGCACCAGAGTGGCGATCGCACCCGAACCTGGCGACCGCCAAAAGACTCCATATGCCCCTAGAATGTAGCACCATCCACCGTCGAGCGAATGCTTCACCGCAGCACGCGCAACGCTACTGCTCGCCGAATTCCCTTGAACAACAGAGGCACTCGCAGCCTGGTTAGCCGAAAGGACAAAAGCAGGAACAGCCATGAGAGCAAACGCAGTCTGCGCAAGCCGCCTTTTGGAAGTCAAAGATAGTCCCCTCATAAGACCTTGTGGTCGCAACCATTTGATCTTGCACCTGAAGCGTACGGCGAGAGATCAGACCATGTCCATGAACGGGAAGTTATTCACTCCCTTGGAGCAGCTAGCACTCAACTGATGCCGCTGCACACCACCAGAAAAGGGCGACTTTGCAAGCAACCCCGAATTCCGCCACGCCCAAGTAGAGGCCGGCGACGAATACCCTGACTGCAACCGATGCTACGACGATATACGTTGCGAAAGTCGACTGCTTCCACGCATTCAGGCGAAGCGCCCTACGCATTCTTATCGAATTGGCGGATCACCCCATCGAGCGCACGACATTCGCGACCTGCCCATGCAATCGCGCAAGTACGACGTCACGCACCGTGGCATCACAGACGCATACAGCTTCGAAGGTCTCCTTTGTTGCGCCTAGCGCAACAAAGGACTCTTTGAGGGACTCTGTGTCCCTCAAAGAGTCCTTCATGTACGTCCAGGGCTTCAGTACAGCGTGCGCGGGTTCGGGTCGATCTTGACGTGCACCAGATGCGGCCGCTCGTCCGGCAGCGCGGCCTCCAGCGTCGGCTTGAGGTCCTCGGCCTTCTCGACGACGGACGTCCGCAGGCCCAGGCTCTTCGCCAGCGCGGGGAAATCGATGCCGCCGAGGTCGACGCCCGGCACCTTCTCGCCGCCCGCCGCCTCGCCGAGGATGCGCACGGCGGCGTACTGCGAGTTGTCGAAGATCACGAACGTCATCGGCAGGTTGTGCTGCGCCGCCGTCCACAGTGCCTGGACGCAGTACATGCTCGACCCGTCGCCGAGGATCGCGACGACCTTGCGGTCCGGGCGGGCCAGCGCGGCGCCGACGGCGGCGGGGAGACCGTAGCCGAGGGTGCCGCTGGCGACGGTGAGGAAGCCGGTGTCGGTGGACTTGATCGGCAGGTGGTCGTGCAGTTCGTTGCGGTGGCTCGGCGTCTCTTCGACGACGATCGCGTTGTCCGGCAGCACTTCCGAGATCACGGAGTAGGCGTAGCCGGGCGTGATCGGCGTGACCGCGGCGGGCTTTTCCAGCCGCGTGCGGGGTTTCGGCGCTTCCCGCGGCGCGACGCGGTCCAGCAGCGCGCGGATCGTGAGCTTCGGCGTCGCGCGGATCCCGGTGCCTTCCGCAGCCCTGGCGAGGATCTGTTCATCGTCGCTGACCAGGAACAGCGGCGGCAGCGCGGTTTCCGACTCGCCTCGGTACACGTGGTAGGTGAACGCCGGGGCGCCGATGACGACCACGAGATCGTGCTCGGTCAGTGCGCTCGCGAGCGCTTTCCGTTCCGGCTGCAGGAATCCGAAGAACTGCGGGTGGTCCTCGGGGAAGGAGCAGCGCGCCCCCATCGGCGGCGCCCAGACCCCGGCGCCCACCTTCTCGGCCAGCTCGACGACGTCCGGCACGGCGCCTTCGGCGTCGATACCGGGGCCGACCACGATCGCCGGACGTTCGGCGGCGTCCAATGCCGACACCAGTTCGTCCAAAGCGGACGGATCGGGTGCGAAGCCGCGGATCGGCGGCCGGGACACGATCGGCTTCGTGGTCTCGACGTCCCAGTCGTCCACCGGCACCGAGACGAACACCGGACCCATGGGCGCCTGCGTCGCGATGTGGTACGCCCGCGCCAGCGCCGCCGGGACGTCCTCGGCCCTGGCGGGCTCGCAGCTCCACTTCACGTACGGCTTGGGGAAGTTCGCCGCCTCGACGGCGCCGAGGAACGGATCGTCGGGCAGCAGTGACCTGGTCTGCTGGCCCGCGAGGATGATCAGCGGGGCGTTATTGCGATACGCGGTGAAAATGTGCCCGAGCGCGTGGCCGACCCCGCCGGCGGAATGCAGGTTCACCAGCGCCGCCCGCCGCGTCGCGCGGGCGTACCCGTCGGCCATCGCGACGACGGACGCCTCGTGGAGCGCGAGCACGTAGGTGAAGTCGTCGGGCCATTCCGTGAGGAAGGCGATCTCGGTCGTGCCGGGATTGCCGAAAACGGTGGTCAGGCCCAGATCGCGCAGCAGTTCCCTGGTCGCGTCACGTACGGTGCGGGTAGCCATGGCCACACGCTATCTGGTCGGTACCGGATAGTTGAAGATGCAACCTCGTATCACCGTGTGTGGTCTGGACCTGACCCGGTGCATCCGGGCACCCCGCATTTCGTCCTCTGAATGCGGTAGTTGCACGCGCAAGGAACGCCCTGCTACTCGGGCCTGACCCGTTGCTTACGGCTTATTCCTTGACCAGGGCGGCCCACTCGCGAACGGCGGCGACGTCCACATCGGACTCCCAGCCACCCGGCCGGACCGCGCTGCCGACGTGGAACGCACCGACCCCGCCCGCCCGCAGCAGGTGCACCTGCTGCGCCCGCAGGCCGCCGCCGACCAGCAGCCGGGGCCCGTCCGACCGGCGGGCGAGCCGCTGCAGGACCGAAAGCCCGTGCGCCACACCGTGCGGATGCCCGGCCGCGAGCACCGTGTCGCAGCCGAGCGCGGTCAGCTGGTCGTAGGCCCGCAACGGGTCCCGCGCGCGGTCGATGGCCCGGTGGAAGGTCCACGGCAGCCCGTCGAGTTCCTTGACCAGCGTCTCGCAGGCGTCGACGTCGATTTCGCTTTCCAGGTCCAGGAAACCGAAGACGAACTCCCGCGCACCCGCTTCGATCAGGCGCGCCGCGTCCGCGCGCAACCCGTCGAGGTCACCGGCGGCGAAGGACATGTTGTCGCGCAGCATGACCCGCACCGGGAGATCGGTGGCGGCGAGCACGTCGCGCAGCGTCTCGACCGACGGCGTGAGACCGTCGCTGGCCATGTCGCTGACCAGTTCGAGGCGATCGGCCCCGCCCTCCTGCGCACGCTCCGCGTCCACCGCGGTCAGCGCGATCACTTCCAGCAGGCCGGTGTTCGAACTCATGGACCTTCCAATTCGCTTATGCCGAGGGGTTGTCGTCACCCCTGGCGTGGCGACCGCGCCGGAATCCGCCTTGCAGGCTGGTCATCCGTTCGCGGACCGCTTCGGGGGAAAGTGAGAGTATCGGCCTCTCCCCTCGCGGCTTCTCCGGCCTGTCGTCCTGCGACCGGGCCTCGGGAACGACGGCGGGCAGCACCGGCCAGGTCTCCTCCGCGCCGTCCTCCTGTTCCAGTTCGGCGGGCGTCGGCCAAGCGGGCTCGGGTTCCGGCGCCTTTTCCTTCGGTTCCAGCGGCTTCAGTGTCGGTTCGGTCGGCTCGTCCGGATCCTGTACCGACTCCTCCGGATCCTCGCTCACGGCACTCTTCACCGGTTCGAACGAGGGCAAGGAAGGCGGGCCGGGTTCGGCGGGCGAAGGCCCTTCGCGCGGCCCCCCGTGGTCGAACCACTGCGAAAGCACGCTCTGGTACTTGGGCATCCGCTCGGTCGGCGAATCCAGCTCGAGATGGCTGGCGCCGTCGTCGTCCGACGACGGCCACTCCGGCGGGGTCTCGCGCTCGACGACGGGAGCGCGCCGCAGCGGCCCGGGGTCCAGCACGGGCGCGAACCGCGACTCCTCGGCGCTCTCCTCCGGTTCGGGCAGCGGCGGGACTTCCAGCGGCGGCTCGGGTTCGGGCTCCGGGACGACGACGGTGGCGGGCACGGATTCCGGCATCGGGGCGGGCCGGGGCGCTTCGACGATGAGTTCGGCGGGCACGACGACCACCGCGGTGATCCCGCCGCCGTCGGCGGACCGCAGGCGGACGTCGATGTGGTGCCGGACGGCCAGCGTCGCGACCACGAACAGGCCCATCCGCCGGGAGACCTCCACGTCGACCTCCGGCGGGTTCGCCAGCCGCGTGTTGGTCCGGTCGATCTCCGCCTGCGGCATCCCCGCGCCGTGGTCGGTGATCTCGATCTGCCATTCGCCACGATCGGTCTCGTGTCCCTCGACCTGCACCATCGTGCTCTGATCGGAATAGCGGGTCGCGTTCTCCAGCAACTCGGAGACCACGTGCACGAGATCGTTGACGGCCTCGCCGCGCACCGCGATCCGCGGCGCCGCACCGATTTCGATCCGCTGGTAGTGCTCGACCTCGGAGAGCGCGGCGCCGATGATCTCGTCGGCGACCACGGCGCCGCCGTCCTCGCGGACGACGTCGGTTCCGGAGAGCACCAGCAGGTTCTCGCTGTTGCGCCGCATCCGTGTCGCGAGGTGGTCGAGTTCGAAGAGCCCGGCGAGGGTGTCGGGATCCTGTTCGTCGGCTTCCATGCGGTCCAGCACGGAAAGCTGCCGTTCGACGAGATCCTGGCTCCGCTGCGACAGGTTCACGAACATCGCGTTGATGTTCTCCCGCAGCATGGCCTGTTCCCCGGCGAGCCGGACGGCCTCGCCGTGCACCGCGTCGAACGCGCGCGCCACCTGGCCGAGTTCCTCACGGCTGAACACCGGGACCGGCGCGACGGCCAGCCGCCGCCGCAGGTTCTCCGGCTGCGGTTCGGGATCGCTGAGCAGGCCCTCGACGGCCGCCGGGAGCTGGTGTTCGGCGACCTGGAGCGCGCTGCGGCGCAGGATCCGCAGCGGCCGCAACAGCGAACGCGCGATGATCACCGAAAGCACACCGGCGACGACCAGTACGGCGAGCACGATGCCGCCGTCCCAGATCGCGGACGTCCTCGCCTGTGCCGCGAGGGCGTCGGTGCGTTCCTGGAGCTGGACGAGCAGCGCCTGCTGCACCTGGTGGGCCAGATTGACCGTGTAGGTGGCCGAAGTGTCCCACTGGTTCGGGTCCAGCCCGCCGAGCCCCTGGTCGTTCTCGGCGCGGATGAGCGCCGATTCCACCATGTCGTTGCCGATGTCGACGATCAGGCCGATGACCGTGTCGTCGTACATCCGCTGCTGTTCGGGGGTCGCGAAGGTGCGGTAGTCGTTGCGGGCGGCGGCGAGTTCGGCCTCCGCGCCGAGCAGCGCGCGGGTCCTGTCCCGGTTGAGGCCGCCCTGGGCGAGCGCGGCCGCCATGATCGCGCGCTTGACCGACATCTGGTCCTTGACCCGCGCGAGCGCGTTGCCCGCGAGGCGGAGCTTCCCCAGATCCGGGTCGGAGACGTCGGCGGCGGTGGAGTCGCTGATGTCGAGCAGGCCGGAGATCAGTTCGCTGTAGGAACGCAGCACCGCGTCGGCGGGAAAAGCGGAGTGTTCCGCGGAAAAGCGGAGTCCGGTCAGCACGCGCAGGCGATCGCTGGTCTGCTGCAGGCTGGTCGCGGCCTTGCCGCCGAGCCTGCTCTTGCTCTCGCCGAGCGTGCGTTCGAACGTACCGATGGCCTCGTCGACGCGCTTGCGTTGTTCGGTCAGCTCGGAAAGGTCGCCCTTGCGGTCGCCCGCGACGAACCGGACGGTGAGGTCGCGTTCGCGCTGAAGCTGGTGCACGGCCTCGGCGACGGTGCTGTCGACCCGGCCGCGGGTGGCGAATTCGGCCAGCTGCCGGGCATCCCGCAGATCCGAGTCGACCCGGAGCCCGACGAGGGCGACCACCGCGAGCGCGGGAATCAGGAGTACCACGAAGAGTTTGGTACGCAGGTGCCAGTTCCGCAGCCGCCAGCGTCCGCCGACACGAGGATGCCGTTCCGCCGCGTCGCCCCCACGGGGACGGTTGTCGCGACGGGCCACCTGGTTTCCTTTTCCCACCACGGGACCCTTTCCCATGGCTGACATCGGGGACGAGAGCCCGAACCTACTGTAGAGTAACAAGGTTCGAGAACGATCGAAAGCCGCGCAATCCGGCGTCTCCCGCACGCGATCGTATGGGGCCCGGACCATACGATCCAGAAGGAGGAGCACATTCTCTCGGTAGGTAGGCGGTGACGAAGATGCGCGTCTTGGCGATTCCGCTGGTAGCGACGCTGCTGGCGGCCGCCGGTTGCGGAGTGTTTTCGAATGGTGACGCAAGCACCGACGCGCCACTCGAACGGACGGAACTGCGCGTCGGCGTCGGAAGCCCCATCGACACCGCGCCGTTGAGGGTCGCCGTCGCCGACGGGAAGTTCACCGCGGCCGGCCTTTCCGTGACCCTCGTCGACGTCCCCGCCGACCAGGCGATCGCCAAGCTCTCTTCGGGAGAGGTCGACCTCGCGTTCGCCAGCGACGTCTCGATCTTCCGCGCCACCGCGGCCGGGACGGCGCTGCAGTTGCAGGGCGAGGCCTACACCGCCGGCCGCAACACCATGGCGCTCGTCACACTCCCCGGCTCCGACTACACCGAGCCGACGCTCAAGAAGTCACCGAAGATCGCGGTGAACATGCTCGACGACGTCGGCGTGCTCGCGGCCCGATCGGTACTCGGGACCGCGGGCGTCGACGTGGACCGGATCCAGTTCAAGCAGAACCCGTTCGACCGGATGCCGCAGGCACTGCAGGCGGGCGAGGTCGACGCCGCGTGGATGGTCGAGCCGTACATCACCAGGGCCGAGAAGGAATTGGGGGCCGGCATCCTCGCCGACGGAGCCCGCGGCGCGACCTTGGACTTCCCGGTGTCGTCCTACGTCTCGACCGGGGCCTTCGGCCAGGGAAACGCCCGCACCCTCGCGGTCTTCCGGAAGGTGCTCGGCGAGGCGCAGGTGCGGGCGGCCGACCCGGCCGTCGTCCGCGACGCGCTGCCGTCGTTCTCCGACATCGACCGGACCACGGCGTCGCTGATCTCGCTCGGGACCTACCCGGTCTCCCTCAACGGCATCCGGCTGCAGCGCGTCGCCGATCTGATGCACAACTCGGGCATGCTCGGCGCCCGGCTCGACGTCCAGTCGATGGTGCCGCGCCCCTAGATGTTCTCCCCGGTCGGCCGCAGGCACACGGTGCGCACGGGCGGCCCGGTGTAGCGCAGCTCGGTGTCCTCCGACATGCAGACGGCCGACGAGCCCCTCAGCACAGTCGCTCGCACCTCCGCGCTGATGTCGGTGCAGCGGACCTTCGCGATCCGCGTCTCGTGCACGACGTCACGCAGGCAGTCCCCGGTCTCGACGTTCAGCGCGAGACAGAGCGTCTTCTGAGCCGTCCGGCCGGAAGAACTCCCGTACAGCTCGAACTGGATGTAGTCCGGATCGCGGCAGTCGGACGAACCCGTCCGGACCTCGTCGATGCGGAAGGTCGCGCGGGCCGAACTGCAGCTGGCCGTCGTGTAGCTCTGGTTGCCGCCCGCCTCGTCGGTCAGGTACAGGCACTTCCCCGCCTCGACCGTGGCGAACTTGCCCGACTGCGAGATTCCCCAGGCGACCAGGCTCCCCAGGCCCAGCGCGACGACGACGCCCAGCACGATCGAAGCCTTGGCCAGCACGCTCAGCGGCGCGGGCTTCGGGAACGGCGTCGGCGGCACCGCCTCAGGCATCGACGGCAGCGGCGCGGACGCGTTGAACGGGTCGTACTCGGGCGTCCCGCCGGTCGGTGTAGTCGTCAAGGTCCCCTCCAGTCACCTTCCGCACATCCTTCCACCAGCGGTGCCGCGACGGGAGCCGGTGTGGCCGGAACGTATAAAGGAGGATGTGACCGATGGCCCGCTGATCGTCCAGTCCGACAAGACCGTCCTGCTCGAGGTCGACAACAGCCAGGCCGACGACGCGCGGATCGCCATCGCGCCGTTCGCCGAACTGGAACGCGCGCCCGAGCATGTCCACACCTACCGGATCACGCCGCTGGCGTTGTGGAACGCCCGCGCGGCCGGCCACGACGCCGAACAGGTCGTCGACGCGCTGACGACGTACTCGCGGTTCCCCGTGCCCCAGCCGCTGCTCATCGACATCGTGGACACGATGGGCAGGTTCGGGCGGCTGCAGATCGCCAACCACCCGGCGCACGGCCTGGTCATGTCGACCATCGACCGCGCGGTGCTGGAGGAGATCCTCCGGCACAAGAAGATCAGCCCGATGCTGGGCGCGCGCATCGACGAGGACACCGTCGTCGTGCACCCGTCCGAACGCGGACGGCTCAAGCAGGCGCTGCTGAAGGTCGGCTGGCCCGCGGAGGACCTCGCCGGTTACGTCGACGGCGAGGCGCACCCGATCGACCTGGCCGAGGACGACTGGGAGCTGCGCGACTACCAGCGCAAGGCCGCCGAGGCGTTCTGGGCGGGCGGTTCCGGCGTCGTCGTACTGCCGTGCGGAGCGGGCAAGACGCTGGTCGGCGCCGCGGCCATGGCACACGCGAAGGCGACCACGCTGATCCTGGTGACGAACACCGTCGCCGGACGGCAGTGGAAGCGGGAACTGGTCGCGCGGACCTCGCTCACCGAGGAGGAGATCGGCGAATACTCCGGGGAGAAGAAGGAGATCCGGCCGGTCACCATCGCGACGTACCAGGTCGTCACGCGCAAGACCAAGGGCGAGTACAAACATCTGGACCTGTTCGATTCGCGGGACTGGGGCCTGGTGGTCTACGACGAGGTCCACCTGCTGCCCGCGCCGGTGTTCCGGATGACCGCGGACCTGCAGTCGCGGCGGCGGCTCGGGCTGACCGCGACCCTGGTGCGCGAGGACGGGCGCGAGGGCGACGTGTTCTCCCTGATCGGCCCGAAGCGGTACGACGTCCCGTGGCGCGACATCGAGGCGCAGGGCTGGATCGCGCCGGCGGAATGCACCGAGGTCCGGGTGACGCTGACGGACGCCGAGAGGCTCGCGTACGCGACCGCCGAGGCCGAGGAGCGGTACAAACTGGCGGCGACCGCGGACACCAAGACCAAGGTGATCAAATCGCTGGTCGACCGGCATCCCGGCGAGCCGACGCTGGTCATCGGGGCCTACCTCGACCAGCTGGAGTTGATCGGCGACGAACTCGACGCGCCGGTGATCCAGGGCGCGACGCGGAACAAGGAACGCGAGGAACTGTTCGACGCGTTCCGGCGTGGTGAGATCAGGACGCTGGTCGTTTCGAAGGTCGCGAACTTCTCGATCGACCTGCCGGAGGCGTCGGTGGCGATCCAGATCTCCGGGACGTTCGGCTCGCGGCAGGAAGAGGCGCAGCGGCTCGGACGGCTGCTGCGGCCCAAGGGCGACGGGCGGCAGGCGCATTTCTACTCGGTCGTCTCGCGGGACACCGTCGACACGGAGTACGCGGCGCACCGGCAGCGGTTCCTGGCCGAACAGGGGTACGCGTACCGGATCGTGGACGCCGACGACCTGCTGCGCCCGATGTAGGCGCCCGCGTCTTCCTGTACCCAGGCTGAGCGGTCCGTGATGGTGCTCGCGAGTGGTAAGTGGTGTTCTAAAGGGGTAAGGCAAAGGTGGCTTCGTGGTGAGGTGGCGGCGGGAGCGGGCTCGCCACAGCGACCTGGCGCATTCTTGACTGTCCACAAGAGACACCGATCCTGATCAAAGTGCCCGATTTGCGCACTTTGCGTGGCTTCATGCGGGGGTCGTGAGCGGCAAAGAGCGTTCTAACCCTCTTTAGCACTCACGACCGCCGGGCGGAAACGTGCATATGAGCATCTATCGGATATTTTGCCGCCGAGAAGTGTCCCGTGTGGACACTCGATGCACGGTCGGCCTCGTCGGCCAGCCCAGAACAGCGCGGCGAAGAACTCTCTGCCCACCTTGAGACCAGCGAAGAAGGCCTTCACGACACGAGACTCGGTCACGACACGTTTGCCTTACCCCTCGAATAACCCGAATCGCCACTCACGAGGCCCGCCACTCGCACCCCTTGAGCCACGCGCCCAGGCCCAGCGTCCACTATGGACGGTACTGCTGTGGTCGTTGTGACTTCAGGGACTCATGAGGCGGCCGTCACGAGATCCCGCAAACGGGGTATCGAAAACTGTCGGTGCTTCGAACTAGTGTTCGGGTAGAGTTGACCGAACACCAGTTCGAGGGGAAGCCGATGACGATCGCACCGTTCCGACCGGGTACGCCGCCCGTCCAGACCTTGCCGCCCGGCCGGTGGCACGGCCGGATCTGGGTTTCGGATCTGCCCTTGGCCAAGCCGGAGCGCTACACCGGCTGCGTCGCCGAGTTCGACCGCTCCGGTCTGTGGCCGGTGCTGATCCCGCACGACCAGCGCTTCGCGGTCAACGGCGAGGACTGGATCGACGACCGCGGCAGGCTCGCCCCCGCCGACCACCGGATCTCCTCGGTGGACCCGGCCGAGGTGCTGGCCCGCTGGTGGGACACGTCGTGCTGCGACGGCGCTTGCCTGCGCCCGTTCGGCGCGAAGTTCCCCGGCCTCGCCCGCCGCCCCTCGCGCCGGGCGGATCCGCTGGCCGAGGCGGGCAACACCGGATCGATCCTGGCCGCGCGCGGGCAGCACCGGCTGGCACTGGTGCAGACCGAGCGGCCCGCCGACATCCCGGCGATCCTCGGCTGGACGGGCATGATCAAGGCGACCGATCAGGTCCACGAGCTGTCCGCGGTCCTGCGTAGCTGGGAAGACCGCTTCGGCGCGACGCTCACGGTGCTGGGCTTCGATTCGCTGGAGTTGTCGGTGGCCGCGCCGCCGCGCACCCAGGGCCGCGCGCTCACAGTGGCCGCCGAGCACCGTTCGTTCTGCCTGCCCGCCTTCGCCGGTCAGCCGGGCAACCTGCGCGAGTTCGCCGCCGGCCTGGTCCAGACCCGGCGCTGGCGGTTCTCCTGGGCGTGAGCGGGCGTTTGCGCCGGCCGGAGAGGGGGAATCAGGGCGACACGGGAAGGTGGTGATCGACGTCGCGGAGCTGAGGATCGGCACTTCGGGCTGGCGCTATCCACCCTGGCGCGGGGACTTCTACCCCCGCGGCCTGGTGCAGCGGCGCGAGCTGGAATACCTGTCGTCCCGGATGAACTCGGCCGAGATCAACGGCTCGTTCTACTCGCTGCAGCGACCCGAGCGGTACCGGGCGTGGGCCGAGCAGACACCGGACGACTTCGTCTTCGCCGTCAAGGGCGGCCGCTTCATCACTCACCTGAAGCAACTGCGCGACGTCGAGACACCGCTGGCCAATTTCTTCGCGTCCGGGGTGCTCGCGCTCGGCCGCAAGCTGGGCCCGATCCTCTGGCAGCTGCCGCCGCGGCTGGCGTTCGACGCCGAGCGCGTCGATGCGTTCTTCAAGCTGTTGCCGCGCACCAGTCACGCCGCCGCCAAGCTCGCGCGCGAACACGACGACAAGCTGAAGGCCGAACCGCACACCGATCCGAAGCCTCGCCGGAAGCTCCGGCACGCGGTGGAAGTACGGCATCCGAGCTTCGCCGGGCCCGAAAGCCTCGAGCTGTTCCGGAAACACGGCATCGCGCTCGTGGTCGCCGACACCGCGGGCAAGTTCCCTTTCGTCGACGAGATGACGAGCGATGACTTCGCGTACGTCCGCTTGCACGGAGACAAGGAACTGTACGTCAGCGGGTACAGCGAGAAGGCCCTGAAAAAGTGGGCCCGGAAGATCAAGGGCTGGGGGCGCGACACGTATGTCTACTTCGACAACGACGTCAAGGTCGAGGCGCCGAAGAACGCGATCGCCCTCGCGAAACTGCTGGCGTGACCGCGCACGCTGCACAGTCAGCGCGCAGTGAGCGGTGTCCTGTTAGGTGACACGTGAGGTCACGGGCGTACTCGCGTGCTGCGACTGGGGGTCGGCACGCCGGTCGCCCGTGCCTCACTCAGCCTTGACCGTTTCGCCCACGAGCGAGGCCAGCTTCGTACGGACGTCCTCGGCGTCGGGATGCGAAAGCTCGGTCAGCACCCGGACCGAACGCAGCCAGCACTCCCGCGCCGACGAGGGATCACCGAGCCGCAGATGGATTCCGCCGAGCTGGGCCAGCACGTCGGCCGCCTCGTAGAGCTCGCCGTGGGCGAAGAACATCTCGACGGCGTGCCGCATGCAGGCGATGCCCTCGTCGCCACGGCCGAGTCCGACCAGGGCGGTGCCCTTGGTATGCAGGGTGAAGCGGGCTTCGTCGGGGAGCGCGTGCGCTTCCAGCGCCAAGGCCTGGTCGGCGAAGTCGAGCGCCTGCTCGAAGCGGCCCGCCTGGGTGCAGATGTCGCCGAGCGCCTGCAGCGCGCTGGCCTCCATGCCGGCGCCGACGTTGCTCTCCCGGATGAGCCGCAACGCGCGCGTCCCGTATTCCCAGCCCGTGCCGGGGTCCTGGCTGGCCAGCGTGAGGTTGTAGAGGGCCCGCGCCTCACCTTGCCGGTCGCCGACCTGCCGCTGCAGTTCGACGACCTGTTTCAGGTAGGCGATGCTGTCCTCGTATTGGCGGGCGACCCCACAGGCCACTCCGAGGCCACTGAGGATGGCGGCCTCGCCGGACCGGTCCCCCAGGTCGCGGGCGGCGCGAAGCGCCACGCCGAACACCGAACGCCAGTCCTCCAGCCGGGCCCGCACGATGAAGTACGACTGCAGCAGCCACGCCAGCTGCCAGCATTCCCGGTACCGCCGCTCCCGGTACGCGACGTTCACCGCGGCGATGAGGTTCCCCGCCTCCTCGTCGAACCAGTCGAGCGCCTGCTCGTAGTGCCCGAACTTCAGTCCGGCGCCGTCGAACCGCTCCGGCTCGACGAGCCGGTAGTGCCGGTCCGAACGCAACAGTCTCGACGCGTTCAGCGCGGACGCCAGAGACACGTGGAGCAGCCTGTCCAGCACGGCCGTCCGCGCCTCGGGCCCGTCGAGTTTCGCCGAGAGTTCGGCCGCGTACGCGCGGATCAGGTCGTGGAACTGGTACCGGCCGGGCCTGGACCGCGCGATCAGGTGCGCGGAAGCCAGTTTCGCCAGATCCTCGTGCGCCTCCGCGATGTCGACCCCGGCCACCGCAGCGGCCGCGGGCACGCTGAAGTCGCCGCCGGTGGGCAGTCCGAGCAGCCGCAGCATCCGTGCGGCCCGTTCGTCGAGTGCCCGGTACGAGTACGAGAAGACGGCCCGGATGTTCGTCTCGTCGCCGTCGGCGAGGTCGAACGAGCCCAGCCTGTCCTGTTCGGCTTCCAGCAGCCGGACGAACTCCCGCAACCCGAGGTCCGGGAACTGCGCCGCCCGCACCGCGAGGATCCGGATGGCCAGCGGCAGCCCGCCGCAGTACCGGACGAACCGTTCGGTGGCCTCGGGGTCCTCGGCGACCCGGTCCAGCCCGATCGTCGACGCGAGGAGGGCGATCGCGTCCTCGTCCGGCAGTTCCTCGAGTGCGACGCGCCGTGCGCCGTGGGTCGCCACGAGCGCCTGCAGCTGCCATCGGCTGGTCACCAGCACCAGGCAGCCGGGGCCGGGCAGCAGCGGCCGGATCTGCTCGGTGCTCCCCGCGTTGTCGAGCAGGATCAGCATCCGGCGTCCGGCGCTGTGGGTGCGCCAGGTGGCCGCGCGCCCGTCGACGTCGGCGGGGATCCGGTCGGCGGGGACGCCGACGGAGACGAGCATGGTTTCGAGCGCGGCGGCGGCTTCGACCGGCTCTCCGGGACCGTAGCCGCGCAGGTTGAGGTACACTTGTCCGCCGGGGAAGCGGTCGCCGACCTCGTGCGCGAAGTGGACGGCGAGCGTCGTCTTGCCGATGCCGCCCATCCCCTCGATCGACGCGATGGACGTCGACCGCTCGGTGTCCAGCGCTTCCGGGACGAGCCCGTGCAGCGCCTTGAGGTCGCGTTGGCGGCCGGAGAACACCCGGAGATCCGCCGGGAGCTGACGAGGGATCAGCGGTTCGGCGCCGAGGCGGTATCGCGTCAGCTCGGAGTCCAATGTGGTTTCGGCGGACTCCTCACCGGTCAGGATCGCCTGGTGCGCCCGCCGCAGCGACGCGCCGGGATCCAGGCCGAGTTCCTCGGCCAGCACCGCGCCGATCCGGCGGTAGACGTTCAGCGCCTCGGCCTGTCTGCCGGAGCGGTACAGCGCGATCATCAACTGCTCGTGCAGCCGCTCCCGGAGCGGGTTCTCGCGGCACAACCTGGTCAGCTCGGGGACGACGGCGGCGTGATCGCCGAGCGCGATGAGCGCGTCGGCCCACTGCTCGCGCACGCGCAGCCGCTCTTCGCCCAGCTGGTCGGCTTCGTCCCGGAGCAGCGCTTCGGAGTGGACGTTCTGCAGCGCCGGGCCGCGCCATTCGGACAGCGCGGCGGCGAACCGGTCCGCGGCCCCGCGCAGGTCGCCGTCCCGTGCGGCCTCCGCTCCGGCGGCGGCGAGTGAGCGGAAACGGGCGAGGTCGAGCAGGCTCTCGTCGAGTTCGAGCAGGTAGCCACCGCGTTCGGTGCGGATGGTGACCTCGTCGCCGAGCGCGCGGCGGACGCGCAGGATGTAGGTCTGCAGGGCTCCCTTGGAGCGCCGCCGGTCGTCCGGCCACAGCCAGCGGCCCAGTTCCTCGACCGGCACCACCGTGTTCGCGCGCAGCAACAGGCCCGCCAGCACGATGAGCGGCCTGCTGCCGCCCAAGGGCACCGGCAGCCCGTCCGCCGTGACCTCGGTGGGTCCCAGCACGCGAAAGTCGAGTGCCACGTCGCTCATTCTGTCCGGAACCGACGCGAACGGCACGCGATTCCCACGGTGGCATGATCGGTGCCGATGGACGTCTACGCGATTCCCCTGCACACGCGGTTCCGAGGCATCACGGTCCGTGAAGGACTGCTGGTCCGCGGTGAGGCGGGCTGGGGTGAATTCTGCCCGTTCTCCGACTACTCCGACTCCGAGAGCGCGCCGTGGCTCGCGTCCGCGCTGGAGGCGAGCGAGCGCGGGTGGCCGTCGCCGGTCCGGGAGAGCGTCGAGGTGAACGCGACCGTCCCGGTGGTGTCCCCGGAGCAGGCCTACGAACTCGTGTCCGCGTCGGGCTGTCGCACGGCGAAGGTGAAGGTCGCCGACCCGCGGGTGAGCCTGGCCGAGGACTGCGCCCGGGTGGAGGCGGTGCGGGCCGCGCTGGGTCCGCGGGGCGCGGTCCGGGTCGACGCGAACATGGCCTGGGACGTGGACACCGCGGTCAAGGCCATCGGTGAGCTGGATCGTGCGGCGGGCGGGCTCGAGTACGTCGAGCAGCCTTGCCCGTCGATCGGGGAACTGGCCGACGTCCGGCGCCGGGTCGGTGTCCGGATCGCCGCGGACGAATCGATCCGCCGGGCCGAAGACCCGCTCAAGGTGGCCGTGGCGGGGGCGGCCGACGTCGCCGTGCTGAAGGTCGCGCCGCTGGGCGGGGTCCGCCGCGCGCTGGAGGTCGCCGAAGCCTGCGGCCTGCCGTGCGTGGTGTCGTCCGCCGTCGAGACGAGCGTCGGGCTCGCCGCCGGGCTGGCGCTCGCGGGCGCACTGCCCACTTTGGACTTCGCCTGTGGCCTGGGCACGATGCCCTTGCTGACGGGGGACGTCTGCGCCGACTCACTGTCCCCTGTGGACGGACGCTTGCCGGTGCCGCTTCAGGCTCCCGCTCCCGATCTGTTCGCCGCTCACGCCGCCGCCCCGGACGTCCGGGCCGCTTGGGAAGACCGCTTCACCCGCGTCCGCGCACACCTCCCATGAGATGAAGGACGCTTTCATGGCGAATTTCGCCATGAAAGCGTCCTTCATCGCGCGCTGGCGAGCGAAGGTCAGCCGCAGTGCTCCAGCGGGGATTCGTAGCTGGAGGACCCCGCCGAGCCACCCCACCTGACGCACTTGGCGCCGGCGGCCGCGCTCACCGGCCCCGCGTAGTACTCGAAGCTGCCGGAGTCGGTCTTCCTGGCCGAACCCTGGACTTCGAGGAACGCCGAAACCGCGCTGGCCGTGCCGACCGAGGCGGACTTGATGGTGGTGACGCAGTTGTTCTTGTTCGTGCCGTTGTACAGCAGGTACGTGGTCGCGGCGCTGCCGAGCGCCTGCGAGTCGATCACCTTGTAGCCGTCGCCGCACACCTCGACGGCGTCGTACGGGTTCGGGTTCCCGTTGCCGCCGCAGGTGTTCTTGGAGGTCACATTGGCGTTGGGGTAGCCGAACTTCACGCCGTTGAAGTACGCGGGCTTGATGTTGCTCGGCCACGAGGAGTCGTTGGTGCGGACCTCGTAGTGCAGATGCGGGCTGATGTTGTTGCCCGGCTTGGAGGTGTTGCCGACCTCGCCGATCTTCTGCCCCTGTGTGACCTGCGCGTTGAGCGCGACCGAGCGGACCTTCAGATGCGCGTAGTAGGTCGACCATCCCCCACCGTGGTCGATCTTCACCAGGTTGCCGAACCCGTTCGCCGAACCCTGGTGCGCCGAGATGACGACCTTGCCCGCCGCCGCCGCGACCACGGTGTCGCCGAGGTCCGCGTCCGCGGAGCCACCGCGGTTGAAGTCGATTTCGTAGGCGCGGTGCGCACTGCTGTTGTCGTTGTCGCCGTTCCACACCTGGTTGCAGGGGAACGGGAGCTGGAAGTTGGGACGCGGCCCGACGGCGGCCTCGGCCGACGTCGCGGTGATCGCCAGCCCGGCCATGCCCAGCAAGGCGGTGGCGGCCGCCGTGACCACTCGTCTGAATCTCATCGGATGTCCTTTCTCGGCGTTTCGCGAGAAGCGTCCCGAAAGGGCGTACAAGCGAGATACAAACGACCACGAGCCCTCCTGGCCGAGGGGACCAGGAGGACTCGCGCCGCCTCCGCACCGGATCCGTCCGCGTCTTCCCCGTTCCGGTGCGGGTGTTTCAGCCGACCCGCTCGATGGTGGCCCGGCGGATCAAGAACTTCCCCGGTTCCCGGACCTGCTCGAAGGCCGCGTTGTTCAGCAGCGCGCAACTGCCGGAGACACCGGTGACCTCGACGGTCGTGGACTTGTCGTTGTCCAGGTTCGTCACCTTCAGCTTGGTGCCCGCCGGGAACCGACCGCTGGACGCCGCGGGGGCGCCGCCCTCGCCGGACAGCGTCACCGTGGAGCCCTGGCAGACGACCTCGCCGTCCCCTGCGGCCGCGTCTTCCTGCCCTGCCGCCTTGTCCTCGTCCGCCATGGCGTCGTCCGTCCCGGCTTTCCGCTCGGCGGCCTTCCCGGCCTCGTCCGCGGCCTGGTTCCGCTTCTGCTTCCCGCCGTCGGCCCGCACGTCCTCGGTGCACCCCGCGGCTTGGCGGCGCTGCTGGATGAGGTCGACGACGGCCTGCCGGTTCGCGATCGGCGCCCCGGACCGGGCGTCCGGATCCGCCCGCTGGGCCGCGATGAAGCCGAGGTTGTTCCGGAGGGCGGTGTCCAGTCCCTGGCAGCTTTCCGCGGCCTGCCCGTCCGGAGTGCTGATCGCGAACATCGCCGCGGCGATGGCGGCCACCCCGAGAACGGACGCGATGCCGATCGTCGCACGCTTGCGGTGTTTCCCGGCACTGTTCATCATCGGTGTTTCCTCCGGTCTGGTTCCTCCTCACCCACATCCAGGGATACGGCCGGAGAACGGAAGTGGTTCAAACCGATTTCAGCCGAGCCAGGGCTTCGCGATACGCGCGTAGGTGCCGTCGTTCACCGCGAGATGCAGCCACTGGTCGGTCCACTCCTTGAACACGACGTCGCGCGGCAGAAGGTACGCCTTCTCCGAGAAGGTGAAAGGCTCGTCGGGATGCACCGCGCACAAGCGCGGGTCCCGCTTCGCCTGCCAACGGGTTTCGGTCGCGTCGGTGATCATCAGATCGGCCCGGCCCGCCAGGATCTCGGCGAAGATCGTGTTGTTGTCCGGATGCCGCACTATGGTCGCGCGCTTGAGGTTGGCGTCGGCGAATTGCTCGTTGGTACCGCCGGGGTTCACGATCGCCCGGACGCCCGGCCGATCGATCTGCTCCAGGGTCTGGAATCGCTTTTCGTTCTCACACAAGGTGATCGGCGTCTTGCCGTCACGAAGATAGGGAGCGGTGTAGAACCCTTTCTTCGCGCGATCCAAGGTCACCGACACGCCGCCCATCGCCAGATCGCATTTCCGCCCGACGTCGTCGGCGATAGCCTTCCATGTGGTCTGGACCAGCTGGAGCCGGACGCCGAGCCGCCGGGCGAGGTCGCCCGCGAGGTCGATGTCGATCCCGCTCCACGCGCCCGCGGCGTCGCGATAGGTGAACGGACGATAGTCCCCCGTCGAACACACGCGGATCTCGCCGCGGGCCTGAACGACGTCGAGCCTGCTTTGCGCGCCATGGCTTTCAGTCGCGGCACTGGCCGTGCCGATTCCCAGCACGGTCAGCACCGCGACCCCGAAGGTGAGCGCTTTCGTCTTGATCGTCATCAAGGCATCTTCCACGCCCTGAGGTAGGCCTGCACGAGCCAAGCGTCGGCCCAGCCGGTGTCCGGCTCCTGCGGCGGCGACGACGCTCCACGCCTTGCACACCGAGGCGAACCATGTGCATGGCGAACTTCGTGTCGAAGCCGTACTTCTCGATCAGCTCCGGCCTTCCCGCCTTGCCCCTCAGCCCCAGCATCCGGTTTTCCGGCCCCTCAGGGTCGGATTCCAGGGTCGGGTCGGGGCCGTTCCCCGATGTGCCGACGGTCGTTCCGGAGCGAACATGGAGCCATGACGAACAGCGTGTACACCCCCCAGGCCACCAAGAAGCTCTACCGCAGCCGCACCGACAAGATGCTCGCGGGCGTCGCCGGCGGCTGGGCCGCCTACCTCGGCGTCGACGCCGCGATCCTGCGCATCGCCCTCGTGGCGGGCGTCTTCTTCACCGCCGGATTCGCGATCCCGCTCTACGCCGCCGCGTGGCTCCTGACTCCGGAGCAGCCGGGCGAATCCTGAGCGGAGGCGGACGCCGTGCGCAGGGGGCGCGGCGTCCGCCGGATCGCGTTCAGCCCGCTAAACGCGATCCGAAGGGGCAGGGGGACAAGGTGAGAGGCCCGGACATGGGGATGTCCGGGCCTCTCGCTTTTCCCGAGTTCGGCCGCGAGATCGCGCATTCGCCGTTACACTTCCCCTGACTTTGTCACAGGAGTGGGAAGAGGGGCCTCCATGGCCAAGTATCTGAGCCTCAGCGAGTACAAGCGGATGCTCGAAGGCGCACTGGACGACTTCCACCAGGCGCTCACCAAGCGCTGGATGGAAGACGCCGTCGACGCCATGACGCGGCTCTCGCCCGCCGTCCCGTGCTCAGCGGAGCCCTGGGCCTGGCAGTCGCCCGCCGAATCCTACGGCCACCTCTCGGGCGCCGACGACTTCTGCGGATACCTGACCTGGGTCATGGACGGGATGCACGGTCACTACAAGGACGTCCATTGCGACGGCTGGAACCCGCAGACCCAGAAGAACGTCGAGTGCCATGTCGAACGGAACCTGGCACAGATCGAGCGGCTGGCCTGGAACCGGCGGCAGGAGGTCGCCAAGCTCGTCCCGCAGCTGGAGGGGCCCGACCTCGCGAAGCTGGAGGCCGCCCACAACACGTTTCTGAACGTCGCCGGCAACCTCGGCTTCCAGGACAAGAACGGCCGGGTGACCGAGCTGCTCGGTCAGGGCGCGGTCGTCCGGAACGTCGAATGGCTGGACGGCGCGACCAGCGCGACCGAGCCCTGGTTCATCGCGTGGACCGGACTCGCCGCCCAAGAGTTCAGGGAAGGGTTCTTCGCCTCGATCGCGCCGACCATGGCGCACCAGTCGCTCATCCTCGCCAGCCTGTCCACGCTGTACTCCACCCGCGCCGCGACGATCCAGGCGACCCGGCTCAACATCGTCAAACGGCTCAACTGGGCCACCAAGAAGCTGGACGAAAAGGTCACCCTCAAGGTTTTCACCGCGGACTCGATCCTGGAGAAGGTCGACCAGGCGCGAACGATCCACGGGGTCGCGAGCAATCTGCTGTCCGCGGCGGCGAAACTCAGCAAGGTCGTGAAGACCGTCGACGAGGCCGGCGGGAAGGCTCTCGGCACGGCTGGCGCCGTCCTCGACCTGGCCGGCTTCGTCGGCGGGATCATCAAGGGACTCACCGTCGAGCAGGACGCCATGTCCCTCCAGGACATCCTGCGGAAGCTCACCACCTCGATCCAGGACGAGCACAACGCCTTGTCCGGCCTCGAATCCGACTTCGGCGCGAACGTACTGGCCCTGCAGAAGGCGATCGCGGGGGTGCACAGCTACAACCTCGAGCTCTACGACCTCACCGCGAACACGCGACCGAACCAGACCGACCGCGCGAAGTACCACGGGGTCCAGGTCGATGTCTACTTCCTGCTGCGGGTGGCACAGACCTGCTTCGAAGCGGCCGACGCCTATTCGGCACAACTGCGGATTCTCGCCGAGGCCGACGACGCCGACCGGCACCTCGCGGGCCGCGACGAGCAGACGTGCACAGGCGACGACACGACCTTGGAGATCCGCGACGCCGTCGAACAGTTCATGAGGACGAGCTGCGCTCGGTTCCTTCTCGCCGGTGAGCAGCTCAGGAAAGCGGCCGAGGCCTACGCGCGAACGGACGGCGAGCTCTCGGACGACCTCAAAAAGCTGTTCGCCGCCTGGGAAAGCGCCAACAAGGACCGGGGGAAGATCGATCCCAATCCCGAGACGGTCGAAAGGGAAAGCGCGGCCACGGAGGCGGGCGGAACCGACCGGACAGGCCTCGAGCCGAGGAAGCCTTCGGAGCCGAACTCCACCGACCCGTACGAGAAGGACCGTCGGCAGCAAGGCGGCAAGTACGCGGTGGACGGGCAACGGTAGGCCCACGCTCCCTGGGTCGCGACCTGAGTGGCGGACCGCGGTGGGGCTCGTGAGTGGTAAGGACGGTTACCACTCACGAGGCCCACCACCAGGACACGGAAAAGCCCGGACGCGCGGGGCGCGTCCGGGCTTTCCGGTGTTACCGGCTCGAACTCAGAAGTCCATGCCGCCCATGCCACCGGACGGGTCGGCGGGAGCGGCCGAGGCCTTCTCCGGCTTGTCCGCCACGACGGCTTCGGTGGTCAGGAACAGCGCCGCGATGGAAGCGGCGTTCTGCAGCGCGGAGCGGGTGACCTTCGTCGGGTCCGGCACGCCGGCGGCGAGCAGGTCCTCGTACACACCCGTGGCGGCGTTGAGGCCGTGGCCCTGCGGGAGGGACTTGACCTTCTCCGCCACGACGCCGCCTTCGAGGCCGGCGTTGATCGCGATCTGCTTGAGCGGCGCCTCGACGGCGACCTTGACGATGTTGGCACCAGTGGCCTCGTCGCCCTCGAGCTTCAGACCGGCGAAGGCGGCCTCGGCGGCCTGGATGAGAGCGACGCCACCACCGGCGACGATGCCCTCTTCGACGGCGGCCTTGGCGTTGCGCACCGCGTCCTCGATGCGGTGCTTGCGCTCCTTCAGCTCGACCTCGGTGGCGGCACCGGCCTTGATGACGGCCACGCCGCCGGCCAGCTTCGCCAGACGCTCCTGGAGCTTCTCGCGGTCGTAGTCCGAGTCCGAGTTGTCGATCTCGGCGCGGATCTGGTTGACGCGACCCTGGATCTGGTCGGCGTCGCCCGCACCCTCGACGATGGTGGTCTCGTCCTTGGTGATGACGGCCTTGCGCGCCTTGCCCAGCAGGGAAAGGTCCGCGTTCTCCAGCTTGAGGCCGACGTCCTCGGAGATGACCTGGCCACCGGTCAGGATCGCGATGTCCTGCAGGATCGCCTTGCGGCGGTCACCGAAGCCCGGGGCCTTGACGGCGACGGACTTGAAGGTGCCGCGCATCTTGTTGACGATGAGGGTGGCCAGGGCCTCGCCCTCGACGTCCTCGGCGATGATCAGCAGCGGCTTGCCGGACTGGATGACCTTCTCCAGCAGCGGCAGCACGTCCTTGACGGTGGAGATCTTGGAGCCGAAGAGGAGGACGTACGGGTCCTCGAGCTCGGCTTCCTGACGCTCCGGGTCGGTCACGAAGTAACCGGAGATGTAGCCCTTGTCGAAGCGCATACCCTCGGTGAGCTCGAGCTCGAGCCCGAAGGTGTTGCTCTCCTCGACGGTGACGACGCCTTCCTTGCCGACCTTGTCCAGCGCCTCGGCGATGAGCTCACCGATGGTGCGGTCCGCGGCGGAGATCGACGCGGTGGCGGCGATCTGCTCCTTGGTCTCGATCTGGACGGCGGCCTTGTGCAGCTGCTCGGTGATGGCCTCGACGGCCGCCTCGATGCCGCGCTTCAGGCTGATGGGGTCGGCCCCGGCGGCGACGTTGCGCAGACCCTCGCGGACGAGAGCCTGGGCGAGCACGGTGGCGGTGGTGGTGCCGTCACCCGCGACGTCATCGGTCTTCTTGGCAACTTCCTTGACGAGCTCGGCCCCGATCTTCTCCCACGGGTCCTCGAGCTCGATCTCCTTGGCGATGGAGACACCGTCGTTGGTGATCGTCGGCGCGCCCCACTTCTTTTCGAGCACGACGTTCCGGCCCCGCGGGCCGAGGGTCACCTTGACGGCTTCGGCGAGGGTGTTCAAGCCGCGCTCAAGACCGCGGCGGGCGTCCTCGTCGAACGCGATCAGTTTGGCCATTGCGGTGTGGTCCTCCGGTATTGGGCGCCGCCGCACGCCTACTACAGCGCGGCGGCAGGACTCTTCCTCGGCCAGGCTCGGTGCCCGCGACGGACGACCCACCCGATCAAGGGTGCGGCCTCACCGTCCCGACCTTCAGGCGAGCGGTCGGTGACCGCCTGCCTGGCACTCGACGGCGTCGAGTGCCAATGCCGTGTTTAGCACTCTCCAAGGGAGAGTGCAAGAACCGCAGGTCAGCGCGGTGGTATTCAGCTGCTCGGCTTGATGGAGATCGACGACGGCGGAGGCTTGAGCGACGAGCCGGGAGCCTGTGACTGGGAGCCGCCGGGGCCGACCGGGATGTTCGGCGCGGTGGTCTGCGGGCCGTTGCCGCCGCTCGAATCACTGAAGATGAAGATCGCGGCGACGATCGCGCCCGCGACCACGAGGGCACCGACGACGATCCAGATCCACTTGGCGCCGCCCTTCTTGGGCTGCTGCTGGAAACCGCCCTGCTGCTGCGGCGGCGGGCCGTAACCGGGCGGCGGGCCCTGCTGGTAGCCACCTTGCTGGAAACCGCCCTGCTGCGGCGGCGGGCCGTAACCCGGGGGCGGCCCCTGCTGGAAACCACCCTGCTGGAAACCGCCTTGTTGCGGCGGCGGGCCATAGCCGGGCGGCGGGCCCTGCTGGGGCGGGCCTTGCGGCGGGGGACCCTGCGGTCCCGGTCCCTGCTGGCCGTAGCCGGGCTGCTGTCCTCCGTACGGGTGCACGGGGCCCCCCTCTCCCTGTGGCGGCGTGTTCTGCTGCGGCGCGGCCTGCTGGACCGGCGCCGCGGCCCCGGGCGGGCCGGGAGGCTCGTTCGAAGTCGCGAGCGGACCGAGCGCGCGCCTGGCGGCCGCGATCATCTCAACACAGTTGGGGTAGCGATCGGCGGGATTCTTCGCCATTCCCCTCCGGACGACCTCGTCGATCCCGGGGGGCAGGCCAACGATCCGCGAGATGGGCGGGGGCTCACCGTTCAGATGCCCCTTGATGACCGTTTGCACGTCGCCCTTGAAGGGCGGGCTGCCGGTCAGGCAGGCGTAGAGGACGCAGGTGAGCGCGTACTGGTCGGTGCGGCCGTCGAGCGGCTCGCCGCGCAGGTGCTCGGGGGCCGCGTACGTGGGTGAGCCGAGGAAGTCGCCGCCGCGGGTCCGGTGCCCGGTGGCGCCGCGGCGGGTCAGGCCGAAGTCGGCGACGTAGACGTGCTCGCGCGAGGTCTCCTTGCTGGTGACCAGGACGTTCGCCGGTTTGACGTCGAGGTGCACGAGACCCCGGTTGTGCAGGGTGTCGAGCGCGTCGGCGACCTGGTCGAGCATGTTCAGCGCGCGGGCGGGCGCGATCGGGCCGCCGGAGATCAGCCCGGCGAGGTCCCCGCCGTCGACCATCCGCATGGCGATGTAGAGCATGCCTTCGAGCTCGCCGAAGTCGTACAAGGGCACGACGTTGGCATGGTCGATCGCGGACGTGTTCCGCGCCTCGTCGACGAAGCGTTCGCGGAACTCGGCGTCGGCCCCGAGGTGATCACCGATGACCTTCAGTGCCACCTTGCGTCCGAGCCGCACGTCCGTGGCCTTGTAGGTCACGCTCATGCCGCCCTTGCCGAGCACACCGTCGATGCGGTAGTTGCCCAGCCGGCGACCGGTCAGGTCCCCCGACTCATCGCCTGTCACGCAGCGCAGCCTAACGCGCCAGTTCCGGAGGCCGCCGGGGGTCGCCCGAAGTCTCCTAGGAGACCTTGCGTACGTCCGCCGCCTGACTCCGCCCGTCACGCCCGGACTGGACTTCGAATTCCACGCGATCGCCCTCGTCGAGCGTCCGGAATCCGTCGGCCTGAATGGCCGAGTAGTGAACGAAGACATCGGGCCCTTCGGTGGATTCGATGAATCCGTAGCCCTTTTCCGAGTTGAACCACTTGACGGTGCCGACTGCCACGGCGCCCTCCTCAGCACGGGACCCGCCGACCTTCTCACCCCGGACGGCGGTTTCGAGTGCAGTTCACGCTACCCGAATTACCGGCGTCGGCAATGCTCAATTCGTCCCAAGGTCATCCGCGGGAAAGCCGCCTATTGCGCGCTTGCACGAGTACGCGTCCTGGTCCCGCGAAGTCCAGGGCGAGCCCCTCGCCGGTGCGGACCGACTGCGGGCCGGACTGGTCGACCGCGCGGAGACGGCACTGCACGGTGTCCGGGTAGGCCAGCAGGAAGTCCGGCCGCACGGTGACGAGTTCGCCGGTGGTCAGTTCGAAAGCGTCGACCGGGCCCTGCGCGGCCAGCACGAGCGGGCCGGTTCCGCTGTAGTGCTCCAGAAAACCGGAGTCGGCCCCGAAGAGCTTCTGCAGCGGCGCCCAGCCGGGATCGTGCCGGACGGTCGCCGGCCGGGCGAGGATCGCGTCCCGGCTCACGCACCAGCCCGCCCCGCCGGTGAATTCCAGCGGGTAGACGTCGCCGGCGGCCAGTGGCGCGAAATCGATCCAACCGCCGCCCTCGGGCGCGTTGAACACCGATGGAGCCGTTTTGCCCGCCCGCGAACCACCACGGGAGGGAACGGTTTCGGTGATGCCGAAACTGCTGGCCAGCATGGTGTCCCCGGCGGCCTGGACGGCCTCGCCGGGGGACAACAGCACCCGTGCGACCCCGAAGTTCGGGGTGTGCCTCGTCTGGACCCGCATGCGCTCAGCGGGCGGGGACCTGGGCGATCACCCAGGCGGACAGCGCCGACGGGTTGCGGGTCTGGGTGAGCAACTGGCCCGGCCCGGCGAAGTCGAAGACGAGGCCTTCGCCGCTCTTCATCGACTGGATGACGCCGGTGGCGACCTTGCGGATCTGGTACTGCACGGTGTCGGCGAACGCGACGACGTGCCCGGTGTCGATGGTGATCACCTCGCCCTGCTGCAGGGTCACCGTCTCCAGCGCGCCGTAGCAGGCCACGACCAGCGGGCCCTGTCCCGTCGCGTGCGTCAGGAAGCCGCCCTCGCCGCCGACGAGGTTCTTGAGCCCGCCCCATTTGGTCTCGGTCTGCACGCCGTGGGAGGACGCGAGCCACGAGCCGCGGGTGACGCACCAGCCGGTGCGGCCGTCGAGGTTGATGATCTGCATGTCCCCGGGCAGGTTCGCGGCGACGTCGACCCAGCCGCCGTTCTGCGGGGCGGTGTAGGTGGAGATGAAGAAGGACTCGCCGGAGAGGAAGGCACGGCCGAGGCCCTTCATGATGCCGCCCTGCGCCTGGGACTGGACCTGCACGCCGTAGCTCGTCGCCATCATCGCGCCCGACTCGACCTGCGCCGGTTCGCCCGGGGCGAGCATGAGCCTCGCCACCGCGAACGAGGGCTGGTGACGGATCTGAACCTGCATGTCTTCTTCTCCCCGGGTGGTTCGTTGTGACGCGCAGAGTCTTGCATGCGGGGCCCGAGGCGGGAGGATGGTCTGCGTGATCTCCGTCGACGCCCACCGTGAGACCGTCACCGGCCTGCTCGGAAACGCCCCCGTCATCCGCCTTCCGCTCGCCTCCGCCGCCGGGCTCGTCCTGGCCGAGGACGTGCGCGCGGGGGTTTCGCTGCCGCCGTTCGACAACTCCGCGATGGACGGTTACGCCGTCCGCGCGGCCGATGTCTCCGAGGTGCCGGTGACGCTGCCTGTCGCCGACGACATCCCCGCCGGCCGTGTCGACATCACGAAGCTGGAGCCGGGCACCGCGCACCGGATCATGACCGGTGCCCCGTTGCCGCCCGGCGCCGACGCCGTGGTGATGGTGGAGCACACGGACGGCGGCGTGACAGACGTCCGGATTCTCAGGACAGTCGTCCTGGGCGCACACATCCGCCGCCGGGGCGAAGACGTCGTCGAGGGCACGGTGGCGCTTTCGGCCGGGACCGTGCTCGGCCCGGCGCAACTGGGCCTCGCGGCGGCGGTCGGGCTCGCCGAGGTCCCCGTGTTCAGGCCGTTGAAGGTGCTCGTCGTGTCCACCGGGACCGAACTCGTCGACGCGCCGGAACCCTTGCGGCACGGGCAGATCTACGAGTCGAACAGCATCATGCTGGCGTCCGCGATCCGCGCGCTCGGCTGCGAAGCCGAGGTCGTGCGCAGCGTCGTCGACGACGTGGACGAGTTCCGCTCGGTGATCGAGCCGCGGCTGGCGGACGTGGATCTGCTGGTGACCTCGGGCGGGGTCAGCGCGGGGGCGTACGAAGTGGTGAAGGACGCCCTGACCGGGCAGGGCGTGGAGTTCCGGAAGATCGCGATGCAGCCGGGCGGTCCGCAGGGCTGCGGGCGCTGGAAGGGCGTGCCGGTGGTGACGCTGCCGGGCAATCCGGTGAGCGTGCTCGTCTCCTTCGAAGCGTTCCTGCGGCCGGCGTTGCTCGCGGCGATGGGGCACACGGGCGTCGACCGGCGGAAGGTGCGGGCCCGGCTCTCCGAGGCGATGACGTCCCCCGCCGGACGGCGTCAGTTCCGGCGGGGCTTCTACACGCCTTCCGAAGGCGAGGTCACCGGGATCGTCGGGCCGCGCGGCGGACCGGGATCGCATCTGCTGGCGTCGTTCACTCAGGCGAACTGCCTGATCGTGCTGCCGGAGGACGTGGACTCGGTCGACCAGGGCGGCGAAGTGACCGTCCTGCTCCTCTGACCCCTCGACCACGCAATTAGTCACCTACTTGCCCCTCGCAATTCGTCACCTACTTGCGCCCGGTATCCGGGGGCAAGTAGGTGACTAATTGCGTGGTTCCGCGGGGAAGTCGCGGGATCGGCCGATCGGCGTGAACAGCAGGGCGAAGACGGCGACGACCTCGAGCCCGGCCATCAGGCCCAGCGTCTGCCGCACGCCGGCGATCTCGCCGAGGATCCCGCCGAGCAGGCCGCCGAGCGCGATCGCGCCGAAGCCGAGGACGGACATGCTCGCGGTGACCCGGCCGAACATCTCCGCCGGGACGTACCGCTGTTTGAAGGTGGCGTTGAGGACGTTCGAGCCGACGACGCCGGCGCTGAGCGAGAACCCGGCGGCGACGAAGAAGGCGAGCCCCCAGCCGCCGTTCGCCAGCGGGCCGAGCAGCATCATCAGCGCTCCGGACCCCTCGCAGAGTATGAAAGCGCGCGCGGTGCCGATCCGTGCGGCGAGTTTGCCCGACAACGCGGCGCCGAAGACACCGCCCGCGCCGACGAGTGCGAGCACCAGCCCGGCGGTGCCCTCCCCCACGCCGAGGTCGCGGACGAGGAACACGACCTCGATCGACTGGTAACCCATGAGCGCGACGTTCGAAATCGCGCCGAAGACGGCCAAAACGCGCAGATACGGGTCGTGGACCACGAAATCGAGTCCGTCGCGGATCTCGTCCCGCAGCCGTGAACGCGTCTTCGCCGGGCGTTCGGGCTCTCGGTGGCGGATGGATCGCAGGCACAGCACGGAGATCCCGAAACTGACGGCGTCCGCGAGCACTCCGGAGACGGCGCCGAACCAGTGGGCCAGCAGACCGGCCAGACCCGGTCCGCCGATCTGCGCGGCGGATTCACTGCCCTGCAGCTTTTCGTTGGCTTCCTGAAGCTGCTCCTTGTCGACCAGCGAAGGCAAGTACGCGCGGTACGCGACGTTGAAGAACACCTTCGCGACGCCGCCGGCCAACGCGACGACGAGCAGCTGGGTCATCGTGAGCAGGCCGGACCACGCGGCGACCGGGACGCTCAGGAACACCAGCATGGAGAAGGTGTTGCACGCCAGCATGACCGGGCGTTTCGGCCGTCTGTCGACCCAGGCGCCGGCGGGCAGGCCGATCAGCAGCCACGGCAGCCAGGCGACCGCGGTCAGCAGGCCGACCGCGAACGTGCTCGCCTGAAGGGTGACCACCGCGACGAGCGGCAGCGCGACGACGGCGATGGAACTGCCGAGCACGCTGGTCGTCTCGCCGGTCCACAGCAGGCGGAAATCCCGGGAACGCAGCAATCCGCCGCGTTCGCGGACGCTCACGGCCGGGCCGGGACGGCTCGGGTGGAGATGAAGACGGGACGGCGTTCCTGGCCGTCGTCGGGGATCTCACGGCCGCTGTAGGACTTGATCAGCTCGTGGACCTTCTGTTCGAGTTCGGCCATCTCGGCGACCGACATCTTCGCCCAGCTGTCGGTGGCGAAGGCGGCCCGATGCCACTCCTCGGGGTAGCTCTCGCGTTCCGCGAACCATTGGCGCGCCATGGAAACCTGGCGTTCGAGGGCGAGGGATTCGGCGGCGGCCGCGACCGGGTCGTCGGGGAAGTCCGACGGCGACCAGGAAACCGCGTAGCCCACACGGCGCCACCAGCGCTCACGGCGGTCGCGGGCGAGCTCCGGCGCTTCTTCGACCAGATCGCTGGCGGCCAGCACCTTCAGGTGATGACTGACGTTCCCGACCGCCTGCCCGGTCCGCTCGGCGAGCACGGACGCCGTGCACGGGCCGTCGAGGCGGAGGACGTCGAGCAGGCGGCGCCGCAACGGATGCGACATCGCGGCGAGCACCTTCGAATCGTGGACTTCACGCACATCACGGTCGGCCATGACGCACAACAGTAGTTGCACAAGAGTCCTTGTACAAGTCTTCTTGTGCACTACTCCATCCGGGTCGGTAACCTCGGCGGCATGGGTTTCTTCTCGTGGATCGTGTTCGGTGCCATCGCCGGATGGCTGGCCAATGTCGTGGTGGGCGGCCCGGACCGGCGGGGCGGCTGCCTGTTCAGCATCCTGATCGGCGTGCTCGGCGCGGCGCTGGGCGGTTTCATCTACCGCCTCGCGACAGGTACCGAGCGGACCTTCGAGTTCGACTTCCCCAGCTTCGGCGTCGCCATTCTCGGTTCGATCGTGTTGCTCGCCCTGCTGCGGCTGGTGCGCGGCTCCGGACGGAGCGACTCCTATCGCCGGTGATCGACGGAGTGACCGTTGGTAACGGTTTTCTCGCGACCGGCGATCACGGGCGTCCGGCGAACTAGAGTGGGACGTTCGCTCAGTTCCAGTGGCCGCGTCCGGGTGCATGTGCCGTCGGGGGGCATGTGCATCCGGACGCGCGTGCCTCGGCGATGACCGAGGCGGCGCGGACGGGGTCGACGAGCGGAGGCATCGGCGCCGCCGAAATGTCCCTCTTCCAGGCGCGGAACAGCTCGGCGAGTCGCTCGCCTGCGGGGTCCGGGCTGGCGGGCATTCGCGGGTCCTCAAGGTCGGCTATCGGCGTCAATTACCTAGAGTTATCGCGTATTTCGACCTTCCGTTACCGGGATGTGGTCCCGCCCACCCGGCGTGGGGAAACCCTTCCGGGGGACGCCACGGTCCGCTTCCGGACAGGGCGGTAGCGTGGTGGCTCTTCCTGTCCCGACCCCCGACACGAACTGCGGTGAACCCGACCAATGAGCGGCAACCGGCCGGAAGCCACTGGTAACCCTCTCGCGCACGCCGTGAAGCTGGCCCGCGAGACCGTCCCGCCGATGCACCCGGCCGGCAGGCCGTTCGTGTTCGGCGGTCTCGCCGCGACGCTGGTGCTGCGGAGGTTCTCCAAGCGCCTCGGCGTCGTCGGCGCGCTCGCGACGGCCGCCACGGCCGCGTTCTTCCGTGAGCCCAAGCGCGTCCCGCCCGCCCAGTCCGGCCTCGCGGTCGCGTCGGCGGACGGTCTGGTCTCGCTGATCGAGGAGGCCGTGCCGCCGCCCGAGCTGGGCCTGCCGGCCGAACCGCGGATGCGGGTGAGCGTGTTCCTGTCGGTGTTCGACGTGCACGTCCAGCGGGTCCCGGCGTCGGGTGTGATCGAGCGGGTCGCGTACCGGCCCGGGAAATTCCTGTCCGCGGACCTGGACAAGGCGAGCGAGGACAACGAGCGCAACTCCGTGCTCATGCGCACCGAAGACGGCCACGAGCTCGTCGTGGTGCAGATCGCCGGCCTGGTGGCCCGGCGCATCCTCTGTGAGATCCGCGAGGGTGACAAGGTCGGCGTCGGCGCGACGTACGGCATCATCCGCTTCGGCTCGCGAGTCGACCTGTACCTGCCGCCGGGCAGCAAGGTCCTCGTCTCGAAGGGCCAGCGCACGATCGGCGGGGAGACCCCGATCGCCGAGCTGCCCACGGCGCCGCACCCGGAAGGCTGATCCATGGTCCGTGTGACCACTCCCGGCGTGCGGCTGCTGCCGAACGCCATCACGGTGCTCGCCCTGTGCGCCGGTCTGTCGTCGGTGCAGTTCGCGCTGATCGGCAACTATCCGATGGCGATCGCGTCGATCGGGATCGCCGCGGTCCTCGACAGTCTCGACGGCCGGATCGCGCGGCTGCTCGACGCGACTTCGAAGATGGGCCAGGAGCTCGACTCGCTGTCCGACGGCATCTCGTTCGGTGTCGCGCCCGCGCTGGTGCTGTACGTCTGGCACGCGGAGGGCGAGCGGATCGGCTGGGTGGCGTCGCTGATCTTCGCGGTCTGCATGATCCTGCGGCTGGCGCGGTTCAACACACTGATCGAGGACACCGAACAGCCGCCGTACGCGGGCGAGTTCTTCGTCGGCGTGCCCGCGCCCGCCGGCGGCCTGCTGGCGATGCTGCCGCTGATCCTGGAGCTGCAGTTCGGGCAGGGCTGGTGGTCGCATCAGTACGTAGTGTGGGTGTGGACGATCGCCGTCGCCGCGCTGCTGATCAGCCGGATCCCGACGCTTTCGCTGAAGACGGTGAAGGCGCCGCCGAAGGCGATCGCGCCACTGCTGGTCGGGGTGGGCCTGCTGGCCGCCGCGATCATCCAGTTCCCGCTGGTGGCGCTGGCGATCGCGCTGGTGCTGTACCTGGCGCACATCCCGTACTCGGTGTACCGGCACCGCTGGCTCGCCAACCACCCGGAGGCGTGGATGGCGCCGCCGCGGGAACGGCGCGCGATCCGGCGTTCTTCGAGCCGGCGCCGGCTGGGCCTGCGCCCACCGCTGCGGCGCGTGGTGGCAGGCGCCGCTCAGCGGGTCCGGCTGCAACGGGGTGAACAGCACGTCGCGCGCGCTCCGCGCACCATCAGCACCGACAAGGACCGGGACAACGGCCGTGGCCCGCGACGCCGCTCGTGGCGGCGGATCGGCCTCCGCAAGCGCTGACCTCGCGGCTCAGAACGCCCCAGCCCAGCCCCCGCCCGTCCCGGGGGACGGCCCCGCGCCCAGCGTATCGGCACCCCCTGACGGGGTCCGGGAAAACCGGGGACCCGGGCGAGAGTTGTCCACAATGGGTCGGGCCTGTGGATAGGGTGGCGGGGTGAGCGCACCCCAGATCACGCTGACCGTCCGGCACACCCCGTCCGCCTTGGACTCCCGCCGCGGCGTCGTCCGGCTGCACCCCGAAGTCCTCGACGCGCTCGGCTTGATGGCCTGGGACGCCGTCCGCGTCACCGGTGCGCGGGTCAGCTCGGCGCTGGCCGCCCCGTCGGACGCGGAGGGGATCCCGGGCGTGATCCTCCTCGACGACGTCACGATGTCGAACCTCGGCGTGACCGAAGGGTCGGAAGTGGTCGTCGCGCCGGCGGAGGTGTCGGCCGCGAAAACGGTCACCGTGGCGGGTTCGCGCATCGCGAGCGTGTCGCTCTCCCCGCACACCCTGCGGCTCGCCCTGATCGGCAAGGTGCTGACCGTCGGCGACGCCGTTTCCCTGCTCCCCCAGGATCTCGCGCCCGCGCCGGGCTCCGACGTCTCCGCGGTCCGCGGCCGGCTTTCCCGCGCCATCGGCATGACGTGGACGAACGAGCTGCTCACCGTCACCGCCACCGAGCCGTCGGGACCGGTCGCCGTCGGACCGTCCACGGTGGTCAGCTGGCGCGACGGCGCCCGCACCGGCGAGGCCGCGCCCGCCGCCGCACCGGCCCGCGCCGGGACGACGCTGGTGCGCAGCACGCCCGCCACCCCGCACGAGGATTTCATCGACGCCGAGATCGTCGAAGACGAGCGGATCGACGAAGTCGCCGAGGAGTCCGTGCCACCTCTGTCGGACCTCGCCGGCTCCGAATCGGCCGCACGCAAGCTCGCCGAATGGTTCGACCTGGCCTTCCACCGCCCGGAACTGCTGGCGAAACTCGGGACGTCGGCGCATCTCGGGGTCCTGCTGTCCGGGCCGGAAGGCGTCGGGAAGGCGACGCTGGTCCGCGCCGTGGCACAGGCCGAGAAGGTGCGGGTGGTGTCGCTCGCGGCGCCGAACATTGCCGTCCTCGACCCGAACGTGGCCGCGGCGCGGCTGCGTGAGGCGATCGAACAGGCCACCCGCGACGAAGACCCCGCCGTCCTGCTGATCACCGACATCGACGCGCTGCTGCCCGCGTCCCAGCCGCCGCCGCTCGCGACGGTCGTCCTCGACGATCTGCGCAAAGCCTTGCGCAACAAGGGTTTCGCTGTCGTCGCCACCACCGGGCGGGCCGAGTCCACCGATCCCAGGCTGCGTGCCGCCGACCTGCTCGACCGTGAACTCGGCCTGCCGCTCCCGGACGCGAAGACCCGCACGGAACTGCTGCGCGTGCTCCTGCGCGACGCCCCGCTGGAGCCCGGCGTCGACGTCGGCCCGATCGCCGAGCGCACCCCCGGCTTCGTGGCAGCGGACCTCGTCGCGCTCCGCCGCGACGCCGCCCTCCGTGCCGCGCTGCGGCAGCGTGACGTCGACGAGCCGCGGATCTCCCAGCAGGATCTGCTCGACGCCCTGACCACCGTCCGTCCCATCTCGATGTCCACTTCGGACAATCTGGCGACCGGCGGGCTGACTCTCGACGACGTCGGCAACATGACCGACGTCAAGCAGTCGCTCACCGAGGCGGTGCTGTGGCCGCTGCGCTACCCGGACTCGTTCGCCCGCCTCGGCGTCGATCCGCCGCGCGGCGTGCTCCTGTACGGGCCGCCCGGAGGCGGCAAGACGTTCCTGGTCCGCGCGCTCGCCGGCACCGGCGCGCTGAACGTCTTCGCGGTCAAAGGCGCCGAACTGATGGACAAATGGGTCGGCGAGTCGGAGCGCGCGGTGCGGGAACTCTTCCGCCGTGCCGCCGAGGCCGCGCCGTCGCTGATCTTCCTCGACGAGATCGACGCGCTCGCCCCGCGCCGCGGCCAGTCGTCGGACTCCGGCGTGTCGGACCGGGTGGTCGCGGCCCTGCTGACCGAATTGGACGGTGTCGAGCCGATGCGCGAGGTCGTCGTCCTCGGTGCGACGAACCGGCCGGAGCTGGTCGATCCGGCCCTGCTGCGGCCGGGGCGGCTGGAGCGCCGCGTCTACGTCCCGCCGCCGGACGCGCACGCGCGTGAGGCGATCCTGGCCGCCAGCGCCAAGAACACGCCGCTCGCGTCCGATGTGGACCTCGCGGCGTACGCGGCCACTTTGGACGGTTACTCGGCGGCGGACTGCGCGGCGCTGATCCGCGAGGCCGCGCTGACCGCGATGCGGGAGTCGCTGGAGGCCAAGGAGGTCACCGCCGCGCATCTGACGAAGGCGGCCGAGACCGTGCGGCCGTCCCTCGACCCGGCCCAGCTCGCGGCTCTGGAGGCCTACGCGCAGACCCAGGTGTGAAGTACATGAAGGCCCCCTTCCTTGCGCCAGGCGCAAGGAAGGGGGCCTTCATGTACTTCTAGGAGCCGTCTTTGTCGTTGGCCTTGTAGTCCTTGGTGAGGATGACGATCACGCCAGGGCCGATGTTCTTGATCTCCTCGAACCTCGGCTCGGCGCGGAAACCGAACTCCAGCGCCAGCGCCTTCGCGGCCGCTTCCTCGTCGGTGCCAGGCCGGTAGTAGGCCACGGTCTCGGGGAGCCTGCCGGGATAGCCCTTGACCTCGGAGACGTTCCAGCCGGAGGCGCGGAAGTCCTTCGCGGCCTGCTCGGCGAGGCCCTGGATCGTGCTGTTGTTGTAGACCCGCACCGTCACCCACTTGTGCGACGCCTGCTGATCGCCACCAGGCTGGCCCGGACCGGGCCCGCCGGTCTGACCGGGCTGGCTCGCCGGCGGCGCGGAACTCGCGGGCGCGCTCGACGGCGGCGCCGACGAGGCGGGCGGCGTGCTGGCCGAAGGCGAGCCCGGTGCCGGGGACGAAGGCTGGGGCGCGCCGTCCGAAGTGGTGGGCGTGGTGCCGGGCGGTGTGGCGGTGTCCGAGTCACCGCCGCCGCTGGTCAGGGTGATCCCGCCGATCACGGCGGCGATCACGGCGACACCGACCAAGGCCAGTCCGGCGGCCTTCATCGGCCGGGACAGGCCCGAAAACAGACTCATGAGAGATCGATCCCCAGTCGCCGGGCCGCGCGATTGCGCTGCCGGGCCGCTCGCGTCTTTCGCAGGCGCTTCACCAACATCGGATCGGCCTGCATGGCTTCGGTCTTCTCGAGTAGCCGGTTCAGCAACTGGTAGTAGCGCGTCGACGACATAGAGAAGCGTTCACGGATGGCCTGTTCCTTCGCGCCGGCGTACTTCCACCACTGCCGTTCGAACGCGAGCATTTCGAGCTCGCGCTCGCTGAGGCCGTTCACGGTCTCCGACGGGGACGGCTGGTCGGGCTCAGCCATCGACTCCGCGGCGTCCATCCGACTCCTCGCAATCAGGTCAGTGCTCGGCGGGCGTGAAACCACAGGCTTGTCATTCCGCGGCGCCATTAGACCACGGATGCGGCGCCCGGCCTCGGTATCGGCGTCGGCGCGTCACGGGTAAGGGTGTACCAGAAGGGTCCGACTAAACTGCGCGCGTGACCGTCCATCCCATCGTGATCGCCGGCGAGCCCGTGCTGCACAACCCGACTCGGGAGATCACCGAGTTCGACGCCAAGCTGCGCACCCTTGTCGACGACATGTTCGAGACCATGTACGCCGCCGAAGGGGTGGGCCTCGCGGCCAACCAGATCGGCCTCGACCTGCGCGTGTTCGTCTACGACTGCCCCGACGACGAGGGCACGCACCACAAGGGCGTCGTGGTGAACCCGAAGCTCGAGACATCGGAGATCCCGGAGACGATGCCGGATCCGGACGACGACTGGGAAGGCTGCCTGTCGGCGCCCGGCGAGTCGTACCCGACCGGACGCGCTTCGTGGGCGAAGGTCACCGGCTTCGACGTCGACGGCGATCCGATCGAGGTCGAAGGCACCGGCTACCTCGCGCGCTGCCTGCAGCACGAGACCGACCACCTGGACGGCTTCATCTACCTCGACCGGCTGGTCGGGCGTCACGCCCGCGCGGCGAAGAAGATGCTCAAGGCGAACAAGTGGGGTGTTCCGGGCAACTCGTGGCTGCCGGAGGCGCGGGCCGAGAGCGCCGGCGACTGACCTTCAGCGCCTAGCCCTCGTGAGTGGTAAGGACGGTTCTAACCGTCCTTACCACTCACGAGACGCGAGGTCAGCAGCCCAGGAAGTGACACCGCACGACGCGCGGCTGCTCGATCACCTTCCCGGCCTGCACCGACCAGGCGAGCCGGAGGTACTGGGCGTGCGTCCAGGCCAGCGGCGTCGCGGACGCGGTCGGAGTGCCCGGCGGGAAGCCCGTCTGTCCCGAAGGCGCGTTCTCGTCCCAGACCTGCTCCGGCATCGTGTCCCCGGAACTGCTGACACGCCCCAGGTCGCGAAGCCGTTTCGCGGCCGTACCCCGGTCACCGGCGGCGAGGTCGTACTCGCCGCGTTCACCCGCGAGCAGCGGCCACAGCCGCCCGAAGGTGGTCCGGCTTTCGGCCGGGAACGTGTAGTCCCACGGCGAGCCGTCGGCCTTCTCGCCGTACCCGTCCTTCGTGTACCGGTGCCAGAACTGACCCGTCGGGGTGGTGAACGCGATGTCGGCGTCGGTGACCTTGACGCTGTTCCTGATCACCGGATCGTCGGCGCGGTAGATGCCCAGCCTCACCAGTTCGAGGAAGCCGGCGTCGGTCACGGCACGCTGGTCCATGGTCACGCTGGAGTTACCCAGGTTGTACTTCGTGCCGTTGTTCGCGTCGCCGTCCTTGGTCAGCCGGACGAAGTACGGGTCCTTCGACAGCGGACCGTTCGTGGTCACCGTCCACCGGGCGAGTTCCGTCTTGAAGGCGTCGGCGGTCGCGAGGTAGCGCCGCGCGTCGGCATCGGCGCCGTTCGCCTTGGCGATGTCGGCCGCGCAGACCAGCCCGGCGATCACCGCGGCGATCGTCGAGGGCGAGTAGCCGTCCTGCTCTTCCCAGCGCTCCTGCTGGCTGTACGGCGACGCGTGCCCGTTGTCCGCCTTGTAGGACAACAGGAATTCCGCCGCCTTGCGCACACCCCGCCAGGTCTTGGCGTCGGTGCGGCCGAGCTGCTGCGCGAGCACGATCGGCAGCGCGGTCTCGTCGAGCTGGATGGACGTCCAGTACGGCGTGCCGTCGACATGGCTGTTCTGCGGCAGGTGCCCGTCCGGCAACTGCTGCGTGCCGAACATGTAGTCCACCGACCGGTCGGCGGCGTCGCGGTCGCCGGCGGCGAGCAGACCCGTCGCGATCTGGTAGAGGTCACGCGGCCAGACCAGGTGATACGTGCCCGACGGCGACCACTCCGGGTCGTTGTTCCCGAATCGCCACGGCATGCTCGGCGACGCGATGAGCGCCCCTTGATGGATCTTGTCCTCGCTCGCCGCGAGCATGAGCACGGACGCCTGGTACAAGTCCCGTTCGCGCTTGGTCTCGAGGGACGACGGCGCGTCCTTCACCCGGCGGAGATACTGTGTCCAGCCCCGATCGTACGCGCGGGCGACGTCGGCGAATCCACGCCGCAGAGAGGCTTCCGCGTTCGCGAGCGCGTCGGAGTCCTTCGCGCCCATGCCGAGCGAAAGCGTGAAGTCCCGCGAGCGGACACCGTCGGCGGAAGTCTGCCCGGTGATCAGCACGTTTCCCTTGGCCGCGGTCGCGTAATCCTTGAGCCTGAAGGATTTCGTCAGCTGGGCGATGCCGTCGGAGGCACCCGCGTAACCCACGGAAGTGCGTGAGAACGCCGGTTCCGCGGCCAGCGCGGCCGCGGTCTTCGCGTCGGACGCGGTCGCGCTCGTGCCGTTCGAGCGCGCGGAGTCGTCGGAACCCTCGTTGGTGAGATCGGGATCCGCGACCGCGTACACCTGGTACGGACGGCCGGTCAGCGAGACGAAGTCGACGTCGATCAGCACACTCGTGCGCGCCGGGTCGGTGACGTAGGTCTTGCGGAGCTTCCAGCGGCGCTGGTCGTCGGTGATGGTCTGTTCGTAGGTGAGGCCGCCGGTGCGGCGCACCCGCTGCGCCTTGGCCGAGGAATCGACGGTGGCGAAGCTCGTCCCGTCGGTGACGACGAGATCGAGCGCCCGCACACTCGGCGTCGACAGATCCGGGTAGTAGACCTCGGACATCCGGCCACCCTGCAGCGTGAACCAGACGTTGCTGGCACGTTCGCGGGCGGTGCCGAAGCCGGTCTTGTCCGCCGGAAGCCAGCTCGGATGGGCGCCGGGCGCTCCCGGCGCCTCACCGCCCTGCGCCGCGGCCACCGCCGGGACCAGCCCCGCGATCAGCACGCCCGCCAGCGCGGGGAACATGAGTTTTCGCATATCCACCCCAGACTTCTGTAACGGTGCAGAACCCTCGGGATTCTGTCGTGAATCCCCAGCGCGCACAGGACCCGAACCGGTGAACCACCAACACTGTCGACAAGTCACCACCCGAGGGCGGGTTGATTGATCCGGCCCCGGCGTGGCATGGTCGGGGCACAACCAAACAACCGCGGGAGCTCGCGCCATGGCGGGCTGAGAGGGCGGCTGGAGTCTTTCTAGGGGCTGAGACCTTTTGAAGGGCTTGGGCGCCGCCGACCGCATGAACCTGACCGGGTAATGCCGGCGTAGGGAGTGAACGTCGTTGACGACTCTTGAGAACGAGTCTGCCATCACGCCGACCGTCACCACCGGACCGATCACCGGTTCACGGAAGGTCTACCACCAGACGGAATCCGGCCTCCGGGTGCCCGCGAGGCGGATCGATCTTTCGAACGGCGAGCATTTCGACGTTTACGACACTTCCGGCCCGTACACCGACGACGACGCGCAGATCGATGTCCACAGTGGACTCCATCGGCTGCGCGCCGGCTGGGCCGACGGTCGTGAGCACAACACCCAGCTCGGCTGGGCGAAACAGGGCGTCATCACCCGCGAGATGGAATACGTCGCGGCACGCGAGCGCTGCTCGCCGGAATTCGTGCGGGACGAGGTCGCACGCGGCCGCGCGGTGATCCCCGCCAACCGCAAACACCCGGAGACCGAGCCGATGATCATCGGCAAGAACTTCCTGGTGAAGATCAACGCCAACATGGGCAACTCGGCCGTCTGGTCCTCCGTGGAGGAAGAGGTCGACAAGATGGTGTGGGCCACCCGCTGGGGCGCCGACACGATCATGGACCTCTCCACCGGCAAGCGGATCCACGAAACGCGCGAGTGGATCATCCGCAACTCGCCGGTCCCGGTCGGCACCGTGCCGATCTACCAGGCGCTGGAAAAGGTCAACGGGGAGCCGGAAAAGCTGTCGTGGGAGGTCTACCGCGACACCATCATCGAGCAGTGCGAGCAGGGCGTCGACTACGTCACCGTGCACGCCGGGGTGCTGCTGCGCTACATCCCGCTGACCGCGCGCCGGGTCACCGGCATCGTCTCACGCGGTGGCTCGATCATGGCGGCGTGGTGCCTCGCGCACCACAAGGAATCGTTCCTGTACACCAATTTCGCCGAGCTCTGCGAGATCCTGCGCGAGTACGACGTCACGTTCTCCCTCGGTGACGGCCTGCGGCCCGGCTCGATCGCCGACGCGAACGACCGCGCGCAGTTCGCCGAACTGGAGACCCTCGGCGAGCTCACGCACATCGCCCGCGAGCACGACGTCCAGGTGATGATCGAAGGCCCCGGTCACGTGCCGATGCACAAGATCAAGGAGAACGTCGAACTCGAGGAGAAGCTGACCGGCGAGGCACCGTTCTACACCCTCGGCCCGCTGGCGACCGACATCGCGCCGGCGTACGACCACATCACCTCCGCCATCGGCGCGGCGCAGATCGGCTGGTACGGCACGGCGATGCTTTGTTACGTCACGCCGAAGGAGCACCTCGGCCTGCCGAACCGCGACGACGTCAAGACCGGTGTCATCACCTACAAGATCGCCGCGCACGCCGCCGACCTCGCCAAGGGGCACCAGTACGCGCAGGAGTGGGACGACGAGCTTTCCAAGGCCCGCTTCGAATTCCGCTGGAACGACCAGTTCAACCTGTCACTGGACCCGGACACCGCGCGCTCGTACCACGACGAGACGCTGCCCGCGGAACCGGCGAAGACGGCACACTTCTGCTCGATGTGCGGGCCGAAGTTCTGCTCGATGCGCATCACCCAGGACGTCCGCAAGTACGCCGAGGAACACGGATTGTCCACTGTGGAGGCCATCGAGGCGGGTATGGAGGAGAAGTCGAACGAGTTCGCCGAGCAGGGCAACAAGGTGTACCTGCCGGTGCTCGATCAGTGACGGCGACACCCAGGACGGCCCTCACCATCGCCGGATCGGATTCCGGTGGCGGTGCGGGCATCCAGGCCGATCTGCGCACCTTCTTCGCCAACGGCGTGCACGGGATGGTCGCGCTCACCGCGGTCACCGTGCAGAACTCTCTCGGCGTTCAGGGCTTCAGCGAGATCCCGGTCGACGTCGTCACCGGCCAGATCAAAGCCGTCGCCACGGACATGGGCGTCGACGCGGCGAAGACCGGGATGCTCGCGACCGCGGAGATCATCGGCGCCGTCGCGAAGACACTCGACGAAGTCCACATCGGACGTTCGGGTACGCCGTTCGTGGTGGATCCTGTCGCCGCTTCGATGACCGGGCACGCGTTGCTGCGCGAGGAGGCGCTGGAGGCGATCCGCACCGAGCTTTTCCCGCGCGCCACGCTGATCACGCCGAACCTGGACGAGGTGCGGCTGCTGACCGGCGTGGAGGTGACCGGGCCCGCGACCCAGCGGGAAGCGGCGGAAGCCTTGCTGGAGTTCGGTTCCGAGTGGGTGCTGGTGAAAGGCGGGCACCTCGACGCGGCCCAGGACTGCGTGGACCTCTTGTCCGACGGCGAATCCTGGGTCGAGCTGAGCGGGCCGCGCTTCGATACCCGGAACACTCACGGTGGCGGGGACACGATGGCTTCGGCGATCACGTCTTCGCTGGCGAAGGGGGCCGACGTGCCGACCGCTGTCGCCGAGGGGAAGCGGTTCATCGAGCGGTGCGTGGCGGAGTCGTATCCGTTGGGGGCGGGCGTGGGGCCGGTGTCGCCGTTCTGGAAGCTGCGGTAGGCACTGACCTCGTGAGTGGTAAGGACGGTTAGAACCGTCCTTACCACTCACGAGCCCCAATGTGGAAAATGACCCCATGACCGAAAACCCGAGCCCGTCGAGCCCGTCGAGCCCGCCGTCGGCGCTGACCATCGCAGGCTCCGACTCCGGCGGCGCCGCCGGTCTGCAGGCGGATCTGCGCACCTTCCTCACCTGTGGCGTGCACGGCCTGGTCGCGGTCACCGCCGTGACCGTCCAGAACACCCTCGGTGTGCACGACCGCACCGACATCCCGGCGCAGATCGTCGCCGGGCAGATCGAGGCGGTCGCGGCCGACATGGGCGTCAACGCGGCCAAGACCGGCATGCTCGCCTCGGCCGAGATCATCCACGCCGTCGCCGCGGCGTGCGACAAGGCCGAGATCGGCCGCGACGCCAAGGTGCCGTTCGTGGTCGACCCGGTCGCGGCCTCGATGCACGGACATCCGCTGTTCGACGAAGCCGGGCTGGTGGCGCTGCGCGACGAACTCCTGCCGCGCGCGACCGTCCTCACGCCGAACCTCGACGAGGTCCGCCTGCTGACCGGGATGACCGTGACCACCCGCGAACAGATGCACCAGGCGGCCGTCGTCCTGCATCGGCTCGGGCCGAAGTACGTGCTCGTGAAGAGCGGCCACCTCGTCTCCGACCCGGAATGCGTCGACGTGCTCTTCGACGGCTCCACGTTCGTCGAACTGCCGGGCGAGCGGTTCGCGACGCAGCACACGCACGGCGCCGGGGACACCATGGCGTCGGCGCTGACGGCCGGCCTCGCGAAGGGGATGTCCGTCGTGGAGGCCGCCCGCTACGGCAAGTGGTTCGTTTCACACGCGGTCGAAAACGCCTACCCGATGGGCGCGAAGGTCGGTCCGGTTTCGGCGTTTTGGCGGCTTGCGCCGGAGCACTGAGCACACGTCCGGTTACGATCTGCGCCGTGATCGGACGCGAAACGGTGGCCAGGGTCGTCGAAGACCGCCGCTTCCAGAACTTCATCATCGCGGTGATCGTCTTCAACGCCGTCACCCTCGGCCTGGAGACCTCGACCAGGATGGTCGCTGAGTACGGACCGCTGCTGCACACGGTCGACTACGTCGCGCTCGGGATCTTCGTCCTCGAACTGGGCGCGAAGCTCTACGCCTATCGCGCGAAGTTCTTCCGCGATCCGTGGAACATCTTCGACCTGATCGTCGTCGGCATCGCGGTGATCCCCACGACCGGCCCGTTCGCGGTGCTGCGGGCGTTGCGGGTCCTGCGGGTGCTCCGGCTGATCTCGGTCGTGCCGTCGATGCGGAAGGTCGTCACCGGCCTGCTCGCGTCGATCCCCGGCATGGCTTCGATCGCAGCGCTCCTCGCGCTGATCATCTTCGTCGCGGGCGTGATGGCGACGAAACTGTTCGGCGCGATCTCGCCGGAGAACTTCGGCGACCTCGGCACTTCGCTGTTCACCCTGTTCCAGGTGATGACAGGTGAGGCCTGGCCGGACATCGCCAAGGAGATCATGAAGGAAGCACCCATGGCCTGGGTGTTCTTCGTGGTCTACATCCTCGTGTCCAGCTTCGCGGTGCTGAACCTCTTCATCGCCGTGGTGGTCAGCGGGATGGAGGACGAGCTTCGCCAGGACATCCGCGAGGAAGAGGCGAAGCAGGCCGAAACCCAGGCCCAGGCGAACAAAGAGATCCTCGACGAGCTCCGCGCCCTACGTGCCGAAGTCGCGGAGCTACGCCAGAACGCCTAGGTGTACTGGCCCCCGCCCCACCGCCACCCTCAACGGACAGGCTGCGCCTGACCATCCGAATTCAGTCCGCGATCAAAGCTTCGAGCGCGGGAAGAGCCGCCGCCAGGGCCGCCTGATGCTCCGGGCTCAGCCGTTCGAGGCGTTTGCCCAGTTCGTTCACGCGCGTCGACCGGACGCCGGAAACCAGCCTCTCGCCTTCTTCGGTGGCCTCCGCGAGCCAAGCGCGCCTGTCGATCGGGTCCGACTCACGGCTGACGTAGCCCGCTTCGACCAGCGAAGCGACGATCCTCGACATGGTGGCCGCGGCGACGCCTTCCTTCGCCGCGAGATCACCCAGGCGGAGCTGGCCGTAGTGCACGAGCGTGGCGAGCGCCGAGATCGCGCCGTGGCCGGGGCCGGGCACGCCCGCCTGGCGCAGTGACCGGGACAACCTGCCCACCGCCAGGAACAACCTGCCCGAAACGTCCTGGACCGCTGACGTGGTCACCACTGGCTCCTCTGGGTACACGGCGGCGGGTGCGCCTGCCGGAAAGTGCCGTCAACCATACGGGCTCCGGGGGCGTACTCGCCGTCAAGGCCGTGAACCGTACAAAAGGGTTATCGAGGCGGGCTCGAGGCGTGCGCCCAGAACCGCTGCGGGATCCGGCCCGCGCCGGCGGCCAGCCGCCCGGCGGTGACCGCGGCCCGCATCGCCGACGCCATCCGTTCCGGGTCCGCGGCCCTGGTCACGGCGGTGGAAAGCAGGACGGCGTCGCAACCGAGCTCCATCGCCAGCGTCGCGTCGGAAGCCGTGCCGATACCGGCGTCGAGGATCACCGGGACTCCGGCGCGCGACACGATCAGCTCGATGTTGTGCGGGTTCCGGATGCCGAGACCGGTACCGATGGGCGCGCCGAGCGGCATCACCGCCGCACAGCCCGCCTCTTCCAGCCGCAGCGCCAGTACCGGGTCGTCGTTGGTGTACGCGAGCACGGTGAAGCCGTCCGCGGCGAGCCGTTCGGCCGCTTCGAGGGTCTCGAACGGGTCCGGCAGCAGCGTGCGGTCGTCGGCGTGGACCTCCAGCTTGACGAGGCCGGTTTCGAGCGCTTCGCGGGCGAGCTGGGCGGTGAGGACGGCTTCGGCGGCCGTCCGGCAACCGGCGGTGTTGGGCAGCAGGCGGATGCCGAGCCGCCTGAGCAGTTCGAGGACGCCGGAGCCGCCTTCGGCGTCGGCCTTGCGCATCGCGACGGTGGTCAGTTCCGTACCGGACGCCACCAGCGCGCGTTCCAGCACGGCGAGGTTGGCCGCGCCGCCGGTGCCGATGATCAGCCGCGACGAGAGTTTGTGCTCGCCGATCACGAGGTCGTCACCATTCATGTCAGCCTCCTTGCACAGCCGTGAGGATGTCGACGCTGGCGCCCTTGCGCACCACCGCTTCCGGCCATTCGCCGCGCCGGACGACAACGCCGTCCACCGCGACCGCGACGCCCTGTGTCGCCGTGCCCAGCGCCTCCAGCACGCCTTCGACGGTGGTCCCGTCGGGGAATTCGCGCCACTGGCCGTTGACCTGGATCTCCATCACACCCGCTCCTCGCTTCGCCGCGACGGCGCCGCCGCCACGACCTCGTCCGGCAACGGCCCGCCCTCCAGCCAGGCGACCGCGGCGTCCGCGGTGACCGGGGCCATCAGGAGACCGTTGCGATGGTGACCTGTCGCGGCGAAGACGCCTTCGCCCAGCTCACCGATGAAGGGCATCGTGTCGACACTCGCCGCGCGAAGCCCGGCGGCGGTCTCGACGAGTTCGTACTCGGCGATGCCCGGAAAGACGCGCTCCGCGCCTTCGAGCAGCTCACGCACGCCTCGGACGGTGACGGTCTCGTCGAAACCGGCCTCGTACTGGGTCGCGCCGAGCACGAGCTGACCGTCGTCACGAGGGACGAGATAGATCGGGCGGCCCTCGACCATCGCGCGGACCGTCCTCTTCGGTGGCGGCAGGCAACCCCGTCGCGGCCGCAGGCGGAGGATCTCGCCCTTCAGCGGCCGGACAGCGCCGGCGAGCGCGGGGTGCAGCCGTCCGGTCCAGGCCCCCGCGGCGAGGACGACGCCGCCTTCGAGATCTTCGAGATCGGTCACCGTCTCGTGGCGGAACTCGACGCCGTGCAGGCCGCAGGCGTGTTCGAGCGCGTGCAGCAGCCTTCGGTTGTCCACGGCCAGATCGCCGGGCACCAGGAGTCCACTTCGGACGGATCCGGCGAGACCGGGTTCGGCGCGGCGGGCCTCGCGGCCGGTCAGCCGCTCGACCTCACGGCCGAGTTCGGTGAGGTACACGGCGAGCATTTCGAGGTTGCCCGCGTCGGCGCTGTCCAACGCGGCGACGAGCGTGCCGTGCGGCGAAAGACCCGGATCGACGCCCTCCTCGGCCAGCTCACGGGCGAAATCCGGCCAGCGCCGCAGCGACGCTTCGCCGAGGGTGAGGACGTCCTCCTCGCCGGGCCAGGCCTCGGTGACCGGCGCGAGCATGCCGCCCGCGAGCCACGACGCGCCGCGCCCCGGCTCGGGGTCGTACACGGTGACGCGATGACCGCGCGCGGACGCGCGCCAAGCGACCGAGAGGCCGATGACCCCGCCGCCGACCACGGAAAGTTCTGCCATGCTTGTGTCATTCAAAGACGCACGCTCCCTGCGCCGGCATGACCCGGATCAGGTTCCACGGTCGGAGCGGTCCCGGCTCCCTCTCAGCCCGTCCTCGGGCTCCCGTGCGGACCACCCCACCGTAGCGCGCGGGTACCGTCGCCGCCATGCCCACCCTGTCTGGTTCGCTGATCCGCGCCCGGCTCGCGGACGCCCGCCTGTACCTCTGCACCGACGCCCGGTCCGGCCGCGGCGATCTCGCCGAATTCGCCGACGCGGCGCTGGCCGGCGGCGTCGACATCATCCAGCTGAGGGACAAGACCGGCGGCGCCCCGATCGAGGCGAAACACGAGATCGCCGCCCTGGAAGTGCTGGCCGAGGCGTGCGAAAAGCACGACAAGCTGCTGGCGGTGAACGACCGCGCGGACGTCGCGCTCGCCGTCGGCGCGCACGTGCTGCACCTGGGCCAGGACGACATCCCGGTGCCGCTGGCGCGCCGCGTGCTGGGGGACGACGTGGTGATCGGCCGGTCCACCCATTCGGCCGAACAGGCCGAGGCCGCCGCCGAAGAACCCGGCGTGGATTACTTCTGCACCGGCCCGTGCTGGCCGACCCCGACGAAGCCGGGACGGTCCGCTCCGGGACTCGACCTGGTGCGCTCGACGGCCGCGTCCGGGACGACGCGGCCGTGGTTCGCGATCGGCGGGATCGACACCGAGCGGCTGCCCGAGGTGCTGGACGCGGGGGCGTCGCGGATCGTCGTCGTCCGGGCGATCACCGAGGCCGAAGACCCCGAAGCGGCCGCTCGCACGCTTCGCGCCGCCCTCTCCTGACGCAATTCGGCACCTGGTTGCGGTAGTCGGGGATGCGAACTACCGCAACCAGGTGCCGAATTGCGGAGAGGGTCAGGGCACGGGGGTGTTCGAGGCGGGAGCGGAGGGCGTGGTCGGGGGCGCCTGGGACGTCGAAGGCGTCGTGGACGGCGTCGTCGGCGGCGCCTGCGTGGTCGTGGGAGCCGTTGACGTCGTCGACGGGGTCGGCGTGGTCGACGGCGTCGTCTCGGGCTGGTTGTCCTGAGTCTCCGAAGGCGACGTCGCCGGCGGGGTGTCGTGCTTCTCCTGCCGCTCCTGGGCCTGTCCGCCGCCGATGATCTTCCCTATGGTCGTCCCGGTTCCGCCGCCGAAGGTCTTCCCGGTCGCGCCCTCGAAGCCGGTGATCGCGACGAGCGCCACCGCGAAGGCCACCACGCTGACGCCGGCGATCACCGCCCAGCGCGGTTTGAACTTCCGCCCGGACGGCTTCTCTTCGTCCTCGGACGGCTTCAACCGGACGGTCTCCTGCTCGCCCACGTCGAGCACCCGGCGCCGTCCCGGCACGGTCAGCACCACTCGTGCCTTCAGCGCCGCGTCCTTCGTCCGCTGAAGCGAACGCAGGTACAGCTCGCCGCCGAGTGTCGTGATCACACTCGCCAGCCCGGCGCCCGCCACCGTCCCGGCCACGCCGAGCGTGGAACCCAGCAGTGCCGCGGTGATCGCGGCCATCGCGGCCGCGGTCACCTGGATGATCCGGCCCTGCTTTTCCGTCTTTTCGGTCTTTTCCGAGGTCGCCTTGGTCATGATCCTGTTCTGCAGCTAGTCGGTCCTCACCCGTCCTAACGAATAAGGCGCACGGGATGCTCCCTTCGTTGTCCGCGCGTGAGGAGCGCCACGTCGTCCGTCCAAAAAGGACTGTCCACGGTTCGCAACTCCTTGACATAATCGGCCGTATGGACCTGGTATCGATCGAGGAAATCCGCGACGCGGCGAGCCGTGTCGAAGGCGTCGCGGTGCGCACACCGTTACTGGAACAAGCATGGGCGCCGTTGTGGCTCAAACCGGAAAGCCTTCAGCCGATCGGCGCCTTCAAGGTGCGCGGCGCCTACAACGCGATCGCCGCACTGGACGAAGATCAGCGCGCTCGAGGCGTCGTAGCGTTTTCCAGCGGCAACCACGCGCAAGCGGTCGCGTACTCGGCGAAGCGATTCGGGATTCCCGCGGTGATCCTCATCCCGGACGTCGCCCCGCGCGCCAAGGTCGAAGCCACCAAGGCGCTCGGCGCCGAAGTCATCGAGGTCCCGATCGACGCCCAGGAGTCCTCCGCGCTCGCCGTCGCCGACGAACGGCGGCTCACCATGATCCCGCCGTTCGACCACCGCGACGTCATCGCCGGACAGGGCACCGTCGGCCTGGAGATCACCGAAGACCTGCCGGACGCCGGTGTCGTGCTCGTCCCGCTCAGCGGCGGCGGGCTGGCCTCGGGAGTCGGCACGGCGATCAAGGCGCTGCTCCCCGGCGCGAAGGTCGTCGGCGTCGAGCCGGAACTGGCGGGCGACACCGCCGAGGGCCTGCGCGCGGGCAGGCGGATCGAGTGGCCGATGGACCTGCGGGCGCGGACTAGCGCCGACGGCCTGCGCGCCCAGCCGTCGGACCTGACCTTCGCCCACCTCCAGGCGGTACTGGACGACGTCATCACCGTTTCGGAGGAGGAGATCCGGGAGGCCGTCCGGACACTGGCGCACCGTGCCCGGCTGGTCGCCGAGCCGAGCGGCGCCACCGCGACCGCCGCGTTCCTCTCCCACCGCGACGCGCTGCCTCCGGGCAAGGTCGTTTCGGTCGTTTCGGGCGGCAACCTCGACCCGGCGACGCTGGCCGATCTGCTGGCTTGACGTGGCGGGTTCGCCGGATCTCGCGTGACTGAAGCCGGATCTCGTGTGCTTGCAGCCGGATCACGCGAGTTCCGCCTTCAAGCACGCGAGTTCCGTGTCTGGACACGCGTGATCGGGGGCCTAGCTCGCGTGCCCGGCCGGCCGGACGTGCGTCGGCGGCGAGTCGACCCCGCAGTGGAGACATTCACCGGGGTGCGGCGACTCGCCGGTGTCCGTGGTGTCATTCGCGGAAGGCGTGTCGAGGACACCGTTGTGGATGCCGAGCGCGATCAGCCCGCCCCCGATCGCCAGCGCCGCGCACACCAGCAACGCCGTCCGCCAGCCCGCCGTCAGCGCCACCGGATCGGTGTAGGCGGCGCCGGACAGTCCGGCGACGGCGGGCAGCACGGCGATCGCGAGCAGGCCACCGGACCGGGCGATGGCGTTGTTGACCCCGGAGGCGACCCCGGCGTACCGGTCCGGCGCGGCGGCCAGCACCGTCGCGGTCACCGGCGCGACGACCGTCGCCAGCCCGGCACCGAACACGACGACGGCGGGCAGCACCGATCCCAGATACGAAGATCCCGGCCCGACGCGCATCAACAGGAGCATTCCGGCGCCGACCAGGATCGGACCGGCGACCAGTTGCGTGCGCGGCCCGATCTTCTGCGCGAGCGCGCCCGACCGGCCGGAGAACAGCAGCATGATGACGGTGATCGGCAGCCCGGCGAGTCCGGCGGCGGTCGGCGAATAGCCCAGCGACACCTGCAACTGCATGACCATCAGCATCATCACGCCGCCGAGTGCCGCGTAGACGACGAAGGTCAACGCGTTGGCGAGGCTGAACGTCCGGTCGCGGAACAGTTTCGGGGGCACCAGCGGGTCGGCCGAGCGATGCTGGATCACCAGGAACGCTCCCAGCCCCGCGACGCCGAGCACGATGGCGACCAGGACGACGGCATCACCGAGGCCGCGTCCTGGCGCTTCGACCAGCGCGCCGGTCAGCCCTGCCAGCCCGATCGCGCCGACGGCGGCCGCGAGGAAGTCGGGATGCCCGGTCGCCTCCTCGTCGCGGGACTCGGGCACGTAGCGCCGGGCGAGCAGGACGCAGACGACGGCCAGCGGCAGGTTGATCAGGAACGCCAACCGCCACGACCACACCTGCACGAGGACGCCGCCGAGCAGCGGGCCGACCGCCGCCGCGATCCCGCCGAGGCCGGACCAGGCGCCGATCGCGCGGGCCCGGTCGTCGTGGGCGAAGGACGCTTGGAGGATCGCGAGCGAGCCGGGCGTGAGCAAAGCTCCCCCGATGCCCTGGAGGATCCGTGTCGCGACGAGCATCTCGGTCGTCGTCGCGGCGGCGCACAGCCCGGAGGCGGCGCCGAACCAGACGACGCCGACGACGAACATGCGGCGGCGGCCGTAGCGGTCGCCGAGCGATCCGGCGACGAGGATGAGCGCGGCGAGTGCGAGCAGGTAGCCGTCGAGGATCCATTGAAGGCCCGCGACGGACGCTTCGAGTTCTTCGCCGATCCTGGGGAGCGCGACGTTGATGATCGTCCCGTCGAGCATCGCCATGCCCGAGCCCACGATGGTCGTGGCGAGCACGCCGCGCGCCACCGGCGTCCCCCACCGAATCCCCGCCGCCGTGTCAGTCATGGGACGACTGAATCACGACGACCGGAACCGGGCCACCGCGAAATCGGCATGAATTCCGGGAAAGCGATCTTTCCCGGAATTACCTGACTCGTCAGGGAAGTAGTGTCGTGACGAACTTGTAACGATCACCGCGGTAGATCGCCCTGGCGAACTCGACCGGTTTTCCGTCGGTGGCGAAGGAATGCCTCGAAAGGAGCAACATCGGCATTCCGACGTCGGCGCCGAGCATCTCCGCTTCGTGGGGTCCGGCGAGGGCGGTCTCGATCGTTTCCTCGGCCCTTTCCAGCTCGACGCCGTAGTGCTCCCTCAGCACGGCGTACAGCGAGCCACCTGCGGAAACGTGTTTGCGCAAACCACGGAAACGACCGAGTGGGAGATGCGTGGTCTCGAGCGCCATCGGCTGCGAATCGGCCAGCCGGAGACGGCGAAGGCGAAGAATCTTCGCGCCGACCCGGATTCCGAGCAGTTTCGCCAGATCGGCTTCGACCGGCAGTTCGTCGATCTCCAGGAGCTTGGACGACGGTTTGAGGCCCTGCTTGCGCATGTCCTCGGTGTAGGACGACAACTGCAGGCGTTGCGCGAGTTTCGGCTCGGCGGCGAAGGTGCCCTTGCCCTGCACGCGGTGGAGCCTGCCCTCCGCGGTGAGGTCTGCGAGCGCCTGCCGGACCGTGGTGCGCGAAACGGTGAATTCTCCCGCCAGTGCCCGTTCCGTCGGAATCGGCGAGCCCGGCGGCAACGCGTCGAGCAGATCGAGCAAATGCTGTTTCAGCGCCCAGTACTTGGGTTCGCGCTGCCCGCGCATCCCTGCCGTAGCGCCCGCCTCACTCGCGGTGGTTGTCTCCAACATGACCGACTCCCTAAGCCTTCCCACTCGAACGCGCACCGTCCCCGCTAAGAAACGTACCCTTCACCACAAACGTCCATTCGGGCTAGCATTGGTCTAGACCTACTCGGGGGACGAAGTACGTCCCGGTGGAAGGGAACGAGATGACCGAACAGCGCCCCGGCGAGCACATGGCCGCGGAGATCTCCCAGCAACCCGCCATTCTGGCAGGAATCGTGGAGCGACAGGCCGAAATCGCCGAGGTGGCCGAAGCCATCTCCAAGCGCCCGCCCAGGTTCGCACTGCTCGCCGCCCGCGGCTCCAGCGACCACGCCGCCCTGTATGCGAAGTACCTGATCGAAGTACTCCTCGGTCTCCCCTGCGGTCTCGTCTCGCCCTCCACCGCGACTCTGTACGGCGCCCGTCCCGATCTGCGGGACGTTCTCTTCATCACAGTAAGCCAAAGCGGTGGCTCCCCGGATCTCATCGAGGTCACCGAAACCGCGCGTCGCCAGGGAGCGCTGACCGTCTCGGTCACCAACACCCCGTCCTCGCCGCTGCGCGCCGCCGCCGAACTCGGCGTCGACATCGGCGCGGGACTGGAAAAGGCCGTGGCCGCCACCAAGACGTACTCGGCCACCTTGCTTTCGCTTTACCTTCTGATCGACGCGGTCCGCGGCGGCAAGGGCGAGGACGCGGAGAAGCTGGGCGAGCTCGCACAGCAGACCCTCGACGGCTCCGTCGAAGGCGTGCAGCGCGCGGTGGACCGGTACCGCTTCGTCGACCGGGTGCTCACCACCGGCCGCGGCTACTCCTACGCCACGGCGCTGGAAGGTTCCTTGAAGCTGGCGGAAACCAGCTACCTCGCGGCCCGCGCGTACAGCGGCGCGGATCTGTTGCACGGCCCGGTCGCCGCGGTCGACGGTGAGACCGCCGTGCTCGCCGTGACGAGCCAGGGACACGGAGTGGGCGCGATGCAAGAGGTCCTCGAGGCCGTCGGCAAGCGTGGCGCGGATGTGCTCGCGGTGGGCTCCGCTTCGGCCGACGTCCCCGCGGCGCTGCGGATCGGTGTCGCGCCTTCCGCCGAGGAGGTCGCCCCGATCCTGGAGATCCTGCCCATCCAGCGGATCGCGCTCGGCCTTTCGCTGGCGCGCGGCGGTGACCCGGACAGCCCGCGCGGGCTGCTCAAGGTGACCAAGACCCGGTGAGTCACCGCCGACGTACTCTCCCCTGCGGAGGCGGCGGAGGGCACTGTGTAGGTGTGGACGCCGGAGGCACGTCGACGCGAGCGATCGTCGTCGACGCCTCCGGCGCCGTCCTCGGCACCGGGCACGCGGGTGGGGCGAATCCCAACTCCCATCCGCCGCATGTGGCCGCGGCGCGGATCGCGAGCGCGATCACCGGCGCGCTGGGCAGGCTCGACCCGGCCGCGACAGCGGCGTGCGTCGTCGGCATGGCGGGCGTCAGCAAGCTGAGTGATCCCGCTGTCGCGGAGATCTTCGAGGCCGCTTGGAGGGACGCGGGGATCGGTACGGTGCGGACGGTCCCCGACCCCGAGGTCGCCTACGCGTCGGCGACTTCGGCGCCGGACGGTTCGGTACTCGTGGCGGGCACCGGATCGATCGCCGGCCGGGTCCGCGGCAGGCGGATGGTTTCCACCGTAGGCGGCTACGGCTGGTTGCTCGGTGACGAAGGTTCGGCCTACTGGCTCGGCCGTGAAGCCGTTCGCTCCACTTTGGATGCGCTGGGCCGCGGCGGCGAACTCGGCCCGCTCGCGCGCGCCGTGCTCACCGAAGCGCTCGGACCGTCCGCAGTGGACCCCGCGAGCGACAGGGCACCGCTGCGGCGCGCGCTCATCACGAGCGCCAACGCCGAAGCGCCGATCCGGCTCGCCAGGTTCGCCCCGTTCGTCAGCGAGGCCTACCGCGAAGACGACCCGGCGGCGGACGAGATCACCACCCGCGCGGCCGCTCTCCTGGTGACGAATGTCATGACCGCACGGGATCCCGGCGAGACCACACCGATCGTCCTGGTGGGGGGCGTGTTGTCGCCGGACGGCCCGGTCGGGGCGAAAGTCCGCGCCGCACTGGCCGGGCTCGAGGTCCTGACCAGCACCGACGGCGTACTCGGCGCCGCGTGGCTCGCCGCCGTCGACGCGTACGGGGAAGGGGCGCCACGGCCGGTGCCATCCTGGAAAAACACCGAAAACGACCCCTAAAAGACCAAACCATCGACTCCGGGGCCGAACTCCGGGTACCGTAGGACCCGGCCCCCGGACCCTCCCCCCTCGCCGGGGGCCGCCTTATGTCCTGGGCAGCCCACCGGGCTCGGAATCCGAGGGATCTTCGTTTTCTTCCAGGACCCGCAGACCGGGATGCTCCGGCGGCAGCGCGCGGTACAGCACCCAGCCGCTCACGGCGACCGTCACCGCGACCAGCGGCCAGGACAGCACCGTCCGCGCGATGCCGAGCGCGACCACCTGCCCGCTCCACCACAGCGAGCCGTACACGACGACCCGCAGCGTGTACTGCAGGAAGACCCACACCCAGCTCGCCCGCGAATACGCGCCCAGCAGCGCGGGATCGCGACGCCAGCGGGTCTTCTGCCCGATGACGAGCCCGACCACGACGCCGAGCAACGGCCACCGGACCACGATGCTGGCCGCCCACAGCAGCGCGCTGGCCACATTGGACAGCAGCTGGATGAGGAAGAAGTCTTCGGCGCGGCCCGTGTGCAGGGCGATCAGCGCGGCGGCGATCACCGCGGCGAGGCTCACCACGACCGCGCGGGCCTTGTCACCGCGCGCGACGCGGTACACGCCGAGCAGCACGGCCACCCCGATGGCCACCCCGGCGCCCCAGGCGATCGACTGGCCGGCGATCAGCCAGCCCAGGACGAAGGCCGCGGGCGGGATGCTCGCGTCGATGGCGCCACGTCGCCCGCCGAGGATCTGGGCGAGCGACTCGCGCGGGGGTCGTGAGGTCACCCTTACAGCCTGCCGGATCCATGAGCCCGAACACCCGGGCGGGGAGACGTTCGCCACATACCGTGTCCGGTTTACGTCCACTTGAGGGGAATCTTCGCAGCACAGGAGTGTACATCCCGATAATGGAGATGCATGGACGTCCGAGAGAATAAGAGACTGTGTCAACGGGCTGAGCCATGGGTTTCGGCCAGGTGGGATTGCAGGGGCGCTCTCAGCTGTTAGTTGTGGTGTACAAGTACCACCGGGGGCACACGGACGGAAGGGGACCCAACGTGTACGGATTCGACAGCTATGTGGCGATCGGTGACAGCTTCACCGAAGGACTCAACGACGACCTGCCCGACGGCACCTTCAGAGGCTGGGCGGACAGGCTGGCGGAGATCCTGGCCGAAGGCAGGCCCGACTTCCAGTACGCGAACCTCGCCCTCCGCGGGAAGATGCTCGACGAGATCCTCGAAGAACAGCTCCCGATCGCCCTCGCGGTGAAGCCCGACCTGGTCACTCTGTGCGCGGGCGGCAACGACATCATCGTGCCCGGCGCGGACGTGGACGCCGTCGCCGCGCGGCTGGAGGCGGGGGTCGCCAAGCTGCGCGAGGCCGGGATCCCGGTGCTCATCTTCAACGGTCCGGACACCAAGTACCTGTCCGTGATGCACGTCCTGAGGGGGAAGGTCGGCATCTACAACGCGCATCTGTGGGCGATCGCCGACCGGCACGGCGCCAAGATGGTCGACATGTGGGCGATGGCCCCGTTGCACGACCGCCGCGCCTGGAGCGACGACCGGCTGCACTTCACCCCCGAGGCCCACCGGCGGATCGCGCTGCGCGCGGCCGAGGTCCTCGGCGTCCCGGTCGCCGACGACTGGCGTGAGCCGTGGCCGGCGTCCGAGGAGCCGAGCACCTGGATCACCTCCCGCCGCTCGGACCTCGAGTGGACGAAAGCGCACCTGCTGCCGTGGATCCGGCGTCAGCTCAAGGGCGAGTCCATGGGCGACGGCCTGTCCCCGAAGCGCCCTGAACTCGCACCGCTGCTCCCGTTGGAGCAGATCGAGCCGGCGGGCGTCTCCGTCCAGGCCGAGCAACTGCGGGAGATCCACCACCACGCGAGCTGAAGGGGACTTTCCCCTCATCTGGCGCCGCGAAGGGGCCCTTCACCGCATCGGATGCGGGGAAGGGCCCCTTCGGTCGTTCGGGACGTCACCCGAACGGGTTACGCCCAGGTCGGCGCCGGTTCGCTAACCGGCCGTACGCGGCTTAGAGTCCCTTCATGCCCGGTACACGCTGGAGCCGCTTGCTGCCTACAGCGCTGCTGGTCACGCTCGCCTTGACGGCGATCACCGTCTGGTCGGCCTCGGACGACATAGAGGCCGAGCTGACGGCGCGCGCGAAGAACGCCCTCGCCGACGTCGGCGTCTCCGGCGGCCAGGTGAGTTTCTCCGGCCGCGACGCGAACCTCACCGGTTTCCCGCCGGACAAGGCCGCGCAGGCGATGGACGCCATCCAGCGGATCGACGGGGTCCGGACGGTCGAGATCTCCGGCGACACCGCCCCGCCCGCGGGCCCGGTGACGACCAGCGGCGAGCCGTCGAGCCCGCCGTCTCCGCCGAGCCCGTCGCCCACCCCCACGCCGACTCCGGCCAAGCCGACGGACAAGGCCGGGTTCCAGGCCGAGATCGACCGCCTGCTGGCGGCCACGCCGATCACGTTCGAACCGGACACCACCGAACTCACCGCGGACGGCGAACGCGGCGCGCTGGAGATCGCGAAGCTGCTCACGGACGCACCCCGCGCACTGCGGTTCAGGATCACCGGGCAGGTGGCGACCGGTTCGGACAGGAAGCTTTCACTGAACCGGGCGCTGACGGTGGAGCGGCTGCTGGAGCGCAACGGGGTCGGACGCGACCAGGCGTACTCCACCCAGCGCAGGAACTCCGACGGCGCGAGCGGCGAGGGCCGCCGCGTCGACATCACGGCAGAACAGAGGTGATGGCCTGATGCTCTGGCTCTTCGGGCAGATCTGGCTCTGGCTGCTCATCTCGTTCGCCTTCGGCTGCGGTGTCACCTGGCTGCTGATGCGCGGCGAACGACGTGAGCGGCCTGCCGGGGAACCGGCGGCCCGCGAACCGGAGCACGCGATCGCGGTTCCCGCCGAGCCGGACCCCGAACCCGTGCCCGAGCTGCTCTCCACCGAACGGACGCAGTTCCTCCCGCCCGCGCGGATCGAGGACGACGACGAGCCGTACGACCAGGAGGCGGAAGGTCACCGCGAGGGTCAGCTGACGCCGGAACCGGTGCGGGCCCACCACCCGGACCAGCCGGAACCTGCCGCCCGCAACGGCGAGGGCGGGCAGGAACCCGAACCGGTCTGGCCGAGTGACGACGACTGGCCGCCCGCCGGGCGCACACCCGAGCACCGGCCGGGGCAGGGCAGCTAACACCCGCCTGGTAAATTCGGCTACGCACTGTGAGCGTGACGCCGGGTACGTTTCTTCGATCGAGAGCTCCGGCACACGAAGGAGGCTCCGATTGGCGCTCCCCTATTGGACGCCGCACAACCTGCTGCCTCCGGGCCGCCATCCCGCCGATCTGGCCGATGTCTACGAGCGGCTGGTCTTCGACGCGCCGCACCAGAACGACCGTGAAATCCTGTTCAGCGCCCTGAACAGTTACCTGGGCGTCGCCCGGCGGATCATGCCGACCGGCCGCGCGTGGATCGGCGGTGCTCTGACCGCGAGGACCCCGCACGCGCCGCAAGGACTCGACGTGGTGCTGATCCCGGACGAATGGGGCGCGCTCAAACGGCTCGACGACGCGGGCCGCTCGGCGCTGTACGGGCTGCTGACGTTGCGCGGGGTCATCGTCGGCCAGCCCGCCATGTATCTCGACCAGGTCCAGCCCGTCGGCGGCATGCTCGACGGTTTCCTCTGCCGCCCCGGCGACGAGGAGATCTGGGAGGAAGTGTGGGCATCTGGTGGCAGGGGAATTCCGGAAGTGATCTGGTGAGGAACGAATTCCGGCGTATCGCCGACGAGATCCCCGGCGGCACCTGGCTCGACGACCTCGCCCGCGCGTCGGCGATGGCCGCGTACGCGAAGTTCGAGCGGACGTCGCGTTCGCCGCTGCTTCGCGTGTCCGTGCTCGGCGAATCGCATCTGGACGCGTACACCTTCTCCGACATCAGCCGCGCGTTGCAGGACGCGACGGCGAAGATCGGGCACATCATCCGCAACCCGTCGGGCGAGGTGACCTTCGTCCAGCCCGCGGACCGGGAGAAGGCGCCGCTGATCCAGCGTGGCCAGGCGGGCAACGCGATCTTCTTCGGCTTCCCCGAACCGGCGCTCGACGACGCGCTCATCCACGACGGCATCGAGTCGCTGTCCGAACGCGCGGTCAAGGAACTGTGCGACTTCCTGCCGGCCAACGGCTCCGACGACGGCGCGCTGGACGCGGTGCTGCTGCAGCGCGACACCGTCCGCAACGCGGTCAGCGACATAGTCAACGCGGTCAGCAAACACGCCGGGATCGGCATGGCGCTGACCCCGACCGCGGGCGACGAACTGACCCGCAGCATGACCACCGAGCAGGCGAGGATCCTGTCCGGGAGTCTGCGCGAGTCGCGGGAGGCCGTCGGCTACGAGACGGTCAGCGGCAGGCTGGACGGTGTCCGCACCCGGCGCCGGATCTTCTACCTCGAACGCGAATCGGGCGGCACGATCCAGGGCGCGGTCGCGCCGGATCTGCTCGACGAGATCAAGGAGAACCTGGACCGGCCGGTGACCGCGCGGTTGCGCGTCGTGCGCACCACGACCATCGACGGCCGCCGCGGCCGCCCGGTGCACGAACTGCTGGAGATCACCCCGGAAGTCAGCCTGTTCGATCAGTGATCGGGTTTCCGACATTTCGGCGGTACCACAATTCTCGTCAGAAAATGTCGGTGACCGCTTGATCATCGTTGAATAGTGACTTTTTCCGGCAGGTAACAATTTCGGCCATTACCCCGAACGATGGGTTAACGTCTTCGGACGGAAGCCTCCGAAAGGGCATGTATGCCGACCGATCCACCTCTCCCGCACCCGCCTGCCACCCGCTACGGCCCTGGGTTCGCCGCGCACGGAACACGGCACCGCAAACCCAAGAACGGCCTGGTCATCGCAGGTTTCCTGGTCGGCGTGGCGGCACTCGGGGTCGCCTTCGTCCCGGTCGCGGGCATCGCCGCGTGGCCGCTCGCCGTAATCGGAATGACTCTTTCCGTGATCGGTTTGACCAAAATCAAGAAGGGCGAAGCGGACAAGAAGGGAATGGGGATCGCGGGGCTCGCGCTTTCGATCGCCGGACTGCTGTCCGCCGGCGGGTTACTGGTCTACACCAGTTTCTTCGCCACCGGCGAGTCGGGACTGCACATCCCGGCGGTCGCCGGCGACAAGAACACCGTCGAGTTCGTCGTCAGCGCCTCCGGCGGAGCGACCATCCGGTTCGGCTCGCTCAACGACCAGCGGACCGAGACGACCCCGGCCAGCACCGACGAATGGCGCGGCACTGCGTCCTTCAATTCGGGCGACTACCTGCTCACCGTCACCGCCGACACCCGGAACTCGTCGGTCAGCAACCAGATCGCCTGCACGATCCTGGTCAACGGCCAGAAGGTGGCGGAGAACAAGGGCCAGACCATCGCTTTGTGCACCGCCGGCACCGGCTGACGCACCACGCCCCAGCGCGATTCGGCACCAGGTTGCGGTACTTGCGCGTGCAACCATCGCAATCCGGTGCCGAATCGCGAGGCGCCGCCTGGCGGCCGGCCGGTATCGCCCCCACCTCCACCGGCCGGACCGCCACGAGCCGCTCCTGGCGGCTCTTCAGACGGCCCCGGAAAGGGCCCGCCCGAGCGCCGATCACTACCGCACGCCCCTCCCCTAGGGCTCGATCGACGCTGAACGGGACCCTACGCGCGTGAGCGGCGAGGCCACTAAGAATCCGCTAAGGATCACTCACGGACGTTCGCCGAGGCCCGTGAGTTCCGCACGGACGAGTCCGGCGAGCTTCGGATTGGCGTCCGCGAGGATCTTCAGCGCGAGCCCGAACTGCTCGCGGGCACCGTCCACATCCGACGCGGCCCGCAGCACCCTGCCCAGCGTCAACCTCAGTACACCCTCCTGGAGGACGAACCGCCTGCTGATCGTCAAGTCCACGGCCTCCCAGACATACCGCTCGGCAGCCGCGAGTTCGCCGATCCTCATGCTCAATTCGGCCAGATTGTTCAGCGAGACGACGACGTAGCTTTCGTCGCCGAGGGTCCGGTCGATCTCCAGCGAGGCGACCTGGTGCCCGATCGCGTCGATGAACCGCCCGGCCCGCTTCTCGGCCTCGGCGCAGTTGTTGAGCGCCTGCCCGCGCAGTTCGAGGTCGCCGGTCCGGTCGGTCTCCTCGACCGCCCGCCGCAACGTCTTGATGGCCTCGTCGTACCGGCCGAGCAGGGTCAGCGCGGAGCCGAGGTGGATGTTCGCCGAGACCATCAGCCGGTTGTCGCCGATCGCGCTCGCGAGTTCCAGCGCGCGTTCGGCGTCGGCGAGGCATCCCTGCGGCAGCTCGAAGGTGAGCGCGATGGCGCAGCGCGAGATCAGCATCCAGCACCGGCCGAGCACGTCGCCGGACCGTTCGGCGGCCTCCAGTCCGATCTCGACCAAGCGCGTCCACTCGTCCAGCAGCGGGTACACCGCGCGATAGGTGTGCGCGACCCTCGCCAGCCGCCAGACGTCGTCGTGGCGTCCGCCGGCGCGGGCGGCTTCGAGGACTTCGAGGAGGTTCTCCCATTCGGCGGTGAACCAGTCCTGCGCTTCGTCGAAGGAACCGATCGGCGGTGTCTGCGCGTCGCTCAGCACGTCGGTGAAGTCGAGGGGGTCGACGATCCGTAGCATCTTGCGCCGGGCCCGGTCTGCGACGGCCTGGTAGAACCGCACCGAGCGTGACAGGACGTCCTCCCGCTCGGCCTCGTCGAGTTCGTTCTCCGCCAGTTCGCGGAGGAACAGGCGGACGAGGTCGTGCGGGGCGAAGGAGTCGCGGCCGGTTTCGGCGAGCAGGTTGTGCGCGGCGAGCACCCGCAGATGCCGCCGCGCCTCGGCGACGGTGATCCCGCCGATCGCGGCCGTCAGATGCGAACCGGCCGAAACGCACTGGACCACGCCGAGCCGCAGGAACGTGTTCGCGACCTCGGGCGGCAGTCCCCGGAACGAGACGTCGAACGCCGCGCGGACCCCGTCGTCCGGGCCGTCGACGTCGAGCGCGGCCAGCCTGGTCCGTTCGTTGCCGAGTTCGGCGACCAGGTCCTGCGCGGACCACTGCGCGCTGGCGGCGAGCCGGGCGCCCGCGATCCGCAGCGCGAGCGGGAGGTAACCGCAGAGCCGGGCGAGCGCGTGGTTGAGGTCGAATCCGGCGGGCCCGGCGAGTTCCTCGATCAGCCGGACGGCGTCACCGGGCGCGAGCGTGCCGAGCACCCGCAGTCTGGCGGCGTTGGACACGGCCAGCCCGTCGAGCCTGGAACGGCTGGTCACCAGCGTCATCGACCGCGAGCCGGGCGGCAGCAACGGCCGGACCTGCTCGGCCGAGCGGGCGTTGTCGAGGATCACCAGCATCCTGCGGCCGGCGATCATCGAACGGTAGAGGGCGACGCGTTCGTGGACCTGTTCCGGGACGCCCTCGGCCGGGACGCCGAGCCCGAGCAGGAACTGGGTGAGCAGGTCCGCGGGCTCGAGCGGCGGGTGATGCGGGTCGAAACCCCGCAGCGAGGCGAAAAGGATGCCGTCGGGGAAGCGGCGGACCGCGCGATGCGCCCACCACACCACCAGGCTGCTCTTGCCGATCCCGGCGGTCCCGGTGACCACGCCGACCGCGGTCTCGCCCGCTTCGGCCCGATCGGCGAGCGCGTCGAGCCAGGCCAGATCGGCCTCGCGCCCGGCGAGGTTCGGCACGGCGGGCGGCAGCTGCTGGACGGGCGCCGCCTCGGCCTTCGGTTCGGCGACGACCTTGACCGGCAGGTCGTCGTTGAGGACGCGTTCGTGCAGCCAGCGCAGGTCCGCGCCGGGTTCGACGCCGAGGGTGCGCAGGGTCGCCCGGGACACCGTGCGGTAGAGCTCGAGCGCGTCGCCGCGGCGCCCGGCGTGGTAGAGCGCGCGCATCAGCTGACCGGCCGTGCGTTCGGCGAGCGGGTTCGCCCGGACCAGCGGACTGAGCTCGACGATCAGTTCCGCGTGCCTGCCGAGTTCGAGGTCCGCGTCGACCCTGGCGCCGTGGACGGCGAGCCGCAGATCCTCCAGTTCGGGGGCGCGGACCGAACCCGGCACGCCGGCCAGCGCGGGCCCCTGCCACAGCGCGAGGGCCTCGGCGAGCAGTCCGGACGCCTTCTCCGGCTCTTCCGCCGAAGCCCGCTCCAGCAGCGACCGGGCGTGGTGGACGTCGATGCGGTCGGGTTCGACGGTGAGCTGATAGCCGGGCGGAGCGGTGAGGATCCGGGCGCCGCGCGGATGGTCACCCTGGATACCCCGCAGCACGCGCCGCAGGTGGGAGACGTTGCCGTGGACGATCGTGCGGGCGGTGGCGGGCGGGTCGTGACCCCAGAGCGCGTCGATGATCTCTTCGAGCGCGACGACCTTGTTGACCTTCAGCGCCAGCAGCGCGAGCAGACCGCGGACACCGGGACCGCCGACGGGGACCGGCCGTTCGCCGTCGAGCAGCTGCACGGGACCGAGAAGCTGGAAACGGGCAGGGGAACCGCTTTCGCCCATGACAAGCCCCTCCCCCGATCTCCCCTTACCGGAGTAGCCAACCTACCTCGCGAAGACGTCGCCAACCAGAAGAGCCTGGGCGACGCCGCATGCCGTGAAGGCCCTCAAGCCGAAAGCCTCGTGAGTGGTAAGGCAGGTTAGAACCGTCCTTACCACTCACGAGATCAAAAAAAGGCTCCGTGCCATCAGTCCCGATCTGATGGCACGGAGCCGGACATCGGCGTCCACGTCCGTCCGGGTGGGCTCACCCCGAGCGAAGAACCCGTTCGGTCGTCGACAACATCTACGTGAGCGAGCCCACTGGCCCCCTCCCGTGGCGACAACGTAACAGGGCGCATACCGACGGCTACAAGCGCCCCGCCACGGCCTTCACCACCTGCGGTTTCGTCAGCGCGACAGCGGGGTCGAGTCGCGGCCGGCGATGAACGCCGGCCGCGGTTCGATCGCGGCGAACGGCTCCCGCAAGGCGTTCTCGACGCTGTTGAACACGACGAAGATGTTCGACCTCGGGTACGGCGTGATGTTGTTCGACGAACCGTGCATCACATTCGAATCGAACCAGAGCGCGGAACCGGCCTGTCCGGTGAATTGATCGATTCCGTATTCGGCGGCGAGTTCGGTGATGTCTTCCTCGCTCGGGACACCGACCCGCTGCTCTTTCAGCGAACTCTTGTAATTGTCCTCCGGGGTTTCCCCGGCGCATTGGACGAAGGTCCGCTGCGAACCCGGCATCACCATCAGCCCGCCGTTGAACGGGTAGTTGTCGGTGAGCGCGATGGAGCAGCTGACCGCGCGCGGCACGGGCATGCCGTCCTCGGCGTGCCAGGTCTCGAAGTCCGAGTGCCAGTAGAACCCGGTGCCCTTGAAGCCGGGCATGTAGTTGACGCGGCTCTGGTGGACGTAGACCTCGGAGCCGAGGATCTGCCGGGCCCGGTCGAGCACACGGGGGTCGCGGACGAGCTCCGCGATCAGCTCGCTGGTCTCGTGGACGTCGAAGATGGAGCGGACCTCACCGGTCTTCGCCTCGGTGATGACGCGCTCGTCGTCGCGGTGGTCCCCCGACGACATGCGGACGAGTTCCTGCCAGTACGTCTGGACCTCGCCAGGCGACAGCAACTGGTCGACGACGGTGTAACCACGCGTTTCGTGGTTGGCGAGCGTGGCCGCGTCCAAGGGGCCGTCGGCCTCGGTGCCCCAGACGGTGGGGTGCGTCCTGGGCAGGTGTTCGGGCTTACCCGTGATGCGGGTCGGGTAACTGTCGTCGACTCGGGTGTCGGTCAGCGTCAATGCGGTCGCCTCCTCGAGCGATTTCTACGGTTCGGTGACGAGCGGGTACACGCCGTTTTCGTCGTGGACCTCACGGCCGGTGATGGGCGGGTTGAACACGCATACGCACTTGATCTCGGTCTTGGGCCTGACCTGGTGCTTGTCGTGGTCGTTGAGCAGGTACAACGTGCCCGGCTTCAGCTGGAAGACCTCGCCGGTCGCGGTATTCTCGAGCTCGCCTTCACCGGAGGTGATGAACACCGCTTCGATGTGGTTCGCGTACCAGAAGTCGTTGACCGTCCCGGCGTACAACGTGGTCTCGTGCACCGAGAAACCGACGCCCTCCTTGGCCAGCACGATGCGCTTGCTGCGCCAGTTCGGGGTCTTGATGTCGGCGTCGGTGTCGGTGACCTCGTCGAGAGTTCTGACAAGCAAGGGGAAACTCCTTCTCGTTCTTGGTTGAGGGCGATCAGTTCAGGACAGTGGCGACGGCCTCGTCGATGATCGACAGGCCCTTCGTGAGTTCGTCGTCGGTCAGCGTGAGCGGCGGAAGGACCTTCATGACCTCGCCGTCGGGGCCGGAGGTCTCCATCAGCAGCCCGCGCTCGAACGCGGCGGCGCAGACCTTGCCCGCGAGGTCGCCGTCGGCGAACTCGATGCCCCGGGCCAGGCCGCGGCCCTTCGCGAACAGGTTCGCGTCCGGATACGCCTCGACGATGCCCTGGAAGGCGGCGGCGATGCGCTCGCCCTTGGCCTTGGTGGACTTCTCCAGCTCGTCGTCGCTCCAGTAGACGCGCAGCGCCTCGGCGGCGGTGACGAACGCCGGGCTGATGCCGCGGAAGGTGCCGTTGTGCTCGCCCGGCTCCCAGACGTCGAGGTCCGGGCGGATCAGCGTCAGCGCCATCGGGATGCCGTAGCCGCCGATGGACTTCGAGAGACAGACGATGTCGGGCTTGATGCCCGCGTCCTCGAAGCTGAAGAACGGGCCGGTGCGGCCGCAGCCCATCTGGACGTCGTCGAGGATCAGCAGGATGCCGTGCTTCTTGCACAGGTCGTCAAGCGCCTTGAGCCACTCGATACGCGCGGCGTTGATGCCGCCCTCGCCCTGCACGCCTTCGACGATGACGGCGGCGGGCTCGTTCAGGCCGCTGCCGGAGTCTTCGAGCAGCTTCTCGAAGTAGAGGAAGTCCGGGATGGAGCCGTCGAAGTAGTTGTCGTACGGCATCGGGGTGGCGTGCACCAGCGGGACACCCGCGCCGCCACGCTTCATAGAGTTGCCGGTCACCGAGAGGGCGCCCAGCGTCATCCCGTGGAAGGCGTTGGTGAAGTTGATGACCGACTCCTTGCCGGTCACCTTGCGGGCGAGCTTCAGCGCGGCCTCGACCGCGTTCGCGCCACCCGGACCGGGGAAGACGACCTTGTAGTCGAGATCGCGCGGCCGGAGGATCTTCTCCTTGAACGTCTGGAGGAAGTCGCGCTTGGCCACGGTGAACATGTCGAGCGCGTGCGTGACTCCGTCACGGGCGATGTAGTCGATCAGCGCTCGTTTCAGCGCCGGGTTGTTGTGCCCGTAGTTGAGCGCGCCGGCGCCGGCGAAGAAGTCGAGATAGGCCTTGCCGTCTTCGTCGTACAGGTAGCTCCCCTGGGCCCTGTCGAACACGACGGGCCAGCCACGGCTGTAACTGCGTACTTCGGATTCGAGTTCCTCGAAAATGCTCATCACGTTTTCTTTCTCCCTGAGATCCCCGGATTTACGTTCTATCGACTGCTGAGCGGACCGATTCGGTACAGGTCCTCCTGCTCATGCGTTCCTTCCTCGGCCGGGAAATCCGCCGCGGAGAACAGATCCTGGCGTTCCACGGTGGTGTCCCACCGCTTGGCGAACGAGGCGAACAACCGGATCGAAGCCTCGTTGTCCGGCGTGATCGTCGTTTCGAGGTACCGCACGCCCTGGGCGATCAGACGGCCGAACAGCTCGTCGAGCAGAGCTCCGGCCAGGCCTTTTCCTCGCTGGGACGCGTCGACCGCGACCTGCCAGACGAAGCCGGTGTCCTGCTTCCGGTACCCGATCACGAAGCCGACCGGCGTGCCGTCGACTTTCGCGACGACCGAGGTGTCGGCGAAATCGTGGCACCACAGTAAATAGGCGTAAGGCGTGTTGAGATCGAGCTTCTTCGAATCGCGGGCGATTCTCCAGAGCGCGGCACCGTCCGCCTTGGTCGGATTTTCGATCAAGTGCTTTCCGGACATGTCCGAGAAACGTACCGGAGGAATCGGGCGCGGTCAGATCAGCGCGGCGGCGGCAACGCGGCTACCTGCAACAACCCCGAAACACACGTGACAAAGGTAACGGTAACGTTTGAAGCGCAGCACTTGTGGGTAAGGCCGCTTCGTTGCGGTCTCACTGCACGTGACGATACCAACCGTTACCACTTCGTCGCAGGGTCAGGGCGCGATTCGGCATTCGATTCCGCTATTCACGGCGCCGCTTGCGACCCGCGATCGAACCGAGCGGCGTCCAGATGGCGGGCAGCACGAGCAGCAGGCAGACGACCAGCCACCAGACCGGCGCCTCGCCGCGCCGCCAGCCCGCCACGACGGCGCCGAGCCAGCCGAACAGCGGGTCGCGCACCGGCGGCAGGAACGCGGCGAACAGCAAGGCCGCCCCCGCCAGCACGCCGAGCACCGTGAGCACCATCCGCCACGTCTTGCGCAACGTCATCAGGCTGATCACCAGGAACACGACGGCGCCCGCGGCGACCGGCACCCCGACCCACTCCAGGACGGGGCCGCCCTGTCCACCCAGGACGAAGCCGGCCAGCACGGTGATCAGCGCGGCGAGCACGTTCCACGGTGACGGCAAGGTGGCCGCGCCGCGCGTGATCCACCACGCGCTGCGCCCGGCGGCCTTGGCGAAGGTCGCGGCGGGCTGGACCGACTTCGGCACCCGCGTCGCCCCCGCGGCCGCGTTGAGCCCGGCGGCGCCGGCCTTGACCAGCGTCTTCGTCAGCAGCATCGTTCCGCGTTCGTGTTCGAACCGTTCACCGGAGACCTGGCACGCCTGGAACGCGCGCTGGGTCTGCTCGTCGGTTTCCGGCTCGTTCTCGACGAGCTTCCTAAACCGTTCCGACGGTTTCCCGTTCCCCTTGGCCGTTTTCGCGTCGTGTCCGCAGTGGAGGCCGACACACGGCAGTTCCTCGCGCGCGATCTCCAGTTGCCGGACCCTGGCGAGCACCATCGCCGTCACCGGCATGCTGATCGGGAGGCCTGCTTCTCCTTCCACATCGGCGAGTTCGCCGTCGAGGCCGAGGAAAGCCAGTTCGCCGGCCAATTGCGCGCGCAGGGCGTCCGCTTCCTCCGAAGACAGTCCGTCTTCGGTACCGGGCTGCCGCCAGCCGATCTTCTCGAAGGTGTCCCGGACCTGTGTCCGGAACGCCTCCCGCCCGACGACGTCGCGCAGCAGCCGCAGGCGTTTCGGGTCGAGCAGGCACTGGACCAGCCAGCCCGCCCCGTCGACCCGGCCCCACATCCAGTCGTTCGCGCGCCACGAAGCCTTGTAGAACGCGCCGAAGTAGTCGGCCTGCATACCGGTGAGCTTGTCCCACGAACGGCGTCGCTTCATGTCCAGCAGCGTCCGCGAATCCGCGCTCACCTGGACGAGATCGACCCGCTGGTCGACCGACGGCGCCTGCGCGAGCAGTCCCCGGGTCGCGATGTGCAGGCGCACCAGCCGTGAGGTGACGATCGGATCGGCGGTTTCATCAACGGCGCTCTTGGCGTCGGCAGTTTTATCGTCGGCGCTCTTGTCGTCGGCGGTGAGGCCGGTCCACGCCAGCAGCGTGCTGACCGTGTCGGCGGCCTCGGTGTCGGGTTTCGCCTGTGCCAGCGGCAAAAGAACCGGCGTCGCCTGCCGGAGCGCGGCGACGACGAGCGGCCACGCCTCCTTCAGCGTTTCCGAGCGGCCGAGTCCGGCCCATTTCTCGGCGAGGCCTTCGATCCAGGCGGCCAGCGTGACGTCGGCCGTCGGCGGATCCTGTTCGGTGACCCAGCTCGCGAGCCGTTTCCCGCGTGCGGCCTTGTGCCGCGCCTCGTGCAGCAGCACGCGGCAACGATTGAGCTGCAACGCCTGCTCCGGCGACGGATCGAGCCGGAAGCCCGCGTTCACCAACTGGAGGCCGGTGGCCACCGAATCGTCGAGCGCGGTGGTGCGGAAGGCGACCAGGTCCGCGAGTTCACAGGTGTCCTTCGGCGGCTCGGCCGGCAGGCCGTCACGCAACCCGGCCGCCGCGGCCGCGCGCAGCTGCGCCGCCGTGCCGGACGCCCACTGGCGGCCTTGATCCTCCACATCGGACAGTGAGAGCCTGCGGGTCGCCTCGCGGACCAGCGCGGTGGCGTCCTCCTGCACCCGCCGGTCGCGGTAGTCGTTCATCAGCCGCTGGTCGACCAGCGTGTCCGGCCCGCCTCGAACCCCCATCGCGGCCAGGGAGACACGGGTCCCCCTTGTCCGGACGACGGCGTCGTTGTGCCTGGTCAGATCCTCGAGTTCGGCGCTGATCGTCTGGCTCAGCACGCTGCCGACGACCTTGCTCATCGCGCTGCCCAGCAGCGGCGGCCGCTCGGCGTCGACCGCGACCCGCTCGGCCTGGCGTTCCGCCGTCGGCACCACGTACAGCAGCAGTCGCCGGACGTCCGAATGCGACTGCCGTTCGAAGATCTCCCTCAGCGCCGGGCGCAACGGCTTGTTCAGCAGCACCCCGCCGTCGGTGAGCCAATGCGACCGCGTGACGTCGGTGTAGCGGGTCATGTCCGGATGCAGCGGGCCGGTCTTCTCACCGATCGGCATCCGGGAGAGTTCGAACGCGCCGGGGAACGACGCGGTGGAGCGGGCCGCGAGCGCGAGCGGGCCCACCACGTCGTCCGTCCATAAGGGACCATCGAAGCGGAACAGGAGGCGATGTTCGGTGTCCCGCACCAGGTTTCCGAGCGCGTCGTCGAACCTGGTCGTCTCGCCGTCGATCATCGTGCCGGTGAGCAGCACGGTGATGTCGGGGCAGTCGGGTTTCACCGTCGCCTTGTCGGTGATCCGGTGCAACGCTTCCTTGAGATCCCCGAGCAGCACCTTGTCGCCGTCGAGCAGCGAACGCGGTTCCTTCTCGCCGGGGTCGCGGATCAGGTTGTCGAGCGATCCCGTGCTGATCCACGTGTCGCGCAGCACCTGCGGACTCGACCGGAACGCCTCGGCCAGCCCGAGACACGCCGCGTTGATGCCGCCCGCGCTCGTGCCGGTGAGCACGTCGAGCGAGATGGTGGCGTTGAGCAGGTCGAGCAGGGCGCGGTACGGCCCCTCGGCTTCCGGCGCTCTCGACGCCTGGAGCAGATGCGAGGTCTCGGTGGCGACCCCGCCCATCCAGACCGCGAGGCTCGCCCCGCCCACCATGGTCATCGCCAGCCGGATCTCCTGCGGCCACGGACTCCCCGCGTCGGCCATGTGTGCCCTCCCCAAGGCTCAGTGCAGGGGCACTCTAGACCGGACGGGCGAGTCGTTGTACCGCCGATGGTGCGCCCATACGGGCAAGTGAGCGCCGGACCGTGGTGGGGCTCGTGAGTGGCGATTCGGGTTAGAACACGACTTGCCACTCACGACCCCCTGTACCCGGTGCGCTCCTGGCGGACTGACATGTCGCGAAAGCCACTTTCGCGACGTTGGATGTCCCACTGTGGCTTTCGCGACACTCCATCCGCGGCGAGGGCAGCGCGCTCAGGCGTTGAGCCGGGTCTCGTGAGCGGTGAGGACGGTTCTAACCGTCCTCACCACTCACGAGCCCACCGACCTCAGGCGGCGAAGTGCTCCAGCAACAGCACCTGGGCCTCACCGACGGCGAAGCCGAGGACGGCACCGGTGGCGATCAGGATCCATTCGTCCTGCTGGAAGGCCGGCCGCAGCAGTCCCTCGAACTCGCGCGGCGACAGCTCCTTCATCTTGGTCACCAGCACGTTCCGGATGTCCATCGCGTCGTTCGCGTAGTCCTCGATGTACCGCATGGTCTCGGGCAGCTTGTCCATGATCTTCTCGGCGATGTTCAGCTTCATGTCCTGATACCGCCTGCTGCCGACGGCGAACACCACCAGCGGTTTCCCGACGCCGACGCGGCGCCCGAGCTGTTCGTCGAGCTGGCGCTGGATCAGCCCGAGCACCCGGTCCGACAGCGGGCCGTGCAGCACCGCCTCGATCACGTTGTGCGGGGTGATGATCTCCTTCGCGATCAGCGCGCCGTACGCCTCCGCGACCTCGCCGCGCCGCTTCAGGAACAGGCCCTGCCAGCGCACGCCGAAGTACCGGCGTTCCTCGATCGGGTAGAAGATCATCCGCAGCGCGAGCCAGTCGGTGAACCAGCCGGTGAAGAGCCCGAACAGCGGCATGATCAGCGGGAACTTGAACAGCACCCACGCGATCATCTGGATGACGCCGATCAGCCCGCCGAAGAAGATGCCCGAGCGGGCGATGAACTTGAACTCCTTGTCGCCCGCCTCCTGGAAGATCCGGTTCAGCAGCCGTTTGTCCTTGACCAGTGCGGTGACCACCATGCCCTTGAGGTCGAACACACTGTCCACATCGGACTTGATCAGCTCCAGCACGGCCGCGACCATCCGCGGCGTCTCGGCCTGGACGCGCTGGATCACCAGCCGCTGCATCCCCACCGGCAGCGATTCCCACAGCCCCGGCTGATAGTGGGCGGCGACGTCGCGCACGATGTCCTCGACGGCGGCCTGAAGCGGTTTTTCGATCTCCTTGGCGATTCTCTGCGGATCGAGCCGGGCGACGACCTCGGCCGGTTTGATCAGCTGCTCGGTCATCGTGTCGCAGGCGATGCTCGCCATCCGCGCGGCGCGTTTGGGCACGATGCCCTGCCAGCCGAGGAAGGGTTTGATCCCGATGAACTCGACCGGCTGGAACATCATCCGGATAGCGACGAGTTTGGTGGTGTAGCCGATCAGGGCGGCGACGACCGGGATGGAGACGTAGAGCGGCCAGTGCCTGCCGAAGTCGGCGAGGATCCCGTCGAGGAACGCACCCATGCCGAGGTCAGCCGGCACTCGGGTCGCAGGCCTGCCAGAACTGGGCGCCGAGCCGGGAGATATGGACCGTGCGCTTGACGAACTTGGCCCGTTTGACCGACTTCTCCGCCTCGCGGACGGTCTCGTCGGTCAGCAGGATCTCGTACTGCGTCTCCAGCGCGGGCACCTCCTCGTCCAGCTCGACCAGGCCGAGCCCGATCAGCCTGGTGAGGTAGCCGGGCACCTGGTCCGGCAGCGAAACCCCGGCGGCCTTGCCGACGGTGGAGGCGTTGCGCAGCACGAACCGCCCGGCGGCACCGAGGCTCGTCCGCTCGGCGACGTCGACGGCGGGGAACGGCGAGCCGTCGGAAAGCGCGGAAAGGATGCGGGCCTCGTCCGGCGTGAGCTGCCGCAGGATGATCGCGTAGAGGTACTCGCGGGCACGCTCGCGGCCGAAGCCGATCGAATGATTGAGCAGTTCGGCCATCGCGGCGCGGAGCGGTTCGAGCTGGGCGCGGGTGTGCACGAGGGTGATGGTCGCCTCGACCGGCCGCGAACCATTGGTGTCCGGCCGGTTCATCGCGGACGCGGCGGTGAGCGCGGCGTGGTACGGGTCGTCGACCTCGTCGAGACGGCGGCGCAGCTCCGAAAGCAGCTGCCGCTCGCCCTGTTTGATGACCTGCTCCGCGATTTCGACGCCGGGGAGCTTGCGGCTGAACTCGAAACCCGTGCGGGCGGCCCAGCCCGCCAGCTGCCCCGCGCGTTTGGCGAAAGCGGCCAGGTCTTCACCGGCGGGTCGATCGTTGCTCACGGGTACTCCCCTCGCGTTCGCGCTGATGCTACCTGCGAGTAGGCCGAATGGCCGAAATTGTGATGGACCCGGGTGTTTGGATGGTGACCATGAGCTTCACGCGCTGGGGTCCGCCGATCGACGTCCTCCCGCTGTTCGCGCGGGAGGAGCAAGCCCTGCTCGACGTGCTGACCGGACTGGACGCGGACCAGTGGGCCGCGCCGACGGTGTGCACGGGCTGGACGGTGCACGATCTCGCCGCCCACATCCTGGGCGACAAACTCGGCAGGCTGTCCCGCGACCGCGACGACTATCGGGCGACGGCGCCCCGCGAGGGCGAACGGTTCGGTGACTTCATCGATCGGATCAACGACGAATGGGTGGTCGCGTGCCGCCGGCTGTCGCCCGAAGTGCTGTTCGCGATGCTGGTGGACAGCACCTCACAGATCGCCGAGATGTGGGGCCGCGCCGATCTCGACGCCATCGGCGAGCCGGTGAGCTGGGCCGGGGACGAACCGGCGCCGGTCTGGCTCGACGTCGCCCGTGAGTACACCGAGTTCTGGGTGCATCAGCAGCAGATCCGCGAGGCCGTGGACGCGCGGGCGCTGGACGAGCCGGAATTCCGCGGTCCGGTGATCGACACCTTCATGCGGGCGCTGCCGCACACGCTGCGTGACGTCGACGCGCGCGCCGGCAGGCAAGTCGCCTACACCGTCACCGGCCAGGGCGGCGGGAAGTGGACGGCGCGACGGGCCGCCGACGGCTGGGAACTCGACCGCGTCGCGCCGACGTCACGCTCGCCGCTGGCCTCGGTGACGACGGACGCGGACACCTTCTGGCGGCTATGCACCCGGAACCCGGCGGACCGCGACCGGGTCACCGCCGAGGGCGACGAAAACGTTTGCGCAGCTGTGCTCGGGATGACGTCGATCATCACATCAGGTAACGACTCGCCTGCTCCGGCCGGATGACGAGCCGCACGAGATCCATGGTCTGGATCCCGGCGAGCTCGCCCGAGTGGGCCGGGTCGTCGAGGTCCCAGTAGCGCTCCGCGAGGCGGGCGGCCAGCTCGTGTGCCCCGTCGGGCTCCAGCGCGGCGCGGCCGGAAACCGAGACCCAGCGCTCGCGTTCACCCATCGGCGCGGCCACGATGATCGAGGCGCGGGGGTCGTCGCCCAGCCGCCGCACCTTGGGCGAGTCCCGGGGCGTGAACAGCTGGATCGTGCCGTCTCACGCGGCGAAGGGCGCTTTCAGTTCCCTTAACCGCTCCCTGCGCGAATGGTTCGACCCGCTGGCGTATGACGCTCGCGGCGGATCTCCTCGCCGGTCCGGAGTCCGCGACCATCTCGGACATCGCCCGTACCGTGGGCTGCTCCGACGCCTTCGGGTTCAGCGTGGCGTTCGAACGCGTGCGGGGCGTCGACCCGAGCGAGTTCCGGCGCGGCACCCCTCAGCGCAGCTGATGCCGGGACTTCTTGGCCTGCTTGCGCAGCTGCAGGATCCGGGCGCCGCCGACGAGCGCGACCAGCGCGCCACCGGCGATCACGGAGAACAGCATCGCGACCGCCAGCGGCATGCTGCCGGACATGCCCAGGAAGTGGACGGTGGCCGTGTCCTGGTTCTGCAGGATGAACACGAGCAGGAACACCAGCACGATCAGCGCCACGATGACGGCGATCCAGGTGCCGCTCACCCGGGTCCGTTTGAGTTTCGGGCCGGCGTCGAATTTACCGCTGTGGCGTGCGCCGCCCGCGGTCTCGTGCGGTTTGACGGGAACCTCGGCGGTGCCCTCCTCCGGCTGCGTCATGCAGGACAGTGTCCGCCGAAGCGGGCTTGATCGCGCTCTCAAGCGTCCGAACGGGTGACCTCGTCCGCCGCGCGCAGCACGCGCAAGGTGTTCTTCCCGGCCAGCTTCGCGCAGTCCTCTTCACTCCAGCCGCGTTCCAGTAGCGCGGCGAACAGCACCGGGTACTTCGAAACGTCTTCGAGGCCTTCGGGCAGCGTCGCGACTCCGTCGTAGTCGCCCCCGAGGCCGATGTGGTCGACACCGGCCACTTCGCGCGCGTGCTCGATGTGCGCGACGACGTCGTCGATGCCGGCCTTCGGCTTCTCGGGACCGCCTCGCTCCGCGGTGAACTTCGTGCGCTGGTCGATGTTCCGGTAGTCCTTGCCCGCGGCTTCCATGTCCTGGCGCAGCCGGTCGTCCCATTCGGCGACCTTCGGCGAGATGAAGCCCGGCACGAACGTCACCATCGCGACGCCGTCCTTGGCCGCCAGCGTCTCCAAGACGTCGTCGGGGATGTTGCGGGGATGGTCGTTGACCGCGGTGCAGGAGGAGTGGCTGAAGATCACCGGCGCGGAACTGACCTCCAGCGCGCCGCGCATCGTGCTCGGCGCGACGTGCGAGAGGTCCACCAGCATGCCGATCTTGTTCATCTCGCGGACGACGTCGCGGCCGAAGTCGGTGAGCCCGCCGTGCGCGGGTTCGTCGGTGGCGGAGTCGGCCCAGGTGGTGTTGTAGTTGTGCGTCAGCGTCATGTAGCGGACGCCGAGGCGGCGCAGGATCCTCAGCACACCAAGGGATTCGGCGATGCTGTGGCCGCCCTCGGCGCCCAGCAGCGACGCGATCTTGCCGTCGCGGAAAGCGGCTTCGGCCTGGTCGGCGGTGTCCACGAGGGCCAGGCGATCGGGGTAACGCTCGGCCATCTGGTGCACGATCTCGATCTGTTCGAGCACCGCCGTCACCGCGCTGTGCCCCTCGAACTGACAAGGCACGTAGACGGACCAGAACTGCATCCCGAGCCTGCCTTCGGCGAGCTTCGGGAAGTCGGTGTGCAGATGCGGCTGGCGGACCGTGAGATCCGTGCCGGCGACGGCCTCGACCGGGTCCGGCCCGGTCGTGACCCGCAGCTCCCATGGCAGATCGTTGTGCCCGTCCGCGAGGAGGACCCTCATCAGCAGGGCCTGGGCGCGGACGAGGTCCCCGTTAGTCATCCGACGATGCTACGTTCGCGTGCTTTGCTCTCCCCGCTATGGGTTGAGCCACCCCGCGGCCGCTACCAAACCGTTGCCGGTCACCTGGTGCCCGCCGGGGTGACGGTGGGCGACGACGTCCGCGCCGCGCTCGCGCAGATCACGGACGAGCGCCTCCGTCGAAGCCAGCGGCGCCATCGGATCGTGTTCGCCGTTCGACAGGAAGACCCGCGTACCGGACAGATCGTTCCGTGGCGGGGAAGGAAGCGGCGACATCGCCGCGAACAGCGCGGCCTCCCTGACGGCGTCCGGGCGGAGAAGGGTCACCGCGGCGGCGATGTTGGCGCCGTTGGAGAACCCGATGGCGACCAGCCGCCGGTCCCCGAGGCCGTACTCCTCGCGCGAGGCGATCACGAAATCGGCCAGCTGGTTCGCGCGGAGGACGACGTCCTCGTGGTCGAAAACGCCCTCCGCCAGCCGGCGGAACCACCGGGCCGCACCGTGTTCCGACACCGGCCCGGCCGGCGCGAGCAGCGCCGACGCCGGGCTCAGCTGCCGGGCGAGCGACACGAGATCGTCCGGCCCGCCGCCGGTGCCGTGCAGGAGCAGCAGCACCGGCTCGTCGGGCACCCCTTCGACGTACTTGTGCTCCAAGGTGATCATCGCGGGTTGTTCTCGCTCGGGAGGTCCAGCTTCGGCAGCATGGCCTCGATGTCCTCGCGCTGGGGTTCCAGCCACGGCGGCAGCTTCAGCGCGCGGCCGAGTTCCAGCATCGGCTCGTCGATCGCGAAGCCGGGTTCGTCGGTCGCGACCTCGAGCAGGGTGCCGCCCGGCTCGCGGAAGTAGATCGAGCGGAAGTATTGACGGTCCAAAATGGACGTCACGTTCACGCCGTCGTCGATCAGCTCGTCCCGCCACGCGGCCTGGGTCTGTTCGTCCGGCGCGCGCCAGGCGACGTGGTGCACGGTGCCCGCCGCCACCAGCCCGCGCGGGGCGTCCGGCGTCACGAGGACGTCGACGAGCGCGCCGGGGCCACCCTCACCGGCGGAGAACCGGAGGCGATTGCCCTCTTGCTGTTCGAAGGCCAGGCCGAGGCCATCGGTCAGCATCCCGGCGGTCGCGTCCTCTTTGGACACCGAAAGCGTGACGGAGTGCAGACCGCGGATGGCGTGCTCGGCGGGGACGAGCTTCGTGTCCCACGGGTCGCGCGGGTCACCCTGCGGATGCGCGACGAGCGCGAGCTTCAAGCCGTCCGGGTCGAGGAAGGTGAGCGTCTCCTCGCCGTCGGAGTCGCGGACCTGGCTCGTCTCGACGCGGTTTTCGGCGAGGTGCCGCTTCCACCAGCCGAGTGAGGCCTCCGGTACGGAGAACGACGTCGTGGTCGCCTGGCCGGTGCCGTGACGACCCTTCGGCGCGTCCTTCCACGGGAAGAACGTCATCAGCGAGCCGGGCTTGCCGGACCCGTCGCCGTAGTAGAGGTGGTACGTGCCGGGGTCGTCGAAGTTCACGGTGGTCTTCACCAGCCGCAGGCCGAGTGCCCGGGTGTAGAAGTCCGCGTTGCGCTGGGGGTCGCCACCGATGGCGGTGACGTGGTGCAGGCCCGAAGTCTTGATCGACATGATGCCCCTCCTCTGGAGCCGGTGAACTCAAGCTAACCCGATAACCTCTCGCGCGCAAGATATATTCCAGGAAGAGTTCTGGGTGTACCCTCGCACGCGTGACGGTGGTGAAATCGGAGGAACCGAACGACGACGAAGTGGTCACGTGGTGGGGGCTGGTGATCGAGGGCTACCTGGCCACGCAGAACAAGCTGATGGGCGAGATCGCCGAACGGTTCGGCCTGGCGCCGGCTTCGTTCGACATCCTGCTGCGGCTCGTGCGATCACCCGAGCACCGGATGCCGATGACGCGGCTGGCCGTCGAGGCGGCGTTGTCCAGCGGCGGATTCACCAAGGTCGCGGACCGGCTCGTCGCCGCGGACCTGATCTGCCGCGTGCCGAGCCCGGACGACCGCCGCGTCACGTTCGCCGCGCTCACCGACCACGGCCTCGACGTCGCGCAAAAGGCGAGAGAGGCGTGCGCGGAGATCCTGCGGCGCATCGTCCTGACTCCGCTCGGCGACGACGCGTCCGGCCTCGCCGAGGCGATGCGGACTTTGCGCACCGTCAACGGCTCGTGACACCCCCGCCGATCACGCGTGCTCGACGCCGGAACTCGCGTGCTTGAAGCCGGAACTCGTGAGATCCGGCTTCAAGCACGCGAGATCCGGCTTCAAGCACGCGTGATCAGCGAGGGTCAGCCGGGCAGGGGCGAGGCGGGATCGGGCTGGTAGGCCCGCACCTCGTACATGTCCCGCACCAGTTCCCGGATGACGTTGCGCCGGATCTTCCCGGTCGCCGTCTTCGGCAGTTCGCCCAGCTCGACGACGCCCCGCGGCCGTTTGAACGACGCCAGCCCGGCCCGGCAGAACTCGATCAGCTCGTCCGCGTCCAACCGGCGGCCGGGCACGCCGACCACGCACGCGACCGCTTTCTCGATGCCGTCGGCGTCGAAGGCGGCCACCACCGCGACCTCGGCGACCGCCGGATGCTGCAGCAGCCTGTCCTCGACCTCGGCGGGCGATACCCAGATCCCGCCCGGTTTCAGCATGTCGTTGAAACGCCCCAGACAGGTGTAGCTCCCGTCGGCGTCGCGCACGAAGCTGTCACCCGTCCGCAGCCACTCGCCCTGGAAGACCTGCTTCGTCGTCTCGTACCGCGCCCAGTACCCGGTCGCGATCGACGGCCCGGCGACGAACAGCTCACCGGGCTGCCCGTCCGGGACCGGCGCGCCGTGTTCGTCGCGCAGCGCGATCTCGTAGCCCGGCACCGGCACCCCGGTGCTGCCGGGACGGACCTGACGCGGCCGGTTGGACAGGAAGATGTGCAACGCCTCCGTCGAGCCGATCCCGTCGAGGATCTCGACGCCGAACCGGTCGCGGAACCGTTCGTACAGCACGGCGGGCAGCGGTTCCCCCGCCGAAACCGCTTGGCGCACCGAGGCGAACGTGTCGTCGGGGATGTCGCTGGCGAGCAGCGCGGCGTAGAAGGTCGGGACGGCGAAGAACAACGTCGGCCGCTCGGCGCGGGCCCTGGCGGCGATCAGGCCCGGGGTCGGCCTCGCCGGTTCGAGCAGCGTCGTGCCGCCCGCCGCGAGCGGGAAGAACGCCGAATTCCCCAAGCCATAGGCGAAGAACAGCTTCGGGACGGAAAGGAACCGGTCGTTCGGACCGACGTCCAGAACTCCGCGCGCGTACGTCTCGCAGACCGCGCGGATGCCCGCGTGCCGGTGCATCGCACCCTTCGGCTTGCCCGTCGTCCCCGAGGTGTACAGCCAGAGCGCGGGCGAGTCCTCCCAGGTCGGCGCCGGTTCGAAACCATCGTCGTCCACTGTGGACAGGTCGCTCCACTGATGCGCGCGGACCCCGGACGGCAGTTCGGCCGCCTTGGCCCTGTCCAGCACGACGTCGGTGACCTCCGGCGCCAGCCCCAGCCCGATCGTCGCCTGCGCGGCGAACTCGCCGGAGACGCACAGGACCCTGGCCCGCGAATCGGCGAGCATCTTGCCGAGGTCCAGTCCGGTGACCATGGTGGACACCGGCACCGCGACCGCTCCGGCCAGCATCGCGCCGAGGATCCCGGTGAGCAGTTCGACGTCGTCGACCATGCAGAACAGGACCCGCTCCTCCGGGCGGACGCCGATCGCCTTCAGCCCCGCCGCGACCCGGCGGCTTTCGGCCGCCAGCTCCGCGTACGTGAGACTTCGCCTCGGCGAAACGACCGCGTCCTTCGCGCCTCGCCCTTCCGCCAGATGCCGGTCGAGCAGGTAGCTCGCCGCGTTGAACCCGGTAGCAGCAGCGTTCACGGGCGCACCTTCTATCGGCTCAGCTCAGGTAAACGTATTCATAGTCGAACGGTTTCCCATTGATGCCCTGGCGTGGCGGCGCCACCCAGCTCGCGATCTTTCCTCGCTCGTACACCGGGTGCATCAGGGATCGGACGAAGGACAGGTCTTCAGGAGTGGGCAGCCACTTGCGTTTGCCGGCCAGCCAGGTCCGCTCGTCGACAACGGTGCCGTCGGGCGTCACATGGTGGCCGGAGTTTATGCCGACTTCGCGATTGAATCCAGGGTGCGGGAGGACGAATCGGAAGTCGACGCCCGCCTCGTCCAGGATCTTGTTCCAGCGGTTGACCCCGGTCTGGCAGTCGGCGCGGTACTCCTCCCGCAGGTCGAGGTTCAGCAGCAGGATGGCCGCGAGTTCCTCGGTCTCCCAGGTGCCGTCGGCTTTCGGCCGGGACAGCGATCCGGCGGCGTCGGTGAGCTTGTGGTCGTCCTTGCGGCGGGACTCCTGCCAGCGGCCTTTCAGTCCGGCGGTGTAGTAGTTCGCCGCGTTGGTCGACGTCTCGCCGCCGAACAGGTCGAGCGAGACGGTGTAGTGGAAGTTGAGGTAACGCTGGATGACGTCCAGCGGGATCCCGCCGTGCCCGGCGATGTCGAAGGTGTCGTGCTCGCGGATCAGTTCGGCACTGCGGGTGACCACCCTGTCGACACCCGTGGTGCCGACGAACATGTGGTGCGCCTCTTCCTTGAGCATGAATTCACAAGTGCGGGAAAGCGGGTCGAAGCCGCTTTCCTTGAGGGTGCCGAGCTGATACTTGCCATCACGATCGGTGAAATAGGTGAACATGTAGAACGCGAGCCAATCCGCGGTCTCCTCATTGAAGGCGCCGAGGATCCGCGGGGCGTCCGGACTTCCGGAATTCCGGAGCAGCAATCCTTCCGCTTCGTCCCGGCCTTCGCGGCCGAAGTAGGCGTGCAGCAGATACACCATCGCCCACAGATGGCGGCCTTCTTCGACATTGACCTGGAAGAGGTTGCGCAGGTCGTAGAGGCTCGGCGCGGTGAGCCCGAGCAGTTTCTGCTGTTCGACCGACGCGGGCTCGGTGTCACCCTGGATGACGATGAGCCGCTGCAGGTCGGCGCGGTATTCGCCGGGAACCTGCTGCCAGGCGGGCTCGCCCTTGTGCTCGCCGAAGCCGATGACGCGGTTCGGATCCGGCTCCGCGAGGAAGATCCCCCACCGGTAGTCCGGCACGTTGACGTGGCCGAAATGCGCCCAGCCGTCCCGGCCGACACTGACCGCGGTGCGCAGGTAGACCCCCTGCGTCCGCAGCGTGGGGCCCATTTCGCCCCACCAGTCCAGGAATTTCGGCTGCCATCCCTCCAGCGCACGCTGGAGGCGGCGGTCACCGGAGAGGTCGACGTTGTTGGGGATGTGCGCGTCGTAATCGATCTTGGTGGGCATGGGCTGTTCAAACCCGCTTCCTGTCGAAGACGGCCTTCTGACCGGTACCGTAGCGACGCAGCGCGCCCTCGGGCCCGGATGCGTTCGGACGGGTGAAGATCCAGTTCTGCCAGGCGGCCAAGCGTCCGAAGATCTTGCTTTCCAGCGTCTCGGGCCCGACGAACCGGTGGTTCGCCTCCATCCCGGTCAAGGCGTCCGGACTGAGCGAAGCCCGTCCTTCCAGCGCGATCCGGATCTCGTCCGCCCAATCGAGGTCGTCCGGTGCGTCGGTGACCAGGCCGAGTTCGTTCACCTCCGCCGGGCTCAGCGGTTCGCCGCGTACCTCCGCGAGCCTCGCGACATGGTCCGGGTCGCCGAAGAACCGGGACTCGAGCCGGGTCAGGCCGTTGCCCATCGGGAAACGGCCGAAGTTGGCTTCGGACAACGTGATCGACGCACGTTCTTCACTGTCTTCGTCATCGATCGGCGGACCGTCCAAGATGTACTGCCGGTCCGCGGCGAGCGCGAGTTCCAGCAGGAGCCCGGCGTAGCAACCGCCAGGCTCGATGAGAGCGATCAGGCTGCGACTGGTGACGTCCAGCCGCTTCAGCGTCCGCTTGAAGTAGTGGACGATTTCGTTGCTCAGACAGTCTTTCGCGTCGAACACGGCGCGTTCGTGTTCGAGGACCTTCGCCGGATCGCCCTCGGTGCGGAGCACCCACGTGCCGAGTTCGGGTTCGTTGGTACGCAGGCGAAGGATCGCGTCGTCCAGCTCGCGGGTGACGTCCAGCAACCAGCCGTCGTCGTCCTCGGGCCCTTTGACGGTGATCGTCGCTTCGGATCGGCCGTGGACGACCTCGACATAACGATGCGTCAGCGGCTTCAGTTCGACGCCTTCGCCGCCGAGCCGCTCGCTCGTCCGCGCGAACTCCTTCGCCCTGGCCAGCACGGCTTCGCGGAACCCCTGCCGCGGCACGAGTTCGTCGACGAGCCGCCAGTCGACGGCGGTCCGCCCCTTCACCCCGTCGGGGCGGGTGGCGAAGACGTCGGCGAGGTCCCGCCGCACGCCGCGTTTGTCGACCACCCTGGTGAGCCCGCCGGTGCCGGGGAGAACACCGAGGAGGGGCACCTCCGGCAGCGCGACGGTCGAGGCGTTGTCGTCGACCAGCAGGATCTTTTCGCAGGCGAGCGCGATTTCGTAACCACCGCCGGCACAGGCGCCGTTGACCGCCGCGACGTAGAGCTGACCGGAGTACGCGGCGGCGTCCTCCATGGCGTTGCGGGTCTCATTGGTGAATTTGCAGAAGTTCACCTTCCACTCGTGCGACGACGACGCCAGCATGCGGATGTTCGCGCCGGCACAGAAGACGTTGTCCTTCGCGCTGGTCACGATGACCACGCGGACCCCGGGATGTTCGAACCGCAGCCGCTGCGTCGCGTCGTACAACTCGATGTCGACGCCGAGGTCGTACGAGTTGAGCTTGAGCTCGTAACCCGGTACGAGACCCCCGTCCGCGTCGACATCGAGTTCGAGCCATGCGACGTCGCCATCGGTGGACAGTTTCCAGTGCCGATAGCCGCTGGGATGACGTTCGAACGTCACCGGTGTGGTCCGCGTCACCGTTCCGATTGTCTACATCGCATTGATCAACGTCAATGTTGTGTAGAAAGTTGGTCACGGGGAGCGGGAGGAGCAGGTCGAGGAAACGGCGCGGCGCCGGGCACGTCTTAAGCCGGTTCGCCACACCCCACCACATCACCTACGGCGGTCGACCGTCACGTGTGCACGGGAGAAGCGGTGACCCGGTTGAGTTTCGCCGCCGCCCAGGTCACGAAGACCCACAACGCGAGCGCCGAGGCCGTGTCGGTGTAGATCGTGGCGAACCAGAAGGCCGGGATCCGAGGCACGGCGACCAGGAAATGGCCGAGGCTCGCGAGGCCGGACAACGAGTAGACCACCAGGAACGCCAGCGCCCGCCAATAACGTCCGCGCAGGTAGTCGCGGTAGCCGGCGACCCCGAACGCGGTGAAGAGGACGTACGCGACGACGACCAAGGTGGCGGCGACGCCGACCGGGATCCCCTCGATCTGCGGGTAGTCCGCCGCCCTGATCACGTTGTGCGCGTAATGCAGCGTGGTGGACAGCAGCGTGAAGGCCAGGATCAGCCGCAGCGCGGTGAGCCCGCGGTTCCGAAGAGCTTCCATGATCACCCCCTTGCGATTTGATAGATCGCTCTAGCGAGAGAGTATCGCATGGCCGGCGGGAGGTGAAGGAGCTCGTCAGGGGTGTGGGGCTATGGCGGCAGGGGCACCGGGGCGCGTGGCGTGACTGTGTGGATTTGGGGACGTCAGATGTCCCGAAATCCACACGGTCGCCGCGTTGACCTGCGGAAAGGAAGCTCTCGCGTATCGCGGCGAACAGTGGGTAACCGGTGGGTGAGGAAGCCCCGACCCACCGGAGGAACCATGTCCGACCAGGAAGACCGCGAAGCAGCGGACGGCCCCAGCCCCGCCGACGCGTCCGAGGAGGCCGTCCAGCTCAGCTCACCCGACGGCGGCGAGCCAGGGGACACCGAACCGGAGGAGGTCGCCGACTACGCGGGTACACAGCGGTCCGCCGGGCCGGAGAGCCAAGCCATGCACATCGAGGACGCGTAGCCGTTTCCGTCATCACCGGTCACACTGTGCCGATGCCGGAGATGATCGCCGAAGTGAACGGCATCCGACTGTGCCACGAGACGTTCGGTTCGCCGGACGGCAGGCCGTTGCTGATGATCATGGGCCTGGCCTCGCAGATGATCTGGTGGGACGACGAACTCTGCGAGAACCTCGCGGCCGAGGGGTTCTTCGTCATCCGCTACGACAACCGGGACGCCGGCCGGTCCAGCCGGATGACCGGGCGGGTGAACCTGCCGCTCGCGTACACCCTGCGCACGGCGCCGTACTCGCTGGCGGACATGGCGGACGACGCCGCCGGGCTGCTCGCCGAGCTCGGCGTCGGGAGCGCGCACGTCGTGGGCGCGTCGATGGGCGGGATGGTCGCGCAGACGCTGGCCATCGAGCATCCGTCGCGGGTGCGCTCGCTGACGTCGATCATGTCGACCACCGGCAACCGGTTCGTCGGGCGGCCGAGCGCCAAGGCGATGGCGATGCTGCTTTCGGCGCCCCCGCGCGGCCGCGCGGAGTATGTCGACTACCTGCTGCGCACGTTCCGCGTCATCGGCTCGCCCGGTTATCCCTTCGACGAGGCCCGGATGCGTGAGCGAGCGGAGCGGTCCTTCGATCGCGGCGTCAACCCAGGCGGGACAGTACGGCAGCTGGCGGCGATCGTTTCGAGCCGGGATCGCTTCCGCGCGTTGCGAAAACTCCAGGTGCCCGCGCTCGTCGTGCACGGATCGAAGGATCCGCTCGTGCACGTTTCCGGCGGCCGGGCGACGGCCCGCGCGCTGCGGGAGTCCGAAGTGGACATCGTCCCCGGGATGGGGCACGACCTCCCGCGCGCGATCTGGCCGAGGCTGACGCGCGGTCTGGTCCGGACGGCCGACCGCGCCGACGTCAAGCCCCGGCGAGCGTGATCGAGCCCAGATGCGAGAAGTGCGCCGCCACCCGTGAACCCGGGCGCACGTCGACCGCGTCGGTCATCCCGCCGGTGAACACGAGCCAGCCCGGTTCCAGCGCGAGCCCGCGGGCGCCGAGGGCGTTGGCCGCCAGCGCCAAGGCTTCCGCCGGATGCCCCAGCACCGCCGCCCCGGTGGCGGTGTCGACGATGGCGCCGTCGACCTCCAGCAATGCCGCCTCCAGCGAGAGATCCAGCGAAGACGGCTCCGCGCCCACCGGTCCGAGCGTCACGTACGCGGAAGAACCGTTGTCCGCCACGACATCCGGCAGTTCGAAACGATAGTCGCGGTACCGGCTGTCGATGATCTCGACGCCGCCGTGGACACGATCCACCGCCGCCATCGCGGTCGCCGCCGTCACGCCTGGACCCGAAAGTCGTTGCCCCAGAACGAAAACGATCTCCGGCTCGGCCCGCGGGTGGATCAGGGGCGGAACCGGGACGCCGACCGGAAGCACCATCGCGTCGGTCAGCCACGCGAGCAACGGCGAGTCGATGCCCATACGTCGCTGTTTCGCTCGCGAGGTCAGGCCCAGCTTGACCCCGATCAGTGTCTCGCCGCGCTCCCGCCTGAGCCGGAGCGCCTCGTCCTGGATCGCGTACGCGGTCTCGACGTCCAAAGCGGGCCACGCGTCGGTCAGCGGCTCGCGTTCTTCCCCGGACAGCAGCGCTTCCGCCGCCTCCCGCACATCAAGGCTCACGACCGCTCCTCCCCGGAGAACTTCGCGGTGACACTGCCGAGGCCCGCCATCGTCGCGACGACGGTGTCGCCGGGGCTCACCGGGATCGCGCGCGTCATCGAACCCGGCAGTACGACGTGCCCCGGTTCGAGCGCGACACCGAGCGGTCCGACCGTGTTCGCGAGCCACACCAGCGCGTTCACCGGCGAGCCGAGCACCGCGCCACCGGCACCGGTGGCCGCGATCTCGCCGTTCCGATGCAGGACGCAACCCGCCAGCCGCAGGTCGACGTCGCCGATCGCGGTCGGCCTGCTGCCGAGGACGACACCGCCCGACGACGCGTTGTCCGCGATGGTGTCGACGATGCTGATCTTCCAGTCCTGGATCCGGGAATCCACGATCTCCAGCGCCGGGACGACGAAGTCCACCGCACGCAGCGCGTCCGCCACCGTGACGCCGGGGCCGCGCAACCGCGAGCCGAGCACGAACGCGATCTCCGGCTCGATCCTCGGCTGCAGGAAACCGCCGATCGGGATCGGCTGGTGTTCGAGGTGGAACATCGAAGCGGTCAGATGGCCGTAGTCCGGCTGGTCGACGCCCATCTGCCGCTGCATGGCGGCGGACGCGAGACCGACCTTGTGCCCGCGCACACCGTCGCCGCGCTCGGCCCAGTGGCGGACGAGCCGTTGCTGGACGCGATACGCGTCCTCCAGTGTCGCGGCGGGATAGGTCTCGATGAGGGGCGCGATCGGCTTGCCGGTCTCGTACGCGCTGAGCAGCGCGGCCGCGGCCTCCTGCAGCGTGCTGGCGTCCATGGGCTCCTTCCGACAGCCGCACTCTGCCCCGTCACCTGGGCCCGCACAAGACACCCGTTCCACTGGCCGGTACGACGAGATTAGGCCGAAAGGGTCTCGCACCACCGCGATCTTCACCTAGCCTGCTCCCATGTCCGATTGGGCGCTCTCCCGGGCGAAGACCAGGATCGACCGCCGCGAGGAGCTCGACGAGCTCACCGCGCGCATCCGTTACGAGGTGCGGGTGCACCTCAACGAGCCCACCGCGCACAACGCCTACGACGAGCTGACCGACATCTTCGCCATCGGGCACGCGGAGTGTTCGGCGCTGCTCAAGCACCGCCGCGTCCTGCCGCTGTGGGAGCGGCTGCTGCTCCAGCGCTACACCCGCCGCCTCTACGGCAAGGCGATTTGGTCGACCATCGGTGACCTCCCCGCCGACGCGGGGCCGGCGCCCTCGGCCGCGTTCGGTCAGGAGATCGCTTCGCTGGCCCCGGATTCCGGCGACAGCGGGGCGAAATTCGACATGCAGGGCCGCGGCCTGGTCAACGTCTTCCGGATCGCCGCCGGGAGACACGGCGAGACCTGGCCGGACCGCCACGACGTCGCGACGACGTCCGCGCGCAGCGTCCTCACCTGTTCCGCGGTCTTCCTGCGGCGCCGCGCCTGGCACGTCGTCTGGCCGGTGTACCGGGTGCGCGGCCTGCGGCTCTGGAAGCTTTAGGAATTCGCGGGCGCCCGCCGTGGTTGAACCCGGTATGACCGATCGCGCCACCGAAATCCTCGCCGGATCGAAGACGATCGCCGTCGTGGGGCTGAGCCGCGATCCGGCCAAGGCCTCGCACGGGGTCGCCGCCGTGCTGCAGGCACACGGGTTCCGGATCATCCCCGTCCACCCTTCCGCGGACGAACTGCTGGGCGAGAAGGTCTACCGCTCGCTCACCGACATCCCGGAGGCCGTCGACCTGGTCGACGTCTTCCGCCCGGCGGCGGACACCCCGCCGATCGCCGAACAGGCCGTCGCGATCGGCGCGAAGGCGCTCTGGCTGCAGCAGGGCATCGTCTCCGCCGAGTCCCGCCGGATCGCCGAAGAAGGCGGTTTGGACTACGTCGAAGACCGCTGCACGGCCGTCGTCCGAGCGGTCGCGAATCTGTCGGTGCGTTAAAAACACACCTCGGAACGAACCCTCGCCGCGATTTTCCGGCGGGGGTTCGTTCATGTCCGTGAACAGAAGAATGACCCTTGAAGTCATACGCCGAAGCGAACCCGCCGAAGGGATTGGTCCAAACCGGTGATCTTGACCGGAAGCCCCCGAGCTGGGAAAACTTGTCCGGCCGTCAGTTTGTTAAGAGACCTTCCCAAGGGTGGGGTGAGCTGTTAACGTCCGAATCCGTTTAGCGGAAACAGGTGCCGATCATCGGTACCCCGGTCCAACGGAGGGCGAAGTGGGCACACCACGCGGCCTGGATTCCAGTGGCACACTCGAGCGCGGACTCGCGGTTCTCGAGCACGTCGGCCAGAACCAGGAGATTTCCACCAACGCGATCGCCAGGCAACTGGGTCTCTCCCGGAGCGCCGCCTACCGCATCGTCGGCACCCTCAAGAACCTCGAATACCTCGAAGCCGATCGCGCCACCGGCCGCGTGCGGCTCGGCACCCGGCTGGTCGAGCTCGGCGCCCGCGCGATGGCGGCGACCGACCTCCACCGCTGTGCGCCGCGTTATCTCGCGTCGCTCGCCGAACGCAGCGGCGAGACGACGTACCTCGCCGTCCCGGACAACGACACGATGGTCTACGTCGCCACCGAACGCAGCGCCAACGCCGTCACCCTGGCCTGCCGCCTCGGCACCCGCCGTCCGCAACACGCGACGTCGCTGGGCAAGGCGTGGCTGGCGGCCCTGCCCGAACAGGACCGTGTCGAACGCATCCGCCGGATGAAACTCGACAGCCTCACGCTCAAGACGATCAACGACCCGGCCCGGCTGCTCGACGACCTGGCCAGGACGAGCCGTCGCGGCTGGGCGGTGGACGACGTCGAGAACGAACCGGACGTGGGCTGCGTGGCCGCCGCCGTCCGCGACCACACCGGACGGCCGATCGCCGCGATCAGCATCGCGGGCCCCGCCGGCCGCGTGCTCCGCCGCACCGACGAACTGGGCGCGACGGTGGCCGGGACCGCCGCCGCGCTGTCGCTCCGGCTGGGTTACGTCCGCGCGCAAAGGGGCTGAGGTGGGCTGGGTCCAGGACTACCGGCCGGCGGGCGGGCTGTGGCCGTCCGCCGCGCTGGCGGCGCTGCCGATCATCGTGCTGCTGGTGACGTTGGGGGTCCTGCGCCGATCGGCGCATCTCTCGGCCGCACTGGCACTGATCACGGCGCTGCTGGTCGCGGTACTGCCGTACCGCATGCCCGCCGGGCTCGCCCTCGATTCCGCGGCCATGGGGCTGGTGTTCGGGGTGTGGTCGGTGGCCTGGATCGCGTTCCACGCCGTGTACTTCCACAACGTCACCGTCGCGACCGGGCGGTTCGACGACATCAAGGCGGTCCTCGCCGGGTTCAGTGAGGACCGCCGCCTCCAGGCGCTGCTGATCGCCTTCGGGTTCGGCGCGCTGCTGGAAGGGATCGCGGGCGGCGGTTCGCCGATCGCGATCACCGCGGCGATGATGGCCGCGCTCGGTTTTCCGCCGGTGAAGGCGGTCGTGCTCGCGTTGCTGGCGAACACCGCGCCGGTCGCGTTCGGCGGACTCGGCAACCCGCTGATCGTGCTGGGCAGGCTGACCGCGCCGATCCTCGGCATGAAACAGGAGCAGGCGACGGAGCTGTTCTCGTCGATGGTCGGACGCCAGCTCCCGTTGCTGGCGATGATCGTCCCCGGTCTCCTGATCGTGATCCTCTCGGGCTGGAAGCGGATGATCGAGGTCTGGCCCGCCGTGCTGACGGCCGGGCTGTCGTTCGCGGTCATGCAGTTCGTCACCTCGAACTTCATCAGCCCGAGCCTCGTCGACGTCGTCGCCGCGCTCACCGCGATGGCCTCGCTGTGGATACTGACGCGGTTCTGGCAGCCCTCGGCGGTTTGGCGTTTCGACGGCGAAGAACCGGTGCGAGCCGGGGCGAGCCTCGGCGCGGCGAAAGCCGGACGCGGCGCGCTGTACGCGTGGGCGCCGTACATCGTCCTGATCGCGGCGATCTTCCTTTCTCGGATCGGGACGATCTTCAAGAACCTGCCCACATGGCTTGACCTGACGAAACTGCTGCACAAGGCGGACTGGGTGTTCGCGTGGCCGGGGCTGCACAAGGAGGTCGTCCAGCACGCGCCGATCACGCCGAAGGACACGCCGTACGCGGCGACGTTGACCGTCGATTTCCTTTATTCGCCGGGAACGGTGGCCTTGATCGCGGCGATCGGGGCGGGTTTCGCGATGGGCGCGAAACCGCGGCTGCTGCTGGTCACCTACCGCCGGACACTGCACCAGATGCGGTGGGCGCTGGCGACGATCTTCATGATCCTCGCGATCGCGTTCGTCATGAACTACTCGGGCGCGACGCAGACGCTCGGCCTCGCGCTGGCGACCACCGGGGTGCTGTTCCCGTTGTTCTCCGCCTACATCGGCTGGCTGGGCGTCTTCCTCACCGGCTCGGACGCTTCGACGAACAGCCTCTTCGGGCCGATGCAGGTGATTTCGGCGCAGCAACTGCACGTCGACCCGATCCTCGCCGGCGCCACCAACACCTCCGGCGGCGTGATGGGGAAGATGATCTCACCGCAGAACCTGTCCATCGGCGCCACCGCGATCGGGCAGTCCGGGAAGGAAGGTGCGCTGCTGCGGCAGACGTTCCTGTGGTCGGTCGTGCTGACCGCCGTGGTCGGGGTGATCTCGTTGCTTCAGGCCAAACTGCTCTCGTGAGTGGTAATGACGGTTCTAACCGTCATTACCACTCACGAGAATGTCCACAATGGTCATCCGATCTTTACCGCTCACTGGGCTGGATGGATGAAAACGGGATCCGTTCGCCGGAATGCGAACTACCGTTGTCCCCATGCCCATGACGCTGATCAAAGGTACGTTCCAGCTCGGCGGCGCCTCACCGGACGGCGATTCGGTCCGGTTCTATCCCGAAGATCCCCAGGCGACCAAGAAGGCGGGCCTGAAGGTCCGGCTCAATTCGCGGGGCGGGATGCAGCTGCGACTCGACGCGATCGACGCGCTCGAAACGCATTACCAGGCCAGGGGCACGGGCGGGACGTGGCACCAGCCCGCGGAATTCGCCGACGCCGCGGCGGCGAACCTGCTGAAGGTCCTGGGCTTCAAAACAGTCGAACGCGACGAAGAGGGAACAGTCACCTCGTCGACGCCGATCAAGGTACCGGGTCACATACTGACGCGATTCGCCGACAAATACGGACGAGCGGTGGCGTTCGCCTTTCCAGGACAACGGCCGGGAAGGTCGGCGGATCTTTCCAAGGTCCGTCTCGACGTCAAAACGCTGAAGAACTCCGCGAACTACCGGCAGGTCGCGGACGGACTCGTCTACCCGACGTTCTATTCACTGCTTTACCCCGATCTCCGTGAAGCCCTGGCCGAAGCCGCGGTCAAAGCACGCCAAGACGGGCTCGGACTGTGGCCCCAGGACGTCACCGACTCCGGGTTCAAGCTCTCGTCACGGCGGCAACTGGCCGACGGACTGGTGATCCTGCCGAAACTGTTCCGCAGGCTCGTCGACTACCTCGCGCTCGACGAAAGCGGCGGGGTCTCGCTGACCGGCTTCTCCGACTTCCTCGATTCCCGTGACGACCGCCTGTTCACGGTCCCGGACGGGCACGCCACGGAATTCGAGACCTTGGTGAGCGTGAAGCGGCAGACCGTGAACCTGACGATCGAGCCGGAGCGGATCGTCTTCATCGAGGCCTGAACCGCCCGTGTGGGCAAAAAGACCGTACCGCCCCACCCCTCGGCCGTGCTCATCTGAAAGGTGGGAGAGGGAGCCGATGCGAGGACACGGTTCGCGGCGGTCGGAGGAGGCCGGCGGGCGGATGGAGACAGCTTCGAAACTCGTCGACGCCGTCCGCGTCCTGGTCGTGCGCTACTGCCGGGCGCGGATCGGCCGTCGTTCGGGCACCTACGACATCGCCGACGCGATCGCGAAAGACAGCTGCCGCGAGATCTTCGCCGGTGCGGCCGGGGCGCCCGCGCTGCTCGCGTTCGCCTACGACGTCACGCGCGGCCTGGTCGACGACTTCCACCGGACCGCCGCCGAACTGCCGAACCCGCTTTCGGTGCTGCCCGGGCAGCAGCGCGAGATCATGGTGCTGCGGTCGCTCGTCGGGCTTTCCGCAGATGACACCGCGCTGGTGCTCGGCTGCTCCGTGCAGGCCGTCCGGCTGGGGCAGCACCGCGCGCTGACCGCACTGCGCCCCGCCCCCGCCTGACCTCGCCGCGAGGTCAGGGGGTGCACTCCGCGGCCCGGTTCAGCAGCAGGGTGCGCTCCCGGTCGTTACCGGTCATCTCCGCCGCGCGCTCGAACTCGGCGCGGGCCTCGTCGAGGCGGCCGAGCTTCGACAGGAAGTCGCCGCGCACACTCGGCAGCAGGTGGTACGACTTCAGCGCGGGCTCCGACGTCAGCTTGTCGACCACCGCGAGCCCCGCTTCCGGCCCGACCGCCATCGACAGCGCCACCGCGCGGTTCAGTTCGATCACCGGCGACGGGTTCAGTTTCGCGAGCCCTTCGTACAGGACGGCGATGCGTCCCCAGTCGGTCTCCTCACCCGTTCGCGCCCGCGCGTGGCAAGCGGCGATGGCGGCCTGTGCCGCGTAGAGGCCGAAAGCGCCGCCAGTGAGCGACTCGGAGAGTTCCAGCGCGGTGAGGCCGCGGCCGATCAGGATCCGGTTCCATTTCGTCCGGTCCTGGTCCATCAGCAGTACGGGTTCGCCGTTCGGCCCGACGCGCGCGGCGGACCGCGAGGCCTGGATCTCCATCAGCGCGACCAGCCCGTGCACCTCGGGCTCCTTCGGCATCAACCCGGCCAGGATCCGGCCGAGCCGCAGCGCCTCCTCGCACAACGCCGGCCGCATCCAGTCTTCGCCGGCCGTCGCCGAATACCCCTCGTTGAAGATCAGGTAGATGACTTCGAGCACCGACGAAAGACGCGCGACCCTGTCCGCCCCCTCCGGCACCTCGAACGGCACCTTGGCGTCGCCGAGAGTCTTCTTCGCACGGACGATCCGCTGCGCGATGGCGGTCTCCTTGGCGAGGAACGCCCGCGCGATCTCGTGCGTCTGCAGCCCGCCGATCATCTTCAGCGTGAGCGCCACCCTGGCCTCGGTCGAAAGCACCGGGTGACAGGCGGTGAACACCAGCCTCAGCAGATCGTCCTCGATGTGGTCGTCGAGGCCCGCGGTGAAGTCGGGTTCCTCCTCGAACTCCTGCTCGCGGCCGATCTCGCCGAGCTTCCGTTCGTACCGCTCGTTGCGCCGGAAGGTGTCGACGGCCCGGCGTTTGGCCGTGGTCATGAGCCAGGCGCCCGGGTTCCTCGGGACGCCCGACTCAGGCCACTGTTCGAGCGCGGCGACCAGCGCGTCCTGCGCCAGTTCCTCCGCGAGCCCGACGTCGCGCGTCATCCGCGCGAGGCCGGCGATGAGGCGGGCCGATTCGATCCGCCACACCGCGTCGATCGCCGAACGGGGGTCTGCTGTTGCCGTCACGCCGACCAATCAACATCGTCGGCGCGACGACCGCAACCACTAGTTCGCCTCGGCCTGCTCCCGCAGCTTCTGCTCATGCTCGACGATCTCGGGGGTGGCGTTGTCGAAGTCCTCCAGCTCGGCGATCCGGCGGATCTCGATCTCACCCTCGCGGAACGGTGCGCGCCTCATCCATTCGATGACCTCGGCCTTGTCCTTGACCTGCAGGATCCAGAACCCCGCGATGAGTTCCTTGCTCTCGGCGAAGGGCCCGTCGACGACCCTGGCCTCGGTGGTGCCGGAGTACTGGAGGCGGAAACCTTCGGAGCTGGGGAGCAGTCCTTCACCCGCGAGCATGACACCGGCCTTCACCAGTTCCTCGTTGAACTTCCCCATCTCCTGCAACTCCTCGGCACTCGGCTGAGCACCGGCCACGTCGGTCTTCTCGTCGCTCTTGACAATCACCATGAACCGCATCCGTCGTCTCCGTTCCCGGCGGGGCTCGTCCCCGCCACATCTACGCGTCGATCGGACACCCCAGGTTTCGACACGGTCCCCGAACTTTTTTCGCGGATATTCGAGCAGCCGGAAAACCGCAGGTCAACCACCCATGCGAGAATCCTCGACCGTGTCCGGACTCCCCGAAACCCTCCGCTCCGCCCTCGACGAGGAGCTGGGCAAGTACCCGCAGAACAGGCTGACGCAGTCCGTCGAGCGGCTCAGCACGCGCTACCGCGAGAACGCCCCCGCGAGCGCGCCCATCCTCTCCTCCGAAGCCGACATCGCGGCGTACGCGGGCTACCGGATGCCGGCCACGTACGCGGCCGTACACGCCGTTCTCGCCGAAGCCGCCCTCCGTGCTCCCGGGTTCGCCCCGCGCACGCAGATCGACATCGGCGGCGGGACCGGTGCCGCGATCTGGGCGGCTGCCGACGTGTGGCCGTCGCTGGAGGAGAGCACCGTCGTCGAGCAGGTCCAGGGCGCGATCGCACTCGGGCGGCGGCTCGCGGGGAACGCCGGCGACAAGGCCGTCCGGGGCTCGACCTGGCGACGCGGCCTGATCGACCCGGCCGCGCCCGCGCCGGACGCCGATCTGGTGACCCTCTCCTACGTCCTCGGCGAGCTGCCCGAGGCCCGCCGGGCCGACACCGTCCGCTGGCTGTCGGCGAAGGCAGGGATGCTGGTGCTGATCGAACCCGGCACCCCAGCGGGATACGAGCGGATCGTCGTAGCGCGGGATCAGCTCGTCGAACTCGGGCTTTCCCTGGTCGCGCCCTGTCCGCACGAGGGCGCGTGCCCGATCCCGCGCGGCAAGGACTGGTGCCATTTCTCCGCGCGCCTCCCGCGCACCGGTCTGCACCGCCAACTCAAGTCCGCGACGCTCGGCTTCGAGGACGAGAAATTCTCCTACGTCGTCGCCTCGCGCACGTCACCGGAACGCGCCGAAGGCCGGATCCTGCGGCATCCGGTCAAACGCAAGGGCATGGTCAGCCTGTCCCTGTGCGCCGGATCCGGGCTCACCGAAACGATCGTCACCAAAAGGCACGGCACGGCCTACCGCGAGGCCCGCGACGCCGAATGGGGCGACGCCTGGCCCGTGCAGTCCACAGTGGACTGACGGCCGCGTCGCGCCGGGTCGCCGATGACGGCGAGCAACGCGCCGAGCGCCGGATTGTCGTTGCCCCGCCGCCACATCAGTTCGAGTTCCACCGGACGGCCCTCGACACCGTCCACCGGACGGAGCACGACCCCCTCGAAACGCAGCGCGGCGGCCGCGGCGGGCACCAGCGCGACACCGAGTTCCGCCTTGACCAGTGCGAGCACCGTATGCACCTGACAGGGGTATTGCGTGTACTCCGGCAGTACCCTGGCGGCGCGGAACACCGCCACGAGCAGGTCGTGGAAGTACCGGCCTTCCGACGGCGAATACATGATGAACGGCTCGCCGTCGAAATCGCGGACATCGGGATTCTTCTTCCGACGGGCCAAGGGATGCGCCGACGGCAGCGCCGCCAGCAACGGCTCCCGCCACAGCGGCAGGGTCACGATGCCGGCGCCGGTGACCGGCGGCCGGATCATGCCGAGATCGATTCCGCCCGACAGCAACCCCTCCACCTGCGCCGCCGTCACCATTTCCCGCAGCACGAGATCGACACCGGGCACCTCGGCGTTCGCCACGGCGATGACATGTTCGAGGTGCGAATACGCCGCCGTGGCGGTGAACCCGAGTGTGACGGCCCCGACCTCACCTTTCTTCGCCCGGCGGACGTACAGTGCCGCCTCTTGCGACGAACGCAGTATCTTCCTTGCCTCGGCAAGAAAAACCCGTCCGGCGGGTGTCAGCCGGACCGTGCGGTGCGTACGGTCGAGAAGCTCGACTCCCAGGTCGCGCTCCAGCAGCTGGATCCGCCTGCTCAACGGCGGCTGGGTCATCGAGAGCCGCTCCGCCGCCCGGCCGTAGTGCAGTTCCTCGGCCACCGCGACGAAACTCACCAGCTGCTCCAGGGAAAACACTCATCCAGTCTAGGTATCGGCGCAGGGCGAACAAGCGCCGAATCGGTATCGTTCAAGGCCGGATGTCCACCGTGCGATCAATGATCCCGGCCGCCACGGCGAGGATCTTGCGATTGTTGCTCCGCGCGTAGGCGCGCAATACGCCGAAAGCGTCGTCCACCGAAATCCGGAGCCGTTCGGCGAGAACGCCTTTCGCCTGCTCGATGGTCACCCGGCTGTTCAACGCGGTCTGCAGCTGCGCGGTGATGATCTCCTGACGCTGCAGCGAACGGTGGTGCAGGATGCCGATCGTGGCCACGTCCGCGAGTGCCTGCGCGAGCCGCAACCCGTTCCGGTCGAGCGACGCGGGGCGGGTGCCGAACAGGCTCAGCGCGCCGATCACTTCTTCACGAAGCCGCATCGGCAAGGCGTACACGGAACGGAATCCCGCGTTTTCCGCCTCCCGGGAGAACTTCGGCCAGCTTTCGCTCGCCCGCGTCAGATCCGGGCAGAGCACCGGTTCGGCGCCCCGGTAGCAGTCCAGGCACGGCCCCTCGGAGTTCCGTAATTGGAACAACTCGAGCAGCCGGGTCTTTTCATCGGACGCGGCCACCATGGTGAGCGTGCCGCGCGCGTCGGCGAGCAGCAGTCCGGCGGCACGGACGCCGAGCAGTCCGACACATCTGAACGCGAGCAGGTCGAGGAACTCGACGAGATCGAAGTCGTCGACAAGGGTGTCCGCCAGCTGCACGAAGGTTTCCCTCAAGTCGGCCGCCAGGTCGGTCATCTTCCCGGTATCTCCTTACGCACACATCCGTCATGACTCGGGCCGGAACTTGACACGGCGCCGCACCACGTCCTCGGCGACCTCGTCGAGCTTCCGGCCGTGGGCGTAGGCATAGGCACGCATGCGGGCGAGCGCGTCCGCGAGTCCGATGTCGAGCTGGACCGACACCATGCCCGCGGCCTGATGCACCCTGTCGTGGTGGTCGGTGAACTCGCGATCGATCCATTCGGCCAGCCCCGGCCTGCCGACGTCGACCTCGGCGATCGCGAGGGGGATCACCGCTTCGGCGCAGACGAGTGCCTGCGCCTGTCCCTCACTCGAAGGGAACCCGGCGAATTCGCGATAGCAGTCGACAGCGCCCAATTTGATCGCACCGGCCTGAATCGGCACCGCGATGATCGATTTCACGCCTCTGTCGATCGCCTCCGGCGCGAACATCGGCCATCGGAGTGATGCCTCCGAACTGGTCACATCGGTTACGACGACGAGCATACCGCCGCGCACCACTTCCACCGCGGGACCTTCGCCCAAGGTGAACTGCAGATCTTCCAATTCACGGCTGCGGTCATCGGTGGCGAAGACCGGCTCGGCGAGACCTCCCCCGGCGGCGAGCGTGAGCCCGACACCGGTCGCCTCGAGGACCTCTCCGCAAACGACGCAGGCGTGTTTCACTGACACCGCTGAATCGGTTTCCGAAGCGAGAAAACGCATCTTCGCCCAGACCACGGCAGCGCGATCATGCCGTCGAAACCCCATGGCGTGCCTCCCGGCGTTGCCCGGTATCGGACGGGCCCGCCGGGATCAAGGGCGAACAACGCGGACGACCTGTCCGCACCATGACCATTCTCCCACGTTTCCGCCTCTTCGCCGCATCCGTGACAACTTCCCCGGCACCAATGGCCCGTTCGGCCGGTTCCGGCCTCCCGGCCCGCGCCTAGGCTGGAACCCGAGACCGTCTGTCCAGGCCCCCGGCGACGGCGCTCATCGGCGAACTCTGGAGGGGCCATGTGCGTTCGCATTCTCGAAACCCGTGCCAAACGGGAGAATCCCTTGCTTCGGCTGTTGATCCGCATTCAGCTCAAGGCGTCCTGGCGCTGAGCGCAGGCGCGCAGCCTGCTGATCGCGCGGTGTTTGGTCACCCGCACACGCGACGACGTCGTACCGAGCGCCTCCGCGGTCTCGTTCGACGTCAGTTCGCCGATCACCCGCATCCCCAGCACTTCCCGGTGGGAGACGGGCAGCATCCTCATCAACCTGCCGAGCCGCACCCCGAGGTCGGCCCGCAGGGCGCGCTGCTCCGGTTCGTCCGCGGCGCCCGCCGGACGTTCGGGGAGTTCACCGGTCAGCACCTGCTTGCTCCGCGCCGCCTTCCGGAAGACGTCGGCGACCTTGTTCGCCGCGATGGCGCGCAAGAGGAACAGGAAGGAACCGCCACGCAGACCGTGCACGGGGACCGCGACCAAGATCGCGAGGCAGATCTCCTGCGCCACGTCGGCCGGTTCGAGATAGGTCAGCTCATGGCCACCGAGGCGGCTTTCGGCGTACCGCCGTGCCCACGACGCGACAGCGGACATGAGGTCGTCCATGCCCTGCGGCTCGCCGTCCACCGCGGCCTTGGCGAGACCGTCCCAGCAGGCGGGGGAAATCCACGTCTCACCGCCGCCGGTTCTTCGCATCGGAAAATCGTCGCTCATGTCCCGCTCCCCACGGATGAGAAAACCCTGCCGCCGGGGTCCAGGACGGAACCCGGACAACGGTAGTCGAGGAATCCGGCCGCCTCAATCGACGAAAGTCCGCGACAAATTGTCCACCACGGCGGAAAACCGGACAGATTCCCACCAGTGGTCTGGACATCTCGGCCTCCCGCGACGTACCTTCCCGTGCTGAGACCCCTCGCCAAGGTCACACCCAGGCCGGGAACGCGCCCCCGGCCGACATCCGCAAGCACCGCCGCGGCGCGTCCACGCTCCGCGGCGGGATTCCGCCGAGGAGTGAACTGTGCGCATCCGCAAGAAGATCCGGCGCGTCCTGACCGCGTTGGCGGTCGCCCTCCCCCTGGTCACCGGTGTTTCGGCGCTTTCGGCACCCACCGCGGTCGCCGCGGGCCCGGATCCGCTGCCGCTGACCGTGACCAACAATTCGAACCGCTCCGACGCGGTCCACCTCTACGTGCTGGGCACGAACCTCGACACCGGCAAACTCGGCTACGTCGACGCCGCCGGCACCTTCACCCAGTGGCCGCCGGGCGCGAACCCGCCGAGCCCCGCACCCGACGTCGCGATCGCGGGCCCCGGCAACGGCGGCTCGACCACGCTGCGGATCCCGCGGATGCTCTCGGGCCGCGTCTACATGTCGTTCGGGCAGAAGATCAAGTTCTTCCTGACCCCGGACGGGCTGGTGCAGCCGGCGCCGTGGGCCGACGGCGACCCGAACCGGGACATCCTGTTCGACTGGAGCGAGTTCACCTACGACAACGGCGGGCTGTTCATCAACAGCTCGCAGGTCGACATGTTCAGCGTGCCCCACGCCGTCGGCCTGACCAACGGGGCGGGCGCGGACAAGGAGGCCGGGCGCCTCAAGGCGGGTGGCCGCGAGAACATCTTCAACGCCGTCCAAGGACAGTCCGGTTTCTCGAACCTGGTGTACAACCGGCTGCGGGTCCTCGCGCCGGGCAAGGGGCTCGACACCGGCAAGTTCAGTGGCAACTACCTCGACGGCTACGTCACGAGCGCCTGGAACACCTACAAGTCGACACCGCTGACGGTGGTCCCGTTCGAGGCAGAACCCGGCAAGAAGTTCACCGGCCGGACCGGCGGGGACGACGTCCTGCGCTTCACCGACACGTCGGGCGCGACCGTGGCGTCGTTCAACAAGCCGAGCACCCGTGACGTCTTCAACTGCGACGGACGGCTGCAGGCGCCGAACGACCAGGTCGTCGGCCCGATCGCGCGGACGCTGTGCGCGGCGCTGCACCGCTCGACCCTCGGCTCCCTGCACACGCAGCCGACCTACGACGCGGGCCAGTTCTACAAGCAGTCCGTGACCGACCACTACTCGCGGATCGTGCACGAGCAGATGGTCGACGGGAAGGCGTACGGATTCGCCTTCGACGACGTCGGGCACTTCGAGTCGCTGGTGCACGACGGGGACCCGCGGACCGCGCGGATCACCCTGACCGCGTTCTAGGACTCAGCGCGCCCCGCTCCCGATCCGCCAGGCCGACATGCCGATCCCGCTCGGCTCGAGCGGGAACACCGGCGGCTCGGGAGTGCGGGCGCGCTCCAGCCCCTCCGGCGTGTACCGCACGCACTTCCGGTGCCATTCCAGGGTTCCGGCCATCCGGTCCTTCAGGTGGTCCGCGTACCCGGTCAGCACCGCGCGGACGTCGTCGCCGAGCCCGAGGTCGTCGCACATCCTCGGCAACCCCTCGTCCGCGAGCTGCTCGAACTGGTCCATCCGCGCGTTCATCAACCGGGCGGTGATGTCGCGAGCCTCGACGCGGTCCACCTCAAGGAACCGCTCGACGACGTACACGAGATTGTGCACCTCGCCCTCGTACTCGACCTCCTTCTGGTACGAGAACAGGTCGTTGGAGAAGGCCGCGTAGTCCTGCGCCGCGGTGTCGAGTTCGAACAACACGCGGTGCTGGAAGAGTTCCTGCGGCACGACGTCGCCGAGTTCGAGGAGCGCGAGGCTCTTCGTCAGGTCGGATCCGAACGTCCGCCGTCGCATCTCCACGTAGTCGACCGGGTCGGGGACACGGTTCTGCGCCTGGTTCCCCACCTCCCAGACCCAGCTCGCGGTCATGCTCTCGATCGCCCGCCGGAACCCCGCCCGCCCGTGCGGGGTCAGCGGCCCGGCGGTGCGGCCCCACAGGTCGGCGAGGCCTCGCTCGATCGCGTTCGACGGCTTCGGCATCGGTTCGCCGTCGAGCGGCATGAACAGGGAAAGCCGGTCGCTGCACAGCTTCGCGGCCACCGGATCCCGTTTCATCCCGAAGACCAGGGAGAAGTAGTCGTCGCCGTACGTGCTCCAGGTGAACCAGCCGGTGGACACCTTCAGTCGTTCGAAGTCCGCGTCCGGGCCGATCATCGCGGCGCGGTGCGCCAGGTCGAACCCGCGGAACCGGCGCTCGTCCCAGACCCCGTTCTCGAACATCCCCATCTCCCGCGCCCAGCCCGGCGCGTACTCGCGAGCGACGGCGAGGTGGGGATTGGTGCGCACGGGGTACGGCATGCGGAATTCCGGCAGCGGCAGATGGCCCACCTTCGCGAACGGCGCGGGCGCCTGCTGCCGCACCCGCTGGACCAGCCCCAGCCGCTTCGGTGAAAGCCGCAGCGACCCGGTTCCGAGCCCTGTCGGCCCGTTCGCGCCGGAGACCGCGCCCTCGTTCATGTACCGGCTCGACCGCGCGTGCCATTCGTGCCCGCCGGACTGCCAATCCTGCAGTCCTTTGACGTACAGGCCGACAGCGATCTGGCCGGGCAGCGAGATGTCGCGTTCGGCCAGCAACGCGGGCACCTCGACGAGCGCGGTGTTCTCGAACTGCTGCAACCGCGAGGTCAGCAGGTCGTTGGTGAGTTCGGCGGCCTCCTGCGTCGGGCGGTCGAGGAACTTCTCGAAGACGAGGACCGCGTTGGAGTTCTCTCCCTCTTCACGCACTTCGCGTTGGTACGAAAAGAGATCGTTGCGAAGGTGGACGGCGTCGGCGAAGGTGTCGCGCAGGACCTCCATCGGCCTGGTCGCCGCGATCCCGTCCGGTACTTCGGCGCCGACGGCGTACTCGATGAGGTTCGCCGACCACGGCGCACCGCCGACACGACGGCGCATCTGGATGTATTCGATGGGGTTCGCGATCCGGCCTCGGTCGATGTTGTCCAGTTCCCAGAGCGATTCGACCATCAGGTTGTGCGTGCTGGTGACGAAACGCCGCCGCCAGGACTCCGACATCGAGGGAATGGTGCGCGCCCAAAGGTCCTTGAGCCCGGCTTCGGCGGGATTCCCCGGCTCCGGTGACGTTTCCCCCGGCCCGGTCATGAACAGTTCCAGGCGGTCCAAATAAGCCTTCGCGCCCTCGATGTTCCGCGTGTACTTGAATTGCGCGAGGAAATCGTCGTCGAAGAAGAACACCCACACGTACCAGTCCGTGACAAGATCGAGGGACGGCCCGTCACAGTCCGGATGGGTGTGCGCGCAGAGCAGCGCGTAATCCATTTTCGCCAGCGCCTGCTCGGTCCAGACGACGTCACCGGACGGCGACGGTGAATCGAGCATCCCCATTCGCCTGGCCCAGGCCATACTGTGCGCCCGCGCCGCTTCGAGGTGCGGATTCATCCTGGCCGGATGCGGCACGTAGAACTCGGGCAAGGTGAAAGCCTGCATCTGAGACTGCCTCCCGGGCGGGTGTCGGATCCGTTCCGACGTTTCCAGCCCGCCGCCGCGCCGGGCAACGTCCACCCGGGCGATTCGGTGTGCCATGGAGTGAATCAGTCCCAGAGGGACGCCGAGTCGACATACGGCGCGAGCAACCCGGTCAACACCTCGTCACCGTTTCCGTTCAATTCGTCCTCGGCGATCCGGCGCGCGACACCGACCAGGAAATCGGCGGCCTGCACTCGCGGGTCCGTCCGTGAATCCACGAACTTCACCCCGGCCAATCCCGGACTCGACTCGATCAGGGCGAGCCGTTCCCCTTTGAGCGACGGTTGTTCGTCGTGGACGAGGAAGACCTGTTCCCCGCCCTCGCTCCAGCACTCGACGGCGCGGAGGATCGCGGGAACCAGCGGATCGAGGACCTTGGCGTCGCGCGCCTCGGCGACCTTCGCCCTCAATTCCGCGGTGTCCCCGACCATCGCGTAGAACGAGCCCGCCGCCGGCACCCGGCGATTCCTGCTCCGCAGCACGTCGTTGAACGCGGCGAGGAGTTCGTCGTCCGGCCGGACCTCCCGGCCGACGAGTGCGCGGAGTTCGTCCGCCAGCAGCCGCTTCTTGTCCACGAGGTACACGTGCGCACGCCCGTGAACCGGGCCGCGCGGACCGAGGAACCATTCGAGGACCCGTCGGTGCTTCGTGCGGAGAAGATGGTTCGCCTTGTACTCGACCGCCGGTGAGCGGATCCTGCGCCGTAGTTCGACCAGGCAGGCGGCGGCCTCTTCGGGACTCAGCCGGACCCCAGCGTGCGCGAACACGCCGGTCTGCCCGCCGATCAGTTTCTCGCCCTCCGACCCGGACTCGTCACAGGCGATCTCCAGGGGCACGATGCGCATCGTGCCCGATCACACCGGCCCCGTCGACCCGGTTACGCGCGCGGGCTCGGCAGCGGCGCGCCGGTCTCGAGCAGCGACTTGAGGCTGGACAGGATCGACGGCCAGCCGCCCTTGACCATCTCCAGCGCGGTGCTGCCCGGTGGGAACCCGTCGTGCACCACGGTCAGCTTCACCGTGTCACCGACGGGTTCGAGGTCGAACGTCACCTTCGACCGCGGTTCCGCCGCGAGCTTCGCCGCCACGTCGGCGTCGAGCCCGGCGAACTCGGCGAACTCCGGGGTGAAGGTGTGCCACGTGTAGGACAGCCGCCGGTACGGATCGGACTCCAGGACCACCTGCTCGGGGTCGTCCAGCTTGACGCCGAACTGTTCCCAGACCACCGTCGCCCCGGCCTTCCAGTCCGAGGTGAACTCGCAACCCCAGTACTGCTTGGTGAAGACCGGATCGGTGAGTGCCCGCCAGAGCTGCTCCGGCGTCGTCCTGATGTAGCTGGTGTACACGAATTCGACGGTGCTCATGGGTTTCTGCTCCAATGCCTTCTTGAGGTCGGCGAGCGCGTCGACGCGGCCCTGGTGGTACCGGTCGATCCAGCGCTCGGCGATCGCGTTGATCGGCTCCGCGTTCACGTAATGCAACTTCTCGCGGCCACGGCGCACCGTGGTCACCAGATTGGCCGCTTCCAGCACGGCCAGATGCTTGCTGACCGACTGCCGCGCCATGTCCAGCCCCGCGCACAGCTCGCGCAGGGTCTGCCCGTTGCGGGCGTTCAGGTCGTCGAGCAACCGGCGCCGGCTGGCGTCCGCCAATGCCTTGAAGACCTCGTCCATGCCAGTCCCCCTATATGCAGCCTCGCGGCTGCCTTTGACTTTAGGCAGCCGCCTGGCTGCATGTCAAGCGAGGCGACTGGTCCGGGCCGTGCCCACCCGCATCCACCGACGTCGCGAAAGCCTCAGTCGGTCACTGTCGTGAGTGGTAAGGACGGTTAGAACCGTCCTTACCACTCACGAGCCCACCACGGTCCGCCACTCAGATCGCCTGAAGTACGTAACCTGGGCCGACCATGTGCCCTGCCACCGCCCATGTCGCGAAAGCCACTTTCGGGACATCCAACGTCGCGAAAGATGCTCCTATAGATGTCAAGGGGTGTTGGTGAGGTTGTTGATGTCTGTGATGAGTGTTCGGTG
>NZ_AOHO01000070.1 GCF_000342005.1 Amycolatopsis decaplanina DSM 44594
GCGCGCAACCAGACTGCCCTGGCCACGTCGGCCGCCCGAGCAGCCACAGCCAGCTCAGCGCGCGCCTGGGCGAGTTCCTGATCGGCGGTGTCGAGGTTCGTCTCTTCCGTGGCCAACTCGGCGGCGAGTCGTTTGCTCTGTTCCTTCGCTTCCGCGCGAGAACCGATCCCGGTCGACTGGAGAATGGCGACACTCGCGGCCACCCGTGCTCGCTGCGCGGCGATCCGCGCATCGAGTCCGGTCTCGTCCGGCACGCCGGCGACCTCGCGCAGCCGCTGCTCGACGGCCTGAAGTTCGAACCACTTCTGATCGGCAGCGCCCTGTTTCCGATGGAGGATCGACTCCTTGGCCCGCCACAACGCGGAGGCCTGCGAAACCCTGTTCTGGGCCAGCGAGGCCTTCGCCGGAAGCGGCGCGCCCAGGACCTTGGCCAGGTCGGCGTTGATCACCCGAGGCAGGGCCGATCCCGGAAGCTCGACGACCACGGCGCTGGTGACCCCGCCCACGTCGGCCACGATCAAGTGCTCGGTGTCGAACTTGATCAACCCGCTACGACCCGTGTCCTGCAGGGTCACCGTGCGCAATCCCGCGGTGACGCCGGAGAGCTGGCCACTCGCCATGGCCGCCTGCACGTCAGCGCCACCAGGAATGTGCAGGTTGTCGGCTCGATCGGTGATGCCCCCGTCACCGCCGACAAGCTGGGCACCGGCGGTGCCGGAACGGGCGGTGTCGGAAAGGAAGCTTTCGAGGATTTTCGCGGACTGGTCGAAGCGGACGCTGTCACTCAACCCGGCAATCTGTGCGCCGCTCAGCCGGGAATAGATCTTGACCTTCGCTTCCTGACCCCCGGCGAGCGACATCGTGTAGAGGGTCGGCAAGGGCAATGAAGCCGCGGACGTCTTGACGAGATTGGCCCGGATAACCGTGTTGGTCACCGACAGCGCCAGCGTGTTCATCGCACCCGTCTCGCTACTGGTCAACCCAGCTTTGGCGCCGGCACTCTTGATCGCCCGAACCACGCCTTCCCGGATGTCAGCGGCGCCGCGAAAACCTTCGACGAGAACGTCAGCGGGAAGTTTCAGTCCACTGCTCTGCCATCCCTTGACACTGGCGTCGGTGTGCCGTCCAAGCGGGATCGTCAAGCTCTCGTGTTCCCGTCCGCGATCGGCGCCGATCTNTTCAGGTCATCCGCGTTGGCCCGGATCGTGATTTCATCGGTCAACGCACTCGACGCGATCTCACGGCCTTCTTTCTCGACCGTCAGTTCCCACCGCAGCCGGACCCGGTACCGGGCACCGGGGCCGGACGCGGTGGTCGCGCGGATCGTGGTCAGCCCCGAGCCGGTGACCCGGCGGTCGATGCGCTCACGGGTGCCGCCCACACCGGCCGATCCACCCAGCGCGCCTCCGCCGCTGGGATCTCCGGTGGAGAACAAGGACCGCCAGCCAGGACGGAGCCACCCGCCCCTCGACTTCGAACGTTCTTCGACGGCCTTGTTCATGGCGGCGTTGGTGATCGCCTGCTCGATCTCGCTGCCGTCGTTTTCGTAGCCGTCGAATTCAACGGTCTCCGCCGTCGCCTTCAGCAGCACGTTGTAGTCGTCCGACCACAGCACTCCCGGCTTGTGTACGCGCAGCGGCAGGCCACCATCGAGCGCGTTGTCGAGCAACGATGCCGCGTTCGAACCATCGACCAGGTCACTCAGCCGTTCGGCGGTGTCCATCGCGTCGTCCAGAACGACCTTGGGTACCAGATTACGGTGTTCGCCGTTGAGGCCGGCGCGAAGGGCGGGCAGCAAACCGGAAAGGTCCGGCAGGTCCTCGGCGACGTAAGAGCCGAGCGACCCCGAGGAACCGAACGACAATTCCGGCGCGGCGAGTTTCGGCGCCGTCTCCCGCGGTTCCGCCGCGGGAAGCAGGCCCTGCGCCCTGGCCTGACGTTCGGTCATCCGGACGAAAAGCGAACCTGGCATGAACTTGTCGGCCCCAGCTGCGGACACCGCGCCGTCGATGACCCGCTTCTGCCTGCTCTCGGCGACCATTCGCGCTCGGACGTTGTACCGGACGAGCACCGTTCGGCTGTGGGCGGACGCCCTTTCCTTGTGGTCGACCATGACGGTGTGTTCGCTCGACCGGCCTCGCTTCCTGCCCCAGAACCTGGCCGAGGCACCCATCGCGATCCGTCCACCCGCCGACGACGTCGGCGTCGCGTCGGGCGCGAAGAAGTTCACGTTCGCGCTGGGACCCACCGCCTTTACTCTCAAGGATTCCGACGCCGCCTTGGTGGCGCCGCTGAAGGTCACCTTGTCGCGGCCGACGTCGGACACCTTCACCACCAGCGGATCGGTCAGTTCCAGCCGCATGCCGAGGGCGCCGATCCTTTTGGTGGCGCGACGCCCGTAGCTGAGACCGTTCCGCCGGAAGGCCGGTATCGAAGAGGATTTGAGCAGCGCCCGCAGCGTCTCGGGGGCGAACCATCGGTGCACGAGCTGGTGTCCCTTACTTCCCGGAAGCACCAGCACCTCGTCGTCGTTCGTGGCGCGGTTGGACAGATCAACGGCCAGCTCACCGAGTTCTCCGGCGTGGGCGAACGCCTCCACATACTGGAATTCCGGCATGGGAGTGATCGACGCGGACAACTCGTCGATGGCGGGCGTCTGCTCGGGATCGAGGTGGACCACCTTCGTGGCCCCGGGAGTGAACTTCGACGGGTCGGTCTTGTGGACCGCGGATTCGCTCACCCACAACTCGGTCTTCCCCGTCACGGTGGGGATCGGGACCGCGGCGCCGGGCTGGGAGCCCGCGAGGACGCGCACCTTAGGTGTGGAACGGAAGGGCGATCCGGGGGTCAGCCGCCGGACCCAGCGGCGGGGGCGCCGGTGACTGACGATCTCGATATCGAAGGTGATGTTGTGGCTGAAGACATGGGACTGATCGGCGCCGACCTGTTCGACGGTCACGGCGCTGCCGGCCGCCCCGGAGTTCTTCCACGACCGGCCGTCGGCGAATTTGACCGGTGTCGCCGCGATGTTGGTGATCGCGCCGACGTCCAGCGCGCTGGAGAACCCGACACGTCCACGTGCTTCCGGCCCGACGCCCCAGCCGCGCTCCACACCGGCGCCACCGGCGACGGTGACACCCGTGGTCTGGATCCCGGCCACCGTGCGCCCGTCCACCTGCCCCAGGTGACGGCCATCGTCGAGCTTGCCCTTGACCCGCACGCTGACGAACTCGTCGAAGAAGAAGCCGCGATGTTTGAGCTGGGTCGAGATTCCCGGGCCGAGCAGGCTGTCCAACCGGTTCATCATCGCCGTGGCGGAGAACACCGATGCCAGCTTCCGCTGGTTCGAGAGACGTTCCTCCGCCTTGTCGCCGGAACCACGGGACGTCTTCGCCTCACGGTTGCTCCACTTGGGCAGTAGATCCTCCAGGCCAGGAGCTCGCCTCAAGGCGCTTTCGATCCGGGGCAGGATGCCCGCGGCGACAGGTGTGGCTCCGGCTCGGATGTGCCCACCGGCCGCGTCGGCGGCCAGGTAAGGAGGTTCGAACCGTGGTCCCACATCGATGAAGCGCTTTTCGTAACCCGGAGGCACCGGCAAGTTTTCGGCCGTCGCGTCGTGCAGGTCCAGCCGGACGTATTTCGTCGCCGGCTCCGTCACCCACTCGCCATGCGTGGTCTGCACGGCGATCTCACCCTTCACCCGATAGAGACCGACGTCACCTTGGACGTACATGCTGGTTCCAGTGGTGGTCGACCGCCCCGAGATCGCGGTGTCGGAAATGCTCGCGGCGATGTTCCCGGTCACTCCCCCGTAGCCGGCCGCGACCCCGGGAACGCCCGCGCCACCGCCGACACCCCCGAGAAGATCCGGCCCGGCCTTCGTGGTCGACGCGACCGATTCTTCGGCCGTCACCGTGTCCTGCGTGCGGGACTCGCCCTCGGCGGGCACCACGCCGACGAACTCCACGTCGTGCGGACGGAAGGTCATCCGGCCCGCTTCGCGGTAGAAGCCGTGACGGCTCACGAAATCCGCCGAGTAAGCAGCCTCCCCCAGCCACATCTTCCTCGACAAGGTGCGTACGTTCGCGGCGGAAACGAAGTCACGCAACGCGGCCCGACCGGGAGCCCCCAATTTGGACACAGACGGGTGAAGTTTCCGCTGGACCTTTTCGAACATGGTGCGCTCGTCGAAGTGCACCGCGTCGACAGCGAGGAATCCGAGCCTCTTTTCCCAGCCTCGATAGGGCTTTCCCTGCGAAACACCGGTCGGCTCGGTGCCCTTGCCGACCGAATCCGGAAGCAGCAAGGTGATCTCACCGGTGGTGGTACCCCCGGTGAGGCCGCCGTCTTCGCCGGTGAGGGTGATGTAGTACTTGACGGGTACCTTGGCGCTCCGCACCTCGGAGTTGGGCCGCCAGATGGTCTGCGCGTTCGTGGACGCGTCCGAGGTGCGCACCCCGACCGGCCTGGCCAGTCCCGTGCCGCCACCGGCGACGACCGGGAAGCCGCTGCTCATCAGCGAGATCGTGGAAAGCCCCAGCCGGTGGGAGGAATTCTCCGTGCGGTACTGCGAGTGGCCGAAGAGCTGCTGGTCCCGTACCTCGCGGACGGCCCTGGCGGGCTCTCGTTTGCCCTCGCCCGGCGTCGCTCCATCGAGATCCATCACAGCGACGACGTGCGCCTCGAACCATTTCTCCCCGACCCGGACCTGGAAGCTCCGGCCACCGCGCGCCTCTGGTTCGGCGGTTCCGGACGATCGATCCACGCCCGGCTCCTTACCGAGGAAGGTCTCGAACCTCGCACGGTTCAGCTTTCCGACGATGGCCTTGATGCCCTCCGGCTCCGCGGTGCCGAAGGGAGCCAGCAGCTCGGTGATGCGTTTGCCGACCTGGTCACGATCCTTCACCTCGCTCACCACGACCAGTCCCAGAGCCTTGCCGTCGCGGGCGTACTCCGGCAGGGCCCCCCGGAACGACGAACCCATCTTGCCCGTTTCCGGGGCCACGGACGGCGCGTGGCCATCGCCCTGAGCGTCCGACCGCGAAGGCCCGGCCGCGTCGTCTTCTTCCTGGATCGTGGCGAGCGGCCGGTATTGCCCCGGTCCCGGATGCGATGACCCAGGCGGGGTGCCGTTCTTCCTCGCCCAAATCTCGATGACCGGGTTTCCGACGCCTGAGACGACCTCGGGGGTGCCGGGCAGGCCGAGCGCGATCGGCCCGGGCCGCGGCGCGGAGCCGGGACGCGACACCTGGGCCAGGTGGACAGCCGCCTCCAGCACGGGCATGACCAATGCTTGATAGATGTCCTCTGCTCCGTCGCCGAAGGCAAGGGCCTGTACCTCGGCTCCCGGATTGTCCAGCAGGAACTGGGCGACATCGCGGGCTTGGTCCCTGAGTTCGACGCCCCCGTCCAGCTGTCCAGGCGCCAGTTCGACCCGCAGGAGACGCTGCCCACCCGACAACGCCGGAGCGTTACCCGCGCCATCGGAGTCCGAATCCGTCTCGTCGGCCTCCCAGATCGGGGGCAGATCGGCGTCGTTGACGTCATCCACGACCAGGAGCTGATCCGCGTTCTCGTCGACCCAGATCTCGACGATCGTGTCACCGACGCCGGGCAGGAACTCGGGCATGGCCGCCAGGCCGAGTTCGCTCCGCCCGAGACGGTGCCCCAGGGGAACCGAGAGCTGCTCGAGGTTGGCGAAGGAGTCCAACTTGGGCATTACCACGCTGGTGAAGTCCCGTATGGCCGTCACGGGGTCGCCGATCACGCGATAGCGCACCCGGGGAGCGCGATCCTCCTCACGCGCGATGAGAAGGTCGCGAGTGAGCTGGGAAAGCGCCTTCCAGTGTTCGACCGGCACGGCCCAGGTGCCGGCCGGGATCTCCATCCGGACAACGCGTCGCCCGCCGTGGAGAGCCGGATCTGCCTGCGCGGCAACGAGAGCGTTGTCGTAGTCGCGTTTCGCCTTCCAGAACTTAGCGGCGGCGTGTCGCTCGAAGGTGGTCTCGATGAGGGCGCCGTTGGGGTTTCTGGCGGCCACCGCCCTGGCCTTCCCCCTGGCCGCGGTCCATTCCTTGTCGCGCCTGGCCAGTTCGAGGGCGCTGTTCTTGAGCTCTACGGGCAGCCGGTGGTTCTGGTCCTTGCGGCGAACGTGGTAGCCCTTGTCGAAGTCGACGTCAGCCACCTGCGTCGTGCGCCGGGTGAGCGGGCCGGTCGAGACGGGCTCGGCCACCAAGCGGAACCGGGTGGGATAGGACCAGGTGCTGGTGAGGGGATCGGCCACGGCGAGGGGCCCGGGCTTCGGCAGTGCCCTGCCTCCCGACCGCTGGGCACCTTCGTGCTCGTGACCTTCACCAAAGGCGCCGTGCGGCTCGAAACCGAAGAACAAGGCCTGCATACCGCCGAAGACCTGACGGCCCTCTTCGTAGGTGGTGTGCCCGGACGCTTGGGGTACGCCAACTCCGAAGACGGGCAGGGTCGCGACCACCTGCGCGGTTTCGCTGCCGCCGCTGAACTCCTTCGCCCGCGTGGTATCCGTGTGCCCGTTGAGCTTGATCCGCCCGCTCACGTTCTCGAGGGCGCCAGGCCCGTCGATCATGGCGTGCAGTGTCAACTTCACGCCGAGTTCCACGGGGAGGGTCAGCTCGGTACCCGTGGTGTCGTCTCTTTCCGGCAGGACGGCCTCGGACGGCAGGGTCGAGGCGCTGCCGGCACCGAAGTGCGACCGCGCCAAGGCGTTCAGCTGGCTGGGGGTGAGCTGCTCCCGCAGCAGTGCCAGCGTCCGCGAGTCCAGTTTCTTCCCGGTCGCGGCCTCCAGCACGGTTCGAGCGGCGTCACGCAGAGCCTCGACCTTGCCGTCGAAGTGGGTGATCCGGAAGTCCGCGGGGTCGTCCGGCAGGTGCGCGGCGCCGGACGGGTGCCGCCACTTGTCGAGGGCGGTCTCGGTGGCTTCGGTTTCCGCACGCCGGGTGACCGTACCTTCGTGCGGCAGGTCGTCGCCGGTTCCTCGGTCTTCCACCGCGGACCGGGTGAGCACTGTGCGCTCGGCGGAGATTTCGGCGATGCGCTCACCGTGCCGTTCGAAGCGAATGTCGAAATCGAGATCGACGCTGCGCTCGGCCAGCGCCCCGCTGACCGTCTCCGACTGCATCAGGTTCGCGGTGCGGCTGTTGGTGCGGCTCCTGAACTGGCCCAGCCACTCGATGATGTGCCCGACGCCGTACCCGAGCGTGGTGAGGGGCGCACCGTGCTTGCCGTGCTCGCGCTCGGCATCCTTCACGTCGGATTCCGATTGGAACGTCATGCCCGCGGCCGGAATCGTCATCAGTTCGAGGAAGGTCCGCTTCGCGGTGCGAGCCGTCGCCGCCCACACGGACGCCACCGACGTCTTGGTGAGCTCTCCGTGCACGACACCGACCGGCCTCGGCTCGCTCGTCGGCCGAACGTCGACGACGAGATCGTAGGTCTCTCCGCTGAGTTTGTTCTCCAGCCGCAGGCCGGCACTGGCGCCCCCGTTGGCCAAGTCGACCATCGACGCCTGGAAGTTGGACAGGAAGCGCACGATCGCGCGATGGTTGTCGTGTCCGGTGTCCGAGGCCGCGCTGTTCAGCAGTTGATCGGCCTTCTCCTTGGTGAGAGCGCTCTCCAAGCGTGAGAGGAGGCCGGCCGGGTTGCCCGTCGCGTCAGCCTTGTCGGCTTGGTAAAGCTGGCCGCTGAGGTCCACCGGCTCGCTGACGCCATCGGCCCAGTTCGAGCCGCCGAGGTTGTGACCTTTAGGGACGTCGTCGAGCTGTCCGGCGAACAGGGGCGCCGGCGCCGCGGAACTCGCGTGGCCACGGCGAGCGTCTTCGGCCGCCTGCTGGATCCTCACCTCGTGCAGTTGCTCGTCGGTCAGCAGGACTCTCACGGCTCGCGGAAGTTCGGATCGATGCGCGGCCGTTTTGGCGGGCCGTGTCTTCCGGAAGTGCCACCGGTCGAGAAGACCACGCCTGGCCGTCTCCACAGAGACCGTCGTCTCCAGCGTGGCTTCGACCACATGGACGCGGCGCGGCTCGAGGTTCTGCGCCCTGTTGGTTGACACCCGCGTCTTGCGGCTCACCTTCTTGCTGATGGTGGAGCGCCAGAGGTTCAGTTCCGCGAGGATCGGGCCCACACCACGCATGACCGTTCCCGACGAGTGCGCGACCCCCTCACTGACAGCGAAGACCGCCGGCTCGATCTCGTTCGAGAACCCCCAACTGCTGCTCTTCTCCGCCGAAGTCGAAGTCGAAACTCCCACGCCCTGTTGAGGTTGCTGCCAGAAGGTGTCGAGCACTTCCGGGTCGCGGAGGCGGTAGGACACCCCCGCCGCGGCGGTCCGCGCCGCCTTCCGGCGCTTCCACCGCAAGCCGTCGATCCGGGTCGGACGGTTGAACACACGCAAGTCCGAGCGCATGGCCTCGACCGAGATCGCCTGTTCGATCAACGCGGAGTTCTCGCCGTCCCGGAATTTCCAGATCGGGTCACCGGACGCGCGGTTGAGGGTCGTCCTGACGAGCTTGCGCACTTGGTCCAGCCCGGCCACCGAAAGGACTTGGACACCGTCGAGGACACGGGAAGTCCCGGTCCGCAGGTAGTCGGCCTTGTTCAGCGGTCGCGACGGAAGCCGGGTACCCGCTGTCACCGACACCGAACGCAGAGCGTCGCGTTCCGCCTCCGTCAGCTCGAGCACTACCTCGGTGACGATCGTGCGGGGAGCGCGGCGGTCCGCGGTGGCTCGCGAGTCGATGACGGGCAGGTGGTGTTCTTCGGGAACGTCCTTGCCTCGCTTACCGAGGGTGAGTCCTCTGGCGAAGTCGTTGTGCCGAGACCAATACGAACCTGAGACCTTCAGTTCGACCTTCGCCGCGTAGCGGTATTTCGGCTCCGGAACGACCGCACCCGACTCGTCCAGTTCGGAGCCGACGGTCCCGCCCGCGGCCAGCTCGGTGTCACGTGCTCGCCCGGTGGCCCTCGCCCGGTTGACCGACACCCTGTGCGTGCTGGTCATCATGACGGTATTGCCGGCCAGTGCCCCATAGATCCGGGCGCGGATCCCGGCGCTGACGTTCCAGCCATCGCCGACGGTGTCCCCGCCGCGTTCTGCGTCGGTCAACGCCGCGGTACCGGTACCGCCCTTGACCGGCCCCAACGGCTCTCGGAGCGGGGCCAGCAATCGGGCGTCGATCTGGAAGCCGCTGTGGTAGTCATGCCCCCGGCCCGGCTCGGGGGCCAGGTCGAGGAACTGTGACCGGTCGAAGAGCAGGTTCGGCAACCGCCGGGCGAGGTTGTCCGCGGACAACGCCGTTTCGATGGCTTCCCAGCGTTCATGCTGGCGCTCCAGCTTCCCGGTCAAACCGTTCTTCAGTTTGCGGTCACCGAACGGGGTCACGAGCCCCGCGTCCCGCCACGCCCAGCGCTTGTGCCCGGGAATCGTCTTCGCCGAGTCGCGGAGGATCGTCTTGAGGCGAGCGCTGGCTTCGGACAGTTTCAGCGGCGCGCCCGCAGTGCCGGTACCCGGGGCGGCGTACCTGTTGATCGCGGCGCCGGTGACCTCGCCGGGCAGCAGACCGGCTTGCCGTGCGTCGTCGAGCTGAGCCCACTGAGTCCCGTCCACGGCCCGGACGAAGGTGAGCGGCGACCGGCCGGGCACGCGGACCTGCAGGTCGTACACCGTGCGGTAGCGGACCACACTGTCGGTGTAGGAGCGGGTCACCGAAAGACCTGAATCCTGGCCATTCGTGGCCGTCCTGCTCTTGCTGTAGCTGCCCCCGAGGGAAGGACCTGCTCCCAAGGTGATCATGCCGTAGTCGAAACCCGGCCCGCCGGCCAGGTAGCTGGTGAAGTCGCGACTGCCGGTACTCGACGCTGTCTTCGAGCTTGTCTCGGCTTCGTGCTCGCGGAACTCGGCGCCCTCGATCGTCTCCAAGTACGCGACCTTGCGGGCGACGGCCCGCATCTGCACCTTCTGCGTCCGCGAGGAGACAAGACGCTTGATCGGATTCCCGCCTCGGACCAGCGAGTGCGAGGTGACCCAGCCTGTTTCGGCATCGGCCTGTGGAGTCACCGCCATGTCCGAGAGGTTTTCGGTGATGGAGCCTGTGCCAAGGAACCCTCTCAGCACTTCACGCGAGTCCTTGTCCAGTTCGCCGAGGCGAACGAGGACCTGATCGAACATCTTCCGCGGCGTTCCCCGCCGCACCGTGACGGCTTCGGTGGCCGATGGGGGCAAGGTGTCGGGCATCGGCACCGGACGGCCCTTGTCACGCAGTCCTTCGGGCACGCTGAACTCAGCCGCGACCGGCTTCCACAACGGGCTGTCACCCAGGTGTTTGATACTCAACTTCGAATCGTCGCTTCGGGCATCTTCCGGCTCGACGACCACCGTCATCGGCACCCTGACCGAACGCGTTCCCCGGTAACCGCTCTCGCCGTCCCCTGGCCGCTCAGGCAGCGAGACACTGATCTGCTTGGACCCGCCTAGGTCGTGGCCGTGCGTGCGGCTGGTGGACACGGCGGTCGGCATCGAGACGAACCCCGTGGTGAACAGACCGGGAACCATCGGGGTGAAGAAGATCCAGGTGGTCTGCGGGTTCGTCTTCGTCCCGGTGCGCGCACCGCTGTTCCCGGAACTTTCCCGGGTCACCGCCTTCGTCGTCCCGGTCCGGCTAGCCGTCTGCTGCTTCGGCCAATGGAGTTGGTCGATCCTGATCCGGATGGGCCTGCCGCCCAGGGTGAACACGCGACCTTCGCCGATGAAGGAGCCCGCGTCGGTACCGAACGCATGCTCGAGATCGGCGAGTTCCGTCGCCGTGGGCGGCTTCGGGGCGAATGAGCGGGCCGACTCGACCACTTGGCCCACTTCCTCGGTGCGGCTCAACTGCCTGGCGATTCCCAGCGCCTTGCCTGCGCGGAGATACCCCGGGATCGCCCGGGCGGTCCCGGGAAGGGCGCGGGTTTCCGTGCCGGGAGCGACCTGCGGAACCGAAGATCCACGGGCGTCGGTGACAGGCGCTTGGGTTTCCGACGTGACCGGAGCCCCGGTCAGCCCGGCCTGCGGCTGTGACTGGGACACAACGGATGACTCGGCCTCACGCGATCCCAGGCCTTCCAGTCCGATCGCCATCGAGGGAATCACGGGGGTTCGAGAGTCCACGGTGGACGATGTTCCGGTCTGCGGTCCCAGGTGGACCGGCTGCTTCAGTCCCAGCCGGGGAGCCCGGACAGGAGCCGTCAACACATACGCGCCCGGCTTCTCCGCTCCCCCCGGCTCCTTCTCGATCCATCCCTCGCCGTCCTTCGCCAGTCGCGGCACCGGAACACCGTCGACGTGGTCGATCCGGCCCACCCGCGCCGCCGGACCGTCCATCAACTCGCCGTCGATCGCCCCGAACAACACCTCATCAGGCGGGTAAGACACCTTGACCTTCAGCTGATCCACCAGCACCCCGGCCAACTCCGGCAGGCCCTCCTGAGCACAGAGGAACAGCCGCACCGAGTCCGTACCGTTCCATCCCGAGGCCCGGAGCGTGTCCACCACGGTCACCGAATCCGGCACCTTGTGATCCGTGATCACCACACCGAACACACCCGGCTCGTGTGGCAACCATCGCGCCGCTCCGCCCACCTTCGACTTCGGGTCACCCAGCACCATCCCCGCCCGGACACGCCCCACACCGTCACTCACCGGCACCAGCCCACCCAGCGCCACCAGACCATCCGCACCTACACCGCGAACGACGTCTTCAGGCAGCAAAGCGTCGAATTCCTTCTCGAACCGCTCGATCGCACGGGCGGAGTCTCCCGTGAGCAAGGGCTCGAGTGTCGCCTCGCCGAGTTCGCGCTTCGTCAGCTTGACCTGGACGTGCACGCTGCTGCCGTGGCCGGCACGAGCCTTTTCCCCTCTCACCTCGATCGCGATGTGCCTGGGCTTGATTTTCAGTCCCGCCTGGGTGAACCGGCTCGTCTCCGCCGCCAGCTTCTCGCGCACCTGGCCGGCCACGGCCTCGGCCCGCGCCAGTCCCATCTGCTCGGCCCGGCCGCCGTCCGCCCAATCGCCCTCGTTCCCGTAGCCGAGCACGGTGATCTTCGGCAGATCCCGCTGGTTCAGACGTTTGCGCGACCGCCACGCGCCGGCACCCGTAACCGATTCCACCAGGGCATCGATTTCGGTCTCCCAATCACCGGCGACCGAACTCAGCTCCGTGCCGTCGAACGAGAACTGAATCATCACGTCGTCGATCTCGTTGACGGCGAGGCTCGCCATCGAGATCGGCGGAGCCGGTTCATCATCTTCCGAGCGGCCTGACGTCTGAGTAGCCCCGTCCTCCAGCAACCTCGCCCGCTCCCCCATCTCCATGGCTCCGGTGTAGCCGTAGACATCGGCGTCCTCACCGGTCAGCTTTCGCCACTCACGCAGGAGTCCAGCCAGGAAACGCCGGTCCAGCGGTTCGGACGAGTGCAGGAGGTCCAGCGAAACGCTCTGTCCCGATGGGTGGGCCTGCTGGAAGATGCCGCTGCCGTGGACGATATGTGCGCCCACATGGGCCAAGTCCCCGACATCATCACCGATCTGGTCGGGAACATCAGTCCGGAGGGCGAAACGTAATCCGTCCGGCCGGCTCGTCCACTGGATCTGCCACAACGGCTTCCGGTCGGCCACCGAAGCCCCCACGTACGGGACCGCGCCTTCCTCCAAACCGAACTGCGTCTTCAAGACGCCCGTGCTCAGGAAATATCGCGCCCGCATCGCGGTGGCGTTCCGTGCTGTCATCTGAGCTGAGTGCGCTCCGATTTCGTCGAGCGGGAACACCTGGCCGTATACGCCGAGTTCCTCGTTGCCCAAGGGGTAGCTCAGAGCGTTCTCGACACCCGGCCGGGGAGCTAAGTCGGCCCATGTGGTGCCACCGTCCGTACCCAGCGTGCCGTCGCTGTTGAAGCTGAAACGCCCAGACAAAGCGAAAGCCCTCCGGCGGAACCCGCCGGGCACCAGTCCTTGAGTGAACTCACGCAGTTCACCGATGGCGTCCGCACCACGGTCCTGCTCGTTCACCGCCCGCACCACCAGTCCCCGCTTCCGGTTTCCGGTGAACCGATGGTCCAGTCTCGCCCGCAGAGCGGGTTCGTTGCGAAGGATCCGCGTGAGCTCCGCCATCGTCGACGGGTGCTCGACACCATCGATCCGAGTCGTCAGGAAGCCTTCCTCGCCACGGCCCAGGAAGAGGAACAACGGCATCGTCGTTTTCCCCCACATGGAAGGCGATTCCATCACTGAGCCGTCGGCCTGCCGTTCGGAATACGTGCGGATACTGTCGACTGTCGCTTCGGCCGCCCATTGCTTGACCTCTTCGAGGTGCGCCTCGTCGCCCTTGAACCGGGTGAACAGCGCGACCGTGTTTCCGGATCGGTCGGGCAGGACCTCGATGGCCAGATCGCCTGCTCGCAGCCCGGACACCAGCACCGGCCGATCTTGGCCGAGCGTGGTGATGGCGTCCGGCGAGATCGTCACCTCCCCGTCGAACGCGTAGACGGGATTGAAGAGCCCGCCGACATGCAGGGCTCCCGCGAAATCGAAGCCCAGACCACCGAAATTGTTGCGCGCCCCCGCTTTGTTCCCGACGATCAGTACCGGTTTGCCGGCGTTCGCCCGCAGCGTCGAATGGAAGTTCTCGTCATTCAGCCACAGCCGTCCCAGTTGTTCCCCGTCGATCTCCGCGACCGGGCCGGATTCATGCTTGTATCGGGCGAACGTGCCATCCGGCGCATTAACGACCAGCACCAGGGGATCCACGATTCCCCAAGAGCCGAGATGCTCCGCGACACCGTCAGAATCCAACGACGTCGCGAACTGCTCGAAGACCTGCTGCTGCCGCTCGCCGCCCGCTAATCCGAACACCGGGCCCGAGGCGACGTGGACCAGGTCCGCCACGGAAGGCAGGCCGCCTTCGGTGAACTTGGCACCCTTCGGCACTTGAAGGATCATGGTCGGTTCGGCGCCCGACTCTGCTTGGAAGCCGAAGTCATAGTCACCCACGAATTCGTGGGTGAGGATGGGGCCGGCCTGTGAGCGCAACTCCGTCATGAACTGTTTCGCGGCCCTGTTTCCCTCGTTCAAGTTACTGGTTTCGAGCCATAGCAACAACGGTGGCCGCACCGACGCTGTCATGGCCTCTTGGAACCACTTCGCCTTCGCCATGGTCCTGGCTTGCTGTTGCGGTGAGATACCACTCACCCGGCCGTCCTGCAACGGTGTACTGATCTGACCGTCACGCTGCCTCAGGGGAACCACGAGAGGAGGAACCCGCATTCCCGACGTCGCCGACGCCCACGCCGCCCGTCGGGCCGAGACGGACAACTCACGATCGTCCTTCTCAGCCACCACGCGGAGAGTGTGCTCGTCCAATTTGTGCGCGAACTCCTCGATCCCCCTTCCGACGAAACCCATTCCTCCCGGCTGCCTGCCCCAGCCACCGCCGATCGGAACCCATGCGACGTCTTCCGGAGCCAGTTCCGACACCTGGACCGGATCACTGTTCGGGAATACCTCTCCGGTCTCGTCGAAGCTGACGCTCATCCAGAACACCGGCCGGAACGGTCCGCCATCGCGCAGCGCGGCCGAGAATTCCCCACCCACCGAGAGGACGTCATCCTCGCCGAACAGGTCTGTCCCATCCTCGGACACGAGCAGGAGGACGGGTTGCCGGGCGTCTGCGGCCGGGAAGAGAGAAGACGCCTTCACGTGACCTGCGAGCGCGACCGCGTCGATCACTTGGCCCTGATGGGAGAAGCCGGATCCGGATCGCTGAACATAGACGTTGAACGACTCCGAGTCGATCAGCGGAAGATCCGACTCGTGCAGGCTTCGCCACCGGGCCTCTTCGCTTGAGCCTTCGGTGGCGAGGCTGAGCGCGCCCAGCGAATTCATCGTCGCCGGGTACTCGACACCCTCCCGGGGAACTTCCTCGACGTCGTCCTCCGAATCGGAGGAATCCGAGTCGTCGTCGATCACTACAGCCTCGACCGCCGAGTGGTCGGTCCCCTCTGATTCCGTATCGAACTCATTTGCCGAGCCACCCGTACCGACGTAGGAATCGGCTGCCGAATTCTCGGCTTCGCTGAAGCCGAAGTCGGTCACCGGCTCGTCCGCGGCCTGGAAGGTCGCGTCGGATGCCGCGTCAGAGTCCGAATCGGCGGCGCCCGAGGACTCACCCGCCTCCGGCAGGGCATCATCATCGTTCCTTGCGCTCCCCGGGAAAACGGGTGTGTTCCGCGGGGAGGTCCGCAAGGTTCCGAGTTTGGTGGCGAGTTCCTCGGACAGCTTCTCGGCGTCCTGTTCGGACAGTCCGTTGGCCAGATATCCCGCGACGAGGTCTTTGATCGCGTTGTTCAGCCTGACAGCGTCCGCTTGTTCGGGGGCCGGGTTTTCGATCCAGACGGGCACCCGGTGATACCGAGACACAATTCTGGTGGCTTGCGCGATGTAGGGTTGAACATCGTGTGCGGGTTTCTTCCCGAACTCCCGCTGGGGCAGGCCACCATCGCTGTGAACCCACTCCAGCGCACCCTCGCGGTTCGTCGGAATCGGCAGCCACGACGGTGCCCGTTCCACCGGTTCCACACTGCCCAGGACACCGTTGCGGCGACGCCACCCCACCGGGCCGGTCAGACCGAACGCCTTCAGATCAGCGAGTCGGTCAGCGGCCTCGGCGCTCACGGCATCGCCGGTGGCGAGAGACTCGTGCAGTCGCCAGGCGACGATGTCGATTCCTGCCTCATACCGGGCACGGTGCAGAGCGTGGACCCGCGGGACGGTCCCGTCGAACCGCAGTGGCTCGTGGTGGTACCTGTTCATCAGCTCGCGAGCCCGCGTGAGGACCCTGTCCCTGTCGGTGCTTTCCAGTGCTGCCAGCCCGTCACGCGCTGTCCGCAGATCGGAAGACCACGGCCCCGCCGGATCAGCGACGTCGTTGTAAACGACCGGGCCGTACAACCCACCCACAGGACGCTGCCCCTTCACCGACACCCGCACCGTCGCGCTCCGCGGGTCGTCCGCCGGCACCACACGCGACTCGATATCCACCCGTGCCAGCACATCCTCGACCTGCACCCCCAGCACATTCACCGGGTAATTCGCCAACCGCGCCGTCACCGCGCTCTCCACCCACGACCTCAGTGAATCCGCGCCAGTACCCAGCTGCCCCTCCTCGACGAACAGCGTTACCCGCATCTGCGGCGACACCTCCGGCCGAACCCGCACCACCGCATCGACAAACCCCAGCGTCATCAAGCGGACGGAGTCATCGCCGAAGTCCCTCCACGCGACGGACTCACTCAGCGGCCCCTCCCACTCCGCCCGGGCGACTCCCCGCGATGCCTCCACGACCCAGCCATCGACCAACCCGCCCGACATCTCCGCCACGGCAGTGTTGCTGTAGCGGTAATCCGCCTGCGGAGTCCTCTCATCCGCGATGTCGTCGAACCAAGCCTGAACCCATTCCACAGGCGCGGGATCCAGCTCCACCTTTTCCCGGACCATGTCCAGCAACTCCACCGGAAGCTGTCCCAGAAGGGTCTCTTCAAGAAGTAGCCTGGTTTCCTCACTCAACGGGGATTTCCGTAGCTCGGCGACACTCAACCATTTCGCGATGCCACGCCGCAGCAGAAATTCCTTCAATGTCCGCGGCCCCGACCCATCCGCCGCGGGCCGCCACGCCGCCACCTCCAGAGGAACAACAGAAGCGGACTCCGGATCGCTGGTCTGCACCACACCACTACGAGATGACTCACCCGCATCCGGCAGGGCATCATCATCGTTCCGTGCGCCACCAGCCAAAGCAGACGTGCTCTGCGGAGACGTCCGCCGGGTGCCGCGTTTGGTGGCGAGTTCCTCGGACAACTGCGACGGGACCTGTGGTGTCGAAGTCATCTGCCCGCCCCACGGCAGCAACATCTCGTGCTCGTCGGGGCCCCGGTCCAGCTCATG
>NZ_AOHO01000071.1 GCF_000342005.1 Amycolatopsis decaplanina DSM 44594
ATCACCGGAAACCCCTGGCTACCAACCAACCCCACAACCACCTGACCAGTAACCCGTCCTTACCACTCACGAGGCGTCAGCGCGGAGCGAGACCCCGCACGTGCGCGAAAGGATCCTCACCCGTCGGCAGCAACGCGATGATCGGCGTGGTCAGCCCGTTGTCCACATAGGACCGCACCTGCTCGCGGCAGGACTCGAGGCTGCCGTGGACGATCAGGTCGTCGACGACCTCGTCCGGAATGACCTGGTTCGCCTTCTGCCGGTCGCCCGCGGCCCACGCCTCGTGCATCGGCGCGAGTGCCTCGCCACGGCCGAGCCATTCGTGGAACGCGGCGTACACCGGCACGGTGAGGTAACTCGAGATGAGCATCCGGCCGAGCCCGCGCGCGGCGGCCTTGTCCTCGGTGGGGCAGACGAAGATCCGCGCGGCCAGTTCGACGTCCGGCCCGATCTCCGCACGCACCTTCGGCACGTCGGAGGCGGCGAGCCAGTTGGTGATGGCGCCGTCGGCCTCCTTCGCGGCCAGCCGCAGCATCCCCGGCCGCAGCGCGGCGAGCATGATCGACGGCGCCGGGTCGGCGGGCCGTTCCAGCCGGAACTTGCTGACGGAGAACGTCTCGTACTCCTCGGTGACCTTCTCCCCCGCCAACGCCGACCGCAGGAAGCGCAGAGTGTCACGCGAGCGGGCGAACGGCGCCTCGAACTCCGCGGCGTTCCAGTTCTTCACGATCACCGGCGACGACGCGCCGATGCCGAGCACGAACCGGCCGGGCGCCAGTTCCGCGACGGTCGCCGCGCTCATCGCCAGCAGACCGGGTCCGCGCGTGTACACCGGCACGATCGCGGTGCCCAGCCGCAGTTGCGGCGCCCACTGCGAAGCCAGCACCAGCGGTGTGAAGGCGTCGTTGCCCGCCGTCTCGGCCGACCACGCGTCGGTGTAGCCGAGATCCGGCAACTCCCGCACCATCTCCTTGTGCGCCGCGAGCGGCACCCCGGTCAGCGGAATGGTGATGCCCCACCGTTTCATGCGTTCTCCTCGCTCTTGACCGCGTCACCGGACAGCTCACGCACGATCCAGTCCACCTGCGTGCGCATCAGGTTCTCCGCGACCTCTTCGGCTTGCGGCGTCATATGCGTCGCGCCGGCCAGCGGCAAGAACACGTGCGCGCGTCCCTTGGCCAGCAAGGCCGACGACAGGCGCAACGAGTGGGCGACGAAAACGTTGTCGTCGGCCAGTCCGTGCACGATCAGCAGCGCCCGCGAGAGGTCACCGGCGCCGGCGATCAGCGAGTTGTGTTCGTACGAAGCCGTTTCCTCCTGCGGAAGCCCGAGGTAACGCTCGGTGTAGTGCGTGTCGTACAACGACCAGTCGGTCACCGGGGCGCCCGCGACCCCGGCGTGGAAGACGTCGGGGCGGCGCAGCACGGCCAGCGCGGACAGGTAGCCGCCGTAGGACCAGCCGCGGATCGCGACCCGCTCCAGGTCCAGTTCCGGATGGAGCGCCGCCGCCGCGTGCAGGGCGTCGACCTGGTCGGCGAGCGTGACGTCGGCGAGTTTGCCCGCGATCTCCTTCTCCCAGGCGGAACCGCGACCGGGTGTCCCGCGACCGTCTGCGACCAGCACCGCGAAACCCTGGTCCGCCAGCCACTGCGGGGTCAGGAAGGCGTTGCGGGTCTGCAGGACACGCTGGGCGTGCGGTCCGCCGTACGGGTCGAGCAGCACCGGGAGCTTGCCTTCGCTCTCTTCGTACCCGGTCGGCAGCACCAGCGCGGCGCGCAGGCCCCGCTCCCCCAGCGTCAGCCAGGTCAGGTTCGGCACGACGTCCGGGTCGACGGTGAAGGAACCGATACGCGCCACCGTCTTCTCACCGGACACGACGGTCACCACCGGCCCGCTGCGCTCCAGGCTCCACGACGAGAGCACGGTCAGCGAAGCGTTCCCGGAGCCGACGTGCACACCGTCCTCAGTGGACAGCCGACGGAGTTCGCCGCCCTCGGTGCGGAAGACGTGGATCTGTGTCGGATCGGCCTCCGACGCGCTGAACAGCACCTCGTCGCCGACGTGCAGGATCGAACGCACCTGCAGTCCCGGCGGGGTGACGGCCACCCCGCCGACGACCAGCCGGTGGTCGCCCTCGGCGGCGCTTTCGCGGACCAGACGGCCGTCGGTGGTCCATGCCGGGACGCCCGCGGCGAGCTCGACCCAGTGCTCGTCGGTCTCGGTGTGCAGTACCTCGACCGAACCGGTCGCCGGGTCGACCGCCTGGATCTCCAGTTTCCGCTGGTCACGCGACTGGACGGACAGCAGCGGCTTGCCGGCGGCCGACCAGTGCACCGCCGCCAGGTACTCCCAGCCGGTCTTCACGACGTCGACGCGGGAGCCGTCGAGGCCGAGGACCGCCAGCGTCACGTCCGCGTTCGTGGTGCCCGCCGCCGGGTACGCGACGACGTCGGCCGCCGACTGCGGGTTGGCCGGATCGGCGATCGTCCAGCGCGGCACGGCGGCCCGGTCGGACCGTTCGGCCAGCAGGCTCTTCCCGTCCGGCGACCACCAGTAGCCGCGGGTGCGGCCCATCTCCTCGGCCGCGATGAACTCCGCGAGCCCCCAGGCGATGTCGTCACCCGCTTCGTCGACGAGCAGGCGGTCCTCGCCGGTGGCCCGGTCGATCACCCGCAGGCGCCGGTCGCGGACGTAGGCGACGCGAGTGCCGTCCGGGCTGGGCCGCGGATCGACGACCGAGCCGTCGACCAGCACCGACACCTCGCCGGTGGCCAGGTCGAGGGTGTGGAGCTTGCCCGAGAGCGAGAACGCGGCGACGGTGAAGGCGTCGTCGACCGCGTAGCCGACCACGCCGCCGCCGGTCTCCCGGCTGCGCTCACGGCGGGCACGTTCCTCCGGAGGCAGGTCCTCTTCACCGGGCAGCAGCTCGGCCGCGTCGACCAGCTTCGTCTCCTCGCCCGACACGACGTCGAACGACCACAGGCTGTGCCGCGGGTCGGTCCCGGACCCGGACCGCAGGAACAGGATGCGGGAACCGTCCGGGGCGACCTTGAACTCTTTCGGCGCGCCGAGGGTGAAACGCTGGGTACGGGCCTGGCGGCGGAGGAACGGGAGATCTTCGAGGCTGGTGTCGGTCACGTCCGCACTCTTTCAGACGATCAACCGGAGACGCCAACGCCTTCCAGCTTCTTCAGTTCCGTCTCAGGATCGAACCCGGCCTGCGGGAACTTCGGGTCCATCTCCTCGATCGTCTCGATCAGGAGCCGCGCGACCAGCCAGTTGCGGTACCACTTGCGATCGGCAGGGACGGCGTACCAGGGCGCGGCCGCCGTGGAGGTCTTGGCGAAGATGTCGGCATAGGCCTTCTGGTAGTCGTTCCACTGGGCACGCGCGTCGAGGTCGGCGGGGTTGTACTTCCACCACTTCGCCGGGGTCTCCAGCCTCGCCTTGAGCCGCTTGAGCTGCTCCTCCGGCGAGATGTCGAGGAAGACCTTCACGATCGTCGTGCCGGCCTCGGTCAGCTCCTTCTCGAACGCGTTGATCTCGGCGTAGCGCTTGCGCCATTCCGCCGCGGGCACCAGTTTCTGGACACGCGGAACCAGGATGTCCTCGTAGTGGGAGCGGTCGAACACGCCGACCTGCCCCGGTACGGGGAGCTGTTTGCGGATCCGCCACAGGTAGTGGTGGCGCCGCTCCGTGGCGGTCGGCTTCTTGAACCCGGCGTACCGCACGCCCATCGGGTTGACCAGGCCGAGAACGTGTCCCACCGTGCCGCCTTTGCCGGAGGTGTCCATCCCCTGCAGGACCAGCAGAAGACTGCGGTTCCCGCCGCCGACGCCCTCCGCGTACAGGGCCTCCTGCAGCTCGGCGAGCCTGCCTCCAGCGTCGGCGAGGTCTTTGAGTCCCTTGGGCTTCTTGTCCGGCCCGATCGGGAACGAGCCCGGATGGTGCCGCTCGGCGCCCTTGCCGATCCTCAGCGTGTCCCGGACGGAGACGGTGTCCTTTTTCGCCATCCGGCGACGATAACCGCGGTCCGGGTCCCGCGCCTGACGGTGATCAAGTACTCCGGTGCACGATTTCGCCACCCGAAGGAGTCGATACGCAACGAATAACGTGTCAAAGCAACGTTTCCCGGATGAAAGCAGGTGGATGGGCATCTAACCTGAACGCATGACGACCGCCGACTTCATCGCGCTCGACGAGCAGTGGAGCACGCACAACTACCATCCCCTGCCGGTGGTGATCGCCACGGCCGAAGGCGCATCGGTCACCGATGTGGAGGGCAAGACCTACCTCGACTTCCTCTCCGGCTACTCCGCGCTGAACTTCGGGCACCGCCACCCCGGGCTCATCGCCGCCGCGATCGAGCAGTTCGGCCGGGTGACGCTGACTTCACGCGCCTTCCACCACGATCAGCTCGGGCTGTTCTGCCGGGAGCTCGCCAAGCTGACCGGTACCGAGATGACCCTGCCGATGAACTCCGGCGCGGAAGCCGTCGAATCCGCGGTGAAGATCGCCCGGAAATGGGCGTATCAGGTCAAGGGCGTCCCTGCCGGTACCGCGGAGATCGTCGTCGCCGGCTCCAACTTCCACGGCCGCACGACGACCATCGTGTCCTTCTCCACCGACGAAACCGCGCGCGCCGACTTCGGCCCGTTCACGCCGGGCTTCGTCACCGTCAAGTACGGCGACGCCGAAGCGCTGCGCGACGCCATCACCGAGCGCACCGCCGCGGTCCTGCTCGAACCGGTGCAGGGTGAGGCGGGCGTGATCGTGCCGCCCACCGGCTACTTCGCCGAAGCTCGGCGGCTGTGCGACGAGCACAACGTCCTGCTGATCGCCGACGAGATCCAGTCCGGACTCGCGCGCACCGGCACCGTCCTCGCGCTCGACCACGAAGGCGTCCGCGCCGACGTCTACACCCTGGGCAAGGCGCTCGGCGGCGGCATCATGCCCGTGTCGGCCGTGGTCGGCGGCAAGGACGTGCTCGGCGTGCTGCGGCCGGGTGAGCACGGCTCCACCTTCGGCGGGAACCCGGTCGCGTGCGCGATCGGACGGGCCGTGGTCGGGCTGCTGAAGACCGGCGAGTTCCAGGAGCGCTCGCGGGAACTGGGCGCCCACCTGCACTCGCGGCTCGGCGAACTGGTCGGCGACGGGCTCGCCGAGGTCCGCGGCCGCGGCCTCTGGGCGGGTGTCGACATCGCGCCCGGTGGGCCGACCGGCCGCGAGGCGTCCATCGCGCTGGCCGAACGCGGCGTGCTGTGCAAGGAGACACACGACCACACGCTGCGGATCGCGCCGCCGCTGGTGATCACCCGCGAGGAACTCGACCGCGGTATCGACGCGATCACGGAGGTCGTCAAGACCCGGTGAACCTTTCGGACGGGTTGTACGTTGCCTGTCCATGGGAAACGCGCGGGAATGGGTGGAGCGGCCGCTGGTCGGCACCGAGACGGTGTCGCCCGAGGACTGGTTCGCGAGGGGCAAGGCGCTGCGGGACGAGGCGCCTTCGTCCGCGCACGATCACGCGGCGGCGGGCGAAGAGCGGCCGAGTGTGGCGGAGTTCTTCGCGCGCACCAACGAAGGCCGCCTGCCGGAACTGGTGGAACTGCGGCGCGAGCGCATGCTCGCGTCGCCGTTCACCTTCTACCGCGGGGCCGCCGGGCTGATGGCGGCCGATCTGGCGGGCTCGCCGGCGTCCGGGCTGACGGCGCAGCTCTGCGGGGACGCGCACGCCGCGAACTTCGGGCTGTACGGCACGCCCGAAGGCCAGATCGTCATGGACATCAACGACTTCGACGAATCCGTGCCGGGCCCGTGGGAGTGGGACCTCAAACGGCTCGCCGCGAGTCTCGTGCTGGCCGGACGCGAGGGCGGCATCGGCGAATCAGGCTGCCGTGAAGCCGCCGAAGACGCCGTGAAGTCGTACCGGCGCACCATCCGGGGGCTGGCGGAACTGCCGTTCCTGCGGTCGTGGAACGCGCTGCCGGACGCGTCGGTGCTGAGCAAGGTCCGCGCGCACGACCTGATCGACGACTTCGAGGAAGCGGCCGAGAAGGCGCGGAAGAACACCAGCGCCAAGGTCACCGCGAAGTGGACCCGGCGGATCGACGACCACGAGACGGGCCTCGAACGGCACCGCTTCGTCGAAGACCCGCCGGTGCTCACACACGTCGACGACGCGACCGCCGAAGCCGTCGTGACCGGACTCGTGTCCTATGTGGACACGTTGCGCGAGTCGCGGCGCACGCTGATCTCGCGGTACCGGGTCTCCGATGTGGCCTTCCGGGTGGTCGGCACCGGCAGTGTCGGACTGCGCAGCTATGTGGCGCTGCTGCACGGGAACTCCGGCGAAGACCTTGTCCTGCAAGTGAAACAGGCCAACCCGTCGGCGCTCGCGCCGTTCCTCGGCCTGCCCGCTCCGGAGCACGAGGGCCGCCGGATCGTCGAGGGCGCGCGGCTCGTGCAGGCCGAGACCGACATCCTGCTCGGCTGGACGACCATCGACGGTGTCCCGTACATCGTGCGGCAGTTCCGGAACCTCAAGGGCGACATCGATCCGGCGGAGCTGAAGAAGAACCACCTCGACGACTACGGCCGCCTGGCGGGCGCGTTGCTGGCGCGGGCGCACGCGCGGTCACTGCACCCGCGGATGCTGGCGGGGTACTTCGAGGACGACGAAGACCTCGACGAGGCCATCGGGGCTTACGCGGTGCGATACGCGGATCAGACCGAAGCCGACCACGAGGCCTTCGCCGCCCTCTGAACCCCACGACCTCCGCAATTAGTCACCTACTTGCGTGGCCGTCCGCCTCCGGGGCTGATCGCCCGTGACGTAATCTCGCCGGATGAGCGGAAGAGGGCCGTACGGGCTGGTCGCGGTGACGTGTGCCGTGATCATGGTCGTGCTCGGGGTGCTGGTCTCCGGCGAAGGCCTTTCCGTCCCCGACGAGCTCGCCGTCAAGTGGGTGGAACGCTCCTTCGGCCGCGACTCCGGCCTTCTCCGGCTACTGGCGCTGCCGACCGAGGCCTACGTCCTGATCCCGGTCGCGGTCCTCGCCGCCGTCCTCTGCCTGATCGGACGGCGCAGGCTCGAAGCGGCGCTGACCATCGTGGGCCCGCTCATCGCGATCTTCGCGAACACCTGGGTGCTCAAACCGCTCTTCGACCGCCGGAAGTACACCTACCTCGCCTATCCCAGCGGGCATACCGTCGCGCTGGTCGCGGTGCTGACCGTGCTCGTCCTGCTCGCCCGCCCCGGCGTCGCGACGGCGGTCATCTCGATGGTGGGCGCGGTGGTGCTCTGCGGCGTCACGATCGGCATGATCGGCCTCGGATACCACTACCTGACCGATGTCGTGGGCGGCACGCTGTTCGCCGTCGCGACCGTGTGCGCGACGTGGGTGCTGCTCACCTGGGCTGCACGGCGTCGCGCGCCAGTGCCGTCAGACGGCTGACGGCGCGCAGGTACTTCTTGCGGTAGCCGCCGTTCACCATCTCCTCGGTGAACAGCTCCGGTACCGGCTCGCCCGAGACCACCAGCGGGATCGCGCGGTCGTAGAGCCGGTCTGCGAAGGCGACCAGCCGCAGTCCGACGTTCTGGTCGGGGACCGGGTGGATGTCGCGCAGGTGCACCCTGGACACGCCGTCGAGGAGCCTTCCGTAACGCGAAGGGTGGAGCCCGGCCAGGTGCTCGCACAACGCGTCGAAATCGTCCGCGGTGGACCCGGTGTGCGCGGCGGCGGAGGCTTCCAGCTCTTGAAGGCTCGCGGGCGGCGGCGCGTCCGGCAGGCCGCGGTGGCGGTAGTCCGGTCCATCGACGCGGCAGACGGCGAACCGGGCGGACAGCGACTGGATCTCGCGCAGGAAGTCCGCGGCGGCGAACCGGCCCTCGCCGAGTTTGTCCGGCAGCGTGTTGGAGGTCGCCGCCACGAAGACCCCGGCCGAGATCAGCTCCTGCAGCAGCCGTGTGACGAGCATGGTGTCGCCGGGATCGTCGAGTTCGAACTCGTCGATCGCCAGGAACCGGTGCTCGGAGAGCCGCCGCACCGCCTCGGCGAAACCCAGTGCGCCGACGAGGTGGGTCAGTTCCACGAACGTCCCGTACGCCTTGGGCGACGGCGTCTCGTGCCACGTCGAGGCGAGCAGATGCGTCTTGCCGACGCCGAAGCCGCCGTCGAGGTACAGCCCCATGGGCCCGGACGGTGCCTCGTCACCGCCGCCGAACAACGCGCGCAGCTTCGACTTCGGCTTCCGGTTCGAGGCTTCCGCCACGCGCTTCGCGAAGGCGCCGCAGTCGACGACGGCCTGGGCCTGGCTCGGCTCGTCCGGGTTGGGCACGTAGGTGGAGAACCGGACCGCGTCGAACCTCGGCGGCGGGACGAGCGCGGTGATCAGCTCGTCGGCGGACAGCTCCGGACGGCGATCGATCAGGCGGGCGGGCATTCGCCGAGAGTAACGGCAGCGGCGTGGCCCGTTCACCCTCCCTGACCGGGCGTATCCCCCGCTCAGCGGTGCCGTCGGGCGCGTGCTGGGATGTTCGCGTGCAGCTTTTGTGGCCAACGACACCGGCGGAACCCGTCTCCGACGCCGACCTCGAACGGCTCTACGGGTACCCCGAGGACATGACCGCCCTGACCCGTCCCTGGGTCCAGGTCAACTTCGTCAGCTCCGCGGACGGCGCGGTGGCGGTCGACGAGCTGTCCGAGGGACTTTCCCATCCCGCCGACAAGCGGATCTTCCTGATGGGACGGCTGCTCTCCGACGTGATCCTGGTCGGCGCCGGCACGGCTCGCGCGGAGGGTTATCGCGGCGCGCGCGTCACTCCCGAACGCGCCGCCCGACGGGTCTCGCTCGGGCTGTCCGAGGTCCCGCCGATCGCGGTGGTGACCCGTTCCGGTGAACTCGACCCCGCGGGCCCGTTGTTCACCGACACCAAGGTCCCGCCGATCGTCATCACCACCGAGAAGGCGCCCCGGGCCGCGCTGGAGGACGCGGGTGCCGACGTGCTCGTCGCGGGGACCGACGACGTCGACCTCCGCCGGGCGCTCGCACTCCTGGGAGAGCGCGGGCTGCGCCGGGTCGACTGCGAGGGCGGGCCGGCGCTGTTCGCCGACCTGATCGCGGCCGACCTCGTCGACCAGCTGTGCCTCACCGTCGCCCCCTTGCTGGCGGGAGCGGGCGCGAGCCGGATCGCCCACGGCCGTCCGGCCCCGGAACCGCGGCGGATGGACCTCGCGTCAGCCCTCTTCGAAGACGGCTTCACGATGCTGCGCTATCGCCGCCGGGAGGGCGGGTGAGCGAGGCCGCGCCGGTTCCGGACGAGGAACTGGCGGCCAGGGCCGCCGGCGGGGACCACGCCGCCTTCGACACGCTGGTCCGGCGGCACACGGCCAGGATGTACCGCGTGGCGCTGCGGATCACCGGCAGCACGTCGGAAGCCGAGGACGTCGTCCAGGAGGCCTGGCTCTCCGCGTGGCGCGCGCTGCCCGGGTTCCGGTACGAGTCCGCGGTGTCCACTTGGCTCTACCGGGTGACGACGAACGGTGCCCTGCGCCAGGTCCGGCGCCGGAAACCGACCGTTCCGCTCGACGAGGGCGACGCGGGTGTCGTACCAGGTCCGGAGGGTCACGTGGTGAGCGCCGAACAGGTCGGCACGGTGCTGCGCGCGATCGCCGAACTCGACGTCGGCCAGCGGATCCCGCTGATTCTGCGAGAATTCGAAGGGTTGACCTACGACGAGGTGGCCGAGGTGCTGGAAGTCAGTGTGCCCGCTCTGCGCGCCCGCCTGCACCGCGCGAGGGTGGCATTGCTGGCGAAACTCGGCGACAACTTCCGATCCGGGGAACGGTGATGAGCGAGGATCCGCGCGACGACCCCCGGTGGCAGCAGGTGCGCGCCGCCGCGAGCCGTCCGGTGCCGACGCCGCCGGGGCTCGTCGAACGGGTGCTCCGCTCGGTCGGCGGCGTCCGCGGCAGGCACACCACCGCCCCGCTCGATCTGCCCTCGTCGGGTGGGAAGACCCAGGTGTCGGAACGGGCGCTGGTGCTGATGACCAGAAGCCTCGCCGCCGAGATCGGCCGCGACCTCGGCGGGGTCCACGTGTCGGCCGTCGCGCTCGAAGAGGACGTGCTCCAGGTGCTGGTGACGATCCGGTTCGGCGTCGAAGCGGCCGTCGTGGAGCTGTTGCGTCACCGGGTCGGCGCGGCCCTGACCGGTCAGCTCGGGTCGGCCCCGCCCGCGATCAACGTCCACGTCGTCGACGTGCATCCGGACTGAACCCAGGTTCGAAAGTCGTGACTCGCGTGATCGGACGCCGAACTGACGTGCTTAAAGGCGGATCACGCGTGACTGGACGCCGCACTCGGGTGTGCGGCCTCTGATCACGCGAGTTCGGCCTTCAAGCACGCGAGATCCGTCTCCGATCACGCGAGTTCGGCGCCACGCCTCGAAGGCCGTCCCAGAACTGATTACCCCATCCGGGGGACACCGCGTGACGACTCGGCATGCGCGCGTGTCCCGGTCGGTGAGAGCGTAGGGACCGCCGCGCGCGCAGGTCGCGCGGCACAGGCCGAGAAGGAGCGAACTTCATGGCGCAGCCGAGCGCGAGCAAGCCCGACACCCCCTCGCTGGGGGCTGGGTCGGGATCGTCCCTCAACGAGGAAGGAGCCGCCGGCAAGACCACGATCTCGTCGGTGGTGGTGCAGAAGGTGGCGGGTCTCGCCACCCGCGAGGTGACCGGGATCCACGCGCTGGGCGGCGGGGTCTCACGGGCCTTCGGCGCGATCCGCGAGCGCATCCCCGGCTCCGGCACGGTCACCACGTCCGGTGTCTCGGTCGAGGTCGGCGAGAAGCAGGCGGCGATCGACCTCGACGTGGTCGTCGAGTACGGCGCCCGCATCGTCGACGTCGCGCGGGCGGTGCGCCGCAACGTGATCGGCCAGGTCGAGCAGATCACCGGTCTCGAGGTGATCGAGGTCAACATCGCGGTCAACGACATCCACCTGCCCGACGAGAACGGCGGCGAGACCGAGACCTCGCGGGTCGAGTGATGAACGGGACCCAGACCGGCCTGCTCGCCGGCCTCATCCTCGGCCTCGCCGCGACACAGGGCTTCACCGCGTTCCTGGTGACGCTGGCCGTCGGCGTCATCGGCCTCGTCCTCGGCCGCGTGCTCGACGGCGAACTCGACCTCGGCGACTTGTTCGGCCGGGGCCGCGACAAATGACCGTCCCGCCCGGCCCCGGCGACCTCGACGATCGCGGCACCCTCACCATCGCGCCGTCCGTGGTCCGCAAGATCGCGCAGCACGCCGCGGACCAGGTCGACGGCACCACGCGCGCCGAGCGGCGGATCGCCGGACTCGGGCTGGGGACACACGGCGCGAGCGCGAAGGTCGGCGGCGAGGGCAACGACGTCGACCTCGTGCTCGACGTGGCGTTGAACTATCCGGCGCCGGTGCGGCGGATCGTCGGCGACCTGCGCGCCAAGGTCACCGAGGAGGTCGAGCGGATCACCTCGTACCAGGTCCGGGACATCTCGGTGACGGTCTCCGCGCTCCTGCCCGACATCGCGCCCCGCGTCCGCTAGAAGGAGCAACCGGTATGCGTTTGATCGTCCGCCTGCTGTCGGCCCTGATCGGGCTGGCGCTGGCCGCCGCAGGGGTCCTGCTGGCGCTGGAGGTCGGCTGGGGCTGGTGGCGGCCGGGGCGGGGGCCGCTGTTCGTCCCGTGGGACGACTGGCGGGACAGGCTCGCGCAACTGTCCTGGAGTGCTTCCACGGTCCGGTACCTCGCGATCGCCGTCGCGGTCGTGGGGTTGCTGCTGATCCTCGCGGCGGCCTCGGCCGGACGGCGCGCCATCCGGCTGACCGATCCGGCGAACGAGGTCAGCGTGACCACGTCGCCGCGTTCGCTGGCGAGACTGGTCGGGGTGACCGTGCGCGCGCAGGACAACGTCGCGGGCGCGAAGGTCACGGCCACCGCCAAGAAGATCCGTGTCCGCGCGACGAGCAGGCTGGAAACCGAAGGCGAGCTGCGGCCGCGGCTGCTGGAGACGGTCTCCGGTCTGCTCGACGACGTCCCCCTGGTGCGGCGGCCGAAGGTGTCGGTCGTCGTCGACTCCCCGAAGGACCGCCGATGACCCGTTCGGTCTCCGCCAAAGCACTCGGCCGGTCCACCGGCACGGAACGGACGCTGACCGTCCTCATCGGACTCCTCGCGGTGCTCGGCGGTGCAGCGGTGCTCGTGGTCGGCGCGGGTTGGCTCGGCACGTACCGCGCCGGCCGGCCGCTCGTCGATCCGATCGCTCTCGCCTGGCTGTCGCAGCACGCGCTCGCCGCCCGGATCGGCGCGATCGTGCTCGGTGTCCTCCTGCTGTGGCTGGGCCTGTGGTGGTTCTTCCGGTCACTGCGCCCGGAAGGCCGTCCGGACCTCGAACTCGACGACGACCTCGTGGTGACCTCTTCGGCCATCTCCGAGGCCGTCCGCCTCGACGCCGAGACGGTCGACGGGGTCGGGCACGCCCGGGTCCGCGCGGTCGGCGACAAGGAGAACCCGGCCCTGCGGATCACGCTCTGGCTCGTCGAGGGCACCGACCTGAAACGGGTCTGGGAGCAGCTCGACCTCACCGTGCTGGCCCGCGCGCGGGAATCGCTCGGGGTGGACGTCCTGCCGACCGCCGTCCGGATCGAACTCGACACGACGGCACCGCAACGGGTGCGCTGACCACGCCGATGCGGCAAGAATGGCCGTCATGTCGCTTCCCTTGACACCGCCGGTCAAACCGATGCTCGCCAAACCGGCGAAGGCGATCCCCGATTCCGGCGGGCTGCTGTTCGAGCCGAAGTGGGACGGGTACCGCTGCCTGGTGTTCCGCGACGGTGACGAACTGACCCTGCAGTCACGGTCGGAGAAGCCGCTCAACCGGTACTTCCCCGAGGTCGTCGAGCGGTTGAAGGCGGCACTGCCCGAGCGGATCGTGCTGGACGGCGAACTGGTGGTCGCCAGGGGCGGGAAGCTGGACTTCGACGCGCTCACCGACCGTGTCCACCCCGCCGAAAGCCGCATCAAGCTGCTGGCGGAACAGACCCCGGCCGAGTTCGTCGCGTTCGACCTGCTGGCGCTCGGCGACGAGTCCTATCTGGACGAACCGACGTCGAAGCGGCGGGAACGGCTGGAGAAACTGGCCTCCGACGGCATCCACCTGACCCCGGCCACCGCGGATCCGGCGATCGCGCGGCATTGGTTCGAACTGTTCGAGGGCGCGGGACTCGACGGTGTCATCGGCAAACCGCTCGACGAGCCGTACACGCCCGGCAAACGCGTGCTGCTGAAGTACAAGCACTCGCGCACCGCCGACTGCGTGCTCGCTGGGCTGCGCTGGCACGTCGACGGCGAACCGGGAGAGATGGTCGGCTCGTTCCTGCTCGGGCTCTACGACGAGAACGGGGTGCTGCACCACCCCGGTGTCGTCGGATCGTTCCCGGTCACCCGCCGGCGTGAACTGGCCGAGGAACTGGCGCCGTTGATCACCGACGGCGCCGATCACCCCTGGCTGGGCGACAACGTGCGGGAGCACCAGCGGATCCCGGGCGGGATCACCCGGTGGAAGTCCAAGGAAGCCCCGTGGGTGCCGGTGAAGCTGGAAAAGGTGGTCGAGGTCGGCTACGAGCACACGGAAGGCGGGTATCCGTCGCGGTTCCGCCACACCGCGCAGTTCAAACGCTGGCGCCCCGACCGCGAACCGGACTCCTGCACCTACGCCCAGCTCGACGAGGTCGCCCGCTACGACCTGGACGCGGTGTTCCGCGGCGAGGTCAAACGCACCCGCTAACCGAGGTCAAACACCCGACCTGCGAAGCTCACCACGAGCTTTTGTCATGCCCGGAAAGTGAGGACCAGCCCGTGCGCCCCGCCAGCACCGTCCGCCGCAGGCCACGGCTGTTCCTGATGACCACCGTGGTGACGGCCGTGCTCGCGGGCTGCACGGCGGGACCGTCGGTCCGGCCGGCGGTGATCGACAACGACGGCAAGCCGGATCCCGGCGGCCAGACGACGGCGCAGCAGGTACCGCTGCCGCCGCTCGCCGAACCGCGGTCTCCGTCCATCAAATGGGAGGACTGCGACGAAGCGACCCGGCAGCGGCTGGGACAGCCGTCCGTGCCGGACACGCTGAAGTTCTCCTGCGCCAGGGTGCCCACCACGCTCGACGCGCCGGACCTGCCGGGTCGCGGGCTCTCGCGGCTGTCGGTGGTCAAGACCGGCGGCGGGCCGATCCCGCTCGTCTTGGTCAACGACGTCGACGGTGAGCCGGGGTCGCTGTACGCCGCGCGGCTGGCCGCGACGCTGCCGCCCGAGTTCCTGCAGAAGTTCTCCCTGATCGGCGTGGACCGGCGCGGGACCGGGTCGTCCGCGCCGGTGCAGTGCATCCCGGCGGAGATCCGCACCGATCTGCTCGGCGGCGATCCGGCGGCCGCCGACCTCGAAGGCGTCGTCGACGCGGCGCGCAAGGCTGGTCAGCAGTGCGCCATCGAACTGGACGACTCCCAGGTCGCGATGGACAGCTGGCGTGCCGCGGGTGACCTTGAGGAACTCCGTGAGCAACTGGGACTGGACAAGCTGCACGCGCTGGGCCGCGGTGACGGGTCGAAGGTCCTCGCCGAATACGCCGTGCGGTTCCCGGCCCAGGTCGGCCGGGTCATGCTCGACGGGCTGCCCGACCCCGCCCCCGACGCGGCCGCCGTACAGGAGTCCGTCGCCGCGAGCGCGCAGGCCACCCTCGACGCGTTCGGCGCCGACTGCATCGCGAGGGGCTGCCCGATCGGCGACGCCCGCTCGGCCGTGACCGCCGTCGCGGACCGGCTCCGCTCCGCCTCCGCGACGACCACCGACGGCGCGGAGATCACCCCGGGGATCGCGCTGTACGCCATCTACTCCGGGCTCACGCAGCGCTCGCGCTGGGTCGAACTCGCCGAGGCGCTCAAGACCGCGCAGACCGGCGATGTCACGCCGCTGGCGGCGTTCGCCGAACCGGTGCTGAAGGACTCCCGGGCGCGGCCTTCGCGGCTGGACGGCACGCTCGCGACCAAGTGCAACGACAGTGCGACCCGGCTCTCTGCCGAGGAACTCACGCGCGTGACCACGACTCTGCGCGACAAGTACCCGCAGTTCGGTGTCTTCGCCGCGCAGCAACTGGCTTGGTGCAGCCCATGGCCCGTGCGTCGTGAACCGCTCCCGCCCGCGGGCGCGCCGGGCGCTCCGCCGATCCTCGTCGCGGGCACCGCGACCGACCCGGTCACGCCGGAGCAGGGCACCGGCCGGGCTGTCGACCAGATGCCGAGCGCGGTGACGATCACCTGGCAGGGCGCCGGGCACGGCGCCCTGAGCCTCTCCCCCTGCGTCGCGGACGCGACCCGGGCCTTCCTGATCGACGGGAAGATCCCCGCCGACGGGACCCTTTGCCCCGCCTGAACGACTCGTGAGCGGTAAGGACGGTTAGAACCGTCTTCGCCACTCACGAGACCCAGCACCCGCTACTGCCGGTAAGACTCCACCTCGCTGACGGGCCTTGCCGAAGCCTGGTCCGGATCCTCGTCGAACTCGACGCGTGCCCGCCGCTGCCGCAGCAGGTCCCAGCACTGGTCCAGCTGCTGTTCCACACTCGCGAGCCGGGACCGGTCGTCCGAGGTCAGCCCGGTGCCGATCGCCCGCGAACGAAGTTCGTGCTCCTCGCTGACCAGCTCGTCGATCCGGCTGAGGATGTCACCGTCGGCCATACGCACCTCCCGCGAAACCTGGGTTGCTCCATCCGAGACGCTACGCGCATTCACGGGAATGCGCGTCCCTCCCGATTCGTTACGCCGGGCATGAGCACTGTGGAGCTGACCGCCGCCAACTTCGATCAGGTCGTTTCCGAGAACGACTTCGTGATCATCGACTTCTGGGCTGGCTGGTGCATGCCGTGCCGTCAGTTCGCGCCGACCTACGAGAAGGTGTCGGAAAACCACGACGACATCGTGTTCGCGAGCGTCGACACCGAAGCCGAGCAGCAACTGGCCGCCGCGTTCGACGTGCGCTCGATCCCGACGCTCGCGGTGATCCGCGACAAGACGGTGATCTACGCCCAGCCGGGCGCGCTGCCGGAGAAGACGCTCGAAGACCTCATCCAGCAGGCGCGCGACATCGACATGGACAAGCTCAAGGAAGAGGCCCAAGAGGCCTGACAAGCATGAAGAAGGGGCCCTTCCCGGCGGATTTCGCCGGGAAGGGCCCCTTTGTACTTCAGCGGAACCGTGCCACCGGGGACCGGGTCAGCCCCGGGTGGCGAGTCCGCGCAGGAAGAACGCCAGGTTCGCCGGGCGTTCCGCCAGCCTGCGCATGAAATAGCCGTACCATTCGTCGCCGTAGGGGACGTAGACGCGCATCGTCAGCTCGGCACCCGCGATCCGGCGCTGCTCTTCGGGACGGATCCCGTACAGCATCTGGAATTCGTGGTCGTCCGCCTTGCGGTCCGCGTCCGTCGCGAGCTTCTCGGCGATCGCGATCATCCGCGGGTCGTGCGAGGCGACCATCGGATAACCCTTGCCCTGCATGAGGATCTTCAGGCAGCGCACGTAGGACTTGTCCACTTCGGACTTGTCCTGGAACGCGACCTCTTCGGGTTCGGCGTACGCGCCCTTGCACAGCCGGACACGGGAGCCTTCCGTCGCCAGGTCGCGGCAGTCCTGCTCGGTGCGCCGCAGGTAGGCCTGCAGCACCGCGCCCACCCACGGGTACTCGGTGCGCAGTTCCCGCAGGATGCCCAGCGTCGAATCGGTGGTGGTGTGGTCCTCCATGTCGAGGGTCACCGTGGCACCGACCGCTTCGGCCGCCGCGCAGATCTTGCGGGCGTTCTCCAGCGCGACCTTCTCGCCGTCGACGGGCAGGAACTGGCCCACGGCGGACAGCTTCACCGAGACGTCCGCGCCGAACGCGAGGCCGTCGGCCGCCAGCGCGGTCAGCAGCTCCTCGTAGGCGCGGACGGTCGTCGCGGCCTGCTCGGCGTCGGTGGTGTCCTCGCCGAGGTGGTCGAGGGTGACCCGGAGACCGTCGTCGGCCAGTTCGCGGACCACCCGGGCGGCGTCGGGCGTCTTCGAACCGGCGACGAACCGGCTCACCACCGATCGGGTGGCGGGGACGACCTCGACCAGCTTGCGCATCCGCTGGGATCGAGCGGCGGCGAGCAACGGGGCACGCAACATCACGGACTCCTGGATCTCAGCCCTGGTGGGGGTAACGGACGCTGGTGGGCGGAACGAAGGTCTCCTTGACCGAGCGCGGGCTCGTCCAGCGGAGCAGGTTGAACACCGAACCGGCCTTGTCGTTGGTGCCGGACGCGCGACCGCCGCCGAAGGGCTGCTGGCCGACGACCGCGCCGGTCGGCTTGTCGTTGACGTAGAAGTTGCCGGCGGCGAAGCGCAGCGCCTCGGACGCCTTGGCGACGGCCGTGCGGTCGTTCGCGATGACCGCGCCGGTGAGCGCGTAGTCGGCGGTCTCGTCGATCAGCTTCAAGACGTTGTCGAAGCCCTCGTCGGTGCTGTCGTCGTAGACGTGGAGCGCGAGGATCGGGCCGAAGTACTCGGTGCGGAAGATCTCGTGGTCCGGGTTGTCCGAGACCAGGATCGTCGGGCGCACGAAGTAGCCGACGCTGTCATCGGCGGTACCACCGGCGATGACCTCGATCTCGGCGTCCTCGGCGGCGCTGGCCAGCACGGCGGCGTGCTTGTCGAAGGCGCGGCGGTCGATCACGGCACCACCGAAGTTGTCCAGGTCGTTGACGTCGCCGTAGGTGATGGCCTCGGTCTCGGAGATCAGGTCGTCCTTCAGGCTCGCCCAGAGCGAACGCGGGACGTAGGCGCGGGACGCGGCCGAGCACTTCTGGCCCTGGTACTCGAAGGCGCCGCGGATCAGCGCGGTGCGCAGGACATCGACGTCGGCTGAGGCGTGCGCGAGCACGAAGTCCTTGCCGCCGGTCTCGCCGACCAGGCGCGGGTACGTGCGGTAGCCGGAGATGTTGGCGCCGACGGTGGCCCACAGGTGCTGGAAGGTCGCGGTGGAGCCGGTGAAGTGGATCCCGGCCAGGTCGCGGTGTGTCAGGGCGACCTCGGAGACGGCCTTGCCGTCACCCGGCAGCAGGTTGATGACGCCCGGCGGCATGCCCGCCTCTTCGAGCAGCCGCATCAGCATGTGCGCGGCGTAGCTCTGCGTCGGCGACGGCTTCCACAGCACGACGTTGCCCATCAGCGCGGGCGCGGTCGGCAGGTTGCCGGAGATCGCGGTGAAGTTGAACGGGGTGATGGCGTACACGAAGCCCTCGAGCGGGCGGTGCTCCATCCGGTTCCAGATCCCGGGCGAGCTGACCGGCTGCTCCGCGAGGATCTGACGGCCGAAGGCGACGTTGAAGCGCCAGAAGTCGATCAGCTCGCAGGCGGAGTCGATCTCGGCCTGGAAGGCGGTCTTCGACTGGCCGAGCATGGTGGCGGCGTTCAGCTTGGCGCGCCACGGGCCGGCGAGCAGGTCGGCGGCGCGCAGGATGATCGCGGCGCGGTCGTCGAAGGACAGCGCGCGCCAGCCGGGAGCGGCGGCCTTGGCGGCGGCGATCGCGTCGCGGGTGTCCTGCGCGGTCGCGCTGTGGATGACGCCCAGCACCGCCTTGTGGTTGTGCGGCTGGACGACCTCGATCTTCTCGCCACCGCCCTTGCGCTGCTCACCACCGATCGTCGCGGTGATGTCGATGGGGTCGGCGTTGCCCAGCGACTTGAGCGCGCCCTCGAGTTCAGCGCGCTCAGCGCTGCCCGGTGCGTAGTTCAGCACCGGCTCGTTCTTCGGGGCGGGGGTCTGGGTCACGGCGTCCACTGACTGCTCCTGACTGCACTTCGCCGGGTAGAGGTCTCACCCCGAACGGTAGACCGGAAGGCTCCGTCGCGGCTTGTTCAACCGGCTAGAATCAGGGTGACCATCTTGTCCGATCGGCTTAATCGGTGATGACAGCGACTACTCAGACGACACCCGGCGCCTCCCTCCGGCACATCCTCGCCACACTCGGGGAACCGCTGGTCAGGGTGCTCGCGGCGCCGGGCGGGCTCGGCGTCGGAGTGGAAGACGTCGTCATCCACGATCCGGAGGACCCGCCCGACGCTCATCCGGGTGATCTCGTCCTGGTGATCGGCGCTCGCGGGCGAGTGGCCGCGGGCGCGATCCGGGCGGCGGGACGTTCCGGCGCGGCCGCCGTCGCGGTCAAGAACGGCACGGCCGTCGTGAACGTCGCGGCCGACGCGGGGGTCGCGCTGATCGAGGTCGGCCACGAGGCACGCTGGGAGCAGGTCGAAGCCCTGGCCAGGGGCGTCGTCGACGCGGCGCGCGCGGGTGGCGAGGCGGACAGCGGCGAGGTGCTGGGCGATCTGTTCTCGCTCGCGCAGACCATCGCGACGCTGACCGGCGGCCTGGTCAGCATCGAAGACACCGCGAGCCGCGTGCTGGCCTATTCGCGGGCGGGCGACGAGGTGGACGAACTGCGCAGGCTCTCGATCCTCGGCCGCGAAGGTCCGGAACGGTACCTCGCGATGCTGCGCGAATGGGGTGTCTACCAGCGGCTGCGCGCCGGTGAAGGCATCGTCCGCATCGACGAGCGGCCCGATCTCGGCATCCGGCGGCGGATCGCGGCCGGGATTCACGCCGGCTCACAGCCGCTGGGGACGATCTGGGTCCAGGAGGGCGCGCAACCGCTCACCGAAAGCGCGGAAGTCGCCTTGCTCGGCGCGAGCCGGGCGCTCGCGCCGCAGCTGATCCGGCACCGGACGCTGCCCAGCCCGGAACTCCGGTTGCGCGAGGATCTGCTGGCGGGGCTGCTCGACGGACGCCTCGACGCCGAGTCCGTCGCCGACGACATCGGCGCGGATCCCGGAAAACCCGCCATGGTGCTGGCGTTCTCGCTGCCCCGCGACCGGGCCGCCACCGACCGGCAACTCCGGCGCGCGGAGCTGGTGCACCTGATCACCGTGCACACCGCCGCGTACCGGCGGAGCGCGCTGGTGAGCGTGATCGGCGGCAGGGTCTACGCGCTCCTTCCCGACCTCCCCGAGCACGCCGAACCGCGGATCCTGGCGCTGGCCAAGGAAATCGCCGGCACCGCGCGACGGCATCTCGACGTCCGGGTGCGCGCGGCGCTGGGCGGTGTCGTACCCCGTCTTTCCGACGCGGCGGCCTCGCGCGGCGACGCGGACCGCGTACTGGCGGCGATGGCGCGCGGGCACGGGACCGCGGACGTCGCCTCACTGGCCGACGTCCGCGCCGAAGTCCTGCTCTCGGAGGTGCTCGCGTTCCTCGGCGAGCAACCGAGGATCCGCGATCCGCGGCTGACCGAACTGATCGCGCACGACGCCGAACACGGCGGCATCCTGGTCCCCGCGGTACTCGCCTACCTCGACGCTTTCGGCGACGTCCGGCGCGCGGCGCGCGAGCTGAACATCCACCCGAACACCGTCCGCTACCGGGTGCGCCGCGCCGGCGAGGTGTCCGGGATCGACCTGGACGACCCCGCACAGCGCATGCTCACCCAGCTTCTTTTGCGCCTCTGACTCAGGCCAGGATCAGGCTGAACCGCCGGTTCTGGACGTCCAGCTTGTCCAGCCGCACGGCGACGTTCGCGCCGGCGGTGAGCGGGCCGGTTCCGCCGACGGTCGGCAGCAGCCCCTCCATCCCGTGGGTCACTTCGACGAACGCGCCGAAGGGCAGCACTCTCGTGACGACGCCGTCCAAGACGCCGCCATCGGCGTGCGCGGCGACGAACTCGCGCCAGTTTTCGGTGGGAGACATGCGATTCACCTCCTCTCCACGCATGGTCCACAACAGGGGACACACGTGGAGGCGGGCTTCGGGCCCGCGCGGAGATCAAGCGGCGGCCGGGGAACCCGTCCGCTCACGGCACAAGGCCGACCCGGCAGTCATGCCCGTGACACTAGCAAGAGTCACGACACCGCGGCGAGGCTCCGCCGCTCGGCGACCTCCGCCAGCGCGCGGTAGGAATCCAGCCGCTCGGCCTGGTCGAAGGTGCTCGTGGTCACCAGGATCTCGTCGGCGCCGGTCTTCGCGACGAGGTCGTCCAGCCGGTCGCCCACCTCGTCCGGGGTACCCGCGATCTGGCCGTCGAGCGCCCGGTCCAGCCGTTCCCGATCGCGGTCCGACATCGGTCCGGCGAGGATCTCTTCCACCGGCGACAGCGGTGGAAAGACGCCATGCGTCCGCGAGTAGACCGTCGACCACGCTTCGGGGATCAGCAACCGCCGGGCCCGTTCGGCCGTCTCGGCGACCGCGATCGCCGTGGACACCACGACATACGGCCGCGACGTCTGTGCGGAAGGGCGGAACCCGGAGCGATAGCCCTCGATGGCTTCGAGCAGCGGTCCCTCACCCCGGACCGGCGCGATCACCAGCGGCAGCCCCAGTTCCGCGGCCAGCCGCGCCCCGGCACCGGTGGCCAGCAGGAACGAGGGCACGCGCAGTCCTTCCGCGGGAATGGCGTGCACCCCTGGATACGTCATCTGATCGCCCGCGAGGAAGCCCAGCAGCTCGCGAACCTGCTCGCCGAAGCGGTCCGCGTCGTCCTTCTCGTGCCCGAGCGCCTGCCGGACCCCGCCGGTGAACCCGACCGACCGGCCCAGCCCCATGTCGATCCGGCCCGGGAAGAGCGATTCGAGCACGCCGAACTGCTCCGCGACCACGAGCGGCCGGTGGTTCGGCAGCATCACGCCGCCGGTGCCGACGCGGATCCGCTCGGTCGCCGAGGCGACCGCGGCCGCCAGCACCGTGGGCGCCGAACCGGCGACGCCGGGCACGCTGTGGTGTTCGGAGACCCAGAACCGGTGATAGCCCAGCGCTTCGATGTCCCGCGCGAACGCGACCGTGTCCCGCAGGGCGCGGGGCGCGTCGCCACCGCGACGGGTCGGGGACCGGTCCAGTACCGAAAGCGTGATCACGCTCGGGTCAACGCGCCCGGACCCGGCGGGCATTCCCCGCTCAGGGGCGCCAACGCTCGCTGTAGTCCGGGTGGTCGGCGTGCGGCAGGGCCAGCAACCGCAGCGTCAGGCACCAGTTCGTCCCGGCCTCGTCGGCGGGCACATGGCAGGTTTCGCACCAGTACTCGTTGCCGTACAAGGGAAATCCCGGGACCTTCTCCGAGACCGTGGTGCGATGCGCCTGCAGGAGCCGCCGGGTCGCCTCGATCTCGTTGATCATCTGATTGACCGCGTCGAGTTCGACGTCGTTGAGCGAGCGGATCTTCTTTTCGATGACGACCTTGGTCTCACCACGATTGAGCGATTCGTTGATCTCGGTTTTCTTGACCGCCTGCATGATCAACGCCTGGCGTTGCCCCACACGCGCGGCGAGAAAGGCGATCAGGTCGTCCACGGGTACTCCTTCGTCTCCCCCAGGCTGGTGTTCGGAGGGAAATGTCGCTGGCAGGAAGCCCTGCGTTACGGCTGAGTCCCACGCGTCACACAGTCTTGTATCGGTTCCCGGCGGAGCGGTAACAGGTTTCTAGATCGACACGAAAGCGCAATCACTCCGCGAGCAAAACGAAGAAGAGACTGATGCCGAGCGCGAATTGGTCACCCATACCGCACACCTCGTCACGAAATGCATTCCCGCTCGTGGCCGGCCTCGCCGTCGCGCTCACTTTGGGCGCGGGTGCCGGTGTGGTGGCGGCCACTCGCCCGGGAGAGCCCGGCACGGCACCGGCGGTCCCGGTGACGGTGACCGTCACGGCGAAGGCCGCGCCCGCGCCGACCGTGACCGTCCCGGCGCCCCCGATCACCTCGGGACGCGCCGCCGTCGCCACCCCGGCGGACCGGTTCGCCGACGGGACCTATCTGGTCGGCTCCGAGATCGAAGCGGGCTCGTACCGCTCCCCCGGGCCGGCGCCGGGCGGCAACGGTCACTGCTACTGGGCGAGGCTCCGGCCCGAAGCCACGTCGAAGATCGTGGCCGGCCAGCTGACCACGGGCGCCGCCCGGTTCACCGCCCGCAAGGGCGAGTACGTGCAGGTCGCGGGCTGCGAATTCAGCCGGGGCTAAGCGGTGTCGTCCCGCGCCTTGCTGGGCTGGACACGCTTCGGCTCACCGGGCATTTTCGGGTAATCCGGCGGATACGGCATCTCGCCGAGGCCGTGGTCACGCTCGTCACGGGCATACCATTCCAGCAACGTCTCGATGCCGAACGCCTGCTCGTCCATCGGCGCGTGCAGGTCGCCGCGCTCGGCGTAGAACGCGCCGGCGGTGAGGACATCGAAGTCGTCCGGGTCGACCTCGGTCAGCAGATCCCAGGTCAGCGGAGTCGACACCGTCGCCCGTGGGGTGCCGCGGACCGACCAGGCCGACGCCACCGTGCGGTCGCGCGCCGCCTGGTTGTAGTCGATGAAGACCCGGCCGCCGCGCTCTTCCTTCCACCACGCGATGGTCGCCTTGTCCGGGATGCGGCGCTCGACCTCGCGGCCCAGCGCGATCACCGCGTGCCGGACGTCGATGAAGTCCCATTCCGGCCGGATCCGCACGAGGACGTGCACGCCACGGCCGCCCGAGGTCTTCGGGTAGCCGACGAGCCCCGCCGAGTCGAGGACCTCGCGCACCACGCCCGCGACCTCGACCGCGTCGGAGAACCCCGCCTCGTCCGGCGGGTCCACGTCGATGCGGAGTTCGTCGGGGTGGTCGACGTCGGGCCGCCGCACCGGCCACGGGTGGAAGTCGAAGGTGCCCAGGTTCGCCGCCCAGGCGAACACGGCGGTCTCGGTCGGGCAGACCTCCTCGGCCGTCCGGCCCGACGGGAAGGTGATCTTCACGGTCTCCACCCATTCCGGGGCGCCCTTCGGCACGCGCTTGGCGTAGAACCACTCGCCTTCGACGCCGTCGACGTAACGCTTCAGCGTCGTCGGCCGCTCCCCGATCGCGCGCAGCAACGGCTCACCGACCGCGACGTAGTGCTCCACGACCTGGCGCTTCGTGATCCCCCGGGCCGGGAAGTACACCTTGTCCGGGCTGGACACCCGGACCTTGCGCTCGCCTGCCTCGACCTCGATCGGCTCACCGTTCTTGGGCATGCGGACACCGTATCGCCGATCAGGGCCGGGGATCGGTCTCCAGAACGGCCATGCTGATCGCGTCGTGCCACTCGCCATCCCACCACAGCGCGTCCCGCTCGACGCCCTCGCGGACGAAACCGCATTTCTCGTAGACCCGCTGCGCCCTGGGGTTGAAGTCGAAGACCTCGAGCGAGACGCGATGCAGGCCGACGACGTCGAACGCGAAGTCCAGGATGAGCTTCGTCGCTTCGGTGCCGTACCCCTTGCCGAAGATGTCAGGCCCGGTCAAGGCGATCCGGAACGAGGCCGAGCGGTTGTCCCCGTCGACGTCGTTGAGCACGACGTCGCCCAGATAGCCACGATCGTCCTTGCGCAGGATCGCGTAGTCCGCCCGGTCGTCGAGGCCGGGGCGGGACGAGAGCCACTCGCGGATCTGTTCCTCGGTGAACTTCGCGTGGGTCCCGGTGAGCCGGGTGGTTTCAGGCTCCCGCAGGGCCTTCCACGCGGTCTCGAAGTAAGTCTCGTCGAGCTGCGTGAGCACGACGTTCTCGCCGGTGAGTTCGGGCTGCGTCCGCAGCGCCTCGGTGTCGATCACACCGGATACCGTACGGTTGACGCAGTGTCCGGCCGTACCAAATTGATCCTCGCGCTCACCGTGCTCGCCCTCTTCGTGGCCGCGGCGGTGCTGCTGCCGATCCCGAGCCCGGCCGGGCTGCGGGCCTGGGCGGCCGAGACCGGCCCGGCCACCCCGCTGGTGTTCTTCCTGGCCTACTCGGTACTGACCGTGGCGCCGATCCCGCGCACCGTGTTCAACCTGGCGGGCGGGCTGCTGCTCGGCGCCACGACGGGCATCGTCGTCGGCATCCTGGCGACCACGGTCGCCTCCGGTCTGTCTTTCACCCTTTCGAGGGCACTCGGCCGCGACCTGGTCACCCGGCACCTGCACCGGGCGAAGGTCCGCGCGGTCAACGACCGGCTTTCGGACGGCGGGGTGCTGGCGATCACCTCCTTACGGCTGATCCCGATGGTGCCGTTCGCTCCGTTCAGTTACCTGTGCGGAGTGTCATCGGTCCGTTTCGTTCCGTATCTGATCGGGACGGCGCTCGGCAGCCTGCCGGGTACGGTCGCGGTCGTCGTCCTCGGCGACGCGCTGACCGGGGAAACGCCTCCCGCACTGCTGATCTGCTACGCCGTGTTCGCCGCCGCGGGGGCCATCGGGCTGGCCAAGGTCTTCCGGCGTGAAGCCCGTCCGGTGCCCGAACCGAGCGGCGAGGAAGAACTGCCCACCTCCACACCGGCGAGCTGACGGGGAGCCGGAACCGCCGCCCGCTACACTCGATCGGGTGCGTGGGGCCGGCGAGGCCGCGTAACGCCACCATCACCCGGGATGTGTTCGTCAAAGAATGTGTCAGGAGCAGTCGCCATCGACACCGGTCAGCTGATCGCTGGGCACTACCGCCTGGTCGAGCAAATTGGTAGCGGTGCCATGGGGGTGGTCTGGCGTGCCATCGATGTCCGCCTCGAGCGCTCGGTGGCGGTCAAGCAGATCCTCCCGCAGCCGGGTGTCTCCGAGGCCGAACGCGACAACATGCGCCAGCGCGCCATGCGCGAGGCGAAGAACGCGGCCCGTTTCCAGCATCCGAACGCGATCGTGGTGTTCGACATCGCCGAGCACGGCGGCGATCCCTGCCTGGTGATGGAGTACCTGAACGGCCCGAGCCTCTCGGCGATCATCTCCGAGGAAGGCACGCTGCCGCTGGGACGCGTCGCGAAGATCGGCGAGCAGGTCGCGTCGGCGCTGGTCGCCGCGCATCGCGCCGGGATCGTGCACCGCGACGTCAAGCCGGGGAACATCCTGATCGACGAGTCCGGCACCGCGAAGATCACCGACTTCGGGATCTCCCGCGCGGCCGGCGACATGACGCTCACCCAGACCGGCCTGATCGGCGGCACCCCGGCCTACCTCGCGCCCGAGCTGGCGCGCGGCTCGGACCCGGTGCCCAGCTCCGACGTCTTCGCGCTCGGCGCGACGCTCTACCAGGCGATCGAGGGCCAGACCCCGTACGGGAACAGCTCCAACCAGCTGGCGTTGCTCTACGCGGCCGCGAACGGGCAGATCAACCCGCCGCAGCAGGCGGGCCCCGCCACGGCGCTGCTGATGAGCCTCCTGCGCACCGAGCCGACCGAGCGCCCGACCATGGCCGAGGCCAGGGAGCGCCTCGCCGCGCTGGCGGCGAACGAATCCAGCACGGGCACGGCGGCGTCGCCGCGGCTCTTCGGAGCGGGCGGCGGCAGACAGCCGGCCGTGCCCGACACCCCGGGACACGGCATCCCCGGCGGAGACCGGCCGCCGTGGCAGCGGACCGACAAGCCGGCCCAGTCCGCCGCGGCCTCTCCCCCGCCTCCGGCCAAAACACACACGCCGACGGCCGCGTTCATCCCGATGCGCTCGCCGTCCGCCCCGCCGAACACGCCGCCGCGTCCGGTCGCCGCGATGAGCCCGCCGCCGTCCGCGGCCGCCCCGATGCGGCCGTCCTCGGCCAAGCCCGCCGACGCCAAGCGCAAGGCCGTCCTGTTCGCGGGCGCCGGTGCCGCGGTCGTGGTGATCGCCGTGATCGTGTTCCTGGTGCTGAATTCGAGCAACGGGGCCAACACCCAGGGTGGCGACAACGCCGGCGCGAACCCGCAGACCTCTGCCCCGGCGACGCCGTCGAAGAGCGGCTCCAAGAGCAGCGCGCCCTCGTCTTCCGCGTCTTCGAGCGGCAGCAAGATCGGGTACCAGCAAGCCGGGCAGCGGGTCGTGGACTTCTACAGCAGCGCCGGCTCACCCGAAGGCTGGGCGATGCTGACTCCCGACGCCCAAGCGGTGTACGGCGACCAGTCGAAGTATCAGGAGTACTGGGCGGCGAACCAGCTGAGCAGCTACAAGGGCGCCAACGCCAACAAGGGCAACAACGCCGACGGCTCGGTCGACATCACCATCAACCTCACGTTCAAATCCGGCGGTTCCGAGCCGAAGACCGTTCGTGTCGTCGACGCCGGCGGGCAACTCCTGATCGCCGGCGACACCCGCAGCTCGCAGGGCTACTAGGGATAGCGGCCACAGCGAGATCAACCCGTCGCCAACCGACGATTCACGCTGTCGTCGAGCGCCGAGGCAAAGACGGGCGATCACAGAACGTCATGGGTGTGTGGAATCAGGGACGTTGAGTGTCCCTGATTCCACACACCCCCACTTACACGACCATCGGGCCTGAGAATTCCGGCAACGGTGCTTCGGGGCTTTCAGTGACTGGAATGGCTGACAGGTGCGCGAGTACTCGGCTACTGACGCAGCGTGGCGGTGGTGAGACCCGCCTCGCCGGCGGTAGGCCAATCGCCGATCGTGGCTTACTGTTGCCGGTATGGCCGATAGCGGACCTTTCGGACCTGGCCAGAATCCTCGTTTCGACGAGGACCTGGTAGGCCTCGACCCGTACGACCCCGAAGCCCGTGCCTTCGCCGAGCATCTGGACCGCATCGAACGCTGCGGCCCGAACTTCACGGTGGAGGCCTGCCTCGACGGTGTCTCCGATTTCGCCGACTCCAGCAACCGTCTCGGCGGTCTGCGCTGGTGGGTTTCGGCACTGGTCGTGGTCCTCATCGTGCTCGGCGTGATGGTCACCGCATGGGACATCATCGGCCGGGCCATCACGTGGCTCGCGGGGTAACGTGGAACCGGTGAAAGGCATGAAACCCGTTGTCGGAGCCACGCCGCGCGTGGTCAAGTCCGAGCAGGAATGGCGGGAGCAGCTCAGCCCCGACGAGTACGCCGTGCTCCGCCAGGCGGGCACCGAGCGCCCCTTCACCGGGGAGTACACCGACACCAAGACCACCGGTGTCTATCAGTGCCGAGCCTGTGGTGCCGAACTGTTCCGCAGTGACACGAAATTCGAGAGCCATTGCGGCTGGCCGTCGTTCTACGACCCGGCCGACACCGACGCCGTCCTCCTCCGCGAGGACACCACCATGGGGATGCGGCGGATCGAGGTGCTGTGCAAGTCGTGCCACAGCCACCTCGGGCACGTCTTCGAAGGCGAAGGCTACGCCACGCCGACGGACCAGCGGTACTGCATCAACTCGATCTCGCTGAAGCTCGTTCCCGAGTCGTAACCGACCGAAGCGAACCACCGCCCTCCCCGACGCGTTTCCGAGGAACAGGAACAGCGTCGGGGAGGGCGGTGTCGTATGAACGAACCTTGGGGTATCTCCGGACCTGCTTTCGCCTGGCTCTACGGAGCCTGCGCCGTCCTGCCGGTGGCGCTCGCCGCGGTGTACGAACTGTGGCTGCGCCGTGACACCGGCGCCAGAGCGGTGCCCGGCCTCTATCACCTGGCCGCGCTGGCGGACGGCGCGGAGCGGGTCACCGACACCGCGGTCGCCGGACTGCTCGAACGGCACTCCCTCCGGCCCGACGGCCGCGGGATCCTGCACCCGGTCAGGCCGGTTCCGGCCGATCCGTTCGAGCGCGCGGTCGTCTCGCTCGTGCACGGCAACGGAATCGGCCTGCGTGAACTGCGCGCGAAGATGACGCGGCACGAGGTCGTCCGAGAGCTGCGCGCCGATCTGGAGCGGAGAGGCCTGATGGTCGTCGAGAAGCGCCGCCGGTCGGGCTGGCAATGCGCGATCGCCGCGTACGTGGCCGTCTTCGCACTGGGGATCGCGAGGCTGACCAACGCCGTACCGCTGAAGCGGCCGGTCGGCGCCCTCGTCATCCTGATCATCGGTGTGGCCGGTGCGATCGGCCTGGCTGTGTGGCGGCAGTGGCCGGACAGGTCCGGCCGTGCGACCACCGCGGGCACGCTGGCGCTCGGCTACGGCGACTGGGACCGCGGCCTGGCGCGCACCACGGCCGGGCAGGTGGCGCTCAACGGGTTGCAGGCCTTCCCCGACCGGATCGTCGCGGCCACGCTGATCAAGACCGGCGGCACGAAGGCCAGGTTGTTCGCCGGGACGGCGAGCACTTGCGGCGGTGGCGCGTCGTACGCCGTCGGTTCCTCGTGCGGTGGTGGAGGATCCTCCTGCGGCGGCGGAGGCGGAGGGTGCGGAGGATGAACCAACTCGAAACGATCTACCAGGTCGCTTACCTCACCGGCGGCCCCGACCGGGTCACGGACACCGCCGTCGCGGGAGCCCTCGAGCGGAAGGTGGCCCGGCTCGACAGGTCCGGTGTCCTGCGCCGGAGCTCCGCCAAACCTGCCGACCCGTTCGTGCTGGCGGTGGTGGAGTCCCTTCCCAAGGTGCGGATCGAGCGGGTACGTGAAGCCTTGCGCGAGTCGGAACCGATGCGGTCGCTGAGGGCGGCACTCCTGGCCGACGGCCTGGTCGTCACGGCGTATCACTGGCGACGGGCTTGGCACGCCGTCACCGTCCGGCTCGGCCGGGCGCACCGCGAGGTGTGGACGACGAAAGCGGGCGAGTCGGCGCTTTCCCGGGCGAGCGAGGATCCAGCTCTCGTCACCGGCGCGACGGGCGCGGTGGCGCTGGGCGGCCTCGCCGCCTATCCGGATCAGCGGTCCGCGCGGCTCCTGACCCTGAAGACACCCTCCACCCGAGGTAGGGCCCAAGTCGCCGTCGGCGCCCCTTATGACGGTCTAACGGACGTCGTGGACGGTTCGCCCGACTGATCGAATGGTTCGCGGGAACCATGCCCGGGCGGAAAAGCGTCCGACTACGGTAAGTGCACCTGCTCGTGAAAGGCCCGTGCGATGGAATACACCTGGGGCATCCCCGGACCCACTTTCCTGGCGATCTACGCCGTCCTGCTGGTGTTCCCCCTGATCGCCGGTCTCGGGTGGACGATCGCGGTCAAGCTCGGCCGCAAGGCGCCGCGCGCCGCGGTGAGCGGGCCGCAACCGACGGTGTACGAACTCGCCTATCTCGCCGGTGGCCCGGACAGGGTGGTCGACACGGCCATCGCGGCCCTGGTCGAACGCGGGACCTTGCGGGTCAGCAGCTCGAAGCAGCTGCAACTGACGGGGCCCTTGCCCACCGACCCGCTCGAGAAGGCGGTCGCCAAGGGGGCCGGGCCGGGCTACAACGCCACGACCCGCGGTATTCGTGACCGGCTGCGGATGTCGGGGCCGATGCAGGCGCTCGCCAAGGATCTGGAGGCGCGGGGACTGGTCGTGGCCGACCGGGCGCCGCGGATCCGCCAGGTCGTGTTCTTCCTGTATCTCGCCGTGCTCGTCCTCGGTGTGGTGCGCCTGATCGCCGGGATCTCCGGTGACCGTCCCGTCGGTTTCCTCATCCCGCTGCTGTTCTGCGCCGGGTTCGCGACGCTGATCGCCCGCGCCGTCAAGAACAAGCGGACCGGCCCGCGACCGACCAGCGAGGGCAACCGGATCCTCGGCAGTGCCAACAGCGCATTGGTGCGGGAGCGCAAACGCGGCATCCCCAACGTGCCGGCGGTGGGCGGCGTGGCCGGTGGTGCGCTGCTGGGCGGCGCCGCCGCGGCGGTCGCCCTCGGCGGGCTCGCCTACTACCCCGACGAGGAACTGAGCGCGGCCTTGATCCCGCCTCCGGTCTCCGGTGGTTTCGGCGGCGGTTCGTCCGGTGGCGGCAGCACGTGCAGCACCGGTTCCTCGTGCAGCAGCTCCAGCAGCAGTTCCTGTGGCGGCGGCAGTTCCTGTGGAGGCGGCGGCTGTGGTGGCTGACGGGCCCGGCCGCCTAGGGATCGGCATCGGCTGGCGGCACGAGCTGGACCTGTCGATCGCGCGGCTGCCCGGCGTCGACTGGGTCGAGGTCGTCGCCGAAAACCTGCACGCCGGGCACCTTCCCGAGACCCTGGTCGCTTTGCGCGACAAGGGAATGCCGGTCCTGCCGCACGCGGTCTCGCTGTCGCTGGGCGGGGCCGAGCCGCTGGACACCGCGCGCGTGGAGCATCTCGCGGAGGTCACCCGCGAGCTCGGCGCGCCGATGGCCAGCGACCACGTGTGCTTCGTGCGCGCGGGCGGCCTCGACTCGGGCCACCTGATGCCGCTCCCCCGTACCCGGGAAGCGCTCGACGTCCTGGTGGACAACGTCAAACTGGCGCAGACCGTCGTCGGGGTCCCGTTCGCACTGGAGAACATCGCGGCGGTGCTGGAATGGCCGGACGCGGAGTTCACCGAATCGGAGTTCCTGCGGGAGCTCACCGACCGGACCGGCTGCCTGCTGATCATCGACGTCGCCAACCTGTACGCCAACGCCCGCAACCTCGGCACCGATCCCGAACGGTTCCTCGACGAGATCCCCTGGGAGCGCCTGGCGTACACGCATATGGCGGGCGGTGTCGAACGCGACGGCGTCTACCACGACACGCACGCCCATCCGGTGGTGCCGGAGGTGCTCGATCTGCTGCGCGAACTGCGACGGCGCACCGAACCGCCGGGCGTCCTGCTGGAACGCGACGACGACTATCCGTCCGACGCCGAGCTGGCGGCCGAGCTGGCCGCGCTGCGGGAAGCGGTCTCGCCGTGACTTCGCCTCGCGAACGGCTCGCCGGACGGCAGGCCGAGCTGCTCAAGGCGCTCCTCGCCGGGGGTGACGCTCCGGCAGGCTTCGACGCGGACAGGCTCCGCGTCGAAGCGAACGTCTTGCGGAACAAACAAAGCAGGCTGGCCGCGTATCTGCGGCCGGACCTCGCCGAGGCCCTCGGTGACCGGTTCGCCGCGCTCTTCCGCGAGTACGCGACAAGCCACCCGAAGACCGACGCGATCCGCTCCCGGGCCTACGCCGACGCCTTCGGCGCGTGGCTCGTGGACCGGGGCGAGGTACCCAAGCCCCGGGGCCGGTTCTCGAACTGGCTACGCCGCAAGTAGGTGACTAATTGCGGCGGTCACCAGACCGCGCGATCGCTCCCCGCGACGTGCGTCGCTTCCGTCCACTGTGGATTCGAGCCCGGCAGTGTGCCTGCCATCTTGACCCGGGTGACCCGGCCGAGCTGACCGTCGACGTCTTCCAGCCACTCGGCGCCGTCGAAGCCGGCGGGCCCGGCTTCCTTGCGTCCCAAGGAGTTCAGCCACTCCCCGGTCCCGGCGAGCGAAGTGCGGACATGCTGGCTGCCGCCCTCGGTGGCCGCCCGGCGGACGGCGGTCATGATCGCCGCCGCGGTGAGCCAGCCGGTCGCGTGGTCGAGCGCCTGCACCGGAAGCGGCCCCGGGCCGTCGAGCCCGGCCGTCCTGCCGCCTTCGTCGGCGATCCCCGACGCCATCTGCACCAGGCTGTCGAACCCGCGCCTGCGCGCCCACGGCCCTTCCCAGCCGTAGGCGGACAGGTCCGCGACCACGATGCCCGGCCGGAGCCCGGCGATCGCCTCCGGCGAGAAACCCTTGGCCGTCAACGAACCCGGCCGGAAACCCTGCAGCACGACATCGGCGCGGGCGATCAGCTTGCGCAGCCGCGAGCGCCCGGCTTCGGTCTCCAGATCGACGTACGCCGAGAGTTTCCCCATGCCGGTGTCGACGGCCAGCGGCGGCACGGTCGGCAGCTGGGCCGACCCGATGTGCATGACGGTGGCGCCGTGCGCGGCGAGCACGCGGCCCGCGACCGGTCCGGCGATGACGTGGGTCAGGTCCAGGATCCGCACTCCGCCCAGCGGCCGGCCGGATTCGAACAGCCGCACGGGTTCCGACGGTCCGAGCGGCCGGATCTCGGCGATCGGCAGCGCGCTCGACGCCTGTCCCTGCTTGTGCGCCAGCCACTCGTCGCGGGTGCGCAGCACGGCGGCGGCACCGCCGGCGCCGACCACCGCCGACTCGACCTCGTACTTCGACTTGGCCGCCACGACCTTCTCGAACGCCGCACGGGTCGCGGGCACGCCGAGGCCCCAGCACACGGCGGAGACGTGACGCGGGTAGTTGCAGTGCAGCCGCACCCAGCCGTCGTTCGCGCGGTAGTCGCCGGACAGCGGCGCGCTGAACGGCACCGGTTCCCCGTCGACGCGGATGTACTGCTCACTGTGGAACGACGCCGCGGCGTGCCGGGTGTCGACCGAGATCTTGCCCGGCTCGATTCCCCGCAGCCGCAACAGTTCCCCGGCCGCGAGCGTCGCCGCGGCGATGCTCGTCGTCGCCGCCTCCTCGACCCGGAAGGTCCCGGGCAGCACCGACTCGGGACCGGTGATCTCGACGGCGTCTTCGGCGAGGGTGTCGCCGGTGAGCGTGGTCCAGACGCGTGCGTCCACTGATGCTTTCACTAGGGCAGCAGGGCGATCAGTTCGGCGGGCGACACCTTCGTCCCGGTGTAGAACGGGATTTCCTCGCGCACGTGGAGGCGGGCCTCGGTGCCGCGCAGGTGACGCATCAGGTCGACGATGCGGTGCAGTTCATCGGCTTCGAAGGCCAGGATCCACTCGTAGTCGCCCAGCGCGAACGACGCGACCGTGTTGGCGCGGACGTCCGGGTAGTCGCGGGCCTCCTTGCCGTGGTCGGCGAGCATCTTGCGGCGCTCGTCGTCCGGCAGCAGGTACCACTCGTAGGAGCGCACGAACGGGTAGACGCAGATGAACTTGCGGGCCTCTTCACCGGCGAGGAACGCCGGGATGTGGCTCTTGTTGAACTCCGCCGGGCGGTGCAGCGCGACCTGGCTCCACACCGGCGCCGACGCGCGGCCGAGCGGGGTGTGCCGGAAACCGCTGTACGCTGCCTGGACCTGCTCGATCTCCTCGGCGTGCCACCAGATCATGTAGTCGGCGTCGGCGCGCAGTCCCGAGAGGTCGTAGACACCGCGGACGACGACGCCTTTGGCCTCCAGCGCGTCGAGGTACTCGGTGGTCTCCGCGGTCGCCTTCGCACGGTCTTCGCCGAGCTTGCCCTGCTCGGCCCGGAAGACCGACCAGGCGGTGTAGCGGATGGTGTCATTGAGCTCGTTGTAGTTCAGCCGCGCCATACCGCCATCTTGGCACTGCCGGTGCTCAAGAGCCCTCGTGGGTCCGTGTGATCCCGGCGATGCGGCGGGCGGCCGTCTCGGCGGTGGCGACGCAGGCCGGGAGCCCGACGCCGTGCAGCGTCGCGCCCGCCACCGCGAGCCCCGGGACGTCCGCGACGCCACGTTCGATCCGCTCGACGAGTTCGAGATGTCCGGTGCCGTACTGCGGGAGCCCGCCGCCCCATCGGGTCACGAGGATGTCGACCGGCTCGGCGGTGACACCGGTCAGCCGGGCCAGATCGTCGCGGACCACGCGCACGAGCTCGTCGTCGTCCGCGTGCAGGGCGCCCGGTTCACCGAAGCGGCCGACCGAGCCGCGGACCAGCACAGGACCTTCGCCGTACTGCGCCCACTTGCGGGACGAGAAGGTGAACGCCTTCGCGGCGAACGGCTTCCCCGCCGAGTCCCGCTCGCCCGCGCCGATCAGCACCCCGGACGACTCCGGCAGCGCGGTACCCGGCGGGAGCGCGAGCGCGACCACCGCCATCGAAGCGAGTTCGACCTCCGCGAACGCCGACGACGCCACTCCCGCGACGCCGTCGAGCAACCGTCGTGCCGAAGGCGCCGGGACGGCGAGAAGGACGGAGTCGGCATCGAGGTCGCCGACCTTCCAGCCGCTGGAGGTGCGCTCGAGCGCCGTCACCGTGGTCCCGGTCCGGATTTCGGCGCGGGACAGCTCCGCGAGCCGCGCGATCAGCCTCCCGAATCCGCCGAGAAGTGTCCCGAAGACCGGAGCCGTGCTCGGCGACGCGGGCATGAGGGAGGCGGCGCCCTCGGTGAGCGAACGCGCGCCGCGGTCCACGGCGGACGCGAGACCCGGCATCGTCGCGCGCAGCCCGAGCCCGTCCGCTCCTCCGGCGTAGACCCCGCCGAGCAACGGGTCGACGAGCCGGTCGACCAGTTCGTCACCGAACCGCTCGCGCAGCAGCGGGCCGAGCGGTACGTCCTTGGCGGGCAGCTCCAGCGGCGGGAGCGACGACTCGGCCTCGACCAGCGCTCGGCCCTTCTCCGAAAGCACCCCCGCGACCGCGTCGGCCGAGGCGGGGACGCCCATGACCGTGCCCGGCGGCAGACCGAGCACCGATCCACCGGCGTGGATCTTGGCGCGGGCCTTGGTGGGGTGGACGACGCTTTCGCCAAGCCCGATCTCCCGGACCAGGGCGAGCACCTCGGGACGGCGGGCGAGGAAGGCCTCGGCTCCGACGTCGTAGCGTTCACCGGCCAGTTCGATCGTGCGGAGTTTCCCGCCGAGGGACCCGGTCGCCTCGAAGACGACGATCCGGGCGTCTTCGCCGAGCAGGGTCCGCAGCCGATACGCCGCGGTCAGTCCTGAGATACCGCCACCGACGACGGCGACGGTCGTCACGGCTGGAGGTCGTGCACCAGCCCGACCACGCGCGTCAGTACGTCCGGGTCGACGCCGGGCAGCACGCCGTGGCCGAGGTTGAAGATGTGGCCGTCCGCCGCGCGGCCCTCGGCGAGGATCCGCCGGACCTCCGCCTCGAGCACCGGCCAGGACGCGTGCAGCAGCGCCGGGTCGAGGTTGCCCTGGACGACCCCGCCGCCGAGCCGCCGGACGGCCTCGTCGAGCGGGACGCGCCAGTCGACGCCGACCACGTCGGCGCCCGCGTCGCGCATGGCCACCAGCAGCTCACCGGTGCCGACGCCGAAGTGGATCCGGGGCACGCCGTGGCTCGCGACCGCGGACAGCACCTTCGCCGAATGAGGGAGGACGAACTCGCGGTAGTCCCGCTCCGAGAGCGCGCCCGCCCACGAGTCGAACAGCTGGATCGCGTCGGCCCCGGCGTCGAGCTGCGCGCCGAGGAAGGTGATCGCCATGTCCGCCAGGCGCCCCGCCAGCTCGTGCCACAGCTCCGGTTCGGAGTGCATGAGCGCCTTGGTGTGCTCGTGGTTGCGGCTCGGACCGCCCTCGATGAGGTACGAGGCAAGGGTGAACGGCGCGCCGGCGAACCCGATCAGCGGCGTCTCGCCCAGCGACCCGACCAGCAGCCGGACCCCTTCGGCGACCCGCTCGACCTGCTCGGGTTCCAGCACCGGCAGGGCACGTACGCCCGCGGCGTCGCGGATCGGCTCGGCGACGACCGGACCGGTGCCCGCGACGATGTCGATGTCGAGGCCCGCCGCCTTGAGCGGGACGACGATGTCACTGAAGAGGATGGCCGCGTCGACGCCGTGACGGCGGATCGGCTGGAGCGTGATCTCGGCGAGCATCTCGGGGTCGAAGCACGCGTCGAACATCGAGGTGCCCTCGCGCAGCGCCCGGTACTCGGGCAGCGACCGGCCCGCCTGGCGCATGAACCACACGGGGGTGCGAGCCGGGCGTTCGCCGCGCGCGGCGGCCAGGAACGGCGCACCGGGCAGGGCGCGACGGGCCGCGGGGACGGTCTGCGCGGGAGAAGCAACTGAAGAAGACATCACGGTTCATGGTGCCATGGGCGCTCAGAGGCCTTACTCTCGGCGCGCCTGCGCCCCGAATCGGACGATCGCGTCCTACAGTCGGCTGGTGACCGCGATGACGTCAGTACCCGATCTCTTCCGTGAAGCCGTCGCGGCGTTGCAATCGGTCCGGCCCCGTCCCGAAGTGCGGCTGGAGAAGATGCGCCCGCCGCAGCGCCTGGCGCCGTGGTCCTACGCGGTGAGCTGTGAGGTGGAAGGGCCGGCGGACGTGCTGGCGTCGGGACGGCTGGTGCTGCTGCACGATCCGGAGGGCCAGGAGGGCTGGGACGGGGTCCTGCGGCTGGTCATGTACGTCCGCGCGGAACTCGACCGGGAACTGGCGACCGATCCCTTCCTGCCCGCCGTGGGCTGGTCGTGGCTGACCGACGCGCTGGAGAGCTCCGGCGCGGAGTGGACGGCGCTGGGTGGCACGGTCACCGAGACGTCGTCGGCCCGCTTCGGCGACATCTCCGGGCCGGCGCGCACCGACGATCTGGAACTGCGCGCGTCCTGGACGCCCACCGACGCGGCGCTGCGGTCGCACGGGCAGGCCTTCTGCCAGGTGATGGCGAGTGTCGTCGGACTGCCGCCGGTCGGCGTGGCCCTCTTCGAGCAGCGCCAGTCCTCCTGAAGGCGGGCGGTGCCGGCCTCGGTTGCCTGCCTGAAGTACATGAAGGCCCCCTTCATTGCGCTAGACGCGGTAAAGGGGGCCTTCACGTACTGGGAAAGGTCGTGTACCGGACGATCACCGCAGCGCCAGTCCTCCTGAGGCTCACCGCGCCCACTCCGACACGCCGAATCCCCCGCAATCGAGACATGGCATTCGGGTAATTTTGCGATTCCGGCCAGCTAGCGTTGCTAGGAAAGCTAGCGGTACTAAAGGTCCCTTGCTCCCATCCTCGGATCCGTGAAGGCCTCCTTCACTACCCTCAAGGTAGGCAAGGAGGCCTTCACGGACCGTCGCGAGACTCGGGCAGACCCGCGAAGCGACCGAAGCAGCCTTCCCTTGCCTCATTCACGAGCCTTTCAGAGCGTCCGTACGCCACCGAGAGGCACTTCGGGGACATCTTGGATCAGACCGGCTCCGACCAGCGCGGAGCCGGTCGATCAGAGGTCTGGACCACCCCGTTCGTGCTAATGCCGCCGTCACCGTGCGCAACAAGATCGAACTCCCCCGAAGCGACCCAGCGGCCATCCCGCCATGCTTCCGGAGCGTTACCACGATGGTTACCGAGCGAAGCGGTCATGACTCTCCGCGATGGTGATCAAGCCCATGCCGGAGGCGGTTTCCGCCCCTCGCCGCCCCGCCCTCCGACGGTCCCGGGCAGAGGCACCGGCAGGTGCACGGTCCATCTGCACAGTCGGTTGGGTCCCGGTAACCCCAGTGCATCGTGTTCTTTCGGCGATGCGTTAGCCACCGGCTGTGTACTAGCCCGATCGTGTTACAACGAACTCCCTGAGTAACTACTCGTTTGAGATAGATACCCATTCGATCCCCCCGCGAAGGCCTCAGGACGGCTACAGTGCCATCGACGACACCACTTTCGGTCTAAAGCTGGCGCGGCTAAACGGCCGAAAGTCCCGGTGCCGGTCGGGGGGCACGACCGACTCCAGGGAGGTAGTGACGTGGCTACCGTCGGCATTTCTCAGGCCGTCCGATCCACGCCAGCCGGTTCATTGCCGGCGAGCATGGTTCCGCACCCGCGGGAAGAGCTTTTTCCGTGTTGGTGGTCGATGACCACCCGCTGTTGAGGGAGGCAATCTCAGCAAGACTCGCACAGATGGGTGCGGGCACCGTCCACGAGGCCGCCACGGTGGCCGAGGCGAGGGCGCGAGCACAGGCCACCGGGCCTTGTGACCTCGCGATCCTCGATCTCGGACTGCCGGACGGCAGCGGCATCGAGTTGGTTACGGAACTCCGTAGCCACGGCTGGCCTCGGGTAGTGGTGCTCGCTTCATCAGACGACCCGTACGCGGTCAGGTCGGCGTTTCAGGCCGGCGCCCAGGCATACCTGCTCAAGTCGGCTTCGCCGGTCGTAGTGACCGACGGCGTCCGCAGGGTGCTCGAGGGCGGCGTCTACGCGGACCCGAGCGTCGCACCGGTCCTGGCCACCGGCACCCGGGTCGCCGGCACCGACAACACCCCGCGCGAGCTTTCCGCGCGCGAGGTCGAGGTGCTGCAACTCGTCGCCGACGGCCAGAGCAACAAGGAGATCGGTGAGGAACTCAGCCTCTCCGCTCTCACGGTGAAGTCTCACCTCTCCCGCATCGGGCGCAAGCTCGGCACGGGTGACCGGGCTCAGATGGTGGCGCTGGCCATGCGTGCCGGCGTGATCCGCTGACAAAGGCGAACAGCCCTGCGGGGCGGGCGGACCAGGCGCGGCCCGCTCGTCCCGTAGGGTCTTCACCTATGGAAGGCGATCGACCCGGAGAACCGCAGACGGACCCGAAGACCGGCACCGATGACACCGGTGGACCGGTCCTGCTGCGTGAGCCCGCCGAGGGCACTCCACCGGTGATCGCCGACGCGACAGCCCTCGCCGAAGCCTGCGCGAAGATCGCCGGCGGCAGCGGGGCCATCGCCGTGGACACCGAACGCGCGTCCGGCTACCGATACTGGCCGAAGGCCTATCTGGTACAGCTGCGCCGCGAAGGTGCCGGCTCCTTCCTCATCGACCCCATTCCGCTCGAAGGGCAGCTCGAACCCCTCGCGGAAGTGCTCAACAACGCCGAATGGGTGTTGCACGCGGCCTCGCAGGACCTGCCGTGCCTCGCCGAACTCGACCTGCGCCCGAAGAGCCTGTTCGACACCGAACTCGCCGGACGGCTCGCCGGGTACGAACGGGTCGCCCTCGGCACCCTCGTCGAACTCCTCCTCGGCTACCAGCTGGAGAAGGGCCACAGCGCGGCCGACTGGTCGAAGCGCCCGCTTCCCGTCGACTGGCTGAACTACGCCGCCCTCGACGTCGAGCTGCTCATCGAACTGCGTGAGAAGCTCGAAGCCGACTTGGCCGCCCAGGGCAAACTCGAATGGGCCCAGCAGGAATTCGAGGCCGTCCGCACCGCGCCGCCGCCCGCCCCTCGGGCCGAACCGTGGCGCCGGACGTCCGGGGTGCACAAGATCCGCAGCGCCCGCGGTCTCGCCGCCGTGCGCGAACTGTGGCAGGCACGCGACGAACTCGCCCGGAAACGCGATCGCGCGCCGAGCCGGATCCTGCCCGACAGCGCGATCATCAACGCCGTCACCGCGGACCCGAAGACCGTCGAGCAACTGCAGGCGCTGCCGGTGTTCAGCGGCCGGGTCCAGCGCAAGTACACCGCGAGCTGGTTGCGGCGTCTGCAGGCCGCCCGCGCGCTCCCCGCCGACGAACTGCCCACCCCCGCGCAGCAGACCGACGGACCGCCGCCGGTGAACCGGTGGTCGGACAAGGACCCCGACGCCGCCGCCCGGCTTTCGGCCGCCCGCGCGGCGCTGTCCGCGATCGCGGAGGACCGGCGGCTGCCGGTGGAGAACCTGCTGCTGCCGGAACTGGTGCGCCGTACCTGCTGGCGTCCGCCCGCGGACCTGAGCGAGGACTCGGTCGCCCAGGTTCTCCGCGACGGCGGTGCCCGGCCGTGGCAGGTCGAGCTGACCGTGGCGGTGCTGAGCAAGGCGCTCCACGCAACCGCCGCCTGACCGGGAGCTGAAGGACGCCTTCGCCGCATCTCACGCGGCGAAGGACGCTTTCGTCTCATCGCATACGGGGAAAGTCCCCTTCAGCCCTCCAGCAACGCCCGCGCGGAGACGCGCAGCGCGGCGTCCGGCTCCCCGAGACCGGCGAGCCTCAGCACGCTGTCGGCCCCTTCGACGGCGTGCGCCTCGACGTCCAGATCCGGCTGGTCACGCCGGACGATCGCGATGCTCTCGACGAGCCCGAACACGAGGTCGGTCCGGATGCCGAGGAGGTCCCCCGGGACGCCGGCGGCCGCGACGAGCGAGCCGTAGACGCGTTTGAGTTCCGCCCGCTCGGCCCGGAATCGCGCCAGCCGCGGCGACGAGATCTCCGGCAGCAGGTACAGGGCACCGAGGTTGTGCCGCGCGCTGCCGAGCAGATGGATGTCCGCGTAGGCCAGCGCCCACAGCCGCGTGCCGACCGGCGCGAGCTGGGCCGAAAGGCCGCCCGCGACGTCCAGTGACGGCCGGACGGTGTCCTCCAGCAGCGCCGCGAGAATGTCCTCTTTGGACGGAAAGTGGTAGTAGAGCGACGCCTGGCGCAGCCCTGCGCGTTCGGCGATGGCCCGTGTGGTCGTCGCCGCGTATCCGGCGCCGGTGAACAGCTCCCCCGCCGCGTCCAGTACGGCGAGCCGCGCTTCCCGCTTGCTCGCGGCGGCGCCGCTGGCTCTCGGCCTGCCCACCCCGGTCGTTTTCGTCATCTATCCGATCCTGCCATTTCTCCGCGAAGATCTTTGTTACGTCCGGCGGTCGGCCCAGGTTACCGAATCCGGTATCTGTTAACACCGCGCTTACCCGGCGGAGATCGGAAGGATCCCGCACGCGCTTAATTTCGGTCAGCCGATCGAAATTCGGCCCTTGAGACAGGAGCCTCCGCAATGCCTTCCGAAGACCTTTCCGCCTTCGGGTACCGCCAAGAACTTCGCCGGACACTCGGCGGTTTCTCCGCCTTCGCCGCCGGTTTCTCCTTCGTTTCCATCCTGACCACGGTGTTTCAGCTGTTCGCCTTCGGCTATTCCTTCGGCGACACGCTCTTCTTCTGGACATGGCCGCTGGTGATCGCCGGGCAATTGCTCGTCGCGCTCAACTTCGCCGAACTCGCCGCCCGATTCCCGCTGGCCGGATCGGTTTACCAGTGGGCGAAACATCTCTCCCCCGGATTCGCGGGGTGGCTCGCCGGCTGGATGATGCTGGTGGGCTGCGTCGTGGCCCTCGCCGGCGCCGCGATCGCGCTGCAGGTCGTCCTCCCCTCGGTCTGGAGCGGGTTCCAGCTCGTCGGTGGGGATCCGGCGATCACCTCCCCGACCGGCGCGAGCAACGCGGTCCTGCTCGGCACCCTGCTGATCGTCCTCACCACCGCCATCAACGCGGGCGGCGTGCGGCTCATGGCGCGGATCAACGACATCGGGGTCGCGGCCGAACTCGTCGGCGTCCTCGTGCTGATCATCGGTCTCGCGATGTTCGCCGTCCGCGGCCCGCAGGTCGTGCTCCAGCCCGCGGGCGAAAGCCCGGGAGCCGGCGGCGTTCTCGCTTCGGCGTTGATGGCCGCGTACGTTCTGTACGGTTTCGATACCGCCGCCTCCGTCGCCGAGGAGACCAAGGACGCGCGCCGCACCGCACCGCGCGCCGTGCTCCGCGCACTCCTGATCTCGGGGCTCGGCGGGCTCGCCGTCGTCCTCACCGCGCTGATGGCGGCACCGAGCCTGACCGACGGGCAACTGGCCGGGAAAGGCCTGCCGTACGTGATCACGGCCGTCTTCGGTGACACACTCGGCCGGGTCTTCCTCGCCGACGTAGCGATCGCGGTCGTCGTCTGCACCCTGACCATCCAGACCGGCACCGTCCGGCTGATCTACTCGATGGCGCGCGACGGCGCGCTCCCCGGCGCCAGAAGGCTTTCCGCGGTGAACGCCCGCACCGGCACGCCGATCGCGCCCGCGGTGCTGTCCGGGGTGCTCGCCATCGGACTCCTGCTGCTGAACCTGGGGAATCCGACGATCTTCAGCACCATCACCGGCACTTCGGTGGTCGTGGTCTACCTCGCCTACCTCCTGGTGACCGGACCACTGCTGCTCCGGCGCCGTCAAGGCCGTTTCACCCCGGAACCCGGCCATTTCTCCCTGGGGCGATGGGCTATTCCGGTCAACATGGCGGCAGTAGGGTACGGCGCGATGATGATCGTCAACATCGCTTGGCCACGAGCCGAGATCTACGACCTGGCGGGTACCGGTTCCGTCTGGGTCCTGTTGTTCCCGATCGAGTTCGTCGGCGCCGCACTGCTCACCGGCTACCTCTGCTGGCGCCGCCGCTCCGCGCTCACCACGGTTTCCGTCCCCGCGATCTGAAGGAAGGTTCCATGAGCACGACATCGACCACGTACGGCGCTCGCGACCACGCCCGCGCCCAAGCGGGCACGGTGGCCGACGCGATGCCCGCCATCCCGGCGTCCACCTGGCCGGATCCGCCGCCCGGGATCGACCCGGCGAAGCTGGTCTGGGCCGAGACCGTCGCCGGCGGCGGCTACACCCACAAGGTCCTCGCCCGCGGCACCGAACTGCGGCTGACCGACGTCGAGGGCGACGCCTGCGCGCATCTGCTGCTGTTCAACGCCGACCAGCCCTGGGAACGGCTGAACGTCGCGGACACGGTGAAGGTCCAGTGGAACGCCTATCTCGGCGAATCGATCGCCCTGCTTTCCGATCAGGCCCGGGTGCTCGCGACCGTCGTCACCGACGAGAGCGGCAGGCACGACGCACTCTGCGGAACATCCACTGTGGACGGTAACGCCGAGCGCTACGGTGATGGGAGCCCGCAGGGCGATTCACCGTCGGGGAACGCGCTGTTCACCCTCGCCGCCGCCAAACACGGCCTCACGCCGCGCGATCTCCCGCCGAGCCTGTCCTTCTTCCAGGGCGTCCACGTGGAGACCGACGGCGGGCTGACGTTCACCGGTTCGGCGGGTCCCGGCAAGTCCGTGGTCCTGCGCACCGAACTCCCGGTGGTCGTCCTGATCGCCAACGTGGCGCATCCGCTCGACCCGCGCCCGGACTACACGGTCACCCCGCTGCGCGTCCTCGCCCAGCGAAGCGCGCCGTCCACTCCGGACAGTCCTGAATGGACGGCCTCACCCGAGGCACAGCGCGCCTTCGAGAACACCGCCGACTACCTCACCGCTAGGGGCCTGGCATGACCACGACGATCATCTCCGACACCGAGGTCGCCGCCCGGGCGCCGTACTCCACCGTGCTCCACAAGGGCGAGACGCTCGCGATCATCGACCTCGGCGGCAACCAGGCCGTCGACTTCCTCTGCTACGACGCCGCCGACACGGCGAAGAGATACAGCGCGGCCGCCACGATCGCCGCGCAGCGCAACATCTTCCTCACCATCGGCAGCGTGTTGCGCACGGGCGAGGGCGCGCCACTGCTGACCGTCGTCGAGGACACCTGCGGACGGCACGACACGATCGGCGGCGCCTGCAGCAAGGAATCGAACAGCCTCCGCTACGGCCAGCACACGCGGTACCAGCACGCCTGCGTCGAGAACTTCCTGACCGAGGGCGCGAAATGGGGTCTCGGCAAACGGGATCTGGTCAGCAACGTCAACTGGTACATGAACGTGCCGGTGGAACAGGACGGCACGCTCGGCATCGTCGACGGCATCTCCGCACCCGGCCTCGAAGTCAAACTGCGCGCCGAGACCGACGTCCTGGTGCTGGTGTCGAACTGCCCGCAGATCAACAACCCGTGCAACGGCTTCGACCCGACGCCGGTCCGCATGATCGTCACCGGCGGTGACGCGTGAAACTGCTCGTCGCCAACCGGGGGGAAATCGCGGTCCGGATCATCCGGACCGCAAGGGAGATGGGCATTCCGACGGTCGCCGTCTACTCCGACGCCGACCGCACGGCCGCGCACGTACGGCTTTCCGACGAAGCCGTCCGGCTCGGCCCGGCGCCGGCGAGGGAGAGTTACCTCCTCGGCGACGCCATCATCGAAGCCGCGCTGAAGACCGGGGCGGACACTATCCATCCCGGCTACGGCTTCCTGTCCGAGGACGCCGTTTTCGCCAGGGCGGTGGAAGCGGCCGGGCTCCGGTTCGCCGGTCCCACCGCGGACCACCTCGAAGTCTTCGGCAGCAAGCACACCGCGCGGGAGAAGGCCGTCGAGGCCGGTGTACCGCTGCTGCCGGGCACCGGTCTGCTGGACAGCCTCGAGGACGCCGAAGCGGCGGCCAGCAGGATCGGCTACCCCGTGATGCTCAAGGCCACCGGCGGTGGCGGCGGGATCGGCATGCGCGCCTGCGCGTCCCCCGAAGAACTCCGCGACGCCTGGGACGCGGTGCAGAGCATCGCGGCGAAGAGCTTCTCGACTTCGGGCGTGTTCCTTGAACGGCTCGTGACGCACGCGCGGCACGTCGAGGTCCAGGTGTTCGGCGACGGTACGGGTGAGGTGCTGGCGCTGGGCACGCGGGATTGCACCCTGCAGCGGCGCAATCAGAAGGTACTCGAAGAGTGCCCCGCCCCGGGACTTTCCGAAGCGGTACGGAAGAAATTGGTCTCGGCGGCCGTCGACCTCTGCGCTTCGGTGCGCTACCGGTCGGCCGGGACGGTCGAGTTCGTCTACGACCCGGACCGGGAAGAGGCCGCGTTCCTCGAGGTGAACACGAGGCTGCAGGTCGAGCATCCGGTCACCGAGGCGGTGTACGGGATCGACCTGGTCGCGTGGATGCTCCGGCTCGCCGACGGCGACACCGGGATGTTCACCACCACGCCTGTGCCGCGCGGGCACGCGATCGAAGCACGGGTCTACGCCGAGGACCCGGCCGCCGGGCACCGGCCGAGCGCGGGCCTGCTGACCAGCGCCGACTTCCCCGGCGGTGTCCGGGTCGACACCTGGGTCGAAGCCGGCGCTAACGTGACGACGCATTACGACCCTCTGCTCGCCAAGGTGATCACCGTCGGCGCGGATCGGTCAGAGGCGCTGTCCGCGCTGGGCGAGGCGCTCGGCGAAAGCCGGGTGGACGGCGTCCGGACGAACCTCGGCCAGTTGCGCGCGGTCGCCGCGGATCAGCGGCTGCACGACGTCACGCACGACACCGCGACGCTCGACACGATCACCGACCCCGAACCGCGGATCGAGGTCCTGCGGGGCGGCACGATGACCACCGTCCAGGAATGGCCGGGGCGGCTGGGGTTCTGGCACGTGGGTGTCCCGCCGAGCGGGCCGATGGACGATCTGTCGCTGCGCCTGGGCAACCGCGCGCTGGGCAATCCCGAAGGCGCGGCGGGCCTGGAGTGCACTGTGGACGGTGTCTCGCTGAGGTTCACCGAGGACGCAATCGTTTGCGTCACGGGATCACCGTCACCGGTGACCGTAGACGGCTCGCCAGTTCCACAGTGGACACCCATCGAGATCCCTGCCGGCGGCGTGCTCGACGTCGGCACCGGGACCGCCGGGCTCCGGGCGTACGTCCTCGTTCGCGGCGGGATCGACGTGCCGGAATTCCTGGGCAGCGCGGCGACGTTCACCCTCGGCGGCTTCGGCGGGCACGGCGGGCGCGCGCTGGCGACCGGTGACGTCCTCTCCCCCGGGCCGGTTCCGGAGAACGCCGTCACCGGACCGGTTCCCGAGGCCGAACGCACGGCCTTCGCGACGCACTGGGAGATCGGCGCCTCAGAGGGGCCGCACGCGGCGCCGGAGTTCTTCACCCCGGACGACGTCGAAACGTTCTACGCCACCGACTGGGAGGTGCACTTCAACTCGGCGCGAACCGGCGTCCGGCTCGTCGGGCCCCGGCCACGCTGGGCGCGGGAAGACGGCGGCGAGGCGGGCCTGCACCCGTCGAACATCCACGACACGCCGTACGCGATCGGCGCCGTCGACTACACCGGCGATCTGCCGATCCTGCTGGGCCCGGACGGGCCGAGCCTCGGCGGTTTCGTCTGCCCGGCGACCGTGGTGACCGGGCAGCGCTGGAAACTCGGCCAGCTGCGGCCGGGCGACACCGTGCGCTTCGTGCCCATCACCACCGAGCACGCGGGTGTGCTGCGGGAAGAACCGGCCAGACCGGTCAAGGCGAGCCGGAAGCCGATCGACGACGGCGGTGTCCTCGGTCGTCTGTCCACATCGGACGAGAATCCCGAGGTCACCTACCGGCGCAGCGGCGACGACAACCTGCTGATCGAGTACGGGCCGATGAAGCTCGATCTGGCCCTGCGGATGCGCGTCCACGCCCTGGCCGACCGGCTGGGCGCGGAAGGCCTCGACGGCGTCGTCGACCTGACACCGGGCATCCGCTCGCTGCAGGTCCACGTCGACCCGGACGTGCTGCCGGTCCCGAAGCTGCTCGGCCTCGTGCAGGAGGTGGAGCACGATCTGCCGCGCACCGGCGATCTCGTGGTGCCGAGCCGGACCGTACGGCTGCCGTTGTCCTGGGACGATCCGGCGACGCGCGAGGCGATCGAGCGGTACATGGCGGGCGTGCGCGACGACGCGCCGTGGTGCCCGTGGAACATCGAGTTCATCCGGCGGGTCAACGGTCTGTCCAGTGTGGACGACGTCTACCGCACGGTGTTCGACGCGGAGTACCTGGTGCTCGGCCTCGGCGACGTCTACCTCGGCGCGCCGGTGGCCACTCCCCTGGACCCGCGGCACCGGCTGGTGACCACGAAGTACAACCCGGCCCGCACCTGGACCGCGGAGAACTCCGTCGGCATCGGCGGCTCGTACCTGTGCATCTACGGGATGGAAGGCCCCGGCGGGTACCAGTTCGTCGGGCGGACCGTGCAGGTGTGGAGCGGCTGGCGGCAACGCGGGTCGTTCGAACCGGGTTCGCCGTGGCTGCTGCGGTTCTTCGACCGGATCTCGTGGTACCCGGTGACGGCCGAGGAGCTGCTCGATCTGCGGGCTCAGAGCTCGGCGGGGGAACTGGAACTCGACATCACCGACGGCGAGTTCGCGCTGGCCGATCACGAGCGGTTCCTGGCCGACAACGCGGCCGACATCGCCGCGTTCCGGGCGAAACAGAGCGCGGCGTTCGAGGCGGAGCGACAGGCCTGGGCGGCGGCGGGCGAGTTCGATCCTCGCCCCGAACCGGCCGGCGCGAAGGTCCCGACCACGAAGGTCGAGGCCCCACCCGGTGGGCACGTCGTCGAGGCTCCCTTCGCCGCGACCGTGTGGCGGGTGGACGTCGAACCCGGCGGGAAGGTCGGCTCGGCGGAGACGCTGGTGATCCTCGAAGCGATGAAGACCGAGGCGCGGATCCCCGCGCCCGCCGCCGGGGAGGTCGTCGAGGTGCTCGTCTCCCCCGGTGATCAGGTCGCCCCCGGCACGCCGCTGGTGGTACTGGGAAGGAGCGCGGGATGAGCGTGCTGGAGCGGGTGCGCGCCGCGTACCACCGGATCGCGCGGGTCGACCGGCCCGAGATCTGGATCGACCTGCGTCCCGAGGAGGACCTTCTCGCCGACGCGGAGCACCTGGAGGCCCGTCGCGCGGCGGGGGAATCCTTGCCGTTGTACGGGAAGCTCGCCGCGGTCAAGGGCAACATCGACGTCGCCGGGCTGCCGACCACGGCGGCGTGCCCCGAGTACGCCTACCTGCCGGACGAGGACGCGCCGGTGGTGGCGCGGCTGCGCGCGGCCGGGGCGCTGATCCTGGGCACGACCAATCTGGACCAGTTCGCGACCGGGCTGGCCGGCACGCGCAGTCCGCACGGCGCGGTCAGGAACGCGATCGATCCCGCGTACGTTTCGGGCGGATCGAGTTCAGGGTCGGCCGTCGCGGTGGCGCTCGGGATCGCGGATCTCGCGCTGGGCACCGACACCGCCGGATCCGGCCGGGTCCCGGCGGCGTTCAACGGGATAGTCGGGCTGAAGCCGACGCGGGGACTGCTGCCGACGGCCGGTGTCGTGCCCGCGTGCGCGAGCATCGACTGCGTGACGGTGTTCGCGCGGACGGTCGACGAGGCGACGGCGGCGTTCGCCTGCTTGCGCGAGCCTCGGGACCTTCCGGTCGTCCATCGTCCTTTCCGGATCGGTGTGCCGGACGTTCTCGGCCCTCTTCAAGACGGTTGGGCCGAAGCGTTCACCGCCGCGGCTCAAGAGTTCCGTGACGCGGGCGCCGAGCTGGTCACTGTCGACATATCGCCGTTCGTGACCGCGGCGCGCCTGCTGTACGAGGGCGCGTTCGTGGCCGAGCGCTACTCGGCGGTCGGCGAGTTCATCGACGCGCGTCCGGACGCCGTCGATCCGGCCGTGCGGCGGATCATCGGCGCGGCCAAGGACATCCCGGCACATCGTTTGTTCAGTGACCTCGTGACCCTCGGCGAGCTGGAGCGGGAAGCGGCGGCGGTCTTGTCCACTGTGGACTGCCTACTGCTGCCCACGACTACGGAACACCCGACGATCGCCGAAGTCGAGGCCGACCCGCTGGGCGTGAACGCCCGGCTGGGCCGGTTCACGAACTCGACGAACCTGCTGGGCCTGTCGTCGCTGGCCATTCCCGCCGGAACCGTCGGCGGGCTGCCGTTCGGGATGATGCTGGTCGGGGCCGCGTACGCCGACCGGGTCCTCGCCGATGTCGCCCGCTCGGTGCCGCGGCGGACGCGGATCGCCGTCGTCGGCGCTCATCTGCGCGGGCAGCCGTTGAACCACGAACTGACCTCGCGTGGTGGCCGGTTCGTCGCGGCGGTGCCGACGGCGGCCGAGTACCGGCTCTACGCGCTGGACACCGTGCCGCCCAAACCCGGCCTCGTCCGGGTCGCTTCGGGCGGCGCGGCCATCGAGGCCGAGGTATGGGACCTGCCTTTGGGCGGCTTCGGCGAGTTCGTGGCGGGCGTTCCCGCACCGCTGGCGATCGGAAAAGTGCGGCTGGCCGACGGGAGCGAGGTGTCCGGGTTCGTGTGTGAGCCCATGGCGGCGGAGGGAGCCGAAGACATCACGGCGTACGGCGGGTGGCTCGGGTACTTGAGCCGCTGAGTCGCGTCTCGTGAGTGGTAAGGACGGTTCTAACCGTCCTTACCACTCACGAGGTTGTACGGCCCGCCGGGCGCTGGGTAGCTTCGGGATGGTGCCCACCACATCCACCTCCAGCCGCAGGACCGCGATCAGCGTGCTCGTGGCGCTGGGGCTCGTCGGGGTCGCGATGGTGACGCTGGGAGCCACCGGCGTGGCCGTCAAGCCGGTGAACGGGCAGGCGCTCGCCGTCCTCGAAGAGGTCCCCGGCCCCGATACCGGCCCGACGTGCGCGGTCGACAAGCGTTATGTCGACGAGGAAACCTCCGGCATGCGCCCCGACGTGGTCGAGGCGTGGAACGCCCTGCGCGCCAAGGCCAAAGCGCAGAACATCACGCTCTGCGTGAACGACGGCAAGCGCAGCCGGAGCCAGCAGCAGCGCGAGTTCGACAAGGCCGTCGAGCGGTTCGGCTCCGTGGAGCAGGCCAAGAAGTGGGCGCTGCAGCCGGAGACGTCCATGCACGTCAAGGGAATCGCCGTCGACATCCAGCCGCTGAACTCGGCCGCGTGGGTGGACGAGAACGGCGGCGCGCTGGGCTGGTGCCGCCGCTACGACAACGAGAAGTGGCACTTCGAGTACGACCCGGCCTACAAAACCGGCGGCTGCCCCGCCCTGCTCCCCAGCGCCACCGGCAACTAAGGCGAGACTCGCGTGCTCGGACGCGGAACTCGCGTGTTTGAAGACGGAACTCGTCCAGACACGCGAGTTCCGTCTTCAAACACGCGAGTTCCGGTTCCGGGCACGCGAGTTCCGGATTCCCTCACGCGAGCTTCTCGACGACGTACTTCGCGGACTCGGCGAGCAGCGCCTGGTCATACGGAGCGTCCTTCGCCGCCTTGCCGGACATGATCGCCACGACGATCGGCGCCTTGCCCGGCGGCCATACGACGGCGATGTCGTTCAGCGTGCCGTAGGCCCCGGTGCCGGTTTTGTCGGCCACGGTCCAGCCGGACGGCACGCCCGCCCTGATCCGCTCGGCGCCGGTGGTGTTGCGCTGGAGCAGGTCACGGAGGAAGTCGCGTTTGTCGGCCGTCAGCGCGTCGCCCAGCACGATCTTCCGGTAGTCGGCGGCGAAGGCCCGCGCTGTCGTGGTGTCGCGAAGGTCGCCCGGGGCGGCCTCGGTGATGGCCGGTTCGATCCGGTCCATCCGCGTCACCGTGTCGCCGAGGCTGCGCGTGAACGCCGTCAGCTCCGCCGGGCCGCCGAGATCCCGCAGCAGCAGGTTGCCGGCCGTGCCGTCGCTGAACCTGATGGCGGCGTCGCACAGCTGGCGGATCGTCATGCCGGTGGCCACATGCCGCCCGGTGACCGGAGCGTGTTCCATCAGGTCGTCCCGCGAGTAGCTGACCCGGGTTTCCAGATGCGACAAGGGGTTGCGCCGCAGGACCGCCGCCGCCGCGACCCCTTTGAACGTCGAGCAGAACGCGAACCGCTCGTCGGCGCGGTGCTCGACGGTGCCGCCGCCTTCGGTGTCGAGCGCGTACACGCCGAGCCTGGCATCGAACTTCTTCTCCAGCTCCATCAACCGGTCGTGGAACTGGCGCGAGGTGGAGGGCGAGGGCGGCGGAGGAGTCGGTGACGGCGGCGCGGGCGGGTTCCCCCGGGTGCAGGCGGCCAGCGGCGCGAGGACCGCCATCCCCAGTAGCGCACGACGGGTGACGGCCGGCCCCGGCGTTGTCATCGTGATCCCTCCCCCTGATCACATCGAACATAGCAACTTCTCCACCACCCCCGGATCGGCCAAGCGGCCGAGACCGGCGGCCCGGCCGCACCCGGGAGTGTGCCTTCCCCCACTCGACCGGGCCACCATCCTGGTTACCGGTGGGTAACCGGGGCTAGGGTGCGGTCAGGACTACCTCTACTTCAGGAGCATTCGTGGCCGCAGGAGCAACACCGCTCGCGCCGAACGCGCGGTCGGTACGCAATGTCGCCTTCGTCGAAGGGGTGCGAACGCCCTTCGGCAAGGCAGGCGAAAAAGGTATGTACGCCGGCACCCGTGCCGACGACCTCGTCGTCAACGCCATCCGTGAACTGCTGCGGCGGCATCCCGGGCTGCCGCCCGAGCGCGTCGACGAGGTGGCGATCGCCGCCACCACCCAGATCGGGGACCAGGGCCTGACCATCGGCCGCACCGCCGCGCTGCTGGCGGGCCTGCCGAAGTCGGTGCCCGGCTTCGCGCTGGACCGGATGTGCGCGGGCGCGATGACCGCGGTCACCACGACCGCGAGCGGGATCGGCATCGGCGCGTACGACATCGCCATCGCCGGCGGCGTCGAGCACATGGGCCGCCACCCGATGGGCGAGGGCGTGGACCCGAACCCGCGCATCATCGCCGACAAGCTCGTCGACCCGACGGCGCTCGTGATGGGCCAGACCGCGGAGAACCTGCACGACCGGTTCCCGGCGATCACCAAACAGCGCACCGACGCCTTCGCCGCGCGCAGCCAGGAAAAGTACGCCGAGGCCGTGAAGACCGGCAAGATCGGCCCCGAGCTGGTCCCGGTCGCCACCCGGTCCAAGGAACTCGGCTGGGGCCTCGCCACCGAGGACGAGCCGCCGCGCCCCGGCACCACCGTCGAGCAGCTCGCCGGGCTGAAGACGCCGTTCCGCCCGCACGGCCGGATCACCGCGGGCAACGCGGCCGGTCTCAACGACGGCGCCACCGCGGCGCTGCTCGCCGACGAGGACACCGCCCGCGAACTCGGCCTGCCGATCGGCATGCGCCTGGTGGGCTACTCCTTCGCCGGTGTCGAGCCGGAGGTCATGGGCATCGGCCCGGTGCCCGCCACCGAGAAGCTGTTCAAGCGCACCGGCCTGTCGATCGACGACATCGGCCTGTTCGAGATCAACGAGGCGTTCGCCGTCCAGGTGCTCGCGTTCCTCGACCACTTCGGCATCGCCGACGACGACCCCCGCGTCAACCAGTGGGGTGGCGCGATCGCCTGCGGTCACCCGCTCGCGTCCTCCGGGGTCCGGCTGATGACGCAGCTTTCGCGTCAGTTCGCCGAGCGTCCCGACGTGCGCTACGGCCTGACCACCATGTGCATCGGCATCGGCATGGGTGGCACCGTGCTCTGGGAGAACCCGGCCTTCGAGGGGGCGAAGTAACCATGACTTTCACCGCTGAGCAGGCGAAAGCCGCCTTCCCCGACGAGGTCGTCACGAACGCGGTCACGCGTCTGGTGAAGGTGCCCGGCCTCGGCAAGCCGGTCGCGCTGATCACCTTGGACAACGGCCACGACCACACCCGGCCGAACACCTTCGGCCCGCAGAGCCTGGTGAGCCTCGACGCCGCGATCGACGCCGCCTTCGCGGCCGGACCCGCGGCGATCGCGGTCACCGGCAAGCCGTTCATCTTCGCCGTCGGCGCCGACCTTTCCGGTGTCGAAGCGGTCGCGGATCCGGCGCTGGCGCGGGAGATCGCGCAGACCGGGCACGACGTGTTCCGGCGCCTCACCGACTCCGAGATCCCGACGTTTTCGTTCGTCAACGGCGCGGTGATGGGCGGCGGGCTCGAACTCGCGCTCTCCTGCCACTACCGCACGCTTTCGGAGAACACCGCCGCGATCGCGTTCCCCGAGGTCTTCCTCGGCCTGTTCCCGGGCTGGGGCGGCACGCAGCTGCTGCCGAACCTGATCGGGCCGGACGCCGCGGTCACCGTGATCATCGAGAACGCGCTGGCACAGAACAAGATGCTCAAGGTCGCGCAGGCGGCGGAACTCGGCATCGTCGACGAGGTCTTCGGTTCGGCCGACTACCTGGAGCAGTCCCTGCTGTGGCTCGCGAAGGTGGTCAACGGCGAGATCACCCCCGCCCGCCGCGAGATCGACCGCGGCGCGGGCTGGGACGCCGCGATCGCCCGCGCCAAGGCCATTGTGGACGGTCGCACGAAGGGCGCTTCCCCCGGCGCGACCAAGGCCGTCGAGCTGCTGGAGCTGGCCCGCGAGAACGATCTGGACCGCGGCTACGCGGCCGAGACCGACGGGCTCGCCGAACTGCTCATGGACGACACCCTGCGCGCCGGGCTGTACTCGTTCAACCTGGTCAACAAGCGGGCCAAGCGGCCGGCGGGCGCGCCGGACAAGTCGCTGGCGCGCAAGGTGAACAAGGTCGGCATCGTCGGCGCGGGCCTGATGGCCAGCCAGATGGCCCTGCTGTTCGTGCGCCGTCTCAAGGTGCCGGTGGTGCTCACCGACGTCGACCAGGAACGCGTCGACAAGGGTGTGTCCTATGTGCACGGTGAGATCGACAAGCTGCTGGCCAAGAAGCGGGTTTCGCCGGACGGCGCGAACCGGCTGAAGGCGCTCGTCACCGGCTCGCTCGACAAGTCCGTGTTCGCCGACGCCGACTTCGTGATCGAGGCGGTGTTCGAGGAGCTGGGCGTCAAGCAGAAGGTCTTCGCCGACCTGGAGCAGTACGTCTCCCCCGAGGCGATCCTGGCGACGAACACCTCGTCGCTGTCGATCACCGCGATGGCGTCGCAGCTGAAGCATCCGGAACGCGTGGTCGGGTTCCACTTCTTCAACCCGGTCGCGGTGATGCCGCTGCTGGAGATCGTCCGGGCGGAGAAGACCGACGACGCCGCGCTGGCCACCGCGTTCGCGCTCGGCAAGCAGCTCAAGAAGTCGAGCGTGCTGGTCAAGGACGCGCCCGCGTTCGTGGTCAACCGGCTGCTGCTCCGCTTCCTCGGCGAGGTCCTGGTGACCGTGGACGAGGGCACGCCGTTCGACGTCGCCGACAAGGCGCTCGAGCCGCTGGGCCTGCCGATGACGCCGCTCACGCTGATGCAGCTGGTCGGCCCGGCGATCGCCCTGCACGTCGGGGAAACCCTGCACGGGGCGTTCCCGGACCGGTTCACCGTCAGCGAGAACCTCGACCGCTTCGTCAAGGCGGGCAAGAAGGGTGTCTGGCAGTGGGACGCTCACGGCAACGCCACCGTCGACCCCGAGATCGACGAACTGTGGCAGCGCGGCGACTCGCCGTCGACGTCCGAGCAGGTGCGTGATCGCGCGCTGGCCGCGATCGCCGAAGAGATCCGGATCATGCTCGACGAAGGCGTGGTCGCCCAGGCGCAGGACATCGACCTGTGCCTGATCCTCGGCGCGGGCTGGCCGTTCTGGCTCGGCGGCATCACGCCGTACCTGGACCGGGCCGGCGTGTCCGAGAAGGTCAACGGCAAGCCGTTCCTGGCCCCGGGTGTGGCGAGCGTGCCGCTCTCCTGAAGCTGAACGAAAGGCCACCGTCGGCGACTCTGCAGTCGCTGACGGTGGCTTTTTGCGTATTTCGTGAACTTTGTAGCGCTTGGCTGCGATTTCGGGAACACTCGCGCTAAGCCTGGTCTTCCAGGTACTGGGGAACAACAGAACATGGGAGGAAGCCGATGAAGAAGATCGTCGTGCGCGTGGGCCTGGGGGCCGGCGCGGCGGTTCTGGGCTTGCTGCTCGGAGCGGGTGTGGCGGGCGCTGACGACAGCGTCCGGATCACCGGCGACGAGACCGGCAGTGTCCGGATCACCGGAGTGGACAACCGCGACTTCGGTGTGACCCCGGCAAACCGGGACTTCTAGCAAGGAGCCCGGCTCCCCTGCCATCCTCCGGGGAGCCGGGCTTTCGCACCGCAGCGATGATCGTCACACGGCGCTGATCGTTGGCCGTCCGGACACCGCCCGTTCAGCGAGGCTCTTTAGCGTGCCGCCGGTGAACAGCGAAAAACCCGGCGTCGACCGCCGCGGATTCCTCAAGCGTGCGGGCCTCGTGTCCGCGGCGGCCGCGGGTGTTCCCCTCGCCGCCACCGCCCCGGCGGAAGCCCTCGATCTGAACCTCGACCTCGATCTCGGCATCGATCTCTCCCGCCTCTTCGGCCGGGACCGCTACCAGTGGCTGGTGGGCGATCACCACATCCACACGCAGTACTCCTACGACGCGATGTACACAGTGGACGGAATCGCCGACGACGCCCGGCGCCACGGGGCGGACTGGGCGGTGATCACCGATCACGGCCACGCGTCGCACGAGAAGTCGTCGGTGGAACGGACGAACGCCGCGATCCGGGCGGCGCAGCGCGAGCACCGCGATCTCCTGCTGTGGCAAGGGATGGAGTGGAACGTGCCGGGCGCCGAGCACGCGACCCTGTTCTTCCAGGCGGGCGCGAACCAGTCCGCGAAGCTGCGTGAGTTCGAGCGCGCCTTCGACTGGCGGCTGACCGGGACCGAACCGGGCACGCCGGACAACGAGGCGCTGGCCGTCAAGGCGATCCGCTGGCTGGCCGCCGAAGAGCGGGCCCGCCGGATCCACGCGCCGGTGGTGGTGATCAACCATCCGCTGCGCAACGGCCGGATCGCCCCGCACGAGATCCGCGCGCTGCGCGACGCCGCGCCCGGGATCGTCATCGGCATGGAAGGCGCGCCGGGAGCGCAGGCCGACGGCTTCCCCAAACCGCTCGGGAGCGGCGGTGGCGCGCGCGGCGGGTACGGCAACTCCCCCGGTTCGAACTCGTGGCCGGGCTTCCCGGAGTCGGCCTACCGCACCTACGGCGGCTTCGACTGGAGCACCGCGACCGTCGGCGGGCTCTGGGATTCACTGCTGGCCGAGGGAAAGCCGTGGTGGATCACCAGCAACTCCGACTCGCACTACAACCGCGGCGACACCCTCGTCCGGCCGGGCGTCCCCGACGGCTACTACGACGAGCACGGCGCGTACCCGGACCCGATCGACACCGGCGTCCCGCAGACTCTGCCCCCGTACGCGGACTTCGCCCCCGCTGAGTTCAGCCGGACGGTCGTCGGTGTGACCCGCCGCAGCCACGAAGGTGTACTGGAAGGCCTGCGCGCGGGACGCGTCTGGGTGGTGCACGGCGGGCTCGCGCAGGAACTGGAGTTCGGCGCGTACAGCGGCTGGAGCTCGGCCACGATGGGCGGCAGGCTCCGGGTTCGGCGCGGGGACGACGTCACGGTCGTCGTCTCGGCGAAACTGGCGTCACGACCGAACGGCGGCGGCGCGATCCCCCGGCTCGCGCGGCTCGACCTCGTTTCGGGACCGATGACCGGCCCGGCCGCCGACCGTGACGCGCAGACCGCCCCGGGCACGCGGGTGGTCCGTTCCTTCGAACCGCGCTGGGCGCCGGGGCGGCGGGTCGCCTTCCGGCACACCTTCCGCAACGTGCGCGAGCCGTTCTTCGTGCGGACGCGCGGGACGGACGGCAAGAAGCACGTGCCCGGCGGGATCGAGCCGAGCGCCGACGTGATCGGGCAGTCGAATCCGTTCGAAGACCTGTGGCTGTACGGGAACCCGATCTTCGTGGACGTGCGGTAGCCGTTGGGCCTCGTGAGTGGCTAGGACGGTTAGAACCGTCCTAGCCACTCACGAGCCGAGGGTGTCGGGATCCGGTCCCAGCCGCTTCCCCTGCTCCAGGGTCGCGATCGCGGCGGTGTCGTGCGCGTCGAGCGCGAAGTCGAAGACGTCCATGTTCTCCTTGATCCGTTCCGGCGTGACGGACTTCGGGATCACCAGATGGTTCATCTCGATGTGCCAGCGCAGCACGACCTGCGCCGGCGTCTTGCCGTGTTTCTCCGCGATCGTGGTGATCTTCTCGTCGGCGAGCAGTTCCCCGCCGCGCGCCAGCGGACCCCACGCCTCGGTGACGATCTCGTGCTTCTCGTGGAAGTCCCGGAGCAACGGCTGCTGCAGCCAAGGGTGGCATTCGATCTGGTTGACCGCGGGAACGGTTCCGGTCTCCTCGATCAGGCGCTCCAGATGCGGGATCTGGAAGTTCGAGACGCCGATCGCCTTCGCCCGGCCGTCGGAGGCGATCTTCTCCAGCGCCCGCCACGTCTCGACGTACTTGTCCTGGGACGGCAGCGGCCAGTGGATCAGGTACAGGTCGACGTAGTCGATGTCGAGTTCGCGCATGCTCGTGTCGAAGGCACGCAACGCCGAGTCGTAACCGTGCTCGGTATTCCACAGTTTCGTGGTGACGAACAGTTCCTCGCGCGGCAGCCCGCTGGTGCGGACGGCCTCGCCGACGCCGCGTTCGTTGGCGTACAGGGTCGCCGTGTCGATGGCGCGGTAGCCCGCCTCGATCGCGGTGCGGACCGCGCCGACGACCTCGTCGTCGCCGATCTTGTACACCCCGAAGCCGAGTTGCGGGAGGGACGTTCCGTTGTTCAGCCGAATACTGGGGACCATGCTCGAACCGTAACCCCAGCGATGGCTCAGGGCAGAGCAGGCAGGTGAACGGTCACCGAAAGACCACCGCCCACAACGGGTTCCGCCGACACCGTGCCGCCGTGCGCCTGGACCGCGGCCCGCACGATCGACAGTCCCAGCCCGGCGCCGGTACGGGCGGTCCTGGCGACGCCGGCACGGCGGAACGGCTCGAACAGTTCGGGGACCGCGGCCGGATCGAGCAGGCCGCCGGACGAACGCACCCGCAGCACGGACCACTGTGGACCGGCCTGGGTGACGACGTCGAGCCAGCCGCCCTCGACGTTGTGCCGCACGGCGTTCTCCAGCAGGTTGCCCGCGATCCGTTCCAGCAGCGCGGGATCGCCGAACGTCGCCGCTCCCGGGGTCGCGAATTCGGTGCGGATACCGCGTCTCTCGGCTTCGGCCCGCACCGCGCGCCACGCGGTCGCGACGATCACCGCGAGATCGACCGGCTCCCGGGCCACCAGCCCCGCGCCGTCCGTGCGCGCGAGCAACAGCAACGAGCCGACCAGCCGTTCGGCCCGCTCGGTCGCGTCGCGGACCACACCCGCCATCCGGCGTAATTCGGCTTCGTCGGCGTGCTCGTCGGCCAGCGTGACGTCGAGTTCGGTGCGGATGACCGCGAGTGGCGTCCGCAGTTCGTGGCTGGCGTTCGCGACGAAGTGCCGTTGCGCGTCGAACGCGGCCTGCAGCCTGTCGAGCATGTCGTCGAAGGTCTCGGCCAGTTCGGCGAGTTCGTCCTTCGTGCGGACCTCGCCGATCCGTTCCCCCATCGATTCGATCGACAGGCGCCGCGCGGTGCCGGTGATCTCGCGCAGCGGCTGCAGCACCCGCGCGGTGAACGTCCACGCGAGGATTCCCGCCGCCAGCACGACGAAACAGAACGCGACCGCGCCGAACAGCAGCACCCTGTTCCGGGCGTAGACCCGCAGATGCTCGGTGACGGCGGAAGCGTCGACGTCGACGCCGTCGACCCGCACCGTGGTGCCCGGCGGCAGCTGCGGCACGGCGGAAACCGCGTCGCCGACCAGATTCCAGGTCAGCCAGAGCAACAGGAGGCTGACCAGTGCCACCAGCCCGGTCGCGAGCAGCGTGACCCGCGCGCGCAGGCTGCGGGCGCCGGACAGGTTCACCCGCGCGCGGTCCCCTGCTCCGGCACCCGGTAACCGGAGCCGACGACGGTTTCGATGATGCCCGGCTCGCCGAGCTTCTTGCGCAGTGTCATCACGGTGACCCGGACGGTGGTGGTGAACGGGTCGGCGTTCTCGTCCCATACGCGTTCGAGCAGTTCCTCGCTGCTGACCACCGAACCGGCGGCCGACAGCAGCACCTCCAGCACGCCGAACTCCTTGCGGGTCAGCTCGACCGGGCCGCTCGCGCGGCGGACGGTCCGCCTCGCCGGGTCCAGTTCGACGTCGCCCGAAGTCAGCAGCGGCGGCGCGGCCGGGGTCGCGCGGCGGCCCAGCGCCCGCACGCGCGCGACGAGTTCGGGGAAGGCGAACGGCTTGGCGAGATAGTCGTCGGCGCCGAGGGAAAGCCCGTCGACACGGTCCGAGACGGAACTGCTCGCGGTGAGCATCAGCACGCGGGTCAGCTCGCCGGACGCGACGATCTCGCGGCACAGGTCGTCACCGGACATGCCGGGCAGGTCGCGGTCGAGCAGCACGACGTCGTACCGGGTGACGGCGGCCTTCTCGTGCCCGTCGTCACCGGTGAGCGCGATGTCCACCGCCATGCCCTCGCGCCGCAGGCCGCGTGCGATCGCGTCGGCGAGGGGTTCTTCGTCTTCGACTACCAGAATTCGCACAACCCTACGTTGCCACATTTACCTGAGAGTGACCTTATCGGTCTGTCGCGCGCTGAAGTCTCCGTCGGGCGCGGAGCGCCCTTGGGGAGACCCTGCACTCGCTTCCGCCAGAGCCTCCGTTCACGCCCAGCGCAGGGCGAACCACAGCCGCATCCGGATCTCCGGATCCGCCAGATCCACCCCCAGCGCCCGTTCGATCTGCCCGATCCTGTGCCGGACGCTGTTGCGGTGCACACCGAGTTCGGCGGCCGTCCGGTCCCAGCCGCCGTGGTGCGCCAGCCAGGTCCGCAGCGTGTCGACCAGTTCGCGGTCACCCTTCCGGTCCAGTTCGCGCAGCGGCGCCAGCGCCTGGGCGGCGAACCCGGCCGCCACGCCCGGGTCGATCAGCGCGTCCAGCCCGAGTTCGGCCGCTTCGGCCACAATCGGCCGTTCCAACGCGGCGGCCCGCGTCAGCAGCAACTCGACTTCGCCCGCCGCCTCGGGGAGCCGCGCGGGCGGGACAGGTGAACCCACGACCGCGAGCCAGCCGTCGGCGCGGAGCCGGTCGAGGTCGCCGATCTCCGGCGCCTCGCGGACGATCGCGGTGAACCGCGGCCCCGGCCGCAGCCGCACGAGCGGGGTGTCGAGCCGGGCGCGCAGCCAGTCGTAGCGGGCGGCGACCTCATTCGGGCCACGGCGGTAAGCGATCCCCGCGACCAGGCGGCGTTCTTCCCCGCCGACCACGTCGGTCTCCCCCAGCAGCAACGCCGTGGCGGTGGCGCCCAGCCCGGCCGCGTCCGAACCCGCGCGGCCCGCCAGCCCGAGCAGCGCCGCCCCGACCGACAGGATCGCGCGGTCCGCGCCGTCGAACCGCGCGACGCGGCCGACCACGACCAGATGCGACGCCGTCGCCTGCGGGTACACCGGTTGCGCGACGACGTGCGTGCCGTCGGCCAGTTCCGTAGTCGCGCTGCGGATCCCGCGGCCCGCCCGCAGCGTGGCGACCAGTTCCCGGACCTCGGCGGGCAGCGGCGACGGCGCGCCGTGGTCGGCGGCGAGGACGTCGCCGACGCCGACCAACGCCACCCACGCCCGCAACCGTCCGGCCAGCGCGCTCGCCAGTTCGCCGAGTCCGTCACCGGCCGCCCTGGTCAGCGCCTCGCGCGCGACCGCGATCCGCCGCTGTTCCCGCTGCCCCGCCTCGGCGAGCGCCACCGACACAGCCCGGCTGATCGCCAGGAACGGCGTCCGCGGCTGGACGATCAGCAGCGGGAGACCGTGGCGGGCACACGCCGTCCGCAGCGGCGGCGGCAGCGTCTCGTAGGCGCCGGGCGTGAGGCCGAACCCCAGCGCGGAGATCCCGCTGTCGGCCAGCCTCCGGACGTAACGGTCGATCTCGGCCGGTTCCGCCGGCAGATTCACCCCGGCGGTGAGCAGCAGTTCCGCGCCGAGCAGATACGGCGCCGGGTCTCGCAGCTCGCTGACGTGCGCCCAGCGCACCGGGGCGTCGAGCGCACCCGGCCGGAGTGTCTCCACGACCGGGTCGAGTGCCAGTTCCGGGTTGCCGACCACGGCCCGTAACGGGACATTCACATCCGAGTCGAGCGGATCGCGGCTTTGGGTCATTTCATCCTCGATCCTAGGCGACTTCGGATGGATCATCCCATGTCGTTCAAGGTGCGAACGAACCTACGGTGACCCGAACGAAGCGAACAGCCCAAGTCAAGGAGGACACCGTGGCCGGTGACTACGCGGTGATCACGCTCTACATAGCGGGCATGATCGGGGTCGGCTGGTTCGGGCTGCGGCTCGCCAAGACCAAATCCGACTACCTCGTCGCGGGCCGCCGCCTCGGCTGGTTCATGTACTCGGGCACGATGTCCGCGGTCGTCCTCGGCGGCGCTTCGACGGTCGGCGGGGTGAAGCTCGGCTACACCTACGGCATCTCCGGCGCCTGGCTCGTGATCGCGATCGGCGTCGGCATCCTGGTCCTCCACACGCTGTTCGCGCGGCGGCTGGTGAAACTGCGCGTCTACACCGTCGGCGAGATGCTCGACCTGCGCTACGGCGGCTCCACCAGCACCATCTCCGGTGTCGTCATGTGGGGCTACACGCTGATGCTGACCGTCACCTCGACGCTGGCGTTCGCCACCATCTTCAAGGTCCTCTTCAACGTCCCGAGCTGGGCGGGCATCGCCATCGGCGGCTCGATCGTGGTGCTCTACTCGGTGCTGGGCGGCATGTGGTCGATCACGCTGACCGACATCGTCCAGTTCGTCATCAAGACCATCGGCATCCTGCTGATCCTGCTGCCGGTCTCGATCGTCTCGGCGGGCGGTTTCGACGGGATGGCCGCGCGGCTGGACGAGAGCTACTTCGAACTGACCGCCATCGACGGCGACACGATCTTCACCTACTTCCTCATCTACAGCTTCGGCCTGCTGATCGGCCAGGACATCTGGCAGCGCGTGTTCACCGCGAGGACGCCGGGCATCGCGACCGGTGGCGGCGTCATCTCGGGCGTCTACTGCCTCGTCTACGGTCTCGCCGGCGCGCTGATCGGCACCGCGGCCAAGACGCTGTACCCGAACCTCGCCAGCGCGCAGGACGCGTTCGCGACCATCGTCGAGGAGCAACTGCCCGCCGGGATCCGCGGGCTGGTGCTCGCGGCGGCCCTCTCGGCGATGATGTCGACGGCGAGCGGCGCGCTCATCGCCTGCTCCACGGTCAGCACTTCGGACCTGTTTTCCAAGCTGGGCCTCAAGAAGGCCGTCAACGAGGTCACCAGGAACCGTGTCACCACGCTGGTCCTCGGCGTCGTCGCGATCGGCATCGCGATGGTCGTGGACGACGTCGTCAACGCGCTGACCATCGCCTACGACATCCTCGTCGGCGGCCTGCTGGTCGCGATCATCGGCGGACTGGCCTGGAAACGCGGCACCCGTCAGGGCGCGCTCGCGTCGATGGTCGTCGGTACCGTCGTGGTCATCACGTTCATGTTCGTCGACGGCGTCGAGGCCAACAGCCCGATCTACTGGGGTCTCGGGTCCAGCCTCGCGGTGTACCTGCTGGTCAGCTTCCTCACCCCGCGCACCTCGGACGAGATCCTCACCGTGTGGACCCGCCGCCTGAACGGCAGCGCGGCCGCCGAAGAAAAAGAGGCGGAACTCGCCGTGAGTCCGACCAAAGCGACCAAGGTCTTTTGATCTCTTGGAGTCGCGCGTTTTTGGCCGACAGGCCCCGCTATCGCGATGGCAGGGCGTCCATCCAACTCAACAATCAGTCGATCGCGACGTCGCGCCCTGGCAGCGCGATAGCGGTCGCGCGATAGGAGATACAGTGCCTGAGCAGCCCCCGATCGGACCCGTCGACTCTTCGAGGGTGCCCCGGTTCGCCGGTTTCGCGACCTTCGCGAGGCTGCCGCGGCTCGATCAGGTCGAGCGTGCCGACGTCGCCGTCGTCGGCGTGCCGTTCGACGCCGGGGTGTCCTACCGCCCCGGCGCGCGGTTCGGCCCCGCCGCGCTCCGTGAGGCCAGCCGGCTCCTTCGCCCGTACCACCCCGAACTCGACGTTTCGCCGTTCGCCGAAACGCAGGTGGTCGACGCCGGCGACATCGCGCTCAACCCGTTCAACATCGGCGAAGCGATCGAGACCTTGCAGAGCGAGGCCGAGGCGCTGACCGCGGGCGGGACGCGGCTGGTGACCGTCGGCGGCGACCACACGATCGCGCTGCCGCTGCTGCGGGCGGCGGCGAAGAAGCACGGACCGGTGGCACTGCTGCACTTCGACGCGCACCTCGACACCTGGGACACCTACTTCGGCGAGCCGTACACCCACGGCACCCCGTTCCGGCGGGCGTCCGAGGAGGGCCTGCTCGACACCGAAGCGCTGTCCCACGTCGGCACGCGCGGCCCGCTGTACGGCAAGCGGGATCTGGAGGAGGACCGCCGCCTCGGATTCGGCATCGTCACCTCCGGCGACGTGATGCGCCGCGGGGTCGCCGAGACCGTCGACGCGCTGCGCCAGCGCATCGGCGGCCGCCCGCTCTACATCTCGGTCGACATCGACGTGCTCGACCCGGCGCACGCGCCGGGCACGGGCACCCCCGAAGCGGGCGGCATGACCAGCCGCGAACTGCTGGAGATCCTGCGCGGGCTGCGGGACTGCAACCTCGTCGGAGCCGATGTGGTGGAACTGGCCCCGGCTTACGATCATGCCGAGATCACCGCCATCGCGGCTTCCCACGTCGCCTACGACCTGGTGAGCCTGCTCAGTTTGGGGAAGGGCGAATGACCAGCACTGAACGGATAGGCGGCGACGTAGTCGTCGAAAGTCTCCACGCGCTCGGCGCGGACACCGTGTTCGGCCTGCCGGGCCAGCACGCGCTCGGCCTGTTCGAAGCGCTGCGGCGCACGGACGACCTGCGCGTCATCAGCTCGCGAGTGGAGAACAACCTGGCGTTCGCGGCCGACGGGCACGCGCGCGCCCGGCTCGCGGCGGACCCCGAGGGCCCGGTCCCGGTGACGCCGATGATCGTGTCGACCGGTCCCGGCGCGTTGCTGACTTTGGCTTCACTGCAGGAATCCCGGGCGGCGTCGGTTCCAGTGCTCGGGATCTCCAGCCAGATCCCGGTGGCCGGGCTCGGCGGCGGGCGGCACGGGTACCTGCACGAACTGCCCGACCAGCAGGCCAGTTTCCGCGATGTGGTGAAGTCGGTGCACGTGGTGCGCACCGTCAGCCAGATCCCGACGGCGCTGCGCGAAGCCTGGGAATCGGCGGCGACCGCGCCGTACGGCCCGGTGTGGGTCGAGATCCCGCAGGACATCCTGCTGGCGCCGACGGATCTGCCGCGGATCACCTCGGTGACGGCACGGCCCGCACCGCTCGAACCCTTGCCGGAGCTCATCACCGAAGCCGCGAATCTCCTTGGCACGGCGACGAATCCGGTGATCCTCGCCGGTGGCGGCGCCCTGCGCTCGGGTGCGCGGGCGGAACTGAAGGCGCTCGCGGAGGCGCTGCGCGCGCCGGTGCTGTCGACGTTCGGCGGCAAGGGCGTCTTCGGCTGGGACCACGAGCTGTCCGGGCAGTCGTGGCTCGAAGACTGGCACAGCACCGAGTTCCTGTCGGCCGCGGACGTACTGCTCGTGCTGGGCTCCGGGCTCGGCGAGCTGTCCAGCAACTACCGCGAGTTCGCCCCGCGCGGCCGGGTGATCCAGATCGAGGCCGATCTCGGGAAGCTGGAGTCGAACTATCCGGCGCTGGGCATCCACGCCGATGTCCGCCTTGCCCTGCAAGGACTTCTGGAGCAGGTGCCGTTCCGCCAGGCTGACGGCGTCGCCGAAGCGACGGTGACGGATCTGCTGGCGAAGGTGCGCGAACGCCTCGACGGCCAGCCCCTGGAAATCGAGCGCAAGCTGATCGACGACATCCGCGCGGCGATCCCCGAAGGGACGCAAACGTTCTGGGACATGACGATCGCGGCCTACTGGGCCTGGTCGGCGTGGAATCCCGAAGGCGCGCCGATCCACACCGCGCAGGGCGCGGGCGGACTCGGTTACGGCCTGCCCGGCGCGCTCGGTGGCGCGGCGGCGACCGGCGGCCCGGTGCTCGCGGTCTCCGGCGACGGCGGCGCGATGTACGGCATCGCGGAACTGGCCACGGCGGTCCAGCACGGCCTGGACGTCACGTGGCTCGTCATCGACGACGGCGGCTACGGCATCCTGCGCGAGTACCTGACCGGCGCTTTCGGCCGGTCCACCGCCACCGAACTCGCACGGCCCGATTTCGCCGCGCTGGCGAAGTCTTTCGGCGTCGGCGCCACCGTGTCCTCTTTGGACACCGTCGGGAAGGACCTTGCCGACGCGCTCGGCACGCCCGGCCCGTCGCTGGTCGTCCTCCCCGCTCTGCTGAAGATGTTCGAGCCGACCCACCTGGAGAAGAAATGACTCAGGTCCTGAATTTCGTCGACGGCGCCGAGGTACCGGCGTCGGGCTCGCGGACGCTCGACCTGGTGGATCCCGCCACCGGCGAGGTCTTCGGCACCAGTGTCCTGTCCGGGCAGTCCGATGTGGACGCCGCGCTGGAGGCCGCCGAACGCGCGTTCAAGGTGTGGCGCAAGAGCACTCCCGCGCAGCGTCAGCTCGCGCTGCTGAAGATCGCCGACGCGGTCGAGGCCCGCGCGGAGGAGTTCGCCGACCTCGAGATCCGCGAGACCGGCAAGATCCGGTCCGTCGTGCTGGACGAGGAGATCCCGGAGTGCGTCAGCGCGCTGCGGTTCTTCGCCGGCGCGGCGCGGCAGCTCGAGGGCACCGCGTCCGGGGAGTACCTGCCGGGGCACACTTCGGCGATCCGCCGTGAACCGGTCGGCGTCTGCGCGCAGATCGCGCCGTGGAACTACCCGCTGATGATGGGCGTCTGGAAGATCGCCCCGGCACTGGCCGCGGGCAACACCGTCGTGCTGAAGCCCGCGGAGACCACGCCGTCGACGGCCGTGCTGCTGGCGAAGGTCGCGGCGGAGTTCCTGCCGCAAGGCGCCTTCAACGTGCTGTGCGGTGACCGCGACACCGGCCGCGCGCTGGTGAAGCACCCGATCACCGAACTCGTGTCGATCACCGGGTCGACCCGCGCCGGCATCGACGTCGCCACCGTCGCGGCGGCCGACCTCAAACGCACGCACCTCGAGCTCGGCGGGAACGCGCCGCTGCTGGTCTTCGGCGACGTGAACCTCGCCGAAGCGGCCGAAGGCATCGTCGGCGCGGCGTTCTACAACGCCGGGCAGGACTGCACCGCGGGCAGCCGGGTGCTGGTGGACGCGGCGATCCACGACGAGTTCGTCGCGGAGCTGACCAAGGCCGCCGCCGCGCGGAAGCCCGGCACGGACTTCGGCCCGCTCAACAGCGAGGCGCAGTTCGGCCGGGTCCGCGGACTGGCCGAGCGGCTGCCGTCGCACGCCCGCGTGGAGACCGGCGGGGTGCCCACCGGTGACCGCGGTTTCTTCTTCTCCCCCACCGTTATCTCGGGTCTGAAACAGGACGACGAGATCGTGCGGGAGGAGATCTTCGGACCGGTGATCACCGTCCAGTCCTTCGCGGACGAGGACGAGGCGGTGCGCCTGGCCAACGGCGTCCCCTATGGGCTGGCGTCGTCGATCTGGACCAACGACCTGTCACGCGCGACCCGCGTTTCGGGCGAACTCGACTTCGGCTGCGTCTGGGTCAACACCCACGGGCCGCTGGTCTCGGAAATGCCCCATGGCGGCTTCGGGCACTCGGGCCACGGGAAGGACCTCTCGTCCTACTCCTTCGCCGAGTACACCCGCGTCAAGCACGTCATGACCCGCTTCGCCTGACCCGCGATTCGGCACCGGATTGCGATAGTTCGCGAAGCCAACGACCGCAATCCGGTGCCGAATCGCGTACTCGGAGGTCCCGAAGTCGAGCAGCACGGTATCGCGCCGATCCCGCCGGAGGAGCAGACGTCGCGGTCTAGGCGAAGCGACGCAGCGCCCCGAGGAACAGCGCGTCGAAGGCGCGGTCCGGGAGCACCCGGCGCACGAACAGGATCGGCTTCGCCCCGAACCCCGCGGCGTAGCGGGTCTTCGGGCGCCGGGCCCGGACCGCCTTCAGGATGACGTCGGCGATCACCTTGGGGTGGGAGCCGCGCGCGGCCTGGTCGAAGAACTTCGCCAGTGCCTTGGCCTGCGGCGCGTACGCGGTGTCGCCCGAGGTCTTCATCAGGTTCTCGATGGCGATGCCGCCCCACTCGGTCTTGATGGCGCCGGGTTCGACCACCACGACGTCGATGCCGAACGGCTTGAGTTCCAGCCGCAGTGAGTCGCTGAGGCCTTCGACCGCGAACTTGGTCGAGTGGTACCAGCCGCCGAGCGGTTCGTAGATCTTGCCGCCGATCGACGAGATGTTCACGATCTTGCCCGAGCCCTGGGCGCGCATGTGCGGCGTGGTCAGCTGGACTAGCCGCGCGAGCCCGAACAGGTTGACCTCGAACTGGTACTTCCCTTCAGAGAGCGGCACGTCCTCGAAGGCACCGTACGAGCCGTAACCCGCGTTGTTGACCAGGACGTCGATGCGGCCGGACTCCTCGATGATCCGCTCGACCCCAGCGACCATCGAAGCGTCGTCGGTGACGTCCATTTCGAGGACCTTGACCCCGCGTTCGGCGAGCCCGGCCATCCGTTCGACGCGCCTCGCGGCGCCGTAGACCGTGTAGCCCGCCTCCTGCAGCGCGAGTGCCGTGGCTTCGCCGATGCCCGCGGAAGCGCCCGTGACCAGTGCGACCTTCATGCCCGTCTCCTAACTAACCGGTTGGTTGCCAACTCAGGTTGCCACGCGGCCTTACTGGATGTCAACCAACCGGTTAGTTAGACTGGGTCACATGGTCAGGGACAAGGAAGCGACCAAGCGGAAACTGCTGGACGCGGCGACGGTCGAGTTCGCGACGTACGGCATCGCGGGCGCCAGGGTGGATCGCATCGCGAAGAACGCCGGCGCCAACAAGGCGCTGATCTACGCCTACTTCTGCAGCAAGGAGCAGCTGTTCGAGATGGTCGTGCGGGAACAGGTGGACCTCGCCATCCGGTCCCTCACGATCACTCCCGATGATCTGCCCGGCTACGCGGGAAAGCTGTTCGACCGCTACCTCGAACACCCCCAGCTCCTGCGGCTCATGGGCTGGCTGCGACTGGAGAACGGCTTCGACGCGATGCCGGAGGCCGAGATCCGGGCGCACGCGGACAAGGTCACCGCGATCCAGGAGGCGCAACGTTCGGGTTCCGTGCCGGACCACTTCGACGCCGAGGAACTGCTGAGCCTCGTCGTGCACCTGTCGATCCTCGGGTTCTCGTCCCCCACCGCGACCCGCGACCTCGTCGTCCGCGCGGTCAGCCGGATCGTGGGGGGCTGAAAGGAGCTTTCCCCGCATGCCATGCGAGGAAAGCTCCCTTCACCGCGTCCTATGCGGGGAAAGTCCCCTTCAGCGGTGCGTGTCCTCCGGCGCCGGCGTCCGGCTCGCCAGCTTCGCCGACCACTCGGTCACCCGCCGCGCCACGTCCTGCGCGGTGAGCCCGACGCGGGCCAGCACCTCCTCGCGCGAACCATGGTCGTGGAACACCTGCGGCACCGCGAGATCGCGCAGCGGCACATCGCACTCGGCGTCGCGGAACAGCGCGGCCAGCGCGGAGCCGAAACCACCGTGCCGCCCGCTGTCCTCGACGGTCACGACGAGTTTGTGCTGCTCGGCCAGCGCCACCAGTTCGGCGGGCGCCGGGACGACCCAGCGCGGATCCACCACGGTCACGCCGACGCCCTGGTCGGCCAGCCGGTCCGCGGCGGCGAGCCCGAGCATCGCGAACGCGCCCACCACGACGAGCAGGACGTCGGCTTCACCGGCGGGTTTGCGCAGCACGTCCACCGTGCCGACGCGTTCCACGGCGGGCACGGAGTCGATCACGCCGCCCTTGGAGAACCGCAGCGCGGTCGGCCCGTCCTCGACCGCGACGGCCTCCCGCAGTTCCTCGCGCAGCGTGCCGGCGTCACGCGGAGCGGCGACCCGCATGCCGGGCACCATGCCCAGCAGCGAAAGGTCCCACATGCCGTGGTGGCTCGGCCCGTCCGGCCCGGTGATACCCGCCCGGTCCAGCACCAGCGTCACCGGCTGACGGTGCAACGCGACGTCCATCAGGACCTGGTCGAACGCCCGGTTCAGGAAGGTCGAGTAGACGGCGACGACGGGGTGCTTGCCGCCCATCGCGAGACCGGCGGCCGAGGTCACCGCGTGCTGCTCGGCGATCCCGACGTCGTACCAGCGGTCGGGGTACGCCTCGGCGAACTTGTGCAGCCCGGTCGAGCGCAGCATGGCCGCGGTGATCGCGACGACGTCCTCGCGATCGGCGCCGATCTTGACCAGTTCGTCGGCGAAGACCCCGGTCCAGCTCGGGCCCTTGACCGGCGGCAGGCCGGTTTCCGGGTCGATCGGGTCGGTCTGGTGCATCTGGTCGGCCTGGTTGGTCACGGCGGGCTCGTAGCCGTGACCCTTCTCGGTGACCACGTGCACGATGACCGCGCCGCCGAAGTCGCGGGCGCTCTGGAACGCCTTCTCCAGCGCGACGAGGTCGTGCCCGTCGACCGGGCCGAGGTACTTGAGGCCGAGGTCGGAGAACATCATCTGCGGGCTCAGCGCGTCCTTGAGGCCCGCCTTCGCCGCGTGCAGCGCCGCGTAGATCGGCTTGCCGACGACGGGCGTGTGCCGCAGCAGTTCCTTGCCGCGGTCCAGAACGCGTTCGTAACCCGGCTTGAGACGCAGTGACGCGAGGTGATCCGCGACGCCGCCGATGGTCGGCGAGTACGAGCGGCCGTTGTCGTTGATGACGATGACGACCGGGCGGCGCGGGTTCGCGGCGATGTTGTTGAGCGCCTCCCAGCACATGCCGCCGGTCAGCGCGCCGTCGCCGACGACGGCGATCGCGTGCCTGCCGCCCCCGCCGAGTTCGAACGCCTTCGCCAGGCCATCCACATAGGACAGAGCGGTCGAGGCGTGGCTGTTCTCGACGAGGTCGTGCTCGCTCTCGCCGCGCGCCGGGTAGCCGGTGAGGCCGCCGAGCTGGCGGAGCTTGCCGAAGCCGTCGTGACGACCGGTGACGATCTTGTGGACGTACGCCTGGTGACCGACGTCCCACACGATCGCGTCGTCCGGCGAGTCGAAGACCCGGTGCAGCGCCATGGTCAGCTCGACCACACCCAGGTTCGGGCCGAGGTGACCACCGGCGAGCCGCACCTTCTCGACGAGGAAGTCCCGGATCTCCGCGGCCAGCTCGCCGAGCTGACCCTGGTTCATCCGCTTCAAGTCGGCCGGTCCGTGCACGGACTCGAGCAACGTCACTCTCCCACCTCGCCTGGTTCCTCTTCCGCCGTTCCGGCCAGTCTACGGAGGGCGCCTGAGAGCCTTCCGTCCACCGCGTCACGCGTCACATGTCAGAAAATCACCACTCGGCACCCGACGGTGTGAACATGGTCTCTTTTGCCAAGTAGCGGTCACGTCGGGTGGCCACGATAATCGCTGATCGGCGGTCAGTTCGAAGTACGTTTTCCCGCTGAGAACTCATCAGCGCAGCAGGAGCCGGCTCGGAGGGCTTGATGGCGGACTTTTTCATCGGTGGCGAGTGGGTCGACGCGGTCGGCGGTGGTCGCCGCGAAATCCGCTGCCCCGCTGACGGGTCGCTGGTCGCGGAGGTCGCCGAAGGCACCCGAGAAGACACCGAAGCGGCCATCGCCGCCGCCAGGAAGGCGTTCGACACCGGCCCGTGGCCGCGGACTCCGGCGCCACAGCGCGGTGACCTGCTGCTGAAGGCCGCCGACCTGCTCGACCGCGACGCCGCGGCCTTCGCCCGCGCCGAGTCGCTCGACACCGGGAAACGCCTGGTCGAGAGCGAATACGACATGGCGGACATCGCCGCGTGCCTCCGCTACTTCGGCAAGCTCGCCGCGAACGACGCGGGCCGCGTGGTCGACACCGGCAACCCCGACGCGTTCAGCCGGATCGTGCATGAGCCGGTCGGCGTCTGCGGGCTGATCACGCCGTGGAACTACCCGCTCCTGCAGACCATCTGGAAGGTCGCCCCCGCGCTCGCGGCGGGCAACACGTTCGTCCTCAAGCCCAGCGAGCTGACCCCGCACACCTCGATCATGCTGATGAAGCTGCTGACCGAGGCCGGGCTTCCCGGCGGCGTCGCGAACCTCGTGCTCGGCGCCGGAGCGCAGGCCGGGGCGCCGCTGTCCGAGCATGCGGGAGTCGACCTCGTCTCGTTCACCGGCGGCCTCGCGACCGGCAAGATCATCGCCGCCTCCGCCGCGGGCACCATCAAGAAGGTCGCGCTGGAACTGGGCGGCAAGAACCCGAACGTCGTGTTCGCCGACTCGGACTTCGACACCGCCGTCGACTACGCGCTGACCGCGGTGTTCCTGCACTCCGGGCAGGTCTGCTCGGCGGGCGCGCGCTTGATAGTCCAGGAGGAGTGGCACGACAGGTTCGTCGACGAACTCGTCCGCCGCGCCGAACTGATCCGACTGGGTGGACCTTTCGACCCGAAGGCTGAAACCGGTCCACTGATCTCCGCCGCCCATTTGGAAAAGATCGAACGCTACGTCGCCGCCGCGCTGGAAGAGGGCGCCGTCCTGCGCACCGGCGGCAAACGTCCCGACGATCGCGCACTCGCGAAGGGGCACTACTACCTGCCGACCATCCTCGACAACGTGAAGCAAGGCAGCAGCGCCGTCGTCGACGAATCGTTCGGCCCCGTGCTCACCGTCGAGACCTTCACCGACGAGGACGACGCCGTCCGCATCGCCAACGACACCCACTACGGCCTCGCGGGCGCGGTGTTCACCTCGGACGCCTCCCGCGCGCAGCGGGTCGCGAACCGGCTGCGGCACGGCACGATCTGGATCAACGACTTCCATCCCTATCTGCCGCAGGCGGAATGGGGCGGCTACAAGCAGTCCGGGTTCGGGCGCGAACTCGGCCCGACCGGACTCGCCGAATACACGGAGGCGAAGCACATCTATCAGAACCTCAGGCCCGCACCACAGCGCTGGTTCTCCGGGGAGCCCGCCGCATCCAACTGAAGATGGGAAACTGCCGATGAGCACTCCTTCCGATGACGGCCTGGCCGGTTTCGGCTACAAACAGGAACTCGAAAGAACCCTCGGCAACTTCCACACCTTCGCCGCCGGGATCAGCTACATCTCGATCCTGACCGGCACCTTCCAGCTGTTCTACTTCGGCTTCAGTTTCGGCGGTCCCGCCTACTGGTGGTCGTGGCCGATGGTGTTCGTCGGCCAGCTGATGGTCGCGCTGTCGTTCGCCGAACTGGCCGCGCACTACCCGGTGGCCGGCTCGATCTACAACTGGTCGAAACGGCTCGGCAGCCCGCATGTGGCATGGCTGGCGGGCTGGATGATGCTCACCGCGTCGATCGTCACCATCGCCGCCGTCGCGCTCGCCTACCAGATCACGCTCCCCCAGATCTCGTCGTTCTTCTCCTTCTCCGGGGACAGCGCGGTGAACGCGGTCATCCTGGGCACCGTCCTGATCGTGTTCACCACGCTGGTGAACGCCTGGGGCGTCAAGCTGATGGCACGGATCAACAGCGCCGGGGTGTTCATCGAACTGATCGCCGCGGTCCTGCTGATCGTCGCGCTCGCGGTGAACATCACGCGGGGCCCCGAGGTCGTCATGCAGACCAACGACACCGGCGCCGACCAGCCGTGGGGCTATTTCGGGGCGTTCCTGGTCGCCTCGCTCGCGTCGACCTACGTCATGTACGGCTTCGACACCGCCAGCTCGCTCGGCGAGGAGTCCCACGACCCTCGCAAGAACGCGCCCAAGGCGATCCTGCGCGCGCTGATCGCGTCGTTCGTCATCGGCGGGCTCATCCTGCTGCTGGCGCTGATGGCCGTGCGCGACATCGACAACCCGGAGATCGCCACCGGCGGCCTGCAGTTCATCGTCCTCGACGTGCTCGGCAGCACCGTCGGCACGATCTTCCTGCTGGCCGTGGTCATCGCGATCACCGTATGCAACCTGGCCGTCCAGTCGGCGTCGATCCGGATGATGTTCGCGATGGGCCGCGACAACAACCTGCCGGCCGGGAAGCATCTGGCGAGGGTGTCGCCGAAGACCAAGACGCCCGTGATCCCCGCGATCGTCTCCGGGGTCATCGCGGTGCTGATCCTGGTGGTCAACGTCGGCCAGCCACAGATCTTCACGGTGATCACCAGTATCGGCATCATCATGATCTACCTGGCGTACCTGCTGGTCACCGTCCCGATGCTGGTCAAGCGCTTCCGCGGGCAGTGGCCGCCGCCGAAGGTGGCGGGCACCGAGTACTTCTCGCTCGGCAAACTAGGCCTGCCGGTGAACATCCTCGGCGTTCTGTGGGGCGGCGCCATCGTGGTGAACCTGGCCTGGCCGCGGCGCGAGGTCTACAACGCGACCGAGCCGTATCACTGGTACCTCGAATGGGGGGCCGTGTTGTTCGTCGGCGCGGTGGCGGTCGCCGGTTTCGCGTATTACTGGTTCGTCCTGCGGCACAAGAGCGGCGTCCTGGCCGATCACGCCGCGGAAGCACATCCCGAGGAGGCAGCACAGTGACCGGAGAGTTCGACTACATCGTCGTCGGCGGCGGGACGGCGGGTTCGGTGGTCGCGGCGAGACTCTCGGAAGACCCGGACGTCACCGTGGCGCTCCTGGAAGCCGGTCCGTCCGATGTGGACGATCCAGCGGTGCTGGAACTGACGAAATGGATGGCACTGCTGGAATCCGGCTACGACTGGGACTATCTGGTCGAACCGCAGGAAGCCGGCAACTCCTTCCTGCGCCACGCCCGCGCGCGGGTGCTCGGCGGCTGCTCGTCGCACAACTCGTGCATCGCGTTCTGGGCACCGGCGGAAGACCTCGACGAGTGGGCTTCGCTCGGCCTGCCCGACTGGTCTTCCCAGGACATCTTCCCGCTGTACAAACGTCTCGAGACCAACGACGGACCCGGTGACCACCACGGCCGGTCGGGCCCGGTGACCATCCGCTCGGTGCCGCCGAACGATCCGACCGGCGTCGCGCTGCTGCAGGCGTGCGAGCAGGCGGGCATCCCGAGGACGGAGTTCAACTCGGGCAAGACCGTGACGCACGGGGCGAACTGGTTCCAGATCAACGCGCGCGAGGACGGCACGCGGTCTTCGGCGTCGGTGTCGTACCTGCATCCGATCATCGGCAAGCGGCCGAATCTGGAGATCATCACCGGTGCCCGCGTCCGACGGCTGCTATTCGACGGCAAACGCTGCACCGGTGCGGAATACCTGGCCGACGACCTGATCCACGGTGTGCGGCTGCGGGCGAGGCGCGAGGTGATCCTGTCCTCGGGCGCGATCGACACGCCGAAACTCCTGATGCTGTCCGGGATCGGCCCCGCTGAGCATTTGCGCGAAGTCGGCGTGGAGGTCCTGGTGGACTCCCCCGGTGTCGGCGAGAACCTGCAGGATCACCCGGAAGGCGTCATCCAGTGGGATGCGCTCCAGCCGATGACGACCGAGTCCACGCAATGTTGGGAGATCGGCATCTTCACCACCACGAAGGAAGGCCTCGACCGGCCGGACCTGATGTTCCACTACGGCTCGGTGCCGTTCGACATGAACACCCTCCGGCAGGGATATCCGACCACGGAGAACGGTTTCTGCCTGACCCCGAACGTCACCCGGTCACGGTCGACCGGGACCGTGCGGCTGCGCAGCCGCGACTACCGGGACAAGCCGAAGGTGGACCCGCGCTACTTCACCGACGAGCACGACATGCGCGTGATGACCTACGGCATCAAACTGGCGCGCAAGATCGCCGAACAGCCCGCGCTGGACGAATGGGCGGGCACGGAACTGGCGCCCGGCAAGGACGTCAAGACCGACGACGAGATCGCGGACTACCTGCGCAAGACGCACAACACGGTCTATCACCCCTCGTGCACCGCGAAAATGGGCGGTGACGACGACCCGCTGGCCGTACTGGACGCCCGGCTGCGCGTGCGCGGCGTCGAAGGCCTGCGGGTCGCCGACGGTTCGGCGATGCCGTTCCTGGTCGCGGTGAACCCGTGCATCACGACGATGGCGATCGGTGAACGGTGCGCGGACATGCTGAAGGAAGACGCGCGCTCCTAGCTTCACAACTCCTCGACGTCTGTGGCAAGTCGTTGTTCTATTTGAGGGGTAAGGCAAACGTGGCGTGTCCCGGTCGCGGCCCTCGTGAGTGGTTAGGACGGTTAGAACCGTCCTAACCACTCACGAGCGTCACGATGCCCGACACCCTAATCACTCATCAGTGGCAAATGCACAATTACCGTTGTTGCTTAAAATTACGAATGATTTCCCGGAATATTTCGGTAATATGGAGACGTGCCCGAGACGACCATTCCAGAACTGCCGCAGGAGCTGTGGCGCGCCGGCAAGCTGGAGCTTGCCCACGGCGTGACGCACCTGCTGCAGGTGATGAGAGTGGCCTCTGCCGGGTTGGGCAAATACCTGTCCGAGATCGAGTCGCGGGGCGCGGAAGACTTGTTCGGCTATGGGAGCGCGGCATCATGGCTCGCTGATGTCGCCCGGATCTCCCGGGGTGACGCGCAAGACATGGTGAACCGGGCCCTGCCCCTGAACCGCACGCCGGGCGTCGGTGGTGAGGGTGCCGTGTTCGCGCCCGCGACGGCCGCCGCGGCCGACGACGGCGCGCTCGGAGAGCAGCACATCGACCTGATCCTGGAGATCCTCCGCAAAATCCCCTCCGACGTGCCCGCGGAGGAACGAGCCGGGGCGGAGAAGATCCTCGCCGATCTCGCCCGCGACGCCGGACCGAAAGAGATCGCCGAGGCCGGAGCCGACCTGCTCGCACACCTCGACCCCGATGGGAACGAGCCGAAGGATCCCGAACCCACCCCTCCGCGCCGCGAGGTGTTCGTCGAGCGTCGCAAGGACGGCTTCTGGAAACTGTCCGGACTCCTGGACCCCGAGACCGGCGCCCGCACCGCGGCCGCGCTGGACGCCTACGGGGCGAAGCGTCCGATCGACGAGTTCGGCCAGGCCGACCACCGCACCATGCCCCAGCGCCGAGGCGACGCGTGGGCCGACCTCCTCGACCTCGCCATCGCCTGCCCCGACCAGCCGGGCACCTCCGGCTACCGCACGCTGGTGCACGTCACCGTCGGACTCGATGCCCTGAAGACCGGGGTCGGGAAAGCCTGCCTGGACTTCGTCGGCCGGATCACGCCCGCGAAGCCCGTTTGGCCGCCTGCGACTGCTTGATGATCCCTGTGGTGCTCAGCGCCGCGGGTGAGCCTCTCGATGTCGGACGGATGAAACGCTTCGTCACTCCCGGACAACGCCGGGCCTTGAACATCCGCGACGGTGGTTGCGCTTTCCCTGGCTGCCATCGAGCGCCGAAGCACTGTCACGCCCACCATATTCGGCACTGGGCAGACGACGGGCCCACCGATCTGCGGAACCTGGTCCTGCTCTGCGGCTTCCACCACCGGCTCATCCACCACGGCGACTGGCAGGTTCGGATGGCGCCGGATGGGATACCGGAGTTCGTGCCACCCCAATACCTCGACCCGCTACAGGCGCCGCGGCGCAACACCCTCCACCGCGTCGTGACTTGACCCTGGCACAACCCGAGGAGCCCGCCGACCGCGCCGGCGACGGGCTCCTCGACATGCCCAGGTTCGACTAGGCGGGTCGTGAGCGGTAAGTCGCGTTCTAACGTCATATAAAACTGACGGAGATGGTCGACACTCGGGCCTCTTGATCACTATAGGAGACCGGGGCGGGTGAGCCCGGTTGGACCGCCGGACCTACTACACCTGGGTCCGCCGCGACGAAGCTGAGCGAGTTATTGAGGGGTAAGGCAATCGTGGCGTGGTGCTGGGGCGTGTCGCGAAAGCCACTTTCGCGACGCTGGATGTCCCGAAAGTGGCTTTCGCGACGTTGGCGGCGGTGGGGCGGATGGCCGGCCCAGGTGGACCATGGTGGGCTCGTGAGTGGTAAGGACGGTTAGAACCGTCCTTACCACTCACGAGGCTCGCCAACAGGACACGCCTCGTTTGCCTTACCCCTCAATAACGGGCTTCGGACCGCGGAAGATCCAGATGCGCCACAAGCGGCACGACCGATATTCACCTCTCACGACCGCCCGGCCGAACACTCACCACACCTCCACATGCGGCGAAAGCATCTTTCAGATCGTTGAAGAAACCTCAAATGGAAACGACGGCCGGAGTGCCCCGAATCCCGGTCATCTGCTCAAGCGCCCAAGCCTTGCCGAACTCGGCCAGCGCGGGACCCGACCAGCAGGCCGGAATACTCACCCCATTCCACAGCGGCATCTTCGGTCCGTTCAGGGTTCCATGACTGACCTGCACCTGGACCGCGCCCTCCACCCAGGTGAAGACGAAATGCGCGTACATGAACATCCACGCTTGCCTGCCCAGCAGATCGCGTGCGAGCACCGGCCCTTCAGACGGATAAGGCGCCGTGTAGATGACTTGTTTCCTGCCGTTGCGGTAGCTGATTTCCTGAGCGGTGACTCCGGGAGGAAGCATCAACGGTTCCACTCGGTCAGTCCTCCACGATGGTGATCGTGCCGTGCCCGTCGCAGCCGACACAGCCTTTCCCGTCGCAATCACCACATACCGAAGTAAGATAATCCATGATTCGGAATCCGTTCGCGTCGAATGGAAAAGTGTCCGAAGTACCCGCATTACCTCGTGAACACGAAACTCAAGTTAGCGAGCACGACGACACCAGGACAAGCCGAACGAAGCCAATCCATTCCGACGGATTACAAATCGCGAATCATTGCAGCAACGCAACGCATTCGACGTGGTGTGTCATCGGGAAAGCGTCGAAAGCGCGCAGGTCCACCAGCCGGTATCCGTGCTCCGCGAACAACGCGATGTCGCGCGCCAGCGCGGCCGGGTCACACGCCACGTAGACGATCCGGTCAGGCGAGCCCTCCACGATGGACTCGACGACGGCCTTGCCCGCGCCCTTGCGCGGCGGGTCGAGGACGACGACGTCGACCGGTTTCGGGGCGTCGGCCAGCAGGTGCTCGACGCGGCCGGAGCGCCAGCGGACCTGCGGGAGGTCGGCCAGGTTCTCCTCGCCGTCGGCGACGGCGCGGCGACCGGATTCGATGGCCAGGACACGCCCACGCGGGCCGACCTGCTCGGCGAGCACCGACGCGAAGAGGCCGACACCGGCGTACAGGTCCCACGCCACGCCGTCGCGCGGCGCCTCGGCCCATTCCGCGACGACGGCGGCGAGCGCGTCCGCGGCGGCCGGGTGGACCTGCCAGAAGCCGTGGGCGTCCAGGCGCCAGTCGCGACCGGCGGCGTGCTGCACGGCGACACCGCCCGCCAGCTGCCGCGAGCGGGTCTTCCCGTGGACCGTCGACAGGTCGCGAAGGTGCACCTGCCCCTCGCCGTCCTTGGTGACCTCGATTTCGCTGCCGGGCCGCCACTTCCGCGACACGACGTCGTCGAGCGCGCCGGGGACGGTGATCGGGCAGTCGTCGATCGCGATCACGCGGTGACTGTGGTTCGCCCGGAAACCCGCCCTGCCGTCCTTGCCCGCGACGAGCCGGACGCGGCTGCGCCAGTCCAGCGGGCCACCGTCGAGCGCCTCGACGACGACGTCGCGCTCGATCCCGGCGAGCCTCTTGAGCTGTTCCGCGACCACCGCGGCCTTGAGTTCACGCTGATACCCGGGCGTTGCGTGCTGCCAGTCGCAGCCACCGCACTCCCCCGGCGCCGCGAGCGGGCACGGCGGCTCGACGCGTTCCGGCGATGCCTCCAGGACCTCGATCGCGTCGGCGCGGCAGAACGAGCCGCCCTTGTCCTCGGTGACCGAGGCCAGGACCCGCTCACCGGGCAGCGCGTGCCGTACGAACACGACCCGGCCCTCCGTCCGTGCGACGCAGTGCCCGCCGTGCGCGACCGCGCCGACCTCCAGCTCGATCGTTCGTCCGAGCCAGGTGCCGGTCGACGCGTCCACACTCATTCTGCGTTGTCCTTCGTTTTTTCGGGCTGAGCTTTCTCGGGTTGCTTGACGACCGGGGAGAATCCTCGGCGCACGTCGCCGGCCGCCGGACGTGCCTTCCGGTCGCGTTTGATCGCCTTTTCCGACGATTCGAGCTGCCACGGCACGCTGGTCACCATGACGCCGGGCTGGAAGAGGAGCCGTCCCTTGAGCCGCAGCGCGCTCTGGTTGTGCAGGACCTGCTCCCACCAGTGCCCGACCACGTACTCCGGGATGAACACGGTCACCACGTTGCGCGGATTGTCGCCGCGGACACGCTTCACGTAGTCCAGCACCGGTTTCGTGATCTCGCGGTACGGCGATTCGATCACCTTCAGCGGCACCTTGAAATTGTGGTCGTCCCATTCCTGGACGAGTTTGCGCGTCTCGATGTCGTCGACGTTCACCGTGACGGCTTCGAGGACGTCCGGCCGCACGGCCTTGGCGTAGGAAAGCGCGCGCAGGGTCGGCAGGTGCAGTTTCGAAATCAGCACGATCGCATGGTTGCGCGAAGGCAATACGGCCGGTTTCCGGTCCATCTCGCGCAATTCCTCGGCGACCCGGTCATAGTGCTTCCGGATCGCGGTCATCAGCACGTAGATCGCCACCATCGCCGCGATCGCGATCCAGGCGCCGAGCAGGAATTTCGTGACCAGCACGATGATCAGCACGGTGCCGGTCATGGTGAGGCCGATCGCGTTGACCGTCTGCGAACGCCGCATCCGCCGCCGCACCGTCGCGTCGGTCTCCCTGGCCAGCAAGCGGTTCCAGTGCCGGATCATGCCCGCCTGGCTGATCGTGAAGGAGACGAACACCCCCACGATGTAGAGCTGGATGAGCTTGGTGACCTCGGCGTCGAACGCGATGATCAGCACCAGCGCGAAAGCGGCGAGGAACAGGATGCCGTTGGAGAAGGCCAGCCGGTCGCCGCGGGTGTGCAGCTGACGCGGCAGGTAACGGTCCTGGGCGAGGATCGAACCGAGCACTGGGAAACCGTTGAACGCGGTGTTCGCGGCCAGCAGCAGGATGATGCCGGTGGCGAAGGAGATGTAATAGAACGCGGGGGTGAAATCGGCGAACACCGCCTGGGCGATCTGCGCGACGATCGTCTTCTGCTCGTAGCCCGCCGGAGTGCCGGTGAGCTGCGTTTCCGGGTGTTCGGCGAATTTGACGTCGGTGATGATCGCCAGCGTGATGATGCCGATCAGCATCGTCACCGCGAGCACACCCATCATCAGCAAGGTGGTCGCGGCGTTCTTCGATTTCGGCTTCTGGAACGCCGGGACACCGTTGCTGATCGCCTCGACCCCGGTCAGCGCCGCCGCACCGGAGGAGAACGTGCGCAACAGCAGGAAGAAGAACGCGAAACCGGTCAAAGAGGCTTCTTCGTGCAACTGGAAGTCCGCGCTCTCGGCCCGCATGTCGGCTCCGGAGACCGCCTCGATCAGGCCCCAGATCACCATGCCGAGGATGCCGATGATGAAGCCGTAGGTCGGGATCGCGAACGCTTTGCCCGATTCGCGCACTCCGCGCAGATTCAGCGCGGTCAGCACGACCACGATGACGACCGCGGCGATCACCTTGTGCTGCGCCACCCACGGAATGGCGGAACCGATGTTCGCCACGCCGGACGACGTCGACACCGCGACGGTGAGCACGTAGTCGACCAGTAGCGCGCTGGCGACGGTGAGGCCGAATTTGCCGCCGAGGTTGGTGTTGGCGACTTCGTAGTCACCGCCGCCGCTGGGATAGGCGTGCACGTTCTGCCGGTAGGACGCGACCACCACCAGCATGACGAGCGCGACGGCGACGCCGATCCACGGCGCGAAGGCGTACGCGGACAAACCGGCGACGCTGAGGGTCAGGAAGATTTCCTCAGGCGCGTAGGCGACGCTCGACAACGCGTCGGACGCGAAAATCGGCAGCGCGATGCGCTTCGGCAGCAGCGTATGCGAGAGGCGGTCACTCCGGAATGGACGTCCGAGGACGAGCCGCTTCAATACGGTCGGGAACTTCGACACCACCGAAGAGTAACGGCGGCGCGCAGCGTCTCCGTTGAGGGTGGCGGTGGGGAGGAAGGTGGAGTAGCCAATGGCACGCACGGTAGGTTCGGCGCTGGTGTGTCTGGGTACCTGCGGACGGGTGAACGTCCGACGACGAAGGAGGCAGGGCGTGCACGTGGTGATCATGGGATGCGGCCGGGTCGGCGCATCCCTTGCCGCGGCGCTGGAGCGGCTGGGGCACGAAGTCGCCGTCATCGACAAGACCCAGCAGGCGTTCCGGCGGCTCGGCAGTGATTTCCACGGTCAGCAGGTGGTCGGCGTCGGATTCGACCGGCAGGTGCTGATCGAGGCCGGGATCGAACGCGCGGGTGCCTTCGCGGCGGTGTCCAGCGGCGACAACTCCAACATCATCTCGGCGCGGGTGGCCAGGGAGAACTTCGGCGTCGACAAGGTCGTCGCCAGGATCTACGACCACAAGCGCGCGGCGGTCTACGAACGGCTCGGCATCCCGACCGTGGCGACCGTGCCGTGGACGACCGACCGGTTCCTGCGCACCCTGCTCCCCGACGGCGTCGCCTCGGAGTGGCGGGACCCGTCGGGCAGCGTGGCGCTCCTGCAGCTGCCGTTGCACGAGGGCTGGGTCGGGCACAGCGTGCGCGATCTGCAGGACAACACCGGCGCGCGCGTCGCGTTCATCATGCGGTTCGGTACCGCCGTGCTGCCCGACACCAAGGCCGTGATCCAGGCCGACGACGTCGTGTACGTCGCCGCGAAATCGGGCACCGTCAGCGACGTGACCAGCGTCGCCGCTCGCGAACCGGAAGAGGAGAACTGATGCGGGTCGCGATCGCCGGGGCCGGCGCGGTCGGCCGGTCCATCGCCGCGGAGCTGATCGACGGTCGTCACCAGGTGATGCTCATCGAGCGCGAAGCCGACCAGTTCGAGCCGCATACCGTGGAGCAGGCGGACTGGGTGCTGGGCGACGCGTGCGAGGTGTCGATCCTCGAGGAGTCCGGGATCGAGCAGTGCGACGTCGTGATCGCCGCGACCGGTGACGACAAGGCGAATCTGGTGGTGTCGCTGCTGGCGAAGACCGAGTTCGCGGTGCGGCGGGTGGTGGCGCGGGTGAACAACCCGGCCAACGAATGGCTGTTCAACGACGCCTGGGGCGTCGACGTCGCCGTGTCGACCCCGCGGATGCTCGCGGCGATGGTCGAGGAGGCGGTGAGCGTCGGCGATCTGGTGCGGCTGATGACGTTCCGGCAGAGCCAGGCGAACCTCGTCGAACTCACCCTGCCGGAGGAGACGCCGCTGGCGGGCAAGGCGGTCAGCGAGATCAACCTGCCGCGTGACGCGGCGCTGGTGACGATCCTGCGCGGGGACCGGGTGATCGTGCCGCAGCCCGAGGACCCGCTGGAGCCGGGTGATGAGCTGCTGTTCGTGGCGACGTCGGACGTGGAACCGGAGATCCGGACCGCGCTGGGATATTAATTCTCCGAGGCGGGGGGGGNCTTGTCCGACCGCCGCACCGCCCAGACGACGGCGAGCAGGCCGAGGGCGTACAGCGGGTATCCCATCGCGATCTTCGCGAAGGCCAGCCAGCCGGTGTAGTCCTCGTCGTACAGCCAGCGCTGCACGACGAACCGGGCGCCGAAGATCAGCGCCATGGCGCCGGTCGCGATCGAATAGGCGATCAGCGACTTCTTGTCCTTGCGCCAGGCGTGGCCGCTGCCGTTGAGCGCGTTCCACACCACGCCGGCGAGTGGCCATCGGACGACGATCGACAGGACGAAGACACCGCAGTAGACCAGGCTCGTCCAGATGCCGAACAGGAAGAAACCCTTGGCCGAACCCGTCCGGTAGGCGATGAACGCCGCGATCGCGACGCCGAAGAACCCGGAGATCGCGGGCTGCAGCGGCTCCTTGCGGACGATCCGCAGCACGGTGATCGCCACCGCGCTGCCCACGGCGGCCCAGATCCCCACCATGAGCCCGAAGATCGCGTTCGCGATGACGAACACGATGACCGGCAGCGAGGAATAGAACAGTCCGGACAACCCGCCCATCTGTTCCAACAGGGTGGGCTGGGGCTTCTTGTCTTCGGTCTTCTCTTCGCCGCCGACGGGTTCAGTCACGATGCGGGATCAACTCACAGGGCTCTGAAGTTCGTAATAGGGGTTGTAAAGCACCTTCTGACCATCACGTTCGGCCATCCGGCCGCGCACCTTGATGGTTCGCCCGGGTTCGATCCCGGGGATCCGGCGGCGTCCGAGCCAGATTAGCGTCACACCCTGTGTGCCGTCGAACAACTCGGCCTGCAACGTCGCGGCCTCGTTGGTCGGGCAGAGTTCCACGCTGCGGAGTCTGCCGAGCACCGTCACCTCTTGACCCGACCGGCAGTCGCAGGCGCGCTGCGCTCCGCCGGCCTCGGATTTTTCGGACAGATCGTCGGCGTCGAGATCCTCGACGTCGCTGGTCAGCTTGCGGACCAGCCGGCTGAAGTAGCCGCCGTCTTTGGCGGGCATAACGGTGCTCCTGTGCTCCGGGGCCCCCGACTTGAACGGCCCGTGCGTAATCCAGCGTAACTGTGCTCGGACCAGGACAACGGGTTTGGGAGAAGATCGCAACGTGACCTCCGCTATTCCGCCTACGACGGCCGTAGTACTCCCCGGCACCGGGTCCGACGAAGTGTTCGTGCGCGGCGTGTTCTCCGGTCCGCTGCGGGCGCTCGGCATCCGGTTGATCGCCCCGCCGCCACCTCCTGGCGAGCGTCTCGCGGACGGCTATCTCGAGGAGCTGGACAGGCTGGCCGGCGAGCACGGTCCGCTGCTCGTCGGCGGCATCTCGTTCGGCGCGCACCTGTCGGCGGAGTGGGCGGCGCGCAATCCGGGCCGCTGCACCGGCCTGCTGGCCGCGCTCCCGGCCTGGAACGGCCCGGCCGGGCGAGCACCAGCGTCGCTCGCCGCGCGGCTGTCAGCGGATCTGGTGGCCGAAAACGGGGTCGACGGCGCGCTGGCGAAATCCTCCGACGGTGTCCCGGAGTGGCTTTCGGCGGAACTCGGCCGCGCGTGGCGGCGGCACGGTGCCGGGCTGGCGGCGAGCCTGCGGACGGCGGCGTCCCATCCCGCCCCGGCACTCGAGGATCTGAAAGGCCTCGACGTACCCGCGGGGATCGGCGCGTGCGTGGACGATCCGATCCACCCGGTGGAGGTCGCCCGCGCGTGGGCGGACGCCCTGCCGCGCGCCGAGGTCGGCGAGTCGACGCTCACCGCCCTCGGCGCGGACCGGGAATCCCTGGGCCGGGCGACCGTGCTGGCCTGGCTGAAAGCGCGCTAGCCCTGCTGCTCGGCGATGTGCTGCGCGACGGCGTCGGGCAGCGTGATGGTCAGCGGGGTGCGGACCGGCATCGGCGCGTCCCCGCGGTCGACGATGGTGTGCCGCACGATCTCCCGCAGCACGGCGGGCGCCTGCGACGCCTGCGACTGCGGCCCGGCGATGACGCCGCGGAGCATCCAGCGCGGGCCGTCGACCCCGACGAACCGCAGCGCGACGTCGCCGACGATCGCGGACAGCTCCAGCCCCCACTCCCCCATACCGACCGAGACCTTGGCGCCGTCGGCCCGCAGCTGTTCGGTGAGCTCGGTGCTGACGTCCTTCCACAGCCCACCGGACCGCGGCGCCGCGTAACCGCTGACGGTGATCTGGCCCTGTTCGGTGACGACGTGCACCGCGCGGACACCGCCACTCTCCGGGTCCATCTCGACCTGGACCTGCGAACCGTCGGGCACCGGCACCTTCACCGAACCGAGGTCGATCCGCGGGATGCCGTCCTCGGGCGCGTCGGCGAGGTCGAAGGGGCCGTCGGAGGTCTCCGACAGCTGCGGCTCGATCTCCTCGTCGGCGGCGTCGGTGACACCGGGACGCTCCTCGACCTCCGGCGCGGCGTGCCGTCCGCTCGGCTTCGCCGCGCGCTTGCGTCCGAAAATCCCCACTAGTTCTCCGTCCCTTCCCTGGCTCCGGCTCCCAGTGTGGCGTGTCCGCCCGTGGAGCCATACCCTCCCTCGCCGCGCTCGGACGGCTCGAGTTCGGCGACCTCGACGAACTCCGCCTGTTCGACCCGTTGCACGACCAGCTGCGCGATCCGGTCGCCGCGGGTGAGCACGACCTTCTCGGAGAGATCATGGTTGATCAGGCAGACGCGGATCTCACCGCGGTACCCGGAGTCGATCGTGCCCGGGGTGTTGACGACCGAGAGGCCGACACGGGCGGCGAGACCCGAGCGCGGGTGGACGAAGCCCGCGTAGCCGGGCGGCAGCGCGATCGCGACACCCGTTCCGACCACCCCGCGTTCGCCGGGCGCGAGTACGAGATCCGAGGTGGTGACGAGGTCGGCGCCCGCGTCGCCGGGGCGCGCGTAGGCGGGGAGGGGGACCGAAGGATCGATCCGGGAAAGCAGTACCTGAACGGTGGACACGGGCGGCGAGACTACCCTGAACGCGTGGGTGAAAGCGTGAACGCGGCCGAAGGCGGCGCCGTCAAGCATTCAGAGCGGCTCTACGTCCCTTGGTGGGGCTGGCCGTTGCCGCTGCTGGGCGGCGGGCTGCTGGCGGCGGAGATCGACATGGGCTATCCCGGGCTCCGCGGGTGGCTGCCGTACGTGGTGCTGATCCCCGCGGTGATCGCGCTGATGCTCTCGCTCGGCCGGTCGAAGGTGAAGGTGACCGGAGGCGCCGAGCCGGAGCTGTGGCTGCGCGACGCGCACCTGCCGCTCAAGTTCGTCGGCGACGTCGACGTCATCGACAAGGAAGCGAAGCGCAAGGCGCTCGGCCGCGACGCCGATCCGGCGGCCTTCGTGCTGCACCGGGGCTGGGTCGGCCCGGTCGTGCGGGTCTGGCTCACCGACCCGGACGACCCGACGCCGTACTGGCTGTTCAGCACCCGGCATCCGGAGAAGGTGGCCGCGCTGCTCCGCCACCCCGCCTCGAAGTCCTAGACAAAGGCTCGTGCTTCAAAGGAAAGGGGGCCGGCCATCCGGCCGACCCCCTTATTCCTGTTGACCCCTAAGCCCCCTGTCGCGCCGTCCCCTGTGCCCGTGGGCTCAGGCGCAGTCGCGACAGATGAGCCGTCCGCCACTCTCCTCCGCCAGCCTGCTCCGGTGGTGCACCAGGAAGCAGACGGAGCAGGTGAACTCGTCGGCCTGCTTGGGCACGACCTTGACGGTCAGGTCCTCCCCGGAAAGTCCGGAGAGGTCCGCGCCCGGCAGCTCGAAGTTCTCGGCGGTCGCGTCCTCGTCGACGTCCACGACGCCGGACTGGTTTTCGTTACGCCTTGCCTTCAGCTCTTCCAACGAGTCTTCGGCCAGCTCGTCGGCTTCGCTGCGGCGCGGAGCGTCGTAGTCGGTCGCCATTAGTCCCTCACCCCTGCGATGCTTTCGATGTCAGATGGCCCGGACCCGCGAGCCCGCGGCTCGTGAGTCCTTCGTGCCGCTGGTTAACGTCCCAGCGCCCCTGTTTGTGCCCGGCTGGGCAGTGAGCGAGGTCTCTCTTTTGCGCCTCTTACTGCCGCCTGAGCCCGCGAAGGGTAGCTCACGTCGATACCGGCTCTGCAACGAGTCAGACATTGACGGGATTACGTCACCCAACAGGGGGAACCCTGCTGTCAAGACGCCTGTCGTCCGAATGGGTTGCCCCCGCGTCGGGTACCTCACCCCTTGGGCTCGGCTGCTTGCCCGGAGTGGTCGTCGCGTGGTGCTATCCGGAGGCCCGCGCCGATCGCCTTCGCCGCAACGCATAGGCTGATCGGACACGATGGTGAGATGAAGCACCGTCCGGGGATCCGGGCTTTGGGGAAGGGACTGGCAGGTGGCGTCGGGGAACGGCATCGGGGACCGCGGGGCGAGGCCGTATCGCAAGCACAAGCCGCTGCCCGCGCTCATCGTCATCGGGGTGATGGCACTCGGCGCGGTCATCGTCTGGGTGAACGTCGTGGCGAGCAACGCCGACGTCGATGCCAAGGTCCGCTGCGATCCGCCGCCCCTCCCGCCGCAGGGTGTCACCTACACGCCGCTGGCGCACAACGGACTCGACGACCGCGCGCCGGTCCCGCCGGACAAGGTCGCCGTCCAGGTGCTCAACGGTTCCCAGGTCCGCGGCCAGGGCGGCATCGCCACCAGCACGCTCCGGGAACTCGGCTTCACCCAGATTCTCGAGCCGGACGTCGACCCGGCCTACAAGAACGCCGAAGCCAAGTGCCGCGGCCAGATCCGCTTCGGCGAGAACGGCGCCGCCGCGGCCCGCACGCTGAGCCTCGTGGTCCCGTGCGCGGAATTGGTCAAGGACAACCGCAAGGACGCTTCGGTCACGCTCACCACCGGCACCCTGCTCGGCGACATCCGCCCGAAGGCGGAGGCGCGCCAGGTCCTCGACCAGCTCACGCGGTGGTCGAAGGCGCAGCAGGGCAGCGGCGGCGGCGAGCAGTCGGCGGGCGGCGGTGCCCCGGTGATCGACCAGGCGCTGCTGAAGGCCGCCCGCGAAACCCCCTGCTGAACCCTCAGATCGCGCCCACACCCGAGTCGATCAGCGCCTGACGCAACGGAGCCCCGATCGACGGCGCCACCGCGAAGGTCGCGTCCGGCCCGAGTTCGGCGTCCTCCCCGGGAAGGGACACGTGGGCGCCCGCCTCGGCGGCGATGAGCGCCCCCGCGGCCCAGTCCCAGTGGCCGAGGCCGTGTTCGACGTAGGCGTCCAGCCAGCCCGCGGCGACCGCGCACAGATCGAGCGAGGCGGCCCCGTTGCGCCGGACGTCCCGCACCCGGGTCGCCAGTTCCGCGACGAACCGGGCCTGTTTCGTCCGCCGTTCCACCTTGTAGGCGAATCCGGTGCCGACGAGCGTCAGGTCGAGCCGCTCCGGGGCGTTGACCGACAGCGGCCGCCCGTCGAGGAACGCGCCCTGCCCGCGCGCGGCGGTCCAGCGGCGCCCGCTGACCGGTTCGACGACGGCGCCCGCCACCGACACCCCGCCGACCTGCGCGGCCACCGACACGGCGAACCACGGCAGCCCATAGAGGAAGTTCACCGTGCCGTCGATCGGGTCGACCACCCAGGTCACCCCGTCACCGGCGATCCCGCCGCCCTCCTCGCCGAGCACGGCGTCGTCCGGGCGCAGTTCGGCGAGCCGTGCGCGCACCAGCCGTTCCGACTCGTGGTCCACCGCGGTCACCACGTCGGTGTCGGCGGATTTGGTGTCCACCCGCACCTCGCGGCCCGCGTTCATCCCGGTCCAGGCCTCGTGGACCAGCTCGGCAGCCTCGCCCGCGACACGCTCGGCGACACTCTTCAGCAACGTCTCGTCAACTCCCACGTCCGTCATGTCACCACATCCGGTTAAAGTCTCCGAGGCAGGCTTCTGAATCGTGCGAGAAGGGACCACGTCCGTGGTGGAGGCGACCCGAGGTTTCGGTATCGACATCGGCGGCAGCGGGATCAAGGGCGCGCTGGTCGACTTGGCGCAGGGACAGCTGATCGGCGACCGGATCCGCATCGACACGCCGAAGCCGTCGACCCCCGAGGCGGTGGCGGACGTCGTCGCCGAGATCACCGGCCAGGCGGGCTGGGACGGCCCGGTGGGCGTCACGCTGCCCGCGGTGGTCAAGAAGGGCGTCGCGCACACCGCGGCCAACATCGACCACAAGTGGATCGGCACCGACGCCGACGCCCTGTTCGCCAAGCGCCTCGGCCGCGGCGTGGACGACATCGCGATGCTCAACGACGCGGACGCCGCCGGAATGGCCGAGATCCGCTGGGGCGACCCGATCGCGCGGCGCGGCGTGACGGCGCTGCTGACCTTCGGCACCGGCATCGGCAGCGCTGTCTTCCAGGACGGCAAGCTCGTGCCCAACACCGAGTTCGGCCACATCGAGGTCGACGGTTTCGACGCGGAGAAGAAGGCCGCGGCGTCGGTGAAGGACAACGAGGATCTCTCGTATCCCGAATGGGCGGAACGGGTGAACAGGTATCTCTCCGTGCTGGAAAACCTGATCTGGCCGGATCTGTTCATCGTCGGCGGCGGGGTCAGCAAGAAGTCGCACAAATGGGTTCCGCTGCTGGACATCCGCACACCGGTGATCGTCGCGTCGTTGCAGAACAACGCGGGCATCGTCGGCGCGGCGGCCGCCGCGGTGGAGGGCATCGAGCACTGACGCGCCCACGGTGACATCCGCGCCACGGATGTCACTTCGGCGGGTCGCACGGCGTGTCGCGCCCGCCGGGTGGTGGTCCGCGCCGCGACGCTGTCACGTATCGTCGTTACAATGGAACACGGCCCACGGCGGCGGCACCCACGAGAACGAGGGAAACCGCAGGCCGAGGGGTGTTCCCCGAAGTTTGAGGCAGCCGAGACCATCACGCCTCGGCTCGTCATGATCGACCGCTGCGAAAGGGCGTAAGTGGCAGCCGCAAGAACCGCAACCCGAAGCGGGACGAAGACAGCGACCGCAGCCGGCGAGCCGGCCGACGAGGCAGCCACCGACGCGGCGAAGCCCGCGGCGCGCAAGACCGCCGCCAAGGCGGCCGGCGCGAAGAAGGCCCCGGCGAAGAAGGCTCCGGCCAAGAAACCCAGCACCAAGAGTGCGAAGACCGAAGACGGCGACCCGGAAGACGGTCCCGGCGACCTCGACGAGGCCGACCTCGAGACCCCGGATCTGTCCGACCTCGAAGAGGTCGAGGTGGACGTCGTCGACGCTTCCGTCACCGAGGAGACGGAAGAGGACGCGGAGTCCGACGAGGACGTCGAAGAGACGCCCGCCCGCGGGCGCCGCACGTCGACCGACAAGAACGCCGGGAAGTCTTCCGACAACCCGGACTTCGTCTGGGACGAGGAAGAGTCCGAGGCGCTGCGCCAGGCCCGCAAGGACGCCGAGCTCACCGCTTCGGCCGACTCGGTCCGCGCGTACCTCAAGCAGATCGGCAAGGTCGCCCTGCTGAACGCCGAGGAGGAGGTGGAGCTCGCCAAGCGCATCGAGGCCGGGCTCTACGCCGCCGAGCGCGTCCGCAACGCCGAGGAGGAGGGCGAGAAGCTCGTCACCCAGATGCGACGCGACCTCAAGTGGATCGTGCGCGACGGTGAACGGGCGAAGAACCACCTCCTGGAGGCGAACCTCCGGCTCGTGGTCTCGCTGGCCAAGCGTTACACCGGCCGCGGCATGGCGTTCCTGGACCTGATCCAGGAGGGCAACCTCGGTCTGATCCGCGCGGTCGAGAAGTTCGACTACACCAAGGGCTACAAGTTCTCCACGTACGCCACCTGGTGGATCCGTCAGGCGATCACCCGCGCGATGGCCGACCAGGCCCGCACCATCCGTATCCCGGTGCACATGGTCGAGGTCATCAACAAGCTCGGCCGCATACAGCGCGAACTGCTGCAGGACCTCGGTCGCGAGCCCACCCCCGAAGAGCTCGCCAAGGAAATGGACATCTCCCCGGAGAAGGTCCTCGAGATCCAGCAGTACGCCCGCGAGCCGATCTCGCTCGACCAGACCATCGGCGACGAGGGTGACTCGCAGCTCGGTGACTTCATCGAGGACTCCGAGGCCGTCGTCGCGGTCGACGCGGTGTCGTTCACGCTGCTGCAGGACCAGCTCCAGTCGGTGCTGCAGACGCTGTCCGAACGTGAGGCGGGTGTGGTGCGGCTGCGGTTCGGCCTCACCGACGGTCAGCCGCGCACGCTCGACGAGATCGGCCAGGTGTACGGGGTGACCCGTGAGCGCATCCGGCAGATCGAGTCGAAGACGATGTCGAAGCTGCGTCACCCGTCGCGTTCGCAGGTGCTGCGCGACTACCTGGACTGAGCCCAGGGTTCACGGAAGACCCCGTCACCGTTTCGGTGGCGGGGTTTTTCGCGTCCGGTGCCATCCGCGGGCCACCCGCTGGGACCCGTGACTCGCGTGATCAGACACGGGACTCGCGTGATTGAGCGCCGAACTCGGGTGTGCGGCGTCTGATCACGCGAGTTCCGGCTCTGGTCACGCGAGTTCCGGCTCTGATCACGCGAGTTCCGGCTCTGATCACGCGAGTTCCGGCTCTGATCACGCGAGTTCCGGCTCTGGTCACGCGAGTTCCGCTCAGGGCCGGCCAGTCAGGGTCGCCCACGGGACGTGCACGGTCACCCGCTCCCGCAGCTGTTCGTTCATCAGCCATAGCTCCCCTGTCGCCGGCCAGTACGACAGGTTCTGCGAGTTCACCGGCGCCCGGCCGCTCAGCCGCGACGTCGACGTGCCGCCGACCCCGCCGTGCAGGCACGACGGATGATCCCCGGCCACCCCGGCGTACTCGGGACACACGCCGGTCATCACGAAATACCCGTTGCGCGCCACGGCTCCCTGCATGCCCCACACCGGCGACACGAACCCTTCCTTCGCGTGCACGGTGCCGTCGGCCGACAGCTTGGGCAGACCGGTCGCGCGGTCGAACGGCCATCGCAGTACCCGGCTCCCGGCGGCGTCGGACACGTGTTCCGACGTGACGATCGAGCCGTCGCCGTGGTCGAAGGACATCGTCGACAGACACGGCCGGGTCCCGATCGCGGTGGTGCAGCTTCCGCCTCCCGGGTACCAGTACGCGCCGATCTGCGGCATCGCGTAGTCGTAGAACGCCGCGTGGTACTTGCCGTCCGGTCCCTTGCCGACGACGCCAAGGCTGTCGTCGACCTTCCAGAAGTGCGTGGTGTCGAAGACCCGCACCACTCCCCCGGTGGTCGCGACGAACAGCCGGTTCCCGATCCAGGTCATCCCGTGCCCATGTCCTTGCACGACGGCGAAATTGTCGTTCGACGTCGGTTCGACGAGCAGCACGTGCCGGTATCCCAGCCCAGTGGCGTCCACAAAGGACAGCCGGACCATGGTGTCGCCGGGAGTGTGCCAGGACGTCGCCACGACCCGTTTGCCGCCGACCTTCCCGGTCACCGCGTCGGCGTCGCCGGAGCCGGTCAGTCCCTGCGGGATCCAGTCGTTGGTCTTGTCGTCTCCTGCGTCCTCCCAGCAGAATCCCGCCGGGTTCAGTGCCGCCGCGAGATAGGTGGCGTGGCACAGCGGCCGTGCCTTCCGGTTGGCCGCCGCCAGGATGTCCGGCAGGGCCTTCGGCGGGAGGTGTTTCTCCAGCGCGGCGATCCGCGTGCCGTAGGTGCCGAAGGTCGAACCGGACGTCCAGCGGAAACCGTCGACCGTGGCCGAGTCCATCTTCGGGAAGGCGGCCGCGGCGGACGCGACCCCGGGGATGAGCGCGAAAACCAGCAGGAGTGAAGCGAGAAGTCCCAGCCTCTTCATGCCGCGAGCCTTCCGGTCGCGCGCATACGTTCGATACAAACCGCGTCAGGACACGGAAACTCGGAGAATCCGCGAATCCGGGCTATATTCGCGACTGTGCTGACCGAGAGCTATCGCTACCCGGACACCGGCGACCACGTCACCGGGATGTTCATCCGACGGCACGAACCCTACGACGGCTACTGGGCGGCCAGCGAGGACCGCGCGCTCGGGAAGGTCGCCGAACAGCTCACCTCGATCCTCGGCCCACGCGAAGGGGTCAAGGCGCTCGACGCCGGCTGCGGCGAGGGCCGCCTCCTCCCCTGGCTCGCCCGGTTCTCCGCGCGCGTCACCGCCGCGGACCCGGACCCGGACAGGCTGGCCAAGGCACGCGAGACCGTCGTCGAGGACACCGAGTTGTCCTTCGCCGTCTCGCCGATCACCGAACTGGACGGGGGACCGTACGACCTCGTTCTGTGCAGTCACGTCGTCCAGCACGTGCCGACGTCGGACGTCGCGCCGATTCTGCGGCGGCTGGCCGGGGTCACCGCGCCCGGCGGCGCCCTGGTGCTGGCCTACAGCCGGTCGCCGATCGGGCGGGGCGCGTTCAGTCTCGACAGCGTCGAAGCCGGCGGCGAGGTCCGCTCGCGCCGTGTGCCGCGCGAAGAGTTCGACAAAGCGCTACGCGACGGAGGCCCGGCGCTCCCGGTGCGCTACCTCGACCCGGAGGAGGTCGCCGCCGACGCGGCCGAAGCGGGCTGGCGCACCGGGTGGGAGTGGACGTACCACGTCCTCGACGATCTCGGTCCGGCCGACGAGCACATCGACCGCGACGAACTGGTCAACGCCTCCGGCCCGCTCCGCCGTCATCTCGGCCGGGACCTGATCACCCTGCTGCGCCGCGAACCCGCATGACCGCGGTGCTCCTCACTTTCGCCTGGGCGGTCCCCCTGTCCGAGCGCGAGGCGGAGAAGGTCCTGGACGGCGGCCGCGACCGAGGGCGGCTGGTTCACCTCGACGGGAAACTCGGCGAGGAGTGGACGGCCGCGGAGAACTTCCTGGCCAGTTACTCGGAGCCGCCGCGACGCCGGGTGCTGCGCAAACGCACCGGCGGCTCCCGGCTGTCGATTCGCATCGGCGCGGTCAGCCTGCCGTGCGAACTCGTCGTCACCTGGCATCCGGCCTATCACGCGATGACGCTGATCCTCGCGACCACGATCACCGGCGGGGCGGCCGGACCCGCCGCCGAGTTCGACCTCGCCATCGCCGTCCTGCAGAGCCTTCAAGGCCGCGAGACGGCGAACGAGGAGAACGGGCTGCACGGCGGCTACGGGGAGAAGTCCTTCCCCTCGCTGCTCAAGGCCGTCACCCACATCTTCGAAGACCTGACCAAGGGCTGCGGCCTGACCGAGGGGCTCAGCCGCAAGGGCTGGTGCGTCGAACTGCGGTCCCACGACGGACATCCGCCCGCCCAGCGGGTCGCCGCCGATCCCCGGCCGTTCTACGGACTGGCGACCAGCGACGAGGGCTGGCGGTTCGTGCCCCGCGAGGTCGCCAGGGACGCGCTCGGCCCGTCGTGGGGCACGCGCTCGTTCGTCTCCGCCTACACGATGGCGGGCGGGATCGTCTGCCTCAACAGCAAGGATTCCGACTACGTCGAGCACCAGGACGAGCTGATGCGCGGCCCGTTCGGCGCGGCCGAACCGTACTTCGGCATCGACAGCGACGTCGGCGGGCTCGACCACGGGATGCTCTTCATCCTCGAACGGGTCCTGATCCGGATGGCGCTGGCCGATCAGTGGCTGCGCACCGCCCAGCGGGAAATGCGGGCGCTGACGGAGGAAAAGAAGTCGCCGAACCGCACCCGGCTGCTCCGGGGCTCGCTCGACGACATCCTCGAAATGCTGCATTCGGTGCTCCCGCCCGAGATCGATTCGCTGGAACGCCGCCTGGTCACCAGCATGGGCGTGGAGCGGATCATCGCCCAGCTCGACCGCCAGGCCGAAGCGATGGACGAGGAGACCCGGTACGCCTACGAGAGCACGGTGAGCGCGCGGGTCACGCGGCTCACCGTGGTGACCGTCGTGCTGACGGTCGTCACCATCGTCCTCGGCGTCCTGCAGGTGCTCGTCTCACTCTGACCGGCGGCGCTGCTTGCGGGCACGCTCGCCGAACAGCACCCCCACGCCCGCGGCCACCATCAGCGCGCTCGCCACCACGTGCGTCCCCGGCGGGAGCAGGTGGAGCTGCACGAACCAGCTCGGATCGGTGCTGCCCAGCAACCGGTTGATCAGCCCGCCGCCGCCCTGCACCAGCAACAGGATTCCCAGCAGCTCGATCATCGTCGCGCCCCTTCCTCGACCCTGTCGCCCTTGGGTGAAAGTTCCTGCCACAGCGGCCCGGTGGCGAACCAGATGGCCGTCACGACCCCCAGCCTCGGCAGCCAGCCCCACAACGGATCGACCTGCTCGGTGTCGCCGACCATGAAGATCAGCAGGAGCAGCACCCCCGCGGCCAGCCCGCAGGCCAGCACGCATTTGAACCAGTCACGCCATTCGGCGCGCAGCTTCTCCCGCCCCCGCGGCTTGGGCGGCGGTGGAGGCCCGCCCGCGAACCGGTGGGCGAACCGCACGTCGGCCCACTTGATCATCGAATGCCCGAACACCACGCTGAAGCCCAGGTACACCGCGGCGAGGCCGTGCACGAAGTTCGCCGTGGCGCCGTTGCGCAGGTCGATGACCGTCGCGACCAGCACGACGAGGTCGATCACCGGGGTCAGGAGCAGCAGCACGACGCTCGTCCGCTTCAGCTTGAGCAGATAGCGGGCCACGAGGCCGGCGACGATGGCGACCCAGAAACCGATCTCCCCTCCGGCGACCACGGCCGCCATGGGGTTTTCCGCGATGAAGTCCCAGATCTTGTTCACGGTCCGAGTCTGTCTCGCGGCCCGGGGATTCCGCGTCGGCGTACGGCACGAGATCACCGTCATCAGTTAGTAGGACCCCGCGGCGCGTCCCGGTGTGCTGGGATGGACGGGTGCCCACGTTCGTCCCGCGTCTGAACCACCTCGCCGAATGGAAACAGGACCTCGTCATCGCCTTCGGCACGTGGGTCCTCGGCGTGCTGGTCTACGTGAGCGGGATGCAGGTGCTGCTGGCGGGCCCCGACGAAACGCCACTGTGGATCCGGCTGAGCGAACTGACCGTGCTGTGCGGCCTGGAGATGTTGCGCCGCAAGATCCCGCTGGCGCTGATCTGCGCGCTGGCCGTGCTCGCCGTCGACGTCGCGTTCGGTCCCTCGCTCCCGATCCTCATCGTCTTCACCGATTTCCTCTACGCGACGACGCTCTACGGTTCGCGGCGCACCAGCAGGCTGATGATCGGCGTCGCGGCGATCGGCACCATCGCGGTGGTCTGCCTGGCGCTCATCTTCTCCGCACAGTGGCGCACGGCGGTCCTCGCCGCGTTCGCCCTCCTGCCGTTCCTGGTCACCCCGGTGTGGTGGGCGGCCAACGTCCGTCAGCAGCGGGACATCGCCGAAAGCGAACGGGCGAACGCGGTCCAGCTGGCCACGATCGGCGAACTGGACCGGAAGGCCGCTGTGGCGGGGGAACGCTCGAAGATGGCGCGGGATCTGCACGACGTCATCGCCGGGCATCTCTCGGCGATCGCGATCCAGTCGGAGGCCGCGCTGTCGATGGCCACCGCCGACCCGAAACTGTCCAGGAAGGTCCTGGAATCGGTGCGGGAGAACAGCGTGAGCGCGCTGGACGAGATGCGCGCGATGATCGGGCTGCTGCGCGCGGATCCCTCCACAGGGGACACCGAGATCGAGCCGACCGCGCCCGCCCGGCTGGCCGAACTGTCCAAACTGGTCGAATCGGCGCGGGCGAGCGGGCTGGAGGTCGAGATCGGTTCCGTACCGGACCAATCGCCCCACCTCCCCGCCGCGGTCGACCTGACCGCGTACCGGATCGCGCAGGAGGCGCTCACCAACGCGGCCAAGCACGCCGCGGGCGGGCGGGCCGTGCTCGACATCCGCGCCGACGGAGGCATACTCACCGTCGAAGTGCGCAACGATCTCCGTCCCGGCTCCGGCTCGGGTGACGACGGCGGGACCGGACTCGGCCTGCTGAACATGCGGGAACGCGCCGCCGCGGTGGGCGGCACTCTCGCCGCCGGGCCGTCCGGCGGTGGCTGGCTGGTCCGCGCCGAACTGCCTCTGGAGGGGTCTTGAGCGACGGGAACATCAAGGTGCTGGTCGCCGACGACCACGGCGCGATCCGTGCCGGGTTGATGATGATCCTCGGCAACGCCGAGGGCATCGAGGTGGTCGGCGAGGCCGCGGACGGCGCCACCGCCGTCCGGCAGGCGAAGGCGCTGAAACCGGACGTCGTGCTGATGGACGTGCGCATGCCCGGTGTCGACGGCATCGCGGCCACGCGGGAACTGACCGCGGAGGGGTTGTGCGAAGTCCTCGTGCTGACCACCTTCGATCTCGACGAGTACGTCCACGCCGCGCTGCGGGCGGGCGCGGCCGGCTTCCTGCTGAAGTCGGTGGAGGCGTCACGGCTGATCGAGGCGGTGAAGCTGGTCGCCGCGGGCGAAGGAGTGCTCGCCCCGCAGGTGACACGGAAGCTCATCGCCGCGTTCGCCGCCGGGACCCGCGAACCTTCTCTCGTCCCCGACGGGCTCGAAGACCTGACCGAACGCGAGCGCGAAGTACTGGCCTGCCTGGGCGGCGGCCTGTCCAACGCGCAGATCGGGACGCGGCTGCACATCGGCGAGACCACGGTGAAGACGCACGTTTCGCGGGTGCTGACGAAACTGGAACTGCGGTCGCGGGTGCAGGCGGCGATCCTCGCGCAGGAGAACGGCGTCGTGCTGGAGGGGTGAAGGCTTCCACCGATCTGCGAGGTGGGCGGCGATCTTCTAGCGTGAGCCTTCATGCGGCGAACTCTGGACGTGGACGAGGTCCTGAAACGGCAGGATTCGGGTGAGCTGAAACGCCGCCTGCACGGGCGCGACCTGATCGGATTCGGCGTCGGCATCATCATCGGCACCGGCATCTTCACCCTCGCCGGGGTCGAGGCGAAATCCCACGCGGGCCCGTCGGTCACGTTGTCGTTCGTGCTCGGCGCCGTCGTGGCCGGGATGGCCGCCCTCTGTTACGCCGAACTGGCCTCCAGCGTGCCGACGGCAGGAAGCGCCTACACCTACGCCTTCGCCACCCTCGGCGAGACCTTCGCCTGGATCATCGGCTGGGATCTGCTGCTCGAGTTCGCCCTCGGCGCGGCCGTCGTGTCGCGCGGCTGGTCCGGCTATCTCGCGAATCTGATGGGGCTTTCCCCCGACTGGTTCGGCGAAGACGCGAAGGTGAACATAGGCGCGGTCGCGATCATCGCCGTGCTGACCGTGATCGCCGTCCTCGGGATCAAGGAGTCGGCGCGGGTGACGAATCTGCTCGTGCTGGTCAAGGTCGCGGTATGCGTGCTGATCCTCGCGGTCGGCGTGTTCTACATCCGCGGCGAGAACCTCACCCCGTTCATCCCGCCCGCCCAGGCACCGGCGGAGACGGCGGGCACCCTGCACCAGCCGATCGTGCAAGCCGCGCTCGGACTCGAACAGTCCGTCTACGGAATCGCCGGGATGGTGACGGCCGCCGCCGTCGTCTTCTTCGCCTACACCGGTTTCGAGGCGCTCGCCAACCTCGGCGAGGAGACCGTGAACCCCAAACGCGATCTCCGGGTCGGCATCCTCGGCGCGCTCGGGGTCTGCGCGCTGCTCTACATCGGGGTCTCGCTCGTGCTGACCGGCATGGTGCCGTTCGCCGAGATCGACGCGGGTGCCCCGCTCGCCGACGCCTTCGACCGGGTCGGGCAGCATTGGGTGGGCGCGCTGATCTCGCTCGGCGCGGTCACCGGGCTGACGTCGGTGATGATGGTGGAACTGGTGACGATCGGCAGGATCGGGTTCGCGATGGGCCGCGACGGCCTGCTGCCGAAGAAGTTCGGCACGGCGCATCCGCGCTGGGGCACCCCGCACCGGATGACCATCGCCGGGGCGGTGCTGATCGCGGCCCTGGCCGCGTTCGTGCCGATCTCCGAACTCGCCGACATGGTCAGTATCGGCGCGCTGTCGGCGATGATCATCGTCGCGCTGGCCGTCCCGGTGCTGCGGAAGCGGCGCCCGGACCTGGAGCGCCCGTTCACCGTGCCGTTCTCGCCCTACCTGCCCATCGTGGCGGCGCTGGCGTGTTTCTACCTGATGCTGAACCTCGACGTGATGACGTGGCTGCGGTTCGCCGCGTGGCTGCTGCTCGGCCTGCTGATCTATCTCTTCTACGGCCGCAAGCATTCCCGCTTCGCGAAGGACGACCTCAGCTCCACAAACCGGCCGTCGTGATCGCGGCGACGGCGGCCTCGGCGTCGCCGTCGTCGACCACGACCAGCGTCCGCTTCAGCGCCGCGGCCACCCATTCCACCGGCTGGTCGTGCAACCCGTTGTCCCCCAAGGACGGATAACCGTCCATGATGGACACCAAGGTGCCTTCGGCGCCGATCCGCATGCCGGTCGCCAGTACGAAATGCCCGCCCGGCGGACGCCAGCGGGACGACCACAGCGGCGGGACGCCCGTGTCGAGGTAGTCGAGCAGCGCCCGCGCCGGGGTGTCGTGCGCGCCGAATTCGGCCGGGTCGACCTCCGCGATCAACGCGAGCCTCGGCAGCCGCCACAGCGCCGCCAGGAGCATGAACAACGACCGCGGGGACCGGTTCCCTTGGGCGGGCACCGCGGCCAGGCGTCCGCCCGACAGCGCCCCGATCGCCCGCGCCAAGCCTTCCGGTGTGGTGCCTGCCAGCGCCGCGACCTCGTCCTGGCCCGCGACGTCGAACCCCGCCGCGCGCAGGGCGGCCAGCGCCGTGAACGGCCCGGCGAGCCCGTCCTTCTGCGGGAGTTCGGCCCGCGCGACGGCGACGAGGTGCTCGCCGCCGGGCAGCCAGCGGCGGCCGGACAGGCCCGTCCGGTCGCCGTCGATTCCGGAGGACATCAGTCTTCGAACGTCCACGACCGCATGATGAACGGTCCGGCCACGTGTCCTCCCGGTGCTCGCAGCGCCACAGACTGGTCAGTATCCCGCTCAGGGAGGCGCCGGGCCATCGCGTTTCCCCGGCGAGCGCAGCGCGACCCCGGCGACGACGGCCAGCGTGCCGAGTGCCTCGGGCAGGGCCGGGACCTGCCCGAGCCAGAGGAAGCCGATCATCCCCGCCGTGACCGGCAGCAACGCGAGCAGCAGCGCGAACCGTGCCCGCCCGGCCTTGCGCAGGACCACCTGGTCGAGCGCGTACGGCACGACGGTCGCGAGTACACCCACCCCGATGCCGAGAAGCAGCAGACGTGGCGAACCCCACACCGCGCCGGTGCCGAACGCCAGCGGCGACAGCACCACGGTGCCGACGGCGAACCCGACGGCCAGCCCGTCGATCCCGTTCCCGCCGACCGCGACCCGCTTCCCGAGCAGGATGTACCCGGCCCAGGCGGCCGCCGCGCCGAGCGCGAACAGCACGCCGAGCAGGCTGCCTTCGAGCCGGACGTCCGCGATGGCGACCACCCCGGCCACCACCAGCAGCAGCGCCAAGACGTCCCGGCGGGTCCGCGAACCGAACGCCGCCACCACCACGGGTCCGGTGAATTCGAGCGCGACCGCGGTGCCGAGGGGTAGCCGCGCGATCGCCTCGTAGAAGAGCACGTTCATCCCGGCGGTGACCACACCGAAAGCGCCCGCGAGCAGGAACGTGCGCCCGGTCCACGCCGAGCGGGGTGGCCTGCGCCACGCCAGGAGGACCACCGCCGCCCCGAGACAGCGAAGCCAGGCCACCCCCGCGGGGGAGGCGACCGAAAAGAGACCTACGGCGATGGCCGCACCGGCGTACATCGAAATTCCGCTGAGAACGAACAAGAACGGCGCCGGCACGCCCTGAAGGCGGTTCCGGACGACTGCGATACCCACCCCCGCATGGTGCCTGACGTGGGAAAAGGCGGTTCGCCGGGGAGTCTTCTCCCACGTTGCGTGATTACGCTACGGCATCCGAGGTAATTAGCAGTGACAAACGAGACACCCGCGCGGGAACACTTGCGGGCCGCCAAACGTCTGGAAGAGTGGAAGCACGAACACGGCGGGGCCGGGAACGAACGTTGCCGGCATCAGTGCCGAAGTGGTCGTAGCTGGATCGATGGCACCGGGCCACCGGTGCCGGGACGGAGGGAGACTCCAATGACTTCACCGACGCTCACCCGCCCCGAACTGACCGCTGCCGACCGATGCGACCGGTGTGGAGCTGCGGCACAAGTTCGAGCCATTCTCAGCACCGGTGGCGAGTTGCTCTTCTGTGGTCACCACGCCCGCGCACACGAGACGAAGCTCAAGGAAATGTCCGCGGACATTCAGCGGTAGCCCACCAGTCCACGACCACCGGCGGCCGGCCGCTCCCCCATGGAGCGCGCCGGCCGCCCTGTTTTCGCCTTGGGTCTCGTGCGCTAAACCGTGTCCAGGATCATCTCGAAGGCCGCCTCCGCGGCGCCCAGCAGCTTCACGTCCGCCCCGAGCGCCGAACTCACGATCTGCGTCCCGCCCACGGCCCGGCTGACCAGGCTCCGCCGCCGCACCTCGGCCGCCACCGACCGCACGACCGAATCGGGCAGCACGGTGAGCAGGTCACCCAGCACGACCAGCTGCGGGCCGAGCAGGTTGACCACGTTCACCAGGCCCAGTGTCAGCCATTCCGCGAACTCCGAGAGCCGCTCCTCGGCCGCGTGGGGATCCCGGCCCAGTTCGCGCAGTTCGAACAGGATCGCCCCGCGCGGGGTGTCCTCGGGCAGATCGAGCGCTCGGCACAGCGCCGCTTCGCCGACCTCGGTCTCCCAGCAGCCACTGGACCCGCAGTAGCAGGGACGGCCGCCCGGCCGGATCGCCATGTGCCCGATCTCGCCGACGTAGCCCGCGCCGCCGCGCAGCGACGAACCGTCCGCGATGATCCCTCCCCCGACACCGACGTCGGCGGAGACGTACACGGCGTCGGACGAGCCCCGCGCGGCGCCGCGCAGATGTTCGGCGATGGCGCCGAGTTCGGCGTCGTTGCCGACCAGGATGGGAATGCGCAGCACACCGCCGAGCCGTTCCCCCAGCGCCACGTCGGTCCAGCGCAGGTTGGGCGCCTCGTGGACGTGCCCGTCCGCCCGGCGGACGACGCCGGGCACGGACACCCCCGCGGCGATCGGCTGCACACCGAGGTCGCCCGCCAGCACGGTGGTCGACTCGATCACGTGCGTGATCACCTCGTCGGCCTCCCGCATCCGGCCGCGGAGGTTCCAGCTGTTGCGCCCGAGGATCTGGCCGCCGAACCCGACCAGCGCGATCGCCACGTGTTCGACCTGGAGGTCGACCGCGAGCACCACCGCCGCGTGCGGCTGCGGCAGGACCAGGAGCGAGGGGCGGCCCGCCCCTCGTCCCGGCCTCGGGACCCGCTCCTCGACGACCCCCGCTTCCGCGAGGCCGTCGACGAGGGTCTTGATGGTGCTGCGGTTGAGCCCCAGCTCGGTGGCGAGGGTCGCCCTGGTGCTCGGGCCGCTGACGTGCAGCAACCGGAGCAAGGTCGTGCGGTTGTGCCTGCGCACCTCGTCGGGTCGTGCAACGGGTGTGCTGGTCACGGACTTCATCATTCCATGCGGACTCAGCGCGGCGACGCAGCCGCGCGGCGCCGGGACAGCGCGTCCACCGTGGCCGCGAGAAGCAGCACCAGGCCGGTGACGATGTTGACCACCGCCGCCGACTGCTTCAACAGGCCGAGTGCGTTCTCGACGACCGCGAGCACGAGGCCACCGATCACCGCGTCGACGACCCGGCCCTTGCCGCCGAACAGCGACGTACCACCGATGACGGCGGCACCGACCGCGAACAGCAGCGTGTTGAGTCCACCGGCCTGCGGGTCGACCGAACCGACCTTCGACGAGTAGACGATCGCGCCGACCGCCGCCACCGCCGAGCAGATGACGAAGACCGAAGCGCGGATCTTCTCGACGTTGATACCGGCGCGGCGGGCCGCCTCGCGGTTGCCGCCGACGGCGTAGATGTGGCGGCCGTACTGCGTGCGGTTGAGCACGTAGGTGCCGAGCACCAGCAGTCCGAGCACGATCGGCACGACGTACGGGACGCCGGAGATCACGATGTTCGGGTTGGGCGCGCGGTTCAGCGTCAGCAGATAGGTCGCGATCGCGGCGACCACGCCGATCGCGCCGACCTTGAACAGCACCATCGGCGTCGGCTGGGTGACCAGGCCGCGCTTGAGCCGCGAGAAGTGCTGGCCCAGGGTCACCGCGGCGAACCCGCCGGCGGCGATCAGGAACAGGATCCAGCTCCCCAAAGTGGACAGATTGCCGTTGGCGACCTTGAACAGCACGTCCGAGGTGCTGATGCCGAGCGTGCCGCCCTCACCGATGAACTGGAGGATGACACCTTGCCAGGCGAGGAAGAGCGCCAGCGTCACGACGAACGAAGGCATGCCGATCTTCGAGACGAGGAACCCGGTGAGGACACCGATCGCGCCACCGACGCTGATCGCGAGCAGCATCTCGATCCACGCGTTGGCCGCGGTTCCCGACAGCACGAGCGCGATGGCGAGCACGGCGAACCCGACGCCCGCCCAGATCCGCAGGATCACGCCGAGCAGAGCGGCGATCGCGAGCACCACGAGGAACGCGATGAACACACCGTTCCCCATACCGCCCAACAGGTTTCCGTTGCGCACGTAATGCATCGCGAGGACCGCGGCGGTGACGCCGGAGGCGGTACCCGCCGACAGGTCGATCTCACCGAGCAGCAGCACGAACACGATGCCCATCGCGATGATCGCCTTGCCGGCGCCCTGCGCCATCAGGTTCGCGATGTTGTTCATCGTCAGGAAGGTGTCCGACAGCGAGGCGAACACGATCACCAGCACGAGCAGGCCGAGCAGCGCCGGGAGCGAACCCAGCTGTCCCGCCTTGAGCCGGGAGAGGTAGTCACCGACGGCCTCGCGCGTTGACATCGATGTCGTGTCGATGCCGAAGTCCGTGATGGCCGCCGACGGGTTGAGCGCGGCGGCCGCCGACTTGCCACCCTCCGGCGAAGCGGGCTTTGCAGGTGTCTCAGTCATTTCCGGTTCTTTCTCGCCTCGTTCTAGAGGACGGCGGCTTCGGGGCGGGCAAGGCCGAGGTCGCCGGAGCGGCCGGCGGTGATCAGTTCCACGACCTGGCCGTGGGTGACGTCCTTGGTGTGCACCTCGGCGACCAGACGGCCGAGGTAGAGCACCGCGATACGGTCGGCGACCTCGAAGACGTCGGCCATGTTGTGGCTGATCAGCACCACACCGAGGCCCTGTTCCGCGAGGCGGCGGACGAGGTCGAGCACCTGGCGGGTCTGCGCGACACCGAGCGCGGCGGTCGGCTCGTCGAGCAGGACCACCTTCGAGTCCCACAGCACGGACTTGGCGATCGCGACGGTCTGCCGCTGCCCGCCCGAGAGCGCCGAAACGGGCGTGCGGACGGACTTCACGGTGCGGACCGAAAGCGAGGCGAGCGTCTCGCGGGCGGCCTTCTCCATGCTGGCTTCGTCGAGCAGCCATTTGCTGCCGCGTTCCCGGCCGAGGAACATGTTCTGCACGATGTCGAGGTTCTCGGCCAGGGCGAGGTCCTGGTAGACGACCTCGATCCCCAGATCCGCGGCGTCGCGCGGGCCCTGGATGTGCACCGGCTTGCCCTGGAACTTCACCGTTCCCGAGTCGTAGCCGTGGATCCCGGCGATCGACTTGACCAAAGTGGACTTACCGGCGCCGTTGTCGCCGACCAGTGCGGTGACCTCACCGGCGCGCACGTTGAAGTCCACGTCGTGCAGGACGTGGACCGGCCCGAAGCTCTTGTTCAGCTGCTTCAGTTCGAGGATGGGTTCACTCATGGGGTTCTCCCGGCTGGATACCGGGCCGGAGCGCGCTGTGTCCGAGTGCGCCCCGGCCCGGTCGTCTGGATTTAACGGGTCAGGAGATACCGAGCTGCGTGCACGCCGCGGCCAGGTCGCCGCCGCAGATCTCGGCCGCCTTGACGTAGCCCTGCGTCACGACCTCCTTGACACCGTCCTTGGTGGTCAGCTTCGGCTCGAGGAGCACGGACTTGACCTCGCGGTTGCCCTTCGGGTCCTTCGCCTTGCCGGTGGCCAGCGCGTCGGCGCCCGCCTTGTCGCCCTTGGCCAGCAGGACGGCGAGCTTCGCCGCGGCTTCGGCCTCTTCCTTGATCGGCTTGAAGACGGTCATGTACTGGTCGCCGCGCAGGATCGCCATGAGGCCGTCCGCGGTGGCGTCCTGGCCGGTCACCGGGACCTTGCCGTTGAGGCCGTTCTTCTTCAGCACGGTGATGACCGCGCCGGCGAGACCGTCGTTCGCGGCGACGACGCCGTCGACCCTGCCCTTGTTGTCGGTCAGGATCTGCTCGAAGGTCTGGCCGCCCTTCTGGTTGTCCCAGTTGTCGATGGCCTGCTCGCGCACGAGCTTCAGGTCGCCGCTGGCGAACTTCGGCTGCAGGACGGACTTCTGGCCGTTCGCGAACAGCGTCGCGTTGTTGTCGGTCGGGGCACCCTCGATCATGACGACCTCGGCGCCCTTCTTGTCCTTCAGCGCGTCGGCGAGGCCCTGGCCCTGCAGCTGGCCGACCTTCTCGTTGTCGAACGAGACGTAGTAGTCGGAGCTGCCGCCGAGGTTGAGACGGTCGTAGTCGATCGTCGGGATGCCCGCGGCCTGCGCCTTGCGGGCGACCGCCGCGCCGACCTCGCCGTTGATGGCGGCGATGATCAGGACCTTGACGTTCTGCGCGATCATGCCGTCGGCCAGCGTGGTGAACTTCTGGACGTCGCCCTGCGCGTTCTGGACGTCGGCGTCGAAGCCCGCGTCCTTGAGCGCCTTGGTCAGGAACGGCTTGTCGAAGGACTCCCAGCGCGCGGAGGTGGCGGTCTCCGGCAGGATGACACCGACCTTGCCGCCGGCGGCGGCACCGCCCGGGGCGGGAGCGGACTGCGAGGAGTTGCTGCTGCCCGAGTCGGCGGTGTTGGCGCCACAGGCGGAGAGCACCAGGCCGGCGCCCACCGTCGCGGCGAGGAGGGTAAGGGTTCTGCTGCGCATCCTCGTTCCTTCCGGATCTTGCTCGCGGGCGGCGATCCTGGCGGACCGGTCGCACCATCGCGCATATGTTGTGGGCGACAACATATGCCGCCGAACGTGTTTCGCGGAAGACGGCTGAATCGATTAAGCCTCATCAAATGGACACGGTTTGGCAACGTGGCCGTAGCAAAGCCTCCGAAGTTTAAATCCGCTGACGATGTGACCGCCACCACTCACTCAGCGTGACGACAGAGGCGTCGCGGTCCGGTGACCGGGGGGTTTCGTGCCTCGCGTGCCGTCGCGACCGGACCAGTCACGCGGGACTGTGTGGGTTTTGGGACGTCAGATGACCCGAAATCCACACAGTCGGTGTCGTGGGCCCGGCGTCGCGCCGGGTCACCCGAACCCAGGCGGCAGGTGAGTGGTCCGGTGTTCCAGAGGTGACTCCGGAGCCGCGAGTTTCCTTCGCTCAGCCGAGGGGCCTTCACGCGCTTCGGACCCGGCGTGGGACGACAGTGACCGGTGTGACTCCTGGGGTTACGGCAAAGTCCGTGAAGGCCTCCTTCGCTACCTTGAGAGTAGGCAAGGAGGCCTTCACGACCTCGCGCTCTCCCCGCGTGCGATGAAGGGGTCACCAGGAACGCAGGGTGACGATCCGCTCTTCGAGCTGCTCCACCGAAGCCATCGCGGTCGGCGGTCCGCCGCAGACCCGGCGCAGTTCGTTGTGGATCGCGCCGTGCGGCTTCTTGGTCCGGTGGTGGTGCACACCCACCAGTGCGTTCAGCTCCTTGCGCAGGCTGCCGAGCCGTTCGCTGACCGACTGCGGCCGCGCGACCGGCGCGGCCTCCTCGGCCTTGGGCTTGCGCCGCTTCTCGTCGGAGAGCTGCTCCTCCTGCCGCTTCCGCAGCAGGGCGCGGACCTGGTCCGGTTCCAGCAGACCGGGCAGGCCGAGGTACTCCTGCTCCTCGTCGGAACCGGAGAACACCGCGGTGCCGAAGGAGTTGCCGTCGTAGATGACCTGGTCGAGTTCGGCGGAGGCGCCCAGCGAGGTGAACGCCTTCTCCTCTTCGCCCGGCTCGTCCTCGGTGCGGTTGGCCTGGGCGAGGAGTTCGTCGTCCCAGCCGTCCTTCTCGCGGTGCGGTTTGCCGAGGACGTGGTCGCGCTGCGCCTCCAGCTCACTGGCCAGTTCCAGCAGCACCGGCACACTCGGCAGGAAGACCGAAGCCGTCTCGCCGGGTTTGCGCGAACGCACGTACCGGCCGATGGCCTGCGCGAAGAACAGCGGGGTCGACGCGCTCGTGGCGTAGACACCGACGGCGAGGCGCGGCACGTCGACGCCTTCGGACACCATCCGGACCGCGACCAGCCAGCGGTCGGTCGAATCGGAGAACTCCTTGATCCGCCCGGACGCCTTGGGATCGTCGGAGAGGACGACCGTCGGGTTCTGGCCGGAGAGGCGCTGCAGGATCTTGGCGTAGGCGCGCGCTGAATCCTGGTCGGTGGCGATCACCAGCCCGCCCGCGTCCGGGATGCCGTTGGCGCGAAGCTGCGTGAGGCGCGTGTCCGCGGCCTGCAGCACCGACGGGATCCACTCGCCCGCCGGGTCGAGTGCCGTGCGCCAGGCCCGCGCGTTCTGCTCGGCGGTCAGCGGCTCGCCGAGCCGCGCGGTGAACTCCTCCCCCGCGCTCGTGCGCCAGGAGGCCTCGCCGGAATAGGCGAGGAAGACGACCGGCCGGACCACGCCGTCGGCGAGCGCGTCGGCGTAGCCGTAGGAATGGTCGGCCTTGCTGCGCTGGAAACCCGAGCCGTCCGGCTCGTAGGTGACGAACGGGATCGGCGAGTCGTCGCTGCGGAACGGCGTCCCGGTCAGCGCCAGACGGCGGACGGCGGGTGTGAACGCCTCGCGGACCGCGTCGCCCCAGGACTTCGCGTCACCGCCGTGGTGGATCTCGTCCAGGATGACCAGGGTCTTGCGGTTCTCGGTGCGCACGCGGTGCAGCGTCGGATGCGCGGCGACCTGCGCGTAGGTCAGCGCGACACCTTGGTAGTCACGCGAGGTGACGCCGGTGCCGTTGCGGAAGTTCGAGTCGATCGCGATACCCGCGGCCGCGGCCGAGGCGGCCCACTGGTGCTTCAGGTGCTCCGTCGGCGCGACGATGGTGATCTTCTCGACGGTCCGGTCGCTCAGCAGCTCGGCGGCGATCCGGAGACCGAACACCGTCTTGCCCGCGCCCGGCGTCGCGACGGCCAGGAAGTCCTGCGGTTTCTTCGTCAGGTACTTCGTCAGCGCGCGCCGCTGCCAGGCACGCAGCGGGCGGGCGGTGCTGTCCTTCGCCGCGGGAGGCGCACCCAGCTCGCCTCGATCACGTTCAACCGTTTCCGCCATGCCGGTTCCCCACCTCCCTCACCGAAAACCCCTGGTCAATCGCCCTGCCACAAGCGAAAACCCCCACTTGGGTATCCGGCCGCGACGCCGGCGCCTGAGGTGAGGGCACTGCGAGGAGCCTACCTCCCGGGCCCGTGGAACGCCTGAAGCGCCACCCCCGTTGTCGGGTTACTCACCCGAAAATCCAGGGGTGACGAGCCGAATGCCGCAGCATGGACCATGCTGGACACCGTCAAGGGCGCCCGGCGCCGGCGGAGGAGCTGCATGAGCGAGGAGAACGGCCGTCCCGAAACGGCCGCCGAGGTCGCGAAGGCCCGCAGAGGTCCGTTGCGCCTGCTCAGCCGCACGCTCAACAAGGCGTGGGAAGGCAACATCTTCTCCGAGGCCGCCGAAGCCGCGTTCTGGCAGACGCTGTCCCTGCCGCCGCTGCTGCTGGGGCTCCTCGGCTGCCTGGGCTTCGTCGGCGACTGGTTCGGCCAGGAGGTCGTGACCGCGGTCCACGACCGGATCATCACCTTCAGCAAGACGATCTTCAGCGACAACGCCGTCCACGACATCATCGAACCGACGGTCAACAGCATCCTCACCGTCGGCAAGGGCGAGATCGTCTCCGTCGGCTTCCTGATCTCGCTCTGGGCGGGTTCGTCGGCGATGTCGTCGTTCGTCGACGCGATCACCGTGGCGCACGACCAGTACGGCGTCCGCAACGACGTCTGGCAGCGGATCTTCGCGCTGCTGCTGTACCTGGCCGGGCTGGTCATCCTGGTGGTCGGGCTGCCGCTGCTGGCGATCGGGCCGGATCTGCTCCCCCAGTTCTTCCCCACCCACTGGCGCGGCACGGTGTCGTACTGGGTCGGCACGCTGTACTACCCGGTACTGGCCGTGATGATCGTGCTGGCGCTGACGACGCTGTACAAGCTGGCCCTGCCGCGCCGACTGCCGTGGCACCGAGGGCTGCCGGGCGCGATGCTCGCCATGGTCGTCTTCCTGCTCTCCAGTATCGGGCTGCGGATCTACCTGAACTGGATCACCAAGACCGGCTACACCTACGGCGCGCTCGCCGCGCCGATCGCGTTCCTGCTGCTGATGTTCTTCATCGGGCTCGCGGTGGTCGGCGGCGCGTACTTCAACAGCGCGATCCAGGAACTGTGGCCCGCCAAGGCGACGAAACGCCAGCGCCGGAAATGGCGGCGGCTGGAAATGGAACGCGCCAGCGAACGGATCCGCGCCGAAGAGGGCCGCAAACTGTGGGAAAGGACGACGGTTCCGCTCCGCCGTCCCCGCCAGAACGGCGATTCCCCGGACAGTGACACCCAACACGTGTCGGAACGATCGGTGAACGAAGAAACGCAGAGCGAAGCCGATCAGGTGACAGAACGGCGAAGTTGACACCGTTCGGGGAAGATCTCATCCCGAAGTCGTACTCCGATTCCACCCGTGGTGTGAATCCAGTCCACCCCCCGCCATGAAAAGCTCGCGGTAATCCGTACGCACCCGAGTTGCCTTTCTGGGGGATCCCGCCATGTCCACGCTGGCCAGACTGAGCCTGCGCAACCGAAGTCTCATCGGGTTGCTCGCCCTGGTGGTGATCGGCTTCGGTGCTTTCGCCCTGCCTCAGCTGAAGCAGCAGCTGTTCCCGTCGTTGCAGTTCCCGCAGGCGCAGATCATCACGCCCTACGCGGGCGCGTCGCCGGACGCGGTCGACCGGCAGGTCACCGAGCCGCTCGAAGGCGGACTGCAGGGGTTGAAGGGGCTCGAAGAGCTGAGCTCGACCTCGTCGGAGGGGCTGTCGCGGATCACCGCCCGGTTCGAGTTCGGCACGGACATCGACGCGGCCGTCGGCCAGATCCAGCGCGTCGTCGACGGGGTCAAGGCACGGCTGCCGCAAAACAGCGAGCCGTCGGTGTCGGCGGGGTCCACCGACGATCTGCCGGTCGTGCTGCTCGCCGCCGGGACCACTGGTGACCCGCAGGCGCTCGCGCCCGCGCTGACCGGGGAGGTCGCGCCGGAACTGCGCAAGATCGACGGCGTCCGCGAGGTCGAGGTGACCGGCGCGCGGCAGCCGCGCGTCACCGTCGCGCTGGACTACGCGAAGCTGGCCGCCGCGGGGGTCGACCCGTCGTCGATCTCCACCACGCTGCAGACCGCCGGCGCCGCCGTCCCGGCCGGGACGCTGACCGAAGGCGACAAGACGCTCACCGTCCAGGTCGGCGGCGGACCGACCACAGTGGACACGATCAGGAACCTCTACCTCACACCGTCCGCCACACCGGCGTCGCGTGGGGCCCAGGCGCCGAAGCCGGTCAAGCTCGGTGACGTCGCGGACGTCCAGGCAGGATTCGCACCAGCGACGTCGATCACGCGCACCAACGGCAAGCCGAGCCTCGGGCTCTCGATCACCATGGTGGAGAACGGCAACGCGGTCGCGATCTCGGAGTCGGTGCGGGACAAGCTGCCCGGACTGTCGAAGAAGATCGGCGCCGAGATGAGCGTCGTGTTCGACCAGGGCACCCCGGTCAAGGACGCGATCAGCGGCCTGACCACCGAAGGCCTGCTCGGGCTGGCGTTCGCGGTCGTGGTGATCCTGCTGTTCCTGATGTCGGTGCGCTCGACGCTGGTGACGGCGGTGTCGATCCCGCTTTCGGTGGTCGTGGCGCTGCTGGCGTTGTGGACCGGCGATCTTTCGCTGAACCTGCTCACCCTCGGCGCGCTCACCATCGCCATCGGGCGGGTGGTCGACGACTCGATCGTGGTGCTGGAGAACATCAAACGACATCTGGCCTATGGCGAGGAGAAGCAGCGCGCGGTCCTCGATGGCGTGCGCGAGGTCGCGGGCGCCGTGACGTCGTCCACCCTCACCACGGTCGCGGTGTTCCTGCCGATCGCCTTCGTGGGCGGGTTCGTCGGCGAGCTGTTCTCGCCGTTCGCGATCACGGTCACCGTGGCGCTGCTGGCGTCACTGCTGGTGTCGCTGACGATCGTGCCGGTGCTCGCGTACTGGTTCCTCAAGCCGCCCAAGACCCCGGCGAACGAGCACGAGGCCGAGGTCACGCGTCAAGCCGCCGAAGACAAGGAACGCCGCGGGCTGTTGCAGCGCGGGTACGTTCCGGTGATCCGGTTCGCCACCCGGCGCCGCGTCACCGTGGTGCTGCTGGCGCTGATCATCTTCGGTGGGACGGTCGGGCTGGCTTCCCAGCTGAACACCAACTTCCTCGACCAGTCCGGTTCGACGACGCTGAGCCTTTCGCAGAAGCTGCCGCCCGGCACCAGTTCCGAGGCCAAGGAGAAGGCCGCCGGCGCGGTGGAGCAGGCGCTCGCCGCCGAACCCGCCGTCGAGACCTACCAGGTGAGCATCGGCGGGGGCAACTTCTTCGGTGGCGGCGGGACGGCGACCAGCATCTCGGTCACCGTCGCCAAGGACACCGACCTCGACGCGCTCTCGGAGCGCTTGCGGGGCAAGCTGGACAAGCCGGAACTCGGCGAGGTCAAGATCGGCGCGGAAGCGAGCGGGTTCAACTCGGACCAGATCTCGATCACCGTCACCGCCCCGGACGAGGCGGCGCTGAAGCCCGCCGCGGAGCAGGTCCGTCAGGCGCTGTCCGGCGTCCCGGACCTCACCGAGGTGACCAGTGACCTCGCGCAGGGCTCGCCGCGCGTGCAGGTCGAGGTCGACGCCGCCAAGGCCGCCGCGAGCGGGCTTTCGGCGACCACGATCGGCCAGATCGCGAATCAGGCCATCGCCGGCCGCACCGTGACCCAGCTGCCGGTGGACGGACAGCGCACGGACATCGTGCTGCGCGCGGGCACGGCGCCGGTGTCGGTCGACGCGGTCAAGGCGCTGCCGATCCCGAGCGCGACGGGCGTCGTCCGGCTGGACTCGGTCGCGAACGTGTCCACCGTGGACGGCCCGGCCGCGGTGCATCGCACCTCGGGCGAGCTGAGCACCACGGTCACCGCCAAGAACACCGGCGCGGATCTGGCCGCCACCACGCGGGCCATCCAGTCCAAGCTGGACGGACTGACCTTCACCGGTGGCGCGGCGTACAAGCTCGGCGGCGTCAGCGAGGACCAGCAGGAGGCGTTCGGGAACCTGTTCCTCGCGCTGCTGGCCGCGGTCGCGATCGTGTACCTGATCATGGTGGCGACGTTCCGCAGCCTGATCCAGCCGCTGATCCTGCTGGTGTCGATCCCGTTCGCGGCGACCGGCGCGATCGGGCTGCTGCTGGCCACCGGGACCGCACTGGGCCTGCCCGCGCTGATCGGGATGCTGATGCTCGTCGGCATCGTGGTGACCAACGCGATCGTGCTGATCGACCTGATCAACCAGTACCGGGCTTCGGGGATGAGCGTCGCGGACGCCGTCGTCGAAGGCGGCAGGCGGCGGCTGCGGCCGATCCTGATGACCGCCGCGGCGACCATCTTCGCGCTGGTCCCGATGGCGCTCGGCCTGACCGGCCAGGGCGGGTTCATCGGGCAGCCGCTGGCGATCGTGGTCATCGGCGGGCTGGTCAGCTCGACCCTGCTGACGCTGATCCTGGTGCCGACGCTGTACACGATGGTCGAGACGCGGAAAGAAAAGCGTCGCGCGAAGAAGGCGGCCCGCCGGGCTCCTTCGGAAGCGCCGTCCTCCGAGACGCTGACGCCGGAGCCGAGCGCGTAGACCTGGGGGCGGGGGAGGAAGGCGCGCCGGGGCCGGGGTGGGCGCCCGGCGTGCCTTCCAGTACTCCGCACTTAGCCGGCTAAATGCCACCGGTCACGTGCTTGGAGCCGGAACTCACGTGCCGGAAACCGTGACTCACGTGATCGGACGCGTGACGCGTTCAATCACGCGAGTTGCGCCTTCAAGCACGCGAGTTCCGGCTCCGAGCACGGGTGTCACGCCTTCCGGAACCGCCAGGTCTTGCTGTCGAAAGCCACGCACCACGAAGGCGAAAGCACGACGACCCGCAGGGTCCCGTCGGCGGCGACATCGATCCCTTCGGTCTCGAAGTTCCCGCTGCAGGTGCTCTTCAAGGGCAGCTGACCCAGCGAGCTCACCCGCCCGGTCACGTCCGAACCGGACAGCGCGCCGGAAAGATCGACCTGCAGCAGCGGCTTCGTGGTCCCGAAAAGCGAGCCCTCGGGATCGTCGGACGAGCACAGCAGCCGGGTCGCGGTGACGAAGTCGCAGCCCTGGATGTCCCGCACCGGCTTGTCGAGCCGGATCGCGGACGAGTACGGCAGGTTCGCCGACGGGTTCGTGTGAACGACGCCGGGCATCGGATGCACGAGGAGCCGGTCCATCGTGCCCCATTCGCCCGCCACCATCCAGCGCGCGTCCGGGGTCACGGCGGCGAACGAGTTGTTGTTCGCTTCCCACGATTCCAGCGTGTGCGTGTAGTTCGCCCAGGTCCCGTCGGGCGACTCGACACGGAAGAGCTTCGCTCCCCTGTCGTCGCGCTGGTACGGCTCGACGTACCACCCTTGCGCCGAGCCCGGGTCGCCGACGTGGTTCCAGCCCTGGGACGACAGGTTCACGGGAACGGTCGCGATCCCGGTGTAGCGGTAGATGGTCCCGGACGGCCGTTCGATGGTGGCCAGGCCCTGGCCCTCGTCGAGCGGGCGGGCGTTGTCCGAGCCGACCGTGGTCCAGCCTGTCACGGCTTGGGCGGCGGCGGGTGAGAACACCGCGACCAACGCGGCGATGGCGAGCACGATCCCGGTTCTACGCATGAAGGCTCCGTCCCGGCGGGTTTTCGCTGGCGGGTACTGATTACCAGCGAAGACCGGGACGGGCAGCCACCATGTGAAGGATTTTCAGATTTTGTCCGGTTTCGGACACCGGACGGCCAGGTGTCAGTCGCCCGGCTTGAGACCGTCGTAGATCTTCTTGCAGTCCGGGCAGACCGGCGAACCGGGCTTCGCCGACTTCGTCACCGGGAAGACCTCGCCGCACAGCGCCACCACGTGCGTGCCCATGACCGCGCTTTCGGCGATCTTGTTCTTGCGCACGTAGTGGAACATCTTCGGCGAATCGTCGTCGGTGCCGTCGGTGCCCTCGGGACGGGTATCCGGCTTCGGAAGGGTCTGTGTACTCACCCCTCCATAATGCCCCAAATCCTCCTGCGCACACCGGCGACCTGGCAGGATCTCGCCCATGTTCCAGAAGGTGCTCGCGACGTTCGGCTCGGGCGGGGCGAAGATCGACGCCCGGCTGCTCGACCGCACGGTCTCCCCCGGCCGCCCGTTGCGCGGCGAGGTCCTGCTGCTCGGCGGCGAAGTCGATCAAGAGATCAACGGCCTCTCGGTGAAGCTGCTCGCCCGGGTCACGCTTCCGGACGAACGCCGCCCCGGCGTCGAGGACCTCGAGTTCGGCGCCCAGCAGCTGGCGGGCAACGAGCGGATCGGGCCGGGCCAGCAGGTCCGCATCCCGTTCGAGGTGGCCCTGCCCTGGGAGACGCCGATCTCCAGCGTCTTCGGCAAGCCGCTGAACGGGATGGCGGTCGGCCTGCAGACCAGCCTCGACATCGCGAATTCCGTCACCGACCCGGTCGACGTCGACGGTGCCGCGATCGAGCCGCTTCCCGCGCAGAAACGGATACTGGACGCCTTCAGCCGGATCGGCTTCGTCTTCCGCGAGGCCGTCCTGGAGCGCGGCCGGATCAACGGCGCGACCCAGCAGCTCCCCTTCTTCCAGGAGATCCGCTTCACCCCCTCGCCGCGGTTCGCCCCCGTCTTCACCTCGGTGGCGGTGACCTTCCTGTCCTCGCCGTCGGAGACACAGGTCGTGCTGGAGGTGACCAAACGGGTCCGCGTGTCCAAGAGCGGCGGCTTCGGCGGGCGCGGGCAGGAGTTCCTCGGCCTGTTCAAGGTCGACCACGCCGCGCTGGAACGGGTCAAGTGGGAGCCCCAGCTCGAAGGCTGGCTGCACGAAGTGGCCAAATCACGCGGAATCTTCGACTGATGGACTGGCCGACCGCGATCACCAGGCTCGGCGGCGATCACCGGATCGCCGCCATCGCCTGGAACGACCTCCAGACCCGCTACGCCGAGCCGCATCGCCGCTACCACGATCTCCGGCACGTCACGGCCGTCGCCCGCGACAGCGGAGCCCTCGCCGTCGCCTTCGGCCTGAGCGCGCGCGAGCGGGCCCTCGTCGCCATCGCCGCCTGGACACACGACGTCGTCTACGACGCCCGCCCCGGCGAGGACGAGCAGGCCAGCGCGGCCTGGACGCGCGACGAGCTCACCAACGCCGGCGTCCCCGAGGCCGACGTCGAGCGCGCCGAGGAGCTGGTCCTGAGCACGATCCACCACGCCGCCCCGGACGCAGATCTCCTCGCCACGGCGCTGCTCGACGCCGACCTCGCCATTCTCGGCGCCTCGCGGGAGGGCTACGAGGAGTACGCGAACGGTGTCCGGGAGGAGTACTCGATCTACTCCGACGAAGACTGGCGCACGGGACGCTCGGCCGTGCTGGAGAACCTGCTGGCCCGGCCGCGGCTGTACCGCAGCGACATCGCACGGGCACGCTGGGAGAGCAAGGCGCGAGAAAACCTCGCGAACGAACTGACCCGATGGCGTGACGCGGACCCACATCACCGATGATGTTCGTTCGTGACTCCGCAACTGTCCCTTCACGAAGAGGTCGCCTCCGCCCTCGCCGGCGGTGACCCCGTCGTCGCGCTGGAGAGCACCATCCTCTCCCACGGTCTCCCGCCCGGCCGCAATCTCGACGTCGCCCGGCGGCTGGAGAAGGTCGTGCGCGACGGCGGCGCCGTCCCCGCGACCATCGCCGTACTCGACGGCGTCCCCCTGATCGGCCTCACCTCCGAGCAGTTGGAACGCGTCTGCGCGCCCGGCGCGGACCTGGACAAGCTCTCCCTGCGCGACATCGGCCCCGCCGTCGGCCTCGGCCGGTCCGGGGCGACGACGGTCGCGAGCACCGCGGCGCTGGCCGCCGCGGCCGGGATCGGCATGTTCGCCACCGGCGGGCTGGGCGGCGTGCACCAGGGCGCGGCGGAGAGCTGGGACGTCTCGGCGGATCTGGGCGTGCTCGCGAAGGTGCCGACCACGGTCGTCTGCTCCGGGGTGAAGTCGGTGCTCGACATCGCCGCGACACTCGAAGTGCTGGAGACCAACTCGGTGCCCGTGCTGGGTTACCGCACCGGCGAGTTCCCCGCCTTCTACCTCCGCTCGTCCGGATTCGAGGTGCCGTGGCGGGTCGACGACGCCGCGCAGGCCGCCGCCGTCATCGCCGCCCACCGGTCGCACGCGAATTCCGGTGTGCTGCTGGCGAATCCGATCCCGGAAGCGTCCGAAATGGACAAGGAACTGCACGACCGGCTGCTCGCCGAAGGGCTGGAGCTCCTGAAGTCGCGAGGGGTGCACGGCAAGGACGTCACGCCGGTGCTGCTGGAGCACTTCCACACCGCCAGCGACGGTGTGAGCCTCGACGCGAACGAGGCGCTGGTGCTGTCCAACGCGGAACTGGCCACCGAAGTGGCCGTCGCCCTCGCCGGGACCGCGGCATGAGCGGCGGCAGCGGCATCGTCGTCGTCGGCGACGTCGGCCTCGACGTGGTCGCGCGGCACGAAGGCCCCATCCCGCACGGGGGCGACATCCGCGCGAAGGTCCACTTCACCAGCGGCGGCGCGGGTGCGAACACCGCGCTGTGGCTGCGGGCCGAGGACACGGAGACCACGCTGGTCGCGCGGATCGGGGACGATTCCGGCGGCCGCATGGTGAAGAGCGAACTGGAAGCGGCGGGCGTGCGCTGCGAATTCGCGGTGGACCCCGAGGAACCGACGTTCTGCGTCGTGGTGCTCGTCGACGGCGCCGGTGAGCGGAGCATGCTCGCCGACCGCGCCGCGAACGCGAAGTTCAGCCCCGAGGACATCACCGAGCGGGCACTGAGCGGGGCGAGCCACCTGCACCTCTCGGGCTACGTCCTGCTGTACCCGTCGTCACGGCCCGCGGCGCTCGCGTCGCTGGCGGCGGCGAAGAAGGCCGGGCTGACGACGTCGGTCGATCCGCAGGCGGCGACGCTGATCACCGATCCCGCGGCCTTCCTCGACGACGTGCGCGGCGTCGACCTGCTGATGCCGAACACCAGCGAACTGGTCGCGCTGACCGGGTCGAGCGACCCCCAAGCGGCGAAGGAACTGCTGGACTACGTCGGCGAAGTCGTGGTCACCGCCGGTCTCGACGGCGCCAGCTGGGTGGACGCGAGCGGCACCGTCACCTCGGTGCCGTCCCAGCCGGCCGACTGCGTCGACTCCACCGGCGCCGGGGACGCCTTCGACGCCGGTGTGCTGGCGGCGTGGCTGCGCGGCGAGTCCACCGTGGAGGTCCTTCGGGCCGGGACCCGGCTTGGCGCCCGCGCCGTCTCGAAGGTCGGGCCGCAGCCCTGACGCGCGTGAAGGCCCCCTTCACGGACGTGGCGGGTTCTATTGAGGGGTAAGGCAAACGTGGCTTGGTGTCGCGAAAGCCACTTTCGCGACGTTGGATGTCCCGAAAGTGGCTTTCGCGACGTTGGCGGTGGCGGGGCACATGGTCGGCCCAGGTGGTCGGCCAGTACGTGAAGGCCCCCTTCCTTGCGCCTAGCGCAAGGAAGGGGGCCTTCACGTACTTCAGGCGACCTGAGCGGCGGACCGTGGTGGGCCTCGTGAGTGGTGAGGACGGTTCTAACCGTCCTCACCACTCACGAGACTCGCCACCACGACACGCCCACGTTTGCCTTACCCCTCGATAACGCGACTTGCCTCTCACCGGTGCCGGTTCGTGTCGATGTCCTGTGGGTCTCGCGCGTCGGCGCACCCGCTCAGCGGATGAGCTCGCGTTGATGAAGGAATTGGGACACTGGACGTCCCAATTCCTTCATCAACGGTGTCCTGCAGCTCCCCCACACCAGGTGCGGCAAACGAAGTGGGTCAGCCGCCGTCGATGACCCGATGACCGCTGCTTTCGATGCGGGTCGGTTCGGCCTGGTACCGGTTGACCTTCTCGCTCTTGCGCGGCGGCCGGTCGTTGGCGACCAGAACGGCGATCCACGGCAGCGGGATCGAGATCGCGATCAGCGCCAGCGCGAGCCACCAGGTCTGGTAGAAGATCCCGGCGAGGATGAGACACGGGATGCGGAACGACATCATGATGATGTACTTCCGCTTCCGCTTGGCCAGCTGGTCTTCGTAGGACGGGGCGGCTTCGGTGATCAGCACCGGAGCGGGTTCCCTCGGCTCGGGACCGTGGGCGGGCGCGTTCACAGCACCACCTCCGGCTTCCATGCTCCCACTCGCCGGGCTCATCCGATACCCGGGTGGGTGAGCCGATGCAGAGCGGCGACCACGAGCGTCTCGACGCCGGCCGAAAGCGTCGGATGCGGGATCGGCGCGAAGAGCGGCGAATGGTTCGACGGGATGTCCTGTTCGAAGCGCCCGGCGGTCATCGCGGCGATCACCTGGTCCGCGTCCAGGCCGCCGACCAGCCAGAACACCGAGGGGACGCCGGCGGCGCGGCCGAACTCGCTGAAGTCCTCACTGCCGGTGATCAGCGGCGCGGGCATCACCCGGCCCTCGCCGAAGTGGTCGCGGAAGGCGGCGGTGAGCCCCTCGGTGGCCGCGTCGTCGTTCTCGGTGACCGGGAACGCGCCGATCCGCTCGATCTCCGGCGGTTTCGGCGCGCCCGCGGTGGCCGCCTCGCCCTGGACGATCCGCTCGACCGCCGCGACGACCTTCTCCCGGACGGCCTGGTCGAACGACCGGATGTTGACCTCGAGGACGGCGTGGTCGGAGATGATGTTGTGCGCGGTGCCGACGTGCAGCGACCCAACGGTCACCACCGCCGACTCGGTCGCCGGGATCTCCCGCGACACGATGGTCTGCAGTTTGAGCACCACGGACGCGGCGAGCACGGCGGGATCCACCGTGGTCTCGGGGCGCGAGCCGTGCCCGCCCCGGCCGTGCAGGGTGATGCGGAGCGCGTCGGTGGCCGCCATGATCACGCCCGGCCTGGTCAGCACCCAGCCCGCCGGACCGGGGACCACGTGCTGGCCGAGCACGACGTCGGGTTCGCCGGCGGGCCCGAAGACGCCGTCGCGGACCATGCCGGCGGCGCCGTCCCCGGCCTCCTCCCCCGGCTGGAACACGACCATCAGCGTGCCCGACCAGTGCTCTCGTCCGGACGCGAGCAGCGAAGCGGCGCCGGAGAGCCAGGTGGCGTGCATGTCGTGGCCGCAGGCGTGCATGACCGGGACGTCGCGGCCGTCGGCGTCGACGCCGCGCGCGGCGCTCGCATACGGCAGGCCGGTCTTCTCCTCGACCGGCAGCGCGTCGATGTCGGCGCGCAGCATCACCTTCGGGCCGGGCCCGTTGCGCAGCACGCCCAGGACGCCGGTGCGCCCGATGCCGGTGTGCACCTCGTAACCGTCGGCCTCCAGGCGCCGCGCCAGTTCGGCCGCGGTGCGGGTTTCGGCGAACGACAGCTCCGGGTGCCGGTGGAGGTCGGTGTACAGGTCTTCCAATCCGGGCAGCGCCGCCTGCAGCGGTGCCAGGACACTTTCGAGGCTCACGACCCAATCCTGGCAGTATTACCCACCGTGAGCACACGAGCGGCCCTCCCCGACCTGTCCGACGACGTCTGCGCGAGGCTGCGGGACGCCTTCCGCCGGACGGGTTACGACGCCGACGGCGTGGTCGACGCCCTCGGCTCCGCGCACGCCGCCCTCGGCCGCGGCGAACCCGAACTCGTCTACCGCGCGACCCGCGACGCGGGTGACCTCGGCACGCTGATCCGGCTGTTCCTGCTGGGTTCGACCGAACCGGAGAAGGACGTCGAGGCCGCTTTCGCGCCGCTGTCTCTCGATGACGCGGTCGCCGCCACACTCCTGATACCCGTCGCCGACGGCTACCGGGCCGGTCTCGACGTTCGCCCGCACGGCGACGACGAAGGCTCGTGGTGGGTCGTCGCCGACCTCGACGCCGACATCCTGGGCACGACCGTGCCCGAAGACCACGTGCTCGGCGTCGGGCACGCCTCGCTCAGCCTGATCCGCGCCACCAGCCGCCGCGAGGTCGGCAGCCTGCTGGACGTCGGCACGGGCAACGGCGTCCAGGCGCTGCACGCCACCCGGCACGCGAAGAAGGTCACCGCGACCGACGTCTCGGCCCGCGCGCTGGCACTGGCCGCGGCCACGTTCCGGCTCAACGAACTGGACGTCGAACTCGTCCGGGGCGAATGGTTCGCTCCGGTCGCGCGGCGCCGGTTCGACCAGATCGTCTGCAATCCGCCGTTCGTGGTCGGCCCGCCGCGGGTCGACTACACCTATCGCGACTCCGGTCTCGCCGGTGACGACGCCAGCGCGCTCGTCGTGCGGCAACTGCCCGGGTTCCTCAACGACGGCGGCACCGGCCAGCTCCTGGCGTCCTGGCTGCACGTGAAGGGCGAGGACTGGGGCGATCGGGTGACCCGCTGGCTGCCGGCCGAGACCGACGCGTGGTTCGTCCAGCGGGACATCGCGGATCCGGGCCTGTACGTCGGCACGTGGTTGCGCGACGCGGGCATCGACCCCCGCTCCCCCGAAGGCCGCGCGAAATCCGGGGCGTGGCTCGACTGGTTCGCCGAGAACGACGTCCAGGGCATCGGGTTCGGCTTCGTCACCCTTCGCCGGGCGGACGGTGGGACGCCGACGATCGTGTGCGAGGACCTGCGCCAGGCCTACGACGACCCGCTGGGCGCCGAGGCCGCGAACTGGCTGGATCGGGTGGAATGGCTTCGCGCCAACGGGGATTCGCTTCTCGATGTCCGATTCCGGGTACCGGAAACCGTTCTCCTGGAGAGCGTCGCCGAGCCGGGCGAGGAGGGCTGGGCCACGACCGTCCAGCGGCTGCACCGCACCGACGGCCCCGGGTGGTCGCACGAAGTCGACGAACTCGCGACACGGCTGCTCGCGGGATGTCAGGGCGCGCTGCCCTTGGAGGACCTGATCGTGCTCCTGGCGGCCGCTCAGGGCCTGGAACCGGAGGAACTGGCCGAAGCCGCCCTTCCCGTCGTCCGCGAGCTGGTCCGGCACGGCATGCTCCTCCCCGCCGTCTGATGCGGGCGGTGGTGGCGAGGGTCACGGAAGCGAGCGTGACCGTCGGCGACGAGGTGACCGGTGCCATCGACGAGCCGGGATTGCTGGTACTGCTGGGAATCCATGTCGGCGACGACGTGTCGAAGGCGGCCACGATGGCGCGCAAACTTCACGAAGCTCGCATACTTCGCGACGAAGAGTCGTGCGCCACCACCGGCGCTCCCCTGCTTGTCGTAAGCCAGTTCACCCTTTACGGCGATACCCGCAAAGGCCGCCGTCCCTCGTGGACGGCGGCCGCCCGGCCGGAAGCCGCCGAGCCGCTCGTGACGGCCGTCGTCGACGCCTTGCGCGAACGCGGCGCGCGGGTCGAGACCGGCCGGTTCGGCGCCATGATGGCGGTCCGGAGCGTGAACGACGGTCCGTTCACCCTCCTGATAGAGGTCTAGACCACACTTCTTTCTCCCGGGCACGGGCATTCTCAGGAAAAGCTCAGGGTTGGTCGAGCAACGTCCCAGGTCAGCCGCCCGTCTCCTCTGTAGCGGCCGGGAACGTTTTCGGACCTCCCGGCGTTGAGCCAAGTGTCCAGCCAAGCTGGGCCGACGAGGAGTAGCGGGTTTTCCACAGGGCCTGCTACGCCGAGGCGGATCCGGCGGACACACCGCAGCACGTTCAGCCCGTGACCGGGGAGGCAGAATGTCAGTCCAGACTCTCGAACGCGAAGCGCGCGGGATTCGCGAGCGCCGTATCCCGGCGCAATCCACCCAGGAGCCGGTGAGCACGGGGGCGCTCACCGACGCCGACCTCGACGCCCAGAGCCCGGCCGCGGACCTCGTTCGCGTGTACCTCAACGGAATCGGCAAGACGGCCCTGCTGTCCGCCGCCGACGAGGTCGAGCTGGCCAAGCGCATCGAAGCCGGCGTGTTCGCCCAGCACATGCTCGACACGGCCGAGGGCCTCACGCCGAAGCGGCGTTCGGAGATGTCCGCTCTCGTGCGTGACGGCCACAGCGCGAAGAACCACCTGCTGGAGGCCAACCTCCGCCTCGTGGTCTCGCTCGCGAAGCGCTACACCGGCCGGGGGATGCCGCTGCTCGACCTGATCCAGGAGGGGAACCTGGGTCTGATCCGCGCGGTGGAGAAGTTCGACTACTCCAAGGGGTTCAAGTTCTCGACCTACGCCACCTGGTGGATCCGCCAGGCCATCACCAGGGGGATGGCCGACCAGGGGCGCACCATCCGGCTGCCGGTCCACCTGGTGGAACAGGTGAACAAGCTGGCCCGCATCAAGCGCGACCTGCACCAGCAGCTCGGGCGCGACGCCACCCACGAGGAACTGGCCGCCGAATCGGGCATTCCGGCGCACAAGATCTCCGATCTGCTCGACCACTCGCGTGACCCGGTGAGCCTCGACATGCCGGTCGGCACCGAGGAGGACGCCCCGCTCGGTGACTTCATCGAGGACTCCGAGGCGACCGACGCCGAGAGCGCCGTGATCTCGGGTCTGCTTCAGGACGACCTGCGCCGCGTGCTCGCGACGCTGGACGACCGCGAGTCCCAGGTGATCCGCCTGCGCTACGGCCTCGACGACGGCCAGCCGCGCACGCTCGACCAGATCGGCAAGCACTTCGGGCTCTCCCGTGAGCGCGTTCGGCAGATCGAGCGAGAGGTCATGTCGAAGCTGCGTCAGGGTGAGCGGGCGGACCGCCTGCGCGCCTACGCTTCGTAGTGCCACAGAGCCTTTCGGCGCGGAAAAAGCAACACCCGTTCGGCAGCGTTGACTTATGACCTGCGTCACGAGACCGTCGAGCAGGTAATGAGTCTTCGCGGTCGGGTGTTCGCGCCCGGATCGCTTTCCCCGGGAGGTCGGGTCCGTCGGGGTGGGCCCGGCCTCCCGAACTCTGCCCGGTGGCCGGGCTTGGGTACCGTGGGCGGGTTCCCGATGCCGGCAAAGGAGCCCGCGCAGTGGCGCCCACCACGTTCCAGCACACCGAAGTCCTTCCGCTCGCCAAGGACACCCGCACCGAATACCGGCTTCTCGGCACCGAAGGTGTCGAGGTCGTCGAAGCCGCGGGCCGGAAGTTCCTCAAGGTCGAGCCCGAGGCGCTGACCAAGCTCGCCAAGACCGCGATCACCGACATCCAGCACCTGTTGCGCTCGTCACATCTGGCGCAGCTGCGCGCGATCGTCGACGATCCCGAGGCCAGCGGCAACGACCGGTTCGTCGCGATGGACCTGCTGCGCAACGCGGCGATCTCCGCCGGCGGCGTCCTGCCGATGTGCCAGGACACCGGCACCGCGATCGTGATCGGCAAACGCGGTGAGGGCGTGCTCACCGGCGCGGACGACGAACGCGCGCTTTCGCGCGGCATCTTCGACGCCTACCAGGAGTTGAATCTGCGCTATTCGCAGATGGCGCCGGTGAATTTCTGGGATGAGCGCAATACGGGCACCAATTTGCCCGCGCAGATCGAGCTCTATCACAAAGATGGTCAGGGCGACCCCAGCTATGAATTCCTGTTCATGGCCAAGGGCGGCGGCAGCGCGAACAAGACTTTCCTCTATCAGGAAACGAAAGCGGTCCTGAACCCGAAGCGGCTCGCGAAGTTCCTCGACGAGAAGCTGCGCAGCCTCGGCACCGCGGCCTGCCCGCCGTACCACCTCGCGATCGTCGTCGGCGGCACGTCGGCGGAGTTCAACCTGAAGGTCGCGAAGCTGGCCTCGGCCCGTTATCTCGACGACCTGCCCACCGAGGGTTCCGAGCTGGGCCACGGTTTCCGCGACGTCGACCTCGAACAGCAGGTGCTGGAGATGACGCGCCAGTTCGGCATCGGCGCGCAGTTCGGCGGCAAGTACTTCTGCCACGACGTCCGCGTGATCCGCCTGCCGCGCCACGGCGCGTCCTGCCCGGTCGGCGTCGCCGTCTCGTGCTCGGCCGACCGCCAGGCGAAGGCGAAGATCACCGCCGACGGCGTGTTCCTCGAGCAGCTTGAGCGCGACCCGGCGCGGTTCCTGCCGGACGTCACCGAGGACGATCTGTCCGACGAGGTGGTGACCGTCGACCTCAATCGTCCGATGGCCGAGATCCGCGCGCAGCTCTCGCAGCTGCCGGTGAAGACCCGCCTGTCGCTGACCGGCCCGCTCGTCGTCGCTCGCGACATCGCGCACGCGAAGATCGCCGAGCGGCTCGACGCGGGCGAAGAGATGCCTCAGTACCTTCGCGACCACCCCGTGTACTACGCGGGACCGGCGAAGACACCCGAGGGCTACGCGTCGGGCTCCTTCGGGCCGACCACGGCGGGCCGCATGGACTCCTACGTCGAGCAGTTCCAGGCCGCGGGTGGCTCGCTGGTGATGCTGGCGAAGGGCAACCGGTCCAAGAAGGTGACCGCCGCGTGCAACGAGCACGGCGGGTTCTACCTCGGTTCGATCGGCGGCCCGGCCGCGCGGCTCGCGCAGGACTGCATCAAGAAGGTCGATGTCCTCGAGTACGCCGAGCTGGGGATGGAGGCGGTCTGGAAGATCGAGGTCGAGGACTTCCCCGCGTTCATCGTCATCGACGACAAGGGCAACGACTTCTTCGAAGCCACCTCGGAACCGGTGCTGCAGATCAGCTTCCGCTAGTACATGAAGGCCCCCTTCCTTGCGCCTGGCGCAAGGAAGGGGGCCTTCATGTACCTCTGCCGTTACCGCATCTGCTTGAGGACCACGGTCCGCTCCCCCAGCGGCGCCGAAAGCGCCACCGAGATCACCGGGTACCGGATGTCCATCGTGCACATCTGGCCGGTCTGGCCCTTCAGTTCGGTCAGGTTGACGGTGACCCGGCTTCCGTCCTGCTGCGCGGCCTCCGCCGTCGCGTGCCCGCAGCCGCCTTCCTGGCCGCGGATGTTCAGGATCGTCCCGCCGTTGCTGGTGTACACCTCACGCGGGTAGTCCGCGGGCAGCGCCGACGCGTCGAGCTGCTTGTCCGGCAGCTTGCTGCTGCCTTCCGGGACTTCCTGCCGCGGCGCGCTCGGCGTACCCGGCCTGCTCCCCGGCGCGGGCGCCGGCGACGAGGAGGGCGGCGCCGTCGGTGACGGCGGCACGGTACTCAGGGTGCCGCTCCCGGGTCCGGCCGCGGGTTCCGCCGCCTGGTTCTGCGCCCCGCAGGCGGATACCGCAACGACGATCAGGCCAAGGCCGATGACATTCGTTAAGTACCTCATGTGACTGGGACGGAACGGGACCGCCGTGGGGTTGCACATGATCTCAACCCGCTTCCAGGACGACGGTCCGCGAACCGAGCGGCTCGGCGAGTTTCACCGGCAGGACGGCGTAGCGGATGACCTGCGGGCACATCTGCCCCGGCTTCCCGTGGTCGATCTTCACCTTGACCACGACCCGCCGCGTGTTCTCCTCGGCGAGGTTCGCCGTCGCCTCGTCGCAGCCGCTCAGTTCGAGGTGCACGTTCAAGCCGCCGTTCTCCGCGCTGACCTGCGCGGGCAGTTCGGCGTCGACCTGGGACGGCGGCAGCATCTTGTCCGACGGCGGCGGGCCGACGGTCGGCCGTGACATCGGCGGTTTCGCGACCGGCGGGCTCGCCGGGAGTGAGGTGGGCAGATCCGAGGGTGTGGTGACGACCGGAGGGGTGCTCGTGTTCGCCGGTGCTCCGGGGCCGCCCGCGCCGCAGGCCGCCGTCGCGGCGAGCACGAGCCCCACGCCCAGCGTCTTCGCTGCGTTCTTCATGGTTTCAAGACGGGATGAAGCTCGCGAACGGTTGCATCACCGCCGCGCCGCGCGGCCGCGGGCCAGTCCAAGGATCACCACCCCGGCGAGCGTGACGGCCAGCAGCAGCACCGTGCTCGCCGACGCCAGGAACACCTGACCCCGGTCGGTGAGCGCGAAGATGCTCGCGGGCAGCGTGCGCCAGTCCGGTGGGTACAGCATCATCGTCGCGCCGAGTTCGCCCATCGACATAGCCAGCGCGAGACTCGCCGACGCCGAGATCGACGGCAGCAGGACCGGCAGCCGCACGCGCAGCAGCACACGGGCGGGCGAAGCGCCGAGACTCGCCGCGGCCTGTGCCGGCAGGGGGTCCATTCGCGCGATCGCGGCGGAGACCGTGCTGTAGGAAAACGGCAGCAGGATCATCACGTGTCCCAGCAGCACGATCCAGCGCGTGCCGTTGAAGGCCAGCGGCGGACGGCTGAACGCGACCAGCAGCGCCAGCCCCAGCACCACCGACGGCACCGCGATCGGCAGATGGAACAGGGTGTCGACGGCCTTCCGCAGTTTCGAGGGCGCCGACTGCGACGCGAGCGCGGCCCACGTTCCCAGCAGCACCGACACCGCCGACGCGATGACACCGGTCTGGATACTCACCGAAAGACTCGCGAACGTCTCCCCGGACAGCGCCCGCGCGAAATGCGAGCCGGTGAGCGCGCCCGGCAGCGACCCCGTCCAGTTCCCGGCGACCGAAGCCAGCACGATCATCAGCAACGGCGCCAGCACGATCGCGGTGAACAGCACCGCGAACACCGCCCACAGCAGGACACGGCTACGCCTGGTCCACAGCAGCACGACGGCCTCCCTTCGTCAGTCGCCGGTAGGTTCCGTACAGGGCGAGGGAGAACACGACGTTGACCATCGCGATGACACACGCCTGCGGGAAGTCGAAGGTGACGATCCCCTTGCCGTAGACCAGCATCGGCAGCGTCGTGACGTCCTTGGCGCCGAGGAACAGCACGATGCCGAACTCGTTCATCGCCAGCAGCATGGTCAGACAGGCACCGGAAGCCAGTGACGGCAAGGCCTCCGGCAGGATCACCTGGCGCAGCACGCGGCCGGGTTTCGCGCCGAGGCTGGCCGCGACCTCCATCTGCGCCGAGGAGACCTGGCCGAAAGCGGCGAGCGCCGGCCGCATCACGAACGGCGTGTAGAAGGTGATCTCCGCCAGCAGGATCCCGAACGGCGAGTACAGGAACCCGCCGGCACCCAGGATTCCGGCGCTGCCGTAGATGAAGGTGAAGGCGAGCGCGATGAGGAAACTCGGGAACGCGAGCACGGTGTCCACCAGCCGCGAAAGCGTCCGCGCGCCGGGGAACGGCACGAACGCGATCACCAGCGCGAGGAACGTCCCGAGCACGACACAGCCCGCGGTGGCGCCGAGCGCGAGTGCGACGGTCTTCCAGGCGGCGTCCCGGAATTCCGCCGAGCCCAGGACGTCCAGCCATACCGAAAGCCCGAACTCGCCGGACTTCGTTTCCAGGGACTGGAGGACGACCAGCACCAGCGGGTAGCCGAAGAAGCCGAGCAGGACGAGGACCGGTGGCAGCAAGAGCCAGCCCCGTCCGGGCCGCTTCTCCCGCCGCCGCGCCGGTGTCGCCGTGGCGGCGAGCGCGAGGCCGGTCATCCGACGCCCACCAGCGGGCAACCGTCCGGAATGGACACTCCGACCCGCTCCCCCACGTTCGGGAGCCCCTCGACGTCCGGTACCTCGGCCCGGACCTCGTTCCCGTTGTGCGCGAGTTCGAGGTCGAGCCGGAAGCCCGTGCCGCGCCACTGGACACCGCGCAGGACCGCGGGCAGCGCGCCGGGAGCGTCCACCGCGGTGATCCCGACCCGGTGCGGCCGGACGCCGAGCGCGACGGACTGCCCCGTCCGGAACGTGCCGGACGGGTCGGCGGCCAGCTCTCGGTCGCCGAGCCGGACCCTGGTGCCGTCGGCCTGGATCAGCTCGACCGGGATGAGGTTGGACGCGCCGAGGAAGCTCGCGGTGAACTCGGTCGAGGGGCGCTGGTAGAGCTCACGGCTCGGCCCGAGTTCGACCAGCTTCGAGTCGCGCATGACGGCGATCCGGTCGGCCAGCGCCAGCGCCTCGCCCTGGTCGTGGGTGACGTAGATCAGCGTGGTGTCGGGAAGTTCGGCTCGCAGCCGCAGCAGTTCCGCGACCATCTCCTCGCGCAGGGCGGCGTCCAAAGCGGACAGTGGTTCGTCGAGCAGCAGCACGCGCGGCCGGATCGCCAAGGCCCGTGCGAGCGCGACGCGCTGTTGCTGCCCGCCCGAAAGCTGGCGCGGGTAGCGGCGGGCGTACTCGCCCATCCCGACCAGCTCCAGCGCCTCGGCGACCCGGCTCGCCGTCTCGGCGCGAGGTGTTTTCCTCGCCTTGAGGCCGAAAGCGACGTTGGCCTCGACCCGCATGTGCGGGAACAGCGCGTAGCTCTGCACGACCACGCCGAGGCCGCGCCGGTGCGGCGGCAGGCCGGTGACGTCCTCGCCGTCGAGCAGGACGCGCCCGGTGCTCGACACGACGAAACCCGCGAGTGCCTTCAGGGCCGTCGACTTGCCGGAGCCCGACGGCCCGAGCATCGCCAGCGTCTCCCCTCTCGCCACGGTGAGGTCCAGCGGCGAGAGTGCGGTCGTCCGGCCGAAGCGGACGGACACCCCGCGGAATTCGACCGCCGGCGTCATCGGCCCACGGCCTTCTTGTACGCGGCGAGGTCGGCGTCGAGCTTCGCGAGGACGGCGTCCCAATCCGGCTGCCAGATCTCGACGCCGTCGAGGGCGGCCTTCACCTTGTCCGCGCGCGGCCCGGACGGCGTGACGTCGGTCCGCGACGGGGCGCCGAAGGCGTCGACGGCCTTGCCCTGTGCCTCGGGCGAGAGCAGGAATTCCAGGAACTTCTTGGCGTTCTCGGCGTGCGGCGCGTTCTTCACCAGGCCCGCGTAGTACGGGAGCGCGAAGGTGGACCGCTTGCCCTGCGCGTCGGCCGGGAAGAAGACCTCGAAACCTCCGCTCTTCTCGATCTCGGCGAGGTTCATCTGGACGTCGCCGTTGGCCACGAGGATCTCGGCTTTGGCCACCTTCGGCTGCAACTTGCCGGTGGACGACGACGGACCGACGTTGTTGGCTTCGAGCTTCGCGAGGTAGTCGAGCGCGCCCTGGTCACCGAGAACGTGCTGGAGTTGCAGCAGGACCGCGGTGCCGTCGCCCGCCTCGCCGGGGGTCGAGTACTGGAGCTTGCCCTTGAGCGACGGGGACAGGAGGTCGTCCCAGGTCTTGGGCGAGGCCTGCGGGTTGCGGATGAAGCTGAGGTAGTTGTTCATCACGGCGAAGTAGCGGCCCTGGCCGTCCTTCTGCCCGGCGGGGACCTGGTCGATGCCGGCCGGTGCCGTGGTGGCGAGCAGGCCCTGCGACGCCGCCCGCTGGATGAACGGCGGGAGGGTGACCAGGATGTCGGCCTGGGTGTTGGCCTTCTCCTTCTCCACCCGCGAGGCGACCTCACCCGATCCGGCGGTCACCGCCTGGACGGTGATGCCGGTCTTGGCCTTGAACTCCTCGAAACGCTGGGCGTACCAGTCTTCGAGACCGTCCACTGTGTACAGCGTGACGGTCTGTTCGCCGGACGCGCCACCGGCGGTTCCGCCGCAGGCGGCCAGGGTGAGGGCGAGCAGCCCGGCGAGGGCGGTGGCCGCGAGTTTCTTCATGTCGTCAAAGCTCCTTTTGAGACAGCAGGGCAGGGAGGTCGCGGACGGATTCGAGGACGTGGGTGGCGCCGGCGGCTTCGAGTTCCGGCTCCTTCGCCGATCCGGTGAGCACGCCGGCGACGATCGAGGCGCCGGACCGCAGCCCGGTCTGGACGTCCGAAGGGGTGTCACCGGCGACGGCGATCCGGCGGACGTCGGTGATTTCGAGCCGCAGCGCGGCGGCGAGGACGAGGTCGGGGAACGGGCGGCCACGGACGCCCTCACCCGGCGCCAGCACGGCGTCGGCGAGGCCGTGCCAGCCCAGCGCGTCCAGGATCGCGTTCTGCGTGCTCGGAGCGAAACCGGTGGTGAGCGCGACCTTCACCCCGTGGGCACGCAACTCCTGGATCGTTTCTTCGGCGCCGGGGATCGGCTCGCAGTGACCGTCGGCGACGAGTTTCCCGTAGGCGTCCTGGAAGGCGGAGTTCGCGCGCTGGGCGAGTTCCTCGTCCCCGTCGAGCAGTGCGCGGAAGACGACGATCTTCGACTGTCCCATCGTTTCGACGACGTAGTCGAGCATGCCGGGGAAGCGGCTGTCCTCTTCGGACACTCCGGCGGCGGCGATCGCCTCGGTGAAGGCGCGGATCACCAGGCCGTCGTCGGCGACGGTGGTCCCGGCCATGTCCAGGACGACGAGTTCGGTGTTCACCATGACAGCTCCTCCGCGGTGTCTTCGGCGATGGCGGGGGAACAGGTCATCCCCCGGCCACCCGGTCCGGTGACGAGCCACGCGTTGTCCGCGACGCGGGCGCGGTGCACGATCCGGGAGGTGTCGGTGGTCTGGGCGTAGACCCCGGCCCAGCGGCGGGCGATACGCGGGAGCGGCCGTCCGAGCAACGCCCCGGCGACCTCGGCCAGGTGGTCGTACGGGTCTTCGGTGGTGTCGAAGGAGAACGGCTCGTCGTATTCGTGGGTGTCGCCGATGGTCAGCGAGCCGTCGAGGCGCTGGACCATGAGCAGCTGCATCTTGTTGACCGCGGCGATCTCGCCCTGCGGCTGGCCCGCGTTGAGGCCGTCGAGCGCCTCACCGCGGTACGCCGGGTAGTAACGGAAGCTGTCCGCGTCGGCGACCGTGGTGGTGAGGATTTCACCGAGTGGCTCGGTCTGGGCCATCTGCAACCGCACCCGGCGGACCGGGGCCTGCCCGGCGAGCTCCTTGACCAGGCCGCCGGTCCAGGCGCCGGTGCACAGCACCACGACGTCGCCCTCGTGGGTCTCACCCGTGTCGTCGACGACGCCACGGCCGGTCAGGTCGCGGATCTCGCGGCCGGGCACCCAGGTGTAGCGGCCGGATTTCGCCAGTTCGGCGCGCAGGGCGGGCTGGGCGACGCGCGGTTCGACGGCGGCGTCGCGGTCGCACCAGAGCGCGCCGAGGAAGTCACCGCGCAGGGCGGGGTTCAGCTCGCGGGTCTCGGCGGCGTCGAGCAGCTTGAAGCCGCGATCCTCGGTGGTGGCGGCCGCCGCTCGCGCGACGGCGAGTTCGGCCTCGGTGCGGACGACGGTGAGGGAGCCGTTCGGCCGGAAGCCGATCCCTTCGACGCGTTCCCCGATGCGTTCCCACAGCACTCGCGCCCGCGCGGCCGTCTCCAGTTCGGGACCACTGGCGCGGCCACCGACCCAGACCAGGCCGAAGTTGCGCACGGACGCGCCCCTGGCCTCGGGTTCACGTTCGATCTGGACGACGTCATGGCCACGTTCGACGGCCTGCCAGGCGTGCTGGGTGCCGAGCACTCCGCCGCCGATGATGAGGATTCGCACACCGCAGACGCTCGCTTGCGCGCACCAACGCTCCGTGACCCCCGCCCTAACCCCAGGTGAAGTACCTCCGAAATGTGGACCAGACCTGTTATCTTTACGTTATATTACCACGGCGAGTAGTCACCTGCTTGCGTTCGTTGAAGTTGCAACCACCGCAAGAAGGTGACGACTTGCGGTGGAGACGGCTACTCCACGCGGCCCAGGCGGGTCTCGAAGGAGAGCCGGTCGCCACGGAACAGCGACCGGACGCGCTCGAACGGGATGCCGTCAGGCCCCCACGACGTCCGGTGCATCAGCAGCATCGGCAGCGCCGGGTTCGTCCCGATCAGGAGAGCCTCCCGCGGGGTGGCGAGCACGGTCTCGACCCGCTCCTCGGCGCCATCGAAGACCACCCCGAGCCTTTCCCGCAAACAGGCGTAGAGCGACTGTGTGGGATCGAACACATCCATAAGTGTCGGGAATCGCGCTGCGGTGAGATAGGTCGATTCCAGCCCGACCCGCTCGTCGTCGGCGAGCAGCACCCGTTCGATGTGGATGACGTCGTCTTCGGGATCGATTTCCAGTTCCGAAGCCAGTGACGGACCCGCCTCCCGGCGTTCCAGCGAGATCAAATTCCGGCCCGGCTGAATGCCCTGCCTCCTGAGTCCTTCGGTGTAACTCACCAAAGCGAGCGGCTGGACGAGCTTCGGGCCCGCGACATACGTGCCGCTCCCCTGCCGCCGGCTCAGCCGCCCTTCGAGCACGAGTTCACCGACGGCCTGGCGTACCGTCGCACGGGAAACCTCGAATCGTTCGGATAGTTCCCTTTCGGTGGGAAGTACCGCTCCTTGCCCTAATTCGGAGATCACATCGAGCAGATCGACTTTGACCGCGTAATAGCGGGGAATGCGACCATGCTCGGGAATTCCGTCCCGAACCGGGCCGTCGGCGGGAGGGTGCAGTCTGGGCGAACGCGCTTTCACGATCCAGATCCTAGGCCCGTTTCCCCGCACCTGTACTGACCCGAACGAAGTGTTCATGCCACGCTCACACTCGTGGACGAAAAGGGCACCTCGTTCGGCGGATCGGGCAGGTGTGACGGAGCGTTCAGCCTTCCGGCGGTTCCGGCGCTCACCGGTCCAGGAGTAGGGGCATTGGGCACTCCGGCCTAAGCCATTCGTCGGCGATCCGGCCCGGACGTCCGTTAATCACCACCATCGGCCGAAAGATCCGAAGAAAGTTGGTTGTCCGGGCGTATGCCCACCTGCTGTAGTCAGTTGGCCGCAGTCAGTCCCCCTGCCTCCACTGTGGACAGCCGGAAGGAATGAACCCTTGAACATCAAGCGTCGGTTCAGCCTGCTCAAAAAGACCCTGATCGCCGTCGCGGCGGCCGGAACCCTGGCGGGCCTCGCCACGGCCCCGCAAGCCGCGGCCGCGCAGCCGCCGTCCACCGACGTGGTCGGTGGCACCCGCGCCGCCCAGGGTGAATTCCCTTGGATGGTAAGGCTTTCCATGGGTTGCGGCGGTGCGCTCTACACCCCGCAGATCGTGCTCACGGCCGCGCACTGCGTGTCGCGGACCGGGGCCAACACGGGCATCACCGCCACCCTCGGCGTCGTGGACCTGCAGAGCACGGCGGCCAAGAAGGTCAAGTCGACCTACGTGTACCGGTCACCGACCTACCCCACCTCCACCGGCGGTGACTGGGCCCTGATCAAGCTCGCCAGCCCGGTCAGCGGCATCCCGACGCTGCCGATCACCACCACGACCGCCTACAACAGCGGCACGTTCACCGTCGCCGGCTGGGGCGCCGCGACCGAGGGCGGTGCTCAGCAGCGCTACCTGCTCAAGGCCACCGTCCCGTTCGTCTCCGACTCGACCTGCAAGGCGCAGGGCGGCAGCTACGCCGACCTGATCGACAGCGCCGAGATCTGCGCGGGCAACATCGACTCCGGCGGCGTCGACACCTGCCAGGGTGACTCGGGGGGCCCGATGTTCCGTCGCGACAGCGCCGGGGCCTGGATCCAGGTCGGCATCGTCAGCTGGGGCGAAGGCTGCGCGCGGGCGCACGCTCCCGGCGTCTACACCGAGGTGAGCACCTTCGCGACCGCGATCAAGAACGCGGCCGCCGGGTTGTAGTCCCCACCGCACGGCATGCCTGACTCGTGAGTGGTAAGGACGGTTCTAACCGTCCTTACCACTCACGAGTCTTTTCAGCGGGTCTTGTCCAAACGCGACAGTGTCTCTTCGTACCCCGACACGAGTTCCGTGATCACCTCGGCGACCGGGCGCACCCGGTCCATCCGCCCGACGATCTGCCCCACCGGCATCGAGACCACGCTCGGATCCGCCGCGTGGTGGATCCGGTTGTGCGCGTGGGAGACCAGCAGGTTCTGCAGCGGCATCGGCAGCGGTTCGGGCGCGTCGGGCGCGGCCCACGCCTCGGTCCACCGCGTCTTGAGCAGCCGCGCCGGTTTGCCGGTGTAGATCCGCGTCCGGACGGTGTCGGACGAACCCGCCGCGACCAGTGCGCGTTGCATCGCCTCGGACTCCCCCATGGTCTGGAGGTATTCCTCGGTGGCGAGCCAGAAGGAACCCATCCACACCCCGGACGCGCCCAGCGCCAGCGCCGCGGCGACCTGCCTGCCCGAGCCGATCCCGCCGGCGGCGAGCACCGGGACGCGGTCGCCGACGGCGTCCACCACCTCGGGCAGCAGGACCATCGACGCGATCTCGCCGGTGTGCCCACCCGCCTCGTAGCCTTGCGCCACAACGATGTCCACGCCGTTGTCGACATGCCGGACCGCGTGTTCGGCCTTACCCGCCAAGGCCGCGACCGGCACGCCCTTCGCGTGACACTGCTCGATGACGTCCACCGGCGGCGACCCCAAGGCGTTGGCGATCAGCCGGATCGGGTGTTTCAGCGCGACCTCGACATGGGACCGGGCGACCGAATGCAGCCAGCCCAGCACCCCGGCGCGTTCGTCGGTGTCGTCCGGCAGCGGCGGCACCGCGAGGTCACGCAGTGTCCGCTCCACGAAGTCGCGATGCCCCTGCGGGATGTGTTTCGCGAGATCGATCGACGTCCCTTCGGCGGGGATCTTGGCGGGCATCACGATGTCGACGCCGTACGGTTTTCCGCCGGTGTTCTCATCCATCCAGGACAGGACGGCGTCGAGCTCGGCGGCATCGTTGAACCGCACACAGCCGAGCACGCCCAGACCGCCCGCCCGGCTGATCGCCGCGGCCACGTGTTCGGACGGGGTGAACCCGACGATCGGCAGGTCGATCCCGAGCCGGTCGCACAGAGACGTCCGCATGAAACTCCTTCAGTGCCGGTTGGTGAACCCGCGTCCGCGATCGACGTCGGCAGAACGCAGACCGCCATACGCCTCACCGATGCGGAGAGGCGTCCTGCCACCGCGATAGCGGGGCCTACGGCCGGGCGGGTTCACGCGTTTGGTCGCCTTTCCAAGTAACTCTTCAGCTCCGCCAACAGGCTGCTACGCCGGTTGGATGGTGATGGGCTCGTGCTCGGAGGTGTAGCGCTGCGCCCAGGGATAGTCCGGTTTCCCGCTGGGCGACCGCCCGATCTCCTCGGCGAGCCAGAGACTGCGCGGCACCTTGTACCCGGCGATCTCGGTCCGCACATGCGCTTCGAGCGCGGCGACGTCGAGTTCCTTGCCGGACCTCGGCTGGATCACCGCGGCCACCCGCTGGCCGAGCCGGTCGTCGGGGATGCCGATGACGAGCGCGTCGAAGACATCCGGATGCGACTTCAGGGCACCTTCGACTTCTTCCGGGTACACCTTCTCGCCGCCGGTGTTCACGCACTGCGACCCCCGGCCGAGCAGGGTCACCGTGAGGTCTTCCTCGTAGCGCGCGTAATCACCCGGGACGACGTACCGCTTGCCGTCGATCTCGACGAAGATCTTCTCGGTCTTCGCGGGATCCTTGTAGTACCCGAGCGGGACGTGCCCGCGCCGGGCGATCAGCCCGATCGCGCCCGGTTCCGGATCGACGAGCGCGCCGTCGTCGTCCACCAGGATCGCGTCCTTGCCGAAGTTGACCCGGGGACCGGCGGAGTGATCGCTGTCCTTGCTGACCATGCCGATACCGGTGAACCCGCTTTCGGACGACCCGATCGCGTCGGTGATCACCACGTGCGGGAGCAGCGACAGGAATTCCTGCTTCACCGACTGGGAGAACAGGGCGGCGTGACTCGACACCGCCACGATCGACGACGCGTCGTAATCGCCCTCGCGATAGGCGTCGATCAGCGGCCGCGCCATCGCGTCGCCGACGATGGTGAGCACCTGGACTTTGTTGTCCTGAACGGCTTTCCAGACCTCATGCGCGTCGAATCGCGGGACGAACACGACCGGGCTGCCGGTGAACAGCGCGCCGAACGCGGCCCACTGCGCGGCGCCGTGGATCAGCGGCGCGGCCGGGAGCCGGACCAGGCTGCCCGACTTGCCCTGTTCGGCGAGCGTCCATTCGTCCGGGACGTATTCGCCGGTGACGAAGTTGATGCCGCCGCCGAGCGCGCGCCAGATGTCCTCGTGGCGCCACAGGACGCCCTTGGGGTACCCGGTGGTCCCGCCGGTGTAGAGGATGTAGATGTCGTCGGCGCTGCGCTCGGCGAAGTCCCGCTCGGGTGAGCCTTCGGCGAGCGCGGCTTCATAGTCCACGCCGCCGTAGGACGAGTAGTCGCCGTCGCTTCCGTCGTCGATAACAACAACGTGTTTCAGTTTCGGCGTCTCCGGCAGGACGGCGGCCACCTTGTCCGAATACCCGCGCTCGTGAACCAGGGCCACGAGATCGGCGTTGTCGAACAGGTACCGCAGTTCGCCGTGGACGTACCGGTAGTTGACGTTGACCGCGATCGCGCGCAGCTTGTACGCAGCGATCATCGATTCCAGGGCCTCGATCGAGTTCCGGGAATAGACACCGATGTGGGATCCGGGTCCCACGCCGTGTGCGGCGAGGTGGTGCGCCAGCCGGTTGGCGCGCTCTTCCAATTCGGCGAAGGTGACCCGCCGATCGCCGCAGACGACCGCGATGCGCTCCGGCACGGCGTCGACGGCGTGCTCGAGTAGATCCGCGATGTTGAGTGCCACTTCCTCAAAGTAGAACATGTTATTGTTCTGGGCAATGGCGGCTATTCCGACGGAGGCTCTGGTGGGCGAACCGCACGCGCTGGTGGAAAAGATCGAACACACCCTCGTGGTCACGATGAACCGGCCGGAGGCCCGCAACGCGCTCAGCGGCGAGATGCTCGGGATCATGGTCGAGGCGTGGAACCGGGTCGACGAGGACGACGACATCCGGTGCTGCGTGCTCACCGGCGCGGGCGGCGCGTTCTGCGCGGGCGCGGACCTGAAGTCGATGTCGAAGAACTCGCCGTCAGACTCGTTCGAGAAGGGCACGTTCGACCCCGGCAAGATCGAGGGCCTGCTCAAGGGACGACGGCTGACGAAGCCGTTGATCGCGGCCGTGGAAGGCCCCGCGATCGCGGGCGGGACGGAGATCCTGCAGGGAACGGACCTCCGCGTCGCGGGCGAGAGCGCGAAGTTCGGGGTGTCCGAGGCGCGGTGGAGCCTGTTCCCGATGGGCGGTTCGGCCGTGCGGCTCCCCCGCCAGATCCCGTACACCGTCGCCGCCGACCTGCTGCTGACCGGACGGCACATCACCGCGGCCGAGGCGCTGGAGATCGGCCTGATCGGCCACGTCGTACCGGACGGGAAGGCGCTGGGCAAGGCGCTGGAGCTGGCAGGCCTGATCGCCGCGAACGGGCCGCTGGCGGTCCGCGCGATCCTCAAGACGATGCGCGACACCGAGGGCATGCACGAGGAAGAGGCCTTCAAGCTCGACGCCCAGTACGGCATCGAGGTCTTCGCGAGCGAAGACGCGAAGGAAGGTCCCCGCGCCTTCGCCGAGAAGCGCAAGCCCGTCTTCCGGGGCCGCTGACCCCGCAATTCGTCACCTACTTGCGACGGAGGACCATCGCAAGTAGGTGACGGATTGCGTCAGGGGGCGCGGAGCTTGCGCTTGTAGAGCTTCCCGTTCGGGTCACGCGGGAGTTCGGGCAAGTAGTCGACGGAACGCGGGAGCTTGAACTTCGCCAGCCGGGATGCCGCGTACTCGAGGATCTCCGCGGTCAGCTCCTCGGAGGGTTCGACACCGTCCGCCGGCTGGACGACGGCTTTGATCGTCTCGCCCCAGTCCTCGTGCGGGACGCCGAACACCGCGACGTCGGCGACCTTCGGATGCATCACGAGTTCGCCCTCGATCTCCGCCGGGTAGATGTTGACCCCGCCCGAGATGATCAGATCCGCCTTGCGGTCGTGCAGGAAGAGGTAGCCGTCCTCGTCGAGATGCCCGACGTCGCCGAGGGTGAACAGGTCCCCGACCCGTGCTTTGTCCGTCTTGGCCCGGTCCTTGTGGTACTCGAACTTCGAGTCGCCCATCTTCATGTACACCGTGCCGGTCTCGCCGGCGGGCAGTTCCGTGCCCTCGTCGTCGAGGATCTTGATCGTCGAACCCGGCCACGGCAGCCCGACCGAACCCGGTTTCTTCAGCCACTCCTCGCCGGAGATCGCCGTCCCGCCGCCTTCGGTGGCCGCGTAGTACTCGGTGACGACCGGGCCCCACCAGTCGAGCATCCGGCGTTTGACCTCCAGCGGGCACGGCGCGGCACCGTGGATCATGACGCGCAGCGAACTCAGGTCGTAGGCCGCGCGGACGTCGTCCGGCAGCGCGAGCAGGCGGCGGAACTGCGTCGGGACCATGTGGCTGTGCGTGACGCGGTGCCGGTCGATCAGCCGCAGCGTGTCCTCGGCGTCCCAGTGGTCCATCAACACCGCGGTATGCCCCAGTTGCAGCGAGATGGCGACGAAGTTCAGCACCGCCGTGTGATAGAGCGGCGACCCGCACAGGTGCACGTGCCCGTCGTGCGGCGCCAGCCCGAAGATGCCGAAGAACCACGTCGACGCGCCGGGGACGGAGTCGGGGTCGGCGCCGGTCAACGGCCGCCGGACACCCTTGGGCCGCCCCGTGGTCCCCGACGTGTAGAGCATCGGCGAGCCCGCCGTGCGCCGCTCCGGACGGCCGTCGCCTTCTCCGGAGCCGAGCTCCTCGATCCGGCGGAAGCCATCGACGTCACCGACGGCGAACCGGCCGCGTTCCGGGATGCCGGCCTCGTCGGCGGCCGCGATCGCGACGTCGGCGAAGCGTTCGTGCGCGAGGAACGCCTTGGCGCCGCTGTCGGACAGGATGTAGGCGACCTCCGGCCCGACCAGATGCCAGTTGACCACCACGATGTACAGACCGGACTGGATGGCGGCGAAATAGGCGGCCACTAGTTCGTCGCCGTTGGGCTGCAGGACGACGACCACGTCCCCGGCCTCGAGCCCGAGGGCCTGCAGGCCCCGGGCGTACGCGTTCGCTTTCGCGGCGAGGTCCCCGTAGCCGATCGAGCGGCCGTCCGGATCGACGAGCGCGACCCGCTCCGGCTCCTGCGCGGCGATGTTCCAGACCCCAAGTGTCCCGGTGGCAGTCGACATACGCGCAAATCTAGAACGCGTTCCACTCAAGGGCAACCGCCAGGTAGGCCCAGACGGCCGATCTTGCCGTGAAATCGAGAACGTGTTTCACTCAGGAGGTGAGCGCACCTGAACTCCCGCTGTCGGCCCCGCTCAACGTGGGTTTCGACTACACGCGTTCGGTCGGCCCAGTGCTCGGCCGGTTCGTCAACGCCCTGCGCGAGCGCCGTGTCGAAGGCGTCCGGGGCAGCGACGGCCGCGTCCACGTGCCCCCGCTGGAATACGATCCCGTGACCGCCGAAGCCCTGACCGAATTCGTGCCGGTGGCCTCCGAGGGCGAGATCGTCTCCTGGTCCTGGATCGCCGAACCCGTCGACGGCCAGCCGTTGTCGCGGCCGTTCGCGTGGGCGCTGATCCGGCTCGACGGCGCCGACACCTCGATCCTGCACGCGGTCGACGCAGGTTCCCCCGGAGGAGTCCACACCGGACAACGGGTCCGGATCCGCTGGGCGGACGAGACCGTCGGTCACATCCGGGACATCGCCTGCTTCGTCCCCGCCGACGGGCCAGACACCGCGACCACCGAGGCGCCACCCCCGGTCGCGAAACGCGAAGAGGGCGCGCCGGTCAGCGTGGTGATCACGCCGATCCACCTGCGCTACGAGCATTCCGCGTCGCCGGAGGAGAGCCGGTACCTGCGCGGGCTCGCCGAGGGGAAGCTGATCGGCCAGCGCTGCCCGTCCTGCGAGAAGGTCTACATCCCGCCGCGCGGCGCCTGCCCGACCGACGGCGTCCCGACCACCGACGAGGTCGAACTGCCCGACACCGGCATCGTCACGACGTTCTGCATCGTGAACGTGCCGTTCCTCGGCCAGAAGATCAAACCGCCCTACGTGGCCGCGTACATCCTGCTCGACGGCGCGGACATCGCGTTCCTGCACCTGGTCCTCGGCTGCGACGCCGCCGACGTCCGGATGGGCATGCGGGTCCGGGCCGCCTGGAAACCACGGGACGAATGGTGGACGTCGCTGGAGAACATCGGCCACTTCGAACCGACCGGCGAACCCGACGCGCCGTACGAATCCTTCGCCCACCATCTGTGAGGACCACCGTGCCAGATGTAGCTGTCGTGGGCTTCGCGCAGGCCCCCAACGTCCGCAGCACCCCGGGCACCACCAATGGCGTGGAAATGCTGGTGCCGATCTTCGCCGAGGTCTTCGACCGGACCGGTCTGTCCAAAGAGGACATCGGGTTCTGGTGCTCGGGTTCCTCGGACTACCTCGCCGGCCGCGCGTTCTCGTTCATCGCCGCCGTCGACGCCATCGGCGCCTTCCCGCCGATCCACGAGTCACATGTCGAGATGGACGCAGCCTGGGCGTTGTACGAGGCATGGCTCAAGATCCGGATGGGCGAGGTCGACACCGCGCTGGTCTACGGCTTCGGCAAGTCCTCCGCCGGGCAGTTGCGGCGGGTGCTGGCGCTGCAGATGGACCCCTACGTCGTCGCGCCGCTGTGGCCGGACTCGGTGAGCGTCGCCGGGATCCAGGCGAGGCTGGGGCTCGAATCCGGGTTGTGGTCGGAAAAGGATCTCGCCGAGGTCGCCGCGCGCAGCCGCGCCGACGCCGTGGGCAATCCCGCCGCGCAGATCTCCGGACCGGTCGAGGTCGCCGACCTCCTGGACGCCCCGTACTTCGCGGATCCCTTGCGGGCCCACGACATCGCCCCCATCACCGATGGCGCCGCCGTGCTCGTGCTCGCGTCGGCCGAGCGGGCGGCGGACCTCGTCGACAGTCCCGCGGTGATCACCGGGATCGAGCACCGGGTCGACTCTCCCGCGCTCGGTGTCCGCGACCTCACCAAGTCACCGTCGACAGCGGCCGCCGGGCGGGCGCTCGACCTCGACGGCGTCGAGGTCGCGGAACTGCACGCGCCGTTCACCCATCAGGAACTGATCCTGCGTGACGCGCTGCGCCTCGGCGACCAGGTGCGGATCAACCCCTCCGGCGGCGTCCTGACCGGTAACCCGATGTTCTCGGCGGGGCTGGCGCGGATCGGCGAGGCGGCGAACCGCATCCTCGACGGCAGCGCGCGCAAGACACTCGCCCACGCGACCAGCGGCCCCGTCCTCCAGCAGAACCTGGTCGCGACCTTGGAGGTCCTCTCGTGAAGCACCTCGCGGCCGTGCTGGGAACCGGCCAGACCCACCACAAGGCCAAGCGGACCGACGTGTCCATGCCCGGACTGCTCCGGGAGGCCATCGACCGGGCCATGCTCGACGCGCGGACCGGCTGGGACGACATCGACGCCGTCGTCCTCGGCAAGGCGCCGGATCTGTTCGAGGGCGTGATGATGCCCGAACTGTTCCTCGCCGACTCGCTCGGCGCGACCGGGAAACCGTTGCTGCGCGTGCACACCGCGGGCTCGGTCGGCGGTTCGACCGCGCTCGTGGCCGCCTCGCTGGTGCAGGCCGGGATACACGAACGGGTGCTGACCGTGGCCTTCGAGAAGCAGTCCGAGTCGAACGCGATGTGGGGTCTGTCGATCCTGCCGCCGTTCCAGATGCCGGTGGGTGCGGGGGCGGGCGGTTACTTCGCACCACACGTGCGTTCCTACATCCGGCGGTCCGGCGCGCCCGACCACGTCGGCGCGATCGTCGCGGCCAAGGATCGCCGCAACGGTGCCCTCAATCCGTACGCCCACCTGCGGCAGTCCGACATCACGGTCGAGTCGGTGCGGGCATCGCAGATGCTGTGGGATCCGATCCGCTACGACGAGACGTGCCCGTCCTCGGACGGCGCGTGCGCGATGGTGATCGGGGACGAGGCGTCGGGCGACGCCGTTCCCGGTGGCGCGGCGTGGATCCACGCGACCGCGATGCGCACCGAACCGACCACGTTCGCCGGACGCGACCAGGTCAATCCCCAGGCCGGACGGGACGCCGCGGCCGCGCTGTGGCGGGACGCGGGCATCACCGACCCACTGTCCGAAGTGGACGCCGCGGAGATCTACGTGCCGTTCTCGTGGTTCGAGCCGATGTGGCTGGAGAACCTGGGGTTCACCGACGAATGCCAGGGCTGGAAGCTCACCGAAGCCGGCGAAACCGCGCTCGGCGGACGCCTGCCGGTCAACCCTTCGGGCGGCGTGCTCTCGTCGAACCCGATCGGGGCTTCCGGGATGCTCCGCTTCTCCGAAGCGGCCAAGCAGGTGATGGGCCGGGCCGGGGACTACCAGGTCGACGGAGCGCGGATCGCGCTCGGGCACGCGTACGGCGGTGGTTCGCAGTTCTTCTCGATGTGGGTAGTGGGGTCGGCCAAGCCTAGCTAGGGGCGGCGTCGCGGGCGCAGGCGTTGCGCGGTCAGTGTCGCCACCACCCCGGTCACCGCGCCCACCAGGACCGGCTTGAGACAATGCCGATCGGGGACGGCCACCACCGGCCGGACCATGACGGGAGGGGGCGGCCGGACCGGATCCGGCGGGGCGTCGCGCGCGGTCGCCGTCCAGGCCGTGACGAACACGAGCATCCGGGCCACCAGTGAGATGAAGAAGATCAGACCGATGATGGAGCCGAACGCGACCCCGGTCGGCGAGTTCCCGATCAAGCGCAGGTAGATCCCCCCGGCCTGCTTGAGCAGTTCGAAGCCCAGTGCCAGCGCGACCGCGCCGCGCATCGCGCTGCGGACCCCGACCGGTTTCCGCGGCAGCCTGGTGAGCACCCAGAGGAACACGAGCCAGTTGGCCAGCAGCGCCAAGGGAATCGAGATCGCCGACAGCACGTTGTGCCCCCAGGCGGTGTCGTCCACCCCGGCCAGTCCCAGCAGGTACCGGCCGAGCGCGGACCCGGAAATGGTGATCGCGAAGGAGACCAGCAGCGCGCTCGCGAGGCCGAGAAGCGCGAGCAGGTCCGCGGCGACCGTGCGCAGCAGCGGGAGATCCGACCGGTTCTGGCCCCACAGCGCGGTGAGCGCGTCGCGGAGTGAGTTCATCCAGTTCCAGCCGGAGTACAGCCCGATGATCAGACCGATGAGCCCGACGCTGGTGCGCTGCTCCACGAATCCGGTGAGCAACTCCCCCGCCTTGTCACCGAGCCCACCGGGCAGGGTGCCGGTGATCGCGTTCAGCATCGACTCGAGCAGCTGCGGCTGGCTCGCCAGCACGAAGCCGGCCACCGAAACCGCGACCATGAGGATGGGCACCAGCGAGAACAGGCTGAAATAGGTGATCGACGCGACGTAGTGGTAACCGCCGTACTCGATATAGCGGTTCACCGCCCGCGCCACGTGATCCAGCCAGCGGTGGCGGGCACGCAGCCGCTGCCATTTCGTCGGTGCTTGCTTCTCCCTCACACGCCCATGTCTACCTCAGCGAGGTCACGGCTCGTGGGCAACACGCATCAGGCGAGCGCGATCAGCTCCGAGCCGTCGTCCTCCGGCAGCGACGGGCCCGCGGTCGCCAGCACGGTGTTGCCGAGGAAGTCCAGCTCACAGCCGAGGGTGGAGAGGAACGCGGTGTCGGCGGCGTCCCGCCCGGTCGCGATCCGGCTCAGGCTCTGTCTCGGCGCGAGGCCGGTGGCGTCGAACACGTACCAGCGGCCGTCGATCGCGGCCTCGAACACGGCGTGGAAGTCCATTGGGGACAGTCCGGGCGCGTAGACCGCGGCGAACCGGGCGGGGATGTCGAGCACGCGGCACAGCGAGATGCAGACGTGCGCGTAGTCGCGGCAAACCCCCTCCCCGGCGAGGTAGGTGTCGACGGCGTCATCGGTCGGCGAACCCGAACCGACCACATAGGACAGGTGCTCGCCCACGTGCCGGACGATCGCCTCCACCTGGGCGCGCGCGTCGGGCAAGCCACCGAAGCGGGCCAGCGCGAGCCCGCCCATCCGGTCCGAGGGGCAGTACCGGCTGGGCCTGGTGTAGCGGATGACGTCGGCCATACGGACACGCTCGGCGTCGGCGGTGTCGAGCGCGCGTCCGGCCCGGTACCGCACGACGTGTTCTCCGGACGGCAGGTCGAGGACCTGGGCCCGGGTCCCGTGTTCGAACGCCACCTGGCGCGGTGGCGCGGGATAGGCGAACTCCTCCCGGTCGGCCCCGCCCGCGAGCGCGATCACGAACGCGGCGGGGCCGGGTTTCGTGACCCGGAAGGACATTTCGACGTCGACCTGCACGTGGGGACCCATGGCCCCATGGTGCCCCACGGCGTCGCGCCAGGCCGATCAGGCGTAGCGGACCTGGTAGTGCTTGATCCCGTTGAGCCAGCTCGACCTGAGCCGTTCGGGCGGGGAGACCTCGGCGATGTCCGGCATGACGTCGGCGATGGCGTTGAAGATCAGATCGATCTCCAGCCGGGCGAGATTGGCGCCGATGCAGTAGTGCGAACCCGTGCCGCCGAAGCCGACGTGCGGGTTGTCCTCGCGGAGGATGTCGAACTTCTCCGGCTCGTCGAAGTGGTCCGGGTCGAAGTTCGCGGAGCTGTAGAACATCCCGACCCGGTCGCCCTTGCGGATGTGCTGCCCGCCGAGTTCGGTGTCCCGGGTCGCGGTGCGCTGGAAGGCGACCACCGGGGTGGCCCAGCGGACGATCTCGTCCGGCGCGGTCTTCGGCCGCTCCTTCTTGTACAGCTCCCATTGATCGGGGTGGTCGAGGAACGCCTTCATTCCGTGGGTGATCGCGTTGCGCGTGGTCTCGTTGCCGGCGACGGCGAGCAGGATGACGAAGAAGCCGAACTCGTCCGACGCCAGCGATTCACCGTCGACATCGGCCTGCACCAGCTTCGTGACGATGTCGTCCATCGGGCACCTGCGCCGCTCTTCGGCCATGTTCCAGGCGTAGCCGACGATCTCCGCGGACGCGGCGAGCGGTTCGACCTCGTACTCGGGATCGTCGTAGGCGACCATCTGGTTGGACCAGTCGAAGACCTTGAGCCGGTCCTCCTGCGGGATGCCGATCAGTTCGGCGATGGCCTGCAAGGGAAGTTCACACGCGACGTCGACGACGAAATCGCCGGAGCCCTTCTTCTTGGCCTCGCTGACGATCCGCTCCGCGCGATCGCGCAAGGTGTCTTCGAGCTTCGCGATCGACCTCGGCGTGAAGCCCTTCGACACGATCCGCCGCAGCTTCGTGTGCTGTGGGGCGTCCATGTTGAGCAGGACCAGACGGTTGGCTTCGAGGCTGTCGTCGGTCATGTTCTCGTCGAACCGGATAATCGCGGTCTTCTCCCGGGAGGAGAACAGCTCGCTGTCCCTCGACACCGCCTTGACGTCATCGAGCCGGCTGACCACCCAGTAGCCGTCATCGCGGAAGCCCGCGGTGTTGTGCGGCTGCGGATTCCACCAGACCGGTGCCGTGCGGCGGAGTTCGGCGAACTCCGCCAGAGGCAGTCTGGTGGCGTACAGATCCGGATCGGTGAAATCGAAACCGGCGGGGATCAGGGGAGCGGCCACGGGCTACCTCCTACGCGGTTCGCCAATGAAACACGTTCTAGACCCGATTGAAGCATACGGCGTTTACCAAGTGAAGAGTTTCCGGTGAAACCCGTTAACTCAACCGGCGAGGATCAGGCCGGCCTGGCAACGAGCAGGAACGGCGACCAGTGATCGAAATCCGGCCGACCCAGGGGCGGCTTGCTCAAATTAAGAACGTGTTCTACTTTTCTGGGTAGTGAACGGTGTTCCCAGGAGGCGAACGTGGGTAGTCCGGTGATCGTCGAGGCGGTCCGCACCCCTATCGGCAAGCGCAGGGGCCAGCTGGCGGGGCTGCACGCCGCCGAGATCCTCGGCGCGGCGCAGCGCGCCCTGCTCGAACGCGCGACGCTGGATCCCGCGCTGGTCGAACAGGCGATCGGCGGCGCCGTGACCCAGGCCGGCGAGCAGGCGGGCAACATCACGCGCACGGCGTGGCTGCACGCCGGACTCCCCGAGACCACAGGCGCGACCACCATCGACGCCCAGTGCGGCTCGGCGCAGCAGGCGACACATCTGATCGCCGGGCTCATCGCGGCCGGCGCGATCGACGCCGGCGTCTCCTGCGGTGTCGAGGCGATGAGCCGGGTCCCGCTGGGCGCGAACCGCGGCGAGGGCATCGGCACGCCACGGCCTCAGACGTGGTCGATCGACATGCCGAACCAGTACGGCGCGGCCGAGCGGATCGCGGAACGCCGCGGGATCACCCGCCACGACGTCGACCGGTTCGGGACGGCGTCGCAGGCCAAGGCCGCCGCCGCGTGGGCGGCGGGACACTTCGACCGCGAGGTCGTCGCGGTGAAGGCACCCGTGCTCGGCGAGGACGGCACGCCGACCGGCGAGACACGGCTGGTGTCCCGCGACCAAGGACTCCGCGAGACGACCGTCGAAGGCCTCGCCAAGCTCAAACCCGTCCTCGAAGGCGGCGTGCACACGGCCGGGACGTCGTCGCAGATCTCCGACGGCGCGTCCGCGCTCCTCCTGATGGACTCGGACCGGGCCAAGGCACTGGGCCTCGAGCCGCGAGCGCGGATCGTCTCGCAGGCGTTGGTCGGCGCGGAGCCGTACTACCACCTCGACGGCCCCGTGCAGGCGACCGAGCGCGTCCTGGCCAAGGCGGGGATGACGATCGGCGACCTCGACCTCTTCGAAGTCAACGAGGCGTTCGCTTCGGTCGTGTTGTCGTGGCAACGGGTGCACCGGCCCGACGAGGACAAGGTCAACGTGAACGGTGGCGCGATCGCGCTCGGGCATCCCGTCGGCAGCACCGGCGCCCGGCTGCTGACCACGGCGTTGCACGAACTGGAACGCCGTGACGCGAGTACCGCGCTGGTGACGATGTGCGCCGGCGGCGCGCTTTCCACCGGCACGATCATCGAACGGATCTAGGCCGCCACGGGTACACGACCCGAGCACCACGTCCGGCCGATCCGGGCCGGCTGGTCGTGAGTCGCGCTTCGGTATTTCTTGGGATGAGGCAAGGCGTCAGGTCGACGCGGCCCGCGAGCGCGTGAGATGTCACTCAGGGTGAGAGATGTGTGGAAATAGGGACGTTCACTGTCCCTATTTCCACACAGTCGACATCATCGTCCCGGTGTCGCACAAAGTCGTCACACAAAGGCACTGACCCGACCACGACACGCCACCTACCTTTGCCTTGCCTTTCGCGCCTGGCCCTAGGCGACCTCGACCACCGGCCCGTTGTCCGGCCTGGCGAGCCGTTTGCTTCCCTGCCCCTCCTTCCAGAAGTCGAAATAGATGGTGTTGCCCTCGACCCAGGTCAGCACCGCCTCGGTGAGGTCGAGCCGGAAGACGTGAGCCTCCCCGTCGTCGCCCTGCAGGCGGGCGACCTCCGCCGGATCGGTGATCTCGACGGCCTTTCCCGACACCTTCGCGTCCGCGCCGCCCTCGTCGATCGCCGAGGCGGCGTGGATCGCGAACCTGCCGTCATGCCGCAGGTCCTTCGCCTTCATCGCGCCGATCATCGAACCGATCAGCAGGTCCTGCTCACGGAAATCGACCTCACTGCCACTGACCCGGGGCGAACCGTCCCGCCGGACGGTCGCCAGCACATGCGACTTCGCGGCGGTGAACCGCTCTTTGATCTTCTCCGCCAGCGCGGGTGCCTCTTCACTGAACTGCTGCCACGTCGCCATGCCGAACAGCGTTTCACCGGGGTACGACAGTTTCGAGCGGTCAGGGCCGCGGCGCCCCCATCGGGTTCGGCAGCGGGATCGCCCCGGTGTCGAAGATCCGGCGGCTCAACGGGACGGCTGTCCGCACCAGCTCGGCGGCCCCGTCCGCCCCCAGTGCTTCGAGCGGGCCGGCGGCGAGCCGGTCGGTCTCGTCCTCGATCCGTTGGCGCAGCGCGATTCCCGGGTCGGTGAGCTTCAGGTCGCCGTCGAGGACGCCCCGTTCGGTCAACCGCGCGACGCTCTCGTCCCACTCGCCGTCGGACCAGCCGCGGTTGATCTGGATGACCTCGCGGGTGACCGCCCCGCTGCCGATGTGGGTCAGCGTGGTGTCGAGCCCGCGCAGCCCCGCCGCGACGGCGGAGAGCACATGACCGTCCCCGCGATGCTCGCGCAGGACCGTCGCCGCGAGCCAGACCCTGCCGACCACCGTGGCTGGCCTGGTGACCGAGGACCAGGCCGCGGCGAGTGGCCTGGCCGCGTAGTCGCAGCCGGTGACGGCCTGTTCGAGCAGATCGGCGAGTCGCCCGAGGGACGGATCGGCGGGCAGGATCCGGTTCAGGACTTCCTCGACGGCGTCCATCCGGCTCTGGAGCACGACCGCCGGTTCGGCGTGTTTCCACGCGTCGGGCAGGAATCGCGCGACCATCCTCGGGGCGAATCCGAAGAGCATCGCGGTCGCGGGTGGTTCCGGCAGCGGCCCGAGCGGCGCGACCCGGCCGGCGAAATAGCCCATCCACCAGCTCGGCAGGCCTGCCGCCTTGGCCGCGGCCGCCGTTTCCGGGGCGAAGTAGACGACGGCGTGCAGCGGCTCGACCGCTTCCCAGAGACGGCGCTGAAGTGACTTCACTCCCCCATCTTGCCGCGCCGAAAACCGGATGCGACCGGTCTCGGCGTGGTGTGTGATCACGACATGGTGATCAGCTTGGAGAAGCCGGGGACCGACGGACTGGACGAGGCCGTGGACGCGCTGCGGGAGTGGCAATCCGAGGGCGTGGCGTGGCAGCTGCATCCCGGTGACCTCGGCTGGTTCCAGCGCTCGGGGACGGAGGCGACAGCCGCGGCGGTCCGGATCTGGCGCCGGGACGGGCGGATTCTCGCCATCGGGCTCTTGGACGGAGCCGATCTCCTGCGGCTCACGACCGCGCCGGACGTCCGTCACGACGAGGACCTGGCGCGGCGGCTGACCGAAGACGTGATCGCGCCGGAACGTGGTGTGCTGCCGTCGGGGAAGGTGTCCGTCGAGGCGCCGGAGGACGCTCTGATCCAGGATCTGCTGCCCGGGCACGGCTGGCGCACCGACGAACCGTGGACACCGCTGCGCCGCGATCTCACCGAACCGGTGAAGGCCCCGGACCTTCGGATCGAGACGATCGGACCGGACAAGGGACACGTGTGGGCCGGCGTGATCCGGGCGTCGTTCGACGGGTCGACGTTCACCGCCGGGAAGTGGCACGCGATGACGGCCGGAGCGCCGTACACCGATGCCCGGTGCCTGGTCGGGTACGACGGGCAGGGTGAAGCCGTCGCGGCGGTGGCCGTGTGGTCGGCCGGTCCGGGGAAGCCCGGCGTGCTGGAGCCGATGGGTGTGCACCGGGACCATCGCGGGCACGGCTACGGCAGGGCGCTCACCGTCGCCGCGGCGGCCGCGCTCCAGGAGCTCGGCTCGTCGAGCGCGGGTGTGAACACGCCGAGTTCCAATGTCGCCGCCGTCGCGACCTACGAATCAGGTGGGTTCCAGCGGCTTCCCGAGGTCCGGGACCTGACGCGGGACGCCTGAGCTGAAGGGGACTTTCCCCGCATCGCATGCGGTGAAAGCGCCCTTCAACCCCCGAAAACCTAAGCCCCGTAAACGGGTTCAGGCACCGGAGCCTCGGCCAGCAGTTCCGCCACGACGGGGCCGAGTTCGGCCGGTGACCATCGGGAACCCTTGTCCCGCACCGTGCCGTGCCGCCAGCCCTGCGCGATCGAGACGCGTCCGCCGTCGACCTCGAACACCCGGCCGGTGACCGCGGACGACTCCTCGCTGCCGAGCCATACCACCAGCGGCGACACGTTTTCCGGTGCCATGGCGTCGAAACCGGCCTCCGGCGCGGCCATGTCGTCGGCGAACGCCACTTCGGTCATCCGGGTCCGGGCGGCCGGGGCGATCGCGTTCACGGTGACGCCGTAGCGCGCGAACTCGGTGGCCGCGACCAGCGTGAGCCCCAGGATGCCGGACTTCGCGGCCGCGTAGTTCCCCTGTCCGACACTGCCGAGCAAACCTGCCCCCGAACTGGTGTTGATCACCCGCGCGGCCCGCGTCCGGCCCGCCTTCGCCTCGGCTCGCCAGTACCCGGCGGCATGCCGCGTCGGCGCGAAATGGCCCTTCAGGTGGACGCGGATGACCGCGTCCCATTCGTCCTCGCCGAGGTTGACCAGCATCCGGTCGCGCAGGAAGCCCGCGTTGTTGACCAGGACGTCGAGCCCGCCGAAGGTTTCGACGGCCGTCCGCACCAAGGCCGCGGCGCCGTCCCACGAGGCGATGTCGTCGGTGTTCGCCACCGCCTTGCCGCCGAGCGCCTCGATCTCGTCGACGACGTCCTGCGCGGGTCCCGCCGAGCCGCCGCTGCCGTCGATCCCGGCGCCGAGGTCGTTCACCACCACTCGCGCGCCCTCCGCGGCGAACGCGAGCGCGTGCGCCCGTCCGATGCCGCGACCGGCTCCGGTCACCACGACGATCCGGCCGTCGGCGATCCCGTTCACACCGGCTCCTTTCGTTCTTTCACCAGGGAATTGGAAGCGGCGAGGAAGGCGGGCACCTCTCCCCCGCCGTGCACGGTCAGACAGGCACCGCTGACATAGGAAGCCAGCGGGGACGCCAGAAACACCGCGCAGGAACCGATCTCGTCCGGATCCGCCAACCGTCCTAACGGGACGGTCGCGCCCACGGCCGCGATCCCGGCCTCGTCGCCGTAGTGCAGATGCGAGTGTTCCGTCCGCACCATGCCGACGTCGAGACCGTTGACCCGCACCTTCGGCGCCCACTCGACGGCGAGCGACGCGGTCAGGTTGTCCAGGCCCGCTTTCGCCGCACCGTAGGACGCAGTCCCCGGCGACGGTCTCGTCGCGCTGACGCTGCTGATGTTCACGATGACGCCACCGCTTTCCTGGCGTTGCATGATCGCGTTCGCCGCACGGGCGACGGTCAACGGCGCCAGCAGGTTCAGCGCGACGATCTTTTCGTGGAACCGCGGCGACGCGTTCGCCGCCTCGGCGTACGGCGCGCCGCCCGCGTTGTTGACCACGACGTCGAGCCTGCCATGACGACGGACGACCTCCTCGATGAGCGCGTCGACCTCTCCCGGGTCGCGGACGTCACAGGAAATGAACGTCGACGCCCTGCCGTCGGCGCGCACCGGCCGCTCGGGTTCGGTGCGGGCGCAGGTGACGACTTCGGCGCCGGCGCGCAGAAAAGTCCTGGTGACACCGGCGCCGACGCCGCGTACCCCACCGGTCACCAGCACCACGGCGCCGTCGAGCCGGAGTTCGAGTGCCATACCGGGCCTCCTTCACGGTCGCTGTACCCGGGCCGGACGTCCTGCTAACGTACCAAGCAAGTGCTAGGTTTGGTAGCTGCGGAGGGTGCACGATGACCGTTTCCACCCACTCACCGGAGCCCGGCATCGCCGTGGTCACGGTCGACGCGCCCCCGGTGAACGCGCTGAGCGTGAAGGGATGGTTCGCCCTCGCCTCCGCCGTCACCGACGCCGGACGCGATCGGTCGACCCACGTGGTGGTGCTGCGCGCGGAGGGCCGCGGGTTCAACGCCGGGGTCGACATCAAGGAGATCCAGCGCGATCCGGGGTACGGCGCGCTGATCGGCGCGAACGAGGGCTGCGCGGCCGCGTTCTCCGCCGTGTACGACTGCGCGGTCCCGGTGATCGCCGAGGTGCGGGGCTTCTGTCTCGGCGGCGGGGTCGGCCTGGTCGGCAACGCGGACGTGGTGGTCGCCAGTGACGACGCGACCTTCGGGCTTCCCGAGGTCGATCGCGGCGCGCTGGGCGCGGCGACCCATCTCGCGCGGCTGGTCCCCCAGCATCTGATGCGGGCCTTGTACTACACGGCTTCGACGATCACGGCGGAGCAGTTGCACCACCACGGTTCGGTCTACGCCGTCGTCCCGCGAGAGGAACTCCACGAGACCGCGCTCGGCGTCGCGCGGCAGATCGCGGCGAAGGACACCCGCGTGATCCGCGCCGCGAAACAGGCCATCAACGGCATCGACGTCCAGCCCGTGCACCGCAGCTACCGCTTCGAACAGGGATTCACCTTCGAACTCAACCTGGCGGGCGTCTCGGACGGCGCACGTCAGGAATTCTTGGACGGTAAGGGGAACTGATGGCCGACAAGCGGATGACCCCGGACGAGATCGTCGCCGAGCTGAAGGACGGCATGACGATCGGGATCGGCGGCTGGGGCTCGCGGCGCAAACCCATGGCGCTGGTGCGCGCGATCCTGCGCTCGCCGGTCAAGGACCTCACCGTGGTCTCCTACGGTGGTCCGGACGTCGGGCTGCTGGCGTCGGCGGGCAAGATCAAGCATCTCGTCTTCGGCTTCGTCACGCTGGACTCGATCCCCTACGACCCGTGGTTCTCCCGGGCGCGGGAATCCGGGTCGATCACCGTCACGGAGTACGACGAAGGCGTGTTCGGCACCGGGCTTTCCGCTGCCGCGCAACGACTTCCGTTCCTGCCGACGCGGGCGGGGCTCGGCTCCGGCGTCATGGACCTGAACCCGTCGTTGCGCACCGTCCGCTCGCCGTACGACGACGCCGAAGAGCTGCTGGCCGTGCCCGCTCTCAAGCTCGACGCGGCCTTCGTCCACCTCAACCGCGCGGACGCCCGGGGCAACGCGCAGTATCTCGGACCGGATCCTTACTTCGACGAATTGTTCGCGCTCGCCGCCGACAAGTGCTACGTGTCCACGGAAAAGATCGTGGAGACGGCCGAGCTCACCGAAACGGCGCCGGTGCAGAGCCTGCTGCTGAGCCGGATGCTCGTCACCGGCGTGGCCGAAACGCCGAACGGCGCGCACTTCACCACCGCCGTCCCGGACTACGGACGCGACGAACGATTCCAGCGCCATTACACCGAAGCGGCCAAAGATCTCGACGCGTGGCCGAAATTCGTCGACAGGTTCCTGTCCGGGGACGAAACGCGGTATCAGAAGGCCGTCGCCGAATTCGGGGAGTCCGCGTGAGTGACATCAGCCGTGCCGAAGTGGCCGTCGTGGCCTGTGCCGAATTGTTCCGCGGCGACGGCGAGATCGTGGTGAGCCCCATGGGTTTCATCCCGTCGCTGGGCGCCCGGCTCGCCAGGCTGACCTTCGAGCCGGACATCCTGCTGTCCGACGGCGAGGCCTGTCTGATGACCCCGGACGCCGTCGTCGAAGGCTGGCAGCCGTTCCGCAAGGTCCTCGACACCGTGGTGCCGCGCGGAAAGCGGCATGTGGTGATGGGCGCCAACCAGATCGACGGCGAGGGCAATCAGAACATCTCGGCGATCGGCGAGCATTCCCGGCCCAAGAAACAGCTTCTCGGCGTGCGGGGCGGACCGGGCAACACGGCCAACCACCGCACGAGCTACTGGGTTCCCCGGCACAGCAAGCGAGTCTTCGTCGATCAGGTCGACGTCGTGTCCGGCGTCGGCTACGCCAGGGCACGCGAAGCGGGTTTGCGGCATCACGACGTCCACCGGGTCGTCACCAACCTCGGCGTCCTGGACTTCGGCGGCGAAGACCACGCGCCGAGGCTGCTTTCCGTGCATCCGGGGGTTTCCGTGGACGAGGTCGTCGAGGCGACGTCGTTCCCGCTGATCACCGACGGCGTCACGGAGACCCGGCTGCCGACCGAGTCCGAACTGCTCCTGATCCGGGCCAGCCTGGACCCGAAGTCCTTGCGAGACAAAGAAGTTCCGTCGTGAGGACCGCGCTGACCGAACTGGCCGGGATCCGGCACCCGATCGTGCAGACCGGGATGGGCTGGGTCGCCGGACCACGGCTGGTGTCCGCGACGGCGGAAGCGGGCGGTCTCGGCATCCTCGCGTCGGCGACGATGACCTACGACGAGCTGGCGGCGGCGATCAAGGAGGTCAAGAGCCGCACGTCGCGGCCGTTCGGGGTCAACCTCCGCGCGGACGCCGAGGACGCCGCGCGCCGGGTCGAGCTGCTCATCACCGAGGAAGTCCGCGTCGCGTCCTTCGCGCTCGCGCCGAAGAAGGACATGATCGCGCGGCTCAAGGACAACGGCGTCCTCGTCGTCCCTTCGGTCGGTGCGGCCAGGCACGCGGAGAAGGTCGCGGGCTGGGGTGCCGACGCCGTCATCGTGCAGGGCGGCGAGGGCGGTGGGCACACCGGCGGGGTCGCGACGACGCTGCTGCTGCCCTCGGTGCTGGACGCCGTCGACATCCCGGTGGTCGCGGCGGGCGGCTTCTTCGACGGCCGGGGGCTGGCCGCCGCGCTCGCCTACGGGGCGGCCGGGGTCGCCATGGGCACCCGGTTCCTCCTGACGAGGGAAAGCACCGTTCCCGACGAGATCAAGCAGGCTTACCTCGCCCGTGACCTCAACGGCACTGTCGTCACCCGCAAGGTGGACGGGATGCCGCATCGCGTCCTGCGGACGGAACTGGTCGATGCGCTCGAGTCCGCCGGTCCGGTGAGCGGCCTCGCCAGGGCCGCCCGCAACGCCGCGAAGTTCCGGAAGCTGACCGGGCTGTCGTGGCGCTCGCTGGCCACCGAAGGGTTGCGGATGAAACGCGGCGGCGACCGGACGTGGTCACAGGTCCTGATGGCCGCCAACACGCCGATGCTGCTGCGCGCCGGGCTGGTCGAGGGCGACCGGAGCGCCGGCGTGCTGGCGTCCGGGCAGGTCGTCGGCCTGCTCGACGACCTGCCCGCGGTCGGCGACCTCATCGAGACGATCGTCGCCGACGCCACCGGTGTCCTGCGGCGGCTGGCCTCGGAGTGAGGGGCCGGGCGCGCTGTGCTTGACTTCGGCCATGATCTCGGAGAGTCGTTGTCCGGTCGAGGACGGTGAGCTGTACGTCCGCAGCACCGGCGAAGGGCCGCTTCTGCTCCTGATCGCGGGAGGGCTGGGTTCCGCCGACACCTTCCGGGCGATGACGAAGCTGCTCGCGGACGACTACACCGTCGTCACCTACGACCGGCGCGGCCACTTCCGCAGCACGGACACCAGCACCGGCCCGGTCAGCGTGCCGAAGCAGGCCGACGACGCCCACGCGGTGCTCCAGCACGTCGGCGGCGGGCCCGCGAGCGTGTTCGGGACCAGCGCGGGCGCCATGATCGGTCTCGACCTCGTCGCCCGCTACCCGGACGCGGCGACGGTGCTGGTCGCGCACGAACCTCCCGCCATCCAGCTGCTGCCCGACGCGCTCGGCTGGCTCGACGAAGCCAACGCGCAGGTCCGGCTCGCGCAGGCGGGCGACCTGATGGGGGCGTTCAAGCGGTTCACCGACGGGATCGCCGGCGCCGCGCTGCCCGAACTGCGTGCGATCCGGCTGCCGAACGAGGAGGACTGGAAGCGGCTGTTCGGCCGCGAACTGGCCGAGATCCTCGATTACCTTCCCGATCTGCGGGCACTGCGGCGGAGCAGGACCGAGATCGTCCCCGTCGCGGGCGTCGGCAGCCGGGGGCACTACCACTACCAGCCCGCGAAGGTCCTCGCGCTGGAACTGGGGTTGCCGTTCACGGAGGTGCCCGGCGCGCATCTGGCGCCGCAGCGGAACCCCGCCCAGTTCACCGAAGCGCTGCGCGGCCTGCTCGAAGGCTGAGTCAGGGCATCAGGGACAGCTTCCCGACCAGCTTGTCGATCCGGTTGCGCGGGCCGGCGATGCCGATCGCGCGGTAGTCCGGCGAGGCGCCTCAGAGCTCCCGGATGACGCGGGCCGGGTTGCCCGCGGCGAACACCTTCGACGGCAGGTCACGCGTGACGACACTGCCCGCGCCCACCACCGTGTCGTCCCCGATGGTCACCCCGGCGCACACGATGACGCCGCCGCCGAACCAGACGTTGTTCCCGATGGTGATCGGCGCGGCCGATTCCCAGCGCTGCCGCCGCAGTTCGTGATCCTCCATGGGATGCAATGCCGTCAGCAGCTGGCAGCGCGGGCCGATCGAGCAGTCCGAGCCGATCTTGATCGGCGCGCAGTCGAGCAGGATGGCGTCGTAGTTGAGGAAACTGTTGGCGCCGATCTCGATCAGGTAGCCGTAGTCGCACTGGAACCGCGGCATGATCCAGGAACCCTCGCCGAGTTTTCCCAGCAGTTCGCGCAGAATCGTGTCCCGCTCGCCGGTCTCCTCGGCGCCCGTGCCGTTGAACCGGTCGACGAGCGCCTGAGCCCGCCTGCGGTCCGCGACCAGTTCAGGGTCGTTGTCCCGGTACAGCTCGCCGCGCAGCATGCGGTCCTTCTGCTCACCCATGCCGCCAACCTACCGAAAGAGCCCAGCCGGCGAGCCTCCCTCGGGAAGCCACCGGCAGGGCGGGGGAACGCTTGCGGAGCGTTCTTCAGTTGTGTCGATCCGTTTCCGGGTAGGGCCGGCCCGGCGGGTGGGGGAGGTGTAGGGGGCCCCGCCGGGCCGGAGTTTCTCCTTCCTGTGAACTCGTGAGTGGTAAGGATGGTTAGAACCGTCCTCACCACTCACGAGGTGGGTACGGCCGTTCAGGGATTCATTCGCGACACTTGCGGCCCTCGTTGACGCAGTCGACGAGGCGGCCCATGATCCGGCCCGGCATGACGTTCGCGAAATCGTCGTGGTCGGAAAAGGGGTTGTGGTTCTCCTCGGGGAACGAGTCCACTTTGTACTGCCCGTCGGCCTGGATCTGCCGCGGGATCTCGTAGGTCAGTGAGATGGTGAGCTCCGGGACGGCGGTCAGGCCCTTCGCGCACGCGCCGTTCTCGTCGGGGTACTTGATGTGGTCCCGGTGGTTCTCGCTGTCGATGTTGTCACCGTCGAGGCAGCTCGGGAACGTGTGCACGCGCTTGACGTCGCTGCCCTCGGGACAGATCGGGTACTGCTTGATGAGCCTGTCCTCGAAGCCGGTACAGGTCCAGCTCTCCCGCGCGTCGGCGGGGCCGTTCGTGGTGACCTTCGCGTCACCGTAAAGGATCCGGAGGAACTTCGGCATCTCCTTCACCTGCTCCCGGGCGTTGCCCTTGAAGGTGATGTCGACGACCGCGGGCCGCTGGATCTCACCGTCATTGCCGGCGAGTTCGTTTTTCGCGTTCGGTTCGTCGAGTCCGGCCTGGTCCCGGCCGCGCTTCCGGTCGCCCTGCTGTCGTCCGCCTTCTTTTCCGGTGTCGATCCGCACCACCGGCCAGAAGTACGCCGATTCGTCACCGTTCTCACAGGTGGTGCCTGCGCCCAGCAGGCTGCCGTTGTCCGAATCCGCGTTCGTGGAAAGGTTTCCTACGTAATCGTGCAGATGCTGGGCGCCGTTGCGCACACCCGGCTGCGCGATGAAGTTGTCGGGATTGAAATGCCCGTTCTCGTTCCTGCCGCAGTCGACGGTGAACGAACCCGTGGACGCGTTCCGGCCCGGTCTCGGTTTGTCGACATTCGGTCGGACCTTGGTGATGTCCACGAACTGCGACTTGTCCACCTCGTCCGCGGCGGCGCGGCCGGGGTCGCCGGTCGTGGTGGACACCACCAGTCCGCCGACCGCGATCGACAAACCCAGCAACGCGGTCGCGATCTTGGTCCTGCGGGCGATCCGATGGCGCCCTTGATTTCGTGCCATTGACTGCTCACCTCATTCGTTTCCGGGCACGCCGATCACTCGCGCCCGGGCATGAGCCACGCATTTGTCGAATTTCGCGGCGAATCTTCTGTTCGCCCGCCGATCCGGATCCGGCTAACAGGAGATACGGCTCCGACGAGGGAGCGGTTCAAAACGCGATCCGGCCGTTATCTTCCCGTTATAAAACTAGCGGCGTACGACGGCCAGCACGGTGCCGTCCTGCTTGTGGACCTCGAAGCGTTCGATGTCGGCCTTCTGCAATGCCGTCGAACCGGTGATGACGAGTGGATCCGGGGAACCGGGAACGCCGTAACCCTTGGACGGCACGCTCCAGTTGTTGACGACGTAGGCCTCTCCGCCGTGGGAGTAGGCGAAAAGCTGGCAGATCATCGGCCCGATGAGGCCGCGCAGTTCGAGTTCGACGGCACTGCCCCATTCCTTCTCCTGCACCGTGACCTCGGCGGCGACCGCGTTGCCGGCCTCGGACCAGCCGAACGGGGCGGCGCCGCCGTCCGGGCCCGCCTCGCGTTCCCGGGACGGCGTCGGAGACGGCACCACCGACGTGACGACAGTGGGCGCGGCTTGCGTGATGACCGGTTCACGGTCGGTGAGCGAAAGAACGGCGAGCGGTCCGCCGACGACGAGCACGAGGACAGCGGCGGCCGTCGCGAGCCGGATGACCTTGCGACGACGATCCGCCTTGGCGGCGTCCGCGAGCAGCATCCGCAGCACCCGCGGCCCCGGCCCCTTCACGGGCGGGTCCGGCCAGCTCTTCTTGACCATGTCCAGGATGTCGGGCAGGTGGTACATCTCCACCAGTTCGACCTGGCATTCGGGGCACTCCAGCAGATGCGCCTCGAACCTGGCGTGATCCTCCTCGCCGAGGACGCCCAGCACGTAGGCGGCGATATCCGTGTGGACAGCTCCGGACATCTCGCTCACCCCCGCTCCTGCAGCGCCCTGCGCAACGCGCGCACAGCGTGGTGGATCCGCGATTTCACCGTACCCGGCGGAACCCCGAGCGTCGCCGCGACCTCGTTCACGGTGCGGTCACGCAGGTAGGTCTGCTGGACGGCTTCACGTTGTTCCGGGGAAAGATCGCGCAGGGCCTCGTAAACGATCATGGCCGCGAGCGTCTTCTCCGATTCGTCCGGCACTCCGATCGAATCCGACTCCAGTTCCTCCACCTCTTGAGGGCGGGCGCTCCGGCTCCGCCAGCCGTCGATGACGATGCGCCTGGCCACGGTGAACAGCCAGGCGCGCAGCATTTCCGGCTGCCGGTCGAGTTTGCCGGCGTTGCGCCACGCCTTGATCAGCGTCTCCTGGACCACGTCCTCGGCCCACTGACGATCGTGACCGGTCAGCTTCAGCACGAACGCCATCAGGCTCGATCCGAACTCCTGGTACAACGCCCTGATGAGGTCGTCATGCCCGTTCGACGCGGGTTCATGATCGACCATTGGCTGCAGTATCCGAGAGTGGCGTCCCACGCGGCACATCCTTGTGGGATCAGGGGCGATAAGTCCAGTACCAAAACCGCTCCGGCCCGGTTCTCCGAGCGCGGGAAAATTTTTTGAACCGTTTCCCACTCGTGACCGTATCCCCTACCGAAGACCCCGACCCGGCGCTGTCCCCCCGCACCGCCGAATCCACTGTGGATCATGACTGTCCACAGTGGAATTAAATCTGCCCGCACACCATCTCCCCGCGGTGATGGCGTTCTCCTCTGCCCCGACAGGAGGATTTCCGTGAACCCCTTGTCACGCTCGGTCATACCTCTGACCCTCACCTTGGCCGCGGTCGCGCTGACCGCGGCCTGCACCACCGGTACCGCGGGACCGAACGGCTCTCCGGGCGCGGCTTCCACCGCCGGCGCGGCGGGGATCCCGGGAATGCCCGACCCCGCGGCCGAACCGGCCCCCGGTGTCACCGCGGCGATCCTGTTCGACCTCGGGCCGATCGTCACCGACACAGGAGGCTTCACGCTTTATCGCTACGACAAGGACACGGTCAACCCACCCAAGTCGAATTGCGCCGAAACCTGTTCGCGGACCTGGATTCCCGCCAAGGCGGGCGCCGACCTCGTGGTGACCGGGATCGATCGCGCCCTGGTCGGCACCGTGACCAGGGATGACGGCACCGAGCAGGTCACGCTCGCGGGATGGCCGCTCTACCGCAATGTGAAGGACGCGATGCCCGGCAACACCGGCGGGCAAGGCGTCGACGACGCATGGTTCCCCGCCAAACCGGACGGGACGAAAGTGCTGCTCACCGCGGACACCTGGCAGGCCGATGACCTCGGCATCTGACGCCCTCGGTGTGTTCTCCCGCGTGGTGCTCGTCCTGCTGACGACGGCCGTGGTGAGCCTTTTCGGCCCTGTCGGCGACGCGCACGCCCAAGAACTCTCCGCGGCGGACAAGAACCTGATCGTCAACGTCAAACTGGCCGGGCTGTGGGAAATGCCCGCCGGGATGTGGGCGCAGGAACGCGGGAAGAGCAAGCGGACCCGCGAAGTCGGCCGGACGTTGATGATCGATCACGGCAGGCTCGACACCGCGACGCACACCATCGCCGACCGGTTCGGCATCGCCCTGCCGTCCGAGCCGTCGGATCAGCAGTCCGCGTGGCTCGGCGAGATGAAGGCCGCCCGCGACGACAGCGAGTTCGACCGGATCTTCGCCAACCGGCTCCGGTACGCGCACGGTGTGCTGTTCCCCATCATCGCGCAGGTCAGGGCCGGTACCCGCAACGACGTCGTCCGCGACTACGCCACCACGGCGAACCAAGCGGTGCTGCGGCATATGACGCTGCTGGAGAGCACCGGCGTCGTCGACCAGTCGCTGATGCCGGAAGCCCCGGTGCCGCAGTCGAATGCGGCCAACGCCGCGATGGACGTCGGCTTCGGCGACCTCGCCCTCGGCCTGCTGCTCGCGGTGGTGCTCGGCGGCGGACTGTTCTTCGCCGTCCGGACCCTGCGCACCAAGAACACCCGGACCCGCGAACGCGCGGCCGCCGCCGAACCGGATCAGGTTCCCAGTGCCCCAGGAGAGATCAATGTATGACCAGTGGTCCGAGGCGGTGATCGTGCTGACCCAGAAATCGGACACCGACCCCGGTATCAAGGGCATGGCGCAGACCTCCGCCCGGATCTCGTACGGCTTCATGTGCCTCACCCTGTGCTGGGGCGTGTTCACCGCGACCGGCTGGATCAAGTCGCTGACCGGGCGGAAGGCACTGCGCAACTCCCATATGGTGCTCGGCATCCTGACGCTGTCGTTCGGTGTCGTGCACGCGATGTCGTTCCTGTTCCTGCCCGACGGTTTCACCCTGGCGCAGATCTCGATCCCGCTCCTGCCGGGCACACTGGCACGGCACGAACTCGGCGTGATCGGGCTCGAGGTCATGATCGCCGTCGCGCTGACCGGCGGCATCAGCCGGTTCAGCTCCTACCGGCGCTTTCTGTGGATCCACCGGCTCGCCTATCCGGCGGTCGCGATCACCGCGCTGCATTCGTTCTTCGGTGCCATGGCCAACGGGCATCTCGGCCTGCTGTGGTTCGGCGGGATCACGCTGCTGGTCCCCGTGGTGCTGCTGACCACGCTGCGGTTCACGCCGACCCGGTACCTGGAACGGCTGGGCCTGGTCGAAGAACTGGTCTGACGGCCGCCGAACGACTTGGAGAAACGAAAAATGATCTTCGGAAGCATACGGCGCGGCACTCGTGTCAGCGTCGACAACGAGCGGTGCGAGATCTTCGGCTTCTGCGAGATGGAGGCGCCGTCCACCTTCAAGATCGGACCGGACGGCAAGCTCCGCATCCGCCGGATGGTCGACCGGGACGGGTTGGACCAGGCCATCTCCGCCGCCCGGCTCTGCCCGAAACAAGCCATCAGAGTCAAGGGAGAAGGAGCGTACGACGATGAGTGACGGAGATCGGATCGTCATCGTCGGCGCGGGCGTCGCCGGGCTCCGCTCCGCGGAACGGTTGCGGGAACTCGGTTTCGACGGCGAGATCGTGCTGGTCGGCGACGAGCCGCGGAAGCCGTACCACCGGCCGATGGTGTCGAAGGAACTCATCACCGGCGGGGTGAAACCGGTGGCCGCGAGCCTGGAACCGTATCTCGACCTGGACGTCCACTGGCGGCTCGGCACCCGCGCGACCCGGCTCGACACCAAGGAGCGCACGGTGCACCTGCCGGGCGGGGAATCCCTTTGGTACGACGGGTTGATCATCGCGACCGGCGTGTACCCACGGCATCTCCCGGGATCGCCGCGCCACGACCCCCGGGTCCGTGTGCTGCGCACCGTGGAGGATTCACTGGCCGTCCGGCGGGCTTTGGGGAACAGCAACAAGTCCGTCGTGGTGATCGGCAGCGGCCTGATCGGGAACGAGTTCGCCGCGTCGATGCGGTACATGGGCCGGGACGTCACGCTCATCGGCCACGCGAAGGCGCCTTTGCACCGCTTCGGGGAGCGGATCGCGTCGGCGCTCACCAAGGAACATCAGCACCATCGCGCCAAACTGGCGATGAACACCGAGGTGCGGAACTGGATCAGCACCAAGGAGACGGTCGGGCTGCACCTGACCAACAACCAGTTCCTGGTGGCCAGCTGCGTGGTGCTCTCGATCGGCAGCGTGCCGGCCGTGGACTGGCTGCGTGGTTCGGAGCTGACCATCGACGACGGTGTCCTGTGCGAATCGACCCTGTTCGCCACCGGGGCGGAGGACGTCGTGGTCGCCGGCGACGTCGCGAAATGGCCGAACCTGCGAATCGACGAGATCCCGCGTCGGGTCGAGCACTGGATGAACGGCGTCGAATCCGGGCGCGCGGCGGCGGAAAGCCTGATGCTGGGCCGGGGCAACGCGCGGCCGTACACGCCGCTCCCCCGCGCCTGGTCGTCCCTGTACGACGCACGGTTGCAGACCGCCGGGATGCCGTCGCTGGGCAAGGACACGATCGAACTCTCCGACGGGGTCACCGGTTTCGTCCGCGACGGCAGGCTCATCGGCGCGGCGGGCTGGGACCGGCCGAAGGCGATGATCCACTGGACCGCCGAACTCGACCGGCGGCTGCCGGTGCCCGAGCCGGTGTTCCCCGCGCCCGTTCCCGTGCCCGCTCTCGCCGAGCCGTCGCTCGCGGCGACGCCGATCGGGGAGGACATCCTGGCCCCGTTCGAGCGGGACTTCCTGTCCGACACCCCGACCGAGGCCGTTCCCGCCCCGGAGAAGATGCCCTGGGCTCGCGTTCCCGCCGGGTGACCCGGGATCGCGAACGGACCGGGGCCGCGCGCGGCGGCCGCGGTCCCCTCAGGTGGCGGTGGGTCGCCGGGCCACCGCACCCACCGCCACCCCTGGGGACGCCGGAAGGTACCGGGACCGACAGTGATTCGGGCTCCGTCGGTACCGCCCTCCAGAGTCCCCGTATCCGGTCGGGGCCCTTTCAGGCTTGACTCACCTGGGAGGGCCCTGATCCATGACCTCATAAGTGACAGGGACGGTTCTGGCGTACCGGTATTCGCTTACCTACTGGACCTGACCCGATCTTGGTGCCGCCGTGTGTCGGTCGCCGGGTTTGAGTGGCACAGCCTTGATCAACGGAGGATTCGGGACGTTGAGCGTCCCGGATCTTCCGTTGATCAAGGTCCGGAACCGGGATCACCTCGCGTCGATGAAGGAATCGGGACGTTGAGTGTCCTGATTCCTTCATCGACGGTCCCGATACCCGCTGGGATCGTCGCCTTCGTGCAGGTCGGCAGCCCGCACCTCACATCAGCAGCAGGGGCACCGTGTTCACCACTCACGAGGACGGCGGCTTCACCACCACGGTGTCGTCCGGCCCGACGACACGCCCGTCCGAGGCCCGGACCTCGAGCCCGCGTAAAGGACGACCGCCCTCGCGGTCCACCAGTTCCGACCGCGGCTCCCCCTCGGGGAAGAAGTGCGTCTCGCCCCATTGCCGCAGCGCGACGATCACCGGGAACAGGTCGCGCCCCTTCGGCGTCAGGACGTACTCGCTGTAGGTGCTCCCGTCCGACGCCGGGACCATGTCGAGCACCCCGTGTCCGACGAGCGCTCGCAGCCGGGCGGACAGGATGTTCTTCGCGACGCCCAGGCTGCGCTGGAACTCCCCGAAGCGGCGGACGCCGTCGAAGGCGTCGCGCACGATCAGGAGTGACCACCAGTCGCCGATCGTGTCGACCGAGCGCGCCACCGGGCACGGAGCTTCGTCGAACGTCGTTCGCTTCACCATGGTTGCATCTTACAACCGGAGTGCTCTACCGTCCGAGTGGTAGCAAGTTGAAACCATCTGGAGGGTCTGTGCACCGCGGTGTCGTCCTGTTGTTCGCCGTGGCCGCCGGGACGGCCGTCGCCACGATCTACTTCGCCCAGCCGTTGCTCGTCACGATGGGCGCCGATCTCGGCATCGCCGCGTCGACCGTGGGCGGCATCGTCACGCTCACACAGCTCGGCTACGGCCTTGGCCTGTTCCTCCTGGTCCCGCTCGGCGACCTGCTCGACCGGCGGCGGCTCGTCGTCGGCCAGCTGACACTGCTCGCGATCGCCGAACTGGTCGCCGCGACCGCCGCGAACGGCGTGGTGCTGTTCGCCGGGATGGCGGCGATCGGCGTGCTCGCGGTGGTCACGCAACTCCTGGTCGCCTTCGCGGCGTCGCTGGCCGATCCCGCCGAGCGCGGGCGCGTGGTCGGTCTCGTGACGACCGGCGTCGTCCTCGGGATCCTGCTCGCGCGCACCGTGTCCGGCACGCTGGCCGACCTCGGCGGCTGGCGCGCGGTGTACGTCGTGTCCGCGGGCGTGACCGTGCTGATCGCGATCGTGCTGTATCGCGTCCTTCCCGCCACAGCTGGAGGAAAGGCCATGACCTACGGGCGGTTGCTGCGGTCCACGTTGTCCCTCTTTGCCGAGGAACCCGTCTTCCGGATGCGCGGCACGCTCGCGCTGCTGATCTTCGCCGCGTTCGGCACCTTGTGGAGTTCGGTCGCTTTGCCGCTCACCGAGGACGGTCTGTCACACACCGCCATCGGTGCGTTCGGCCTGGCCGGGGCCGCGGGCGCGCTGGCGGCGGCGCCCGCCGGGCGGCTCGCCGACCGCGGCCGGGCGCGGTGGACGACCGGGTTCGCGCTCGGACTGCTCCTGCTGTCGTGGGTGCCGCTGGGGTTCACCCGCGCGTCGCTGTGGGCCTTGGCGGCGGGCGCGATCCTGTTCGACCTCGCCGTCCAGGCCGTGCACGTCACGAGCCAGACCTTGATCTACCCGCTCCGGCCGGACGCCGGCAGCAGGCTGATCGGCGGGTACATGATTTTCTACTCGGTCGGCAGCGGCCTGGGCGCCATCGGCTCGACCGCCGTCTACGCCGTCGCGGGCTGGACCGGCGTCTGCCTGCTCGGCGCGACGTTCAGCGCAGTGGCACTCGCCGTGTGGAGCGTCAGAGCCGCTCGATGATCGTGACGTTCGCCGTTCCGCCGCCTTCGCACATCGTCTGCAGCCCGTAGCGCCCGCCTCGCCGCTCGAGTTCGTGCAGCAGGGTCGCGAACAGTTTCGTTCCGGTCGCCCCGATGGGATGACCGAGCGCGATCCCGCCGCCGTTGACGTTGACGCGGTCCGGATCGGCGCCCGTCTCCTCGATCCACGCCAGGACGACGCTCGCGAACGCCTCGTTGACCTCGAACAGGTCGATGTCGTCGATGCTCAGCCCGGTCTTCCGCAGCGCGTGCGCGGTCGCCGGGATGGGCCCGGTCAGCATCCACACCGGATCGGCCGCCCGCACGGAAAGGTGATGGATCCTGGCGCGCGGGGTCAGTCCGTGTTCCCCGACGAACTTCTCCGACGCGATGAGCGTCGCGCTGGCGCCGTCCGAGATCTGGCTGGCCACGGCCGCCGTGATGCGCGAACCCTCGCTCAGCGGTTTCAGCCCGGCCATCCGTTCCATGCTGGTGTCGCGCCTGGGCCCCTCGTCCAAGGCGACACCGGCGAACGGTGTGATCTCGGCGGCGAACCGGCCTTCGTCGATGGCCGCGATCGCCCGCTGATGACTGCGGAAGGCGAACTCCTCCATCGCCTCACGGGTCAGATCCCAGTGTTCGGCGATCATGTCGGCGCTGCGGAACTGCGAGACCTCGACACTGCCGTACCGCTCTTGCCAGCCCTTCGAGCCGGAGAACGGATCGTCGAAGCCGTACTCACGCCCGGCCAGCATCGCCGCGCTGATCGGGATGGCGCTCATGTTCTGCACGCCGCCGGCGAGCACGAGGTCCATCGTCCCGGACAACACCGCCTGCGCGGCGAAGTGCACGGCCTGCTGACTCGAACCGCACTGTCTGTCGACCGTCACGCCCGGCACTTGGTGACCGAACCCCGCCGCGAGCCACGCGGTGCGCGCGATGTTCCCGGACTGCGGCCCCAGCGTGTCGCAGCAGCCGAGGATGACGTCGTCGACCAGGTCGGCGTCGACGCCCGCTCGTTCGACGACGGCCTGGATGACGTGGGCGCCGAGGTCTGCGGAATGGACGCCGCTGAGCGCTCCCCCGCGTTTGCCGACAGGGGTCCGGACCGCGTCCAGTACATAAGCTTCAGCCACGGCGCTTCCTTGTCTTCGTCGCGATGCCGTCCAGCAGGATCCCGAGGTACTGCTGCGCGACGTCGTCCGCGCTCAGCCTGCCGCCGGGGTTGTACCAGCGCACCGCCACCCAGACGGTGTCACGGATGAACCGGTAGGTGAGTTCGACGTCGAGGTCCTCACGGAACACGCCCGCCGCGATGCCGTCGGTGAGAATCCCGTTCCACAGTTTGCGGAACTCGGTGTTGCGGTCGTTGAGGTAGCCGAAGCGCGGCAACAGCATCAGGTGCTTCGCCTCGGACTGGTAGATCGCCACCTCGGCGGGCCGCCGGTGAATGGATTCGAACGAAGCCACGACGACGGCTTCGAGCGTTTCCCGAGGGCCTTTCCCTTCCGCGACGATCTCGGCGTACGCGCCGAAGAGTTCGTCGAGGAAGCCGGTGAGGATCTCGTCGGCCATCGACTCCTTCGAGTCGAAATGGTGGTAAAGGCTGCCCGAAAGGATGCCCGCCGCGTCCGCGATGTCCCGCACGGTGGTGGAGACGTAACCGCGCTCGGCGAACAGCTTCGCCGCCAGGGCGAGCAGTTCGGCGCGGCGGGACCCTGGACTGGCTTTCATTGCTACCTCACGCATGCTGGGAACTCACGGACACGACCTCGCCGGTGAGGTACGACGAGTACTCACTGGCGAGGAACACCATCACATTCGCCACCTCCCAGGGTTCCGCCGCCCTCCCCGACACCTCGCGCGCGGTGAGTTCGGCGAGCAGGTCCTCGCTGGTCACCTTGGCCAGGAACGGATGCATCGCCAGGCTCGGCGCGACCGCGTTGACCCTGATGCCGTGTTCGGCGACGTCCACGGCCGAGCACCGGGTGAGCGCCATGACACCCGCCTTCGCGGCCGCGTAGTGGGCCTGCCCGGCCTGTGCGCGCCACCCGATCACGGACGCGTTGTTGACGATCGCCCCGCCGCCGCCCTGCGCGATGAACCGGTTCACCGCGGCCCTCGTCGCGCGGAACGTACCGTTGAGGGTCACGTCGACGACCCGGGCCCATTCGTCGTCCGCCATGTCCACAATGGACTTGGTGCCGCCGAGCCCGGCGTTGTTGATGAGCACGTCGATACGGCCATAGCGCGCGGCTGCTCCGTCGATGAGCGCTTGTACTTGTTCTTCCCGGGTGACGTCACAGGGAATCGCGTGGACGTCGCCGAGTTCGGCCGCCTTCTCGCCGAGGCGCCGCTCGTGCCAGTCGCTGATCACGACACGGGCGCCCTCTTCCAGCGCGCGTCGCGCCACCGCGGAACCGATCCCGGTGCCGGCCGCCGCCGTCACCACGACCACCTTGTCCCGCAGGAGGTTCGCCCCCTCGGGGTACTTCGGCACCGGGATCACGGTCGCACCTCCCTTGGCAGGCCGAGCACCCGCTCGGCGATGACGTTGCGCTGGATTTCGTTGGAGCCGCCATAGATCGTGTCGGCCCGGGTGAAGAGGAAGAGCCGTTGCCAGGCGTCGAGTCCGTCTTCCGCGAGCATGCCCCGCGCGCCGCGGACGAGCATCGCCAGTTCGCCGAGGTCGCGGTGCCAGTTCGCCCAGACCAGCTTGGACACTTCGGCCACGCCCGGTGACGAGTCGCCGAGGGTGCGGATCGCCTGCGCCCGCATGACCTCCAGGCCGACCCAGGCGCGGTCGATCCGTTCGGCGATCACCGGGTCGTCCGGCGCGATCCTGGTGAGTTCTTCGAGTTCCCGGCGGAAGCCGACCTGCTGTCCGAGCGTCGCGACGCCGCGTTCGAAGGCGAGCGTGCCCATCGCCACGCGCCAGCCGTCGCCGGGCTCACCGACGACGAGGTCTTTCGCCGTGCGGGCCCCGTCGAAGAAGACTTCGTTGAACTCCGAAGTCCCGGTGAGCTGCTGGATCGGGCGGACCTCGATCCCCGGCTGCCGCATCGGGACGAGCAAATAGGACAGTCCTTTGTGGCGTTTCGAACCGGGCTCGGTGCGGGCGAGGACGAAACACCAGTCGGCCACGTGCGCGAGAGACGTCCACACTTTCTGGCCGTTCAGCACCCATTCGTCGCCTTCGAGGGTCGCCGTGGTCGACACCGCGGCGAGGTCGGACCCGGCGCCGGGTTCGGAATAGCCCTGGCACCACAGTTCGTCGACGGCCACGATCGGGGGCAGGAAACGTTTCCGCTGTTCCGGTGTGCCGAAAGCGATCAGGGTGGGACCGAGGAGTTCCTGTGCCAGATGACTCACCCTCGCCGGCGCGCCCGCTCGCGCGTACTCCTCGTGGAAGACGACCTGCTGTTCGAGGGTCGCGCCCCGGCCGCCGTGCTCGACCGGCCAGCCGACGCAGGTCCAGCCCGCCGCGGCGAGCCGCCGCTCCCACTCCACGCGTTCGCCGAAGGCCTCGTGTTCCCGGCCGGGACCGCCCAAGCCGCGCAGTTCCGGCGGCAGGTTTTCCGCCAGCCAGGTGCGCACACGGTCACGGAAACCGTCCTGAGCCACGCCTGCCTCCTCTAGCCAAACCAGAGCCTGCTGCGTAGGCTACCCTACCAAGCACTTGCTAGGGAGGCTCGATGTCCGAGGGGACCATCCCGGCGGCCCTCGACAGGGCCGCGGAGCGCTTCGCCGGGCGGGAAGCGCTGGTCGACGGCGAAGTCCGGCTCACCTACGCCGGACTGGCGCGGCGGGTGCGGCAGGCGGCGCGGTTCTTCGAGGGCCACGAGCGGGTCGCGATCTGCTCCCCCAACACCTGGCACTGGGTCGTCGCCGGACTCGGCGCGCTGTACGCCGGAGCGACGCTGATCCCGGTCAACACCCGCTTCACCGCCCGCGAAACCATCGACATCCTCGAGCGCGCGAAGGTTTCCGCGCTGGCGATCACCGGCACGTTCCTCGGCACGGACCGGCTGGCGGATCTCGGCTCCTCCCGCCCCGGCACCGTGGTCCGCATCCCTGTCGAAGGCCCCGGCGAACCCGTCGACGGCGTCACGGAATGGGACGCGCTGGCCGGGTACGACGACTCTTTCACCAGTCCTGTCAAGGCGGACGACGTCAGCGACATCCTGTTCACCTCCGGGACCACCGGCCGCAGCAAGGGCGCGATGAGCAGTCACCGGCAGGCGCTGAGCGTCGCCGACGCCTGGGCGGACTGTGGTGGGTTGACCGAGGAAGACCGGTACCTCGTGATCAACCCGTTCTTCCACAGCTTCGGCTACAAGGCGGGAATCCTCGCCGCGGTGCTGCGAGGGGCGACCCTGTTGCCGCAGCGCACCTTCGACGTCCGCGAAACCCTGCGGATCGTCGAAACCGAGCGCGTCACGGTGCTTCCCGGCGCGCCGACGATCTACCAGGTGCTGCTGGACGCGCCCGAACGCGCGAATCACGACCTGTCCAGCCTCCGGCTCGCCGTCACGGGCGCCGCCACCGTGCCGGTCACGCTCGTCGAGCGGATGCGGACGGAACTGGACTTCGACACCGTGCTGACCGCGTACGGACTCACCGAAGCCGTGGTGGCCACGATGTCCCGCCCCGAAGACGACACCGGACTAGTGGCGAACTTCTCGGGCCGCGCGACGGCCGGCTTCGAGGTGAAACTCGGCGAGCACGACGAAGTCCTGCTGCGCGGGCCCAACGTCATGCTCGGCTATCTCGACGATCCGGACGCCACCGCGAAGGCCGTCGACGCCGACGGCTGGTTGCACACCGGCGATGTCGGTGTGCTGAACGAACGCGGTTATCTGAAGATCGTCGACCGGATCAAGGACATGTACGTCTGCGGCGGGTTCAACGTCTACCCGGCCGAGATCGAGCAGGTGCTGAGCCGCCTGGACGGTGTCGCGGAAGCCGCCGTCGTCGGTGTGCCGGACGAGCGGCTCGGCGAGGTCGGCAAGGCCTTCGTCCGGCTCCGCCCCGGGGCCGGACTGTCCATAGAGGATGTTTTGGCGCACTGCGAAGGCCGGTTGGCCAACTACAAGACCCCTCGATTTGTCGACTTTGTGGCGGAGCTTCCGCGAAACCTGTCGGGGAAGGTGTTGAAACGCGTGTTGCGGGAGGAGAACGGATGACCGTCGAGTACGAGCGACACGGGCCGGTGGCCGTCGTCACGATGAACCGGCCGGAGTACCGGAACGCGCAGAACTCGGCGATGACCTACGCGCTCGACGCGGCGTTCACCCGCGCCGTCGACGATCCCGAGGTCAAGGTGATCGTGCTGGCCGGGGCGGGGAAGCACTTCTCCGCCGGGCACGACATCGGGACACCGGAACGCGACGTGGACGTCTCGTTCGAGCGCAAGGCGGTCCTGTGGTGGGACCATGTCGGCGCCGAGGGCGGTGATCAGCGGTTCGCCCGCGAGTCGGAGGTCTACCTCGGCATGTGCCGCCGGTGGCGCGAGATCCCGAAACCGACCATCGCGAGTGTGCAGGGCGCGTGCATCGCGGGCGCGCTGATGCTGGCGTGGGTGTGCGACCTGATCGTCGCCTCCGATGACGCGTTCTTCGCCGATCCCGTGGTGCGTATGGGGATTCCCGGAGTCGAGTACTTCGCGCACCCCTGGGTCCTCGGTCCGCGCGCGGCCAAGGAAGTGCTGTTCACCGGCGAGCGCTTCACGGCACAGCAGGCCAAGGAATGGGGCATGCTGAACCGCGTCGTGCCCCGCGCCGACCTCGAAACCGAGACGATGGCGCTGGCGGAGAAGATCGCGGTGATGCCGCGGATGGGACTCGCGCTCGCCAAGAAGGCCGTCAACCAGGCCGAGGACCTGATGGGCCTCCGGTCCGGCATGGACTCCGTGTTCGGGCTGCACCACTTCGCGCACGCGCACAACGCCGAGGTTTCCGGCGGTGACTCGCTGGGCGGGCAGGACGCGCGCTCGATGCGAGACGCGAACAGGACCTCGTGATGGATCTCGATCTCGACGAACGCACGCTCGCCTTCCGCGACGAAGCCCGCACTTGGCTCGCCGCGAATGTCCCCGCCCAGCCGCTGAAATCGTTCGACACCGCCGAAGGATTCGCGCAGCACCGCGTCTGGGAATCCCGGTTGGCCGACGCCCGCTGGTCGGTCGTCTCGTGGCCGCGCGAGTTCGGCGGGCGGGACGCGAGCCTCTTGGAGTGGGTGCTGTTCGAGGAGGAGTACTACGCGGCGGGAGCACCGTTGCGGGTCAACCAGAACGGCATCTTCATGCTCGCGCCCACGCTGTTCTCCCATGGCACGGAAGAGCAGCAGCGCCGCATCCTGCCGAAGATGGCGCGTTCGGAAGAAGTCTGGGCGCAGGCCTGGTCGGAGCCCGAGGCGGGCAGTGACATCGCCGCGCTCCGGAGCACCGCCACCCGCTGCGACGGCGGCTGGCGGGTCAGCGGCCAGAAGACGTGGAGCTCACGGGCGACGTTCGCCGACCGGGCGTTCGGCCTGTTCCGCAGTGATCCGGACTCCGTGCGGCACAAGGGTCTCACCTATCTGATGGTGGACCTGCGGTCCGAGGGCGTCACCGTCCGGCCGATCCCTCAGCTGGACGGCGAACCGGGGTTCGCCGAGATCTTCTTCGACGACGTCTTCGTCCCCGACGAGGACGTGATCGGCTCACCTGGCGAGGGCTGGCGGGTCGCGATGACGACGGCGAACAACGAACGCGGACTGTCCTTACGCAGTCCCGGCCGGTTCCTCGCCGCGGCCGACAGGCTGGTCTCGCTCTGGCACGACGCCGGGCGCCCCGCGCACACCGCGGACAGGGTCGCCGACGCGTGGATCGGCGCGCGGGCCTACCAGCTGTACACCCTCGGCACGGTCACCCGCCTTTCCGACGGCGCCGAGCTCGGACCGGAATCGAGTGTCAACAAGCTGTTCTGGTCGCACCTCGACGTCGCCCTGCACGAGACCGCGCTCGACATCCTCGGACCGGACGCCGAACTTCAGGGCAGCTGGAGCGACGGCTGGCTGTTCTCGCTGGCGGGACCGATCTACGGCGGGACCGACCAGATCCAGCGGTCCATCGTCGCCGAACGCCTGCTCGGCCTGCCGAAGGGGGCTCGATGAGGTTCACACTCTCCGGTGAGCAGGAGCAGTTTTCCGGCAGCCTGAACGATCTTCTGTCCGGTGTGGACACCGACTCGGCGAACCGGTCCTGGGCGGCGGGCGATCCCGGCCCCGGGCTCAAGATCTGGCGTCGGCTGGCGGAACTCGGCGTGACCGCGCTGGCGGTCCCCGAGAAGTACGACGGGCTCGGCGCCACACCGGTGGATCTGGCCGTCGGCTTCGAACGGCTGGGTCATCACTGCGTGCCCGGGCCGTGGACCGACACCGTGGCCGTCCTGCCGTCCTTGCTGGACGACGAGCTGCTGACGTCGGTCGCGTCCGGCGAGACGCTGGCGTCGGTCGCCTACGCGCCGCACGTGCCGTATGCCTTGGATTCCGACGTCGCGGACGCGCGTCTCGCCGTCGAGAACGGCAGGCTGCGCGCGTTCGCCCCCGGCTCACTGCTGTCCTCTGTGGACGGCTCACGACGGCTGTTCCCGCCGGTGACCGGAGACGATCTCGGCATGGCGCTCGACGCGGACCGCGCTTTCGAGCTGGGCTGTCTGGCCACCGCCGCGCAACTCCTCGGCGCGGGACGCTGGCTGCTCGACACGTCGGTCGCGTATGCCACCCAACGCAAGCAGTACGGGCGCGAGATCGGCGGGTACCAGGCGGTCAAACACCTGCTCGCCGATGTCGCGACCGGACTGGCGCTGGCCGAACCGCTGCTGTTCGGCGCGGCCGTCACCCTGGACCGGCGCGACGTCTCCGCGGCCAAGGTGGCGTGCGGCGACGCCGCGCACCTCGCCGCCCGGACCGGGCTGCAGGTGCACGGCGCGATCGGCTACACCGCGGAACACGCGCTCGGCCTGCGGCTGACCAGGGTCCGCGCGCTGGTCGGCGCCTGGGGCACGCCGCGGTTCCACCGGGAGCGGGTGCTGTCATGACGTTCACCGCCGAGCAGGACGCGCTGCGGGACAGTGTGCGGAAACTGCTGGACCGGGAAGCGGATCCCTGGCCGGAGCTGTGCGAACAGATCGGTGTGGCGGCGTTGGCCGTTCCCGAACGGTTCGGCGGGCTCGGCGCCGGGACGACGGAGCTGCAGGTGGTCGCCGAAGAACTGGGAAGGGTCCTCGCCGACGTCCCGTTCCTCGGCTCGGCCGTGCTCGCCGTGCACGCGGTCCTGGCGACGGGCAACGACGAAGCTTGCGAGCGTCTGCTCCCCCGCCTCGCCGAAGGGGTCGTCGGCGCGGTGGCCTGGACCGGTGCCGAGGGCGGCTGGGATGTTCCCGCCTGCCGCGTCGTCGACTCCACCGTGGAGGGTGAGGCGCACTACGTCCTCGACGGTGACGAGGCCGAGATCCTCTTGGTCGTGGCCGGCGGCTCGCTGTACGAGGTCTCCGATGCCCGCCGCGTCCGGACTCCGGCGATGGACGAAACGCGGCGGCTCGCCCGCGTGACTTTCGATCGTGCTCCCGCGCGGCTGCTCGGCCCCGTCGACCTCGTCGCGCTGCGGGACGTCGCGTGCGCCGTCCTGGCCGCCGAACAGGCCGGGGCCGCGGCACGGGCGTTCGAGCTGACTGTGGAGTACAGCAAGCAACGGCACCAGTTCGGCAGGCCGATCGGCGGATTCCAGGCCTTGAAGCATCGGATGGCGGATCTCCACGTCCTGGTCGAGACCGCGCGTTCGGCGGCTTACGCGGCTCCGGAGTCGAGCAGGCTGGCCGCGGTGGCGAAGGTGCATTGCTCGGAGGCGCTGGCGACGGTGGCGGGCGAGATGATCCAGCTGCACGGCGGGATCGCGATCACCTGGGAGCATCCGGCGCACCGCTATTTCAAGCGGGCGCACGGCGCGGCACACCTGTTCGGGTCGCCCGGAGACCACATCGGGCGGGTGCGGCCGCCGTTATCGTGAGCCCCGTGGAGTGCGCGATCTGTGCCAAGCACCGCGGCGAGGGGCCCTTGGCCGGTCCAGTCGTCTGGGCGGACGACGCGGTCGTGGTGTCGCACCGTCCCGGCGAGTTCCCCGGCTATCTGTTCGTGGAGACCCGGCGGCACGTGGCGGCACTGGACAAGCTGACCTCGGACGAGGTCTCGGCGGTGTCGCACGCGGCCTGGTGCGCGGCTCGCGGCCTGCGGGCGGAGCTGACTCCGGAGCACGTGTTCTCCGCCATCGCCGGGCGCAGCGTCGCCCACTTCCATCAGCACGTTTTCGTGCGGCATCGAGGAACGCCCGAAGAGATCGGGTGGATGGACAGTCCTTTGTGGACGGGCACGCCGGTCTTGGACATCGGCGTACTCTGCCGTCGTCTGGCGGATTACTTCTGATGGAGGAACCGGGTGATGGCGCGGATGCGGTCACCATCCAGGGTGAGGACCATCAGCCCGGCCGATGTCTCGCCATGGCGGCAGCGGAAGGCGGGCTGGTTGTTGGCCCGCGTCGGCGTCACGGTGAAACGCTCCACGGGAATGGCCATGGTGACGCGAAGGAAACCGGCGATCGCTGCGAGACCGTGGTACTCGTGCGGTGCCGGCGGCATGGCGAGCCAGGCGTCATCGGTGAGCAGGCTTAAGACGCCGTCGAGGTCAGCCGCGGTGAAAGCATCGGCGAATCGCCTGGTCAGCTCGCGTTCCTGCGGTGAAGGCCGGTGTGCGGCGCCATCGCGATGCTTGTCGAGGGACGCGCGGGCGCGCTGAAGGATGCCTTTGATCGCCGTCTCGGTGGTGCCGAGCATGCTCGCGACCTCATCGGCGGGGAAGCACAGGACGTCACGCAGGACGAGCGCGGCGGCTTGTCTCGGCGGGAGAAGCTGGAGGCCGGTGATGAAAGCGAGCTCGATCGCCTCCCTGGTGCCGTAGCGCGCTTCGGGGCCGGGCTCGCTGTCGGCGACGCGCTCGAGGAGTTCGTCCGGGTACGGCTGCAGCCAGGTCATCTCGCCGCGGAGGCTCGGCTCCGGCGGGTCGAACGGCGGCACCGGTTCGGGCGGTCGACGGCGGCCCGCGTCCCTCTGGGCGTTGAGGCAGCGGTTGGTGGCGATGCGGCACAGCCAAGTGCGAAGCGACGAGCACCCCTCGAAGCCGTCGAGACCTCGCCACGCGGCCAGGAGTGTTTCCTGGACGGCGTCCTCGGCGTCGGTGAAGGAGCCGAGGATCCGGTAACAGTGCAGGTGGAGCTCGTGCCGGTACGTGTCGGCCAGCTCGCGAAACACCTGCTCGTCCGTCGTCCTCGTGCTCACGGGCCGATCCTGTCACGACCTTTTTCGCGGCGCACCGTTCCGTTCCGGGCGGGGGTGGTGTCTGACGGGGTGAAGATCGGCGAAAGGAACCATCATGACCAGTCCCGCCTTGGATGTCGCACTCTCCTACCACCGCGCGTGGACGGGCAAGGACTTCGAGCAGGCGATGACCTACGTCGCCGACGACATCGTCTGCCACACGCCCGGTGGGCGCCTTGCCGGCGCGGAGGCTTTTCGCGGGTTCATGGGCCCGTTCACCAAGATCCTGACCGGGTCGACCCTGCTTTCGGCGTTCGGGGACGAAGCGACGGCGTTGCTGATGTACGACACGGCGACCCTGCCGGTGGCGAGCGCACCCGGGGCCGAGCTGATGACGGTGCGGGAGGGGAAGATCGTGGAGTTGCGGATCGTGTTCGACCGGGCTCCTTTCGATGCGGCGCGGGAGACTGCTGCGGGGTCTTAGCGGCACGTGGCGCGCGTGGTGGCGGACCGGGCGCGCTTCGGGGCGCGCCGGTGCCGCCGCCCGGCGCGTGTCCGGGTGGTCGCAGGGTATGTCCGTGCCGGTCAGAACGGTGGGGTGTCGTCCTCCGGTTCGGGGCGCGGGTCATGGAGTGGTTCGGGGGTTGCGGTGTAGGTGCGGCCGGTGGGGGTGGTGATGGTCATGCCGCCGTTGCCGGTGGGGGTGGCGGACCAGCCGGGTTCTTCTTTGAGGAGGTTGTGGATTTTGCAGGCGGCGTGGCAGTTGTGGTGATCGGTCTTGCCGTTCCGCGCCCAGGTGGTGATGTGGTCGATTTCGGAGAACTCGGCGGGGCGGTGGCAGCCTGGATGGGTGCATTCCCGATCCCGTGCCTTGATCAACCTGGCCAGCGAGGCCGGGGACCGGTACTTGTCGGCGCCGGCTTCCAGGAGTTGTCCGGTGGCGGGGTCGGTGATCAACCGCGACCACGTCGAGGCGGGGTCTGAGGCGATCTCTCGCGCGAGCCAGTCCGGAACGGGTCCGTAACCCGCCAGGAACGCGGGATCCTCACGCGCACCGGCCAGGGTGAGCAGGTCGACATAGACGTGGATGTGCGCACGAGGTGTGCCGTGGCCGTCTTCGGCGAGGAGACGTTCGGCGAAGACGTCGGCGCGGTGCTGATCGAGGGTGCGGGATTTGTCGTTCCTGCGGCGTATCTTGGCCGCGTGGCTCAACGACACGTAAATCGAGCTTGCCACCTCGGCGGGAAGCCAGCCCGACAGTTTGGACATGGTCTCGTCTTCGTGTTCCAGCGAGACATGACGCAACGCGCGTTTCTTCGCGGCGCGTTCCTCATAACCGGCGCGGTCGAACTTCTGCACCGCGTGATCCACCGATTTCCGGATCGCCCCGGGGTCACGGTCGGCGAGACGCTTGGCCATGAACGCGTCCACCTGTGCGGCGACCTCGTCGGAGACCTCACGGGTCAGCTGACTGACCTTCGACGCCTTGAACAGATCGATATCACCTTTCTCCAGCGCCGCCAACGTATTCGGCAACCGGCCCACCAGGGCACAGGAGGTTTCGACCAGCAGATACGCCTGATTGCGGGAGACCGAGAAGGCCAAAGCGACCTCCTCGGTCACCGATCTTCGCGAACCACCCACCGCGGCGAACCCCGCTATCGAACGCACCTGCCGCCCCTGCGCACGGCGAAGCGACACCTCTTCATCGTAAGCGGCGTCGAGAAAACGAGCGGCTTTCGGGTTAAAGCCAAGAGACGTGGTCATACCCATGATCATACTCGAACATGAGTTCGATCGCTACGAAATGAGGCGGGGGTGGTTTCAATTGGTGAGTGCACCACCTCTAGTCTAGCAACACTTTGCTGAACGCTTCGATCGGCTTCAGCCATCCCAGCGTCTGCCTTGGCCGGTCGTTGAGTTCGTCTGCGACGGCATCGAGCTCGTCCTGCGAATATCCCGAGAGATCGGTTCCCTTGGGGAAGTATTGGCGCAGCAGTCCATTGGTGTTCTCATTGCTGCCACGTTGCCATGGCGCGCGTGGGTCGCAGAAGTAAACTGGCATGTTCGTGGCGATCGTGAACTCGGCGTGTCGGCCCATTTCGCCACCTTGGTCCCAGGTGATGCCGTTCTTGAACAAGTCGGGAAGAGTGTTCATTTTCCTAGCCAAGAGGCGTGCCACACGTTCAGCGGTTCCGTGGCCAATACTGATCGCGTCCTCCGTTGTTGTTCACCTCACGTGCCACCACCGAGTGATGACGGCCGATCCATGTGGCGATAACACGGAACGACAGATTCCGCTTGATACCCAACGCGATGAGCTCGCGCTCAACCGCTTGCAAAGGGACGCCGCGCCATCCAGAACACTCCCATCGTCAAGCGGTATGGCCACCATCTCACGTGGCGCACTGACCGTTTGACTCCAAGGGTGTCAGGAGCTCAGTAGATATCCGCGACTGCCCTATCGTCGGCGAGCGATGGCTTCACCGAACCTGAAGGTGGCCGCTCATTGCCCGCCGAGTGCTCGGTCCCATGCCTGTTCGAACTCGTCGCCACCGACTCGGGACGCCACGAACTCCTGCTGTGAGTTGATCTCGGCAAGAGGCGGGACGGGAACCTTCCCCAAACCTGTGCCGCCCACCTCGTGCTTCTCGTCAGCCCAACCGAATCGGCCATTTCGGAAACGCTCTACCTTCCGACGCTCATAGCCATCGGCACCGACCTCACTGAGGATCTCCACGGGTTCCTCGGCGAATTCATGCGACCACGCTACTCGTAGATACCACATCCACGTATCTCCTCACCCGTGCCGACTCTGCTCTTCTCTACGGCGCCGTCCGCTCACTGAGACCAGCCGTCGCGAACGAGGCCGCGTCGAAAAACGCCGGCGCGCACCAACAGCCGATCCCGCTGGATCGAAGCCGAACCTCAACCCTCAGGGTAGGGCCAACCCCCGCACCGACCCACCGGCGCACCGCATTCACCCCGCCCCGTCCCCGAACCAGACTCACAACGGTGACCGCAAACCTCCGCACAGGCAGCGATTTCGCCCGCCTGTCCCGCCGCATCAGCGAAGCGGGCCTCCTCGACCGCCGTCCCGGCTACTACGCCTTCCGCATCGGCCTGGTCGCCATCCTCTTCGTCTCCGGCTGGATCGCCTTCTTCGCGATCGGGGACTCCTGGTGGCAGCTGGGGATCGCCGTCTTCCAGGCGGTGATGTTCGGCCAGATCGCCCTGCTGTCGCACGATCTCGCGCACCGCCAGGTGTTCCGCACCCGCCGTCCGAGCGAGATCGCCGGACGTGTCGCGGGGAACCTCGGGATCGGCATGAGTTACGGCTGGTGGATGGACAAGCACACCCGCCACCACGCGAACCCGAATCACGAGGACCTCGACCCCGACGTCGATCCGGACATCCTCGTGTGGTCGAAGGAGCAGGCGAGGGCCAGCAAAGGGCTACCGCGGTTCATCGGCCGCTACCAGGCGTACCTGTTCTTCCCGCTGCTCACCCTCGAAGGCCTGAATCTGCACTTCTCCGGTATCCGCGCGGTTTCGAAACCGGGCCTCCGGCGGCGCGGGATCGAAGCGGCCTTGCTACTGGCGCATTTCGCGCTGTACTTCAGCGCGCTGCTCGTGGTCCTCTCCCCCGCCAAGGCGCTCGTCTTCTTCATCGTCCACAAAGCACTGTGGGGTGTCTACATGGGATCGATCTTCGCTCCCAACCACAAGGGGATGCCGATCCTGTCCGGTGACACCGAGCTCGACTTCCTCCGCAAGCAGGTGCTCACGTCACGCAACGTCCGGGGCGGCCGGATCGTCGACGTCGCGCTCGGCGGGCTCAACTACCAGATCGAGCATCATCTGTTCCCGAGCATGCCGTCGCCGCATCTTCGCCGCGCCCGGCCCATCGTCCAAGGATACTGCGCGGAAATCGGCGTCCCGTATCACGAGACGGGCCTCGTCGAGTCGTACGCGCTCGCGTTGCGCAGCCTGCACGAAGCGGGTGAGCCGATCAGAGCCAATCATCGGGACGCGGCCACGGCATGAGCGCGGCGAGCGCGTCCGTCACCGGTTCGGTCACCGTGTACCGCCCGCGGTGGAACAGCAGCGGACGATCGTCGGACGGTTCCCCGAGCGCGGTGACCCTGCCGACGACGACGTAGTGGTCACCCGCCTCGTGCACGGCTTCGAGCGTGCAATCGATCCACGTCAAGGCCCCTGTCAGCAAGGGGGACCCGGAAGGGGCGGGCGTCCAGTCGATCGACGCGAACTTGTCCGCGCCCCGCGAGCCGAACACCGCGCTGACGTCCTGCTGGTCCTCGGAGAGCACGTTCACGGCGAACCGGCCCGACTCGGCGAGCACCGCCCACGTCCGGGAAGTCTTGGCAGGACAGAAAAGCACCAGCGGCGGATCCAGGGAAAGCGCCGCGAACGACTGGCACGCGAAGCCCACCGGCGCTCGACCGTCGTGCCCGGTCACCACCGCGACACCCGTGCAGAAATGCCCGAGCACCGTGCGGAACCGCGCCGGATCGATGTCCGAGCCGAGGTCCGTCACCGGGGTCACGACTGACCCGGCGGACGGGCACCGACCGAAAAGTCGTGTCCCCACAAGGAAACCGCCGTACTCTCTCGGGCGATCCAGCTCTCGTCGTCCACTTGCCTGCCCTCGCAGCCGTATTCGACGTCGAAGCCGCCGGGAGTCTTCATGTAGAACGAGAGCATCAGATCGTTGACGTGCCGCCCGAGGGTCGCCGACATCGGCACCTTCCGGCGGATGGCCCGGTCGAGGCAGAGGCCGACGTCGTCGGTGTTCTCCACTTCGACCATGAGGTGCACGATGCCACTCGGCGTCGGCATCGGCAGGAAGGCGAGACTGTGGTGGCGCGGGTTGCAGCCGAAGAACCGCAGCCACGCCGGAGCGCCGTCGGCGGGCCTCCCGACCATCTGCGGCGGCAGTCTCATCGAGTCGCGCAGTCGGAACCCGAGCACGTCGCGATAGAAGCGCAGGGACGCGTCATCGTCGTGTGTCGACAGGACGACATGCCCGAGTCCTTGCTCGCCGGTCACGAACTTGTGCCCATAAGGACTCACGACCCGCCGGTGTTGCAGCGCGACGCCGTGGAACACTTCGAGCGTGTTACCCGAAGGGTCCTCAAAGGACACCAAACCGTCGACCCGGCGATCGGCCAGCTGATCCGGGGTTCCTTCCTTGTACGGCACCGAGTGCGCGTCGAGCGATGCCCGGATCTCGTCGAGTTCGCCGGCGTTGGCGACCTCCCAGCCCGCCACTGCGAGCCGGTCGTGGTCACCGGGGAACACCACCAGCCGCGCCGGAAAATCGTCCATGCGCAGGTAGAGCGCTTCCGGGTTCGTACCGGAGCCCTCGACCATACCGAGGACCTTCAGCCCGTATTCACGCCACGCGGCCATGTCGGTGGCTTCGATGCGGAGGTAGGCGAGCGAACGGATACCCATCAGGAGGCTCCCAGGAAGTCGAGTGCCAGCCGGTTGAACTCGTCGAACTTCTCCAGCTGCGCCCAGTGCCCGCAGCCGCCGAACACGTGCAACTGGGCACGCGGGATCGTCTTGAGCGCGAGCAACGCGCCGTCGAGCGGGTTGACCCGGTCTTCCCTGCCCCAGATGAGCAGCACACGCTGGCGCAGGCGATGCGCCTCGCGCCACAGCATGCCCTCCTCGTAGGTTTCGGGCTGAGCGAACGACTTCCCCATCGCCTTCATCGCGGCCAGGGACTCCGGCGCGCTCGCGGCGGCGAACCGTTCGTCGATCAGTTCGTCGGTGATCAGCGACTGGTCGTGCACCATGATCCGAAGGAAGGCTTCGAGTTTCTCGCGGCTCGGCCCCGGCGGGGCGCTGAACCGGCCGAGGTTCTTGATGCCCTCGGTGGGGTCGGGCGCGAACAGGTTCACGCTCAGACCGCCCGGTCCCATCAGGACGAGACGTCCGGCGCGCTTCGGGTGATTGAGCGCGAGCCGCACGGAGGTCCCGCCGCCGAGCGAGTTGCCGACGAAATGCGCCCGCTCGATACCGAGTTCGTCCATCAGCCCGACGACGGCGTCCGCGCTGTGCCGGAAGTACTGGGGGTGCTCGGTCGGTTTGCCCGATCGGCCGAACCCCGGCTGGTCGATCGCCAGCGTCCGGTAGTTCTTGCCGAACACCGAGAGGTTGCGGCCGAAGTTGCTCCACGCCGACGCGCCGGGCCCGCCGCCGTGCAGCAGGATCACCGTCTCCGGATGCTCCCCGCCCGCCTCGTGGTAGTGCAGCTTGAGTCCATCGTGGACGGTGACGTACTTGCCTTCGGCCATCAGACCATCGCATTCTCGACGGGCAGCCCGAAGGCGCCGGTTCCGAACATGACGTAGGCGCGCTCGGCGTCGTTCGCGGCGTGCACCCGGCCGGCGTGGGCGTCGCGCCAGAACCGCTGGATCGGGGTTCCGGCCTGCAGTGCCCGCCCGCCGGAGTTCTCGAAGAGCCTGTCGATCGCGAAGATCGCGCGCTCGGTACCGCGAACCTGGTCACGGCGGACTCGCAGCCGCGTGGGGAATGGCAGCTTCTCCCCCTTGCACGCCAGCTGGTACAGCTCGTCGATGTTGTGCGTCAGCTGGAGCCAGGCCGCGTCGATCTCGCTCGCCGCCTCGGCGATCCGCACCTTGGCGAACGGGTCCTCTTTGGACTGTTCACCCGCATAGGCCGCGCGGACCCGCTTGCCCTGGTACTCGACGTGCGCGTCGTACGCGCCCTGCGCCATCCCGATGATCGGTGCGGTGATCGTGCTCGGGTGCACCGAACCGTACGGCAGTTTGTACAGCGGCCCGGGGTTGATCTCCTGCCCGGGTGTCTTGCACTTCGATGTCGCGATGAAGCTGAGCGCACGGTGCTTCGGGACGAACACGTCGTTCACGATGATGTCGTTGGACCCGGTACCTCGCAGGCCCACGGTGTCCCACACGTCTTCGATCGTGTAGTCGGAGATCGGCACCAGATAGGTGCAGAAGTCGACGGGTTTGCCGCCGGAGAACGTCGGCCCGCCCAGCAGCACCCAGGTCGCGTGGTCGCAGCCGGAGGAGAAACTCCAGCGCCCGCTGAGCCGGTAACCGCCGTCGACGACGTCCGCCTTGCCCATCGGCGCGTACGACGAGGAGATCCGGACGTCGGTGTCGTCACCCCAGACGTCCTGCTGCGCCTGCGCCTCGAACAGGCCGAGGTGCCACGGGTGGACGCCGAGGATGGAGGCGACCCAGCCGGTGGACCCGCACGCGCTCGCGACGAGTTTGACCGCGGTGTAGAAGCTCACCGGGTCGGCTTCGAGGCCGCCGAACGTCTTCGGCTGCAGGAGTTTGAAGAACCCGGTCTCCTGCAGGGATTTGACGGACTCCTCGGGAACGCGCCTCGCGTCCTCCGCCTCCTGCGCCCGTTCCCGCAGGACCGGCAGCAGCTCCCGGATCCCCGCGATCACGTCCTGCGCGGCGTGCTCGCTCATATGCGTTCCCTCTCTCGCCATACTCCGTGAACCAGATCCAAGACTAGAACACGTTCTCGTTTTTGTCGACCGACCCCCGGTCGAGGGCACTGTGCAGTCCGGCACGACGACCGGAAAACACGCAGTCGGCCAGCGACAGACCGCTCACATAGGACCTAGAACAGATTCCCACCGCGGTCCGCCCCGCCGCGTACAGCCCGCGGATCGGAGCACCGGACGACGCACGTACGGCACCGGTCTCCTCGTCCACGACCAGGCCGCCCAGCGTCAGCATCGGACACGGATAGCCGAGGTTCGGCTTGATCGAGACGTCGATCAGCGAGTACGGCGCCCGATCCAGCGGCCGCGCGAATTCCGCGGGTTTCCCCGTCGGATCGGCGCCGGAGCGCGAGGCCTCGACACTGGCGGCCAGCCCGCCGGGATCGACACCGGCCTTGCGCGCGACCTGTTCGAGCGAACCGGCGACGACTCGTTGCCGCAGCAGATAGCGCACCTGAAGTCCTTGGAACCATTGACTTTGCCCGCGTGCGTCCCGCCGGACCTCCCGGACGATGGCGTCGTCGACCAGCAGCCAGCCACGCCCCTCGTGTTCGGTGATCATGCGTTCGCCGACGGCGGCACCGTACCGGGATTCGTCGATGATCCGGCCGCCCGTCTTGTCCACGAGCAGGCCGCCGAGGAACGCCGAGGGCGGGGTGATGAACCGCCAGGCGGAGATCCGCCCGAGTTCGGCCGTGGCCCCGCCCGCTTCGACACCCATCCGGATGCCGGACCCGTCGTCGGCGGAGGTCCCGAGCGCCAGCCCACCCCGATAAGCGGGAGCGTGCTCGCGCACCATCTCACGATTCGCGATGAACCCGCCCGCCGAGAGAACGACGCCACGCAAGGCGGAGATCCGCAGCTCACGGCCGTATCGCCGTTCGATTCGTTCCACCCGCCGGTGCAGCGACTTCCGCAGCGACGGCACGTAGATCCCCGGTTTCGCGGCATACGCGGACAGCTTCCGATGCGCTGCCCGCACCCGAGCGGGAGCGTCCCGCAACGTGGACACGACGACGCCGGTCACGGTCCCGTCGGCGTCCACGATGAGATTCCGCGCGGCGGTCTGCCGCAGCACCTGGACACCGCGACTGCGGACAGCCTCCATCAGGCGTTTCATCAGCAGTTTCCCCGAAGTGCCGGGCCCCTTGACGCGGTGCCCGCGCGGCGCCGGCTTGGCCGCGTCACGGAAGCCGCCCGCCGCCTCACTGCCCGAGTAGTACAGGTAGTGCTTGTCGCTCGGATAGGACGTCTTGTACGGGCACAGGCTGCCCTCGAACGGCACGCCGTTGCCTTCGAGCCAGGAGATCATCTCCGTACTACCCGCGCAGAACCGCCGCAAGGTCTCCTCGGAAACGACGTCGCCGACCTCGAGCCGCAGATAGTCGTACATCGCGTCGACGCTGTCGTCGATGCCCGCGTCCCGCTGTTGCGCCGTCCCGCCACCGGCGTAGACGACACCACCGCTGACCGCGCTCGCGCCACCGCCGGAGAACCGGTCCAGCACGAGCACCCGGGCACCGGCGTCGGCGGCTTCGATCGCCGCGCAGGCACCCGCCGCACCGAAACCCACGATCACCACATCCGCGACGAGGGAGTCCATGACCCCACCCTAGAACTAGAACACGTTCTCGTCTATGGTGACTGGAGCAGCGCGGATGCTGCTACATGCTTCCTACAACGTGTTTCAGGTGAGGGGCGTATGGAGTACGACGTGATCGTGGCGGGCAGTGGTGCCGCCGGGATGACCGCCGCACTGTCCGCAGCCCACCGGGGACTCGAGGTCCTGGTCGTGGAGAAGGCCGCCCACTTCGGCGGCTCGACGGCCCGGTCCGGCGGCGGCGTCTGGATCCCCGGCAACCACGCGCTGCGCGCGGCCGGGATCTCCGAACCCCCGGAGCGGGCGCACGAGTACCTCGAAGCGATCGTCGGTGACGTCGTCCCCGCCGAACTCCGGTCGGCCTTCCTCGACCGCGGCCCCGAGGTCCTGTCCTTCGTCTGCGACAAGACGCCGTTGCGCTTCCGCTGGGTCCGCGGTTACTCGGACTACCACCCGGAGGCCCCGGGCGGGCGCGCCGGCGGACGGTCGGTCGAACCGGCCGCGTTCGACGGCAACCTGCTCGGACCCGAGCTGGCGAATCTGGAGCCGCCGTACAGCGCTCCCCCGCTGGGCGTCCCGATCACCCAGGCGGACTACCGGTGGCTGAGCCTGCTCGCCCGGCATCCGCGGGGCATCCTCCGCGTCCTCGGCCTCGGCGGACGCTGGCTCGCGGGCCGGATCCGCCGCCAACGGCTACTTTCCATGGGGCAAGCGCTTGCGGCAGGTCTGCGTGAGGGGCTGCGGCGGGCGGATGTCCCCGTCTGGCTGAACACGCCCCTGGTGGATCTCTCCAGCGAAGGCGACCGGGTGACCGGCGTCGTGGTCCGCCACGAGGGCGAGGACAAGCTGATCCGCGCGCGGCTCGGCGTCGTCCTCGGCGCGGGCGGGTTCGAGCGCAACGAGGAGATGCGGGTCAAATACCAGCGGGCGCCCATCGGTACGGAGTGGACCGTCGGCGCCGAAGCCAACACCGGCGACGCCATCGAGGCCGGGCTCGAACTCGGCGCGGCCGTCGACCTGATGGACGACGCCTGGTGGGGCCCGTCCATCCCGCTGACCGGCGGGCCGTGGTTCGCGCTCGCCGAGCGGTCGCGGCCGGGCTGCCTGATGGTGAACGCGCGCGGCGAACGCTTCGTCAACGAGTCGGCGCCCTACGTCGAGGCCGTGCACGCGATGTACGGCGAGGGTGACGGACCCGGCGAGAACATCCCGACCTGGCTGGTGTTCGACCAGCGCAACCGCAACCGGTACATGTTCACCGGGCTCGGACCGCGCCAGCCGCTGCCCGGCCGCTGGTTCAAAGCGGGCATCGCGGTCAAAGCGAGCACGATCGCGAAACTCGCCGAGCGGATCGAGGTCCCGGCCGAAGCGCTGGAGGCCACCGTGCGGCGGTTCAACGGCTTCGCGAAGAGCGGCGTGGACGAGGACTTCCACCGCGGGCGCAGCGCGTACGACCACTACTACGGCGACCCGCGGAACAAACCCAATCCAAGCCTGGGCCCGCTGGACGTCGCGCCGTACTACGCGGTGAAGATCGTGCCCGGCGATCTGGGCACCAAGGGCGGTTTGAGGATCGACCCGCACGCGCGCGTCCTGCGCGAGGACGGGTCGGTGATCGAGGGACTTTACGCGGCGGGCAACACGAGCGCCGCGGTGATGGGCCGCACCTACGCGGGCCCCGGCGCGACGATCGGCCCGGCGATGGTGTTCGGCTACCTTGCGGCCGAGCACCTCGCGCAGCAAGATCACGGTCAAACGGGAGGCAGCCGATGACGACGGAATCCGTACGGCAGATCGACGCGGGCGCGCCCCCTTCGCGGTTCGCGCGCGGCTGGCACTGTCTCGGTCTGGCCGAGCCGTTCCGGGACGGGAAACCGCACGCCATCACGGCGTTCGGGACGAAACTGGTGGTCTTCGCCGACTCGTCCGGCAAGCTCAACGTGCTCGACGGGTACTGCCGCCACATGGGCGGCGACCTCACCCAGGGCGAGGTCAAGGGCGACGAGATCGCCTGCCCGTTCCACGACTGGCGCTGGAACGGTAACGGCAAGTGCGTCTCGATCCCCTACGCCAAAAGGGTTCCGCTGCGGGCGCGGACGAAGTCGTGGCTGGTACTTGAGGAGAACAAGCAACTGTTCGTCTGGCACGACCCGGAGGGCAATCCGCCCCCCGAGGACGTCGTCATCCCGCGTATCGATGGCGTGTTCAACGGCGAGTGGAGCAACTGGACCTGGGACTCGGTGCTGATCGAGGGCTCCAACTGCCGCGAAATCATCGACAACATGGTCGACATGGCGCACTTCTTCTACATCCACTACGCCTTCCCGACCTACTTCAAGAACGTGTTCGAGGGGCACATCGCCACTCAGTACCTGAACACGAAGGGCCGCCCGGACAAGGGAATGGCGTCGAACTACGGTGGCGAGGAGAACCTGCTGCGGTCGGAAGCGTCCTACTTCGGACCCTCGTACATGATCAACAAGCTGCTCAACACGTACCAGGGTTTCGAGATCGAGAACGTGCTGATCAACTGCCACTACCCGGTCACCGAGAACTCGTTCGTGCTGCAGTGGGGCGTGAGCGTGAAGAAGTTCGAGGGCGTCTCGGACGAGCACGCGGACAAGATCGCCGGGAAGTTCGCCAAGGGCATCGGCGTCGGCTTCCTGCAGGACGTGGAGATCTGGCGCAACAAGACGCGGATCGACAACCCGTTGCTGTGCGAGGAGGACGGTCCGGTCTACCAGCTGCGCCGCTGGTACGACCAGTTCTATGTGGACGCGGCCGACGTCACCGAGGACATGACCCAGCGTTTCGAGTTCGAAGTGGACACCAGCCGCGCCAACGAGGTCTGGGCGGCGGAGGTGGCCGAGAATCTGGCGCGGCAGCAGGCGGAAGAGGCCGGGGTGTGAAGCCCGAGACCGTCGAATTCCTCACCGCCGGGCTGCGGCCGCTGAACTGCCGCGCGTGCGGGACGTGCGTGCTGGTCAAGAAGAACAGCGTGCAGCACACCAGCATCCAGTGGACGACCGACGCGTCCCGGAGCTGCCCGGTGTTCGCCGAGCGGAAGGCTTCCGGGGCGCAGACGGCGTTGCTCGACACCTGCGGCAATCTCAGCGACAGCATCGACGCCGCGTTGAAGGACGGCCTGCTGGAGGTGCCCGAATGAGCGGTCCCGTCACCGTGACCGTGGCCGAGGTGATCACCGAGACGGCCGACGCGCGGTCGATCGTGTTCGAGATCCCGGCCGAGCACGTCTCCGCTTTCGCCTACACCCCAGGGCAGTTCCTCACCGTGCGTGTGCCGAGCGAGCGGACCGGGTCGGTGGCCCGCTGTTACTCGCTCTCCAGCGCGCCGCACGAGAACCGGGTCCAGGTCACGGTCAAGCGCACCGCCGACGGCTACGGATCGAACTGGCTGTGTGACAACCTCCAAGCGGGCCAAGAGGTCCAGGTCCTGCCGCCGGCCGGGGTGTTCAGTCCCGCGTCGCTCGACGAGGACTTCCTGCTGCTCGCGGGCGGCAGCGGCATCACCCCGGTGATGTCGATCCTCAAATCCGCGCTGGAGCACGGCACCGGCAAGGTGGTGCTGCTGTACGCCAATCGCGACGAGAGCTCGGTGATCTTCGCGCACGAACTGTCGGACCTCGCCGCGAAGCACGCGGACCGGCTGGTCGTGCTGCACTGGCTGGAGAGCCTGCAAGGGTTGCCGACGGAGGCGCACCTGCGCGCGCTGGTGGCGCCGTACACCGGGCACGAGGCGTTCATCTGCGGACCTGGCCCGTTCATGGACGCGGCGCGCACAGTGCTCAAGGATCTCGGGCTGCCGCGCAAACGAATCCACCTGGAGCGGTTCCTGTCCCTCGGCGGGAACCCCTTCGAGGTGGCCGAGCCCGTCGCCGTCGAAGAGGCCGAGACCCCGGCGTCGGTCGAAGTCACCCTCGACGGTGAGACCAGGAACCTCGCGTGGCCTCGCCGGACGAAACTGCTGGACCTGTTGCTGGAAAAGGGTTTTGACGCGCCGTACTCGTGCCGCGAGGGCCAGTGCAGCGCGTGTGCCTGCCGGATCACCTCCGGCGAGGTGAAGATGCTGAACAACGAGGTCCTCGACGGCGACGACATCGCCGAAGGCATCGTGCTGGCGTGTCAGTCCCTGCCGCTGACCGACGAGGTAACCGTCACCTACGAGTAGGAGAAGGAGATGCGTGTCTGGATGCGGATCCCACGTGACTGGAGCCGGATCTCGCGTGTCTCCAGCCGGATGACGCGGTGCGGCGCCCAGTCACGTGTGTTCCGCCTTCAATCACGTGTGTTCCGCCTTCAATCACGTGTGTTCCGCCTTCAATCACGAACAAACCACAGCATCTGAGGAGTTCCCCCGTGCCCATCGATCCTTCGGCCGCGATCGGCGCCGACCTCGGCGAGGTGAGTTTCGCCTGGACCGCGTCGGACGTGCAGCTCTACCACCTGGCGCTGGGCGCGGGCGCGGATCCGATGAGTCCGCGCGAACTGCGCTACACCTACGAGGACGGCCTCCAGGTGCTGCCGACGTTCGCCACCGTGGCGGCGAACCTGCGCGTGTTCGAACCACCCGCGGTCTCGTTCCCCGGCGTCGAGGTCGACCTCGGGAAGGTGTTGCACGGCAAGCAGGAGGTGATCGCGCACCGGCCGATCCCGGTCTCGGGGAAGGCCGTGGCGCGGACGCGGATCGTCGACGTCTTCGACAAGGGCAAGGCGGCCGTGATCGTGAACGAGACGGTCGCCACCGATTCCGACGGGACTCCACTGTGGACGTTGCGGTCGAGCATCTTCGCCCGTGGCGAAGGAGGTTTCGGCGGCGAACGCGGCCCGTCGGACCGCGTCGAACTCCCGTCGCGCGCCCCGGACGCGGTCATCGACACGCCGACGTTGCCGCAGCAGGCCCTGCTCTACCGGCTCTGCGGGGACCGCAACCCCTTGCACGCCGATCCCGCGTTCGCCGCGGCCGCCGGATTCGACGAGCCGATCCTGCACGGCCTGTGCACCTACGGTGTCATCGCGAAGGCCGTCACCGACGAGTTCCTCGACGGCGACACCGCCCGCGTCGCGTCGTTCTCGGCCAAGTTCGCCGGCGTCGTCTTCCCCGGCGAACCACTGCGGACCCGGGTCTGGCGCGAGCCCGCCGGGCTGCTGATCACGACCACGGCACCGGACCGGGACGAGGCGCCCGTCCTTTCCGACACTTTCTTGACCACGACAGACTGAATCATCGTTCCCGCAGATAGCGGCTCTGGCTAGACTCGGCCGGGTGCGACCCTTGATCTCGGATCCGTATGCCGAACTCGGCCGGGACTACGCGCGATCAAGACGCCCGGATCCCCGCATCGCGGCCGCTGTCACCGCCGCTCTCGGAGACGCGCGCTCGGTGGTCAACGTCGGGGCCGGGGCCGGTTCCTACGAGCCGGAAGACCGCGACGTGGTCGCGGTCGAGCCGTCGTGGCGGATGATCGCGCAGCGCCCGGCCGCGGCGGCCCCCGCCGTCCAGGCGTGCGCGGAAGAGCTGCCCTTCCCCGACGGCGCCTTCGACGCCGCCTTGGCGGTGCTCACCGTGCACCACTGGACGGACGTGACCGCCGGACTGGCCGAGTTGCGGCGCGTGTCCCGTCGCCAGGTGATCGTGACCTGGGATCAGGCGGTGTTCGCGCGATTCTGGCTGGTGCGGGACTACCTGCCGGAGATCGCCGAACACGAAAGCCGGCTGGCCTGTCTCGACAGGGTCGTCGAGGAATTGACCGCGGCCGGGCGAACGCCTTCGGTGACTCCGCTGCCGGTGCCGTCGGACTGCGTCGACGGCTTCCTCGGCGCGTATTGGCGCAGGCCGGAGGCTTACCTGTCCGAGCGCGTGCGCGCGGGGATGTCCGGGGTGGCGCTGCTGGACCAGAACGTCGTCGCGACGGCGGTCGGGCGGCTGCGCGCCGATCTCGCGGACGGGCACTGGCACCGGCATCACGTCGGCTTGCTCGGCCGGACGGAACTCGACCTCGGATACCGGCTCGTCACGACGTGATCGAAAGCCAGGTGGCGGAGCTGAGGTGTCCCCGGCAAATGGCCGTACGCCTGAACCCGCCCCGGCCGAAGGCCCCGCCGCCGCGGTGGCAGGGCGCCCTGTACGCACATCGTGACGTAGATGACCAGGCAGCGTCCTGCCGACGTCGGCCGCGGATGCGGGTTCTCCAGGACACCCAGTACACAGTGGACATCTCTCGGACGTCGCTCGCCGCTTGGACGGCGGTCGACCCCGGCTGCGAGGCATGGTATTCATGGCTTTCGTGACAGCGGGGACGGGAGCGGCATGACAGCGGAGTACTTCGTGGTCCGTGGCCAGGTGGAGAAGGGCGATCAGCGGGGCCGGGAACTGGGCTTCCCGACCGCCAACATCGCGCTGCGCGACCAGGACGGCCAAGTCGGCGACGGAGTGTGGGCGGGCTGGGCCGAACGCGCCGACGGCACCCGGATCGCGGCCGCGGTCTCGGTCGGCAGGCGGCCGACCTACTACGGCGCGGACGGCTACCGGCTCGTCGAGGCGCATCTGCTGGACTTCAGCGGCGACCTCTACGGCGAGGTGCTGACCGTGTGGCTGGGCCACCACCTGCGCGAGCAGGAGGCGTACCCGTCGTCGGAGGCGCTGATCGTCGCGCTCAACAAGGACATCGCCGACGCCCGCAAGTGGGCCGCGGACAACCCGGCCGACGGCCTGCCCGACGCGGGCGCCGCCGAGGCCGGGGTCGTCCGCCGCATCCCCCGCGATTAGTCACTTGCTTGCGCCGGTCGACCACGCAAGCAGGTGACTACTTGCGGGTCAGACGGCCGCGCCCAGAAGCATGTAGCCCATGCCGAGTCCCATGATCACCCGGCACACCCGCCGCGACGTCTGACCGGAGTCCCCGGCTCCCCGCGCCGCCAGGACCCCGGCTCGCACGGCGTCCACCGCGAAATACGCGGCCACGGCACCGAAGATCAGGGAAAGCCACAGCGCCGAAGTGCCGCCGGGACCGGACATCACCAGCCACGGTCCGTGGGAGACCTCGCTGTGCGGCATGAACGTCACCATGAACAGCATCGCGGTGGCGGAGACGGCGTGGTGCCCGCACGAGGCGTGCCCGGATCGCCGCCCCTTCCACCACGAGACGGCGAACCAGCCGGCGGTCAGCGCCAGCACCGCCTGCCAGCCCGCCGCGGGGATCGGGCCGCCCACCGGGGACAGCATCGCGACCATGGCGACTACGAGCAGCAGTTCGGCCAGGTCGCCGTTGCGGACCGCCGCGCCCTGCCTGCCGTAGTCCAGCCGGACGAGTCTCAGCACGCAGGGCAGGACGAGCGCGGCGAACACCGCGGTCAGGGTCCACGCGACGACGATTGGTCCAGACATGGCACCTCCCGGCCGGTAACCCTTTCACCGTGGCAGGTGCCGCTCTAGTACACCATCGGGCATTGAGGTGATCTCAGCCCGCGGTCAGGACCAGTCCGCTCGTAGGTACGCCGGTGCCGGCGGTCACCAGCACGCGCGAGGCCCCGTCGACCTGGTTGACGGCGTCGCCCCGTAGCTGCCGGACACCTTCGGCGATCCCGTTCATCCCGTGGATGTAGGCCTCCCCCAGCTGTCCGCCGTGCGGGTTGAGCGGGAGCTTCCCGTCGAGTTCCAGCGTGCCGCCGTCGATGAAGTCCTTGGCCTCGCCCTTCCCGCAGAAGCCGAGTTCTTCCAGCTGCATCAGGACATAAGGGGTGAAGTGGTCGTACAGCACGGCGAGGTCCATGTCGCCGGGCCCCAGCCCGGACTGCTCCCACAACTGCCTTCCCACGACGCCCATCTCGGGCAGCGCCGGAAGATCGTCGCGGTAGTAGCTGGTCATCACGTACTGGTCCGGCCCGCTCCCCTGCGCCGCCGCCGCGATGACGGCGGGCCGGTGCGGCAGGTCACGCGCCCGCTCGGCGCCGACGATCACCAGGGCGACCCCGCCGTCGCTCTCCTGACAGCAGTCCAGCAGGTGCAACGGTTCGGCGACCCAGCGGGAGGCCTGATGCTCTTCGAGCGTGATCGGCTTGCCGTAGAACCACGCCTTGGGGTTGGTCGCCGCGCGGGCGCGGTCGACGACGGCCACCCGGCCGAAGTCCTCACTGGTCGCGCCGTACTCGTGCATGTAGCGCCGGGCGAGCATGGCGACGGTCGCGGCCGGGGTCGCGATGCCCATCGGGTAGTGGAACGCGTTGTCGACGCCGGAGGAGTTCACCTGCCCCGCCGCGGCCGAGGACACCTGCCCGAACCGCATCCCGGACCGTTCGTTGAACGCCCGGTACGCGACGACGACGTCCGCGACACCGGTCGCGACGGCCATCGCGGCCTGCTGCACGGTCGCGGCCGCCGCACCGCCGCCGTAGTGGATCCGGCTGAAGAACTTGAGCTCGGGGATGCCGAGTTCGCGTGCGACGGCGATCTCGCTGTTGCCGTCCATGGTGAACGAGACCAGGCCGTCCACATCGGACGGAGAGAGCCCGGCGTCCTTCAACGCGCTCGAAACCGCTTCCGCCGCCAGCCGCAGCTCACTGCGCCCGGAGTCCTTGGAGAACTCCGTGGCGCCGATCCCGGCGATGGCCGCCCGTCCGGACAGCGTCATCACTCGCCTCCCAACGTGAGCGCCACGGTGCCCACCACGTGTTCACCGAGACTGTCCACACCGGACACCGAGATCACCACGTCGTCGCCGTCCCGTTCCGTGACCCGTCCGGTGAAGGTCAGCGTGTCGTAGGCGTAGCAGGGCACGCCGAGCCGGATCTTGATCGACCGCACGAACGCCTCCGGTCCCGCCCAGTCGGCGACGAACCTCTGCACCAGGCCGGTGTCGGTGAGGATGTTGAGGAAGATGTCCTTGGACCCGCGCTGAACGGCGGCGTCGCGGTCGTGGTGGACGTCCTGGAAATCCCGCGTCGCCAGCGCGGTGCTCACCACGAAGGTGGGGGTGGCCTCGATCGTCAGCGACGGCAGCTCGGTGCCGACCGAACAGTCCTTCATCGCGCGACCCTCCAAGCGGGCAACGTCAGTTCCTCGTCGATCTTCACGAAGGCGGCCTCCACCGGGAGTCCGATGTGGACAGACTCGGGATCGGCACCGAGCAGCTCGCCCATCACCCGGACCCCCTCCTCCAATTCGACGAGCGCGACCACGAACGGCAGATCCTTGCCGGGAACCTTCGGGTGGTGGTGCACCACGTAGCTGTAGACCTTGCCCTGTCCGCACGCGACGACGTAGTCCGGCTTGGCGTCGAAGTCGCCGTCCGGGGGCATCGGGCCGGGCGGATGCCGCAGGGTCTCGCCCCACCGCTGGATCCGCAGCTCCCCTTCACGCAGGCCCGCCCAGAAGAACTCGGTGTCCTTGCTGATCACCGGCCGCAGCACCGGGGCGGCCGCCTTGGCGGGCTCGGCGCCCGGCGGACGGAACTTCAGCACCCGGAACACCATGTCCGCGACGGCCTCGCCGCCGACGTACCAAGTGGTCTTCGTCGTCACGAACCAGCCTTCGCCCAGCGCGGTGCGTTTAGGTCCGACGACACTTTCGAGTTTCGCGGTCGCCGCGACGCGCTCGCCGTGCCGCAGATACCGGAAGTAGTTCTGCTCGGAGTTCGTCGCGACGACCGAGGTGAACCCCGCTTCGTCGAGCACCTCCATCATCGCGCCGAGCGGGTCGTCCGACGCCCTCGTCCAGTGCAGTCCGCCCATCGTCCACACCTGCGCCATCGCGGGTGGCGCGACAAGTCCCTTGTGGACACTCTTCGCGGCGAACTCTTCGTCGACGTACACCGGATTGCGGTCGCCGATGGCCTCGACCCAGTTGTTCACCATCGCCTGGTTGACCGCGTCGCGCGCGGCCCTCGGCGCGGATTCCCCGCGCGCGGCGATGTGGGCGGCCGCTTCCTGAATACTCATCGCGGCACCCTCGGCAACCCGAGGCCGGCGGTGGCGATCAGCTCGCGCTGGATCTCGTTGACGCCGCCGCCGAAGGTCAGCACCAGATTGCGTTTGGCCACCACGTCCAGCCACAGCACCAGTTCCGCGGTTTCGGCGTCGGCCTGATCGCCGTGCCGCGCCACGATCTCCTCCAGTCTCCTGGCCAGCCGCTGAATGCGTTCGGAACCGAAGATCTTGGTGGCCGACGCGTCGGCCACCGCCACCGGTCCGGTCGCCGACGACGCCGCGACCTGCCAGTTCAGCAGTTCGTTGACCCGGGCGGTCGCCAGGGTTTCCGCGAGGACGGCCCGGACGTCGGGCAGCTGGAGCAACGGCGTGCCGTCCGGCGCCTTCCTGGACGCCGCCCAGTCGCGGACGCGGTCGTGGAGACCGCCGATCCGCCCGGCGGGGCCGAGCATGACGCGTTCGTGGTTCAGCTGGGTGGTGATCAGCCGCCAGCCCTCGTTCTCCTTGCCCACCAGCATGTTCGCGGGCACCCGGACATCCGAGTAGTAGGTGGCGTTCACGTGGTGCGCACCGTCGCAGGTGATGATCGGCGTCCACGAATAACCCGGATCACGGGTGTCCATGATGAGGATGGAGATCCCCTTGTGCCTCGGCGCGTCCGGCGCGGTCCGGACGGCGAGCCAGATGTAGTCGGCGTCGTGCCCGCCGGTGGTGAAGATCTTCTGGCCGTTGACGACGTACTCGTCACCTTCGCGTACCGCTGTCGTGCGCAGCGCCGCGAGGTCCGTTCCCGCGTCGGGTTCGGTGTAGCCGATGGCGAAATGCACTTCACCGGCGAGGATCTTGGGGAGGAACAGGGATTTCTGCTCCTCCGTGCCGAACGCCTGCAGCGTGGGCCCGACGGTCTGCAAGGTCACCGACGGCAGCTGGACGTCGGCACGGGCGGCCTCGTCGACGAAGATGTGCTGCTCGATCTCGCCGAAACCCCGGCCGCCGTACTGTTCCGGCCAGCCGACGCCGAGCCGGCCGTCGCGGCCCATCCGCCGCACGATCTCGCGGTACACCGGTCCGTGCCGCTCCCGCAGCATCGCGCGCCGCTCGTCGGCGCTCACCAGCCCGGCGAAGTACTCACGCAGTTCGGAGCGCAACTCGTGTTGCGCCGCGGTCAGTTCGATCAGCATCGGTTCACCCCGCCACCAGTTCGCCCAGACCGGCCAGCCGATGCGAGGCGCCGCCGAGCATTCTTCCCAGATCCTTGACCGCCGACGAGAACCGGTGCAGTGGATACGTTTCGTCCACGCCGATCCCGCCGTGCAGGTGATGACACAAAGCCAGCGCCCCGGGCGCTTCCTCCGCCAGCCAGTACGCCGCGATGTCGAGTTCCGCCTCGGCGTCGAGCCCCGCCGCGAGCCGCCAGACCGCCGACCGCGCGGCCAGCTGGACCGTCCTCGAAGCGACGTAGACGTCCGCGATCTGTTGCGCCACCGCCTGGAACGCCGCCAGCGGACGCCCGAACTGCTCACGTTCGCCGACGTGCTTCGTGGTCAGCGCGAGCGCGCCGGCGAGCAGCCCGTCACCGAACGCCACGGCGCCCGCGAGCGCGAACCGGTGCAGCGTCGCGATCGACTCGCCGGGACCGTGCCCGTTGAGGAGGTCGGCGTCGGTGACGGTCACCGCATCCAGCGTCATCGTGTAGTCCGGTGTGCCGGAAGAGGTTCTCGTCGAGGTCAGCGTCACGCCGTCCGCGTGGGGATCGACCAGGAAGACGCCGGTGCCGCCGGGCATCGTGACGGGTGTCAGGATCCGGGTCGCCTCCGCCGCGAACGGCACGCCGATCTTGACCCCGCTCAGCCGCCAGTCCCCGGCCGATTCCGCGACGGTCGCGGGCCGGGTGGAGAACGGCGCGGAAGGTTCGTGCAGCGCGGCGGTGAGCACGGATTCGCCCGCGGCGACCGGCGGGAGCAGCGCCGAGCGCTGGTCCGGGCCACCGAGCGCCGTGACCGGCAGAACCCCGAACGCCAGCGACGCCAGCGCGGGCGCCGTCGAGGCGACGCGGCCGAGTTCGGTCAGCACCAAGGCGACTTCGGCGACACCGAGACCGTCACCGCCGAGTTCGGCGGGCAGCGCCAGCGCGAGCAGACCGGCGTCGGCGAGCGCGCGCCACGTGTCCGCGGGCTCGCGCTCCTTGCCGAGCACGCGCGCGGCCAGCGCGGTGACCTCGGTCTGCGTCTCGTCGAACTGGAAGTCCACACTGGCTCCTCACCGGGGCGAACGGGCACAATATTGAAACCTGTTCTAGTCTTAACCGGAAGGAGGCGTGACGGCAACCCCCGCGGGAGGCGGGGGTGCGGGAAGAGGGGATTCAAGGCATGGCTTTGAGCAGTTCCTCGAGAGCGTCGGGGAAATGGTCGGCGAGCGGCCACAGGTCACCGGTGAGTTCGCGGGCGCCGAGCAGGCCGACGTCGACCCTGCCCGCGTTGGACAGCACGGTGACGTTGAGCCCGGCGCCGTGGAACACCGGACCGAGCGGGTAGAGCCCGGTGATGCGGCAGCCCAGCAGGTACAGCGGCATCGGCGGACCGGGCACATTGGAGACCACGAGGTTGTGCACCACCGGATGCCGTTCGGCCAGGCGCAGCGCGGAATACGCTCGCACCGCGAGGCCGAACATGGTCGCCGCCGAGAACTGCGCCCAGTCCTGGAGCATGTCCGCGTCGATGTCGTGGTGATGGTCCTTGGAACGCCGATTCGACTCCGCGAGCATGAACACCCGCGCGGCGGGATCCTCCAGATGGGTGGGCAGCGACGCGAAGAACGCCGAAACCTTGTTGCTGCCGTGCTCGCGTTCGGTCCGGCCGCGCACCGACACCGGCACGGTCGCCACCAGCGGGTCTTCCGGCAGTTCGCCCCGGTCTCGGAGGAACCGGCGCAGGGCGCCGGTGACCACGGCGAGGACGACGTCGTTGACGGTCACCCCGAAGGCGTTCTTGATCCGTTTGACGTCGTCGAGATCGAGAGAGGAATAGGCGACACTGCGATGCGCGGTGATCGTCCCGTTGAACGACGTGCGCGGCGCCGTGAACGGGACCGGCATTCCTTTGCCCTGCAACGCTTTACCCAGCCATCTCGGCACGAGTTCGAGCAGGTCGGGGAGCAGTTTCACCATCTCGGCCGGGCGTTTCGCGAACGACGTCAGCCCCGCGCCGAACAGCGCACGTCTGCCGGGCACGCCCCCGTTGCGGCGTTCGTCCCGTGCGATCTCCGGCGGCGGGGCGTCCGGTTCGAGCCCGGCGAGAGAGGTGATCAGGCTGGCGCCGCCGACACCGTCGACACTCGCGTGATGCATCTTCAACAGGACCGCGATCCCGCCGTCAGCCAGGCCTTCGATGACGTACAACTGCCAGAGCGGCTGTGCGCGGTCCAGTCGTTGCCCCGCGATGTGGGCGCAGAGTTCGGCCAGTTCCCGCCGGTCACCGGGCGCGGGTACGCCGATCCGGTGAACGTGGGCTTCGAGGTCGAAGTCCTCGTCCTCGACCCAGACCGGATGCGCCAGATTCCAGAGTGGATTGTGCAGCTTGCGCCGGAACGCCGGGATCAGCTCGACCCGTTCGGCCAGTTTCTCCTTGAAGCGCTCGAAATCGTAGCCGCCGGGCATGGTCGAACCGTCCAAGGTGAGCAGCCCGCACACGTGCAGTACCTGGGCCGGTGTCTCCAGGTAGAGAAAACTCGCGTCCAGGCCGCTCAATCTCTGCATAAGAATCACCTTAAGTGAACTTTGCAACCGGTTCTAGACGGCCACCCGGCGGTAGGATCGGTGCCCATGCAGCCGAGTTTCGTCGTCCGTCAGGCACTCCAGCTCGCGCTCGCCGCGAACGCGCTGAAGCCGCCGAGAGGTGCCCGGACGGCGGTTCCGGTGTTCTTCGCGGGCTGGCTCACCGGGGAGCTCGCCCCGCATCTGCTCGCGCTCACCGCGGCCGACGCGGCGGCGCATGTCGCCCGGCACCGGGGCGGGTCGAGCAAGACCGGGCTCGCCCTCGCGGCGGCGTCGGCGGCCGGGCTCGGCACGCTGATCGCGCAGTCCCAGCGGGCCCGTGGCGAGATCGAGACCGCGCTGACCGAAGGCATCGGCAAGGCGTACGCCGACGAACTCCAGCATCCGCCGAGCCCGACCGACCTCGCGACGCCGTGGGGCCAGCTGGCCATGCCGTTCCGCATGCGCGACCCCGACGTCCGGCGGACCCGCAACGTCGCCTACGCGCCCGGCGGGAAACGGTTCCTGCTCGACGTCTACGCCCCGCGCGAGCCGGTCACCGGCGCGCCGATCCTGCTGCAGGTGCACGGTGGCGCCTGGGTGATCGGCAACAAGGACCAGCAGGGCCTGCCGCTGATGCTGCACATGGCCAAACGCGGCTGGATCTGCTTCGCGATCAACTACCCGCTCTCCCCCGCCGCCCGCTGGCCCGCGCATATCGTCGCGGCGAAACGCGCGCTGGCCTGGATCCGGAAGAACGCCGGTTCCTACGGCGGCGACCCGTCGTTCGTCGCCGTCACCGGCGGTTCCGCGGGCGGGCATCTCGCCGCGCTGCTGGCGCTGACCGCGAACGACCCGGCGCTGCAGCCCGGCTTCACCGAAGCCGACACGAGCATCCAGGCGTGTGCCCCGCACTACGGCGTGTACGACTTCGCCGCGACCAGCGGACGGCGCTCCAGCCAGACCCGGCTGAAGACGCTCATCGCCCGGCACGTCTTCGAGGCGGACAGAGATCCGGTGAACTTCCTCGACGACTACATCGCGGCGTCACCGCTGGACCGCATCACCGAGGACGCGCCGCCGTTCTTCGTCATCCACGGCGTCCACGACTCACTGGTGCCGGTGGGCGAGGCCCGCGAATTCGTGCGGCGCCTGCGGGACAAGTCCCAGCGCGAGGTCGCGTACGCGGAGATCTCCGGCGCGCAGCACGCCTTCGACGTCTTCCCCTCGATCCGCAGCGCACACGTCGTCCGCGGGGTGGAACGGTTCCTGGAATGGGCTTACCGGTCAGAGAAGCGCCCGGTCCAAGGGTGACCGGGGCGGCGCGGCACCGCACTCACGTGATCAGACCCGGAACTCTCGTGATTGAGAACGGGACTCACGTGATCAGGCACCGCACACCCGAGTGCGGCATCCAGTCACGCGAGTTCCGTCCCTGATCACGCGAGTCACGCCTTCACCCGGCCCAAGCCGACGGCGTCAGGGCGGATAGATCACGTCGGTCGGACGGGCGGAAGACGGGCCGTCGACCCGCCACCCCTCGCCGTCGCGCACGAACCGGTACCACCGTTCGTCACGGCCGTAACGCAGTTGCAGGTCGCCCTGGGTGATCCGGTTCCGCCAGATCTTCGGCGTTCCCGGCAACCCCGATTCGGCGAGGTCCGCCCTGGCCTGCGCGAGCGGCGCCTGCCCGGGACGCCAGGCGTCCCGGACCACGGCCATCCCGCCCCGGCCCGACTCACGCCAGGCCTGCGCCCAGACGGCCAGATCCCGCACCGGGATCCGGGCGGCCTCGGCGAGTTCGGCGACCACGTGAGGATCGCTCGCCGCCGCGCGACGCGCGAGGTCTTCCTCGAACGACAGCTCCGCTTCGCGCTCGGGCCCCATGACCAGCAGCTCCCAGGCCCTCGCGGCGGCGTCGGCCGCCAGTTCCGCGAACGTGTCGCTGCTCCAGCCCGTGCGGTGCGGCGGGTCGACGTCGAGGACCGCGGGCGGCCCGACCGTGCCCGGGACGGCCAGTCGCGGCGGCAGCGCGGCGATCCGCCGGGTGTAGGCGCGTTTCGGGTCCACCCCGGGCGCGGCGGGGGCACGCACCCGCTTGCCGGGCGCGCTCGCGGGGGCCCGGCGGGAGCGCAATTCCGCGAGCACGGCCTCCCTCGGCCTGCCGCGCAGCAGGAACAGCACGAACGGATCGGCGTCGACCTCGTCCGCGACCAGGTAGTACACCGCGGCGACGTGCTTGCACGGATTCGCGCTGTCGGGACAGGAACACTTCGGGCGCAGATCGCCGGGGCCGGGGAGCAGATCCGCGCCGGCGGCCCGCGCGTCCTCGGCCAACTCGCCGGGTAGCTCGCCGTCGAGGAGGGCGGCGACGTGCCCGAGGCGCGAGCCGACCATGCCGAGCAGGCTCTCCCACTGCGGTTCGGTGAACGCCCGCATGTGGATGGTCACCCGGTACGGCACCGCCCTGCTGCCCTGCACCCAGGCGGTCACCTCGCCCGCGCCGACCGCGAGGTCGCTGACCGTGTCTTTGCGCGCGTAAGTCCGCCCGCGCGGCAACCTGTTCGGGTCGAGCTTGGCGCGCTCCTCCAGGGCCTCGACCCACGCCTTGCCCCACCACGTGTTGCCGAAGGTGCGCCGTTTCCGGCCTGTCGCGCTCGGCATCAGGTCTCCCCGAGCCGGACGAGGTCGGCGAGCTCCTCGTCGGACAGTTCGGTGATCCAGTTCTCGCCCGCGCCGATGACCGCGTCCGCCAGCCCGCGTTTGGTCTCCAGCACCTTGGCGATGCGCTCCTCGAGCGTGCCCTCGGCGATCAGCCGGTGCACCTGGACCGGCCTGTCCTGCCCGATCCGGTACGCGCGGTCGGTGGCCTGATCCTCGACCGCCGGGTTCCACCAGCGGTCGTAGTGGATCACGTGAGTGGCCTTGGTCAGGTTGAGCCCGACCCCGCCCGCCTTGAGCGAAAGCAGGAACACCGGCACCTCGCCCGCCTGGAACCGGGCGACCATGTCCTCCCGGTCCTTGGGCGTGCTCGACCCGGACAGCAGCATCGCCGGCAGGCCGCGTTCGGCCAGGCGCTTCTCCAGCAGGCGACACAACCGGACGTACTGGCTGAACACGAGCACGCTGTCGCCCTCGTCGAGGATGACGTCGAGCAGTTCCTCGAACGCCGCGAGCTTGCCGGACCGGCCGTGCAGCACACCGGGTTCCTTGAGGTACTGCGCCGGGTGATTGCAGATCTGCTTGAGCTCGGTGAGCAGTTTGAGCACCTGCCCGCGCCGCGCCACCCCGTCCAGCTCGCGGATCATCGCGAGGTTCTCCCGGACCACGGCCTCGTACAGCGTCGTCTGCTCGGCGGTGAGCGGGACGAACCGGTCGGTCTCGGTCTTGCGCGGGAGCTCTGGCGCGATATCCGGGTCGGTCTTCTTGCGGCGCAACAGGAACGGCCGGACGGTCGTGGCGAGCCGTTCGGTGGCGGCGACGTCACGGTCGCGTTCGATCGGGCGGGCGACCTTGCGGCGGAAGCCGTCGAGCGAGCCGAGCAGCCCCGGCGTCGTCCAGTCCACGATGGACCAGAGTTCGGTGAGCCGGTTCTCCATCGGCGTCCCGGTCAGCGCGACCTTCGCGGCGGCCGGAATCTTCCGCAACTCCTTGGCGGTGGCCGAAAGCGGATTCTTGACGTGCTGCGCCTCGTCGGCGGCGACCATCCCCCAGTCCACTTCGGACAGTGCTTCGCGATCCCGGCGAAGGACGCCGTACGTGGCGAGCACGACCTCGTCCGGTGCGACCTCGTCGAGATGCCGTCCGCCACCGTGGAACCGGCGTACCGGGATGTCCGGCGCGAAGCGGGCGAACTCACGTTCCCAGTTGCCCAGCAGCGACGTCGGGCACAGGACGAGCGTGGGGCCTTCCCCGCGCGGACGGCGGTGCAGGTGCAGGGAGATGAGCTGGATCGTCTTGCCGAGCCCCATGTCGTCGGCGAGGCAGGCGCCGAGACCGAGTCCGGTCATCGTCGCCAGCCAAGCGAGGCCCGCCTTCTGATAGGGACGCAAGGTGGCCCGCAGTTCGGCGGGCTGCTCGATCGGTTCCGCGGCGCTGTCCCGGATTCGCTGGAGCAGCCCCGTCAGCGCCGACGGCGCGGTGAACTCGACCTTTTCGCCGTCCAGTTCCAGTTCGCCGGTGAGCGCCGCGGCCAGCGCCTCGGCCCCGGACAGCTTCTTCGCGCGGTGGGCGCGCACCTTGGCGATCAGGCGCGCGTCGACCTTGACCCATTTGCCTCGCAGTCGCACCAGCGGCCGTTTCGCCTCCGCGAGCGCGGTGACCTCGGCGTCGGTGAGGTCCTCTTCCCCGAGGCTCAGCCGCCAGCGGAACTGCAGGAGGCTCTTGAGCGTGAACTCGGGCCCGGTGACACTGCCCGGGGCCTGCGTCGCGCTCGCTTTCGCCTTGAGCTCGCCCGCGAAGAGGTCCTTCGGCCACTGCACCTCGATGCCGGCGCCACCCAGCGCCGCGTCCCCGTGGGTCAGCAGGTCGACGACCTCGTCGTACTCCAGCGCCAGCCCGGTCGGCGCGGCCGACCGGAGCATGCGGCCGAGCGGTGCCCACGCCCTGGCGCCCCGGCGCAGACCGAGCAGCAACTGCGTCTCGACCTGCTCGCCCATCCGTTCCAGTACCGCCTCGGGCGCGTCCCAGAGTGTCGCCGCCTCGACGATCAGGCTCGGATCGGCGGCGCTCCGCACGGCGAGCACGGCGGCGAACGTGGGCTCTTCTTCGGGATCCTCGGGCTCGTGGACCTCCATGCGCAGGACGAGATGCGCGCTGTGTGCCTGCCGGGCGCTCAGTTCCGCCAGCCACGCGGCACCGTCCGGCCCGACCAGCGTCGGCTCGGCCGCGGCGAACGCAGGACCGCCCGCCGCGACGCTCGCGGCCGGCGTGCGGACCAGCACGTCCGCCGTCGCGTCCCAGAGCGCGCGGATCAACGACTCGGGCGAATGCAGCCGGATCCGTTTCAGTCCGGACAACGGCAGCGCGTGGGCCTCGGGAGGCAGCGCGGCGGCGAGCCCGCGCAGCATCTCCTCGTCGGCGACGTCGAGCGGGCCGACCCGCCACGAATCCACCCCGCCGGGTGAGGCCGCGGGAAGCAGCCTGCCGCGGGCGATGAGGTTCACCCCGGCTTCGGCGACGGCCGACCACGCGGCGATGGCCGGGCTCAGGTCGCCGTCCGCGGTGAGCAGCCGCGGAATCGCGCGTGACAACGGGACGAGTGCCGCGTCGACCTTCGTGCGCCGGAAGACCTTGCCCGCCGGAAGCACGAGTTCGATCGCGGTGTCACCCGCTACGCCGTCTCCCCAGAGCGCCAGCACGCCGTCCCGCGGGGGATCCGAGGGAACGAAGGTGGCTTGGGTTCCTGTTCCGAACTCCACCCCTCGCACGCTAGAGCACCGGACCGACAGGCGGCGGGCGGCGGTGGCGTGAAAGGGGCGTTCAGGACACAAAACGTCTTGAACTTCCCTTTCACGACGCCCGGAACGGGCGTGACCGGGACTTTCACGACCCGGGTTTCAGGACCGAGGCAGCCCCAGCAACCGTTCGGCCGTCAGGGACAGCAGCACCTGCGTCGTGCCGCCCGCGATACTGAGGCAGCGGGTCAGCAGGAACTCGTGCTGCGCGGGGCCGCCGTCCACGAGGGCGTTCTCCCCGAGCGCCTCCAGCGCGAACTCCGCCACCGCCTGCCGATGCCGCACTCCCAGCAGCTTGCGCACGCTCGACTCGGCACCGGGGTCTTGCCCGTCGAGCCGCCGCAGCGTCGCCCGCAGGTCCAGGACAGAACACGCGCTGCCGTCGGCGATCAGCGCGCCGAGTTTCTCCTGATCGGCGTCGTGGCCGAGGGTGGCGAGCAGGTTCTCGACGCCCTCCCCCACCGCCGACCCGCTCCCGAGGGCCACGCGCTCGTTCGCCAGCGTCGTCCGCGCGAGCCGCCAGCCACCGTCGACCTCCCCGACCACCATCTCGTCCGGGACGAAGACGTCGTCGAGGAACACCTCGTTGAAGACGGCGTCGCCGGTGATCTCGCGCAGCGGGCGCGTGCTGATCCCGTCGGCCGTCATGTCGACCAGGAAGTAAGTGATCCCCTTGTGCTTCGGCGCGTCCGGATCGGTGCGCGCCAGGCAGATCGCCCAATCTGCCTCACGCGCGAGCGACGTCCACACCTTCTGGCCATTGAGCAGCCATCCGCCGTCGACGCGCCGGGCCGTCGTGCGAAGCGACGCGAGATCGGACCCCGCCTCCGGCTCGCTGAACAACTGGCACCAGGTGATCTCGCCGCGCAAAGTGGGCGCGGCGAAACGTTCGCGCTGTTCCCGCGAACCGTGTTCGAGCAGCGTCGGGATCGCCCAGGAGCCGATGACCATGTCGGGACGGCGGATACCGGCGTCCGCGAGCGCGGCGTCGATCCGCAGTTGCTCGGCGGCCGCGGCGCCCCTGCCGTACGGCGCGGGCCAATGCGGGGCCAGCAGTCCCGAATCGGCCAGCGCGACGCGCCGTCCCGGCTCGGGCAGTGCGGCGATTTCGCCGACCAGGTCACGGAGTCCGGCATCTTCGCCGACGTCGACGCTCAACGTCCGGCGGTCGCCGCGCAGCGCGAGTTCGGCGGCGCGACGGCGCCAGCGGGCGGAACCGCCGAGCCACTGGCGCAGGGCGACGGCGCGGCGCAAGTAGAAGTGCGCGTCATGCTCCCAGGTGAATCCGATGCCGCCGAGGACCTGGATGCAGTCCTTCGCGTTGGCCGCGGCCGCGTCGAGCGCGCAGGCCGCCGCCGTCGCGGCCGCGAGGGCGTGCTGCGCCGGGTCGTCGGCCGCCCTCGCCGCGTCCCAGGCGAGCGCGTCCGTCGCTTCGGCCCGGCACAGCATTTCCGCGCACAGATGCTTGATCGCCTGGAAGGACCCGATGGGACGGCCGAACTGCTCTCGCACTTTCGCGTACTCGACGGCGGTCCGAAGACACCATCGGGCGATGCCCGCGGCTTCGGCGGCGCCGAGCGTGGCGGCGTAGGAATCCACCGGCAGTGCCTCGAAAACCGCTTCCGGCCGCACCTTCGAGCACCTGACACGACCGACCGGCCGGGAGACATCGAACGGCTCGCACCGCTCGATGTCCACTCCGGACGTGCCGGGTGGAATGAGCGCGGAGACGTCACCGTCGGAAACCAGCGTCCACGCCGACGGGTGAACGTCGAGAGCCGGTCCGGACTCGCCGTCGACGACCGAACCGGAGATGGTGAAACCGGGGCCGAGTACCACGGCCAGCCGCTCGGTCCCGTCCGCGAGGCCGGGCAGGATCTCCTTGGCGGTTCGGGGAACCGTCGCGAGCAACGCGCCGCCCAACGCCGTCCCGAGGACGGGACCGGGCACGAGTGCTTCGGCGGCTTCGGCGAGCCCGGCGGCTAGATCGGCGAGCGTCCCGCCGGCGCCGCCGACGTCTTCGGGAATCGCCACGCCGAACAGGCCGAGTTCCGCCAGCCCTGGCGGTGGCTCGGCGATCCGGCCACTTCGGACGGCTTCGACGGGACGGGTGGAAGCCGCCCATGCCCGGATCGACGCGGCCAGCGCCGCCTGTTCCTCGGTGAGCGCGATCGACACGGGTGAGACCTCCTCGCCGTGGCCCTGATCAGACCTACCCGCAAGTGTAGAACGTGTTACAGTTTCTTGCCCAGTGGGTCACGTCTTGAACAGTTCGTCCGCTTAGGTACGCTACGCGGGGAAAGTGGAACAAGTTCCGAAGATCGGTTCGATGAAGGGGGACGTGGCGATGCCAGGGAAGGCCAAGGCGCCCACGAGCGCGAAAGCGCGAAGCGGCAACGGTCTCTCCGCGCTGGGCGGCGAGGAACTCGGCTCCGCGGCACAACGCGACCGGCGGCGCCGCATCATCGACGCGACCCTGACCCTCGCCGCGAAGGGTGGGTACGACGCGGTCCAGATGCGGGCGGTCGCCGAAAAGGCGGACGTCGCGCTCGGCACGCTGTACCGCTACTTCCCATCGAAGATCCACCTGCTGGTTTCCGGGCTGGCCAGGGAATTCGAACGCGCGCAGGAGAAACTCGACCGCGCGGCCATCCCCGGCGACACCCCGAGCGAGCGGCTGATGTTCGTCCTCGGCCGCAACACCCGGCTGATGCAGCGAGACCCGCACTTGACCGAGGCCATGGTCCGCGCGTTCATGTTCGCCGACACGACCGCGGCCGCCGAGGTCGAACAGGTCGGGCGGCTCATGGAGAACATGTTCGCCAAGGCCATGGGCATCGAGGACCCGACCGAAGCCGATCGCGACATCTTCCACGTCATCGCCGACGTCTGGATGGCGAACCTGGTCGCCTGGGTGACGCGGCGCGCCTCGGCGGCCGACGTCGCGAACCGGCTGGAACTGTCGGTGCACCTGCTGCTGGACAAGAACGTCTGACCTGGGTCCTCGTGAGTGGTAAGGACGGTTCTAACCGTCCTTACCACTCACGAGGCCGGCGGTTACGCGGTCAGCTTCGGCAGCACGTCCCGCCCGAAGGTCTCGATGAACTCGTCCTGGTTCCGGCCCACGTTGTGGATGTAGATCCGGTTGAAGCCGGCGTCGACGTACTTCTGCAGCGCCGCGCGGTGCACGTCCGGGTCGGACGAGACGACCATGCGCCCCTCGAAGTCCTCACGCCGCACCAGTTTCGCCATCTGCGCGAAGTCGAACGGCGACCGGATGTCGGCCTTCGGGAACTTCATGCCGCCGTTGGGCCACTGGTCCAGCGCGTTGGCCCACGCCGTCTCGTCGTCCTCGGCCCACGACAGGTGCACCTGCAGAAGCTTCGGCATCGAGTCCGGATCCTTGCCCGCCTTGCGCGCGCCGGTGCCGAAGTTGTCGAGGATCCCCGCCAGCTTCTCGATCGACGCGCCCGGCGTGATCAGCCCGTCCGCGAGCTCACCGGTCTTGCGTGAGGTGTACGGGCCCGCCGACGCGATGTAGATCGGCGGCGGCTCGTCCGGCAGCGTCCACAGCCGGGTGGTGTGCAGCTTGAAGAACTCGCCGCTGTGCTTGACGTCCTTGCCGGTGAACAGCTTCCGGATGACCTCGAGCGCCTCGAACATCCGCCGTACGCGTTCGGGCGCTTCGGGCCAGTAACCGCCGATGATGTGCTCGTTGAGCGCCTCGCCGGAACCGATGCCGAGCCAGGTCCGGCCCGGGTAGGTCGCCTCCAGCGTCGCCGCGGCCTGCGCGACCATCGACGGGTGCAGCCGGAACGACGGGCACGTCACGCCCGGCCCCAGGTCGCCGGTGGTGTTCTCCGCCAACGACGCGAGCACGCTCCACACGAAGGACGCTTCACCCTGTTGAGGGACCCACGGCTGGAAGTGGTCGGCCGCCATCTGGCCGGAGAACCCGTGCTGTTCGGCCAGCGCGGCCAGCCGGATCGACTCCCGCGGCGAGAACTGCTCGAGCGCCGCGGCCAAGCCGATTTGAACCTCAGTCACGCCTGCTGCCCCTTTCGAAAGCTCTCGGCGACCTTCGCGAACTGGTCGAGTCGTTCCAGTGTCGCCGCTTCGGGCTCGGTCGGCAGGAAGAGCGTCGCCTCGTCGACGCCGCCGTCGGCCAGCCTGCCCAGCGCGGCCTCTTCCGGGGTGGCACCGAAGGCCGAGAACTTGATGTCGCCACGGCCCTGGTCGGCCAGCCATTGACGAGCCCGGCGAAGCTCCTCCGGCGGTGTGTGGGCATGCGGCAACCAGCCGTCGCCGTACTTGGCGATCCGCTCCATCGCCTTCTCCCCCGCACCGCCGATGTAGATCGGCGGATGCGGCTTCTGCACTGGCTTCGGCCACGCGAAGATCGGGTCGAAGTCGACGTGCTTGCCGTGGAACTCGGCCTCGTCCTTCGTCCAGATCTCCTTCAGCGCGGCGAGTTGCTCGTCGACGAGCGCGCCCCGGGTACGCGGATCCGTGCCGTGATTGCGCATTTCCTCCCGGTTCCACCCGACGCCGACGCCGAAGACGAACCGGCCTCGCGAGACCAGGTCCAGTGAAGCGACCTCTTTCGCCGTGTGGATGACGTCGCGCTGCTGCACCAGCGCGACACCCGTGCCCAGCTTCAGCGTCGACGTGGCCCCGGCCGCCGCCGTCAGCGCGACGAACGGGTCCAGGGTCCGGTAGTACACGCGCGGCAGTTCGCCACCGCCCGGGTACGGGGTTTCCCGGCTGACCGGAATGTGCGAATGCTCCGCGATGTGGAGCGAGCTGAACCCTCGCTCTTCGACAGCGGCGGCGAGGGTGTCCGGCCTGATGCCTTCATCGGTGATGAAAGTGGCGATTCCGATCTCCATGTCCAGCATCTACCCGGACACGCCCCGCGATATTCCCGAGCCGCCGCACGGCGCTAGACGTTGCGCCGGTACTGCCCGCCCACCTCGAAGAACGCCTCGGTGATCTGACCGAGCGAGCACACCCGCGCCGCGTCCATCAGGACACCGAACAGGTTGCCGCCCCGGGTCGCGGCCTCGCGCAGCGTCTTGAGCGCGACCTGCGCCTCGGCGTGGTGGCGGCGCTGGAAGTCCTCGAGCCGCTCCAGCTGCGAACGCTTCTCGTCCTCGGTCGCCCGCGCGAGTTCGACCTCGACGTCGTTCTCACCGCCGTTCGGGTTGCGGAAGGTGTTGACGCCGATGATCGGCAGCGTGCCGTCGTGCTTCTGGCGTTCGTAGAGGATCGACTCGTCCTGGATCTTGCCGCGCTGGTAGCCGGTCTCCATCGCGCCCAGGACGCCGCCGCGCTCGGAGATCCGGTCGAACTCCAGCAGCACGGCCTCTTCGACCAGGTCGGTCAGCTCGTCGATGATGAACGAGCCCTGCAACGGGTTCTCGTTCTTCGACAGGCCCCACTCCTTGTTGATGATCATCTGGATCGCCATCGCGCGCCGCACCGAGCTCTCCGACGGCGTCGTGATCGCCTCGTCGAAAGCGTTGGTGTGCAAGGAGTTCGCGTTGTCGTAGAGCGCGCACAGCGCCTGCAGCGTGGTGCGGATGTCGTTGAAGCTCATCTCCTGCGCGTGCAGCGACCGGCCGGAGGTCTGCACGTGGTACTTGAGCTTCTGCGAGCGCTCGTTGGCGCCGTAGCGCTCCCGCATCGCGACCGCCCAGATCCGGCGCGCGACCCGGCCCAGCACCGAGTACTCGGCGTCCATGCCGTTGGAGAAGAAGAACGACAGGTTGGGCGCGAAGTCGTCGATGTCCATCCCGCGCGCGAGGTAGCTCTCGACGTAGGTGAAGCCGTTCGACAGGGTGAACGCCAGCTGCGAGATCGGGTTCGCCCCGGCCTCGGCGATGTGATAGCCGGAGATCGACACCGAGTAGAAGTTCCGGACGCCGTGCTCGATGAACCATTCCTGGATGTCGGCCATCATGCGCAGGCTGAACTCGGTGGAGAAGATGCAGGTGTTCTGCCCCTGGTCCTCCTTGAGGATGTCCGCCTGCACGGTGCCGCGAACGTTGCGCAGCGCCCATTCGCGCAGTTCGGCGGCCTCGGCTTCGGACGGCTCGCGGCCGTGCTCGGCCTTGAACGCCTCGACGCGCTGATCGATCGCGGTGTTGAGGAAGAACGCGAGGATCGTCGGTGCCGGACCGTTGATCGTCATCGAGACCGAGGTGCTCGGCGAGGTCAGGTCGAAGCCGTCGTAGAGCACCTCCATGTCCTCGAGGGTCGCGATGGAGACACCCGAGGTGCCGACCTTGCCGTAGATGTCGGGGCGGGTGTGCGGGTCGTGCCCGTACAGCGTCACCGAGTCGAAGGCGGTCGAAAGGCGCTTCGCGTCGGAGTCGGCGGAAAGCAGCTTGAACCGCTTGTTGGTCCGGAACGGGTCACCCTCGCCCGCGAACATACGCGCCGGGTCCTCGCCCTCGCGCTTGAACGGGAAAACGCCCGCGGTGTAAGGGAAGTATCCGGGCAGGTGCTCGCGGCGCAGGAAGGACAGCAGTTCGCCGGATTCGGTGTAGCGCGGCAGCGCCACGCGCGGGATCCGGTTGCCGGACAGTGTGTCGCGCCACAGCTGGGTGTGCAGTTCCTTGTCGCGGATCTTCACGACCAGCTCGTCGGCGCGGTAGGACTCGGCCAGCTCCTGGAAGCGGGCGAGCAGATTCGCCGACTCACCGTCCACATCGGACTCGGCGGCGGCGAGCAGGCCGTCGAGCGCGTCGGTGTTCGCGTCGACGGCGGCCAAAGCGTCCTTGGCGGCGGCGAGGTGCTCGCGTTTGCGCAACGCGGCGACCTGCTGCTCGGTCTTCGCGTGGTAACCGCGGACGGTCTCGGAGATCTCCGCGAGATAGCGCGTCCGGTTGGCCGGGATGATCGTGCTGGCGTCGGTGGAGACCTTGCCTTCGACCTTCGGGAGCACGCCCGCCGAGACGGTCAGCCCGCGTTCGGCGAGGGTGTCGCGCAGATGCTGGTAGAGCGCGGTGACGCCGTCGTCGTTGAACTTCGCGGCGCTGGTGCCGTAGACCGGCATGTCCTCGGGCGAGGAGCTGAACGCCTCCCGGTTGCGTACGAGCTGACGCGCGACGTCGCGACGGGCGTCTTCGGCGCCACGGCGCTCGAACTTGTTGATCGCCACCGCGTCGGCGAAGTCGAGCATGTCGATCTTCTCCAGCTGCGACGCCGCGCCGAACTCCGGCGTCATGACGTACAGCGACTGGTCCACGTAGTCGACGATGCCGGCGTCGCCCTGGCCGATACCCGGCGTCTCGACGATCACGAGGTCGAAACCGGCGGCCTTGCACGCGAGGATCGACTCGGAGAGCCCGGCGGGGATCTCACCGCTGGTGGTCCGCGTGGCCAGCGAGCGGAAGTAAACGGGGCTGCCGTCGAGACAGTTCATCCGGATGCGGTCGCCGAGCAGCGCTCCCCCGCCCTTGCGGCGCGACGGGTCGACGGCGAGCACGGCGATGCGGAGCTTGTCCTCCTGGTCCAGCCGGAAGCGGCGGATCAGCTCGTCGGTGAGCGACGACTTGCCGGAACCACCCGTTCCGGTGATGCCGAGGACCGGCACCGTCCGGGACTTGGCGGTCTCGGTGATCTTGTCGAGCCAGTCCTGTGGCAGGGCCTCGCGCTGGAGTTGCGTGATGACGCGGGACAGCGCCGGGATGTCACCCGAAAGCAGTTTGTCGAGCGACCCGGGCGACTGCGCGGACAAGTCCGTGTCGCAGGCCTTGATCATCAGGTTGATCATGCCCGGGAGGCCCATCTCGTAGCCGTCCTCGGGAGAGAAGATCCGCGCGACGCCCCGCGAATGCAGCAGGTCGATCTCCTCGCGGACGATGACACCGCCCCCGCCGCCGAACACCTTGATGTGCCCCGCGCCGCGCTCGTCGAGCAGCTCGACCAGATAGCTGAAGTACTCGACGTGCCCGCCCTGGTAAGCGCTGATGGCCACGCCCTGCACGTCCTCGGCGATGGCCGCGGTGGCGACCTCGTCGACCGACCGGTTGTGCCCGAGGTGCACGACCTCCGCACCCTGCGACTGCAGGATGCGCCGCATGATGTTGATGGACGCGTCGTGCCCGTCGAAGAGGCTCGACGCCGTCACGAAGCGAACGGGGTTCACGGGCCGGTGGAGGTCGCTGCTCATCTCTCCAAAATACTTGGACTTCCGACTGTTTTAAACCCGGCAACTTGCGTGACGGCGCTCTCACTCGTCCTTGACAGATCAACCCACACCAGTACTTTCAACCCAGAGGTTGAACAACCGATTGATTGAGCAGCGATGACCAATGATCAGCTCAGCGCCACGTTCGCCGCCTTGGCGGACCCCACCCGGCGGGCGATCCTCGCCCGGCTCGCCGCCGGCGAGGCCAGCGTGAACGAGCTGGCCCAGCCCTTCTCGGTCAGCCTCCAAGCCGTCTCGAAACACCTCAAGGTCCTCGAGCGCGCGGGTTTGATCAGCCGGAGCCGGACGGCGCAGTGGCGGCCCTGCCGGCTGGAGGCGGCCCCGCTCGGCGAGGTCTCCGACTGGGTCGAGCGCTACCGGCGCTTCTGGGAAGGCGGCTTCGGCCGCATGGAAGAACACTTGGCTGAACTTCAGAAAGGCGAAAAAGATGACTGAGACCACCGCGCTGCCGGAGGTCGTCTCGGCCGACGATTGGCAGATCGCACGAGACGTGTTGCTGGCCAAGGAAAAAGAGCTCACCCGTGCCGCGGACGCGCTCGCCGCCGAACGGCGACGGCTGCCGATGGTCCGCTTCGACAGCACGTACGAGTTCGACGGACCCCAGGGCCGGGTCACCCTCCTGGACCTGTTCGAGGGGCGACGTCAGCTCATCGTCTATCACTTCATGCTCGGCCCGGGGCAGAAGGCGGGCTGCCCCGGCTGCTCGATGATCGTGGACAACATCGGCCACCTCGCCCACCTGCACGCCCGCGACACCACGCTGTACGTGGTCGCGCCGGCGACGCTGCCCGAAATCGAGCGGTACAAGGAGCGGATGGGCTGGACCGTCCCGTGGGTCTCGACCCTCGGCGGCTTCAACCCGGACTGCGGCATCGACGGCGGGTTCGGCATCAGCGTCTTCCTGCGCGACGGCGACGAGGTGTTCCGGACGTACTTCACCACTGATCGCGGCGGGGACCAGCTGGTGGGGACGCTGCGGTACCTGGATCTGACGCCGCTCGGACGGCAGGAGGCCTGGGAGGAGGCCGGCCGCGGGACCGACGGCCCCGGGCACTGGTGGAAGCGGCACGACGAGTACTGAGCCCCCGGGCCCCGCAATCCGTCACCTACTTGCGGTCGAGGCATGTCGAGAACCGCCAGGTCGCTCCGACCCCTCGGTGTCCGGCGCCCGGAAGGCGGGCGCCACCCCGAAGGGAACAGCCATGCGCAAGCTCGTCTACTTCGTCCACACCTCGATCGACGGCCACATCGAGGGCCCGGACGGCGAGTTCGACTGGCCCGCGATGGGGCCCGAGCTGTCCGGCCACTCCCAGGAACTGGTCGACCGCGCCGACACCTTCGTCTACGGACGGCGGGTCTGGGAGATGATGTCGTCGTTCTGGCCGCGGGCGGAATCGCTGTCGGACGACCCGCACGACCTGCGTTTCGCACCGATCTGGCGGAAGACGCCGAAGATCGTCTTCTCCCGGACGCTGGAAGAGGCGGACTGGAACACCGAGGTCGTCGGCGGCGACCTCGCCGAACTCGTAGCCGGGCTCAAGGGCGGGCCCGGCAAGGATCTGCTGCTGATGGGCGGGGCCGCACTGGCCACCGCGCTCGCCGACCGCGGTCTGATCGACGAGTTCCACGTCGTCGTGCACCCGGTGGTGCTCGGCGGCGGCAAGCAGGTGTTCTCGGGCGGCGTCCGGACGGACCTGCGGTTGACCGGCACCCGCACGTTCGACGGGCGCGCGGTACTGCTGACCTACGAAGTGAAGTGAAACCCGGGGCGGCAGCCCCTACGCTGCCGCCGTCAGGATCACCTGGCGTTGCTCGCGCGCAACGCGATCCACTGCCGCATCGCGTATTCGACCAGTGTGATCAGCGTCTGCTTCGTCGACTCCCGTTCCCGGGCGTCGCAGCGGACGATCGGGATGTTGGGGTCGATCGAAAGCGCTTCACGCACGTCGTTGATGTCGTGCTCGAGGATGCCGTCGAAGGTGTTCACCCCGACGATGTAGGGCAGGCCCCGGTCCTCGAAGAAGTCGATCGGCGCGAACGAGTCGGCCAGCCGTCGCGTGTCGGCCAGCACCACGGCGCCGATCGCGCCGCGGACGAGGTCGTCCCACATGAACCAGAACCGCTGCTGCCCGGGTGTGCCGAACAGGTAGAGGATCAGGTCCGCGTCCAGGGAGACCCGGCCGAAGTCCATCGCGACCGTGGTGGTCGATTTGTTGGGCGTCTGGTCGAGGTTGTCGATCCCCCGACTGGCGTCCGTCATCATCGCCTCGGTGGTGAGCGGGACGATCTCCGACACCGAACCGACGAAGGTCGTCTTGCCCGCACCGAAGCCACCCGCCACGACGATCTTCGCGGATGTCATGGTCGGGGGCGCGGTTTCCCGCGGTGCCTTAAAGCCGACGGAGTCCACTCAAAACCCTTTCCATCAACACCAGATGTGCCTCGGCGCCGTCATTGCCCGAAATCGTCTTGTGCACGCTGACCAGCCCCGCGTCCGCCGCGTCGCTGATCAGCACGCGTGCCACACCCAGCGGTACGCGCAGGGTCGCCGCGATCTCGGCGACCGAACGCGGGGTGCGGCACTCCTCGATGATCGAGACGCACTCGATCTGGTCCGCGGCCGCCGCTGGGAGGCTACCCGCGACGACATGGTCCTTGGTGGAGATGAGGGTCTCCAGCTCGAGAGCGTAGTTCGCCTTCGTCCGGCCCCCGGTGAGGGCATAGGGACGGACGATCGCCGTCTCTTCGAGCGGCGACGGCGCCTGCTCGAAGACGGCGGGCATGATGAACTCGCCACTGGGCGGGCCCGGGTCGAAAAGACCACCTGGTCTCGGCCCGACGGCGCCTGCGCCGCTGTCGGGTGGAGAGGCAAGTGAGGTCACGCGGTCTCCTTGATCGGTCGGCTGCGGGACTGCCGATTCCCCGGCGGCGTGTGCTCCGCCCGCCTGGGAATCCTCTGACTGCTTGTGCTTCTTGCGCTTCCGACGACCACGACCCGAATCCAGGGTGAAGCCGTTCAGGACGTCGGCGAAGGTGCCGTCGTCGCGTGAACCGGCGGCATTGGCAGCCCCCGCGTGCGAAGGCTGGTTTTCACCCGTCCCCGGCGGTTCGCCGAAGGATCCGGACCCGGTGCTCATCGGGACATCATCCCACCGGTTCGCCGATCAGCGACCCACCGGCGCCCTGCAATTGTGCGCGAAGTTCCGGAGTGAGGATCTGGCCGACGCGATCGACGAGCATCGTCATCTCGTAGGCGACCTGTCCGATGTCGCAGTTCGGGGCGGCGAGGATGGCCAGGCAGGAGCCGTCACTGATGGACATCAGCACCATGATGCCGAGCTCCATCTCGACGACGGTCTCGTTGACCGCGCCCGCCTCGAAACAGCGCGCGGCGCCCTGGGTCAGGCTCACCAGGCCGGACGCGACGGCGGCCAGCTGGTCGGCCCGGTCCAGCGGGAGCCTGCTGGACGCGGTGAGCAGGAGGCCGTCCGCCGACACGACCACGGCGTGCGCCACTCCGGGTACCCGCTCGGCGAAGTCATTCACCAGCCACCCGAACTGGTTCTGCTGGGGCTGGGCCGGGTTCGGCGAGGTCATTCACCCTCCAAGGTTTCGTGGTTGGCTTCGGTCGCCTGGGCTGTGTGGTGCCGTCCGCGCTGGATGCCCTGCTGGAAGCTGCTCAGGCGACCGCGCACGTCGTGCGCGTCTCGCTGTGGTCGGGGGGTGACCGCCCCGGCGGGCGGTCCCGCGCTGCCCGGGAGCAGTTGCTCCCCGCGACGGCGCCTGGGTAATCCTGCCGAAGTCATCCGCGAGGGCACGGACTGGGACACCGCTTGGGCGGCTTTCCAGCCTTCGTCGGAGCCGAAGTTCCAGGTGTCCGACTGCTCGGTGGCGGCGACCGGTTCCGGTTTCGGGGACGCGGCCTGCGGTTTCTTCTCGGGCTTCCGGCTCGGCAACGCGGCGGGCGGAGCCGCCGGACGCTCGGCCGTCCCCGTCCCCGTCTCCGTCGCCTTCGCGGGCTCGGCTGCCTTCGACGACTCGGGGGCCGCTGCCGGCTCGGGCCTCGCGTCCGGCTGGGCGGCGGGCTGGGCGGTGACCGGCGTGGCCTTGTCCGCCGCTTCCTTGCGCCCTCGCTTGACGCCCTGCTGGAAGCTGCTCAGCCTGCCCCGCACGTTCGCCGGGTCACGGACCGGCAGCTCCGACTTGGCGGCGGGTTCCGCGGCCGGGACCGACGACGCCGCGCTGCCCGGGAGGAGCTGCTCGCCCTTGCGGCGACGCGGCAATCCGGCCCGGGTGAACGTCGACGGGGCGTTCTGGGAGACCTCCTGCACCGTGCGGAAGGCCTTGTCGCTGGCGAAGTCCCAGGTGCGGGCCTCCTGCTCGGCGGTGGGAGCCGCCCCGGCCGTCTTCTTCTCTTCGGCTTCCTTCGCCCCCGGCTTCTCCTTCTTGACCCCGTGCTTTTCCGGAGCGGGCGCGGGCGAACGGAACCACACCGAGAGCATCTCGTCGAAGATCGGCGTCGTCTCCGACGCGGTGGGCGGCGGGGGCGGCGGGGCGGGTGTGGTCGCCTGGCTCCACCATTCGCTCAGCGTGGTGCTGTTCTTGGCCTCGAACAGTTCCTTGCCACTGGGCAGATCGCCTTCCGCCGGAGCGGGCTTCTCCGCCTCCTTGGCGACCGGTTCGGGCCGGGCGGCGGGTTCCGGTTCGGGGCGGCGGGGTTCCGATGCCGGCGGCTGGGCGGGCGGCGGTGTCGTCTCGTCCTTGGGGATCGGGCTGAACAGCGCCGTTCCCGAAATCTCCGGATCGGACGGCGGCCGCGGCTCCTGGGGGCGACTGTTCCCGTTGACCCCGGGCTTGGTGTGGCCTGCCAGATCGTTCGCCGACGGCCACCGCTCGCCGCCCTGCGGGGGCACGTTCGGCAGCGCCGGGCGCGAACCGTTCACGGGACGCTGACGACGGGGCAGGCTTCCCGGCTGCTGCGACGGCAGCGGCGCGAGGCGCTGGGTGATCGGGCCGGTGGCGGGGCCGGGGTCTCCCCCGGGCGGGACCATCACGAGGTCCGCCGGGACCGAGACGGTGGCGCGCACGCCGACGATGTCCTTGCCACCGTGCAGCGAGACACCGATGCGGTGCCTGCTGGCCAGCCGCCCGACCACGAACAGGCCCATCCGGCGTGAGGTGGTGAGGTCGACGCTGGGGGCCTCGGTGAGCCGGGCGTTGGCCTCGGCGACCTCGGCCTCGTTCATGCCGATGCCCTTGTCGAGGATGTCGATGCCGAACGAGCCGTCTTCGACGAGCCTGGTCGCGACGGTCACCTGGGTCTCCGGTGCGGAGAACGCCGTGGCGTTGTCCAGCAGTTCGGCGATCAGGCGCATCAGATCGTTGGCCGCGTACCCGACCAGCCGCACCGGCGGCGGGTTCTGCACGGTGACCCGCTGGTACTGCTCGATCTCGGACACCGCCGCGCGCACCACGTCGGTGGCGGAGACCGGCTGACCGGAGCGCCTGCCCGGCTCGGCGCCGGAGAGGACCATCAGGTTCTCGTTGTTGCGGCGCATGCGGGTGGCGAGGTGGTCCAGCTGGAACAGCGTGGCCAGCTGGTCGGCGTCCTCTTCGTCGCGCTCCAGCCGCTCGATCAACTGCAGCTGCCGCTGCACGAGGCTCTGGCTGCGGCGGGAGAGGTTGACGAACACGTTGCTGTAGCCGGTCCGCATCGAGGCCTGCTCGGTGGCCAGTCGCAGCGCCTGGTGGTGCACCTTGTCGAAGGCCCTGGCGACCTCGCCGATCTCGTCGTCGCTGCCGACCGGGACGGGCCGCACGTCGGTGCCCTGCGAGCGGCCCTCCTGGATGTTGCGGACCGCGTCGGGAAGCTGCTTCTCGGCGACATCGAGGGCGCTGGCGCGCAGCACCTTCAGCGAGCGCAGCAACTGGCGGGTGATGAGGAAGACGACGGCGACGGCGAGCACCATCGCGCCGAACAGCAGGACCGCGAGCAGACCCGCGCCGCTGCTGGCGTCGTCGACCAGTTCGGCCGAAACCGCGCTCGTCTCGCCGCCGAATTTGTTCGCGACCTCGCCGACCTTGCCGATCACCGCGGTCGAGGCATCGGTCCAGCCCTGCGCGGACAACGAGCGGAACGCCTGCGTGGACGAGGTTCCCTGTTCGCCGAGGGCGGTTTTCGCGAGCCTGTCGCGGTTTTCCATCGCTTCGGCGGTGACGGCGGCGCCGAACTCCTGGCGCTGCTGCTCCGAAGCGGCGGCGCGGAAGTCGGTGAAGCGGTCGGCCAGCCGGAGTTCGGCGGTGCGCAGCTGGTCGAGCTCGCTCGGCGCGAGGCTCGAACGCGCGATGCCGAAGGAGACCAGCGCCTGGCTCAGCGACAGTTGTTCCTTCATCACGGCGAGGTCGTGCAGCGCCGCGGGGGTGCCGCCGAGGACGTCTTGGCTGGCACCGGCCGCCAGCGCCGTGTCGAGGGCGAGCAGCGCGGTGGTCACGTCGGTGTACTCGCCGATCGCCTGGACGGGGTCGAGCTGTCCGGCGGAGGCCCGCTGGCGGATGTCGGCCAGCCTGTTCAGCTGGGCGGCCGCGGCGTCACGCGCCTGGCGGAGCGACGGCTCGTTCTCCACGGCCCGGGACGCGGCGGCGACGTAGAGAGGAATGGCGGTGTCGACGTCGGCGCGCGCCGAGCCGAGCTCCAAGGTCCCGCCGACGGTGCCCGCGGTCAGCCCGGCGGCGGACTGGGTGCGTTCGCGGCCGAGGCCGTCGGCGAGGGTGCGGATGTGCCCGCTCAGCGCGACGAAACGATCCAGCCGCTGGTAGCCGTCGGAACGGCCGACCTGGCCGGCGATGGTGGCGATGCCCAGTGCGAGCGCGATGAGGATCGGCACCAGCGTCACGGCCGACAGCTTCACCGGCAGGCTCCAGTCCCGCCAGCGCACGAGCGTGCGCCAGCCGGTGGCCCACCGAGATGGCCGGGGAGTGCGTCCCAGCAGCTCACCGACCGGCACTTGGCCTTCTCCTGCAACGGTCACGTAGGTGACTCCCTGTCCGGCGTCCTGGCACGTTCTGTGGCGTCCGTTCCCGCGAGGTACCTGCCTGCGGGGAACTCGGCCCCGGTCTGACCGCGTGACCGATCGCGACGAGAGGGACCTTGTCCGGCGATCCGCGTGTCCCCAGGAACACCGGTCCGCGTCGGGAGGTCTTGCACCTGCACGTGCAGGTCGCAACCTGCGAAGTGCATGGTCGTCGAGATCAACGTTCCTTTGCCAATCGATCACTGCGGGTCAGCCGGGCCAAAGAATCGTACACCAATCCAGGTGCCGTCAATTCCGTTCAGTACACGGCTGCTGACCAGCGAAAAGTGTGTATCCGAACGATCCGAGGGGCCCGAAAACCGCCCGCGCGTCACAAACGAGGGAATTCCGGTTACGGGTTGCGCGGATACACAGGTTACCCTTATCACCCGATCAGCCTACGTACGGTAGCCGCATCGCCCGTTTGAACTACTTTCCGTGCCCCCAACGGGTGGGTCAAGCCAAAATATGTGCCCGATGTTGTGGCCTTGCCATCCGAGCCGGTCCGATGCCGCCCGACATGGTGATTTCTTTCGAGACGCCCGGCGAAGCGGGCGATCTTCCCCCGCCCGGGGTCGCGGGCACGATATCGGAACCCGTCGTGCCCCGGTAGCGAAACTACGATCTGTCACCAAAATGAGGGATACAGCGTGGTCATCGCCCGTCGCCTGCCACAGTGGGCCGTTCGGACGACGACCCCGCGTGACAACACCGCTCACTATTACGAGTGATAAAGCCGGATCATTTCGGCCGAAACGATTTTCCGCAACACTAAAACGAGGAGAAATCGAATACAGGCTCGCGCCTTCACGGAACCGGGGTCGCCTATTCAGAGCGCGTGAAGCCGCAGTTAGTATGTGCGCTCCCGTACCGCGCCACGGATGCAAGTCCCGGAGGAACCCATGCCCGACGTCGCGCGTCCTTACGCGGCGAGCAACGCCCTGGAGGACACCGGACAGATGCCCGCGCTGTTCGCCCGCGAGCGCCAGTCCACTCCCCCGCCGCCGCGCGCCACCGGCCCGGACTTCGACCGGATCCAGCACGGCAAGGAGTTCGTCGCGCTCCGCAAGACCTTCCGGCGATTCGTGTTCCCGATGAGCCTGCTGTTCTTCACCTGGTACATGACGTTCGTGCTGCTGGCGGCCTACGCCCACGACTTCATGAGCCGGAAGGTGTGGGGCGAGATCAACGTCGGCATCCTGCTCGGACTGGGCCAGTTCGCCACCACGATCCTGATCACGATCGCCTACGTGAAGTTCGCCAACAAGCGGCTCGACCCCAAGATCGAGCAGCTGCGGGCCTCGGTCGGGGCCGGTGAGCGATGAGCATCCCCGACAACGACCCGGTACTGAACATCGCGGTGTTCGCGCTGTTCGTCGCGATCACCCTGTACGTGGTGTATCGGGCCAGCACGCGTAATTCCTCCACTTCGGACTACTACGCGGCGGGAAGCGCCTTCACCGGGCGGCAGAACGGCATCGCACTTTCGGGTGACTTCCTCTCGGCGGCGTCGTTCCTCGGCATCGCCGGGGCGATCGCGATCCACGGCTACGACGGCTTCCTGTACTCGATCGGGTTCCTCGTCGCGTGGATGGTCGATCTGCTGCTGATCGCGGAGCTGCTGCGCAACACCGGCCGCTTCACCATGGGCGACGTGCTGAGCTTCCGGATGAAGCAGCGCCCGGTCCGCGCCGCGGCCGCGACGTCGACGCTGGTGATCTCCTTCTTCTACATGCTCGCGCAGATGGCGGGCGCCGGTGGACTGGTGGCGCTGCTGCTGGACATCCACGGCGGCCTCGGCCAGGCGCTGGTGATCGGCGTCGTCGGTGTCATCATGGTCCTGTACGTGCTGGTCGGCGGGATGAAGGGCACCACATGGGTGCAGATCATCAAGGCGACCATCCTGCTGCTGACCGGCGCGCTGATCACCGTGTTCCTGTTCGGCAAGTTCGGCTTCAGCTTCTCGAACCTGCTCGCCGCCGCCGCCGACAACAGCCCTCTCGGTGACGAACTGCTGGAGCCGGGAGGCTCGTACGGCATGACCGAGATCACGAAACTCGACTTCGTCTCGCTGGCGCTGGCGCTGGTCCTCGGCGCCGCCGCGCTCCCGCATGTGCTGATGCGCTTCTACACGGTGCCGAATTCGCGCGAGGCGCGGCGCTCGGTGGTGTGGGCGACCGCTTGCATGACGATCTTCTATCTGTGCACGCTGGTCATCGGCTTCGGCGCGGCCGCGCTGGTCGGCCCGGAGGCGATCAAGAACGCGCCCGGCGGGGAGAACTCGGCAGCGCCGCTGCTCGCGCTGAACATCGGCGGCACCCTCCTGCTCGGCATCGTCTCGGCGGTGGCCTTCGCGACCATCCTCGCCGTCGTCGCAGGGCTGACGATCACCGCGTCGGCCTCCTTCGCCCACGACGTCTACGCCAACATCTTCAAGCGCGGCAAGGCGGAACCGGCCGCGGAGGTCCGCGTCGCCCGGCTGACCGCGGTCGCCGTCGGGGCGCTCGCGATCGTGGGCGGCATCCTGGCGAACGGGCAGAACATCGCGTTCCTGGTGGCGCTGGCGTTCGCCGTCGCGGCGTCGGCGAACCTCTCGACGCTGCTGTACTCGCTGTTCTGGAAACGCTTCAACACCACCGGCACCCTGTGGGGCATCTACGGCGGGCTGATCGCCAGTCTGGTGCTCGTGTTCTTCTCGCCGGTGATGTCCGGGGCCGCGGACTCGATCATCAAGAGCGTCGACTTCCACTGGTTCCCGCTGAAGAACCCGGGCCTGGTGTCGATCCCGTTCTCGTTCTTGTGCGGCTTCGTGGGCACCTTCGTCGGCCGATCGAAGGCCGATCCGGTCAAGCACGCGGAGATGGAGGTGCGGTCCCTCACCGGGATCGGCTCCTGAGGTGCCTGAAGCCACCGATGGCCGGCTCTGGCGGTGGGCCTCGTGAGTGGTAAAGACGGTTAGAACCGTCCTTACCACTCACGAGCACGGATCTCACGACACCCGGAGGCCGTCCAGCACGATCGCGAGAAGCCGCTTCGTGTCCTCCTCCGAAGCCTTGCTCGCGGCCGAACCCAGACCGTGGCCGAGCCGGAGGATGTCGACGCCGGCGACGTCGGCTCGGAGCACTCCCTCGTCCTGCGCCGCCTTCACGATCGTGTCCGCCGCGGCCCGCAAGCGCGACTGACACCAGCCGAAGACTTCGGAGCCGGCGTCGACGGACGCCTTCAGTGTCATCGCGAGCCCGTGCTTCTCGACCACGTAGATGACGTGCGTGGCCAGCCACGTCTCGAGCGCCTGCCCCGGCGGCAACTCTTCGAGCAGGTCGTACGCCTGCTGCGCCAGCCCGTCGATCTCGTCGCGGTAGACGGCCTCGATCAGCTTGTCGCGTGTCGGGAAGTGCCGGTACAACGTGCCCGCGCCGACACCGGCGCGTTTGGCTATGTCGTCGGCGGGCACGTCCACGCCGTCGGCGGTGAACGCCTCCTTGGCCACGGCCACGATGCGCTCGTAATTGCGCCGCGCGTCCGCGCGCATGGGGCGGGCCGGATCGGCCGTGACCATCTGCACCTCCTCGGGCGACGAAAACGGAGACGTTCTCCGAATTCGCTTGCGTAAGCGGAGACTGTCTCCATATCATCGCTCACGACCTCAAGTGGAGAGTCTCTCCGCTTCATCTCGTTACGTCTTTGGAGTATTCCTTGACCGAGCGAACCCTGCGTGCCGAGCCTAGGCCGGAGACCGCCGGGAGCCCGCCACCTCCGCACCGGCTGGTCCTCCCGATCATCCTGACCTGCCAGCTCATGCTCATCCTCGACGCGACGGTGATGAACGTCGCGCTCCCGCGCATCCAGTCCGAACTCGGCTTCACCGACACCGGCCTGTCCTGGGTGATGACGGCGTACAGCCTGGTCTTCGGCGGCCTGCTGCTGCTCGGCGGCCGGGCGGGTGACCTGTTCGGCCGCCGCCGGACATTCGTCGTCGGCGCGGCCGTGTTCACCGCCGCCTCCCTGCTCGGCGGCCTCGCCGGCTCGGCGGAACTGCTGATCGCCGCCCGGGTCGCGCAGGGCGTCGGCGCCGCGCTCGCCGGGCCGAGCACCCTGGCCCTGATCACCAGCACGTTCACCGAAGCCAAGGCCCGGGTGCGCGCGCTGGCACTGTTCTCGGCGATGTCCAGCAGCGGTTTCGCGATCGGCCTGCTGCTCGGCGGGCTGCTGACCGAATGGATCTCGTGGCGCGCGGCGCTGTACATCAACGTCCCGTTCGGGCTCGCGATCGTCCTGCTCACCTCGCGATACGTCGCCGATCCTCCCCGTCGACGCGCCCGGCTGGACCTCCCCGGCGCGGTCACCGGCACCTTCGGCGTCGGCTCGCTCGTTTTCGCCTTCACCCACGCCGCTTCGCACGGCTGGGGCGACACGATCACCCTCGGCGGCCTCGCCGCCGGGCTGGCGTTGCTGGCCGCGTTCCTCACGATCGAGACCAGGGTGAGCGAACCGCTGATCCCCTTGCGCCTGTTCGCCGAACGTGACCGCGCCGCGGCCTACGTCAATTTCTTCCTCGGGCCGATGGCGATGATGTCGATGTTCTTCTTCCTGACCCAGTTCCTGCAGGACATCGCGGGGTTCGCCGCGCTGGAGACCGGCTTCGCGTTCCTGCCGATGGCGGCCTGCATGTTCCTGCTGAGCAGGCTGATCCCGAAACTGCTCCCCTGGTTCGGGCCGAAACCGCTCGCGCTGACCGGGACCGCGCTGATGACCGGCGGGGTCGTCTGGCTGACCACGCTCACCACGGACAGCGGCTACTTCTCGCATCTGCTCGGGCCGATGCTGCTGATGGGCGTGGGCGCGGGGCTGGCGTTCTCCCCGCTCAGCGTGATCATCATGGCGACGGTGCCCACCGCCGACGCGGGTGCCGCGGGCGGCGCGTTACAGACGTTGCAGCAGGTCGGGGCGACACTGGGGCTGGCGATCCTGATCACCGTGTTCGGCGCGGTGACGCGGACCCCGTCCGGAAGCCCGGCGGAGACCACGGTCGGCGGGATGACCGCCGCCTTCACCGTCGCCGCCGCGGTGACGGCGGTGTCCTTCCTGGTGGCGCTGACCTTCCGGCGCCGGGCTTAGAGCTTGGCGCCCGCCTGGACCTTGTGCGTGACCTTGCGCTCCATCACGAACGAGAAGAACGGGATGCAGCCGGCGATCAGCACGAGCAGGGTGCCCTTCATCGACCAGCGGGCCTTGATCGCGAGGTCGACCGCGAGCAGGAGGTAGATCAGGTAGAGCCCGCCGTGGACCATGGGGATCATCTTCACGAACTGGGGAAGTTCCACGCGGAAGACGTACTGCAGCAGCATCTCGACGACCAGCCCGAGCAGGGCCACACCGGTGGCGTACGCCGCGACACGGAACCGGATCAGCGGTCCGCCGAGCGAGACCGGGCGGGCCGGGGCGGCGTCGTCAGTTCGGGTGGTCATAGGGTCTCGAACCTCTCTGGGGACTACTTGTCGCGGGCGTTGAGTTCGCGCAGGTACCTGTTGTACGCGGCGAGCTCGTCGTCCTCGGGGGGCGGCGGCGCCGGGGCACGCCGCCGGGGCGCGGGCACCTCGGGGACGGCGGTCTCGGCCACCGCTTCCTGGGCGTCGGCCTCGGCGGCGCGGCGGCGAAGCTTGCGGATCCGCCAGAACATGAACGCGGGGAACAGCCCGAACAGCGGCCACTGCAGGACGTAGCCGAGGTTCTGGAACGTCCCGCTGGCCGAGGAGAACCGCTCCCACTGCCACCACGCGAGCCCGCAGCACAGCGCCAGGCTCACCAGGCAGACGCCGGCGATGCCGAGACGGCGCAGGGTGACGGACGATGCGGACACGCATCGACGCTAGCACTGGGCGCGCGGCGAAACTTCGCCGACCTGGGCGCTCGGGACCTTGGTCCCGGGTCCCGTCTCGTGAGTGGTAAGGACGGTTCTAACCGTCCTTACCACTCACGAGCGGGACTGCACGGCCTTCGCGTAGTCGTCCGCGAGCCCGAAGACCTTCTGCGCGTACTCCGTCGAGTTGTTGTAGGACAGGATTCCCTGCCACCACCCCGAGGCGGCCGACATGTCCCGGTTGTTCACGCACAGGTAGCGCGCCGCCGCCAGCGTCGCGTCGTCGATCTGCTGCGGGTCGCCGACGCCGTCGCGGTTGCCGTCGGCGGCGTACCGGCGCCAGGTGCTGGGGATGAACTGCATCGGCCCGACCGCGCGGTCGACGGCCGCGTCCCCGTCGAACTGACCGCCGTCGGTGTCGCCGATCGCCTTCACACCGGGCGACCCGTCGAGCGGGACGCCGATGATCGGCTTCGACGGCCGTCCGTCCTGGCCGAGGACGGCCCCGCCGTACTGACCGTGGTTCGATTCGATCCGGCCGATACCCGCCAGGGTCGCCCACGAGATCTTGCAGTTCGGTTGCATCTGACGCATCGCCAGTTCGGCGTTGCCGTAGGCGAGCAGCGCCCTGGCCGGGATTCCGGTCGCCTGCGCCGCCCGCTCGGTCCAAGCGGCCAGGGGGTCCTTGCCCGGCTTCGGCTGCGCCTGCTGCGGCACGGTCTGCTGGGTGGTGCCGCCCGCGAGGGTGGCGTTGACCGGGGCGACCGAACCGGGTTTGACGTCGGCCGCCTTGACCTGCAGCGCGGGGATCTCCATCGTCGTGGGGCTCGCGACCGGGGCGGACGCCTTGGTCACCAGCCAGATCCCGCCCCCGGCGAGGCCGAGTACGGCCAGCACGATCACCAGCCTGCCGAGTACGGCGGCGCCCGCCCCGCGGCGTGGCGGAGCGGGCGTGGCCGGGTCGGCGACGAGCTCGTCGTTTTCCGGGGTGGTGCGCACGAAGCGAGTCCTCCAGCGTGGGCGGCGATCACGACCGATGCTCGAACAACGAGCCCGCGCAGGTTAGCGTTACGCGGTAGCCGAGATCGCCCTTGCCACGCCGGTTCACCCGCGCGTGCGAGAAGTTCTCGTCAGGCGGACTTCTGCTGCCTCGCCAGCCTCGCCACGCACCAGGCCGGGGCACTGCCGCGGCGAAGGTGCTGCAAAACGGTCATCGGGCCGAGACGGCGGCTCAGGTCGGACGGGGCGAGCCCGGCCGCGCGGTAGTCGAGGGCGCGCTGGTCGAGCGGGCTGATGCCCGCGTCCCACCAGGCTTCGGCTTCGGCGACGCCGCCGACCATCTGCCACCAACCGGCGGCCGCGACGAGCAGGTCCTGCGGAACCTCCGGGAGACGACGGCGCATGGCGTCGAGGTAGCCGGGGTCGGCCGCCTCGACCGGCGCCCAGCGCGCCTGACCGGACTGCTGACGCTGGCCCGGGATTCCGGGAGCCTGCCGGGGCACGTCGGCCAGCCACGCCGACGCGATGCGGTCGGCCTCCTGTTCCTCGGGGGTTTGCTCACGCTCGGCCGCCCACTGCCGGATCAACGCATCGACTCCGGGATCTCCGGTCATCCCTGCCTCCTCTTGATTCCCCGACTGACAAGTCCTGACTTACTTGCCCGGCTGGAAGTTCCCGCTGCTCTGGGGCTTGCACCTGCGGAAACTCCTCGCCCAGGAGGCCGGCTCCGGCGCCTGGAGGACCAACCGATCACGCAATGTGAGCACCGTAGGGGCGCGGAGGTCTTTTCCGCCAGAGCTTCCGGGACACGAATTCGTCGACCAGCGGGTTTTCGAAGGCAATCCACCCGGATGGTCGAGTCGTTCGACCGAAATCCGGGGCGGATGACTCTGAGTGATAACCGCTGGTGGCTGCGCACGGCGATCACCGGCGTCACCAGGGACACCGGTGAACGTCGAGACGGGTCAGGAAAAGAGGCTCCGGACGAAGGTCACGATGGCTTCGGCACCGGATCGGAGCCAGCCGAGCGCGGTGTGGACGGCGTCGGCGGATTGCGTCGGCCTGCTGATCAGAAAGAAGAGCACGAGCGCGACGACGGCGATGACAACGAATTTCTTCAAGCCGGGCGACATGGCTCCATCCCATCACACCGTAGTGTCCAGACGATGACTCCGCGCGCACTGCGGACTTTGTCACCACTTTAAGGAGAATCGGGCCCAGTTGCCCACCCGGATTCCTTGAGGGAGCGATCGATGAGCGAAAACGTTCTCGTCCACCGGGACGGGCCGGTGACGACGATCACGCTGAACCGCCCCGAGTCCCGCAACGCGGTGGACGGACCGACCGCGAACGCGCTGGCCGACGCGTTTCGCGCGTTCGACGCCGACGAGGAAGCCGCGGTCGCCGTCCTCACCGGTTCGGGTGACGCATTTTGTGCCGGAGCCGATCTGAAGGCCGTGGGAACCGACCGCACGAACACCCTCAGTCCATCGGGTGACGGGCCGATGGGCCCGACACGCATGACCCTGTCGAAGCCGGTGATCGCCGCGGTGCGCGGGCACGCCGTCGCGGGCGGCCTGGAACTGGCGCTGTGGTGCGACCTGCGGGTCGCCGACAGCACAGCCGTCTTCGGCGTGTTCTGCCGCCGCTGGGGTGTGCCGCTGATCGACGGCGGCACGGTGCGCCTCCCCCGGTTGATCGGGCATTCGCGGGCGATGGACCTGATCCTCACCGGCAGGCCGGTCGACGCCGACGAGGCGCTCGCGATCGGACTCGCGAACCGGGTCGTGCCCGACGGCGAGGCCCTGGCGGCCGCGCAAGCACTGGCGCGCGAACTGGCCGCGTTCCCCCAGGCGTGTCTGCGCGCGGATCGCAAGTCCGCATACGGCCAGTACGGACTCACCGAAGACGAGGCGATGCGGACCGAGTTCTCGAACGCGCTGATCGGCGGCGGGCTCGCCGAGGAGGCCGTCGCGGGCGCGAGCCGGTTCAGTGACGGCGCGGGGCGTCACGGGACCTTCGACGGCCGGCGCCCCTAGTCTCTGTCGGATGACAGAAACCGGAGTCGCGCTCAGACCGGTGTACGAAGACGACCTGCCGACGCTCGAAGCACTGACGAACGATCCGCGGGCCGCGGGCCCGTTCGAATGGCACGGCTGGCACGACCCGCATTTCCTGCGCCGCCGCTGGGCCGAGACCGGCATGCTCGCGGCGGACAACGGGATGCTGATGATCGAGCTCGGCGGACAGCGGCTCGGTTTCGTCTCCTGGCACAAGACCAGGACCGGCTCGACGTCGTACTGCTGGAACGCCGGGCTGGTGCTCATTCCCGAGGCACGCGGCCACGGCTACGGGACCGAGGCCCAGCGGCTGCTGGTCCGCTACCTCTTCGCGCACACGCAAATGAACCGGGTCGAGGCGTCGACGGAGATGGGCAACACCGCCGAGCAGCGCTCCCTGACGAAGGCGGGCTTCACCAGGGAGGGCGTGCTGCGCGGCTACGGGTTCCGGGACGGGGCCTGGCGTGACCACGTCCTCTATTCGATGCTGCGGTCCGATCTTGACGGGGGCTGAAAGCGGCCTTCACCGCGTGACACGCGGTGAAGGCCGCTTTCGCTGCATCCCATGCGGGGAAAGTCCCCTTCAGCTCACGCGATGGTGCCCGCGGCCCTGAGCCGTTCGATCCCGTCGGCGTCCACGCCGAGTTCGGCGAGGACCTCGGCGGTGTCGCCGCCCTTGGGCCGCGGCGGTTCCGGCGTCTGGGCCGGCGTGCGGTCGAACCTCGGCGCGGGCGCGGGCTGCATCATGCCGCCGACGTCGACGAACGTTTTGCGCGCGACGTTGTGCGGATGCGACGGCGCCTCCTTCGGGGACAGCACCGCCGTCAGGCACGCGTCGGTGCCTTCGGCCTTCGCGACCAGTTCGTCGCGGGTGTGCTTCGCGACGGCCTCGGCGACGATCTTGCGCAGCTTCGGCCATTCGTTCTTGTCGACGTGGACCGGGATCTCCTCGGGGTCGAGCCCGAGCACCTTCACCAGATCGCCCCAGAACCGCATCTCGATCGCGCCGATGGCGACGTACTTGCCGTCGGCGGTCTCGTAGGTGTCGTAGAACGGCGCGCCGCCGTCGAGCATGTTCTCGCCACGCCCGCCCGGCCACAGCCCGGAGTCCAGCAGTCCGTGCAGGCTGGTGGTCAGCAGCGCCGCACCGTCCACCATGGACGCGTCGACCACCTGGCCCTTGCCGGACGTCTGGCGTTCGAACAGCGCCGCCAGCACGCCCATCGCGAGCAGGAGGCCGCCACCGCCGAAGTCGCCGACGAGATTGAGCGGCACCACCGGCCGTTGCCCGGCGTGCCCGATGGGTTCGAGCGCGCCGGAGATGCCGATGTAGTTGATGTCGTGCCCGGCGACGGTCGCCAGCGGGCCATCCTGGCCGTAGCCGGTCATCCGGCCGTAGACCAGCCGCGGATTGCGGGCGTGGACCTGCTCCGGTCCGATGCCCATCCGCTCGGCGACCCCGGGACGGAAACCTTCGATGAGCACGTCGGCGTCGTCGGCGAGTTTCAGCACCAGTTCGACCCCCTCGGGGGTTTTGGTGTTGATCCCGATCGACCGCCTGCCTCGCGCGAGCGGATCGTTCGGGAACCCGATGACGTCGTTGCCCGGTGTCGCCCGGTCGATCCGGACGACCTCCGCGCCGAGATCGGCGAGGATCGTGCAGGCGAACGGCGCCGGGGCGAGCCCGGCCAGTTCGACGACCTTGAGCCCGCTCAGCGGCCCAGCCTTCATCGCCACGTCCTTTCCTGGTACGGCAACGGTTTCTAGAGCGTTCGGGAGATGATTTCCTTCATGATCTCGCTGGTGCCGCCGAAGATGCGGGAGATCCGGATGTCGGCCCACGCGCGCGCGATCGGGTACTCGGTCATGTAGCCGTAGCCGCCGAAGAGCTGCAGGCAGTCGTCGACGACCTTGTTGACCCGTTCGGTGGTCCACAGCTTCGCCATCGCCGCGCCCTGCACGTCGAGTTCCTTGCGCAGGTGCCGTTCGATGCACTGGTCGAGGAACGCGCGGGACACCGCGGCCTCGGTCGCGGCCTCGGCGAGTTTGAACTTCGTGTTCTGGAAGTTGTAGACCGGGCGGCCGAAGGCCTGGCGGTCCTTGGTGTAGGCGATGGTCTGGTCGATCGCGGCCTCCATCCCGGCGACCGCGGTGACGGCGATGATCAGCCGTTCCTGCGGCAACTGCTGCATGAGCTGGATGAAGCCGAGACCTTCCTGGTCGCCGAGGAGGTTGGCGGCGGGAACCCGGACGTCGTCGAAGTTCAGCTCCGCGGTGTCCTGTCCCTTGAGGCCGATCTTGTCGAGGACACGGCCGCGGCTGAAGCCCGGGGTGTCGGTCTCGACGGCGATCAGCGAGACACCCTGCGCGCCCGCGTCCGGGTCGGTCTTCACCGCGACGACGACGAGGTCGGCGTGGAAACCGTTGGTGATGAACGTCTTCGCGCCGTGGATCACGTAGTGGTCGCCGTCGCGCACCGCGCGGGTCTTGATGCCCTGCAGGTCCGAACCCGTGCCGGGCTCGGTCATCGCGACCGCGCCGACCATCTCGCCGGAGGCGAACTTCGGCAGCCACGCCTTCTTCTGCTCCTCGTTCGCGTACTCCAGGATGTAGTGCGCGACAATTCCATTGTGGACGGTGACACCCCAGGCGCTGTCGCCGGACCGGGCCTGCTCCTCGTAGAGCACGGCCTCGTGGGCGAACGTGCCGCCGCCACCGCCGTACTCCTCCGGGATGGACAGTGCTAGCAGGCCGACCTCGCCCGCCTTCGTCCACAGCTCCCGGTCGACCTTCTTCTCGGCCGCCCAGCGCTCCTGGTTCGGCGCGAGTTCCTTCTGGCAGAAGGTCCGGGCGAGGTCCCGGAGGTCTTCGAGCTCCGTCGTGCTCCACGAACTCTTCTGGATCTGCAAGGGCACGGCCAACGCCTCCTGATCGGACCTGGAAAACATGACGCTTAGGATGTAAGTTCCATTCGGAATGTACATCCGTACCGAGCTGCACGTAAAGGGGGCGGATCCGGTGAGTGTGCTCGGCAGGACCCACCGCACTCAGGCCGAGCGGCGTGAGCAGACCCGCACGGCGCTGCTCGACGCGACCATCGACTGCCTGGTCGACCTCGGCTACGCGCGTACCTCGGTTCAGGAGATCTGTGCCCGAGCCGGCGTCTCGAAGGGCGCCGTGCAGCATCACTTCTCCGCGAAGGCCGAACTCATGGCGGCCGCCGTCGAGCATCTGACGGAGAAGCTGCGCGGACGCCTGGCGACGTCGATCGCGGCGCTGCCCGGCGGCGCCTCGGGTGTCGCGGCGGCGATCGACCTGCTGTGGGAGGGCTACTCGGGCACGCTGTCCACGGCCGCCACGGAACTGTGGGTCGCGGCGCGCACCGACCCCGAACTCCGCGAGGCGATCCGCCCGGTCGACAGGGCACTGGGCCGCTCGACACTGGATCACGTCACCGCGGTCGCCGGGGATCTGCCGAAGGAACGCGCGGAGATCTTGTTCTGGCTGACCGTGAACCTCACCCGGGGACTGGCGCTGGACGCCGAACTCGGTGGTGACCCGAAACGGCGGCGGCAGTTGCTCGACGAATGGAAGCGCGTCGCGGTGATGTTGTACGAGGGCACCTCCGCGTAGGCTCTCCGCCATGGGGAGATCGACGGCGCTCGCCGTGCTGACCGCGGCCGTTCTGGTGTTCACCGGCTGCACCGCCGCGCCGCCGCCCGCTCCGGCTCCTCCGCCTTCGGGACCTTTGACGTTGCGCGAAGCGCTCGGCGATCCCACGACCGTGGACTTCTGCGGTCTGCTGGACTTCCCCGAGATCGAGAAGACCCAACGGCTGGTGTCCGTGCCGACGCCCAGCATGGGCGCCTGCTCGTTCCGGACCGGAAGCGCCTTGATCAGTTTCGGCTTCCCGGAAGACCGGGCGCGGGAACGTCTCGCCGGCGCGACCCCGGTCGCCGAGCCGCCCCTCTCCCGCGGGCTGCGAATGGTCCGCACGGACCTGCAAGGACAGCCCGTTCTCCACCTGCTCTTCACCGACGACTCCTCGTTGCGCGTCGGCACGTTCTTCGATTCCCGCGAAACCTCCGGATCCGACGCGCTCGCCGTGGCGACGAAGACCGCGGAAAGCGCCGCCCGCGCCCTCGTGGCGGGCGAGCAGGCGGCACATCTCGACTACCGCGCCGATTCACTGGCACGGCTGGACGCCTGCTCCGCCTTCTGGTCCGACGCCGAGGTTTCCGCGCGGCTGGGTGTGCCCGTGTCGGGGAAAGGCGATCTGTCCCGGCACCAATGCCTTTGGGGCGAACAGGGCGCGGAACGGATCGTCAGGCTGGAATTCGGCCTCGGTCCGCGCCCGAAGGGCACGGCGGGCGTTCGCGAGGAAACGGTGGGCGGGCGCAAGTCTTTCGTGCAGGAGGTCTCCGGCGGCTGCACGGTGCTCACCGGCCACATCGGCGGCCCGGACGCGAGCAGGAATCAGGTCGAGCACGCCATTCTGGCCGTGCAGGCACCGGACGCGTGCGGCATCGCCAGGGAACTGGCGGCCGCCGCTTGGCCGAAACTCCCGGCCTAGCACGCGCGAAAGCCCCTCACCAGAGCACAGGTGACACTTATCTCGTCGGCCGATCCGTGGTGGAATTCCTTGCTGGACAACAGAACCGGCGGAGGAGCCGACCATGAGCGCGCCGCAGCAGCAGCCGTACCAACCGACTGGCCCGTTCAGCGCAATACCGCCCGTCGCCGCGCCCCGCCCGCCGTCCGACGCGCGGCTCCCTCGCCTTTTCGCCGCGATGATGGGGGTTTTCGCCAGCCTGCTGGTACTTCTGGCGACTTTCCTTCCGCAATCGACGTACGAACAGCTTTCCGACGGCAAGGCGGTGTCGAAATTCGCCGAGACCGGCTGGACGCGGACCTTCGACATAGAACCGTCGGCGGAAGAGAAGGAGTTCTACGACAAAACGCATGTCGCCCGCTACGGCATCCCGCTGTCCGCCGCCGCGCTGACGCTGTTCGCCGGGGCCGTGGTGGGTTTCGCCGCGTACCGGCGGAGTTCGACCTCCATCGCCGCGACGACGTCGAGGACGCTGCTGGTCGCCGGCGGGGCGGGGACCGCGATCGGCGTCTGGATGCTCGGCATGGACATCTCGGCGAGCCTGAGCTTCGGACAGGACACCGGCCGCTTCGTCTCGCGTTATGGGACGGGGAGCGGTTTCTGGATCCTGCTCGCGGGCGGGCTCGTGGCGTTGCTCACCATCGGGCTGGCGATCGTGGCCAACCGGCGTGAACCGGCGCCGCCTCGGCAAACCCCTTACCCGGTCGCCTACGTCCCTTACACACCCGTATTCCCCCAGCAGCAATATCCGCGGCAACCGCAGCCTCAGCCCTACGAGCCGCCGTCGCCCCGGACCCCGCCCTCGGGGTCCGCCTTGCAGCAGCAGGACATCTTGCGGCCCTCTTCCGACGATCCCCGGCAACCCGGCAATACGTGAAACTGATTCATGTCAGCGATGGACAGTCTTCATACCGGCGGTATGCTGTACTCGTCGGTAACACCTGGGCTCTGCGTGGCGCCTCCCGGCTCCGCGCGGCATGGAACGGAGACGGCATGACGAGCACGACACCGGCGAGCGCGGGCCACCACACCGGAGGGCCGGCCACCATTGGCGACGTCCCCGGCGCCCCGGCCGCGGCCAGGGCGGAACGGCTCGTACGACGGGTCGTGGGTGGTGAGAACACCACTGTCTCCGCACCTGTCCGCATGCTCGCGCCCTTCACCGGGCAACCGATCGCGACCCTCCCCCAAGCCACCGACGCCGACGTCCGCGCCGTGTTCGACCAGGCGCGGGAAGCTCAGCGCGCGTGGGCCGAGCGGCCGGTCGAAGACCGCCAGCGCATCCTGATCCGCCTGCACGACCTGGTCCTGAAGCGTCAGGAAGAGGCGCTCGACCTCGTGCAGATCGAGGCGGGCAAAGCGCGGATGGACGCCTTCGACGAGGTCAGCGCCACCGCGCTCGTGGCCGCCTACTACGGCAAGCACAGCGCGAAGTTCCTTTCGCCGCGTCGCGCCGCCGGGCTGATCCCGGTGCTGACGAAGGTCGGCGAGATCCGGCACCCCAAGGGTGTCGTCGGGATCATCTCGCCGTGGAACTACCCCCTCGCGCTGACCGCGATGGACGTCCTGCCCGCGCTCGCGGCGGGCAACGCCGTCGTGCAGAAGCCGGACAACCAGACCGCGCTCTCGGCGCTGTGGCTACAGGAGGTCGCCGAGGAGGCCGGGCTGCCCGCCGGCGTCTGGCAGATCGTGCTCGGCCGGGGCTCGCGGATCGGCGAAGCGCTGGTCGAGGAGTCGGATTACCTGTGCTTCACCGGATCCACGCCCACGGGCAAGGGTCTCGCCGCGAAGGTGGCGGAGCGGCTGACGAGCTACTCGCTGGAACTCGGCGGCAAGAACCCGATGATCGTGCTGCCCGACGCGGACATCGCCAAGACCGCCGCGGGCGCGGTGACCGCGTGCTTCTCCTCCGCCGGGCAACTGTGCGTCTCGGTCGAGCGGATCTACGTCCACGAGTCGATCCGCGAGGAGTTCACCCGCGCCTTCGTCGCCAAGACCGCCGCGCTGCGGCTCGGAGGTGCTCTGGACTACCAGGCGCAGATGGGATCCCTGACCTCCGAAGCCCAGCTGGCGACCGTGTCGGCGCACGTCGAGGACGCCCGGTCCAAGGGCGCGAAGGTGCTCACCGGCGGCAAGGCCCGGCCCGACCTCGGCCCGCTGTTCTACGAGCCGACCGTGCTCACCGACGTCACCGAGGACGTCAAGCTGTTCGCCGAAGAGACCTTCGGGCCGGTCGTGTCGATCTACGGCTACACCGACGTCACCGAAGCGATCGAGCGCGCCAACGACACGAAGTTCGGGCTGAACGCGAGCGTGTGGTCGCGCAACGGCCGGGCGGGCTGGGAGGTCGCGGCGCGGCTGAAGGCCGGGACCGTCAACGTGAACGAAGGCTTCGCGGCGACCTTCGGCACCGTGGGGCTGCCGATGGGCGGGATGAAGGAGTCCGGTGTCGGACGGCGCAACGGCGCCGAAGGGCTGCTCAAGTACACCGAGGCCCAGGCGATCGCGGTGCAGCGCGGGATGCCGCTGCGCCCCGGCCGCGGAATCCCGCCGAAGCTGTGGGCGCGGGGCCTGAGCGCGGGCCTGAAGGCGCTTCGCCGGCTCCCGCGCCGCTGATCGCCTCGTGAGTGGTAAGGACGGTTAGAACCGTCCTTACCACTCACGAGGTAGAAGGCGCGGCCAGCAGACCCCGGTCGTAGGCGATCGCGACGGCCTCGGCCCGGCGGCTCGCGCCGAGTTTCGCCATCACCCGCGAAAGGTGGACGCTCACCGTCTTCTCGCTGATGTACAGCTCTTCGCCGACCTGCCGGTTGGTCCGGCCGAGCGCGACCCGCTCCAGCACGTCGCGCTCGCGGTCGGTGAGCGGGTCGACGACGTCACGCCGCGGGGCCACCGCCTCCCCGGGAAGCTCGACGCGCGCCCGGTGACCGAGCTCCCGGACAGCCTCGCGCAGCGGGCAGGCGCCCAGCCGATCCGCCACCGCGTGCGCGGCCAGCAACTCCGACGCGGCGAGCGCGGTGTCACCGTCGGAGGCCAGCAGGGACTTCGCGTGCTGCAGGCGGCACATGGCCTGCTCATACACCGCGCCGTACCCGAACGCCTCGACCGCCTTCGCCCACAACGCCGGATCCCCCGCGCCGCGCAGGCAGCTGCCGAGCGCCTCCAGCCGGGCGAGCCACGCCAGCGCCTCCGGGCCCAGCGACACCGAACGCGGGATGCCGTGTTCGGCGCAGTGGCGGCCGTGGGCGAGCATCTCCTCACCCGATTTCACAGCGGCCTCGACCGTCGCCAGATCGCCACGCACCCGTGCTTCGGCGGCCTGTGCGACGGCTGCGGTGAGGCCGTGCACGCTGATCCGGATCCCGCCGAGCACCGCGGGTTCGACCTCTTCGAGCCAGTCGATCAGCTCGTGCGCCTGCCGCACCGCACCCGCGTGGTCCCCTCGCCACGACGCGAGCTGGATGGCGGCGTCCCCCGCCGCGAGCGCGATCGAGTAATCCGCGCTCCAGTGCTGCCTCAAGCTGGGGAGGATCTTGTCCGCGTCCGCGAACCGGCCCCGGCCGACGACGAACTGTGCCCAGATCCCCAGGAACCGCCCGGCGACGACACTCGAAACACCGCGGCCCGCTCGGCCGGCGTCGTCGTCTTCCGGCCAGTCCCCGCTGACATAGCGCAGTGTGAGGTGCTTGGTCCGCAACTCGATGCCGAACGAGCTCCAGGTCAGCCCGGTCTCCTTGGCCCGCTTGATGCCCTTGGCGTAGTACTTCAGCGCGGAACGGATCTCGGCCCTGTCGTCGTAGCTCAGCCCGAGGAAGTGCAGCGCCCGCAGTTCGCCGTTGAGCGCGCCGGAATCCCTGGCCTTCCGCTCGGCCTGGCGCAGCCGCTCCCGTGCCTCCTCGACGTCGCCCGCCGAATCGGCCAGCGTCCCGAGCGAGACCAGCGCGGCCGCCTCCGCCCCGCCCGCGCCGACGGCCCTGGCGTCGGCGACCGCGGCCAGCGCGCACTGCAGCGCCTCGTCGTGCCTGTCGATCAGCCGGAGGATCCCGGCGCGGGTGGCGAGCACCCAGGCCCGCGCGGAACTCGCGTCGGTGTGTTCGACCAGTTCCCATGCCTTGTCGATCGCCTCGACGACCTCGTCCAGCGTGCCGTCGACCGAAAGCAGCGCCTCCGCGTGCCGTCGCCAGACCTTGGCGGCCCGCTCGTTGCCGGTGTCCGGGCCGAGCGCCTCGGTCGCGGACCGCGAATAGGCGACCGCGCGTTCCGGTTCCCCCGACGTGCTCGCGAAATACGACGCCTCGTGCAGGAGGCGGAGTTCGTCGACGTCCGGCGGCCGGTCCGGCTCGGGCACGGCGTCCCAAATGGACAGTGCCTGCTCGACGTGCCGCAGCGCGGAACCGGGCGCGCCCAGCTTCTCCGCCTCGTCCATCGCGCGCAGCAACGCGGCCAGCGCGGTGACGAAGTCCTTGCTCTCCATGCTGTGGTGCGCGAGCCGTGCGTCCTGACCTCGGCCCTGCGTCCGATTGCGGATGCGTGCCGCGTACGCCGCGTGCATGCGCACCCGCTCCCCCGGCAACAGGTCGCCGTAGACCGCTTCCTGCAGCAGCGCGTGGCGGAAGGTGTAGAAACCGTTCTCGATCACCAGTACGTGATGTTGCACCGCCTCGCGCAGTGCTTCGTCGAGTTCGAGTTCGTCCAGTCCGGAGATCTCGGCGAGCGCGGCGTGCGCCACCGAGTCCTTGGCGACCGAGACCACGCGCAGCACCCGGCGGGTGATCTGGGAAAGCTGTTCCACCCTGGCGAGGAGCACTTCCGCCAGCCCCGCGGGGAGTTCACGGCAGTCCTTCGCGGACGCGAGCAGCTCCTCGACGAAGAACGGATTGCCCTCGGACCGGGCGACGATGTCGGCGATCATGTCCTCGCCGATCGGCTCGTCGGCCAGTGCCTCGACGAAGGCGCGCGCGTCCTCGGCGCCGAACGGCTCGACCTCGACGCGTTCGACCGCGCCCAGCCGCACCACCTCGGACAACAGCGCCCGGAGCGGATGCCGCCGGTGGACGTCCTCCTTGCGATAGCTCGCCACCACCAGCAGCCGCTGGGTGCGCAGCCTCGTCAGCAGGAAGGACAGCAGGTTCCGGGTGGAGCCGTCGGCCCAGTGCAGATCCTCCAGCAGGATCACCACGGGCCGGCGCTGAGCGATGACGGTCAGCACCCCCAGTACCGCGTCGAACAGCTGGAGCTGGCCCAGGTCCTGTTCGGGCCCGAGCCGTTGCGTCGACACCCGTTCGCTCGCGGTGAGCTGACCGTCTTCGATGGCGGGGTAGTCCTCCGCCTGCTGCATCTGCGGGAGCAGCCTGCCCAGCGCCGGCCGGGCCCGGACCGCGGCGGTGACCGCGGGATCGGACGTCGTCGCCAGCGGCGCCAGCGCCTCGGCGAACGGAAGATAAGGAAGACCGCCCTCATGGACGTCGATACAGCGCCCGGTGAGCACCAGGGCGCCCGCGCCCGCGGCGAACTCGCCGAGCGCGGTCAGCAGGCGGGTCTTGCCGACGCCCGCGTCACCGGAGAGCAGCACCGCGCCGGCCTCGGCCCGTTCTGCACGGGCGAAGGCGGCGCGGAGCTGCCGCATCTCCTGTGTGCGGGCGACGATCGGGATTCCGGAGCCAAGACGGGGCACGAGGTGCATTCTTGCCTACCGGACCGACAACTTCGCCTGCGTTTTCGCCGAGAGCTTCATCGCACTCGACCTCTACCGGGTGATGTCGCCGCTGCGGGCGGGCATCTGCCGGGCCTCGCGGCGCTCCTGGGCGGGCACCTGGACTTCGGCGCGATACGCGCGGATCCGCTTGCCCGCCCGGCGGGCCCGCTCGACCCACATGCTGCGGCCCGCTCGCTGGAGCTCTGCCCTGCGGTATTCGACCTCGGCCAGTACGCCGGTGAGGAGAGCGTCGTTCGTGTTCATCTGTTTCCCCTTAGGAACTCACTGCCTTGTTGGTAGTGATCAGATTCGCCCTGAGGGGTGCCCCGCGGCATCGGGTGATCACCTACACCCGGACGTGATTCGACCCCTTACGCCGGCCCATCCCCTGCTCGGGGGGCGTAAGGGGTCGAGTTTCAGCGTCTAGTCGTGAGCCGGGCCACTCGGGCGCACCGCGCCGAGCAGCCCACGCCAAGCCTGCGGCGAGAGGCGGAAGGCACCTCCCTCAGGGTCCTTGGAGTCCCTCAGGGCGGCACCGGAACCGGTGAAGGCGACCTCGACGCAGTCGTTGCCGCCACCGCTGTGGCTGCTCTTGAACCACCGGGCCTGGGAAAGATCATCGTTGGACGTCATGCTCCCCACTCCTTACTCGTTTTCCGGGGACTTCGAGCGCTCCGAAGACTTCTGGAGCCTCTGGAGTCTCCGGAGTTCCGTTACTGCGGTTTCTCCGGCAGGGCCGCCTGTTCGGCGAACCTCCCGGCTGCCTCGGCGATCACCTCGACCGAGTCGTCCGGCTTCAACGCGGCGGCACGCAGATGGTCGAACATCAACGCGTATCGCCGGACGTCCGGGGGTTCCTCCAGATAGAGCCCGCTGGAGGTGCTGTCGACGTAGACCACGTCGGTGTCGGCCAGTTCGGGGAAGCCCATGATGAGGAACGGACCCTCCATCCCGGGATGGGCACCCGCGCCGAACGGCACGATCTGGACGGTGACGTTCGGCTGCGCCGCCATCGTGACCATCCGGTACAGCTGTTCCGCCATCACCTCGGCGCCGTCGACCACGCGGTGCAGGACCGCTTCGTCGATGACGGCCCAGTACTCCGGGGGCGAGGGATCGGTCAGCAGCTCCTGCCGCGCCATCCGCGCCGCCACCCTGCGCCTGATCTCGGCGTCCTCGGCGTCGGGCCGCATCGCCCTGATCACGGCCTTGGCGTAACGCTCGGTCTGCAGCAGTCCCGGCACCAGCAGCGCCTGGAACGCCCTCAGCGAACTCGCGTCCGCCTCCAGGCCGACGAAAGTGCCGGTGAACACCTCGTTGTACGCGTGCCACCAGCCGCGTTTGCGGGCTTCCCTGGCCAGCTGGACGAGCGCTTCCTGCTCGTCGCCGGCGATGCCGTACAGCTCGAGCATGTCGCGCGCGTCGCGCGGGGTGACGCCGACGTGCCCCGTCTCGATGCGGCTGACCTTCGACGCCGAGCATTCGAGCTTCTCGCTCACCTCGTCGATGGTGAGGTCGGCCGCCTCGCGCAACCGCCTCAGTTCGCTCGCCAGCCGCCGGCGGCGCACGGTGGGCCCCTGACCCCTCGTCATCACGGCACCTCCACAAAGCTGTCCGAGCAACACCGATCGCGACACGGCGAGGAGAACAGTGTTCGGCAACCCCGCACGAAGCACATCTAACCAGCCCGAGACACATTCGGTGAGATGGTCACACGACCATTTTCCGACACGCCCGTTTTTCATCCTGCAATTTGCAGATTGCCATTGTAGGTTGAGCATTGTGCAACGCGGTACGCCCGCCTTCACCGGCGGCAGCGGATCCGCTCGCGGCACGGGCGCGGGGCTGCGAGCTGCACCGATGGGCTTCCGGAAGGATACCTGTCGAAGCCGGATTCACCCCCGGTGCAGGGCCGGAGCCGTCCCCCGATCGGTTCCGGCCCTCCCTTTATGCCCGCATCCCTTTCGTAATGCTCTGGCACCAGATGTTAAGGCATTTCGCCATTCCCTCTAAAGGGTGGACAAGGCGCCTCTTCGATGCGGAACGTCACCGTTCACACCACCCGAAGAAGGCCTTCCTGCACAACGGTGGCGATGTGCGTTCCGTCCGCGGAGAAGAACCGGCCGGTCGCCAGTCCCCGGGCACCCGACGCCGTCGGCGACGCGCTGTCGTAGAGGAACCACTCGTCGGCCCGGAACGGGCGGTGGAACCAGAGCGCGTGGTCGAGGCTCGCGCCGAGCACCTTGTCGAGATCCCAGTAGACGCCGTGGCGCGCGAGGACCGAGTCCAGGAGCGTCATGTCGGAGGCGTAGGTCAGCACGCAGACATGCAGCAACTGCTGATCCGGGAGCTTGCCGTCGGCCCGCATCCAGACCTGGTTCCTGGCGGGCCGATCGCCGGACTTCCTGGTCACCCAGGGCGGGTCGTTGACGTACCGCAGGTCGATCGGGCGCGGCCGGTCGAGGTGGCCCATGAAGTAGCCCTCGGCCCGCTCCTGCAGCGTCGGGAGCGACTCGGGATCCGGGACGTCCGGCATGGCCTCGGAGTGTTCGATGCCGCCCTCGTCCTTCTGGAAGGAGGCGGACAGGGAGAAGATCGCCTTGCCGTGCTGGATGCCCACGACGCGGCGGGTGGTGAACGAACGGCCGTCGCGGATGCGGTCGACCTCGTAGACGATCGGGACACTCGGGTCGCCGCCGCGGATGAAGTACGCGTGCAGCGAGTGGACCTTCCGCTCCTCCGGGACCGTACGGCCGGCGGCGACCAGCGCCTGCCCCGCGACCTGTCCGCCGAACACCCGCACCGGCGAGTGGGCGGGCGAGACGCCGCGGAAGATGTTCTCCTCGATCTTCTCCAAGTCCAGCAACGCGACCAGCCGATCGAGCACGGGCTGTCCGCCCATCCCGCCCGCGTTGTCGAAACCGGCCGCGGCTTCCCTGGCCATCTCAGTCATGTCCTGAACTTTAGGCCGTAAGGGTGCTTGAAGCCTCCGTGAGGCGAGACGTTTGTCGCGAAGGCCACCTTCAGGACGAAGTACATGAAGGCCCCCTTCCTGTACCTAAGCGCAAGGAAGGGGGCCTTCATGTACTTCGGCGAAACGTCAGGCGTGGTCGTCCTCGCCGAGGCGGTGCACCCGGATGAGGTTGGTCGAGCCGACGGTCCCGGGCGGGGAACCGGCCACGATGACCACCAGGTCACCCTTGGCGTACTTGCCCATTTCGAGCATCGCGTGGTCGACCTGCTGGATCATCTGGTCGGTGGAGCCCACCTTCGGCACGATCCGCGTCGTGGTGCCCCAGGTCATCGCGAGCTGGCTGCGGACGCTCTCCTCCGGCGTGAACGCCAGCAGCGGCAGCCGCGTGTGCAGCCGGGCGAGCCGCCGGACGGTGTCACCGGACTGGGTGAAGGCGACCAGCGCTTTGGCGTTCAGCCGCTCACCGATGTCACGGGCCGCGTACGAGATGACGCCGCGCTTGGTGCGCGGGACGTGCGACAGCGGCGGCACGACCGGCGAGTCGGTCTCGACGGCTTCGATGATCCGGCCCATGGTCTTGACCACGTCGATGGCGTAGCGGCCGACGCTGGTCTCCCCCGAGAGCATGAGCGCGTCCGCGCCGTCGAGCACCGCGTTGGCGACGTCCGAGGCCTCGGCGCGGGTCGGACGGGAGCTGTTGATCATCGACTCGAGCATCTGCGTCGCGACGATGACCGGCTTCGCGTTCTCGCGGGCGATCTGGATGGTGCGCTTCTGCACCAGCGGGACCTGCTCCAGCGGGAGCTCGACACCGAGGTCACCTCGGGCGATCATCACCGCGTCGAAGGCGAGCACGATGGCTTCGAGGTTGTAGACCGCTTCGGGCTTCTCGATCTTCGCGACCACCGGGAGGCGGCCCTTGCCGACGCGGTCCATCACCTGGTGGACCAGGTCGATGTCGGCGGGCGAGCGGACGAACGAGAGCGCGATGAAGTCCACGCCGAGTTCGAGCGCGAACTCGAGGTCTTCGATGTCCTTTTCGGACAGCGCCGGCACGGAGACGTCCATACCCGGCAGGGAGACGCCCTTGTTGTTGCTGACGGGGCCGCCTTCGGTGACCTCGCAGACGACGTCCGGACCCTCGACCTGCTTGACCACGAGGCCGACCTTGCCGTCGTCCACCAGGAGACGGTCGCCGGGCTTCGCGTCGTCGGCGAGTCCTTTGTAGGTGGTCGAAACGCGGTCGTGCGTACCCGCGACGTCCTCGACGGTGATGCGCACGATGTCGCCGTTGTGCCACTCGACCGGCCCGCCCGCGAAGGTGCCGAGACGGATCTTCGGCCCCTGGAGGTCGGCGAGGATGCCCACCGCGCGGCCGGATTCGGCGGCGGCGGTGCGGATGAGGTCGTAGACCTGCTTGTGGTCGCTGTGCGTCCCGTGGCTGAAGTTCATCCTCGCGACGTCCATCCCGGCGTCGACGAGTTGCCGCATCTTCTCCGGCGTAGCGGTCGCGGGGCCCAGGGTACAAACGATCTTCGCGCGTCGGCTCACGTTCGCACAGCGTAGTCCCTCATCGTGGATACGTCTGTACCGATACCGAAAGTTCAAGAAAAGTGTCAGTTCACCTGGGCGATGGGCAACCGTCGAACAGGGTTCGGCGGTTATCGGCGCGGCTTCTCGCTCGGCCCGACCCGGTCACGGGCCCACTCGTTGAACGCGCGGACCTGCCGCCACGCCTTCCGCACCCTGTCGAGCGCGCCGCGTTCGTGCAGGACGTCGTCCGGCTCCCAGCCGCGGACGGCGTACACGGAGCGGTACTTCAGCAGGTCGATGCGGGGGTGGTCCTCGGCGAAGCCGCGCGGCTTCGACTTGAGCCTGTCCCCCTTGATCTCCCAGCCGGTCTTCTCCAGCTTCGCGAGGATCTTGGCCAGCTCGGCGCCCCGCAGCTCGGTGTCGACGGCCTTGCGGAAGCGGGCGAGCTGATCGGACTCGAAGTGGAAGCAGCCGCCGCCGACGCGCAGCCCGGCCGGGCCGACCTCGACGTAGTACGCGCCGCCGCCGCGGCCCTGCTCGATCACCGCGCCGCAGTGGGTCTTGTACGGCGTCTTGTCCTTGGCGAACCGCACGTCGCGGTACGGGCGGAAGACCTTCCCCTCGCCGAACCCGTCGCCGAACTCGGGGACCAGTTCCGCGAGCAGCGCTTCCATCGGCGCGCGGACGTCGGCCTTGTAGGTGGCGAGGTTCGCGTCCCAATAGGACTTGGAGTTGTCCGCCTCGAGACCGTCGTAGAAGTCGATCGCGTACTCGCCGAAACCCTCGAAACCCATGGGGTGACGTTAATCCTCACCACCGACAAGTACATGAAGGCCCCCTTCCCGTACCTAGGCGCAAGGAAGGGGGCCTTCATGTACTTCGGCGCTTACTTGGCCAGAGCGGTGATCAGTTCGCCGTCGGCCGTGTCGCCGGACAGCTCCCAGAAGAAGGCGCCGCCGAGACCCTGGTTCTTGGCGTAGGTGACCTTGCCGCCGATGGTCGCCGGGGTGTCGTAGCTCCACCAGTCGCTGCCGCATTTGGCGTACGCGGTGCCCGCGACGGTGCCGGTGGCCGGGCAAGTGTTCTTCAGGACCTTGTAGTCCTGGATGCCCGGCTCGGTGCCCGCCGCCGGACCGGTCGCGGTACCACCCGGGGCCTCCTGGGTGACGCCGGTCCAGCCGCGGCCGTAGAAGCCGATGCCCAGCAGCAGCTTGTTCGCCGGGACGCCCTTGCTCTTCAGTTTCTGGATCGCGGCGTCGGAGTGGAAGCCGGCGGTCGGGATGCCCGCGTAGTCGGTCAGCGGCGAATGCGGGGCCGTCGGGCCCTGCGCGGCCCACGCGCCGAAGTAGTCGTAGGTCATGACGTTGTACCAGTCGAAGTACTGCGCCGCGCCGCCGTAGTCCGCGGCGTCGATCTTGCCGCCGTCGGTGCCGTCCGCGGTGATGGCGGCGGTGACCAGCTTCGAGCCGAACTTCTCCCGCAGGGCCTGCGCGAGGTTCTTGATCGCGGCCGCGCCGCTGGTGTCACAGGAGAGACCGCAGGCGTTCGGGTACTCCCAGTCGATGTCGATACCGTCGAAGACACCGGCCCAGCGCGGGTCGTTGACGAGGTTGTAGCAGGACTCCGCGAACTTGGCGGGGTTCTTGGCCGCCTCGCCGAAGCCGCCGGACCAGGTCCAGCCGCCGAAGGACCACAGCACCTTGAGGTCCGGGTACTTGGCCTTGAGCTTCTTCAGCTGGTTGAAGTTCCCGCGCAGCGCGCCGTTGTCCCAGCTGTCGGCGACCCCGTCCACACTGCCCGCGGCGTCGTAGAACTTGCTGGTCGCCGCTTCCGCGTCACCGATCGCGCAGCCACCGTTCGTCACGTTGCCGAACGAGTAGTTGATATGCGTCAGCTTGCTGGCAGAACCCGACGTGTCGATGTTCTTCACATGGTAGTTCCGCTGGTAGACACCCCATTCGGCGAAGTACCCGAGCACCTTGCCGACCGAGGCGTCCTGCGCCTCGGGAGCGGCTGTCGCCGGCTGCGCCGGTGCGGCGACGGCCAGCGCGCCGAGCGCGATGGCCGCGGCACCCGCGATAGCGGTGAGCCTGATCGAACGGGACATGCGTTCTCCCTTCACGGTCACCAGCGGTGACGAGAGGACTGCGGCGGGACACGCACAAGCTAAGTGGACTAGACCACTCCGTCAATGGTTCAGACCGCGACTTTCGGATGGACATTTTCGAACATTCCTTGACGGAAATATGCCGCACCGGGCACATTTCCTGGATGATGCAGACTTTCGAGATCCTCGCCGAGCCGCGACGGAGGACCATCCTCGACCTCTTGCGCGACGGCGAAAAATCGGTCAACGAGTTGGTCGAGGTCCTCGAATTGAGCCAACCGGCCGTATCGAAGCACCTGCGCGTCCTACGCGAAGCGGGTCTGGTCACCGTCCGCGTCGCCGCCCAGCGCCGGTGCTACCGGCTCCGCCCGGAACCGCTCGCGGAGGTCGACGCCTGGCTCGCGCCGTACCGCCGGTTCTGGGAAGGACGGATCGACGCGCTCGAACGGCATCTCGGCGAAGACAGTCAGTGAATAGGTAACGGCTCGAACGTGATGTCGCGGTCGGCCGCGCGCCGCGTCCCCCAGTCGTAGAGCGCTTGGAGTGCGGGCCGTAACCGCTCCCCTTCCTCGGTGAGCCGGTACTCGACGTGCGGCACCCGCCCTTCGCGGCTCTCACGGAGCACGAGGCCGTCCGCCTCCAGTTCCCGCAGGTGCTGGGTCAGCATCTTCTCGCTGACGCCCGGCATCCGGCGCCGGAGTTCGCCGTACCGGTGCACCCCCTCCTTCAGATGCGAAAGGATCACCGGCTTCCACTTGCCGCCGATGACGTCGACCGCGAGTTCGACCGCGCAGTGGTACCGCTTCATCGCCACTCCCGTTGGCACGCACCGAAAAGTAAGCGGTTGCCGCCGGATGGGCGGTGGTGTTGCCTTGCCTGACCGGGGATCACCGCGCTGGGAGGACATTACGTGACCGAGACGCCGACGTTGTACGAATGGGCGGGCGGACTGGAAGCCCTGCGACGGCTGGCCACCGTCTTCTACGGGCACGTGCTGAAAGACCCGTTGCTGGAACCGGTCTTCCGCCACATGGATCCCGGCCACCCCGAGCACGTGGCGGTCTGGCTCGCCGAGGTGTTCGGCGGCCCGGAGACCTACAGCGGCGAGCACGGCGGCCACCGGCACATGGTCGGCAGGCATCTCGGCCGCGCCATCACCGAGGAGCAGCGCCGCCGCTGGGTGAACCTGCTCTTCGACGCCGCCGACGAAGCCGGGCTCCCGGCCGATCCCGAGTTCCGCTCCGCGTTCGCCGCGTATGTCGAATGGGGCAGCAGGCTGGCGGTGATGTTCTCGCAGCCCGGCCGCGAGGTCACCGTCCCCGAGCCGATGCCGAAGTGGGACTGGGGCAACCGCCCGCCCTGGCAGCCGCCGTCGGACTGAGCCCTGGGTCTCGTGAGTGGTTAGGACGGTTAGAACCGGCCGGTATTCGCCTACCTGCTGACCTGCGCGAAGTCGACGATCCCAACGGGTACCGGGACCGTTCATGAAGGAATTAGGACACTCAACGTCCCAATTCCTTCATAGACACGAGATGACCCCGTCCCGGACCATGATCAACGGAAGATCCGGGACACTCAACGTCCCCCATCCTCCGTTGATCAAGGCTCTGCCACCCAAACCCGGCGGCCGACACACCGCCCGCCCTGGCAGCCTCCGTCGGAGGACCCGTCTGAGCCCTGGGTCTCGTGAGTGGTTAGGACGGTTAGAACCGTCCTAACCACTCACGAGACGCGAGCAGCTCAGCAACAGCATCCCCGCCGGGCGAGGGACCGCACCCGGGCGCTCGTCGCCACCGGCCGGTTCGCGGCGGCCTCCGCGGCGTCGAGCATCCGCCGTCGCTCCGTCCTGTCGAGGACGCGGCCGCGGGTGATCACCGTGTCGATCTTCGCGACGTTGCGGATGTCGGCGGCCGGATTCGCGTCCAGCAGCACGAGGTCCGCCTCCTTCCCCACCGCGATCGTGCCCGATGTCCGTTCCCTGCCGAGGAACTTCGCCGCGTCGCCCGTGACGGTCTTCAGCGCCCGCACCGGCGAGAGCCCGGCCTCGACCAGGAAGGCGAGTTCCTCGTGCAGCCCGCTGCCGGGGAAGGTGTACGGATTGAGGCAGTCGGTGCCGCCGATGAGCCCGACGCCCGCTTCGTGCGCGACACCGACCAGCCGCAGCGTCTCCCGGTAATACCGCTCCTGCCGGGCGATGTCCGCCGGGGTCTTCGGCGCGAACCGTTCGATGCCCATGGCCCAGCTCTCGCGCACGTCGGCCGGTACGTACTTCAGCCGCGGGTCGTGCCTGTGGGTTTCGGCGGGCTGCGTGACGATCCGGTTGATCGTCAGCGTCGGCGAGTGCCAGGTGCCGTTGCGCCGCAGCCTCCCGAAGTAGGCCAGCGCCATGCCGGGGTCGTACGTGGTGACGGAGTCGAACTCCAGTCTCCGCGCCAGGTCGAAGAAGGCGCGCGGTGCCGCGGGATCGTAAGGCGTCACCTTCAACCTCGCGAGGATCTCGTCGCGCCGGGACGAGCAGTGGATGGACACCCCGAAGAAATGCTCGAAGCTGTGCTGACCGAGGTCGCTCGCCTGCAGGTGGGACAGCTTGTACGGCCAGTGCCCGGAGAACCGCAGGCCCTGGACGCGGGCTTCGTCCGCGACCGCGCGCACGACGTCGGGGCCGAGGTAGGAGTAGGTCTTGACGAACTCGGCACCCGCGGCCTTCTCCGCGCGGACCACGGCCCGCGCTTCGGCCTCCGTAGACGCCTGGAGCACCGGCGGGCCGAGGAGCGTGACCGGCCCGTCGACGATCCCGCTCGCCATCACGACACGCGGGCCGAGCAGCTCACCGCGTTCGATCTTGCCCTTCGTGGCGCGGTTTTCCGCGTACCCCCACATTTCGCGGACGCCCGTGACGCCGTGGGCCAGGTGCAGCGGCGGGACGATCTCTTCGAGGTCCGCACCGTGGGTGTGCATGTCCCACAGTCCCGGGATGAGGTACTTGCCGCGGCCGTCGATCACCCGCGCGCCACCGGTTTCCGGGACCTGACCGGAGCCGCCGACCCAGGCGATCCGGTCGCCGGCGAGTACGACCGAAACGTCGTGCCGCGGCGCCGAACCCGTGCCGTCGATCAGCGTGACGTGGGTGATGACGACGATCTCGCCGGTGTCCGCGGCGGCCGTGCCGGGCAGCGTCCCGGCGAGCGCCATCCCGGTCCCGCCGGCGGCCAGCCACCTCAGGAACTCGCGCCTGCTGGATCCCGCTCCCGCCATGAGCACCGCCGCCCTTCCACCCTGATCCCCCAGGTGGCCGATTCAACTCGCCGCGATGGTGGGGCCGCAAGGAAAGCGAAGGCCCCTTACCCGAGCTCAGCACAAAGTAAGGGGCCTTCTCCTGAAGCAGGGCTCAGCCGAAGAAGACCTCGGCCTCTTCGTACCGCTCGACCGGGACGGTCTTCAGTTCGGCGGTCGCCTCGGAGAGCTTGACGCGGACGATGTCCGTGCCGCGCAGCGCCACCATCACACCGAAGTCGCCGTCGGCCACGGCGTCGACGGCGTTGAGACCGAACCGGGTGGCGAGCACGCGGTCGTACGCCGTCGGGGTGCCGCCGCGCTGGACGTGCCCGAGCACGACCGCGCGGGACTCCTTGCCGGTGCGGGCGGCGATCTCGTCGGCCAGCCAGGTGCCGATGCCGCCGAGCCGGACGTGTCCGAAGGCGTCCTTCTCCCCGGTCAGCAGCTTCTCCTCGCCGCCCTCGGGCAGCGCGCCCTCGGCGACCACGATGATCGGCGCGTACTCCTTCTCGAAGCGGCGCTCCACCCACTCGACGACCTGGTCGACGCTGAAGTGCCGCTCCGGCACCAGGATCACGCTCGCGCCGCCGGCGAGACCGGAGTGCAGCGCGATCCAGCCCGCGTGCCGTCCCATCACCTCGACGACCAAGGCGCGGTGGTGCGACTCGGCCGTGGTGTGCAGCCGGTCGATGGCCTCGGTGGCGATCGAGACCGCCGTGTCGAAGCCGAAGGTGTAGTCGGTGGCGCCGAGGTCGTTGTCGATGGTCTTGGGCACCCCGACGACGCCGACGCCGTCGTCCGTGAGCCGCTTCGCGACGCCGAGGGTGTCCTCGCCGCCGATCGCGATCAGCGCGTCGACCTGCTGCTCGGCGAGCACGGCCTTGATCTTGTCGACCCCGCCGTCGACCTTGTACGGGTTGGTCCGCGACGAACGCAGGATCGTGCCGCCGCGGGTCAGGATGTCCTCGACGTCGTTCAGGCCGAGCGGGCGGCTGTCCCCGGTGAGGGGACCGTTCCAGCCGTTGCGGAACCCGACGATGTCCCAGCCGTGCACCTCGATGCCCTTGCGCACCACAGCGCGGATCACCGCGTTGAGCCCCGGGCAGTCGCCACCGCCGGTCAGCACACCGACACGCATCAGAAGCCTCCGTCTTTGTGTTCCGTAGAGATGACAGTCACATGTCCCGCCGCCAGCGTAGCGCCAGTTCTCTGGATCGGTGCAGGGCGGACCACCTCGGAAATCGGTCCATGAGACGGATGTGCTAACTTGGCCGCGTGCAGCGCTATTTCTGGTTTACGAAGCCGGCCCCGGGTGGGCACGGCGGCGTGAACCTGCGCTGAGCGTCCACCCCGAGCCGGAATCACACCGGCTCGGCGAGTTCCCGCGGGTCGGTATCCCTTTCGAAAGGAACCAGACCCGCGATGTCTCCCTCCGCTGACACCCTGATCGCCCTCGACGGGCACCGCACGGCGGCCATCGACCCGCTGCTGTCGCCCGCGATGCTGCGGCACGAACATCCGATGACGGCCGAAATAGCCGATACCGTCCTAGCCGGGCGGGCCTCGGCCGTCGACATCCTCGACGGCCGGGACGACCGGCTCCTCGTCGTCGTCGGCCCCTGCTCGGTGCACGACGCGGACGCCGCGCTCGACTACGCCCGCCGCCTCGCCGCCAAGGCCGAAGAGCACCGCCGTGACCTGCACATCGTCATGCGCGTCTACTTCGAGAAGCCGCGGACCACGCTCGGCTGGAAGGGGTTGATCAACGACCCCGGTCTCGACGGCACCTACGAGGTCAACCACGGCCTCCGGCTGGCGCGCAAACTGCTGCTCGACATCTCCTCGCTCGGCCTGCCGGTCGGCTGCGAATTCCTCGACCCGATCACCCCGCAGTTCATCTCCGACACCGTGACCTGGGGTTCCATCGGCGCGCGGACCGCGGCGAGCCAGGTGCACCGGCAGCTGTGCAGCGCGCTGTCGATGCCGGTGGGGATCAAGAACTCGACCGAAGGCGACGTCCAGGTCGCCGTCGACGCGACCCGCGCGGCCGGCGCGAGCCATGTCTTCGCGGGCATCAACCCCGACGGGCTCGCCGCGCTCATCACCACAGCGGGCAACGAGGACTGCCACGTGATCCTGCGCGGCAGCTCCGCGGGCCCGAACTACGACCCCGCGACGGTGGCCGACACGCTGGCTCGGCTGGCGAAGTCGGGACTGCCGGAACGCGTGATCATCGACGCGAGCCATGGCAACAGCGCGAAGGACCACATGCGGCAGGCTTCGGTCGTCCGCGAACTCGCGGGGCGGATCAGTGCCGGTGAACGTGGCATCGCGGGGCTGATGCTGGAGAGCTTCCTGGTGGCGGGGCGACAGGACCTGACGCTGGGCGACGCGGCCTCGCTGACCTACGGGCAGTCGATCACGGACGCCTGCCTGGGGTGGGACGCGACGGCCGAACTGCTGGACACCCTCGCCGAGGCCGTCGACTCGCGGCGGTGAGCGGTGGGTCTCGTGAGTGGTAAGGACGGTTCTAACCGTCCTTACCACTCACGAGAGGCCGGGGACTAGTGCTGCCAGTACGACTCGATGATCTGCCACCGCTGGTAGTTGTGCCGCGCGTCCGCCAGCGCGTCATGCTGGTCGTCCGGCGCCGCCGGGAGCTTCGGCTTGCCCGCGTCCTCCCAGCGTTGCCGCAGGTCACGCGTGAAACGCGGCAGCTGACGCGGCAGCGCGGGCATCGGCCCCCACAGCTGCGCCAGCGCGACGTGGTCGTAGGCGGCGAACCAGGCCCACAGTTCGATCCCGCCGGGCGGCTTGCCGAAGAACTCGAGCAGGTCCGTGCGGATCTTCTCGCGGCTGCGCCACGCCGGGTCGGCGGGCGACGGGAGTTTCGGGAGCACGTTGTCGCGGACCCAGGGGCCGGCCTTGCCGGGATCGAAATCGGTCGAAACCGCGTAGAACTCGCGGCCTCTTTCGTCCACGACACCGATCGACACCAGATCGATGGTCACGCCGTCCTCAATGAATTCGGTGTCGTAGAAAAAGCGCACCGGAGAACCCTAGTCGGGCCTCAGCCGACCTTGGTGTCCGGGATACGGGCGACGTCCTGGGCGGACGGCTGCGCGGGCACCTTGGGGCGAAGCCCCGCCTCTTCGGCGGCGAGCAGTTCCTTCGCCTTGGCGGCGTAGATGTCGACGTACTCCTGGCCGGAGAGCTCCATGAGCGCGTACATGATCTCGTCGGTGATGGACCGCTCGATGAACCGGTCGCCGGCGAGGCCCTCGTAGCGCGAGAAGTCGAGCGGCTTGCCGAAGCGGATCTCGAGGCGGCGCGGCCACCACATCTTCGAGCCGATCGGGTTCACCTTGTCGGTGCCGATCATGGCGACCGGGACCACGACGCCGCCGGACTCGAGCGCGATCCGCGCGACGCCGGTCTTGCCCTTGTACAGGCGGCCGTCCGGGGAGCGGGTGCCTTCGGGGTAGATGCCGAGGAGGTGTCCTTCGCGGACCAGCCGGGTCGCGGTGTCGAGCGCGGCCTGCGCGGCGTTGCCGCCGGAGCGGTCGATCGGGAACTGGCCGACGCCGGTGAAGAACCACTTCTTCAGCAGACCTTTGAAGCCTTTTTCGGTGAAGTACTCCGATTTGGCCGGGAAGGTCACCTTGCGCTTGACCCGCAGCGGCATGAAGAAGGAGTCGGCCACCGCGAGGTGGTTGCCCGCGAGGATCGCGCCACCGTCGTCGGGGATGTTCTCCGCGCCGACGACTTTGGTGGGCCACAGCGCCTTGAGCAGTGGCCCGATAAACACGTGTTTCATGAGCCAGTACAGCACTGCGAAAACTCCTCCTAGCAGCTCAGCCCCCGCGCCCGATGGTCAAGACTACGAATCGCGCACTCCAGGCACAACGAAGTCCACCCGGTTACCCGCGCCCAGCGACGGATCTCACACCCGATCCGGCCCGATTCCGGAGGTGGCCGGGGGCCCACAAGCCGCTCCGGTCGTGCGAACATAGTAAACCTACCCAGCTCTCACGGAAGGCGATCGCATGGCCGTCCTCGCCGGCGCGGAACCGTTCGCTCACACCGGTTCGACCGAAGCAGGGTTCCTGTTGTGCCACGGTTTCACCGGCACCCCCGCGAGTATGCGGCCCTGGGGCGACCATCTGGCCGAAGCCGGTTACACGGTGCGCTGCCCGCTGCTTCCCGGGCACGGGACCCGGTGGCAGGACATGAACCGGACAGGCTGGGAGGACTGGTACGGCGCGGTCCGCGAAGAGCTGCTGGCGCTCTTCTCGACCTGCGAGACGGTGTTCGTCGCCGGGATGTCGATGGGCGGGACACTGACGCTGCGGCTGGCCGAGGAGTTCGGCGACCGGATCGCCGGCATCGTGCTGGTCAACCCGTCGGTCCTGACGCTGCGGTGGGACGCCAAGCTGCTGCCCGTCCTGTCGAGGATCCTGCCCTCGGTGCCGGGCGTGGCCAACGACATCGCGAAGCCGGGCGAGACGGAGCTGGCCTATTCACGGACGCCCGTGCGCGCCGCGGCGAGCCTGGCGAAGCTGTGGAAGGTCACCCGCGCGGATCTGGGCAAGGTGATCCAGCCGGTGCTCCTGCTCCACTCGGCCGTCGACCACATCGTGGAGCCGGTCAACTCCCAGGTGATCCTGGAGGGGATCGGCAGCGACGACGTGACCGAGGTGGTGCTGGAGAACAGCTTCCACGTCGCCACCCAAGACCACGACGCGGGCCTGATCTTCACGCGTACGGTGGACTTCGCCCGGTCCGTGCGCCGGACAGGACAGGTGGACGCCGGATGAGCAGAGGCAAGGACGGGCCGGAGGACGTCGACGCGACGTTCGCCGAGATCGTGGCCGACCTCCGTGCGGAGGGCGTCGGTCTGTTCCCCGATGAGGACCTGGAGAAACCGGCCGGGAAAACGGCGGAGAAACCCGCCGAGAAGACACCGCGACCGGAGCCCTCGGACGCCGAACCCGAACCGGGCTGGCGAGGCGGCGGCACCAGCTGGGACAAGACCCTCTTCGAGGACGACCCCGCCGGGTCGAGCGAAGACGAGGGCCATTTCGTACCGCCCGAGCCGCCTCCGCTGCCGCGTCCGCGCAAGGGCGCGTTCATCGTCCTGCTGTTCTTCCTGCTCGGCCTGCTGCTCCTGATCGCGCCCAACCTGATCGGCATGGGCACCCGGCTCGGCACGCCGCTCGGCATCCTCGCCCTCGCGACCGCGATCGCCCTGCTTCTGCTGCGGGTGCGTCAGGGGCCGCCGCCCGGCGCGGATCCGAACAACGGCGCCCAGGTCTGATCTACCGGACAATTCGGAAGATGAAGATCGACTTCACTCCCTCGCGCCGGTCGACGGTCGGCGCGGAATGGGAACTCGCCCTCGTCGACCGGCGGACCGGCGAGCTCTCGTCGGTCGCGGAACAGGTGCTCGAAGCCGTCCGTCCCGACGGCGAGGAGGACCACCCGAAGATCAAGCAGGAGCTGCTGCTCAACACCATCGAGGTGATCAGCGGGATCTGCGACACGATCGCCGAGGTCAAGGCCGATCTGAACGAGTCGCTGGACGTCGTGCATTCGGTGCTCGACCCGCTGGGTGTCGAACTGTTCTCGGCCGGGTCGCATCCGTTCTCGACGTGGTACCAGCAAAAGGTCACCGACAAGGAGCGCTACGCCAAGCTCATCGACCGCACCCAGTGGTGGGGACGGCAGATGCTGATCTACGGCGTCCACGTGCACGTCGGCCTCGACCACCGCGACAAGGCCCTGCCGATCCTGGACGCCCTGCTCAGGTACGCGCCGCACCTGCAAGCGCTCTCGGCGTCTTCGCCGTACTGGGGCGCGGAGGACACCGGGTACGCCTCGAACCGCGCGTTGATGTTCCAGCAGCTGCCGACGGCCGGGCTGCCGTTCCAGTTCCGGAAGTGGACCGAGCTGGAGAGCTACGTCGACGACATGTTCACCACGGGCGTGATCGACCACTTCTCCGAGATCCGCTGGGACATCCGGCCCGCTCCGCATTTCGGGACGATCGAGATGCGGGTGTGCGACGGGCTGCCGACGCTGGAGGAGGTCGGCGCGATCTCCGCGCTGACCCAATGCCTGGTCGACGACTTCAGCGCGCGCCTCGACGACGGCGAGATCCTGCCGACACTGCCGCCGTGGCACGTCCAGGAGAACAAGTGGCGCGCGGCGCGCTACGGCGTCGACGCGATCGTCATCCTCGACGCGGCGGGCAATGAGCGGCTCGTCACCGACGACACCTACGACCTGCTGGACCGGCTCGAACCGGTGGCCCGGAGACTGGGCTGCGCCGACGAACTGCGGTCGGTGGAGACGATCCTGTCCTATGGGCCCAGCTACCTGCGTCAGCGCGCGGTGGCGAAGCAGTACAACGGCAGCCTTCGCGCCGTCGTCGCTTCGCTCATCGCAGAGATGCGGGACGGGAAGATCGCGCGCCCCTGACCCGCAATTCGGCACCTAATTGCGGTCGAGGTGCCCCAGGAGCGTGCCGGGGCCGAAGGTCGAAGCGCCCAACGCCTCGACACGGGAACGCAGCTCGCGGTCGGCGGTCACCACGACGACGTGGTCGTCCGGACCGGCCGCCCGGGCCTCCCTGGCCACGGCCACGATCTTGTCGTCGCCTTCGCCCTCCGCCTCGACGACCTCGACGCCGGGCACCGTCGCGACTCCCCGTGCCTTGCCCTCGACGACCAGCACGACCTCCGGCCACCACGACCATTCGCCGCCGCCGGGGAGCGCCGGATCGGCGAGCCCGGTCCCGGCCAGGGCCGCGAGCTCGTCCCGCAACCGTTCCGCGGCGCCGCGCCGGTCGCGCCACCAACCATCCGGCCTCGATCCGACGACGTTCGCGCCGTCGACCACCAGTACCAGCCTGCGATCCAAGTGTTCCCTCAATCCCGGCCAAGCCACCGCGAAGTCGCGGTGCGGCCGGAAGTCCGCTCGGCCTCCTCGTGCGCCTCGCGGGTGGCGGCCTCACGCGGGCTCTCCCCCGCCTCGACGGCGCCCCCGGGCAGCGCCCAGGTGCGTCCATGGTGGCCCCACGGCTTCAGCCTGTCACACCGACCTCGGCGCCGGGAGCCTTCGCCGCGTCGACGGCGAGTGCGGCGGCGCCGACGATCGCCGAATCGTCGCCGTGGTGCGCGGCCCGGATCCGCGCCAGCGGGCGGTGCCCGGCGCCGGTGATCTTGTCCGCGTAGCGTTCGCGTGCCTCGTCGAGGAACAGCGGAGCCGATTCGGACACCCCGCCGCCGATGACGATGATCTCGGGATCGAAGACGTCGGCGACCAGCGCCAGGCCCTCGGCCAGCCACTTCGCCAGTTCGGTCATCGCGCGCTGGGCGATCGGGTCGCCGTCCCGGGCGGCACCCGCGACCCGGCGGCCGGTGACCGAGCCGGGGTCTCCCCTGGTCTCGCGCGCCAGCACGGTCGAGCGGCCGGGATGCCGCGCGAGCAGTTCCACCGCCGTCGCGGCCAGCGCCGTCCCGCTGCAGTACCGCTCCCAGCAGCCGTACTTCCCGCACGGGCAGGGCCTGCCGCCCGGGACGACCGTGAGGTGCCCGAGTTCCGGTGCGACACCGTACGCGCCCCGGTAGATCTTGCCGTCGAGCAGGAGTCCAGCGCCGATCCCGGTGCCGAGGGCGATCAGCGCGGCGACATGAGCGCCACGAGCGGCCCCGAAGCGGTACTCGCCGACCGCGGCGGCGTTCACGTCGTGCTCCAGGGTCACCGGCAGGCCGACCCGCTTCTCGATGCGCTCGGCGACCGGCGCGGCACGCCAGGACAGATGCGGCGCGAACATCACCGTCCGCCGGTCCTTCGCGACGAACCCGGCGACCGCGAGCCCGACACCCGACACGTCGTGCCGGTTGCGGAGGTCTTCGACGACCCCGGCGATGGCGTCTTCGAGCGCGTCCTCGCCGCTGGGAGTCCCGACCCTGGCGGTGTCCATCAGCGAGCCGTGCTCGTCCACCACGCCGGCGCGCACACTTGTGCCCCCGACGTCCACCCCTACCGTCAGCAACTCAGTTCTCCCGGTCCGGCTGCCAGGCGTCGCGCCTGGTCACCGTGATGTGCTGGACCCTCGAAGCTCCCACCGGCGCATCTTCCCGCGCGGGCTCCTTCCGCGCAGGCTGGAACCCGGGCATGTGCACCCCGCCCTCGGGCTCCCAGCGATCGGCGAGCACCGCCCGCAGCAGCGCGACGAGCTGCGCGGCCTGCTCCATCAGGCGTGCGACGAACTCGGGCCGCTCCCCTCGGAACACCCCGACGATCGCGCAGAGCGGGCACCAGCCGCCGTCGGCGTCGTGGCCGGCATCGTGGTGGCCGACACAGCCGTGCCCGGCGGAGATCAATCCCTCCAGCCACGGCGCGGCGTGCTCGACGACCAATTCGACCAGCAGGCGGATCTCTTCGGCCAGTTCGAGGCCGTCGGCCCGCGTGTGTTCGCTGTACTCGCTCACCCGGGTCCCCGGTTCCCGGCCAGGTTCACGACCAGGCCGTGCGCGTCGGATTCCGCACCGGTGATCCGGCACGGGCGCAACATCTCCGGCAGCGCGATCAGCCGCCGGAAACCGTCCACGGTGACGGCGAGATCATCGTCCACTCTGGCCAGATCCACTTCGGAATCACGGTGCAACGGCACGGCGATCCGCAGCTCGTAGCCACCGTCCGATTCGGACACCTGTAAGAGCGGGGTGACACCTTTTTCGTTGCCCGCCAAGGGATCCAGTCCCCGGTAGAGCTCGTACGCGATTTCCTGCAACGCCTCGAGCCCCACCGGCTCGACGGCACGATACTCGACGGGCTTCACCTGTCCGGGCCCGAAGCCCGCGTCGGCGAGTTCGGCGAGGACGGCGTTCTGCTGCGCGCGCCGGGTCCGCATCCACGAGGCCGCGGCGCCGCGCCAGAAGCCGGGCGCGGGCATCAGCCGGTTGACGATCAGGCCGTCGACTCCGATCCCGCGCAAGGCCAGGGAACTGAGCGTGCGGCGGGCTTCGGCGACGACGACACGTTCCGGTGTCAGCACGAGCCGCACGGTGGTGGTGGCCGGATCGGTCAGCAGGGTGCGCAGCGACTCCAGATGAGCGCCGAGCCGCCGGACGGCGGCCGCTGTCCGGCGCGCGCCCGGTTTGAACATCCTCGACAGGTAGCCCGAGACGGCTTCGGGCAAGGCCAGCAGGCGCAGCGTTTCCGCGGTCGGCCCGCAGTCGACGACGACCGTCTCCCAGGGACCGTGTTCGGCGAGGCGCTGGACCTCGGTGAGGGCGAGGAGTTCGTCGACGCCGGGCACCACGGTGAGCTCTTCGGCGTCGAGCGAGTCGAGGCCCGCGCCCGCGAGCGCGGTCTGCAGTTCCTGCCGGAGTTCGCGCCAGGTGCTGTCCACGAGGCCACGGGTGTCGATCTGGGCGGCGTGCAGAAGCGTGTCTACTTCGGACGGTTCGCCGCCGAGTGCGCGGCCGAAGGCGTCACCGAGCGAATGCGCGGGGTCGGTCGAGACCACGAGCGTCTTCCTGCCCCGCCCGGCCAGTGCCGCCGCCGTCGCCGCGGCGAGCGTGGTCTTGCCGACACCCCCCTTGCCGGTGAACAGCAGGATCCGCATGCCTACCTTTCGACTCAGGACGTTTCAGCGCGCTTCTTGAGCTCCTTGAGCGCGGTGTCCATGACCATCTTCTCGGCCTTGCGGCGCAGCAGCCCGATCATCGGCAGCGCCAGCTCGACGGACAGCGTATACGTCACCTTGGTGCGGCCGGCGCCCAGCGCTTCGAGGGCGTAGCGGCCGTTCTGGGCCTTCTGCATCTGCCCCTTGACCAAGTGCCAGCTGACTCCGTGGCCGTCGGCGTCCCAGTCGTACTCCAGGGTGTAGACGTCCTTGATGGGTCCGGCGTCGAGGGTGAGTTTCACCTGCTTGGCGCGCCCGTCGGCGTCCTCGCCGAGCACCTCGGTCTCCCGGACGGCCTTGGCCCATTCCGGGTACGCGGGAAAGTCGGCGATGACGGCCATGACCCGCTCGGGCTCGGCGTCGACCTCGATGGATTGCGTGGACTGCTCGGCCATGGAGTGAAGCCTAGAGCGTGTCGTGCGGTTCCTGGGCGGGCGGGTGACCACACGCGCGCGTTTCTTTTCGCCGAAGGCCCGGATTCGAGGAGGCAGGCCGCCGATCGGCGTAGGGCGAGCATCGTGGCGGAGCCGAGGGTCACCAGCGCAGCACGTACGGCTGTGCCGTCTCTTTGAAGTGACCGACGTTACGGCATTCGGTCCTGCCGAGCCTCGCCCGCGTGGCCAGTGGCTGGTGGACGTGCCCGAAGACCGACCAGCGCGGCCGCTGCTCGTGGATGAGGTCCACCAGCGCCGCGGACCCGATCTCGGACCGCCGCGCGATCACGTCGTAGGTCAGTTCCGGGAGGGCGGGCGGGATGTGGGTGCACAGGACGTCGATGTCCTCCAGCCCGCCGACCGCGACGTCGTACTCCTCGCGGGTGCGCAGGTACGGCCGCCAGAAGCCGTTGCGGCGCGGGACCACGTTCGGCGGGAGCAGCGCACCGCCGATGAACCCGAAGCGCAGGCCGCCGAACTCGGCGACCTCGCCGTCGAGGACGGTGATGCCGTCGCCGGCGAACTCGGGCCACAGCGAGGGGTCGTCGACGTTGCCTGGGGTCGCGAACGTCGGCGCGGTCAGCGCGCCGAACAGGACCGAGTACTGGTGGAGGATCGCCTCGCCGACGGCACCGGCGGGATCGGCCAGAGTGGCCCACAACGATCGGGAGAAGGCAACGGTCTCATCACGAGTGCCCTCACGCCGCAGCCGCGCGAACTCGCCGACCTTCTCGGCGCCGAACAGCGCGCCCATGATGCCCTTGTCGTGCTCGCGGTAGTCGACGAAGTCCAGCAGGTCGCCCAGCACGATCAGCGCGTCGGCGCCGTCGCCGGCGCGTTTGAGCGCGTCGGCGTTGCCGTGGACGTCCGACACCACGTGAACCCGCATGTTCTCCCCCGTGCTCAGTCGGCCCGCGGGCCGACTCCGGGCTCGCGCCCGTCCTCCAGGACCTCCTTGAGCCCGAGCGCGATCGCCTTGGCGGCGCGGGCGCGGCGGTCGAACTCGCGGCGCAGCTCCCGAGGCGCCAGACCGAGCGGCTCCCCGTCGGGACCGGCGGGAGTGGCGCGCAGGAAGTAGTGCAGCAAGGTGCCGTCGAGCACCGGCTCGAGCCAGACCTCCATGGTACCGATCAAGGCACCGCGCACGGTCCAGCGCAATCCTTCGTCACCGCGGTCGGTGTAGACCTCGAGAACGAGGTCCGGCCAGTAACGTGACCAAGATCGCGGATCGGCGAAGGCGGCGGCCACGGTGGAGGGCGGGACCACGAGGAAGGTCTCGTCGACGATGTCGAGAGCTGGCGGCGCCTGGTTCACACGCGGCAGAATGTCATGCCCTCGGTATGGCCGATTCGCCAGCATGGTCTTAAGGTGCACGGCACGCTAAGTTGACTGGCGGGTAACACCGGTCACACCACTTGCACGCGAACACGGAGGTTCCTCGTGCGCGAATTCAGCGCCCCCGCCGCCAATCCGGTGACCGACGACGAGAATCTCGCCGACGTCGTCTGGGCGAACGCCGAGCGGTTCTCCGATGTCGTGAGTTTCCGACGCCAGGTCGACGGTACCTGGCTGGACGTCACCGCCAAAGACTTCGCCGCCCAGGTTCTCGCCGTGGCCAAGGGAATGGCACAAGCGGGCATCGCTCCGGGCGACCGGGTCGGGCTCATGTCCAAGACCCGCTACGAATGGACCCTGATCGACTTCGCGATCTGGGCCGCGGGCGCGGTCACCGTCCCGATCTACGACACCTCCTCGGCCGAGCAGGTCCACTGGATCCTCTCGGACTCGGCCGCGAAGGCCGTGTTCGTCGAGACCGACGACCACCTCGCGACGCTGGAATCCGTCAAGGGACGCCTCGACGCGCTCGAACACACCTGGCAGATCGAGTCCGCCGACGCGCCCGCCGTCGACCAGCTCACCAAGCAGGGCGCAGGGCTCAGCGACGACGACCTGCACGAGCGCCGCCGCACGGTGAAGGCCGGCGACCTGGCCACGATCGTGTACACCTCGGGCACGACCGGCCGTCCCAAGGGCGTCGAGCTGACCCACCGGAACCTCCTCGCCGAGATCCGCGCCGACATCGCCGCGTTCCCGCAGCTGATGGAGCAGGGCAACTCGCTGCTGGTGTTCCTGCCGCTCGCGCACGTCCTCGCCCGCGCCATCGCGGTGACCGCGCTCAGCGCGCGCGTGACCCTCGGGCACACCTCGGACGTCAAGAACCTCGTCGCCGACCTCGGCACCTTCCGGCCGACCTTCGTCGTCGCCGTGCCGCGGGTTTTCGAGAAGGTCTACAACGGCGCGAAGCAGAAGGCCCACGGTGACGGCAAGGGCAAGATCTTCGACGCCGCCGAAGCCACCGCGGTCGCCTACAGCCAGGCTCAGGACAATGGCGGCGCCGGACTGGGCCTCAAGGTCAAGCACGCGCTGTTCGACAAGCTGGTCTTCACCAAGCTGCGCGCGGCCCTCGGTGGCCGGTGCATCGCCGCGGTGTCCGGCGGTGCCCCGCTCGGCGTGCGGCTGGCGCATTTCTTCCGCGGCATCGGCGTCCCGGTGTTCGAAGGCTACGGCCTGACCGAGACGTCCGCGGCGGCCTGTGTCGGCACCCAGGACGGGTTCCGCGTCGGCACCGTGGGACGCCCGGTCGCCGGCACCTCGGTCCGGATCGCCGACGACGGCGAGATCCTGCTGAAGGGCGACGTCGTGTTCGGCGGCTACTTCAACAACGCCGAAGCGACCGCCGAAGCGCTGGAAGACGGCTGGTTCCACACCGGCGACCTCGGCGAGTTGGACGGCGACGGGTTCCTCAAGATCACCGGGCGCAAGAAGGAGATCATCGTCACTGCGGGCGGCAAGAACGTCGCCCCGTCCGGGCTCGAAGACACCATCAAGGCCAGCCCCCTGGTCAGCCAGGCGATGGTCGTCGGCGACCAGCGGCCGTTCATCGGCGCGCTGATCACCATCGACGAGGAGTACTTCCCGTCGTGGAAGTCGCAGCACGGCAAGCCTTCCGACGCCTCCGTGTCCGACCTGGCCGACGACGCCGAACTGCGCGCCGAAATCCAGGCGGCCGTGGATCAGGCCAACAGCGCGGTGTCGCAGGCCGAGGCCATCAAGAAGTTCACGATCCTCTCGAAGGACTTCACCGAGGCCGGCGGGGAGATCACACCGAGCCTGAAGCTGAAGCGCAACATCGTGAACAAGAACTACGCGACCGACATCGAGGCTCTGTACAAGAAGTAGCTCGTCGGTACCTGACGAGGGCCGGCGGCGGTGAGGCGCCGGCCCGGTGGGTCGTGAGTGGTAAGTGGTGTTCTAACGCGACTTACCACTCACGAGTGTGGCTCATCACCGCCGCAAGCAGGTGACTAATTGCGGGGGATGGTCGCGTCCCACTCGATGTGGTGCTGGTACAGCCAGTTTCGTCCCTCGTCGGACGTCGTCCCCGACGACACCGCCGCGCTGCTGGCCACCAGCTTCTCCACCCGAGCCCGCCGCAGTCGCTCGTAGGCCGCGAAAGCCGTTGGCGCGTCAGGAAGATCCCGCAGGCACTGTGCCAGCACGACGCTGTCCTCCAGCGCCATCGACGCTCCCTGCCCCGCGGCGGGCGAGGCCGCGTGCGCCGCGTCGCCCACGAGCACCATCGACGCGTTGAACCACACCGGCGTCGAAGGAACGTCGTAGGAATGACCGCCGAACACGTCGTCCCCCGTCGACTGGATGATTTCCGCGGCAGGCAACGGTTCCCCGTCGAAAGCGGCGAAAGCCGCAGAGCGCCATTCGGCCGGCGACAGACCGGAGCGCACTCCTTCGGCCGTGGGAAGGCGCGCGAACCAGTACGTCGAGCCGTCGGGGGTGCTCGTGTAGCCGAAGAAAGCGTGCAGGCTCTGGATCATCCGATAGAGGGAGGGCGCCTGCGGGATGCTTGTGTCGGTCGTGTAGCCGTAGACGACGTCGAGACCCGTCGAGCGCGGAGGTGGGCAGGCCGGGTCGATGATGGTCCGGACGACCGATCGCAGGCCGTCGGCGCCGATCAGGATGTCGCCCTCGGCGAAGGTCCCGTCCTCGAAGCGAGCGATCCCCCGCGAGGCGGAAACCAGCCGTTTCCCGCGCTCGAAGCCGATCCCGCGCGAGATCGCCTCCTCCTGCAGCGCCCGGTAAAGCGACGCCCGCGTCAAGGTGCGCGGTCCGGCGAGACCGTCGATGTCGAAGGAACGACGTTCGACGGTCCGTCCGTCCGGCGTCACGAGTTCCAGCCCGACCGCGGCGAAGGAGTTCTCGATCACCGGTCCGTCGGCATCGATCGCGCGCAGGGCGTCCATGCCGTTGTGCATGATCGTCAGGAACGCGCCCACGTCCTCGCCGCCGGACGGGTACGCCTCGTGGACGCTCGCTTCGATCCCGGCCCGCCGCAACGCCATCGCGGTCACCGTGCCCGAAATACCGCCACCGATGATCACAGCCTTCACCGCGGACCCCCTCCTCGTGTCGCCGTCACCCGACCGTACCGGGAAACGGCGACACGACAGAGTGGTCAGCGGGTCACGCGCCGCCGCTGGCGACGATGTCGCCGTTGACCCCCTTGGGGAAGAACCCGCCCTCCTTCACCGGGCCCGGGTTCAGGTAGACGACGTTCAGCACCCGGTCGGCGCCGCGGCCGAAGCAGATGCCGTTGTTGTCGGTGGGCACGATATTGGCCTGGTTGCCGAGCAGGATGCCCTGGTCGTCGTCACCGGGACCGTCGAGGGCGTCGCGCGCGTTGGAGATCTTGGCCGCCGCGTCGCCGAGGTCCCGGTCGAACAGCGAGGTCCGGATCGTGGCGGCGTGGTAGGCCTCGGCGGCCAGGATGCCGGCGGCCGCGTCCAGGAACGTCTTGTTGGTGATCAGCGGGGCGGCGCCCTTGTAGGCCGTCACGCCGACGTCCTCGAACAGGAACGCCGCCAGCAGGAAGTTCTTCTCATTGGCGAACGGGTCGAACTGCTGGTATCCGCTGATCAGCCCGGCCGCCTTGGCCGCGGCGGTGAAGCTGTCCTTGAGGTCGATCTCGGGCCGCGACACCGCGGCCTTGCCCAGGGCGCCGCGCAGGAACTTGACGTGCGCGATCTCGTCGCCCGCGATCTCCTTCGCGAACTGGTGCAGTGCCTTGTCGTGGAACATCACCTTCTTGCCGCCGACGACCCCGCCCTGGGTGCCGGCACCACCGGTGAGGTCGTCCGGCAGCCCGCGGCCGTGGACGGCGAAGGAGTAGAACTCGGCTTCGAGGTACTCCAGGTTGAGCGCGAAGTTGAGCACGGCCGCGTCGCTGGGGGCGCCCGCGGCGGCAGCGGCGTCACCCGTGGCCGAAGCGGACGAAGTGGCCTGCACCCCGAGGTAGGTCGCGCCGACGACACCGAGCCCCGCCGCGCCGGCGGCCTTCAGGAACCGGCGGCGATCCGTGCGGTTCTCGGCGCTGCGCGAGATCAGGGTACGAACGAAGGGCTTTCCGAACACGAGTGGTTCCTCTCGTCTTTGCGGTGCACACCCACCCACTCGGACGTTCGGAACCACCCGTGACCCGGATTGGAGAAGATCTCGATTTTATTTCTTCGTCGCCGCGGCAAGGCGAACGCAGACCGCGAGACCGCGGATGGCCTCTTCGACCTCGGCCAGCTCGGGGTACGTCGGCGCGATGCGGATGACCGCGTCTTCCGGGTCGTCACCGTACGGGTGGGTCGCGCCGGCCGGGGTCAGGGCGATGCCCGCCTCCTTGGCCAGCCGCACGACCTCCTTGGCGGTTCCGGACGGGACGGTCAGCGAGATGAAGTACCCGCCGGTCGGCTTGGTCCAGGACGCGAGGCCCGATTCGCCCAGTTCCTTGGTGAGGATCTCGTCGACGGCCGCGAACTTCGGCCCGATGAGCTCGGCGTGCTTGCGCATGTGCTCGCGGACGCCGTCCTCGTCGCGCAGGAACAGCGCGTGGCGGAGCTGGTTGACCTTGTCCGGGCCGATGGTCCGCTTGCCGATGAGGCCGGTCCACCAGGCCAGGTTCGCCTCGGAGGCGCCGAAGAAGCCGACACCGCCACCCGCGTAGGTGACCTTCGAGGTGGAGCCGAAGACGAACACGCGGTCGGCGTTGCCCGCCTCGGTGGCCAGCGCGAGCAGATCGGCCAAGTGCGCCTCGTCCTCGGTGAGGTGGTGCACGGCGTAGGCGTTGTCCCAGAAGATCCGGAAGTCCGGGGCGGCCGTGGTCATCGTGGCCAGGCGGCGCACGGTGTCGTCGCTGTAGGTGACGCCGGTCGGGTTGCTGTACTTCGGCACGCACCAGATGCCCTTGACCGCGGCGTCTTCGGCGACGAGGCGCTCGACGACCTCCATGTCCGGGCCGGTCTCGGTGAGCGGCACCTGGATCAGCTCGATCCCGAAGCGTTCGGCCAGCGCGAAGTGCCGGTCGTAGCCCGGGACCGGGCACAGGAACTTGACGCTCGGCTCGTCGGCCCAGCGGCGTTCGGCGCCCGGGAGCTTGCTGAGGAAGGCCTGCACGATCGAGTCGTGCATGAGCTCCAGGCTGGAGTTGCCCGCGGCCAGCAGCTGCTCGGCCGGGACCTGCAGCGGCCCGGCGAAGATGCGGCGGAGCTCGGGCAGGCCCTTGAGGCCGCCGTAGTTGCGGACGTCCGTGCCGTCTTCCGCCTTGCGCACGTCTCCGGGGAGGGCGAGCAGCCCGTCGGCGAGGTCCAGCTGGCGGGGGGACGGCTTGCCGCGGGTGATGTCCAGGGAGAGGCCACGGTCGACGAGGGCCGCGTAGTCGCGGCGGGCGCTCTCGACATCGACAGGTGCAGTGGTCATGCCTAACGCTAAACCCGGCGGCGGTCCGGCGTGAGACGAGGGTGGCCCTAGGCCGGCGCACGCCGGATCCGATAACGGTTCCGGCGCGTTTTTCATCATTCGTAACGAGGCCAAATCCCCTATTGAACCGGCCACCGTTCCCGCATTCTCGGTAGCACGAGGAAAAGGGGAGGAAAATGAGAACGAAGGACTGGGCAGTGCTGACGCTGTCGACCGCGGGCGCCTTGGCCGCGTGCGCGGTACCCAATCAGGGAACGGCTACGCCGGCCGTCACGGTGGCCGCCCCGCCGAATACGATCGTGATCCAGTCACCGGCGGTCGCGGCCCCGCCTCAGACGGTTTATGTCGCACCGCCGACGACACAGACGGTCTATCCCGCACCGGCGGTTGCGGTGGCACAAACGGTGATCGCCTTCTACGACGCGATCAACCGGCGTGATTTCCTCACCGCGTGGAATCTCGGCGGGCAACGACTGGCGAAAGGCGGCACTTATGCCTCCTGGGCCAATGGATACGCGACGACTTCGTGGGTAGCGCTCACCGTGAGGAGCACGAGCGGGAACACCGTGTACGTCGATCTTTCGGCCCGGCAGACCGACGGTTCGCTGCGCACTTTCTCCGGTTCTTACACCGTTTCCGGCGGCGCGATCACCGGAGCGAGCATGAAACGGCTCTCGTGATCAAAGCGGAGTGAGCCGGGAGATCTTCCACCGGCCGTCGACACGCTGCGCGGTGACCGAAAGCTGGGAGACCGACGACTGCGGCGCGCCCCCACCGGCGGCCATCGTCTGCTGGTCGAGGAACAGCAGCACTTCGGCCTCGTCTCCGCGCAGGGACCGGACACCGAGCGAACGGACCGTCGTCGTGCGTACGAGCTTCTGTTCCCCGGCCCGCTTGCGAGCCGCGGCGAACTGGTCCCGGTACTGCCCGGTCGCCTCGCCGGTCAGCACGTCGGCCGCGGCCCGTTCGGTCCGCGCGAGGTTGCCGTGGTCGTAGGAGAAGACGGCCTTCACCCCGGCGCCGACCTGGTCCGCGACCTCGGCCGTGGCGGTCTGGTCCACCAGCGCCGCGTTGCCGTCCGAACCCAGCGAGGACGCCTGGAGGCCGAACCACACCGCGCAGCCGGTGGCCAGCACGATGATCGCGATCAGGAGCCGCGGGGTGCGCCCGGTCACGAGCCCGCCGCCTGCACCGCGCTGACCTTCCAGCCGTCCTCGACGCGCCGGTAGTCCACGGTCAGCCTGCTCACCTTGGGCACGGCCGATCCGCCGCCGGTGCTGACCCGCACGTCCAGCACGGCCATCAGGCGTGCCGTCCCGGCGGCGGCGTCGAGTTCGGTGACGGCGGCCTGCTTGAGCTCCGCGGTGGCGACGGTCTTGCTCGACCTCGCCCGGTCGATCTGGATCTGCCGGTCGCCGGTGAGGTCCTTGCCGAGCCGTCCGGTGGTGACGCCGAGCCAGCGGTCGACGTCCTGGGCCCCGCTGCGGTAGTCGATCGTGTTGAGCACCTCGAGCTGACCGGACGCGGCGGCCAGGACGGCCTCACGTTCCCGGCCCCGTGCCAGGCTGTCATCGCGCGCGGCGCTCCACCACGACCAGCCGAACCAGGCGGCCGCGAGGACCGCCAGCGCGGCGACGACGGCGAGGGCGCGGGTGAGCACTACTTGCCACCCAGCAACGCGCCGAGTCCGCCGGGCGCGGATCCGGTGAGCAGGCTCAGCACGCCCGGCAGTTGAGCGGATTCCGCCGCCTGCGGGGCCTGCTTCGGCCGCTCCGGGATCGCGGGCGGCTTACCGGCATACGGGGCGTTCTGCGAGCCTCGCACGCCTGTGGGGCTTCCCGGTGGCTCGGCGCAGTACGCCTGTGTATTCACCGGTGCTTCGGTGGTGTCGTTGGCGGGACGCTGCTTCGTGCCCTCATAGCCCTTCGTGCACGAGGCCGGGTCGAAGAAGTTGAACACGACGCCGAGGTGACCGGTGCCGTCCGGCGACGTGGAGCGCGAGAACGCCGAGATGATCGGGTACGCGACGAGGAGTTCTTCGATCGCGTCGGTGCGGGCGGAGGTGATCTGGGCGGTCGTGAGGGCGTTCGCGAACAGCACCCCGAGGTCGGTCCCGGAGACCGCGAGCACGTCGCTGATCTGGCGGCTCAGCTTCGGCGCCTCGTCGATCACGCGCCGCAGGTCCGGGTCGGACGTCTTCAGCTGCGCGGCGATCGTCTTGAGCCCGCTGGAGAACCGGCTGATGTTGTCCGCCTGCCGCCGTTGCGTGTCCAGCACGGTCCGCGAGTTGGCGAGCAGGCCCTGGGTGTCGGGCAGGTACTGTGTCGCGGTCGCGGTGAGGGAACCGGTGCTGTCCAACAGCTGCCGCAGATCCGGGCCGGCGTTCGCGAAGGCCTCGTAGGTCTCGTCGACGACGGTCTTCAACGATTCCGGTTTCACGCTCGACACCAGTTTGTCCAGATTGGACAGTACGGTGTCCGGCGCGAGCGGGATCGAGGTCTTGTCCCGCGTGATGACCGAACCCTCGGCCAGGTACGGCCCGTTTTCGTGCATGGGCAGCAGATCGACGTACTGCTCCCCCACCGCCGACCGGTTCGCGACCGCGGCCTTGGTGTCCGCGGGGATCTTCGGCGCGCCCGAATCGATGTCGAGGCCGAGGTCGATGCCGTGTTCGGTGAGCGTCATCGACGCGACCTTGCCGACCGCGACGCCGCGGTAGGAGACCTCGGCGTTGACGAAGATCCCGCCGGAGTCCACGAGCTGCGCGGTGACGAGGTAGCCGCGGGTGCCGAAGAGCCGGTCCAGCCCGGCGTATTTGCCGCCCGCGTAGACGACCGAAACCACCGCGATGACGACGAACACCGCCAGTTGGATTTTGGTCTTGCGCGTGATCACTTGCCACCTCCCAGCAGCGGCCCGAGGATCCCGCCGAGCACACCGCCCAGCACGTCCCCCTGGGGTGTCCGGGGAGCCTGCGGGAGATCACCGGCGGGCAGCGGCAGCACCGGTGGCGCGGCACCGTCGTTGAACGGGATCGCCCCGGGTGCGCCGGTACCCTGGGTGCCCGGCAGCTGGATGATCGGCTGTGACGAGTTGTTCATGTTCTCCAGGAAGGTGTCCAGGTTCAGGTCGATCTTGGCTTCGACGTTCGCGTAGTCGCCCTTGATCACGTTGCCCGCGTAGTCCGGGAACGGGTACGTGAGCAGGATCCGCAGCGCCGTCGGCAGGTCCTGGCCCGCCTCGGTCAGCTTCTTCAGCGTCGGCTGCAACGCGCGGAGGTTCGCGACCAGCGTGTCCTTGCTCGCGTTGATCGTGTCGGTCGCGACGCCGGACAGCGTGTTCAGCGACCGCAGCATGCCGACGAGCTGATCCCGTTGCTCGGTCACGACCTTGAGCCCCGGCGAGAGGTTGTCGAGCGCGTTCGTGAGGTTCTGCGTCTGGCCGGCCAGGGTCTTGGACAACCTGTCGAGGCCGTCGATGGCGCGCAGGATCTCGCCCTTGTGCCCGTCGAGCTCGGTGGCCAGCTTGTCCACCTGGGACAGCAGGGAGCGGACCTCGGCCTCGTTGCCGGTGAGCGCTTCGTTGAGTTCGTGGCTGATCTTCTGGATCTGCTCGACCCCGCCGCCGTTGAGCAGCAGGGACAGCGCGCCGAGGACCTCCTCGACCTCGGGGTTGCGGTTCGTGCGGTCCAGCGGGATCTTCGCGCCCTCGGCGAGCGTTCCTTCGGGCTTTTCGGGGGCGTGCAGGTCGACGAACTTCTCCCCCAGCAGGCTCGACTGCCTCAGTTCGGCCCGCGCGTTCGCGGGCAGCGCGATGTCGCCGTCGACCACCATGCTCACCCACGCCGAGCGCGTGTCCGGCGCGAGGTCGATCTTCTCGACCCGGCCGACCGGGACGTCGTTGACCTTCACACTCGCCTGTGGCACGAGGTCGAGGACGTCGGAGAACTGCGCGGAAAGCCGGTACGGATGGTCGCCGAGATCCGCGCCGCCCGGCAAGGGAGTGTTGTACAGCCCAGAGAAACCGCCGTCACCGCATCCGGCCAGCACCAGGACGCCCGCCATCACCCCGGCGATCTTCCGCCGCTGCCGCCTCATTTCGGGAGTCCCTTGCTCATGACGTCGATCAGCGGGAGCGGCAGCGGCGGCAGTTCACCGCTCTGCAGCGAGGCCAGCACCTGCGGGACCGACGGGAGTTTCAACGTGCCGTCGAGGATCGGCGCCAGTTGCTTGCAGATGTTCCCCAACGCGTCCGGGATCGGCTTCGGCGTGCTCGCGCTGATCAGGCGGCACACGGTCAGGATCGGCGGATGGGTCAGCTCGTTCAGGTTGTCCCGCACCGCGATCGTGCCGGACGCCGCGTCGTAGGAGTTGATGAAGTTGGTCGCGCCGGTCGGCGCGATGTCGATCACCTCGGCGAGCGAGGCCCGCTGGTCCACGAGTACCTTCGTCAGCCCGGCCAGTTTGTCCACATTGGACGAAAGCAGATCCCTGTTCTCCGCGACGAACTTCTCGACATCGCCCATCGCCGTCGCCAGGGAGCTCAGCGCGGCCCCCACGTCGGCGGAGTCCGCGGCCAGGAAACCGCTCACGTCCGCAGCGCGGCGGTAGAACTCGTTGAGCTGCTTGTCGCTTTCGGCCAGCGCGCCGGTGAAGGAGTTCAGGTTCTGGACCGTGGTGAACAGGTCGCCTTTGGAGCTGTCCAAGGTCTTCGCCAGTTCGGACAGCCGTGTCACCGTGGTGTTGAGGTTCTTCCCGTTACCGTCGAGGTTCGCCGCCGCCGTGTCGAGCACGTCGGACAGCGCGCCGTTCTTGTTGGCGCCGTTGGGTCCCAGACTGGTCGAGAGCTTGTCGAGACTCGTGTAGAGGTCGTCGAGTTCGGCCGGTGTCGCCGTCTTCTCCTTGGCGATCACCGTGTCCGAGGCCATTTCGGGGCCGCTCTCGTAGGCCGGGGTCAGCTGCACGTACCGGTCGCTGACCAGGCTCGGCGCGACGACGACGGCGCCCGCGTCGGCCGGGATCGGGGTGTCGCCGTCGATCCGCATGTCGACCCGGACAGCCTCACCCTGCGGCGTGACGCCGGTGATCTCGCCGACCTTCACCCCGAGCACCCGGACCGACGAACCCGCGTAGAGCCCGACGGTCTTCCCGAAGTAGGCACTGATCCGGGTGCCCCCGGGTTCGGAGAACACCAGCCACAGACCGGCTGTCACGATCAGCACGAGGACGCAGGCGGACGCGACCCAGGTGTAGAGCGTGCGTCCGGTGCGCGTGTGGTTCGTCATCGTCCACCCACCCCCTGGTTCGGCGCCGCGATCGGCGGGGTGCAGCCCTCCGGGTTGACCTGGAACGCGCCCGCGATGATCGTCGGCGGCAGCAGCCCGCACAGGTAACCCTCGAACCAGCGCCCGTTGCCGGTCGCGTTGGCGCCGACGCGGGCGAACGGCGCCATCAGCGCGAGACTGCGGCTGAGGTTGTCCTGGTTGCGCTGCAGGATGTCGGTGACCTTGCCGAGCTTCTCCAGCGTCGGCTTCAGCTGCTGCCGGTTGTCGGCGACGAGTCCGGACAGCTGTGCGGAGACCTGTTGCGTGCCCTTGAGCAACGTGCTGATCGCGTCCTTCCGGTTCTGCAGTTCGGCGAGCAGGAGGTTGCCGTCGTCGAGGATCCGCTTCAGCTGGGCGTTGCGATCGGACAGCGTCTTGGACACCTTGCTCGTGTTGGCCAGCAACGTCTTCAAGTCACCGTCGCGGGAGGAGACCGTCTTGGACAACGAAGAAAGCCCCCCGAGGGCGTCCTTGAGGTACTGCGGGCTGTCCTTGAGCGCGTCGGAGAGGACGGTGAAACTCGTCGCCAGCTGCGCGGTGTCGATCTCGCCGACCGTGCCCGACAGTTCCTGGAACGCGTCCTGCAGTTCGAACGGCGTCCGCGTGCGGTCGAGCCCGATGGTGGTGTTCGGGTCCTGGTTCGCCTTGCCTTTCGGCGTCAGCGCGAGGAACTTCTCGCCGAGCAGCGTCTTGATCTCGATCGACGCGGCGGTGGCGTCGCCGACCCGGACGCCGGAGACCCGGAACTTCACCAGCACCTTCTTGCCCGCCAGCTCCACGGAGCTGACCTGGCCCACCTTGACCCCGGCGACCTGGACCTCGTTGTCCGGCGCCAGCCCCGCCGATTCGCCGAAGTACGCGGAGTACGTCGTCCCGCTGCCGAACAGCGGGATCCGGTCGGAGAAGTACGTCGTCGCGGTGACCAGCACGATCAGGATCAGCGTCACGCCGCCGACCACGGCCTGGTTGCGTTCCTTGAGCGGCTTCACGGCCCGCACCTCTCCGGTCGCTGCGTACCGGGCAGCGGCGTGATCGGCAGTTCGATGTTGAGCGACTTGATGCCGATGCTGCCGGAGATCCCGCACAGGTAGTAGTTGAACCAGCTGCCGTAGCTCAGCGTCCTGGTGAACTTCTGCAGGTTGCCCGGCAGCACCTGCAGGAGATGGTCGAGCAGCTGTTCCGAATCGCCGAGGTTCTGTGACAGCGCGCCGAGCTGCGCGACGTCGTCCTTGAGCGCGGGCCGCGCGTCGGCGAGCAGGCCCGTCGTGGCGACGGTGAGGTCGCCCAGCGCCTTGACCGCGTCGCCGATCGGCTGCCGCTGCTCGGAAAGCCCGGTGACCAGCCGCTGCGTCTGGTCGATCAGCTCGCCCAGCTGCGGCGAGCGCCGCTCGACCGTGCCGAGCACGGTGTTGAGGTTCGCGATGACGTCACCGATGATCTTGTCCTTGCCCGCGATGGCCGACGTGACCGACGCGGTGTGCGCGAGCAGGCTGGTGATCGTGCCGCCCTCGCCCTGGAAGACCTGGATGATCTCGTAGGACAGCTTGTTGACGTCCTCCGGGTTCAGCGCGCGGAAGAGCGGTTTGAACCCGTTGAAGAGCACGGTCAGGTTCAGCGCCGGTTTGGTGCGCTCGGGCGGGATGACCCCGCCGCGCGGCAACGACTTCTCGTCCCCGATGTCCGTGCCGAGCGAGAGGTACCGCTGCCCGACCAGGTTGCGGTACTTGATGGTCGCCGTCACCGACGCCGGCAGCCGATGCGTGGTCTGGACGTCGAAGTGGACCTGGGCGAGGTTCTTCTCGCCCTCCTCGACCTCGATCTTGCCGACCTGGCCGACCTTCACACCGACGATGCGGACGTCGTCACCCTCCTTCAGGCCGGACGCGTCGGTGAACTTGGCCGTGTAGCCCGAGGTTTCGCCGAAGTTGGTGTTCGCGATGGTGGCGCCGAGGATCGCGGTGAGCAGCACGGTCACCACGGCGAAGACGAGGATCTTGACCAGATCCGGGACGAAGGACCTCACCGGTGCTCCACCTCCGCCCTGACCGGTGGGCTGAAGGGGGTCGTGGCCGCCACCTGCGTGTCGCGAAAGCCACTTTCGGGACACGCGACGTCCCGAAAGTGGCTTTCGCGACGTGGCCGAAGCGCGTCGGCGGTGCTTGGCGAGGCCAAACTGTGCCCGAGCCCGAAGCAGCGGCCGACCACCCACCGCACGTTCACGTCATAACTCACCTGAGTTCCACCTCCGCCCCGCGGTACAGCGGCCCGACCAGCAGGCTGCCCCAGTTGGGCACCTGATCCGGCGTCGTGCCCATCGCCGGTGACACGAGCAGGTCGATCAGCCGCTGCTCGTCCGGCGTGTTCACCACCGATCCGCCCGCGCTCCCGCCCGCGGGCAAGGTCCCGTTCGAGGGCAGGGTGCCGTCGGGGTCGCGCGGCGGCGCGGGTTTCGAGGACCCGTCGTCGATCGCGCCGTCCGGCGGATACTGCGGCCACCGGCCCGGCGGCGGCACCTCCGGATAACACCGAGGGCCGCGTTTGTCGTTGTACTTCGGCTCGTCGACACCGGGCAGGTACTTGCCCCGGCTCGGCGTGAACTCGATCGTCACCCGGCTGACCTCGGGATGCGCGGTGCCCTTGCCGAACGCGAGTTCCGCGCGTGGCACCGATCCGGCGAGCTGCTTGAGCAGGCACGGATACTCCGGCGCGTACTTCGCGAGGACGTCCAAAGTAGGCTGGAGGCTGGTGGTGAGCCGGATCAGGTTGTCCTGGTTCACTTTCAGGAAGCTCGTCAGGTCGATCGATGCGGCGGTCACCGTCGAGTAGACATCGGCGAGACCGCGCTGGCTCTCGACCAGGGTCTTGCTCGTGGTGGTCAGATCCGACAGCGCGGCCAGCAGATCCGGCGCGGCCTTGTCGTAGATCGCGGCCGCGTCGGCGAGTCCGGTGATGTCGGCCTTGAGATCGGGCAGCGACGGGTTCACCTTGCCGAGGTAGTCCGAAAGCCCCGCCAGCGTCGAGCCGAGCTGCTTGCCCTGACCGTCCAAAGCGGACGCGACGGCGTTGAGCGTGCTGGCCATCTTCTCCGGCTGAACGGCCTGCAGCAACGGCATCACGTTGCCGAGCACGGTTTCCAGCTCGATCGCGCTGCTGCTGCGGTCCTGCGGGATGACGTCACCCTCGGCGATGTGCCGCTCGGGTTTCTCAGGGACTTGCAAAGCCACATAGCGCTCGCCGAACAGCGTCTTCGGCAACAGCCGCGCGGACACGTTCGACGGGATGACCGATGTCTTGTCCGGCTGCAGTGCGAGGTCCATCGTGGCGCGATCACCGTGGGCCTGGATCGACCGCACCTCGCCGACGACCATCCCCCGCACCTTGACGTCCGCGCCCTCGCGCATCTGGTTGCCGATCCGGTCGGTCTCCAGTTTCACCAGGGTCACCGTGGTGAAGGCCTTCTGGTAGAAGGCGATGGTGGTGACGAAGAACAGCACGACCACCACGAGGAAGATCAGCCCCAGCACCTGGTGCCGGAGCCGCCGCAGCAGAATCCCCCTGTTCACCCGGAAATCCTCACTGTCGTGGTGGCGCCCCAGATCGCGAGGCTCAGGAAGAAGTCGAGAACCGAGATCAGCACGATCGACGTCCGCACCGCCCGGCCGACCGCGACGCCGACCCCGGCGGGCCCACCGCTGGCGGTGTAGCCGTAGTAGCAATGCGACAGGATGACGAGCACGCTGAAGATGATCACCTTGAGGAACGACCAGAGCACGTCCTCGGGTGGCAGGAACAGCGTGAAGTAATGGTCGTAGGTGCCCGCGGACTGACCGTAGAGCCAGATGGTGATCTGCCGCGAGGCGAGATAGGACGAGAGCAGGCCGACGGCGTAGAGCGGGATGACCGCGCTGACGCCGGCGATCACCCGCGTCGTCACGAGGTAGGGCAGGCTCGGCACGCCCATCACTTCGAGCGCGTCGATCTCTTCGGAGATCTTCATCGCGCCGAGTTGCGCGGTGAACCCGCAGCCGACGGTGGCCGAAAGCGCGAGCCCGGCCGAAAGCGGCGCGACCTCGCGGGTGTTGAAGTAGGCCGAGATGAACCCGGTCAGCGCCGCCGTGCCGAGCTGGTTCAGCGCCGAGTAGCCCTGCATGCCGACGATGAGCCCGGTGAACAGCGTCATCCCGATCATCACGCCGAGCGTCCCGCCGATCACCGCGAGCGCGCCCGTGCCGAAGCTGACTTCGGTCAGCAGGCGGAAGATCTCGCGGCCGTAGCGCCGGATCGTGCGCGGGGTCCAGGCCAGCGCCCGGAAGTAGAACGACAGCTGGCCGCCGAAGCCTTCCAGCATCGCGCCTGGACGCGCGATGATCTCGAGCGTCCGGTCCGAAACAGCGGGTTCGCCTGCCATGTCACATCGCCTTCGGCGGCACGATGCGCAGGTAGATCGCCGTCAGCACGACGTTGATCAGGAACAGCAGCAGGAACGTGATGACCACGGCCTGGTTCACCGCGTCGCCGACGCCTTTCGGCCCGCCCGCCGGGTTCAGCCCGCGGAACGCCGCGACCACCCCGGCGACGAAACCGTAGAGGAGCGCCTTGATCTCGCTGATCCACAAATCCGGTACTTGAGCGAGCGCGTTGAAGCTGGCGAGGTACGCGCCCGGGGTGCCGCCCTGCATGACGACGTTGAAGAAATAGCCGCCGAGCACACCGACGACGCTGACCAAACCGTTCAGCAGCACCGAAACCACGATCGCGGCGAGCACGCGGGGCACGATCAGGCGCTGGATCGGGTTGACCCCGAGGACCTCCATCGCGTCGATCTCTTCGCGGATCTTGCGGGCGCCGATGTCGGCGCAGACCGCGCTGCCGCCCGCGCCCGCCACCAGCAGCGCGGTGATCAGCGGGCTCGCCTGCTGCACGATCGCGAGCGCGCTCGCCGCGCCGGTGAACGACTGCGCGCCGATCTGCTGCGTCAGCGATCCCAGCTGCAAGGCGATGACCGCACCGAACGGGATCGCCACGAGCGCCGTCGGCAGGATGGTGACACTGGCGAAGAACCAGCACTGCTGGATCCATTCACGGAACTGGAACGGGCGTTTGAAGATCGCGCGCAGGACTTCCCACGACAGGGTCGCGAGCCTTCCGACCTGTGTGAGCGCACCCGTACCGGGGACGGACATCGTCGCTCCCACAGAACCTCCCAGTCGCCTGCCCCGAGTCTTACTCCACCTGTCAACGCCCCATTGCGTTAGCGGTGTTCACTTTGCTCTCTCGGCACCTCCGGTTCAGAACTTGAGTGCGTGCGTCGCCGTGGCGCCGCCGTCGGCGACGAACTCCGCGCCCGTGCTGTACGAACTTTCGTCACTGGCCAGGAACAAGACGAGTTTCGCGATGTCCTCCGGCTGCCCGACGCGGCCGAGGGCGACCTTCTTTCCCACCCACGACATGTCGACTTTCTGCCCGCCCGCGGCGGCGGCGACCATCGGGGTGTCGATCGCGCCGGGATGAACCGAATTGACCCGGATGTTCTTCGCGCCGAGTTCGAGCGCGGCGACCTTGGTCATCCCGCGGATCGCGAACTTGCTCGCGGTGTAGGCGACGAGGAACGGCATCCCGGCGAGCCCTTCGACTGAGGACACGTTGACGATGGAGCCGCCTCCGGCCCCGGTCATCGGTTCAACGACCGAACGCATCCCGAGAAACGCCCCGATCTGGTTGACCCGGATGACGCGTTCGTAATCGGCGAGCGTGGTCTTGCCGAGTTCCGAGAAGTGCAGGATGCCCGCGTTGTTGACCAGCACCGTCGGCGGGCCGAACTCCGAGACGGTGCGCTCGATCGCGGCGTCCCATCCGGCCTCGTCGCTGACGTCGAGGTGCTGGTAGACGGCCGACTCGCCGAGATCGGCGGCGAGTTTCTTGCCGTCGAGGTCGTTGATGTCGGCGATCACCACGCGCGCGCCCTCGGCGACGAACAGCCGCGCGGCCGCCTCGCCCTGCCCGCGGGCCCCACCGGTGATCAGCGCTACCTTGCCGTCGAGCCTGCCCATCGTCATCCACACCTGTTCCTGTTGTTCACGGCAGCGACATGATCTCGGACGCGGAGAACATCCGTTCCGGGTCGCGGTCGGCGAAGTAGCCGCCCACGCATGCGACGAGTTCTTCGGTGGTCCAGGTGCCGTTGACGGTGTCGAACCGCTGTTCCACCGACGGCGGCCGCATCAGCGCGACCATCCCGCCGTAGACGAGGAACACCTGGCCGTTGACGCGATCGGCCTCGGGCGAGCAGAGAAAGGACACGAACGGCGCTACATGGTCGACCGAAAGCGGGTCGATGCCTTCCGGCGCGTCGGCTCCGAAGACCGCTTCGGTCATCGCCGTGCGGGCGCGGGGGCAGATCGCGTTGGCGCGGACGCCGTAGCGGGAAAGGCCGCGCGCGGTGGAGACGGTGAGCGCGGCGATGCCCGCCTTGGCCGCGCCGTAGTTCGGCTGCCCGGGGGCGCCGAGCAGGAACGACTCCGACGCGGTGTTGACCACCCGGCCGTACACCGGCGCGCCGTCTACTTTGGACTTGTCTCGCCAGTACGCCCCGGCATTGCGCGAAAGCAGGAAGTGCCCGCGCAGATGGACCCGGAGCACGGTGTCCCATTCGTCGTCGGACATCGAGAACAGCATCCGGTCGCGCAACACGCCGGCGTTGTTGACCAGGACGTGCAGTCCGCCGAAGTGGTCGACGGCGGCGGTGAGCAGCGCGTCCGCTGTCGCGGACTCCGAGACGTCGCCGGTGACCGCGACGGCCTTGCCGCCCTCGGCCTCGATCTCGTCGGCCACCGCCCGCGCCGCGACCGACACGTCGTTGACCACCACCGACGCTCCCGCGGCGGCCAGCGCCAGCGCCTCGGCCCGGCCGAGTCCCGCGCCGGCCCCGGTCACGATGGCCGTCTTGCCGTCCAAACTCACTCCGGGCCTCCTTGCCTCTCCGCACACACTAGAATCTGTTCTTGCCCGATGCAAGCATCAAATAAACGGTGCTAACCACGTATGAGCAGGGCATTTTTCGGACAGCTCGCCACAGCTTGAGTAACACGTTCTACTTGATTCTGCGGAACTTCGGCCGACGCGAGGACGAGCTCCTCGTCGTCATCGAGATCGAAGACCTCCGGCGCGAAGCCGACACAGATCGCGTTCGCCTCGCACAGCGAGCGATCGACGTCGATCTCCATATTCCCTCCTCGCCGCCACACCTGGTACAACTAGAACAGGTTCTACCCTACCGCCGCGAGCGGCCATGGCACCAGTAACGAGCACCGACGGCAGAGGTGACGGATGCGGATCGACTACACGCCGGAGCAGCGGGCACTGGCCGGGGAACTCCGGGAGTACTTCGCCGGGCTGATGACCCCCGAACGCCGTGAAGCCCTGGCCGGCGACGGCGGCGAGTACGGCAACGGCCTGGTGTACAAGGAGATCGTCCGCGAACTCGGCAGTTCGGGCTGGCTCGCGATCGGCTGGCCCCGCGAGTACGGCGGCCAGGACCGGCCGATGCTCGACCAGCTCATCTTCACCGACGAGGCGGCCGCGGCGGGGGTGCCCGTCCCGTTCCTCACGGTGAACACCGTAGGGCCGACCATCATGCGCTACGGCACCGAAGAACAGAAAGCGTTCTACCTGCCGAAGATCGCCGCCGGAGAACTGCACTTCGCGATCGGCTACTCCGAACCGGGCGCGGGGACCGACCTGGCGGCCCTGCGCACCCGCGCGATCCGCGACGGCGACGACTACGTCATCAACGGCCAGAAGATGTGGACGAGCCTGATCGAGTACGCCGACTACATCTGGCTGGCCGCCCGCACCGACCCCGAGGCGCACCGGCACAAGGGCCTGAGCATGCTGATCGTGCCGACGTCGGCCCCCGGCTTCTCCTGGACGAAGGTGCACACGGTCGCCGGGCCGGGCACGAGCGCGACCTACTACGACGACGTGCGCGTCCCGGTGACCTCCCGGGTCGCCGGGGAGAACGAGGGCTGGCCGCTCATCACGAACCAGCTCAACCACGAACGGGTCGCGCTGACCTCGGCAGCACCGATCCAGACGTCGCTGCGCGAGGTGCTGAACTGGGCGCAGACCACGAAACTGCCCGACGGCTCCCGCGTCGTCGACCAGCCGTGGGTGCGGCTGCACCTGGCGCGGATCCACACGCACGCCGAGTACCTGAAACTGCGGAACTGGCGGATCGCCTGGGCGGCCGCGAGCAGCGAGCTGGGCCCCGAGGAGGCGTCGGCGACCAAGGTGTTCGGCACGGAGTTCGCGACCGAGGCCTACCGGCTGATGATGGAGATCCTCGGAGCGGGCGCCGTGGTCCGTGACGGCTCCCCCGGCGCCCTGCTGCGCGGCCGGATCGAACGGCTGCACCGCTCGTCGCTGATCCTCACCTTCGGCGGCGGCGCCAACGAGATCCAGCGGGACATGATCGCCGCGACCGCCCTCGGCCTGCCCGTCACGCGCTAGGAGACACCTCATGGACTTCACACACACCGAAGCGCAGCGGGATCTCGCGTCGCTCACGCGCCGGATCCTGACGGACAAGGTCACCCCCGAGGTACTGGGGCCGCACGGTTCCGGCGGATTCGACGCTCCACTGTGGACTGCGCTGGCCCAGGCCGGGGTGCTCGACGCCGCGCTGCCGCAGTCGGTCGGCGGCGGCGGGTTCGGCCTGCTCGAGCAGTGTTCCGTCCTGGCCGAGATCGGCCGCGCGGTCGCGCCCGTGCCGTATCTGACGTCGGTCGTCATGGGCGCGGCGGCGGTCACGGAATTCGGGGACGGGCGGCTCGCGGAGCGCTGGGTCGTCCCGATCCTGCGCGGCGACCACGTCCTCGCGGTGGCGCTGCCGGATTACGGCGTGCCGTGTGGTTTCACCGCCGAGGCCGACGGCGACGGCTGGCGCCTGACCGGCGCGCAGACCGCGGTGCCTTCGGGCGCTTTCGCGCACGGGTTCCTCGTCGAAGCCGCCATCGACGGCGGTCGTCAGGTGTTCTTGCTCGACCGGGACTCGGTGACCGTCTCACCGCAGCGGACCGTCGACCACGCCGACGCGGCGCTCGTCGAACTGTCCGGCGCGAAGGCCACGGCCTCACTGGGCGACATCGGCGAATGGCTGCGGCTGCGGGGCACGATCGGCGTCTGCGCGCAGCAGCTCGGCGTCGTCGAACGGGCGCTGGAGCTGACCGCGGCGTACGCGCGGGAGCGCAAGCAGTTCGGCCACCTCATCGGGAGTTTCCAGGCGGTGCGGCAGCGGCTCGCCGACGGCTACGTCGACGTCGAAGCCGTCCGGCTGTCGTTGTGGCAGGCCGCCTGGCGGCTGAGCGAAGGCCTGCCGTCGGCCGAGGAGGTCGCGACGGCGAAGTTCTGGGCGGCCGAGGCCGGACATCGCGTCGCGCACACCGCCGTGCACATCCATGGCGGGGTCGGCATCGACGTCGACCACACGCTGCATCGTTACTTCGTCGCGGCGAAGCGGCTCGAATTCATCCTGGGCGGGGCGACCGCGCAGCTGCGGGGGCTCGGCGATCTCCTGGCCGCGGACCCGGCATGACCCCCACGGTCACGGAACTCCTGCTCGCCAGGGCGGAGGACCACTCGACCGGGCTACTGTTCGAAGACCGGCGCTGGTCCTGGGCCGAACACGTCCGGGCCTGCGCCGGATACGCGGCCGCGCTCACCGGGATCCTGCGTCCCGGCGGGCATTTCGGGCTGCTCGCGGACAACGTCCCCGAGTTCTCGTTCCTGCTCGGCGGCGCGGCGCTCTCGGGGCACGTGCTGGTCGGCCTGAACCCGGCGCGCCGGGGCGCGGCGCTGGCCCGCGACGTCGCGCTGGCCGACTGCGAGCTGGTGTTCGCCGAGGAGAAGTACCTTTCGCTGCTGTCCGAGGCCGCTGTGCCAGTGCTGCCGCTGGGCGATCTCGAACCGGCGCGGGAGGCCGTCGTCCCCGCGGCCGCGAAGCCCGAGGACCTGCTCATGCTGATCTTCACCTCCGGCACCAGCGGCGCCCCGAAGGCCGTCCGGTGCACGCACGGCAAGATCGCCTATCCCGGCGAGATGCTGGCCACCAGGTTCGGTCTGTCCACACAGGACAACGTGTACATGTCGATGCCGATGTTCCACTCCAACGCCATCATGGCGGGCTGGTCGGTCGGACTCGCCGCGGGCGCTGGGATCGCGCTGCGGCGGCGGTTCTCCGCCTCCGGTTTCCTCCCGGACGTCCGGAAGTTCGGGGCGACCTATGCCAACTACGTCGGCAAACCGCTGTCCTATGTGCTCACCACTCCCGCGCAGGACGACGACGCCGACAACCCGTTGAAACTGGTCTACGGCAACGAAGGCGCGGAGGCCGACCTCGCCGCTTTCGGCGCGCGATTCGGCTGCCACGTGGTCGACGCGTTCGGTTCGACCGAGGGCGGCGTGAATTTCGGAAGGGACGCCACCACTCCGGCCGGTTCGCTCGGCCGCCTGCTCGACGGTGTCGCCGTCCTCGACCCGGAAACCGGGAAACCCTGTCCCCCGGCGGAATTCGACGCGGGCGGGAAACTGCTCAACGCCGCCGAGGCGGTCGGCGAACTGGTCAACACCGGCGGTCCCGGCTTCTTCGCCGGCTACTACGGCGATCCGGCGGCCGAGGCCGAGCGGATGCGCGACGGGATGTACCACACCGGCGACCTGGCCTACCTCGACTCGGACGGCTACTGCTACTTCGCGGGACGGCTCGGTGACTGGCTGCGTGTCGACGGCGAGAACCTCGGCACCGCCCCGATCGAACGCGCGCTCCTGCGGCATCCCGCCGTCAGCGAGGTCGCCGTGTACGGCGTTCCGGATCCGCGGGTGGGCGACCAGGTGATGGCCGCGCTGGTCTGCGGGTCGCCGATCGACGCGGACGAGTTCGCCGCTTTCGTTGCCGCGCAAGGTGATCTCGGGCCGAAGCAGTGGCCTCGGTTCGTGCGGGTGATCGGCGAGCTGCCGCGGACCGCGACGCACAAGGTGCTCAAGCGGGAATTGGCGGCCGAGGGTTCCGCGGCGGCGCGGGAGATGCGCTACCCCCGGGACTGATCCCAGGGTCGGCACCGGTGATCTTCCCGATGTCCCGGCACCGTTCCGCTGCCTACGTTCGGTGCCATGAAACGAACCCCGCGCCGGATCGGCGTCCTCGCCACCGCTCTCGCCCTGCCCGCCGTCCTCCTCGCGCCGTCCGCGTCGGCGGCCCCCGTACGGTTGAGCCTTCCCGCGCCGACAGGCCCTTACGTGGTCGGCACCACTGATCTCCACCTGATCGACCACTCCCGTCAGGACCCGTGGGTTCCCGGCCTCGCGCGGGAACTGATGGTCACCGTCCGGTATCCGGCACTGCCGAGCAACAAGCCGAAAGCGCCGTACATGGCGCCGGGTGTCGCGAAGGTGGTGGCCGAAGGCGACGCCGTCAAACTGGGCATGGCGGCGGATCAGCTCGACTACCGGTTCCCCACCCACTCCCGGATCGGCGCGCCCGCGATCGGCGGCAAGCGACCTGTCGTGCTGTATTCGCCCGGCGGCACCTTGTCGCGTTCGCATGGCACCACGCACCAGGAACAGCTCGCGAGCGAGGGTTACGTCGTCGTGGCCATCGACCACACCCACGAAGCGGAAGCGGTCGAGTTCCCCGGTGGCCGCGTCGCGAAGAAGGCCTTGCCGCCGTCGAGTATCGAAGTGTCGAAGAGGGTGATCGAGACCCGCGTCCAGGACACGCGCTTCGTCCTCGATTCACTCCGCCTGACCCAGGTCGGCATGTTCGGCCACTCCGCCGGCGGGTTCACCGCGGGCGAGACTATGGTCACCGACCGGCGCATCGTCGCCGGGGCGGACCTCGACGGCAGCATGGCCCACTCGCAGTCGCAGCGGATCTTCGGCCGCGTCGCCGACGAGGGGCTGGACCGGCCGTTCCTGCTGATGAGCGCCGGCGACCACAGCGCCGCGTCGGACGCGTCCTGGCAAAAGTTCCTCCGCAATCAGCGCGGCTGGACCCGCGAGGTGCGGCTACCGGACGGCGAGCACTTCAGCTTCACCGACTACCAGACGCTGTTGCCGCAATTGGGCAACGCCCCGGCCGCGTTCGTCGGCACCATCGATCCGGCGCGGAGCGTCGCCGAACAGCGAGCCCGGCTCTCGGCGTTCTTCGGCAAGACCCTGCGTCACGCGGCCCTGGGCACCACGGCGCGGCCGCTCTTCCGCACGCGATCCACGACCATCTCGATCCCGGCCGATATCGCCGCGTTCGCGGGCCACGACACCGAACTCGCGGCCCGCTCACCCCAGGAGTGGGATTCGACCGAGCTCAGGCAGGGGCGTTGATCGGCCGCAGCCGCCGCGGCCCGGTGTCGGGACGGGACGGCGGCGGGCCCAGCACGATCCGGGCGTTGGCGACGAAAGCGCCGTCCGGGGAGGCCAGGATCGGGTCGAGCGTCATCGAGCGGACCTCAGGATTGTCCTCGGCCAGCGCCGCGACGCGTAGCACGATGTCCTGGAGCGCGGCCAGATCCGCCGGTTCGTCACCGCGATACCCGGTGAGCAGCGGCGACGTCCGCGGTTCGCGCAGCAGCGTGGCGGCGTCGACGTCGGTGAGCGGGACCGCGCGGTAGGCCCGGTCCCCCAGCAGCGTGCTGACCAATCCGGAGAGACCGAACGACACGAGCGTGCCGAACGACGGGTCGTCCTGCAGCCCGATCACGCACGAGATGCCCTTCGGCGCCATCCGCTGGACGTAGACCTCGTCGTCACCGGAGATCTCCCGCAGATCGAGGTACGCCCGGCGCACTCCGTCCACAGAGGACAGATCGAGCCGCACCCCGGCGAGGTCCGGCCTGCCGCGCAGCCGTTCGTCGACGGCCTTGAGGGTGACCGGGAATCCCAGGTCCTCGGCCGCTTTCACCGCTTCGTCCGCGGACGTCACGACCCGGAACGGGACGACGTCGATGCCGTAGCAGCCCAGGAGCCGGACCACGTCGTCGTCGGAGAGCAACGTCGTCTTGCCGTCCTCCGCCGCCAGCAGTTCGCCGACGATCACCTGCGCCTGCTCGGCGTGCAGTCCGGCGGGACGCACCAGGTTGCCCTGTGGCCGCTGCCGCCAGGCGGCGTAGCGCACGACTCGCGCGAGCGCGTTCACCGCGCGTTCGGGGCTGGGGTACGACGGGACCGAACCCCGCGTCGGGACGCCGTCCTCGGACAACACGGCCAGTTCGTCCGGCACCCCCTCGACGGCGAGGAAGGTCGACACGATCGGCTTGTTCTTGTCCATCTCGACGACGGCCTCCCGCAGCGCGCGGGCGTAGGCGGCGCCCGGGATCGCGAGCGGCGGCACGAAGACCACGACGAGCGCGTCGGTCTCCGGCGAGTTGAGTGCTTCGCGCACGGCGGCGGCGAATTCCTCCGGGCTCGCCTGCGGCCCGACGTCGACCGGGTCGGCGGTCAGGCGGAGGCCGTGCGCCCGCGCGGTGTCGGCGGCGAGCAACCCGATGGCACTGGAGTTGCCCACGATGGCGATCCGCGGCCCGGCAGGCAGCGGCTGATGGGCGAAGACCAGCGCGGTGTCGAAGAGTTGCGCGAGCGTGTCGACGCGGACGACGCCCGCTTGTTCGAACAGGGCCTGGACACTGGACTCGTCGACCTCCGCCGACGTCGCGGCGAGCTGCGGGCGGACGGCGTGCCTGCCGGATTTCACCGCCACCACCGGCTTCGTCCGCGCCAGCCGCCGCGCGAGGCGCGCGAACTTGCGCGGGTTGCCGAACGATTCCAGGTACAGCAGGACGAGGTCGGTCGCCGGATCGGTCTCCCAGTACTGGAGCAGATCGTTGCCGGAGACGTCGGCCCGGTTCCCCGCCGAGACGAACGTCGAAAGCCCGAGACCGCGCGCCTCGGCGTCGGCGAGGATCGCGGTTCCCAGCGCGCCGGACTGGCAGAAGAACCCGGTGCGGCCGCGTGCGGGGAGACGGGGCGCGAGGGTGGCGTTGAGCCGGACCGAGGCGTCGGTGTTGAGCACGCCCAGCGCGTTCGGGCCGACGACCCGCATCCCGTGCGCCCTGGCCTCCCCGACCAGCCTCAGTTCGGCGTGCAGCCCGTGCGGTCCGGCCTCGGCGAACCCGGCCGAGACGATCAGGAGGGTCTTGACCCCTTTGGCCAGCGCACCGTCCAAAACGGACTCGACGGCCTCGGCGGGCACGGCGACCAGCGCGAGGTCGACGGCGTCGGGAATGTCCACGACGGACGGATAGGCACGGACACCGCGGACGGACTTGTGCTCCGGGTTGACCGGGTAGACCGTGCCGGCGAAGTCGGCGCTGAGCAGGTTGGTGAGAGCGACGTAGCCGATCTTCGTCGGATCGGTGGACGCGCCGATCACCGCGACCGACTTCGGGTGCAGCAGGTTGTGCACGCTGCGCGCCTCGGCGGCCTGTTCCCGGGAACGGGCGACCGCGAGCGACTCCTCGGTCGGGTCGATGTCGAACTCCAGGTGCAGCACGCCTTCCTCGATCTCGCGGCTGACCTGGTAGCCCGCGTCACGGAACACGCGGACCATCGCGGCGTTCTCGGCGAGTACTTCGGCGACGAAGCGGCGCAGCCCGGATTCCGACGCGGCGGCGGCAAGGTGCTCCAGCAGGATCGACCCGAGTCCCCGGCCTTGGTGTGCGTCGTCGACGACGAACGCGACCTCGGCCGACGGTCCGTGTTCGAGCCGTTCGTACCGGCCGACCGCGACGATGTCGTCGCCCAGCAACGCGACGAAGGCGACCCTGTCGTGGTGGTCGACGACCGAGAACCGTTCGAGGTCCCGCTGCGGGATCCGCGGATAGGCGCCGAAGTACCGGAAGTACCGGGTGCGTTCGGACAACCGGCCGTGGAAGGCGACGAGCCCGTCGGCGTCGCTCGGGATCACCGGGCGCAGATGCACCGTGCCGCCGTCGGAGAGCAGGACGTCGGCCTCCCACTCACGCGGGTAGTCGTAGGGGTCGCGCTTGATGTCCTCACTGGCCATGTCAGTCCCTCGGATCGTCCGGATCGAGGCCGTGCAGCGGGAAGATCGCGCGGCGGGTGTCGCGGATGGCGATGTCGACCGGTTCGTCCTCTCCGTCTCCCCACGGGACGAACACGGTCTCGCGGCCGTCGGACATGCCGGCCGGGATCTCGGCTTTCGGCGCCGCCCTGGAGATCGACGCGACCCAGTTCGGCGGCAGCGCCGTCGCCGGGTCGACGTCGCGGTCGAGCACGGTGGCGAGCAGATGGGTCCAGGACCGCGGCACCACCCGGATCAGCTGGTAGCCACCGCCGCCCACGGCAAGCCAGCGGCCGCCGGCGTGCGCCTCGGCCAGTTCACGCAGCCGCCGGTAGATGGCGCGATGGCCGTCCACCGAGAGCGAGAGGTCCGCCAGCGGGTCTTCCTCGTGCGAGTCGACGCCGCATTGGGTGACGAGGATCTGCGGCCGGAACTGTTCCAGCAGCGACGGCACCACCGCCTCGAACGCCCGCAGCCAGCCGCCGTCGCGGGTGCCGGGCGGTAGCGGCAGGTTGACCGCGGTGCCCTCGGCCCCGCCCTTGCCGATCTCCGCCGAGTAGCCCGTGCCCGGCCACAGCGTGAACGGGTGCTGGTGCAGGGACACGGTCAGCACCCGGGGGTCGTCGTAGAACGCCGTCTGCACACCGTCGCCGTGGTGGACGTCGGTGTCGACGTAGGCGACGCGGTCGAAACCGTGGTCCAGCAACCACGAGATCGCCACCGAACAATCGTTGTAGACGCAGAAACCCGACGCCTTGCCCGGCATCGCGTGGTGCAGCCCGCCCGCGATGTTCACCGCCCGGGTCGCCTCGCCCTCGGCGATCTTCCGCGCGGCCAGCAGCGTCGAGCCGACGACCAGTGCGGAGGCCTCGTGCATCCCGGTGAACACCGGGTTGTCCTCGGTGCCGAGGCCGTGCGCGAAATCGGCACCGGTCATCGGCGCCTGCCGGACGGCCTCGATGTACTCGCCGAGGTGCACGCGGCGCAGCTCGTCTTCGGCCGCCCGGCCGGGGACGAGCAGTTCGACCCCGTCGAGCACGCCGAGTTCGGTGGCGAGCCGGATGGTCAGTTCGAGGCGCACCGGGTTGAACGGATGCTCGCCGCCGAGGTCGTAACCCAGCAGCGAGGAGTCCCATACGACGGCCGGTGCTCGCATAGTGCGAACTCTAGTGCCCGGAAGCGGCTCGTGCGGCGTTCCGGACCGCCCGCGGGTCAACCCGGCAGATCCCCCGTGGCCACCGGGCGCTCCGGATCACGGGACCAGTGCGACCACGAACCCGCGTACAGCGCCGCGGGCGCGGGGTGACCGGCGACCTCGAGCGCGAGCACGACGGACGAGGCGGTGACGCCCGATCCACAGTAGACACCGACCGGGGTCTCCGGGGTCACGCCGAGCCCTTCGAAGCGTTCGGCCAGTTCCGAGGCGTCGCGCCAACGACCGTCCTCCCCGAGGTGCCCGGAGAAGGGCGCGTTGACCGCGCCGGGGATGTGCCCGGCGCGCGGGTCGATCGGCTCGGTCTCCCCCGCGTACCTCGGCCTCGCCCGGGCGTCGAAGAGCAGCCCGTCCCTGGCGAGCTCGGCGGCCTCGGCCGCGTCCAGCACCGGCATGCCGCCGGGCTTCACGACGATGTCGCCCTCCGCGGGCGAAGGGACCTCGTCGGTGAGCGGGCGCTCTTCCTCGGCCCAGGCGGCGAACCCGCCGTCCAGCACGGCGACCTCGGCGTGCCCGGCCCAGCGCAGCAGCCACCACGCCCTGGCGGCGACCGACCCGTCCGAGTCGTCGTAGACCACGACCGGGTGACCGGCGCGGACCCCGGCCGCCCGCAGGTGCCGCTGCAGTGTTTCCGGTTCGGGCAGCGGATGGCGGCCCCCGTCACCCGGCTCCCCGGCGAGCGCCGTGTCGAGGTCGACGTACACCGCGCCCGGGAGATGTGCCTCACGGTAGGAGTCGGCGCCGGGCGGGCCGGCGAGGCGCCAGCGGACGTCGAGGACTACGGAGCGTGCCGATTCCGGCCCGGAGAGCCGCGCGGCGAGTTCGCTGGTGGTGATCATGGGGCGCATGCGCCCATCTTTCCGTGCCTCACGGCTCCATGCCCAGCTTGGGGGACTTTTCCCGCCTCGGCGCTTGTTCTCCCCACGCCTGCGTCGCTGTCAGTGCCAGCGACTACGATGAGCAACGCGGACGAAGGGGACAGCGTGAACGATCTCATCGACACCACAGAGATGTACTTGCGTACCATCTACGAGCTCGAAGAAGAAGGGGTCGTCCCGCTGCGGGCCCGGATCGCGGAGCGGCTGCAGCAGAGCGGCCCGACAGTGAGCCAGACCGTCGCCAGGATGGAACGCGACGGGCTGGTCGTGGTCGCGGACGACAGGCATCTGCAGCTGACCGAACACGGTCGCGAACTCGCCATCGCGGTCATGCGCAAGCACCGGCTGGCCGAGCGCCTCCTGGTCGATGTCATCGGCCTGGAGTGGGAGCACGTTCACAACGAAGCCTGCCGCTGGGAACACGTGATGAGCGAGGCCGTCGAGCGCAAGCTGGTCAAACTGCTCGACCACCCCACCACGTCCCCCTACGGCAACCCGATCCCGGGGCTGGACAAGCTCGGCGACGGCGATCCCGCCCCGCCGGCCGAAGCCGACCTCGTGCGTCTCGACGAGTTCGCCCGCATGGGTGGCGGCGAGGTCGAGATCCGCCGTATCGCCGAGCACGTGCAGCTGGACGAGACGCTGATGACGGAGCTCAAGTCGGTCGGCATCGTGCCCGGCAGCCGGGTCAAGGTCGGCAAGACGGCACCCGGCGGGACCATCGAGGTCACCGGCGGGAGCAGCACCGCCCAGGTACCCGTGTCGGCGCTGCACGCCGTGCTGGCGCAGGCCAGGTGAGCGCCGCGTCCGACGCCGCGGAGACCTTCCGGACCCTCCACGGCCGGGCTCCGGCAGGGGTCTGGTCCGCGCCGGGCCGGGTGAACCTGATCGGCGAGCACACCGACTACAACGACGGTTTCGTGCTGCCTTTCGCCCTCCCGCACCGGCTCGCCGCCGCGGCGACCCCGCGCGAGGACGGTGTGCTGACCGTGGCCACCCTCGGCTCGGACGGCAGGGTTCAGGAATCCGGCCCGCTCACCATCGCCGATCTGCGGCCAGGCTCGGTCGAAGGGTGGGCCGCGTACCCGGCGGGGGTCGCGTGGGTCCTTCGTGACCAGGGCCTCGGCGGCGGCGCGGACATGGTGATCGCGGGGGACGTGCCCTCGGGGGCGGGACTGTCCTCCTCCCACGCGCTCGAATGCGCCGTCGCGCTCGCACTGCTGGGGCTGGCGGGCATAACACCGGGGACCGGCGAGGGTTCGCCGAGCCTGCGCGAGGTGGCCCGCTGGGTGCAGCGTTCGGAGAACGACTTCGTCGGGGCGCCGACCGGTCTGCTCGACCAGACCGCTTCCCTGTGCTGCACGGAATCGAACGTGCTGTTCCTCGACGTCCGCTCCGGCGAGATGGAGCAGGTGCCGTTCCCGCTGGAGGAATCCGGCGTCCGGATCCTGATCATGGACACCCGCACGAAGCATTCGCACGCCGAGGGCGGCTACGGCGAACGCCGGCGGGGCTGCGAGCGCGCCGCGGAACTGCTCGAGGCGAAGGCGCTGAGGGACATCGGCGTCGACGGGCTGGACACCGCGCTCGCCAAGCTTCCGGGCGAACTCGTGCCGCTGGTGCGCCACGTGGTGACGGAGAATCAGCGCGTCCTCGACACCGTGAACCTGCTGCGGGCGGGCCGGATCACCGAGATCGGCCCTCAGCTGAACGCCTCGCATGTGAGCATGCGCGACGACTACCGGATCTCCACCCGTGAACTCGACCTCGCCGTCGATTCGGCCCGCGAGGCCGGGGCGCTCGGCGCGCGGATGACCGGCGGCGGCTTCGGTGGTTCGGCGATCGCGCTGGTCCGCGAGTCCGATTTGGACGTCGTGGGGCGAGCGGTGAAGGCCGCCTACGAAGCGGCGGATCTGCGCCACCCCAGGCTGTTCACCGCCGTGCCATCGCGTGGCGCCGGCCGCGACGACCTTTAGCCCGGGGTAAGACCGAGGTGTCCTGAGGTCGGACCCGTGCCGCCTAGGCGTGATTCGTGTGTCCGGGGGCGGAACACGCGTGCTTGGAGACCGAACATGCGTGTTCGGAAGGCGAACACACCGGGGCCGGATTCCGCACCGCGTGTTCCAGCCCGGCACACGCGTCTTCCGTCCTGACGCCCGCGTCCGCACCCCGGGACACAGCGGGCGCCCGGGGGCGAGGACACTGGGCCGCGACCGCATCCGCAGCAGAAAGGCGCGAACGTGACCGACGAACCGACCAAGACCCTGAAGCTGATGGTGACGGGCGGAGCCGGTTATGTGGGCAGCGTCTGCGCGGCCCGCCTCATCGAGGCCGGGCATGACGTCACCGTGGTCGACGACCTCTCCACCGGGCACGCCGACGCGGTGCACCCGGACGCGACCTTCATCGAGGGCGACGCCGCCGAGGTCGCCCAGCGCCTGCTCGGCGACGGCTTCGACGGTGTCCTCCACTTCGCCGCCAAGTCGCTGGTCGGGGAGTCGATGACGGACCCGGCGAAGTACTGGGAAGGCAACGTCCTGACCTCGCTTCGCCTGCTCGAAGCGATGCGCGACCACGGCACGAAGCGGCTGGTGTTCTCCTCCACCGCGGCCACCTACGGCGAGCCCGAGTCCTCCCCCATCCCGGAGACGGCGCCGACGCAGCCGACCAACACCTACGGCGCGACGAAGCTGGCCATCGACCACGCGATCACGTCGTTCTCGCGCGCCCACGGCATCGCCGCCGTCAGCCTGCGCTACTTCAACGTCGCCGGCGCCTACGGCTCCTTCGGCGAACGGCACACCACGGAAACCCACCTGATCCCCCTCGTGCTCCAGGTCGCCACCGGGGACCGCGAACGGATCCAGATCTTCGGTGACGACTACCCGACAGCGGACGGCACCGCCATCCGCGACTACATCCACGTGGTCGACCTCGCCGACGCGCACCTGCTGGCGCTGCGCCACGCGGCCGACGGCGAACACCGCATCTACAACCTCGGCAGCGGCACCGGTTTCTCGGTCCTCGAGGTGATCGAGGCGTGCCGCCGCACCACCGGTCACGAGATCCCCGCCGCGGTCGCGCCGCGCCGGGCGGGTGACCCGTCGGTGCTGGTGGCCTCCAGCGAGCGGGCGGGCGACGAACTCGGCTGGAAGCCCGAGCGCACCGACCTCGACGGCATCGTGGCCGACGCCTGGGCGTTCACCCGGTCCCGCCAGAACGCCTGAGGCTGATCTCGGGCGTTCCTTCGGCTCGCTGCCGCAGGACCACCTCGGCCACGTCGGACGGCGGCACCATCGCGTCCAGAGCCCTGGCCAGCAGCTTCGTCAGCCCGTGCCCAGGGTCGGCTTCGCCGGCCCTGACCAGGGCGATCCCGGCGGTCGCCATGTCACCCCGGAGATAGGCGGCGTGCGCTTTCAGGGCGAGCGCCTCGGCTGCTTCGGGTGCCGGGAGTTCCCGGGCCAGGGTGAGCCAGAGGTCCTCCGCCGTGCGGGCGAGCGGTGAGTCCGCGGGTGCGGCGGTGAGCATGCAGGCGCCCCGGACCTCGACCAGGGAAAGCGCCCAGGCCAGCCGGACGGCCTGATCGTCGGTGATCGCCGGATCGCCGCCGTCCGCGCGGGCGAGCGCGGCGTTCACCTCGGCGACCGCCGCCTGGACGAGATCCGGGCCGTTCCACGGCGGATCGGCCATCCTGGTGAGGAGATCGGCACGTCTGGCGAGCGTCTCCGGCGAGACGGGGTCGAAAAGACGCTCGAGCTCCTCCCGGCTCGCGCGGGTGATCTGCCCGGCACCGGTGACGATCGCGGCGGCCACCGAGTCGCGCGGGTCCGGCAGGAGACCGCCACAGGTCTTTTCCCGGTAGCAGCCCCAGCGCACCTCGGCGGCGATGCGCGGCGCCCACACCGGATGCATCACCGGGATGCCGTACTCGGCCAGCGAAGCTTCCAGGCGCCGGATGAACCGGCGGCGCGGTGGCCGTCCCGCCTTGTTCGCGGCGCCACCGCCGACCACCGCGACGGTGGCGCCGGTGTGGCCGGTCAGGGCGAGCCTGCCCGCGAGGTCCCGCGCCTGGTCGTGTTCCAGGCCCGACGGCGGCAGGTCCACGCGCATGATGAGGCCCTGCCGTTTACGGTCCGGGCCGCGCATGCCGAAGACGACGACGGAGTCCTCGGGGTGGAACCCGAGAAGGTACGGGATCGCGGCGAGCAGGTCCGCCGGATCCTTCAGATCGACCTTGGTCCTGCCGGTCGGGGTGGATGTGGTCATGCCCCCACCCTGCGGCGGGAATGGGGCCGCTGGGTGGGGGCGGGACACATCTGTGGACAGCCGGGACCGTTGTGGACAACCGCCGCGGGACCGATCGCGGGGACACCGATCCTGTCGGTGGGGTGGTTTACAGTGCCCGGCCCCGCGGGGTCAGCCGCAGTGTTCGAAGGGGCTCTCGTAGGCGTTCGACCCGACCGAGCCGCCCCACTTGACGCAGGTCGAGGCGGCCGTCTTCTTCACCGGTCCGGCGTAGTAGGTGAAGCTGCCGGAGTCGGTCACGCGAGCCGAACCCTGGACTTCGAGGAACGCCGAAACCGGCGAAGCGGTGCCGAGCGAAACCGCCTTCAGCGTGGTGACGCAGTTGGCCTGGGTCGAAGCGTTGTAGAGCAGGTACGCCGTTCCCGAACCGTTCGCGAGCCCCTGCGAGTCGACGACCGAGAACCCGCTGCCGCACACCTCGGTGGCCTCGTACGGGTTGCCACCGCACGAGTTCTTGCTGGTGAAGTCGGTGTGGCCGTAGTACGGCACCGCGACCCCGTTCAGCACCGCCTTCTGCACCACTCCGTTGAGCCGCTCTTCGAAGTGCAGGTGAGGACCGGTCACCCCGCCGGTCGCCCCGGCGGTGCCGATCTGCTTGCCGAGGCTGACGGCCTGGCCGACCGAGACCGACTGGGTCGACAGGTGGGCGTACCGGGTACGCCAGCCGCCACCGTGGTCGATCTCGACCCAGCGCCCGTAGCTCGTGCTGCCCTCGTTGGCGACCCGGGTGACGGTGCCGCCCGCGGACGCCAGCACCGGCATCCCGGTGATCCCCGACTTCTGGAAGTCGACCGAGTTCGCCGGGCTGTGCCCGCTGAACGTCGCCGCCGTGACCGTGACGCCGCATTTGAAGGGGACCTGGAAGTTCGGGGCGGCCGACGCCTGCGTCGTACCGGCGAGGGTCAGGCCGAGCGCGGGAAGAACAGTGGCCGCGGCGAGCACTGCGAAACGGCGCAACCTGGACATGGAGACCTCCATCAGGTGGGGAAGCCGGACGGGCGGTAGCAAAGCCGGGGGAAATACATTTTCCGTACAAGCCCGAGGTCGGGTCGGCGTTTTCCACCCGAAACGCCGGGTGCCACGTCCCGCGCGGGACGTGGCACCCGGAGTGCGGACCTGCTCAGCCGAAGGCGGCGCGCAGCGCGGGCTTGCCGCCCGCCACCGGCAGCACCAGTGAAGTGCGGTTCAGCTCGACCGAGACACCGGCGCCCGGCTTCGGCCGGAGCGTGTAGTCGTGATCGCTGGAGGCCACCAGGAACTCGATCTTGTGCCCGGCCGCGAGCAGGTAGTCCTTCGCGACCAGTTCCACCTCGACCTTGTAGTTCTCACCAGGGGTGATCGGGTCGGTGCGGGCGGGGTCGCGCCGGTTCTGCGGATCGGTCCAGCCCCGGGTGATCACCTTCGCCGTCCCGTCCGGAGCGCGGTCGAGGAGCACCGCGGTCACGTTCGCGGCCGGCCTGTCGAAGGACAGCGACAGGTCGGTCTTCACGGTTCCGGAAAGACGCACGGGCTGCTTCGCCGCGGTGGTCGAGTACAGCAGGCGGTTGCCCGACGAGGCCGCGTCGGCCAGCTGTTCGATCGTCTTGCTCGCGTCGTCGGCCAGCTTCTCGACGGCGGCCTTGCCCGGAACGGGGTTGCGCGTGTCGAGCTTGCCCTTCGAGGAACCACCGGGCCACGGGTAGAGCTTGACATCCTGGGTCCCGGGCAGCGGCCACTCCGGCTCGTCCACCCACGACTTGTCCTCGCGTTGGATCGTCGCCTTCGGCTCACGCTCGATGCCGTTATCGATGCCGTAGAGGTAGTGCGACATCCACTTGTTCAGCGTGGCGAGCCAGACGTCGCGGCGGAGGCTGTACGGGTCGGCGTGCCCGGCCTGGTGCAGCCAGATCTTGTGCTCGACGCCGCGCGCCTTGAGCATTTCGTACCAGCGGGTGCCCTGGTCGGTCTTGACGTTCCAGTCGCCGAGGCCGTGCACCACGAGCACCGAGGCTCGCACCTTGTTCACGTCGTTGCGGTAGTTCCGCACATCCCAGAAACGACTGTAGTCACCGGTCACCCGGTCCTGGTCGACGGCGATACCGTCGATCAGCGGGCGGCAGACGGCGCGATCCTGGCGGGTGTAGACGTAGTCCGCGAGCACGTCCGCGTCCTCGCCCTGGAATCCGCCGGCCGCGACGACGGCGCCGTCGTTGCGGTAGTAGTCGTACCAGCTGGAGATCGCCGCGATCGGGACGATCGTCTCCAGCCCTTCGACACCGGTGCTGGCCACCGCGTTGGGCAGCGTCCCGTTGTAGGAGACGCCCGTCATGCCGGTCTTGCCGGTGCTCCAGTCCGCGACCGCGGCCTTGCCCGTCGCGTCCCGCGCCGTCGCGCGGCCGTTCAGCCAGTCCACAACGGATTTCGCGCCGATGGTCTCGTTGACGTCGCCAGTGCTGGGGCAGCCGGTGGACTGGCCGCTGCCGAGCGACTCCCCGTACACCACGGCGAAGCCGCGAGCGGTGAAGTAGTCCTGGTAGCGCCAGCTGATCGGCGCCGCGTTCGGGCCGACGGTCTTCGTCGCGATCCGCGGGCCCGCGGGGACGCGCTTCGCGCCGGGCACGTAGAGCTCCACGTCGACGTTGTGGTTCGCGACGTCATTGCCGCCCGCGTAGTACGGGCTGGCCTGGTAGACGACCGGGACCTTCATCCCCTGCTGGGTCGCGCGGGGCCGCACCACCTCGGCGTGCACGAGATCGTCCTTGCCGTCGCGGTCGCTGTCGACCGGCGCGGTGACCCAGACGTTCTCCCGGATGACGTCCGCCGGGTCGAACACCGGTTGCGCCTGGCCGTCCTTGAAGACCGGCGTCGGCGGAGCGTCGGCTTGGGCGGGCAACGCCGTCGCCGGAAGGACCAGGACAGCGGTGAACAGGGCGGCGAGCCTGGCGACTCTCACAGGACCCCCAAAGGCGGGCGGGCAAGACGCAGCTGAGGTTTCCGGCCACCCGAACAGGTGTCAAGAGACTAACGTCGGAGGCATGCCGAGCACCCTGGAAGCACCGATCGTCGCCGTCACCGTCTACCCGCACCACGCCCGGATCACGAGGCGGGCTTCGACGGGCCTCGACGGGGAAACGCGCTTCGCCTTCGCGGGCCTGCCGTGGAACCTGGACACCGATTCGGTCCGCGTCACCGGTTCCGGTCCGGCGGTCATCGCCGGGGTCGACGTCACCGTCGAACGCCATCCCGCGCCCGCGGACGTTTCCCTGCGCGCGCTGACCGAGCGGCGGCGGGCCGATCAGGCGGTGGTCGACGAGGTCGCGGACGCCGTCGCCGCGGAGACCGCGAAGGTCGATCTGCTGACAGGGTTGGCGACGCGCAGCGGGAAGAGTTTCGCGAAGGCGCTCGCGGCGGGTACGGCGGAACCACCCCGGGTCGCCGAAGTCACCGACGCGCTCGGCACGCAACTGGCCGAGGCGCTGGGGAAACGGCGCGAACTCGGCATCCGCCTCGCCCGGCTCCGTGACGATCTCAAAGCGCTGGACCGCGAGATCGAGGCGAAACAAGGCCTGTCCGAAGTGGACAGCGCGACGGTCACGGTCGAGCTGGAGAGCCAGGAGGACGGCGCGGAGATCGGCCTCGAACTGTCCTATGTGGTCGCGAACGCGAGCTGGGAGCCGGGTTACGACGTGCGCGTCCGCGGCGAAGACGTCTCGGTGACCTGGTACGGGCGGATCACCCAGCACACCGGTGAGGACTGGCCGGAATGCGAGCTGGCCCTGTCCACCGCGCGGCCGGCGAACACCGTGGAGGTACCGGAACTCGAACCGTGGTTCCTCGACCGCGTGCGGCCGGCCCAGCCGTTGATGGCGCGCGCCGCGTACGGCAGCGCGTCACCCGCGGGTGGCGGGATGCCGGAGTCGGTGGGCATGCCGGCGCCCGCCGCGCCCGCGATGGCGGTGCGGACCGCGTCCGTCGAGCAGGGCACCACCGCGGTCACCTACCGGCCCGGACGCCCGGTGGCGGTGCCGTCGGGAGCGCAAGGTCACCGCACGACGCTCGCACAGCTGGAACTGACGGCGAAACTGGGCTACATCACCGCTCCGGCGGTGTCACCGGAGGCGTTCCTGCGGGCGACCGTCGTCAACACTTCGGAGCACACGCTGCGGCCGGGGAAGGCGTCGGTGTTCCACGAGACGGAGTTCGTCGGCACCACGCGGCTGGACGTCTGGGCTCCGGGCGAGGAACTCGAACTCGCCCTCGGCGTGGACGACCGGATCCGGGTCGACCGGGAACTCGCGCACCGCTCGGCGAGCAAGGCGGCGCTGTCCGGCGTCCGCAAGCGGGAAGCCGCCTACAACACGACCATCAGCAACCACAGCCCGCGCGAAGCCGTCGTGACCGTGCTGGACCAGGCTCCGGTCTCGCGCGACGAGGCGATCACGATCCGGGAGGTCAAGGCCGTGCCGGAGCCCGTGGAGCGGACCGAGCTGGGCGAGTTCACCTGGAGGCTCACGCTCGCTCCGGGCGCGAAGGCCGTCGTGACCCTCGGATACCGGGTGGACGTCGCGAAGGGGGTCGAACTGTCGGGGTGGCGGGAGTAGTCCGCCGATGAACGGCGACGCCGTCGGGCGACCGAACTCACAGCAGGCCGCGTCGGCGTGCGGCGACCACGGCGTCGCGGCGGTGGTTGACGCCGAGCTTCCGGTAGATGCCGCGGAGATGGGTCTTGACCGTGTTCACCGACACGAAGAGCGAATCGGCGATCTGCTCCGTGGTGCGCATGGACGGTAATTCGGTGAGGAGCTCGAGCTCGCGTGAGGTGAGCGGGTCGACCGGGGCCGCGGAGCCGGCCGGTAGTGCCTGCAGCACGGCGCTCGCGAACTCTTCGGTGCGCCCGAACCTCCCGGTGCCGCGCACCAGGAGTTCCCGGATGTGCTGCCCGGCGTCGTGGAAGGGCCGTAGCGCCTGTTGGGGTGCCGCGAGTTCGAGTGCATGACCGACGGCGTTGTGCGCCTGGTTCTGTTCACCGGCTTGGTCGGCGAGAACGGCTTCGAGGAGCCAGCCGTCGATCAGGGTCCGCGCCACCAGAGGCCTGGTCTGGCATTCGATGACCGGCTGCAGGCGACGGCGTGCGGCGCCGGTCCTGCCGCGGTGCATGTGCACGAGCGCGGTGAGCAGCGCGTGCTCCGCATAGGGGCTCAGCAGGTGCCGATATCGTTCGGTCACATCCGCCGCCCAGGTGGGTTCTCCGACGCGCAGGGCCAGTCGTTGTTCGATCGGAGCCGTGCAGGCGACGAGCCACGGAGCACTCGGTTCCGCCGCGAGCCGTTTCCGGTGACCACGCAGCGTTTCGACGACCGCGTGCGGATCGGCGGTGAGGTCGAATTCGACGGCGGCGCTGAGTGTCACCGTCAGCATTTCCGCGGCCGGATCCACGGCCGTGGGCGAAAGGTGAGTCGCCAGTGCGGAGAATCGGCGGGCGCTCTCCTGGTCGAGCCTCTGATAGGCCGCCAGCCCGAGAACCGTGTACAAGAACGCGGTTCGCGCGGTTTCCTGCCAGCCGCGTGAACGTGCCAGCTCGAGGGCGGCACTGGTGTGCACCGCCAGCCCGGCGAGATCACCCTGTACGCAGGCGATGGCCGCGAGGTGGATGTCGCACTGCAGAGTGACGGCGTCGCGCCGCTCCAGAGTGGCCATCCGCAGCGCGCGTTCCAAATCGAGAGTGGCGTTCGAGACGTCGCCCAGCCACAGGGCCGCGATCCCCCTGCTGGCGAGGGCCAGCAGGTCGAGGTCGAAATCGCCGGAATCGCCCAGGCCCGTGGCGCGGAGTTCGGCGAGCGCGTTGGCCAGTTTCCCTCCGTACCTCGCCCGGTAGAGGACGGCCACGGCGCTCAACGCGCGCAGACGCCCGGAACGAAGCGGCTGCGCCGAATTGTCGACCCTGCCGAGGTATCGGTCCGCGGTCACGAGGTCATGAGAGTCGAGGGCGACGACCGCCGCGGTGAGCGCCACCTGAGGCCGGGCAAGGATGTGCTCCGGCATCGCGCCAAGCAACGTGTGCAACCGCGCTCCCTGTCCTTTGAGGACGGTCTGCAACCCGAACCGCTGGATGTACCGGGTGACCTGTTCTTCGTCCTGCGCGGCGATACTGTGCTCCAACCCGGTGAGCACGTCGCCGGAGTCGGTGAACCATTCGGCCGCCGAGCGGTGGAGCCTGCGATAGGCCCGCGGGTGACGGCGAGTCAGTTCGGCACGCAGATAGTCGCGAAGCAAGGGGTGGCAGCGGTATCGAGGACAGTCTCGGCCGTGCCGGGTGACCAGCGCATTGGTACGGGTGAGCATGTACAGGATCTGCCCGGAGTTCTCCTGCCCGGTCAGCCGGGTGGCCAGCTCGGGGGTGACTTCAGGGCACACCGAGGTACTCAGCAGGAACTCGCGGATGTGCGCGGGCTGCGGGCCGAGGATCTCCCCGGACAGGTATTCGGCCAGCAGACGGTCCTCACCGGTGAAGGCTCGAATCGCACCGCGGGCGTCCGATGTGGCCGCCAGCGAAAGGGTGAGGAAACGCAAGCCCGCCGCCCAGCCTTCCGTTCGTTCCATGATCTCGTCCAAATCCGCCTTCGTCAGCGCGAGGTTCTGCCTGGCGAGCAGTCTTCCGGTTTCCTGCTCGGTGAAGTTCAGCTGGTGCGCCGTGATCTCCCGTAGCCTGCCTTCCAGCTGGAGCCGGGGCAGGATCAGCGGTGGCGGGAACCGGGTCGCGATGACGACCCGCACCTGGGAGGGCAGGTAGCGCAGGAGCATGTTGACGTTCTTGACCGCGTCCGGCGCGGACAGCTCATGTGCGTTGTCCAGCACCAGGATCACCGGCCGCGAGAGCCGGTCGCACAAGTCGACGAAGGCAGCGATGCGTTCGTGGGCGGAAGCGTCCCGCGGCAGTGCCGGCTCGGAGAGCACATCGTCCTCGACACTTCGGCCCAGCGCGCCGAGGATCGACGACCACAGCGAAAACACCTTGTTGTCGTTGGCGTCCAACGAAATCCACGCTACATGTTCGCCGGTGGCGTGGCGGCGTGCTCTTCGCCGAAGCCAGCTGCCGAGCAGCACGGTCTTGCCGGATCCCGCTGGTGCGTTGATCAACGTGACGCTGGGGGCTTGACCGCTGGTGGCCCGATCGAGGACGTCCAGCAAACGGTCCCGCTCGAGGATGTCGCAAGCGGGCGGCGGTGGTGGTGCGAGTTTCGGTGACGGCACCACGACCGGTTCTTCGTCGCGGGTACCCGGTTCCGCACCTTTCGCGGGGGTCATTGGCCGGCGCATGGCATCACCGCACTGGAAATGACATGCCAGGCGAAGGCAAAGATGCGGAAGGTCCCGGTAAAGGCGAAGGCGAGATAGGAAAGAACAGCGTCCGCGGTCCCTGATGACCGGCCGGCCCCCGGTCGTGCCGAAAGAAACAGCACGAATGTCATTCCCACCAGGACGAGTCTCGCTCTGGACCGAAGATGCGGCGTAGTGCTCACCGATCGTCTCCCTTCGATTCCCCAGAACTGGCGGGGAAACCGATCTTGCTCACCCCGCGCGGTGGCCACCTCCTCCCTGGAGGGTGAGTCGGGACCGTCGGCGCGGCCCCTCGTGGCCGCAGGGTGGCCGCCGCTAAGATCAATTTCTCGCATTGAGTGACAGGACCGAGAACTCGTTTTCACCCGCCACGAAGGAGGAGCTCAGTGTCTCAAGGGCGCATTCTGGAGTTCGCGGGCCACGGAGCCTACCCCCTGACCAGGGCTCCGGCGTCCGTGACGCGGTACCGGGACGCAGCTCACGTTGGCCCGCGGGAGCTGGGCGTGTCGGGGCGTCGGAGGGCGTGGCAAGCGGGCCCGAGGTGACGCGTAGACGAACTCCGCCCGGTACCGCATCCTGACTCCCGGCGGTGAGCCGCCGTGCGCGCGTTGCCCGTCTCCGTCAAGAAAACCATTGGCGGGCAACGGATTAGTTGTCGAAGGGCGGCCTCGGACGGGAGTCACGGAATGACGGACGACTCGCTCACTGTGCTCCCGCTCGCGATCACCATGATGGCCGGACCGCAGTTCGTGTCCGCGTTGATCCTGATCACGACGGCGCGCGCGGTGCCGACGTCGCTCGCGTTCGTGGCGGGTGTCGCGACGGCCGCCACGACCGGGACCGCGCTCACGACCTGGCTCGCGGGACTCCTGCCGCCCGATCCCCTCGTCTCCGATTCGGACGGCTCCCTGTACACGCTCATCCAGTACGTTCTGGTCGCCATCCTGGTGGGGATCGCGATCTGGAATTGGACGCACCGCGAGACCGCGGAACCACCGAAGTGGCTGGGATCGCTCATGTCCGCGGGCCCCGGCCGCGGTTTCCGCACCGGATTCCTGCTCATCGCGTTCTTCCCGTCGGATGTGGTCGTCATGTGCGTGGTCGGCCTCAACCTCGCCCGCAGCGGAGCGGGTTTCAGCGCGGCGATCCCGTTCCTCCTGACCACCACTCTGATCGCCGCGCTGCCGCTGTTGGCTTATCTCCTCTTCCGGCGGCGCGCCGCGCGGGTCATGCCGGAGATCCGCGACTGGACGAACGACCACGGCTGGCTGCTGAACATCGTGGCGTCCCTGTTCTTCGTCGTGCTCATCCTGTTCTGACCCTCGGCCCGTGTGGTCCGAGAGCACCCAAGCCCGGAACACCAGCGCGACGAACGCCGCTGATTGGTCACGAACGAAAGCAGGCCCGCGAAGTCGCGCAGCGCTTCGGCCGTCCGCGGCCGCTCTCCCACGATCCCAGGCGACCGACACGATCATCGCCAGACAGGAGGCGATGATTATCCAGTAAACGAACACCACGAGCGCCGCCGTCGCTGCCCGGCGAGGAAAGCCGAGGCTTCGTAACCGGCCGTGCCCGGGCTGAGCGTGATCACGATGACGATCGCGGCCGTGCCGAGCAGGACGGCGGGTGCTCGCGGTATTCGAAGTGTGGGCCGGTCTGTCACCACGCCCCGCGACTCGGGGCTTCGTCACCGTGGACGATGACCGCCCAGATGACCGTCACGCACAGGGCTATCACGATCGTCGACCACAGCGGATGCGCCGCGAGGAACACCAGATGGGTCAACGCGTTCCCGGCTGCGAAAAGCACAGCGACCACCCTCGCCCAGATGGCACCCGTAAGGAGGGCACCGCCGGCGATCGCCACCAGCACACCACCCACCAGATGGGCCCACGCCCAGCCGGTCAGGTCAAGGACGAGCGTGTACTCAGGACCCGCGATGTAGTAGCCGCCCTGGACCAGGGCCACGATTCCCACGATGGCGTCGAACGTGCCGAGGATGACCATGATCACGCAGGCGAAGACGATCCAACCGGCCCAGATCGGCCGTAGCCCGGACCGGTGCCCTCCCTGGCCGCGGTCGGTGAGATCGGGATCGGCGTTCCACTGCTGACTCATTTCGACCCCGTTCCCGGTTCTTCGGCGGTCTGGAATTCCTTTTCCGTCGTGAAGGTTTCGCGCAGCGCCTTCTCCTGTTCGGGGGTCAGGTTCGTGAAGATCAGCTCTGGCCTTTCCTGGCCGGCGAAAGCGTCTCGTACTTTGTCGATGACGGCTCCCGAGCTGAGCAGGAACAGGGCCGACGTACCTTCGGTGATCTCTCCCCTGATCTGCCGGATCAGGTCGTCGTCGATGCCGTAATCCGACGCCAATCCGCCGAGGGTTCCCGCCGTGGCGCCGACCGCCGCGCCGAGCAGCGGCACGAGGAAGATCAGGCCGAAGAGCATTCCCCAGAACGCGCCGGTCAGCGCGCCGTGGCCGGCCAGATTGCGTTGCTGGCGGAGTTTCGGCTTGGAGGCGCCTTTCGGCCACGAGACCGTCGCGGCGTCGTGTACCGAAATGAGCTGTCTCTTCGCCAGGCTCTTCACCGTCTCCGCCGCGTGGTCCGCGCCATCGGCTGAGTTGAACATCCAGATGGTCAACGTGTCCACGTCTCACCGTCCCTTCTGAAAGTTGCTGATACGACCATGGCCATCGCACAGTGACGCCGGGAGCGCTCACATCACCCGAGACGGATGAGCGTCAGTCGGCCTCTCGGCCGGGAACTCATCCGCCCGAGGTGATGCCCGGTTCTCCGGGAACGGGTTAGCTCGGTCGAAAGCCCTGTCCGGCAAGGAGCTGCCTGTGGACCGACCATCGGTCATCGCCGACGATGGGTTGATCGGGGACTCGCGGACCGCCGCGTTGGTGAGTACCGACGGCGCGATCGACTGGTTCCGCTGCCCCCGGTTCGATTCTCCGAGCGTGTTCGCCACGCTCCTGGATCCCGGTGGCGGCCACTGCCGGCTACTGCCGAGTCAGTCCCGTCGGAGAGCCGTACACGTCATGCGCCCGGTGTCCGAACCGCACGCGACCCCGACCACCGGCTGATCCGGATGATCCGCTGCGTGCGCGGACGCATCGAGTTCTCTGTGGACGTCGTCCCGCGCCTCGCCTACGCGCGTCGGACGCACACCACCACCACCGTCACCGTCGACGGCACGCTGTCCGACAGCGGACAGTCCACCTTGGCTTGAGGGGTAAGACACAGAAAGTCCGTGAAGGCCTCCTTCCCTACCCTGAAAGTAGGGAAGGAGGCCTTCACGGACACGCCACCTTTGCCCTGCCGCTGCACGCACCTCGATGTCGTCGAAGGCGGCGTCTACGGCTCGGTCACCTTGGAAACCGGGCAGGTCCGCGGTTTCGTGTTCGAATCGGACAGCCGGAAACCGCGTGGTACACGCGATCGTGCGGGTAAGTCCCTTTGGAACGGCACTGAGCAGTGATCGCGGAGGATTCGGGACGCTGAACGACCCATTCCTTCATCCGTCCCTTCGCGACCCCGCCTTACCACTCATCAGACCGAGCGCGGTTCAGCCCTGGGAGATGTAGGCCTCCAGCTGTTCCTGGCTCTTCTCCAGCTGTTCCATCCGGGTCTTCACGACGTCGCCGATGCTCACGATCCCCGCGAGCCTGCCGTCCACCACGACCGGGACGTGCCGGATGCGGCGTTCGGTCATCAGGATCGACAGCTGGTCCACCGAATCCTCGGGTGTGCAGCTCGCGACCATCTTCGTCATGATCGCGGACACCGATCCGTCGAGCAGCTGGGGCCCGCGCTCGTTGAGCCGGCGCACCACGTCCCGTTCGGAGACGATCCCGACGATCCCACCCTCGGCGTCGACGACCACCAAGGCGCCGACGTTGTGCTCCGCGAGTCTCTCGAGCAGTTCGGTGACGTTCGTCTCCGGCGAGACGGTCGCGACGGCCGCCCCCTTGTTCCGCAACAGATCGGAAATCCGCATACGCGCTCCTCCCGGGTGGGTGACCTGAGTCACTCCAGGTTATGGCTTCACCGCCGTGCGCGAAAGTCCGGAGAGTCCGGTTCGATACCGAGCCTGGTCGCGAGCGCGTCGTACGCCTGGATGATCCCGGTGCCGTACGGGTCGTCGCCGAGCGCGCCGAGTGTGCCCCGGCCGAGCTCCCACTGGGCCTTCGCGGCCTCGTGGTCACCCAGTTTGCGGTAATCCTCGGCGAGGTTCAGGTGCAGCGACGGATAGAACCCGCGCACGGCCAGAGTCGCGTGATACTCCTTGGCACGCTCGTCGGTGAGCGAATCGGCCGCCGCGAGCGCGCGGAGATCCCAGGCGAGTTCGTCGGCCGGGGCGTCGCAGACGTCGGCCATGTAGTGCGCGAGCGCGCACCGGTGCAGCGGGTCGCCTTCCTCGCCGATCCGTTCCCACAGCGCCGCGAACTTCTCGCGCGCACCGGCGCGGTCACCGGAGATGTGCATCTGGAGGCCGGCGTTGATCTCGGCCATCACGTCGTCGGTCATTTGACGTCGGCCGCCGGGGCCGCCCAGGTGTTGCACGCCGACGTCGTCTTCCCGGAGAACCCGGCCTTCGCCCATTTCAGCTGGTTACGACGGCTGCCGTGGGTGTCGCTGTCGTCGGCACGGCCGTAGTCGTCGAGAGCGGCGTTGGCCAGCGACTTGCTGATCGAACCGCGGCCGGAGGCGGCCGCGAGGGCGAGCGCGCCGAAGCAGTTCGCCTGCAGTTCGATGCGGCGGACCAGTTCCTTGTCGGCCGGTGAGTCCTCGTCCGGGGACGACATCTTCTCCGCGGCCGCCGACAGGATCCCGCTGGAGCGCTGGATGTGATGCCCGTATTCGTGGGCCATCGTCGCGAGGTGGCGGGACCGTTCGAGGCCCGCGTCGCCCAGCATCCACTGGGTCGGCGCGTAGATCGTGGTGTCGCCGCCGCAGTAGTAGGCGACGGCCTCGTTCTCGCTCGGTGCCTTCCCGCAGGCGCTGGTCTCGGGCAGCGTCACCTGCACGGTCGCCGTCAACGCGGGCTCGTTCGCCTGGTCCAAGGCGGGTTTCCAGGCTTCGGCGAGACACGACACGAAGGTCTTGTAGTACGTCTCCAATTTCGCGGGCTCGCGGCTGATCGCGGGCAGCCGGCAGGTGACCGCGCCGAGCGTGACCCCTTCGGCCAGCAGCGGGTTCGTCTCCAGTTCCCGCACCTCCTTGGGCGCGGGTTTCGCGTTCCCGGCGGGCGCCTTGGCCCCTTCCGAGGTGTACACACCGGACGCCGGGAGGGCCTGACCGTCGATCTTCCGCGGTCCGCCCGCCATCGCCATCCCGGTGGTGGTCAGCGCGGCGACGATGAGCAGACCGACCACGGCGGCCCCCGTGTTGCGGGGGCTTTCGGGACGAGGCGGCGAAGGCGTGAACGGTCTGGGTACCTCGTCGGTGCCGGTCATGGTGTCCCCCCAACGTGCGAGCCCACAGCATACGGAGCGGGGGCAGGTCAGGCGAAGAACGGGCACCTGGTGGCGCCAGGACCGAGGCCCCGGCGAGACTGTGAGCATGAGTGACGAGGACCCGTACCTGTGGCTGGAAGACGTGACCGGCGAAGAAGCGCTGGACTGGGTGCGAGCCCGCAACGCCGAGGCTCTGGCGGAACTGGCAGGCGGCGAGCGGTTCGCCGGGATCCGTGACGAGGTCCGCGAGGTCCTCGACGCCGACGACCGGATCCCGTACGTCCGGCGCCGCGGCGAATACCTGTACAACTTCTGGCAGGACTCGGCCAACCCCCGGGGCCTGTGGCGCCGCACCACCCTGGAGCAGTACCGGCTCGACACGCCGGAGTGGGAACTCCTGCTCGACGTCGACGCGCTGGCCGAGACCGACGGCGAGAACTGGGTGTGGCAGGGCGCGGCCGTCCTCCGGCCGGGTTATCACCGCGCGCTGGTCGAACTGTCGCGGGGCGGCGCCGACGCGACCGTGGTCCGCGAGTTCGACCTCGACGAGCGCCGTTTCGTCGAAGACGGGTTCTTCGTGCCCGAGGCCAAGACCAGGATCGGCTGGATCGACCGCGACCGGGTCTACATCGGCACCGATTTCGGACCGGGGACGCTGACCAGTTCGGGCTATCCGAGGCTGGCGAAGGAATGGCGGCGGGGCACCCCGCTCGAAGAGGCGACGGTGGTCTTCGAGGGCAAGCCGGACGACGTCTCGGTGTCCGCCCACCACGATCCGACCGAGGGCTGGGAACGTGACTTCGTCTACCGGTCGATCGACTTCTACCGCACGGAAAGGTACGTCCGGACGGCCGCCGGTCTCGAACGCATCGAGGTCCCCGAAGACGCGCAGACGTCGTCGCACCGCGAGTGGCTGCTGATCCGGCTTCGCTGGGACTGGACCATCGAAGGCAGGACGTATCCCTCCGGCACTCTGCTCGCGTCCGGGTTCGACGCGTTCATGGCGGGTGAGCGCACCTTCACGACCCTCTTCACGCCGGACGCGCACACGTCGCTGGAGTACTGGGCGTGGACGCACAACCACCTGTTGCTCTCGACCCTGTCCGACGTCCGGACGGAACTGCGCGTGCTCACGCCGTCCGAAGGCTGGACATCCCGGCCGCTCGCGGGCACCCCGGAACTGGGCACGGCGCAGATCACCGGCACCGACCCCGACGTCAGCGACGAGTACCTGCTCGACTCCAGCGGCTACACCCAGCCGTCTACGCTGAGCTACGGGCATGTCGGAGGCGACGTCGAGGTTCTCAAGCGTGCTCCCTCGTTCTTCGACAGCGAGGGCATGACGGTCTCGCAGTACTTCGCGACCTCCGAAGACGGCACGAAGATCCCGTACTTCGTCGTACGCCCCTCCGGCGCCGAAGGCGGGCCGACACTGCTGACCGGCTACGGCGGCTTCGAGGTCTCACTGACCCCCAGCTACAGCGGCGTCATCGGCCGCGGCTGGCTCTCGCGCGGTGGCACCTACGTCGTCGCGAACATCCGCGGCGGCGGCGAGTACGGGCCGGACTGGCACACCTCGGTGACCAAGGCCAAGCGGTACAAGGTTTACGAGGACTTCTCGGCCGTCGCCGCCGACCTCGTCGAACGCGGCATCAGCGAGCCCGCACGCCTCGGCATCCAGGGCGGCAGCAACGGCGGGCTGCTGATGGGTGTCATGCTCACGCGCTACCCGCATCTGTTCGGCGCGATCGTGAGCCAGGTGCCGCTGCTCGACATGAAGCGGTACCACAAGCTCCTCGCGGGCGCGTCGTGGATGGCCGAGTACGGCGATCCCGACGACCCGGCGGAATGGGACTTCATCGGCAAGTACTCGCCGTACCAGAACGTCCGCGGTGAAGGCGAGTACCCGCCGGTCCTGTTCGTCACGTCCACCAGGGACGATCGCGTGCATCCCGCGCACGCACGCAAGATGGTCGCGCGGATGCTGGAGCAGGGGCACGACGTGCGCTATCACGAGAACATCGAGGGCGGGCACGGCGCCGCGGCCGACAACGAGCAGCTGGCGTTCAAATGGGCGCTGATGCTCGAATTCCTGTGGGAGAAGCTCTCCTCCTGACCCGTCATGAGGGGTCCACATAGGACACTTTTCGTCCCAGGGGGCCCCTCATGACACTCGGCTCACTCCGCCACCTTCGCCAGCACCACCCCTCCCACGATCAGCGCCATCGCGGCGAACCGGCCGAAGCCGACCGGGTCCTTGTGGATCACGATGCCGAAGACGATCGCGCCGACCGCGCCGATGCCGGTGAACACGGCGTACGCGGTCCCCACCGGAATCGAGTCCATCGCCTTGGACAGCAGATAGACCGCGGCGACGCCCAGCACGAAGCACAGCACGGTCGGCCAGAACCGGGTGAAGTTATCCGTCGGCTTGATGCTCTGCGACCAGGCGACCTCGACGACTCCCGCCAGGAGCAGGATTCCCCAGCCCATCAGACTTCCCTTCCGGCCGAAGCCAGCTTTTCGACGCCCAGGAGTGCCTGTTCCCGCGACGCGATCCGGTCGGGGTCGCGCGGGCTCAGCCGCGGGTCGACGAGAGCGTTCGTGAGCTCGGCGTTCAAGAACGTGACGTCGTGGACGTCGTAATGCCCGGCGAAGAAGTCGCGCAGGTAGCGCTCGTGATGGTCGACCGGCTCCCGCGGCGTGCCGGGCAGGTAAGTGCCGCCACGCGCTCCCGCGACCACGAAAGCCTTGCCCGCCAAGGACATCTTCGGGAACGTCACCTGGTCGATCCACAGCTTGAGCGTCGCGGGGATCGAGAAGTTGTACATCGGCGCCCCGATCAGCACGACGTCGGCGGCGAGCAGTTCGGCCAGCAGCGGCTCGATGACCGCCCAGGCCTCGCGCTGCTCCGGCGTCTTCACCACCGAGGCGTAGCCGGCCGGATCGGTGATCCCGGCCTGGAGGAGGGCGTCGCAGATCTCGGTCCATGCCTGGCCGATCGGCGGCACCGGATCGGCGGCCACGTCGCGGTAGGTGTAGCCCGCGCCAGGGTTCGCGGCACGCCAGACCTCGGCGAAACGAGCACTCAGCTCGCGGGAGAACGACGCGCTGCGGGCACTGGAGTCGAGGTGGAGAAGGTGGCTCATCGGGGCCTCCCGGACGATGAAGTGGACACGGCGTCCACTTGCTTCGCCGGGTACAAGTGGACGATGCGTCCGGATATTCCCTAGGCTGCGAACATGCCGACGGAAGATCTGCTCGCGAACGGCCCGGGACGGGAACGCTCGGACGCCGCCCGTAACCGCGCGAAGATCCTGAAGGCCGCCGAAGAGCTCTTCGCCGCACGTCCGGCCGCGGACGTCACCATGGAGGACATCGCCAAAGCGGCCGGTGTCGGCCGCGCGACGCTGTACCGCCGCTACCCGGACCGCTCGGCGATCGCCGTCGCCCTGCTGGACGAACACGAGCGGGAACTCCAGGAGCGGCTGCTCACCGGCCCTCCCCCGCTGGGGCCCGGCGCGCCGCCCGCCGAGCGGCTGGCCGCGTTCTACACGGCGATGATCGGATTGCTCGCCCGGCACGCGCATCTCGTCCTCGGCACCGAGGTCGGGCACTCACGGTTCACCACCGGGCCGTACCGGCTGTGGCGCACCCATGTCCGCCATCTCGCCGAGCAGGCGAACGCGAAAGATCCGGACGCGCTCGCCGACATCCTGCTGGCACCGCTCGCCGCGGAGGTGTTCCTCCATCAAACGGGCGAGCTCGGCCTGAGTGCCGAACAGATCATCGACACCCTGACCGAGCTCGCCCGCCGAGCCCTCGCCTGATCAGCCGGCGAGCCCGTCGACGACGAGCTTCATCACGGCTTGCCAGTGCTCGCGCTGCGCGGCACGCTCTTCCGGACCGGCGAGCCGCTCCTGATGGAAGACCACGACCGTCTTGCCCGGCCCGGCCGGACGGAGCCCCACCTGGACCGTGCTCTCGTGATCCCAGTCCTTCGGCCGCCAGGTGAGGCGGATCTTCTCGCGTTCGCGGTACCCGCGGACCTCGCCGACAGTGCCCTCGGCCGTCTCGTACGGCGCGCCCTTCTCCGGTTCCAGCCGCACGTCGCCCAGCCAGGCGGCCAGGCCCGGACCTGAGAGGTACTCCCAAACCTGCTCCAGCGGATACGCCACCGTCTTGGAGACGCCGATCTCCCAGCCCGCGTCCTTCGTCTTGCCGATCATCACGCCTCCGCTGTAACCGTCTTACCTGGTTTCTGAAACCGACTATAGTGGTTACATGACTCCGGGAACAAGACTGCTCGTCAACGCCCAGGGTGAGCGGTACCGGTTCGATCCGGGCAGCCTCTGCCTCGAACTCATGCTGACCGGCGGCCCCGGCCCGTACGAGCGCTACGAGATCGCGCACACGCCGTCCGACCTGGCCGTCTGGTTCACCGGCTCCCGGCTGGCGCTGACCGCTCCCCTGACCGAAGTCCGGATCCGGCCCGCCGAACTCACCGCGCTCAAGGAGCTGCGCGACACGCTCTACCGCGTCGCGCCCACCCTCGCCCGTGGCGAAGCGCCGTCGGACGACGACCTCGTCCTGCTGAACAGCGCGACCGCGGCGACCCTGCGGCCTCTCGTCGACCCGAAGACACGGCAGCTCGCCTGGGCGCCGCCCGTCACCGGGAACCAACTCCTCGGCGCCGTCGCCCGCGACGCCATCGGCCTGGTCGCGGGCGAACGGTCCGGCCGCGTCCGCGAATGTTCCGCGGACGACTGCCATCTGCTGTTCTTCGACACCTCACGCTCGGGCAACCGCCGCTGGTGCTCGATGGAGCGCTGCGGCAACCGCGCCAAGATCCGGGCCTACCGGGCCCGCACCGAAACCACGTGATCGCTAGGATTCCCGGCGATGCAGGGTGAGGCGAAACTGGAACAGCGCGTCGTGGAGACGGCGGAGAAGCTGCTGTCCAAGCGGAAATCGGTGACCGCGCTCGACATCCTGAACGGCATCGGCTGGCTACCGGACAACGTCCTCAAAGCCTGGCAGCAGGGCCGGATCCCCGTTCTGTCCGCGGCACTGCCGGTGAACGCGGAGAAACTGACCTTCGCGCTCGGTGCCCTGCAACGCTGGGTCGCGGCGAAAGGCCTCGAAGGGTCGGAGATCGAGCACGTCGGCGCGACCCGCGACCGGGCGGTCCTCCGGGTGACTTCCGGCGAACTCGCCGGTCTCGAACCGCTGTTCCGGACGCACTGGATCATGCCGGGGCTGTCCGCGGCCAAACGGGCACAAGTCGTCGCCCGGCAGCAGAAGGCGCCGGATCTCGTCGTCTCCGTGGCTTTGAAGGACTGGACCTGCGCCGACTGCGGCGGCACCGGCGATCTGTTGTTCCTGGAGAACGAAAAGCCGCACTGCCTCGACTGCGCCGACCTCGGTCACCTGGTCTTCCTGCCCTCCGGCGACACCGCTCTGACCCGCCGCGCGAAGAAGGCGAGCCGGCTTTCCGCGGTGGTCGTTCGCTTCAACCGGTCGCGGAAACGCAGTGAGCGGCAAGGTCTCCTGGTCGAGGACGCGGCGTTGCGCAGCGCCGAGGAACAATGCCTCGCCGACGAGGACGTCCGGGAACGACGCCGTGGCCGCGATCGCGAACGCCGCGCCCACGAGGACGTCGAGTTCACCGCCCGGTTCCACACCGCGATCACGGAGATGTTCCCCGGCTGCCCGCCGGAGCGAGCGCGCGCCATCGCCGAACACGCGGGCCTGCGCGGCAGCGGCCGGGTGGGCCGGTCCGCCGCCGGACGGGAACTGGCCGAACGAGCGGTGTTCCTCGCCGTCGTCGCCTCGATCCGGCATCTGGACACCGAGTACGACGACCTCCTGATGGCAGGCGTGGAACGGCAGGCGGCCCGCGACCGCATCCGCACCACCATCGACGCGGTGCTCGAACGCTGGCGATCCTGACCGCTGTCACGTTCCGGGCGCGGGCTTCGTCCAGGGAGGATGTTCACCGCATATCTCATCGTGGCCATCGTGACCATCGTGATCAACGCCGGGATCGCCGCCGCCGACTTCGCGCGTGCCCCGTTCGTCCTCGAGAACTCCGCCGCGGTCGACGTGCCCCCGTCCTGGATTCCGCCGTTGGCGTCGTTGAAGGCGGCGGGTGCGGCCGGGCTGCTGCTCGGTCTTCTCGGCGTGCCGTTCGTCGGGACCGCGGCGGCCATCGGGCTCGTGCTGTTCTACTTCGGCGCCGTTCTCGCCCACGTGCGCGCCCGCGTCCTCTACAACATCGCCTTCCCAGGCGGCTTCCTGGCGCTGGCGGTGGCGACCCTTGTCCTCGATCTCGCTCAGGCCAGGTAAGGACCGAAGTGCTCGGCGACGACGTCCGCGACCGCCTCGGCGTCGTCCGTACCGTCGATCCAGAGCACCCGGATGCCGAGCCCGTTCGCGGTGCGGACGGCGTCCTCGGCGACGAGCCGATCCCGCGCGATCCGATTGCGCCGCGCACGTTCGGGGTCGCTGACGCGATGCGTCGTCGCGGCGGCCCGGGGCAACACGCGAAGCTGATGCTCACGGAAGTCGTCGGTGGGCACCATCACGATCATCCGCCGCGGCGAATCCAGGAGCGGCGCGACGAGCTCCGGACGCAACCCCCAGCCCTCGGCGAGGATCGGGCGCCCGGAGACCAGCGCGCGCAGATCGTCCAGAGCCCATTCGAACCGCACCGGGAAACCGGCGATCGTGTCGGCGGCCATCTGTTCGGGCGCGGGGTCGACCCAGACGGTGTCCGGATCAGGATCCCTGATGGGCAACCCATCGCGGACGCGGCGGGCGATGCGGCGATCCTGATGGGCGCGGGCGTCGTGGAAGTCGTAGTGATAGACGGTGATGCCGTGGCGGCGTGCGAGCAGCCGGGAGACGGTGGACTTCCCCGCCCACTGGCCGCCGCAGATCCAGAGCGCTTGACCGAGGGTACCGAACGGATCGACGATTTCGCCGTCAGCGGTCACGCACTCGCCTCCTGTGTCATGAAAGGGTCGTTCAGGACATACATCGTCCTGAACGACCCTTTCATGGCACTCGCTGAAAGTCAGCTACAGCCGGAGGTCGCTCCGCACCCCTCACAGGCGTAGCACGAACCAGCGGGCCGCATCTTCGTGCCGCAGGTCATGCAGAGCGGCGCGTCGGAGGCGGTGCCGAGGTTGAGTTCGACCAGTTCCGCCGTCGAATGCGCCACCTTGGCGGGCTCCGCGGCTGAAGAATCCACAGTGGACCGAAGCGCGTCGAGGTCGACGTTCTCCGGTTCCGAGACGGGAGCGGTGCCGTAGTTCGCCTCGACCTGCGCCGAGCGTTCGTCGGCGGTGAAGATGCCGAGCTGCGAACGCTTTTCGTACGGCAGGTAGTCCAGCGCCAGCCTGCGGAACAGGTAGTCCATGACGCTGGTGGCGATGCGGATGTCCGGGTCGTCGGTCATGCCGGCGGGCTCGAAGCGCAGGTTGGAGAACTTCGAAACGTAGAACTCGAGCGGGATCCCGTGCTGCAGGCCGACGGAGATCGACATCGAGAAGGCGTCCATCACGCCGGCGAGGGTCGATCCCTGTTTGCCGAGTTTCACGAAGATCTCGCCGAGGCCGTCGTCCGGATAGGAACCGGCGTGCAGGTAGCCCTCGGCGCCGCCGACGGTGAACGACACCGTCTGGCTCGGGCGCTTCTTCGGCAGGCGCTTGCGGACCGGCCGGTACTCGACGACCTTCTCGGCCTGAGGCTCGGCCCTTTCCTTCTTGCCGGTGGACAGCGGCTGGCCGACCTTGCAGTTGTCACGGTAGATCGCGAGTGCCTTGAGGCCGTACTTCCAGCCCTGGAAGTAGATCTCCTCGACCTCTTCGACGGTCGCCGACTCCGGCATGTTGACCGTCTTGGAGATCGCGCCGGACAAGAACGGCTGCACCGCGGCCATCATCCGGACGTGCCCCATCGGCGCGATGGACCGCTCCCCCACCGCGCAGTCGAACACCTCGTAGTGCTCCTGGCGCAGGCCGGGGGCGTCGACGACGTGGCCGTGCTGGGCGATGTACTCGACGATCGCTTCGATCTGCTCGGCCTGGTAGCCGAGCGCGGCCAGGGCGCGCGGGACGGTCTGGTTGACGATCTGCATCGAACCGCCGCCGACCAGCTTCTTGAACTTGACCAGCGAGAAGTCCGGCTCGATGCCGGTCGTGTCGCAGTCCATCATGAAGCCGATGGTGCCGGTGGGGGCGAGCACCGAGGCCTGCGCGTTGCGCCAGCCGCCGGCCTCGCCGAGTTCGATGCCGCGCTTCCATTCCTGGGTCGCGAGCGCGCGGACCGCGGCGTCGTTCGAGTGGTAGGTCCGCACCAGTTCGTTGGCCGCGGCGTGCTTGCGCATGACCCGCTGGTGCGCCTCGGCGTTGCGCGCGTAGCCCTCGTACGGCCCGACGACCGCGGCGAGTTCCGCCGAACGCCGGTACGAGACTCCTGTCATCAGCGAAGTGATCGCGGCGGCGAGCGCGCGGCCGCCGTCGGAGTCGTACGCGTGCCCGAGCGCCATCAGCAGCGCGCCGAGGTTCGCGTAGCCGATGCCCAGCTGGCGGAACTTGCGAGTGGTGTCGCCGATCGCCTCGGTCGGGAAGTCGGCGAAGCAGATCGAGATGTCCATCGCGGTGATGACCAGCTCGACGGCCTTCGCGAACAGCGGCGCGTCGAAACCGCCGTCCTCGGTGGCGAACTTGAGCAGGTTCAGCGAGGCGAGGTTGCAGCTGGAGTTGTCCAGGTGCATGTACTCCGAACACGGGTTGGACGCGGTGATCCGGCCCGATTCGGGACAGGTGTGCCAGTCGTTGATCGTGTCGTCGTACTGCAGACCCGGATCGGCGCATTCCCAGGCGGCCTGCGCGATGGTGCGGAACAGCTTCTTGGCGTCGACCCGGTCGATGACCTCGCCGGTCGTCCGGGACCGCAGGCCGAAGTCGCCCTCGGTCTCGACGGCCTGCATGAACTCGTCGGAGACGCGGACCGAGTTGTTCGCGTTCTGGTACTGGACGGAGGCGATGTCCGAGCCGGAAAGGTCCATGTCGAACCCGGCGTCGCGCAGGACCTTGATCTTCTCCTCTTCGCGGGCCTTGGTCCGCACGAACTCCTCGACGTCCGGGTGATCGACGTCGAGAACGACCATCTTCGCCGCGCGCCGGGTGGCGCCCCCGGACTTGATGGTGCCCGCGGAGGCGTCGGCGCCGCGCATGAAGGAGACCGGACCGGACGCGGTGCCGCCGGAGGACAGCAGCTCACGCGAGGAACGGATGCGGGAGAGGTTCAGGCCGGCGCCGGAGCCGCCCTTGAAGATCAGGCCCTCTTCGCGATACCAGTTGAGGATCGACTCCATGGTGTCGTCAACCGAAAGGATGAAACACGCGCTGACCTGCTGCTTCGACGTCGTGCCGACGTTGAACCATACCGGCGAGTTGAAGCTGAACACCTGGTTCAGCAGCATCCAGGTCAGTTCGTGCTCGAAGACCTCGGCGTCGGCGGGGCTCGCGAAGTAGCCGTGTTCGCGACCGGCGTTGACGTAGGAGTGGACGACGCGGTCGATCAGCTGCCTCAGGCTCTGCTCGCGCTGAGGCGTGCCGACGGCGCCGCGGAAGTACTTGCTGGTGACGATGTTCGTCGCGTTGACCGACCAGAAGTCGGGGAACTCGACACCGCGCTGCTCGAAGTTGACCGTGCCGTCGCGCCAGTTCGTCATCACGACGTCCCGGTTCTCCCAGGTGACCTGGTCGTACGGGTGGACGCCCTCGGTGGTGAAGACACGGCGCACGGTGAGCCCGCCGGCCTGCTTCTTCTTCCCGCTCGTCCGCGTTGTGGCCGGGGTGCCTGTTCCCACGGTCTCGGTCATGGGTCTTTACCTCACTCCCACGCGGGAGGCGGCATCAGCCGTCTTTCGCGTCTTGATCGCTCTCGTCCGGTGTGGCAGCCATGGCCTCACGAAGGTCCGAGATCTCCTTCTCGAAGTCCTCGACCGAGGAGAAGGAGCGGTAGACACTGGCGAACCGGAGATAGGCGACGCCGTCGAGTTCGCGCAGGGGACCCAGGATCGCCAGGCCGACCTCGTGACTCGGGATCTCCGCCAGCCCCGCCGACCGGATCGACTCCTCGACCCGCTGCGCGAGCTGCTGCAGCGCGTCGTCGTCGACCGGCCTGCCCTGGCAGGCGCGGCGCACCCCCCGGACGACCTTGTCCCGGCTGAACTGCTCGGTGACCCCGGATCGTTTGACGACGGCGAGCACCATCGTCTCCGAAGTGGTGAAGCGCCGGCCGCAAGCGGCGCACGAGCGCCTCCGCCGGATCGCCTGACCCTCATCCACCTCTCGGGAGTCGACGACCCGAGAGTCCGCATGCCGGCAGAACGGGCACCTCATCCGCCGATCACCTTCCCCTCCGCGCCGGCCGGTCCCGAGTGGACGCCCGCCCCCGCCGCCACGCAACGACGGGAAAGATCGACATGTGGATCGATCTGTGGACATCCGGCGGGTGAACACCGGCCAGCTGTGGACAACTGATACCGAGTCTACCCCAAGCTATGGACCAACTACAGCCATGTAACTACTACATATAGCGGTGGAGACTAGGTCGCAGGTCGAGCGCACGCAAGCGCAACGGACGGGCTCGATCGAACACGAAAGAGGAGCTCACCCACGGCGGGTGAGAGCGGCCTTCAGGATCACCTCCCGCCTTCCGCGACCTCGGCCGCGACCGGGACCGTGAGCGGCAGTCCGGGCACGAGCACTGCGTTTTCCAGGGAGTTGAGCTCCTTGATCTTGGCCACGACCGCGCCGGTGTCACTGCCTGGCGCGAATCGCTCCGCGAGATCCGCCAGCGTCTCCCCCGCGGAAACGGACACCGTCGTGGTCCGTTCGGGCACCGCGGCGCCGGGAACACCGGCCAAAAACAGACCCAATCCGGTGATGACCCCGGTGACGAGCAAGGCCATCCCGACGAGTGACGGCCACCTGAGCGGGAGCCGCCGCGGCGCCGGGCACGCCGGGGAGACCGTGGCGACGCCCGGGCGACGGCCCGCCACGACCCGAGCCCTGGTCGGCGGGCGCAAGGGCTCGGCGCGCCTGCCCCGCACCACTCGCACGGGCCGGGTCACCCCTGCCGGAACGGGCCCGGGGGAACTGGGCCGCACCAGTCCTCGATCGGCCAGAATCGACATCGGAACCTCCTCGCAAGTCCTGCTGCACTCGCACCGGGCCGGGACCCGGCGATCAAGGTCGAACACGCGTTCTATCGAACGCCCGTGCGAATGTGTACCACCTTCCACCGACAAAAATCGAGCGACACGGCGTGTCCATCGAACAGATGTTTGAAATCGTCGTCCCGGCGGGCTAACGTCGTTGACCAGGGCGTCTGTTGCGCGGACGCCGCCGGTGCCGTGGGCGGGGAAGACCGCCCGCCACCGGCGAAGACACGCGAAGTCGGTCCGGGGAACCGGACGTACTGGGAGGCGACGCAGGAGATGAAGGAGCGAGACGGTGGCTAAGGAGAGCAAGGCGGGGAACGCGCCTAGGGGCTCGGGCAAGGTGCGCTCCTTGCCCGAGGTCTACGAGGTGGACGAGACCCTGACCGTGCGGCAGCAGCAGGTGCTCGACGTGATCAAACTGTGGGTGAGCCGGTTCGGCTACCCGCCGAGTGTGCGTGAGATCGGCGAGGCGGTCGGGCTGACCTCCACTTCGTCGGTGTCGCACCAGTTGCAGGCCCTGCAGCGCAAGGGTTATCTGCGACGCGACCCGAACCGCCCGCGCGCGGTGGGTGTGCTCGCCACGACGGACGACAATCCGATGGGCATCGAGGTCGAGCAGCCGCAGTCGGCCGCGAAGGCCGCGTACGTGCCGCTCGTCGGCCGGATCGCCGCCGGTGGGCCGGTGCTGGCCGAGCAGGCGATCGAAGACGTCTTCCCGCTGCCGAGGGAGATCGTCGGCGAGGGTGAGCTCTTCCTGCTCAGCGTCACCGGTGACTCGATGGTCGACGCGGCCATCACCGATGGCGACTGGGTCGTCGTGCGCCAGCAGCCCACGGCCGACCCGGGCGAGATCGTGGCGGCGATGATCGACGGTGAGGCGACGGTCAAGACGTTCAAGCGCAAGGACGGCCACATCTGGCTGATGCCGCACAACGAGGCGTACGAGCCCATCCCGGGTGACGACGCCACGATCCTCGGCAAGGTCGTCGCCGTGCTCCGCAGGCTGTGATTTCTTCCGCGCGCTAACGAAAACCTTTCGCAGGGCGCTGGACCGCGATTCAGTCACATCGGCGAGGACGGCGCCCTGCAAAACGTTTCCGTGGGTCTCCGGCCCAAAAGAGGGCGCGCGGCGACGAAATCTCCCGTCGCGCTGGCGCGCTCTCGGAAGACGGTCCGCCGGTCATCATCACCGCGAGGTCGTCAGGCTCGCCGTTTGCGGAGCCTACCGACCAGGAGAAAGCCGCCGATCACGACGACCGCGGCGATACCGACCTGTACGTACGGGAAGTCGGCCCCCTGGCCCGTGCCACCGGCCGCGGACGTCCCGCCCGACGTGCTGCCCTCGGATTTGGCCGCGTCCACGGCGAGTGCCGCCGCACCCTTCACCGCACGGATCTGCTCGCCGACGCCCTCCCCGCCGGACAGCAGCGTCCCGTCCGGATCGAAAGCGATCGCCTCCCCCTGTTTCTCGTTCGGCAGGGGAACGCGCACGGGTTCGCGCTGCAGAGCGCTCTTGAGGTCTCCATCGGTGACGGCGTAGAGGTAGGCGTCGGTGTAGGTACGCAACGCGACCACCGAGCCGTCGGCCATCGAGGCCGCACCGGTCACGGTCATCGAACCGATCGACCCGACGGGTCCGCCCGGTGTCGAGGTCTCCTTGATCTGCAGCGACCCCACGCTCTCCAGCGGGGTCGGCCCGGGACTGGCGAGCGGCCCTGTCGGCCGGTACACCTTCGCGTCGCCGAAGACGTCCTTGGTGATCAGGTACGGCGTGCCGGAACGGTCCATGATCAGCGCTTCGACGTCGTGCTGCCCGTCGGGATAGGTGAGCCGGTGCAGCGTCGCCTTGCCCTGCGGGGTCAGCGAGATCAGCGCGACCGTGTCCCGCCGCTTGCGGTTGTCGCCGGTGTCGGAAAGCCAGAAGGTGCCGTCCGCGGTACGGGCGAGGTCTTCGGGGTCGTACGGGTCCGTGGCGGCCGAGATGACCTTCTGGACCTTGCAGTCGCGGCCGAGGACGAAGACCTGCGTCTTGGTTCCGCCGTCGTTGAGGGCGTACAGATGTTCGCCGTCGGAGACGAGGCCGGAAAGTTCACTCAGCCGGGAGTCGCTGTTCTTGCACACCGGCTGCGGCGCCGGGACCTCCTGCGCCATGGCGGGAGCCGTCCCGCCGATGAACGCCGCCAGCACGACCGCCGCCGCGACAATCCCCCGCACATCCACCTCCGTACCGTGGAACCCCTGAAGCCCCACACTACGGAGACGTCCGGGATGGCGCGCAGTTCGGTGCGAACGCCGAGATGGGGCGGAATGTCGCGAAGGCCACTTTCAGCGACGAGCCACTCGTGAGTGGTAAGGACGGTTAGAACCGTCCTTACCACTGGTTCGAAAATCGGTCGGTGAGTGGGCAGGCGAAGGCACCCGGCGGAGCCGGGTTCG
>NZ_AOHO01000072.1 GCF_000342005.1 Amycolatopsis decaplanina DSM 44594
CACCGAACACTCATCACAGACATCAACAACCTCACCAACACCCCTTGACATCTATAGGAGCATCTTTCGCGACATCCAACGTCGCGAAAGTGGCTTTCGCGACACGCCCCGACACCACGCCACGTTTGCCTTATCCGTCAATAACCGTCTTTACCACTCACGACATCAGTACAACCCGGCCGAGTACCTGCCCGGTTCGTAGTACGCCTCGAGGTCGGCCATGCTCTCCTCCGGGCGCTCGAAGGTCTTCGCGATCGCCGCGCGGGACGGCAGCGCGTCGGGCGTCCAGCTCTCCGGCGACCAGAGCTTCGACCGCATGAACGCCTTCTGGCAGTGGTGGAAGATCTCGTCGATGTCGACCACCAGCGCGAGCTTCGGCCGGCTGCCCTTCACGATCATGTCGTCGAAGAACGGCGCCTCCCGCACGAGCCGCGCGTGGCCGTTGATCCGCAGCGTGTCGCCGCGGCCAGGGATCAGGTAGATCAGCCCGACGTGCGGATTCGACAGCACGTTGCGGAACCCGTCGGCGCGCCGGTTGCCGGGACGCTCCGGGATGGCGATCCGCGTGTCGTCCAGCACCAGCGTGAACCCGGCCGGGTCACCCTTCGGCGACACATCACAGGTGCCGTCCGCCGCCGAAGTCGCGATCAGCGCGAACGGTGACTCCGCGAGCCACTGACGGTCCATCTCGTGCAGCTTCGGACGCGCCTTGTTCGCCGTCCGCTCCAGCGGCGGCGGCAGGATCTCGCGCAGCTCGGCCTCGGTGGTGACTTCGACGAATCCGTCAGACAATGTTGTGCTCCCTCGTCACGGCCCGGTCGCCGTCGAACCGGCGGACGTCGAGCCCGGTGATGTCGATGGCCGGGACCCGCCCCAGGTAGAGGTCCCGTACGAGCTCCCCCACGGCCGGGCCCATCTGGAACCCGTGTCCCGAAAACCCGGTCGCGTAGAGGAACCGCGACAGGTGGACGCTTTCCCCCACGATCTGGTTGCGGTCCGGGGTGACCTCGTACAGCCCGGCCCAGCCGCCGCGGATCCCCGCGTCGAGTACGGCGGGCACCCGGCGCGCGGCGATTTCGGCGAGTTTCGGCAGCCACTCACCCGGCTGGTACCGGGTGTCGAAGCCGGGGTCGCCGTCACCGTCGCAGAAGGACATCGCCAGGCCGGGGCCTTCGCGGTGGAAGTAGAAGGCCGACGGCATCTCGATGGTCAGCGGTACGGAGCCGGGCAGATCCGCGACCGGGCCGGTGAACACGACCTGCCGCCGGTACGGCCGCACCGGGAGGTCGACCCCGGCCAGCTCGCCGATCCGGCCCGACCACGCGCCCGCGGCGCAGACCACCGCGTTCGTCCGCACCGAACCGTCGCCGGTCCGGACGCCGGTGATCTCGTCGCCGTCGCGTTCGATCCCGACGACCTCGACGCCGGTCCTGAGCACCGCGCCGTGCCCGCGGGCCGCCCGCGCGTAGCCCTGGACCGCGGAGTCCGGGGTGGCCTTGGCGTCGTCCGGCGACCACAACGCCGCGACGACGCCCTCGGTGTCGATGAGCGGGGAGAACCGCCGTGCTTCGGCGGGCTCGACGAGCCGGCTGCGGACGCCGTAGGAGTTCTGCAGTTCGGCGCAACGCTCGAACTCGGGCAGGTCCGCAGGGTCGGTGACCAGGTACAGGTACCCGTCGCGGCGGAAGTCGATCTCGATCCCGTAGGTCTCGGCGAAAGAGGCGTACTCGGCCAGCCCGCGCAGCCCGATCTCGATGTTGACCCGGGTGGTGAACGACGACCGGATCCCGCCCGCCGCCTTCGCCGTCGAACCCGCGCCCAGGATGTCGCGTTCGAGCAGCAGCACCGAAACCCCGGCGGCGGCGAGCCGGTACGCGCAGCCGACCCCGATGATGCCGCCACCGATCACGACGACGTCGGTGTGTTCAGGAAGTGGCTCCATCCATGTCCCCGATCCGTTCGTCCTCGGGTGGCGGTCCCGGCGGCGTGCCGTCACCGAACGGGCGCCCGCCCAGCTGCTCCCGGTGATGCGGCGTCGTCCAGCCGGACAGGTCCGGTCCCAGTGGGACGATCCGCGTCGGGTTCACCTGTTCGTGTACCACGTGATAGTGCCGCTTGATGTGGTCGAAATCGACGGTGTCACCGAAACCCGGCGTTTGGAAGAGGTCGCGGGCGTAGGCCCACAGCACCGGCAGTTCGGTCAGTTTGTTCCGGTTGCATTTGAAATGCCCGTGGTAGACGGCATCGAAGCGGACGAGCGTGGTGAACAACCGGATATCCGCTTCGGTGATCGTGTCACCGACGAGGTACCGCTGCTTTTCGAGCCGTTCGGAAAGCACGTCCAGCATGGCGAAGAGGCGGGTGTAGGCGTCCTCGTACGCGGCCTGTTTGGTCGCGAAACCGGCTTGGTACACGGCGGCGTTGACGTCGGCGAAGACACCCGCGTTGACGTCGTCGATCTCGCCGCGCAGCCGCTCCGGGTAGAGGTCGGGCGCGCCGGGCCGGTGCAGACTGGTCCATTCGGTGGAAAAATCGAGGGTGATCCGCGGATAGTCGTTGCTGACCAGCCGCTTGCTCGGAATGTCCACAATGGCCGGAACGCTGATCCCGCCCATGTAGTGCGGATCGGCCGCGTGATAGGCCTCGGCCAGGTACTTGATGCCGAGCACCGGGTCCCGGTCATCGGGATCGAGGGTGAACCGCCAGCTTTTCTCGTCCTGGATCGGATCGGCCACGGCCACGCTCAGCGCGGACTCGAGACCGAGGAGCCGCCGGACGATCAGACCACGGCTCGCCCAGGGACAAGCCCGGCTGACCACCAGCCGGTACCTGCCCGCCTCCACCGGCCAGCCGTCGCGGCCGTCGGCGGTGATACGCGCGTCGAAATGGTTGCCGGACCGACGGAACTCACCCGTCTGCGGATCGGTCGGGATCGTCATGTGAGCCACCCTAAAGCGTGAGAGGGTGGTTTCGGTGTGCGTAAACTCTGGCACCCGGCGTGCCCGCACGCCGCCGCGCGGAAGGTGGTCCCGACGATGCCGTTCATGCCCGTGACCGACTCGATGTTCCTTCTCGTGGAGACGCGCGAACATCCGATGCACGTCGGCGGACTGCAGCTGTTCAAGAAACCCGAGGACGCCGGACCGGATTACCTACGGGACCTTCGCCGGAAACTGCTCGATTCCGACAACATGCGCGACGTGTTCCGCCGCCGTCCCGCCCGGCCGGTCAACACCGCGGGCCACATCGCCTGGGCGACCGACAACGATCTCGAACTCGACTACCACTTCCGTCATTCGGCGCTGCCCCAGCCCGGCCGGATCCGCGAACTGCTGGAGCTGACCGGACGCTGGCACGGCACCCTGCTCGACCGGCACCGCCCCCTGTGGGAGATCCACCTGGTCGAGGGCCTGCAGGACGGCCGGTTCGCGATCTACAGCAAGATCCACCACGCGCTGATGGACGGCGTCTCGGCGCTGCGGCATCTGCAGGGCACGCTGTCGGACGATCCGGCCGACCTCGACTGCCCGCCACCATGGGGCTCCCGGCCCAAACCGGACGGCGGCCGCGACGGCAAGGCGTCACCCTCGATACTCAGCACCTTCGGCAAGACGGTCAACCAGCTCGCCGGCATCGCGCCGGCCGCGATGAAGGTGGCGCGGGAGGCGTTCCAGGAGCACACGCTCACGCTGCCGGCGCAAGCGCCGAAGACGATGCTGAACGTGCCGATCGGCGGTGCCCGGCGGTTCGCCGCGCAATCGTGGTCACTGGACCGGGTGCGCAAGGTGGCGACGGCCGCCGGGGTGTCGCGCAACGACGTCGTCCTCGCGATGTGCTCGGGCGCCCTGCGCGACTACCTGATCGAACAGAACGCGCTCCCCGACGCGCCGCTGATCGCGATGGTCCCGGTTTCCCTGCGGCGCAAGGACAGCGGGGACGCGGCGGGGAACAACATCGGCGCGCTGCTGTGCAACCTCGCCACCCAGCTGACCGATCCGGCCGCGCGGCTCGCGACGATCAACGCGTCCATGCGGAACGGGAAGAAGCTCTTCTCGGAGCTGACCCCACTGCAGACGCTGTTGTTGTCGGGGATCAACGTCGCCCAGCTCGGCGTGTCGCCGATCCCGGGCTTCGTGAACAACACGAAACCGCCGTTCAACCTGGTGATCTCCAACGTGCCGGGGCCGCGCAAGCAGATGTACTGGAACGGCGCTTCGCTCGACGGCATCTACCCGGCGTCGGTGCTGCTGGACGGGCAGGCACTGAACATCACGCTGACCAGCAACGGGGACAACCTGGACTTCGGCGTCACCGGCTGCCGCCGCAGTGTGCCGCATCTGCAGCGCATCCTGACCCACCTGGACACCGCGCTCGCCGAACTCGAACACGCTGTGTCCCTTGGGCGCAGCTGACCCCGCAATTCGGCACCTGGTTGCGATAGTTCGACGCCGAACCACCGCAACCAGGTGCCGAATCGCGTCGAGGGCTAGCTGCCGTCGGAGACGTAGATGGCGCCCGGGGTGATCGTGTACAGCTGGCCGTCCGGGCCGGCGGTCGCGTCACGCGTGCGGCCGAGGTCGGTCCAGAGCTTGCCGCCGTTGCCGTTCAGGTCGAGCTTGTACGTGCCGCCCTTGAGCGAGGCCATGTACAGCGAGCCCTTGTACGCCGCCAGCCCGCTCGGCGTCGCCGAAGACGTCGGCCACGCCTTCACCGGGTTGGTCATCCCCGCCGTGTTGCACGGGCCTTCGCAGGTCGGCCAGCCGTAGTTCTTGCCCGGCTCGATCTTGTTCAGTTCGTCGAGCTTGCTGGCACCGATGTCGGAAACGTACAGCTGCCCGTTCGCCCAGGTCAGACCCTGGACGTTGCGGTGGCCGTAGGAGTAGACGCGGCTGTTGAACGGGTTGCCGGGCGCGGCCGCGCCGTCCGTGGTGACGCGCAGGACCTTGCCGCCGAGGGAGTTCTTGTTCTGCGCGTTGGCACCGTTCTGGCCGTCGCCGGTGCCCGCGTAGAGGTAGCCGTCCGGCCCGAACCTGATCCGCCCGCCGTGGTGGTACTGCGAACCACGCGGGATGCCGGTGACGATCGGAGTCGGCGGCTGGCCCAGCTTCAGCTTGGCGATGCGGTTGTCGGAACTGGTCGTGTAGTAGATGAAGACCGTCTCGTCGGTGGCGTATTTCGGCGAGACGGCGATGCCGAGCAGGCCTGCCTCCGCGGTGACGCTCACCCCGGGGATGGTCTGGACCGTGGTGACCTTGCCCGCCTTGTCGATCTTGCTGATCGTCTTGGCGTCCTTCTGCGTGAAGAGGCCCGTGCCGTCGGGCAGGAAGTCGATCGACCAGGCCTGGTTGAGACCGCTCGCGAGCTGCCTGATCGCCTGGATGGACGGCGCCTCGGCGGCGGCCGCCGGGATGGCCGCGATCGACACGGCCGTCGCCGCGGCGAACGTGGCGGCGAGAGTACGACGTATGGACATGGGACGCCTCCTTCAGCTACACCCCTGGAGCTCGGATGGCGGCGGTAGACGAGTGGTCGGGGTGCACCCGTCGAGTTGGATAGAAACACACCACGGGACGAAACGGACACCACTGGACGGGCTATCGGGGGCATCGGCCGTTAACCGTTGTGTGCGCCGAGCGTGACGATCAGGCCTGCTCGATCGGCCATAGGTAGGAACCTTTACGAAATGACTCCGGAACTTGGACCTTACGTCTGGTCAGAATCGGCGACGCGCTTCTAGGGTGACGGGGCCCGGCCCGGTTCGATCCCATGTGGACGTTAGGAGCAGGAAATGATCGAAACCATCGAGGTATGGACCACGCCCGACTTCGTCGAGTACGAAACGCCCATGGAGGTCACCGCTTACGCGGCCCGCATGGAGGACTGATTTCGCATCCGGTGGTGGGGGCCGCCCCCCACCACCGCGCCGCCGTCCCGATCAGCGAGCCGTTGGAGGCAGCACGGTGTCCCTCCCCCCTTCCGCCGCACCGATGTCGTCGTCGGAGTTCATCGCGGCCTTGCGCGGGCTTTCGCACCGCTACTGGGGCACCCATCCGTTCCACGTGCGGATGCACGGCGGCGGCTTGTCCGAGTACGAACTGAAGATCTGGGCCGCGAACCGCTGGTACTACCAGTGCGTGCTCCCGCAGAAGGACGCGGCGATCATCAGCAACTGCCCGGTGCCGGAAATACGCCGGGAATGGCTCGACCGCATCGCCTATCACGACGGGGCGAAGGCCGGAGACGGCGGAATCGAGCGATGGCTCCGCTTGTGCACCGCGGTCGGGCTCGGCCGCGAAGAGGTTCTCGATCAGCGGCACGTCGCCCCCGGCGTGCGGTTCGCCGTCGACGCCTACGTGACTTTCGCCCGCACGAAACCTTGGCTCGAAGCGGTCGCCTCGGGGCTGACCGAAATGTTCGCCGGCCATCTCATGCAGCGGCGGGTCGCCGACATGCTGGCGAACTATTCGTGGATCGCGCGGGAAGACCTCGCCTATTTCACCGATCGCATCGACAAGGTCTCCGGTGAGGGCAAGGGGACGCTCGACATCGTCGTGCGGCACGCCGTCACCCGTGAGCAGCAGGAGAAGGCGATCGCCGCGCTGTCGTTCAAGACCGACGTGCTCTGGTCCATGCTCGACGCCATCGAGCGCGCGGCGGCCAAGGAGTAGCGATGACCACCCTCGAAATGGGCTCGGTGCCACGGCTGCGGCGCGGAGTCCGGCTGAGCTATGACCGGACCAGGGAAACACACGTCCTCCTGTTCCCCGAAGGCGTGCTCGTACCGAATCCGACCGCGGCGGCAGTGCTTTCACTCTGCGACGGCGTCGAAGATGTCGCGAGGATCGCTTCGGCGTTGCGCGAGCGCTACGCCGGTGTGCGCGAGGAAGAAATCCTGGACGTCCTGTCCCGGCTCGGAGATCGGCGGATCGTCGAATGGACCTGAACACCTCCACCGCGGCGCCACCGCTGGGCATGCTGGCCGAACTGACCCATCGCTGCCCGTTGCATTGTCCGTATTGCTCGAATCCGGTCGAGCTGATCACCCGGGACAGCGAACTGTCCACAGAGGAATGGCTGTCCGTGCTCTCGCAGGCACGGGAACTCGGCGTACTCCAGGTACACCTGTCCGGCGGCGAACCACTCGCCAGGCCGGATCTCCCTGTCCTGGTCGAGCACGCCACGAAGCTCGGTTGCTACGTCAATCTGGTGACATCCGGGCTCGGGCTGACGGAGTCCAGATTGCACGATCTCGTCGAACGCGGCCTCGCGCACATCCAGCTGTCCGTCCAAGGCGCGACCGCCGGCCGCGCGGACCGCCTCGCCGGAGCACGCGCCCATGACCGCAAACTGGTCGCCGCCGGACTGATCAAGAAGGCCGGGCTGCCGCTTTCGGTGAACGTCGTCCTGCACCGGCAGAACCACGACCAGCTCGCCGGGATCATCGACCTCGCCGAGAAAATGGGCGCGGACCGGCTCGAACTGGCCAACACGCAGTACTACGGCTGGGCGCTGCGGAACCGTGACGCCCTGATGCCGACCCGTCGGCAACTCGACGAGGCCGAGCCGATCGTGCGCGCGGCCACCGAACGGCTGCGCGGTCGCATGGAGATCATCTATGTCGTCGCCGACTACTACGAGCAGTACCCGAAGCCTTGTATGTACGGCTGGGGCGCGCGGCAATTGACCGTAGCGCCTGACGGAAACGTGCTGCCGTGTCCCGCGTCGACAGCGATCGAAACGCTGGAATTCGACAACGTCCGGGATAAGCCACTCGCGTGGATCTGGTACGAATCCGGTTCCTTCAACGCCTACCGCGGCGAGGATTGGATGCCGGACACCTGCGGCACTTGTGATCGGCGCGCGATCGACTTCGGCGGCTGCCGGTGCCAAGCTTTCCAGCTCACCGGCGACGCCGCGGCGACCGACCCGGTGTGCTCGCGTTCGCCGCATCGCGACGTCGTCGATCTCATCCTCGCCACGCAGACGAAAACGGACGAACTCGTGATGCGGGCGCCGCGATGAGGGTGATCCTGCTCGGCACCGCGGCGGGCGGCGGCTTCCCGCAATGGAACTGCGCCTGCGCACTGTGCGTTTCGGACGCGCCGCCGCGGACTCAGGACTGTGTCGCGGTGAGCGCGGACGGCGAGGACTGGTATTTGCTCAACGTGTCGCCGGACATCCGCGCGCAAATCCTCGCCACGCGGCCACTGCGAGCCGGACCGGGGCCGCGGGAAATCCCGCTGCGCGGGGTACTGCTGACCGACGCCGAGCTCGATCATTCACTCGGCCTTCTTCTGTTGCGGGAGGCGGGCGGACTTCCGGTGTGGGCACCCGACGCTGTCCTTCACGCGCTGTCCGAGCGGTTCCCCGCGCGGTCGATCATCGACGGCTACGGCGGCTGGGGCTGGCTGCCGTCGTCGGAGGTCGCCATCGACGGGCTCCGGGTGAGCGTGCTTCCTGTGAGCGACAAGCGGCCGAAGTACGCACGTACGTCCACTGAGGACGGGCCATGGGTGGTGGCGTACCGGATAGAAGACCTTCGGACTGGCGGCGTTTTCGTGTACGCGCCTTGCCTGAAGAGCTGGCCGGAGGGGTTCGACGACTTCACTCGCGACGCCGGTCTGGTGTTGCTGGACGCAACTTTCTACGCGCCGGACGAGATGTCGGGCGCCACCGCGGCCGAGGTCGGCGATGGCGCCCAGCTGGCGATGGGGCATCTGCCGATCACCGGCAGTCTCGCGAAGCTCCGGCCCGGTCCGCGTTGGGCGTACACACATCTGAACAACACGAACCCGGTGGTGGATCCCGCCTCGCCGGAGCACGCCGCCGTACTGAACGGCGGCGCCTCACTTCCCCTGGACGGTACCGAATTCAAGCTTTAGACGACCCCTTCGGGGCTCGCGCCCGACACGGGAACGGCGTCGGCGGTGAGACGATCGATCTCCGCGAGATCGTCCGCGGTCAGGTCGACGTCGGCCGCGGCGAGACTGGCTTCGATGTTGGCCGCCTTGCGCGCGCCCACGATCGCGACGTGTACGCCCGGCTGGGCGAGTGTCCACGCGATCGCGAGCCGGCTGACCGAGATCCCCTTGCCCGCCGCGAATTCCTTGAGCCTGTCGACGACGGCGAGATTGCGCCGGAACGTCTCGCCGGTGAACGCCGACGACCGTGAACGCCAGTCGGTTTTCTCGAACGTGGTCTCCGGCGTGAAGGATCCGGTCAGCAGGCCGCTGCCCAGCGGGCTGTACACGAGCACGCCGATGTCGTTCTCCCGCGCGTACGGGAGAGGATCGGTCTCGATGTCGCGGCGGAACAGGTGATACGGCGGCTGCAAGGTTTCCACCGGACGGGTCTTGTCGAAGTCGGCCAGTCCCGCGGCGTCGTAGTTCGAGACACCGATGTGCCGGATCTTCCCGGCGTCGACGAACTCCTGCAGGATGCCCGCCGTCTCCTCGGCCGGGGCGTCGGAATCGGGCCAGTGGATCTGATAGAGGTCGATGTGGTCGACGTCGAGGAAGCGGAGACTGTCCTCGATTCCCTGTGTCAGCCATTCGCGGCGGGAGTCGCGCGGCCGTTCGGAACGTGGCTTGATACCGCCCTTCGTGGCGATGACGAGGTTGTCGCGGTCGCGCTTGAGTTCTTCGCGCAACGCCTTTCCGAGCATCGCTTCGGACTTCCCGAAACCGTAGGCCTGGGCGGTGTCGAAGAAGTTGACCCCGAGTTCGCGGGCGTGGCGGATCGCGGCGATCGCCGTGTCCTCGTCGAACGAACCCCAGTCCCCGCCGAGCTGCCAGGTGCCGAAGGCGATCCTCGACACCTCGAGACCGCTCCTGCCCAATGTCGTCGTACGCATGCCTCCAGCAGAGCACAGACATCGGATCACCGCACCGGATCTCCCGGCCAACGAAACCCCCAAATAACTGTTTGACGGTCAGCGTCCCGGCAGTCGACACTCGCCTCATGTCCGAGTCCCCCGGCCTCGACGGGCTGCGCGTCCTCGCCCATCCCGTACGACTGCGCATTCTGTCGCTTTTGACCGGTGTCGCGATGAGCGCGGCCGAGGCCGCGCGCGAACTCGGTGAGACACAAGCGAATGTCAGCTATCACGTGCGACGGTTGCACGAGGCCGGACTGCTCGACGTCGCCGAGGAGGTCCGGATCCGGGGCGGGCTGGCGAAACGCTACCGGCACGATCCGGAGTCCGGATCGCGGTTCACGTCGAAGAATCCCGCGGAGGAACAGCTTCTCATCGCGACGATGGCCGAAGAACTCAAGCGCCGCAGCGAATTCCGCTTGCCCGGCGAACGCGGGTCGACAAGCGACGCGGAGATGTGGGTCGACCGCGAGACCTGGGAGAAAGCGCTCGAACACGCTCGCGAACTGGGCAGGCTTCTGCACTCGGCCGCGAGACCGCCCCGCACCCGGGGCACGATCCCGGTCAGCGCGACGGTCGCGATGTTCGCGATGAGGCGACCGTGACGTCGCTGCGCGAACCGCTGCGCCAGCACAACTTCCGCTGGCTGATCGGCGGTCGCACGTTCGGGGAATTCGGCAACGCCGTCGCCCCGCTCGCGCTCGCGTTCGCGGTGATCGACCTGACCGGTTCGGCCGTCGACATCGGCATCGTCGTCGGCGCCCGCTCGGTGGCGAGCGTGGTCCTGCTGCTGTTCGGCGGGGTGCTGGCGGACCGGTTGCCGCGATCGGTGATCCTGCAAGGCACCGAAATCGCCGCCACCCTGACCCAGGCCGTCATCGCGGCGAGTGTCCTTTGTGGATTCGCGACGATCCCCCTGCTGGTCGGCCTGAGCGTGGTCAACGGCGCGGTGGCCGCGATCTCCGCGCCCGCGTCGGCGTCGCTCACCCCGTTGACGGTGCCCGCCACACTGCTCGCGCAGGCCAACGCGCTGGCCAGGCTGCTGTCGAACTCCGGCCGGATCGCCGGCGCCGGGCTCGGCGGCATCCTGGTCACCGCGGTCGGTCCCGGTTGGGCGCTCGGCGGGAACGCGCTGCTGTTCCTGGGCTCCGCCCTGTCCTATCGGTGTATCCGCCTCAGCCGCCGGGAACGGATCCCCGGCAGCCGCCCGCTGGCGGAACTCGCCGAAGGCTGGCGCGAGTTCCGGTCACGGACCTGGGTTTGGGTCGTGGTCGTGCAGTTCATGGTGGTGAACGCCGTCATCGCCGGCGGGATCGCGGTGCTCGGTCCTGTCGTCGCCGACAGCACCTTCGGGCGTTCCGGCTGGGGATTCGCCCTCGCCGCGCAGACGATCGGCTCGCTCGCCGGCGGGATCCTCGTCGCCCGATGGCAGCCGCGCCGCGCGCTGTTCGTCGGCGTCGCGGTGATCCTTTTCGAAGCGCCGCCGTTGATCCTCCTCGGCCAGGCGCCTTTGCTGCCCCTGCTGCTCGCGGCCATGTTCGTCTCCGGCCTGGCGATCGAGCAGTTCGTGGTCGCGTGGGACGTCTCGCTGCAGGAGAACGTGCCCGAGGACAAACTCGCGCGCGTCTACTCCTACGACATGCTCGGTTCCTTCATCACCCTGCCCCTCGGCCAGATGGCGGCGGGGCCGGCCGCGCAGCACTTCGGGATCGGCACGACACTGCTGGCGTGCGCCGCACTGGTCGTCGCCGCCACCTGTCTCGCACTGTGCAGCGGCCAGGTGCGCGGACTCGTCCGGAAGACCCACGCTGTCCGGCCCTGACCCCGCGACCCCGAAAGTGGTAGCAAAGGTCCCTTGCTCTCCTTCCACAGGTCACGGCCAGGGGCGGACCTCCTCGAGGAGCTTCGCGACCGCGAGCACCAGGTCGTCGGAATGCCGCGGGCCGACGATCTGCAGACCGACCGGGAGGCCGTGGGAGGTGCGGCCCGCCGGCACGCTGATGGCGGGCTGCTGGGTCATGTTGAACGGGTAGGTGAACGGCGTCCAGTCCGGCCAGCCGCTCAGTCCGCTGCCCGGCGGCACTTCGTGCCCGGCTTCGAAGGCGGGGATCGGGAGGGTCGGCGTGATCAGCACGTCGTAGCGCGTGTGGAACTCGCCCATCAGGATGCCCAGCGCGGCCCGCTCGGCGTTGGCGCCGAGGTAGTCGCTCGCCGAGAACGTCTTGCCGAGTTCCCACACCTTCCGCAGCCCGGGGTCGACCTTGGTCTCCGAACCGGCGGGGAAGGTGTCCAGCCACTTGGCCGCCCCGGTCGACCACAGGATGTCGAAAGCGGGTTTGGGGTCGGTGAAACCGGGATCCGTCTCTTCGATGTGCAGGCCCGCGTCACCCAGCGACTGGACCGCCGACTTGACGATCGCCGCGACCTCCGGGTCGACGTCGACGTAACCGAGCGTCGGCGAGTAGGCGGCGATCAGCCCGCGCACGTCCCGGCGGACGGCCTCGCGGTAGGTCGAGACGGGCGGGGCGAGCGCGGCCGGGTCGCGGTGGTCGGGCATCGCGAGGACGTCGAGGAGCAGCGCCGTGTCGTCCACCGAACGCGCCATCGGGCCGGCGTGCGAGAGCGGTCCGAACGGGCTCGCGGGGAACAGCGGGATCCGGCCGTGTGTCGGTTTGAGTCCGACGATCCCGCAGAACGAAGCCGGAATCCGGATCGAACCACCGCCATCGGTGCCGACGGAGAGTTCACCCATCCCCGCCGCGACGGCCGCGGCGCTCCCGCCACTGGAGCCGCCGGCCGTCGTCGACGGGTCGATCGGGTTGCGGGTGATCCCGGTCAGCGTGTTGTCGGTGACGCCCTTCCAGGCCAGTTCCGGCGTCGTGGTCTTTCCCAGCAGTACCAAGCCGTTCTCACGCAGCCGCGCGGTGACGGGACTGTCGACGTCCCACGGCTGGCCGAGGTCGATGCACCGCGAACCGCGCAGCGTCGGCCAGCCCTGCGTCAGGAACATGTCCTTGATCGAGGCCGGGACGCCGTCCAGCCAGCCGATCGGATTGCCGTCCCGCCAGCGGACCTCGGACGCTTTCGCCTGTTCGAGCGCGCCATCGGCGTCGACCAGGCAGAAGGCGTTGGTCTCGCCGTCGCGTTCTTCGATGACACGCAACGCGTTCTGGGTGGCCTCGACCGGCGACAGCTCTCCGGTGGCGTACGCGGCGACGAGCTCGCTCGCGGTCAACTTGGTGTCGTTCAATCCGGCCCCTAACCTTGACGAAGCGTCTCCGACGGCACGTACCCGAGCTGCTTGTCCACGACGTTGCGCAGTGGCTCCCCCGCGCGCCAGCGACGGAAGTTGTCCGCGAACACCTCTACCAGAGTATTACGCCAGCCGACGAAGTCGCCCGACATATGCGGCGAGATCAGCACGTTCTCCATAGTCCACAAAGGACTATCGGAGGGCAGTGGCTCGGTGTCGAAGACGTCGAGCGCCGCACCGCCGAGCGGCCCGTCCCTCAGCGCGCCGATGAGGTCCGAGGTGACGACCAGTTCGCCGCGGCCGACGTTGACGAACCGTGCGCCGGGTTTCATCGCGGCGAAGGCCTCGGCGTCGAACATGCCCTTCGTCTGCTCGGTCAGTGGCGCGACAGCGACGACATAGTCCGCCCCGGGAAGATGGCGAGCCAGGTCCGAAGACGCGTACACGTCTCCGAAGTCGGGATCGCCCTCACGAGGACGGCGCCCGACACCCGCCACCGACATCCCGGCCGCCCGCAGCATCCGCGCGATCGACCGGCCGATCGGCCCGGTCCCGACCACGAGGACCCGGCGGCCGGAGATCCGTTCACTCTCCCGGTGCTTCCACCGCCGCTGCCGCTGCAGGGCCCACGAACGGACGAAATCCTTGGCGAACGCCAGGACGACCCCGAGGACGTACTCGGCTATCGCCCCGTCGAACACCCCACGGGAGTTGGTGAGCACGACGTCGCTCTCCTGCAACCCCGGGAAGAGGACGGGGTCGACGCCCGCGCTGGCGATGTGCAGCCAGCGCAGCTTGTCGGCCGCGTGCCAGGCACCCGGGACAGCGGTCGAAAGGAAATCGTAGACGAAGAACGCGTCGGCGCCGGATAACGCGTCGGCCAACCCAGCCTCGTCGGTGTAACGAACCACCGCTTCGGCTTCGATAGCGCGCATGTCCGGTGGGCGCGTGTCTCCGCAGAGCACCGCCAGCACAGGGGCCACTGAGGAGATCACGTTGACACCGTAAAAGTGGCTCGTATGATTGTCAACAATCCGAGGAACGACCCCCGGAGCACCGGACCTGTGGCAGCAGAAGCTTTCCGGAGGCTGAGACTTGGATTTCGACCTATTGGAGTTCGAAGGCCCGTTGGCGCAGCGCGGTATCGGCGTGATCGCCCCCTTCGACCTCGCTCTGGAGCGCGAGCTGTGGCGCTGGGTGCCCATGGAGGTCTCCCTCCATCTGGCGCGGACGCCGTACGAGCCCGTGCCCGTCAGCATGGAGATGGCCCAGCTCGTCAGCGACAGCAGGCATCTCGCCGCCGCCACGAGAGACGTGCTCCACGTGGAGCCCGAAGTCGTCGCCTATCTGTGCACCTCCGGCAGTTTCGTCAACGGTGTGGACTACGAACGTTCTCTGACCAAGGCGATCTGCGACGCGGGTGCGACGGACGCCGTCACCACGTCCGGAGCACTGGCGGAGGTTCTGCACCAGCTCGACCTCCACCGGGTCTCGGTGCTGACGCCCTACGACGGCGACCTGACCGGGAAGCTGCACGACTTCCTGACCGAACTCGGCGTTCGTACCGTCTCGAGCGACCATCTCGGCCTGGGCGGCGGAATCTGGAAGGTCAGCTACCGGACCATCGCCGAACGCATTCTCGCCGCCGACCACGCCGACGCGGAAGCCATCTTCGTCAGCTGTACCAACCTCCCCACCTACGATCTGATCGAGCCGCTCGAAAGCGCGCTCGGCAAACCCGTCCTCACCGCGAATCAGCTCACGATGTGGGCCTGCCTCCGGCGGATGAACCTGCCGATCGTCGGGCCCGGCAAGTGGCTCCGGGAGGTCGACTGACCTCTACCCTTACGATTGTCGACAATCTGCCCACCGGAGGTTCCGTGCCCATCACGCCGTTCGCCCCGCCCGAGCCGCCGTCCACGACGACCACCATCGGGTTCATCTACCCCGATCACGCGGCCGAAGACGACTACCCGCTCGCGGAACAGCTCCTCGGCGGGGACATGGCCGGGATCAAGCTGCCGGTCGAGCACATCTACGGGACCGACCTGCACGCCGTGCCCGAGCTCCTGGACCTCGGCAGCGAAAGCCGGCTCGCCGACGGCGCCGCGCTGCTGGCCAAACACGAACCGGACGCGGTGGTGTGGGCGTGCACCAGCGGCAGCTTCGTCTACGGCTGGGAGGGCGCCCGCGACCAGGCCGACCGGCTGGCCGCCGTCGCCGGCGTTCCGGCGTCGAGCACCTCCTTCGCCTTCGTCAACGCGGCGCGGGCCCTCGGCGTCCGGCGGGTCGCGGTCGCCGCCAGCTACCCGGGCGACGTCGCCCGGCTGTTCGTCGAGTTCCTCGGCGCGGGCGGGATCGAAGTGGTCTCCATGGGCAGCGCGGACATCGACACCGCCGCCGAGGTCGGCGAACTCAGCCCGGAAGCCGTCGTCGAACTCGTGGTGAGCCGTGACCACCCGGCCGCCGACGCGCTGCTCGTCCCCGACACCGCCATGCGGACGCTCGGCGAGATCAACACGCTCGAAACCAGGCTCGGCAAGCCGGTGCTGACCGCCAACCAGGTCACCGTCTGGGAAGGTCTGCGGCTCACCGGGAAGTCCCCGCTCGTCCGCACCTTGGGCGCGCTGTTCGGACAGAGGGGCAACTGAACCATGTCCTTGCCGGATATCGAGCCGGTCAGCCGGGAATCGACCGCCGGGATCATCGCGCGCCAGTTGCGGGACGCGATCATGACCGGCGCTCTCCCTCCCGGCACCCAGCTCGGTGAAACGGATCTGGCCTCCCGGTTCCAGGTTTCGCGGGGACCGCTGCGAGAGGCGATGCAGCACCTCGTTTCCGAAGGGCTCCTGCGCAGCGAGCGTCACCGCGGCCTGTTCGTGATCGACCTCGGGCCCGGCGACGTCTACGACATCTACTCCGCGCGCTCGGCCATCGAACGCGCCGCGATGCTGCGGGCGTTGCGCGGGGACAGGGAGCGGGTCGCCACCGAACTCGAAGAGGCCGTGAGCGCCATGGCCGCCGCCGCGGACGACGACGACCCGACCGCGCTGTCCTGGGCGGACCTCCGTTTCCACGAGGCGCTGATCGCCGCCTCCGGCAGCAAACGGCTCGTGCGCATGGCCCGGACCCTGCTGATCGAGACCCGGATGTGCCTCACAGCGTTGCAGGGGACCTATCAGCAGGTCGAAGAACGGGTCACCGAGCACACCAGGATCATCGAGGCCCTGCGGGCCGGCGACGAAGAGACCGCGCTCTCGCTGCTTGAAGCCCATATGGAGGACGCCGTCCAGCGGCTGGCCCCGGGAACCAGCCTGCGGGAGGGCGAAGCTCCCGCGGTGCCTTAGGGATTCAGCCACGGCCCCGCGCCCCCAGTACCGGCTGCCCGCCCGTCCCGCCGCGGAACTCCCTGTCCCACGGCCAGTTGCCGTGCTCGTCCTCGTAGACCAGTTGCAGGGCACGGAATTCTTCGCCGTACATGAGAACGGCGGTGAGCATGTGCGCCGACGGCGAACTGAGCGGAACGACCTCGAACGACGGCCACCCCACCGCGGCGGGCAGCACCTCCCCCGCTTCCGGCGGCCCCGACCGGACCGCCTGCTGGGCGAAATAATTCAGCAGCTGGCCGGATCTTCGCTCCCTCAGGCCGGTGACGACGAGTTCCGGCAGCCCGGCGTCGGTCAGCCCGACCGTGTACGCGAAGCCGGGTTGGACGATTCCGCGCTCGACCGTCTGCACCATCCAGCCGTACTTCCGGATCAGCGGACGGACCTCCTCGATGAGATAGTCGTCGCGGGTCTTCCCGGGGTTGTCGCAATGCCAGCACATCGGCACTCCTCCAGTCGTCGAATCCGATGATCGACACTGTGCACCGGGGCACCGACAAAAACCCACGGCCCGGAGCGGCGAGCATGCGGCGAACGGACCTTTCGTGGCGGATTTCGCGCCGGGATTCCCTTTCGCAGCAACGTTTTACCTTGCTCTGGAAAATGAGTGGGTCGCGAACGCGAGTAGTACATGAAGGCCCCCTTCCTTGCGCTAGGCGCAAGGAAGGGGGCCTTCATGTACTACTGCCGCCCGAAACCATGAATGGACCGTTCATGACTTCCGGGACTTGACACGCCACTATGCGGATCGTTCAAGATAGAGCGGCGACCACCGCGGACCCGAGTTCGGCGGTGGTGGACTTCCCGCCGAGATCAGGGGTCTGCACGATCCCCTCCTCGAGCACCTTTTCCACCGCGGCGCGCACGTCTTGTGCCGCGACGGTTTCCCCGAGATGGTCGAGCAGCATCGCCCCCGCCAGGATCTGCGCCACCGGATTCGCGATGCCCTGCCCGGCGATGTCGGGAGCGCTGCCGTGCACCGCCTCGAACATGGAAGGGAACTCACCGGTCGGATTGATGTTGCCCGAAGGTGCCATTCCGAGCCCGCCCGTCACGGCCGCCGCCAGGTCGCTCAGGATGTCACCGAAGAGATTGGAAGCGACCACGACGTCGAGCCGGTCCGGCGCCTGCACCATCCGCGCGGCGAGCGCGTCGACATGGCATTGTTCGGCGTGCACGTCGGGATATTCCGAAGAGATTTCGGCGAAGATCTCGTCCCAGAACGGCATCGAGTGAATGAGCCCGTTGGACTTGGTGGCCGAACAGACCCGCCCCGTCCTCGTCTTCGCCAGTTCGAAGGCGTAGCGGATGATCCGCTCCACCCCGACTCGCGTGAACACGGATTCCTGTAAGACGAACTCGTTGCCTTGACCACGATTGTGCCTGCCGCCGATCTCCGAGTACTCGCCCTCGGAGTTCTCCCGGACGATCACCATCTCCAGTTCGTCGGCGCCGCGGCCCGCCAGTGCCGACGTCGTCCCCGGCAGCAGCCGGACCGGCCGCAGGTTGACGTACTGACCGAACGCACGCCGAACCGGAATGAGGAGACCCCACAACGAAACATGGTCCGGGACACCGGGAAAACCGACGGCACCGAGAAAGATCCCGTCGAAAGGGGAAAGCCGCTCGATCCCGTCTTCCGGCATCATCGAGCCGGTCTTGGTGTACCGCTCACAACTCCAGTCGAACTCCGTCCAGGACAAGGAGAAACCATGCGATGCCGCCGCGCCGTCGAGGACCTTGCGGGCCTCGACCGTCACGTCGACGCCGATCCCGTCGCCGGGAATGCTCGCGATGCGATAGGAAGTCCCCGCTTGAGTAGTCACAGAGCCACCGCGATGTACTTGGTCTCGAGGAACTCGTCGATGCCGACGGTGCCGCCCTCGCGACCGAGCCCGGACTGCTTGATCCCGCCGAACGGCGCCGCGGGATTCGAAACCAGTCCTTGGTTGAGGCCGATCATGCCGGCTTCAAGCCGTTCCGAGACCCGCAGAGCCCGCTTGAGATCGGAGGTGTACACATAGGACACGAGGCCGAATTCGGTGTCGTTCGCCGCCGCGATGGCCTCGTCCTCACTGTCGAACGGAGTGATCGGGGCGACCGGGCCGAAGATCTCTTCCGAAGCGAGCCTGGCGTCCTTGGGCACGTCGGTGAGCACCGTGGCCTGATAGAAGTTACCCGGACCATCCACAGCAGATCCACCGGTGAGGACGCGCGCTCCTCGCTCGGTGGCGTCGGAAACCAGGCCACTGACCTTCTCGACGGCTCCTTCGTCGATGAGGGGACCGACGACGACACCCTCCTCGGTGCCGCGCCCCATCGGCAGGGCCTCCATGCGCTCGGTGAGGCGCCGGGAGAACTCTTCGACGACGCCACGCTGGACGTAGAAGCGGTTCGCGGCCGTGCAGGCCTCACCGATGTTGCGCATCTTCGCGGTCATCGCACCTTCGATCGCCGCATCGAGGTCGGCGTCTTCGAAGACGAGGAAGGGGGCGTTGCCACCGAGTTCCATCGAAGTGCGGAGCACCTTGTCCGCGCACTGTTCCAGCAGCTTCCGTCCGACGCCGGTCGAACCGGTGAAAGACAGCTTCCGGGCACGGCCGTCCCGGATCAGCGGCTCCATCACTCCACCGGAGTCCGACGTCGTCAGCACGTTCAGCACGCCTTCCGGCAACCCCGCTTCGGCGAGGATCGCCGCGAGGGCCAACATCGAAAGGGGGGTCTGAGCAGCGGGCTTGATGACCATCGTGCAGCCGGCCGCGACCGCGGGCCCGATCTTGCGGGTGCCCATCGCCATCGGGAAGTTCCACGGCGTGATCAGCAGACACGGCCCGACGGGCTGCTTCGTCACGAGGAACCGGCCCGTCCCGTTGGGAGCGACGGCGTAACCACCGTCGATCCGGACGGCTTCCTCCGCGAACCAGCGGAAGAACTCGGCCGCGTAGGTGATCTCGCCCTTCGATTCCGCGAGCGGTTTGCCCATCTCGAGGGTCATCAGCAGCGCGAGTTCGTCGGCGCGCTTGATCAGCAGCTCGTAGGCGCGACGCAGGATCTCACCGCGTTCACGCGGGGCGACGTTCGCCCAGTCGGCCTGTGCGGCGACGGCCGCGTCGAGCGCGCTGACACCGTCCGCCGGTGACGCGTCGGCCACCTCGCACAGGGTTTCGCCTGTCGAAGGGTCGAGAACGGGGAAGGTCTTCCCGTCCGCGGCGGGCACCCACTTGCCGCCGATGAACAGTTCCTTGTCGACCGCCGTGACTACGCCGGCCTCACTGATCGAGCTCATCCCAACGCTCCTCCATGTTGTCCCGAACGCCATGCTATGGATATTGTCAACAATCGACAACAGCTCAGCCGACCTAGGAGCGCAGCCCATGGCCCAGCTATCACCGCTGCTCAAGCAGGCAACGCCGGTCGTGGTCGACCACGGTGAAGGGGTTTACCTCTACGACACCGAGGGCAAACGTCACCTGGATTTCACCGCCGGTATCGGCGTGACCAGCACCGGCCACTGTCACCCGCACGTGGTGAGCGCGGCGCGGGAACAGATCGGCAAACTCATCCACGGGCAGTACACGACGGTCATGCACAAGCCGATGCTGGAGCTGACCGAGAAGCTGGGCGCCGTCCTCCCGGAAGGCCTGGATTCCCTCTTCTACGCGAACTCCGGCAGCGAGGCGGTCGAGGCGGCGCTCCGGCTGTCGCGGCAGGCGACCAAGCGGCCCAACGTCATCGTCTTCCAGGGCGGGTTCCACGGCCGGACCGTCGCGGCGGCGACGATGACGACGTCGGGCACCCGGTTCAGCGCCGGGATCTCGCCGCTCATGTCCGGCGTGCACGTCGCGCCCTTCCCATATGCCTTCCACTACGGCTGGGACGAGGAGACGGCGACGAAGTTCGCCCTGCGCGAGCTCGACTACCTGTTCGCGACGGTCTGCGCGCCGAACGAGACGGCCGCGTTCTTCATCGAGCCGGTGCTCGGCGAAGGCGGGTACGTCCCGGCGAATCCCGAGTTCCTGGCCGGGCTGCGGGAACGCGCCGACAAACACGGCATCCTGCTGGTGATGGACGAGATCCAGACCGGCTTCGGCCGGACGGGCAGGTTCTGGGGACACGAACACTTCGGGGTACGCCCGGACATCGTGCTCATCGCGAAAGGACTCGCGAGCGGGTTCCCCATCTCGGGTATCGCCGCGTCGGAGGAACTGATGGCGAAGGCGCTCCCCGGTTCGCAGGGCGGGACCTACGGCGGTAACGCGGTGGCCTGTGCGGCGGCGATCGCCACGCTCGACGTGATCCAGCGGGAGGGTCTGGTCGAGAACGCCGCCGAACGAGGACGCCAGCTCCTGGAGGGCGTGCGGGTGATCGCGGACAAGTCGCCGTCGATCGGCGACGTCCGCGGGCTGGGGCTGCTGGTCGGTTCCGAATTCACCACGCCGGACGGCGAACCGGACACCGCGAAGGCCCAGGCGGCCCAGAAAGCGGCGTCCGCCAACGGGTTGCTACTGCTGACGTGCGGGGCGTACATGAACGTCGTCCGGATGGTGCCGCCGCTGATCGTCGACTCCGAGCAGGTCGACGAGGCGCTGCGAATCTGGGGTGACGTCGTGGCGGGGGTCGAGTGATGGCCCGCTACATCACGATCACGCTCGACAAGCGCGGGGTGTCCTGCCGGGCCCGGCTGCTCGACGCCGAAGCCCCGAGGACCTGCCGCGCGGTCTGGGACGCGTTGCCGCAGAGCGGTTCGGCCTACCACGCGAAGTACGCGCGCAACGAGGTCTACACGCTCGTGCCGCCCTTCGCCGAGCCGAAACCGGGCCGCGAAAACCCCACGGTGACACCGATTCCCGGAGATGTCGTGTACTTCGGTTTCGAGGCTTGGGAGATCGGCAACCCGGCGTACGGCTACGACGAGGGCAGTGAGGCGCACAGCGATCAGGGCGCGACGGACCTCGCGATCTTCTACGGTCGCAACAATCTGCTGATCAACGGCGACGCGGGCTGGGTGCCCGGCAACGTGTTCGCGACGATCGAAGAGGGACTGGCCGAAATGGCGGAAGCCGCGCAGGACCTCTGGCTGCGAGGTGTCGAGGGCGAGACGCTTTCGTTCGCACGCGCGTGAAACCCGTGGGCGGTGCGGGTTCCCACCCCCACCGCCCACGGGCCGGCACCCCTCCCTGGCCTACTGCCGCGCTTCGGTGAGCCGGTACTCGACGCCACCGACCTCTTCGCCGTGCTGGTCGACCTGTGTCACGTGGACGGTGTACTGCCCACCGGCCGCCTCGTCGCCGGCGGTGAAGCTCAGCCTGGCGTCCACCTGTTCGCCCGACTTGAACGTCAAACCGCTGATCCGTGCCTGCTGCGGGTTCACGATGGCCAGCTCGGTCTCGCCGACCCGTTCGATGCCCTCACCCTTCGCGCCACCTGCCCGCCAGCGTGCGGCGAGGTCGGGGCCGAGGTCGATGGTGATCCGCCCCGGGCCGGTGAACGGCCTGCCCGGCTGGGTGAAGACGATGTCGCCGACCGCCGTGGGGTCGGGACCGTCCCAGCCGAACACGATCGGGCGGAGCACCGGGATCTTGATCTTGAACGGCACGGCGTTCACGTTGTGCCAGCCGATGTTGTTGTTCTTCCGCGCGTTGGTCGACGTGCTCAGGCCCTCGGTCGGCAGGTCGGTCGGCGAAAGCCATCGCGCCAGCAGGCAGAAGTGGGAGCCGATCGGGACCTTCCACGGGATGACGACCCGTTTGGTGCCGTAGGGCACGCTCACGTTGGTGGCCGAGCCGATGTAGTTCCACTGGCTCGACCACTGGGCCACGGTGCCTTGCTTCGTGTAGTAGACCTGCAGCGTCCCCTTCTCGAGTCCGTCCCCGTACGGGCCGGGGTTGTTCAGCGTGACGTGGATGTAGGCGGTGCTCCCCTGGACGATCGGGTCGTCGGTGGCGCAGAGGACCGTCGCCGAGAAACACACCCGGATGTCGGGACTGGAGTAGAGCGAACCGGTCGAAGGCTCGAACCCGACGTCGGACGTGTTGTCCCGGATGAAGACGTCGCTCCGGGCCTCCGGCGCGGCTTGCACCGCCGGTGCGACACCCGCGAACAGCGTCGCGGCGGCCAAGACGGCCGAGGCGAGCAGCGTTCGGCGGCGCCGCGGATTCCTGCTGATCATGTTCCCCTCCTTGGGCGAAACATTCGACCCGTTGACCGTCGGCCAGGCCGGTTGTGGCGGGGTTGTGGAGATCGTGTGCCCTAATCGGCCGATTTCGGTGGGTCTCGGCCCGGATACGCTCACCGAGGTCACATGCCGGAGGGAGCAGGGTGCCCGGGCCAGGGGAACTACGGGTGCTGGGTCCGGTCGAAGCGATCGGACCCACCGGGCGGGCGGGGTTGCACGGCGCCCGCCAGCGAGCCGTGCTCGGCGTTCTCGCCCTGCACGCGGGCTCGGTCGTCCCGATCCCCCGGCTGGTCGACGTGCTCTGGGGTGAAGATCCGCCGCGCACCGCGGTGAAGACCCTGCACAGCCATGTCGCCCGGATCCGGCAGGCGCTGGAGGACTGCGGGTTCCCGCCGGTCCTGCTGACGCGCAAGCCCGGGTACGTCCTGACGGTCGCACCGTCCTCTGTCGACGCTCTCCGCTTCGAAGAAGAACTTCGTGCCGCCAAGCGGAGCAATCCCGGTCCAGCGGTGGCGGCGTTGCGTGAGGCGTTGCGGCTCTGGCGCGGCGAAGCCTTCGCGGACGCCGAACTCGACGGCTGGGGCCAACGCGAGGTCGAACGGCTCCAGGAACTGCGGCTGTCCGCCTGGGAAGAGCTCTGGGACGCCGAGCTCAGGCTCGGCGAACACGAGGAGGTCCTCCGGGAACTTCCGCGGCTACGGGCCGAGCAGCCGTACCGCGAACGGTTCGCCGCGCTGCACATGCTCGCCCTGCATCGCTGCGGGAGGCATGCCGAGGCACTGGAGACGTTCCAGGCCGTGCGCCGGGGGCTGGCCGACGAGTTCGGCGTCGATCCCGGCCCGGAACTGGTCGAACTGCACACGTCGATCCTGCGCCGCGCGCCCGAACTCGACGCGCCCGCGCGGGGTACCGCGCCCGCGCAACTCCCCGCCCGTGTCGGGCACTTCACCGGACGACAGCAGGAGCTCGCTTCACTCGACAGTCTCCTCGACGAAGCCGAGCCGCCGGTCGTGGTCATCTCCGGGGCGGCGGGGATGGGCAAATCCGCGCTGGCCGTGCAGTGGGCGCACCGCATCGCGGATCGCTTCCCCGACGGTCAGCTCTTCCTCGACCTCGCCGGGCATCACCCGGACGAAGCAGTCTCGCCGGGTGACGCGCTCGCGCATCTGTCGCGTGGGCTCGGCCTCCCCGACGATCGGCTGCCCGACTCGACGGCCGAACGCGCGGCGCTCTATCGCTCACTGCTGCACGGCAGGCGTTGCGTGATCGTCGCCGACAACGCGGGCGGCGTCGACCAGATCCTTCCGCTCGTCCCCGGCACGGCGAAGGCGATGCTGATCGTCACCAGCAGGCAGACCCTGGCCGCGCTCGGCAGCAGGCACGCCGTCCGCGTGTTCGCCCTCGACGCGCTGGCGGACCCGGAATCGATGACGCTGCTCACCCGGGTGCTGGGCGCCGACCGGGTCGCCCGCGAACCCGCGCAGGCCGCGCGCCTGGCCAGGCTGTGCGACGGGATGCCGCTGGCACTGCGGATCGCCGCCGCGCGCCTGACCGGTGAGCCGGGCCGTCCGATCGCGGAACTCACTGCGGAGCTGACCGGCGACGGCCGACTGGAAACCCTTGCGGTACAAGGAGATTCCCGGACGGTCAAAACCGTCCTCGCGAGCGCCTACCTGCCGCTGAACCGTGCTCCGGCTCAACTGTTCCGGCTGTCCGGGCTCATCCCGGGCCCCTCGTTCTGTTCGGCCCTCGGCAGCGCGCTGTGCGGGGTGCCCGCCGAGGCCGGCCGGACCGCAGTCGCCGAACTGGCCGCGGCGCACCTGATCACCCCTGCGGGCCCGGACCGCTATCGCCTCCACGATCTGATCCGCGACTTCGCCGTCGCGTGCGCCCGCGCCGACGAAACGACGTCAAGCCGCGCCGAGGCCGCGGACCGGCTGATCGACTGGTACCTGCACGTCGCCGCCGAGGCGAACAGGATCATCGATCCGAACCGCGATCTGGTCACCCCGGCGCTGCGTCACCCGCCGCCCGAGCGGCCGTTCCCGGCGGAAAGGCGTGCGGCGCTGGCGTTCCTGGGTGCCGAGCGCGCGAATCTGCTGCCCGTGGTGCGGTTCGCGCGCGAACACGGCCGCAACACCGCCGCCTGGCAGCTCACTTATCTGCTCACCAGTTTCTACGACACCATGGGTGGCTGGAACGAACGGATCGGGCTCTGCCGCGAAGGGGCCGCGGCGGCCGCCGAGCTCGACGATCCGTTGGCGGAGGCGGAAATGCTGCGCGCGCTGGGCGCGGCCTATTTCATGACACGCAGGCTGACCGACGCGCTCGAAACCAACGCCCGCGCGTTGAAGGCCGCCCGCGCGGCGGGCGATCTCGAAGGGGAAGGGCACATCTACAACAACACCGCGAACGCCTACGCCGCCCTTCGCCGGTTCGACGAGGCGATCATCGCGTACCGGCTCGCCGTGGAGCGGTGCACCTCGGCGGGCAACCGGCTCGGGCGCGCGCTGTCCCAGCGCAACCTCGGCCACGCCTACATCCGCCGCGGCCAGCCGATGGACGGTCTCAGCCCGCTGACGGCCGCGCTGGAGACGTTCCGCGAACTCGGCAACGCCCGGCTGGAAGCCGCCACCCTGGACACGCTCGGCGAGGCCTACGAGGAACTCGGCGATCACGACGTCGCGCTGGACCATCTCGGCAAGGCGCTGGCCGCGTCCAGGGCGATCGGCGACCGTTGGCAGGAGTGGGAATCGCTGCTGCACGCCGGCCAGGTCCACCTCGCCCGCCTGGACTTCCGCGCCGCACGGGACGATTTCGACCAAGCGCTGTTGATCAGCCGGGACGTCGGGAACCGGCACAGTGAGGCAGCCGCGCTCGACCGGCTCGGCCGAGCCCACCTCGGGCTCGGCGATCTGGTTGCGGCGCGGGAAAACCTCGAACGCGGCGTCGCGGTCCGGTCGGGCGTCCCGGATCCGTACGAGGAAGCTCATCTGCACCGCGACCTCGGCGACCTCGAGGCGCGGTGCGGCGACACGGCCGCCGCGGCCGCCCACTGGGCTCGAGCGATCGAGCTGTACCGGCGGGCGAACGCGACGGCCGACGCCGACCTCGTCACCCGGCGGGGCTGATCAGCACGGTCGAGGTCGCGTACACGAGCCTGCCCTGCGACGGATCGAAGAACTCGACCCGCGCCTTCCCCGTCTGTCCGGGCACGATCGTGAACTCGGCGTATCCCCTCGTTTCACCACGCTGGAAGGTGACGACACCGTCCTTCACCGGCTCGTGGGCGGAGCCTTCGGTGCGATAGCGGATCGTGAGCGGTCCCGCGAGCCATGGCCGGGAGAGCACGAGCGGCACCCTGCAGCTGCTGCCCTGCGCGAAGTTGGGCGGGACCGACCAGCAGATCTCGCCTTCCTGGGTGGTGGCCAGCGGCGCGGTCTTGACCGTGTCGTCGTCGGCCACCCAGGCGACGCCGACGCTGTGCCCGATCCGCACGCCTTTCTCGCCGTACAGGCGCAGGGAGAACATCTCGTCGTTCTCCGCGAAGGAATCGGCGCGGACCTTGACCGCGACGGTTCGCGTGTCCGCCGTCCCGGACCAGGTCAGCGTGCCCGCGCTCGGCAGGTAGTCGACGTTCTCCTTCGCGATGAACGCGGGATCGACCGACGAGCCGTTGCCCTCGATCGTCCGGTATTCGACCGAGCCCTGCGGCGCGCAGCCACCGTCGTCGAGGGAAACGGTGAAGAGAAAGGTGGTGTACCCGGCACTTGTCCCCTCGGCCTGGCTGACGCCGCTGACGTTCGCCACGGGCGCGGTGCAGCCCGCTTCCCCGCCTTCGGCCGCCGGTATCGCGAGCCCGAACGTGACCGCGAGCGCCGCCCCCAGCGTCGCGGTCCGTCTCAATCTTGATCTCATCGAGCGTCCACCCCTTCCGGCGGACCGCCGCGGCCCGCTGCGACATGGGTAACCGAACGAGGTTGTCGCGAGGTTGTGACCACCGGGAAGCAAACATGAAAAGGATTCATGGCCATCTCCGCCCACGACGTACTACGCTTCGGTAACCAGGCAAAGAGGCGTGAGGAAGGGCAGTCGATGGGCGACGTTGCGTCACGGTTCGCCGAGATCGTCGGGGACACGAATTTGCTGTCGGGCGAAGCGATCCCCGAGGATTACGCGCACGACGAGGCTTTGACCACCACCGCACAGCGGCCCGCCCACCTGGCGAAACCGGGAAGCGCCGAGGAGGTCGCGGAGCTGCTCAAGGTGGCGAGCGCACACGGCGTGCCGGTCACCGCGAGAGGGTCGGGCACCGGGCTTTCGGGCGGTGCGCGGCCACACGAAGACGGCCTGGTGATCTCTTTCGAGCGAATGAACGCGGTACTGGAGATCGACACCGAAAACCACGTCGCCGTCGTCCAGCCGGGCGTCACACTGTCCGAATTGGACGAAAAGACCATGGAAGCCGGACTCGGCTACACCGTCTACCCCGGGGAACTGAGCGCGAGCGTCGGCGGCAACGTCGGGACGAACGCGGGCGGCATGCGCGCGGTCAAGTACGGCGTCACGCGGCACAACGTCGTGGGCCTGCAGGCCGTACTGCCGACCGGCGAGATCATCAGGACCGGCGGCAAGACCTCGAAGGTGTCGACGGGGTACGACCTGACCCAGCTGATCATCGGCTCCGAAGGCACCCTCGCGATCGCGACCGAGGTCATCGTGAAGCTGTACCCGCGCCTGCCGCACGGTGCCACGGTGTTCGCCCCGTTCGAGACCTTCGACGAGGTGATGACCATCGTCCCGAAGATCATCTCCAGCGGGCTCGCGCCGCACATCCTCGAGTACATCGACAACCTGACGCTCGCCGCGATCAGCTACAACGAGAAACTCAGCCTCGGCGTGCCGGACTCCATCCGTGACACCGCGCAGGCGTATCTGGTGGTGTCGCTGGAAAACCGCGACAACGACCGGCTGCACTCCGACATCGAGGAACTCGGCGGGTTGCTGGGCGACCTCGGCGCGATGGACGTGTACGTGCTCGAAGGCGCTTCGGCACGCAAACTCATCGAGGCACGCGAGAAGGCGTTCTGGACGGCCAAGGCGGCCGGTGCCGACGACGTCATCGACGTGGTGGTCCCGCGGTCCGCCATGCCCGAGTTCCTGCGCAGGGCCAGGGAAATGGCGTTGTCGCGCGAGGCGGGCGCGCTCGGCTGCGGGCACGCCGGCGACGGCAACGTCCACCTCGCCATCTTCTGCAAGGACACGGAGAAGCGGAAGCAACTGCTGACCGACATCTTCGCGCTCGGCATGGAACTCGGCGGCGCGATCTCCGGCGAGCACGGCCTCGGGAGGGCCAAGTCCGCCTACTTCCTCGACCTGGAGGACCCGGCGAAGATCGCGCTGATGCGCCGGATCAAGGAGAGCTTCGACCCGGCCGGGATCCTCAACCCCGGCGTTCTTTTCGCTGAGAGGGCTTGAAAGTGAGTGAGATGAACGGCGCCCAGTCCCTGATCCGGACACTCGTCGACAGCGGTGTCGACGTATGTTTCTCGAATCCGGGCACCTCGGAGATGCACTTCGTGGCCGCGCTCGACTCCGTGCCCGAGATGCGCGGCGTGCTCGGCCTGTTCGAAGGCGTCGTCACCGGCGCCGCGGACGGGTACGCGCGTATCGCCGACAAGCCGGCGGCCACGCTGCTGCACCTCGGTCCCGGTCTCGGGAACGGGCTGGCGAACCTGCACAACGCGCGCCGCGCGCACACCCCGATAGTCAACGTGATCGGCGATCACGCGACCTACCACAAGCAGTACGACGCCCCGCTCGAATCGGATATCGAGGCCGTCGCGGGTTCACTCGAAGGCTGGGTCCGCCGCTCCGAGCACACGAAGGACGTCGGTGCCGATGCCGCGGCGGCGGTCGCGGCTTCCCAGGACGCGCCTGGACAGGTGGCGACGCTGATCCTCCCCGCCGACGCGTCCTGGAGCGAGGGCGGCGAGACCTGCGCGCCCATCCCTCCACGGATCCCGCAAACCGTCGACGCGACGACGGTGAAGAACATCGCCGAAGTGCTGGCCAGTGGTGAACCGGTCGCACTGCTCGTCGGCGGCAGCGGCTGCCGTGAGGCCGGCCTGCGCGCGACCAGCCGGATCGCCGCCGCGACCGGTGCGAAGGCGTTCGTCGAGACCTTCCCCGCCCGGCTCGAACGCGGCGAAGGCCTGCCGACGATCGAGCGGCTGGGCTATCTCGCCGAGCAGGTCGCGTACCAGCTCGACGGGATCAAGCACGTGATCGTCGCCGGGACGAAGGCACCTGTGTCGTTCTTCGCCTACCCCGGCAAGGCGAGCAACCTGGTTCCCGAAGGCGCGCAGGTCCATGTGCTGGCCGAAGTCGCGCAGGACGTGCCGCGAGCTCTGAACGACGTCGCGGACCTGGTGGCCGCCGAAACGGAGCCGGTGCTGCAGGAGGCCGCCCGGCCCGCGCTGCCGTCCGGGCCGTTGACGCCGCAGAACTGGGTCGAGGTGATCGGCGCGCTGCTGCCGGAGCGCGCGATCATCGCGGACGAAGCGAACACCTCCGGTCTGCTGCTGCCCGCCGCGACCGCGGGGGCGCCCCGGCACGACGTGCTGACCCTGACCGGCGGCGCGATCGGCTACGGCATGCCCGTCGCGACCGGGGCGGCCGTCGCCGCTCCGGACCGGCCGGTGATCAACCTGCAGTCCGACGGCAGCGCGCTGTACACGATTTCGGCGCTGTGGACCCAGGCACGGGAGAACCTCAACGTCACCACGGTCCTGCTGAACAACCGCGCGTACGCGATCCTGCGGCTGGAGTTGCAGCGGGTCGGCGCGGACGCCAACGGCCCCAAGGCGAACGAACTGCTCGACCTTTCCCGGCCCGACATGGACTTCGTCAAGATCGCCGAAGGAATGGGCGTCCCGGCGACCCGGGCGACGACCGCGGAGGAGCTGGCCGAGCAGTTCCAGCGTGCGCTCGCCGAACCGGGACCGCACCTGATCGACGCGATCGTTCCGACGCTGTTCTGAGCGGAGCGTCCCTGCGTGCGATGAGGTCCCTCATCGCACGCAGGGCGCGCTAGTGGACCGAAGCGACCACTGGTTCGGGCTGACGCTGCTTCGGGACGAAAACGGTCAGTACGAGCCCCAGGAGTGCCGCACCGGCGGCGACCACGAAACTCAGCCGGAATCCCGCCGCGGAGGGAACGGAAACCCCGCCGACGGTGATCGCCAGCGACGCGAGCATGGTCGCCATCACCGCGCTGGACGTCGATGTGCCGACGGAGCGCATCAGCGAGTTCAACCCGTTCGCGGACGCGGTTTCGGTGACCGGCACCGAGCCCATGATCAGCGCCGGCATGGCCGCGTAAGCGATGCCCACGCCGCCGCCGATGATGATCGATGCCGTGATCAGCTCGAAGGCGTTGTCCATCAACACGGTCGCGAAGACATACCCGGCCGCGATGGTGGTGGCGCCGACCATCAGCGTCGTACGCGGTCCGTAGCGCTCGATGAGCCGGGCCGAAACCGGCGACAGCATGAACATGACCAGGCCGTTCGGCGCGAGGCAGAGCCCGGCCTGCACCATCGTCAGGCCGAGGCCGTAGCCCGTCGACGCGGGCGCCTGCAGCAACTGCGGGAACGACAACGCCATCGAGTACAGCGCGAACCCGATCATGATCGACGCGAGGTTGGTGAACAGCACCGGCCGCCGCGCGGAGACCCGCAGGTCCACGAGCGGATCCCGCCGCCGCAGCTGGTAGGTGCCCCAGACCAGCAGGATCACCACCGCGCTGCCGGCGAAGGCAAGGGTTCGGCCGCTGCCCCACCCCCATTCGCCGCCCTTGACGATCGGCAACAGCAGACAGACCAGTCCGACCGTCAGCCCGAGGGCCCCGAGGTAGTCGAACGGTGCCGGTGTCTTCACCGGTGACTCCGGCACCACGAACAGGATCAGCAGGCCGCAGACGAGTCCGAGCCCAGCCGACGCCCAGAAGAGGACATGCCAGTCGGCGTTCTGCGCGACCAGCGCCGACACCGGGAGCCCGATGGCGCCGCCGACGCCGAGCGTCGAACTCATCACCGAGATCGCGGCGCCGACCCGTTCCGGCGCGAGCTCGTCGCGCATGATGCTGATCCCCAGCGGGATCGCGCCCATCGCACAGCCCTGCAGACCACGGCCGAGGACCATCAACACGAGCGAGCTGGTCAGCGCGGACACCACCGAACCGGCGACCAGGAACCCCAGGCTGATCAGCAGCAATCTGCGCTTGCCGTAGAGGTCGCCGAGCCTGCCGCTCACCGGCATCACCACGGCTCCGGCGACCAGCGTCACCGTCACCACCCACGACGCGTCCGACGGGGTCGCGTTGAGCAGCCGGGGGAACGCCGGGATGAGCGGGACGACAAGCGTCTGCATGAACGAGGCCACCAGACCGCAGGTGGCGAGTACGACGACGAAGACCCGGGGCGAAGGTGCCCGTCCGACCGGTTTCACCATGCGCATCCCATGATCCGACCTTACACAGCACCACCCTTCTCAGTGAACGCTTGACCGAGGGAATCACAACCAGGTTCGAACCCCGCCGTGCCCGGAACAGGTACCTCGGCGATTCTGGCTGTAGCTATAGGAACCGTCCTTGCAGAGGGCGGTCGCGCCGGCGGCCGCGCCTGGCCCGGTCGCCGGCCGGTGGACACAGACGCCATCGGTGTTGCGGTAGTAGTCGCTTCCGCACTCCGCCAGGTTCGGCGCCTTCGCCGCCGGCGTCGCCTGCGTCGTCTTCGGACGTGCTTTTGTCGGTTTCGGCTCGACCTGCGTCGGCACCTCGACCGCGGTCGTGGCCGGCGGCACGAACTGCTGAGGTGTCGGAATGGGCGTGGCTGTGCTCGTGGGCGGCGCCCAGCTGCCGGCCGGCGTCGTCGACGTCGGGCTATTCTGCGGCGTGACCCGCCCGGTGGGCGCGGTCTCCACACCGCAGCCCCCGGCGACCAGCAGCCCGATCGCCAGCGCCATACCCAGCTTCGTTGTTCTCTTCGGCATAACGGCCTCCCCAGCACGTGATAGTGCCGCGTAGTCGGGAGATCGTTCGCCGGTGTTACTTCCGACGGGAAGGTCAGTCGACCATCGTGCCGCAAGTGATATTCAGCGCCGTCGCCGTCATGCTGCGTGCATGGTCCGATGCGGCGAAGGCGGCCACACGGGCGACGTCTTCGAGTGACGCCGTCCGCTTGAGCATCGTCGCTTCGACCATGTCACGGATGGCGTCGTCGAGTCCGGCGCCGGCCGGTATCGTCTCCGGAATCCCACCGGTACGCAGGGTCACCACACGGATGCCCTGCGGTCCGAGTTCGCACGCCAACCCTCGCCGTAACGCCTCCATCGCGCTGAACGCGACCTGCAGCCCGCCGAGGTGGTACCCCGGCAGCGGATCACCGTCACCGCCGAACATCAGGATCACCCCGGATCCTTGCCCGATCATGTGCCGGGCGGCCGCCCGTGCGGTCAGGAAGTTCGTCCGTACCGCCGTCCGGACCGGGCTTTCCAGGTCCTCCAACGACATCTCGACCAGCGGGGTGCCCTGGACGTCGTTGTGCGTGATCACGTTCATCGAGATGTCGACGCTGCCCGCCGAGGAGGCCACCGAAGCGGCGTGCTCGTCGATGGCGGCTTCGTCGAGCGCGTCGAACTCCGCCGTTTCCGCTTTCCCGCCCGCCGCCCGGATTTCGTCGGCCAGCGCTTCGAGTTTCTTCAGCGTGCGGCCGGTGAGGTGGACGGTCGCGCCCTCCCTGGCGAACCCGCGGGCCACCGCGCTCCCGATTCCGCCCGCCGCCCCGTAGATGATCGCGTTCCTGCCTTCGAGCAACATCGATTCCTCCTAATTGCCATCCAAGGTGATGAGTCCTTCGGGCGTTCCCTCCAAGTGGACCTCGGTCCACAGCGGGCGCCAGCCGTCGATCTCGTGAAATCGGCGCAGTTCGGCCAAACCGCTGAGCCAGCCCATCCACGAACCGTACGGCGGCTTCTCCTCGGAGAATCCACTTTGGACGAAGGTCAGCTTCGTCCCACCGTCGGAATCTTCGAGCTCCCACGAGGTGACGACACCGTGTTGGTACGCGAGCGACATACTGGAGCCGGGCACCAGATCGACGATCTTCGCTGGAGCAGAATCCTGCTCCAGCGAACCCATTGCCCAACGGCCGCCGACGTGGACCTCCGCCTCGATCCGGGCGCCGAACCAGCGTGTGAACACACCGGGGTCGGCGATCGAGGTGTAGACCTCGCCTCGCGGCGCGTCGATCAGTACTTCTTCGCTCATCAGGGGAGAAGTCAGGTCGCAGCGGGCGGTGAGCGAGCGGCCTTCGACGTGATCGACCAGGTTCGTCACGGACAGCGCCCAGAACGTGTGCATCATGCCGAGCGGCGAATCCGGGTCGGCGAGCAGCGCGTCGAAATCCGGCAGACCGGTCTGGCTGAACGACAGGGAGGTCGTGTCCCCGTCTTCCGTCAGCGCGATCTCGACGACCGTCTCCTTCCCCTCGACTGTCCAGGCGAACCGGAGGACGTAGTCCTCGGCCAGCAACAGCCGCTGGCGCGGACGATCGCCTTCCGGTGTGTAGCGACCCCAGAACTCGTACCGGGACGGCAGGTCGACTTCCGCGTACTCCGAAAGCCACTCGCGCAGTGCCCCGGGATCGATCAGCGCGTGCCAGACCTCGTCGATCGGCGCGCGCACGCGCACCCGGAACCTCGTCGGTTCAGTCACGGGCATCCCCCTTCGGGTAACAGGCCACGGCGAGTTTGAAGGCGTCGCCTTCCGCTCCGCCGTAGCGGGTGAACAGATCCTGCAAAGTCGTCTTCAGCTCGTCGAGGAACTCCTGGCGCCGCTCCGGCTCCACCCGGATCTCGCCGGAGACGCCGATCGACGGCAGTTCCGGCGCGGTCCTGTCGAGCGCGGCGACGTCCGCCTGGACCTCCTCCATGAGGTCCACCAGGTAGCCCAGGCTCAGCTCGTCCCGCGCAGCCCGCGGCCCGAGCCGGCCGACCAGCCCGGGTGACAACCAGTACGAACGGGCTGCCGCCTGGTACACGCCCTCGCTGACGGCGCGCACCTTCCGCTCCGACACCTGCTTCACGAGACCGGCTTCCAACAGTCGTTTCACGTGGTAGTAGACCCGCTGCGGCGTCTGGTCCAGTACCGCCGCCACCTCGGTGCACGACCGCGGCTCCGCCAGCTGCCGCAGGACGTCCACCCGCTGCGGTTTCAGCAACGCCTCCGCCTGCTCCAGCCGATCGAGGTACTCCACATCCTTCACGGCGCCACACCCTTGATCACAAAAATCAGTTTGAACGTAAAAATTAATTTTGTCAATCGGCCCGGATCGCGCTACTCTCGTCGTGTGGCGATCCTGCGGCGGTACGCGGCGGACATCGCGGTCACCGTGGCGGTGCTCGCGAGCTCCCTCGTGGTCTCGCTCGGCGCGAGCGCGGAACCGCCGCGCAACGCGGTCCTCGGCTGGATCTGCGCGGTGCTCGCGTGCGCCGCGTTGTTCCTGCGCCGTCGGTATCCGCTCCCGGTCACGATCTTCACCGCGGCCTGTTGCGCGATCTACTACCCGCAGACCGATCCGGACGGGTTCGTACTGCTCGCGTTCGCCTTCGCGCTGTACAACAACGCCTCGACCGGGCGGATCCGCAGCGCGGCGGTCGTCGCGGCGGCCTCGATGGGCGGCGTCGCGATCGGCGAGGCACAGACCGGCGCCGCACGGCAGGTGGACAACTTCGCGTTCCTGCTTATGGCGGGCTGGTTCATCGCACTGATCGCGGTGGGCGCCGTGACGTACTACCGCCGCGAAGCCGAGCGCACCAAGGAAACCGAGGCACAGCGCAGGGCCACGGACGAGCGGCTCCGGATCGCGCGCGAACTGCACGACGTCCTCGGCCACAACCTGGCGCTCATCAACGTCCAGGCGGGCGCGGCCCTGCACGGCAAGGATCCGGCCAAATCCGAGGAGGCACTGACCACGATCAAACAGACCAGCAAGGACGCGTTGCGTGAACTCCGCGCCACCCTGGGCATGCTGCGGCAGGCGGACACCCCGAGCCTGGCCAGCGTCGCCGAACTGGCCGAGTCGGCGGGCGCGCACGGGCTGACCGTCCGGACCGAGATCGACGGCACGGCGACGGAGCTGCCGCCCGACGTCGAACACGCCGCCTTCCGTGTCGTCCAGGAGGCACTGACCAACGTCGCGCGCCACGCCGCCGCGGACACCGTCGTGGTGCGGATCGGCTACACGCCCCATGCTGTGTCCGTGCAGATCGACGACGACGGCCGGGGAGGCACGGCGAAACCCGGCAACGGGATCCGCGGTATGACCGAGCGGGCCGAGGCACTCGGTGGCGAGCTCACGGCGACCGCGCGCGAAGACGGCGGTTTCCGTGTGCGCGCCCGGCTTCCCTTGCGGGTGAAGAAATGATCCGGGTCCTGCTCGTCGACGACCAGCGGCTGGTCCGCGCCGGATTCAAGTCCATCTTGGACGGTGAGCACGACATCACCGTGGTCGCCGAAGCGGCGGACGGCCGCGAATCCCTCGAAGCCGCGCATGAGCACAAACCCGACGTGATCCTGATGGACATCCGGATGCCGGTGATGGACGGGCTCACCGCGACCCGGCATCTGCTCGAAGACCCGGCACTGACCGGGGTCAAGGTCGTCATCCTCACCACCTTCGACCTCGACGAGGACGTCTACGGCGCGTTGCGCGCGGGCGCCAGCGGGTTCCTGGTCAAGGACACCGAGCCGGAGGAGCTGATCCACGGTGTCCGGGTGGTCGCCCGGGGCGACGCGCTGCTCGCGCCGTCGATCACCCGCCGCCTGATCTCCGAATTCGCCAGCCGGGTGGCCCGCCCCGCTCCCTCGCCTGTGCTGAACCGGCTCACCGAACGGGAACGCGAGGTGATGAGCCTCGTCGCGGCCGGCCTGTCCAACGACGAAATCGCAAAGGAACTCGTGCTCAGCCCGGCGACGGCGAAGACGCACGTCAGCCGCATCATGACCAAAGTGGATGTCCGTGACCGCGCGCAGCTCGTCGTGCTGGCCTACGAATCGGGCATGGTCACCCCTCGCTGGTTGACCCCGTGACCACAACCCCGGTAGTACGGGAAGCGCCTTAGGGGTATCCAGAAGTTGCGGGCGGACTGCCCGCCGCAGCCCGACGATTCACCGCGCGGAAAAGCCGATGCTTTCCGCCATGGACACCATCACTCTCTCTGACAGGCGGCCTGGGGGCACCCTGTCGAAGCTGGCGGGTTGGTCACAGCGCCACCGCTGGCTCGCCGTTTCGCTCTGGCTGCTCACCCTCATCGGTGTCACGCTCGGTTCACAGCTGGCCGGAAGCGCCTACCACGACGACCATTCCTTGCCGGGCACCGAATCCCAGCAGATCAGGGACCTGTTCAAGGCACAGGCTCCCGCGCAGACCGGCGCGACCGCCGAGATCGTCTTCAAAACCGACAGCGGACTCGCGACCGCACGCGGGCCGGTCGACTCGATGCTCGCCGAAGTCCGGAACCAGCCGCACGTGAAGTCGGTGACGAGTCCTTTCGACACCCCGTCGGCCATCTCGCGTGAGGGCACGATCGGTTACGCCGCGATCGCTTTCGACCTCGAGTCGAACGATCTGCCGTACGACGACATCGTGCGCGTCGTCGACACGGCGAAGAAGGCCGAGTCGGCCGGGCTCCAGGTCGAACTCGGTGGTGAGCCGATCGAGCGGACCAGTGAGAGCGGCGGCTCGTCGGAGGGCGTCGGATTGCTGGCCGCGCTGGTGATCTTGGTCTTCCTGTTCCGCTCGATCCTCGCCGCCGGGCTCCCGGTGATCACGGCGATCTTCGCCGTCGGCAGCACGCTCGGCGTGATCGTGGTCGTCAGCCGGTTCGTCGACATCGCCAGTTACACGGCGCCGCTGATGATGCTGGTCGGTTTCGGTGTCGGCGTGGACTACGCGTTGCTCATCTTTTCCCGCTACCGCGGCGAAATCCTGGCCGGTCTCGACCGCGAACAGGCGGCGCGGCGGGCACTGGACACCGCGGGCCGCTCGGTGCTGTTCGCCGGCGGCACGGTGATCATCGCGCTGCTCGGTCTGCTCGCGCTCGGCCTCGGTTCGCTGCGCGGGGTCGCGCTCGCGGTGGCGCTGACCGTGCTCGTGACGATGCTCGCCTCGATCACCCTGCTGCCCGCGCTGCTCTCCCTTTTCGGCCGCCGTCTGGAAAAGGGCATCCGCAAGCACGCCGCGAAACGACAACAAGGCAAGGCCTTGGGCAAGCTCGGGGACGCGGTACAGCGACGGCCGATGGTGCCGCTCGTGATCGGGCTGCTCGTCCTCATCGGGCTTTCCTTGCCCGCGCTCGGCATGCGCCTCGGGTTCGCCGACGCGGGCACGGATCCGGCGACGTCGACCACCCGGCAGGCCTACGACCTGATGGCGGAGGGTTTCGGTCCCGGGTTCAGCGAGCCGTTGATCGTGGTCACCGAGAACGGCGACGGCGTCGCGCTGCGACGGAAACTCGAAGCCACGCCAGGAATCGCCGAGGTGACGCCACCGATGGGGCAGGGCGTCACGACGGTTCTCGCTTTCCCCACCTCTTCACCGCAGGACGAAGCGACCGCCGAACTGGTGGAACGGTTGCGGACCGAGGTGCTACCGGATCTGCCGGGCGAATACCTGGTCGGCGGGAGTGTCGCGGCGGCGGTGGACTTCGCGGACGCCGTCGGCGCCCGGCTGCCGCTGTTCGTGCTGGTGGTCGTCGGCTTGTCGGCGTTGCTGCTGATGGTCGTGTTCCGCTCGATCCTGATCCCGCTCAAGGCGGCCGTACTGAACCTGCTCAGCATCGGCGCCGCGCTCGGCGTGATGACGGCGGTGTTCGGCGACGGCCTGTTCGGCGCGCAGCCGGGACCGATCGAGGCGTTCGTGCCGGTGCTGATCTTCGCGATCGTGTTCGGGCTTTCCATGGATTACGAGGTGTTCCTGGTGTCCCGGATGCACGAGGAATGGCGGCGCACCGGGGACGCGCGCCACGCCGTCCGCGAGGGACTCGCCTCAACCGGCGGGGTGATCACGGCCGCGGCGGTGATCATGATCCTGGTGTTCGGGGCGTTCTTGCTCAACCCCGACCGGATGCTGGCGCAGTTCGGTCTCGGGCTGGCGGTCGCGGTGCTGGTGGACGCGTTCGTGATCCGCTGTCTCGTGGTGCCCGCGGTGATGCGATTGCTCGGGGAACGCGCCTGGTGGCTGCCGCAGTGGCTGGACCGGCGGTTGCCGCACGTAGCGCTGGAACCGTCGTCCCGCTAGACCCCGGACGACATGAAAGGCCCCTTCATCGCAAATTTCGCGATGAAGGGGCCTTTCATTGCACGGGTTTACTCGTAGATCTCGCCCTTCGCGGCCTTCTCGACCAGCGACGCGGGCGGGTTGAAGTGGTCGCCGTAGCGCTCGGCCAGCTGACGCGCGCGGTCGACGAAGCCCTGCAGGCCACCCTCGTACTGGTTGATGTACTGGATGACACCACCGGTCCAAGCCGGGAAGCCGATACCGAAGATCGAGCCGATGTTGGCGTCGGCGACGGTGGTGAGCACACCCTCGTCGAAGCACTTCACGGTCTCGAGCGCCTCGGCGAACAGCATGCGCTCCTTGAGGTCCTCGAACGGGACCTCGGCGCTGCCCGACTTGAACGCGTCGCGCAGGCCCGGCCAGAGACCGGTCCGCTTGCCCGACTCGTCGTAGTCGTAGAAGCCCGAGCCGGTGGAACGGCCCTTGCGGTCGAACTCCTCCACCATCCGGTCGATGACACCCTCGGACGCGTGCGCGTTCCAGGTGCCGCCGGCGGCCTCGATCGCTTCGCGGGTCTCCTTGCGGATCTTCCGCGGCAGCGTCAGGGTCAGCTCGTCCATCAGTTGCAGCGGCGGGGCCGGGTATCCGGCCTGCGAACCGGCCTGCTCGATCGACGCCGGCTCGACACCCTCGCCCAGCGCGGCGACGGCCTCGTTGAGGAACGTGCCGATGACGCGCGAGGTGAAGAAACCGCGGCTGTCGTTGACGACGATCGGGGTCTTCTTGATCTGCAGCGTGTAGTCGAAGACCTTCGCCAGCGTGGCGGGCGAGGTCTTCTCACCGCAGATGATCTCGACCAGCGGCATCTTGTCCACCGGCGAGAAGAAGTGGATCCCGATGAAGTCCTCGGTCCGCTGCACGCCCTCGGCGAGCGCGGTGATCGGCAGCGTGGAGGTGTTGGAACCGAGCACGGCGTCGGGGTTGACGATGCCCTCGATCTCCTGGAACACCTTGTGCTTCAGCTCGACGCTCTCGAAGACGGCCTCGATCACGAAGTCGACGCCGGCGAAGTCCTCCGCCTTGTCGGTCGGCTTGATCTTGGCGAGCAGCGCGTCGGACTTCTCCTGCGTGGTCTTGCCGCGGGAAAGAGCCTTCTCCTCCAGCTTGACCGCGTAGCCCTTGCCCTTTTCGGCGCCTTCGAGGGTGACATCCTTGAGCACGACGTCGATACCGGCCTTCGCCGAGACGTACGCGATCGCGGCGCCCATCATGCCCGCGCCGACGACGCCGACCTTCTTGGCGGTGTACTTCTCGAAGCCGTCCGGACGCGAGCCGCCGGAGTTGATGCTCTGCAGGTCGAAGAAGAACGCCTTCGTCATGTTCTTCGAGACCTGGCCGGTGGCGAGGCTGATGAAGTAGCGGGTCTCGACGGTGATCGCGGTGTCGAAGTCGACCTGCGAACCCTCGATGGCCGCGGCGAGGATCGCCCGCGGGGCGGGCATGTTCGCGCCCTTGATCTGCTTGCGCAGGTTCGCCGGGAACGCGGGCAGGTTCGCCGCGAAGCTCGGGTTCGACGGGGTGCCGCCCGGGATCTTGTAGCCCTTGACGTCCCACGGCTGCACGCCGCCCTCGGGGTTGGCCTTGATCCACGCCTTCGCGGCCGGGACCAGTTCCTCGACGGTGCCGACGAGCTCGTGCACGAGGCCGAGTTCCTTGGCCTTGGCCGGGCGGTGCCGCTGGCCCTGGAGAAGCACGTTCAGCAACGCGCTTTGGATGCCCAGCAAACGCACGGTGCGGACCACGCCACCGCCACCGGGGAGCAGGCCGAGGGTGACCTCGGGGAGGCCGATCTGGCTGCCCTTGACGTCGGCCGCGATGCGGTGGTGCGTCGCGAGCGCGAGTTCGAGGCCGCCGCCGAGCGCGGCGCCGTTGATGGCGGCCACGACCGGCTTGCCCAGCTGCTCGAGCCGTCGCATCTGGCCCTTCATCAGGGCGCTGCTCTCGGTGATCTCGGCCGCGTTCTCCGGCTTGGCCTGGATCAGGTCGTTGAGGTCGCCGCCGGCGAAGAAGGTCTTCTTGGCCGAGGTGAGAACGACACCGGTGATGCTGTCCTTCTCCGCCTCCAGGCGGTCGACGACCACGCCGAGCGACTCGCGGAAGTCGGCGTTCATCGTGTTGGCGGACTGCTTCGGGTCGTCCAGGGTGAGCACGACGATGCCGTCGGCGTCCTGCTCCCAGCGGATGGTCTTCGCTTCAGTCATTGTCTCTTCCTCAGACCCGCTCGATGATGGTCGCGACGCCCATGCCGCCGCCGATGCACAGGGTGACCAGGGCGCGGCGCGCCTGACGACGCTCCAGCTCGTCGACGACGGTGCCGACCAGCATCGCGCCGGTGGCGCCCAGCGGGTGCCCCATCGCGATGGCGCCGCCGTTGACGTTGACCTTCTCCTCGTCGAGGTGCAGGTCCTTGATCCACTTGAGGACGACCGAGGCGAAGGCCTCGTTCAGCTCCCACAGGTCGATGTCGTCCGGGGTGAGGCCGGCGATCTTGAGGACCTTCTCGGTGGCCGGGGTCGGGCCGGTGAGCATGATCGTGGGCTCGGAGCCGACGGTCGCGGTGGCCACGATGCGGGCCCGCGGGGTCAGGCCGAAGTCCTTGCCGACCTGCTCGTTGCCGACCAGGACCACCGCGGCGCCGTCGACGATGCCGGACGAGTTGCCGCCGGTGTGGACGTGGTTGATCTTCTCGACCGAGTGGTACTTCTGGAGCGCGACGGCGTCGAAGCCGCCCAGCTCGCCGATACCGGCGAAGGCGGGCTTGAGCTTGCCGAGGCCCTCGATGGTGCTGCCCGGGCGACGGTGCTCGTCGTGGTCGAGGATCGTGACGCCGTTGATGTCCTTCACCGGGACGACGGACTTCGCGAAGTAGCCGCCGGACCAGGCCGCTTCGGCCTTCTCCTGCGAGCGGACGGCCCACGCGTCGACGTCCTCGCGGGAGAAGCCCTCGATGGTGGCGATCAGGTCGGCGCCGGTGCCCTGCGGGACGATGTAGTTGTCGTACGCGGTGGCCGGGTCCATGAACAGCGCGCCGCCGTCGGAGCCCATCGGCACGCGCGACATCGACTCGACACCGCCGGCGATGATCAGCTGGTCCCAGCCGGAACGCACCTTCTGCGCGGCGGTGTTGGTGGCCTCGAGGCCGGAGGCGCAGAAGCGGTTCAGCTGCACACCGGCGACGGACTCGGGAAGACCCGCGTTCAAGGCCGCGGTGCGCGCGATCACGGCGCCCTGCTCGCCGACCGGGGATACGACGCCGAGGACGATGTCGTCGATCACGGCGGGGTCGAGGTTCGGGTGCCGGACCTTCAGTTCCTCGATGAGGCCGACCACGAGATCGACCGGCTTGGTGCCGTGGAGGGCACCGCCCTTGTTCTTGCCGCGAGGCGTACGGATCGCCTCGTAGATGTAGGCCTCGCTACTCACAGAAAAACTCCTCCGCAGTACGGCGCTGTATCAGAGATGAACACAGCCGGATCGTACCGGCCAGTAGCCATGCTAATGGTCATTAACATAAACCGCGATAACCCCATGGTGTCAATGGGTTGCGATGCACGCAACCGGCGCTATCGTGTGTTCACCTATGGATCACCCGACCGAGCGTTCCCCGCGACCGCGCGACCGCAAGGCCCAGCTGGCCGGCCTCGCCGCGGAGCTCTTTCGCGCCCGCGGGTTCCACGGCGTCGGCATCAACGACATCGCCGCCGCGGCCGGGATCACCGGGCCCGCGCTGTACCGGCATTTCGCGGACAAGCAGGCTGTGCTGTCCTACGTCGTGCTGTCCGGCATCGACGACATGGAGACGGCCACCACCGAGACACTCGCCGACGTCGACCTTCCCGTGCCCGCCCAGGTCAACGCCCTGCTGGGCACTCTCGCCGCGCAGGCCGTGGAGCGGCGGGAGGTCGCCGCGCTGTGGCGCTGGGAGGGCAGGCACCTGCCCCGGGAGGGACGGCGGGAGATCCGCCGCCGGTCGGGCGCGGTGCTCGAGGCGTGGTCGAAGGCACTGCTCGCGTTGCGCCCCGAACTGACCGCCGACGATGCCGAGCTGCTGTGCTGGGCGGGGCTGAGCGTGTTCGGCAGTGTCTCCGTGCATCACACGTCCGTGGCGAAGAAACGCTTCGCACAGATCCTGGTGCAGCTGGCCGAGTCGGTGCTGCATGTCACACTGCCCGAGCCCGTGGAGCCGCCGGAAGAAACGCCGTCGCTCGCGCTCGGCGAGCCATCCCGCCGCGAGCAGATCCTCGCGGCCGCGACCGGACTATTCGGGGAACGCGGCTTTCGTTCGGTGAGCATGGAGGAGATCGGCGCGGCGGCCGGGATCGCCGGGCCCAGCGTGTACCGGCACTTCCCCAGCAAGGCGGCGCTGATGGTGGCGATCGGGCATCGAGCGGCCGACAGGCTGGCGCTCGCCGCGGAACGCGCGTTGCGGACCGACGACGAACGCGACGCGCTGCGCAGGCTGGCGGCGTCCTATGTGCACACCCTGCTGCACACGCCCGAACTGCTGGTGTCGTTCTCCGGCAGCCCCATGGAACTGCCGGAACGCGACAAGGCGGACCTGATCCGGGTCCAGCGGGACTACGTCGCGCGCTGGATCGCACTGGCTTCGGAAGTCCGGCCGGAACTGAGCCTGCGCGAAGTGAAGATCACCGTGCACGCGGCACTGACCATCGCGAACGACCTCGCGCGCACCCGGCGGGTCAACGGCCGCCCGAACATCGAGGCCGAGCTGACGACGCTGATGCACGCCGTGCTCGGAGTCTGAAGGTCAGCTCTGAGCAAACTCGCGTGTGCCGCGAAGGAGTGAAGGGCACGATGTGCGCGTGCCCACGAAACGCGGCCTGCATCTGGTGACCCGGGAAGAAGACCACAAGGTCACCACGCTGGAGCTCTTCTTCGACCTGGTCTTCGTCTACGCCATCACCCAGACCACGCAGCTGATGGCCGATCACCTCACCCCGCTCGGCATCGGGCAGGGCGTGGCGATGATCGCCGTGCTGTGGTGGTGCTGGTGTGCCTACGCCTGGCTGGCCAACACCCTCCATGTGGACCGGGGCATCGCCCAGCTGGCGATGTTCGCCGCGATGGGGACGATGTTCCTGGTCTCGCTGACCATCCCGGAGGCCTTCACCGACCTTCCCGGTGGCCTGTACGCGCCGCTGATGTTCGTCGGGTGCTACTTCGTCGTGCGGCTGCTGCACCTGACCGCGTACTTCGGCGCCGCGCGGACCGACCCGGAGCTGCGCAAGGTCGTCCTGAAGATGTTCGTCGGGCTGCTGCCGAGCGTCGCGCTGCTGACCGTCGCGGCCTTCTTCTCCGGCTGGGTACAGCTCGGTATCTGGGCCATCGCGATGCTGGCCGACTACGTCAACGTCTTCCGGACCCGGTCCTCGGACTGGCGGCTGCACCAGCCCGGCCACTTCGCCGAGCGGTTCGGGCTGATCGTGATCATCGCGCTGGGTGAGTCGATCGTGGCGATCGGCATCGGGATCAGCTCGTACCCGATGTCCTGGCCGATCACACTGGCCGCCGTCTTCGGGCTCACGCTCGCTTCGGCGATGTGGTGGATGTACTTCGCCGTCGTCGCGCACGTGTCCGAGCACAACCTGAAGCGCGCGGAGGGCGTGGAGCGAGTGCGGATCGGGACGGACACGTACACGTTCCTGCACCTCCCGCTCATCGCCGGGATCGTGCTCGTCGCGCTGGGACTGAAGAAGTCGCTGCTGTACGTGTCCGACACCGAACACCACAGCCTCGTCGACGGTCTCCACGGGACGCCCATCTGGGCGCTGACCGGCGGGTTCGCGCTCTACCTGATCGCGTTAAGCGGGCTGCGGCGGCGGAACCTGGGCTCGTGGAACATTCAGCGGCTGGTACTCGCGGCGGTCCTGCTGGCGGCGACACCGTTGCTGGAGCTGGTGCCGGCGATCGTCCTGGTCGGCGCCGTGGCGCTGGCGGCGGTAGGTCTCGTGGTCTTCGAGAGGCGCAAGATCGTGAGTAATCCGGTCCTTCCCGACCGCCCGAATCACTCACCGGCGTGACGTTCGCCTCCCCCGTGGTGGCGCATCCGCCCGAGGAGAGTTAACCTACTCACGAGTAGGTAAGCGAGGCAGGGAGACTCACCGTGGGTGCGCCTAGGAAACGAGACGCGATGGGCCTTGGCCTGTCCGCGCTCACCCGGCTGGCCGGGAGCAAGGTCATTGAACGGGCCGGACTTCGGAAGCCCGTGCAGAACCTGGTCAGTGCCGGGACGCGCAACGGCTTCCGGGTCGCGGGCGCGGCGGGACGGACCTTCAAGTCCGCCCAGAAGCTCGGCAAGCCCGCGCGGCTCGCGCCGGCCGAGGACACCGGGCTGTTCGATCTCACCCCGAGTGAGGACCAGCAGCTCATCGTCGAGACCGTGACGGAGTTCGCGGCCGAACAGCTGCGGCCGGCCGCGGCCGACGCCGACGCCAAGCTCCAGGCGCCCGAGGGCCTGTTGAGCCGCGCCGCCGAACTCGGCATCACGCTCGTCGGCATCCCCGAAGAGCTGGGCGGGGTCGGCACCGAACGGTCGGTCGTCACGAACGCGCTGGTCGCCGAGGCCCTCGCGCACGGCGACCTGGGACTGGCGGTCGCGGTGCTCGCGCCGTCCGCGGTCAGCACCGCGCTGGTGTCCTACGGCGACGAGCAGCAGCAGGCCGACTACCTGCCCGCGTTCGTCGGCGAGAACGTCCCGGCCGCGGCGCTCGCACTGCAGGAGCGCACCGCGCTGTTCGATCCGTTCAAGCCCGCCACCAAGGCCCGTCGCACCCCGAAGGGCTACCAGCTCGACGGCGTGAAGTCGCTGGTCCCGCGTGCCGCGGACGCCGAACTGTTCATCGTGTCGGCCGACCTCGAAGGTCCGGCGGGCACCAGTCCGGCGCTGTTCCTCGTCGAGTCGTCGAACTCCGGCGTCACCATCGAGTCCGAACCGGCGATGGGCCTGCGGGGCGCGGCGACCGGGAAGCTGCACCTGGAGAAGGTCGCCCTGCCCGCCGGGGCGTTGCTCGGCGGGGGCAAGGCCGAGGTCTTCACCGAAGTCGTCCGGCTCTCGCGGCTCGGCTGGGCGGCGCTGGCCGCCGGTACCGCGAAGGCCGTCCTCGACTACGTGGTGCCGTACGTCAACGAGCGCAAGGCCTTCGGCGAACCGGTGAGTCACCGGCAGGCCGTCGCGTTCTCGGTGGCCGACATCGCCATCGAACTGGAAGGACTGCGGCTGGTCGCGCTCCGCGCCGCCGCCCGCGCCGAACAGGGCAAGCCGTACGCCCGTGAGGTCGCGCTGGCCCGGAAACTGGCCGCCGACAAGGGAATGCAGATCGGCAGCGCCGGGGTGCAGCTGCTCGGCGGACACGGGTTCGTCAAGGAACACCCGGTCGAACGCTGGTACCGCGACCTCCGTGCGATCGGCGTGATGGAAGGCGCCGTCCTTCTCTAGGACTTGGGAAAGGCAGTCATGATCAACCTTGAGGTTCCGAAGAAGGCCGGCACCCTGATCAACCAGGCGTACCAGGCCGCGGCCGAGGTGTTCCGGCCGATCTCGCGCAAGTACGACCGCGCCGAGCACACCTACCCGGCCGAACTCGACATGTTCGCCGCGCTGCTGGACGGACTGAACTCCTCCGGTGAGGGCGGGGCGGGCGCGGCGGGTGTCCGCCGGTCCGAGAAGAACGAGAAACCGGGCAACCGCAACGGTTCCAATCTCAACATCGTGCTCGGCACGATCGAGATGTGCTGGGGCGACGTCGGGCTGCTGCTGTCCATGCCGCGTCAGGGGCTCGGCAACGCCGCCATCGGCTCGGTCGCCACGGACGAACAGCTCAAGAAGTTCTCCGGGCTGTGGGCCGCGATGGCGATCACCGAACCGGACTGCGGCTCGGACTCCGCCGCGATCACCGCGACCGCGCGCCTGGACGGCGACGAGTACGTGATCAACGGCGAGAAGATCTTCGTGACCGCGGGCGAGCGCGCCGACGCCGTCGTCGTGTGGGCCACTCTGGACAAGACGAAGGGCCGTGCGGCGATCAAGTCGTTCGTCGTCGAGAAGGGCACGCCCGGCTTCGAGGTGGTGCGCGTCGAGCACAAACTCGGCATCCGCGCCTCCGACACCGCCGTGCTGCGCTTCGAGAACGTCCGCGTGCCCAAGGAGAACCTCCTCGGCACGCCGGAGATCGACACCGCCAAGGGTTTCGCCGGGGTCATGCAGACCTTCGACAACACCCGGCCGCTGGTCGCCGCCATGGCCATCGGTGTCGCCCGCGCGGCACTGGAGGAGACCCGGAAGATCCTCACCGACGCCGGCGTGACCATCGACTACGACAAGCCCGTCCACAGCCAGCACGCGGCGGCCGCCACGTTCCTGCAGCTGGAAGCGGACTACGAAGCGGCGTACCTGCTGACCATGGAATCGGCTTGGATGGCCGACAACCGAAAGCCGAACTCGCTGCAGGCCTCGATGGCCAAGGCGAAGGCGGGCCGATCGGTCGTCGAGATCACGCTCAAATGCGTCGAGCTGGCCGGAACCTTGGGCTACACCGAGGAATCGCTGCTGGAGAAGTGGAGCCGGGACGCGAAGATCCTGGACATCTTCGAAGGCACGCAACAGATCCAGCAGCTGATCGTGGCGCGCCGGATCCTGGGCAAGACGTCGGCCGAACTCAAGTAGCCCGTGGGCCTCGTGAGTGGCAAGGACGGTTAGAACCGTCCTTGCCACTCACGAGGCCTTTTTCGTTTATTACCAACAGAACGACAACACCATCAAGTGAACCGCCGCGGCTGCCGGACAGAGGTACTCTCTAACCTCCCTTTGCCCGCCAAGGCCGGAGTCGCGATGAGACTCGCCGCTCGACAGCTTCCCCCTGCCGCACGCTGGTGTCTCATCGTCCTCGGTGTCACGGTCTGCTACTTCGCGACGGCCCGGATCGGGATCCAGTGGGCGATCGTGCGGGAGCAGATCTCGCCGCTGTGGCCCGCCGCGGGTGTCGCGCTGGCGGTGCCGATGCTGCTGGGACCGCGGTTCTGGCCGGGGATCTTCCTCGGCGCCCTCCTGACGAACATCGCCCTCGGCCCCTCCCTGGTCACGGTCATGGTGATCACCGCGGGGAACACGATCGGCCCGATGCTGGCGTACGCGGTGATGCGGCGGCTGGGTTTCCGCACTCGGCTCGACCGGCTTCCCGACGCCGTCCTCCTGGTGGCGGTCGGGGCGATCGGGAGCACGGCCGTCAGCGCCACGCTGGGCACCGGCGTGCTGGTCCTCGGGGACGGGCTGAGTCCCGGGGACTTCTGGGCGACCGCGCTCGTGTGGTGGACCGGCGACGCGATAGGCGTCCTGACGGTCACACCTCTGCTGCTCCTGGCGCCGAGGTTCCGCATGCCCAAGCGGGTTCCGCTCGGCCGCTGGGGCGAGGCGGTTGCGCTCGCGCTCATCGGTCTCGGCACGGCGGTCCTCGCGTCCACGGCGACGGCGAAGCTGTTCCTGATCTTCCCCGTGCTCATCTGGGCGGCGCTGCGCTTCCGGCAAGCCGGGGCGTTGCTGTGTTCCCTGTGCGTCTGCACCTTCACGATCGTCGCCGCGGCCCGCGGGCTGGGCCCGTACGGTTCCTACGAGCTGGCGGCCAGGATGCTGCACGTCCAGGCCTACGCCGCCACCGTCGGCCTCACCGCGCTGACGTTGTCCACGATCGTCCTGCAACGCGATCGCGCGACCGCCGAGATCACCGAGGCCTGGCTCCAGGTCACCGAAATGGTGGAGATGATCGCGCCACGCCAGTCCTTGCGCAGCGCCATCACCCAGCGCGAGGACGACGAACTCGCCGGCTGAGGCTCAGGCGGCCTGTTCGTCGAGGAACCGGTCGAGGTAGCGCCACGTGGTCCCGCGTGCCTTCCGGCCGGTGAGGACGCCCAGGTGCCCGCCGGGCGCGGTCTCGAAGGTCACCGACGGCGAGTTGTCCAGCAGTTCGGTGAGCCGTTCGACGGCCGCGCGCGGGGCGATCGTGTCGTTCTGCCCGGCGATGACCAGCGTCGGCACCTTGACCCCGGACAGCGCGATGATGCGGCCGTTGAGGTCGACCGTGCCCTCGGCGAGGTCGTTGGCGCGGAAGAACCGGTGGTAGATCTGGCCGAACGTCCGCCCGGGGTAGGCGATCATGTTGTCCATGAAGTGGTCGACGGCCTCGATCTGCGCCAGGTAGTCCCGGTCGTCGAGATTCTTCAGGATGGCCAGCGGTTTGGTGATCTCCTTGCTGATCCCGGTCGCCCGGAAGACCCGGCTGACCAAATAGGACGGTGCCCCGCCGAGCACGCGGTAGATCGGGGTCAGCAGGTGGCCGCCGGTGAGATCCACCAGCGGGCGGAACGGGGCGATCAGCGGGATCGCGGTGAAGTCGAACGGCGACGCGATGGTCGCGATCGACGCGATCGGCAGATCGGGCTGGTCGGCGGTGGTCAGCAGGGAGAAGATCCCGCCGAGGCACCAGGCGACGACGTGCACGCCCTGGCCGCCGGAGTCCTCGCTGACCTTGCGGATCGCCCGCGGGAGCACCTCCTCGATCCAGTGCTCGATGCCGAGGCGCCGGTCGGAGAACGCGACGTTCCCGTAGTCGACCAGGTAGGTGTTGCGGCCGCCGTCGACCAGGTGCTCGGCGAGGCTGCAACCGCGGCGCAGGTCGAAGCACAGCGCGGGCGCGGCCAGCGGCGGCACCAGCAGCACCGGCGGGCCGGCCTGGGGGCCCTTGCCGTTCGTCAGCCGGTACAGCGAACGATTGGGGCCCTGGTCGATCAGGACGCGCGGCACCGGGCGAAGATCGGCGACACCTCCGTGCAGCACCTTCCCGACGACGTTCGACGCGGCGGCGGCGAGCCGTGCCGGCGGTGTGGCCATGGTGTGCCTCCTGAGGAATCAACGCGGTAAGACGTAATCTTGCCGCTTGCGGGCGCGCGACTCAACATCGCGGCCGCCTCAGGCCGTCCATTTCGGACAGTCGCTAGGCCGTACGAGTTAAGAATCGGTACTCTTGTCCGCCGCCGGGGCACTCCGCGCGGCACGCGACTCGTACTCCGCGCGAGCACTGGAATGCGTGGCGGAGGACAAAATCCTGTCGCCGCCGAGCGTGCGAACCAGCCCTTCGCCGAGACGGCGCGGAAGCAACCGTGTGATCCTGCCCATGGCGTCCAGCGACGCGGGAACGAAGACGTCGAACTTGGGACGGCGTAACGCATCGACAATGGCCTGCGCCACATCTTCGGGCCGCACCGATTTGAAGAACTTCGCCTCGCCGAGCCCGCTGGCCAGTTCCGTGCGCACCACCGCGGGCATCACGCAGGACACCAGCACGCCCGTCCCGCGCAATTCCAGATGCACCGATTCCGACAAACCGACGACGGCGTGTTTCGTCGCGCAGTAGGTGGCGGCGCCGGGGAATCCGGCCTTCCCCGCCATCGAGGCGATGTTGACGATGTGGCCGGTGCCACGCGGGCGCATCCGCTTCACGGCTTCCCTGGTGCCATGGATGACCGCGTGCAGGTTGATCTCGAGCAGCCTGCGGGTCGCCGCGTCGTCCTCCTCGTCGAGCGGCGCGAGCGGCATGATGCCCGCGTTGTTGATCAGCACGTCCATCGGGCCGACGCGCCGCTCGACCTCGTCGAGGAACTCGGTGAAGCCCTTCGTGTCGGTGACGTCGAGCGGCAATGCCTCGGCGCCCAGTTCGGCGGCGGTCTTCTCGGCGAGGACCTGGTCCAGGTCGCCGATGACCACCTTGGCGCCGAGCCGGGACAGCGCCGTCGCGGTACTGGCCCCGATGCCCTGCGCCGCTCCGGTGATCACGACGACCTTGCCCGCCAGGGAACGTTCACGCTTGGCCATGCTGGGCTCCTCTGCGACTTCGTTGTCCGGGGCACTGTTGGCGATGTGTCAACTATGGTGCACCGGAAGCCGCGAGGACGCCAGTCCTACGGGCGCTGCTCGAACACCTGCCCGATCCAGCCGTTGACGTCGAAGCGTTCCGTCGGCTTGAAGCCCTGGCTTTCGTAATAGCGCTGCAGGTCGCCGTCACCGCCCGCCCAGCAGTCGACCCGCACCAGCCCGATACCGCGTTCCCGTGCCTCGGCCAGCGCGAACTCGATGAGCCGCGAGCCGACCCGGTGACCGGTGAACCGGCGCGAGGTCAACAGCAGCCCGAGGTAGATCTCCGGCTCGTCGACCGGCGAGACATGCGGAAAGCGGTCACCGAGGATGGTCGCCCCGGCCGCCTGACCGTCGATCTCGGCGATGTACAGCCCCGACCCGTCGACCATCCCGCGGACCCGCTCGACCCGTTTCGGGATCGTGGACCACGGCTCGGTCCCCCACTGTCCTTCACTGCCGCGTCCGGCCAGCCACGCGACGGCCTCGTCGAACATGTCCAGCAAGGTTTGAAAGTCCCCAGAACCACCCTGGCGGATGATGAAATCGCTCATACCACCGTTCTACAACATCGTGGGCGCTCGCGGACTTTCTGTCGCGCTCGGACTGCGGTTGGTCCCCGGTCCGTGAAGGCCTCCTTGAGGGACCCAGGGTCCCTCAAGGAGGCCTTCACGGACTTGCGGGACAGTGCGCCGAAGTGTCAGGCGACGCCGAGGTGCCGCGCGATCAGCATCCGCTGCACCTCCGAGGTCCCCTCCCCGATCTCCAGGATCTTCGCGTCCCGGTAGAAGCGGCTCACCGGGAACTCGTTCATGAAGCCGTACCCGCCGAAGATCTGCGTCGCGTCGCGCGAGTTGTCCATGGCGGCGTTCGACGCGACGAGCTTCGCGATCGACGCCTCCTTCTTGAACGGCTCGCCGCGCAGCATCTTCGACGCCGCCGCGTAGTACGCCAGCCGCGCGGTGTGCGTGCGCACCTCCATGTCGGCGATCTTGAACTGGATCGCCTGATACTCCCCGATCTTGTGCCCGAACGCCTCGCGTTCCTTGACGTACCGCAGGCATTCGTCGACGCAGCCCTGTGCGAGCCCGACGCTCAGCGCGGCGATCGCGACCCGGCCTTCGTCCAAAATGGACAGAAACTGGGCGTAGCCGCGGCCGCGTTCGCCGACCAGGTTCTCCGCCGGGACACGGACGTCGTCGAACGAGAGCTCGTGCGTGTCCGAGCAGTTCCAGCCGACCTTCGAGTACTTCGGCGCGACGGCGAAGCCCGGGGTGCCGGACGGGACGATGATCGCCGAGATCTCCTTGCGCCCGTTCTCCTTCACGTCGGTGACGGCGGTGACCGTGACCAGTTTCGTGATGTCGGTGCCGGAGTTGGTGATGAACGACTTGCTGCCGTTGATCACCCAGGTGTCGCCGTCGAGTTTCGCGCGCGTGCGGGTGGCGCCGGCGTCCGAGCCGCCGCCGGGTTCGGTGAGCCCGAAGGCGCCGAGCGCGGTGCCTGCGCACAACTCCGGGAGCCACTTCTCCTTCTGTTCCTCGGTGCCGAAGCGGTAGATCGGCATGGCACCGAGGGAAACGCCCGCCTCGACGGTGATCGCGACCGAGGAATCGACGCGCGCCAATTCCTCCAGCGTCAGGCAGAGCGCGAAGTAGTCGCCGCCCATGCCGCCGTACTGTTCGGGGAAGGGCAGGCCGAACAGGCCCATGTCGGCCATCTTCGCGACGATCTCGTACGGGAATTCCTCCCGCTCGTAGAGGTCGCCGATGACCGGGGCGACCTCGGAGCGCGCGAATTCCTCGACCGTCTTGCGCAGCGCCTCGTACTCGTCATCCAGCCGAAAGTCGATCATTGCTCATCCTTTTGGGGTGTCACGACGGCTACCGTCTCGTCCAGCGCGACCTGTTGGCCCACCCGGACGGGGAGTTCGCTGACCACGCCGTCGATCGGCGCGGTGATCGTGTGCTCCATCTTCATCGCCTCGACGACCACGAGGGGGGTCCCGGCGCTCACCACGTCACCGGCGGCGGCCTTGACCACCAGCACGGTCCCGGGCATCGGGCTGGTCACCGGTCCGGCGCCACCCGCGGCACCGGCGGCCGAGCGCAGCCTTTCGCGCTCGCCGATCGCGAAGCTGTGACCGTCACGCGCGAGCCATACCGTCCTCCCGCTCCCGGCGGCGTGCCGGTAGCGGTGGAAACCGGTGGGATGCCGGACTTCCAGCAGATCGCCCTCGCGCCGCGCGGACATCCGGACCGGCTCGTCGCCGTCGACGCTGACGAGCGCGTTCGCCGGGGTCCCCTGCACTCGCACGACGGCTTCGGAACTTCCCGATTTCAACGCGAAGTCGATCCCGCCGGACGCGCCGAGCCGCCAGCCGTCCGGGACGTCCCACGGGTCGACGACGGCCCCTTGGGGCTGCAGGGAAAGCAACCTGTCGAGCGCCGCCGCCACGAAGAACTCCGGCGGCACCTCTTCGGAGACCAAAGTGGACAGTCTCCGGTCGACGAGGCCGGTGTCGAGCTTGCCGTCGCGGACGTCGCCGTCGGCGAGAAGCCCGCGCAGGAAGGCGACGTTGGTGCCGAGGCCGAGCAGCGCGGTGTCCGCGAGCGCCAGATCGAGCCGGTGCAACGCGGCCGCGCGGTCCGGGCCCCAGGCGATGACCTTGGCCAGCATCGGGTCGTAGTTCGAGCCGATGACCGCACCCTCGCTCATCCACGAGTCGACGCGGACGCCCTCGCCGGACGGTTCGTGGACCGCGAGCACGGTCCCGCCCGTCGGGATGAATCCGCGAGCGGGATCCTCGGCGTAGACGCGGGCTTCGACGGCGTGGCCGTCCAGCCGGACGTCGTCCTGCGACACGGTGAGCACGTCGCCGGCGGCGATCTTGACCTGCCATTCGACGAGATCGAGCCCGGTCACCAGTTCGGTCACCGGATGCTCGACCTGCAGACGCGTGTTCATCTCCATGAAGAAGAACTCGTCCGGCGCCTTGGCTGACACGATGAACTCGACCGTTCCCGCGCCGACGTAGCCGACCGAGCGCGCCGCCTCGACCGCGGACGCGCCCATCTTGGCGCGCGTGGCTTCGTCGAGGAGGACGGACGGCGCCTCTTCGATGATCTTCTGATGCCGCCGCTGCAGACTGCATTCGCGTTCACCGAGGTGGATCACGTTGCCGTGCGTGTCGGCGAGCACCTGGATCTCGATGTGGCGCGGTGTGGTGACGAACCGTTCCATGAGCAGCGTGTCGTCACCGAACGAGCCCTTGGCCTCGCGGCGGGCGGACTCGACCGCGGCGTCCAATTCGGACAGTTCGGTGACCAGCCGCATACCCTTGCCGCCACCACCGGCGGACGGCTTGAGAAGCAGCGGGAAACCGACCTTCTCCGCGGCGGCCGCGAAACCGCCCTCGGGAATATCCACATCGGAGGCTCCCGGCACCACGGGGACACCGGCCTTGGACACCGTCGCCTTGGCGCGGATCTTGTCGCCCATGGCGTCGATCGCCTCGACCGGCGGGCCGATGAAGACCAGCCCGGCCTCGGCGCAGGCGCGGGCGAATTCCGCGTTCTCCGCGAGGAAACCGTAACCGGGGTGGACCGCTTGCGCGCCCGTGTCGAGCGCCGCCTGGACGATCGCGGGAATGGACAGATAGCTTTTCGCCGCTTCGGCCGGGCCGATACGGACGGCGGTGTGCGCCTCCCGGACGTGCCGGGCGTCGGCGTCCGCGTCGCTGTACACCGCGACCGAGCGGATGCCGAGCCCTTGCAGCGAGCGGATCACGCGGACGGCGATCTCCCCGCGGTTGGCGACCAGAACCGTGTCGAACATGCTCACATCCGGAAAACGCCGTAGTTGACATCGGACAAAGGCGCGTTGGCCGTCGCGGACAGCGCGAGGCCGAGCACCGTGCGGGTGTCCGCCGGGTCGATCACGCCGTCGTCCCACAGCCGCGCCGTCGAGTAGTACGGGCTGCCCTGCGCCTCGTACTGGTCGCGGATCGGCTCCTTGAAGGCCTCTTCGTCCTCAGCGGACCATTCACCGCCGCGAGCCTCGATGGCGTCCCGGCGGACGGTGGACAGCACCGACGCCGCCTGCTCGCCGCCCATCACCGAGATCCGCGCGTTCGGCCACATCCACAGGAACCGCGGCGAGTACGCGCGGCCGCACATCGAGTAGTTGCCCGCGCCGAACGAGCCGCCGATGACGACGGTCAGCTTCGGGACGCGCGCGCAGGCCACCGCGGTGACCATCTTCGCGCCGTGCTTGGCGATGCCGCCCGCCTCGTAGGCCCTGCCGACCATGAAACCGGTGATGTTCTGCAGGAACAGCAGCGGGATCGAGCGTTTGTCGCACAGCTCGATGAAATGCGCGCCCTTCATCGCGGACTCGGCGAACAGGACGCCGTTGTTCGCGATGATGCCGACGGGGTGGCCGTGGATCCGGGCGAACCCGGTGACCAGCGTCGAGCCGTACTCCTTCTTGAACTCGCCGAACCGGCTGCCGTCGACGATCCTGGCGATGACCTCGCGGACGTCATAGGGCACACGCGGGTCGGTCGGGACGACGCCGTACAACTCGTTCGGGTCGGCGACCGGCGCCTCCGTCGGGAGGACGTCCCACGGGCGCGGCGTACGCGGCCCCAAAGTCGACACGATCGAGCGAACGATGCGCAGCGCGTCGGCGTCGTCTTCGGCCAGATGATCCGTGACGCCGGACTGGCGCGAGTGGACGTCGCCGCCGCCGAGTTCCTCGGCCGTGACGACCTCCCCTGTCGCGGCCTTCACCAGCGGCGGGCCACCGAGGAAGATGGTGCCCTGGTTACGCACGATCACCGCTTCGTCGCTCATCGCCGGGACGTACGCGCCACCAGCCGTGCAGGATCCGAGCACCGCGGCGATCTGCGGGATACCGCGCGCGGACATCGTGGCCTGGTTGTAGAAGATCCGGCCGAAGTGCTCACGATCCGGGAAGACCTCGTCCTGCCTCGGCAGGAACGCGCCGCCGGAGTCCACCAGGTAGACGCACGGCAGGTTGTTGTGCAGCGCGACCTCTTGCGCGCGCAGATGCTTCTTGACCGTCATCGGGTAGTACGTGCCGCCCTTGACCGTCGCGTCGTTGGCGACGATCACGCATTCGCGGCCGGAGACCCGCCCGATTCCGGTGATGATCCCGGCCGACGGCGCCTCGTCGTCGTACAGTCCGGTCGCGGCCAGCGGGGACAGCTCCAGGAACGGCGAACCCGGGTCGAGGAGGGTGTCGACCCGGTCGCGCGGCAGGAGTTTGCCCCGCTCGACGTGGCGGGTGCGGGATTTCTCCGGGCCCCCGAGCCGGGCCGCGGCGAGCCGCTTGCGCAGGTCCTCGACCAGCTCGGCATGGGAGGTGACGCTGCGGGCGTACTCGTCGCTGCCCGGATCGGCCGAAGTGCTCAGTACGGGTGTGTCCATGGCTCCTCGTCGCCAAGTTAGCCGTCGTTAACTCGTTCGGTCAGGTTAACGCCCACTAACCCACTCTGTCCACCGCACCCCGGAAGTACGTGAAGGCCCCCTTCCTGTACCTAGGCGCAAGGAAGGGGGCCTTCATGTACTTCGAGCGAGGTCAGCCGATCGCGGAGACCAGCGGGTTGTAGTAGCCGCCCCGCTGACCGGTGGCCGTCGGGTGGTACGAGTTCACGATCGGCCAGGTGAGGCTGTGCAGGTAGTCGTCGGCCGACGAGCAGATGTTGTGCCCGGCGAAGGCGCTCCGCACGTCGACGAACTTCGCACCGTGCGCGGAAGCGCGGGACGAGATCACCGACGCCAGCGTGTCGGAACCCGAGTTGATCGCGGTGCGCTTCGCGTCGCTCAGCCCGACCGAGCACGAACCCGGCACCGTGTAGAACTGCGGGTAACCGAGGACGACCAGCTTCGCGCTGGGCGCCTTCGCCTTGATCTTGCTGTAGACGTTGTCCAGCAGCCCGGGAAGCGTGTTGTTCACGTAGGTCTTCGCGGTGTTGACCCGGTTGATGCAGGTCTGGTCACCGCTGGTGGTGCAGGTGGTCATGACGTCGGCGAAGCCGGCGTCGTTGCCGCCGACCGAGACCGTCACCAGCGTCGCACTGGAGGTGACGTTCGCGATCTGGTTGAGGACGTCGCCGGTGCGCGCCCCCGAGCACGCGACGAACTTGAAGGTGGTCCCGGCGTGGGCGTTGGCCCACAGCTGGGGATAGGCGTTGGCACTGCGCATGCAGTCACCCGAGTTCCCGTAGCTGCCGGCACCGACGCCGGACGAGTACGAGTCACCGAGCGCCACATAGTTGGTCGCCGCTTGGGCGGTGCCCGCGAGACCGAAGGTGGCAAGGACAGCGACCCCCAGGGCCGCACCTAAACGAGTGAAGGAAAGAGCTTTGATCCGAGCAGGGACGGCCATGGTCACTCCTTCGTGACAAGTTAACGAGAGACAGCATTACCAGGTGGTAGCTCCACGCAAAAGGGTCATTTCCCCAGGTAACCCGCTTGGCTCAGGCTGGAAGTACGGCCACGTGTTAGCGCTCGCTAACACGCGGCCCTAATATGGCCAGATGCCGGCGAACCCCACCCCACTCGTGAACGGCGAGAAGGCGAACAGGCGCGAACAGATCATGGCCGCCGCCGCCGAGCTCTTCGCCCACCACGGTTTCCACGGCGTCGGCATCGACGACATCGGCGCGGCCGTCGGCATCTCCGGCCCGGCGCTGTACCGGCATTTCCGCAGCAAGGACGCCATCCTCGGGGAGATGCTGAACTCGATCAGCCGCTATCTCCTCGACGGCGGGACGGCCAGGGCGAGCCAGCGGGACGAGCCGGGCGAGGTTCTCGAAGCATTGGTGGATTTTCACGTCGAATTCGCGCTCGCGCATCCCGCGCTGATCACCGTCCAGGAACGCAACCTCGCCAATCTCACCGACAGTGATCGCAAACAGGTCCGCGCCCTGCAGCGCCAGTACGTCGAGGTCTGGGTGCGCGCGATCTGCGACGCCGTCCCCGGGATCGGCGAGCGGCAGGCTCGCTCGGCGGCGCACGCGGTCTTCGGGTTGATCAACTCGACGCCGTACAACCGCCATCTCGGTGACAGCGAACTGGCCGAGATGCTCTGCCGTCTCGCGCTGGGTGCACTGCACGCCGCCAAGTGACCACGACCGGGTTTCGGCCTATCCCCACTTTTCCGTCCTCTGGTGTTTGATAGGCACGTGGAGCCGGACAGGAGCGAGTACGAGCGGAGGCTCGTCGAAAAGGCGCAGCGTGCGCTCGTGGCGATCAGCCTCGGGGAGGACGCCGAAGCGCTCGACGAGCTCGCGCCGACCGCCGCCGAGCCGCAGGCCCGCTCCGACGAGACCAAAGAACTCGTGATGATGCTGTTCGGCGAATGCAGCGCCATGGTGTCGACCCTCGGCGACGGCGGCAGCGCGCCGGTCAAGGTGCAGGTGTTCGACGAGGACGGTGAAGAGGTCTCGATCGACCAGGCGGACCCGCCCGTGCGGACGGCCGTGCGCACGCTGCTGGCCGAGGTGCACGGCAACAGCGAGGCCGCGCAGGAACAGGTCGAGATCGCGCTCGCCAACGCCGCGCCGGACGAGGTCGACAGCCTGGTGCTGCAGGCGCTGCGCTGGACGATCCGGCTGTCGGCGGAATGCCTGGACCGGGACCTGCCGGTGGCACCCTGGATCTCGGACGCCGTGGCGGACTAGCCGGGCAGGTTGGTACGCCGGCGGGTGTCGCGAAAGCCACTTTCGCGACGTCTGATGTCCCGAAAGTGGCTTTCGCGACACCACGACTCTTCCGGCGCCGGATCCCCGCTAGCCGAGCAGGAGCTTCACCAGCCGCGCGATCTGCTCGGTCTCGATCAGGAACGAGTCGTGCCCGTAGGGCGACGCGATGACCGCGAACTCCGCCCCGGTGACCTCGACCGCGATGGCCTGCGACTGGTACAGCGGGTAGAGCCGGTCGCTGTCCACTCCGGCCGCGACCGTGCGCGCGGTGATCCGGCCGAGCGCGTTCGCCACACCGCCCCGGCCGCGGCCGACGTCGTGGGTGTTCATCGATTCGGTGAGCACCACGTAGCTGCCGGCGTCGAACCGGCGGGTCAGCTTTCCGGCGTGATGGTCCAAATAGGACTCGACCGCGAAGCGACCGCCGCGCAGTGGATCCTCACCGTCCTGATGACGACGGCCGAAGCGTTGTGCCAGTTCGGCTTCGCTGCGGTAGGTCGCATGCGCGATGCGGCGCGCGATGCCGAGGCCCGCGTCCGGGCCGCCGCCGGGGATGTCGTGGTAGTCACCGCCGTGCCAGCCCGGATCGGACCGGATGGCGTGCAGTTGCGGCGCGGCCCAGGCGATCTGGTCCGCCGACGCCTGCGCCGTCGATGCGAGGACGAGCAGCGCCGCGACCCGGTCCGGTCCGCTCACCGCCCATTCCAGCGCGCGCATCCCGCCCATGGAACCGCCGATCACCGCGGCCCACCGGCCGATGCCGAGCGCGTCGGCGAGGACGGTCTCGGCGGCCACCTGGTCCCGTACGGTCACGGCGGGAAACCTGCTGCCCCAAGGTTTTCCGTCCGGATGCGGCGAGGACGGGCCGGTCGAACCCTGGCAGCCGCCGAGCACGTTCGGGACCACGACGAAGAACGCGTCCGTGTCGATCGCCTTGCCCGGTCCGATCAGGCCGTCCCACCAGCCGGGGCTGACGTGGCCTTCCTCCGCGGGGCCGACGGCATGACTGTCCCCGGTCAGGGCGTGCTCGACGAGGATCGCGTTGGAGGCGCCGGGATTCAGCGTCCCCCAGGTCTCGTAGGCGAGCGTGAAGGGCAGCGTCCCGCCGGTTTCGAGTGCCTGGACACCGGAGACGAACCGGCGACGGCCGGGCGGATTTCCCTCCCGCCACGCACCGGTGACGGGAGGGAGATCGGAAGCCTGGGTCACAGAGCAGCCTTGGCCGCCCGGAATCCGGCCTCGAGGTCGGCCTTGAGGTCCTCGATCCCTTCCAGGCCGACGGCGAGCCGCACCAGACCCGGCGTGACACCGCTCGACAGCTGCTCCTCCGGCGTGAGCTGGCTGTGCGTCGTCGAGGCCGGGTGCACGATCAGGCTGCGCACGTCGCCGATGTTGACCAGCTGGCTGTGCAGTTCCGTACCGTCCACAAAGGCCCGTCCGGCTTCGGCACCGCCGTGCAGGTCGAACGACAGCACCGCGCCGGCCCCCTTCGGCAGGTATTTCTTCGCGGCCTCGTGGTACGGGCTCGACGGCAGCCCGGCGTAGTACACCTTCTCGACCTCGTCGCGCTGCTCCAGCCATTCGGCCAGTGCCTGCGCGTTCGACACGTGCCGCTCCAGGCGCAGCGAAAGCGTCTCGATCCCCTGCAGGATCAGGAAACTGTTCAGCGGCGCGATCGCGGCACCGGTGTCGCGCAGGATCTGGACGCGGGCCTTGGCGGCGTACGCGCCCGGGCCGAGGGCCTCCCAGTACTTGAGGCCGTGGTAGCTCGGGTCGGCCTCGTTGAAGCCCGGGAAACGCCCGGGGTCCTTGCCGAAGTCGAAGGTGCCGCCGTCGACCAGCACACCGGCGACCGTGGTGCCGTGGCCGCCGAGGTACTTGGTGGCCGAGTGGACCACGATGTCGGCACCGTGCTCGATCGGGCGGACGAGGTACGGGGTCGGCACGGTGTTGTCCACGATCAGCGGGACGCCGACCTCGTGCGCGGCGTCGGCGACCTTGCGGATGTCGAGGACGTTGCTGCCCGGGTTGGCCAGCGTCTCGGCGAAGAACAGCTTGGTGTTGGGCCGGACCGCGGCTTTCCACTGCTCGATGTCGTCCTGGTCCTCGACGAACGAGACCTCGATGCCGAGCTTCGGCAGCGTGTAGTGGAAGAGGTTGTAGGTGCCGCCGTAGAGCGCCGGGCTGGAGACGAAGTGGTCACCCGCGTTCGCGAGGTTGAGGATGGCCGCCGTCGTGGCCGCGGTCCCGGAGGCGAAGGCCAGCGCCGCGACACCGCCTTCGAGCGCGGCGAGCCGCTGCTCCAGCACGTCCTGCGTGGGATTGTTGATCCGTGTGTAGATGTTGCCCGGCTCGGCGAGACTGAAAAGGTCTGCGCCGTGCTGGCTGTCGCGGAACACGTACGAGGTGGTCTGGTAGATCGGGGTCGCCCGCGCGCCGGTGGCGGTGTCCGGCGCCGCACCCGCGTGGATCTGCTTGGTCTCGAACGACCATCCGTCCGCGCTCATCGCGATTCTCCTAGCGGTTCAAGGGGTTCGGCTGTTGCCACCGAAGCTAGCTCCGCCGAACGGAGCACCCAACCGCTCTCAGGACGTGGGATTCCGCTCCGAAAGGGCGAACCGGTTGCCCTCCGAATCGGTGAACATCGCCCACCACCCCCACGGCTGCTTCTCCGGGCGGGCCGGGAACTCGACGCCCTTCGCGGAAAGTTCCCGATAGGTCTTTTCGATGTCGTCGGCGTAGAAGAAAAAGTCGGCCGTCGGGAGTTCGTCGCGCACCTCGGGGTTCTTGGCGTACTCCGACATGGTGCTCAAGACGAGAGCCGTCATCCCATCGGCTGAAGTGACCTCGACCCACCGGCCCCCGTCGTCGCCGTAGGGCGCGTCGGTGGTGACCTCGAATCCGACGACCTCGCTCCAGAACTTCTTCGCCCGCGCCTGATCGCTCACCTCGACGACGATCTTGTGCACGCCTCGAATCGCCATTTCCCACCCCTTTGTATCCATGATGGATATAACGAGATCGGAGTGTATGCTCCCCGGATGGCCGACGGCAACCCACAGCTCACGCCCGCGGCGTTCCAGACCCTGCTGGCGCTCGCGAACGGCCGGGGCGGCCGCGCGCACGGGTACGCGATCATGGGTTTCGTCGACCAGGTGAGCGGCGGCACCGCTCAGCTCGGTCCCGGCACGCTGTACCGGACGCTGGCCCGGCTCGTCGCCGACGGCCTGGTCGAAGAGGCTCCGGACGCGAGCGAAGACCAGCCGCACGACTCGCGCCGCCGCTACTACCGGCTGACCTCGACCGGCCGGGACGTCGCCACCCGCGAGGCCGAGTTCTTGAGCAGGCTCGTCGCGGTGGCCGGACAGGCCGGGCTGCTGAAGCGGGCGGAGTCGGCGTGAGCCGGGCGCTCGGGCTCGTCCCGCATCTGTTCGTCAAGGACGTCGACGTGTCGCTTTCCTTCTACGGCAGGGCGTTCGGCGCCGTGGAGCTGTTCCGCAGCGTCCTGCCGAACGGTGTCGTGCTGTTCGTGGAACTCGCCGTCGGTGACGCGCGACTGCTGGTGAGCCAGGAGATCCCGCGGCTGGACGCGCTCGCGCCGTCGACCCTCGGTGGCACGCCGATGCTGCTGACCTTGGAGACCGAAGACCCCGACGACCTCGTGCGGCGCGCGGTGTTCGCGGGCGCCCGGGTGGAGGCGCCGGTCGAGGAGATGTTCTTCGGCGAACGCTACGGCCGGATCGTCGACCCCGACGGCCACCGCTGGGCGCTGACGACCAAAAGGAGCGGTTCACGCCCGAAGACATCGACGCGCGGACGCCACGCGAGGTCTGACGTGTGCGGCGGTCCCACCTGCTGGACAATCGCACCATGGTTTCGGTGCGCAGCGTCGTCGACCGGGTGGGGCCGACGCTGTTGCACGCCCTCCAGGTCCCCGAAGAGTCCCCCGCCGTCGGCGACGTCGTCATCGCCGAACCCGGCAACACCCTCGCCGCGGGGGACCTCGTCCTCGGCGTCGCGATCACCGAAACCCCGGACGCCGCGGAACTGGTCAAGCTCAGCGCGGCCAAGGGCGCCGCCGCCGTCCTGCTGAAACCCCCGCTCGCGGCGAAACCCTCGGTGAAACGGGCGGCGAAGTCGGCGGACATCGCGTTGATCGAAGTGCGCTCGGCGGCATCGTGGGCCCAGCTCGTCTGGCTGCTCAGGACGGTCCTCGACGCGCTGGCCGACGAGTCGGACGCACTCGAGGACGGCGGCGGCCCCGGTTCCGGCGACCTGTTCCGGCTCGCGGACGCCGTCGCTTCGGTGGTCGACGCGCCGGTGACCATCGAGGACACCAACTCACGGGTGCTCGCCTACTCCGCCCGGCAGGACCTGACCGACTCGGCCCGGGTGTCCACGATCATGGGCCGCCGCATTCCCGACGACGTGCTCGCGCGGTTCCGGTCGCGAGGGGTGTTCCGCGAGCTTTCCCGTGGGCGGCAGACGATCTTCGTGCCCGCGCAGCGCGACGGCACCCTGCCCCGGCTCATCGTGCCGATCAGGATGGGCGGCGAGCTGCTGGGGTCGATGTGGGCGGTCGTCGCGGGCCCGGTCTCCGACGAACGCGCGGCCGCGTTCGCCGACGCGGCACCCGTCGTCGCGCTGCACCTGCTGCGCCGCCGCGCGCACACCGATTCGCAACGCCGGGTCTCGGCCGAGCTCCTGCGTGCCGTGCTCGAAGGGAAGGCCAGCCCGCGCAAGGCGATCGCGGAACTCGACCTGTCCGAGGAGCCGCACCGCGTCGTCGTCATCGAGGTCTCCGGCGGTGACGGCCGCGACGACGAGGGCCTGCGGCTCGCCCTTCTCGAACGGATCTCGCAGGGCGTCGGCAGGCGGCCGGTGGCCACCGAACTCGGCGGCGTGCTCTACGCCGTCGTCCCGGACGGCGACGGCTGGGAAGAACTCCGGGCCGCGCTCGAAACCCTGCCGTCGTCGAGGAAGGGCGGGACACCGCGGGCCGCCGCCGGGTCGGCCTGCGAGATCGGCGAGCTCGCGACGTCACGACTCCAGGCCGACGAGGCGCTGGGCCTGCTTCGCGCGAAGCTCGTCCCTGGCCGCGTCGTGGTCTTCGACGAGGCGTGGACGGCCCTTTCGCTGCACCGCGGGGCGACGGCGGCGAGCACGGCGAAGGTCGCCGAGCTCGGCCCGCTCGGACTGCTGCGCGCGCACGACGAAGCCCACGAGAGCGGCTACGTCGACACGCTCTACCAATGGCTACGGCATCCCGGAGACCCGCGCGCGGCCGCGAAGGAACTCCGGATCCATCCCAACACCCTGCGGTACCGGATGCGGCGGCTCCTCGACCTCGTCCCGCTGGACCTCGACGATCCCGACGTCCGGCTGGCGTTGATCACACAACTCGTTTCCCTTCGCTGGAGCTGATCGGTATTCGACGGCAAACTGTTCATCGACGAACACTTTGTAGTGCGACAAAACTGTGCGCATACGTGGAGAAAGGGTCTTTCAAGACGTTTTCCGACCCGAAAGACCCTTTCCCGACATCCGGCGGCTAGTGCGCGCTGGCGCGATATCCGTCCTCAATGGTCTGCCGTACCGCGGCGAGAAGATCGGCACCGGGGTAAAGCGGCAAAAGAACACCGGGGCCACCGTCGACCCGCAACGCTGCTTCGTAGCCGTGTCCCGGGGTTTCGACCAGACCGACGATGACATCGGCCGGATTGCCTTCGGTGTCGACGGTGCGGACACGCCGCTCCCGCCGCCAGTCCTGATTTGTCATGCGGAACAGAATGGCAGCTTACCGGCCAGTAAGATCAACATCTTGACTCGATCGTGCTGCATTTACCGATCCGCAGGTTGCACGGCCGCGCCCACCCCCAGCGAACGCGGCCGTACCTCACACCCGATAACCGAGGTCTTCGGCGACGAATCGCTTCGGCACCATCCGGACCCAGACGGTCCCTTTCACCTCCGGATCATCGCGGGAGGTAAGAACGAAAACGCGCATCCCATTTGATCTCTTCAGGACCGAGATACCTGCTCAGCAGCCGCCGTCCACGAGGGACGTCGAACGGCAGCACCTCCGCCTCGCCGCGCGCGAGCACCTGCCGCACCAGACCGGTGCCGACGTCGCACACGTCGACGGTCACCGCGATCGACGGCGAATCGCGGACCAGACCGGCCAGCCGCGCCCACGGTCCGGTGAGGATCCAGAAGGCCTGTTTCTCCCAGAGATACCAGGTCGGGCGCACGGTCGGCCCAGCCGTGGCGACCCTGGCCGTCAGCGGACCGGCGAGGAATTCGTCGATGTCGAACATCAGACCTCGAGCAACGTCTTGCCGATCGCACGCCGCGACTGCATGACCGCGTGCGCGTCGGCCGCCCGCGCGAGCGGGAACCGTTGGCCGATCACGGGTTCCAGTCGTCCGGCGGCGGCTTCGGCGAGCGCGGACTCGGTGAACGCCCGCATCTCCGCCTGCCCGCCGAGGCCCCGGATCACCGTGACCCCGCGCGCGGCGGCGTCCTCTTCGGACACCTCCGTCCACGAACCACTCGACAGCCCGTAGATCAACATCCGGCCGCCGGGCTTCAGCAACCCGAACGACGTCGTCCCGATCTCGCCCCCGACCCCGTCGAACACGACGTCGACCTCGCCCGCCTTCGCCGCCCAGTCCGGTTCGCGGTAGTCGACCGCCAGATCGGCGCCGCCCTCCCGGACGTGCCCGGTCTTCGCCGGGCCACCCGCCGCACCGACGACCTCGGCGCCGGCGGCCTTGGCGAGCTGGACGACCAGCCCGCCGACGCCGCCCGCCGCGGCCTCCACCAGCACGCGCTCCCCAGGCCGGATCCGCGCGGCGGTCACCAGCGCGGTCGCCGTGCGACCGTCGGCGAGGATCGCCACCGCGGCGTCGAGGGCGAGGCCGTCCGGCACCTCGAAGACGGAATCGGCGGCGACCGCGACCCGTTCCGCGTATCCCCCGGAACCGCCGGTGGAGGTCACGACCCGGTTGCCGACCAGGTCGGGATCGACCCCGTCGCCGACCGCGCTGATCACGCCGCCGACGCCGTTGCCCGGGATCAGCGGCGGCTCGGCGCGGAACGGCCCGCCTCCGCCCGCGCGGAACTGCGTCTCGACGAACGTGATGTTGGCGAACGCCACCTCGACCAGGACCTGGCCCGCTGCGGGCACGGGATCCGGGGCATCGCCCGCGACGAGCACTTCGGGCCCGCCGAACTCTTTCAACCACACGGCTCTCATGTGACCCAAGGTGCAAGCTCCAGTCGGCTGGAGGTCAAGCGATTGTGCCCGGAAAACCATGATCGGTCCTCAACATTGTCGCGGGCGAATGATGACACCGCCGTCCGGGTGGCTCACCGTGAGTGGCAGCACCTTTGTTCGCAGACCCGCCGCCAGGAGGCATCCCGTGCGTATCGCCGTCCCCCGTGAGATCAAGAAGCATGAATACCGGGTGGCGCTCACCCCGGCGGGCGTGCACGAACTGACCGGGCGCGGCCACGACGTCTTCGTCGAGACCGGCGCCGGCCTCGGCTCGTCCATCACCGACGAGGAGTACCTCGCCGCGGGTGCGAAGATCCTCGCGACGGCGGAGGAGACCTGGTCCGAGGGCGAACTCGTGCTCAAGGTCAAGGAACCGATCGCCGAGGAGTACCCGCGGCTGCGCTCCGGCCAGGTGCTGTTCACCTACCTGCACATCGCCGCGGACCGCCCGCTGACCGACGCGCTGCTGGCCGCGGGCACCACCGCGATCGCGTACGAGACGGTGCAGACCCCGAACCGCGCGCTGCCGCTGCTCGCGCCGATGTCCGAGGTCGCCGGACGGCTGGCGCCGCAGGTGGGCGCGTTCTCCCTGATGAAGCCGAGCGGCGGCCGCGGCGTGCTGCCCGGCGGTATCCCCGGCGTCCACCCGGCGCGCGTGGTCGTGATCGGCGGCGGTGTCGCCGGCCTCAACGCGGCGCGGGTCGCGCTCGGCCTCGGCTCGGACGTCGAGATCCTCGACACCAACGTCGACCGGCTCCGCCAGATCGACAACGACTTCGGCGGCCGCATCCGCACGGTGACCTCGAACGCGCTGTCGGTCGAGCAGTCCGTGCTGGAGGCCGACATGGTCATCGGCGCGGTGCTCGTGCCCGGCGCGAAGGCGCCGAAGCTGGTCTCGAACGAGCTCGTTTCGCGGATGCGTCCCGGCAGCGTGCTGGTCGACATCGCGATCGACCAGGGCGGCTGCTTCGCCGACTCGCGGCCGACCACGCACGACGAGCCGACCTACAAGGTCCACGAGTCGGTGTTCTACTGCGTCGCGAACATGCCGGGCGCGGTGCCCCGGACGTCGACCTACGGCCTGACCAACGTCACGCTGCCCTACGCCGTCCAGCTGGCGGAGCTCGGCTGGCACAAGGCGCTGCAGGCGGACGCTTCGCTGGCGAAGGGCCTCAACACGCACGCGGGCGCCCTGACCAACGCCCCGGTCGCGGCCGCGCACGGCCTGCCCGCCACGGACCTGGCCGCCGTCCTGGCCTGACCCCACGCCACACTCCCACGCGAGGGACCTTTGCCACCCCAGTGCGAAGGTCCCTCGCTCCTTTTGCGCAAGGACCTTCACTTACCGCGGAGCCGGATCCTCACCTGGCCACGGCGCTCCGCGCCGTAGGCCCCCACCCCGCCAACCGGCGCCGACCGCACCGTGGGGGTCCGGGGGGCTCGGCCCCCGGGTGATACGACGAAGCCCCACCTTCGGGAAGGTGCGCAAGCACCGACCAAGGTGGGGCAAAGGGGCTGAGGGCGGCCCGCTCAACCAGCCTGGGGGTCACTGGGAGCGGGCCGCCTCCTACATCGTAGGTAATAAGTCGCCGTCGCGCTGCATGGGGTTGCCATGTCTTCCGAATTATTTCTTCACGAATCTCCGCCATGGTCGGTGATTTTCCATGCTTCATGCCGCATATCCGGTAGTCAGCGGCCATTCGGCGCAGTGGCGGGTGCACTGGAGGACGGAGCCGTCACCGTGCCGAACGTGACGAAGGTCGCTTTCGGCGGATTGCCCCCTTCCTCGGGTGCGAACCCACCCCGTGAGGCAGGATGTCGCGTGATCGGCCTTCGTCAACAAAAGGGGACGGTATGCACGACGGCAGTGGCCGCATCGCGGTGCAGAACCTGAGCAAGCAGTTCGGTGCGGTCAACGCGGTCCAGAATCTGAGCTTCACGGTGGAGCCCGGTTCGGTGACCGGCTTCCTGGGGCCCAACGGGGCCGGGAAGACCACGACGCTCCGGATGCTGCTCGGGCTGGTGACGCCCACGAACGGCACGGCGACCATCAACGGGCGCCCGCACGACCAGCTGGGGAATCCGGCTCGGGTCGTCGGTTCGGTGCTGGAGAACGAGGGTTTCCACCCGGGACGCACGGCGCGGAATCACCTGCGCGTGTACTCGGCGGCGATCGGGATGCCGGATCAGCGGGTGGACGAGGTTCTGGGGCTGGTCGGCCTTTCGTCGGCCGCGGACCGCAAGGCGGGCGGGTTCTCGCTCGGTATGCGGCAGCGGCTGGCGCTGGCGACGGCGTTGCTGGGGAACCCGCAGGTGCTGGTGCTGGACGAGCCGACGAACGGTCTCGACCCCGAGGGCATCCTGTGGCTGCGGAACTTCCTGCGCGCGTACGCGCGTGAGGGGCGCACGGTGCTGGTCTCGAGCCACCTTCTGAACGAGGTGGAGCAGACGATCGACCAGGTCGTGATCATCAGCCAGGGCATGACGCGCTACAACGGCTCGCTGGACCAGTTGCGCAAGAGCAACCAGTCCCGGGTGCTGGTGCAGTCGGCCGACGCGAGCGGTCTGGTGTCCGCGTTGCAGGAGGCGGGCATCACGCAGGTCTCGCCGATGCCGGACGGCCGTGTCGCGGTCTCCGGTGCGACGGTGCAGCAGATCGGTGACGTCTCCGCCAAGGCGAGCATCGCGGTCTACGGCATGCAGGAGGAGACGGCGGATCTGGAGCGGATGTTCTTCCAGCTGACACAGGGCCAGTACGCCGCGCCGCCGCCCGGTTTCCAGCAGGGCCCGCCGCCGGGCTACCAGGGTCCGCCTCCGGGTTATCAGGGCCCGCCGCCCGGATATCAGGGGCCGCCTCCCGGCTACGCGCCGCAGAACACGCCGCCGCCCGGTTTCGCGCCGCCGCAGCAGTTCCAGCAGCAGGGTCAGCCGCCGCAGCAACCGCAGTACCAGCAGGCGCCGCCTCAGCAGCAGGCGCAGCAGCAGGGCCAGAACGAGGGCTGGGGAGGCCAGGGCTGATGGGCAACCTGATCAAGGCGGAGTTCCGCAAGACGCTCACGCTCAAGGCGTGGTGGGCGCTGATGATCCCCGCGGTGGTCTTCGCCTTCGCGTTCGCCCTGTTCTGGGGCATGGTCACCAACGACTTCAGCGACTTCCTCGGCCGCTCGGACACTCGTGAACTGACCGAGGCGCTCGGCATCTCGACCGGCGAACTGCCCGTCGGCCTGCTCGCCCTCGGGCACGGCGTCAACATCGGCACGATGATCCCGATCATCTTCGGTGTCTTCGCCCTCGCCGGCGAGTACACGAAGAAGACGATCACCACGACGTTCCTCACCGCCCCGAACCGGGTTTCGGCGTTGAGCGCCAAGATGATCACTTACATCGCGTGGGGCGCGATCTACGGCGTGATCATCGTGGGCGCGGCGAGCCTCGGGACCGTGATCACGGTCGACAGCGCCCGCCTTCCCACTGCGGGGCAGTGGCTGGGCGTGCTCGGCGCGGGCGTCCTCGCGACGATCCTGGCGACACTGTTCGGCATCGGGGTCGGCGCGGTCTGGCGCAGCGTGGTCGGCAGCATCATCACGCTGACCATCTGGATGCTCGTCGTCGAGAACGTGCTGGTGTTCGTCATGTTCGGCGCCGCGGACATCACGTGGCTGGGCGGCGTCCTGCCGAACGGCACGGTCAACGGCATCGTGGGCGCCATCGGCGCGGAGGCGTTCGGCGCCGCCGGGGTGAAGGTGCCCGGCCTGCAGGACGAGACGGCGTGGGCACTGCAGTACGCAGCCGGTGCGCCCGGCGCGTTCTCGTGGTGGGCCTCGGCGCTCATCTTCTTCGGCTGGACGATGGTCTTCTTCCTCGCCGGCTGGGCCGTGAACCAGAAGAAGGACATCACTTGATTTCTTATCGCGCGCTGACGTAAACGTGCCGAAGGGGCGCCGGTCCGCTTCAACCTCAGGTTGGGCGGGAAGGCGCCCCTTCATCACGTTTACGTGGGCCTTCGGCCCGAAAGAGGGCGCGCGACGGCTGAAGTCTCCGTCGGGCGCGGGGCGCCCTTGGGGAGACCGTTCGGTGGCGTCGACGTGGGTCACCTCCCCGCCGGACTTGGGTCACTTCCCTGCCGGAACCGGCCGATCCTGTCGGTGGAGCCGCATAGGCTGGCGGGGTGACCACTGCTCCACCTCGTCCGCGTCAAACCAGTCAGGCTCGTGAGAAGGCCCCGGTACCCACCGGAGGCTGGATCCGTCGCCTGGCCGCTTCGTGCTGGAAACACCCTTGGCTGGTCGTGCTCTCGCTGGGCGCGGCGATCATCGGCGTCGGGCTGCAGGCCGCCGGTCCGCTGCTGATCCGCGAGGCGCTGGACGACGCCGTCGCGGGCGACACCTCCCGCCTCGGCCTGCTCGCCGCCGTGATGGCGGCGCTGCAGGTGCTGACCTTCGGCAACGCCTTCGCCCGCCGGTACGTCGGCGGGCGGCTGGCCCTCGACGTCCAGCACGATCTGCGCCGCCAGGTGTTCAACGCGGTCTCCCGGCTCGACGGCGGCAAGCAGGACGCGCTGCGCACCGGGCAGGTCGCCTCCCGGGCGATCTCGGATCTGCAGCTGGTCACGTCGGTCTTGATGCAGGTGCCGCTTTCGGCGGGGTCGGTGATCTTCGCACTGCTGTCCCTCGGCGCGATGCTGTGGATGTCGCCCACGCTGACCCTGATCGCGATGGTGGTCGCCCCGGCGATCGCGATCATCATGGCGGTGAGCCGGAAACGGCTCTTCCCCGCGACATGGGCGGCCCAGCAGCGCGCGGCCGACGTCGCGCAGCAGGTCGAGGAGACCGTCACCGGCGTACGCGTCGTGAAGGGCTTCGGACAGGAAGCGCGCGAAGTCGCGAAGCTGGAGAAGACGGCGAGGCAGCTCTTCGCCGAACGCATGCGCGCGGCCCGGCTGTCCTCACTGCCCACGGCGACGACGGCGGCGCTTCCCGCGGCGGGTCAGGTCGCGGTCCTGGCGGTCGGTGGCATCCTCGCGTTGAAGGGTGAGGTCAGCCTCGGCACCTTCCTGGCGTTCGCGACCTATCTGTCCATCCTGATCGGCCCGGCACGGATGATCTCGAGCCTCGTCGTGCAGGCCCAGCTGACCAGGGCGGGCGCGGAACGGGTCAACGAACTGATCGACGCTCAGCCGGACGTCGTCGACAGCCCGGACGCGCGGCCGCTGCCCGAAGGCCCCCTCGGCGTCCGGCTGGAGGACGTCACCTTCGGCTACACGCGATCGGATCCCGTGCTCGACGGTCTCACCCTGGAAGCCCGGCCGGGTGAAACACTCGCGCTGGTCGGCACGGCTGGTTCGGGCAAGTCGACGATCTCCTTGCTGCTGCCCCGCTTCTACGACGTGCACAGCGGTTCGGTCCAGGTCGGCGACCTGGACGTCCGCGACGTCCGTCAGCGCGACCTGCGCAGCGTGATCGGAGTGGTCTTCGAGGAGGCGTTCCTCTTCTCCTCGTCGGTGCGCGACAACATCGCCTACGGCAGGCCGGACGCGAGCGACGAAGAGATCCGCGCTGCCGCGCGGGCGGCGGAGGCGGACGAGTTCATCCAGCGCCTCCCCGAGGGCTACGACACGCTCGTCGGCGAGCGCGGCCTCACACTCTCGGGCGGTCAGCGTCAGCGTCTCGGCCTGGCCAGGGCGCTGATGACCGACCCGCGCGTCCTGGTCCTCGACGACGCGACGTCCGCCATCGACACGGTCACCGAAGCGGCGATCCACGACACGCTGCGCTCGGTCACCGCGAGCCGCACGACCCTGCTGATCGCGCACCGCCGCTCCACCCTCGCCCTCGCCGACCGGATCGCCGTACTCGACAAGGGCCGCGTCGTCGACGTCGGCACCGAGGAGGAACTGCTGGCGCGCTGCGCGCTGTTCCGCGAACTCGTCGCGGGGCCGGGTGACGACGTCGAGGAACCGCATCGCTGTGAAGGTCTCGACTGCGGTCCCGCGGGAATCACCCCCGCCCTGTGGCCGGAGCAGGACAAGGCCGACGAACTGGCGGGCGAGCGGAAGGGCACCGGCGGCGAGTGGGACGTCAACCTGCCGCCGAGTGAGGAGCTCATCGAAGGCGTCCGGAAACTGCCGCCCGCGACGGACGTCCCGCGCCTGCCGGGCACCGACGTCACCGCGCCCGAACCGAAGTTCCGCCTCGGCCGGTTGCTGAAACCGGTACGCGGCCCGCTCGCCGTGGTGATCGGCCTGGTCGCCGCGGACGCGCTGGCCACCATCGCGATGCCCGCGCTGTACCAGCACGGCATCGACAACGGCGTGCGCGCCGGAGCGGAGGCGGTGATCTGGCTGGCCGCCGGGATCGGCGCGCTGGTGATCCTCGCGGACTGGCTGGTGGTCTACCTCCAGACGAGGATGACGGCGCGGGTCGGCGAGACGGTGCTGTATTCGCTGCGCGTACGCAGTTACGCGCATCTGCAACGGCTCGGGCTCGACTTCTACGAACGTGAACTGTCCGGGAAGATCATGACCCGGATGACGACCGACGTCGACGCGCTCTCGACGTTCCTGCAAACCGGTGTCGCCCAGGCCGTGGTGAGCGCGCTGACCCTGGTCGGGATCGCGGCGGCCTTGATGGTCACCGACATCGGGCTGGCGGCGTACGCGCTCGCGGTGCTGCCGATCCTCGTGGTCGCGACGGTGATCTTCCGCCGGGCGTCGTCCAAGGCGTACACCGAAGCCCGGGAACGGGTCAGCGTCGTCAACGCGGACATGCAGGAGAACGTGAACGGGCTGCGGGTCGCGCAGGCGTACACGCGCGAGGAGCGCACAGCGGAGAAGTTCGCTTCCCGAAGTGACGAATACCGGCGCTCGCGGCTGCGCGCCCAACGCTATGTCGCGACGTATTTCCCCTTCGCGGCAATGCTTTCCGGACTGGCCGAGGTCGTCGTGCTGATCGTCGGCGCGAACCGGGTCGCGGCGGGCACGCTGTCCGCCGGTGTTCTGGTGGCGTTCCTGTTGTATCTGGGCCAGTTCTTCTCGCCGATCCAGCAACTGTCGTCAGTGTTCGACGGTTACCAGCAGGCGCGGGTCGGCCTGTCGCGCATCGGCGACCTCCTGCGCACGCCGACTTCCGTTCCGCAGGCGGAAAAACCGGTCGCGGTCCCGGAGCGACTGCGGGGCGAGGTCTCCTTCAAGGACGTCGATTTCGCTTACACCGCAACGGACGAGCCCGCCCTGTCGCAGCTTTCGCTGGACGTCGCGCCCGGGGAGACCGTCGCCTTGGTCGGGGCGACGGGTGCCGGGAAATCGACGGCGGTGAAGCTCGTCGCGCGCTTCTACGACGCGACAGGCGGTGTGGTCCGGATCGACGGAACCGACATCCGCGAGTACGACCTGGCCGCCCTGCGCACGCGGATGGGCGTGGTACCGCAGGAAGCGCACCTGTTCTCGGGAACCGTCGCGGACAATGTGCGCTACGGCAGGCCTTCCGCGACGGACGCGGAGGTCGAGGAAGCGGTCCGGTCCGTCGGCGCGCTCGACGGTGTCGCCGCGCTCCCTGCCGGTTTCCACCAGCCCGTCGGTGAACGCGGACGGTCTCTTTCGGCCGGGCAACGGCAACTCGTCGCCCTCGCCCGCGCCGAACTCGTGGACCCGGACGTCCTCCTGCTCGACGAGGCGACCGCGGCCCTCGATCCGTCCACCGAAGCCGCCGTCCTGCGCGCGACGGAACAACTCGCGCGCCGCCGCACGACTTTCGTGGTCGCGCACCGCCTCGCCACGGCCGCCAAGGCGGACCGGATCGTGGTGCTGGACCACGGCCGGATCATCGAACAGGGCACGCACGCGGAACTGGTCGCGGCGGACGGCCACTACGCGCGTCTGTGGTCCCTGGGCTGAGCGGGTCGTGAGTGGCGATTCGGGTTAGAGCCCAAGGTGCGCGAAGGCGTAACTCGCGTGATCAGGAACGGGACTCGCGTGATCAAACGGCGAACACGGTGAACGTCCTCTGATCACGCGAGTTCCGTCTCTGATCACGCGTGATCGCCGCCTGATCACGCGAGATCGCCATCTCGCCCGAACACGGCACCTTCGACCTTCTCCTCAAGAGAACCGTCCCAGCCACTCACGACCCAGGCGGGCAAGGGAATTTCGGTCGCGCGCGAACACCCACACCTGTCACGCTGCACGGGAAATGAAAGAAGAGATCCCGGCGCGGCAGATCCGCGCCATTCATACCGAAACCACGATCCGCGTCTATCAGGCGTACTCGCCGCCCATCGCCCACGCCGCCCTCAAGGCGGGCACTTTCGCGCCGCCGTTCAAACGCGAACGCATGACCTGGATCAAGCCGTCTTTCCTCTGGATGGCCTACCGCTGCGGCTGGGCCGCCAAGCCCGGCCAAGAGCGCGTACTCGCCCTCGACATCACTCGCGAGGGTTTCGCCTGGGCGCTCGAACACGCGGCGCTCAGCCATTACGACCCCGACGTCCACCCCGACCGGGAGACGTGGCAACACGAGGTCAAGAACAGCCCGGTCCGCATCCAGTGGGATCCGGAACGCGACATCCGGCTCGGTGCCCTGAAGCACCGCTCGCTCCAGATGGGGTTGAGCGACGAGGCCGTCGATCGCTATGTCGACAAATGGATCACGGCGGTCACCGACGTCACCCCGGTCATGCGCGAGATCGGCTCCCTGGTCGCGGCGAACCGCATCGAAGACGCCGAAGCGCTGCTACCCGCGGAGCGCCCGTACCCCGGCTAAGACCGCCACTTGAGGCCGCTCATCCCGGCGACCTCGAGGTCCTGAGCCGAAGCCCACCGGAAAGTCCCCGGGCGGACGTGGACCCCGGCCGTCACCGCCCAGTCCGGTTCGTCGGGCTCGACGTGCTCCATCTCCTGGAAATCGGCGAGCGTCGGCCAGACCGCCGAGCACGAGTCGCACATCAGCACGACCTTGCCGGACTCGGTGACCAGCGGGCGCACGCGCCCCTCGTCCCAGAACGACGGGCACTCGTCCAGCCACATGGGCCGCCACCACCTCGCGGGCGATCGGCGGCCGGCACGACACCGGCCGCATCCTCCACCCAGCGAAGCGTCCCGACGTGAACTCCAGGCTGTCCGGGCACGACGACCCAGCCAACCTTTACCGACGAAACAGTGATCTGACCTGCACGGACGGTGAAAACGGCAGCAAAGGTCCCTTGCTCCCCCGAACGACAGGGGGCCGGGTGGACGAGTGGCATATTTTCGGTCTCTTGATCGAGACAGTGACCCATCACCTAGTGCGCCACGCCTCACACAGGCCAGTTCCATCACACGGCTGCGACCGAGGGGGTTAGCCTGGTAGGCGCATCAGCGGTGTTCAAGATCTCGAGACGGATAGAGGCGAGTCCAAGCCGTGTCCAGCAGCAGCCCTGCGTCACAATTCGGCCCCAACGAGTGGGTCGTCGAGGAAATGTACGACCAGTTCCTCGCCGACCCCAGCTCAGTCGATGCCGCCTGGCACGACTTCTTCGCGGACTTCAAGCCAACGCAGGACGCGCAGACGAAGGCTGACGGCGCTCGTCAGACCTCTGCGGAGACCGCGAAGGAGGGCGCGAGCACCAACGGCCAGGCCGCCAAGCCGACGCCGCAGACGGTCCGCAACGCCGAGTCCACCGCGAAGCAGACTGCCCCGGCGAAGGCTGCGCCGAAGACGGCCCCGAAGACCGAGGCGAAGGCGGCGGCGCCCAAGGCCGGGCCCAAGACGCCCCCCGCGCAGGCTCCCGCCAAGCCCGCCGAGAAGGACGCCGAGCCGGAGTCGAAGCAGCTCCGCGGCGCCGCGGCGGCGATCGCGAAGAACATGGACGCCTCGCTGTCGGTGCCGACGGCCACGAGTGTGCGCGCCGTTCCCGCGAAGCTGATGGCGGACAACCGCATCGTCATCAACAACCACCTCAAGCGCACGCGCGGCGGGAAGATCTCGTTCACGCACCTCATCGGTTACGCGATGGTCCGGGCGCTGAAGAACTTCCCGAACATGAACCGGCACTACCAGCTGATCGACGGGAAGCCGTTCGCGGTCACGCCGGAGCACGTGAACTTCGGTCTCGCGATCGATATGAAGGGCAAGGAAGGCGCCCGCACGCTCGTCGTGGCCTCCATCAAGGCCACCGAGAACATGACCTTCATGCAGTTCTGGCAGGCGTATGAGGAGATCGTCAAGAAGGCCCGCAACGGCAAGCTGACCGCCGACGACTTCTCCGGCACCACGATCTCGCTGACCAACCCCGGCGGTATCGGCACCAACCACTCGGTGCCGCGGCTGCAGGCGGGCCAGGGCGCGATCATCGGCGTCGGCGCCATGCAGTACCCGGCGCACTTCGAGGGCACCAGCGAGAAGGCACTGGTCGACCTCGGCGTGTCGAAGATCATGACGCTGACCTCGACCTATGACCACCGCATCATCCAGGGCGCGGAGTCCGGCGAGTTCCTCAAGCGCATCCACGAGCTGCTGCTGGGCGAGGACGGCTTCTACGACGACGTCTTCACCAGCCTGCGCCTGCCGTACGAGCCGATCCGCTGGGTCGCCGACATCCCGGACGGCCCGGTCGACAAGACCGCGCGCGTGATCGAGCTGATCGACGCCTTCCGTATGCGCGGTCACCTGATGGCCGACACCGACCCGCTGAACTACCGGCAGCGCAGCCACGCCGACCTCGACGTCCTTTCCCACGGCCTGACCCTGTGGGACCTGGACCGCGAGTTCCCGGTCGGCGGCTTCGCCGGCCAGGAGCGGATGAAGCTGCGCGACATCCTCGGCGTGCTGCGCAACTCCTACTGCCGCACCGTCGGCATCGAGTACACGCACATCCTCGACCCCGAGGAGCGGCGCTGGATCCAGGACCGCGTCGAGATCCCGCACGAGAAGCCGGACCCCGCGGTCCAGAAGTACGTGCTCTCGAAGCTCAACGCCGCGGAGGCGTTCGAGACCTTCCTGCAGACCAAGTACGTCGGCCAGAAGCGGTTCTCCCTCGAAGGCGGCGAGACGGCGATCCCGCTGCTGGACACGCTGCTGGACAAGGCCGCCGAGCACGAACTCGACGAGGTCGTCATCGGCATGCCGCACCGCGGCCGCCTGAACGTGCTCGCGAACATCGTCGGCAAGCCGATCGCGCAGATCTTCCAGGAGTTCGAGGGCAACCTCGACCCCGGCCAGGCGCACGGTTCCGGCGACGTGAAGTACCACCTCGGCGCCGAGGGCAAGTACTTCCGCATGTTCGGCGACGGCGAGACCAAGGTGTCGCTGACCGCGAACCCGTCGCACCTGGAGACCGTCGACCCGGTGCTCGAGGGCATCGTCCGCGCGAAGCAGGACATCCTCGACAAGGGCGACAGCGACACAGGGGGCTTCACTGTGTTGCCCGTCCTGATGCACGGTGACGCGGCCTTCGCGGGCCAGGGTGTCGTGGCCGAGACCCTGAACCTGGCGCTGCTGCGCGGCTACCGCACCGGCGGCACCGTGCACGTCATCGTCAACAACCAGGTCGGCTTCACCACCGCGCCCGAGCACTCGCGTTCGAGCCAGTACGCCACCGACGTCGCGAAGATGATCGGTTCCCCGATCTTCCACGTGAACGGTGACGACCCCGAGGCCGCGCACTGGGTGGCCAAGCTGGCCGTCGACTACCGCCAGGCGTTCCACAAGGACGTCGTGATCGACCTGATCTGCTACCGCCGCCGCGGCCACAACGAGGGCGACGACCCTTCGATGACGCAGCCGGCGATGTACGACATCATCGACACGAAGCGTTCGGTCCGGAAGACCTACACCGAATCGCTGATCGGCCGCGGCGACATCTCCGTCGAAGAGGCCGAGGCCGCGTTGCGCGACTTCTCCAGCCAGCTGGAGCACGTGTTCAACGAGGTCCGCGAGCTGGAGAAGCACCCGGCGAAGGCCAGCCCCTCGGTCGAGGAGGAGCAGCAGGTCCCCGCCAAGGTGCCCACCGCGACCACCACCGAAGTCATCGAGCACATCGGTGACGCGTTCCTCAACGTGCCCGAAGGCTTCACCCCGCCCCCGCGGGTCAAGCCGGTCATGGAACGCCGCCACAAGATGTCCCGCGAAGGCGGCATCGACTGGGCGTTCGGCGAACTGCTCGCCTTCGGCTCGCTGGCCATGGAAGGCAGGCTCGTCCGGCTGTCCGGCCAGGACTCCCGCCGCGGCACCTTCACCCAGCGCCACTCGGTGCTGATCGACCGCAAGACCGGCCAGGAGTACTCACCGCTGCAGAATCTGGCCGACGGCCAGGGCCGTGTGATGATCTACGACTCGGCGCTGTCCGAGTACGCGGCGGTCGGCTTCGAGTACGGCTACTCCGTGGCCAACTCCGAAGCACTGGTCATGTGGGAAGCGCAGTTCGGTGACTTCGTCAACGGCGCGCAGACCGTCATCGACGAGTACATCTCTTCCGGCGAGGCCAAATGGGGCCAGCTCTCCGACGTCGTGCTGCTGCTGCCGCACGGCCACGAAGGCCAGGGCCCGGACCACACCTCCGGCCGCATCGAGCGCTTCCTCTCCCTCTGCGCCGAAGGCTCGATGACCGTCGCGGTGCCGTCCACCCCGGCGAACTACTTCCACCTGCTCCGCCGCCACGCCCTCGACGGGGTCAACCGGCCGCTGGTGGTCTTCACCCCCAAGTCGATGCTGCGCAACAAGGCGGCGACCTCGGCGGTCGAGGACTTCACCGGCCAGACGAAGTTCATGTCGGTCATCGACGACGCCGCCGTCGACCCGTCGAAGGTGCGCAAGGTCCTGCTGACCTCGGGCAAGCTGTACTGGGAGCTGGTGGCCGAGCGGGCGAAGCGCGAGGCGAACGACATCGCGATCGTGCGCGTCGAGCAGTACTACCCGCTGCCGAAGAAGAAGCTGCTGGCGGCGCTCGAGCGCTACAACGGCGCTCCTGCGGTCTGGGTCCAGGAGGAGCCGGAGAACCAGGGTGCGTGGCCGTTCTTCGGCCTGAACCTGCCGCGGAAGCTCCCGGAGGTGTTCTCCAGCCTGGACGTCGTGTCGCGCCGTCCGATGGCGGCCCCGTCGGCCGGTTCGTCCAAGGTGCACGAGGTCGAGCAGAAGGCGCTGATCGCGCGGGCCTTCGACTGATCGCCTGAAGAAGTACGCGAAGGCCCCCTTCCCGCTGGGCGGGTTCTAGCGATCCCCGCAACACCCTGGATTTCGGGGGTTGCGGGGATCGTGGGTTTTGAGGAGTTG
>NZ_AOHO01000073.1 GCF_000342005.1 Amycolatopsis decaplanina DSM 44594
GCGGGGACAGGATTTGAACCTGCGACCTCTGGGTTATGAGCCCAGCGAGCTACCGAGCTGCTCCACCCCGCGTCGTTGTTTCAATAGATTACACGGGGGCGAAACCGGGTTTCAGGCGGGTACCCTTAACTCGCCGAAGCGCCTTTGACCTGCCTTTATGGCACGACTTTGTCATCCAGCCAGGCGAAGACGCCGTTGAGCACCATGGTCAGCCCGTCGCCGAACCTGCCCTCGACGTCCTCGTCGAAGACCCACGCCGTGGACGTGACGTCGTAACGCGGGTCGCGTTCACCCGGAACCGGATAAACGGCCTGCTCTTCGATAGTGAAACCGACGACATAGCTGTAGACGGTGAACAACGCTCGTCCAGCCAGGTACAGTTCCAGCCCCGCGTCGACGCGGGGCTGCAGCGGATTGTCACCGAGCAGGCTGTCGTCGGTCATGAAAGTCCCGGAGAAGACCTTGGCCCCGTCACGGTAAGCAAGCATCATCCTGCGCAAACTCCGTGACGCCAGCTCCAGCGAGTCCCGCTCCCCCATACCTTCCGGCACACGGCCAGGCATCGCGTCGGCATACATCTGCGTCGCCATCTCGTCGAGCAGCTCCTGCTTGTTCTTCACATGCCAGTACAGCGCGGGCGCCTTGACGCCGAGCTCCTGCGCGATCAGGCGAAGCGTCAGCCCGTTGAGCCCGACGTCGTTGAGCAGCCGAAGCCCGGCGCGGACGATGTCCTGCCTGGTCAGACCCACTTTCAACCCTCTTTCCAACAGGAGCGTCTTGACAATTTAACGATGTTAAGGGCACGCTGGGCGCAGGTCAATTTAACGTCGTTAAGGAGTGGTATGAACAACCTGGGGACGGACGTGGTCGTGGCCGGGGCGGGGCCGACGGGGCTGATGCTGGCCCACGAACTCGCGCTCGCCGGCGTCGATGTCGTGGTACTGGAACGGCATCACGAGCGCACAGGACTGTCCAAGGCACTGAATCTCCAGCCGCGCACCGCGGAAATGCTGGAGCTGCGCGGGCTTCTGGACGGCGCCGAGGAGCGTTCGTTCGCGACGGTGCAGGACGGACATTTCGCGATGATCCCCGTCGGCTACGACGGCTGGGACACTCGATTCCCTTTCCAGCTGGGGATTCCGCAGGCTCAGGTCGAGGAATACCTGGAAGAACGGCTTGCCGCACAAGGAACCAAGGTGATCCGGGGCGCCGAAGTAATCGATTTCGTACAGGACAAGGACTTTGTCTCTGTCCGGTACCGAACAGACAGTGGCGAGAACCGGCTGCACGCGAAGTTCCTGGTCGGCTGCGACGGTTCTCGAAGCGTTGTACGCAAAGGACTCGACGTGGACTTTCCCGGTGTGGACGGTGAAGGTTTCGGCGTGGTCGCGGACGTCCTGTTCGACAAAATCCCTGCCGGTGCGCAAAAGCAGTGGCGAACGATGCGGAACGTCGGCGAGCCGACCGGTGCGACCACGTTCAAAGGCCTGATTCCACTGGGAGAACCGGGTCTCTACCGCTTCATGTACGGCGACAGGGCCTCGCGGCCCACGGACATCCGGTCCGCGGTCTCCCACGACGAAGTCCGGCAGGCCCTGCTCGACTCGTACGGCGCGACGGCGACGGTGTCGGAAATCCGCTGGGCGTCACAGTTCTCGGATGCGGCGCGACAGGCGGAGCACTACCGCGTCGGGCGGGTACTGCTGGCGGGCGATGCCGCGCACATCCATTTCCCGGCAGGCGGCCAAGGGCTGAACCTCGGTGTGCAGGACGCCATGAACCTCGGTTGGAAGCTCGCCGCGACAGTGCACGGCTGGGCCGGTGACGACCTGCTCGACACCTACGAGGCCGAGCGGCACCCCGTCGGCGCTCAAGTGCTGCACAACGTCGCCGCCCAACTGGGGCTGACTCCGCGGTCTCATGAGTCTCGCGCGCTTCGCGCCGTTTTCGGCGACCTGGCCGCGCTGCCCGAGGTGAGCCGGTACCTGTCGGGCATGGTCTCCGGTCTCGGGATCCGCTACGCGACCTACGGGACGTCGCACCCCGCGCTCGGCTCGCGGCTGAACGACCAGGACGTCGCTACCGTAGGCGGCCCGCTGCGCCCCAGCACGCTCTTTCACAACGGCGACTTCGTGCTCCTGACGACCACTCCGGCCCATGTCGACGCAGCCCAGGCTCACGCCCACTCACCACGTCTGACCACTCAGCTCGTCACGGCCCTGCCGTGGCCCTCCACGGAAGCCGTCCTATACCGCCCCGACGGCTATGCCTGCTGGGCCGCCCCCACGCGGTAGCAAAGGTCCCCCGCTCCCCCGCGATAGCAAAGGTCCCTTGCTCCCGCCACCTGGGGCACCTATGCAACCGACCACTTGGGGGTCCAGGGGGCGAAGCCCTCCTGGCGGGGGTCCGGGGGTTCGACCCCCGGGACAAATGCGAAGGAGGCCCGTGGNTGGGTTATGAGCCCAGCGAGCTACCGAGCTGCTCCACCCCGCGTTGTGACACCTACCTTACGCCACCGTTTCGAGCAGGCGCAAAGCAGGTGCCCTTTAGGTAAGCGACGTCACCCTCCGGGCTGGCCGGAGGTCGGGGGCGCGCTGGTCGCCGGCGGGTTGGCCTTGGCCGACTCGTAGGCCTTCGAAGCGGCTTCGAGTGCGGCCAGGGCGGCACCCTGGTCGGCGTAGTTGCCGGATTGCTGGGCGGCGCGGAACTTGACCCAGGCGTCGTGCATGTCGCCCGCGGCCTTGTCGAGCGCCGGGTTGCCGCTGGCAGGCGGCTGCGGCGTCGTAGTGCCTGGGGGCGGCGGGGTCGTCGTTCCGGGCGTACCGCCGGTCTGCGGCGGTGTGACACCGGAGCCCGTGCCCGCGCCGAAAACCTGGTCCAGCGCCTCGTTGAGCGTCGGCGCGAAGCCGATCTTGGTGCCGTAGGAGACCAGGACACGGGCCAGCTGCGGATAGCTCAGCTGGTTCCGCTGCCGGATGTAGACCGGTTCCACATAGAGGAAGCCGTTGGCGACGGGCAGCGTGATCAGGTTTCCGTAGGTGACCGTCACGTTCGGGTTGTTGAACAGCGTCCGGTCCTGCGCGACCCGTGGGTCACTTTGGAATCTGTTCTGGACCTGGACGGGACCGTCCACCTGTGTGGAGCCGCTGGCGCCTGTCGGCAGTCTCAGGACGCGCATCTTCCCGTAGTCCTCGGGATCCGAGGACACCGACATCCAGGCCGCCAGGTACTGCCGTTGGAGACCGGTCAGCGAGCTGGTGAGCTGGAACCGCGACTTTGTGTCGCCCGGCGCGGTGGCCAGGACGTAGTAGCCGGGCTGGTTGGCGATCCCGGAGGCGGACGCGTTCACGCCGCCTTCTTGCGTCGGGTCCTGCGGAACGCTCCAGAAGGCCTGCTGAGCGTAGAACTCCGCCGGGTTGTTCACGTGATACTTCGACAGGAGCTCCCGCTGCACCTTGAAGAGGTCTTCGGGGTAGCGGAAGTGCGACCGCAGGTCCGGCGAGATCTCGCTGCTCGGCTTGACCAAGCCCGGGAAGACCTTCTTCCACGCGTTGAGCACCGGCTCGTTGTCCTCGACCCCGTACAAGGTCACGGTGCCGTCGAACGCGTCGACGGTGGCCTTGACCGAGTTGCGGATGTAGTTGATCGAGGAGTTCGCCTGGCGCGTGGTGCCGCTGAGCGAGTCGTTGGTCGCCTGGCCGAGCTGGGTCTGCTGGGCGTACGGGAAGTTGTTCATCGTCGTGTAGCCGTCGACGATCCAGATGATCTTGCCGTTGACGACCGCCGGATACGGGTCACCGTCGAGGGTCAGCCACGGAGCGGCCTTGGCGACGCGCTCCCGCGGTTCGCGGTTGAACATGATCTTGGATCCGTCGCCGATCGCGTCGGAGAAGAGGATGTTCCGCTCTCCGTACTCGGCCGCGAAGACGAGCCGGTTGAACCAGTTGTCGATCGGCACGCCGCCGGAACCCTTGTAGATGTAGCCGCGGTCGACGGCGGTGTCGTACTCGCCGGGCGCCTGCCCCGCCTTGCCGCCGACGATCGCGTACGCGGCGTCGGTCGCGAGCTCGCCGTAGTAGATACGGGGCTCGTCCACCTTGATGCCCGGCTTGTTCGGGTCGGTCGAGCCGGCGCCCGTCGGGTTCTGGGTGTCGCTGGTGGTGGCGATCGGGTAACCGCCGTCGGAGTTGGCGTCCTTCAGCGCGCGGTCGATCGTGTTGGCCGGCGCGGCGACGAAACCGTTTCCGTGCGTGTAGACGAGGTGCTTGTTGATCCAGTTCGTCTGGTTGCCGGTGAGGCCCTCGGTCTTGATCTCCTTGGCCGCGACGATGTAGTCCTGCGTGACACCGTTGAGGGTGTAGCGGTCGATGTCCAGCTTGGAGGGGAAACCGTAGAAGTTCTCACGGCCGACGCGCTGGGTGAAGGTGTCGCTGAGGATGTTCGGATCGAGGAGCCGGATGTTCGGGACGGTCCCCTTGTCCGCCTTGATCTCCGCGGAGGTCGCCTCGGACTTGCCGGTGTAGTCCTTGTACTCGACGTTGGTCAGGCCGAACGCCTGACGGGTCGCGTCCATGTTGCGCTGGATCGACGTGGACTCCTTCTCGTTCGCGTTGGGACGCACCGAGAACTGGTCGAGCACCGCGGGCCACGCGACGCCGATGAGCACGTTCGACAGGATCAGCAGCACCAGCGCGATCGCGGGCAGCTGGAGGTTGCGCAGGAACGCGCCGGCGAAGAACGCCACGGCGCAGATCACCGAGATGCACAGAAGGATCAGCTTCGCGGGCAGGACCGCGTTCAAGTCGGTGTAGGTTGCACCGATGAACAGCGGCGCTCCCCGGTCGGAGAGCAGCAGGTTGTAGCGATCGAAGAAGTACTCGACCGCCTTCAGCAGCACGAAGATGCCGATGGTGATGGCGAGCTGGGCGCGGGTCGGGCCGGCGAGCTGGCCGCCCTTACCCGCGAGCCGGATGCCACCGAAGATGTAGTGCGCGATCAGCGCGCCGAAGAACGCGATGACGACCGAGATGAACAGCCAGCCCAGGAGCCAGTTGTAGAACGGCAGGTCGAAGGCGTAGAAGCCGACGTCATTGCCGAATTCGGGATCGGTCTGGCCGAACGGCGTGCCGTTCAGGAACAGCTGCACGACCTGCCAGTCGCTCTGCGCGGACGCGCCGGCGATGAGCCCGGTGAGCACCGGGATGCCGATGCCGAACAGGCGGATCCGGCCGACGATCGCCGACCGGTAGCGCGCGAGCGGGTCGTCGTTGCCGGAAATCGGCACGAAGACAGGCCTGGACCGGTACGCGATCATCAAGCTGACCGCGAGCGACCCTCCCACCAGGAGCCCTACGGCGAAGAACAAGACGACGCGGGTGATCAGCACCGTGCTGAACACCGTCCGGGCGCCGACCTCGCCGAACCACAACCAGTCGACGTAGGTGTCCAGCAGTCTCGCGCCCAGCAGCAGGGCCAGAATGACTACGGCGGCGATGATGAGCAGTATCCGGCTGCGCCGGGACAGCTTCGGCAGGCTCACGGGGGGCCGAGTGGCCACTGCACACGCTCCTGGTTTGGTGAACTTTTCGCAGGGGCGCGCGTACCGCGTGCGGCCCCTGATGCTCTAACTCTACGGATGCCGTCGGAAGTTCCCGGAACCCGCCCAAACCGGACTCGGAAGGCCGCCGCCCCGACCGCCTGGAACGATGTGCCAATGGCATCGAGTGAGCAGCAGGGTGTGGCCGGCCTGGCCCGCGAAGTCGAGGAGTTCGTCGCCTCCGGAGGATGGGATCAGCCGCCGCAGTTGTTCGCGCTGGTCCCGACCGCGGCGTTGCTGGACGAACAGCCCGAACTGGCCGGGCAACTCGACCCGTCGGCCCCGCTGACGCCGGTCGCACAGGAGTCGCTGCCGGACGGTGACCTGGGTGAGGCGCTGGCGCAGATCGCGTGGCCTGATCTGGTGCTGGGCTGCGCGCTCGCGCAGGAGATCATCGTGCTGCCGCCGGACGCCGAAGCCGAGCTTCCCGTCGTGCCCGAGACCGATGCCGAACGCCTGCGTCAAGCGGCCGCCGACCACCCGCGCCGGACCGAAGCGCGGCTCGTCGCGGCCGTACTTCGGGATGGTGCAGGGGCGTGCGTCATGCGGCTTCGCGGCGCCGGGAAGCCTGAAGAGCCCGGTGACGTCCCTGTCGACGAGATCATCGAGAACCCGGAGCTGGCCCCCAACCTGCTCGAAGCCCTGAAGGCAACCTTGCTACCCTGACTTGCGAAAAGAGAGCAAGGGACCTTTGCTACCGCCAGCCCAAGACGCACGCTGGGCGATACCAAAGGTCCCTTGCTTCCCTGGCGGTCAGCAGGAGGCAGTAGGCCGTCCCGCCTTCAGGTTCTCGAGCTGCGCGATCGCCTCGTCCAGCGTGGACACCTTGATCAGGTTCAGGCCATCGGGCGCGGCGGTCTTCGCCTCGGCGCAGTTGTGCGCGGGCACGAGGAAGTCGGTGGCACCGGCCTCGCGAGCACCGACCACCTTGAACGAAATGCCGCCGATCGCGCCGACGACGCCCTTCTCCGAGATCTCGCCCGTACCGGCGATATGCCTGCCGCCGGCGAGGTCGCCGGGCTCCATCTTGTCGACGATCGCGAGCGCGAACATCAGGCCCGCCGAGGGGCCGCCGACGTCCTGCAGCGAGATCTTCACGTCAAAGGGAACGTCGGCACGGTCCACCGCGGTCAGGCCCATGAAGCCTTCCGGCCCATCGGGCCGCTGCGCGAGCGTGAGCGGCACGGTGCGTTCGGCTTGCCCGTCGGATTTGAAAGTGATCTGGACGGTCTGTCCGGGCTTCGTCCCGTTCAGAGCGGCCCGCACCTCGGTCGCCTCGGTGACCGTCTTCCCGTTGACCACCAGAAGCCGGTCCCCAGGGGCGAGCACCTTGTCGGCGGGACTGCCGGAGACGATCGACTTCGCAAGCACCTTCACCGGGAACTTGCGGCGCAGCGCGGCGACCTGGGCAGCGGTCTGCGAGTCCTGCAACTGCTGGATGTTCTCCTGGCGGACCTGCTCGTTTGTCTCGCCCGGTTTGAAGTATTCCTCGCGCGGCGCCAGCGCGTACCGGCCACTCGCCCAGAGCCCGAGCGCGTTGAACAACGTGATGCCGCCATCACGCAGGGAGACCGTCGTCATCCGCAGCTCGCCGGAGGTCTGGAAGATCTCGTGCCCATTGACCTGGATCACGGACTGCCCGGCGGCGTCCTTGCCGAGGGTGTCGTAGGTCGGTCCGGGGCTGATCGCCACATACGGCACCGGGATGAAGAACCCGACCAGCGCGAAGGCGACGAACAGCGCACCGCTGACCAGCAGCGTCCAGCCGCGCCGGGTCAGCCGCCGTTCGGAGCGGTCCTGGTCACCCGCGGAGCCCGCACGGCTCCGCGCTCCTGTGGTCTCCTCCGAGGGCTCTGTCACGCGTGACAGCGTACGGTGACGGTGTTCGCTTCTCGGTGAAGGCCACGCTCATCACTCCAGTTGACGAGCTGTGAATCCCGGGACCCGCGTACGGTGGTGCCATGAGCAAACCCCCGTTCGGCTTCGGACCGCCCGATCCCGACAAACGAGGCGAGAACGAGCCGTCGGATTCCGGCGGCCAGCCCTCCGGCGCCGAGGCCTTCAATCAGCTCGGTCAGATGCTCAGCCAGCTGGGCCAGATGCTCAGCCAGGCCGGCAGCTCGACCGGGCCGGTCAACTACGACCTGGCGAAACAGATCGCGTTGCAGAATCTCAGCGGCAGCGGAAGCGGCGACGTCAAACTAGGCTTTTCGTCGTCCAGCGGCGGCGACTCGAGCACGGCTGTCCGTGACGCCGCCCACCTGGCGGAGCTGTGGCTCGACGCCGCGACGATCCTGCCCGCCGGAGCCACGTCGACCGTCGCATGGTCCGCGCGTACCTGGGTCGAGAAGACCCTGCCGACCTGGCAACGCCTCTGCGACCCCGTCGCCCAGCAGGTTTCGGGCGCGTGGGTGCAGGCGCTGCCGGATGAGGCCAAGCAGGCCGCTGGACCGCTTCTCTCGATGATGGGGCAGATGGGCGGGATGGCCTTCGGCTCCCAGCTCGGTAACGCCCTGGCTCAGTTGGCTTCCGAAGTGCTCACCTCCACGGAGGTCGGCCTACCGCTCGGCCCCGCGGCCACGTCCGCGCTGCTGCCGGCGAACATCGAGAAGTTCACCGAGGGCCTGGAGCTGCCGACCAGCGAGGTGCTGGTCTTCATCGCCGCACGCGAGGCCGCCCACCAGCGACTGTTCGCCCATATCCCCTGGCTGCGGCAGCGACTGCTGGCCACCGTCGAGGAGTTCGCGAACGGTATCTCCGTCGACACCTCGGCGCTGGAACAGCTCGCGGGCCAGATCGACCCGTCGAACCCGGCCAGCATCGAAGAGGCCATGTCCTCCGGTCTGCTCGAGCCGCAGACCTCGCCCGAGCAGAAGGCGGCGCTGAATCGCCTGGAGACCCTGCTCGCACTGGTCGAAGGCTGGGTCGACGTCGTGGTCGCCGAGGCCATCGGCGACCGGCTTCCGGGCGCGGACGCGCTCCGGGAGACGCTGCGCCGTCGCCGGGCCACGGGTGGCCCGGCCGAACAGACCTTCGCCACCTTGGTCGGGCTCGAGCTCCGGCCCAGGCGGATGCGGGCGGCTTCCTCGTTGTGGAAGCTTGTCGGCGACCAGCACGGCATCGAGAAGCGGGACGGCCTCTGGTCCCACCCCGACCTGATGCCGACCGCCGAAGACCTCGACGAGCCGCTCGACTTCTCCGAACGTCTCGGCGATGGCGAGTCGACGCTCGAAGGCATCGACCCGATCGCCGAGATCGAACGCACCGAGCGCGAGAAGAACAAGCCCAAGGGCGACGAAGACGAGAGCTGAGGCACGTCAGTCCTCCGCCGCGATGCCCCATCCGGCGGCGGAGGACAGACCCTCCAGGTAGCCGATGGCGCGTTCGGTCTTGGGATAACGGCGAACGAGCTCCCAGAACGCCGCGTTGTGCCCTGGTTCCTTCAAATGCGCGAGTTCGTGCACGAGGACGTAGTCCAGCACCCATGCCGGCACCCGGCGCAAGCGATCACTGACCCTGATCGTCGCGTCGACCGGCGTGCAGGACGCCCACCTCGTCCTCATCGGCGGGACCCAGCGAACGCTCGCGGGTATCGCCTTTCCGTCCAGATACTTCGCCGAGAGCACGGCGCAGCGTGCGAGCAGCGCCTCGTCGGAGGCCTTCGGCGGCGCGGCCTGCCGTGGGCCTTTGCGCAACAGCTTGCGCTGCATCTCGGCAACCCAGTGCTTCTCCTCGGCCCGGGTCATCCGGGCAGGGATCAGCACGACGAGGGTGTCCTCGTCCCAGTACGCGGTGACGGTCCGGTGACGGCGTTGGCTACGCCGTACCTCGACCTTGTGTTCGGGAGTGTCCGACGGATTCGTCGTGTCCCGGCCCCTCAATGAGGGCGTCCGTGCTTCGACCACTCGACCACGGTAAGGCCAGTCACCGACAACTCCGAGGGCCGAAAGGTCACAGCCTCCAGTTGTCCACAACGGGGCCAACCTGTGGATAACTCGCGTTTTTCCGGGCGGATGGCCAGCGGGTGGGTGCGATCCTGCGATCATGAACCTGCGCGAACCGGATCTGCGATCGATCATCCTGCCCGCCTTCCCCACCCTGCTTCCCGGCCTGGATGTGCTGGAACGGGGAAACGGCGAGATCCAGATCGGCCTCGACCCCGCACACGCCGTGGTGATCGCCGGAGTCGCCGCCGAGGTGGCCGAAGCACTCCGCGGGCTGGACGGGAACAGGGCCTCGGACGACATCGTGCTCGCGCAGAACGAACACGACGAACAGCTGCGGGACCTGATGACGGACCTGACGGCCCGAGGACTCGTGACCGATGCGGGGCAGTCCGAACGGCATCCGAGACCGGAGACAGGACTCTGGTCGCTTCGCGCCCGCCACCATCAGGCGGCCATGACGGCACGCCGCAAGCGCACCGCGGTGGCGATCCACGGCGACGGCAGGCTCGCCGTGGCCATCGCCGTCCTGCTCGCCAACAGCGGAGTCGGGCACATCGACGTCCGGGCGTCAGGCACGGTCCGCGAAGGCGACCTGGGCTCGGGCTACACCGAAGCCGAAATCGGCATGCCGCGCCGCGAGGCGATGGCGCAGGTCGTGCACCGCGCCGGGGCGGATACGGCGACCACCCGGCTCTATTCGGACCGCCGGCCGGAGCTCGTCCTGCTCACCGACGCCGTGGTACCGGCTCCCGAAGTGGTCGATGAACTCGTCCGTGACGGCGTCAACCACCTTCCGGTTCGCGTCCGGGACGGGGTCGGCATCGTCGGACCGCTGGTGGTGCCCGGCCGCAGCAGCTGCCTGCGCTGCGCCGACCTGCACCGCGCCGGCCGCGACGATTCCTGGCCGAGGGTGGCGAGCCAGCTCGCCGGCCGTGTGCAGCAACCCGACCTCGGCGCCGTTCAGGCGTGCGCCGCGCTGGCCGCCGCGCAGGCACTCCGGCTTCTGTCTCCCAGCGACCAGGCACCACCCTCGTGGAACGCCACCCTGGAGATCGACTTCTTCGACGGCACGATCCGGCATCGCGACTGGCCGCCGCACACCGGATGCGGATGCGGCGCTCGTTGATACAGCGAGCGACGTAGCCCACACCCACTCCCCCGACAGGCTGCGCGAGCGGAGTGAATCAAGGCAGAATCGCGAGGGTGACCGACTCCCGCAACGCCGAGGACCGTGAAGCAGCCATCCCCCGTAACGGGGCCGCGCGAACGGCGAAGCTGGCCAGTATCCCGCTCGGCATAGCGGGGCGCGCGGTCGGAGGCTGGGGCAGGCGGCTGACCGGGCAAAGCGCCGAAGAGGTCAACGCGACACTGTCCGCCAAGGCGGCGGAGCAACTCTTCGAGGTCCTTGGCACGCTCAAAGGCGGCGCGATGAAGTTCGGCCAGGCGCTGAGCGTCTTCGAGGCCGCGGTGCCGGACGAGATGGCGAAGCCCTATCGCGAGGCCCTGACGAAGCTTCAGGCCGCCGCGCCGCCCATGCCTGCCCGGCAGACCCATCGGGTCCTCGCCGAGCAACTGGGACGCACCTGGCAGCAGCGGTTCGCGACCTTCGACGACGAGCCGGCCGCGTCCGCGAGTATCGGCCAGGTCCACCGCGCGACCTGGCACGACGGTCGCGAAGTCGCCGTCAAGGTGCAATATCCCGGAGCCGACGACGCCTTGCGAAGCGACCTTCGACAGCTCCAGCGTTTCAGCAGGTTGTTCCAGGCCTTCGTGCCGGGGACCGAAGTGAAACCACTCCTGGCGGAACTCGCCGAGCGGATGAACGAGGAACTCGACTACCAGGCGGAAGCCCAGAACCAGCGTGCTTTCGTGAAGGCGTTCGAAGGCGTCCCCGGGTTCCTGATCCCCCGTGTGGTCGCCAGCGCGCCGAAGGTCGTCGTCACGGAGTGGGCCACCGGCACCCCACTGTCGAAGATCATCGCCGACGGTGACAAGGAGACACGAGACCGCGCCGGGCGCCTGCTCACCGAGTTCCACTATTCGTCGCCGGAACGAGCCCGGCTCCTGCATTCGGACCCGCATCCCGGCAACTTCATGCTGACCGCCGACGGCAGGCTGTGCGTCATCGACTTCGGTGGGGTGTCCCGGCTGCCCGAGGGGATTCCGCAGCACCTCGGCGAGATGACCAGGCTGGCACTCGACGGCGAGTCCGCGAAGCTCATGCGGCTGCTCAGGGAGTCCGGCTTCATCAGGACCGACGCGGATCTGCAGGCCGACGACGTGCTCGCCTACCTGGCGCCGTTCACCGAACCGCTGGCGGGCGACACGTTCCACTTCACCCGCCGCTGGATGCAACGGCAGGCAGGCCGGGTCGGCGACACCCGCGGCCGGGATTTCCGGATCGGCCGGTCCCTCAATCTCCCGCCCGAGTACCTGATGATCCACCGGGTGACCGCCGGATCGACCGGCATCCTCTGCCAGCTCGACGCGGAGATCCCCGCCCGCGCGATCGTCGAACGGTGGCAGCCGGGCTTCGCGACCTGAGAAAGTTATCCACAGGGAACGGTGCGACTGAGCGGAAATCGGCGTTGCCCGCGCGAGTTGTCCACAACTTCTTGGAAGCTATTCCACCCGGTCGGCCCAGCGGTCATCCTCGATTCATGACCACTACACGAAGCGCCCGAATCATGGCGCTCAGTAACACCAGCGAATCCGGGATCGTCACCAGCCGCGAGCTGCGCAAGGCGGGCGTCACCGCGCGCTACGCCGCGAAGCTCTGCGGCCCGGGCGGTCCTTGGCGAAGGCTGATGCCGGGTGTGATCCTGTTGCGCGACTCCGCGCCCACCCGGCTTCAGCTGTTGCAGGCCGCTGTCGCGCGGTTCGGGCCGGACGTGGTGGTGACGGGTGCCGACGCGCTACGCGCACGAGGCGTCGACTGCCCGGTGACACGGGAGGTCCATCTCCTTGTCCCCGACTATCGGCGCGTGCCTGCGGAACCCGGCATGCTGCCGCGAAGAACCACGCGGATGCCGCCGCCGACCTCGATCGACGGCGTCCCGTTCGCCCCGCCGGCCCGGGCGGCACTCGATCTGGCCCGGTTGGAGCTCGATCCCACGCGAATCGACGAACTGATCTCGCTACCGCTGTATTGGGGGCTGTGCACTCTCGAAGAACTCAGCGAGGAACTCGATTCCGGTAACCGGCGAGGCTCAGCCGCGGTGCGGGCGGCTTTGCGGCGCATCGATCCCGAAGAGACCTACGCGCATGGGCTGGCGAAGAAGCTCCTCAGCGGCTGCCCGCTGCCCTCGCCGTCGTGGAACACCACGATTTGCGACAGGCGAGGGCGGCCTATCGGCACCGCCGACGCCTGGTGGGACGACATCGGCATGGCGTGGCAATTCCGCGCCCCGAAACAGGGCGCCGCGAATTTCCACCCGCTGGCGCTGACCGCGACCGGAACCGTGCTGGTCCGCTGCACCATAGATCAGCTGAAGAAGGTTCCGATGGAGGTCGCGGCCGAGCTCGTCAGGGCGTTCGCCGAAGCAGCGCGGACGCCGAGGCCGAAGGTCCGCACGATCGGCCGGATCGACGCCGCCTGAATGGCTCACCAGTACTCGTCCGGCAGCTTTCCTTCGATGTCGCGGGTGTGGCGGCGAGCGCAGGCGGGGCACATCCAGCGCACGACGTTCTTCTCTCGGGTGAAAACCCAGGCGAGCGTCTGCGCGGGCTCTTCGTCGACGCCGCGGATCCGGCCGCACAACGAGCACCCGACCTGGTCACTCACGGCCGCCGTCCACAATGGATCGTCTTCGCCCCTTGCAGGAACAGATCCTGGCGTGCGCCGAGGAAAGCCGGGTTCGCCGGATCCACCAATGCGGCCACGGTCTCGTGGTCGTCATCGTCGAGGCGGTCGCCTGCCACCTCGTTCAGCCAGGTCACCCGCTCGATGACGAACTCGCGCAGCAGTTCCTGCCCAGGTGCCGGATGGTGGATGAGCACCCCGAAGGAATCGACGTCGGCGAGGCCGGCTCGCTGCAGCGCGATGTTCCAGCCGTAGGGCATGGAAACGGAGCCAGGGATTCCTGCCCGCATCTCGGCGAACCACTCGCCGCGTGCGGCGAGCAGCCTCTCCTCGAGCCCGGGCCGGCCGATGCCGAGATCCCAGGGGAGACAGTTGAAGTCCAGGCCCCCCTCGGAGATGGCGACCAGCCCGCCGGGGCGGGCGAGCTGGGCGAGGGTGTCGATAGCCGCCTGCTGATCGGGCAAGTGATGAACCACGCGGGAAGCCCAGACCAGATCGGCGGCAGGCAGCTTGGCGGGCAATCCTTCGTCGGCCACGTCGGCATGGATGGTCTCGACGGTGGCCCTGTCCCCCGCGGCCGCGCTGACAACCCGGCGCGCTTCAGCCAGCAGATGCTCGGTCGCATCGACCAGCACGATCTTGGCGCCGACGGAGGCGAGCTCCTCGGCGAAGAGCGCGCTCATCCCACCCGCGCCACAACCGATGTCGAGGATGGTCGGCCCGTCCGGCATGCCTTCCAGCAGCCGGCGGGCCGCCGCCCGCATCGGCTCGGCGTCGAGTGCCTCGGCCATGCGAAGCGATCGAAGCCGATCAGCCCAGTCGATGTCGTCGTGCGTGTGTACGGCCATTCCCCCAGTGAACACCACGCCGAGCCGCGCCACGCCCAAAGGGAGCGGGGGACCTTTGCTATCGCACGGCGATAGCAAAGGTCCCCCGCTCCCCCGAGTGGTCAGGCCTGAAGGCGCTCGGCTCGCCGGGTCGCCCAGCGGGCGACCTTGGTCCACCTGCGTGCGGCGCGTGGGCCGCTTCGAGCCCGCTGCGCGCGAACTCCCTCCTCGAGGTCTCGTATTCGGGCCCTGGACAGTTCTTCATAAAGCAACATTTCGCTGGTCTCCTCGACCTTGATCTCGTTCAATTTGGCCGGCGCGAGAGTCCGGTAACCCGTCCGCGCCTCGTAATCCCTGGTGGTGATGAGTTCGACGGTCATGCCGCTGCGCTCCGCTCGACCTTGCGCGCGACAGGACGAGCCTCGGCGGCGGGCTCGACGACCGGGTTCTTCCGGGGGCGGCCACGGGGCCGCTTCCGCGCGACGACGACGCCACGCTCGAAGATTTCGCCACCCCAGACACCCCACGGCTCACGCCGCGAAAGGGCACCCGCGAGGCAGGCTGAACGAACTGGGCAGTCCGCGCAGAACGCCTTCGCTCGCTCGAGTTCTGCCGGCGACTCGGCGAACCAAAGGTCCGCGTCGCCCGAACGGCAGGGAAGCATCGACTCAGGCGAGTCGATGGCGTCGAGCAGGTCGACGACGCCGGCGTCGGCGAAAGGCAGGGCCTCCCCCGGCGCGAAGGCTATGGCCGATGACATAAGTGCACTCCTCTGTCCCGTAACGGATTTCGTACTCACGGTGGAACTGGACAACGCTGAACCCCAATTAGGTTGTGCAGCCAACTTGTTTGTGCAGCAAAAAACACGAAGGCCGCGGATCCGGTAACCGGTTCCGCGGCCTTCGTGAGCCTCTGGTCCTGACTAGGTCAGGAACTTCGCTCCCGTATGGACAACGGAACACGGAACTGCTTGATGACCGGCAGATCGACGTCACCATTCACGTACGCCCCACCGAGGGTGGCGGCGTGCGAGAAGGTTTCATCAGCGGCGATCCAGCTCAGGCCGAAACGCTTGGCGCCGCGGGCGGCAAGGATGCTCACGGGCACAAAGGTGCCCTGGCGCTGAGCCTGCGGGACTTCCGCGACGCAGGACAGACGGGTGCCAGGGTTCGTGAGCATCATGTTGATCGTCATTTCACCGGCACCACCTTTCTCTGTCGCGCGCGAACCGACCTGCGGTCTACGCTGTGTTGTAGAAGTTCTTCCCCAGACCGGGCGCTTCCCGCCCGGTACCTGCAGGTTATTGCCCCTGGCCACACCGGGGCAACTTATTTTCCAGAAAATCCGTCGAAGTTGCGAAGATCGGCTCTGAGCAGCGGGTTCGCCGCGTGGATCAAGCCTGGAACGCGGTCAAGACTCCACCGAGGCCCGGACGACGTCGAGAACCTCCGCCCCGAAGCGTTCGAGCTTCGTCGCGCCGATCCCGGAGATGGCACACAACGCTGTGTCATCGGTCGGCCGCTGCTCGGCGATGGCGACCAGCGTCGCGTCCGTGAAAACGACGAAGGCCGGCACCTTGAGTTCCCGCGAGCGCTCCCCCCGCCACGACTTCAGCTTCTCGAGCAGCTGCTCGTCCACGTTGGACGGGCAGCGGGAGCAGCGGCCCAGCTTGATGTCCAGTGTCTCCAGCAGAGGACCGCCGCACACCCGGCACCGGGCCTTGTTGCCGGCCTGCTTCGGCTGCTGCGATCGGGCGACCCGCGCCGCCGGGTGATCTTCGGGGATGAGGCCGTAGAGGAATCGGCTGCGTCGTCGATTGCGACGATTTCCCGACGTCCTCGCCAAGGCCCACGACAGCGAGAGGTGCTCTCGTGCTCGAGTGACGCCGACATAGAAGAGACGGCGCTCTTCCTCGATGGCCGCGTCGTCACCGTCAGCGTGGAGGATCGGCATGGTCCCCTCGGCGAGCCCCACGAGGAACACTGCGTCCCATTCGAGACCTTTCGCCGCGTGAAGCGAGGCCAGCGTGATGCCCTCCACTGTCGGCGGATGCTGCGCTGTCGCCCGCTGTTCGAGCTCCGCCACGAATCGAGGCAGATCCGCGTCGTCGACAGTGGAAGCCAGTTCCTCGGCCAACTCGACGATCGAGAGAAGCGCGTCCCACCGCTCTTTCGCCGCGCCTCCTGCGGGAGGCTGGTCGGTGAGCCCCACCTTCGCGAGTACGGAGCGAACTCGGGTCACCAGCTCGCCGGTGTAGGCGTCGGTCGACGCCATCCGCAACGCGGACATCGCCTGCCGGACCTCCGCTCTGGCGAAGAACCGCTCTCCTCCGCGAACCAGGTACGGGATACCGACCTCCGCCAGTGCCTGCTCATAAGCTTCCGACTGGGCGTTGACGCGGTAAAGCACCGCGATCTCGCTGGCCGCCACTCCGCTGTCGAGCAGGTCACGGATCCTGCGTGCGACAGCCGCGGCCTCGGCGGTCTCGTCGTCATACTCGGCGAAACGCGGGGAGGGCCCGGAAGGACGCTGGCCGATCAGTTTCAGCCTCGACCCCGCAGGGCGGCCACGCGCGGCACCGATCACCTGATTGGCGAGAGCCACGACCTCCGGCGTCGACCGATAGTCCCGCTCGAGCCTCACGACCGTCGCCTCGGGAAACCTCCGCGTGAACTCCAGCAGCGGGCGGGGAGAAGCGCCACCGAACGAATAGATGGTCTGGTTGGCGTCGCCGACGACTGTCAAGTCGTCGCGGCCGCCGAGCCAGGCGTCGAGCAACCGCTGCTGCAGCGGGGTGACGTCCTGATACTCGTCGACGACGAAGCAGCGGTAGCGCTCGCGGAACTCCTGGGCCACCACCGTGTGCTCCTCGAGGACGGCGGTGGTGTGCAGGAGCAGGTCGTCGAAGTCGAGAACCTGCGCGGCGTTCTTGACCTTCTCGTAGTTGCGATAGACCTCGGCGACCTGCGTCGCGGGCGCCGGTGTGTCCCGCTGTGTCCGTGCGGCTACCGCCGGATAGTCGTCCGGCGACACCAAAGAGGCCTTGCTCCACTCGATCTCACTGGCGAGGTCGCGCAGGAGTTCCGTCTCGGTGCCGAGACCGGCCTTGTTGGCGGCTTGGCTGATGTAACGGAACTTGTTCTCAAGCAGCTCCCAAGGGCGGTCCCCGACCACCTGGGGCCAGAAGTATCGCAACTGGCGGCGGGCGGCGGCATGGAAGGTGAGCGCCTGGGCGGCGTCGACACCCAGCCCCCGAAGGCGCGTGCGCATCTCGCCTGCGGCGCGGGTCGTGAAAGTGACCGCGAGGACCTGACCAGCGGCGACGTGCCCAGAACGGACCAGGTGAGCGATGCGATGTGTGATCGTCCGCGTCTTGCCGGTCCCCGCTCCCGCGAGGACACAGACGGGCCCCCTCGGGGCGCAGGCGGCGGCGCGTTGCTCGGGATCGAGCCCATCGAGCAGGCCTGGACGACTCTTCGGGGACGATGCGCTAACCACGTCCCGATCCTCGCAGAGGGCCCGACGGGATCGACGCAGGGCACGCGGCCGTATCCTGGTCACATGGCGGGAAAGCAGGACAAGGAAGCAGCGAAGCTGGCCAAGAAGGAGAAGCGTGCCGCGAGCAAGGCTCGCCGCGGGCAGATCTTCGAGGCCTTCAAGATGCAGCGCAAGGAAGACAAGGCACTCATCCCCTGGATGGTCGGATCGCTCCTGGTCATCACCGGTGTCGTGTTCGGCATCGGGTTCATCTTCGACGTCCACTGGGTCTTGCTGCCGCTGGGCATCCTGCTCGGCGCGCTCGCCGCTGTGATCATCTTCGGCAGGCGGGTCCAGAAGACCGTGTACTCGAAGGCCGACGGACAGCCCGGCGCCGCTGCCTGGGCGCTCGAGAACATGCGAGGCCGCTGGAAGGTGACGCCGACCGTGGCGGCCACGACCCAGCTCGACGCCGTGCACCGGGTGCTCGGTGGCCCGGGTGTCGTGCTCGTCGCCGAGGGTGCGCCGCACCGCGTGAAGTCCCTGCTCGCGCAGGAGAAGAAGCGTGTGTCCCGCTTGATCGGTGAGACCCCGATCTACAACGTGATCATCGGGAACGAAGACCAGCAGGTGCCGCTGAAGAAGCTGCAGGGCTACCTGATGAAGCTTCCGCGCAACCTCAAGCCCGCCCAGGTCGACGCGCTGGAAGCGAAGCTGGCCGCCCTCGGCAGCCGCGGTGCCGCGATGCCCAAGGGCCCGATGCCTGCCGGCGCGAAGATGCGCAACGTCCAGCGCACCATCCGTCGCCGCTGACCAAGCGAGAATCAGGGGTCCTTTGCTACCACCTAGCGGTAGCAAAGGACCCCTGATCCGTCTGCGGACGAAAACTGTCGGTGGGTGCTCGCATGATCACTGTGTGGACAGAATCTCGAGCGTCCGGCAGAAGGCGCTGGCAGCGATGTTCCCGGACGGCGTGGCCGCCCGGGCGAAACTTGTCGTCCTGGGGCACTCCCATTCCTCGATCTCCCGCCGTTGCCGCGAAGGTGGCCCCTGGCGACGTCCGATCCCTGGCGTCATCCTGCTGACCAACGCCACGCCGACCAAACGCCAGCTCTTGAAGGTCGCACTGACTCACGCGGGCCCGGAGGCGATGCTCACCGGAGTACAAGCCGCCAGGTTGTACGGAGTCCGAAGACTCCCGCCAGAACGACGGGTGCACACCCTGATCCCCCACCAGAGCAAGGTCGCTACCTGGGGATTCGCCATCGTGGAACGAACGATCCACCTGCCGGAACCGGTGGAGATCGACGGGCTGCCCGTGGCACCCCTCGCCCGGGCCCTGATCGACGCGGCTAGGCGTATGGACGAACTCAAGTCGGTGCGGGCCATGATCCACGACGCGGTTCATCGCGGGCTCTGCACTCCACAGGAACTTCGAGACGAGCTGGCACAGGCCAGCACGATCGGCTCGGCACTACCCCGAATCGTCGTCAACGCCCTCCAAGACGGCGTCGACTCCGCAGTCGAGCAGTGGCTGGAGCCCGTGCTCGAGCGCAGTGGCTTGCCCAGGCCCATGCGAAAGGCAGAACTACGTACTTCCGACGGCGAAGTCATCGGAGTCGCCGAGGCCTGGTGGCCACAGGTCGGTGTGGCGCTGCAAATTCGCTACGACGAGGTCACTCTCGAACCGGACAAGGTGTCCGAGATACCAGCGCTGGTCGCCCCAGGCCTCATTGTCGTCGAGGTGAGTCCGGCACGACTACGAGACGAACCGCTGGTAGTGATCCAGGACGTGCGAGCGGCCTACCAACGCGCTCGGCAACGACCGCCTCCTGACCTCGGCAGCGTTCCTGCGACACCGGCCGCCTGAGCACAGCCGGTGCGCAGCCGCTTCCTCCGGCGAGAGCAAAGGTCCCTTGCTCCCCATCCGAGGTCATCGCATGCGGATCACAACGGTTCCGGTCAGCCTGTCGAGCCAGCTTCGGCCGTCGATGTTGCGGATCGCGGCCGGAATGATCACGAAAGTCAGTGCCGCCCGCACGACGGCACGCCACACTCCGACCATTTGCGCGCCGTCGAGCCTGGCGACACGGATTCCGACCACTGCCATACCGGGGGTGAAACCGAAGAAGGCGGCAGGAACGACTGTGATTGCCGCCCAGACGCCGACCGACCAGAGGTTGAAGGTCTGCATGACGGCCGGATCCTGAAGGCTGGGCGTCACGAAGAGGGTGGTGACCAGCGAGGCGAGCACCAAATCGATGACCAGCCCGAGAAGGCGGGCGCCGCCGCCCGCCACCGAGCCGACACCCGATTGGGGCAAGCCGAGTCGCTCACCACGCCACCGCTGCGTACCCTCGCCACCGGCCGTCGTCCCATCACCGGCTCCGGGCAGCCATTCTCCGGTCCATCTCGCCACCCATCCAGGGTATGCCGGTGGCGCTGGCCACATTCGCCCTGGTCGACTACCCGATATCGCCGCCCGTTAACACCGGCGAAACATACGGGTGACGGTCGGGCAACACCGCGCTCTTAGCGTGAGCCGAAGAGAGTACTGCCGCCGGCAACGAACGAGAAGGAGTCACCGAGGGTGCCCACTACTCCAGACGACATTCAGCGCCTTATCGCCGACGAGAACGTAGAGGTCGTCGACGTCAGGTTCTGCGACCTGCCCGGCGTTATGCAGCACTTCACCGTTCCGGCGAAGGCGTTCAACGAAGAAGCCTACGAAGAGGGCCTGGCCTTCGACGGCTCCTCGGTGCGTGGTTTCCAGTCGATCCACGAATCCGACATGCTGCTCCTCCCGGACCCCGAAACGGCGCGTATCGACCCGTTCCGCAAGGCGAAGACGCTCTCGCTGAACTTCTTCGTGCACGACCCGTTCACCCGCGAGGCGTACAGCCGCGACCCGCGCAACATCGCGCGCAAGGCCGAGCAGTACATCTCCGAGTACGGCGTCGCCGACAACGTGTTCTTCGGCCCGGAAGCCGAGTTCTACATCTTCGACTCGATCCGGTTCGACTCCGCCGAGCACGCCTCGTTCCACGAGATCGACTCCGTCGAGGGCTGGTGGAACACCGGTGCCGACGTGCCGGGCGGCAATCAGGGTTACAAGACGAAGTTCAAGGGCGGTTACTTCCCCGTACCGCCGGTCGACCACTTCGCCGACCTGCGCGACGAGATCGTCCGCAACCTGCAGGGCTCCGGTTTCGAGATCGAGCGCGCTCACCACGAGGTGGGCACCGCCGGCCAGACCGAGATCAACTACAAGTTCAACACGCTGCTGCACGCTGCGGATGACCTGCAGCTGTTCAAGTACATCGTGAAGAACACCGTGTTCGCCGCCGGCAAGACCGCGACCTTCATGCCGAAGCCGCTCGCCGGCGACAACGGCTCGGGCATGCACTGCCACCAGTCGCTGTGGAAGGACGGCACGCCGCTGTTCCACGACGAGTCTGGGTACGCGGGTCTGTCCGACACCGCCCGCCACTACATCGGTGGTCTGCTCAAGCACGCGCCGAGCCTGCTGGCCTTCACCAACCCGACCGTCAACTCGTACCACCGGCTCGTGCCGGGCTTCGAGGCCCCGGTCAGCCTGGTGTACTCGCAGCGGAACCGGTCGGCCTGTGTCCGTATCCCCATCACGGGCAACAACCCGAAGGCCAAGCGCGCCGAGTTCCGGTGCCCGGACTCGTCCGGTAACCCGTACCTCGCGTTCTCGGCGATGATGATGGCCGGTCTCGACGGCATCAAGAACAAGATCGAGCCGCCGGAGCCCATCGACAAGGACCTCTACGAGCTCCCGCCGGAGGAAGCCCAGAACGTCAAGCTCGTTCCTGGCGACCTCGGCGCGGTTCTCGACACGCTGGAAGCCGACCACGACTACCTGCTCGAGGGTGGCGTGTTCACCCCCGACGTGATCGAGACGTGGATCTCCTACAAGCGTGAGAACGAGATCGACCCGCTGCGACTGCGCCCGCACCCGTACGAGTTCTCGCTGTACTACGACGTGTGATCGTTTGGTAGGAAACACCAAGAGCACGCCGGTGGTGAGGTGCGGAAGCGCCCTCACCACCGGCGTTTCTTATCGGGTCTTCACAGTGCGGCTACTCCGAAGTGGAAAGAACCTTCAGATCGACGCCCGCTCGCTCGATACGGCCACGCGGATCATCCACCAGTTTGCGTCGCTCGAGATCCATCAACCCCAGCGTGCACGTGATCTCCGCGGAGAGGGTGCCGTCGACCTTGTAGATGTTCGAGTCCATGTGGAAGGTCTTGCCGCTGCCGAACTTGGCGTCGCAAGTCACGTCGACGGCATCGCCGGCCCGAAGCTCACGCCGGAACACGATGTGGGACTCGAGCAGCACGAAGGCAAGATTCGCGTCACGCATGCCTGAGTTGAGGCCGCCAGCGAGCTCCATCAGCTCAAGTCTGGAGACCTCCCCGTACGAGTGATAGACGGCGTGGTTGAGATGGCCAAGGGTGTCCAGCTCGTAATGACGCACCTTGATCCGGGTGCGAAATGGCTCGCGCTCAGTCACCGGACCACTGTAAGCGCCGCTCACCGTCCACGACGCCGAGTGTGAGCAAGGGACCTTTGCTGTCGTCTCGTCCACACCGGGGCAAGCGATAGCAAAGGTCCCTTGCTCACTTACCGCAGGTCAGTGCGGTCAGCCCTGGTAGAAGAGGGTCTCCACGACCGCATGGGCACGTCGCGTCGTCCGTCGGTAGGCGTCGAGGAACTCGCCTGGATCGTCGTCAGCCGAGTAGCCGAGCACTCGCGCGACCGCGGCGAGGTCTCGACCGGAGCTGGGGATCTCGTCAACGGCCTTACCTCTGACCAGCATCCCGGCATTACGGACACGCGTCGCCAGCAACCAGGCCTCGGTCAAGGATTCGATCTCGGCGGGCTCGGCGAGCCCCGCATCCGCCGCGGCCTTCAGCGCCTCGATCGTCGAGGTGGTCCGAAGTCCTTCGACCTCATGCCCATGGCGCAGTTGCATGAGCTGCACAGTCCACTCCACGTCTGCGAGCCCCCCGCGCCCGAGTTTCGTGTGCCGTGTCGGGTCGGCGCCCTTGGGCATCCGCTCCGTCTCCACGCGCGCCTTGATCCGTCTGATTTCCCGCACCCGAACCGCGTCGAGGCCTGCCTGCGGGTAGCGAAGGGGGTCGATCATCTCGATGAACCGGGCACCGAGATCATCGTCACCGGCGATGAACCGGGCTCGGAGCAGGGCCTGCGATTCCCAGACCTCCGCCCACCGCCCGTAGTAGCTTCGGTAGGACTCCAGGGTTCGCACCAACGGGCCACTCCGCCCCTCCGGACGGAGATCGGCGTCGACGACCAGCGCGGGGTCGGGACTGGGGGCACCGAGAATCTTGCGCACCGTCTCGGCGACGGAGGAAGCGAACTTCACTGCCTCCGAGTCCGACACGCCCTCGGCGGGATCGCAAACGAAGAGGACGTCCGCGTCGGATCCATAGCCGAGTTCGGCCCCGCCTAGGCGCCCCATACCGATGACGGCGATCTTCGCGGGGGTCTGGCCAAGCTCAGCCTGACGCTGGCGAAAAGCAGCCGCCAAGGCACCTTGAAGAACGGCGACCCACACGCTCGACAACGCCTCGTAGACCGCTGGAACGTCAAGTAACCCTAGTAAGTCTGCCGATGCGATCCGCAGCATCTCGTGCCGTCGGAGCGATCTCGCGGCCGCGACCGCGGCGTTCAAACCTGGCTGCCGCCGCACCGCGGCTAGCAGCGAGGTGGCCACTTCTGCCGGTGTGCGCCCCGTCAGCCGCGCAGGATCACCGAGCAGCTGCAGGACTTCCGGCGCTCTCGCCAACAGGTCGGGCACCAACCGCGACGTGCCCAACAAAAACGCGAGCCGCTCGACGACGGCACCCTCGTCCCGGAGAACCCTGAGGTACCAAGGCGTTTCTTCGAGCGCTTCCGAGACCTTCCGGTACGACAGCAGTCCGCGGTCAGGGTCTGGGGTATCTGCGAGAAGGTCCAGCAAAACCGGCAGCAGCGCCTGCTGGATGGCCGCCCGACGGGACATTCCCGCGGTCAGTGCCTTGATGTGATGGAGGGCCCCGTCCGGCGCGGCGTAGCCGAGCGCGGCGAGACGGCTCTCTGCCTGTTTCGTGGTCAGCCGTAGCGCTTCGGTCGGCACGTTCGCGACCGATTGCAGCAGGGGCCGGTAGAAGAGTTTCTCGTGAAGACGTCGAATGCTCTGCAGGTGGCGGCGGAACTCCGCCAGCAAGACGTCCCCTTCGCTTCTGCCCCGAGCGGGCCGCACACCGCTCGCCCTCGCGATCGTTCGCAGCTCGCTGACGTCCGAAGTGGCAGGGAACAGGTGCGTACGCCGTAGTCGGCGAAGCTGAAGCCGATGCTCGATGGTCCGGAGGAACTCGTATGACGATGCGAGCTCCGCGGCGTCCTTCCGGCCGACGTACCCACCGTCCCCGAGGGCGGCGAGTGCGTCCATCGTGGACGGAGAACGCAGCTCCGCGTCGATCCGGCCGTGGACCAGTTGCAGCAGCTGCACGGCGAACTCGACGTCACGAAGTCCTCCGCGTCCCAGCTTTAGCTCCCGTTCAGCGTGTGCGGACGGCACATGGCCTTCGACGCGGCGCCGCATCTTCTGCACCTCGGGAACGAAATTCTCCCGATCGGCCGCCGCCCACACCTTCGGTGCGACCATCTCCGCGTACTGCCGCCCGAGCTCCGCATCGCCTGCGACCGGCCGTGCTTTGAGCAAGGCCTGGAACTCCCAGGTCTTGGCCCACTTCTGATAGTAGGCGGCATGTCCGTCGAGGGTCCGGACCAAGACGCCCGCCTTGCCCTCCGGACGCAAGGCCGCATCGACCTCGAAACAAGCCTTGCCGACCACCCGCATCATTGTGCTGGCCAGCCGTGTGGAGACCGAAAGATCTCCATCGCCGACGAAGATGACGTCCACGTCGCTCACATAATTCAGCTCTCGACCACCGCATTTGCCCATCGCGATCACGGCCAGGCGGCCTTCGACACCGGCACCTACCTCTGACTCCGCGACCAGAAGCCCCACCGTCAGCGCGGCCTCAGCCAGCGTGGTGAGCTGAGCCCCGATCTCGGCATAGGGTGGCTGGCGGAGGCCGGGTTCGACTAGATGCCCGAGGTCGGCCGCCGCGATTCCGAGGAGCAGCTCGCGATACCCGGCGCGCAGAGCCTGCTCCGACTCAAGACCTGTGAGCAGTTCTCCGTCCGGTCGTAAATGGCGGAGGAGATTACCCACATACTGATCCGGAGCAGTGCTCTTCTCGCCTTGGAGAGTCTTCCAGCAGTCGGTGTTCGCGACCAGGAAGTCCGCGAGCGCACTCGAAGTGCCCAAGACACCGAGCATCCGGCCGCGGAAAGTGCGGTTGGCACGGAGCGCTTGGTCGAGCTCATTCCAGGCGGCAGGGTCGGCTTCCCTGATCCGGTCCAGGCCGCTCAGGGCGAGATCGGGATCCGCCGCACGGGAAAGTGCTGACAACACGTCGGCTGCGGATTCGTCCGGGCCGGATTCGGTCCACCAACCGGCAGCACGCAGCTGCCCGTCGGCACGGGGGTCGGTGAAGCCGTATCTCGCCACGGAAGCGGTCGGCCTGGAGCGCTCAACCATCGGCTTCCACCGTAGTCGCCCTTCCGTCCGCGACCAGGCGGACGCGCAAGGGAGCAAGGGACCTTTGCTATCGCCGAGCAAGGCGATAGCAAAGGTCCCTTGCTCCGCTAGGCGGCGATCCTGCCGACTTCCTGTTCAGGAACAGTCGGGGTGGGACTGGTGAAGCTGCCGGCGTTGACGGGGCTCCGTCGTGAAAGGAGGTAGACCCCGATGCCGATCGCCAGGCCCGCGACGCCGACGGCGATCGTGCCCACTGTGCCTGTCGAGGTCACGAGCCCGGCCGCGGCACCGACAATGGCAGCTGCCGGAAGTGTGAACATCCAGGCGACCACCATGCGGCCGGCTGTGCGCCAGCGAACCGGTGCCTCATGCCTGCCCACGCCGGAGCCGACGATCCCTCCAGAGCAGACGTGGGTCGTCGAAAGTGGAAAGCCGAAGTTCGTCGAGGCGAGAATGACCGCCGCCGAACTGGTCTGCGCGGCGAAGCCCTGCGGGCCATCGATGTCCGTCAGGCCTTTGCCCAGCGTGAAAGTGATTCGCCAGCCACCCAGGTATGTGCCGAGCGCCAGCGCCAGCGCCGCACTGACTATGACCCAGAGCGGCGGCCCGGCCCCGGCGGGGAGGGCTCCGGCGGTGATCATCGTCAGTGTGATGACGCCCATGGTCTTCTGCGCGTCGTTCGTACCGTGGGCGAGTGAGACCAGCGAAGCCGAGATGATCTGGCCGACTCGGAAGCCGGCGGTGCGGCCGCGGCGGACGAAGATCCGGTAGACGAAGTACGTCACGATCATCGCGACAAGACCGGCCAAGACCGGCGACAGCGCCGCTGGAACCAGCACCTTCTCGACGATCTTTCCGAAATGGACGGAGTCCGTTCCGGCCGACACCCACGTGGCGCCGATCAGTCCGCCGAACAGCGCGTGGGACGAGCTCGACGGTAGTCCGACGAACCAGGTGATCAGATTCCACACGATCGCCCCGACCAAGCCGCCGAACACGATCGCCGGCCCGATCTTGGTGTCGTCGACCAGTCCATTCGAGATGGTCTTGGCCACCTCGACCGACAGGAAGGCTCCGACCAGGTTGAGGACCGCGGAGATCGTCACCGCGACTTTGGGACGCAACGCCCCGGTGGCGATCGACGTCGCCATCGAGTTGGCCGTGTCGTGGAACCCGTTCGTGAAATCGAAAATTAGGGCCGTGACAACGACGAGCACGACCAACACTGAGGGCTCCACCCCGACCTCCGAACCCTTCGAAACTCCCTTCGCAAGGTACCTGACAGCAAGACCCGAGCGTTAACAACCCATACGTATTTGAGACATAGACCGTTAAGCCATCGGCAATGTACGTTGACGGTCCGCAGCCGGGGCGAGGTCACCGGACACCAGTCGGACGAAGCGATGGGCGAACGGTCGCCAGGTTTCGGTGATATCGGCATGCACCCGAGCGAGGTTTTCCGGGGTCAGTACGTCCGGCCGGGTGAGTTCCGCCATTTCCGGCGACTGCCTTGCCCAGTCGAGGACGACATCCGGCGTCGTCTCGATATGGAACTGGACACCGTAGGCACAACGGTCGAATCGGAAGGCCTGGTAGGCATACCGCGGCGAGGAGGCGAGGAGCTCGGCGCCTGCGGGCAGGCGGGTGATCGCGTCGTTGTGGAACTGCAGGACATCCTGCATGAGCGGCAGGTCCGCGAAGAGCGGGTCGGTCCACGCAGCGTCCTTCTTGGACACGAGCCCCGGGCCGACCTCAGGCCCTTGATCGCCTGTGCCGACGCTGCCACCCAACGCTACCGCCAGGAGCTGGCCGCCGAGACAGATCGCGAGCGTCGGGATCCGCGCGCCCGCAGCCTTCGAAAGAAGCTTCCGCACGTCCGCGAGCCACGGGTGGGCGTCGTCGTCGTTGGCGCTCATCCCGCCGCCAAGGCACACGACGCCCGTGTATCCGTCAAGATCGGCGGGGAGTGTCCGATCGGGCAGCAACCGGATGTCCAGCTCGGCGCCCGCCTCGGTGAGCCAATCGCCGAGGGGGCCGATCGGGTCTGATTCATCTGGCTGGATGACGAGCATCTTGGGAGCGGTCACCTCCCCAGCCTACGACCGCCGGGAGAGCAGGGGACCTTTGCTATCACTCGGGGCGGCGGCAGCAAAGGTCCCCTGCTTCCCTGAGTCAGCAGGCGCAGCGTGGGGTGGGTGCGAAGGTGAGCGCGGGCGCCAAGGCGTCCCGGTCAACGGGATAGCCGGCTGCTTGCCAGGCGGTGATGCCACCGGACAGGCGCTTGACCTTGAAGCCAAGCTCCGCGAGTTTCATGGCTCCCTTGGTCGCGGCGTTGCAGTGGATGCTCTCGCAGTAGCAGACGTAGACGAGTTCGCGGTCCAGCCCGCTGACCGACTCTGGCGTCATGTCCCGGTACGGGAGATTGATCGCGCCGGGGATGCGAGCCGACGCAAAAGCTTCGGGAGCTCGGGTCTCGACAATCACGTACCCCTGCCGAGCACCAGAGGTGAGATCTCGGACCAGATCATCCGGGTCGACCTCGAGAGCGAGTTCGGTGCGTAGGTACGCGGCCGCGGTCGCGCTGTCCAAGGCCGGAAACGTCAGTACGCGGGGTTCGGTCGTCATGCCTCAATCCTGCTGACCGGTGATCATCGACAACATCGGAGAATCCAAGCCTTGCCGGCGGTTAGCCTGGAAATTCCTGGCGTGCCTGACAATCGACCTGGAGTTCTGTGAACCTCGATGATCTCGACTGGCAGCTACTCGAACTGCTCCAGTCCGACGGCCGGCTGACCTTCTCGGAGCTCGGCCGGCGGGTGTCGCTGTCCGCGCCCGCGGTGACAGAACGGGTTCGTCGGCTGGAGGAGAAGGGGGTCATCACCGGGTACGCGGCCAGCGTCGACCTGACGAAGCTCGGGCTACCGATCGAGGCGTTGGTCCGGGCGAAAGTGCGGAGCCTGGATACGGTTCGCTTCCGCGAAACCATCCTTGCGTTGCCCCAGGTACTCGACGCCGACCACGTCACAGGTGACGAGTGCTGGTTGGTGCGGGTCGCCTGCCGGAACACCGCGGAGTTGGAGGAACTCGTAGAGCGGATGCAGCGCTATGGGGAGACGACAACTTCGCTGGTCTTCTCGTCGCCTGTGCGCCGACGTGCGGTCAGGCGACAGAGCTGCTGAGCAACGCCGTGGGGAGAGCAAGGGACCTTTGCTACCACTTGGCGAGGGCAGACATGAAAAAAGGGTCTGGGACCTGGGAGAACTCTCGGTTCTCTACCAGGTCCCAGACCCATTAATTTTAGTCCGGCGGTGTCCTACTCTCCCACAACCCTTCGGTTGCAGTACCATCGGCGCTGTCAGGCTTA
>NZ_AOHO01000074.1 GCF_000342005.1 Amycolatopsis decaplanina DSM 44594
ACTGTTGAGTTCTCAAGCAACACACCCCGAATCGCACCACAATCAAGCGGCCTTATCCGAAGCAGTTATTTCTAGCAGTTTTTGGTGGGACACCCACTCAATCGCCTGAGGCGAGAGCTTGGTTCGTGTCCCGGTCGGCCGCTCGGTTTCCCTGGCGACGAAGAGAACTTTACATGGCCGGAAACCCCCGAAAACAGGGGGGTACCTTAACGACATTCGCGCAGGTCAGAGGCCTTAAATGAGCCCAGACCCGGCGATCACGCGGCGATCGCCCCGGGAGACCCCAGGTGAACTCGCGGGCAAGAACATTGCTCCGAATACATTGCACCGTATTGATCCCACTGATTGCTCCGATTAGCGTCGGGCTCATGAGCACTGCGGAACTCGACGGCATCTCCGTCGCTTACGACGACCTCGGCACCGGGTTGCCCGTCGTCCTCGTCCACGGCCACCCCTTCAACCGTTCGATGTGGCGTCCCCAGGCCGAACGGTTCAGCCGGGAGGGCTACCGGGTCATCACGGCGGACCTCCGCGGGTACGGGGAGACGACCAAGCCGCCACACGACGCGAAGAACAGGCTCGACGTCTTCGCCCAGGACATCGCCCGCCTCGTCGACCACCTCGGTCTCGAGCGCTTCGTGCTCGGCGGCCTCTCCATGGGCGGGCAGATCGTCATGGAGTTCCACCGGACCTACCCCGAACGCGTCGCAGGGCTCCTGCTCGCCGACACCTCCCCACAGGAGGAGACAGAGGAGGGCAAGCGCGTCCGCAACGAGACGGCGGACCGGGTCCTCGCCGAGGGCATTGGCTGGTACGCCGACGAGGTGCTCACCAAGATGGTCGCCCCTGACAACGTCCGCACGATGCCGGACGTGGCGGCGCACGTCCTCGAGATGATGCGCACGACTCCCCCGGAAGGAGCGGCGGCCGCGCTCAGGGGACGGGCCGAACGCCCGGACTACCGGGACAGCCTCACGAAGGTCACCGTGCCAAGCCTGATCGTCGTCGGGACCGAGGACGAGTTCACCCCCGTCTCGGACGCCGAGCTCATGCACGAGCTGATCCCCGGCTCCACCCTGGCGGTGATCGAGGGCGCCGCCCACATGCCTAACCTGGAGCGCGAGGCCGAGTTCAACACCGTGTTCGCCCAATTCTTGAAAGAGATCGCTTGATGCTTTCCATGTCCCAGAAGACCGTTTTCGTGACCGGCGCCAGCGCCGGGTTCGGCGTCGAGATCGTCCGCCGGTTCGCCGCCGACGGCGCCAAGGTCGTCGCGGCCGCGCGCAGCAAGGACCGGCTCGACAAGCTGGCCGACGAGCTGGGCGAGAACGTCCTCCCCTTCGAGCTCGACGTCCGGGACGCCGACGCGGTGGCCGCGCTCCCCGGCACGCTGCCCGCCGAGTTCGCCGAGGTCGACCTGCTGGTCAACAACGCCGGCCTCGCGAAGGGGCTCGAACCCGCCCATCGGGCGAAGCTCGACGACTGGGACCAGATGATCGACACGAACATCAAGGGACTCGCGCACCTCACCCGCGCGTTGCTGCCCGGCATGGTCGAGCGCGGCCGCGGGCACGTGATCAACATCGGGTCGGTCGCGGGCAGCTACCCCTACCCCGGCGGCAACGCGTACGGCGCGACCAAGGCGTTCGTGCACCAGTTCAGCCTGAACCTGCGCGCGGACCTGCAGGGCACCGGCGTCCGGGTGACCAACGTCGAGCCCGGTCTGGTCGGCGGTACGGAGTTCTCCGTCGTCCGGTTCGAGGGCGACCAGAGCAAGGCCGACAACGTCTACAAGGGCACGACGCCGCTGACGGCCGCCGACGTGGCCGAGTCCGTCTTCTGGGCGGCTTCGCAGCCGGAGCACGTGAACATCAACGTCATCGAGTTGATGCCGGTGGTGCAGAGCTTCTCCGCGCTGCACATCCACCGGGAGAACTAAGAGCCGAGGCCGAAGAGGTCGAAGAGCGCCTGCTGTTCCGGGCTCCGCTCGGTCAGCAGGCGCCGCGTCCGCGGGCGGCCTCCTGTCGACGGATAGCGCAGCACCGTCTCCCCGATCCCGGCCAGGCTGTCCATCAGTTCGCGGACCGACAGGTTCATCCCGGCGCGGTCGGCCTCGCGCCGCATGAGGTGGGTGACCGTGGACGCGAGCACCGTGACCAGGGTGTGCACCGCGATCCGATGCGGGGTCCAGTCCCAGCGCGGGGCCGGGCCGGCGACAGCGGGACCGGTCAGCCAGCGGAACGTCGAGTCGAGGTGGGTCCGGGCCCGATACGCGGTGACGACCTCGGACACCGGCCAGTCGTGATCGGTGACCAGCACCTGTTTGCCGAAGAACTCGTCGTGCAACCGCGACACGGCGGCGTCGTCGACCTTCCAGGTCAGCCGGATCTCCCCCGGTTTCGTACCCGTCAGCGAAGGTGAGAGAACGCGTTCGACGCGACGGCCGCGGGTGATCCGCGCGATTTCGGCGTTCACCTGGCGCCGGTCACCCCGGTACGTGCCCGCGGCCAGTGCGGCGTCGAGGCCGGCGAGTTCGCGGGTCGCGGTGCCCAGTTCCTCGCCGAACGCGCGGGCCTGCGCGTTGTGCAGGGTTTCCGAATGGGTCAGGATCACGCGCCGCCGCACGCCCGCGACCACGGCCCTGGTGTCCAGGGCGGTCAGCCCGGCGAAGCGCTCCGGGTCGACGGGCTCGCGCGCGGACGGCGGTTTCGCCAGCAGGTCCGGGTGTTCCGAGAGCGGGAGCGCGCCGACGAAATGCCGTCCGAGGTCCAGTTGCGCGGCCTGGCCCGCGGTGAAGACCAGCGTCACCTCGCCATTCGGGTGCCGCTCGCGAAGGTCGTCGGCGAGCGCGGCGAACGGCGGCGCCGCTTCCCTCGGGTACGCGTGCGACGCCAGCGGGATCGCGCCGTCCTTGGTCACCACCAGGCCGAGCCCGGCGAGTTCGCAGCGGCAGGGATCGGCCGTGGTGAAGGTGGCGAACCGCGGGACGTCGACGGCGAGCGCGGCGTTGCCCGTCCCCAGCCAGGAGAGCACGGCGCCGGCGACCGCGGTCTCGATCCGCGTGATCCGTTCCGGCGTGAGGCGTTGCAGCGCCCGCCAGTGATTCGGAAGGTCGGCCTGGACGAATTCCCTGGCGACGCCGTCGCGCCACCAGTCGGCCAAGGGCGTTTCGGGCGCTGTCGCCCGGTGCAGGACGGCGAGCGCGAGATGCGTCCCCAGCGTGGTGGCGGCGCGCTGGGCTCCGACGGCTTCGTCGACCCGGCGCACGAAGTCGAGCCGTCGCAGAGTGGCCCACACCGCCGCGACGTCACCGAAGGTCCGGTGACGCGCTTCGCCGGGGGCGGAGACGTCGCCGTCCATCGCGCGCCCGATCTCCTCGGCCGTGCCGAGGTAACGCTGCGACACCACCCTGGGCTCGCCGTCGACCCGCGCGGAGGTGACGAGGTAGTAGTACGTCCGCCCGCCGACCTTCTTGCCGATCACCGAAGCCACACTTTAGGTAATACACTCCGGCCCACTGATCGGCAACCAAGATCCTGCTCTGACCAGCGGAAACAGTGACCACACCCACGTGGGTGACGCGGTGGCGGGATGCACACTGGCAGGTGGAGCGAGTCCGGCCATAGCGTGCGGGAATGGCATCGGATGCAGACGCGAACGCCCCCACCACCTCGGCGATGCGCCGGGCGCTCGCCAGGGCGCGCGACGGGAAGACCCTCGACATCACCGAGGCCTCGATCCTGCTCCAGGCGCGCGGCGACGACCTCGAGACGCTGTCCGAGCACGCCTCCCGCGTCCGCGACGCCGGACTCGTCGCGGCGGGCCGTCCCGGCGTGGTCACCTACAGCCGCTCGGTGTTCATCCCGCTGACCCGGCTGTGCCGGGACCGATGCGGCTACTGCACTTTCGCGACCGTCCCCGGCCGCGTCGAATCGCCGTTCCTCTCCCCCGACGAGGTCCTCGACATCGCCCGCAAGGGTGCCGAGATGGGGGTCAAGGAAGCGCTCTTCACCCTCGGCGACCGTCCGGAGGACCGCTGGAAGGCGGCGAAGGACTGGCTCGACGCGCACGGGTACGACGACACGCTGTCCTATGTCCGGGCGATGGCGATCCGGGTACTGGAGGAGACCGGTCTCCTCCCCCACCTCAACCCCGGCGTGCTGACCTGGCAGGACTTCCAACGGCTCAAGCCGGTCTCGGCGTCGATGGGCATGATGCTGGAGACGACGGCGAAGCGGCTGTACACCGAGAAGGGCGGCCCGCACTACGGCTCGCCCGACAAGGACCCCGACGTTCGCCTGCGGGTGCTGGAGGACGCCGGCCGCAGTTCGGTGCCGTTCACCACGGGCATCCTGATCGGCATCGGCGAGAACTTCTCCGAACGCGCCGACGCGCTGTTCGCCATCCGCAAGGTCGCGAAGACCTACGGCGGCATCCAGGAAGTCATCGTCCAGAACTTCCGCGCGAAGCCGGACACGAAGATGCGCGCGACCCCGGACGCCGATCTCGAAGAACTCGCCGCGACCATCGCCGTCGCGCGGCTGGTGCTCGGGCCGCGCATGCGCATCCAGGCGCCGCCGAACCTGATCGGCCGGCAGTACGAACTGATGCTGAACGCGGGTATCGACGACTGGGGCGGCGTCTCGCCGCTGACCCCCGACCACGTGAACCCCGAACGCGCGTGGCCGCAGATCGACGAGCTCAAACGCCGCACCGAGGCCCTCGGGTTCACCGTCCGCGAGCGGCTGCCGATCTACCCGGAGTACGTCAAGGCGGGCGAGCCGTGGCTGGACCCGCGGATGAACGCGCACCTCGCCCCGCTGACCGACACCGAGACCGGGCTCGCGATCGAAGAGGCGATCCCGGTGGGCATCCCGTGGCAGGAGCCGGACGGCGGCTGGAAGGAGGCCGGGCGCACCGATCTGCACGTCGAGGTCGACACGGTCGGGCGCACGGAAGACCGCCGCAGCGACTTCGACTCGGTCTACGGCGACTGGGCCGAGATCAAGGGCAACATCAAGACCGGGCCGCAGCGGTTCGACACCGACATCCGAGATGCCTTGCGCAGCGCGGAAAAGAACCCCGCCGGGCTGTCGGACGACGAGGCGCTGGCACTGCTGCACGCCGACGGGCCGGAGCTGGACGCCTTCGCCAAGATCGCCGACGACCTGCGTCGCGAGGTGAACGGCGACGACATCACCTTCGTCGTCACGCGCAACATCAACTTCACCAACGTCTGCTACACCGGCTGCCGGTTCTGCGCGTTCGCCCAGCGGCGTACCGACGCCGACGCGTACACGCTCTCGCTGGAGCAGGTCGGTGACCGGGTCGACGAGGCCTGGGCCGCGGGCGCGACCGAGATCTGCATGCAGGGCGGCATCCACCCGGATCTGCCGGGCACGGCGTATTTCGACCTCGCGGCGGAGGTGAAACGCCGTCAGCCGGACATCCACCTGCACTCGTACTCGCCGATGGAAGTCGTCAACGGCGCCTCGCGGACGAACCTCTCGATCGAGGACTGGCTGGCGCGCGCGAAGGAAGCCGGCGTCGACTCGCTGCCGGGCACGGCCGCGGAGATCCTCGACGACGACGTCCGCTGGGTGCTGACGAAGGGCAAGCTGCCGACGTCGGAATGGATCAACGTCGTCACCACCGCGCACAAACTCGGCATCACCACGACGTCGACGATGATGTACGGCCATGTCGACACCCCGGCGCATTGGGTCGGGCATCTGAAGCTGCTGGCGAAACTGCAGCGGGAAGGCCTGGAGCGCAACGGGCGGCGCGGGTTCAGCGAGTTCGTGCTGCTGCCGTTCATCCACCAGAGCTCCCCGATCTACCTGGCCGGGCTCGCCAGGGCGGGCACGACGCTGCGCGAGAACCGCGCGGTGCACGCGCTGGCCAGGCTGCTGCTGCACGGGACGATCGACAACATCCAGAGTTCCTGGGTGAAACTCGGTGAGGAAGGCAGCCGCGCGGTGCTCCAGGGCGGGGTCAACGACATCGGCGGGACGCTGATGGAGGAGACGATCAGCCGGATGGCGGGTGCGGCCAACGGGTCGTACAAGACGATCAGTGACATGCGCGCGATGGTCGAGCCGCTGGGCCGTCCGCTGCGGCAGCGGACCACCGAGTACGGCACGCCGACAGCCGAGCGGATCGCCGCGGCCCAGGCGTCCGACGGTGTCGCGACCGCGGTGCGCCGACCGCTGTTGCCGCTTGTCACCAGCTGACGAAAAGTTCGCGACGGCCCCCTTACCCGCGTACGGCGCGGGAAAGGAGGCCGTCACGTTCCGTGTGGCACCGCTCACAAGGCGCGGGGGTCGCGGGCGTTTTCTGTGCTAAACCCGAGGATCACTTCCGGGCAGCCGAGAGGACGTCGATGACCGCGAGCGCAGTCCAGATGGCCGACACCGCCCGCTATCCGTTGTCCGAACCTGGAAGCCCGGTGTGGCGCGAAATCGTTTCCCGGACTCGCGCCGAACTGCGGGAAACGGGCTGCAGTGTGCTGGCCGACTTCATCCGCCCGGAGTTGCGTGACGTCCTTCGCGACGAAGGCGCGAAGATCGCTCCGGAGGCATACGCGAAGGTCGAGCGCGTCAACGCCTACAACATCGCCATCGACACTCCGCTGCCGGAGGATCATCCCGGCCGCACGATCATGGAACGCGGCAACGCCTTCGTGGCGCGCGATCGGATCCCGGCGGACGCGGTGATCCAGCAGCTGTACTCGAGCCGCGAGTTCCAGCGGTTCGTGGCCGACTGTTTCGAACTGCCCGAACTCCACGAACTCGCCGATCCGCTGTCCGGACTGGTGCTCAACGTGATCGAACCCGGCCGCTCGCATCCATGGCATTTCGACACCAACGAGTACACGGTCAGCATGCTCACGCAAGAAGCGGCCGACGGCGGTGTCTTCGAATACTGCCCGAACATCCGCTCCGAAACGGCGGAGAACTTCGACGACGTCCGTGCCGTCCTGGCGGGCGAAGGGGATCACCTGATCCGGCGGCTCACTCTGCGTCCCGGCGATCTTCAGCTGTTTCGCGGACGCTTCGCGCTGCACCGCGTGAGTAGTGTTCGAGGGGCAACCGCCCGCCATTCCGCGATCTTCGCGTACAGCGAGCGTCCTGGGGTCATCGGCAGTCCGGAACGGACGAGACAGCTGTTCGGCCGGGTCCTGCCGGAACACGTCGCCTCGACGGCCGTCCGGGGCGATCAGCTGCTCGACTGAGTCAGGAGCATGGCCGTGCCATTGGATTCGACCGGCAAGATCAATTTCGATCACATCTACACCGCTCCCGATCCACGCCCCTTCTTCGGCACCTTGCGCCGGCTGGACTACGACATCCCCCAGCAGGCCAAGGCCTACTTCACGAAACTGATCGACGAGTACCGCACCGAAGCCGGCGTCAAGGTACCGACGGTGCTCGACCTCGGCTGTTCCTACGGCGTCAACGCGGCGCTGTACCGCTGTGACACCTCGATGGAGCGGCTGTACGAGCACTATGCGTCCGCCTCGTCGCTGAGCCGGGACGAACTGATCGTGCGCGATCGCCGGATGGTCGAGAGGGTCGCCGTCTGCGACGAAGTCCGCTTCATCGGCCTCGACGCCTCCGCTCCCGCTCTGGACTACGCGCTCGCCGCGGGCTTCATCGACGAAGCGATCCACGCCGATCTGGAGAACGAAGAGCCGACAGAGGAACGGCGCGCGCTGCTGTCCGAGGTCGACATCGTCATCTCGACCGGCTGCGTCGGCTACGTCACCGAGAAGACCCTCGTGCGGATCGCGCGGGAAAACCGGCCGTGGATGGCGCATTTCGTCCTGCGGATGTTCTCCTACGCTCCTGTCGCCGAGAGCCTCGGCGAGCTGGACTACGACACGACCGGGGTGGAAGGCGTCTTCCGGCAGCGGAGATTCGCTTCGGATGAGGAACAGGCGCAGATCCTGGACAATCTGTCCGTCGCGGGCGTCGACCCGCGTGGGCTGGAAACGGAAGGCCGGCTGTACGCGCGGCTGTTCGTCTCCCGCCCGAACGGCGCGGCGGGAGAACTCGCCTCCGCGCTGAACACCCTTCCCCTTCGAGATCAAGGATGATCGTGAGCAGTCCGGAACCGTCCACCCGCACGTTCGGCAACGAGGACATCCTGCCGCGGGTCCCCGTCCCCAGCCTGGAGGACACCTGCCGCCGGTTCCTCGAGTGGTGCTCGCCGCTGCTCACGCCCGGCGAACTCGCGGAGACCGAAGGCGCCGTCGCCGACTTCCTCGCGGAAGGCAGCCCGGCACACGAACTGCAGAGCGCGCTCGAGGCCTACGACAACCGTGAAGGCGTCCGCAGCTGGCTCGACACCTTCTGGCCGTACCGCTACCTCGGCCGCCGCGACCGGATCGCGCTCAACGCGAACTTCTTCTTCCTGTTCTCCGAATCCCCGCTGGGGCAGCTGGAGCGCGCGGCCGAACTGGCGGCGTCGGCGGTGGACTACAAGCTCAAGCTCGACGAGGAACTGGTGCCGCCGATCGTGCTGCGCGGGCAGCCGCAGTCGATGGTGCAGCACAAGTTCCTGTTCTCGGCGACGCGGATCCCCGGCAAGGTGCAGGACACCGCGCGCACGCCGTACCGCGAGGACTGGCCGGGGCCGTCGAGGGCGCGGCACATCGTGGTCTTCCACCGCGACACCCCGTTCCGGATGGACGTCATCGCGCCGGACGGCCGCCCGTACTCCCCCGAACAGCTGGTCGCGGGGCTGCAGGCGATCGTGAAGTCGGAGAATTTCGCCGAGGACCCGCAGACCGCCGCCGGGCATTTCACCACCAAGGCCAGGGCCGAGTGGGCGGCGACGCGTGAAGCGTTGTTGGCCGCGGGGAACGCGTCCGCGCTCGACGACATCGAGACGGCGTTGTTCTGCCTGTGCTTGGAGGACTTCACACCGGCGGACACGCAGGAGGCGTGCGACAAGCTGCTGCACGGCGACAGCGGGAACCGGTGGTTCGACAAGGCCGTGTCGCTGATCGTGTTCGAGGACGGCACGGCGGGGATCAACGTCGAGCACTGCGAACTGGACGGGACCACGATCCTCGGGTTCACCGACGCGCTGCTGAGCGGTTCACGGCTGGAGCGGCCGCCCGCCGACGGCGTCCCGGCGTCCGAGGTCATCGAGTTCGTCCTGGGTGACGCGCTGCGCGAGGACGCCCGTGCCGCTGCGGCGTCTTTCGCCGCGTACGCCGACGCGACCGCTACGAAGACGGTGTCCTTCACCGACTTCGGCGCGAAGCGGGCGAAGGAGCTGGGGATGTCCCCGGACGCCTTCGCGCAGATGGCGTACCAGCTCGCGCACAAGCGGGCGAAGGGGATCACCGGCGCGACGTACGAGTCGATCGCGACGCGGCAGTACCAGAACGGGCGCACCGAAGCGATGCGTGTGGTGACGCCCGAGGTGCAGTGGTTCGTCCAGGTGATGGACGACCCGCAGGCCGACCGGCAGACGCGTCAAGCGGCCTTCCGCGCGGCGGCCGCGAAGCACGTCACGCGGGCGAAGGAATGCCAGGCGGGTGACGCGCCGGAGCAGCACCTGTGGGAGCTGCAGCTGATCCAGAAACGGCGCGGCGTCGAGGACTCTCCGGCGCTGTACTCGTCTCCGGGCTGGCTGAAGATGCGCAACGACTACCTGAGCACCAGCTCGGCTCCGTCGGTGAACATCCGGTACTTCGGTTTCGGGTCGACCAGCCCGCAATGCATCGGCGTCGCGTACGTCCTCCTGCCGGACAGCCTCAACATCTACCTGTGCACGCCGAAGCACGTGGCGCACGAGATGGAACTGTTCGCGACGGAACTCGCCGCGGCCGTCACCGAGTTGCAGGAGCTGCTGGCCTGAATTCGCCGACCCAGTACGGTTCAGTCGTGCTGGGGAAAGCGATCTTGACATCGGCCGGGACGGCGCTGGTGGTGGCGGGGTGCAGTGCGCCTCCGCCGCCACCACCGCCGGCCCCGCCGACGGTGCACACGCCCGTGCCGGGCGAAGTCGAACCGGCGGGCTGCCTCGACACCGGGGTCACGGTGAAGTCCGGACCGGTCGAGGCCGCGCTGGGCCATCGCGCGGTCGTGCTCACCCTCACCAATTGCGGCACGACACCGCGCACGATCACCGGTTACCCCGAAGTCCGCTTGCTGGACAAGGAAAAGCGGCCGATGGCGGTGGAGGTCGAGCACGGGACGTCGTACATGGCGATCGATCCCGGTGTCAGCCCGCAGACGGTCCGGCCCGGCGGCACGCTGCTGTCGGTCGTCTCGTGGTCGAACACCGTCACCGTGGGTTCGCCGGAGGCGGGCGCCTATGTGACGGTCGCGGCCGCGAAGGGCGATCCGGAGCAGCGGATCACGGTCGACACCGACCTCGGGACCACGGGCAAGCTGACGTTGACGGCCTGGAACGCCAAGCTCAAGAACTGAGGTTCGCGAACAGCAGCTCGAGAAAGTCCGGCGCCGACACGACCACGATGCCGGCAAGTCCCATCGGCAGCGCGACGAGGGCGACCTGGGCGGCCTGCCGGGGCGAACGAATTCCCCGCCAGGCCACGAACACGATCGCGATCGCCGTCGCGACCGACAAGGTTCCGACACCGGAACGGTCAGACCGCCGGACGAGGTCGGCGACCAGCAGGCCCACGACCGCCGCGGTGGCCACGGTGCCGTGACGATCGGGTCGCCCCACCGCCTGGAACAGCAGTCCGGCGGCGAGGCCACCGGCAACCGCCAGACCACACCACAGCACGAGCGTCGGCAGGTCGATCCGATTACCGAGATATCGAGGGGTAGGGCAAAGGTGGCATGTCCTGGTGACGAGACTCGTGAATGGCAGGGACGGTTAGAACCGTCCCTGCCACTCACGAGCCCACCACGGTCCGCCGCTTAGGTCACCTGAAGTGCGTGAAGGCTCCCTGCCTCCGCCAACGTCGCGAAAGCCACTTTCGGGACATCCAACGTCGCGAAAGTGGCTTTCGCGACACACCCCGACACCACGCCACCCTTGCCTTACCCCTCAAGAGAACGCGAGTACCGCCGCGATCAGCGCGCAGCCCGCTCGAGCCACCGCCCGCCGCCTGGGCATCCCGGGGACGACCGCGACGATCAGCACGATCCAAAGGGTGAAGCTGTGAGCCAGTGGCCGTAGCGGCTCGCTGTAGTAGGCGTAGGCACCGACCGCGCCGGAAACCGCACCGGCCGCGATCACCGCTACGTCGGAGAACCCGAAGTAGCCGGACGCGCGTTTTCCCGCATGGTCTTTCCCCACCTCGACCGACATGGTTCCCCCTCGCTCGCGAATACGACAGTGAAACAGAGAACCGGGGTTTGTGACGAGACCGCACGGCTCTGCGACGGTTCCGCCGCGGATCCGGGCGAGTGCGACAGAGCGCCCTTACGATCGGTGAGCCTTTCGATCTTGGGAGAACCATGCCGCGCATCCTGCTCGTCGAGGACGACGTAGCACTGGCCGAAGCGCTCACACTCGCGCTGAAGGCACTCGGGCACGATGTCGTCGTCGCGCCGACCGGGGAGCGGGCGCTGGAGGCGCTGTTCACCGACCGGCTCGAACTCGACTTCGTCCTGCTCGACGTCATGTTGCCCGGGATGGACGGCTTCGAGGTGTGCCGCCGGATCCGCGCGCGCAGCCGGTTGCCGCTGGTCCTGCTGACCGCCCGCGGCGACCCGATCGACATCGTCGCCGGGCTGGAATGCGGCGCCGACGACTACGTGGTCAAACCCGCCGAACCGCGGGTGATCGACGCACGGATCAAGGCGATCGGACGGCGTGCCGTCACCGCTCCCGGGCCGTCGGCCGGTCAGTTGCGGGTGGGACGGCTGGAGATCGACGCGGCCGCGATGAGCGTGACCCGCGACGGCGTCGAACTCGCCCTGACGGCGACCGAGATCCGGCTGCTCGTCGAGTTCGCCGAACATCCCAACCAGGTACTGAGCAGGCAGACGCTGCTGAAACGAGTCTGGGACTACGGCTACGTCGGCGACTCGCGGATCGTCGACGCGGCGGTCGCGCGGCTGCGGGCGAAGATCGAGGACGATCCGGCGAATCCCGTGGTCCTGAAGACCGTGCGCGGGCTCGGCTACCGGGTGGTGAGCGAATGAGGTTCGGACTCCGTGCCCGGGTGACCGCGGCGGTCGTGGTGGTGACCACGACGGCGACGGTCTTGATGGCCTTCAGCGCGGCCAAAATCCAAGAGGACGACGCGCTCGACAGGTTCACCGCCGCGGCGAAGACGTCGTTCGGGGCGATGTTCGGACAGGCATGGCCCCATCTCGAACAGTTCATGGCGGGCAACCCGCGGGCCTTGGAGCTGTTCTCCCAGGGGATGGACACGGCGGCGGTGGACTGGATGCTCGTCACGAGCCATCCCCAGCTGACCAACGACGACTTCAAGGCGCCCGAAGGACCTCCCGAAATCGTCAAGTCCTCGTCGCGAAGCCTCGATTGGACGACGGGCGACAAGAACGCGAATCCTCCCGACCGGCGAGCCGCGCTGGAAAGCGTGCAGGACGTGGTCCTCCTGCGGACCACCGGCCCGGGAAAGCTGCTGTCGACGATCACGACCGATCCGGCGACCGGCCGCAGACTCCTCGTGGTGAGCGCGAACTTCGTCGCGTACTGGGTGGTGCAGTTCTTCGACCTCACCACCTTCGAGCAGGATCTGGCCGCACAGCGGTGGAAGCTGGCGTGGATCGCGCTCGGTGTCACCGTCCTCGGCGTGGCGGCCGCCGTCTTCGCGGCGGGCCGGATCCGGCGGCCGGTGCTGCGAGTGGCCTCCGCCGCCCGCGAACTGGGCGGCGGCGCCTTCGACGTGCGTGTCCCGGTGAAGGGCCGCGACGAACTCGCCGACCTCGCCGCGTCGTTCAACACGATGGCCGATCGGGTCGGCACGGCGATCGAGGAGCTGCGCGCCAAGGACCGCCAGCAGCAGCGGTTCGTCGCCGACGTCGCCCACGACCTGCGGACCCCGCTCGCGTCGATGGTCGCCACGGTCGACACCCTCGACAACGCCAGCCCCGAGATCAGGACCCGCGCGACCGAGTTGCTCGGCACGCAGGCCCGGCGGCTGACACGGCTCGTCGAGGATCTGATGGAGATCTCGCGGTTCGACGCGGGTTCCGCGGACCTGCGCCCCGAACTCGTGGCCCTGCCCGCCCTCGTCGAGGACGCGATCGAGGTGAGCGTGCCGGAGACGCCCGTCCAGGTGACGAGCACCGGCGACACGACCGTCTCCGCCGACCCGCGCCGTGTCCACACCATCGTGTGCAACCTGCTGGTCAACGCCGAACGGTATGGCCGGACCCCGATCACCGTGTCCCTGGAAGGCCTTTCCGACTCGGTGACGATCCGGGTCGCCGACTCCGGGCCGGGGGTGCCCGACGAGTTACGCCCGATCCTGTTCGACCGGTTCGTGCGCGGCGATCACGCGCGCCAGGCGACCGAGGGCAGCGGGCTCGGGTTGTCGATCGCCCGCGAGAACGCGCTGATCCACGGCGGTGAGATCACCGTGCACAACGACCGCGGCGCCGTCTTCACCGTAAGTCTTCCACGGGAATCACCAGCGTGAGCCCGCGTGGCGCGTAGCCGTCGAAGTACGGCATCGGGACGTGGGTGAGGATCAGCAGGAGCGCGGTCAGCACGCCCAGCTGGGACAGCTTCAGCTCGCGGTGATCGAGCCAGAGCCACACCACGACGACGAAGCCGGTGACCAGCAGGAATCCCCAGCGTGCGTCGTCCCAGCCGCCGAACGCGAGCAGCGCCGGTGCCCCGATCGCGGCGACGGGCACCGCGGCCGCGAGCGTCGGACGGTGCAGGAAAAGGAAGCCGCCGATCACCACGGCCGCGATCGGCAGCAGATAGAGCAGGACACCGGTGATCGAGTACAGCCGCCAGCTTTCGGTCTGGGTGCGCCCGAACAGGTTCAGCGCGTCGGCGCGGTAGGCGAAGTCCGCTGTGGACAGTGAACGCCGGAGACCGTCGACGGCGTCGGGAGCGACGGGCGGCAGCGCGAGAATCCCCAGGCCGAGCACCGCGGCCGGAGCGAGCAGTGCGCACGCGCGCCGGAACGGAGCCGTCCGCAGCAGGGCGAACCCGAAGATCGGCAGCACGGTGAGCAGCGCGATCTCGTGCACAGTCACCGAAAGCGCCATCGTCGCGCTCGCGAGCGCCGTCCTGTTCCGGTGCAACGCCCACAGCGCGCCGAACAGCAGGAGATACAGCACCTGGTCGAGGTAGCCGACCTCGTGGAACAGGTAGCCGCCGGTCGGCAGCAGGAGCCAGGCGACGATCAGCAGCCGCCGGCTTTCGGTGCGGCCGCGGAAGAAGGCGAGCGCCACGGCAGCCAGCACCGCACCGAGGACGACGAAACTCGCGACCGCGAAGACCAGGTAGTCGTGCCCGAACGGCTTCAGGAGCGTGCCGACGAGGAAACGCCGGTGGAAACCGTCGGTCAGGGACACGGCCTGCAGGGTCGCCGCCCACTCCCCCGGCAGCCGGAACCCGGTGTATCCGGCGACGAGGACGGCGATCCCAAACAGCGCCGTGACGCTTCGCCGCGGGGTCTTCCCGGGGACGGGCACCGGGACCCGTTCGAGCAAGGTGGTCATGGCGCCAAGCTAGAAACGGATCATGCCGCCACCATGACCGCTGATCAACGACTCCGCACGGGTCTGTCACATCGTCGTCGACGTCAGGAAAGCCTGTTCGGAGCCGTCGACCACGAACGCGGCCCGTGCCTTGCCGTTCGCGGGCAGCTCGCAGGAAAGCCACGCCACCCCGGACGGCACGAGCCCCTTCAAGGGCTCAGGTACCGCCGGAACACCGGCGTGGCATTCGTGGTCGCTCCGCACTTTCCGGGCCGCGCCCGGTCCGAGCTTCACCAGGGCGGACAGCCGGTAGTCGGTCGGACCGGGTGCCGCGACACGGCCTTCGGCGGCGCCCAGCTTCTCCTCGACCCAGGACGCCTCGACGATCTCGCCGACCTCCGGGAAGGTCTCGGCGACCGGCGCCGGATCGGTGCGGACGGCCGCTTCTTCCGGCGGTGCCGGGTCACAGGCCGCGATCAGGACGACCGCGGCCGTGATCCCCAACGTCTTCCCCATGGTGCGCATGGGGACATCTTGACTCAGGCCGTGAGCTTCAGGATGTCGATTCCGCGAGTGTTGTCGGCGACATAGACGTAACCCTTGTGCCAGTAGGGCGCCCACGCGCTGGCGTCCGCCGGGCGGAAGTAGGCGATCTGCTTCGGGTCGGTCGGGTCGCTCACGTCGAGGAAACGCGTGCCCTGCGTGTAGAACGACTGCACGAGGACCTTGCCGCGGACGTCGAAGTAGTGCGCGGAGCAGTCACCCGTCGCCGGGTCGCTGCCTTCCTGCCCGGCGACGCTCCAGGTGCCGACGGACTTGAGGCGGAACGGCTTCTCCGGAGTCGAACGCCAGCCTTCGCCGTTGTACGAGTTCTGCAGCGACGAGATCGTCAGCACGCCGTCACCGGCGCAACCGTCGAGGAAGCTCTCTTCGGTGGCGTAGATCAGGTCGCGACCGTGCCAGCGGTTCGAGTCGGCGCCGTCGGCCGAGCGGTGTCCCGCCGGGTGGAAGCTGTTGTGCATGAACTTCGACGGCGCCGCCGTCTCCTCGATCCCGCCGCCCGCATAGGGCACCGGATCGAACGCCGTCGCGCGGCGGACCTTGCCCTGTACCGGATCACGGTGGTAGCCGTTGGTCCAGTAGCCGCGGACGCCACCTCGTCCGGACACCCACGCCACGCCCTCGCCGTCGACCTGGACGTCGTGCACGTAGTCGGTCTTGCCGTCGTTGCGCGCGAGTTCGATCGGGTTCGGGAACGTCTTGGGGTTGCGCGGGTCGCGGATGTCGGTCACCCAGATCGGGCGGCCGCCCCAGTCCGCGGGCTGGTTCGCGGCCTTCGCGGGGCCGCCGGTCCACAGGTACCGGCAGTCGTCGACGCAGCTGGTCGTGTGGCCGGCGGGCACCTTGGTGTAGCTCAGGATGGCCGGTTTGTCCGGGTTCTTCAGGTCGATGATGTAGATGCCGGACTCGCCGGTCTGCGTGGTGCCGCCGTAGGCCCGCGGGTCCCGCGCGAGGAAGACGAGCTTGCGCTTGACGTCGACCTCGGTGTCCTCGGTCTCCCACAGGCCGGGAAGGCTGACTTCACCGATCAGCTTCGGCGCGGCGGGGTTCTTCGTGAGGTCGTAGACCTTCAGGCCGAACTCGCCGGAAACCGCCATGACGTCACGCTTGCCGTACTGCAGGAACCCCATGGCGATGGCGCCTTGCGCGTCGGGCACGTTGCCGACGGCCTTGACGTTCTTCACCGCGCCGGGGGCGCCCGCGACCCGGACCTTCTCACTGGCGGGCTTGTCCTCCTCACCGCAAGCGGCGGCGGGCAGGCCGGTGGCGATCAGGGTCGCGGTGACCGTGGTGAGCGCCAGGCACGACCGGAGCAACCAGTTTCCTCGCACAGAAACCTCCCAGGCTGGTCTCCTCAGCCTATGATCATCACTTTGCCCGGCACAACCGCCGATGGTCGGCGTGAGACTGCTATGACATGACCATGCGCTTGCGTCTTCTGGCCCCGCTCCTCGCCGCCGCCCTGGTCGCCGCGGGCTGCACGGAATCCGGCGAACCGCCCGCACCGGACATCCTTCGCGTGGGCTTGGCCGCCCCGGTGACGCTGCTGCCCGCCGACGTCCACGACCAGTCCGGGCGAATGCTCGCCGGAGCGCTGTGGACGCCGCTGGCCGATTACGACCCGGCGACGGGAGAGTCGACGCCGCGGGCGGCCGAATCGTTCACCAGCACCGATCGGATCACGTGGACGGTCAAGCTCAAGGACGGCGGGAAGTTCCACGACGGCACCCCGGTGACCGCTCAGTCCTATGTGGACACCTGGAAGACCATCGGCACGGAGCAGTGGCAGGCGTCGCGGGTGGTCAAGGATCTCTTGCGAGCCAAGGAGATCACCGCGCCGGACCCGCTGACCATCCGGCTCGTGCTCGACCGGCCGTCCGGCCAGGTCCCGGCGCTGCTCTCCTCGCCCGCGCTGGTCCCGCTGCCCGCGTCGGCACTGGCTTCGCGTGACTGGGCGGGGTTCGCGCGGCGGCCGGTCGGCAACGGGCCGTTCCGGCTGGACGGCGAGTGGCAGCCGACGGGCGGCAAACTGGTCCGTGTCGCGGACGCGCCGGGCAAGGCGCGCGTGATCGAACTGAGGACCGGTGACGCGGCGGCGCAGTACGACGAGGTCAAGGCCGGAAAACTCGACCTTTCCACGTTCGTCCCCGGCGATCGCCACGAGGCCATGCACGCGGATTTCGCGCAGCGGCATGTGATGTGGGCCCTGCCCACCGCCGCATACCTCGGGTTTCCCTTGACCGCACAGCACTTCTCCGACGCGACCGTCCGGCACGGCTTCGCACTCGGGATCGACCGCGGGGCATTGGAGGCCGGCGCTCTCGGCAGGCAGGTGGACCCGGCGAAATCGCTTCTGCCGCCCGCCGTCGCGCCGGGTGAGCGCAGCAGCACCTGCCGCCCCTGCACGTTCGACGCCGGGGCCGGGAAATCCCTGTTGACCCAGGCGGAGTTCCCCACCACACCTGTCCACTTCGGACAGTCGAGGGCGAACTGGCTGCGTCCGCTCGCGGAACAGGTCGGCGCGGCCGTCGGTGTCCCGCTCGCCCCGGAACCCGGCCAAGGTCCGTTCGCGATCGACATGAACCTGATGACGCCGAGCCCGCAGGAAGTGCTGTCCGAGATCGCGAAGGCCACCGGTTACGCCAGCGACGGATTCGCCGACCTGCTGAAATCGGCCGAAGAGACCGAGTCCACCGACAGCGGCGAGGTCTACCGGCTGGTGGAGAACCAGTTGCTGCGGGATCTCCCGGTCGTCCCGCTGTGGTCCGGGCACGGGCACGCCGTCTGGTCGGACCGGGCGGGCGACGTCACGGCGACGACGTTCGGCGGCGTGGATCTGTCAGCGATTTCCGTGCGGTGATCAGAGCGTGCACTTCCCCGCGACGACGTCGATGAAGGCCGAGGTCAACGGGTCGGGCGTGCTCCGGCAGTAAGCGGCGAGCGTGCGCCGGATCGCCGGTTCGGGCCGCAGGACACGGCCGTGGAAGCCTTCGGGCAGCACGTTGGCCGGGACCAGCGCGGGACCTAGTCCCGCCGCCGCGAGGACCGGGGCCGCCGCGGTCTGTTCGGTCCGGACGGCGGCCCTCGGCTGGAATCCCGCCGCGGCGCAGGCCTGGTCGACGAGGTCGGCCAGGCCGTTGCCCGGCGCGTAGTGCACCCACGCGCAGTCGGCGAGGGTCGCCAGGTCGACGACGCCGGTGCCGTCGTCCTCGCGCGGCCCGTCGATCGGGAGAACCACGACGAATTCCTCGGCACCGAGTTCGCGGACGGGCCCGTCCCAGTCCGGCGGGACCGGGCCGACCGCGACGTCGGCCTCCCCCGCCGCCATGGCCTCCCGGAGTTCGTCCGCGTGCCGGAACTCCACCAGCCGGACGTCGACGTCGGGCCGCTCCCTGCGCCACACCCGCAACGCCGCGGGCAGGACCCCGATGCCGACCGAGTAGACCGTGGCGATCTGCAGTTCCCCGGCTTCCAGCCCGGACGCCTGCCGGGCCGCGCACCGCGCGCGTTCGGCGTCGGCGAGGGCGGCGCGGGCGTGCGGCAGCATGGCGCGGCCCATCGGAGTGAGCCGGACACTGCGCGGCAGGCGTTCGAGCAGCGGGCCGCCGACGCCTTTCTCCAGCGCGCGCACCTGGTGCGACAGCGCGGGCTGCGTCACGTGCAGCAACTCGGCGGCCCTGGTGAAGGAGCCGGTGTCGACGACGGTCACCAGGTATTCGAGTTGCCGCAGACTGGTCATGAAGAGAGTTTATCGATTCGGTGATAACTATGCCTTGGACTTATCCGTGCGGCGGGTCCAGGCTCGGTGACATGAACGAAGAACGCAAGGTCGCCCTGGTCGCCGGGGCCAACGGGGTCATCGGCAAGAACCTGATCGAACACCTGGAGACCCTGCCCGGCTGGCGCGTCATCGGCCTGTCGCGGCGCGGCGGCCCCGGTCAGATCGCCGTCGACCTGCTCGACGCGGACGACACCCGCGCGAAGCTCGGCAACCTGGACGACGTGACGCACGTGTTCTACGCGGCCTATGTCGACAAACCGACCTGGGCCGAACTGGTCCCGCCGAACCTGGCGATGCTGACCAACCTCGTCGACGCGATCGAACCCGCCGCGCCCGGACTGCGCCACATCAGCCTCATGCAGGGCTACAAGGTCTACGGCGCCCACCTCGGACCGTTCAAGACGCCCGCGCGCGAAGACGACGCCGGGCATATGCCACCCGAGTTCAATGTGGACCAGCAGCAGTTCCTGGAGAAGCGTCAGGCCGGGAAAACCTGGACGTGGTCGGCGATCCGGCCGTCGGTGGTCGGCGGCACCGCGCTGGGCAACCCGATGAACCTGGCGCTGGCCATCGCCGTCTACGCGTCGATCTCGAAGGAACTCGGCCTGCCGCTGCGCTTTCCCGGCAAACCCGGCACGTACGACAGTCTTCTGGAAATGACCGACGCCGGACTGCTGGCGAAGGCCACCCTCTGGGCCACCGGCTCGGAGAACGAGGCGTTCAACATCGCGAACGGTGACCTGTTCCGGTGGAACGACCTCTGGCCGCGGATCGCGCGGTACTTCGACCTGGAGGTGGCGCCGCCGCTGCCGATGTCGCTGGACGTCGTCATGGCGGACAAGGAGGAACTCTGGACCTCGATCGCCGCCAAGTACGGCCTCGAGGTGCCCTACGGCGTCGTTTCGTCCTCGTGGGCGTTCGCGGACTTCGTGTTCGGCTGGGACTACGACATGTTCGCGGACGGCTCGAAGGCCCGGCGGGCCGGCTTCCACGAATACGCCGAGACGCCGGCGATGTTCTTCCGGCTGTTCGACGAGTTCCGGAAGGCGAAGGTGATCCCCTGAGGCCCTCGTGAGTGGTAAGGACGGTTAGAACCGTCCTTACCACTCACGAGACTTGAGGCCCTAGCCCCGCCCGATGTACGGCATCGCGGTCGCCGTGACGGTCAGGAACTGGACGTTCGCGTCCAGCGGCAGCCCGGCCATGTACAGCACGGCGTCCGCGACGTGCCGGGCGTCGAAGGTCGGCTCGGCCTTGACGCTGCCGTCGGCCTGCGGGATCCCGTCGGCCATCCTCAGTGTCATCTCGGTGGCGGCGTTGCCGATGTCGATCTGTCCACAAGCGACGTTCCAGGCCCGGCCGTCGAGGGAGATCGACTTCGTCAACCCGGTGACCGCGTGTTTCGTCGCGGTGTAGGCGATCGACGCGGGCCGCGGCGCGTGCGCGGAGATCGAACCGTTGTTGATGATCCGGCCGCCGCGCGGGTCCTGTGCCTTCATCAGCCGCACGGCCTGCTGCGCGCACAGGAACATCCCGGTCAGGTTGGTGTCGACGGCGCGTTTCCAGTCCGCGATGGACAGTTCGTCGACGGTCCCGCCCACGGACACGCCCGCGTTGTTCACCAGGAGATCCAGCCGCCCCCACTCCGCGCGGACCCTCTCGAACAACGCGGCGACGGAATCGGGATCGGCGACGTCGGCGGGCACGGGAAGCGCGTTCGTTTCACCGCCGGCGGTCTCGGCCAGCGCGTCCGCGCGTCGGCCGGCGAGCGCGACTCGGTAACCGGCGCCGAGCAACGCGCGGGAGATCTCCCTGCCGAGCCCGGAACCCGCCCCGGTGACGACCGCGGTCCTGCCGTTGCCCATCGATCCTCCTCGCAGACCGTGCCGGACCGATCCGGCTCGGTGATTGTCTTCCGCGTTACCCGCGTCCGTTCAGGCTAGCGCGCCGCCGGAGGAAAACGTTCACCCGTCGGCCGTCGCGCCTTCGTCGCCGGAGCAGTGGACAGTGAAGAAGAATTTACGCTTTCACCTGGTCAAGACCGGCGAACAGACCATTCACGGAAAGTGCGTTCCCCGGAGATTATTGAGGGGTAAGCAAACGTGGCGTGTCCTGGTGGCGGGCCTCCGCTCAGGCTGCCTGAAGTACGTGAAGGCCCCCTTCCTCGGCTGAGCCGAAAGGAAGGGGGCCTTCACGCGGAACGTGAGACTACTTCGGGGCGACACCCAGCGCGGCGAGCGCCGGGTCGGTCATGATCACGCCCGCGCCGGTGACCGGGTCGAAGCCGGGAGCACCGAGGTCGATCGCGGTCGACACGAGCGCGTTCCTGATCTCGGCCGGGGTCGCGGTCGGCTTGCCCTGCATCAGCAGCGCGGCGATGGCGGCGGCGCTCGGCGCGGCGGCGGAGGTCCCGAAGAACGGCTGGAAGCCGCTCACCGAGGTCGCGACGCCGTCGGCCGCGGTGATGTCCGGCTTGTTCCGCGTCGTACCACCGGTCGAAGACACGTTGCCGGGGGTGATCGCCGAACCGTCCGGGTTGTAGAACTGGTGACGGCGACCGTCCGAAGTGAACCGCTCCCACTTGCTGGCGGAGGTGAACAGGCCCGGGTACGGACCCGCCGGGTTCGCCGGGTCACCGGTCTCGAGCGCGCGGCCGAAGGCACCGGCGGCCGGGGTGGCCGCGACGCTGAAGGCGTTGACGGCTGCCGAGTGACCGGAGGTGACACCGTTGGTGCTGAAGGCTTTCAGCGCACCCGAGGTGACGAAGCGGCCGCGGATCACGTTGAGCGCGATGAACCGGTCGGAGCCGCTGTACTTGACCACGGCGACCTTGAAGCCCGTGCCGCTGGCCGGGACCTGGGCGATCTCGTACGGGTTCTGGGTGCCGTTCTGCGTGCCCTCGCTGGAGGCGACGACCGAACCGGACGAGTTCAGGACGAACAGGTCGTAGTCGCTGGTGGCCTTGCCCCACGGGTCGGACCAGAACAGGGTGACGTAGCGGCCGACCGAGTTCGGCGAAAGCGCGTTGTACAACTGGGTCGTGCTGCTCGGGTCGAAGTCGTGCGGCGTTCCGGTGATCCCGGAGATCCTGCTGCTGGAGCCGCGGAAGTCGCCCTCGTAGTAGCCGCTGGTGCCGTCGGTCAGGTTGCCCGAGTTCCCCGCGGAGGAGAAGTAGAGCGCACCGGCCGCGGTCACGTCGTTGACGGCCTGCGCGACCGGGCCGTCCTGGAAGGGCGACTCGTCGAAGTAGGACACGTCGTCGACGATGATCGTGCACTTGCCGGTGGTGCGCAGCGCGCGGATGTTGTCGGCGAAGCTCTGCTCGCTGGTGAACGCGGTCGCGAAACCGAGCGCGGCACCGGGCGCCATGTCGTGGATGATCTCCAGCATCGCGGTGCCTTCGTCACCGCTGCCCGCCTGACCAGCGAGGACGTCGACGGCGGGGAGCTCACCCGCGGTCTGGGACGCCTTCAGCGACTTGATGCCGTCCGAAAGCACGCAGACCTTCTGGCCCGCGCCGGTGACGCCGTACTTGGTGCGGGCGGTGTCGTTGCCGTGCGCCTTGTCGCCCTCGGCGACCTGCAGCGCGGCGGCGGTCTGCTTGACCGCGGCCTGCCGTCGGTCCTGTGACGCGGATTCGTTCCAGGTCATGGCCTGGGAAGCGGCCTTGACCTCGGCGACGTCGCCGCGTCCGGCGATCGCGTCGACGGCGTTCAGCGGGAGGTCGGCGCGGATCGCGCCGGCGGGAGAGGCGTAGCGAACGGTGCCGCCAGCCGCCTTGACCGCGTCCACCAAGGACTGTCCGGCGCCCTTGATGTCCACCGCGACCGTGCCTGCGTCGCTGACGCCCAGCCCGGTCCGGTACTCGGGCAGCTTGCCCGCCAGGCCCTTGTCTGCGCGGAGTCGCTTCTCGACGACGAGCTGGCTCGACTGCTTGCGCTCAGCCGGCGTCAGGGTCTTCTTGATGCTCTGCAGTGCGGTGATCCCGGCCTGCGTGCGCGCCTCCTCGGACGGCTGGGCGACGGAAACCGCTGTCGACAGCAGCAAAGCGCCGACCGCGACCGGAACCGAGCATGTGACCACCCGGCTGAATCTGCTCATCGAACTCTCCCTGGCTTTTCAAAAACCCTGCTCACACGACACGGCCCGTAACAGAAATTCATTCGGTTGCCCGAATGAATTACCCCTGACCGGGTGTAATGGGGAGAATCTAAAGAGCGATCGGTGACGAGTCCACCGACCAAAGTCGGGAACGGGGGAGGATCCACATCGTGAGAGCGATTTCAGTCCGAAAAGACCGAAATACCTTGGTCCTCGTGAGTGGTAAGGACGGTTAGAACCGTCCTTACCGCTCACGAGGTTCACGGGAAGGTCAACACGATCTTGCCCCGACCGTGCCCGGTCTCGATCTCCCGATGCGCCGCCGCGGCCTCGGTGAACGGATACGTCCGCCGCACCAGGAATCGCAGTTCCCCCTTGACGTACAACGACGCCAGCATCCCCAGCCGCTCGGCCGACCTCGTGCCGGTGACCACTCGCGCCCCCGCCTCGGGCGCGCGGGCGTGCTCGACCAGGGTGAGCACACGGTCCGGGTTGCCGACCAGCTCCAGCGAAAGGTCGAAAGCGGCACCGCCCGCGCCGTCCAGCGCCGCGTCGACGCCGGACGGCGCGAGGGCACGCACCCGGCCTGCGAGACCGTCGCCGTAGACCACCGGTTCGGCGCCGAGCGAGCGGACGTAGTCCTGGTTCGCCTCGCTCGCCGTCCCGATCACCCTGGCACCGCGCAGGACGGCGAGCTGGACGGCGGCCGTGCCCACCGCTCCCGCCGCCCCGTGGACCAGCAGCGTCTCGCCACGGGCGACCCGCAGTGCGTCCAGCGCCAGATACGCCGTCTGCGTCCCCGCCGTGAACCCACCGGCGACTTCCCACGGCATCTCGTCCGGCTTCGGCGTGACGTTCTCCGCGGGCACCACGATGTACTCGGCGTACGCCTGCACGGCGGTGAAGCCGAGCACCTCGGCCCCCGCGACGAGGCCGGTAACCCCGGAACCGACCTCGTCGACGACCCCGGCGAACTCGTTCCCCGGGACACGCGGCCAACGCAGCTCGAGCCCGGCGGGTTCCCAGCCCGCCCGCACGGCCGCGTCGTACGGCTGCACCCCCGCCGCCTTCACCCGCACCCGGACCTCTCCCGCCCCGGCGTGCGGCTCCTCCAGCTCCAGCACCCGGAGCACCTCCGGGCCGCCGGCTTCCGTGAACGCGGCCGCTTTCATCTCGTTCCTCCAGTTCGTTCCCCAGCTGTCGGAACCCAGCCTCATACCTCCAGATAACTGGAGGTCAAGAATTGTCGGTGTGACGTTCTAAGCTGCGCTCGTGACGAGCTACCGCATCTCCAGGGCAAGCGCTTCCGACGCCGCCAGGCTGACGACGCTGATGCACGAATCGGCCGCCTACCAAGGGGAATACGCCTCGATCCTCGAGGACTACCGGGTCACCGAGGACTATCTCGCCACCCATCCCGCGTTCGTCGCCCACGCGCAGCGGGACGTGGTCGGCTTCTACAGCCTGATCGAGTACCCGGCCGAACTGGACCTGCTGTTCGTCGCCGATTCGGCACAGGGCACGGGCATCGGCGCATGGCTGGTCGAGCACATGCTGGGGCAGGCCGGGGACCTCGGTATGACCGAGATCCGTGTCGTTTCCCATCCACCCGCCGCCGGGTTCTACGAGCGGATGGGCGCCCGCCGCGTCGGGGTCGTACCGCCCAGGCCGCCGAAGATCACCTGGGAGCGCCCGGAACTGGTCTTCGACGTCAAACATCCACCGCACGGCTGAACCGGCCGATCAGTTTGCGCAGGTGCCCCGCAAATTCCGGGGAGTCGACGACCTCGAAGTCGGTGTCGAGCAGGCCCAGGTAGAGCGCCAGATACTCCAGCGTGTCCGCACCGGCTTTGAGCAGGCAGGTCCGCTCGTCGACGGCTTCGACCACGACGGCGGGCGGCACCTTCGCCACGGCTTCGGCGGCCGGGGCGTGCAGCCGGATCGTCGCCTGGTGCCGCCACAACGCCGCGCCGACACCACGCTGGAGGTAGGCGACCACGCCGCCTTCGGGTGGTTCGCGCTCCTCGAAACGTCGTCCGTTGGGCGTACGCGGCCGCACCCGGTCCGCGCGGAACGTGCGCCAGTCCTGCTTGTCGACGTCCCAGCCGACGAGGTACCACCGGCGGCTCATGTGCACGACGCGGTGCGGCTCGACCTGCCTTCGCGTCTCGGATCCGTTGTGTCCCACGTAGTCGAAGCGCAGGGTCTCGCGGTCACGGCAGGCGGCGGCGATGACCGCGAGCACCTCGGCGTCGACCGTGGGGCCGCCGCCCTGCACCGCGAGCGTCGCGGAATTCAACGCCGCGACACGGTGCCGCAGGCGCGACGGCAGCACCTGCTCCAGTTTCGCCAGCGCGCGCACCGACGTCTCCTCGATCCCCGCGATCGTGCCGCCCGCGGCGGTGCGCAGGCCCATCGCCACCGCGACGGCCTCCTCGTCGTCGAGCAGCAGAGGTGGCATGGCAGCGCCGGCGCCCAGGCTGTAGCCACCGGAGACGCCGGGGGTGGCGTCGACCGGGTAACCCAGACCGCGAAGCCGCTCGACGTCGTTCCGGATGGTCCTGGTCGTGACGTCGAGCCGCTCCGCCAGTTCAGGGCCCGTCCAGTTGCGCCTGGCCTGCAGCAACGACAGGAGTCGCAGCAGTCTCGCCGAAGTTTCCGCCATGAATCCCACCTTGTCCGCAATCGCGGAACGAAACCTTCCGCAATCGTTCCTAATCTAGCCCCATGACCGAAATCAAGCCCTTCCGCATCTCGATCGACCAGGCCGAACTGGACGACCTCAAGGACCGCCTGAACCGCACCCGCTGGCCGCGCGAGGTCACCGGTGACTGGAGCAGAGGTGTCCCGGTCGCCTACCTCAAGGGACTGGCCGAGTACTGGGCCGACGGCTTCGACTGGCGCGCCCAGGAAGCGGAGCTGAACGAGTTCCCGCAGTTCACCACCGAGATCGACGGCCAGACCATCCACTTCCTGCACATCCGCTCGACCGCCCCGGACGCGCTGCCGGTGCTCCTCACGCACGGCTGGCCGAGCTCGCCGTTCGAATTCCGGCGGGTCGTCGACGAGCTCGCCGAAGAGTTCCACCTCGTCATCCCGTCCCTGCCCGGCTACGGCTTCTCGAACCCGGTGAGCGGACCCGGCTGGGGCAACCTGTTCCGGGTCGCCCAGGCGTGGACCACGCTGATGGACCGCCTCGGCTACGAGCGCTTCGGCGTCCACGGCACCGACGCCGGCGCCGGAGTCGCGGGGATCCTGTCGATGATCGCGGCGCACCGGGTCGTCGGCGTGCACCTCACCGGGACCAGCGCGGGCATGCCGTTCGGTCCCGCCGTCGAACTGGAGGGCCTCACGGAGAAGGATCGCGAGCGCGGCGAACGTTTCAACCGGTTCCAGTCCGACGGCATCGGCTACCTGCACCTGCAGGCGACCCGGCCGCAGACGCTGGCCTACGCACTGAACGACTCCCCCACCGGCCAGCTCGCGTGGATCGTGGAGAAGTTCGCGGAGTGGACCGATCCGGCCAAGGAACTGCCGGACGACGCCGTCGATCGCGATCACCTGCTGGCCGCGGTGAGCCTGTACTGGTTCACCGGCGCGGGAGCCTCTTCCGCGCACGCCGTGTACGAAGGCATGGAGGTCTACCGGCAGATGTCCCAAGGCGGCTGGGACGACGGCGGCGAGGCGCCCGCCGGTCCGCCGCGCGGGATCGCCGTCTTCGCCGGGGACACCACGATCCGGAGCCTCCAGGACGGCCCGGTGGCACACTGGTCCGAGTACGACACCGGCGGCCACTTCCCGGCGATGGAGGTCCCCGGCCTGTTCGCCGAAGACCTCCGTTCCTTCCTGCGAAAGTGCGCCTGACGATGGAGCAGCTGAGCCCCCGGGCCCTCAACCGCGCGACCCTGGCGAGGCAGCTCCTGCTCGACCGCGCCGATCTGCCCGCCATCACCGCGATCGAGCGGCTGGCCGGCCTCCAGGCGCAGGCCCCCGACTCGTCCTATGTCGGGCTGTGGTCACGGCTTCGGGACTTCCAGGTGGACGAGCTGGCGAAACCGCTGGCCGCCCGCGAGGTCGTCCGGTCGACCCTGATGCGCGGCACGGTGCACCTGGTGACGGCAGGTGACGGCCTCGCCCTGTGGCCCACCATCAAACCGGTGGTCGAGCGCGGTTTCCTGGGCCACTACTCCCGGGAGGTCGCCGGACTCGACCTCGCCGCGATCGCCGAAGCGGGACGCGCCCTGCTGTCCGAACGGCCCCGCACCCGCGCCGAGCTCCGGACCGCGCTGGCCGACCGATGGCCTGACGCCGACCCGACCACCCTCGCCTACGCGATCCAGAGCCTTCTTCCCCTCGCGCAGGTGACCCCGCGTGGCCTGTGGGGCCAGACCGGCCCGGCCGCGTTCTCGCTGCTCGAAGAGTGGGTCGGCGAGCCGATCACGGACGGCATCACCCTCGACGACCTGGTGCTGCGCTACCTCGAGGCGTTCGGCCCGGCGACCGTCCGCGACGCGCAGGTCTGGTCGGGGCTCACCAAGCTCAAGGAGGTCTTCGAGCGGCTCCGTCCACAACTGATCACCTTCACCGACGCCGAGGGGAAGGAACTGTTCGACCTTCCCGACGCACCGCGTCCCGACCCGGAAACCCCGGCGCCGCACCGGTTCCTGCCCGAATACGACAACGTCCTGCTCTCCCACGCCGACCGCGCGCGGATGATCCCGGACGGCCGCCGCGTGCCGTTGCCACCGGGTAACGGCGGCCGCCGGGGCACCCTGCTCGTCGACGGTGAATTCCTGGCCATTTGGGCGATCAAAGGGGCGACTCTGGCGATCGAATCGCGGAAACCTTTGCGAGATCAGGATTCGATCGCCGAAGAGGGGGCGCGGCTACTGGAATTCGTAGTTCCGGGACTGGCCCACGACATCCGTTTCGACATCGGCGGATAACAGTCCTGCCTTTTGCCGTAACGATGGGCACCGTTCGGGCGAAGCAATGCCGCAAAGAGCCTGGAGGGAGCGGGCCATGAGCAAGAACTACGGCTTCATGACGGTGCTGGCGGGCCTGAGCGCACTCGCGGTGATCGCGGTCGCGGCGGTCTGGCGGTACCCGAACACGTCGGACGTCACGGCGGTGATCACCGCGGCGGGAACGGTGATCGGCACCGTGGTGGGCGCCTTCTTCGGCGTGAACGCGGCCTCGGCGGGACGCGTGAAGGCCGAAGAAAGCCGGGATCAGGCGACAGCGGCTCTGGTGAAGGTGGCCACCAAGGCGGACGAGGACAGCGACGTCGCGAAGGCGGCGATGGAAGGCGTGCGCTAACCGTCCTCTATGGACACTCAGTCGAGTGCCTCGATCAGGGCGAGGCCCGGCGTAACGAGGGTCGTGGACAGCGCGAGCTCTCGCGACAGCCGCCGACGGGCGACCGCTCCACCAGGCGTTCTCCCCCACGCGGACGTCGGCCTGCGGCCGATCCCGATCTCGCCGCCCGCGAGCGCGAACTTTGCCCGGCAGTATGCGGGGCACCGCCAGGAAGGGGTCGACCCGATGTCGCGTTCGTCCGTACCGTGAAGAGCATGATTGATTTCTCCAAGGACACCGTCTTCAAGCTCACGCCGTGCAAACCGAAGGACATCGCGCCGACGGTGCAACCGATCATCATCCCCGGAGAACAGATCATCTCGTCGTTCAAGGCGGTGCGCGACTTCGTGGTGTTCACGAACAAGCGGCTGATCGCGGTGAACGTCCAGGGCATGACGGGCAAGAAGAAGGACTTCAACTCGCTGCCTTACAACCGGATCCAGGCGTTCTCGATCGAGACCGCGGGCACTTTCGACCTGGACGCCGAACTGGATCTTTGGTTCAGCGGGCTGGGGAACGTGCGCCTGGAGTTCCGGGGATCGGACATCCGGGCGATCGGCCAGCTGATCGCCACGCACACGCTTTAGCTTCCGGGGCCTCGTGAGTGGTAAGGACGGTTAGAACCGTCCTTACCACTCACGACCCGCTTGACCTTGGCACGCCTTGACGATGTGGGATTTGGGAGCCGAGTGTCCCAAATCCTCCACACTCACCATTTCCTACATGTTGATCTTTTAATCGCCGGTCTCTGCCGACCTGGGCATGATCGCCGCGCACTGCCGTTGAGCTGCGCGGACAGGGCTGGGCACTTCTCGCGTGTTCTCACCCCTGCCCGACGTCCGACGGCCTGGAGACGGCCTGGCACTCGCCCACTCCTCCCCCATCTCCCCGATACGAAGCCATCCACGCGGCCGTTGCGTCGGGTCAAGGCACGCTTTCCCGCCTTGACGCGTCGTGACGGCCGTTGTGACGATCTGGCATCGGGGCGATGGCTCCGCGTAACAGCCGTTGGTCCGTTCGCGACATCGGTGACACGAACGTCTCAGGGAGGGGGCCGACGTGCTCATTGACGTAACTGTGCGCCGTTGGCGGCGGCTAAACCTGTCCACGGCGGCAGCGGGCGCGCCGCCCGGCCGGTGGGCGGAGCGGAGCGGCAGCCCGCCGTGTCGGGCAAGGTGCGCCCGCAGGCGAGACGCGGACGCAAGGTGACCAGCGCGCCGCCGACGGCGGCGCGCCTTGATCCCATAGAGCCAAGTTCGGCAGCATGGACGATTGCTCTGCGGATCGGGTTCGCGTACGCCTTGTAGAAGAGAAGTGTCGAAAGGACCGCGTGTGGTGGACCCTGTAAGCCCAATCGTCGGCGCAATAGTCGGACGACTGTGTGGCCGAGCCCTAACGTCAATCTTCGGCCCAGAGAACCAGGCAAGTGACCCTACCCTTCATTCTCATGATGCACTGCACTCGCTGGAATCAGGCGAGAATGACACTTTTGCTATCGTCACAGAGGAACAACTAGACGATATAGACCGCTTCTTAGAAACACCACAAGTCTCAGCGCTTATTCAATCGTGGTGCGTGCTCCGAATCGGCGATTTTGCCGATTCGGAGAAAATTGAACTTCTTGAGCGCCTAGAAGACACTTTTACCTCCATGGCACTTCAATGGTGTCATCAAACCCGACAGGAATGGAGTTCGTTAGCCGGAAAGATATGGGAATTAACAACCAGGAACCTGGAATCGATCGCAGACAACATAAGACGCTACCAGCTCGAAAGTAAAGACCGGCGAGAAATATTTGAACGCTTTACCATAACAACCCGCCTTACTAAATCCGGAAAACGGGAAGCGCCTAAATTTGCCAGGGACATTGTCGCCGCACTAGGGGACCCGAAAAGACTGATACGAATCAGGCACACAGTTTCGGATCTATGCACAGAGATCGAGAAGAAATTTAGCGAAATTCAGCTGACGCACACGCAGGACGACTATCGGTTCGAGATTTCCGAGCTCTACGTAGACCGCACACTCAAGCGGAGATCCGATGATGAAATAATCAGCGCCGAGTCAATACTTTCACCTGAGCATCAAAGTCCACGTGTCGTAGTACTAGGGCATCCAGGCGTCGGAAAGACCACTCTAGTTAGACACCTGATTCATTCAACGATCGACGAACTCAACTCACGCGTAGCTCCCCTGCTTTTTCAATGCCGCGAGTACGCTGGAAGCCATTGGGGTTCGTCGTTCAACAACTTTCTAAGAGTGAAGATATCCGTGGAGTGCTCGCTTGAACTTCAAGACGACGAGCTCGAAGACATATTATCCACCGGATCTGCATCTATAATATTTGACGGTGTCGACGAAATCACGGATATTCAGAAGCGCCGCGAAATGATACGGAAAATTGAATCTTTCTCGCGTCGATATCCACTGGTCCATGTCCTAGCCACTAGCAGGCTCGTTGGCTACCAGCGTGCACAGTTTCAGCCAAATTACTTTAAGCTGTACGAACTTGAAGAGTTCACCCATAATCAGTTTCTTGAATACGTAATTCGCTGGTTTAGGATCACGCACCGGGCAGAGGATGAACAGTGGGCTTTTATTAGAGAATCGGAAGTAGTTCCGGACATCAGAAGAAATCCCCTTATTCTGTCTCTACTTTGCGCACTCTATAGGGCTCGTGGGCATATCCCTCGAAATCGCAGACAAGTATATAAGGACTGCACTGACCTACTGTTTCAACGATGGGACTCAATGCGGCAGATCGAGCAGCCCTTTGACCATCGACAGTATGGTCAAAGATTAATGCAGGAGCTAGCCAGGTTCTTCTACCGCAGCCAGAACGCACAGGCAGGTATCGAGGAAGAGCAACTGAAGCGCCTTATATCGCATTTTTTTCAGGATACCGCAGGTATTGAACCACCCGAGAGTCACAGTCGCGCCGAAATGTTCCTCGATTTCTGCGCCGACCGCGCATGGCTACTATCCGCAAAAGGAACAAGCAGTCGAGGCCAACGACTCTTCTCCTTCACACATCGAACGTTCATGGAGTACATGGCGGCGGAAGCCCTGGTGCGCAATGCAGATAATATCAACGAGATAGTCGACGAAGTAATTCGAGTATATGAATCAGATCCCAGTTCCGTTCTTGCCGACGTGATGGTGCAATGTTCCGAAGACAAAGTTAACCGTGGCGCCGAGCAAATCCTAATTGAACTATTGAGAAGAGCTCGCAAGGTAGCAAGGTACGGCGACAGCTATCTGTCCCTCTGCCTGCGCATCGTAAATTCTTCGCCAATGTCAGCAAGAATCTCTAGCGATCTTCCAAAATCGGTACATGACTTCTGGAAGAGATTAGACGGAATGGACAAGACTCGAGTCTCTTCCGTGGCCTTCTTCGAGCTATATCGAGACCCCAGAAGAAGAATGATTCGCGCCATGTCCGAAGATAACCCTATCGAAGGATTACCATCGACCGAATTCCGCCATTCCGTTTGTGGAAGATGGGCTCGTTTCGACTCCCTAGGACTAACTCACCATTTCGAGCCAGAATGGGAAGAAGAGCTATCTCCTCACTTCACAACTGTTGCCAATGACATTAGGGAGGGCTTGTTCGCGCGTTCATCATCTTCTCTAGTGAACTACTTGATAAGCCGGAGCGAATTTGAGGTTTCGGAGTTTACCGAGGACGGGCCGATACGCCCGGACTGGATCGTTCCAACCTTCGACGAATACGGGCCAGGCGCTTTAATGACTGCAGTAATCGAAGCACTGCACGACGAACGTGCCCGCGTGGATATCTTAGCTTGGCTGTCTAAATATCTTGAACGAAACCGCTACATCGAGACAAACTTAGCAAAGGCCGTCTCTTACATACTAGATGACGAGATTAGATTTCATAGCCGACTATCTAGACGCGACATCGAAAGGCAGGCTTCAAAAGTAGAGCCCCTCAGGGAAATACTCCTCTGGTTAGCATTTATTACATGCGAGGCCCGCGACAACACCATAACTATGTTTCATGAGATGGTCGATGGCGTGATCGGGCTACAAAACTTCGCCAACATCGTCGCAACACGCGAAAGCAGGCTTGGACTATACAGCGAATCACTGGAAGCAAAAGTGTTATCGCGAAAGCAGGCAACCGCACTGGTCGCCGACTTTCCCGCTTGGGCGAAGAATTGGGTCAATGGCGCGAGACTAGTTAAAGAATTAGGTTGATGCGAGAGCTCAATTTCACTGCTACTGATAGTATATATCGCCGCCCGAACCGAGACCGTGCCCAAGGCGAAGTTGGATTGAAGGATGGATATTGAGATCGGCCAGCTCGGCGGAAGAAACCCACCGCACCTCTGAACTTTCATCACTGGCGCGGAGGACTCCGCTCAGAGGATCTGCCCGGAAACATATAGAAAATTCTTGCCGAACCTCGCCGTCGTCGTAGGCGATGACGTGGTTCGGGTTCGAGTACAGACCGATGACGCCGGTCACCTCGCACTCGATCCCGGTCTCTTCGCGGACCTCTCGCACGGCGGCCTGCGACAGCGTCTCGCCGAGTTCGAGCTGTCCGCCGGGGATCGAGTACAGGTCGTTGTCGGTGCGCCGGATCATGAGGATGCGGCCTTCGTCGTCCTGGATGAACGCGGACACTGCGACCGCGATGCTGTTGGCCTTGGGGGCGTTGGGGTCGTTGTAGTAGTCGACGCGTGCCATGTGTGGCCTCCTAGAAGGTGGCGGGCTTGGCGAGGTTCCAGACGGCTTCGAAGCTCTCCGAGTAGGTCTCGAAGAGGTCCCCGGCGGATAGCCGGCGGAGGTGCAGGGATGGGGCGTGGGCTCCCTGGAAGCCGTAGACGTGCGTGTTGATGATCATTTCGTCGTCGAAGCGGAAGATTGAGTTGTAGAGCGTGGTGTTGTGGAAGCGCATCTCCACCCCGTCTACCCCGATCAGTGGCCGGTAGAACGCGAGTGCGTTACGGATGCGCGCCGGTAGCGTCCCGTCGCCTAGCTGCTCCTCGTCCCCGCGCAGAGCGACACTGTCCCCTTCGGGGTCCCCGAAGATCAGTCGAATCTTGGCCCCGGCCTGCGCTTTTGCTGTCAGGTCCTTGATGAACCGCGGGCGCTCCACCAGGAACAGCGCAGCGTGGACCAGGACTTCGACGGTGTCCGACGCTTCCTTGATCAGCCGGTCCCACAATTCGACGGGGATGGCGTTGCGGTGCGGGAACACGCGCACGACCTCGGCGGCTGCCGTCTCGGCCTTGCGCTCCGGGGCCACCGAGTCCGGCCAGAGGTAGGTCTCGGACTCGCGTGCCATCGCGGCGATCTTGTGCCGGTGCTTCGGGTACGGCGTCCGCCCCTTGGTAATCCACCGTTCCACGGTCTTCTGATCGACCCCGGTGGCGTCGGCGACCTGCTTCGGCGTGAGGCCGTTGCGCAGCAGGGCGTCCCGCAGGCGTTCGTTCGGCATTCGCCCTCCTAGGGACTTGTAGGGACGTCTTCGACCGTACCAGGGACGTCCCTAGATGTCCCGCCAGATGGTGATCACGTCCCACGTTTTGGCGGAGATTAGGTGCCAGGTTGCCGGGGACTCGCCCCAGCACCTCGACACCAAGAGGGAGGCAGGCATGACGACTCCAACCGCCGGTCGGGCAGTGTCCGCGCGCGGCTCGGGAACATGGACAGCTCGCCGGTTCGCGATCTGAGCGCCTGATGCGTGACACGGTCCAGATCCACGTCACGGCAGACCTGCCGATCCGCGTCCGCGCGCTCACCTACGCCAACCGGGCGGAGATCCGTTTCGGCAAGGCGTTCCCCGTGGTCCTGCTCGTCGATTCCGACGCGATAGCGGTGCTGGGGAGAGAACTCGCAGAGGTACAGGCCGTACTGAACGCGGCTGCCGCAAGGGGCAAAGACGGCGACGAAGTGCCGACAGACACAGACAAGCAAGGGAACTAATGACATGGCTATCTACAAAGGACACCGCTTCACCATTGACTTCGACGAAGCGTTCTCGCAGGGCCTCGTAATGGTCGGCGAGGTCTCGCCGGACAACGAGTACCAGTCGCGGGAAGACCGGGCTGCGGGTCGTCCGGCGCGGCAGCGGGTCGATGAGGTGACGGGCAAGCGTCAGTGGAAGGCCACAGTGACCGACCCGGACGAGGTCAAGGCGAAGCGTGCGTCGTTCGAGATCACGTTGCTGGCCGATGTGCAGCCGGTGCCGACGACGTCGGAGGTGCTGCCGGGGATGCGGCCGATTGAGCTGGAGGGCCTGACGGCTGAGCCGAAGGTGGCGGGTCAGGGCGAGTTCAAATATCAGTCCTACGTGTTCCGCGCGACCGGCTTCAAGGCGGCGGCGGGTGGGGCGTCGAAGTCGTCGCGGACCTCGGGCGCTGCCGAGTCGACGCCCAAGGCTGCGTGATGCCGGGCGGGGTGCCGGGGAGCCACTGCGTGGCGGTGGTTCCTCCGCACCTGGTCCAGGCGTGGGAGAGGGCCTATCGCCACTACAGCGCACTGAGAGCGACGGCGGCACCCGGCGCTGATGCTGTGGCGGCTCATGACCTGGCTGTCGCCTCGGTGGCGGTGGCGGCGTCCTGGCGGGACCTGGCCGCCGAGAGCCAGTTGCCGTGGTGGGTGCTCGCGGCCGTGACAGCGGCGGCAGAAGGTTTCGAAGAGAACGCGCGGTCCTGGGAGATGCGCGCACGACGTGAGGAAGGGCAGGTCCGTGGCGTTCAACGCGATGTGGAAGCCGGGGTCGCAGGCGGTCGCGGGGATGCAGGGGCATGGTTCGGCGAACCCGGCGCTGGTGATCTATCTGGATCCGGACAGCCTGGCGATCCTGCCGCCGTCCGATCCGGCCGGGTGGCCGGAGTTCATCCGGCTCCTTCGCCAAATCCGCGACAGCGCGGACGAACTGGCCGTGTTCCTCGACAAGCACAAGGCGGTGCGCAATGACGACACCCGGAGGTAATGAGCCGCAGACTCTCCGGGACGCGCACGCGGTCGCCTCGGCTCGCAGGCCGAAGCCTGGGGCGAATCTGACGGCCTGGCTGAAGTTCCATCAGGCCAACGCGCGCATGTACCAAGCGGTGTCCGATGTGGACCGCTGGCACCACCACGAACTCAAGTACTGGGTTGGTTATGAGCTAGGGAAAGCGGAGGAGGTGGCCGCACAGATCCAAAAGAGGAAGTCACAAGCTAGCTGAGAACTGAATAGCTGTAGGGAAAACGTGCGTGGGGACGTGCGGTGTACAAACACGTCCTCACGCGCTTCCCGTGTCTCGTAAGGCGCAGAACCGGTACCTGGCCTAGGAAACCTCGCCGGTCCTGCGCTGTCCACAACCTCTGGAAGTGAACAATGACAACGCTAAACGATGGCAACAACCATGCGCTAGACGGGGTCACCCGAACGCGCTGCACAATATGCAAACGCTTCGCGAAGCTTCTACCCGGCGAGACCGAGTGCGCTCCCTGCCGGGGAATGCTGCCGCTGGATCTGACCGGTGCGGGCGGTGGTCGCCGATGAACACGAACGGGATCGGTGTTCTCCTCGTCGGCGGCGGGGTGCTGGGTGTGATGGTGTGGCTGCTGCACAAACTCGGCCGCGCCCTGGCCACGATCGCGGAAGTCCTCGCCGCCGCTGCGGTGGTCTTCATCGCCCTGTGGTCGGCTGTGAAGTTGTTGGTGTGGCTGGGAAAGCAAGTCTTCCAACGCTGGCGGACCAGTCTCGGCGTGGTCGCGCTGGTGGCCTGGTGGCAGTGGCTCGGCTGGCTCTCGCTCACCATCACGGCGGGTTCGGTCGGCGCGGTACTGCTGGCGTGGCGGCTGCTTGACCTGGTGTCGTTCGACCGGTGCTGTGGTCGGTTCCTGCGGGCGTGGTGGTTGCGCTGGTTCACCTACGCTCGGAAACTGCCGGGCTGGCTGCACGCCTGCGGCCTGTCCATCTCCGACGGCACCGTGCCCGTGGAAGTGACGGTCAACCTCGTCGGCCGCCGTCGCAAGGCAGTCTCGCGCACTGCGGGTGGCACGGCTGTGCAGGTCCCGAAGGTGCTCGGGGTGAAGTCGGGTCCGTCGTGGGATGAGGTGCGGGTCCGGCTCGTACCTGGTCAGAAGCCGGAGGACTTCGACGACGCCGCCCGCGCTCTGGCCGTAGCTCGCAAGGTCACACGGTGCCAGGTGCGCGAGCTGGAACCCAACGTCGTCTCGCTCGACTTCCAACGCCGTGACCTCCTCACAGCACCGGTCGACTGTGCGGAGCTGCCCGACCTGGCGGCCGTCGACGGCGTGGATCTACGGCGGGTCTTCGCCGGACGCACCGAGTACGGGCAGGACTGGCGGCTGCCGCTGACCGGTCCTGGCGCGCACATGCTCGTCGCCGGAGCCACCGGAGCCGGAAAGAACTCGGTCATGTGGTGCCCGCTGATGTCGGCGGCCTCGGCGATCCGGGCCGGAACGGTGCGCGTCTCGGGGATCGACCCCAAGGGGATGGAACTCGCCTACGGACGCGGGATCTTCGCCCGCTACGGCGTCACGGGCAAGGAAGCCATCGAGGTCCTGGACGACCTGCTCGACGGTCTCGAATCGCGCAAGCGCGAGTTCGCCGGACACACCCGCAACGTCCCGATTTCCACCGAGCATCCCTTGGAGGTTCTGGAGTTCGACGAGATCGGGGCGCTGACCAAGTACACCGACCGCAAGACCCGCGAAGCGATCGTCGAACGGGTGGCGATTCTGACCACTCAAGGTCGGGCACTGGGCTACACGGTGCGCGGGTATGTGCAGGAACCCACCAAGGACACCGTTCCCGTGCGGGAGCTGTTCCCCCGGCGGGTGTGCCTGCGCGTCACCTCGAAGACGCACGTCGGGATGGTCCTGGGCGACGGCGCCTATGAGCGCGGGGCGTGGGCGAACCGGATCGAAGAGTCGGCTGCGGGCGTCGGCTACATCTGGGGCGAGGGCATCCGCGAACCGCTGCGGGTCCGGGCTGGCTGGGTGCCGGACGAGACGGTCAAGGCGCTGGAGACCTACGTGACCAACGGCGGCGCTCAGGTCGTCGACTTGGCCACCCGTCGCGGACCTGAGGGGGTGGCGGCGTGAACCGGCTCATGGTCTTCCTCGACGCGATCCGCGATCACCTCGACTCATTCGCTCTGCCTCCGGCCGCGTCCGTACGTGTCGGGGTGGGTGCTGATCCGATCACGGTGCAACTCGACTCTCATCGGCTTGAGGACGTTGCCCGTGGTCTGCTCACGTGGGCCAACTCCCTGGAGGACGTGACGGCATCGCTGTGGCGTCCTGAAGGCGGTGCCTCGGTGCACCTCGAACTCAGCGGCCGGACTCCCTGCGGCATCCCGGTAGTCGTCTACGGCGGCGTCTGGTTCGACGAAGCCACGTTCCCGGACCTGCCTGCGGGGATGCGGCAGGAAATGCCGGTGTTCGTCCTGCGGCAGTGGAACACGCCCGGGGAGGTGGCCGCCTGATGAGTACCACCGAATCCGCGGTGACCATGCCGGCCAACTCTCGGGCCGCCCGGATGCGGGAACCCCTCGCCTCCGACGTCGTGAAAGCGACCGCCGAGAAGCACGGTGTCTGTGTCCGGCCGTTCACGATGGAAGTCGGCGACACCGACACCGGAGAACTCCGCTACGTCCCCGTCCCCTGCGGCTCCACCGTCGAATCGGTCTGCCTGCCCTGCGCTCGGAAGGCGAAAGCGCTGCGACAGGTCCAGTGCCGCGAGGGCTGGCACATGGACACCGAACCGGACTTCACCCCAGAGCCACCGACCGAGGTCCAGACGGAGCTTCTGGCGTTCCGGGCTGACCTCGTCGCCGCCTACCGGCAAGAGACAGATCAGGCGGAAGCCGACGAGCTGCGGGCAGAGATCCAGGGCGTCGATGACGAACTTCGGCAACTCGGGATGCGTGGCCGTCTCCCCTCGATCGACCTGCCGACGAAGAAGGTCGTGAAGCGGTCGACCAAGCGGCGGCAGGACGCGCCGAACCTGCCTCGGCGCAAGGTCGCCAAGACCACGCTCGGGCGGGAGTACGCGGGGCGGTTCCGGCCGTCGATGTTCGTCACGCTCACCTGCGACACCTACGGCCCAGTCCGCTCCGACGGCGCCCCGGTCGACCCGTCGACCTATGACTACCGGCGGGCGGCTCGGGACGCGGTCCACTTCTCCGCGCTGGTGGACCGGTGGTGGCAGAACCTGCGGCGGGTCGTGGGCTGGGACGCGCAGTACTTCGCCACCGTCGAACCCCAACGGCGGGCGGCTCCGCACCTGCACGCGGCTATCCGGGGATCGGTCCCGCACGACGTGATCCGCCAAGTCACCGAAGCGACCTATCACCAGGTCTGGTGGCCCAACCATGACCAGGTCGTCTACGTCGACCGGATGCCGCTGTGGGACGGCGACCGCCGGGTGTTCGTCGACCCGGACACCCGCGAACCGCTCACCTCGTGGGACGACGCGGTAGAGGCCGTGGAGAACCCGGCGCACGTGGTCACCTTCGGCCGTCAGGTCCACTCCAAGGGCATCCTCGGCGGCTCCGAAGAAGCCGGACGGCACATCGGCTACCTCACGAAGTACCTCACCAAATCCACGGGTGAGGTCGTCGAAGCCGACACCGCACGGCAGAAGGATCACCACGACAGGTTGCACGCGGAACTGTCGGTAACACCCTGCTCGCCCCGGTGTGCCGTGTGGCTGCTGTACGGGATCAATCCCAAGGGCACCAACGGAAAGACCACACCAGGACACTGCAAAGGACGGGCTCACCGGCGGACCACGCTCGGGCTACCTGGGCGTCGGGTTCTGGTGTCGCGCAAGTGGTCGGGGAAGACGCTCGTCGACCACAAAGCGGACCGAAAGGCGTTCGTCCTAGAGGCGCTGGCGGCGGTCGGGATCGAGAAACCGGCACCGGACCCGGCCCGGCTGGTGTGGCGCAAGGTCGACTCCGGCGACGCGAATGTGCCACCTCGGGACCACCTGGTGATGCACGCCATCTCGGAACGCATCACCTGGAAAGCCGAGTACGACAAGGCACTACTAGCCGCGCAGAGTCCACCAAATCTTTCGGCAACTCCGCTCGCGGCTTAAGGGGGAAGGCATGGACAGCATCGATCCACTGTGGTCAGTCGAAGACGTCGCGGACTACCTCCGCGTGCCCGTGAAGACGCTCTACCAATGGAAATGGCTCGGTGAGGGACCACCGGTACGGAAGATCGGCCGTCACCTCCGCTATGACCCGACCAAGGTCCGGGCCTGGGTTGCTGAGGAGGCCGCCTGATGGGACACATCCAAGACCGTTGGTACAAACCCGCCAAGGACGCCAAGGGGCACCTGCGGCTCAACGCTCGCGGAAAACCCGTTCTGGAGAAGACCGAGCTGTACGGCGTCGGGATGCGGTACAAGGTCCGCTACCTCGACCCGGACGGCAGCGAACGGTCAAAGTCCTTTCCGGACAAGCAAAAGAAGCGCGCCGAAGACTTCCTCATCGAGATGGAGTCGGACAAGCGCGAGGGCAAGTACATCGACCCGCGCGCGGGCCTGGTGCTCTTTGAGGTCGTCGCACAGAGCTGGCTGGACTCGCAGACGGTCGACTACACCAGCCGGGAGCGCTTCGCGACGCGCGTCAACGTTCACCTGCTTCCGTACTTCGGCAAGAAGGCGGTCGGGTCGATCCGGCCGAGTCACATCCAGACCTGGTTACGGAAGCTCCAGGACGACGAAGCCTCGGAGACCTCGCGGGCGCTCTACTTCGGGCACCTGGTGTCGATCCTGAACTTCGCGATGGCGGACAAGAAGATCTCCGAGAATCCGGCGCTGTCCAAGGTGATCTCGCGTCCGAGGGCGAGTCGCAATCAGGTCGTGCCCTGGTCCCGTGAACGTGCTCGGGCGGTGCGGGACAACCTCCCGAGGCGGTACAAGCCCGCTGTCGACGTCCCGGCCGGTCTGGGCCTGCGGAAGGGTGAGCTGTTCGGGTTCTCGCTCGATGATGTCGACCGGAGTAAGGACCTGGCGTACATCACCCGACAGGTGCGAGTGGTCGCCGGGAAACCGGTGTTCGCTCCGCCCAAGGGTGGTAAGTCGCGTGAGGTGCCGATCGGGCGGAAGCTCCTCGGGCTCCTCGACGAGTACGCCGAGGAGTTCCCGGCGACCGAAGTCACGCTCCCTTGGTCGCATCCGGGCGGCGAACCGACCACGGTTCGTCTGCTCATGGTCAACGGGTACGGACGGGTCTTCCGCGCGGAGTGGTTCCGGGTGAACTTCTGGCTGCCCGCGCTCAAGGACGCCGGGGTGGAGAAGCCGACCAGGGCGGACGGCGTGCACGCGCTGCGGCACCTCTACGCCTCGGTCCTGCTCGACGCTGGCGAGTCGATCAAGGCGCTGTCTCAGTACCTCGGCCACACCGATCCCGGCTTCACGCTCCGGGTGTACACGCATCTCCTGCCGAGTAGCCACGCCCGGACGCGCAAGGCCGTCGACGACTTCTTCGCGGAGGCGCTCGAAGACTCCGCCTCCGATGACCAAGCTGCATGACGGCCTGGCCACGGCCTGACACCTGCCCTGACCCGCGAAACCGCAGGTCAGGGCAGGTTCACGTTTACATGTTGATCATGTGGCCCGCGAGACCGTGCACCGCTTCCTTCACCGCTTCCCCGAGGGTCGGGTGAGCGTGCACGTTCCGCGAGATTTCGTGCACCGTCAGGTCCCACTGCTGCGCCAAAGTCAGTTCCGGCAGCAGTTCGGTCACCTCCGGGCCGATCAGGTGCGCGCCCAGAAGTTCGCCGTGCGTAGCGTCGCTCAGGATCTTCACGAAGCCGACGGCTTCGCCGAGGCCGTGCGCCTTTCCGTTGGCGGTGAAGGGGAACTTCGCCACCTGGACGTCGAAGCCCTTTTCGCGGGCTTGTTCTTCGGTCCAGCCGAAGCTGGCGATCTGCGGCTGGCAGTAGGTCGCGCGCGGGATCATCACGAAGTCGAGTTCCATGGTCTCGGCGCCCGCGATGGTTTCGGCGGCGACGACGCCCATGGATTCGGACGCGTGCGCGAGCATCAGTTTCGCGGTGACGTCGCCGATCGCGAAGATGTGCGGGACGTTGGTGCGGCCGCGCGAGTCGACGGCGATGGCGCCGCGCTCGGTCAGCTCCACGCCGGTCTTGTCGAGGCCGTAGCCCTCGACCCGCGGCTGGAAACCGATGGCCTGCAACACCTTGTCCGCTTCCAGCACCCGGGACTCGCCGTTCTTCGACACGGTCACGAGTACGCGCTCGCCGGTGTCGTCGATGGACTCGACCTTGGTCGAAGTCAGCACCTCGATGCCGAGCTTCCGGTAGCGGCGCGCGAGTTCGGCGGAGACCTCGGCGTCCTCGAGCGGGACCATCCGGTCGAGGTATTCGACGATGGTCACCTTCACACCGTAGTTGTGCAGCACGTAGGCGAATTCGACGCCGATCGCGCCCGCGCCGGCGATGACGATGCTCTCCGGCAGTTCGTTTTCCATGATCTGCTGTTCGTAGGTGACCACACGGTCGCTGCGCGTGGTCCCCGGCAGCAGGCGCGCGGTGGCGCCGGTGGCGATCACACAGTGGTCGAAGGTGACCCGTTCGCCGTTGACCTCGATGGTGTTGGCGTCGAGGAAGGTGCCGTGCCCGTCGTATTCGGTGATCTTGTTCTTCTTCATCAGGAAGTGCACGCCCTTGACGCGACCGTCCGCGACCTTGCGGCTGCGGTCGAAGGCGGCCTGGTAGTCGAAGCTGACCTTCCCTTCGACCTGGATCCCGAAGGATTTCGCCTCTTTGGTCACGATGTGCGCGAGTTCGGCGTTGCGCAGCAGTGCCTTCGACGGGATGCAGCCGACGTTGAGGCAAACACCGCCCCAGTATTTCTCCTCCACGACCGCCGCGCTCAGCCCCAGTTGCGACGCCCGGATCGCCGCCACGTAACCGCCGACCCCGGCACCCAGAACAACGACGTCATAGTGTGCGCTCATACCCCGAAACCTACCCCTCACCGGGACGGTCCGAAGGGTGAGACTGCCTACTCAGGCCGGCGGCCGCGAGCCCCGGATCTCGATCAGCAGGTCGGTCACCGCGGTCATGATCCGCTTCGTGGCCTCCTCCAGCACCTCACGGGACGGCGAGGGCGTCATGAGGTCCGAGAGGTCCACCGGCGGGCCGGCGATCAGGTTCACCGTCTTGCGCGGGAAGGCGCGCGGAAGCACGGCGTCCGACGGCAGCAGGTGGTGCGTGCCCCAGTTCGCCAGCGGGATGACCGGGACGCCGGTTTCCAGCGCGATCCGCGCGATCCCGGTCTTGCCGCGCATGGGCCACCCGTCCGGATGATCCGTGAAGGTCGCCTCCGGGAAGATGACGACGCATTCACCCTCACGGACGGCGCTGACGGCGTCGCGGTACGCGTCCGACGCCGTCGCCGCCCCTCGGTAGACAGGGATGTGCTTGCCGGAGCGCATCACCGAGCCGATGACGGGCGCGTCCCACAAGCTGGCTTTCGCCAGGTATCGGGGCACGCGTCCGTGCGCGAGGCAATATGCCGTCACTGTCGTCGGGTCGGCGAACGAGAGATGGTTCGACGCGACCAGGAAGCCGCCCGACGAGGGCAGGTGCTCCCCGCCGCGCACCCGGAACCGGGTGAACAGCACCAGGAACGGCCACACGACGTTGATCGCGAAAGCGAACCAGGCGCCCCGGCCGGCGCGGGCGAAGCGCCGGCCGAAGGCGATCATCTGGCGGAACGTCAGCAAGTCACCCGAAGCGGGGCTCAGCGCGGTCCAGCGTTCACGGGGTCTCAGCACCATGGAGGTAATTCGTAGCCGAACCCGCCCCGGTTCGGCTGAAACCACGCGCGAACGCGGCGTGGATCACACGCGCTCGAGCACCACCACGGGGATCTCGCGGTCGGTCTTCTTCGCGTACTCGTTGTAATCCGGCCACACCGCGGCGAGCTTCTCCCACAGCTTCGCGCGCTCCTCGCCCTCGAGGGTCCGGGCCCGCGCGGTGAACTTGTCCGCCTTGACCTGGACCTTGACCTCGGGGGTGGCCTGGAGGTTCTTGTACCAGCCCGGGTCCTCCGGCGCGCCGCCCTTGGAGGCCACGATCACCGGGTTGTCATCGTCGTCGAACTGGTAGATCAGCGCGAACTTGCGGTCCTCGCCGGTCTTGCGGCCCTTGGTGGTGAGGATGAGGCAAGGCGCGCCCTTCTCCCAGTCGTGACCCACCTCGCCGTCGGTCTCTTCGTAGCGACGGACGTGCTCGTCACCGAAAAGCATGTCTGCGTTCCTCTCCTCGTCCTGGGGTGCGATGGCGCCCTGCCAGTCTGACGCGAACCGGTCGGTCGCGCTGATCAACTCGTGCAGGGTGCCGGGTTCGTCGAACGCGTGACCCGAGTCGCCGACCATCTTCAGTTCCGCGCCCGCCAGCACCTGGCTGAGCTCCCACGCGGTGATGGCCGGGGTGACCACGTCGTAGCGTCCCTGGACCAGAACGCACGGGATGCCCCGGAGCTTCCCGGCGTCGCGCAGCAGCTGGTCCTCGGCCAGCCAGCCGCCGTGCCGGAAGTAGTGGTTCTCGATCCTCGCGATCGCGAGGGCGAACGCGGGATCGCTGAACGCGTCGATCACTTCGTCCCGCGGGCGCAGTTTGACCGTTTCCCCCTCCCAGCGGCTCCACGCGATCGCGGCGGGGCCGTGCACGGCGGGATCCGGATGGCTCAGCAGTTCGTGATAGACCTCGATCAGGTTCTCCTGCCGGCGCGAAAACGGCACCGGGGCCAGGAAACGCGACCACGCCTCGGGGAAGAGGAACGCCGCTCCCCCGCCGTAGAGCCATTGCAGTTCCTTCACCCGCAAAGTGGCGACACCGCGGAGCACGAGTTCCGTGACCCGTCCCGGGTGGGTTTCCGCGTAGGTCAGCCCGAGCACGCTCCCCCACGAGCCGCCGAAGACCATCCAGTGTTCGATGTCCAGATGCTCGCGCAAGCGCTCGATGTCGGCGACCAGGTGCCACGTCGTGTTGACCGAAAGATCCGCCTCCGGGGTGGCGCAGTTCGGCGTGCTGCGCCCGCAGCCGCGCTGATCGAAAAGGACGATCCGGTACCGCCCGGGATCGAACAGTCTCCGATGTCTCGGGCTCGAACCCCCTCCGGGGCCGCCGTGCAGGAAAATCACCGGCTTGCCCTCGGGATCGCCGCATTCCTCCCAATAGATCTCGTTGCCGTCACCGACAGGCAACATCCCTTGGACGTAAGGTTCGATTTCCGGATAAAGGCCGAGCATGTCCGCCACTATGCCCCAAACGCCAGCTTGGAGGATCGATGAAGGCTCGCCCCCACGTGACGCTGGAAGATGTGGCGCGCACCGCGGACGTGTCGCTCGCGACCGCGTCCCGCGTACTCAACGGCACCGCCACCGTCCGGGGAGATCTCCGCGAACGAGTGATCGCCGCGGCGTCCGAGCTGTCGTATACCCCCAATGCTCACGCTCAGGCGTTGGCCGGTGGCTCACAGCCCACCGTAGGGGTGATCTGCCACGACGTCGGCGACCCGTATTTCGCCGCGATCGCCGGCGGGGTCATGCGAGTGGCGAGTGAAAACGATCTTCTGGTGATGCTCGCGAGCACGTTCCGCGATCCGGCCAAGGAGGTCGCCTACGTTTCGACGCTGCGCGCCCAGCGCGCGTCGGCCATTCTGCTGATCGGTTCCGCGTTCGAAGACAAGGCGTGGGAGAAGGCGATGGCCGCCGAACTCGAGCCGTACCGGCGCGGTGGCGGGCACGTCGCCGCGGTCAGCAGGCATCGCGGGCTCAAAGTGGACACCGTCCAGCCCGACAACCGGGGCGGCGGTGCCGAACTGGCGAAGGCCATGCTGGACCTGGGGCACCGGCGATTCGCCGTGCTCGCCGGTCCGAAGAGCCTGACCACCGTCGTCGACCGCCTCGACGGCTTCGCCGCGGAACTGCTGGAGCACGGCGTCGAACTGGCCGAGGACGACGTCGTCGAGGCGGCGTTCACCCGCGACGGCGGCTACGAGGCGATGGAGAAGGTCCTCGCCCGGCCGCGGAAGCGGTGGCCGACGTGTGTGTTCGCGGTGACCGACGTGATGGCGATCGGCGCGATGTCGGCGCTGCGTGACGCCGGTGTCTCCGTGCCCGGCGAGATGTCGATCGCCGGTTTCGACGACATCCCGGTAGTGCGCGATCTCACGCCGGCGCTGAGCACCGTCGCGCTGCCGCTGGAGAAGCTGGGCGAACGGGCCATGGACCTGGCACTCAAGGCGTCCCCCGGCACCCGGCCGCGGATGGTGCGGATGTCCGGCGAGGTCGTCCTGCGCCACAGCACCGCCGCTCCCGCTCGCTGAAACCCTTGTGTGCGAGCCGCGAGGTGACCTACCGTGGCCCGAGAAAGCGCTTTCTCACACCCGCGCCACGGAGACCCGATGACCTTGATCGCCCTGCCCACCGCCGAAGGCGGACTGGTGGAGTGGACGCCGCGAGGGGCGGAAACGCCCGCGAAACCGGCGTCACCGCCGACCTCCCGGATCGCTTACGCGGCCGCACACGTGGTCGCCGACCCGCTCGCCGCCGCCGACCCCGAAGAAGGCGCGGTGCTGGACTGGGACACCACGCTCGCCTTCCGCGAGCACCTGTGGTCCTGCGGTCTCGGCGTCGCCGAGGCGATGGACACCGCGCAGCGCGGCATGGGCCTGGACTGGGCCACTACCAAGGACCTGATCCGGCGCACCGGGGCGCTCGCCGCCGGACGGCCGTGGGTGGCGGGCGTCGGCACCGACCAGCTTCCCGACGGTGAAGCCACTGCGGGGTCCATTGTGGACGCCTGGCGCGAGCAGCTGGACCTGGTCGGCGAGGCGGGCGCGATCCCGGTCGTGATGGCCAGCCGGGCGCTGGCCGCGTCGGCGTCCGGCCCCGGGGACTACCATGCCGCGTACGGGAAACTGCTTTCCGGTACGGATCGTCCGGTCCTGCTCCACTGGCTGGGCGAGCAGTTCGACCCGGCGCTGGCCGGCTATTGGGGCCACGGCGACGTCCGTGAGGCGGCCAAGGAACTGGGCAGGCTCTGCGCCGAGCACGCCGGCGTGATCGCCGGGGTCAAGGTTTCGGTGCTCGACGCGTCGATCGAGACCGCTTTCCGCCGCGCGCTGCCCGAAGGCGTCAAGTGCTACACCGGCGACGACTTCAACTACCCGGAGCTCATCGCCGGGGATGACCAGGGACACAGCGAAGCGCTTCTGGGTATCTTCGACGCCGTCGCGCAGGTCGCCGGCGCCGCGCTCGCCCGGCTCGACGAAGGCGACAAGGCCGGCTTCCACGGCCTGCTGGACCCGACGGTGGCCTTGAGCCGGGCGATCTTCCGGGCCCCCACCAGGAATTACAAGACCGGCGTCGTCTTCCTCGCCTACCTCAACGGGCACCAGGAGCACTTCCGCATGGTCGCGGGCCGCGAGTCGGCCCGTTCCATCACGCATCTGGCCGAACTGCTGCGCCTGGCCGACGCCGCGGGCGCGCTCACCGACCCGGATCTCGCCGTCGCGAGGATGCGGCCGCTGCTGGCCGCGGCGGGGGTGGCCTGATGGACCGGTTGAGCCTGAACCAGATCACCACCAAGGCGTGGTCGGTGCCGGAGGCCGTGGCGGGCTGCGCCGAGGCGGGCGTCCGCTGGATCGGCCTGTGGCGGGACAAGGTCGCCGAGACCGGCGTCGAAGAGACCGCCCGGCTGCTCAAGGAGTACGACGTCGGCGTGTCGTCGTTGTGCCGTGGTGGTTTCTTCACCGGGATCACCCCGGAAGGGTCCCCTGTGGACGGTGTCGCGCAGACCAGGGAGGCGATCGACGAAGCCGCCGCGCTGGGCGCGGACGTGCTCGTCCTGGTCGTCGGCGGGGTGAACGGCGATCTGGCGTCGTCGCGGCAGCGGGTCGCGGACGCGGTCGGCGAGCTGGCGCCGTACGCCGGTGAGCGTGGGGTCCGCCTCGGCCTGGAACCGCTGCACCCCATGCAATGCGCCGAACGTTCGGTTCTGTCCACAGTGGATCAGGCGCTGACGATCGCGCTGGAGCATCCGGCCGAGCAGGTCGGCGTGATCGTCGACGAGTTCCACGTGTGGTGGGACCCGCGGATCGAGGAGTCGATCGCCGCCGCGACGGGCCGGATCGCCGGATTCCACGTGTGCGACCAGAAGGTACCTCTGACCGACACCCTGCTCGGCCGGGCGCTGCCCGGTGACGGCCCGATCGACCACCGGCGCCTGAAGGCGTGTGTCGAGGCCGCCGGATACACCGGTCCGATCGAGGTCGAGGTCTTCGACGCCGACCTCTGGCGCCGCCCCGGTGGCGAGGTGCTCGCGGAGACCGTGAAGGCGTACCGGGACCACGTTTCCTGACGAAAGTAAGGGTCGCTCGCTGCCCAAGGTCCGCTGTCCGGGCGGCCGTGGTTTCCTACCGTTCGCGGTATGAAACCACGGCTGCTCTGGTGGCTGGGCACAGCGCTGCTCCTGCTCGCCGTCCACACCGACTGGAACGTTCCGCTCGCGGCCTGGGTGTTCCCGGTCTTCCTTCTCCGCTACGCCCGCCAGGTACCTCTCCGGCGCGCGATCCTGATCGTGGGCCTGTCCCTGCTGATCGGGCAACTGTTCTGGCTCGGGGTCACCGGCCTGCTGTTCGTGCTCTCCGGCCTGCTCGCGTTCACCTTGCTCACGGTGTTGCAGACGACCGCGTTCCTGGCCGATCGCCTGCTCGCCGACCGCGCCGGACCGGTGAGGACACTGGTGTTCCCGGTGACGCTCGTCGCGGGCGAGTACCTCTTCACGGTGATCACCGGCTTCGGGGACTTCGGCGCGCTCGGCAGCACCCAGTCCACGAATCTGCCGCTGCTCCAGACCGCGTCGGTGACCGGCGTGTACGGCGTCACCTTCGTCCTCGCGTGGTTCGCCTCGGTGGCGAACACCGTCTGGACGGAAGGGTGGCCGCGGGTCAGGCGCACGGCGCTCGTCCACGCCTGCGTGCTCGGCGTGGTGTTCGCCGCCGGTGGCGCGCGGTTGCTGTTCGACGCCCCCACGACGGAGACCGTGCGGATCGCGGGGATCAGCCCCTCGTCCGACGCGGACCGGTCGAGTTCCGACGCGCTGGAACGGATCGGGGTGAAGTACTGGCGTGCCGAGGAAGTCGGCGCGGCCGACCCGGTCGCGGTCGGTAAGGCGTTCGCGCCGGTCACCGAGGATCTCGTGATCAGGACCCGGCAGCAGGCATCGGCGGGGGCGAAGATCGTGCTCTGGCCGGAAACGCATGCCCGCGTGCTGGAACGCGATCAGGCGGCGCTGCTGGCCCGGGTCGGCGCCGAAGCGAAGCAAGCCGGGATCCACGTCGGACTCGCGTACGCGCTCTACACCGCACAGGCTCCCTACATCCGCAACGTGGCCGTACTCGTCGGGCCGACCGGTGAAGTGGCGTGGACCTACGACAAAACGCATCCGACGCCGATGGAACCGATGACTCCGGGCCCCGGCACGGTCCACACCACGGACTCTCCGTACGGGCGGCTCGCGGCGGTGATCTGCTACGACGCGGATTTCCCCGGCCTGATGCGCCAAGCGGCGGGCAAGGAGACCTCGCTGATGCTCGTCCCCGCCAACGACTGGCCGGGGTTCGGCTCACTGCACGCGGAAAAGGCGAGCTTCCGCGCGGTGGAGAACGGTTACTCACTCTTCCGGCACTCCACCCACGGGAATTCAACAGCTGTGGACAGTCAAGGCCGGGTGCTCGGGCACGCCGACTTCCACCGCACGGATCAGCAGACGCTCGTCGCGGATCTGCCGGTGCAACCGAGGACACAGACCGTGTACGGCCGTGTCGGTGACGTGTTCGCCTGGCTGTGTCTCGCCGCCGCCACGCTCTGTCCTTTGTGGACTTATCGGCGAAGGCGCACAGGGAAACGTTAGCGCCCTGTTACGGAAGGGGTGGTGTTCGTAACGTCATACCCGAAAAGAACAGTGTTCAAGGGTTAAGCTCCCCCGCATGCCGAAACTGCTGGTGGTCGAAGACGACGACGCGATCGGCGGCGTCCTCGAATCGACCCTCCGTCTCCACGGCTACGAGGTGTCGTGGCAGCGCGACGGCCGCACCGCGCTCGCGGCCGCCGCGGGCGGCGACATCGACTTCGTCCTGCTCGACCTCGGTCTGCCGGATCTGGACGGGGTCGAGGTCTGCCGTCGGCTGCGGGCGGAGCTCCCCGGCGCCGTCCTGGTCATCCTGACCGCCCGGCAGGAGGAGATGGACGTCGTCGTGGGCCTGGAGGCCGGCGCCGACGACTACCTCACCAAACCCATCCGGCTCGGCGAACTGCTCGCCAGGGTCCGGGCGCACCTGCGGCGCGGGACGGCTCCGCCGGAGAGCAGGCCCGCGATCGCCATCGGTCATCTGCGGGTGGACACCGCCGGGCGGCGGGTCAGCGTCGGCGGCCGGGAGATCTCGTTGCGGGCCAAGGAGTTCGACCTGCTGGCCCGGCTGGCCGAGCAACCGGGCGTCGCGGTCAGCCGGGACACGCTGATGTCGGAGGTGTGGGACGCGCACTGGTACGGCTCCACGAAGACCCTCGACGTCCACATCGCCGCGCTGCGCCGGAAGCTGACCGAGTCGGCGCCCACCCCCGAGCAGGCGCCGAGGATTTCGACGCTGCGCGGCCACGGCTACCGCCTCGAACAGCCCTTCGAGGGCTAGGGATCCGAGCGCGAACACCGCACTCGCGTGCTTGAACCCGGATCTCGCGTGTGCGGTCTTCAAGCACGCGAGTGCGGAGTTCAAGCACGCGAGTGCGGCTAGTAGTCGCGCAGGTCGGAGACCTCGTCGCGGGCGGCGAGCTGCGCGATCCGCGCCGACGCCGCCACGCACGACACGATCACCACCGCTGCCAGCATCCCGAAGTACCCGTGCGGCGAAGGCGCTCTCTCCACGTGCGCGAGCAGTACGAACACCACCCCCAGCAGGTGCCCGCCGATCAGGCCTCCACCGCCGACGACCAGCGCGTCACCCGCGATGAACGCCGCCACCTGACGCCGTTTCCCGCCGAGCGTGCTCACGATCAGCAGATCGCGACGCCGTTCGTTGAGCGCCGCTCCGAACGACGGTCCGGCCGCGGCGGCCGCGAGGATCAGCGACGCGATCAGGTCCACCTTGGCCGCACTGCAGCCGTCCTGGGTGAAGGCGGACGAGATCGCGAACGCCACCGCCAGCGCGACCAGCGTCACCGACCGCCCCAGCAGCGCGCTCCGCCACGAAATGGACAACGCGAGCACACCCGCGAGCCCCGAGACGAGCGGCCTGAGCACCCCGCCGATCACCCGCTTGCCCTTGCGCAGCGCCAGCTCCACCAGCCGCCACAACAGCATCGTGCCGCCCGCCCAGCCGAAGAGCGGCCAGACGAAGGCGAGCGCGAGCAGGATGAAGTCGAGGCCGTAGGGCGACCACCACGGCGGTCCTTCGTCGGCGGGGACGAAATACCACTCGCGCACCACCGAGGGCAGGACGGCGATGGCCGCGACGGCCGTCCCGGCGAGGAGCAAGAGAACGATTTCCCAGGCGAGAGCCATGCCGGATACGGTCAGGAAACCACCGGCCAGTGACACGACGACACCGGCGAGCCCACCGGCCAGTCCGGAAGCCGCGGCTTCGGCCGAGGCCAGCCCGAGCACCTGCCCGCCGGTCGCTCCCCGGGCGCGCAGGAGATCCTGATCCGCCCGCAACGACCGCTCGGACGGAGTCGCCAGCAGCACCACGAGCACCGTCGCGGGCACCCACGGCGGTGCCGGTTCCCAGGCCCAGCCGTGTACCGCGAGCAGCGTGGTCGCGATCGCGACCCCGGCCGCGGGCACGCCGAGCCTGGCGGGACGCACGCGCGCGATCCCGCCGACCCACAGCGCCATCGCCGCGATCACCGGTCCCGCACCAGCTTCCCGTCGACCATCGTCCAGCGTTCGCCGAACAGCCCGGCCGGGGCCGGTTCGGCCGTGGCCACCAGCAGTCCGGCGGCCAGCTGGTCGGCGGCCCGCACGAGCCTGCCGAGGATTCGCTCCCCCGCACGCTGGTCGAGCCAGCCCGCCGGGTCGTCGGCGAGGATCAGTTTCGGCGCGGGCGCGAGCGCCCTGGCCAGGATGGCGAGCCGGAGCTGCTCACCGGTCAGGTCGCGGGGTGCCTTCTTGGCGAAGCCGGCGAGGCCTACCAGGTCCAGCGCGCCGTCGACGGCGTCACGGACCGCGGTGCCGGTCCGGCCCGCGAGGACGAGCGGCAGGGCGACGTTGAGCCGGACGTCGAGATCGCGCAGCAGCCCGCCGTCCTGCAGCACCAGCCCGATCAGGTCGGGACCCGGCGGCGACGGCTCGAAGGCAGGCCACTCGATGGTGCCCGCCGTCGGTTTCTTCAACCCGGCGAGCAGGTGCAGCAGCGTGGTCTTCCCGGCGCCCGCCCTGCCGGTCACCACCGCACGGGTCTCCGCGCCGATCACGCAGGTGACGCCGTGCACGGCGACCACGGCGGTCAGCCCGGAACCATAGGTGTGCGCCAGCTCGTCGGTACGGACCAGTGGTGCCGTCACGCCACTCTCACGATCCGGTGCGCGGCCGCCGCTATCTGGGGGTCACGGGTCGCCACGACGACGGCCGTCCCGCGGGCCGCGACGGCGCACAGCAGATCCATGAGTTCGAGCGTGGCGAGCCCGTCGAGTTCACCGGCCGGTTCGTCCGCGAGGACCACCTCCGGCGCTCCGGCCAGGGCGACGGCCACTCCGGCCCGCGCACCTTCCAGCGCCGACAGCGTGCCTGGATAGGCGTCACCGCGTCCGGCCAGCCCGACCAGTCCGAGCAGGTCGTCGGCGGTGGGGAGGGAGCGGCGGCCGGCGAGCCTCCCCGCCAGCACGACGTTCTGCCCGATGGTGAGGTGATCGAAGAGATTCCCGCGCCTGAGCAGCACTCCGACGCCGGGAGCGCCGCCGGGAGCGCCGCCACTTCCGGCGGGCAGCACGGCCACACACTCGCCCGGGACGGCGAACCGGACAAGGGGGACGGATCCGGGCCCCGGGCCTGCCATGACGGCGGCTCGTCGGCGCATTGCCCCAAGGTAAGGCGAACGGGGTCAACATCGGCTTGACCTCAGGTCAACGGACGGCAAAATATCGCGCCGGGTGGGTGATCCTCATCGTCGTCGGCCACACTCTGTCCGTGCGCCGCCGGATCGTCACCCTCACCGTGCTGGCCGCGGTGCTGGCGATCACCCTCTTCGGGGCGCCGCTGGCCATCGCGGTCGCCAGGTTCCACGAGGGCAACTCGACCCACGACCTCGAACGGGTCGCCGACACGGTCGTCCTCGACGTGACCGGCGAACTCGCCAACGGCCGGGTCCCGGAGCTCAAGCCGATCAAACCGGACAAGGACCGGATCCGCGGGATCAGGGTCGCGGTCTACACCCCGACCGGCAGGCTCCTGACCGGCAACGGCCCGGCCAGCGAAGACCGCTTCGTCCGCGAAGCGCACTACACCGACATGGCGACCGGGACCCGCGACGACGAGGTGGTCCTGGCCGTCCCGGTGCTCAGTGGACCATCACTGGTGGGAGTGGTCCGCGCCGCCCATCCCCGGTCCGAACTGGACGCCTTGATCCGGATGACCTGGCTGAAGATGGCCGCGCTCGCCGGACTCGCGATCGGGGCCAGCTGGCTGATCGGGCGCCGGATCGCCACCCGGCTGGCGCGGCCGCTGGAGGATTTGGCCGGCACCGCCGAACGCCTCGGCGAAGGCGATTTCACCGTCCGCGCCCGCCGGACCGGGGTCCGCGAGATCGATCAGGTCGCCGAAGCCCTCGACGTCACGTCCGAGCGGATCGGAGAGACGCTGGAACGCGAGCGGACCTTCTCCTCCGACGCCTCTCACCAGCTGCGGACGCCGCTGACCGGGCTACGCCTGCAACTGGAAGCCGCGCTGGAAAGCCCTGACCGCGACCCCTACGCGACGATCCGCGACGGCATCGCGTCGGCCGACCGGCTGGAACGCACCATCGACGACCTGCTGGCGCTGGCCAAGCAGATCAGGGCCCCGCGTGCGCTGCTCGACCTGGGCAAACTCTTCGAAGAGGTCCGGCAGACCTGGCACGGCCTGCTCGCCGGACGCGGCCGCGCGCTGCGGATCAGCGGACGTAAGGCTCTGCCGGCGCGGGCGGCGGACGCGGCCGTGCGACAGGTGCTCGCCGTGCTGCTGGACAACGCGGCGGCGCACGGACGCGGCACGGTCTCCGTCCTCGCGCGCGACGCCGGGGACGCGCTGGCCATCGACGTCAGCGACGAGGGCGCCATCGAGGACGGGCGCGATCCGTTCGTGACCGAGGACCGGACCGAGGAGCGCGAGGGCAACGGGATCGGGCTGCGGCTGGCGCGGAGCCTGGCCGAGGCGGAAGGCGGGCGGCTGCGGCTGACCAGCCCGTCGCCGACGACGTTCACGCTGCTTCTGCCCGCCGAACGCCCCTCACCGCGAAATGAAGAAGGCCCGGGCCTGGCGAGCTAGGGGGGGTTACTCGCCAGGCCGGGCCGGTAGGAGGCAAACGCGCCCCGACAGCGCGCACGGCATGCCACCTGAATGAAGACCGTAAAGACCAGCGGGCCAACAGACGGTACACGCCGGATTAACTGACACTTTGCTTTTCGATGTCACAGAAATTCGGTGACCGCCCAGCCGGGCTGAATCGATCGTGGGAAGATTGAACGCATGACCACCGAGCCGGCGCCGAGATGGCGGAGACTGGAACCGGACGAACGCAAGGAGCAGATCTTCGCCTGCGCGGCCCGGCTTTTCGGGGACCGCCCGTACTCGGAAGTGTCCACTTCGGACATCGCGGCGGAGGCCGGGGTCGCCAGGGGTCTGATCAACCATTACTTCGGCACGAAACGCGAACTCTATCTGGAGATCATCCGGCGGGCGCTGACCGTGCCGCGGCTCGCGGTCGAGATCCTGCCGGAGGGCCCGCTCGAACTGCGCGCCGATGTCGCCATCGACTGGTTCCTGGACATGGTCACCAGCCAGGAGAAGATGTGGCTGGCCGCGATCGCGCCGGAGGGTATCGGCCGGGACCTCGAGGTCGAACGGATCCTCGAAGAGGCCGATCGCGAATCGGCGGACCGGGTGCTCGAAGCGGTCGGGCTCTCCCGCGAGAGCGAACACGGGCCGGAGCTGAACGCGCTGGTCCGCGCGTTCGGCGGGATGGTCAAGGCGGCGGGCCGCGAATGGCTCGTGCGCGGTTCGCTCGATCGCGCGCAGGTGCACACGTTGCTCAGCAAGTCGCTGGTCACGCTGGTCGGCGACGTCTTCCCCGAGATTCAGCGCGGCTGAGAAGGGAGAAGCCCCCGGCACCTCGAGGGGGAGGTTGGTGCCAGGGGCTTCGGGACCGGTGACGAGCACCGGTATTCCTCCACACTACGCCGATTCACTGTCACGGCTCTGTCAAACTTCCGAGAGCGTTCAACTGGGTGAGCCGGAGTTCGAGTCCGTCGAGACAACGCTGCACGGCGTAATCGTAAAGACGCTCGTAGTACCCGGCCGCGAGGTCGGGATCCGTCACCAGCGCCGAGATCGACTCGCCCAGCGCCGCCATGCCCGGCAGGTCCTCGCGCGTGCGATACGCCGCATAGCCCTCGCATCGGTCGAGCTGGAGCGCCATCGCGCTCTCGCGGTCGTCCTCCATCGCGACGAACTGGCAGGCGGTGGCGAGCAGCAGGTTGTAGGCGAACGGCGCCTCACTCCCGAAGCCCGCCGCGAGCAGGCGGCCGATCCCGGTGTTCATGGTCGGCACGGCGGCGGCGACCGACGGCCCGAACAGGGCCAGCCGTCGCGCCGAACCGGGATAGCGGCGCAGGACGGTCCGCACGGTCGGCAGGAACTCGCCGAACCAGTCCCGCCACGCCCACGTCTCGTCGGGCAGGGTCAGTTCGCCGACCACCCGGTCGAGTACCGCGACGACGACGGTGTCCCGGTCGCCCACGTGGTGGTAGATCACCGCGGGGTAGGCGTCGACGGCGGCCGCGAGCTGCCGCAGCGTCCAGTTCTCCAGGCCCGACTCGGCCGACAGCTCCAGCGCGGCGTCGACGATCCGGTCCCTGGTGACCGCCGGTCGTCCGGAAGCCGCGCGGGACCTCGGGCGGGAACCCGCGTCTTCGGAGAAAGTCGGCATGCGGGCTACCGTATCCGCATTCGGCTGGTCGTACGGCGGGGGCTTCCGGCAGGATCAGGACATGCCCCGCGCGCGTGTGAACGGCCTCGAACTCGAGTACGACACCTTCGGCTCCCCCGAGGATCCACCGCTCGTCCTGGTGATGGGGCTCGGCGCCCAGATGGTGACGTGGGAGGTCGGCTTCTGCGAACTGCTCGCCGCGGGCGGGCTCCACGTCGTCCGGTTCGACAACCGCGACATCGGCCTCTCGTCCTATCTGGACGATCTCCCCGCACCGGATCTTGCCGCGCTCGCCGCGGGCGACCTGACCTCCGCGCCGTACCTGCTGTCCGATCTCGCCGCCGACGTCACCGGGCTGTTCGACGCGCTCGGGTTCGCACGCGCGCACGTCGTCGGCGCGTCGATGGGCGGGATGATCGTGCAGCAGCTGGCGATCGACTCGCCAGGGCGGCTGCTCAGCCTGACGTCGATCATGTCGACCACCGGGGATCCCTCGGTCGGGCATCCGGAGCCCGCCGCGCTCGCCGGGCTGACGCGGCCGCCCGCCGCCACCCGGGAGCAGGCGATCGAAGACTGCGTCGAGTGGTTCAAGCTCGTGGGTTCGCCCGGTCACCCGACCGACGTGGAGTTCCAGCGGATGAAGGCCGCCCGCAACTACGACCGGGCGAATCATCCCGCCGGCGCGTTGCGGCAGGCCGCCGCCGTCGTCGCTTCGGGTGACCGCACGGCGAAGCTGCGAGAGGTCCACGTCCCGACGCTCGTCATCCACGGCGAGAGCGACCCGCTGATCAACGTCAGCGGCGGAAAGGCGACCGCGGAAGCGATCCCGGACGCCGAACTGCTGCTGTTCCCCGGTATGGGGCACGATCTGCCGCGGCAGCTGTGGCCCGCGATCGCCGACGCGATCATCGCGCACACGCGCAAGGCCTGAGGCGTCAGGATTCCGTCAAGCTTCCGGGCGGCGGCGTAGGGAAGCCGTTCACGCGGGCGGCACGGCCGGTGACGTGGAGTTGACTGGGCGGATGAGGAATCCCGAGTGCTTCGGCTTCCCGTTCGGTTGTGTCTCCGTCGTCGTCGTGGCGTCGGTCGCCGGACTCCTCGGTTCGGCGCGACATCACAGCTTTTCCCTGCTGTCATTGGGTTTCGTCGTGCTCGTCGCCGGCATCGTGACGAGCTTGACCGCGACCGCCGGGACGGCGGTGATCGCCTGGGGTGTCCATTCGGGATTCACCATCGGAGCGTCGGGCGCCCTCCGGTTCACCGCCGAAACCGGTGCCGCCGCGGTCGTGTTCGCCGCCGCGGCCGGGCTCGGCGCGCTCGCCGGAGCGGCACGGCGCGGCCGGTGGGTTCAGCGGGCGACGACCATCGCGACCACCGTCGTGAAGGATCCGCCGACGTTCAAGGTCAGCGCTTTCCGTACCCCTTCGATCTGAAGCGGCCCGGCGGTCCCGGCGACCTGACGCGCGGCGTCGTGCACCATCCGCACCCCGGTCGCGCCGACCGGGTGACCGAGCCCGAGCAGCCCCCCGCCGGGGTTCACCGGGAGGACGCCGTCCCGCGCGATCCCACCGGATTCGATCAGCCGTCCCGCCGATCCCGGTGGGGCCGCGCCGAGGTGTTCCAGCGCCACGAGCGCGGTGATGGTGAAACAGTCGTGCAGTTCGACGACGTCCATCTCCTCGGCGCCGGAGACCTCCGCGCGCCGGTACGCGTCGAGCACGGCGCCGCGCAGATGCGGGAACAGGTACTCCTGCCCTTCGGCGCGATCCAGCTTGCCCCGCAACGACAAATGCGCCGTCCGGTGCCCGAAGCCCGCCAGCCGGGGGACTTCCGCGAGGTCGTGTCTCCGGCGTTTCGCCCACTCCGCGGCGAACGCCGGTGAGGCGAGCACGATCGCGGCGGCTCCGTCGGAGATGCGGCCGCAGTCGTTCTTGCGCAGGACACCTTCCACGACCGGGTTCAGGCGGTCGTCCTGGCCGAACGAGCCGTCGGGGAAACTCCAGTCCCGCGCCTGCGCCATCGGGTTGAGCGCGGCGTTCGCGAAAGCGTTGCGGGCGAACAGTCCGAGGTGCCCGGGATTCAGTCCGTAGCACCAGTCGTAGACATCGGCGACGTCGGCGAACAAGGCGGGCCAAGGGAATTCCGCCGACTTCGCCTCAGCGCCGACCCAGGCCGCGGAGCCCAGGTGCCCGGCCGCCGTCCGCGCGTCGGTGTTGCGCATGATCTCCAGCCCCGTCACCAGCGCGACGTCGTAACGACCGGACTCGATGTCCGCGCTCGCGGCGAGCACCGCCGTCCCGCCCGAAGCGCACGCGGCCTCGTGCCGGACGCTCGGCACACCGTCAAGGTCAGGGACGGCCGCGACCAGCAGCCCGCCGAGCTGGGCCTGGCCGGTGAACAGTTCGGCGGCCAGGTTGGCGACGTGGGCGACGCCGACGTCGTTCGTCTCGACCTGTGCGTCCACCAAGGCGTCGGGCACCACCTCGGCGAACATCTCGAACAGCCCGCCGCCCTCTTTCGCGAAATTCCGCGCGAAATCGGTCTGTGCCCCGCCCAGTACGAAGACCGTCATCGGCCCGTTCCCCCTTCTGGTGCCGTGTCCGAGTCGCCCCACCCCCTGGCAGGGGCGACTCGGACACGGCTTTCCGGCCCTGACGCGCCCGCCCACACCGGCGGCGGTGGGCGAGCGCGAAGGGGATCACCGATTGCGGGAAGGTTCCAGCTGGTCCGCCCGGACCCAGGTCGCGTGAAAACCGAGCGGGACACGCTGGGGCAACAGGACCCTGGCCACGGGTCCGGCGGCGAGATCGGCGGCGTCGAAGACGTCCAGCTCCGAGCGCCCCTCACGCTCGTCCTGGACGAAGGTCACCAGATAGCCGTCATCGGAATCGGCGGCCGCGCCGTCGCGGGGCGCGAACGGCGCCTCGCTGCCCCACCGGCCCGGACCGAAACGATATTCGGTCTTGGCGCCGGCACGATCGTCGTAACGCACCAGGCCGTCGAACTTGAGCGTCGAGTCCGGCGAGATGTGCACCGCGTAGGAAAAGCGGTTCCGGCCGCCGACCACCCTCGAGTCGACGGACGGAAACTCGGTGTTGTCGTCGTCGAGCTGGTTCTCCAGGCACTGTCCGGTCCGCAGATTGAACCGGTAGCGGTGCAGCGAGGCGTCCAGTCGCAGGTACGACAACATCTTGGCGAGCGGGGTGCGTGCGTCCTCCCGCGGCTGCGGGCGTTGGACACGGCAGACGTCGAGGACGATTTCCTCGCCCTGCTCCCAGGAATTGACGACGTGGTAGATGTAGCAGGGGCTGGCTTCGAACCAGCGGATCTGGCTACCGTGACCGTAGCGTGGAAGCACCCCGAACCGGCTCGGCAGTGACCGGTCGAACAGCAGCTTGTGACGGCCGTTGCGCGCCGCCTCCATGTCCTGGACCAGCGGCAGATCCATCAGCACGGCGTAGTTCTCGGTGATCGCCATGTCGTGCGGCAGGCGCGGGCCGGGGAGCTCGATCTCGGTCGTGCTCGCGACCTTGCCGTCCGCGCTGATCACGCCGTAGCGCAGGTACGGCGGCCGCGGCCCGTAGTCGAACCAGAACATCTCGCCGGTGCGCTCGTCGACCTTCGGATGGGCCATCATGTCGCCGACGAGCGTGCCGAGGAAGTCTTCGGCGCCCAGCGTCTCCAGCGACAGCGGGTCGACCGAGTACGGCGTGCCGCACATGTACCAGGTCGAGAGCACCTTGCCACGATGGAAGATCAGGTCGGTGTTGGCGCTGTCCTTGACGTTCAGACCGTGCGTGTTGCCGAACGGGTTGCCCTTGGGCGACTCCATGACGCCCTTCCAGAGCGCCTTGCCCGCTTCGGATTCGGCCTCGAAGGCTTTGGTACGGACCCAGCGATTGCGGTAGCGGGCCTTGCCGTTCTCCAGGTGGACGGCGTGGATCATGCCGTCGCCGTCGAACCAGTGGTAGCGCCCCTCCGGCTCGAACCGGGGGTTGGGCCCGTTGCGCAGGTACACGCCGTTGAGGTCCGCGGGGATCTTGCCGATGACCTCGAGATCGCTCGCGTCGATCTCTTCGCCGACCGGGGCGTAGACGCCCATGAGGTACGGGTTGACCTCGGGTTCCCCGGTGGCCGCTGCCACCAGGACCGGTTGCTCGGAGGTGCTCGACATCGGTACTCCCCGGCTGGTTCGTGTTGACCGATGGCTGAGACACTATGTTTTCTGTAGTCAGGTGTCAATAGGCTTCTACTGCTGTAGTCAGTAATACGTTGACAGCGACACCACCAGAGAGGCACGTACGTGACAGAGGCGACGGCGCACCGCGTCCGGGCGGCGGGCGATCCGCTGCGCCGGGCGCTCGAACTGCTCGGCGACCAGTGGACCTTGCTGATCCTGCAGAGCCTTTTCCTGCGCTTCCGCCGTTACGAGGAGCTCCGGCTGCGGCTCGGCATCTCCCCCACCGCGTTGTCCGGGCGGCTGCGCGAAATGGTCGAAGCGGGCGTGCTCGTCCGAACGCCGTACCGGGACGCGCGCCGCACACGGCACGAGTACCGGCTCACCGAGCGCGGCCTGGAACTGTGGCCGCTGCTGATCTCGATCTGGGCCTGGGAACGGGAATGGGTCGAGGGACGGCGTGCCGTGCTGCCGACGCTGATCCACCTCGACTGCGAACTGGCCACCTCGGCGCCGCTCGGCTGCGCCTCCTGCGAACGCCGGGTCGACGCCCGCGACGTCCACGCGCGACGGCTCGACGACACCGGCGTCGTCGAAGCGACGGCGTCGAAACGCTTCCGCCGCAAGGACGCCGAGTCTCTCGCGGGCGACCCGCTGATGTTCTTCCCGGACACCATGGAACTCCTCGGCGACCGGTGGTCGACCGGGCTCGTGGTGAGCGCGCTGCTCGGGGCACAGCACTTCTCGGAGTTCGAACGCGAACTCGGCATCGGGCCGAGCGTGCTTTCGGGACGGCTGTCGAAACTCGTGGACGCCGGCGTGCTGCGGACCGGGACCGCGAAGACCCGCACCGACGCGCACGACTACCGGCTGACGGCGAAAGGGCTCGCGTTCTTCCCCGCGCTGGCCTTCATCGCCGAGTGGTCGCGGGGCTTCGAGGCCCCGGGGCAGGAGCCGGACATCACGCTGGAGCACGTGGACTGCGGCAACCGGCTGAAGCCGATCCTGCTGTGCGACCACTGCTGGCGGCCGCTGCTGCGGAACCGCGTCCGGTTCGGCGGCCCGGTCCGGCTGCCCGCCCCGCCCAGGTGACGTAAATCGACTCGCCAAGCCGGTCGGTTCCTGACAGGCTGGCGTGGTCACACGTCGTCACCTCGGAGGTAGCAATGACTGAACCGGCACCGTCCCCAGCGGATGGCGAAGAGGACGACACGAAGCGCAAGTTCCGCGAGGCCCTGGAGCGCAAGCAGGCCCAGGCGCGCTCCGGCTCGGCGCACGAGAACGGCGGCGGGAAGAACCTGCACGCGCACGGTCCGGCCGCGAACAAGCGCACCTTCCGTCGCAAGAGCGGCTGAGTTCCCCCGCGTCCTACCGATGCAATGAAGGGGCCTTTCAGAGCGAATTCTGCTCTGAAAGGCCCCTTCATTGCGCTTGAGAGCTACACCGTCAGGATCGACCGCAGTCCGCCGACCTCGGTCATCCGGCGCTCGGCCAGCCTGTCCGCCGCCGTCGCCGGCGGGACACCGTCGGCCTTGGCCAGCGCGAACACCGCCTTGGTGGTGTCGAAGATGGCCGTCGTCTTACGCTTGGCCCGCGCGAAGTCGAAACCGTGCCGCTCGTCGTCGACCTGGATCACGCCACCGGCGTTGACCAGGTAGTCCGGCGCGAAGAGGATGCCGCGGTCGTCGAGCTGCTTGTCGACGCCCGGGTGCGCGAGCTGGTTGTTGGCCGCGCCGCAGACGATCTTGGACCGGAGCAGACCGACGGTCTCGTCGGTGAGCACCCCGCCCAGCGCGCACGGCGCGAAGACGTCGAGCTCGGTGCGGATCAGCGTGTCGATGTCGTCGACGACCTCGACGCCGGGGTACGCCGCGCGGGTGCGCTCGATCGCCGCGGGCGAGACGTCGGTGATGACCACCTGCGCGCCCGCCTCGATCAGGTGCCCGACCAGGATGTGCCCGACCTTGCCGACCCCGGCGACGCCGACCTTGCGGCCCGCGAGGTCCGGGACGCCCCAGACGGCGTCCGCGGAGGCGCGCATGCCCTGGTAGGTACCGAAAGCGGTGAGCACCGAGGAGTCGCCGGCGCCGCCGTTCTCCGGCGAGCGGCCCGTGACGAACTCCGATTCGCGGGCGACGATGTCCATGTCCTGCACGTAGGTGCCCACATCACAGGCCGTGATGTAGCGGCCGCCCAGCGACTGCACGAACCGGCCGAATGCACGAAGCAGCGCTTCGGTCTTGTGCTTCTGGGGGTCGCCGATGATGACGGCCTTGCCGCCACCGAGGTCGAGCCCGGCGAGCGCGTTCTTGTAGGCCATCCCCTTCGACAGCGCGAGGACGTCCGCGAGCGCGGCGTCTTCGGACTCGTAGGGGTAGAACCGGGTCCCGCCCAGCGACGGCCCGAGCGCCGTCGAGTAGATCCCGATGATGGCCTTCAGGCCGGTGGCCTGGTCTTGGCAGAAGACGACCTGTTCGTGGCCGGTACCCTGGCCGAACACTTCCGTCACTGTGGTGACTCCTTGTCCTGGAGTGCACGCGGCTTGTGGCTCACGCGCGAAGTTCCTGCAACAAGGCACGGTCCCCGACGAAGGTCGTCCGGCGGCGACGGTGCCACATCGCAAACCTAGATCGCCCCGGTTCGTTCGCCAAGCCGGGGGCGGGCTGTCTCAGCCGTTGACGACCTCTCGGAGGACGCGGAGCGCGGAGTCGAGCTGCCGGTCGGACAGATACGGCGCCGGTCCGAACCTCAGGTACGCGCCGCGGCTGTCGGTCCGGACGCCGCGTGCGGCGAGGGCGGCCTGCAGCGCGCCGGCGTCGGCGCACTTCAGCGACAGGAACCCGCCGATGCGGTCCAGCGGTGTTTCGCGGTCACGAGTGATCACGTCCTCGGGCAGACCGAGCTTGTCGAAGCCCTCGGCGAGGAAGCCGACCTGGTGCCGCGACACCTCGCGCAGGAACTCGGGCGTGAGTCCGTGCTCGGCGAAGAACCGGAAGACGCGAGCGCCCCGGTAGTGGCTCGTCGGGTCGTAGGTCGATCCGGCGAACCTGTCCGATCCGGCGGCGTAGGCGATCTGGCCGGGACGGCGCTCGTCCGCGAGCGCGCCGAACTCGGCGTACCAGCCGGTGACGACCGGCCGCAGTTCCTGCGCGTGCGCGGGCATCCGCAGGAAGCAGTTGCCCTCGCCGAGCTGGAGGTACTTGTAGCCGCCGCCGAGCACCCAGGCGTTGGTGAGCCCGAGGTCGTGCAGCGCGAACGGGACGACGCCGAGCGCGTGGTAGGCGTCGACGACGAGGTTCACCGACTTCGCGAGGCAGACGTCGGCGAGGTGCGCGAGGCCCGGCACGAGCCGGGCAGTCTCGAACAGCACGGCCGAGACGAGTACGGCGGCGGTGTCTTCGGTGACCTCGGCCGCGACGCGTTCGGCCAGCGTGCTGACCGGCGTCGCGGGGACGCGGACCACCTCGACACCTTCCTCGGCCAGCCTGCCCAGCTGACGGCGCAGCGTGTGGAACTCCCCGTCGGTGGTGACCAGCCGCGGACGACGCGGGAGGTCCATCGCCGAGAGGAACCGGATCACCAGGTCGTGGGTGCTGACGCCGAGCGCGATGGCGCCGTGTGGATCACCGAGCAACGCCCGGAACCCGGCCCGCAGCTCGTCGGCCTTCGCGAACGCCCGGTCCCACTTCGTGTCGACCTCTTCGGCCGCGTCGGCGAAAGCCTCGAGAAGGCCTTCCCGCGCGACGTCCGGCCAGGCCTGGTGGGAGTGCCCGGTCAAAAGGATCCGGTCCGCCACACCGAATTCCCGGTAGTGCGCCGCGAGCGCGTTGGGGTCGCGGCGGAGTTCGTCGAGGTTCGTCAAAGCCTGCTCCGCACCGCCCAGAGATCCGGGAACATCGGGGAGAAAAGCGTCGTACGCAGATAGTGCGCGCCCGACGAACCCCCCGTCCCGGTCTTGTCTCCGATGGTGCGCTCGACCATCTTCACGTGCCGATACCGCCACTCCTGCATCCCTTCGTCCAGATCGACCAGGTGCTCCGCCACGACGGACGGCCCGGTGTCATCGCGGTAGACCCGCAACAGAACCTCTTGGAGCGCCGGAGAGGGTTCGAGTGGCTTGGTGACATCGCGCCCGGTCGGGACGTCGTACCCCTTCACCGCGAGGTAGGTGACGAAGGAGTCGAAGAGCGACGGCCGTGACATCGCGTCCGCGATCTGGGCACGCTGTTCACCACCTTCGGGGTAATGCGCGAACACCCGCTCGTCCCGGCGGCCGAGGACGGCCTCCAGAACACGGAACTGGGCCGACTGGAACCCGCTCGAGGCGTCGAGTCGCGCACGGAAGCTGGTGAACTGGCTCGGAGTCATCGTCTCGAGCACATCGATCTGCGCGACCACCACCTTGAAGATAGTCAGGATTCGCCTCAGTGTGCGGACGGCGTGAGCGGTGTTACCCGCTTCGAGCTGCTCCTGCAGGTAAAGCGCCTCGTGGAGAACTTGTTTGAACCAAAGTTCATACACTTGGTGGATCACGATGAAGAGCAATTCGTCGTGCTCGTCGGACCTCGGATGCTGCGCGTCCAGTAATTCGTCCAGCGAAAGGTAGGACGTGTAGCTCAATGCGGCCTGAGTGTCGTTCATTTTCCTGTCACTCCATAGTTATCGCGCCGACCGTGATCGCGCTGCCAGGGCGCCCCCTTCGCGGTCAGCGCCTGTTGCCCGCGATGGCGCCCTGCCATCGCGATCACGGGGCCTGGCGGCCGGGAACGGCGCGACCTCGAAAAGATCAAGAGCCCCTCACGGTCACCTGTCATTTTCCTGTCACCTCGTCGAAGTGGCGTTGCGCCGCCGGGGCCAGCGCCTGATAGAGATCGTGGAACAGTTCGACCGCGGCCGCCCGGCTCGGCGGAGCGGGTACCAGCTCGACCGGGAGTTCCGGATCGAGCGACGGGAAGGCGCGGAACGTGTGCGTCAGCCAGGTTCGGACCTGGAACGCCTCGGCGTCAGGCAGGTCGCCTGAATACCCGCCGAAGTCTCGGACAAACGCGTCGTAACGCGCGGCGAGGCCGTCGAGGTTCCAGGCCCTCGCGGCGAACCGCCGGACGTCGAGGCCCGCCGACGGTTTCCCGAGCATCAGCCCGGCGTGTTCGGAGACGTCCAGTTCGGCCAGCAGGGCGAGCACCTCGGCCTCGCGGTCGTGCGGGGCGATCCAGGTGCCGTCCTGGACCGGACCGAACCCGAGGAAGCGCAGGCGGCGCACCAGCCGTTCCCGGGCCTGGCGGCGGCTCTCCGGGATGCTCTGCCACAGCACGGTCCACTCCCCGACCTCGCGTTCGCGTCTGCCGAGGGAGAAGATCCGGCGGTCGCCGTCCTCCAGCAGCGCGATCGTGCGGCGGGTCAGTGAGTAGTGGACGAGCCTGCCCGCCTTGTGCCTCGCGAGCAGGTCGCGGCGGGCGAGCCTGGCCAGCGCGATCCGCGCGGCGCCGTCGGAGAAGCCGAGCCCGGCGAGCACGCCGACCAGGCCGCCGGACCAGACACGGCGGCTCTCGCGCGGCGACACGTAGGTGCCGAGCAGGGTCATCACCAGCTCCTGGGGACCTGGGTCGCCGTGGGGCGTGGCCGATTCGGGCATGCACGCAACTCTATACACCTCAGGCCGCTGCGGTGTAGCTTGATTCGAGTGACGTACTTCGCGGAGTTGAGCTCGCGTCAAGTGGCCGCGCTCGCGTCCGACGCGCGCGTTCCCGTGCTGCTGCTGCCGGTGGGCGCCGTCGAACCGCACGGACCGCACGCACCGCTGGGCACCGATCCCCTGATCTCCCGCGGGATGTGCGAGCGCGCCGCCGCACGGCTGGCGGGTGATCCCGGCGTTCGCGTGCTGATCCTGCCCGAGGTGCCCTACGGCGTGACCCGGTTCGCGGCCGGGTTCGCGGGTGGCGTCTCGATCGGCGAAGAGACCCTGTACGCGCTGCTGACCGAGATCTGCGGCGCGCTCGTCGAGCAGGGGCTTCCCCGGATCCTGCTGGTCAACAATCATTTCGAACCGGCGCATCTGGCGGTGCTACGGCGAGTGGCGGAGACCGCCGGCGTCGGCTTCGTCGACCTGGTCCGCCGCCGGTACGCCGCGCGGCTCACCGACGAGTTCCGCTCCGGCGAGTGCCATGCCGGGCAGTACGAGACGTCGCTGGTGCTCGCCGACCGGCCGGACCTCGTCGACGCGGCCGTCCAGCGCGAACTGCCCGCGGTCCACGTCGACCTGGCGCGCGGCGGGGTCACCGGCTTCGCCTCGGCCGGGATGACCGAGGCCTACTGCGGAACCCCCGCCCAGGCGACCGCCGAGGAAGGCGAGAAGACCTTCTCGGTGCTCACCGACATCCTGGTCGAAGCGATCCGGGAGCTGGTATGACCTTCAATCTGGCGACCCATTTCGTGGACCGTCTCCCCGGCGAGCGGACGGCATTGCTGTGCGGCGACGAGGAAGTGACGTACGCCGAGCTGGCCGCACTGGTGAACCGGGCCGGGAACGTGCTGCGCGACCTCGGTGTCCGAAGTGGACAGAGGGTCCTGCTGGCACTGAACGACGGCGTCGAGTTCGTGGCCGTCTGGTACGCGGCGCAAAAGATCGGCGCGGTCACCGCCGAGGTCTATTCCTTCCTGCGGCCCAAGGATTACGCGTACTACCTGGACTACACCGAGGCCGTCGTCGTCATCGCGGACGGCTCGACATTGCCCGCGCTGCGCGAAGCCGGGGTGCGGAACCTGCTGGTCGTCGGCGATGTCGCGCTGGAGCCCGGCGAACACTCGTTCTCCGCGCTGATCGCGTCGGCATCGGCCGAACTGGAGGCCGCGCCGACCACGTTGGACGACGTCGCGATCTGGAAGTTCACCACCGGGAGCACCGGTTCGCCCAAGGCGTGCGTGCACCCGGCGCGCAGCGCGCTGGAGAGTTTCGACCGGTACGCGCTCGGCGTGCTCGGACTCCGTGAGGACGACCGCGTCCTGGCCGTACCGAAGCTGTTCTTCGGCTACGCGCGCGATCTGACCGCGTTGTTCCCGTTCGGCGTGGGCGCCTCCGGGATCGTGTTCGGCCAGCGCAGTACCGCCGATCTGCTGTTCTCGCTGATCGAGCGCTACCGGCCCACGATCCTGGTCAACGTGCCGACCATGATGAGCGCGATGATCGCCCATCCGTCGGCGGCGGGAGTGGACATGAGCTCGCTCCGGCTCGCGACTTCGGCGGGGGAAGCGTTGCCGTCCGAGCTGCATCGCAAGTGGGACGCCCTGTTCGGTGTCCCGGTGATCGACGGGATCGGTTCGTCGGAGGCCTACCACATCTATCTGTCCAATGTGCCCGGCGCGCAGCGGGTCGGCAGCCTCGGCCGTGAGGTCCCCGGCTACACCGCTCGCGTGCTGGACGAGAGCGGCGATCCGTTGCCGGACGGGGAGATCGGCACCCTGGAGGTGACCGGCCCGACGATCGCGCGCGAGTACCACGGCGACGCGGAGAAGACCGCGCGGACGTTCCACGGCGACACCCTGCGCACCGGCGACCTGTTCAGCCGCGACACCGACGGGTACTTCCACCACCACGGCCGCGCCGACGACCTGCTGAAGGTGTCCGGCGTGTTCGTCGCGCCGAGCGAGATCGAAGACTGTCTCATCGGTCATCCCGCCGTCGTCGACTGCGCGGTACTGGGCGTGACCGTCGACGGCCTTGTCGTCCCGCGGGCGTGCGTCGTCCTGGCCGAGGGCGCTTCCGTCACGGCCGAGGAACTGAAGGATCACGCGCGGGCCCATCTGGCGAAGCACAAATACCCGCGCGAGGTGGTGTTCGTGACCGAACTCCCCCGCACCGCCAACGGAAAACTCGATCGGCGCGCGTTGCGCCGGGTGGAGGCAGAGTGAGCAGGATCGTCGTCGTCACCGGCGGGACACGGGGGATCGGCGCGGCCATCGCGGCCCGGTTCCGGGCCGCCGGCGACAAGGTGCATGCCCCCGGCCGGGCCGACTGCGACGTCACCGACGAAGACGCCGTCGCGCGGTACTTCGACGGCATCGGCCCGGTGGACGTGCTCGTGAACAACGCCGGGATCTCGGCGAGCGCCCCACTGACGAAGACGTCGCTGGAGCAGTGGCGGACCCAGATCGAGGTCAACGCGACCGGCGCTTTCCTGTGCACCAGGGCGGTTCTGCCTGGCATGCGGTCGCGCGACACCGGCCGGATCGTCACCGTCGCCTCGACGGCCTCGCACATCGGCTACCGCTACACGGCCGGGTACACCGCGTCGAAGCACGCCGCCGTCGGCCTGATGCGAGCGACCGCCGCGGAACTGGCCGGCACCGGCGTCACCGCGAACGCCGTCTGCCCGGCCTTCGTGCGCACGGACATGACGGCCGCCTCGGTGGCCCGGATCCAGGAACGGACCGGCCGCGACGAAGCCGGCGCGGAAGCCGCCCTCGCCGCCGCGTCCCCGCTCGGCCGCCTGCTCGAACCCGACGAGGTCGCCCACGCGGTGACCTTCTTCGCGGCGCCCGAAGCCGCCGCGATCAACGGACAGACACTCGTCCTCGATGGAGGTGGGATCCAGTCATGAGCCCGTTCCGCGCCACGCCGCCGATCACGACGGACTGGGAGCACTTCGAGTTCACCGTGGACGACGGCGTCGCCACGGTCACCTTGGACCGCCCCGAAAAACTGAACGCGCTCACCTTCGACAGCTACGCGGACCTGCGCGACCTGCTGGCCGAGTTGCCGCACCGCGGCGACGTCCGGGTGCTGGTCATCACCGGCCGGGGGCGCGGCTTCTGCTCCGGCGGCGACGTCGAAGAGATCATCGGCGAACTGCAGAAAATGGAGTCCGCGGAACTGCTGGAGTTCACCCGCATGACCGGCGCGGTGGTGAAAGCGCTGCGAGAGTGCCCCATCCCGGTGATCGCCGCGGTGAACGGTGTCGCGGCGGGAGCGGGCTCGGTGATCGCGCTGGCGAGCGACTTCCGGCTGCTGGCGTCCTCGGCGAAGTTCGCCTTCCTGTTCACGAAGGTCGGCTTGGCCGGTGCGGACATGGGCTCGGCATACCTGCTGCCGCGGCTGGTCGGGCTGGGCCGGGCGACGGAATTGCTGATGCTGGGCGACAAGATCGACGCGGCTCGCGCGGAGGCGATCGGGCTGGCTTCCCAGGTCGTTCCCGACTCCGACTTGGCTTCTTCCGCTTCTGCTCTGGCACGGCGTTTGGCCGATGGTCCGGCGTTGGCTTACAGCACGACGAAGGTTCTGTTGACACGTGAGCTGGACATGGATCTGGGGAGTTCCATCGAACTGGAGGCGATCACGCAGGCTCTGCTGATGACGGCCAAGGACCATGGCGAGTTCTATGCGGCCTGGACGGCCGGGCGTTCGCCTCGGTGGACCGGCCGGTGACCCTCCGGTCGCAATTAGTCACCTAATTGCGGACCGCCGTGAACGACTTCTTCGCCACCGTTTGTCCATAAGGGACACTTATCGAAGGGCAATCGTCCACTTGATGCCTATATGTCCAGTTCATACGAGGGGTCGTGAGTGACAAAGAGGGTTAGAACCGTCTTTGCCACTCACGACTCCTCGCAAAATCGCGCCAATTGCCCAAATCGGGCGTTTTCATCTCGGAAAGCGTTCCTTGTGGACAGTTGAGAGAGGTGTCAGGGATCGTTGGCGAGCCCGCTCCCGCCACCTTCACCACGACACCTTTGCCGCACCCTCAATAGAACACGAATCGCCACTCACGACCCATTTGACCTTGGCGTGGTGTCAGCGGCATGGCGAGGGGCCCGTCGCCGGTCGCAATTAGGTGACTAATTGCGAGGCAGAGCCCCCAGCAACCGCTCGGCCAGAACCCGGCACCGCTCCCCCAATTCCACCGGTTCGATGACCTCGAACGCATGCCCCAGCACCACCACATGCATCAACAGGAAGTCGAGATCGCCGGCCCCGCTGACCACCTCGCACCGCGAACGGCCTCGGTCCCGCACCACAGCCGCCGACGCCGGAATCTGCGCCCGCACAACCGAAGCGGGCGCGTGTACGAGGAATCGCGCCTGATGCCGGTAGACCCGGCTGGCGATGTTCTCCTGCACATAGGCCGCCGCGTCGGGGGCCGGGCGCGGACGGAAACGCCACGATCGCGCGGAAACCTCGGTCATCCGGTCGACGCGGAAGGTGCGCCAGTCGTCGCGGTCGAGGTCGTAGGCGAGCAGGTACCAGCGCCGCCCGGAGGCCACCAGCCGGTACGGCTCGACCCGCCGCTGCGTAGAACCCGAAGAGGACGGATACCCGAAGCCCGCCTCGACCTCGTCGCGGCAAGCGCGGGCCAAGGTCATGAGCACGTCGGGGTCGATCGGCGCGCGGCTTCCGTCGAAGGCGACCACGGAACCGGAAAGTGCGCGCACCTCTTGCCGCAGCCTGGCCGGCAGCACCCGGTCGAGTTTGGTGAGGGCCCGGAGCGCGGCTTCACCGCTGCCCGCGCCGGCGAGCAGCGAGACCGCCGTGGCGATCGCCTCCTCGTCGTCCAGCAGCAGTGGTGGCATGTCGTGGCCGGGCCCGAGCTGGTACCCGCCACCGACACCGTTGCTGGCCTGCACCGGATAGCCGAGCGCGCGCAGGCGTTCGACGTCCCGCCGGATCGTGCGCGGGGTGACGCCGAGCCGTTCGCCCAGTTCCGGGCCGGTCCACACCGCGCGCTGCTGCAGCAGCCCGAGCAGGGTGAGCACCCGCTCGGTCGTCCCGCGCTCGTCGTCCATGTCACCCACTGTGCCAGACATAGCGGACCGATCCTGTCCGCTAGGTGTGCCAGAGTGGTCCCATGAACCGCAAGAGCCGCGAATTCCAGGTCAGCTTCGACGCCCTCGACCCGAAAGCACTGTCGACCTTCTGGCGCGACGCACTGGGCTATGTCCACCCCGGTCCTCCTGGGGTCGAGGTGCCCGAGGGCACCGATCCGCTGGACGTTTGGGACGAATTCCTCGAGCGTGCCGGCGTGCCCGAGGATCAGCGCAACACCCGCTCGGCCCTCGAAGATCCGGACGGCGAAGGGCCGAGGATCTTCTTCCAGCAGGTCCCGGAGGACAAGATCGCGAAGAACCGCGTCCACCTCGACCTCCGTGCCGCTCCCGGGCTGGTGGGAGACGAACGCATGGCGGCGCTCGAAGCCGAGTGCGACAGGCTTGTCGCCCTGGGGGCGAAGCGGATTCAGCGCTTCGAGCCCGAGCAGCCGCTGAGCCTCGGCTTCATCGTGATGAACGACCCGGAGGGCAACGAGTTCTGCCTCGACTGAGTCAGACCGCCGTCACGGCGATCGCGTTGTCCTCCAATGAGCCGAAGTAGAGGGTTCCGGCCCGCTCGCGAACGCCGACGAGCACATGGAACCCGTCGATCTCCCCGCGTAGTTCGTGAACCTGTTTCCCGTCCGGAGTCACCCCTCGCACCCCGCATTCGCGCGCGGGCGCGGGCTGCAGGGACGTCGGCAACGCCCGGACACCGGCCCGCAGCGGCGCGGGGAGCTTCTGCACCAAGGAAAGCGCGGGCACCTTCGGGCTCGCCACGGTGATCCAGATCAGCCCGTCGCTGCCGGTGGAGATGTTGTCGGGATACCCCCACAGGTCGTCGACGAGGTAGTCCCGCGTGCCCGCCTTGTCGCCCGTGAGCCACACGCGCGCGACCCGGCAGGCGCCGGTCTCCGCGACGGCCACATAGGACTCGTCGGGCGGCAGCGCGACACCGTTGGCGAACTGGAAACCATCCGCGAGCTGGTCGATCTTCCCGTCCGGCGTACGCCGCAGAAGCCGTCCACCGCCGGTCTGCTCGATCAGGTCGTCACGCCATTTCTCGATGCCGAAGCGGCGCGACGAGTCGGTGAAGTACACCGTGCCGTCGGAAGCGACGGCGGCGTTGTTGCAGAACACGAAATCGAGGCCCACCGCCGAAGTCGCCAATGTTGTGACGGGGCCGCCCGCGAGCGGCATGGTGAGCAGACCGGCCTTGGCATCGCAGATCAGGAGATCGTCGCCGTAGAACTCCAGCCCCAGTGGACGGCCGCCGGTGTCGCCGAGGACGTCGATCCGCTTGCCGTCCGGCGTGACGCGCAGGATCCGCCCGTCGTCGACGCCGGTGTAGATCCGCCCCTGGTCGTCGACCACGACGTCCTCGGGACCGTGCCCGTTGACCGGGATGACCGTGACCTCGCCGAACGCCATCGCGTATCTCCTAGTGTCGCGCACCGGAATGCGGTGCATGAGTCGGTCCGGTGCGGGACACTAGCGGTAGGTGAGCAGTTCCGCGGCTTCCGCCTCGAAATGCGGATGTTCGTTGAACGACAACAGGGTCACCCCGCCTCGGCCGGACACCAGTTTGGTGATGCCCGCGTTCACGGTGACCCGGTTCAGTTTCAGCAGTCCCGCCTCGGGCGTGCCCATGAGCGCGCCGCAGACGGTCGCGATCACGCCGCCGGAGCTGAAGACGACGGCGTGCTCACCCTTGCCCAGCGACGCCACGACGTCGGCCAGCGCACCCTTGACCCGCGCCAGGAACGCGGGCCAGCTCTCGGCGCACGGACTGTCGTCACCGGCGGAAACCCAGGCGTTCAGCGCACCGTCCAAAGCGGCCTGATACGCCCGTGAATCGGTCTGCTGGACACCGGCGGCGTGGTACTTCGCGATGCCGACGTGGTCGTACTCGTTCCAGCGTTCGTCCTCGACGACGGCGATCCCGGAACCGAGCACCTTCAACGCCGTCGCGGCCGTGTCCCGTTGGCGGGCAAGGGAACCCGAGCGCGCCTGGGTGAATTCGACACCGCGGCGCAGCAGTTCCTCACCGGCCACAGTGGACTGTTCGAAGCCGCGCGGCGAGAGCTGGTCGTAGTTCTCCGCACCGAACGACGCCTGCCCGTGCCGGACCAGGTAGATCGCACCCATCTACGCGTGTCCTCCTCCGATGATCCGGCGGCAGCGCCCGTCCAGGTAACCGACGAACTGCCAGAGATCCTTCAGCGCCGGGTTGGTCGTCTGTCCTTCGTGGAAACGGTAGTAGATCTGCTGGATCACCACCGCGAGCCGGAACAGGCCGTACACCTCGTAAAACGTCCAGTCGCCGATCTCGAGGCCGGATCGCTCCGCGTACCGCCGCACGAACTCCTCGCGCGTGTACATCCCCGGCACGTGCGTCGGCTGACGGCGGCTGAGCTTCATGACGTCGTCATCGTCGTCCTGGACCCAGTACGCCAGGGTGCTGCCCAGTTCCATCAGCGGATCGCCGAGGGTGGCCATCTCCCAGTCGAGGACGCCGACGATATCGAGGTCGTCGTCGAGCACCAGGTTGTCGAGCCGGTAGTCGTTGTGGATCAGGCAGATCTTCACCTCGGACGGCTGGTTCTCCTTCAGCCACGCCATCACCTCGGCGCAGTCCGGGACGTTCTCCGTTCGTGCCTTGAGGAACCGCTCCGACCAGCCGCGCACCTGGCGCTCGACATATCCGGCGCCCTTGCCGAGATCGGCCAGTCCGGCGGCCTCGACGTCGACGGCGTGCAGCTCGACCAGCCTGTCGACGACCTTGCCGCACAGCTCGCGCGCGCTCTCCGGCGGCAGTTCGAGATCGGCGGGCAGATCTCCGCGCAGGATCAGGCCTTCGAGCCGCTCCATCACGTAGAAGTCGCCGCCGAGCGCGGTTTCGTCTTCGCAGAAGGCGAGCACCTCGGGCACGTAAGGGAAGACCGGCCGCAACCCTTGCTGGACCCGGAACTCGCGGCGCATGTCGTGCGCGGACGTGGCCTTGTGCCCCAGCGGCGGGCGCCGCAGGATCAGCTCCCTGCCGGGATAGGTCAGCAGGTACGTGAGGTTCGAAGCACCGCCGGGGAACTGGCGGATGCCGGGCGGCGAGTCGCCGAGCCCGGGCACCCGTCCGGCCAGCCAAGCGTGCACCGCGGCGGGATCGAACGAGTCCTCCCCGCGTACCTCGACGGTCTTGTCCGCGGCCAGGGTCATGCGAACTTCTTCAGCACCGACGCCGGCACGAACGGGAACACCTTGGCGAGCACGGCCCACGGCCACGAGGGCACATACGCCTTCGCGGCTTCGGACTCGATCGCCTTGACCAGCGCCTGCGCGCCCGCCTCCGCCCTCGTCCCGAGCGGGACCTTCGAGATGTCCTCGTTCATCTCCGATTCGATGAACCCGGGCAGCAGCGTGGTGACCTTGATCGGCGTCTTCATCAGCTCGATCCGCGTGCCCTCGGCCAAAGCCGAGACGCCCGCCTTCGAAGCGGCGTACGCGGTCAGGTTGCCAGGGAAGGCGCGAAGCGCGGAGAAGGAGGAGACGACCACGAGGTGGCCTTCCTTCTGTTTCCGGAAGATGCCCACGGCCGCTTCGATCTGGGCGGCCGCGGCGAGGAAGTTGGTCTGGAGGGTCTGCCGGTTGGCGTCGAACCGGCCGGAGCCGATGGGCTGCCCCTTGCCGAGCCCCGCGTTGACGATCACGCGGTCGAGGGAGCCGAGTTCGTCGCGGAACTCCTCGAAGACGGCGAAGACCTGGTCGTGGTCGTTCACGTCCAGCTTCCGGGTGACCACGGTGATGCCGGGATAGGCCTTCTTGAGTTCCGCGGCGAGCGCTTCCAACCGGTCGACACGGCGGGCGGCCAGCGCCAGGTTGCGACCTCTGGCGGCGTACTGCCTGGCCATTCCCTCGCCGAGTCCGGAGCTCGCCCCGGTGATCAGGATGTTCTTCCGCAGGACCATGACTGGAGCTTACCCGTTGGTAACAAGTCTGGAAGCCCTCGGACAGGGGGCTGCCCCCGGCGCCTGGAGTTCGCCGGGGGCAGCCTGTCCGAAAGGGTTTTACTTCACCTGGAGCAGCTTGTTCGCCGTGCCACCGGTGGGGTTGCTGATCTTGCCGTCCGCGGCGGCAGCGACCAGACCTTCGGCGACCTGGGCCGGGGTGGCGTCAGGGTGCGCCGAGAGGTACAGCGCGGCAGCGCCGGCGACGTGCGGCGAAGCCATCGAGGTACCGCTGATGGTGTTCGTGGCGTCGTCACCGGTGCCCCACGACGACGTGATGTCGACACCCGGGGCGTACAGGTCCACGACCGAACCGTAGTTCGAGAAGCTGGCCTGCTTGTCGGTCTTGTCGCTGGCGGCCACCGTGATGGCCTCCTTGACGCGGGCCGGGGAGGTGGTGCCGGCGTCGGAGGACTCGTTGCCCGCCGCGAGCGCGAAGGTCACGCCCTTGCCGATCGCGCCCTTGACCGCCTCGTCCAGGGCGTCGTCCGCGCCGCCGCCCAGGCTCATGTTGGCGACCGACGGGCCCTTGGCGTTCGCCGCGACCCAGTCGACACCCGCGACGACACCCTCGGTGGTGCCGCTGCCGTTGGCGTCCAGCACGCGGACGCCGACGATCTTGACGCCCTTGGCCAGGCCGTACTCGGTGCCACCGATGGTGCCGGCGACGTGCGTGCCGTGGCCGTGCTCGTCGTTGGGGGTGTCGTCGTTGTCGATGAAGTCCTTGCCGCCGGTGGCACGGTCACCGAAGGTGGCGTGCGAGCCGCGGACACCGGTGTCGATGACGTACGCGGTGACGTTGTCGGCCTTGTTCGGGTAGGTGTACTTGTCGTCGAGCGGCAGGTCCGCCTGGTCGACGCGGTCCAGGCCCCACGACGGCGGGTTCTCCTGGGTCTCGCTGATCTTGAACGTCTTGTTCTGGACGACGTACGCGACCTGCGGGTCGGCGGCGAGGCGCTTCGCGGCGGCCTCGTCGGCCTTGATCGAGAAGCCGTTCAGCGCCGAGCCGTACGTGCGGGACAGCGTGGTGCCGTACTGACCGGTGAGGCCCTGCGCCTTCGAGGCGACGTTCGCGGTGACCTCGTTCGCCGCGGCCACGCCCTGGCCGACCGCGGTGGGCTTGAGGACGACGATGTAGCTGCCGCCGACCGCGTTGGCCGCACCCGCGCCGCGGATCTCGCCCTGCTGGTCGGCGTTGGCCACACCCGCGCCGAACGTCGCGACAGCCGCGGTCACGCCGGCGAGGGCGACACCCGCCACCAGGCCGCTACGGGTCTTTCGGGACTTCAGGTTCTTCCGGGACTTGCTCACTGGTTCCCTTCCTGCCGCGCCGTGCGGATCACCCGGGAGGATGATCGTTGCTGAGAGCCATGCAAGCCGGTGCGCTGGCGGCCGGGCAATGATTCACAGTTACCAGTACTAGGCCATAAGGACTAACGGCGCTCGTCCGGAAAGTCGTTTTCGCCTGGCAGAAGGTGCCCCTGAAGCGTTACCTCAGACTGTTAAAGTTATTCGTGTTGTTATCAACCGGGCGGTGTCGGGAAAAGGCAGACGGGGGCGGTCGGGCAGCATATGGTGGCGGGGAGCGCGGCGGACCGAGTGACCACGGACGATGACGATCAGCCGCGTACCGCGTTCGCCACCGCGTTGAGATCGGCCATCGCCACCAGCGGGCTGAGCCTCGACCGCATCCAAGCCAGGCTCCTCGCTCGGGGCGCGTCGGTCAGTGTCACCGCGTTGAGTTACTGGCAGTCCGGTAAACGCCAGCCGGAACGGCAGAGTTCGCTGTCCGCGGTCCGGGTCCTCGAAGAGGTCTTGGCGATCCCCGCTGGTTCACTGCTCAGCCTGCTGCCGCCGCCGCGGCCGCGCGGGGCGTCGTCACGCCGCAGCCGGGCGACCACCGAGCAGCCGCTGACCTTCCCTCTCGAAGCGCTTCAGGCGCTGCTGAAGAAGGTCGGCGCGCCCAACGCGCTCGAACAACACCATCAGCTGAAACTCGTCGGCCTGCACGACCTGTGCGAGATCGCCGAAGACGGCGGGCAACGCGCGGTGACCGCGCGGGCGGTGTTCCAGGCGGGCGCCGACGGGCAGGACCGCTGGCTGCTGGTCTACGCGCAAGGTGACCCGGAGGCCGGGCCGCCCGTGCTGAACACGCTGCGCAACTGCCATGTCGGCCGCGCCGAGGTCGACGACGAGCACGGGCTCACGGTGGCCGAACTGCTCTTCGACCGGCCCATCGATCGCGGCGAGACTCACCTGATCGAGTACTCGCTGACCAACCCTGGGCCGCCGTACCCGGAATGCCGGAACACGCATTACCGCGAGTTCCGGCGTCCCGTGCGCGAGTACCTGCTGGAGGTCCGGTTCGCCCCAGGCACCATCCCGGCGAAATGCTGGCAGTACAGCGCACACGGGCCCTCGGCCGGAGCGAGTACCTCGGGCCTGCGCCAAGGCACGTCGCCGCTGGACCGGAAGGAACTCAAACCGGACCAGGGCAACGGCGTCCACGCCGTCGCCCTCGACTTCGGCCCTGGCGTCTTCGGCATCGACTGGGAGTACTAGCCGCCTCGTGAGTGGTAAGGACGGTTAGAACCGTCCTTACCACTCACGAGGCCGGGAGTATCAGTGCAGCTTGTTGCGCAGCACCTTCCCGGTCGCGTTGCGCGGTAGCTCGTCGAGGAACTCCACGTCACGCGGCACCTTGTACCGGGCCAGGTTGGCCTTGACGTACTCGCGCACGCCGTCGACGTCCAGTTCCGACTTCTCGGCCCGCACCACGAACGCCTTCAGCCGCTGCCCGAACTCGGGATCTTCGACGCCGACGACGGCGGCCTCGATCACGTCCTCGCGTTCGACCAGGAGGTTCTCCACCTCGATCGGGAAGACGTTCTCACCGCCGGAGACGATCATCTCGTCGTCGCGGCCGTCGATGAACAGCAGACCGTCCTCGTCGAAGTGGCCGACGTCGCCGCTGGAGAGCAGCCCGTCGATGATCTCCTTGTTGCGCCCGTCGGTGTAGCCCTGGAAGCTCAGCCCGCTGCCGACGAACACCCGGCCGGTGACATGCGGCTCGGTGATCTTGCCGCCCTTTTCGTCGTACAGCGCGACCTTGCAGCCCACCGGCGCGCGGCCGACCGTGCCCGGCGCCTTGCGCCAGTCCTCGGGCGTCGCGACCGTCGCGACCGCGACCTCGGTAGAGCCGTAGAGGTTGTGCACGACGTCGCCGAACGCGGCGGTCGCGCGGTTCCCCAGGTCCGGGGACAGCGCGGAGCCGGCGACGAAGATGATCCGCAGGCACGAGGTGTCGTACTTGGCGCGGACCTCCTCGGGCAGGTCGACGATCCGCTGCAGCATCGTCGGCACGAGGACCAGCGTGGTGCAGCGGTTCTCCGCGACCCCGCGCAACGTCTCCTCCGGCACGAACTTGCGCCGCATGACGACCTTCGAACCGAGCGCGAAGGACAGGATGAACTGCGACAACCCTGTGCCGTGGAACAGCGGCGCGCCCATGTAGGTCGCCTCGCCGGTCCGCAACGGGATGCGGTCGAGGAACTGCGCGGAGGCGAGTGCGGAGGTGTGCGGTCGCGGCGCGCCCTTCGGCGTCCCGGTGGTGCCGCTGGTCAGCAAGATGAACCCGCCCGGTTTGGCCGGCGCCGGCCACGGGCGGTCGTCGGTGCTGGCGACCAGTTCGGTGACGATCGGGATCTCGTGCCCGGAGAGCTCGGCGTCCGTATCGACCCACGCGAGGTAGTGGTCGACGTCACCCTCGACAGCGTCCAGCAGGTCGGTGAACTCCTGGTCGTACACGAGCGCGGTGACACCTTCGCGCTTCGCGACGTCCGCGAGCTGTGGTTTGGCGAACCCGGTGTTCATCAGCAGCAGTTTGGCGCCGAGTTTGCCCGAGGCGAGCATCGTCAGCACGAGACCGCGGTGGTCACGGCACAGCGCGGCGATCACCGAACCAGGGCCGAGGCCACGCTCGGACCACGCCCTGGCCAGCGCGTTCGACTGGGTGTCGAGCTGCTTGAAGGTCAGCGGGCCCAGTTCGTCGATGATGCCGGTCGCGGTCGGGTCCCGGCGAGCGGCGATCATGTTCGCCCCGGCGAACGGGCCCCACTTCCGCACCATGACCAGCGAACGCAGGCCCTCGTCGACCCGCGGGATCGGGAGCAGCCCCGCTTGGCGCATCACGTCGATGCTGCGCACGGTCTCGGTCACCTTGCCCGCCACCAGGGTGGCGAGGCCGGTGGGGTTTCTCATCCGGGCACCTCCGTTGCTGCTGCGGCGAGACGCCATGCCGCCCGCGGTTCGCGTACCGGCGGTATGGGGTTGCTACTCGACAGTAGCCGACCGATAGCGCAGGCGCACTAGCCCTCCCCGCCCCACCACCACCCTCAACGGACAGCTGCGCTGACCCCCACACCCAAGTGACAGAAATGTCGGGGGGAACCACCACAATGTGAGTGTGCAGGCGATCGCAGGTCAAGAGGAGGATGGCGACTTCGCGATCTCTCTTTCCGGGCAGCCGCCGCGGCGGGGCCTGAAGCTTCCGGAGTTCGTCGACGAAGTACGGCGTCTGGAGGCGGAGCACTCTCCCCGCTGGGTGTTCCCGTCGGCCGAAGGGACATACCCGGCGCTGATCAAGGCGGGCGTCCGGGTGCGGCGCTGTCACGACCTGGCGCTGACCGAGGGATTGCTCCTTGGCCACGAGGGCCGCCCACAGGAGTCGCGGAGCCTGCTTGCCGCGCTGGCCAGGGCGAACGGGCAGGAGGCGCCCGCCGACGAGCCGCCGCTCTGGACCGAGGACGACCAGCCGACGCTGTTCGAGACACGGGGCCCGCGGCTGCCCTCCGGCGTCACTGTGCTCGACGCGGCGCGCCGGGTGCTGGCCGAACAGGAAAAGCGGGTCGCGCTCACTGATCATCCGGAGCGGCTTCGGCTGCTCTTCGCGGCGGAATCGGCGAGCGCGCTGGCGGCCGCCGAGATGTCGGCCGACGGGCTGCCGTGGCGGGCCGACCTGCACCTCGAGCTGCTCGCCGAGCAGCTCGGCCCCCGTGTACCGGCCGGGCACCGGCCGAAGCGGCTGGTCGAACTGGCGGCGAAGATCAGCGACGCGTTCGGCGGACGGCCGGTCAATCCGGACGCCCCGGCCAGCGTCGTCCGGGCGCTCGGGCGGGAGGGCATCGAGGTCACGTCGGCCAGGAAGTACCTGCTGCGCGACATCGACCACCCCGCCGTCCCGCCACTGCTGGAGTACAAGGAACTCGCACGGCTGCATTCGGCCAACGGCTGGACGTGGCTCGACGAGTGGGTGCGCGACGGCCGGTTCCGCCCGCACTACGTCGTCGGCGGGGTCGTTTCCGGCCGCTGGGCGAGCCGGGGCGGTGGCGCGCTGCAGATCCCGAAGATCCTCCGGACCTGCGTCCGGGCCGATCCGGGCTGGAAACTGGTGGTCGCCGACGCCGCCCAGCTGGAGCCGCGGGTGCTGACCGCGTTGTCAGGGGACCGCAAGCTGGCCGAAGTCGCCGCGGCCACGGATCTGTACGCGAGCCTCGCCGAGGCGATGTTCTCCGGAGCGCGCCGGGTGCCGGTGCCCGCCTGGGACGACAGGGACGACCGTGACCGGGCGAAGATCGCGATGCTGTCGGCGATGTACGGCGGCACGTCCGGAGAGGCGGGACCGCTGCTGGCGTTGCTGCGGAACAGGTTCCCGGACGCGGTGTCCTATGTGGAGCGTGCCGCCCAGGCCGGGGAACGCGGTGAGCGCGTCCGGTCCCGGCTGGGCCGGACCTCGCCGGCGCCGTCGGAGGCCTGGCGCGCGCTGACCGGCGGGAGCGCGGAGGACGAGGCCGCCGAGATGAAGGCGCGCCAGGCGTCACGCAACTGGGGCCGGTTCACCCGGAACTTCGTCGTGCAGGCGAGCGCGGCGGACATGACCGCTGTCCTGCTGGCGACCCTGCGGAGCAGGCTCCCCTCCCCCGCGCATCTGGTGTTCTTCCAGCACGACGAAGTCCTGGTGCACACCCCGGCCGAGTTCGCCGACGAGGTATCGAAGTCCATTGTGGACAGCATGACCGAGGCGGCGCGGATGCTGTTCGGGGCCGCCTGCCCGGTACGGTTCCCGCTGCACATCGCCGCCGTGGACACCTACGCGGACGCGAAGTGAGTTCCGCCCCCGATCACGCGAGTTCGTCCTCCAATCACGCGTGTCGTCCGTTCAATCACGCGAGTCCCGCTTCCAATCACGCGAGTTCCGACCCCAATCACGCGAGTCCGGCCTCCACGTCGCGGAGCGCGTGATCAGCCGGACGGCTCGCGTGATCAGATGGACGACACACGTGATCAGGCGGCGAACTCGCGTGATTGGGCGCGGGACTCGCGTGATTGAAGGCGGAACTCGCGTGATCAGGCGGCGGCGTCGTCGAGGGCGCGGATGACGCGTTTCAGGGAGACGGGGTGGGCGGTACCCAGCGTCTGGGCGAAGAAGCTGACCCGCAGTTCCTCGATCATCCACCGGATCTCCCGCAGCGCGGGAGAACTCGTCCCCGGCGGAACCGCGTCGAGCGCGGCCTGATACTCGTTACGCAGCCACGCGATGTCGCCGGTGCGCTGGATGTCGCGCGTGGGCTCGGTCGGGAGTTTCTCCAGCCGCCGTTCGATCCCCCGCAGGTAGCGGACGACGTGCTTCAGCCTGTCCTGCCCGGTTTCGGTGACGAAACCCTTGTACACCAAGCCGTCCAGCTGCGCCCGGATGTCCGCGAGCGAATCCGCCGGGCCCCTGGTGTCGGCCAGCCGCGTTTCGACGTCGTTGGCCGCGCGCAGGATCTTCTCGACGTCGGTCAGCACGTCGAGCACCCCGGGATTCAGCCCGGCGCGCACCTTTTCCAGCAGGACGGCGAATCCGGCTTCGTCCCAGCGCGGACCACCGTTGTCGGCCACGAGTTTGTCGACCGCGCAGTCGACGCAGTCTTCGAGCAGGGCCGCCACCGAGCCGTGCGGATTCCGGTTCAGCACGAGTTTCGACGAGTTGCCGAGGTTGCGGGTGATGAACTTCATCGGCGACGCGATGTTCAACCGCAGCATCCGCCGCGTGCCCGCCCACATCGATTGTTCCTGCTGGCCCGGCGTGTCCAGCAGCCGCACCGCCACGGAACCGCCTTCGTCGACCAGCGCCGGATACGCCTTGACGTCGTGTCCGCGCTGTTTGCTCGCGAACACCTTCGGCAGTTCGCCGAACGCGGGCGTCGTCAGGCCCTCGCGCTCGATGCTGTCGGCGGCCTTGGAGATCGTCGCCCGCACCTGGCCGCTCAAGTCTCGTTTGAGCGCCTCGATGTCCTTGCCCTCGGACACCTTCTTGCCCCGGACGTCGACCACGCGGAAGGTCATCTTCAAATGCTCGGGGATCGCCGACGGCTGCCAGGCGTCGTCGGGGATCACCACCCCGCGCAGGGCTTCCAATTCGTCGGCGACGGCGTGCCGCAGCGGCCCGTCGGCCGGGCCGACCCGCGCCAACACCAGTTTCGCGTGATCGGGCGCCGGCACGAAGTTGCGCCGGATCGCCTTGGGCAGCGACTTGATCAGCTGCGTCACCAGTTCTTCGCGCAGACCGGGGACCTGCCAGTCGAAGCCGTCCGCGGTGACCTGGTTCAGCACCGGCAGCGGGATGTGCACGGTGACGCCGTCCGCGTCGGCACCCGGCTCGAACTGGTACGTCAGTTTGAAGGTCTGGCTGCCCTGCGTCCAGAAGTCGGGGTAGTCGGCCTCGCGCACGCCGCCCGCGGTCTCGTTGATGAGCATCGTCTTCTCGAAGCTCAGCAGGTCGGGCTCGGTGTGCCGCGCCTTCTTCCACCAGCTGTCGAAATGCCGCGCGGAGACGACGTCGGCCGGGACACGCTGGTCGTAGAACTCGAACAGCGTCTCGTCGTCGACCAGGATGTCGCGGCGGCGGGCCCGGTTCTCCAGGTCCTCGACCTCGTCGAGCAGCGCGCGGTTCTCGGAGAAGAACTTGTGCCTGGTCTCCCAGTCGCCCTCGACGAGTGCGTGCCGGATGAACAGTTCGCGGCTCGTCTCCGGGTCGATGCGGCCGTAGTTGACCCGGCGGTCGGCGACGAGCGGAACGCCGTACAGGGTCACCTTCTCGAGCGCCATCACCGCGCCCTGCTTGCGTTCCCAATGCGGCTCGGAGTAATTCCGCTTCACCACGTGACCGGCGAGCGGCTCGACCCATTCCGGCTCGATCCGCGCGTTGACCCGGCCCCACAGCCGCGAGGTCTCGACCAGTTCGGCCGACATGACGAACCGCGGCTGCTTCTTGAACAACGCCGAACCCGGGAACACCGAGAACCGCGCCCCGCGCGCGCCGAGGTAGTCGCCCTTGGCCGGGTCTTTGAGGCCCACGTGCGACAACAGCCCGGCGATCAGCGACGTGTGCACACGTTGCGGATCGACCGGGCCGGAGGTGCCGAGGGTGATGCCGAGCGGTTTGGCCAGCTGACGCAGCTGGCTGAAGATGTCCTGCCATTCGCGGATGCGCAGGTAGTTCAGGTACTCGTTGCGGCACATCCGGCGGAACTGGTTGGTGGACAACGCCTTCTGCTGCTCGCTGACGTACTCCCACAGGTTCAGGTACGCCAGGAAGTCGGAAGTCTTGTCCGCGAACCGCGCGTGCTGCTCGTCCGCCGCCTGCTGCTTCTCCGCCGGCCGCTCACGCGGGTCCTGAATGGACAGTGCGGCCGCGATGATCATCACTTCGCGGACGCAGCCGTTGCGCGAGGCCTCCAGCACCATCCGCGCCATCCGCGGGTCGACCGGGAGCTGCGCGAGCTTGCGGCCGGTTTCGGTGAGCTTCTTGCCGTCCGACATCTCGAACGCGCCGAGTTCCTGCAGCAACTGGACACCGTCGGTGACCTGACGGCGGTCCGGCGGTTCCACGAAGGGGAACGCCGCGATGTCGCCGAGCCCGAGGGAGGTCATCTGCAGGATGACCGACGCGAGGTTGGTCCGCAGGATCTCCGGATCGGTGAACTCGGGCCGGGCGTCGAAGTCGTCCTCGGAGTACAGGCGGATGCAGATACCGTCGGACGTCCGGCCGCAGCGGCCCTTGCGCTGGTTCGCCGACGCCTGCGAGACCGGCTCGATCGGCAGCCGCTGCACCTTGGTGCGGTGGCTGTAGCGCGAGATCCTCGCGGTGCCGGGGTCGACGACGTACTTGATGCCGGGCACGGTCAGCGAGGTCTCGGCGACGTTCGTCGCGAGCACGACACGGCGGCCGGTGTGGCGCTGGAACACCCGATGCTGGTCCGACGACGAAAGCCGGGCGTACAGCGGGAGGATCTCGGTGTTCTTCAGGTCTTGTTTGGACAAGGCGTCCGCCGCGTCGCGGATCTCCCGCTCGCCGGAGAGGAACACCAGGATGTCTCCGGGGCCCTCGTGCTGGAGTTCGTCGACGGCGTCGCAGATGGCCTGCGTCTGGTCGCGATCCTGATCGGCGTCCGGATCGTCCGGGTCGATGATCGGCCGGTAGCGCACCTCCACCGGATACGTCCGGCCGGAGACCTCGACGATCGGCGCGTCGTCGAAGTGCTTGGAGAACCGCTCCGGGTCGATCGTCGCCGAAGTGATGATCACCTTGAGATCGGGGCGGCGCGGCAGGAGCTGCTTGACGTAGCCGAGGATGAAGTCGATGTTGAGGCTGCGCTCGTGCGCCTCGTCGATGATCAGCGTGTCGTACTGCCGCAGCATCCGGTCGGTCTGGATCTCGGCGAGCAGGATGCCGTCGGTCATCAGCTTGACCAGCGTGTCCTGGCCGGACTGGTCGGTGAACCGGACCTTGTAGCCGACGGTCTCGCCGAGTTCGGTGTTCAGCTCGGAGGCGATGCGATCGGCGACCGTGCGCGCGGCCAGCCGCCTGGGCTGCGTGTGCCCGATCTGGCCCCGGATGCCGCGACCGAGTTCGAGGCAGATCTTCGGCAGCTGGGTCGTCTTCCCGGACCCGGTCTCGCCCGCGACGATCACCACCTGGTGGTCGCGGATGGCCTCGGCGATCTCGTCCTTGCGCTGACTGACCGGCAGCTCTTCGGGGAACGAGATCTTCGGGACGCTGTCGCGCCTGCGGGTGATCCGGAGTTCGGCGGCCTCGATGTCGGCCTCGATCCGCGCGGCGACGCTCTGGGCGTCGCGCGCTTTCCGGGCACCGTCGAGCCGGCGCCGGAGGCGGTGCTCGTCGCGCGACATCAATTCGGGCAGGCGAGCGCGCAGGGCGCCGAGCGGGGAAGGTTGAGCAGCCATGACCGGCACCAGGATAGCCCTGCGTGACGATCCGGGCCTCCGAATATCCCGCACGTCACCACCACAACCGCAATTCGGCACCTGGTTGCGATAGTTGGCAGAGCGAACTATCGCAACCAGGTGCCGAATTGCGAGGGGTCAGGAGTGCCGCAGGGAGGCGGGGGTGAGGTCGGCGAGGGTGCGGTGCCCGGACAGGCCCATGGTCAGGTCGAGGTCGGCGAGCAGGCTCCGCAGCACGTGCCGGACACCCGCCTCCCCCGCGTGCGCCAGCCCGTACACCCACGGCCGCCCCACCAGCACGGCCTTGGCCCCGAGCGCGAGCGCCTTGGCGATGTCGGCGCCGGTGCGGATCCCGGAGTCGAACAGGATCTCGAGCCGGTCGCCGACCGCGGCCACGATCTCCGGGAGGGCGTCGAGCGAGGCGACCGCGCCGTCGACCTGGCGGCCACCGTGGTTGGACACGACGATCCCGTCCATCCCGGCGTCGACGGCGCGGCGCGCGTCGTCGGGGTGCTGGATGCCTTTGAGCACGATCGGCCCGTCCCAGTGCTCGCGCAGGAACGGCAGCCGGTCCCAGGTGCTGTCGGTGCCGGTGATCATCGAGATCCAGCGCAGGATCGCGGTGGGCGGATCCTCTTCCGGCGTCTTCTCCAGCAGGCCGCGGAACACCGGATCGCTGAGCGGGACGCCGAGCCCCTCGCCCTTGATGAACGGCAGGTACGCGTGGTCGAGGTCGTTCGGGCGCCACGCGAGGGTCCAGGTGTCGAGCGTGACCACGAGCGTGGTGAAGCCCGCCGCCTTCGCCCGCGCCAGGATGCTCGCGCAGACGTCGTTGTCGGTCGGCCAGTACAGCTGGAACCAGCGCGGCCCCTCACCACTGGCTTCGGCGACGTCCTCGATGCTCGTGGACGACGCCGTCGACATGACGTAGGGCAGGCCGACCGACGCCGCGGCCCGCGCGGCCGCCGGTTCGGCTCCCTCGTGCACGATCGACTGGACGCCGACCGGTGCCAGCAGCACCGGCGCCGGTACCGGCGTCCCCAGTACCGTCGCCGACAGATCGCGTTCGGTGGCGCCGGTGAGCATCCGGGGCACCAGGCGCCAGCGGTCGAACGCCTCGCGGTTGGCGCGTGCGGTGGCGCCGGAACCGGCCGATCCCGCGACGTACCAGAACGGGCCGGGCCCGAGGATCTCCCGCGCCGACTCCTCCAGTTTCGTGGCGTCGGTGGAGCACGGCGGGAAGGTCCCGCCGAGTCCCTGCAGGTAGATCTCGTTCTGGTAGCCGCCGAACCACTCCGTCACCCAGGCCTCCTAGTCACGTCGCCCGGGCCGGTTCTTCGCGGCCTCGGCGGGTCGAAGTCCCCCGGACAATACTCGCCGGTAGCAACCAGGTGAGTTTCTCCGAGCGGATGACCGCGACTGGACCGATCACGGCCAGCAGCAGGACGTAGCCCGCGACGAACGGCGCGACCCGCGAGTCCAGCCCGGCCGCGGTCGCCATCGTGGCGAGCACCAGTGAGAACTCGCCGCGGGTGAGCACGGTCAGCCCGATGTTCACCCCGGCCTGGCGATCGAACCCGTGCAGCCGCGCGGCCAGCGCGCCCGCGCCCAGGTTCAGCACGATCGTCAGCGCCACCGCGACCAGCACCGGCACGACCACCGAGCCGACCGCGTTCGGGTCGATGCTGAGCCCGAAGATGAAGAAGAACAACGCGCCGAACGCGTCCCGCAGCGGGAGCACCAGCTTGTGGATACGCGGCGCGACCTTCGACCCGCCGAGCATCATGCCGACCATGAACGCGCCGATGGCGTCGGACACGCCGACCTCTTCGGCGACGGCGGCACCCATGACGGCGACACCGACGAAGCAGACGGTCAGCAGTTCGTCGTCGGCCGAACCGAACAGCTTCGACACCACGCGACCACCCCAGCGGGCGAGCGCGGCCATCACGATCAGGAACGCGAAGGCCTTGCCGAAGTCCGCGATCGCCGAGCCGAAACTCCCGGCACCGGACAGCACCGGTTGCAGCAAGGCCAGGTACAGCGCGAGGAACAGGTCCTCGATCACGATGATGCCCATGATCAGCCGGGATTCGGGGTTGTTCATCCGGCGGGATTCGAGCAGGAGCTTGGTGACGATCGCCGACGACGAGATACCGATCGCACCGGCGATGACCAGCGCTTCCCTGGTCCCCCAGCCCAGCAGGAAGCCGAAGGCGAGCCCGCCGCCGATATTGAGGATCAGGTAGCTCAGCCCGGACCAGACGAGTTTGCGCCCGCCCTTGGCCAGGTCGTCGAGCGAGAACTCGAGGCCGAGGTAGAACAGGAGGAAGACGAGACCGAGCCCGGCGAGCACACCGAGTTCGGCCGGATCGTCCACAAGGGACAGCCCGGGAGTGTTGGGGCCGAAGACGAAACCGGCCAGCATGAACAGGGGGATGGTGGGCAGCCCGATGCGGGCGCCTGCTCTGGCGATGACACCGGCGGCGAGGAACGCCCCGCCGACGGCCAGCAGGGCATGACCGGAACTCATGGAGACCTCCGATGGTGGCTGATGCGGGATGAGGACCGGCTCAGCGCGGAGGCGCCCGCGCGGGCGCCTGGGGCACCGCACGGGTGACGACGACGGATTCGCCCTGCTCAGGGACGTGGCCGGCGTCGGGGAGGTCGACGGTCTCCGCTTCGGCGGGAACGTCGGCGAGGGGAACGGCTTGCCCGCCATGGAAGGCGGGCAGCGGATGGGTCGCGAAGACGGCTACAGGGTCTTCCTTCGCGGCTCGGCCGTGCCCGTGGGGAACGGTCGGCGTGACGAAGGCGAAGACAAGCAAGATCAGGAGGAAGAAGACGGAACGGTGCCGTGAGGCGGGGGCACGGTTCGTCGTCATCTGCCCACGACTTTACCATTCCTTTATAGACATATCGACGAGGGATCCGTCACGACTCGCGCCACCTGGGCACGTCGATCACGATGTCCATTTAGGACAGTTTGGCGGCGACGGACTCCTCGTCTTCGGGCGGACCGCCGATGGCCGCGTACGTCTCGGGATCCCGCGTCCGCAACACTTCCGCGCGCAGGAAGCCCACCAGCGCGGCGACGAGCACGAGACCGGGAAGCCCCCAGCGCAACAGGAACGTCCCGGCCGGGCCGAGCAGCAGATCGAAGTTGAGCAGGATCAGCGCGAGGACGACCGACAGGGCGAGCATCGCCAGTCCTGGCGCGATCCAGCGGCGCCAAGCGTTTTCGGCGTGGCGGCGCCGTTTGAAAAAGCCGATCACCGACAGCGAGACGGCGATCATGATCACCACGACACCGGTGGACGCCGTCGTGCCGAGCCAGGTGAACAGTTCGGTCACCGGGTCGCGGCCCGCGATCGCGAACAGCGACACGACCACCAGCGCGAGCGCGGTCTGCGTGAGCGAACCGGCCACCGGCGCGCCGGTGCGTTTGCTGACCTTGGCCAGTGCGCGCGGCAGCAGCCCTTCCCTGCCCAGCGCGAAGAAGTACCGCGCGACGGCGTTGTGGAAACTCAGCAGCGCCGCGCACTGACCGGTCACGAACAGCGTGTACGCGACGTCGGAGAACGTCTCGCCGAGATGCCGGCCCGCCAGGTTGAACAGCAGATCCGGTCCCTGCGCGGCCGCGGTGGTGACGATGACGTCCGGTCCGGCGCCCACGGCCAGCGCGAGCGACGAGACGACGTAGAGCACCGCAGTGAGCCCGATCGCGGCGAAGGTCGCCCGGCCGACCGTGCGGCTGGGTTCCCGCGTCTCCTCGCCGTAGGTCGCCGCGCCCTCGAAGCCGATGAACGCGGCGGCGGAGAACGCGAACACCGCGCCCACGCCGGTGGTGAACAGGCTCGACGGCTCCAGCGGAACCCAGGAAACAGCGCCACCGGCCGGATTCGCGAACAACGCGATGTCGACGATCGCGACGACCGCCACCTCGAGGCACAGTGCCACCCCGAGCACCTTGGCGTTCAGATCGACCCGCAGGACACCGAGCGCGCCCACGATCAGCACCATCACCAGCGCGCACAGCCACCACGGCGGCGGGGATGCGGTGAGCGTGCCCAGCCAGGTCGACACCGACCAGCCGAACAGGCCGTAGATGCTGATCTGGATGGCGTTGTAGGAGGCCAGCGCGACGAACGCGATCCCGGCGCCGGTGGATTTGCCGACCCCGTTGGCGACGTAGGGGTAGAACGCGCCCGCGTTGGTGATGTAGCGGCTCATCGCCGCGTACCCGACCGCGAACAGGCCCAGTATCGGGGCGAGCAGAAGAAACGACAGCGGTACCCCGACGCTGCCGGTGACCGCGTAGTTCGTCGGGACCCCGCCCGCGATGGCGAAGAGCGGACCCGCCGCGGCCACCACGAAGAAGACGATCTGGGCGGCTCCGAGCCGCCGATGACCGAGACCGCGCCTCGGCCTTTGCATACCCATGAACCCGTCCCCCCGGACGTCGGTTTGGCGGCGAACGTGTTCGGCGCGCGTTCTTGATCTTGCGAGAGCCATCCCACCCTAGGGCCGGGCACCCCGGCGAGATACGTCCGTTCAGGCTAAAAACGGACCTAGGGTCGCAGCGGTACGCGTGCTACCGCTACTTTGGCCGTCCCGCACTACAACGCCGGGGGGCGTGCCATTCATGCGTCGGCTGACCTTGGTCGATTCCCTGTTCTTCCTCGCCCACGACGAGTTCACCGGAAAACCCGCGCTGCGCCGCACGGGACTCGGCATCGGAATGGCCGGTTCCGCGCTCTGCGATCTCCTCCTCGCCGAGCGGATCACCGTGGAACGCAAGCGAATCCGGCCACTGTCCCGGCGCGGCCTCGCCCATCCCCCGCTGGACGAGGTGTTCTCGGAAATCCTCGGCGAACGCGAGCGGCACACCGTCCGGGAATGGGTCGGCCATCTCCGCCAGGATCTCGGGGAAACGGTCGCGGACAATCTGCTCGCCGCGGGAGTGATCGACCGTGAGACAGACCGGGTGCCCATGCGGAAGAATCACCGGTACCCGCCGCGGGATCTGCTGATGTCGACTGCCGCGCGCAGCAAGGTGAGGACGGCCGTCCTCGGCACCGAACAGCCCGATCCGCATTCGGTGTGCCTGGCCCTGCTGGCCTGGACCATCGGTCTCGACGACTTCTGCGAACCGGAACTCGACCGCGCCGGCCTGCGGGCCTGGGCGGAGTCCACCCACCGGGATCTCCCGAAGGCGCTCGCCGAACTGATCTCGGGGGTGGACGCGGTGAGCGCCGCCGTCGTCTACACCGGCGACAGGCGATGACCGGCGGTAGCCTGACGCCATGCCCACCGACCGTGACCACGACGTCGTGCTGTTCGGCGCCACCGGATTCACCGGTGGCCTGACGGCGGAGTATCTCGCCCGAACCGCACCGCCCGGTCTGCGCCTCGCCTTGGCCGGACGCGACCCCGTCAAGCTGGAAGCCTTGCGGGAAAAGCTTTTCTCGATCAACCCGGAGTTCTCCGGACTACCGCTGTTGCGAGCCGACGTCTCCGATGCGGACTCGCTGCGGAAGGTCGCGGAGTCCGCGAAGGTCGTCGCCACCACGGTCGGCCCGTATGTCCACTACGGAGAGCCGCTGGTCGCCGCGTGCGCCGAGGCCGGGACCGACTACGCCGACCTGTGCGGCGAGCCCGAGTTCGTCGACAGGATGTACCTCGCCCACCACGCCCGCGCCGCCGGGACCGGAGCCCGGCTGGTGCACGCGTGCGGTTTCGATTCGATCCCGCACGACCTCGGCGCCCTCTTCACGGTTTCCCAGCTGCCGCAAGGTAAACCGATCCGGATCGACGGATACGTGCGCGCGGGCGCAGTGCCGTCCGGCGGCACTTTCCTTTCAGCGCTGACAGCGTTTTCCCGGCTGCCGTCGAGTTTCCGCGCCGCGCGCGACCGCGCGGCGGCCGAACCGCGGCCGGAAGACCGTCGTGCGCGCGCCCCGCTGGGCACGCCGCACCGCAACCCCGATGGTTTCTGGGCGGTGCCGCTGCCGACCATCGACCCGATGATCGTCGAACGTTCCGCCGCCGCCCTCCCGGCGTACGGACCCGACTTCACGTACCGGCATTTCGCGGCCGTGAAACGGCTTCCGGTGGTGGCCGCCGGTGCCGCCGGGATGGGTCTCGTCTTCGCCGCCGCCCAGCTCCCGCCCGCGCGGCGGGCGCTGTCGAAGCTGCTGAAACCCGGCGGTGGACCGGACGAGCAGCGGCGGGCACGGTCGTGGTTCTCCGTGCGATTCCACGCCGAGAGCGGCGGTGAACGTGTCGTGACCGAGGTGTCCGGCGGCGACCCGGGTTACGGCGAGACGGCGAAGATGCTCGGCGAGTCCGCCCTGTGCCTGGCGCTGGACGACCTGCCCGCGACGGCCGGGCAGGTCACCACGGCGACCGCGATGGGGCAGGCGCTGATCGACAGGCTGAGCGACGCCGGCCTGCGCTTCGCGACACTGCCTCACCGCGCCGGCTGAGATCAGCCGCCGGCACGCTCGGTGTAGAGCGTGACCTGCGGGTTGGCCGCGTAGAGCCCGTACAAGGTGAAGTCCTTGGACTGGCCTTCCGGGCAGGCCTTCGGGCTGTAGGAGGTCCGGTTTTCACTGGGCCAGTACACCTTGATCCGAGCGCACCTGTTGTCGGCGCTCGTGTCGACCACCCGGCCGGAGACCGTCACGGTGTTGCCGCCGCACCTGACGGTGAACTCGGCCCAGCCGCCCGCGACCGACGGATAGTACGGCGCGTTCCGGCACTCCTGCTGGATCGAGATCTCTCCGCTGGTCGCCGCGGTGGCGGGCGTGGCCGCGAACAGCGACCCGAACGCCATCACCGCACCCGTGGCGGCGAGGCCGAATTTTCCGATGTTCATCTTCATCCCCTCAGTAGTGGACCTGGCTCCACGAACCGTGCCAGGCACACTGGGCCGCCCAGCGCAGTTTTAGTTAGAGGTAAGGCAAAGGTGGCTGCGAAAGCCTCTTTCGCAACGTCGTGTAGGCAGGGGTGGACGGTCGGTCCAGGTGGTCGGCGAGGGAAGGCCCCCTTCCCTCGGCTGAGCCGAGGAAACTCGACCTTCACGTACTTCATTCAGGCGACCTGAGCGGTGGGGCTGGTGCGGGTGGGCGGTGTGTCGGCCGCCGGGTTTGAGTGGCACAGCCTTGATCAACGGAGGATTGAGGACGTTGAGTGTCCCGGATCCTCCGTTGATCATGGTCCGCGACGGGGGTCACGTCGCGTCTATGAAGGAATCGGGACGTTGAGTGTCCTGATTCCTTCATAGACGATCCCGACCCCGCTGGGATCGTCGCCCTTGTGCAGGTCAGCAGCAGGTAGGCAAATACCGGTCCGTTCTAACCGTCCTTACCACTCACGAGCCTCGCCATCAGGACTTAGCCACCTTTGCCTTACCCCTCAATAGTTCCGGCTGAAACATCGCCAAACCGCGCCTCTCGTGCGCTAATTCCTCCGGGGACTGGGGAGGAGAAGCTGTGCTGCGCGTGCATGTTTCCGGGGAGGACCTTGGCAGGGTCAGGGTCGCGAAGAAGCCGGATCCGATGTGGGAGACGACGTTGAGCCTGCGTCGGCTGCAGCGTGGGGACGGTGGCCTGCCGGTCCGGAAGTGGCGCGGCACCGTCCGTAGCCGGTTTCCGAAGGCGGCCGGGCCGTTGCTGACGCTGGTCCCACCCAGCGGGTACTTCCCGATTTCCTCGCGCCCTCGGGCGAAGACCTCGAAGAGCAACTTGAACTGGTGAGCGGCACCAAGCGCTGTGCCCTGCGACGGGATCTGGCGAGACAGGCGTGGATTCTGCTCACCAACGGCGTCGAAGGGTTGTTGAGCGCCGGTACTCGAGGTCGACCACCCGGTGCGCCACGACCTCCACCTCGGCGGGCGGCGGCTGCCGCTCATCCCGTCGTTCTTCTGCTGGCGGACCGGGGATGACCCTGATCGAGAACGACCAGGTGCCGGTGCTCGTCCATCCCATCGAGCAGCAACTTCCCGAGGCCGTGCCCCACGACCACGGCTCCGCCTTGTCGGCGCTGATGAGGCACCCCCGTGCCGCCGTACTGGAGCGGGTCTCGTGATCAGCCTGCGCCAGGGCAACACGGTGCGGCACCACCTCACGCCGCTGGCATCGGCCTTGCTGCGCAGGAATCTTTAACCGCCTCTCCCCCTTGCCGGAAACTGTCACCCGTGGTTATCGTGTGCGCACGCCGCAGCAACACCTGACAGAAGATGACAATTCTCTGTGGAAAGGGACACCTTTCATGAGTGACATCCTGCGGCCCGCGATGCGCCGCGCTCTCGGCGCTATCTCCGTTCTCGCTCTCGCCGTTTCCGGCCCGGTCGCGATCTCCTCACTCGCGTCCGCCGAACCTGCCCCGGCGTCGGCGTCGATCTTCGGTTCCGGTGGCGATCTCGCCTCGCCGGAGAAGAAGGAGATCGCGATGCAGATCGTCTCCAGCGCGGAAAACTCCTCCCTGGACTGGAAAGCGCAGTACTCCTACATCGAGGACATCAACGATGGACGCGGGTACACCGCCGGCATCATCGGGTTCTGCTCCGGCACCGGCGACATGCTGGAACTCGTCGAGCGCTATACGAACTCGGTCCCGGACAACCCGCTCGCGGAATACCTCCCGGCGTTGCGCGAGGTCGACGGCAGCGATTCGCACGAAGGCCTCGGCAGCGGTTTCGAAAACGCGTGGCGGGAGGCCGCCGCTCGTCAGGACTTCCAGGCGGCGCAGAACAGCGAACGCGACCGCGTCTATTTCGACCCGGCGGTGAACCAGGCCAAATCGGACGGTCTGGGCGCACTGGGACAATTCATCTACTACGACGCCATCGTGATGCACGGCCCGGGCACCAGCCAGGACAGCTTCGGCGGCATCCGTTCGGCCGCGATCCAGCAGGCCGAGCCGCCGTCCCAGGGTGGTGACGAGACGGCGTACCTCAAGGCGTTCCTCGACGCGCGGCGCGTGGTCATGAAGCAGGAAGAGGCGCACGCGGACACCTCGCGGATCGACACCGCCCAGCTGGTGTGGCTCAACGACGGCAACCTCGACCTGCACACCCCGCTGCAGTGGGCGGTGTACGGGGACTCGTACGAGATCTCCTAGGGGCACGGCGCGCGGCAAGGCGTTGGGGCGCGTCTCGTGAGCGGTGAGGACAGTTATTGAGGGGTAAGGCGAACGTGGCGTGGTGTGGGGGCGTGTCGCGAAAGCCACTTTCGCGACGTTGGATGTCCTGAAAGTGGCTTTCGCGACGTGGGCGGTGGCGGGGCGCATGGTCGGCCCAGGTGGTCGGCCAGTACGTGATGGGGGCTCGTGAGTGGTAAGGACGGTTAGAACCGTCCTCACCACTCACGAGGCCAGCAGGTCCTCGGCGGTCCGCGTGTTGATCACCCGGTCCGGCTCGATGCCCAGCTCGGTGGCCCGCGCACAGCCGAAGACCAGCCAGTCCAGCTGCCCCGGCGCGTGTGCGTCGCTGTCGATCGCGAAGTCGCAGCCCAGGTCCACGGCCAGGTTCAGCAACCGCGTCGGCGGATCCCGGCGTTCGGGACGCGAGTTGATCTCGACGGCGACCCCGTTGTCCCGGCACGCGGTGAACACCGCCTCCGCGTCGAACTCCGACTCGGGCCGCTTCCCTCGCGCTCCCATCACCAGCCGGCCGGTGCAGTGCCCCAGCACGCGGACCCGCGGATGCCGCACCGCGGCGATCATCCGCGGCGTCATCTCCTTCGCGGGCATCCGCAGTTTCGAGTGCACGCTCGCGACGACGAAGTCCAGCCGCTCCAGCAGTTCTTCCTCTTGATCGAGCGTGCCGTCGAGGTGGATGTCGACCTCGATGCCGTGCAGGATCCGGAACGGCGCCATGGTCTCGTTCAGTTCCGCGACGACGTCCATCTGCCGTCGCAGCCGCTCGGGCGAAAGGCCGTTGGCGACGGTCAGGCGCGGCGAGTGGTCGGTCAGCACCATCCATTCGTGGCCGAGCGCGCGGGCGGCCTCGGCCATCTCCTCGATCGGGCTTCCGCCGTCGGACCAGTCCGAATGGGTGTGGCAGTCGCCGCGCAACGCCGCCCGCATCGGACCGCCGTCGGGCAGCTTCGGCTCACCGATCTTCTCGAAGTACGCGGGACGGCGTCCGGCGAGGACGTCTTCGACGACGGCCGCGGTCGCCTTGCCGATGTTCGGCAACGCGGTCAAGGTGCCCGCCGCGGCACGTTCGCGCAGGTCGTCCGGCTTGACCTTGGCGATCACCGAGGCCGCCTGCCGGAACGCCCGCACCCGGTAGGTCGGCTCGCCCGCGCGCTCCAGCCGGAACGCGATCTCCCTCAACGCCTGTGCCGGTTCCATGGCTACCTGTCTACCCCGTCAACGGCGAAGAGGCAGCTCATGCAGAGCGACGTCGCTCAACTCCCCGTCGCGGATCTCGGCGGTCTGATACGTGCAGAACGGCTGCCGCCGCCGGTCGGTCGGCGAGCCGGGGTTCAGCAGCCGCAACCCGTTCGGCGTGACCGTGTCCCAGGGGATGTGACTGTGCCCGAACACGAGGACGTCGGCGTCCGGGAACAGTTCGTCGCAGCGACGCTCGCGCCCCTGTTTGCCGCCGGTTTCGTGAATGACCGCGAGCCGGACGCCGTCGAGGTCCGCCCGCGCGATCTCGGGGAGCCGCGCTCGCAGGTCCGCGCCGTCGTTGTTGCCGTAGACCCCGATGAGCCGCTCACTCCGGGCCTCTAGTTCATCGAGCAGGGCGGCCTCGACCCAGTCGCCGGCGTGGACGACGACGTCCGCCGCTTCGACCTCACGCCAGACCTGGCCCGGCAGTGCCTTCGCACGCAGCGGCAGATGCGTGTCGGCGATGAGCAGCAGGCGCATCACTCGTCCCCGATGGCTTCGAGGATCCGGTCCAGGAAGTCGCCGATGTGGGCGCGCAGCAGCCCGGCCGCGCCGTCGGCGTCACCCTTCTTCGCCGCCGCCAGCACCGCCTTGTGCTCGGTCCATTCCTTGCGCCAGCTGGGATTCGTCTCCCAGCCGACCACGCTGATCAGCGCGGCGCGGTCCTTGAGATCGTCCAGCATCGAGACCATCAGCGGATTGCCGCAGCCGCGGTAGAGCGCGCGGTGGAACCGGCGGTTGAGCAGGCTGAGCGCGGCCTGGTCCTTGTCCGAGATCGCCGCCGACGCCTCTTTCAACGCTTCCGCGGCGTCTTCGAGCAGGTCCGGCGAACGGCGCTCCACCGATCGGCGCACGGCTTCGGGCTCCAGCACCATGCGGACGTCGTAGACGGACTTCGCCAGCTCCGCGTCCACCACGCACACCGAGGCGCCCTTGTACGGGCTGAACGTCACGAGTCCGGTGTTGGACAGCACCTTGAGCGCCTCGCGGACCGGCGTCTTGGACACTCCGAGCCGGGCAGCGAGTTCGGCTTCGACCAACTGCTGGCCGGGTTTCAGCTCCCGGGTGAGGATGCCGCGGCGGATCTCTTCGAGCACCACTTCGGTACGCGAAGCGGGCAGGCTGAAGGTCGAAGACATGGGCCGATCATATATGAGATGCCATACTCGCGGTCATGAGGAACCCTGAGGAACTCCGCAGCCACCGCTGGTTCGGCGGCGACGAACTGCGCGGCTTCAGCCATCGGGCCCGGAGCAGGCAACTCGGCTACAACCCGGAGGAACACCTCGGAAAACCCGTCATCGCGATCCTCAACACCTGGAGCGACATCAACCCCTGCCACATGCATCTGCGCGAGCGGGCGGAACAGGTGAAACGCGGGGTGTGGCAGGCGGGCGGGTTCCCGCTGGAGTTCCCGGTCGCGACCCTGTCGGAGACCTTCCAGAAGCCGACACCGATGCTGTACCGCAACCTGCTTTCGATGGAGACCGAGGAGATCCTGCGGTCCTACCCCGTCGACGGCGCGGTGCTCATGGGCGGCTGCGACAAGACGACACCGGCGTTGCTGATGGGCGCGACGAGCGCGGGACTGCCCGCGATCTTCGTGCCCGCCGGCCCGATGTTGCGCGGTCACTGGCGCGACGAGGTGCTCGGCAGCGGCACGGACATGTGGAAGTACTGGGACGACAAACGGGCCGGGCTGATCGGTGACGAGGAACTGTCCGAATTGGAGCGTGGACTGGCCCGTTCCCCCGGAACCTGTATGACGATGGGGACCGCCGCCACGATGATGTCGGTCGCCGAAGTGCTCGGGCTGACCTTGCCCGGCGCGGCGTCCATCCCCGCCGTCGACTCGGCCCACCACCGGATGGCCGCGGCGAGCGGCGCGCGCGTCGTCGAGATGGTGTGGGAGGACCTCACCATCACGAAGATCCTCGACAAGCGCGCGTACGCCGACGCGATCACCACCGTGCTGGCGCTCGGCGGCTCCACCAACGCCGTCATCCACCTGATCGCGATGGCCGGGCGCGGGCGGATCCCGTTGTCCGTCGACGATTTCGACACGATCGCGCGCCGGGTCCCGGTACTGGCGAACATCCGACCCGGCGGGGACTGGCTGATGGAGGACTTCTACTACGCCGGCGGACTTCCCGGTCTGCTCTCCCGGCTGACCGACCTGCTGCACACCGATCGTGTGACGGTCACCGGCCGGACTCTCGGCGAGAACCTGACTTCGGCGCGGGTGCACGACGACGACGTCATCCGCACCCGCGACAACCCTGTCGCCGTCGAAGGCGGAGTCGCGGTGCTTCGCGGCAACCTCGCGCCGTCGGGCGCGGTGATCAAGCACATCGCCGCCGAACCCCGGCTGCTCGTCCACACTGGACCCGCGGTGGTTTTCGACGACTACAAGGACTTGAAGGCGCGCATCAACGATCCCGCTCTCGGCATCACCGAGGACTCCGTTCTGGTATTACGCGGATCCGGCCCGCTCGGCGGCCCCGGCATGCCCGAGTACGGGATGCTGCCGCTGCCCGATCACCTGCTGGCCAAGGGGGTCCGGGACATGGTCCGCGTTTCCGACGCCCGGATGAGCGGCACCAGTTACGGCGCCTGCGTGCTGCACGTCGCGCCGGAATCCCACGTGGGCGGGCCGCTCGCACTGGTCCGAGACGGTGATCCGATCACTTTGGACGTCCCTTCGCGACGGCTCAGTGTCGATATCACCGACGCGGAGCTGGAACGCCGCCGGGCTCGGTGGACTCCGCCGCCGCCACACTACGAACGGGGTTACGGCGCGTTGTACTCCGGACACATCACGCAAGCCGACGAAGGCTGCGACTTCGACTTTCTCGCACATGTGGGTGAAAACCCGGAGCCTGACGCCCAGTGACCACTCGGCGGAGTGGCCCGCTCACCCAACCGGGCGAGTTGCACGACCACAAAACGCGCCCCGTATCTTGAACGTACGTCCGGAACGTGTGGAAGGCCCGGATGCTGGATCACGACGCCCGGCTCCAGCCGGACCGTGGAGGGTGGAGAGTTGCCGCAGGAACCGCGCTGGCCCGAGTCCCACGCTGAGCAGACGGACATTCTCCCGGTCGTCACGTCCGGGTTCGCGGAGTCTGCCACGCCTCAGGAGCCCGCGCCACCGAAGCGCCGTCGCAGCTACCGCAAGGCCGCCTTCATCGGCGGCGGCGTGTTCGGCCTGCTGGTCGTCGCGTACGCCCTCGACGTGCTGGTCTCCCAGGGCAGCGTCCCCCGCGGCGTCACCGTCGCCGGGGTCGATGTCGGCGGGATGGACCGCGCGGCGGCCGAGAAGGAGCTCCGGGGCGGCATCGAGCCGCGGCTGACCCGGCCGGTGAAGATCGTCGCGGGCGACGCCGAGGAGTCGCTGGCGCCGAACACCGCGGGTCTGCGCCTCGACTGGCCCGCCACCCTCGACCAGGCGGGCGATCAGCCGCTGAACCCGTTCACGCGGATCGCGTCGTTCTTCTCGACCACCGAGGTCGGCGTCGTCACGCAGACCGACGACGGCAAGCTCACCGCCGCGCTGGAGAACCTGCGCGACAAGGTCGACCGCGACCCCGTCGAAGGCACCGTGCGCTTCGAGGAGGCCAAGCCGGTCGCCGTCGAGCCGAAGACCGGGCAGAAGCTCGACCTCGAAGCCGCCAAGCGGACGGTCCTGGAGCGCTGGGCCGGCGGCGAGCCGCTCACGCTCGCGGTCACCCAGACGCCGGTCAAGGTTTCGCCGGAGGCGGTCCACGCCGCCCTCGAGCAGATCGCGAAGCCCGCCGTGGCGGCGCCGATGGTCATCAAGGGCGAAGGCAAGGACGCCGTCGTCAAACCCGAGGACATCGCGGGCGCGCTCACCTTCGAAACCGCCGACGGCGGGGTGCTGAACCCGAAGGTGGACAACAACAAGATCATCGAGGCCGCGGGCCCGCAGCTGAAGTCCACCGAGAAGGAGGGCAAGGACGCGCAGATCGTCTTCGAAGGCGGCAAGCCGACCGTGCAGCCCTCCGAGGACGCCAACGTCGTCGACTGGGAACCGAGTCTCAAGCCGGTGCTCGACGTGCTCAAGCGCGCCGCGCCCCGCGAGCTGCCGGTGACCTACAAGAAGACCCCGGCCAAGGTGACCACCGAGCAGGCGAACCAGCTCGGCATCAAGGAGGTCGTCAGCGAGTTCAAGACCGGCGGGTTCGCGCCGGACTCGGGGACGAACATCCGGGTCGTGGCGCAGAAGGTCAACGGCGCCATCGTGAAGCCGGGCGAGACGTTCAGCCTCAACGGGTTCACCGGGCCGCGCGGCGCGGCACAGGGCTACGTCGAGGCCGGGGTCATCAAGGACGGCGCGCCCGGCCGCGAGGTCGGCGGCGGGATCTCGCAGTTCGCGACGACGCTGTACAACGCCTCGTACTTCGCCGGCATGAAGGACACCGAGCACAAGGAACACAGCTACTACATCAGCCGCTACCCCGCCGCGCGCGAGGCGACCGTGTTCCAGAACCACAACGGCGGCAGCGTGATCGACCTGAAGTTCACCAACGACGGTGACACCGGTGTCGCGATCCAGACCATCTGGACGCCGTCGGACATCACGATCCGGCTTTGGGGCACCAAGAAGTACACCGTCGAGTCGATCCCGGGCGGCCGCTCCAACCCGTCCGACCCGCCGACGAAGCCCGGCCCCGCCGAGAACTGCAAGCCCAGCAACGGCGCGCCCGGCTTCACCACGTCGGACACCCGGGTCATCAAGGACGCCGCGACCGGCCGCGAGATCCGGCGCCACACCCGGAACGTGCACTACAACCCGCAGCCGAAGATCACCTGCGGCACGGAGTAGCCCCACGGGACCCGTAAGTACGTGAAGGCCCCCTTCATTGCGTCTAGCGCAGTGAAGGGGGCCTTCACGTACTTACGAGGTTCACCGCGCGCGTCCGGGGCGGTACGCTGAGTCGCTCACCCGACCGAGTGGGGTGATCACCTCGTGGACTCCAAGGCGACCTTCCGGCAGGTCCTCGCGGTCGGTGAACTACGGGCGATCTGGCTCGCGGAACTCCAGTCGATCCTCGGTGACCAGGTGGCCAGGGTCGCCCTGTCGGTGCTGGTGTTCCAGCGGACCGGTTCGGCGACCTGGCCCGCGCTGACCTACGCGCTCACCTACCTTCCCGATCTGGTCGGCGGGCCGTTGCTCGGCGGACTGGCCGACCGGTTCCCGCGCCGCGCGGTGATGGTCGGCTCCGACGTCGTCCGCGCGCTCCTGGTCGCGGTGCTCGCCGTCCCCGGCATCCCGTTGCCCGTGCTCGCCGCCGTGCTGGTGGTGGTGCAACTGGCCAACGCGCCGTTCACCGCCGCACAGGCCGCGGTCCTGCCGTCGGTGCTGAGCGGGGATCGTTACATGCTCGGCCAGTCCCTGCTGAAGATCACCAACCAGATCGGCCAGCTCGCCGGCTTCGCCTTGGGCGGAGCGGTGATCGCCGCGATCGGGCCGGGCCGCGGGCTGGCGCTGGACGCGGTGACGTTCGGTGTCTCGGCGATCGTCCTGCGACTGGGTGTCCACGCGCGGCCCGCTTCGGGCTCCGGCGGCCCGGCGACGTCGACCCTGCGGCGGCTTTCGGCGGGCGCAAGGACGATCTGGCTCGACCGCCGGTTGCGCGCGCTGGTCGGCCTGGCGTGGCTCGCGGGTTTCGTGATCGTGCCGGAAGGGCTCGCCGTGCCCTACGCCGCGGAGATCGGCGGCGGGGCGGCGACGGCGGGACTGCTGCTCGCGGCGCATCCGGCGGGGATCGTGCTCGGGGTGTTCGTGCTGGGCCGCCTCGTGCGGCCCGAAGTCCGGTTGCGGATGGTCGGAACGCTGGCGCTCGGCGCGATCGTGCCGCTCGCGGCGTTCTGGTTCCGGCCGTCGCTCCCCTACGCCGCCGGACTGCTCGTGCTGTCCGGGATGTGCGCGGCCTATCAGGTCACCGCGAGCACCACGTTCATGCGATTGGTACCCGACACCGAACGAGGCCAGGCCTTCGGCCTCGCCGGGTCGGGACTCATCGCCGTGCAGGGAATCGGGCTCATCGCCGGCGGCCTGCTCGTCGGCGTGCTCGGTTCACCCGCGACGACGGTCTCGGTCATCGCACTCGCCGGTCTCGTAGTGGCTGTTCCGGCCACCCGGGCTTGGCGCCACGTGGCCCCTCTTCACCCCCTCTAGACCGGAACCCGGTACTCACCAGTTCTGCCCGCGCATGGGGCTCACCCCCTCTCCCACCCCGCGGCCCTCTCCCCCGCGCCGCTTCCGGTCACACGTGGTGCACCCACGCCTACCCATACAGCGTAGTGACACCTAGTATCCAATCGATTACGTTCTTCTCCGTGGCGCTAACGAATTGGGCGCTGTGGCGGCTACCCAACCGCTGTTTGATCGGCTTCGTCCTCCTGGTGGACGTCGCGGCGATCGCCGGATCCGCCTGGTCTTTTCTCCGGATACCGTTCACTCAGGGTGACGCCCTCCCTTTCGCGATCCTGATCACCAGCGCCGTGCTGTACACGGAGTTGTCACGTCCGGTGGAGCAAGTGCGGGAACGGTTCGCGGGCACGCCGCACATCTCGCTCGACAGCGTCTGGACCTTCGCGGCCGTGCTGCTGGTGCACCCGGGGCTCGCCGCGCTGGTCATCGCCGTGTCGTTCTTCTACCGCTGGTTTCGCGGTCAGCCGAACCCGTTGTTCCGGCGGACGTTCTCCACGTCGGCGACCGTGCTCTCGGGTTTCGCGGCCGCCGCCTTCCTCTCGCTGTACGCGGCCCCGTTCGACGTACTCCCCCGCGACGCCTCCTCGTTCGTGTCGGTGGTCGCGGCGGGCGGAGTGTTCCTGCTGGTCAATACCGCGCTGATGACGGTCGCGGTGTACTACGGCACCCCGCACGAGCGACTGCGCGACGCGGTGGCGAAGCCGTTCGAATACGCCCTCGAAGCGGCGACGATCGCGCTCGGCGTCATCGTCGCGTGGGCGCTGCGCGACTGGCCGGTGGTGCTGCTGCTGGTCGTCGGGATCACGTTGGTGCTGCACCGCGGCGTACTGCTGCGGCAGCTGAGACGGCAGGCGCGCAGTGACGCCAAGACCGGGTTGCTCAACGCCAAGGCATGGCGCGAGGCGGCGACCGACGAACTCGACCGCGCGCGGCGCGCGGGACGGCACACCAGTCTGCTGATGGTCGACGTCGACCGGTTCAAACTGATCAACGACCGCCACGGGCATCTGGTCGGCGACCGGTATCTGGCGGCGATCGCGGAAACGCTGCGCACCGAGGTGCGCGGCACGGATCTGGTCGGGCGGTTCGGCGGCGAGGAGTTCGTCGTCCTGTTGCCCGGCACGCCCGCCGTGCACGCACACGCGATCGCGGAACGCATCCGGTCGAGCGTGGCTTCGCGCACCGGCGACCTGCCCGAACACGTCACCGTGTCGATCGGCCTCGCCGACCGGCCGGGCGTCAGCGATCTGGACGCGGTGATCGCCGTCGCGGACCGGGCGCTCTACGAGGCCAAGAACACCGGGCGGAACCGGACGTCGGGCTACCAGGTGACCGGCTGACCCCACCGCCGCGATTCGGCACCTACTTGCGATGGTTGCGCACGCATTCACCGCAAGTAGGTGCCGAATTGCGAATCAGGGAAGGCCGGCGAGGGACTTCTCGAGGGCCTCATCGGGCAGCGCGTGGTCGGAGATGTCGCCCGCCAGGTACGCGCCGTACGCCGGAAGGTCGAGGTGCGCGTGCCCGCACAGCGCGGTCAATATCACCTTCTCCTCTCCGGTTTCCTTGCACCGCAACGCTTCCTGAATGCACGCGGCGAGCGCGTGGGTCGGCTCGGGCGCGGGGATGATGCCCTCCGTGCGGGCGAACCGCACGCCTGCCGCGAAGCAGTCCTCCTGCCCGATGGCGACCGCGTCGATCAGCCCGAGTTCGTAGATGTGCGAGATCAACGGCGACATCCCGTGGTAGCGCAAGCCACCGGCGTGAATGGGGTCGGGGATGAAGTCGTGACCGAGCGTGTGCATCTTCAGCAACGGCGTCAGCCCGGCGGTGTCCCCGAAGTCGTACGTGTACTTCCCCCGGGTGAGGGTCGGGCAGGCGGCCGGTTCGACCGCGCGGATCACCGGGTCCATCCGACCGGCGAGTTTCTCGCGCAGGAACGGGAAGGCGAGCCCGCCGAAGTTGGATCCGCCACCGGTGCAGCCGACGAGGACGTCCGGAGTGTCCCCGGCCAGTTCGAACTGCTTGAGCGCCTCTTCGCCGATGATCGTCTGGTGCAGCAGCACGTGGTTGAGCACGCTGCCGAGCGCGTAGCGGGTGTTCTCCGCCTGCGCCGCCTGCTCGACCGCCTCGCTGATCGCGATGCCGAGGCTCCCGGTCGATCCAGGGTCGGCGGCCAGGATCGCGCGACCGGAGGCGGTCAGCTCGGACGGGCTCGGGTGCACCGTCGCGCCGAAGGTCTCCATCATCAGCTTGCGATACGGCTTCTGGTCGTACGAAGCGCGGACCTGCCACACCTCGCATTCGAGCCCGAAGGTGGCGCAGGCGAACGCGAGCGCGCTACCCCACTGTCCGGCGCCGGTTTCCGTGGTCAGCCTGGTGACACCCTCCGCCGCGTTGTAGAACGCCTGCGGCACGGCGGTGTTGGGCTTGTGCGAGCCGACCGGGCTGACACCCTCGTACTTGTAGTAGATCCGGGCGGGGGTGCCGAGCGCCTTCTCCAGCCGCCTCGCGCGGAACAGCGGCGACGGCCGCCAGAGCCGATAGACGTCCAGGACCTCTTCCGGGATGTCGATGTACCGTTCGGTGCTGACCTCTTGAGCGATGAGCGCCTGCGGGAACAGGGGCGCGAGATCGTCCGGACCGACCGGCTCGCGGGTGCCCGGATGCAGGGGCGGCGGTGGCGGCTCCGGCAGGTCCGGGACGACGTTGTACCACCTGGCCGGCATGTCCGCTTCGTCGAGAACGTACTTCGTCCGCTCCACCACTTGAGCCTCCTGCGTTCGAGCCTCGGGACCGGTCTCCAACCTAAAGGGACGGACGGCGCGGCACCAGAGATCGCTACTACGGTGTGACCATGGGGAATCTCGTACTGCTCGACGCACCGTCCAATCTCGGACTGCGCCCGCCCGCCGAAGGTGTGGTCCCCGGCTGCTACAAGGCGCCGGGCGCACTGCGTGACCACGGCCTGCTCACCCGTTTGGGGGCGACCGACGGCGGCGTCGTCACCCCGCCGCGGTATCTGCCCGCTTGGTCGCCCGGCAGTGGTGTCCGCAACGCCGCCGGGATCGCGACCTACACCGCCGCCCTCGCCGGCCGTCTCGCGAAGATCCGCGCGGACGGCGGCTTTCCGGTCGTGCTCGGCGGCGACTGCTCGATCGCGCTCGCCGCGATGCTGACGCTGCGTCGCGAAGGCCGCTTCGGCATCGTCTACTTCGACGGGCACGACGACTTCCGGCACCTGGGCAATTCCGATCACGTCGCCTCCGTCGGCGGTGAGGCCCTCGCCGTCGTCACCGGCCGTGGCCAACCGGAACTGGCCGATGTGGACGGTCTGAGTCCCTACGTCCGCGACGAAGACGTCCTCGTGCTCGGCGTTCGCGCGGAGGAGTCCGCCGAGGCAAGGGACGCCGGGCTGCGCGTCGTGACCAGCCAGGAGATCATGGCGTCCGGCACCGGCGGCGCGCTCGCCGCCGCCCGCGAGATTTTCACGCCACTGGACGGTTTCTGGATCCACATCGACATCGACACCCTCGATCCGGAATTCGTGTCCGCTGTGGACAGTCCCGATCCCGGCGGGCTCAGCCCGGACAAGCTCGTGGAACTGTTGCGCGGCCTCGTCGCGATCCCCGGCGCGGCCGGGCTGGAGCTGACGATCTTCGATCCCGACCTCGATCCCGACGGCACGCAGGCCGCCCTGGTGGCGGACTGCCTCGTGCGCGCACTGGAAGGAACCCGATGACCCAGGTGACCGTCACCGACGGCTCGTTCGACGCCCCGCTGTGGCTGCCCAAATCCGGCTCCGGTCCGGGTCTGGTGCTGATCCAGGAGATCTTCGGTCTCGACGACTACCTCAAGTCGGTCGCCGCCGATCTCGCCGCGCTCGGCTACGTCGTCGCCGTGCCCGAACTGTTCTGGCGGATCGCTCCCGGCTGGTCGGCCACGCACGACGAGGCCGGTGTCTCGGCGTCGATGGAGGTCTCCGGCCGACTCGACCCGGCACGCGCCGTCACCGACGTGCTCGCGACCCTGGCGACGCTGCGCGCGCTGCCCGAAACCGACGGCCGCGGGGGCGTCTTCGGCTTCTGCCTCGGCGGCTCGATAGCCTACGCGGCCGCCGCCGAAGGCGACCCGGATGTCGCGGTTTCGTACTACGGGTCGCGCGTTCCGGAGCAACTTCCGTTGCTGGACAAGATCACTTGCCCGATCCAGTTCCAGTTCGGCGGCGCGGATCCGTACATTCCCGTCGAGGGCGTGCGGAAGCTGGCTGACGCGGTGGCTTCCCACGACGGGGCGGAGATCCACATCCATGAGGGCGCGGGGCACGCGTTCCACAACCACGTGGCGCCGATGTTCCACCAGCCCGAGCCCGCCGCGGCGGCTTGGGCGCTGACGTTGGAGTTCCTCGGGCGGGTTTTCCCGGCGCGAGTGGGTGATGGGGGCTCGTGAGTGGTGAGGACGGTTAGAACCGTCCTCACCACTCACGAGACGCGACCGGGTAAATGATCCGGGCTGCCCGCGTTACGGAATATGTCGGTGCCTCCCGGTAGTTTCCCCACCATGGCCACATTGGTGAGTTTTCATGCCCACCCCGACGACGAGTGCATCGTCGCGGGTGGCGTCATGCGCAAGGCCTTCGAGGAAGGTCACCGTGTCGTGCTCGTCGTAGCGACCAGGGGGGAGGTCGGCGAGGTGCCGGACGGTTTCCTCGACGACGGAGAGGAGTTGTGGCAGCGCCGCGTGCAGGAGACGCACGCTTCCGCCGAGGTACTGGGGGCCAAGCGGGTCGAGTTCCTGGGGTACACCGATTCCGGCATGATGGGCGAGCCGCGCAACGACGTGTCCGGCACGTTCTGGCAGGCCGACGTCGAGGAGGCCGCGCAGCGGCTGGCCGCGATCCTGCGCGAGGAGCAGGCCGACGTCCTGACCGTCTACGACGACAACGGCGGCTACGGGCATCCGGACCACATCCAGGTGCATCGCGTCGGGATGCGCGCGGCCGAGCTGGCGGGCACGCCGCGGGTCTACGAGGCGACGAGCAACAGCGACGAGATGCGCCGCGGCATGGAAGAGGCGGTGCGGACGGGGCAGATGAAGGCCGAGGACCTTCCCGATTTCGAGGACGGTTCCGAGTTCGGCAAGCCGGAAGCGATCCTGACGGCGAGGGTCGACGTCACCGCGTACCTGCCCTACAAGAGGGCCGCGATGCGCGCGCACGCCAGTCAGATCAGTGAGGACTCGTTCTTCCTCGCGATGCCCGACGAGGGGTTCGCGCAGGCGTTCGGTGTCGAGTGGTTCATCCGCGCGGGTCAGGGGCCGGGCATCACCGAGACCGACATCATGGCGGGGCTCTGACCGATGGGCATGTGCGGTGCGTACCTGCGCGTCACCTTCGGTGAACTGCGCGAGCTGATCGACGATCCCGATCGGTACTGGGAGTACGCGGAGAAAGCAGACGGCACCGAGCGCTCGGTGGACATCGACAAGGCATGGCACGCGCTGTGGTTCCTGGTCCAGCGAGCCGGGTTCGAGATCGACTTCGTGCTGGGCGGAACACTGCTGGGGGAAGCCGACAGTGACGGGCCGCCGCGGCATTTCACCGCGGACGAGGTGCGGACGATCTCGGCGGAGTTGTCACGGACCGGGTTCGATCGGCTCTCGCAAGGCGTCGAGCTCTCGGAGCTCGAGGCCGAGGGGATCTACCCGCCGATCTGGGACGAGCCCGACGCGCTGGATTACGTACGGGGCAACTACGACAGCTTGGCGACCTTCTTCGCCGGGGCCGCGAAGGCCGGGGAGCCGGTCGTCACGATCATCACCTGACGACGGCGGGCCCCAAGTACATGAAGGCTCCCTTCCTTGCGCCTATCGCAAGGAAGGGAGCCTTCATGTACTTCGGCCGAGCGACAGAACCGGGTGCAAGGGCGTGGGCGGGCGGCGGTCCGTGAAGGCCTCCTTCCCTACCCTGAGGGTAAGGAAGGGGCCCTTCGCTACCTGCCGAGCCCGAACCCGAAGTCCCTCAAGGAGGCCTTCACGGACTTCACAGTCTCGGCCGGCAGATCAGGCCGTGGCGGCGGTGACGTCGAGTTCGACGAGCTGCCCGGGGTAGCCGAGCTGCGCGACGCCGAGCAGGGTGCTCGCGGTGGTGAAGGCCTCCCCGATCTCCGACTCGACGAACCGGTCCCACACGGCCGAAAGCACGTCGGCGTCCGGCGTCACCACGTAGATCACTGTGCGCACCACATCGGCCGGGGTCGCCTTGGCGAAGGCGAGCGCGGCGGCGGTGTTCGCGACGACCTGGTCGACCTGGGCGAGCACGTCACCCTCGACGACCTTGCCGTCTTCGGCGAGCGGGCACTGGCCGGCGAGGTGGATGTCCCGCCGTCCTTCGACGATGGTCACGTGGTGGTAGGTGGGCGTGGGGTGCAAACCGGGCGGATGGTGGCGTTCAATGGTCACGAACCGCATCCTCACCGAACCGGCCGAGGCCGGCCAACTGGATTCCGGGGGAACCACACCATGCGCAGGACGATCGACTGGACCGGTGCCGCGGTCACGATCATCGACCAGACCGTCCTTCCCGCCGAGTACCGCGTGCTCGAACTGCGCACGGTCGGCGAACTCGTCGGTGCCATCCAGCGGCTCGCGGTGCGCGGGGCACCGGCGCTCGGCGCGGCCGGGGCGCTCGGCGTCGTGCTCGCGACTCGCGCGAAAGGTGACGTCGAGGCCGAGGCGCACCGCGTCGCCCAGGCCCGGCCGACGGCGATCAACCTAAGCTGGGGCGTCTCCCGCGCCCTCGCGAAGCTCCCGGAGGGGCCGGAAGCCGTCCTCGCCGAGGCGCTGGCGATCCTCGACGAGGATGAGCGGATCAACCACGAAGCCTCCCGGCTGGCGACCGAAGTGGTGCTCGAACACTGCGGACGGCGGCCGTTGCGGCTGCTCAGCCACTGCAACGCGGGCCACCTCGCGACGGTCGCCTGGGGCAGCGCGCTCGGCGTCGTATGGCATCTGCAGGCCCGCGGGCTGGTCGAGTCCGTGCTGGTCGACGAGACCCGGCCGCTGCTGCAGGGCGCCCGCCTGACCGCTTGGGAACTGGCCGAAGCCGGTGTCCCGTATCGGATCCAGCCCGACGGCGCGGCCGCCGCCGCGATGAGCCGTGGCCTCGTCGACTGCGTGCTCGTCGGCGCCGACCGGATCGCCGCCAACGGCGACGTCGCCAACAAGATCGGCACCTATGGCCTGGCGATCGCGGCGAAGCATCACGGAGTCCCGTTCGTGGTCGTAGCCCCATCGTCCACTGTGGACATCGCGATGCCGGACGGTGCCGGGATCGTGATCGAGGAACGCGATCCCGGCGAGGTCCTGAGCTTCGGCGGCACGAAGGTGGCGCCCGAAGGCGCGGAGGTGCTCAACCCGGCCTTCGACGTGACTCCGTTCGAGCTGGTCACCGCGGTCGTCACCGAGCGAGGCGTGCTGCGCCCGTAAGCAGCACGATCACCCGCCAGGTGATGCCGCGCTAGAAGGATTCGAGGCAGGACGGTTCGCGGTCGGTGGCGAACGCCGCCGTCGCCCGCGAGACCGCGCCGGCGGTCCGCTCCTTGATCCGGCCCGCCGCGGCCAGCGTGCTCGGCCTGGTGCCGCCGAGGAAGATCGCGCCGAGGTCGGTGATGTCCAGTTCGAGATCCGGCGCGTCTTCCACTCGCGTCACCTCGGCGTTGCCGTCGGCGTCGGTGGCGAGCCGCCAGTTCCCGGTGTTCCACGGGCAGAAGGCGTCTCGCACGCCGAAAACCAGGTCGGCCGGTGCGTTGTAGCGGCGGGTGACCAGGCCGCGATCGACGTCGACGAGCCGGAGCCACAAGGAGTCACCGGCGGATCGGGACATCTTGCGGGGGTCTGCGAGGAGGTGGATGAGCGGCTCGTCGAGCGCCGCGTTCAGCTCGATGGTGCCGACCAGGTCGTAGTCGAGCAGGAAGCGGTACAAGGTCGCGTACGCCCGGGGCGTGGTCGCGACGAGTTCCTGCAGGCTCAGCGTCCCGCGCGGCCCCTCCTCGTCCCAGTCGCTCTTCACCCGGTAGATCGCGTAACCGTCCGACAGGACGGCGAACTTCATGCCCGAAGAGCCCTTGTGCCGGACCTCGCGGTCGTCGAGGTTGAAGTCCCACGCCGTCTCGGGCCGGTCGAGCGCGCCGACCCGCAGTGGCGCCTCTTTCTCGTAGATCGCCTTGAGCAGCGGTATCGCCTCGTCACGGGCGACTTCCCGCACCCGCTCGGTTTCGAGTTCGACGCCGGGCCGGAAGGCGGACTTCGTGTGTACCTTCGCGCGGTAGAACTGCGCCGCGAGGCCGTAGCCGAACCGGGGATAGATGACCGATTCGGACGCCCACAGCGCGGCGATCGGCTCGCCGCCGTCCTCGTGCAGGCCGTGCAACTGCGCCCGCATGACGCGGGTGAGGGCGCCGCGCCTGCGGTGGCCCGGCGCCACCCCGACCGAGGTCACCGCGGCGAGCGGGGTTTGCCCGGCCCCGGGCACCGTGATTCGGCGGGTGAGCAGTTCACCCGTTCCGATGAGCTGGTCCCCGTCGAAGACGCCGTGTGAACGCTCGGGCTCGAACACCAGCCCTTCGCGGTACTGCATGCCTTCCGTGTCATCGGTGAGGAACGCGCGCGCGAGCATCGCGGAGAACGCGGGCAGGTCGTCGGTGGTCAGGGTGCGGAGGGTCAAGCCGTCATCGCTCACCCTGTCGTCCTACGCCTCTCCACCGACGATCGCCACGCCTTTTTCGAAGCAAGCACAGACGGGCAGGCCTCAGGGCCGCGGTCCGATCACCTCACCCTTTTCCGTCACTTCGATGGCCATCGCGGGGCAGGAGTCCGCCGCGTCCAGCACCGTCTCGTCCGGATCCACCTCCCCGTTGACCACCGTCGCCGTGGCGCCTTCGAGTTCGAAGACCTCCGGCATCAGCGCCGCGCACATCCCCGAGCCGATGCACGTGTCGCCATCGACCTCGACTTTCCAGCTCATGCTCACCATCCGATCGGCATGGAGCGGGGCCCCCGCACCAGCATCTGGGTCTTCCACACGATATCGCCGCCGAGGTGCAGTCCGGGGAGATCCCGCAGCAGGGCCCGCAAGGCCTCCTGCAGTTCCAGCCTGGCCAGCGGGGCGCCGAGGCAGTGGTGCACGCCGTGCCCGAAACCGAGGTGGGGATTGGCCTCCCTGCCGAATTCGAGGGTCTCCGCCGAGGTGAACTGGAGCGCGTCCCGGTTGGCGGCACCGATGGCGACCATCACCGGCTCGCCCTCCTTCACGAGCACGTCACCCACCTGGATGTCTTCGGTGGCGTAGCGGGCGAACCCGGCTCCGGCACCCAACGGGATGAACCGCAGCAGTTCCTCGACCGCGGCCGGGATCAGGTCCAGGTCCGCGCGGAGGCGGGCGAGCTGTTCCGGCTGCTCGAGGAGGGCGTAGACGAAGTTGGGGATCTGGCTGGCGGTGGTCTCGTGCCCGGCGATCAGGATGCCGATGCACATGTCGACCAGTTCCAGCTCGCTCAGCCTGTCGCGGACGTCGCGCGCTTCGATCAGCGCGGTCATCAGGTCGTCCTGGGGTTCGGCGCGGTGCTGCTCGACGAGCACGTGCATGTACGCCCGCAGCTCGTCCTGGTTCGCCATCATCTCTTCGGTGGTCAGCGGGCTGGTCGACAGCGCGGCGTCGCTCCACACGCGGAACTTCGGCCGGTCCTCGACGGGGACGCCGAGCAGTTCGCAGATCACCGCGACCGGGATCGGCAGCGCGTAGTCCTCGACCAGGTCGGCGGGCTGTCCCTTGGCCTTCATGTCCTCGATCAGGCCCGCCGCCAGCTCGGCGACGCGCGGGCGCAGCAGTTCGACACGGCGCATGGTGAACGCCTTCGCGACCAGCGTGCGCAGCCGGGTGTGGTCCGGCGGGTCCATGCTCAGGATCCCGCCGGGCCGCCTGCCCGGCGCCATCCGCGGCTCGTCCTTGTCCGCGGCCATCGCGCGGGAGAACCGCCGGTCGCCCAGCACGAAGCGCGCGTCGGCGTAGCGGGTGGCGAGCCACGCCGGCTCCCCGTGCGGAAGACGGACGCGGAGCATGCCCTTGGTGGCGCGGGCGGTCGCATACGCCTCGTTGAGTTCGAGTCCAGCGTCTTCGTTGAACGGATAGGCGACGAATTCAGTGTCAGTGGTGGTCATTTTGTCCGGAAACCCCCCGGCTCGGCAGTTTGTAAGCAACTGCTTACAACGCTAACCACGATCACGGTGAGCGTCAATGCGCCTACCCTGCGACGTCCGGCTAGCCTTTGCCCGATGACGGAAGAACCGCAGGTCCGCAAGCGTGACGCGGCCGCGACCAGGGCGGCACTGCTCGACGCGGCGGCGGCGCTGTTCGCCGAGCGCGGCTTCGACCGGACGACCGTGCGCGACATCGCGAAACTCGCCGGGGTCAACCAAGCACTGCTGTTCCGCTACTTCGGCTCGAAGGACGCGCTCTTCGAGGAGGTCCTCGCGCGCGGCGGACGCGAGCAGATCGCCACCACACCACCGGGCGAACTGCTCGGGACGGCGTTGCGCAGCATGCTGGAGTCCGACACCGCCCGCGACCGCACCCTCGACGCCTACCTGCGCTCGACGGGACACGACAGCGCCGCGGCCGCGGTCCGGCGGCAGCTCGGCGAGGAGTACGCGAAGGTGCTCGCCACGCTGACCGACGCCGACGACGCGGAACTGCGTGCCGACCTCGTCCTCGCCTGGCTGCTCGGGATCGGCCTGGTCCGCGAGATCACCGGCAAGGAACCGCTGGCCAGCGCCGATCCCGAGGACGTCTGCCGTCTGGTGCTCGGCGCCGCGCGGACCCTGCTGGAGCGCAGCGGGTAATTGCGTCGCCGTCCACGGCGCGCTGTTCTACGGTCGGTGCCGTGATCTCGTTCCCGCCCGCCGGCACCGAAGCCGAGTTCGAAGCGCTGACCAGGCAAGACCTGCTTCCGGCGGTGACATCGCTGACCGGGTCGCTCGGACTCGGCGAAGTCGTCCCGTTCACCGAGGGCTCGCTGCCGGTCTACGCCGTCGGCGACGATCTGGTGCTCAAGCTGTTCCCGCCGGTGCATCTCGACGAACTCCCCACCGAGCGGACGATGCTCGAGATCCTGCACGGCAGACTGCCGATCCCGACCCCAGCCGTGCACGGCGTCGGCGAGCGGGACGGCTGGGGCTACGTGCTCATGGAGCGCCTACGTGGCGAAACACTGAAGGATGCCTGGCCGAGGCTGTCCACAGAGGACAAACATCGGCTCGCTCCCGAACTCGGCGAGGCACTGGCCGCCCTGCATTCGCTGCACGACCCGCGGCTCGACGCCCTGGATCCGCCGGACTGGGCCGCGTTCGTCGCCGAGCAGCGCGCGAACGTCGTCGAGCACCACCGGCGAACCGGCCTCGGCGAGAGCTGGATCGCGCGGATCCCGGCGTTCCTCGACTCCGTGGAGCTGGGCAGTCCGCCGATCGTCCCGCTGCACACCGAGTTCATGCGCGACCACCTCATGGTCACCCACGACGGCGAACGCCCGCGGCTGACCGGGCTCTTCGACTTCGAACCGGCGATGCGAGGCGCGGCCGAATACGACTTCGTCGCCGTCGGCCTGTTCGTTTCCGGCGGGGACAAGGACTTCCTGCGACGGCTGCTCGCCGGATACGGAGCCAAGCCGGACGAGGAGTTCTCCCTGCGCTGCCTGTCGTACGCGCTTTGCACGTCTACAGCGACTTCACTTGGTACTTCCGGGTTCTTCCGGCGCCGGAGGAACCGACGCTGGAGAGCCTCAGCCGCGCTTGGTGGTGAGCCACCTCGTGAGTGGTAAGGACGGTTCTAACCGTCCTTACCACTCACGAGGGAGGCAACGCGCGCCGCAGCAGTTCGGCCAGGTGCAGGGCCCGCCGCCCGTCGAGTTGCTCGATCTGTGTCCGGCAGCTGAACCCGTCCGCGACCACTTCGGTGCCCTCGGCCGCGGCACGGATCGCGGGCAGCATGCGGTCTTCGGCGCAGGCGACGGAAACGTCGTAGTGCCCGCGCTCGAAACCGAAGTTGCCGGCCAATCCACAGCATCCGGAATCCATTGTGGAATTGTGGATACCCGCGGCGCGCATCGCGGCCTCGTCGGCACCGAAACCGAGCACGGCATGCTGGTGACAGTGCACCTGGCTGAGTGTTTCGACGTTCAGTGACCGGAATTCGAGCGGTGAGTCCTGGACGAGTTCGGCGAAGGTCCTGGTCCGTTCCGCGAGCAGTTCCGCCGTCGGGTCGCCAGGCAGGAGCGCCGGAAGATCGCCGCGGAACAGAGCCGTGCAACTCGGCTCCAGCCCGGCCACCAGGTAGCCCGACCGCAGATACGGTTCGAGCACGGAAAGCGTGCGGCGCAACACCTTCTTCGCCACGTCGAGCTGCCCGGTGGACACCCAGGTGAGACCGCAGCAGACGCCGCGATCGGGCAGGACTACGTCGTAGCCCGCCGCGGTGAGCACCTCGGTCGCGGCGTCGAGGACGTCCGGGGTGAGGTAGTTGTTGAAGGAGTCGGGCCACAGCACCACAGGCCGGGAGCCGGTCGCCCAGCGCTTGAGATCGCCGCGGCGTCGCGTGAACGGCGCCCTGGCGAACGTCGGCAGGTCCCGCTCCGGCGCGATCCCGCCGAACTTCTTCAGCAGACCGGAGAACCGGCGCGACATCGTGTTCGCCAGCCGGGGCGCCAGCGAGGCCGCGCGCAGCCACACCGGAAGCCAGCCCATCGAATAGTGCGACGCCGGGCGCAGCCGCCCCTTGTGGTGCTGGTGCAGGAATTCCGCCTTGTAGGTCGCCATGTCGACATCGACCGGGCAATCGGACAGGCAACCTTTGCACGACAGGCAGAGGTCCAGCGCCTCGGCGACCTCCTCCGAGCGCCAGCCGTCGGTGATCAGTTCACCGTTCACCATTTCGGCGAGCAGATGCGCGCGACCCCGCGTCGAGTGCTTCTCCTCGCGCGTGGCGCGGTAACTCGGGCACATAACGCCCGGTCCGGTGGTGTCGCGGCATTTCCCGACGCCCACGCAGCGCCGCATCGCCTGCCCGAAACTGCCCCGATCCTCCGGATACGCGAGAGCCGTGACGTCTTCGAGGTCCAGCGGCGCGCGGCGCACGCGGAGATCGGCGTCGACCGGCCTGGGATTCACCAGGATGCCGGGGTTCATCATGCCCGCCGGATCGAAGATTCTCTTGAACCGCGCGAAAAGCGTAAGCATTTCGGGGCTGTACATCCGGGACAGCAGTTCCGAGCGGGCCTGGCCGTCGCCGTGTTCCCCGGACAGCGAACCACCGTGCGCGGCGACCAGGTCCGCCGCCTCTTCGAGGAACGACCGGAACCCGGCGACCCCTTGCGGCGACAGCAGATCGAAGTCCAGCCGCAGGTGCAGGCAGCCCTCGCCGTAATGGCCGTAGACGACGCTCTTGCGCCCGTGCGCGCGCATCAGCTCCTTGAACTCCCGCAAGTAGGCACCTAATCGCGCGGGCGGGACGGCCGCGTCCTCCCAGCCGGGCCAGGCTTCCTCACCCCCGGCCAGCCGGGTCGCGAGACCGGCACCCTCCTCCCGGATCCGCCACAGCCGCTTCTGCGCCGCCGCGTCGTCGAGCAGCGCGGATCCGGTGAGCATGCCGCGGAGTCCGGCGATCAGCCCGCGCGCCTGGTCCGGGTCGGCCATTTCGACGAACAACCAGGCACCGCCCGGCGGAAGCCCGTCGGCGCGGCCCGGCTCCAGCAAGGCGACCAGGTCCGCGTCGACGCCCTCGACGGTCAGCGGCGACCACGGCAGGATCCGCGGGACGGCGTCGGCCGCGGCGATGTCGGACTCGAATCCGAGCACCGCGAGCACCTTGCGCTCCGGCACCTCGGCGAGGGAGACCGTCGCCGCCAGCACGGTGACGCAGGTGCCTTCGCTGCCGACCAGTGCCTTGGCGACGTCGAAACCGTTCTCCGGCAACAGGTGTTCCAGCCCGTACCCGGACACCCGCCTGCTGAAGGAGGACAGTTCGGTGCGCAGCAACGCCAGGTTGTCGTGGACGAGGGCGCGTAACTCCGAGAAGACCCGGCCTTCGGTGCCCGGTTCGGCCGCCCGCGCGTCCACTTCGGACGGCGAGGTCGGCCCGACGGTCAGCCGGGTGCCGTCGTAGAGCAGCACGTCCAGCTCGCGGACGACGTCGACCGTGCGGCCCCAAGCGACCGAATGCGATCCGCAGGCGTTGTTGCCGATCATCCCGCCGATCGTGCACCGTGAATGCGTCGACGGGTCGGGGCCGAACCGGAGCCCGTGCGGCGCGGCGAGCCGCTGGAGGTCGTCGAGGACGGTTCCTGGGGCGACCCTCGCCGTGCGCGCCGCCGGGTCGAGGTCGAGGACGCCGCCGAGGTGCCGCGAGGTGTCGATCACGACGCCCGGCCCGCACGAGTTACCGGCGACGCTGGTGCCGCCGCCGCGGGCGATCACCGGGAGCCCGGCCTCACGGCAGGCGGCGACGGCCGCGATCACCTCGTCGACGCTCCGCGGCAGCACCACACCCTTCGGCACGTGCCGGTAGTTGGAGGCATCGGTCGTGTACAGCGCCAGTGTCGCGGCGTCGTCGAGGATCTCCACGGGTCCATTCAAGACAACCGCGGGCGAGAACGCATCGGCGAACCTCTCCGGGCGGGTGTGTCGGAAACCACGTCCGGTGTGCGATCGTGAGCGCGTGACGGCGAGACGGCACGCCGCTGAAGACCTCGCCGCCGAGCACAGCGCGGTGCTCGGCGGGCTTCTTCGCGAGCGCGAAGAGCTGCTCGCCACCCTCGACCGGGTCGCGGCGCTCAACGGCACCGCGCGGCTGATCCGCGAGTCGATCGGCACGCATTCCGGCTTCGTCGCCGAGCTGACCGGGCCCGAACAGGCGGTGATCCGCTGGATGTCGGGCACGCGCACCGACGCGCTGCAGGACCTCGCCGTGCCGATCGGCCAGGGCATCGGCGGGCGGGTGCTCGCGCTGGGCAGGCCAGTGCGGGTCAACGACTACGTCAGCTCGCCGAGCATCACCCACCAGTTCGACGCGCAGGTGCGCGGCGAGGGCCTCGCCGCGATGATCGCCGTCCCGATAGTCAGCGGGACCGAGACCGTCGCCATCGCTTACGCCGCCATGCGCGAGCGCCGCGACTTCGGCGACGACGCGGTCCAGTCCCTCGAAGACATCGCCACCGAAGCCGGCAGGGCGCTGAAACTGGCGTCGGTCGCCGAGTCCGACCGTGAGACCGCGCTGTCCGCCGAACGGCTCCGGATGCAGAGCGCGCTGCACGATTCGGTCGGCGCGCTGCTGTTCTCCATCGGCGTCCAGGTCCGGAACCTGCACGAGGACATCAGCGACAACCCGGCGCTCGAATCGCGGCTGCGGCGACTGGAGGGCGACGTGTCGGCCGCGTCCAGGGCGTTGCGCGAGTCGCTGCTGGCGTTGTCGGAGTCGAGCCCGGAACGCGCGCTGCCGGTGGAACTGGCCGAGCATTGCCGCTCGTTCCAGACCCGCTGCGGCGTCCCGGCGCGGTTCGTCCAGCTCGCCCCGGTGCCTCGGCTCGACGCCGAACGCACCGGCCTGCTGGTGGCGGCCGTCCGGGAGGGCCTGCTCAACGTGGAGAAACACGCCGACGCGCTGTCCGTCGTGGTCAGCCTGCTGCCCAGCGAAGACGGCGTGCAGGTGGCCGTCGCCGACGACGGGACCGGTCATCGCACCGAAGACGCCGAGGAGCCCGAGCCCGGGACCGGGATGGGACTGCGTGCGCTGGCCGAACGCGCCGCGCGGCTCGGCGGCCGGGTCAGCCTGGTCCGCGACGAAGAAGACGGATGCACGCTGCGCGCATGGGTGCCGGAACCGTGCCGTCGCCGGTGACGGTTCTCGTCGTGGACGACCATCCGGTGGTCCGCGACGGGGTGAGCCTGCTGCTGCGCTACGACCCGGCGATGACCGTGGTCGGCTCGGCCGAGACCGGCCGGTCCGCGATCCGGCGGGCGGGTGAGCTGAAGCCGGCGCTGATCCTGCTGGACCTGCGGCTGCCGGACATGCTCGCGCCCGAGGTCATCGCCGAACTCCGGCGGGTGCACCCGGCCGGGCGAATAGTGGTGTTCACCGCGCACGGCGACCATCAGGGCGTGCGGGCCGCGCTGGACTCCGGGGCACACGGCTGCCTGCTCAAGGACGTCGCCGGGACGGATCTGGTGGCGGCGTTGCGACAGGTGATCAAGGGTGAACGCGTCGTCGACCCGCGTATCTTCCCCGACGACGGCCGTCGGTCCGACGCGCTGGCCCGCAGCGGCTTGACGCGGCGTGAGTACGAGGTCCTGCGGCTGGCCGCGCAGGGGCAGACGAATCCGGAGATCGCGGCATCGACCGGGCTGGCGCGGAACACGGTGAAGACCTACCTGCAGTCCGCTTTACACAAACTCGGCGCGCGGAACCGCGTCGAAGCCATCGGGAAGGCCTCCGAAGCCGGTCTCCTCTGACCCTGCCCCGCAATTGGTCACCTACTTGCGGTAGTCGGACGTCGAACTATCGCAACGTGTTCCTCGTGGATCGTTTGGCGAAGCGCAAGAAGATCATCGGCTTCGGAGTTCGATCATTTTCCGGCGGCTGCGCAAGACCGAGCCGGAACCGCTTCCGCGCCGAATACCCGGTGACAACCCCTAGGTCCACCCTGAAATACCCGACACACCACCCTTCAGTACGCCCGAAATCCGGGACTTCGCATCGTGGAAGACGGAAACTGTCGGGGGTATGGGTTTCACTGTTCAGAGCGGAACAGAAAGGAGGCGCGCCATGGACGTCCGGACGGACCTGAATCATCGTGAGCGGGCCACCCTGAGAGCCGTGGCCGAGGGCCACGCCGAGATCAGCTGCAGCTGCGAGCCGGACCTGTTCGTCGACGGCCTCGCCTGCTGCGACCAGCACACCGCGCATCGCCTCGCCCACCTCGGCCTGGTCGCGCCCGCCAGGGGCGGCCGGTGGGGCGAACGCGTTCCCGCCCTGCTCACCGAGGCCGGAGTGGTGGCGCTGGGCGGCCTCGCCACCGCCGAAGTGGCCGCGTAAAACGGGTTGCCAGGGCGTCCCCTCGGCGCCACGCTTCGCCGATGCGTGTCTTTCTGGAGACCGAGCGGCTCCTGCTGCGGCAGTTCACCGACGCCGACGTCGACCACCTGTTCGCGCTCTACGACGATCCCGAAGTCATGCGGTACCTCAATGGGGGCGAGCCCGCCGACAGGGCGGAGATCGAAAACCACGACCTTCCCGCTTTTCTCGGTTACTACGAGCGTTTCCCCGGTTACGGGTTCTGGGCGGCGATCGAGAAAACGAGCGGGGATTTCCTGGGGTGGTTCCATTTCCGCCCGCTGCGCGGGCATCACACGGACGATCCCGAACTGGGTTATCGGCTGAACCGGTCGTCATGGGGCAACGGTTATGCGACCGAAGGTTCGCTCGCGCTCCTGGAGAAGGGGTTCACCGAATTCGGGGCCCGGCGGATCTGGGCGGCGACCATGGCGGTGAACCGGGGGTCCCGGCGGGTCATGGAGAAGATCGGGATGCGCCACGTCCGGACCTATCACGAGCACTTCGACAACCCGATCCCCGGCACGGAGGAGGGCGAGGTCGAGTACGCCATCACCCTGACAGAGTGGCTAGCCCGCCCCTCCCCCGCAAGTAGGTGACTAATTGCGGGAGGTGGGGAGCCAGGTTTCGCCGGTTTCGGTGGTGAGGGCTGCCCCGCCGGTCAGATCCGCCAGCCAGGAGTGGAACGCGTCCCCCTGGTCCGGCGCGAGTCCGACGTCGAAGTGCGCGACGTCCTCGAACCGCGTCGCGTGCAGCAGGTACGGCGACGAGCGGATGTCGTTCTCCAGCCGTCCGGCCCGGTCGTAGTCGACGACGACCTCCACCAGCCGTAGCCGCCGGTACTCCCGCACCCCGATGACGTCGACGGCCTCCGAAACGGCTTGCCCGTACGCGCGGATCAGGCCGCCGGCCCCGAGCAGGACCCCGCCGAAGTACCGGGTCACCACCGCGACGGTGTCGGTCAGCTCCCGGCGGCGGAGCACCTCCAGCATCGGGATGCCCGCCGTGCCCGCGGGCTCGCCGTCGTCACTAGACCGCTGGGTGCGTCCGTCGGCGCCCAGCACGAACGCGTGACAGTGGTGCCGGGCCGCCGGATCGGCCTTCTTCCGGGCGGCGATCACCTCACGGGCGGCCTCTTCCGAGGCCACCGGGGCGAGCACGCAGAGGAAGCGCGACCGCCGGATTTCGATCTCGTGGACCCCGGTGCCCGCCACGGTGAGATAACGATCCGCCATCGGCCAAGCCTCTCAAACCGGGCAAGTGACTCTGCCGTTCGGGCGATTCGACGGTCACCTCAGGTCACCGCGACATCGGCGAAACGCACTCGACTGCGCGACCCAGGTCACACCATCGGACGATGCGCGCTAGCGTTTGTGCAGTTCAGCGCGCTGATGCTCCACTCAGTGGACACGTCATTCCAGCCAGTGGGCAGATGATGTTTGAAGTCAACGCCCGCGTGGCATTTCCCACCCCGACCAAGCGACGTATGTCGATAACAGCGATTTCACACTATCGTCATAAGACCGGCGAACCCGGGAGTAACACGTGTACCCGTCAGCCACCCACCACAGCGGCCAGGCGGCACCCACGTGACAGCAGTACCGATATGCGCATCGGCCGCCCAGTGCAGTGCGGCTCTACGAGGCCTGCCCCCGTTTCCGCGGGCGGGATCGTTCCCTCTCGACTGACCATCGCGGTCCAGGACCACTTCGTTAACCGGTTCACCTCCGAACCACCCGAACGGAGTGGTACCGGTCGCGCCGACGCCTTGGGAGGCGGCCAGCCGTGACCCACCATGCCAGCTACAAGGGCAGCAAGGCCCCCGAAGGCCTGTACGACCCGGAGTTCGAACACGACGCCTGCGGTGTCGCCTTCGTCGCCGACCTCTCCGGTAAACGCGATCACGGCATCGTCGCCAAAGCACTGATCGCGCTGCGGAACCTCGAACATCGCGGAGCCCGCGGCGCCGACCCGGAGACCGGCGACGGCGCCGGCATCCTCATCCAGGTTCCCGACGAGTTCTATCGCGAGGTCGTCGACTTCGACCTTCCCGAGCCCGGCGCCTACGCCGTCGGCACGGCTTTCCTTCCGCAGGACGAAAACGCTCGTGGCCGGGCGATGACGACCATCGAGCGCGTCGCCGCCGAAGAGGGCATGCGCGTGCTCGGCTGGCGTGACCTTCCGGTCCACACCGAACACGTCGGCACCGGCGCGGCCGAGACCATGCCGCATTTCAGCCAGCTGTTCCTGGCCGGGCGGCAGGAGAACCTGTCCGGCCTCGCCCTGGAACGCACCGCCTTCGTGGTGCGCAAACGCGCCGAGCACGAGCTCGCCGAGGACGACGTCTACTTCCCGAGCCTGTCCTCGCGGACCATCGTCTACAAAGGAATGCTCACCGAGCCGCAGGTCGAGAAGTTCTTCGCCGACCTCACCGACGAGCGCGTCACCAGCGCCATCGGCCTGGTGCACTCCCGCTTCTCCACCAACACCTTCCCGTCGTGGCCGCTGGCGCACCCGTACCGGTACGTCGCCCACAACGGCGAGATCAACACCCTGCGCGGCAACCGGAACTGGATGGACGCGCGCGAGGCGCTGCTCGAATCCGACCTGATCCCCGGCGATCTCAAGCGGATCTACCCGATCATCACCCGGGGCGCGAGCGACTCGGCATCCTTCGACGAGGTGCTGGAGCTGCTCCACCTCGGCGGACGGCCGCTGCCGCACGCGGTGCTGATGATGATCCCGGAGGCCTGGGAGAACCATCAGGAGATGGACCCCGCGCGCCGCGCGTTCTACGAGTTCCACTCGACGCTGATGGAACCGTGGGACGGCCCCGCGCTGGTCTCCTTCACCGACGGCACCCAGATCGGCGCGGTGCTCGACCGCAACGGCCTGCGCCCGGCCCGGTACTGGGTCACCGAAGACGGCCTCGTCGTCCTCGCCAGCGAGGTCGGCGTGCTGGAGCTGGAGCAGTCCACGATCGTCCGGAAAGGACGGTTGGAGCCCGGCCGCATGTTCCTCGTGGACACCGAGGCCGGCCGGATCGTCGAGGACGAGGAGATCAAGGACCGGCTCGCCACCGAGCACCCGTACGACGAATGGGTCGAGGACGGCCTGCTCCCGCTCGAAGGACTTCCCGAACGTGAGCGCGAGATCCCGCCGCACGCCGCGCTCGTGCGCCGCCAGCAGGCCTTCGGCTACACCGAAGAGGAACTCGACGTCCTGCTCGAACCGATGGCCCGCACCGGCGCGGAACCGATCGGCTCGATGGGCAACGACTCCCCCATCGCGTCGCTGTCCAGCCGTCCGCGGCTGATCTTCGACTACTTCATCCAGCTCTTCGCCCAGGTGACCAACCCGCCGCTGGACGCGATCCGCGAGGAACTGGTCACCTCGCTGGGCACCCAGCTGGGCGCCGAGCCGAACCTGCTGAGCGCCGACGCCAAGTCGTGCCGCCGGATCGTGCTGCCGTTCCCGGTGCTGGACAACGACGAGTTCGCGAAGCTGGTGCACGTCAACGACGACGGCGACCTGCCGGAGTTCCAGGCGGTCACCGTGCACGGCACCTACGACGTCCACGGCGGCGGCGAGGCGCTCGTGCGGCGGCTCGACGAGATCCGCGCCGAGGTGTCCGCGGCCATCGCCGACGGCGCGCGGCTGATCGTGCTCTCCGACCGCGGGATCGACGAAGACCACGCGGCCATCCCGTCGCTCCTGCTCACCGGCGCGGTGCACCACCACCTGGTGCGCGAGAAGACCCGCACGCAGGTCGGTCTCATCGTCGAGGCAGGCGACGCGCGCGAGGTGCACCACATCGCGTTGCTGATCGGCTACGGCGTCGCGGCGGTGAACCCGTACCTGGCGATGGCGACCGTCGAGGAGATGGCCGACCAGGGCCTGATCCCCGGCGTCACCGCCAAGCAGGCGACCGCGAACCTGATCAAGGCGCTGGGCAAGGGCGTCCGCAAGACGATGTCGAAGATGGGAGTGTCCACAGTGGCCTCCTACACCGGCGCGCAGATCTTCGAAGCGGTCGGGCTCGGCGACGAGGTCATCCAGAACTGTTTCACCGGCACCACTTCCCGGCTCGGCGGCGTCGGCTTCGACACGCTCGCGCTGGAGGTCGCCGAACGGCACCGCCGGGCGTTCCCGCGCGACGGGTTCCGCGCGAACCACCGCGAACTGGAGACCGGCGCGGACTACCAGTGGCGCCGCGAGGGCGAGCCGCATCTGTTCAACCCGCAGACGGTGTTCAAGCTCCAGCACTCCACCCGGGCCGGCAAGTACGAGGTCTTCAAGGAGTACACGAAGTCGGTCGACGACCAGGCGCAGAAGCTGTACACGCTGCGCGGGCTGTTCGACTTCAAGATCGGCCGGCGGCCCGCGGTGCCGATCGAGGAGGTCGAGCCGGTCTCCGAGATCGTCAAGCGGTTCGCCACCGGCGCGATCTCCTACGGGTCGATTTCGGCGGAGATGCACGAAACCCTGGCCATCGCGATGAACCGCCTCGGCGGCAAATCGAACACCGGTGAGGGCGGCGAGGATCCGGAACGGCTCTACGATCCCGAGCGCCGCAGCGCGGTCAAGCAGGTCGCCAGCGGCCGGTTCGGTGTCACGAGCGAGTACCTGGTCAACGCCGACGACATCCAGATCAAGATGGCGCAGGGCGCGAAGCCCGGCGAGGGTGGCCAGCTGCCCGGCGCGAAGGTGTACCCGTGGATCGCGAAGACGCGGCACTCCACGCCGGGGGTCGGGCTCATCTCCCCGCCGCCGCACCACGACATCTACTCGATCGAGGATCTGGCGCAGCTGATCCACGACCTCAAGAACGCCAACCCGGCCGCGCGCATCCACGTGAAGCTCGTGTCCGAGGTCGGCGTCGGCACGGTCGCGGCCGGTGTCTCCAAGGCGCACGCGGACGTCGTGCTCATCTCCGGGCACGACGGCGGCACGGGCGCTTCCCCGCTGTCGTCGATCAAGCACGCGGGCGGCCCGTGGGAACTCGGGCTCGCCGAGACGCAGCAGACGTTGCTGGCCAACCGGCTGCGTGACCGGATCGTCGTGCAGACCGACGGTCAGCTCAAGACCGGCCGCGACGTCGTCATCGCCGCGCTGCTCGGTGCCGAGGAGTTCGGTTTCGCGACCGCGCCGCTGGTGGTGTCCGGCTGCATCATGATGCGGGTGTGCCACCTCGACACCTGCCCGGTCGGCGTCGCGACGCAGAACCCCAAGCTGCGCGAGAAGTTCAGCGGCAAGGCCGAGTACGTGGTGAACTTCTTCGAGTTCATCGCGCAGGAGGTCCGGGAGTACCTGGCGGAGCTGGGTTTCCGGTCCATCGCCGAGGCCGTCGGCCACGCGGAGATGCTCGACAAGCGCAAGGCGATCGACCACTGGAAGGCCGCCGGTCTCGACCTGACGCCGATCTTCCACGTGCCCGACAGCGCTCCCGCCGGCCTGCGTCACCAGCAGACCGTGCAGGATCACGGGCTGGAGAAGGCGCTCGACAACACGCTGATCCAGCTGGCCGAGGGCGCGCTGTCGTCCGGTGACAAGGTGCGGCTGGAGCTGCCGGTCCGCAACGTGAACCGGACCGTCGGCACCATGCTCGGCCACGAGCTCACCAAGCGGTGGGGTGGCGAAGGCCTGCCGGACAACACGATCGACGTGACCTTCACCGGCACCGCCGGTCAGTCGTTCGGCGCCTTCGTGCCCAAGGGCATCACGCTGCGGCTCTACGGCGACGGCAACGACTACGTCGGCAAGGGCCTGTCCGGCGGGCGGCTCATCGTCCGGCCGCCGAAGGTGGCGCGGTACAACGCCGAAGAGCACATCATCGCGGGCAACGTGATCGGCTACGGCGCGACCAGCGGCGAGATCTTCATCCGCGGCAAGGTCGGCGAGCGGTTCTGCGTGCGCAACTCCGGCGCGCTGGCCGTCGTCGAAGGCGTCGGCGACCACGGCTGCGAATACATGACCGGCGGCCGCGTCGTCGTGCTCGGCGGTGTGGGCCGCAACTTCGCGGCCGGTATGTCGGGCGGCGTGTCCTATGTGCTGGACCTGCCCGTGCACCGGGTCAACCCGGACATGGTCGACGTCGACCCGCTGGATTCGTCCGATGTGGACTTCCTGCGCGAGGCGCTCGAAAAGCATTACGACGAAACGGAGTCCGCGGTCGCGCGTGCGCTGCTCGCCGACTGGGACGCCGCCGTCGACCGGTTCGGCAAGGTCATGCCGAAGGACTACAAGCGAGTGCTCGCGGCTCAGGCGGAAGCCGAGCGCGACGGGCGCGACGTGAACGAGGCGATCATGGAGGCCGCACATGGCTGACCCCAAGGGCTTTCTGACCACCACTCGCGAGACGCCCAAGAGCCGTCCCGTCGACCTGCGCCTGATGGACTGGCGCGAGGTGTACGAGGACTTCGCGACGTCGAAGCTGCAGAAGCAGGCCGGGCGCTGCATGGACTGCGGTATCCCGTTCTGTCACCAGGGCTGCCCGCTCGGGAACCTCATTCCCGAGTGGAACTCCTTGACCTGGCGTGACGATTGGCGCGACGCGGCCGAGCGGCTGCACGCGACCAACAATTTCCCGGAGTTCACCGGGACCCTCTGCCCGGCGCCGTGCGAGACGGCGTGTGTGCTCGGGATCAACGACGATCCCGTCACCATCAAGCGGGTCGAGATCTCGATCATCGACCGGGCCTTCGAAGAAGGCTGGGTCACGCCGCAGATGCCGGTCGTCGAGACCGGCAAGAAGGTGGCGGTGGTCGGGTCCGGCCCGTCGGGACTCGCCGCGGCGCAGCAGCTCACGCGCGCGGGCCACAGTGTCGTGGTCTTCGAGCGGGCCGACAAGATCGGCGGGCTGCTGCGCTACGGCATCCCCGAGTTCAAGATGGAGAAGCACCGGCTCGACCGGCGCCTCGACCAGATGCGGGCCGAGGGCACGGAGTTCCGGACTTCGGTGAACGTCGGCGTCGACGTCACCGTCGAGGAACTGAAGTCGTCCTACGACGCCGTGGTCCTCGCCGGCGGCGCGACCGCGTGGCGCGATCTGCCGATCACCGGCCGTGAGCATCGGGGCATTCACCAGGCGATGGAGTTCCTGCCGCACGCCAACCGGGTCGCCGCCGGCGAACTCGATGTCTCGCCGATCAGCGCCGAGGGCCTCGACGTCGTCGTCATCGGCGGTGGCGACACCGGCGCGGACTGTGTCGGGACCTCGCACCGTCAGGGCGCGAAGTCGGTGACGCAGCTGGAGATCATGCCGAAGCCGCCGCTGTCGCGGTCCGACGCGCACCCGTGGCCGACGTACCCGATGATCTACCGCGTCTCGTCCGCGCACGAGGAGGGTGGCGAGCGGCTGTACTCGGTCAACACCCAGGAGTTCCTCGCTGACGCCGATGGCCGGGTGCGGGCACTGAAGCTGGTCGAGGTCCGCAACGAGGGCGGCAAGTTCGTCCCGGTGCCCGGCACCGAACGCGAACTGCCCGCCCAGCTGGTGCTGCTCGCGATGGGCTTCGTCGGCCCGGAACGCGAAGGCCTGCTGGAGGCGCTCGACGTCGAGCTGGACCAGCGCGGCAACGTCGCCCGCGACAAGTCCTTCAAGACCAGCGTCGACAACGTGTTCGTGGCGGGCGACATGGGCCGCGGCCAGTCGCTCATCGTGTGGGCGATCGCCGAAGGCCGCTCCGCCGCGGCCGGGGTGGACGCGTTCCTGACCGGACGGGACGTCCTGCCCGCCCCGATCGCCCCGACCGACCGGCCCCTCACCTAGCCCTCTCGTCGCTTTCAGCACATGAAGGCCTCCTTCCTTGCGCCTGGCGCAAGGAAGGGGCCTTCATGTACTCGACGGGGGTCGCGGTCGCGGTGGTCGTCGGTTGCGATGCGACCACCGCAAGCAGGTGACGAATTGCGTGGCGTAATCGCAGCATTGGTTCTTTAGGGTGAAAGAACCGCCGAAAGAGTGTACTTGCGGGTGATGGCAGCGAGCTTTCGGTATCGGTTGTATCAAGGAGTAAGACCTGTGCGGCGGCGGGGACCGGCAAGACCTGCCGGGCCGCCGGACGGGGTTCCCAAGGAGGGGGTTCCTTGACATGTCCGTCGATCTGACCATGCCCTTGGAATGGAAGACCGCGACCGGCGACGCCGCGAAGATGCTCGAAGAACTACAGCCGAACATCCTCAAAGCCCACGCTCGCGACCACTTTTCCGCACTGTTCCTCCGCTTCTCGGAGGCCACGAGCGCGATGAAGTTCCTCGCGTCGCTCGTCCCGCTGATGAAGTCGGCGAAGACGCACCTGGAGGAGGTCGAGCGCTTCAAGACCGAAGGGGTGAAGGGGTCACCCTACGTCGGCACCGGACTGACCTCGGCCGGCTACCGGTTCCTGAAAATCGATGTGCCGCAAGACGAATCCTTCCGGCTGGGTATGCGCTCGCAAGAGACCCGCGAGAAGCTGAACGACCCGCCTCGGTCCACGTTCGACAGTGGATACCACGACGAGATCCACGCCGTCGTCATCATCGGTGACGGCGCGGACGCTCCGATGACCGCACGCCGGAACGCGGTTCTCGCGCTGATTCCGCCGGCCGTTTCCGTCGTCGCCGATTCGGCCGGGTGAACGCCAACGGCGAGGGGATCGAGCATTTCGGCTACGTCGACGGCCGGAGTCAGCCGCTTTTCCTGGTCGAGGACATCCACACGGAAAAGACGGAAACGGACGGGATCAGTGTCTGGGATCCGACCGCTCCGCTGAACCAGGTGCTCGTCCCGGATCACGCTGCTCCTGATCCCGAAGTGCATTTCGGCAGCTACTTCGTTTTCCGTAAATTGGAACAGAATGTGCGGCGATTCAAACAGTCGGAGGAGACTCTGGCGGATCAACTGGGTCTCGTCGGCGAAGACCGGGAACGTGCGGGAGCGATGATCGTCGGCCGCTTCGAAGACGGCACACCGCTGACCGCGCAACGGGAAGAGGGCGCGGAAAGTCCGGTACCGAACAACTTCGACTACGGAAGTGACGCCGCCGGCGCCAAATGCCCCTTCCAGGCCCACATCCGGAAGACGAACCCGCGGGGCAGCGGCGGCGCGGAAGAACCCCCGCGGGAACGCCTGCACCTGATGGCGCGGCGGGGCGTGCCCTACGGCGAACGAGCCGACGATCCGAACGCCGACCTGCCGCCGTCGGCCCGGCCCAGCGGCGGCGTCGGACTGCTGTTCATGGCGTTCAATTCGGTGCTGGGCAACCAGTTCGAGTTCACCCAGGCGATCTGGGCGAACAACCCGGGGTTCCCGATCCCGCCCGACGGGGCCAAGCCTCCGGGTCTCGACCCGGTCATCGGTCAGGGCCCGCGCCCGGAATCGGTCTACCCCACGGAATGGGCGGGCACGCGGACCGTGACCGCGGATCCGATCCCGCAGGCGGTGACACTGAAGGGCGGCGACTACTTCTTCATGCCGTCACTCGCCTTCCTGCGCGGACTCGGCGGCAAGGGCTGATCGAGTGGCGTTATCCGCTAAACGTCACCTGAATGGGCGTAAAGCGGATATCAGTCCGGAGCCGGTGGAGATAGCCTGCGAAACGGGCCGGTCCTGGGCGTACCGGCCACGGACGGGCGCCGGTCACACTGGGGGTGGCCGGCGCCCGTTCTCTTCGTCCTTTCTCCCCGGCGTCCCAAACCCGCCGCTTCTTTCCGCCCGTATCGCGACGCGTAGTACTTTGTCCGGTGCGGTAAGCGACATCGCGCTTCGGGGAGGGAGCTCGGATGAACCGGCATGAACGGCTGACGGCTTTATTGGACATGGTGGGAGTGCGGGAAAAAGTCGAGGTCGAGGTCTCGGCGGACGAACTCGGTGTCTCCCCCGCGACGATCCGCCGGGACCTCGATCACCTGGCGGGCCGCAATCTCGTGGTCCGCACCCGCGGCGGGGCCGTCGCGAGCAACATCGCCTACGACCTTCCGTTGCGGCACAAGGCGGCGCGGAACGCGCCGGAACAGCAACGGATTTCCGCCGCCGCGGCCAGAATGGTCGATCCGGGCATGGTGGTCGGCCTCAACGGCGGCACCACGAGCACCGAAGTGGGCCGCGCGCTGGCGACCCGGCCGGACATGGGCGAACCGACCGGTGGACCGTCGCTCACCGTCGTGACGAACGCGCTCAACATCGCCCACGAACTCGCCGTGCGGCCCAATATCAAGATCGTGGTGACCGGCGGGGTCGCGCGACAGCAGTCGTTCGACCTGTCCGGACCGCTGTCGCATCTGTTCCTCGACCAGATCTCGCTGGATCTGGTGTTCCTCGGGGTGGACGCCTTCGATCCGGTGCACGGCGCGCAGGCGCACCACGAGGGTGACGCGAGTACGAACCGGCTGATGGCGGCCCGTGCCCGGCAGGTCGTCGTGCTCGCCGACAGCGGGAAGCTCGGCGGTCACGCTTTCGCGAAGATCTGCGCGACGGCCGACGTCGACGTTCTCGTCACCGACGGCCGCGCGGATCCCGAGCGGGTGCACGCCTTCGAGGAGGAAGGCGTGCGGGTGGTCAAGGCTTGAGCCACGTGGCGGAGCTGAGGTGTGTCCGGAGAAGTGACCGGACGCGCACGAACCCGCCCCGGCCGAAGGCCCCGCTATCGCGGTGGCAGGACGCCCTGGCCGCATCCGCGACGAGGACGACCAGACAGCGTCCTGCCGACGACGATCGCGGTCGCGGGTTCGTCAACGGACACTGAGCCGGTCCAGCCCCAGCAGGGCCGCACCGAGCCTGCCCGCCTCGTCGCCGAGCTGCGCGATCCGCAGTTCGGGCATCCGCTGGAACTGCAGGTTCGCCGCCAGCCAGGCCCGCACCGGCTCGAGGACGTAGTCGCCGGCGGTGAACAGTCCGCCACCGAGGACGACGACCTCGGGCGCGAGCAGGGTGACCAAGGTCTTGATGCCGTGGCCGAGTCCCTCGAGCGCGTCGGTGACCACGGAGATCGCGGCCTCGTCACCGTGCCGGGCGGCGTCGACCACCTGCTCGGCGCCTTCGGCGGGCCGCCCGGTGTGCTCGCTGTAGCGGCGGGCGATGGCCGACGCGGAGGAGATCGCCTCGAGGCATCCTGTCGCGCCGCAGCCGCACGGCAGCCGGTGCCCGACGTCGATATGCCCGATTTCGCCGCCTTGCCCGCCCGCGGCGTACAGCTTCCCGTCGAGCTGGAGCGCGGCCGCGATCCCGGTGCCGACCGGGATGAAGGCCGCGTCGGTGCAGCCCTTGCCCGCGCCGACGCGGAATTCCGCGAGCCCGCCCGCCCGGACGTCGTGCCCGAACGCGAACGGCAGCCCCAGCCTGCTGTCGAGCATTTCGCCGAACGGCACGTTCCGGAAGTCGAGGTTCGCCGAGAACCGGGCCACCCGCTCGACGTCGTCGACGATGCCCGGGATGACGACGCCGACGGCATCCGGCGTGCCGGTCCCCGCCTGCTTGCCCAGCGTTTCCACGATCCGCGCGACCTGGTCCGCGAGCGCCTCGCCGTCCGCCCCGCGCGCCGTCGGCTCGCGCAGGCTGGCGAGGTCCTTCAGGTCCGCGTCGTACAGGGCCGCCTTGATGGACGTTCCGCCGACATCGAGTGCCGCCACCGTAGGTGTCATGGCTGGATTTTGGCATGCGTCCCGCCGCGGACGGCAGGGATTCCAGGCAGGGGCGGACGCGCGGGCCTTCCGGCGTAACGAGCCTGCGCCGATTGGGTTCGATCACATTGACCGGACGCTTCGCGGCGACCTACGCTCGACCGGCCAGACGACGGCACCCGGAACGCGGTGAGATTCCGCGCGGTCGCGCCACTGTGACCCCGAGCCATCGGGGAAGCCAGACCCGGAGCCGTCGTGTCACCCCTGAAGAGGCCGCGCTAGCCCGAGGAGGTCCCACCGCCATGTCCGAAGCGGTAGCCGCTGTACCCGTCCCCGTCCGGATCCCCGTCCGCGAGATCCTGCCCTGGGCGGTGCTCGTCATCCTCCTTTCGCTGATCACGCTGTACTTCATCAGCGCCGAGCAGGGCGCGGTGTCGGTGTTCGCGAACTCGTACGTCCACGAGTTCGTCCACGACGGCCGGCACCTGCTGGCCTTCCCCTGCCACTAGGCGGCACGCGCCCCATGATGAGGACCTTGCTGGTCCGCGGCATGCTCGCGGGCCTGGTCGCCGGTGTCCTGGCGACGCTCTTCGCGTACTTCTTCGGTGAGCCTTCGGTCGAGACCGCCATCGGTCTCGAAGGCACCGCCGCGCATTCGCACAGTGCTCCGGGTGCCCACGAACACGCCCCCGCCGACGCCGGGGCGGAGGAAGAAGAGCTCGTCACGCGTGGCGTGCAGAGCACCGTGGGCCTGCTGACCGGCGTCGGCCTGTACGGGGTCGCCGTCGGTGGGCTGTACTCGCTCGCGTTCGCCTTCGTCTACGGACGGCTCGGCACCCTCCGGCCGCGGGTGACGTCGGCGCTCCTCGCCGGCGGCGCCTTCGTGGTCGTGTTCCTGGTGCCGTTCTTGAAGTACCCGGCGAATCCCCCCGCGGTCGGGCAGGCGGGCACGATCGGGAGCCGGACTTCCCTGTACTTCGGTTTCGTCGCGCTTTCGCTGCTGATCGGCATCCTCGCCGCCGCGTTCGGCCGGAAGCTGGCCGACAGGCTCGGCGCCTGGCGCGGCGGCCTGATCGCCGCGGGTGGGTATGTCGTGCTGATCGCGGTGGCGGCGGCGCTGTTGCCGTCGATCGACGAGGTTCCCGACGGGTTCCCCGGTTCCACACTGTGGACCTTCCGGCTGGCCTCGGTCGGCACGCAGGTGGTGCTCTGGACCGCGCTCGGCCTGGTCTTCGGGGCGCTGGCCGAGAAGGCCGTGGCCCAGAAGGACCTGGTGGGCAAGACCGCGTAGGTCTCGTGAGTGGTTAGGACGGTTCTAACCGTCCTAACCACTCACGAGACCCCAGGCGGCACGAAGGGCAGACCGCTGTCGGCACCGTCCTCGATCAGGCGCAGCAGCCGGGCGGTGTCGACGTGGTCCTCGACGGCGTCGGCGAGCCGTTCCAGCATGCTCTCCCGGAGCGCGCCGAATCCGGGCGCGCCGTCGGCCGGTGACCAGTCCGCCACCTCACCCAGCCAGGCGCGGCGGAAGCCGTCGTTCTCGAAGGCTCCGTGCCACATCGTGCCCCACACCGCGCCGTGCCGGTATCCATCCAAAAAGGACTCGGCGGGGCCGGTGGCCGTCACGGTGCCGTGGTGGATTTCGTACGCCTCCACGGGTTGTCCGCGCCATTCCCCCGACGGGCGGGCCAGCACCTTGTCCACACCGAACGAGACGCGCGTCGGCAGCAGACCGAGACCGGGGACCGTTCCCGCGCCGGATTCGACGTCGTCCTCGATCTCGGCGGCCAGCATCTGGTAGCCGCCGCAGATCCCCAGTACCGGACGCCCTGCTCCGGCCCGGTTGCGCACGGCGTCCGCCAGGCCGCGCGCACGCAGCCACGCCAGGTCGTCCACGGTCGCGCGGGAACCCGGCAGGATCACCACGTCGGCGGAAAGGACCGTGTCCGGATCGGCGGTCAGCGCGACCGAGACCCCGGGCTCGGCGGCGAGCGCGTCGACGTCGGTCGCGTTGGAGGCGCGGGGGAACCGCACGACGGCGATCCGCAGAGACCCGCCCGAAGCGCCCCAGCCCGCGGCGGCCAGCGCGTCCTCCGAGTCGATCCACACCTGGTCGAGCCAGGGCAGCACGCCGAAGACCTCGCGGCCGGTGAGCTTCTCCAGCGTCTCCAGTCCCGGCCGCAGCAGGCCCACGTCACCGCGGAACTTGTTGACCAGCCAGCCCGAAACCAGCGCCTGGTCTTCGGCGGACAGCAGGGCGAGGGTGCCGAACATCGCGGCCATGACACCGCCGCGGTCGATGTCGCCGACGACGACCACGGGCAGGCCGAAGCGCCGAGCCAGCCCCATGTTGACGTAATCGCCTTCGCGCAGGTTGATCTCGGCCGGGCTACCCGCGCCTTCGCACAGCACGACGTCGAAGCGCCTTCGCAGCGAGGCGAAGGTGTCGAAGGCGATCTCGGCGAGCCCGGCCCGGCCCGTCGCGTACTCCCCCGCTTCCAGCGTGCCGAACGGTTTCCCGAGCGCGACGACGTGGCTGCGGCGATCGCTCCCGGGTTTCAGCAGTACCGGGTTCATCGCGGCTTCGGGTTCGACGCGGGCGGCCCGCGCCTGCAGCCATTGCGCGCGGCCGATCTCGGCGCCGTCCGCGCAGACCATCGAGTTGTTCGACATGTTCTGGGACTTGAACGGTGCGACCCGCACGCCCCGGCGCGCGAGCCATCGGCACAACGCGGCGGTGACCAGGCTCTTGCCGGCGTCCGACGTCGTCCCCGCGACGAGCAGGCCGCTCACCGCGTGACCGCCACCGCGACGGCGAGCGCGGCGAGACCGACCACTCTCGACAGCCGGACCGCGCGGCGCACGTCCACCGGTTCCGGCTCGCGGCCGTCGCCGAGGACGCCGCGGCGTTCGGTGCGTCCGTCGTAGCTGTTCGTCCCGCCCAGCCTGATCCCGAGCGCGCCGGCGAAAGCGGCCTCGACCTGGCCCGCGTTGGGGCTCGGATGGTGCTTTCCGTCGCGGCGCCAGATCCGGAACGCGGCTTTGGCGAATCCGCCCGCCAGCGGCGCCGAAGCCACGGTGAGTGCGGCGCCGACGCGGGACGGCACCAGATTCACCAGGTCGTCCGTCCTCGCCGAGGCCCAGCCGAAGTCGGCGTACTTCGGCGATCGGTAGCCGACCATCGCGTCGAGCGTGTTGAGCGCGCGATAACCCAGCAGACCGGGGATTCCGGCGACCGCGCCCCACAGCAGCGGCGCGACGACGGCGTCCGAGGTGTTCTCGGCGATGGACTCGGTGGTCGCGCGCGCGAGTTGTCCGGTGTCGAGGCCGGTGGCGTCGCGGGCGCACAGATGCGAAAGCCGCCGCCGCGCGCCGGGCAGGTCGCCGTCGTCGAGCAACCGGGCCATGTGGGTGCCCTCGGCCGCGAGCCCCTTGCCGCCCAGAACCACCCAAGTGGACGCCGCGGTGAGCGCGAACCTCGCGAAAGGACGCTTCCGGGTCAAGAACTGGGCCGCGACCCCCAATCCGGTGACGGTGCCCGCGCAGACCGCGGTGTACGCCGCGCCCCGCGCCTTCGAATCGGCGTAAACCCGCTGTTCGAGGGCTCGCGCGGCATGGCCGAAGCCCGCGACCGGGTGCCTCCTCCGTGGATCTCCGAACACGGCGTCGGCGACGTAACCGGTAACGAGTCCGGCTGCGGTGGCGGCTTGTCGGAGTGGCACGTGGCGAACCGTAGCGCGTGCACGAGAATGCGGGGTATGACCAAGCTGACGCATCGCCTCGCGGGGGTTCTCGAGACCCTCGCACGGGCACTTCGCCGCTATTCGCGCGACGATGGCAAGGTGCTGATACTGGGCGGCGTCCGCTCTGGGAAGTCACACCACGCCGAGGGCCTCGCGTCCCGCCACCCGCACCTGACCTACATCGCGCCCGGACTTCCGCCGAGCGCCGAAGATCCCGAATGGGCCGCCCGGGTGGCCGCGCACCGCGCGCGACGGCCCGCCAACTGGAAGACGGTCGAGACCACCGACCTGGCCACCGTCCTGCGCACGGCGACGCATCCGCTGCTCATCGACTGCCTCGGCACCTGGATCGGCCGGGTGCTCGACGAGGTCGGCGCCTGGGAGCAGCGCAAGGGCTGGGAACGGCGGCTCGACGACCGGCTGGAGGACTTCCTGGCGGCGTGGGCGCAAGCCGACGTACCGGTGATCGCGGTCAGCAACGAGGTCGGCAGCGGTGTGGTGCCCGCGACGGTGTCCGGACGCGTGTTCCGTGATGTGCTGGGCGCGCTGAACAACCGGGTCTCCGCCGTGTCCGACCGGACCGTGCTGGTCGTCGCCGGACGGATGCTCGATCTGCCCTAGGGAGCCTGCCGATGCCTTTCGCCATCCCCACCCCGGACGCCGCCGCCGAAGCCGCCGCGCGCACCAGACTGGACGGCCTGGTCAAGCCGCTGGGTTCACTCGGACGGCTCGAAGACCTGGCCGCCTGGCTCAGCGCGGCGCACGGCGTCGTGCCACCGCGGCCGCTCGACGACGTCCGCGTGGTCGTCTTCGCCGGTGACCACGGGGTTTCCGGTATGTCGGCGTATCCGCGTGAGGTCACCGCGGCGATGGTCCGGGTGTTCCTCGCCGGGAAGAGCGGTGTCAGCGTGCTGGCCGGGCTCGCCGGGGCGAAGGTGCGGGTGCTGGACATCGCGGTGGACTGGGACGGCGCGGACGTGCCCGCCGAGGTCACCGCGCACAAGGTCCGGCGGGGTTCCGGCGCGATCGACGTCGAAGACGCGCTCGCCGAGGGCGAGGCGCGGACGGCGTTCGAGCACGGGCTGGCGATCGCGGACGAGGAGATCGACGGCGGCGCGGATCTGCTCATCCCGGGCGACATGGGGATCGGCAACACGACGATCTGCGCGGCCGTGGTCGCCTCGGTGCTCGGCCTGGTGGCGGAAGAGGTCGTCGGCACGGGCACCGGGATCGACGAGGACGGGCGCGCGCGGAAGGTCGCGGTCGTCGAGGCCGCGTTGGCCAGGGCCGGAGCGGTGAAGGATCCCTTCGCGGTGCTGACCGCGCTCGGCAGCGCTTGTCTCGCCGCGACGGCGGGCTTTCTCGTGCAGGCCGCGGTCCGTGGGGTTCCGGTGCTGCTCGACGGCGTGTTCTCCGGGGCCGCGGCGCTCGTCGCCCGCGAGATCGCGCCGGGCGCCGAACAGTGGTGGCTGGCCGGGCACCGGTCGACCGAGCCGTCGCAGGCGTACGCGTTGAAGGCACTCGGGCTTGAGCCGATCCTCGACCTCGGGCTGAGGCTCGGCGAGGGCAGCGGCGCCGTGCAGGCGGTCCCGACGCTGAGGGCGGCGCGGGCGGTCCTCGCGGACATGGGCCTACTGGCGGATCTGGCTTGATCGCCGACGCGTTGAGGATGGCCGTCGGCACCTTGACCACCGTCAGGGTGCCGGCGCCGGGACTGATCGACCGGCGGGTGGCGGGCGGCGCGATGGTTCTCGCCCCGCTCGCCGTCGTACCGCTCGCTGCCGCCGCCTCGATGATCGTCTTTCTCGGTGAGTTGGCCGGCCTGCCCGCTTTCGCCTCGGCCGCGCTCGCGTTGGGCGTGGTGGCGCTGGGCAGTCGCGGGCTTCATCTGGACGGGCTCGCCGACACGGCCGACGGGCTCGGCGCTTCGTACGACCGCGCGCGGGCGCTGGAGGTCATGCGGCGCGGGGATTCCGGGCCGACCGGGATCGCGACCCTGGTGCTGGTGCTGCTCGTGCAGGCCGGCGCGCTGGCCGGGGCGATCTCGGCCGGGCACGGGATCGCGGCGGCCGCGGCGGCGGTCATCGCCGGACGCGGGGTGCTCTCGCTGTGCTGTGCGCGCGGCGTCCCCTCGGCACGGCCGGAAGGGCTGGGCGCGACCGTCGCCGGTTCGGTCCCGGTGTGGACGGCGGCGGTGGTGTTCGCCGTGCTCGCGGGCGCGGCGGCGCTGGTGTTTCCGTGGTGGCGAGGGCTGCTCGCGGTGACGCTGGGGTATCTGGCCGCGTCGGCGCTGCTGGCACGGTGTGTCCAACGGCTGGGCGGGGTCACCGGTGACGTGCTCGGCGGCTGTGTCGAGGTCGCCGTCGCGGGGGTCTTGCTGGCTTTGTCGTTCTGAGGGCTGCCCGTGACTCGCGTGCTCAGAGACGGATCTCGCGAGCTCAGAGACGTGATTCGCGTGTGCGGAGGGCGCACCTTCGAGTGCGGCATCCAGTCACGTGAGTTCCGTTCCTGAGCACGTGAGTTCCGTGTCTGAGCACGTGAGTCACGCCTTCGTTGCATGCCGACTTCGCGGCGCTTCTCAAGGAGACTGCAGCACAGCTGCCAGGGCGGCCAGGAATCGGTCCACAGTTTCCCGATCCCGGACGGCGATCCGCAGGTACCGCGTATCCAGCCCCGGGAAGGTGTCCCCACGGCGGACGGCGAAGCCGTTCTCCCGCAACCGTTCCCGGACGCTGTCGGCGCCGGGAAGCCGCACGAGCACGAAAGGTCCCCGAGGTTCCCCCAGCACCTCGACGCCCATCGCGGCCAGGCCCGAAACCAGGTACTCCCGATCCGCTTCAGCCGCCACCGCCAGCTTTTCGGCTTCCTCCAGGGCGGCCGGACGGCAGCACGCCACCACGGCGACGGCGGCGAGTGTCGACACCGACCACGGGGGCTGGACCGCGCGCAGACTGTCCACAACGGACTCGTCCGCCAGGACGTATCCGGCGCGCAGTCCGGCGATCCCCCAGGTCTTCGTCAGACTGCGAAGGACGACGAAACCAGGTTGTCCCGCAACGCTTTCGGTCTCGCCGGGGACGGCGTCGAGGAAGGCCTCGTCGACGACGACCAGGCGACCGGGACGCCCCAGCGCGATCAGGTCCGCGGCCGGGTGCAGCACGGAAGTCGGGTTCGTGGGGTTCCCGACGAAGACCAGGTCCGCCTCCTCCGGGACATCGCCCAGCCGGAATCCGTCGTCGGGCGACGACAACACCCGGTGCACGGGATGACCGGCCGCACGCAAAGCGGCTTCGGGTTCGGTGAACTGCGGGTGCACGACAACCGCGTGGGACGGCCGCAACGCCGTGGCCAGCAACGTGAAGGCCTCGGCCGCGCCGGAGGTCACCAAGACCTGGGACTCGGGCAACGAGTGCCGGGCGGCGACCGCGGCCGTGGCGGCGGTGACGTCCGGATAGGCGGCCAGGTCGGCCAAGGCCGCCGCCAGCTCGGCGCGCAGCCAAGCGGGCGGCGCCGGGAGGCGGACGTTGACCGCGAGGTCGACGAGTCCTTCGCCGACTTCGCGATCGCCGTGATGCCAGAGGTCGTAGTCAGCCATGGGCGCGCACCGCGGCGGCGAACCGCTCGGCGAGTTCGGGATAGCCCGCCCAGTGGACGTGCAGGTAGGAAGCGTGCAGTGACGCCGACGCGAAGCCGTCGGGTCTGCGGTCCCAGCCCCAGGCCGGTGTCGGGCCGCTGCCGGGTTCGATGACCGTGCGGTGGAATTCGTGACCGGTGACGCGTTGCCCGGCGACGGTCAGCACGGTGTCGGCGGGCGAGAAAGCCTTGCGGTAGCCGAGTTTCCCGCGTTTCGTCATGGTGGCCGAGGCGTCGAGGACGCCGGTCATCGGTGCCCCGTCGATGTCCTGGCACAGGTACAGCAGTCCCGCGCATTCCGCCACGACGGGCATTCCGTCGCCGACGGCCCGCGCGACCGCCGTCCGCAGCGGGACGTTCGCCGACAGTTCTTCGGCGTGCACCTCGGGGAAGCCGCCGCCGAAGTACAGCCCGGCGCAGCCCTCGGGAAGTTCCTTGTCCTGCAAGGGATCCATCTCGACGACGTCGACACCGGCGGCGGCGAGCAGTTCGACGGCCTCGGTGTAGCGGAAGGTGAACGCCGGGCCGGCCGCGGCGGCGACGATCGAACGCCGCCCGTCATGACCGAGCGGAGGCCGCCAAGGCTCCCCCGAAAGCCGGGAAGCGGATCGGGCGACCTGTACGACGGCGCCGAGGTCCACTCCCTCACTGATCCAGGCGGCCAGTTCCGGCAGCAGCCGTTCCGACTCGCTCGCCCGTTCCGCCGCCGGGACCAGCCCGAGGTGACGGCTGGGCGCGTGGATCTCTTCGTTGCGGTACAACGTGCCCAGCAGCGGGACGCCGGTCGCTTCCAGCGCGGTGACGATCTCGTCCGCGTGCCGCTGCGAGCCCAGTTTGTTGAGAATGACGCCGGCGAGCCGGACGCGGGTGTCGTACTGCGCGAACCCCAGGACGGTCGCGGCGACACTGCGCGACGCGGCCGAGGCGTCCACCACGAGCACCACCGGCGCGTCCAGCAGCCGCGCGACGTGCGCCGTCGAGGCGTACCCCTCGGTGCCGAGAGCCCCGTCGAACAGGCCCATCACGCCTTCGATGACCGCGATGTCGGCACCGGCGGAACCGTGCCGCAGCAACGGGATCAGCCGGTCCTCGCCTTGGAGGAACGGGTCGAGGTTGCGCGGGGGCCGTCCGGTGGCGAGGGCGTGGTAGCTCGGGTCGATGAAGTCGGGGCCGACCTTGTGCCCGGACACCTTCAGCCCCCGCGCCCGCAACGCCGCCATCACGCCCGCGGCGATCGTGGTCTTGCCGTGCCCGGAGCCGGGCGCGGCGATGACCACGCGATTCACCATTCGATGCCTCGCTGGCCTTTTTGCCCGGCGTCCATCGGGTGCTTCACCTTGGTCATCTCGGTGACCAGATCCGCCGCGTCGATCAGCTCCGGCGGCGCGTACCGGCCGGTGATCACCACATGCTGGTGACCGGGACGTCCGCTCAGCGCCGAGACGACGTCGTCCACTTCGAGCCAGCCCCATTTGAGCAGATAGCTGAACTCGTCGAGCACGTAGAAGTCGTGGGTCTCGGCGGCGAGACGGCGTTTGATCTCGGCCCAGCCCTCACGGGCGTTGGCGGCGTGGTCCTCTTCGGAGCCGGACTTGCGCGCCCAGCTCCAGCCTTCGCCCATCTTGTGCCATTCGACCGGTCCGCCCTGACCGGTCTCCTCGTGCAGCTTGCCGAGCGCGCGGAACGCGGCTTCCTCGCCGACGCGCCACTTCGCCGACTTGACGAACTGGAACACGCCGATCGACCAGCCCTGGTTCCACGCGCGCAACGCCATCCCGAACGCGGCCGTGGACTTGCCCTTCATCTCGCCGGTGTGCACGGCGAGCAGCGGGCGGTTGCGGCGCTGACGGGTGGTGAGCCCGTCGTTCGGCACCGTTTCCGGTTTGCCCTGTGGCATTACGCGGCCCTCCCGGAGATACGTGTACGGACGGCACCGGCCAAGGTGTCCGCGGCGACCTCGGCGACCGGGACGTGTTCGGCGCCGAGGTGTTCCGCCAGTTCGGCGGCGAGCCCGAGGCGCATCTTCCCGCTCTCGCAGTCCATCACGATCGAGGTGACGTTTCCGGCCAGCAGCCCGGCCGCCTGCCGCGCGCGCTGGACGGCGTCGGCGCCGCTGGTCGCGCGGCCGTCGGTGACGACGACGAGCAGCGGACGCCGCAACGGATCACGGACCGCTTCGATCCGCAGGACCCGAGCCGCTTCAAGGAGTCCCTCCGCCAGTGGTGTCCTGCCACCAGTTGCGAGACCGTCCAAACGGGACGCGGCGGCGTCGACGCTGATGGTCGGCGGAAGCGCGAGTTCGGCGCCGGAGGCGCGGAAGGTCACCAGGCCCACCTTGTCGCGACGCTGGTAGGCGTCGAGCAGCAACGACAGCACGGCGGTCTTGACCTCGCGCATCCGCTGACGTGCGCCCATCGAGCCGGACGCGTCGACGCAGAACAGCACCAGGTTGCCCTCGCGCCCTTCCCGCCGCGCGAACCGCAGGTCCTGGGGCCGCACCACGAGTCCGGCGCCGCTGCGGCCGCGAGACCGCTGATGCGGCGCGGCCGCGCGCACGGTCGCGAGCAGATGCGGATGCCCGTCCTTGGTCCCGGCGGGCTGGACGCCGATGGTCCGGCCGTTGTCGGTGATCGCCCTGGACCGTCGCCCGGCGGCGCCCTCACCGGTGCCTTTCACCTCGAAACGCCTGGCACGGAAGGCTTCACCGGCACCGACAGGCTTCTGGTCACCACCGCTCTGGCCGCCACCCGAAGGCTCTTGGCCGCCCTCCGACGACGACGTGTCGCCTTCCGAGGAAGGAGGCGGGGTGCCCGAGCCTGGGCCGTCATCGTCAGGACCGGGTCCTTCGGGCTCGGCGTCCTGCAGCGCCTGCTCCAACTGCTCTTCGGAGATCCCGGGCGCGTCGAAGGGATTCCGGCGACGACGGTGCGGCAGCGCGAGCCGGGCCGCGACCCGGACGTCCTCGGTGGTCACCTCGGTCCGCCCGGCCCAGGCGGCGTGCGCGACCGCGGTCCGCGCGGTCACGATGTCCGCGCGCATGCCGTCGACCTCGAAGGAGGCACAGACCTCGGCGATCTGCCGCAGCGCGTCGTCCGGCAGTTTGACCGACGGCAGAAGCCGTTGCGCCGCCTCGATGTCCGCGGCGAGTTCGGCGTCGGCCGCGGCGTACTGGCCGGCGAAACCGTCGGGATCCGCTTCGTAGGCGAGCCGCCGCCGGACGACCTCGACCCGCAGTTCGGGATCCCGGCTGGACGCGACCTCGACGGTGAGCCCGAAGCGGTCCAGCAACTGCGGCCGCAGTTCGCCTTCCTCCGGGTTCATCGTGCCGATCAGGACGAACCGGGCGGCGTGCGATACCGAGACGCCCTCGCGTTCGACCGTCGCACGTCCCATGGCGGCGGCGTCGAGCAGCGTGTCGACCAGGTGGTCGTGCAGGAGGTTGACCTCGTCCACGTACAGCAGTCCGCGATGCGCGGCCGCGAGCAGACCGGGCTGGAAGTCGGTGACGCCGTCGGCGAGCGCGCGTTCCAGGTTCAGCGAGCCGATCACGCGGTCTTCGGCCGCGCCGACCGGCAGTTCCACCAGCCGCGCTGGACGGCGGTGGGCGGGCGGGCCTTCGGCGTGCGGGCCGTCCGGGCAGGCCGGATCGGGTTCGACGGGATCGCAGGAGAACCGGCACGCGTCCACGACGTCGACGCCGGGCAGCAGGCCGGCCAGCGCGCGCACCATCGTGGATTTCGCCGTGCCCTTCTCGCCGCGCACGAGCACCCCGCCGACGGCGGGCGAGATGGAGGAAAGCACCAGCGCCAGGCGCAGATCCGGCATCCCCACAACGGCGGTGAACGGGTACGGCTTCACAGCTCTCCCTCATCCTCGACGACGTCCGGCCGATCATCGCACAGGAAATCCGTCATCTAACGTGACGAGCGTGCGCGAAAAATCACCCCTGACGGTCGTCGGGATCGGGACCGACGGCTGGCCCGGTCTGTCCTCGCAGGCCAGGGAAGCGGTGTTGAACGCCGACGTGGTCGTGGGCTCGCCGCGTCAGCTCGCGTACCTGCCGGCCGGGATGAAAACCGCGCCCTGGCCGAGCCCGCTCCTTCCCGGCCTGGACGACTTCCTCGCCGAGCGGGAAGGCCGTGTCTGCGTGCTGGCCAGCGGCGATCCGCTGTTGTCCGGCATCGGCACGACGCTGATCCAGCGCGGCTACGACGTCGAGGTCCTGCCCGCGCTGTCGTCGGTGACGCTCGCCCGCGCGAGGCTCGGCTGGTCGGCCGAGGAGACCGAGGTGGTCACGGTCGTCGGCCGCGCGATCGCGCGGGTGAGCCGCGCGCTCGCACCGGGGCGGAGGATCCTCGTCCTCGGCGCGAACGCCGAAGACCTGCTCGGCCTGCTCAAAGCCCGCGGCTACGGCAAGAGCCGCGTCACCGCGCTGTCCGACCTCGGCGGCCCCGACGAACGTGTCGGCCCCGGCTCGCTGACCGTGTTCGCCATCGAGGCCGACGGCCCGGCGCTGCCGCTGACCGGCCTGCCGGACGACGCCTTCGAGCACGCCGGCCAGCTCACCAAACGCGACCTCCGCGCGTCCGCGCTGGCCAGGCTCGCTCCGTCGCCGGGCGAACTGCTGTGGGACGTCGGCGCTGGAGCGGGCAGCGTCGGGATCGAGTGGTCCCGCGTGCATCCGCTGAACCGGGCGATCGCGATCGAACGCCTCCCGGAGCGAGCCGCCCGGATCACCCGGAACGCGCACGCGCTCGGCGTCCCGGAACTCGACGTGGTGATCGGGGCGGCGCCCGAAGCACTCGAAGGACTGGCCAGGCCGCACGCGATCTTCGTCGGCGGCGGGCTGACCGTGCCCGGTGTCCTGGACGCCTGCCTGGCGACCGGCGCACGGATCGTCGCGCACGGCGTGACCCTCGAATCCGAACAAGCCCTCGCCCGCGCGTACGGCGAACACGGCGGGGAGCTGATCCGCGTCGGCGTCGAACAGGCGGCGCCGCTGGGCGGGTTCACCGGCTGGACCCCGGCGCGAGCCGTGACCCAATGGAGCAAACCTTGACAGTGCACTTCATCGGAGCCGGTCCCGGCGCGGCCGACCTCATCACCGTCCGGGGCCGTGACCTGCTCGGCCGCTGCGAAACCTGCCTGTACCCCGGCAGCATGACGCCGACAGCGCTCTTGGCGTACTGCCCGGACGACGCGACGCTCATCGACACCGCGAACCTCGACCTGCCCGCGATCGTCGCGCGCATGGTCGAGGCCCACGAGAAGGGCCACGAGATCGCACGGCTGTGCTCGGGCGATCCGTCGATCTACAGCGCGGTCGCCGAGCAGATGCGCCGTCTCGACGCGGCCGGCGTTCCCTACGACGTCACGCCGGGCGTGCCCGCGTTCGCCGCCGCCGCCGCGCTGCTCAACCGCGAACTGACCGTGCCGGAGGTCGGCCAGAGCCTGGTCATCACCCGCGCCCAAGCCCGGTCCACGGCCATGCCGCCGGGGGAAACGCTGGCGAACTTCGCGCGCACCGGCACCACACTCGCGCTGCATCTGGCGATCAACCGCATCGAGCAAGTAGTCGACGAATTGCTGCCCTTTTATACAAAGGACAGTCCGGCGGCGGTCGTCGCGCTGGCGAGTCAGCCGGGTGAGCGGGTGCTCCGCGGCACCCTCGGCACCATCGCCGCCCAGTCCCGCGAGGCCGGGATCAGCCGCGCGGCGATGATCTTCGTCGGAGAAGTCCTCGCGGCTGAAGGATTTCCCGATAGCTTTCTCTACTCGGCCACCCGTGATCGCGCCAATCAACCGGAGTCCTTGTGAAGAGTCTGCGCTGGGGCCTGCTGGCCGCCGGGACGATCGCCGCCGAGTTCGCGGCGGGTGTCGAAGAAAGCAAGCACGGTGTCCTCGAAGCCGTCGCCGCGCGGTCCGGTGACCGGGCGGCCGAGTTCGCGAGCCGCTTCGAGATCCCGAAATGCTACGGCGCCTACGAAGACCTGCTCGCCGATCCGGACGTCGACGCGATCTACATCTCGACGCCGCACCCGCTGCACGGCGAATGGGCGATCCGCGCGGCCGAAGCGGGCAAGCACATCCTGTGCGAGAAGCCGCTCACGATGTCCGTCGCCGAGGCCGAGAAGGTCATCGAAGCCGCCCGCGCCAACGACGTCTTCCTCATGGAGGCGTTCATGTACCGGCTGCATCCGCAGATCCGGCGACTGGCCGAGCTGATCTCCTGCGGTGCCATCGGCGAGGTCCGCGCCGTGGACGTCGCCTTCAGCTACAACTTTGCCGTCCCCCGGCTCACCGATCCCGCGCTGGGCGGCGGCGGGATCTTCGACGTCGGCTGTTACTGCACGTCACTCGCGCGGCTGGTCTCGCAGGCGGCGACCGGACAGGACGTCGTCGAGCCCGAAGAAGTGCTCGGGATGGCGAGGCTCGACGAGAACGGCGTCGACGAGGTCGCGTTCGGGCTGCTGCGGCTGCCGGGCGGGATCCTCGCGCAACTGGCCTGCGGTTTCCAGCTGACTCAGGACGATCACATCCGCGTGTACGGATCGGAAGGGCAGCTGTACGTGCCGAAGCCGGCGTGGATCCACGAAATGCGCAGGCCGAAGACCTCGCAGATCGTCCTCACGCCGGAAGGCGGCGAGTCCGAGGTGATCGAAGTCGAGGCGACTCAAGGACTCTTCGCTCGCGAAGCCGACCACGTCGCCACGCATCTCGACGACCGGCAAGCGCCCGAACTCACCTGGGCCGAGACGCTCGCGAACCTGCGCACGCTCGAACGGTGGCGCGCGGCCGTGGCCCGATGACGCTGCTGATCCTGGGCGGCACCGGCGAAGCACGCGAGCTCGCGAAGGAACTGGTGGCGCGCGGCGAGCACGTCGTGTCGTCGCTCGCGGGCCGCGTCGCGCGCCCGAAGCTGCCCGACGGCGAAGTCCGCGTCGGCGGCTTCGGCGGCCCGGAAGGTCTCGCGCGCTGGCTGACCGAGAACGACATCGACGCGGTGATCGACGCCACGCATCCCTTCGCCGAACGCATCGGCGCCAACGCGGCGGAAGCCGCCCGCGCGACGGGCACGCCGCTGCTCAGGCTCGCCAGGCCCGGCTGGACCGAACAGCCTGGCGACACCTGGCACTGGGCCGACGACCTCGGCCACGCCGCGCGGCTGCTCCCGGCACTCGGCGAACGCGTGTTCCTCACCAGCGGACGTCAAGGACTCGGCGCCTTCGCCGGGCTCGGCCTCTGGTTCCTGATCCGCTGCGTCGACCCGCCCGAGGCGCCGCTCCCCCGCCGTCACGAAGTCCTGCTCGACCGCGGGCCGTACACGGTGGAGAAGGAACGCGCGCTCATGGAGCGGCACGGCGTCGAGGTCCTCGTCACCAAGGACAGCGGTGGCGCGATGACCGCCGCGAAGCTCACCGCGGCCCGCGAGCTCGGTCTTCCGGTGGTCGTCGTCCGGCGGCCGCGACGGCCGGAAACGGCCAGCGTAACGACAGTTCAGGGCGCTATAACCTGGATCGGCCGCGAGACGAAGGGCAGCCCTGCGTAAGCCGTTCGGACCAGACCCGTTAGCGTTGCGCCGATGCGTCTGATCGCTGTCACGCTGGGGTTGCTGTCCGCCTTGTGCGCATTGGCTTTCCCCTTCCTGCCGGTGGTGCAGGACACAGCGGAGGTCGTCTGGCCAACGGGCGGCGACACCCGCTCCGTCAACGCGCCCTTGACCGGGTATTGGGCGCAGGACCTGCGTGTCGACCTGCCGTGCACGACCGTCCGGTCGCTGGACGCGCGTTCGCAGGGCCAGGCGCTGTTGTTCTCCACCGTGCCCGACGGCCGCACCGACCCGCGCGCGGGCAAGGGCGTCGGCCTGCAGCTGCGCATCGACAACGGCGTGCTGCTCGCCTCCAGCCAGGGTCAGCAGATCGTGCAGCAGCCGCTGCCTCCTCAGTCAATGTCACAGCACAACTGCGACGTCAAGCTCCGTGCGGACGCGAACCAGATGACGCTGACCGTCGCCGAGACCGTGGTGTTCCACGCCGAGGGCGACGTCCGGCCGCGGCTGGTCGGGATCTACTCGTCGATCAACGCGGGCAAGGACCCGATCGCCGGCTTGCACGTCTCGGTCGTCCCGGACACCCGCTACCAGACCTCGCCGACCGTGCTGAAGTGGATCGTCGGCGTCATCGCGGCGCTGTCGTTCATCGGCTGCCTGATCGCGGTGTGGCGGATGGACTCCGGGTTCGCCCGCCGCGCGCCCCGCTGGGCGCCGGTCGGCTGGTGGCGGCTGACCGCCCGCGACGCGACGGTGATCATCGCGCTCGGCGCGTGGGTCTTCATCGGCCCGGTCACCTCGGACGACGGCTACATCCTCACGATGTCGAGAGTGGCCGAGGAGACCGGCTACCTCACGAACTATCACCGCTGGTTCGGCGTCGCCGAGGCGCCGTTCGGCTGGTTCTACCACGTGTATCAGCTGATGGCGCACGTCAGCACGGTGCCGCCGTGGATCCGGCTCCCGTCGTTCCTGCTCGGCGTGCTGAGCTGGCTGCTGATCAGCCGCGAGGTCATGCCGCGACTGGGCACCCAGGTCCGGATGAGCCGCGCGGCGGGCTGGGCCGCCGCCGCGGTGTTCCTGGTCTGGTGGATGCCGTTCAACAACGGTGTCCGGCCGGAACCGGTCGCCGCGCTGGGCTCGCTGCTGGCGATCTGCGCCGTCGAGCGCGCGCTGGTGACCCGCCGTCTGCTGCCGTTGTGCCTCGGGCTCACCGCCGCCGGGTTCACCCTGGCCGCGACGCCGACCGGGCTGATCGCGGTCGCGCCGTTCCTGGTCGCCGCGCGCCCGCTGTTCAAACTGGTCCGCCAGCGCGCCGAGAACGGCTGGCTGCCGGTGCTCGCGCCGGTGCTGGCCGCGGGGTTGCTGGTGCTGGTCGTGGTGTTCGCCGACCAGACCTTCGCCACCGTGCAGGAGGCGACCCGGATCCGCACCCTGGTCGGCCCGAACCTGTCGTGGTTCCAAGAACTCGCGCGCTATCAGCTGCTCTTCGAAAGCCTGCCGGACGGCTCCGTGCCACGCCGGTTCCCCGTGCTGCTGGTGCTGCTGTGCACCGGGACCTGCCTGGTGGTGCTGCTGCGCCGCGGCCGGATCCCCGGCGCCGCGCTCGGCCCCAGCCGCCGCCTGATCGGCACCGTCGCGCTGTTCTTCCTGCTGCTGGCGCTGACCCCGACCAAGTGGACGCACCACTTCGGCGCGTTCGCCGCGGTCGGCGCGGCCATGGCGGCGCTGACCGCGCTGGCGACCAGTTCGACGGTGCTGAGGTCGAGGCGGAACCGGGCGGCGTTCCTCGCCGGGCTGCTCGTGGTCGGCGCGCTGGCCGCGACCGGGCCCAACTCGTACTGGTTCGTTTCGAAACTCGGCGTGCAGTGGACCGCCGTGGCGCCGTCGATCGGCGGGATCCCGCTGTCGACGATCCTGCTCGTCGCGGCCGCGATCTCCGGGATCTACGCGTTCGTGGAGAACGTCCGCGCGCACCGGCCGGGATTGCAGGCGGGACCGCAGGAAGGCCGGAGCCGATCGCTGCGGCTCGGTTCGCTCTCACTGGTGGCCGTCTGCGGTCTGATGGCCACGGGCGAGTTCGTCAGCATGGCGTGGGCGATCCACAACCAGCAGGGTTCCTACAGCCTCGGCGCCGCGAACTTCGGGCACCTGTTCGGCAAGAGCTGCAACCTCTCCGATCACGTGATGGTGGAACGGGACGCCGCGACCAGCATCCTGCGGGCCCAGCCCGAACAGCGGACGGTGCCGGTGAAGAAGGAGGAGCCGCCCGCCGGGCAGACCCCGCCGCTGCCCGATCCGGAGCAGGACAACGGCCGCGTGCAGACCGGATTCCACACCCGCGCGATCGACGACAAGGACCCGTTGGCCGAACCCCCGCACGGCTTCAAACCCGACGAAGTCCCGATGTGGAGCAGCTTCCTCGACCCCGAAACGCGGGCCGGGCGGCTGCGCAGCGACTGGTACGCCCTCGCCGAAAAGCCCGCCGACGGCCAGATCGTGGTCGCCACCGCGGGCGCGGCCCGGCGGCCGACGTCGGTCAGCCTCGACTACGGCGTGAACACCAGCGAAGGCGTGAAGGTCGTCCGCAGCCAGTTCGTGCTGCCGCCGGGCGCCGGGACCAACGGCTGGAACGACACCCGGATCAACCTGCGCGACCTCCCCGCCGAGACGACGTCCGTGCGGATCAACATCGTCGACAACGACCTCACCGAGGACGGCTGGATCGCCGCGTCCGCGCCCCGCGTGCCGACGTTCACCACGCTGACCGAGAAGATCGCGGACAAGCAGGTGTACGTCGACTGGCCCGCGTCGTTCGTCTACCCGTGCGTGCAGCCGGTGACCTCGCACGACGGCATCTCGAAGATGCCCGACTACCGGATCACCGCCGGCGCCGTCGCCGACGAGGCGAACTGGGCGTCCAGCACCAACGGCGGTCCGATCGGCTGGCTCGAAGAGGTCGCGGCCGAACCCGAGGTGCCCAGCTACCTGATCGGCCAGCCGAGCCAGTCGTGGGGCCAGCTGCTGCAGGTCGAACCGTTCACCGAGGGGATCGCGCCGACGATCGTCCACGGCGAGAAGGTCGTCCCCGGCTGGTGGTCGCCGGGTCCGGGACCGCGGCAGCCGAACGGCAAGGACCCGACGCGCTAGGGACAACTCGTCACTCGCGTGTCTGAACCCGTAACTCGCGTGATTGGAGGCGGAACTCGTGAGTTCCGCCTCCAACCACGCGAATGCGGTGCCTGATCACGCGAGTTACGGGTTCAGGCCTGCCAGCGCGGTCGGCAGCGGGCCCTCGTGCAGCACCCCGAGCCGCTGTGTAGCGCGCGTGAGCGCCACGTAGAGCTCAGCCGCACCGCGCGGCCCGTCGGCCAGGATCCGCTCCGGGTCCACGACGAGAACGGCGTCGAACTCGAGCCCCTTCGTCTCCGACGCGGGCACCGTGCCCGGCATCCCGGGCGGCCCGATCACGACGCTGGTGCCTTCACGCCCGGCTTCGTCCTTGACGAACTCCTCGATGGCGCCTGCCAGGGAGTCCTCGGTGACCTTTCGCGCCCAAGGCCGGACACCGTTGGAACGGACCGACTCCGGCGCACGGACGTCCGGCGCGAACTCGGCGAGCACCGAGGCGGCGACGGCCATGATCTCCGCCGGGGTGCGGTAGTTCACGGTCAGCGACCGGTAGACCCAGCGGCCCGGTACGTACGGCTCCAGCATCGCGTCCCACGACCGCGCCCCGGCCTCGGACCGGCGCTGCGCCAGATCGCCGACGACGGTGAACGACCGGTTGGGACAGCGCCGCATCAGCACCCGCCAGTCCATTTCGGACAGTTCCTGTGCCTCGTCGACCACGACGTGCCGGTACGTCCAGTCCCGGTCCGCGGAGGCACGCTCGACGAGGCTACGGGTGTCGTGCTCGACGAACCGGTCGGCGAGTTCGTCGGCGAAGAGCAGGTTCTCCGCCGAGAGCATGACGTCCTCGTCCATCTCCTCGCGGTCGAGTTTCATCGTGTCGAGCACACCTTCGGCGTACTCGGCCTCGGCCTTCTTCTCCCGCGCGAGTGCCTTTTCCGCGGCCTGGTCCGCCGCTTTGTCGCGGCCGAGCAGGTCGACGAGTTCGTCGAGCAGCGGCATGTCCGACACCGTCCAGGCTTCCCCGTCGGCGCGCAGCAACGCCTGGTCCGCCCCCGCCGCGCGAAGCCGCTCCGAAGAGGAAAGGAGCGACCCCAGCAGGCTCTCGGGCGTCAAGATCGGCCAGAGCGCGTCGAGCGCGGCGGTGAACGTCTCGCTCTCCGCCAGTTCCTTGAGCAGGTCCTTCCGCAGCCGCTCCCATTCGTCGCGGTCGTCCCGGCTGAGCCAGCCGCGGCCGATCCGCGCGATGGCCCGCTCGGTCAGGACGTAGGTGACGATGTCGGTGAACGTCCCGCGCGCCTCGTTGTGCGGCAGACCGCTCTTGCGAGCCTCGTCCCTGGCCCATTCCGCGGTCTCGGCGTCGATCCGGACGGTGACGTCGGCCAGGTCGATCAGCACCGGCTCCTCCGGCAGCCGCTGACGGTCGGCGACGGCGGCCTTGAGGACGTCCAGCATCTTCAGCGAACCCTTGAGCCGCGTCGCTTCGGAGCCGTCCTCGGCGGTGACGTGCTTGCCGGGGACGAAGTCGCCGGTGGTCATGAACACCACGTCGGTCTCGCCCAGTGACGGCAGGACCCGGCCGATGTGGTGGAGGAACGCAGGGTTCGGCCCCACCACGAGCACGCCGTGGCGTTCCATCCGCTCGCGCTGGGTGTAGAGCAGGTAGGCGACGCGATGCAGCGCCACCACGGTCTTCCCGGTGCCCGGCCCGCCCTCGATCACCAGCACACCGGGATGCTCGTGCCGGATGATCTCGTCCTGCTCGGCCTGGATCGTCGCGACGATGTCGCGCATCCCCTCGCCCCGCGGCGCGTTGACGGCCGCGAGCAGCGCCGCGTCACCCTCCGCGTCGCCGCCGGGGCGGCCGAACACCTCGTCGGTGAAGCCGAGCACCTCACGCCCGTGCGTGTGGAACTGGCGGCGACGGCGCATCTTTTCCGGCGTCGCCGCGGTCGCGGTGTAGAACGGGCGCGCCGCAGGCGCCCGCCAGTCGAGCAGCACCGGTTCGTAGTCGTTCTCCTCGTCAAAGAGCCCGATGCGGCCGATATAGGAGGTCTCCCCCGCGAGACTGTCAAGCCTGCCGAAGCACAGGCCGTTGTCCACGACGTCCAGCCGCCGCGACTCCCTGGCCAGCGCGCGCACCTCGACGTCGCGTTCCATGGCCGTCCCGCCGGTTCCCCCCAGCGCGGCCTGGAACTCCCCCTTCACCCGGGCGCGTTCGGCGTCCAGGCGCGTGTAGAGCCCGGCGACGTATTCGCGTTCGGACCGGAGCTCTTCTTCATGACCCTGAGTTGACACAGACTCCCATTTCGCCAGGTTTCGGCTACGGCGAGTGAGTCTGAGGCATCACCGGGGTCTTGTGGCAAGTCCCCCCATGCGCTATATGTTTATTACGGAGAGAGTTGCTCATGCGTATTCGAGCCCCGGAAAGTACCTCTCCCACTCTTCCCTGATGATCCTCGGCGTCGCCAGTCCGCAGATCTCCTCGCCCACGCGATCCGTGTCCGTCTGCCCGCGGCGAGCCTCGTGAGTGGTAAGGACGGTTAGAACCGTCCTTACCACTCACGAGCCCCACCACGGTCCGCCGCGCCCAAGCCCGGAATGCCGGGCTTGGGCGTCACTCGTAGGTGCGCGGCGTCCAGACGACGCCGTTCTCGGCGCGGGTCTTCGACGAGCCGATGATCAGCAGGCAGCGCATGTCCACTTCCGACGGCTCCAGCGTGCCGAGGGTGACCACGCGGATGTCCTCCTCGGGTCCGCCGACGTCGCGGGCGACGACCACCGGGGTCTCCGGCGCGCGGTGCCGGAGCAGGACGTCGCGGGCCTGCGCGAGCTGCGTGGTCCGCGTGCGGGACGCCGGGTTGTACAGCGCGAGCACGAGATCCGCGGCGCCCGCCGCGTCCAGCCGTCGTTCGATGATCTCCCACGGCTTGAGCCGGTCGGACAGCGAAAGCACGCAGTAGTCGTGGCCCAGCGGCGCGCCGACGCGGGACGCGGCCGCCTGCGCCGCGGTCACGCCCGGCACGATCCGCACCCGTATGCCCGCGCCGTGTCCGGCGGCGACCTGCTCCAGCACCGCGGACGCCATCGCGAACACGCCGGGATCACCGGAGGAGACCACCGCGACCTTGGCACCGTTCGCGGCGAGTTCCAGCGCTTCGACGGCGCGTTCGGCCTCGACGCGGTTGCCCGACGCGTGCCGCTGCTGACCCGCGCGCTGCGGCACCCGCGCGACGTACGGGCCGTAGCCGACGATGTGCTCCGCCGCGGCCAGTTCCTCGGTCGCTTCGGGGGTCAGCCAGCCAGGACCCGCCGGGCCGAGGCCGACGACCACGACTTCACCGCCGGTGTGCGTTTCCCGCTCCCGGGAGACTTCGGGTTCGTCGGCGAGCCGGGACGCGTAGGCCGGGCTGGGCAGCAGCGCCAGCGAGAAGTACGGCACCGAATCCGGATCGACGTCGGCGAACGGCTCGACGCGCTGCGCCTGCCAGGTCGCACGCTCGACGTAGAAGGCGTCGTCCAGCTTTCCGGCTTCGGCCAGCGCTTCACGGACGTTGCCGAACGTGCGGCCGAGTTTGAGCACCGCCGCGGCCTGCGTGTCGGCCAGGCGACGCGCGAGTTCCGGCGCGGGCAGCGTGCCGGGCAGGATGGTGAGGACCTCGTCGCGCTGCACCAGCGGACGGCCGAGCACCGAGGACGCCGCGCTGACCGAAGTCACGCCCGGCACCACAGTCGCCTCGTAGCGGTCGGCGAGGCGTTCGTGCATGTACATGTAGGAGCCGTAGAAGAACGGGTCGCCTTCGCAGAGCACGACCACGTCGCGTCCGGCGTCGAGGTGTTCGGCGAGCCGTTTCGCGCTCAGCTCGTAGAAGTCGGCGATGGCGCCTTCGTAGCCGCCGGGATGGTCGGTGGTCTCGGTGGTGACCGGGTAGACCAGCTTCTCCTCGATCTGGCCTTCCCGCAGGTACGGCTCGGCGACCGAACGCGCGATGCTCCGGCCGTGCCGCGCGCTGTGATACGCGATGACTTCGGCCTCGCCGATCAGCCGGGCGGCCTTGACCGTCATCAGTTCCGGGTCGCCGGGTCCGAGCCCGACACCCCAGAGTTTCCCGAGCCCGCTCATTCGACCTCACTCGCCATCGCGTTGATCGCGGCGACGGCCATCGCGCTGCCGCCGCGGCGTCCGTGCACCACCAGGTACGGGGCGGGTGCCCGCTTCGCGAGCTCCGCTTTGGACTCGGCGGCGCCGATGAAGCCCACCGGGACACCGATGATCGCCGCCGGGGCACCGACCCCCTCGTCGAGCAGTTCCAGCAGGCGGAAAAGCGCGGTGGGTGCGTTGCCGATCGCCACGACGGAACCGGGCAGCTTGTCGCGCCACAGCTCCAGCGCGGCCGCGGACCGGGTGGTGCCCATCCGCTCGGCCAGCCCCGGCACCTTCGGATCGGACAGCGTGCACAGCACCTCGTTGGCGGCAGGCAAACGTTTGCGGGTCACCCCGGAGGCGATCATGTTCGCGTCGCACAGGATCGGCGCGCCCGCTTCGAGCGCGGCGCGGCCGGATTCCACGACGTCCAGGCTGTAGCGGAGATCGTCGACCAGGTCGACCATCCCGCAGGCGTGGATCATCCGCACGGCCAGCACCGCGACGTCGTCGGGGAGGATCGCGAGATCCGCCTCCTCACGGATGGTGGCGAACGAATGCCGGTAGATCTCGGCCCCGTCCCGGATGTAGTCGATCACTGTGTTCCCTTCTCCGCCAACGTCCTCGCCAGCTCGCCGACCGGGACGAACGCCCCGTCGACCAGATAACCGTCCTTCGTCGCGAGCACGTCGACGTGCTCGCGCGCGGGCTTTCCGCATCGCCGCGCACAGCCGGCGAAATGGACCCTCGGGGTCCGGCCGACGCGCGCCGCGTCGGCCCGCACGTCGGCGAGCGACTTCGCGCAGCCCGGATGTCCGATGCAGGCACTGATCCCGAGCGACGGCGCACCCGGATCGGTGATCAGCCCCGTGTCCGCTTCCAGGGCGCCGAGCACCAGGATCGACCGCCAAGGGGTGACCACGGCGTTCCCGGCCTTCGCGATCTTGCGCGCCTGAGCCGAGGTGAGCCTGCCGAAGACCGGGGCGATCCCGATCGCTTCCCCGATCGGTCCGATCGGAAGACCGGGCCTCGTCGCGAAGGTCTCCGGCTCGACTCGGTTTCCTGCGATGCCCTTGAGCAGCGGTTCGGTGTCGGCGAGTTCACTGACCCGCCAGGCCGTTCCCCTCGTACGGAGAAACGCGCGCGCTACCGACAGCAGGGTTTCGACAGCGTGCCCGGCGGTGACGCGCAAGCCGGTGTCTTCGCCTGCGAGCAACACCGCGCCGTCGCGCCAGCAGACGTCGGCGCCCTCACCTGCGACGTCGCCTTGGCCGCCGTCGAGGGCGAAAAGGAAGCGTCCCGGGAGTTCGGCCAGCTCAGGGGCGGCGCACAGGGCCTTGTCGAGTGCCGAGGCGAGCTTTCGCGCGGTGTCGCTGAGCGGCGAGGCGAGGATGTTGCGGACGCGTTCGTGCGACGGCGAGGGCAGGAGCCCGGCCGCGGCGAGCCTGCCCGCGAGACCGGGACGGGTGACGCCGCGCAGCTGGACGTTGCCGCGGGAGGTCAGGTGGAGGGCGCCGTCACCGAGGTCGTCGGCGGCGTCCGCGAGCGCTCCGAGCTGAGCCGCGGTGATGGCGCCGCCGGGCAGCCGGACCCGGGCGAGCGGACCGTCGGCGGCGTCGTGCGTGGCGAAAACACCAGGGCACGCGTCGGCTCGGACACGTGCGCTCGTGGACATGCGCTCACTGTAGATGGCCCGTTTCGGAGAGAGTAATTGTCGGATCTAATGTAGTAGGTATGCTACATTAGATCGCATCACTGAGATGGGGGTGACCAAATGAGAGATCCACTGGACGTGATGATCTCCGTCAAAGATCTCCGGATGCGGTACGGGACGAACGACGTCCTCCACGGCGTCGACTTCACCGCGCACCGCGGCGAGGTGATCTGCCTGCTGGGCCCGAACGGGGCGGGCAAGACCACGACGATCGAGATCCTCGAAGGCTTCCGGATGCGCTCGGAAGGCGAGGTCAGCGTGCTCGGCGTCGACCCGGCGCACGCCGACGAGAACTGGAGGGCGCGGCTGGGGGTCGTCCTCCAGGCCTGGCGTGACCACGCGAAATGGCGGGTGCGTGAGCTGCTGGAGCACCTGGGCGGCTACTACGCGCCGTACTCCACGGATCGCATCAAGCGGCCGTGGAATCCGGACGAGCTGGTCGCCGCGGTCGGCCTGACCGAGCACGCGGACAAGAAGGTCCGGATGCTGTCGGGCGGGCAGCGGCGCCGTCTCGACGTCGCGATCGGCATCGTCGGCCGCCCGGAACTGCTGTTCCTCGACGAGCCGACCGCCGGACTGGACCCGGAGGCGCGGCGCGAGTTCCACGAACTCGTGCACCGCCTGACCGATGACGACGACACGACGATCCTGCTGACCACACACGACCTCGACGAGGCCGAGAAACTGGCCGACCGGATCCTGATCCTGAACCACGGTCGGATCGTCGCCGACGGTTCGGCCGACGCGCTGAGCAGGCAGATCGCCGGCGAGGCCGAGGTGCGCTGGACGCTGGACGGCCGGCGGTTCGTGCACTCCACGACCGAATCGACGAAGTACGTGCACGAACTGTTCAAACAGCACGGGGACGCCGTCGGCGACCTGGAGGTCCGGCGGGCGTCGCTCGAAGACACGTACATGACCCTGGTCCGCAAGGCCGAAGCTCTCGAGGGGGTGGGCGCGCGATGAACGCGATTCGGCGCAGTGTCCGGCTGGGCGTCCAACGCGGCTGGATCGAAAGCCGCCAGATGATGACCAACCGTGAAGACCTGTTCAACGGTCTCATCTTCCCGCTGATCTTCGTGGTCGTCATGTTCTTCATGCGCGACTCGAAACTGCCGGGAACGGAGTTCTCGCTCGGCGCCGCCACCGTGCCGAGCGTGCTGGGCGCGGGGATCGTGTTCAGCGGCATGCTCGGGATGGCGGGCATCCTCTCCGTCGAACGCGAAGACGGCACGCTCCTGCGCGCCAAGGCGACTCCGAACGGCATGGTCGGCTACCTCGTCGGCAAGGTCGTCACGGTGTCGTTCAGCGGGATCGTCGGGCTCCTGCTGGTCCTGATCCCCAGCCTGTTCCTGTTCGACGGCATCGCGCCCGGCGGGCTGACGTCGTGGCTGGGCCTGCTGTGGGTGCTGGCGCTCGGCCTGGTCGCCACCATGCCGATCGGCGCGATCTTCGGCTCGCTGACCGCGAACGCGCGCAGCATCGGGCTGATCATGCTGCCCACGCTGGGACTCGGCGCGATCTCGGGGATCTTCTACCCGATCACCGCGCTGCCGGAATGGCTGCAGTACATCGCGCAGGTGTTCCCGATGTACTGGCTCGGCCTCGGCATGCGGTCGGCGCTCCTGCCGGACTCGACGGTGATAATCGAGATCGGGCAGTCCTGGCGGCCTTGGGAGACCCTCGGCGTGCTGGCCGTCTGGGCCGTGATCGGATTGACGCTGGCCCCGGTCGTCCTGCGGCGCATGGCGCGGCGCGAGTCCGGGTCCTCGGTGGCGGCACGACGGGAAAAGGCGATGCAGCGAATTGGCTAGCTCATGAGCGAGGTCGTTTACAACCGGATCGCGATGTTACGGGCGGAGCGGGGCATCTCCCGCCGCGAACTCGCCGATGCGCTGGGCGTGCACTACCAGACCATCGGCTACCTCGAACGCGGCGAGTACAGCCCGAGCCTCTACCTCGCGCTGCGGATCGCGGAGTTCTTCGAGGTGGCGGTGGAGATCATCTTCTCCACCGCCCCTTTCCCGCGGATCGGCGACTCCTCGTCGGAGCGGTCGGCGTGAGCCTGCCGGGACCCCGCAATCAGTCACCTGATTGCGGGGTGCCGTGGCGCGATACCGAGGGTGAATCCAGCGGAAACACCCATCGCCGCCACTTGACGAACACATCACCTTGACTCCCGCCGGACCGCACCGGAGAGTGAACTCCGACCCACGCGTCGGCAGGTGGAGGAACCCGGTGAGAGTCCGGGGCGGTCCCGCCACTGTCACCCTCCGGGCAAGGGAGGGAAGCCAGGAACTCCGGCCGTCGCGACCGCACGACCCGGGGCGCGGACACCCCGAGTGAGGACTGCCGTGATCCTGCTTCTGTCCACTTCGGACACCGACCTGCTCAGCGCCCGCGCCGGCGAGGCCGACTACCGGCTGGCGAACCCGGCCCGCCTCGATCTGGCCGAGTTGCCCGCCCTGCTCGACGGCGTCCAGATCGTCGTCGTGCGGATCCTCGGGTCCGAGCGCAGCTGGCAGGAGGGACTCGACACGGTCCGCGCGAGCGGCGCGCACGTGGTGGTCCTCGGCGGCGAGCAGACGCCGGACGCGCAGCTCATGAAGCTGTCCACCGTCCCGGCGGGCACGGCGGCGGAGGCACACGCCTACCTCGCGCAGGGCGGTCCGGCCAACCTCACCCAGCTGCACCGTTTCCTGAGCGACACGCTCCTGCTCACGGGTGACGGCTTCGAGCCGCCCGCCGTGCAGCCGCTGTGGGGTGTCCTGGAGCGCGAGCCGAAGACCACCGAGGGTCCGGTCGTCGCGATCCTCTACTACCGGGCGCATCACCTGTCCGGCAACACCGAGTTCGTCCACGCCCTCTCCGACGCCGTCGAGGACGCCGGGGGCCGCGCGCTGCCGATCCACTGCGCGTCCCTGCGCACCCGCGAGCCGGAGATGATGGCCGAGCTGGCCAAGGCGGACGCGCTCCTGGTCACCGTGCTGGCCGCCGGCGGCACCCGGCCCTCCGAGGTCGGCGCGGGCGGTGACGACGAGGCGTGGGACGTCGCCGAGATGGCCGCGCTCGACATCCCGATCCTGCAGGCGCTCTGCCTCACCAGCGACCGCGAGACCTGGGCCGCGAACGACGACGGGCTCTCCCCGCTCGACGCGGGCAACCAGATGGCGGTCCCCGAGTTCGACGGCCGTCTCATCACCGTCCCGTTCTCGTTCAAGGAGATCGACGACGACGGTCTCCCCAAGTACGTGCCGGACGCCGAGCGCGCGTCCCGCGTCGCCAAGATCGCGCTCGCCCACGCCCGCCTCCGCCACACTCCGCCGCCGGAGCGCCGCGTCGCGCTGATGCTGTCCGCGTACCCGACGAAGCACTCCCGCGTCGGCAACGCCGTCGGCCTCGACACCCCCGCGTCCGCGATCGAACTGCTGCGCCGCATGCGCGACCAGGGCTACGACCTGGGTGAAGACCCGTTCCCCGGCGTCGAGCCCACCGGCACCGACCAGCCGGACGGCGACGCCCTGATCCACGCGCTCATCGCCGCGGGCGGCCAGGATCCGGAGTGGCTGACCGAGGAGCAGCTGTCCGGCAACCCGATCCGCGTCCCCGCCGGCAAGTACCGCGAGTGGTTCGCCGAACTGCCGCCGGAACTGCGCGAGGGCATGGAGGAGCACTGGGGCCCCGCGCCCGGGGAGCTCTACGTCGACAACGGAGACATCGTCCTGGCGTCCCTGCGGTCCGGCAACGTCATCCTGATGATCCAGCCGCCGCGCGGGTTCGGCGAAAACCCGGTGGCGATCTACCACAACCCGGACCTCCCGCCGAGCCATCACTACCTGGCCGCGTACCGCTGGCTGGAGGAGGAATTCGGTGCGCACGCCGTCGTCCACCTCGGCAAACACGGTTCGCTGGAATGGCTGCCCGGCAAGACCGCCGGTCTCTCGGACTCGTGCGCGCCGGACGCCGTCCTGGGCAATCTGCCGCTGATCTACCCGTTCCTGATCAACGACCCCGGTGAAGGCGCGCAGGCGAAACGGCGCGCGCACGCCACGATCGTCGACCACCTGATCCCGCCGATGGCACGCGCCGAGAGCTACGGCGACATGGCCCGCCTGGAACAACTCCTGGACGAGCACGCGAACATCGCCGCGATGGACCCGGCGAAGCTGCCCGCGGTCCGTGCGCAGATCTGGACGCTGATCCAGGCCGCGAAACTGGACCACGACCTCGGTGTCGAGGAACGACCGCACGACGCGGAGTTCGACGACTTCCTGCTGCACATCGACGGCTGGCTGTGCGAGGTCAAGGACGCCCAGATCCGCGACGGCCTGCACATCCTCGGAGCCGCGCCGGAAGGCGAGGCACGGATCAACCTCGTGCTGGCGATGCTGCGTGCCCAGCAGATGTGGGGCGGCAAACAGGGCGCGGTCCCCGGCCTGCGTTCCGCGTTGGGGCTGAAGGAGAACAGCGACACACCGCTGTCCGAAGTGGACGCCATCGAGCAGACGGCCCGGTCGCTCGTCGAGGCGATGGAGGCCAGGGACTGGTCCCCCGCCGCCGTCGCCGAGGTCGTCGCCGAGGTGCCGGAACACCAGGAGGTCGCCCGAGTGCTGACCTTCGCCGCCACCGAGATCGTGCCGCGCCTCGCGGGCACCGGCGCCGAGATCGACGCCGTGCTCCACGCGCTCGACGGCGGCTACATCCCCGCGGGCCCCAGCGGTTCTCCCCTGCGCGGCCTGATCAACGTGCTGCCGACGGGCCGCAACTTCTACACCGTCGACCCGAAGGCCATCCCGAGCCGCCTCGCCTGGGAGACCGGGCAGGCTCTCGCGGACTCGCTTCTCCGTCGCTATAAAGAGGACACCGGCGACTGGCCGCGTTCGGTGGGCCTCTCCGTCTGGGGCACGTCGGCCATGCGCACGTCGGGCGACGACGCCGCGGAAGTCCTCGCACTGCTGGGTGTCCAGCCGGTCTGGGACGAAGCATCGCGGCGGGTCACCGGCATCGAGGCGATCCCGCTCGCCGAACTCGGCCGTCCGCGCATCGACGTCACCGTGCGGATCAGCGGTTTCTTCCGCGACGCCTTCCCACACGTGATCAGCCTGATGGACGACGCGGTGCGCCTCGTGGCGGGCCTCGACGAACCGGACGAACAGAACTTCGTCCGCGCCCACACCCGCGCGGATCTGGCCGCGCACGGTGACGAACGCCGGGCCACCACGAGGATCTTCGGCTCCAAGCCCGGCGCGTACGGCGCGGGCCTGCTGCCGCTGATGGATTCCGGGAACTGGCGCGACGACAAGGATCTCGCCGAGGTCTACGCGGTCTGGGGCGGGTTCGCCTACGGACGCGACCTCGACGGCAGGCCGGCGCGCGAGGACATGGAGAACTCGTACAAGCGGATCGTGGTCGCGGCCAAGAACACCGACACCCGTGAGCACGACATCGCCGACTCCGACGACTACTTCCAGTACCACGGCGGAATGATCGCGACGGTCCGCGCGCTGACCGGTACCGCGCCCGCGTCCTATGTCGGCGACAGCACCACCCCGGACGCGGTCCGCACCCGCACCCTCGGCGAGGAGACCGCCCGTGTCTTCCGGGCCCGCGTGGTCAACCCGCGCTGGCTGGCGGCGATGCGCAAGCACGGCTACAAGGGCGCCTTCGAACTGGCGGCGACGGTCGACTACCTCTTCGGTTTCGACGCGACCGCCGGGGTGGTCGGCGACTGGATGTACGAGAAGCTCACCGAGTCCTATGTGCTCGACGAGGTCAACCAGGAGTTCCTGCGCCAGGCCAACCCGTGGGCGTTGCGCGGCATCATCGAGCGCCTGAACGAGGCGGCCGATCGGGGGCTCTGGGCGGAACCGGACGCAGACCTTTTGGCTCAGCTGCGCGAGGTCTACCTATCGCTGGAGGGGGACCTCGAATCCTGACATCACCCGCTGGAGCAGCGCCATGGCACTCCCGGCGGTACCACTGTCATATGCGCAGAACTTAGCGTGACAAGGGCGGTGGGACGTCAAGGATCGGAAGGACAGCCATGATCAAGCGTCTGTTGAAGGTCGTGCTTCGCCACGGTTGCTGCTCGGCGTGCACCGGTCTGGGCTGCGGTTGCTGCGACGCCTGCAAGTAGTGGTTCAGGGGTGAACACCCGGGAGGTGGGTGTTCGCGCGGCGGACGTCGGCGGCGAGGGCTGGTACCTCGATCACCCGGCGTCCGGCCGCCTCCAGTGTCTCGGCGCCGACGCAGTCGACGAACACCGACGGCTCGCGCCAGGCGAAAACGACGCGCGGGATGCCGGCGTCGAGGATGAGCCGGGTACAGCTGCGCGGATGTGACGTCCGCGAGCTGCACGGCTCCAGCGACGTGTACATCGTCGCCTCCGCCAGCCTCGGGTCCCCCGGTTCGAGCTTGGCGAGCGCGGCCTCTTCGGCGTGGTTGGCGGGATCGCCGTCGCCCGAGTAACCGGTGGAGATCACTTCGCCGTCGGCGGAGGTGATCACCGCGCCGACGCGGAAAGTGCGCGGCGGGCAGTTCTCGGCCAGTGCGATGGCCTCGCGCAGTCGCAGGATGTCCACATCGGACGGTTCCGGTATCGCGTGGTACTCGAGTACGGCTATATCACCCAGCCGAGTGCTTTCGACCAGTGTCAGCCCACGCGGGAAAGCTCCTGGGCCGACGAAACGCGGCGCGCGCGAGTCACCGACGAAGAACGGCGCGATGGCCAGGTGGAGTTCATCGACCAGGCCTTCGGTGAGGAACTGAGTGTGGATCGCGCCCCCGCCTTCGACCATCAGCCGCCGGACGCCCCGCCTGTGGAGGTCGGCCAGTATCGCGCGTAGATCAGCCGTCTCGACGATGGTCGCCTTCACTCCCGTCACGACGCCGGGTGGCGCGTAGACCAGCTTCTCGGCGTCTCCGGCAGTGAAGAACCGCGCCGCCGGATCGAGTGACCCGCTCCGCGTGAGGGTGACCTTGACCGGCTGCTCCGGGCGACCTGCCGCGACCCGTTCGGCGACCAGCTCCGGCGAGCGGACCAGCAAGCGGGGATCGTCCGCGCGCACGGTGTTCGCGCCGACGAGGATCGCGTCCGACGCGGCGCGCAGACCGTCCACCCGGGCCCAGTCTTCCTCGTTCGACAGCACCAGCCGGGTGTCGCTCGCGTCGTCGAGGTATCCGTCCAGCGAGACCGCTGCGGACAACAGGATGTGGGGGCGTTCGGTCACGCCGCCAGTATGCCCCTCGTGAGTGGTAAGGACGGTTATTGAGGGTAAGACAAATGTGTCGTGATACGTGGGCTGCTGGGTGCCGCGAAAGCCACTTTCGAGACGTCTGATGTCCCGAAAGTGGCTTTCGCGACGCCGCTTGCCTCACGCGTGCCGTATCGGCGGCCATGGGCGTGAGTCCCGAGCGTCACGTTCGAGACGGTGAGCGTCCCGGGCGAGGCGCTCGAGACCCGCTCATCGTCCGAGGCAGGGAAAGCTCACACCTCGCCCGGCACGCCACCTTCGCCTTACCCCTCAATAGAACCGTCCTTACCACTCACGAGGATCTAGGCGTCGAAGTCCACCGTCACCGCGTCGGACACCGGCACGGACTGGCAGGTGAGCACGAAACCGGCGTCGACCTCGGCCTTCTCCAGCGCGAAGTTGCGCCGCATGTCCACCTTGCCGTCGCAGATCTTCGCCCGGCAGGTCCCGCACACCCCGCCCTTGCAGGCGAACGGCAGGTCCGGGCGATACTTCTGGGCGCCGTCGAGCAGCGAGGAGCCGCGAGACAACGTCATCGTCGTCGACCGGCCGTCGAGGACCAGCGTGACCTCGCTGGACGAGCCCACGACGGCGGGGTCGACGTGGTGCACCGGCTCCGGCGGAGTGTCCACATAGAACAGTTCCTGGTGGACCCGCTCGTCGGGGACGTCCAGCGAGCGAAGCAGTCCCTGCGCGCCGGTCACCATCTCGAACGGCCCGCACAGCCACCAGTGCGCGACGTCTTCGACCGGGATCAGCACGGTGCACAGGCGCCGCAGTTTCTCCACGTCGAGCCGTCCGGTGAACAATTCGGCCTCACGCGGTTCACGGGAGAGCACGTGGACGAGTTCGAGCCGCGCGGGGTAACGGTCCTTGAGGTCCGCGAGGTCGTCGGCGAACATGACGGTGTCCGTGCGGCGGTTGCCGTAGAGCACGGTCACCGTCGCGTCGGAGTCGCGGAGCAGCGAGGACGCGATCGACAGCACCGGCGTGATGCCGGATCCGGCCGCGATCAGCACGTGGTGTCCGGCGGCTTCCAGGTCTGGGCTGAAATTCCCGGCGGGCGGCGCGACCTCGATCTCGTCGCCGGGTTTCACGTCGCGCACGAGCCACGAGGAGAACAGCCCGCCCGGCACCTCCCGGACGCCGACCCGCGGCGCCGCGCCGGCGGGCGCGCAGATCGAGTACGAGCGGCGTTCGTCGCGGCCGTCGACGTCGCGGCGCAGGGTCAGCGACTGGCCCGGCTGGAAGCGAAAGGTGTCCGCCAGGTCTTCGGGGACGTCGAAGGTCACGGCGACGGCGTCGTCGCACAGGCGCTGGACGTCGGACACCTTCAGGGTGTGGAAACCCGTGCGGCGCAGGGTCGCTGTCACTAGATCTCCTTGACGTGTTCGAACGGTTCGAGGCAGAACCGGCAGCGGCGCAGGGCCTTGCACGCCGTCGCGCTGAACCGGGACTGCTCTTCGGTGTCCGCGGAACCACAACGGGGGCAGCGGACCGACGACACCGGCGGGCTCAACGTGAGCGGGATCGGGCCGGTCCGCCGCGGCGCCGCCCCCGGCGGCGCGATACCGGCCTCGGCCAGTTTCCGTTTGCCGTCCTCGGTGATCCAGTCCGTGGACCAAGCGGGCTGGAGCACCGTGCGGACTTCGACCTCGCCGTAGCCCGCGCCGGTCAGCGCGTGCACGAGGTCGTCGCGCATGGTGTCCATCGCCGGGCAGCCGGTGTAGGTCGGGGTGATCGCGACGACCACCCGGCCCTCCTCTTCGGACACCTCACGCAATACGCCGAGGTCGGCGAGGGTGAGCATCGGCAGTTCCGGGTCGGTGACAGTGGCCGCCACGGCGTACGCGGTCACCATGTCGCGTCCGGGTGCTCCCTGGCGACGCTCTGCAGGGTCGCCAGCAGGTAGCCCATCCGCTCGGTGTGCACGCCGTCGCGGCCCATCCGGCCGGAAACCCCGGCGATGGCACCGATTTCGGGGCGCGTCAGCTTCGCGACGGCCAGCACCTGGTCGAGGATCGCGTCGAACTCCGGCCGCAGCGAGGGCGACTCGACGAATTCGGCCTCGTGCGCCGCGAACAACTCGTCCACGTACGGCCAGACCGCGTCCAGCCCTTCCTGCATCCGCGAGTGGGACAGTTCAGTGCCGTCGCCGAGGCGCACGGCCCACTGGGCGGCGTAGTCGCGGTGGTAGGCGACTTCCTTGACGCCCTTGTCCGCGATGGCCGCCAGCACCGGATCGACGCTCGTCCGCAAACGCTGGAGCAGGGCGAGCCGCCAGATCGAGAACACCAGCAGCCGCGCGATCAGGTGCCCGAAGTGCCCGCCGTCGAGTTCGGCGAGGCGGACGTTTCGGTACTCCTGCTCGTTCCGGAAGAAGGCGTACGAGTCCTCGCTCCGGTCACTGCCATCGGCCTTGCCCGCGCGGGCGAGCAGCAGCCGGGCCTGCCCGAGCAGGTCGAGCGCGATGTTGGCGATCGCGACCTCGTCCTCGAGTTCGGGCGCGTTCGTGCACCACTCCTGCAGCCGGTGCGAGAAGATCAGCGCGTCGTCGCCGAGCATCAGGCAGTAGGCCGCGAGTCTCGCTCCGTCCACACCGGACGGAACAGTGGTGTCCACACCGGACAGTGGATCCTCGAACCCGGTCCCGAAGGCCCAGCGGGAGTCGTTTTCCTCGGTGATCGCCTCATAGGCGTTGTCGAAGCTCATGTCACATGTGGGGAACGTTGTCGGGGATTTCGTAGAACGTCGGGTGCCGGTACACCTTGTCACCGCTGGGCGCGAAGAACGGGTCCTTCTCGTCCGGCGAGGACGCCGTGATGTCCGAAGCACGCACGACCCAGATCGACACGCCCTCGTTGCGGCGGGTGTACAGATCCCGCGCGTGGTGCAGCGCCATGTCGTCGTCCGCCGCGTGCAGCGAACCCACGTGCACGTGGTTCAGCCCGCGCTTGCCCCGGACGAACACCTCGTACAACGGCCAGTCGTGCTTCATGCCGAAGCCCCTTTCTTGGCGGCGTGGGCGGCCGCGGCTTCCCGCACCCACGCACCGTCTTCCTGGGCCCGCCGCCGGTGCGCGATGCGCTGGGCGTTGCAGGGGCCGTTGCCCTTCAACACGTTCTTGAACTCGTCCCAGTCGACCGCGCCGAAGTCGTAGTGCCCGCGTTCGGCGTTCCACTTCAAGTCCGGGTCCGGGAACGTGACACCCAGCGCCTCGGCCTGCGGGATGGACATGTCCACGAACCGCTGCCGAAGCTCGTCGTTCGTGTGGCGTTTGACCTTCCACGCCATCGACTGCGCGGTGTTCGGCGAGTCCGCGTCCGGCGGCCCGAACATCATCAGCGACGGCCACCACCAGCGGTTCACCGCCTCCTGCACCATTTCGCGCTGCTCTGGAGTGCCGCGCATCATGGTCATCAGCAGTTCGTAGCCCTGCCGCTGGTGGAAGGACTCCTCCTTGCAGATGCGGATCATGGCGCGCGCGTACGGCCCGTACGAACTGCGGCACAACGGGACCTGGTTGCAGATCGCCGCGCCGTCCACCAGCCAGCCGATCACGCCGACGTCGGCGAAGGTCAGCGTCGGATAGTTGAAGATCGACGAGTACTTCTGCCTGCCGTTGATCAGTTTGTCGGTCAGATCAGCGCGGTCGGCCCCGAGGGTGGCGGCCGCGGAGTACAGGTACAGCCCGTGCCCGGCCTCGTCCTGCACCTTGGCCAGCAGGATCGCCTTGCGCCGCAAGGAAGGCGCACGGGTGATCCAATTGCCTTCGGGCTGCATGCCGATGATCTCCGAATGCGCGTGCTGCGCGATCTGCCGGATCATCGTCTTGCGGTAGCCCTCGGGCACCCAGTCACGCGGCTCGATGCGCTGGTCGCGCTCGATGGTCTCCTCGAAGTGCTTTTCGAGGTCTTCGAAGGGGCGCTTTTCATCAGACACAGTGGCCGTCATGACTGCTCCTTGGCGACCAGGGTGAGCACGTCGTACTTGGCGACCGAGTCGCCGTCGGCGTTGGTGACGTCGGCGTCCCAGCGGACCTCGCCGTACTCCTGGTCGATACGCGGGGTGATCTGCTTGGCGGTCAAGGTCACCGTGAGGGTGTCGCCCACCTTGACCGGGGTGAGGAACCGCAGGTTCTCCAGGCCGTAGTTGGCCAGCACCGGGCCGGGTTCCGGCGAGACGAACAGACCGGCGGCGAACGAGACCACGAGGTAGCCGTGCGCCACGATCCCGCCGAACAGCGGGTTCGCCGCCGCGGCCTCGGGGTCGGTGTGGGCGTAGAAGGTGTCGCCGGTGAACTCGGCGAAGTGGTCGACGTCCTCCTGGGTGACAGTGCGCGGCCCGGCGACGACGGAGTCGCCGATCTTCAACTCCGCCAAGGACTTCCGGAACGGGTGGACATCACCCTCAGTCCTCGGTGCACCCGCGACCCAGCGGCCGGTGACCGTGCTCAGGACCGCGGGCGAACCCTGGACGGCCGTGCGCTGCATGTGGTGCAGCACGCCGCGGACGCCGCCCATCTCCTCGCCGCCACCGGCGCGGCCGGGACCGCCGTGCACCAGCTGCGGCATGGGCGAACCGTGGCCGGTGGACTCCTTGGCGTCGTCGGCGTCCAGCACCAGCAGACGGCCGTGATACGGCGCGACACCGAGGACGACCTCGCGCACGAACTCCTGGTCCGCGGAAACGACGGAGCCCACGAGACTGCCGCCGCCGCGCGCGGCGAGCTCGATGACCTGTTCGGTGGAGGTGTACGGCAGCAGCGTCGACACCGGGCCGAATGCCTCGACCTCGTGCGGCTCCGAGCGCTCCGGGTCGGCCTTCAGCAGTACGGGTGAGATGAACGCGCCGCGTTCGGCGTCCGCGCCGACGACCTCGACCTGCTCCGGGTCGCCGAAGACGACCGTGCCGACGTCCAGCAGCGCCTTGAGCGACCGCCGGACCTCTTCACGCTGTTCCAGGCTCGCGAGCGCGCCCATCCGGACGCCCTCGGCGGTGGGGTTGCCGATGGTGGTCTTCGCCAGCCGCGCGCTCGCGGCCTCGGCGACGTCGTCCAGCAGGTCGGCGGGCACGAAGGCGCGACGGATGGCGGTGCACTTCTGGCCCGCCTTGACCGTCATCTCGGTGGTCAGCTGCTTGACGAAGAGGTCGAATTCGGTGGTGCCGGGTTTGGCGTCCGGGCCGAGGATCGACAGGTTCAACGAGTCGGCCTCGGCGTTGAACCGGACGGAGTTGCGCACGATCGCCGGATGCGCGCGCAACTTCTGCGCCGTCGACGCGGAGCCGGTGAAGGAGACCAGGTCCTGCGCCGTCAGGTGGTCGAGCAGGTCGCCGACGCTGCCCGCGACGAACTGCAGCGTGCCCTCGGGCAGGATGCCGGAGTCGATGATGATCTCGACCAGCCGCGCGGTGAGGTACGCGGTCTGGCTGGCGGGTTTGATCAGGCTCGGCACGCCGGCGAGGAACGCGGGCGCGAACTTCTCCAGCGGGCCCCAGACCGGGAAGTTGAACGCGTTGATCTGGACGGCGACGCCGCGCAACGGGACGGCGATGTGCTGGGCGACGAAGGTGCCGCCCTTGCTCAGCGGCTCGACGTTGCCGTCGACGTAGACGGTGTCGTTCGGCAGTTCGCGCTTGCCCTTGCTGGAGTAGGCGAACAGGACGCCGATGCCGCCGTCGATGTCGACCATCGAGTCACCCTTGGTGGCGCCCGTCCTGGCCGAGAGCGCGTACAGCTCGTCGCGGTGTTCTCGCAGGTGAGAGGCCAGTGCCTTCAGCAGTGCGGCACGCTGATGGAAAGTCAGCTCACGCAGCGCGGGGCCGCCGACGCGGCGGCCGTGGTCCAGCGCGGCGGCGAAGTCGATGCCCTCGGACGAGACCCGGGCGACCTCCTCGCCGGTCGAGGCGTCGTGCAGCGGTACTCCGTCGGCTTCCGCCGTGTGCCATCCGCCGGAGACGTAGCTGCGCAGCAATGCCATGGGGCGACCCTTCGCGTGGTGGATTAACAGACCGTCCGTTCAGTAATTGACTGTAGCTCGTGACCCGGCACTTGCAAACCCCCTGATGGCGGTGGACCCTTGACATCAGCCCGAAAACGCGCCTTTACTGGCGACACCCTTTAACAACCGTCCATTCGGTCAGTAACTAGGTGGTCTCGGTTTGACTAACGCCGCGCACACGATGTTCGCCGACGACCTCGCGTCGAACGCGCTGGGCATCGAACTGGTCGAGGCCGCCGACGGGCACGCCGTCGCCACCATGCGGATCACCGAGACGATGGTCAACGGGCACGGCATCGCGCACGGCGGCTACGTCTTCCTGCTCGCCGACACGACGTTCGCCTGCGCCTGCAACACCCACGGGCCGGTCACCGTCGCCTCCGGCGCCGAGATCTCCTTCGTCGCCGCCGGAAAGCTCGGCGACCACCTCATCGCCACCGCCACCGAGCGGACCCGCTACGGCCGCAACGGCATCTACGACGTCACCGTGCACCGGGAGACCCCCGACGGGCCGGAGGTCGTCGCCGAATTCCGCGGCCGCAGCCGCACCATCCAGAAAGCATCACGATGAGCGCCTTCAGCGACGAAGCCGAGAACCTGACCATCGACGAACTCCAGGCGCTGCAACTGAAGCGTCTCCAGTGGACGCTACGGCACGCCTACGACAACGTGCCGTTCTACACCCGGAAGTTCGACGAGGTGGGCGTCCACCCGGACGACTGCAAGGCGCTGGAAGACCTGGCGAAGTTCCCCTTCACCACCAAACAGGACCTGCGCGACAACTACCCGTTCGGCATGTTCGCCGTGCCCCAGGCGCAGGTCAGCCGCATCCACGCCTCCAGCGGGACCACCGGGAAACCGACCGTCGTCGGCTACACCGCCGAAGACATCGACACGTGGGCGACGGTGATGGCGCGCTCGATCCGCGCCGCGGGCGGGCGGCCGGGCGACAAGGTCCACGTTGCCTATGGGTACGGCCTGTTCACCGGCGGCCTCGGCGCGCACTACGGCGCCGAAAAGCTCGGCTGCACGGTGATCCCGGCGTCGGGCGGCATGACCGCGCGCCAGGTGCAGATCATCACCGATTTCAAGCCCGAGATCATCATGGTCACCCCGTCGTACATGCTCACGCTGCTCGACGAATTCGAACGGCAGGGCATCGACCCACAGTCCAGTTCGCTCAAGGTCGGCATCTTCGGCGCCGAGCCGTGGACCGAGCAGATGCGCACGGAGATCGAGGAGCGCGTCGGCATCGACGCCGTCGACATCTACGGCCTGTCCGAGGTGATGGGTCCCGGCGTCGCGCAGGAGTGCGTCGAGACCAAGGACGGGCTGCACATCTGGGAGGACCACTTCTTCCCCGAGGTGATCGACCCGTTCACCGAAAAGCCCACCGACGCCGAGGGCGAACTGCTGTTCACCTCGCTCACCAAGCAGGCGCTGCCGATCATCCGGTACCGCACGCGCGACCTCACCCGGCTGCTGCCGGGCACAGCGCGGCCGGCGTTCCGGCGGATGGAGAAGGTGACCGGCCGCAGCGATGACATGATCATCCTGCGTGGCGTCAACGTCTTCCCCACGCAGATCGAGGAAGTCGTGCTGGTGACCCCCGCGCTCGCGCCGCATTTCCAGCTGATCCGGTCCACGAAGGGCCGGATGGATCACCTGACCGTCCGGGTCGAGGCACGTCCGGACGCGACCGTCGAGCAGCGCGCCGAGGCCGCCGCCCGGCTGATCGCCGGGGTCAAGGACGGGGTCGGCGTGAGCGTCGGCGTCGAGGTCGTCGACCCGGACACGCTGGAACGTTCGCTGGGCAAGATGCGCCGCGTCCTCGACGAACGGGACCGCGCTTGAGCACCCCCGCCCGCCGGGGGCGCCCCGGTTACGACCTCGAGTCGCTGCTGCAGGTCGCGGTCAAACTGTTCAACGAACGCGGCTACGACGGCACCAGCATGGAGGACCTCTCCCGCAAACTCGGCATCACGAAATCCGCGATCTATCACCACGTGCCGAGCAAGGAGGAGCTGCTGCGGCTTGCCGTCGACCGCGCGCTGAACGGCCTGTTCGCCGTCGCCGCCGAGACGGAATCCTTCGAGGGCAGGGCGATCGAGAAGCTGGAACACCTGGTGCGGGGCAGCGTCCTCGTGCTGGTCGACCAGTTGCCGTTCGTGACGCTGCTGCTGCGGGTGCGCGGCAACACGAAGGTCGAGCGCGCGGCACTGGCGCGGCGGCGCGAGTTCGACCGGCTCGTGACGGAACTGGTGAAACAGGCCGAAGCCGAAGGCGACGTGCGGCCCGACATCGATCCCGCGGTCACCGCGCGGCTCCTGTACGGCATGGTGAACTCGCTGATCGAGTGGTACCGGCCGCGCCGTGGGTCGGCCGGGACGGAACTGGCGGACGCGGTGTGCAAGATCGCCTTCGACGGCCTCCGGACTCAGCAGGGCTCGTGAGTGGTAAGGACGGTTCTAACCGTCCTTACCACTCACGAGGCCCGAGGCGGCCGCGCCTGCCAGATCAGCGCGTCGCGCAGCTGCTGGATGAGCTGTTCGTCGTCGGCCTCCGACGGATCCACCCCGAGCGGGATCCAGCGTTCGCAGACCTCGGCACCGTTCTCGAAACTCGTGATCACGATCCCCGCGTAGGAGACGCTTTCCTCCTCGGTGTCGTCTTGGATCCGGACGTCACGATGCTGCAGCCGCACACTGACCCACCGCCCGGCACGGCGAACCGGATCGCGTTCAGCACTCGCCATTCGTCCCTACCCATGACACCCGATCCCCCCGCCCCGAACGTCGCCGTGAAGGCCCCAGGGGTTACCGGTGGGTTGTTCCGAATGAGTAACGGCAGCCGGTCACGTGAAACGGTTACGCTCGGCCCATGAGCACCGATCCGGAAATCCGGCGGCGCCGCCTCGAACCGGCCGCCCGGCGTGCCGAGATCCTGGCCGCGGCCCGGCGGCTGTTCGGCGCGGGCACTTACGCCTCGGTTTCGACCTCGGACATCGCGAAGGCCGCCGGGGTGGCCAGGCCGCTGATCAACCACTACTTCGGTGGCAAGCGGGAGCTGTACCTGGAAGTCGTCCGGCAGATGATGATCGTCCCGGCGCCGGTGATCGAGAACCTGCCCGACACGACCCCCGAAGAGCGGCTCGCGATCAGTGTCCAGCACTGGATCGAGGTCGTCGAACGCAACGAACAGGCGTGGCTGACGGCGATCGGCCCGGAGGCGGTGGGCCGCGACCCGGACATCGAGCGGATCATGCTGGAGGGTGACGAGATCGCCGCCGACCGTGTGCTCGCGGCCGCGTTGATGAGCGAGGTCACCGAGGGTCGCGAGGAACTCCGCGCGATGATCCGTTCGTACGGCGGGATGCTGCGCGCCGCATCACGCGAATGGTTGATCCGCGGCACGCTCGGCCGGGAGGAGCTGCGGATCTTCCTCACCGACTCGATCCTGCACCTGCTGCGGGTCACCTACCCGGCCGTGCTCGCAAAGCGTTCCGCCGGGCGTAGGCCGCCGGCGTCATCCCCTTCCAGCGCTTGAAGGCGTAGATGAAACTCGACGCCTCGGCATAGCCCAGCCGCAGTGCGACGTCCTCCACGCTGAGCGCGCCGGTGTCGAGCATCTCCTCCGCCAAGGCCTGGCGGACCTCGTCGAGCAGGGCCCGGTAGCCGGTCCCGGCCTCGAACAGCCTCCTTCGCAGTGTGCGAGGGCTGAGGGCGAGCTGCCGCGCGACCTCCTCCATTCCCGCGTCGACCCCGCCGAGCCGCACCAGTCTTTCCCGGACCTGCTGGGCGATCCCGGACCGTTCCCGTTTCCGCGACACCAGCGACTCGCATTGCGCGGCACAGACCGCGACGGTCTGATCGTTGGCCTGCGGCAGCGGTTTGTCGAGGAAGAGCGGATCCAGGGTGGCGACGTGCGACGGCGCGGAGAACGACGGCGCCACGCCGAAGGTCCGCACGTATTCGTCCACAGTGGAGGGTTTCTTGTGCCGGAAAGCCAAGGAGCGCAGGGAGATGCCCGGCAGGATGTCGCGCATGACGGTGTGGATGGCGCCGAGGTCGCGCAGCACCAGGAAGTGGGCCACGTCGCCGGGCACGCGGCTGTCGTCCATGGCCAGCGTGAGCCGTCCGGCCTCGACGGTCACGTGCGGGATGCAGAAGGTGAAGCTCAGGTCCAGGTACCGCAGGGCGAAGCGCATGGCGTCCCCCAGTGTCGGGCTGCTGATGCACGCGAAGCCGAAGATGCCGAACGCGCTGACGCGGTATCGCCTGCTCAGCCGCAGCGCGACGTCGTCCCCGCCACCGAGCCCGCGGATCAGGGCCCGGACCACCGCGAGCTCCTGTCGCGCGTCGACCTGGCCGTCCACGGGGGCATGCTCGTAGGACTCCAGTCCCGCGACGCCGTTCTCGGCGGCGAAGCGGGCCATGAGCACGATGCTCGCCGTGCCGCGCGGATAGTCCCAGTCCCGGATCACCGGCGGCGGTAGTTCCATGGCCGGGATTATGGATCCCGGCACCGATCGGCGCATTGAGGACCATAGCTGTCCTTGATCCCGATTAGGGTGAACCGCATGTCCGACACGTTGAGCAGGCGCGCGCTGAACCGCGCCATGCTGGACCGGCAGCTGCTGCTCCGGCGTTCGAAGATGACCGCGCTCCAAGCGGTCGAGCACCTGGCCGGATTGCAGGCGCAGGCGCCGAACCCGCCGTACTTCGCGCTGTGGACGCGGCTGCACGGCTTCCGCCAGGCCGACCTGGCGAACCTCCTGCTGGACAAGAGCGTCGTGCGGATCGCGCTCATGCGCGGCACGGTGCACCTGGTCACACGAGAGGACGCGCTGGCGTGGCGGCCGATCGTGCAGCCCCTCTACGACCGCTCGGTGACCGGCAACACCCAGTTCGGCCCCGACATCAAGGGCCTCGACCACCAGGAGATCGCCCGCACCGCCCGCAAACTGCTCGGCGAACGGCCGCTTTCGTCGGCCGAACTCGGTGCGGAACTCGCGAAGCGCTGGGAGGGCGTGGCACCCTCGTCGCTGGTGCACGTCTCGCGGGCGCTGCTGCCGCTGGTGCAGGTCCCGCCGCGCGGTGTCTGGGGCAGGTCGGGGCAGCCGACGTATCAGACCACCGGGGACTGGCTCGGCGCCGAACCGGACGAGTCGCTGTCGCCCGAAGCGATGTTCCGGCGCTATCTGGCCGCGTTCGGACCGGCCAGTGTGCAGGACGCGCAGGCGTGGGCCGGGATCACGAAACTCGGTGACGTCGCCGAACGGCTGCGGCCGGAACTGCGTACGTTCCGTGACGAGAACGGCCGCGAGCTCTTCGACTTCGAGGACGCCCCGCGCCCGGATCCGGACACCCCCGCGCCCGCCCGGCTGCTGGGACCGTTCGACCAGACCGTCCTGTCCTACGCCGACCGCACCCGGGTGATCAGCGACGAGTACCGCAAGGTCGTCATCACGCAGAACGGCCTGGTCAAGGGCACCATCCTGGTCGGCGGGTTCGTGAAGGGCTTCTGGGAGATCAAGACGGTGAAGAAGGCCGCGTCGGTGGTGATCACGCCGTTCGAGCGCGTCCCGAAACGCGATCTGGACACTCTCGAAAGCTCGGCCCACCGCCTCCTGACCTGGGCGCACCCCACCGCGGAGTCCTACTCGGTGCAATTCGGCACCTGATTGCGATAGTTCGCGCCGCCGACTACCGCAACCAGGTGCCGAATTGCGGGAGCGCGTGGCCGGAAATCTCGATTGAGTGGCCGCTCGTGTACTTCCTAGCGGGGTGACCGCTGCGTAACTTCGATCGGCATGGGCGATACGAGCGTGCTGATCGTGGGGACGGGTTTCGGCGGGGTCGGGACGGCGATCGAGCTCAAACGCGCCGGATTCGACGACTTCACCATCCTGGAGAGCGCCGGCGAACCGGGCGGCGTGTGGCGGGAGAACACGTACCCCGGCGCGGGCTGCGACGTCCCGTCGCCGCTGTACTCGTTCTCCTACGAGCCCAACCCCGACTGGCCGAAGCGGTTCTCGCTGCAACCGGACATCCACTCCTACCTCAAACGCGTGGTGCGCCGCTACGGGCTCGAACCGCACATCCGGTTCGGCATCCGCGTCACCGCCGCGGCCTTCGACGAGGAACGCGGGCTCTGGCGGGTGGAGACCGCGGGCGGCGAGACGTTCGAGGGAGGCGTCTTCGTCCCCGCCGTCGGCCAGCTCTCGCGGCCGGTCCAGCCAGACATCCCCGGCCAGGAAACCTTCAAAGGCGCCAGTTTCCACTCCGCGCGCTGGGACCACGACGTCGACCTGCGCGGAAAGAAGGTCGCGGTGATCGGCACCGGCGCGAGCGCAATCCAGTTCGTGCCCGAACTCCAGCGCCGGGCGGGCGAACTGACGGTGTTCCAGCGCACCGCGCCCTACATCATGGCCAAACGGGACACCCGTTACCGGCGCTGGCAGCAACGGTTGTTCCGGCATCTTCCGGCCACGCAGCTGCTCGGCAGGCTGCGGATCTTCCTGCTCGCCGAGTACGCGACCTACGCGATGACCAGGTATCCGTTGCTGGCCAAGGTCTTCGAACTGCGGACGGCTCAGCTGCGCCGCCGTCACATCAAGGACCGGACGCTGCGCGAGAAACTCACCCCGGACTATCCGCTGGGCTGCAAACGGATCCTGTTCACCAACGAGTACCTGCCCGCGCTGGCGCAGCACAACGTCGCCGTGGAGACACGGCGCATCAGCGCGATCACGCCGTCCGGCGTGCTCACCGAGGACGGCGTCGAGCACGAGGCCGACGTCATCGTCTACGGGACGGGTTTCGCGGCGACCGACTTCCTCGGCGAACTGAAGGTGGAAGGTCTCGGCGGCAGGTCGCTGTCCGACGCGTGGAAGGGCGGCGCGCGGGCGTACCTCGGCATGACCGTGCCAGGTTTCCCGAACCTGTTCTGCGTCTACGGCCCCAACACGAACCTCGGCGCGGGCTCCATCATCTACATGATCGAACGACAGGCCCGCTACATCCGCCAGGCCGTCGAACACCTCGCCCGGCCCGGAGTGTCCTATATGGACGTCGTCCCGGAGGTCGAGCAGCGGTACGACGAGGAGATCCAGCGGCGGCTCGCCCGCAGTGTCTGGACGACCTGCGCCAGCTGGTACCGCCAGGAGAACGGCCGCGTGAGCACGAACTGGCCGGGTCTGGTGACCGAATACGACCGCCGGACGAAGAAACTCGACCTCGGCGACTACCGGACGGCGGGACCGCGATGAACTACGACGTACTGGTGATCGGCTCCGGTTTCGGCGGCAGCGTGACCGCGTTGCGGCTCACCGAGAAGGGCTATCGCGTCGGCGTGCTGGAGACCGGCCGCCGGTTCGCCGACGACGAGTTCGCGAAGACCTCGTGGCGGCTGCGGAAGTACCTGTGGGCGCCGAAACTGGGCTGCTACGGCATTCAACGGCTGACCTTGCTGAAGAACACCTTCGTGCTGAGCGGCGCGGGTGTCGGCGGCGGCTCGCTCGTCTACGCGAACACGCTCTACGAACCTCCGGACACCTTCTACGAAGACCCGCAGTGGGCGCACATCACCGATTGGAAGGCCGAACTCGCCCCGCATTACGACCAGGCGAAACGGATGCTGGGTGTGGTGGAGAACCCGCTTGTCACCCCGGCCGACCGCGTGCTGCGCGAGGTCGCGGAGGACATGGGCATCGTCGACACCTACCGGCCGACCCCGGTCGGCGTCCACTTCGGCAAACGCGACGTCGACCCGTTCTTCGGCGGCGAAGGCCCGCTGCGGAAGCCGTGCACGCACTGCGGCGAATGCATGACCGGCTGCCGGGTCGGCGCGAAGAACACGACCGTCAAGAACTACCTGTACCTGGCGGAGAAGGCGGGTGCGGAGGTCCATCCGCTGACCACCGCCGTGTCGGTCCGGCCGATCGACGGCGGCTACGCGGTCGACACCGTCCGAACGGGACGGTGGGCGCGCAAGGGGCGGCGGACGTTCACCGCCGAGCAGGTCGTGTTCGCCGCCGCTTCCCTGGGCACGCAACGACTTCTGCATTCGTTGAAGGAATCCGGCACCCTCCCGGAGCTGTCGCCGCGCCTGGGCCTGCTCGCCAGGACGAACTCCGAGGCCGTGCTCGCCGCGCGATCCCTGCGGAAGGACACGGACTTCACCCGTGGCGTCGCGATCACCTCGTCGATCCATCCCGACGCCGTCACCCATGTCGAACCGGTGCGCTACGGCAAGGGCAGCAACTTCATGGGCCTGCTGACGACCGTGCTCGTCGACGCCGAACCGGGCAAACGCCGTTGGGCCCTGGGTTTCCGCGAGCTGTGGCGGAACCGGCGGCACCTGGCGCGGCTGCACAACCCACGGCGGTGGTCGGAGCGGATGGTCGGGCTGCTGGTGATGCAGACGCTCGACAATTCCGTGACCACGTACACGAAACGCGGGCTCTTCGGCCGCCGGATGACCACGAAACAGGGCATCGGCGAGCCGAACCCCGAGTGGATCCCGGCCGGGCACGAGATCACCCGGCGGGTGGCGGACAAGATCGGCGGGCTGGCGCAGGGCGCGTGGACGGACATGGCGAACATCCCGATCACCGGGCATTTCATCGGCGGCTGCGCGATCGGCGACAGCGCCGAGACCGGCGTCGTCGACCCATACCAGCGAGTGCACGGCTACCCCGGCCTGCACATCGCCGACGGTTCGACGATCTCGGCGAACCTCGGGGTGAACCCGTCGCTGACCATCACCGCTCAGGCGGAGCGCGCGATGTCGTTGTGGCCCAACAAGGGCGAGGCGGACCCGCGGCCGCCGCTCGGCTCCGCCTACCGGCGCCTGTCCCCCGTCGCCCCGATCAGGCCCGTGGTGCCGCCGGAGGCCCCGGCCGCCCTGCGTCTCCCCCTCACCCCGCTCTGACCCACGCGATTCGGCACCTGGTTGCGATGTTTGCGTAGCGCAAATATCGCAACCAGGTGCCGAATCGCGAAGTGGAAGGGGCGAAGCACCGTCGCCCGCGCGACGACGGTGCCCCGCCCCGGTCTAGCGGATCATCACGGGAGGCCGGCCAGGCCCGCGCTCACCGTGTTCGACCACGCGTACCCCTGCGAGGCGTCCCAGTTGATCGACCAGGTCATCGCGCCCCGGATCGCCGGGTACGTCGTCGAGGGCTTGAACGAGCCACAGTTCGTGCCCTTCGCCAGGCAGTTCAGCGCGTTGACCGTGTTGCCGGGCGCCTGGTAGCCGCCGCCCGCGGCCGAGCCGGAGGCCGGCAGGCCGAGACCGACCTGGTCGGCGCGCAGGCCGCTCTGCAGCTGGATGCAGGCCAGCGCGGTGAGGAAGTCGACCGTGCCCTGCGAGTAGACCTTCTGGTCGCAGCCGAGCATCGAGCCGCTGTTGTAGTACTGCATGTTGACGATCGTCAGGATGTCCTTGACGTTCAGCGCCAGCTTGAAGTACTCGGCCGCCGGGCTCTGCATGTCGATCGTCTGCGGCGCCATGGTGATGACCGTGCCGCCCGCCGCGTGGATGCTGCGCAGCGCCTGCGCCATGTACGTCGCGTTGACGCCGTTCTCGAGGTCGATGTCGACGCCGTCGAAGCCGTAGTTCGCGATGAGCGACTTCATGCTGTTGGAGAAGTTCGTCGCCGCGGCCGAAGAGTCGACGCGGATCGTGCCCTTCTCACCGCCGACGGACAGGATGACCTTCTGCCCGCGCGCCTGCGCCGTCTTGATGTCGGCCTTGAACTGCGCGTCGGTGTAACCGCCGAGCTGGCTCGACAGACCGGAGTCGAGGGTGAAGGTGACCGCGCCCGGTGTGGTCGTCGCGTCCGCGAAGGACACCGCGATGATGTTGTACTTCGTCGGGACATCGGCGAGCTTGAGCGCCTTCGCGCCGTTGTAGAAGTTCTGCCAGTAGCCGGTGATGACGTGCTTCGGCAGGTTCCCGGTCGGCGGGGTGCTCGTCGTGGTCGTCGGCGGGTTCGACGTGGTGGTCGTGGTCGGCGGGTTGCTCGTGGTGGTGGTCGGCGTGGTCGGCGTGGTCGGTGTCGTCGTCGGCGAACCGCCGGGGCCGTCGAGGTTCACGTCGTCGGCGAAGTACGCGGGCTGGCCGTACCAGCCGTGCAGGTAGATCTCGACGCTGGTGGTGGACGCGCCGGTGGTGAAGCTCAGCGAGAGCTGCGACCAGCTGCCACCGCCCGGGGTCCAGGTGTTCTTGTCACCCGTCCCGGTGCCGGTGACACCCAAGTAGGTGTAGCTGCCCTGCACCCACGCCGAAAGCGTGTACGCGGTGTTGGCCTTGACCGGCACGCTCTGCGAGCAACGGGCGTTGTCCTGTCCGGCGGGGGTGGCGCTGAGCGCGCTACTGCCCGAGTGGACCGGCGTGGTGACCACCGAGGACGCTCCGGTGCAGGTCCAGCCGCTCGTGGTCCCGAGTTCGAAGCCCGGGTTGGTCAGGATGTTGGCGGCCGAGGCGCTGCCCGAGACCGCGAAAGTCACCCCCAGGCACACGGCCAGTGACGACAGCAGGGCGAGGAACGCGTGTTTCGGCTTCACTTTCACGACTGGCCTCCACGAACGGGTGATGTCGGCCACATCAAAATGGTACAGACCAATACGCCTGTCAAGGTTTCGGTTAGGGGAGGCCATACGAAAGTCGGCTCGGCGCGAGCGGCAGAATGCAGGGTCCGAGAGCACCCGAGGGCGGATTCAGGAGCGTGGGAGTGAGCGTGCAGGGCCTGCAGACAGTCGAGCAGAAGATCGCCGAAGAACTCGGCGTGCGCGAGGGGCAGGTCAAGGCGGCCGTCGACCTGCTGGACGGCGGTTCGACCGTGCCGTTCATCGCCCGGTACCGCAAAGAGGTCACCGGGATGCTGGACGACGCCCAGCTGCGCACGCTCGAAGAACGCCTCCGCTACCTGCGGGAACTCGGCGAGCGCCGGGTCGCGGTACTGGAGTCGATCCGCAGCCAGGGCAAGCTGGACGAGGCGCTCGAAGCGTCGATCATGGCGGCGGACACCAAGTCCCGTCTCGAGGACATCTACCTGCCGTACAAGCCCAAGCGGCGGACGAAGGCGATGATCGCCCGCGAGGCCGGCCTGGAGCCGCTCGCCGACGGGCTGCTGAACGACCCGAACACCGACCCGCAGGCCGCCGCCGCGGTGTTCGTCGACGCCGACAAGGGTGTCGCGGACGCGCAGGCCGCGCTCGACGGCGCCCGCGCGATCCTCGTCGAGCGCTTCGCCGAGGACGCCGACCTGATCGGCGAACTGCGCGAGAAGATGTGGACGGAAGGCCGCCTCGCGTCGAAGGTACGCGAAGGCAAGGCCGAAGAGGGCGCGAAGTTCTCCGACTACTTCGACTTCTCCGAGCCCTACACCAAGCTCCCCTCGCACCGGATCCTCGCGATGCTGCGCGGCGAGAAGGAAGAGATCCTCGATCTCTCGATGGAGTCCGAGGAGCCTTCCGAAGAGCCCAAGACCGGGCCGACCGAGTACGAGAACCGCATCGCGCACAAGTTCGGCATCGCCAACGAAGGCCGTCCCGGCGACAAGTGGCTCGGCGACACCGTCCGCTGGGCGTGGCGCACGAAGATCCTGCTGCACCTGGGGATCGACCTGCGGATGCGGCTGCGCCAGTCGGCCGAGGACGACGCCGTCCGCGTGTTCGCCGCGAACCTGCGCGACCTGCTGCTCGCCGCCCCGGCCGGCACCCGCGCCACGATGGGCCTCGACCCGGGCTTCCGCACCGGCGTCAAGGTCGCCGTCGTCGACGCGACCGGCAAGGTCGTCGGCACCCACGTGATCTACCCGCACCAGCCCGCGAACAAGTGGGACCAGTCCATCGCCGAACTGGCCGCGCTGTGCGCCCGGCACAAGGTGGACCTCATCTCGATCGGCAACGGCACCGCGTCGCGCGAGACCGACAAGCTCGCCGGCGAGCTGATCAAGAAGCACCCGGAGCTGAAGCTCACGAAGGCCGTCGTCTCCGAGGCGGGCGCGTCGGTCTACTCGGCGTCGGCGTTCGCTTCGCAGGAACTGCCGGGCATGGACGTCTCGCTGCGCGGCGCGGTCTCCATCGCGCGGCGGCTGCAGGACCCGCTGGCGGAACTGGTGAAGATCGACCCGAAGTCGATCGGTGTCGGGCAGTACCAGCACGACCTGTCGGAGATCTCGCTGTCGCGTTCGCTCGACGCGGTGGTCGAAGACTGCGTGAACGCCGTCGGCGTGGACGTCAACACCGCGTCGGCGCCGCTGCTGACCCGTGTCTCGGGCATCACGACGACCCTGGCGGAGAACATCGTCGCGCACCGCGACGAGAACGGGCCGTTCAAGACGCGCAGCGGGCTCAAGGAGGTCGCGCGGCTCGGCCCGAAGGCCTTCGAGCAGTGCGCGGGCTTCCTCCGGATCCCGGACGGCGACGACCCGCTCGACTCGTCCTCGGTGCACCCTGAGGCCTATCCGGTGGTGCGGCGGATCCTGAGCTCGACCGGCACCGACATCCGCTCGCTGATCGGCAACACGCGGACGCTGCAGGCGCTCAAGCCGTCGGAATTCGTCGACGACACCTTCGGTCTCCCGACGGTGACCGACATCCTCGCCGAACTCGACAAGCCGGGCCGCGACCCGCGTCCGGCGTTCAAGACCGCGACCTTCGCCGACGGTGTCGAGAAGATCGGTGACCTCAAGCCGGGTATGCGCCTGGAAGGCGTCGTGACGAACGTGGCCGCGTTCGGCGCGTTCATCGACGTCGGCGTGCACCAGGACGGGCTGGCGCACGTCTCGGCGCTGTCGAAGAACTTCGTGAAGGACCCGCGTGAGGTCGTGAAGCCCGGCGACATCGTCAAGGTGAAGGTCCTGGAGGTCGACGTGCCGCGCAAGCGGATCTCGCTGACCCTGCGGCTGGACGACGAGCCCGGCCGCCCCGCTCGCGAGCAGGGCGGCGGCGGTGGCGGTGGCCGTGACCGCGGCCAGGGCGGCGGTCAGCGCCAGGGTGGCGGCCAGCGCGGCGGCCAGGGTAATCGCGGCGGACGCGACCGCGGCGGGAACTCCGGTGGCGGCGGTGCCATGGCGGACGCGCTCCGGAAGGCCGGCTTCGGCAAGTAAGGCTCAGAAGTACATGAAGGCCCCCATCCTGTACCTAGGCGCAAGGATGGGGGCCTTCATGTACTTGGGTCAGGGGTTCATCGCGTAGGCGCCGGAGAGATCGCGGACAAGGGACCACACGTGGTCGAAGCGGGCCGCGTCCACGACCGGCTTGCGGATCGAGGCGAGCGCGAGCGCCTGCTGCGCATCGGTCGAGGACGACTTCCCGTGCAGGTCGATCGCCGCGACGCTGAAGTCCTGCACCAGCACGGCGAAGATCTGGTCGACGACCTCGGTCTCGATACCGGTGATCTCCGCCTGCTCCAGCACCAGCTGCCCATAGACGACCAGCGTGAACAGCTCGGTCAGCGCGAGGCCGAAGTCGAGGTCCTGCTGCTGCGCCTCGTCCGGGGCCGCGTCGGTGAACAGCTTCACCAGCGCCTCGGCCTGCTCGGTGAACCGCGCGACGTTCGGGATCGCGGACGCCTTGGCGTAGGCCTCACGCCAGTCGTGGAACCGCACCTTGGACAGTCCACGAGCGGGGCCTTGGCGGAACAGGAACTCGTCATCGGCCGCGTCGGAGCGAGTCGGCACGGGCTCGTAGTCCTGCGGCGCGAACAGGTACGCGGGCACGAACTTCGCGATCAGCGCGAGGTTCACCGCCACCGTGCCTTCCAGCTTCGGCAGGCCGTCGATGTCGTTCTTGGCCATCGCGAGATAGGTGTCGGCCTCGAATCCCTTGGCCGCCACCACGTCCGCGACCAGGCCGATGACCTTCTGCGCCTCGGTGGTCACCTTCATCTTGGTGATCGGGTTGAACAGCAGGTACCGGCGGTCGTCCGCGTTCGCGCTGCGGAAGTAGTCCACGGCGCGGTCGGAGAACAGCTTCATCGCGACGAGCCGCGTGTACGCCTCGACGAATTCCCGGCGCACGTGCGGGAAATCGGTGACCTTCTTGCCGTAGAGCACCCGGTTGTGCGCGTGCGTGATCGCCTCGTACAGCGAGTGCGTCGACATCCCGATGCCGCCGAAGCACAGGTTGAACTTGCCGATGTTGACCGTGTTCAGCGCCGCGGAGAACGCCTCGCCGCCGACATGCAGAATGTCCTCTTCGGACACGGGGTAGTCGTCGAGCTCGAACTCGGCGACGTACATCTGCGACGGCACGACGTTCTTCACCACGCGGTAGTTCGGGTGTTCCGAGTCCGCGTAGAAGAACACGTACTGGTCCGGGCCCTCGACACCGTCGATGCGGCCGAACACCGACACGGTCCGCGCGCAGTTGCCGTTGCCGATGTAGTACTTCGACCCGTTCGCGCGATAGCCGCCCTCGACGTCCGGGGTGAGCACGAGGTCCGACGAGTAGATGTCGGCGCCGTGGTCCTTTTCGGACAGACCGAACGCGGCGACGCCGCCGGCCGCGAGCGAGTCCGCCGCGCGTTTGCGGGCGGCCTCGTTCGCGCTCTGCCACACCGGGCCCAGGCCGAGGATGGTGACCTGCCACGGGTACCAGTAGTTCAAGCCGTAGAAACCGAGGATTTCCGACAGGGCCGCGACCCGCGCGGTGTCCCAGCGCTTGTCGGGGTTCCCCTCGGCGTCGGCGCCAGGAGTGAGGAACGTGGAGAACAGGCCTTCCTTGCCCGCGAACTCGATGAAGTCCGCGTAGAAGGTCCGATCGTGGTAGTCCTCGACGAGCTTGCGCTTGCCACGCTGTTCGAACCACTCGATGGTGGCACGCAGCAGGCGACGCGTCTCCGGGTCGAACTGCCGTGGGTCGTACCCACCCGGGTTCAGCAACAACGCGGTCGCCTTTTCGCTCATGGTCACTCCTGGTCAGCCGAAGTTACTACCCGGTAACCGTAGCGCCTCGCTTCGCCGTCCGGCCACCGAACTCGATCGAAGTCACCCGTCCACGCTCGTCGCGCAGGAAGCGCGCGGTGGGCTTGCGGGTGTCGGCGGCCGGGGCGATGGCGTCCCCGCCCACGAAAACGGCCTCGAACGGCGGCGGCGACGGGAAGTCCTCGATGTCGGCGACCAGCTGTGCCCAGAGGGCGCCGTCCCGGTCACTGACCACGAACGCCAGGTCACCGGTCTGGTAGCGGCCCAGGTACTCCGCGATGTCCGGCTGGGGTACCGGCGGCGGGCTCGCGAGCGGGGGCAGCCCGACCACGTGTTCCAGGCACCAGTCGACGATCTTCGCGCCCAGCGCGGACCCGCCCGCGCTGTTGGTCAGCACCGTGACGGCGAAGTCGGCCTCCGGCACGGTCACGAACTCCGACAGTTGCAGGTTGCTCACGTTGCCACCGTGCCGGACCAGGCGGGCCGTGCCGTGGGTCGTGTGCAGCCAGCTCAGCCCGACCTCTTCGAAGCGCAGCGCCGCCTTGCGCTGCGGCGCGCGCATGAGGTCACGGGTGGCCTCACTGATCGGCGGCCTGACCTCGGCCTCGCCGGTCAGGAAGAACCGAGCCCATTTCAGCTGGTCACCCGCTGTGGACCACAGCCCGCCGCTCGCACTGTCCGCGCGGCTCAGGCCCACGGTGTGCTCGACCGCCGGTTCACCGTCGCGCAGCACGTGACCGACGGCGTGACGGCGGGTGAGCACCTCCCACGGCAGGTAATACGACTCGGTCATGCCCAGCGGTTCGAGCAGCCGGGCGCGGACCACGTCCTCGAAGGCCTCGCCCGTCACCACCTCGACGACCCGTCCGGCCAGCTGGAACCCGGCGTTGCAGTAGGAGAACACCTCGCCGGGCGGGAAGTTCTGCGGCAGGTCGGCGAACCTCCCGATCGCGAGCGCCAGCGCGTCGTCGCCCCATCCGGTGGAGAAGTCCACGTCGCCGAGAAACCCGGCCGAGTGAGTGAGCAGATGCCGCGGGGTCCCCGTCTTCCGCGCCACCGGATCCGCCAGCGGGAGATCGGGAAGGTACTCGACGACCGGCCTGTCCAGGTCCAGCACCCCGTCTTCGACCAGGGCCAGCACGGCGGCCGCGGCGAAGGTCTTGCTGGTGGAGCCGATCATGAACAGGGTGCCGGGATCGACCGGAAGTCCGGTGTCCACACTGGACACCCCGGTGGCGAACACCGACTCCTCGCCCCGGTACGTCACCCCCGCCACGGCTCCGGGGACGCCCGCGCGACGCGCCTCCTCGTCGAGCATCCCTTGCAGTTCCCGCACCTTCGACACCCGTTTCCCCTTTCGATCCGGTCGTGCCAGCGTTTCACCGCGAAGCCGCGTCCGGCTCGTACGAACCGACGAACATCGCCGGGCCGGTGCGGGCGATATCACGTAGCCCGGGAGATCACGACCCAGTACACTGGACGGCGCGGTCCGCTCAGTTCTGCCTCGGGCCGCGTTTCGTTGTCGAAGACCACGCGCCGCGGCCCCCGAGGTCTGCGCCGGGCAGGACAGCAACCAGGGGTTCTCAGCGGGGAAACTCGCTTCGAACCTCGTTTCTACTCTTACGGAGATACCAGGGCGCCCGTGCGCCCACACGCTTATGAGCACACCTACCTTCACCGAACTCGGCCTGCCCAAGACACTGGTCGACACGCTCGCCGAACAGGGCGTCACCAGCCCGTTCCCGATCCAGGCCGCCACGCTGCCGCATTCGCTGGCCGGCCGGGACGTCCTCGGCCGCGGCCGCACCGGCTCCGGCAAGACCTACGGCTTCGTGCTGCCCGTTCTCGCCCGGCTCGCCGAGGGCCCGACCCGGCGCCGCCCGGGCCGCCCGCGTGCGCTGGTCCTGGCGCCGACGCGCGAACTGGCCACCCAGATCGAGGCGTCGTTCCTGCCGCTGGCCAAGCCGCTCGGCCTCAAGGTCACCACGATCTTCGGCGGCGTCAGCCCCAACCCGCAGATCACCCGGCTGCGTGACGGCGTCGACATCGTCGTCGCCTGTCCCGGCAGGCTCGCCGACCACATGCGCGCGGGCGAGGCGAAGCTCGACCATGTCGAGATCACCGTGCTGGACGAGGCCGACCACATGGCCGACCTCGGCTTCCTGCCCGACGTCCGGCGCATCATGGCCGAGACCCCCGAGCGCGGGCAGCGGCTGCTGTTCTCCGCGACCCTCGACGCGGGCGTCGACGTGCTGGTCAAACGCTTCATGCACGACCCGGTCACGCACAGCGTCGACTCGGCCCAGTCGCCGGTCTCGACCATGCGGCACCACGTGCTGCACCTGGAGGAGACCCATCGGCTGCCGGTGCTGATCGACCTCACCGCCGCGCCGGGCCGCACGCTGGTGTTCACCCGGACGAAGCATCGCGCCAAGCAGCTGACGCGCAAGCTCATGGCCTCCGGTGTGCCGGCGGTCGAACTGCACGGCAACCTCGGCCAGACGGCGCGGACCCGCAACCTGGAGGCGTTCGCCTCCGGTGCGGCGAAGACGCTGGTCGCGACAGACATCGCCGCGCGCGGTATCCACGTCGACGACGTCACGCTGGTCATCCACGCCGACCCGCCGGTCGAGCACAAGGCGTACCTGCACCGGTCCGGCCGGACGGCACGGGCCGGGGCGTCCGGCACCGTCGTCACGCTGATGACCGACGCGCAGATCGGCGACGTCCGCGACCTCACCCGCAAGGCCGGGATCAAGCCGACCACGACGCAGCTCGGCCCCGGCCACCCGCTGCTGTCGGAGCTGGCGCCCGGCGAGCGTTCGTTCACCGCGTCGCCGCGGCGGCCGATCGTGGACACGCGGCCGAAGAGGGTCACCGCCAGCGGCGAAGCCATCCCTGCCAAGGGCGAAGACGAGGACCGTCCGGCAGGCCGCGGACGCGGCGGCCGCGGCGGTCGTGGCCGAGGCCCGTCCGCCGGTGGCCGTGGTGCTTCCGATGGCGGCGCCCGCCGCGGGGGCTCCTCGGACGGCCGTTCGCGTCAGCCCCGCGCCGAGGGCGACCGCCGCGGCGCCGGCGCGGGCCAGGGCCGTCGTGCGGCCGAGAGCACCGGACGTCACGAAGGCGTGGCCAAGAGCGGCCAGGGTCGTCGCGGTGCCGCCGAGTCGCAGCCGCGCCGGGGCTCCGGTGCCGCCAAGTCCCAATCAGGCCGAGCGCAGTCCTCGCGGAACCAGTCCGGTGGGGCTCCGGCCCGCCGGGGCGGCGCCGCCGCGTTCTCCTCGGGGACCCGCGCCGGCTCGCGCCGCTCGCGCTAACTCCGGACTCGCGTGATTACTGACGTGATTCGCGTGATTGAGGCCGTAACTCGTGAGTTACGGCCTCAATCACGCTAGTGCGGGGTTCAGGCACGCGAATCACGCGTGTCGGGCGGCGGAGCGGGCTTCAGCGGCGGCGCGACGCTCTACGAAGCGCGACGCCTGGGTGTCGAGAGCCTTCAGGAACTGATCGAGTTCGTCCCGCGCCTTCTCCCCCACCTCGCCGAGCCCTTCGAGCTCGAAGATCTTCCACTGCCGCAGCAACGGCCAGATCACCTCGTCGTGGTGGATCCGCAAGTCGTAGATGCCCGCCTTCGCGATCAGCGCGGCCTTCCGCACGAAGCTCGGGATCACCGCGCCCGGCATCTGGAACTGGACGACCTCGTCGGTGATGGCGCGCATCATCGCGTCGGGTGAAAGCTCCAGCGACGCCTTCACCAGATTGCGGTAGAAGACCATGTGCAGGTTCTCGTCGGTCGCGACCCGCGCGAGCAGCTTCTCGCACAACGGATCCTGCGTGTACCGACCGGTGTTGCGGTGCGAAAGCCGCGTCGCCAGCTCCTGGAACGACACGTACGCGAAGACGTTCAGCAGCGCCTTGTCGCCGCTGTCGTACCCGGCCTGCATGGTCTGCATCCGCGCCCGCTCCAGCTCGACCGGGTCGACCGCGCGCGTCACCAGCAGGTAGTCACGGATGCAGATACCGTGGCGGCCTTCTTCGGCGGTCCACCGGTGCACCCACGTGCCCCACGCGCCGTCGCGGCCGAAGGCGCGCTCGATCTCGCGGTGGTAGCTCGGCAGGTTGTCCTCGGTGAGGAGATTGACCTCCAGCGAGGTCCGCGCGATCGGCGACACCCGCGACTGCTCGGGATCCCACGCCTCCCCGCCGAGGTCGGCGAAGTTCCGGCCCTCGTCCCACGGCACGTACTCGTGCGGCATCCACTCCTTGGCGGCCGCGAGATGCCGGTTGAGGTTCTCCTCGACCGTCCCCTCGAGCTCGAGCATCAACCGGGTGGTTTCGGGGACCGTCATGCGTTTCGTCCTTCCAGGGTAGGGAAAACGCTACCTACGACACCGTAACTTACGGTGTCGTAGGTAGCGAGACCTGGCAGATGAACGTGCGGCTGCGAAGAAGGGTGCTCGTGAGTGGTGAGGACGGTTCCGGTGGACCGGTATTCACTTACCTACCGGGCCTGACCTCGTCTTGGTGCCGTGGTGTGTCGGCCGCCGGGTTTGAGTGGTAGAGCCTTGATCAACGGAGGATTCGGGACGTTGAGTGTCCCGGATCTTCCGTTGATCATGGTCCGGGACCGGCGCCACGTCGCGTCTATGAAGGAATTGGGACGTTTAGTGTCCTAATTCCTTCATAGACGATCCCGATACCCGCTGGGACCGTCGCCCTCGCGCAGGTCAGCAGGCCAGTAGGCAAATACAGGACGGTTATTGAGGGATAAGGCAATCGTGGCGTCTCGTGGTGGGGGGCCTCGTGAGTGGTGAGGACGGTTCTAACCGTCCTCACCACTCACGAGTCCTAAAGCGAGGCCGTCAGCCCCCGCGCCCGCAGGACCGAACGTTCCAGCGGGCGGAACACCAGCAACTCGATGCCGACGCCGACCAGCAGGATCAGGAAGATCGCCGAGATCACGCCTTCCATGCTGTTGAACGACGAACCTTCGTTCAGGTACGCGCCCAGCCCCTTGCCCAGCGCCGGGGACAGCGCGATCAGCTCGGCGGCCATCAGCGAACGCCACGAGAACGCCCAGCCCTGTTTGAGCCCCGCCAGGAAACCGGGCAGCGCGGCGGGCAGCAGGATGTGCCGGGCCGACGAAAGCCGGTTCGCCCCCATCACCTGGCCGACCCGTGGCAGGATCGGCGGGATCTGGTCGATGCCCGAAACGAGACCGTTCGCGATCGAAGGGACCGACCCCAGCAGGACCACGAAGTAGATCGAAGCGTCGTTCAGCCCGAACCACAGGATCGCCGCGGGCACCCACGCCACCGACGGAAGGCTTTGCAACCCGGTCAGGAACGGACCGACCGCGGCGCGGACGAGCCGGACCTTCGCCACCAGCAGGCCGAGCGGGGTCCCGATGACCACGCCGATCAGGAAGCCGAGCGCGGCCCGGTGCACCGACGTCCAGACGAACTCGAAGATCTCGCCGTCGACGGTGATGCCGGCGAGTTCGTCCCACACCGTGAGCGGCGCGGGCAGCATCGACTCGGGCCAGAACGCGGCGGCCCACAGGGCCTGCCACAGCGCGACCAGCAACGCCAGGAAGACCACTGGCGGCACGAAGCCGCGCAGGAACCGCTTCCCCCGGCTTTCCCGGCGTTCACCGGTGGGGGTGTCGAGCGAGTCGAGCCCCGCTCCGACGGCTTCGTCCGCCTCGTCCGCCACAGATGCCACCGACGCTTCCACGCCAGGGCGGTCAAGCCGCGGCATGGGTACTGATCACCTCCCGGAGGTGACCGGTGATCTCCAAGGTCAGCTCTTCGGCGTCGGCGGTCTGGACGTCGCGCCATTCCCGCACGACCCGGCCCGGCCGCGACGAGAGCAGCACGACCCGCTGGCCGAGCCGGACGGCCTCGCGGACGTCGTGGGTCACGAACAGCACCGAGGTACCGGTGCTGCGGTAGACGCGCAGCAGTTCACCCTGCAGGACGTCGCGGGTGATGGCGTCGAGCGCGGCGAACGGCTCGTCCATCAGCAGCAGCGCCTGCTGTGGGTCGTCGCCGACCCGCAGCGTCGCCGCCAGCGCCCTGGCGAGCGCGACACGCTGCCGCATCCCGCCGGACAGCTCGTGCGGCCGCTTGTCCCCCGCGCCGCCGAGGCGGACGAGTTCGAGCAGTTCGGCGGCCTTCTCGCGGCGCTCCGTCCGGCTGAAACCGGCGAGGCGCAGCGGCAGTTCCACGTTGCGGGCCGCGGTCAGCCACGGCATGAGCGCGGCCTCCTGGAACATCACCGCGGGCCGGGAGGTCTCCAGCGTGATCGTGCCCGACGTCGGCCGGTCGAGGCCGGCGACCAGGTTCAGCAGGGTGCTCTTGCCGCAGCCGGAAGCACCGAGCAGGCAGACGAACTCGCCGGGGGCGACCGTGAGGTCCATCCCGTCGAGGGCCACGACGGCGCGGCCGGTCGGGCCGAACGCCTTCCGCACCCCGTCGAGCCGCACGGCGACGCCGGTGGACAGGCCGGGCTCCAAGGTGGTCGTCATCGCTGATCCCCTCCGGTCACTTCGTCAGCCCGGGCGCGTCCACGCCGGGCTTGCCCTGCTCTTTGAGCACGGCGTTGAGCGGGCCGAAATCGGCGAACCCCTTGAGGTCCACCGCGGACTTCACCACGCCCGCGGTCACCGAGTCCTGCGCGAGCCGGCCGAAGGTCGACGCCACCGGGTCGATGCCGAGTTCGATGCCGGAGAACGCGCGGTCGAGAACGGCCTCGCTCAGTGTGCTGCCCGCGAGCGCCTTCAGTTCTCCGTTGACCACCTTCTTCGCCTCGGCGGGGTTGGTCTTCGCCCAGTCGATGGCGGCGAGTTCACCCTTGAGGATGGCGGTGACGGTCTCCGGGTGCCGCTGCAGGAACTCGCTGCGGACGATCACGACCGTGGTCGGGAACTTGCCTTCCGGCCACAGGGTCTTCTCGTCCAGCAGGACCTTCGCGCCCGCGTCCAGCACGAGCCGCGAGGACCACGGTTCCGGCAGCCAGCCGCCGTCGAGTTCGCCCTTCTTGAAGGCGTCGAAAGTCTTCGGGTTGTCGAGGTTGGTGATCTTGACGTCGAGCAGCTTCTTCTCGGCGATGAACTTCTTGAGCGCGACGTCCTGGGTGTTCGCCAGCGACGGCGTCGCGATGTTCTTGCCGGTGAGCTGCTCGGGCGCGGTGATCTCGGGCTTCACCACCAGTTGCGCGCCGCCGGTGACCGCGCCGGAGACCAGCTGGATGGCACCCTTGGACTTGGTGAAGGCGTTGATCGCGGGCCCGGAGCCGATGAAGGCGATGTCGAGCGAGTCACCGAGCAGCGCGTTGACCTCTTCGGGTCCGGCGTTGAACGTCTGGGTGGTGAGCTTGGTCGAGCCGAGTTCTTTGGCGAAGAAGCCGTTCTTGGCCCCGATCAGCGCTGGCGCGTGCGTCACGTTGGGGAAGTACCCGACGCGTACCTCGGCCGCGGCGCCCTGGCTCTTCTGCTCCACCTGGGTGCCCCTGTCCGCCCGCGAACACCCCGTGATCCCGCCGGCCAAGGTCAAGGCGGCGAAGGCCGCGGCCAGCAAGCGGGCTCTGTGGTGGGTGCGCACGGAAGGTCGCCTTTCGGAGGATACGACTCGGCTCGGGTGGTGGCGCGAGAGTCGCATGTTCACCAACCTGCCTGCATCGCCATCCGAATGACGGGAAAGATGCCGAGAAACCTTGACACCTGACGGAACAGCTGTTCCACATTTCAGGACGGTCGTCCCATGGCCGCGGCCCCCGATCGGGCGCCCTCCCGGTGTAACGGTCCGGGCTGAACGGGCGAATCACGCTTAGTGGTGACGCACCCTCGGACCGTCGCGATGGCGGGAGTGCTGATCGCCGGGATCGTGATGGGCGTCGTCGCGTCGACGCTCAAGATCGCCGACGGCACGCACACCGTGCTCGACACCACCCTGTCCACCACGACAGGGTTCCTCTTCCTCCTCGCCGGCGCCGTCGCGCACGTGCGCCGCGCCTCGAACCCCATCGGCCCGCTCATCGCGCTGGCCGGGCTCGCGTTGTTCGCCGAGGACCTGCAATTCGCCGAAGAGCCGCTCGCGCACACCGTCGGCTTGGCGCTGACTGCCGCGTCGAGCCCGGTGATCGCGCACCTCGTGCTCGCCTTCCCCCACGGGAGACTCCGGTCCCGCTGGGAGCGTGTGCTCGCCTTCTCCGCCTACGCCGTGGTCTTCGGGGCGGCCGTCCTCGGCCTGCTGGTCAACGACGATCCGGAGAACCTCGCCGCGGTCGCCGCCTCGCCGGAGGCCGAGCAGCTGGTCAAACGGCTGCTGGAACTGGTCGGCGCGCTGATCGGTGGCGGGGTCGTGGTGGTGCTGCTCTATCGCTGGCTCGCCGGGCGGCTTCCGCAGCGGCGGCTGCTCTCCCCCGTCCTCGCGGTCGCCGTGGCCGGGGCGGTGAGCACCACGGTCGGCAGCGCGCTCGGCTCCGGCCACCCGTTCTCCGAACCGCTGCTGGACGTCTACCGGATCTCGTTCTGCCTGTGGCCGCTGACGTTCCTGATCGGGGTGCTGCGGGCACGGGTCGGCAACGCGGAGATGATCCGGCTCCTGCTGGAACGCGACGGCTCCGGGCTGGCCGCGCTCGTGCAGGACGACGAGGTGTGGAAGGACAGCCGATCGATCGACGCGCTCAACGCCGCCGCCGGGCTGGTACTGGACAACCAGCGGCTCGCCGCGGAACTGGAAGAGCGTCTCGTCGAGGTCCAGGCCTCCCGTGCCCGCATCGTGGCCGCCGCCGACGACGAGCGGAGGCGTGTCGAGCGGGATCTGCACGACGGAGCACAGCAACGCCTGGTCAGTGTCGTACTGCTGCTGCGGATGGCGGAACGACGGCTCGGGAGCGACCTCACCCCCGCCGTCGCGGCCCTGCTGAGGAGCACCACCGACGAACTGCAGGCCACCGTCACCGAACTGCGCGAACTCGCGCGCGGACTCCGGCCCGCGATCCTCACCGAGGCCGGGCTGATCCCCGCGGTGCGGTCGCTGCTGGCCCGGGTCCCGCTCGCCGTCGACCTCGCCGGGGCGGACGTCCCCCGGCTCAGCGGCGCCGTCGAGGCGACGGCGTACTTCGTCGTCTCGGAGGCGGTCACCAACGCCCTGAAACACGCGCGGGCGGGGGAAGTCCGCGTTCGCATCGACGTCGAGCCGGACGGTCTGCGGGTGGACGTCCACGACGACGGCACCGGCACGGCCGACATCGACGGCGGCTCCGGGCTACACGGCCTCCGTGACCGGGTCCGCGCGCTCGGCGGCGAACTGACCGTCACGAGCGAACCCGGCTCGGGCACCACGATCTCGGCCGTCATCCCGTTGGACGGTTGACACCGCCGGTCGATGAGCGCGGCGAGTCCGCGTCCATCCTGAACAGCGATCCGTGGGCGAGGCGTGTCAGGCCAGCCCGCGGATCGCGCGCGCGGGCGGCCGCACCCCCTGGATCGACGCGATCATCTCCAGCACCTGCCGGGTGCGCCGCACCTCGTGCACCCGGAAGACCTTCGCCCCCTCGGCCACCGCCCAGGCCGTCGCGGCGAGGGTGCCGTCGACCCGTTCCGCGAGTTCCACACCGAGCGTCTCGCCGACGAAGTCCTTATTGGACAGTGCCATCAGCACCGGCCAGCCGGTGTCGGCCAGTTCCCGTGCGTGCCGCAGAAGCGCCAGGCTGTGCCACGTGTTCTTGCCGAAGTCGTGGGTCGGATCGATCAGCACCCCTTCACGCGGGACACCGAGCGCGACGACGGCTTCGGCGTGCGCCGTCGTCTCCGCGACGACGTCCGCGACGACGTCCGGATAGCGCACCCGGAACGGGCGGGTGCGCGGGACGGCGTTCCCGGTGTGCGAGCAGACGTAGCCGGTGGCGAACTCCGCCGCGACCTCGGCCAGCTTCGGATCGGCACCGGCCCAGGTGTCGTTGATCAGGTCCGCGCCCGCCTCCGCGGCGCGCCTGCCCACCTCGTGGCGCCAGGTGTCGACGCTGATCACCAGGTCGGGGTGCAGTTCGCGGATCCGCTCGACGAACGGGACCACCCGTCGGATCTCTTCCTCGACGTCGACCTCCGCGCCGGGGCCGGCCTTGACCCCGCCGATGTCGACGATGTCGGCGCCCTCCTCAACCGCCCTGGCGACGGCGGCGAGCGCGTCCGGATCCGAGAAGGTCGCACCCCTGTCGTAGAAGGAATCGGGGGTACGGTTGACGATCGCCATGACCAGGGCGCGGTCCCGGGCGACGCGGCGCCCGCGGAAGGTCAGCTCGTTCACGCACCGATCGTAGGCGAGCGGGCGCTTTCCCGGAGAGTGCCGCCCATCGGGACCGTCCCGGAGACCGGGAGCGCCCATCCGAGTGGTGTATCTGATATATCACGTAAGAGATCGGATCTCTCTTGACTCACCGCCGAACACCCGGGTAGACGTTGTCCCACAAGGAAGTTCAGCCCGGCGACCCGGTCGCCCCACGGCTGGTCGGGATGTCGACGGACGGCGGATCGGCATCCCGGCCACTCACTCCCCCGGTTTCCCGGGCGCAGGAAGGGCCTCGAATGTCATCGGATCCTCTTCGCGCGGCACGGCTTTCGCGGCGCACGGTGCTGGCGGGAACCGCGGGCGCCCTCGGCGCGCTCACCCTTCCCGGCGTGGCCACCGCGGCTCCGGTGGACTGGTCGCGGGCCGTCGTCGACTCGACGATGAAGCGTTTCACCCCGGCCACCCTCGGCGGCTGGGGCTACACCCGCGGTCTCTACCTCTACGGCCAGTACCTGGTGTACCGGCGCACCGGCGAGAAGTCCTACCTCGACTACATCCTCGCCTGGTATGACCGGTTCGTCACCGACAGCGGGATCTCGAACGGGTTCACCAACCTCGACGCGATGCGCTCCGGGCAGATGTTCCCCTTGCTGTACACCGAAACCGGACAAGCGAAGTACAAGACCGCGGCGGAGCAGCTGCGCGGCCGGTTCCCGTCCTATCCCCGGACGTCCGACGGCGGGATGTTCCACGCCACGAGCAGGGTCGGCCAGCTGTGGGCGGACGGCGTGTACATGGCACAGCCGTTCCTCGCCCTGTACGGCAAGACCTTCGGCGACCCCGGCTACTGCTACGAAGAGGCCGCGAAGAACGTCAGCGTCTACTTCGACCGGCTCAAGGAGCCGGCCAAGGGCCTGCTCTACCACGCCTACGACGAGGACGGCTCGGAACCGTGGGCTTCGGGCGCCGGGCGGCATTCGAAATACCACTGGGGCCGCGCGATCGGCTGGCTCGGGATGACGGCGATCGACCTCCTCGAGATCCTCCCGCGCGACCATCCGCGACGCCGGCGTCTCGTCGACGTCGTCAAGTTCCTCGCGGCGGGCTACACCCGCTGGCAGGACCGGGCTTCGGGTCGCTGGTTCCAGATCGTCGACCGGGGCGGCGACAAGGACAACTGGCTGGAGACATCGGCTTCGGCGATGTACACCTTCCTGCTCTCCCGCGCGGTGGAACGCGGCTACGTCGGCGTGGAGTACGGACCTGTGGCCGCGAAGGGTTACCGCGGGGTCTTGTCCCAGGTTTCGACCGGCGCCGACGGATTGACCGATATCAAGAACATCTCCGAAGGCACCAACGTCGGCGAAACCACGTATTACTACGCGCGTAAACGCAACACCAACGATTTCCACGGTCTCGGCGCGTTCCTCATCATGAATGAGCAACTCGCCCGCTGAGGTCACCGCACCGGCCGAAGGGCGCCTTCCCCACTTCCGACCTGGGGAAAGCGCCCTTCGATCGTTTTCCCGGCAGGTTCCGGGTATTGACCGGAGGCGCTAACATCGCGTGCTGCGACGCCCACTCCCAGGAGGGACGACCGGATGCGCGAGACGCCGCCCCCGGCTTCTTATACCCGGCTCGAACTCGGTGACACCAGCACGATCCCGGTCGGTGTGACGGTTTCCCCGCACATCTCACTGGTTTCGATGCTCGTCGAGGTCGTCGGCGGGTACGACCGCGGCCTGCCACCCGCTTGGCGCCGCCAGGTGGGTTCGGCGATCCCCGAGCAGGGATACCGCGCGGCGAGCGCGCTCACCCGCCGGGGCACCTCGGTGCAGCCGGACTTCATCGTCCCGATCAGTCCCGGCGAGGACTCTTCCGCCGCCGCTCAGGCGGAAATGCTGCGCGAACTGACGGAAACCGACGTCCTGAAGGGCCTGGAAGAGGTCTTCGGCGACCGGTTGCCCTCGCAATGGCGGCAGGCCGCCGACCATCCGAGACGCTGGGTCGCCTCGCTCGCGGACGCCTTCACCGCGACCAGGCTGGCGACCGAAAACCTCTGGACCAAGGCCCGTCCCCTGCTCGACCGCGAGATCGAACGTATCGGCGTCGCCTCCGTCAGAGGAGGGACCGACGCGGTACTCGGCCTGCTGCGGCCCCATTTCCGCATCAGCAACGGCTGTCTGCTGCTCCCCGACGCCGAACCGGCGAAGTACACCACCCGTGGCCGCAAACTGATCCTCGTCCCGATGCTCGCGGGCGTCCGCTCGGTGGTGTCCAACTTCGACGAAGAGGACGCCATCTGGATCGGCTACCCGCTGCCGGGGCTGGACGGCCTGCTCGACAGCGGCAGGCCCGAACCGGCCCTCGGGGTCGACGGACTCGACCTGGTGGTCGGCGCTCACCGTGCGAAACTGTTGCGGCATCTGGGAAAGCCCGCCCGGATGGGCGAGATCGCGAATTTGCTCTCCTGCGCCGCGAGCACCGCGACCTATCACTGCGAACAGCTTGTTTCGGCCGGTTTGATCCAGCGGCACCGCGAGGGTCAGGTCGTCCTCGTGGTCCGGACTCCCCGCGGTGACGCGCTGGTGGACCTGCTCTCCTGACTCGTGAGTGGCAAAGACGGTTCTAACCGTCCTTACCACTCACGAGTCCCTAGACCCGCTGCAACCCCGGCTTCCCGGCCTCGACGACGTAGCCACGGTCCGCGGCCAAGGTCACCTTCGAGAAGTCGTACTCGGTGGTGTCCGAAACCGTCATGAAGTCCGCCCGCAGCTGCGTCTGCGACGCCGTCACCCGGACATAACCGCGCTTTCCCCGGCAGTACTTGATGTGCGGGTTGTTCGACAGCCAGGTCGACGACGGATCGGTCGCGGTGTCGCTGTTGCTGGTGACCGAGGTCGTCACCAGTTCCGAACCGAACACCGGGTCGCTGTGGTTGAAGTAGTCGCGGCGCAGATCGGCCGCCCAGTGCCGGTGGACGTCGCCGGTCAGCACGATCGGGTTCGGCACCTTGCGGTCCACGATGCCCTTCGCGATCCGGTCGCGGGAAGCCTCGTAACCCTGCCAGGAATCGGGGCTCTCACAGGTCGCCTTGTTGCCGTCGCCGTCACGGGTGGCGAAGAAGACCTGCTGGCCGAGGAAGTCCCACTTCGCCGGGTGCGTCTCCAGCGCCTTCAGCAGCCACGCCTCCTGTGTGGTGCCCAGGATGCTGCGCGACGTCGATCGCATGTCGGTGCACGACGGTCCCGCCGAACCGGAGGGGTCGGGCACCTGCGCGTTGCGGTACTGACGGGTGTCGAGCATGTGGAACCGGGCGAGGTTGCCCCAGCCGAACTGCCGGTACAGGCGGATCGACGCGCCGCTCGGCTTGGCGGTGGACCGGATCGGCATGTTCTCGTAGAACGCCTGGAATCCGGCGGCCTTGCGCGCGTCCGTCGCCGGGCTGGTGGTGGAGTTCCAGTTGTTCATCACCTCGTGGTCGTCGAAGACCACGATCCACGGCGCCATCGCGTGCGCGTTCTGGAGGTCGGCGTCGGTCTTGTGCTGGGCGTGCCGGGCGCGGTACTGGGCGAGCGTCGTCACGTCCTCGGTGAAGGCCAGTTTGCGCGGATTCCGCTCGGCGGCGGCGCGGCCGGACTTCTTCTCGTACATGTAGTCGCCGAGGAACAGCACGAGTTCCGGGTTGTCGGCGAGCATGCCCTTGTACGAGTGGTACCAGCCCTCCTCCCAGTGCTGGCAGGAGGAGAAGCAGTACTTCAGCTGATCGACGGCGGCGCCGGCGGCGGGAGCGGTCCTGGTCCGGCCGACCGGCGAGATGTAGCCGCTGGTCTTGAACCGGTAGAAGTATTCACGTCCCGCCTCGAGCCCGGCCGGTTCGATGTGCACGCTGTGCCCAGAATCGCGGGCCGCGGTCGCGGTGCCCTTCTGCACCACCGAGGAGAACGCCTGGTCGTTCGCGATCTCCCAGTCCACTGTGTACGAAGCGTCCGGCATACCGCCGAAACCGTCGGGGTTCAGCGGGGCGGGAGCGAGCCGCGTCCACAGCACGACACTGTCCGGCAGCGGGTCACCCGAGGCGACACCGAGCTGGAACGGGTCGTGGATCGCGGGCGCCGCCGCCAGCGTTCTCGCGTTCGCCCACGAAGGCACCGTCGACGATAACGCCGCCGCCGAAACCGCCGCGGCTCCACCGAGGAGTACCGCCCGCCGATTCACCTGGCCCATGAAAATTCAACCTTTCGAAGTGGGGAAAGAACGGGGAGGGATTTCACGCGGCGTAATCGGTGATGCCGCCGCTACAGGCTTCGAGGGTCGGATTCGCGGCGGCGTCGGCGACGCAGACCTTGTAATAGACCCACGACCCCTTCGCGACCGGCACGGCCTTGTCGACGTGCGTGCCGTTGCCGCCGGAGGCCCAGACGTAGAACGGGCCGGCGCCGCCCTTCAGCCAGTAAGCGACCACGGCGGACTTACCGTCGGCGTTCCTGTCGTAGACGAGGAAATGAGCATCCGATGAACGGAACTGGCCCTCGCCCGCGCAGACGCCGGTGGAGCATTCGGCGCTGCCGGAGCCGACTCCGCAGTCGGGTGCGATCCGCTGGTCGGAGCCGGTGTAGACGTAGCCGTCCGAGATGTAGCCACCGAGCGCGGGGACGTAGTCCCACAACGTCGTCGTGCCCAGCGGGCCGGCGACCGAGGTCCCGATCGTCTGGCAGTCGATGGTCACCGTGGCGCCGTTGGCCACCGTGCGCACCGCGGTCGAGGAGGTGCTCGGGGCGCGGCGCACGTTCAGCGGGTCACCCGCCGTCTTCACGGTCCCGGTGGCCGCGGCCAGTGCGGGAGTGGCTCCGGCGAGGCCCATGGCGCCCGCCGTCACCAGCACGAGAAAGAAACCGGCGAGCCGCCGGACACTTGAACGCTTCATGACCGCAGCGTCGACCGGCGTCGTACACATCGCGTACAAACGCCGACCGGCTGTCTGCACATGCATGCGAATGGATCTAGCCAACGATGGCGGGACGGCAATATTATCGGCGGATATGGGGCTCCTGCCGTATTGGCGGTTTAGGTGACTATTCTCGGGTTTCGCGTTCTCGGTCCGCTCGAAGTGGCGGTGGACGGGCAGGTGGTGCCGCTCGGCGGTCCCAAACCCCGTCTGCTGCTGGCCGCTCTCCTGCTCCAGCCCAACGTCGTCGTCTCCACCGAACTGCTGATCGAGGTCCTGTGGCCTTCGTCGGCGCCCCGTTCGGCGGCGGCGAACATCCGCACCTACGTCCACTCGCTCCGCAAACGCCTCGCCGACCACGACCCCGAACTCGGGGAGCGCATCGGCAGCCGGGCGTCCGGATACATCCTCAAAGCCACACCTGGGGAAATCGACCACATCCGTTTCGGCGAACTGGCCGCCCGCGCACAGGACGCGCTCGGCCACGGGGAAGCCGAAACCGCTCTCGACCTGCTGGATCAAGCCGAAGCGCTGTGGCGCGGAGAAGTACTCGAAGGCCTCCCCCACGACTACGGCTGGGGCGCGACCGTGGCCCGGCTGACGGAATTGCGGCTCGCGGTCCAGGAACAGCGGCTGCGGGCGAGGATCGCACTAGGCCGGACCGCCGAGGCCGTCGCCGAACTGCGCGGTCTGGTCACCGAGCATCCCCTGCGTGAGGAGCTCTGGCAGCAGCTGATCGTCGCGTTGCGGGCAGACGGCCGCACGGCCGACGCGATCGAGGCCTATGAAACGGCCGAGAAAGTGCTGGCCGAGGAACTCGGCACCGACCCGGGCCCGCGATTGAGGGAACTGCGGGCCTCGCTGATCGTGACGCCGTCGGCGAGCCAGGACGCCGTGGCCGTCGCGCTCGCCCGGCCGATGGCGCCGGTCTGCCAGCTGCCGCTGGACCTGCCGGACTTCACCGGCCGCGACGAGGTGGTCGGCGAACTCGTCGACCTTTTCCGCGACCGCCGTGAACAGGGAAAACCCGCGATCGCGGTACTTTCGGGAGCGCCGGGGATCGGCAAGTCCTCCGTCGCGATCCGGGTGGCGCACGCGGTCCGGGACGACTTCCCGGACGGTCAGCTGCACGTCGACCTCGCCGGGACGTCGTCCTCGCCCCGGCCTCCGATGACCGTGCTCGCCGAGTTGCTCCGCGCGCTGGGCGTCCCCGACGCGGGACTGCCACGTGATCTCCCCGAACGCGCGGCGTTGCTGCGGTCCCGGTTGGCGACCATGCGGATGTGCGTCGTCCTCGACGACGCCGGCGGCGCGGCGCAGGTCCGGCCGCTGCTGCCCGGCGCGGGCTCCTGCGCGGTGCTGATCACCAGCCGGGTGCGGATGCCGGATCTGGCCGGGGCCACCCCGGTCGACGTCGAACTCCTGCCCGAAGCCGAGGCCGCGAAGCTGCTCGAAGGCATCGTCGGCACCGAGAGGGTCAACGCGGAGCCGGAGTGCGCGACCGCGATCCTGCGCCACTGCGGGTACCTGCCGCTGGCGATCCGGGTCGCCGGGGCGAAGCTGACCCACCGGCCGGGCTGGACGCTGCGCGTACTGGCGGACCGGCTGCGGGACGAGAGACGAAGATTGGACGAACTTCGCGTCGGCGATCTCGCCGTACGGGCCAGTGTCACGCTCAGCTACGACCTTCTGCCGATGTCCGCGGCGACCGCCTTCCGCGGCCTCGGTGGACTCGGCTCGGTCCAGTTCCCCGGCTGGGTGGTCGCGGCCCTGCTCGGCCGCACGCACGGGGAGGACGTCCTCGACGTGCTGGTGGACGCTCATCTGGTCGAGCTCAGCGGCTCCGACGCCACCGGCGAGCCCCGCTACCGCCTGCACGACCTGTTGCGGTGCTACGCCCTTGAACTCCGCGCGCAGGACGTCCCGGCGAAGGCGCACGAAGCCACGAAACGGGTGCTGGAGGGCTACCTCGCGCTCGCGGTCGAAGCCGCGGACCGGATGCCGATCCACTTCTTCGGGCTCTACCGGGACGACACGGCCGACCAGCCCGCTCTCCCGCCGGGGACCGCGCATCTGATCGAGGATCCGGCCGCGTGGTTCGCCGCCGAACGGCACACCTGCGTCGCCGCCGTCTCACTCGCGGCCGACCTCGGTTTCGACGCGCTGGCCTGGCGTCTCGCCGCCGCGCTGGCGCCGTACTTCGACCAGCGCGGTCACCAGGACGACTGGCTGCACACGCACGCCGTCGCGCTGGCCGCCGCCCGGCGGTCCGGCGAAGTCCGCGGCGAGGCGATCATCCAGCGCAACCTCGGGCAGATCCAGCTGTACCAGGACAGCTACGCGGAGGCCCTGGTCGCGTTCGAGCAGTCGCAACTGCTGTTCGACAAGATCGGCGACGCGCGAGGCGCGGCGATCGCGCTGGCCGGGCTCGGCACTGTACTGCGTATCAAGGGCGAGGACACCATCGCGCTCGAGCACTGTCACGCGGCGCTCGACCAGTTCTCGGCGGCCGGCGACCCGCACGGCGAGGCCGTCGCGCGGATCGCGATCGGCGCGGTGTGGCTGGCCCGGCGCCGGTTCGCCGACGCGGAACGCTGGTTCACGGAGGCGCTCGAACAGTCCGCTCGAATCGGCGACCGGCACCGCGAGGCGCACGCGTTGAAACGGCTCGCGATGCTGCGCCAGCATCAGGGCAACCTCGCGGGCGCACGGGAGCGGGTCGACCGCGCCATCGCGATCTTCAACGAGCTCGGCGACGACCATTGCATCGGCTACGCGAACCAGAACCTCGGCGAGCTGTATCTGCACAGCGGCGATCTGGCCCACGCGCAACTGCTGCTGGTCAATTCGCTGAGCGTGCACCGGCGCAACGGGGACCGCCGGTCCGAGGCCGAGGTGTCGCAGTTGCTCGGAGAGCTGCACGAGGCGCTGAGCCAGCCCGAGCGGTCACGGACGTATTCGGAACGCGCGCTGGCGTTGTGGCGGGAACTCTCCGCGCGGCCACAGGAATCCGCTCTCGCTTCGCGCCTGCAGGAGGCGGCCGAAGCGTCCTACAACGACTCCGCGAGCGCCTGACCCTTTCGCAATTCGGCACCTGATTGCGGTTCACCCACCGCAATCAGGTGCCGACTTGCGTTTGTATCGATCGTGTACAGGCCCCGGCGAAGCTCCCTTCGTAGCAACCGAGAGTGCTCGAAGGGAGACCGGAATGGTCCGGACCGTGAAGGCCCGCCGGGTGATGGCGGCCGTGCTGGCCATGGGGGCGGTCACCGCGCTGGCCGCCAGCCCCGCGAACGCGGCGCCCGAAGGCAGCTGGCGCGCCGATCTGTCCACTGTGGATGGCGATGACGTCAACGTCCGCAGTGACGGCGGCGTGCTCAGCCTGGAAAACGCCACCTGGCACAGAAAACCCGACTCCATCGGCAGCCAGGGTTACCTGCTGCCGGCCGAGCAGAAGCTCGGGAAGCCGGTCAACCGCGTCACCGCTCAGGTGACCGCCGACGCGCCGAAGGGCACCGAGGTCGAGGTCGACGTCCGCGGCAAGCTCAACGCCAACGACTGGACCGAGTGGACGCCCACCGACGGCGGTGCCGCCCAGCTGTCCGCTTCGGTCTCCACGGTCCAGGTCCGCATCGGACTGCGCACGGTGAACGACGGCGTGACCGCGAAGGTCAGCGACGTCACCCTCCAGGGTGAACTCGGCCCGCAGGTCAACGCGATCGGCGCGGCCGCGGCCCCGCTGACGTACAAGGTCTACGGCACCCGCGAAGGCCTCGTCGGCGGCACCACCGCCAACGGGCACGTGATCAAGTCCCGCGACCACTTCGTCGCCCTCCCCTCGGGCCGTGGCCTGGCACCCAAGAACACCGGCAACTACACCGTCCGCATCTGCCGCACCGACAACAGCCGCTGCGAGTACGCGCCCGTGTGGGACGTCGGCCCGTGGAACACCAAGGACGACTACTGGAACCCGTCGGACACCCGCCAGATGTGGAAGAACCTGCCGCAGGGCAAGCCCGAAGCGCAGGCCGCGTACCAGGACGGCTACAACGGCGGCAAGGACGAGTTCGGCCGCAAGGTGGCCAACCCGGCGGGTATCGACCTCGCGGACGGCACCTTCTGGGACGGCCTCAAGATGACGGACAACGGCTGGGTCAACGTCTCCTACCTGTGGACCGGCTCCGGCCCGACCGGCGTCATCAGCACCGCCGGCGACCCGATGAACGTCCGGGCCTCGGCGAGCACCACCGCGGCGATCAAGGGTCTCGCGGCGAACTACGCGAAGGTCAACATCGAATGCTACGTCGAGGGCGAGACCGTCACCGGCAAGTTCGGCACCAGCAACATCTGGGACCGGATCGGCCCGGGGCACTACGTCTCCGACACCTACCTGCAGACCGGCTCGGACCTGCCGGTGGCACCCAAGTGCTCGTGAGCGAACACTGAACCCGAAGGCCCGGCGCACCCCACGGCGCCGGGCCTTCGCCTTTTCTGCCGCCGTTCTTCCGCTCGACCCGGACAACGTGTTTCACCACAACGGGAACATCCGTCCCGCTGAGCGAGGCTTTTATTCACAACCATGAATGTTCTTCACAATCCCGCGACCGTCATGCGAAACTCCCGTGACGCATTTCCCACTGACGAATGGCGGGCATTGTGAGCGTTTCCCGGCGAACCCTGTTGACGACCGCCGCCGGTGCCGCCGTCGCGGCGACGACGATCACCCCGGCCGCCGGCGCGGCCGAGAAAGAAGCCGACGGGCTTAGGACTTTCCGCCGGACGGCCGACTACGCGGTGACCAAGCTGCGCGCCGTCGCGCCCGGCGTGACTTCCTTTCCGGAGATCACCCGTTTCGAGAAATGGACCTATTCCGCCAAGGGCGGCTGGATCGGCGGTTTCTGGCCGGGCACATTGTGGCTCGCCTCGATCTACAGCGGCGATCCGCGATTCCGGACCCTGGCGACGGCGTCGGCGGAAAAGCTCGCGCCACGCCAGTACGAAACGAGCGATCACGACCTCGGATTCCTGTTCTACCCGTCGTGGGTGACCGGCTGGCGGCTCACCGGCGACGAGAAGTGGCGCGACGGCGCGCTCAACGCGGCCGCGTCGCTCATCCAGCGCTACAACGAAAAAGGGAAGTTCATCCGGGCATGGGGCGCACTCGGCACCCCGGACAACGCCGGCCGGGTCATCGTCGACACGATGATGAACCTGGACCTGCTGACCTTCGCGAGCGAGCAGACCGGTGACCGGAAGTACCTCGACATCGCCGTCTCACACGCGAAGACCACCGAGCGGGTCTTCCTGCGCCCGGACGGTTCGACCCCGCACGTGTTCGACTTCGACCCGGCCACGGGCGCCGAGATCGGCCCGAACACCGTGCAGGGTTACAGCCCGACGTCCTGCTGGTCCCGCGGCCAGGCCTGGGCGATCTACGGATTCACCACGATGTACCGGCGCTCCGGCGACCCGCTGTTCCTGCGGACCGCGCAACGCCTGGCCGATTTCGCGCTGCATGCCCTCACCCCGGACAACGTGCCGGTGTGGGACTACCTCGCGCCGCAGGCACCGTACGACATCAAGGACTCCTCCGCCGGCGCCGTGATGGCGTGCGGCCTGCTCGACCTGGCGAAGGTCGCGAACCGGCCCCAGTACCGCGAGGCGGCGATCCGGATCCTCACCGCGCTGTGCGACACCTGCTTGACCACGAAATCCACCCGCGCCGAGGCGATCGTGGCGCGGGGCACGCGAAACCGTCCGGCCGAGGACGGCGTCGAGGTTTCGTTGCCCTACGCCGACTATTACCTGCTGGAGGGCATTCTGCGGGTGCTGATGCCGAAGGAGATCGACAAGGCCATCGACCTGTCGAGCGCCTGATTCGAGCCGGTCGCGAGTGGTAAGGACGGTTCTATTGAGGGGTAAGGCAAAGGTGGCTTCGTGGTGTCGGGGCGTGTCGCGAAAGCCACTTTCGCGACGTTGGATGTCCTGAAAGTGGCTTTCGCGACGTTGGCGGTGGCCTTCACGTACTTCAGGCGACCTGAGCGGCGGACCGTGGTGGGTCTCGTGAGTGGTAAGGACGGTTAGAACCGTCCTTACCACTCACGAGACCGCACTCAATGCGCGTGGTGCCCCTCATGTCCACCGTGCCCCTCGTGTCCACCGTGACCTTCGTGCCCCTCATGTCCACCGTGTCCACCGTGGTGCGCGTGGACCTTCGCGTGTCCAAGACCGCGTCCGATCATCCACTTGTTCACCGGCACCGTCAGCACGAACGCGACGGCCAGCGAGAACGCCAGCGCGCCCCAGAACAGCAGACTCGTGAGACCGGCTTCCATGGCGCCCGGCACCACCAGCATGACCCCGTTGTCGACGATCTCCATGACCGCGATCGACACGGTGTCGGCGGCAAGCGCCACCTTGAGCGCGGTGCCGAACGGCAGGCCCGACTTCAGGACACCGCGCATGGTCAGCGCGTAGCCGAAGACGAAAGCGAGCGCCACCGCGAGGATGATCGTCGCCAGGTTGCCGAGGCCGAGCGCCGTGCCGATCACCATGCCGAGGATCTCACCGATCGCACAGCCGGTGAGGCAGTGCAGGGTCGCCGACGCCGCCATCGACCAGCTTGCTCCATGCCGTGTCTCGTTCATGCGGGGAACCATACCCCCCACCCGTATAGATCGCGCAGTGATCCCCATCTCTCTCGATGACTCAGCGTCACATCCACCGGCCGACTTGGTAATCGGCCCAGCTCGATCAACTCACTTTCGTAACCCTTTGCGCTCATCCGGTTGACCGGGGTAACCGGAGACCCTAGTTTCGCCGGAGGTCTCCACCGTGCGTAGACCGATCGGCTGGTTCAGGTAGTTCGTGACTATGGGGTGGGGATGCGAGGGCCGACGAAAACGCTCGTCGTTGCCACTGTGCTCGCTTTGGGCATGGTGTTCGGGCTGACCGGCTGCGGAAGCGAAGAACCGGCGGAGACGGCGGCCAAGCCGATCCGGATCGCGTTCGTGCCGAAGGTCGCGGGCATCCCGTACTTCGAGGCGATGAACACCGGCGGGCAGGCCGCGGCCAAGCAGCTCGGTATCGAATGGACCTCGACCGGTCCGCTCACGGTGGACCCCGCGGCGCAGGTCTCGATCGTGCGCGGCCTCGTCGACCAGCAGGTGGACGTCATCGCGATCGCCCCGAACGATCCCAGGGCCATCGCGCCCGCGATCACCGACGCGCGAGCCAAGGGCGTCCATGTGATCACTTCGGACACCGACGCGCCCGGCACCGATCGCGAACTCTTCGTCAACCAGGCGACCCCGGAGGGCATCGGCAAGGCACTCACCGACGCCCTGATGAAGAAGATGGGGAACGCGGGCAAGTACGCGATCGTCTCCTGCGGCGAGACCGCCGAGAACCTCAACGCGTGGATCGCCGTTCAGCGTGCCTATACGGCTACGGAGTACCCCCATGCACAGCTCGTCGAGACGGTCTACGCCGGCGAGGACAAGGACAACGCCACCGCGCTGGCGAAAGAGCTGATGACCAAGTACCCGGACCTCACCGGTCTGGTCGGCGAATGCACGACGTCCGCGCCCGGCGTCGCCGAGGCGGTCCGGTCGCAGCAGAAGATCGGCCGCGTCTTCACCGTCGGAGTCGGGACGCCGCAGGCGATCAAGCCGTACCTGCTGGACGGTTCCGCGTCGCTTTCGGTGCTGTGGAACGTCGAATCGCTCGGCTACCTCACCGCTTGGGCCGGCAAGCAGATCGCCGAGGGCAAACGGCTCGGCCCGTCGAACAAGGTCAACCTCGAACTCCCCGCGATCAAGTACGAGGAAGGCACGAAGACCGTGCTGCTCGGCGACCCGCTGCTGATCACGCGCGAGAACGTCGACCAGTTCAAGTACTGATTCACCGGGCCCGCCGGACGGCACCCGCCGCCGCGCCGCCGCCGAGGATGAGGACCAGCGCGGTCAGCCCCCACCGCCGCTTCTCCTTGGTGCGGGCATGGGAATCGGTCTCCGCCGCCGCCTTCCGTTCCTTGGGCGCGGCCGAACGAGACGGCTTCGGCGCGGGAACGGGCGGCGGGATCACCTGAGGAGCGGGAGTGGGCACCGGACTCGACGACGGTGCCGGAGAGGGAGTCGGTGCCGGGCTCGGTGAAGACGACGGACTGGGCGCAGGGGTGGGCGACGGCGTCGGAGAGGGAGACCGCGTAGGCGTAGGCGTGGGTGTCGGTGTCGGCTTGGGCGGTTTCGGCTTCGGCGGCTCGGGAACCTCGGGTGCGGTGAGGCAGCCGGCGGCGTCCGATCCCGCCAGCGGCGGCCCCGAACGCACCTCGCTCACCTGCCCGCTTCGATCCAGGCGGTAAAGCACGCTGCGCCCGCCGATCCGGTTCGCCGTGGCGTACATGGCACCGTCGCGGCCGAGCACGACGGAGCCGTAGACGTCGGCGGGCGGGAAACGCGCGTCTTCGGCTTCGAGGACCTTGCCGGACGCCGGGTCGATGGTGATCACGGCGCCCTTTCCGCGCCAGGTGGTGGAAACGCCGTAGAGCAATCCGTTGTGGTATGCGAAATCGTTGACGTCGTGGGCGAGTGTGATCGGCCGCAGGAACACCGTCCCGATCACCCGCAGGTACCGCTCCCCCGGCGTCAAGTCCACTGTGTAAAGTGTGCCGTTCCTGAGCAGGTACCAGGAATTCCCGCCGATCGCACCGGCGGTCACCCCCGCGACGGGGCTCCATACCGGCAGCCGGTTCCCGGCACGTGCGATCGGGCCGAGGTCCTGGGTGTTCCCGTCACGGTCGATCGTCACCGCGTGCGCGCCCCGGCCGAGTCCTTCGGCGACGCCGAAGACCAGGTCCCGCGTCGCGGAGTAACCGAGCGCGTTGAGCCGATAGCCCGGATCGGTCACTCGCGAAGTGGTCCCCGAGCCGACGTCGAGCCAGCGCAGCTTCGACTTTTCGTACGCCCCTGTCTCCGCCTGCACCACCAGGCAGGATTCGGCGGCGCGCGCGGCCATCGGGGCCAGCAGCGCCGACGCCCCCACCAGTCCCGCGACGGCAGCCGTCGCCGCCGTCCGGGTCACCAGGTCCACAGCGGTCACCGGCTCAGGAGACCCTCGCGAGCGCGGCGGTGAACGCGTCCGGCGGGATCCGAACGCCGCCACCGAACGGGTTCTGCAGCTGGTAGATCGCGAACAGCAGCAACGTGACCGTGCCGGCCAGAGTGGACACGATGACCAGGTGCGCGGCCAGCCGGGTACCGCCGAACAGGTTGGGCAGCAGCACCGAGATGAGGCTGCCGAGGATCAGCGCGAACCAGACGACGCCGCCGACCCGGCCGCCTTCGACCGCGTTGAGCCTCTCCTGCCTGGCCTCGTAGACCTGCCAAAGCTGGGCGGATGCCTCGGCCTTGCGCTCGCGGACCCAGTCGTCGTCGGAGGAGGCCTTGTCCACCGCCTTGCGCAACCGGTCGAGCTGCGTCCAGCCGGTGTCGGGAATGGTCTCCTTACCGCCTGCCATCCGCGGCCACTCGTTCTGCTCGACCGTGGTGATGTACTCCGCGCTCAGTTTCCGCACCTCGGCCTTCACCTCGGTCCCCAGCGAATCGGCGGCCCAGACGGCGGCGACCAGACTGTCCGCCTCGTGGTACGAGCCCTCGCGCGCCGCACTCGCGGAGTCGAAGAGGGAGATCAGGACGAACGCGACCAGGACGGCGTGCAGCCCGCCGACGATGGTGAACACCTGTCCGGCGGCGTCGTTGTTGTCGGGTCGTCCCTCGTCCCAGCCGAACTTGCGGACGAGGTAGCCGACGAATCCCGCGAGGGCCGCCGCGCCGACGACCCAGGCGATGCCGGTCAGGTAAATGCCCATTCGAGTCCTTCCCGTGGAGACTGCTGAAACTAGTTCACGCTTCGACAAGCGGAAAAGACCGAATGAATCAATTCATACCAGCGGCGGACGAATCACAAGTCGATCATCACCGGCTCGGCCCAATTTCTCATACCGCGAAACGATTTCCGATACGCGCCGGAAAGGCCCATCACCGGTCGGAGAGCGCGGCTTCACGACCGAGTGAGCAGTCACCACGAGACGTCACCGACCACACCGTATACCGAAATTTCACGCCGCTTCGGCACCCGAACGGCCGCCTCGGTTCGCGCGTCCGGCTCCGTCCGGCAAACAGGTGAACCTCTCCGGAGACCCGATCGAGTTGTTTGTCCGAGCATTGCCCCTTGCTATGTTGACTTTGCGCCCGCCCCGCTCGAATGGGTATCCGCGAATTGCGAAACAGCAGTTCACCGGGTCGACTGAAAGGGAGTCCGTTGACGACCATCGAGACCCATACCGGCGCCCGGCCCGCCGGCGAAGTACTGACCTGGAGCCGGAATCTGCTCGACCCGGCGCTGCGCGACGCCGTCGACGGACTGCCCGAATCGATGCGGCTCATCGCCGGCTACCACTTCGGCTGGTGGGACGAGCACGGCCGTCCGTCCACTTCGGACAGTGGAAAGGCCCTGCGGCCCGCGCTGGCGCTGCTGTCGGCGCAGGCGGTCGGCGGCGACGCCGAGATCGCCGTCCCGGTGGGAGTCGCGGTGGAGATGGTGCACAACTTCTCCCTGCTGCACGACGACGTCATGGACTCCGACACCACCCGGCGGCACCGCCCGACGGCCTGGACCGTTTTCGGCACCGGCGCGGCGATCCTCGCCGGGGACGCCCTGCTCTGCCGGGCCTTCGAGGTGCTGTCCCCGTTCGGGCAGACCGCGCTGCGGGTGCTCAGCGCCGCCGTGATCGATCTTCTGGAGGGGCAGAGCGCTGATCTGAAATTCGAAGAACGCGGTGACGTCGACACCGCCGAATGCGTACGCATGGCCGAGGGGAAGACCGGGGCGTTGCTCGGGGCGTCGTGCACGCTCGGCGCCCTGGCCGGAGAAGGGAGGCAGGATCAAGTCGACCGGCTGACCGAGTACGGGAGGGCACTCGGGCTGGCGTTCCAGCACATCGACGATCTACTCGGGATCTGGGGTGATCCGGAAGTGACCGGGAAACCGATCCACTCGGATCTTTCCAACCGGAAGAAGTCCCTGCCGGTGGTGGCCGCGCTCCACTCGGGGACGGATGCCGGGCGACAACTGGATGCCTTGTACCGCAAGGAAAACCTCGACGCCGCGGAGTTGCCCCACGCGGCGGAGCTGGTGGAACGAGCGGGCGGCCGGGCTTGGAGTCAGGAGCAGGCCGACGCGCTCCTGACCGGCGCGCTGCACCATCTCGCCGTCGCGAACCCGGCGCCCCGCCCGGGCGCCGAGCTCGCGGCCCTCGCGAAACTGGTGGTGCGGCGACGATATTGAAGGCGGGCGCGGTAAGGCAGAGGTGGGCCGGGGGAGGGGAAGAGCCCGGCCCACCTCTGTCGGCCGAAGAGGGAATCAGCGTCCGGGACGGGTCAATCCCCGGTCGCCGGCGCCGCGGCTGAGGACGACCTCGTCGGTGGCCTTGAGTGCTTCCGCGCCGGCGTTCCCGGCCTGCCCCGCGGTCAGGTCGAGCAGCCGGATCGGCGGGCCGAGCCGGACCAGCGTCGGGACGTATTCGGCCTTGCCGACCTTCCAGCGTTCGCCGTCCCGCACGAACCGGAACCGCGCGGCCGCACCCTGTTCGGTCGAGCCCTTCGGCTCCGAATGCCGTGCGACGCTGTTGCCGAGGCCGTAGGCGACCCACTTGCCGTTGATCTGCTCGAAAGGCTGCACGACATGCGCGTGGTGGCCGATGATCAGGTCGATCGAGTCGTCGCCGAGGAGTTTCTTCGCCAGTGAGCGCTGTTCGGCGGTCGGCTCGTGCTGGTATTCGGTGCCCCAGTGCAGACTCGCGAGGACGACCTGGGCGCCGGCCTTCCGCGCGGCCTTGGCCTCGGCGATCACGTCTTCGGCGTCGATCTGGTTGACCAACCAGGGTTTGCCCGCGGGCACCTTGATCCCGTTGAATCCGTAGGCGAAGGAGATCTGGGCGACCTTGACGCCGTTGACGTCGACGATCAGCGGCTTCTCCGCCTCTTCGGCCGAACGCGCCGATCCGGTGTGCTTGATCCCCGCCTCGTCGAGTTTGTCGAGGGTCCGGGTCGCGCCGTCCACGCCCTGGTCGATCGTGTGGTTGGACGCCGTCGAGCAGTTGTCGTACCCGGTGTCCTTGAGCGCGTCGACGATCTCGGGCGGCGCGGAGAACGACGGGTAACCGCTGTACGGCCCACCCTTCGGCGCGAGCGGGGTCTCGAGGTGGCAGATGCCGAGGTCGGCCCCGGAGATCAGCGGCTTGATCCCGGCCAGCAGCGGCCGGTAGTCGATCTTGCCGTTGCCGTCCTCCTTCGCCTGATCGGTCAGCGCGGGGTGGATCAGCACGTCGCCGGTCGCGACCACGGTGAACGACCCGTCCGGCGCCTGGCTCTCCCGCGGCGCCTCGGAAGCGGCGGACGGTGGCCGCTGCTGTTCAGGGGCGCCCCCGCACGCGGCGAGCAGGACGGCGATGCCGACGAGGGCGGTGGTCTGACGGGCACGGGAGCTGAACATCGGTTCCCTCGATCGGGTGACAGTCCGCTCCATCCTGCCTTACGCCGAGTAGACGCGACACTCAACCGAAGTCACCGAGGACACCTGGGCACCGGGGCCTGTCGCCGTCCGAGGGGGCGTCACCGTCAGGCCAGGCAGTCACCGGGTTCTCCCCGGCGCAGTGCCGGATCCTCCTGCTGGAAGGTCCGCGCCACACCCGGCCCGCTGGACCGCGTCTCGAACCGGACGGTCACCCGCCCGTGCCCCGCCCCCTGCACCCAGCCGGTTCCGAACGAATCGTGCACGACGTCGTCCCCGGGCCGCCAGCTCGACGAGACCACGGCCACCGGCGCCGGCGCTCGCTCGAGGGCGGGCACATCGGCGGCCGGAACGGAAAGCGTGAACAGCGGATCCTGATGCGGCACCGAAAGCCCGGAGAACGCGACCCCGGCCAGCCGCACCCCGCCGAACTCGGTCGGGTCGATCAGCAGCCGTTCCGCCATCGCGGCGAGCTGGTCGAATTCGTCGGTGGGCGAGGCCATCGTCTCCGAACGCGTCACCGTGCTGAAGTCGGTGTGCCGCAGTTTCACCACGACCGTCCGCGCCACCCGGCCGGCGTTGACGAGCCGCCGGTGCGCGTGCACGGCGAGGTCGCGGACCTCGCGCCGCAGGCTCGGCAGGTCGATCAGGTCCCGGTCGAAGGTCGTCTCCGCGCTGACCTGCTTGAGTTCCGCGCGGTCGGACACCGGCCGGTCGTCGACGCCCGTGGCCAGCCGACGCAGGTCCCGCCCGACCACACTGCCCAAAGTGGACACCGCGTCGGCGTCGGAGAGCGCGGTCAGCTGGCCCAATGTCCGGACGCCGATCGCCCGCAGTTTCCCTTCCGCCACCGGGCCGATCCCCCACAGCACCCTGGTCGGCAGCGGCGCGAGGAAGTCGCGTTCGGTGCCCTGGTCGACGACGAGCAGCCCGTCCGGTTTCGCCAGATCCGACGCGACCTTCGCCACCTGCTTCCCGGACGCCGCCCCGATCGACGCCACCAGGCCGATTTCGGTCCGGATGTGCTCCCGCAGACGCGCACCGAACTCCCGTACCTCGTCCGACGAGGCCCTGGCCAGCGAAGGTGGCTCCGCGAAGGCCTCATCGAGGGAGATCCGTTCCAGCACGGGCGCGTACTGGGCGACGAGGTCGAACACCTGGGTGCTCAGCAGTTCGTACAGTTTGAACCGCGGCGGCAGGATGACCCCGTTGGGCGGCAGCAGCCGCCGGGCCTGCGACATCGGCATCGCCGATTTGATCCCGTGTTCGCGCGCCTGGTAACTCGCCCCGGCGACCACGCCGCGCGGGCCCGCGCCGCCGACCAGGACGGGACGGTGGGCCAGGGTCGGCCGGGTCAGCTGCTCACAAGAGGCGTAGAACGCGTCCATGTCGAGGTGGATGACCCACCGGTCATACCCGCCCATCGCCCGGCACCTCGAGAAGACGGTGCAGGGCCTTCGTGTACTCCTCGAACGCGGCACGACCCCGGGTGGTCAGCTCGACCAGCGTCACCGGCCGCTCGTCGTCGTCCCGCTCAGGCACCGCCCGCTGATCCTCCCGCACCTCGGAAAGCTAACACGCGATCACAGTCCCGCCGTGTCAAGCCGGAACCTCGCCATCGCCACGATCGCAAGCAACACCAGCCACGCCGCGAGCACCGGCGCGGAAGTACATGAAGGCCCCCTTCCTGTACCTAGGCGCAAGGAAGGGGGCCTTCGTGTACTTCGATTAGGCGGGCACCCGGGAGAGAGCCGCGGCGGGTGCCGGGGCAGGCACCGGGAGCGGCAGCGGCGCGCATTCGACGTCGGCCGTCCGCCCGGGCTTGCGATCGGGCAGGGCCCCGGTCGCCAGGTAGTCGGCGATCCGGTTGTCGACGCACGCGTTGCCGCGCGGGGTGATGGCGTGGCTCGTGCCACCCGGCTCACCGATCAGGCGAGCACCGGGGAACCGGCTACGCACCTCGAGGCTGCCTTCGTACGGCGTCGCCGCGTCGAGCGTCTCCCCGATCATCAGCACACTCGGCACCTTCGCGCCGTCGACCTTGACCGGCTTGCCCGGCTTCGCGGGCCAGTACAGGCAGGGCGCGTTGAACCAGGCGTTCTGCCACGTGAAATACGGCGCCTTCTCATACGTCCGCCAGTTGTCATGCTTCCACTGCTGCCAGCTCTGCGGCCACTTCACGTCCGTGCACTGGACGGCGAGGTAGACGGCGTACCCGTTGTCGTCGCCCCGTCCGCCGAAGGCCTCGAACAGGCCCTTCATCGTCTGCCAGTCGCCCTTGTTGACGAACTTCGCGAGCGCGTCACCGAGCAGTGTCCAGCGCAGCTGGTAGTACGACGCCTGCTGGAAGACGTCGATGAACTCGTCCGGCCCGATGTAGCCACCGGCCGGGACCGCGGCCAGCTTCTTCAACTGTTCGTCGAAGACCTGCTTCACCGCGGCCTGCGTCTTGCCGAGGTGATAGACGTCGTCGTGCTGCGCGACCCAGCCGAACCAGATGTTCAGGTTGACGTCGAAGGCCACGTCCTGGTTCAGATTGGCCTGGTACCAGACGTTGCGGGGGTCCACGGTGGAATCGAGGACCATCCGGCGGACGTGCTGCGGGAACAGCGTCCCGTAGACCTGGCCGAGATAGGTGCCGTAGGAGTACCCGTAGAAGTTCAGCTGCTCCACGCGGAGCGCCTGGCGGATACTGTCCATGTCCTTGACCGTGTCGGTCGTCTTGATGTTCTCCAGCAGCGCACGGCTGTTCTTCTCCGCGCACGCGTCGGCGTAGGACTTGGAGCGCCGCAGCCAGGTCTTCTCCAGCTGTCGCGTCGTCGGCACGTAGTTCGGCCGGTTGTAGTCCATGTAGTCCGGGATGCACGACAGCGCGGGCTTGCTGGAGCCGACACCGCGCGGGTCGAAACCGACCCAGTCGTAGGCGTCGCCGGCGTGGTTCGGCACGCGTGTACCGCGGGTGGCGAGCAGCAGCCCGGAACCACCGGGACCGCCGGGGTTGGTGAGCATGACGCCCTGGTACTGCGCCTCGGGCGTCTTGTGCTTGACGCGGCTGAGCGCGAGCTGGATCTTCTCGCCGCGCGGTTTCGCATAGTCCAGCGGAACCGGCAGGTAGCCGCATTCGGCGCCGGCGTTGATCAACGCCGGGTCGGTGCACGCTCCCCAGGTGATCGTCTCCGCGGGTTGCGCCTCTTCCGCGGCGAAGGCCGGAGTAGTCACCGCGACCGACGCGAGCGTGGCCACGGTCAGCGCGGTGATGAGAACACGTCTCAAGGTTTCTCCCTTTCCCTCCAAAGGTGAAAGCCCCGAAACCCTATCCACATCCGTGACCTGCGGAAGCCTTCCGGCGAAGGGTCCTACCAACGGCGGGTCCCGATCGCGGCAAACCGGGCAACAGGTTAATCGGTTGGGAGGCCTCGCGGGGCGCGCTAGGATCTCGATCATGATCTGCCACATCCGCATGCGCACCGCCTGAGACGGCGTGACCGCAGGGCCGCCCGCGACCGGGAGGCCCCTTTTCTGCGCGCCGTCTGACGTCCCTTCACGGATCCGGACAGGACATCATGCAGAACAAGCACATCGCCATGATCGGCTGCACCGCGCCGAGCCACATCTATCCCTCGCTGGCGATCATCCGTGAGCTGGTCGCTCGCGGGCACCGGGTCAGCTACGTCGTGGGCGAACCACTCACCGGGTTGATCGAACCGACCGGGGCCGAGGTCGTCTCGCACCCGTCGATCCTTCCGCTCGGCGATCAGTCGGCGTGGCCGGAGGATCCGGCGTCGCAGATGCGGGTGTTCCTCGACGAGGGCATCCAGGCGATGCCGGTGCTGACCGATTTCTACGACGAGAACCGCCCGGACCTGCTGCTGTACGACATCGGCGGGCTGCCGGCCCCGCTGCTGGCCAGGCGCTACGACGTGCCTGCCGTCCAGCTGTCCCCGACCTACGTCGCCTGGGAAGGCTACGAAGAGGACATGGGCGAGATCCTGACCGAAATCCGGACCTCACCCTCCGGAAAGGACTATTTCGCCACGTTCACCAGGTGGCTGACCGAGAACGGGATCGAGGCGGACGCCTGGGACTGGATCTCCCACCCGAAGCAGGTGCTGGCGCTGCTGCCGAGGGCGATGCAGCCGAACGTCGAACGGGTGCCCTCGTCGGTCCGGTTCGTCGGCCCGGCACTGGACCCGGAACGTCTCGCCGACCGGAGCTGGACCCCGCCGGGAGGCGGCAAGAAGGTCCTGCTGATGTCGCTCGGCACGGCGTTCACCGACCAGCTCGACCTGTTCCGCGCTTGCGTGGACGGGTTCCGCGACTCGGACTGGCACGTGGTCATCTCGGTCGGCCAGACCGATCCGGCCGCACTCGGGCCGCTGCCCGAGCACATCGAGGTGCACGCGTTCGTCCCGCAACTCGCGGTGCTGGAGGCCGCGTCGGCGTTCATCACGCACGCCGGCATGGGCGGCAGCACGGAATCGCTGTGGTACGGCGTGCCGACCGTCGCGATCCCGCTGGCCACCGACGGTTTCGGCAACGCCGCGAAACTGGCGGAACTCGGCGTCGGTGAGCAGCTTCCGGCCGACGAGGTGACGGCCTCGACGTTGCGGGCCGCGGTCGAGCGGGTGGCCGGGTCACCCTCGGTGGCCGCGCGCCTCGCCGAGGTGCGGGCCGAGACGCGCGGGAACGGTGGGATCGACCGGGCCGCCGATGCCGTGGAGTCCTTCCTCGCGTGACTCTCGTGAGTGGTGAGGACGGTTCTAACCGTCCTCACCACTCACGAGACTTGACCCATCCCGTCACCGCCGCCTTTCAGGTGCCCCGGATCTCGTTCAGGTAGTTGTAGATCGTGTACCGCGTGACGTCGAGTTCCCCGGCGAGGTGGTCCACCGAGTCCTTGATGAGGAAGAACCCCGCCTCGTCCAGTTCCCGGACCACGGCCGCCTTGTGCCGCTTCTTCATCAGGTCCACCGGGATCCCGGCCTTCGTCACCGCGCGCCCGATCAGGAACCGTTGCAGGCTGTCGACGTCCGGCGGGAACGTCTCGGGTTCGTGCCCGTCGGCCTTCGGCGTGCCGTCGGTCAGCCGGTTGACGCACAGGCAGCCGATCGCGACGCCGTCGGCGTCCCGCAGGAACAGTGTCGAGGACCGGATCGCGCGCCCGTCGGGACCGTGGGTCTCGTAGTTCGTCAGATCCTGTGTGGTGCCGCGACGGACCAGGCCCAGCAGCAGATCCGTCATCGGACCGCCGACCGTCCGGCCGGTGAGGTCGCCCGCGATGGCGACGATCGAGTCCGGCAGCCTGCTCAGATCGTGCAGCAGGACTTCGTTGCCCGGCCCCAGCATCGCCGCGAGCGCGTGCACCGCCGGGACGAGCGCGGTGAGCAGGTCGGTCGACGCCACTTCGACGGCGGGAACGCCGGAAGCGACCACGGCGACCGGTTTCTTCAGCCGTTCCAACGCCGTCCGCACCTGTTCCGCCGCGCTCGCCGGAGTGGACGCGTGCGGCGACAGGCGGACGTGTTCCGGCCGCACGGTCGCGGCGATCCCGGCGTTCGCCAGTGCGGAACCCACCTGTTCGGCCGCGTGCCCCGGCAGCGTGAAGGCGAGGATCCCGGCCCGCCGGTCGACGGCCGAAACCACTTCTCCACCGACGGACTTCACGACCTCTTCGAGTTCACCGACGCGTTCGGCGACGCGCCCGGCGATGGCCCCGACGCCCGCCTCCTCGACCAGTTCCAGTGCGGCCGCGAACGCGCCCGAGGTGATCGGGCTCAGATTCGAGATCGACCACGCGGCCGCGGTGTCGTCGGCCGGATGGATCTCGTCGTCGAACAGTCCCGGGTCACGGGCGCCGGTCCAGCCGGACAGGATCGGTTCCATCCGTTCCAGCGCGCGGTCGGACAGGACTGCGAAGCCGGTGCCCCAGCCCGCCCGCAGCCACTTCTGCCCGCCGACGACGAGCACGTCCGCGACCTCCCATGGCGCCTCGGTCACCCCGAAGCCCTGGATCCCGTCGACCACGAGCAGCCTGTCCCCCACCACCTCGCGGATGGCCGCCAGATCGGCGCGGTACCCGGTGCGGAAGTCGACCGCGCTCACGCTCACCATCGACGTCTCCGGCGTCAGCGCCGCCTTGACCGCGTCCGCGGTGACGTTTCCCAGCGGCAGCCGCCGCACGGTCAGCCGTCCCGCCTGTTCCGCGCGCGCCCACGGGTAGGTGTTGGCCGGGAACTCCGCCACCGACACCAGCGCCTCACCGCCGGGAGCGTTGAACGCCGCCTGGAACAGCCCGAGACTGGTGTGCGGCAGCAACACCGTGTGGTCGGTGTCGCTGCCGGAAAGTCGCGCGGCGGCGGCCTTGGCCCTGGTCTCCTGCCGCATCAGATCGTCCACAGTGGACGGGCCTGCCTTGGTCGAGGCGTCGAGCAGGCTCGCCGTCGTGTCGAGCACGGCGTGCGACGGCGGACCGAACCGGGCGAAGTCGAGGTACCCGGCCGGTTCGCCGAACTGCAGCAGGTACCGCGGGGAGATCCGCGTCATGCGAGGACCCGTGCCAGGAACTGCTTGGTCCGCTCGTGCTTCGGGGAACTCAGGATCTCCCCCGGCGGGCCGGTCTCGACGACCGTGCCGTCGGCCATGAACACCACCTCGTCCGCGGCCTCGGCCGCGAACCCCATCTCGTGCGTCACCACGACCATCGTCATCCCCTCCGCGGCCAACGTACCCATCACCGCCAGCACCTCGCCCACGAGTTCCGGGTCGAGCGCCGACGTCGGCTCGTCGAACAGCATCAGCTTCGGTTTCATCGCGAGCGACCGGGCGATCGCGACCCGCTGCTGCTGGCCGCCCGACAGCTGCGCCGGATAGGCGTCGGCCCGGTGCGCGAGGCCGACCCGGTCGAGCAGATCGAGCGCCTGGACGCGCGCCTCCTCGGGATCCAGCCCGAGCACCCGCACCGGCCCTTCGACGACGTTCTGCAGCGCCGTCCGGTGCCCGAACAGGTTGAACCGCTGGAACACCATGCCGATGTCGCGCCGCTGCCGGGCGACCTCGCGTTCCTTGAGTTCGTACAGCTTGCCGTTGCGCAGCCGGAACCCGATCGGTTCGCCGTCGACCCAGACCTGTCCGGCGTCGATCGTCTCCAGATGGTTGACACAGCGCAGGAAGGTGCTCTTCCCGGCTCCCGACGGACCGAGCAGGCAGACCACCTGTCCTTTGTGGACCTCGAGGTCGATCCCGCCCAGCACTTCGGTGTGACCGTAGCTCTTGCGGACGCCGACGGCCTTGAGCAGTGGCTCAGACACGTTCACTCCTCACCAGCGGCGCGGTGCGCAAGGCCTTGGCGGCGCGGGAGAGCGGGCTGCGCGACCGGTCTTCGGCGTCGAAGGCACGCTCCAGATAGTGCTGCCCGACCCCGGCGACGGTCACCACGACCATGTACCAGACGGCGGCCGCCAGCAGCGTCTCCATCACCAGCAGGTTGTTCGACGAGATGTTGTTGGCGGCGTGGATCAGTTCGGTCACGCCGATCACCGACGCCATCGACGTCCCCTTGAGCATGTTGATGAAGTCGTTGCCGGTCGGCGGGATGATCACCCGCATCGCCTGCGGCAGCACCACACGGCGCAGTGTCGCGCCCGGCGACATCCCGATCGACTTCGCCGCCTCCGTCTGTCCACTGTCGACACTGTTCAGCCCGGCGCGGACGATCTCCGCCATGTACGCGCTCTCGTTGAGCGCCAAGCCGAGCAGTGCGGCGGTGAACGCGGTGATCAGCACGTTGGTCTGTTCGTGCAGCAGGTAGCCGCCGAACGGCAAGGGGATCGAGATGAACTCGAAGACCAGCGCCAGGTTGTACCAGATCAGGATCTGCAGCAGCACCGGAAGCCCGCGGAACAGCCAGATGTAGCCCGCCGCGAACCAGCGCGCCACCGGATTCTCCGAACGGCGCATCAGGGCGATCACGATCCCGATGACGATCGCCGAACCCTGCGCGATCACCGCGAGCAGCACGGTGTTGAGCAGGCCGACCGCCATCACCCGGTACCACAGGAATTCCGGGACGGAGTCCCACTGGATCTGGGCGTTCCCGAGCGCGATCCCGAGCAGGACCAGCAGCGCGAGGATGACGACGGCGCTGACCCACCGGCCCCAGTGCTTGAGCCGGACGATCGGCAGCGGCTCGGTGGTTGACCGCCTAGCTTCCGCCATTGAGCTTCGCCTCCTTGAGCGCGCCCTGTTCGACGCCCCAGGCCTGCAGGATCTTGCCGTAGCCACCGTCGGCGATCAGGGACTGCAGTGCCTTCTGGATCGACTCCGCGAGCGGCTTGTTCTCCTTGTTCACGCCGATCCCGTACGGTCCGCCGTTGATCGGCTCGCCCGGGACGACCTCGAAGAACTTGCCCTCACCCGCGGTCCGCGAGATGTAGACCGCACTGGGCAGGTCGTTGAGGATGGCGGCGACCCGGCCGGTGCGGAGCTGGTTCTGGTTCTGGGTGTCGGAATCGGTCGCGGTCACGGTCAGCGCGGGCTTGCCCGCCCGCGTGCATTCGCCGTTCTGCTCTTCGGCGAACTTCTGGTGGCTCGTCCCCTGCACCACCGCGACGTTCTTGCCGCACAACGTGTCCGGGCCGGAGATCTGATCGGGGTTGCCCTTGCGGACCATGATCGTGATGCCGGAGGAGAAGTAGTCGACGAAGTCGATCTGCGCCTGGCGGGTCTTGGTGTCGTTCATCGCGGCCATCGTGAGATCGACGCGGCCGGACTGGAGGCTCGTGATCAGCGAACCGAACGCCATGTCCTGGTGGTGCACGGTGACGCCCAGCTTCTTGCCGATGGCCTTGGCGAGGTCGACCTCGTAGCCGATCGGGGTCTTGCCGTCGGCGGCGTAGAAGTTGTTGGGCGCGGATTGCAGGTTCGACGCCAGGTGCAGCATCCCGGCCTGCGCGTACTTCGCGGGCAGGGTGCCGGCGACGGCGGCGTCCTTCTGGACGGACTCGATCAACGCGGTCGTGTCCGGGATCGCGGACGGCGCCCCCGACGCCGCGGGTTCCTGGCCGCCGGCGCCGTCGGGCCCGCCTCCGCAGGCCGCGGTGACGAGCGCGGCCACGCCGGTGAGCACGGCCAAGCGCCAGGTTCGGGTCAGGGTGAGCGGCGTCGACGGCATGACGGACCTCCACGGTGCCTCGGGTGGTCGCCGACGCTACAACTGGCTGTTGAAGAGGTCAACACACAGTTGAAATCTTGTCCGATCACCGACAGAAAAGGGCCGTTCCGGACAAACCTCGCCCGGAACGGCCCTTGATCGAGAGCGGTCAGACCGCGATGTAGTTCCCCGAGAGGATCAGCAGGACCTGCACGGTGATGCCGGTGCCGTAGTAGTCGGTGGCGTTCGGCGTCCAGGTGGTGACGCGGGTCCACAGCTTGTCCAGCCAGGCCTGACTGCCCGGGTCGTTCATCGCCGCGATGGCGAACGACGCGGTGAAGCAGGGGTGCTGGCCGGTTTCGCCCGAGAGCTTGGAACCCGACAGCGTGTAGCCGGTGGTGATCTTGGCCGGGTCGCCGCCGGTCGACTGCTGGATCCAGGTGTTCATCTTCCGCACCTGACCCTGCGCCGGGCTGCCGGAGACGGTGATGCCGTCGACGCCGAGCCGCCACGGGTCACGGCAAGCGTTCCACGCGTAGTGCGGGTCGTGGTCCTCGAGGAAGCCGTCCGGAGCGGGCTTCGGCGTGGAGTTGGTGTTGACGACGAAGTCCGGGATCAGCCCGGTCTTCGGGGAGTACTGCTGCTGGAGCTGGCTGACGGCCTGCTCCTGGCGGGTACGGACCTGACCCCAGAACGAATCGCCAGTGACCTTCTCGAACGCGCGAAGGTGGCCCGGCATCCAGTCGGACGAGCGCGAGCTGTTGGTGTACTCGGCGTCGTTCGCCCAGTCGGCGAGGCGCATGAACTTGGTGGTGGAGTTGACCTCGCTGCGCTTGATCGCCTTGATGATCCGCAGCGCCTCGGACTTGTAGTTCACCGAACCGGAGCTGCCCCAGACCTTGTCGGCGATGAGCAGGCCGTAGGCGATTTCGAGGTCGCCGTCGGTCGCCGAGTCGACTCCGTTGACGCTCTTGCAGCTCTCGTCCTGCTCGGCGGCGTGCAAGTCCTTGTCGATCGACGACGGGTGCGCCTTCACGAACTTCAGGATGCCGTCGAAGATGGCGCGAGCCTGCGAATCCTTGTCGCCCATCATGGCGGCGATGGTCATCCCGTAGCCCTGGCCCTCGGCCACGAAGGCGTGGTCGGCATCCGGCGCCTTGACCGCGTAGGTGCCCGTCCCGCACTTGGTGGTCAGGAAGTTCTTCTTCCAGAAGTCGTAGTACTTGGCGAGCGCCGCGTCCTGCGTCGCCTGCGACACCGACGGGCGCAGAACGCCCGGCAGGTAAGGGGTTCCTTGAGCGGTGGCCGCGGTGGCGGGGGCGGTCGTGGCGACCAGCCCGGCGGTCAGCGCGGCCGCGGCCAGCACTGTCCGAACGGTCTTTCTCATGGCTCCTCCGGAAACGTCGTTGGTGGCGGCGGCGCGTTTCGAGAGTGACACCCGGGTCGGCCAAAAACAAGAGAGTTAAGAAAGTTTCCTTACTATTACCTCAAATGACGCCTATGTGAACGGTGCCCTAGCGTTGACACCATGAAGAGCGACCTGAGCGAGCGCGGCGAAACCTTCCGGGAATTCTGGACCGAGCGACATCTGGCCACCCTGACCACCGTCCGCCCCGACGGGACCCCGCACGTCGTCGCGGTCGGGGTCACGGTGGACTTCGCGACCGGGATCGCCAGGGTGATCACGTTCCGCTCGTCCAAGAAGGCCCGCATGATCAAGGAAGCGGGCGAAAAGGGCATTCCGGTCGCCGCGTGCCAGATAGACGGGCCCCGGTGGTCTACTTTGGAGGGACGCGCGGTGCTGCGCGAAGACCCGGAGTCGGTGCGCGACGCCGAGAACCGCTACGCCGCGCGCTACCGCCAGCCCAAGCCGAACCCGGAACGCGTGGTCATCGAGATCACCGTGACCCGGGTGCTCGGCAACGCCTGACCGGGGGGCTGAAGGGGACTTTCCCCTCATCTCACGCGGCGAAGGGCCCTTTCAGCCCACCTCGCTCACGCGACGAAAAGGCTGAGCAGTCCCTCGATTGAGCGCACGATCACCCGGGCGGCGGCGCGTTCGGCGTGCGCGGCGTCGGTCCGTTCCGCCTCGTGCCGCCAGCGGACGAGCGCGCTTTCGGCGCCCGCGTGGATCTCGGCCGGATCCGCGTCGGGTTCGAGGCCGAGCCGCTCGGTGGGCGCCGTCCCCTGCGCACCGAGCAACCGGACGGCCTCCTCGGCGGCCTCCCCGGACAACGCCGTACGGCCACCGCGGATGCCGGCGATGAGCCGCAGTTCCCGGAAGTCGTGCGCGGCCGCGGCGAACCGCTCCACGCGTGCGGCCAGCCGGTCACCATGCGGGAGTGGTTCCGCGGCGAGAAGACCTTCCAGCCGCAGCACCGCCGTGCGCGCCTTCAACGCTTCGGCCCTCGCGACGAAGCACCCCGCGAGCGTGTCCCTCAGGTCGCCGAGGCCGCTGCGGTGCACGAGTTCCGCCGAAAGTTTCAGCCTGCTCGCGCAGCCGGTGCGGATCAGGGTGATCGCCAGCCGGACCCCGTAGAGCCCGAACCGCGACACCAGGTGTTTCCTCGATTCCGGCGGGACCCGCACCGGGAATGGATCGTCCACGAAGGAATCCACGGACAGGAGATACCGCTCCAGCTCCGGCCGGGAGACCGACGCCAGCGCGCGCAGCACCTCGAATTCGTCGTCCCGCAGGGCACGTCCCGCATAGCCCAGTTGCCCGGCGACCGCGATGACTCCCTGGAAACCCGCGCAATCCGGGTCCTCGCGCCAAGCCCGCCGCGCCAGCTGTTTCGCGGTGAGCAAGGCGTCGATCCGGCCCGCGCCGACCTCGTCGGCCCTGCCGAGCACCAGCACCGAATTCACCGCCGTCTGCCGTGCGAACGCCGAACCGCCCACCGGCCGGGTTCCGGCGAGCTCGTCGGGCTCGAGATGGCGCACCAGACGCACCGTCGCGTCGACGTGTTCGGCGGGTGCCGGGGTGTCGAACAGATCGAGTTCGCGCAAGGCCCGCGTCGGCCATTCCGCCAGCGCGGAGACCAAAGTGGACTTCCCGGTGCCCGGCGTGCCGACGAAGCCGACGCGCAGCGGTTCTTCCAGCCGCTCCAGGCATTCCCGCAACATCGCCACCGCTCGCGGGCGGTCCCGGTAATGCGCCGCGGCCTCGTTCAGCAGTTCCCGGACGTCAAGGGCGGTCACGCCGAAAGCTCCCGGCGCGGCGTGGCGCCGGTGCCGAGCGCCCCGGCCTTGCGGTGCAGGGCGGCCAGCCGGTCGATCTCCTTCTTGACCCGCTGGGTGCGCCGGTCCCGTTCGGCGGATCCGGCGATGATGAGTTCCCGTTGCCGTGTCAGCTCTTCCGAGAGCCGGTCGGACAGCGCGGCGAAATGGTCACGCAGGCGCCGCTGCACCTGACGGATCTCGTCCTTGATCTCCTTGCTGAACCGGATGAACACGTCGTCGACGTGGCGCTGCGCCGCGGCCTTCGCCAGCGCTTGACGCCGCTGCAGCCGCATCCCGCCTTCGTCGCGCACGCTCTTGGTGGCGAACGCGACACCGGCGCCGAGCGACACCGGGTTGATCAGCGGCAGCCCGGCGAGACTGGTGACCAGGCCGAACATCAGCACGCCGCCGTAAGAACCGCGCAATCCGGTGAAGAGTTTCTGCCCGATCTTGAACCGCTCGATCCTGGGGGCACCGACCTCGGGGATCGAGTCCACTCCGGACCCGGTCAACGGGAGTTCCGGGGCCTGGCCGTAGTGCGGCCCGAAACTCGAGGCGACCGCTTGCGCGATCCACGTCGACCGGTCGGACACCCAGTTGTAGTTCGTCTCGACGGCCTCGGCGAGGTTCTCTTCCAGCCAGGTCTGGAAATCCGGCCAGATCCGCACCGGGTCGCCTTCGTCGAAGGTGCGGTCGATATGCCGCACGATCACCCGGGTCCGCTCGCGCAGGTCGTATTCGGCGTCGGAGATCAGATCGGTGATCTCGTCCGACAACATGTTCTGCCAGCGGACGTTCTGCCGCCGCAGTTCCTCGGTGCGCCGTTGCGCCTGGTGCAGCAGGGTGACCTGGTCGATCCCGTTGTCCTCCGAGACGGCGTTGAGCCGCGTCTGCAGCGTCTCGACCAGTTCGACCGCCGCCGCCCGCACACTCACGGCGGCGGCGAGCGCACGGGTGCGTTCGATCGGGCGCGCGGCCTGTTCTCCCACCCAGTTCAGGAGTTCCGGGAAACCGGACCGTCCGTTGAGGACGGCGTCACCGGCCTTCGCGGCGGCTTGACGCACGGTCGCGGACACGGGGAAGACGTCGGCGACGACACCGGTCTCGGAGAGCGCGGTGCGATTGCGGGCGGCGAGTTCCCGCCAGTCCGGGCTCACGTCGATCTTGGTCAGCGCCAGCACCAATGCCGGGCACCAGGTCCGGATGTGCCTCGCCAGCGCGAGTTCGGCGGGCTGGAGTTCCTGCGTCGCGTCGGAGACGAGGATCACCGCGTGCGCGTCGGCGACGACGTCGAGGGTGGCCGCCGTGCGCGGGGACCGGGGATCCCCTATCGCCGGGGTGTCCACCAGCACCAGCCCCGTGCCGAGCAGTTCGCGCGGCAGGCCGACTTCGACCCGGCGCAGTGAACCGGGCGGCCGGACCTCGAGTTCCTTGGCGAGGTGACCGACCGGCACGTTTTCCCTGGCGTGCCCGACCAGGGTGGCGGCGGGATCGGCGGCGTACCCGATCTCCGTGGGAACGGCGGGCGTGCTCGCGTCCCCGACCGCGCAGACCGGTGCGTTCAGCAGCGCGTTGAGCAGGTAACCCTTGCCCTGCTTGGGAAAACCGACCACCGCGATCCGGGTGCCCGGCGTCCGCTGGTCTCGTCTGCGCCGGAGGCGTTCGGCCAGGTCGGCGCGACCGTGGGCGGCACAGGCGTCCAAGGTCTCGTTGAGCACGTCGAGCCAGGCGGGGGGTGTCACGGGGATGCAGTGTTCCCTTAACCAAGCGCGGAATCAATGTGGCATGGGCCAACATGCCGTGCGGGCCCCGCGACCTGGTGCGGTTGCGGGGCCCTGGCACAGATGCGACGTTCAGGTCAGCCGATGTGGATGTCGTTGTTCGACGCGATGTCGCCGGCACCGAGGTTGAGGTCGCCCACGTGGCCGATGTTGTTGGCCACCCCGGAGACGACGTCGTGCACGTCGTTGACGCCCGCGTGGTTCGCGACGTCGTTCACGACGTTGTCGGTGACATCGGTCGCGACGTTGTCGGTCACGTCGTTCGCGACGTTGCCGTTGCCGATGTCGTGCGCCTTGCCCGCGATGTCGTGCACCTTGGTGGTGACGTCCGCGACGCCCGTCGTCTGACCGATGACGCTGGTCAGGTCGCCGACCGTGGACAGGAAGTCGGGGGCACCGCCCGCGACACCGTCGGCGCGCGGCAGGTCGCTGGACAGGTCACCGACGGCCGGAACCGAGTCGACGGCGGGCAGACCGGCGGCGTCCACGGCGGGGACGTCGTGGGCGAGGTCGGTCGCGGTGTCGACGGCACCGGTGGCGAGGTCACCGGCCTGGCCGACGGAAGCGGCGTCGAGGCCACGCGAAAGGTCGTCGGTCAGCCCGAAGCCGCCGACGGTGTTCTGCGCGAGGGCGGTCACGCCGGCGGCGGCGTTCGACACGTCGGTCACGTCGGAGACGGCCGGGACGGCGGGCAGACCCGGGACGTCGACCGGCAGGTCGCCCAGGGCGGGCACGGCCGGGACACCCGGGAGACCGGCCTCGGGCAGCCCCGGCAGTGCGTCGGCACCGGGGACGGCGACCGGCAGGCCCGCGGTCAGCGCGGTGAGCTGGTCGATCGCGCCCTGGACGCCGTCGGCGCACTCGCCGTCGGTGCCGTTGACGACGTTCGTGACGCCGCCGAAACCCGCCAGGTTGTCGGCGGTGGCCGCGGTGGTTCCGGTGAGGTCGGTGGCGGTGTCGACCGGGACGAAGTCGAGCACCAGCGGGACGACCTCGTGCACGTCGGCGGCGTTGATGTCACCGAGGCCGGCGTCGGCCAGGACCTGCTGCGGGTCGTTGGCGAACGCCGCGCGGGCCGCGGTGTCGTTCAGCAGGTTCAGCGTGAAGTCGTGCAGGGTCTGGACGGAACCCATGAAAGGACTCTCCTGGGGGTCTAGGTCGGTGGGGCTGGCTCAGCGGCCGGAGGGCACGGCTGAGCGCAGGTCACCGAAGCTAGTGAGCCGGTGCCTCTGGGCACATCGGGGATCACTCCTGGTCGTCGCTCACTCAGCCAATAGGGGATCGGTATGACATCGTTAGGGCGTTAGGGGCTTAACCGAGACGCATCAGGTTGGGTTTAATGCCAACCCTCACCCGGATGGGTCAAGCCGTTCAGGTGAGTGGCCCTATTTGGTCCTTAGGGGCTGGTCAAGCGAAGGAGGATGCTCGTTGCCCTACGTCCTCGGCATCGATATCGCCTCGACCCGCACCACCGCCGCAACCTGCGTGGACTCCGGCGACGGCTGGGGCGTGCCCGAGCCGTCGTGGCTCGGCGCGCGCGGCCCGGCGGCGGCGTCCGCGGTGTTCCTCGACGACGACGGCTACCTGCTCACCGGGGACGCCGCGGTCGAAGCGGGCCGGTCCGCGCCCGCCCGCCTGCTCACCGGGTTCCACGAGCGGGTCGGCGACGACGTCCCCGTGATCGTCGGCGGCGAGCGGTTCCCGGCCGAATCCCTCAGCGCGGTCCTCGTGGACGCCGCGGTGGATCAAGCGGCCGAACGCTTCGGCGAGAAACCCCGCCACATCGTGCTCACGCACCCCGTCGGCTGGGGTTCGTTCCGCCGGGACCTGCTGCGCCGGGCGCTGGCCGAAGCCGGATTCCCCCGTGCCGCGCTGGTGGCGTCACCCGTCGCGGCACTGCACGCGTACCTCGCCCCGCAGGGCGACGTCACCGCCGGCGTCTGCGAATTCGGCCCGGACGGCGCGGTCGTCACGATCGCCGCCGCCGGGGTCAACGGCTGGCAGCCGGTCAAAACGGTGGAAGGCGTCGACCCCGGTGAGGCCGTCGGCAAGGTTTTCGAACTCGCGCACGGCGCGGGGGTCCCGCCACAGGTGCTGGCGGGCATCGTGCTCTGCGGCGAGGCACCACCGGTTCCCGGCCGGACACCGTGCCCCGTCTTCGCTTCGAGCGACCCGGTGCTGACGGTGGCGACCGGCGCTGCCAACATCGCCGCGAGACGTGACCTTCCGCAACCCGGCGGCGCGGGATCGAACGCCGTCGCGACCGTCGAAACCACCCTGCTCCCCCGGGTCGACATGCCCGAAGAGCTCACCGAGCGGCCCGAACGGCCGCCGGTCGACATCACCCCGTTCCCCTTGCCAGAACGCACCGGGGGGGCGAAACTGCTCAGCCGGCGCAAGCCCCTCGTCGCCGGAGCCGCGGTCGTGGTGCTGGCCGCGACCACCCTGCTGCTCACCCTGACCACCCGAGAAGCCACCGCGGACAAGGGTCCCGAAGCCCCTCCCACCACATCGAGCTCGTGCGCGCCGCCCACCCCCGGTGCCCACTCATCCCCCGAAGGTCGCTGTTGAACGCACTGCTCGACAAGCCCGGCATCATCCATCCGGGTGCCCGGCGCCTGCTCGACGAGGTGACGACCGCCCCGGAGCTCCCGGTGCGGGTCACCGTCGTCGCCCCCGGCGGGCACGGCAAGACCCATCTGCTCGGCCTGCTCGGACGTCACTACTCGGACGCCGGAATCGAGGCGCTGCTGGTCGACGACGCCGACCAGCTCGACGATGACGAGATCACGAAGATCAAAGCTCGGGCGGAGGAAACGACGGCGCCCGTCGTCCTGGCCTTCCGTCCGGCGGCGCGGACGAAAACGCTGCGTACGCTCGCCGATTCCTTCGGCAGATCGGTGGTTTTGGGCGCGTTCGGTGTCGACGACGTCCGGCGGCTCGTCGAGCACGCGGGCGGTGACGCGGCCACCGCGGCGGATGTCCACGCCAGGACCGGTGGTGTGCCGGGGCTCGTGCTGCGGGCGGTCACCGGCCGGCTCGCGGACTTCCGCGGTGAGCTGGAGCAACTGGACGACGACGTGCACCGCTACCTGATCGCGGCGGAGGCGGGCGCGGGCCGGAATCTCGATCTCCTGGCGGCGCTGCTGAACCGCGATCGCGAAGGTCTGCCCGAGGTTTTCGACAGTGCCAGGGCGACAGGTCTTCTCGGCGAGGACGACGTCCTGCTGCCGATCGCCGCCGAAGCCATCCGGACCTGGAGTTCGCCAGGGCGACGGCTGACGGTGCTGCAACGGCTGGTGGAACTCCAGTTGCGGGACGGACTTCCGGTGCTGGACCTCGCTCGATCCCTGCTCGGAACGGGAAGTTCGGGCGCGAGCGCGGCGGCGGCCTTCGAGGCGGCCGCACGCGAGGCGATGTCCGACGACACGAAACTCGCGGCGCGGTTCTACGAAGCCGCGTCCGAGGCCGGTGGGCGCGGCGCGGCGCTCACCGTCGGCTGGGCGCACGCCGCGGCACTGGCCGGGGATCTCGACACCGCGCTCCGGCTCGGCGACGGCATGCTCGGCGGCACGTCGGACACGGACGCCAGAGCCGCGGGCGCCGAAGTGGCCGCGACCGTGCTGGCGCATCGCGGCGAACTGGAGCACAGCGCGGAGCTCTATCAGTGGTCCGGCCGGGCCGGATCGAAGGCGTTCGCCGCGATCGCGTTGCTGGGCACAGGAAAGCTCGAAGCCGCCCGAGGCGTACTGGAGACCCCGGAAGTCCCGACCCTGTTCGCTGGCGCCGCCTCGCGGATGGCGCGGGCGATCACCGACTCCGTGTCGGGCTGCGGCGCGGAGACGCTGTCGGCCCTGCTGGGGGCGGCTTCGATGCTGGAATCGGCGGGCGCGCCCGCACCTCTTCCGGACAGCCCTGCGGCCCTCGCGGCGTTGGTGGGCCTGCATTCCGGCGAACTCGCGCTGGCCGAGTCGGTGCTGAGCCGCGCGGTGAACGGGCGGATCGGCGGCGACCTGCTCGCGAAACGGCACCGGCTGCTGCTCGGCTGGGTCGCGATGACCGCGGGCGATCTCAAGACGGCCGCCGAGGCCTCGATGCCACCGGACGGCCTCGAAGCGCGCGACGAACTTTTCGCCGCCACACTGCAATTGGGCCTGGCACGGCGCGCGAGCGACCTTCCCGGCCTGCAACGTTCCTGGGACCGGGCGTACCAGGCGTCGATGCGGCAGCAGCCGGACCTGTATTCGCTGCTGCCGCTGGGAGAACTCGCGATCGCGGCCGCACGGGGCGGTGCCGGCGCCAAGCTGGCAGGCCAGCTGGAACGGGCGCACGCCGTGCTCGACGAGCTGGGCAACCCTCCACTGTGGACAGCCACACTGCGCTGGCACGAACTGCACGCCGCCATCACCGTCGAGGATCACGCGTCGGCGGGAGAACATCTGGCCGCGCTGAACGATTTCGCGCCGTGCGGACGCTATCCGGCGGCCCTCGCCGCCGCCGCGAGCGGCTGGCTCGCGGTCTTGACCGGGACCGTCGACCCCGAGGCGATCACCGCGTCTTCGTCGGAACTGCACGAACTCGGGCTCTGCTGGGACGCTTCCCGGCTGGCCGGGCAAGCGGCGATCCGGACCTCGGACCGGAAGGCGATGGTCCAGCTGCTCGAAGCGGCCCGGCAGTTCCAAGGGCGGGCCCCGGAACCCGTCGCGGCCACCGGGTTGAGCGCCTTGAGCGAACGGGAGCTGGAAGTCGCCCGGCTGGTCGTCGACGGGCTGACGTACAAACAGGCCGGGAGCGAACTGTTCATCTCGGGGAAGACCGTGGAGCACCATATGGCGCGGATCCGGGGGAAACTGGGCGCCGGTGACCGGCGGGAACTGTTGGCCATGCTGCGGGAGTTGCTTCCCTCTGGTGAGGGTTGAGCAGCGTGCGCACCTCGGCTACTGGACGGCCGCAGACCGTGACCGGGTGCCGCTGTCGAGCAGGACGTGTTCGGCGGCGGCCGACTGGACGCACGCGGTCGGGGTCGGCGACACGACCGAGGGCTAAAGTGGATCTGTCGAAGGACAACGTGTTCTTCGGTGTGCGCGCGGCCGGGAAGAACGGCCGCCGCGGTCCGGTCGCGTTTCCCACACCTTTGAGCTGATGCCACGATGACAGTCACCCCCGGCGACCTCGACGCCGCGATCACGAGTGTGGTCGGCGGACTGCGCCAGGCATCGGGCCGTGACTGGTCGGCGGCGCCGGGCACCGGCGAGCTGAACGCCTGGCGAACGGCCGAGCACCTCGGCGACTGCCTCATCTCCTACGCGGGATTGCTGATCGCACGGCCGTCGACACCGCGTTTCGTCTGCTTCGAATCCGTCGCCGACCAGGCCGCGACTCCGTCGGAAATGCTGGAGTTCATCACGGTCGGCGGCGGAATCCTGGGTGCCACGCTCCGCACGATGGCCCCGGACGTCCGCGCGTACCACCCGAGCGGCCGCGCCGACCTCGAAGGTTTCGCCGGGATGGGCTGCGTCGAAGTCCTGGTCCACGGCGAGGACATGGCCAGGGGGCTCGACGTCACCCTCGATCCGCCACGTGACGTCTGTTCTCGAGTGCTCGCGCGGATGTTCCCGGAGGTGGACGCCGCCGACCTCGATCCCTGGACGGTGTTGCTGTGGGCGACGGACCGCGCGGAGCTCCCCGGCCGCCCTTCTCGCGCCGGCTGGCAGTGGCGAGGCGCACCGCTCGACGATTGACCGAGCAGTCACCGCACAAGTGACCCTCCGGGCGAAAGCGCCTTCTGAAAGCGCTTTCCGGCATATCGTAGAATCGCCCGCCACAGGAGCCGAGGGGGAGCACGAATGGTCCGACAGACCCAGAACACCCTCGGCGACGTCGCGAAGGCGGCCGGGGTCTCGCTCGCGACCGCGTCCAGGGTGCTCAACGGCACCGCGAGCGTCGGCGCGGCACTGCGCGATCGTGTCGTGCGGGCGGCCGAACGGCTGGCCTATTCCCCCAACGCGCACGCGCAGGCGCTGGCCCGTTCGTCCAGCCGGACGGTCGGGGTGATCTGCCACGACGTCGGCGACCCGTACTTCGCCGGCATCGCGCGCGGGGTGATGCGCGCGGCGAACCGACACGACCTCCAGGTCGTCCTCGGCAGCACGTTCCACGACCCGGACCGTGAGGTCGCCTACACCTCGATGATGCGCGGACACCGTGTGCGGGCGATGCTCCTGATCGGTTCCGGCTTCGAGGACCGACAGCGTCAGGAAGGCCTGCGCCGGGAACTGGACCGCTACCGCGCGACCGGCGGACGGGTCGCCGTACTCAGCAGGCACCGCGGCCTGCGGGCCGACGCGGTCCTGCCGGAGAACCGGGAAGGCGCCGCCGACCTGGCGCGGGCCCTGCTCGGTCTCGGGCATCGCCGGTTCGCCGTGCTGTCCGGGCCTCCGCTGCTCACCACGGTCGTCGACCGGGTCGGCGGTTTCCTCGAAGCCCTCGCCGAGGCGGGTGTCACAGTGGAACGCGAGGACATCGTCGAAGGCCCCTTCACCCGCGACGGCGGTTACGAGGCCGCTCAGCGGCTCATCCGCCGAGGTCTGCGCGTCACCTGCGTCTTCGCTTCGACCGACGTCATGGCCGCGGGCGCGCTCGCCGCGTTGCGCGAGCACGGGATCGGCGTGCCCGGTGACATCTCGCTCGCCGGATTCGACGACATCCCGACGATCCGCGACCTGACCCCGCCGCTCACCACCGTGGCGCTCCCGCTGGAGGATCTCGGCGAACGGGCGCTGGAACTGACGATGCTGCCGGAACGCGCCGGCCGGGCCCGGGTCGAGAAGGCCCGGGGGCGGGTCGTGCTGCGGGAGAGCACGGCGCCGTTCAGCGGGGCCTGAAGGCCACTACGGCGGCCTGATCACCATTCCGCCAGGCCACGGCGGGCTCGTCGGCCGGCCCGGCACCCAATGCCCGCAGGTGCGATCAGGTCGAGCATCCACTCGCGCCCTGGCTGGTACTTCGCCATGAGACGTTCCCAGCCGGCATTCCGCTCCGTCACAGGCCGTCTCCGGGCAGTACGCGGGGTACGGCCGATCGGCTCAACTTGGTCGTTGAAGCGTTTGCCACGGCGGAATCCGGGAACTTTCCCGGCATGTCCAGATGGCGAACCACCAGTAGGAGCAACACCGCCGTGCGCGTCATCACCGGCATCGGCGCGCTGTTCGCTTTCATCGAGCTGCTGTACATGGTGATGGTGCTCGCGGGAGCCAACGCGGGCAACGGTTTCTTCATCTTCATCCAGGCGCTGGCCAAGCCGCTGGCGTTGTTCTGGCCGGGCCTCTTCCCGGTGAGTGACCCGAATCTCGCGGTCATCCTCGACTACGGTCTGGCCGCGGCGTTCTGGGTGATCGTGGCGGGTGTGATCGCCCGTTTCGCGGCCCGCTGACCCCCTGCGGCGGCGATCGGCGTCCCGTTCGGCGACACTGGACGGATGAGCGACGGCAGATGGTTCGACCTGAACCCGCTTCCCGAGCTGTTCGGCCTGGCCGCCGCCGGGCGGGCGCTGCTGCCGAACGTGCCCGTCACCCCGGCCGCGATACTGAAGACCGTGACCGAACAGCTGGTCGGACGGCGGCTGACGGCCAAGGTGGACGGGCACGACGTGGGGCTCACCCTGACCGGCCTCGACTACCAGGCCGACAGCCTCAGCCTGGCCGCCACCGGCAAGGTCGGCGACGTCCGCATCGTCGTGGAGAACGTCGACTGGCCGGAAACCCCGCTGGAACGCATCACCGTCCTGGCGTCGAACGTCCGCCTCCGCTCACTCCCGTCCCCGGCCGCCATCCCCGAACAGGTGAAGATGGCGATCCGGGTGTCCCCCGAAGTCCTGCAGGCGCGTGTGGCCGAGGTCCGGCCGAGCCTCATCGTGGCCCCCGGCGACGACGGGCATTTCCATGTCCGCTGGAAAAGGCGGCCTCTCTGGGGACATCTCGCCCTGGAGTCCACTGTGGAGGGAGACGCCGTAGTCCTCCGGCCGATGTCCGTCCACATCGGACGTCGCCGGTTCGGCCCGCCGTCCCGCCTCAGGCCGATCGTGCTGCCCTTGCCGGAACTCCCGCAAGGGATCCGGCTCACCGCGGTCGAGGCGCACGACGGTCACCTTGTCCTGCAAGCGCTGGCGGAGGAATGGCCGGAACGGCTGTCCACCATCCCGCTCGGCGACCTGCTCGGCTGGGTGACGACCGCGGTGACCACGCTGACCCTGCCACGACTCGGCGGACGTTGACCGGCGATGGCCCTCGCCGCGGTGACGAGGGCCATCATCGGGTCAGCTGTGCAGCGGTCCCTGCGCGACGCGCACCGCGGTCGCGGCAGGCTTCGCGGCCGTGGCGGCAGCCGTTTCCGCCTGCGTTCCGGCGGACGACCGCACGAGACCGGCCGACTTCCCGCACACCTTCTTCTTCTCGTCCGAAGTCATCTTCTTGCCGACCGTCCTGGTCTGGCCCACGACACCGGGCGCCGGGCCCTCACCACTGAAGTTCCAGACGTACCACTGGTGGTGGCCCCATTTGCGCTTGTCGTACCACATGTCGTACGAGCCGCCGGCCACCCGCATCACCGGTGAGCGGTCCAGGCCGGCCCAGTAACCCGGGTTGACCTCGATCCGGGTCTCGACGCTCTCGCTGGTCTCCCAGCCCCATTCCTGGCCCCAGGTGCGCTTGTACGCGACCGACCAGTCGACGAGGAACTCGAAGCCCGCGCTCACGCTGATCTCGTTCGACACCGTGTTCTTCCCGCTGCGGGTGTCGCGTTTGCCGATCACCTGGGTGATCTTGTTGGCGCTGCAGTTGTACACCGTGTCGACGCGGCCCCAGCTGCCGTAGAAGTCCTGGCCGCGCTGGTCGACATGGGCGTTGCAATCCTTGGTGGCGCGGCCGCAGTCCTTGAGCAGTTCGGCGCGGGACGGCCCGCGCGAATACACCACCGAACTGCCGCGGTCGTTCATGTTCGACCCGTAGTTGCCGCTGTCGTTGGCGTACCACTCCTGGGTGTCGCCCTGGTATTCGGCGTCCGCGTACATCGTGATGTAGCAGTTGTGGAAGGTCTGGAACGAGGAGATCTTGTCGTTCCAGCCGCCGAGGAAGCCGATGGTCTGGTTGGTCCCCTCGACGCACGGCGACCCGGTGACGGCGACGCTCGCGCCGCCGAAGTTCGCGTGTTCGTACAGCACGCTGATCACGGTCGCGGAGGCGCCTACTTCTCCGGCCGACGCCGCGGCGAGGGATTCGCCGACGCTGTCGAAGCACCGGATCACTCCGGTGGCCGTGTCGGCGACGCAGTGATCGTCGCGCTGTTCGGCACTCGCCGGGACACCACCGGCGAGGCACACCACTACCGCGGCCAGGAAGGCCGCCCCGAGTCTGTACTTGCGCACGTCTGAACTCCCTGAGGAAGACGGAATACCGACCACGACCGGATCGGCCTCATGCAGTCCACCACGAGAAATCCGGCTTGCCCATGCAGAATGACCGGCAGACTGTTTTCGCTTACCACTGATCGGGACGACTAAGCCGATTCGCCGCGCTCGGCTCACAGTTTGCCCCCCGTTCGGCGGCGAACCACCACGGCAGATTCAAGTAGGTCTCCACCGACAGCGGCAGATCCGTTCGCGCCAACCGGGTGACGGCATGCTGGACGTCCGGGTTCGCCGCCCACTGCTCCGGCCGCGAAAGCAGGTCGTCGAGCACCTCGGCGATCCGCCGCAGACCGTCCACAGAGGACTCCGGGATCCGCTGCGCCCGCGCGGCCACCTTGCCCACCAACGAGCCGATGACCTCGCGAACCGTGGTCGGATCCGTACCCCGCGCGGTGTTCGACTCTTTCGACGCGCGGGCGAGCCATTTCGAAGTGAACGATCGACGAACGGAAGACGTCGCCGGTTTCCGGCGAAACGTTGGGGCAGAAGGAAAATCAGATCACGGACTGCTCCGAGACCGGCAGGCACACGGTGAACCGCGTGGCACCGGGCTCCGAATCGACCCGAAGGTCGCCCTGATGCCGTTCGACGACGATGCGCCAGGAGATGTCCAGGCCGAGGCCGGTCCCCTGCCCCACCGGTTTCGTGGTGAAGAACGGCTCGAAGATCCGCTGCCGCACCTCCGCCGGGATACCGGGCCCGGTGTCGCCGATCTCGACGTGCACGTGATCGTCCACTCTGGACGTCCGCAGGGTAAGTGTCCCTTCGGCCCCCATGGCGCCGAGCGCGTTGTCGATGATGTTCGTCCACACCTGGTTCAGCTCACCCGCGTACGCCGGGATCCTCGGGACCGTGTGGTCGTACTCCTTCACGACGCGGATCCCCGGCGCGGTCTTGCCCGCCAGCATGACGAGGGTCGAGTCGAGTCCTTCGTGGACGTCGATCCACTGGTGCGGGGCGCGGTCCATCTGGGAGTACTGCTTGGCCTTGCCGACCAGCACCGAGATCCGGGTCGTCGAATCCTCGATCTCGCCCATCAGCATCTCGGTCTCGAGCGCGTACGCCAGCCAGCGGACGGCGCCGTCGAGGAAGGTCTCCCCGACCGAGTCGAGCAGCCGGTCCAGGTCCGGCACGGTCAGGCCGGCGCGGACGTAGATGTCGGCGAGGTCCCAGCCCTGGTCGATCCCGTGGTCGTCGAACCAGTCACCGATCTCGTCCTCGCGGTCGGCCTGCTGCATCGCGGTCAGCTTCGGCGCCGAGGCGACCTGTTTGACCAGCTGTTCCTGGATGTCGAGCAACTGCTCCAGCAGCGTCGGGTCGACGTTCTTCTTCGCCAGCATCGCGAGTTTGTGCCGCATCCCGGCGACCCGCTCCCGCAGCGACGCCGTCGCGCGGACGGCTGCGGCCGCCGGGTTGTTGAGCTCGTGGGTCAGCCCGGCGGAAAGCTCACCGAGCGCCAGCAGCCGCCGTCGCGAACCGATGACGGTGTCGCTGTTGCGCCAGCCGAGATACATCCCCTCCAGCAGATGCGTAGCCATCGGGAACCAGCGGCGGAACTCGGTGGCGAACTCGGCCGCGGGCAGGGTCAGGAAGGTGAGGTCACTGACCGCGTGCACCGAAGCGCCGTAGGTGTGTTCGGTCTCCTGGTGCACGAAGAACTGCGTCGCACCGCAGTAGGCGCCGCGCTGATCGGACCGGATCGTCTCGACCTCGGTGCCGCCGACGAGTCGCGTCATCCGCAGCGCGCCTGAGAGCAGGAGGTAGAAGCAGGTGGCCGGTTCGCCCTCGCGCATGACCGTGGTGCCGCCGGTGTACCGCTCCAGTACGGCGTGCTCGTCGATCCAGTCGAGCTGTTCCTCGCTGAGGTGCTCGAAGAGGAAGAGCCCGCGCAGTTCCTCCCTGGGCAGAACGCTCACTGTTCCTCCAAATACCGGTGAACCAGGGTGACCGCCATGGCGCCTTCGCCGACGGCCGACGCGACGCGCTTCACCGACGCCGCCCGGACGTCGCCCGCCACGAACACGCCCGGGATGGACGACTCGAGGTAGTGCGGATCGCGGTCCAGCGGCCAGCCGGGCGGCGGGCCGCCGTCGGTGAGCAGATCGGGGCCGGTCCGCACGAAACCGTGGTCGTCGCGCTGGATCTCCGTACCGAGCCAGTCCGTGCGCGGCGCCGCGCCGATGAAGATGAAGAGGTGACCCGTGGGCACGGTCTCGGTCGCGCCGCCGTTCTCGCACAGGGTCAGCCGTTCGAGGTGATCGTCGCCGTGCGCCTCGACCACCGTGGTCCGGGTGCGGACGTGGATGTTCCCGATCCCGGCGATCTGCTCGATCAGGTAGTGCGACATCGACGCTTCGAGCGACTGGCCGCGGACGAGGATGGTGACGTCGGCGGCGTGTTTGGAGAAGAACACCGCCGCCTGACCGGCCGAGTTCGCGCCGCCGACGATGTAGACGTGCTCGCCCTTGCACTCGGGCGCCTCGGTCGCGGCCGAGCCGTAGTACACGCCGCGGCCTGCGAGCTCGGCGACACCGGGAGCCTCCAGCGCCCGGTAGGTGACGCCGCTGGCCAGCACCACGGAATGCGCGGAGATCTCGGTCCCGTCGCCGAACATGACCACTCGCGCGGAACCGCGTGCCTCCAGGCCCACGACGTCGCGGGCGGTGAGCACCTCGGCGCCGAACTTGAGGGCCTGCCGCCGCGCGCGATCGGTGAGCTGCGCGCCGGAAACGCCGTCCGGGAAGCCGAGGTAGTTCTCGATCCGGGAGCTGGTGCCCGCCTGCCCGCCGGTCGCCTTGCGCTCGACGATGACGGTGCGCAGCCCCTCGGACGCGCCGTACACCGCCGCCCCGAGCCCGGCGGGCCCGCCGCCGATCACGATCAGGTCGTAGAACTCCTGCGTGGGGCGGGTGGACAGGCCGACGGCGTCGGCGAGTTCCGGGCCGGACGGCTGGCGCAGCACCGTGCCGTCGGGTGTGACCAGCACCGGGATGTCCTGCGGCGCCGCGTCCGCCGCGTCGAGGATCCGGCGGCCCTCGTCGTCGTCGACGGAGTACCAGCGGTACGGCACGGCGTTGCGCGCCAGGAAGTCGCGCAGGTGGAACGACCGCGAGGAGTACCGGTGGCCGATGAGCTTGATCTCGTCGACCGGCCGCTCCCCCACCGCGCGCCAGGTCTCCACCAGCGCGTCGACGACCGGGTAGAGCTTCTCCTCCGGCGGGTCCCACGGCTTGAGGAGGTAATGGTCGACGTCGACGACGTTGATCGCCTGGATCGCGGCGTCGGTGTCGGCGTAGGCGGTCAGCAGCGCGCGGCGGGCGTTCGGGAACAGGTCCATCGCCTTCTCGAGGAAGACGATGCCGTCCATCTGCGGCATCCGGTAGTCGGCGAGGATCGCGGCCACGGCGTCGCCGCGCAGCTTGATCTCGCGCAGCGCTTCGAGGGCGTCGGCACCGGAATCCGCACGGATGATCCGATAGTCCTTGCCGTACCTTCTGCGCAGGTCGCGGGCGACCGAACGGGACACGGCGGGATCGTCGTCGACGGTCAACAGGATCGGCTGGCTCACCGGATCAGCCTAAGCCCTATTACGTTCGGGTCGTGCTGACCGAAGCCGAAGAAGTGATTCACGCCCGTGCCGCCATCGCGTGTGAGGCGGCCACGGCGGCGGGGCTTGCCGGTCGTTTCGCCGCCTGGCGCGAGGACGGTCTGCTGGCGGTCCTGGCCACGGCGCCGGAACTGCGGTTCCTGCGCACGATCTCCGGGGTCACCGAGGAGAACCTGCCGCAAGCCGTCCGGCTCGCCGGGGCGTCGTGCTGGGACGGCGATCCGCCCACGCTCGTGCTGCCGCCGGGCTTGATCCCCCGCGACGCCGGTCTCGTGCCCGCCGGTGTCCGCCCGATCGCGATCCTTGCGCTCACCGAACTCGCGGCGCCGGACGCGGACGTCGACGACTCGCCCGACATCGACGTCTTCCTCCGCATCCTGCTCGAGGGGTACGAAAGCGGCGATGCCGTGGCCGCGTTCGTGGCGGCCGAGCACGCCGTCCCGCGGATCCGGCGGTCGCTGCTGGTCGAGGACGGGGTGCCGATCTCCGCCGCGGCACTGAGTTCGCACGGGCCTGGCGTCGTCCTCGGCGGATCCGCCACGCCACGGCCGCATCGCGGCAAAGGCGCGCAGGCGCGACTGCTCCTCCACGGCCTGACCGCGGCCGCCCGCGAAGGCCACCGCTTCGCCGTCGCGACCGCGGTGGAAGGCTCACCGAGCCTGTCGAACCTGCGCCACGCCGGAGCCCGGGTCCACTTGCGACAGGCTTTCAGGCTTGGGTGAGTTTGCGCAGACGGAAGGCCAGTATGAGCAGCATCACGCCGTACAGCAGGGCGTAGATCCCCACGAGGAGCGCGATCCCGTACGCGCCGGCGATCGGATTGAACACGATCACGATGCCCGCGATCAGCGAAAGCGCGCCCGCCGCGATGAGGAACGCCTCGCCCTCGATCTGCTTGCGCAGCCGGATCGCCGCGACGATCTCGACGATGCCGGTGAAGATCGCCCAGAAGCCGACCAGGAGGGCCAGCACGAGCACCGTGATCCCCGGCCAGATCAGGACGAGGACACCGGCGATGATCCCGAACGCGCCGAGGACTCCGTAGGCGGCGCGATGAGCGGCGTCGCCCGGCCGGAAGGCCTGGATCAGGCCACCGATGCCGTCGATGATCGCGTAAACACCGTAGATGATCGCGAGGGCCAGGACGGTGGCGCCGGGCCAGATGAGCGCGAGTACGCCGAACAGGATGGCGAAAACCCCGCGCACGGCCGCGAGCGGCCAGGCCAGGCGGGGTTCGACGACGGTGAGACCGACGAGAGGCATTCTCCGGCTCCCTCTCTACGCGGACGGGGAACCCAGTATCGAAGCGCCGGAGGAAGACCGCGCGGCACACCACCCGTTCGGGCGTGGCTTTTCGGTCCAGGTGAAAGGGCCGGTGCGCGCCGCGACCGCCATCACGGCGCGCACCGGGGTCATCAGGGGTAGGCGACCAGGTTGGCCACGTTCGATCCCGAGTTCGCGGGTCCGCCGCGGTCATTGATCACCCGGCTGATGGTCCCGTTCCCGCCGAGGGAGACGGCGACCATGCTGCGGAACCGGACGTTCGGGTTGCTCGGCACCTCGATCGCGCGATCAGCCACCACACTCGGATTCACGTTGAAGTAGCAGTAGCTGCCGAGCCCGTACGCCTCGTGGTTCGTCACCGAGTTCGCCACCTTGTACGCCGCGTAACCCCGCGTCGATCCGTTCATCCAGGCGGCCTGATTCGGTGGGTCGTAAGGCATTTCGTTCTGGTAGAAGTACGTCCGGCCGCGCTCGCCGGTCCAGATCGTCTGGTACTTCTGGTAGTGCTCGACGAACAGGCCGTACATCGTGACGTCGTCGCCGTTGACGATCAGGCCGGTGTCGGCGGTGTTGGTGTTCCACCCGACCCCGCTGCCGTGGTCGGCGCGCCAGATCCACAGGTGGTCACCGATGACGTCGTCGCTGTTGACCACCAGGCTGTTGGTGGCCTTGCCGACGCCGGCCCCGCCGATGCGGAAGAACACGTCGTGCAACGAAGTCGGGTTGGCCGAGTGGTCCTGCGCCGAGTTCGCCGGGCCGACCTCCATGAGCGTGTTCGAGTTCGTGGTGCCCGCGTCGATCAGCACGCCCGCCACCTTCACGCCGTCGACGTCGGCCACCGTCATCGCGGTGATGCCGTTGTCCGGGATCAGCGTCGCCAGGCCGAGTCCGAGCACGACGGTGTCCGGCCGGGTGACTCGGAGCGTCTCGTCGAGGTGGTAGACGCCCGGGGTGATCAGGAGGTCCTTGCCTTCGGCGAGGGCCGCGTTGATCTGCGATGCCGTCGTACCGGGCTTCGCGATGAAGAACCGGCTGATCGGCAGCGACGACCCCGGCTGGCCCGCGCCCCAGGTGATGCCGGAGGCGTTGGTGCGCTTGGAAGGCACGAAGACCTGGTACGCGCCCGCGTTGTCGGCGTACAGGAACGGCTTCTCCCGCACGACCGGCGTCGTGTTCACCGTGGTGTACGGCGGATTGGGGAAACTGGTCGACGGCGCGCCGCCGACGCCGGCGAACACCATGTTCCAGTTGGAGCCGCTCCAGCTCCCGAACTGCGAGTTGCGCGAGATCCACTGCTGCTGCGAGCCGGACCGGACCTGACCGTCGACCTTCACGTCGGACATCCACCCGCCGCTGGACCAGCCGCCGTCGTCGAGCTGCAGGTTGCCGCGGACATGCATGCGGCGGTACGGCGCGGCCTGTGAAACGGCCCAGCGGTCGGTGCCGCCGTTGGGGTTCACGGACAGGTTTTCCGCGCCACGCCAGAAGTTCTGTGTCGCGTTGCCCTGGAACCAGTCGGCCTCCGCGTGCACCGCGCCGTTGATCGTCACGTTGTCGGGGGAAAGGCCGAGCCCGAGCACCTGCGTGTAGAAGCCGACGTTGACGTCGACGTTGTACGAGCCCGGTTTGAACAGCAGTGCCTTCCGGTTCGGGCCGAACTGGCTGGTCTCCTGCTGCGAGAACACGCTGTCGACCTGGGACTGGATCGCCGACTGCGACATACCGGGGTCGAACACGAGCACGTTCGGCCCGAGGTCGGGGTTCGCGGTGCCGGAGACCGGGGTGAGCCGGAAGGACTGGGCGCCGGTGCCGTTGCAGGCGTACTGCTGGAGCTGGGTGCTGTCCTGGGTCGAAAGACCGGGGATGTCCAGGCACTTGCCGCTGTTGCGACTCACGAAGTGATATGCCCCACCTGATTCCTCGACCGGCTGCCACTGCTGGTTGTTCCCGCCGCCGTAGGCCCACAGATGGATCAGCCCGCCGTCGGCCGTCGACACCTCGGCGACGTCCCACACCTGCGCCGGGTTGTTGCGGGTGTTGACCCGGTAATAGCCGCCCGAGGTGGGCTGGAACTGCCACTGCTGGGAAAAGGTCTGGTTGCAGACGTACTGCTGGACGACCGTCCCGTTCGCCGTTCCGGCGGCGCGCGCGTCCACGCATTTCCCGCCGGTGGTCGTCACCGTGTACCAAGTGTCGGGAACGATGGCCGCCTGCGCCGCCGGAGTCACCACCAACAGTGCTCCGACCAGGGAAAACAGGGCTATCAGGACTGCTCTGGCCCTCATCGGGACCTCCTCCGCGTCATTCGGGCAGGGCGAGCTGAGGCGGAGCCCAGTGGAGACGCGGCGTAGCGGGCGGGGACCTCGGCGTCACGATGGTCGAAAACGTAACGGCGGTCACACGCGGAGTCAATACACGGCTAAAAATAAGCCTCAAAGATGCAGGTCAGCGCCACTTCGACCGGCCAAGGCCGCATAGAGTGACCCCCGCGTGAACGGCCCGCACGGGCGGTGTAATGTATGGACACACGAGATGCGGAGAACAAAACCGCTCCGGGGCTATGGCGCAGCTGGTAGCGCACCTCACTGGCAGTGAGGGGGTCAGGGGTTCGAGTCCCCTTAGCTCCACTCTCTCGTAGAACCCCTTCGATCACGCCGTTCCGGCAGGTCGGGGGGGTTTCTTCGTGTCCGGGTCGATCTTGGGCGATCCACTTTGACCGGCGCTCTCGTTGTTCCTCCTGCCAGCGGCGACGGGAGCAGCAGAAACCGGGCCGCTTACGTTTGCGCAGCGGTCCGCGACCGGGTAGTCACCGGCGCCTTCTGCCACGGCCCCTCAGGGTGGGGACTGCGAGTGGCCTTGTGCCAACGACGTCGCAGATCCGCGAGCGACCTCGTCTCCACTTCAGACGCCACGTGCGAGTAGACCTCGATCACCCGGTTCGGCAGGTGATGACCCAACCGACCCATCAGCCCGGCGGAACCCGAACCCGCCACGAGGCCTGCCCCGTCTGCCCAACCCACGCCATGACAATCTCCACACCGTTCGGCCCCGATGAGGGACACCGTCGAGCACCGTCTCGAACAGACGACAGCGAAACAGTCATTGACGCTTCCTGCGATCACACGACCGGCCGGGTATCACGCACCGCGGTGCGTCCGCCCATCTCCACCAGCGTGACCTGGCCGTGCTCGTTCCGGAGGAACCGTCCGCTGCGGTGGCGGGTGTCCGCCGCCCGGGCGAAGACGTCGTCGTCGACGAACGCGATCTCGAAGGGCGGGGGCGCGGCCACTCCCGCGTCCTCGGGGACCACCATCTGCGCTTGCAGCACGTCACCGGACAGGGTGATGTCGATGGCGAGATCGCCGGTTTCGAACCGCCCGGTGTAGTCGGCCAGACGGCTCGCCGGAGCGTCGATGACTTGCCGCGGCGCAGGAGGAGCCAAGTTCGCGATGTGCTCGGTCGCCCAGTGCAGGACCGCGGTGCCCAAGGCCCCGCCGCCTCCACTGTTCGTCAGCACCGTGACGGCGAATTCCCGCTCCGGGATCATCACGAACTCCGACACCTGCAGAAAGCTGACGTTGCCGCCGTGGCGGACCAGGCCGGTGTCGCCGTGCCGGGTGCGCAGCCACGACAGCCCGACTTCTTCAAACGCCAGGGCCGCCGGTCGCTGCGGCTGGATCAGCGCGGTCCGTCCCGCGTCGCTGACGGGCCGCGATCCGCTCGTGTCGCCCGAGAGGAAGAACCGCGCCCAGCGAAGCTGATCGCGGGCCGAGGACCACAGTCCACCCGCCGGGTTCCCGGCCCGGTTGATGCCCAGCGACCGGGACACCGCGGGACTCCCGTCCGTGACCGTGTGCCCGACAGCGTGCGGGCGGAGGAGCACCTCCCACGGCAGGAAGAAGGACTCATTCATGGCGAGCGGTTCGAGGATCCGCGTTCGCACCAGGTCTTCGTAGGGGGTTCGCGTGAGGACCTCGGCAAGGTGACCCGCGAGCAGGAATCCGGTGTTGCTGTAGGAAAACGTGCTCCCGGGCCGGAAGGTCTGCGGGAGTTCGCCGAACTGCCGGACCGCGGCGGCGAGGGCGTCGTCTCCCCAGCCGGTCTCGATGTCCCGATCGCCGAGGAATCCGCCGGTGTGGGTCAGCAGGTGGCGGGCGGTGACGCGCTCCCGCGCGGCCGGGTCGGCGAGTTCGAGCTCGGGCAGGTAGTCCACGACCGGCGTGTCCAGGTCCAGTGTTCCCTCTTCCACCAAGGTCATCAGCAGAGCGGCGGTGAAGGTCTTCGTCGTCGACCCGATCATGAAGAGGGTGTTCTCGTCGACCGCTTGACCTCCCTCCACCGAGGTCGACCCCGTGGTCAGGACGGTGTCCTGGCCGCCGTGATGGATGCCGACCGCGGCGCCGGGCACGCCGGCTTTGCCCGCCGTCTCGTCGAGCAGAGCCTGCAGTTCAGGGAACGAGTCCGCCATCGGTCGCCTTCCTGTCGTGGGTGGTGAGATCGACGGTATGCGGCCGGCGTCAGTGCCTGTCCGTTGTGGACAACCAAAAAAGCCGGCCGGTTTCGTGTCGCCGGACAGTGGCCGGGGCCGGTGGCGTCAGCCCGCGAACCGGTGAAGGGCCGTCGAGTCGTCGGCCGTCTGGCTGCCCTCGGTGAGCCGGCCGGTGCGGCGGGGTCCGGCAGCGGCGTTCCGGCACAGGCGACATCGCGTGGCGGGACTTTCCCTTCGAGCGGGGTGGCCGGGTCGTGTCCGGACTGGACCATCAGCACCAGCGGTACACCGTGCCCGGTGGGGGTCTTGAGCCGTACGGCCGGGCGGTTCCAGAAGGTGCAGGGCGCGCCGAGCTGGCAGTGGCCCGCGAAGGGATAGACCCTGCCGAGACGCTCGCCCTCTGCGGCCAACCGAGCGCGGTCGCGGTTCCAGGGCGTGTCGTTGCACAGGATGCCGAACTGGGTACCGGCTACCGCATCGTCGGTGGCGAGTCCCGCCTTGCCCGGCGCGAGGGTCCGGGACTGCTCCTCGGTGGCGCGACGGCCGGGCATGCCCACCACCGCGCAGGGTCGCGATGTCCGGCGCTCGTTCCCGGGTGCGCCTGCCCGCGATCGTTCTCATTGCTCACGGGATCGAACCTAAAGGCGACCTCGACGCGCGTAATCCCGTTCTCTGCCCGAACCGGGGTATAGCCAGCGCTACCTCCGTCCTTGGGGGCCGTGGCCGTGATGCCTCTTTTCGAGCGGAAACGACGGCCGCCTGTTTCCGTCATGCAACATGCAATATATTGCAGCTGTCGATCACGAGCGGAGGTGATCCCGCAGATGCCGGGCGACGATCCGGGGCGACCCGAGGACGATCCCGCTCACCTCAGGTCCGCCGGCCCCCTCGTCGGTGTGCTCGGCGGCATGGGCCCGGCGGCCACGGCCGATTTCTACACGAGGCTGGTCCGGGAGACACCGGCGACGACGGATCAAGACCATCTGCGCGTGCTGCTGTGGTGCGATCCCACGGTGCCCGATCGCAGCCGGGCCTTGCTCGAGGGTGGCACCGACCCGACGCCGTGGTTGCTCCGCGGCGCCCGCGTGCTCGCCGCGGCCGGGTCGGACGTCATCGCCGTTCCCTGCAACACCGCGCACGCCTTCCTGCCCGCCGTGGCCGAGGAGGCGGGTGTTCCACTCGTGCACATGACCGAGCGAACCGGTCGATACCTGGCACGTCATCATCCGTCGGTACGGCGGGTCGGGTTGCTCGCCACGACAGGCACGCTGCGTACGAAGCTCTACGACGGCTGGCTGACCGACGCCGGGATCTCAGTGCTGGAACCGGACCCGGTATCGCAAGCCGATGAGGTGATGGCCGCGATCCGGTCGATCAAAGCCGGCGAGACCAGCTCGCAGCTGCTGCGCACGGCGGCGCGTCGCCTCGTCGGTCGCGGCGCGCAGGCGGTCATCGCAGGCTGCAGCGAAGTGCCGCTCGGCCTGGACTCGCGGGACCTTCTGGTTCCGTTGATCGACCCGGTCCAGGTTCTCGTGCGAACACTCGTCGCCTTGCACCTGTCAGCGAGGGCGAGTGAGCCGAGGCGCGATATACTGGACGCAGAATGTCACGATGGGACGAAGTACCGCTGGAGAGACAGCGGCTGAGTGACGCGGCCTACGAACGTCTCAAGGACGCGATCATCAGCGGTGATCTCGCGCCCGGCGAGCGAATCAAGGACGGTGACCTCGCCCAGCGCCTTGGGCTCAGCCGCACGCCGGTCCGCGAGGCTTTGACCCGGCTGGCCGACACCGGCCTCGTCGAGGCCAAACCCGGTGTCTACACCCGCATCACCACACTTGATCGCCAGGATGTCGCGGCCACTCTGGCCGTGCTCCGTACCTTGGACGAGCTCGCTGTCCGGACCGGGGTTCCCCGCTTGGCCGCGAACGACATCGGTCGCATGCGGCGAGCCAACGACCGGTTCGCTCGTGCTGTCGGCCGGCAGGACGTCGCCTCCGCTTTCACGGCGGACGACGCCTTCCACGGTGTGCTGATCGACGCTGCCGGAAACGCCGTCCTGCGCCGGGTCATCGATCAGCTGCACCCGCAGATCCACCGAATCCTCCACCGCAAGTTCTCGACATTGCTCGGCGGCCACGACACCCTCGCCCACCACGAGGAGCTTCTTCGCCTGTGCGCCGCCGGAGACGCCGACGGCGCCGCGGCCCTCTCCAGTGGGCATTGGACACACCTGGGCGGGCTCATCGACCAGCTCTTCGATGCCGACGACCTCGCTGTGCCGGAGTCACGCGCGAAGGCCTGACCACATCCGGTACTGCGGTGCCGGATGTGGTCAGGCCGTGATGTCAGCGTGCGGTGGGCAGGTAGTGCGGTGCCTTCCGGGCGTGGGTGGCCTGTTCGTAGGCGTAGGCGTAACCGAGCAGGGACGCGTCGGTGAGGCGGGTGCCGAGGAAGGAGACGCCGATCGGCAGCCCCGTCCGGGCGAAGCCACCCGGAACGGTGATGTGGGGATACCCGGCTGTCGACGTGCTGCGGGTGCTGCTGACGAAGGGGCTACCGCCGCCTCCGAAGATGGGTGGGGCGGGCAGGTCGGTGGCCGTCACGATCGCGTCGAGACGGTACTTCTTCACGACGGCGTCGATGGAGTCCCGGGCCTGTCCGGTCGCGGCCGCCCGGTGGGCGCGGTACACCGGGTCGTTCAGGTCTCCGTCGGTCTTGTCGGCCATCTCGAGCAGGTCTTGCTCGAAGCCCGGCAATTCGATCGCGGCGTACTTCTTGTTGTAGGCGATGAGGTCGGTGAGGTTCTTGGGGTGCCCGCCCGGGGTCGCCGCGAGATAGCCGTTGAGGTCGTGCTTGAACTCGGTCAGCACGGCGGGCAGCAAGTGCGGCTGGACCATTCCGATGACGTCGGGGACATCCGCCCCTTCGACGACGGTCGCTCCCAGCGCACGGAGCCGCTGAACAGCGGATTCGAAGACCCGGTCGACATCGCGGTCGATTCCCTCGTGCCCCTTGCGCCACACACCGATCCGCTTGCCGCGCAACGAATCGCGATCGAGCATGGTGCGGTGGTCGGTGGGCAGGGCGCCCGCCACCGGTGCCGTGGCCGGATCCGTCGCGTCGGCTCCCGCCATCACCGCGAGGGTCAGCGCCGCGTCGGTCACCGTGCGGGCGATGGGGCCGGGAGTGTCGTGCTGGTTCGTGATCGGCACGACACCGCCGCGGCTGACCACCCCCAGCGTGGTCTTCACGCCGACCGTCGACGTCGCGGCGGACGGGCACACGATCGAGGAGTCGGTCTCCGTACCGATCGTCACGGTCGCCAGCCCGGCCGCCGCCGCGGCGGCGGAACCGCTGGACGAACCGCACGGGCTCCGGTCGAGGACGTAGGGGTTGCGGGTCTGCCCACCGACGGCGCTCCAGCCCGGGATCTGCCTGGAGCCGTAGAAGTTGGCCCACTCGGACATGTTCGCCTTGCCGAGGATGACCGCGCCCGCATCACGCAGGCGCTGAACCAGGAACGCGTCCTTGGCCGGCTTCGCCGTGCGCAACGCGGTCGAACCCGCGGTGGTGGTTTGCCGGTCCGCGGTGTCGATGTTCTCCTTCAGCAGGATCGGAATACCTTCCAGCGGCCCCCGCGCCTGATGGGCGCGACGGCGGCTGTCACTCTGGCGCGCGAGAGCGAGCGCGTCCGGATTCGTCTGCACCACCGCGTTCAGACGCGGGTTCACAGCGTTGATGCGATCGAGGTAGCCGCGGGTGAGCCGCTCGGAACTCAGCAGCCGGATGTCCATGGCCCGCTGCAGATCCGGGATGGTCAGCCGGTCCAGAACGGTGCTCATCTCAGCGTCCGGGAGCGAGGTCGTGCGGTCGTCGGCGTGCGCCGCCGCGGGCAGCAGAAGACAGACACCTGTCAATGCGGCCACGATCCCACGCCGTCGTGTTCGACCTGACGAACGCATTGTTTCCTCCTTGTTCGAGCACCGTTCACGGCGCCCCGAAATGGTGAACTTTCTGACGCGGGGATCGATTTCCTGCCGCGTGTACCGGCTCCAATTCCGGATAGCTGAACCTTAAGCCGTCCACCGGCCCGAGGCGATGACACCAGCTGCCCACTCGGGGTGGGGTTAACCCCACCCCGTCCACAATGGAACACGTTCACCAGGGCAGCGCACACGCCGGATCATCCGGCCGGGTGATCGCATCCTCCCGGAACAGGAACCACAGCTTCTCGGCTTCACCTGGGGAATCCCGCTTCCTGCTGCCTCGACGATCTCAAGATCGAGTAACTCCGGAGGGAGTAGACCGAACCGGGCTTCGGTGCGCAACCGCACGCAGAAGCGGCACCCGGTACGAACATGCCGAAGTCCCACCCAAGGCAGTCCCGACCATCTCACGCACGAGGGACGAGGGTTCGTATCCGGGCACGAGATCGACCGATCCACTTCGTCGAATTGAACGAACCGAGCACGCTGCCGCGAGGACTAATCTGCGAGTGAATACCAACTGATCCATTCTCGCCTGAAACGGGCAGCGCCCCGAATACACGCTTTCCATCACCGGGCACGGAAACGGAGGTTGTCACCTTGAATACCGTCATCGACAAGTCGCACTGGCAGCGACGGCTCACCGATCTGGCCACCCGGCATCGAGTGCCGGGTGCCACGCTGGGCATCCTGCGGCTGAGCGAAGGCGCCGATGAGGTCGTCCTGGCACGGCACGGGGTGCTCAATTCCGCCACGGGGGTCGAGGTCACCGACGACTCGGTCTTCCAGATCGGGTCGATCACCAAGGTCTGGACCGCGACAGTGGTGATGCGACTGGTCGACGAAGGCCTGCTGGACCTGGACTCCCCTGTCGTCGAGGTCCTGCCCGAACTGAAGCTGGCCGACCCGGTCGTCACCAGGAAGGTGACGATGCGGCACCTTCTCACCCACACCAGTGGCATCGACGGCGATGTCTTCACCGATACCGGCCGAGGCGCAGACTGCCTGGAACGCTACGTCGCCGGCCTCGCCAACGCCGCGCAGAATCACCCGCTCGGCGCGACATTCTCCTACTGCAACTCAGGATTCGGACTGGCCGGCCGGGTGATCGAGAAGCTGACCGGCACGACCTGGGACACCGCCCTGCGCGACAAGCTCTTCACCCCGCTCGGGCTCACCCACACCGGAACCCTCCCGGAGGAGGCCCTGCGATTCCGCGTCGCCATGGGACACCTACCCGACAAGACAGGCACCCCGCGGCCCGCACCGGTATGGGGGCTGCCCCGCTCGGCAGGACCGGCCGGGCTGATCAACTCGACCGCCGCCGACGTGCTGGCCTTCGCCCGGCTCCACCTCACCGGCGGCCTCGCCGCCGACTGCACCCGGCTCCTGTCCGAGGAAGCGACAGCCGAGATGGCCCGGGAACAAACCACCCTCCCGGACGTCCACGTACTCGGCGATTCCTGGGGACTGGGCTGGATCCGGTTCGCCTGGGACGGGCAACGACTGCTCGGGCACGACGGCGGCACCATCGGACAGAACTCCTACCTCCGCATCCTGCCCGACCAAGGCCTCGCGGTCGTACTGCTCACCAACGGCGGCAACGTAGGAGACCTTTACGCGGACCTTTACCGGGAGATCTTCGCCGACCTCGTCGATGTCACCCTTCCCGTACAGCCGGCACCCGCCGACGTCCCACCGAACGTCGATACCCGGCACCACCTCGGAACCTACGAACGCTCCGCTACCCGGATCGAGATCTTCGAAAAGGACGAGAACCTGTGCATGCGTCACATCATCACCGGACCGATGGCAGACCTGACCCCACAACCGGTCCACGAATACACCTTGGTCCCCATAACCGATTCACTCTTCGTCTTCCGAGCGCCCGCAACTCACCGATGGACACCCGTCACGTTCTACGCACTTCCCAGCGGGGAACGATACGTGCACCACGGCGCACGCGCGACACCGAAAACCTCCTGAAAACACCGTCTCCGGACGGACGGAACACGACCCCGACGCGGCTTACACCGAGACGGAGAAGCCCGGTCACGGTCAGTGCCGCGCCCCGGCCGGGGGGAATCCCAAGAACTGCCAGGGCCGAGTGAAGACGCAGTTTCTCGTTGAAGAGTGCGGGATATTGGATCTGCGTGTAGGCGAGATCGAGTTGCGCGCGCAGGTCATGATTCTCACGCCGCAGACGGTCCACCAGCACGCGCAGATCGTCGGGGTCTGACCGGCGAGCGACATTGTCCGATGTGGACGGTGCGGCAGTGAGATCGTCGACGATGCCGGGAAAATGTCGGCGGACAGTCCGCACGCTCGGGCGAGGCCGAGCACTGTGGTGGCGGAAGCTGTGCGGGATGCGCTGGATGCCCGTGCAGGCGGCGCAGTTCCGACGAGGGCGCCGAACTCGTCGTCTTCCCGCGCCGCGCGGCTCGCCACGGCGTCGATCAGCGTCTCCCGGAGTTCCTTGCCGAGCGGCGGTATCGGGTTCTCTTCGGCGCTGCGGCAACCATGACCTGACACTGCCATTTCTGGGCGAGTGTCGCGCGAGACGCCAGGCGGTCACGCACATCACAGCCGGTACCGGCCACCACTAACCGGCTTTCTTTCCGCCGAGGCTGTTCATGGTGTTGTTGATCGTCTCCACTAAGTGGTGGCCGGTGCCGGGCATCATCACCACGTCACCATTTTCGCCCAGATATGTCATGATTCGCCCGCCCTGGTCGGCGAGGTCGATCGCGGTGATAGGCGAGCTGCGTTCTCGCTGTCCGTCCGCGCGGTGAGCGGTGTAGATCTGATGCACGGCCTTCCGTGGCCGGGCGAGAACGTCCTGGAGGTGGTCGCGGTCTCGTGTGTCCACTGGCTCAGCCAACGGATCGACTCGGTCGTGTTCGGGGTCATCGTAGAAGGCCTGTGTCATGCGCACTGCCCGCACCGGCGCGCCCGGCACCTCCGGCAGCGTCTGCACAAGTGCGGTGGCATGCCATCGATCCTCAATCGGGGCGAGGGCGACCACCTCGTCATCAACGACGACCCGCAACGCATCCCCGCTGCGGGAGGCGATCAGGATCGAGCAGGCGCGCCCGTCAGCGAAGTTGCAGAACGCGTACCACTCGCGGTCCGCCTGCCCCAGCGCGGTCACGGTGTCGCGCCATAGGGGATTGAGCCGTCCGTTACGCGCGAGCCCCACTGCCGCCAGGCTCGCGAGTGCCCGGTCCTCCAGTGCGCGACGGGCTTCGCCGGTGCTCCAATAATGCAGGTTCGTGCCGAACGCCGGAGGCAAGCCGTCGCTGACGTCGATCATGTCCCACGCGGACAGGAACAGCATTTTCGGGACAACGATGGGACGGTCGACGACAGCCACGATAGACACACTCCGACATGAACAACCGGACAGGAAACCCCGCGGTCGGGTGGGGATCGGTGAGGGATTACGCGCCGATCGTCGGCGGCACCGGCGGCAATCCCGTGGTCGGGTCTACGTCGTTGGTGTCCGCTCTCGGGAACAAGCTCTCGTCCTGCACGTACTTGCGTGTGCGTTCCCTGTCCTCGTCTTTCGCTCCGCGCCCTGCCACCGGAGCCATCCCGGCAGGCCCACTGGTCAGGCGGCTACCCGCGCCGCGACCGGTGCCGGCGCCACCGCGTCCTGATTCCTCGGCGAGGCCACGCGCGCCGCTGTGGCGACCGGCGCCCGCCGCCCCTCCGACGTTGCCCACCTTCCCGGCACCACCAATCCGGCCGGCACTACCGAGACCCCCCGCACCGCCGACCAGGTTCACTCCCCCCGCGGTAGGGCCATTGCTCCCGCTGGGACCCGAAACCCCTGGTGCAGCGGCATTCGGTGGCGGCACAGTGGCACGCGGATCGAGGGAGTGGTAACTCGCGGCAGTGATCTCATCACCGCCAAGCCGGACCCTGCCGGCGGCAGGCGTATTCGCTGAACCAGGACCGGTCACCGGTGCAGAGTCGATATGCCCACCAGGACCAGCGACCACCTCAGGCGCAGGCGCACCACCCGCCGTCGGCATGTCCGGATTCCCATTTGAGTGCACCGGATGATCCTCGCCGCTCTCACTACGTGCACCGAAACCCCGCACGGGTGTCGAGTCGTCCGAGGAGAATGCTCCAGCGTGTCGATAAGGAAAGATCCCGTAGTCCACACGTAAACTCGAACCTTGCCCGTCCAGCTGGGCCGCGTAGTCGTCGTAGACGGCGATATTGTGGCGGCCTGCCTTGTTGTAGGCGTCGATCGCGGCTTCGGTATCGGTTGTCCACGGTGTCACCACATCGTAGAACCCTTTGTCCGGCGGTGCGCCCATCGGCTCGAAAGAGTGCTTCGCCCGCACGAAACTACCCGCCGAGTCGGACACGTTGCCGCTGTTGTCGGTGAACACCTCCCGCGCGGAATCCATCACCTCTGTGAACTGCCGAGTGTTACCACGGGCGGCTTCGGCGGCACGACCCGTCCACGCCGGTTCCAGATTGTTCAGCATCGACACGAGATTGTTCGAGATCTCCGCGTGCCGATCGGCGACAGCCCGCGCCGTGGTGGCGTTGGCGTTCCAACTGTCGGGCGACCCTTGAGCCATCTGCTGCACAACCTCAGGTATCGGCATCAGCTGCGCCTGAGTGCCCACGTTCCCGCTGAGCACATCCCGCGCCCACTCGACGCCGTCCCGGACAGTGTCCACGATCGCGGTGCCGGCCTCGTTCGCCTCATGCAGTAACGCCTTCGCGGCGGTCCCGAGCTGGTCAAACGGAAACATCGCTACGCCGCCTTCGCCTTCAACGTGGTCACCACGGCCTCCGCCGCCTTCCCCGCGGCATCACACGGATCAACAACGCCTCGCTTTGCCTGGCCGACAACAGCCGAGACGTCGAACGCGAGATCGTCGGCGAGTCCGACGGAAACCTGGCAGAAATCGGCCGGCGGTTCCTGACCTGGATTCCCGGCATGCCCTACACCGGGAAAACCCTCAACGCTGGCCAGCGGCTTCCACACACCCGACTTCGGCCGAGTGTTCTGGTACACCTTGCTCAACCCCTGACCGGTGGTGGTGTCATAGGTGATCAAGATCCGGGATCCACTCTCCGGATTCGACCACGAACACGCCCGGCCGACCCCCGGAGTGGTGTCGTTGAACACGTCCAACGGTGCGCCCAGAAGAAAACCCGTTTGCGCCGCTGTGAGAGCCTCCTTGCAGGGATCGCCAGCAAGCACCGACGCCGGCAAGGGATTGGTCACTTTCGGCGCTCCCGCGTACGGCAAACCCGATGGCGAGGACGATGGCGCCGCACCCGTGGACGCAATCGATGTGGGCGACGCCGTGCCATCGGACGCCTTTCCCGTGCACGCGGCCACCACGCCCGCGACAACTGCGACCGTCGCGACGGTCACGAGCACATCCCGGCGCATCAAAAGTACCCCGTCGTACCCGACTGAGACGTCGGAGTGAGCGACTGGCCGCCGACCCTCCGTATCTCGTCCTCGGCGGTAGCCTCACGCCCGTTAATTTTGGCGAAAGCCTCTTTGATCTTCGCTTTCAGCTGTTCAAGATACGCAATCTCTTTATCGATCTGCGCCAACCCGTGCTCAAAAGCGCCATTCGCACCGTTCACCAACCGAGCGTTGTACGTTCTGCTCGCGGGATCCGATGCCGGTGGTTGCACACTCTTGAGTGTTTCCGCATGATGCTTGAGCGCGTACAACCTGTCCAACTCATGGGCAGCCTGCTTGAGCATGTCTCGAGCCTCAACCGGATCCAGCGTGTAGCCGCCCGCCGCCGCGCCCGCAGCGAGTGAGGCCGCCCCATGGTCGACGGTTCTCTCATAATCACGCCCCTGCTCCACGATGGCGACATCCACACCCGCCAACCACGGATCGACCTGTCTTTCTGGCTGTGTCATGGCTGCTCGTGTCCCCTCGCGCCCGCCCTCAACACCAGTTCGATCAGCGCGACCGATCAGCCCGTGATCGGCTCAACAGATCAGCCGCACCGATCACCGTAGCCGACAGATCACCCCGCGTGGACCGCTGCAGATAAATAGTTCACCGAAACTGACCAATAGATCACGACGACGACCACCCCCGCAACTATTGAGGGTTAAGGCAAACGTGGCGTGGTGTCGGGGCGTGTCACGAAAGCCACCTTCGCGACGTTGGATGTCCCGAAGGTGGCTTTCGCGACGTGGGCGGTGGCGGGGCGCATGGCCGGCCCAGGTGGTCGGCCAGTACGTGATGGCCCCCTTCATTGCGCCTAGCGCAATGAAGGGGGCCATCACGTACTTCAGGCGACCTGAGCGGCGGACCGTGGTGGGGCTCGTGAGTGGTAAGGACGGTTCTAACCGTCCTTACCACTCACGAGGCCCGCCACCACGACACGCCGCGTTTGCCCTACTCCTCAATAACTGCTGGTCGACGAAGAAGATGATGTTGCCGATCACCCCGATGGCGAGGTGGACGGCCGGGAACTCGCGGATGAAGACTTTCACGTTCACTCCGGAGGACTACCCGCCGCGAAAGCGGACAACCACTCGATCAGCCGGAACAAGCGTTTGACACAGCAACGAACGGTTCGCGCACCGTGGCGGGGGTATCCGCAACAAAGCCGCGAGTGGGAAGGGGGCACGAGATGTGTCGTCTGTTCGGTTTGTCCGCCGCACCACACCGGGTGCACGCCACGTTCTGGCTGCTCGAAGCACCGGACAGCCTCGCCGCGCAAAGCCGGCGCGAACCCGACGGAACCGGCCTGGGCATCTTCGACGGAGACGGCGAACCGCATGTGTGGAAGCAGCCGCTGGCGGCGTACGAAGACAAAAAGTTCGCTTATGAAGCCAAACAGTGCGAATCGGCGACGTTCCTCGCGCACATCCGCTACGCCTCCACCGGCGGCCTCGAACCGGCCAACACCCATCCCTTCCGGCAGCACGACCGCCTCTTCGCCCACAACGGCATCATCGGCGACCTTCCCGCGCTGGAACGACGGCTCGGCGACTACCGGCACCTCGTCGACGGCGACACCGACTCCGAACGGTTCTTCGCCCTCGTCACGAAGGAGACCGACGCCCACCACGGCGACGTCGGCGCCGGCATCATCGCCGCCGCCCGGTGGGCAGCCGAGCACCTGCCGGTCTACGCGATCAACCTCATCCTGAACACCCCGACCGAGCTGTGGGCGCTGCGCTACCCCGACACCCACGACCTGTACGTGCTGCAACGTTCTCCCGGCGGCACGCACGGCAATCGCCACCTGGAACACGCCAGCGCCGCCGGCCGCATCCGCGCCCGCTCCGGCCCCTTGGCCCACCACCGCGCCGTCGTCGTCGCCAGCGAACGCATGGACGAAGACCCCGGCTGGCACAACCTCAAAGCCGGCCAGCTGCTGCATGCCGGCCCCGACCAGGTCGTCACCCGTCGCACCATCCTCGACCACCCGCCGAAGCACCCGCTCACCCTCGACGACCTCGGCGCCCACGCGGCCGCGTCTCAACAAGGCCAGTAACCCCCGGAGGACCCCATGCCGCTCAGCCACCCGTCCCATCCCCAAGACCAGCGCCGCGCCGACGTCGCGGTCAACCCCGTCTTCACCCGCGAGCCCGTCGCCGTCCCCCGCGACCGCCTCCCCGACGGAGAACTCGACAACGACACCGCCTACCAGGTCGTGCACGACGAGCTGATGCTCGACGGCAACGCCCGGCTCAACCTCGCCACCTTCGTCACCACCTGGATGGAGCCCAAGGCCCGCGACCTCATGGCCGAGTGCTTCGACAAGAACATGATCGACAAGGACGAGTACCCTCGCACCGCCGACCTCGAACAGCGCTGCGTCCACATGCTCGCCGATCTCTGGCACGCCGAAGACCCCGGCAACGCCACCGGCTGCTCCACCACCGGCTCGAGTGAAGCCTGCATGCTCGCCGGCCTCGCCCTCAAACGCCGCTGGCAGCACCGCCGCCGCGCCGCCGGCCTGCCCACCGACCGGCCGAACATCGTCATGGGCATCAACGTCCAGGTCTGCTGGGAGAAGTTCGCCAACTACTGGGACGTCGAAGCCCGCCTCGTCCCCATGGAGGGCGACCGGTTCCACCTCACCGCCGAGGAAGCCGCCCGGCACTGCGACGAGAACACCATCTGCGTCGTCGCCATCCTGGGCTCCACCTTCGACGGCAGCTACGAACCCGTCGCCGACATCTGCGCCGCCCTCGACCGGCTCCACGACGAACACGGCTGGGACATCCCTGTCCACGTCGACGGCGCCTCCGGTGCGATGATCGCCCCCTTCTGCGACCCCGACCTCGAATGGGACTTCCGGCTCCCCCGGGTCGCCTCGATCAACACCTCCGGCCACAAGTACGGCCTCGTCTACCCCGGCGTCGGCTGGGTCGTCTGGCGCGACGCCGCCGCCCTGCCCGACGACCTGGTCTTCCGCGTCAACTACCTCGGCGGCGAAATGCCCACGTTCGCCCTCAACTTCTCCCGCCCGGGCGCCCAGGTCGTCGCCCAGTACTACAACTTCCTGCGCCTGGGCCGCGACGGCTACCGCCGCATCCAGCATTACTGCCGCGACGTCGCCACCGACCTCGCCCGCCGCATCGACGACCTCGGCGCCTTCCGGCTGATCACCGACGGCAGCCGGCTGCCGGTCTTCGCCTTCACCCTCGCCGACGACGAAACCGGCTACTCCGTCTTCGACGTCTCGGCCGCGCTACGCGAACAAGGCTGGCTCGTGCCCGCCTACACCTTCCCGAAGCATCGCGAAGACCTCGCGGTCCTGCGGATCGTCGTCCGCAACGGCTTCAGCCACGACCTCGCCGACCTCCTCATCGACGCCCTCAAGCGGGCTCTCCCCCGCCTGCGCGGCCAGGACAAGCCCCAGCACGGCCGCGAGTCGGCAAGCTTCTCCCATGGCGCCGAACACCGCCCGCACAGCCGACGAACCAGCGCGGTCCCGTGCGCAGCAAGCAAATCCGGCAACGAAGTAGGAGAGTGAATCGATGAACCGCCTCGCCGGGTTCGTGAGTGGTAAGGACGGTTAGAACCGTCCTTACCACTCACGAGTCCCTTCGGTCGAAGGAGCACCGCGCGAGCGCCTCCCAAGGCCCACCGAGGTAGCGCCACACCGCCAGTCCGGTCGCCATGGCCGTGGACGGTCCGAAGTCGGATCGCAGGGTTTCCAGCGTGGCGGCAGCCGTCCGGTGGTCGACCTTGTTCTGGATGGTGACGTGCGGTTTCAGCGGCTGAGCGTCCTGCGGGGACAACCATTCCCGCCACAGCTGCCGCAGTTCTCCGTGCATGGCCAGGAGTTCCGGGGAACTCAACACCAGCGCCACCCCGCGCCCCAGCGAACGAACTCCGGGCACACTTAGTTCGAAACGCGGCGTTCTCGACGCGATTCTCAGGCAGTCATCGAGGACCCTGTCGAGGTGTTCTCCCGGCAGCGCGTGGAACAGGGTGACATGCGCTCCGATTTTGAGACGATGCCGCGGAAACCACGTGCGGCGCAGCACGTCCCACGCTTCCTGGGCTTCCTCGTCGACGGTCAGCGTGATCACCAGGGGCGACGCGGTCATCGATCGGTACCTCCACGCGAAGAATCGAGAAACACATGATCAGCCCGGACACGGTCCGGCACTTCGGCCGTCAGTCCGTCCACCTCGGACGATCCGGCCGTTCGAGGTGAACCACACAGCTGTCGCTGGCTAAACTACGAGGTCTCGGAACGAGGGGAGGCCCAGTTGGCCGTTGACGGTGACTCGCGGCTGCTCGGTTCCAGTGAGGTCGCCCGGGTACTGGGCATTTCACAGGTGACCCTCCGGACGTGGGAGCAGCGCTACGGGATCGGCGCCGGACAACGCGAGGCGAACGGTCGTCGCCGTTATTCCCCCGACGACGTCCGGCGCCTGCGCCGCATGCGCGCGCTCCAGGCACAAGGAACCAGCGCACGGGAGGCGGCACGACTCGTGCTCGCACGTTCCGCGGCGGAGGTGACCGCCATGGAACGCAGCGAGCGGCTCATCGAAACAACCGAGATGTTCGACATGACGACGCTGGCCGGGCTCCTCGACGACTCGCTGGCCACACTCGGTGTCGCGTCCACGTGGATCGAGGTCGTGTCACCTGTGCTGAAATCCCTCGGCAATCGCTGGAATCGCCGCGGTGACGGACAGGTCATGGCGGCCGAATGGGCCCTGGCCACCGCGGCCACATCGGCGCTTGACCGGTACACAGGGCCAGGAAAGACCGCCACGGACGGGAAACCTCCCGTGCTCTTCCTGAGCGGTCCGGCCGAACGGCACGAACTCCCGATAAAGATGCTCAGTGCCGCGCTCCAGGACGACGGCGCGTCCGCCATGTACCTCGGCGGCTTCGTCTCCGTCGACGTGCTGCGCGTACTCAACGAGCGATTCCGGCCGCGTTCGATCGTGGTCTGGTCGATGACCCCTCACTCGGCCGATATCGCACTGCTTCGTGCCCTGCACGCGGGCGGCATGCCAGTGCGTCCGTCCGGCCCCGGATGGACGGGACTTCCCACTGTCGGCGAGCCGGTGCCCGGATCGTTCACAGGCGCACTGGACGCCCTCGGTGCCTGAAGGAGGGCCGGCTCGGCAGACGGCACGTGACGAGCGAACCTGTCCCGCCGCCGCACAGGCGCTTCATTGGCGATGAGCACGGCAATCCAGGGCAGGGGAATCGACAGCGCCAGCAGGCCCAACGCCAGCCACCAGATGTGGGCGGTGAGTCCGGCGACGACGACGCAGGGGATTCGGCAGGACATCATCAAGATGTACTTGCGGCGTCGTGATGCCAGCTGCTCATCCGCTGACGGCGCGGCGGCGGTGATGATCACCGCACGGGACTTCTGCCCCATGACACATCACTTCCTCGTAAAACCGGTGGATACGTCCGGACCGAAATGAAGCCGGGGACCGACGTCGCGGTGCGGTCCGGCGCGCTTGCGGATCAGTTGAGGACGACTACCGCCGCGTTGAGCGCGGTCGCGAACAGCGTCCAGGCGAGATAGGGCAGTTGCAAGGCCGCGGCGAGGGCGGACCGGCGACGGAACAGCACCACGGTCAAGACTATGACCAGATCGAGGGCGATGATGTCGATCAAGGCGGCGGTGTAGGCACCCGCGGTGAAGAACAACGGAGTCCAAGCCGCGTTGAGCAGCAAGCCGGCCCCGTACCAGCCGAGCCCGCGCCCGTCGTTCTTCGCCCGCCAGAACAACCACCCGGACACGGCGATCATGAGGTACAAGACCGTCCACACCGGACCGAACAACCACGGAGGCGGAGCCCAGGAAGGGAGGGTGAATCCACTGTAGACGGTTTTGGCCTGAGCCGAGGAAAAGGCGCCGATCACGGCCACCGCTGCCACGGCGACGAGAAAGCCCGCCAAGGACAAGGGAGCCGGAATAGCGCGAGGACGATGAACCGTGGTCACGTCACTGCCTCCTGGTCAATCGAGCCGGTGGTAGTCGTGTTGGTGCCGAAGAGATGGGCGAGCGCGTCGGCGATTTTCGGATGACGAAAGGTATGCCCGTGATCCATCAGGCGCTCGGGTCGCACGTGGTGACTCGCCAAGGCGAGTTCGCGAGCTCCGTCACGACCGAGCAGCAGCCGAGGCCCGGCCTCGGGCACCCGCAGCAGGGTGGGCCGCTTCAGGACACGACCGAGTGCCCGCGTGTAGTCGGCGTTGCGGACCGGCTCCGGCGCGACCGCGTTGACCGGCCCCGCGATCGTGTCGTCGGTGATCACGCGGGTGTAGATGTCGGTCAGATCGTCGAGGCCGATCCACGACATCCACTGCCTGCCCGTGCCGAGCCGCCCACCGAGACCGGCGGCGAACAAGGCGTGTTGCAGGCGCAGTACACCACCACGCGGGCTGAGCACCAAGCCGGTACGGACATGGGCGACACGGATACCGGCCGCCGACGCGGGGGCCGCGGCCGCCTCCCAGTCGGCGACGACGTCCGCGAGGAAACCCTCACCGCGGGCGCTCGCCTCGGTTTGGATCTCGTCGGCATGCGCGGCTCCGTAAAACCCGATGGCCGACGCGGAAATGAACGCCCTGGGACCGTTCGTGGTACGCGCGGCCAGTTCGGCGAGCGCGCGTGTGGGGTGGACACGGCTGTCCCGGACGGCCCGGCGGTGCCGGTCCGTGAACCGCCCGGCGATCGGTTCTCCGGCCAGATGGACCACGACGTCCACACCATCGAGCAGATCGGCGGCGGGATCGGCCGGGTCCCAGGTGCGTTCACCCGGGCCACAGATCGGGCGCCGCACGAATTTGACGACGCGATGCCCCGCGGTCGTCAAGAAGGCGGTCAGGGCGGTTCCCACCAGACCACCGGATCCGGTCATCCCCACGGTCAGCGGATCGGACCGATACCGGCGCTGCGCGGCGAGGTCGGCAGCGAGCTGCCGATGCCGATAGATGAACATCGACCGGAGGAACGGGGCAGGCACCGGAGTGTCGACCATGTCGGTCACCCGGGTGCTGTCCACGCCGACCGCGGCGAAGCGATGCGTGTGCCGCCACCGAAGAAGAGCCGACAGCACGGGGCTGTCGAGCCTGTCGACGAATTGGCACGGAGGCGTGTACTCGGACCCGTCGTGGGCCGCGATCCAGACGATGCCTCCTGGGAAGACCAATTCGGCTCGCCCGTCACGCAGCGACTCGGCTTCGGCGCCGACGCGAATCGGTTGCCATGGTGGCGTCAACCGCTGGATCGCTCCCGGCCGGGCATGCCAGGCGAACACCTCGTCTTGTGCGGCGTCCACCACACTGGAGAATGTCAATCCCATACGTGCCTCCGAAGTTCTCGACAGGATTCGCTCGATCGGCCGCCGGCGGATCCACGCCACGCGTGCAGGAGAAGTGGCCCGGTCGAGTTCTGCAGCACCGAGATCAGCCAGACCGCGTTGTTGCCCGGACTGTGCAGAGAAGCCGCCCAGAGCGTGCCGGCGACAAGATAGGCCCAGAAGAGGAATGCGACCGCCAGGGCAGACGGCCTTCTGGAGCGATGGCCACTGTCCACAATGGTCAGAGCAAGCATCCCGTGGATCACGATCGGCAGGACGATGACCACCATCGGTCGCAGGAACGGATCGTCGATCGCGAACCAGGACGCGGTCGACATCGTCGCGGCGACCGACAACAACATCCCACCGACGGCGCACGTACCGATGACCGCGACCAAGACCCGCCCGCCCGGTGCGGGGCGCGGAATCGCGGTCATCGGTCCGCGCCTCTCCCGATGTGCCCGTTCTCCAGAGCCCGTGTCTCCTCCAGGGGATCCGGCCTTAGCAGAGTTCCGGCCAAGGGGCGGCCTGCCGAGCCGAGCTTGTTCATCTTCTTCGGCACCGACGCGCCCTGGTACTCGAGCGGGATCGGGTGGCCGTGGTCGTCCACCGGGCCGAGCGGCTGGTGGATCTCGATGAACTCACCGTGCGGCAGGCGCTTGATGATGCCGGTTTCGACGCCGTGCTCCAGCACCTCGCGGTCGGCCCGCTGGAGACCGAGGCAGATCCGGTAGGTGATCGCATACGCCACCGGAGGCACCAGCAACAGGCCGATCCGGCCCGCCCAGGTCAACGCGTTCAGCGAAATATCGAACTGGTAGGCGAAGATGTCGTTGAAGCTCGAAAGCGTCAACACGACATAGAAGCCGATCGCCATGACGCCCAGCGAGGTCCGGACCGGGACGTCGCGCGGACGCTGCAGCAGGTTGTGGTGCGCGGTGTCCTTGGACAGTTTCCGCTCGATCCAGGGGTAGGTCACCAAGAGCGTGACCAGAATGGCGATCCCGAGAGCACCCGCGAAAAACACGGGAGGCACGGTGTGGTCGCCGAGGTACAGCTCCCATGGCGGCCAGATCCGCAGAAGCCCGTCGGCCCAGCCCATGTACCAGTCCGGCTGCGAACCCGCCGAAACCTGCGCGGCGTTGTACGGGCCGATGTTCCAGATCGGGTTGATCTGGAACAGCCCCGACATCAACGCGATGATGCCGGTGACCAGCGCGAAGAACGCACCACCCTTGAGCGCGAACACCGGCATGATGCGGACACCGACGACGTTGGTCTCCTTACGCCGCACACCCGGGAACTGCGTGTGCTTCTGGTACCAGACCAGCGCGAGGTGCGCGGCCACCAGACCGAGCATGATGCCCGGCAGCAGCAGGATGTGAATCGTGTACAGGCGCGGGATGATCTCGTTGCCGGGGAACTCCCCACCGAACAACGCCCAGTGGATCCAGGTGCCCATCACCGGCACCGACAGCACGATGCCCGACAGGGTCGCGCGGATACCGGTACCGGAGAGCAGATCATCCGGGAGCGAGTAACCGAAGAAGCCCTCGAACATCCCCAGCACCAGCAGCAGCGCACCGATGACCCAGTTCGCCTCACGCGGACGCCGGAACGCGCCGGTGAAGAAGATCCGGAACATGTGCACCATCATCGACGCCACGAAAATCAGCGCCGCCCAGTGATGCAACTGGCGCACGAACAACCCACCGCGGACGTCGAACGTGATGTCCAGCGTGGTCGCGAAGGCCCGCGACATCTCCACACCCTGCAGACCGGTGTAACTGCCGTTGTAAACGACCTCCTCCATGGAGGGGTCGAAGAACAGCGTGAGATAGACACCCGACAGCAGCAGGATGATGAAGCTGTACAGCGCGATCTCGCCGAGCAGGAACGACCAGTGCGTCGGGAACACCTTGTTCAACTGGTGCCGCATACCCTTGGCCAGGTGATACCGATCATCGGCCCACTTCGCACCAGCACCCGCGGCCTTCTCGACCGGGTTCGTCCCCTTCGTCGGGGTGGTGAGTGAACTCATCGAAACCCCTTCCACACCTCATGCTCGCCTTCGCGCTACCAGCACTTGCATCGCCAATGCATCGCCTGATCTCTGCATCATCGCGCAAACTTCAGGCAACAGCTGTGTTTGCATCGCATTTGCATCGGACTTGGGCATAGCTCACCGCGTTTGAGAGGGGCGTCACGCGGCGGGGATCGCCTCGTCGACACGCTCGCCCACAGCGGTCCGTCGCGATCTCGGGACGCATGTGGCCGACCAGCAGGCCCGCCGGATGGTCGTGCCGGCGCACCGGCCCGGCGGTCAAGCCCAGTTCATCGATCTGTCAGTCCCCGCCACCGGCGATCAAGGACTGGCGCCTGCGGCGCGCCGTGATGAGCCGCCGAGTGAGCACGCATCGACCGCCCACCGGCGGCTCCGCCTGCAGCCGTCAGAACCGGTCTCGCCTGCTTTCCCTTGCCACTACGTCAGGAAGGTCGGCCAGCCTGCGCAGGCCCTCAAGCGGTTGGCGCATCCGTGGATTACCTCGCAAGCGGTGCGCGTTGCGATCGAGGAACGCCCAGTAGCCGGCGGTGAAGGGGCAGGCGTCGTGGCCCACGCGTTTCCTCGGGTTGAAGGCGCATCCGCCGCAGTGGTCGCTCATGCGATTGAGGTAAGCGCCGCCTGCCGCGTAGGGCTTGGTGGCGACGACACCACCGTCGGCGTACTGGCTCATGCCGATGACGTTCGCCGGCATCACCCACGGAAAGCCGTCAACGAACGCGGTGGCGAACCACCCGGTGAGCTCGGCCGGGTCGTAGCCGCGCTGCAGCGCGTGATTTCCCAGCACCATGAGTCGCTCGATGTGGTGAGCGTAGCCGCGGTCTCGCACTCCAGCGAGCGCAGTGCGGAGGCAGGCCGCCTCGACCGAGTCGGCGTCGAGCTCTCGCCACCATCGAGGCAGCTTTTGATGGGCGCGGAGCTCGTTGTTCTTCAGATAGTCCGGCCCCCTGTGCCAGTAGAGGTGCCATACCCATTCCCGCCAGCCGAGGATCTGCCTGACGAAGCCTTCGACACTGGCCAACGGTGCCGCACCGGATCGATATCGTTGCTCGGCCTGGCGGATGACGTCGACCGGGTCGAGCAGCCCGAGATTCAACGGCACCGAAAGCAGCGCATGTGACATGGCCCAATCGGCGCTGAGCATGGCGTCCTGGTGCGGACCGAACGTGGCCAGCCGATGGTCCAGGAAGCGACTCAACGCCTGCTCGGCCTCGGCCTGACTGACCGCGAACCGGCGCGGGCCGTCCACGCCGACCGGATGGATCTCGCCGTCCCGTACCGCTCGATCAAGGTCCGCCCGGACCTGTTCATCGACGTCGTCCTCGGTGGGCAGATAGGGCGCGGGAACCGGCAGGGTCGATCGCCCCGGCGGGGGACGGCGGTTCTCGTGATCGAAGTTCCACTTCCCTCCGACCGGGCCACCGTCCGGTTCGAGCAACACTCCGAAACGACGACGCTGATCGCGGTAGAAATCCTCCATCAGGAATCGCCGCCGGTTCGCGGCCCAGCTCGAGAAGACCTGTTTGGACAACACGAAACCAGGGGTCGGCAGCACATCCACGACCAGTCCTCGGCCCCGCAGGCGCCGCACGAGGGCCTCGGCGGCGTGCGAGCCGGGTTCGTGCACCACGACAGGCCGCCGGAATCGGCGCAGGCCTTCCGAGTAGGTCGGGGCGTCGATGATCCGGGCGCGGTCGCCGAGATCCGCGGCGAGCCGGCGGATACCGGCTTCGACCAAATGGATCTTCTGCCGGTGATACGGGCGGCGCGCGAAGGCGGCGGCCGAGCGGATCAGCAGGACCTCGCGGTCCCGGTTCTCCGGCGTGCTGTGGAAGTGCGGCCCGAGCTGATCGCCGAACAGCCACAGCGGAGCAGGCCGGCTCATGCGCCGTCGACCTTCCCGAGACGTCCGGCGAGCACGACCACCGACTCCACCTCCAAGCCAGCTCTCCTCGCATTTCGATGCATAAACGATTCAATCATATCGTCGAGGAGATCTCCGGCATGCCTGCTCTCACCCGTCTACGCGGCGGAGTCACCGCCGCCCGCAGCGCTGCGCGAGCCTCCGCTATAGGTCCGCCTTCAGCGTCGCGTTGGCGTCCTTGACCAGCACCATCACGTCCTGATGGCGATCCCACGCGGCCTCGTCGTACCCGGCGAGGCGCAGGTCGGGCGCCTCCAGCGCGCGTTGCACCGCCCAGCCGGGCGAGCTGAGCGAGATGCCGTACCCGTCGTTGCCCGCGTAGTCGTTGTAGCCGAAACCGCAGGCCTTGTACGCGGCGAGCATGCGGTCGGTGGCCCGCGCGTCCAGCCCGTAGTCCTTGCCCGCCTCGGCACGCATCGCCATCCGGCGGCCGTGCGTGGTGACCACCGCGATACCGCCGGGAGCCAGCGCGCGCGAAAAGTAACGCAGCAGCGGACCCCAATTCGGGGCATCGAGATGGGTGAGCACCGAACCACACCAGAGCAGGTCCACATCGGTGACCTGCTCGATGTCGTCGACGTCCGGGGCGCCGATGACCGCCCGCGCCCCGAACGCCTCGGCGCAACTGGCCAGCGCCACCGGATCCATGTCGCAAGCGATCAGCTCGGTCGCCGGGAAGGCGGCGCGCAACGACCGCAGCACCCGGCCATAACCGCACCCGAAATCCAGAAGCCGCCGGGGTTCCGGCCGTCCGGTGACCTGCAGCGCGGCGAGCACCGCGCGCAACGCGTCCCTGGACACGCTGAAGTAGTGCTCGGTGTTGTTGCCCGCGAACATGCTGTCGCCGTCGGCGATCGTGGTGTTCACGCCCGCCATGATGCGCGCGACGGTCTCGTCCAGCGTTTCCATTCGTCCCCCTGGTAGATCAGTCCGCGCACGGCAACGACTTCGGCGAGCAGGCCCGCCAACCGTATCGGTCCTGTGTGTCTTCCGTCGGCACGGCCTTCGCCGGAAAAGGCGGCCTGACCGCGTCACCCGGCTTCCGCCACCGCGCGTTGCCGGCACCTCCCGTACTACGGGGGAATGCGTGAACGCGGACGACACAGCACTCAGCCAGGCGCTTTCGCCCCGCATGCCGGGGTGCGCCTCGTCCAGCCCGGGCGGCGGGTGCGGCCAGGTCCGGCCGGCCTCTCGCATCACCAGCGCCGCCGCGAGTTCGGCAGGCGCGGGGCAGGAAATCCAGCGCCGCGAGGTCGGTGATCTCCAGCCACAGCGAGGGAAGCCCGGAGAACAGCGCCCACCGGGACGACCGTCGAGAAGACGGCGGCGTCGGCCAAGCGGACGGCGTTGCAGCAGGCCTACGACTGGGCGGCCGCTTACGGGTACACGCCCGATCAGTGCGTGATCATCCACCTCTACTCGGTGAAGATCAGCTTCGTGATGTACCGGGGTGAAGCCGGAACCCACTGCACGAAGTAGGCGGTGCCGTGAAGGGCCCCTTCACTAACTTCAGAGTCAATGCCAGGAACTTAAGCGGCAGTGCCTGAGGTTTCTCCGACCGTCCATAAAGGACGCCCACTGCGTTGAATTGTCCGATTGGGCATCGTTTGCCCAATATTCTCAAGTCCGTGAAGGCCTCCTTGAGGGACTCAGAGTCCCTCAAGGAGGCCTTCACGGACCCCACCAACCCTCGTCGGCGAACCATCAGCGCCTGAACGGGCGGTATCCACTGGAGTCGGACCGCCCGACCTGGGCGAACATGCCTGAAACGCGACCGCCCCACCGGCCTTAAGTTCCTGGCATTGACCTTCAGGGTAGGCAAGGGGGCCTTCACGGACTTCGGCATCAGCCTGGGTCCGCTCGTCAGAACAGCACCGGGAAGTACGTGAGGGCTTCTCCTGTCGCCGGGTCGTAGTATCCGGCGAGTTCGAGCTCACCCCATTTTCCCGACCACGCCCCGGTTTTCTCGTCCTGGACCAGCTCCGGCGACTGCCACGCGCCTTCCGCGGCACGGATGACATCGTCCTTGGTCCACGTGGGCGGGAAATAGGTGAAGTCCACATAGGACACCCGACCGGAACCCGGGTCGCGCTCCTCGGTGACGGCCCGGCGCACGTCCGGATAACCCGGCGGGCGCTGGAGCGCGGGCTCCTGCGCCGTCGTGACCAGGAAGCTCCGCAGCCCTTCCAGCACCGGCCAGAAGAACGACTGCGGCACCACCTGCCGAGGCCACCGGCCATAACGGCTTTCCAGCAGCACGAGATCGTTGATCAGGTCGAGCGAACAGCCGTTGCCCAGCCAGGTCCGCTGCTCCGTCTCGGCACGCTTGAGCACCCCGGCGAGCCCGTCGATCGCGGCGATGTTCGGCTGCACGTCGGTGTGCAGCCACGCCGCGAGCGGCAGGTGTTCCTCGGGCACGGAGATCCGCAAGCGGCGGTCCTCGTCGAAGGTGAAGATCACCGCCTCACCGACTCCGAACATCACTGGTCAAGCACTCCTGACTTCTCTGGGAAAGACCGGTTCACAGATATTGGTTCTTCGAGGGGAAGTACGACGTGACGCCACCGCCGGGCGCGGTGTCGTAGAAGCCTTGGATCCTGACCCATTTCCCGTTGATCTTGGCGTGCCCGGCCCACGTGCCGTCGGGATTGAGGCCATGACTCGGCGCGCCGTTGTTCCACGCCGCGTTGCCCCCCGCCTTCACGTCCGCCGGTTTGTCGCCGGGAGCGAACAGGGTACTGGGCTGCTGCTTGCGGTACTTCCCTTCCGGGTCGTTGGAGAGGTACACGGAATCCTGGGTGTACACGCCGTTGGGCTGATGGTTCCTGCCGTCGGTCCGTGGGTTGAGCACCCCACCCCCGTCGTCCTTGTGCACGTGCCCGCCGGTGGGCATCCCGTTCTCCTGTTTGCCGTGGATCACATGGTCGTGGACGTCGTTGGAGATCTTGGGCCGGTTGCCCGGCTCCGGCTGCCCACCAGGCGGGGGCCGGTACGGCTGGCGCGGCGGCCTGTTCCCGCCACCGCCACCCGGCCTGTTCCCTCCCCCGCCGGCCGGTTTCTTTCCGCCACCGGGTTTCTTCTTCGGCGGTACCTCGCTCCAGCCTCCGCCGTCGTCGCCGGTGTCGTCGCCGAGGCCACGTGAGCGGCCACCACCCGAGCCAGGGCCGTGGGATCCCCGCGAGCCGCCCGCTCCGGAAGCGCTGGTCCGGTCGCCGTTGGGACCTCCGGCCCGCCCGCCCTTGCCGGGACCGGGTTTACCGGGCTTGCCACCGGCGGGGACGGTGCCACCGTCGATCTTCTTCAGCGCCTTCGACGCCTGCGAAAAGATGTCCTCGGCACGCTTGATCAGCGGGCTGAGCTTGCTCATCGCCTTGACCAGCTTGGTGGTGATCGTGGCGATCTTCTGGACGGTCGACGCGATCGCGCGGACCGCCTGCGGCACCACCCAGACCAGCCCGATGCCGAGTGAGGCCATCGCCTGGATCGCCCAGCTGATCAGCCTGCCGATGAGTTCGGCGATGATGTCGCGCACCAATCCCCGAACCGCGGCCACCACCTCGCCGCCGACCTTGACCCCGGACGAGGCACCGGCGGCGGCCTGCTGCGAGGCGCCGAGGAGATTCGCGATGTCGGCGGCGCGCGTCCGGTAGGCGTCGCCCGCTTCACCGGCCCACTGGGTGGTGTCCGCTTTCACCGCGGCGTCGAGATCCCCGCTGATCGCGGTCAGTTCGTCGGCCACGTTCTGCCAGGTCTCGGCATGGGCGGTGATCTGGTCTGGATCGCCGGCCAGCGCGTCGAGCGCTTCCTTCAGCGGCCCGATGTGCTCCATCAGCCAGCCGACGCCGTTGGCGAGAATGGTGCCGAACGGGTCCATGATCGCGCCGATCATGTCGAGACCGGCGCCGACGGCGCCCATGGCGGCCGACGCCCAATCCCCGCTCTGCAGCGCCGAATTCAGTTCGGTCGCGGACTCCAGCAGCGGCGCACCGGCGACGGCGCTGGTGGGTGCCGGGGTCGCGACCAAGGGGTTGCTCACGTCGAGGCTCCGTCTCGAAAGTGGTCAAGGGGAAGAGTCACCACGGCGAGTTCTCGCCGTCCTCACCGGGACTCGGCGTTTCGGGTTCCGGTGGCGCGATCTCGGCTTCCTGGCCGGGAAAACGCGAGCGCAGCTCTTCGACCATGAGCGTTCTGGTCTCCGGGTCCTGATCACCGAGTTGCTCGGCGAGCACGTCGCCGACCTGGTTCGCGATCCCGGCTTGGGCCTGGCGCAGGGTCGACAGGACCATCGCCGACAGCTCCGGCAGCGGGACGGTCCGAGCCCGCGGCGAGAACTCCACATCGGTGAGATTGCCGTCCGAACGCACCGTCACCCGCACTTCGCCACCGCGGCTGCTCGCGCTCAACCGCAGGTTTTCGGCCTGCCGTGCGAATTCCTCGTACTTGTCGGCTTTCGCCGAGGCGGCGCTCGCCCACTGCTCGATCCGCGCGAGCGCCTGGTCCGGATCCGCGTTGAACCCGGCGATCCCGTCCGTCCGGGGTGCGCTCACAGCTGCCGCCCCACCCTCGAGTTCAGGGTTTCCCCGGCCAAAAGGCCTTTGAACGGCTCGGCCGCGGTGTCGTCGCGTCCGTCGTACGCGGCGGTCGTGGAACGCACGTTCCCGGCCGTGGCGCCCATCGCCTCCTGCGCCGACTCGAGCAGATCGATCGCTTGTTCCTCCATGGGATTGATCACCGGAGGAATGAACGAGCAGAGCAGACCGTAGCAATCGTCCGACATGGCGGCCGTCCGCGCCGCCGACAGCGCGGTGCCCAGCCGATCGGTCAGCGCGTCGAGATGGCTCGCGTGCGCGGTGAGATCGTCCGTGACGACGTTGAATCCCGTCATGACCTTCGAGTTCCCCCTTCACGCGCCCCTGGCGGAGGGCGCCACCAGACCAAGATGCCCTGCGGCCACAGCACTTCGCGGGCTTCACGGGGATACGGTGAACGAACGGTCAAGCCTCGTTGCACGAACGCGCAGAGTGGCAGGCTAGGTTGATCGGGTGAGTCTTCTCGATGATGTGGCCGAACGCGACGGCTGGCGGTGCTGGGTCTGCGACGAACCGGTCGATCCGGACATGTCGGTGAACGACCCGCGAGGTCCCAGTGTCGACAGCCGGACCGCCGACCGGAAGGCCAAGGTCGCCGAGCGGCTCGCGCACCGCGGATGCAACACCCGCAAGGGTGCGGTCAAGGTGGTCATCGCCTGGCCGGACCGCCTGCACGTGGTCGAACCCGCGCCGCTGATCACCGTCGCCGGACGCCTGGAGCGCAAGGGAGGCCGCGAATTGGTGGCCCGTTGCCCGACCCGGCAGGACGCCCAAGAGGCTGCGGACTGGCTGGTGGACCGATTCTCCCGGCTGGTTCCGGGATTGCCGGTGACCGCCGGTGTCGAACCGGGTGGCGGCCAATTCCTCGTCATCCTGACCGCCGGCCGCCGCTGACCGGGAATCCCCGCTTCGGCTCGTTAGCACAAGTCGAAAGCCGAGTCGTAGCATTCACTCGAAAGTGGGTACCGCGCCCGTAATCCCCCAGGTGAACCCCCGCATTTCATCGGTATTTCATCGGCCCTCATTAGCGTTCAGCCGGTGAATTCGACAGTGGGGAGAAACCGATGAGAAAAGCCGGAGCGCGTTTGCTCGCGACCGCCGTCCTGTCCGTCGTCGCCCTGGCCGGCGCGATCGCCGGTTCGGGAACGGCGCAGGGGGCACCCGCTCGCGCGGACGGCCCGTGCGGGCCGGTCATGTTCGTCGTGCCGGGATATCAGGACGGCGGGGCACAGAAACTTCTGGACCGGGCGTTCGCGCCCGGCGGCGCCGACCCGGTGCGCATTCCTTATCCGAACAGCGCCGGGGACGTCAATCTGTACGCCGACGTCGACGCCGGTGTCGCCAATCTCCGGACCGCGCTCTACAACCTCTATGTCACCTATGGCTGCGACCTCGAAACGAAGGTGTACATCGTCGGGTTCAGCCTCGGCGCCCTCGTCGCGGGCACGGTGCTGGAGACCGAACCGCCCGGACGGAACATCCAGGGCGTGCTGTTCGCCGACGGGCGGCGGCAGCCCGTCGAGTCGAACTGGCCGGGCGATCCCGGCGGGCTGATCGGGCACCTGCCCGTTCCCGGTCCCGGCGGCGCCGGGTTCCGGCCGGTGGATTCCTTCCGATACCCGACGCTCAGCCTGTGCAACGGACCCAACGCGGCCGGTGGCGCCGATCTGATCTGCTTCGGCGGCACCAATCTGGACAGCTACTTCAGCTCGCACCCGTATTACAGCTTCGAAGTGAGCAACGAGCTGAACATCCACGGCGAAGGCCCGTACCCGAACAACCTGCGCAACCGCGTCATCCCGTAATCCCGCTTCGCGACCTCCCCGGCGGTCCACGCCGGGGAGGTTGCGAAGCCTGCCGAGGTCATGCCCCCGCGGACACAGCGGTTCGAACCTTCGGGCAACTCTGCGCCGCACATGCTCTCCGAAGCAACCCCATTCCGCTTCCGGCGTCTTCCGGACAAAGCTTCGAACAATGGATGCGAGAGGGGCGCTGAAATGAAATTCACCGCGAAGAAGACGATCAAAACCGCCATTGTCGGCGGGGCGATCGCCGTCACCGCACTTCTTTCCGCGTGCAGTGGGAACAATGTCGCCGGAAATGGTTCCCCGGTGAAGAACGCGGCCGCAGAACAGGCGCAGACCGGTGGCGGTCAGGGAGCGGCCGCCGGAGGTTCCGGCGCCGAGTCGTCCGACGGCGACGTCAACTGCAGCAAGCACGGCGGCCAAGTCGGCGCCCCCGGGCGGCCGAAGATGGACCTGATCGCGGTGGCCGCGACCGACGGCACCACGCCCGGTTGCACCGAGGCGTACAACGTGATCACCGAGTACTACGACAAGCTGCCGCAGGCCGAAGGGCCCGGCGAGCGGGTGCTCGACGTCCAGGGCAAGTGGACTTGCGCCCGTCTGACGGAAGCCGGCACCGAGGTGGTCTGCGGCGTACCGAACAGCTCCCTGCAGCTGGAGACGAGGCCCTCGGGCGCGGGGAAGGCGCCCGTCGAGCAGAACCGCAAGTTCCCGAACTCCACCCAGCGGGTGCAGTTCACCGGGTACGACGCCAATCTCCGGATGGTCCGCTTCCAGCTGATCAACGGCCAGGCCGACCCGGTCGACGGCGCGACCTACCGGCTTCCGCTGCAGAAGGGCGGCGAGGTGTTCAGCGCGGCCACCCTGTGCCCGGGCGAATCGGTCACCATCGACGACGAGGGCGACGGCAACCTGCCGTGCGGTCAGGACCAGCTGATCCAGCAGTTGCGGGAAGGCAACCCGGGCCTCGTGAGTGGTAAGGACGGTTAGAACCGTCCTTACCACTCACGAGGCCCGGTCGGCTCAGAAGCCGAAAAGCTCCTGCGGTACTTCGTGCTCGTCCGGCCAGGTCAGCCAGGCGACATCGGTCGGTCCGATGGCGCAGTCGGCCACACGCCAGGACCGCGCGTCGTCGTCGACACCCGTTTCGCTCTTCTTCTTGAGCAGGGCGACGTAGACGTCGGACATGACGCCGTCGGCCCGGCGGTTCTCGTAGACGGTGCCGGCGTAGTACGGACGACCGGCTTCGGTGCCGCGCATCGTGCCGTGCAGGAAAACCCAGGGACCGAGCCGGTCGAGCTGTTCCACGGCCACCTGGACCCGATCGCCGAACTCCTGGTCGAGCCGGGCGGTGGCGGCCTGGAGTACCGCTTCCCGGACCGGGTCGCCGGGGTTCAGCGACTGCGGGAAGGGTCGTGCGGACGGGGTGTACATCAAGCAACCTCCCACTGGCGGGTCGGCGACGCGAGCGACCGCGTCAGCCGGCCCGGTGATGCTATGGCGTTCTGTCGGATCAGGTCGGCGGGGTGAGGATCTTCACGAGGCCGCCACCGCCGCCCATGCTGATCTTCTGCGAACCGTCGGGGTTGATGTTGTTCGAGCCGATGAACTGGCCATCGCCCGCGTACAACACGACGTGCCCGCCGTTGTTCGAGATCACCACGTCGCCGGGTTTCGCTTCGGAAAGCGGCACAGACCGCCAGCCGTCCGCTTCGAGGTTGGCCGTCAGGCCGGCGACCGAGGCGCTCGCTTGCCCCTTGTCGATCAGGCCCGCCGCCTCGAGACAGCCGGAAACGAAGTTCGCGCAGTTGACGTTGTTGGGCACCCACGACTGCATGGCGGGCAGCTCGCCGCTGCGCTTGAGGTCACCGGCGTTGCGGCCGAGGAACTGCTCGGCGATCTTCGCCGGGTTGTCGCCCCGGGCGTCGATCGGCTTGGCGGGCCTGCCGTCGCCCGGCACCCCGGCGACACCTCCACCGCCGCCGCCTCCGCCTCCACCGCCGCCGTCTCCCCCGCCGTAGCTGGGCGTACTGCTCACGTGGGAGTTGACCGGCTTGGCGTTGACGCTCGACGCGGTGGTCTGGCCGTCGTCGGCGGGCACCAGCTCGAGGAAACCGCCTTCGATTTCCAGGCCGAGCGGCTTGAGGAGATCGTCGATCTGCTTCTCGGCCTCGTCGAGGGCGCGTTCGATCTCGTCCTTCTTGCCGTTCGAGTCTTTTTCGTTGAGCTGCCGGAGCCGCTCGATGTCCGACGCGGCGGCGGCGATCTCGTTGTCGTCTTCGGAGCTGTTCTTCCGCCGCCGGGCGGCGTCGATCAGTTTGCGGTTGTCCGCGTCCTTGTCGTTGGCTTCCTGGGCGAGTTGTGCGACCTTCTTCTTGACGTCGTCCAGGATCTCGGACACCCGCTGAAGGATGTTCTTGGCCGCCTCGGCCTTGTCGCTGACCTTGTAGCTGGCCTTGCCGAGCTTTTCGAGGTGGTCGGCGACGGCGTCGGCGTCCTTGCCTTCCCATTCGCGCAGCACGTCGTCACGGAAGAGCTTGAGATCGTCTCCGAGATCGTTCGCCCTGGTGGCCGCTCCGCCGACCTTCGCAGCCTGGTCGTTGACCGCCCTCGAATTGAGCTTCTGCGCCTGCTGGGCGTGTTTGTCGATGGCGTCCAACGACTTCGGACGGTCGTGCGACGGGTCGTCGAGCGTGCTCGGATTCCGCTCCGCGGTGGTCATCGGTAAATCCCCCTGGTTCCCGTCTTCAGTCCGATCAATCCCGCTCGCGGTCGCCGCCGCGCAGGGTGTGGACACCCGCGGCTTCGTCGTTCCGCATCCGCTGGGCGGCGTTGGCCAGAGCGTTCGAAGCGGCGTCGACCAGCTTCGCGGCGGCCGCCAGTTCGGCGTTCACGCCGCGGTGGAACCCCTTCATCGTGGTACCCGTGCTGGCCGCGTTCTTCAGATCGCCGAACGCGCCGCCGGGATCGCCGTCGCCCAGGTCCTTGCCCGCCCCGCTGAAGCCGTCCTTGAGCCCGCCGACCTTCTTGGCCAATGCGGCGATCTGCTCTGGATCGAATCGGCGAGTCATGAATGATCCTTCCAGTCCCGGCGCCTGCGCCCGTGCTTGCCTGACCCACATTGCTCTACAGCGCACCCTATGAGTTCCCACCCACGCGTGCGCACCGTTTCCCGAAACGCGATGACGCCGTTCGTGTACACCGACGCATCCGGGCGCGCGTTGGTTCCCGGACGTCACCCGGAAGATTTCACCGGCATCCTCGGCGGGAAGATCTTACCCTCTTGACACCCACGGACAGCGGGAAGTCGGCGGCTCTTCGGGCTCCGCCACTACTTTCAGTAGCCGATTCTCACCCGGGCGGGGGCACATGTGACCGCGGAAAACGTCTTTCCGCTTGCGACACGCCACCTCTGCTTACCGCCGGGCTAGACCAGGCCCAGCTCGCGCGCCCGGACGCCCGCCTGGAAACGGGACTCGGCACCCAGCGCGGTCATCAGCTCGGCCACCCGGCGCCGGTAGGTCCGCACGCCGAGGCCGAGAGCCCGGGCGGCGGCTTCGTCCTTGACACCGCTGCCGAGCAGGTCCAGCACCGCGGGGGCGAGCTGCCGGATCTCGGACACCTGCGCGTCGAAGACGGCGAGATCGGTCGCCGATCGCCAGGCCGCCTCGAACAGCGACATCACGCCCTGCACGGTTTCGGGCTGGGTGATGACGCTGTAGCCGCGTTGTCCGGCGGTGAGATCACCGGCCAGGATGACGAGCCTGCCGTCCATGATGATCGTCTCGTTGACGTCCTCGGTGGAGACGCGGATCCGGGCGCCGAACCGGTCGCGGATCCTCGCCAGCTCCTGCGCGGCTCCCGGGTCGAGCAGCAGACCGGCCCGGTAGATCTTGCGGATCCGGACCTCGCCGGACCGGCGCTCGGCGGCCGCGGTGAGCTCCTCCGACCTGCGTTCGGCCACCCAGGTCGCGAGGTCGTTGGCGGCGCACGCCATGTCGGTCACGGTCGAGAACAGGTGCCCGACCCGGCGGAACAGCTCCTCTTCGCCGCGCACGACCGTCACCGCATCACTCGCCCGCATGAGACCGATACTGCCCCAACCGCGCGACCAGGTGGCAGGTTGTTGCCATTTTCTGACCACGGGCAGGCTCGTGACGACGCTGGTGGCCATGACGAACCTTCACGACAACGCCGCCGCCGCGGGCACCTGGCGGCTCGGCGACCTCACCGTCAACCGTCTCGGCCTCGGCGCGATGCGGCTGACCGGGATGCCCTGGGACGAGAAACCCAAGAGCCGCGAGGACGCGATCACCGTCCTGCGCCGCGCGATCGAGCTCGGCGTCGACCACATCGACACGGCTTCGTTCTACTTCACGCCCAGGCGCTCGGCGAACGAGCTGATCGCCACCGCGCTCCAGCCCTACCCCGAAGACCTCGTGATCACCACGAAGGTCGGCGCGGGCCGTTCCCGTGACGGCGAGTTCTCCTTCGCACGGCCGGATCAGCTACGCGGCCAGGTCGAGGAGAACATCCGCCAACTCGGCCTCGACCACCTCGACGTCGTCAATCTGCGCTGGGGCGCCGCGATGGGCAAAGAGCCCGGCTCGGTGGCCGAACATTTCGGCGCGCTGGCGGAGCTGCGCGAGGCGGGCCTGATCCGCCACCTCGGCATCTCCAACATCGTGGCGGACCAGCTGACCGAAGCGAGGTCGATCGCCCCCGTGGTCTGCGTGCAGAACCGCTACGGCCTGACCGACCGCGAGGACGACGCGCTGCTCGACCTGTGCGGCGAGCTCGGCATCGCGTTCGTGCCCTTCTTCGCCGTCACGACCTCGATTCCCGGCGCCGCCGCACACGGCACCGTTCCGGGCGAGGCCGAGGTCGCGAAGGTCGCCGCGGCGCACGACGCGACCCCGGCGCAGATCCGGCTCGCCTGGACGCTGCACCGCGGCGCGCACGTTCTCGCCATCCCCGGGACCGGCGATCCCGGGCATCTGGCGGAGAACGTCGCGGCGGGCGGCCTGCGGTTGAGCGAGGAGGAGCTGGCTCTGCTCGACGCTGTCGGCAACGGGCCCCTCGCACGTTAAGCCCTGCTCCGGTGCCGGTGGTCGTGAGTGGTGCTGACCATATGACGCGAGGTGACCCCGTCCCCGGACCATGATCAACGGAGGATCCGGGACACTCAACGTCCCGAATCCTCCGTTGATCAAGGCTCTACCACTCAAACCCGGCGGCCGACACACCGCGGCACCAAGACGGGTCAGGTCCAGTAGGTAAGCACCGGAAGTACGTGAAACTCTGTTGGTTCCAACGGCCCACAACACTCACGACTCGCTGTACCGACGCCTCACCGGCGGACTCGGCGATCCACGGCGACCCAGTTCGTTTCCCAGGTCGCCCCGCCGTCGGCCGAGAACGCCTGCTCGAACCTCGCTTCGTCCGGGCCTTGGCGGAAGACGAGGAAACGCACCTTGATCGGACGGCCGCCGAGCTGGTCGTCGCCGTGGAACTCGCCGACGCCGTCGCGGAACCCGCCGTAGACCGACGGGGTGAGCAGACCGTCGCGCATGTTGACGAAGGTCAGGCTCCACCGCTGCGCCTGCGGTTCGTACAGCCGCAGGTTGAGCGCGTCGATACGCCCGTCCGGACCCGAAACCTCGAATTCGAGGGCGTTCGCCCGCCGGTCCATGAGCGGGCGGACGGTGCTGGTGCCCGCGAACTGGAGCCACTGGTCCGCGGATTCCGAAAGCGGCTCGGCGAGCACCCGCACCGTGGAGCGCCAGGTTCCGATCTCCCAGTCGAACGCCCGCTGGGGATCGGTTCCCGAGGTCGACGCGTCGCCCGACGCCGCCGTCGCGATCAGCATCAGGGCCGAAAGGCCCACTGTCAGGATTCGTTTGTATGGCACGGTCATGGTCCGACTATCCGAGCGGAGGACGACCATGGACAAGAAGGCACCTCTGGGTAACCTTCCCCGTCCCAACCCGCTGCCGGGCTGTCCGATGGCCGCGGCGTTCGCCGCGATCGGCGGGAAATGGAAACTGACTCTGCTGTACTGGCTCGCCCACGGCGAGTCCCATTTCGCCGGCCTCCGCCGCCGGGGTGCCCCCATCACGCCCAAGGTGCTGGCCGAACAGCTGCGCGAGCTCGAGGCCGACGGACTCGTCGAACGCGTGGCGACCGGGCCGGTCCCGGCACGGGTCATCTACCGGCTCACTCCTTACGGTGCCACGGTTCTGCCGGTGGTCGAGGGAGTCAGGGTCTGGGGCGAAGCGCATCTCGAACGCACCCTGGGCGATGCCGCGCCGAACGCGGCGATGGGCTGCGCCGACGCGATCGGATAGCGATCTCGCGTGATCAGAGCCGGAACTCACGTGATCAGAGGCGGAACTCACGTGATCGGTGTACAAGCACGTGAGTTCGGTGTTCAAGCACGCGTGAGCGGGGTACGGCAGGGGCGTCCCAGTCACCGCAGTCCGGCTCGGCGGGCGGCGGTGGCCGTGGCGAGGGTCTGGAGGACCTCCTGGGTGGCGGCGATGTCGATGCAGGCGTCCGTGATGGACTGACCGTAGGTGAGCGGCCGGTCGGGATGGAGGTCCTGACGGCCGGCTTGGAGGTTCGATTCGAGCATGACACCGACGATGCCGCGCTGACCGTTCTTGACCTGCTCGGCGATCTGTTCGGCGACGATGGCCTGCCGGAGATGGTCCTTGCGGCTGTTGTCGTGGCTGGCGTCGATCACCACCCGGCGGGGCAGGCCGGCGTTCTGCAGGGTGGTGAGCGCCGCGCGGACGGACGCCGGGTTGTGGTTGGGCGCGCTGTTGCCGCCGCGCAGGACGAGGTGACAGTCCGGATTGCCGGCGGTGTGCAGGATCGCGGGCAGGCCGCTGGGGTCGACGCCGGGGACGACGTGCCGTGCTTCGGCGGCACGGATCGCGTCGACCGCGACGGTGACATCGCCGTCGCGGCGGTTCTTGAAACCGACGGGCATGGATAGACCGCTGGCCAGCATGCGGTGGTTCTGGCTTTCCACGGTGCGGGCGCCGATCGCGCCCCACGAGACGGTGTCGGCGAGGTACGCCGGGATGGTGGTGTCCAGCCATTCGCACGCGGCGGGCAGACCGCCCTCGGCGAGTTCGAGGAGCAGGTCCCGCGCGATACGCAGGCCGTGATTGACGTCGCCGGTGCCGTCGAGGTGCGGGTCGTTGATGAGCCCCTTCCAGCCGCCGACCGTACGGGGCTTTTCGAAGTACACGCGCATGACGATCAGGAGATCGTCGGCGAACCGGCCGGCGAGGGCGGCGAGGCGGTCGGCGTACTCGAGTGCCGCGGCGGGATCGTGGATGGAACAGGGCCCGGCGATCACGAGCAGCCTGTCGTCCGTGCCGTCGAGGACGCGGAGGACGTTTTCCCGGCCTTGCCGCACCGTGTCGGCCGCGGTGGCGCTGAGCGGCAGTTCGTGGTGCAGCAAGGCGGGCGTGACCAGCGGGACCATGCGGTCGATGCGCTGGTTGTCGAGTTCGACCGTGGCGATGGTTGTCATCACAGATATCCAGGGTTTCTGCCGGCACCGGGTACGGGAAGCCGGGATTCCCCGGCCCGGCCGACGGTCTCGGGTGAACGAAGAAGCAAGCCCGGCATTTACTCGAGCAAGAAGTCTCTTACCCGGGGAATCTTCCACCATCCGCCACGCGAAACAATGGGAAAAGCCCTGTCCAACCGGATTACCGCGAATTCAGCGACCGGTCCAGATCGGGTCCCTTTTCTCGGCGAAGGCACGGGCGCCTTCGCTCGCGTCCGCACTCGTCCGCCGCCGTTCTTCCCACGGATACGAGGTTTTGAACGCTTCCTCGAGCGGGAGGTCGAGCGACCGCAGCGCGGCCTCCTTGATCGCACGGACCGAAAGCGGAGCGGCACGCACCAGGTCGTCCGTCCATTCGGCGACGCACCGGTCCAATTCGGCGAACGGCACGACTTCGTTGACCAGGCCGTGGTGAAGCGCCGTCGCCGCGTCCATTCTGCGCCCGGTCAGCAGATATCCCATCGCCACTTTCTGCGGAAGCTGCCGTGGCAACCGGAACACCCCGCCCGCCCCGGCGATCAGCCCGAGCCGGACCTCCGGCAAGCCGAAGACCGCCTCCTCGGAGGCGACGACGATGTCGCACGCGAGCACGAGTTCGAAGCCACCGCCCAGCGCGTAGCCGTGCACGCGGGCGACCACCGGTTTGGACAGCGTGAACCGGTCGGTCAGCCGGGGATGACCCGGCTGACCGCTACTGCCGAACGTCGACGCCTCGACGCCTTCCTCGGTCAGCCGGGCGCGTTCCTTGAGGTCCTGCCCGACGGAGAACGCGCGATCCCCCGCACCGGTCAGGACCACCGCCCTGACGTCGTCGTCGGCTTCGACGTCGTCCCAGATCTCGGCGAGTTCCGCGTGCATCCGCCGGTCCATCGCGTTCAGCACTTCGGGCCGGTCCATCGTCACGTAGGCGACGTGGTCCTTCTTCTCGTACCGGACCCCGGTCCCGCTCATCGCGACCCCACCGCGAACCGGCCCACCTTGCCGATCACGTCCGCGCCGTAGATGCGCAAAGCCTGCTGCAGCGCGAATTCGGCCAGGTACCGCCGGAACTCCTCCGGTGGTTCCTCGGCCAGGTTCACCATGCGCCGGTTGGCCGCCACGGCTTCCCCGTCGAGCCGGGCGAGCGCGCTGTCGATGGCCGCGTCCATCTCCTCCGGCGGGACGACCTCGTCGACGATCGCCCGGGCGTCCGGCTCGTCCGCCTTGAGCTTGCGGCCGCCGAGGATCACCTGCCGGGCCACGCGCGGCCCGGCGATCCGGGAAAGCCGGAAGTTGGACACCCCGGGGATGATCCCCTCCTTGGCCGCGGGCAGGCTGAGGTACGCGTCGGACGCCGCCAGCACATGGTCGAAGACCAGCAGCAGCTGTGTCCCACCACCGATGGCGAAGGAGTCCACCGCCGCCATCCAGGGCTTGTCCGTGAACCGGGAGTGCCAGGAATCGTCCGTCAGCAGACCTCGGAAGATCTTCTGGATGTAGCCCGTTTCCCGCCGCAGCAGGAAATCCACCAGCGGGATGTCGCCGGAGCTGAGCTTCTTGAGGTTGATCCCCGCGCAGAACACCCGGCGCCCCAGATAGCGGGGATGGCTCATCACCCCGCCCCGCAGCAGTCCCACCCGGACGGACGGGTCGAGCAGCACCAGGTCGACCGCGGTCTCCATGTCGTCGACCTGCTGGGCGTCCTCGGCGTTCAGGCAGTCGTCGCGGCACAGGGTCAGGTGCGCGACACCGTCACGGCGTTCCAGCCGGACGGCCTCCATCCGCACGACACCGGTCTCGAGGAATTCGGGCAGTAGCCGCTGTGCCCTGGCGGTGGGCCGGAGCATGGCGTCGAGCAGATGCGGACCGGCCTTCGGCGCGCGCAGGATCCCGCGCAGGAAGATGCCCTGGTCGATCTCGCGCCCTTCCTTCTCCGCCTGCGGCCGCGAACGCTCGGCCGCCATCTGCTCCTCCGAGGGCACCAGGCCGGGAAAGGCGAGCGCGGCGGCCCGGACGAGTTCGTCGATCCGCAGATACCTCGTCCGGCCGTCGGTGAGTTCGGCGTAGATCTCTTCCGCGTGCGCCTCGACGAAGGCCGCGCGCATCGCCCGGATCTCGTCGTCGACCCGGTGGGCCTCCCCCGCCAGGGCCCGGAGATCGAGTCCTGGCGCGAGAGCCGCGCTGTCCTTCGTCACGACTTGGCTTCCCGCCGCAGGGCCCGGTCGGCCGCGGCCAGGTGGGAACCGAGCGCCTCCTCGAAAGTGGTCGAGCCCGCTTCGAAGATCAGCTGACGCCGGATCGCCGTCTCGGCGCCGTCCGTGACAGCGTCGAGTTCGGCCAGTGTCTTCGCCGGATCCTCGGAGACCTCGTCGATCAGGTCGAGGGCGAGCGCGCGATCCGTGTCGAGCGGGGTCCCGAGCAGCACGGCACGCCGGATGCCCGCCGCGCCTGCCTGCTTGGTGAGCCGATACACGGTCATCCCCGGCCAGGTGCCGCCGCCCGCCCAGGCGAGCCGCAACGTGGTCCCCGGCCCGGCGATCCGGACGTCGGCGGCGAGGAGGAGATCCAGTGCCATACCGGCGCATTCACCCGACGCCACCACGGCCGTGAGCCTGCCGAGGCGCTCGAACCGGCGCACGACCCGCTCCCATTTGGACACCAGACCGACCGCCAGCCCCTTCGCCCAGTCGGCGGGCGGAGCGCCCGTGACGTGGATGGTGACCGGTCCCGGTCCACGGTGGTCCTCGGCACGATCGCAGAGCGCGTCGATCTCCTCGACGGCCGCGGCGGACAGCGGACGGGAGCCGTCGAAACGCAGCACGAGCTCACCCTTGATTTCGTTACGCGTCACCATTGAATAAGCGCCATTTCGATTGTGGAGCCAGGCCCCATGGTCATGAGCACGCCGTAGTCCCCCGGGCGGGCGACGTCTTCGTCGGCGAGCCGCTCGTAGGAGAAGAGAAAGGAGCCGCTGGAGAGGTTCCCGTAGTCGCGGAGCACACCGGTGGTGTGGCGGACGTCGTACCGGCTCAGGCCGAGGTTGACGACGACCGCGTCGATCACCTTCTTCCCGCCGGAATGCACCAGCCAGTGGCCGATGTCGCTGCGGCGCAGACCCGTCCCGGACAGGAGCCGGTCGATGACGATTTCGGCGTGCGCGCCGACCACATAGGGGATCTGCGGATCGAGGAAGAAACTGAACCGGTCCTGCTCACGGTCCCAGTCGTAGCGCATCGCTTCGACGGCGTCGGTGATGATGTAGCTGGCGAATTTCAGGACGCGCGGACCCGGCACGCGCCCGTCACCGGAAACGAGCGCGAGCGCCGCGGATCCGTCGCCGAAAAGACTGTTGACCACCGCGGTCCGCATCGTGCCGTCCAGCGCGTAGGCGGCGGAACACGCCTCGCTGCACAGGACGACGCCGAGTTCGCCGGGGTGCGCCGCGGACCAGCCCGCGACCACGTTGAGCGCGTTGAGACCGGCGTTGCAGCCCATGCCCACGATGTCGGAACGGCTGCAGTGCGGGTCGATGCCCAGCTCTCGGATGATCAGCGCGCTCAGACCGGGCGTCAGGAAACCGGTCGAGGTGACGCAGCACAGGTGACGCAGATCCGAAAGCGTCGCCCCCGCCGACTTCAGGCAGGCTTCCAGCGCCCGGCAGCCCATGTCGACGGCGATCTTCTTGTGCTTGTCGAGGAGGTCGCCCTGCGGTTCGGCCGCGCGTGCGCCGCCGGGCCCCTCCGGCGGCAGGGTGAGGAAACGCCGGTCGATGGCGCTGTTCAGGAAGACAGAGCGGATCTTCGGATCCTCGATGTCGAGGATTTCGAGGAGTTCGGATTGCGAGTAGGACACCGAGGAGACCGCGGTCCCCACGCCGGCGAATCGAGTGATCTCGGTAAATCCATTGTGGACGGAAAGATCCGCGGTGGTTTCGGCTAGAGCAGTCATCGATACATCCATCCCCATGTTCTCAATTTGCTCCGGAGCAGCTGCTTGAAACGCGCAGCGGGCATCGATCTCACCTTTCTCTGATCTGGAGTCGGACAGTGGGCTTCAGGCGGTCTGGGGGACTTCGGACAGTCGCCGTTCGATCTCCACGCAGGTGGCGTACTCCGGCAGCAGTCCCCGTCGTTCCGCCTCGGCGAGCGTGATCGCCACCTGGTCCCGTTCGGACAGAATCGGTTCGACGCCGGGGTCGACGGGCAGGCCGAGCGCGGGATCCAGGACCGAGAGAGCGAGTTCGTTCCGCGGTTCGTAGGCCGTGGAGAGCAGGTACCACATGACGGTGTCGTCTTCGAGCGCCACGAACGCGTGACCGACGCCCACGGGGAAATACATCGCGCGGTGGTCCCGCTGGTCCAGCAGAACCGCGTCCCACTTCCCGAACGTCGGCGAGCCGACCCGGAGGTCGACCACGATGTCCAGCGCCTGACCGCTCGCGCAGTAGACGTACTTCGCGGTACCCGGCGGCGTCGTGGTGTAGTGGACGCCCCGCACCACGCCGCGCTTGGACCTGCTGTGATTCGTCTGCACCACCCGGAAGAGCGGGCCGCCGTGCGCGTCGGCGAAGGCCTCTTCCTGGAGTGGCGAGACGAACAGGCCACGATCGTCGGGGAAGACCCGGGGGGTGAACTCGATCGCGCCTTCGACGGCGAGTTTGCGTGCTTGCACAGGTGCTCCCGTGGTCGGCGTGATCAGAGGCTGGACAGCACTTCGCGGACCGCGTGGACGACCTTGTCCTGCAGATCGGGGGAAAGCGCGGGATACATCGGCAGCGAGAAGATCTCGGTGGCCAGCTTCTCGGTGACCGGCAGGGAACCCTTCTCGTAGCCGAGGTGGGCGAACCCGGTCATCGTGTGCACCGGCCACGGGTAGCTGATGTTCAGGTGGATGTCGTACGCCTTGAGGCGCTCGATGATCTCGTCACGTCGCGGGTGCCGCACCACGTATACGTAGTACACGTGCTCGTTGCCGGGAGTGGTCTTCGGAAGCTTCAGGCCGGTGTCGCCGAGGCCCTCGACGTAGCGCTCGGCGACGGCCCGGCGGCCCGCCGTGTACGCGTCGAGTCGCTTGAGCTTGCGCCGCAGGATCTCCGCCTGGACCTCGTCCAGGCGGCTGTTGTGGGCAGGCGTTTCCACCGTGTAGTAACGCTCCTCCATACCGTAGTAGCGCAACCGCCGCAGCCGCCGCTCCACGGCTTCGTCGGAGGTGATGGCCGCGCCGCCGTCGCCGTACGCGCCGAGCACCTTGGTGGGATAGAAGGAGAACGCGGCCGCGTCGCCGGTCGTCCCCGCGATCGTCCCGTTCTGCCGGGCCCCGTGCGCCTGGGCACAATCCTCCAAAAGGGACAGTCCGTGCTTCGCGGCGAGTGCCTTCAGCGGGGCCATGTCCACGCACTGGCCGTACAGGTGCACGGGCAGCAGGCATTTGGTGCGTTCGGTGATCGCGGCCTCGACCAGGCCGGTGTCCATCAGGAAGTCTTCCTCGCGGACGTCGACGAAGACCGGGGTGGCCCCGGTGCCGTCGATGGCGACCACGGTCGGGGCCGCGGTGTTGGACACGGTGATCACCTCGTCGCCCGGCCCGACGCCCAGTGCCTGCAGGGCGAGCTTGATCGCGTTCGTCCCGTTGTCGAGACCGACACAGTGCCCGACGCCGTGGTACGCGGCGAATTCCGACTCGAAGCCGCGCAGGCTCGCGCCGAGCACGAGCTGCCCGGAGTTGAAGACCGTCTCGACCGCGTCGAGCAGATCGGTCCGCTCGGCACCGTATTCGGCGAGGTAGTCCCATACGCGCGTGGTCATGTGTGAACCCTTCCCTGAACTGATGACGTCAAAGCGGCGACGGTGCGGCGCACTCCCTCGGGCAGTGAGATCTCCGGGTGCCAGCCGGTGACCGCCCGAAACGGCGTGGAATCGATGGTGATACTCCGGAAGTCCGTCTCGGGCGCGTGCGACGGAGGCTCCACACAGGACACTTCGACCGGACTCTTCCCCGTGTGCTCGGACATTTCCTTCGCGACGAGCCGGAAGACCTCGCCCAGCTGATCCCCCCGGCCTGCACCGATCAGCCAGTGCCCGCCCGCCAGGGAATCCGGATGGTCCAGTGCCGCCGTGAACGCCGACGCGACGTCGTCGACGTGAACCAGGTCGCGTCGCACCGTGCCGTCGCCCCAGATGGTGAGCGGCAGGCCTTCGAGCGCCCGCCGCGCCATGGTGGACACCACACCGCGGTCGTGGTTCGCGCCCTCGGCCGCGGTCTCGCCGAAGATCGTCGGCAGCCGCAGGCTGATCCCGCGCACCAGGCCGTCGGCGGTGGCCTTCTTGAGGAGTTGTTCCGCTTCGAGTTTTTGCACGTCGTAAGGAGTCGCCGGGTGGTCCGGTTCGGTCCCGTCGAGCGGTTCCCGGGGTGGCACCCCGACCTGCGAGGTGGACCCGGCGAACACCACCACCGGAGGCGGCCCGTCGCCACCGCCGACGATCTCGACGAAGTCCCGGAGGACGCCCACGTTCACGCGTTCGGCGCCCTCGGCGCCACGCCAGCCGCCGTCACCCAGCAGCAGGTGGACGACCGCGTCCGAGCCCGCGACCGCGCTGGCGAGCGAGGCGCGGTCGGTGAGATCGGCGGCGACGGCGGTGATCTCGGCCCGGCCGGCCGGGGGCGTGAACCGCCTGCGCGCCACCGCACGCAACCGGATCGGCCGCCGCGCCAGCGCGCGCGCGACGGCCGAGCCGACGAAACCCGACGCGCCGAGGACGGTGATCGTCTTCATCTCAGGCACCGCCCCGTGGCTGCGCCGCCGCGGCGTTGAGGCAGGCGAGAAGCGTACGGGCCTCGACGTTGACGTAGTGTCCGTGCCGGGTGAGCGCGGTGAGCTGCCCCGGAGTGACCCAGGCATAGCCGGGCGGTGGCTCGACCGTCTCGTCCGCCTCGATGGCGAGATAGCGCGCCCGGACGCTGAGAAAACGGCCGCCTTCTTCGGAATGGATCGCCTCGTACCGGATCCGCGATCGCGGGGCGCCGAGGACCATGTCGAGGAAGGGCGGCCACTTCTCGGCGGGCAGATGCAGATAGTTCTGGGGCGTGCACTGGACGGTCGGCGCCAGCTCGACCGTGTCCAGGAACCCGCCGTCGGCGCGGGCGTGCGCCAGAACGTGCGGAACGCCGCCGAAGTCACGCATGAGGAACGCGATGAGGCCCATCCCGACGGATTCGATCAACGGCTGGGTCCAGGTGACCTTCTCTCGGTTGCTCCCTTTCACCGCGACCGCGAGGACCTTGAAGTAGCGGCCGTCCACGTGCTCGATCGCCTCGACGCCCTGCTTCCAGTCGCGCACGTCCTTGAGCGGGATGCGGGCGGCGCGCACGTCGTGGCGCGAACGCTCGTTCGTGAACCACGACAGGAGCTGGACGTCGGAGAACAGCGCGCCGGGAGCCTTGTCGTGGTACGGCAGGCACGAGAGCACGCTCCTGGCGTTCATGTTGATCGTCTCGTCCTCGTGCATCAGCTCCGCGATCTGCCCGAGGGTGAGCCAGCAGAAGTCGTCCCACATCCGCACTTCGTCGGTGGTCTCGACGATCATGTTGCGATTGGACTTCTGGAGGAACCACGATCCCTGCTCCGCCTGGAGCACGTCGACGATGACCCGCTCGGGGTCCGGCGGGGCGAAGTACTCGATCAGCTTGACGTTCGTGCCGCCATGCGCCTTGGTGTAGTTGCTGCGGGTGGCCTGCACGGTCGGCGACAGCTGGACCATGTTGGGGTTCCCCGGCTCCATCTTGGCCTGCATCAGAAAATGCAGGACGCCGTCGAACTCCTTGCCCAGGATGCCGAGGATGCCGACTTCGGCCTGTTTGATGACCGGCTGCTGCCACTCGCGGTAGGGGCCGTCCCCGTGCGGGCCGTCGGCCTCGACCACGTGCAGCCCTTCGATGGTGAAGAACCGTCCGCTCCGGTGCACGATGTTGCCGGTCACGTCCTCGAATCCCCACTCGTCCAGCGCGGCGAAGGGGATGCGTTCGACGTGGAAGACATTGGCCTCACGGCGTTCGGCGATCCACGCGCGGACGTCGTCGGTCCGCATGTGCGCGCCCTCGGTGGTCGCGGCGGACAAGGCGACGCGGTCCGCGTGATCCTGGCCGTCACGGGGGCGCACCGCACCCGGCGCGGCGAGGCGCGGCAGTGTCGAAGGACTCCTTGTCATGGCCGTCTATCCCCTTTGCGTGCCAACGATGATCTCGCTTCCTACGCCCCGCGCCCTGACGGAAAGGTAACTTCGGTCCGGCGGAACGGTCCAGATCGTCCAATCCCTTTCGGGGCAGGGTGTCCCGCGCCGTCAGTTCGCGTCTTGAGTTCGGTCTCGGGGTGGCCGCAGGGGACTTTCACCGCATGCGACGTGGCGTTGGTCAGACCCATGCTCCGGCCGGTCCTGGACAGAAGCGACGTCCTGAAGGCCACCCTTGAGACATCCAACGTCCCAAAGGCGGCCTTCAGAACACTCCGCCCGCCACGACACGTTCGACCTTCGGCTCGATAAAACCGGCCGACAGGACACTAGAGCGACTGTTCCTGCTCGTTCTTCGCCGGTTGCGCGGCCCAAGCCCGGTGCTCGGTCTCCCGCACCTCCTCTTCGGCGGTCTGTTCCACCCTCTTCATCGCGAACCGCAGGATCGGCGGTGTCATCAGCGAAGTGACGATCGCGACGAGGATGATGATCGTGTAGATCTCGACGCTGAGAATGCCCAGCCGCAGCCCCACCATGGCGACCACGATCTCGATGACACCCCGCGCGTTCAGCCCCGCGCCGAGCGCGAGCCCTTCCCATTTGTTCAAGCCGCTGAGCCGGGCGCCGGCGTACGCGCCGACGAACTTGCCGATGATGGCCAGCGCGAGCACCACGAGCCCGGTGAGCAGGACCGGCGGATGGATCAGCGCGGTGAGATCCATCCGCAACCCGGCCGTGGCGAAGAAGATCGGCGCGAAGACCGCCAGGACGACGGTACGCAGCGGTGCCAGTTTGACGGGATCCACCTTGCCCGCGGTGTTGATCAGGATGCCGCAGAGGAAGGCGCCGAAGATCGCCTCCAGACCGAGGGCCTGCGTTCCGGCCGAGCCCAGGAGGATCAGGACGACGGCGGCGGAGACGGTGAGCCCCGGACCGTCGGATCTGGCCGCGGTGCGCATGACGCCCCTCACCAGCGGCCTGCCGATGGTGAGGGCGAAGACGATGACACCGACCAGGTAGCCGAGCGAGATGAGCACGGCGCCCGCGGACACGGCGGTGACCGCCATCGCGCTGACGATCGACAGCATGAACCAGCCGAAGGCGTCCTCGATCGCACCGGCGGCCAGCGTGAGCTGCCCGACGTTGCGGTGCAGCAGTTTCATGTCCATCAGCGTCTTGGCGATGACCGGGATGGCGCTGACGCACAGCGCCACGCCGAGGAACAGCGCGAAGACGGTGATGTCCGTGCCTTCGGGCATTAACATCTTGGGCAGTGCGTAACCCGCGCCGATGCCCAGTCCCAGGGGGACGATCAGGCCGCCGAGGCCCACTCCGGCGGCCGCGGCACGCCGCCGCCGTAGCAGGCCCATGTCCATCTGCATACCGGTGAAACCGACCAGCAGGATGACACCGATCTGCCCGACGGCGTCGAGAAGGTGGTACTGCTCGGTGACGGCGGGGAAAAGCCAGCCGTGCACCTCCGGTGCCGCCCACGCCAGCAACGACGGGCCGAGGAGCACCCCGACCACCAGTTCGCCGACCACGGCGGGCATCCCGAACCGAGCGGCCAGCCGTCCGAAGACGACGGCGAGCAGGAGCAGAGAACCGGCCTGCAGCAAGAAGAGCAGGAGACTGTGGGCGGCGATCGGGGCAACCGGCGCCGGAAGCGAGAGAAGCACCTTCCTCCTTCGGGTAAGAACGGGAACGGCGTCAGCCGTGGCGAGCGACCCTCGTGCCCAGCCGCCGGGCCGCGTCCACCGAGCCGCAGCCCGCGAGGCCCAGCGCGTTCCGGAATTCGACGGTGAGCAGGTCGAGCACCTGCCGGACGCCGTCCTCCCCGCCCGCGGCGAGCCCCCACATCGCGGGGCGTCCGACCAGGACACCCGACGCCCCCAGCGCGATCGCCTTGAGGATGTCGCCGCCGCTGCGGATCCCGCCGTCGAGCAGCACTTCGCCCTCCCAGCCGGAAAGGGCGGCGGCGATCTCACCCAGCATTTCGATCCCCGGCACGGCGCCGTCCAACTGTCGGCCTCCGTGGTTGGACACCACGATGCCGGCGGCACCCGCGTCGACGGCGCGGCTCGCGTCCTCGACCGCGAGGATCCCTTTGAGCACCACCGGGAGATCCGTGTGCGCACGGACCGCCTCGACGGATTCCCAAGTGGCCGGGGCGAATTCGCGCGCGGTGTGGTCCGCCACCGCCGACTGGCCGCGAGTGCGGCGGTGCGCGGCCTCCCCGGCGTCGAAATTGGCCGCGATCACGGAATCCGGCAGCGCGAAGCCGTTCCGCATGTCCCGCAGGCGCCGTCCCATCCACGGCACGTCGACGGTGAACACGATCGCTTCGCAGCCCGCGTCCTCCGCGCGGCGGACGAGGTCGAGCGAGCGTTTCTCGTCACGCAGCCAGTACAGCTGGAACCAAGGCCGTCCGCCGACGGCCGCGATCTCCTCCAGCGGGACACTGCTCAGCGTGCAGATGGTGTACGGCACGCCCGCGTCGCGGGCGGCGCGTGCCGCGGCGAGTTCGCCCTCGGGGTGGAACAACCGCTGGTACGCGACCGGCGCGACCACCGCCGGCAGCGCGGCGTGACCGCCGAGGAGTTCGGCCTCGACGGTGCCACCGGTCAGCTCACGCAATACCCGGGGGATCACGAAGATCCGCTCGAGCGCGGCGCGGTTGGCCGCCAAGGAGGCCTCCGCGCCGCTGCCCCCGGCGAGGAAATCCCAGTTCTCGCCGGAGAGGACATCGCGTGCCGCGCGCTCGAGGTCGTCGAGACAGACGTGGGTCATCGACGGACGGGGCCGAGCTTGCTCTGCCCGGTGCGCTCCAGCTCCACGGCTTCGTACAGTGCCTTGATGTTGGAGCTGCCGAAGGTCCCCGCGCCCTGCCGCTCGATGATCTCGAAGAAGATCGTCTTACGCGGATGCGTGGAGGCGGTGAAGATCTGGAACAGCTGGCCGCCGTGGTCCTCGTCGGCGAGCAGCTTCGTCTCGCGCAGATCGTCCAGCGAGTGCGTCTCCAGCTCGATCCGCTCGCCGAGCAGGTCGTAGTAGGCGTCCGGGGTCTTCAGGAATTCCACGCCACGCGCGGAAAGCTCCTTGACCGCGCGGACCGCGTCCGGGCTGGTGAAGGCGATGTGCTGGACGCCGGACCCGTGGTGCTCCTTGATGAAGTCGTCGATCTGGCCGGGGTCGGCGGTCTTGTCGGGCTCGATCAGGGTGAGGGTGACCGCTCCCGACGTGCTCTGCACGACGGTCGAGTTCATCGCTTGCGCGCCGACCACGATGTGTTCTTCGAAGATCTGCTTGAAGCCGAGCGCGCGCTCGTAGAACGCCACCGTGGGGCCGAGGTCACCGGCGTTCAGGCAGACCGCGAAGTGGTCGATCACACCCAGGTCCACGCCGCCCTTGCCACGCGGGGCTTCCTCGGCGACGTCGCTCTGGATCAGGGTGTGCACGACATCGCCGAAACCGCTGACGGTGGCCGTGACGACCGAGTCCGCCCGCTTCTCCGGCTCGCGGACGGGTTCCGCGCCCGCCTTCACAGCGGCCTCGAAAGCGGCGGCCACGTCGGAGGTGCGCAGCGCGATGTCGGCCACCCCGTCACCGTGGGTCTGCAGGTAGGTCGCCCCGGGATGCCGGTCCGACAGCGGCTCGGTCAGCACCAGCGCGATCGCGCTGTGCCGCAGTGTCACGCTCCGGTGGTCGGCCGACCGGTCGGTGGCGGTGACGGAGAAGTCGTACTTGTCCATCCAGCCGGACGCGGCGGCCTCGAGGTTGGCCACGTACATTTCCACATGGTCGATCTCGAAATTCTGCGTGCTTTCTTGAGAAGACAAGGCATTCCTCCGTGGAATAGATGTAACCCTCGATCACAGGATGGCGCGCATCCCCTTGCGCATCAATGATGTCCGCTTGACACTTTCGTCCACATAGGACTAGCCGGGGTCAGCGGCCGGTGAATCGCACCGGGAGTTCCCGGTACCCCTGGACGACGACGGCGCGCAGCCAGGCCGGTTCGTTCTCCAGCTCCACTCGCGACACTCGTTCGGCCACCTCCCGCAGTACGACCGCCAGTTCGATCCGCGCGAGCGCGGACCCGAGGCAGTGGTGCATGCCGTGCCCGAAGGTGATGTGGCGATTGGGTTTCCGTCCCGGCCGGAACGTGTCGGGATCGTCGAACACCGCGGGATCCCGGTTCGCGGCGGGAAGCCACGCGACCACCGGCGTGCCGGCTTCGAGGTCGCGGCCGTTGACCGTGACGTCGCCGGTCGTCACCCGCAACACGTGCATCGCGGGCGAGGTCCAGCGCAGCACCTCGTCCACGACCGGGTCGACGTCGACGTCCCCGTCCCGCACCTGGGCCAGAAGTCCCGGCACGGTGGCGAAAGCGTGCACCGCGCCGGTGATCGCGTGCCGAGTGGTCTCGTTGCCGCCGATCAGCACGTTGTCGCAGTTGAGCACCACGTCGTCGATCGAGAGTTCGCCGTCGGACAGCAACGTGCTGACGAGGTCGTCGCCGGGGTTCGCGCGGCGCGCGCTGATCAGTTCGTCGAAGTAGACGAGGATCTCGGTGTGCGCCTGACGCGGCGTCATCCCGTCGAACAGTTCGTCCTCGCCGCCGAACGCGTGATTGGTCAGGTCGATGAGCATGTCCTGGTCCTCGGCGGGCACGCCGAGGATCTCGCAGACGACCGCGGCGGGGATGCGCGGGCCGATCTCCGCGGCGACGTCGCACACCTCGCCGTCGAGCACCCGGTCGAGCACGCCGCGCACCTCGGTCCGCACCCGGTCCGACAGTTTCCGCGCCGCCGCCCGGGAAAGCAGCGGTCCCACCAGCTTCCGCAGTTTGCGGTGCTGGTCCTGTTCGGACACCACCATCATCTGGCCCCCGGAAGTGTCCGGGTGATCGCGGTCGAAGCCGATCATCATCCCGTACTCGGAGGTGAACGGGGCGGACGGGCCGAGCACCGCGGCGCACGCCCGGTGCGAGAACACCGACCAGAAGCCACCGGGCGAACTGCCCGGCTCGCTCCACACCATCGCGTCTTCCGCCGCGTACTCGCGCCACCGGGCGTGACGGTCAAGGGTCGTGTACAGATCGGGATCGCCGAGGTCGACGGTTTTCGTCGTCTGCATGAAGGTTCTCCAGGTCAGGTGAGTGCGCCGTCGAGCACCTTGGCGAGCTGTGCCACGGTCGGCGCGTCGAAGAATGCCTGCACTCTCAGCCGGATCTTCAGGCTTTCGCGGATGCGGCTCACCACACGGGTCGCGAGCAGTGAATGACCACCGATCTCGAAGAAGCTGTCCTCGACGCCGACGCTGGCGACGCCGAGCACGTCGGCGAACAGCTCGGCGAGAAGGATCTCCGTCGGTGTGCTCGGCGCTCGTCCCGACGCCGCGCGCTCGGCGCTCTCCTCTTCCGGGGTGGGCAGGGCGGTCCGGTCGACCTTGCCGTTCGGCGAGACCGGCAGTCTCGGCAGGCTGACGACCACGTCGGGGACCAGGTAGGACGGCATCCGCTCCCGTAGCGGCGGGGGGGGGTTGTCCGCCCTTACGCGTTCGCCCCCGGTGCCGACGACGTAGGCGACGAGCCGGTTGTCGTGCGCGGTCACCACCACCTGGGCCACCTTGTCCACGGCGAGCAGGGCGGACTCGACCTCGCCCGGTTCGATCCGGTGACCGCGGACCTTCACTTGGTCGTCGACGCGGCCGACGAAGACGAACTGGCCGTCCGGACGCCTCCGCACCCGGTCGCCGGTGCGGTACATGCGGCCGCCCGGTTCACCGAACGGATCCGGCAGGAACCGCTCCGCGGTCGCGGCGGGCCGCCTGAGGTACCCGCGGGCGAGACCGGGACCCATCGTGTACAGCTCGCCCACGTCCCCGTCCGGGACGGGCCGCAGCAGTTCGTCCAGGACATAGGTGCGGACACCGGTGATCGGCCTGCCGATCGGCGGGGTGTCCTCACCGGACAGCGGCTCGCTCGCGGTCACCGCCACGGTGACTTCGGTGGGGCCGTAGGCGTTGATCATCACGCGGTCCATGGACCAGCGTTTGGCCACCGGCGCCGGGCACGCCTCGCCTGCCACCAGGAGGGTCAGCCCGGCGGGCAGGCCGCCCGCTTCCTCCAGCGGGGCCAGCGCGGACGGCGGCAGCGTGACGTGGGTGATCCCCTGCTCGCGCACCAGCCTGCCGAGCGGCTCGCCAGGGACCAGGTCCGGCGCGGAGGCTAGCACGAGGCAGCCACCGGCCTGCCAGATCGGCCAGAACTCGGCGACCGCGGCGTCGAAACTCGGCGAGGCGAAGGCCAGCAACCTGCTGTCAGGCACCAGTCGCTGGCGGCGCACGTAGTCGTCGGCCAGGTTCGGGATCCCGCGGTGCGTGACCAGCACGCCCTTCGGCTTGCCGGTCGAGCCCGAGGTGTAGATGACGTACGCGGGATGGTCGGGGAGCAACGGGCCGAGGCGGTCCTCGTCGTCCAGGTTCGGCTCGGACAGACCCGGTTCCCGTTCCACGCTCAGGACGACGCCGTCGCCGGGCACGTCCTGGCCCGGCAGGCACAGCAGGATCCGCGCCGCCGTGTCGTCCAGCATGTGGCGTTTGCGTTCCTCCGGATAGTCCGGATCGACCGGCACGTACGCGGCGCCCGCCTTGTGCACGGCCAGGATCGCGATGACGAACTCGATCGACCTCGGCATGGCCAGCGCGACCAGCCGCTCCGGGCCCACCCCGTGCGCCACGAGCCGCCGCGCGAGCCGGTTGGCTTCGCCGTTGAGCTCGGCGTAGGTGAGTGTGGTGGTGTCCATCGCCACCGCCGGCCGATCCGGCAGCACGGCTGCGGTCGCCTCGAACAGGGCCGGTGTCGTGGCCGCCGAAAGGACGGTCATGCGGTCTCCCCCAGTGTCTCGCGGGATTCGGTGCGGAGGAACCGGATCAGCTCCCGGTTCACCGCTTCCGGGTTCTCCAGGTAGCCGAAATGCCCGCACCCGGGAATCGTGCGGTGGGTCGCGCCGGGGATCGCGCCTGCCAGCTCGCGTCCGGCGGCCGGCGGTGCCACGAGGTCGTGTTCGAACGAGACGACGTGACACGGCACCTTGATCGAGCGGTAGGCCTCGAGACGGTCGGGCAACGCGCTCAGCAGCAGCTGCTCCCGGACACCCGGCCCCCAGGATCCCGCCGCGGCGAACAGGTCGAGCCAGTCACCGGCGAGGTCGTCGTCGGCGAGGGTCGCGGGCCCCAGGTTGTGCATGGCCCGGACGGCGGCGAGGAAACCCGGTGGCAGCTCGATGCCTTGCTCGATCAGCTTCGCTTCGCCTTCCGCGAGCTCCCGCTGGACGAGGCTGCTCTTGCCGCAGGCCGCCATCAGCAGGACCGAGTCCAGCAGTTCCGGACGGGCGAGCGCCAGCTCCTGCGCGACGTACGAACCCATCGACGTGCCGATCACGCGGCACGGCACGGCGTCCAGGTAGTCGATCAAGGCCGCCACGTCCGCGACGAGGTCCTCGATGGTGAACCCGTCCGTGCCCTCGTCGCTCGGCGGGATACCGCGGTTGTCCATGGTGATCACGCGGAATCCGGCGGCGCGGAGCGCGGGAACCTGATGCAGGTCCCAGACGGAGCTCGGCGCGCCGGTGCCGGTCAGCAACAGGACGGCCGGACCGTTGCCTTGATCGTGGTAAGACAACCGGATCCCGTTCTCGGTTGTCATCAACATGATGGTCCTTCCCCGCTCACCGCAAAGCCACGGCGCGCAGCGACATGGCGGCCGTCGAATTACTCGGGCCGCCGGTTTCCGTCTGATGTGGAACGTGCGATCCCCGGCTACGCGGCGCACTGCGGTGACCGTACCTTCGGAGATCCGTTATCCGGAAGGAATCAGCACTGGACATCGACGAAAATCGGCGGTGAATCGCGTCCACACCCCAGCTTGACACTTCGCCACCGGATGGAAATCCTAGCATTTATGGATTCGAACGTTTTGTCCACCCATTTGGACATGGAAACGCTGCACGGATCGCTCACCGATCCGGCCATCTCCTCGATGAATCTGCTCAACGAACTGATCGACGAATATCCCGTTGCCATTTCCATGGCGGCAGGACGGCCGTACGAAGAGTTCTTCGACATCCGGCTCATTCACGATTATCTCGACGCCTACTGCGAGCATCTGCGGCGCGATCGGAAACTGGACGAGGCCGGGGTCACCCGCGCGCTGTTCCAGTACGGCACCACGAAGGGCATCATCGCCGACATCATCGCCCGCAACCTCGCCGAGGACGAGAACATCGACGCCGCCCCGGAATCCGTGGTCGTCACCGTGGGCGCCCAGGAGGCCATGTTCCTGGTGCTCCGCACACTGCGGGCGAACGAGCGGGACGTGCTGCTCGCCCCCGCCCCCACCTACGTCGGCCTGACCGGGGCGGCGCTGCTCACCGACACGCCGGTCTGGCCGGTCCGGTCCGGCGAGAACGGCATCGACCCCGAGGATCTCGTCCTCCAGCTGAAGCGCGCCGACGACCAGGGCAAGCGGGTGCGGGCCTGCTACGTGACCCCCAACTTCGCCAACCCCACCGGTACCAGCATGGATCTGCCGTCCCGCCACCGGCTCCTCGAAGTCGCCGCGGCCCACGGGATCCTGCTGCTGGAAGACAACGCGTACGGGCTCTTCGGCGCCGAGCGCCTGCCCACGCTGAAAGCGCTCGACCGGTCGGGGAACGTGGTCTACATCGGATCCTTCGCCAAGACCGGCATGCCCGGCGCCCGGGTCGGCTACGCGGTGGCGGATCAGCGTGTGGCGGGAGGCGGTCTGTACGCCGACCAGCTCTCGAAGCTCAAGGGCATGCTCACCGTGAACACCTCGCCCATCGCCCAGGCGGTGATCGCCGGGAAGCTGCTGCTCAACGACTACAGCCTGACCAAGGCCAACGTCCGGGAAACCGCGATCTACCAGCGGAATCTCCACCTGACACTGAGCGAGCTCGACCGCAGGCTCGGCGAACACCCCGGGGTCCGCTGGAACACCCCGACGGGCGGGTTCTTCGTCACCGTCACCGTGCCCTTCATCGTCGACGACGAGCTGCTGGCGGACGCCGCCCGCGACCACGGTGTGCTGTTCACCCCGATGCATCACTTCTACGGCGGGAAAGACGGGTTCAACCAGCTCCGGCTGTCCATCAGCCTGCTCACGCCGGAGCTGATCGAAGAAGGCGTGAGCAGGCTCGCCGCTCTCATCACTTCGCGTCTGCCGTGACCTCTCGCGGGATCGCCTCCACCAGCACCATGTCGTCACGACCGGCGCCGGTGGAGGCGAACGGTTCCCGCGCGACGACGTCGAAGCCGGCCTGCCCGAGTTCCCGCGCGATCCGGTCCACCGTGAAAAGCCTCCGGCGATGCGTGCAGACGACGAAGGGATCCGCGGTCTCGTCGGCGGGGTAGATGGTGATCTCCTGGAGTTCCTCGGACGGCAGGATCTTCACGTGCAGTACGTGCCGCCTGCCGCTCCGGCCGGACAACTCCTGGCTGCGCTCCACCGGCTCCGCTTCGACGGGCTTCGTCAATTCCAGGCTGAGCAAAAATTTCCCGCCCGGCCGGAGATGCTCGAGAACCGCCGCGTACAGCCCTTTCCGGTCGGCCTCGCCGAGTTCGTTGATCGAGCCCGAGCTGATGACCACCGCGCCGAAACGCCTGCCCAGCGCGAAGGCGCTCATGTCCCCCTGAACCACCGTGCACCGCTCTCGGAGCTCCGGCGGCGATTCCGCCAGCCGCTTCCGGAACGCGGTGACCACCGTCGCCGACAGCTCCAGTGCGGTCATCTCCCAGCCGAGCTCCAGGAAAGGGAACGTCAGCCTGCCCATTCCGGCCGCCAGCTCCAGCACGGGCCCGGGATCCTGGGGAACACGAGCCGCGAATTCCCGCGTTTCCAGGGTGCCGTCGGCGTCCTGGATCAAGTCCCGATAGGTGTCCGAGCCCGCCTCGTCGTAGAAATCGCACAGAACGCCCCGGTCACCCGCCGAGGCCAGCACCACGCCGGCGTGCGCGGTCCGCGCCGGGCCGCGTTCCAGTTGATCGGTCATCAGGACAACCTCCAGGTCGACATTCGTCACCAGCCCGATTCAGCCGGTTTCTTCGCGGAATATGACCGGCCAGGTCGTTTCGCCGTACCCGGACCGTGCCGACTTCTTCCCGGCATGCCCGTCCAACTGCGCGAAAAGATCCTTCTCCGGCCCGTGGAGCATCCGCATCTGCGTCGGATAAAGCAGCAGTGCCTCGAATTTGCGCGTCCGCGCGTCCTCCTCGACCGAAACGAAATCGGGGGCACCGAGCCGGAATCCGTCCGGGAGTTCGGCATCCTCCTGCGCGAACAACGCGTGCGGGAGGTCTTCCCACAGCCGCACCGGAATGTCCTTGTCCCGCGCGACGAGCAGCGTGGCGTCCCGGGTGATCTCGTTGTCGATATGCCCGCTGGCGGCCGCGCAGGTCAGGATCAGCGTCGGGTCGCACTCCTCGACGACCGACACGATTTCCTCCGTCACCGCGGAGAACAGCTCCGGATCGTCCTGCGGGGACAGGCGTCCGATGGCCAGCTTCTGCCGTCCCGGCACGTTGTCGGCCATCCATCGGCCGTCCGCCGCCTTGCGATAGATGGCGTCGAGGAACCGGCTGTGCCGGTACTCGGCACCCAGGTGGCCGAGTGCGGCGATGTCTTCGTCACGGCGGCGCAGCGACGCGTCCTCGTCCGGCGACAGCCCCCAGATCGAGTGCAACCGGTCCGCCGCCGGGGAGAACGGAGGCGTCGCGGTACCGGCGAACACCGTGTGGACGGTCACCTTCGCGCCGTCCCGTTCCGCCTGGGCGAGTCCCGCCCCGAAGGACAGGACCGCGTCGTCCAGATGAGGGGAGATCGCCAGGATCCGGTCCGCGCCGAGGTCTTGTGTCATGGCGGCCACGTCAGCTCACGTGCACGTTCGGCACGTACCGGATCCACTGCCCGCCGGAGTCGCGGAAAGCCTGCTCCGCGTTCATGATCTCGTCGGCGTGATTCCACGCGAACAGCAGCGCGTAGTCCGGGTGGTCGTCGGCGAATTCCCGGTACTCGCGGACCGGGATGTGCTGCCCCGGGCTGAGCTTCCCCTGCTTGGAGGGCGTGGTGTCCGAGATGAACTCCACCAGATCCGGGGTGATGCCACAGAAGTTGGTCACCGTGGCGCTCTTGGCCGTCGCGCCGTAACCGACGACGCGTTTGCCTTCGGCGCGGAGCTTGGTCAGCAGCGCGATCAAGTCGTCCCTGATCTTCTTCACGTTGGTGGCGAAGCGTTCCAGCGTGGCGTACTCCGCCAGCTTGCGCTCGGCCTCCCACGCCAGAAGCTCCGCCACGGCCGCGGACGGCTGGCGGGCCCCGGCGAGGGCGAGGGTGTAGCGGACCTCGCCGCCGTGCACCGGGATGCGCTCGACGTCCACGAGTTCGAGACCGTTGCGCTCGGCCATCGCCTGGACCGAGCGGGCGGTGAAGAAGAAGAAATGCTCGTCGTAGATCTGGTCGAACGAGGTGCGCTCCACGATGTCGCCGAGGTACGGGTCCTCGAACACGAACACGCCGTTCGGGCCGAGCAGCTGGGTGACGCCCTTCAGGATCGAGTCCATGTAAGGGATGTGGCACAGGGTGTTGGCCGCGTAGATCACGTCGGCGGGGCCGTCGTTCTTCCGGATGTCGGCTGCCGTCGCCTCTTCGAAGAAGTCCTTGCGGACACGGATCCCCTTGGCCGCGGCCAGATCCGCGACGCTGCCGGAGGGTTCGACGCCCAGCTGCCGCACCCCCGCGTCGGCCACGGCCTTGAGCATGATGCCGTCGTTGCAGCCGAGTTCGACGATGAACGGGTCTTCGCCGGTCAGCTCCGTGGTCAGGAAACGCTTGGCCAGCTCGCCGAAGTGCGCGCGCATGACCGCCGAACCGGAGGACAGATAGGGGTACGCCTCGTGGAACATCAGGTCCCTCGGGACCTCTTCCATCAGCTGCACCATCGTGCAGGATTCACAGATCCCGGTGGCGAGCCGGAAGAAGAACTCCTTCTTCTCGTCGCCGGGGACCACGAACGCGTCCGAGAGCGGCTGCCGTCCCAGATCGATGAACTCGTGGACGGTGCCGTCACAGATGCGGCACCGGGACGTGGCTGACATGCGGTCTCCTCTGGGCTTTGTCGTCGAAGAAAGTCGTGGCGCGCGGTCAGGCGGGAACGGTGAGCTTGCCCTGGCCGGCGGCCTCGAACAGCAGTTCCGCGGCCGCCGTCCGGCCGTCGGTGCGGGCCTGGTCCGCCACGGCCTTCGCCCGCGCGCGGGTTTCCGGGGAAAGGGCCTGGGTGAGCGCGGCCGAGAAGGTGTCGAAGGTCGGGACCGGACGTTCCTCCAGTGCCACCCCGATCCCCAGTTCGGTGACACGACCGGCGAAGTACGGCTGGTCCGTGTGTCGCGGCAGCACGAGCTGAGGGATGCCCGCCCGGGTGGCCAGATGCAAGGTCCCCGCGCTGCCCTTGTGGAGGGCGGCGGCCACCCGGCCGAACAGCGCCTGGATGTTCACCTCACCGACCCCGAAGCAGTCGGCCCCGTCGTCGGGCAGGACCAGATCGGCCCAGCCGCGGGAAAGGATCACCCGGTGGCCCTGGGCGCGGATCGCCTCGATGGCCGTCTTCGTGGCGTCGGCGAGGCCGGGGCCGGACGCGCTGCCGAAACCGACGTACACCGGCGGCGGCCCGGCGGCCAGGAACTCCTCCAGGTCCGCCGGGAGCGGCCGCTCGTCCGGCAGGATCCACGCGCCGGTCTGCACGGCGTCGAGCTCCGGATCGACCGGGGCGAGGACCGGGTCCGCCGCCAGCCACGGCCGATCGCCGTAGCCGTACCGGAAGACGTCCTCCACCGGGGCCAGGCCGATCGCCGCCCGCCTGCTGTCGAGCGCTTCCCCGTACCGCTCGGTGAAACGCTGGGCACGCTCGGCCCAGAGCACCCCGAAGTCGGTCACGCCCGGCGTGGTCCGCTCGTCCTCGGGCGGATGATAGTTCGACGACGGCAGGTAGTTCGGGCTGTAGGCGGCGTAGAAGTAGGGGATGCCCAGCTTCTCGGCCACCGACCGCACGCCGGTCGCGTGGGCCAGCTCCCCGGTCGCCACCACCACGTCACAGCCCTCGGCGCCCGGCGGAACCTGGTCGAACTGCATGTCGATCGCCATGGCCGCGAACTTGCGTTCCTCCTCGGCCGAGGGCGGCGGCATGCCCTCCTGCAGCAGCATGCCCTCGTGCGCCAGGCCGACCGGCACGTGCGGCACCCCGGCTTCGGCAAGCCGGTCCGCGGAGGAAGGCGACGCGCACATGCGTACTTCCGCACCGAGCTCTCGCAACCGGACCGCCAGTGCCACCAGCGGTTCGACGTCGCCGCGGCTTCCACACGTCGACAACAGCACACGCATTTCGCGTCCCCTATCTTGAGCGGTTCTGGGTTTCACGCGGAAACAGAAGACTTCGTCCGGCTGACCGCGTCGAGCAGCAGCTCCGCCGCCACCGTCGCCCCGTCCGTCCGCGCCGTGGCCGCCACGGCCGCCGCCCGGTCGCGGGTTTCCGGGGCGAGTGCCGTGGTGAGCGCGGCCGACAGGGAGTCGAAGGTCGGGACCGGGCCGTCGTGCGCCACGCCGATCCCCAGCTCGGCCACGCGGCTCGCGTAGTACGGCTGGTCCGCCATCTGCGGCAGCAGGATCTGGGGCGCACCCGCCCGCGTCGCCACGTGCGTCGTGCCCGCGCCGCCGTGATGGACGACGGCGGCCACCCGGCCGAACAGCGCCTGGTGGTTCACTTCGCCGGTCTCGAAACAGTCTTCCCGGTCGTCGGGCAGCACCAGATCGGCCCAGCCGCGGGAAAGGATCACCCGGCGGCCGTGGGCACGGATCGCCGCGACCGCCACCCGGACGGCGTCGGCGGGGGCACGCAGGCTGCCGAACCCGAGGTACACCGGCGGTGTACCGGCGGCCAGGAACGCTTCCAGCTCAGCGGAAAGCGGCCGCTCGTCGGATACGATCCACGCCCCGGTCTGCACGGCGTCGAGATCCGTCGGCCGCAGCGGGGCCAGCACCGGATCCGCCGCCATCCAGGGGTGATCGGTGTAGCCGAAGCCGAAGATGTCCTCCACCGGCGGCAGGCCGATCGCCGCCCGCCGGCTGTTGAGCGGACCGCCGTATCGCCGGAAGGCGCTCTGATTGTTCCGCTCCCACAGCTCCCGGATGTCGGTTCCCTCCGGTGCGGGTGGCTCGCCGAGCGGCGGCGGGGGCGGATAGTACGGCGACGGCACGAAATCGGGGCAGTGGAAGGCGTAGAAGTACGGGATGCCGAGCTTCTCGGCCACCGACCGCACGCCGATCGCGGCGGACAGCAGCCCGGACGTCACCACGGCGGCACACCCCTCGGCGGCCGCCGGGATCCGGTCGAACTGCGTGGTGATCGTCTCGGTCATGAACCGCTGCATGTCCTCGCGCGTCGGCGGCGCCGCGTTCTTGACCGGTTCGCGCGCGGAGGCGCCGACGGGAACGTGCTCCACGCCGACCTCGGCCAGCCGGTCCGCGCAGTCCGGCGGAGCGGCCAGCCTCGCCTCCGCGCCGAGCTCACGCAACCGGACCGCCAGCGCCACCAGCGGTTCGACGTCGCCGCGGCTTCCGCACGTCGCCAGCAACACCCGCGTCACATTTCCCCCGTTCATGCCGGAACGGCCGGCTTCTCGACACCCGCCGCGTCGAACAGCAGTTCCGCGGCCACCGTCGTCCCGTCGGTGCGCATCGTGTCCGCCACCGCCTTCGCCCGCGCCCGGGTTTCCGGCGCCAGCGCCGCGGTGAGCGCGGCCGACAGGGAATCGACGGCCGGGATCGGACCGTCGATCGCCACCCCGACTCCCAGCTCGGCCACCCGGTCGGCGTGATACGCCTGCTCCACCACGTTGTCCACGACGCGGCGCACCACGACATGGGGGATGCCCGCGCGCATGGCCACGTACGTCGTGCCGGCGCTGTCGTGGTGGATGGCGGCGGACACCCGGCCGAACAGCTCCTGGAGGTTCACCTCGTCGACGGCGAAGCAGTCACCATCGTCTTCGGGCAGGGCCAAATCGGCCCAGCCACGGGAAAGCACCACCCGGTGGCCCTGGGCGCGGGCCGTCTCGACGGCCACCTTCGCGGCACCGGCGGTCCTGGCACCGGACGAGCTGCCGAAACCGACGTACACCGGCGGTGCCCCGGCGGCCAGGAACTCCTCCAGCTCCGCCGGAAGGGGCCGTTCGTCCGGCAGGATCCACGCACCGGTCTGCACGGTGCCGGAGTCCGACGGCGGCAGCGGGGCCAGGACCTGGTCCGACGCCAGCCAGGGCCGCTCGGTGTAGCCGTAGTCGAAGAGGTCCTTCACCGGAGCCAGGCCGAGCGAAGCCCGGTTTTCGTTGACCACGTCACCGAAGAGCCCGTAAGCGCCCTCGTTGTACATGTCCAGTTCCGCCCGGCTGTGCACCGACGGCAGATGGTCCGGGGACAGCACGATGTAGCGATAAGGGACACCCAGCCGCTCGGCCACCGACCGGGCGGCGACGGCGGCGGGCAGCAGGCCGGTCGTCACCACCACCGCACAGCCTTCGGCGGCCGCCGGGAGCTTGCCGAACCATTCGGCGACCACGTCGGTCACGATCTCGGGATCCCCCGGCGCCGGTTCCCCCGGCCCGCGTGCCCCCGCTCGCACCGCCGGCCCTGCCGCCACCATCGGCACACCGACCTCGGCGCACCGTTCCGCGTAGTCGGGCGGCAGGCACATCCGCGGCTGGGCGCCGAGTTCGGCCAACCGGACGGCCAAGGCCACCAACGGTTCGATGTCCCCGCGTGATCCACACCCCGTGATCAGCACGCGCATTTCGCATCCCCTGTTTCGTAGGTCCTCGGCCTTTTCGACGGGCAACGGCTCATACCGGGTGGTGAGGCAGCCACTTCATCCCGTCGGGCGAAGTCACCAGGCCGCCGGGGAACAGCGGCAGCTCGGGTTCGGCGTCCTCGCCGAGCAGCGCCTTCATCTGGACCTGGCCCGCTTCCTGCATCGCCTGTTTGACCACCGTCGACTTGAACATCGGCACCATGTCGTCGCCGTCGCCCGCCGCCATCTTGTCGACGGCCGCGGCGAATTCGGCACTGTTCGCGGCGATCCGGTCGGCGGCCGTCAGCGCGGTCTCGCCGGACGACACCCCGCCGATCAGCTCGACGAACGACTCGACGTCGGTGCTCTGGTTCTGCGTGACCTTCTTGGCCTGCCAGAAATACGATTCCTCGTTCACGTTCATCTGATAGAAGGACACGAGGAACTCGTAGAAGACGCCGTACTCGCGGCGATAGCGCGCCTCGAACTCGTTCAGCGCGGTCTTCTCGTCCAGGTCGCCCGCGAGGACGCTGTTGATCGACCGGGCCGCGAGCAGCGCGCTGTAGGTCGCCAGGTGCACCCCGGAGGAGAACACCGGGTCCACGAAGCACGCGGCGTCGCCGACCAGGACCATCCCCGGCCGCCAGTAACTGTCCTGCTGGTACGAGTAGTCCTTGCGCACCCGCAGTTCGCCGTACCTGCCGGTGGTCACCCTGGTCGCGTTGGAGAGGTAGTCCGAGATCATCGGGCATTCGGCGATCAAGGTGTTGAGCGCCTTCTCGCGGTCGCCCTGGATCTTGTCGGCGTCCTCCCGGCGCACGACGGCGCCGACGCTGGTCAGCGTGTCGCTCAGGGGGATGTACCAGAACCAGCCGCTGTCGAAGGCGACGCTCAGGATGTTGCCCGACACCGGCTCGGGCAGCCGCTTGCCACCCTCGAAATAGCCGAACAGCGCGAGGCTGCGGAAGAACTCCGAGTAGTTCCGCGAACCGCCGACCTTCGTGTAGAGCCGGCTCTTGTTGCCCGACGCGTCGATCACGAACCGCGCCGACACTTCGCGCGCGTTGCCGTCCGCGTCGGTGTAGCGGGCGCCGGTGACCCGCTCGCCGTCCTCCACGACGTCGTTGACCGAACAGCCTTCCCGCACGACGACGCCCTTGCTCTTGGCGTTCTTCAGCAGGATGTCGTCGAACACCGCCCGCTCGACCTGATAGGCGTGGGACGTCGAGCCCGCCATCTTGGCCGAGATCCCGAAGTGGAAGGTCCACGGCTCCGGCCGGGCACCCCAGCGGAACGTGCCGCCGCGTTTGATCGGGAACCCGGAATTCGCCAGCTCGTCCGCGACACCGAGCATCCGGCAGACCCCGTGCACCGTGGCGGGCAGCAGCGACTCACCGATCTGGTACCGGGGGAAGACCTCTTTCTCCAGCAACAGGACCCGGTGTCCCTGCATCGCCACCAGGGTGGCCACCGTCGAACCACCCGGCCCGCCGCCCGCCACCACAACATCGAAATCTTCGACCGACATTTCCCACCATTCCTTTGTCGAGTGTCACTTCGCCGGGCAGGTCGTCACCAGGTGACCGGTACCTGATCTGGGCAGTCAACGAACGCGCTGCGATACCGCACTTCTTCGACGGGCACCGCCAGCCGCAGCCCCGGAAATCGCCGCCACAACGTCTGATAGGCCGTCCGCAGCATCGACCGCGCCAAGGCGGCGCCGACGCAGTAATGGATTCCGTGCCCGAACCCGACGTCCGAAACAGCGATCCGATTCGCGTCGAAAACGTTCGGATCGGACGTCAGTGCTTCGTCCCTGTTGGCCATGAGAACCGAGCACAGGACGTAATCCCCCGCTTTGATCAGCTGCCCGTCGACGACCACGTCCTTGATGGCGAGACGCGGATTCGGTGCCTGCACGGGGGACAGATAGCGCACCAGCTCGTTGACGACGCGGTCGGCCTTTTCCTGGCCTTCGAAAAGCAACGGTATCTGGCCGGGGTTCTGGAGGAGGGCGAGCACTCCGAAGCCGATCATCCCCGCGACGGTCTCGACACCGCCGAGGATCAGTGCCGTGCACAGGCCCCGCAATTCCTCGTCCGTGACGTTGCCGCCGTGCTCGCGCACGATCGTGCCGAGGAGGCCGTCGTCGGGGTCCGCGCGCTGACGGCCGATGAGGTTGTCCAGGTACCGGTTGAACGCCGCGCTGTCGGCGGCCCGCGCCTTGAGGCCGCGGCTCAGGTCGGCGTTCCGCCTGATCCGCCGGACGAACTCGCGCTGGTCGTCGCGGGGAATGCCGAGCAGTTCGCACAGGGCGTGTGCGCCGACCGGATCGGCGAACAGGCCCTGGAGATCCGCGGGTGATCCCTCGGCCTCCAGCATGTCGAGGCGATCGTCGACGAGGCTTTGGATCGCGGGCTCCATCCGGCGGATCCGCCGGACCGTGAACTCCGGTGTCAGCATCTTCCGCAACCGGGTGTGCTCGGGCGGGTCGTAAGTCGAGATCTGCCCGACGAACTGGGCCTCGACGTGCGCCCCGGATTTCGCCTGGGTGAATTGCGGGCGCGTCGTGAAATTCTCGTGGTCACCCAGGATCCTGCGGACGACGTCGTAACCGTGGGCCTGCCAGACGAAATCCCGGCCCAGCTGGGTCGAGGATTCGCCGACTATCCGGACGAGCGGGCCGTGCGCCCTGAGTTCGAAATTGTCCGTGTGCGGATCGCAGTTCGTTCTCAGCTGAAAGTTCGCGGGCTCCTTCACCAGTGGCGCGACCTGTTCGATACCTTGCCCCATCCGACTGGAACTCCTTGGTAGACCGGGAAAGTGTCGTTCGGCTTCGACCGCCCCGAACACAGCGACGCCCAATTTGACCGGTAATCGGGCGGCACGTCCAGCGACCTGGGTGGACGCGAGCCCGCGATCACCAGGCGACCATCAGCTCGGTCAATCCGTAGGCCGGGGTGGTCAGGCGGAACTTGGTGTCCTGCGCGGGATCCGCCAGCCTCAGCGCGGGAAAACGGCGCCACAGCAAGGTGAACACGGTACGCAGTTCGAGCCGGGTCAGCGCGGCGCCCAGACAGTGATGGACCCCGTGCCCGAACGCGACATGCGGCGCGGACTCGCGGGTGAGGTCGAGGCGTCCGGGATCCGGCACCAGCGCGGGATCCCGGTTGGCCGCCGGGAGGGAACAGATGACGCTGTCACCCTTCTTGATCGCCTGGCCCGCGATGGTGATGTCCCGCATGGCGATCCGGGGGGTCGGGGAATACGGGACCGTCAGGTAGCGGATCAGCTCGTCGACCGCCCGATGCGCCTGCTGCTCGCCGCCCTGCAACGCGGCGATCTGCCCGGGGTTCCTCAGCAAGGCCAGCACACCGAGGCCGATCATGCCGGAGATGTTGTCGTCACCGGCCAGCATCACCTGCACGCAGAAGCCGCGCAGTTCCTCGTCCGTGGCTTCGTCGCCGTACTCGGCGACGACCGCTCCGATCAGCCCCTCGCCCGGTTCCTTGCGTTCCCTGGCGATCATCGCCAGCAGGTAGCGGGAGAACGCCTCACCCGCCACCGCGCGTCTTTTCTGGCTGCGCGAGGCGTCGAGATGCGCGTGGCACAGCTGCAAGAACGTGGCGCGGTCGTCCCTCGGCACACCGATCAGTTCGCACAGCACGGCGCCGGGGACCTTGTCGGCGACGATCGCGACCAGATCCGCGGGCGATCCCGCCTGCTCCAGCTCGTCGAGCCGTTCGGTCACGATCTGTTCGATGTACGGCCCCATCCGCTGCATCTTGCGCAGCGTGAAACCCGGGTTCAGTTTCTGCCGCAGCCTGGCGTGCTCGGGCGGGTCGTAGTCCATCAGGTTGCCGACCAGTTCCCGCGGCCGGAAGATGCCCTTCCCGCCGATCTCGTCGCGCGGGTCCCAGCGTCGCCGGGTGCTGAAGCTCTTGTGATCGCCCATCACCTGCCGGACGACGGCGTGCGCGGTGGCCATCCAATGGGTTTCGGCGTCCGCGCCGGAGCCGATGGTGACCCTGGTCAGCGGCCCGGCGGCGAGCAGTTCGGGCGCCGGGTCCAAACCCTGTCTGCGAATGTGCAGCGGGCGCGGGTCGTCCTCACTCAACGGGAAACTCCTTTGCGAACCAATGGGTAAGGCGGATGTGCGTGTTCGTGAGCGGTGCCCGTCCGCGAGCGTGTCGCGAAAGCCACTTTCGGGACATCACACGTCGCGAAAGTGGCTTTCGCGACATACGCGCCGACGGCCACCCACCGCGACACGCCGCATTTGCCTTACCCGTCGACAGAACCCTCATCGCCACTCACGACCGAGGGCCTGGGCTACCAGTCGAGCAACAGGGCTTCGACGTCGAACGGTGGCGGGCCCAATTTGATCTCGCGGTCCGGTTCGGCCAGCCGGAGCGTGGGGAAGCGGTGCGCGAGGCCCGGGATCGCCGCCCGGAACACCATTTCGGCCAGCGGCCTGCCGAGGCAGTGATGGATGCCGTGCCCGAAGGTGACGTGCGCCGGCTTTTCCCGGGTGATGTCGAACCTGTCCTCCGGGTCGGGGAACTTCCGGCGGTTCGAAGCCAGCAGTGAGCAGGTGACGGCGTCGCCCGCCTTCACCAGCTGGTCACCGATGTACACGTCCTCCCGCGCGATGCGCGGGGTGGTCTTCTCGTCGCTGGTGAGGTACCGGGCCACCTCGTTCAGCCAGTCCGGGACGGTTTCCGGCTTGTCCCGGAGCACGGCGAACTGCTCCGGGTGTTCCACCATCAGCCACGCCCCCGCCGCGAGGAACCTGGCCACCTGGTCCCCGCTCGCGCCCATGACGAACGCGGCGACGCCCAGCAATTCCGCGTCGGTGATGTCGGCGCCGTGCTCACGCACCACGGCGCCGAACATGTCGTCCCCGGGGTCGCGGCGCGTCTTGGCCGCGATCTGGCCCATGTACGTCCAGTACTTGTTTCCCGCCGCCACGCGCCGTTTGCCCGACCGTTCGGCCCGGCTGGCGTGCAGGGCGCGCGACAGGTCGGCTTGGTCGTCCCGCGGGATGCCGAGGAAGTCGCAGATCACCGTCGTCGCCACAGGCCACGCGAACCGCGGCACGAAGTCCACCGGCCCGCCGGTGGCTTCGATGTCGTCCAGCGTGGCCTCGACGATCGCCTCGATCTTCGGCCGGAAGTCCTGCATCCGCCGGAAGGTGAACGCCGACGCCACCATCCGGCGCAGACGCGTGTGTTCCGGCGGGTCGTACTGGTTGAGGAAGCCGGGCCAGATGCGGCCCGCCGCGGTGCCGCCGAAGAGCAGCTTGGCGCTGAACTTGTCCGAGCCGAGCACCTGGCGGGTCTCTTCGTACCCGGTGGCGAGCCACCCGGTCCGCCCGCCGGGACCGTCTTCGGCCTCCATCACGGACATGCGGCCCTCGGCCATCAGGGAGCGCAGTTCCGGCCCCGGATCGAAGCGCTCTCTCCGGTGGATCTCCGTGCCCCGGAGGGCGTTCTTCTCCTCGAACACTGCACAAGGTCCTTTCGCCTCATCCAGCCGGTGTTTGAAGGTCGGACGCCGCCGGGCAAAGGGCCGGGCGCGTCCAACCGTCCGCGTTGAGCGGCTGGACACCCGCCCTCAGGCGCCCGCTTCCTGGATGAGGCTCTTCGGCCGGAGGTCCGTCCAGTTCTCCTCGACGTAGGCGAGGCATTCCTTGCGGCCGGCCTCGCCGTGCACCGTGGTCCAGCCCGCGGGCACCTCGGCGAAGGCGGGCCACAGCGAGTGCTGTCCCTCGTCGTTGACCAGAACGAAAAAGGAACCGTCTTCGTTGTCGAAGGGGTTGGTCATCGTTGTGTCCTTTCACCTTCCGGACGCTGCCGGAGTTTCTCGGCGACGATGGCTCCAATCTGGCCCAGCGCCGCGGTTTGCACCATGTCGTAGTGGTTGGACGGGATGTCGTGGGTCTCGATGGTCCCGCTGGTGAAGTCCTTCCAGCTGGCTTTCGCCACCGAGACCGGCAAATGCTCGGGACGGTCCACAGTGGCCACGAAGAGCAGGATGTCGCCTGCGAAGGGGGAAGAGACGTGGCGTGGCCCGACGTCCCAGAGGTTGCGCATGACCGCCTCCAGGCGGGCACGGGCGGCCTCCCCCTTGACCAGTTGGCCCGCGAGGTCCAGGTCCGCCTGGTTCCGCTTCGACAGCGCCTCCTCCTCGCTCGCCGCCCCGGTCGTCTTGCGTCCCATGTAGACGGGATAGGCGTCGAGCAAGGCGAGCAGGCCGACCTTTTCCCCTTGCTCCTCCAGCAGTTTGGCCATCGCCTGTGCGATGCGGCCGCCGAGCGACCAGCCCAGCAGGTGGTACGGCCCTTCCGGCTGCACGGCGCGGATCTGCGCGAGGTAGTCGGCGGCCATCTCCTCGACGCTGCCCGGCAGCGGCTCGGTACGGGCGAGGCCGCGGGCCTGGACGCCGTAGACCGGCTGGTTCGGCGGAAGGTGGCGCAGCAGCGGCTCGTAGTTCCAGCTCAGGCCGCCGCTCGCGTGGACACAGAAGAGCGAGGGACGGTCCCCGCCGGGCCGGAGCGGCAGCAGGATCTCGAAATCGCCCGTTTTCACCGAAGAGTTCGTCCGCCGCCGTTCGCCGACGACGACCAGGGTCTTGGCGGGCGTCTTCCGGGCGAACAGACCGGTGCGCAGCATCCGGTGCCCGTCCTCCCCGAATGGACAGGGCACGGTCGGGAGGTCGGCCGGTCCCTCGTCCACCGCGGGGCCGGTGACGTAGAGCTCGCCGACGGTGCCCGGAGCGACGGGGCGCAACCGCTCGTCCAGCACGAGCGCGCCGAGCGGGCCGTCCCCGGCCACGTCGGCGACCACCTGGGGGACAGCCCCGGCCCATCGCGCCGGCGCGATGGGCGGACGGCCGCGTTCGAAGTCGTCCAGGAAGAGGTCCAGGTCGCTGATCCGCCGCCCGGGATCGTCGGCCACCTGCTCCAGGACGCGGACCAGCCGCCGGGCCACCGACTCGGCCGTGGCCTCGTCGAACAGGTCGGTGGCGTAGCGCAGCACGCCCTCGAAGCCGCCCGGTTCGTCGTCGTCGTCGAAACGCTCGGTGAGTTCGACCGAGAGATCCAGCTCCATGGCCTCGGTCCCACCGGGTTCGACACTGGTGCGCAGGGCGGGCAGTTCCGCCGCCGTCCAGCCGTCGATGTCCTCCTCGTCCACCCGCAAGCCCACCTGGAACACGGGATGGCGGGAGAGCGACGCGGGCAGGTCGAGCAGCTCGACGATGCGCTCGAAGGGCACGTCCAGATGCTGTTCGGTCGCCTGGAAGGCCTCTTGCACCCGGTTGACGACCTCCAGGTAGGTCGGATCACCCGAGAGGTCCGTGCGCACGGCGAGCGGCCGGGTGAACGGTCCGACCATCGGTTCGAGGTCGAAGAGTTCCTCGTCCCGGGACAGCGCCGAGCCGATCACCACGTCTTCGCCCGCTCCGGACTTGGCCAGCAGCATGGCGAGCGCCGCGTGCACGAGCCGCGACGTTTCCGCGCCCGCCGACTCCGCGGCCTCCGCCAGCCGGGCGTGCGGACCGGCGTCCAGCCGCAGCGCGACGGTGCCCGCCCGCCGTGACGGGACGGCGGGCCGCGGCCGGTCGAACGGGAGCATCGTCTCCCCGTCGATACCGGCCAGGTTGTCCCGCCAGAAGGCGATCTGCTCGTTGATCAGGCTGCCCGGTTCGTTCTCGTCCTCGAGCAGCCGCCGCTCCCAGAGCGCGTAGTCGGCGAACTGCAAGGCCAACGGCGCGCGCTGCGGGACCCGGCCCTCGCGCCGCGCGCCGTAGGCGGCCGCCAGGTCGCGGAAGAACACGTCCAGCGAGTCGTCGTCCGCCAGGATCCGGTGCACCTGGAGGTGCAGCACATGCTCCGTTTCGGAGAGCTCGAAGAGATCGCACCGCCACGGCATTTCACGGGTGAGGTCGAAGGCGGCCTCGCGCCGCTCGGCGAGCAACCCGGGAAGGGACTCCTCGGTCGCCGGGATCGGGACCGGCTCGACCGCCGCGGTGTCGTGGACGAGCTGGTGCACACTCTGCGCGTCACCGGGGAAAGTCGTGCGGAGGAGCTCGTGCCGTGCGGCGACGTCTCCGAGCGCCGTCACCAGCGCGGGCACGTTCAGCTTGCCCCGCAGGCGCAGCGCGACCGAGGTGGTCAGGCCCGCCGTCTCCCCGCCGGGATCGGCCAGCAGCCAGGCCCGCAGCTGCCGGGCGGTCAGCGGCACCCGGTCCGGTCGCTGGGCGGCTTCGAGTACGGGACGGGACTTCGCGGCCAGCGCCCTGGCCAGGCCCGCGGGCGTCGGCGAGGAGAACAGCTGCCGGATGGGCAGGTCCTCGCCGAGTTCCTCGCGGATCCGCGCGACGAGCCGCATGGCCAGCGCCGAACTGCCGCCGAGGTCGTTGAAGGCGTCGTCGACCCCCACCTGCTCGACGCTGAGGATCTCGGCGAACAGCGCGCACAGCACCTTTTCGGTCTCGCTCTCCGGCGCCTTCTCCGACGAGCGTCCCGCGAGATCCGGGGCGGGCAGCGCCCGGCGATCCACCTTGCCGTTGGGGGTGACCGGCAGGCCGGGCAGCGCCACGACCGCGATCGGGACCATGTAGTCGGGCAGGACCAGGCCCATCCGCCGCCGGATCTCCTCCGGCCCGGCGTCGGTGCCGTCGGACACGAAGTAGCCGACGAGGCGCTTTTCGCCCGGCTGGTCCTCACGGGCCAGCAGGACCGCCTCGACCACTCCCGGCTGGGCGGCCAGCACGGCCTCCACTTCGCCGAGCTCGACCCGGTAGCCGCGGATCTTCACCTGGTCGTCGGCGCGGCCGAGGAACACGATCTCGCCGTCACGGGTCCAGCGGGCCAGGTCCCCGGTGCGGTACATGCGCTCACCGGGGAGGAACGGGCACGCCACGAACCGGTCGGCTGTCAGGCCGGGGTTGTTCAGATATCCGCGGGCCAGCCCCGTGCCCGCGATGTACAGCTCGCCCGCCACCCCCGGCGCGACCGGGCGCAGGAAGGCGTCGAGGACGTAGATCCGGCGGTTGGTCATCGGGTGGCCGATCGGCAGCTCGTGGCCGAGCGCGTCGCCGGGTTCGATCGGCAGCCAGGTCGCACACAGGGTGGTTTCGGTCGGCCCGTAGGTGTTGCGCACGCGCAGGCCGGGCTGGGCCCGCCGCAGGTTCTCCACCGACTGCAAGGGGACCACGTCGCCGCCGGTCCCGATCTCGATCAGGCCTTCGAAGCACTCCGGCGAGGTTTCCGCCAGTGCGCGGAAAGTGCCCGCGGTGAGGTGGACGTAGGTCGCGCCCCGTCGCACGGCCTGCCGTACCCCGGCCGCGTCCAGCACCCCCGGCTCGGTGAGCAGGACCCGGGCGCCGGAGACGAGCGGCACCCACATCGCGTAGAGCGACGGGTCGAAGACGTGCGTCGCGTGCATCAGGACGCCGTCGCCCTCGCCGATCTGCCAGCCCGCGTCACCCGCCAGCCCGGCGACGGCCCCGTGCGGGATCCCCACGCCCTTCGGCAGGCCGGTGGATCCCGAGGTGTACATGACGTACGCCAGATCGTCCGCGTGCGGCCGGTTTCCCGGTGCGGTGCACTCGTTCACGGCCGCGCGCGTTCCGGGCGCGTCGAGCACGATCGCGTTCTCCGGAGCGACCGCCCTGGTGGCCTCGGTGCACAAGACGGTCGAGACGCCGGAGTCGGCGAGGATGAACGAGACGCGCTCGGCCGGGTACTCGATGTCCACCGGGACGTAGGCGGCGCCCGCCTTCCAGATCGCCAGGAACGCGATGAGCAGATCCGGCGACCTTTCCATGGCCACACCGACCCGGTCGCCGCGGCCGACACCGCGACCGGCGAGGTAGCCGGCCAGCCGATCCGACGCCTGGTCGACCTCGGCGTAGGTCAGGGTCGCGCCGGCGGCGTCGATGATCGCCACCGCGTCCGGCGCCGCGGCCACCCGACGCGCGAACAGTTCGACGACGGAGTCCCCCGGCACCGGGCCCGCGGTCGCGTTGAAGTCGTCCACCACCAGGGTGCGTTCTGCCTCGCTCGCCAGGGTAAGACGGCCGACGAGGACGTCGGGCTCGGCGACCAGCCGCTCCAGCACCCGCGCCATCGCGCCGACGACCGATTCGGCGGCCGCGGGGTCGAACAGGCCCCGGTCGTAGTCGAGGATGAGCGGCATCTGTTCGCCCGGGCCGGTGACGAGGGTGAACGGATAGTGCGAGGAGTTGCTCCCCCGCTTCAGCGGGCGCAGGGTCAGGCCGTCCCCCGACGGCTGAGAGAGTCCCTTGCGGGGGAAGTTCTCGTAGATGACGAGCGTGTCGAAAACCGCTCCGGGGCCGGCGACGGCCCGCACGTCCTGGAGACCGAGATACTGGTGCGCCATGAGTGCCGCCTGGCTGCGCTGCACCTCGGCGAACAGGTCGACGGCCCGCTTCGCGCCGTCGAGCCGGACACGGACCGGCAGGGTGTTGAGCAACTGGCCGACCATCGACTCCACACCCGGGAGATCTGCGGGCCGCCCCGACGCGGTCGCGCCGAACACCACGTCGGCGCGGCCGGCGAGCTGCGACAGCACGACGGCCCACGCGCCCTGCACGACGGAGTTCAGGGTGAGACCGTTGCCCCGCGCCAGCCGGGCGAGGCCGTCCGTCAGCTTCGCCGACAGCTCGACCACCGTGGTGTGGATGTCCGGCACCCGCGCCGGATCGGCGGGGACGACCAGGGTGGGGGTGTCGAGCCCGGCGAGTTCGTTCCGCCAGGCCGCCCTGGCCGCTTCCTTGTCCTGCCGTCCCAGCCAGGCGAGGTAGTCCCGGTAGGACACGGTGGGCGGAAGCCCGGACGCGTCGCCTCCGGCGGCGTAGATCTCGGCGAGCTCGCGGTGGATGATCGGCATCGACCAGCCGTCGGTCAGCACGTGGTGCAGCGTGTGCACGAGCCGGTGGCTCTCCTCGCCCAGCCGGATCAGGTGCAGTTTCATCAGCGGCGCCGACTCGACGCTCAACCGCTCGGCCACCTCCTCCGCGGCCAGCCTGTCGACTTCGCCTTCGACGCTGTCGCCGGCGAGTCCGGAAAGATCCGTCTCCCGCCACGGGATCTCGGCGTCCCGCGCGATGACCTGCACCATCTGCGCGCCGCTGACGTAGCGGAAACAGGCCCGCAACGCGGCGTGCCGGTTCACGAGCGCCTGCCATGACGCCTTCAGCCGTCCCGCGTCCAGCGGCCCGTCGATCCCGTAGACGGTCTGCACCGTGTAGGTGTCCGGCCCGTCCTTGTCGAGGGCGGTGTGGAAAAGCATTCCCTCTTGCAGCGGCGAAAGAGGCCAGACGTCCTCCACGCTTGAGCGAGGCTTCGCGCGAGTGTCGTCTACGGTCACGATCTGCTCCTTATGGCGGGTCATTCGCCGGCCAGCCCGGCCTCGAGTAGGTCCATCTGGTCAGGGGAAAGGGCGAGTAGCGTGCCGTCGGCGGGCTCCGGCACCGCGGCGGGCCCGTCCCCGGCCAGGATTTCCTTGGCGAGCAACGCCAGCCGTTCCGGCGTCTTTTCGTCGAAAACCTGCCGCGGGGTCAGTTCCAGCCCCTGACTGCGGGCCCTCGCCGACAACTGCATCGAGGTGATCGAGTCGCCGCCGAGTTCGAAGAAGCTGTCCTCGGGAGCCACCTGTTCGAGCCCCAGCACCTCCTCGAACAGCGCGCACATCCTCGCCTCCGCGGCCGTGCGCGGATCCCGTTTCGAGGACGTCCCGGTGAAGTCGGGGGCTTGCAGCGCCCGGTGATCGAGTTTGCCGTTCGGGGTGAGCGGCATCTTCTCCATCGACACGAACGCCGCGGGCATCATGTAGTCCGGCAGTCGTTCGGCGGCCAGCTCCCGCAGCGCGGCGGCCAGCGTGCCGTTCCCGTCGCCGGCGGCCGCCGACGGCACGACATAGGCCACCAGCCGCTTGTCGCCAGGCCCGTCCCGGCGGACGGAGACCGCCACCTGGCCGACCCACGGATGCTCCGCGAGCACGGCCTCGATTTCGGCGGGCTCGACCCGATAGCCGCGCACCTTGACCTGCGCGTCGACCCGGCCGGCGAAGAGCAGCTGGCCTTCCCGGGTCCAGCGGAACAGGTCGCCGGAGCGATACATCCGCTCGCCGGGGGCGAACGGGCTGGCGACGAACCGTTCCGCGGTCAGGCCGGGGCGGCCCAGGTAGCCGCGGGCCAGTCCGACACCGGTGATGTAGAGCTCGCCGACCACACCGGGCGGCACCGGCCGCAGGAACGCGTCGAGCACGTAGTGCCCCACGTTGTGGATCGGTCCGCCGAGCGGGACCTGGTCGTGTCCCGGGGACAACGGAGCGCTCATCGTCGAGCAGATGGTCGTTTCGGTCGGCCCGTAGGCCTGGATCACCCGGCGGCCCGGCGACCAGCGGTCCACCAGCGCGGCCGGGAGGGCCTCGCCGCCCGTCAGCACGGTCCGCAGGGTGTCCGGCAGGTCGTCCTCGCTCGCCAGCACACTCGGCGACACGGTCAGGTGCGTGATGTCCGCCTGCCGGATCGCGTCGCCCAGCGTCACCTTCGGCGGCATGCTCGCCGCGTCCGGCAGGACAAGGGTCGCCCCCGCCAGCAGGGACATGTAGAGCTCGGAGACCATGGCGTCGAAGCCGATCGCGGACAACTGCAGGATCCGCGAGGACGACGTCACGGCCATCCGCTCGATATGCGCGTACCCGAGGTTGACGAGTCCGGAGTGGGTGACCAGGACGCCCTTCGGCACCCCCGTCGAGCCGGACGTGTAGATCACGTACGCCGCGTCTTCCGGTGCCGGCTCGGGCAACGCGACGTCCGGACCGGCGGGCAGTTCCTCCAGCACCAGCACCGTGCCCGCGAACCCCGCCGGCACGAAGGACAGGGTCGCCTTCGTGCACACCAGCACCCCGGGCGCCGAGTTCGCCAGCATGAACTCGACGCGGTCGCGCGGATAGCCCGGATCGACCGGCACGAACGCCCCGCCGGCGAACATCACCCCGAGCAGGGTCACCGCGAGGTCGGCCGAACGCTCGACCAGCACCCCGACCCGGGCTTCGCGCCGCACGCCCGCCCCGGCGAGCAGCCGCGCCAGCGACTCCACTTCGCCGAGCAATCCCCGGTACGACAGGCTTCGCGTCGCGTCCTGGACGGCGATCGCGTCCGGCGTCCGCTCCGCCTGTTCGCGCAGCAGCACCGGCAGCGTCTTCTCCGTGAGCGGCGCGCCGGTCCGGTTCCACTCGTCCACCACCAGGCGGCGCTGCTCCGGGCCGATCAGGCCGATCCGCCCCACCGGCGTCCGCGGTTCGGCCAGCACCTGGTCGAGGGCGCGGAGAAGGGTCGCGACCGTCTCCTCGGCCTCGACCCGGTCGAGCACGTCCGGCCGGTAGATCACTTCGCCGCGGACGGGACCTCCCGCCACGGACGCGCGCAGGGACAGCGGATAGTGCCCGTCGTCGTCCGAGTTCCCCGCGGGGCCCATGACGAGCGTGTCGGGGCCGTCGAGCCGGGGCGGCGGGGGCGGGTAGTTCTCGAACACCACGATCGTGTCGAACGCCGCGCCCCGGCCGGCGGCCTTGATGATCTCGCCCTGCCCGACGTGCTGATGCGGCAACAGATCGGATTGCCGCTCCTGCAGGTTCTTCAGCATGTCGACGACCGGTTCGGTGCCGATGAGGCGCGCCCGGACCGGCAGCATGTTCATGAACAGGCCGACCGCGGCCTCCACACCGGGGATCTCGGCCGGACGCCCGGCCACCGCGGCGCCGAAGACCACGTCCCGGCGTCCGGTCTGCCGGGCCAGGTGCAGGGCCCAGATCCCCTGGAAGAGCGTGTTCGGCGTGACACCGTGACGGCGGCAGAACTCCGCCAGGCGCCTGCTCGGCTCGTCGCCGAGTTCGAACCTGACGCGTTCGGGTTCGAGCGGGGTGCGGATCGACTCCGGCGGCACGATCTGGGTCGCCTCGTCGAGCCCCGCGAGTTCGGTCCGCCACGCCTGAAGCGCGGCCGTCTTGTCCTGGCGGGCGATCCAGGCGAGATAGTCGCGGTACGACGCCGACGCGGGCAGCGCCCGGCCGTCACCGCCCGCTTCGTACGCGGTCAGCACGCCGGTGGCCAGCAGCGGCAGGGACCAGCCGTCGACCACGATGTGATGCGACGTGAAGATCAGCCGGTGCCTGCGTTCGCCGAGGCGCACCAGATGCAGACGCAGCATCGGTCCGTTGGCCAGGTCGAACCGTTCGGCGTGCTGTGCCGCGGCGAGGCGGTCGAATTCCGCCAGCGCCTCGTCCTCGGGCAGCCGGGACAGGTCGGTCTCCTGCCAGGGCAGCGTCGCCTCGCGGGAGATCGTCTGCACGGCCGTCCCGGACGCGAGCCGGTGGAAACTCGTCCGCAGGGCGGCGTGCCGGTCGAGCACGGCCTGCCAGGAGGCGCGGAACCGGGCGGCGTCCAGCGGGCCGTCGAGGGCGAGGGTCCGCATGCTCGCGTAGACGTCCGGGCCGTCGTCGTCGGCGGCGTGGAACAGCAACCCTTCCTGCAGCGGGGAAAGCGGCCAGATGTCGAGCAGATCCGGCACGGTGGCCTCGAGCTTCGCCACCTCTCGCTGCGTCAGCGCCGTGAGCGGGAAGTCGGACGGCGTGTGTCCCCCGGCGCCGCCGCCGTCGACGTGCGCGGCGAGGCCGGTCAGCGTGGCCAGCCACGCGTCGGCGAACGACTCGGCTTCGGCGTCGCCGAGGAGCCGTCGGGCCCAGGTCACGGTCAGGCTGAACTCGGGTCCGTCCGCGCCGTCCGTCACGACGGCGTCGATCTCCAGGACGTGCCGCAGCGGCGTGGCCTCGTCCGCCGCGTCACCGACGATTCCCGTTATCCGCCAAGGCTCACCGTGCCCGTCGGACCGTGAGGAGAAGCGGCCGAGGTAGTTGAAGCCGATCTCCGCTTTCGGCAGCGCCGCGAGGACCGGTGCCGTCTCCGGGTTGAGATGGCGCAGCATCCCGTAGCCGAGCCCGCCGTCGGGTACCGCCCGCACGTTCTCCTTGACCTGCTTCAGCAGAAGACCCGCCGCGTCGCCGCCCGCGACGACGTCGGCCGGGTCGGCTCCGGTCGTGTCCAGCCGGAGCGGGTGGACGTCGGTGAACCAGCCGAGCGTCCGCGACAGGTCCATCTCGCCGAGGGGCTGACGCCCGTGGCCTTCGACGTCGACGACGACGGCGGTGCCGCCGCGCCAGCCTGTCACGGCGCCCGCCAGGGTGGCCAGCAACACCTCGTGGACACCGCAGTGGAAGGCCGAGGTGGCCTTGTCCGCGAGCGTGCCCGCCGGCAGGGTCCAGGTCCGGCGTCCCGCGGTCGACACGGTGTCGCGCCGGGGGTCGAGCTCGCCGAGTCGCCGTGGTGCCCCGTCGAGGATCTCCGTCCACGTCGCGAGCTCGGCGGTCCGGTTCGCCGCCTCTTCGGTCAGCGTCCGCGACCAGCGCCGGAAGGAGACGTCCGGTGCCTCGAGCGACGGCCGCAAGCCCGCGAGCGCGGCCTCGCAGGCCGCCTGCAGGTCCGGCAGCAGGGTCCGCCACGACACCACGTCGACCACCAGGTGATGCGCGGCCACCACGAGCCGCCCGGCGTCCGCCAGGACCGCCCGCACCATCGCGCCCCCGAGGGGATCCAGGCGTGCCGCCGCGTCACGCGCGATTTCGTCGATGTCGCCCGCGGCGGTGCCGGCCCGTTCGACCAGCGTCGCCGCGTCGACCGTTCCGCGGTCGGCCACGACCAGCCGGGGCTCCTCGCCCTCGGTTTCGACGATCCGGCTCCGCAGCAGGTCGTGGGTGTCGAGCACCGCGCCCAGTCCGGCCGCCAGCGCGGTCACGGAAAGGTCGGCGGGCACGTCCACGATCACCCACTGCGCCATGCCGCCGCGGGTCAGCCCGAGGGGGTCGCGTTCGAGCAGTGCCCGCACCACCGGCGTCAACGGGACCTCGCCGACGCCCTCGCCGTCCTCGGCCCGCGTCCGGCCGCCGTGCTCGGCGACCGCCGCGATCCCCGCGGGCGTCTTGTGGTCGAAGACCTGCTTCGCCCCGAAAACGAGGTTCTCGCGACGCGCGCGGGCGGCCAGCCGCATCGAGAGGATCGAATCCCCGCCCAGTTCGAAGAAACCGTCGTCGGCGCCGACCCGGTCCAGTCCGAGGATTTCGGCGAACAGGCCGCACAGCACCCGCTCGGTCTCGGTGCGCGGTTCGCGACCGGCCGAGGTCGGGACGAACTCGGGGGCGGGCAGGGCCGCGCGGTCGATCTTTCCGTTGATCGTCAACGGAAAACCGTCCAGCACCAGCACCACCGACGGCACCATGAACTCCGGCAGCCTGGCCGCGAGCTGCGCGCGGACCGCGTCGGATTCCAGTCCCTGTCCCGGTTCCGCGGTCACGTAGGCGATCAGCCGCTTCTCGCCGGGACGTTCCTCCCGCGCCACCACGATCGCCTGCGCGACGTCGGGGACCTCGGTCAGCGCCGCCTCGATCTCGCCGGGTTCGACCCGGTAGCCCCGGATCTTCACCTGGGCGTCGGCACGCCCGCCGAACAACAGTTCGCCCCGCTCCGTCCAGCGTGCCAGGTCGCCGGTCCGGTACATCCGCTCGCCGGGGGCGAACGGATTGGCGACGAACCGCTCCGAAGTCGACGCCGGGTTGCCGAGGTATCCGTGCGCCAGCCCCGCTCCGGCGAGGTAGAGCTCACCGGTCACGCCCGGGGCCACCGGCTGCAGGAACGCGTCGAGCACGTAGGCCCGCCGCCCGGCCAGCGGGCCACCGATCGGCAGCGTGTCGCCCGTTTCGGCCCCCGGTTCGAGGACGAGCCACGTGGCGCAGAGGGTGATCTCGGTCGGACCGTAGAGCTGCCGGAAGCGGACGTCGGGGCATGCCCGGCGCATCCGTTCGACGGAGGCGAGCGGGACCGCGTCCCCGCCGGTCAGGATCTCCCGCAGCCCGCGGAAGGAGTCGGGCGCTTCCTCGGCCACCGCACGGAAAGCACCCGCCGTCAGGTGGACGGTGGTCACGCCGCGGGCGATCGCCTCGCGGAGCCGCTCCGCGTCGACCGTGCCCGCTTCCGCGACCACCACGCGGGCCCCGTTGACCAGCGGCACCCAGAGCTCGACCAGCGACGCGTCGAAAGCGTGCGACGCGTGCAGCAGTACGTGATCGCCGGGGCCCTGCGACCAGCCGGTGTCGCTCGCCAGCGCCGCCACGCTTCCGTGTGGCACGGCGACACCCTTCGGCACCCCGGTCGATCCCGACGTGTACATGACGTAGGCGACGTCGTGCGCTCCGACCGTGACCGCCGGCGCCTCGTGCCGCGTTCCGTCGATCGACGGCAGGTCCGCGACCACCGGCTCGACCCCGTCCGGCACCGCCTTGCGGCTCGTTTCGAGGCAGACCGCGACCGACACCCCGGCGTCGGCCAGCATCCGCTCGATCCGGTCCGCGGGATAGTCGACGTTCACCGGTACCTGCGTGGCGCCCGCCTTCCAGACCGCGAGCAGGGCGACGAGGAGGTCCGCGCCGCGCTCCATCACCACGCCGACGCGGTCACCGCGCCGCACGCCGACGGCGGCCAGCCGTCCGGCCAGCCGGTCGGATTCGCGGTCGAGGCCGGTGTAGGTCAGGGTGCGTTCGCCGTCCACCACCGCCACCGCGTCCGGCGAGGCGTTGGCCTGCCGCCGGAACAACTCCAGCACCGACGTCGTGCCGGCCGCGTCGCCCGTCGAGTTCCAGCGTTCCACCACCGACTCGCGCGCCGGTTCGCTCGTCACGCCGAGGCGGCCCACCGGCAGCGAAGGCCGTGCCACCACCTGGTCCAGGACACGCACGACCTGCCGGGCGACCTCGGCGGCCGTTCCGGCGCCGATCCGGTCGGGCCGGTAGGACACGTTGATCCGCAGGCGGTTCCCGAGGCTGACGTTCATGGTCAGCGGATAACCGGTGCCGGTGCGGGTGACGACCGAGCTGATCGCGACACCGCCGTCGTCGCCGAGACCGTCGGCGGTGTGCGGGTAGTTCTCGATCATGACGATGGTGTCGAAGACCGCGCCCGTACCCGCCGCCTTCTGGATCTCCGGCAGCCCCAGGTACTGGTGTTCGGTCAACGCCGCCAGGCGTCCCTGCAGGTCCTGGATCAGCTCCAGCACCGGCTGCCCGCCGTCGAGCCGCACCCGGACCGGGACGGTGTTGATGAACATCCCCACCATGCGTTCGACGTCCGGCACCTCCGCCGGACGGCCCGCCACCACCGACCCGAACACCACGTCCGTCCGGCCCGCGAGCCGCGCCAGCACCAGCGCCCAGGCGGCCTGCAGGATCGTGCTCGTCGTCACCCCGTTGCCCCGGGCCAGTTCGGTGAGCGCGCGCGTCGTCTCCTCGGACAGCAGTTCGGCGTGCTCCCCGGGCATCACCATCGTCTTGCCCGCGTCGGCGTCCACAAGGGACGGTTCGTCCGCGCCGGCGAGCTCGGCCCGCCACGCCGTCCGGGTCGCGTCGCCGTCCTGGCGGCCCAGCCACGCCAGGTAGTCCTTGAAGGACGGTGCCTTCGAAGGGAGCTGCCCGCCCGCGTAGGCGGCCGACACCTCACCCACGACGAGAGGCGTCGACCAGCCGTCCAGCACGACATGGTGGGACGTCAGCACGAGCCGGTGCCGGTCGGCACCGAGCCGGATCAGCGACAGCCGCAGCAGCGGCGGCTCGGTCACGTCGAACCGCCTGCCCTGATCCTCCGCGAGGAGCCGTTCGACCTCCGCGGCCGCGGCCGCCTCGTCGAGGTGCGACAGATCCACCACGCGCCAAGGGAGTTCGGCGTCCCCCACGACGACCTGCACCGTCTCACCGGACCCCAGCTGATGAAAACCGGTCCGGAGCGATTCGTGCCGGGCGAGCACCCGCGTCCAAGCCTCGCGCAGCCGTTCCGCGTCGAGTGGCCCGTCGAGGTCCAGGATCCGCTGGCTCTGGTAGACGTCGACACCGTCGGCGTCGAAGGCCCGCTCGAAGAGCATGCCCTCCTGCAACGGCGACAGCGGCCAGATGTCCGTCAGTCCCGGCGCCGCGGCTTCCAGTTCCGTCACGTCCCGCCGCGTCAGGCCGACGAGGGCGAAGTCGGACGGCGTGTGCCCGCCCGCGCCGGGATCCTCGGCGAGCGCCGCGAGGGCGGTCAGCGTCTCCGCCCACGCCTCACCGAGCCGTTCCACCGCGGCGAAATCGGCGTCCCGGGTGTCGATGGCCAGCCCCAGCCGCGGTCCGGACGGCGTGTCCTGGACCTCCGCGCTGACCTCCACGGCGTGCGCGAGGACCATGTCCGGACCGCCGCCGAGCGGCCCTTCGCCGCCCGGCTGCCACGCGGTGTCCTCCGGGGCGAGGACGGTCCGGCCGAGATAGTTGAAGCCGATCCGCGAGGACGGCAGCCCGGCCAGCGTCGCCGCGGTACCGGGGTTGAGATGGCGCAGCAGCCCGTAGCCGGATCCGTCACCGGGCACGGCGCGGCTCTGGTCCTTCACGGTCTTCAGCAACGACCCGGCGGCCGCGAGGTCCACATCGGACAGATCGAAGCGGACCGGGTGGACACTGGTGAACCAGCCGACGGTGCGCAGCAGATCCTCGCCGTCGGCGGCTTCGCGCCCATGCCCTTCCACATCCACCAGTAGCCCGGCGCCGGTACCGCGCACCCGCGCGACCGCACCGGCGAGACCCGCCAGCAGGACGTCCTGGATCCCGCAGTGGAACGCCCCCGGCAGGAGCGTCACCAGGTTGCGCGCCTCGGTGCCGGACAGTCGCGTGGACCACGAATGCGACTGTCCGGTGTGCTGTCCGGTGTCCTCTTCCGCGGCCGGATCCGCGCCGTCCAGCAGGGCGACCCAGTCCTCGAGTTCGGCCACGGTGCTCTCGCTGTGCGCCTGCTCGACCTGCCGCAGCGCCCACTGCCGATACGACGTCGCCGGGGCTTCGAGGGCAGGGGCCCGGCCGGAGATCAGCTCGTCGTGGGCCGCCCGCAGATCCGGCAGCAGGATTCCCCACGAGACCGCGTCGACGGCCAGGTGATGCGCCACGAAGGCCAGCCGGCCCGGCTCGGCGTCCCCGGCGTCGACCCACACGACCCGCGCCATGATCCCCGCCGACGGGTCCAGCGTGCCCGTCGCCGTCCTGACTTCGCGCTCGGCGACCTCGTCGAGTTCCGTCGGCTCGGCGGCCACCCGCGTGACCAGACCGGCCGCGTCCACCGCGCCGCGCCCGGGCACGATCAGCCGTCCGTCCGGCTCCACCCGCGCCCGCAGCAGGTCATGCGTGTCCAGCACCGCCTGCAGCGCGCTCACCAGCGTGTCCTGGTTCAGGCCTGCCGGAGTGACGACGACGCGCACCTGCGCGAAACCGGGGCGCAGCGCGTCGTCCCCGAGGGCGAGCATCACCGGCGTCCGCGGGATCTCCCCCACGCCGGTGACGACCTCGGCGCGGGGCGTCGCGGCGGTCTCCTGCGCCAGGACCGCGAGGCGCTCGGGAGTCCGGTGCTCGAACACCTGCCTCGGGGTCAGCGGGATGCCTTCGCGACGCGCGCGAGCGGCGACCTGCATCGACGAGATCGAGTCGCCGCCCAGTTCGAAGAAGCTGTCCTCGATCCCGACCCGGTCGAGGCCGAGGACTTCGGCGAACACTCCACAAAGGACTCGTTCGGCGTCGGTGACCGGCTCCCGGCCCGCCGACTTCGACGCGAAGTCCGGTTCGGGCAGTGCCCGCCGGTCCACCTTTCCGTTGACCGTCAACGGCAAGGCGTCCAGTACCAGCACCACGGCCGGGACCATGAATTCGGGCAGCGTCTCGGCCAGCTGCCCGCGCAGGCGCGCCGGGTCGGCCTCCTGCCCCGCTTCGGCGACCACGTAGCCGATCAGATGCTCGCCCCTCGGGAGCACCACGGCCTGGGCCACCCCCGGCAGACCGCCGAGGACCACCTCGATCTCGCCCGGTTCCACGCGATAGCCGCGGATCTTCACCTGGTCGTCGGCGCGCCCGGCGAACGCCAGCGCGCCCTGGTCCGTCCAGTACGCCAGGTCCCCGGTGCGGTACATCCGCCCGGCGGCGACGAAGGGATCGGCGACGAACCGCTCGGCCGTCAACGCCGGACGGTCCAGATAGCCTTGCGCCACACCGGCTCCGGCGACGTACAGCTCGCCTGCCACCCCTGCGGGCACGGGCCGCAGGAACGCGTCGAGCACGTAGACACGCCGTCCCGCGAGCGGTCGTCCGATCGGCAGCACGGAACCCGTCTCGTCACCGGGTTCGAGCAGCCACCACGTCGCGCACAGCGTGGCCTCGGTCGGGCCGTAGAGATGCCGCACCCGCACGTCCGGGCACACCCGCCGCACGCGCTCCACCGCCGCCGGCGGCACCGCGTCGCCTCCGGTCAGCACCTCGCGCAGACCGGCGACGGACTCCGGCGACTCCTCGGCCAGCACGCGGAAGGCCCCCGCGGTCAGATGGGCGGCCGTGACGCCACCGGCCACGTGACGCGCCAGCGCCTCGCCGTCCACCGCGCCCGATCCGGCCAGCACCACCCGCGCGCCCGACACCAGCGGCACCCACAGCTCGAACAGCGAGATGTCGAAGGCGTGCGAGGCGTGCAGCAGCACGGCGTCGCCGGGGCCCACCCGCCAGCCCGGCTCCCCTACCAGCGCCGCGACATCGCCGTGCGACACCGCGACACCCTTCGGCGTCCCCGTCGACCCGGACGTGTACATCACGTAGGCGAGGTCATGGGCGCTCGTGGCCGTCGACCGGCGAGCGCTCTCCTGGACCGCCTGCCGCGTCCGGGGATCGTCCAGGACGATCGGTTCGAGGCCGACGTCCAGCACGGCGTCCCGGTACGTTTTCGCGCACACCACCGCCGCGGGCCCGGAATCCGTCAGCATGAACTGCACGCGTTCCACCGGGTAGGCGGGATCCACCGGCACGTACGCCGCGCCCGCCTTCCACACCGCGAGCAACGTCGCGATCAGCTCGGGTGACCGGTCCAGCACCACGGCCACCCGGTCCCCGCGCCGGACTCCCTTGCCGTGCAGGTGACCGGCGAGCCGCTCCGCGCGCTCGGTGAGTTCTCCGTACGACAGCGCCCGGTCGCCGTCGACGATCGCCGGCTCGTCGCGGCGGCGCTCCACCTGGCCGTCGAACAGTTCCGGCGCCGTCCGGTTCGGCGGCGCCTGGGACGACGTACCCCAGGCGTCGACCACCAAGGCGCGCTCGGCCGGGCTCGTCACCTCGACGTCGGCCACCGTGAGGTCGCCCGCGTCCGTCAGCAGGCGCAGCACCCCCGTGAAGCGCTCGATGATCGCGAGCGCGGTGTCCCGATCGAAGAGGTCGGTCAGATAGTCCAGCTTGAAGTACATCGATTCGCCGGGGACCGCGACCAGCGTCAGCGGATAGTGGGCGGCCACCCGGCCCTGATGCACCCGGATGCCGAAAGTCTCGGCGGAGCCCAATTCACCGGAATCGTGGTGGAACTTCTCGAAGACGATCAACGTGTCGAAGACGGCGCCGGGGCCTGCCGCCTGCTGGATGTCCGCCAGCCCCACGTACTGGTCGGGGATGAGCGCGGACTGCCGCTTCTGCAGGTCCGTCAGCAGTCCGGCGACCGGCGTCGTGGCGCGCAAGCGCACGCGCACGGGAACGGTGTTGAGGAACAGCCCCACCATCCCCTCCACGCCGGGAAGGTCCGGCGGGCGCGCCGACACCGCCGCCCCGAACACCACGTCCGTCCGCCCGGTCAGCTGCGCCAGCACCAGCGCCCACGCGCCCTGCACCACCGTGTTCAGCGTCAACCCCTGAGCACGGGCCAGTTCGCCGAGCGCTCGCGTGACGTTCTCCGGCAGCCCGGCCTCGACGCTCTCCGGCTCGGCGGGCGCCCGCCCCGGATCCGCGGGCACCACCAGCGTCGGCTCGTCGAGGCCCTTCAGCCGTTCCGTCCACGCCTCGAGCGACCTCTCCTTGTCCTGACGGCTCAGCCATGCCAGGTACTCCCGGTAGGACGTCACTTCCGGCAGGTCCAGCGGACCGCCGTCCGCCGCGTACAGCTTCGACATCTCGTCCAGCACGACGGGCAGCGACCAGCCGTCCATGATCGTGTGATGGCAGGTCACCACCAGGCGGTGCGTGTCATCGCCGAGGCGGATCAAGGTCAGCCGCGACAAGGGCGCCCGCGTGAGGTCGAACCTCGTCGTCCGGTCCTGCTCGGCCAGTTCTCGCACGGCGTCGGCGGGATCGTCGAGGTGCGAGAGGTCGACCTCCCGCCACGGAAGGTCCACCTGCTTGGCGATGATCTGCACCGTCTCGCCCGATTTGCGCTGCCGGAAACAAGCGCGAAGCGGGGCATGCCGGGACAGCAGCGTTTCCCAGGCCGCGCGCAGCCTGGCCGCGTCCACCGGTCCGTCCAGGTCCAGGATCCAATGACCTACGTAGACGTCGGGCCCTTCGCCGTCGTAAACCGCGTGGAAGAGCAATCCGGCCTGCAATGGCGACAGCGGCCAGATTTCCTCAATCCGCGACTGGTTCATCAATGTCTCCCTCAATCAGCGAAGGGTGTGAAGTTCGTCGAGCTCAGCTTGAAATCCCCGATTCGGCCTTGGCCGGTTCGAGGAATGCGGCTTCTTGTGCGGAATTACCCCCGTGAAGGGATCATCCCCCTGCCCGGCCTTGCCGGACAACATGTCCAGCCGCGTCGTTCTCTTGATTTGTAAGGAAAACAGGTCTTGCTTGGCCGTCTTCTTCGAGTGTCGCGAAAGCCACTTTCGGGACGTCCGATGTCCCGAAAGTGGCTTTCGCGACGTCAGTAACCGACGGAGCGAACCTCACGGCGTCACGGGGTCAGCGGCCGTTTTCGAACTCCGCTTCGAATTCGTCGATCTCGTCTTGATCCAGTTCGAGAAGAGCGACGTCGGACGTGGCGTATTCACTCGCGGCGGGAGCACTCGCTCCCCGTTCCACGATCGCCGCGATCGCCGCGGGTGTCCGCTGTTCGAACACTTCGCGCGCGCCGAAGGCCATTCCCGCACGGTGGGCACGCGCCGCCAGTTGCATCGAAAGGATCGAATCGCCACCCAGTTCGAAGAAACTGTCGTCCGCGCCCGCCCGCTCCAGTCCGAGCACCTCGGCGAAGAGCGAACACAGCAGCCGCTCGGCCTCCGTGACCGGTTCCCGGCCCGTGACGCGTCCGTTGAAATCGGGATCCGGCAACGCGTCCCGGTCCACTTTCCCGTTCGCCGTCAACGGCAGTGCCTCGAGCACCACCACCGCCGCCGGCACCATGTACCGCGGCAACCGGGCGGCCACGCTCTCGAGCACCGCGGCTTCGTCCACTCCGGACTCCCCGGCGGCGGTCACGTAACCGATCAGCCGTTTGCCGGAGGCGCTGTCCTTGGCCATCACCACGGCCTGCCCCACCGACTCCTGTGCCACCAAGACCGCTTCGATCTCGCCGGGCTCGATCCGGTATCCCCGCACCTTCACCTGATCGTCGACGCGACCGGCGAACACCAGTTCCCCGTCCGGGTTCCACCGCACCAGGTCCCCGGTCCGGTACATCAGCCCGCCGGCCCCGGACGGGTCGGCCACGAACCGCGTCGCGGTCAGTCCCGCTCGCCCCAGATATCCGCGTGCCACACCCGCGCCCGCCACGTACAGCTCGCCCACCGTGCCCGGCGGCACCGGCCGCAGCCACGAATCCAGCACGAACGCCCGCGCGTTCGTCATGGGAGTGCCGATCGGCACCACCTCGCCGGACGGAGCCGCCTGCCCGGGTTCGAGCCGGAATTCGACGCATCCGACGGTGGCCTCGGTCGGGCCGTATTCGTTGACGACAACGGTGTTCGGGTAGGTGCGGCGCCAGTGGGCGATCGTGTCGACGGACAACTGCTCGCCACCGAGCAGAAGGTCGCCCGCGACCGCGATCTCCCGGGAACCGGTGTCCAGGGTCTTCACATGGCTCGGCGTGGCCTTGAGGAACAGCGACGGGGCGCTTTCCACCGTGCCGATCAGGTCCTCCAGCGCGCCGAGGAGAACCGTTCCGCCCACGGTGAGCGGAGTGAGCAGCGCGGTCACCGTCAGGTCGAAGGCGATCGACGAATGCATCAGCGATCGTCCCCGTAGGCCCGGGTACTTCCGCCCGCAGTGGAACAGGTAGTTCGCCAGGTTCCGGTGGGTGACGACGACGGCCTTGGGCCGGCCGGTGGAGCCCGAGGTGTAGATGAGGTACGCCGGATGACGCGGATCCAGCGGCCGGACGCGGTCCGCGTCGGTGACCGGCGCGCGATCCCGGCCCGCCAGCTCGCCCACCGAGACCGGGTCGTCGATCACCACCGTCGCCTGCCTGCCGGCCAGCACCTCACCGGCGGGTGATGCCGACAGCGCCGCGGAGGTGATCACCAGCGCAGGCCGGGCGTCGTCGAGCATGTACGACACGCGCTCGGCCGGATAGACCGGATCGATCGGCAGCCAGGCACCACCGGTCTTGGTGATCGCCAGCACCGCGACGACCAGTTCCAGCGACCGGGGGAGCATCACCGCGACCAGGCCTTCGGGCCCGGCGCCCCGATCGATGAGCCAGCGCGCCAGCTGATTGGCACGGGCGTCGAGTTCGGCGTAAGACAGCGACAGGTCCTCGAAGATCACCGCGGTCGCGTCCGGGGTGGCGGCGACCTGCGCGGCGAACGACTCCGGGAGCGTCCGGTCCGGCACCTCCACCGCGGTGTCGTTGCGCGCCAGCAGGTCTCGCTGTTCGGCGCCGGACAGGATCGGCACCGCCGGGAGCGGCGTCCGCGGCTCGGCGACCACGGCTTCGAGCACCCGAGTGAAGCGATCCAGCACGGCAACGGCCTGCTCGGTGGTGAACAGCGTGGGCTGGTGCTCCAGGCGCAGGCGCAGGACGTCGCCGGGGACGACCGCCAGCGCCAGCGGGTAGTGGGTGGCGTCGGCGGCGGTCATTCCCCGCACCCGCAACCGATCCGGCTCCGTGTCACCGGTCTCGTCGGGCCTGGGGTAGTTCTCGTAGACGACGAGGGTGTCGAACAACCGGCCCAGCCCGGCGGTCTGCTGGATGTCGGCGAGCCCGACGTGGTGATGGGCCAGCAACGCGATCTGCTCGTCCTGGATCTGCCGCACCAGCTCGGCGAAGGTCTGCTCCGGCCGCGTCCGGACCCGGACCGGGACGGTGTTGATGAACAGGCCGACCATGGTCTCGATCCCGGGCAGCTCGGCCGGTCGCCCGGACACCACCGCCCCGAACACCACGTCGTCGCGTCCGGTGGTCGCCGCCAGCACCAGGCCCCACACCGCCTGCAGCATCGTGCTGACCGTGACACCGCATTCGCGTGCCCGCGCGGCCAAAGCGGCGGCGAACGTCTCGTCCAGTTCGGCCCACATCTGCCCGGGCACCTGGACCGGCACCGGCCGGTCGTCCGCGACCAGGGTCGGTTCCGGCAAGCCTGCCAGCGCCTCACGCCACGCGGTGATCGACGCGTCCCGATCGGTTTCACCGACCCAGGCCAGGTAGTCCCGATACGGGGTGACCGGCGCCAGCGCGGACGGAACCGCGCCGGCGCGGTAAAGCGTGAGCAGTTCGTCCACCAGCAGTGGCGTCGACCAGCCGTCGAGCAGGATGTGATGGTTGGTCAGCACCAGCCGATGGCTGTCCTGGCCCAAGGCCACCACCGTGATCCGCAGCAGCGGAGGCTTGGCCAGATCGAACGGCCGTGCCCGCTCGGCCGCGGCCACCGCCGTCGCCTCGGCCTCCGGATCCGCCGACCCCGTCGCGTCCACAAAGGACACCGGAACCTCCACGGCGCCCGGGATCACCTGGTAGGCGGGCCCGGCGGCGGCGTGCCGGAATCCGGCGCGCAGGTTCGGGTGCCGGTCCAGCAGCCCGCGCACCGACTTCCGCAGCAGCAGCATGTCCAGCGGACCGCTCAGGTCCAGCACCGCCTGCGCGGTGTAGACGTCGACACCGTCACCGCCGTAACCGGCGTGGAACGCGAGCCCGTGCTGCAGCGGCGACAGCGGCAGCACGTCGGCCACCCCGCCGGCGTCCGCGTATTCGGTTTCGAGGGCCTCGATCTCGGCCTGGTCCAAGGCGACGAGATCGAAGTCGGAGGCGGTGTGCCCGCCCGCGGCGGGATCGTCCGCCTGACGGGCCAGCCCTGCCAGCATCTCCAGCCAGCCCTGGGCCAGTCGTTCGACCTCCGCTTCGTCCAGCAGGTCTTCCTGCCATTCCAGCAGGAGCGTCAGTTCGGGACCGTCCGGCGAATCCTGGACGATCGCGTTGACTTCGAGCGCGTGCGGCAGGCCCATTCCGGGTTCCTGCGCACTGCCGAGGTCGCCGACCGGCTGCCAAGCCCGCACGTCGCTCTTCTCGGCGGTGGCGAACCTGCCCAGGTAGTTGAACCCGATCTCCGGCGACGGCAGTTCCGCCAGTACCGGACCCGTCACGTCGTTGAGATAGCGCAACAAGCCGTATCCGAGCCCGTCGCCGGGCACCGCCCGCGACTGCTCCTTGACCAGCTTCAGCAACCGCCCGGCCGCCGGGCCACCGGCGAGCACGTCCGCCAGATCGGTGTCCGCCACGGCCAGCCGTACCGGATGCGCGCTGGTGAACCAGCCCACCGTCCGGGACAGATCGGTCCCCGCGGCCGGATGACGGCCGTGGCCTTCCACGTCCACCAGCACCGCGTCGCCACCGCGCCGGCGGGTCACCGCTCCAGCCAGCCCCGCGAGCAGGACGTCGTTCACCCCGCAGTGGAAGACCAGCGGAGCCCGGCCGACCAAGACCGATGTCTCCCGCTTCGGCACCACCCACGACCGCGAGCGCACTTCGCCTTCCGCGGCCCGGCTCGCGGACGACCCGCGCTCCGCCGGTCCGAGGATCGCCTTCCACGCCTCCAGTTCCGCGACCCGTTCCACGGAGACCGCCTGCTCCTTCAGCAGGCTCGCCCACCGCTTGAACGACAGGCCCACCGGCTCCAGCGCCGGAGTCCGCCCCGCGGCCGCCGCTTCGCAGGCGGAGTGCAGATCCGACAGCAGGATCCGCCAGGACACGCCGTCGACCGACAGGTGATGGACGACCACCACCAACCGGCCCACCCGATCCGGTCCGGCGTCGAGCCACACGACCTGCGCCATCACCCCCGCCGGCGGGTCGAGTCTGCTGACGGCCTCGCGTGCCGCGTCCTGGACGGCCTCGTCCGGCGAACGGCCGTCGAGCCTGACATGGGTGACCCACCCGGCCGCGTCCACCGCCCCACGCTCGCCGACCACCAGCCGCCGTCCTCGCACGTCTTCGACAACGCGGGCCCGCAGCATGTCGTGCGTGCCCACCACGGCCGAGAATCCCGCCGCCAAAGCCTTCTCCGTCAGGCCCGGAGGTGTCCCGACCACCATCCACTGCGCGAATCCGGGTCCCGTGACGCCGTCGCCCAGCAGCGACATCACCGGCGTCCAGGCGACGTCGCCGACACCGTCGGGCTTCGGGGAAGAAGCCTGTTCCGGCGGCGAAGACACCTCCGCCAGCTGCGCGATGCGCTCCGGGGTCTTCCCGTCGAAGACGTCCGCCGCGGTGAACGTCAGCCCCGAACGCCGCGCCCGCGCCGCGAGCTGCATCGAAAGGATGGAGTCCCCGCCGAGGTCGAAGAAGCTGTCGTCCACACCGGCCCGCTCCAGCCCGAGCACGCCGGCGAACAGCTCGCACAGCACCCGCTCGGTCTCGGTGGCGGGCTCCCTGGCGGGCGTCCCGGTGGCGAAATCGGGGTCGGGCAGCGCGCGCCGATCGATCTTCCCGTGCGCCGTCAGCGGCAGGACGTCCAACGCCACCACCGCCGCGGGCACCATGTACTGGGGCATCCGGGACGCGAGATGCGCCCGCGCCGCCTGTGTGTCGATGTCGCCCGGCGTCACGTAGGCGATCAGGCGGTCTTCGCGGACGGTCACGGTGGCCTGGGTGATCCCCGGGTACGAGGACAGCGCGAACTCGATTTCGCGCGGTTCGACCCGGAAGCCGCGGATCTTGACCTGGTCGTCGGCACGCCCGGCGGACACCAGTTCGCCCTGGTCGGTCCAGTACGCCAGGTCTCCGGTCCGGTACATCCGCTCGCCGGGGGCGAACGGATCGGCGACGAACCGCTCGGCCGTCAGCGCCGGACGGCCCAGATAACCGCGCGCCACCCCGATGCCCGCCAGATACAGCTCACCGGTGATGCCGGGCGGCAACGGACGCAGGAACGAGTCCAGCAGATAGGCGCGCACTCCCGGGACCGGCCCGCCGAACGGGATCGGGTGCCGGCCCGGCGACAACGGCATGCTCATCGTCGCGCAGATCGTGGTCTCGGTCGGCCCGTAGGCGTTGATCATCCGATGGTTCGCCGACATCCGGTCCACCAGGCCCGGCGGGCAGAGTTCTCCCGCCGCGACCACGGTGTCCACCCGGTCCGGCAGCACGTCGACCGTGCCCAGCACCGACGGCGGTGCCTTCACCTGCGTGATGTCCCACCGTGCCAGCGTTTCGGACATCGCCATCCGCGGCGGCAGCTCCTGCTCCGGCGGTACCACCAGCGTGGCTCCCGACAGCAGCGCCATCATCACCTCGGACACGATGGTGTCGAAGCCGAGCGCCGCGAACTGCAGGACCCGCGACGACGGGGTCACGGCGAACCGTTCGATATGCGCCAGCGCCAGGTTCCCCAGCCCGGTATGGGTGACGACGACTCCCTTCGGAGTTCCCGTCGATCCCGACGTGTAGATCACGTACGCGGCACTGCGCGGATCCACCCGCGGCGGCTCTTCCTCCGGCGCCGCCGGCAGCTCGACCTCGTCGATCACCAGCAACCGGTCCTGGTACTCGGCGGGCACGGCCCCCCGTGTCGACGCCGCGCACACCACCAGCATCGGATCCGCGCTGCGGAAGATCGTTTCCTTGCGCTCGTCCGGATACGCCGGGTCCACCGGCACGAACGTGCCGCCCGCGAGCAGGACGCCCAGCATGCCCACGGTCCACCAGGACGACCGTCCCACCACCAGGCCGACCCGGGACTCGGACCCGATGCCGTGGGCGCGCAACACGGCGGCGAACCTCACCGACCGGTCCCACAACCGCGCGTAGGTCAGCTCACCGTCGCCGTCCACCAGCGCCACGCCGTCCGGCCGCCGGGCGGCCATCCGCCCCACCAGCGTGTGCAGCGGTTCCCCCGCCACCAGCGGCGGTCGCCAGCGGCGCGCCTCGGCCGTGCCCACACCTATCCGCCCCACCAGACCGGCGGGATCGGCGACCAGGGCGCCGATGGCACCGACGAACCACTCCAGCAGCGAGTCGGCGACGGCCTCCGGGACCTGGCCCTGCCAGTAGCCGAGCTGGATCTTGAACCGGTCCCCCGGGGTGATGCCGAGGGTCAGCGGATAGTGGGTGCCTTCGATCGTGCGCAGATACTTGTACCGGCCGGCGTACTCCCGCGGGTAGTTCTCGACCACCAGCAGCGTGTCGAAGGTCGCGCCGGGTCCGGCCGCCTTCTGGATCTCCGGCAGTCCCAGGTGCTGATGCGGCATGAGGGCCATCTGACGGCCGTACAGCTCGGTGAGCATGTCCATGACCGCTTGCCCGCCGTCCAGGGACACCCGGACCGGCATAGCGCTCATCAGCAGGCCCGGCATCGACTCGATGCCCTGGAGTTCCGCGGGGCGGGTCGCGACCATGGTGCCGAACACCACGTCGGTCCGCCGCGTGAGCCGCGACAGCACCATCGCCCAGGCGGCGTGCACCACCGTGCTCGGCGTCAGCCCGTGCTCGCGGGTGAACTCCAGCAGGTCGGCGTGCAGTGCGGGCGGCAGGTGGGTGACGCGGTAGTCGTAGTCGGTCGCGGCCGACGCCGACGCGATCAGCGCGGGCTCGTCGAGGTCGGACAGCTCCGCCCGCCAGGCCTCGCGTGCCGCGTCCTTGTCCTGCCGGTCCAGCCAAGCCAGGTAGTCGCGGTAGGAGGCGCCGTCCCGCCGTTCCGGCAGCCGCCCGCCGGGCTCGTACGCCTCGAACGCCTCGTTGAGGATGACCGCCACCGACCAGCCGTCGACCAGGATGTGGTGGATGACGACCAGCAGCCGGTGCCGGTCCTCGCCGACCCGGACGAGCACCAGCCGGATCAGTGGTGCCGTGGCGAGGTCGAACCGATGCGCCTGCTCCTGCACCGCCAGGGCCTCGAAGGCGGCGTCGACGTCGTCGGCATCGGTCAGATCCACCGTCCGCCACGGCACGGTGACGTCCCCGTGGACGGCCTGCACCGTCTTGCCCGACTCGAGCCGGTGGAAGGTCAGCCGGAGCTCGGCGTGCCGCCGGACGACGGTATCCCACGCGCCCCGCAGCCGGGTCTCGTCCAGCTCGCCGGTCAGCTCCAGGATCACCTGCACCTGGTAGATGTCGGGGCCCTGGTCGTCGAGGATCGATTCGAAGAGCAGCCCCTCCTGCAGCGGGGCCAGCGGCCAGATCTCGTCGGCGCCCGGAGCGGCGAGCGCCAGCTCCGCCTCTTCCGCCTCGGTCAGGCTGATCAGGGCGCCGTCGCCGGGCCGGTCGGAAGGCAGGTCCCGCGCCACGGCGGCCAGCCCGGCGGGAGTCGTCTCCTCGAAGATCTGGACCGGCGTCAGCAGCAGGCCCGCCTTGGCCGCGCGGGCCGCCAGGCGCATCGCGAGGATCGAATCCCCGCCCAGTTCGAAGAATCCGTCGTCGACACCGGCCCGGTCGATCCGGAGCACCTCGGCGAAGAGTCCACAAAGGACACGCTCGGCCTCGGTGGCGGGCTCCCGGCTCGTGGCGCTCGCCGTGAACTCGGGTGCGGGCAGCGCCGCCCTGTCCACCTTGCCGTTGCCGGTCAGCGGCAACGCGTCCAGCACGAGCACGGCGACCGGGACCAGGTACTCCGGCAGCACCGCCCCGAGACGCTCGCGGACGAGCGCGGGATCCACGTCCCCGCCCGCCACCACGTAGCCGACGAGCCGGCCGTCGATCGCCGCCACCACGGCGTCCTGGACGTCCGGCTGGGCGATCAGCGCGGCCTCGATCTCGCCGGGCTCGATCCGGAACCCGCGGATCTTCACCTGGTTGTCGGCCCGCCCCGCGAACAGCAGCTCGCCCTCGGCGGTCCACTGGGCGAGGTCGCCCGTCCAGTACATCCTCCGGCCCGGCGCGGACGGATCCGCCACGAACCGTTCCGCCGTCAGCCCCGCCCGGCCGAAGTAGCCTTCCGCGAGGCTTCCGGAGAGGTACAGGTCGCCGACCACGCCGGGTCCCACCGGCCGCAGCGACTCGTCGAGCACCTGGACCGCGCGGCCCGCCAGCGGACGCCCGATCGGCAGCACCGATCCCAGCACGTCACCCGGCTCCAGCAGATGCCACGTCCCGCACATCGTCGCTTCGGTCGGGCCGTACATGTGCCGCACCCGCGCGCGAGGGCAGGCTTCCCGCACCCGCTCCACCGCGTGCACGGGCACCACGTCACCGCCGGTCAGCACCTCGCGGAACCCCGCGAACGATTCCGGCGATTCCTCCGCCACCGCGCGGAAACTCCCCGCGGTCAGGTACGCCCGCGTCACTCCGGCCGCGGCCGCCTCCCGCAGGCGCCGGGCGTCCATCACGCCCGGCTCGGCGATCACCACCCGGGCGCCCGACGCCAGCGGCGTCCAGACCTCGAACAGGGAAGCGTCGAAGGCGTGCGGCGAATGCATGAGCACCGCTTCGCCCGGCTCCATCTCCCAACCGGGGTCCCGCACCAGCTCCGCGACGCAGCGATGCGAGATCGCCACACCCTTCGGCTTGCCCGTCGAACCGGACGTGTACATCACGAACGCCAGGTCTTCCGCGAGCGCGGCGGCCGGCGCCACGCCGGAAGCGTCCTCGTCCGAGGCGTCCGCTTCGAGGTACCCGGCGCCTTCCGGCACGGCGTCGCGCGTCACGACCGAGCACACCGTCAGCGCGGCCGCCGAATCCGAAACCATGAATTCCACCCGCGGCGCGGGGTAGGCGGCGTCCACCGGGACGTAGGTCGCCCCCGCCTTCCACACGGCGAGCAACGCCACCACCAGCTCCGCCGACCGGCCCATCATCACCGCGACCCGGTCGCCACGGCGAATCCCCCGCCCGGCGAGCCGTCCGGCCAACCGGCCGGCGGCCTCGTCGAGTTCCCGGTACGTCAGGACCCGGTCACCGTCGACCACGGCCACCGCTCCGGGTGCCCGGGTCACGTGCGAGGTGAACAGGTCCAGCACCGTCGGGGTGGTCCGCGCGGTGGAATTCATCGTCATCCTCCGAAACCCATGTATTCGATCGCCGGCTCGAGCTCTTCCTCTTCGACCTCTTCGATTTCCGGCTTGGGCGCGTCGCGGTCCGGGTTGGCGAACTGCGTGCGGTAGAGCTCGGCGTAGAGCCCGTTTTCGGCCAGAAGTTCGTCGTGCGTCCCGCGTTCGGAGACCCCGCCGCCGTCGATCACGAGGATCTGGTCGGCCTCGCGGATCGTGGACAGCCGGTGTGCGATCACGATCGACGTCCGGCTGCGCAGCGCGGTCTTGAGCGCCCGCTGGACGGCGGCCTCCGACTCGGAGTCCAGATGCGCGGTGGCTTCGTCGAGCACGACGATCGACGGTGCCTTCAGCAACAGCCTGGCGATGGCCAGTCGCTGTTTCTCCCCTCCCGACATGCGGTAGCCGCGATCACCCGAGACGGTGTCCAACCCGAGGGGAAGGGATTCGATCAGATCCCAGATCTGGGCGCCCTTGCAGGCTTCGATCAGTTCGTCCTCGGTGGCGGTCGGGCGGGCGTAGAGCAGGTTCTCCCGGATGGTGTCATGGAAGAGATACGCGTCCTGGCTGACCACCCCGACCGTGTCGCGGAGCGAGTCGAAGGTGAGGTCCCGCAGATCGTGTCCGCCGACGCGAACGGTCCCGGAGTTCGGGTCGTACAGCCGGGACACCAGGTGGGTGATGGTGCTCTTCCCCGCGCCGGACGGGCCGACGAGCGCGGTGAGGGTTCCGGCCTGGACCTGGAAGCTCACGTCGCGCAGGACGTCCGGCGACACTTCACCGCGCTCGCGTTCGGTCCGCAGGTGTTCCAGCGACGCCAGCGAGACCTCGTCCGCGGTGGGGTACCGGAACCGCACGTTCTCGAACCGGATGTCCGGCGCCACGCCCTTTTCCAGCTCGACGGCGTCGGGGCGTTCCTGGATCAGCGGCTTCAGGTCGAGCAGCTCGAAGACCCGGGAGAAGCTCACCACGACGGTCTGCGCGAGCTCCTGCATCCCGGACAGCTGCGTGATCGGCCCGAACAGCCGCGAAAGCAGGGTGGCGATGGCGACCAGCGTGCCGAGCTGGAACGCCCCGGCGAGCACGAGCTCGCCACCGATCCCGTAGACGAGCGCCGTGGCGAGCGAGGCCATCAGCGCCATCATCACGAAGGCCGTCCGGCCCCAGACGGAAAGGCTCACGCCGATCTCGCGGATCCGGCCGGAGCGTTCCTCGAACTCGGCCATCTCCTCGGCCGGGCGGCCGAACAGCTTGGAAAGCATGGCGCCCTGCACGTTGAACCGCTCCTGCAGCAGCCCGCCGAGGCCGGTGTTCGCGTCCATCTGCGCCACGCTGCGCTTCTGGATCACCCGGCCCACACGGATCCACGGCACGAGGAAGATCGGAATCAGCACCAGCGTGATGAGGGCGACGAGCCACGAAAGGTAGATCAGCTCGATCAGCACCACCACGACCATGACCACACCGGTGGCCGCCATGAGCAGCCCGGTGAAATGCTGCTGCGCCATGATCAGTTCCGAGTGCAGCCTGCCGACCAGGATCCCGGTCTGGGTGCGGGTGAAGAACGCGATCGGCAGCTGCCGGACATGGGCGAGCGCCTGGACCCGGAGGTCGTAGGTGATCCCCTCGCCGATCTTCCCGGAGATGTAGCCCGACACCAGCGCCAGCACCGCGGCCACCACGGCGAGCCCGGCGGTGAGGCAGGCCATCAGGATCACGACCCCGGAATCGTTCTTGACGATGCCTTCGTCGATGAGTTCCTTCAGCAGCAACGGAGTCGCGACGACGATCGCCGCCTCCAGCGCGGCGACCAGAACGAAGAGCGCCACCTTGCCGATATGCGGGCGGAAGTAGGTGAGCACCCGCCGCACCGTTCCCTTGTGGACCTTGGTGACCCAGGGATCGGGATCGTCATCACTCTTGTCCACCCCCCCGAAGCGCAACACCACGTCCATTCGGTCACCTCTCTCACGAACCAAGCCGGCGATCTCAATCGTGCTGAATCGAGTCGATGTCCACGAGTGGGTCCAAGCGATCGGTTTCCGCACTTGGACGCGTTTTACCGCAAGGCCTAACGATTTGCGGGGATCCGGGAGTGGCCTTCCACGCCGCGCCACAGCAGATCCGCCACCTCGGCGAGGTCGCCGGACCGCAACGCCGAGGCCGCCGCCGCGAGCTCGTCCGCGATCCGGTCGAGCAGCCCGGCCACCGCCACCGCGTTTCCGGCGAGAATCCTTTGCCACAGCACGGGGTTCCCGGCGGCGATGCGGGTCACGTCCCGCAGGCCCTGTCCGGAGAGGCTCAGCGCGACGTCGCCGCCGCCCGCCAGGCTCGCCGCCACGGCGGACGCAACCACGTGGGGAGCGTGCGACACCAGCGCCACCGCCGAGTCGTGCTCGTCCGCGGCCACGGTGACCGCTTTCGCCCCGCACAGAGACACCAGCTCCCGCACCAGCCGGACGGCGTCCGCGCCCGTTCCGGAGCCGGGGCAGAGCGCCCAGGGGCGGCCCGAGAACAGATCGGCGCGGGCCGCGGCGGGACCGGATCGCTCGCGCCCGGCGAGCGGGTGACCCGGCACGTAGGAGACCAGGTCGCAGCCGAGCCGCTCGGCGTCGGCGATCGGCTCGGCCTTGACGCTGGCGACATCGGTGTACACCCGCGCGACTTCCTGTTTCTGCAGTTCGGCCAGCCGCTCCCCGACGAGATGCGGTGGGACGGCGATCACCGCCAGGTCGACCTCCCCGCCGGTCCATTCCCGGCCCGCGCCGAGTTCCCGCGCCAGATCCGCGGCCTCCGCGTCGACGTCCGAAAGGTGGACCTCCACGTCCGTCTCCCGCAGGGCCAGCGCGACGGAGGTGCCGATCAGACCCGTGCCGACGACGAGCACTTTTTCGATGGTCACCCTCTTTTCTTATGCCGCGCGCCCGGCCATGTCGAGCCCCGGACCTGGGCACCGTGGGCGCCACCGTCCACTGAGGACACCGGTGTCCGAACACGGGAATGGACACCAGTGGGTCCGGACAGCACGAAGGGGACTTTCCCGCGCACCGCGCGGGAAAGTCCCCTTCGAGCCAGGCCTCCGCGTTACGCGATCACTCCCGCGGCGAGGTCGGTGGCGCGGTTCTCCAGGTGATCCGCGAATCCCGCCCAGACCCGGGCGTGATCCCTGGCGAACCCGGCGACCACGCCGTACAGGTGCGGTGGCACGCCTTGCAGGATCCGCTCCCACTCCTGCCCATCGATGGAATGCATGGTGAGCATGCGCAACAGGATCCGGCCCACCTCGCTCAACCGCAGGGTGGGATCCGCCTTGAGCCTTTCCAGTACGGCGAGACGCTCCCGGTCCAGCGCGTGACCGAGGTCCGGCTCGGTCAGGTTCAGCGGATGTTGTCTGGTCCGGAGCCTCCTGCTTCCGTTCGGGGTCGGGCTCTCACCGCGCTCCAGCCTGCCCCGCACGTCCCGGACCGTCTCCGGGGAGATGCCGACCTGTTTGGCGACCTGCCGGAGCGAGAGACCCGGGTCGTTGCGGATGAGGTCGGCGGCAAGTCGTCGTCGCTCCGAACTGTCCACCGGGCGGATCCGCCCATCCCGTCCGATCCTGGCCTCGTTCCCGCTCTCTCCGCCACGTTTGCGAAGGTCCGCCACCGTGCCGGCGGAGATGCCCGTCGCCGAAGCCACCCGCCGGTCGGACCATTGCGGATGCGTCCCGATGATCTGAACCGCCGCTCGTTTGCGATCGGCCAGCGAAAGCGGCAAACCGTGCCGGATGTTGGCCTCCACGGCCAGCACGAAGGCATCCGATTCGGTACCGTCGATGAACCTGGCCTGAATTTTAGTGTCGCCTCTGACTTGCGCCGCCCTGAGCCTGTGCAGGCCATCGACCACCCGCATCGTCGGTCTGTGCACGAGAATGGGCGGAAGCTCCCATTCTGCCGACAGCAATGTCTCGACGTGGTCCGGATCCTCACCCGAAGTTCGCGGCGAGCACACGGACGACAGCCTCGACAGCTCGATTTCGACGACCGGGAGAGCGGACAGGTCAACTCTCGTCGGATCCACCTAGCCCCCATTGAATCTGTTATTCGTCAACTTTGTTACATGGCATGGAATCCACCGTCCAACTGCTTGGCTTCGGTGGTTGGACACCACGATCCCGTCCAGCACGGGTCCTGGCCGCGCGGAGGGCGTCCTCGACGGTGAGGACTACTCGAACGCCGCCTGCGGACCCGCGTGAGCGGGCGGTCTCCGTGTTGTCCCGGATGACCGGCGGCAGCGTGCACTTCGACGAACCATCGAGGCGGCAGGACACATCCTGCTTTCACCCCGAACAAAGCTTTCCTCAACATTCGCTCAGCGACTTCAGTCCAGCAAGGGCCGCACCAGGTCAGCCCGAAGATGCCGACACCCGACGCGAAGCGAGGATCTCGGAAGTTTTCATCCCTTGGCCTGGGAAGCGATTCGGGTCAGTGGTTCATCGGCCGGAATCTTTGACTGCATCGCAAGACTCGGTCGCCCCCCCTCGGTCCCAGCAAGTGCGCGGCCCTATCAACCCCAGCGGGCCTCACACCACTTCAGCATGGCACGGCAAAACGCTGTCGGCAATTGACGAACAGCGTAATCCGCAGTGAAGAGAACGCTCAAGATCACTATTCGAAACTTCGGCTCCGGTATTGACTCGCTCGCCGAGGGTGCGTAGTGCTGTCGCGCACACGCTGGTCACAGACCTGCGGGTCGAACTCTTCCCGGGGCCGGTTAGTCCATCCGCGTGATCTTGTATTCCGGCGTGGGATGATCACCACCGTCCGCCAGTGTGTCGCCCTCCGGCACTTATTCACACGAACGGTCGAGCCGGGCTCTCCCAGCGGCAGGCCCGATACCACACACGGCCATTCCGGTTTGCGCCATCGCGGTGGTTCGCGCGCGGAATTCCGCGGCCGGACGACACGCGTGCGGGGTCACTCCGACGAAGTCGTCGAGAGCAAAGCGGTGGGTGCCAAGGTGGACAGGCACCTGAGCCGTCCACACCGTGGTGGCAGGCGGCAAACCCACGTTCCCCGCCTCTTCACCCGGGGAGGTGAGCGCGCACTGGACGATCCGGAGGGAATTCCCTTGTACACGGCCCGGACGGGCTACGCCGGCGAACGACGAGAGCGAACCTGTCGGATGACAGAAATGCCGCGGGTGCCCTCAGTGGCACCCGCGGCATCTCTGTCGTCCGACCGGGCGGACACCGGTCTCTTTCCCCGCCGCTACTCGATGGGGAAATCGAAATAGGTGTCCGGGTACGGCTCGTCCTTCAGGCTGTAGTGCCACCACTCGCACTCGTACGAGCTGAAGCCCGAGCCCTCCATGACCGCGCAGAGGTGCGCACGGTTCTTCGCGGCCTCTTCCGGCACACCCTCCGCACCGTGATGCGAGACGACGTCCATCAGGTCGTGGTCGCCGCCCATGTCGGCGAGCTCACCGGTGTCCAGGCGGTAGAGCGTCAGATCCACCGTGCTGCCCCGGCTGTGCCCGGACTTGGTGGCCACATAGCCCTGTTCGAACATCTCGGGCCGCTCGATGTTCGGGTAGTGCCTGGACTTCTTCCGGCCGTCTTCGGGCTCTTCCGCCCAGCGCATGAAGCGGTCCACGGCGCGCTGCGGGCGGTACCCGTCCCAAAGGAGCAGGCCGAAGCCGAGCTCCGCGGCCTTGTCCCGCGCCTTCTCCAGCGCCGCGCAGAAGGCACGCGTGCCGACGATGCGGTTCACCAGGTACCCGTCCACCGGCTTGCCGGTGAAGTTGTCCCACGTGGCGTACTTGGCGTCCCAGCGAATTCCGGGGACAACCTCGTCTACGAAGACGAAATCATCCTTCATTCGTCACGGCCCGCCAGGGTCAGCTTCACCAGCCGGTCGATCACGTCACCGAGCGAGAGGCCGGCGGCGGCCATCATCCGCGGGTAACGGCTGTACGAGGTCAGGCCGGGCAGGGTGTTGACCTCGTTGAGCACGACGCTCCCGTCCTCCTTGAGGAACAGGTCCACCCGCGCGAGCCCGCGGCAGCCCAGGGCGCGGTAGATGACCTTCGCCGTCTCCTGGACGAGGTCGCGCGACTCGTCCGGGATGTCGGCGGGGACGATGAAGCTCGAGTTCTCGGAGCCGGTCTCGGGGCTCTCCTCCTGGTGGATCTTGAAGAAGCCGTGGGTCAGCGCGACCCGGTCGACCTCGCCCGCGAACAGGTCCTCGTCGTTGCCCAGGATCGAGCAGCCGATCTCGCTGCCGATGACGGCCTCTTCGATCAGGATCTTCGCGTCGTACTGGCGCGCCTCCGCCAGCGCGGCGGGCAGCTCTTCCTTCGCGGAGACCTTGCTGACGCCGAACGACGAGCCGGAGCGGGCGGGCTTCACGAAGACCGGGTAGTTCAGCTGGTCCGGGTCGACGTCGTTGTCCGGCGTGACGATGTAGAAGGTCGGCGTCGCGATCCCCGCGCCGCGGACGACGGAATAGGTGAGGGCCTTGTCGATGCACATGACCGAGCTCGGGAGGTCGCAGCCGACGTAGGGAACGCCGGAGATCTCCAGCAGGCCCTGCATCGCGCCGTCTTCGCCGAACTTGCCGTGCAGGACCGGCAGCACCACGTCGAGGGCGATCGTCTCGTACTTGCCCTCGTCCAGGACGAGCAGGCCGTGCACACCGCGGTCCGGCGACAGGACGGCCGGGCGGACGTTCCCGTTCTCCCAATCCTCGGCGGGGCCGTCGCACAGCATCCAGGCACCGCTCTGGGTGATCCCGATGTAGAACGGCTCGTACTTCTCGAGGTCGAGGTTCTGCTGGACCTCGCGCGCAGATTTGATGGAGATAGGATGTTCTTCGGAAAGCCCGCCGAACAGAATTCCGATTTTCAGCCTACCCATACTACTTCCCGCTTTCGAATTGGAGACAATTGATGATGGAGTTTTCAACAGTGTCACTCAGCGCGTGGTCCGTGTAATAGGCGGTATGCGGACTGATGAGCACGTTCGGCAGTTTTTCCAACCGCAGCAACGTTTCGCTCTGGAGCGGCTTGTTCCTGCAGTCGGCGTAGAAGATCCCTTCCTCTCCTTCGACGACGTCCAGTGCCGCTCCGCCCAGCTTGCCGCTTTCCAGTGCCGAAATGAGGGCCTCGGTTTCGATGAGCGGACCACGTCCGGTGTTGATGATGTACGCGCCGCCCTTCATTTGCCCGATGTTCTTCCGGTCGAGCAGATGATAGGTATCGGTGTTGAGCGGCACATGGAGCGTCACGATGTCGCTCTGCTGCAGCAATTCGTCGAGAGGAACATAATCGGCCGACGCGGTCAGCAGCGTGTCGTAGGCCAGCACCCGGCAGCCGAAACCGCGCAGCCGGTCCAGGACGGCGACGCCGATACGCCCTGTTCCGACCACCCCGACGGTCAGATCGCGCAGCTCTTTCCCGCGCACCTCGTTCAGCCGGTAGTCGTGGACCTCGGTGCGGCGGATGATGGACTTGGCGTCGCGCACCGCCATGAGCATCAGCATCAGCGTGAAGTCGGCCACGCTGTCGGGCGAGTAGGCGACATTGCCCACGGTGATACCGACGCTCGCCGCGTATTCCACATCGATGTGGTTGAAGCCGATGCTCCGCGTGGAGATGTATTTCACTCCCGCTTTGCCCAGCGCGAGAAGAATGGAGTTCGTGACCTTGGTCTTGTGACCGATACTGATGCATCGGTTTCCGGAGACCAGATCGATATTGGCCTCGGATACCGGCGCGTCCACAATGGTCGGTGTTATGCCGAAACGAGGCGCCATCTCCCGAAACAAGGCGGCCTCGTCCTGTCCGCATCCATAAATCGTGATTCCCCTCGCCAAGACGGCCGAGGAGGAGGCGGACGCCAGCGATCCGGTGCGGGGGGCAGCTGATCGCGCTGGTTCGCTGTAGGTCATGCCCGACATTGTAGGCAGCGCGATGTCGCCGTCTCTTATGGGGTTTTCGCCACCCCGACAATAAGTTACCAACTGGTAGCGCCCAGTGCACACGATGTCGTTCACCTGCGCCGCACAGCTCTATCGCAGATCTTGCCCGCCCGCCCCGGGCGTCGAAACCGTCCCGTGACGGATGCCACAAAGCCACGCCGGCACGAGGTCGGCGAGGTCTTCCGGAGCGTCCGAACGACGACGACCCGGCGATTGGCAGTGCATAGACGGCTCGCGTCGGCGTCGCGGAGCGGCTACCTCCCCAGGTTACCTTGGCATCTCAAGGTAACCCACGTACCTTGGCCCATCAAGGTACGATGCGATCGTGAGGACACCCCGAGTGCGACGGACTCCCGAGGAGGCCAGGCGGCTGATCCTCGACACCGCGGCTTCACTGCTCAGCGAGTCCGGCGTCGCCGCCGTCCAGATGCGTGCCGTGGCCGCGCGGGTCGGCATGACCGACGCCGGCGTCGCCCATCACTTCGGCAACCGCGACAAACTGCTCGCCGAACTCCTCCGGCACGGGGGCCGCCGCCTTCGGGACGCGCTTCAGGACCTCCTCGCGAGCCGGCTGGACCACGACGCCGATCTGCTCGGGTTCGTCGAGGCTCTCCACGCTCTGTACCGGCATGGCTACGGCGAGCTCGCGGTGGCGCTGCACGCGGCGGGATGGCGCGATCCGGACAGCGGGGTGCTCGACCCGGTCGTCGACGCCCTCCACCGGCTCCGGCCACCCGGCGGTTCGCTCGACGACACCCGCCTCGCCGTCGCCGCCCTGCATCAGGCGATGGCCACGGAGGCCCTGTACGGGAGCGTTTTCCGGCGCAGCGCCGGGATCACCGGAGCCGCGGCGGACGATTCGGCCGCACAAGTGCGCTGGTGGGCGCGCCAGCTCCACCTCGCGCTCGGCATATTGAGGGGTACGGCAAACGTGGCGGACCGTGGCGAGCCTCGTGAGTGGTGAGGACGGTTAGAACCGTCCTCACCACTCACGAGAGCCGGCATGGCGCGGCCGCTCCTGGGACGGCAGCTTTCGCCCACGCCGGGTGATCTTCGGACGGTGACGCCCTGCCACCGTGGAACGGCCGATCGCCAGACCGTCTCCGGAGGTTGCCGCATGGTGCGAATATCGTTCGACGAGTTCCCGGCGATCCGGCTCCGCCGGCCGCGATGGGCACGCCACCGCCGGACAACGGGCGAGCGACGGGAAATCCGCCTCTTCTCGAGACGGCTCTCCACCGGCGCGCCACCGGTTCCGTCGCCGCCTCCCGCCCTGCCGGGCACCGGCGCGTCACTGCCCCGCGCGCTGGTGGTGCTGCTCGGTTCCGCCGCCGCGATCATCGTGCTGGCCGGACTGAAGGCCGTCGCTTGGCTCGCCGGGCCCGTGTTCCTCGCCCTCGTCATCGTGATCACCCTCGATCCGGTGCGAGCATGGTTGCGCGGCAAGGGTTTCCCGCGCTGGCTCACGGTCGCCGTCCTGGTCGTCACCGTCTACGCCGTGTTGCTCGTACTGTTCCTGGTGATCGTGGTGTCCCTCGCGCAGTTGTCCGCGCTGCTCCCCCGCTATGCCGGACAGGCCGACGAACTGCTCCGGGACGGAATGGCGTTCCTCGGCCGGTTCGGGATCGGAGATCCAGAGCTTCGAAAAATGATGTCCGCCGTGGACACCGGGAAGCTGATCGGTTTCGCCGGTTCCCTGCTCGCGGGTGTCGGCGGCCTGGTCACGAACCTGGCCTTCCTGTTCGCCCTGATGTTGTTCCTGAGTACCGAATCGGCGTGGGCCGGGCAACGGCTCGGACGGATCGCGAGCGATCGGCCTTGGGTGAGCGCGGCGTTGCGCCGTTTCGCCTTCGGCACCAGGAGGTACCTGATCGTGACGACGGTGTTCGGCGGACTGGTGGCGGCACTCGACGTCGTCGCGCTCGCTCTGCTCGGCATCCCGGCGGCCGTGCTGTGGGGCCTGCTGTCCTTCGTCACCAACTACGTGCCCAACGTGGGCTTCGTGATCGGTGTGGTCCCGCCCGCGCTCATCGCGCTCCTCGAAGGTGGCTGGCGGACCATGCTCGTGACCGTCGCCGTGTACATCCTGCTGAACTTCGTGGTGCAGTCGTTGATCCAGCCCCGGTTCGTCGCGGAGTCGGTCGGTCTGTCCACTTTGGTCACCGTACTGGCGCTCGTCTTCTGGACCTGGCTGCTCGGTCCGCTCGGCGCCGTCCTCGCCGTGCCGGCGACGCTGCTGGCCAAGGCCTTGCTCATCGACGTCGATCCGCGCGCCCGGTGGGCGGAGGCACTGCTGTGCGCGCCGAACCGGGAGAAGGACTGACCGGTGCGGTCAGGCCGTCTTCCGGAACCGGCCGGGGCGCGGAACACGGTCACCGGTGTGGCCTCCGGATCACCAGAGCTCTTCCGGGGCCTCGTCCCCGTGCACCAGTACCGCCCAGATCACCAGGACGTCGAGGGCGATGACGACCACGCCCCAGATCGGATACGCGGACAGGAACACCATCTGCGCCAACGCGTTGAAACCGGCGAGCACGGCGGTGACGATGCGGGCCCACGGAGCCCCGGTGAACAGCGCGCCCCCCGCGAACACCGCGAGGGCGCCGACGATCAGATGGACCCATCCCCAGGCGCCGAGGTCGAAGACGAGCAGCCCCGATGGGCCGAGCAGGTAGTAGTTCCGGTCGAACAGCGCGACCAGTCCTTCCACGGCGGTGAACAGACCGGCCATGATGGTGATCGACCCGGCGAACCAGATCCAGCCCGACCGCCGCGACCGGGAGGCGGCGGTATCCGGCGGGGACGGCGGCCCGGTGCCGGGCGCGGTGGTCCAGTGGTGCGCTCTTTCGCTCATGATTCCTCTTTCCGTGAGGAGGGCTGCGGACTCGGGTGATCGTGGCGCGTTCGCCGTGACGGCGGCCTCGCCCGTATCAGGTGAGATCGGGCTCCGCCGGAACCGCACCCGGGCTCATCCGGCGCGGGCGATGCGGGGCGGGGCGGCCCCGGAGCACAGTGCCGCTCGGACCACCGATTCCGGATCGAGGAGGACCGCATCATGAGTTCGCTGACCGTATGGGCCTTTCCCACCGCGGACGGCGCGGAGAACGCGCTCGCACTGCTGGAACGACTGCAAAAGCAACAGCTCATCTCGATCGCCGACGCGGCCTATGTCACCTGGCCCGAAGGCCGGAAGAAGCCGAAGACCAAGGACCTCGGCTCCTTGACCGGCGCCGGGGCACTGGGCGGTGGGTTCTGGGGGCTGCTGTTCGGCCTGATCTTCCTGGTGCCGCTGCTGGGGATGGCCGTCGGGGCGGCGGTCGGGGCGATCACCGGTTCACTTTCCCGCGTCGGCATCGACGAGGAGTTCATCGCCGCCGTCCGGACCCGCGTCACGCCGGGCACGTCCGCGCTGTTCGTGATGTCGGACGACGCCGTCCTGGATCGGGTCGCGGAACCCTTCAAGGAGACCGGTGCCATCCTGCTGACGACGAATCTCTCCGACGAGGAAGAGGCACGACTGCGCACCGCGTTCGGCGAGTTCCCTGTTCCCGGACGGCTCTGACCCGGTCCAGTCACCGGATGGCAGGTCCGTGAAGGCCTCTTCGAGGGACTCTGGGTCGCTCGAAGAGGCCTTCACGGACGCCACGGAACCTTCCCGGATCACCGCGTATCCGGAAAACCCCCGTCGCCGGTCTCCTGCGGGGTGAGTTCTCTGACCCGGTGCACGGACTCCACACGCATCCCGAGTGCCTCGAGCGTCCGCAGAATGCGCGAGATACTCCCCTGATCGGTGACGGTGCCGAAGACGATCATCTCCTTGCCGACCGGGACCACGAGCATTCCCTGGAAATCGTCCACCACCCTGTTCGCCTGTTCGGGGATTCGACCACTGCCCCGGAAGACGTAATTCGCTCCCGCCAACGATCCGCGTTGAGCCGGACTCGGCAGGCTCATCGGTTTCCCTTCCCCCTGCCCGCCCGCCCCGCCGAGAAGAACGTCGCGGCGAGCACAGCCAGATCGACCGCCAGCATGATCGACGACCAGATGTGCGACGGCAGGAAGAGCGACCGCGCGAGCAGGTCGAGACCGGCCCCGACGGCGAGCCGAGCCGAGGTCAGTGTGGCGAGGAAGGCGGCGAGCGAGAACACCACCGCCTCGGTGCCGACACGGCCGGTTCGCAGAACGTCGAGTACCACGAACTCGACGGGACCGACCCAGAACAACTGCATCGTGGCGAATGCGAGCGTCGGCCGATTTCCGGTTTTTTGCTTTCTCCATGAATCTCCACGAACTTTCACGGGGCACACGATTCTGTGCGCGGTCCTCCTTTTCCTCGCCCGGCGCGGGTGAGACGGCCGAATTGCCTGGCAGGATCCGCCTTGAGGATGTGAAACCGACCGCGAAGACGGGGCCGAAGACAAAGGTGACCATCCCGCGGCGAGGCCGCCGAACGCGTCGAACCCGCGAAGCCCGCTCGCCTCACCTGCCCAGGGTGAGGCGAGCGGGCCCTGGCTCCGGTCGAGTGAAGCGGACCCGACCGATCCGGTGTGAGGAGAGATCATGGCCTTGGCGAGCACGGACTACCCGTTCTCCGAGCTGATGTGGACGATGCTGGTGTTCTTCTGCTGGGTCGCCTGGTTCTGGCTGTTGTTCCTCGTCCTGAGCGACCTCTACCGCAGGCCCGGCGTGTCCGGCTGGGCCAAGGCGGGCTGGACGGTGTTCGTGCTGTTGCTGCCCTTCGTCGGTGTCCTGCTCTACCTGGGCACCCAGGGCAGGCACATGCGACCTCCGTCCGCAGTGGACAAAGATGCCGCGGAGCGGATCGCCGAGGCGAAACGCCTGCTGGACCAGGGAGCCATCGACGAGGAGGAATTCCGCGTCCTCAAGCGGAAGGCGCTCTCGTCTTGACCTCGCGGTGCCGCGGCCACCTCGGAACCACTTCACCCCGGGCGGATGAGGCGGTGCCCGCCCCGCCGGGACGACGGTGATCTCCGACCGCACCCGATGCCCGAGGAGGCACCATGCCCGAAACCGCGATCGCCGATCACGGCCTGATCGGCGATCTGCAGACCGCCGCGCTGGTCACCACCGGCGGGTCGATCGACTGGTTCTGCAGCCCGCGCTTCGATTCACCGTCGGTCTTCGGCGCGCTGCTCGACGACGAACGTGGTGGCCGGTTCCGCGTCCACCCGGCCGGGCAGTACACCAGCAGGCAGATGTACTACCCGGACACCGCGGTCCTGATCACCCGGTTCTCCAGCGCGGACGGGATCGGCGAGGTGGTCGACTTCATGCCCCCGTGTGACGGCGCCGCGACCGCCAAGCACCGGATCGCCCGCCTCGTGCGCTGCGTCCGGGGGAACGTCACCTTCGACATGGTGGTCGCGCCGCGTTTCGACTACGGCCGCCGTCCACACGAGGCGATCCTGTCCGGGCACGGTGCCGTCTTCGTGTCGAGTGAGCTGTCGCTGACGCTGCATCCGGTCCGCGAACCCGGCGATGAGCACCTCTCCGAGACGCGGATCGAAGGAAACGACGTGCACCTGCGGCTCAGCCTGGCCGCCGGACAGGTCCGGGGTGTCGTACTCGAGACGGACAACCCGGAACCGCCACGCGAGATCCGGCTCGGGGAGTTCACCGGCCTGTTCGAAGACACGGTGGGCTGGTGGCGCTCGTGGCTGGCCCGCTCCACCTACCGCGGGCGCTGGCGGGAGATCGTGACCCGCTCGGCGATCACCCTGAAACTGCTCACCTACCGGCCGACCGGCGGCCTGGTCGCCGCCCCCACCCTCGGCCTGCCGGAGGAACTCGGCGGGGAACGGAACTGGGACTATCGCTACACCTGGGTGCGTGACGCGTCGTTCTCCGTCTCCGCGCTGCTGGCCCTCGGCTTCACCGAAGAGGCGGCCCGGTTCGGCGGCTGGCTCGGCGACCGGATCCGCGAAGGCGGCCGCGAACGCGGCGAGGGCGGGCCGCTGGCCGTGCTCTACCGCGTGGACGGTGCGACGGACCTCCGCGAGGAGGAGCTCACGCACTGGTCGGGGTATCTCGGGTCGAGACCGGTCCGGATCGGCAACGACGCGGCGGGGCAGCTGCAGCTGGACATCTACGGCGAGGCACTGGACAGTGTCTTCACCGCCGATCTGGCGGGCTTCGGGCTGCCCCACCGGGGCTGGACCGCGGTCCGCTCGACGCTCGACTGGCTCGGACAACACTGGGACCAGCCCGAGGAGGGCATCTGGGAGACCAGGGGCGGACGCCGGTCCTTCACCTACGGCCGCCTGATGAGCTGGGTCGCCTTCGACCGCGGCCTCCGGATGGCGAGCACGCACGGCCGTCCGGCGCCGGTCGAGGACTGGACGTGGCAGCGCGACAGCATCTACGACCAGATCCTGAACCAGGGCTGGCACCGGACGCGGCAGGCGTTCGTCCAGCATTACACCGGGGACGAGCTGGACGCGTCGCTGTTGCGGATGCCCCGCACCGGTTTCCTCCCGTCACAGGACCCGCTGTGGCTTTCCACCCTCGACGCGATCGGGAAGGATCTGGTCATCGACAGCCTGGTGCACCGGTACGATCCGGCCGCGACCCCGGACGGCCTGGCGGGCACGGAAGGCACTTTCTCCTTGTGCAGCTTCGCCTATGCCGACGCACTGACCCGGGCAGGCAGACTGGACGAAGCGCGGGCGGCGTTCGAGAAGATGCTGACCTACGCCAACCACGTCGGTCTCTACGCCGAGGAGATCGCGCCGAGTGGCGAGCAACTCGGCAACTTCCCGCAGGCCTTCACCCACCTCTCGCTCATCGACGCCGCGGTCACCCTCGACGCCGCTTTGGGGTGATTGCGCGAGGATGCGGGGATGGGTTACCGGACCTGGATGCGGTACTTCACACCGTCCGCCGTGCACCGACGGCTGGGCCTGGTGTGCCTCGGTGTCGGGCTGCAGCACGGCGTCCTGCCCGTGGTGGGGCCGCGCGTGCTCGACCATTACGTGGCCGTCGTGGTGTCCAAGGGGCGCGGGTGGTTCGCCGTGGCGGGCGGGGAACGGCAGGAGGTCGTCGCGCCCGCCCTGCTGTGGCTCGTCCCCGGGGTCGGGCACCACTACGCGCCCGACCCCGCGCACGGCTGGGAAGAATGTTTCGTCGACTTCGACGGCAGCGCCGTGGACGCCTACGTGGAACTCGGCTACGTCACGCCCGGGACGCCGGTGGTGCCGCTGGGCGACGTCGAGGTCGTCCGCGACATCGTGAGCCGGATCGTGCGCTGCGCGCGAGGCGGCAGCCCGCTGGCACAGGTCGACGCTTCGGCGGCCGTGCATCACCTGCTGGTGGCCTTGCGGCGGGCCGGCGCCGACAGCACACCGAGCGGCGGATCCCTGCTGGAGGCGCTGGCGCGGGACGCCCTGCTGCCGATCAGTGTCGCGGAGATCGCGGCCCGCCGCGGCATGACGCTGCCCGAACTGCGTGCCGCCGTGCGCCGGAGCACCGAAACCGGCTTGAAAGATCACCTGCTGACCCTCCGCCTCAACCGCGCGAAGGAACTCCTGACCACCACGCGGATGCCGGTGCAGGAGGTGGCCCAAGCGATCGGCTACGAGGACGCCGCCTACTTCAGCAGGCTCTTCACCCGCCGGGTCGGCGTCTCCCCCGGGCGCTTCCGCGAGTCGCGCGTCCAGGCCGTCCCAGGCGGCTGGAGTTCGCGGATTCCTCCTCCCGACGACCCACCGTTGGTGCCCGACTGACCCTTGGACTTCCGCACGGCACCGCTTGGACTTTCCGCGCAATAAGTGCATGAACTTCGCTTGAAGTTGAGTGAAAGCGTTGACTTACGCGCAATAACGTTCATAACATCGGCGACCGCCCCGCCAACTGTGGTGCGGGTCACCCTTGGGAGAGAGTCATGCGGACCCTGCCTCTTCTCGGCGCCGCGGCGTTGGCCGTGGCGGCGACCACGGTGGTGCCGGCGTCGTCCGACGCCGCGCCGCCGGACGCGACGTACACCATCACGGTCGACGCCAAGAAGTCGTTCAGCCCGACCACCGACACCCCGGCGAGTAGCTATGTCGACAAAGACGGCACCTTCTACTTTCAGCAGGCGGCGGCCCTCTACGGAGCCGACCAGCCGCGCGAGTGGGATTTCTACAGCGGGCGCGATTTCGACAGCTTCACCAAGAACCCCATCAGCACAGCGGTGAACCCGGCCAACCCCGCCGACCGCAACGACGACACGACCTGGCGCTGCAACAACAGCCCCACCGGCAAGGAGTCCACCTACCCGCCCGCCGGGTCGGGCTACTCGCAGCGCAACTTCTGCGACCTCGTCGGCACCTGGGTCGATCCGGACACCGGCGACTGGTACGGCCTGATCCACAACGAGTTCACGCCCGAGCCGTTCGGCGCGTACTCGTTCTCGCACTACGACGCGATCGACATGGCCGTGTCGAAGGACCAGGGCAAGACCTGGACCATCAAGGACCACGCGATCACTTCGCCCTACAGCACGAAACGCGGTGACGCGGCGGCCTTCCCGAATCAGACGTTCGACTACGGCGACGGCGACCCGCGCCTGTTCGTCGACACCGCCTCCGGGTACTTCTACGTCTACTACGGTTCGCGCATCGTGCCGAAGGCGGGCGCCGGCGGGCCGATGACCGGGCTGGCGCACGTCGCCCGCTCGCCGATCTCGGCCAAGATGGCGTCCGGCTCGTGGCAGAAGTGGTTCGACGGCGGATGGACCCAGCCCGGCGTCGGCGGCCGCGAGAGCAACATGGTCCCCGTGTCCGCCCCGGGCGACACCGGTTACACACCCGTCGCGAACGACTACGACCCGGCCAACACCGGCAACGTCAGCCAGCAGATCGCCGCGGGACAGCTGCCGCGCAAATCGGATCTGTTCATCATGAACATCGCCTACAACGCGCATCTCGGTCTCTACATCGGCGCGCCGGAGGCCGTGGACAGCGTCGTCCCCCAGCGGTATTACGTGACCGACGATCTGACGACGCAGAAGTGGCGGCTGATCGGCGACACCGGGAGCTACACCAACCAGTCCTGGTACCGCTGGTTCGTCGACGCCGCGAACAAGACGAATTCGACCATCATCGGCAAGCAGTTCCGGTCGTACTGCGCGGTCGCCTGCTCGAACAACGCGGGCGGTGAGTACACCACCCAGACCATCACGTCCTCCGCGCCCGTACCGTCCCCTGTGGACACTTCGCGCAAGTACCGCATCGGCCTCGGCGACGGCCGTGTTCTGGCGCAGGGCACCGGAACCGCGACGACGTCGGTCGCGAGCACGACCGGATCCGACCGCGAGGCGTGGCAGTTCTCGTCCGACGGCGACGGCTCGTACCGCGTCACCAACGCCGCCACGGGCCAGTTCCTCGGCGTCGACGCCGCGCAAGCGGGCCGGGCATGGGGCGCGAAACCCACCGTGACGTCGTCCTCGACGGTGGGGCAGCAATGGTTCGTCATTCCGTCCACTGTGGACAAGGGAACCTTCCGGCTGGTGAACCGCTACAGCGGGCTTGTGCTCGGCCTTTCCGGCAAGGCCTCGCGACCGGCGGAGACCACCCCGCTGCGCTCCTGGACCGACACCACCGGGAACGCCGTCGGAGGTGGCCGGAGCGCGGCCGAGCAGACACTGAAGTTCACCGACGCCGGCGCGGGCACTCTCGACGGCGTCCACACCCTGGCGGCGTCGGGCAAGAACCTCGACGACCCGGACTCGTCGACGGCCACCGGCACGCCTCTGATCACCTGGACGCCGAACCAGGGCGCCAACCAGAAGTGGCTGTTCACCAGGCAGGCCGACGGTTCCTACACCCTGACCAACACGCATTCGAAACTGTGCGCCGACGTCGAAGGCGGAGCCACCACCGCGGGCGCGCGCGTCATCCAGTGGACGTGCACCGGCGCGGCCAACCAGCGCTGGACCGCGGCGAAACAACCCGACGGCACCTACAAGATCGCCAGCGTGCGCTCCGGCCTGCTCCTGACCACGGCGTCCACTTCGGACGGTGCGGCCGTGACGCAACAGGCCGACGCGGGCTCCGCGCTCCAGTCGTGGTCGATCGGCTGAACCGGGTGGCCCACTCCTCCGGGGGTGGGCCACTCTCGCGGCCGGGTTGCGTCTGTGTGGCACATCACACTCTCACTGCACGTCCTTGATCCGCAACCGTCTCCCTTCATGAGAGCACTTTCGGTGAAAAGTTCACCGAAAGCGTGGAGGGAGAGCATCATGAACCACACCGGCATCGTCCGTACCGCCACCATCACCGGCGTCGCCGCCGCGCTGAGCCTGACCGCCGTCGTCCCGGCGCTGGCCGGCCCGCTGAGCGATCCGCTGACCGCGCCTTCCGGCGGCCCGGTCACCACCGTGGCCGACCTCGACGGCGACGGCGAGATCGAGACCGTCACAGCCCAGCTCACCGGCGACAACGACCAGGTCGTCTCCGCCACGGTGAACGGCACCTTCACTTCGATCCACCTCGGCGCCGACAGCTCCGTCCCGCTCGAGGCCCCGCGCGTCACCGACCTCAACGGCGACGGCCGCGCCGAACTGATCGTCACCCAGTCCGTCGGTGCCAACACCACCTTCTTCACCGCTCTGCACTACGACGGCCGCAACCTCAGCCAGGTCGTCGACAACGACAGCAAGCCGCTGTCGATCGCCGAAGGCGGTGGCATCGCCGCCCACCTGGGTTACCAGTGCACCCCGCTCGAAGGAGGCGGCCGCACCTTCGAAACCGTCGCCGCCGAAGCCGACGACGTCGGCGCCGACCCCCTCACCTACTCGGGCACCCGCACCGTCTACACCCTTCGCGACGGCGCGCTGACCACCCGGAACACCATCCCGATCACCAGCCGCCCGGTGACCGACCCGGTGCTCGGCACCGACGCCGCGAGCTGCGACCAGGCCGGGAGCTGACTCCGTCTGGAGCTGGCACGGTCGGCCACCTCGCGTCTATGAAGGAATTAGGACGTTGAGCGTCCTAATTCCTTCATAGACGGTCCCGATACCCGAAACGCCACTCAGGACCAGCTGTACCGGCTACGGGGCGTAGGTCAGGCAATTGGCGGCATGGTCGCCATCACCCGGCCCGACACGGACACTCGACGCGGTGCATTCCAATGCGGAATTGTGCCGGCAATCGGCGCGGGAGCAGGCTCCCACCTGCGCGGTCACTCGATCGAGTCCGCCTTTGGTGTTGAGCGGGACGAACGTTCCGCAATCGGCCGATCCGTTGCCGCCTCCCACCGTGATGGCGAAAGCATGACAGCCGTCGTGATTGTACGAGCAGCCACTGACCGTGCATTCGTGGACAGCGGGCATTTCAGTGGTGGTCATAACGACTCCTGTACTTCGTGGTGGTGGTGTCGTTCGGTATGACCAGGGTTACACCGCCTCGCTCCCGGGGCAATTCGGAAAAATTCATTCACGTCCGGCGCGAGGTCGTCGAAGCCGTGGAAGGCGCCGCTCCAGACGTGCAGTTCCGCCTCTCCCCCGGCGGCCCAGATCGCACGGGCGGGGGCGGCATACGGTGAGACATCGGGGCACCTCGCCGGTCCCCGAGGACCATCGTCCACGCCGTCAGGTTGCCGGTCCGATCCCAGCCGCCGACACCGTCGTACCGGCGCGCGTCGAGGCGGGAAGACGCACGGATACACAGCAGTACATCCGCCGCTCCCGGCTCCATCGACGTCATGCGGCTCGAGAACGATGATCACCGGCTGTCTCCGCGCTCGATTTCCGGGGGTTGACCAGGCGACGAACGGGTATCCAGCGGCGTGAGCCGAGTAAGAAACAGAACGCGCGGCCTCACCGCCCACTGGAGGCGGAGAGGCGGCGCTCTGGCGCTGATCTGGACGCTGATCACCCTCGGCCTGGCCACGATGCTGTGGATGTCGGGCTTCCGTGCGTGGCCGGTGTACCTGACGGCGATGCCGGGCGCCGTCGTTTCCGTCCTGCTGTGGATCGGCGTCGCGCGCACCCGCCGTGGGAGGGCCGCCGAAAAGCAGCCGAGCGGTTGAGCCCCTTGAAGTAGTCACCGGCCTTCTTCTCCGCCGCCGCGATCATGCCGGCGGTGCGCTTGTCGATCGTCTTGCCGAACATCGCGCCGGTTGCCACCCGATCTCTGACCGTGTGGATTTCGGGACGTCAGATGTCCCGGAATCCACACAGTCCCGCCACACCAGGCAGCGCATGGTGATGCCCCTTCATGTACCGGCGCACCGCGAAAACACCTCGATCGGCCGGAAAAGTACGCTAGCCGACGCTTTCCGGGATGCCTACGCTGAATTCCGCGCACGGGAACCACAAATGTCCTCGGGAGTCTCCGATGAGAGCAACGAGAATCGTGTTCTGCGCCCTGTTCGCCCTCGGCGCCGCATGCCTTTCACCGGCGGCATCGGCGTCACCGGCGGCATCGGCGGGGCAAAACGCGTTCACCCTGTCCAGTGGCGCCTTCGCCGACGGCGGTCTCATGCCCAAGGTCCACGAGTGCACCAGCGGTGGCGGGCACGACCCGGCCAAGAAGAACGAGTCGCCGCCGCTGGCCTGGTCGGGTGCCCCCGCCGCGGCCAAGAGCTACGCGATCGTCATGCGCGACCTCGACAACGCCAACCTCATCCACTGGGTCATCTACGACATCCCGGCGACCACGGCTTCGCTCCCCCAGAACGTCCAGCACGTCTACCGGCCCCCGGTGCCCGCCGGCTCCAGGCAGGTCTACTACCGCGGGAGCGCGAGTCTCTACGGCTACCAGGGTCCGTGCTCGCCTTCGACCGTGAACACCTACGAATTCGTCGTGCACGCCCTCGACCAGACCTCGCTCACCGGCCTGAACTCCGGTTCGTCGACGCAGGCCGCCGCCAGGGCGATCACCGCGGCCTCGATCGGCTCGGCGAGGATCACCGGCGAGTCGTAAGACCCCTGGTCACCCGTGGCAAAATCGGCCCAATGCGGATCGGGATGCTGGGGCCCTTCGAGGTGCGTACGGACGACGGCGGCCTCGTCGACGTGCCGGGCGCCCGGTTGCGCGGGCTGTTGATCGCCCTCGCGCTCGAACCGGGCCGCGTGGTCCCGAAGGCGACGCTCGTCGACTGGATCTGGGGCGAACAGCCGCCGGCCGACGCGACGAACGCCTTGCAGCGCCTGGTTTCCCGGCTGCGGAAAGTGCTGCCGGAAGGGGTCGTCGAGGGACAGACGGACGGCTACCGGCTGAAGGTGGACGCCGACGCCGTGGACACCGTGCGGTTCGAGCGGCTCATCGACCAGGCCCGCGGCGAGGAGGAGCCGAGGAAGCTGCGTGAGGCCCTCGCCCTGTGGCGCGGCGCGGCGCTGCAGGACGTCGGCCTGCAGGACAGCGGCGCGTTCGACGCGGCGGTCACCCGGCTCGAAGGGCTTCGCCTGACGGCGCTGGAGGACCGGTTCGACGCGGAACTCGACCTCGGCCACGGCGCGAAACTGGTCACCGAATTGACCGACCTGGTGGCCGCGCATCCGCTGCGCGAGCGGATCGTCGCCGCGCTGATGCGGGCCCTCGCGGCGACAGGCCGCGACACCGAAGCGCTGCTCGTGTACCAGCGCACCAGGGAAGCCCTGGCCGACGCGCTCGGTGTCGATCCGTCGCCGGAGCTGTCCGCGGTACACGTCGCGCTGCTGCGCGGTGAGCTGGGACGCCGCGAAGAGAACCGTAAGACCAACGTGCGCGCCGAGCTGACCAGCTTCGTCGGCAAGGACACCGACGTCGCCAAGGTCCGCGAACTCGTCGGCGAACACCGGCTCACCACCCTGATCGGGCCTGGCGGTTCGGGAAAGACCAGGCTGGCCACGGAAACCGCGCGCACCGTGCTTCCAGACCTGCCGGACGGGGCGTGGCTGGTGGAACTCGCGGCCATCGGCCCGGACGGAGACAAGGGAGGCGGGCCCGAAGGGCAGGGGGGCGGGAACAACATCGCTCAAGCGGCGCTCGCCGCGCTCGGCCTGCGGGACGCACTGCTCGGCGACTCACCGAACGCCGAACCCGCCGAGCGGGTCATCGCCGCGATCCGCGATCGGGAAGTCCTGCTGATCCTCGACAACTGCGAGCACGTGATCGAGGCGGCCGCCGCCTTCGCCCATCGAGTGCTCGGGGAATGCCGTCGTCTCCGGATATTGGCGACGAGCCGGGAGCCGCTCGGCATCACCGGCGAGGCGTTGTGGCACGTCGTGCCGCTGGCCGTGCCGGACCGGAACGCCGGCCCCGGCGAGATCGAATCCTCCCCCGCCGTCCGGCTGCTGCGGGACCGGGCGAGCGCGGTGCGCAAGGATTTCGTGGCCGACGAGGCCACTTTGTCCACGATGGCGCGCGTGTGCCGGATCCTGGACGGGATGCCGCTGGCGATCGAACTGGCCGCGGCCAGGCTGCGGACCATGTCCATCGAGCAGCTCGCGAACCGGCTCGACGACCGGTTCCGCCTGCTCACCGGTGGCAGCCGGACCGCGCTGCCCCGGCACCGGACGTTGCGCGCCATGGTCGACTGGAGCTGGGAGCTGCTGTCCGACGCCGAACGGACGGTCCTGTGCAGGCTCTCGGTGTTCTCGGGCGGGGCGAGCCTGGACGCGGCCGAGCGGGTCTGCGCCGACGAGGCCGTCGAACAGTACGAAGTCCTCGAATTGCTCACCGCGCTGACCGAGAAGTCGCTGCTGGTCGCCGCGGGCGACGAAGCGCCGCGCTACCGGATGCTCGGCACGATCAGGGAGTACGCCGCGCAACGGCTCGACGAGGCGGACGGAACGGTGTTGGCGCGCCACGCGCACCTCACGTACTTCACCGAACTCGCCGAGGCCGCGGAGCCGATGCTCCGCCGTGCCGAGCAGCTGGATTGGCTCGCCACACTGAATTCCGAGCACGACAACATCACTTCCGCGATGCGCGGCGCCCTCACGGCGGGCGAAGCACCGGAGGCGATGCGGCTCGCGGCGGCCTGTGGCTGGTACTGGTGGCTCAGCGGGCACCGCGCGGAAGGCATGGAGCTGGTCAGTGCGGCCGTCAAGACGCCGGGCGAGGTGCCGGAAGAGGTCGCGGCCGTGGTGTACGGGCTTGTCTCGCTGTTCGTGAGTTCCGGTTTCGCCGACGAACACACCGCGGCGAAGTGGATCCACGAGTCGTACCGGCTGGGCACGCGCACCGAAAAGAGGCACCCGCTGCTGGGGCTCGTCGCCGCGCTGGAGCGCATGCTCACCGGATCGGACGCGCTGTCCGCGTGGGAACCGGTGCTGGCGGACGAGGACGCCTGGGTCCGTGCGCTGGCCAGGCTGCACCTGGGCAAGATGCGGGTCACGCTCGGCCATCCCGGCCGGGACGCCGACCGCTACCTCGAACAGGCGCTCAGCGAGTTCCAGACGATCGGCGAGCGATTCGGGATCTCGTTCGCCCTGACCGAACTGGCGGACCGGATCGCCACCCGCGGCGAGTTCGCCACCGCGTGCGAGTACTACGAGCAGGCGATCACGGTGGTGACCGAGGTCGGTTCGATGGAGGACCTGATCCGGCTGCGGTCCCGGCAGGCGCAGCTGTTCTGGTTGATGGGCGACGAGGAGGCCAGCGCGGCCGCCGCGGCCGATGCGGAGCGGCGCGCCGAGCAGGTCACGTGGCCGGGCGCGCTGGGCATGTTCGCCCTCTCGCAGGCGGAACTCGCCCACTGGCGTGGCGAAACCGAGGAAGCGGCGAAGCAACTCGCCTTCGCGACGACCGTGATGGGCGACGAAGCGGGCCTGGGACACGTCCGCGCCATCAGCCACGACCTGCTGGGCTACTTCGCGGACGATCTCGGCAAGTCCCGTGAACACCGGGAAGCGGCCTGGCAGGCGGCCGCCGAGGTGCGGCACGTGCCCCTGATCGCCCACATGCTCGTCGGGGTCGCGGATCTGGCCCTGCGCCGGGACGATCCCGAACAGGCCGCACGGTTGCTCGGGGCGGCCGACGAACTGCGCGGGCTGCCGGACCGGTCACGTCCGGACGTGACCCGGATCGAACGGACAGTGCTGCGCCGCCTCGGCGAAGCGAAGTTCGCGGAGGCGGCGCGAGAAGGCACCGTGGCGGACTGGAAACAGCTGGCCGAGGTCACGCTCGCTTCTTGAACGTCGAGGACGCCCACAGGTACCCGGCGAGCGCGATCCCGGCGCACCACCCGAGGGCGGGGAACACGTCGCCCGCGGCCGGTGCACCGTCGAGAAGCCCGCGCAGGGTCTCGATGATCGGCGTGAAGGGCTGGTACTCCGCGAACTCCCGGAGCCCGGGTCCCATCTTCTCCGCGGGCACGATCGCGCTGCTGAAGAACGGCAGCATGACCAGCGGAACCGAAGCCATGCCCGCGGTTTCCGGGGATTTCGCCGCCAAACCCAGCGCGACCGTGAGCCAGGCAGCCGCGAAACCGAGCAGTACGACGATCCCGGCCACGCCGAGCCAGTCGAGGAAACCGGCCGCCGGGGAGAACCCGAGCAGGAAGGCCACCCCGGTGAGCGCCGCGATGGCGACCAGGTTGGTCAGCACGCTGGCGATGACGTGCCCGGTCAAGACCGCGCCGCGGGAGACGTCCATGACCTTGAACCGGTTGATGATGCCCTTGGTCATGTCGGAGTTCACCGCCGTCGCGGTGGCCCCGAGCCCGTAACAAACGGCCAGCAGCATCAATCCCGGCGTGGCGTAGTCGATGTAGTCGACACCGACGCTGAACGCGTCTCCGAAGACGTACACGAACATCAGCATCATCAGGACCGGCATCAGGATCGCGTTGAACACCGAGGTCGGGTTGCGGACGAGGTGCTTGAAGTTGCGGCGCAACATCACCGTCGAGGGGGATTTCACTTCACTGCCTCCGTGTCGTGGCCGGTCAGGGCGAGAAAAACGTCATCGAGATCAGGGGTGTGGACGGAGAACTCTTCGGCGCCGATCGAGTACTCGTCGAGCCGGTCCAGCAGCGAGCGCAGGGATTTCGTCCCGGCGTCGCTGGGGACCCGCAGGGCGAGCGCCTCGTCGTCCCGGGTGGCCCCGGGGAAGATCCGCGCCGCCGCGTCGAGTTCGGCGGCGGTGGTGAACCGGAGCCGGACGTGCGTGCCGGGCATCCGGCGTTTGAGTTCGCCGGGAGTGCCCTGGGCGACCAGGCGGCCCTGGTCGAGGACCGCGATCCGGTCGGCGAGCTGGTCGGCTTCTTCGAGGTACTGGGTGGTGAGGAAGACGGTCACGCCGCCCGCAACCAGCTCGCGGATGATCGACCACATCGTGCGACGGCTGCGCGGGTCCAGTCCCGTGGTGGGCTCGTCGAGGAAGATGATCCGCGGATCGCCGACGAGCGTCATCGCCAGATCCAGTTTCCGGCGCATGCCCCCGGAGTAGGTCGACACCGGCTTGCGCGCCGATTCCACCAGGTCGAAGCGTTCCAGCAGCTCGGGCACGACCCGTTTGCCCGCGGGGCCGCGGCTCAGGTCCACCATCAGCCGCAGGTTCTCCTGGCCGGTCAGCAGTTCGTCCACCGCCGCGAACTGGCCGGTGACCCCGATCGCCGCGCGCACCGCCTTGGCCTCGGTCACGATGTCGTGGCCGTCGACCTTGGCCGTCCCGCCGTCGGCCTTCATCAGGGTGGTCAGCAGGTTCACCGTCGTGGTCTTCCCGGCCCCGTTCGGGCCCAGAAGGGAGAAGATGGTGCCCGACTGGACTTCGAGGTCGATACCGTCGAGCACGACCTTGTCGCCGAAGGTCTTTCGCAGTCCGGAGACCGCGATCGCTGTGTCGTTCATGGGGACCACACTGGGCGGCCGTGCTGACACGCCCCCGCCACGCCGCTGACACGGGTGGTGTCAGCGGCGTGTCAGCCGGATGTCAGGCCCGCCGGTGAGAGTGGTCGTCACAACCACCACGAAAGGCGAAGCGATGACTCAGACGGTTCCCGTCCCGCAGGGCCTCCCGATGGAGCGCGACGCGGGTCCCTTCGACCCGCCCCGCGAGATCACCCGGCTGCGCGAGGCCCGCCCCGTGAGTCCCATGGTCTTCCCCGACGGTCACGAGGGCTGGCTGGTCACCGGTTACGACGAGGTCCGGCAGCTGATGGCCGACACCCGGTTCAGCTCGCGCCAGGACATCGGCATCCTCCACGTGCCGTACGAGACGCCGGGGATGCCCGTCCAGACCGAACCTTCCCCGCCGATGCCGGGCATGTTCGTCGCCATGGACCCGCCGGATCACGGCCGGTTGCGGAAGCGGCTCACCGGCGCTTTCACCGTCAAACGGATGAAGCAGCTCGAAGATCACATCATCGAGATCACCGAACGGCAGCTGGACGCGATGGCCGATCTGGTCCCGCCGATCGACCTGGTCAAGGAGTTCGCACTGCCGGTGCCGTCGCTGGTGATCTGCGAACTGCTCGGCGTCCCGTACGAGGATCGGGAGAACTTCCAGGCGAACTCCGCTCAGCTCATGGTCAGGGACCAGACGCTGGAGGAGAAGATGGCCGCGTTCATCGGGATGAACACGTTCCTCACCGAACTGGTCACGCGCAAACGCGAGACGCCCGGCGACGACATCCTGTCCGACCTCGGCCGCCACGACGACCTCACCATCGAGGAGCTGGCGGGCGCCGCCTTCCTGCTGCTGCTCGCCGGTCACGAGACCACGGCGAACATGCTGTCGTTGGGCACCTTCGCGCTTCTCGAGCACCCCGAGCAGCTGGCCGAACTGCGTGCCGACGCGGAACTTCTCCCTGGCGCCGTCGAGGAACTGCTTCGCTACCTGTCCGTCGCCGACATCTTCTTCCGCTACGCCACGGAAGACCTGGAGCTCGGCGGCGAAACGATCCGCGCGGGGTCGACCGTCGTCATCTCGCTGCTGGCCGCGAACCGCGATCCGCGGCGTTTCGAGAACCCCGGCACCTTGGACCTCCACCGCAATGCCCGCGGCCTGCTGTCCTTCGGGCACGGAATCCACCAATGCCTCGGCCAGCAGCTGGCGCGGATCGAGATGCGTGCGGGTTTCGAGGGATTGCTGCGCCGCTTCCCGACGCTCGCGCTCGCCGTTCCCGCCGACGAGGTCAAACTCAAGACCGACATGAACATCTACGGCGTCCACGAACTTCCGGTCACCTGGTGAGCGCTCGTGAGTGGTAAGGACGGTTAGAACCGTCCTTACCACTCACGAGTTTTAATCCTTGAGCCACTCCAGCAATTCCACCTTTCCGTTACCCTTCGCGCCGGTCTTGTGAATCGACGGATTGACGGAACCCTCGACGTAGTAGGACGCGCCGGCTCCCCCGCCGCCTCCCGCCGAGTCGTTGGTGCCCGACTTGCCGCCCCCGCCTCCGCCTCCGCCCTTCAGCGCGTACCCCGCGCCGCCGCCACCGCCGCCACCGGCTGTCGACGCTCCGGGCGCCCCTTGGCCGTTGTCGCCCTTGGACGTCTTCGCGGTACCACCGCCTCCGCCGTCGCCGCCCACACCGAGCGTCCCGCGTTCGCCCTTGTCGCCGTTGTGCGGCTTCTCGTCACCCGCACCGCCGTCGCCACCGCGGGCCACCAGCGATCCGCCGCCGGCACCGCCTCCGCCGCCCGCCACGATCAGGGGCACGTCACCGCGGCAAACCGCGCTCGATCCGCCTCCGCCACCGCCGTTGCGGCCGGACACGGTTTCCCCGGAGCCGCCTCTCCCGCCGGTGGTGAATCCGGAACCGCCGGATCTCCCCGCCTGTTCGCCGACATGGATCGTCAGTGTCTCGCCGCCTTTGACCGGCACCGTCGCCTCGACCTCGGCACCGTGGCCGGGACCGCCGGAATCCGCGTTGCCGTGCCCTCCCTGCCCTCCTCGCAGCTTGAAACGGGCCCGCTTAGCGTCCGCCGGGACGTGGATTTTCTGTTCGCCTTCAACGGCTTCGAAGATGTGCGTGGTCACGGTCTCCGTCATGATTCCTCCTGGATTTCCGCCGGACACCCAGTCTGGAATGCGCGATTCGTCGGCCGATAGTGCACGATCGGGCACGAAAAGACTTCGCTGCGTTCGCGACCGCCTCCGTTTGTACCAGCGTGGAGCAGCACCGCTATACCTTCGTGTAATGACCGAGATTCGCGGCGGGCTTCCGCGCCCGTTGTGACCTCGTCCCGCGAACCGCCGGACGATCGGCCGGCGTTCACCGACGAGCATCGGACCCCGACTTCCGGGGGTAGCTGGACTCGCGCGGCCGGTTGGCCGCGGGGCTCGGCGCCGGAAGCACGTCGCGAAAGCCACTTTCAGGACACAGGACGTCGCGAACGTGGCTTTCGCGACATGGCCGCGGGGAGGCCGGGCACGCGGTGAGACGTCGGTCCGTTCGAACGCCACTTACCACTCATGACCCGCGCGACCACTCACGAGCCTCAGGCGGGATCGGACAGGATCCCGTTCACGTAGGTCCCCGGGTGCGTGGCGGCGTCCTGCCGCAGCACGGGAAGATCCGACGGCCAGTTCACGGTGAGCGGCTGGGTCTGCCCCGGCGGGATGGTCGTCACCCGCGTCGGCGTCCACGTGGCCGAACCCTCGGCGGGCTTCAGGATCGTGATGGTCGCGGTCGCGGTGGACCCCGCGGGAACGTCGTTGTACTTCACGCCGTTGTCGACCCGGGGCAGGTGGTAGACCGGACCGTTCGGGTCTCCGGGACCGTTCAGGTCGACACCGGGCACGCCGTACAACGCGCACGTCCGGGACGAAGTGTTCTTGTAGGTCAACGGCACGTCGACCTGACCCGGCGAGTTCGGGCTCGGCTTGGGTGCGCCGAGCGCGAGCGAAAGATCCGTTGTGGCACAACGGGGAGTACTACCCGATCCCACCTGCTTCCCCGTGGTGGCCGTCGGCTTCGACGCTCCCGTTCCCCCGTTCGGCGCCGCCGTGGTGGCGGTGGGCGCGGAAGTGGCGGTCGGCGCGACGGACGTTTCGACACCGCCGCCGGCAGGTGCGAAGGCTTGCGGGGCGGCGGTGGGGGTTCCGGGGTTGCTGCAGGCGACGACGGCGAGTACACCGGCACAGGCCGCGATTCCCTTGGCGACCCGTGCGATGTTCGGTCGAATCTTGCGGTGGCTCATCGTCTTCTCCCCGTCGGTCCCTGCTCGCTGTGGATCATTCACCAAGCAAGATGCCCGACGGGGACGGAAAGATGCGTCACGATGACGCTGCTCTCACCAAAGCAACCTCAGCGGTCGTCACACATCTTTCCCTTCAGGGCAAGGAATTCTGCCCGTCCGGTCACGTCCAGCCGAGCGGGGTGACCTCCGCCGCCGACGTCCACGGGCCGCGTCCGCCCGCCTCGGTGAGGGCGCGGAACCGCACATAGCGGGCCTGGGTGGGCCAGCATCGAAGGGTCTTCCGGGTCGCGTCGTCAGGGAAGGTACCCGTGGCGACGGGACTTCCCCAGGCTGACCCGTCGGTGCTCAAATAGACCTCGTAACCGCCGACGCGGCCGTGGGCGGAACCGTCCTGGCGCGGCAAGTAGACCAGGCCCGTGACGGTGCGGACTGCGCCCAGATCGAGGTGCAGTTCGTGGGGCAGCGGGTCTTCCCCGCCGGACCACTTGGTGTGCCAATGGGTGGCGGGATCGCCGTCGACGGCGTTCGTGGCGGCGCCGGACTCGCCCACGGTCTCCTGGCTGTCGGCCGAGCGGACGGTGGCGGCGAGCGGCCCGGAGCCCATGACCGGGTCGCTGATGGTCTCGGCGCCGGTCTCGACATGGCCCGCGAAACGGCGAAGGAAGCCGTCCGGACCTTGAACAGTAAGGTCGTACCAGCCGCCCATGCCGCCTTCGATGCTGAACCAGTCCTCGACCGTCGCGCCTTGGGCGACCGAGTACGTCCACGGCCCACCGCCCCGGTTACCGGTCCGCACGGTCAGTTCGCACGCGGCGCCCGCGTTGGTCATCTTCAGGTACACCACTCCGGAACCCGGCCGCAGCACGACTTCCGGATTCGGCTTGCCGCCGGTGGTCGCGGTGATCCGGTTGCCCGCGAATCGCCGCAGGAAGCCGTTGGGACCGTGCGCGGTGAGGTCGTACGCGCCGTCCGGGGAACCCACCTGCCAGTAGTCCGAGAGCGTCGCGTTCCCTCCGAGGGTGTAGCGCCAAGGCCCATCGGTCCGGTGCGCGTTGGCGTACACGTAGAAGTGGGCGCCCGCGGCACCGGTGTTGGCGAAGTCGATCCAGAACCGCTCGGCCGTCACCCGCCCCGAAACCTCCAGCCGGTAGGGCAAGGGCCGTGCCGTCCGCACCCCGGTCTCCGCCACGGGAAGCTTCTGCACGGAAGGCGGCTGCGGCTGGGTGTTCCACGGCCCGCTCGTCGGCACCGGCTTGGTCAGCGCCGGATAGGTCGCGTTCGGCGCCGTGGTGTCCAGCGCCGAGGTCAGATCGCCGCAGACGGTGCGCCGCCATGGCGAGATGTTCGGCTCGGCGACACCACTCCAGCGTTCCAGGAAGCGCAGCACGGAGGTGTGGTCGAAGACCTCCGAGCACACCTTCCCGCCCCGGCTCCACGGCGAGATGACGAACATGGGCACTCGCACGCCCAGCCCGATCGGCTCAGCGGAGACGAATTCGTCGGTCGTGGCGACGGAACTCTTGCCCTCGTCACCGGAGGCGGGCGGCGCGGGCGGCGGCATGTGGTCGAAGAAGCCACCGTCCTCGTCGTAGGTCAACAGGAACAGCGTCTTGTTCCACACCTCGGGTTTGGAGGCGATCGTGTCGAGGATCGATTTCACCAGATCGGCCCCGGTGTTGGGTCCCCACGCGGGATGTTCGGTCTGCGATTCCGGCGCGACGATCCACGACACCGACGGCAACCTGCCCGCGTCGACATCGGCCTTGAAGGCGCTCGCCAGCTGCTTCGGCGCGACCCGGGCCAGCCCGCGATCGTACAGAGCGCGCTCGGTCGCGGTCAGGGTCGCCACGCCGGTCGCCAGTCCGTCGAGCAGCCGGGTCCGTTCGGCGGCCGAAGCCGAATCCAGGGCGTAATAGAAGTACTCCAGCTTCGGGAAGGCTTTGCCCGCGGAGTCCTTCACCTTCGACAGAGCCTTGCCGCCGACGGCCAGGAAACTGCTGAAATAGTCCAGCGAATTGTCGCCGTAATTGTCCCATTCCTGATAGACCCGCCAACTGCGGCCCGCGGTCTGGAGGCGTTCGGCGTAGGTCTTCCAGGTGTAGCCGGTGTGCCCGGGGTTCTGCCAGGCGTCGTTGCCGATCGCGCGGGTCGTGCCGTCCGGCTCGTAGCCGAGTTTGCCGGTGAACAGGTACAACCGGTTCGGGTTGGTGGGCCCCATTTCCGAGCAGTGGTAGGCGTCGCAGACGGTGAACGCGTCGGCCAGCTCGTGGTAGAACCGCAGCGCCGAACGCGTGTGGTAGGTCAGCGAGCGGACGCCCTTGGCCGCACGCCACGCGTCGTGACGGCCCTTGTTCCACGCCCGGTGCCCGCCGGACCAGCTGTGGTCGACGTCGGCCATGAACTGGTCGTCGATCGCGTACGGCAGCAGGGTGCCCGCGCCGTCGGGCTGCTGGAAGACCGACGCTCCCGAAGGCAATTTGATCGCGGCCGGATCACTGAAACCCCGTACGCCGCGAAGCGTTCCCAGATAGTGGTCGAACGACCGGTTCTCCTGCATGAACACCACGACATGCTCGATGACGTCGAGTCCGCCCGTCGGCGCTTCGGCGGCGAGCGCCTCCCGGACGCTCGCCGGGAGCAAAGTGAAGGCGGAAGCCGCACCAGCGGCCTTCAGCAGGGTACGACGGCGCACGAAGCCCTCCAGGAATTGCCTTGAACCCGTTCGATCGTGTTCGAAACTGCACTTTTGCGGCGGCTATCGAGCAGATAGAAGCATATGGATCTGATCGGTTCAAGGGTTCCGGCCACGGGCTGCATGATCGGAGCAACATGACGCGACTTTCGGATGGTGACACGCCTCGTGAGTGGTAAGGACGGTTCTAACCGTCCTTACCACTCACGAGGCCTCACCACTCACGAGCCGGACGACCGGACAAGGCCGCCACTGAAAGCACCATGACGACCGGCCAGATCACGGCCACCATCGGGGCTCCCCCGAAGGTGATCGCCGTGATCGAGGCCGCCGTCGCGATCAGCCCACCGACGGGTGACACGTAACAAAAACCCAAAGGACCAAGGAAGAGAGCCCACAACAACGCCGTCTTCACCGATTTCGCGGGCGGACGGGGAACCGGATACCGCCCCGGGCCGAGGACCTCGTGGTCGTCGCCCTGATACCACCCACCGGACATCAACGGCGGGTGTGGCGCGAAGAAGGCCGGTCTTCGGCCGAACGCCTTGGGCGTCCGCGGATTCTGCCCGGCCGGCTCGTGCCGGTGATCCTTCGGCCGTCCCATGACACTTTCGGCGCTGCGCATGACATCCTCCCCCGTCGCCGGCCCGAGGCCTGGTGAAGTCACCCCTTGCCTGGCACAATTACCGTTCGCGGTTCGAAACTTCCGGGTCGTTCTGCCCACTGACCATGCTGACGAGTCGGGGGAGGGGCTGATGCGTCAAATGGAACACAGCGCGATGGAATACAGCGCCGATTCGGCTCCCGGGGATCCGGAGGGCCGGGATGACCGGTTCCTCCGCGGGTGAACAAGGGGGGCTCGGAACCTGGCGGCGGCTGACACCCGCGGAGCAGTCCGCTCTTCGGCGCGCCGGCCATGTGAAGGTGTGGCGGCCCGGCCAGATCCTCGCCCTCCAGGGCAGTCCGCCCACGAGCATGTTCGTCGTCCTGCACGGCTGGGTGAAGATCAGTGCCACCAACTATCGCGGTGAGGACGCCCCGCTCGCCGCCCGCGGCCCCGCCGAAATCGTGGGCGAACTGGCCCCGATCAGCGGACTCCCCCGTTCCGCAACGATGTCGGCGATAGACGAGGTGCACACCCTCGTCGTGCCTAGGGAGAGATTCCTCGGCGTGCTGCGCGCCCAGCCGCGGATCGCCGAGGAGATCTTCCGTACCGCGGCGATCCGGCTGCAGCAATCCGACAGGCTGCGTCTCGAATCCGGCGGCCCGGATTTCCCGCAACGCCTCGCCGCCGTTCTCCTGGAACTGGCGCTGCAGCACGCCGTCGACTGGACGGCCGAAAAGCAGGTCGATCTCCGCTTCAACCAAGGGGAATTGGCGGGCTTCGCGCGGGTCTCGCGCAGCACCCTGATCCGGGGCCTCGAAGAACTCCGGCGACTGGGTGTGGTGCGCACCGCGCGCCAGCGAGTCACCATCACCAGTCCTCGCACGCTACGGGAATTGGCGGCCGGGCGGCCACCACCTGCCACTGAGGCCTGATCAGGCACGAAATCTCGGCTATCCTGGTCGAGGTTCAACTCTCGCAACCGTTTCACGGGTGGAGGGAATCGGCACGATGAGTTCATTCTCGGCAAGCACCGAACCGGATATCGAATCGGCGTTGATCGATCTCGACGCGGTCTCACTCACCGCGTTACGAGAGCTGGACAGTGAAGCCTTCCGCCATTCGGCGCACCACGTCGTCGAACGCACCACCCTCGTCCGCGCACGCTACAGAAGCGACAACAACTCCGGGGGCGGCGAGCGGATCGACTGATGCCGCCATCGGCCGAGGCTCGCCCCGCGTTCCACCGTTTGTCATGGCGAGACTTGGACTCGCTCGCACGCCTGGACGGCGACGAGGATATGGCTCGGCGCCTGCGACGGGCCGAGCGGAGCCGGCGCAAACTGTTGATCCACTCGTTGTTGACCGAGGCAATGAAGGCGCCGGGCCACTCGGGCCCCCTTCCGGCGCTGGATTCCGCCTGGGAACTCCTTGCACGTGCCGAAGCACGAGCCCCGCGAGCGGTGAACCGGATGCTTACCAATCCGTACACCGGCAGCTGGGCAGGTTATACGACTCGTCTGCTGCGCAACGGAATCGATGGAGTCGGTCCTTTGTGGGTGCACCTTGGGCACGCACACGCGATCGCCGCGGCCGCGGCGATCCGGGCGGAGCTGGACTTCGAGACCGCCATCCCGGTCTGGCACGGAAGCGCCATGATCCCTTCGCTCGGCATGGCCAGATTTCCGGACGACGGAACGTTTTCTTCGGCTGCCGTGCGAGGCGTGAACGGCCGGTACTCCGTGTCGAGCGCCGGAACGACGGTCCGCCTGCCGGACGCGCCCGGCTCCGATGCGCCGGGCTGGTGGGGAATCCGGCGGGTACGGAGCCAGGTCGGCGCGCACCGGTTCTCGTTGTGGCTGGACGACCTCGATCCTTATCGCGGGCTCTACGAACCGATTCCGCCGGAACGGTTGCCGGGCAAGGACGTGGCGGATTGGCAGCGGCTGATCGACGAGGCCTGCCGTCTGGTCGCCGCCCACCTGCCCGGTTTGGCCCGCATCATGCCCGTGGGATTGGCGTCACTGGTTCCGAAACCCCGGGTGTTCTTCCGAAATCCGAGCGCGTCGACGGGGGAAGCGTTCGGCAGCGCGGTGGTCGGCCTGCCCACTGACGGCGCGTCCCTCGCCGAGACACTGATCCACGAATTCCAGCACATAGTGCTCGGTGGTCTGCTGCACCTCGTCGAGTTGTACGAACCGGACCCACGGGAACGGATCTACGTGGCATGGCGGGACGACCCGAGACCCGTGAGCGGCGCGCTGCAAGGCGTCTACGCCTTCTTCGGCGTCACAGCGTTCTGGCGAGCGCTGTATCAGGCCGACCAGAGTCCGCGGCGCTCCGGCTTCGAATTCGCCTACTGGCGGGAGCGGACGTGGCACACACTCCGAGTCCTGCGCGCGGACTCGACACTGACCGACGCCGGCCGACGTTTTCTCGACAACATCGCCGAACGGCTCGGGCCATGGCAGGGCGAGCCCGTGTCGACGGAGGCGAGTGAACTCGCCATGGCCGCGGGCCGGGATCATCTCGCGGGATGGCGTGCCCGGCATCTGCGACCGGACACGTCCGTGGTCGCCGAACTGGCGGCGGCGTGGCTCCGCGGACGGCCAAGGCCTCCCGCCGTCATCGACGCGACCAGCCTTCCCCCGACGCCGGTGCCGGACGGAAGCTGGTCCCACGCCAGAACGGACCTCATCAGGCTCGCAGTCGGCGGCACGGTGATGCCGACGGACGGACAACCTCCGGCGGTTCCTGGCGCCACCGCCGCGGATTTCGCCTACGTGGCGGGCGATTTCCTCTTAGCCGTCCAGGGCTACCGGGCGGAACTCACCGTGGATCCGGACCGGCCGAACTCGCTGGTCGGGCTGGGCCTCGCGCTCTCCGCACGAGGCCTCCATCCCGCCGCCCGCGCCTTGCTGCATTGTCCTGAACTCGTCCGCGCGGTACACCGGCCCTTGCGATCCGGTCCCCGGCCGCCGACTGTGGAAGAAATCGCCTCCTGGATCGGGCAAGTCGTACCAGGGTGACTCACATCAGGATCGGGTCGATGTCACAGTTGGCGCGGGCGCCGCGGCCGGCCGCCTGCGTTCCGGGGTGGGCCTCGCCCAAGATCCGGCGGTATCGCGCCAGGATCGGGGCGCTGAACGGCGCGGCCTCGTCCGTCCGGCCGAGCGCGGTCAAATCCAGGCCGAGGTTGAAGGACGCGGCCAGGACCGTGGGATGGTCCTCGCCGAGCACCTGTGTGCCCCGCTCGACCGCGTCCCGTCCCAGTTCGACCGCCCGGTCGAGTTCACCCAGTTCCGACAGATCACTCGCCAGGTTGATCGTGGCGATGACGGCATAGGGATGATCCGGGCCGATGGTAGCCCGGAGCTGCTCGAGGGCACGCTCGTCGAGGACGCGGGCGGCCGCTGGGTCGCCCTGCAGCCGCAGGGTCACCGCGAGGTCGGCGTTGGCCGCCAGGGTGTGCGGGTGGTGCTCGCCCAGACCACGCCGGTAGCGCTCGAAGGTCTCCTCACCGAGCTTCCTGGCCGCGGCCAGATCACCCGAGTGACGGAGATCGATCGAATGGGCCAGCGCGGAGGCCATCGTCGTGCCGTGGTCGTCGCCGTAGGCGAGCCGGAACCTCTTGAGGACGTCCGTGGACAGGCTGAGCGCCCCGGGGTGGTCGCCGTCCTTCCTCCTGGCCACCGCGAGCAGCAGCGAGTTGCCCGCCGAGTCCAGCTGGTCCGCGCCGAAACGGGCGATGAAATTCTCCGTGAGCCGCTCCTGCTGAATCCGGGCCTGGCCGTATTCACCCGCCTCCCGCAGATCCACGTTCCGCGCGCTGTTGACACTGAACGTGCGGACATGATCACGGCCGAGGACCTCGATCCGCCGCCGTAGCGTGTCCTGATCCAGCTCCAGCGCCTCCCGGTAAGCGCCGCCCAGCCGGAGACTGATCGCGTGCTGATACGCGGCGTGCAACGTCTCCGGATCGTCTTCGCCGAACAGCCGCTTGGCCTTGTGGTAGACCTCTTCGCTCAGTTTGGTCGCCGCCGCGAAGTCACCCTGTGCCCGGAGGTCGATCGTGATGTTCCGCTGCAGAGCGAACGTCTCCTCGTTCTCCTCACCGGAAATCTGAAGGCGTAGCGCGAGGGTGCGCTGGTTGAGCTCCGCAGCTTCGGCGTACCGGCCGATCGCCCATAGATAAAGCCCCAGCCTGGCCGAGACTTCGAGCGTCTGCGGATGCGTGGGGCCGAGAGTGTCGGTGAGCCGCTTCCGCGCTTCGATGCCGAGACGGGCCGCCTCTTCGTGATCGCCGTACTCGAACAGGTAGCGCATCAGGTTGATGTGGAGCTGACGCGGCCAGTCGTTGTCGCAGTCCAGGACGTTCGCCGCGTAGGCATGCGGCAGCAGCTCGCGGTAGCGCGACCAGTGCCTGCTGGACTCGGGATCATTCGGATCCAGCGCGGCCAGCAACTGATGCGCACCATGCTGCATCCGCGCATGCACCTGCCGGGCCATCACCCGATTACGCAACACCAACTGCACCAACCGGTGCAGCTGAAGCGTGTTGTTACCATGATCGATCTTCGCCAGACCATACCGATTGATGTCACGAATCGCCCGTGCCAGCTTGATCGGATCCCGCAACGCCGCGTCCAGCTCCGGGGAGATCGACACCCGATTCACCCCGGTCAGCAGATCACGCGAAATCGGCTCCGGCGAAAAGAACGCACAAATATGCAAAATCTGATGAGCCGCCGGATTACGCGTCTTCAACTCCTCGAACGAAACATTCCACGCCGCGGCGACGGAAACCTCGTTGTCGGGCGCCGAGGCGGTGTCGAGGATTTCCTCCACCGATTCGTCGAACAGGCGCAGGTACTCCTGCACCGGCATCCCCGTCACCGCGCGCCACGCCGCCGCCTGCTCCACGGCCAACGGCAGGTCCCCGAGCTTCTCGGCGAGCTCGTCGGCATCGGCCGGGTCGATCTCCGGGCCCCGGCGGCCGAGCAGCTCGACGCTTTCCTCGCGTTTGAACACCGCCAGTTCCAGCGGGCGTGCGATACCCGCCCAGTCGGAGTTCCGCGAGGTGATCAGGATTTCGCCGGGGCCGTTGCGCGGAAAGAACGGCAACACGGTCTCCGGGCTCTCCGCGGCGTCGAACACCAGGAGCCAGCGACGGAACGGCCGTCCGGTCCGCAGCGCCTCGATGACGGCGGGGACCGCGACGCTGGCCTCGGACGCGCCTTGCAGGCCCAGGGTCCCGGCGAGTTCGGTGAGACCGGCGCGGATCTGGGTGGTGTGGGCGGCGTCGATCCACCAGACGAGGTCGTAATCCTGGAGATGCCGATAGATGTACTCGGCGGCCATCTGGGTCTTGCCGATACCGCCGAGACCGTGCAGCGCCGAAGGAAGCACGGCGGTGGTGCCACTGCTCAGCCGCTTGGTGAGCTGGTCGAGCAATTCGTCGCGGCCGGTGAAGTTGGGGTTGCGCGGTGGTACGTTGCCGAAGACCAGCGGCGGATCGTCGGGCTGACGGGTGGGGAAATGCCGCGAGGTTTCCGACGCCGAAGGGTGCACGATCCGGGTCGTCGGCTCGTTCGCTTCGGGCTCGCTGAGATAGGACGAGCGTCCCTGTTTCTCAGGTGTCGAGGCAGGTGGACGTTCGGCCGTCTCACGCATCTTTGGGCTCACAGTCTTCTTTATTGATTCAGGTACGGGTACGACGAGGTCCAGGTCTTGTACCGCGTTCCGTAGCCGGTCAGCCCGGGACAGGTACGGTCCGGAAAGGGCGCGCATGAGCGCGCTTTCCAGTTCCACATCGGCCGAGGACTCGCGGGTGAGGTCCGGATCCGGTGTGTTGTTCGGGTCGGCGATGGCGTCCCGGAGGTGACCGAGCAGCCTGATCCGGTCACCGAAATGGGTGGCGGCCACTCGGACGACACTGGCCGTTTCCGACCGTCGCGCGCCACTGAGCAGCAATTCCCGGACCGCCTCGGGAAAAGCGAAGACCCCATCTGTGTCCCAAGTGGATTTGCCTTCCCTGAGTGCGGGAGCGTACATCATCCCCGAAAGCAAAAGCTCGAGGAGGTGCTCCACGCCCGCTTCCGGCACGAACCGTTGACCGACCAGCTTCGCCACGTCGAGACGGACCGGTACCGCCGCGAGTAACTGTGCCAAGCGTAGCGCCGGCGGCGACGCAACACTGCGGAATCTGTGCACTCTTTCGGCGGGTGACAAAGTTACCGGCGGGTCACCGGAATCGGACTGGGAAATCCGTTCCGTGGCGAGGACGACCGTTCCTTCGACGGCGGCGGCGTTTTCGCCGGTCATCAGTCCGGCCCACCAGCCCAGCGGCCGGGGCCGCAGTTCGAGCACCGGTACCGGAACGGTGTGGCCGGGTACTTTCGAGCCGGGTTCGAGCCAGGCGTCCGCGAGGTCGCAGCCCCATCGGCCGTTGGGGGCCAACGCGTTCGGCACCCGCAACCACGCCTTCCGCGGGTCCATGCCGCACCGGCCCCACAGCCATTGCGGGAGCAGGTGAACGATGCTCACCGGCATCTTCCTGCCCCACCGCGCCAGCATCGGGTACAGCGCGTCCTTCTTCTGCCAGGCCTCGCCGACACCGTCGGTCACCAGTAATACGGCACGCCGCCCCGACGAATCCACGATCTCGTCCGGGTCACGGGCGGGCGCACCGGGCGTACCACCACGAAGAACGAGATCCTCTTCGTCGTCCTTCGCGGTTTCCAACAGGCGGATTTGAATGGTACGGAAAGCACCCACTTGCCGGAGTAATTCGACAAACGCGGACACCCTCGGCCGCCACAAGGCCATCGACGGCCCATTGTCGAGGACGAGCGTCAGGTCCAGCCAGCGCTCTTTTCTCGATCGGGTGACCGGCCACCACCGGCCGGTCTCCGCGACCCGGACGGCGGTGGCCACTTCGTCCAGGACCACATCGTTGTGTCGGCGCGAGGGCATCTCTCGTTTCAGCCTTCTGAGCGCGCGGAAGTACTCCAGCGATTCGAGGAGTACGACTCCCCCGGGTCCGGTGCCGTCCACCGCGGGTTCGGGCAGCGCACCGGGGACGGCCTCGATCCCGACGGACTGACCGTCGTCCTCGTTCGGAGGCATCTCGTTCGAAGGCGCGGTCTCGGAGATCTGTGACGACCGCGCCTCGGGAAGCGCAGGGATCTCGCCGCGCTCGGCGGGCGCGTTACGGATCCGCACGTCATCGGACGTCCGCTCCGGCTCCTCGGCCGGAGCGGATCCGCCGTCATCTCTCCGCGGAGAGATGACGGCGGCCAGCCACACGATGTCCGCGACCTCGGTCCAGTTCAGGTCTTCGAAGCCGGACCGCTTGACCTCCTGGGAGAAACCGGCCTTCCGCCGCTCCGCCACCGGGGCGGAACGCGAGTCGGACACACCGCCCGGCCCGTCCATGTCACCGCACCGTCAGTCGTTGCCAGAGAGCGTCCACCAGCCGCGGCCATGCCTCCTGATCCGGCTGGTACGCGCCCGACGTCGCGAGATAGACGGCGTCGAGCAGCCTGTCGGTGGGGAGCCCGCCTTCGGCCTTGCTCCGTTCGGCGAATTCGCGGATGAGCCTGTCCCGGTGTTCGCCGTTCTCGCCGACCAGATGACCCGCCACGATCGCGGCGAGCTGCTCCTCGTCCGGGTTCTCGATCCGCAATCGCAGGCAGCGGCGGAGGAAGGCGGGCGGGAACTCCCGCTCTCCGTTGCTGCTCATGATGATGATCGGGAAGGCGTGGCAGGCGATCCGGCCGTCGCGGACCACGGCGGTGCGCTGCGGGTCGGCGGTGTGCACGGTGACTTCGGGGTGCCGGTTGCGCACGCGGGCCAATTCCTCGATGGAGAATTCGCCGTCCTCGAAGATCGACAGCAGATCGTTGGGCAGATCCGCCTCGGATTTGTCCAGCTCGTCGATCAGCAGTACCCGCGGCAGTCTGCTGGGGAGAAAAGCGGTGCCCAGCGGACCGAGGCGGACGAAATCGCCGATCGGTGGCTCGTCGGCTTCTCCGCCGCGCTGGGCCTGACTCGTCGCCGCGGCCTGGACCCGGCCGATCGCGTCGTAGCCGTACAGCCCGGCACTCAGCGCGGTATGACTGGTGATCGCCCAGCGCAGCACCCTGCCGAGGCCGAGTTCCCTGGCGATCCGGTACGCGAGGCTGGACTTCCCGGTCCCCGGGTTCCCGGTGACCAGCAAGGGACGCCGCAGATAGAGGGCGGCGTTGACCATGTTCAGTTCGTCGGCGTCGACGTCCTGCTCCGAAAGCGTGAACGCGGTACCGAGACGGCGTTCCGCCTCGCCGTCGTCCGGCGGCGGCACGTCGTTTTCCGGTGGCGGGTCACCGCGATACGAACGCCACGGCGGCGGCGCGGGCAACAGCTGCGCGAGGTCGATGTCGTGAATAGGCCTGCCGGTGCCCCGATAGATCCACCAATCGGGTGCATCGAGTCGAGGCGTCCGGCCGTTCGCGGCCGCGTCCTGATCGTTCCCGCTCATCCGCGGCATCCCCTTACAGTCGAGTCGGGATCAACGGCTGGTCCAGAACGATCACGCGTTTGGGGTCGTCCCACATTACCACCAGATCGTGAGCCAGAGAATTCTTGAACGGTACCGCCGCACCCGAATTCGCCAGTTTGCGGCGATCCGGAAGTTCGATAAAACCGCTGTCCGCGGCCAATACCCAGTCGAGCAACTCGCGCAGGCTCTCCGGCTCGGCGTCCGGATGCCAGAGCACCACCGGCAGGCCACTGCGGAGCGCGCTCGTCAGTTCGTCCGGCGCGGCGCCCGGTTCCGCCTGGGGCGACGGGGGTTTCGCCAATACCATGCCGACCCAGTGGTCGTCGCTCAGTATGGCGTCGATCGGGTGATCCTCGAACTCCGCGCACCCCGAATAATGCAGCCGGTCGGCAGCGGGGTCCTTCACCATCGAATCCCAGCGAACATGCCATGCGCGATGCCAATGCCTCGCCCGCATCCTCTCCAAAGACCGTATCCCGAGCCGGTACCCGTAGCGCAACGGCTGAGGCTGACCGGTTTCGTGTTCCTTCGCCCACCGCTGCACGGGCAAATTGATCAACGTCCTCGGCAGCAGGAATTCCACCGACGCGGACATGCTCTGGCCGGACCAGACGCCCTCAGTCTCCAGGATGACGTCATCGACCCTGAACTCGACCTCTTCTATTCCGATTTCGCGCACTCCACCGAGCGACGGCGGCCAAACCTCCGGATCGTCCTGTCGCCAGAATGCGAGCGTGCACCGCGTCGGATCCGCGGAAAGCGGTTCGAGCATGATCATCAAATGCAAATGGGGCCGCTCCGGAATCGGCGGCCTGCTCTGCCGCTGGTGCCCGAGGGCGGGACCGAGCCGCAGCGATCGGGCCTGATCGGCGATCCAGCCGGCGATCACGGCCCCCGGCTCCCCTTCCACGCTTTCCGCCAGCAGGCGCAGAAAAGTCACGGCGGGCGGGATGCCGTCCGGGCCCGCGTTGAAGTCGGTGAGCAGGTGAAAGGCGGCCCACGCGTCGGTGATGCCCTCCAACCGGGGCAACGGGACCGCCGGACCGAGCGCGCGGCTCATCATGACGGCCAGATGGGGGACTTCCATCCGGGTCAGGTGCCGGTGCAGGCCCACCAGATCCTTGCGGGGAATCAAATCCAGAACGGCGCCGTTCAGGTCGGCCAGAAACAGGTCCTCGGCGGCCACCACGGCCGGATCGGGCGGTTTGGAGACCGGCGCGGTGACGTCCCCGTGCAGCCGCAAATAAGCCGTTCCGGTGAAAGTCTTCACCGAAACAGGTATCGGACGGTACAACTCGGGCAGCAAGCCCGGGTCCTTCTCGATCACGTCGGCGAAGAAACGCTGAGAAGAGATGAACGCGATCATCCGATCGGATTCCGCGAACGCGTCCTTCGCCAGTTGCGCGTCCAGAATGCGGAAAGCGATGTCGACCGCGTCCCCCACCCATCCGTTACCGTCGTTGAGCACCTCGCCGGAGTTGAGGCTCACCCGCAGCCGCATCTGCGCTTGCGGCGTCCGCGTGTGGTTGTACCGGCGGAGGGCGACCGCGATACGATCCGGCAGCAGGTCGGCGACGAGGCTTTTGGTCGTTCCCGGCGGAAGCAGGATCAACGCGCCGTCACCGCGGTCCTCGTGCGCGCAGGAATCGAAGTCGACGCCGCTTTCGGCGAAAGCGGTCTTCAACACGTCGTACATGCCTTGGTGCACGGCGAGCTTGTCGAGCCGGTTGCGGTCCGGCGCGGTGAAACCCACGACGTCCACCACGACGATCGTGCGGTCGAGAGCCTGCGTCGGTCGCGCCACTGGCCCCCTCCCAAGGTCCACGGCGCCGAACCTCCGGCGCCGACCGCCACATTATCGCGTCAATCGGCCCGGGTTGAGTGTCATTTGACAAATACGGTCCCGCTCGTGAGCGGTGAGGACGGTTCTAACCGTCCTCACCGCTCACGAGCCCCACCACGTTCCGTCGCCCAGGTCAGACGCCGGCGACCTGCTGGATCCAGCTGCGGTAGCGGGTGATGTTGGTGTAGGCGGTGTTGTTCGACCGGTCGCTGGTCGAGGCGACACCGACCTGGCGGCCGCCGGAGAACATCGGGCCGCCCGAGTCACCGCCGGCGGTGATGCCGTCGACGCGGTTCGCGCAGACCGCGACACCGCCGTTGTAGTCACCGCAGCTGACCGAGTTGACCCGGACGGTGGCGACCTTCAGGTAGCGGGACTGGCAGTTGATCTCCGAACCGCACTGGCTGGTCGCGCCCCAGCCGTAGACCTGGACGTTCTGGCCGACCGCGACGTCGCTCGTGGTGCCGAGCGGCGCGTAGGTGGCGTTGACCGAACTGGTCAGCCGGACGATGGCGAGGTCCGCGCCCGAGTGGCGGGTGATGCTCGCCGCGGTGGCCATGGTGCCGCCGCTCTGCTGGTCGAGGCTGCCGATACGGAACGTATAGCTGCCGCTGCCGGCCACACAGTGCTTGGCGGTCAGGATGTGCTGCGGCGCGATGATCGTCGCGGTGCAGTTCTGCTGGCCGTTCACGAACAGCCGGGCCGCCCAGGGACCGCTCTGCGCGTACTGGCCGCCGATGATCATCGGTTGCACGCCCGAAGGCTCGGCGGCGGTCGCGGCGGGGGCGGTCGAGCCGAGCAGCGCCATGAAGGCGGTACCGGCAAGCAGGACGAGGGAGCGCAGTCGCATGTTCCGACTCATTTCTGCGGCCGGCTTGCGGCCGCTTCAGCGGGGACGAACGCGCTGATTCTGTTTGGCGCCAAGGGAATCCGGTAACCGACGAAAGTTCGCGCGGGCTACCTATTTATTTCCATGACGGCCGGAGGAGATTTTTGAGTATGCGGTCGAAGATCATTAGGTAGCGCTTCACTCGCCGAGCAGCCGCCAAGCGGTGAGGGCGAGCCTCGCCCGCGTCAGACCGAGCGGCGCGGTCAAGTCGATGGCCAGGCTTTTGCCGATCTGGGTCAGCCGGCGCGCGACGCTGCTGTGGTGCAGATGGAGGGAATCGGCGGCCTGGCGCACGGAACCCGCCTCGCAGTAGGCGTCCAGCGTCCGCAAGTCCTCCGGATCCGCCGCCAGCTTCGTGATCGCGACGACGTCGGCGTTGGCCCGCGCGTCCTCCTCCGGGATCCGCGCGAGCAGTGCCAGCGCTCCGAGGTCGCCGTAGTGGATCACCGGACGGCGCGCGGTCGTGAACCGCAGCGCGGTCCTGGCGTCCTGCCAGGACCGGTGCGGGCATCCGGCCTCTCCGATCCCCGCCCGGACGTCTTCCGGAAACCGGGCCGGATCCACCGCGGTGGCCAGGATGATGCCGAGGCCGGTGAGTGACGCGGCCTTGACCGGACGGCCTTGGCAGATCAGGCTCCCGATCTTCTCGAGCGGGATCCCCGACCGGACGGCGACCACCCGGATCGGCGCGTCGGCGGGAAAACCCAGCAGCCGCAGGGCCCGGTTGCTCGCGGCGTCGTCGCCGGCGCTGATCACGAGTTCCACCAGCGCCGGATCGGCCATGGTGGTGCGGGCCGGTCCATACCGTTCGACGACCGTCGCCACGGCGATCGCGAGCCGGTCCAGTACCGCGTCGTCGAGGGCGCCCGGCTCCCCCTCGCGTTCCAGCCAGACCGTGCCGATCTCTTCGTCGTCGAGGGTGACCGCCGTCGTGGAGGACGCGGGCACGGAGGCCGGAGCGGCTTCGCGTCCGTCCGGCGCCATGCGGATGGTGCGTCCCGTGCTGTGCAGCCGGATGCCCGTCACGCATTCCGCCAGACCCGCGCTGGCGCGGGCGAGCGCGGGGAGATCGACGCGTCGCCGCATCAGGGTGTCGTAGAACATCACGACCCGGATCACGCCTTCGACATCGGGATCCAGATGCGACAACCGCGCGGCCAATGCCTCCATGTCCGCGAGCCTACGCGGCGATCGTCGCGCGAAGGGGCGTTCACGCGCGACGGATGGCGGCCGTCCTCCGGGCCGGAAACCGGAAGAATCGTGGTCATGGATCCCGAACTCGAAGCCTTCATCGCCCTGTTCCCCGCGGCGAAACTCGACGACCCGATCGCGGACCGCGCGAACTTCGCGAAACTGGCCACGTCGGTGCCGCGACCCGACACGTCGGCCATGGAGGTCGAGGACCGGACGGTGCCCGGCGAGCCCGGTGTCCCGATCCGGATCTACCGGCCGCGTGAGGCGCAGGGCGCCATCGTCTGGATGCACGGCGGAGGCTGGGTCATGGGGAATCTGGAGACCGAACATCCGTGGGCGGCCCGGATCGCCGAGGTCTCCGACGCGGTGGTGATCTCGGTCGGGTACCGGCTGGCGCCGGAAAACCCGTTCCCGGCCGCGCTCGACGACGTCTACACCGTGCTGAACTGGACGGCGGACCACGCGGCCGAACTCGGCGTCACCCCGGACCGGATCGCGATCGGCGGGCACAGCGCGGGTGGCGGGCTCGCGGCGGCCACCGCGCTGCGAGCCCGCGACGAAGGCGGACCGCGGATCTGCTTCCAGCTGCTCAACCAGCCGGGACTCGACGACCGGCAGGAGTCGTGGTCGGCGCGGAACTTCACCGACACCCCGTGGATGAACCGCGCCAAGGCCACCGCGATGTGGCGGTACTACCTGGACGGCAAGCCCGCCCCTTCGCCGTATGCCGCCCCGTCGCGGGCCACCGATCTCTCCGGGTTGCCGCCCGCGTACATGGCCTCCGCCGAGCTCTGCCCCAACCGCGACGAGAACATCGAGTACGCGCTCCGTCTGCTGCAGGCGGGGGTTTCGGTCGAGCTGCATCAGTGGGCGGGCACCTTCCACGGGTCGCAGGCGATCCTGTCCGCCGAGGTGTCCCGCCGTCAGATCGACGAACTGGGCGGCGTCCTGCGCCGCGCGCTGGCCTCGTCATGACGGCACCCACGGCGGCCCGGCCGCTGCGCCCGTTCGCCGGGTTCCTCGAGCTGCAAATCGCTTGACGCCACGCGGGAACGGCAATGCACTGGGCCGATGAAGATCCGTTCCACGACCGCCGAGGACTACGACGTCTTCGTCGACACCATGTTCACCGCTTTCGCCCGTTTCCCGGACACCGCGGCCGAGACCTGGTCCGCACTCGAAATGGACCGCGGCCTGCTCGCGATGACGGCGGAGGGGCGGCCCGTCGGCACGGCCGCCGCGTATTCCTTCGAGCTCACCCTGCCCGGTGAGGTCGTCGTCCCGGCCGCCGGGGTGACCGCCGTCGGCGTCCTTCCTTCGCACCGGCGGCAAGGCGTGCTCAGCGCGATGATGCGGCATCAGCTCGCCGAGTTCCGGGAGCGGGGCGAGTTCCTCTCCGTCCTGCTCGCGTCGGAGGCCCTGATCTACCGCCGGTTCGGCTACGGGCCGGCGACCTACACCCGGCGTCTGACGGTACAGCGCCATCAGGCCGCCTTCGCCGTCCCCCGGGCAGGCGGGGCGGCCGCCGGCTCGATCGAGGTGCTGCGCCGTGCCGAGTGCGGCGAGATCCTGGAGGAGATCTACGACCGGTATCGCCGGGCCCGGCCCGGCGCGCTGTCACGGCCGCACCGCTGGTGGGAGGCGGGAGCCGGGCAGCCGCCGATCTCCCGCACTCCGCGCCACATCGCCGTTCACCGTGACGCCGAGGGCGTCCCGGACGGGTACGCCTCTTACTCACTCACCGAACCCAGCACCTTGACCGTCGACGAGACCATCGCCGTCGACGACGAGGTTTCCACGGCGCTGGCCCGGTTCTTGCTCGGACACGACCTGATCAGCGAGGTCGTGTTCAAGCACTGCCCGCCCGACCATCCGCTGCGGTGGCAGCTCGAGGACTTCCGCGCCGGCGAAGTCGGCGGCGACACGGACTGGCTCTGGGTGCGGCTGCTGGACATCCCCCGCGCGCTCACCGCACGCGGCTGGTCCACCGACGGCGAGATCGTCCTCGACGTCGACGACGCGGCGCTCGGCGAGCACGGCCGCTATCTGCTCACCGTCCGGAACGGCGAGGCGGACTGCGTCCCGGCGGAGCGGGAACCCGACCTGTCCCTGGACGTGAGCGACCTCGGCTCGATCTACCTCGGCGGCACCGCGCCGAGCACGCTCGTGCGGGCCGGGCACATCCGCGCCCATCACCCGGACGCGGCCGCGCTCGCCGACACTCTCTTCCGTACCGAGCGAGCGCCGCACTGCCTGCACTGGTTCTGATCGCGCGAGGAGCACGGTCTCAGAGCGCGGACGTTCGTTGACACCCCGTAGTGCCACTGCTCTACTCGGACGCATGCTCTGTACGGCCTGAAGCAGTGTCCGCTCACTTTCGGGAAAACCCGGGAATTCCGGGCGCTCCGCCCTGCCCGGAATTCCCGTTCGCCCTCGCACAGAACGGAATTCGCCCATGACCACGACCGAGAACCGGGTCCGATCCGCCAGTGAATGGCTGACCGCCGCGAAGAAGGTCGCCGCCGAACTCGCGGTGGACGCGGCCGAGCGCGACCGGAAGAACGAAACGCCCTACGCGGAAGTCCGGCTGCTCAAGGATTCCGGCCTGGTGACGCTGCTCGGCCCGGTCGAGCACGGCGGTGGCGGCCAGAGCTGGGAGACCGCCTATCGCGTCATCCGCGAGGTCGCGCGCGGCGACGGCTCGATCGGCCAGCTGCTCGGCTACCACTATCTCTGGGCCTGGGCCGCGCGGCTGGTGGCGACCGACGACCAGATCGCCGCGGTCGAAGAACTGTATACGCGGAGCAACTTCGTGTTCGGCGGCGCGGTCAACCCCCGCGACTCCGACCTGAAGATCACCGAGGACGGCGACGAGATCGTCTACAACGGACACAAGTCGTTCTCCACCGGCGGCAAGGTCTCCGACCTGACCGTGCTCGAAGGCGTCCTCGAAGGCACCGAGGACCACATCTTCGCCATCGTTCCGTCCACACAGGACGGTATCGTCTTCCACGACGACTGGGACAACATCGGTCAGCGGCTCACCGAATCCGGCAGCGTGACCATCACCGACGTGCGCGTCCCGTGGGCGAGCGCGGCGGGCTACGTCGACAAGAAGTTCCGCCCCTCGACCTACAACACGCTCAACGTCCCGGCGATCCAGCTGGTCTTCACCAACTTCTACCTCGGCATCGCGCAGGGAGCGCTGGAAACCGCGCTGGCATACACGCGCGAGCACACCCGCGCGTGGCCGTACGGCGGCGACAACAAGAAATCCGCCGGCGAAGAGTGGTACATCCTCGAGGGCTACGGCGATCTCCAGTCGAAGCTGTGGGCCGCCGAGGCATTGGCGGACAAGGTCGGCGCGGCGATCTCGGCCGTGTTGCACGCGCCGCGCGAAGAGCTCACCCCTGAGGCTCGCGGCGAGATCGCGGTCCTCATCGCCGCCGCCAAACAGCGCGCGATCGACACCGGACTCGAAATCGGCTCGAAGATCTTCGAGCTGACCGGTGCCCGCGCGAGCGCCACGAAATACGGCCTTGATCGCTTCTGGCGGAATCTGCGCACCCATTCGCTGCACGATCCCGTGGCCTACAAGCGCCGCGAAGTCGGTGCCTACGCACTGCTGAACGAACTCCCGCAGCCCACCTGGTACACCTGAGCCCGGCCGGTCTTGAGTGGTGAGGACGGTGACCCCTGGGCACACCGGTTCCGGTGTGCCCAGGAGCCGGATCACTCCTCGAAATCTTCGTCGCCGCCGTCGAAGACGTCCTCCATGACCTCGCCGAGGATCATGCCGCCGACCACACCGGCCGCGGCACCGGCGACCACGCCGCCCATCCCGGGTCCACGCCTGCCGTGGTGACCGTGGTGGTCGTAGTCGTGGCCGTAGTGCTCCTGGTGCCCACCGAACATGGCGTGCCCGCCGCCGGACTCGGCGACCTTGGCCAGCCAGCCGTCGATGGCCGCGGCCCAGTCGGTGCGCAGGGCCTCCTCGTGCGAGACGTGGAAGCGGCCGAAGGAGTCTCCGCCGGAGCGGAACATGCCGCCGCGCCGGTCGGCCTCGAGCACCACCACGAGGTCGTCCGGGCTCGCGACGAAGGTCAGCTCGACCTGGCTGACGCGGCCGGCGTAGCGCGACGGCGGGAAGAACTCGATCTCCTGGAAGAACCCGAGTTCCTGCCGGACACCGTGCAACCGCCCGGCTTCGACGTCGGCGCTGCGGAAGGAGAAGCCCAGCTCGCCGAACGCCTCCAGTACCCGGTCCTGCGATTCCAGCGGACCGACCAGCACCGGATCGAGGTCGCCCTTGTCCGGCGCGCCCGCGATGACGAGTTCGGTCCGCACGCCGACGACCATGCCCGGCAGCTCACGGCCGCCGACCGCGCTGATCGGCGTCTCCCACGGCAACGCGATCCGGAACGGCACGGTGGTCGGCTGCCCCGCCGTCACCTTGACCTTGCGGCCCGCGCTGACCCGCAGGAACTCCGCGGTCCCGGCACGCTCGTGATCGCCGTGCTCGACCTCTACCCGGGTGACCAGCGAAAGCAGGATCTCCTCGATCTGGGCGTCGCTCGAACCGCCCTGGATGCGGACCTGGCCGGTGATCACCTCGCCGGGAACGGCGTGCGGTGAGTCGAGCACGGTGTCGACGGACGGACCGCCGACCCCGAAGGCGCTGAGCATCCGTTTGAACATCAGGGATTTCCTCCACTGGGTACTGGAACAGGGGCACCGGAACACTTCGACTACTACCGAGATCCGTCGCGGCACGCCAGGAGAACCGGGTTAAAAACCCCTAAACGGGCGCGACGTCACTACCTTCTCAGATCGGCCTGGCGGACGTCGTGCAGGTGGATGACGACGTCGTAGGACCGTCCGAGCGAGATGGCCGCGGGGTCGACGGGGAACAGCGTGCCGATCGTGCGGGTGGGCCGGGCGGCGTCGAGCCAGGTTCGAGCGGCGGGCGGCGCGGTGCGGAGGTCGAGGTAGAAGTCCTCGAACCGCACCCGGTCGAGGGTGTGCTCGTTCGATCCGGACGGCGCGGCAGGAACGGAGAACGGCTTCCATTCCCCGCCGACCGCGGTGTCCTTGGACAGGAAGGAACCCCGGTCGAAGCTGAACCCGATCGGCAGGTAGTCGCGGCCCAGCGTCTCGCGCAGGAAGGCGCCCTGGGTCTTCGGGTAGATCGCCGGGAGGTCGGGGAGATAGGCGACGTGGGCGTTGTGCGCGGAGAGCAGGACCTTGTGGCCGGTCCGCCGCTGCCACCAGGCGACGTTCTGCGCCATCGCCTTGTCCCGCAGGATCTGCGCGGTGGGCAGCGACTTAGGGTCCGAGAGGTCGACGGCGAGGAAGCGGGCGGTCTGTGCGACGAACCGGGCGTGCTGCTCGGTCCAGTCGTAGGCGTCCGCGCCGGTGAGGCCCTTGACCAGCTCGAAGGCCTGCTCCGCCTGGGTGGCGAGCCGCTGCCGCTCGTCGAGCGGTTTGCGGAGGTAGACGAACGCGTCGTCGATCGGGCGAAGGCCGGTGTAGAGCCGATTCAGCTCGGCCAGCGCCGCAGGATGGTGCTGCCGCAAGTAGTCGGTGATCCTGGCGAAGAAAGCGTCGTTCACCGAAGGCGCGCCGAGATCGTCGCCGACGAAGTGCACAGTGCGGCCCGGGTGCGCGCGGTTGTAGTCGCGCATCCACCGGATCAGGCTCACGAACTCTTCGCGGTCCCACGGGGAGCCGGCCAGCGTCCGCTTCGCGAGCTCCCGGGCGTCGCCCTTGCCGGTCTGGACGTACTCGTCGATCTCCAGGCCCGCGGACCAGCTCAGCTCGAGCGCGAAGGCCCGGAACCCCTTCTCCTCGACGAGATAGCGGAACACCCGCTCCTTCATGGTGAAGAACTCGTGGGAGCCGTGGGTCGCCTCGCCGAGGCCGACCACCTTCGCGCCACCGATCATCCCGCCAAGGGCCCGCAGATCGGCGGTGTTCCGGCCGGGTTCGGTCGAACGCAGCGGATGCGCCGCCCTGTCCAGCGACCGCACCGGGTCCAGCCGGGCCGCGGCCGCCTCGTCCGCGAAAGCAGGACTCGCCACGGGAGCGAGCACCGCTCCCGTCACCACCACCGCGGCGGCCACCAGTCCCCGCCTGCCCCACCGCTTCCGGTTCTCTGTCATACCGTTCACCCCTTCGCTCCGATGTCGAAGACGATCATCGTCCGCGGACCGGGGTCGGCGCACTGCAGCAAAGCTCCTACTTGGGGTGGGGAAAACCCCCACCCCGCGAAGAGCGGGTGGACCCCGCCACCGGGGTGTGGGTCCGGCGGCGGGAGTCCACCCGCGTTTATCTCCCTCCGCAGCGGCTGCTCGTCACTCCGCGCGCCACAACGCGGGTGTCGACGGCGGCTCCCAGCCGGGCTGGGCCGTGTGCGCCTGCAAGCACACGTAACCGCTACCGCTGTAGGTGACCCGGGCGCCCGCGGAATAGCCGGTTCCCGCCGCCCAGGTCGTCCCGCCGGGCGGGTTGGAGGTCGAAGTCGACGTCGTCGGCGTCGTACTGGTCGGCCGTGAGGTCGACGTCGGCGTCTGCGGCACGTTCAGCACGAAGTCGAACGCGGCCTCCTTGGCCGTGCCCACGTCCCGCACGGTCATGAGCAGCCGCGGGTCGAAGATCGTGTCGGTGTTGTTGCGCGGCTCGTTGGGGAAGTAGAGCTGCGTGGTCAGCACCGGCCTGCCGGGGGCCTGGACCTTGACGTGGATGTGCCGCGTACGACCGGGGTACAGGCCGGGCACGATCGTGCTCAGCGAGAACGCGCCCTGGTCGTTCGTGAACTGGTGACCGCGGAAGGTGTACCCCACGTTGTCATAGGCGCCGTTGACGTCCGCCTGCCAGAAGTCCAGCAGCGCCCGCGCGATCGGCAGGCAGCCGAGCCCGAACACATAGCCGGACACGGTGAGCCTCGTCCCCGGCGTCCCCGACGTGACAAGCGAGGTGCGCTGCGGGGAATTCGGCTTGAAATAAGGACCTTCGGTCTGCGGCGGGGTCGGGTCGTCACCGTCGTCACAGGCCGGGGTCAGCTCGGGTGCCTGGCCGTTCGCGACGGTGGTGCGCGCGAGTGCGGGACCGCCGATCAACGCGACCGGAGCCGCCACACCCGCGGCGAGCGCGGCCTTCAGCACAGTCTTTCGGCTGAGCTTGTTCTCTTCGTCCATACCTGCTCCTCGTGGGGGCTTCGGGAATCACCCTCGACGGTATGGAGAAGATCAGCTGCGGACGATGGACTGACTTGGTCAGTCGTGGTGAATCTCCGGGGGCGCGTCACCGGTCCGGCGATAATCGCCGGGGCTCAGCCCCGTTTCCCGCCGGAAAAACCGGCAGAAATAGGCGGGATCCGCGAATCCGACCCGGCTGGCGACCTGCCGCACGGTGAGATCCGTGCCGAGCAGGAACCGTTTCGCTTCCCGTGTCCTGGCCTCGCGCATCAGTTGTGCCGCCGTCCGGCCGGTCGCCGTTTTCACCGCGTCGGTCAGATATCCCGGCGTGACACCGATACGTTGCGCGAGCGCGCCGACCGACCACAATCCGAGATCGGGTCTGCCGAGCAGGCGGGCGAATTCCGTGCCCACCGCCTGCGCTCTGGCGGGCGGACGCGGATCCGCCAGTCCCGGAAGCCGTCCCGCCCGCACGATCAGCACGTGCATCAGGGCCCGCAGCACCGAATCGGTACCCTGACCGCCACAACGGAATTCCTCGTCGAGTTCGGCGATCAGCCGCGCCGTCTCCTCGGCCGCGCGCTCGTCGAGTCGCCACGGCTGTTGACTGAGCCTTCGCAGGGTTTCGCGATCCGACGGATGTTCGAGCAGGAAATCGTCGGTGAACAAAACGACGAATCCACTGAGATCGCGGGCATCCCAATGATGCACCTGCCCCGGTGTTATGACCGCGAGTTGTGGTGGCCCCACTTCCCAGCGGGTGAAATCGATGACGTGGTCACCGGTACCGCCGGTGACATGGACGATTTCGTAGAAGGTGTGCCGATGCGGGAACGCCGCCCGCGACATCGGCCCGATCGTGTCGAATGTGCCGACCGTGAACGGCAGGGCGTCCGGCGCGCGGACCTCCAGCCGATGCAGTGGCAGTTCCCCCGCCTTCGGTTTCAGGCAAGGCGTTCTGGGCAACACCGTCGTTCCGCGCATGGACCGGTCCCTTTCACCACACTGGGAAGCAAAAGTCTAGACCAATTCGTGGTGCGCTGACTGCCGACGGAAGTCGCTTCTCACCCTCCCGGTACAGTCGAGATCATCGACGCACGTCCGAAGGGTCACCACGCGATGTCTTCCATCCAGTCGCGCGGCCGGGCCCGGTGGTCGCTCGGCGCGTTCGCCGCACTGGTGCCGGCGTGCGCCGTGGCCTGGGCGACGACGGGCGCTTCCCACAGCGACCTCGAGATCTACCGCTTCGGTGTCGACACCCTGTGGAACGGCGGCGACCTCTATGGCGCGTTGCCGCTTTCCGACGCCGGTATCCCGCTGCTGTTCATCTATCCGCCGTTCGCCGCGCTGGTGCTCACCCCGCTGGCGCTGGTGCCGTGGACCGGCGCGGTGCTCCTGCTGTTCGCGCTGAGCCTTGCCGCGCTGGAAATCACCTTCTACGCGATCGCCCGCACGCTGCGGCCGTCCGGGGACCGGCGGAAGGCGCTGCTCGTCGCGTCGCTGGCCATCACGCCGGCGCTCTTCCTCGAACCGGTCCGCCAGACGCTCGGCTTCGGCCAGATCAACCTGCTGCTGATGGGCCTCGTCGCGGCCGACTGCCTGCTGGCGCGGGGCCGCTACCGCGGCATCGGTGTCGGTCTCGCCGCGGCCGTCAAGCTGACGCCGATGGCGTTCCTGTTGTTCTTCCTGATACGCAGGGACTTCCGCGGCGCTCTGACCGCGATGGGCACTTTCGTGGCCGCGTCGGCCGTCGCGTTCGCGGTCGCCCCGGAGGCCTCCGCGCGCTACTGGTTCGGCGGACTCGCCGGGGCGTCCGGGATCAGCGGCACCTCGTTCCACACCAATCAGACCCTCCAGGCCGTGCTGGCGCGATTCGGTGTCGAGTCCGCCGCGAAGCCGCTGTGGATCGTCCTCACCGGCGTACTGCTGGTGCTGGTGACACTGACGATGTACCGCTCGGCCGCGGTGCCGGCGCTGCTGCTGAACGCGACGTTCGCCCTGCTCATCTCGCCGACGTCGTGGTCGCATCACTGGGTGTGGATCGCCCCGGCGCTGTTCACCACCGCCGCCTGCGCGGTGCACAGGCGGCGGGATCACCGCAGGGCACTGGCCTGGCTCGCCGTCACCGGGGTCGTCGCCACGATCTTCGTCGCGGCGCCGTTCCGGTACTTCCCGGCCTTCGACCGGCCTGGCCAGACATGGACGACCGCCCAGCAGTGGCTGGGGAACTGCTACGTCCTCGCGGGTCTGGTCTTCCTTGTCGTCGCAGGTGTCCTCGCGCCACAGAAGCGACCTCGATGCTCGACCTGACCGGCACCACCACCCTCGTCACCGGTGCCAGCGGCGGCATCGGCAAGGGCATCGCCCTGCGCTTCGCCGAAGCGGGCAGCGCCGTCGCCGTGCACTACCACCGTGACGAGGCATCGGCGCTCGCCGTCGTCGACCACGTCGAGGCGGCCGGGGGTACCGCCGCCGCGTTCGCCGCCGACCTCACCGACGACGGCGAATGCCGACGGCTCGTGGCCGCCGCCGCGGCCTGGACCGGACGGCTGGACACCCTGGTCAACAGTGCCGGCGTGCAGCCGGTCGAGCCGCTCGCGGGGATGTCGGCGGATACCTGGCGCGCCGTCCTCGACGCGAACCTCACCAGCGCGTTCTCGTGCACACAGGCCGCCGCCGAGGTGATGGACGGCGGCAGCGTCGTCCACATCGCCTCGATCGAAGCGGCACATCCCGCGCCGGGGCACGCGCACTACAGCAGCGCGAAGGCCGCCCTGGTCATGCACGCCCGCGCCGCCGCGCTCGAATACGGACCGCGCGGCCTCCGCGTCAACGCCGTCTCCCCCGGCCTCATCGACCGCCGGGGGCTCGGCGACGACTGGCCGGAAGGCGTCCACCGCTGGGAACAGGCCGCGCCTTTGGGCAGGCTCGGCACCCCCGAGGACGTCGCGAACGCCTGCCTGTTCCTCGCCTCGCCCCTCGCGTCGTGGATCACGGGGCACAACCTGACCGTGGACGGGGGCGTCTCCGCGCGTCCCACCTGGTGATGACGGACGCCGCTCTGCTGTGAACTCCGCCACATGTCGCGGAATGGCTTGCTCTCACTGCGAAACAGCCCGACACACCATCGGGTGGGAATTCCGGCGGGCTTCATCAGATCTGATTTCCTTCACCGTGACGGATTGTCGATCGCCGTGGCGGTAAACGATTGCCGCACTCGCTCGTGCGTACAGCAGGCCGCGGCATACATACGAAGACGCTCCGTCGCCACACTGCTACAGTCCGTGCCAGTCCGGTTTCCGCAGTGTTTCCTGGCTTCTCCTACGATTATTTCGCCGATTCCCGGCAATTTCCCCAGAAAAGGCATCACTTGACGGATCTCAGCCACCCGTGGATCGTGACCGCGTTCCTCGGGGCCGACACCTGCCTGCTCGACTCAGTGCGCGAACTCCGCGCGCGGATCCTGTTCGATCGCGGCCGCCGTCCGGCCTTTCGCCGGGCGGACGGTGCGCACATCGACGACCAGGACCTCGACTTCGGGGCCTGGCACTTCATCGCACGGCAGCGGCCGGACGGTCCGCCGCTCGGCTACATCCGGCTCTCCACCCCGGCCACCGGCGAAAACTTTCAGTCACGGACCTACCTCGGCGTCGAGCGGTACGAGGAATTGCTTGCCGCACAAGGCGTCGAACCCGGTCAGGTCTTCGAGCACAGCAGGCTCGTCGTCGAGCACCGGTCCCGGAAGCTCGGACTCGGGCAGTACCTCAACGCGCTCGCGATCGGCGCCGCGCACCACCTCGGCGCCCGCGCCATGATCGGCACTTCGGGCACGAAGGACGGCCAGGACCGGTTTCACGAGCAGTTCGGTTTCCGCGCGATGCCGGGCACCCGCCGTTATGTCGAGCAGTACACCGAAGACGTCGTGATCATGTTCCACCGCGTCGCCGACGGCGCCGGGCGGCACCACGATCTCGTCACCCGGCTGCGGGACGAATTCCCCCGGATCGCCGCTTCCACGCCTGCCCTCGCCACCGCCGAGGCGTCGCCGGGCAGGCCCGCGCCCGCCGGGCTCACCACGGCCCCCGGGCCCGACCGCGACCTGTGGCGCCCGACCCTGCTCACACCCCGCAACGCGATGGATTTCCAAGCCCTGACGGCGTTGCTGACCTACGGCGACGTCCGCGAGATCCACGACACCGTCGACGAGCAACTGACCGAACTGGTCCGAAGCCGGGAACCGTCGTGCCGGGACGAGACCGAAATCGAGGTCAGGAAACGGGAACAGCTCGCCGGGTTGGAGACCTGGGAGTACGGCACCTGGGTCTGGTACCCGTGGTCGCGGCGGCTCGTGCACGTCCTGCCGCGCGACGAGTTCCGGCTCGTGCGCACGGATCGCAACCGCGGCAAGATCGACCGGCCCGAACAGCGCCGTCTGCTCGGCAAGCGGATCGGGATCATCGGCCTTTCGGTCGGCAACAGCGCGGCGCTCACCTTCGCCCTCGAAGGCATCGGCGGCGCCTTCAAACTGGCGGACTTCGACGACTTCAGCCTCTCGAACCTCAACCGGCTGCGCGCCGGCGTGCACGAACTCGGTGTCAACAAAGCGGTCCTGTCGGCGCGCCAGATGTTCGAGATCGACCCGTACCTCGACATCGAGATCCACCGCGGCGGCCTGACCGAGGACAACATCGAGGCGTTCTTCACCGGCGGGCAGGGCGCGATCGACCTCCTGATCGAGGAGTGCGACACCCCGTGGGTCAAGGTCGCGGCCCGCGAGTACGCGCGCGATCTGCGCGTCCCGGTCGTCATGGACTGCAACGACCGCGGCATGCTCGACGTCGAGCGCTTCGACCTCGAGCCGGACCGTCCGCTGCTGCACGGCCTGCTCGGCGACATCAAGTCCGTGGACGTCACCGACCTGAGCCGGCAGGAAAAGGTAGACCTGATCCTGGCCATGGTCGACGCCGACCGGATCAGCCCGGAACTGGCCGCCTCCTTCGGCGAACTCGGCCGCACCCTGAGCAGCTGGCCGCAGCTGGCCTCCGGGGTCGCGCTGGGCGGTGCGTTGTGCGGCGAGGCAGCGCGGCGCATCCTGCTCGGCCTGCCGTGCGCGTCCGGCCGGTTCTACACCGACCTCGACCGGCAGATCGCCCCGGAGCGGAGCACCGTCGCATGATCCCGCTGCCCGTGCGGATCGCCGGCACCGGCGTCCACCTGCCCTCGGACGTCGTCACCAACCGGCGGCTCGCCGAAACGCTCGACACCTCCGACGAGTGGATCGTCCACCGCACCGGGATCCGGGAACGCCGTTGGCTCGCCCCGGATCTCGCCACTTCGGACATGTGCGTGGCCGCCGCTTTTCCCGCGCTCGCGGCGGCGAACTGTGCCGCGAGGGACGTCGACGCGATCATCGTCGCGACCTACACCTACGACCAGCCCTTGCCGTCGACCGCCCTGATCGTCAAGGACGCGCTCGGCGCGTTCCGAGCGCTCACCTTCGACATCACGCAGGCCGCCTGCGCGAACGGTGTCCAGGCGCTGTTCCTCGGTTCCTTGCTGGTGCGAACCGGTGCGGCCAAACGGGTCCTGGTGATCGCGGGTGACTGCGCGTCCCGCGTGACCGATCCGGAGGACCGCACCACCCGGGTCTTCTTCGGCGATGCCGCGGGTGCCGCCGTCCTGACCGAGGCGACGACACCGGGCACCGGCCTGCTCGGCTGGGACTTCGGCGCCGAACTGTCCTACGACGTCGAGATCCCGGCCGGCGGCTCACGGCAGCCCGCCGGGGCGACGACGTTCGCGGACCGGCGGCACTACCTCAAGATGAACGGCCGGGCCGTCTGGGACACCGCCACCCGATGCCTGCCCGACAGCGTCACGAACGCCACCGCCCAGGCTGGGCTGACCGTGGACGAGGTGAGCCATTTCTTTGTCCACCAAGCGAATCTGAACATCGTGCGGGCGGCGATGGACAAACTCGGCGTGCCGCGTGACCGTGCTCCGATCACCGTCGACACGCTCGGCAACACCGGTTCGGCCGGCGTTTTCACCGTTCTGCACAAGGGTTTCTCGGCAGGCATGGTGCGGCCGGGCGACACCTTCGTCGTGTCGGCGATCGGGGCGGGTTTCCAGTGGGGCACTTTGTGCTTCAGGGCTTAGGGCGCGTCCTGGTGGCAAACCTCGTGAGTGGTAAGGACGGTTAGAACCGTCCTTACCACTCACGAGAACCTGGGCCGACCATGCGCCCCGCCACCGCCAACGTCGCGAAAGCCACCTTTGCCTTACCCCTCAATAACCCGAATCTCCACTCACGAGCACCTGCTGGCATTACACCCTCTATCGAAGGAAATAGCACATGCAGGTGCCACATAAACGCGTGATAGCACAGGTGTTCGAACGCGGGTAGCGTTACGTTCGTGGCCAGCGACAACGCACCCCAGAAGACGCCCACCGAGTGGTGGCGCGTCGATACGGCGACGCTGCACGCCCGTAAACAGGAGATCGAAGTCCTCAAACGCCAACTGGATGCCGAACAGAACGCGATACTCGCCGAGATCAACGCGCGCGGGGTTCGTGGCTGCAGTGGCCATTCGACGTTGGTGGCGATGATTTACGAGGACTTCCATGTGACGGACAAAGAAGCCAAGGCGCGTGCTGATCGGGTCCTGGCTTTGTATCCCGGCGTGGCGGTGGGCGGCGGTACTGAACCTCCGTTGGCTCCGTTGACCGCCGACGCCGCCGCGGAAGGCGCGATCGGCGGTTCGCAGATCGACGCGATCATCCGAACACTCGCCCGCATCCCCTCCACCGTTCCCGAAGACGACGTGCGAGGCGGCGAGAAGATCCTGGTGGACCTCGCCCGCCACGCCGGGCCCCGCGCCATCGCCCAAGCCGGACGACGCCTACTCGACAAACTCGACCCCGACGGGAAAGAGCCCCGCAACGAGGATCCGAAGGACGTTTGTCCGGAGTTGCGGTTCGTCAAGCACCGCGACGGCACCCTCGGCCTCAAAGCGCGACTCGACCTCGAAACCTACGCACGACTGAAGTCCGACCTGGATCCGATGGCCAAACCGCACAAAGCCATCGACGGGATCAGGGACTCCCGCACCCACGATGAACGCTACGGCGATGCGTTCACCGACTACGTCCGACTCAAGACGACCAGCCGGAACCTTCCCGGCCAAGCGGGCGAGGCCACGCACATCTTGGTGACCATGTCCTACGAGGACCTGATCAACGATCTCGGCGAAGCCCACCTGGATCTCGTGGGGTCGATCAGCGCCACCGACGCCCGCATCCTCGCCTGCGACGCCCGCGTCCGCCCCGGCGTCCTCGGTACCGCAGGCGAACCCCTCGACATCGGCCGCTCCAAACGCACCGTCTCCCTCGCCCAGAAATACGCCCTCACCATCCGCGACGGCGACTGCGCCTTCCCGGGCTGCGACATGCCAGTGCCGCGTTGTACCGCCCACCACATCGTTTTCTGGCGCCACCACGGCGAAACAAAGATCGACAACCTCGTCCTGCTGTGCACCAAGCACCACCGGCTCATCCACCACAGCGAATGGAAAGTCCGCATCGCCCAAGACGGACTCCCCGAATTCACCGCCCCCGCCTACCTCGACCCCACAGGAGAACCCAGACGCAACAACATGCACCTCAGGGCATAGGCCGAACCGCGCGAACCTCCGAAATCCTTGGTTGAGGCATTCGACCGGGTGAATCATTGCCTAGGCGACCGTAGTGGCGTCCTTGCTGCCAGGCAGAGGCAGACCCGGGTCGAGCACTCGGCCAGGGTCCCGATCGTCGAACCGCTGTCTCTGCCCATGATCAGATCGCCTTTCCCGTGTTCTGGGATCGCTCGATCGTCGGCTTCGGCAGGCGGTCGGAGATCGGGATCCTCGGAAAGCCTCAGGACATAGGCCGACTCACCGGCTCCGGATCTCGGTCCCGTGCCTCAGATTCGTCACCAGCGCCGCCGACTTGCCCGTGACGGCGGTCGCGAGTGTTCGTTCCAGTCCCGGAAGCCTTGCCACACGTAGGAAAATTCGGCGCGCCTGGAGCAGGAGCCGGTTCGCGGGCAGGAACCATCGCGCACCTCGGCGAGCGACCTGCTGCTTCTCGGTCACCACCGGCCGGACCAGCTTTTCGTACTCGGCGAACGCGGCTTCGATCGAGGGGGCCCGGGTGAGTTGTTCGGCCAGCACGAAAGCGCCCGCGATCCCGAGCGAAGCGCCCTGACCGGCGAGAAGTGAGACGGCGTAGCAGGAATCACCGGCCAGGACGACCCGGCCGCGGCTCCACGACGGCATCTCGATCTGCGCGACCTGGTCGTAGTACACCTCACCGGGTGGCGGGCAGAGATCGAGTGCTTTGGGAACCGCCCAGCCGAGCGAACCATAGGTCGCGCGCAGTGCCGCCCGCGCGTCGCCCGGCAGGGCCGGGTCTGTCGCGCGGTGCACGGCGAACGCCGCGAGCTTGCCGTCGCGGAGACCGTAGAAACCCATCTGCATCCCGACGGTGTCGGTCAGGCAGAACCGTTCCCCCACCCGTGCGCGGATCTCCTCGTCCTCGAAGACGAACGCCGCCGTGTGAAAGCCGAGGTAACGCAGGAATCTTTTCTCTTCACCGAAGACCAGCCGCCGCACGGTCGAATGGATCCCGTCGGCACCGACCAGCAGATCGGCTTCGACCACCTCGCCATCGGTCAAGGTGATCCGCACGCGGTCGCCGAGATCCTCGACTCCCGTCACCCCGGCGCCGAACCGGACGTCCACTGTGGATGGAAGATTCGTACGCAGGACGCGTTCCAGGTCGGGCCGCATGATGCTGCACAGCCTGCCCCGCAACGACTTCGCGAACTGGACGTAGTCGATCGCCGCCCGACGGCGGCCGCGGTCGTCCAGCAGACTCGCCTCGTCCACCCGGTACGCCACGTCTTCGACCCGAGGGAGCAGACCCATCTCCTCGATCGCGTCGAACCCAGGGCCGAAGAAGTCGATCATGTAGCCCTGTTCTCGCGGCCCCGCCGCACGTTCCAGCATCACGACCTCGACGTCCAGCGTCGCGAGCCGGTGCGCCAGCGCCAGTCCGGTGATCCCGGCACCGCAGATCGCCACCTTCATCAGGGTTCCTCCCTTTCGGTTCAGCCGACCAGCCTGCGCAGGACCGCGGAGGGCACCTCGCCGCCAGATTCCGGTTCGAGCGCGCGATGCAGCAGCAGCCCGTCCACCGTGGCGAAAAGCACCGCGGCCGTGCCCTCGGCGTCGGCCACGCCACGTTCCGCCAGCCAACCGCCGAACCGGGCGCGCAAATCGGCGAGAAGCTCGCGGATGCCCTGGCGCAAGGTGTCATCGCGGGTCGCGGCCAGGTAGGCCTCGGTGAACAGCAACGACATCGGATCGGTGCCGGAATATTCGCCGACCGAGGCCAGCAGCCGGTCCACCGCTTCCGCCGGCGTCTCGACGGTTTCCAGCGCCGGTTCGAAAGCGACGGCGACCTCGCGCATCGCACCCAGCACGGCCTCGATCATCAAGGCCTGCAACGAGGGGAAGTGATAGTGCACGACGCTCGGCGTGACACCCGCGCGTTCGGCCAGGATCCGGGTACTGACCGCGGACCAGCCGAGCTCGGGCACCAACGCGACCGCGGCTTCGAGTAGCCGCCGCCGGGCGACCTGACCACGTTCCGCAGCCGGAGAACCTGCCACCGCCGCCTCCTAGGGCGTTCGTCCTGTACGACTGCCCTGATCGTATGCCCTGGTCCGTCCGGCGCGCAAACTCGGTGGTCACGGCGTCGTCCGCTCCCCACAGTTCCGTCGCCGACGAGAAGGGAACGCACCACGGCGAAACCGGACGGGTACAGATGGCGCACGCTGATCAATCTGGTCCTGCCGCACCACAGTCTTCAGTTTCCGTTGTCCCTCCCTGTCTTCATCAACGAAGAGCACCTGAGTCACCGAGGCGACCGCGATCAGCTTCGCCCGGGCATCGCCGAGGACGGCTCGCAGAGATCACCGCCCCACCGGCCAGGCACGACCGCGCGGAGATCGGCCCGGCCCGAGGGTCGTCGTCCACGCGACGGGTCGCCTGCCCGGCGGCACGCTGCACGCCGTACTCCGCTGAACCCCCTGAAATTCCGGACGCGGCAAAAATGACCTCTTTCCGCGTCAATGCCGACGCCAGGCTTGCTCTTCCGAACCCCTTGGAGGACACATGGTCTCGAAACCCCGCGTCGCACTGGGAATGCTCGTCTTGGCCGCACTGGCGGGCGGGCTCCTCGCGTTGCTCATCTCGCTCGAAGCAGGCGCCTTCTGGGCCAAGACGCTGCCGCTCGTCTTCCTGGCCGGCGGTGCAGCCTTCGCCCAGTCTCTCGGTTTGTTCAACAAGAAGCCGAAGGACTAGGACCGGTCCCCTCCTCCGCCACCAGCGTCCTTCCCGACGGCCGGAAGATCCTCATCAACGGGTTCACCGAGGGCGCCGTCGTGTTGACCCACGACATCTTCGAGGCTGTGGGACAAAGCTCCGCCTGAGCCGCGTTGTCATCCTTTGTGGACTACACGCGCTGCGGCGCGAAGGTCCGGCGGTAGTCCTGCGGGGAAACCCCGACCACCTTGTGGAAGTGGTGGCGCAGCAGCGCTCCCGAGCCGAAACCGCATCGGCGCGCGACCTCGTCGACGCCCATCGACGTCTCCTCCAGCAGGGACCGCGCGTGCAGCACCCGCTGCGTGGAAAGCCAGCGATGCGGCGTGGTGCCCGTCTCGGCGACGAACTTGCGAGCGAACGTGCGCTCGGACATCCGCGCGCGACGGGCGAGGTCGGCGACGGGATGTTCGTCGGCGATGGTGTCGAGCATCCAGGTGAGCACCGGCTGGAGGTTGTCACCGGTGCACTCCGGGATCGGCACCTCGACGAACTGGCGCTGCCCGCCCTCCCGCTGCGGCGGCACCACCATGCGCCGCGCGATGGCGGTCGCCGCGGCCGACCCGAGTTCACGCCGGACGAGGTGCAGGCAGGCGTCGATGCCGGCCGCCGTGCCCGCACTGGTGATGATGTCGCCGTCGTCGACGAACAGGACGTCCGGGTCCAGCCGGGCCTCGGGGAATCGCTTGCGGAACCGGTCGCTGTGCCGCCAGTGGTTCGTGCACTTCCGCCCGTCGAGCAGTCCCGCGGCGCCCAGCACGAACGCGCCGGTGCAGACCGAAAGCAGCGTCGCGCCCCGCGCCGAAACCGCACGGAGCGCTTCGAGCACCGCGAGCGGATACTCCTCGCGCACGTCGCAGGCGGGGACGACGACGAGGTCCGCGTCCTCGGTCGCTTCGAGGCCGTGTTCCGGGGTCACCTTGAGGCCGTGCCCGAGACTGAGCGGCTTCCCCGCCCGCTCCCCGCACACGCGGAAGTCGAGCAGCGGCACTCCGTCATCCGTCCGGTCGTGGCCGAACACCTCGCAGACGACGCCGAACTCGAAGGCGGCGAAGTCGTCCAGCAGCACCACGGCGACGCTCTTCAGCATGACCGGAGCATAGCTGGCAGGATTTTGATGCACAACGACAGAACTGCCACTTCTGGCAGGATGCCGAGCGGCGCAAAATTACTGCCATGACCGCAATCATCGTCACCCTCGCCCTGATCGCCCTCGTCACCTACCTGCTGGAGCGCAACCACACGCGGCAGGGCCGCCCGACCGCGTCCGGCGGCGACCCGCTCGGCCGCCCCTTCTGGAGAGGCGGTGCCATGGTCTGAGCTCCCTCGACTCGCCGGACCGCTCACCACCCTGGAACAAACTGCCGGCCGGAACCTGAGGTCACTGCGGGCCGGAGAACCGCAGTTCAACAGGGCACTCTGCGAGAAACTCGGCCGATCTCCTGACCGTCCGGTGTCACGAGCGCCACGTTCCCCGCCGGGATCGCCGACGAAGCCCGCATCCGCCGAGGTCAGACCCACAATCAGCGGTTTAAACCTCTCCGCCCGCATTTTCTGCCGGTTACCAGTTTTCTGGTTAGGGTGCAGTGGTGCAAACGGGTTAACTCGGGCGGAAGGAGATCGCGCTGTCATCGGCGCGTGGCTGAAACATGAGTTCGCAGGACGGCAAACAAGCGGAAGAAGAGGTTGTCGCGGAGACCGCGGCGGACCTCGCCCACGCACCGGACACGACAGGTCCGGGCCACCCGCCCGATGAGCACGTCCCGCTCGACCTCGCCGCCGAACGACCCGCCGCGACCGACCGGACGGTTTTCGGTGTGGCGGCGGTGCTCGCGCTCGCGATCATCGTCTGGGGTGTGCTCTCCCCGGACAGCCTGGCGAATGTCGCGTCGACCCTGCTGAACGACGCCGTGATCCCCTACGGCGGCTGGGCCTTCGTGCTGACCGCGAGCGGTTTCGTGCTCTTCGCGGTCTGTCTGGCCATAAGCCGCTACGGCCGGATCCCGCTGGGTGGGGACAAGGAACTGCCCGAATTCCGGACGTCGTCGTGGATCGCGATGATGTTCAGCGCCGGCATGGGCATCGGCCTGATGTTCTTCGGCGTGTACGAACCGGTCTCCCACCTCGCGAGCCCGCCTCCGGGCACCGCGGCCCCGAATTCCGACGAAGCCGTCCACACCGCGATGGCGACGACGTTGTTCCACTGGACCGTGCACCCGTGGGCGATCTACGCCGTCGTCGGCCTCGCGATCGCCTACAGCACCTTCCGCAAGGGCCGCAGCCAGCTGATCAGTTCGGTGTTCGCGCCGCTGATCGGCAAGCGGCGCACCGAAGGCCCGCTGGGCAAGGCGATCGACATCATGGCGATCTTCGCCACCCTGTTCGGTTCGGCCGCCTCCCTCGGACTCGGCGCGCTCCAGGTCGGTGGCGGTATGGGTGCCGTCGGCTGGATCGACAACCCCGGCCGCGGCCTGCTGGTCGCGATCATCGCGATCCTCACCATCGCGTTCATCGCCTCGGCGGTGTCCGGTGTGGCCAAGGGGATCCAGTGGCTGTCGAACATCAACATGGTGCTCGCCGCGGTACTCGCGGTGTTCGTGCTGGTGGTCGGGCCGACCGTGCTGATCCTCAACATCGTGCCGGGCGCGATCGGCGACTACTTCCGCGAACTGGCCGAGATGTCCGGCCGCACCGGGATGACCGGCGGCGACGAGATGCAGACGTGGCTCGGCGGCTGGACGGTCTTCTACTGGGCGTGGTGGATCTCGTGGACGCCCTTCGTCGGCATGTTCATCGCGCGGATCTCCCGCGGCCGCACCATCCGTCAGTTCATCTTCGGTGTCATCGCGATCCCGAGCGTCGTGAGCCTGATCTGGTTCGCGATCTTCGGCGGAGCGGCGATCAGCAGGCAACGGGCGGGGACGGACATCGCGGGCGCGGGCAGCGCCGAGTCGGCGACGTTCAAACTGCTGGAAACCCTGCCGTGGTTCGTGCCGATCGCGATCCTGGTGATGATCCTGGTGTCCATCTTCTTCGTCTCCGGCGCGGACGCGGCGTCGGTGGTGATGGGCACCTTGTCCCAGCGCGGAAGCGTGCACCCGAGCAAGAACGTCGTGATCTTCTGGGGCGTGCTGATGGGCGCCGTCGCGGCGGTGATGCTGCTGGTCGGCGGGGACAAGGCGCTGACCGGGTTGCAGAATCTCACGATCCTGATCGCGGTGCCGTTCGTGTTCGTGATGGTCGGGTTGTGCGTATCGGTCTGGAAGGACCTGCGCAACGACCCGCTGATGAAGCAGGAAGACGCGATGATGCTGTCGCTGAAGGAACTGCACGAGGAACGCACGAACGGCCATGGCCGCCGTCGCATCCTCGGACGGGCGAAGCAGCGCTCCTGAGTCCCAGGAAGTACATGAAGGCCCCCATCCTTGCGCCTAGCTACAGGATGGGGGCCTTCATGTACTTCAGTGGTGGGCGTACTGGCCCGGCGTGTAGTCGCCGGCGGGCTGCCGGGTGATGACGTTCAGCCGGTTGAAGGCGTTGATGAGCGCGATCTGGGTCACCAGCGCCATGAGCTGCTCGTCGTCGTAGTGCTTGGCGGCGGCCTCCCACACCTCGTCGGTGACGCCGGCGCTGTCGGCGATGCGGCAGCCGGCCTCGGTGAGTTCCAGCGCGGCGCGCTCGGCCTCGGTGAAGACCGTCGCCTCCCGCCAGCACGCGACCAGGTTCAGCCGGACGGCCGTCTCCCCCGCTTCCGCGGCGTCCTTGGTGTGCATGTCGAGGCAGCCGGCGCAACCGTTGATCTGGCTGGCCCGGATGTTCACCAGTTCCCTTGTCGCCGCAGGGATTTCACTGCCTTCGAGGAGCCTCCCCGCCGCCACGAGATGCTTCACCAGCTTCGGCGCGAGAGCGGTCTTGAAGACTTCCAGCCTTGCCTGCATGGGATTTCTCCTTCTCGTCGGTGTTCACTTACTTCGACGAGGAGGACTCCCGGGAGGTAACACCCATGGCCGCGAGGCGACGCGGGTCACTCACGGAGTCGATTCCGACGATGCGGCCGTCCACGATGGTGCAAGTCATGACGCCCAGCAGCTTGCCCGTCCTGCTCCACGACACGACCCCCGGCTTGCCGTCGACCAGCGCGGCACGCGTGCTGACGGCGGCGCGAGCCCCGCGCTGGACCCGCGTGGCCACCTCGGCCGCGCCCAGCCGCACGATCTCGCCGTGCCGCGTCCGCGAACGCCACGTCACATCGGGGTCGAGCATCTCCAGCAGGCCCTCGAAGTCCCCTTCGCGCGCGGCCGCGAGGAACGCGTCGACGACGGCACGCTGCTGGGGCTCGTCGGCCGGAGGCTGTCCCCGCACCTTCCGGCGGGCGCGGCTGGCGAGCATCTTGGCCGCGTCCGCGGACTTGCCGAGGATTTCGCCGACCTCGGCGAACGGGACCGCGAACAGGTCGTGCAACACGAACGCCAGCCGCTCGGCCGGGCCGAGCGTGTCGAGCACCACGACCAGCGCCACCCCGACCGATTCGGCGAGCAGCGCGTCTTCCTCCGGCGAGTCCTCGAGCACCAGCAATTCGGGCGGCTCGTCGTAGGAGTCCTCGGGGCGGGTCTTGCGGGAGCGCAGGACGTCGATGCAGACGCGGCCGACGACGGTGGTCAACCAGCCGGACAGGTTGTCGATCGTGTCGGCGTCCTGGCGGGCCAGTCGCAGCCAGGCCTCCTGGACGGCGTCTTCGGCGTCCGCGCGCGAGCCGAGCATCCGCTGGGCCACGGCCACCAGCCGTCCACGCTGCTCCTCGAACGCGCTGGCCAGGGCTTCGCCGGTCATGTCGATACCTTTCTCGCGCCGAACCCGTCATGGACATGACGAACGCGGCGCGAGAAAGGTAACCGACCGCAAGCGGTGGAGACGTCGGTGCAGGGCTCGAAGGCGTGACTCGCGTGATCAGAGACGTGACTCGCGTGACTGGACGCCGCACTCGGGCATGCGGAGTCTGATCACGTGAGTTCCGCCCCTGATCACGCGAGTGCGGTGTCACGTCACCCAGGCAGAAGCGAAGGGGTCCTTCCCCGCATCGCATACAGGGAAAGACCCCTTCACCGCACTCGACATGGCAACCGGCGGCAGGTCGCGTACGAAGGTGCGGCCCGCATTCAGAGGACTGAATGCGGGCCTTCACCATCAGCTCAGACGTCCCGGATGGGCGTCTTCACGACCTTCTTCATGCCGGGGCTCTTCGTCTCCGGCCGCTTCTGTGGCTCAGGCTCGGCGGTCGAGCCGCCGATGCCGGAGTCGATCGCCGCCGTGACGATCAGGTTCCGCTCGTCGGACGAGATGATCTCGCGGTCGAGGAGTTCCTGGGTCACGGCCCGCACGTAGGTCACGAACTGGTCGTTCGACGAGTAGTCCGACTCGTCGTCGATCACGTCGTTGATCGTGCAGCCGTTGCCGGTGTCGCGGTTCTCGACCTGGCTGTCCGCCGTCCCGAGGATCACGGTGTCCCGGACGTCGGAGTCCGGGCAGGCGTCCGGGCCCGGCGGCGCGGCGACGATGGTGAACGCGCCGCCCTGTTCCGCCGAGACGTTGCCCGCCTTGTCCGACGCGCGGTAGGTCAGCGTGTGCGTGCCGAGCGCGGTCACCTTCACCGGCACGGTGTAGACCGTCCAGGCCCCACCGTCGAGTTTGTACTCGATCTTGTCGACGCCGGACCCGGTGTCCGTCGCGGTCAGGTTGATGGTCGCGTCCTCGATGTACGACCAGCTTCCGTCCAGATCACCGCTCACCACCACCGAGACGACCGGTGCGGTACTGTCGTCGCCTTCGACGATGGTGAACGTCGCCGTGCCTTCCGCCGAGACGTTGCCCGCCTTGTCGGTCGCCTTGTAGTTCACCGTGTGCGCGCCGACGACGGTCAGCGCGAGCGGCGCCGAGTACGTCAGCCAGGGGCCACCGTCCAAATTGTACTCGACCTTGCCGACACCCGAACCGGCGTCGGTGGCCGTGAGGGTCACGGTCGCCTTGCCGACGTAGTTGCCCGCGGCGTCCTTGGTACCGGTCACCTCGGACGTCACCGTCGGCGCGGTGGTGTCACTGCTGACGATCGTGAAGTGCGCCATGCCCTCCGGCGAGACGTTGCCCGCCTTGTCCGAGGCGCGATAGGAGACCATGTGCATCCCGGGTGCGGAGACCGCGACCGGAGCGGTGTACGCGGTCCACGCGCCTTCGTCCACTTTGTACTCGACCTTGTCGACGCCGGAGCCGGCGTCGGTGGCGGTGAGTTTCACGGTGGCGGTGTCGAGGTAGTTGCCCGAAGCGTCCTTGTTCCCCGTCACCTCGGCCGTCACCGTCGGCGGTGTCGTGTCGCCGGGCTGCCCGGTGACGACGCTGAACGACGACATCCCTTCCGGCGAAACGTTGCCCGCCTTGTCCGAAGCGCGGTAGTGGACCATGTGCGAACCGGCGGCGGAGACCACGACGGGTGCCGTGTAAGCCGTCCAGGCGCCGCTGTCGAGCTGGTACTCGACCTTGTCCACTCCGGACTGACTGTCCGAAGCGGACAGGTTCACCGTCGCGGAACCGACGTAGTTCCCGGCGGTGTCCTTGGTGCCGGTCACGTTCGCGGTCACGGTCGGCGGGGTGGTGTCCGCACCGCCGCCGTCGGTGACGACGAGCTCACCGACCATCTTGCTGTGCCCCTGGATCGTGCAGTAGTACCGGTACTTCCCGGGCGTCAGCGTCACCGTGGCCTGGTGCTCGCCGTTCTGCTCGTCGTAGGGGTTGGCGAGGATGTTGAGGTTGACGTCATGGTTGTAGCCCTCGGTCGAGGTGTCGAACGTCAGCGTGTGCGACATCGTCGAGCCGAGCGCTTCGGTGTTCTTGAACAGGATCGTGGTCTCACCGGCCACCGCGGTGGACGGCGCGCTGAGGTAGTGGTCGGTGCTGGCGCCCGCGGTCCATTCCAGGGTCTGGACGGGTGCGGCGACGGCGGGGGCGGACGAGCTCGGTAGCACCAGGCCCAGTATCGCGAGCGCCGCGGCGAGCAGCGCCGCGACGAGGGTTCTTGGGGACATCGCAGGGAAACCTTCCGTACAGGGAGACCGGCCGGGCGCGAGGGAGGCGCGCCCGGCCGGTTTTCGCGCTACAGCTGCCGCACCCGGATGTTGCGGAACTCCATCACGTCGTTGTCGCTGTGGTTCTGCAGACCGATGAACCCGCTGACGAACTGCCGGAAGTCGGTCGACGGGTCACCGGCGCGCGAGGATTGGATGCCCGGCGCGTTCTCGAACTCGTTGATCACGACACCGTTGCGGATGATCGTGTACTTCTGCCCGACGACCTTGACCTCGTACTCGTTCCAGGTCCCCTTCGGCTTCACGCCCGCCTGGTCCAGCGGCCGCGGGTCGAAGTTGTAGATCGACCCGGTCTTCTGCGGTTCACCGGTGGCCCCGTCGTACAGCTGGACCTCGTGACCGCAGTAGATCGCGACCCAGGCCTGCGACGTCCTCGCCGAGCCGACCGTGCCGCAACTGCCCGGCGGACGCTGCTCCAGCGGAGTGCGCGGATCCGGGAACCGGACGAACACACCGCTGTTGGCACTGCCGGTCGGCGCGATGTCCTTGAACTGCAGCTTCACCGAGAAGTCGCCGAACTGCCGCGCCGAGTACCACAGCATGCCGAGCCCGCCGGAGGGTCGCAGCGACCCGTCCGGCTGGATCGCGAACTGCCCGGACGGCGCCTGCGACCAGTTGCGGAACGACGCGGCCGTACCGTCGTAGATCGCGTCGTAGCCGGTGACGCCCGGGTTGCCGATGGGCGACGCGGCGGCCGCGGCGTTGATCTTGTCCGACTCGGCCGCGTTCAGCACGCCGAGGTCACCGAGCCGGTCCACGGCCTGGGTGACGTGGTTGACGAAACCGGCGTGGGAGGTCCACGTGCTCTCGTCGTCGATCATGTCGTCGACCGTGCAGCCGCCACCGGCGTTCCGGTTGGTCACCCCGGTGTCGGTGTCACCGATGGTCACCGTGGCACCGGAATCCGGCACGAGACACCCGACGCTGACCGAGTTCCGCGTGGTCACCGTCTCGCCGTCCGCGTAGGTCACGGTCAGCTTGGCGGTGTACAGACCCGTGCGCGGGTAGGTGTGCCGCGGGTCGGGCTGGGTCGAGATCGTGCCGTCGCCGAACTCCCACTTGTAGGAGACACCGCCGGACTTCGACCCGGTGAAGGCCGCGGTGAGCGGCTTGTTCTGCACCATCGTCGACATCGCCGCCGCGGACGGGGTGGCCTCGCCGCCGATGTAGCTGATCTTCACCAGCTTCTGGTTGTCCTGCAAGGTGAAGAAGCCGCTGCCGTAGTCGAGCGCGTACAGCGCGCCGTCCGGGCCGAACTCGGCGTCCATCCAGCTCTGCAGCTTCTGGTCGCCGCCACCGGTCGGGATGATCTGCCGCACGGTCTCGGCGAACACCGGCGGATCCTGCTTGGGCACGCCGTTCGGGTCGACGGTGACCGCGATCCGGTTCTGCCCGTTGCTCTGGTCACCGATGAACCACTTGTCGTTCCAGTACGACGGCCACGCCACACCGCTGTTGGTGTTGACCAGATCGCGGTGGTACGTCGGCCCGGTCATGACCGCCTGGCCGCCGCCCTTGAGATAGGGCTGCGTGTAGGTGGCCTCGGCCGCGTTGTACGACGGGACGGAGCTGTTGGGACGGTTGGGGAACACCGGCCCGCCGCCGTCCGGCGAGTACCAGATCATGTTCTTCTTGACCGGCGGAAGGTTCACCAGGCCGGTGTTGCGCGGCGAGGTGTTGACCGGGTTGTCGCAGTCGTACCAGCCGGTGAGGACCGCGGCGTCGGTGCTGCTGCGGTCACGGTAGGGCTGCTTGTTGCCCATGCAGTACGGCCAGCCGTGGTTGCCCGCCTCGGTGATGATCGTGGCGGTCTCGTACTTGGCCGGGCCGAGTTCCGGGCTCGGCGAAGACGCGTCCGGACCGACCCACGCGGCGGTCAGCCAGTTGGTCTTCTTGTCGACTTGCAGACGCGAGATGTTCCGCACGCCCATCACGTAGATCTCGGGCCTGGTCTTGTTCCCGGGGTCGTTGGCTTCGGGGAACAGGTTGCCTGCCGGGTTGGTGTAGGTACCGTCGGCCTCGGGGTGGATCCGCAGGATCTTCCCGTTGAGGTCGTTGGTGTTACCGGCGGTACGGCGCGCGTCCTGGAACGAGAAGCCCTTGTAGTCCTGGGTCCAGTTGTTGCCGGAGTACCCGTTGGAGCCCTGCGACGAGTTGCTGTCACCGGAACCGATGTAGAGGTTCCCGTCCTTGTCGAAGGCCATGCCGCCGCCGGCGTGGCAGCAGCTGTGGATCTGGACGTCCCAGGACAGCAGGTCCTTGCGGGTGGCCTGGTCCAGCGTCTGGTTCTTCAGGTCGTAGGTGAACCGGGAGACCGTGCGCTTGCCGATCCGCTTGTCGCGGTCGATCGACTCGTGCGGCATCCAGTAGGCGTACATCCAGCCGTTCTCGCTGAACTTCGGGTCCAGCTCGAGCCCGAGGAGACCTTCCTCGTTCTTGACCAGTTCGTCGCCGCTGCCGCGGTTGCCCATCACCTTGAGCGTGGTGAGCAGTTTCGGCTTCTTGGTGACCGGGTCCCACTGGTGGATCGTGCCGCAGCCAGCGCCGATCTCGGGGTTGGTCCAGTCGTTCGGCGCGGGCACCACGTTGCCGGCACAGGCCGCGCGGCCGATGTAGAAGACCCGGCCGTTGGGCGCGATGGTCAGGCCGTGCGGCTCGCCGATCTGGTCCATCTGGCCGGGCTGGTTCTTCGCGGTCAGGCGTTCGACCTTGTAGTTGGCCGCGATGCCCGCCTTGCAGTCACCGCGCACCATGCCGGTGGTCCACTTCAGCGCGCCGAGGATGTGGCCGCGGAACTGGGCTTCGCCGTAGCTCGCCTCGGTCCGGCCCATCCCGGTGTAGAAGGAGCGGCCTCCGTCGTAGTCACGGCACCACGAGATCGGGTGGAAGGCGCCGTTCGCGCCGACTCCCGGCTTGTAGGTCGATTCCTCGACCTGCGCGACGGTGTGCACCGTGCCGACCGGGTTGACCTCCCAGTTGAGCCACCGGTCGGTGCGGACCCACTTCTGCGGCAGGCCGGCGGTGGCCGGGTTCGCCTTGTCGAGGACGTCGACCGTGGCCTGCGCCGGGTCCGGCTCGGGCGGCGGCGGGGTGGTCGACTGGTCCTTGAACAGCTTGAAGTCGGCCAGCTGGGTGGCCGGCTCACCGGCGTTGGCGGTGATGTTCAGCCGGTAGTTCGAGTAGGCCGTGGTGTTGGTGAAGGTGAAGGTCCGGCTCTGGAACCGGTCGGCGAACACCTCGTTGGTGCGGTTGTCCAGATCGGTCCACGTCGTCCCGTCGTTGGATCCCTGCAGGGTCCAGCTCTTCGGGTCACGTCCGGCGAAGTCGTTCGCCGAGACGAGCGCGTAGCTGCTCACCGCGACCGGCGCGGCCAGCTTGTAGGCGACCCACGCGGTGTTGGTGAAGGCCAGCCACTTGGTGTTCTCGTTGTTGTCGGCCAGTTTCTCCTTGCCCTCGTTGGGCGCGTTCTCCGCGCTCGCGGTGACCGAGGCGACGGCCTCCGGCGTGGGACGCGCCCCCACCGGGCGCGCGCCGATCAGCCCGGAGAACCACTGCGAACCGTCCTGGGCCCGCGCGGCGTCGGACAGGCCGAGGAAGCCGCCGCCCGCCTTCATGTAGTTCTGCAGCGAGGTTTCCTGGTCACGGTTCAGCGTGATGCCCTGCGCGGACAGGAAAACGACACCGCGGTACTTCGCGAGGTTGGCGCTGGTGAACACCGCGGGGTCCGAAGAGGACGAAACGGTGATCCCGTTCGCCTGGCCCAGGCTTGCGATCGCGTCCGTGGCGCGCAAGACGGGGTCCTTCTGGTCCGCGGCGGTGCCGTGGAAGACCAGGACGTTGACCGGGACGTTCGTCGCGGCTTCGGCGGTCACCGGTGCGATGGCCAGGGGAAGCCCGGAGGTGACTACGGCGCCGACCGCCAACGCGGCCAGTGACCGTCTGCGGAGCCGACGTTGCGAAAAGATTCGTCTCAAGTTCTCGCTCCTTTCGAAGACTAGTGATGGATGTGGGCCGAGGCGCCGGTGGCGTCCGGCGTGGACGTGGTGGTGTGCTGATGACCTTTGAAGCGGTCGATCGCCTCCTGGGCGCCCGCGGGCATCCCGCCGTCGGCGTTGCGGACCAGGAACACCCCGGACATGCCGTCGTCCGAGTGCTGCTGGACGTGGCAGTGGTACATCCACGCGCCCGGCCCGACGCCGTCACCGGCGATCACCTGGAACCCGAAGGAGTTGCCGGGGTCCAGGGTCTTGTTGTCGAGGATCGGGGCGTTGTCGGTCGCGCTGGTGAGCATGCCGGTGCGGGTGTCCGCCCAGCGGTGCGCGTGCAGGTGGAAGGTGTGCATCAGGTTGCCGTGCCCGATGCAGATGAACTCGACGCGTTCACCGAGGTTCGCCTCGAAGATCGGCGTGTTCGGGGCGACCTGGTGGTTGATCCACATCTCGGTGAACACCACGGTGAACTGCTTGCTGGGCAGCAGATCCCCGCGTTTGCGCACGATCAGGCCGCCGTAGAGGCCCTTCATCAGGCCCGCGGTGCCGTGGTCGCCGCCGAACGCGTGGTCGTGGTAGTGCCAGTACCCCGCGCTGCCGGGCATCCAGAAACCGTTGGCCGCCTGGTAAGCCGTCCGCGTCTTCCAGGTGTAGGTCTTGGTCTCGTAGGGTTTGTTGAAGGAATCGTTGAAGGGCGAGCCGTCGGATTTGGTGTCGTAGTTGACACCGTGCGGGTGGATCGACAGCCGCTGGTCGGTGTTGTTGACCAGTTCGATCACCAGCGTGTCACCCTCGTAGCACTCCAGGAGCGGCCCGGGGATCGTCGGCTTGCCGGGCTCGAGCCCGTAACCGACCCGGGTCGAGCCGGGAACGTAGTCGGCGTACACGGTGATGTTGCGGGTCATCCCGGCCGCGGCGGCCGGTGCCGAACCGGCGCTGGCCGACACCACGACCGGGGCGATGACCCCGGCCGCGGTGCCCGCGAGCATCGATCTGCGGGACAGCCCGCGTTTGTTCTTGTCCATTGTGGATTCCCCAGCTAGAAGCGGACGTTACGGAGATAGGTGAATCCGGTCTGGGCGGTGCTCAGGGGATCCGTGGGGTTGTCGTGCTCGACGATGTATTCGGCGAGGTGGGGACGGGTGTGGCGGAAGATGGCGGGGAAGTCGATGACGCCCTTGCCGGGATCGACCATCTCGCCTGCCGCCGTCCGGTCCTTGACGTGGTACTGCACCACGCGCGGGCAGTGCTGCCGGTACAGCGAAACCGGGTCCATCCCGCCTTCCACCGCCCAGAACAGGTCGATCTCCAGGTGCACGTACCGCGGGTTCGTGTTCCTGGTGAGCACGTCGTACGGGCGCACGCCGTCGATGGCCGCGAACTCGTGCGCGTGGTTGTGGTAGCCGAGCGGAATACCGGCCTGGCGGAACTTCCGTGCCGCCGTGTCCATCCGTCCGGCGAACTGCTTCCAGCCGTCGATGGTGTCGAAGTTCGCCCACGGCACGTTGGCGCGGGTGTTCCCGAGGACCTTCGCGTCCGCGATGGTCTTGTCGAGGTCACCGTCGATGCCGACGTGCGTGGACGTCGCCTTGATGTGGTTCTTGTCCAGCAGACCGCGGAACTCCTCGGCCGTGCGGCCGTAGGTGCCCGCCAGTTCGACCTTCCGGTAGCCGATGTCCGCCAGCGCGGACAGCGTTCCCGGCAGATCGGCCTGCAGCGCGGTGCGCAGGGAGTAGAGCTGGATGCTGATCTTGTCCACCGGGACCCGGCCACGGCCATGACCCTGTGCCTCCGCCCCGGTCGAGACGGAGGCGTTGGCCAAGCCCGGCAGGGCTACCGCCGCGCCGACCGCGACGGCCGCCGTCGCGGCACCTCGCAGGAGCGCCCGTCGAGAGTGGAACTGCTCAGCTTCTTCACCGCACATGAAACCGCCCTCACTTCTGGTTGCTGAAAGCCGCGTCGAAGGCCGCCGACGGCTTGTCGAACAGGAGCCCCCGCAGATAGGTCACGGCTTCCGCCGCGCCCCGGAGCCGGTCCATGCCGGCGTCCTCCCACTCCACCGAGATCGGACCGGCGTAGCCGATCGAATTCAGTGCGCGGAAACAGTCCTCCCAGGGCACGTCGCCGTGCCCGGTCGAAACGAAGTCCCAGCCACGTCGGGGATCTCCCCAGGGGAGATGCGAGCCGAGCCGTCCGTTCCGTCCGTCGAACCGCTTCCTGGTGTCCTTGCAGTCCACGTGGTAGATCCGGTCGGCGAAATCGAGGATGAAACCGACCGGGTCGAGGTCCTGCCAGATGAAATGCGAAGGATCCCAATTCAGCCCGAATGCCGGACGGTCGCCGACAGCTTCGAGCGCACGTTTCGTGGTCCAGTAGTCGTAAGCGATCTCCGACGGGTGGACCTCGTGGGCGAACCGCACGCCCACCTCGTCGAACACGTCGAGGATGGGGTTCCACCGGTCGGCGAAGTCCTGGTAGCCCTCGTCGATGACCGCCTGCGAGACCGGCGGGAACATCGCGACGTACTTCCAGGTCTTCGAACCGGTGAAGCCGATGACCGTGTCCACCCCGAGTTTCGCCGCCGCGCGGGCGGTGTCGGCCATTTCCTTCGCCGCCCGCTGCCGGACGCCTTCCGGTTCACCGTCTCCCCACACCCGGGAGGGGATGATGGCCTGGTGGCGTTCGTCGATCGGGTCGTCACAGACGGCCTGACCGACGAGGTGATTGGAGATGGCCCACACCTTGAGGCCGTGCTCGGCGAGCAGCTTCAGGCGGCCGGGCACATAGTCCTCTTCGGACAGTGCGCGGTCGACCTCGAAATGGTCGCCGGAACAAGCGATCTCGAGGCCGTCGTAGCCCCATTCGCCGGCAAGCCTGCACACCTCGGTGAACGGGAGATCCGCCCACTGGCCGGTGAACAAGGTGATCGGACGGCTCATCAGTTCTCCTCGAAGGTGATCGCGTCAACGTCGAACAAGCCACCGGAACCGCCGCGGAACACGAGGAACAGCGCGCCGGTGCCGCCGGGGTCGGTGATGGCGGAGGCCGGGAGGTCGGCATAGGTGTCCCAGCCGCCGGTGTTGGCGACGGCGACCGTCTGGACCAGCGGCCCGTCCACCGCGCCCGAGCGCACCTCGATCGTGCCGCCCGCGCCACCGGACGAGACCCGATAGCCGATGCCGCCGACACCCACGAGGTTCACCGGGTCGAATTTGATCCAGTCACCGGATTCGATGTGGCCGACGCGTTTGCCGCCACTGGCGCCGGCGTGCGCGACGACCTCGATCCCGCTGGACTGGGTGTAGAACTCGGCTTGCTTCAGCTTCGGCTGCAGGAGGGACTCGGCCTCGCCGGTGAGTGCGGGCACGCCGTTGCCGCCGTTGTCGGTGTAGCTGGCGTTGATGACACCGAAGACGTTGGCGTCGGCGCCGTGTCCCTCGTCGGCGGGCGTGGCGATGGTGCCCTCACAGCCGGTCGCGCGGCTGAGCGGATGCCCGTGGCCCTCGTGGCCGAGGATGTATTCGACGGTCACCTTCGAGCAGTCGATCGGGTTGTCCTCGGCGTCGCTCACCTCGACCTTGAACGGGACCTGATCCCCGAAGCTGAACACGCTGCCGTCGACCGGCGTCTTCAGCGTGACCACCGGCGCGGTGTTGCCGACGGTGACCACCACGCTCGCCGAGCCGGTCAGCCCGGTGGAGTCGGTGACCGAGAGCTTCGCCGTGTACTGGCCGTTCGCGGTGTAGGTGTGGGAGACCGGCGCGGCTTCGGTCGAGTCGGTCGTGCCGTTCCCGTCGAAGTCCCAGGCGTAGGTGAGCGCTCCGCCGTCGGGGTCGTTCGTCCCGGACGGGTCGAACTTGACGGTCAACGGCGCCTGGCCGGACGTCTTGTCCGCGGCCACCTGGGCGACCGGCGTCCGGCGGCCCTTCGTGTAGTCGATGCGGTAGACGGCGGATTCCTTGGAGCCGCCGAAGTAGCCGGTGCCGTAGTCGAGGACGTAGAGCGCGCCGTCCGGGCCGAACTCCAGGTTCATCGGGCGGACGAGGTCCATCGAGTCGAAGAACGGCTTGATGGCGCCGCGTTCACCGTTCGGTCCGACGGTGATCTCCTTGATCCAGCCGCGTTCCCATTCGTAGGCGAAGGTCTTGCCGTTGAAGTACTCCGGGAACTTCGTCTGCGAAGGGTTCTTCGCGTCGTACTGGTAGACAGGGCCGCCCATCGGCGACTCGGGTCCGGTGCCGAACTCCGGCAGGGAACCACCGTCGTAGGGGATCCACGCCTTCTCGACCGGCGGCAGATCGGTCAGCCCGGTGTTGCGCGGGCTGGTGTTCTTCGGCTTGGCGCAGTCGAAGGCGGCGCCGGACTGCTTGGTGGCGAAGTCGTAGTCGATGAACGGCTGGTTGTCCCCGATGCAGTACGGCCAGCCGAAGTTGCCCGGCTTCTTGATCAGGTTGAACTCGACCGTTCCGCCGGGACCACGCTTCGGGTCGGCCGCACCGGCGTCGGGACCGTAGTCGGCGAGGTGGATCCAGCCGGTCTTGCGGTCGACGGCGAACCGGAACGGGTTGCGGAAACCCATCGCGTAGATCTCGGGCTTGGTCTTGGCCTTGCCCTTCGGGAACAGGTTGCCCTTGGGGATCGTGTACTTGCCTCCTCCCCCGACCTTGATCCGCAGCACCTTGCCACGCAGGTCGTTGGTGTTGCCGGAGGTGCGCTGCGCGTCGTAGACCGGGTTGCGGTCGGCGCGTTCGTCGATCGGGGTGAAACCGTCGGACGAGAACGGGTTGGAATCGTCCCCTGTGGACAGATAAAGATTGCCCTGCGCGTCGAAGTCGATCTCGCCGCCGGCGTGGCAGCAGATACCGCGTTCGGCCGGGACCTGAAGGATCTTCTGCTCGCTCGCGAGGTCGAGTTTGTTGTCGGTGCCCAGCTTGAACCGGGAGAGCTGGTTGTAGCCCTTGAACGGTTCGAAGTCGGCCGGGGTGCCGTTCTCCGGCGCGTCACCGGCCGGGGTGTTCAGCTTGGGCGCGTAGTACAGGTAGACCCAGCGGTTCTTGGTGAAGTCCGGGTCGATGGCGACACCCTGGAGGCCGTCCTCGTCGTGGTTGTAGACGGGGATCTGCCCGGCCAGCGAGGTCGTCGCGGAGGAGCTGGTGTACCAGACGCGCCCGTCGCGCGAGGTGTGCAGGACGTCGCGGTTGGGCAGCACGGAGAGCGCGATCGGCTCGCCGGTCTTTTCCTCGCCCTTGGCCAGGGTGATCTGGTCGAAGTCCGCGTCGACCGGATCCTCCTGGGTCTCCTTGGCGCAGCCCGCCTCGCTCAGCTTGGTGGCGTACTTGATGCCGCCAGCCAGATGCGAGCGGAAGGCCGGTTCGGCGTAGGAGGCCTTGGTGTGCCCGCCGCCGGTGTACCAGGAGCGGCCGCCGGAGTTCTCGTGGCACCAGGCGATCGGGTGATCGCCCATCGCGCCGTCGCCGGGCTGGTAGCTCTTCTCGTCCAGGCTCGCGAGCACATGGACGTCGCTTCGCGGATTCTCCCGGTAGTTGTACCACTCGTCCGTACGCGGCCAGGTCTCCGGAAGAGCATGAGTGGACACGTGCTCGTGGTCTTCGACCTTGACGTTCGCCTGCTGGATCTGCGGGTGGGACTTGAAGTAGGCCCCGACCAGTTCGCCGTACCAGGGCCAGTCGTACTCGGTGTCGGAGGCGGCGTGCACGCCCACGTACCCGCCGCCTCCCTTCACGTACCGCTCGAACGCGGCCTGCTGGTCCGCGTTCAGCACGTCACCGGTGGTGGAAAGCCAGACCACCGCGTTGAACCGCTTGAGGTTCGCGTCGGTGAAAGCGGCCGCGTCCTCGGTGGCCTCCACCCCGAAGTGGTGCTGCGCACCCAGTTCCTTGATCGCCTTGATCCCGTCGGGGATCGAATCGTGCCGGAAGCCCGCGGTCTTGGAGAACACGAGCACCGTCGCCGCTTCGTGCGCCGATGCGGTTTGCATCGGTAGCGCGACGCCTGTCAGAGCCGTGACCATGGATGTGACGAGCACACCCAATCGTCGTTTCAAAGACATAGCAGTAGCGATCCTTTCGATGAGCGGCGGCGATCAAGGAAGGACTTGCGGTGATTGGAGGCGGATCACGCGTGCCTATAGGCGGATCACGGTGTTCGGTCTCCAATCACGTGTGTTCCGCCTCCAAGCACGCGTGTCCCGTTCACTTCAGGCCTTGCAGCGACAACAGCAGCGGGTGGACGTCGGTCGCCCCGATGCGACCGGACGGCTGGAAGGCCGGGTCGGAGCAGAGCAGCACCGGACCGTCCTCCGCGGAATCCGGGAGCCGTCCGTGCGAACCGCGCACCCAGCGCGGATCGGTCGGGACCACGTCCATCGCGTACCGGAGCCCGGCGAACTTCTTCGCCAGGTTGAGCCCGGCCCGCGCCTTGGCGAACTTGTCCTCCGGGTCGAAGAACAGCTCGGCGGGGTCGTAACCCGGCTTGCGGTGGATCTCGACGCCGCGCGCGAAGTCGGGCTTCCGCTCGTCGTCGAGCCAGTAGTAGTAGGTGAACCACGAATCCGGCTCCGCGACCGCGACGAGTTCGCCGGCGCGTTCGTGATCCAACCCGTAACGAGCCTGTGCCTCGCGGTCGAGCACCTCGTCGACGCCGGTCAGCTCGCCGACGACTCCGCGCACTCGCTCCACATCGGAGGAGTCGCGGACGTAGACGTGCGCGACCTGGTGGTCGGCGACGGCGAACGCGCGCGACGCCCACGGGTCGAGGTACTCCATGCCCGCCTGGGTGTAGACCTCCAGCAGCCCCTCGCGCCGCAGTGCCCGGTTGATGTCGACCGGCCTGCTGACGTTCGTGATCCCGTACTCGCTGAGCGCGATCACGGTCGCCCCTGCGTCGCGGGCGTCGTCGAGCAGCGGCGCGAGCGCGTTGTCCAGCTCCCGCGCGGCTTTCCGAGCCTGTGGCGCGTCGGGGCCGAAGCGCTGCAGGTCGTAGTCCAGGTGCGGGACGTAGGTCAGCAGCAGATCCGGCCGCTTCTCCCGCAGGATCTGCCGCGACGCGCCGATGACCCACTTGCTCGACTTGAGCGACGCCGTCGGACCCCAGTACTGGAAGAGCGGGAACTCCCCCAGCGCACCGGTCAGCCGGTCGTGCAGCTCCGGTGGCCGCACGTAGGCATCCGGTGACTTGCGGCCGTCGGCGTGGTAAATCGGCCGAGGGGTCACCGTGACATCGGTGCTCATCCCCATCGCGTACCACCAGCAGACGTTCGCCGACGTGTAGCCGGGATGCGCCGCCCGCGCGGTCTCCCACAGCTTCTCACCACCGACGAGCCGGTTGTGCTGGCGCCACAGGAAGATCTCACCGAGTTCGCGGAAGTACCAGCCGTTGCCGACGATCCCGTGCTGCGCGGGCATGAGCCCGGTGAGGAACGTCGACTGCGCGCTGCAGGTGACGGCGGGCAGCACCGTGCCCAGTTCGGCCTGCCAGCCGTCGCGGGCGACGGCGGACAGTTTCGGCATGTCCCGCAACGCCTTCGGGGTCAGCCCGACGACGTCGATGACGACCAAGGGTTTCACGCGGACACCCCTTCCTTGACGAGGTTCGCCTGTGCCCACTCGAGTTCCGCGGCGATCCCGCCGACGAGGTCGCCCGCGTCCGGGAGCACGCTCCAGGTGTAGGTCTCGACCTCGATATGCGGTTCGCCGGGCAGCCCGGCGGCGACGGTGTGCAGGACGTCGGTCGTGGTGGACAGTGGCGCGGCCGGGGCCTGGTGCAGCGGCATGTGGAAGTGCACGCGCCACGGCCCCTCCCCCGGCAGGTCGGTCCACGCGTCGGGCAGGTCGTCGGCCTTGCGCACGACACCTCCCGAAAACTCGCGGACCTGGTGCAGGTAGCGCGGTTCGGCGAACGCCGCCAGCGCTTCCTTCGCCTCGGCGGGGTCATCGACGTGCAGGGCGGCGGAAGCCTGCACCTTGACGATGTCCACATCGGACTTCGCGATCGCGGCCAAGGTCTCCGCCGGGTCGGCGAACGACACCGCGAGGTGACAGGTGTCCAGGCACAGCCCGACGTGCTCCGGGTCGGCCCGGCCGGACAGCCAGCCCAGCGCGTCGGCGACAGTGTCGAGCACACAGCCGGGCTCCGGCTCGACGGCCAGTTTGATCGGCCGGTCACCGATCGCCCGGACGACCTGGTCGAAAGCCTCGGCCGCGTGGCGGTCGTCCTGCTCGGTCCACGGCTCTCGCCACGCGAGCGGCAACGTGGAGATGCTGCCGTACGTCGCGTCTTCGGCGAGCAGGTCGGACAGCACGTTCACGCAGTCGATCGTGTACGCGAGCCTGTCCGGATGAGTCCACTCAGGACGGTAGACCGCGTGCTTGACGACGTCGTCGTGGAAACCGCCGTACGGGAACGCGTTGAGCGTGTACACCGACAGCCCGCGGGCATCGAGTTCGGCGCGGAAGCGCTTGCGCGCCTCGGCGTCATCGGCGAGCCCGCGCGCGACGGGTGCGGAGAGCCACAGCCCGACGCCGAGCTTGTCGGCGCCCAGCCGCTCGCGCACCGGGAGCGCGTACCGCTCCAGTTGCGTGACGATGCCGTCGACGTCTTCCGCGGGGTGGACGTTCGTGCAGTAGGAGATCATTTGCGGGCACCTCGCAGCACCGAGTTGCCCTCGAACGTCACGGCCTCGCCGGTGAACCCGGGCAGCGGGTCGAGCGTGAGCCTGCCGCTGAGCCCGTAGAAGTCGACCGGGTTCTGCCACAGCACCTTGTCGACGTCGGCGTCGGTGAACCCGCCGTCGAGCATCGCCTGCCCGGTCTTGGCGGTCTTCAGCGGATCGGACCGGCCCCAGTCGGCGGCCGAGTTGACGATCATCTGGTCGAGACCGTACTGGCGAAGGATCTCGACCATCCGGTGCTCGTCCATCTTGGTGTCCGGATAGATGGAGAAGCCCATCCAGGCGCCGGAGTCCTTGACCAGCTTGACGGTGACCTCGTTGAGGTGGTCGACGACCACGCGCTCCGGCGCGACGCCGGCCTCGCGGACGACGTCGAGGGTGCGCTTGGTGCCTTCGAGCTTGTCGCGGTGCGGGGTGTGCACCAGGACCGGGAGGTCGTGCTCCAGCGCCATCGCCAGCTGCTGCGAGAAGACCTCGTCCTCCTCCTTGGTCATCGAGTCGTAGCCGACCTCGCCGACCGCGACCACGCCGTCCTTCGCCAGGTACCTCGGGAGCACGTCGAGCACCTCACGGCAGCGGGGGTCGTTGGCCTCCTTGGGGTTCAGCGCGATCGTGCAGTGGTGCCGGATGCCGAACTGGGCGGCACGGAACCGCTCCCAGCCGATGAGCGCGTCGAAGTAGTCGGTGTACGAGCCGACGCTTGTGCGCGGCTGCCCCAGCCAGAACGCGGGTTCGACCAGCGCGCGGACACCGGCCGCGTACATGGCTTCGTAGTCGTCGGTGGTCCGGGAGGACATGTGGATGTGGGGATCGAAGATACGCACTGGCTCAGTTCTCCTTGAGGAGTTCGAGGGCGTCGGCGGGTACGTCACGTCCGGCCGCCCTGCGTTCGTCGGCGAAATCGGCGAGCATGCGCCTCAGCTCGTCGTCCGCGCGGGAAGTGAGGTCCGCGACGGCGGCCAGCGGCACACCGACGAAGACGCATTTGAGGACGCCGTGGCGCCAGGTGTGATCGTCCAGGAACCGGGCGAACGCACCCATGGCGGCGGCGACCAACCTGATGTCGTTGGCGCGCAAGGCGTCTTCGACCAGCTTGATACCGGCGTCGGTGACTTCGGCGCCCGGGGACTGAAGCCCGTTGAGCGCTCGCAAGACCCCGCGCCGCTCGGCGTCGTCGCCGTAGCGGTAGAGATCGCGCAGTTCCGCGGCCAGCGCCGCGTCGTCGAGGACTTCGGCCAGGACCGACACGAGCCGGACCCGTGCCCGGTCGTCGACGGTGCCGTGGACCAGGCCCTGCGGATCGGTGTCCGGGCGCAGCGCCTCACGACCGACCTCGCGGCCGACGGCCGGGAAGATCGAGCCGATCACCGAAGGCTTCTCCCGGATCCGGCGTTCCGCCTTGGCCGACCACGTCTGCGGCATCGCCGCGGTGAGCGCGTCGAAGGCCCGGCGTGCGGTGTCCGGCGCGGCGTGGCTGTGCCGGGGCAGCTCGACCGCGGCCAGCCCGGTGTAGCCGATCTCCGCCAGCGCGGCGAGCGTCCCCGGCAGATCCAGGTGCCCGTCGCCGAACTCGAGATGCTCGTGGACCCTCGGCAGCATGTCGTCCAGCTGCACGTTCCACAGCAGCGGACCGGCGAGACGGACGCATTCGGCCGCGTTGACCGGCTCGACGGCGACGCAGTGCCCGACGTCGAGCGTGACGCCGAACAGCTCCGGCTCGCCGAGTTCCTTGCGCAGGTCCAGGACCTGGCTCAGGTGCTGCACGAGGTGCCCGGGCTCGGGTTCCATCGCCAGCCGGACGTTCAGCCGCGCGGCGTGCTCCAGGACCACCGCGACACCGTCACGCAACCGGGACCAGGCCAGATCGGCGTCCACAGTGGACACACCAGACCAGAAGGAGACACAGTCGGCGCCGAGGTCCCCGGCGATTCGCAGGGCCCGCGCCAGGAAGTCGATCCGCCGCGCGGGGTCGTCCGAGAGCAGCGTCGGCGAGTGCTTGCGCCACGGGTCGAGCAGGTACCGCGCGCCCGTCTCGATGACGACCCGGTTCAGGCCGAGCGACGAAAGCCGCGAAGCCACGTGGTCGACCTGCCGCACCAGATCGTCGGCGAACGGGTCGAGATGGTCGTGGTCCAGCGTCAGCGCCACCCCGGTGTACCCGAGGTCGGCGATGATCGCGAGCGCGTCGTCGAGGCGGTGGTTGGAGAAACCGTTGGTGCCGTATCCGAGGGAAAACGTCATGTGGGGCTCACCTTCCTCGACAGCTTGCGGGCGATCGGCAGCGCGGCCGCGACCAGCGCCGCCCCCAGTACCGAGCCCTTGGCCGTGACCGCCGCCTGCAGCGGGACCATGCCGTGGATGCCGTTCTTGGTCGCCGAGCGCACGGACTTCGCCGATGGGTCGCGGACGGCGTCCGCCTGCGCCCGGCCGACCAGCCCCGCGTAGCCCGAACCGGCCGCCATCGAGGCCGCGCGATGCCAGCCTCCACGTGCCGGCCCGGTCAATGCCAACGTTGTCGCCGCACAGCTGGTGGCCAGTGCGGCGCGGGCCGTCGCCGGATTCGCGCCGTGGACCTCCCCGGTGGACAGCGCCGTGACGCCGAGCGTGTGGACACCCACCGCCGCGGCAGCGGTGGCCGCCTTCTTCGGGTCGTCGCCCGCCCCCAGCAGGACGTCGAGAGTGCGGCAGGCCGCCATCGCGACCGGTCCGGCCGGGGTCGGCTTGAGCACGGTGTCGTAGGCCCACACCGCGGCCGCGAGCGGGACCGCGACGCGCATCGCCTGACGCCCGCCGCCGAGCGCGGCCAGGCCCAGCCCGGCCGCGGTCAGCGCGGCACCAGTGGTGAGTGCCGCGCCCGCGCTCACCCGCCCGGACGGGATCGGCCGCTCGGGACGCTCCACGGCGTCGAGCTTCCGGTCCGCCCAGTCGTTGAGGGCCATCCCGGCCCAGTAGAAGGCGACCGAGGACAACGGCAGCAGCAGCCGTCGTCCGGTCATCTTGAGCCCCGCCGCGGCGGACCCGGCGACCGTGTCGCCGAGCACCGTCAGCGCCGCGGGCGCCCGCACGAGTTCCGCATAAGCCTTCACAGTGCGGCCGCCCAGGTGATCAGGCGGGCGGTCTGCTCGGCGAACCGGTGCTCGTCGCTGCCCAGCGGATCCTTGAAGAAGAAGCCGAGTTCGGTCAGCGCGCCGCTCTGGCCGTCGGCGTGCGCCGCGGTGACGAAGCGGGCGAGGTCGAGGATCAGCGGTGCCGCGAGCGCGGAGTCGTAACCGGTCCAGGTGAACTGCAGGCTCATGCGCGCGCCGAGGAAACCCTCGAACGACACGTGGTCCCAGGCGGTCTTGATCTCGCCGAGGTCGGGCACGTTGTCGATGTGCAGCGGCGCGGTGACGTCTTCGCCGAGCAGCGCCGCGAGCCCACGGGCCTTGGATTCCAGCTTGCTGTTCGCGGTCACCGGGTCGGCGAGGGTCTCGCCGTCGCCGCCGCCCAGCAGGTTGGTGCCCGCCCAGGAGCGGACCTTCAGCGCCCGCGCGCTGAACATCGGCGCGAGGACGGTGCGCAGCAGCGTCTCACCGGTCTTGCCGTCGCAACCCGCGTACGGCAGGCCTTCCCGCTCGGCGAGCTTCCGCAGCGCGGGCAGGGTGATCCCGGCGGACGGCGTGAACTCGACGTACGGGCTCCCCGCCTTCAGCGCCGCGTAGGCCGACAGGGAACTCGACGGGAGCACCGCCCGCGCGGGGTCGGCCAAAGCCTCTCCGAGAGCGTCGAGGTCGTCGTGTTCGGGCAGGTGGGGACACGGGGCCTCGGTGGAGGACACGTTGACCACCACGACCCGCGCGAGGTCGTGCCGGTCGGCGAAAGCCCGGATGTCCGCCGTGAGCCGGGCGGCCGCGTCGGCCTGTGCTCCGGTGTGCGTCGCCGGGTGGTAGCCGTCGCGGATCTCGGCGTCCACCTCGGCCAGCCCGGACCGGACCGCGGAGAACACGGAGTGCCCGAAGACACCGGCGTGTGCCAGCTGTTCGGCGCGCTTCTCCAGCGGGGTGTGCACGATGTCGTGCCCGCCGAGGACCAGATCGTCCCAGCCCGGCAACGGAACCCCGGCGAACGCGGGCAGTTCGGTGACGCAGCCGCCACCGCCCGTCACCCCCGCGCGGAGAGCGAGGAGCCCTACCGCGGCAGTGGTGGCGACAGACCCCCTCGCCCCGATCAACCAGATGCCCGTACGCTCGTGAGCAGGCATTTCTCCACCTTTCCCAAACCCGAGAACCCCAACCTCCGATGGTCGGATGTTTCGGATCGAACCAAGTCGCAGTGATAGCCGTCATGCGACTTTCGGCTGGATCTACTCCTCAGTTACTTCCCTTCGTGGTGACGCCGGGCACAGCGGTCCATCGCGCCTCTTCGGACGCGCTGCGCTCGACCGCGTCCAGGACCCGCTGAACCCTCAACCCGTCCTCGAAGGACGGTTCGGGATCCGTGCCTTCGCCGATCGCGGTGAGCAGATCGGCGACCTCGTTGGTGAAGGTGTGCTCGTAGCCGAGGAGGTGCCCCGGCGGCCACCACACCCCGACGTACGGATGCTCTGGTTCGGTGACCAGGATCCGGCGGAACCCGGCCTCGGTGGCGGGCTGGCCGCCGTCGAAGAAGGACAGTTCGTTCATCGACTCGAAGTCGAACGCCAGGCTCGCCTTCGACCCGTTGATCTCCAGCCGCATCGCGTTCTTGCGGCCCAGCGCGAACCGGGTCGCCTCGAAACTCGCCACCGCCCCGCCGGTGAACCGGCCGAGGAACAACGCGGTGTCGTCGACGGTCACCTGCCCGGTGCCGCCGTCGCCGTCCGGCCGTTCCTTGACGAAGGTGTTGGTCAGCGCGGAAACCCCGGTGATCGTCTCGCCGGTGACGAACTGGGCGGCGTCGACGATGTGCGCGCCGAGGTCGCCCAGCGCGCCGGAGCCCGCCTTGTCCTTGTGCAGCCGCCAGGTCATCGGCGACTGGGCGTCGGACAGCCAGTCCTGCAGGTACACCGACCGCACGTGGCGGATCTCGCCGAGCGCCCCGCTCGCGACCAGCTTCCTGGCGTGCGCGAGCGCGGGCACCCGGCGGTAGTTGAAGGCCACCATCGACCGGACACCGCCGGCCCGCGCCTTCGCCGCCGCCTCGGCCATCGCTTCGGCCTCGGCGAGGGTGTTCGCCAGCGGCTTCTCGCACAGCACGTGCTTCCCGGCTTCGAGCGCGGCGATCGCGATCTCGGCGTGGCTGTCGCCCGGCGTGCAGATGTCGACCAGGTCGACGTCGTCGCGGGCGATCAGCGCGCGCCAATCCGTCTCGACGTCTTCCCAGCCGAACCGTTCCGCCGCGGCCTTCGTCCGCACCTCGTCACGGCCGCCGAGCACGGCGAGTCTCGGGATCAGCGGTGGCGTGAAGAACCGATGCACGCTGCGCCACGCGTGCGAATGCACCGCACCCATGAACGCGTGGCCCACCATGCCGATCCCGATCGTTTCCCTTGCCGTGCTCATGCCCCTCCTATGTCTCCGCTTGCGTGTGTCGGGTACGCGGGTTTACGAGTCGAAGCCGACGTCCATGTACTTGTCGACGTTCTCCTTGGTGACCACCGCGGAGTACGTGGTGATCTCGGCGGGGATCTCGTGCTCGGCGAAGTCGCCGGCTCCCTTGCCCTGGCCGAGGAGCCGCGCGAGCGAGATCGCCGAAGACGCCATCGACGGGCTGTAGAGCACCGTCGCCTTCAGCGGTTCGGCGTCGGATTTGATCAGGTTCATCGCGTTCTTCGAACCCGCGCCGCCGACCATCAGGAAGTCCTTGCGGTTGGCGTTGTTGATCGCCGCGATGACCCCGACCCCCTGGTCGTCGTCGTGGTTCCACAGGGCGTCCAATTTGGACGCGGACTGCAGCAGGTTCGAAGTCTGCTTCTCGCCGGACTCCGGCGTGAATTCCGCGGCGACCCGCGGGCCGACCGTGAAACCCTGACGGGTCAAGGCGTCCTTGAAGCCCTTGCTGCGTTCCTGGGTCAGCGGCAGCGAGTCGATTCCCGCGACCTCGCCGATGACCGGGCTGGCGATGTTCTTCGCCTTCATCTGCTGGGCGATGTAGTTCCCGGCGTTGACGCCCATGCGGTAGTTGTCGCCACCGATCCAGGTGCGGTACGCGAGCGGGGTGTCGAAGACGCGGTCCAGGTTGATCACCTGGATCCCGGTGTCCATCGCCTGCTGGCCGACCGCGGTCAGCGCCTTGCCGTCGAACGGCAGGATCACCAGCACGTTGACCTTGGCGTTGATCAAGGTCTCGACCTGGGAGATCTGCTGGTTGACGTCGTTGGTGCCCTCGGTCGCGTTGAGCGTGACCTCACTGAACTTCTGCGCCTGCGCGCGGGCGTTCTTGGTGATGGCCGCCATCCAGCCGTGGTCCGCGGCCGGGGCCGAGAACCCGATGGTGACCGGGGTTCCGGGCTGCGAGTTCGCCCCGGCGTTGGCCACGTTGGCCGCGTTGTTCTGCGCCGGTGCCTCGTTCGAGGTGCACGCGGTCAGCAGCGCACCCGCTCCGACGGCCGCGCCTCCCAGCAGGAAACGTCGGCGATGCAGGGATTGTTCGGTCATGAGGACTCTCCATCCACGGTGACGGGGGTGACCACTAAGTACTCGTCTTGGTCTTCTTGACGGAGCGGAACTGCAGCAGCGCGGCCAGCACGATGATCACGCCCTTGGCGATGTTCTGGATGTCGGTGTCCAGGTTGTTGAGCGTGAAGATGTTGGACAGCACGGTGAAGATCAGCACGCCGATCAGGGTGCCGATGAGCGAGCCGCGGCCACCGGTGAGCAGGGTGCCGCCGATGACGACCGCCGCGATGGCGTCGAGCTCGTAGAGCATGCCGTTGGTCGAGGCGCCCGCGGTGGTGCGGGCGACGACCATCAGCGCGGCGATACCGCAGCACAGGCCGGCGACGCCGTAGACGAGTGCGGTGTGCCGCTTGACGTTGATGCCCGCCAGCCGCGACGCCTCGGCGTTGCCGCCGACCGCGAACGTGCGGCGGCCGAACGTGGTGCGGTTCAACACCACCCAGCCGATCGCGAACACCAGCGCGAACATCCAGATCAGCACCGGGACGCCGAGCAGGTCGCCGCGGAAGAAGTCCAGGAAGCCCGCCTCGGACACCACCTGCGTGCGTCGGCCGCTGATGCGTTCCGCGAGACCGCGCGCCGAGACGTACATCGCCAATGTCGCGATGAACGGCACGATCTTCCCGTAGGAGACCAGGATCCCGTTGATCAGCCCGCAGCCGAGGCCGACCAGGAGTCCACAAAGGATCATCACCCACGGGCCGTAGGACTGGGTGGCCAAGGTGGTCAGCCAGACGCTGGAGAGCGCCACGATCGACCCGACCGAGAGGTCGATACCACCGGCGATGATCACGAACGTCATTCCGACGCTGACCACCCCGATGGCCGCGGCGAGCCGCAGGATCGTGGAGATGTTGCCGTCGGTGAAGAACTGGTCGGGCCGGGTCACCTGCCCCACGACGCACAGGATCACCAGCACACCGGCCAGCCCGAGCAACCGGGGGTCGGCGGCGAACTTGAAGCCGCTTCTTCTATTGGACTCGAGCTTGGGGGGCAAGGGTTCCTTCCCGGCGCTCTCCGTACGCACCGATTCGGCTTGGTCGGTCACGCCGCACTCCCTTCGAGAATCACGTCGAGCACATCCGCCTCTGTCAGCTCCGCAGACGGCTTTTCAGCCAGGACACGTCCTTCACGCAGCACCAGCACCCGGTCGGACAGTCCGAGCACTTCGGGGATCTCGCTGCTGACCAGCACGATCGCGACCCCCGTCGCGGCGAGTTCTTCGATCAGCCGGTACAGCTCCGCCCGCGCGCCGACGTCGACCCCTCGCGTCGGCTCGTCCAGCAGCAGAACCCGGCAGCCGCGGACCAGCCAGCGGGCGAGCACCGCCTTCTGCTGGTTTCCGCCGGACAGCGTGCGGATGATCCGGTGCGGGTCGGCGGGCCGGAGATCGAGGCGCCGCAGGCTTTCCCCGGCGTCGTCGAGTTCCTTGCCCCGCTCGGTGAAACCGAACGTCGCGTACTTGCTCAGGCTCGCCAGGGTCACGTTGTGCACGACGGGCAGGTCCAGCAGCAGCCCCTGGCTCTTGCGTTCCTCCGGCGCCAGGCCGATCCCGGCCTTGACCGCCGCGGACACGCTGCCCGGCCGGACCGGCTCGCCGTCGACCGACACCGAACCCGTGTCCTGCTTGCGCGCGCCGAAGATCGTCTCCAGCAGTTCGCTGCGTCCCGAGCCGACGAGGCCCGCGATCCCGACGACCTCACCGGCGTGCACGGTGAAGCTCACGTTCTCGAACTCGCCGACGGTGGTCAGGTTCTCCACCTTGAGGACTTCCTTGTCCGGGTCGACGTGCTCCTGATGACGAGGGCCGAACACGGTTTCGACCTTGCGGCCCGCCATCAGCGCGACGAGGTCGGAGGTCGGCGTCTTTTTGGCGTCGAGGCCGGTGGAGACGGTCTTGCCGTCCTTGAGCACGGTGACGCGGTGGCCGATCCGGCGTAGTTCTTCGAGCCGGTGGGAGATGTAGATGATCGCGACACCCTCGGCGGTCAGCTCGCCGACGATGCGGAACAGGTTGTCGACCTCTTCCCCCGCCAGCGCCGCGGTGGGCTCGTCCATCACCAGCAGCTTCGCGTCGTACGCGAGCGCCCGCGCCATCGAGACCAGCTGCTGGCCGGCGGCGGAGAGCTTGCCGACCTCGGTCGACGGCGCGATCTCGGGATGTCCGAGCCGGGCCATCAGCTTGGCGGCCTTGTTCCGGGACTCGCTGATCCGCGTGAACCCGAACGACGCGCGCTCGCGGCCGAGGAAGATGTTGTCCGCCACGGAAAGCCCTGGCACCAGGTCGAGTTCCTGATACATGGTCGCGATGCCGATCTTCAACGCGGCGACCGGCGACGGCAGCGTGACCGGCTCGCCTTGCCAGAAGATCTCGCCGCCGTCGGGACGGTGCGCCCCGGCGAGGGTTTTGATCAGCGTGGACTTGCCCGCGCCGTTCTGACCGAGGAGACAGTGCACCTCACCGGGTTCGACGTCGAAGTCGACGCCGTCGAGCGCACGCACCCCCGGGAAGGTCTTCACGATCCCCCGGACGGATAGCAGGGTCATGCCGGAGCCTCCGCTGTGTCTATCGACGAACTCGTGACTACGGGAACTAGCGTCGGGTCGGCGAAAAGCCGTTCGGTGGCGAGATGCGCGGCGCCGCGCAGCGGGGCGGTGGTACCCAGCGGCGACGGCTCGACGCGGCAAGCGGGTTCGTGCCCGAGCGGACGCGCGGACAGTTCACGGCGCACCGGCTCGACCAGCCATTCGCCCAGTTCGGCGAAGTAGCCGCCGAGGACGACGACGTCCGGGTCGAGCACATCGACCACAGTGGACACCGCGATGCCGAGCGCGACCCCGAGTTCCGAAACCGCCGCGACCGCGCGCTGGTCACCACGCCGCACGCGGTGCTTGAGCAGTCCCACCCGGCCGTCGACGCCGAGCGCGGGATCGTGCAACGGGTCGCCGGGCGAGGCGGCGCCGCGCAGCACGGCGCTGAGCCCGGCCTTGGTCTCCAGGCAACCGACCCGGCCGCAAGGGCACTGCTCGCCCGACGGGTCGACGGTGATGTGCCCGACCTCGCCGGCGAAACCCCTGGCACCGCGCAGGATCGTGCCACCGGACACGAGTCCGCCGCCGACGCCCGTCCCGCCACTGAGATAGAAGAGCTCCCGCACGCCGCGGCCGACTCCGGCGACCACTTCGCCGACGGCGCCGAGGTTGGCTTCGTTGTCGACCCTGATGGCGTCGACCGTCAGGCCGAGCCGGGCGGCGAGGAGGTCGGCGATCTCGGCGTCGCGCCAGCGCAGGGTCGGTGCGAACCGCAGCACGGCGGCGGCCGAATCGACCAGCCCTGGCACCGAGACGGTGACCCCGACCGGCTGGTCGCCGAGCAGCAGCTGCCGGGCGAGGAAGGCGAGTTCGTCCATGCTCCGGTGCAGCCCGAGCGCGGCGACGTCGGCGGTCTCGGTGCGCTCGGCCACGACACGGCCGTCGAGGTTCGTGACGACGGCGGCGAAGCGATCGGCCTCGACGCTGAGCGCGAGCCCGCAGGCGCTGGCGCCGTTCAGCTCGACCAGCTGGCTGGGCCTGCCGTTGCCGCCGCCCTGGAGCCCGGCGGAGCGGACGAGACCGCGTTCGGACAGCTCGGTGATCAACCCGGAGACGGCCGCCTTGGTGAGCCCGCAGCGCGCCGCGAGCTGGGTACGCGAGAGCGGCCCCGCACGCAACGCCCGCAGGAGCGCGGCGAGGTTCGCCGTGCGTGGGCTGACCGGGTCGAGCTGCCCGGGTTCGGTCGCGGCCACACTGCCCTCACTTACGAATCGGCCGTAACAAACTTTGTTACTTAGCCAGCGAAAGTAGGGTGGCGCCTGTCACTCGTCAAGGTGACAACGAGACAGAAATGCCCGTCGTCACCCGAATAGCCGTCCGATTCGGCGCAGACTTTCGTACTTTTCGAGCGAAAGTCTGTACGATCTTGACGTTACTAATCGGAATCAGGTGGGTGCTCAACGTGCCGCACGGGCGGTCAGCTGCTCAGCGTGAACGCCCGGTCCGTCGCCGACCAAGCGGCCCCGATGACTCCGGCGGTGTCCCCCAGCTCGGACAGCACGATCGGCAGGTTCCCGGTCGCGAGCGGCAGCGACCGCCGGTAGACCGAGCTGCGGATCTCGGCGAGCAGCTGATGCCCGAGCTGCGCCACGCCGCCGCCGATCACGACCATGCCCGGGTTCACGAAACTCACCAGCGAGGCGACCACCTGCCCGAGCCGCCGCCCGCCGTCGCGGATCAGGTTGACCGCGCCGAAGTCGCCCGAAGCCGCCGCGCGGCCGACGTCCTGCGCGGTGATCGCGCCACGGGCCGCGACGACGTCGGCGAGATACGTCGACCGGCCGCTGCGCGCCAGCGTCAGCCCGTCGCGAGCCAGCGCGGCGCCGCCGAAGTACGCCTCGAGGCAGCCTGTCTCACCGCAGGCGCAGGTCGGCCCGTAGTCGTCGAGGCGGATGTGCCCGATGTCGCCCGCGGTTCCGGCGACGCCGCGGTACACCTTGCCGCCCAGCACGATCCCGCAGCCGATACCGGTACCGATCTTGACGAACACCAGGTCGTCGATGGAGCGGGCGACGCCGGCGTGCCGTTCCCCGAGCGCCATCGAGTTCACGTCGTTGTCGACGGTGACCGGGCAGCGCAGCAGCCCGCCGAGATGGTCGCGCACGGAGAACCGGTCCCAGCCGGGCATTATCGGCGGCGCGACCGCCATGCCCTCGGCGAAACTCACCGGCCCCGGGAGCCCGATCCCGGCGGCGATCAGCTTGCCCGGCGCCTCTTCGCGGATCTTCTCCGCCAGGGCGACGACGCGTTTGAGCACGGCGTGCGGGCCCTGCCGGACGTCGCAGTCCTCGACGGTGTGCACCAGCACCTCGCACGAAGCGTCGGTGAGGGCGACCCCGACCGAGGTCGCGCCGACGTCGACCGACAGCACCCGCAGGTCTCCCGCCAGCCGCACCAGGGTGGACCGCCTGCCGCCGCGGCTCGCCGACGGACCCGCGGTCTCGACGAGGCCGACCTCGGCCAGCCGCGCGACCTCGGCCCCCACCCGGGCACGCGGAAGTTCCAGTCGCTCCCCCAGTTCGACCCGGGACATCGGTCCCTCATCCCGCAACAGGGTGAGCAACTGGGTCTGGTGCCGGGTTTCGACCATCGGATGCTCCGAGGTGGATGCCGTGCTCATTCACCTGAGCCTACGGCGTTGTCCACCGACTGTCCCGAAGGCCACGGCGGGGACCGGCCCACGGGATTCGGAACCTTCGGGGACCTCCGGACGGGAACAAACCCACCGGAGCCATCAGTCCACTGTGGACGATTCGACGCGGACGAGGAGCCACGCCGGGGTTATGCGCTCCTCGGGACTCCCGATCATCCTACCAGCCGATCTTATCGCCATTAAGATCTTAACAGTGATAAGATAAGGCCGAGTTGTCAAGTCCGATACGGACCGGCGAAGGTGTGCGCATGGTCGTGAGACGGGATGGCTACGTTCGAGCCGCGCTGGAACTCCTCGACGAGGTCGGGCTGGACGGATTGAGCCTGCGCAAGCTCGGGGAGAAGCTCGGCGTGCGAGGTCCCGCGCTCTACACGCACTTCAAGAGCAAGCAGGCGTTGCTCGATCAGATGGCCGAGACCATGCTGGACGACCGGCTCGCCCCGCTGGACGATCCCGCGGCGATGGACGACTGGGCCGAGTGGCTGGCCCGGCGCGCCCGCACCATCCGCCGCACGCTGCTGTCCTACCGGGACGGTGCCCGCCTGCACGCGGGCACCCGCCCGGCCTGCCGGTCGGCGCTGGCGCCGCTGACCAAACCGTTGCTGCGAGCCGGTTTCACCGAAGAGGACGCGACGCACGCGATCCTCGCGATCAGCCGGTACACCCTCGGCTGCGCGATCGACGAACAGCAGCACGTCGAGGGCGACCACGACGAGGATCCGGCCGCCTCCTTCGAATACGGCCTCGCCCGCCTGATCGCCGGGCTCCGCGCCGACGTCGAGGTCGCGAACACACGCAAGTAGGTGACTAATTGCGGCGGAGGCGGTCAGGACCAGAGGTAGCGGCGTTCAGGCCGCCCCGTCCCGCCGTACTTGAGGGTCACCTCGGCCTTCCCCGTCGCCACGAAATGCTCCAGGTACCGGCGCGCGCTCACCCGCGCGACACCGGTCGCCTCGGCGCATTCGCTCGCGGACATCCCGCCGGACGCGCCCCGCAGCGCGGTCTCCACCAGCCGCGCGGTCTCGGCGGTGAGTCCCTTGGGCAGCACGGGTTTCGCGCTCGGCCGCGCGCCGAAGACCTGGTCGACGTCGGCCTGCCCGGCCTCGGCCAGCCGGTCGAGCCGCCGGTGCAGCGACGCGAAATGGGTGAGCTGATCGCGCAAGGACGCGTACTCGAACGGCTTGATCAGATAGTGCAGGACCCCGCCCCGCATCGCCTGCCGCACGGTTTCCACGTCGGTCGCGGCGGTGATCAGGATGACGTCGACGTCCTCGGTGGCGCGCAATTCCCGCAGCACCGAAAGCCCGTCGAGATCGGGGAGATAGACGTCCAGCAGCACCAGATCCGGCTTCAGTTCCCGCGCCAGGCGGATCGCGTCGGCGCCGGTGTGCGCGACCCCGGCCACGGCGAACCCCTCCGTCCGCGTGACGTATCCACTGTGGACCTTCGCGACCATGAAATCGTCGTCGACGACGAGGACCCGGATCATCGCGGCAACCTCGCCGTGAACACCGCGCCGCCGGAGTTGTGCACCTCGACGGAACCACCCCTCCGCACGCACGCCTGCCGGATCAGCGCCAGCCCGAGACCGCGCTGGCCGTGCGCCGCGGCCTTCGTGGTGAAGCCGTGCTCGAACACTTCTTCCGCGATCTCCGGGGCGACTCCCGGTCCGGAATCACGGACCTCCACCCGCACTTCGTCCTCCTCCTGCCACACCCCGACCTCGATCCAGCCCTGCTCACCGCCCTGCTTGTTCAAACTCAGCGCGTCCAAGGCGTTGTCGACGAGATTTCCCAACACCGTCACCAAATCCGTGGAAAGAGCGTCTTCGACGCGGTCCAGTTCGCTGTCCGGGGCCATGCGCAGCCCGACCCCGCGTTCCGCGGCGAGCGACGCCTTCGCGATCAGCAGCGCCGCCACGGCGGGATCGCCGACCCGTGAGCCGACCTCCGCGCGCCACTCCCCCTGCGCCGAGCTGATCCGGCTGACATAGCCGCGAACCTCTTCGTATTCCCCGAGTTCCAGCAGGCCGGAGATGGTGTGCAACCGGTTGCTGAACTCGTGCGCCTGCGCCCGCAAGGTGTCGGTGGCGTGCCTGCTGGCGTCGAGTTCGTCCCGCAGGGTCATCAGATCGGTGCGGTCCCGCAGGGTGACCACGGCTCCTCGCACGTCGATCGGCATCCGGTTCAGGGTCAGCACCTTCCCTTGCCGCAGCACGATCTGGTCGGCGCCGGTCGCGCGGCCGGTGAGCAGGTCACGGATCCGCTCGTTGAGGTCGAGGTCCTCGACCGACCGGCCGACGGCGTCCTCCGGCAGCGCCAGCAGTTCCCGGGCCTGGTCGTTCACCAGGGTGATCCGGTGCTGCGGATCGAGGCCGACGACGCCTTCCTTGATGCCGTGCAGGAGCGCCTCCCGGTTCTCGACCAGTGCGGTGATCTCGTGCGGCTCCAGGCCGAGCGTCTGGTTCTTCACCCGCCGCGCCAGCAGCAGCGAACCGCTCACCCCGATCACCAGGGCGACACCCAGCACCCGCAGGGCGTTGTCCGGTGAGTCGAGCACGCCGGCGAAGAAACCGGGCGACTTCGAACCCGCCGCGACCATGCGGACCACCTTGCCGCCCTTTTCGTCGAGCACCGGGACGTGCGCCACGATCGAACCGTCGAGTTCGCCGACCCACGATCGTCCGGAAAGGACGGTGCTGTCGCCGATGTCGAGCAGCGTACGGAGCTGATCCGGATACGGCGACGCGAGCACATAGCGATCCGCGCCCGCGATGACGACGAAATCGACCCCGGAGAAGCTCCGCGCGGTCTCCGCGGGCGCGTTCAGCTCGAACGGGCCGTTTTCGAGATCGCCCACGATGCCCTGCGCGGCGACACTCTCCGCGACCGAAAGCGCCCGGCGTCCTTCGGTGGTGCGGAAGTTGTTCCCCGCCTGGGTGACAGCGAGGACGCCTACTGCGCACAGTAGGCACGTGACGACTACCAGTTGCCACACGAGGAGCTGGCGGGCCAAGGAACCCCGAGCACCCATCGCCACCTCCGCGTGACCACAACGACACCGCATCTTCCAAGACGCGACCACAAAGACCAAAAGAACCCTTAGGCGCGCAAGGGGGACATCTCTGTTTACACGAGTGCAACATGTCCAACCACGCGGCAGAGAGGCGGGGATCACAGTGAGGCCCAGTAGCTGGTTGGCCATCGCGGCGGCGCTCGTCGCCGTTTTGCTGGTGCCACCGTTGCTCACCCCGGGCAACGAGGCCGACGAGGGCTCGCAGATCCGGTCGTTGCGGGTACTGGTGCCCAACGCGCCCGGCGGCGGTTACGACATCACGGCGCGCACGGCGACCAAGGCGATGGAAGACGCCGACCTGCTCGGCAACGCGGAGGTGTTCAACCTCCCCGGCGCGGGCGGCACGGTCGGCCTCGGCCGCACGGTGGCCGAACGCGGCAACGGCAAACTGGTCATGTCCATGGGACTCGGCGTCGTCGGCAGCGTTTTCACGAACAAGTCGCCGTCTTCGCTGCTCGACACCACACCGGTGGCGAAGCTGATCGAAGAGTCGGACATCGTCGTCGTCGGCAAGGATTCGCCGTACCGGAACATCGGCCAGCTGCTCGAGGCGTGGAAGAAGGACCCCGGCGCCGTCCAGGTCGGCGGCGGCTCGTCACCCGGCGGGCCGGATCACCTGGCGCCGATGCTGATGGCGAAGGCGATCGGGCTCGCGCCGAAGTCGGTCAACTACGTCCAGTACGACGGCGGCGGCGAGCTGCTCGCGTCGGTCCTCGGCGGCAAGGTCGCGTTCGGCGTCTCCGGTGTCGGCGAATACCGCGACCAGATCGCGGCGGGCACGCTCCGGGTCCTGGCGGTGACGAGCGAGAAGCGGCTCCCGGGGATCGACGCGCCGACGCTGACGGAGTCCGGTGTGGACGTGAAGTTCACGAACTGGCGCGGCATCGTCGCGCCACCCGGCATCACCGAGTCGGACCGCGCGAAGCTGGTGAGCCTGTTCGAGCGGTTGCAGAAGACGCCGCAGTGGCAGGAAGCCTTGCAGCGCAACGGATGGACCGGCGCGTTCGCGCCAGGTGAGCAGTTCGGTTCGTTTCTCGAAGAGGAGAACACGCGAGTGGCAACGGTGCTGAAAGAGCTGGGTCTGGCATGACCACGTGGCTGAAAGGGCGCTCCGAACTCGGAGTGAGCGTGGTGCTCGTGGTGCTCGGCGTGCTGGTGCTGACCGACGCGCTGAGCATTCCCACCGACTTCGCCCAGCGCGGTCCCGTGGGACCGAAGGCGGTACCGGTTCTGGTCGGCTCGCTGCTGCTGATCGTCGCCGTACTACTGGCGCGTGACGTCCTGCGCGGCGGCAAGGGCGAGGCCGAGGGCGGCGAGGACATCGACCTCACCGCGCCCGCCGATCTGCGCACGGTCCTGCTGCTGTGCGGCGCCTTCCTCGCCAACGCGGCGCTGATCGGCCTGGTCGGGTTCCCGATCTCGGGCGCGATCCTGTTCTGGGGCGCGGCGTTCGCCCTCGGCAGCCGCAACCTGGTGCGTGACCCGCTGATCGCCGCGGGCATGTCGGTCGTGACCTTCCTGATCTTCAACAACCTGCTCGGTGTCCCGCTGCCCGGTGGCCCGTTGATGGAGGTGTTCTGATGCTGCAGCAACTCATCGACGGTTTCGGCACCGCGCTGACCCCGACGCACCTCGCGCTCGCCGCGCTCGGCGTGCTGCTGGGCACCGCGATCGGCGTGCTGCCGGGGATCGGCCCCGCGATGGCGGTGGCCCTGTTGCTGCCGGTGACCTACGGCATGGAGCCGACCGCGGCGTTCATCATGTTCGCCGGCATCTACTACGGCGGGATGTTCGGCGGCTCGACGACGTCGATCCTGCTGAACACCCCTGGTGAGAGCTTCTCGGTGGTCGCCGCCATCGACGGCAACCCCATGGCCCGCAAGGGCCGGGGCGCGCAAGCGCTTGCGGCGGCCGCGATCGGGCACTTCGTCGGCGGCATCCTCGGCACGATCGCGCTGGTCCTGCTGGCGCCGATCATCGCGAAGTACGCCGTCGACATCGGCGCGCCCGATCTGTTCGCGATCATGGTGCTGGCGTTCATCGGGGTGACCTCGGTGCTCGGCAACTCTCGGATCCGCGGTGTCGCGTCGCTGCTGATCGGGCTCACCATCGGGCTCGTCGGCCTGGACGAGATGACCGGGCAGTCGCGGTTGACCTTCGGTTCGCTGCATCTGGCGGACGGCATCGACGTGGTGATCGTGGCGGTCGCGCTGTTCGCCGTCGGCGAGTCGCTGTGGGTGGCCGCGCATCTGCGCCGCAACACCTTCAAGCCGATCCCGGTCGGCAGGCCGTGGCTGTCGCGCGCCGATCTGAAGCGAACCTGGAAGCCGTGGCTGCGCGGGCCGGTGATCGGGTTCCCGTTCGGCGCCATCCCGGCCGGTGGCGCGGAGATCCCGACGTTCCTCTCGTACCTCACCGAGAAGCGGCTGTCGAAGCACAAGGACGAGTTCGGCAAGGGCGCCATCGAAGGGGTCGCGGGTCCGGAAGCGGCCGCGTCGTCCTCGGCGGCGGGCACGCTGGTCTCGATGCTGACGCTGGGCCTGCCGACGACCGCGGTCGCGGCCGTGATGCTGGCGGCGTTCCAGCAGTACGGCATCCAGCCGGGCCCGCTGCTGTTCGAACGCGAGTCGAAGCTGGTGTGGGGCCTGATCGCCTCGCTGTTCGTCGGCCTGACGCTGCTGCTGGTGCTGAACCTGCCGCTGGCGCCGCTGTGGGCGAAGCTGCTGCGGATCCCCCGGCCGTACCTCTACGCGGGCATCCTGTTCTTCGCCAGTGTCGGCGCCTACGCGGTCAACGCGGACATCTTCGACCTGCTGGTGATGTTCGTGATCGGCCTGATCGGGTTCGCGATGCGCCGCTACGGGCTGCCGGTGCTGCCGGCGATCATCGGCGTCATCCTCGGCCCGGCCGCGGAGCAGCAGATGCGGCGCGCGCTGCAGCTCAGCGACGGCGAGGTGACCGGGTTGTTCAACACCCCGTTCGCGATCGTGGTCTACGTGATCATCCTGGTGATCCTGTTCTTCCCGTTGATCAAGCGTTTCCTGCCTGCCCGTCCCACCGCCTCCGAGGCGGAGCCCAAGGACAAGGTGGACGCCTGACCAGCGGGAATCCGGCCCGGCCTCGACTGCCCCGAGGCCGGGCCTTCTCATGTTCGGCGAAGGCTGGGAAGCACCGCCGAAAGGTAACGAAAAGATAACGGCGAGATCGCTTTTTGAACCGCTCTTCGTTCGGGGCCGTTTCAGCCAACGCGGAGTCAGTGACGCCGGCACTGCCGGTGCCGCATCCCCTCCGGCTCCGCGCAACGACACCGAACGAGGTGAACAAGTTCATGCCCCGTAACCAAAGAACCGCCGGCCGCCACCGCATGGCACGCCGCACCAAGGTCGCCACGGGCGCCACCGCGCTGGCCCTCGCCGTCGGCGGGATCGTCGTGGTCAACACGACCGGAACCCCCGACGCCGCCAGGGCCGACGGCGCGGACAAATCGTTCTTCATCGACATCACGAAGGTCCCCCGCGGCAACAACGTCAACCTCGACCTCGCGAAACGAGGCGCCCGGGGGACGTTCACCGTGGACTGCGGCCGCAACGAAAACGGCCACTTCAACGGCGACAACTTCATCGCGCAGCCCGGTGTCCGCAATGGTGCCGAGCACCTGCACGACTACGTCGGAAACCTTTCGACCAACGCGGACTCGAACAACAAGAGCCTGCTGCGCGCGGGCACCACCTGCCAGAACGGGGACAAATCCGCCTACTTCTGGCCGGTCATCCGGATCAACACCGAGGAAAAGGAACAGAACCAGGCCGCGAACGAGGAGAAACTCGCCGCCGACCGCGTCGACGCGGCCAAGGACGAGGCCGGCGCCCAGATCGACTGCCCCGACGTCGCGAGCGAACTCAGTGAACTCAGTGAGGTCCCCGACCAGGCCTTGCCCGCGGTCGACGAGAACCTCGACAAGCTCGACCAGGAGTCCGAGAACGCGAACAACCAGCTGGCACAAGGAAAACAAGCCGGCCAGGTGCTCGACGAGCTGAAGAACAAGCGGAAGCCTTCGATCAAGAACATCACCGACACCCTGAAACAGACGGGCAAGCCGGTCGCTAAGAACGAAGACCAGCTCGCGGCCTGCGCGGTGAAGAAGAACGGCAAGGGCGGCCTCGACAACGGCGGCGACAACAGCAACGTCAACGCCGCCGGCGACGTCGAGGAGAAGAAGGCCGACGGCAAGGCCGCCGACCTGCCCGGCGTCAACGGGAACAACGAGATCGGCAACAACGAGGGTGAGATCCAGCGCCCCCAGAAGGCCGATCTGACCTTCACCAGCGGCGGCGCCCGCCGCGTCGTCGCGATGCCGAAGTTCCTGCGCGTGCTCTACGGCGACGCCAAGCAGAGCACCAACGGCCCGGCCAACGCGCGGCCCAGCTGGACCTGCAGCGGCTTCGAGGACCGGCTCACCGAGCTGTACCCGATCTGCCCGCGGGGCAGCAAGGTCACGCGCGTCCACTCGTTCCCGAACTGCTGGGACGGGAAGAACACCGACAGCGCCAACCACCGCACGCATATCGTGTTCTCCGACCGCAACGGGAAATGCCCGCGCGGCTTCAAGAACGTGCCCCAGCTGCGGATCACGCTGGTGTACGACATCCCGCCGGACATCCAGGCCGCCGGGCAATACGCGGTCGACGCGTTCGCGCAAGAGAAGCACGACCCGCGCTCCGACCACGACGACTTCGCGAACGTCATGTCGCAGCGGCTGATGAACCAGCTGGTGAAGTGCATCAACAGCGGGAAGAAGTGCAGGCAGTAACCAAAACTCGTGAGTGGTAAGGACGGTTCTAACCGTCCTTACCACTCACGAGGTCTCCGCGAGAGGGCGCGGCGGGGATGACCCGCGCCCCCACCCCCCGCGCCGGGGGTCCGGTTCCCGGCCCGGCGTAGGGGTACCGGGCCGGGAACCGGCGAGCGATACGGTTTTCCCTCCCTGGAAACCGGACCGCCCGGTCCTTGGGTCAGGCCGTCGTCGACAACCGGCTCACCCGGTCGAACGCGAGCGGCACCGCGACAGCGGGGTTCAGTTCGGCGAGGACGGCCTCGGCGTCCAGGCCCGGCAAGTGGATCCACGCGCTGTCCGCGAAGTCCGGGGTCGTGACGCTGATCCGGGCACAGCGGGCGGGCGGGACCAGCGCGACCCCGAACGGCTCGACCACGTTGCGCCACACCGATTGCGAGACGATCATCCCGGCGCCGAACTTGTCGCCCGTCGGGTCCGAACGGCACCAGTACCCCACGGCGTCGTTGAAGGTCGAGGCACACAGCAACCGGGTCAGCGTGATGTACGTGCGGTGGTACCGGTGGTTGTCCGCCATCGGTCCCATGTGGACCGCCACCCGCGCCCGCATCGGGACCCGGGCGTAGCGGTTGCGGGTCCGGAGCAGATGGTCCAGGTGGAACACGACCTCGCAGAGCTGGCCGACGGCGTGGTCCGGATACGCGACCATCAGCCCGTCTCCGGTCTCCCGGAAGTGACGCGCTTCCCCCGGAGCGAGCCCGACCGCGTTGAACGAGCGGGAAACCAGCGTTTCCATCTCGTTCTTCATCGGGTCCAGCAGGTCATCACTGGCCTTGGACGAACCGACGATGTCGACGGAAAGCACGGCGTGGGTGTGCGCGTTGTAATGGCCTGAGGTCAGCACCTGCATCTCTGCGACCCCTCCCCTGATCGGTGAAAACTGCCTGCAGGAAGCAGTGTTCCCACTCCTCACCGGAAGTTCTGTTCGGAACCGAACAAAACCTGACCTCGCGACGGTCAACGCCAGTGAGCTAAGTCACACCTTTTTCCGTGATCACCCGCAATGCCTCGCGGTCGATGACGGTGATCGCACGGCGCGAACTGGCCACGACTCCCGCCTTCCGGAGCTTGTCCAACGCCTGCGCGACCATGGTCCGGCCCATCGGGATGAACTGCGCGAGTTCGTCCTGGCTCAACGGGATCCCGATCCGCCAGCCGGCGGGTGTCCGGACGCCACAGACGTCGACGAGGTAGTCCAGCCGAGTCGCGACGCGTGCCACCGCCTGCGGTTTCCAGGACTGGGTCCGCTGCCGCTGGGCGAGCACGAAGCGGCGGGCGACGCTGACGAGCACCTCCCGCATCGCCGCCGGATGTTCCAGCAGGAACCGGTTGAACTCGCTCGCCGCGATGCGCCGGACGTGCACTTCTTCGATGGCGACGACGTCGGCCATCCGGATGCCGCCCGCGATCACCGCGATCTCACCGTGCAGGTCGCCGGGCACGCCGACGTCGAGGATGACGGTCGCTCCCATCCGGTCGGCGCTGGTCACCTTCACGTAGCCGTGCCGCAGCAGCATGACGAAGTCGCCGGGCTCACCCGCCCGCATCAGCGCCTGTCTGCTTTCGTAGGTCTGCGGGGTACCCATCTCCAGCAACCGGGCACGAACGGGTTCGTCCAGTCGCTCCAGGAACGGACGTTCTCTTTCTTCGGCGGCCTCTTGGCCCAAACCCACGAAACACCCTCCCAGGCAGTCGTGAACACCTATCGCGGAGAGTAACCGAATCGTCCACCCGATCCGGCGGCGGAACCGTCGTGCGTGGTGAAGATGCCCAGCCGGACCAGCTCCGATCTGATCCACTCGGCCAACCGGTGCAACGGCCCGTCTTCGGCCTCGACGAAATAGCTGTCCACGATCTGGTGTCGCCTATCGGCGTGTTTCGCCGCATAGAGCAGCGCTGACCGTACCTCCGACACCTTCAGCGGAGCGACCTTGATTCCCGGAGCGGGCCGCACGGTGCTCTTGGCGGCCATCACCGCCAGCACGGCTTCCTCCAGGCTGAACCGGTGCTCCACCGGTACGACCACATGTTCCACGCCCTCGACAACCCGGCGCCCGATCAACGGCATACTGTCAGATCAGCATGACGCACGGCCGTAGTCTGTTCGGCACCGAACACTCACCCCGGTTCGACCGCCGCGAGAGCGTCTTCGAGCGTTTCCCGGTACACCCTCATCCGCTCGACGAGCATCACCGGATCAGGGTTCTCGTCCCGCGCGTGCCGCTCCAGCCTCTCGGTGGTCTGCTTCACCGTCAGCCGCAGTTCGACGACTTCGGGAGTGTTCCGAGCCTTCCGGTTTTCGAGTCTCGCCACCGCCTGCCGGAAGACGCCCGCGAGCTCCGTCTCGCCCGGCCGCACCGTTTCGATGGCCGTCAGCGCCCGCCCGAGCAGGCTGTAGTGGTCGTAGGCGGCGGCCGGATCCGGCACGCGGACCACCCGGGCCGGCCTCGATCGCTTGCCGTTCAACACGAAGAACGCGGTTTCGGCCGGGAAGATCACGGCGAAAGCGGCGGCGGCGCCGAAGAGCCAGGCCTGCGGATGCGGATAGGTCACCGCGCGGCCGATCAGCCCGGCGATCAGGCCGAGCACGACCGCGACGACGTGGAACGGGCGGTTGTCGTGATCGGCCATGTCAGAAGTTGCTGAAGACGTTGACGAACATCTTGTCGATGCCGTGCGGGTCGACGGCCTGGTAGCTGCGGGCCTTGGACTTCTGCGCGATCTCGTCGAGGACGCGGCTGTCGGCCTGCGCGCCGTAGGCCATGGTGAAGATCCGGACGGAGTTGTCCAGCCTCTCGGCGTCGACGTTCTGCAGCACCTGCTCCTTGGTTCCGGCTTCGGTGTTCTCGCCGTCGGTCAGGAAGACGACGGCGTTGATGAGGTTCGGGTCGAACTCCCGCCGCATCTTGTCGTTGGCCGCCATCACGGTCTGGTACAGCGCCGTATCCCCTTTCGGGGTCAGGTTTTCGACCAGGTCGAGCATCGGGCCGCGGACGTTCTTGACCTTGCCGATCGGCATCTTCTCCTCATATCCGTCCGAGAACGTCCAGAGCCCGACCTCGTCCTCGGGATGCAGGTACTCGAGCTGTTTCCGGATCGCGGGTTTCAGCAGGGCGATCCGGCTCTCGGAGTACGGCTTGTCCTTGCGGTTCTTGTCGAACGGCTCGTTCATCGAGCCGGAGAGGTCCAGCACCAGCAGGATCCGGCCGCGTCGCTGGGTGTACTCCCAGCCGTCCAGCATCTTCTGGATCTGCTCGCCGGTGGGGACGCCGATCTTCGGGGTCTCCTGGGTCTCCTGGGTGCCCACGGTCTTGGCCAGGTCCGGGCTCCCGTTACCGGCGGGGTCGCGGAACCCGAGATCACGGAACCGGTTCTGCTGGTCGGCCTCCAGCAGGAAGTCGTAGAAGTCCTTGGCCGCCGCCTGCTGCTCCGGTGACGCGTTCGCGGTGGTCAGGAAGGGATGGTCGATCAGCATCGTCCCTTCCTTGGGGTGGACGGCGACCAACGGGCGCAGTGGTGCGACGGGGTTCCCGTTCAGCTGCGCGGGATCCCCGGTCGGCACGCCGCGGTTGTAGAGGTAGACCATCTGCTCCTGCATCGCCATCGCGCTGATGTAGGGCGTGGGCTTCTTGCGGTCCTCTTCGTACAGCGTCTTCAGGAAGGCCACCGAATCGTCGCTGTAGTAGGCGACCGACGCCTCGATACCGCGGACGAAACGCACGGCGTCCGGCGTCCCGATCTTGCCGTAGTCGCCGCCCGTCGCCGCGAAGTAGGTCGCGATGGTCGCGGCGAGCCCGGACGTCGACCGCCGCGGATTGTCCTTGCCCAGCGTGAAGTTCCCCCACTGGGCGTACGACGCGCCTTTCGAGGCCCAGCCGCCGTTCTGGTTCACTTCCAGCACGTCACCCCAGCCGAGGGGCTTTCCCGGCCAGCCCATCGCCACGGCCATCGGTTCCGGCATCGCGATCACCATCGGGCTGGTCGCGAGCGAGGTCTTCGGCCCGGTCTTGATCCGCTCGCCCTTCCCGCGCTGCCGCAGCAGATCGAGCCAGAGCGAGGAGCTCGGCATCCAGACCTGGGGCTCGGGCTGGTGTTCGTCGATGTCGTTCCAGCCGTCGGCGATGAGGTCGAGCGTGGCACCCGAGGTCTTCTTGAACGCCTCCACCTTCGCGCACCGGCCGCCGTCGAACGTCCGGCCGGTGTTGTTGTACCGCTCGGCCAGTTCACGGATCAGATCGCCCTTCTCCGTGGAAGAACTCGCGACCAGCCGGACGCAGTCGGTCCTGGCCGCGTTCGAAGGCGCGGTGACCGTGGTCGCGAGCAGGACGATCACGAGCGTCCCGACGAGCGCGCCGAAGACGAGCGAAAGCCAGCCTGATCTCCGCATGCGCCGCCCCCTCGCCGTCGTAGCGGGCAAGTGTAGCTACAACGTGGTCCCCGGTTCTGTCTCCTCGGTCACCAGATCGTAGGTTTCGAAACTGAAGCGGGCGAGGGTGCCCACCCAATTCCGATAGACCTGTAGATCATCGAAGGTTTCGACGTCTAGCCGCCATTCAGGTGGAAAGGCGTCGGACAACGATTCCCCGGAGGAAAGCGCGATGAACGTCGAGCGCGCGGCGTCCGGATCGGCCACCAGCAGGGTCAGCAGGACGAGCACCGCGCGATAGGGGCCGCCGACGAACCCCTCCAGTTCCGCGTCGGGAATGCCGATGCGGACGAGCCGGTAGAGATTGACCAGTTTCCGGATCTCGCGCGGCGTGTTCAGCCTTTTCCGCAGCACGTGAACGAAAGCGCGTTCGACCTCGGTGAGCCGCAACCGGTCCGGCCGCATGTCGTAGAACGTCGGCGGGGCGGTTTCCTGGACGACGACCTCCACGGTCTCGCCGCGTTCGGGGGCGCTCTCGTCCTCCGGCCATTCTTCGTGCCCGGGCGTCCCCGGTCTCCGTTCTTCGATCGGCATCAGGGCGTCGATCAGCTCGTCCGCCGCGCTTCCCATGGGGCGCAAGGCGAACACGATCTGGAAGATCTTGTCGAGGTACTCCGCCCACCGCGCCTCCCCCGCGCCGAACAGTTCTTCGTGGTGCCGGTCGAGGCATCGCCGCAACCACCTCGGGTCGACCGCCACCACCACGACGAACGCGGGCAGGGCCAGCAGCAGGTGCACCGCGGCCAGCACTTCGATCACCTTCGACGGCGGGCAGCGGTCGAGGTCGTCGATGTAGAGCACGATCCGTTCCAGCGGCGGCCTGCCCTTGCCTCCCGCCAGCAGCCATTCCTCCCGCGCGTCCGCCAGATCGGCACTCAGGTCCGCGAGGTCTTCCCGGACACGGGCGAAAACGCCTTGGTAGTCACCGTATCTGCCGGTCTTCGCCTCCTCGATCAGATCACCGAGCCTGCTGGCCGCGTCCAGCCGCCGGAGCCGTTCCTCGGTCTCCCGGACCTCGGTCTCGAACCGTTCCGCGCGTTTGTCGACGTCGTGCCGCAGTCTGTCCAATGTGGACCTGACCGGCGCGAGGGCGGCTCTGGCGGTGGTGAGGGCCGGGGTCAGCACGGCGCCGAGCGCGACGACGGCACCCGCCGCCGCCAGGATCGCGTTGTGCCACAAGGCCCAGCCGGTGATCGCCGCCGCGGCACCGAGCACTCCCAACCCCGCGTAGCCCGCGACGGCGAGCCTCCGCCGTCGGCGTTCGGCCCGGTCCACCCCGGACACCAGGAGCCGCCAGCGCCAGGTGAGCGGGGAGTCCGCCCTGATGGCCCGAAGGCCCGCGAGCCGATTCCGCAGCTCCTCGCGTTCGGCGCGGACCTCGCCGGCGTCCGCGTGTGTCTCGGGCGCGCCGAGGTTGCGGAACAGATGGTCCACCAGCCCGACCCACAGATGGTCGTCGTGGTACTGCCACGCGTTGAACCGGATCTGCCGGATCTCACCGGCGAACACGCTGTTCGCGGCGTCGCCGCGGGACCGCTGGGCCAGTTCGGCCACCCGGTCGGTCACCTGCCGGACGAAACTCGACTTGCCGGAACCCCAGGGGCCCAGCAGAGCGACACACAGCGGCGGGCTGGTCTCGCGGTCGGCGATGACCGCGGCGAGGGTGCGCACGTCGTCGTGGAAGCCGATCAGGTCGACCGGGCTTTCGACGTCGGGCGTGATCCGCGGCCGCGCCCGCCCCGGTTTGGGCTCGACGAAGCCGGTGCCGTCGATCTGATTGCCGAAGCGGTCCCATACCCGGATCGTGTGATCGTCCCCGACCGTCACGATCTTCTCGTTGCCCGCGGTGCAGGCGATCGCCCGGACGTTTCCCTGATGTCCGTCGAGGAGGGTGTAGTCCCGCGGGTCGTCGACCTCGCGGACGCGGACCTCGCCGTCGGAACCGCCGGAGAGCACCAGTTTGCCGTCCGCGCTGAAGGCCAGCGCCCGCACCACCCCAGTGTGCCCCGGGAAGACGAGGGCCGGATCGCCCTTGCGTCCCCACAACCGGACCGTTTCGCCTTCCGCGGACAGGACCTGCTCGCCATCGGCGGAGATCGCGACCACGTGGACCGCACCCGCGCCGCCGAACCGGTAGTGGGAAACGACTTCCCTGTCCCACAGCCGCACGCCACCGGCGTCGTCCCCGGCGACGACGACCCGGCCGTCCGGGGTCACCGCGACCGACTCGATCTCCGGGCCGCCGGTGCGGAGACCCCGCACCGTCACGCCGTCCAGCCGCCGGACCTCGACGGCGCTTCCCGCGCCGGACACGACGAAATCCTTCGCCACCGCGACCGCCACGGTCCGCTTGGTGGTCTGGACCTCCGGGGGACGCACCTCGGGACCGGCGATCCGCCAGCGCCGCACCGTCGCCCCATCGCAACCGACCACGTGCTGCCCCGAGATGCCCACCGCCAGCACCGGCCGATCATGGCCGCTCAACACGAATCGCTGCGCTCCGGTCTCCAGGTCCCAGACCCGTACCGTCCGGTCCGCACCCCCGGTGACCAGCCGGTTTCCCTTCACCGCGACCGCGAGGATCGGTTCTTCGTGTCCGGTGAAACGCGCCGTCGTCATAACGGCACAGTCTTCCGGTCGCGTCAAGATCATGGTTAACGACAGGCGACTATCGGCGGGTACCCCGACAGCCTCGACAGGTTCAGTGTCGACACTGCTCCGAAATTCCAGCACGCCTTAAACGCGAGGAGTTCAACGTGCTTCGACGTACCTTCGCCGCGGTGCTCACCGGCGCCGCGCTCTCCATCTCGGTGCTCTCGGCACCCTCCGCAGGTGCCGCCGAGATCATGGCGACCACCCTGACCTACGACGACAGCCAGGCCGCGGAGTTCAAGGACGCGGTGGCCGCCGGCGTCAACGTCTGGAACACCAACGTCACCAACGTCCGCCTCGTGAAGGCGACGCCGGGGCAGCGGGTCAACATCCGGATCGTCGCCGACGACGGCTGGCCGCGCGCCACCCTCGGCCCGGTCCGCCCGAGTGGCACGGTCACCGTCTGGTACGGCAGGCAGGCCGTTCAGCAGGGCTACAACAAGACCCGGATCGCCTCGCACGAACTGGGCCACAGCCTCGGCCTGCCCGACGTCAAGCCCGGGCCGTGCTCGTCGCTGATGTCCGGCTCGACCGGCGGCGTCAGCTGCGCCAACGTGAACCCCAACGCACAGGAGAAGGCCAGGGTCCAGCAACTCTACGCCGGGACCGCCGTGCAGAGCGCCGACGCGGGCAAGGTCCTCGCGGAAATCGGCTGATCCCGAGCCAGGGGGCGCCTCGCCCGGCACCCCCTGGCCGGTCAATCGTTCGCCGGTCCAGCAACCGCACCCGGCCGTCTTCTTCGTCCTGTCCGAACACCTCTGGCGCGGTCAGCACGCACATTCCGGCGCCCACACAGCGTTCCCGGTCCACTTCGAGCCTCATCGCGATCAGTCCCAGGCCACCGGGAGCGCGTACACCCCGTAGATGTCGGAGTCCGTCCGCAGCGGGACCTCGTCGGCCGGTACGGCCAAGCGCAGCGCCGGGAACCTGGCGAGCAACCCGGTGAAGGCGACCTTCATCTGGACCCGCGCGAGCTGCTGGCCGAGGCACTGGTGGACCCCGTGCCCGAAAGAGGCGTGCCCGGCGGTGTTCCGGCGGAGATCGAGCCGGTCCGGTTCCGGGAACTTCAGCGGATCGCGGTTGGCCGCCATCGCCGAAAGGGCGATCACCTCACCCGCCTTGACGAGCTGTCCGCCGATCTCCACGTCCTCGAGCGCGGTGCGGACGCCCGTGTGCGCGATGGACAGGTAGCGCAGGAGTTCCTCGATCGCACCGTCGATGCTCTCCGGGTCCTCGCGCAGGACGGCGAGCTGATCCGGGTTTCGCAGCAACGCGAAAGTACCCAGTGCCAGCATGTTGGCCGTGGTGTCCAGACCGGCCCCCAGCAAGAGGAACGCGATGCCGGTGAGTTCTTCGTCGGTGAGTTCCGTCGTGACCAGTTCGCCGAGGATGTCGTCGGTCGGCTCGTCCCGTTTCGCCACGATGAGTTCGTAGAGATACTCCCCCAGTGCGTTGATGGCGGCTTCCTGTTCGGCCATCGGCGCGTCCGGCCTGTTCAACGGCGCGACGTTGCGGCGGAAGAACTCGTGGTCGTCATAGGGAACACCGAGCAGCTCGCAGATCATCAACGCCGGAATGGGCTGCGCGAAGGCCGTCACCAGATCCGCGGCCGATCCTTGCCGCTCCATCGCGTCGAGATGCTCGGCGGTCACCTGCTCGACCCGCTCGGTGAGCATTCGCATCCGGCGGACGGTGAACTTTCCGGTGAGCATCCTGCGATAGCGGCCGTGCTCGGGATCGTCCATTTTGATGAACATCCCGGGCGACGCGGGCGGCATCTCCGCCATCGCGGCCGCCCCCGGCAGCGGCGTGTGCATCAGCTCCTGCCGGGCGCTGAAACGGGGATCCGCGAGGATCTCCCGGACGATCGCGTGCCCGGTCGCGAGCCAGCCTTCGTGCCCGTCGGGGAACGTCAGCCGGACGAGCGGATGCTCGTCGCGCAGCGAACCGAGTTCGGCGGGCGGATCGAAGGGGCATCCCTTCGGCCGCTCAAGGGGCAGTTCCGCGAGATGAGGTACCGACGTGGTCACAGCTGTTCCTCCCAGATCTTCAGCTATACCCAAAGGCTACGTTGCATTTACGGTTCCCTCAAAGTTGCAAGCTGGTGTTTCGACTGTAATGGCTGGTAGATTTCCGTAAATTGTTGCAACGATCTTGCCGGTGAATGCAACGACTCGTTGCAATGATCTGCGAGTGAACGCACAGGAGGTGCCTATGCCGGGCGGCAGACTGACCCAGGAGGATCGCCGGCTGATCGCGACCTGGCTCAAGGACGGCCTCGGTTACGCCGAGATCGCCCGGCGGCTCGGGCGCCCGACGTCGACGATCAGCCGCGAGGTCGCGCGCAACAGCGGTCATTCCGGCTACCGCGCCGAAGAGGCGAACCGCGTGACCGGAGAACGCGCGCGGCGCCGCAAACCACGGCCGCGCACTGTCCCCGTCATCGAGAACGGCTACGGACGGGACCCGGAAGCCGTGCGCGCCTTCGAAACCGGGTTCGCCGAGATGATCGTGGCGACCGGACTGCCCCGGATGACGGCGCGGGTGCTCGCGTGCCTGTCCGTCAGCGACGAGGGCGTCCTCACCGCGGCCGAACTCGCCCAGCGGCTCCAGGTCAGCCCGGCCTCGATCTCGAACGCCGTCGCCTATCTCGAGGCACAGGCGATGCTCAAGCGGGAACGGGACGGGCGGCGGGAACAGTACGTCATCGACGAGGAAATGCCGCAGCGCGTGTGGGACGAAAGCGTCCGGTCGAACCAGGAATGGGTCAAGGTCGCCCGCCAGGGCGCCGAAGTCCTAGGCACCTCCACACCCGCGGGCGCCCGCATGGACGACCTCTCCCGATTCCACGCGCGTATCAACGAAATCATGCTGGACGACCGCGTCGCGGTGTACGCCGGCGACGCGCTGACGGCACTCGCCGCGCTCCTGCACGCCGGGCGCGCGCTGTCCGTTTCGGCTCTCGCGACCGCGCTGGAGTGGCCCTCCGAACGGGTCTCGGCCGCCTTGCGGGTGGCGGAGGCTCATCCGCACATCGCCGGCCCGGTGAAAGTGGTTGCCGGCGGCGGGGAGTATCGGGCGGTTCCGTTGGTGGAGCGGCTCACGGCCAGGCAGCTGGCGGCTTTGGGGTCGTGAGCGGATGGGCCTGTCGGCGGTTCGGGTACGGCACGGACGGGTACCAAACGTGCCGTCGCCGTTTTCCGGCAACAGGGTTCAGAACGGTGGGGGCTCGTCGGCGAGAGGCGCCTGTGGGCGGGGTTCGTGAAGCGGCGGGGGCGCGCTGTCGTAGGTCTGGCCGGTGGGGGTGGTGATGGTGAGGGTGCCGTTGGGGGCGAGGCGGTAGGTCCAGCCGGGTTCGTCTTTGAGGCGGTGGTCCCGTCGGCAGAGGTCGACGAGGTCGTCGACGTTGGTGACACCGCCGAACTGCCACGGCACCGCATGGTCGATATCGCAGGCCTGTGCGGGGCGGTGGCAGCCGGGTCTTCGGCATTCCCGGTCGCGGACGCGGACGAACTCACCGAGACCCGCTGTCAGCCGGTATCGGTCCCGGCCGAGATCCAGGACTTGGCCGGAGAGCGGGTCGGTGATGATGCGGCGCAGGACGGTGTTGGGGCCGGTGGCGATGTGGCGGGCCAGTGCGGCGGGGAGGGTGCCGTGTCCGGCCATCTCCGCCGGGTCGTTGTTGAGGCCGAGATAGGTGAACAGGTCCATGTAGAGGAACACCTCGCTGCGTTCACTCGGGCCACCCTGACCGCCGAGCAGGAGATCGAGCGCGACGTCCGCGCGCAGCTGATCCAGAGTACGGGGTTCCTCCCCGGTCTTGAGTGCTCGCGCCGCACGGTCGATCCGCTGGTAGGCGGCGGTCACTTTCTCGGTGGGGCCGTCTTCGACCTCGATCGACGCGACCCCGGTCTCGCCCTGGCGCAGGGTGAGGCGGCGGCCTTCACGATGGTGTTCGGCACGCCGGTCCGCGCCGTCGGGATCGATGGTGTTCGCCGCGTGGTTGGCGGCTTTCCGGACCTGGTCGGGATTTTTGTCCGTGAGCCGGTCTTCCAGCAGCGCGTCGACAGCACGGGCGTTCTCGTCCGACAGCCAGGCGGTGGCCGTGGCGACTTTCATCGCGCTGAAACCAGCCAGCTTTCCTTGGTCCATCAGGTTCAGCGTGCGGGGCAGGCGGGTGGTCAACGCGTCGGCGGCGGCGACCATCGCACCCGCATGATTGTCCACAAGGGACAATGCGAAGGCGACTTCCTGCGTGACGCTCCGCACGCCCTCGCGATGTCGGTTCAGCTGGGCCAGTGCCCGGAACCGAACCGCTTCGAGCCGCGCGATCCCGGCCGACGCCGCTTGCGCGAGGGCGACGGAATCCTTGTCGTCCAACAGATCGACGGCGACATTGACCGACTCCAAGGCAGCAGGGTCGGTGAGTCTTTCCAGTAGCGCCACAGGCGCGGAATGTGTGTCCACCCCACGAACATACGACCCACCACCGACAATTCCCGGCCCCAGAGACGACCTGAAGCGTTGCCGATTTTCGGCAACGAGGACGAGCGACGGCTTTCCGCAGCGTCCGTTCGTCCATCGCCGACTATCGGTAACGGGCCTCCGGTGAACCATCCGAGGGTTAGGCCCACCTCACGGAGAAGACGAGACGTCACCCATTCCCGGTAACGAGAACGAACAAACGACCCTTCCGCAGCAACCGCCCAGCCACCGCGAAAGCCTGACCTCACGGACGGGGTGCACCATCGCCGATTTCCGGCAACGAGAACTCGGCGTCCCGTTGCCACCTTCCGGCAACGGGACGCCGAGAAAGCCCTACATCACATCCCGGACGACCAGCCGCTCCGAAGCCCGCTCAATCGCCGCCTCGACCGCGCCGACCCGGTCCGCCAGCAACCCCATCGCGCCCACCGCGCGGCTCATCGGGTCCTCGTCGTCCCCGCCCAGCGCCTGCGCCCGCAGGTATGCCGCCTTCACGTCCGCCCATCGCCGCGCCTGCTCGTCGCTCAGCCGTCCGCGCAGTTCGGCCAGTTTGAGCAGGTTGGCCTCGGCGCCTGAGGTCAGCGTCTGCGCTTCGCCGGCGTAGTGGTCGTCGATCAGCGCTTCCAGTTCGGCGTCGTTCATCGCGGGCACGATCCGTCCGGCGAGCTTGTTCATGTTCCGGTACGAACCCTGCAGCTGGAACGGCGGTTCGACCCGGGACGCGTCCGCCTGCGCCGCCGAAGCGATGTACGCCTGGTTGTTCGTCAGGACGATCCGCTGCACCTTGATCAGTTTCCGCAGCACGGCGAGGATCTGCTCCAGTTCGGTCGCCGAGTACGCGTGCTTCAGCTGATCCGCCCGCGCCGAACCATCGCCGCGGGCCAGCCGCACGAGAACGTCCACATCGGACCGGTCCCGGGATACCAGTGGGGCCAGCACGGTGTTCGAGGTGAGCGAGTTCTCGATGTAGCTGAGTGCGAACAGGTCTTCCTTGCCCGAGAGCACATCGCCGAGGTTCCACACGTCCGCGCGATTGGCGAGCATGTCCGGGATCCGGAACCGCTTGCCCTGCTCGGTGTACGGGTTACCGGCCATGCAGACCGCGAACCGCTTGCCCCGCAGGTCGTAGGTCCGTGTCCGGCCCTCCCACACGCCTTCCATCCGCCGCTGCGCGTCACACAGCGAGATGAACTTCTGCAGCAACTCCGGCGAGGTGTGCTGGATGTCGTCCAGATACAACAGCACGTTGTTGCCCTGCTCCAGCGCGAACGAGATCTTCTCGACCTCCTGCCGCGCCGTCGCGTTGGGCGCGTCCGCCGGATCCACCGACGTTACCTCGTGCCCGAGCGCCGGCCCGTTCACCTTGACGAACACCAGCCCGAGACGGCTCGCGACGTACTCCATGAGCGTCGTCTTGCCGTATCCGGGCGGTGAAATGAGCAGCAGCAGACCGGACTGGTCGGTGCGCCGCGCGTCGCCTGTCGCGCCGAGTTGCTTGGCGAGGTTGTCGCCGATCAGCGGCAGGTAGACCTCGTCGAGCAGCCTGTTGCGCACGAAGGCGCTCATCACCTTCGGCTTGTACTCCGTCAGCCGCAGCCTGTCCCGCTCGGCCGCCACCAGTTCGTTGCGCAACCGTTGGTAGGCACGGAAACCCGGGACCCGGTCGCGCCGGAACCGACGCGTCCTGGCCAGCGTCTCGTCGAGCCGCAGGGTCAGGGAGCGGTTGACGATCCGCGGATGCGCACCGAGCAGACCGTCCACTGTGGCCGAAAGCTCCGCCGACGAATCGTAGCGGGGCAGATCGGCCAGTTCGATCGCGACGGCCTCCGTCAGTTCGTCGTCAGGCAACCGAGAAGAGTCCACAAAGGACCTGAGCCAGGCCTCGGCGAGCTGGTACCGGTCGGCGAGGTCTTCGAGGGCACGCAGGTCTTCGGCGAAGCTCCGGCGGTCGAGCCGGAACTTGTCGAGCAGCCTCCGCGCGCCACCGCTGGTGACGAACCCCGGCGACGCGTCGGCCAGTTCCTCGAACAGGTACTCACCGGCGAGTTCGAGGTCCAGCGCCAGGCCGGACGACGTGGCGAACGCGGCCATCGCCTCGGTGAGTTCCCGTGCCAGCGCGTCGATCGCCGTGGTGTGGCCGAACGCCTCCCGCACCCGCGCGAGCGACGCGGCGCGCGTCGTCCACGCGGACTTCGCCGCCTCTTCGGCACCGAAAGCCCAGAACAGCTGGGCGGCGGCCCTCGCGGCGGGCGGATACCGCAGCAGCCCGGCGGCGGACCGCAGGCGCAGCAAGGCCGACAGGATCGCGGCGGCGTCGTGATCGTGCACGCCGCGCGCGTAACCCTCGTCGTAGCGATCCCCCGCGACGCGCCGGACGACCTCCAGCAGATCGGCCTCCTGCAGCTCCGGCTGTTCGGCCAGGATCGACGTCGCCAGGTACTCGGCGCGATAGACCTCGGGCGACTCCGAGACCAGCAGCTGATCCCAGTACGGCCGCGTCTCCTCGAACGCCTCGTCCCGCACGGGCGAGCGGTAGTCGGTCCCGGTGATCGCGAACTTCATCCCGCCGTCGTGCGGCACCAACGTGAGGTCGATGTCCTGGGTGTTGACCGCGAAGGTGTTGCGGCCCAGGCGGATCGTCTCCCCGCCCTCGCCGTAGAGGTCCAGCCTGTCGCGCAGTGCGCGGCCGGCTTCCTGGCGAGCGGCCTTGACCCGGCCTTCGAGTTCTTCGGCGCGCACCTGGTCGCCGAGGTCGCGCAGTTCGGCGACGACGCTGCGCAGCTTCGCGACCATCGGGTCGGACGCGAAATAGGTGTTGATCTCGTCGACCGAACCGAGTGTGCCGACCCGCCTGCTCACGCTCGTGAGGATCCGCTCGGCCGAATCGACCAGCCGGTCCGCGCGGCGTGCGCGCTCGTCGAGCAGCGCCTGCTTGCGCGAGGAGAACGCCTCGTAGACGTCGGTGCGCTTCTCGCCGAGCGACACCAGGAAGTCGTCGAATTCCCCGAACCGCGATTCGAGATTTTCCAGCTGCAGCAGCAATCTGCCGAGCTGCTCGTCACAACGGTCCGGGGTGTCCGCGACCGCGAGGCCGCCGGTGATCGCCTGTGCGAGCAGCGCGAACTCGGCGGCGAACTCCGCCCGGCCCTCGGTCTCCAGCAGTTCCTTGCGGCGCGCTTCGAGGGTGGCCCTCGCCCGGTTGACCGCGCCGATGACCTCGCCGACGCGTTCGAGGATCTTCGTCCGCACCACGGCGTCCGCGATCTCCAGCCCGCCGACGACGTCGGTGAGGACTTCCAGGCCGCCGGACTGCTCGTCCAGTTGCTCGGCGACCGGAGCCGCTTCGGCGACGGTGGAGATAGCGCCCGCGGCTTCGATCAGCCCGTCGACCTCGGCGTGGTAACTCGTGAACGCGTCCTCACCCTGCAGGAACCGGACGGCCCGCTGCGCGGCTTCGCTGAAATTTCCGTCGAGATCGGCGATCAACTCGTCGACACGGCCGGTGTCGACATAGCGCAGTTCTCGCACGGTGACGAGATGCCCACGCGCGCGGTGCATTTCGGCGAGCCTGCGCACCCACGCGTCGGCCGCGTTCAGCGCCTCGCCACGCACCTTCCGCACGAGAGAGGCGGTTTCCGCGGCCGCTTCTTCGACGGCTTCGGCCGCCTGCGCGGTGAGCGAAGTGACCGTCTCGAACTCGTCGAGCACCTGCTCCGCGGTGACCCGGACGTCCGACAGCGGCGACCGCAGATCGCCGAGTTCGGCCTCGCCGAGCCAGTGGTAGTGATCGAAAACCCTGGCGCACGCGGCGATCAACGCCTCGAACACGGCCGCCGACGGCGCCATCTCCTCGACCATCCGGCCGATCGAGAGACAGTCGGAGATCCCGCGGACCAGATCGGCGTTGCCGACCCGCTCCAGCGGCCCCGTCCCGGCCGGCTGCGACGCGGCATACGTGTCCGATTGGAACGGCGTCCGCCACACCTGCATCGGGTGCACGCGGCTCGGCTCGTCGGACAGCGCGCGGAACAGCACCATCGTGCCGTCGTCGAACAGCGAATACCCGTGACACGGGATCGGGTTCGAGACCTCTTTGCGGATCACGTTGTACGGCAGGAGCAGCGAACGTCCCTCGGCCCGCGCGTGGAAGACGTAGAGCACGTCCTCCCCGTTGGGCGAGCGGATCACCCGCTCGAATTCGAGCTCGTCGACAGTGGTGTCGAAAGTCTTGCTGATGCCCGTGTCGAGGTAGTACCCGCCGGGGAAGATGATGCCGTGGTCCTCGGGCAGCCGCTGGCACGCCTGCCCGATGCCGTCGAGGCGCACCACGTCCCGGGTGCGGGTGTTGAACACCAGGTACCGGTGCTCGGTCTCCTTGTACGGCAGCATCAGCAGCAGGATGAGCGGGCCGATCCTGGCGTAGGACACCTCGGCGTCGGCCAGGCTCTGCAACGGCTCGTCGACCGGCTCGGAGTAGACGCCCTCGCCGGTTTCGGTGTTGTTCTCGACCTTGATCGTCAGGTTGCCGCCGACGGTCTCGACGAACACCTCGTCCTCGATCGAGATGTGCGGATGCCGCCCGAGCACGTGCTGCTCGCGGCTGGTCTCGATCCATTCGAAGTCGTGCGACGGCGGGAAGACGTGATCGCGCTCGCCCCGGCTGTCCACATAGGACACCGTGCCGTCGGCGGCGATGCCCCAGCGCAGCACGCGGATGTCCTCGGTCCGCGGGCCGATCTGGAACACCGCGAGCAGTTTGCCCTCGACCCGCCGCAGCTGCAGCAGCTTCGCCTGCCGGTAGTACCGGTACAGCTCGGCGAAATCGCGGACGAACTGCTCGTCACGCAGCAGCTGCGGCAGCTCTTCGGCGGGCACGTCGTCGAAGCGGAAGGCTTCGTCGTCATGGCTGAAGCCGTGCAACGAGAAGACATCGTCGACCGTCGTCTCGGGCTTGAGGCCGATGAAGACGTTGTAGCCGAACAACATCCGACCACCGACCGACACGACGTCCCGCGGCACGCAGTTGTTCGCGGTGCGGATCCGCTCCGTGCCGATCAGCGCGAGCTGCGCGCTGCCGAAGACACCGAGCCGCGCGGTGTTGAGCTCGTCCGCGCGTTTCGCCAGCTCGGCGGCCTGTGCGGCGAGCCGGGCGCGGAGCACCTCGTAGGTACCCGCGTCCAGCTGCTCCGTTCCTGCCGCCGGTTCGGTCGCCGTCACTGCTTCGCGGGGGCGAGGGCGGCGACGGACTTGTCGGCCAGGCCGAGCCGCTGCGCCATGGCCAGCAGCTCCTGCACCTTGCCGCTGTCCGGGCCGCCCGCCTGCAGCTGCTTGGCCAGGAAGGCCGACAGCGTCAGGTTCTTCACGTCCTCCGTGCTCACCGAGCCGACCAGTTTCGTCAGGTCGTCGGTGAAGCTGCCCGAACCGTCGAGCCACGGCTTCGCGAGGGTCTGGACGACGTCCGAGTGCTCGACGAATCCGTCCACGCTCTTGCCGAGCCCGATCGAGCCGATGACCTTCTCGAAGAACATCGTCTCGCCGCCGACGATGTCGATGTCGGCCTTCTCCAGCCCGATGCCGAGGACCGTGGCCTGCGCCTCGGCGACCTCGCGCTGCACGTTGAGCGCGGCGAGCCGGATCTCCTTCTCGGCCTCCAGGCGCAGGCGGTACTCCTCGTGCTCGCGGCTGGCGCTGTCGAGAGCGGCCATCGCGGCGGCCTTCTCGGTGAGACCTTCGGCCTCGCCCTTGAGCTTGTCGCGCATCGCGTCGGCGAGCACGATCGCCTTCTCGCGTTCGACGATCGCCTCGGCGCGACCGACCTTCTCCAGCGCGTCGGCGTCGCGTTCCTTGACCTGCGCCGCGGCCAGGCCGACAGCGGCCTCCTCGGCCTGGATGCCCTCGGCCAGGCGGATCTTCGCCCTGGTCTCCAGCTCGGCGGCCTGTTGGCGCGCCTCGGCCAGCGTCAGTTCCTCGCGGGCCTTGTGCTTGGCAGCGGCCTCGGCGGCTTCCGCGGCCTTGATGTCCTTGACGAGGTTCTCCTGCGCCTCCGCCTCGGCCCGGATGATGGTGGCCTCGCGCTGACGCTGCGCCTCTTCGACGACACGGAGCTTCTTGATGTTCTCTTCCTGCTCCGCCACGGTCTTCTCGACCGCGATCCGCTCGCGGATCACCTCGGCGATGGACCGCTTCTCGGTCTCGACCTCCTTGTCCTTGGCGATCCGCGACAGCTCGGTCTCGCGTTCGCGGCCGATGACCTCGAGCAGCCTGTCCTTCTCGATGCGCTCGGTCTCGATGGCGATCACGCGCTCGCGGTTCTTGCCGGCGACCTCGATCTCACGCTGCTGGTTCTGGTGCTGGATGCCGAGCTGCTCGTCCGTGCGCAGACCGGCGGCCTGCGACTTGAGCCGCTCCTCCGCCTGCACCTTGGCGATCTCGGCCTCTTCGCGCGCCCGCATGGTCTCGACCTCGCGGCGCTGCTTGATCTCGGCGTCGGCCTGCCGCCGCTCCAGTTCGAGGATCGCCTCCTTGGCGTCCACGTTCTGGCGGGTGATCTCTTTTTCCTCGCTGCGGCGGAACTCGTTGGTGCGCACGTGTTCGATCGCCGTCAGCTCGGTGATCTTGCGGATACCCTGCGCGTCGAGGATGTTCGCGGAGTCGAGCTGCGCCATCGGCGTCTGCTCGAGGTAGTCGATGGCCGCGTCCTCCAGGCTGTACCCGTTGAGGTCGGTGCCGATGACGCGGATGATCTGGTCGCGGAACTCGTGACGCTTGGTGTAGAGATCCACGAAGTCCAGCTGCTTGCCGACGGTTTTCAACGCTTCGGAGAACTTGGCGTTGAACAGCTCCTGCAGCGTCGCCTCGTGGCTCGCGCGTTCGGTGCCGATGGCCTGCGCGACCTTGATCACGTCCTCGACGGTCTTGTTGACCCGGACGAAGAACGAGATCCGGATGTCGGCGCGGATGTTGTCCCGGCAGATGAGGCCCTCACGGCCGGTCCGGGTGATCTCCATGGCCTTGACCGAGGTGTCCATGATCTCGGCCTTGTGCAGCACGGGCAGGACGATCGCGCCGGTGAACGTCACGTCGACGCGGCGGACCTTCGAGATGATCAGCGCCTTACCCTGCGGCACCTTCTTGAACAACCTGGTGATCGTGAAGAGCAAGACCAGGAGGATGACAACTACCACGGCGATCAGAACGCCGGCCCCCACGCTGATGGCACCCATAGTGTTCCTTTTCTGCTTCAGATGTCCAAAGACTCGACCCAGAAGAACTCGCGTTCGGAGTCGTAGTCATAGAGAACCACGCGGCTGCCCGCCGTCAGGTTGCCTTGACCCGCCTGACGAACGTCCACAATGGCCGTCGAGCCGTCGGCGGCGGCGACTTCGGCCTGGCCGAAGTCATGGGTGACCGAAGAGGTGCGGATGACCGCGGCACGGCCGACGAAGTCCTTCCTGCTCGGTTCCTTCGCGGGACCGAACACCCGGCGTAGTGGCACCACGATCACCCTCGTCCCGAGTGTGCCGAGGACGAGCGCGACGGCGAGCACGCCGGCCCCGAACCCGATCCTCGATGGTGTCGAAAGCTCAAGCTCATCGAGAAGAACCGTCCCTGCCAGGCTGGCGAACCAGGTGAATGCGATCAGCAAAGAGAACGAAATGGACAGTGGGACCCCGCCGAAGCCCGCCAGGAGCCCGTCGCCGCCGTCGAAATCGGCGGCGTCGTCGACGCCAACGGCACCGAGCAGTGCCAGCAGCCAGTAGCCGATCACCACGATCAGCAGGAAGCTGAAGAGCACGGCCGGAAACCCCAAAGCCGCGGTGACGAACCCGCCCATCCCGTCGTTCCCTCCCCCATTACCCCGGGTCAGGACTATAACCAGCGCGTGACGCCGGGCGGGCCGTTTTCGGCTACGACTGGGTCACGGTGCGCGGAAGCGTGCGGGGCGCCCGGCATCCCCGCAAGTAGGTGACCAATTGCGTGGGTGGCACGAAGAGCACGCGGGGAGGCCGAGCGTTACGCCGACCGGCCGCCCGGAAGCCATCCGGTTGGACCTGTCGCGCCACACGAGCGCGCCCTACTCTCCAGTATTGAGAGTGACACAGGACACACCACGGTCTTGGAGGCTCCCTTGGGTTGGCACGTTCGCGAGACGATCGACGGGGATCAGCGCGAACGGCGAATCCGCCACGTCACCCGATGCCTGAGTTGCACGCTCACCTGCGTCCATTGTGGACTCCCTACCGGATTCTCCCTTCCCGCGAACCATCCCGGCCTCGGCGTCGTCGAGCACCTTCCCGGCGTGACCAGCCCCGGCCTCCCCGATCTCGCCCTGCTGCACCGGTTCTGCCGGGACAACCTCGCCGCGGAGCCGGGCATCGCGCTCAGGCGCGCCTACCTCGGCCTGGCGACCGAACTCTTCGAAACGGGACGACGGATCCGCCGTCACCGCAGACTCGGCGTGCATCCGCCACGGCCGGGACATCTCGAGGCCTACCGAAAACGGTGGCGAGTGGCCAAAATGCGGTACGCCTGCAAGGCGTGCCGGTACTACACCGGCTCTCACTGAGCCGATTCTCCCCCGGAGGACTCGTGCTCGTTCGTCTCATCCTCGGCCTGCTCATCACGGTCGCCGGCCTCGCTTTCGCCGCCCGCCGCGCCGCCTGGCTGTACAAACTGATCCGGTCCGGCCAGCCGGACGAAAAGCGCTCCGACGTCATGGCCGTCCGCGCGAAAACGCATCTGGCCGAGGTCTTCGGGCAGCGCAAACTGCTGAAGTGGTCCGTCCCCGGGCTCGCGCATCTGTTCACGTTCTGGGGTTTCGTCATCCTCGGCTCGGTCTACGTCGAGGCATACGGCGCCCTGTTCGACCACGACTTCCACATCCCGCTCATCGGGCACTGGGCGGTCCTGGGTTTCCTGCAGGATTTCATCGCGGTCGCGGTGCTCGTCTCGCTCGCGGTCTTCGCGGTCATCCGGATCCGCCAGGCACCCGAAAGGAAGGAACGCGCGTCGCGCTTCTTCGGATCGCACACCGGCGGCGCCTGGCTGATCCTGTTCATGATCTTCAACGTGATCTGGACGATGTTCCTCTTCCGCGGCGCGTCGGCGGCGGTCGGCGTCTTCCCGTACGAGTCAGGGGCATGGGTTTCCCTTGGCGTGGGCGAACTCCTGCAGCCGCTGGGGCCCTCGGTCACCGAGCCGCTGGAGACCGTCGGACTGCTTCTGCACATCGGTGTGATGCTGGCGTTCCTGTCGATCGTGCTCTACTCCAAGCACCTCCACATCTTCCTGGCGCCGGTCAACGTCACCGCCAAACGGCTCCCGGACGCGCTCGGCCCGCTGCTGCCGATGGAATCCGGCGGCAAGCCGATCGACTTCGAGGATCCGGGCGAGGACGACACGTTCGGCCGCGGCAAGATCGAGGACTTCACCTGGAAGGGCATGCTCGATTTCGCCACCTGCACCGAATGCGGCCGCTGCCAGTCGCAGTGCCCGGCGTGGAACACCGGGAAACCGTTGTCCCCCAAGCTGTTGATCATGGATCTGCGCGATCATCTCTTCGAGAAGGCGCCGTACATCCTGGACGGCGAGGAGGCCCCCGAGGAGCGTCCACTCGTCGGCCCCAAGGATTCCGGCGGCGTGATCGATCCGGACGTGCTCTGGTCCTGCACCACGTGCGGCGCGTGCGTCGAGCAGTGCCCGGTCGACATCGAGCACGTCGACCACGTGGTGGACATGCGCCGCTACCAGGTGATGATCGAGTCGGCCTTCCCGAGCGAACTCGGGGTGCTGTTCAAGAACCTCGAAACCAAGGGGAATCCCTGGGGCCAGAACAACTCCGACCGCCTCGCCTGGACGAAGGATCTCGGCTTCGAGGTGCCGATCTTCGACGGCGAACTCGCCGAGGACGTCGAGTACGTCTATTGGGTCGGCTGCGCGGGCGCGTTCGACGACAACGCCCGTAAGACCGTCCGCGCCACCGCGGAACTCCTGCATCTCGCCGGGGTCAAGTACACGATCCTCGGCACGGACGAGTCCTGCACCGGCGACCCGGCGCGCCGCTCCGGCAACGAATTCCTCTTCCAGATGCTGGCGCAGCAGACAGTCGAGACGCTGAACGCGGTGTTCGAGGGCCGCGAACCGGGGACGCGCAAGATCGTCACCACCTGCCCGCACTGCCTGAACACGCTCGGCCGCGAGTACCCGCAACTGGACGGGCACTACGAGGTCCTGCACCACACGCAACTGCTGAACCGCCTCGTGCGCGCGGGCAAGCTGACGCCGGTCAAACCGGTCGACGCCGGCCCGGTGACCTACCACGACCCGTGTTACCTCGGCCGCCACAACAAGGTCTACGAACCGCCGCGCGAACTCGTCGGCGCGACCGGTGCCACGCTCAGTGAGATGCCGAGGCACGCGGACCGCTCGCTGTGCTGCGGCGCCGGTGGCGCGCGGATGTGGATGGAGGAACAGATCGGCAAGCGCATCAACCTCGAACGCGTCGACGAAGCACTCGGCACGGACGCCGAAACCATCGTCACCGGCTGCCCGTTCTGCCGCGTGATGCTGAACGACGGCCTCGTGCAGCGGCAGAGCGAACAGCGTGGCGAGAACGTCACCGTGCGCGACGTCTCCCAGCTACTGCTGGAGTCCGTGCGGGAACGAGACCGGACGGCCACGGAGATTTAAGCACCGGACGCGGGTTCACCCAGAGATTTAAGGCACACGGGAGTTGGAAGTTCGGCACACCGAACTCTAGACTCAGGGGATGGCGAATCTGCGCAAGACCGTGTGCGCGCTGGCGGCGTCGACGACACTCGTGCTGTCCGCGTGCGGCGGCGCGGGCGACGCGACGAGCGGCGGCACGGACGAGAAGCGGCCGGTCGTGCTGACGACGTTCACGGTCCTGGCGGACATCGCCTCGAATGTCGCGGGCGACAAGCTCCGGGTCGAGTCGATCACCAAACCCGGCGCCGAAATCCACGGCTACGAGCCCACTCCGGACGACATCAAGAAGGCCGCGAAGGCCGACCTGATCCTCGACAACGGACTGAACCTGGAGGCGTGGTTCGCCCGTTTCGTCAAGGAGAGCGACGCGCCGCACAAGGTGGTCAGCGAAGGCGTCCAGCCCATCGACATCGCCGAAGACTCCTACCAGGGCAAGCCGAACCCGCACGCGTGGATGTCCCCGAAGAATGTGGGTATCTACGTGGACAACATGGTGAAGGCGTTCAGCGAGCTCTCCTCCGGCGACGCCGCCGTGTTCAAGGCCAACGGCGACGCCTACAAGGCGAAACTGCAGGAGGTGCACGACGAGATGACGAACGCGCTGAGCGCCCTGCCGAAGAACGAGCGCGCGCTGGTCACCTGCGAAGGCGCCTTCTCCTACCTCGCACGCGACTCCGGCCTCACCGAGAAGTACATCTGGGCGGTCAACGCCGAACAACAGGCCACGCCCCAGCAGATCACCCGCGCGATCGAGTTCGTCAAGGAGAACAAGGTCCCCGCGGTGTTCTGCGAGTCGACCGTCTCCGACGCCCCGATGCGCCAGGTCGTCTCCGCGACCGGTGCCGCGTTCGGCGGCGTCCTCTTCGTCGACTCCCTGTCCGCGCCCGGAGGCCCGGTGCCGACCTACCTCGACCTCATCCGCCACGACTCCAAGACGATCGTGGCCGCGCTCACCGGGGCGAAGCCGTGATGCCCGCGATCCGTGTCGAAGGTGTCACCGTCCACTACGGCGACGTCCTCGCCCTCGACGGGGTCGACGTCACGCTCGACCACGGTCGTGTCTGCGGGCTGGTCGGGATGAACGGCTCCGGCAAGTCGACGCTGTTCAAAACGATCATGGGCATGGTCCGGCCGGACACCGGCACGGTGTCGATCGACGGCGGCACCCCCGCCCGCGCCCGCAAGACCGGCGTGATCGGCTACGTGCCGCAGAGCGAGGACGTCGACTGGTCGTTCCCGCTGTCCGTGCGGGACGTCGTGATGACCGGCCGCTACGGGCGTCTCGGCTTCACCAGGAGGCCGCGCCGCGCCGACCACGAGGCCGTCGACCACGCGCTGGAGCGGGTCGAACTGACCGAACTCGCCGGACGCCAGATCGGGCAACTGTCCGGAGGGCAGCGCAAACGCGCGTTCGTCGCGCGCGGCATCGCGCAAGGCGCCCGTGTCCTGCTGCTGGACGAGCCGTTCGCCGGCGTGGACAAGCGGTCCGAAGCCACGATCACCCGGCTGCTCAAGGAACTCGCGGCCGACGGCGCCGCGGTCCTGATCTCCACCCACGACCTGCACGCGCTGCCCGGCCTGGCCGACGAGGCGATCCTGCTGATGCGCAAGGTGCTCGCGCACGGCTCCCCCGGCGAGGTGCTCCGGCCCGAGAACCTCGCGCTGGCCTTCGGACTCGATGTCCTGCGACGGGAAGAAGAACCAGCGTGAGCCTCTACGACCTGCTCCTCGAACCGCTGAGCTACGACTTCATGGTGCGGGCGCTGGCGTCCACGGTCATCGCGTCGGCGGTCTGCGCGGTGCTCTCCTGCTGGCTGGTGCTGATCGGCTGGTCGCTGATGGGCGACGCGGTCTCGCACGCGGTGCTGCCCGGCGTCGTGCTCGCCTACGTCCTCGGCGCGCCCTTCGCGCTGGGCGCCGTCGTCTTCGGTTTCCTCGCCGTGGCGCTGATCGGTGTCGTCCGGGACACCAGCCGGGTCAAGGAGGACGCCGCGATCGGCATCGTGTTCACGACGTTGTTCGCGCTCGGTCTCGTGCTGATCTCGGTGACGCCGAGCCAGACCGACCTGAACCACATCATCTTCGGGAACCTGCTCGGCGTCGACACCTCGGACCTGGTCCAGATCGGTGTCCTCGGCGCGATCACGCTCACCCTGCTGGTGCTCAAACGCCGCGACTTCACCTTGTATGCCTTCGATCCCACACACGCGCACGCCATCGGGCTGAACCCGCGCGTGCTCGGCGCCGCGCTGCTCGGGCTGCTCGCGCTGACCGCGGTGGTGGCGCTGCAGGTGGTCGGCGTGATCCTGGTGGTGGCGATGCTCATCATCCCCGGCGCGACGGCGTACCTGCTGACCGACCGGTTCGGCCGCATGCTGGTGATCGCGCCGTCGTTCTCGGTGCTCGCGGCGGTGGCCGGGTTGTACCTGAGCTACCACCTCGACACCGCGTCCGGCGGGATGATCGTGCTGGTGCAGGGCGCCGGGTTCACGCTGGTGTACCTGTTCGGGCCGCGGCACGGGATCGTCGGGAAGCGGCTGGCCAAGCGGCGGCGAGAGACAGCTCGGGCGGCGTAACCGGACAATCACCCCGCGCTCTGTGTCTCTCGTGACATGGGTCGGATCCCGCCCTTAGGTTAGGCTCCCCTCATGTCTACGGAAGACGCGCTGCTCACCGGCCATGACCTGGTGCTCGCGCACCAAGAGCGGGCCGTGGTGGACGGTGTGTCCCTGTCGCTGCGCGCCGGCACGGTGACCGCGCTGGTCGGGCCGAACGGCTCCGGCAAGTCGACGCTCCTGCGATCGCTGGCGCGGCTGCACAAGCCCCGCGAAGGCAGCGTCCACCTGGGAGAGCGCACCGTCTGGGGCGGGAACGCGTTGTCCGGCAAGGAGTTCGCCCGCCAGGTCACGTTGCTGACCCAGCACCGGCCCACCCCGAGCGGGGTCTCCGTGCGCGACGTCGTCTCCTACGGCCGGTACCCGTACCGCTCGGGCTGGCGCGGGGTCGACATCGACGGCGCCGCCGCGATCCGCCGCGCGATGGAGCTGACCGGCGTGACGCCGATGGCCGAACGCGGTGTCGACGAACTCTCCGGCGGCGAGCTCCAGCGCGTCTGGCTCGCGTCCTGTCTCGCCCAGCAGACCTCCGTGCTGCTGCTCGACGAGCCCACCAACCATCTCGACCTGCGCTATCAGGTCGAGATCCTCGACGTCGTCCGCGATCTGGCCAACGAAGGCGTCGCGGTCGGCGTGGTGCTGCACGACCTCGACCACGCGGCGATCATCGCCGACGAGGTCGTGCTGCTGAGCGAGGGAACCATCGTGGCCACGGGTGACATCGGGCAGGTGCTCACCTCCGAGCACCTCTCCCAGGCCTACGGCGTCACCGTCCACGTCGCGAACGACCCGGTGACGGGCGCGATCCACTGCAGGCCACTCGGGCGCCATTCGCCCAGGCCCGCCTGAGAAACCAGGAAGAACCATGCGTTTGCTGACCCCTGCCGCCCTCGTCGCGGCGACGGCCCTGCTGCTGTCCGCCTGCGGCACCACCGAGAACACCGCGGCCGCGCCGAGCGACTCCGCGGTCGCGAGCGGACCGGTCACGGTGACCGACGCGCGCGGAAAGGCCGTCAACCTCAAGGCACCCGCCAAGCGGGTCGTCGCGCTCGAGTGGGGCGAGGCCGAGATGGTCGCTTCGCTCGGTGTCATGCCGGTCGGTGCCGCGGACGTCGCGGGCTACAACGTCTGGGACAAGGCCGCCCCGCTGACCGCCGAGGTCAAGGACGTCGGCAAGCGCAACGAACCCAGTGTCGACGCGATCGTCGGGCTGAACCCCGACGTCGTCATCATCGCCGACGAGCGCGACTCGACGCTGGTGCCGCAGATCGAGAAGTACGTGCCGGTCGTGGTCACCAAGTCCAGCGACGCGAGCCGCAACTTCGACCGCCTGCGCGAGGATTTCAAGCTGATCGCGAAGACGGTCGGCAAGGAGGCCGAGGCGGACAGGCAACTGTCCGAAATGGACGCCAAACTCGCCGAGGGCAAGAAGGCCGTCGAGGGCAAGGGCGCCGCGGGCACCCCGTTCCTGATGGCGGACGGCTACCTCGAGGGCAGCACCGTCAGCATCCGCCCGTTCGGCAAGGGATCCCTGGTCTCCGACACCGCCGAGGCCGTCGGCCTGAAGAACGCCTGGACCGGCAAGGTCGATCCGCAGTGGGGTCTCGGCCAGACCGACGTCGAGGGCCTGACCGCGCTCACCGACCCGAAGACCGTGCTGTTCTACAGCGCCTCCGAAGAGGACGTCTTCACCACCGGGCTCGCGCAGAACGCCGTCTACCAGCGGCTGCCGTTCGTGGTGTCGAAGAAGATCCACAAACTGGAGTCGGGCACGTGGACCTTCGGCGGCCCGAAGTCGGTCATCATGACCGCCGACCAGATCGTGAAGGCCATCACCGCCTGATGACCACCAAGGTCCGAGGTACTTCTCCCCGCCGAGGACTCGTCGAAACAGTGCGGCCGCCGCAGACGATCCGCACCGCGGTGGTATCGGCGGGACTGGTGGTGCTGATCGCCGTCCTCGCCGGCATCCACCTGACCCAGGGCACGTCGACGTCCGGTCCGCTGGACGTGGTGAAGGCGATCTTCGGCCAGGGCGACGCGCAGACCCTCGCGGTACTCGAGGGTTCGCGCGTCCCCCGGCTGCTCGCCGCGCTGCTGCTCGGGGTCGCGCTCGGTGTCGCGGGCGCGGGAATGCAGTCCGTGGCGCGGAACCCGCTCGCCTCACCCGACACGCTCGCGGTCAACGCGGGCGCGCATTTCGCCGTGGTGGCCATCTCCGCGTTCGGGCTTTCGCTGCCGCTGGTCCCGGTGGGCGGGGCGGCGTTCGTGGGCGGCCTCGCCGCGGCCGTGATCGTGCTGGGCCTGGCGGGCGGCGGTTCGGCGAGTCCGCGGCTGGTGCTGGTCGGCTCGGCGGTGCTGCTGGCGCTCCAGTCGGTGACCATCCTGCTGCTGCTCCTTTTCGAGCAGGAGACGTCCGGGCTGTTCGCCTGGGGCAGTGGTTCCCTGACCGTTTCCGATCTGCGCGCGACCGGCCAGATGACGCCGATCGTGGTGCTCGCCGTGGCGGCGCTCATCGCGATGGGCCGCAAACTCGACGTCCTCGCCCTCGGCGACGACAACGCGACCGTGCTCGGCCTGCGGGTCCGCCGGACACGGGTCACCGCGGTGGTGCTGACCGTCGCGCTGACCGCGGCGGCGGTGACCGTCGCCGGGCCGGTCGGGTTCGTCGGGCTGAGCGCGCCGGTGATCACGCGGCTGCTGCTGCCGATCGCCAAGCATCGCGCGCTGCTGCCGGTTTCCGGGCTGGTCGGCGTGGTGACGGTGCTCGGTGCCGACGTCGTCCTGCGGGCGATCATGGGTTCGGCCGCCGCCGTGCGGGTGCCGACGGGTGTGGTGACCACGATCGTCGGCGCCGTCGTGATGGTGTGGCTGGCGCGGCGCGGCCGGGGAAGCGGCTCGCGTCGTCCGGCTCCGGCCGGCCGGGTCGGGGTCGCCGGATCGACCCGGCGGCTCGTGGCCATTTCCGTCGTCTTGGTGGCGCTGCTCGCCGTCATCCCGGTAGTGGGCCTGATGCTGGGCGACCGCCTGGTGCTGCTCGGCGACCTCGCGAACTGGGTCACCGGCAACACCGGGACCGCGCTCACCTTCGTGCTGGACCAACGACTTCCGCGGGTGCTGGCCGCGTTGCTCGCCGGCGCCGCACTGGCGGTGTCCGGCTGCGGGATCCAGTCGGTCAGCCGCAACCCGCTCGCCGAACCCGGCTTGCTCGGCATCACCGCGGGCGCCGGGCTCGGCGCGATCACGCTGATCACCATCGTCCCCGCGGTCGGCGCCTGGGCGATCGCCGGTGCCGCCGGTCTCGGCGCGGCCGTGGTGTTCCTGCTGGTCTACGGGCTGGCGTGGCGGTCGGGACTGGATTCGGACCGGCTGGTGATCATCGGCATCGCGGTCTGGTCGGCCGGGATGGCGCTGATCACGCTGCTGATCGTGATCTCCGACCCGTGGAATTCGGCCAAGGCGCTGACCTGGCTTTCGGGATCGACCTACGGCCGCACACTGGAGCAGGTCGCGCCGGTGGCGCTGGCGCTCCTCGCGCTGACACCGTTGTTGTGGGTCAAGCACCGCGAACTGGATCTGCACGCCCTCGACGAGGACACCCCGCGTGTGCTCGGAATGCGGATCGAGCGGTCGCGGCTGGTGGTGCTGGGCGCTTCCGGGATCCTGGCGGCCACCGCGGTGTCCGCGATCGGCGTGGTCGCGTTCGTCGGGCTGGTCGCCCCGCATCTGGCGCGTTCGCTGGTCGGCGGACGCCACGGCCGGGTGATCCCGGTGGCCGCGGCGCTCGGGGCGCTGCTGGTGAGCGTCGCTGACACCCTCGGGCGGACGGTCATCGCACCGGCCCAGATCCCCGCCGGCCTGGTCATCGCGATGGTCGGGACGCCGTACTTCGTACTGGTGCTCTGGAAGACCCGGCCCTGAACACCGATCACGCGTGTCTGGACCCGGATCTCGCGTGATTGAACCCGGAACAGCGTGTTCCGGGTTCAATCACGCGAGTTCGGTCTTCAATCACGCGAGGTCGGTGTTCACAGGGTCTTCTGCAGGTGGGTGGCCAGCAGCTTCGTGAAGCGCGCCGGATCACCGAGTTCCCCGCCTTCGGCCAGCAGAGCCATGCCGTACAGCAGTTCCGCGGTCTCCGCGAGCCCCTCCGACTCACCCTTCTCGGCGAACGACGACCGCAGCCCGGACACCAGCGGGTGCCCCGGGTTGAGTTCCAGGATCCGCTTGATCTGCGGCAGTTCCTGGCCCATCGCGCGGTACATCTTCTCCAGCGTCGGGGTGACGTCGTTCGTGTCGCCGACGATGCAGGCGGGCGACGTCGTCAGCCGCGACGAGAGCCGGACCTCCTTGACCTGGTCCGCGAGCGTCGTCGTCAGCCAGGTCAGCAGCCCGGAGAACTCCTCCTTCTGCTCGTCGGTGGTGTCGGAGTCGAGTTCGACCTCGCCCTTCGCGACCGACTGGAACTGCTTCTCCTCGTAGCCGGAGACGGCGTCGACCCACATCTCGTCGATCGGGTCGGTGAGCACGAGGACCTCGTACCCCTTGGCCTGGAAGGCTTCCAGATGCGGGGAGTTCTCGATGCTCTGCCGCGACTCACCGGTCAGGTAGTAGATGTGCTCCTGGCCGTCCTTCATCCGCTCGACGTACTCGCGCAGCGACGTGAGCTTCTCCGGGTCGTTCGTCGAGGCGAACGAGCAGATGTCGAGGATCGCGGTGCGGTTCTCGTGGTCGTCCAGCAGGCCTTCCTTGACGGCGCGGCCGAACTCCTTCCAGAACGTCTCGTACTTGTAGCGGTTCTCGTCGGCCATCAAGGTCTTGACCGTCGAGAGGACCTTCTTGACCAGGCGACGGCGGATCAGCTGGATCTGCCGGTCCTGCTGCAGGATCTCGCGCGAGACATTGAGCGAGAGGTCCTGCGCGTCGACGACGCCCTTCACGAAACGCAGGTACTCCGGCATCAGCGCTTCGCAGTCGTCCATGATGAAGACGCGCTTCACGTACAGCTGGACGCCGCGTTTGCGCTCCCGCATGAACAGGTCGAGCGGCGCGTGCCCCGGCAGGAACAGCAGCGCCTGGTACTCGAAGGTGCCCTCGGCCTGGAGCCGGATCGTCTCCAGCGGGTCGTTCCAGTCGTGCGCGACGTGCTTGTAGAACTCGTTGTACTCGTCTTCGGTGACGTCACTGGAGGGGCGGGCCCACAGCGCCTTCATCGAGTTGACCGTGACGACCTCTTCGCCCTCGGTCATCCGGATCGGCCAGGTGATGAAGTCCGAGTACTTCTTGACGATCTGCTTGATCTTCGTGGCCGAGGTGTAGTCGAAGAGCTGGTCCTCGGCGTCCTCGGGCTTGAGGTGCAGGACGACCGACGTACCCTGGGGCAGGTCCGGAACCGTCTCGATGGTGTACGTGCCTTCGCCCTCGGACTCCCACCGGACGCCCTCGTCCGATCCGGCGCGGCGGGTCAGCAGCGTGACCTTGTCGGCCACCATGAAGCTGGCGTAGAAGCCGATGCCGAATTGGCCGATCAGATCCTGCGAGGCAGCGGAATCCTTGGTCTCTTTCAGTTTCTTCAGGAATTCGGCGGTGCCGGATTTCGCGATCGTGCCGATCAGCGCCACGACGTCGTCCCGGCTCATCCCGATTCCGTTGTCCCGCACGGTGAGGGTGCGGTTTTCGGGGTCGGTCGCGATCTCGATGTGGAGATCGTCGGTGTCCGCCTGGAGTTCCTTGTCGCGGAACGCTTCGAGGCGGAGTTTGTCCAGTGCGTCGGAGGCGTTGGACACCAGTTCCCGCAGGAAGGTGTCCTTGTTCGAGTAGATCGAGTGGATCATCAGCTGGAGCAGCTGACGTGCCTCCGACTGGAACTCGAGTGTTTCGGCAGAGGTGGTCACGCGCCGATATTACCGAGCGCGGAACGGGCTCAGGCCAGCCTCCGTCTGGCCACTTCGACCAGTCCCTCGCCGGTGGCCTGTTCGATCGTGGTGACGGCGGACCGGCCCTCGGCCTCAACCGTGGCGATGACGTTGCCGAAATGCGGTCCGGACACCTTGGACCAGGTCAGCGGATCGGGGGCGACGCCGCCCCGGCGGGCCCAGCGGCGCGCGATCGACGCCACCAAGGACGACCAGGTGGCCGCGAAGGCCAGCCGGAGCGGACGCGGCATGGCGTTGTGGACCGGGGAGCAGGTGAGCTGGAAGACCGTCGAAGTCACCGGTTCGGGATAGCGCGCCTCGGCGATGTAGGCGTGATGGACGTCGCCCGAGAGCACCGCGATGGTGGCGGGCGGTTCGTCCCGCCGTCCCTCGCGGGCGATCATCGCGGACAACCGCTCGAACGACGCCCGGAACGCCGCCCAGTGTTCGAGGTCCGCGGCCTGGCGGATCTTCTCCGCGAGCCTGCCGCGCCACCCGGGACGTTCGCAGGCGCGCTCGTTCAGCGACTGCAGGTGGGAGACGACCGGAGGCAGCAGCCACGGCAGCGACGAGGCGATCAGCAGGTGGTCGCACGGCGCGGCGGCGTTCTCCTCGATCCAGCCGAATTCGTCGTCGTCGACCATGGTCCGGGCGCCGCCGGCCAGGATCCGCCCCGCCCGGCTGTCGATGACCAGCAGCCGCACGCCGCCGAAGTCGCGGCGATAGCTCCATCGCGCGCCCTTGGTGCCGTCGCGTTCGTCGTCAGCCTCGTCGGCGTATGCGGTGAGCAGGCCGGCGTTGTCCCCGCCTGAGCCGATGGCCTTCTGGAAGGTGTCGTCATCGGCGAGTTCCGCGGGCCCGAGATTCCCGAGGTGCTGGTAGACCCAGTACGTCATGATCGCGCCGCGCAGCCGTTCCTTCCACCACGGCTGCGCGCGCATCCGCCGCTGCCAGGCGAGGGAGGTGTTCCAGTCGTCGCGGACGTCGTGGTCGTCGAAGATCATCGAGGTCGGCACGGTGGACAGCAGCCAGCGGATCGCCGGTTCGCCCCAGGCCTCGAAATACAGGTGGGTGTACTCCTCGAAGTCCATCACCTCGGTACCCGGCGGCTGTGAGGTGTCGCGGCGCCGGGACAGCCATTCCTTCGTCTCGTCGGTGGTCTCGTCGGCGTAGACCTGATCGCCCAGCATCAGCAGCGCCTGCGGCCACTCGGTTTCCTCGCCCGCCGCCATCCGGCGGGCATACGCGGCCAGCGCGTCCGGGCCGAAGGAGTCACCGTCGTGCGGTTTGCGGCACGAGCCGAACACGAGCCGGACCCGCGATTCCTCCTCGGGCAGTGTCCGGATCCGGCTCGGCGGGAACGCGGAATCGGCGAGGGGCCACACTTTTTCGCCGTCCACGCGCACTTCGTATTCGACGCACGAGCCGGGTTCGAGACCGGTCAGCACCAGCAGGGCGTAGTGGTGGCCCTTGATCTCGAACGTCTTCGTGGTCGTGCCGAGTACTTCGACCTCGCTCGCGGCGTCGGTCTCGACCCATACCGTCGCCGACGTCTCGTCGACATGCCGCAGCAACGGCCCCAGGCGCAGACTCATTCCTGAAACGGTGCCACAGCGGAGCCAAGATCGTGCGCTGAGCGGACGTCTCAGCCGAGCCGCGAGAAGATCTCCCGGACCTCGGCCAGCGCCTTCTCCCGTTCGGCGTCGTCTTCGTACCAGCCGTCGGCCGCCCGGTCCCCGACGATCGCCTCGGGCGTGAACTCCTCGCCGAACCGGTAGTCGCCGAGGCAGTAGGTGAACCCCGACTCGCTCAGCGGGTCCAGGCCTTCCTCCCGGCAGTGATCGAGGAAGCCTTCGGCCTGCCGCCACCGCTCTCCGTCGAACCAGAACACGCCGCCGGCGTAGAGGATCGTCGCTCCCGAGTCCGAATCCACGAGGTTCAGGGACTCGTAGTTCTCGGGCCGGTCGCGCACCAGGGCGACGAGGTCCTCGGGGACGCCGCCGTAAAGCGCCTCCTGCACCCGATAGTCGCCCTCGGCGTACAGGTTCAAGTCCGACTCGTGGTCGAAGGTCAGCAGCAGCGCGCGCCCGTCCGGCGTGAAATACCAGACCGCCGACTCTCCGCCGCCGTTGTTCCAGGCGTACCGCACCGCGCCGTCCACCTCGATCGGCTCGATCTCGGTGACCGCGTCGATCACCGCCGCACGCCGTCGCACTTCCGCGAGGGATGTCGCACCGAGTGCCGCCCAGATCTCTTCGCTCACCGGCGCAGACTACCGGCCCGCGGGCCCCGTCCAGCCTTCGGGCACGTGGCCGATCCGGATCCGCTGCGGGTGATCGCCGACCGGGACGGACTTCACCTTCGCGCCGGTCGCGAAGTCGATCGCGGTCACCTGGTCCGATCCGCTTTCCGAGATGACGCAATGCTTTCCGTCCCCGCTCACGGTCGCCCAGTACGGCTTCGCGGCGTTCACGAGCTGAGCCTCCCGCAGACTCGCACGGTCCACAATGGTCGCGTAGTCGTCCATCGTCCCGGCGACGCAGAGCTTGTCGCCCGCCGGGCTCATCGAAAGCCCGTGGTGACGCGAGTCGTTGACCCAGGTCGTGCGGTCCTCGCTGGTGTCCGGGTTCTTCGGCAGCGTCTTCGACCGCGTGATCCGGTCGGTGGCGACGTCGTATTCGAGGAGGCCGTTGAAGAAGGACACCTGGAAGTACAGCTTCGACTCGTCGGGGGTGAAGGCCACCGGCCGGACGGCGTCGGAGAGATCGCTGCGCCCGAAAGCGTCCAGGCGCTCGCGCATGTCGATCACCTTCACCTGCTTGAAGGTGGTCGCGTCGACGACGGTGAGCCGCCGGTCTCCCTTGGTGAAGTCCTGCCACGGCGCGTCGAGCGCGGTGTTCACCTCGCCGATCGAACTGTTCCACAGGTACCGGCCGCCGTCGGTGTAGGTGTTCTCGTGCGGTTTGTCGCCGGTCTTGAAGGAGCCGAGCTGCTGTCCGGTCTCGATGTCGAGCACGTGGACGGTGTTCGACGTCGACGCGGAGACCGCGATGCTGCGGCCGTCCGGCGATACGGCCATGTGGTCGGACCGGAAACCCGACACCGGGAACCGCCAGTTGACGCCGCCGGTGGCGAGGTCGATCGACACGACGTCGGCGAAGCTCGGACGGGACGCGACGACCGAACGGCCGTCCGGAGTCGTGTAGAGATCGTCGACGAGCTGGTCGTGTCCCTCGCCGACGCCGTTGCGGATACCGAGGAAGAACGCGAGTTTGATCGGGTTCAGGTAGATCTCGGTGAGCCGCTCGTCCTTGTCCGGCACCATGTCGACGCGCGCGATCTTCGCGTAGTCGCCGGAGGGCGCGATGACGTCCGCGGTCCCCTCCCAGTTGTTGCCCACGAACAGGACCTGCCGAAGGCCGTCGCCCGCCGCGGCGGCGGGCACCGAGCTCAGTGCCGCGAAGGCGAGGCAGGTCACGAGGACGGTGTTCAGCGACCGGCGTTTCCGCATCACGCGCACCTTTCGGCGAGGGCCTGTTACCTTTCGGTAGCTCACAGGAAACCAACCGGCCGGACACCCTCGGTAGGGGCCGGTCGCCAAGGACCGCCGGCTTCGTTGTGCACCGGGCACAATCCGCGCGGGAAGGCGGTGGCGATGGCGCACCGGTCGCTCCACGACGTGCTGCGGGAAATGGCGGCCGACGCCGACGTGGTCGACGAAGTGGTCCGGGCCGCCCGCACGGAGTCGCCGGAAGTGGCGCGGTTGCCGGTGAGCGAGAACCGGCGGCACGTCGCGATCGTCCTCGCCGCCGGACTCGCCTCCTTCGACCGGCCGGGCGGGGCCGGGGAGCAGGACTACGCCGCGGCCGCCGTCCTCGGCACGGACAGGGCCGCGCAGGGCGTGCCGCTCGCCGCGCTGCTGCGCGGGGTGCAGGCGGGTCGCAGCCGAGCGGTCGAGATCGCCGTCGAACGCGGCAAGGCGGCCGGTGTGCCGGACGACGTCATGCTGGCGGCGCTGGTCGACTTCGACCGGAACACCCGCGCGCTCGAACGCCAGGTCATCGCCGGATATCACGAAGCCGAACTCGAACTCTCCCGGACGGTCCACGACAGCCGCGCCCGGTTACTGCGGCGGTTGCTGGGCGGCGACACGACGGCGCCTTCGGCCGAGGAGGTCGCGAACACCGGGCTGAACCCGGGCGGGCGCTATCACTGCCTGCTCTCCGACGTCGGCGATCCGTACCAGGCTCGGGTCGTCGAGCGACGGCTCGGCGCGACGGGTGGCGTCTTCGGCCTCGTCGAGGGACGGCTGGCCGGGCTGGCGCCGCGGCTTCCCACCCCGTCCGCGCTCGGGGACGACGTCCTCATGGTGGCCTCTCCGGCCGTCCCGCTCACCGAGGTCCGCGGGACGCACGCCCTGTGCGTCATGGCTCTGCCGACGGCCGCGCGAGAGCGGGGAAACGGACTGCACGAGGTGGCCGATTTGGCCGTGGAGACCGCGCTCGCCGCCCAGCCGGGGCTCGCCACGTTGCTCGGCGACACCCTGCTGAGCGAGCTGACCCCAGGCGACCCCTTCCACGAGCAACTCGTCTCGACCGCGCTGGCCTACCTCGACCACGGGCGGCGGCTCGACCAGACGGCCGCGGCGCTGCACGTCCACGCGAACACCGTCAGGTACCGGCTCTCCAGGCTCGGCGAGATCACCGGAACGTCGCTCGACCCGCCGGAGGACGACGCCGGATCACACGTGCGGCACACCGTCGGCTGGTGGTGGGCGCTGCGCACCTGGCGATCGGGCTGAACCGCCGGGGCCACCCGTCCGTGTAATCCGGTGAAGGCTGCCCACCCGGAAGGAACCCGCCTTGTCGGTTTTCACGCGCCCCGCACTGGTGGGCCTGCCGGGCGACCGGACGGCCGCCCGCGAAATCGCGTCCAGCGCGGCGACGACCCTGTCCGCCGTCCTCGTGCTGTTCGCCCTGCTCGCGCCGAACGATCTCGACGGGCTGACGCCGGAGGCGTTCGTGCGGCTGCCGGTGGAGGCGCTGCTCGGGGTGGCGGTCGTGCTCATGCTGCGCGACGGCGCCCGGCGGATCGTCGCGGTGTCCGCCGGCGCGGTCCTCGGGCTGCTGACCGTGTTCAAGGCCATCGACATCGGCTTCGGGCTCGCGCTGAACCGGCGATTCAACCCGGTGTTCGACTGGGGTGTGCTCGGCAACGGCGTCGACCTGCTCGGCACGTCGATCGGCCGAGCGGGGGCGATCGCGACGTTCACCGGGCTGACACTGCTGGCCGTGGTCGTGACCGTGCTGATGGCGCTGGCCGTCCTGCGGTTGAGCCGGGTGGTGGCCGGACGGCGCACCGCGTCGACCCGGGTGACGGCCGTGCTCAGCGTGCTCTGGATGGTGTGCGCGGTCTCCGGCGCGCAGCTCGCCCCGGGACAACCGCTCGCGTCGCGCAGCGCGGCCGCCTTTGCCTACGACGACCTCCGCCAGGTGCGGGCCGGTATCAGGGACCAGGAGGCCTTCGCCGGGGAAGTCGCCGTCGACGCCTTCCGTGACACTCCGCCTTCCGGGTTGCTGAACGCGTTGCGCGGCAAGGACGTCCTGTTCACCTTCGTCGAGAGTTACGGGCGAGTGGCCGTCCAGGACTCGGACATCGCGCCCAAGGTCGACGCGGTCCTCGACGCCGGGACCGCGCGGCTGAAGAACGCCGGATACGGCTCGCGCAGCGCGTTCCTGACGTCGCCGACGACGAGCGCGGGAAGCTGGCTGGCGCATTCCACGTTCCAATCCGGGGTCTGGGTCGACAGCCAGCACCGCTACGACGACTTCGTGAAGACCGACCGGTTCACCCTCGGCGGCGCGTTCAAACGGGCGGGCTGGGAGACCGTCGGTGTCGTTCCGGCGCACACCGAGGACTGGCCGGAGGGCAAGGTCTACGGCTACGACCGCTATTACGACTCACGCGGGATCGGCTATCACGGCCCGCCGTTCTCCTATGCCACGATGCCGGACCAGTTCACGCTTTCGGCGTTCCAGCGCGCCGAACGCGGGCTGGGAAGCCAAAAGCGGGACCGCCGGCCGCTGATGGCGGAAATCGACCTCGTCACCAGTCACTGGCCGTGGACTCCGCTCCCCCACATGGTCGACTGGACCGCCGTCGGCGACGGGTCGATCTACAACCCCATGCCCTCGCAGGGGAAAACGCCCGAAGAGGTCTTCACCGACCCGGCCAAGGTTCGCGGCGTGTACGGCGACTCGATCGCTTATTCGCTGAACTCGCTCATCTCGTATGTGGAGACGTACGGGGACGACGACCTCGTGCTCGTGTTCCTCGGCGACCACCAGCCGAACCCGATCGTCGCCGGCGCGGGCGCGGATCACGACGTCCCGATCACCGTCGTCACGCGGGACAAGGCCGTACTCGGCAAGATCGCGGGGTGGAACTGGCGGGACGGCCTGAACCCGGACCGGACCGCGCCGGTCTGGAGGATGGACACGTTCCGGGACCGGTTCCTGACCACCTTCGCCCGGTGACCCCCCGCGCAATTAGTCACCTACTTGCGGTCGCGTCGCGGTACCGGTCGGCCAATGTGCGCAAGTAGGTGACCAATTGCGGGGGTTCGGTGACCCGGAAAGGGAGATTGAGGAGTCCTAAGTGGACGGCCATCGTCTCGATGCTGTCCGCGCCGGTGTGCAGGACGCAGGTGTTCGCGTCGACGGCCTCCACCGTCCCGACGGCCGGGTTGATCCGCGCGGTCACCTCCTCGGCGGACGCGTGCACGGTGACGTCGGCCCGGTATCGCCAAGCGGCGGACGAGACGCCGCGCCGCACCCGGTCCGTGACGTCCTCGGGCAGGTCCCGCGGGGTGAACCGGGGGCCGACCGGGACGCGCGGCGTCAGCCTGTCGACGCGATAAGTGCGCCAGTCGCCGCGGTCGAGGTCCCAGCCGACCAGGTACCAGCGGCGTCCCCAGTTCACCAGGCGATGCGGCTCGACCTTGCGGACGCTCTCCGAACCGTCGTGGCTGCGGTAGCCGAACCGCAGCACCTCGTGATCCCGGCAGCAGGCCGTCAGCACGGTAAGCGTCTTCGCGTCTACGCGCGGGCCGGGCTCGTCTCGCGGCACCGGCACCGTGTACGCCTGCAGGGCGTTCACGCGGCGGCGCAACCGGGACGGGAGCACCTGCTCCAGTTTGGCGAGCGCCCGCAGCGACGTCTCCTCGACGCCCGCGATGGTGCCGCCCGCCGCGGTGCGGAGTCCTATCGCGACGGCGACGGCCTCCTCGTCGTCCAGCAGCAACGGCGGCAGGTCGGCGCCCGCGCCGAGACGGTAGCCGCCGACGGAACCGCGGGTCGCGTTCACCGGGTACCCGAGCGCGCGCAGGCGCTCGACGTCGTTGCGGATCGTCCGGGAGCTCACTTCGAGGCGTTCTGCCAGTTCAGTGCCGGTCCAGTCACGGGGAGTCTGCAAGAGGGAGAGCAAACGGAGTAGTCGTGCCGAAGTTTCCAACATTTCTTCAGGCTGCCCTTCCATTAGGAACGGAATGTTCCTAATGGAAGTTTACCTTGGTCTCATGAACGAGAACACAGAGATCAGACCCTTCCGCGTCGACATCCCTCAGTCCGAACTGGACGACCTGGCCGGCCGCCTGGCCCGTGTCCGCTGGGCGAACGAACTGCCCGCCGACCAGGTGACCGACGGGGTGCAGCGCGGACCGGTCACGCCGGGCTGGGAGTACGGCGTGCCCCTCGAGTACGTGCAGCGCCTGGTCGCCTACTGGCGCGAAGGCTACGACTGGCGGAAGTGGGAGGCGAAGCTCAACGAGTACCCGCAGTTCACCACGGAGATCGACGGGCAGAACATCCACTTCCTGCACGTCCGCTCGCCGGAACCGGACGCGACGCCGCTGATCCTCACGCACGGCTGGCCGAACTCGGTCTTCGAATACCTCGACCTGATCGACCGGCTGACCGACCCGCGTGCCCACGGCGGGGATCCCGCGGACGCCTTCCACGTCGTCATCCCGTCACTGCCCGGATTCGGCTTCTCCGGCGCCACCCGTGAGAAGGGCTGGAACCGGTACCGCACGGCTCAGGCTTGGGCCGAGCTGATGCGCCGTCTCGGCTACGAGCGCTACGGCACGCACGGGAACGACGCCGGTTCGTTCGTCGCCCCCGAAGTCGGCCGCGTCGACGCCGAGCACGTGATCGGCGTGCACGTCACGCAGCTGTTCTCCTTCCCCAGCGGCGACCCGGCGGAGTTCGAGGGCATGACCGAGAAGGAACTGGAGTACATGCAGTTCCTCCAGTCCTTCAACGACGACATGTCCGGCTACGCGAAACTCCAGGAGAGCGCGCCGCAGAACCTCGCGCACGCGCTGGCCGACTCGCCGACCGGGCAGCTGGCCTGGAGCGCGCAGCTGCTGTCGGGCACGAGCGACGACCACGTGCTCACCAACGCCACCCTGTACTGGCTTACCAACACCGCGGCCTCGGCTGCGCGGTTCTACTACGAGGACAAGCACACCGAGCACCCGGCCGAGCCGACGACCGCGCCCACCGGGCTGGCGAGTTTCGCCTACGACTTCCGGCCGCTGCGGCGCTTCGCCGAGCGGGACCACGCGAACATCGTTTCGTGGCGGGAATTCGACCGCGGCAGCCACTGGGCGACGCAGGACGCGCCGGATCTGCTGCTGGGGGACATCCGGGACTTCTTCCGCAAGCTGGCGTGACCCCTCGTGAGTGGTAAGGACGGTTCTAACCGTCCTTACCACTCACGAGGCCCGACGCCTGACCGCCGCCTTCAGCCTGGCAGCACCGACCGCACGGCCTCCGGGGTCCGCGCGACCACGGTCGTGCCGTCGTCGGCGGTGATGATCGGCCGCTGGATCAGCTTCGGATGCGTGACCAGTGCCTCGATCCACCGGTCCCGGTCGGCGGGCGTGCGCCCCCACGTCTTGAGCTCGAGTTCCTTCGCGACCGCCTCGGTGGTGCGGGTGATGTCCCACGGCTCGAGTCCGAGCCGCTTGAGGACGGCTTTCAGTTCCTTCGCCGTCGGCGGCTCTTCCAAGTACTTCCGCACGGTGTACTCGGCCCCCGCCTCGTCCAGCATCGACACCGCAGACCGGCATTTGGAGCACGCCGGGTTCACCCAGATCTCCATCCGGGACCGCCTCTCTTCGAAAAGTGCTCACTCGGTGAGCGCTTTGCTTCCGATGATGGTCACAGACGTTACGACGGAAGGAACCCGGTCATGGACGAGACCATCTTCAGCGCCGCCTCACCCGCCGAGTGGCGCGCTTGGCTGACCGAGAACGCCGAGACCGAGAAGGCGGTCTGGCTGGTCATCCGGCACAAGGACAGCGGCGTCCCCAGCGTCCGTATCGAAGAGGCGATGGAGCAGGCCCTGTGCTTCGGCTGGATCGACGGGCTGCACCGCAAGCACGACGCCACCGCTTCCCGGCTGCGGTTCGCCCCGCGCGGCCCCCGGAGTTCGTGGAGCCGGGTCAACCGCGAGCGGGCGGCCCGCCTGATCGCCGAGGGACGGATGACCGAGCGCGGGCAGGCGATGATCGACCTCGCCAAGGAGAAGGGCCGCTGGCAGGTCGTGCCGGACGACGACGGCCTCCCCGAAGACCTGCGTGCCCGGCTCGACGTCGACGAGGCCGCCCGCGACCATTTCGAGAAGTTCCCGCCGTCATCGAAAAGGCTGATCCTGGAATGGATCCTGACGGCGAAGAAGCCGGAAACCCGGGAGCGGCGGATCGCCAGGACCGTTGAGCTCGCGGCCGTGAACCTCCGCGCCAATCACCCGGTCCGGTGACTCAGTTCTGTTCGCACCGGGCCACGAGGAGGGCGATGTCGTCCTGCGCCGGCGTGTTGCCGACGAGCGCGGCCATCACCCGCGCGCACACCACTGAAGGCTGGTCGGCGGTGACCACCTCGGCGAGCCGCTGCAAGCCGACGTCGATCAGCTGGTTCCGGCGCTCCACGAGACCGTCGGTGTAGAAGGCGAGCACGCCGCCGGAGGGCAAGTCGACCGTCGTTCTTCGACGCCCCGGACCCGCGACCCCGATGGGCGGATCGACCGGGGCGGGGACGAACGCCGACGGCCCGCCGGGCGCCGCGAGCACCGGCGGCAGATGCCCGGCCAGCGAGATCGCCATGCTGTCCCGCGAAGCCGTCACCAACCCGTATACGACGGTGGCCAGTGTCCCCGGTTCGAAATGCCGGACCTTCCGGTCCAGTTTGGACAGCACCTCCGCCGGGTCGTCCGATTCGAGCGCGTAGGCGCGAAGCACGCTGCGGAGCCTTCCCATGATCACGGCGGCGTTGAGGCCGTGCCCGGCGACGTCTCCCATCACGATGCCGAGCCGGTCACCCGGCAGCGGGAACAGGTCGTACCAGTCCCCGCCGACCCCGGGTTCGGTGCCCGGCACGTACCGCGCGGAGAACCGCATTCCGGGAACGGCGGGCAGCCCCGCGGGCACCAGGCTCCGCTGCAGCGCCGCCGCGGCCGCACGATCGGTCGACGAGAGTTCGATCTGCGCCGCCAGCGCGAGCCGCGCGGCCACCAGCCGCAGCAGTTCGATGTCGGTCTCGGAGAATTCCCGCGTCGTCAGCGACCCGACGTGCAGGACACCGATCAGCTCGTCCCCCGCGAGCATCGGCACGCCGAGCAGCGTGCGCAGCCCCCGTTCCCACAGGAGCGGGTTCACCACCGTGGTCTCGTCCACATGGTCGATGATCACCGGACGGCGATGCGCGGCCACTCGTCCCGCGAAGCCGGCCCCGACGGGAACCCGGACGTCCTGGTAGACCTCTTCCTCGATCCCGGACGCGGCGATCGCCTGCAGCTGCTGGGCCGACGGGTCGTGCCGCAGCACCGTGGCCGTGTCGACACCGAGAACCTCGCGCACGCGCGCGAGGATCGTGGCCATCACCTTGTCCTGACCGAGGTGGCCCAGCGCCGTGTCGGTGATGGCTTCGAGCACCTGGAGCCGATCGTCGGCCTTCGGGGTCTCGGGCATGCGCAGAGCCTAGCCAGTCCGCTCGGCGGACACCGCCCAGCCCGCCGCCAGTCCGTCGAGGTCCTCCGCCAGTGCCGCACTCGGCGGAATCGCGTCCCGCGGGACGCGGCAGGCGAGCGCCGTGCCGAGCCCGGCCATCCGGATGACGGTGTCGATCAGCGCTTCCGGCTCCTCCGGCCAGTCGAATCCCGGCTGGGCGATCAGGAGGCTCACGCAGCCGTGCATCGCCGACCAGAGGCCCATCGCGAGGACTTCCGGTTCGCCGCGCAGGATCCCGGCCCGCACGCACTCGGCGGTCGCGTCGGCGAGATACCGGAAGCAGGCGACCGCCCCGGGAGACGAGCCGCCGGAGGGACGCATCAGGAGCACCCGGTACTGCACCGGATGGTCGAGGGCGAACCGGGCGTACACCCGTGCGCAGCGGCTGAGCGCGCGCATCGGATCGGTGATCTCGACGGCGCGATCGCGCATCCGGCGCGCGAGTTCGTCCCACACCCGCAGGCAGACCGCCTCCAGCAAGGCATCGCGACTCGGGAAATGCGAGTAGACCGACGGCGTGGAGACGCCGGTCCGGCGCGCGACGGCGCGCAGCGTCAGTGCCTCGTCTGTGCCCGCCTCGCCGAGCAGGGCGTCGGCGGCGCACAGGATCTCGCCTCGCAGCTTCTCCCCTTCGCCCGGCCGCGCCTTCGTCCGCTTCGAGCCCATGCCGTGATGCTGCCAGCATTGACTTGACACCGTCAACTTGACGATGTCAGCTTGAGGCATGGCGCACTTCCAGACCGCGACCGCCCTGGTCCGCCGGGGCGACGGCACGGTATTCGACACCGAACTCGATCCACAGTGGACGATCGGGACGAAGCTGCACGGCGGCTACCTCCTCGCCGTGCTCGCCAAGGCCGCCGCCGAGGTCTCCTCGCATCCGCATCTGACCGCGATCAGCGGCTCGTTCTCGGTGGCCCCGGAACCCGGCCCCGCGGTCGTCGAGGTCGAGGTGCTGCGCGAAGGCCGCGGCCTCACCCAGTTGCGCGCGCGGCTGAGCCAGCACGGCACGCCCTGCACCGAAGCCTTGATCACGCAGGGCGTCCTGAGTGACGGCGACGCGTGGTGGTCCGGAGTGGACCCGGTCGAGATCCCACCGGAACAGGACTGCCTGCCCGTGCCCGCCGACGGCGGCGGCGGATTCCGGCTCGGCCTGATGGACGTCGTCGAGCAGCGGATCGACCCGGCCGCGGCGGGCTTCGCGGTGGGACAGCCGTCCCGGAAAGGCGTCATCTCGTCCTGGCTGCGGCTCGCCGACGGCACCGACTGGGACCCGGTGAGCCTGCTCGTGGCACTCGACCCGGTGCCGCCGATCTCCTACGACCTCGGCATCGCGGGCTGGGCGCCGACCGTCCAGTTCACCGCGTACCTGCGCGGGATCCCGGCGCCGGGACCGGTGCGGGTGCGGATGCGGGTGGGCGAGATCGGCGGCGACCGGATGGACGAGGTCGCGGAGCTTTGGGACGAAAAGAACAGGTTGATCGGGCAAGCGACTCAAATCGCCGCCGTGCGCGTCCCCTGAACCACCCGAAAGCAGGGCGATGAAGCGACTCCGGGAGTTAAGATCCGGCGTCGACGTCATTGTTCTGGGGGCAGGACCATGGAAGTGGAACCACGCCGCGCGGACGCGGACGGCTCCGACTCCGGCGGTGCCGAGATCACCCGCCTCTGCCGGACCCTGGTGCCGCTGGCGGCCGCCGGCAAGTACGCCGAGGCCGCGGCGACTTATCGGTGGGTGACCAGGGCCTCGTCCGGAGCGCCGCCCCGCTACGGCGATCACGCACTGCGGCTGGAGTTCTGCGCCCTCACCGGCAACGAGCACACCGGCCTCGATCTTCTGTCGCTTTTGGACGGTGTGGGTGACCATTCGGACGCCGTCGGCAGACTCGAGTTCTTCGCCTCGGCGGCGCTGCTCACCCGCCGGTTGACGGAAACCGGATACGGCGAGATCCCGTTCATCCTCAACGGCCCGTACGACGGTGTTTCCCTGAGCCGGCTGCACCAGCGGATGCGGGCGGCGGCGTTCGTCGAAGCCGAGGAACTCGACGGACCCGAGCGCACCGGCTACTTCACCGTCCACGCCGAACGGAAAATGGCCGCGAAACCGGTCGCGGGATTCGTGCCGCTCCTGCCTTCCGCGCTCCCCCGCGTCCCGATCCTCCCCCCGCCGGGACTGTCCGCGGAGGAACTCGTCATCCGGGCGGAAATCCACAATCACCGATGCGAACCGGAGGAGGCGCGCGCCTGTCTCGCCGCGATCGAGACCGTCCCGGACGGGATCGCCCCTCGGCTGACCGAACTGCGCGCGATCTTCTTCCAGGGCGGCGACACCGAGGAACGGCTGCGCCAGGCGGCCGCCGGATTCCGGCGCCGGAACGACGAAATCCGGTTCCTGCTCAATCAGTGCTGGCTCGGCCTGTGGCTCGTCTTCGACGATCAGGCCGAGACCGGGGTCGCGCTGACGACGGTGGCCGCGGCGCGGTTGCGCGCCGGGACGGACGACCGCGCCGCCTGCTGGGGCGAGTACTGGCTGGCGCACGTACTTTCCGGGCAGGGCCGTACCGCCGAGGCGTACGAGGCCTTGCGACGGGGTGCCGAGCGGGCTCGCGAAGCGGGCGATCCCTTGCTCCACGGGACTCTTCTGTGTCTGGAAGCGTCGCTGCGGAACGGCGACGGCGAGGATCCGGTGACCACACTGGAACTCGCACAGGCGGCGACGGACGCCTTCATCGTCGGAAACGTCGGCGAGAAGGCCATCGAAGCCGTCGAACAGGTCCGGATCGCCTATGAGCGCACAGGATCGCTCGACGAATTGGACGTTTTCGTGGAGCACCTGCTGTCGACGCTGCCCGTGGGCGGCCCGGAACGGTTGCGGGGACACCTCCGCCATCTTCGGGCGCTGTCGCTGATCGGCACCGGCCGGTTCGCCGAAGCCGTCGACGACGCCTACGCGTCCCTCGGTGTCGCCGCGTCGAAAGGCAAGGACACCGCGGAACATTGGTACGTCCTCGTCACCGCGCTGCACGGCGCCTGCCGCTACGACGAGGTGCTCGACGTCGCACCCCGCGCCATCGCCCTGCTCGCCGCGTCACCGGACTGGGGCCATCGCTGCCGGTGGATGTACGCCGACAGCTACCGCGCGCTCGGCGAATCTTCGCGTGCCTTCGACGAATACGCCGTCCTCGCCGAAATCCTCCAGGACTCGGGCGACACCGGGCACTCCTACATCTCGGTGAGCATGGCCGCCGCCGAACAACTCGACCTGCTCGGCTACGGCGCGAACGCCGCCGACTTCTACGCGCGGGCCGCCGACGCGGCGTTGGCGATCGGCGGCGGCTACGTGGCCGCCACTTGCCGTAACGCCGCGACGCTTTCCCGGCTGCGGTCCGGCGACCTCGACGCCGCGCTGACCGCGCTCGACGCCGCGGAAACCGCCGTGCACGCCGTGGAAACCGAAACCGCGCCCGCCAGGGAGCATCTCATCGCGCAGCTCGACCATGTCGCCGCCCACGTGCTCAGCGCCGCCGGCCGGGTACGGGAAGCCGCCCGCCGCGCGCTCAGCGCCGCCGAAACGTTCCACCGGATAGGCGAAGCCGAGTCCGCCCGCGACGTCGACCTGTTGCTCGAACGGATACTCCTCGGCGAACAGAAGTGAGGCCTCGACGTCGAGGGCGGTGACACCGCCGAGGGCACGCGGCCGTGAAGGCCCCGGGCCGACCACGCACCCACGCCGCGCCTTGCCACCCATCGCCCCCTGGAGAAGGATCCTCGGCATGTCCGGAGGAGCCAGCGGTACCCGAAGCCTGCCCATCGGCTCGATCGTGCTGTGGGTCGTGCGCGTCGCGCTCGCCGCCGAGTTCCTCTACAGCGGGTACCTGCTGTTCGCGGGCGGCCACACCGAACAGACCTTCGCCGAGATCGGGCTCGGGCAGTGGCTCCGGTACGTCACCGGCGGGCTGGAGGTCGGCGGCGCGATCGGGCTGCTCATCCCTCGTTTCGGCGGGCCGTCGGCGCTGCTGCTGGGCGGTGTCATGGTGGGCGCGAGCGTCACGGAGCTGTTCATCCTCACCGACGGCGGCCCGGTCCTCCCGCTGATCCTGCTGATGATCTCCGCGACGCTCGCGTGGTTCTTGCAGGACCAGACGCGGACGCTGCTCGGCATCGAGCCGCCCGCCGACGACGACGAGGACTACCGCTAGCCAGGCCGCACCCCTGGTCGGCGAACGCGAGGCCGGCTTCCGCCGAACAGCGCAGAGACCTCCCTCCGAATGCCCCGATCACCGGAACAGACAAAGAAAAACCGCATGTCAGCGTGCCTCGCGAGGCACTGACGAGGACGCCGAAATCCGATCATCAGCGTGATCATCCGCTTACTCAAGGTGAAAGATTGCGGCTCGTTTACAACGAACCGGCCACCCGCTTGACAGTCGGAGTGGTACGTACCACGCTGCCCGCATTGGTCTACACCATTTTGTGGGAGCTCGGCATGGTGGCCGGGCATCGAAAGGACGGCACGAGTGAAGCGCTGGCTCAAGATGGCTGCGGGCGCCGCCGCCATCACCCTCGCGACGGCGGGCTGCGCCGGTTCCGGTAGTGGCGACAGCACGAATTCGAGCGCTCCGGCCTCGAACGGCACCCTCACGGTCTGGCTGATGACCGGAACCGCCCCGGAAGCACTGACGAACTCGCTCCACAAGGAATTCGAAGACGCGCACCCCGGCGTCAAGGTCAAGTACGAGATCCAGCAGTGGAACGGCATCCAGCAGAAGCTGACCACCGCGCTGGCCAGTGACAACCCGCCGGACGTGATCGAGCTGGGCAACACCCAGACCCCCGCGTTCGCGAACCAGGGCGTGCTCGCCGACCTCTCGTCGAGCGTCAAGGACTTCAACGGCGACCAGTGGCTGCAGGGCCTCAAGGCTTCGGGCGAGTTCGACGGCAAGACCTACGGCGTCCCGTTCTACGCGGCCAACCGTGAGGTCATCTACCGCAAGGACATGTTCGAGCAGGCGGGCATCACCGCGACGCCGAAGACGCGCGCGGAGTGGCTCGACGCGATCACCAAGCTCAAGGCCAAGTTCGGCAGCGACCCCGAGTTCCAGGCCCTCTACCAGCCGGGCCAGAACTGGTACGAGCTGCTGTCGTTCATCTGGGACGAGGGCGGCGACATCGCGCAGGCCAACGGGAAGTCCTTCAAGGCGACCCTGGACTCCCCGCAGGCCAAGGCCGGGCTCGAGTTCTACAAGCAGCTCACCGACGCTTCGGGCACCAAGGCCCCGAAGGACGCCGACGAGGCCACCCCGCAGCAGGCCGGCATCTACGGCGCGGGCAAGGTCGCGATGATGATCGCTGTCCCGGGCGAGGCCGACACCGCGGCGAAGACCGACCCGTCGATCAAGGAGAAGTCGGGCGCCTTCCCGATCCCGGGCAAGACCGCAGGCAAGTCGGCCCCGGTCTTCCTCGGCGGCTCGAACCTGGTCATCCCGACCAACAGCAAGAACGCGGCCGCGGCCAAGGACTACGTCAAGCTGTTCTCCACCCCGAAGTACCAGACCGAGCTGGCCAAGGCCGGTTACGTGCCCGGTACCTCGACCGACGTGTCCGCGCTCGACGCGAACCCGCTCACCAAGGTCATGGCCGAGGCTTCCAAGAACGGCCGTGCCGTCCCGACCAGCCCCAAGTGGGGTGACGTCGAGTCCGGTCAGAACCCGATCAAGGACATGCTGACCGCCTACCTGACCGGAACGAAGACGCTCGACCAGGCGACCGCCGACGCCAACGCAGCGCTCGACAAGCTCATCGGCGGATGACCACGACGAAAGATGTGACGATGCCGGCGGGGGCCACCCCGCCGGCATCGCCGCGCATCAAACCCCCGAAGTCCAACCGGCGCCTCCGCCTCGGCGAGCGGACGGCGCCGTACCTGCTGATCCTTCCCGCACTGGTCGCGATCCTGGTCCTGTTGGGCTGGCCGACGCTGCAGCTGGTCGGGATCAGCCTCCGCAAGCTCGACCTCCGTGAGCTGGTCTCCGGAGAGATGGTCTGGGTCGGGTTCGAGAACTTCTCCGAGATCCTGTCCGACCCGGAGTTCTGGGAGATCACCGTCCGCACGCTGGTGTTCACCGCGTCGGTCGTGATCCTCACCCTGCTGCTCGCGCTGCTCATGGCGGTGCTGATGCGGCATCTCAACCCGGTGGTCCGGGTGATCCTGCAGGTCGCGCTGATCCTCGCGTGGGCGACCCCGGTGGTCGCGACGACCACGGTCTTCCAGTGGATCTTCGACCAGCAGTACGGCATCTTGAACAAGACGCTCGCGAAACTCGGTTTCGAGAGCTTCATCGGGCACTCCTGGTTCTCCACCGGCCCGAGCACGCTGACCGTCATCGGGGTGCTGGTCGTCTGGCAGGCCGTGCCGTTCGTGGCGTTCACGCTGTACGCCGGGCTTCTCGGCGTCCCGAAGGAGCAGTACGAAGCCGCGGGCATCGACGGCGCGAACGCCTGGCAGGCGTTCTGGGCGGTCAGCTGGCCGGCGATCCGGCCGATCCTGACCATGGTCACGTTCCTGTCGGTGCTGTGGGACTTCAAGTTGTTCGCCCAGGTTTGGGCGATCCGTCAAGGCGGTCCGGACGGCGCCAGCACGACGCTGCCGGTCTACATGTACCTCAAGGGCCTCGCGGGCAACCACTTCGGCCTGGCGGCGACCGCCGCCCTGCTGATGATGCTCGTGCTGATCCTGCTCACCGCCCGGTACGTCCAGCTGCTGGTGCGCACGAAGGAGGCCGACCTGTCATGAGGAAGTCCCTGACCCAGCGGCTCGGCCTCGGCACGCTCGGCGTGGTCGCGGCCCTCCTGTTCGTCTTCCCGACGTACTGGATGTTCACTTCGTCGCTGAAGACACCGGGCCAGGTCCTGTCCCCGGATTACGACCTCGTCCCGCTTTCGGTGACGTTCGACAACTTCGTCTCGGCGCTGACGAAGCCCGGATTCACCACGTACCTGACCAACAGCCTGATCGTCACGCTCGGCGCGGTGCTGTGCTCGCTCGTCGCGGGTGTCCTGGCCGCGGTTCCCCTGTCCCGCATGCGTTTCCGCGGGCGCAAGGGTTTCCTGCTGCTGGTGCTCATCGCTCAGCTGGCGCCGTTCGAAGCGCTGCTGATCCCGATGTACCTGCTGATGCGCGACGCCGGGCTGCTCAACCAGCTGCCTTCGCTGCTGCTGGTGTACTTCGCGGCGACGCTGCCCTTCACGTGCTGGATGCTCTACGGCTTCGTCAACGGCATCCCGTACGACCTCGAAGAGGCCGCGATGATCGACGGCTGCAGCCGCGCGGGCGCCTTCCGCCGGGTGACGCTGCCGTTGCTCGCGCCCGGACTGGTGACCACCTCGGTGTTCAGCTTCATCACCGCGTGGAACGAGTTCCTGTTCGCGTTCGTGTTCATGCGCGACCAGAACAAGCAGACGCTGCCGGTGTGGCTGTCCTCGTTCCGGACGGCGTTCTCCGTGGACTGGGGCGGCATCATGGCGGCGTCGGTCATCTACGCCGTGCCCGCACTGGTGTTCTTCATCATCGTTCAACGCAAGCTCGTGTCCAACCTGACCGCAGGCGCAGTGAAGGGGTAATCCTTGACTTCACCGGAAAAGCTCGCCGCATCCGTTCTCGTATCGGGCTTCGACGGCACCACCGCGCCGGATTGGCTGCGGCGCAGGGTGGCCGACGGCCTCGGCGGCGCGATCCTGTTCGGCCGCAACGTGGTCGATGACGAGCAGGTGGCCGCGCTCAGCGCGCAGCTGCGGGCGGAACGGCCCGACGTGCTCATCGGCATCGACGAGGAGGGCGGTGATGTCACCCGGCTCGACGTCGCCACCGGCTCGTTCGTCCCGGGACCACTCGCACTCGGCGCCGCGGACGACGTCGAGCTGACGACCTCGGTCGCGGCGGCGCTCGGCGAACGGCTCGCCGCGTGCGGGGTCACGATCAACTTCGCCCCGTGCGCGGATCTGACGCTGGCGGCGGAGGATCCCTCGATCGGGGTCCGGGCGTTCGGTTCGGATCCGGTGAAGGCGTCGCCGCATGTCGCGGCGTACATCACCGGCCTGCAGAAGTACGGCGTGGCCGCGTCGGCCAAGCACTTCCCCGGGCACGGGGCGGCGACGGACGATTCGCACCACGCGCTGCCGGTGCTGCCCCGGACCGAGGCGGAACTGCACGAGATCGAACTCGTCCCGTTCAAGGCGGCGATCGCGGCGGGCGTGCGCGCGGTGATGACCGGGCACCTCGTCGTGCCCGCTTGGGGTGATCTGCCCGCGACGCTCAACCCGAAGGCGCTCACCGACGTCCTGCGCGGCGAACTCGGCTTCACCGGCGCGGTGATCACCGACGCGCTCGACATGGGCGCCGTCGCGGGCGAACTCGGCAAGACCGAGGGCGTCGGCCGGGCGTCGGTGCGGGCGCTGATCGCCGGAGCCGACGCGCTCTGCCTCGGCGGTGTGTCGTTCGAAGAGGACGAGCTGAACCAGATCGCGGCGGTCATCGCGGCCGCCGTCGAGTCCGGCGAGCTGCCGCTGGAGCGGCTGGCCGAAGCGTCGGAACGGGTCGCCGCGCTCGGCACACCCCCGGTGTCGACGCCGATCTCGCCGGTGGATCACCGGCTCGGCCTGGAGGCGGCGCGCAAGGCGTTGCGGATCCAGGGTTCGCCGAAGCTGGCCGGGCCGCCGCTGGTGATCGACATCGAGACCGAGCCGATCATCGCGGCGGGGCCGATGCCGTGGGGTCTCGGCTCGCATCTGACCGGACTCGTGCCCGGCACCCGTGCGCTCAAGGTCGGCGCGGAGGGGATCGCGACCGCGATCGAGGCCGTCCACGGCGCTCGCGACATCGTGGTGGTGACGCGCGAAGCGCACCGGCACCCCGAGGTCCGCGAGTTCCTGAGCTGGCTGCGTGAGGCAGGCGTGGACTACATCCGGGTCGAGACCGGCGTGCCGGGGCCGGACACCGGCACCGGCCCGCGGATCGACACGTTCAGCGGGTCCTACGTCAGCCTCCGCGCCGCCGCCGACTACCTGGCCTGACACCCCCAGATCCACCCCTGACGCAATTCGGCACCTGGTTGCGGTACTTGCACACGCAAGGACCGCAAGCAGGTGCCGAATTGCGTAGGGGGTAATTCGGTTGCGGCACCGAAGCGGGGGTGCTGTAGTCGGGAAGATCGGTTCCCGGCCTAGGAGATGATCGCCTTGCGGATGTCCGGGTCCTTCCACCGGGTAATTTCCGCCTACCTCAAGGACAAGACATCTCGTGAAGACCCTCGATCCGGGGATTCCGGCGCATGTTGACGCGCACACCGCCGGGATCATCGGCGGGCTGGGCAGCGTCGATGACGACAGCACGCAGACCGACACGCCGGCGCTGGAACGCGCCCGCGGGATCACCATCAACGCGGCCGTGGTGTCGTTCGCCGTCGGCGACGTCTCCGTCAATCTGATCGACACCCCCTGCCATCCCGATTTCATCCGACAAGAGCATGTCCAGCACCGCGGGCGACTTCCGCGACCTGACGCCGTTGGTGCTGATGGCCGCGCTGCTGGCGCAGGCTCGCGCCGTCCCTCGTACCCTCGGCGCCCCGAGGAGAGGGCCTGATGGAGACCGTCTTCCACGGCTACCGGCCGGTCCGGGGAGCGGCGCCGTCACGGTCGAGAACCGACCACGACCCGTTGGAGCGCAAGGAATATCTGCCACGCGTGCTGCGGCGCGTCTGAGGGAACGGAGAACGTCATGGTTTCACGGCTCGGGGTCAGGATCCCGCGCGAGCTGCCCGCCGCCCGGCTGACCGGCCTCGCACGACGCGCGGAGCAGGAGGGCTTGGACGAGGTCTGGATCGTCGAGGACTGTTTCTACGCGGGCGGGATCGCGACGGCGTCGGCGGTGCTGGCGGCGACCGAGAAGATCACCCTCGGCATCGGCATCATGCCCGCCGTGGCCAGGAACCCGGCCATCGCGGCGATGGAGATCGCGGCGCTGGCGGAGCTGTACCCGGGACGGCTGATCGCCGGGTTCGGGCACGGGGTGCCGAGCTGGATGCGGCAGATCGACGCGTGGCCGAAGTCGGCGCTGGCCGCGTTCGAAGAGACGCTGACGGTGATCCGGCGGCTGCTTGCCGGTGAGCGCGTTTCCTTCGAGGGCAAGCACGTCCGGCTCGACGAGGTCGAACTGGAGTTCCCGCCCGCGCTGCCGCCGAAGCTCATCGCCGGCGTCCGCGGCCCGAAGTCGCTCGCGGCGGCGGGCCGGGTCGCCGACGGGACGCTTCTCGCCGAACCGGCGACCCCGGAGTACGTCCGCGCGACGCGGGACCTCATCGGCGCCGAAAGTCCTTCGATCGCCACCTACAACTGGCTGGCCCTCGACGAAGATCCCGAGCGTGCCCGCGAGCGCGCTCGGTCCGACGTCGCTTCCGCGATCGGGCCGAACTCGGGCCCGGCGCTGGAACCGCTGGACTTCGGCGCCGAATTGCTGGCCGAAGTCGCCGCCGCGAAGGACGACCGGGCAGAACTGGCGCGGCGGCTGCGGCCCGAGTGGATCGACCGGCTGAGCATCAGCGGGCCGCTCGACCGTTGTGCCGAGCAGATCCGCGCGCTGTACGCGGCCGGGACCGAATCCGTCATCCTGCTTCCTCTGCTCGGTGAGCCGGAGGAAGAGTCCTTCGCCGCGGCCGGCCGTATTGCCTCGGCCCTGCGCGGCTGACCCCACCGCGTTCAGAGGACCAATTGCGGTACTTGCGCACGCGACTACCGCAATTGGTCCTCTGAACGCGGACTGGGGCGGGCTTCGAGTGCCTTGACGACGGCGACCATGTCCTCCGCGCCGAAACCGCGCCGCGCGGTCTCGGCGTAGAGGGCACGGGACGCCTCGATCAGCGGCAACTCCAGGCCCGCTTCCCCGGCCGCCGCCGCGATCAACTCGACATTGGCCAGGACGTTCGCGATCGAGGCCTGCGGCGCGAAATCCTCCTCGACCAGTTTGGGCGCCTTGACCCGCAGGATCGGGCTGGCCAGCTGGCCCGCGCCGAGGACATCGGCGAGCAGGCCGAGATCGAGCCCGTGCGCCCGGGCGAAGTGAACGGTCTCGGCGAGCCCGGTCACGACCGCGGTCAGGTGCACGTTGACCGCCAGCTTCATCAGGAGCCCGTTGGGGACCGGCCCGCAGTGCACGGTTTCCCGGCACATCGGTCCGAACAGCTCCCGGATCTCCTCGATCGCGGCGGGGTCACCCGCGAGCATCGCGACCAGCTCACCCGCCTCCGCCGGGATCCGCGAGCCGGAGACCGGCGCCTCCACGTACTTCGCCCCGGCCGCGCGGAGCCCGGCCTCGAGTTCACGGGAATGGCCCGGCGCCGTCGTTCCCATGTGGACGATCGTGCGGCCCGCCACCCTCCCGGCGAACGCCGGCCCTCCACGGTCGAGCACGGCGTCGACCGCCGCCTCGTCCTTGAGCATCAGGATCACGACTTCGCACCGCGCGAAGAGCTCGGCCACGTCTTCGACAGCCTCGGCCACCTGGTCCGCCTTGCCCGGGGTGCGATTCCACACGAGCAACGGGACCCCGGCCCGCGCCAGGTTCAGTGCCATCGGCCCGCCCATGCTGCCCAGCCCGGCGAAACCGACTCGCGAGATGTCCATGACACCCACTGTGCGGTATCGCCGGGGCCGGGAGCGGCCGATGCGACGTTCCTGTCGGAAATCGCGAGGAACAGCCCTTCCGGTCTCCCGAAAGCCGGTCCGTTCCGCCCCTGTCACGGCAGGTGGCGATCCCTAACGTCGTCGGGGTACCGACCACAGAGGGGGACCCCACATGCCCGACACCGAGGCCGCACGGCACTTCGTCACCGTCTCCGTCGACGACCCCGCCGCGCTGCGTCTGCTCGCCCAGCGCGGGCTCGACCTGTTCCCCTCGACCGCGAAGGAGACCGACGGCGGCGCGGCGATCGACGGGTACCTTCGCGACAGCGAGATCACCGCACTCACCGACAGCGGTCATGACGTCCTGGTCCATCCCGACGTCGAGGCCGCGCCGCTGGAGGTCGCGCCGGAACCCGGCGAGCGGACCCTCGCCGTCGGGCCGGAAGCCGCCGTACCACCCGGCTATCAGGCGTCGTACCACTTCGAACGGCTCATCCAGGACATGGCGCAGGCGCTGCCGGACACCCTGTCTCGTGTCCGGTTGCCCGAACCGTCGGTCCAGGGCAAGCCGATCTCCGCGCTGCGCATGCGCGGCGGCACCCGCGCCGACCGGCCGGGCGTGATCCTGATGGCCGGGGCACACGCGCGGGAACTGATGAACCCGGAACTGCTGTACAACTGGATCTTCCGGGTCGCCCACTGCCTGTCTTCGGAGACGGCCGTGAACTATCCGGCCGTCGTCTACCAGCACGGCACGATCAGGATGCTGGTCGACAACCTGGACATCTTCGTCGTCCCCATGGTCAACCCGGACGGCCGGGACATCGTGATGTCCGCGGAACACCTGCGGATGTGGCGCGGAAACAGCAGCGGTGTCGACCTGAACCGCAACTACGACTTCCTTTTCGACAGCGGCATCGGCACCAGCACCGACCCGGCGAGCGAGGTCTACCGCGGGCCGCACGCGTTCTCGGAACCGGAGACCCGCAACATCCGCTGGCTGCTCGACACCTTCCCGCATGTCGTCGCCGTGCTGGACCTGCATTCCTACAGCGAGCTGATCCTCCACCCGTGGGGCGACGACGACAACCAGACCACCGATCCCGCGCAGAACTTCCGGGTGCCGAACCCGGATCGCGGCGTGCCGAACGACGGGCGCTACCGCGAGTACATCCCGGAAGGCGACCTGAACTGGTTCGTCCGCGCGGGAAACCGGATGCGGGACATGATCATGAAACAGCACGGCCGCCCGTACGCGGTCCAGCAGAGCGTCGGGCTGTATCCGACGACGGCGACCATCGACGACTACACGTTCTCCCGGCACTTCGTGAACCCCGGGCTGAAGAAGGTGCGGACGTTCTGCATCGAGACCGGCAAACCGCCGGTCGGCGGCGACGTCCTCGGTGCCTTCCAGCCGCCGTACGAGGACGCCCGCAAGGTGATCGAAGAGGTCGGGCCCGCAGTGGTGGAGTTCCTGCTGGAGATCTACTGCCCGACCGGTCCCGACAGTCTGTTGCTTCAGGAGGCCGATGAGGTCCTCGCCCGGCACATGGGAGCTTCGCGGGAACTGTACGACGGCCTGGTCTCGCACGGGCCGGCCATCCTGCGGGCGTTGGGCGACGATCCGCGAGCGCGGGTGAAGGCGACCATCGCCTTGAAGCGGCTCACGGAGAGCGCTCGGCTGGAACACGATCCGGTGCTCGAAAGCGACGTCGCCGAGAAGCTGGCCGAGGCCGCGACGGCGATCGGCGAGGCTGTCCCGGAAGCCCTGTCGCTGCTGAAGGAGTTCGCCGCGCGCACCGAACGGGCGGCCGGGCAACGGATCAGCGCTGCACTGAGCTAGCGGCCTCGTGAGTGGCAAGGACGGTTAGAACCGTCCTTGCCACTCACGAGGCGCTCAGAAGGGGTGCTCCATCCACACGTTCGCCTCCACGTAGACCCCGCAGTCCCGCTCGACGTTCGCGTGCACCGGCGCGATCCCGCCGGGAATCACGTTGTCGCCGTCGGCGAGTTTGACCCCGGTCCACTCCTGCCAGTCCGCGATCGAGCCCGAAATGGTCACCGCGAACGGGCACACCTTGATCATCCGCGCGCCGAGCCGTTCGTGGGTGCGCAGCCAGCGGTCGGCGAACAGCCCGTCCTCGCGCCGCCGGATGGCGTACTCCTCCATGGGGACGTCCGGTTCGTCTTCCTTGCCGATCGGGCGCACGGAGACGATCAGCCGCTTCAACCCCGTCTCGGCCGCGCGTGCCTTGAGCGCCTTGAGCATCGGCGTGGACAGGCCCGTCCCGCGCATTCGCGGCGCCACAACGACTTCGAGTGCGCACAGGGTGTCCGGCGCACGGCCGTCCATCAGGTCTTGCGCGGCCCACTGGATCGCCTCGTCCCAGCCGTGCGCCGGCAACTCGCGGCGGTCTTCGGCGGGATAGGTCAGCGGGACCGACAGCGCCCGCGCGATCGGTTCGCCGTCGTCGTCCAGCGCGATCAGGAAGTACCGGGACCAGTGGCGCAGGAACCGTTCCGGGGTGATCATCTTGCCGCTGAACCCGGCGTAGATGAACTCACCGCCGACATCACCGAGATCCAGCGCGGGATCGAGGAGATCGGGACGGGACGCAAGATCGACGATTCGCATGCCGCCCAGTCAACCGAGCCGGTGATCGGCCCGATAGCTGCTTCCGGGCGATGATCAAGCCGGCTGACGCGGCGCGGCCTACAACCGGGAAAGGACGTCGGTGAGCCTGCCCGCGGCGACGTCCCACTCCTCGAGGACGCTGCTCCGCGCGAGCGCCGACGTCCGCAGGGAATGGCGGAGTTCGGCATCGAGCGACCAGCGCAGCAAGGCCGTCGCGAGCGCCGACGGGTTGTTCGGCGGCACCAGCATGCCGGGGACCCCGCCGCCGGGCGCTGCGCCGAGCGCGTCGTGCGCGCCGGCGGTTTCGGTGGCCACCACGGGGATTCCGCGGGCCAGCGCCTCGGCGACGACCAGTCCGGACGTCCCGCCGCGCGCGGGCAGGACGAGCAGATCCGTGCCGTCGTAGACCAGGTCGAGGTCGTCCGGCGGCTGGATGAGGCTGATCCGGGAACCGAGCCCGAGCCGTTCGACCGTCCACCGAAGTTCGTCGACGTAGGCGGGATCGTGGTGTGTCGCCCCGGCGAACACGCATCTGAACACCAGCTCGTCGACCATCGAGAGCGCCCGGATGAGCACGTCCTGGCCATGGCGTGCGGTCATGGGCGCGAGACACAGCAGCCGGGAGACGCCGTCGGCTCCGGCGGCGAGCGGGGCCGCGTCGGTGCCGGGTGTCGCGACGTAGACGCGGGTCGGGTCGAGGTCGTGCCGGTCGATCAACTGCCGCGCGAGCCACGGCCCGGTGGCGACGATCATTCCCGTCAGCCGCAGGGTCTCCCGTTCGCACGCGTCGAGTTCGGCGGCCTGCGCCGGGTCGAGCGCGGGGTCGTCGGCGAGCGGCCGGTGGACCAGGACGGCCAGCCGCAATCGTCGCGCGTGCGGGACCACGATCTCCGGGACGCCGCAGGCGACCGTGCCGTCGATCAGGACGATGGTGTCGTCGGGCAGCGCGGCGAGCGAACGGGCCAGTCTCGACCGGGACAGCGCCCCCGGCATCGGCCATTCCCCGGCGATCGGCAGTTCCAGCAGCGGGAGGCCGGTGGCCGGGAGGTTCTGGCACATCCGGCGGTCGTATTCGCCGCTGGTGTCCTCGGTGTCCCCCGGCAGGACGAAGACGACCGGTTCGGTCTCGCGGACATTCGAGGTGAACACGGTTACCTCCAGATGCGGGCGCCTTATCAGGGGACACGGAGCCGGCGCCTGGCCGGTTCACATCCGGAGCGGGAAATTTCAGCCGTTCACGCGCGCGATCGTGGCGACGATGTCGTCACGCAGCCCGGCCCCGACCGCGATCGTGGCCGCCGAACGCACCGTGTGGTCGCCACCGTCGGTGTCGACGACCACTCCTCCGGCCTCGCGTACCAGCAGGACCCCCGCCATCGTGTCCCACGGCTTGTTGGCGAGGATGACGCTCGCGTCGAGTTTGCCGTGCGCGACCCACGCCAGGTCGATCGCCGCGGAGCCGAGGAAGCGGACCCGCTGCACGCGGCCGCCGAGTTCGCCCAGCAACGCCATCCGGACCCGGTTCTTGACCTCCGCGCCCTCGCCGACCGCGAAGTCGCCGATACTCACGATCGCGTCGGACAGCTTCGTCGCATTCGACGCCTCGAGACGCTCTTCGCCCGCGTACGCACCCTGGCCCTCGGCAGCGGTGTAGGTGACATCGAGGAACGGCAGGGAGATCGCCGCGACCGTGCTCTTCAGACCGTCGACGAGGCCGAGCGAAACACCGCACAACGGAATGCCGCGCGCGAAGTTCGCCGTGCCGTCAACCGGGTCGAGCGCCCACCACAGGTCCTCGTCGCCCTCGTGCCCGCGTTCCTCGCCGAGGATGCCGATCTCCGGCGTCTCGCGCGCCAGGAATGCGCGGACGGCGTCCTCGACGGCGAGGTCGACGTCGGTCACCATGTCACGATCACCTTTGGCGGCAACGGAAAACGACGTCATCGAGCGGATGATTCCGCTCGCCTTGGCGACGGCTTCGCGGGCGACGGACAACAATGCGGCGTGGTCGGTCATGTGGGTACCGTAGCCGGAGTGAACCTGTTCCCGACGGCCACGACGGCCGACGAGCGCGCCCGGGGCGCCGAGGTCGCGGTGCTGCCCGTCGGCAGTTTCGAACAGCACGGCGCGCACCTCCCCCTGGCCACCGACGCGGTGATCGCGACGACGATCGCCGACGCCCTCGCCGCGGCGTACCCGGTGCTGCGGCTCCCGCCGATCACGATCGGCTGTTCGCACGAACACGCGGACTGGGCGGGAACGGTCAGCATCTCGGCCGCGACGCTGTACGCCGTGGTGAACGACATCGCGGCCTCGCTGCGCCGTTCCGGAGTGCCGAAACTGGTGCTGGTGAACGCGCACGGCGGCAACTACGTCCTGTCCAACGTGGTCCAGGAGTCGACGTCGCCGATGGCGCTCTTCCCCGGCGTCGAGGGCTGGCAGGCGGCGCACGACGCGGCCGGGCTGGAGACGTCGCTGGACAGCGACATGCACGCGGGGGAACTGGAGACCTCCCTTCTGCTGCACGCGCATCCTTCGCTGGTCCGGCCCGGCTTCGCGGAGGCGGACCAGCTGGCCGACGACAGGCGGCACCTGCTCACCGTGGGGCTGCGGCCGTATTCGGAGTCCGGTGTGGTGGGGCGGCCTTCGCTGGCGACGGCGGAGAAGGGACGGCTGGTGCTGGAGTCACTGGTGGAGAGCTTCGGGGAGACTCTGGCCGCGCTCGCTTGAGCCGGCCAGGTCCAGATGCGGCAGGAAGTGGTGCATCCGTTCCTGTTTCGTCCGCAGGTACCGCAGGTTCTCGTCGTTCGGCGTGACCAGCAGCGGCACCCGCTCGCTGATCCGCACCCCGTGCCGTTTCAGCTGGTCGACCTTCGCCGGGTTGTTGGACAGCAGCCGCACCGACCGCACCCCGAGATCGGTCAGGATCTCCGCCGCGGCACGGTAGTCGCGCGCGTCCACCGGCAGCCCGAGCGCGATGTTCGCCTCGACGGTGTCGAGGCCTTCGTCCTGCAGCCGCATCGCTTTCAGCTTCGCGAGCAAGCCGATTCCGCGTCCTTCGTGTCCCTGTGCGTACACGAGGACTCCGGCGCCCTCGTCGACGATCGCCCGCAGCGCGGCGGCCAGCTGGTCTCCGCATTCACAGTGCATCGAGCCGAACACGTCGCCGGTGAGGCATTCCGAATGGACCCGCGCCAGCGTGCCGAAGGTCGCGACGTCGCCGTGCACCAGCGCCATCTGCTCGGTGCCGTCGGCGTCCAGGTACCCATACGCGCGGAAAACGCCGTAATGGGTGGGCAGTCTGGTCTCCACGACCCTCTCGACGGTCATCGGGTTTCTCCTGTCTGTTCGGTGACTCCTGACAGAGCGCGCCAGCAGAATGCCCGCGCCGGGAAGGCTGGAGACGAGCGCGAGCACGCCGTAGACGACGGCCACGGTGACGCCCTGCGCCGAACCGAGGCCCGCCGCGCCGAACAGCAGCGCGCAAACGCCTTCACGCGGGCCCCAGCCGCCGATGTTCAGCGGCAGCCCCATCGCGAGCAGGGCGAGGATCATCAACGGCAGCAGGTCGCCGACCGGCGCGGTGACCCCGGCCGCGCGCGCGGCGACGACGAACAAGGCGAGGTGCCCGGCCAGGGTGGCGGCCGAAAGCAGGCTCACGCCGGGCCAGGTCTCCTTGGTCAGCAGGCCGAGCCGCACGTCGGCGAGGGTGACGGCGAACCCGCGGCGCCATCTCGATCCACTGTGGATCCACCGCCTTCCGGCCGTCATCCCGGTGACGATGACCGCGAGAGCGAGCACGACGACCACGACGCCGGCGACCGTGACGATCCCGTCGATCGGCGGCGGCACCACGGAAGGCGCGCTGAGCACGACGGCGACCGAAGCGCCGATGACCATGATCTGCCCGGCCGTGCGCTCCAGCACCACCGCGCGGACGCCGCGCGGGACGTCACCGGCTTCGCGGCCGTGCTGCACGGCACGGTTGACGTCGCCGAGGACGCCCGCCGGCAGGACACCGTTGAGGAACAAGGCGCGGTAGTACTCGCGGACGGCGCTCCCGAGCGAGAGCTCGAGACTGAGCCGTCGCGCGACCAGGCACCAGCGCCACGCGCTGAAGATCGTGGTGGCGAAACCGATCCCGAGCGCCGCGACGATTCCGCCGGCGTCGACTTCGCGTAGTCCGTCCAGGAACGCTCCGGTGCCCACGTGCCAGACGAGCACTCCGAGGATGGCGAGCGCGCCGAGGATCCGAAGCCAGGGCCAGAACCGTTTCACGCGGGCACCACCAGGAGATCTTCGTGCTGGATCACCGCGTTCAGCTCACCCGCCGCGCACTGCGCGAGCCGCCACCGCAGGTAGTCGTCCCCGTCCGGCGAGAGCTCCGGCCGCTGCTCGCAAGCGGCACCGACCCAGCCGGTGAGCCATTCCGCGGTCAGCACGGCCTGATCCGCCCCGAGCCGCCATGGGCTCGCAGCGCGCCGCACGGTGGCGCCGAGCCGTTCGAAGACCCCGAAGGCGACGTCCACCGCGTCCGGGCCGAGCAGCCACCTGCCGTCGGTCACCCTGCGCTGGTGCGCGTTGAAGGCGTCGGAGATCTCGATGTCGAACTTGTCCTTGGGCGACAGCACGACCCGGCCCGAAACGCTCAACGTGAAGAGGACCGCGCAGCCCGCTTTGACGCAGGCTTCCGCAAGCCGGGACATCTCTTCGGCGGTGAGCAGGTCGAGCAGTGCCGACGCCGCCACGAGGGTGGTCCCGGCGAGGTCCTCCGCGCGCAACTCGGTGATGTCACGCTGTTCGGTGACGACGGTGACTTCGCTACCGTCCAAAGCGTGCTCCGGACGGCTGGTGCGGGCCAGCGCGTGGGTGAGCAGGTCGGGGTCGCGGTCGTGCAGGATCCAGCGCTGGCGGCCGGGCAGCCGCCTCGCCAGCCAGCGACCGAGCGAACCGGTCCCGCAGCCGAGATCCCGGATGACGACGTCGTCCTGTCCGCGCAGGAACGTACGCACCGGCTCGATCAGTTCGGTCGCGCGGGCGGCGGCGTCGGCGTCTTCACGCAACTGAAGCCAGCTGGGGGCGTACTTGGTCATGCCGCCGTCCTTTCGCTCAGCAGTACGGCGGCGACGCCGCGGGCCGTCTCGTCCCAGCCGGTCAGCGTCTCGCGGCGAAGGCGTGCGGAGGCACGAAGACGGTCACGCAGTTCAGGTTCGGTGAGCCAGCGGCGGAGGGCCGCGGCCAGCGCTTTGACGTCCTCACCGGGGACGAGCATCCCGGGCACACTGCCGTCGGACGCTTGGCCGAGCGTGTCCGGCAGGGCGTCGACGGCGGTCGCCAGCACGGGAATGCCGTGCGCGAGCGCCTCGGTGACGACCATCCCGTAGGTCTCCGCGCGCGAAGGCAGCACGAGAAGGTCTGCAGCGGCGTACGTCGCTTCGAGTGCTTCGCCGGACCGCGGACCGGTGAGAGTGAACCGATCGCCGAGCGAGTGTCGCCGCAGGCGTTCGACGTAGCGGGTCTCGCGGCGGATGGCGCCGACGCACTCACAGCTCCACGGGAGATCTTTGAGCGACTTCAGCGCGTCCGCGAGCAGGCCTTGCCCCTTGCGCGGCGTCACGTTGGCGACACAGACCAGGTGCGTGCCGTCCAGGCTCCCGGAAGCGACTTCGGCCTTGTCGACCCCAGGCGGCACCACGTGCACGCGGTGCGGGGCGAGGTCGTGGTGGTCGATCAGCCGTCGCGCCGCCCAGTCGCTGGTCGTGACCACTGCCTCGACCGCGCCGAGCGTCTCGGCCTCCAGCCGGTCCAGTTCGGCGGCGAGCGAGGGCGAAAGTCCCGTTTCGTCGGCCAGCGGCAGATGCACCAGCACCGCGATCGACAGCCGCCGGGCCGCGGGTCCGATCACCTCGGGCACCCCGCAGGCGACCAGCCCGTCGAGCAGGACCGCGGCACCGTCGGGCAGTTCGGCCAGCTCGCGCGCCAGCACCTTGCGCGCTTCGGTGTCGGGCCGCGGCCAGTTCCCGCGCACGGCGATCTCGTGAACCTCCATTCCCGCCGCGGCGAGACCGTCGCACAGACGTCTGTCGTAGACGTTACCGCCGCTGGGCGCGCTCACGTCGTCGATGTCGTTGGGCAGGACGACGTGGAGGCCGGTCACAGCGCACGCTCGTAACTCGCCCACGCGACGTGGGATTCGTGCAGCGAGACGGTGATCCCCTCGAGCCCGCGCGCCCCCTCACCGAGCGCTCCCGTGTGGACGCGGTCGGCGAGCCTGTCGGCGATGACCTTGGCGAGGAATTCCGTCGAGGTGTTGATCCCGGCGAACTCGGGCACGTCGTCGAGGTTGCGATAGTTCAGGCCGGCGAGCACCGCTTTGAGCTCTTCGGTCGCCTTGCCGATGTCGACGACGATGTTGTCGGCGTCCAGTTCGGACCGGCGGAACGTCGCGTCCACCAGGAAGGTCGCGCCGTGCAGCCGCTGCGCGGGGCCGAACACCTCACCGCGGAAGCTGTGGGCCACCATGACGTGGTCGCGGACGGTGATACTGAACAACGGACCTCCTCAGGTCGTGTCCTTAACGCGTGTCCTCCATCTGATAGGTGACACGGAGGCAGAGCGTTCCCGGTTCATTCGCGGCCAGACGCCCCACGACGTCGGGTAGTTCCCGGAAGCGGCATTCCCCGCTGACCAGCACTTCAAAGCCTGGATCGGCCAGAAGGCGCAAAGCGAGCGCCAAGCGGTCGGCGTAGCCGCGGTTCAGGCGACGGGACGGCGAGACCATGCCGACCTGGCTGCTGCGGATCGCCAACCGCCGTGAATGGAAGTTCTCGCCGAGCGGGACGCTGATCCGGCGGTCGCCGTACCAGCTCAGCTCGATGACCTCGCCCTCCGGCGCGAGCAGTTCCAGCGACCGCGCGAGCCCCGCTTCGCTCGCGCTGGCGTGCACGACGAGGTCGCAGTCGCCCAGCGCGTCCTCCGGTGTCGAAAAGTCGACACCGAGCGCTTCGGCGATCTTCGCGCGTTCCGGGTCGACGTCGATCAACTGGACCCTGGTCGCCGGGAAACCGGCCAGCAGTTTCGCGACGCTGCTGCCGACCATCCCGGCGCCGACCACGGCGATCCGGTCGCCGAGTTTCGGCGACGCGTCCCAGACGGCGTTGATCGCGGTCTCGATCGTCCCCGCGAGGATCGCGCGCTCCGGCGGGACCCCGCGTGGTACCGGCGTGACGGCCGATGCCGGGACGACGTAGCGCGTCTGGTGTGGATAGAGGCAGAAGACGACTTGCCCGACCAGGTCCTCCGGACCTCGTTCGACCACGCCGACGTTGAGGTATCCGTACTTCACGGGCCCCGGGAAATCGCCTTCCTGGAACGGCGCGCGCATGGCCACACGTTGACTCGGCGGGACCTCGCCACGGAAGACGAGCGTCTCGGTGCCGCGGCTCACGCCCGTGCACAGGGTGCGGACCAGCACCTCGCCGTCGCCGACCGGAGGGAGCGTGACGGGCCTGATCTCACCGTCACCGGAACCACTGAACCAGAAGGCGCGTTCCATCGTGTCCTCTCTTGCCGGACCCTGGAGCGGGGTCACCGCCACCATAACGAGGAGGCCTCGTGATCAATCCCGGAGTTTTCCTGGGGGTCCTCGTCCAGCTGGCACTGCTGGGGACGCTGGACGCCGTCGCCGGGCTGGGCCCGCTGGGCCGGCTCGCCGGAGCGGCCTACGGCCTCGCCGTGGGCGGATTCCTGACCTACGGCCTGCACCGGAGCACCGCGCGCTCCCTCGGCCCCGCCGACGCCGTCACGCTCGTCCGGTCCGGGCTGGTCGGCTGCGTGACCGCGCTGGTCGTCGACACCGCGGGCCGGGAGGTCGTCACGATGGTCGTCATCGCGTCGGTCGCCCTCGCCCTGGACGCCGTCGACGGCCAGGTCGCACGCCGCACCGGGACGGCGTCACCACTCGGCGCGCGCTTCGACATGGAGGTCGACGCGTATCTGATCCTGATCCTGAGCGTGGTCGTCGCGCAGTCGCTGGGTCCGTGGGTGCTCACGATCGGCGCGATGCGCTACGTCTTCGTCGCCGCGAGCAGGCTGTGGCCGTGGCTGAACACACCGCTTCCGCCGAGCATGGCGCGCAAGACGGTCGCCGCGGTCCAGGGCATCGTGCTGGTCGCGGTGGCTTCGACGGCCTTGCCGATCTGGGCCGGTTTCGTGGTCACGCTGGGCGCGCTGGGGTTGCTGGTGTGGTCGTTCGGACGCGACACGTGGTGGCTGCTGGAGCAGCACGCCTTCGCCGCCGCTCCCGCCTGATCACGCGTACTGCGCTTCGCCGTTCCCGAACGACCAGTTGACGAGGTCGGTCTCAGTGATCGTGACGAGCACGTTCCGCGGCTCGGTTCCCGAGTACTGCTCGGCGAGTTCCGCGATCCGCCGGTAGAGCGCCTTCTTCTGCTCGGCGGTGCGTCCGGGCCGCATGGTGATCGCGACGAACACGATCCCGTCGTCACGGTGGATGCCGAGGTAGTCGTCGTATTTGAGGGTGCTCCGGCCGTTGAGGACCTGGAAGCGGTCGTCGGCCGGGATGCCGAGCGTCTCGACCATCGCGTCGTGGACAGCGTTGCCGAGGGCTTCGAGCTTGTCGGTCCCGACAGCATCGATGCGGACGAAGGGCATGTCACTTCTCCTTGGTGGCGAGCAGGCCGAGGGCGCCGTCGACGGCTTTCGCGAACACGTCCGGAGATCCGGCGGCGCGGGCGAGGACGTACCCGCCCTGCAGCACCGCGACCAGCGCGGTCGCCGTGGCGAGCGGGTCGAGCGCGGCGTCGAGTTCCCCTGCCGTACGGCCCTCGTCGAGCAGTTCGGCGAGACGACCGGTGAGCCAGCCGAAGGTCTTCTCGACCGGCCTTCGCAGGTCGGGGTCGGCCATCACGTCGGGATCCTGGGTGAGCTTGCCGACCGGGCAGCCCTTGAGCACGTCGCGCTCGCGGCGCAGATAGACGGTGATGCGCTCGACGACCGAGCCGGGACCGGAGAACTCGGCCTCCGCCCTGGCGCGCAGATCGTCGGCGTTGCGGCCGATCGCGGCGAGCGCGAGTTCGGACTTGCCCTGGAAGTGGTGGTACATGCTGCCCTGGCCGGCGCCGGAGCGCTCCTGGATCGCCTTCGGGCTGGTGCCGACGTAGCCGCGCTCCCACAGGAGCTCGCGAGTGCTCTCGATGAGCTGTTCCCTCTTGTCCACACCTAGACCGTACATACCAGTAGGTACAGAAACAAGGCGGGGCACCCGAGGCCGCAATTAGTCACCTACATGCGCCTCACGACGTGCGTGTACGCGGACTTCAGGTCCTTCACCGGGCCGGGTGGCGCGACCAGCGGTCCTTTCGCCCAGTCGCAGCCGAGTTCGTGCAGGACCTCCAGCTGCCGCGCGGTCTCGACCCCTTCGGCGACCACCACGAGGTCGACGGCGTGCGCCATCGCCATGATCCCGGCGACGATCGGCTCGGCGTCGCTCGACCTCCCGAGATCGGCCACGAACGAGCGGTCGATCTCGATCACGTTCAGATCGAGCCGGCACAGCTGAGCGAGCGAGGAGTACCCGGCGCCGAATCGTTCCGCGGTCACCCTCACGCCGGTCTTGCGCAGCGCGTCGACGGCGTCGGCCGCGTCCTTCAGCGCCGTCTCGTCGACGTCGAGGCTCAGGTCCTGCGGCACCAGCCCCGCGTCTTCCAGGATTGCCTGAACCACTTGCAGCAACGTGGGATCGCCCAGTTGGCGGACCGAAAGGCTCACATTCACATTACAGTGCACACCATGATCGGCACGCCATCGAGAGATCTCGCAGGCGGCCTTGGCAAGGACCTCCGCCCCGATGACCGTCAAAAGATCGTCGTCGTCGGCGATCTCGGCCAATTCCGCCGGATCGATCGGTCCCCGGACGGGGTGATCCCAGCAGGACTTCGCCTTCACCGCGACCATGTCACCGGTCCGCAAATCGACGACGGGCTGGTAAACGGTCTCGACCAGGCCTTCCGCGACGGCGTTCCGCAGATCCTGCTCCAGCGCGAAACGGTCTTGCACTCGTTTCCGCATGATCGGCGCATAGAACGCATAACGGCCGGGTCCGAATGTTTTTGCCTGATACATCGCCAAATCGGCGTCTTCCAGCAATTCGTCGGCACTGCGGGTATCGCCGGGTTCGGCGATCACTATTCCAATACTCGTATTGATATGCAGTTCGCGGCCGTGCACGGTGAGCGATTCGGCGAGCCGCCGCTGGAGGTGATCGGCCAGCGCCCGCACCTCGGCGGCTTCGGCGTAACCGGTGGTGATGACCAGGAACTCGTCCCCGCCGAGCCGCCCGACCAGGTCCGAAGGCCCGGCGGCGGCCCGCAGCCGGTCGCCGACGATGCGCAGCACCTGATCGCCGACGGTATGGCCGAGCGAATCGTTGATGATCTTGAACTTGTCGAGGTCGATGAACATCACGGTGGTCGTGCGCGCCGGATCGGCGATCGTGCGGCGCAGGTGGTTCAGCGCGAGCGTGCGGTTCGCGAGCCTGGTCAGCGGATCATGGGTGGCCTCGTAGGCCAGCCGTTCGCTGATCGCCCGGCGTTCGGTGATGTCGGCGAAGGACGTCAGCACCGAGGGCACGCTCTGACCCGGCGCCATCAGCGGACCGGAGGTCAGCGAAAGCCACCGATGCGCGCCGTCACGCCGCCGCACCTGCACGACCCGGCCGGTCTCGACCTTCCCGGACCGTCGCACGCGCGCGGACGGCAGATCGTCGACGGGTACCGGGACGCCGTACTCGTCATGCAGCCGCAGCGTCCGGCTCTCCAGGCCGACCAGGGAACCCGCCGGCACCCCGGCGATCCGGTGCGCCGCGGAGTTCGCCAGCTCGATGCGTCCGCCGGGGCCGACCAGCAGCACTCCTTCGTCGAGCGTCTCGACGACGGTGGCGAATTCGGCTTCGGCCCGGCGCTGCGCGGTCTCGTCGGCGCACAGCAGCACGTAACCGTCGAACATCTCGGCCGCGGAGACACGCACCGCCAGCGCGGTGCCGTCGGCGCTGTAATGCGTCGCCTGCACGACACCGCCCGCCGCGACGACCTCACGCGGACTCATCGGCGCGCCGACGACCTCGGCCACCGGGACCCCGATGACCTGGTCGAGTTCATGTCCGTAGACGGCCTCGGCCGCCGGATTCCAGCTCGTCACCAGCCCGTCGGGCGAGGTGGCGATGATCGCGTCGCTCGCGTGGCCGACCAGCGCGGCCTGAAACCGCAGACCGGCCTCGGCCGCCTTCTGCGTGGTCAGGTCGCGCATGATCACCTGATACGCGGGTTTGCCCTCCCAGGTGGTGAGCACCGCCTGGGATTCGACGGTGACACTTCGGCCCTGCAAGGTCCGCAGCGTCATCTCGGTCGGTTCGCTGAACGAGCCGGGCGAGGCCAGCGATCCGATCCGCGCCAGCAGCGCGTCCTGCGAGCCGGCGTCGACCAGATCCGTGATGTGCATCCCGATGATCTCGGTCGACACCCTCGCCCCGACGAACCGCATGGTGGCCGAGTTCACGAACACGACCTTGCCCCGCTGATGAACACAGATCCCGTAAGGGCTCGCCTCCACCATCGTGAGATATTGCGTTCCCAAAGTGCCACCATCGGAATTTTGCTCCAAAAGGCGGTACCCCTGACCGAGAAAGGCGAGCGCGGGTTCGCCACGCTGATCCCTCTCGGCGGACAACTCGGTCAGCAGACGGACGAGCGACGCGTGCCGGTCGGGTTTTCCCACCGTGCGGGTCGCGGCGCCGTTCGCTGGCGAGGAATCCTGATCCGAGGGCCGGTGGGTGTCGGGAGTCCCACCGTCGAGATCGTCAGGATCCATCTGATCCAAACCCCCTACTCGACTGATGTAGCTTCCGATTAGATCACTAAATCGACGTAGCCGTCCTCCCCGGACAGCTGACCGGTGCGGCTATTCCACCCCAGCGTTGACTTAATGTAGTCGAAGGGAAACACGTGCGGAGCAAAACAGACATCTGCGGCATCGGCGCCGTAACCGCCTACGGCTGGGGGCGCGAAGCACTGTGGGAGGGTTTGGCCGGCGGCGTCCCCTGCGCCCAATTCGCCGAAGGCTTCGGGGAGACCCCGGATCTGCCGGGCTGGGTCGCACACGTGCCCGAGGGCGGACGGCCGAGGGACGGCAGCCTCCACGCGCGCGCCCTGCTCGCCGCGGCACGGGAGGCGATCGAAGACGCCGGAGCGCGAGGCTGGTCGCCAGGACGCCGGGTCGGCGTCATCTCAGGCGGCGTCCGCGAGGACCTGCGGACCTGGGACAGGCTCACCGAACTCGGCGAGCAGCTCATGTACCGGCGCGAGTTCATCGGCATGATGCCCTCGACCCCGATCGCCACGCTGATGTCGGAGTTCGGCTTCCACGGCCCCTCGATGGCCACGTCCGCGATGTGCGCGACCGGCAGCGCCGCGGTGCTCACCGCGAAGATGTGGCTGGACGCGGGAATGGCCGATGACGTGGTCGTGGTCACCACCGATCTGTCCGCGACCAGGACGATGGTGCGCAACTTCGTGCACTGCGGGGTGGCGATCACCGACGTTCCCCCGCTCGAGGCGTGCCGTCCTTTCCAAGAGGGCACAAGGGGTTTCACCTTCTCCGAGGCCGCGGTCGCGGTGGTGCTGACCCAGCGGAAGACCGACTCGTACGCCACCCTGCGGGGCGGCGCCATGACGCATGAAGCGCACAACGCGATGGCGCTCGACCCCGATCCGACGAACGCGGTCGCGGCGGTGACCGGGGCACTGGAGAACGCGAACGCCGCGCCGTCCGACGTCCGCTACCTGAACGCGCACGGAACGGGCACGAAACTGTGCCACCGCACGGAATCCCAGATCCTCGAAGCGGTCTTCCCCCGCGAGACCGAGATCTACTCGATCAAACCGCTGACCGGGCACAGCCAGTCGGGCAGCGCGCTGACCGAGATCGCGGCGATCTGTCTCGCGGCGGAGCGGGACCTGGTCCCGGCGCCGAAACCGGTGGCGGACGGGCATCCGCAGCTGATGGAGGGACCATCCCGGCCGGAAAGCGGGCTCACCGTCAAGACGTCGATCGGAATGGGCGGCTACGTCGCCGCTGTCGTGTTGGAGACCGCCTAGCGGGCAGTTCGATAACACACGGTCTCAACGTCGTCACGAACTGTCATTTTCCGTGCTCGGATGGTCGATACTTCCCAGTAGCGACAACGCATCGAAGCACGGAGGCGACCATGAGCCCGCGAACGGCGTCCGACAACCTCGTCCACAACTACCTGTTCTTGCGGCGTGCCATAGGTTTCCTCGGGATCGGACTGCCCTTCGTGCTGGTCTTCGGGAAGATGGCCCTCGACGGCGGCGGCCTGCTCAACTCGATCAGCGGCTACTACTACTCGGGGATGCGGGACGTCTGGGTCGGCGTCATGTGCGCCATCGGCGTCTTCCTGTTGTCCTATCGGGGTTATGGCCGGGTCGACGACATCGCCGGGAACATCGCGGCGGTGGCCGCGGTCGGGGTGGCGCTCTTCCCGACGACGCCGTCGAACGGCGACCGCGCGGACGAGATCATCGGTCTGCTGCACCTCGGCTTCGCCGCGGTCTTCTTCCTCACCTTGGCGTTCTTCTGCATCGTGCTGTTCACCAAGTCGGACAAGGAGATCCCCGGCGCCCGCAAACCCGAACGGAACCGGCTGTACGTCACCTCGGGCGTGATCATGCTGGTGTGCCTGGCGTTGATCGTGCTCTGCGGCCTGGTCTTCGACGATCTGACGAAGGACCTTTACCCGGCGCTGTGGCTGGAGTCGGTGGCGATCCTCGCGTTCGGCGTCGCGTGGCTGACCAAGGGCGGGACGCTGCTGCCGGACAAGACGGTCACGGCGGGGACGCGCGTGACGGCCTGACCTGTGCGGGAGCCGCGCCGATCAAGGTAAAGGAACCTTTATCCTCGGCCGGGTCGTTGACGCCTTATGACCGATCGCATCGCACTCCAGCTCGGCCGCCGCGACCTGCTGGTGGTCGCGGGGATTCCCGGGGCGGGCAAGACCACCCTGCTGTCCCGGGCGGCGACCGGCGCGATACCGGTGCTCGATTCCGACCAGGTCCGCGCGCGGCTGCGGGCACGGCTGCCGGCCGCGCTGCCGTACCGGTTCTACCGGCCACTGGTCCATCTGTGGCATCGCGCGCGGGTCGTCCGGTTCGCGTTGACGGACGTCGGCCCGCTCGTCGTGCATGAGCCGTCGACCCGCGCGACGACCCGCGGGCTGCTGGCCCTGCTCGGCCTGCTGAGCCGCCGCCCGGTCCGGTTGCTGTGGCTCGACGTGACCCCGGAGGACGCCCGCGCGGGCCAAGTCGCGCGCGGGCGCGTCATCCGGCGGCATTCGTTCGCCCGCCACGTCAAAAGGGCCGAGAAGGTGCGCCGTGATCTGCGCGGCGGCTGGGTCCCGGCGGGCTGGCACGGCGCGCGGATGGTGACCCGCGAGGTCACCGGGGCGCTGCGATTCGTCACCGAGGAGGAGCCGGGGAGACACCGCTCGGGCGACGTCCGGCTCCTCCGTGCCGAGCCGCCCGCGGCGCGGGCGGGATAGCGGTTCCGGCTCGGTTCATTCGTGGTCAGACACCCACGTAGTTCTCGGCGAAGAAGTCTTGGTGCGCCCGGGAAACCCGCAGGCTCTCCAAGCGCGCGTCCCGCAAGGCCCGCTGGAAGACGGCCTCGTCGTCGTACCCGGCCGGGCCGTGCAGAAGGTTGATCATCCAGAGCGAGAACTCCTGCGCACGCCAGATCCGCGGCAGGCAGTCGGCGGAGTAGCGTTCGAGCGCCGTCGTGTCGGTCTCGGTGAGGGCTTCGATCAACGCGTGCGCGAGGATCTCGGCCTCCATCAGCGCGAGATTCGCGCCTTTCGCCGCGGCGGGACTGATCAGGCTCGCCGCGTCGCCCGCGAGGAACAGGTTCCCCCGCTGGATCGTGTCCATCACGCGTGAGGCCATGTCCACGATCCGACGCTCGATGATGGCGCCACGTTTGAGCTCGCCGTAGCGGTCGGCACGCATCCGCACGTGCAGTTCGTCCCAGATCCGGTCGTCTCCCCAGTTCTCCGGATCCTCACCGGGCGGGACTTCGAGGTAATAGCGCGTCACCGTCGACGTTCTCGCCATATGCCCGGCGAATCCGCGTTCGTGGATGGCGTAGCCGATCGCGGACATACTCGGCGGCGCCTCGGCGAGGATCGCCAGCCACGAAATGTCGTGGTCCCGGCGGAAGACCCGGGCCGGCACGGATCTCAGCGAGATCCCGCGCCTGCCGTCGCAGCCGGCGATGTACTTGGCACGCAAGAGAAGATCATCGGCGATGACCGTCGCGTCCATCCCCGACACCGAGGAGACCTCGGTCCCGAACCTGATCTCCCCGCCGCGGGCGAGGAATTCCGCGATCAGGTCGGTGACCAGGAACTGTTGCGGATAAACGGTGTGCACCTCGCCGTTCCCGAGCTCGCTGTACTTCAGCTCGAATTCGGCCCGATCGTCACGGAAGGCGCAGGTGTCGTGCCGGACGCCGTTCGTGAGCAGTCCGTCGGCGAGCCCGTTCTCGGTGAGCACACGGACACTGTTCGCGGCCAGAAATCCCGCCCTGGCCCTGTTTTCGACATGCTCACGGCTTCGACGCTCAAGGATCAAACAGTCGATTCCGGCCGCGCGCAGGAGATTTCCCAGCACCAGGCCCGCCGGACCGGCCCCCACGATCACCACGTCGGCATCGATCTTTCCCACGAAAGCCCCCAGTACCTTCGCCCGCCCCCAGCGCGGTCCAAGGTACACAAAACGGCGTGCCGTCGTGGGCGTTCAGCTCTTCCGGTCGCGCGACCGCGCCCGGCGTTTCCCTTCGTGCATCGCCACGACGCGGGCGATCGGGATCGTGTGCCCCTGTTCGACGAGGTCGGCGGGCAGCGTCTGCGGCACCGGCATCGACTCGGCCCACGGATCCTTGTCCCCCAGGAGACCCGGCGCCGTATGGACGGTGAAATCGGCGGGGACCACGTTTTCGAGGACCTCCCAGGCCACCGGGAACGACACCGTCAGTCCCGGCCGCAGCCGTGGGCTGTACGCCGCCGCGACCGTGTTCCCGCCCGCCCGCGTCGAATCGAGGTACACCTTTCCCTCGCGGTCTTCCACGATGTACGCGGTCGTCGCGAGCGCCGGGTCGATCTTCTCCGCGCGGGCGGCGAGCGCGCGGGTCGCGGCCGCGACGTCTTCGAAGCCTTGTCCCGGCGTCAGCGGGACGAAGATGTGCACTCCCTTGGAACCGCTGGTCTTGACCGTCCCGACGAGTCCGGAGTCGGAGAGGGCCTGCCGCACCAGTACCGCGGCCTTCACGACGTGGGTGAAATCGTCGCCAGGGGGCGGGTCGAGGTCCAGCACCAGATGGGTCGGACCCGCGTCGACGTCCGCGGTCATCAACGTCGGGTGGTACTCGACGGCGCGCTGATTCGCGAACCACAGCAGGGTGCGGCGGTCGTCGCAGAGCGCGTACGACACCTGCCGTTTCGATGTCTCCGCCCACATCCCGTACCGCTTCACCCAGTCGGGCGTGTATTTGGGCAGGTTCTTCTGCATGAACGGTTCCTGGCCGCGCAGGACGCGGATCACCGAAAGCGGCCTGTTCTCCAGGACCGGAATAATGCGGCCCGCGACGGCGTCCAGATAGTCCACCAGGTCGCGTTTGGTCGCGCCCTCGAACAGCGGCTGGTCGAGGTTGGTCAGCTTGACCCCGTCGCGTTCACACATGGGGTGAGCCTGACACAAAAGCCTCGTGAGTGGTAATGACGGTTCTAACCGTCATTACCACTCACGAGCCCGATCCCTAACTGATGTTGGCGTCGATACACGCGTAGAAGGCGTTCGCCGTGTCGTAGACGTTCCAGCGGGCGAGGATCTTGTGCCGCCCGCTCTGCTGCAGGTTCACGCTGTGGGTGACCGTGGCCCCCGGCTGCGCGCCGCCATCGTTGATGGTCGCGACCTTGGCACCGTCGACGAAGTACTCCCAAGTGCTGGTGCGGTGGCGAGCCGTCAGCGTCCACCGGAACGTGGTGGTACGGCCGAGGGAATGCACCGTCCAGCCCTTGCTGTCGTCGTTGAGGTCCGCGAAACGGCCGACACCACCGTTACAGCTCATGAGCCCCTTGGGGCCCTCGACACTTTGCGGCTCCCATTTGATGGAGCCACAGGAAACGGTGTTCTGGGCGCATTGCGCCTGCCTGCTGGCAGGCGAGGAAACGTAGCCGTGCGCGCTGGCGGTGCCCGCCGGGATCGCGACCAGAGCCGCCGGCACCATCGCCGCACCTGCCGCCAGGGTCAAAAGCCGTCGTTTGAAGCTCATGCCTACCCCTTTCCCATCTCTGCACCCGCCGCCGACCCACTCGGGGAACCCGTCCGTCGAGTCGAGGGTTCCTGGGCCGCGGCGAGCGAAAACCACTGAAGGTTGGGACCCATCCGCCGAAGCGCCGAGCAGAGCGAATGTGGTCTAGACCATAATTGGTTCAGACGACTCGGTCAAGAGTAACCAACCGGGCACTTGGAGTCGTGAAGATCGAACAGGGGTTGTCAAGCCGGACTTCAGCCGGCACCCAAACAGACGAACGGCCGCCGGAACGGATCAACGGCGATGGTGTCCGCCAAGGCCGTCGCCGGTCCGGCGCCTTCGACGAGTCCACGGTGGTAATCGTCCATCGCGGCCGCCGCGGCCTCGTCACCGACTCGGCTCAACGGCGCGATCACCGTCCGCGAACCGCTGGCGAGCAAAGCGCTGGCGAAACCGAGGACCTCGTCACCGGGCCGGATCCGGTTCAGCGCCAGTTCGCACGCCGCGAAGACGACTTGCGACGGCGGCTGCGCGAGCCCGGCCATTTCGTGCGCGAAGAGCGCGCCGTCGGCCAGTTCCAGCCGGGAGAACAAGGCGTTTTCGGGCTCGTGCGCGCCGTGCGCGGCGATGTGCGCGAGCTTCGCGCCGTCCAACGCGCGCAAGACGGAGGTGATGGTCGCGTCGGCCCCGGCAAGCGTATGCGCGGTCCGGTAATGCGTGGCGAGTTTCTCCAGCTCACCCCTGGTCCCCACGAGGCCAGGACCGCGGACGAGGACGACCTTCCGCCCGGGCGACCCCGTCGAGCGCTCGGCGCCCAGCCACGCCGTCGCCGACGGAGCGACGACGATCGGCCGCGACCGCAGCGCGGGCAGCACTCCCCACGGGACGGCGAACAACGGGCCGGTCGGCACGACGACCAGGCCACGGTCCCCGAGCAGCGCTTCGAGCGGCCGGATCAGCTGGATGTCCAGCCGTTCGGCCTGTTTCCGCGCCGAACCGAGCACCGACTGAACCAACGGCGCCGGCAGCCGATCCGGCGCGAGGGCGTCGAGATCGACGTTCAGCATCCGCGCGGACTCCGCCGCCCGCTCCGCCGAACCGAGCCGCACCAGTTCACACTGCCCGCCGACGACGACCATCGCCACCAGGTCGTCCCCCGACGAAGCGAAACTCACCAGCGCGCGTTCGCCCAGTTCCTCGGCGACCTCGGCGAGCCGCACGATCGGCCGCGGCCTGCCCCATCGCCCCGTATGCCACCCGAGCCGATGCGCCTCGCGTAACCGCTCGGCGTGCTTCGCGCGCAACGCCGCCGTCGGATGCCCGTCATGCTGCGCCTGGTGGATCGCCTGATCGAGCCCTCGGACCTCACCGACCCGCTCGGCCAGCTCCGGATCGCTCGCCACAACCGGTTCGTACCGGTAACTTTGCGCGCGGGTCCGCTCCGTCCAGCCGAACAACCGGGCCGCGTCGGCGCGCTCCAGCACGATCTTGACGGCCAGATCCGCCAGTTCCCTGCCGTGCAGCGCCATCCCGGACACGAGCTCGATTCCGCCCATCCGGTCACGGACGCGGTCGAGTTCGGTGAGCCCGGCCCGGATCTCCGCCAGCGCCCTGGTCTTGTCCCCCTCCGCCACCGCGAGTTCCGCACGGCAAAGCCTGCGCAACATCCGATAATCGACGGAGGTCAACCGCCCGGGACGTGGGATCCGGGCGAGCAACTCGGCGGCGCGCTTGCGTTTTCCCTTCCGCAGCTCGACCCGGACGGCCAGCATCCGCGCGAGCGCGGCCTGATCGACGAGCCTCGGCATCGGCATCCCGTTCGCCGCGCGCAGCGCGCGTGACGTCAGGATGGGCGGGATTTCGTTGGTGCGCAAAGCTTCCTGCACGTCAGCACGGAGACCGACGATGGTCGCGTTCGCGACGCAGGTCTGGCAGCCCCAGCGCAGCATCCTGCGGCGCGCGGACGCGGCATAGGAGCGGGCGAGTCCGAGATCGTCGCTCATCAGCGCCGCCGACGCGCGATACAGCTCCACATCGGCGAGATCACGGCTGATGCTCCGCTGTGCGAGCATCGCCGGCAACACTTCGTCGAGGTGCCCTCCGGCTTCTTCGGCAAGCCCCGCCGTCAGCAACGCCTGGGCCTGGGCAAGCCGCAGCAGCGGATGCACCTCGATTCCCAGTGATCGGTAGATCCGTTCACTTTCCCCGAAGAACTTCAGCGCGGCCGGGACATTGCCGACGCGCAGCTCCAGTGACCCGAGCGGTCGCCTGGCGTCCGCCGCCTGGGAGCGCAAACGATGCCGCTCGGCCAACTCCATAGCGTGCGTGAGGTCGTCTCGAGCCCGGCGGACATCTCCCAACCGGGTGTAGGCCAGACCGCGCGTGACGAGCGTCCCGAGATACGGATCGAGCAGCGGAACCGGATCCGTCGAGGCGTCAAGCACCATCTGCCGGAACCTGAGAGAAGAATCGAAATAGGTGATGCTGTCCTCGTTACGACCCGCCGCCATCAAGAGCAGGGCGAAGTTGTGGTCGAGCCTGCCGGAAAGATCCGCCCGCAAAAGAGGATCGGAGACGGCGGGAAGCAACAGCCGGATATCGTCGAGGCTGGAGAGGCCGGCGGAAACCGCACCACTGGTCTCGGTGCCGATCGTGGCAATGGTCGAGGCGAGCCTGATGCGAACGGTCAACCATTCGTCACGATTCTTCGCCGACACAGGATGGATCGACTCGAGTACGCTCATCCCCCGGCGGAGCAGCCGGAGGGCTTCACGCTGACGCGCCGAGCAGCCCGCCTCCACACCGGCCAGGTGTAGTTCACGGGCCTTGCGAATGCTCTCGAGTTCATGAAGCGTAGTCACAGCCACTGAACTATGACAGCACACTCCGTAGCCGAAGGAAGCCCGCCGCCGGGAAAGTCCGACGAGCGGGCGACTTCCTTCAACCGGCGAAGCTGCTCACGGGGTGGGCGGGGGTGTCTGAGCGCAGCCACCCGAGCATTCCAGCAGCTTGTCGCGGTAGTGCTCACAGTCCGGGCTGTGCTCGTGCTGCGGCAGGTCAGGCTTGGACTGAGCCGGGTCGACCGGCTCCTCCTCGCCGATGGCGTCCTTGACATCCGTAGGCGTCGACATTTGACGATCTCCTCCCCTGGCGATCTTTCTTTGTCGTACCCGGCGACCCCATTACGGCGGCCCCCTCTGCCCGCAAGCCCTCTTCCTGCGAACGGGGCAATAGTGCCACAACGGAGCAGTGATCGGGAGTTTTTACCTACACTGAGTCATCGGCGGCACCCGAAAGAGGGACGCCTGGTTAGCGAGTCTCACGACTTTGTGCCAAATGGCCGCACCGCGCTCAGCGATGACCGCGAATCGAGATCATTTCACTGCGCCATCCGGCCTAAAATTCAAACTTCTTGTGGCACAAGGGTTTCCGGCTACGAGAGCGGGGAATTCACGGCCTGTCGGGGGTAGACCGGCGAACATCCGGAGGAGATAACGATGTCCACCTGGTTGGTCATCATCATCGTCATCGCCGCGATCCTGGCGGTGGGAGCGGCCGCTTGGTTCGTCATCGCGGGACAGCGCAGGCGGCGGTTGCGTGAGACGTTCGGACCCGAATACGACCGGGCCGTCAAGGAACACGAAAGTCCACGGGAAGCGGAACGTGAGCTTTCGTCGCGGGTGAAACGACATTCGTATCTCGACATCCGGCCGCTGCCGAAGACCACAAAGGACCGGTACGCGCAGGAATGGGCGCTGATCCAGGAACAGTTCGTCGATCGTCCGTCCGGTGCGGTCGTCGAGGCGGACCGGGTCCTGGTCTCCTTGATGGCCGAGCGCGGTTATCCGACCGAAGGGTACGACCAGCAGCTCGCGGATCTGTCAGTCCGGCACGCCAACGCGCTGCGACACTACCGCGCCGGGCACGACACGCTGGTGCGCCAACGGGAATCCGAAATGTCCACAGAGGACATGCGGGAAGCGATGAAGCACTATCGCGAGGTGTTCGAAGATCTGTTGACCGATGCCGGCGAAGGAGCGGAAAGCCATGGAAAGCAGGCGCTTGGAAACCGAGGGAACGGAACGCGTCGCGGGGACGACGGATCGGCTCGACGAGGAACGGACCGATGACGGCACCGGTCAGGCCTTGAGCACCGAGGACCTGGTTGCCGCCGAGCCCGAGCGCACCACCGAAGACGAAGCACAGACGTTGTTCGACAACGTCGACGTCGACAGGTTCCGCGACAGCTGGCAGAGCATCCAGACGGCCTTTGTGGACGATCCGCGGCGAGCGGTCAAGGAGGCCGACGAACTCGTCGCGGTCGTGATCCAGAACCTGGCCACGACCTTCGCGGATCACAAGAAGGAACTGGAATCCGCGTGGAGCCAGGGTGAACCGGCCACCGAAGACCTCCGGATCGCGCTGCGCCGTTACCGGTCGTTCTTCAACCAGTTGCTGAGCGCATAGGCAAAAGCTCGTGAGTGGCAAGGACGGTTAGAACCGTCCTTGCCACTCACGAGCTTTTGCCTATGCGCCGGCCGTCGCCAGTCCGAAGAACGGCACCGCCAGGCTGAAGAGCGCGTAGACCCGGCAGATCCGGTCGAGCGCACGCAGCACGGACAGTCCGGAAACCGGTTCGGCGAAGGCCTTCCGCGCGGCGCCGGGGAACATGCTCGCCGCGACGGTGACCGGACGGACCGCGATGACGGCGGCGAGCATATGGAGGACTTTCGACACGCCGCCGAGCCTATGATCGTCACCCCGGTGTCCGGTACTAGTGTTTTCGACAGATATCACAGGATTCCGGCCACGCACTACGTCCGGCGACGTACGCCGGATGCCGCTTGGGAACGGATGTGGCGAGGGCCTCTCCCGGGACACCATTCGTCACCATGAACCTTCCCGTGGACACAGACGAACTCACGAAACGGTACGGCGGGCATCTCGCCGTCGACCGGATGAAACTGACCGTGCTGCCCGGCGAGATCTACGGCTTCCTCGGCCCGAACGGCGCGGGCAAGACGACGACGTTGCGGATGCTGCTGGGACTCGTCCGGCCGACTTCCGGCGGCGTCCGGTTGTTCGGCAAGCCTCCCGGCGATCTCGACGGGGTCGGCGCGCTGATCGAATCGCCGGGGTTCTACCCGTACCTTTCCGGTTCGGACAATCTCAAGGTGCTGGCCAGGTACAGCGGAACGGATCCGCTGCGCGTCGGCGAGGTGCTCGCGATGGTCGACCTCGCCGATCGCGGCAAGGACCGGTACTCGACCTACTCCCTCGGCATGAAGCAGCGGCTCGGTGTCGCGGCGGCACTGCTGAAGGATCCGCGGCTGCTGATCCTCGACGAGCCGACCAACGGGCTCGACCCGGCCGGGATGGCCGACATGCGGGTGCTGATCCGGCGGCTCGGCGCGGAGGGTTGCACCGTGCTGCTGTCGAGCCACCTGCTGGGCGAGGTCCAGCAGATCTGCGACCGCGTCGGTGTCGTCTCGCACGGGCGGCTGGTCGCGGAGAACACGGTGGCCGAACTACGCGGCGGCACGGTGCTGCACATCGAGACCGACGAGGTCATGCGCGCCGCCGAACTGGTGCGGCACTGGATCGGCACGGAGAACGTTCGCGCGAGCGGGACAGGGCTCGATCTGACCGTCGACCCGGAACGCGCGTCGTGGCTCAACCGCGAACTCGTCACGGAAGGGATCCCGGTGCGCGAACTGCATGTCCGCGAACGGGATCTGGAACAGGTCTTCTTCGAGCTCACCGGAGAGGTGGCAGGTCATGTGGGGTAGCTGCACCGCCGAGCTGACGAAACTCGTCCGGCGTCCGGCGAACTGGTTCATGCTGGGGATCGCGGTCGTGCTCGGCCTGACCTTCACCTATCTGCTGCCGCTCGCGGGCGCGGCGGGTTCGTCGAGCGGGGCACCCGGCACGGATCGAGGACTGGCCGCGACCCTGCCGTCACATCTGGTCGGCAACTCGATCGGCGGGCTGCCGGTGTTCCTCGGGGCGATCCTGCTCGTGATCGGCGTACTGGCCGTTGGCACCGAGTACGGCTGGAGCACGTGGAAAACCGTGCTGACGCAGGGACCTTCGCGTCTCACCGTCTACAGTGGAAAGTTGTTCGCATTGGCCGTCGCGTCACTGACCGTCGTGCTGGCGAGCTTCGCGACCGGCGCGATCACGAGCGCGCTCATCGCCTCCTCGGAGGGCGAGCCGATGAACTGGCCCGCGTTCGGCTCGCTGCTGACGGGGATCGGCGCGGGCTGGCTGATCGCGATGACCTGGGCGGCTCTCGGCGCGGCCCTCGCCATCGCGATGCGCGGGGTGGCGCTGCCGATCGGGCTCGGCCTGGTGTGGCTGCTGGTGGTCCAGAACCTGCTGTTCGGGGTAGCGGCCCCGCTGGTGGACTGGGTCGGCACGCTTCAGCTGGCGCTGCCGGGAGCCAACGCCGGTTCGCTGGCCGCGTCGCTCGGCGCTTCGGGCGCGACGCCGGGAGTCGGGGAACTCGTCGGTGTCTCGCAGGCGACGCTGGTGGTGGCCGGCTACCTGGTGGTCTTCGCCGGTCTCGGCGGCTGGATGTTGCGGCGCCGGGATGTCCTCTGAAAGTCCGTGAAGGCCTCCTTCGCTGTCTTGAGGGTAGGGAAGGAGGCCTTCACGGACCGTTAGACGAGGGCGTCGAGATCCGCGATGACGTCCGCGGGCAGCTCGAGTTTCGCGGCGGCGACGTTCTCGCGCAGGTGCGACGGCGACGACGTACCCGGGATCACCAGGATGTTCGGCGACCGCTGGAGCAGCCACGCGAGCGCGACCTGCATCGGCGTCGCGTCGACACGGCGGGCGCAGTCGTCGAGGACGCCGGACTGCAGTGGCGTGAACCCGCCGAGCGGGAAGTACGGCACGAACGGGATGTTGATGGCCGCGAGGGCGTCGAGCAGGTCGTCGTTGGCTCGGTTCGCGACGTTGTACTCGTTCTGCACGCAGACGACCGGCGCGATGGCGCGGGCTTCCTTGACCTGTTCCGCCGAGACGTGGCTCAGGCCGAGGTGCCGGATCAACCCCTGCTGCCGCAGTTCGGCGAGCACCTCGAACGGCTCCGTGATCGAGACCGGGATCGGGAAGACGCCGTGCTCCCCCGCGAGCCGCAGGTTGACGACGTCGAGCACGTCGACGCCGAGGTTGCGCAGGTTGTCGTGGACCGCGGAGGTCAGCTCCTCCCGCGAGAGCGCCGAAGGCCAGCCCTTGTCCGGAGACCGCTTCGCGCCGACCTTCGTGACGATGTGCAGCTCGTCCGGGTACGGGTGCAGCGCCTCGCGGATCAGCTCGTTGACCGTGTGCGGACCGTAGAAGTCGCTGGTGTCGATGTGGGTCACGCCAAGCTCGACCGCCTCGCGGAGGACGGCGATCGCGGTTTCGCGGTCGCTCGGCGGCCCCCAGATGCCGGGGCCGGACAGCCGCATGGCGCCGTAGCCCATCCGGCTCACGGTGAGATCGCCGAGAGTGAGAGTGCCGCCTGGGCTCATGATCGCTCCTTGTGCAAGTGGGTTCCGCCCACCTTATGCAGGTTCGGCCTGCCCGGCGCGTGCGGGAAGGGAGCAAGGGACCTTTGCTAACACCCGGGCCTCTGACCTGCGCGAACGACCAGGCCGACCAGCTGGTTCGCCAGCCCTTCGGTCAATCCGTCGACGAACATCGCGTGGCCGGCGGGCGCTCCGCGTTCGGCCAGGACCGTCGCCACGGCCTCGCCTGGGTTCGCGTACGGCCACAGTCCCGCGACGAGGATGAAGACGGCCTTCGCGAAGTGTCCGGCCGCTTCGGCGTCCAACGGGACCTGGGCACGGACGACCTCGGCGAGCCGTTCGGTCCGGTCACCGGCCCGGCCTTTGAACGTGCGGGCGGTCTCCACGGAGATGTTGCGTTCGAGCACGGCGGCCATCGTGCTGATCAGCTCGCACAGCAGTCGCTGCCGCGAGATCGACGTCGCGATGACACTCGCGACACGCACTTCGCGCTCGTGCCCAGGCTTCGCGCCGTCAGGGGCGCTTAGCTCGCCTTCGAGTTCGTCGAGCCACGCGACCCAGACCGAGTCGAGGACTTCCAGGAAGATCGCTTCGCGGCTGTCGAAGTACCGCAGCACGTTCGACTTCGCCAAGCCCACACGGTCGCTCAGTTCTCGGAGGCTGATCCGGGAGACGGGCCGCTCGGACAGGAGTTCGCGCGCCGCACCGAGAATCGCCGTTCGCCGGGCCTCGACCTGTTCCGGCCGCCGTGCGCGCTGGAAGTCGGTGACCACGCGCCGCACGGTACCAGACCACCCGGCTGTTATTCGGCGTTCGCGGCCCTCCTGGTCTGCACCCGCTTGTAGCTCCAGATCAGCAACGCGAACAGGATGAGCCCGGAGAGGATCAGGCTCGACCCGGTGCTCCAGCCCCCGAGCGGCAGCCCGGGCACGAGTCCCCACACGATCCCCGCGGCCAGCAGGCCCAGCCCCGCCAGCACCGAACCCGCGATGCGCAGTGGAGAGGAAACACTGTCCTCGGCCGCCTTCATCGCCCTGTCGCGGATCGGATCGACGTACTTCTCCACCGCGGGGAACTCCGAGGCCAGCACGAGCAGACCCGCGAGCACCAGCAGCAGCCCCGGTCCGGGCAGCACGAGAAGCGCGATGCCGACCGCCAGGAGAATGACGCCCGCGATCAGGATCAGGGCCTGCTTCACGGGTTTTCCGATGCCCACCGTCGTCTCCTCGTCGTCGTCCCTCTCATCGATTGTGCCGGTCGCGCCGGGAAAACGCCGGTCATGGACGGGTGATGCCACGAGTTCCGCCAGAGCGACTCGTACTCCCGCTGCTCCGACGGGTCACCCGGAAGCGGCTCGACGACGCCGGCACGCAGGCCCGCGACGGCGATCGCGACCAGCCGCCGGACGTTCTCGTCATTATCCGCCTCCGGCACCGGACCGCGCCTGCTGAACTGGCCGATCAGCGGCGAGATGTCCGGCGTCGTGACGTCGTCGCGCAGCACCCCGGCGGCGTGCGCGCGAGCGACCACCTGGCCGGCAAGGTCCTGCGCTATCCCGGTGGCCTGCCACATCTCCTCGGTGGCGTCGATCCGTCCCGCGAGCGGCGCGAGGGCGCCGAACCCGCGGTTGATGACCACCTCGCGCGCGGTTCGCGATGCCGGCAAACCCGAGGCCAAGAAACTGGCGAGACTCAGCGCGGTCCTGGTCGAGGGCGATCTCGACGTCCCCGATTCCCTGCGGTGAAGACCGCGTACTGGCGCTTCCGGTGGATCCCGCGAAACCGATGCGGATGATCGCCGCCGACGACATCGGGTTCTTCGCCGCGACGGCGTTCGAGGACCGCGAAGGCTTCCTCGGGCAGGCGCTACGAACGGGTCACCGGGGTCCCGACCCGCTTCGAACCGAAGCCGATCGAGGAGCGCATGTTCGATTGGTTCGCCGAGAGCGGCTACGCGGCGGATGTCGCGGGCCTGCGGTCGCGCTACCCAGGACTCACCCGCTTCGAAGATTATCTGCGACTGTCTGTTCCGGGCGAGGCGGTTCGTCGGGATGGTGAACAAGCCAAAGCCAAGGAGTGACCATGCGCTACATGTTGCTGATCTGCGGAAGCCCGTTCCCCGGCGCGGACGACTGCGAAGACCCGCTCGACGAAAAGACGCAGGCGTGGGTCGACGAGATGACCGCTCGCGGAGTCCGGCTGTCCGGCAGCAGGCTCCGGTCGGCGGCCACCGCGACCACCGTGCGCCACCGCGACGGCGAACTGCTCGTCTCGGACGGGCCGTTCGCGGAGACGAAGGAACAGATCCTCGGCTACGACCTGATCGAGTGCGCCGATCTGGACGAGGCGATCGAGGTCGTGTCGAAACATCCGGTCGCGAAGTTCGCGACCATCGAGATCCGGCCGATCTGGCCGACCCCCTGACCCAGCCTCGTGAGTGGTAAGGACGGTTCTAACCGTCTTTGCCACTCACGAGAGCAAAGGTCCCTTGCTCACCCACCGGCCAGCAGCTGCTCGAACGGCACGAACCCGCTGTCCGGAGCCGCGACCGGCGCCCCCGCCAGCCGGGAGGCGAATTCCCGCCCGGCCCGCGAGGCCCGCGTGTCGAGATCACCCGGAGACGCCCAGTCCGACGAAGCCGCGTACACCGCCGTCGCGACAGGCTCGGCGCGAAGGTAGGCGAAGAGCGGACGCAGCGCGAAGTCCAGCACCAGCGAGTGCCGTTCGGTTCCGCCGGTCGCGCCGATCAGTACCGGCTTCCCGTCGAGCGCCTTCTGGTCCAGCACGTCGAAGAACGACTTGAACAGCCCGCTGTACGACGCGGTGAACACCGGCGTCACGGCGATCAGGCCGTCCGCGGCGGTCACCGTGTCGATGGCCGCGCGCAGGGCCGGGGACGGGAATCCGGTCAGCATGTTCTTCGTGACGTCGACGGCCAGGTCGCGGAGCTCGATCACCTCGATCTCCACGTCCGGCAACACCGAACGGGTGGCCGCGGCGAGTTTGTCGGCGAGCAGCCGGGTCGAGGACGGCTGGCTCAGTCCCGCGGTCACGACAGCGATCGTGGTCATACGGTCACCCCTGACGAAAGAGAAGCGTGAGTGGGAGCCTCGGGCACGTGAGCCGGGCGAAGCGAGTCGAGTTCCTTGCGCAGCACCGGAATGACGTGCTCACCCAGCAGGTCGAGCTGTTCCAGCACGGTCTTCAGCGGCAGTCCGGCGTGGTCCATCAGGAACAGCTGACGCTGGTAGTCGCCGAAGTGCTCGCGGAAGGTCAGCGTCTTGTCGATCACCTCTTGCGGGCTGCCGACGGTCAGCGGCGTCTGCTCGGTGAACTCCTCCAGTGACGGCCCGTGCCCGTACACCGGCGCGTTGTCGAAGTACGGCCGGAACTCCCGCACCGCGTCCTGCGACTTCGGGCGCAGGAACACCTGGCCGCCCAGTCCGACGATGGCCTGGTCCGCCTTGCCGTGCCCGTAGTGCTCGTACCGCTCGCGGTACAGGTTGATCAGCGCCTGGAAGTGCTCCTTCGGCCAGAAGATGTGGTTCGCGAAGAACCCATCGCCGTAGTAGGCGGCCTGCTCCGCGATCTCCGGGCTGCGGATCGAACCGTGCCACACGAACGGCGGAACTCCGTCGAGCGGCCGCGGGGTCGAGGTGAACTCCTGCAACGGCGTCCGGAACTTGCCGGACCAGCTGACCACGTCCTCCCGCCACAACCGGTGCAGCAGGTGGTAGTTCTCGATCGCGAGCGGGATCCCCTGCCGGATGTCCTGCCCGAACCACGGGTACACCGGGCCGGTGTTGCCGCGCCCCATCATCAGGTCGACACGGCCGTCGGCGAGGTGCTGCAGCATCGCGAAGTCCTCGGCGATCTTCACCGGGTCGTTCGTCGTGATCAGCGTGGTCGAGGTGGAAAGGATGATCTTCGACGTCCGCGCGGCGATGTAGCCGAGCATCGTCGTCGGCGAAGAAGGCACGAAGGGCGGGTTGTGGTGCTCGCCGGTCGCGAAGACGTCGAGGCCGACTTCTTCGGCCTTGAGCGCGATCCGCACCATCGCCTTGATGCGCTCGTACTCGCTGGGCGCCTCCCCGGTGGTCGGGTCGGTCGTCACATCGCCCACCGTGAAGATTCCGAACTGCATGACCTGCTCCCTGGGCCGGGGTTACTTTGCTTGAGCGTTCAACCTCACGCGAGCGAGAAGTATTCCAGACCATCGGCGCGAGCTGAAAGGGTGACTTGATCGGCCCGGAAAGTGGCCGCCCTCACACTCGGATCCATGTGGCTCACTTCCCTGCTTGTGACAACGTTGACATTCGCTCTCACGCCGGCCACCACCACTCCCGAACCCACCGTCGCGGCGACGATCTGCGCCAAGTACTGCGACAACCGCGACCCCGCATTGGCCGTCGGCGAAAGAAGACCCGGTACGGCGACCGTCTGGGGCCGCGGCATCACGCTGCATCTCTCCGATGGCGACGACATGGGCTGGGGCAGCATCGCCGACGGCGACCCCGGCGACGAGGTCTGGCTCGACCGCTCTTTCGACGGCGGTCGCACGTGGACCGGCGACAGCCGGATCGGCGACACGAAGATCCCGTCCGGCCAACGCGGCTGGCGGACCCTGATGTTCAACGTCGACGACCCCGCCACCCACCGCTTCGGCGCCCTGCGCGCCTGCGGGAAGGCGGGCAACCGGCCGGAAATCGCCTGCACGCCGTGGTTCCGCACCACGGTCGCGGCGAACGACCGTGCCGAGGCCGCGGCCACCGCGCTCATGCAGTTCTACGACAACGACACGGGTCTCTGGCAGACCACCGGCTGGTGGAACTCGGCGAACGCGCTCACCGCGATCCTCGACTACAGCACCCGCACCGGCTCGCAGAATTACCGCTACGCCATCGGCAACACCTTCGACCGCAACCGCGGGAACGACTTCACCAACTCCTACATCGACGACACCGGCTGGTGGGCGCTCGCCTGGATCCGCGCCTACGACCTGACCAAGGACCGCCGCTACCTCGACACCGCCGTCATCGCGGCGAACTACATGTACTCCTATCGCGACGGGACCTGCGGCGGCGGACTCTGGTGGTCGACGGCGAAGACGTACAAGAACGCGGTCACCAACGAGCTGTACGTCAAGGTGGCCGCGTCACTGCACAACCGGCTCCCCGGCGACACCGTGCAGTTGGCCAGGGCACGCGAGGTCTGGGACTGGTTCCGCGCGAGCGGCATGATCAACGGCGGCGATCTGATCAACGACGGGCTGAACTCCACCTGCGCCAACAACGGGCAAGCGGTCTGGAGTTACAACCAGGGCATCATCCTCGGCGCGCTGGTCGAACTGAACCGCGCGACCGGTGACGCCGCTCTGCTCACCCGGGCCCGTCAGCTCGCGGACGCCTCCACCACGACCTCACAGCTTCACTCGAACGGGATCCTGCGCGACCCGTGCGAGTCCGGGGACTGCGGCGCCGACGGACCATCGTTCAAGGGTGCTTACGCCAGGGGACTCGGCGAGCTGGACCGGGCGCTGGCGGGCAGGCCGTACCGCGCTTACCTGACGCGCCAAGCGAACTCGACGATCGCGAACAACCGTACGTCGCTCGACCAGCACGGCCTGCGCTGGGCGGGGCCGGGCGACAGGATCGACGCCGCCCGTCAGCACAGCGCGCTGGAGGTCCTCACCGCAGCCCTCTGAGCACCGGATCCGGGACGTGCAGCCAGGCGCGGACCTCGGTCTCCTTCTCGTGCACGAGCACCTGCCGGTAGCTCATCGTGCCGAGGCCGGGACCGCCCTGGTCCCGGACGTCCTGGATCCGCAGGCCGGGCTCGGTGACGACGTTGCACCTGGCCAGTTCCGCGGTCAGCCGGGACACCAGCGGACACACCAGGTGGAACTTCGGGAAATGCGGCGGGACCACGACGATCATGCCGTCCCCGGTGTCGCGCTTCAGGCAGGCGTGACGCGTGTGGACCGGTTCCGACGGTCACCTTCTTCCCCCGTAACCCTGTGACACCGGAAACGATAACGCCTCATCCGAGCCCTGAGGAAGCCGCTTTCCCCAGCCGTGACCCGGCCATCGGGAGAGGGTGATCCGCCACACCGGGGCTCGGGAGGAAGAAGCTGTCGGAGGGGACGGATATCCTCCAGTACGGTGTCGCGTTGAACGCCACCTCCACGAGCTAGTTCGCGAGCCACGACTCCAGGAGAAGTACCCAGTGACTGCTGAGACCCTGTACGGGGCCGACGACCTGACGCATCTCGAGGGTCTGGAAGCGGTCCGCAAGCGCCCCGGGATGTACATCGGCTCCACCGACAGCCGAGGCATCAACCACCTGTTCTCCGAGGTCGTGGACAACTCGACCGACGAAGGTGTGGCCGGTCACGCCACGAAGATCGTGGTCACCCTGCACGCCGACGGCAGTGTCCAGGTGGACGACGACGGCCGCGGCATCCCCACCGGCACGCACGCCAAATCCGGTTTGTCCGGTGTCGAGCTGGTGCTGACCAGGCTGCACGCCGGCGGCAAGTTCGGCGGCTCGGGATACAAGACCTCCGGCGGCCTGCACGGCGTCGGCGCGTCGGCGGTGAACGCGCTGTCGCACCGCTTCGACGTCACGGTGAAGCAGAACGGCAAGGTGCACCAGATGTCGTTCGCGCACGGTGTCCCCGGCGTCTTCGACGGACCCGGGCCGAAGGCCAAGTTCACTCGCAGGTCCGGGCTGAACGTCACCGGGAAGATGAAGCGCGGCGAGCGCTCCGGCACGTCGATCCGGTACTGGTACGACTCGCGCTACTTCGAGAGCGGCGCCGCGCTCGACGTCGAGGGTGTCCGCGCGAAGATGCGCAACACCGCGTTCCTGGTCCCCGGCGTCACGTACGTGCTGCGCACCGCCGTCGACGACTCGATCAGCGAAGAGACCTTCCACTTCCCCAACGGCCTCGCCGACATGGTCGACTTCCTCGCCCCGGACAGCGAGAAACCCGTCTGCGGCACGCTGATCATCAACGGCGAGGGCACGTACAAGGAGAACGCCGCCGACGCCAGCGGTGTCATGCAGTCCAATGTGGAGCGTCACGCCGAGGTCGAGGTCGCGCTCCGCTGGGGCACCGGCTACGAGCGCACGGTGGAGTGCTTCACCAACACCATCCGCAACGTGCACGGCGGCACGCACCGGCGCGGTTTCGACCGCGCCGTGCTGAAAGCCTTGCAGGACGCCATTTCCAAGACCCGCGGGCTGCTCAAGCCCAAGGAGGACATGCCGACGGTCGAGGACGTGCTCGAAGGCATGACGGCGGTCGTCCACGTCCGGCTGCCGGAGCCGCAGTTCACCTCGCAGACCAAGGACGAGCTGTCCACCGCCGGGATCACCCGGGTCATCCAGGGCATCGTCGACAAGCACATCCGGTCGTGGACCGAGGAGCGCAAGACCAAGTCCGAGGCGAAGATCGTGCTGCAGAAGGTGGTCGACGCGGCACGCGTCCGGCTCACCCAGAAGCAGCAGAAGGACGCCGCCCGGCGCAAGACCGCGCTCGAAGGCGCGGCCATGCCGCCGAAGCTGGTCGACTGCCGCACCACCGGCGTCTCCCGCAGCGAACTGTTCCTCGTCGAGGGTGACAGCGCGCTCGGTTCGGCGCGGATGGCGCGCGTGTCGGAGTACCAGGCGCTGCTTCCCTTGCGCGGCAAGATCCTCAACGTCCAGAAGGCGTCGCTCGGCGACACCCTCAAGAACGCCGAGATCGCCTCGATCGTGCAGGTGCTCGGCGCGGGCAGCGGGCGCACGTTCGACCTGTCGACCATGCGCTACGGCCGGGTGATCCTGATGGCCGACGCGGACGTCGACGGTTCGCACATCCGGACGCTGCTGATCACGCTGTTCGCCAAGTACATGCGGCCGGTGATCGAGGACGGCAGGCTCTACGCCGCGATGCCGCCGCTGCACAAACTGGTCACCAAGGGCCGCAACCCGGAGACCCACTTCACCTTCACCCAGAAGGAGATGGAGACCAAGTACGCGGCGCTGGAGCGGGCGGGCAAGCAGATCGTCACGCCGGTGCCGCGGTTCAAGGGCCTCGGTGAGATGGACGCCGACGAACTGTGGGACACCACGATGAACCCGGCCACCCGTTCGGTCCGCCGCATCACCCTCGACGACGTCGAAGCCGCTGAGAACGCGCTCGAACTGTTGATGGGCGAGAAGGTCGAACCACGCCGCAACTGGCTGGTCGAATCCTCCGACCGGGTCGACCGCGAAGCCATCGACGCCTGATTTCGCTGCTATTCAAGGAGCTTTGAGCAATGGCACGCCGTAAGGGCACCACCACCAAGGTCGACCCGTCAGCGTTCGACCAGCCCGGCGCGAACGTCTTCGACAACTCGCTGAAGACGGAGATCGAGGATTCGTACCTGGAGTACGCCTACTCGGTCATCCATTCGCGGGCGCTCCCGGACGCGCGGGACGGGCTGAAGCCGGTGCACCGCCGGATCATGTACTCGATGAACGAGAACGGCTACCGGCCGACGCACGCGTACGTGAAGTCGTCCCGCGTGGTCGGCGACGTGATGGGCAAGTACCACCCGCACGGCGACACGGCGATCTACGACGCCATGGTCCGGCTCGCGCAGGACTTCTCGCTCAACGTCCCGCTGGTCGACGGGCACGGCAACTTCGGCTCCCCCGACGACGGCCCGGCCGCCTCGCGATACACCGAGGCGCGGTTGTCCCCGGAAGCGATGCTGCTGGTCGGCGAGCTCGGCGAGGACACCGTCGACTTCCGGCCGAACTACGACGGTTCGCTCGAAGAGCCGTCGGTGCTGCCCGCGGCCTTCCCGAACCTGCTGGTCAACGGCACTTCCGGGATCGCGGTCGGGATGGCGACCAACATGATCCCGCACAACCTGACCGAGGTCATCGGCGCGGCACGGTGGCTGATCAACCACCCGAACGCCACCCTCGACAAGCTGATGGAGTTCGTCCCGGGCCCCGACCTGCCGACCGGCGGTTCGCTGCTGGGGCTGGACGAGGTCCGCCGCGCGTACGAGACCGGCCGCGGTGTGGTGCGCATGCGCGCCAGCGCCGAGACCGGACCGCTGGAGGGCAGCCGCGGCCGCCAGGCGATCACCATCACCGAACTGCCTTATGGCGTCGGCCCGGAGAAGGTGATCGAGAAGATCACCGACGAGGTCAACAAGTCCAAGCGGCTCACCGGGATCGCCGACGTCAAGGACCTCACCGACCGCGAGAACGGCACACGGCTGGTCATCGAATGCAAGGTCGGCGTGAACCCGCAGGCCCTGCTGGCGGACCTGTACCGGCTGACGCCGCTGGAGCAGTCCTTCGGCATCAACAACCTGGTGCTGGTCGACGGGCAGCCGCGGACGCTGGGCCTCAAGGCGCTGCTGGAGGTCTTCCTCAGCCACCGTTACGAGGTCGTCACCCGCCGCACCCGGTACCGGCGCCGCAAGCGCGAAGAGCGTCTGCACCTGGTCGACGGTCTGCTGATCGCCCTGCTCAACATCGACAAGGTGATCAAGCTGATCCGCGAGAGCGAGAACGCCGCGGCCGCGAAGGACGGCCTGATGAAGCGGTTCAAGCTCTCCGAGATCCAGGCGACCTACATCCTGGACACCCCGCTGCGGCGGCTCACGAAGTACGACCGGATCGAGCTCGAGGCCGAGCAGGACAAGCTGCGCGAGGAGATCGCCGAGCTGTCGAAGATCCTCGACGACGAGTCGGTGCTGAAGAAGGTCGTCTCGGCCGAGCTGGCCAAGGTCGCCAAGGACCACCCCGCCGAACGCCGCACCGCGCTGATCGACGGCGACCTCAAGGAGGTCCTCGCCGCGTCGAAGCCGTCGGGTCCGCTGGAGGTCGCCGACGATCCGTGCCAGGTGATCCTGTCGGCCACCGGCCTGGTCGCGCGGACGGCGGCGGAATCGGAAGAGGCGTCGGAAGTGCGGCGCCGCAACGGCCGCGTCAAACACGACTCGGTGTCCGCCGTCGTGCATTCGACAGCGCGCGGCCAGGTGCTGCTGGTGACCAACCGCGGGCGCGCGTTCAAGACGGACGTGCTGCCGCTGCCGGTGCTGCCCGAGCAGGCGGGCACGGTCTCCCTGCGCGGCGGGATGGCCGCGAAGGAACTGGTGCCGCTGGAGAAGGGCGAGCGCGTCGTCGGCCTGGCCCCGCTCGGCGAACAGGCGGCGGGCTCCCCGGGTCTCGCGCTCGGCACGAAACTCGGCGTCGTGAAGGTGTGCGCGCCGGAATGGCCGGTCCGCTCGGACGAGTTCGACGTGATCAGCCTGAAGGACGGCGACGAGGTCGTCGGCGCCACCTGGCTCACCGACGGCAACGAGACGCTGGCGTTCCTGTCGTCCGAAGCATCACTGCTGCGCTACGCCGCTTCGCTGGTGCGGCCGCAGGGCCTCAAGGGCGGCGGCATGGCCGGCATCGCCGTGCGTGGTGACGCGGAAGTGGTCTTCTTCGGCGCGATCCGGACCGATGACGCCGAACACGGCGAGCCGATGGTCGTCACAGCGACCGGCGCGAGCGTGAAGGTGACCCCGTTCAGCGAGTACCCGGCCAAGGGTCGCGCGACCGGCGGTGTCCGGGCGCAACGGTTCCTCAAGGGCGAAACGCGGCTGATGGTCGGCTGGATCGGCCCGCGGCCTGCCGGTGCCGCCCGCAACGGCGACCCGGTGGAACTGCCGGAGGTCGACCTCCGGCGCGACGGCTCCGGCCACGCGCACCCGGGCCCGGAGGTCGTCGGCCACCTGATCGAACGCGACTGACCCCGCCCCTGCCGCAATCAGTCACCTACTCTTGCGTCCTCCTGGAAGCCGACGCAAGTAGGTGACTGATTGCGAGGGCCTGCGTGAGCCCCGGCATGCCTTTGTCCAGCACGAACGTCAACACCTTGCGGTCGCGGCGTCCGAGCCGGAGCCGGGTTCGGTGATCGCCCACGCGCCGACCTTCTCGAATGTCGCCAGTCCGGGCAGCCGGCGTTCCTTCTGCGCGGTCAGCCCGATGCTCACGCCGAGCGAAGCGACGATGCCGAAGGACGCGAACATCTTCCGGATGATGTCGTACGGCGGCAGTGTCCGCTTTCCAGCGCGTCGAGATGCGGCCGGGTCTCTTTGTCGACGAACTCCCGGATCAGCAGCTCGGTCTCGGACCACTCGATCACGGCAGCCTGGCCGCGATGTCGTCGATCTCCCAGGCCGCCTCGGTCTCGATCACCTTGACGTCGTGCCAGCCCGCGAGTTCGGAGATCGCGCCGCCCTGCACCGCGAACACCTTGCCGGTGAGCGGGCATTTCTCGGTCGCGAGGTAGGCCACCAGCGGCGAGATGTTGGCCGGGGAGAACGCGTCGAACTCCCCTTCTTCGACCTCCTGCGCGAAGATCGCGCCCATGCCCGGCGTCGCCAGGGTGAGCCGGGTGCGAGCGATCGGCGCGATCGCGTTGACCCGCACGCCGTAGCGTTCCAGTTCCTCTGCGGCGACCAGCGTCAGCGCGGCGATCCCCGCCTTCGCCGCGCCGTAGTTCGCCTGTCCCGCGTTCGGCAACGTGGTCCCGGACGCCGAGGCGGTGTTGATCACCGATCCGGCCACCCGATCACCGGCCTTGCTCGCGACCTTCCAGTACGCGGCCGCGTGCCGCAGCACCGCCGCGTGCCCCTTCAAATGCACGGCTATCACGGAGTCCCACTGCGACTCATCGAGTCCGGCGATGAACGCGTCGCGCAGGATGCCCGCGTTGTTCACGACGACGTCGAGCCTGCCGAACTCGTCCACCGCCTGCGCCACCAGCTCCGCGGCGCCCGCCCAGTCGGCGACGTTGGCCGTGTTGGCCACGGCCTTCCCGCCCGCCGCCCGGATCTCGTCGACGACCTCCTGTGCGGGCCCGGCGTCGCTGCCGCTGCCGTCGTTCGCGCCGCCGAGGTCGTTGACCACGACGTTCGCGCCCTCCCGCGCGAACAGCAGCGCGTGCTCGCGGCCGATCCCGCGTCCGGCGCCGGTGATGACGGCGACGCGTCCGTCGAGTGCTCCCATGGCTTTGCTCCTACTCCGCGAATTCCGCGAGACCGTCCTTGATCACGACGGTTTCGCCGACGGTGGTTTCGAACGCGTAGCTCCCGGCGCCCGCGCGCCAGATGTGCGTGGTGAGGTCCTGGCCGGGCAGCACCGGTTTGGCGAACCGGACGGCTAAGCGCTTCAGTCCGTCCACATCGGACCCGGCGACCTCGGTCAGCAGCGCCCAGGAGGTGAACGCCATGGTGCACAAGCCGTGCGCGATGATCCCCGGCAGTCCGGACTCCTTCGCGACCTCTTCGTCGAGATGGATCGGCATGGGGTCACCGGCGGCGGGCGCGTACCGGTACGTCTGGTCGTCGTCGACGTGCTGGTTCACCTTCGCCACCGGCGCCTGCGAGCGCAGGCCGTCGTCGAACCTGTGGTCCGGCCCGAGTTCGCCCCGTGTCTCGCCGGTGTCGAACCCGCGCACGAACAACGTGACGTACTGCTCGTTGACCAGATCGCCGTCCTCGGTCCGGCATTCGAGGTGGATGGTGCCGCGGGTGCCGTTCCGCAGGCCTTCGTAGCCGGTCATCCGCGCGCGTGACACGAGCTTGTCGCCGGGACGGATCGGCCGGTGGAACCGGAACTCCTGTTCCCCGTGCACGATCCGGCCGAACAAGCCGACCGGGACGACTTCGAGCGCGGGCTCCATCAGCGACTCGAACACCGGCACGATCGCGAACACCGGGCTCGCGACGTCCCCGGCGAGATGCGCCGGGATCGGGTCGTTGGTGGCCTTCGCGTACTCGATCAGCCGCTCGCGGGTCACCTCGAACCGGGACTCGCCGGTCCACTTGCCGAGCCCGCCGGGGTCGAATCGCTCGGTCACGCGACCAGCGCCTTGAAGTTCTCGAGGGAGGCGTCGAGGTTCTTCTTGCCGTCCTTCTCGACGGCCTTGCCGAGCGCGCCGACGATCATCTGGCCGGCGAACTCCGCGTCGATGCTGGCGAGAGAACCTTCTCCGGACGCCTCCACCGACAGCTCGAACTTGACCTTCACCCCGGCCATCCCGGTCCCGGAGATCGCCAGCTTCGACGGTGCCTCGAACTCGTCGACGGTCCAGGTGATCGTGTTCGGCATCCCGAGCATCGTGACGACCTCGGAAGCCTGCGCCCCCTTGGAGAACTCGGCCGGGACCTCGCCCTTCCACTTGGTGTGGATGGTCAGCCATTTCTCGAAGTTGCTGGGGTTGGAGAACTCCGCCCACACCTTGTCCGGAGCGGCGGGGAGTTCGACGGAGGCACTGATCTTGCCCATGGTTCTTCCTTTCGACGGGATCAGCGCTCGGCGCGCTGGTAGGCGGTGACGACGGCGGCGCCGCCGAGTCCGATGTTGTGCTGCAGCGCGGCTTCGACGCCGTCGACCTGGCGTTTGTCCGCGGTCCCGCGCAGCTGCCAGGTCAGTTCGGCGCATTGCGCGAGGCCGGTGGCGCCGAGCGGGTGTCCCTTGGAGATCAGCCCGCCGGACGGGTTGACGACCCATTTGCCGCCGTAGGTGGTGTCCCCGGAGTCGACGAGCTTCCCGCCCTCACCCTCGGCGCAGAGCCCGAGTGCTTCGTAAAGCAGGAGTTCGTTGGCGGAGAAGCAGTCGTGCAGCTCGATGACCTGGAAGTCCTCCGCGCCGAGCCCGGCCTGGTCGTACACCTGGCGCGCGGCCTGGACGTTCATGTCGTAGCCGATGATGTTCTTCGCCGTGCCGTCGAAAGTGCTGGCGAAGTCGGTGGTCATCGCCTGCCCGACGATCTCGACGGCCTGGCCAGCGAGCCCGTGCGAGTCCACAAAGGACTCGCTGGCGAGGATCACCGCGCCCGAACCGTCCGAGGTCGGGGAGCACTGGAGTTTCGTGAGCGGGTCGTAGATCATCCGCGAGTCGAGGATGTCCTGCAGCGAATAGCTTTCCTGGAACTGCGCGTACGGGTTGTTCACCGAATGCCGGTGGTTCTTCTCGCCGATCTTGGCGAAGTGCTCGGCGGTGGTGCCGTAGGTCTTCATGTGCTCGCGGCCGGCCGCGCCGAACATCCACGGCGCCGGCGGGAAGAGCACCTCGGAGATCTCCGCGAGCGCCTGGATATGCCTGCCCATCGGCTGCTCACGGTCGTCGTAGGTCGAGCCGAGCGATCCAGGCTGCATCTTCTCGAAGCCCAGCGCGAGCACGCAGTCCGCGCGGCCGCCCCGGATCGCTTCCGCGGCCAGGTACAGCGCGGTCGACCCGGTCGAGCAGTTGTTGTTGACGTTGACCACCGGGATACCGGTCATGCCCATTTCATAGACCGCACGCTGCCCCGAGGTCGACTCGCCGTAGACGTAGCCGACGTAAGCTTGGCGCACCTCGTCGAAGGAGATCCCGGCGTCTTCGAGCGCCTTGGTCCCGGACTCCTTGGCCATCTGCGGGTAGTCCCAGTCCTCACGGCGTCCGGGCTTCTCGAACTTCGTCATGCCCACGCCGACGACGTACACCTTGTTGGCCACCACGACGCTCCTTGTCGTTGCCGGGTCGCTGCTGCCACTGAAGATACAGACAGGTCTGTATTTATCAACCCCTTACATACAGTCCTGCACGGATGTTACTTAACGCACGATGAGTGTCAGATGACGTAGACGGACGGCTCGTACCCCCGTTAAACAGGATGAACACCACTAACAGGGGGTATCGATGAAACGAACGAGCATGGTCTTGGCGGCCGTCGTCACCGCCGGTCTGCTGTCGGCGGGCACCGCGTCGGCGACCGGGTGGACGATGAGTCACCTGCCGCTGCCTCCCGGCAGCGGCCTGGCGCAGGTGGTCGCCACGGACGGCGCCGGGCGCTACGCGGGGCACTCCGACGGGAGGCTGATCACCTGGGCGGACGGGACCTTCCGGAACCACGGCGTTCCCGCGGGCTACCAAACGGTCGAAACCGTGGACGAGAACGCGACGCGTTCGGTCCTCGGCAACGCCAGGTCGTACCCGAACGAACACGCCTTCGTCTTCGAGAACGGCGGCTTCCGGTTCCTGGGGAAGGTTCCGGGCTACGCCAACACGCGGGGACTCGGCGTGAACAACCGCGGTGATGTCGTCGGCACCGTGTCCAACGATCCTCGCTACGGGTCCACCGCGGCGTTCTGGCCGTCCGGCGACCGGGCGCATCCGGTGCTGCTGGACGTCCCGCCGTTGCTCCGTCCCGTCGACGTCGACCACGACGGCACCATCCTGCTGAACGAGCAGTTCGGCGGAACCTGGCTCTGGAAGGACGGCGTGCTGCGGCGACTCGTCCTCCCCGACGGTGTCACCGAGTCACGGGGAATCGCGATCCGGGACGGGAAGGTGCTGGCCTCCACCCCGATGGGTGACCGCCTCTGGACGGCGTTCGACGTCTCCGAAGAAGTCCCGGACAACATGGAGACGATGGCGCTGAACGGATCCGGACTGGTCACGGGCTGGGTCGCCACACCCGGCCACCCGAAGACCCCCGCGGTGTGGTCACCGGGCGGTCCGGTGACGACGCTTCCCGCGCCTGTCGACGCCTACGGCATCGTGGTGGGCGACAACGGCGAGATCGCGGGCGCACTGCAGGGCGGCGGCTACGACAACACTCCTGTGGTGTGGCGCCGTGGCTAAAGTCGGGATATGAATCCTGAGGAGCTTCGGCAGCGGTTCACCTTGCTGACCACCGCGCATCTGACCGACGGCTGCGTCCGCGCCGGCGTCCCGGTCCGGTGCGCGCCCGCCGGCACGCAAGCGGTCGTGCCCGGCGGCCGCGTGGCCGGGCGGGTCACCCCCGCCCGGCACGTCGGCAGTGTCGACGTCTTCCTTGAGGCGTACGAAACCGCGAACCCCGGCGACGTCCTCGTCGTCGACAACGGCGGCAGGCTCGACGAGAGCTGCGTCGGGGACCTCGCGGTCCTCGAAGCGGAGGCGGCCGGGCTGAGCGGTGTGGTCATCTGGGGGCTGCACCGCGACACCGCCGACATCAAGAAGATCGGACTGCCGGTGTTCAGTCTCGGCTCGATCCCGACCGGCCCGCTGTCGGTCTCCGCCCGCCCGGACGGCGCGCTCGAATCGGCCGTCGTCGGGGAGTGGACGGTGACGCGGGACGACCTCGTGTTCGGCGACGAGGACGGTGTCCTGTTCGTCCCGGCCGGCCGGGCGGACGAGGTCCTGGATCGCGCCGAGGGCATCCGCGACACCGAACGGCGCCAGGCCGACCGGATCCGCGCCGGAGAGTCCCTTCGCGAGCAGGTGCGCTTCGCCGACTTCCTCGCGGACCGCGCGAAGTCGCCTTCGCTGACGTTCCGGCAGCACCTGCGGGCGGTCGGGGGCGCCATCGAGGAGTAGCAAGGGACCTTTGCTACCACCGAAGGGTCTGACCAGGCAAAACACGACCTGGCCAGGCCCCGGCGCCCCTGGTTACGAGGTCTTCAAGCCGCCGAGCCACAGCAGACCGTCGATGACGAAGCGGTTCTGCACCTCACTGGCGAAGGTCGACGAAAGCGGCTGGTTCGTCTCGTAGTTCATCTTGTTGTGGCCGAAGTTGGCGTACAGCATCTTGTACTTGGCGTTGGTCCAGAGGATCGGGTGATACCCGCTGTACCAGGACTGGTTCGGATCGGTCCCGAGCGGGAAGCTCACCGGATCCACCGACGCGAGGATCCGGATGTCCGGGTTCTTGCGCAGGTCGCTGTTCCAGGCGTACCACTCGCTCACCGACGAGGTGAAGGTCGCGGGCAGCCGCGTGGTCGAGGGATGCGGCCGGTTCTCCACCTTCAGCGTCGCCGTCGTCGGCCCCCAGGTGTTGGACTTGAAGCCGCCCGTGCCCAGGAACCTGTTGTGGTACCAGTCCCAAGCCGACGGATCGGTGTTGAACGCCGCCACGTGGAAGCCGAAGAACGCGCCACCCGCGTTCATGTAGCGCTCGAAGCCCGAACGCTGCGACGAGGTCTGCGGAAGGTCGTCCAGGAACAGCACGACCTGGTACTGCGAGGGCTGCAGCGAGTTCAGCCGGTTCCAGTCGTTGGTCGCGGTGTAGCTGAAGTTGTTCTGTGAAGCGGTTTTCGGGAACCACTGGTTGGCTTCCTTGACGAAGCTGATGTGCGCCGCGTCGTAGGTGCCGTTGTAGAAGGCCAGCACCTTGAACGCGGGTGCCGCCTGTGCCGTCACCGGCGCCAACGCCAGTGCGAGACACGAAACGAACAGCAGAGCGAGCCGGACCGCGAATTTCCTCATACTCACCACCCGTGCCGATAGCGAAGGCCGAACCCGAACGGGAACAGCCCGGACTTTCCATCGCCGACGTTGATCGGCTGCTGGTCAGCGCTGCGCATCCACGTCACCGGCAGCTTGCCGGTGGGGTTGTAGTCGCCGAAGAGCACGTCCGCGACGCCCTGACCTTCCGAGCCGGGCAGCCACGACGCGATCAGCCCGTCCCATTCCGGCAACTGACCCGCGATGTCCAGCGGCCGCCCGGAAACGAGCACCACCACGGTCGGCACCCCGCTGTCGTGAAGCCGCTTCAAAGTCGCCAGGTCTTCGGCGTCGAGACCCATTCCCTCCGGCCGGTCACCGCGACCTTCGGCGTACGGCGTCTCCCCCACGACCGCCACTGCGACGTCATAAGACTTGTCGATCCCGTTCGCGTCCTTGTCGAAGGTGACCGTGGACGACGGCTTCGCGGTGTGCCGGATCCCTTGCAGGATGGTCGTTCCCTCGGTGACCGGACCGCTCTTGCCCTGCCAGCCGACCGTCCAGCCGCCGCTCTGGTTGCCGATGTCGTCGGCGCTCTTGCCCGCGACGAAGATCCGGTTGCGCGACTTGTCCAGCGGCAGCACCCTGTTCTCGTTCTTCAGCAGTACCTGCGATTCGCGGACGGCCTGTCGCGCGAGGGCGCGGTGCTCGTCACTGCCGATGGTCTTGAGGAACCGCCGGTCGGTCAGCGGCCGCTCGAACAGGCCCAGTTCGAACTTCTTCGTCAGGATGCGCCGGTTCGCGTCGTCGATCCGCGCCCGCGTGACCCGCCCGGCGAGGACTTCGGCCTTCAGCGTGTCCGTGAACTTCTGGTACTCGAAAGGAACCATGACCATGTCGATGCCGGCGTTGATCGACGCGGTGACCTCGGCCGGGGTGAAGCCCGGCTGCCGGTCGATCTGGTCGATGCCGTTGTAGTCCGAGATCACGATGCCGGAGAACCCGAGTTCGCCCTTGAGCACGTCGTTGATCAGGTAGGAACCGGCGTGCATCTTGAGGCCGTTCCAGCTGCTGTAGGAGATCATCACCGAGCCGACGCCGCGGCGGACGGCCTCGCGGAACGGCGGCAGGTGCACGGCGCGGAGTTCGGCTTCACTGATGTCGGTCTCGCCCTGATCGTCGCCGCCGGTCGTACCGCCGTCGCCGATGTAATGCTTCGCCGTCGCGAGAACCGATCCGGGCGCGGACAGCGAACGGCCCTGCATACCGTCGATGACCGTCGTCATCGCGCTGGCGATTTCCGGCACCTCGCCGAAGGACTCGTACGTGCGGCCCCACCGATCGTCACGCGCGATGCACAGGCACGGCGCGAAGTTCCAGTCGATTCCGGTACCCGACACCTCTTCGGCGGTCGCGCGGCCGATCTTCATGACCAGCGAGGCATCGCGCGTCGCGCCGAGGCCGATGTTGTGCGGGAAGACCGTGGCGCCGTAGAGCCCGTTGTGGCCGTGGACGGCGTCGACGCCGTAGATCAGCGGAATGCCGAGCCGGGTGGCGAGCGCTTCCTTCTGGAAGCCGTCGTACATGTCGGCCCAGGTGATCGCGTTGTTCGGAGTCGGCTGTGAGCTGCCGCCGGAGAGCAGGGAGCCGAGCATCCCCTTGGTGACGTCGCCGGGCGCCTTGATGCCGAGGCGTTCGGCCTGCGTCATCTGGCCGATCTTCTCGTCGAGGGTCATGCGCGACAGCAGGTCGGCCACACGGAACTTCACCGGCCGCCAGGCGTCCCGGTACGCGGGGCCGTTCCCGGCCAGTGCCGGGGTGTGCGCGCCCAGCATGAGCGCGGCGGTCAGTATCCCCAGTGTGAATCTCCGCATCCGGGTCCTCCTCGACACACGGGCGTAAGTTCAAGGCTTGAATTAACGCATGACAAACGATCTATGGTCTAGACCTGCGAAAAAGACGGTTCCCGCTGACCGGCATCGGCCCGGATCGATAACCTGGGGATTATGGAACTGCGGGATGTCGAGATCTTCCTGGCGCTGGCCGACGAACTGCATTTCGGCCGCACCGCGGAACGCCTGCACGTTTCGCAGGCGCGGGTGAGCCAGACGATCAAACAGGTGGAGCGGCGGATCGGCGCACCGCTGTTCGCCCGCACCAGCAGGCGGGTCCGGCTCACGCCGATCGGCGAACGGCTGCGGGACGATCTCGGCCCCGCCTACAGTGCGCTGCACGAAGGCATCGACCGCGCGATCGCGGCCGGACGTGGGATCGGTGGCGTGCTGCGGCTGGGCTTCGAAGCACCCGGCGTCGCCGATCTGACGGAAGACCTGCTGGACCGTTTCCGGCAGCGCTACCCGGAGACGGAACTGCTCATCCGCGAAGCCGATTTCGCCGATCCGTTCGCGATGCTGCGATCGGGTGAGATCGACGTGCTGGTGACCCTGCTTCCGGCCGACGAACCCGACCTCACGATCGGACCGGCCGTGCACACCGAACCGATGGTGCTCGCGGTGTCGTCGAAACACCCTTTCGCGCGACGGAAATCAGTGACCCTGGACGACCTCGCCCGCGACACCGTCCTCCGCGCGGCGCATCCGCCGGAGCCGTACTGGATCGAGGAACCCCGGCAGTGGCTGACGCCGGCCGGGCACCTCGTGACCCGGGGCGAACCCTTCGCGACGTTTCAGGAACTGCTCGCGGCGATCGCCACCGGCGCCGGAATCTGCCCGCTCGCCGCCCACGCGCGGGAGTACTTTAGCCACCCGCGAATTCGCTTCGTGCCCTTCACCGGCTCCCCCGACGTCGAGTGGGGCCTCGTCTGGCCGCGTTCCGCCGAGACAGCCCGCGTACAGGCCTTCGCGACCGTCGCCTCCGCTTCGCGCCCCTGACTCCCCCGCAATTCGTCACCTACTTGCGATCCTTGCCCGCGCAACGGCCGCGATTCGTCACCTAAATGCGGCCTCCACCTGCGGGAAGAGAGCAAGGGACCTTTGCTACCACCCGGCCGCCCCGTCACCCCGAAGTACATGAAGGCCCCCTTCCCGTACCTAGGCGTAAGGAAGGGGGCCTTCATGTACCTCTAGCGAACTAGCCGGTGACCTTCTGCACCCAGTCCTGCTCGAGCTTCACGACCTGCCCGTTCGACGTGACGGTCGGCGTGCCGAAGCCGGGGCCGTTGCCGAAGTCCTGCTGCAGCGACGGATCCGTGGAGATCTTCTTGTACGCGTCCTGGATCTCCTGCTCATAAGCGCCACTGTTGACCTTGATCACGAAGGACGGGTCCGTGATGCCGACGTCCTGACCGAGCTTGATCAGCTGCGCCTTGTCGAACCCGCGTCCGCCTTCCTTCGGCTGGTCCTTGAACAGCGCGTCGTGGAAGGCCAGGAACTTGCCCGCGTCGGCCGCGGCGAGCGAGGCGTTGGCGGAGTCCAGCGAGTAGCCCGGCGGGTCGGAACGCTGGTTGAGCATCGGCAGCATGTGGTACCGGACCTGCAGGGTCCCGTTGTTCACCTGCTCCTGGATCTGTCCCTTGAACGACTCCTCGAACTGCTTGCAGACCGGGCACAGGAAGTCCGCGTAGACGTCGATGGTCTTCTTCGCCTCGGGCTTGCCGACGACCACGACGGCCCCGTCGCGCTTTTCGACGACACCGGGCGCCGACGCGGTGGTCTCCGCTCCGATCACCTTGCCCTCGGTGCTGTCCTTGCTGGACGTCGTCCAGATGACGCCACCGATCACCAGCGCGGCGAGGACGACCACCGCGACGGTGATCGCGACGACCTTCTTCTTGTCGCCGTCCGCGGCGCCCCTGGCCTGTGCCACAGAACGCGCCGCCGTCTGCTGCTGCTTGCGTTTCCGAGCGTTGCGCTCAGCTCCACCCACGATCATTCGTTCCCTTCAGCGATACCCACATAGTCGTCGTCGGCGCGGGCTCCGGAGTTCCCGAGCCAGCCGTCCACCGACAGCCAGGTCCGCGGCCGCACGATCAGCCACACCCCCAAAAGCGCGAATCCGAGGTCCCTGGCGATCTCCTGCGGATACTGCGTCTGATCCGCGGCGATCTGACCGCCACCGCCGAAGCAGCCGCAGTCGATGCTCAGTCCGCGTGCCCAGGATTGGGCGATCGCGGCGATGAGCACCGCGAGCAGCAGCACCGACAGCACCGACACCCACCGGGTCACGAACCCGGCGAGCAGGAACAGGCCGAGCGCCAGTTCGACGAGCGGCATCCCGATCGCGACCGGGCGGACGAGCCCGCCCGGCAGGACATCGAAAGCCTGAACCGCGATGTAGGTCTCTCCCGGATCGCTGATCTTCAGCGCTCCGGAAATCAACCAGACGGCGGCCAGTCCGAGCCGGGCGAGTGTGCCCACGGCGTCGAGTACGACTTGGGGCGGTCTACGCACGGGCCTAGGCTAGCCGCCGACCCTGAGAACAACGTGAGGCGGCGGACGGAGGCACCCGATGAGGGGACGCGCCCTGCTGGTGGCCTGCTTGATGCTGGTCACAGCGACGGCCTGCGGCAAAGAGGCCGGTCCGTCGGATTCTCTCGTCGCGCGCGCCGTCGCCTCCAACAAACTCACCATCGGCATCCGCTTCGACCAGCCGGGTCTCTCCGAACGGACGGTCGACGGCCGTTATGTCGGCTTCGACGTCGACGTGGCGAAGTACGTCGCGAGCGAATTGGGTGTCGACGAGGATCGCATCACCTGGCACGACAGCAGGCCGTCGTCGCGCGAGACGGACATCACCTCGGGGATCACGGATCTGATGGTGGCGACCTACTCGATCACCGAAAAACGGAAACAGGTGGTCGCCTTCGCCGGACCCTATTTCGACGCCGGCCAGGATCTGCTCGTCCGCCTCCGGTCGACCGACATCACCGGCCCCGAGAACCTCAACGGCCGGAAGCTGTGCGCCGTGGGCGGCACGACCTCCGCCGAGCAGGTGCGCGACAAGTTCGCCCAGGCCGTCCAGCTCGTCGAATACCCGCGTTACCAGGATTGCGTCACGGCTCTCCTCGCGGGACAGGTGGACGCGGTGACCACCGACGACGTCATCCTGGCCGGTTACGTGGCACAGAACCCGGAGTTGCTGAGGGTCGTCGGCAAGCCGTTCTCGAACGAGAAGTACGGCGTCGGCCTGCGCAAGGACGACACCGAGGGCCGTGCGGCGGTGGCCAAGGCGATCCAGAAGATGATCTCGTCCGGGGAATGGCTCGAATCGCTGAACCGCAACATCGGCCCGTCCGGCTACCGGATCCCGCCTCCGCCGCAGGTCACCGAGCAGTGACCCTTCCCGATCTGCCGGTTCGCGCCGTTCTGCCCGAACTCGAAGCCGCTCTCGACGCCCACGGCACCGCGGTGCTCGTCGCACCCCCTGGCACCGGCAAGACCACCTTGGTGCCGCTCGCGTTGGACAACGGTGAAGGCCGGGTGATCGTCGCCGAACCGAGACGGCTGGCGGCGCGGTCCGCGGCGGCGCGGATGGCATCCCTGCTGGGCGAGCGGGTCGGTGAGACGGTCGGCTACTCGGTCCGTGGAGACCGGAAGGTGTCTTCTTCGACGCGGATCGAAGTGGTCACCTCGGGCTTGCTGGTCCGGCGGGTGCAGGGCGATCCCGAACTCGCCGGGGTGTCGACCGTTCTGCTCGACGAATGCCACGAACGCCATCTCGACGCGGATCTGCTGCTCGCGCTGCTGCTGGACGTGCGCGCCGGACTGCGAGACGACCTGCGCCTGCTCGCGACGTCCGCCACCGTGGCTTCCGGACGGCTCGCGGCCCTGCTCGGCGACGCGCCGGTGATCACCGCGCGGGCACGGACCTATCCGGTCGACGTCTCGTACTCCCCGCCCGCGCGCGGCGAGCGGATCGAAGCGACCGTGGCCCGCGTGATCGGCAAAGCACTGGCCGAAGGGGACGGTGATGTGCTCGCCTTCCTACCGGGCACCGGTGAGATCGCCAGGGTGAGCGGCCTTCTCAGCGGCCTCGACGCCGACGTGCTGCCACTGCACGGGCGGCTTTCGGCGGCGAGCCAGGACGACGCGTTGCGTCCGCGCGCCCGCCGCCGGGTGGTGCTGTCGACGTCGGTCGCCGAGTCCAGTCTGACCGTGCCGGGTGTGCGCGCGGTGGTGGACTGCGGCCTGTCCCGCGTGCCCCGCGTCGATCATCGGCGCGGCCTGCCAGGGCTGGCGACGGTCCGAGTTTCGGCCGCGGTCGCGGAACAGCGCGCCGGCCGCGCCGGGCGTGAGGCGCCGGGACGCGCGTACCGGTGCTGGGCGGCGCACGAACAGGGTTCCCTGCCCGCGTATCCCGAACCCGAGATCAGGACGGCGGAACTGGCGCGTTTCGCACTCGAACTCGCGTGCTGGTCCACTCCGGACGGTTCCGGCCTCGCCTGGTGGGATCCGCCCGGTGAAGGCGCGCTGGCCGCCGGACGCGCGTTGCTGACCACGCTCGGGGCGACAGCGGAAGACGGCACGGTGACCGAACGCGGCCGGAAGATGGCCGGATTGGGCCTGCATCCGCGGCTGGCGAGGGCGTTGCTGGACGGCGCGGCCCGGACCAACGCGCGTTCGGCGGCCGAGGTCGTCGCGCTGCTGGACAGCGGCGGCACACTGACCGACCTCGAGGCCGAACTGCGGCGAGTGCGGGGTGACGAGCGCTGGAAGTCCGACGTGCGGCGGCTTTCCAAGCTGGTGCCCGACGGCGGCGGTGCCGCGGATCCGGCGCTGGTCGTGGCGCTGGCGCATCCCGAGCGGCTGGCGCGACGGCGTTCGCCGGGGACGCCGGTGTATCTGATGGCCGGTGGAACGGCGGCCGAACTTCCGCGCGGCAGCGGACTGGCGGACGTCGAATGGCTGGCGGTGGCCGAAGCGACCCGGGATCCCGGGCGCGCGCAGGGCATCATCCGGCTGGCCGCGCCCGCGGACGAAGACCTCGCCGTGCGCGCGGCGCCGAATCTGGTGTCCTCCGTGGACGAAGTGCGCTGGTCTTCGGGCGACGTCGTGGCACGATCGGTGCGGCGGCTCGGGGCGATCGTGCTGTCGGAGAAACCGTTGCGCTCGCCCGCGCCGGACGCGATCCGCGCCGCGCTGCTGGACGGTTTGCGCGCCGAAGGGCTCGGTCTGCTGCGCTGGTCGGAAGATGCGCGACGGCTGCGCGAACGGCTGTCCTTCCTGCATCGGGTGCTGGGCCCGCCTTGGCCCGCGGTCTCCGACGCGGATCTACTGTCCACCTTGGACACTTGGCTCGATCTCGGCTCCGCCCGTCGCCGGTCGGACCTGGCCTCGCTGGACGCGGGCGCCGCGCTGCGCGGGCTGCTGCCCTGGCCCGAGGCGTCGCGTTTGGACGAACTGGCGCCGGACCGCCTGGACGTACCGTCGGGTTCGCGGATCCGGGTCGATTACTCGGGTGAGCAGCCGGTGCTGGCCGTGAAACTGCAGGAGACCTTCGGCTGGCTCGCGACGCCGGAACTGGCGGGCGTCCCCGTGGTACTGCACCTGCTCTCCCCCGCCGGGCGGCCGGCCGCGGTCACCGCCGATCTGGAATCGTTCTGGCGCAACGGTTACGCGGCCGTTCGCGCCGATCTTCGCGGACGCTATCCGAAGCACCCCTGGCCGGAGGACCCGCTGAATGCCGCACCCACCCGCCGGACCAGCCGTCGCGGCTCGTGAGTGGTAAGGACGGTTCTAACCGTCCTCGCCACTCACGAGGTCAGTCCATCAACTGGTGCTGAGGCCGGGTCGGCAGCCGCGCCGCCAGCTCCTCGTCGTCCTCCCGCTCGTTCAGCCCCAGTTGCACCGCGCTGCGGATCTGCTCCCGGTTCTCCCGCACCACATGCGCGAAGAACTCGTCGATCCGCGGATCGGTCAGCACTTCGAGGATCACGCGCATCGCGGTGTCGATCACCGAACGCACCACCTCGTCGTGGAACGGCAGCTTCGAAAGCCGTCCCGCCTGCGGATCGTTCTTGAGCTTCTCGGCGATGATCCCCCGCAGCAGTGTCTGGTTCTCGCCGAGTGAGCGCGCGAGGTTCTGCGGATAGTTCCCGGTTTCCAGCACCTTCACGACCTCGTCGAGCACCGCGATCGTGATCGGCTTCTTGATCGCCAGCACGATCGGCCGCGAAAGCCGTTCGACCAGCCGCTGCGTGAACCGCTCCCCGAAAGCGCGGTCGGCGGTGCGCGCGAGCCGGACGAGCACGACCAGGATCCGCAGCAGCCGGAACCCGCGCAGCGCCGGATGCGCGATGGGGATCATGCCGAGGATTTCGTACCAATTGCGCAGCGGGAACCACTTCTCCCACCGGTGGCGCCGCCACCGCCAGAGGAATTCCAGCGCGAAGATCCCGCACACCGTCGTGTCGATGGCGAAGACGCGGTGCGCCGTCTCCTCCGAATGCGGGAAGAACATCACGTAGGCGAGCAGCCCGACGGAGAACACGGCGAGTACGAGCATCACCAGGTCGAGCGGATTCACGCGCCGTTGTTCGCGGGTGGTCATGGCGCCGATTCTGCCTTTCCGCTGCGACTCGTGCCGAGCGGCACCTGCCGAAAGTAAGGGGTGGCCGATGACTTCGGGGCAATGCCCGCGCGTGTCCCCGCATCGGAGGATTCAGGGACACGAAGGAGGACGCGGATGATCACGCTTCGAGGACTCACGAAGCGCTATGGCGAGAAGACTGTGGTCGACGGGCTGACCTTCGCCGTCGAGCCGGGCAAGGTGACCGGATTCCTCGGCCCCAACGGCGCGGGCAAGTCGACGACCATGCGGATGACGCTCGGCCTCGACGCGCCGAGCGCGGGCGAGGTCCGCATCGACGGCAAGAAGTATCCGGACCTGCGGTTCCCGTTGCGCGAGGTCGGCGCACTGCTGGAGGCCAAGGCGCTGCACCCCGGCCGGAGCGCGGGCAAGCATCTCCTGGCGATGGCGCGCAGCAACGGGATCCCGGCGAGCCGGGTCGACGAGGTGCTCGCGACGGTCGGCCTCACCGACGTCGCGGGCAAGCGGGCCGGGACGTTTTCACTCGGCATGGGACAGCGGCTCGGGATCGCCGGCGCGCTGCTGGGCGACCCGGGTGTGCTGATGTTCGACGAGCCGGTCAACGGCCTCGACCCCGACGGCGTCCGCTGGGTGCGGCACCTGATGCGTTCGCTCGCCGCGGAGGGCCGCACGGTGTTCGTGTCGAGCCACCTGATGAGCGAGATGCAGCTGACCGCGGACCGGCTTGTCGTCATCGGCAAGGGAAAGCTGCTCGCCGACGCCCCCGTCGACGAGTTCATCGCGGGCAATTCGCGGACATCGGTGGCGGTGCGGGTGCCCGCTCCAGCCGACCTGCGCGTGCTCGCACAGCGCCTTCGCGCGCTCGGCGCGACCACGGAAACCGATCAGGGGGAACTGCTCGTGCACGACCTGCCCGTCCACCTCGTCGGCGACGCGGTGCACGAACTCGGGATCCGCGTGCACGGGCTGACCGAACGGACCGCCTCGCTGGAGCAGGCGTACATGGAACTGACCGCGTCGTCGGTCGAATACGGAACGGGAGTCGCGGCATGAAGTCATTGATGGTCCTGGTGGCGGTGATCGCCGGCCTGCTGGGGGTGCCGGCGGCCGCGTCGGCGACGCCGGATCTGTCGCTGCCCGCTCCGGGCGGCCCTTTCCCGATCGGGCTGCGGACACTGCACCTCACCGATCAGCGGCGAGCCGACCCCTGGGTGCCCGAAAAGCGGCGCGAGCTGATGGTCAACGTCTGGTATCCGGCGGTCCCGGTCGGACGCGCGCCGCTGTACATGACCCAGGCGGAGTCGGCGGCGGCGATCGCCGGACGGAAGCTCGACCTGCCGCCGGACACGCTGAGCAAGGTGCGGGTCCACTCACGGGAGAACGCGCCTTCCCTGCCGGGACGACGTCCTCTGGTGCTGCTTTCGCCGGGCGCGGGCAACAACCGGATCACGCTGACCTCGGTGGCCGAACACCTTGCCGCACAAGGCTTCGTGGTCGCCGGGATCGACCATGCCTACGAGGCCTGGGCGACGGAGTTCCCCGACGGGCTGCGCCAATGTGTCGCTTGCGGACGGTCGGACGATCCCTGGCCCGCCGCGATCGCGAACCGCGCGATCGACACGACGTTCGTCGTCGACACCCTGCTGAAGGACCGGCGCTGGTCGATCGACGCCACGAAGATCGGGATGGCCGGCCACTCCGCCGGCGGTTCGGCGACCGCCGCCGCGATGGTCGGCGACCGGCGGATCAAGGCGGGCGTGAACGTCGACGGCCCGTTCTTCGGCATCGTCTCCCTCGACCGGCCGTTCCTGCTGCTGACCAGCCCGACCGGCGAGAAGTACTACCGCGCGTCCTGGAACGAGACCTGGCCGCGGCTCACCGGGCCGAAGAAGCAGGACCTGGTCGAGAACAGCGGCCATTCGTCGGTCACCGACGCGGCGATCCTGGTCGACCAGCTGGGGCTGCGACCGCACATCCCGCCGACCGAAGTCGAGAACCAGTACGGCTCGATCGACTCGCGGAAGGCGCTGGAGTTCTTCCGTAGTGAGCTGACCGGCTTCTTCAAGCAGTGGAGCGCACGATGAACACGATCTCTTCGGAATGGACGAAGTTCTGGTCGGTCCGGTCCACCTGGTGGTGCCTGATCAGCGGTGTCCTGCTGATGCTCGCCTACTCGGCCGTAGTGGGTTTCTCGTTGCACGACGGCAGCAACCGTCCGATGGCCCCGCACGCCGTGGTGGCCGGAGCGGCGTACTTCCTCACGCAGTTCGCCGTGGTCGCGCTGGCGACGCTGTTCATCACGAGCGAGTACGCCAGTGGCAGCATCCGCTCGACCCTGCAGTGGGTCCCGGTGCGGAACCGGGTCCTCGCGGCGAAATCGGCCGTCCTGCTGCCGGTGCTGTTCGGTTACGGGGTGCTGAACACACTCGCCGGTGTGGTGGTCTCGGCACCGCTTATCCCCGCGCCCGGCTCCTCGGTGGGTGAGGTCCTCGCGACCGCGGCGGGCATGGGCGGCTACTTCGCGCTGCTGGGTCTGCTCTGCCTCGGCCTGGGGACGGCGCTGCGATCGACGGCGGGGACGATCGTGACGGTCTTCGTGCTGCTGGTGATGATTCCGATGTTCGCCGGTTCGCTGGGCTGGGAAGACCTCGTGAACTACTTCCCCGGCTTCGCGGGCGTCAACGCGATGGTCACCCCAGGGCAGCCGAACCCGATCTTCGGCGGCGTCGCGCCCTACGCGCCTTGGGTCGGCATCGCGCTCTGTGCGGCGTGGGCGGCGGCCGGTCTGGCCACCGGTTCCACCGTGCTCCGGCGCCGCGACGCCTGAGGGGAGCAAGGGACCTTTGCTACCGCTTCTCTCAATGTCGAGAGAAGCGGTAGCAAAGGTCCCCTGCTCCCCCGCACTCGGCACAGCCCGGACGACTGTGTGGATTTCGGGTCATCTAACGTCCCAAAACCCACACAGTCACCACTCATCGCTACGCGGAGTACAGGGTGTGTGGAATCAGGGACACTCAACGTCCCCATTTCCACACACCCCCAGCGACAGCAAAGGTCCCCCGCTCTCTTTGCGCAGGTCAGCGCCCCCAGTGGTAGCAAAGGTCCCTTGCTACCCCGCCACCCCGAGCCCCGCCAAAACCTCCCGCGCCCCTCGCGTCAGCTCCCCGAGATCCGGCGGCCGCAGCGAGCCGGTCCCGGCCAGCGCGTCGAAGATCGTCCCTTCCAGCCACGCGACGAGCACCCGCGCGTGCCGCTCCGGCTCCGCCGATCCGCACGCGGCGAGCACCTCCTCGCACCGGCGCCGGATGATCAACCCGCCGCGGTCGTAGGCCTCACGCAACTCCGGCCGCCGCGTCGCCTCCAGCGCGAACTCGTACCGCGCGAGCATCCGCGTCCGCCCGTTCGTGATCGCCGCGTGGGCGAATCCCGCCACATAGTCGGCCAGCTCCCCGGGCGGCGGGTCGAGGGTGACCTCGTCGAGTTCGATCATCCGCGAGATCGCCAGCTCCAGCAGCGCGGCCCGCGTCCGCGCGTAATACGAGGTCGAACCCGACGGCAGTCCGGCGAACCGGTCGACGGCGCGATGCGTCAGCCCTCGCATCCCCTCGGCCGCGATCACTTCGATGGCCGCGTCCCCGATCGTCGCCTTTCGCACTCTACAAGTGTAGTAGTACTCTACAAATGTAGAGGAGGTCGACATGCGCAAAGCGATCGTGATCGGCGGAGGAATCGGCGGACTGACCGCCGCCATCGGGTTGCACCGCATCGGCTGGGAGGTCACTGTCCTCGAACAGGCCCCGGAACTCACCGCCGTGGGCGCCGGCATCTCCCTGTGGCCGAACGCCCTGCGCTCACTCGAAGCACTGGGCGTCCAACTCGGCAAGCTGCGGGAACAATCGTCCGGCGGCCTCCACGATCGCGACGGCCGCCGCATCACCCGGTGGGATGCCGAAGCGTTCCGCCGTCATCACGGCCGCCCGCTCGCCGCCATCCACCGCGCGGACCTCATCGACGCACTCCGCGCCGCCCTGCCCGGCGACCGCGTCCGCACCGGCACCGAGGTCACCGACCTCGACGATCTCGACGCCGACGTCATCGTCGCCGCCGACGGAATCCACAGCGCGGCCCGCAAGCGGCTGTGGCCGCGGCATCCCGAACCGGTCTACAGCGGCAGCACCGCCTTCCGCGCTGTGACCACGCTCCCTCACGCGGTCGAGCTCAGCACGAGCTGGGACGACGGCGCCGAGATCGGCGTCATCCCGTTGCACGACGGCCGCGTCTACTGGTGGGCGAGCTACGTCGCCGAAGCGGGCATCCGTCACGAGGACCCGAAGTCGTATCTGCGAAACCGCTTCGGCGGCTGGCACGACCCCATTCCCGAGCTCATCGACGCGACCACGCCCGAGACGCTGCTCCACCACGATCTCCACCTGCTCGGCACTCCCCTGCCGTCCTACGTGCGGGGCCGCGTCGCGCTCCTCGGCGACTCGGCCCACGCGATGCCGCCGTTTCTCGGCCAAGGCGGCTGCCAGGCGATCGAAGACGCCGTCGTCCTCGCCGCCGCGCTCACTACCACCGAAGACGTCGACGCGGCGCTGAAGAGTTACGACGAGCAGCGCCGACCGCGCAGCCAATCGGTGGTCAAAGCTTCGGTCCAGGCAGGAAGAATAGGGCCGCAGCTGCGCAACCCGCTCGCCGTGGCCGTCCGCAACGGCGTGTTCCGGCTGCTCCCCGGCGCGCTCACCGCCCGCATCGGCGCCGGCGTCAGCGGCTGGACTCCTCCCGTTCCCCGCCGACCAGCCCCGCCTCGTACGCGGTGATCGCGGCCTGCACCCGGTTCCGCGCGCCGAGCCGGTTGAGGATGGTGCTCACGTAGGCCTTCACCGTGCCCTCGACCACGAACAGCTTCCCGGCGATGTCCGCATTGGACAGTCCGGAACCCAGCAACGCCAGCACTTCTTGCTCACGCGGGGTGAGCTTGCCGATCAGCGCCTTCGCTTCTTCGGCGCGGGAAACCTGGTTGCCGGAGAAGCGGGCGATGACCCGCTGCGCGACCTTCGGCGAAAGGAACGCCGCCCCGCCCGCGACCGCGTGGATCCCGCCGAGCAGTTCGCGGGGATCGCCGGATTTCAGCAGGAACCCGCTAGCGCCGAGACCGAGCGCGCGCTCGATGTAGGCGTCCTCGCCGAACGTGGTCAGCATGATCACGCCGACCTCGGGCAGCAGCCGCCGGATCTCCTCGGCCGCCTTGAGCCCGTCCATGACCGGCATCCGGATGTCGAGCAGCACGACGTCCGGCCTGGTCGCGCGGACCTGCTCGACGGCGGCGCGCCCGTCCTCGGCCTCCGCGACCACTTCGATCCCGGCGTCCGCGGCCAGGATCGCCGACACCCCGGCGCGGATCATCGCCTCGTCATCGGCCAGCACCACCCGGATCATCCGGGTCCCCCCTTTGCTCGTCTTCACTGATCAGATCCTTCGCCACGAGTTTCCCCTCCGCGAAGCACAGCCTGTAGGCCTCGTAGTTCATGTTGAACACGCTGCGCTCGGTGCCGTAGTACTCGCATGTCGCCCCGGTGGGAACCGGCGGCTCTACCTGACGCGGACGCGCGATCCGCTGGCCGCCGGGCAGGACGGGCGCGATCTCCGCCCGCGTCTGGCCGATCCGGATGCGGTCGTAGTCCGCACCGGCGAGTTCGGAGCCGTACCACTGGACGAGGAACACGCCACCGCTGATCCCGACCACGAGGCCGAACAGCCCGATCGGCACGACGATCGCCTGGATCAGGCTGCGCCGGACGTCCCGGCGGGCGCGTTCCAGTTCCCTGGCCGACGTCGACTGTCCCACCTCGGCGTCCATCGCCGCCTGGCTTTCGGGCGATTCCTCCGACGGAGCCGCGTCGTGCGGCAAGGTCGCGCTGACCTCGAATCCGCCGTCACGGGGACCCGCTCGCAGGGTCCCGCCGACCAGCCGGACCCGCTCGCGCAGCCCGATCAGCCCGCGCCTGCCCGAAGCCCGGCCCGGCAACGGGCCCGCGGGTGGCGCGGCGTTGGTGACCACGACGTCCGTCCGCCCTTCCGACCGCACGACCCGGACCGTGACCGCGGCACCCGGCGCGTGTTTCACCACGTTCGTGACCGATTCCTGGACCACGCGATACGCGGCGCGGTCGACCATCGGCGGCTCACCGTCGACCGGACCGTCCACTGAGGACTCGATCAGCACGCCCGACGCCCTGGTCCGGTCGAGCAGTTCGTCGATGCTCTCGTGCACCGGCTCGGTCGGCGCGTCGTCCTCGCGCAGGACCCCGATGATCTCGCGCAGCCGCTCGGTCGCCGTCGCGGCGCTCTGCCGCAGCTCGCCCGCGGCCTGCCGCTGAGGTTCGTCGAGGCCGCCCGCGACCTCCAGCGCCGCCGCGCGCACCGCGATCAGACTCAGCTCGTGGCCCAGTGAATCGTGCATGTCGCTGGCGATCCGGGTGCGCTCGCGCAGCCGCGCGCGGTCGGCGACGAGCCGCTGGCGGCTCTCCATCTCCTCGGCCCGGCGCCAGCCGTCGCGCGCCATGTCCTCACGCTGCCGGATGTACCTGCCCAGCAGCCACGGCGTCACCCCCGCGAAGACCAGGACACCGAGCAGCGCACCCCAGGACGCGAACCCGTCCCGGCTCCAGACCAGCGCCACGGGGACCGCGATCACGGAAACGACGGCGAAAAGGCGCAGCATCGGCTTCGCGACCGGTTGCCGGTAACCGGCGAGGTAACTCACCGCGACGAGGACGAACCCCTCCCAGATCGGCACCCGGCCGCCGAAGCTTCCCATGACGACGAAACTGGCGACCATCGCGATGGCGAGGGAGAGCAGCGGGTACCGGCGCGACACCGCGATCGCGGCGGTGGTCGCGATGAGCCCGGCGAGCAGTTCCCAGTGTCTCGTGCTGGATCCGGCGTCGATGATCACCCAGCCGCAGAGCCCGAGCCACAAGGCCACGTCCATGACCAGCCGCCGCCCGCGCCACACGGGCTCCTCAGCGTCCTTCACACGACAGGACGCTACAAGCCGTGACGAGCCGCCCGCCATGGACGAAAGTAAAGGTCCCTCGATCATCCGACCATCGCCGGTCCGATGAGGCATGATGATCGACCATGGCCGAGCGCACACTCACCGGCCAGCTAGGCGGTCCTGTCCCGGCAGGCATCGAAGCGCTGGCCGACAACGAGAAACAGGACCTCTCCGACGCGCTACGCGACGCGCGCCACCGCCAGGCCAAGGCATTGGCCGAAGCGGGCGAAGAGGGCCTGAAGTACGTACCCGCGCTTCTGCGCGGCACCGTTCGCAAGGTGGTGGGCCTGTGACCACCGAAAACTTCGCTTCGCAGGCGGAGATCCTCAAACTCGCCCGTGTCCTCGGCACCACTCCGGAACGACTGTCCTACCTGGAAGAGGTGGACGCGGCCGAACTCCAGGCGTTCCGCGAGCAGGTCACGGACACGCTGTTCGACGCCAACCTCGCCGTCCTGGAACGGATGGCGATGGCGAGCAAGCTCGTCCCGAGCCCGATTCTCGCGAAGATCGCCGAGAAGGTCTTCGGCCCGCTTCTGTGCGCGCGGATCGCCGGGCTGGTGGACGTCTCCCGGGGCGTCGACGTCGCGAAGCGACTGAAGCCGCCGTTCCTGGCCGACGTCGCGGCCGAACTGGACCCGCGCCGGGCGAGCGCGATCATCACGCGGATCCCGCTCGACACCGTCGTCGCGGTGGCAGGCGAACTGGTACGCCGCGAGGACTGGATCACCGTCGGCCGGTTCGTCGGCCACCTGCCCGATCCGACGGTGCGAAGGGCCCTGGCCGTCATCGGCGACGAGGCGCTGATCCGGATCGCGTTCGTCCTCGACGACAAAAGCCGGATCGATCACGTACTCGGGCTGCTCTCCGAAGCCCGGTTCGGCGGCCTCCTGCAGGTCGCGGCCGCCGACGAGGATCTGTGGGCGCCGGTGCTCGACCTGCTCACCCACCTGAGCGAGAAGCGGGTCGAGCAGTGGTCCCACCTGCTCGACGAACTCCCGCCCGCCTTGCGCGAGCGGGTTGAGGAGACCCTCGGCCAAGCCTCCTGACCTCAGCGGGGGAGCAAGGGACCTTTGCTACCACTTTGAGACGAAACCGCTGGTCAAACGCTTCCCTCGCCGCCACACAGCGGCCGTCAGCGGCACTCCCGGCCGGTACGCGAGGTGCGCCGTCGAAGGCGCCTCCAGCACGTGAAGGTCGGCACGCGCCCCCGGCCGCACGAAGCCCACATCGTCACGCCGCAACGCACGGGCGCCGCCCGCCGTCGCCGCCCACACCGCCTCGTCGATCGTCATCCGCATCTGCAGCACCGCGGTCGCGACGCAGAACGCCATCGACGTCGTGTACGAGCTGCCCGGGTTCGCGTTGCTGGCCAGCGCGACCGTCGCCCCCGCGTCCAGGAGCCGCCGCGCCGGCGCCAGCGGCTGCCGGGTCGAGAGGTCACACGCCGGCAGCAAGGTCGCGACGGTGTCCGAAGCAGCCAGAGCCTCGACGTCCGCTTCGCTCAGGTACGTGCAGTGGTCGACACTCGCCGCCCCCAACTCGACGGCGAGCCGCACGCCCGGCCCCTCCCCCAGCTGATTGCCGTGCACCCGCAGCCCGAGCCCGCGTTCCCGCGCCGCCTTCAGCACCCGCCCGGACTGTGCTTCGTCGAACGCGCCAGTCTCGCAGAACACGTCCGCCCACCGCACGAGCGGCGCGACGGCGTCGAGCATGTCGCCGCACACCAGGTCCACATAGGACTCCGCGTCGGCGCCCGGCGGCACCAGATGCGCGCCGAGGAACGTCACCTCGTCGGCCACATCGGCGGCGATCCGCGCCGAACGCGCCTCGTCTTCGACGTTGAGGCCGTACCCGGTCTTCGTTTCCAGGCAGGTCGTGCCCTGCCTCGCCGCCTCGCCGACGTGACGCCGCAGATTCGCCGCCAGCTGCTCGTCGGAAGCCGACCGCGTCGCGTCGACGGTGACCGCGATTCCCCCGGCGCTGTACGCCTTCCCGGCCATCCGCGCTTCGAACTCGGCCGTCCGGTCCCCGGCGAAGACGAGGTGGGTGTGACTGTCCACCCAACCAGGCAGCACCGCCCGGCCCTCGACGTCGATCCGCTCGTCCGCGTCGGGCGCGTCCGCTGCGGCACCGACCCACGCGACCTCTTCGCCATCGATGACGACGGCCGCGTCGCGGAGCTTGCCCAGCTCGGCGTCGTTCGTCGTGAGCTCGCCGATTCCCGTGATCAGGACTGCCACAATGCCTCGATCTCCTTGGCCAAGACCGTTTCCGGCCGGTCGATCAGCTGATGTGCGCCATCGCGGACGATCTCACGCCCGGCGACGATGACATCCCGCACGTCCGCGTCGGAAGCGGCGAAGACCACCCCGGACGGCTCGATCCCCGCGGTCCGCACCGAACCGAGTCCGACCGTGACCAGATCAGCGCCCGCGCCCGGGGCGAGCTCGCCGACCTCGTCCCAGCCGATCGCGCCGTGGTCCGTCGCCGCCGCGAGCAGTTCCTCCGCGGTGAACCGGCCGCGTTTCTCGCTGGCGAGGCGCTCGTTCAGTTCCAGCGCCCTGGTCTCCTCGAACGCGTCGACGACCGCGTTGCTGTCGCTGCCGAGCGACAGCCGCACCCCCGCGTCCAGCAGCGTCCGCGCGGGGCCGATGCCGTCGCCGAGATCCCGCTCGGTCGTCGGGCAGAAGCAGGCGCGGCTCCGCGCCTCGCCGAGCCACTTGATGTCACCCGGTGTCAGGTGAGTCGCATGCACCGCGGTGAGCCGCTCACCGAGGACGCCGTTGTCCCAGAGCAGCCCCGTCGGAGTCCAGTGATAGGCCGCCATGCACTGCTCGTTCTCCGCTCGCTGCTCCGAAAGATGGATGTGCAGCGGACGATCCGCAGGCGTGCCGTTGTCCACTTCGGACAGTTGATCCTCGGGGACGGCCCGCACCGAATGGATCGCACCGCCCACCCGGAACGTCTCTTCTTCCCGCAATTCGCCGACTCGTTGCGCCCACTTCGTGGCCGACCCATCGGAGAACCGCCGCTGCACCTCGTCGGGTTCGACGCCGATTCCGCCCGCGAGGTAGCACGTGTCGAGCAACGTCAGCCGGATCCCGGTGTCCCTGGCGGCCTGCCGCAGCGCCTCGCCCATCGCGTTCGGCTCGGCGTAAGGCTTCCCGCCCGGTGCGTGGTGCAGGTAGTGGAACTCGCCGACGCTCGTGTAACCGGCCAGCACCATCTCGGCGTAGACACCCCGCGCCAGGCGGTAGTACGAGTCCGGGTCGAGTCGTGACGCGAGCGAGTACATCCGCTCGCGCCACGTCCAGAAGGTCCCGCGGTCGTGGTGCGTCCGGCCGCGCAGCGCACGATGGAAGGCGTGCGAGTGCCCGTTGACGAAGCCCGGCAAAGTAAGTCCACTCAGGACAGTACCCTCACGAGGCGCGTTCGCCGTCACGGAAGTGATCTTCCCGCCGTCGAGCTCGATCCGGACGGCGTCGGCAACCCCGTCCGGCAGCCACGCCCGCTCACACCAATATGTCGTCATGTCGACAGCTTCTCCAGGGCATCCGCCAGCGCACGGGCACCGTGGTCGACGTCCTCCGCCTCGGAGAACTCCTCCGGGGAATGGCTGATCCCGGTGGGGTTGCGCACGTAGAGCATCCCGGACGGGACGAACCCGGCGAGGATCGCCGCGTCGTGCCCGGCCCCGGTCGGCAGTTCCGGCGGCCCGCCCAGCCAGGTGCCCAGGTCGCGGCGCAGCGCGTCGTCGAAGATCACGTCGTCCGAGTACGACTCCCTCGTGACCTCGACGCGGCAGCCTTCCTGCCCGGCCGCCTCTTCGGCCAGCTTCGCGATCTCCGCGACCAGTTCGGGCGTGTCCGTGCCCGGCACCCGCGCGTCCAGCCACAGGTCCACAGTGGACGCGATGACGTTGGTCCCGCCGGGGATGGGCACGAGCCTCCCGACGGTGGCCCTCGCGTCGGCGGTCGCCTTCGCCAGTTTCCGTACGGCGAGAACGGTCTCGGCCGCCGGGATCATCGGATCACGACGATCACCGATCAGCGTCGCACCGGCGTGGTTTCCCTGCCCCTGGAAGGAGAATCGCCACCGGCCGTGCGCGATCACCGTGTTGCCGACGGCGACCGGCGAGCCGAGGTCGATCAGCCCGCGCCCCTGCTCGACGTGCAGTTCCAGGAACCGTCCGATCAGCCCGAGCCGCTCGGGGTCCCGGCCGACGCGATCGGGATCGAGCCCGGTTTTCGCCGCCGCTTCGGCGAACGTGACGCCGTCCGGGTCCCGCAAGCCGCGGGCCTTGTCCGCGTCGATGGTCCCGGTCAGCAGCCGCGAACCGAGGCAAGGCACACCGAATCGGCCACCTTCCTCCTCGGCGAAGACCACGACGGCGAACGGCTTGGCGGGACGGAATCCCTTGGCCTGCAAGATCTCCACCGCGTCAAGCGCGCTCGCGACGCCGAGCGGGCCATCGAAGGCGCCGCCGCCGGGAACCGAATCGAGATGGCTCCCGGTGACGACCGCGCCCGGACCGGGTGTGCCCCACCAGGCCCAGATGTTGCCGTTGCGGTCGGTTTCGACGCCCAGGCCCAGCCGCCCGGCGCGCTCGACGAACCACGCGCGTAGTTCGGTTTCGGCCGCGTCGAAGGCGTGACGGGAGTAGCCGCCACGTTTCGGGTCGCGACCGACGTCCGAGATCTCCTCCAGCAGCGAGGACGCGGTCACTCGGCATCCCGCATCGGCACGCGCACGCCGCGCTCGTCGGCGACGTCGGCGGCGCGGTCGTATCCGGCGTCGACGTGCCGGATGACACCCATACCCGGGTCGTTGGTGAGCACGCGCTCGAGTTTCCGCGCGGCCAGCGGGGTTCCGTCGGCCACGCTGACCTGGCCCGCGTGGATGGAGCGGCCCATGCCGACGCCGCCGCCGTGGTGGATCGACACCCAGCTGGCGCCCGACGAGGTGTTGACCAGCGCGTTCAGCAGCGGCCAGTCGGCGATCGCGTCGGATCCGTCGGCCATGCCTTCGGTCTCGCGGTACGGCGAGGCGACGCTGCCCGAGTCGAGGTGGTCGCGGCCGATGACGACCGGTGCCTTCAGCTCACCGCTGGCGACCATCTCGTTGAACCGCAGACCCGCGAGGTGCCGCTCGCCGTAGCCGAGCCAGCAGATCCGCGACGGCAGCCCCTGGAACGCGACGCGCTCACCGGCGAGCCGGATCCAGCGCGCGAGGGATTCGTTCTCGGGGAACAGTTCCAGCATCGCGCGGTCGGTCGCCGCGATGTCCTCGGGGTCGCCGGACAGCGCCGCCCAGCGGAACGGGCCGTTGCCCTCGCAGAACAGCGGGCGGATGTAGGCGGGCACGAATCCTGGGAAGTCGAACGCGCGCTCGCAGCCGCCGAGTTTCGCCTCACCGCGCAGGGAGTTGCCGTAGTCGAAGACTTCGGCGCCCTTGTCGAGGAAGCCGAGCATCGCCTCCACGTGCTCCGCCATCGACTCGCGAGCACGCTCGGTGAACTCGTCGGGCTTCTTGTCCGCGTAGTCCTGCCACTCGTCGACGCCGATACCCTTGGGAAGGTAGGAAAGCGGGTCGTGCGCGGAGGTCTGGTCGGTGACGATGTCGACCTCGACGCCGCGGCGCAGCAGTTCGGGCAGTACTTCGGCGGCGTTGCCGACCACGCCGACGGACAGCGCGCGCTTCTCCTTCTTCGCGGCCTCCACCCGGCGGATCGCGTCGTCAAGGTCATCGGCGACCTCGTCGAGGTAGCGAGTCTCCACGCGGCGGTGAGCACGCTGCGGGTCGCATTCGACGACCAGCGCGACGCCGTCGTTCATCGTGACGGCCAGCGGCTGCGCGCCGCCCATGCCACCGAGGCCGGCGGTGACGGTGAGCGTGCCCTTGAGGCTGCCGCCGAACCGCTTCTTGGCGACAGCGGCGAAGGTCTCGTACGTGCCCTGCAGAATTCCCTGCGTGCCGATGTAGATCCAGGACCCCGCGGTCATCTGGCCGTACATGGTCAGGCCCTGCGCCTCCAGGCGGCGGAATTCCGGCCACGTCGCCCAGTCGCCGACGAGGTTGGAGTTCGCGATGAGCACCCGCGGCGCCCATTCGTGGGTCCGGAACACGCCGACCGGCTTGCCGGACTGGACGAGCAGGGTCTCGTCGGCGTCCAAAGTGGTCAGCTCGCGGGTGATGGCGTCGAAACTGGCCCAGTTGCGGGCGGCCTTGCCGGTGCCGCCGTAGACGACCAGGTCCTCCGGGCGCTCGGCGACCTCGGGGTCGAGATTGTTGTGGAACATCCGCAACGCGGCTTCGGTCTGCCAGTTCTTCGCGGTGAGCGTGGTGCCTCGGGCGGCACGGACCGTGCGGGTCATGGGCTCAGACCTCCAGTTGGGCCGCGGCGAGGACGGCACCCGACGCGACGAGTTCTTCGGCGGCGGCGATCTCCGGCGCCAGATGACGGTCGGGGCCGGGGCCCTCGACCTTGGTGCGGACGAGATCCCGGACCCGGCCGGTGACCGGCGACGGGGTCAGGGGCGCGCGCATGTCGAGTGCCCGCGCGGCGGTGAGCAGTTCGATGGCGAGGACGGTGTTGAGACCCTCGACGGCCTTGCGCAGCTTGCGCGCGGCGGACCAGCCCATGGAGACGTGGTCCTCCTGCATCGCGCTGCTCGGGATCGAATCGACCGACGCCGGCACCGCGAGCCGTTTGAGTTCGCTGACCACGGCCGCCTGCGTGTACTGGGCGATCATGTGGCCGGAGTCGACGCCGGCGTCGAACGCGAGGAACGGCGGCAGGCCGTGCGAGCGGGCCTTGTCGAGCATGCGGTCCGTGCGGCGCTCGGCGATGCTCGCGACGTCCGCGAGCGGGATGGCGAGGAAGTCGAGCACGTACGCGACCGGGGCGCCGTGGAAGTTGCCGTTCGACTCGACGCGGCCGTCGGACAACACGACCGGGTTGTCGACCGCGGACTGAAGCTCACGCCAGGCGACGAGTTCGGCGTGCGTGAGGCTGTCCCGCGCGCCACCGTGCACCTGGGGCGCGCAGCGAAGGGAGTACGCGTCCTGGACACGGTTGCAATCGGGGCCGCGGTGGCTCTCGACGATCTTCGAATCCTGGAGCGCCGTCCACATGCGCCGGGCGCTCAGCGCCTGGCCCGGGTGCGGACGCAGCGCCTGGAGTTCGGCGGCGAAGGCGCGATCGGTGCCGAGAAGCGCTTCGACGCTCATCGCCGCGGTGATGTCGGCGGTGTCGAGGAGCTTGCGCAGGTCAGCGGCGGCCAGCAGGAGCATGCCGAGCATGCCGTCGGTCCCGTTCGTGAGGGCGAGGCCCTCCTTCTCCGCGAGAACGACCGGCTCGATCCCGGCGTGCTTCAGCGCGTCGGCGGCCTGGACGACTTCGCCGTTGTAGGAGACTTCGCCCTCCCCCATCAGCGCGAGCGCGACAGCGGCCAGCGGCGCGAGGTCGCCGGAGCAGCCGAGAGAGCCGTACTCGTGCACGAGCGGGGTGATCCCGGCGTTGAGCAGGGCCGCAAGCGCTTGCGCGGTCTGCGGGCGAATGCCGGTGTAACCACTGGTGAGAGTGCGCAAACGCAGCAGCATCAGCGCGCGCACGACCTCGGTCTCCACGACCGGGCCCGCGCCGGCCGCGTGTGAGCGGATCAGCGACCGCTGGAGCGCGGTGCGGCTCTCGAGCGGGATGTGCCTGGTGGCGAGCGCCCCGAAGCCCGTCGAAACGCCGTACGTCGGCGTCTCGGCGTGAGCGAGGTTGTCGATGTGCTGACGCGTCGCGGCAAGGTTCTTCTCGGCCGCTTCGCTGACCGCGACGGGCGAGTGGTCACGGGCGACCGCGACGACCTGTTCAGGCCGAAGCGGTTCGGACCCCAGAAGTACGGTTTCCGGCATAGCCCCATTGGACAACGCCATGCCCGCTGGTGGGCGGCGCCAACCGGTGGTTGTGTCTGGTATCCAAGACACGCACGGTGGGAGCAAGGGACCTTTGCTACCGCGGGCAGGGTGTGTGGAAATAGGGACGTTGAGTGTCCCTGTTTCCACACACCGCGCACTCCGCGTAACCATGCGTACTGACCGTGTGGATTTTGGGACATCTGACGTCCCGAAATCCACACGGTCACCACAGAGGGGAGCAAGGGACCTTTGCTACCGCTTCTCTCAACGTTGAGAGAAGCGGTAGCAAAGGTCCCTTGCTCCCCCCCCGCACGAAACAGGAGGTCGGCATGGGCGACAGCAGCGAAGTCCCGGCCCTACGACGCGGTCTCGGCATCCTTCGCGCCCTCGCCGCCCGCCCGGGCCCGGTGTCGGCGGCCGCGATCGCGCGCGAACTCGGCCTCCCGCGTTCGACGACGTATCACCTGCTCGCCGAACTGGAGGCCGCCGGTTTCGTGACACACCTGCCGGCCGAGCGCCGGTACGGCCTCGGCATCGCCGCGTTCGAACTCGGATCGGCCTATCTGCGGCACGACCCGCTGGAACGCCTCGCGCTCCCGCTGCTGCGCAAACTCGCCGACCGGGTCGGCCACACCGCGCATCTGGGCGTGCTTCACGGCAACGAGTCGCTCTACCTGGTCAAAGAGCGCCCCACCCGCCCGGAAACGCTGGTCACCGAGGTCGGCGTCCGGCTGCCGGGCCAGCTCACGGCGTCAGGCAGGGCGATGCTGCGGCATCTGCCGTCGCCGCACGTGCGCGCGCTCTTCCCGGCCGCGTCGGCGTTCGTCCTGCGCACCGGTCGCGGCCCGCGCACTCTCGCCGAGCTGCGCCGCACGCTGAACGCGGAGGGCAGACTCGGCTGGGCGGTCGAAGACGGGCACGTCACCGAAGGATTCGCCTCGGTGGCCTGCCCGGTCTTCGACCACGGCGGCCGTCCGATGGCCGCGATCAGCGTGACCCTCCGCCACCTCTGCCCAGGGGCCGAGGGCTGCGAGGAAACTTGGCCCGACCTCGCCGCAGAGGTCCGCGTGACCGCGGCCGAGCTGACCACCCGGATCGGGGGTCAGGTGCGCTGAGCGTGCTTCTTCTGGACTCCCTCGAGTCCGAGCATCGCCAGCAGTTCCGCACAGTCGAGGGCGTCCGAAGCGTGCCCTGCGACGGTTCGTGCGGCTCTGCCGTTCTGCAGGGTGAGGCGGACCTCTTCCTCCGCACGCACACCAGCCATCCGGCTCTGGTCTTCAGCGGGGTCGGGACGACTGGAATGCCTGGCCCAGGTCATCTGCCACCTTCTTCCGGCCCTCCGGCGACACGGGGTCGTTTCGAAAGAGGGCCATGGTCGGACACACAGCATGACATCCCGCTCGAACATGATCGCCATTGCGGGTGAATCGAGATGAAATCGAACCTGATTTAGCTACCCTCCGTGATTCAGAAAATCTTCCAAAAGCTCGTTGAACAGCGCGCCTTGCCCACGAGCACCTCAGCGCCCGCCAAGCCGGACAGCCAGCTCGTAAACGGGTTCGGAAGCCTCGACCGTGGCGGGATCGACAAGGAAGATCTGACGCGGTTTCCAGTCGGTTTCCTCATCGTGTTCGACAAGCCACCGGTGCAGTGCTTCGAATCCGAGCTCGGTCATCATGCTCGCCTTGGGAATGCTGACAAAGATCTCGCGGCCGGCTTCTTCGTCGCGCCGGGTCATCTCCGGAAAACGATCGCGGACCGCCTCGATATCAGTCGAGTCCACCGGGCAGCAGAACTCCACCACCGCGTCGCTGTCTTCACCGACTTCCCCGTGATAGCGCAGAAACGGCAGCCCGGCATGTCCCTCGGGCCGAGGGCTCGAGGGACCGCCGAACAAGCCGAAAAGCGGGGTGGCGAACTCGCCGATCCGGTCGGCGGTGAGG
>NZ_AOHO01000075.1 GCF_000342005.1 Amycolatopsis decaplanina DSM 44594
GTTGCGGGGATCGCTAGAACCCGCCACCGGCTGCCAGGGCCCCTCGACCTTCACCGGGTTCTAGTCGTCGGCCTTCTTCTTCGGCTTCCGACCACTCTTGCGGAGGACGAGCAGGAGCGGCGAGAGCAGCCCGGCCACGACCATGGGCGTGGCCGCGGGCATCTTGACGGCCAGGAACACCAGCGCGCAGACGACGCCGAGCAGCAGCAGCGTGACGGGAATCAGCAGCATGACCGCGTGCCGGGTACGGCGCTCGTCGCCCAGGATGTAGTGCAGCAACTCGGTCCAGCTGGTGCCCTGGCGGAACAACTGCCGGCCGCCGGGCGCGGCATCGCAGTCGTGTCGCCGGGGCTCCCAGGCCAACACACTGGTGTCGAGAACGATCTTGGAATCGGCTGCTTGAGACAGGAGTTCGCGGATCGCCTCGGGCGTGGCCTGCTCAGTCGTGGACTTGTCCTTGCCCTCGCCGCTGCTGATGCGGGTGTTCTCGGTCGCCCGGTGCAGCTTCTTCCATAGGTCCATGACCAGATCGACCTGGGTGGGGGTGAGGCCGCAGGCGCGAACGAAGGCGGCGACCTGGTCGGGGTTGCTGGGCAGGCCGGGGCGTTTGGTGTCGGGCAGGCTGTAGGCGGTGGAGCGCGGCATGCCCGTCTTGATCGCGATCTGCCCGCAGCTCAGGGGTGACGTGTCGAGGATCCGGCCCAGCAGGGCGCGGAACTCGGTGGCGTCGGCCGCTTCGAAGACGAGTTGCTGCTCGCCGGGGATGGTCATGGTCATCGCCGGCCCTCCTGCTCGTGGTGCTGGCGGGCGAGTTCGTCCGCCGCGGTCCGCAGGAAGTTCAGGTTCTTCGCGATCTCGCCGATGCCGCGCGGGATCGCGAGGACGGCGACGAACACGACCATCACGCCCGCGGCGATGCCCGCGGCCGCGATGATCGGGGTGTCGCGCACGTTGAGGTAGATGGTCAGGCCGACGGCCAGCGTGATGATGAAGGCCTCCGGCCAGGTCAGTCTGACCGCGGCCGGGACGGCGCCGCCCGCGGAGGGCGGGCTCACCGCTTTCAACGCCATGTTGTTGTGCCCTTCTGCGAGGAAACGCGCCTGCCCGCCCCGAAAAACAGTGGAGAAAGAGGGGCGGGCGAGGGTGGTGCGTTTCGTGGTTGCGGATTTACGAGCACTCACCGGTCGGGCTTGCTGCGGCTGGAACCACGGCCCTGTCGGCGACATCCCGGGGTGGGACCGGAACGAGAAAAAGCGTCCCGCACGTGCACGCACATGAGAAGACCCCACGATGCAAACGGTGTCTACCGGTCGCCAAGCGGAGTCCCGTAGACATGACGAAGGCCCCGAGCGAAATCTACGCTCGAGGCCTCGCCTGAGTGCGCGGGCTAGTTCCAGCTAGACCGCAAGTCCTTGTGCTCCACCGCAACCACGCAGAAGGGCTTCAGGACCTTCACCGCCCCACTCACGGGCGGAGAAGACACAGCACGGGCACCGGAAGGCGCGGACCGAGACATGCCACGAGACTCCCGCCGGATGACAGCGGTGATCATGATGCCTCCAATCCAGGACCGGTGATGCTCCCTGTTCGCGAGAACCAGAATGACCCCCCGCAAGCCACGGCGGGTCCACTCGTGGACACCAGATACCCGGTTTCCGAACTCACGCAGGTCAGCAGTGTCGCAGAACCGTCCACAGAGATCACGTGGACACCCGTGGGCACGCATCGGTGAACGCCCGACGCCCCTTCCCGCCACCCGTGCCACCCACCACAGGGAAGGCCACCAGCAGATACCCGTGATGCCCTGCCCCTGACGTCTTCACCAAGTCGCGAAGCCCGGCCGCTACGCGTGGCCAGCTGCTCCAGTGGCCTCGACTGGACACCTCGCCCGCGGCGTCAGCAGGGCGGCCTGGCCAGTCAGGTTCCGGTCAACAAACATGCCCGTCAGCAGGAACCGGACCAGCCCTTCCGGGCAAGCAGAGGGTGCGCTTCGAGGCGTGGTCCGGGATGTGGCGTCAAAACGGGTCGGCTGCAGTCACCAATGCGACTCCCCATGCTTCGTCCATAGGGAAGCTGGCGAGGACCGTGCCGGTCTTGAAGTCGATGATCTTGATCGCTGGCCGCACCCGGCCGCCGCAGGTGAACAGGTACTTGTTGTTCGAGCTGATCGCCAGGCAGGTCACCGGATTGGGAGGTGGCGAGAACGCGGTCGTCATCGCATCTCCTCCGGCGGCCGAGTCTATGAAGGTATCCGTGACCGTGTCGAGCACTCTGTAGCCGCGCAAACCTCCTATGTAGAGGTGTCTGTGGTCGGGGGCGAAGGTGAAGGTATTGGCGTGCTCCCCGGTTGTCCCGTAGCGGACGGAGTGGAGGAAGTGCGCATCGGCGTCGAGTACGTTGATCTTGAGGTAGTCGCCGGCGTAGAGCTTTCGACCGTTGGGGTGGACCACGATCGGGTCTCCTCCCACGCCGGTCACGGTGGCTCTGACTTTGTCGGTCCTGGTGTCGATGAGCGACACGGCCTCCGCGGTGCGTGGGCCGCCGGAGACGTAGGCGGTTATCCCATGAGGGTGCATCGCGACGCAGGACGCGGTGTGCGGTACGGCGATGGTCGCGATCACCTGGTTGGTGCGGGTGCTGATGACCGAGACACTGGCGTCCCGGGTGTTGGTCACATAGAGGTGGTGTCCTCGCCGGTTGTACGCCAGACAACCGGGAGTATTGCCGACGGGAATGGTCGCGATCACGCGGTTGGTCCGGACGTCGATGGCGGACACCGAGCGGGCACCGGCGTTGGCGGTGTAGACGCGGCGCTGATCCGGCGTGGCGACCAGGTTGCGTGGCTTCGCACCGACTTTGATCGTCGCGATGATCTTCTTGACTCTGGTGTCTATGACGGTCACCGAATCACCGTCGCCGGTTCCGACGTAGGCGAGATACTCCGCGCTGGCGCCCGTGCTCAGCGCGGCACTGGCTGTCTCTGCCGACGCGACCAGGCTGCCGCCTAGAACGGCGATTAGTCCCAGGATGGCGCCACGCACAATGAGTTGCGGCGCTGATCGAGCCATTGTCCCTCCAATAAAGCGATCTCAGTTACTTTCACGCGATCTTGCCGTGTTCGAAATGCGTGAACGTAAGAGCCGTCTTGACGATTTTGATGACTGGAGGCGAAGTGGGAATGGCGCACCGGCCCATGAGGGTTTTCCAGCCATTTCCACCTCTCGCCTTCAAGTTTCAGAAATCGAGAGACTTCTGAGAAAATCAAGATGAGATGCCATTGTGGCCAGTGATCTTCCTTCAGGGTAATGAGGCGTAACGCCTGGCTGTCTAGAGTCTGGACGCGGAACGCTTGAGGGCAAAAGAGGCCACCCTGTGGCCGCCCTTGTTTCGAAAACGCCACTTAAGCTCAGGGCCGGAAAGGTCATTGACGGCAGTGGCCGGGCCCTGCCTGCCAGCCCAGCTGGACCACTCCGTTTTGACGGACAAGGTCGATGAGATGGTGTCAGACGACCTGATGGTCAGTAGTGCAGTCGGTGGGTATTGTGCCAGCCTTCGGAGTAGACGAAGATCCCGTACATGCGTTCGTCCTGGTCACCGCACAGCTGCGCGACAGCGTCACACAGCTCCCTCTGGCAGATACTCGGCCTCGCGGCGCTGGCAGACGACGCGAGTGCGACCACCTGAGATTCAACGAGAAGGCAGAATTCGATGACGAAGAAAAGTCTTCGGCGCTGTCACGCATAGTGGAGGGCTATCTTCGCGTGCTATGCGGAAACGTGCGGCGATACCTAAATACGGCGAAACCAGCGCAGAGGACCGCGGTAGCCTGGTACCACACCAGCACGTATTCCGACTGGCCTGTGGGGAGCCGGACGAGGCTGCCGTGTGCGGTGGCCCGTTCGAACTGCTCATATCTCGCCTCATCGCGTGGCGGCCGTGTAGTCCTTCAGCACCAGGGCGTTCGCGGCTTCGCGGACCGGGCGAGCCATTTGTTCCAGGACTCGGTTGCGGCCGGGGAGGTACGGCATGAGCTTGATCATCCGGGTGTTGATCCAGGCGAACATCCGCGACCGCGGGATGATCCCGCGCAGCGCCGTCTCCGCCAGGGTCTGGTTCTTCTCGATGTAGGGCCGCATTTCCGCCTCGTACCGCGAGAACGCCACCGAGAAGTCCCCTGGCGCGGCGGCCAGTTCGCCGGCCAGGACGTAGGCGCCGGCAAGGGCGAGGCTCGTGCCTTGACCTGATGCGGGGGACGGGCAGCAGCCCGCATCGCCGACGAGAATGACGCGGCCCGCCGAAAGGTGGTCCAGGTTGATCTGGCACACCGGGTCGAAGTAGAAGTCGTCGGCCTGACGCATCGCGTCGAGCAGTTCCGGGAGCTCCCAGCCCAGGTCGGCGAACTGGGCGGCCACGAAGTCCTTTTGGCTTTCGACGTCCCGATGGTCGTAGGTCAGAGGCGGCGCGCTGAACCAGAACGCGGCCTTCGCGTCGTCGGCGCGGGCGGTGCTGTAGACGTTGACCATCTTGCCGGCCGCCGCCGAGTGCAGCAGCTCCCAGCGGTCCAGTGCGAATGTGTTGGGTACGGTCGAGATCGAGATGTAGGCGTCGAACCGGCGCAGGTAGTCCTCTTCCGGGCCGAACGCCAGCGCGCGGACCCCGGAATGCAGGCCGTCCGCGCCGACGACCAGATCGAACCGGCGCGGCTCGCCGTTGGCGAATGTCACCAGCACCCCGTCGTCCCGTTGGTCGAGGCCGGTGATCCAGTCGCCGAAGATGTATTCAGTGTTGTCGCGAGTGTGCTCATAGAGGATCTTCGCGAGGTCGCCGCGCAGGATCTCGGTGTCGTCGCCGTGACGGAAGCCGAAGGTGTCGGCGTCCAGTGTCGCGACCTCCTTGCCGCACTTGTTCACGAACGACGCTCCCCGCATGTCGGTGCTCTCCGCCTGCACGCGCTCGAGCAGGCCCATCCGGCGGACCACGTCGACGGCGACACCGCGGATGTCGACCTTGTAGCCGCCCCCGCGCAGGCTCGGGGCCCGTTCGACCACGGTCGGGCGGAAGCCGTGGTGGTTCAGCCACCAGGCGAGGGTGGGGCCGGCGACGCTGGCGCCGGAGATGAGGATTTCGCGGTTCGTCGTCATGTCCGGCAGCGTGGACGGCACCGCTGACCGCTCACGAACCGAGCGTGAACCGCCGCTGACCGGACGTCAGGATCGCCTGTTCAGGGGGTGTTTCGTGACCGCGTTCGAAAGCGTCGGAGTACCTGGCGGCACCGATGCGTGCCTGCACTCGTGCAGTGATCGCGTCGACGTCGGAGTCCCCGATGACCGGTGCGCCGCGCAGTCCGACGGCGACGCCGAGCAGGAACGCGGCCCGCTCGTCTTCGCCCCGTTCCGCGAGAACCCCGGCCAGTCCTTCGACCGCCTGGGCCGCGCCCGGCAGGTTCGCGTACTCGAGCGCGATGGCGAGCGCCTCCTGGTACAGCTCCGTCGCCTTGTCGAGGTTCCCCTCGGCGGCCGCCGTCCAGCCGAAGCCGGTGTACAGGTGGATCCGTGTCTCCCCACCGGTCACCGGATCGACGGTCAAGCCGAGCGCAGAGCCGTACCACCGCCGGGCCGCGGCGAGGTCGCCTGAGCGCCGGGCGACCTCGCCCAGCCCGCCGCGGGCCCGCGCGAGCGTCAAGGGCGTTCCTGCGGTGCGTGCCTGCTCGGCGGCGGCTTTGAAGTCGGTCCTGGCTGCTTCGACGTGCCCGGCCCGGAGCGAGCCTTCGGCGCGGCGGCAGAGCAAGTCGGCGGTGTCTTCGACGGCGCCGAGCGCGGTGGCCAGCCGGATCGACTCGTCCATCAGTTCGCGGAACCGCGCGTGGTCGCCGCGCCAATCCGCGAACTCCGCCAGCTTTTCCAGCGCGCTTGCCTGGCCCCAGCGGTCGCCCAGGGCGCGGAACCCGTCCCTTGCCGCCGAAAAGTGGGACTCGGCCTCGGTGATCCGCCCGCGGTACTGCGCGCCGAGGCCGTCGCCGATCCGCGCGAACGCCTGCGACCAGGCATCGGGGCCGATCCGTGTGGCAAGCCGTTCGCCCTCCTTCGCCTTGGTGCGTGGCGAAAACGCCCACAAGAGGAAGAGGTACGGGTGGCGCAGCGGTTCGTCGGACAGCCGCAGGATCGGTTCGATGTCGACGTCCGTGGCCGACGCGTGGATCAGGCAAAGGACGTACTCCTCGGCCAGCCCCGGCGGCGGTTCCGGGCCGATGGCGGCGAGAACGGCGTCCGCGAACGGTGTCGCTTGGCTCCGCAGCCCGCGCAGCCACCAGTACCAGGTCAAGGACGCGATGAGACGCAACGCGGTTTCTGGTGCTTCGGTGACGCTCCAGCGCAGCGCGGCGTGCAGGTCGGCGTGCTCGGTGGTCAGCTCCGCCAACGCCGTTAGCTGGTCAGCGCCGCGTAGTTTCGGCTCGGCGGCGCGTGCGAGGTCGAGGAAGTACTTCGCGTGCGCCGCGCGCCGGTCTTCGTCCTGATCGCCGCAGAACGCGCGAATGGTCTCCAGCATCCGGTACCGGCCACCGTCGAATTCGACGAGTGACTTCTCGACGAGGCCGGCGAGTGCGACGTCGACGTCGGGAACCGCGCAGACCCGCTCGACCGCGTCGAGCCGGGCGCCACCGGCGAACACCGCGAACCGGCCCGCCAGGAGCCGTTCCCCGGGTTCCAGAAGATTCCAGCTCCATTCGACGACGCCGCGCAGGGTCCGGTGCCGCGGCTCGGCGGTCCGTTCGCCGCGCGACAGCAGCCGGAAGCGGTCGTCGAGCCGGTCGGCGACGTCGTCCGCGGACATCGATCGCAAGCGGCCGGCGGCGAGCTCGATCGCCAGCGGCAGGCCGTCGAGAGCGGCGCAGATCCGCGTGACCGCGGCCGGGGCGGGCACGACGCCGGGCGCCACCGCCGCGGCCCGTTCGGCGAACAGTCGCTCCGCCGCCCCGGCGGCCAGCGCGCCGACCGGCACCAGCCTTTCGCCGGTCAAGCCCAGTGCCTCGCGGCTGGTGGCGAGCACGCGCAGGCCCGCGCACTCGCCGAGCAGCCGCCGGACCAACCCCGCGACCTCGGCGACGACGTGTTCGCAGTTGTCGAGGACCAGCAGCAGTGGCCGGTCGGCGAGCCCCACGGCCAGGCGGTCGGCCGGCTCCGGCGCCGCGCCCGGCGCGAGTACGCCCTGTTCGCGCAGCCCTAGGGTGGAGAGCACCGCTCGTGCCACTTCGGTCGTCGTCGCCAACTCGACGAAGCACACTTCGCCTGACATACGTTCCGCGGCTGCGACAGCCAACCGGGTCTTGCCCGCGCCACCTGGTCCGGTGAGTGTGACAAGCCGGGAATCACGCAATGCCTCGGATAGTCGGCCGAGCTCTCCGTCGCGGCCGACCAACCCGGTGAGCGGCACCGGCATCCGCCGGACCCGGGCAGGCGTGGCGCCCCGAAGGGCCGCCATGTGCGCGTCCGCGAGTTCCGCCGCCGGTTCAGCGCCGAGCTCGTCGGCGAGCCGTTTCCGTATCTCGGCGAACACGGCCAATGCCTCGGCGGAACGGCCGCTCCCGTTCAACGCTCGCATGAGCCGGCCTGTGAGCCGCTCACGTAGCGGGTGCTCACGGGTGAGCTCGCGGAGTTCGGCGACGAGCCGTTCGTGGTGACCGAGCGCCAACCTCACCTCGGCGTGATCCTCCACCGCGGCCAGGTACGCCTCGGCCAGCCGGGCCGCGCTCGGCGCGTCCGCGAGCCCATCGAACGCAGGCCCACGCCAGAGAGCCAAAGCCTCAGCGAAGAACTCGTGTGCGACCGCCGGGTCCCGAGTCTGGCGCGCCTGAGCGGTGAGCCGTTCGAACCGGTGGACATCGACGACCTGGGGATCGACAGCCAGCCGGTAACCGGCGGAGGTGAACTCGACCAAACCGTCGGGCGCGCCGCCATCCCGCAACCGCCGCCGAAGCCGCGAAACCTGGGATTGCAACGCCTCAGCGGCGCCCTCGGGTGGGTGATCGCCGTGCAGGCCATCGATCAGCCGCTCGGTGGAGACGACACCCCCGGCGTCGAGAGCCAGGAGCGCGAGCAACCCGCGCAGCTGAGGACCGCCGAGGGCGACCAGGCTCCCGTCAGGACCGCGGGCTTCGACCGGCCCGAGAATGGCGAACTGCACGCCGCCGATTCTGGCCCCGACCGCAAGTTCCGGTGAACCAGCCGCCACACGACGACCTCGGCCCGTCGCCGTGGCGCAGCCAGGTTGCGAACTGCCGGACGATCGAAGATGAGCCACTGCCGTTAGCGCACCGTCACGTGACCTTCAGGTGATGTGTCGCGCGAAGTCGGCGCCATCACCGGACGGCAGCGGTCGTCGAAACGGCGGACACGAGCCCACGTCCTGTCATGGCCGATGAGCCGGTGTTCTCGGTCGTTCACGTCGAACGTTCGTAGGCGAAAACGTGCGCTGTTTCCGCAGTCGGCCTTGCTGACTTGTTACTGAAGCCAGCACGACCTCAGGGGGATGGCGGGAGCGAGTACCAGACGCCGAACCACTGCTCGGCGCCGTACTCCTCGAACCGCTCCACCTCAGTGAACCCCAGCTTCGCCGCGACGCGCATCGAGCGGTCGTTGGCAGCCTGCGTGCAGAGCACCACCGGCTCACCGGGAAGCGCGTCAGCGAACCAACCGAGCGCTGCCGCGCACGCCTCCGCGGCGTACCCGCGTCCCCATGCCTGCGGCAAAAACAGGTAGCCGAGCTCAGTCTCCCCGCCATCCGGACGGACGTGACCCGGGCGCTCCGCATCACGCTGATCGAGCGTGATCATGCCGATCATCGATCCGTCGAGTTCGATGACGAACAGTCCGAAGCGTCGGCCTGGTACCTCAGGTCTCGTGCGTTCGAGCTCGTCACGCGGTTGAGGGCCACCGATGTAGGTGCCCACCTCCGGCGAGGCGAACAGCTCGATGAACGCCGCTCGGTCCCGGGCCTCGGATTCGCGGAGCACCAGCCGCTCGGTCTTGATCGGGGCAGGTGGCCAGGCGATGGATCCGCGCTCAGTCATGGCAGGCAAGCTATCGCACCTACTGGACAGAAGCCTCGGACGACCGGCAGCGGAAGCAGCCTCAGGCCCGACGACGAGTCCGGCTGGCATCTCACAGATAACCCACAACCGTCCTGTCATGCGGCCATGAGGGCTTTCGGGCAGGCGGCTGGACCAGCCCTGCTGAGCAGGTCGATCACGGACGCAGCCGCGGGACTCCGCGTCTGACCGGTTCGATGGGGGGTCAGTTCTGATTGACCGGCCAGGCCGCAGCGGGGTGGCAGTGTGCCGGGCAAGCCAGCACGTAGGTCTCGTTGCCGAGAAAGAGGCCGTACTGGCCGAAGCGGAAGGTGTCGAGCTGTTCGGGTCGGTCGTGATGTTTGGCGAACCCGGTGTCTGCGGGGACTTGGCACACGTAGACGAGGTTGTCGCCGCAGGGGCAGGTGCAGGACTCGCGACCCTGGATCCAGCTCGGCACCCCGCCGATCTTGAACTCGCGGAGACCGATGCCGTGGTCGGTGAACGCCGAGTCGAGATCCTGGCCGTCCGAGAGCACGTCGCCGGGCCACCAGATCGTGACGTGCTCGGCCGCGGGACGGAGGTCCAGCCGTCGTGGTCGCAGGTACTCGTCCGGGTCCGGGGCCGGGCTCGTGTCATCGCGGTGCAGCATGATTCTCCAGAACGCGCCGGGTGCCGTGTACAGCGGTGGTGGCGTGTCCCAGAACCCTGGCGGCAGCTGTTCCGACGCCCCTTGGGCGACGACCGCGTCGTTGTGCGTGGGACAGTGAAAGACCAGGAGATGATCTCCGCCGAACGTGGCGATGTCCTCGGGGATGTCGAATTGGAAGAACAGGATCATTCTCGCACCGCAGAAACACAGTGGCCAAGGCTGCCCGGCGGGGAGAATCGGCCACCCGCCGACGGTGTCGCGTGCGCCCGGCGTGGCCGGGTCGCCGTACGTCTCTACTACGTACATCGGGACGTCGGAATCGCGAGTCAGCGGAGGTTGTGCCGGAGGTGTGCTCACCTTCGATACCTTAGGCCGCCGATCTTCCCTGACCTCCGGGGATCACTCGATCACGAACGCCATCGAAATACGTCGCTCGGGACAAGACGGCACTGGGGGGTCACGATAAGCGTTCGTTCTCGATCGCGGCCCTGTTCGCTGCCAGGCCGGTCCACCCGTCCGTCGGCCCGGATGGCGTCAGCGATCGTTGGCGTCCTTCTCGAGGTGCGTGAGGGTGGCCCTGCCCTCTCCACGTCCCGCATGTCCGGCAACATAGCGGACGGTCGGCATCGAGGGACTGGCCAAGCCACGCGGTCGACGATTCAGCAGGACGCCCCGACGTCTGCTGGGTCGTGCTGGCGCGCGGTGCCAAGGCGGGCATGATTCTCCTCGTCTGGCACCTCGCCAGGCGGGTGGGTGTGGAGGTGCTGGCGTGGCTTTCCAGGCCAGCACCTCTCGGACGCGAGTTGCGGCGCAGTTGCCCATCGCGGTGCTGCGCGCCTGTCAGGTCATTGCGTAGGGATGGCGGGAGACCCCTGCCAGGTCAGGCAGCGGGGCGAGGGAACGGACATCCGCGCGCGGCGCGGTAGCAGGCGAGCGCCGTTTCGCGATCGTGGAAAAACAGGCACGCGCTGCATGGCTCCGCCGCTGGGTTGCACGGCGTAGCCGTGCTCGACGACGTGGTCGTCTGCCGTCCGGACAGGCGGAAGCGTGTTGACGGCGTGGACATGGTGGTAGTTCGGGAAGTCCAGCTCGAAAAACTGGCTGCATGTGTCGCAGGTCTTCACCGAAAGAAGGCTGCCACATGCCCGCCCGGCGGGCTGGCTATCCCGGTCAGGGCTGGCGGAAGACGTTGCCGAAGGCGCCGGCGTTGACGATCATCGCGAGGTCGAGCATCGCGTCGATTCCGGCTTCGTCGCAGCGGCCGACGAGGTCGACGACGGGGGAGTGGGGCTGGTCGAGGACCAGGCCCCAGTCGCTGACGAGGTCGATCGTGATCGCGAGCGAGCACGTCCCGGCTCCACCCCATGCAGGTGTGGAGCCGGCGCACGGCAGCGGCACGTACAGCTCGTTGCTGCCGGTGCTGATGTCGCGCTCGGCGAGCCGCACGACCACCGCTTCCAGCAGCGTATCCGCATCCTGTGGGGTGGCGGGACGGGGCGAGGCGACGGTGGTCGGGAATGGCCGTGACGTAGGATCGCGGTGAGGGCGAAGCGCCAGGCCGTGAGTCCGGCACCGGTGTGAGGAGGGTGCAGGATGTTCGGTTCGAAGAAGAAGCTCAACGATCTGATGGCGCAGCTCAGGCCCGACCTGAGTCGGGAATCGCTCGGCGTCGGGCCCGACTTCCCGGGCGTCGCCCCGAACCCGCTCCTGAGCAGTGATGCACGGAAGCGCAATGCGGAACTGCGTATGGGGGCGCTTGCGCTCGGCGTTCTCGTCGACTGGCGGGAGGTCAACAGCAATCCACGCGTGGTCCTGATGTTCGACGTGGAGACCGCCGGCGGCATCTCGTTCCGCGGTATCGCAGACGAAGACCTCACGATCACCGAGCTCACCCGACTCGCGCCAGGGCAGACGTTGCCCGTGCGCTTCCGGCCGGCCGTCATGGACCACTACGTCGCCCTTGCCCGGGATGCGGACCCCGCCCGCGTGCAGCGGCTCTCTGACGAGATCGCGAGCCGCAAGCGGACCTGACCCAAAGCCATTGGCCGGCTCCTAGGGCGTGTGGTCAACGAACTCGCCCTCGGCCGCGCCGCAGGAGCGCACCGGTCGCCGAAGCAGCTCGTTGGCCGTCACCGGATCTGGGCGATTTCCGTTCGGTCCGGCGACGCGGCAGTGTATCCGGGCGGCGGGCCGAGCGGAACCCGGCAGGGCCGGGTCGCCGCGCGCTGGATGAGCCGGTCGACGTCCTCGCCTTCGGCGCCGTAGTGGTTGCCCAGCCAGTGGACCAGGCAGGCGCGACGATGCCACGGCAAGGCCAGCGGCTCGGCAGGTGCGGTCATGGAGCGATTGTCGTCCGGGCACGATCCCATCGGACGACACCGATGCACACCTGCGTCCGACGCCGTCACCCGCGGGCAGGACCCGGTTCTTCAGCGGTTCATCCACCGCGCGGTCGGGAACACCGTTGCACCAGGTCTTCCTCGCGGCCGCCGAGTTCGACATCATCGCCAGCGATAGCGGCCGGGAGGCACCACCTGTGGTCAACGGGGCCCTTTGACGACAGGTCCGGTTAGGGGCCGTGCACGACCGCACGATGAGATGACGACACGAAAGGCGACGGGTTCATGAGGGATCACTGGCGGCTTCTGCAACCCCTTCGCGTGGCCGCGGGATGGCGGATCGACATCAGCAGCCTCTACGCCGTCGATCCGTCGCCCGAGAGCATGGAATGGTTCCACGGCTCCGTCCTGATCTCCGGCAACGACGATCATTCCCGGCTGAGTTTCGATGCCCGCTGGGAGCCGGAAGGCGACCCCGAGGGCTGCTACACGGTCGACTTCCTGCGCCTTCCCCGTCCTCGAAAGGGAAAGAGGAAGGGAATGACGCGAGAGGGGAATGCAGGGCGGGGGACCGAAGAGGCAGCCGGCGAGGTCGAGTTCATCGGAACCTGGACGACCCGGAACCGCCCTGACCTGGTCGCCGTCCTGGAGTCCTTTATGTTCACCCGGACCCTGCCGGAGAATACCGTTTGCCTCGAACCGGAACCCGCCGTCGCCGGACCTGACGTTGTCTCGCCGGATGTCGCCGCTGTGCCGGAGTCCGTCGCTCCCCGGGGTGAAGCCGTCTGATCCGGCCCTCGGCCGATCCCGCAACTGCCTGACCACCCGGCAGTGTCCGCGCGCAGCACTGCGGAACCACAGCCCCGTCCCCGCCTCGTCCCGACCGTCCACGCCCGGAGCCGCGTACACGGTGAACACCAGACCGGCCTGGGCAGGGGTGGCCCCTGCCGCGATGGCGAAAAGCGGTAGCGCGAGCAGAGTGAACCGGTCGCCGGTCTGGCCGATGAGGCGCGACGTGACCAGCAGTGGCATCGTCGGTCGCGGCAAAAGTCCCCCTGGGCGGTCTTGCATTAGCGGGGTGCGATCGTCGATCCGTGGAACTAAATGATCGAGAACGGTATCGGCCACTGCCTGATCCGGTAAGGGAGCACCAGAAAACGGCCTTCAGAGGCCAGGCCCAGCTGGTACTCCACGAGTTCGAGCGCAGGGGCGCTGAGGTGTTCCAGGTCATCTCGAAGTGGTATGGGGCCAGGTCTTCGGAGACGAGGTTCTCGCCACCGCGATTCTCGACCGTCTCCTGTACCACTGTGAAGTGATCGACATCAAACGGCCTCAGGTACCGGCTGAAGAACCGCCTCCAGGTCATCGAACGGGAGATCGACGTGGCCTGGCAAGCCCCTGGGGAGAACGGCGGCCGAGGTGACCGTTCCCGAAGTTCACCTGCGCCCTGCTGACGCCCTTGAGCTCGCGGAGCCGTTCCAGGTCATCGAAGGCTGGGGTTATCGATTGAGTGCCTCGGGTGGCGTGCGGTGGGTGAGCAGGGCTTGGGCGAGGTCGGTGGTGGTTTGGTCGTGGGCGGCGGCGTGGGCTCGCAGCCGTGCTAGGGCTTGGTCGAGGGGGATGCCGAGTTCCAGGGAGAGAAAGCCGGTGGCCTGGTGGATCTCGGCGCGGTGCAGGATCAGGTGGGCCCGTGGTCCGGTTTCGTCCTCGGGGGCGGTGCCGGTGCTGTTGAGCAGCAGGAACAAGAGCACGCGGCTGAGGCGGCGGAGGTCGCGCTGGCGGGCGGTGGTCAGAGTTGCGGGAGTGCTGTGATAGCCGGTCAGGACGCCGAGGGTGGCGGCGCCGAGCTGGAGCGGGATGGCGATGACGGTGCGGGCGGCGGTGGGGATGGCGGCAGGGAGGAAGGTGGGCCAGCGGGCGGGATCGGCGGTGGGGAGGTCGAGTTCGATCAGGGAGCGGCCGTAACGTGCGGCCTGCAGGGTGGGTCCGTCGCCAAGAGTGAATTGCAGTTCCTCCAGTTCGGGGCCGATGCCGTCGGCCGGATCGCACCACACGAGTTCGGGCAGGCCGTCGTGGAGCGCGCTCACGGTGAGGGCGTCCATGCCGAACCGGTGCGCGGTTCCGGCCGGTACCGCAGGCAGTCCGTGGCCGGCCCGGGCGGCGTGGCCCAGATCGGCCAGCAGGCCCGCCACGCTGTCGCGGGGTGGCGGGATACCACCCTGCGGTGTGTTGGCCACAAGCCTGCCCCCCTTTTTTAGTGTGTCGGGGAGAGTTCGGACGGGATGTCTCCCCGTGCGATGCGGGCGGCGAGTTCGGTGAGCTTCAGCCGTCGATTGCGGGCATGGGCGCGCAGCCGGTGGAAGGCTTCGTCCACGTTGATCTTCAGGTGGGCCGCCAGCACGCCTTTGGCCTGTTCGATCACGATGCGGGCGTTGAGGGCGGTTTGCAGTTGATCGATGATCTCGTCTTTGGTCCGCTGCGTCCGGTGCTGTGAGAGCCAGGATCCGGCGGCGTCGGCCAGGGCTTGCGCGAGGCGCAGGTCTGATTCGGTTGGGGCCGCAGGGGTCACGCTCATCAGGTTGACCGCACCGAGCGTGTGTTTCCCGGCTCGCAGCGGCACGGCGGCGACGTGGGTGATGCCGACACGCAGGGCCCGGGGGGTGAAGCGGGGCCAGCGCTGCGGTCCCAGGCCGGGAGGGTGCAGCGCGATCGGGGGCAGGGCGGTGCCGCTGCGGGTGCTGTCCACGCAGGGGCCTTCGTCCAGTTCGAATTGGTCCTGCTCGAGTTGTCGGCATACCTCGTCGGAGGCGGTGAGGTAGTCCACCTGTCCGGCCTCGTTCGGAATCGTCGCTCCGGCCGCCCGCAGGCCGAGCAGGGTGACCAGGCAGGTCGTGAGGTCGTGCAGGAGGTCCAGAGCGTCGCTGTCATGGCTGCGGGTGGCCAGCTCGAGCACGGCCTCGGCGACCAGTGTCTCGCGGTGGGTGGCGGGCATGATATCTCTCCGGGCATGCGGGGACCGTGCGCGTGGCGGGTGCAGGCCGGGCCACCCACGCTGGAGCGCCGGGTGCGGCTCGGCGGGCGCCGTCGGGTCGGTTCACCGGTCACGGCGGTGGTGTCTGCGGCTGGCTGCCGCCTTCCGTTCAGTGAAGTCTCCTTCCCCACGGGTGTGCCATGCCGATAACGCTGTGTGGGGCGCCGGGTGTGCAGAAAACGCAGTGTCCCGGGGATCCCGGATGGCAGGGCGGCGCCGCGTCCCCGCGGTGGCCGTCCGAGACCTCTCGGCCGGGGTCAGGGGCCGCGGTGCAGGAGAGTCTGGTGTGGGGGGCAGCCGTAGGCGGCGCGGTAGGCAGCGGCGAACCGGCCGAGCTGGAAGAAACCCCACCGGGCGGCGACGGCGGTGACGGTGATGTCGGTCGTGGGGTCGGCGGCCATCAGGTCGGCGTGGGCATGGGCGAGGCGGACTCGGCGCAGGTAGCTCATCGGGGTGGTGTCCAGGTGGCGGCGGAAGGCGGCCTGGACGGTACGGATGCTGACGTGGATGGCCGCGGCGACGTCGGCCACGGCGATGTCCCGGTGGGCGTGCTCATCGATGAACGCGATGGCGCGGCGCAGGGTGTCCGGGTGGGCGTCGTGGCGATCTTCGATCGTGGGATCGGCCAGCGCGGTGTTGGGGAAGGTGTTCAGCACGCTGGCGGCCAGGCACTGGGACGCGGCGGAGACGAGCAGCGGGTGCTCACTCAAGGCAGGATCGGCGCAGACGCCCTCGCTCAGGTAGGCGATGGTGTGCCGCAAATGCCGGGCAGCCGCAGGGGAGACCGGACGGTCGCCGGTCAACCGCACCGGTCCGGGTTTGCGGCCGGGCAGAGCGGCGGCGACCCGGGGCAGCAGCAGCGGGTCGAACATGACGACGTTGTAGCGGGCACGCTGGATGACACCCGCATACGGCCGGTCGTGCGGGGTGTACACGAACACGTCACCGGGTCCGAAAGACCCTTCCGCCCCATCGGGGAAATACCGGCGCACGATCGAGCCGGAATGCACATTGCACAGGCAGACCTTGTTAAGCACATCGGCGTCGTGACTCATGTCGTAGCCGAACTCCAGCAGGTCCACACTCACCGAACCCACGACATTGCGGGACACGTGTGCCCGGGTGCGCTCGACATCACCCCCGATCCGCATCCTCGTATAGGCCTGACTGAGGAATTCCTCAGTCAGCTCCAGATCTTCACTGTCGAAATCCAGCGTCTCCATCGCCATCCCGCCGATCAGCCACCGGCACAGGCGCTTCGGGGGCGGCACATCGCACACCCGCCAGACGACCGAGCGCGATGGAACCGGTGCCGACCCGGATCTGCCGACCGCGTGGCAACCCACCCGCACGCCCACACTCTCCGAGATAAAGGATAGACCCGATTCCCGAGATGCGGCACCGGTCTCGGGCGCACCACGCACGACTTCGAACACGTCGGCGACACCCCCGCCGCAGCGATCGTCACCGAACGCCAGAACAACGGCCCCTATGTCGCCTGCTTTGGATCGAACTCTCGTCTTGGAATCGGCCGTTCGAGGATCGGAGATGGCTCTGTGGTCGACCAGCAGTGGGCAGTTGATCAGCTTCAGGCGTTCGTGGCCAAGATCGAGGAGATGGCGGAGCTCTACCGCACGATCCACACGATCGGTGGTGATCGGCCCGAAGCTGAGGACTTCGAGCGGGAGATCAGCGAGCTGGAGGATGAGCTGTGTCGGCTGGAGCCAGCGGTCCAGATCGTGATGGATGCCGTCGACCCCGAGCTCCGGAACTACCAGCGTTTCGACCCGGACCTACCCGTTCCTTCGGTGGTATCTCCTGGACAGCACGGTGGTTCCCAGCAAGGCGCGCTGCGCTGAGGGCAGTAGGGCTGCATACGGTAGGAGCCGAGGCCGAGCGGAGGATGCAGGAGGACTCGCGTCGACCGCTGTGACCGTGAGCTGAAAGCCGACGCCTCCCGACGGCTGATCAGCTGTACGAGGGCGCGTCGGCGCGCAAGTAGTCCAAGTACAGGTCCAGCGCCGCCTCGAGATGATCCGCGGATCCGGTGGACATCAGGATCGTCACGCCGCCCTGGATCGCGGCGATCAACGCGGCCGAGGCGCGGACCGGGTCGACGTCGCGGCTGATCGACCCCCTCTCGCGCATCTCCTCGATGCCCGCCTGGATCTGCCGTTGCCACTGCTCCAGCAGTTGCCTGGTCACCGCCTGCGCGGCCGGGGTGTGCCTGCCGATCTCGGTGATCAGCACCCCGAGCGGGCAGTGCACCCCCTGCCGCCGGTATCGCTCGACCACGACGTCCCGCCACTGGTGCCATGCCTGCCACGAGGTCAGCTGTCCGAGGTACGGTTGCTGATCCTCGATCACCTGCCCGGCCTCCCATTCGGCCACGGCCATCAGCAGCTGTTCCTTGCCCTCCGGGAAGTAGTGGAAGAGCTGGCTTTTGCCCGTTCCGCTCCGGCGGCCGATGTCGTCGAGGGTCGCCGCGCCCACCCCTCGCTCGCGGATCTCGTCGGCCGCGGCGTCGATGATCCGCTGCCGCGTCGCGGCGCCCTTCTTGGTGAGCATCAGGACCTCCCGAATGTACTTGCCGGTCCATTGTCCCGTGTTCGGCGAGCGGGCGCGATCACGGCGTCAGCAGCAGCTTCCCGGAGGTGTGGCGGGACTCGATGTCCCGGTGCGCTCGCGCGGCGTCGGCGAGGGCGTAGCTGCCGCCGATATGGGGCCTCGAAGAGCTCATTCGTCCGCCGTACCAGCGCCTCCGGCTGAGACGAGCGCGTGGTCGGCAACGGCCTTGTCGGCCACGGGGATCTTGTCCTCGCGGGACACCAGACCGATGACGGTGCCGCCGCGAGCCTTGATCAGCTGGGTCACCAGGAGCCCCACCCCGCCCGCGGCGGAGTGCACCACGGCCGTGTCTCCCGCCTTGACCGCGTAGGTCTCCGTCACGAAATGGTTCGAGGTCAAACCCTGCATCAGGATCGCGGCGGCGGTCTCGTCGTCGATGTCGTCAGGCATCCGCACCACCGCCTCCGCCGGGATGGCGAGCTGCTCGGCGTGGCTGCCCTTGTGGTACCGCCAGGCAACCCGGTCGCCGACCGCGAAACCCTCGACGTCCGGCCCCGGCGCCGTGACGATCCCCATTCCCTCGACGCCGAGCACGGTGGGCACCGACCAGGTGGGCAGCGGCGTCTTGCGGGCAACGGTGTCCATGAAGTTCACTCCGGAGACGCCCAGCCGCACGCTCACCTCACCGGCGCCCGGTACTGGATCGGGGAACTCGGTCCAGGTCATGACCTCGGGGCCGCCGTGTTCGCGAATGTGGATCGCGCGCATCAGGGACTTCTTTCGCCTCGGGACTCGCTGTCCGGCGCCAAGGTAGAGATCGAAAAATGTACTGGCAAGTACAAATCCTCCCCGGCCAGGACTGTACTTGCGGGTACATTTTTCCGTCTGCATTCTCGGCCGAGTCGAGAAAATCCGGCCGAGTGAAGGGAAACCGATGGACGATCTCGCCCGACTGGTGGCGACTGAGGACGTCCGGCGCGTGATGGCCCGCTACGTCTACAGCGCCGATCATCACCGATGGAACGACCTCGCGGCACTGTTCCTGCCCGACGCGCCGTTCACCGCATCCACAGTGGGCGGATCGGTGCAGGCGAAGATGACGGGCCGCGACGAGATCGCGGAGCAGCTCAAAGCGCGCAACCACCCGGATTCCGTTCTGGTGCATCACTTGTTCTCCAGTGAGATCGACTTCGAGTCGGCGGATTCGGCCACCGGAGTCTGGGCCATGGAGGACATCATCACCATCCCGGCAGGCGAACCCGCCGGGATGCACGGCTACGGCCACTACCGGGTGCGCTTCACCCGGCAGGACGGACGCTGGTTCATCGCCGAACTCCGCATCACCAGGCTCCGCCTGGACTGGACCTACTGAAACCCCAAGGAGAAATGACATGACCGACACCCTCGAACCCCTAGTCATCGACGTCGAGCAGGACGTCCTCGACGACCTCCGGTCGCGCCTGAAGGCGACCCGGTTCGCACCCGATCTCGACAACGAAGACGAGGCTTTCGGGCTGAGTACCGCCTATCTCAAACCGATCGTGGAGTACTGGGCCGACGGTTTCGACTGGCGGGCCGTCGAAGCACGGCTGAACAGCTACTCACACCATCGCGTCGACGTCGGCGGCACGCCGGTGCACTTCATCCGCGAGCCGGGCAAAGGTCCCGCGCCGATCCCGTTGCTGCTCATGCACGGCTGGCCGTGGACCTTCTGGGACTGGAGCAAGGTCATCCGCCCGCTGGCCGACCCGGGTGCGTATGGCGGTGACCCCGCAGACGCCTTCGACGTCATCGTCCCCTCGCTGCCCGGATTCGCGTTCTCCACGCCGCTGACCAACGGCAGGGAGAACTTCGTCAGCATGGCGGACCGGTTCCACACCCTGATGACCGACGTGCTGGGTTATGAGCGATTCGGCGTCGGCGCGGCCGACTACGGTGCACTGGTCGGGGCACAGCTCGGCCACAAGTACGCCGACTCGCTCCACGGCATCCACCTCGGCAACGAGATGCTGCTGACGATCTTCCAGGGTGATCGCCACTGGGATCTGACCGGCGGCGCGCCGATCGACCAGCTGCCCGAGGGACAGCGCGCCGACATGGTCAACTTCGTGAACACCTACGTCTCCCATGTCGCGGTGCACATGCTCGACGGGCAGACGATCACGCACGGCCTGAACGATTCCCCGATCGGGATGCTCGCCTGGATCCTCAAGCGGTGGAAGAAATGGAGCGACCAGAACGGGGTGTTCGAGGATTCCTACCCTCTGGACCACATCCTCACCAACGCGACGATCTACTGGGTCAACCAGGCCATCGGCTCGTCGATCCGGGCTTACAAGAACGTCAACCGTCACCCGTGGCAGCCGTCGCACGACCGGACCCCGGCCGTCAAAGCGCCGACCGGCTTCACCTTCCATCTGGGCGACGCCGCTCCTCCGGGAGCCCACGACCGTGAGCAGCGCGTCGCCGCGTTCAAGGAAGCGGCAGGTCACTTCTACGCCGACGTGCGCCAAGTGAACGTCCACGAGAAGGGCGGTCACTTCGGTCCGTGGGAGAACCCGGAGGCGTGGATCGACGACCTGCGTACCACGTTCCGACCGCTGCGCTGAGACCGATGGGCACCCCGTCCGCTTCGGTCCTGGTGCTCTCGCTCGCCCCAAGTACATGAAGGTCCCCTTCCTTGCGCCAGGCGCAAGGAAGGGGACCTTCATGTACTTGGGGAGGCGTGAAGGGATCCTTCACGGACTCCGCCGATGACCAGACCTGTTCCGGCCCGGGCGACACCGGAGGCTCCGAGAGGGAACGCCGGGTCCCGCTGGGTGACGATCTCGGCGGTGTCGGCATCGCCCCCGCCTCCACGCCTTCACGCGGCACGTTCGCCTGAGTGAGCGGGAATGGGAGGCGGCATCACACATGACGGGGCCGGGAAACCGACGGCACCTGATCCGCGGGGCTGCCGATGATCGGCGTGCTGGTGGGCAGGTTCTTGGACGTCTTCTCGGGTAAGGGGTGAAGTACTCCATTCCAGTGATGTGACATTTCGTGGCAACCTGTCAAACTTCAGGAGCGTCGAAGGGGGTACTCGAAGCACGAGGGGGATGAATGGGACAGGGGTTCTCGGTCGAGCCGGCGGCAGTGCGTGGTCTCGGCGACCTGGTCCTGCGGGCAGGCGCGGGTGCCGACACCTACCGGCAGTGGTTCGACCGTTTGGTCGGTGCGGGGAGCGGCAGCGAGGACAACTTCCTGTCGGTTGCCGGGTCGAAACTGGACGAGTGGCAAGACACGGCACTGATCCAGCTGCGCGCCTCGACCGATCTGGCTTCGGCCGCCGGTCACGAACTGCGCTGCGTGGCGCACTGGTACACCATGGTCGACGCGCGGGCGGCTGAGTTGCTGGACCGGATCAATCCGGAACCGGACGCCGCGCGGATCCCCGCGGACGAGGTCCGCGACCCGGCAGGGGCCACGTCGTTCCGCGACGCCGTCCCAGTGGGCTACGGAGGCCCTGACCCGGAACAGATCACCAACCCGGACTGGTGGCCGGTGAAGTGTGAGGAGGCGGCCGAGGACCTGCTCGATCTCGGTGGTTCTCTAGGCGATGTCGCCGAGTTGATCCAGATGCTCACCGGTTCCGACAAGGACTTCATCACCATGATCGCCGAGCTGATCGCCGGTGACTGGTCCGTGCTGCAGCAGCAGGCGGTGCTGTTCTCCGACGCAGCGGCGGGTCTCGACAACATCGCGGCCAACATCGACCAGGGCCGGTTCGGCATCCAGGATCCCTGGAGCGGGGAAGCCGCCGACCGGGCGAAGAACTGGCTGACCGGCTACCGGGCCAGTGTCGTCCAGCTGGCACAGTACTTCCGTGGCGCGAGCCTGGCGATCCAGGCGTTGGCGAAGCTCGCCTACCACCTGATGCAGGAGATCCGGCACGGCTACAGCGCGGCGATCGACATCGCGCTGATGATCCTCACGAAGGGAAAGAAGCTCGGGCTCGAAAGAGGGGTTCGGGTGGCCGAGGTGATCAGCGAGGCCCTGTCCGAGCTCGGCCGTCGCGGCAAGCTCATAGACGTCTTCAAGGACGGCGAGCTGAAGGACATCATTCAGCTGGTGCTGTCCTTCAGCGACCTCGTCGGGGCCATCCAGACCCTGATCAGCGCAGCGCTCGGACTGGCCCACCAGTTCGCGGGGGAAAGGGCGCTCGACGAACTGCTGGAAGCCATGAAAGCGATGGGCGATCCGCCACAGTGGCCGGAGAGCTATGAGCATCGGGACGCCGAGTGTCCCGCCAAGAACAAGCGGGTGCTGTTGTGACAGGAGAACGTGCGCTGACCGGCCCGTTTGACTCCGAGGAGGGGGAGCGGGCCCGGCGGACGACCATGCGGCTGCTGGCGGCGACAGGCGGTCCTGCGGGGGACTTCGCCGCGGAGGTGCTCGCCGGGCGACGGCAGCCACACGAATTGCTGGCCCACGGTCCGGTCCTGGACGAGTTCGTCGAGGAGGCGCGGGGCTGGTGGAAGCTCCTCGACGCGCTGCCCGCCGAGGAACGGGAACGGCTCGCCGCCGGTGCGTGGTCGTCCTTGGAACGGCAGGTCGGCGAAATGGCCACTTTGGATGCCGATACCGCAGTGGCCGACTTGGAGGAGCTGGCCACGCGGGCGCAGGCGCCGCCCGCACCGAGCCGACGACCTCGACCGCGCGACGACGAGGACGAAGACTGGGCCGACCGGTCTTATCTGGAGCCGCTCTGAACGGGCATCCAGAAGTCCATAGTGGATAGTCGGTTCAGCCGGGTGCTGCGGCCACGGACTGGTGCGGCTTGGCCTCCAGTGCGGCGGCGACGAACGACGCGACCAGCGGCCGGCGGTCCTGCTCGTTCCAGGCGAGCACGAGGCGGCTGGGCGGTGCGTCGACCACCGGGACGCACACCACGTCGGCCTTCATCGGTTCGATCAGCGAACGGGGCAGCACGCCGATCATCCGGCCCACCTTGATCATGTCGACCAGCTGGACCACGTCGGCGACCTCGGGGCCGGTTCCGTCGCCGCCGGGAACCCCCTTCCAGCGCGGCATCGACTCACCCTCCAGATCGGACATCCGCAGTGAGGTCCGGCCGGCCAGCCGGTGCCCGGGCGGAATGACGGCGACGCGGTGTTCGGCATACAGCGTCTCGTAGGCCAGTCCTTCGAGGTCGTCGAACGGCGAGTAAAGCAGTCCGACGTCCGCCCGGCCGTCGCGCAGGAAATCGGTGCGATCGGCGGGGCCGCTGAACAGGATGTCGACCTCGGAACGCGAGGACCTGGACACGCACCCAGAATGCCATTAACTGGCCCCTGGCGAGCGCAGGATCACGCATTTCACATCTGCGGGCGCAGTGTCCTGTGGCACCCGATTGTCGGTGACCACTAAATGTGGGTGATACCTGTGGGTATCACCCACGCCGCCCTTGTCGTTCGCGGGCGTGACGGCCTCGCATCGCAGGTCCACGCCCCTGTCAGGCCGGAACGAAACTACTTTCAGCAATCAGCGAGATAATGGTGTTCGGCCTGACATCAACATTCACGCCATACACTTTTTCCCGCTATAAGAGAAAAACCCGGAGTCGAATTTCGCCCCCGAGTGCTTTTCCTTATGGCCCACGGGAAGAATGCGACCAGGAGTGGCCGGAAATGGTTGGGCGGCATGCCGTTGAGTGACTCACTCCGGTTAGCTTCCGGGTCGCCCGACTGTCTACTGTGTAATTTCTGGGCCGTTTCCGGGCCATTTGACGTCCGGCCGCAACCGGTAGCAACCGGTCCTGACCAGCACAAAAAGCCAGTGCGACGGAAGGGGCGTTCAAAGCTCGCGCATGAGCCTCAACGCCCCCTCCGGGACCTACCTGACGAGCTGGCCGGTCAGGCCATCGGGGGCTGGTCGCGCCACCAGCGCTGGCCGGCTTCGGGCAGTGTGGAGATCGGGTCGTAGTACGGGTACTTGCGCTGCAAGGCCTCCGGGTCCTCGTGCTCGATCCCGGTGCGGTAGTTCTTGGTCCAGTAGGAGATGCCGAGCTCGCGGTCGTATTCGGCGAGCTGGTGGACCCAGCGCTTCCCGACGTAGGGGACGTCGCAGACGATCCGAGGAGTGGCGTAGCCCGGCAGATAACCCATGATCGCGTGCTGCAGTTCCTGTGCTTCCCAGACGGCGACGCGCCAGTGCTCGGCGTTCGGGATCATGTCGCACATGTAGAAGTAGTACGGCAGGATGTTCGCTTCGCCCTGCAGTGCGAAGCACAGGTCCAGCAGATCGGCGGGGGTCGCGTTGACGCCCTTCATCAGCACACCCTGGTTGCGCACGTCGCGGACGCCGACGTCGAGCGCGGTCCGGGCGGCTTCGGCGACCAGCGGGGTCACCGATTGTGCGTGGTTGACGTGGGTGTGGATCGCGAGGTTGACGCCGCGCCGCTGCGCGGTGCCGGCGACGCGCTCGAGGCCTTCGACGACCTTCGGCTGGATCCAGTGCTGCGGCAGGGCGGCGAGTGCCTTGGTGGCGAGCCGGATGTCGCGGACGGTGTCGATGTCCATCAGCCGCATCAGGAACGACTCCAGCTGCGGCCACGGCACGTTGGCGACGTCGCCGCCGGAGACCACGACATCACGCACGCCGGGGGTCTTCTTCAGGTACGCGATCATCGCGTCCTGGCGATCGACCGGCTTGAGCGAGAGCTTGTGCTTCTCGATCTGTTCGGTGGAGTTGCCGACCAGGTCCATCCGGGTGCAGTGCCCGCAGTACTGGGGGCAGGTGGAGATCATCTCGGCGAGGACCTTGGTGGGGTAGCGGTGGGTCAGCCCCTCCACGACCCACATCTCCGCCTCGTGCAGCGAGTCCCGCTCGGAATGCGGGTGACTCGGCCATTCGGTGTCACGGTCGCTGCGCACCGGGAGCATGTAGCGGCGGATCGGGTCGGCGTACCAGGCTTCGGTCACCTTCGCCGGGTCGGTGCCCGCGTTGGGCGCGATCGTGTTGATCATCTGCGGCGGCAGCAGCATCGACATCGTGGCCATCTCGCGCTGGTCGGCGAGCATGTCCTCGTAGAAGCGCTCCTCGAGCTGGTCGCCCATCAGGGCGCGCAGTTGCTTGGCGTTGCGGATGCAGTGCACTCGCTGCCACTGCGCGTCGCGCCACTCTGCCTCGGTCACGTCGTGCCAGCCGGGGAAGCGGCGCCAGTCGGGTTCGATCAGCTCGACTCGGGTGTAGTCGTAGGGCTGATCGTAGGCGGCCACCGGCGAGGTCGGTTCCTGGATCGCAGTCACTTGTACTCCTCGTCGTCGGAAACGCGTGAAAATATCCTGTCACATCGTTCGTACGACGTAAATATTCCTGTCGCGCTCGGTGTGTCGGGCGGACACTACCTCCGGCATCGGGCAGGCGCGAAGGTGTTCTGCGGCAGCAATCACGGCGGGCGGATCGGCCTTGGGAGGGAACGCTTCGGGCCGGGTCGATGGCGCGTTCTGACGACGGCTTGATCAACTCCCCGGCTCGGTTCACCGACCCTCACCACGTCGTGATCATCCGCAGGCTGCAAACTCGGGAGGGTGACGAACGCGCGAACCACGCTCCTGCTCGGCGGGCGTATCTACAGTCCTTCGGCTCCCGACGCCACCGCGATGGCGATCACCGACGGCACCGTCGTCTGGGTGGGACAGGACGGCCCGGCCAGGGCACTGCATCCCGACGCCGAACCGGTCGACCTCGACGGCGCCTTCGTCGCCCCCGCCTTCGTCGACGCGCACGTCCACGCCACCGCGACCGGCCTGCACCTCACCGGGCTGAACCTCGCGGGCATCCGCGGTGCCGGCGAACTGCTGGCCGCGGTCCGTGACGCCGTCCGCCCCGGACAGGTGCTGGTCGCGCACGGGTGGGACGAATCCCGCTGGGCCGACGGCAGGCTGCCCAGCCGCGCGGAGATCGACGAGGCGTCGAACGGTGCCCCGGTGTACCTGAGCCGGGTCGACGTCCACTCGGCGCTCGTCTCCAGCGCCCTCGTCGCACTCGCCACCGGCGTGCACGAGGCGCCGGGCTGGTCGGCCGACGGCCCGCTGACCCGCGACGCCCACCATCTCGTGCGCGCCGCGATGCGCGAGGCGATCACCCCGGACCAGCGCCGCGAGGCCCAGCGTGCGTTCCTCGCCGAAGCCGCCGCGCGAGGAGTCGTGAGCGTCCACGAATGCGCGGGCCCGGACATCTCCGGAGCCGAAGACCTCACCGACCTGCTCGCCCTCGCCTCCGGACCGGGACTGCCGGAGGTCGTCGGTTACTGGGGTGAACGCGGCGGGGTCGACACCGCCCGTGCGCTGGGTGCCAAGGGAGTCGCGGGCGACCTGTTCGTCGACGGCGCGCTCGGCTCCCGCACGGCTGCCCTGCACGAACCGTACGCCGATGCCCACGGCACCTCTGGGACGCTCTACCTCGACGCCGCCGCCATCGCCGAGCACATCAGCGCCTGCACCGAAGCCGGACTACAGGCCGGCTTCCACGTCATCGGCGACGCCGCCGTCGCCGAGGTCGTCGAAGGATTCCGCCTCGCGGAGAAGATCGTCGGAAGCCGGGCGCTGGCGGCCCGGCACCACCGGCTCGAACACGTCGAGATGATCGACGCCGACCAGGCGAAGGCGCTCGCGTCCTGGGGTGTTGTCGCATCGGTCCAGCCGCAGTTCGATGCGGAGTGGGGCGGTACGCGCGGCATGTACACCGACCGCCTCGGCGGCGAACGGGCCGCGAAGCTCAACCCCTTCGCCGCCATGGCCGCCGAAGGGCTTCTGCTCGCCTTCGGCTCCGACGCCCCCGTCACGCCTGTCGATCCATGGGCCACCGTCCGCGCCGGGACCTACCACCGCACTCCGGGCTCGGGACTGTCCGCTCGCGCGTCCTTCACCGCCCACACCCGCGCGGGACACCGCGCCGCCGGGGTCAACGACGGCGTCACCGGCAGCCTGGTCCCGGGCGCTCCCGCGCACTATGCGATCTGGGACGCCGAGGACCTGGTCGTCGCGACACCGGACTCGCGAGTGCAGCGCTGGTCCACCGACCCGCGCGCGGGCGTGCCCCCGCTGCCGAACCTGGAGGAGGGGGCCACGCTGCCCCGTTGTCTGCGCACGGTCCGCGACGGGCAGGTCATCCACGACGTGTTCACCCGGACGGCCTAGGGTTCAGGGGTGTCCTCGACCGTGACCGATCCGGATCCCGAAGCGGCGCCGCGGAAGCGGTTCTCCCGCGCCTGGCTCCTGCGTTTCCTCGTCGCCGTGGCGTCGGGTTTCACGCTGTACCTCAGTTTCGCGCCACGTCCGCTGTGGTGGCTCGCGCCGCTGGCCTTCACCGGCTTCGCCCTGGTGGTGCACGGACGCAGGTTCCGGGGCGCGTTCGGCTACGCGTTCGTGTTCGGGATGGGGTTCTTCCTGCCGCTGCTGACCTGGCTGCTGGACTTCCTCGGCCCGGACTTCGGCCCGTGGCCGTGGCTGGCGCTGTCGATGGCACTGTCGGTGTATCTAGGCTTCGGCGGCGCGTTCGCCACCGTGGTGTGGAGGCTGCCTCTCGGACCGCTGTGGGCGGCGCTGGTGATCATCGCGCTGGAGACGCCGCGCACCTGGTTCCCTTTCGGTGGCTTCCCGTGGGGTCGTGTGGCGTTCAGCCAACCGGAGGGCGCGTTCGTCTCGCTGGCCTCGGTCGGCGGTGCTCCGCTGGTCGGCCTCGCCGTCGTGCTGACCGGTTTCGGGCTCGCCGCGCTGTGCCTGCGGGTGAGGGGCGCCGATCCGCGGCGTTCCCTGGTGGCCATGTCGGCGCTGACGCTGGTGCCGGTGGTGGCGGGTCTGGCGGTGTGGCCGGCGATCGGCACCGAAGCCCAGGACGGCGAACTCACCGTCGCCACGGTGCAGGGCAACGCCCCGGACATCGGCCTGGCACTGGAGGGCCGCCGCGACGAACTCCGGAACAACCACCTCGCCGAGAGCGGCCGGCTGCTGGAAAAGCTGAAGGCGGGCAACACCAAGGTCGATCTGCTCATCTGGCCGGAGACTGCGATGGCCATGCGCACCGGCGACCCCGGCGTCGATCAGATGGTCCGCGACTACGGCACGCAGGCGATCATCGGCGCGCTGGTCCGGCTGCCCGACGGGAGCGCCCAGAACTCCGCGCTCGTCTGGGATCCGGTCGCCGGCCCCGGCCAGCGCTACGCCAAGCAGCAACTCGTCCCGTTCGGTGAGTACGTCCCGGCCCGTGAGGTCGCGAAGCTGGTGACGCCGTTCGTCGACAGCGTGGCGAACATGACACCTGGCAACGGCGCCAACGCCGCCCTGTCGGTCGCGGGCACCAAGGTCGGCGTCTTCATCTGCTACGAGACCGCGTTCGACTACCCGGCCCGGGAGTCGGTCGCCGACGGTGCGGAACTGCTCGTCGTGCCGACCAACAACGCCTGGTACGGACCGGGGGAGATGAGCTATCAGCAGCTGGCGATGTCGCGGCTGCGGGCGGTCGAGCACGGCCGTGCTGTGATCGTCTCCGCCACCAGCGGGGTCAGCGCGATCGTCGCGCCCGACGGTTCGATCACCGCATCCACCGGCTTGTTCACCGCAGATTCTCTAGTGGGGCGCGTACCGCTGAGGCAGCAGACTACGCTGTCGGATCTACTCGGTGTAACGACGGAGTACGGGCTGCTCGCCCTGGCGATCGCCGGGGTTACCGGCGGGTACGTGCTCCGTTTCCGCACCCGGCGCGCGAGCGCCGCCAAGGCAACGAGGGAAGCGGCGGGCTGACCCGCCGGAACACGGAGGAAAAGCGGATGGCGCAGGCGCCACGGGGGGCCCAGGGAATCGACCCGGTGCTGGTGGTGATCCCGACGTACAACGAACGGGACAACATCGGCCCGATCCTGGAACGTCTGCTCAAAGCACTTCCGGAGGTGAACGCCCTCGTCGTCGACGACGGCAGCCCGGACGGCACCGGCGACGTCGCCGACGAGCTCGCGAAGGCCGACGAGCGGATCCAGGTCATGCACCGGACCGAGAAGGCCGGACTGGGCGCCGCCTATGTCGCCGGATTCCGCTGGGGTCTTTCCCGCGACTACGCCACCATCGTCGAGATGGACGCCGACGGCTCGCACGCGCCGGAGGATCTGCCGCGGGTGCTGGCGGCCCTCGAGGACGCGGACCTGTCCATCGGCTCCCGGTACGTTCCCGGCGGCAGCACGGTGAACTGGCCGTTCCAGCGCAAGGCGCTGTCCTGGGTGGCGAACCTCTACGCGAGGATCGCGCTCGGCACGAAGATCAACGACATCACCGCGGGCTTCCGCGCGTACCGCCGCATGGTGCTGGAGAAGCTCCCGCTCGACGAGATCGCCTCGCGCGGTTACTGCTTCCAGATCGACCTCGCGTTCCGCACGGCGCTCGCCGGGTTCGAGGTGGTCGAGGTGCCGATCACCTTCACCGAACGTGAGGTCGGTCAGTCGAAGATGAGCGGTTCGGTCGTGCGCGAGGCGATCTTCCTGGTCGGCATGTGGGGGATCAAGCGTCGCTGGCAGCAGCTTCGCGGGCTGGCCAAGAAGGGCTGACGCCCAGCACGCTCACCCCGAGTTTCCCCAGTTCCTTCACCGTCGGTTCGTCCGGCGCCGCGTCGGTGATCACGCCCGCGACGTCGGACAGGGGCAGCACGGTGAACGGCGAGGCCGCGCCGATCTTCTCCGAACTGGCCAGCACGTAGGTGTCGGCGGCCCGTTTGGCGAGGGTGCGTTTCATCGCGGCCTCGTCCGAGTCCCCGGTGGTGAGCCCGGTCTCGGGGTGCACGCCGGTGACGCCGAGGAAGAACAGATCGGCGTTGACGCCTTCCGCCGCCTCCGCCGCGGCCGCTCCGCAGGTGACGGCGGAGTGTTTGAAGAGCCGTCCGCCGATCAGGAACACCTCGACCTTCGGATGCGTGACGAGCGCGGCCGCGACCGTGGGGCTGTGCGTGACGATCGTCGCTTCGAGATCGACGGGGAGCGCCTTCGCCAGCGCGAGCGCGGTCGTCCCGCCGTCGAGAACGACCGTCGATCCGAGCCGGATCAACGCTGCTGCACGTTTCGCGATCCGCTCCTTGCCCGCGACGCTGACCGCCATGCGCGTCGCGTAGTCCGCGGTGGCGGGGGAGACCGGCAAGGCTCCGCCGTAGACCCGCTGACAGAGTCCGGCGTCCGCGAGTTCTCGCAGGTCACGGCGGATACTGTCCTCTGATACGCCGAGTTCGGCGGCGAAGTCCTTGGCCACGATGCGGCCTTCGGTCTTGAGTCGTTCCATCAGCAGGTCTCGTCGCTGCGCAGCCAACACTTGCACGTTCCTCCTTGTTTCTGCCGATTGTTGCACAATATGCTCCAGCTTATGAGCAAACCTCTGATGATCCTCATCGCCGGACCGTTCCGCTCCGGAACCGGCGACGACCCCGCACTCCTCGCCCGCAACCTCGCCCGGCTCGAAGAGGTCGCCTGGCCGATCTTCCGCAGCGGGCACGTGCCGATGATCGGCGAGTGGGTCGCGCTCCCGGTGCTGCGCGGGGCGGGCGGGAAGACCGTCGCCGACCCGATCGCCAAGGAGGTCATGTACCCGACGGCCGACCGGCTGCTGCACCACTGCGATGCCGTCCTGCGGCTGCCGGGGGAATCCGCCGGCGCCGACCAGGACGTCGCCATCGCCCTGTCCCGTGGGCTCGACGTCTATCACCGTGTCGAGGACATCCCGGGGTATCGAGCCGCATAATGCGTAACGCGGACGAGTGTGACGTTTTCGGGGGAAGGTGAGTCGTGACCGGGCAGGTCTGCGGGATTTGTGAAAGCCCTCTGCCATCGAAGACCCGTGCGCGCGGGCGTACGGCGGTCTACTGCTCGGCCGCGTGCCGCCAGAAGGCCTACCGGTCACGGCGCAACCCCGAACCCGACGTGGATGCCCTCATCGCCGAGGTCGGCCGCGTGGCGAACAGACTGTCACCACGGCCCGCGGAGGCGTTCCTCACCGACCTCACCACACTCGACTCCGACGTGGGCAGGCTGCGACGTATCGCCCAACTGGCACTGCGGCCGAAAAGCGAAAACGTCACGCCGGCGCTCGTGACGGAAACCGTGGACGAGGTCGCCTTCGCCGGGAGGATCGAGCAGCACCAGCGAGAGTTGCGCGTGCACTGCTATCGCATGGTCGGGTCCTACGACGATGCGGAGGACCTCGTCCAGGAGACCTTTCTCCGAGCCTGGCGTGGCCGCGAAGGCTTCGAAGGCCGCGCGAGTTTCCGCGCCTGGCTCTACCGCATCGCCACCAACATCTGCCTGGACTTCCTGCGGCGCAACAAAAGGGTCCCGCGTCCGTACGACCCGCTGCCCGGCGTCGACCAGCAGGGCGAACCGCCCCAGTTCATGCCGTGGTTGCAACCGTTCCCTGACGACTCCGCCGAGATCGCCGAGACCAGGGAGACAATGGAGCTGGTCTTCCTGGCCGCCATCCAGCACCTCCCGCCGAAGCAGCGGGCCGTGGTGATCCTCAACGACGTCCTCGGCTGGAAGATCGCGGAGACCGCGGACCTGCTGGAGACCACCGTCGCGTCGGTCACCAGCGCGCTGCAGCGCGCCCGTCCCACCCTGCGCGAACGTCTGCCGGAACGCCGCGCCGACTGGGCACGGACCGTCCAACCGACGGAGGAGGAACAAGCGATCCTCCAGCGCTACATGGCCGCCGCCACCGGCAGCGGTGACAGCCGGGTCATGGCCGAACTGCTGCGAGAGGACGTGCTGGTCACCATGCCGCCGAACCCGCTGTGGTTCTCCGGTCGCGACGTCTTCCTCGACTTCGTCGGCAAGTCCCTCGACCCCGCCTCACCGGACTACTTCGGCGCATGGAAACACCTTCCCACCAGCGCGAACCGGCTCCCCGCGGCGGCCGGGTACGTCCGGCGCCCCGGCACACGGGTCTACCGGGCCCAGGTTCTCGACGTCCTGCGGATCGAGGACGGGAAGGTCGCGGAGATCACCGCTTTCGAACCGCACTTGTTCCCCGCGTTCGGCCTGCCGCTGACGATCACCTGACGACCGATGGGTTCCGCGCGTCTCCTTCGTCTCAACGGTCGACCGACCACGACGGAAGGAAAACCCATGAACCTCGAGAACAAGAACGCGGTCATCTACGGCGCCGGCGGAGCGATCGGCGGCGGTGTCGCCAGGGAGTTCGCCGCGCGCGGTGCCCGGGTCTTCCTCACCGGCCGTCACGAACCGGTGCTGACGAAGCTCGCCGACGACATCAAGGAAACCGGGGGACTGGCCGAAGTCTCCGTCGTCGACGCCCTGGACGAAACCGCGGTCGACGCGCACGCGGCGTCGGTCGTGGCCGAGGCCGGCGGCATCGACATCTCCCTCAACCTCGTCCCGCGCGGCGACGTCCAGGGCATTCCGCTCGTGGAGATGTCGGTCGAAGACTTCGTCCGCCCGATCACCACGGGCGTCACGACCAACTTCATCACCGCCCGCGCGGCCGCCCGGCACATGATCACGCGAGGCTCCGGCGTCATCCTGGCTCTGGACAGCGGCTCCGCTCAGGGCAGCCCGATGATGGGCGCGACCGGCTCGATCGACGCCGCGCTCGACACCTACATCCGCAACCTCGCCGTCGAGATCGGACCGCGCGGCGTCCGCGCGCTCGGTGTCTGGGTCGCGGGAATCCCGGAGACCTTCACGCCCGAGAAGCTCTCCGCCGTCAACGACCGGCTGCCGTCGGGCCCGGAGGCGATGGAGAACGTCCTCGCCGCCCTCACCGAGGCACGGCTGACCAAACGTTCACCGCGTCTCGCCGAAGTCGCCCGCACGCTGGCGTTCCTCGCCTCCGACGACGCCATGGGGATCACCGGCACCTTCGTCAACGTGACCAGCATGTTCCCCAGCTGACCGGGTCGCCTGAAGTTCCGCCAGCACCGCCCGGATCGCCGGACTGGCTTCGGCGCTGCGGCGCCACGCCGCGTGCACCTCGCGCGTCGGCGGGCGCCGCAGCGGCCTGGCGACGAGCCCTCCGGCCAAGGGCGGGCGCGCCAGCCGCGGGATCAACGCGACGACCTCGCCCGAGGCGACCAGCGACAACTGCGTGGAGAAATCGTCCACCAGGTGCCGCACGTCGGGCTCTTCCGGCAAGCCTGCGAACAGGCGCCGGAACCACTGGTGGCAGACCGTGCCCGGCGGACTGGTCACCCACGCGTGCCCGCGCAGGTCCGCGCTCTCCAGCGGCGGCTCGGCTCGCGCCAGCGGATGGGTCTCGGTCATGACTACGTCACCGAGGTCGGTGTGCACCAGGCGCCGGGACAAGGCGGGGGACAACGGGACAGGCAGGCCATCGGCGTCATGCAGGAGCGCGAGGTCCGCCGTCCCGGCCTCGACACTGTGCAAGGCCTGGTCGGGATCCTGCTCCGTGATCCGCAGGCGAAGGTCGGGATAACGCGTCAGCAGCCGCGGGTGGACGGGGGCGAGCAGCCCGCGGATACCCGTCGAGAACGCGGCCACCCGCAGGACACCGCGAGGCGCGCCCTCCGCGACCGACTGAGCGGCCTCGGCGCACCGCTCGAGCGCCTGGAACACCGCCAGCGAGGAATCGACGACGGCTTGCCCCGCGGGAGTGAGCACGACGCCGCGTCCCGCCGGAGCGAGTACGGGCATCCCGATCTGGCGTTCCAGTCGCTTGATCTGCTGCGACACGGCGGAGGCCGTGAACCCCAGTTCGTCCGCCGCCCGCGCCAACGTCCCCAGCGCGGCCACCGACCGCAGTGCCCGCAGGGCTCCGACCTCGATCATGAAGCCAGGCTACGCAATACCGGCCAAAAACCATCGCTGGACCACAGGTATCGGTGCCGACAGGATCGACCGCATGACCGAATCGCTCTTCGGCACCAACCTCGTCGCCATGGTCACCCCGATGGAACCCGGTGGCGCGCTCAGCGAACCCGGCCTCACCGGCTTGGTCGACCACCTGCTGACCACCGGCTGCGACGGCATCGTCGTCGGCGGGACCACCGGCGAGTCACCCACCCTGACCGACACCGAAGCCGCCCGGCTCATCCGCACCGTGGCGACCAGCGCCGGAAACCGCGCACGCGTGATCGCCGGCGTCGGCACCTACGACACCGCCGCCTGCATCCGACGCGCGAAGGAAGCCGCGGCTGCCGGCGCCGACGCGCTCCTGCTTGTCTGCCCTTACTACTCCAAGCCGACACAGGCCGGAATCGTGGCGCACTGCCAGGCCGTGGCCGACGCCACAGACCTGCCCGTGATGCTCTACGACGTCCCGGCCCGCACCGGGACCGCCATGGAAGCGGCAACCCTGATCGAACTCGCCCGCCACCCCAGGATCCGGGCCGTGAAGGACGCCAAAGGCGACCTGTTCGAAGCGATGTCCGTCATGGCGCGCACCCCACTGGCCTACTACTGCGGCATCGACGAGCTCAACCTGCCCTACCTCGCCGCCGGCGCCACCGGCCTGGTCAGCGTCGTGGGAAACGCCTTCGCCGACCGCAACACCGCACTCATCGCCGCCGTGCGCGGGGGAGACCTCGACACCGCGCGATCTCTCAACGCCGCGCTGCTTCCACTGGTGCAGGCCGTCATGCGCACCTCACAGGGAGCGATCATGGCGAAGGCCGCACTGGCCGACCTCGGTGTCATCCCGCATGCGACGGTCCGGCTTCCGCTGCTCGAATCGCCGTCCGAGCACCTGCGGCGGCTTCGCGACGCCTTGGCGCCGCTCGTCTCCGGCCTGATCCCGGCCTGACACCCCGGAGACACGGCGAAGCCCCCGCGGAGGGAAATCGCGGGGGCTTCGCCGGTTCGTGGTGGGGCTAGCTACTTGTGCCGTGCGTCAGGCGGACCGGGTGGTCCTGCGTCCTTTCAGCTCGGCGAGACGTTCGTTGAGCAGATCTTCGAGCTCCGGGATGGAACGGCGCTCCAGGAGCATGTCCCAGTGCGTCCTCGGGGGCTTGACCTTCTTCTGCTCCGGCTGCCCGCCGTCCACGATCTCGGACTCGCTGCCGTGCAGCCTGCACTCCCACACCGAGGGGATCTCGGCGTCGTCGGAGAAGGGCACCTCGAACTCGTGGTTCTTGGGGCAGGCGTAGCGCACGGTGCGGCGAGGCGCGAGGTCGTGGTTGCGGTCGGTCTCGTAGCTGACCGCTCCCAGCCGGCTTCCACGGAGAACACGGTCGGCCATGATGGGGGTCCTTTCAGTCAGCTCCGGGTGGAGCCAGGGTGATGCTCACCCTATGCAACGACGGAGGGGGCCAGAGGATTCCCTGAACACCATGTCCTTGCTCACGATGAGCTGTGTCACCCGGTGGCAACAGCTTCTCCTAGTAGGAGTGATTTCGCGCTCTGGCGTGACGTCAATACGGCCATCTTGGTGCGGATATCCCCCAGATGGGCTAGTAGTACGCCTGTCACGTCAATCGTAACTGACCGTGTTGGCCCGAGGAGGGCCCCAAGTCACCCAGTCGAAAGTGCCGACGGCACAATACCTGATAACGGACCGTGTTCGGTTCACCCTGGGACCGTGATGCCTGTGAAGTTTCAACTACGAACTGCTCGGTGTCCGCCACCACCACGGTGTCCCCGGCTCGCAAAACCTCACCGTCGGACACTCGCGCGTTGAACCGCCCCGTCTGCCCGCACCAGCACAACACCTCGACCTGAACCGGCTGCAACTCGTCCGCCAGCTCGAACAACCGCGCGGCACCGGGGAACAGCACACTCCGGAAATCCGTCGCGATTCCGAAGCAGTACACGTCGATCTGGACGTCATCGGCCAGTTCGGCCAGCTGATCCACCTGGTCAGGCGACAAGAACTGCGCCTCGTCGACGATCAGATAGTCCACGTGCCGTCCCGCCGCCCACTGCTCACGCACCAGCAACCGCAGATCGGTCTCGTTCCCCACCTCGATCGCCTTGCGCGTCAACCCGATCCGGCTGGTGATCTGCGGCTCCCCGGACCGGTCGTGTCGCACCAGCACCATCCCGCGACGACCCTGCCGCGCATGGTTGTGGTCGATCTGCAACGCCAGCGTCGACTTCCCGCAGTCCATCGGCCCGTAGCAGAACTTCAACTTTCCGACGACCGGCACACCCCGCCGTGAACCCGCCACCGGCACCGACGACAACGCGTCCGTGGGATCCGGGCCACTCTCCTTCAGTACGGTCACGACGGTCGACCCTATCGGCACCCTCCGCCCTCACAGCACCGCCGGTGGTCGGTTGCCCGCCGCCTCGATCGCCCGGCGCACCGGCACCAGCCACACGAACACGAAACCGAGCACGAAGAAGATCACCAACGCGATGATCGCCCATCGGAACGAGCCGGTGATCTGCCCGACCGCCGCGAAGAGCAGGGGACCCAGCCACGAAGTACCCCGCTCACCGACCACGTACAGCGAGAAGTACTGCGCATCCTTTCCCTCGGGGATCATCTGCCCGAACAACGACCGCGACAACGCGTTCGTCCCGCCCAGCACCAGCCCGATCCCCACCGCCACCGCGTAGAACTGCAGCGGTTGACCGGCCTCGATGAAGAAGGCGAAGGTCAGCACGACCACCCAGGCCACCAGACTGCCCAAGATTGTCTTCTTCGCCCCGATCCGGGCCGCGATCGCACCGTGGATCATCGCCCCGGCGTACGCCAGGAACTGGATCACCAGGATCGTGACGATCAGCACCTGGGTGCTGTACTTCAGCTCGTCCTTGCCGTACTGCGCCGACACCGCCACCACCGTCGTGATCCCGTCGGTGAAGATCAGGTAGCTGCCGAGGAACGCCAGCGTCAGGGGATAGGCCCTCGCTTCCTTGATCGTCTGCTTCAGCTCCTTGAACCCGGCCGTCAGCACCGACAGGCCACGCTCGGCCGACTTCGGCACATGAGTCTGGGGGAGTGCCCGCACCGCCGGGACCGTGAACACCGCCCACCAGATCCCCGACGTCAGGAAGCAGATCTGGATCGCCAGGCCTTCGCTCACCCCGAAGAAGTCGTGCCCCATGAAGAAGCCCAGCTGCAACGCCAGCGCCAGACCACCACCGAGATAACCGAACGCCCAGCCCTTCGACGACACCGCGTCCCGCTCGTCCGGCTCCGCGATGTCCACCAGGAACGAGTAGTAGACGACCAGCGCACCGCCGTAACCGATGTTCGCCAGGATGAACGTCCAGACACCGATCTCCCAGTTCGTCCCCGCGATGAAGAACATCAGCGCCGACGCCACCGCGCCCAGGAACGCGAACCCGCCGAGGATCCGCCGCTTGTGCCTGCTCCGGTCCGCGATCGCGCCGGCGATCGGCAGAACCAGCACCTGCGTCACCGTCGCGATCGACAGCAGATACCCCCACAGCGAACCCGCCGGGAAGTGCAGCCCGAACAACGAGACGTCGCAGCTCTGCAGGGTGCTCGAAGCTCCACTCGAATCGGTACACGGCCTGTCCCCGTTAAGGGTGAAATTCGTCTTCGCGTCCGCGGACGCGATCTCACTCAAATAGAGCGCTCCGAAGACGGTGATCACCGACGAATAGAACGGCGAATTGGCCCAGTCGTAGAGGTACCAAGCCCGCCACACCCGCTTGCGTTCACGGGTCACGGCCACCGTCATGCACTGCTCCTGAAGTCGAGAACGTCGAGGTCAGCGGGAGACTACTGGTGATCACACCGCCCTGTCCGGCACGAGGCCGGACCGTGTTCGTTTCGACGCTGGACGAACCCTTCCCGGACACCTTCCCGACCGTCGTCGGCGTGTCGCTGCCACGATCCCCGTGTGTTTCGTGTGAGGCTGGAGTGCAATCTGTGACTCTTGTGAAGCAAGTGTCCGGTATTTACTGTTCCGCCCATGAGGACCCATCGCCTTCGCACAGCACACCGCGTAGTGGCGAGAACGCTCCTGCTCGCCCTCGCCGTGACGGGCCTGCAGCTCGCCACCACCGGATCCGCCGCAGCGGATCCCCACGGCTCCCACTGGGCCAAGCTCCGCATGTGTGAATCGAGCGGGCGCTACAACATCAACACCGGCAACGGCTACTACGGCGCCTACCAGTTCGACCTGCCCACCTGGCGCAGCGTCGGCGGCACCGGCCGACCGGACCAGGCCAGCCCACGCGAACAGGACTACCGGGCCCTCTACCTCTACCGCATGCGCGGCTGGCAACCCTGGGAATGCGCCGGCAAACTCGGCTTCCGCAACGACAGCGACGGCCGCAGCAAACGTGTCCCGTCCTACGCCGACTCCGCCTACATCGGCGGGGGAGGACAGCCCGCCCCGCCGCCTCCGCCCAAGCCGAATCCCAACCCGCCCGCTCCGCCCGGCGGCCCCAAACCCGACTGGCCCGGCGTCGTCTACGCCTACGGCGACTGCGCGGCACCGCTCAAGCAGTTCCAGCTACGGATGAACGCCTTCGGCTACGGCTTCACCGGAACAGGCTGCTATTACGACAAAACCCGCGAAGCCGTGCTCGCCCTCCAGCGAGCCAACGGCATCAACGACTCAGGCCGGCTCGGACCCAAGACCTGGGACGCCGCCTGGAACGGCAAACCACCCCGGTAACCCACCCGCCATTGGTCACCTACTTGCGCTGTCGTCGCAAGTAGGTGACCAATGGCGGATCAAGAGGGCCAGGAACCCCGCTCCCGAAGCACCTCACGCAGCAGATCCGGCCGATCCGTCACGATCCCGTGCACCCCCAGATCCAGCAAGAGCCGCATCTCCGCCGGATCGTCCACCGTCCACGTGTGCACCTCGAAACCCCCGCGCGTCGCCTGCCGCAGGAACGCCCGGTCCACCACCTTCAACCGCCCCTGCCGCACCGGCACCTGCGCCATCGCACCCCGCGACAAAGCACGCAGGGAAACCAGCGGCAGGAACCCGTTCGCCCACATCACCGCCACCGAACGCGGTCCCATCGCCGTCAGCAGCTTCGGCCCCGCCAGCTTCCGGATCCGCGCCAGCCTCGCATCGGAGAACGACGCCGCCGCGACCCGGTCATGCGCGCCGGTCCGCTCGATCGTCCGCACGAAGGGCTCCACCGCCTCGTTCGACTTCACATCGATGTTGAACCGCGCCTCGGGCAGCTCCTCGAGGACGTCCTCGAGCCGCGACAACGGCGCACGACCCCCGACCTTCACCGTCCGCAGCTGGGCCCACGTCTGCCGGGAGATCAACCCCGCACCGTCCGTCGTCCGGTCCAAGGACGCGTCATGATGAACGACCACCACGCCATCCGACGTCGCGTGCACATCCGTTTCGAGATAGCGGTAACCCTCCGCCACCGCCTGCTGAAAGGCCGGCAACGAGTTCTCCAGTCCTTCCAGGTCACCGAGGTGCCAGCCCCGATGGGCGAAGGCACGCGGGAGCGGGTCGGCGAGGTACGGAAACAGTGTCGGCACCCCACTAGTGTGCACTTCGGTCCTGGCCGCGGCATGATCGCCGGATGGCCAGCTAGGGTCTGACCCGTGAGGGAAGTGGCCGAACACCCGAAGACGTCCGCCGAAGAGGTGTCCGAGTTACGCCGTGCGGGCGCACCCAAACACTGCGGCTGGTGCGGCCGACGACTCGAACAAGGCGGCAACGTCGGCAGGCGCCGCCGCTACTGTGGGCAATCCTGTCGCCAGCGGGCCTACGAACGCCGCACCGCCCTCCAGCGCAGCGGCCTCCCCGAAGACGCCGTCGTCCTCTCCGACACCGAGATCGCCACCCTGCAGGACAGGCTCTTCCAACTCCGCTGCGCCGCCGAAGACGTCGTCACCGCGGCCGACGACGGCGCTTCCGTCGCCGAACTCCGCAGCCTCGCCGGCGAAATCGCCCAAGCCGCCAAGGACCTCGAACAGCTCCGCTGACCTACACGATCCCGTCCAGCGCCCGGTACGTCCGGTTGCTCGCGGCCGCCGCCCGCTGCTCACGACCGGTCGCCTCGATGTAGTTCTGACTGGTCGCCAGGCTCGCGTGCCCCAGCAGCGCCATGATCTCCGACGCCGTCGCGCCGTCCTCCGCCAGCCGCGTCGCGAAGGTGTGTCGCAACGCGTGGAGGTTCGCTCCGACCGGCACGCGGTCGTGCAGTCCCGCCCACCGGTAGCAGGATTTGACCAGGTACTCCAGCGCGCCGCGGCCGATCGGCTCGCCGGCACGATCCCGGAGAAGGGGAGTGGAGGGCCCGAATCGCTGCTGCGGGAACCGACGGCGACACGAGGCCAGGTACTCCTCGATGATCTTCTCCATGATCGGCTGCACCGGGATCGATCGGTCCCGACTTCCTTTGCCATGGACGTGCAACCGCATCTCGCCCTGACGACCGACCAGCGATCGCGCCGTCAGCGCCCTCATCTCCGCGGCACGCAGTCCGGCGACCAGCCCGAGCGCGATCACCAGGACGTCCCGCTCCGGCCAGGGGTCCCGCGCCCGGCGCGAACCATCGGCGGCCGCCGCGAGCAACTGCTCCGGGGTTTCCTCGCCCCGCAACGGTTTCGGCGTCAACGGTGGCGCCTTCGGCCGGGCGACCGCGCCCATCGGATTGCCCGCGAGCAGCCCGTCGGACACGCAAAAGGTCAGGAACTGGTTCCAGGTCGACCATGCGCGTAGAACCGAACTCTTCGCGTGGGTGTCCGCGAAGGCACCGAAGGCGCTACGGAGCGCTTGGGCAGTGAGCATCTCGACTGTGAGGTCGTCAGGGGAGCGGTCCAGTTCGCGGAGCAGCAGAGCGGTGATGCCGGCGAGGTCGCGGCGGTAGGCGTCCGTGGTGTGAGGAGAATCCTTACGGGGACGACGTGCGGCGAAAAAGGCTTGCTGTGCCTCGGAAACCCTCATGAGCATCTTGTACCGCATGGCACCGACAGTCTTACACTGGGTTATATTCCGTTTCATGCATAATAGCGATTATGCATGAAACGGAGCGATGAATCCGGAAACTCCCTCGCGGGGGACCTTGACTCGCTCGCCGCTCCCAGATGTGTCCCGAAGGGTTGTTTCCGGTGTTTTTCGTCTTGAATGACCCGTTCTGGACGCGTGGACCACCAGGAGATCCCAAGACGTCAAGGTAGCCACCCAGCCAGGTCGCCCAGTGAGATCAGTCGAGATTGATGCCTCCATTGATCGACGACACCCAAGGCGGCTGGATTGATTCGTCACAGTGACGTATTGAGGCCGAGTGATCGGTCATCCGTTTCATGTCCCCGGGGGTGACTTTGCGGCCCTCCAGGGCCTCAAGGCCGAGTGAGTCAGGATGGACCGAAGGGAGCCAAGCCCGCGTCCGATGCGGCGAAGAGAGCTTTCCCTGTGTGGCATGCGACGAAAGGTCACTTTGACCTGCGCCAGAGACCCCTCTCGGCGCTCGTCGTCCAGGTCGATCAAAATGCCGATAATGTACATTATGTCAAGTAACAGCCGTGAGCGTCTTCCCTCCTGGGTTGCTTGACTGAGGGACCTGCCGTGTCGCGCTATGGTCGTCTCTGGAAGCCGAATCTGGGGGTTGCGGAAATGTCCGAGAGCACCGCTGTGCGTGTTGATCCGACCAACGAGCGGATGTTGAAGGCGTGGGACGGTGACGACGGCGCGCTTTGGGCGAAGCGCGCGCAGCGGTTCAACGACGGTGTCGCGGCTTATCGCGACACGTTCTTCGCCGCTGCCGATATCCGGCCGGCGGACAACGTTCTCGACGTCGGCTGCGGTGCGGGTCAGACGACGCTGGACGCGGCGCGGCTGGCCGTTGATGGTTCCGCGCTGGGTGTCGACCTCTCCAGCGAGATGCTCGGTGTCGCTCGCCGGCTCGCCGAGCAGGAACGTGTTCCCAACGTCTCTTTCGAACAGGTGGACGCGCAGGTCCATCCGTTCGCCGAGGCGCGGTTCGACGTGGTGATCAGCAGGCACGGATCGATGTTCTTCGGTACTCCCCTGGCCGCGTTCGCCAATCTGGCCAGGGCGACCCGGCCCGGCGGCCGTCTGGTCCTGCTGACCTGGCAACCGTTGCGGCTCAACGAATGGATCACCACCTTCCGGACGATCTTCGCGGCCGGTCGTGAGGTGCCGTCCTCGGATCCCGCGCTGAGCGACCAGCTCGAGATCGAAGAGCTGTTGAACTCAGCCGGGTACACCGACGTCCGGTGCACCGCGGTGAACAAGCCGATGTACTTCGGTCAGGATGTCGACGATGCGGCCGACTTCATCGTCGAGCAGCACGGTGGGCGGTTGAGCGACCTGGACGAGGCCAGGCGTGCCGCGGCCATCGAGGATTTGCGTGCCGACCTCGCCGAGCACCAGGCCGACCGAGGCGTTTTCTATGGCTCGGCGGCCTGGCTCATCGAGGCTCGGCGTCCTTGAGCTACTGCTTACGGGCGATCAGGTATGCCTGTGGCGTTTTTTCGAATTCCTCGGAAGGCTCACGGACGAGGGTGGAGATCACGCTGAATCCGGTCTCCCCCAGTTGCGTGGTGATCTTCTCAGGCGACAGGCGGTAGGCGTCACAGGAGATGTCGTGTCCGTACGCGTGCTCGATGTGGCGCACTTCGTCGCCTACCTGGAAGGCCACCAGCAGATGGCCGCCCGGGGCGAGGATCCGGTTGAAGTCGGCGAAGATCTCCGGAAGTCGCTCCCGTGGCGTGTGGATGATCGAGTACCACGCCACGACGCCGGCCAGTGCATCGTCCTCAAAGGACAAACCGGGCATCTCCCCGATCTGGAAGTCCAAATGCGGGTACCACTTCCGGGCGACGGCGACCATTCCCGGGGAAAGGTCGACGCCGTGGATGTCGAGCCCCAGGTTGTGGAGGTGCTCGGTGATGCGGCCGGGTCCACAGCCGATTTCGGCGACGCGGCCGCCGCCGGCGGCCTGTACGAGTTCGGCGTACGTGCCGAGCATGGCTCTGTCCCAGGTGGATCCGGCGAGGTGATCGCGGAGGAGTTCGGCGTAGTCGGCCGCGACCGTGTCGTAGGCGGTGCGGGTCGTTTGGAGGTAGTCGGTCACGGCGGCGACCCTATCCCCTGGCTCCGACAACAATCGTCGCGTACAGCTCGTCGTCGGTGATCACTTCGGGGGTCAACCCGTTGTGCGCCATGGCTTCCGCGGTGCTCGCGGCCTGGCTTTCCCCGGTTTCTATCAGCAGGTGCCCGCCGGGTGCGAGCCATTGTGGTGCTTCGGCGGCGACGCGGCGGTGGACGTCGACGCCGTCGTGCCCGCCGTCGAGTGCGACGCGGGGTTCGTGGTCGCGCGCTTCGGGCGGCATCATCGCGATGGCGTCGGTGGGGACGTACGGGGCGTTGACGACCAGGATGTCGACAGCGCCTCGTAGCGCCGCGGGAAGTGGTGTGCAGAGGTCGCCTTCGAAGACCTCTCCCCCGGCTCGGGCGACGTTGGTGCGGGCGCAGCGGACGGCGGCGGGTTCGATGTCGGCCGCGTAGAGCCGGATTTCGCCGAGTTCGGCGGCGATGGCGGCGCCGAGTGCGCCGGTACCGCAGCAGAGGTCGAGGACGACCGCCCCCGGTCCGGCGAGGGCGACTGCGTGGCGGACGAGGAGTTCGGATCGTTGCCGTGGCACGAAGACGCCGGGTTCGACGACGATGCGGAGTCCGTGGAACTCCGCCCAGCCGAGAATGACTTCGAGTGGTTCGCCGTCGATGCGGCGTTGGACCATGGTGTCGAGGTCGGCAAGGGTGCGGGCTTCGGCGGTGAGGAGCCGGGCTTCGTCTTCGGCGAAGACGCACCCCGCCGCCCGGAGCCTGTCGATGATGGTCACTTGTCCCGCAGTCTGGCGAGGATTCCGTCGAGGGCCTGGCGGACGGTGTCGGGAACGCCGCTGGTGCGCAGTTCGGTGAGGAATTGTTCGTTGAGGCCGCCGGGGGTCATGTGCTTGCCGGTGAGGGTTTCGAGGGAGCCGCTCTGCTCCAGCAGGGAGTGGCCGAGCTGACCGAAGATGTGGCTGGTGAAGGTGGTCGCCGTGGTGTCCTCGATGCCCTGCTCGGTCATCCAGGCGGCGATGGTGCCGAGATAGTCCAGGTGGGCGGCGAAGGTGGCCGTGGCGCCGCTGAAGACGTCGAGATCCTTCTCCGCGGCGGGGACGACGCTGCCGCCGATGCTGTCGAAGAGGGCTCGGGCTCGGGGGTTGTCGGGGTACATCGCGGTGAGGCTTTGGCGGCGTGCGGCCGGGGGCAGCGGGATGCTCCGGACGACCTCGCCCGCGGGGGCCGCCCAGTCGCGCAGTCGAGCGAGCGGGACGCCGGCGAGAGCGCTGATCAGGACGTGGTCGGGCCGGAAGGTGAGGTCCCGGAGGACTTCTTCGGCGATCGGCGGGCGGACGGCGAGGACGATCGTCGTGGCGCTGTCGGCGACGGCTTGGTTGCTGTCACGGACTTCGACGTTGGCGAAGCGGGCCGAGAGTTCTTGTCCGACGCTGCGGCTGCGGGGTGAGAGGAAGATCGAGGGCGGGTCGGCGATGTCCTTGCTGAGGCCTTCGACGATGGCGGCGGTGATCTCGCCGGCGCCGATGAATCCGTATTCCATGGTCAGGCTCCCGTGTGGCCGTCGACGCGTTCGCGGATGAGGTCGGCGTGGCCGTTGTGGCGGGCGTATTCGCCGATCATGTGGACGTAGAGCATGCGCAGCGAGAACGGGTTCCCGCCGAGGTCGAAGGTCGAAGGTGTCGTCGAGGGATCCTCCGGCGGCGGCTTCGTCGGCCAGCCGGATCTCTTCGAGGAGGATGTCGTACGCCTCCTCGGCTTTGGCGGCGTCGAGGACTTCGAAGTCGTGGTCCTTGCCGAGGGCGGGGTCGTAGAGGGGTTCGATGTCCTGAGCGGCGTAGCGCAGGCGGAACCAGAAGCGTTCGACCTTGGCGAGGTGACGGATGAGGCCGAGGAGGGTCATGTTCGACGGCGGGACCGACGCCTGGGCGAGTTGTTCTCCAGTGAGGCCGGCGAGTTTGTGGAGGAAGGTGCTGCGGTGCCAGGCCAGCAGGGAGGGCAGGAGGATCCGCTCGTCGGCGGCGGTGTCGCCGGACGGTCGGGTCACCTCGGGGGCGGTCCATGTCATAGCGGCGATCATGCCATCGGGTGACGTGGGATTCGTGGTGCGCCTGCTGGGGTGAGCGGGGTCACTTGGGGCGGGCTGAATCCTTTTGTGGGGTGCCCGGCTCTTGTAAGGGCCGGGACAAGCTCGGTGCGGGAGGAGGTTGTCGTGGAGGCCGATTGGCCGAGGGACTCGTTGATCGTCGCGGCACAGGGCGGCGACGCGTCCGCCATCGCCGCTTTGGTCTCGGGTTCCCATCCGCATGTGCAGCGGTTCGCGCGGTCGCTGTGTGCCTCGCCGGAGGATGCGGAGGATTCGGCGCAGGAAGCGCTGATCATCCTGTATCGGAAGATCGGCACACTGCGAGCCACCGGCGCGCTTGCGTCGTGGATGTTCCGGATCGTGCGCAACGAATGCCTCCGGCGGGCGCGCCGGACGTTGCGTGGTGACGATCTGGCGAATTCCGTCGTGATGGTGTCGGCCGAGGAAGACGCCTTGGATCGGCTCGAGGCGCAACGGGTGGCCGCGGCGATCGCCGAGTTGCCCGCTGATCAGCGTCGCGTGTTGATCATGCGTGACATCCAGGGCCATTCGGGCCGGGCGGTCGCCGACGCGCTCGGTCTGAGCACGGCCGCGATGAAGTCCCGGCTGCATCGCGCGCGGGCGACGGTCCGGGCCTTTCTCGACAACCCCGCTTCCTGATCTTCGTTCCACTTTTTCTTGAGGAGTCTTCATGCTCGAAATCGGTTCCACGGTCCCTGATGTCGTTCTGGAGGACACGGCCGGGCAGGTCGTCCGGCTTTCGGATCACCGCGGTACGGACAACGTGCTGATCTATTTCATGCGTTCGACCACGTGTCCTGTCTGCAACAGCCATGTGAAGGACCTCGTGGGGCGGGCCGGGGAGTTGGCCGCCGCGAATGTGCGTGTGCTGGTCGCCGTCCCCGAGGGCAGGGCGGAGGCCAAAGCGTGGCGAGCGAAGCGCGGGGTGCCGTTCCGGGTGGTCACCGGTCGGAGTGGTACGCCGCATGAGGCCTTCGGGTTGGCGAAGAAGATGTTGCAGCAGTCGGGCAGCGTGCTGATCGACCGGGGCGGTGTGGTCCGCCATGCCCACGCGGCGACCATGCCGACCGGCGCTTATGACAAGAAGGGCATCGTCAAGGCCGTCGAGGAGCTCGCCAGGGTGCGTTGACTGAAGGTGTGAATCGGTGCTTCACTTCTTGAGTGCCGTATCGCCGTACACCGAAAGTCCAGGAGCGCCTGGACGCCCAGCGCGACGCCCTCCTCGCCGCCGCCATGGAGCAGTTGGCCGAGCGCGGGTACGCGGGCTGCTCGGTGTCGGCGGTCGCGGAGCGGGCCGGGGTGGCGGTCGGGAGCGTGTACCGCCACTTCCCCACCAAGGCCGCGCTGGTCGTGGAGTTGTTCCGCAAGGTAGTCACGCGTGAGGTCGAGGCTGTGCGCGAGGTGTCGGAGCGGCCCGGCACGCCTGCCGAGCGGGTCGTGGCGGTCTTCGACACTTTCGCGAGCCGGGCGTTGAAGACCCCGCGGATGGCATACGCGCTGCTGGCCGAGCCTGTCGACGCGCCGATCGAGGCCGAGCGGCTGGTGTTCCGGCGTGCTTTCCGTGACGTCGTGGCCCAGCACGTGGCGGACGGCGTCCGGTCCGGGGTGCTGCCCGCCCAGGACGCGGACGTCACCGCGGCGGCGCTCGTCGGGGCGGCGGCCGAGGTGCTGATCGGCCCGTTGACCACCGGCAGCGCGGACGAGGTGTCCGGGCTGCGCACTTTCGTCCTGCGTTCCTTGGGAGGTTCCGATGCCGGTCACTCATGAGGTCACCAATCAGGTCCCGCCGCTGGCGGAGTACGACGTCGCCGCCGATCCGGCCTTATTGGAAGGGCTGGAGCGGGCGGGCGCGGGCTGGGCGGTGGCCGAGGTGCACGCCCTCGGCAGGCTGGCCGGGAGTGAGCAGGCCCAGGAGTGGGGCAGGCTGGTCAACGAGAACGAGCCGGTGCTGCGGACGCATGACCGGGTCGGGAACCGGATCGACGAGGTCGAGTTCCATCCGTACTGGCACGAGCTGATGGATGTCGCGGTGTCCTACGGGCTGCACGCGGCACCGTGGCGGGATCCCCGGCCGGGCGCGCACGCGGCGCGGGCGGCGAAGATGTACGTCTGGGGCCAGGTCGACGCGGGGCACACGTGCCCGATTTCGATGACGTACGCGGCGGTTCCGGCGTTGCGGTTCAATCCCGAGCTCTCCGCGCGGTACGAGCCGTTGCTGGCGGCGACGGAGTACGACTTCGGGCTGCGTGAGCCGAGTTCGAAGCGCGGGCTCATCGCCGGGATGTCGATGACGGAGAAGCAGGGCGGTTCCGACGTCCGGGCGAACACGACCACGGCGCGTCCGCTGGGTGACGGCAGCTATGTGATCGTCGGGCACAAGTGGTTCACCTCGGCGCCGATGTCGGACATGTTCCTGACACTGGCTCAGGCGCCGGGTGGGCTGTCGTGCTTCCTGCTCCCCCGGGTCCTGCCGGACGGCTCACGCAACGGGATCCGGTTGCAGCGGCTGAAGGACAAGCTGGGCAACCGGTCCAACGCGTCGTCGGAGATCGAGTACGACGACGCGATCGGCTGGCTGATCGGCGAGGAAGGCCGCGGGGTGCGCACCATCATCGAGATGGTGAACAACACCCGGCTGGACTGCGCGGTCGGGAGCGCGTCGGGGATGCGGTACGGCGCCGTGCGGGCCGTGCACCACGCACGGCATCGGCGCGCGTTCGGGGCGAACCTGGTGGACCAGCCGCTGATGGGCAACGTGCTGGCGGACCTCGTCGTGGAGTCCGAGGCGGCGACGACGGTCGGGATGCGGCTGGCGTCGGCCACCGACCGGCCGGATGACGAGCAGGAGCAGGCGTTCCGACGGCTGGGGCTGGCGGTGACGAAGTACTGGGTGTGCAAGCGTGGTCCGTCGCACGCGGTGGAGGCGCTGGAATGCCTGGGCGGGAACGGGTACGTCGAGGAATCGGGGATGCCGCGGCTCTACCGTGAGGCTCCGCTGATGTCGATCTGGGAGGGTTCGGGCAACGTCGCGGCGTTGGACGCGTTGCGGGCGATGGCGAAGCAGCCGGAGTCGGTGGCGGCGTATTTCGCGGAGGTCGAGCAGGCGTCCGGTGCCGACGTGCGGCTGGACGACGCGGTGGGCAGGCTCCGCAAGGAGTTGTCGGATCTCTCGGACATCGAGTACCGGGCGCGGCGGCTGGTCGAGTCGATGGCACTGGTGCTGCAGGGTTCGTTGCTGGTGCGGCACGGGACACCGGCGGTGGCCGACGCGTTCTGCGCGTCGCGGCTGGGTGGCGACTGGGGTGTCGCGTTCGGGACGCTTCCGTCCGGAGTGGACGCGCGGGCGATCATCGCGCGCGCGGAGGTCTGAGCGAAGGCATCCTGCGCGGGCGAGTTGGACGATCTCGCGTGATCAGGCGGCGCACTCGCGTGATCAGAGACGGATCTCGCGTGATCAGATGGCGAACACCCGAGTGCGCCGTCCAATCACGTGAGTTCGGTGTCTGATCACGCGAGTCACGCCTTTGCCTGGGTCATGAACCCGGCGAGCGGCGCCTGGGTGACCGATATCGTCGCTTCCGGCGAGCCGGACTCTCAGTGCCCGTATGACCACGTGCTGCGGCGGACCGGTCGATTCCTCCGGCAGGACCGCCGCAGAGCACTGCGAACAGCCGCAGGATTGCGGAATTCGGGTGCATGCAAGGGCTCGCGCGTCGGCTACGTTCCTCGGTCATGGTCGATCGCCGAAGATGCCTGGTCCTGATTCCCCTGGCGCTGTTCGCCGCCGGCTGCGCGACGGCCACCCCGACACCGATCTTCGCCGCCGCGAGTTCGAGGCCTTCCGCGGAGCGTGCGCCGATGATGGAGGCGGCGGCCCCGTCCGGCATGCCGTTCGTCGCGGCGGACGGACGGGACCTGAGAGCCTGTGCCGATGGGGAGTGCGAGGTGCTGGTCCGGACCGGCGACCAGATCCCCAACGACGGCGGCGCCGGTCCGCTCGCGGTCGCGGTCCAGGCCGGGAAGGTGGGTCTCGCCCCGGCTTCCGGCGGGATGGGCGGGGCGGTGTCCGGTCCGGCCGGGATGGTCCACCAGATCAACCGGCAGGTGATCGTCGTCGTCGCGGTACGGGATGACGAAGGGATCGTTCGGCTCAGCAAGAAATAACGGGATCAGTTCAGGCCGGCGATGAATTTCGCCCGCGGTCCCCGGTCGGGCTGGTCGAAGGTGAGCTCTGTACCTACTAGTATGTACGTTATGCATGCGATGCAGTACGAGATCACCCTCCCCGCCGACTACGACATGGGCATCATCCGTGAACGCGTGGCCACTCGCGGGCATCTGCTCGACGACTTCGGCGGCCTGGGGCTGAAGGTCTACGGGATCCGTGAGCGCGGCGTCGACGGTTCGACGCTGAACCAGTACTCGCCCTTCTACCTGTGGCACGACGAGACCGGGATGAACGCCTTCCTGTTCGGCGGCCCGTTCAGTGGCATCGTCGAATCCTTCGGGCGTCCCGCCGTGCAGCACTGGACCGTGCTCGGCTTCGAGGAAGGACCCGCGTTCGGCTCTTCCCCGATCGCGGCCGGAAAGCACGTCATGCGGATCCCCGGCGAGACCGACCCGGCCGCCTTCCTCGGCGACGCTCTCGACGGGCTTCACGAGCATCTGCGGCAGGACGGAGCGCATTCCGGCGCGCTGGCCGTCGATCCTCGGACCTGGCAGGTCGTCCGTTACAGCCTGTGGGCGGGCGAGGCGCCGGAGTCGGACGAGGTCCGGTATCGGATCCTCCACCTGTCCTCGCCGCAGCTGGATCAGCTGCGGCGAGGACGGCAGTGGGATCAGCCGAGCAACGCGGCGAACAGCGCGCCTGGATCGGCTTCGGGCGGACCGGCGGGCCACTGATCCCGGTACGGGTACCAGAGCCCGTCCTTGCCCAGCCGCACCTGCACACCGGTTCCGTGGACGGTGCAGTGGTTGCGTTCGATGTCCAGGCCTTCCCCGGGATCGTCCACGACCTCGGCGAAGGCGGCCCGTGCCCGGCCCATCGCCTGCGACGGCGGGGTCCACGTGGTCTCGAGGACCTCGAGACCGGCGCGGCCACCGTGCCGCCAGGCGAGCACCGCGCGGTCGAAGTCCTCGCCGCTCTCGGCCGGACGCAGTCTCTCGGCTGTCTCAGGACGAGTGGCGGCCAGGCGGACGGCGTCCTGTTTGCGGGTGAGCTTCGGCTGCGACGCCAGCAGCGCACCGGCCATCTGCCCCGCGTTGGCGACCAGCAGAGCGAAGGTCTCGGCCGGGATGCCGGGCGCCCCGGGCACGGTCGGGCCTACGGCGGGCGTGAACCCGGCGAGATCCGGCAACGGACCCGGCTCGTCGGCGTACGCCCGCTCGGGCGCGATGTCGTCGTCCCCGGTGCGCACGAACCGAGGAGCGTTGCGCCGCTGCAACTCGTCGAGCAGCTCCCGTTCCCCCTTGCCGCGCATCAGCAGCAGCACGAACGGATCCGCGTCGAGCAGCCACGAGGCCTGGAACGACAGCGCCGCGGCATGGCGGCACGGCAGCTCCCAGCCGGGGCAGTCGCAGTCCGGGTCGAGGTCACCGATTCCGGGCAGCAGATGCACTCCGGCGTCGTCGGCCGCCTCGACGAGGTCGTGGGGCATGTCCCGGTCCAGCAGCGCGGCGAGATGTCCTGCACGCGAGGCGACCCGGTCGAGGAACCGGTCCCACTCGTCACCGGTCAGTTCCGCGAGACGGACCTCGGTGCGGTACTGGCCCTCTTGATCGTCCACCACGGCGGCGATCCGCCCCGGGCTGACCGTGATCGGACCGACCCGGCCCGCCGCGGCGTACTTGCGGCCCTGTTTGAGCTGCCGCAGATCCAGCGCGGTGTCCTCCATCGCGCTGATCCACGCGCGGCCCCACCACGAGCAGGCGAACTGGCCGCGTCCACCTTGGGCGCCGAAAGCGGGGAAACCCCGGACGCGGTCTTCGGGAGTGCTCATCGGCGGCTCCTCAACTCGACCAGATCGGCCAGCTCCTCGTCGGTCAATTCGGTCAGGGCGGCCTCGCCGCCGGCGAGCACCGCGTCGGCCAGCGCGCGTTTCTCCCGCAGCATCGCCGCGATCCGGTCCTCGACCGTGCCCTCGGCGATGAGCCGGTGCACCTGCACCGGCCTGGTCTGCCCGATCCGGTACGCGCGGTCGGTCGCCTGGTCCTCCACCGCAGGGTTCCACCAGCGGTCGTAGTGCACGACGTGATCGGCGCGGGTCAGGTTGAGCCCGGTCCCCGCGGCCTTGAGCGACAACAGGAACACCGGCACCTCACCGGCCTGGAACCGGCGCACGAGATCCTCGCGTTTGGGCACCGGCGTGCCGCCGTGCAGCAGCTGTGTGCCGATCCCACGCTGTGCGAGATGACGTTCCAGCAACCGCGCCATGGCGACGTATTGCGTGAACACCAGCACCGCGCCGTCCTCGGCGAGGATCGTGCCCAGGAGTTCGTCGAGCAGTTCGAGCTTGCCCGATCGTCCGTCCAGCACCGCCTCCGACGGCTCCTTGAGGTACTGCGCGGGGTGGTTGCAGATCTGCTTGAGCCCGGTGAGCAGCTTGACGATCCGGCCGCGGCGCGCGATGCCCTCGCTCCCGGCGATCTCGGCCATCAGCTCGCGGACCGTCGCCTCGTACAGGGCCGCCTGCTCGGCGGTGAGCGTCACCGGACGGTCGGTCTCCGTCTTGGCGGGCAGCTCCGGCGCGATCCCCGGATCGGATTTGCGGCGGCGCAACAGGAACGGGCGGACCAGCCGGGACAGGCGTTCCGCGGCGTCCGGGTCCTTTCCGGACTCGACCGGTTTCGCCCATACCCGGCGGAAATCGGCCATGCTGCCGAGCAGACCCGGTGTCGTCCAGTCGAGGATCGCCCACAGCTCGGTGAGGTTGTTCTCCACCGGTGTGCCCGTCAGCGCCACCCGCGCCGACGACGTCAGTGTCCGCAACGCCTTCGCCGTGCCGGAGCGGTGGTTCTTGACGTGCTGGGCCTCGTCGGCGACCAGCAGTCCCCAGTGGACAGCTCCCAGCGGTTCCGGGTCGACGCGCAGTGTGCCGTAGGTCGTGAGCACGAAGCCGTCGCCGAGTTCTTCGAGTGAGCGTTCGGTGCCGTGGAACCGCCGCACCGGGACGCCGGGGGCGAACCGGGTGATCTCGCGTTCCCAGTTCCCCAGCAGGGAGGCCGGGCAGACGACCAGCGTCGGGCCGTTCGCGCGATGCAGGTGGAGCGAGATCAGCGTGATCGTCTTGCCGAGCCCCATGTCGTCGGCGAGACAGCCGCCGAGCCCGATCGACGTCATGGCGGTGAGCCACTGCAGGCCGCGCATCTGGTAGTCGCGCAGGGTCGCGGCCAGGCCTGGTGGCGGTGCCTGCGGTTCGGGCGGGGCGAGCAGCCGTTCCCGTAACGCGGCGAGCCAGCCGTCGGTGAGGACGTCGACGCGTTCGCCGTCGACCTCGGCCGTCCCGGTCAAGGCGGCGCCGAGCGCGTCGATCGGTGTGAGCGGCTTCAGTGCGCGATCCCGCACCTTCGCCGCCAGCGCCGGGTCGACGAGCACCCACTGATCACGCAACCGCACGACGGGACGGTGTGCCTCGGCCAGCGCGTCCATTTCGGCCGCGGTGAGCGGTGCGCCGCCGAGAGCCAGCTGCCAGTCGAACTGCAGCAGGGTGCCACCGGCGAAGAACGACGGGAGATCGGCGGGCGGCGCGGCACCGCCGCCGACGATCGCCTTCGCGCTCAGGTCGCGAACGAGATCGTCGGGCCAATGCACGTCGATGCCCGCCGTGGCCAGCAGCGGCGCGGCCGTGGTGAGCAATTCGGTGATGTCGGTGTCTCCCAGCCCGACCTCATCGGGAACAGCGGCGCCGAGCAGTGGTTCCAGCGGTGGCCACAGCTGAGCGGCGCGGCGCAGGGCCAGCATCACGTCGATCCGGGCCCGCGGGCCGAACCGGTCGTCGCCCGCCCAGAGCGCGGCCGCGTCGATCAGGACGCCGGGATCGGCGAGGCTGTGCACCTGGACGACCCCGCTGAACCGGCCGATCGTGAAGTCGTCGCCGGGTGCCTCGATCCGCACCGAGACCCGGACCCCGGAGTCCAGCCCGGCCGCGACCTCGGCCGCCCAGTCCCGAAGTTGCGGAACACGGTGTGACGGCGCGGCGGCGAAGGCCTTGACGCCCGCTGCCTGGGAGGCCGCGGGCGTGCGGGGAAGGGTGTCGGCCACGGCGTCGAGGAACGCACGCAGCAGCGGATACCGCGCGGGGAGCAGGTTTCCCTCGCCTGGGATCGCCCGGGCCCGCGCCGGCATCGCTTCGGACAGCTCACGCAGCCAAGCGGCGTCGGCGGGTTCCAGCGGACCCGCGCGCCAGGCGTCCACATCGGACTCCGTGAGTCCGGGCAGCAGCCTGCCCGCTTCGGCCAGCTTCAACGCCGCGGCGGCCGCCGTGCTCCAGAAGCGCGCGGAGGGATCGTCGCTCTCACGAAGCCGCAGCAGCGCGGGGAGTGCCTCAGCCATCGGGAGTCGTACGCACGGCACCGTGGTGATCTCGGGGAGGGCGACTGTCACCTCCCCGGTCCCCGGCGTGTTCCCCTCGGCGTTCCAGAAGACGAATCCGCTGGTCCGAGGGGGATTCTTCGGTTCGAAAACGACACTCCCGAAACCGTCGTGAGACGCCACTCAGCCCCAATCTCTGTACGGTGTACAGTTCAGAATAACACAACTCTGTACACCGTAGAGAGAACGTGATGACGGACGCGGACCACACCGGGACGGGCGATCCACGGCGGACCATCGAGCTGCTCTGGGGCGTGCGCGAGAAACCCCGTCGCGGCCCCAAGCCCAAGCTCACCGTCGACGAGATAGTCACCGCCGCGATCGAGATTGCCGACACCGAGGGCATCACTTCGCTGTCGGTGCGCCGGGGCGCGGAAAAGCTCGGCGTCTCCCCCATGACGATCTACACCTACATCCACAGCCGCGCCGAACTGCTCGACCTGATGATGGACCGGGTCCACGGTGAACTGACCGATCCCCCAGAGAGTCACGACTGGCGGGTCACGATCACGATCCTCGCCGAGGACGCCTGGGAGATGTACCACCGGCATCCCTGGATGCTCCAGCTCACCACCGGCCGTCTCCCCCTCGGCCCGCACACCTTCGCGAAACACGAACGCGAGTTGAAAGCCGTCGACGCGATCGGGCTCACCGACCTGGAGATGGACGCCGTGGTGGCGATGGTCAACGGATTCGTCCAGGGCATCGCGCGCGGTTCGGTCGAATCGGCGAGCCTCGTGCGGCGCTCCGGCCTGACGGACATGGAGTGGTGGACGGCCAGCGCGCCCGTACTCGCCGAGATCCCCGAAGCCGACGCCGGACTGTTCCCGCTGGCGGCGCGGATCGGGCAGGCCGCCGGGGAGACCCACGGCGCGGCGAGCGCGCCACTGCACACCTTCCGGTTCGGGCTGGCGCGGATCCTGGACGGAGTCGAGCAGCTGGTCACCGGCGGCTCTGGCACCTCAGGGACCGAACTCCCCTCATGAGCGTCGTCGCAGTGAGCGGTAGAGCAGCCACAGCGCCAGCGCGACCGGGGTCAGGACCGCCGTGAACAGGATTCCCGCGAACATCCCGTAGCCGTGCGGGTCGGACGACAGTCCGGTCGCGCTGAGCACCGCGCTGCCGACGAGCAGTACGATCACCGCGACGACGCAGGCGAACACGCCGAGCACGATGCGCCGCACCACCGTCCGCGAGGCGCTCGTGTCGTCCTGCGTGTCCATCTGCGGCTCCGCTGGTCGAAACGTCACTCCGGGTCGGGCGTGCAGACGGTCAGGAACGACTTCCGGTTCTCACGCTGGACGTCCGACGCGTCCATCCAGCCGCTCCTGCCGAACAGGTAGCTCCCGGCCGGACGCCCGGCCGACTCACGCAGCACCTGGGCGACGTCGGCCTTGGCACCGTACGCTTTCGGGCCGTCGACGGTGAAGGTGATCGAGCCCGCCTTGGTCCAGTCGTAATCCGCGGGCAGCGGTGTCCGGACCTGGAGGCCACCGGTGTCCGGCGAGGTCTCCCCGGCCGTTTTCAGCAGGTCCAGGTGCTCGACCCGCACCCCTGGCCGCGGCGCGGTCCACACCTGCTCCGTGCTCTCCTTGGTGCCGGAGTCGAACGTCAACCTCAGGCCGGTGACGCCCTCGCAGGGGGTGCCCGTCCACAGTTTCAGGACGCCGTCGTCGACGCGGAACCCGGCCTCCGGCGGCAGCGACGGCGCGAACTGCGCTTTGGTGTCGCACGCCGCGGTCACCGCCACCACGAGCAACGCGGCGCAAGCGACGCGCGGCCGCCTAGTGATATCCGCCATCGGAGAGTCCCGCGTCTTCCTCGGTTTCGTTGCCGCCGGTGATCTGCTCCCACGCGTAGGAGGCGAGGAAGCCGGCATATCCTTCGCGCCCCCATTGCTGGGAGTGGCGCTCCTCGTGGTGCAGCAACCGGTCCATGTCGAGCGAACCCTGGGACGCGCCGTTGTCGTCCTCGTACCAGGCGTGCCCCGACTTCGCCACCTCGCGAAGTTGCTGCGCCGGATCCTTCGGGTCGTCGATGTTCAGCATGAACGTGTCGCCCCAGGTGGTTCCGCCGCGTTGGCTGAACTGGTCCTGGATGAGGTTCCCGCCCAGGCCCATCATCATGCCGTTCGGGGTGGTCACCAGCCGACCGCCGTTGCCGTGGACGAAGCCCACGTCGTCGTCGTAGCTCCACGAGTTCTCGCGTTGCCGGTCGGTGATCCGCCGCAGTTCCTCGGATCCGTACGGGGTCGGTGCGAAGTCGGTCTTCTCGCCTTCGGTGCCGTAGTCGGTGCCCGCGTTCAGGATGTAGGTCATCCGCACCGCCTTGGCGGCGTCGTCCCCGCTGATGTCGGTCGGCATCAGGAAGTACGACTTGAAAGTCCCGTCGCCGTCCTCGTCCTCACGGATCTCTTCCATGCCGTCGAGGACCTTGAAGTCCTCCGGCGTGATGTCGTGGTCGTCGGCGATCTTCTTGATGGTGTCGATCGACACGCCCCGGCGTACGGCGTTCTCGAGCCACTGCCGGTAGTGGCCGGTCGCGGGCGGCCCGGTCAGCAGCCCGGCGTCGCGGAGCGACTGCTCCATCTCGATCACTCCGGCCTCGATCTCCCCGCTCTTCCTGGCGCCTGCCAGGTCGGTCGCCCCGTGGTCGCTGATCTGGGCGTCCTGCGCGAGCCGCATCACGCGGGCGAGGGCGGCGTCGATGGTGTTCGCCGTGGTGAGGATCGCCTTGGTTTCCTGTTCCAGCTGCTTCCTGATGGTCTCGCGGTGCCGCCGGGCCTCGGCGCGTTCTTCGGCCTCGAACCGCGACTTCGGCGGCGGGTCGGCGGGCCTGTTGTCCACGATCGCGCCGTCGGCCGCGACGCGGAACTGGTAGGTGTCGGCGAGGGAGTCGTTGTTGGCGACCCTGGTCTTCAGCGCGGACACGTCGTCCGACGCGTTCTGCAGGGCACGTTCGACGGCGGACAGTTCCGCGATCAGGATCTCGGCCTTGTTCCGCGTGTCGCCCAGTGAACCGCGTGCGCGTTCGCCGGCGGGGCCGTGCCAATCGGGCAGTTTCCTGGCGTCGTCGAGTTCGTCCTGCAGCCCGCTGAGTTTGTCCCGACGGCCACCCAGGTCGGTGGCCGTCGCGTCGAGTGCCTCGGCGTCCCATTTGCGGACGTCGTCGTAGCCGACCGTCATCCTCCGAAAGCCTCCTTCGCGGAGTTCTCGTTTTCGGAGTACGTCTTGGCGGCCGTCGTGATCGATTCGCTCCAGCGGTCGATCTCGTCGGCCCACCCTTTCGCCCGCTCGGTGAACGTCGACGCCAGCGTGGGCGCGCTCTTCGCGGCCTCTCCACCTGGCAACGCCGCCGCTATCGCGCCCAAGCCGGTGCCCGGTTCCACGCCTCTGGCCTGGTCCGCGGCGGAGCCCGCCGCCTTGGCCGCGTTCCGCAGCTGACCGATCTCGACCTCGTATCCGCTCACAGCCTGTGCCCCCAACCTGGATAGGTCAGCGGCACTCTACGTCAGCTCGGAAGCCTCCACAGCCGATTCGCGCGAGGAGGTGGGCGCTTCTTCGGCGACCGGGGGGCGGGCGAGTTCGGCCAGCTGCCGGACCACGTCGTCGTACCGCGCCTGATCGGCGGCGGCACGGGCCTGTGCGCGCTCCAGTTCCTCACTCAGCGCCGTCACCCGGGCCTCGGCGAGGCTGCGGGCCGTGTGCTCTTGCGCCAATTCGGCCCGGACGCGGTCCAGATCCCCACGCAGGATGGCGGATTCCTCCCGCGCGGCCGCGCAGTCCTTTTCGGACACCGTCGTGCGGGCCTTCGCTTCGTCGAGCCGGTCGAGCAGGGCTTCGAGTTCGGCCACCGCCCGCGCGAGCGCCGTGTCCCGCTCGCCCAGCTCCGCTGTCAGCCGGGTCTTCTCCTCCCGGACGGCCGCGAAATCCTCACGTAGCGTCCGCAGGTCGGAGACCAGCGCGTCGCGGGCGCGTTCGGCCGCCACGGTCGCGGCTTCGGCGGCGCCGCGGGCACGTTCGTGGGCCGCGACCTCGGTCCACGAACGCTGGCGGGTCTCTTCCGCGTCCTTCAAAGCCTGTTCGGCCGCGCGTTCCGCCTTGGCCTTGGCCATCTTGTCGTCGCGGGACGCGGCCAGCGCGGTCGCGCGCGCGGTGTCGGCCTTCGCCGCCGCCTGCTGCGCGTCCTCGGCCTCACGCCGGGCCGCGGCCGCGTCTGTTTCGGCCTCGGTGACCCGGCCCAGCGCCGCCTCGGCGGCGTCGTCGAACCGCGAGCGCATCGCGTCCAGCAGTTCCACCAGCGACGCGGCGGTCGGGGTGAACTCGTCCGCGATCCGGCGGACCTCCAGCAGCGGATCGGCCACGCTCGCCACCGCGGCCGCCCGCCGGGCACGCGACGCGGCGTCGGCGTGGGTTTTGCTGCAGTAGGCCGAAGGCCGACCGCCCTTGCGTTTCCCCTCGGCGTCCACCGCGGGCGGGGGCAAGGGATTCTCGCAGCCTTCCAGCGCGCACAGCCGGACCTCGTCGGCGTCCGTATCGATCACCGCAGCAGGGTAGCGCTGCCCCGCGGGGCAGGATGCGAGGCAACGCCGGGAAAACTGTCGGTCCCGCCGATAGGGTCGCTCACGTGCGTGTCCTGTTCACCTTCGCCGGCGGCAACGGCCACTTCCGGCCACTGCTCCCGATCGCCCGCGCGCTCGCCGACGCGGGGCACACGATCGCGTTCACCGGCGAGCCGCTGATGGTCCCGATCGTCGAGGCGGCTGGGTTCGCCGCGTTCCCGTCCGGCCCGAATCTCGGCGGTGACGGCGCTCGCCGCCCGTTGCTCCCCGTCGACAGGGACCGCGAGGACGCCGACCTCCGTGACGGTTTCGTCCGCCGTACCGCGCCCCGGCGCGCCAAGGACGTCATAGCGCTGTGCGAGGACTGGGAACCGGATCTGCTCGTGTGCGACGAAGCCGATCACGGCGCGATGATCGCCGCCGAACGGCTCGGTCTCCCCCACGCCACCGTCCTGGTGATCGCGGCGGGCGTCCTCATCCGCCCCGAACTGGTCGACGACGCGCTCAACGAGGTCCGCGCCGACCACGGTCTTCCGCCGCAACGGAACCTGGAGATGGCGTACCGCCACCTCGTGCTCTCCCCGTTCCCGTCGAGCTTGCGCGATCCCCGTTTCCCGCTGCCGCCGACCGCACGGCCCTTCCACAGTCCCCTTCCCGGGCGCGGTCCGGCACCGGACTGGCATGCGGAAGGACGCCCCACCGTCTACTTCACCCTCGGCACGATCTTCAACACCGAATCCGGCGACCTGTTCGCCCGGGCGCTGGCCGGCCTGCGAGACGTGGACGCGGCCTGTGTGGTGACCGTCGGGAACCTCATCGACCCCGCCGAGTTCGGCCCGCAACCCGGGCACATCCACCTCACGAGATACCTGCCGCAGGACGACGTCCTCCCGTATTGCGACGCCGTCCTCACGCACGGCGGTTCGGGCAGCCTGCTCGGCGCGATCGCGCACGGACTGCCGATGGTGCTGCTCCCGATGGGCGCCGACCAGCCCCACAACGGCGACCGTGTCACCGAACTCGGACTCGGCACGGTCCTCGACGTCGCCGACGCGACACCGCAGGACATCCGTGACGCCGTGTCCGCGGTGCTGCGGGAAACGTCCTACCGGGAGGCCGCAGGGCGGTTGCGGGACGAGGTCATCGCGTACCCGCCGCCGGAGAAAATCGTCCCGCTCCTGGAAGGGCTGCTCCGGTGACCACTGAACTCGACGCCGCGATCACCCAGGCGTTCCGCGAGGAGTCGGGGCAGGTGATCGCCACCCTGATCCGGGTCACCGGTGACTGGGACCTGGCCGAGGACTGCGTCCAGGAGGCGTTCGCGCTCGCGTTGCGCACCTGGCCCCGCGACGGTGTCCCGGCGAAACCCGGCGCCTGGCTGACCACGACGGCACGCAACCGCGCCACCGACCGGATCCGGCGAGAGACCGTCGGCGCGGAGAAACTCCGCGAGGCCGCCGAGCTGAACGTGCCCACCGAGCCGGACTGGGACGAAAGCGGTGTCCACGACGACAGGCTCAGGCTGATCTTCACCTGCTGTCACCCAGCGCTGCCGCTCGAAGGCCAGGTCGCGCTCGCGCTGCGGACCTTGGCCGGGCTGACCACGGCCGAGATCGCCCGTGCCTTCCTGGTCTCCGAGGCGACGATGTCGCAGCGCCTGGTCCGAGTGAAACGGAAGATCCGCACCGCGGGCATCCCGTACCAGGTGCCGCCCGCGGATCTGCTTCCCGAACGCACGGCCGCGGTGCTGGGGATGCTGTACCTGCTGTTCAACGAAGGTTATTCGGCGAGCGCGGGCACCGATCTGCTCCGGCCCGATCTGTCCGCGGAAGCCATCCGGCTCGCCCGGATCCTCGCGAGCCTGATGCCCGGCGAGCCGGAAGTCCTCGGGTTGCTGGCCTTGTTGCTTCTGCACGACGCCCGCCGGGCCACGCGGGTCGACGGCGACGGCACGCTCGTCTCACTCGAGGATCAGGACCGCGGAAGCTGGAACACCGCCGAAATCGCCGAGGGCACCGAAGTGCTGGAGACCGCGCTCCGCCGCGCTGTCCCTGGCCCGTACCAGATCCAGGCCGCCATCGCCGCCTGTCACGCGACGGCCGTCCACGCGTCCGACACAGACTGGGCGCAGATCGCCGCCCTCTATGGGGAACTGTTGCGTTTCGTGCCCTCGCCGGTCGTCGAGTTGAACCGCGCGGTCGCCGTCGCCATGGCCGACGGCCCCGAGGCCGGGCTCGCACTGGTCGACTCGCTCACCACGGGCGGCCGGCTTTCCGGCTACCACCTGCTTCCCGCGACCCGCGCGGATCTGCTCCGGCGTCTCGACCGGTTCGAGAAGGCCGCCGACGCCTACGGCGAGGCGCTCGCGCTCGCCGGCACCGACGCCGAGCGCGCCTACCTGTCGGGAAAACTCGCCGAAATCTCCTGACGTCCGGGGTGCCTGTCGGGCGTCCATGTCCCGAAAGGGCCCGGTTCACCGTGCCACCACCCGGCCCGGACGGGGCCACGCACATCTCATCTCGGTCACGCGGGCTGCCCCGGGCCGATTCCGCCGGACTTTCCCTCACGAACCCGCTCACCGGAGTCAGCGAACACGCCGGTGACCTCCGGTTACTTAAGTGCACAAAGCCGCGTCATACGGGCAATCATGCCGCCGCGAACTCAGAAGGGCTGTGGTGCGCGTCATAATTTTTTCGATGCCGCTCCGCGTCCGTGATGGGAGTCGTTCCGGCCATGCGGGGAGTCGAACTCGGTTTCGTCCGGATCCAGAATCGGGAGTTGGGATGATTTGTGATATTCCGCGACCTGGTGACATAGGCCTCCGGCCGGTACCCGGTGCGATCGGCTGGCTGATCCGGGTCGGGCACTGGTTGATCGGCGACGGCTTCGGCGACTTCGGGCACGCCTTCTGCGTCTTGCGCGACGGATTGATACTCGAGCAGTGCCTGAAAGGGGCCCGAATTCAGCCCTTGGCAAAGTACGAACCTTTCCCGGGCGTGTACGTCTCGCCCGCCGGACTGAGCGACGAGCAAAGAGCCGCTATTTGCGACGTCGCAACACGTTATGTCGGGACGCCTTATTCCTTCCGATACTACGCCGGGCTCGCGGCGCGACGTCTTCACTTGATTTTTCCGGGTTCACGGCGCCCTGAGACACCGGCCGGGCGAATGGTCTGCTCACAATTGGTGGACCGGATCTATCTGGACGCGGGTGTGCAACTGTTCGCCGACGGGCGGTGGTTCGGACACGCGACCCCGATGGCGCTGTGGAGGCTCCTCGGCGAGGACCGGCCGGCGCGCCCACAAGCGCGAACCGGCCTTGCTGTGGGATAAGGCGCACGAATCGCCATACTCACCCGGTTTCGTCAGGGCGGCCCGCCTGGAGTGAAGAACCGGGCGCGCGCCGAGGTGCTTCAGGCTCGGACGTGTGCGATCAGCCCGCCCACCAGAGCGCCGAAGCCGCCGATCGCGGCCAAGGTCCGGACGAGATTCCACCGTTCCCAAGCACCCTCGAACTTCGCCCGCAGCGCCTCGAAGTCGGTGTTGTCGCCGTCGAAACCCGCTTCGAGGGCGTTGTTCAGCGGCACGTTGATCGCCATCGTCACGATCAGCATCACCAGCAGCAGGACGAACCCCGCGACGATCCACGGCAGCGCGGACCGCGGTTCCGACCGGAAGTGCAGCGCCGCCGCCACCGCGGCCAGCAACGGCGCGCCGCCGAAGCCGAGCGCGAACCAGCCGTTGAGAATCGCGATGTTGATCTCCCGCATCCCCGTCACGTACGTCCGGGCGTCGGCCCGCCCCAGCCCCGGCATGACCGAGCACGTGTAGGCGTAGAACAAGCCCGCGATCAATCCCGCCGCGATGACGGCCGCGATCAGGACGATCTCGCTCAGCGTCGCCATTCCTGTCGCCTCCCTTCCGATTCCCGCTCGTCTCATCGATTCCAGACCCCAGAGGCCGCGGCCTTCGCGGCATAGTCGGAGAAGTCCCTCGCGGGCCTGCCCAGCACCTTCTCGACGTCACCGGTGAGGAACTCGTTCCGGCCGTCGAGGACTCGGGCGAACAGGTCGGTCAGGCCCGCGATCTCTTCTTCCGGCACGCCCTGTTCGGCCGCTCCCGCGGCGAACTCCGCGGCGGAAACCGGAACATACTGGACCTCTCGCCCCGAAGCCTTGCCGATTTCCGCCGCCGCGTCCGCGAAACTCAACAAGCGGGGACCGGTCAGCTCGTACACCTCGCCGTTGTGCCCGTCGGTGGTCAGCGCCGTCACCACGACGTCGACGATGTCCTCGACGTCGATGAACGGCTCGGTCACCTGGCCCGCGGGCAGCACGATCTCGCCGGTGAGCACCGGTTCCAGCAGGAAGTGCTCGCTGAAGTTCTGCGCGAACCAGCTGGCCCGCACGACCGTCCACTCGGCACCGGAGTCCCGCACACCCTGTTCACTCACCACGGCCTCCTCCTCGCCGCGCCCGGACAGCAGGACCAGCCGCCGGACGCCGTGCTCCACGGCCAGCTTCGAGAAGTCCCGGATCGCTTCGGCGGCACCGGGGAAGGCGAGGTCGGGATAATAAGTCACGTAGGCCGCGCCGACCCCGGTGACCGCCGCCGTCCAGGTCGACCGGTCGTTCCAGTCGAACCCGGGACGCGACGCCGTACGGACCTCGACACCCCGCTCGGTCAGGCGCCGCGCCACCCGGCTCCCCGTCTTGCCGGTAGCGCCGAGGACCAGGACCGTCTCGTTGTTCTTCGTCTCTGTCATACCCCTAGTCAAGCGTCTCCAAATGAGACGGAACATAGTTCAAAAGCTCATTTCCATGTTTCATCGTCTACACTTCTCGGCATGGATCCCCTCGCCGGTCTGCTCGACGGACCCCGTGCCCGCGGCGCGTTCCTGCTGAAGTCGGTCATGACCCCGCCGTGGTCGCTGCGGATCGAGGACGAGGCGCCACTGACGGTGATGGCGCAGGTTCGCGGCGAGTCCTGGGTCGTGCCCGACCACGGGGAAGCGGTCCATCTCGGCACCGGCGACATCGCCATCGCGCGCGGTCCTGACCCGTATCTCGTCGCGGACGACCCGGCCACGCCACCGCAGGCGGTGATCCTGCCCGGACAGGAATGCCTGACCCCGGACGGGCAGCACCTCACCGAGTTGTCCGATCTCGGCGTCCGCACCTGGGGCAGCGACCCGGACGGCCCTGTCGTCCTGCTCACCGGCACGTATCCGCTGGAGGGCGAGATCAGCAAACGGCTCCTCAACGCGCTGCCGTCTCTGCTGGTCGTACGGGACGAGGAGTGGGAGAACCCGCTCGTGCCGTTGCTCGCCGGGGAGATCGTCAAAGACACGCCAGGGCAGGAAGCCGTCCTGGACCGGGTGCTCGATCTGCTCCTGGTCACCGCCCTGCGCACCTGGTTCGACAGGCCCGGCGCCGCGGCACCCGCCTGGTACCGCGCGCACAGCGACCCGGTCGTCGGGCGCGCGTTGAAACTGTTGCAGCACAAGCCATCCGAGGCGTGGACCGTGGCGAGCCTCGCGGCCGGCACCGGAGTGTCCCGGGCCGCGTTCGCCCGGCGGTTCACCGCCGCGGTGGGCGAACCGCCGATGGCCTACCTCGCGAGCTGGCGTATCGCGCTGGCCGCGGATCTCCTGCGCCAGCATCCCGATGTCACGATCGGCGCGGTCGCGCGACAGGTCGGTTACGGCAGTTCGTTCGCGCTCAGCACCGCGTTCAAACGCGAACACGGCGTCAGCCCACAGGGTTACCGCGCCGGCGTCGCGTAACGCTCGACCAGTTCGGCGCCGATCCGCGCGAGTTCCTCCTGGACCGACGGCGGACCCAGCACCTCGATCATCGAGCCCCAGCCCGCGAGCTGCTGGGCGATCATCCACGCCACCGGCGCCGACACCGTCACCCGCACACGCCCGTCGTCGAGCGTCTCCTCGACGCTCGCCTGCCGTCCGAAGTGGTCCTGGAGGATCGGCAGATGCCGCTCGGCGATGAGCACGGTCGCGTCCAGCCCCGAACGCCGTTGCTCGACCCGGTCGACCACCTGCTCCCACGCCCGCGACAACTCGAAGTCGCCCGGCCGCCCCGCGAGCAGGTCGGTGACCTCGGCGTCGGACATGCGGTCGACACGGAAGGTGCGCTGGCCCTTCTCGGTACCCGCGATGAGGTACCAGATGTCGTCCTTGTCCACGAGCCCCCACGGATCCACGACCCGCTCGACCGGTTCCGCGCCCTTCTTCGCGTAGCCGAGGCGGACTTTGCGACGGCGGACGATCCCAGCCTGCAGCACGGTGAGCAGTTCGGGCCGTTCCTTCTCGCGCTCACCCCAGCTCGACGGGTCGATGACGACCGCGTCCGCGGCGGCCTGGGCGTCCGCGCGGAAAGTGTCCGGCAGAGCCCGGACCAGCTTCCGCAGCGCGGATTTGACCTCGGACGAGATGGACGCGGCCGGACCCGCGAGCAGGAACAGCGCCTGAGCCTCCGACGCCGACAGTCCACTGAGGTCGGTCCGCGCGCCACCGACCAGCGACCATCCGCCACCCCGGCCGGGCTGCGGGTACACCGGCACGCCCGCGGCGGACAACGCCTCGAGATCACGCCGAGCGGTGGCGACCGAGATCTCGAGTTCGTCCGCCAGTTCGGCGGCCGTGACGCGGCCCCGAGCCTGCATCAGCAGGAGGGTGGCCACCAGGCGATCGGCACGCATGCGCCCAGTCTCGCAGGCAAACCGCTCACCCGATGCGCACTTTGACTCCTTCGTACCCGCAACCAGGTGCCGAATTGCGGCTACCAGTGGGAGGGAGGGGAAAGCGAATCGGGCAGCTTCGTCGTCGCGTCGCCCTTCGCCGCGTCCAGTTGCGACTGGACAAGGAAGAGCACGTCACGGAAATCCGCGCCGCGGATGTCGGCGTCGCGCAGGTCCGCCCCGGTGACGTCGGCCTGCCGCAGATCGGCTCCCCGCAGGTCCGCGCCGATCAGGTAGGCCCCGCGCAGAAGCGCGCCGCGCAGGTTCGCCCCCTTGAGTTTCGCGCCGATGAGGTCGGCGCCGCGCCGGTCCTTCTTCTTGCCCGGCACGGCGGCGCGGGCGAGTTCGCTCGCCCGCAGCAGCAGTCCGTTCACCGCGGCCCGATGCGTGTGGACGTCCGACTTCCTCAGCACGCCGGGCGTGTCCAGCGTCATCCGCTCGGTCCGGTCGATCATCTCCGCCAGGTCGTCGCGGATCGTCGCGGACGTCGGCAGCGAAGCAGCCTCGGTGAGGTAGTAGAGCAGCTCCTGCAGGTCCCGCATGACCGGGAAGACCGCGAACATCGACTTCGCCGTCTTCGGTGCCTTCCGCCAGTCCTCGCCGTTAAAGGTGATCTGGGAGACCTTCTGACCCGCGCCGAAGCAGTCGTAGACAGTGCAGCCGGTGAAGCCCTTCTTGCGGAGCTTGTCGTGGATGCCGCACCGGGAATCCTCGCGCAGGTTCGGGCACGCCTGGCCCGCCGGTTTGGTGATCGCGAAATCGGCCGACGCAGCGAAGGCCGGGACGACACAGCACAGGCCGAAGCAGTTCTCACAGTCGGCTCGCAGGCTGGAAAGGGCTGGCACGGTGGTTCGGACTCCCGATGCTCGACAGGTGTTCCAGCCACAGGGTACGGAGGAGCCGAGGTGCACTTTCCGTGCAGGGCACCCGCCGCCAATGGCCGCCAGACGAAGGTCGGGTCCTGCCCCGTTCAGTCGATATCGGACATGTCAAACGCTCAATAACCTCGATCTTCGTGGGATTCGGCAGGTGCCGTCCCATGCGGTCGAGCTGGACCGCTTCCGCCGCTGTGGTCTTGACCGGCCGGTCCCCTGCGAACGACAGGACGAACACATGCGAGAGACGAGACAAGCGCGTTGGCTGTCCCGTGCCGGAATGGCGAGCGCGGTCGCAGTGGCGATCAGCGTGACCGCCACTCCCGCGCAAGCCGCCGAAGGACAGATCCTCGCCGCGGGATCCGCCCAGGCGATCCCGAACAGCTACATCGTCACGCTGAAGGACACCGGCGTCGTGAGCACGCTGGCGAGCCGCTTCGGCGCGAAGGTGGAGCAGGTCTACAGCAGTTCGCTCAAGGGCTTCTCCGCGACGTTGTCGGAGAGGCAGGCCAAGCGGCTCGCCGCCGACCCCTCGGTGGCGTCGGTCGAGCAGAACCAGGCCGTCCACGCGGACGCGACCCAGACCAACCCGCCGTCCTGGGGTCTCGACCGCGTCGACCAGCGCAACCTCCCGCTCGACAAGAGCTACAGCTACACCAGCACCGGCGCGGGCGTGAACGTCTACGTCATCGACACCGGCGTGCGGATCAGCCACCAGACCTTCGGCGGCCGGGCCCGCAACGGCTACGACTTCGTCGACAACGACGCCGTCGCCCAGGACGGCAACGGCCACGGCACCCACGTCGCCGGCACCATCGCCGGTTCGCAGTACGGCATCGCCAAGGGCGCCACGATCTACGGCGTCCGCGTGCTCAACAACTCCGGCAGTGGCACCACCGCCGGTGTCATCGCGGGCATCGACTGGGTCACCAAGAACCACGTCAAGCCGGCCGCGGCGAACATGAGCCTCGGCGGCGGGGCCTCCACCACGCTGGACGACGCCGTCCGCCGCTCGATCGCCGCGGGCGTCACCTACGGCGTGGCCGCCGGTAATTCCAACGCGAACGCCTCCGGCTTCTCCCCCGCCCGCGTGACCCAGGCGATCACCGTCGGCTCGACCACCAACACCGACGCGCGGTCCAGCTTCTCCAACTACGGGGACCTGGTCGACATCTTCGCGCCGGGTACGAGCATCACGTCGTCGTGGAACACCAGCGACACCGCGACGAACACCATCAGCGGCACCTCGATGGCGACCCCGCACGTGGTCGGCGTCGCAGCTCGTTACCTGCAGAACAACAAGACCGCCACGCCCGCGCAGGTGGCCACCGCGCTGATCAACGCGGCCACCCCCGGCAAGGTGACCAACCCGGGCTCCGGTTCCCCGAACCGGCTCCTGTACTGGGCGCCGACCGCCTAAAAAGCTCGTGAGTGGTAAGGACGGTTCTAACCGTCCTTACCACTCACGAGGTGTTTCGCTACAGCACCTTGCGGATGCTCGGCACCACGGCCGCGAGTCCGGCGGCGTTCGGGTGCAGCGGGGCGAAGCTGTTGTTCACCACCGACGGGATGAGTCCTTCGATCCACTTGACGCCGATCGGCTGACAGGCGTCGTGACCGATGCTCGGCGTCCGGATGTCGACGTACTTCGCACCGTGCGCGGCGGACTGCTCGGCCATCCGCGCGTTCAGCCGGTCGATGTTGGCCTGGATGTAGTCGGCGTCCTGCGGCAGGACCGGGACGAGCGGCCAGCAGCCGCCGGATTTGATCCCGGTCGGGTAGCCCACCATGACGATCTCGGCCCGCGGGGCGCGCTGGCGGATCTGCTCGATGACCGTGCCGTAGGTCGCGGCGAAGGCGTCGATCTTGGTGGCGTACTTGTCCACTCCGCCCGCGGTGTTGGCCGCCTTGCACGACGCGCCCACCGGGAGCAGGTTCACGCACGACGTCGCGAGTCCGACCAGTCCGATGTCGTTGCCGCCGATGCCGACGGTCACCAGCGTCGTGTCGGCCGAGAGCGCGTCGTACTGCGGCGGGTTGGTGCCGGAGATGATGCCCTTCTGCGGGTTGGTGAAATGGGACGTGGTCGCGCCGCCGCAGGTGACGTCGCGCAGTTCGTCGACGTCGGTCTCCTTCGCCAGCAGGCCGGCGTAGTTGATCGCCGACCGGGCGCAGGTGAACAGATCGGACTGTGGCAGGACCACCGAGCCCGCCGAGAACGAGTCACCCATCGCGACGTACACCTGACGCTCCGCCGCGGCGAGAGCCGGTGTCCCGATTCCGACGAGGGTCAATGCGGTGCCCGCCACCGCGGCGATCCGGGCGAGTCTTCCCCAGCGAGTACGTGTCACTGCCGCCTCCTGCATGCGTCGTCGAATGCTGCGGTCAGCGTCCGCCGGACAGCGGCGAACCACTAGAACGGAGGCGCGCGTTCTTGATCGGAGTTTTGTAGGTTGCCTCTATGACGAAGGCGTCGGCTCAACCCTGGCGCAGGCTGGACGCCTCGGTATTGACCCGGCTGGAGCCGGACACCGCCGCGATCGCGTCCGCCGCGATGGACCAGGTCCGCGCCGGACTCCGGATCCCGCTGGACGACCGGACGGCCGCCAACCTCCAAGTCACTCTCGACGTCGCACTGGACGCTTTCTTCACCGAGATCGGTCATCCCGACAGCACCACCGACCGGGAGGTCTACCGGGCGCAGGGCCGGGCCCAGCACACCGCCGGCCGAAGTCTCGAAGAGATGCTCGGCTTCTACCAGTCGGCGGCACTGGGGGTCTGGCGGCAGCTCACCTCGGCGGCACCGGCGGTGGACCTGCCGACCCAGGCGATCGTCGAACTCGGCGAGGCGCTCTTCGCCTTCATCGCCGAACTCTCGGCCGCGGCCGCCGACGGATATGCCGAAGCGCGGTCACAGGCGGCGCGGGCCGGGCAAGCGCGGCGGGACCGGCTCCTCGGTCTGCTGCTCGCCGAACCGGCCGCCGCGCGGGACGTGCTCGACGACGCCGCGAACCAAGCCGCGTGGATACTGCCCGGTCGTCTCGTCATCGCCGTCACCAGCGCCGATGTCGCACCGCGGTTGCTGGACAGGATGCCGGGACGGGTGCTGATCGGCCGTCACCACGACTTGACCGCCGTGGTCATGCCCGCCGACCGGCTCGAGTGGTACCTCAGCCGGTTGCGGGACCTGCTCGGCGGAGAGCAGGCGGGAGTGGGCCCGGTGGTGCCGCTGCGTTCGGCCGCGCTCAGCGCTCGGCGGAAACGCCCTCGTCCACACCACCGATCACCGCATCGATCTGCTGCTGACCGCCGATGCCGAACTCGCCGCCGAGTTCTCGAAGGACGTCCTCGCGCCCCTGGCGGGTCTGCCGGAACCGGCGAGGCAGCGGCTCACCGCAACCCTCGCGGCCTGGCTCGCGCGGCCCGACCAGCCACAGGCGATCGGCGTCGAACTGCACGTCCATGTCCAGACCGTCCGGTACCGGATCCGGCAGTTGCGAACGCTCTTCGGCGGCACGATCGACGATCCGGCGGGCCGCTTCGCACTGGCGATCGCCCTGAGGATCGATCCGCTGGTATCGAGGGAACCTACAAACGCTCAAAGCGGGGCGTCCATCCGCTGCGTCCCGACGACCGATAGCAACCGCAACGCGTTCTCCGACGGGGTGCCGGGTTCGGCGATGTAGATCACGACCTGCTGGTCGCGGTCGCTGCCGTCGAGGAGTTCACGGATCAGCCCGGTGACCTCGGGATCGTCGGGATAACGGCCGGCGGTGGCGCGGAGATTCCGGACCGCGCTCGCGGAGAACTCCGTCGACGTCGGACACCCCGTACAGCCGTCTACTCTCCGGCTGTGGCCCGAGGAACGCGCGGCGCACGAGGTGACGCCACGCCGCAGCAGGGCCGCGAAGTCCTCCACCCGTGTCGTGCTCGCCGCCCACACCGAGTCCCAGCTGAAGGCCGTGGCCGAGGAGATCCGCGCGGAGGGTGGCGTCGCGTTCAACAACGGCGCGACGAACGTGCCGCCCGGCCCGATGGACCAGGTGACCGAAGCCGATTTCGACCACATCTACGCGGTGAACCTCAGGCGTCAACAGCCTCACCGCCTCGGCCGCCGTCACCTACGGCCCGGAAGGGATCCGCACCAACGCCGTCGGACGGTCGTCCGGGTGGACGGCGACATGCTGTCCTGACCCGGGGCAGGGGTGGGTGATGCGGGGGAACCGGTGTTCACCCGCAGGCGTCTGAACGCGCACGACCCACACCCTGACCAGGGGTCGCCCAAGGAGAGCCGATGTCATTCCTTGATCCGGAGCCGTTCTACGCCAAGCTCACCTCGGGAGACGCGGCAGGTATCGCCGAGGTCGGCGCCACCATCGCGGACGCCAAGGCGTCGTTGCAGGCCGTCGCGGACGGGATCTCCGCCGGGGCGCTGCGAGCGGCCCGGTCATGGCGCGGCACGGCTGCGGCGGAGTTCGTCGGCAAGGCGAAAGCCTCTTCACGGGCCGTCGCCGAGGTCTACGACCAGCTCCACGCCGCGGAGTCAGCCGTCAAGGGTGCCGCGAACGCGTACTCCGCGCTGCGGACGTCGGCCGACACCGCCATCGCGCCGTGGCGCAAGCTCGGCCTGAGCGATCTCCTCGAAGCGCCGGAAATCGCGATGAAGACCGTCCGGGCGCTGACCGTCGCCCAGCAGACCTACGAAAGCAAACTGAACGCGCTCGCCGCCACGACCGACGACGGCGGCGGCTGGGACAGTGAGGGCAACGCCGACATCAGCGGTGTCGATCCAGGACAGCCGTGGACGTCGCAGGGTCTGGCCTACGACGGCAAGAACCTCCTCGTGGGCTCGTACCACGACGGCGACGGGGACGGGAAAGGCGACAGTCCGATCGGCCCCGGGCTGACCCCGAGCAGGCTGACCTACGTCGACTACGAGACCGGCGTGGAAGCGGGAAACGTCTATCTCAACGGCAACGGCGAGGTCGGTGCGCCCACACACACCGGTGGCGTCGCGACGGACGGCGAGCACGTCTGGGTGTCGTCCAACGGATACGTATACGTCTACGACAAGGCCGAACTCGACGCCGCGCAGAACAGCGGCAAGCCCGTCGACGCCGTGGACGTGGTCGCCACGCCCGCCCACAGCTACGTCACTTACGCCCAAGGCAGACTCTTCGTGGGCGACTACACCAACAACCGGCTCTACGAAATCCCCGTCGGCACGAACGGTTCACCAGAGCCGGACAAGGCCGGAGACCCGATCGAGACGCCGAACAACGTCCAGGGTGTCGTGGTGCGCGACGACGAGTTCATCTTCTCCTCCTCCGACGGGCACAGCGGCAAGTTCTACCGGCAGGACCGCACGCCGGAGTGGTACGACTTCAACGATCGCGAGGAGATCGAGCTGAAGGGCGGCGAGCCGGGCAACGAAGACGGCTACGACTCGCACGGCGTCGAAGAAGCGGTCGAGATCGACGGGGAGATCGTGCTGGCGCACGAATCGGGTGCCTACGGCTACCAGAAGAATCCGGGATCGAAGTGGGACGAGCCGGAGCTGACCAGGATTTCCCTGGAAGAGCTCGGTCTCGACCCGGACGGCGCGCTCTCCCCCGGCGACGCCGGATACGAGACCGATCCCGATTCGCTGGTCGGTGCCGCGGGAGTCCTGGACGGGGCGACGTCGACGTTGAGCGCCGCGGCCGGCGCGATGTCACGGTTGCAACTGGTGTCGCATCTGCTCGGTGATGTCCCTGCAGCCGCGACCTTCAGCGACACGTTGACCAAGCGCATCGCCGCGGCAGGCGACCGGCTGACGGCGGGTGTGGACGCGGTCGGCGGCATCGCCGACAGCCTGGTCACCGGCGCGGACACGTACCGGCGTAACGAAGATGGGATCCGCGAGGGTTTGGACAAGCTCGGCGAAGTCCTCCCCTGAGCCAAGCGAGATCAGGGACGCTTCGCGTGCGCGTAAGCGAGTGCCGGGACGAACTCGCCGGCACGACTGGCGGGAGCCTCTCCGCACGGCCCGTCGGAGATGCCTGGAGTGGTGAGCCAGAGCAGTTGCAGCTTGTCGCGCTCGGGCCTCAGTATCTGATCCTGTCCTACGCGGGCGCCTGCCGGATTGCAGTCCCCGGAGGTCGGTGCTCCGCTGCGGCTGCTGTCGGCCACCATGAGGTAGTCGTTCCGACCGGTGGCCGCCAGTAGGTGGTCTCGGATGGCGCTCGCCTTCGCGGTCGCGGTGGGCTCGTCGGCGTAGCCGCGGACGTTGACCGCGAATCCGTCGACGTCTCGCCCCGCCGAAGCTACCGTCTCAGCGGCCGCGGCCGGTGAGGTCACGTACGGCCCGTCTCGCACGCTTCCGCCTGCTCCGGGTCGACCATGAAGATCGGCATCGTGTTGGTGCCGCCGGCCTGGCGGACGGTCTGTTTCACCTGTTCTGCCGCGCGAATGACCTGGGCTGCTGGACGTGAGGCGATCTGGTCGCGAATGACGTCGGTTTCGGGGCCGGCCGGCGGCGAGCGCACCCAGGCCGCGGCCGGGTTGTACTCGTCTACATAGAAGTCGCTCGCGGAGCCGAGCAACGGGAACGGCGCCGCGACGGCGGACGGATCGATCGCGTGTCCTGCCGGCCCGCACGCCGAGGCGAGGGCGAGCAGGACGACGAGAGCCGACTGCCGGCCGCAGCACCACCCCACGTCGTACCTCCTCATCTTTCACTTGTACCCCTATGAAGATCAGGTCGTTTTGTCCGTTTACGCGATACGCGTATCTAGTTTCGCGCATCTTGCACGCGAAACCCTAAGCAGAGATATGCACCGTGATAATGCCTCTTATGACTGAGTGCCCCGGAAAGAGGGGATCAGATCGGGGCGCGAAACGCGCTCGCTGGAGGCGGCAGAAGCCGGAGTGAAGACACCAGGAGGGGCGGTATCGGCGCTCAGCGGCCATCTGAGAGCGTTTTGCCTGGTCAGGCCCACCCTTTTCGCCGGAGCGAACAAAGGGAAATCATGAGGAACTCGCTCCGGCAAGCCATGCTCGGCTTCGGCGACGCGGCGGGGGCCACGCCCGCGGGCGCGCAGACCGAGCTGGTCCAGACGATGAGCTGCAGCCACTCGCACTCGAACAAGGACAGCGGTGAGGGCAGGGCGCTGTGCCGCACCGGGCCAGTCGGCAAGGGCACGTTGAACTACTGCCACTGCTGGACCGTCGATGACATGGTCGGCGGCAAGCGCCCCTGGACCTGGGACGCATCGCGGGCACATAGACCGCGGGCTGGTTCGCCGACGCGTATCTCAGCGGCGGTGGCGCCACGAAACAGTGCTGATCTGAGAACGACGTGGCCCCGTCCGGCGAACCGAACGGGGCCACGGTCTCCTAAACGGCCTCGAGGACGAAGAACAAGAAACTCAAGAAGGCGGTCTTACCCGCGAGTTCCTCGGGGAAGCGCTCGTGCGCGCCCGGTGCCGGAGGAGGCTCGCTGACGACGGCCGTCCGGAAACCCGCCGCGGTGAAGGCGTCGGTCATCGCGTGCAGTGGCCGATGCCAGTACGTCAGCACGGCTTTCTCGCCGCTGAAGGTGTACTCGTCGGACCACTTGACGGTCTTGAAGTAGTCGGCTTCGGGGTGGATCAGCTTGTAGATGATCGGGTGGTTGACGGCCATGATCAGCCTGCCGCCGGGTTTCAGCACGCGGCGGATCTCGGCCAGCGGCCCGGTCCAGTCTTCGAGGTAGTGCAGGACGAGAGCGGCGATGACGTCGTCGAACTCGCCGTCGGAAAAGGGCAGCGGGGCGCCGATGTCGGCGACCTGCAGGGCCGCGTCGTCACCGAGCCGTTTCCGCGCCAGCTCCAGCATCTTGGCGCTGGAATCGAAGCCGGTCACGATGGCGCCCCGGTCGCGCAGTGCCTCGAACAGAGGACCCGCGCCGCAGCCGGCGTCGAGGATCCGCCTGCCGGTCACGTCCCCGGCCAGGTCCAGGATGGCGGGCTGGGTGTAGTACGCGTTGTTGAGGCTGGTTTCGTTCTCGGCCGCGTACGCCTCGGCGAAGGTGTCGTAGTCGTTTTCGTTGGTCTCGGTGAGGTTGTCAGGACTGACGGGCATATGGCCCAATATGGCACAGCAGGCCTGCTCCCGGTCCAGGATTCGAACCTGGACTGGACGCGTTCTGAGCGCGTTGCCTCTTCCGTTGGGCTACAGGGGCGTCGGTGCCGTGGGTGCGGTTCCAGGGAGTCGAACCCCCTGTGTCGCGTGGACGTCCGGTTTACAGCCGGCTGGGGCTCCGCAGCCCCGTCTCCACCAGGTGTCGCGCGCATATCCTAAAGTCACCGGAATTCGCCGACCGCGAATTATCCGCGCAATAAAGAAAGCCGCCTGATCGAATGCTCGATCGGCGGCCCCCTGACGTGACGTTCTACGTCATGACGAGGAGCCTAATCTGCCCAGAAGGATTTCGTGGCCCGCTGAACGCGCGGCCGCGGGCCCCGAGGCCTTGCCGATTAACGAACCTGAGGTTCCCCGACGCGTGGATCGAACGGCTCTAGTCGTGAGTGGTAAGGACGGTTCTAGCCGTCCTTACCACTCACGACCCCAGGGTGATTCCGAGCAGGGCGAGCGACTCAGCCCAGTTGGAGCCGATCGGCCAGACCGGCAGCGGTGAAAGCGGCCACCAGGTCGTCACGGCCTTCGGTGAAGTGGTCCCAGCTGTCGATGTGCACGGGGACGACCGTGCGAGCGTCGAGGATCCGCGTCGCTTCCGCGGCCAATGCGCTGTCGAGGACGAGCAGTGCGCCGTCGAAGACCGGCTTCAGGCGCGGGGCCCCGGCGAAGAGCACGGCGGTGTCGACCGGGCCGAACCGGTCGGCGACCTGCCGGACGACGTCGAGCGAGGCGTTGTCACCGCTGACATAGACAGTCGGCAGGCCCTGGCCGGTGAGCACGAAGCCGGTGACGTCGCCGGTGACCTTCTCCGCACCTTCCGGTCCGTGAAGCGCGGGCGCGGCGGTCACAGTCACGACTCCCCCGCCCGGCCGGGCCAGCTCGATCGTCTCCCAGGTCTCCAGCCCTTTCGCGGTGCCGCCGAGACGGCCCGCGCCGCTGGACGTGGTGAGGGTCAAAGGCACGTCCGCCAGCAGTTTCCGGCCGGAGTGATCGAGGTTGTCGGGGTGCTCGTCATGAGAGAGCAGGACGGCGTCGACGCGGCCGAGGTCCGCGGGGTTCACCGAGGACGGCGCCGTCTTGGTGAGGCCGGGTCTCCCGTTGGGCCTCGCGTAGTGGCCGGGTTCGTCGAAGGTCGGGTCGGTCAGGAAGCGCAGGCCACCGTATTCGATCAGGGCGGTCGGCCCGCCGAAGACCTGGACGGAGAGCTGGTCGCCGAGCTGGTTCATCTTGCACCTCACGGATGAGTATTGTTCTTTCCGTGAGTAACATTAGTCAGCTCTCACGGAAGAGTGCAACGACTTCCGTGAGGCTTTCTCATGGTTGATCCCAGCGCCTACCATGAGAACGTGGACGACACCGCTGTGCTCCCCCCGGCCCCGGGCGCCGAGCAGTACGTCGCGCTGGCGCTCGCCAACACCACGATCGCGCTGCCCGGCGGCCAGTTCACCGATTTGCTCGGCACCCCGGCCGCCGCGACGGACTGGCTCGCCGAACAGGGGCTCGCCCCGATCGACGCCGGTCTGCAGGAGATGTGCGCCGGTCTGGTCCGTTCGTTGCGTGAACAGGTGCGGGTGCTGCTCGCGTCGAGGTCCTGCTCGGGTCCGGCTCCGCAGAGCGCCCTCAACGCCATCAACGACGCGCTGAGCAAGGCGCCCACCGCCGAACTCCTGCGCTGGGACCCGATCCGGGGGCTGTACCGCACCGCGTCGCATCCGATCACCCAGATCGTCGAGCACGCGTTGGCGACGCTCGCCGCCAACGCCGCCGACCTGCTGACCGGGCCCGACGCCGAGCGGATCGCCGCCTGTGGGTCGCCGCCGTGCACTCGGTTCTTCCTGCGCAACGGGCGGCGCCAGTGGTGTTCCGTGCGCTGCGGCGACCGGGCCCGCGCCGCCCGCGCCTACGCCAAGCGCTCCCAGCCGGTGGCGTCGGCTCAGCGGTAGGACGCGAACCGTTCCAGCAAAGGCTTCGGGGAGTCTTCAGCGAAGCAGAGCACGAGGCTTTCGGCGGATTCGGCTGCCGAGGCCTCACTGCGCGGGAACAGCGCCGCCTCGTACGCGCCGAGGGCGGCTTCGACGTCGCCGGGATTCGTGACGAGGGCGAGGCCGAGTTCGGCGCCGTCGAGCATCGCGAGATTGGCGCCCTCGCCGGCGAACGGCGACATCAGGTGGGCGGCGTCCCCGAGGAGGGTGACACCGGGGACGCGTTCCCAGCGGTGGCCGATCGGCAGGGCGTGGATCGGCCGTGGGGTCAGTGCGCCGTCGGCGTCGGTGATCAGCGCTCGCAGTCCCGCGCCCCAGCCCTCGAAGTGGTCGAGCACCGCGGCCTTCGCGGCGGCGGTGTCACTGAAGTCGATGGTGGAGATCCAATCTTCGGCGGTCTTCAGCGCGATGTAGACGTGGAGGCTGCCGGTGGCGTCGTGGTGCGCCAGAAATCCTTTGCCGGTACCGAGCGCGAAGAACATGCCGCTTCCGACGAGTGCCGCGCTCGCGGGGTGGCGATTCTCGGCGTCGTTCAGGTGCAACTCGACGAAAGAGACGCCCTCGTAGGCCGGTTCGGCGTCGGAGACCAGAGGCCGGACTCTGGACCACGCGCCGTCGGCGCCGATCAGCAGGTCCGTGGTGAACGCCGTGCCGTCCGCCAGGGTGACCTCGTGGCCGCCGTCTCCGAGCGGGTGCGCGCCGGTGACCTTGGCACCCCAGCGCACGGTGCTCTCAGGCAGGGAACCGAGCAACAGGTCGCGCAGGTCGCCGCGGGCGACTTCGGGACGGCCGCCGTCACCGTCGTCTGTCTCCTCGAGATGCACGACCGCGTGCTGGTCGAGGATGCGCAGGGCCTCGCCACCTGGGTGCACGAGCTTGCGGAATTCGTCGTGGAGACCGGCGGCCCGCAGTGCCGCCTGGCCGGATTCCTCGTGGATGTCGAGCATCCCGCCCTGTGTCCGCGCGGACGGCGACGCGTCCAGATCGAAGACCGCGGCCTCGATGCCGTTGACGTGCAGGACGCGGGCCAGGGTGAGCCCACCGAGGCCGGCGCCGATGATCGCGATGCGGTGATGTGTGGTCATGTGGGGTTCCTTTCGGGCGGCAGGCCGGTGTGTGTGATTCCGGTGATCAGCACCTGCAATCCCCACGACATCCGCTGCGCGGGCGCTCCGGTGAGCAGGTCTGCCGCGTGTGCGGCGATCTGGGGATGGGTCGTCTCGTCGGCATCCCGCACGGCACGGGCCAGGGCATCCCAGTCATCCGGCGATTCCCCGTCGGCGTGCTCGGCCGCGGTCGCCGTCGCGTACTGCAGGAGGATGTCGATCCCCCACGCGCGCCGCTCGAGCGGTACGTCACCGTCGGCGAGCAGGGCGAGCAGGTTCTCGACCAGGCCGAGGTAGTTCTCGCCACTCGGGCGGGCCACCAGCGCGGACAGGGCGAGACCGGGATATTCGAGCAGCGTCGCGGTGTAGGCCGTGAGCAGCTTTTCGAGCCGGTCACGCCAACCGCCCTCGGATGACGGCGGGGCGATCGTGCCGAGGAGTTCGTCCAAGATCGCCGCATGCAGCTCCGCGGTGTTGCGGACGTAGACGTAGAGCGAGGCGGCACCGGTGTCGAGTTCCTGCGCCAGGCGGCGCATCGTGACCTTCCGCAGACCTTCCTCGCGCAGGATCGCGACCGCGGCGGCGACGATGCCTTCGCGGGTCAACGCGGGTTTGGCCGGTCGCTCCCGGCGGCTCTTCTCAGGTGCCATACATCCACCATAACGAACATGTTCGTGACGAACAAGTTCGTAGCGAACATGTTCGACGCAGGTCACAATGCGTCATGCTTGCTTCCAACGGGGGTTTGTCCGTCCACTGCGGACTGAAATGACAACGGCAGAGAGATCGACTCTCCCTGCCACTTCTAACGTATAACGCACCTGGGGGCTTGCGGCAAGACCCCGGTCATGTCGCAGAATCCCCCGCCGTACCAGCATGAGCTCGACATACGGGGGAACTCTTGATCGACGTGATCATCGCCGGCGGCGGACCGACCGGCATGATGCTGGGCGCCGAACTGCGACTGCACGGCGTCCACGTGGTCGTCCTGGAGAAGGATCTGGAACAGACCAAGGTCGTCCGCTCCATGGGCCTGCACGCGCGCAGTATCGAGGTGATGGACCAGCGAGGTCTCCTCGAGCGATTCCTCGAACACGGAACGAAGTACCCGGTCGGCGGCTCCTTCGCGGGCATCCCGAAATCGGCGCCGCCGCTGGACAGCGCCCACGCCTACATCCTCGGCATCCCGCAAACCGTCACCGACCGCCTCCTGATCGACCACGCCGCCGAGGCGGGCGTCGAGATCCGGCGCGGCTGCGAACTGGTGGGCCTGAGCCAGGACGAGGACGGGGTCGACGTCGAACTGGCCGACGGCACGAGGTTGCGCTCGCGCTACCTCGTCGGCTGCGATGGCGGCCGCAGCACTGTGCGCAAGCTCCTCGGGATCGACTTCCCCGGTGAGCCCGCCACCGCCGAGACACTGCTGGGCGAGATGGAACTGACCGAGGACTGGGAAACGGTGCTCGCCGTGATGACCGAGGTCCGCAAGACCCAGCTGCGGTTCGGTCTCTCCCCGATCGGCGACGGCGTGTACCGGGTCGGCGTGCCGGCCGAGGGTCTGGCCGAGGACCCGCGGATCCCGCCGACCTTCGAGGAGGTCAAACGACAGCTCAAGGCCGTCGCCGGCAGCGACTTCGGCGTGCACTCGCCACGCTGGCTCTCCCGCTTCGGTGACGCCACCCGGCTGGCCGAGCGCTACCGGGCCGGACGCGCGTTCCTGGCGGGCGACGCGGCGCACATCCACCCACCGGTCGGCGGGCAAGGGCTCAATCTCGGTGTCCAGGACGCCTTCAACCTCGGCTGGAAACTGGCCGCCGCGGTCAACGGCTGGGCACCGAAGGACCTGCTGGACACTTACCACATCGAACGGCATCCGGTGGCCGCCGCGGTCTTGGACAACACCCGCGCGCAGATGCAGCTGATGTCACTCGATCCGGGCTCGCAGGCGGTCCGGCGGCTGCTGGCGGAACTGATGGAGTTCGAGGACGTGAGCCGGTTCCTGACCGAGAAGATCACCGCGACCGCGATCCGCTACGACTTCGGCGAGGGGCACGAACTGCTCGGCCGCCGGATGCGGGATGTCGAACTCGAGCAGGGACACCTCTACGGGCTGACCCGCGGCGGCCGTGGCCTGCTGCTCGACCAGACCGGCGCGCTCTCGGTACGGGATTGGTCGGACCGGGTGGACCATGTCGTCGACGTCAGCGAGGAACTGGAAGTACCGGCGGTGCTGCTGCGGCCGGATGGTCACGTGGCGTGGGCGGGCGAAGACCAGGAAGAGCTGCTCGGGGCTTTGCGCCGGTGGTTCGGAGAGGGTGAAGTCCTCTAGCGCGCCGGGATCGGCGGTTATTGGCTGGTGGCGTTCCGATACCTGGAGGTCTTCGGCCGGAAAGCCGACACAAGGAATCCAGCCCCGCGTCCGGCCCGGTGATCGTGCTCGACGTCGACAGCGTCGACGACACGCTCGCGATCATCGAGAAGCAGGGCGGTTCGACCCTCGTCGGACGGACCGCGGTCGGTGACAACGTCATCGGTCTCTGCGATACCGCCGGCCGGAGCTGATCCCTGAGGGCCCGTGGCCGGCGTGGTCACGGGCCCTGCGGCCCCCGGTAGGGCAACGTCTGGTTGTAGACGATGTTGGTGTTCGTGCTCCCGAACAGCGCGAGCTCGTTGACGATCTCTTCCAGCCGTCCCATCGACGGGGCCGCGATCTTCAGCGAATAGCAGTCGTCACCGGTGGTCCGGAGGCATTCGAGGATCTCCGTCCGCTCCGCCAGGAGCTTGTGCAACGGCGCGTGTTTGCTGCCCGGGTACTTCAACCGCACCACCGCGAGCACCACGTACCCGGCCTTCTCCAGATCGACCTCGGCGCGATAGCCGGTGATCACCCCGGCCGACTCCAGCCGCTTGACCCGCTCCGTCGTCGCCGACGCGCTCAGGCTGACCCGCTTCCCCAGCTCGGTGAGCGGAAGCCGCCCGTCCTTCTGGAGCTCGACCAGGATCGCCCAGTCCGTCGCGTCGAGAGTCTCGGCCATGCGGCCAGAATACCGGCAGATCCACGGCGGAATCGGTGATACGCCGGGAAAGATCCCTTCCCGGATTTCTGCCCCGCCGATAGCCTTGACCTGTGCGAATAGGTGTCAACGTCCCGAACTTCGGACCGGGGACCGACCCCGGAGTCCTCCGCGGCTGGGCCACCACGGTCGAAGGCCTCGGCTACGACCTGCTCATGGTGTCCGACCACGTGGCCATCACCCCCGACGTCGCCGAGCAGTACCCGGCGCCGTTCTACGAACCGTTCACGACGCTGTCGTGGCTCGCCGGCGTGACGAGCCGGATCCGGCTGGGCACCACCGTGCTCATCGTCCCGTACCGGCATCCACTGCTGATCGCCCGCATGGCCGCGAACCTGAACCAGCTCAGCGGCGGACGGCTCGTGCTCGGCGTCGCGTCCGGCTGGGCCCGCCAGGAATTCGAAGCGCTCGACGTCCCGTTCGAGAAGCGGGGACGGTTGACCGACAGCCACCTCGACGCCGTCCGGAAGGCTTGGGCCGACGACGCCGACTACCGCGCCGGTGACATCCCGATCTGGGTCGGCGGCAACAGCGACGCCGGGATCCGCCGAGCCGTCCGGGTCGGGGACGCCTGGCACCCGCTGCGCGCCACGCTTCCCTGGCTCACCGAAGCACTCACCAGGGTCAAGACGATCGCCGACGCGCACGACCGGCCGGTCCCCGCGTTCGCCCCGCGGATCCTGCTGAACCTCACCGATCGCCCGGTCACCGGACCCGATCGCCCCGCCGGGGAAGGCACGATCGAGCAGATCGTCGACGACCTCGACCGGCTTCGCCACCTCGGCGCCGAGACGGTCGTGCTCGACCCGTTCTCCGGCGACCCCGAAGAGACTCTCCGCCCGGAAGCCGCTTGGCAAGCACTGGCGACCGTGGCCGCACACTGGGAACTGGGCCGCTACCGAACCGAACAGGACCGACCATGACCGAAGAAGACGAGAAGTTCCTCCGCCGCGCCATCGAACTGGCCGCGAAATCCCGTAAGGACGGCGATCCGCCCTTCGGCTCGCTGCTCGTCGGCGCCGACGGCACGGTGCTGGCCGAGGACCACAACACCACGGTGTCGCAATCGGACATCAGCCTGCACCCGGAACTGAAACTCGCCGTGTGGGCCGCGCGCGAACTCGAACCCGCCGTCGCCGCGGCGACCACGATGTACACCAGCTGCCAGCCGTGCGGGATGTGCCAGGGCGCCATCGAACGCTCCGGTCTGGGACGGGTCGTGTTCGCCCTCTCCGGCGAACAGGTCAACGCGCTCAAACCGTCGGCCACCGGACCGGGCGTGCGCCTGGAAGGCCCCGCGTTGTACGACGAGGCCCGCGTCCCGGTGGAGGGCTACTACACCTCGTGAGTGGTAAGGACGGTTAGAACCGTCCTTACCACTCACGAGGGGCGCGCTGCCGTCGCTAGGATGATCACGATGTCCGCCGAACTCGTGCCCGCCTCCCCGGAACCGCCGACTACCAGGCTGCCGGAGACCAGGCCCGAGAACCGGCGCCAGATCCTCGCCGAAGCCGTCGCGCTGCTGCCCGCGCTACCTCCCGCCGACCCGCTCGACCGGTACGCGATCCGGCACATCACCACGCTCTGGCTCGAGACCGACAAGACCGACCACACCCGCCGCGCCTACTACGCCGACCTGTCGGCCTGGCTCGGCTGGTGTGCCCGAACCGGACTCGACCCGCTCATGGCCCGCCGCGCCGACGTCGACGCCTGGAAGAACACCCTCACCGTCACGGGGAAGGACGGCCTGCCCCGGCCCGCCGCCGACTCCACCGTCGCGCGCACCCTCGCCGGCATCTCCAGCTGGTACCGGTACCTGCAGTCCAACGACATCGCCGACCGCAACCCGGTCTCCGCGGTCAACCGGCCCAAGACCGGCAAGACCCCGCCGCTGCCCGCGCTCGGCGGCGAGTCGACGGCGAAACTGCTGAACCACATGGAGAACCGGGCCCGCGCCAACGACACCGAACCGTCCTGGCGCGACGCCGCCGTCGTCGCGATCCTGTTCTACACCGGCCTGCGGGTCTCCGGCCTGACCACCGCCACCGTGCAGGACCTCGACACTGACTCCGGACACACGATCCTGCGCTACACCGCCAAAGGCGGCCACCGCGACTTCGTCCCGCTCGTCCCCGCCGCCCAGCACCCGCTGCGCCGCTACCTCGAGCTGCGCGCCGCCCGCACCGGCGTCCGCCCCGACGAACTGACCGGCCCACTGCTCGCGACCATGCCCCACCGCTACGACGGCACCAAATCCGGCGGAAAACCGTTGGCGCAACGGGATGTCTGGTTCCTCCTGCGGACACAGGCCCGCGCCGCCGGGCTCGCCGAAGCGAACACCATCTCCCCGCACACCGCGCGGCGCACCACCGGAACCCTGTTGCTGGCCAACGACGTCCCGGTGCAGAAGGTCCAGGACCTCCTGGGCCACGCCGACATCCGCACCACCCGCGACCGCTACGACGCGCATCGCCACAAGCTGGAGACCTCGCCCGTGCACGCGCTCGCGCAACTGCTCGCCGACGCGCGGCACCGTCAGAGCTGAGCCTGTCCCAGCTGGGACTTCGTCGCCCCGATCACGACACCGTCGACCCGCGCGAGCCAGCTCCCGCACAGACATCGGACGTACTCCAGCCTCCCTTGGGAGACCCGCTGGGCCGTTGTCACGCTTCCAGGCAGTTCGGCCAGCGGCCACCCACACCGCGGGCACTTGTTCGCTTCCATGCCCCGATCGTGCTGTAATGAGTCAATGCACTTCAACCCTTACGGCGGAGCGGCGGCGCAGATCGCCGCCGAGCTGGTCAACCTGGGCGACGCCGCCGACCCGGCCACCCTGACCGCGATCTTCCGGGACCGCATGACCGTCGCCGCCGTACAGGACCACGAATCGGCCGAAATCATCGCCTGGACCAGGAGGCTCCGGCGCGTCTTCGAAGCGGACCCGGCCACACGCGTCGACCTGGTCAACGCACTGCTCCACGACTCCGCGTCCAAGCCGTACATCTCCACCCACGACGGCAAAGCGCCCCACCTGCACTACGTCGACGCACAGGCCGGCACCACGCCCCGGGTCCGGGCCTACACCGCCGGCGGACTCGCACATCTCGTCTGCGACGCCCCGGACCGCTTCGGCGTCTGCTCACGCGAGGGCTGCGAAACCGTCTACGTCGACGTCTCCCGCAATGGCCGCCGCCGATTCTGCTCGACCCGGTGCGCGACCAGGGTCCACGTCGCCGACCACCGGAACCGGCAGGCGAGCTAGATCGCGTACCGCCACGCCGTCAGGGCATGCGCCGAGAACCACGCACCCAGCACCACCCACGCCACCGCGGCCACCACCGCCGTGACCGTCCGCCGCTTCGACAACCCGATCGCGATCGGGATCAGCACCGGGAAAGCGGGCAGGATGAACCGGATCTTCGCATCCGGCAGCCCCCGCGTGCCGATCGCCAGCAACAGCACCCCGGTCCCGTAGAACGTCAGCGGCCACGGCACCCGGATGAACGCCGCCACCAGCACCAGCGCCACCGCGCCCAGCAGCAACAGCACCGTCAGCGTGCTGAACACCGACTCGTCCCCGGTCAACCGCGTCAGCACCGAATCCACGGTCTCCGCACCGAAGTCGAACTCGGTGTTCCAGCCCCGCAACTCGATGTCCTGCCAGCCGGTCCAACTACCCGTCCGGTACGCGACGAACCCCAGATACCCAGCCACCCCCAACGGCGCGACCGCCGCCCCCGCCAGCGCCCACCAGCGCTTCTCGGTACGCCGGAAGAACGCGATCAACGCCGCCACGAAGACCACCGCGACCAGCACCACCGCCGTCGACCTCGACAACCCGGCCGCGAAAGCACACAGACCGGCCAGCAACCAGCGCCGCTCCAGCGCACCCACCAGCGCCCACACCGCGAACGCGCAGAACACCGCTTCCGTGTAAGCCATCGAGAACACGATCGCCATCGGCGCCCCGGCCCACAACGCCACCAGCAACAACCCTGTCCGGTCACCCCGATCCGGTGACACCGCCCGCCCGATCCGGACCAGCCCGCACGCGAGCACCAGACCGGCCAGCACCGACACCGTCAGCGCCGCCGTCACGACATCGGTCCCCAGCCACATCACCGCACCGACGAGCTTCGGATACAGCGGGAAGAACGCCATCGGCGCGTCCGGATACGGCTGCCTCGCCGCGTCCAGAGTCCCCGGCAGATCCGCATACCCATGCACCGCCAGCCGCAGATACCACTGTCCGTCCCACGCGGTCAGCCGATCGGTCAGCGTGGCACCACGGCGGGCGGCCAGCAGGTCGAGCAACTGGACACTCGCCGTGCGGATCACGAGATACAGCAGGATCGCCCTCGGATAAGGCGACCGGGCCAGTCTGTCGAGAACTCTCTCGAACACCCACGCCGGACGCCCCTGCCGGGGCGCCTTATCGGGAGCGGCGGGCTGATCAAGGTCGTCGACTTCTCGGAGCACGCTCAGAGTGTCCACAATGTGAAGTCATCTCGCCGTTCGTTCTCGAAGATTCCCAGCTCGGCGCAGGTGGGAAAGGCCACAAACCAGGCTTGTGATCCCACCTCGATCTTGTGTTTCCCAGTGCGGGGCACCGCCTCCTACGTTCGAAGTCATGAGCGAACAGAACCTGAAGGGAACAGTGGCGATCATCGCCGGCGGCGCGAAGAACCTCGGCGGACTCCTGTCCGCCACACTCGGCGAGGCCGGCGCCAAGGTCGTCGTCCACTACCACGGCGACGCCTCCGCGGCCGACGCCGAGAAGACCGTCGAAGCCATCCGCGGCATCGGCTCCGAAGCCGTCGCCGTCCAAGGCGACCTGACCCGCCTCACCGACGTCCGCCGCCTCTTCGACATCGCCGTCGACACCTTCGGCGGCGCCGACATCGCGGTCAACACCACCGGCATGGTCCTGCGCAAACCGATCCTCGAAACCACTGAAGAGGACTACGACCGCATGTTCGCGGTCAACGCGAAAGCCGCCTACTTCTTCATCCAGGAAGCCGGACGACGCCTCTCCGACAACGGCAAGATCATCAGCCTGGGCACCTCACTGCTGGCGGCCTTCACCGACGGCTACGCCACCTACGCCGGCGGAAAAGCCCCGCTGGAGCACTTCACCAGGGCCGCCGCCAAGGAGTTCGCCGACCGCGGCATCTCGGTCAACGTCGTCGCACCCGGCCCGATGGACACCCCGTTCTTCTACCCGCAGGAAACCCCCGAACGGGTCGAATTCCACAAGTCGCAGGCGATGGGCGGACGGCTGACGAAGATCGAAGACATCGTGCCGATCATCCGGTTTCTGGCCACCGAAGGCGGCTGGTTCACCGGACAGACGCTGTTCCCGAACGGCGGCTACACCACACGCTGACCCCTACGCTGGCCAAGACGCCGTAGACCGAACACGAAAGGGCACCCCGGGGTGGGCCTGGACCTGTACAAGCTGAACCACCTCATCGCCGTCGCCGAAGAAGGCAGTTTCACCCGCGCGGCGGCCCGGCTCCACCTGAGTCAGCAGGCGCTGTCGACCTCGGTGCGCACGCTCGAGCGGGAAGTCGGCGTCGCCCTGTTCGAGCGGAGCGCCACCGGGGTCACCGTGCTCCCCGCCGGGCGGGCGCTGATCGCCGACGCCCGCCTCCTGCACGGCCTCGCCGACTCCGCCGTCCAGCGCGCCCGGCGTATCGGCCGGAGCGAACCGGAACGGCTCCGCGTCGGCCACACCCCCGCCGTCACTGGCGACGAGGTCACCGCCCTGCTGCGCAAACACCAGACGGACCCCGAGCTGATCATCGACGTCAACCAGCGCTACCCCGACGAACTCGTCACGCAACTGCTCGGCGGGCGACTGGACCTCGGCCTCGGCCGCGCGCTGACCCTCGCGCACGGCCTGGTCGGCACCACGTTGATCCGCCAGCGGCTGAACGTCGCGGTCGCCGAGGGCCACCGGCTCGCCGGACGCGAAGACCTCCGGTTGAGCGACCTCGACGGCGAAGAGATCACCGTCTGGGGACACCCCGGCCGGTCCGGATACACCGATCTGCTCGTCAACCTCTGCCGCGACGCGGGATTCGAGCCACGCGTCCGGCGCAATCCCATCCAGGGAACGCCACCGGTCACCGCGGTCCTCGACACCGAGGGTGTCGCCTTCGTGACCGCGCCACCCGGACCGGCGGCAGGCGGTGCCGTCCGTGTCATCGAACTGCGGCCTGCCGTGCACGTACCCTTGCAAGCGCTTTGGCCGCAGCACAGCACTTCCGACGCTCGCCAAGCCTTTCTCTCGTCCGCGCAAGGCTTCTAGCCGGGCAAGGCGTCGCCGCTTCGCCGATCGTGGTGGTCCAGCAGCTTCGACAGCAGCTCGGTGAACCGCTCTCGCTCGTCGGGTGAAAGCGGTGCCAGCAGTTCGTCCTGGCGTTCGGCCAGCTGCTTTTCCAGCCGCCGCAGCTGCCGCTTGCCCGCGGCGGTCAGCGAGATGACGTTACGTCGCCGATCGTCCGGATCGGGGGCGCGCTCGACCAGTTCGCGCTCGGCGAGCTCGTTGATCGCCGCGACCATCTCGCTGACGTGGATGCCGCTCCGACGGCCCAGCGTCGCCTGACTGGCGGGCCCGAACTCGTCCAACGTCGCCAGCACCCGGTAGTGGTAGCCGCGGGCGTCGACAGCGGAGAACCCATCGGTCACCAGGCGATGTGCGTGGTTCGCGGCCTGTGTGAGCAGCCAGCTGGGCAACTTTCGCCAGCCGCCACGCGGCTCCTCCGAGGGGTTCTCCATGTGACGAGTCTAACGAATCGTTGGGCGACCGAACGAATGAGATATCGTTGGGTGCGCAAACGTTTATGAGCCCAACGATTTTGGGAGTCCGGCGCCGTGATCAAGCCCTTTCACATCGACATCCCCCAGGCCGACCTCGACGACCTCGCCGACCGGCTGGCGCGTACCCGCTGGCCCAACGAGGTCGCCGACGCGGGCTGGGACTACGGATTCCCGCTCGCACGACTCAGAGAACTCGCCGAATACTGGCGAACCGGCTACGACTGGCGAGCCCACGAAGCCGAACTCAACGAGCTTCCGCACTTCACCACCGAGATCGAAGGTCAGAACATCCACTTCGTGCACGTCCGGTCCGCGAACCCGGACGCGCTCGCGCTGGTCCTCACCCACGGCTGGCCCGGCTCGTTCCTGGAGTTCCTCGACGTGATCGAGCCGCTGTCGCACGATTTCCACCTGGTGATCCCGTCCATCCCGGGCTACGGCTTCTCCGGCCCGACTCATGAGCGCGGTTGGAGCGTCGACCGGATCGCCCGGGCCTGGGCCGAACTGATGCGCCGCCTCGGCTACGAGCACTATGGGGCACAAGGCGGCGACTTCGGCTCGGGTATCTCGACGGCGCTCGGTGCGGTCGCACCCGAGCACGTCGTCGGAGTCCACGTGAACTACCTGCCGACCCGGCCGGATCCCGCCGTCGAGCTGTCCGAAGAGGACGAAGCTCGCCTGGAGAAGGCCAAGAAGCTGATGGCGAATCGTCCGCCGTATCAGGCCTTGCAGGCCGCCACCCCGCAGACCATCGGCTACGCGTTGACCGACTCGCCGGTCGGCCAGCTGGCTTGGATCGCCGAGCGCTTCGCGCAATGGACGGACCCGCGCTCCCCGGTCGGCGACGATCGGATGCTCACCGACGTCTCGCTGTACTGGCTGACCGCCACCGCGGCCTCGTCCGCACGACTGCACCACGACACCACCAGAGGAAACGCGCGATGCCGCGTCCCGCTCGGCGTGGCGGTGCTCCCGCACGACATCACGCAGTCGGTGCGACCGCTGGCCGAGCGGTTGTACGACATCAGGCACTGGTCGGAGTTCACACGTGGCGGCCACTTCGCCGCGATGGAGGTTCCGGACCTGCTCGCCGCGGACATCCGGGACTTCTTCCTCGGCCTCGTGAGTGGTGAGGACGGTTAGAACCGTCCTCACCACTCACGAGGCCCCGATCCTTCCGCCGCTCAGGTTGCCTTTGCAGAACCCCTCATGGCACTCAGTGCCAAACTGGGTCACGTCTCGTTCAAGGCGGCGTTGACCTTGGCGATGACGGCGTGCAGAGGCGTCGCCGTGGTCATCACCGCCACCACCGTCGTTTCGGCCGCGGCGTCTTCGGCCCTGAACGCGTCGATCACCAGCGCGAAGGCCTCCGCCGCGCTGGCGGCGATGTCGTCCTGCCCACCACTGCGCAGCCAGCGCCGGAGCACGTGATTGTTGGCGGCCGCGATCGCCGCGGCGGCCACGGCCGCCCGCAGACTCGCCGTCTCGTCGCCCTGCTCGGTGAACCGCGCCCGCAGGTAGCGGGCGAGTACGCGCTGATAGCGGTCGACGGTCGCGACTTCCTTGTCCCGCAACGAAGGCACCGTCCGCGTCAGCGTGAACCGCTTGAGCGACACGTCGAGTTCCGCGGCGTAGGAGTCGAGGACCAGGCCGACGGCGGCGCAAGCCACCTCCACCGGATCACGATCCGGGTCCGCGGCGGCGAACGTCTCCTCCATCTCGGCCACGATCTCGTCGTGGTTGGCGAAGAGCACGTCGTCCTTGGCGTCGAAGTACCGGAAGAACGTCCGGCGGCCCACGCCCGCGGCGGCCGCGATCTCGTCCACCGTGGTGGCCTCATAACCCTTGGCCACAAACAGGTCGACGGCCGCCGCGGCGAGCGCGCGGCGCAGACGGCGCCTGCCCGCGGGGGTCGCACCGGCTCTGGTCACCGGCGCTCGGCGCGACGAATCGGTCATAGCGGGAAGGTAGCAGTCACTTGCTAGTGGCACTGAGTGCCGTTAGGCTGGGCGGAGTCCTCGGGGAATCGTGTCCCCCTCCACCGCTCGGAAGGCGCCGACGATGTCGCTGGACCACCAAGTGCTTCCGATCGAGTCACGCTCGTCACGGGATTCGATCCGCCCCCGCGGCGAAGCCTTCTACGGCCGTCTCTTCGGCTGGTCGCTGAAATGGCGGGGCTCGCAACCGTTCCTGGTGCTGGAGGGCGGGATCTGCGCGGTGACCCTGCCGAAGATCAACGGGGCGCAGGTCCTCACCCGGCTCGCCGAGACCGGATGCGAAGGTCCCGCCATGGCGATGTTGACCCAGCAGGGCCCGCGCGTGGCCATCCTCGCGGAGACCGACGGGCTGATTCCTCCTCGGATATCCCTCCCGCAGCACGTCGAAGTACTCGCCTGGGGAGCGCTGCTTCCCTTGCCCGCCGACTCCGGACGCGCCGAGGCCGACGCGGAATGGCTCTCGGCACCGGATACCCGGCAGCGGTGGCTTCCCAGCCTGGACGCCGTCCTAGCGGGCGTCCGGCCGAGGTAGCGCTCACGGTTCATGCCGCCACCGAGGCCTGTTCGGAAACGAGCAGAAGTACCGCGAAAAGCGACGCCGGCAAAGCGAAGTCCAGCGCGATCGCGAACGAACGACGCCGTCTTCGGCGAGAGTGGCAGCACCGTGAAGGGCGGACAAGAACTCCGGCTATTGTCGGCGCATAACTACCAGCCGCGTTGATACTTCACGGGGTTCGATTGTCACGGCCGTGCGGTCAGTGCGGGGCCGATCCAGCGGCGGACCAGGGCGCGCAGCTGCTCGTCGGTGTGGGCCGGCGTCGAGGGGTACTGCAGGAACGACAGGAACAGCCGCATCAGCATTTCGGCGAGGCCCTCGAAGTCCTCGTCGGTCGTGACGCCCACCGCGGCCCAGTCGACCGGCACGTTCCGGAGGATCCGCGCGCCGAGGGCGAACGACCGCGAAGAAGTGACCGCGACGGTGAAGACGTCGGCCTCGCCCGCTTTCAGAAGCAGTCCCAAGTACGGCTCGTCGGGGACCACCCGCACGCCGAACACCACGGATTCCACCGCGACCTCGGCGGCGTCGCCGAACGTGGCCAGATGCCGTTCCATCCGCCCGGCGAACTCCTCGACCCGGTCCAGCGCGACCGCGCTGAGGATGTCGGCGAGGCTCGGGAAGTAGCGATAGACGGTCTGCCGGGTCACGCCCGCTTCCGTGGCGACGTCGGAGAGGCTGGTCTTGGCGAGACCGACCCGGTCGATGCAGGCCGTCGCCGCCTCGACGATCCGGCGGCGCGCCTCGCGCTCGGTTCCGGGCGGGTTCCCCCGCCATCCGTGATGCCCCATGCGCCTCATCTTCCCCGAACGGAGAATCTCAGACGGTGGCAGGTGCCGAACGGCGCACGCGGTACAGCGCGGCCGGTATCAGGCCGGCGGCCACGAAACAGGCCAGTGCGTAGGGCCCGTTCCCGATCGGGGTGCCGTCTCCGGTGACACCGTCCACGGCGGAGAGGTGGCCCGGCAAGGCGCCCAGCCAGAACACGGCCATCGCGCCCAGGTAGACACCGGGATAGAACCGGGCGAAGGCCGTCAAAGGCTCTCCGGGACCTCGGTGCCGGACGAGAATCCAGATTCCCGCCAGCCACAGCAGGACCAGTTCGGCGCCGAGAACCCAAGCTTGCGCGGTCACATTCCCGCCGAAGACGCTCGACGGGAGCCCGGCGATCGCCATGCTCGGCGGCGTGAGGACACCGGCCACCACGATGCGCGCCACCAGTGACCACCCGCGCCGCGATCCGCCTGTCAACCGCACCACCAGATAGGTCATGGCGCCCATCGAAACCGAGGCGAAGAGCAGCATGCTGTTCATGGGCACCGAATCCAGCGCCGGATGATTGACGATCCGGTTGTTCCCGTTCCAGGCCCACCACTTCAACTGCGGGCCAAGATGGTCGAAGATCTCATAGAACACCTGACAGGCGAAGGCGACCGCCACCGACCCGATCAGCGCGCCCCGGGCGCGGAAGATCCCCAGCGACCGGACGAGCTCGTAGGCGAGCTGGCTGATCATCGGGTAGAACGCCACGATGTAGAGCGGCAGCCGGTCCCACATGAACTGCACGGTGAACCGGTTGTGGGCGAAGATGAAACCGTACTGCCGCTCGAGGCCGAACCACTCCGGGAAGTACAGGGGCGGTTCGATGACGAAGAGGTAGACCAGCGAAGCGCACCACAGCGCCAGATTCGTCGAGTCGCCTTGGCGGTGACGGCGGACCGCGTGCACCAGCGCGAACACGGCCCCACCGAGGACGAGCAGTTCCAGCAGCGGCATCGTCCAGTGAGCCGCCGCCCACGGTGGGCGGATCGAGAGCCACGGGGAAACATCGTGGCAGTCGAAGCCGAGTCCGCGGGTGATGGCTTCCGCGTCCGCCCCGCACACGGCGTTCATCGGGAGACCGCCGGTTTCGCGGCGCCGCCTTCCGGTGAGTAGTCCGTGACCGGCGGCTCGGCGCGGGCGTCGAAGTCGAACGGAACCCGGTGCCGCCCCAGCGCCGCCCGGATCCGGTAGCGCAGGAGCCCCGCGATCACCCGCGGGTTCGTCATCATGTCGCCCAGCGATTCGTCGAGGTTGAACACCTTCGCGAAGTGCTCGTCGACCACGTCGTCCTCACGGGCGGCGCCGACGATGAGCCTGAACGCCGGGCCGGACACCGCCGAGAGCAGGCGACGCTTCCACTCCCCCGCCTTCTCGGTGCCCACCGCGCAGGCGTAACCCTGGTCCCTCGCCATCGCCAGGCTCCACGGCACGTTGAGCAGCTTTCGTTGTGCCGCGAGGAATCGTGCGGAGAACTCCGTATCGAGACGCCCGGCGCGGGCGAGGTGCTTACGCAACAGCAACGCCGAACCCGCGGCGGAACTGATGCCCTGCGCGTAGAACGGGTTGAACGCGCAGATCGAGTCGCCCACGAACGCCAGGCGTTCCGGCGGGGTACGGAGACGGTCGTAGCGCCGCCACTTGTTGCCGGTCGAGCGGGTGAGATGCACCTCGGAGGCCGGGGTGGACCGGTCCATCGCGGCCGCGAACAACGGCGCCCTCACCCGGCGCGCCGACTCCACGAACGCCTCGGTGGTGCGCGGCATCTCGATGCCCCACGAACCCATGCACGCGATGACCCGGTTGCCCTCGATCGGGAAGAAGTTCACCAGGAACTCGTGCTCGTCCGGATGCGCGCCCTTGTCGGGGGTCGGCATGATCACCAGATGCCGCCACCACCAGGAAGGGGGCCGTTCCTCGGGTGACGGCAGGTCGTACCAGCGCGAGGTGTAGGTGACTTTGGCGTCGAGGGTCCGGACTTCGGGTTCGGGCCAGCCCGCCGCCACCAGCCAAGCGCCGACGGAGGAACCGCGGCCCATCGCGTCCACCACGAAGTCGGCGTCGACGTGCTCCTCGCCATCGCGAGCGGAGAAGCCGACGCCCGTGGCGACGCCGGCCCGTGTTGTCAGGCCGCTGACCGAGACGCCCTCACGGATCACGACGCCGGGCAGACCGCGGACCTTGTCGCGCAGCACGCGTTCGATGAGGATCCGTGAACCGTAGATCATCGTCATCGCACTGCGTTTCCGTGCCGACCAGCCCTTTCCGTCGAGATAGGCGGCATCCATGGAGGGCATCAGATGCAGTCCCCCGGCGGCGATGAGGTCGTCCTCGAATCCGGGGAACAGCGTGCCGATCGCGCGGCGGCCCGAATTCAGGAGGAAGTGCGGATGCTTGCTCTGCGGTACCCCGCGCCGGTGTTCGGCCTCGGCCGGAAGCTCGTCGCGTTCGAGCACCAGTACCCGGTCGAAGTACGGGGCGAGCGCGCCCGCGGTGCACAGGCCGGCGACGCTGCCGCCGAGGACGACGGCGGTCTTGCCGAGTCGCATACGGACCAACTCCCGGGATGTCATTCATACAGGTTGACACTATTCGTATGAATGTATGAACGACGTGGGAGGCTGTCAAGGAAACGACCCCGGACAGCACTGAGGGCCACCCGGATGCCGGGTGGCCCTCAGGACGGGTTCAGCAACCTTGACGGCCGCTTCCACCGCGTGGCACTTGGCGCCCCAGTTGAGATACCCCCTGGTCGACACGCAGAAGTTCGCGGTGCCGGTGACATCGACCGGGCACGCCTGACCGTGGGCGTACAAGGCTGGCTGACCTTCGCCGCCCGTCTCCTTGCACCGTCATCAGTCGTTGCAAGGAGACGGGCGCGTCCGAAGGTGTTCAGCGAGTGCGTGCCACCCCGGCCAAGCCACGCGAACGAGCGGCATCATCGTCGGCGCCCGCGGTATCGGGCCGCCATTGGGGCAGCCACACCAGACCCGGTTCGACCAGCTCCGAATCCCCGAAGAACTCGGCCACCTGCTCACGTGAGCGCATGATCGCGGCGTGGTTGGTCCGTCGCCCGTATTCCTCCGCCACCCGCTTGCCCGCGTTCTGCGTCTCGACGTCCTCGGGTGCGACGTGGATGTGCGACACCGCCAGAAAGCTGCCCGGCGGCAGCATCGCACGGTGGAAACCGAGCACGGCGTGCGGGTTCTGCTCGTCGGGCATGAAATGCAACAGCGCGACCAGCAGCAGCCCGATGGGCTGGGTGCGGTCGATCAGACCGGTATCCAGCACGCGTTCCCACAGCGGGCCCCGGTCGAAGAAGTCGGCATCCAGGGCGGCGTGCCTGTTCGGATCCGCGGTCTGCTCCAGCAAGACCTGCGCGTGCGCGCGGGCGATCGGCTCGTTGTCGATGTAGACCACCCGGCATTCACCCGGCGCCACCTCGTCGGCGACCTCGTGCACGTTGCCCTGCGTCGGCAAACCGGAGCCGATGTCCACGAACTGCCGGATCCCCTGCCCGACCATGTAACGGACGGCACGCCCGAGAAACGCCCGGTTCGCGCGGGCGAAGTCACGGATCTCCGGCAACACCGCGAGCTGTTTCTCGGCGAAAGCCTGATCGACGGCATAGTTGTGCGTCCCGCCGAGCAAGTAGTCGTACACCCGCCCCACCGAGACCTTGTCCACCGCCGCACTCAACCGTGCGACCTCATCCATGCTCATCCCGATCCCCAAGAACTCGTCGCAGGCGGCGCGTAAGTACCCGCACAGTACCGGAGACGACGTCCTCGACAAGATGTTCTGAAACGGTCGGCGCCGCGCGCGGGCGGCTCGTGAGTGGCGAACGGGGATGAGTCCGCGAGAATCCGACGGACTACTTCGCTCGGCGGGTCGTCTGCAGGGTGGCGATCGGGCGTTTGTCGGCGGCTTTGAGCGCGGCCTGTGTGCGTTGGTAGAGGGGAAGTTCGCAGGTGGGGATGGGGCTGTTGATCTCCCTGCGCAAGGCCCCGGCCTCGTCCAGCAGGCAGGCCGTCTCTTCCCAGCGGTGCTGTTCACAAGCGATCACGGCCATCGCCTCGAGCACGCTGGCCATCCGCCACCGGTCGCCTAATTTGCGGTGCAGGGTAAGGCTTCGTTCAAGGAACGTGCGGGCCTCCGCAGAGCCGGTCGCGTGGTGTACCAGGCCGAGCAGGTTCAGCGTCCAGGCGATTCCTTCCAGGAATCCGTTGTGCTCGGAAACCGTTAGTGCCTTGGCGAGCAGCTGGAGCGCCTGCGTGTTGTCGCCTCGGTAATGCGCTACCGCGCCGAGATGGATGACCGCGCCGGCGGTCGACTCCGCGTCGCCCAGTTCCTCGGAACGGCGCAGACTTTCCTGCGCCCACTCGACGGCTGAGTCGAAGTCGCCGCGCAGCCATGCGGTGAAGGCGCACAGCTGCAGGGCTCGCGCGATGCCTGGAGCGTCGTCGATGGCTTGGAAGGTCTCCAGAGCGGACCGGTGGTACTCCAGGGCCTGCTGGTAGCTGGCATGTTCCCGGGAGATCGAGCCGAGTAGCAGGTGAGTGCTGGCAACGCCGTGCACGTCACCCAGTGACTGGTACAAGTCCAGGCTCTGCTCGGCCAGCTGTGTGGCGATGTCGTAGTCGCACTGAAGGAAGGTGAGGGTGACCGCTCCGGCGATTGCCTTCGCCCGCAGCGCGTCGGGCGCCTGCCCACCATGATCCAAAGCGCCCGCCAGCCACTTCCGGCCGTCCCCGTAGTGTCCGCGCAGCCGGCAGTACCGCGACAGTGAGCCGGCCAGTCGCAAGGCCAGTGCGGGATCGGGATGCGCCATTGTCCAAGTGATGGCAGCTCGAAAGTTCTCGTGCTCGGCGGTCAGCAGGTCCAGCCACTCCACGGCACTCACACCGTCGAGGTGTTCTTCCGCCCGTTCGGCCAGCGCCAGTTGGAATTCGGCGTGTCGTCGCCGCGTGCCGGCCAGTTCGTTCCCCACCAGCTGGGCGGCGGCGAACTGGTGGATGGTGTCCAGCAGGCGGTAACGCGCCGCGCCGGCTTCCTTGGCCACCAAGGACTTCTCTACCAATCGGCCAAGCAGGTCGGCCGCATCGTCGCCGTGCGGCCATAATGCCGTGACGGCGGACAGCCCGAAACTCCCGGCGAACACGGCAAGCCGCCGGAACAGTGCGCGTTCGTCGGGGTTGAGCAGGTCGTAGCTCCACTTGATGGCCGTGTGCAGTGCCCGATGCTGGGGACGTGCGACCTGGCTGCCGGACAAGAGCGTGTGAAAGCGGTCGTCCAGGTGTTCGGCGATCTGGCGGATCGGCAGCGCCGCCGCACGGGCCGCCGCCAGCTCGAGAGCGAGTGGCAGCCCGTCCAAGCGTGCACAGATCAGGGCCATCTCGTGTGCGGTAGCCCCGTCCGTGCCGATCTGGGCTCCGGCGTCCTGTGCCCGGTCGAGGAACAGCCGGACCGCGTCGTAGTGGAGAAGATCTCGGTGGGAATGCGGGGCGCCGGGGTCCGGGGTCGCCAGGGGCCGCAGAGCGTGGATCGTTTCACCCGGCACATGCAGCGGCTCTCGGCTCGTTGCCAAGATCCGTAACTCAGGACAACTGGGGAGCACCGCGCAGGCCAGCCGCGCGCAGGCGTCGATGAGATGCTCGCAGTTGTCGAGCACCAGAAGCAGCACTTGATCTGCCAGGTGGTCGACCAGGCTGTCGATGATACTGCGACCGCTCTGCCCACTCAGGCTGAGAGCGTCGGCGACCGCCTGCGGTACGAGGTCGGATTCGGCCAGTGGGGCAAGATCCACGAAACAGACCGGCTTGGTGTGCTGCGCCGCCATGGCCACGGCCAGCCGCGTCTTGCCACAGCCTCCGGGGCCGGTGACGGTGACCAGACGCCGCTGGACAAGAGACCGCCCCAGCGTCGACATATCCGCCTCCCGGCCGACGAGACGAGTGAGCGGCACTGGCAAGCGCCCTCTGAAGCGGTGGCCGGTCACGGTCGCCTCCGGAGCAACCGGCTGATCGAGCGAGGGGTCGGCGGTGAGGATGGCTGTTTCGAGCCGGCGCAGCTTTGGGCCTGGTTCGATTCCCAGTTCGTCGATCAATGTGGCGCGGGCGCGTTGGAAGGCGGACAACGCATCGGCTTGACGACCCGAGCGATACAGGGCAAGGATCAGCTGTTCCCACAGCTGTTCCCGGAACGGGTGCTGGATGACGAGGAATTCCAGTTCGCCGACCGCGGTGATGTGTTCGCCGAGGGCGAGGCGGGCGGTGATCAGGTCCTCGGTGGCGGCAAGTCTGGCCTCATTGAGCCGGGTTGTCTCGGCACGCCGCCATTCGCCGGAACGGCAGTCGGTCAACGCCTCGCCTCGCCACATCTTCAACGCGGCCTGCAGCGACTCGGTCGCCGCTTTGAGGTCTCCCGCGGCCAACGCGTTCCGCCCTTGCGCGGAGAAGGTTTCGAAGCGGATGGCGTCCACCACGTCCGCGGGTGCGCGCAGTACGTAGCCGGAATCCCGGGTGGCGATCAGATCCGGGAGACCGGCCTCACGAAGCCGGCGGCGCAGGTGAGCCAGGTGGCTGTGCAGGGTCTTCGGCGCGGCTGGTGGTCCCGCGTCAGCCCACAACGCGTCGATGAGCGCCCCGCGGGTGACCGTCTTGTCCGGCGGCGATGCCAGGCGGGCGATCAGCGTGCGTTGTCCTCCACCGTGCAACTCCACCACGCCGCCGGGCCCGAGCACCTCCACCGGCCCCAGCAGATGGATCTTCACATTTTCCGGCATTCCCACCCCCACCTGCATCCCCCATCCGCAGGTCAGACACGGATCCGAGAATCATCGATGCTCTATCCGCTCCGCCGGGAAAGCAAGGGTTTGAACGAGACCGAAAGCGTCATTTTCGCAATTCGGACAATCGACTGTCGTCGCCCAGTGCCCGCTCGGCCGCGTCGAGCCGCGCGACGGCTACGTGGCAATGCGGAGCTGAGCGTCCAGCTCCATGCGTGCGAGCTGGACGCTCAGGCAAGACGATGTTTCGCCGCTCGCTGGAGCCGCGGGTCGGCATCTTGACCTGGCCCTTGACGGTGGCACACCTTCATGAGGAAGGGATCGGGTCCGCCAGAGCCCGCTCGACCTCGTCGAGTCCTTCGACGACCGCCACCCGGCCCAGGCGGTCCGTCGCCCCTCCCGCTTTCACCTCCCGGCCGGTGACCAGCAGAACCACGGTTTCCAGCGGGTCCGCCAGGCCGCGTTCGAAGGCTGTTTTCAGCCCGGCCAGGGCCGCCGCCCCGGCGGGTTCGGCACCCACGCCTGCCCGGCAGGCCAAGGTCGCGACCGCGTTCAGCAGTGCGTCTTCGGTGACCGCCACCATTTCTCCGCCGCCTCGGCTGACCACGTCCAGCACGGCATCGCCGATGGCCGGGCGTACCACCGCGATGCCGTCGGCGATCGTGGCGGCGGGATTGAGCTCCGCCGGCCCGGCGGGCGTGCCGAGCCAGGCTCGCACCAGCGGCTGGCAACGCTCGGCCTGTACCCCGATCAGACGTGGTTGGTGCGTGGCAAGGCCGCAGCCGACGAGTTCGGCGAAGCCCTTGTCGAGCGCCACCAAGGTGGGGCCGTCGCCGACCGGGACGATCATCACGTCCGGCACCCGGCGTTCGAGCTGTTCCCACACCTCGAACGCCACCGTCTTCTTCGCCTCGATGGTGAACGGGTTGGCGCCGGTGTTGCGGTCGAGCCAGCCGAACGTGCGGGCGGCGGCCCGGGAGAGCTCGACAGCGGCCGCGTAGCCATCGCGCACTTGGAAGACCTGTGCACCGGCCTGCGTCATGAGCGCGAGCTTGTCCGGCCGGCAGTCGGTGGACACGAAGAGCACGGCCCGTATCCCGGCCGCGGCGGCACCGTAGGCGGTGGCGACAGCCGCGTTGCCGGTGGACGCGGTCGTGATCGTATCCACCCCGCGCCGCAGCCCGTCTTCGATCACGAGTGCGGTGGCACGGTCCTTGTTGGACGCGCTCGGATTACGCGTCTCGTCCTTGATCCACAGCTGCGGCGCGCCCAGCTCCTGTCTCAGAGCCGGTGCGGGCAAGAGCGGCGTGCCACCGACCGGCACCGGGTATCGCACCGGATCATCGGGAATCGGCAGGAGCTTTCGATATCGCCACATGGTGAACGAACCCGGCTGACCCCGCGACATCAGCGCGGGACTGTAGTCGTATTGCAGCCATTCGCATCCCGCAAGATCGGCCGACCCGGTCACTCTGCCCACGTCGTGGCCACCCCTCTGTATGTCAGACCGCACGGGAACCGGCGGTGATCTCGTCGGCGCCGATCACGTCCTCGCCGTAGAGATCCTGCAGCCAGTTGCTCTGGTAGACGGTGTCGAGGTAGCGCTCGCCGAGGTCCGGGGCGATGGCCACCGCGGTGAGTTCACGCGAGTCGTGCTGAGCCAGCCAGCCCATCGCGCCGCTGACCACTGTGCCGGTGGACCCGCCGAACAGGAATCCGCTTCTGGCCAGCCGATGGCAGGCACGGACGGTGTCCGCCTCCTCCACGCATACCACATCGTCCACATAGGACTCGTCGAGCAGTGGTGGACGGACGCTTGTGCCCAGGCCGGGAATCATCCGGCGGCCAGGCGGACCACCGAAGGTCACCGAGCCGGTGCTGTCCACCGCGACGACCCGCACCGGCCGGTGCCACTCGCGGAAGTAGCGTGCGCAGCCCATCAGGGTCCCAGTGGTGCCGGCCCCGACGAACAGCACGTCCAGCTGCGGGAACGCTGCCGCGATCGCCGGGGCCGTCCTGCGGTAGTGCGCCTTCCAGTTGCCCGGATTGGCGTACTGGTTGAGCCATAGGTACCGGTCGTCGGAGGCGCACAGCGCACGGACGTGGTCGATCCGTGCGCCGAGGAAGCCGCCGTTGGCGTCCGGTTCGGTGATGACGTGCACCTGGCTGCCCAACGCCTCCATCAGCCGCCTGGTCGACAGGTTGCAGCGGGAATCGGTCACGCACAGGAACCGGTAGCCCTTGCTCGCCGCGATCACGCTCAGCGCCACGCCCAGGTTCCCGGAGGAGGACTCGACCAGGATCGACCCAGGCATCAAGGCTCCGTGCCGCTCGGCTGCCGCCACCATCTCGGTCGCGGCCTTCAGCTTGATCGAGCCGGCGAAGTTGAACCCTTCACACTTCAGGAAAAGCGAGCGGCCGAAGATCGACCGAAGTTCGACGTAGAGCTCGTCTTCGTTGAAATCCTGTGGAACGGATATGACTGGCACCTTTTGCCCCCTTCATTTGTGTGGCAGCTACTCGGCCGCTCATCCGTACCGGCGCAGCTCGTGGAAGAAGTCGTCGACGACGTGCAACTCGCGGGAGCGGACCACTTCCTCGTAGACGTATTTGCCCACCGCGAGGTCGAGCACGCCGAGACCGAACGGCGAGAACACCACCGGTCGGTCGGCCGGCACCGTCACCCGCCCGGAGATCACGTCGTCCAACGTGCCGTGCAGGAAGTCCCGGTCGCCCGTGAGCTGTTCGGCCAGATGTGGCGAGGTGTCGGCTTTCAGGCAGTGCTCGACGTCGTCGACGATGTTGGTCGAGGCGAGCACGATCTCCGGCGCGAGGTCGCGTAGCGACACGTGCAGCACCAACGGATTGTGCTCGAACCACGACAGGTCGCCGACATGCGGCTGACCGGCGACGGTGGCGAAGACCACCAGGTCGGCCGACCGGATCAACTGCTCGGCGTCCTCGTGCACGGTGATCCGGCCGCCGGTGCCCGACCGCTCCAGGTAACCACGGAAGCCCGCCGCGCTGTCGGCGGACAGGTCATGCACGCCGATCTCGGCGAAGGACCAGCCGGTGCCGGCCAGGAAGGTGTGGATGTAACGGGCGATCAGGCCCACGCCGAAGAACCCGACGCGCATCGGACGTGGCCGGCCGCGGGACAACCACTCAGCCGCCGACGCCGCCAGCGCGGCCGTCCTGGTGGCGCTGATGATCGAGCTTTCCAGGCAGGCGAACGGGTAGCCGGTCTCGTGGTCGTTGAGGATCAGCACGGCCGAGGCTCTCGGGATGCCGGCCGCCACGTTCTCCGGGAAGCTGGAGATCCACTTCAGGCCGGCCACCCGCACCTGCCCGCCGATCGCGGCGGGCAGCGCGATGATCCTGGCGGACGGACGGTCGGGGAAACGCAGGAAGTAGGACGGCGGGTTCACCGAATCACCGGCACAGTGCAGCCGATAGGCGGCCTCGATCAACTCCACGATCAGGTTCTCACGCCCCTCCAGCGCACGCTGGACCTGGGCGCCGGAGATCACCGCGAACGGTGGCACGGTGATCGGTTCGGTGGCGATCGGTTCGGACATCGCGGGCTCCGTTGCGGTGGAACGGATCGTGCTCATCTTGTGGTCACCTCCACGGTCGGCGAGCAGTCGGCCAGGCGCACCGGGGCGGCCATCGCGACGAGCACTTCGCGCGGTCCCTCGTAGGGGTCCCTGCTGTGCGCGGTGCGGATGTTGTCGACGAGCATCAGGTCGCCGGCCTGCCACGGCTCGCGTGCGGTGTTGGCCTCGTAGACCTTGTTGATCAGTTGGATGACGTCCTCGCCGATCGGGTCACCATTGCCGAAGCGGGTGTTGAACGGCAGGGCGTCGGCGCCGTAAACGTCCACCAGGTACTCGCGCACCTCGGGGTCTATCGTCCACTCGCTCAGGAACGCGATCTGGTTGAACCAGCAGCGTCGGCCGGTGACCGGATGACGCACCACGGCGCTGCGGCGCTGCCTGGTGCGCAGCCCACCACCGGGTTGCCACTCGAAGTCGATCGCGTTGGCACGGCAGTAGCTCTCGACGGCGCCACGGTCCTCGGTGCCGAACGCCTCGGCCCAGGACGCCCCGATGTCGTCGTTGTAGACGCGGATGAGCAGCCAGCCCTCCCGCTCGAACCGCTCGATCAACTCGCCGGGCAGCGCGTCGAGCACACTCGGCGAGTCGGCCACCCCGGTGGCTCCGCCGTCGGTGGGAGCGCTCAGGCACGCGAACAGCATCAGGCCGGGGAACTCGAGCGTGTAGCTCAGTTCGTGGTGCATGCACATCGGCTGGTTCGCGGGCCACTTCGACGAGGAGTACACGCCGCCGGGGTAAGTCTGCCGGGGCGCGAAAGCCTCCTTCTCGGTCATCAAACCGGTGGGCCCCATGACTCGAAAGACGGCACCGGTCTCGGCCGCGTCGCGCGGCCCGAGACCGCGGAGGAGGACCGAACCGTGCTCGGCGACGACGGCGCGTAGCGCGTCCCGGTGCTCGGCCACCCAGCTCAGTGCGTCGCCGTTGGCATCGGTCCGCAGTATCGGAGGTTTGCCGGGTCGCAGGTCGATGTCGAGCTGTGGCGCCCGGAATGAGGACGACATCTCGGTTTCCTTTCAGTTTCCACTCGGGGAAGAAGTCAGCAATTCGGCGGCGCGCCACTCGGAGCTGCTGTCGAGCAGCCTGGCCATATCGGCGAGGACCGGACACCGGGTGACGTCCGTGAGGGACACCGCGCGGTCCAGGGCGATCACCAGCCGCACCGCCGACAGCGACGTGCCGCCCCGGTCGAAGAAGTGGTCCCGCAGGCCGATCTGGTCGGCCGGGATTCCGAGCACCGTCGCCCATGCGGCCGCCAGCCGCCGCTCGGCCGGTGTACTCGGCGTCTGGAAGTCGTTCTCCGCGACATCACCGCCGTCGAGTTCGCCGGCGAGCGCCGTCAGCGTCGTCCTGTCGATCTTGCCGTTGGCGGTCAGCGGCAGACCTTCCCTCCAGTGGAAGGCCGACGGGACCATGTACTCGGGCAACGACTCCCCCAGCCGGTCCCGTATGACGCCGGCCTCGAGCGGCCGCCGACCGGAGTAGAAGGCCACCAGACGCTTGTTCCGGTCGGGCCCCTCGGCGACCACTACGGCACTGTCACGGACTTCGGTCACCCGTGACAAGGCGTTCTCGATCTCGCCGATCTCGATCCGGAAGCCACGGATCTTGACCTGGTTGTCCCGGCGGCCGAGGAACTCGAGCTTGCCCTCCGGCTGCCAGCGGCCGTAGTCGCCGCTCAGGCAGAGCCGCTGACCCTCGCGGTGGGGATCGACCGTGAAGACCAGGCGGGTGCGCTCGGGGTCGTTGATGTACCCGCGGCCGACGCAGACCCCGGAGAAGACGATCACGCCGGGGGCGCCCAGCGGCACCGGTGACAGGTTCTCGTCGACGACGTAGACGTGCACGTTCTCGATGGGGCGGCCGAGTGGGACCCGTTCGGTGTCCGGTACCCGGTCCATGACCTCGTGGACGGCGTCGTCCGAGGTCTCGGTCAGCCCGTACGTGTTGACCAGCTTGATCTTGGGCTGGGCCGCGAACCAGCGCTCTACGAGCTCCTTCTTCACGAAGTCGCCGGTGGGCGAAACCGTGTGCAGGTCCGGCAGCTCGCGGGGGTGCTGCTCCAGGTAGGACAGGACGACTTCGAGGTATGACGGCACGACCTGGAGCACGGCGGCACGGCCGTCGGCGATCGTGTCGACGAACCGCTCGATGTCCAGGATCACCTCCTGCTCGACCAGCAGGGTCCGTCCACCGACCAGCAGTGCGGCAACCAGCTGCCACACCGAGATGTCGAAGCACTGCGGTCCGGTCTGGGGGATCACCTCGCCCTCGCGGACCTCCAGGTCGGCGAGCTTGGCGTAGATGTGGTTGAGCATGCCCGCGTGCTCGCACATCGCGCCCTTGGGTTCTCCGGTGGAGCCCGAGGTGAACAGGATGTAGGCGAGCTGGTCCGGCGCGACTTCGATGCCGAGATTCCCGTCGGATTGGTTCTCCTGGTAAGCCGCGTCGACGCTGAGGGGCTGGATTCCGGGCAGGGTGTCGAGGGCCGCGTCGAGCGTGGTTGTGCTGCCGCGTTCGGTCAGCACGAGCCCGCACTCGGCGCGGGAGAGCGCGGTCGCGATGCGCTCGGCCGGGAAATGCGGCTCCAGGGGCAGGTACACGCCACCGGCCTTGAAAATCGCGAGGACGGCGGCCATCCAGTCCAGGTTGCGTTCCATCACCACCGCGACGACGCCCTCGCGGCGCAGCCCCCGCGCCACCAGGGTTCGTCCCAGCCGGTTGGCGCGGGCGTTGAGTTCCCGGTAGGTCCACTGCCGGCCGCCGTGCACGGCAGCGACGGCATCCGGGTGTGCCTCCACTCGCTGCTCGAACAGCTCGTGTACCCGGCGGTCCGGCAGCTCCCGATGAGGTCCGGCGAGTCCGTTGAGCTGGAAGTGGAGTTCCTCGGCGGACAGCAGGCTCTGCCGCCCGTGCTCGGCATCCGGATCGGCGGCGATCAGCGCGAGCGCGGTGCGGTGATAGCCGGCGATCCTGGCGGCGCAGCCGGCGTCGATGACGTCGGTCCGGTACCGCAACACGAGCTGGCCGCTGTGCCGCGAGATTCCCAGCCACAGCACGGTGTTCTCGGCGAGGGCTTGATCGTCGCCGGGGACCACGGCGCCGGTCGGATCGAAGACGGTCGAGAACGACGGCTCGATCAGGCCCAGCTCGCGCCTGAGATCATCGACCGGGAAGTCCTTGTGCGACAGCAGTTCCGACTCGGCTCGATGAGTGCCCAGGAGCAACGCCCGCCACGAGCTCGGTTCGGTCGTCAGCCGGCAGGGCAACGGCCGGCCGCCCGCCACGGCGACGTAGCCGGTCGTGACCTCTCGCTCGCCGGACAGCGCGGCGAGCACCTTGGCGTGTGCGGCCAGCAGCACCGAGCTGAGCGGCACCGTCAGCTCGTCCGCGAGCCGCCACAACGTCGCCATCTCCTCGGCGGGGATCGGCACCTCGCGCTCGGCGACGCCCGGCACCGGATCGGTGGTCCACCGTGGGATCGTGGTGAACCCGCCCGTGACGAGCACACTCCGCCAGAATTCTCGGCCTGCTTCCGCTGGCGTTTCCATCAGACCTTTCACCTCCGCTCCCGCTTTGCGCGGTGCTATTTCTCGTCAACCAGAACGGTGCCGACGTCGACGTTCCGGGGAACCAGCGGATCGGCCGAGTTGTCCGGCATCTCCCGGGCCGGGTTTCCGCCCCACCGTGCGCGCTGTGGCATTTCTTCGCCCTTCATGAGGAAGGAGTCGGGGGCCAGCACCGCGCCGTCGCCCATCGTCACGCCATAGTGGACGAGGGCGCCGGTCCCGATGGTGCAGCCGGAACCGATCGTGGTGCGGTCGGACTTGAGGGCGAAATCCTCCAGTGAGTGGCACTGGATCGAACTTCCCACGTTGAGCGTGCAGTCGTCGCCGATCGTCACCATGTCCTTTTCCGCCATGGTGCAGCCGTCGTCGAAGAGCCTCTTGCCGAGCCGGACACCCAGCAGCCGCCAGGCCACGTTCTTGAGCGGGGTGCCGTTGAGCGCCATGTGCATGTGCCCGGTCATCTTCAGAAAACGTTCCCGCCGCCAGCAATCGATCTGGTAAATCGAGCAGGATGTCGGCCGCGTGCCCCGGAATCCGGTAGCGGCACGTTCGACCAGCGTGAAGTAGAGCACGCCGAACAGCACGGAAAGGACGAGGGACAACGCGATCACCGGCACCCCCCACGAGCCGTAGAGGTCTGTGGCCCCGAAACCGATCAGGGTGAGCACGAAGACGTAGAACCACCGCGACAGCAGGTGCCAGCCGATGGTGCGCGCGTTGTGCTTGTTCTTGGCCGCGAGACGGCCTGGCAGCTCGGGTCCGGTGGCCAGATGGTGGAACCTGCTGTCCCGCTCGACCGTGCGCGGGATCTCGAAGCTGGGTGAGCCCAGCAGACCGACACCCTCCCGGACCTCGCCGTCGATCGGGACCATGACCTTCGTCGCGAGCAGGCAGTTGTCACCGGTCCTGCCCTGCGAGGGATAGACGATTTCGTTGCCGAGGAAGTTGCGTGACCCGATCGAGGTTCGCGACACCCGGAAGGACGAGCTGGAGAAGTCGGCATTGACGATCGACAGTCCGTCGGCGATCACCGTTCCGCTGCCGACGGAGACCAGATAGGGGGTCTCGTGCTTCACCTGCTTGCCGAAGTTCGCCCCGGTCTGCACGACCGGTGTGAGGCGATACCCGAGCCGGTGCAGATAGCCGACGATGTAGGAACTGTCACCGAGCAACTTGATGAAGAACTTCCAGTTGGTCAGGCGCGCGATCGCCCGATGGACGCCGTAGTGGAACCCGTACAGGCGGTAGACCTTGTCCGGTTTGATGGCGAGGTTGAGCATGCGCGGGACGGTCACGACGACGAGGAGGCCGACGAGCGCGGCGCCGAAAAACAGCACGAAGGAGGTCACCAGCGCTGCGCCGTAGAACGTCCAGCTCGTGAAGGCCGACGGCCCTGGCTCGAGCAGTGTGACGAGCACCGGGACCTCGGCGAGCAGGAGATCCACGCCGCCGAACGCCAGCGGAGCGTAGAAGAACAACACGCTCACCACTTGCAGGACGGTGTAGGCGGCCCTTCTCCCGGCGCCGCAGCCGGCCGGTTCGACCCCCAGGTAATACGCTCCGGTCGGCTGCGCCGGGGACCCGTGCCAGCGCTCGCCGTCGGGCACGGCCTGCCCGGCGTGCAGCGAGGAGGTATGGCCGAGCTGGGCCCCATCGCCGAGCGAGGTCTCGATGTCGAGCACCGCCTTCTCACCGACGAAAACGTCCTTCCCGAGGGTGACCGCGCCCGTCTGGATCTCGCCGGCGCGGGCCCGGTAGCAGGTGAGGTACGTGTCCTTGCGGATGACCGTGCCGTCGCCGATGGTGAGCAGGTCGGTGCACACCGGCGCATGCCGGGAGAAGATCACGACACCGCGCCCGATTCTCGCACCCAGCGCTCTCAGATAGAGCACGTAGAGCGGCGAACCGGCGAACAGGACCAGCGGGTTCAGCGTGACCAACGTCTTGACCACCCAGAAGCGGACGTAGGTCAGGCTCCAGATGCGGATCCGCCGGGGCCGCCACCGGCCGATGAGCACCCATTTCGCCAAGATCGGGAGAGCGCACACGCCGACGAAGCCCGCGCCGCCGACCAGCGCCATCCGCAGGTAGTCGTCGAGCAGGCTCTTCTCCCCAGCGGAAATCCAGTCGACGCCTAGCTCGACGGCGAGCGCGGCAAGGTAGGCGTACCCGAGCAGGATCAGAACCTGCAGCGTTCCGCAGAGGACGTACTGCCGTGTGCCGGCCGGGGGCGCCACCTCGATGGCCGCCTGGGCCGGCTCGACCGGGGTATCGCTCGATGGCGCGAGCGCCGCCGCCAGGCTTCTGATCGTCGGGTGCTGGTAGATGTCCTTTATGGACACTGATGGCAGGTCCGCGTGTTTCCTGACCCGGGCACAGAACTGGGCCATCACCATCGAGTCGGCGCCGAGGTCGTCGAAGAAGTGGCTGTCGACCGACACCCGCTCGACGCGCACGACACCGGCCAGCACCTCGGCGAGAATCCCCTCGGTGCCGGTCGTCGCGCCGGCGCGGTCGACGGCTCGGTGATCCACTGGCATGTCGCGTCTCCTTTGAGCAGTACTTCGAGAAATGACCCGTGCGGGGGCTATGACGGACACGCCGGGATCCCGCGCGGGCGGCTTCCGCGGGCGGGCTCGCCCCACATTAGCCAGCGGTAGTGCGTCCAGGGAGGAGCCTGCTGGAAGGCCTCGTCGTCATACAGGACTGTTCGTTCTGTTCTGGCGACCACTAGAGCGCCTGACGATTGCGGCGCGCTTGCGACGGCCGCAGCCTTGGCGCAACCCGGCCTCAACTCCGCACTCGGGAAAAGGCCCTACGGATCTTGGGCGATCGGCCCGAAGGCACTGCAGGCCATCCCTGACGCCGCATCGACCCGATCTCCTCAAGCTCGACGTCCCGTCGCTCCGCTGGCATAGGCCCCCTACCGTCCGCCCCTGGAACTGATCTGCCCGCCTTCGCCCGTGCCACCGTCCGGGGCCGCCGGGGTGGCGCACGCTCCGGCGTTTGACCCGAGGCAGTCCGGCTAACCCGGCTCCATGAGAATTCCCGCGTCCTCGCTCATGCTCGGCCTCGGCTTCGGTGGTTTCCTCGACGGCATCGTCGCCCATCAGATCCTCGGCTGGCATCACATGCTCTCGAGCTGGTATCCCCCGGACAACCCGGCGGACCTGCACCTCAACATGGTCGGCGACGGCCTGTTCCACCTACTGTGCTTGATCTTCGTGCTCGTCGGTGTCGTCCTGCTCAACCGCGGAACTCGCCTGCCCTGGCCGGTGCTCTGGGGCGGGGCATTCATGGGCTGGGGCATCTTCAACCTCGTCGAAGGAACCATCGACCATCTGATCCTCGGTGTGCACCACGTCCGCCCCGGTGGCCACCAGCTCACCTATGACCTGGGCTTCTTGGCACTCGGAGCCGTCCTGATCGTGATCGGTCTCCTGATGACGCGCCGATACGCGAAGGGACACAGCCTCGTCGATCGTCCATGAGGTTTGGCCGGTCTCCGCGTTTCACGCTTTCCGTCGCCGACTCGCCCGCCGTCAGAACCGGTTCCTCCGACTCTCCCCTTGCACCACTTCGGGAAGGTCGGGCAGCCTTCGCAGATTCTCGAACGAGTGCCGTAGGCGCGGATGCTCTTCAACCGCTCCGCAGTGCCTCTTCCGCCTCGGCTTGGGACGCGGCGAACCTCAGGGATCAGACCGACGGTGCGTCTCGACGTCGGCGGCCTGCTCATCGTCCATGGCGCTGGTGTCGCGCGGCGGAAGGAAGGGCTCGTCCCGTGCCGGGCGTCCGGCTGCTTGTTCTTTGCCTCGCGCGAGTTCCGCGTCGAGTTCGGCACCGAGCAGGACGGCGATGTTCGAGATCCACAACCAGACCAGGAACACGATCACCCCGGCCAGTGATCCGTAAATCTTGTTGTACGAGGCGAAGTTGCTCACGTAGATCGCGAATCCCGTCGTCGCGGCGGCCCACAGCAGCACGGCGACCAGCCCGCCTGGGGTCATCCAGCGGAACCCGGGTTGCCGCACATTGGGACTCGCCCAGTAGAGCACCGCGAACGCCAAACCCGCCAAGAGCGCGATCACGGGCCATTTCGCGATGTCCCAGATCAGGACACCGGTCGAACCCAGTCCCACGAGATCACCCAGTGACCGGGCGACGTCGCCCGTCGCGACGATGCCGATCGCGCAGAGTGCGAGAAGGACGAGGAGAGCGAGGGTGAGACCGAGCCTCAGTGGCCAGGTCTTCCAGACCGGACGGCCTTCGGGCATCGAGTAGATGACATTGGAAGCACGCATGAACGCGCCGATGTAGCCCGAAGACGACCAGAGAGCGGCCAGGACACCGAAGATCGCGGCGACACCGGCCAGCCCGCTGGACCGGGACAGTTCCTCGATCGCGCCGGTCAGGATCTCGCGACCCTGGCCGGGAACGATCCGCCCGGCGTTGTCGATCAGGGTCTGGGTGGCCGACGGTCCGAGCAAGCCGAGGATCCCGGTCAGCACCAGCAGACCGGGAAACAGCGAGAGCACGCCGTAGTAGGTGAGCGCGGCCGCCCAGTCGAACAGGCTGTCGCGATTGAACTGGACGACCGTCCGTTTGAGGACCGCCCACCACGATCGCTGCGGCAAGTCGGTCGGACTGTCGGGCTCGTTGGAATGCTTCGACGCGGACAAGGTGACCTCCTGGCGGGGATCCTCTGGCGTACCCCGGAGCGCCCAGGCGAAACACTCGGACGCGGCTCCAGCACCTGGGGCTATTGAGGGGTAAGGCAACGGTGTCGTGTCGAGTGGCGTGTCCGTGAAGGCCTCCTTGCCTACCCTCAAGGTAGGCAAGGAGGCCTTCACGGACACCCGAACGGCATCTGTGGCCCCAGGCGCACCAGTAGTCACAGCGGTGCCGTGTGAAGGATGTACTGGCAAGGGTGTGAAGGGCTTGTCACTCTGACATGACACCGTTGACTTTCGGCTCAGTAACCCCACATCGGGGACCGACGACTCGACCCCAGGACCATCCGCCTCTACCCGGCGTGCCCCCTCACTCAGTGGCGCAGGGCTCGTCGGGGTACTGGCAGGGTTCCGGCTTCGATGACGTGGCGGGCGACTTCGCTGAGCTTGCGCTGGTTTCGCCGCGCGTGCGCACGCATGTCCTCGAAAGCCTTGTCCACTGTGGTGTTCCGGCGTGCCGAGAGGGCTCCCTTCGCCTGTTCGATGAGGACCCGGCTCTGAAGCGCGTTGTTCAGCTGGGTGACCATGTCGGTCTGCTCACGCACGGCCCGTTCGTGCAGGATGCCGATCGCCGCCACATCGGCCAGGGACTGCGCGAGGTGGATGTCCGGCCAGGTACACGGGGCGGGTTCGCGGCGCAGGAGAAGCAGGACGCCCAGCGTCTCTTCGCGCAACCGCAACGGAAGGGCATGGGCATGGCGATAGCCCGCACGGGTGGCCGCGGAGGTGAATGCCGGCCAGAGTTCGGGTCGGCGATCCCCCACCTCGATGGGGCCGACCTGTTCGGCGGTCCGGTAACACTGCGCCACCGGCCCCTCGTCCGACGCCGCGTCGAGCAGATCGGCCAGACGCCGGTCCCCATGGGACGCGGCCACCGGGCGGAGCATGCCCTCCGCCGGGGCGAGGAACAGACCTGCCGAGGTGATGTCCAGCAGTTCGGTACACCTGGCGGCTAGGACACCGAGCAGCTTCACCACGTCGAAGTCGCATTTCACCGTGTCGGCGAGTTCGATGAAGGTCTCGGCGAGACGCAGTTCATGGTCCATCTCTTCTCCTTTCAGCACAACGCGATCGCAATGAGTCCAGCCAGCCGTCAGTGCGTGTCATCGTGAGTCGCCACGCCGAAGGAGTAGTCGCGTAACCGCAGCAGAGCGTCTTTGAGCGGAACGTCCAGTGACACCGACGGAATCCCGGTGGCCTGGTGCAGTTCCGCGCGGTGCAACTGCTGCGACCACGGCGGTCCTGCCTCCTCGCCGGGTCCGATGAGCAACGACGGAGCAACGCGCGCGCCCGTACCCTGGCCGCGAATGGTCATCGAGCCTGCCGACCTCGGTAACAGGTCAACGCACCGACCACCAGGATCGGAAACGCGAAGATCGCCCGAACCCGGTCCGTCCGGTCCAGATCCGGCACGGCACCGGCTCATCCTCCCGAACGGACGTCACCGTCGACCCACGAGCCGGCAAACAAAGCCCGACTGGAAATGACAACGGCTACCGTCTGAACCGCGCCACAGGACCACAAGATTTTAGAAAGTACGAGAAGATGAATACAAGACCCACGACGAGCTCTTCCGCCGTTCCCCCATTCGGACGTCCCGGTGCCCGGTTCTATGGCGAGTCACTGACGGGTGCGGTGGAATTTGAACCACGACTGCACAGGAAGACCTGAAGCTCCACGACGTCGCCCTCGTCGCCGGTGTGATGATGCGACACCTCTGAAGGCCCTCGCCTTCATGGGCGCAGACGCCGCCAAAGCAGTGACGCGGCCACCAATCCGGCTGCCGCCGTGACTGTTCTTCCCGCCCGTTCACCCGGGAATCGCGTGGGCTCCGGTCGTTCCCCTGGTACGGCGTCCTGAAGCACCTCGGCCAAGTGCAGCGGCACGCGACCGGTATTCCCTTGCTCGATCTGGGTTCGGCAACTGAAGCCGTCGGCCAGGATCAGCGTTTCCGGTGCCGCCTCGCGCACCGCGGGCAGCAGGGTGCGCTCGGCGCACGCCATCGAGACGTCGTAGTGGCCGCGTTCGAACCCGAAGTTGCCCGCCAGCCCGCAACACCCGGAATCCAGCACCTCGACGTCCACGCCGGCGCGGTGCAACACGGTCGTGTCGGTACTGAATCCCATGATGGCGTGATGATGACAGTGTTTCTGGGCGATGGCGTCACGCCTTAGCGGAGACGGGTGCCATTCCTCAGGGGCGTGATGGAGCAGGGCTTCGGCCAGTGTCACGAAGCGTTTCGACAGCCGGTGCACGTCTTGGTTCTGCGGAAGAAGTTCGGCGGCGTCCGAGCGGAACACCGCGGTGCACGACGGTTCGAGGCCGACGACCAGCGTTCCCGCCTCGATCCAGGGCCGCAGCACGTCCAGCGTATGCCGCAACACCTTCTTCGCGACCGGGAGCTGGCCGGTCGAGATCCAGGTGAGCCCGCAGCAGACCGGCCCGGCGGGCACCGCGACCCGGAATCCGGCGGACTCGAGTACCCGGACCGCCGCCTTGCCGATGTGCGGGGCGAAATGGTTGACGAACGTGTCCGGCCAGAGGACGGCGGCGTTCGCCTCGCCCGGTCCCGGTTGCCGGTGCGCGCGTTCCCGGGTCCACCATTGCTGGAACGTTTCGCCGGCGAAGGCGGGAGCGTCCCGTTGCGGGGCCACCCCGGCCAGCCGCTTGCCCAGTGCGGCGATGCCGGGAGCGTTCAGGAGGGCGTTCACCATGCCAGGAGCCACTTTCGCGGCCTTGGCCAGCGCGGGCAGCCACCCGAGCGCGTAGTGCGCCATCGGCCGTACCCGGCCCCGATAGTGCTGATAGAGGAACTCGGCCTTGTAAGTGGCCATGTCCACCCCGACGGGACAATCGCTCTTGCACCCTTTGCACGCCAGACAGAGATCCAGCGCGTCGCGCACCTCCGTGGAGCGCCAGCCGTCTCGCACCGGGGAGTCCTCGTGTCCCTCCAACATCTCGAACAGCAGCCTGGCCCGGCCCCGCGTGGAGTGTTCTTCCTCGCGAGTGACCTGGTAGGACGGGCACATCACGCCTCCCCGCGGATCGGGACGGCGACATTGGCCGACCCCGACACAGCGCAAAGCGGCCCGGGAGAAGCTGTGGTCGTCCTCCGGGAAGCCGAACTGGGTCCGGTGGCTCCCCGGCCGCCAGTCCGCGCCGAGCCGCAGATCGCCGTCCAGCGCGAAGGGGGCGACCACCTTCCCCGGGTTCATCCGGTTGTCCGGGTCGAAGGCGGCCTTCACCTCACCGAACGCCTGCACGATCCGGGACCCGAACATGCGGACGAGCAGTTCGCCCCGTGCCTGCCCGTCACCGTGCTCGCCCGACAGCGAGCCGCCGTAGGAGGCCACCAGGTCGGCCGCGCGTTCGAGAAAGTCGCGGTAGGCCGCCACCCCCGTGGCCTCGTCGAGGCGGAACGGGATGCGGACATGAAGGCACGCCTGGCCGAAATGTCCGTACAGGGACGGCCGATCGAGGTCGAACTCGGCGAACAACCGGCGCAGATCCCGGAGGTAGTCGCCGAGCCGGTCCGGCGGCACCGCGGAGTCTTCCCATCCTGGCCACGTGTCCGATATTCCCGGCGCTCGCGCCGTTGCCCCGAGCCCGGACTCCCGGGCTTTGAGCAGTTGTTCCTGCTCGACCGGCGCACTCGTCAGCCGCACGTGCTCGTCGTCGTCATTCCGGCCGAGTCTCCGCAAGGTCGTGTATGCCGCCTCCAGCGCCTCGTCCGGGCTCTCTCCGCCGTATTGAGCGATCAGCCAGCCTCGGCCGGCCGGAAGCGCGTCGATGGATTCAAGATGCAGGTGCTTCGCCCGCATGAATTCGACGAGCCGGTCGTCGAGGGCTTCGAGCCGGACCGGAGCCACGCCTTCCAATACGCCGGGCACCGCGTCCGCGGCGTCGGCGATATCGGGGAATCCGAGCACCAGCATCGCGGTGTGCTCCACGACGGGGACCAGGTCCAGCTCCGCGCGCAGAACCGTGGCCAGTGTTCCTTCACTCCCGACGACGAGCTTCGCCACATCGAAGCCGGCTTCGGGTAAAAGCGCGTCGATATTGTAACCGGACACCCGGCGCGGAATGTCGGGGAATCGGTGGCGGACGTCGTCGCCGTACCGGTCGCGTATCCCCCGCAGGTCCCGGTAGAGCTGTCCGCGCCTGCCGCCTTCGCCGATGATCCGGGCCATCTCGTCGTCGCCGGTCGGCCCCACCCAGCAGCGAAGACCGTCGTAGGTGAGCACTTCCAGCCGCCGGACGTTGTCCACGGTCTTGCCGGTGCGCTGAGCGGTCGCACCACAGGAATTGTTGCCGATCATGCCGCCGAGCGCGCAATGGCTGTGCGTCGACGGACGTGGGCCGAATTCCAGGCCGTGCGCGGCGAGTTCGGCGTTGAGGTCGTCGAGCACCATCCCCGGTTCCACCACGCAGGTCCGTGCGCCCGGATCCACCGCGAGCAGGTGGTGACAGTACTTCGTCCAGTCGATCACCACGGCCGCGTTGGTGCCTTGGCCCGCGAGGCTGGTGCCCCCGCCCCTGGACAGCACCGGAGCCCCGTACCGGTGACAGACCTCGATCGCGCTCGCCCCGGCTTCGATGGACCGGGGCACCACCACCCCGAGGGGGATCTGGCGGTAGTTGGAGGCGTCGGTGGAGTAGGCGCCCCGGGAGCCGGCATCGAAACGGACTTCTCCCTCCACAGCCGACCGCAGTCCGCTCTCCAAAACGGGAACGTCGACGCGGACGAGGCCGGGCGGCGCGGGAACGGGACGAGACATGCGAAAGACCTCCGGTTCGAGCAGAGTGGGCGGCACCTCGCGGTACTCACCGCACGCGGTAACGGTCGGCTTCTTCGGGTAAAAGAACCAGCCCGTGTCCGGAAACGCTCAGGTCGGGCCGGGCCTGACCGCCGTCGGGAGACACGGTTCCCGCGAAGAAGAGCCGTTCGAGGCGGTCGTGATCGACGAACCATTCGATGTGGCGCAGGTTGGGCGTGCAGACCGCCGCGTGAACGGAAAGGTTGGGCGCGCAATGCGCGGACACCTGCAGGTTCGCCGTCGAGGCCACCGCCGCCGCCCGTGCCCATTCCGTGTAGCCGCCGCACCGCGTCACATCGATCTGAAGACAGTCGACGGCTTCGGCGGCCACCATGCGCCCGAAATACGGCAGGTCGTAGCCGTATTCGCCGGCTGCCACGTCCGGGAGGACGCCCTGGCGGACCCTTCGCAAGCCTGCGAGGTCGTCACTCGACACCGGTTCCTCGAACCACCGGACGTCCGACTCGGCCAGCCGCTGCCCCACGCGGATCGCCTGGGCGGCTTGGTAAGCGCCGTTCGCGTCGACGTACAGTTCGGTCGACGGCCCGATGACCTCGCGTGCGAGCCGGACTCGCGCGAGATCCCGCCTGACGGCTGTGCCCCAGGATTCGCCGATCTTGATCTTCACCCGCGGGATTCCCTGGCCGCCGACCCATTCCTCCAGCTGGCTCCGAAGCCGCGAGTCGTCGTAGGTGGTGAATCCGCCACTGCCGTAGACCGGCGCACTGTCGTGCACCTTGCCGAGAAGCCGGCTGAGCGGAAGCCCGGCGAGTTCGGCGGCGAGGTCCCACAAGGCGATGTCGACCGCCGACAGGGCGCAGGACACGAGCCCCGGCCTGCCGAGGTTCCGGATCCGCCGCTGCATAGCCAGCCAGGCTCCCGGCACTTCCAATGCCGATCGCCCGGTGACCACCTCGGCCAGTACCTCGCTCACGACGTCCACGGCCGCGGCGGCGCAATAGGTCCAGCCCGAGCCGGTGGCGCCTTCCGCCGTCGCCTGGACGAAGACGATCGTGGTGGCGTTCCACTCCAAGGTGCCGTCGCCCTGGGGCCCCGGCGTGGGAAGCCGGTACGCGGTCGCCCGGAGCGATTCGATCACCGCATCGCCTTCGGTCATCGCTCGGTCCTCGTCAGACAGCACTTCGCCACCTCCGATCCGCTCATCGCCGCCTACCCGGTGGGCGTGTCCCCAAACGAGGCGGGAGAACTCGATGGAGTAAAGACTTCCGAGTTCCCGGGGCGAGCACGTGTCAGCCCCTCCTGGGCGGGTAGGCGTTCACCGGAGACACCCGGTCCGGAAAGACTCGCAAGGGAGAGATCATGGCTACAACGGTCGCCGACCACGTGCTGGAACGTCTGCGGGAATGGAACGTCGAACAGGTCTTCGGTTATCCCGGTGACGGCATCAACGGCCTCATCGGCGCGTTCGGCAAGGCGGAGAACGTACCGCGCTTCGTGCAAGTGCGCCATGAGGAGATGGCGGCCTTCGAGGCGGTCGGTTACGCCAAGTTCAGTGGCCGGGTCGGAGTCTGCGCTGCCACTTCGGGCCCAGGGGCGATCCACCTGCTCAACGGGCTGTACGACGCCAAACTCGACCACGTGCCCGTCGTCGCGATCGTGGGACAGGTGGCCCGCAGCGCCATGGGTGGCAGCTACCAGCAGGAGGTCGATCTCCAGAGCGTGTTCAAGGACGTCGCGAGCGAGTACCTCGTCGAGGTGAACGTCTCCGAGCAATTGCCGAACGCGCTGGACCGCGCCATCCGGATCGCCGCGGCACAACGCACCGCCACCGTCATCATCATCCCGGCAGATCTCCAGGAAGAGCGCTACACACCACCGAAACACGCGTTCAAGAACGTGCCGTCCAGTCCGCCGGGCGAAGCCGTCCCGACCGTCGTCGCCGCGCGGCAAGGAATCGAGCACGCCGCGGAGATCGTCAACGCGGGTGAGCGCGTGGCGATCCTGATCGGACAGGGAGCACGCGGCGCGGCCACGGAAGTGAGGGAACTGGCCGAACTCACCGGCGGAGGTGTCGCGAAGGCACTGCTCGGCAAGGATGTGCTTCCCGACGATCTGCCCTACGTCACCGGCGCCATCGGGCTTCTCGGCACCCGGCCCAGCTACGAGCTGATGCAGGACTGCGACACTCTTCTGGTGATCGGGTCCAATTTCCCGTACACGCAATTCCTTCCCGAGTTCGGACAGGCCCGCGCCGTCCAGATCGACATCGACGGCCGGTTCATCGGCATGCGTTATCCCACCGAGGTCAACCTCGTCGGGGACGCCGCGGAAACCCTGCGTGCGCTCCTTCCCCTGCTGCGCCCGAAGGAAGACCGGTCATGGCGGGAAAAGATCGAGCAGGACGTCACCGGATGGTGGGACACCATGGAGAAACAGGCCATGCTGGACGCCAAGCCGGTGAATCCGATGCGGGTGGTCTGGGAACTGTCCCAGCGGATTCCGGACGACGCCATCGTCACCTCGGACTCCGGGTCCGCCGCCAACTGGTACGCGCGCGACCTCAAGATGCGCGGACGTATGCGCGGTTCCCTTTCCGGCACGCTGGCCACGATGGGGCCGGGGGTGCCTTACGCCATCGGGGCGAAGTTCGCGCACGGCGACCGGCCGGTCATCGCGCTGGTCGGCGACGGCGCGATGCAGATGAACGGTCTCGCCGAGCTGATCACCATCAGGCGCTACCACGCACTGTGGGAGGACCCCCGATGCGTCGTCTGCGTTTTCCACAACAACGATCTCAACCAGGTGACCTGGGAGTTGCGCGCCATGGGCGGGGCACCGAAGTTCGAGGAATCGCAGGCACTTCCCGACGTCGACTACGCCGGCTTCGCCCAGAGCATCGGGCTCGAAGGTATCGCCGTCGACTCGCCTGATGACCTCGGCGGCGCGTGGGACCGGGCTCTCGCCTGCGGCCGTCCGGCCGTGCTGGATGTGCGGTGCGACCCGGAAGTTCCGCCGATCCCCCCGCACGCCACCTTCGAACAGGTCAAGTCCGCCGCCCAGGCGGTGCTCAAGGGCGACCCCGACGCGCTGCACATGATCGCGCAAGGGGCGAAGACGAAGGCGCAAGAGTTTCTTCCCGACCGCAACGGATGACCCAGGGCTGCTGAGAGCACGTCAATTCTGGGTGTTCCGCAGCAACGCCACGAGCAGGAACGTCACGATCGTGGTCACCGTGTTGATGATGAGCTGCAGCAGGCATGGCGCCTTCGACCTCGCCGTCGCGTTGCCCTCCGGAGCCGCTCCCCGCCGATGTATTTCTTGCCTACGTCCATATCAATCGACACGGGAAACGTTCGCCGAGACGAGGACGACCGCCATGAGCGAGACAGAGATCCGGCAGGACAAGAGTTTCTTCGGCCATCCACGAGGACTGGCGACCCTTTTCGGCGTCGAGATGTGGGAACGGTTCTCGTTCTACGGCATGCAGGGCATTCTCACCATCTATCTGTACTACACCGCCGCCCAAGGCGGGCTCGGCCTTTCCGAAGCGACGGCGACGAGCATCGTCGGTGCCTACGGCGGCCTCGTCTACCTGTCGACCGTCGCGGGCGCTTGGGTCGCCGACCGGGTCGCCGGTTCCGAACGGGTGCTGTTCACCAGCGCGGTGCTGATCATGTTCGGCCACCTCGCGCTCGCTCTGCTACCCCGTTTCCTGGGCGTGGGTGTCGGTCTGGGAGCGGTCGCGCTGGGCAGCGGTGGACTCAAGGCGAACGCCACGTCGATCGTGGGTTCCTTCTACGAGAAGGACGACCCGCGACGCGACGCCGGGTTCTCGCTGTTCTACCTGGGTGTCAATCTCGGCGCCTTCGTCGGGCCGCTCCTGACCGGACTGGTCCAGAAGGAAGTGGGGTTCCACTACGGCTTCGGTCTCGCCGCACTGGGCATGGCACTAGGTCTCATCCACTACATGTTCGGGCGCAAGAACCTCGGCCCCGAAGCGAATGTGGTCCCCAATCCCCTGCCGTCATCGCGGCGCCCACTCGTCCTCGGCGGTCTGATCGTCGCCATCGGCGTCGTCGTGATCGCGGTGCTCACCGGACTGATCACCGCGGCGAATCTGGCGAACGTCACCGTCGTCGTGATCGCCGTCGCGGCGGCGAGCTACTTCGGCGTGATTCTCTCCAGCAAGAAGATCACGCGAGTGGAGCGAAGCCGCGTCTTCGGTTTCGTCCCGATGTTCTTGGCGAGCTTCGTCTTCTTCTCCCTGTTTCAGCAGCAGTTCACCGTCGTGACGATCTACGTCGACCAGCGGCTCGACCGTTCCCTCTTCGGCTGGCAGATGCCGGTGGCGTGGGCCAATTCCATCAATCCGATCTTCATCATCCTGCTGGCCGGCGCTTTCGCCGCGCTCTGGACGAAGCTCGGGCCACGTCAGCCGTCGACACCGATCAAGTTCGCGCTGGGAACGGTCACCATGGGCATCGCCTTCCTGCTCTTCCTTCCCACCGTTGGCGGGGCGGGCAATTCGACGCCGTTGCCGGTTCTGGTCGGCATCCTGCTGATGTTCACCATCGCCGAACTGCTGCTCTCGCCGGTGGGGCTGTCCCTGTCGACCAAACTCGCCCCGGAGGCGTTCCGTACTCAGATGGTCGCGCTCAACTTCCTTTCGATCGCCCTGGGCACTTCCATGGCGGGGTCACTGGCCAAGTACTACGACCCCGCCGACGAAGCTCGCTACTTCACCTTCGTGGGCGGCGCCGCCGTCCTGTTCGGGCTCCTTCTCGCAGCCGCCAGCCCGTTCATAAAACGACTCATGAAGGGCGTGCCCTGATGTCCGCGCTGACCGGCCGTAAAAGAACCGGACCGCCACCACCCCAACCACCCACGGAGCACAGATGCTGAGCGATGACGAGAAACAGCGCCTGCACCAGATCGAGCGGCGATTCGAAGAAGAGGAACCCGCGTTCGCCGCCGTGTTCACCGATCCGCGAGCCGTCCCACGCCTTCAGGACCGCGGTTGGCCGTACACCACGCTCGCCGTATCGGCAGGCTTGCTGTTCATCCTCGGATGCCTGACCGGAGCGACCGTTCTGATCTTGCTCGGCATGGCCGGGTTCCCCGCGGCACTCTACGCGCGTCATCGTCGTTCGAGCCGATGAATCCGGTGTGACGGGGCGGGCACTCTCACGAACCCCTGACGATTTCGCGGCCACGCGACAGGAAGGCATGTCTCCGGTCAGGACGGGTACGACGAATGTGTGCTCAAGACAACCGTCCGACCAGGAGGAATTCGACCATGGAACAGGGAAGAGTAGTCGTCGTGACCGGGGCCAGCGGCGGCATCGGCCGGGCCGCGGCGCGGGAGTTCGGCGCGCGCGGGGACAGGGTGGCTTTGCTGGCGCGCGGGGAGAAGGGGCTGAAGGCCGCCTCCGCGGAGGTCGGGCAGGCGGGCGGGCAGGTGCTGGCCTTGCCCGTCGATGTGTCCGATTACCAGGCCGTCGACGCCGCGGCTCAGCAGGTCGAGGACTCTTTCGGCCCCATTGATGTGTGGGTGAACGACGCTTTTACCAGCATCTTCGCCCCCTTCACCGACATCGAGCCGGAGGAATTCGACAGGGTCACCTCGGTGACCTACCTCGGGTATGTCCACGGCACCCGCGCGGCGCTGAACCGGATGCTGCAGCGCGACCGGGGCGCGATCGTCCAGGTCGGGTCGGCACTGGCGTACCGGGGCATTCCGCTGCAGACCGCTTACTGCGGTGCCAAGCACGCGATACAGGGGTTCACGGAGTCGCTGCGCTGTGAACTGCTGCACAGCAAGTCGAACGTGCACGTGACCATGGTGCAGATGCCCGGTGTGAACACCCCTCAGTTCGACTGGGTGCTGTCCCGGCTCCCCCGCAAGGCCCAGCCGGTCGCGCCCATCTACCAGCCGGAGATCCCGGCGAAGGCGGTCATCTACGCCGCCGACCATCCGAGACGGCGGGAATACTGGGTCGGCGGGTCCACGGTCGGCACGCTCGTCGCCAACAAGTTCGCCCCCGGCCTGCTGGACCGCTATCTCGCCCGCACGGGTTTCCAGTCACAGCAGGGCGAGCAGCCCCGCGACCCGGATCAGCCGGCGAATCTGTGGGTGGCGGCCGACGACACCGAGGGGAAGGACTTCGGGGCGCACGGCCGCTTCGACCGCAAGGCCACCGCACGCAGCCCGCAGCTGTGGGCGTCCCAGCACCACGGGCTGCTCGGTGCCGCGGCCGCCGCGGTGGCGGCCGCGGGACTGGCCGCCTTGGCCCGCAAACGCTGAAGGGGGCCCCATGTCCCTGCGCATCGAGGACTACGCGCTGATCGGTGACACCCAGACCGCCGGCCTGGTCGGGCACAACGGCTCGCTCGAATGGCTGTGTCTGCCCAGGATGGACTCGGGCGCGTGCTTCGCGGCCCTGCTGGGCGACCCCGAGCACGGCCAGTGGACACTGGCGCCGCTGGGTGGAGCGCGCACCGTCCGCCGCGGCTACCGGAAGGACACCCTGGTCCTGGAAACGGAGCTGATCAACGACGAGGGCACCGTGCGGATCGTGGACTGCATGCCGATCCGGCGCGACAATCCCCGGGTGCTCCGGACCGTCGAAGGTGTGCACGGCCGCGTCCGCATGCGCAGCGACGTCCGGCTGCGGTTCGAATACGGCCACGACCGGCCGTGGATCCGTACCGAAGGCCACCGGATCAACGCGATCGCGGGTCCCCATTCGGTCATCCTCGACGGCGACGTGCCGCACCGGCTCGACGACCGGGCAATGTGCTCCGCAGAGTTCAGTGTCGGTGCGGGCGAGCGGGTCGGGCTGCGCCTTGCCTGGGCCGGGCCGAGGCAGCCCGAACTGGAGCGGGTGGACATCGCCAAGACCGTCCGGAGCACGGAAAAGTGGTGGCGGGACTGGGCAGCCCAGTGCAGCTACGACGGCGAGTACCGGGACGCCGTGGTGCGATCCCTGATCGCGCTCAAGGCGCTCGCGTACAGCCCGAGCGGCGGAATCGTCGCCGCCGTCACCACGTCGCTGCCCGAACAGCTGGGCGGGGTGCGCAACTGGGATTACCGCTTCTGCTGGATCCGCGACGCGACGTTCACCCTGATGGCGTTGCTGGAGGCCGGGTACGAACGAGAGGCCCGCGCTTGGCGCGAATGGCTGCTGCGCGCCATGGCCGGGGCCCCCGAGCAGATGCAGATCGTGTACGGCGTCGACGGGGAACGCCGGCTGACGGAGTCGGAACTGCCTTGGTTGCCAGGCTACGCCGGGTCCCGGCCGGTGCGAATCGGCAACGCGGCGTCGGAACAATTCCAGCTCGACGTGTACGGCGAGCTCATGGACGCACTGCATCAGGCCCGCACACACGGCATCCCTCCGGACCCGGACGCGTGGCAACTGCAGCGCACGCTGCTCGACTTCCTGGAATCACATTGGGATGACCCCGACAACGGCATTTGGGAGATGCGCGGTCCGCGACGGCACTTCACCCATTCGAAGGTGATGGTGTGGGCCGCCGCGGACCGGGCGGTGCAAGGTATCGAGCAGTTCGGACTCGATGGCCCGGCCGATCGCTGGAAGGCACTGCGTCACACCATCTTCGCCGAGGTCTGCGACAAAGGCTTCGACACCGCGCGGAACACCTTCACTCATTACTACGGCAGCTCCAGCCTCGACGCGGCCCTGTTGCTGATCCCCGCGATCGGGTTCCTGCCCGCCGACGACCCGAGGATGCGCGGCACCGTCGAGGCCGTGGAAAAGCACCTGCGCCAGGACGGTTTCGTGCAGCGCTACACCATGACGAAACGGAGCGAAGAGCTGGACGGTCTGCCTCCCGGCGAGGGCGCATTCCTGCCCTGCACGTTCTGGCTCGCCGACAACTACATCCTGCAGGGCCGCCGCGACGAAGGCCGCGAGCTGTTCGAGCGGCTACTCGACCTGCGCAACGACGTCGGCCTGCTGTCCGAAGAGTACGACACCGGCACGGGACGGCTGGTGGGGAATGTGCCGCAGGCGTTCTCGCATGTCGCCCTGATCAACACCGCACTCAACCTCAGCGGCGGAGACCGGGGGCCGATTCGCAGGCGAGGCGGTTCCGGGTCGACGGACCAGGACGGCCGATGACCGGATCCACCGGCACGCACCGGATTTTTTGCCCGCAACCGCGACGGCGCTGGTGTGGTGCTCGACGTGCGTGCCGACGATCGCGTCAAGGCGGTGGTCGTGGCGGGCACATGGTCACGGCGTGGTGTTCGAGATCGCCTTCCGGACCGAACGCATCCGCGATGAATACTGCCACCGAGCTCGCGACACCGTAATTCGCAATGCCCTCAGTATTCTATTGCAGCGTAACGGATCGGACTCCAGGCCGAGGTGTTCTGGCTGGTCACGGTGATGCCACGCGTGAGGGTGTCCACGTCGCGATGTTCAGCGTGTCGTTTGCCGGGGCCAACCAACTGCTCCCTTGAGCGGAACGACGTACTGATCGTCGATGCCTTCCTCGTCTTCCGTCCCGAGATAAACGGGTCACCGAGCCACCCGCGTGCTGGCCAATTTTCGTCAGGGACGTGATTAACCTCTTGCCAGTCGCACGATTGGGTGCATGCTGGAGCGAAGGACTCAGGTTAGCGATGATACTCAGATCGCAGCATCCATTAGGACAACCCACACGATATGTCATGGGCAAGTATGGCGAACCCGATGTCGCGGCGAATGCAGTTTTTCCCGAGGTTACGGCGGTGATTCGTTGGTCAGACTGTTGCGTGATGAGGAAAAGAAGCAGAAGTCCAACAAATCGAGAGGAGTTCCTGATATGCGCACTCGAGTCAGCGGGCTGCTGGTCGGCCTCGCTATTGCCGTGGCTGGTCTGACCACTGGAGTTGTCGCCGGGTCCACGCCTGCCATTGCCGCCCAAGCCGCCACCCACGAATTACGCCCGATGGGCTCGACGCACCCTGTGTCCGTTCATTTCTACAATGACGGCTGGTACTGGGCGTACGCGGACATCTACGGCTACAACTCGAGTGGCGCGGAGGTCTACCACGATTGGAGCGGCAGCGTGGGCCACACCGGCAACAGGTGGTTTACCGTGCCGGCAGGTGTTGCGAAGGTGTATTGGCAAGTCAGGATGGAACCGTTCGGCAACACGATCCACGAGCAGACGATCAATCCGTGGTACGACTTCGACAACACTTGCCAGAACGGCACGCACGCAACCATCTACGTCGGCGGCTTCTTCGGTAGCACCAACCACTACGATCTGCACTGCTCGAGGTGGTAGTACACAAAGCGCAACGGGGTCCTTCACCGGCGGTGCAGTCCTCTGCACATACGGGACGCCGTAGGAATCAGTCCTCGTCGGGCAGGCGTCGCGCAATGAGGTGACCTTGCCCAACTTTCAGTTCAGCTGGCCGACGGTGCCGCGTTATCGAGGGATGTTGTGCAGCCCGCCTGACACCGTCTCATAGCTGTCGGGCCACCTACGGTGCGGGTGATGAAGAGGCGTTCGATCGCGGCGACGGGGCAGTCGCCGACACTCCAATCAGCACGCACCACCCTACGCGTCGCTGACCGGGCATCTCCCGGCCGGCGACGCGTTCGGATGATCAGAAGGGCGGCTCGTCGCCCGCATCGCCGGCACCGGCGCGGCGCTGAACGCTCCCATCGCGGCGTGTTCGTCCGCGACCGTCGCGCCGCGGGCGGTGCCGATCCGCAGCACATCCGGCGCCGAGCCGGTGACGGACCTGAAGCGGACCACCGCGTCGAGGGCCTCGACAGGTGCGGGAAGCCTCCGGCGCCGGCCAGGACGCCGCGTCACTTGCTCGAGTGCGCCACAGTGGTCAGCTCGCTCTATCCGTCGAGTACCCCGGTACCGAGGAAGTCGGGAACGTGAGTGCCCAGGCCGCTTTCGCGGGCGCGTCGGTGAACGAGATCCGCGAGGGCGAGGTCCAGCGCGCCGAGGCCGAAGGGTGAGAAGACGGTGAGGGTGTCCGGGTTTCGCCGGTATCGATCGCCGTCGAGGAGGAGTTCGCCGAGCGAGTGGGCGATGAAGTCGCGATTGCCCGCCCGCTGCTCCGCGAGATGCAGTGACGTGGCGGCCCGGCAGACGTGGTCGACGTCATCCACGACGTTGGTGCTCGCCAGGATCGTCTCCGGGGTGAGGTCGCGCAGCGACAAGTGCAAGATCAACGATCCCGGCTGACAGCGCGAGACGTCCAGATGCGGGACCGTGGCGCTGGTCGCCAGGCACACCAGCGGATTCGCGGCGAGGGCGTCCTCGACTCCGGTGGCGACGTCGACCTTCATCTCCGGCCAGCGGGTGGTGCACCGGTCCGCGAAAGCGCTCGCCCGCGCCTGGTCGAGGTCGAACAAGGTGACCGAGTCCAGCTCGGCGTACAGGGCGCGCAGGAACGTCAGGACCTCGAAGTTGATCACGCCGCATCCGATGAGGGACACCCCGGAGCCGGTCGCGCCGAGGGTGGCGGCGGCGACCGCCGCGCTCGCCGCGGTGCGCCGTGCCGAGATGGTCGCGCCCTCGAGGAACACCTCGGGATGGCCGGTCCGCATCGAATTGAGGATGATCGCCGCCGACGCCCGGTCCATTCCGGACTGGACGTTGCCGGGGAACGACGACACCCACTTGACGCCGGCGACCGGCTCCTCGGGCGTGTCCAGGTACGCGGGCAGCGCGATGATCCGGTTGCGCTCGTCGCCGGGGAACCGCAGGAAAACCGAATGCGGAACGGCGGACCGGCCTTGGGTGTGCAGGACATAAGCCGTGCGCACGGCCGCCAGCACTTCTTGCTCCGCACCGTCGAGAATTCGCCGGACATCGCCATGGGGCAGGATCAGCATGCTCTCAGCCTGACGGGCCGCAGTCGGCTTTCGCAGGGAAGAAAGCGCAGAAAAATCGACCGGGAATTCTTCCGGTGGTCAGCGGTGCACGGCGACAAAACGCAGTTCGGAGGTGTACCGGTTCCCTTTGTCGTCGGTCAGCCACGCTTGCTCGGGCGACGGCAACATTTCCGTGATCGACAACCGGCCGGCCGGATCCTGACGTACCAGCCGACGCACCGCTTTGGCGAAAATGCTCACATATACCGGAGCGTCGAAATCCACATAGAACGGACGAGGCTCCCCCGGCGAAACCACGAAGACGAATCTCGGAAGACCCAGTCTTTCACGCCACCTGCGAGTCAGCACGAACCGCCGAGCCTCCGACTTCTCAGAGGCGAAACTCAGGGATTCCACCGGAACCGACCACGACTCCCGGGCCACCACCAGCTTGTCCACCGTCACCCGGGGCGAATGGTCCGCGTCGGGCATGATCCGGAACAGGTCCATCGCCAGTGTGGTCAGCACGTGACCGAACGCGTCGAGCACGTCGAACTCCGCGCCGTCGGGCAACACGGCCACCAGCCGGTCCCCTCGCGCTTCCACCAGGACCTCGGCGCTCAGCACCGTCCGATCCCGCTCCGGATCGACCGTGTGGTCCACCAAGGCCACGTAGTAGTCCTCCTGCCGGTCCAACGAGTAGCGGATCCGTGCGGAGAGCCGGGACTTGTGTTCCTTGGGCAGCATCGGCAGCAGACGCGGGCCGGGAAAGTCGGCCGCGGTTTCGTCGAGCAGCTCACCGCGCACCGGATGCTGGTTGACGAACAGCGAAGCACCGAGGGTGTTCGACGCGACGTGCAGTTCGCCGAGCACCCACTCGGTATCGGCACCGGGAACGATGAAGACGTCGGGACTGAGGTAACGGGCCATGTCCCAGCCGGGGACCGGATCGCCGAACTCGTCCCGCACCCGGTCCGCGATGTCCACACTGGACATCCGGACGCGCCGGGCGCCGTCGGGGACGTCGAGGATGCGCGCCCACCGGGTGGACAGCTCCCGGCGGAGCGCCGCGGCCTCGGCCACCGCCGTACCGTGCAGGATCGGCATGCACGCGAACCAGAACGCGGCCAGGTCGACGGGCCCTGCCGCCGCGAGGCCGGTGTGGACCCTCCGCGCGTGGCTCAGCACCGTGCCGGCGAGCCGCGCGGTCAACCAGGTCGCGCTGGTCAGCAGCAGGTCGATCGGCGCGAGCTCGGCCAGCATGTCCGTGCCGAGCCGCGCCCGCGCCGCCCGGACACAGTCGGAATAGACCAGGCCGCGGCACGGGGCGGTGTTCGTGCCCTTGACGCGAGTGGCGGCCGAACCGGTCATCGTCGTGAAGCCGCTCTCCAGCGCGGCGAGTTCGACAGGCAGCTCCGCGGCGGTCGACGTCCGGACCCGATCACGGCCGCGTTCCAGTTCGTCCAGCCGGGCGAGCCACTGCTCACGGAGGCGGGTTTCGCCGACGGACGCCAGCCAGGTTCGCAGGTACCGTTCGGGATACGCGCTCGCCGGGACGTCCAGCCGCCAGACGACGACCTTGAGCCGCACCAGCTCCGTCACGGCGGCGGCCACGTCGATCGCCGGACCCAGCTCCTGCTGGATCTCCTGCGCCGAGCGGACTCCGTCGCACAGTTCGAGAACGGGGCGGAGTTCCGCGGGAATCACCTGGGGTGACCTGCCCGGCAGATGAGCCAGTTCGCCGGTCACCCGCACGAAGGGCACCCGGCGGGGCGCCACCCAGTTCCGGGACCGCGGATCGGCGCCGATCGCGCGGGCCACCGCGTCGACCGCCCAGCCGGCGAAGTAGACGTTCGACGTGGTGATCAGCCCGGAACCGGGCTCGACCTCGACTCCGCTCGCCGCCTCGTCCCAGCGGCCCCAGCCCACCGGTCCGAAGAAGCCGATCGTGTCGTTCTTCACGCAAAACCGCTGCCAGTACTGCGCCACCAACTCCTCACGCTGCCGGGGTTTGCTGGTCCGGCCCGCCACCGACGGCTCCCACGCGAGGAAGGACTCGACACCGGTTCGCCAGATGGTGGAGTTCTGCCATTCGACGGCGGCCCGGAAGCCGGGCGAGGACGCGATCGACTGGAGCTCGACGGCCGTTTCCACGGCCGTGGTCGCGAACTGTTTCTCGAACACGTCCCACGCCGGTCCGGACAGCCTCGCGTCCACGTCGAGCCGGTCCGCGGCCGCCGCCAGTCCTTCCTCCGCGAGCCTCAGCACGCCTGCCGCGGGGAATCCCGCGCCACGCACCGCGAACTGGTCCCACAGTCGCCACTTCCCGCTCAACCTGACCATGTCGGCAACGCTCCTCGGGGCTATCGGACGTCGGCGCGGCAGCGCCGCGGGGTGTTCCCACCGGACACGATGGCGACGGCGCGGCCGGTGAACCGCGTCCGCAAGGCACCGGCGAGGGCGACGCTCCCGCTCGGCTCGGCCTCGACCCCGTCGCGACGCAGCAGCTCCATCGCCGTCAGGATCTCTTCGTCGGTGACCTCGATCAGCTCGTCGACCCGGCGCTGGATGATCGGGAACGGGATCTCGCCCGGCCGTTGCCCGCGCAGCCCGTCGGCCACCGTGCGGGATGGCGGCAGCTCGACCGGGAATCCGGCAGCCAGCGAGCGGGCGTAGCGCCGGGCCGTCGCCGGCTCCACGCCGACGATCCGCGGTGCTCCGCGCAGTCCCTCGGCGGCCAGGCACACGCCCGCCAGCAGGCCACCGCCGCCGGTCGGCACGAAGATCACGTCGAGGTCCGGTATCGCGTCGAACACCTCCAGCCCGACCGTGCCCGCTCCGGCGACCACCGACCGGTGGTCCGAGGACGGCACGAACGCCGCGCCGGTGCGGGCGGCGTGCTCGCGCGCGTACCGGTCCCGTTGAGCCACCCCTCCGGGCACCTCGATCACCCGCGCGCCGAGCCTGCCGATGGTGGCCGCTTTGCCGGCGGCCGCGCCACCAGCGACGACGACCGTCACCTCGACACCCAGCTCCGCGCCGAGCCGTGCGACCGCGATCCCGTGATTGCCCGACGAGCCGGTCACGACGTGGGCGGTGGCGAGGTCGAGCATCGCGTTCGCGGCACCGCGGGTCTTGAACGAGCCACCGTGCTGCAGATGTTCGGCCTTGAGCAGGATCCCCGGCAGGCCGTCCGGCACCAGCAGCGGCGTATGCCGGATCCGGCCCGCGGTCCGCCGTGCCGCCATCATCACGTCCGCCGCGCCGAGCCGGGGTGCTTCGACGGTCATCGGACGGACTGGTCGACCGCGACGAAGCGTAGTTCGGAGGTGTACCGATTCCCCTTGTCGTCGGTCAGCCACGCCTGCTCCGGCGACGGCAGCATCTCCGTGATCGACAACCGGCCGCCCGGATCCTGACGGGCCAGCCGACGCACCGCCTTCGCGAAGATGTTCACGAACACCGGGGCGTCGAAGTCCACATAGAACGGACGCGGCTCCCCCGGGGAAACCACGAACACGAACCTCGGAAGCCCCCGTTCGTCACGCCACCGGCGAGCCAGCACGAACCGCCGCGCCTCCGACTTCTCCGACACGAAACCCAGGGATTCCACCGGAACCGACCACGACTCCCGGGCCACCACCAGCTTGTCCACCGTCACCCGGGGCGAATGGCCGGCGAGGGGCCGTAACGCGAACCGGTCCATGACCCGGTTGGTCATCGCGTTGCTGAACACGTCGAGCAGGTCGAACTCCGCGCCGTCGGGCAGCACGGCGACCAGCCGGTCGTCCCGTTCTTCCACCAGGACGTCGGCGCTCAGCACCGTCCGATCCCGCTCCGGATCGACCGTATGGTCCACCAAGGCCACGTAGTAGTCCTCCGGCCGGTCCAGGGAGATCCGGCTGCGCGCCGACCATCGCGGCGGCTGCTCCTTGGGCAGCATCGGCAGCAGCCGCGGACCGGGGAAGTCGACCGCGGTCTCGGCGAACAGCCGCCGGGCGTCCGGATGCTGCATCACCCACAACGAAGTGCTGGCGGTGTTCATCGCGACGTGCAGCTCGCCGAGGACGAGCTCGAAGTTCCCGCGCGCCACCTCGTCGGCGTCGTCGGCCACGACCAGGACGTCCGGGCTGACGTAGCGGGCCTGCGGCCAGCTCGGACCGGTTTCCCCGAACTCATCCCGCACCCGGTCCGCGATGTCCACACTGGACAACCGGACGCGCCGGGCGCCATCGGGGACCTCCAGGATCCGCGCCCAGCGTTCTCGCAGCTCGTCCTGGATGCGGTCGATGTCGGTGATCGAACCGCCGTGCGGGGCGGGCAGGCACTCCATCCACAACGACGCGAGGTCCACGCTCCCGTCCCGTGCGCGCAGGCGTTCGTACGCCTGCCGGACGCGGTCCCCGACAGCCCGCGCGAACCGGCCCGTCATCCAGCGGGCGGCGGTGAGGCACAGGGCGAGCGGGGTCAGCTCGTCGCGGATCGCGGCGCCGATCCGGACCGTGGCGGACCGGCGGCAGTCCGCGTAGATCAGGGCCCGGCACGGTGCGGTGCGCGTGCCCTTGGCGCGTTGCGCCGCGACCTGGGTCAGCGCCTCGAACTCGTTCTCCAGCGCGGTGAACGCCGCGGACAAGGCGGTGGCGTCGGCGCCCGCCGCCTTGATCCGGTCCCTTCCGTGTTCGAGGACCGCCACTTTGGACAAGCCGTCCCGTCGCAGTTCCGGGTCCGTGATCCGCTCCAGGACCGACCGCAGATGCTGTTCGGGATACGCGCAGGTGGGCACCTCCAGCCGCCACACGATCAGCCGGCGCCGCGCCAGTTCGTCCAAAATGGACATCACGGTGTCTTCGGCCGTCTCTTGCCCGAGCTCTGCCACGATCTCCGAGGGACGGCGGATTCCGTCGCAGTGCGCGAGAATCTCCCGCTCCAGCGGCTGAAGCCGGTCCGGACGCCGTCCGGGCATCCGCACCACGTCTCCGGTGACCCGGACGAACGACACCCGGCGCGGCGCGATCCAGGCTCGCAGCCGAGGGTCGGCACCGACCGTGCGGGCGACCGCGTCCACCGCCCAGCTCGAGAAATACACGTTCGACTCGGCGACCAGGCCGGATCCCGGCTCGACGACGACCCCCTCGGCCGACTCGTCCCAGCGGCCCCAGCCCACCGGTCCGAAGAAGCCGATCGTGTCGTTCTTCACGCAGAACCGCTGCCAGTAGTGCGCCACCAGCTCCTCGCGTTCACGCCGCTTGCTGGTACGTCCGTCCACCGAGGGGTCCCACGCCAGGAACAAGCCGATGCCGCGCTGCAGAAGGGCGGGGTTCTGCCACGCCACCGCGGCTTGGAAAGCCGGCAACGCGGCGATCTCCTGCAGCTCTTTGACGTTGTCCACCATCGCTCCGGCGAACAGTTCCTCGAACGCGGCCCACTCGGGGCCTGCCCCGTCGGCGAGTTCGTCCGCCGCCTCGGCGAGCCCGAACGGCGCCAGCCGTAGCACCCCGGCGGCGGGGAAGCCGGGACCTCGCAGGGCGAACTCTCGCCACAGCCGCCATTCGCCGCCCGGCAGCAGGACGTCTTCAGGCATCGCGCACCGGGTCTTCCCGGGTCCCGGTGCCCGCGCACCACGCGAGCACCGCTCGGGCGCTGTGATACTTGTTCTCAGCCAAGGTGAACGCGAGGCTCGCCGGTCCATCGAGGACTTCCGCGGCGACCTCCTCCCCGCGATGCGCGGGGAGGTCGTGCAGGAACACCTTCGCGCCGGACTCGGCCATCACCGCCGCGTCGACGTGGAACGGGGCGAACACCTCACGCCAGTCCTCGGTGTGTTTGACCGTTCCGGTGGTCTGCCACCTTGTGGTATAGACCACGTCCACGTGCGGGAGCTCCGCCATGTCGTGCCACTCCTCCACCAGCGCGCCACTGCGCTTGGCGTTGAGTTCGGCCCGGTCCAGAAACCGCTGGTCGAGGCCATAACCCGTCGGTGTACGCAGGTAGAGTGACGTGTCGTCGTAGCGGGACAACGCCAGAGCCAGCGCCGACGCGGTGTTGTTGCCCTCGCCGACGTAGAGCACGCGCAGACCTTCGACCCGGCCGAACCGCTGGGTGAGCGTGGTGAGGTCGGCGAGGGCCTGGGTGGGGTGCTCGTCCGCGCACATCGCGTTGATCACGGCCATCCGGCTGCTCACGGCATAGGCACGAAGCTCGGCCTCGGCGCCAGAGGTCCGCACGACGAGCATGTCGAGCATCCTCGACAACACCGCGGCAGTGTCCTCGATGGTCTCACCGGTGTTCTCCTGAAGATCACCGGGACCGTAATTGATCAGCTTCGCGCCGAGCCGAAGTGCCCCTGCGGAGAAAGATGTCCGGGTTCTGGTCGAGGTTTTGCGAAACAAAATACCCGCGACCGAATTGCGTAACGGGCGTTCGTCCGTCCGGTGGCCGAGTGCGTACTCGACTCCGCGACCGACGATCCATCGCAGGTCTTCGTCGTCGAGATCATTGAGGGAGATCAGGTGGCGGCGCGCTGGTTCGGCCATGACAACCTCCGAGGTGTGCTCGCCTCAGCCTGGTGCCGGAGGTGTTGGCACGGCAGGGAAAGAGCGGCAGCATCCGCGCGGGCACCGGCTGCGCGTTTGTCCCTGCGTCTCCGAACAGCGTCATGACTACGGTGAAATTCACGCGAAGTGAGCAATAACGAATCGCGGAAAATCTCGATTCCATGCTTAGTGAGGAAGACAACCGGCCCGCCACCCGATGAAAATGGACGCCGGTTGCACGGGGAAGGGGAAAAGGATGGGAGAGCCCGCAAGGGTGAGTGTGGACGCGGCCGATCCGGTACTCGAAGCGGGTATCGGCTGCACACTCAACGGCAGCCCGGAGCTCACCGTGGTGACGAACGGTGAGGAATCGGACGCCACGGTCGTGGTCGTCGACCTCGTGGACGACAAGGTGCTCGACGTGGTGCACTCCATCCGGAACCAACCGCATCGGCCCGAGGTCGTGCTGCTGGCCACCGAACTGTCGCCGGCTGATGCGCTGCACGCGATCGCGGCGGGCGCGCACGGCCTGCTGCGCCGCCGGGAGGCCAGCGCGAACCGGCTCTCCCGTGCCGTGCTCGCCGCGGTCGTCGGCGACTGCACCATGCCACCGGACCTGATCGACCGGGTGCTCGAGCAGGGTATGGAGAACGCGACACCCGCCGCGCCGCAGGCGTGGGCACGCGGCGGGCTCAACGAACGCGAGCACGCCGTGCTGCGCCTCGTCGCCGAGGGGTACGAAACCGACGAGATCGCCCGGCGGCTGTCCTACTCGGCGCGTACCGTGACGGCTGTCGTGCACGACATCACCCAGCGGTTCAGGCTGCGCAACCGGGCGCACGCCGTGGCCTACGCACTACGGGCCAGGTTGCTGTGATCAGTGTGCAGGTCTACGCGGGAGGCGCGCTCGTCCGGGAAGCCGTGGTCGCGAAGTTGCGGCAGGCGGGGATCCTCGTCGCGGCCGCGGCGGACACCGTGGTGGTGGCCGCCGGCGGCACGATCGACGAGGCGTTGACCGCCTGTCCCGCCACCCTCCGCGCGGCGGGTCATCGGTTGATCGTCGCCGCGGACACGCTCAACCCGGCCGGTGTCCTCCGCGCCTTCCGGGCCGGGGCACGGATCCTGTTGCAGACTCCCGAAACGACTCCGGCCCAGTTCAGCGCCGCCGTGCACTCGGCCATGCACGGGGAAAGCCGGCTGCCCTACGGGCTGCTGGTCCGTCTGCTCAGCGGTGGCGCCGAACTGTCCATGCCCGTCGGTGTCCACCCGGTCGCGCCCTTGACCGAACGGCAGCTCACGGTGCTCACCCTGATGGCGGACGGGCACGGCAACGCCGACATCGCGCGGAAGCTGTCCTGTTCGGAGCACACCGTGAAGAACGTCATCTACGAGCTGATGGCGCGGCTTCAGGTGCGCAACCGTGCCCACGCGGTCGCTCACGCGGTCCGCGCTGGGCTGATCTGACCGGCGGGCTCAGCTCGTCGGCAGGAACTCCGGCGGCCGTCGCACCCGTGTGGCCTGCTCGAACGCGTATGCCAGCGCCAGGACGGTCGGCTCGCTGTACCGGCCCGCCATGATCGAGAGCCCGACCGGCAGCGGGCCGACGAACGCCATGGGGACGGTCACGTTCGCGTAGCCGGACACCGCGGCGGGCGTGGACGAGCCGAACGGGTAGGCGTCGCCCTTGCCCAGCGTGGTCCTCCACGCCGGCCCGTTGGTCGGCGCCACGATCGCGTTCAGCCGGTGCGCGGTGAGCGTGTCGTCCAGCCCGCGTCGCGCCGCTCCGGTCGCTTCCGCGCGCAGGCGCAGGTACTCCGGATCGGTCAGGTCACCGCTCGTGGCCTGGGCTTCTTCGAACAGCTCCTGTCCGAAATGGCCCATCTCGGTGTCCGAGTTGGACTGGTTGAACTCGATCAGTCCTGCCAGGTCTGCGGGATGATCGCCAGGGGTCGCCGCCAGGTACTCGTTGATGCCGTGCTTGAACTCGTACAGCATCGACGGCAGCTCGGAGCGGCCCACCACGTCCAGTCCGGGGATGGTCACCTCGACCGGGATCGCGCCCAGGGACGCCAGCCGCTCCACGGCACGGGTGAACACCTCCACGGTTTCCGGGCTGGTGCCGCCGGTCGCGTCCCAGACGCCGATCCTCTTGCCTCGCAACGCGTCGGGTTCAAGGAAGCGCAGGTAGTCCGGCCGGGCCGGGCCGCCGTCGGTGGACGGGTCGCCGACGTCCGGGCCGTTGAGCACACCCAGCAGGACGGCGGCGTCCGTCACGTTGCGGGCCAGGGGGCCCGCGGTGTCCTGCACCGCGGAGATCGGCACCAGGCCACGGCGGCTCACCAGGCCGATGCTCGGTTTGACGCCGACGACCCCGCTCGCGCCGGCCGCGCAGACGATCGAGCCGTTGGTCTCCGTGCCGACCGCGACGGTGGCCAGATTCGCGGCGATCGCCGCGCTGGAACCGCTCGACGAGCCGCAGGTGTTGCGGTCCAGAACGTAAGGGTTGGCGGTCTGCCCGCCGACCGCGCTCCAGCCACTCGACGAGCGGCGGTCGCGGAAGTTCGCCCACTCCGAAAGGTTCGTCTTGCCGAGGATCACCGCCCCGGCCTCGCGGAGCCGCTCGACCAGATGAGCGTCGGCGACCGGACGCGCCCCGGCCAGCGCGAACGAGCCCGCCGTAGTCCGCTGCCGGTCCGCGGTGTCGATGTTGTCCTTGAGCAGCACCGGGATGCCGTCCAGGAGACCACGCGCCCGGCCCGCTCCGCGGCGATCGTCGCTCGCCGCCGCGAGCCTCGGCGCGTCCGGGTTGGTCGTGATGACCGAGTGCAACCGTGAGTCGAGCCGGCGAATGCGGTCGAGATAGAAAGCCGTCAGCTCCGCCGAGGTCAGCGGACCGGAGTCCATCGCGCGCCGCAGGTCCGGGATCGTGGCCTGTTCGAGGTCGATCCCCGCGATCGTGGGGATTTCGACCGGAGCGGGCGCGGAAAGATGCGCGTTCACGGCGACGCCTCCTCGGTGGCCTCCATCAGCGTGGTCAGCAACCCGGCCAGGCCGGACACGTGCGGCGGGCGCAGCACTCCCATGTGGTCGCCACCGACGCGGTGGATCTTGAGACCGCCCGGCGCCAGCTTGACCCAGCGGTCCCGGTACTGCGCGTAGCTCTGCCCGAAGTTGGTCTCGTGCAGGCCGTCGGCCAGCTCGTCGCCCACCAGCAGATGGGTCCGGCCGGAGTACGGACGCTGGCGGTACCCGAGCATCGCCTGGGTCAGCTCTCGCCACACCCGGATCCGGCGCGGCCAGAACGGGTCACCGGGCACCGGCGGTTCCTTGGTGCCCTCGTCGATGATGTAGTCGAGCACCTCGGCGAACTGGCGCCGGATCTCGGCGAGTTCGTCGGGATCCGTCGTGGCGTTCAGCTCTTCCAGGAGCTTCTCGCCACGAACGAACATGGCGGTCTCCTCCCACATGTTCTCCCGCTTGTAGAAGTCCTGTGCCGGGTCGAGCAGCATCAGCGTGAGACGGTCGCCGTCGCGATGCAGGATGCGGGCCATCTCACCGGTGACCAGTCCCCCGCCACACCAGCCGAGCAGGTGATACGGACCCTCCGGGCACACCGCGCGGATCTGCTCCACGAACAGCGCGGCCACACTCGCGATGCTCTGCGGCGACGGCGTGTCACGGTGCAGGCCGGGCCATTCCAGCGCGGCCACCGGACGATCGGCACTCATGTGCTCGGCCAGCCGCACGTACCACAGGCCGCCACCCGGGTACATGCAGAACAGCGGCGGTTTCGTACCGGTGCGCCGCAGCCATACGACGGCTTCCCGCGCCCAGGCCGCAGCCGATTCCATCGCCGCCGCCTCCGTGGGCGGGAAGCCACCTTTGCCGGCCGGGTCCACCGCCGTGGCCAGGTCGATCACCGTGCGGTGCTCGTAGAAGTCCCGCAGCTCGATCGGCAGGCCGTGCTCTTCGCGGAGTTCGACCAGCACCCGGATGATCAACAGCGAGTGCAGGCCCAGATCGCTGAACGGGACGTCCACGCCCACCCGGTCGATGCCCAGGCCCTTGGCCAGCGCGGTGGCGATGATGTTCTCCACCGCGGTCCGCGGCGCCAGCGCGGCACGGGCGGTGGCCGTCGGTTCGGGCAGGGCCTTGGTGTCGAGCTTGCCGCTGGGGGTGGTGGGCAGCTCGGCCAGCACCACCCACGCGGACGGGATCAGGTAGTCCGGTACGGCACCGGCCAGCAGACCGGGCAGATCGGACGGATCCAGTCCGTCGCGGGCGGGTACGAGGTACGCGACCAGTTCTTGGTCGCCGCGGGCGGTCCGGCGGGCGCGCACGGCCACGTCGCTCAGCTCGGCGTGCGCTCGCAGCACCGCTTCCACTTCACCCAGCTCGACGCGGTAGCCGCGGATCTTCACCTGGTCGTCCGCCCGCCCGGCGAACTCCAGCACACCGTCAGGCCGGTATCGGGCCAGGTCGCCGGTGCGGTACAGCCGACGGCCGTCGGAATACGGGTCCGGCACGAACCGGTCGGCGGTCAGGCCGGGGCGGCCGCGGTAGCCGCGGGCGAGCTGGGCGCCGCCGATGTACAGCTCGCCGAGCACGCCGACCGGGACCGGCTCGAGGTCGGCGTCCAGCACACGCAGCACGGTGTTGGGGCCGGGCCTGCCGATCGGCACCGGTCCCGCCTCGAGCTCTCCGATCCCGCTCACGTGCGAGGTGCAGCCGACGGTGGCCTCGGTCGGTCCGTATTCGTTGTCCACCAGGATGTCCGGGGCATGCCGGGTCCAAGCGGTGAGCATGTCCCTGGTCAGCTCTTCGCCGCCCACGACGAGCCGGGAGGCCGCGCCGGCGAACGCCTCGGCGGGCAGCATCTGGTTGAGCGCCATCAGATGCGACGGCGTGAGCTTGACCAGATCGAAGCCGCCCCCGGACAGCACCGAGACCAGCGCCTCGATCGCCGGTGTGCCGTCGTCGGGGGTGAGGGTGACCGTCCCGCCGGACAGCAGTGCCGGGAACAGCGACGTCACCGGCAGGTCGAAGGCCATCGAGGAGTACAGCGGAGAGCCCGCCGTACCGGCTGTCCCGGCGCGCCAGCACAGGTAGTTGACCAGGTTGCGATGCTCGACCATGACTCCCTTCGGAGTCCCCGTCGAACCGGACGTGTAGATGACGTAGGCGAGCGTCGACGGCGTCGCGGTCCGGCCCAGATCGCCGTCCGGGTGGGTGGCGATGGCCGGATCTCCGGCCAGGATCGCCGCGGTGCCGGGCACTCGGTCGGCCAGGGCGGATTCGGTGACCACCGTGGTCGCGCCCGCCTCGGTCAGCACCGTGGCCAGCCGTTTCGCCGGGTGTCCCGGGTCGAGCGGCAGATAGGCCGCGCCGGATTTGAGGACCGCCAGCAAGGCGGTGACCAGCTCCGGACCGCGGCGCAGCAGCACGCCGACGACCGTTTCCGGGCCCGCGCCCTGCTCGCGCAGGTGACGTACCAGTTTGTTCGCGCGAGCGTTGAGCTCGGCGTAGGTGACCGTGGTCCCGTCCGCACAGCGCAGCGCGGTCGCGTGCGGGGTGCGCGCGGCCTGGTCCTCGAACAGCTCGTGCACGCACGCGTCCGGATACCCGGCCACCGGCCCGTCCGCGAAGGACATCAACCGGTCGATCTCGGCCGGGGCGATCGCGGCGCCGCGGACCTCGCCGTCCGGATCGGCGGCCATGGCCTCGAGCACCCGCCGGTACATCGAAGCGAGGGCGGGCACGTGGTCCGGGGCGATCCGGTCGGCCTGTGCCCGGAAGTGCAGGACGCCGGGGAAGCTCCACACGTCCACACCGAACCCGTTGTAGCTCTCGTCCACGATCTTCGCCGTCTCCACCCGCTGGGTGTCGAAGACGTGGAAGTCCAGGTAGGCGAAAGAGATGTCCACCAGCGGACGGCCGGCACCCCAGAGCCGCTGCAACTCGCCGAGCGGGAACCGCCGGTGCGGCCAGACCGCCACCTCCTCGGCGAACACCCGCCGGACGAGCCCGGTCCAGGTCTTGGCGGTCAGGTCGACGCACACCGGCAGCGGGTTGAGGTGCATACCCCTGGCGAGTTCACCGCCGGGTTCCTCCAGTCTGCCGTTGTGCACCAGCCCGGTGTGGAACCGGTTCGACCCGCTGATCGTGCTCAGCACCTTGAGGTGCGCGGCGAACAGCACGGTCTTCAGCGAGGCGCCCGCCACGGCGGCCAGCGCACGCAATCCGGGTTCCAGATCGGCGTATCGCACGCTGACCTGATGGGGCAGGCCGTCCGCGCTCGGTGCCGCCGCCCACCCGGGCGGCAGGGTGACCGGGTCGTAGCGGTCCAGCCGATCGCGCCAGAACTCCCTGTCCACGCCTGACTCCAGGGAACGTTTCTCGTGCGCGATGAAGTCGGCGAACCGCACCGGCGCCTGCTCGGGGAACGTCGGCGCGAGTCCGTCCCGGAGGCTGCGGTAAGTGTCCAGGAGCTCTTCGAGCAGCGAGTGGTGACTCCAGCCGTCGAGGACCGCGTGGCACTCGATGAACGACAGCGTCCAGCGGCGCTCGGCGGTCTGATGCACGTGGAAACGCACCAGCGGCGCACTCGTGACGTCGAGGGGGCTGCGGCGGGTATCGGCGACGAACGCCGCCAGTATCTCCTCCACCCGCGCCTCGGGGATCTCGCGCAGGTCGTCGTGACCGACGTCCATCGGGGCGGTCCGGTGCACGAGCTGCATGGGCACCCGGTAGGTGGTCAGGTCGAAGCTGGTGCGCAGAATCTCGTGCCGCCGCACCAGAAGCACCGCCGCTTCCCGCAGCGCGGACAGTGAGAACGGGGCGTCGTCCACGATCGGGAACAGCGTGATGTTGTGGTAGAGGCTGACCTCCTTGTCCGCCACCATTTCGTAGACCATCGCGGTCTGGCCCATGGACATCGGATAGGCGTCGGCAAGGTCTTCCGGCAGCGCCTTCCGGTCGGCTTCCCCGATCAGCTCGAACGGGGCGACCCGCCGGTCCTCCACCGGACCGGCCGCCGTGCCGGTGAACCGGGTCAGGCTCTCGACGGTCTGATGCAGCAGCAGATCCTGCACGGTCACCGGAAGGCCTCGCTTGCGCAGCAGGCCCACGACCTGGATGGCCCGGATGGAGTCACCGCCCAGGGCGAAGAAGTTGTCGTGCACCCCGACCGAGCCGACGCCGAGCGCGGTACCCCACACTTCGGCCATGGCTCGCTCCGCGGGGTCGCGGGGAGCGACCGGACCGGTGGCCCTCGCGTGGTCGACCGCCGGTTCGGGCAGGGCGGCCCGGTCGATCTTTCCGTTGGAGGTCAAGGGGAAGCGGTCCAGCGGCACGAACGCCGCGGGCACCATGTAGGCCGGCAGCAGCCCGCTCAGATGGTCACGCAGGTCCGCCGCGGCGAGCCGATGGCCGGTGACCGGCACGGCATAGGCGATGAGGCGGTGCTCCGCTTCTCCCGGACGGCGGCGGGCGAGCACCACGGCGCGGGACACCGACGCGTGGCCCGCGAGAGCCGACTCGACCTCGCCCGGCTCGATCCGGTGGCCGCGGATCTTCACCTGGTCATCGGCCCTGCCGACGAACTCCAGGTCGCCGTCGGGAGTGCGGCGGGCGAGGTCGCCGGTGCGGTACATCCGGGCACCCGGACGCGGCGCGTACGGATCGGGACCGAACCGGTCCGCCGTCAGTGCCGGATGGCCGAGGTAACCGAGCGCGAGGCCCGGCCCGGAAACGTAGAGCTCGCCGGGCACTCCGACCGGCACCGGGTCGAGGTTGCCGTCGAGCAGGTACACGCGCAGGTCGGGCAGCGGCCTGCCGATGGGGCTGCGCGGGCCCGCCGTGGTGTCCTCGGCACGCAGTCTGCGGTAGGTCACGTGCACCGTCGTCTCGGTGATCCCGTACATGTTGACCAAGGCGGGCCGCTCGTCACCGAAGCGGGCGAACCACGGCGCCACGTCGGCCACGTCGAGGGCCTCACCACCGAACACCACGGCACGCAGCGCCAGCGATTCCGGCGGAGTCTCCGCCTCGGCGACCGCGTCGACGAGCCGCCGGAAGGCCGACGGGGTCTGGTTCAGCACGGTGACGCCCTCGGTGATCAGCAGGTCGAGGAAGTCCCAAGGGGAACGGGAGGTCTCGAACGGCACGACGACGACACGCCCGCCGTGCAGCAGCGCACCCCACAGTTCCCACACCGAGAAGTCGAAAGCGTAGGAGTGGAACAGCGTCCAGACGTCGGCCGGACCGAAAGCGAAATCGGCGGCGCACGAACGTAGAAGCCGCAGGACGTTCGCGTGCGTCACCGGAACGCCTTTCGGCCGTCCGGTGGACCCGGACGTGTAGATCACGTACGCCACGTCACCCGGTCCCGCCAAGGGCTCGGGGTCCGTCTCCGGCCAGTCGGGGCCGGGTTGGTCGAGCAGCACCGCGGTGACCGGCTCGTCCGCGAGCCATCCGGCCAGCTCGCCGCGGCTGACCACGATGCCGACCTCGGCGTCGGCACGCATCATCGCCAGCCGCCCGGCGGGCAGAGCCGGGTCCAAGGGTACGTAGCCGGCACCCGATTTCAGCACGCCCAGCAGGGTGACCACGAGGTCGAGCCCTCGGTCGAGGGAGACGCCGACCAGCTGTCCCGGCGCCGACCCGAGCGAGCGGAGCCGGTGGGCGAGCCGGTTGGCCCGCGCGTTGAGTTCGGCGTAGGTCAGCTGTTCGCCGTCACAGCTCGCGGCGATGGCGGCGGGGCTGTCGGCGAGCCGGGCCGCGAACACCTCGGTCAGGCTTTCGTCGGCGGGGAAGGTCAGATCCGGGCTGTTCCCGGCGGCCAGCAACCCTTCACGCTCTTCGTCGGTCAGCATGGCGAGCCCATGGACGCGGCCCGTCGGCTCGGCGGCGATGCTCTCCAGCAGGCGCACGAAGTGACCGGACATGCGGCGCGCCGTCGAGGAGTCGAACAGGGCCGTGGCGTACCCGAGGCGCCCGGTGATCGAACCGTCGGGCCGGGTGGCGAGCGTGAGGTCCAGATCGTATTTCGCCACGTCCCAGCCCGGGGATTCCGGTTCGGCACCGAGTCCGGGCAGCTGCTGTGGCGCGCCCTCGTCACCGAGCTGGAACACCACCTGGAACAGCGGGGTGCGGGACGGGTCGCGCTCCCCCACGAGCTCGTCGACCACCAGGTCGAAGGGCGTGTCCTGATGGGTGTAGGCGTCGAGCGCGGTCGCCCGCACCCGCGACAGGAACTCCGTGAAGGACAGGTCCGCGGACAGGTCGGCGCGCTGGGCGATCATGTTGACGAACATCCCGACCAGACCTTCGGTCCGGTCCTGCTCGCGCCCGGCGACCGGGCTGCCGACGACCACATCGGTTTGCCCGCTGTAGCGGCCGAGTAGCACCTGGAACGCCGCGAGCAGCACCATGTACGGCGTTGCGCCGTTTTCCCGGCCGAGCCGGGCCAGGGCTTCGGCCAGCGGGCCGGGCACGAAGACCGGCACGGTGGCGCCCGCGCTCTCGCGGACCGGACCCCGCGGCCGGTCGGCGGGCAGCTCGAGCGGACCGATCCCGTCCAGCTGCTTGCGCCAGTACTCGATCTTCTCGGTGAGACGACCGCCGGTGAGACGATCCCGCTGCCATACGGCGAAGTCGCCGTACTGCACGGCGAGCGGTTCGAGCGGAGACGGCCGTCCGGCGGCGAACGCCGCGTAAAGGCTGTCCAATTCGGACAGCAGGATCGACTCCGAGATGCCGTCCGACGCGATGTGGTGCACGGACAGGAGAAGCACGTGGTCCACATCGGACAGCCGGACCAGCAAGGCCCGCAGTGCCCATTCCGCGGAGAGGTCGAGTGGGCGGACACCGGCGTCGGCCAGCACGCCTTCGAGTGACTCCGGCCGGTCCGCGAGGTCGAGCCGCTCGAAGGGCACCGGGCCCGGCTCGTCGATCACCTGGACGGGCTCGCCACCGGAACCGTCGGCCAGGTACCGGGTGCGCAACACCTCGTGCCGGGCGACGACCTCGTCCAGGGCCCGGCGCAGCGCCGGTTCGTTCACCTCTCCGCGCAGCCGCAGCCGCACCGGCATCAGGTAGTCGGCGCCGCCCGGCCTGGTCTGGTCGAGCAACCACAACCCGCGCTGTGCGAACGACAGCGGCAGCGGCCTGTCCCGCGGTACCGGGACGATCCCGCCGCCCGACTCCGGAGTGCCGGAACCTCGCAGCCGGCGCCGCAGCAATTCGGCACGGGGGTTGCCTCGGGTGTCCATGAGCCGCCTTCCTGTCCTGCCACCAAAGACCGGGAGCCAGGGATGATCGGTCGAGGATGCCCGGCACGCGCGGGCATGCGGCAGGGTGAAGGTGGCGCGCGTTCACGCAGCCGATCGCGCGCCGGAGTACCGATCCTTCTCTGTGCGTGCACGCCGATGGCGGTAAGCATCGGGAGCATGGATGCCCAGGCGCCACCGCTGTACCGAAACCGCGACTTCGTTCTGCTGTGGACCGGATCGGCGGTGTCGATTCTCGGCTCGAACGTGTCCAACGTGGCCTACCCGCTGCTGGTACTCGCCTTGACCGGCTCGGCGGCCGACGCCGGCCTCACCGGATTCGTCTCGCTGCTGCCTCAATTGCTTTTCCAGATGCCCGCAGGCGCGCTGGTCGACCGGTTCGATCGCAAGCGGACGATGATCTACTGCGATCTCCTGTGCGGCCTGGCGTTGACCACCGTCGTGGTGGCACTGCTGTTCGGACAGCTGACCCTGCCGCACATCCTCGTGGTCGGCTTCCTCGAAGGCACCTTCGCGGTGTGCTACCGCTTGGCTGCCGCTGCCGCCGTGCCCAACGTGGTCGACACGTCCCAGGTCGCCCAGGCGCTGGCCCACAACGAAGCCCGCCGCCGGGGCGCGGCCATGCTGGGCAAGCCGCTCGGCGGGATGCTGTTCGGCCTCAGCCGCGCGGCGCCGTTCGTGTTCGACATCGCCAGTTACCTGGTTTCGGTGCTGACCCTCGGGCTGATCCGCAAGGACTTCCAGGTCCAGCGCGACACCACGAACCGGCGCTCGCGTGGAGCCGAGTTCACCGAGGGCGCCGTCTGGTTGTGGCGGCAGCCGTTCCTCCGGACGACCACGTTCCTGATCGCCGGCAGCAACCTGTTGTTCCAGGCGCTGTTCCTGGTCGTGATCGTGATCGCCACCGACCACGGCGCTTCGCCGTCGATCATCGGTGTCATGCTCGGCATCATCGCGGTCGGCGGGGTACTCGGCTCGCTGCTCGCGCCCGCGGCGGCCAAACGGCTGTCGCTGAAGACGGTCGTGATCGGGGCGAACTGGGTCTGGCTCCTGCTGGTGCCGCTGCTGGCACTGGTGACGGAGCCGCTCCTGCTCGGCACGGTGTTCGCGGCGATGGCCTTCGTCGGTCCACTGTGGAACGTGGCGATATCGGCCTACCAGCTGGAGATCACCCCGGACCACATCCAGGGCCGGGTGCTCGCCGCCGCCGGCATGATCGCCTTCGGGGCCGTCCCGCTCGGCTCGCTGATCGGCGGTGTCCTGCTGAGCAAGACCGGCGCCACCACGACGGTGTGGCTGTTCACCCTGTGGATGGCGGCGCTGGCGCTGACTACCGTGATCAGCCCGGCCGTCCGGTCGGCGCCGAAGCTGGTGGACACTCCGTTGCCCGCGCCGACGAAGCGGTAGCGGGACGATTCGGGTTGTTGTCCCGAGCGCCACACCTGAGACACTCACCGTCTCGAACGTGGCGCTCGGGAAGTACTGCCCAATCAGTAACGCATCAGGATCGGTTCGGGATCGTCCGAAGGGACACCGCCGAAATGGGTCGTGACCCAGGCGTCGTCGTAGATCGTGTCGAGATACCGCTCGCCCCGGTCGGGCAGGACGATCGCGCAGTTGGCGCCGGGCGGCACCAGGTCGCGGACGCTGTGCACGGCCGCGACCACCGCGCCGGACGAACCGCCCGCGAGGATCGCTTCGCGGGCGGCGAGCCGGCGGCAGCCGCGCACGCTGTCCACGTCGGCGACATGCACGACCAGGTCGGCCAGGTCGTCCGCGTGGTGACCGGGGCGGACGGCCGCGCCGTGTCCCGGGATCAGCCGTGGGCCGGGAGTGTCGGCGAAGATGGCGCTGCCCGCGGCGTCGACCGCCACGATCGTCACCGGCAGGTCGTTGGCCCGCGCGTACTCGGCGCAGCCGCGCAGCGTCCCGCAGGAACTGGTGGCACAGAACAGGAAGTCGAGGACGCCCGGTACCTGCCCGACGATCTCGCGCATGGTGTTCCGGTGCGCCGCCGGGTTCCCCGGGTTGGAGTACTGGTTCGGCCAGTAGGCGTGCTCGAGACGTTCGGTCAGCTCGCGAATGCGGCGGAGGCGGACCGGCAGGTAGTCGCCGGTGACCGGATCGGCGTGCTCGATCATCTCGATCTCCGCGCCCAGCGCGCGCATGATCGCGAGATTCTGCTTGCTGGTACGGGGATCCACCACGCAGATGAACCGGATCCCGTAGTACCGGCACACCTGGGCCATCCCGATCCCCAGGTTGCCCGAGCTGGATTCGACCACCACCGAACGTCCGGCGACGAGCCGTCCCGCCTGGATCTCACCGGCGAGCATGGACAGGGCGGCGCGGTCCTTGCTGCTGCCACCGGGATTGTGGCCCTCCAGCTTGGCGAACAGACGGAACCTCGCCGACGGGTACAGCCTGGTCAGTTCGACCAGCGGCGTCGCGCCGATCGTGGCGAGCACACCCGCCGGTTCGCCCTCATTCAGGTCCATGGGAGTTCGCCGGCTCAGCCCGCTGTCGGATCGAGCTGCCGTCGCAGGCTCAATGGCCGCATGTCGGTCCACACCTCGCCGATGTGGGCGAGACACTCCTCGCGGCCGCCACGCGTCCCCTCGGCGCGCCATCCCGCCGGCAGGTCACGGTCGGACGGCCAGATCGAGTACTGCTCCTCGTGGTTGACCACGACCAGGTAAGCACGCTGGTCGGTCTGCTCCTCGCGCATGGGTGTCTCTCCTGGAAGTCACTGGCGCACCCGGCTGTCGGTTCACCGGTGGGGTCGAGCCTGCCCGCGAGGGTGCGCGCGGGTGCAGAGAAGAACACGCAGAACCTCCGGCACGGCGGCGGAGTCCGCACTACCCGTCATTCTCTTCTGGGGCACGGGCCGAGCGGACACGATGGCGGACATGACCGCTGTACCGTCCGTCTCCCCGGCAAGCGACTCGTCCGGGCAGGAACGCGCTTTGCCCTTCGTGGTGACTCCCGGCCACGGCGAGGCCAAGGACACCGCCTCACTCCCGGCTCGCCGCACCGCCATCCGGGACCGGCTGCTCGAACACGGCGCCGTGTTGCTGCGCGGGTTCGACATCGACGACGTCGACGGGTTCGACACCACCGTCCGCACGCTGGCCGGCCCGCCGCTGACCTACCAGGAGCGGTCCTCGCCCCGCAGCACGATCAAGGGGCAGGTGTACACCTCGACGGACTACCCGGAAGCCGAGGAGATCTTCCTGCACAACGAAAACTCCTACCAGGCCGCCTGGCCGCTGAGCTTGTTCTTCTACTGCGTGCGGCCACCGGACACCCTCGGCGCGACGCCGCTCGCCGACACCCGGCGGATCCTCGCGGCGATCGATCCCGCCGTACGGGCGGAGTTCGAGGCCAGGGGCTGGATGGTGACGCGGAACTTCACCGACTCGTTCGGGTTGCCGTGGCAGCAGACGTTCAACACCACCGACCGCGACGAGGTCACGGCCTACTGCGCGCGCAACGGTGTCGAGACCGAATGGCTCGACCGGAACGGGCTGCGCACCAGGGCCCGGCGCCAGGCCGTGCACCGGCACCCGGTCACGGGAGAGGCCGTGTGGTTCAACCACCTCACGTTCTTCCACGTGACCACGCTGGCCGAGGACGTCTGCGCCGGGTTGCGCGCCATGCTCGCCGAGGAAGACCTGCCGACCAACACCTACTACGGCGACGGCGGCACCATCCCCGACGAGGTCGTGGCTCACCTGCGGGACTGCTATCGGGCCGCGTCCCGGCGCTTCGACTGGCAGCGCGGCGACGTGCTGATGGTCGACAACATGCTCTCCTCACACGGCCGTGAACCGTTCACCGGTCCGCGGAAGATCGCCGTGGCCATGGCCGAACCCTCGACCGGCGAAAACGGCCGGTAGCACCGGACACGAAAGGCTGGCCATGGTGGAAAGCGGTGACGTCCACCCGTTGTCGTCGGCGCAGGAACAGCTGTGGTTCATCGATCAGCTGCGTTCCGGCGCGGCCATCGAGCATCTGCTGTCCGCGACCCTGCGGTTGCGTGGTGACCTCGACGTCGAGGCCCTGACCGCGGCGTTAGCGGAGATCGCGGCCCGGCATGCGGTATTACGGTCCCGGTTCGACACGGTGAACGGTACCGCGGTGCAGATCGTCACGGATCCGGCGCCGGTCGAACCGTCCAGTGTGGACCTCGCGGGGCTGCCGCCCGCTGAACGGGAAGCGAGTCTGCGTGAGATCCGGCTGCGCGATCTACGCACCCCGATCGACCTGCGCACGGAACCGCCGTGGCGAGTCACGCTGGTCCGGCTGGCCGACGACGAGACGGTCCTGCTGATCGCCGTGCACCACATCGCCTTCGACGGCTTGTCCTGGAGCGTGCTCGCGAGGGAGCTCGACGCGTTCTACGGACAGGCGAAGCTGCCGGAGCCGGGTCTTCAGCACCATGAGGCCATGCGCCGCCACGAGCGGAAGGCCACCGACGGCGGGCTCTCGTACTGGGCGGACCGGCTCGCCGGACTCGTCCCGCTCGAACTGCCCGCCGATCGGCCCCGCCCGGCCCGGTGGGCGGCCGACGGCGACTGTGTCGACTTCATCGTGCCGTCGGCCCTGGCCGCGAAGTTACGAGAGCTCGGACGCACCCACCGCGCGACGCCGTTCATGGTGTACCTGGCCGCGTACCAGCTCCTGCTCGCCCGTTATTCGGGCCAGGACGACATCGCCGTCGGCGTCTCGGTCTCCACCAGGCGTCCGGACGAGCTGTCCCTGATCGGGATGTTCCTCAACACGCTGGTGCTGCGTGGTGATCTGTCCGGTGAACCGTCCTTCGTGGAGCTTCTGGGGCAGGCGAGGAAGACCGCCCTCGAGGCGTACGCGCACCAGGACGTGCCGTTCGATCAGGTCATCGCCCGGCTGGAGCCGGACCGGGACCCGTCCCGGAACCCGGTCTTCCAGGCCGGTATGGCTTGGTACGACGCCCGTCGCCGGCCCTACCGGCTGCCCGGTCTCGACGTCTCGTTGTGCCCGCCGCTGTGGGCGGCGTCGGCCTTCGACCTGTCGTTGCACCTGGCACAGTTCGCCGACGGCTCGGTACAGGGCCAGCTCATCCATCCGACGAGCCTGTTCGACCGCGCCAGGATCGACCGGATGGCCGCCAACTACCTGCGGCTGCTCGAAGAGATCACCGCCGCCCCGGAGGGCCCGGCACCTCTGCTCGAAGTGGTCGCCGAATCCGAACAGCACCGGTTGCGATCCTTCGGCACGGCCACGATCGAGCCGGCCGGACAGTCCTTGCCGGAGCTGTTCTTCGACCGGGCGGCACGATCTCCATGGTCCGTGGCCCTCCTGTCCGATGTGGACGAATTGAGCTACGGCGAACTCGCCGCGCGCGTCGACGCCCTGGCCGGCTACCTGCGACAGCACGGCGTCGGCACGGAGACCCCCGTCGGCGTCGCGCTGGACCGCGGGACCGACCTGGTCATCGCGTTGCTGGCGATCCTCACCGCGGGCGGCACCTATGTCCCGCTGCCGCCGGACCATCCGGCCGAACGTCTTCGCCAGGTCGTCGCCGACACCGGCGCCACGCTGGTGCTGTCGCACTCCACCGTGGACGTCCGCCTGCCGGACGCCCTCACCCGGCTCGATCTGGACGGGCATCGGGACACCATCGCCCGTCACACTCTCGCCGAGCGCCCGGCGATCCACGGCGCGCAGATCGCCTACGTCGTGCACACCTCGGGTTCGACAGGCGCCCCCAAGGGTGTCGCCGTCACACACGGCGGCATCCGCAACCGGGTCCTGTGGTCGGTCCGCACCCAGCTCACCGCCGCGGACCGTGTCCTGCAGAAGACCACGACCGGGTTCGACGCCTCGCTGTGGGAGCTGCTGACCCCGTTCGCCGCCGGTGCCACGCTGGTCCTGGCGCCGCCCGGCGCCCACCGCGATCCCGCCGCGATGGCCGGGGCGATCGTCCGGCACGGTGCCACGGTCCTGCAACTCGTCCCCTCGGTCCTGCGCCTGCTGCTCGACGAGCCCGGTTTCGCCGAGTGCGCGTCGCTGCGCCTGATCTGCTCGGCGGGTGAGGCACTGCCGGCGTCGCTGTGCCGTCGCCTGACCGCACTGCTCGACGTGGAGGTGGAAAACACCTACGGCCCGACGGAATGCGCCATCGACGTGACCGCGTGGCGGTACCGGCGTGGCGACGAGGACGGCACCGTTCCCATCGGCACGCCCTTGCCGGGGACCCGGGTCTTCGTCGTGGACGCCTCGGACCGGCTCGTGCCGATCGGGGTGCCGGGCGAGCTGTGCGTCAGCGGCGCCGGTCTCGCCCGCGGCTACGCCGATCGTCCACACCAGACCGCCCGGCAGTTCACCCCGCATCCCTATCCCTCGGTTCCCGGCGAACGCTGGTACCGCACCGGCGATCTGGTTCGCTGGCGGCACGACGGAGTGCTGGAGTTCGTCGGCCGCGTCGACGATCAGGTCAAGATCAACGGTGTGCGGATCGAGCCCGCCGAGATCGAGGCCGCGCTGTGCGCGCATCCGGGTGTCGCGGCGGCCGCCGTCGTCCCCCACCGGACTCCGGCCGGGGACACCACTCTCGTCACCTACGCGGTTCCCGCCGACGGAACCCTGCCCGCCGACCTTCACGAACACCTGGCCGCGCGGTTGCCGTCGCCCATGATCCCGCCGGCCGTCCACGCCCTCGACGCGCTCCCGCTGGGCCCCAACGGCAAACTCGACCGCGCCGCGCTGCCCGCGCCGGACAGCGCCCCCGAGTCCACTTCGGACGAACGCACTGCTCCGAACACACCGACCGAAGAGTTCGTCGCCGCCGCCATGGCCGAACTGCTCGGGGTCGACCACGTCGGCGTCCGCGCCGACTTCTTCGCCCTCGGCGGCCACTCGCTGCTCGCGATCCGGCTCGTGCTGAAACTCCGGCGTGAGTTCGGCGGTGAGCTGACGGTCGGCGAGTTGTTCGACGACCGGACCGTCGAACAACTCGCCGCCCGGCTCGACGCGAGCACCACCGGCGCCGCCTTCTCGGCGATACGACCGGTCCCGCGTGACCGGAGCCTGCCGTTGTCGTTCGCCCAGCAGCGGATGTGGTTCCTCGACCAGCTCGACCCGGGCAGCGTCGAATACCTCATCCCGTTGGCCCTGCGGCTTTCCGGCCCGCTTTCCGTCGAGACGTTCCAGCGCGCGCTGGACCGGCTCGCCGCCCGGCACGAGGTGCTGCGCACCCGTTACGTCGACCAGGGCGGCGAACCCGTGCAGATCGTCGACCCGCCGGGACCGGTCGCGTTCCGTCTCGTGGACCTGACCGGTGAGCCCGCGGCGGCACACGAGCTGCTGGGCCAGGTGTCGGGCCGTCCGTTCGACCTCGAGTGCGAGCACCCGCTGCGCGTCACCGTGATCCGGGTGGCCGAGGACGAGCATCTGGTCGCGCTGACCCTGCACCACATCGCCTTCGACGCCTGGTCGATGGCCATCCTGTTCCGGGACCTGAACGAGCCCCACGTCCAGGCGCTGCCCGTCCAGTACGCGGACTTCGCCGCCTGGCAGCGATCCGAACGGTCCCTTGAGGACATGGCAGGGCAGCTCCGGTACTGGCGGGGCAGGCTCGCCGGGCTCACCCCGGTCGAGCTGACCACCGACCGGCCGCGCCCGGCGCGGCGTGACCCGCGCGGGGACACCGTTTCGGTCACCGTCCCGGTGCCGATCGCCCGTGCGGTGACAGAGCTGGCCGCCCGGCAGGGCGCGACACCGTTCATGACGATGCTCGCCGCGTTCCACGTGCTGCTCGGGCGCTACACCGGACGCACCGACGTCTCGGTGGGCACGCCGGTGGCGGGCCGGACCCGGCAAGAGACCGAAGAACTGCTGGGTCTCTTCACCAACACCTTGGTCCTGCGGGCCGACCTGTCGGGCTCGCAGACCTTCACCGAGCTGCTCGACCAGGTGCGGCGCGGCTGCACCGAAGCGTTCGCCCATCAGGACCTGCCGTTCGAGCATCTCGTCGACGCGTTGCAGCCGGACCGGGACCTGTCCCGCAACCCGCTGTTCCAGATCATGTTCGAGCTGGAGAATCTGGAGAACAGGCCGGACACCCTGTGCGGCACCGCCGTCCAGCCGATCCCGGCGGGCGCCTCGGTCGCCAAGTTCGACCTCACCGTGTCCGTCCAGCAACGCGACGGCGGCGAGCTGCGTTGTGTCTTCGAGTACGCGACCAGCCTGTTCGACCGCGCGACCATCGAGCGGATGGCGGGGCACTACCTGCATCTGCTGGCGGGCATCGGCGCCGCTCCGGATCGGCAGCCGGCCGAGTTGGACGTCCTAGGCGACGACGAACGCCGACGCCTGCTGCACGACTGGTCCGACCCGGATCGCGAGCGACTGTCCACACTGGACCCGGCCGGCGAACATCCGTTGTGCGTACCCGAACTGGTCGAGCGACAGGCAGCACGCCGTCCCGAAGCCGTGGCCGTGGTCTGCGGCGGACAGCAGCTGACCTACGCCGAGCTGAACGCACGCGCCAACCGATTCGCGCGGCTGCTGCGGTCACGCGGGGCAGGGCCGGAGACCGTCGTCGGGGTCTGCCTGGAGCGTTCACTCGACGCGGTGGTGGTCCTGCTGGGCGTGCTCAAATCGGGCGGCGTGTACGCCCCGTTCGACCCGAGACACCCCGCGGAACGGCTGGACTTCATGCTCACCGACGCCGGCGCGCGGCTCGTGGTGACCACCCGCGAGTTCGCCGGGCGTTTCGGCGACCGCGAGGAGGTGGCCGTCGACGGCGTCGAGTGGTCCGACGGTGACGCCACGGACCTGGACTCCCGGCCGGATCCGCGCACGCTGGCGTACCTCATCTACACCTCCGGCTCGACCGGGCGCCCCAAGGGCGTCATGACCGAGCACCGGTCCTACGCCCACCACTGCCGCGTGATCGCGGACGCCTACACCATCGGCTCCGACGATCGGGTGGTCCTGTTGTCCGCGCTCACGTTCGACGTGTCCATGGACCAGATCGGCGCGACCCTGCTCGCCGGCGCGACGATCGTGGTGAGCGACCCGATGTTCTGGACCCCGGCCGAACTGCCCGCCAGGCTGGCCGAGCACGGGGTGACGATCATCGACACGACGCCCGCCTACTACCGCGAGGCGATGCGCTACGGCCCGGATTTGCTGGCAGGCCTGCGCTTGATGAACGTCGGCGCCGACGTGGTCACGGTGGACGACGCGCGGATGTGGGCGGAGTCCGGCCTGCCGGGACGGTTCCTGTGCAGCTACGGGCCGACGGAGGCGACCATCTGCTCGGTGCTGCACCCGGCGACCGACGGCGACCTCGACGGTCAGCCCGCGGGCGCCGCGATGCCACTCGGCCGGACGGTCGCGGGCACCCGCGCCTACGTCGTGGACGCCGATCTCCGCCTGGTTCCCACCGGGGTACCCGGCGAGCTGTGCCTCGGCGGGGTACGGCTGGCCCGCGGCTACCACAACGACGCCGTCCGCACCGCCGAGCGGTTCGTCCCGGATCCGTTCGGCCCGCCGGGAGCGCGGCTCTACCGCACGGGTGACCTGGTGCGACACCGTCCGGACGGGACGATCGAGTTCCTCGGGCGCATCGACCACCAGGTCAAGATCCGTGGCCTGCGCATCGAACTCGGGGAGGTCGAGGCGGCCCTGCTGCGGCACCCGGACGTGGACGCGGCCGTGGTGGTCACCGCGGCGGACCCGGCGGGCGACCCGCTGCTGGCCGCCTACGTGGTCGGTGAGCCGGGCGCGGACGAGTTGCGCGAACACCTGCGCGCGCTGCTGCCGGAGTACATGGTCCCGGCACGCTGGGCGAAACTCCCCGCCCTGCCGCTGACGGCGAGCGGGAAGGCCGACCGGAAGGCCTTGCCCGCGGCGGAGCTGACCGCGTCCGGTACCGGCCCGGCCGAGGCGCCCCGGGGCCCGGCCGAGCAGCTCATCACCGACATCTGGCGCGAGGTGCTCGGGGTGGACCGGATCGGGGTGACGGACGACTTCTTCGCGCTGGGCGGGCATTCGCTGCTGGCCACTCGCGTTCTCGCCCAGCTGCGGAGCGCGTTCGCCGTGGAGCTTCCGCTGCGCCGCCTGTTCGAAGCCACCACGGTCGCCGAGCTGGCCCGAGCGGTGACCCAGGCGCTCGAGGACGAGATCGCCGGACTCTCCGACGCCGAGGTGGCGCAACTGCTGGCCGGCGAGCCGACATGAGCTTCGTCGACGACCTCTTCGCACATCCTGCCGGGGCGCCCGCGATCCGCACCCCGGACGGTCACCTGAGCTACGGGGAGCTGACCGACCGGATCCAGCGGCTCGCCCGGATCCTGGCAGGCCACGGGCTGGAGCCCGAACGGGTCTGCGCCATCGCCGTCGACCGCGGCGTGGACGCCGTGATCGCGATGGCCGCCGCGGCTCGGGCGGGTGGTGCGTTCCTCGCCCTCGACCCCGACCTCCCGCACGCTCGGCTCGAAGCCATGTGCCGAACCGGCGGCGCGCGGATGCTGGTGACGACGACAGTGCTCGCCGAACGGCTCTCGCTGCCCGTGACGGGCCCGGTCGTGCTGATCGACCAGCCCCCACCGCCCGCCGTGGCGACGCGTTCGCCCGAGGTCACGCCGCGCACGCTCGCCTACGTCAGCCACACGTCGGGTTCGACCGGCGCGCCGAATGCCGTGCTGATCGAACACGGCGGTCTGCGGTCCTATCTGCGCGCGATCGGCACGGACAACGGGCTGGGGCCGGGAACGGTCGCCCTGCAGGTGGCCCCGGTCGGCTACGACGCGTCGATCCGCGACGTGTTCGCGCCGCTCGTCGCCGGTGGCTGCGTGGTGCTGGTCCCCCGCGCCAGGCTGCTGCGCCCGGCCGAGTTCGCCGACACCGTGCGCGCTTTCGGCGTCACCACGCTGCTCAGCGTGACCCCGACCTTCCTCGGCTTCCTGACCGGACACGAGGCCGCCGCGGCGGCGTTGCGGACGGTCGGGCTGGTCGTCTCGAGCGGGGAGTCGCTGTTGCCGTTCCTGGCCTCCGGCGGCAGGCACCTGCTGCCGGGCGGGCTGGTCAACCAGTACGGCCCGACCGAGTGCACCATGACCTCGACCCGGTACCCCGTACCGCGCGACCCGGCGACGACGGCCGACGTGATCGGCACGCCGATCGACGGCGTGTCGGTGTGGCTGCTCGGTCCGGATCACCGGCCGGTGCCCGACGGGGCCACCGGCGAGATCCACATCGGCGGAGTCGGCGTCGCACGCGGCTACGGCGGACGACCCGCCCTGACCGCCGAACGGTTCGTCCCGGATCCGTTCGGCCCGCCGGGAGCGCGGCTCTACCGCACGGGTGACCTGGCCCGGCGACGCTCCGACGGCACCCTGGTGTACCTGGGCCGGATGGACCGCCAGCTCAAAATCCGCGGCCATCGGGTGGATCCCGCCGAGATCGAAGGCGCGCTGCTGGCCCATCCGGCCGTGACCGGCGCGGTCCTGACGGCGGACAAGGACGAACGAGGCCGGGTCTCCCTCAACGCGCATGTCGTGGGCGAACTGGCCGACGTCCCGGACACCGCGCTGCGCGCCCACCTGGCCGAGACCCTGCCGCCGCACATGATGCCGCGCCGATTCGTCCGCATCACCCGCGTACCCACCACCCACAGCGGCAAGATCGACCGAGCCGCACTGACCCGGACCGACGAGAACGGATCACGATGACCACGACCCGCGACCTGCCCGAGCTGATCGTGTCGCTGTACCGCGATTCCCTCGGCGACGACACCTTGGACGCCGACAGCGACTTCTTCGAGTCCAATGGGGACTCGCTGGCCGCCTTCCAGATCACCGCGGGCCTGCAGGACGCCCTCGGTATCGAGGTTTCGGTCGCCCTCGTCTTCGCTTACCCGTCCCCGGCGGACCTGGCGGCCGTCCTCGCCTCGGACCGGCAAGATCTTCCGTGAACACCCGGCCGAGTGCCTCGGTGATGTCGCCATCCAGGGTGATGGGCCATTGCGGTTGAGCCTGCCGTCGGCGTGGAGGCCCCAGGATCGACCGCTCCCACTCCGGCGGCCGGCGAACCCGCCGGAACGCTGCCGCCCCGTCAACCGCGGCCGTCTCCTGTACTACCGCTCCCTCGCTCATGCCGTGGCGATGCCCCGACTTCGCAGGACCAACCTCGAAAACGCCGAACCGGGCACCAACAGCGCGCTGCGGACGGTGCAGAAGGACGCGCTGAATGGATCAGCCGTTATCGGGTGTTCTGCTCTCTTCGAGTGGTTGTGATTTTCCGGTACTGCGGGTGGTGATCACCGGACGCTAGCGTCGGGCTCGTCTGGCGGCGGTCCGCCGTCTGGGGAGAGCCTTCGGGCTTCGAGGGGAGATTCAACTCATCATGCAACGAAGATTCTCGCGGCCTTTGCTGAGGATCCGGCTCGTCGCCGCGCTCACCGCGGCCGGGCTGATCGCCACCACGGGTACCGCGCACGCCGACACCAGCGCCGACCGGAAGGTCGTGCAGGAGGCGCTGGACCAGATCATCGCGAGCGGCGGATCGCTCGGCGCGCAGGCCAGGGTGACCGACGGCCCCCAGCGCTTCACCGCCCGCTCCGGCAAGGCGGAACTGGGTTCGAATCGCCCGGTGCCGGAGAACGGCCGGTTCCGCGTCGGCAGCATCACCAAGACGTTCGTGTCGACGGTGCTGTTGCAGCTCTCTGGGGAAGGCAAGGTCGACCTGGACGCGCAGGTCGTCCGCTACCTGCCCGGTCTGATCGACGGCCGCATCACGGTACGCCAGGTCCTGCAGCACACCAGCGGCCTCTACAACTACACCAACGCGTTGCCGCTCGACCCGGACGAGTTCGAGCGGATCCGCTACAAGCACTGGACGCCCCAGGAGTTGCTCAAGGTCTCCACCGACAAGCCGCTCGACTTCGACCCCGGCACCCGGTGGAACTACTCCAACACCAACTACGTGGTCGCGGGTCTCCTGGTGGAGAAGCTGACCGGCAGGCCGTACGGGAAGGCGGTCGAGCAGCGGATCCTGAAGCCGTTGCACCTGGACGGCACCGAGGTCCCCGGCGACGACGTCGACATCAGGGGCCCGCACGCCCACGGCTACGTGGGCGTGGCGGGCAAGCCTAACGACATCACCCGCATCAACCCGTCGGTCGCCTGGGCCGCCGGCGAGATCATCTCCACGACCCGTGACCTCGACACGTTCGGCGTGGCGCTGGCGAGCGGCCGGCTGCTCGAACCCGCGCAACAGCAGGAGATCGCCAAGACCACCGCGGTCAGCCCCGAATACGGCCTGGGCCTGCAGGTGCAGACCCTGCCGTGCGGCACCGAGGTGTGGGGCCACGGCGGCGGCATCCCCGGCTACTCCTCACAGCTGCTGACCACGCCTGACACCAAGAAGCGGCTGGAGCTCTCGGTCACGAGCGCGCCGACCGGAGGCGACCCCAACGAGGCGTTCCGCAAGCTGCTCACCGAAGTCTTCTGCTGACGTCAGCCGGCCGGAGGGGTGCCCGTGATGTCCGTGTTCCGAGATCACGGGCACCTTTCACGAACTTCGCTGGAGTACTGGCGCTCGAAGCGGTTCTTTGGCCTCGGTGGCGTAGTGGGCGGTGACGATCGCGCCTGACATGGCCAGGATCAGGCCCGCGACGGTGAAGGCGGTGAAGCCATCGCGGACACGGTCGTCGAGGAAGACCAGGCCGATGACCGAGGACAACGCCGTGTTCGTGGTGAACATGATCGAGTTGACCGCCGTCGCGCCGCCCTTCTGCAGAGCCAGGGCGAACGCCACCGCCGAGGCCAGGCCGTTGAGGATCATCGCCCACACGGCTGGTTCCACCAGCATCACCCAGCCCGATGACGGGACGTTCAGGGTGCGCGCCGACACACCGACCATGCTGAAACCGACTCCCGTCGCGAAGCCGAGCACTTGGGCTGTCCAGGGGCGGTCGAACCGCCTGAAGTACCACGCGATCGCCCCCACCACCAGCGCCATCGCGGGCAGGACCCAACGCCAGGCCGCCGGGAGCACTTTGGCCGGCCCCGGCTGCGCCGACAAGCCCAGCAAGACCAGACCTACCGCCCCGACCGCCAGCGCGACCCAGCCCGGCTTCGCGAGGCGAGTGCCCATGAACGCGGAGATCGCGGCTGTCACGCCGACGCTGAACGCCAGCACCGACTGGACGAGGAACAGCGGCAGTCGATGCAACGCGGCCGCCGCGCAGGCGAAGCCGACCAGGTCGACGCCGATGCCCAGGAAGTAGATCCATTGGCGCCGCAGGTGCACCAGGTCCAGTGCGCTGCCGCCGTAAGCGCCCGCACGGCGGACGCCGATCGACTCCAGCACCGAGCCGCTACCCGAGGCCAGCGCCGCCAGCAGCGCGAGGACATATCCGACGATCATCCCCGCAGTCTGTCAGCCGCACCCAAGCGCACAGATCGGCACTCGACCTGGCCGCACCGCCGGCGATCTTTCTCACGACCACGGTGCTCGGCATCCTCGCCGGCGCGACGGCCAGGACACTGCAAGCGCCCACCGTCGTCGTCACATCCCCGGGCTGACCGGCGCCGTGCTACCGGGACCCGCGATGTACTTGAGCCTGTCAGAGGTCTTCGCTCAAGTCCCCGGCTCCTGGACCGCCGTGGCCGAAGCGATCGTTTCCACCGCGGCCATCGGCGTCGTACTCGGCCTGCGACTCGTAGTACTACGCCGCACCGAAAGCCGTGCTCCCGAGCTGGAGCACGTCGCGACCAGGGAGCGGTCTTAGGAGACCAGGCTCTTCTCCTCGCTGCGAGCACGGTGATCGTGCAGACGGGCCGGTGTCGTCGCCAATGCCCCAGCGGGCGAATGACGCCACCGGCCGCACGCGCGTCACCTCGTCGCGATGGCCCCAGGTACGACCAGCCCCGTCTCGTAGGCCATCACGACGGCCTGTGCCCGGCTGCTCAGGTCGAGTTTCGTCATCACCCGGCTCAGATGCGTCTTCACTGTGCCCTCGGTGATGGTGAGCAGCCGGGCGATCTCCCCGTTCGTGACGCCGGTCCCGACCAGCCGGAGGATCTCGCATTCGCGATCGGTGAGCATGCCGAGCCGGGCCCGAGGCGGGCCGGAACCGCGTATCGGCGTCCGGTGCCGGACGAACGTCTCGATCAGCCGCCGGGTGACGACCGGGGCAAAGAGCAGATCCCCGGCGACGTCGGCGAGGATCCGGCGGGTGGCGGCGATCCCGCTCAGCCCCGGCATCCGGACGTCCATCAGGACGACGTCAGGGCTGCCGGCCGCGCACGCGGTGATGGCTGCGGTATGAGTTTCGTTCACGCGTCAGGAAAGCGGGAGGGTCAGCTCCACGGCGCCCCCCCCCGTCGGGTCGCGGCCCCGCGGTGAGTGTTCCACCGTACACACCACCAACGCCATCGAATCCATCAACTTCCAACTCAGCAAAATCACCAACAATCGCGGCCACTTGCCCGACAAAGACCCCGCCATGAACCTCCTCTACCTCGGACTTCGCAACATCACCACACAACGATGAGGCGAATCCGACACCGGAACACGGGGCCGGAAAATAGCAGTCAACACACTCGACCAACCACTCCCCGGACGACTCACCAACTGAAAAACTCACCCACGTAAGCCCATCTCCGGCTTACACGAGAATCGTGACAGGCCCACAGGACCTTCGGTCTACCGAGGCCACGAAAATGGCCTCTTGTGTCAAGTCTGCGCTCCGGAACAGCCTGGTGTAGCTCGTCAAAGAATTTTGACAGCAACAGGTTGAATGTCCAGCAGGGGGTTTCAACCAACGCCACACTCGATAAGGAGATGTTGTTCAATCCGCACGCGGAACATGTAGCACGAATCTGCAAAATTCACCCGAAATGCGACAGCGATCGAATATCGGAGACATTAAGTCATGATCATGAAATCTATCGGATCACCGGTCATCGCCGCACTCGTCTCCGTGGGACTTATGACGTCCCCGGCCTCGGCGGCCAGCCCTCTAGGCTCGCTCAGCCTCACGATCACCCTCGCGGACACTGGAACCGTGGTGGCTCACGCGACGCTGACCTGCGAGCCGACCGGTGGTACACATCCGCATGCGCAGGCAGCCTGCGATGATCTGATCCCCGCCAAAGGCCGGATCGAAGACATTCCGCCCCAAAAGGACGTGGTTTGCTGCCAGGTGTACCAGCCCGTGGACGCGACGGCCATCGGAACCTGGGCGGGCGTTCACCGCTATTACCAGCAGAAATTTACTAACTGGTGTTTTGCCATTGCAAGGACCGGCGGGCACGTGTTCGACATCTGACCTGGCCCCGATACATGCCTGGCAGCAGCGACAGCTACCAGGCCGTGTCACCCACTGGAGCTCGTTGCGATGACTGACGACCACGTCAAGTGAACCGCCCCTGAGAGTGGCCTATCGGCTGGACCGCTAAGCGGGACCGGGCACTGGTTCGCCGACGTGGTCTGGGAGATCGGGCCGCCCAGCCGACAACTGCACACGCCGGGTGGGTTCTACCTGCTGTTACCGGAACTGACCGCGCGATCGCGCGCCTCCAGCGGCTCGGCCTCGGCGTGGTCGGCGTGGTTCAACGGCAGCGCGCGCGACGCCTTCGCCTGTGGCGGCACGCCGCCCCGTTCGCCACCCCCCTCTCGCGCGGGTCGGCGCTGGGCCGGTGGGCCCGGCGACACGGCCTGACCGAGAGCGGTGCACCGGTGCAGCTGACGTTGAACCGGCTCAAGACCACGGTGGAGCGGCGCGCGACCCGCGCGCCAGCGAGTCATGGACGGCAACGGCGGACCGCTGCCCGGCCGGCTCCTTCACCTCAGAACCATATCCCGACGCTAAGCACGTCGATGATCGCTCTGCGACACGATTCCCTGTGGGACCGCTGACCTTCTCAGCGCGTGATGGCTCCTTCCCACTGTTCCCTCGTGAGAAGGGGCCATCACGCGCCAGCGCCCGGATAGCTGTCCCGAACGGCGAAGGTCACTTCGCCCACCAGTGCACGAGCAGCGTCCAGCGCGTTGTGGAGCGTGTCGATGTCGCATTCCGTTCCGCGATGCCGAAGTTCGATCAGGGAAACGGCGCAGGTGAGCGCGCTGTCGACCGCGGCCATCAGCGGATCACCGGACACCCTCAGCACTCCCCGGGCTCGCTCGACCGCGTCGACGGCACGCCCCACTTCGCTGCCGGTCTCGACGAGCGTCTCCCGTCGCCGAACCGATTCCTCTTGTCGTACGAACACACCGTCACACTCCTACCAAGGCCATGACTCCGAGTCCCAGCAAGATCACACCCACCACCGAATCCAATGTTCGCTTGACCCGCGGCCGGTTCAGGAACGGGTGGAGACTTCCGGCAGCGAACGCGAACCCGAACAACCACAGGGCGCTCACCGTGACGTAGATGGCGAAAAGCACGAGTTCTGGGCCCAGTGCCGACGCGGCCGAGCCCGGAAGGAACTGCGGAAGAATCGACAGATAGAACAGGCCGATCTTCGGGTTCAGACAATTCATGAGCAGCCCGCGCAGGAAGAAACCCGAGTTCCCGCGATCTTCGCGGCGCGGAGCCGGATGCGCCGCCGACACCGCGGAACGCAAGGCCGTGATCCCGAGCCAGACCAGGTAGACCGCGCCGACCACGGTGACGATCCGAAAAGCCACGCTGCCGTTGGCCAGCAGCGCCGACAGCCCCAGAACCGACGCGACACCCCAGAGAACGATGCCGAGCAGGACCCCGCCGGCGGTGCGCACCGCCGCCGGGCGTCCGGCGGCGGCACTCGTCTGGAGCAGCAGAGCCTGATCCGGCCCCGGAACGATGACGATGACCGCGGCCGCCGCCGTGAAAGTGAGCAGAGTGAAGATCGTCAAGCGGTCCCCCCGCATTGTTCATCCGAAAACGTTCACCGGGAGTCGCGGTAGATCCATTCCAGGATCGCCACCGCGCTGCCGTACTTCATCCGCGCCTGTTCCCAGGCGATCGATCGTTCTCCGTCGAGTACCGATCCCTTGACCTCGTCACCGCGGTGCGCGGGCAGGTCGTGCATGAACACCGCGTTCGGCCACCGGGACATGACTTCGTCGTCCACGTGGAACGGTCGGAAATCCTCTCGCCAGTCCGCGCTCGGCTTCGCCGTGCCCGTGGTCTGCCATCGAGTCGTGTAGACGACGTCGGCCGCGATTTCGGCCGTGTCGAGGTCGTGGATCTCGACGAAGCGGGAACCCCTCGCCGCACCCTCTTCCTGTAGCGAGCCGAGCAGTGCGGCATCGAGTCCGTACCCCTTCGGCGTGGCGAAAACCACTGTGACACCACGATACGTGCTGAGGATCTTTCCCAGCGCCACAGCCGTGTTGTTCCCTTCGCCGACGTACAGCACCGACAAGCCGTCCACCTGGCCGAAGTGCCGAAGCATCGCCGCCGCGTCGCAGACGCCCTGGGTCGGGTGTTCCTGCGCGGCCATCGCGTTCACCACAGGCAATCCGCCGTTGTGGGCCACCAGGCGCATGTCCTCGAGCGGGCCCGCGGTGCGCATCACCAGTCCGTCGAGCATCGCGCCGAACATCCGGCCGGTGTCGTGCAGCGACTCTCCGGTGTTGAGCTGAAGATCGCCGGGGCCGTACGGGATGACCGAGGCTCCGAGCCGCAATGCCGCCGAGGTGAACGCGGTCCGCGTGCGGGTGGAGGTCTTGGCGAAGTAGATGCCGAGCACCTTCCCGGACAGCCGCTGTTCCAGTCGCCCGGGTCGGGCGAGCACGTCGACCGACAGCTCGACGATCGCGTGCAGTTCTCCGGTGTCGAAGTCATCGAGAGAGAGAAAACCGACCATTCTGTGCACCCCCGTCAGATCAGAACCAGCGAATTGTCCACGACTCGCGACGAGCACACTTCCGGGAATTCCATTTCCGACCTGGCTGTCAGTTCCTTCGCGCGGCGCCAGCCGGGTGAATAGATCGTGTCCTCGTAACGGTCGCCGCCGTCGGGACAGACGACGACCACGTGTTCGGCACCGAGCCCTTCGCCGACCCACCGCAAAGCACCGGCCACGGCGGCGCCCGAGCTCCCGCCCACACGGACACCCAGCTCACTCGCGACCCAGTCGCAAGCGGCCACCGCCTCGGCCGCGGTCACCTTCACGTTCAGGCAATCCTGCCCGGAGACGAAGGACGAGGTCCGGCTCGCACCGATCCCGTTCAGGCTCCGAGTGGCAGGCAGGCCACCGAGCGCCACCGATCCCACTTCGTCCACCGCGATGCAACGCCAGGACAGGCTGTTGCGCTCGACGTAGTCCGTGAACCCGCGAACGGTGCCCCCGGTCGACACACCGAGGAAGACGTCGAGTTCCCCGTGCGGGACAGCGGAGGCGATCTCCGGCGCGGTCCCCTCGGAATGCGCGCGGGGATTGGCCGGGTTCTCGTACTGGTTCGGCCACACGAGCAGGTCTCCGCCCGCCAGCCGGTCGCGGATGTAGGCCATCCTGGAAAGCAGGTACCCGCCCGTCTCGTCGGGGATCGTCACTTCCACGATCTTCGCGTCCGCGCTCCGCATCTGCCGCACGAGCTTGCGCGACGTCCGAGGGTCGACGACGGCGGTGAACTCCACCCCGCAGATCTGGGAGTACCTGGCCAGCGCGACACCGAGGTTTCCGGACGTCGACTCGATTATCCCGCCGCAGAGCACTCCCGACTCGAAGATCGAGGCGAGCAGGGAGTACGCCACTCTGTCCTTGATGGACCCGAACGGGTTCTCCTGCTCCAGCTTCAACCAGAGATTCGTCGTTCTGCCGCGATACCTCGTCACGGCGTGCAGCATCGGGGTTCTCCCCGGCACCGGGCCGTGCAGTTCACTGGGCAACGTCTTCCCCTCCCCCTTGTACCAGGTCACTGGTCACGTCCGGTTCGACCGATCTCCATTGCTGATGCTCCTGGCCCAGATATGGCTGCCGTCGCAGAACGGCTTCTGCAGTGAACGTCCGCAACGACACAGTGCGATGGTCTTCCGCTGCGGATCTATCGGTTCGTCGGTCTGGCTGCGCAGGTCGTAGTCGCCGCGGATGATGACCGGCCCGTCCTCGCACACCACGACCGTGGCCGGAGCGGGCTTCTGCACCCGTTGCCCGGTATCTGCTTCCTGGGTGTCCATCAGCCCGCCGCCACTGACGTCGCGCCGCGGAGAGAGGATTCACCGCGTTCCCAGGACGACAGCATGTACTCGTTGGCTCGCGCACCCAGTTCGGCCGTCACGAGTGCACCGAAGACCATATCGGACAACTCACCCGGGTGGTCCCGCACGAACTTGCCGCACATGTCGTAGGCGGCGAGCTGTTCGTGGACGGCATCGGCGACGATGTGCTCCTGGAAGAACAACCACGAGTCGTCCGACCCGTTCAACCGCTGCAGCCCGTTCCGGAAATTGCGATTCACGAAGTGCGAGCCGATTTCCGTCATCGCAAGGTTCCCGAGCAACGCGGCCCGGTGACGACCGTAGGTCCCGAAATAGGATATCACGTTCACGTTCGCCAGCGAACAAGCCGGGACGTCCTCGAAATACGAGCCGAATTCAGTGAGCATTCCGAGCTCGGCGAGGGTCAGCTCGAACAGCTGCGAATGCAGCCGGCCCGGAATTCCGCCGCCGTACTCGTCGGCCTGGATCTCCACCAGCGCCGGTTTGCCGCCGCCGCGCACCCGCGGGATGACGAGGCTGTGGTGGTCCGCTTCCATGAGGCTGTAGACGGAGCGGTGCATGAGGAACTCGTGGAACTGCTCCATCGTGGCATCCTGTTTGAGGTACCGCGAAAGAGACCGCCCCGGGCTCGGCTTCCCGAGTTCCATCAGGAACCCGGGAAGCTCCTCCACGTCCACCGCCGGGAGCCGGCCGGCGGCTTCGCGGAGCTCGCTCTCGAAGCGGGCTTCGAGGCGCTTCCGCAACTCGATCAGCGAGGTTTCCCACTCCCACTGTTGCGCCGCTTCGCCGAAGAGACAGTACTGGGGTCCGTAACACAAGAACAAACTCAGCTGGAGGTCCTCATCGGAGATGGCTTCCACCTCGGTCGCCGAAATGGCACCCAGGACGGATTCGTCACCGGCCTCCGGAGGACGCTGGAAGACACGGACAAGGATTTCGCTCACCGGCCCGCGATGATTGGGCAACCGCACCTGAACTCCCTGAATGGATGACGGTGGAACTTCCGGGTCAAACGAGCTCCAGCGCCTGCCCGATGTCCGCGCTGTTCGCCTGGCGCAGAACCGCGCCGAACAGCGCCACATCGAGAATGCCGAGCCCGAAAGGGTTCACGACGACGTACCCGGTGTCCGGTCGCTGCGCGATCGTCTCGCCGGCGAGCAGCTCGCCGATCGTCGCGGTGATCGAGGGCTGCCCCTCCTGCTCCTTCGCGGCGATTCGCCCCTCGTTGACCAGACGCCCCAACGGCCGTCGGGGATTCTCGACGATCAGCTGAACGTCGTCGACGAAGAGGGCGGAGGCGTTGACCAGGACCTCGTCGGTCAGGTCGCCGAGCGAGACATTGACCAGGAGCGAACCCGGCCGCACCCAGTCCGGCTGGACGTACCCTTCGGCGACGGTGGTCAGGAACAAGGTCGTTTCCGCTTCGTCCATCGCCTCGACCGGTGTGGCCGCGACGGAGAAGGAGATGCCCGGGTGCCGTGAGGCGAGTTCACCCGCGAGATTTTCGGCCACCGGCCGTCGCACGTCGCACAGGGTGATCCGGCTCAGCTCCGGGCATCTCGTGAGGAGCAGGGCGAGATGCACTCGCGCCTGAGTCCCGCAGCCGACGACCGCCAGCGAGCGGACAGCCTGGTACCCGGCGGTTTCGACGGCGATCGCGGTCACGGCGGCCGTCCGCACGGCGCTGAGCACGCCGACCTCCATCACCGCGATCACCCGCGCTGTCCGCGGGTCGAAACAGAGCCCCAGGCCGCCGGCCCTTTCCAGGCCGAACTCCGGATTCGACACACTGGCGTTGATGATCTTCATGCCATAGGCGCCCTCGGCCCCTTCTTCGAGGATGGCACCAGGCATGCCGATCGAGCGGCTGTAGGCGCCGTGCTGATTGGTCCAGGACAGGTACGCCTCGCTCGGCAGGATCGTCCGGCCGAGGTGATGACTCACGAGCGCGTCCCGGACCGCGGCCACGACGTCCACCCTCGCCAGGCAGTCCAGGACATCGGCCCGGCTGAGGAACCGCACCGATTCCGGAACCGGCCTCGCGAGCACGTCGGCGAGCCACAGGTTCTCCATCGTTCCTCCCGTCGGTCTGGTCACGAGTTCCCCAGCTCCCGGTACCACTGGGCAAGACTCAAAGCGGTCTCCAGCGGGTTGCGCCGAAGCTGGGTGTCGAAGTAGCCGTCCGGCCTGTTCAGCAACTCGCGGAGCGCGCCCGCGTCGACGATGTCCAGCGCGGGAGACCGGTTCTCCGCGAGAAGGGTGCCGACCCGCCGACGCAGATCCTGTTCGTACCGGGTGTCTGCGGTGGTGGGATACGGGCTCTTTTTCCGGTTCAGGACCGAATCGGGCAGCAGGCCCGCCGACGCGCCGCGGAGCACGCTCTTCTCCCTGCCGTCGTGGGTCTTGATCTTCCACGGGATGTTGTGCACGTACTCGACCAGCCGGTGATCACAGAACGGCACCCGCACTTCGAGACCGGCGGCCATGCTGAGCCGGTCCTTGCGGTCCAGCAGGACCGGCAGCCAGCGCGTGAGGTGCAGCTGACTGAACTCGCGCATCCGCCGATCCTGCGCGTCTTCTCCCGGCAGGTACTCGACTTCGCCGATCGCCTGCCGGTAGCGGTCGGCCCGGTACTCCCCGAACCGCGTGTGCTCACGGAAATCGGCGGTCAGCATCCGCTCTGGGACGAACTGCATGGTGCTGAGCCAGGGAAAGTCCTCCGTGGCGACGACTCCCGGATCGTGGAACCAGTTGTAGCCGCCGAAAACCTCGTCCGCGGATTCGCCGGACAACGCGACGGTCGACTGCTCACGGATGGCCGAGAAGAGCAAGTACAGCGAGGTGTCGACATCGCCGAAGGTGAGCGGAAGGTCGTGCGCGCCGAGTACGGCGTCGCGGTTCCCGTCCTCGGTGAGGGCGTCGTCCGGCAGTTCGATGGTCCGGTGGGCCGTACCGAGGTGGTCGACGACCTGGAGGGCGTACGGATTGTCCCGTTCGGGCCGGAACTCACTGGCGCGGAAGTGATCGGCGCTGCCGACGAAATCGACGGAGAACGACCGCACCGGGCCTTCCCCCGACCTGTCGAGCACGTCGGTGGCGATGGCGGTCAGCGCACTCGAGTCCAGGCCGCCGGAGAGCAGGGTACAGAGCGGCACGTCGGTGATCAGCTGCCGTCGGACGGTGTCGAAGAGCAGCTCGCGGACGTGGGCGACCGTGTCCGCGATGTCGTCCTCGTGCGGAGCGGTCGGCAAACTCCAGTAGCGGGACAGCCGGCTGCCCTTGTCATCGACGGTGAGGACGTGCCCCGGCGGCACCTCGTACAGGTCGCGGAACGGCGTCACGCCGGGAGTCTTCACGAGCCCCAGCAGATCGGCGAGCCCCTGATGGTCGACTCGGGCGGTGAATTCCGGGTGGGCCAGCACCGCTTTCGGCTCGGATGCGAACAGCACCGCGTCGCCGGATCGGGCGTAGTAAAGGGGTTTGATGCCCAGCCGGTCGCGGACCAGGAGCAGCCTCCGCACGCGCGGGTCCCACAGGGCGAACGCGAACATCCCGCTGAGCCGTTCGACGAAGCCCTCGCCCCACTCGAGATAGGCGTTGAGCACCACTTCGGTGTCGCCGTGGGTCCGGAAGACGTGCCCGCGCGAGGCGAGTTCCGCCCTCAGCTCACGGAAGTTGTAGACCTCCCCGCTGTAGCAGAGCACGGCGTGCGGCTGCTCGGACGAGCCCGCGATCATCGGCTGTACGCCCCGGCGCACGTCGAGAACGGCCAGTCTGCGGTGACCGAGTCCCACGTGCCTGTCCGCCCACAACCCTTCGTCGTCCGGACCGCGACGGACAAGCGTACGGGTCATGCGTTCGAGATCCGCTTCTTTCCACTCGGTGGGACGGCTGAGGTCGATCCAGCCGGTGATTCCACACATGACACTCCCTGTCTTAGAGGCATGCCGGGGCTGCTTGATTGGCTCGTACGCTGCGACGAGTCGTTCACCCGCGCGACACGTGTTATTGGCTCGGCGCGACCGGGCGGACTAAAGAGGGTGTTTCACCGACCATGACGGCGATATAGTGCGGACGCACGCCAACGGCTGCCGGTAATTCATCTGGCGAGGACGGTACTCAGCGCCCAACAGGGCTCGTACCGCCACCAGAGTGACGTCGGCTGTGATTGAGACAAAGGTCGTTGCCGCACCGATCAACTTGCGACAACTTGGTGTTTAGTGCTAAACTTCGTCGGCGTTCGAATCGCCATGGGGACACAGCGGATCATCGACTGAGCTTTATTTCCTGGGGAGGAATTGTCCTTGATCATCAACAGCAGCGATCGGTTGCGGCTGGTGGAACAGGCAGGAAACGAGATCCGCGACCAGCAGCGGAGACTGCCTGAAAAAGACTTCTACCTGCGGAAACTCTCCGAAATCTGGCAAAGGGCCGGACACACCGAAGCCTACGCCGACCTCCCGGAGTACTCCTTCGCCAGGTTCGAGGAACTCGGCACCACCGGCAAGTATCGCCTCAAGAAAAATCCTCATGAATTCCTGGCGGCCCCGCTCGACGCAGCGGCGAAATATTATGAAACCACCGGGACAACCGGACTGCCGACACCGACCCCTCGGTTGGCCGAGGACATAATCTGGAACACCGTTTCGGTGGCCGAGGCCTGGCGCGATCTGTTGCCGGAAAATGAACGTGTATTGATTATGCTGCCCTCGGACATCGTGCCTGTGGCGGACCTTATCGTCGGTGTCTGTGAGTACCTCGGGCGACCCCACACCCGGGCCTATCCGTTCGCAACCGGGATCTCCGACTGGGACCGGTTGATCGGACTCTGCCAGTCCTTCCGGCCGACCACCGTTTTCGCCGCGCCCGGAGTGGCACTGCAGTTCAGCAGGCTGGTCAAACAACGCGGTCTCTTGGCGGAACTGAGCGCCGGCGTGAACCGGATGATGCTGCTCGGCGAGGTCAGCACCGCGCCGTTCCGGACCCGACTCGGCCGATGGTGGGACGCCTCCGTGCTCGACGCGAGTTACGGCAGCACGGAGACCGGCACCCTGGCCGCCGGCTGTGCCCGGGATCGCTTGCACCTGCTGACCGCCACCAACTACTTCGAACTCGCCGCTGAAGACGGAACGGTCCGCCCGCTCCCGGAATCCGGCGCCGGACGGCTCGTGGTCACCCCGCTCAACCTGCACGCCCGGTGCGTGCTGCGGCTGGACACCGGAGACGACGTGCGGATGGGAGCCCACTGCGACTGTGGTGACCGCGCCCCCGTGATCGAAGTCGTCGGGCGCGGTTCCGACGCCGTGGCCGTGCGCGGCGCGAAACTCACCGTGCGCGCTGTCGAAGAAGTGGTCTACGGCGAGACCGAGGCGACCGGCTATCTGATGGAGACCGACGCGCCGGGCGCGTTCGCCCGGTTGATCCTGGAACGGGACGTGCACTGGGACCGGACCGGGGAGGCCACGATGGCCGACCGGCTCCAGCATTCGTCCCGGGAGGTGCTCGGCTTGGAATGGGACGAGGTGCTCTTCGTCAATCAGCTGCCCGCGAGCACCAAGAGCGGGGCGTCACAGAAGAGCTGGAAGCGCTCCAACTTCCGGGTCGTGGGAGCGGGCGGATGACCGCGCGCCTCGCTCCCCACGCGCCTCTGGGGACCGCCGTCACCACCGGTGAAGCAGACCTGTGGTGCACGTACGCCGCGGTCCGCACGGCCGGGTGGCTGGGCCGGACCGGCGAACTGCCCGGCCGCGCGGCCACGATCGAGTACCTGGGCAGCCGCCGCAACACCGACGGCGGCTACGCCTGGAGCAAGGGAATGGCCTCCGACGCGTGGGCGACGTTCTACTGCACGCAGGCCATGGCCGAACTCGGCGCCGAGATCCCCAAGCTCGGCTCGACACGGGACTGGCTGCGCCGGACGTGGTCCGGTGACGCGTACGCGATGCTGCCCGGCCAGGCCCCCGACGTCTGGGCCACGCATTTTTCGGTGCGCACCACCGTCGAACTGTGTCAGGACGCCCCACCGGACCGCGATCGGCTGGTGAGCTGGCTACGTGCGCTGCAGGCGCCGGACGGTGGCCTCGGCTGGTCACCGGAGCACGCCGGGGCCACGGCCTCCGACGTCCGCGCCTGCTTCTACGGGGTGATGTCCTGGCGGGCATTACGCGCACTGGAACCCGATCTGGCACTTCCATGGGACGGCCCCGCGCTCGTGCGCTGGCTGCGGGATCAGCAGCAGGCCGAAGGCGGTTTTCGGTTCGGTCCGTCGGCGGACACCCCGTGCATGTGGGCCACCTACCGGGCGACGGCCGCACTGGAAACGCTGGGTGCGGCCCCGGCCGGGAAACAGGCTTGCCTCGACTGGGTCATCGACCGCCGGTCGTCCGATGGCGCGTTCGTCCGATGGGCCGGTTACGACGTGGCCGATGTCTGGGCTTCGTTCTGCGCGATCGGCTCGTTGCGGGCGATGGGCGCGGACACCGGCCCGCACGCCGACCCCGTGCTGCGCAGGCTGCACGCGCTTTCCTGCCCGTCCGGCGGCTTCACCTATCGCGAACCCGATCAGGCCGGGGACGCGCTGAGCACCGCGGCCACCGCCTTGACGGCGGCGCCCGACGACCCCCGGCAGGAGCAGTGGCGTGCCTGGCTGGCCGGATGCCGGCTGCCGAACGAGGGCGGGGTCATGTACATGCCCGCCCGTGGCAGCGAAGTGCGGTGCACACTGTGGGCTCTCGCCGCGGGAGCGGCCGACGCGGACCCCACCGCGCCGCGTGAGATCGCGAACTGGCTGACGGAGCTGCAGAACCCGGACGGTGGTTTCGGTTATTGGGAAGGCCGGGGTTCGGATCTGGTTTCCACCGCGGCGGCGGTGGAAACCCTGCGACTGCTGGGAATTCCGGTCTCCGAGGCGCTGGACACCGCGCGGCTGGCGCAGTTCGTCTTCGGCTGCCGCGACGAGGAAGGCCATCGTCACGTGCCGGGAGCGCCTCCCACGCTTCGCGCCGGGTTGCAGGCGTTGCGGATCCGGGAACAACTCGGCCAGACCGTGTCCGGAGAACTGGCCGCCCTGCTCGAACGCCATCGAGTGCCCAGCGGCGGCTTCGCCAACGTGGGTTCGCGTATGCCGGATCTGCTGAGCACCTACGAGGCGGTGGTGACCGCGGACCGTCAGGGGATCTTCGTGGATTCCGCCCGGCTGACCGTCTTCCTCGACCGGCTCGTCCGGCCGGAGGGCATCGGATGGACACCGCTCGCACCAGCCGGTGGCGGAGTGCTGGCCGACTGCCTCGGCTCGCTGCTTCGCGAACGGAACGAGGGAAACCGGGCGGACTTGCCCGCGCTCACCCTGTCCTGAGGGAAACCTTCCATCCTGGGGAAACCATGCCCACCATCACCATTCGCACCACGGAGCTGCCCACCACCGAACGCCGCGCCATCGCCGTCCGGCTCACCCGCTGGTTCGCCGAACACGACAGCGACCGCAGGCACGTGGTGGTGCGGTTCGAGCGGACCGAGCAGGGCACGGTATTCGTCGGCGGCCTGCCGATCGAAGCCCTTCCACACGAAGACGAAGGTTTGCACCACGCGAGTGTCGTCTGCTGCGTGTCCGTCGGACGAGACGAAGCCTTCTACGAAGAACTGGCCGCTGTACTCGCCGACTCGCTCGGCATGACCGCCGGAACTCCGTTCTTCTACCTGGAATTCCGGCCGACACCCAAGGAATCCGTCTACTTCGGCGACCGGGGACGACTCCGTCGCGCGGACACCACACTGAGGGGAAACCGATGACCGTATCTTCCGTGCCCACCCTCGACTCCCTCCAGACCCGGACCCGGGCCGTCCTGGCCGGTCTTTTCGGGCCGGAAATCGACGACCTGCCCGCCGACACACCGCTCCCGGAAACGCTCGGCGACCGCTACGACAGCCTCGGCGCGATGGAATGCGTCACCGCGATGGAAAAGGAGTTCGGCATCGAGGTCGACTTCGTCGAGCACGACGTCCGCTACACCTTCGCGCGACTGGACCGCATCGCCGAATTCGTCCATTCCCAGTTGGAAGATCAGGCCGTCTTCGGAGGATCTCGATGACGGCGACGGAAATCGAGTTCCGCACGTCCGGGCACACGGGTTCACCCGCCGTATGGCTGCGTACCCCGGACCAACTGCGGGCAGAAGCCGAGCTCATCGCGGACGAACTCGTCGGCGAAGTCGAACAGATCGTCAGCTTCGCACCGGTGGAGCACCTCTTCGGCCGGTTGTTCGCGCGAATCCTGCCGGAGATCCGCGGCATTCCGGTGCACCACCTCACCCACGCGCCCACCGGATTGCCGCCCGAAGTGGAGCGGAAGCGGACACTGTTCGTCTGCCTGCCGGCAAGCTGGCTGGTGCTGCGTCATCTGCTCGGCCGGATCAGGGCGCTCCCCTCGGCGGTCGCCCTGCACGGAACCGGGCCGACGGTGCAAGCCACCGGTGAAGTACTGGCGGCGTTGTCCGGCACCGGTTTCCGCGCGTTCGAATTGTTCGGGTCCACCGAAACCGGCGGGATCGCGCACCGGGAGATCACGCCACCGGGCACCGAGGCGGGACGCTGGCGGCTTCTGCCCGACGTCGAGTTCGCTGATCCGCGACAAGGCCGGGGACAGTGGCTCCATATCCGGAGCCCACGGCTGGCCCGCCGCAGCGACATGGCGACCAGGCCGGAAACGTGGCAGCTGCCCGATGTGATCCACCGCGACGAGCGATCTTTCGAGTTCCACGGACGGGCCTCGGCGCTGATCAAGGTGAACGGGCAACGGGTCAACCTGGAAGAACTCGCGACCGCGCTGCGGAACTCGGTCGACGGTCTGGACGTGGCCTGCCTGCCCGTGCACGATCCGGTCCGCGCCGAGCACTACGAACTGTTCTACAGTTTCGATCAGGACCTCTCCCGCCAGGAGATCTTCGCCCGGTTGCGGACGGTCATGCACGACGTCACCCCGCCGCGCGCGGTGCATCAGGTCCGGCGCATCCCCCGGACCGCGACCGGGAAGATCGCGGTCACCGCCTTGTACGCGCTCACCCAAAAGGAGTCCCAGGCGGCGTTGGAAGGGGCGAGCTGATGTCCGGCCGTCCGAGCCCGTCCGATCCCGCCTCGTCGCTGAACGGCTACGCCGAGAACGCCGGAATCACCTACCCGGACGATCGTCCGGAGCTTCCCGGCCTGCTCGAGCTGCCATTGGCCGAACGGTGCGCCCGGCACGACCAGGGCGAGTGGGACGACCGGAAATGGGCGGAGCAGAACGAGAACTGGTATTCCGTGGCCGATGCCCGGTACCGGGCGGTCACCGCGCGGCGGAGTTCGGCATCGGGTACGCCGCTGATCCGGATCGGCGTCAAGGACACCATCGACGTCGCCGGCCTGCCGACTTCCCTGGGGCTGCGGCATTACCGGCACCATCCGGCGGCGACGGCGAGGGCGCTTTCCCGGCTCGACGGTGTCGAGGACCAGGTGATCGGCAAGGTCGTCAGCACCGAGCTGAACATCGGCGTCGGTTCCGGCTGTGTGAATCCCTATTTCCCGCACATCGACCCCGCAGGCTCGAGTACCGGTGCGGGCGTCGCCGTCGCGGCCGATCTCTGCGATCTGGCGATGGGCACGGACGTCCTCGGTTCGGTGCGCTGGCCTGCCGGGCACTGCGGCACCGTCGGGTTGCGCATGACGCATGATCCTGGCCTGCTGCACGGCATTTTCCCTTTGTCACCACCGATGGACGCGGTCGGCTGGGTGGCGCGCACGGCCGAGGACCTCGCGTTCCTGTGGCAGCGCCTCGGTCTGCGGACCCTGCTCGGTCAGGACGGGCAGCCCTCACCCGACCGGTACCGCGTCGGCGTGCCCACCGAAGTCCGGGACGGCTCGTGCGGTCCCGAGATGCTGGAAACGCTGGATCTGGTCAGCGCCGCGCTGGCCGACGACGGCCACGAGATGACCGACCTCCGCGTGGGGGACGATCTTTGGCGACGTCGCGGCGACGCCTGGCAGCTTTGCGCCCGGCAGGCATGGGACGGCTACCAGCTGTGGCGGCACTGGATCACCGTCCCGTTGCACCAGAGCACCGAGCAGGCGCTGGAGGTCGGCGCGCGGGTGACCGACGCGCAGTACACGGAAATCCTCGACGCGATGTTCTCCTGCCGTCAGGAGAACGCCATCCGCTTCGGGGACCACACGCACGCCTGGTTGCTGCCGCTGGACCCCTCTCCCCCGCCCGATCGGCGGACCAGCCGTCCGGTCGCCACCACCATCCCCGCCCCGGGCGAAGCCGACTACGACCGGCGGATCGGGTACACCCCGATCGCCAGTTTCGCCGGGTTGCCCGCCATCGCCGTGCCCGTCCGGCTCAGCCGGGTGAACCGCGCACCGCTCGGAGTGCAGATCGTCGGCCCGCCCGGCAGCGAAGAACGGCTGATCGACCTGGCCCGGCGGGTACAGGTCCTGCTGAAACCGCCGGTTCTTCGCCCCGCGTGATCACCACCACCACATCAGGAGACCGTGATGATCCCCCACGCAGTGCTGGAAATCGCCGCCGCCCACCAACCCGACTGGTCCACGCCGGAGGATCTGGCCGCCGTGCGGAACGAACTGCGCGCCAGGCCGCCGCTCGTCGACGCGCATTCGTGTTACGCGCTCGCCGGTGAACTCGAGTTCGTCGCCCGCGGGGAGGCCGTGGTGATCCAGGCGGGCGACTGTGCCGAACTGTTCTCCGACTCGGCGCGGCACCGGGTCCAGGCCAAGGCCTCACAGCTGCACCATCTCTGCGAAACCGCCGAATCCGCCGGGATGCCGACCGTCCGGATCGGCCGCTTCGCCGGGCAGTTCGCCAAACCCCGTTCCTGCGCGACGGAAGTCCTGCCGGACGGCACGGAAATCCCGGTTTACCGCGGTGACGCGGTGAACGGCGTGACTCCCACCGCGGCGGCCAGGCGAGCCGATCCGGCGCGGATGCTGACCGCCTACGATCTCGCGGCGGAGGGCCTGGACGCGCTGTTCATGCGGCAGCTTCTGCTCTGCGAGGCGGGCAGCGGGATCAGTTCGATGCTGGCGCCGACCTACATCAGCCACGAAGCACTCCTGCTGGACTTCGAGCACGCGCTGCTGCGCCCGGATCTCGCCCGCGGCGGCAGTTACGCCTCCTCGGCCCATATGGTGTGGATCGGTGAGCGCACCAGGCAGCTCGATCACGCCCATCTCGCGTTCGCCGAGAGGATCACCAACCCCGTCGGAGTGAAGATCGGCCCGAACGCGACCCCCGAGGAGCTGATCGCCATCGTCGACCGGCTGGCCACCGGGCATCGCCGAGGCAGGCTGAGCCTCATCGTCCGCATGGGCGCGGAGAAGATCGCGGACCGGCTCCCCGCTCTGGTGGCCGCACTCGGCACGCGAGCCGGGCAGGTGGCCTGGCTGTGCGATCCCATGCACGGCAACACCAGGAAGACCACGGCCGGGCAGAAGACCCGGGTGGTGACGGAGATCCAGGCCGAGATCGGGCAGTTCTGCCGGATCCTGCGTGAGCACCGGGTCCACCCGGGAGGACTTCACCTCGAAGTGAGCCCGGACCCGGTGACCGAATGCGTGGACACGATGGCGGAGCTGAGCGGCGCACTCGAGCTGGGCAGGTACGAGTCGGCCTGTGACCCCCGGCTGAACCCGGTCCAGGCGCAGCAGGTCGTCCGGCATTTCACCCGGTTGCTCTGAGAACCCGCGCGGGCCGGGTTCTACAGCCCCGTACCGACATCACCGACGTGCGATACACCGTGATCGTCGCAGCGGCTCTGGACCTCGCCGAGGAGCACCCTCAGCAAGGAGGCGAGCTGGGCCCGCTGCTCGTCGCTCAGCCCGGAAACCAGTTCGAGTTCCCGTTCGAGCACCCGATCGACGGTCTGCTCCACCAATGAGTGCCCGGCCGGGGTCAGTGTCACGTACACGCTGCGGCCGGGCGGTTCGGTGTGCCGCACGACCAATCCCTCGCGTTCCGCTCGGGCCACCCGCTGAGATATCGCTCCCGCCGTGACCAGGGTCAGCCTCGCCAGCTCCCTGGTCGTCAGCGAATACGGCGGGGAACTGCGCCGGAGCACGCTGAGCAGGTCCAAGGTGGCCGAATCGACGTCGGAGTCCAGCAGGACGCGACGGCGGTCCTCACCGAACAACTTGGCCAGCTGCCACACCCGGGTCACGATGCCGATGGACTGGGTCGACGTGCCGGGCCGTTCGCGCTGCCACGCCGCCTCGATCTCGTCCGCGGCGTCCGGCGTGTGGTCCTTTTCGGACGCTGCGCTCATCCCGAACCTCCACCGCGGTTGTCGGCTGCACGGCGCACAGCCTATCATTTAGGTCTAAACGTGAGTTAGGACCGGCGAATACGAAGGAGGCTAGATGACCCGGACGATCCTGGTCACCGGCGGGGGCACCGGCATCGGCAGGGCCGTGGCGGCGAGATTCGCGGCGTCCGACGCCGTCGTGCACATCACCGGTCGTCGCAAGGAGGTACTGGTCTCGGCGGCGGCCGAGCTGGGGTCGGCGGTCCGGCCGCTCGTCTGCGACAGCACCGATCCCGAGCAGGTGACCGCCGCGATGGACGGACTGGACGGGCCGATCGACGTGCTGGTCAACAACGCCGGCGGCAACACCGACTTCGACCTCCCCGAGCAGGAAGGGCTCGCCGGGGTCCTCGCGCACTGGCGGGCCAATCTGGACGCCAACCTGATCAGCGCGGTGCTGACCACCACCGCCGTCGAAGGCAAACTCGCCGAAGGCGGATCGGTGATCCACATCGGATCCATCGCCGCCGACCAGGGCGCCGGATCGTACGGCGCGGCCAAGGCCGGGCTCGCCTCGTGGAACGTCGATCTGGCCAAGCGGCTCGGCGCCCGCAAGATCACCGCGAACGTGGTCTCACCGGGCTACATCCGCGAAACCGAGTTCTTCCGGGACAAGCTCCCCGCCGAACGCGCCGAGCAGCTGATCGGCGCGACCAGCACCGGCCGCGCCGGCCTTCCCGCCGACATCGCCGAAACGGTGTACTTCCTCGCTTCCGCCGGCGCCCGGCACATCACCGGGCAGACTCTCGGGGTCAACGGCGGCGCCCACCCGACCAGGTAAGGGACGAAAATGGTTGCCGTCGCGGACACATCCCCCTCGACCGTGCCGACTCCTCGGGACTGGGCAGGGATCGGGGTGGTCCTGCTGGCCACGTTCATGGGCCAGATCGACATGTTCATCGTGAACGTGGCCAGCCCGCCGATCCAAGCGGATCTGGGCGCCAGCTTCGGCCAGATCCAGTTCGTCATCGACGGTTACGTGATCGCCTACGCGGCGGGCATGGTGACCGGCGGAAAGCTCGGCGACCGTTTCGGCCGCAAGAAGGTGTTCCAGTACGGCGTGGCGGCGTTCACCGTCGCCTCGTTGCTGTGCGCGTTGTGCCCCACGGCGAATCTCCTGATCGTGGCGCGCGTCGTGCAGGGCGCCGCGGCGGCCGTCCTGATGCCTCAGGTGCTGTCGATCATCCAGGGCACGTTCGCCCGTCAGCGGGACCGGCAGCGCGCGATCGGCGCCTACGGGTCGGTGATCGGGCTCGGAGTGGTCGCCGGGCTGATCGGCGGCGGGCTGCTCCTGAACGTGGACGTCGCCGGTCTGGAGTGGCGGACGATCTTCCTGATCAACGTGCCGATCGGGCTGCTCATCCTGCTGGCCGCGCCGTCGACGGTCCGGGAGAGCCGGAGCGAGGTCACCGCGCGGCTGGACATGGTGGGGACGGTGCTCACCGCGTCCGTGCTGCCCATCCTGCTGATCCCGTTGTCGCTCGGCCCGGAACACGGCTGGCCGCTGTGGATCTGGGTCTGTTTCGCCGCCGCGGCGCTGCTGACGGCCGTCCTATTCCGGTACGAGAACAGGCTCGCCGCGCGCGGCGGGGATCCGCTGCTGCCGGCCCGGGTCCTGCGCGGGCGCGGGTTCCCGGCCAGCATGGCGACGGTGACGGTGTTCTTCGCCGGCAACGCGGGCTACTTCCTGGTGCTGACCTACTACCTCCAGTCCGCGCTGAACCTGGACCCGCTGGCCACCGGGGTGGTGTTCGTGCCCTTGGGCGTCGGGTTCGCGGTGGCCTCGGTGGCCGGGCGCCGCCTGGCCGAGCGCTACGGCACCCGGGTGCTGATCACCGGTGCGCTGCTGATGTTCGCGAGCTTCCTGCCGATGCCGTTCATCGTGCAGGCCGGCACCAGCACCCAGGCCGTCGCGCTCGCGGCCACCATCGGGCTGTCCGGGATCGGGCAGGGACTGGTGGTCTCGCCGTTGGTCGGCATCGCCATGGCCCAGGTGCCCGCCGATCTCACCGGAGCGGGTTCGGGGGTGCTGAACACCGTCACCCAGGCCGCGATGGCCGTCGGGATCGCGGGGATCGGCACGGTCTACCGCGCCGCGCTGGGGCGCAATCCGCAGGACACGGCGTCGATCCCCGCGAGCGACTTCGGCGACGCGTTCGTCGTCACCTGCGGGGTGCTCGCGGCGCTCGCCGTGGCGACAGCGGTGCTGAGCTGGGTGCTCGGCCGATCGAGGACGGCGACAGAGGCGGGAGCCGGACTGTGACGACGAGGGGTCACCGACCGGTCGAACTCGACGGTGAAGGCCTGGACCTCGCCGGTGTCCGGCGGATCGCCGAGTACCGGGCGCCGTGCACCGTGGCCCCGTCCGCGCTGGCCGACGTCGAGAGCAACCGGAAGTCGTTCGAGGAACTGGTGGGCCGGGGCGTCCCGGTCTACGGCGTCACCACCGGGTACGGCGAACTGGTGCACCATCCGGTCGGGGCGGGCGACGAGGTGGCACTGCAGACGAATCTCGTCCGCAGCCACAGCGCCGGGGTCGGCCCGCTGTTCGCCGAGGACGAGGTCAGGGCGATGATCGCGGCCCGGCTCAACGCGCTCGCCAAGGGCTACTCGGCCGTGCGCCCGGCCGTCCTCGACCGGCTGGCCGCGTACCTGAACCTGAACATCACCCCGGCCGTGCCGGAGATGGGGTCGCTGGGCGCCAGCGGGGACCTCGCGCCGCTCTCGCATGTCGCCGTCACCCTGATCGGCGAGGGATACGTCCTCGAAGACGGCGAACGGACACCGACCGGCCCGGTCCTCGAACGGCACGGGATCGTGCCGCTCACCTTGCGGGCCAAGGAAGGTCTCGCACTGATCAACGGCACGTCGGCGATGACCGGGCTCGGCGCCCTGGTGGTCGGCCGGGCGCTGGACCAGGTGCGGCAGGCCGAGATCATCTCCGCGCTGGTCGTGGAAGTGCTGCGCGGCTCGACGAGCCCGTTCCTCGCCGCGGGGCACGAGCGGGCCCGGCCCCACCGGGGTCAGATCGACACCGCGGCGAACCTGCGCGTGCTGTTGGACGGCAGCGGGCTCGCCGTCGGCCACGCCGAACTCTCCCGGCAGGCGCGCGACGGCGACGGCGAGGTCTACCTGCAGAAGGCGTACACCCTGCGCGCGGTGCCGCAGGTGCTCGGCGCCGTCCGCGACACCCTCCGGCAAGCCGAAGCCACCCTGGAGATCGAACTCAACTCCGCCAACGACAATCCGCTGTTCTTCGGCGAACCCGGGGAAGAAGAGATCTTCCACGGCGCGAATTTCCACGGCCAGCCGATCGCTTTCGCGATGGACCACTGCACGATCGCGCTCACCCAGCTCGGCGTGTTCTCCGAACGACGCACGCATCGGCTGCTGAACCGGCATCTCAACGACGGGCTGCCCGAGTTCCTCATCGCGAACGATCCCGGCCTGCACAGCGGGCTCGCCGGAGCGCAGTACCCGGCCAGCGCGCTGGTCGCCGAAAACCGGACCATCGGCCCCGCCAGCACCCAGAGCGTGCCCGCCAACGCCGACAACCAGGACGTGGTCAGCATGGGCCTGATCGGGGCGAGGAACGCCCGCCGTGTGCTGGCGAACAACAACTGGATCCTGGCGGTGGAACTGCTCGCCGCCGCGCAAGCCGTCGACGTGTCAGGCCGGTACACGCGTCTCGGCCCGCTCGGCCGGATCACCCACGACCAGGTCCGGGCGACGGTCCCGGCCCTGGACAGGGACCGGTATCTGAGCGACGACATCGGCGCGCTGGCCGCCGCGATCGCCCGCGGCGATTTCCTCGACGCGGTCGTCCGCCACGGAGCCGAGCTGCGGTGAAGGTCGTTCTCGGTTCACTCCGGCTCGGAAAGGGGTCTCGGTGACGTACGACGATGTCCTGCCCACGCGTGTTCTGGGGTCGGACGGTCCCGCCGTGTCCGCGCTCGGGCTCGGGTGCTTCGGGATGAGCCGGGCCTACGGCGCCGCGGACGACACCGAGTCGATCGCCACCGTCCACCGGGCGCTCGACCTCGGCTGCACCTTCTTCGACACCGCGGAGGTTTACGGACCGTTCGACAACGAAGAACTGCTCGGCACCGCGTTGCGCCACCGGCGCGACGAGGCGTTCATCTCCACGAAGTTCGGCTGGGAGTACGCCCCGGACGGCACCCGCGGCCGGATGAACAGCAGGCCCGGCCACATCCGCCGGACCGTCGACGCGATGCTCGTCCGGCTGCGCACCGACCGGATCGATCTGCTGTCACAACACCGCGTCGATCTCACGGTCCCGATCGAGGACGTGGCTGATGCCGTCGGCGGACTGATCACTGCGGGCAAGGTCAGGTACTTCGGCCTTTCCGAAGCCGGGACGGCCACGATCCGTCGCGCGCACGCGGTCACCCCCGTGACCGCCCTGCAGACCGAGTACGCCTTGTGGGAGCGCCACATCGAGGCCGAGATCCTTCCCCTCCTGCGCGAACTGGGAATCGGCTTGGTCGCCTATTCCCCGCTGGGCCGCGGTTTCCTGACCGGAACAGCCAAACCGGCCGAGGAGTACGCAGACGGTGACTACCGCAGGAAGGATCCTCGCTTCCAGGGCGAGAACTTCTGCGCGAATTCCGCCGCCGTCGACGTGGTCGGTGTCATCGCAGGCCGTGTCGGCGCGAGCGCCGCGCAGGTATGCCTGGCGTGGCTCCTGGCCAAAGGCGACGACATCGTGCCGATCCCGGGCACCAAACGCCGGCGCACACTCGAGGAAAACCTTCGGGCCGCCTCGCTGCGGCTCGGTCCTGAGGACATGGCACTGCTCGACGCGGCGGTACCGGCCGGCATCACGAGGGGCAAGCGCTACCCGGAAGACGCCATGCACATGAACGGTCTCTGATCCGCGTCGAGTCGGTGTACCCGCCGTGGTCCGGGAGGTTCGCCGGGTGATGCGGGGTGATTTCGCCGAGGTCGGGCGGTGGCATGAGCGCACGGGTGCGCCGTGGCGTGATCTGCCGGATCGGCATGGGCCGTGGAAGACCGCGCATGAGCGGTTGCGGAAGTGGACCGCGGACGGAACCTGGGACCGGGGTCCTGGAGCACGTGATCGTCAAAGACGACTCTCCCTAGGCCCGTTGGAGGACAGCGTCGAGTTCGTGATCAGCGTCTACTCCACGAGTGTCCGGGCGCATCAGCACACGGCCGGTGCCCGGAAAGGGGGCTGCGCGCGGACTGGATCGAAGACCTCGCCATCGACGGGGAATCCCTCGGGCTCTTCCGCCTCGTCCCACAGCCGCACCTGTCGCCACTCGACCACGGCTCTATAGGTGCCGTATCCCTGGCAGGACCCTCCGCTCGCCCTGGTTCGAGTCGCCTGCCTTACCACTCAGTGGCCGTCTTCACCGGTTCGCACTGATTCGACGTAACTGTGACCAGGATAGATCGTGTCCGCCCACGCCTCGCCGCCCGCGACCAGAAGACCGGCCACGACCGCGAGCACGGAGACCACTTTGGACCACTTCACCGTCATCACAAGATGCTCCTTCGGTTGATGTGCACAAGAGACCACACTTTCCACTGTGGACCCGCACCGGCACCCGGTCACACGACGAGGCCGCGTCACCTGGTCACCTGGGGCCTACGCGACCAGGTCCGCCGGGGCGGTGATCACGCGAAACCGGGCCGACAACGCTGTCATGCGCGATTTCGACCAGATCGTTCACTGTGAACTTCGTTCACGAGTCACGGCATCGGTATTCGACTGTTCGATCGGAACATTGCTTCGCCCGGCGCAGTTTTCCGCCGACCCCGATACGCAAATACCATTCCGGAGTTCTCACTGAGCGGGAAGGTCGGCTCCGCCCACACGGCAGACCGCCGACCTTGACAGCGAAGCCAAGGACCACGGCCGCGGAGCGCGACCACCAAGGCATGGAGCCAAGGTTCGACATATTCATTGAACACAATACAAGCATGTCCACTACGGTAACCCTCACCGTAATCCCATATCGTGAACTTGCATTTCATTGTGACTCCATTGTGACGTAACGTAACCCGGCAACAGTCCGCCGAACAGAACTTTTACAGCCGATAGGGTCTATTGATCGCCCTTACAGGTATCACGAAACCATGCCAAGGGCTCATGGCGACGTGGACCTATAACGTCGATGCCACCTTCGAGGCATGACAGTGGAGGAGTGTGGTTGCGTGGGCACAAGAGCATTCGGTGAGTTCCTGCGGCTCTACCGGCTGCGTTCGTCGATGACGCAGGAAGAGCTCGCCGAGCGGACCGGCATCAGCGTGCGGGCGATCAGCTACATGGAACGCGGCCGGGTCCGCACGCCACAGCGCCGGACCGTTGAACTCCTCTCCGAAGGCCTCGGGCTGACATCCGACGAACACCAGGAGTTCGCGGACGCCGGCCGCGCCGGACGGCGGACACCGGCCGACACGGACAGGCCCGACCCCACCGGCACGCTGACGAGGAGCTGCGTGCTGCCACCGGAGCTGACCGAGTTGACCGGGCGGGACGCCGATCTGGAGGCATTGGAGCGGTACGCGCTCGAAGCCGTCGCGTCCTGCCGTTTGCAGCTCGCGGTCGTTCACGGGCTGCCAGGCGCCGGCAAGACCGCGCTGGCCGTGAACGCGGCGCACCGTTTGAAGGAAAGCTTCACCGACGGCTGTCTTTACCTGGATCTGCGCGGCACGGACCGCGCCCCGCTCACCCCCGATCGAGCGGTCCGGCAACTGCTGCACGCGTTCGGCCTGGACGAGCGCGTGGTCCCCAACGATCCCGACGACCGGCTGTCGCTCTACCGCTCGTTGCTCCGCGACCGCACGGTGCTGCTGGTGCTCGACAACGCCGCCGACGAGGCACAGGTGCGGCCGTTGCTGGCGACCAGCAACGGCACGCTCGTCCTGGTCAGCAGCCGTAACACCCTGACCGGATTGGACGTCCGGCACCGGATCGGGCTGGACCGCCTCACCTCGGACCACGCGGTCGAACTGCTGGCCCTCGTCGCCGGCCAGCACCGCGTCGCCGCCGAACCGGAGGAAGCGAGACGGGTCGCCGCCCTGTGCGGCGGCATCCCGCTCGCGCTCATCATCGCGGGCAACCGGCTGGCCAGCCGCACCCAGTGGCCGATCTCGTACCTCGCCGACCGACTGGAGGACGAGAGGCGCCGCTTGTCCGTGCTCACCGCCGGGGATCTGCAGGTGCGCACCGCCTTCGAAATCTCCTACCACCACCTCGATCCCGATGCCGCGAGCATGTTCCGGCGCCTCGCCCTGGTGCCGGGATCGGATGTTTCGGTCGAACTGGCCGCGGTCGTCTCGGGGCAACCGGAGGAAACGGCCGAGCTCAGCTTGGAGAAACTCGCGGACGCCAGCCTGCTCGGCGCCAGCGGGGCCTGCGGGCGGTACACCTGCCACGACCTGTTGCGCGTCTTCGCCCGCGAGCGCCTGGAACTCGAAGGAAGCGCGGAGGAAACACAGGACGCCCTGCGCCGGACACAGCACTGGTTACTCGAGGTCGCCATCAAGGCCGCCCTGTACTTCGACCACGACCGCACGGACGTCGGCGCCGTCGAAGGGCCGGATCCCGTCTACGACCGCCAGTCCGCGACCAGGTGGCTGGAAGCGGAACAGTCCCATTGGCGCTGCTCGCTGCGCACCGCCGCCGCCCAGGGGGAACACCGCCGGGTCCTGGACCTGGCGACCGCCATGCACTGGTACTCCGACCTGCGCGGAGACGGCGAACTGTGGTGCGAGGTGTTCGGTGCGGGGGCGGAAGCGGCGCGTGCGCTGGGCGACCGTCGTGCCGAAGCGGAACAGTGCAACTTTCTGTGCTGGGCGCTCAGCGTCCTGTGCGGCAAGCCGTACGAAGCGCTGGAAGTGCACGATCGCGCAGTCGCGGCCGCGACCGAGGTCGGGGATCTCGTCCTGGAGGCATGGGCCTACTACTACCGCTCAGCGATCGACTCACGCCTGACCTTGCCCGCGGAGGCCGTGCGCCACAACCGTCGCGCCGTCGCCTTGTTCGAGCAGGCCGGCTACCCGACCGGTCAGTACCTGTCGATGTCATGGCTGGGCAAGCAGTTGCACATGACCGGCGAACTCGACGAAGCCGTGACACTGCACCGCCGGTGTGTCGCCCACTACCGAGGTCAGGCCAGCACCCCGGGCAACGACGAACTGCTGTCCATGGTGCTGACGCGGTTCGCCGAGACCCTTGCCGACCTCGGTGACCTCCAAGCGGCCCTGCCGGTTTTCGACGAGGCCGAAGCGTTGTTCAGGAAGCACGGGGCGGTAGTCGGCGTAGCCCGCGTACAGCACAGACGCGGACAGGCTCTGCTCAATTCTCGCCGCCTCGCCGAAGCGACGGATCAACTGCTGTCCGCTTTCCAGCTGCTGGCCGACAATCGCTGGTCCGACGACAGGGTCCGCATCCTGGAACAACTGTCGGAACTCTACGAACAGCGAAATGAGCCCGGCCTCGCCAGGGAATACCGGATCCAGGCGCTCACCGAATGCACCCGCTACGAGACGCCCGCGAACAGGGAGACCGCCCGCAAACTCGCCGGCCTGCTCGGTATCAGACGCACGGACCAGCCCGTCGCCGGCGCCGGCTGAGACCTCACACTCGCTTGGTTTCCGGCCGAAAACCGGGCATGGACATCCCGACGAGCTGAACGCGATACTTATTCATATTATTCACCCGCAAAAGCACCGGCAAAAACCCCTACCTTCGGGTTCTGCCGGTGCTTCTTCATGACCAAACGTGGCAGCACGATGTTCAATCAGCCCAAAGCGGTGGCAGTGAGTAAACCGAACAGTCTTCACGTCCAGCGAGAAAGCGCTTACTGATCGCCTGCAGACTTTTCACAGACGTGACGACGAGAGTTGACGGACATGGTGAACCTCGTACCGGCCAGGACCACGGCTGCCGCGCTGTGCGAGCGGCTGTTCCCGAAGTCGTGACGCCGGAACCAGAGCCGGAGGACGGGCGATGACCCCACGGACGGGAAACCACACATACGCACCGAAAGGGTCGGCGGATTCGCTGGCGGCCATGCGTGCCTTGGTCTCGCCGTACGGCCTGGTCGGCCGGACGGGGAACACGCTCGGGGAGCCGCGGATCCCGATCGGGGTGAGCTTCCTCGGCGAGGTCGGAGAGATCTTCCCGCGGCTGGGTGGCTGGCGCCGTTCGATGGCCACTGACGGGAATTTCGACGGCGCGGGCGGCGATCTCGATCCTGAGCGGGCCGAACTCCTGAGTGCCGCGGAGTCACTCGAGCGTTATGCGACCCTCGCCGTCCGTGAAGACCTTCTGATCACGGCGAGCGCCGACGAACTCGGTCCGGACGCCGTGGCCCCGAGCGAGTGGCCCCGGCCTTCGGCGGCCGAGTTCGCCGCTCCGCGCTTCCCGTTGACCCGGCCGGACGACGGGGCTCGTATCCAGTGGGTCAGGGCCTGGTCGCTCACCCAGGAGCGACCTCGGTACGTGCCCGCTCGCATGGTGTGGCTACGCCTGGCACCCGGCACCCCCGCCGAGTCCTTCACCCGTGGCAATTCCAGCGGCAGCGCGGCCCATGTGGACTACCCGCGCGCGGTGCTCGGCGGCTTGCTCGAGGTCATCGAACGTGACGCCCTCATGCTGACCTGGCTGCACCGCCTCCGCCTGCCCAGGCTGGCGGTCTCGTCCCGGGATCTTCCGCCTTCCCTGCGTCCTTACGCCGAGCGGAGCCGCGAGGCCGGCCTGGAGACCTTGATCTTCGACGCCACCACCGACTTCGGTGTCCCGGCCTTCTTCGGCCTGCAACTCTCGGACGACGACCGGCTGCTCGCCCAAGTGGTCGCCACGACGGCGGGACTGGACCCGGTGGCCGCCACCGCCAAGATCCACCGAGAGCTGGCCATGCTCCGGACGGCGTTGCGCTCCACCGCACCGGCGGACGGCGCGGACACGATCCTCGATGGTGCCTGCGGCGGCGCTTTCGTCAACGGCGCACTGGCCGCCAGGAAGAATTTCGACTTCTTGCTGGAGGGGCCGCGCCCGGTCCGGTCCTTCGCCGACCTTCCCGGGCCCGGCACCGACGATCCGGTCCGGCAGCTTGCGTGGGTGGTCTCCCGGCTCCGCGACAGCGGCGCGGAGGTTCTCGCCGTCGACATCACCCCGGTCGAGGCACGCGCGACGGGCACGGTCGTGGTGAAAGTACTGGTGCCCCAGGCCGTGCCGCTCACCTTCGGCACCACGGTGCGCATGCTCGGCACTCCGAGGCTGGCCACGGCTCCGGCCACGATGAACCACACCGTTCAGCCGGAACACCGGCTCAACCCGCTCCCGCAGCCGATGGCATGAGGAACACCATGAACCCTGTCCTCCACACCACACCCCACGGTGCGGCCTCCGGTTTCCTCCGCCGTCGCCGCGGCCTGCGCTCCGCCGCGGTCGGCGACACGCTGGTGCTCGGCGGCTCGGTGACCCCCGTGCGGCTGTACGGCAAGGCGGCCACGACGTGCGTGCCCGCCTTGCTCGGAGCCCTCGACGGCAGCCGCGGAATCCGGGAACTCTCCGAAGCGGTCGGTGTGCTGGAACACGAAGTCGAACTCATGCTTTCCTTGCTCGGCAGGCACGGCGCGGTGGAATCCGTCGCGACGGCGCCGGGGCCAGGTTCCGCGGTTGCCGGCTTCTTCGCTTCTGTGGCCGGGCATCGCGCCGATTCGCGCAGCGGGGAAGAAGTGCGGGACGCCTTCGCGGCCATCACCGTCGAAGTGCCGGGAGAGGACGCGTTCGCGACGAAAGTGCGCGAGGCGTCGGCCACGCGTGGCCGACGGCAGTCGTCAAGTGGGACGCTCGTGGTGGGCGGTTCCGCCGCGGAGCTGGTCGATCGCTGGCGCACCGGTAGCGCCGTCCTCCCGGTCCGGACGGCGGGCGGCGAACTCGCGATCGGACCGGTCACCCGGCCCGGCGCGAACCCGTGCCCGCGCTGCGTCACCGAAGGCACCGATGAGCCCATCGCGCTGCCGGGCAGGTACCGAGACCTCGCCGCGGCGTTCGTCGCCGCACGAATCCCGGTACTGGCCACCGCCCGCCACGACGACGTCGCCTGGTCGCAGCACATCGACTTCGAATCCGGCCGGACCCGGCTCGTGGCCAAAGCATCGCGCCCTGGCTGCCCGGACTGCTCGGTGCTGCACGGGATCACCCCTCGGCCCGCGAGCGCGGCCGTCCGGTACGAAGCCACTCTCGGCCGGGTCGCACCGTCGCCGGGCCCGAAGACCCGCCCGGCCGAATGGCCGCTCGCCCGCCGCGTCCCGGCCGTGGGCATCGGCACGCCGGTGCAACGGGCGTGGGCGGGAAACCCGGTCGCGTCCCTGCGCTGTCATGTGCTGTTCCCGGGCGAAGCCGGGACCCTCCGGGCGGTTTTCGGCGTCATCCGGGACGCTCCCGAACTGGCGCTGCTGTCCACCGTCACCTCGTCCGCTCCCGCGATGGTCGTGCTGACAGGAACGGTCGAAACCGCCACACGGTGGGCCGGAAGTGCGGCGCTGCATGAACTCCTCGTCGAAGCGGGCTGGGCGATCGAAGTACTCCGGGAAGCACTCGGTGACCACGCAGCGGTACTCGACGGCTGGTCCGACGACCAGGTCGCCTGGCTGCCCGCACCCGTCTTGGAACGCGAACCGGTGCTCGCTGTGCTGGAAATCAGGGAGGTTCGATGATCATCCAACCGGAGATGGCCGAGGTGCTCGTCTCGTTCGGGACAGCCGCCCGGGCGACGGCGCCGGTGTCACGCCTGCCCATACCGCTCGGCGTGCCCGTGTCACCGCCCCCGGCGCTGCGCGACGTCGTCGCCCGTCGTCGCCGGAGCACCGAGCTGGTGATCTCCACCCGCTCGATCCCGGGAATGCGCGACGGCGTGAGCGTGGCGCACGAGGACGGCACATTCGGCCATCTCGGCCCCGGACATCAGGATCTCGCACCCGGGACCGCGGTCCTCTCCCTGCTGGGTGACATCGAAACGGCCGTCGCCACGCACGGTGGGCATGGCTACCGGATGCTGCTCACCGCCGCGGGGAGACAGTGCGCGGCGATGGCCCGCGCCGCCGCGCGGGCGGGTCTGAGCGCCGAGCGTTGCCGCCCGGTTTCGTTCGGGGATTTGAGGTCGCTGGTCCCGGCCGACGGCGCCGGTCGCGCGATCCTTTGCGGACTGTCGCTCCGTGCGACGTCACCGCGGCGATGGGACGTGGAATGAACGGGTACGAATGGTGGTACGCCCGGCTGTATCCGGGCGCGGTTTCCGGTATGGACACCGTCGCGGCGGGAGCGAGCCGGTGGGCGAAGCGGACCGCCGGAGAGATCGACGCGAGGTGCTGGTACTTCATCCGCTACCTCGATGCGACCGGTGTCCACATCAGACTCCGCATCCAGGCGGACCCGGACGCGCTGGACACGCTGGACGAGCGAAGCGGCCCGCTGCGTGAACTCGTCGCCACGACCGACCGGCCGCCGGCCCCTGAGCACCGGCGGCTCATTCCCGAAGCGGGCGCGCTCGACACCCCGGGGCCGTCCGGTGTCCGGCTCGGCTGCTACGAACCGGAAATCGACAAGTACGGCCGTGACCACCTTCCCGACGCCGAAACCGCCTTCCAGGACTCGAGTGAGCTGATGCTCGACCTCGACGCGACGAGCAAGGCACAGCCCGGCGCACGCGCCGGGCTCGCCGCCCGTCTGATGCGCGAGGCCGCGGCCGCGGTACTCACCGAAGCGGAGATCCGCGAATTCTGGCCGTTCCACCGCAACTACTGGGGCGAGCATCTGCGTCTGCTCAGGCAGTCCAAGGCGGCTCTGCAGAAGCGGCTCGACACCGTTGTCACCACGATCGGGAATCATCCGCCCACCGAGACCGAGATCGACCTCCTGCGCGCCTGGAGCGACCGGCTGGCGCGCCGGATACACGCGACCGCGCCATCACGGCGTTCGCGGCTGTTCTTCCACCACCTGCACATGAGCATGAACCGGCTTGGCTATCTGCCCGCCGAGGAAGCCATGATCGGGCTGGCCATGATCGGAGGCGGAAAATGACCACCGAAGTCGAACCGACACCGTCCCTCGCCGGGACATCGATGCCGCGGTTGAGCCCCGAAGCGATCAGGCTCTATCACCAGATCGTGCTCAACCCCGGCATTCTCGGGGCCGACACCACGCGCGGACGAGATGACGACACGAGCGAGGCCATCGCACAGCTCGCCGAAAGCGGGTTGGTCCGGCCCGCCCCCGGAAACGGCTGGGAGGCGGTCAATCCGGGGCTCGCCGTGGACGCGCTCGCCCGCCGGACCCAACACGTCCTGGTCGACCACCTGCTCCAGATCTCCGCCCTCGGGCGGCACTTCACCCTGTTGCACGGTGTCGACTCGGAGCGCGGGAACGGTTCGGCCACCTTGTTCGAGCCGGTCGCCACCGAACACGAGGCTCACGCGTTCCTCGCCGAGCATCTCCGAACCGGTCCGCAAAACCTCTTCGCGTGTTCAGGGGGCCCGGGGCCCGGCTTCGCCGACTGCGGGGTCGGTGCCTTGCTCACACCGGCACTGATCCCGCCCGGCCGTCAGGTGCACCTGGTGTTACCGCATGGGAGCACGCTTCGCCCCCAGTTCACCGAACACCGCGCGATCCGGGTCCGGAGCTGCCGTCAGATCCCCCTCACGGCCGTCGCCGCGGGCCCTTCGGCCGGCGCGCTGGCGCTGCCCGCTTCCGGCCCGTCCTCCCCCGCACGGCGGTTCTTCGTCTACCAGCATCCGGCCGCCCACGCGGTGGTCAAGACGCTGCTGGACTCCCTGTGGTCCTTCTCCGTACCTCTTCACGCGCAGATACCGCCGCCGGCCGGGATACACCGGGCCATCGTCGGCTTGCTCGCGATGGGCAAGAAAGACGAGAACATCGCCCGCCACCTCGGTCTCGGGCTCCGCACCACGCGTAAGCACATCGCCGACATCCTCAAGACGCTGGGCGCGCGCAGCAGACTCGAAGCCGGTGTGCTGGCCGAGCGGAACGGCTGGCTGGACCCGCCCGCCGAAACCACGGAAGGTCGTCTCTGAGCTCTCGGCCGGTCACCCGGGCAGGGCGAGAGCATCCAGCAAGCACGCGGCGAACTCCTCGGGCAGCCCCAGCATTCCGCCGTGATCACCGGGAAACACCACGGGTCGGAGGTCCAGTCGCTCGGCGAGCAGTACCGCGGTCCGGTACGCGAACTGGCCTTCCGACGTGGTGCCGACTCCGACCACCACCCGCGCCGGAGTGGTGCGCAGCGCGTCCAGATCCGGGACGTAGCCGGCCAGCGGGCGCCACATCGGGCCGAAGAAGACCGTGAGGTTCGCCGGGGTGAAGAACTCCTCCAAATGATCCCGCATCGCCACGATCGCGACCAGTTCGTCCGGGTCGGGGGACTCCGGCACGTCGAAGCCGGCGGAAGGCAGGAACTTGCCCAAGGCCGCGCTCGCACCGACGGTTCTGGCGGTTTCGTAGACGTCGGCGTTGTGCGCGCGGCGCTCCTCGGGTCCGGGCAGCAGCTCGGCGATCGACGGCTCGTGCACGATCAGCGTGCGCACCTGTTCCGGATATGTCGCGGCCAATTCGAGAGCGGTGGCGCAGCCGCCACTGGTGGCGAACACGTATGCGGGCTCTCGGGTGACCGTGCGCAGCAGTCGGCGCGCGTCGTCGGCCTGGGTCTCGACCGTGATGTCCCGGCTCGGATCGTCGACGGTGGACACCGACAAGCCGCGTGGGTCATAGGTGATCACGGTGTGGTGCTTCGCGAGCAGCGGTGCGATGTCGTCGTACATCGACGCGCCCGCCGGGCCGCCCGGAATCAGCAGCAACACCGGCCCGGTGCCGCGCACCTGATAACTCAAGTGAGCCCCGGGAACGTCCAGTGTGCCGGCTCTTTCCGATTCCCACGGCTCTTCCATCATGCCAGATCCCTCCTGTGGCCGCCGAACTTCGCTGCGGGGCGGATAACCGCAATGAAGACGGTAATCCCCCGCGTGGCGGAGATGGAAAAGAATTGTTTGCACGAGTGCCCCCGTCGTATTGCATGATGCTGCACGATTTAGTCGCCATTCCGAGGGCGAGTCACTGATATGGTCGTTTTCATGCGCGTGTTGATCAGCACTTGGGGATGGCGATCTCACTATTATCCGATGGTCCCGTTCGCATGGGGGCTTCGCGCGGCCGGACACGAGGTCCGCGTCGCCGGCCACCCGGCGCTGGCACCCGCCATCACCGGCTCCGGTCTCACGGCGGTCGAGGTCGGCGAAGACCCCGGTTTCGTCGAGCTTTTCGCCGGCGGGATCAGCCGGAAGGCCGAATCGGAGGATGAGTCCGTCACGGTCGACGGCGCGATCGCGGGCTGCGCGGACGGGATGGTAGATGATCTGGTCGCGTTCGCACGCGACTGGCGCCCGCAGGTGCTGGTGCATGATCCGCTGAACCTGGCCGCCCCGATCGCGGCGCGGGTCCTGGGTATCCCGGCCGTCAAACACCTGTGGGGCGCCGATTTCTCGGCGATCATGCCGGTCGCCGAGGAAGTCGCCACCGGGAACCTGGTGCGCCGGTTCGGGATCGATCGACTACCCGACACCCCGGACCTGATCGTCGACCCCTGCCCCTGGGCGATGCAAGTGCCCTCACCGGGCCTCGTCCCGCGTCAGCCGATCCGTTTCGTTCCCTACAACGGAACCGCGATGCATCCGTCGTGGTTGTGGCGACGGCCGTCGCGGCCGCGGGTGTGCGTCACATGGGGCACCCTGATGTCCGAAGTGGATGATGGTGAGCTCTTCCGCGCGCCGCGCGTTGCCGAAGCGCTGGCCTCGTCCGGCGTCGAGGTCGTGGTCGCCGTCGACCCCAAGACCCGGCCGCGATTCGGCGCGCTGCCGGACAATGTCCGGTTGGCCGACACGCAGCTGGCCCTGCACGTGGTGCTGGCGAGTTGCCGGGCCATCGTCCATCAGGGAGGTGCCGGGTCGACGATGACCGCTCTCGCCGCCGGGGTGCCGCAGGTGATCTTGCCGGCGGTGGTCGATCAGCGGTTCAACGCCACCCAGCTCGCTCTGACCGGCGCCGGCGTGGCCGGGGATCTCGAAACGGTGGCCGATCAGGTGCACGCGCTGCTGACCGAACCGCACTGGCGGCAGGCGGCCACCGCGCTCGCCGAGGAGAACGCCGGCCGTCCCTGTCCCGCGGAGGCGGCGACCGGATTGGCCCGGCAACTCGACATGCTGTCCGTTTGATCGGATACAGATTTCCGTCCCCGCGATGAATCGCGGATTTCCCGTCGATATGAATGGTCGTCATACAATGCTGCCCGAAGGGACCGTGTAGTGAGCATCGATGCACCAGGAGCCGAACCGGTCGCCGTGATCGGGATCGGTTGCCGATTCCCGGGGGGAGCCGACAGTCCGGACACTTTCTGGGATTTGCTGCTGGCAGGCGTCGAGACCAGTTCCGACATTCCTGGCGATCGGTGGCGGTCTTATGCGGAATTGGGCCACCGGCACGCCTCGGTGCTGCGCGACACCGTCGGACGGGGGAACTTCCTGTCCGGGATCGATGGGTTCGACGCGGATTTCTTCGGGATCACCCCGCGCGAGGCGGAACTCATGGATCCGCAGCAGCGAATCCTGCTCGAAGTGGCCTGGCAGGCACTGGAGCACGCGGGGGTCCCGCCGTATTCGCTCGCCGGCAGTGAGACGGGGGTGTTCGTCGGTTCGTGCACCGACGACTACCGGCGGCACCTGCTCGAGGACATCGTGAACATGGACGCGTGGAGCGGTATCGGAGCGGCCCGGTGCGCGGTGGCGAACCGGCTGTCGCACGTGCTGGACCTGCGCGGGCCGAGTCTCGCCGTCGACACCGCCTGCTCGGCGTCACTGGTCGCGCTGCACCTGGCCTGTCAGAGCCTGCGTTCGGCCGAAAGCGGGCTAGCGCTCGTGGCAGGGGTGAACCTCCTGGTCTCGCCGGGAGAGACGGTGACGCTGAACCTCGCGGGCGCGCTCGCGGCCGACGGCCGGTCGAAGGCGTTCGACGCCACCGCCGACGGGTACGGACGCGGCGAGGGCTGCGGTGTGCTGGTGCTCAAGCGCTTGTCCGACGCCCAGCGCGACGGAGACCGGGTGCTGGCCCTCGTCCGCGGCAGCGCGGTGAGCCAGGACGGCTACACCAGCGGGATCATGGCGCCCAACCCGGTCGCGCAGGAACACGTCATGGTGCGGGCCTGCCGGGACGCCGGCGTCGACCCGCGGACGGTCGGGTTCGTCGAGGCGCACGGAACGGGAACCCTGCTGGGCGATCCGCTGGAGGCCGAGGCGATCAGTGCGGTGTACGGCGTGGACCGCGCGGACGACGGCTGTTTCATCGGCTCGGTGAAGGCCAACATCGGCCACCTGGAAGGCGCCGCCGGCGTCGCGGGCGTGATCAAGGCCGTGCTCGCGCTCGGCAAGGCGGAGATTCCAGCCACGCCGATGGCGTCCGGCCCGAACCCGGCTGTTCCGTGGCACGCCAACGGTCTGCGGCTCGTGACCGAACGTGTGCCGTGGCCGTCGGCGGGAGAGCCGCGGCGAGCGGGTGTTTCGGGATTCGGCTACGGCGGCACCGTCGCGCACATCGTGCTCGAGGAGCCACCGGGAACACCGGCGACCCATCAAGCCGATGGCCGGGGCGAAAGGTTGTTCGCACTGTCCGCCGCGTCGGAGGAGGCACTCGGCCGCAGGGCCGGCGACCTCGCGGACTGGCTCTCGAAACAGGGCGACGAGATCTCGCTCGACTCGCTCGCGCACACGCTGGCGCTCCGGCGGTCTCACCTCGGGCACCGCGCGGCCGTCACCGCTTCGGACCGGAGCGAGCTGATCGGGCGGCTGTACGAGCTGGTCCAGGACGAATCGGCGGACCACGTTGTCACCGGCAGTCCGCTTCCCGAGCGGGAAACCGGCCTGGTGTGGGTGTTCTCCGGACACGGTTCGCAGTGGACCGGTATGGGCCGCGAACTGCTGGCCACCTCCCCTGTCTTCGCCGCCGTGCTCGACGAGCTGGCACCGGTGTTCGCGAACGAGATCGGCTTCACCCCGCGGCAGGTGCTGGAGGACGGCGCCCTCGACGACGTTTGCCGTATCCAGTCGATGATCTTCGCCATGCAGGTCGGCTTGGCCGCGGTGTGGCGTGATCGCGGGCTCGTCCCGGCCGCGGTGATCGGGCATTCGGTCGGCGAGATCGCCGCCGCCGTCTGCGCGGGCGCGCTCGATCTCGAGGCAGGCGCCAAGCTGAGCTGCCGTCGTTCGAGGGTGCTGCGCCGGGAGGCGGGCAAGGGCGCGATGGCCATGGTCGGCCTCCCGTTCGCCGAGGTGGAGCGACGGCTCGCCGGTCGTCCCGGGATCGTGGCGGGCATCCAGTCCTCGCCGGTGTCCACTGTGGTCTCCGGCGAGCCCGCCGCGGTCGAGGCAGCGATCCGGGAGTTCCAGGCAGCGGGACTGGTCGTCCGGCGGGTCGCTTCGGACGTGGCGTTCCACAGCCCCAGGATGGACCCGCTCGCGACGGAACTGGCCGAGGCCGTGGCCGAGCTACGTCCGACGCAGACGAAGATTCCGCTCTACACCACCGCTTTGCCCGATCCGCGCGCGCTCCCCGTCTTCGACGGGACCTACTGGGCCGCCAACCTGCGTAACCCGGTGCGGCTCGCCGGCGCCGTCGCGGCGGCGGCCGAGGACGGCCACCTGGCCTTCTTGGAGATCTCGCCGCATCCGGTGGTGACGCACTCGATCAGCGAAACCCTTTCCCACCAAGGGATCGAAGAGTGCTTCGTCGGCGGAACCCTGCGTCGTGACCAGTCCGAGGAACGTAGCCTCCTCACCGCCCTCGGCTCGCTGTACTGCCACGGCCTCGAGGTCGACTGGTCCCGGCTGTACCCGGACGGTGAGCTGGTGGCGGCCCCCGCGAACCCGTGGCGGCACCGGTCGCTCTGGTGGCGGCCTCAGCTCGGTGGCGGTGGTTCCGCCCGTGCGCACGACCCGCACAGCCAGACCCTGCTCGGCGCGGAGACACCGGTCGCGGGCAGCGCCGTCCGGATGTGGCAGAGCGATCTCGACGACGGCAATCGCCCTTATCCGGGAAGCCACAGCATCAACGGCGTCGAGATCGTACCCGCCGCGGTATTCCTCACGACCTTCTTCGCGGCCGCCGCGCCGGGGTCCCCACCGCCGACGCTGCGGAAGATCGTCATGCGCAGCCCACTGATGACCGCCGAGCTCAGGAACATCCAGGTCGTGCTGGACGGCGACACCCTCCGGATCGCTTCCCGCGCCGCGGCGACCGGCTCCGGACGGGGATGGGACATCCACACCTACGCGACCGTCGCCGAACCGGGCGAGCTTCCTGGCCCGCACACACCGGATGTTCCCGTCGAGCCGGTGCCCCCCACTCTCGTCCACGACCGGCTCAGCGCCGTGGGGGTGCCGTCGACGGGCTTCGACTGGACGGTGCGGGAACTCCTGCGCGGCAGCGGTGCGCTGCGCGGCACTGTCGCATTAGGGCGGTCGACCACCTGGGCACCGTTGCTGGACGCGGTGATGACGCTCGCGCCGGTCGCCTACCCCGGGGATCCAGTGCTGCGTATGGCCGTCGAGGTGGACGAGGTCACGGTACAAGGCGAGCCACCCGAATCGGCGGTGATCGACATCGCCATGCGCGCGGACGCTCCGACCACGGTGGACGTCACGGTCACGACGCACGAAGGTCTGGTGATCGCCCATCTGAGCGGCCTGCGCTATGCGACCATCGGCGCCGAGGACGCCGTCTCCACCGATCCCCGCACGCTGGTGCACGAGATCGTCTGGCGACCGTACGAACCGTTGGTGGACCCGAGTTCGGACCGAGCCCTCATAGTCGTCGGCCCGCACGACGAACTGGCCGAACAGCTGGTCGCGCAAGCCCGTGCGACGGGACGCGACTGCAGGCTGTTCGGCGACTCCGAGCAGGTGGACGGCCTCGCCGGCGCCGATGTCTGCTTGATACTGCCGACGACCACTTCGGACGAAGCCGAGGACTTCCTCCGGTCGTTCGCCACGATCACCTCGCGTCAGACCGGCCCCGGCAGGCTGTGGTGCCTCACGACCGGCGCGGCATGGACGGGAACGGGCACCGAATCGCCACAGCGCCCGGCCGCCGCGGCCGTCACCGGATTCGGCCGCACACTCGCGGGAACACGGCCGGAATCGTGGGGTGCGGTCATCGATCTGGACGATGTCGCCGTCACTGACGCGGCAGGAACCGCGAAAACCGTGCTCGGCCTGATCGGAACGGCGTCGGGCGAGGCCGTGATCGCGGTGCGGCAGGGCCGTCCGTTCGTGGCCCGGGCGACCAGAGTGGCGGGCCAGCCGAGCCATCCGGCGGCGCCGTGCCGTCCGGAAGGCACCTACCTGATCAGTGGCGGTCTCGGCAGGCTCGGCCTCGCGGCCGCGGATCGCCTCGTGGGCTTGGGTGCGAAACGCCTCCTTTTCCTGACGCCGGAAGAGTTCCACCCGCGATCTCGATGGGAGTCCGCAGAAGAGGCCGAGGGGCTGCTGGCGCTGGAAGGCCGGGGCGTCACGGTGCGCGTCCTCACCGCCGACATGACCGACCCGGACAGGTCCGGACTCCCTCCCGTTCGGGGCGTGCTCAGCATCACCGAGCCCGGTGGTCCGGGCGGGAGGTCGCGCATCCGCGGTACTCAGTTCCTGCACGAGCTCTTCCCGCCGGGCACCTTGGACTTCTTCACCGTCTTCTCCTCCTGCGATCAGCTGTTGAACAAGCCCGGATCGGAGCTGGACGGCGCGGCGTGTGCCCTGCTGGACGCGGTGGTGACGCAGCGCGCGCAGGCCGGGGAACACGCCGTGGGCCTCGATGTCGTGTCGGGGCACGACCTCACCGCGTCCGTCATCGTCGCCGCCTGGGACGTGGCGGATCGTCGCGGACCCGGTGTCCACTCGGTGTTCCGGGACGACCGGCCGGAACTGCTCGAGCGCGCGTTGCCGGTGTTGAGTGAGCTCAAGGCCGTCGCGGACGAACCGGTCGAGACGGATGAGCTGTCCGCTCTCGACCCGGAACAGCTGCTGACCACTCTCACAGCCGAAATCCGGTCGCTGATCGCGAAAGAGATGAAGCTCGCCCCCGCGGACCTGGCGCCCACGCGGTCGCTCGCGGATCAGGGCATGGACTCGATCCTGACCGTCATGGTGCGGCGGCGCCTGGAGAAGCGGTTCGGATGCAGACTCCCGTCCACCCTGCTGTGGCAGACACCGACGGTGTCCGCGATCGCGGAACACGTCGCGGAGCTGCTGGACACTTCCGCCGATCCGAACCCGGCTTCCCCCAGAGGAGAGACGTCGTGCGCGTGACGGACATTCACCTGAGCGGGATCGGTTCGGTCGTCCCTCCGGTGTTCCCGGTGGAACGTGCCGTCGCGGACGGCTTGTACCCGGCGTTTGAAGCCGAGGCGCACGAATTCCTCGGTGTGGCCGTCGCGGGTGAGCGCCCCGCGCCGGACATGGCGCTGGAGGCGGCCCAATCGGCGGTGAAGCGCGCCCTCGTCGAGCCGACCGCGCTCTCCCTGCTGCTGTACACCAACACCTGGCACCAGGGCCCCGATGGCTGGCCGCCGCAGGCATACCTGCAACGCCACCTCGTCGGCGGACGCGTTCCCGCGATGTCGGTCCGGCAAGGATGCAACGGCATGTTCGACGCCCTGGAGCTCGCGGCCTGCTACCTGCGCGCCGTGCCGGACCGGGAAAGCGCGCTTCTGGTGACGGCCGACAACTACGGCACCCCGATGATCGACCGGTGGCGGGTTTCCTCGGGCATGATCGGCGGTGACGCCGCCGTGGCCGTGGTGCTGACGAAGAACCCCGGCTTCGCACGGCTGCTGTCGGTCACCTCGATCTGTATACCCGAGGGCGAGGAACTGCACCGCAGTGGAGAGCCGCTGTTCCCGCCGACCGTGACCATCCGCCGTCCTCAGGATTTCCCCGCACGCTACGAGCACTACCGCACCAACCCGCCGGACGGGGCCGGCGTGCTCAGGCGGCTCCCGGCGGTCATGCTCGAACTCGTCGAGACCGCGGTGTCGGAAGCCGGCATCGGAATCAAGGACGTGGCCAGAGTCGCTTTCGAAACACATTCCAGGGAAGTCGTCGAACAGCGTGTGATGGCCCCTCTCGGCTTGGACATGACGAAATCGACCTGGGAGTTCGGGCGGCGCATCGGCCATTGCGGCGCCGCCGACCAGTTCCTGGCCTTCGAAAACCTCCTCGCGGCAGGCGAGTTGGCTCCGGGCGACCATATGCTTCTGCTCGGTCAAGCACCGGGCCTGGTTCTTTCCGCCGCGGTGGTACAGGTATCGGGCATTCCTGAATGGACAGTGTGACTGTCCCGGCTCCTGCGCAGAATCACCGGCAAGAGTCGATTCTTGCGTGGAAAAGCCCTTTTTCCGGATAAATACTGATCCAGCCAGACTGCCGCGGCAACGGAGGGAGAACCGTGACGAAAGCGGGATTCAGCAGGCGCAGGTTTCTGACCACGACCGCCGCTTTGACAGGTACCGCGTTGCTCACCGGTGCGGGCGGCAGCGCGTTCGCGACCGGTGGCCGCGAACGTGCGGGCGGCATCGACCTCGACGGGCTCGGCAGGGCGATGTCGGGACGGTTGCTGCGGCCCGGCGATGCCGGGTACGAACTCGCGGCGCGACCATGGAACCTGGCGCTGTCCGCACGCCGACCGGCCGCGATCGCACTGGTCGACGACCGCGACGACGTCATCGAGTGCGTGCGGCGGGCCGGTGGCCGCGGGGCACCGCTCGCGGCACGCTCGGGCGGGCACAACTACGCCGGATTCTCGACACCCGATTCCGGTGTGATCGTCGACGTCACCGCGCTCAACAAGATCTCGGTCCGCGACGACGGCACCGCGGTGGTGGGCTCGGGCGCGCGTCTGATGGAGGTATACACCGCGCTGGCCGCACGCGGCCGGGCGCTGCCGGGCGGAACCTGTGCCTCGGTCGGCATCGCCGGCCTCACTCTCGGCGGCGGAATCGGCCCGCTCACCCGCGCCTACGGCCTGACCTGCGATCGGTTGAAGGGCGCGACGATCGTGCTCGCCGACGGTTCGGTGCACAAAGTGGACTCCCACCGGGACGCGGATCTGTTCTGGGCGTTGCGCGGCGGCGGCGGTGGCCACGCGGGCATCGTCACCGAGTTCACCTTCAGCACGGTTCCGGCGCCGTCCCCGGTGATCTTCACCCTGGAGTTCCCTGCCGAACACACCGCGAAGGTCCTTGCCTCATGGTCGGCCTGGCAAGCCGCCGCGCCCAAGGGACTCACTTCGACCTGTTCGGTCGAAGCCCGCAAGCAGCCGACCGCATCGATCGAAGGCGCCTGGATCGGCACCGACGCCGCGTTGGACACCCAGCTGTCATCGCTGATCGCGGAGGTGGGCGCGACGCCCACCGAACGCACCGCGAGCAGGAAGTCCTACCTCGACGCCATGCTGCACTACGCCGGCTGCGACGAAGCCAAGACCTGCCATCTCGACACCAAGCCCGGTGGGACGGTCGAGCGGGAGAGCTTCCACGCCGCTTCACGGATGCTGCCGCACAGGCTGAAAGCCGCCGACGCCGACCGCGTCGTCGAGATACTGAGCGGCCACAGCGACATGGTGCTCCTGTTCGACGGGGTCGGCGGCGAGGTCGACAGCGTCAGCGCCCGTGACACCGCGTACCCGCATCGCGGCGCCAACGCGTCGATGCAGATCTACGGCTGGAGCGAGACCGACCAGGGCGAGGTCCTCACGCAGGCGCAACAGGCTCTGACCCGGGTCATCGGCACCGGTTCCTACGTCAACTACATCAACCCGATGCAGACCGACTGGGCCACTTCGTACTGGGGAGCCAACAAAACGCGGTTGCGCCGGATCGTCTCGGCCTACGACCCGGGCAAGGTGTTCGACTTCCCGCAATCAGTGCTTCGCGGCTGACCCAAGAAATCGGAGTGACAGAACCATGGGTACCTTCTCCCGTCGCGCGGCGCTCACCGCCGCGGCCGGAACCACCGCCGCGCTGGCGATCGGCGGGGCACCTGCCGTCGCCGCGGCGGAGACCGGAACGATCCTGCCCACCGGGCGCCAGTACCGCATCACATCCGGGAAGCAGAGCCTGGTGGTGGCCGAGGTGGGCGCCGAGTTGCGGTCGTGGACCGTGGACGGTCGCGCCGTCCTGGCGGGCCACCCGGACACCGGCATGGGCGACAGCCACATGGGCAAGATCCTGCTGCCCTGGTCGGACCGGATCGCCGGCGGCAAGTACAGATTCGACGGGATCGACTACGAAACCCCGATCACCGAACACTGGAGCGGCTGTGCCATCCACGGGCTCGCGGCCTTCCTGCCGTGGACACTCGTCAAGCAGAGCGGCAACCTCCTGAGGCTCGGCTCCGTGCTGTACCCGCAATACGGCTACCCCTTCCTCCTCAAGTTCCAGGCCGAGTATCTGCTCGAAAAAGCCGGGCTCCGGGTCACGCTCACCGCCACCAACGCCGGTGACAGGCCCGCCCCGTTCGGCAGCGGGTACCACCCGTACTTCAAAACCGCCCCGAAGATCGAAGACGCGAAACTGACCGTGGCCGCGTCGACCTACCTGATCAACGACGACAACGGCATCCCGACCGGCCGGTCGGCCGTCGCCGGAACCGCGAACGACTTCCGCTCCCCCACCCTCATCGGACCCGCGAAGCTCGACCTCGCCTACACCGATCTCATCCGCACCTCGGCCGAAAGCACGCTGGCCGAACTCGAAACACCCGACGGACACAAGATCCAGCTCTGGGCCGACGACAAGCATGAATACCTGCTGGTCTATTCCGACGACTACGCCGAAGGCAGGCCCGCCCGCCAGGCCATCGCCATCGAACCGGTCACCAGCCCCGGGAACTCCTTCAACAGCGGCGAGAACCTGATCGTCCTCAAGCCGGGCCAGACCTTCCGAAGCACCTGGGGGGTGCGCACGAATTCGCTCTGACCCAAGCTCGGGCAGCGACACGCTCGAAGGCCCCTTCCCTTGGCTGAGCCGAGGGAAGGAGCCTTTCCTGCACCCAAGGCAGGACTTCGCGCGGGGGTCGTGAGTGGTAAAGAGCGTTAGAACGCTCTTTACCACTCACGACCCCCTTCATCTCTGTCACTCCAGACCCGCGCGCTGCGAAGCCCCCTGCCTTACCCTCGCGTCGCGAAAGCCACTTCCGGGAAGGCCGCGGCACCCCCGACCGGCTGGTGTTCGGAATCGCCCGAAACGTGGTCAAGTCCGAACACCGGCGAAGGGCGCGCGAGTCGACTGCGGAACGCGAGAACACCGGCAGGCGATTGCTCGATTTCGCCGAAATCTGCCGGCCGGAAGACCGGAGACCGCGCTGGACGGGCTCTCGTTGTCGGACGTCGCCAGCGTGCTGGGCATTACGGCCGCGACGGCGAGAGCGCGGCTGCATCGGGCGCGACGGCGGATACGGTATCCACCGGCCCGAAGAGGGCACCGCGGAAAGGCAGGCGGCGTTATCGGCCCTCCGCTCCCCCAGGCCCCCTAGGCCCCCTAGGCGATTCAGCCCGCAAGTGGGCATGATCCGGTTCCACGCAGCTTCCTGCTGTTCGAGTATGCGAATGCACCTTCCTGCACCACTCGCACAAAGCCGGACGAGCACCAGCAGAAGTTACCGAAATTTCTGTCTTTCAGGTAATTCTTCCTCCCTCCAACGGGGCAGCGAGATGTTCAATGACCGCAACATAGTGACACTGAGTGATTAGATGCGAATTCCATTCATATTTTGAGAAAGCGCTTACTCGGATACGGACTGCTCACAGGTGTGACGGAAAGAGTTGGTCGACATGCTGAACCTCGCACCGGCCGATGCCACGGCCTCGACTCTCGCGGCCGCCGTGCTGCGCGAACGATTGTCTCCGCTCACGGGCCTCCTCGGCCCGATCTCACCGCCGGTGAGATTGCCGGTACCGGAAGGGATTCCCGGGCTTCCGATCGCCAGTTCGGCCACCGGCGACCTGCGCTGGGTCCTGCCGGAGGTCGCCGCGTTCGCGCGGCGGACCGGCAGGCCGGCGACCGGCCTCGACGGCGCGGGCGGTGGTTTCGACGCCACTCTCGCCGAATGGGTGGCCGCGGCCGAGGCACTGGAGCGGTACTGCTCGGCCGTTTACAGCCGGGATCAGTTGATCACCGCGACCGCCGACGAGCTGGGGGCCGAAGCACTCGATCTGGACACCTTGCCCCGGCTTTCGGACCGGGAACTGGCCGACGACCGGCATAGGGTCAGGCCGGCGCGGAAGGATCAGTCCCGCGCCTGGGTGCGCGGTGTGCGGCTGTCCGACGCCCGGCTCACCTGGATTCCCGCCGAGCTGGTCTGGCTCTATTTCGACGAACCCGGTGATCAGCGGCTCTCCGCGCCCAACAGCACCGGCTGCGCGATCCACACCGACCCGTGGCAAGCGCTGCTCAACGGGCTGTTCGAGGTGATCGAACGCGACGCCATCTCCATCGTCTGGCGGCAGCGGCTTCCCCTGCCCGAAATCGAGGTCGACGAAGCCTCTCCGGAGCTGGAGCGGCTGCTGGCGCGGTTCGCCGCCGACCCCGGCGTCTCGATGCGGCTGTTCGACGCGACCCTCGACCTCGGCGTTCCCATCGTCTACGCGGTCTACCAGGAGCACCATTCGGCACGGCTGAGCCATGTGCTGGGCTGCGGGATCAACCCCGACCCGGGCAAGGCCGCGGCCAACGCGGTCCGGGAGGCCATCAGCTGCCGCCTCGCGCTCGGACACCAGGGTGCGGCGCCTACCGACGTCGACACGATCCGCGGCACCTTCGACGGCGCGCTGTACATGGGCCTGCCCGAACACGCCGAAGCCTTCGACTTCCTCGTCGGCCCGGACCGCGCGGGCGGCACCACTCCCCTGTCCGGAATCCGCTCCCCGATCCCGGACGGCTCCCCGAAGCGGCACCTGACCGAGCTGCTCACCCGGATGCGGGATGCCGGCCTGGACGTCTTCGCCGTCGACATCGGATGTGACGAGTCACGGGAAGCTGGATTCACCGCCGTCAAGGCGATCGTGCCAGGTCTGCAGCCGCTGTCCTTCACCCACAGGGCGCAATTTCTCGCCAGCCCCCGCCTCTACGCCGCACCCGCGGCGTGCGGGTATCCGGTCCGGCAACTCGAAGACCTGAACCCCTGGCCCCAGCCCTTCGCCTGAGCACCGCCATCACCTCCCGAAAGGAGACTCACATGCCCGGCTCACGTGAAGTGCTCGTTCTGCACGACGAAGGCTTCGGTACCGCGGTGGCGGAGCGGCTCGGCGCGCTGCCCTCGGTGACGACCCGAGCCAGCCTCCCCGACGGCCTTCCGTCGCCCGGCGAGGTGCCCGCCCGGAGCGTCCTGGTGCTCGCGCTCAACCAGCCCGCGCCTCGTTTCGAACGGGAAGCGGACCGGCTCGCCTTGGCCCGCGACGCGTTCCTGATCCCGGTGGTCGCGAGCCACCAGACGGTCCGGATCGGGCCGGTACTCGGCCCGGGCGCGCACGCGACCATGGACTGCCACTACCGCCGCACCCTCCAGCACCGCACCACCACCGGTTCACCCGAACTGCAGGCGGCCTACGACGAGGTCGGGCACCGCCACTCGGTCGGTTTCCTGCCGTCGCTCGTCGCTACGGCGTCGTCGTGGACCGCCGCCGTGATCCACCGGCTCGCCGATGGGGACTCGAGCGACTTGCAGCAGGTCACCTTCTTCAGTGGCAACTCGCCCCGGATCGGCCGTCACCGGCTCACCGGCGTGCACGGCAACGTCAGATCCGCGGCCGCCGTGCCGGCCGAAGACCGGTCGTGGCGGGCCTTGCTTCCGCTGGCCCGCGAACTCGCACAGGACCTTCCCGCGCCGGACGCAGTCACCGAAGGAGCAGCCAGGTGAGCCCAGCCACGACCACCCCGGACCGGATCGCCGCCACCCGTATGGGGCACGCGGTCGCGAACGACCCCCAGTTCACCCTTCCCACGCGGGCCCGGAAACTCCCCGGCCTGGTCGAGGTCCCGCTGCCGTCGGGATACCTCGTCGAGGGCGCCGCCACCCGGCAGGTCTTCTCCGGCAAGGCCAGCGTCACCCTCCTGCCCCGGGTTCTCGGCCTGCTGGACGGGAACCGGACCTACGCCGAGATCGCCGCCACGGTCGGCATCGGTGAAGCCGACGTGGTGACCATCGTTTCGCTGCTCTACACCCGCGGTCTCGTCGAAGAAGGCCTCGACCCGGCTGTTCCCGCGGAACCCGTGCCGCTGTGGCTGACCCGCCACATCGACTCGTCCCGGGTGCACCGGAGCGGCCATCGGGCGTGGCGGGAACTGCGCTCGGCCCGGGTCGCGGTCGTGGCACCCCCGGACCTCGCCACGGAACTCACGGAGCTGCTCGTCGCGAACTCGGTCACGACCGAGGCCGTTCCGGTACGGACAGAAGACCGCCTCGACGCCGGCTTCATCCCCGACGACACCACGCTCGTCATCGGCCTGACCGGCGAGGTGCGGACTCCCACCTGGCTGTCCGACCTCGACCGGCTGGTCGACAAGCGCGGCGGGGCATGGCTACGGGCCGCGGTGACCGGCGGCCTGCTGGAACTGGGCCCGCGGTTCGACGCCAGGGTCGGGTTGACGCTCGCCCGGTGGGAACTCGGTGCGCTCTCCGCACCCGAAACCGAAGTCGAGCCCGGCGTTGCCGCGGACGCCGTCCGCTCCGCCGCCCTGGCGGTGCTGGCCACGGAGATCACCAATGTGGTCTCGCGAATGGGCAGCGGAGAGAGCCTCAGCACGGCGCTGCACATCGACCTGAACACCGGCGAAACGACCGAACTCGCGGTCGCGCCGGGACCGATCGCGACGCTGCCCCAGCACGATGGCCGGACACATTCGCTCGCGATCACTTTCGACGAGATGGTCCGCTTCCCGCCGAAGGACCAGGCTTCGCCCAAGGGCCACCTCATGCACTACGTGCCCGCGAACACCGCCAAACAGTACGACCACAAGATCTACTCGCCGTCGGCCCGGCTCCCGCTTCCCAAGGTCAATGTCGTCGATCTCGCCGCCTTGGCCACGGCGGCGGCGCCAGTGGAAATCGACCGGCTCGTGCTGGCCGTCCGCACGGCCTTCGGCCTGCAGCCCGGCGGCGCAGACCGTGGCGACCGGCATGTGCACCGCTACCACGCGACCGGCGGCAACCTGGGCTCGCCGCAGGCCTACCTCGCCATCCGCGACGTCGGCGGGCTGCCCGCCGGCTGGTGGCACTACGACCCGTTCACCCATGAACTGGTCGCGGTGGCACCGTTCGACGACGAGAGCACGAACTGGCTCGACAGTGCCGCACCCGGGGCGCCCGCCGTGGTCGTCAGCGCGGGCGCGCTGAGCCGGGTCGCCGCGAAGTACGGTCCGTTCGCCGCCCGCGTCATCCACATGGACGCCGGGGTCTCTCTGCACCAGCTCGGTGAAACCTGCCGCCTCGTCGGTCTGTCCGCGCAACGGATCGGCAAGGTCCGCTTCGAGGACGTGGCCCGGCTGCTCGGACTCGACCCGGCGAAGGACCCGGTGACCGAAATCGTCCGGATCGACCCGGCGAACGACGCGCCCGCAGCACAGGCGGGCACAGGGTGCGCCTTCACCACGAACGCCCGTGTCGACAGTGGACTCGAGTTCCTTGTTTCCAGGCCCATCGGGTCGCGGGAAGAGGTGATGACGGAGTTCGTCCGGGAGCTACAGGAGCAGCCGGCCCCGCCCGCCCTCGGCAGGCTGGGCGGCGCGTCCTGGTCGCCGGCGGCCTACGCCGTGGCCTTGGCCAACCGGCATGGCGGCCGCGTCTACGGTCCTGGCGAGATCGACGGCGAGGAGCTCGCGGATCTGCTGCGCCGGGCGGACCGGGCGGGCAGCCTCGGCTGGAGCGAGCCCGGTACCGGAAGGCTCGGCTATCTGGTCCTGGCGCAGCGGGTGACCGGGTTGGCGCCGGGCTTCCACCGGTTCGATCCGGCGGGCGGTTTCAGTGAGGTCGCGGAATTGCCCACGGATCATCCAGTCGACCAGATGGTGCTGCAGGCGGAATTCGCCGACGCGGCGGCGATCGGGGTCGTTGTCGGGCGCACCCCGCACGCTGTGCACGAACTCGGGGCGCACGGCTACCGGATCTTGCTGGCCAGGGGATCCGCCGCGGTCAACGAGGTCTGGCTCGGCGCACTCGCCGCCGGCCGGGAAGCCTGCGGATTCGCCGGGCTGATTCCGCACGCGCTCACCGCGCACGGGCGCCTCGACCTTCGCGAGCAGGTGCCTTTGTTCACGTTCGCCATCGGCACCGTGCCATATTCGGGATTCCACTGAACCGGTAATTAAATGCATTAGCCGCGACCGGCCGCGCAGGAAGCTGCAGCTTTTCTCGGCGAACGCTCGTTGATTACCGCTGAACACACAATTACAATAATTCCAGCACCCCATCGAAATTGCCACTCTTCGTGGCGGGGATCACCGGCCTTCCGGCCCTAGGGTGCGATCACCGAAACCCAGAGAACAGAAATGAGTTCCGTCATGGATGAAACCACCACGAGCACTCTCGACCTGTGGGCAGAGGAAAGCGTGGACACCATCGCGGCCGACTGCTGCAGGGGAACCGCCTCCACCCTGAGCAGCCCCATCCTCAGTGCCGGAACCGCCAGCACCGAGTGCCCGTAACACTCTGATCAAACCACTCGTCTCCCTGGAGAAACAAATGGAAATCGGCTCCATCGAACAACAGGAACAACTGGACCTTTGGGCAGAAGAGTCCGACACCGAAACCGCTGCCGGCTATTGCTGCGCCACGAGCGCGGGCACCGTGGGCACCGCCAGCTGCCCGAGTTCTGCGTCTACTTTCGCCAGCGCCGCCTGTGCGTGCTGACCGCTGAAAACACCTGATTTTCAGTCGAGACAGGAGACAGAAATGGAAATCATCGCCACCGAACAGGATCTGACGCTCGACCTGTGGGCGGAAGAGAGCGGGGCGAACATCGCCGCGGACGGTTGCTGCACCAACTCCGCCGCCACCGCCGGTAGCGCGAGCAGCTTCGGCAGCACGGCCAGTTCCGCCAGTTCCGCCAGCACCGGCAGCACCGGCTGCTGAAACTTTCCGGACAAACCTGTGGCCGGTCTCGCCGGCTTCACTACCCGAAGGAGAACAAATGGACATCGAGCTGAACTCCGACAACGCACTGGATCTGTGGGTCGAAGACAACGCGACCACCGTCGCCGCCGACTGCTGCAAGGGATGCGCCGCCACCACATCCAGCTTCAGCACGGCCCCCTCGACCGCCGGGTCGATCGCCAGCGCGGGCTGCGCCTCGACCACGTGCTGAGTGTGCTTTAGTCGCCGATCGCGGTGAAACGGGTGGGTGGCCGGCACGGCCCACGTCCCCACCGGCCACCCACCTCGAGTTCCTTTCGTATCTCGAATCGCCGGAATCTGAGGAGACAGGAGCAAATTATGGACACGAACCTCAAGACCGCCGAGGCGAACCTGGAATTCCGGGCCGAAGAACCCGCGAACAACACGGCGGCCGACTGCACCATGTCGACCGGGGCCTGCGCGGGTACCGGCAGCACACCGATTCTTTGCGCCGCATGCGGAAGCTCCGCCAGCTCTTCCCGCCCCTGAACGGTGTGGGTGGCAGGAACGGCCCACACGCCCACCGGCCCCCCGCCCTTTCCCGTTCCCAACAACCTCGAAGTCCCGGAGGGTCACCATGTCCACCACCGTCGAACCGCCCACCCCCGGCGCGCAGACCGCCGAACCGGCGTCCGTGGTCGCTGACGCGCGGTGGCCCGCCGAAGACGACGTTCTACGCCTTAACCCCGGTGTCGAACTGCTCACCGGCGCGGACGGCCGCTCGATGCTGTTCGACGAAGCAAGCGGCAAGTACACCTTCGTCAGCAACGGCACCTGCCAGCTGGTCCCCCAGCTCACCGCGGGTGTCCGCTACGACAAGCTGCTCGACGGGCTGGCCCGGCGCAGCGGCGCCCCGCTCGACAAGGTCGACAAGGCGTTACGCCTCCTGGTCCACGACCTCGCCAGGCTCGAGCTGCTCGACGGCGTGGTTCCGGCCACCGACGGGATCACCACCCGGGTGGCCCGCTCCCAGATCAAGATGCCGCACGCGCGGCTGCCCATCTCCACCGAACGCGCCGATCGCGTGTTCGCCGCCATCGCCCGGCCCTTCCGCGGCCGCGTGGGCGGGATGGCGCTCGGCGCGATCGGGTTACTCGGCGCGACGGGCCTGCTGACCGCGGTGCTGACGCTGCTCTTCCACCCGGTCGCCCCCGACCTTTCGGCGATCTGGATCGCGTACCTGATCATGATCCCGCAAACCCTGCTGCACGAGACGAGCCACGGCGTGCTGTGCCGCTACTACGGTGTGCCCGCCCGCGAAGTCGGTGTCGCACTGTGGCTTTACGTACTGCCGATCGGCTACGTCGACCGGTCCGACGCCGTACGGCTGCAAAGGCGCTGGCCCCGGATCGCGATCCTGCTCGCCGGCCCCGTCTTCGACGGCCTCGTGCTCGGTACGACGGCCACCCTGCTGCTCACCGGAACCGGCGACCCCGGGTTGCTGGGCACCCTGCTGGCGTTCCAGACCGTGATGATGGTGATGAACTTCAATCCCATGCTGCCGACCGACGGACAGCAGGTACTGGAGAACGCGCTCGGCAAACTGAATCTGCGCAGCCGCGCGATGACCTATGTGCTGCACCGGGTGCTGCGCAGGCCGCTGCCCAGCGCCCTGCGCCGGGTCACCCGTGGCGAACGGACGTTGTTCTGGGGATACGGCGTCGCCTGCCTCGCCTACCTGCTGCTGATCTTCGGCCTCGTCGGCACGACCCTCTACAAGCTGGCGGGCGAACTCTTCTGACCCCCTCACTTCGCGGGCCCGCGTCGAGCCACCGCCCTCCGACGCGGGCCTGCGAGCCCATACCCAGGAGACGACATGACCCAGACCAAAGTGCCCGCACGGCGTAAGACCACGCCCACGGTCAAGGCGATCGTCCTGCTGGTCGTCGCGGTCGTCGTCGGCGGCGGTCTGTATCTGCAGCTGCGGAACACCAGTGCCGAGGCCGACGGCTACGGTCCACCGCGGACAGCGGCCCGGATCAGCTCCCCCGGTGTCGTCTCGCTGGGTTCGGCCGACGCACCGAACAAAGTGGACGTCTACGAGGACCCGCTGTGCCCGTACTGCGCCAGGTTCGAGCACCGCTTCGGTCAGCTGCTCGCCAAAGCGATCGACGAAGGCAGGGTGAAGGTCGACTACCACGTGCTGACCTTCCTGGACGACAAGTCGAAATCCGGTGACTACTCCACCCGGGCGGCGTCGGCCATGCTGTGCGCCACCCAGGCCGACGGCGCCTCCTTCGGGCGGCTGCACGCACACCTCATGTCGCCGGACAACCAGCCGAAGGAACACGGCGAAGCCGACCGCACCGACGAGGAGCTGATCAGGTTCGCCGCGGAAGCGGGCGCCACGAGCGGCGTCGCGGAGTGCCTGCGCGGGGGCACGTTCGCGGCCTCGTTGCGGAGGACCACCGCCGCCGTGCGCCCCACCATCGCGGGCACGCCCTCCGTGCGGATCAACGGCACGCTCATCGCGCCCGGCGATCTCAACGACGGCGACTGGGCGGATCCGTTGCGATGAAAGCCGGCAACCGTACGGCGGAAGGGTTACAACGATGACGTCGTCCATCCCACTCCACGACCGGCTCGCGCCGCTCGTGGACAACTCACTCGGCCTCGTCGCCGAACCCGCGCTGCTGCCCTTTCCGCCCGGCTCGGGGGTGATGCCCATCGCGTCCGCCTACCTGGGCGACGGAAAGGCCGCCGTGCCCGCGATCCGCCGCTATGCCCAGTGGTCCCGGTCGGCGCCGGAGGCGATGGACGGCAGCGGCGGCGGTTTCGACGTCGAGCTCGCCAAAGCCGTCGCGGTGGCCGAGGCGCTGGAACGCTACTGCTCGACCGTGCACGACCCGGCGGACATGCGCTGGGCGACCGCGCTCGAACTCGGTGACGAAGCACTCGACCTGGACACCCTGCCCCGGCTGTCGGAAACCGAACTGGCGCTTCCCGGGCAGCACACCCAGCTCGCCGCGAAGGACGTACCCCGCAACTGGGTACGCGGTGTCCGGCTGCGCGACGGGAAGCCCATGTGGGTACCGGCGCCGCTGGTCTACCTGTTCTACATCCCCGCCGCCGAGGAGAACATCGCCAACCCGATCTCGACCGGCTGCGCCGTGCACTCCGACCCGGCGCTGTCGATCGTCAAGGGGCTCGTCGAGGTGATCGAGCGGGACGCCACCGCGCTCACCTGGCACCAGCGGCTGCCGCTGCCGGAGATCGAGGTCGACATCGGCGGCCCCGAGCTGCAGGAGCTCGTCGCCGCCTACGAGCGTCATCCGCACGTCGACGTCCGGCTTTTCGACGCCACCACGGACGTCGGCGTGCCGTCGATCTTCGCGGTCCGGGTCGACCGGCGCAGCACGGCCGTGAAGCACGTGGCGATCTGTGCCTCGAACATGGATCCGGTGCAGGCCGCCGTGAACGCGTTCCGGGAGGTCCTGTCCTGCCACATCTCCTTCCTGCCCCAGATCGGCAGCGCCCCCGAAAGCGCCGAAGACTGCTATCGCACGATGGACGGCGCGCTGTTCACCGCGCACGCCGACCGTTCGGAAGCCTTCGAGTTCCTGCTCTCCGGCACGCGCAAGCGGCCGCTGTCGGCGCTGCCCGCCCCGCCCGCCGGGAATTCGGCGGAGTCGTTGCGCTGGCTGTCGGACCGGCTGACGGCGGTGGGCACGGACGCGTACGTGGTCGACCTGACCACCGACGAGGCTGCCGCGGTCGGGATGACCGCGGTCAAGGCGATCGTGCCGGGACTGCAGCCGATGTCGTTCGTCCGCAAGGCCCAGTTCCTCGCGCATCCCCGGCTCTACACCGCCCCGGCGGCGATGGGGCACCCGGTGCACGACGAAGCCGACCTCAACCCCTGGCCGCAACCCATCGCCTGAGACGGGAACGAAGAGAGGAGACATCGTGAGCGTTCTCGTACTGCACGACGACGATTTCGGCGCGGCGGTGGCCACCAGACTGCGTTCGGCGCGACCGGACGCGACCGCGCACCGGCTCGGCGGCTGGCCCGACCTCGGGTCGCTGGACGCCCTGATCGCCGAGTACGAGCGGATCGTCTTCGCCTGGAGCCGCCCGGTGCGGCGGCTCGAGTCCGCTGTGGACAGTGCGGTACTCCGGCACGGCAAGACGCTGCTACCCGTCGTCGCCGAAGGTTTGACGACCCGGGTCGGGCCGCTGCTCGGCCCGCGCGCCGAGGCGACCGTCGACTGCTACTACCGGAGGCGTGCCCAGCGGATGGGCGCGCATACCGACCTCGGCTTGGTGCACGACCATTTCGACGACCATCCCGAGGGCGAACCGGCCGGGTACCTCGGCGCCACGGTCGCCGTGGTGTGCGGGCTGACCGGACGGATGCTCGACGGCGACGCGGCCGAGCCCAGGGTGGTGCTGGTGCAGCCGCATCTCGGCGAAGCGACGAGCTCGGTGCTGCTCGGGGTGCACGGGAACGCCCGGTCACAGTCCCCCGTTCCTTCCGAGCAGCGGACTTTCGCCCGGCTGCGCGGGATCATCCTGGACGCGATGGAGGCGACGGCATGATCACGACCGTCCAGCGGACCACCGCCGCCGAAGCGCTGCGCGAGGCCGAATCCGGGCCGCGTACCGGGTTTCCCTGCCTGCTGCCCGGTATCTCCCTCATCCCGACACGCACCGGCTTGCTGGCCTTCGGCGCCGCCCAGCCGCAGGTGTTCGGCGGCAAGGCGGCGCACACCGTCCTGCCCGCCGTGCTGCGTGCGATGGACGGGACCCGCGACACGGCCGGGATAGCCGAGCTGCTCGGTCTGCCGGTGAAGACCGTGGACGCGGTGCACGCGCTCGCGCGCTCCCGCGACCTGCTCTGTTCCGGGCCGGTGCCCGGCGACCACACCGGACGCTGGCTGGCCCGGTCCGGCACGGTGACCGCGAAGGTACGGGACACGGATTCCCGTGACAGCCGGCGAACCCGGGTGAAACTCACCGGTGATCCGGGACTCGCCGCCGAGCTCAGCGAACTGCTCGCCGTGGACGGGGTGCGGGGCGAGGTCTTGGACCGGGCCGGATGCGCGGATTCCGATCTCGTCCTGGTCGTCCTGAACGGCCAGGAACCCGTGGCCGAACTCGCCGCGTTGGACCGTGAACTCGCCGAGGCGGGCGTCGCCTGGCTCCGGGTGCTCGTGCACGAGGGCGGCGCGGAACTGGGCCCCTGGTTCGGACCGCGTGACGAACTGCGCTACGCCGACTGGTGGCCGGTCAACCCACCACACGCGGCCGCGGCCCCCGCCACGCCGGACCGGGAGGCCGCGCTCGGCTTCGCCGCACTCGAGATCATCAACCTGCTGAGCGGCGCCGGCCGTCCGGTCTCCACGTCGGCGGTCGCCGAATTCGACGCGGCCACAGGCGCCTGTCGCCGCCGCCCTCGCGCACCGCGACCGCGAGAGGGCGAATCCCTTTGCCTCGCGCTGGACTACGTCGCCCGTCAGTCCACTCCGGACAGTCAGCTGCCGCAGTTCCTCCTCGCTCCCGAGCCCGATCCGACCGCGATCGAACCGGTGGACAGCCCGGAACTGACCCGGTTGCTGGGCTCGGCCTTCCCCGGTGACGTCGATCGATCGCTCAACGCCTATGTGCTCGGCGAGAACGACGGGGCGCACCTCTATCTCCCGGAGAAAGAGGGGCTCATCGACCTCGCCGGGGTCGCGGACGTGACCAGGTGGCGCCGGAGGCACGCTGACGGCGCTTTCGCCGTGATCGCGGTATCGGTCACGGTGCCCGCCCATACCAGCGGGACGACGGTGCGCGACGGCCTGCTGCACACCGGCGCCGCCGTGCAGCGGCTGCTCGCGGCCGCCGCCGACCTGGGTCTGCACGTACGCGACGGTCTCGCCGGCTCTCTCGGCGACCTCGGCGACGCGCTCGGCCTGCTCCCGCACGCCGAGACCTTGCTCGAAATCGTGGTGCTGGACCGAGAACCGGGAGACGAACGATGACCCCACGCGCGAGCATTCCCCCGTACGTGCCGGAAAGCCCCGCCGTGCTCTCGGATCTGGTGCGCGCCGAACTCGCCGCCGCACCGCTGCCGCGCGATTCCGGCCATCAGCCGCGCGTTCGCGGTACTTGGGAGGTCCGGCTGGTCGACGGCAGGCTGACCGCGGACGCGATGGGGTGGATCCTCGACGCCGCCACGCCGGACTCGGACGTGCTCCGGTTCACCGTCGCCGCCCGCGACGTCGATGGGCTCGCGCCAGGCTGGTACGAATTCCGCGAAGGCACCTTCCACTCCGTGAAGGCCTCTGCCGAGATCCCGGATCATCCCGCGACGGTGTTCGTTTCAAGCGGAAGGGAAGCCATCCGTGAGGGCGGCGTCCACCCGTGGCGTCGCGCGCTGCTCGCGACCGGGGCGGCCGGTGAGGTGGCACGGTCCCACGCCGACACCGCCGGATACGCCTTCCGGCCGGTCGCCACCGACTCGATCGCGAGCGACCGAAATCTCCGTATCCAGGCCTGGGCTTTCGCTCCGGCGGACGGAACACCATGAACCCCGTCCTCCACATCACACCCCACGGTGCCGGACTGTGGCTGTACGGGGCGGGCGCGTTCGGCGAGCAGGTGCTCGGCGAACGCGACGGCGCCGGCACCGGCAGGCTGCGGTTACTGGCAGGCGTGACACAGACCGCCCGCATCGACCTCTTCGAAACGGTCGCCGCACGAGCCGGAGCCCTCCGGCTACCGTGGCTTCCACTCGTGCTGGACGGGACGACGCTGCGCTGCGGGCCGGTGACGGGAGCCGGCACCGGTCCCTGCCCGGACTGCACGGGCAAGCGGCGACGTCAGCATTCCGGGGAGGCACGGCTTTCCGCGGTGCTGGACCCCGCCGAAGAGCAGGCGTTCCTGCCCCAGCACGGCGAACTCGCGATCACTTTGCTCGGCACCGTCGCGCAGGCCTTCACCGACGACGGCAAGTCGGCCGAGATCCACGAAATCGACCTGGTGCGCGGCACCTACGGCAAGCACCGGGTGCTTCCCGTCCACGGCTGTCCCGTCTGCGATCCGCCAGGGTCCGCGGACCGGTCATGGGAGCTGTTGGCCGCCGGCCTGGGCGTACGTGCGGAGGTGGCTGGATGACCACACAACAGCAATCAGCCGCCGCGGTGGCACAGGGCACTTCCGTCGCCTTCGCGCCGTGGACGCTCGCGCGGGTCGGCGGCCTGCCGACGCGGACGTGCGCGCTGGTCGGCGGCCGGACCGACAAACTCTTACAGCGGGAGGAGAAGCTGGCCGAGGAGCGGGCATCGATCGGCGCGTCGCTGGCGGAAGCCTGCTACGCACTGGTGCCGATGCTCGACGACGCTCCGGCGTTGCGCCGGGTGGTGCTGGCCGTGAAGCGGGCCGCATTCCAGAGCGCCACGCTGCCCGCCGAGGCCGATGACCTTGCGGGCCACTTGCCGTCGGACGCCCGCGAATTGCTCGCGGCTTACCACCGGACGGCCGAGGAAAGCGCGGAGTTGCGGCGGGAACTGGCTTCGTCGGTCGCCGCCGACAGCGAACAGGCACGCGCGACGCTGGTCGCACAACTGGACCACCAGCCGTTCGTCCGCTCACTCGCCCTGGCCGCGCCGGAATGGACGCGACACGGCTTGGGCAAAGCGCGGAAAGGCAAGCTGGACAACCGCAACCTGCGCACGCTGTACTCCTACGTCACCCGCACCGCCGTCAAGACCAGCCCCTACTCCCGGCTGACGACCGTGGCGATGCCCGGCGTCGTCAGCACGGGAACCCGCAGCTACACCGGAGCGGCGTTGGCCCAGCTGGCCTTGCGGGCGGCCGCCCGCGACCGCGAACTCGCGCCACTGCTGCGCTACCGCGTCGCCGCACACACGAACGTCCTTCCCGGTGGCTTCGTCCTGTGCAACGAGGCCGGCAGCCAGGGACCCATGTCGTGGCTGTCGATTTCGGTCTGCCACGACGCCGCCGCGCCCGCCTGGCTGTTCGTAACCGAAAACGAGCGGGACTACGACTTCGCCGAACTCCGCGAGCTGATGGGCGGACGCGACCCGTGGGCCAGGTACCTGCGCATGCTCGACAGCGGCTGGATCCACCCGGTCGTCTGCTCACCGGGCACCGGCGATCCGCTCCAAGGGTTGGCGGACACGCTGTCGACCGCCGAAGACCACCCGATGCCCGGCCGGCTCCGGCGGCTGCACCGGTCCATCAGCGGGCTGGCCGCCGCCGCGCTGCCCGAGCGAACGGCGACGATCGCCGCGGCTAAGGAAACACAGGCGGAGTGGCGAGCGGCGAGCGGCGTCCGGATGTGGACACCCGACCTCGTCTACGAAGACGCCGCGACCGGGTTCAGCGTGCCGGATCCACTCGACGCCGAACTGGGCCGGGAGCTGAGCGCATACGCGTCGGAACTGCGGCCGCACATGTTCCGCAGTCACCTCTACGACTTCCTGCTCGAAGCGTTCGTTTCGCGATTCGGCCGCGGCGGCCGCTGCACCGATGTGCTCGAGTTCCTCGCCGCGCTCACCGTCGAAGACCGCGCTGCCGAGCCGATGTCCAAGGCCCTCTTGAAGGACAGGGGCCGGGTGGACGCCGCGCGCCGGGCGGAGCTGCCGGTCGGCCGGACCAGCGCTCCACCCGCGGTCGCCGTGCTCTTCCAGGAGGCGGACACCGAGGACGGCAGGGTTCTGGTGGTGAACCAGCTCTGCGACGGCGTCGGTGGGATCGTCAGCAGGTTCACCGGCGTACTCGGCGACCGGCTGTCCGGTGCCCTGGACGAATGGGCTTCCTCGATGTGGCCGGGAATCGCCCGATACGAGCTGGTCAACAGCCGGGCGTGCACCACGGCCCAGTACACCTCGGCGGGCCGCCTGCCCGCGATGGTCGTCCCCGGTGAAGGCATGCCCGCCGGGGCCGGGGATCTCCCGTTGGAACGCGCCACGCTGGTCCACGACGCGGACCGCGACGTGCTGGAACTACTCGGTCCCGACGGCAGGCCGTTCGGCCTGGCCTACCTCGGTCTGATCCCGTCGCACCTGAGCAGCGGCCTGCTCCGGCTGCTGAACATCCTCGCCAATCCCTGGGTGGCGCCGCACGAGTTCGGGGACCGGCAGCTCACCGGCCTGCCGCCCGGCGACTCGGAGGTCATCGCGCGGCCACGGAGAACCGTGGGCCGCACGGTCGTCGAACGAGCGAGCTGGCTGTGCCACGCGGACCGGCTTCCGTTGCCGGTCAAAGGAGAACACGAAAGCGAGACGGTGCTGCGCGCCCATCGGTGGCGGCGCGAACACGGTATCCCGGCGGAAGTGTTCTGCCGTCGGATCGACGATTTCACCGCGAAACCGCTGTGGGCCGATCTCCGCAGCGCGATCTCGCTCGCGGTCCTGCAGCAGGAACTGGCCGGCTACGGGTCGGTCAGGATCACCGAGGCGCTACCGGGACTCGGGCAGCACCGGCTCCGCGGGCCGTCCGGCGGAAGCCTCGCGTGCGAGTACGTCGTGGGACTGCGGTGGCCGCGGCCCGGTGCCCGCTGAGCGGAATGATCGGCCCGATTCGCGAATGGACGGCTGCAGGTTCTTTGCAGGCTCCGGAAGCAAAATGAATTCTCGCGATGTGACACCCGTCGCAGCGGAAGCAGCCATCCGCGCTTCCCGAGCCATCGAACCCTCAGGACTAAAACATGAGTTCTCCTTTGGATCGCGACCATGTTCGTGACTACACCAAAGCACTGAGCGGCCGCCAGGTGCAGATGATCGCCATCGGCGGCGCGATCGGAGTCGGGCTTTTCCTCGGCGCCGGCGGAAAACTCCAGCAGGCGGGTCCTTCACTGCTCCTCTCGTACGCGCTGTGCGGGATCGCGGGTTACTTCGTCATGCGCGCACTTGGCGAACTCGTGCTGTACCAACCCAGCTCGGGCAGTTTCGTCACCTACGCGCGCGAGTTCATCGGCCCGTGGGCCGGTTTCGCCTCCGGTTGGCTGTACTGGCTCTACTGGGCGACGACCGGGATAGCGGAGATCACGGCGGTCGCGATCTACGTGCACAAATGGCTGCCCGACATCCCGCAGTGGGTCACGGCGCTGGCCGCGCTCGGTGTGCTGCTGGCGGTGAACCTGCTGAGCGTCAAGCTGTTCGGCGAGCTGGAGTTCTGGTTCTCGCTGGTGAAGGTCCTCGCCATCGTCGTGTTCCTCGTCGTCGGCCTCGGCCTCGTGCTCACGAGCGCGCAGATCGGGGAAACAACGGCCGGGGCGCACAACCTGTTCGCCCACGAGGGTTTCTTCCCCTCGGGATTCGGTATCACCCTGATGACCTTGCAGGCGGTCATCTTCGCCTACGCCGGGATCGAGCTCGTGGGCATCACCGCCGGGGAGACCCAGGACCCCGGCAAGGTCGTTCCCAAGGCGGTCAACAGTGTCGTGTGGCGGATCGCCGTGTTCTACGTCGGTTCGGTACTGTTGCTGGCGATGCTCGTGCCGTGGCCGTTCTACAGCTCGGGTGAAAGCCCGTTCGTCACGGTCTTCATTCGGCTCGGCATTCCGGCCGTCGGTGACGTCATGAACGCGATCGTGCTCACCGCCGCGCTGTCCTCTTGCAACTCCGGTCTCTACTCCACCGGGCGAATCCTGCGCGCGCTCTCCGACAAGGGTGAAGCACCCGAATTCGCCGGCCGGATGAACAAGCACCACGTTCCCTACGGCGGGATCCTCTTCACCTGCTCCGTCTACGTCTTGGGTGTCGTGCTCAACTACCTGGTGCCGAAGCAGGCATTCGACATCACGACCGCGATCGCCTCGTTCGGCGTGGTGTCCACCTGGGCCACGCTCATCATCTGCCAGATGCGGCTGCGGCAAGCCGCACTTCGCGGAGAAGTGGAACGTCCGCGATTCAGGATGCCGGGAGCGCCCTACACCGGCTGGGCCACCCTGGGCTTCCTCCTGCTGGTGATCGTGCTGATGGGCTTCTCGGAAGGAGCGGAAAAGATCGCCTTCTACTCGATGCCCGCCATCGTCATCGTGCTCGTGATCGGCTGGCGCGTGGTCAATCGTCGCCGCGATCGGATCTCGGTACCCAGCTGACGAACAGGCCTCCAGGAGAAAACCTGGGATCGGATCCGCGGAAGATTCCGCCCAGGTTTTTTCCCAGCCTCCTCGGGCACACTTCGGCTCACGTGCGGTCACCCCCCTCCGCACGACGAAAACGGCACGCGAGACATTCCGGACACCCAGTGTCGCCGCTCCGGATGTCTCGCGTGTCTTCGTTTCCGGGTACCAAACTCCCCTGCCCGATTCGGCTCCCGCCACAACGCCGGCGCTCACGCCGGACCTGAAGAATATGAAGTCGAAGCGACAAGCGCTCGACGACAGGGATGAGCACGAATGAAATTCCGCCTGCTGGGAGCGATCGAGGCCTGGAAGGACGACTCAGCGCTGCCACTGGGCGGCGCGAAGCCGAGGACCGTGCTGGCCGCGTTACTCCTCTCCGGCGGGCAACCGCTTTCGGTGTCCCGGATCATCGACACGCTTTGGCCGGAAGAACCACCGAAGACGGCGCAAGCGCTGGTGCATTCCTACGTCGCGACCTTGCGAAAGGTTCTCAGATGTGGCGAACACCGGGAAGTTCTCCAGACGAGATCCCGGGGATATGTCATCGAACCGGAGACGATCTGGCTCGATCTGACCGAGTTCGAGCGGCTCGTCGCACTGGGACGGGCGGCCAATGCCGAGGAACGACACGAGCAAGGAGCGCGGCTGCTTCGGAAATCCCTGGAGCTTTGGCGTGGCGCTCCGCTGGACAACACTTGCCCGGGCTTCGCCGAGCCGGAACGGGTGCGGCTCAACGAGTTGCGGCTGGCGGTCCTGGCCGAACGGTTCGAAGCGGAACTGGCGATCGGAGCGGAAGCGTCGGCCGTCGGTGAGCTCGCGAAGCTGGCGGCGGAGCATCCACTGCAGGACCGCTTCACCAGTCTGCTGATGACCGCGCACTACCGGCTCGGACGCCAGGTCGAAGCTCTGGAGGTCTATCAGGGCCATCGCCGGCAACTTCTCGGGCTCCACGGCCTGGAACCCGCCGCACGGCTGCGAGAGCTGCACAGGGCGATTCTGCGCTCCAGCGAGGAACTGCTCACACCGAAACGCGTCAAGTGCGGGTCACGGCCGTCGCCCGCTCAGCTACCCCCGGACATCCCGCACTTCACCGGTCGCGACCCCGAACTCGCGCGTGTCATCAACGCGGTGGCACGCCCCGGCCTCGCGAGGCCTTCGCTCGTGATGCTGACCGGGCAACGTTGTATCGGCAAGACCGCGTTGGCCGTGCACGCCTGTCACCGGGTCGCGGAAGCGTTCCCGGACGGCCAGGTCTACCTCGATCTCAGCGGAGTGTCGGCGGAAGAAGCGATCAGGCGCGTGCTACGTGCATTCGACGTCAGCACCTTCGCGGCATCGCACTCGGCCGACGAAGCCGCCGCGCACTACCGTTCGTTTCTTCGTGACCGCCAGGTGCTGCTGCTCGTGGACAACGCCTCCGACATGAGTCAGGTCAGGGCGCTGCTACCGGCGGCCCCGGGCTGCGCCATGGTTGTCACCACCAGCGAACACCTGCACGGCCTGCCGGACACGACAGTCCACCTTGGGCCTTTGCTCCCCCAGGATTCTTTGGCGCTGTTGACCAAGCTGATCGGCACACGGGACGGCACCGGTCCCGGCGTGCTCGAAGAGCTGGCGGCATTGTGCGACCACCACCCGCTCGCCTTGCAGGCGGCGGCGTCCCGGTTGTCGAGCAGGCCACAATGGACGGTCACGCGCCTGGTCGCCAGGCTGCGCGACCCCGGCCGCCGCCTCGCGGAGCTGTCGGCCGGTGACCCGCGGGTGCGGGCCGAGCCGGTGGCTGCTTACCGGGCGCTCGGCGAGTGCGACGGGCGGATGCTCGCCGCACTCGCGATCGCGGACGCTCCGTCCTATGTGCCGTGGATGGCGGCGGAACTGGGTGAGATCTCCGAGGCAGAAGCGGAGGATGTCCTCGATCGGCTGGCGGACGCGTATCTGCTCGAGCGTGACGGCTTCGTGTACCGGATGGCAAGCCTGGTCCGGCTGGCGGTCGCGGCCGAAGCTTGGTCCGACAGCCGCGAAGACATGTTCCGGCAGGCCGTGGCACGGCTCTGTGGCCGGTACGCGGCGACCATCCGGCAGGCGGTGGCGGCGTTCGGCACCGGCGAAGTCGCGATGGGTGACCCCGCCGCGTGGTTCCGTGATCATCGTGCTCGCATCGAGGCGCTGACCAGCACGGCGATCCGGCTCGAGCTCCTCGCCAAGACGGATGATCCGGCCGCTCCGCTCATGACCTCATTTCGCACGGCGCCGCGTTCGGCCGCGCACTGGCAGGCCGACAGCGGCTGCCGGTGCCTTCAGCACACGCGGGCAGGCAGCGGCTCCGAGCCCGGCACCTCGCCTCTGGCGACCCCTTCGCTTCGCTAGGACGTGTGCCGCCACAACCGCAGTTGCAGCATCGCGGCGAACCGGGCCTCGGGATCACCGATGTCAAGTCCGCTGATCTCCGCGAGCCTGCGCAACCGGTACCGGAAAGTATTGGGATGCACGAAGATCTCGTTGGCCGCCGCGGGGATGTCGCCGAACGCGTCGAGCCAGGCGTCGAGCGTTTCCACGAGGTGGGTGTTGTGCGTGCTGTCGTAGGCACGCAGCCGCGCCACCGGCCCTGCCGGAGTGTCGCCGTGCTCCGCGATCAGCTCGGCCATCTCCAGCAGCAGAATCTCGTTGAGCACATCGCAGGTACGGGCGACCGTACGGCCGCTGCGCCCTTCGCGGAGCGCACGCAATGCGCGGTCGGCACCCGCACGTGACCGGGACAAGGACGTACTGCCGAGTGTGCTGGGGCCGACGCCGACGAGCACGCTCAACCGGTCACCAAGCCGGTTGCGGAAGTCCGCCGCGATCCGCACCGCGCGGTCCTCCGCCGCCTCGTCATCGCCGGGAACGGGCAGGACGGCATAGATGACATCGCCGACCAAGGCCGTGGCGGCTCGGGGATGCACCGCCCCCAAATGCAGCGCGAGCGCGTCCACGACCTGCTGCCGTTCCGCGATGTACTGCGCTTCGTCGCCGGGGACGGCAGCGAGCGCGAAGGCGAGCACCACGCAGGAGTGCGCTGCCAGCCCTAACCTGCGCGCCGCCTCGGCCGCTCCGGAACCACCCTCCAACGCGGTACCGACCAGCCCTGCCCGCAGACGGCGTTCGACGTCGCTCCCGGTCCGCAGCCACATCATGTGCAGTGCCACGAGTTTCGCCGCGTCACGGAGCGCCGCGCATTGTTCCCCGGAAAGCGGCGCCTGCACGGCAGCCCAGATCGACCCGAGCACCTCATCCCCCGCCCGGACCACCATCGCGGCCCGTGGCGTGGAAAGCACCGACTCGTCGACCGGCAAGGCCTCGATGTACACGGGCTGCCTGCTGCGATAAACCTCATGGAGGATGCCGCCCTCCTCGAGACTTCTCGCGAGCCGTGCCGGTACCTTCCTGCCGAGGATGGTCGCGATTCGCGAGGGGTCGGTCTCCTCCTGCCCTCCGGAGAAGGCCAGGACGCGGCAACCTCGGTCCTCGATGGTGACCGGGGCGCCGACCAGCGCGGAAACCGCGTTGGCGAGGGCGAAGAGATCACCCGAAGGCAGTCCGCCAAGGGTTTCCCGCTCGATCTCACCTCGATCGCCGTCGTCGACGAGCGAACGGATCATCGCGGCCAACTGGTCCCACGACGCTCCCGGCGCCAGTCCGAGCAGCGCGACACCGGAACGCCGTGATGCTTCCTTGATCACCGAGTCCGCCCGCACCGGAGCCCGCACGATAAGCGCCGACGCGCCGTGTTCACCCAACTGGGAGAGCAGGCCGGCGATCTGGGCCCGATCGTGCACGCCGACGCCCAGCACGAGGGCACAGTGGGGAAGCGCCAGTTCGTCACGCGGGTCGTAGATGACGACGCCCCCGATCTCGGGGGAGCCTGCCGGGTCACCGCAGACGAGTTCGACCAGTGTGCTGCCCAAGTCCTCCATGATTCGACCGAGACCTGCCGACGGCCGGGTGGGATCCAAGCTCACCTCCCGGGTACGCGTCCGGTATCCGGTTCTTTCCTCGCGACGATGATCAACGAACTCAACCGCACCGGCTCGAGGAATTCAACGATCACCGCCGGCAGCTTCATGCCGATTCCCCGATCCGCCACGCACCAAGCTGCAGTTCCGTTCACAAACCGCACCATGACCGGGGAAAATGCAGGGCCGGCAGAGGATGCCTGATCAAGCGGAGGCACCGGACAGTTCCGCCCAGGTGATGTATCCGAAAGGACATCCTGGATGGTGCAGCGGGCGCGGTCCGGATCTCGGCGACCCGACCGCCGGGCTCACCTGCGTCGGGTTCGCGAGAGACGTCGAGCGGAACGACGGTGGAATTCCTTGATTCGTAGCGACACGTCAAATCCTCTGGTTGAGTGGTACCGCGACTTCGATTCCACCTATCGGGAGAACAACCTCCACCATCATGAGCAACCACCAGCAGAACCACCGGAAGAATTCCTCCGGCCATTCCTAGACATGCCTCCAGATGTCCACCCAGGTACCACACTCGTTGTTCACGCAAGCGCCGACCGTGACGACCTTGTCGAACGTCCACCAGGAATAAGTGGTGCTGAGATTGAGCAACTTGCTGTCGAAATACCCCAGCACCTTGGTGTTGGCCTTGGCGCTCGTGATCGTCCAATGGGCCGCGTACTTCCCGGTGTCACGATAAGGACTGATTCTCATGCACAGCACGGCGACTTGACCCGATTGCCTCGGCCCCGACAAACTGTAATGTCGACAGTCATCCGCGGGCGCAGCCGCGGCCGTCACGGTCCCGGTGATCAAAAGTGCCGAAGTCAGACCAACCACGGCAAGCAAACCAGCGAACCGTTTTTTCATGCTGCCACCACCATCTTTCCGACAGTCTTCAGGAATACGGAACCCGTCGGTCAGGCTAGCGATCGGATATGTCGACGACCAGGCAGAAGTACACGCAAGACCTTCCCGTCGCCATCACCCAGCGGCGCACCCACACACACGGCACCCGACATCCCGGTAGTTTCCGGGGCGCGCTCAGCATCGGCGATCGCAGGCTGATCGAGGCGGAGCCCGGTCCGCGTCCGGGCTCCAGCGGCAAGGGCGTGCAACCGCGCACTTTGGAGATCTTCGAGGATCTCGGCATCGCCGAACGTGTGATCGCGGATGGCCGGATGGCCATTCCGATGAACTCAACAGGTGCCGACGGCCAGGTGACGCGCGGTGGCGCGATTGTTGCGCGGAGCCTCGGCTCAGCCTCGCCGACCTCCAGACCACCCTCGAGTAGAGAGCGGGCCGGACCGACATCCGCATCCACTAACCCGAGTGGACCTCGGTGTGGCGCGCCAACGTCCGTTAACCCGAGTGGACCTCGGTGTGGCGCGCCAACGTCCGTCTGGTCGAGCGCTACCGCGTCAAGGACGTGTTCCTGGCCGGTGATGCGGCACACGTCCACTAGCCGGTCGGCGGCCAGGGCATGAACACCGGAATCCAAGACGCCCACGATCTCGCATGGAAATTCGCCGCCGTCGTGAACGACGGCGCTCCGCTCGCCCTGCTCGACTCCTACGAGGCCGAGCGTCGCCCCGTCGGCGCTCACGTCCTCGCGCTCTCGAACACGCGCCTGGCCGAGACCACCCAGACCGAAGCGGCCCCGGTCGAGCGGGACGCGAGCACGATCCAGCTCGACGTGGGATACGGCGGCTCTGCCCTGGCGCGCGACGACCGAGTGGCCGTCCGCGCGGGAGACCGCGCCTCCGCACGAAGCCACGCAAAGTGCGCAAATCGGGCATTCTGATCGGAGTTCATGTCTCTTCTGAATAGTCAAGAATGCGCCAGATCGCTCTGGCGAGCCCGCTCCCGTCGCCAACCCCACCACGCCAGCGAGGAGGCCCGTCAACGCCAGGTTTCAGGGCAGCGAGGCCGCAGTGAGCTCGCCCGTGGCGCCAAGATGCTGCCTATCAGCCCGGCGAGGAGCTCTGCTCGGCTGGTCCAACCCGATACAGATGACATGAGCAGAGGAGCGCCGACCTCGCGCCCACCTCCATACGACGTGCGGCCTGAATGGCAGGGGCCGCCAAGCAGAGTTCACCCGCTGGGTAGCATCCGGGTATGCCATCACCATTCGAGGGACGTATCCCGCGGGTTGTCGAATGACCAACCGCTTAGTCTGTCTCGGGGATTCCTTCACCGAGGGTGTCGGCGACGAGGACCCGTCGTCCCCCAACGGCGTCCGCGGCTGGGCTGACCGCGTCGCGGGCAGCCTCGCGGCCAACCACCCGGACTTCCGCTACGCCAACCTCGCGATCCGCGGCAAACTCCTCGGACAGGTCCTCGCGGAGCAACTGGATCCGGCGCTCGCGCTGAACCCGGATCTCGTGACGCTGTACGCCGGCGGCAACGACCTGATGCGGCCGAAGGTCGACATCGACGCACTCATCGAGGACTACGACGTCGCGGTCGGCAAAGTCGTCGCCACGGGTGCGCGGGTCATCCTCTTCACCGGTGTCGACGGGGTCGAAGACGCCTTGTTCCGCAAGATCCGGGGCCGCGTCGCGATCTACAACGAGCATGTCCGTGGCATCGCCGCGCGGCACGGGGCGCTGCTGGTGGACATGTGGGCCATGCGCCGGCTGCGGGACAGGCGACTGTGGGCGCCGGACCGCCTGCACCTGAACTCCTCGGGACACAACGAGATCGCCATCGCCGTCCTTGACGCGCTGGGCGAACCGCACAAGCTGACGCCCGCCGTGCTCGGACCGCGACCGCCGCTGAGCCCGCAGGCGCGGCGGACCGAGAATCTCCAGTGGGGCAAGGAGCACGCTGTCCCGTGGATCAAGCGCAGGCTGCGTGGCGAATCCTCGGGCGACGCGCTCACGCCGAAGCGGCCGACGATGGCCCCCTACGCCTGACGCGGCCGAAGCCCGTCGAAGAGGATGCAGATCGTCCGGGCCCGAAACTCGGGCCCGGCATGCTCCGCCGCCTTCGCCGTTCCGATGATCACCGCGATCAGTTCGTCGACGCCGAGATCGTCGCGGACGTCACCGGTGCCCTGCGCCCGGCTGAGCAGCACGCCGAGAGCGTCCTTCAAGCGGACGCCGATGACGGACCCGGCCGACGGCACAGTGACCCCGGCCGCCGACAGGGCTTCGAAATAGGCGTTCTTGGCACCGGCCATCTCGATCCAGCCGGTCAGGAAGCCGAAGAACGCGGCGCCCGGGTCGGGCGAGTCGGCGGCCACCGTGGCCTCCGCTTCGTCGACGAAGCGGTGAAGGCGCGCGAAGAGTACCGCTTCCAGCAGCGCTTCTTTCGTCGGAAAGTGCCGGAACACGGTGCCGACCCCGACACCTGCTTCACGGGCGACTTCTTCGGTCGGCGCACTGGTGCCTTTGGCCGTGAAGACGCGCTCCGCGGCCTCCAACACCCGTGTGCGGTTACGGCGGGCATCGGCTCGGAGCGGTTTCTCGTCCGTCACAGCGGGGATCCTAGACCCGCTGTCGAGGGCCGGTCCGGCGGCTGGGTCCTCTAGTCCGGCATCTCGTCCAATACGCGCGCCAGTGCCTTCGGAACCCCGGTACGCCAGCCGCCGCCCATGATCCGGCGTGACATCCGCTGGAATTCGTCTTCCGGGTCGAAGCCCTCGTGGCTGAGGAACAGCCGGGTCCCGCGGCCCTCCGGCTCGAGCCGCCAGGTGACCGTCCACTCTGGACCCCAGCTGATGCTGAGCAACCGCTCCGGCTCCACGGCCAGCACCTCGCAGGCGACCGGGCCGCCCGCGAAGCCGGCGGCGGGAACAGGGTCCGCGAGTAGTTCGAACCGTTGCCCCACAACGGGTTTGATGTCGTTCGGCATGCGCAGCCAGCGTTCCAGCAACTGCGGTTCGGTCAGCGCTCGCCACACCTTGCGCGGCGGATGCGCCAGGAACTGGTCGACGTGAACCGCCGTCGGATCCTCGTCGTTCAGAAGTCCTCCTCGTCCAGCAGTTCGCGCAGGTTGCCCAGCTTGCCGCGCCAATATCGCTCGTACGGCGAAAGCCAGTCGGAGACCTCCTGCAGCGGAGCGGCCTCCAGAGAGTAGACGCGATTGCGGCCCTGTCTCTCTTCCCGGACGAGCCCAGCCTCACGGAGCACCCGAAGGTGTTCCGACAGACTTGGCCGCCGCATGTCGAACCGTTCGGCGATCTCACCCGCCGCCCGCGGGCCATCGAGAAGGATGCCCAGCACCTCACGGCGGGCCGGGTTGGCGAGCGCGGCGAAGACGTCGTCGTTGACCGGCACTAGCGCGGCCAGTTCCCGTAGCCCGAAGGTTCGAGTAGCCCCATCGCGTTGCCGTCGGGATCCTTCAGGGACGTCACCCGACCCCACGGCAACTCCTCCGCGTCCTCGATTTCGATGCCCTGGGCGCGAAGCTCCGCGATGTCGGCATCGACGTCGGTGGTGCTCAACTGGAAGTGCACGCGCGTATCGGAATCCAGCCCGCCGACGGCGCGGTCGACCAGGACGATCCCGGTCTCCGCCCCCTTGGGGCCGACCATGACGAACGGACCGTGCGGGCCGCTGACTTCGACGAGCAGGTCGAAACCGAGCTTGCCGACGTAGAAGTCCCGCGCCTTGGCCTGATCGGACACCTGCACGGTGAGGAACTGGATGCGGTCGATGTTCATGCCCGCAACCTACGTAGGAGATTTCCTACATGTCAACCCGGCATCCCGTACAACCTAGATCTATATTGAGGTCCAGGGTTCGTGACCAGAGCCGCAATGGCTTGAGTTCGCCTATGGACGAACTTTTAGCGTCGTCGGCATGAGCACGGAAACCACCACACAGTCCCCCATCCGCCTCGCCGTGATCATCGGCAGCGTCCGGCACGAACGCTTCGCCGACGCCATCACGGGCTGGCTGCTGACCGAACTCGCCGCGATCGACAGCCTGGAGGTCGACCCGATCGACCTCGCCGACATCGATCTGCCGTTGCGGGGAACACGCCCCGGCGGCACCGAGACGGTGATCAGCGGGAGGCTGCACGCGGCCGACGCCTACCTCGTCGTCACCCCCGAGTACAACCACAGTTTCCCGGCGGCGCTGAAGAACGCGATCGACTGGCACTTCACCGAGTGGGCGTACAAGCCCGTCGCGTTCGTCGGCTACGGCGCGGGATCAGGCGGCATCCGCGCGGTCGAGCAACTGCGGCTGATCTTCCCCGAACTGAGGGCCACCACCATCCGCGACGCGGTGCTGCTGAGCGCTCCGTGGACCCGTCTCGGCCCGAACGGGTACGAGGGCACCGAAGGCGAGCGCGGCGCGCTGGCCGCGACGATGACCGAGTTGGGCTGGTGGGCCCGCACCCTGCGCGCCGGACGCGTCGCGGAGCGGGTGAGTGCGGCATGAACCGCCTGACCGGACGAGAACTGCGCATCGCGGCGGTGATCGCACTCGGCGGCTTGATGGCCGTTCTCGACACCACGATCGTCGCCGTCGCCCTGCCGCGGTTCATGACGACCTTCTCCGCGTCGCTCACCACGATCCAGTGGATCGCGACCGCCTACGCGCTCGGCATGGTCGCCGCGATGCCGCTCGCGGCGACCTTCGCGCAACGATGGGGAGCGCGCCGGGTGTACCTGGCCGCGCTGCTCGTGTTCGCGGCGGCGTCCGCTGCCGCCGGAGCCGCCGGGGATCTGGGCTGGCTGATCGCCGCCCGCGCGGCGCAGGGCCTCGCCGGCGGCCTGATCAACCCCTTGGGGATGACCATCGGTTTCGGCGCGGTGGCCCCGGAACGCCGGAGCCGGATGACCACGATCACCGGTCTTCCCTTGCTGATCGGGCCGATCCTCGGCCCGCTGCTCGGCGGAATCCTGCTGGACGTCCTGTCATGGCGGGCACTGTTGTTCATCACCGTTCCGCCCGCCCTGCTCGCCGTCGTGGGCGTGCTGTGCTGGGTGCCCGCCGACACCCCGTCGGCGGAACGCACCCCGATCGATGTCGCCGGCGGTCTGCTTCTCGTCCCCGGCGTCGTCGCGGTGGCGTACGGATTCAGCGAAGAGACGATCGGCGTGGACGTCCGGATGGCGATCGTCGCCGCCGGACTGGCACTCATAGCCGTGTTCACGCGTCGTTCGTGGCGTCATCCCGCACCACTGCTGAACGTCCGGCTCATGCGTGACCGGACGTTCGGGCGCAACGCCGCCGTCCTCGTGCTGTACGCCGCGCCGTACTTCGGCTCGATGTTGCTGATGCCGGCCTATATCCAGGTGATCCGCGGCGACTCGGCGCTGATCAGCGCGGTGATGATGGTGCCGGGCACGATCGGGATGGGCATCAGCATCCAGCTCGCCGCCCGCCTCCTGGAACGCTTCGGCCCGCGGATCGTCGTCGGGACCGGGCTGAGCCTGGCGATCGCCTCGACCGCTCTGACCGTGCTCGTCCTCACGCCGGATACTCCGTACACAACGCTGGCGATATTGGGAGTACTCCAGGGGGCGGGTACCGGAGCGATCATGATGCCCACCATCGTGAGCGCGGGCCGCGACCTGCACGGGCCGGACCTCGCATCCGGTTCCGCGATCCTCCCCTTGGCCAGCACCATCGCGAGCGCGGTCGGCACCGCGGCGGTGAGCGCGGTGTTCACCGGTTTGATAGCGGCAGCCACCGCGGGGCGGGGTCTGGCCGCGCTGAACGATCCGTCGGCGGGTTCGGCGCTCACCGGGGAGATCGTCGACGCGTATCGTCTGACTCTCATCGGTGTCCTCGCCCTCATGGTGCTCGCCCTGGTGGTCAGGCTGGGGACCCGGCCCGCCCCGGCAACGAAACCGACCACGGTACGGAGCACGGCATGACGACGTCGACACGAACCCCGCTCGATGCCCGGCTGACCGTCAGCGAGGTCGCGAGAAAGGCCAGGGTCTCGGCCAACGCCGTCCGGTACTACGAGCGCTACGGTGTCATCACCGCCGAGCGCACCGCGGGCAACGCACGCCGGTTCACGGTCGACGCCATCTGCCGCATCCGGCTCGCGGTCGCCGCCCAACGGGTCGGACTCAGCCTCGCCGAAAGCGCGGAGATCCTGGCCGAGATCCCGCCGATGTCCCCCGATCTCGAGCAGTGGGCGCGCGCCGGGCAACGGCTCGTCGACGCCGGGCAGGCCCGCATCGCCGAGCTCGCCTCCGTGGTCGACGAGTACCGGACGCTCGATTTCCTCAGGAGCTGAACGGTCCTTCCGCCGTTTCCGACCTTGATCAACGGAGGATCCGGGACACTCAACGTCCCCGATCCTCCGTTGATCGAGGTCGTGCCACTCACGACCAGCTGGCCGGAACCCCGTAAAGACACAAGAGAGGGTCGTCCCGCACGGGACGACCCTCTCTCATGTCCATGTTCAGCGCTGCGGCGGCGGACCACCCTGCGGACCGCCGAACGGCCCCTGCTGCGGGAACGGGCCACTGCCCGGCCCCTGCGACGGCGGTCCCTGGTGCGGGCCGCCTTGCGGACCGGCGGGCGGCTGCGGCAGCCGGGAGGGCGGCGGAACCTGCTGCCGCGGGGGCTCCGGGGCCGCCTCCGGCTCAGGAGCCGGCGCGGCCTTGGGAACCTGACGCGGAGCGGGCGGCTCCTGCCGCGGCGTGGCGACACCCAGCGCCGGAACTTCCTTGCGCGCCACGGCTTCCGCGGCCGCGACGGCCTCGGCGACCTTCGGGTCGCTTGAAGTGTCGAACCAGCCCTGGACCTCTTCGTCCTCCAGATCCGGCTTCTCGACAAGGTCTTCCTTCGGCGGCTCGTAGCGGAACACGCCGTCGTCGCCAGGGGCGCCGAGCGCGCGGGCGAAGCCCTCCAGGGCCTTGCCGTAGTCGCTCGGGATCATCCAGACCTTGTTCGCGTCGCCCTGCGCCATCTGCGGCAGGGTCTGCAGGTACTGGTACGCCAAGACCTCGGGCGTGGGACGTCCGGCCTTGATCGCCGCGAAGACCTTCTCGATGGCCTTCGCCTGACCCTGCGCCTGCAGGTACCGAGCGGCACGCTCACCCTGTGCTCGCAGGATCCGCGACTGCCGCTCCGCCTCCGCGCTCAGGATCGCCGCCTGCTTGGCACCTTCGGCCGCGAGGATCTGGCTCTGCTTCTGACCTTCCGCGGTCTTGATCGCCGATTCACGCTGACCTTCGGCGGTCAGGATCATCGCGCGCTTCTCACGGTCGGCGCGCATCTGCTTCTCCATCGAGTCCTGGATGGAGGGCGGCGGGTCGATCGCCTTCAGCTCGACCCGGGCGACGCGGATGCCCCAGCGGCCGGTGGCCTCGTCGAGCACGCCACGCAGCTGGCTGTTGATCGAGTCGCGCGAGGTCAGCGTCTGCTCGAGGCTCATGCCACCGACGACGTTACGCAGGGTCGTGGTGGTCAGCTGCTCGACACCGACGATGTAGTTCGAGATCTCGTAGACCGCGGCCCGCGAGTCGGTGACCTGGAAGTACACGACCGTGTCGATGGACACCGTCAGGTTGTCCTCGGTGATCACGGGCTGGGGCGGGAACGAGACGACCTGCTCGCGGAGGTCGATCCGCGCCCGCACCTTGTCCAGGAAGGGCACCAGAAACGTCAGGCCGGGAGAAGCCACCGTCCGGAACCGGCCCAGCCGTTCGATCACGGCTGACTGCGCCTGCGGCACCACCATGATCGCCTTGACCACCACGACGACCACGAACAACGCGAGCAGTCCGACGACGATGAACACCACTGTCTCTGACAACTACCTTCCCCTTACGTAGAAACCTGTTGCGGTGCGGCCATCCGGCTCACACGTCGGCCGAGACGACCGCCGTGGCGCCCGAGATCTCGACGACCGTCACCGATGTCCCCGGGGCGATCGGTTCCCCTTCGGTCATGCTCCGTGCCGACCAGACGTCACCGGCCAGCTTCACCTGGCCCGCATCGCCGTCCACTGTGGACACTACTACCGCTCGCGCGCCGATCAGCGCGTCGGTGTTGGTCTTGATGTCCGGTCCCGCGAGGAACCGGCGTTTGAGGGTCGGGCGGACGAGGACGAGCATCCCGACCGAGGCGACGGCGAACACCGCGACGTCGATGAACGGGTTTCCGGTCAAGGCGGCCGAGCCCGCCCCGAACAGGGCTCCGACACCGACCATGAGCAGGAACAGATCACCCGAGAGCAGCTCGGCGATGATCAAGAGAATGCCGGCGATCAGCCAGATGAGAGCGCCTGTCATGCGCTCATGCTCCCAGATCGCGCCGATTCATACCGAAGAAGCGAAACCGACGTGACCGATGCGTGACCTTGCGTGACCCCACGCAAACCGGGCATTCAGGGCTCCTCGCCTGGATCGGAGACGAAGTCGATGAGTCGTTCCACCGCTCCGATCAGCGGCGTTTCCAGATCCCGGTAGCTGCTGACCGCCGCCAGGATCCGCTGCCAGCCCTCCCACGGCTCACCCCAGCCGAGCGCGTCGCAGACGCCCTGTTTCCACTCCGTGCCGCGCGGGATCGCCGGCCAGGCACGGATGCCGACGACCGACGGCTTCACGGCCTCCCAGATGTCGATGTACGGATGTCCCGTGATCAGCACGTTCTCGTCGCGGACCGCGTCGACGATCCGGGACTCCTTGCTGCCCGCGACCAGATGGTCGACCAGTACACCGAGGCGACGACCGGGTCCGGTGCCGAATTCGCCGATGCGGTCGGACAGCACATCCACCCCATCGAGTGGTTCCACCACCACGCCTTCGACCCGCAGATCGTGTCCCCAGACCCGTTCGACGAGTTCGGCGTCGTGCTTGCCCTCCACCCAGATGCGCGAATCGCGGGCGACCCGGGCCTTGAGCCCCTGGACCTGGACCGACCCGGACGCGGAGATCCGCCGGGCGGGGGTCTTCGGGGCCGCCTTCGCCGGTACCAGCGTGACCGGTTTGCCCTCGAGCAGGAAACCCGCCGGGTTCAGCGGGAACACGCGGTGCTTACCGTGCCGGTCTTCGAGGACGACATTTCCGTACTCGATCTTCACGACGGCACCGCAATAGCCGCTGGCCGGGTCTTCGACCACGAGCCCCGGTTCCGCGGGCACCTCGGGGATCTTCCGCTTGCGCGGGCCGGACAACACGTCGTCGTACGAATGGGAGCGCACGGCGGTCGACGCTATCGGTGCCCGAGGTCAGCGTCTCCCCGCCACGCCGGTCAGGCGGCCATCCGCCGCCCTGCCGACGTCGATCGCGGACTCAGGTTCACCAACAGAATGACAGCATCGCTTCGACGAACGGGCTCCGCTCATCCCGCTCGAGCGGGCGCATCACGAACAGCGGCGAAAGCGCGACACACCACGCGCGGACCCGCTCGGCGTCGAATCCCGGCAGATGCGGCGCGATCGCGTCGAAGCCGTCTTCGAGCGTTCCACCGTCGCGCATCGGCAACGTCACCCAGTCGGCCAGATCGAAGGACCGGTCGCCGACGCTCGGCCGCGGATCGATCGCGACCGCTCCCCTGCCGGGCCCGCCGTCGAGGACGTTGCCCGGATGCAGGTCGCCGTGCACGATCGCGTTCCCCGTCCCACCGGCCGCGAGAGTCAGCGCACGTAGGCGTGCGCGATCGAGGGTCTCCAGCGACAGCGTCGCTTCGGCCACCGAACCACGTAGTCCGCGCTCGGCGAGCCGGTACATGAAGACGACACGATCTTCCAGCGTCGAAAAACCCGGCGGCGGGGTCACCGCGTGGATCTGGGTCAACAGGTCGCCGACCTCGGCCCACGGGACGTTCGCCCCCGCCTCCAGCAGCTGCGTGCCGGGATCTATGCCCTCCAGCAGGATCGCCCCGTCGGCGAGTTCGCTGTCGAGCACCTGGACAACCCGCGAGCAGCCGTTCCACGCCCGCAGCGCGGCGGCCTCGGACTCGGCGATCGTCCGATCCGGGGTCAGCTTGAGGACCTTCTTGGTGCCGTCGTCTCCGACGCAGATCAGAGTCCGGCCGCTGTTGCCCGGTTTCGCGTCGACGACGGTGAGACCCCACTGCCGCGCCAACCGCGCCACGAGGGCGGGCAGTTCGCCGCACCAGGTCGTGACGTCTTCGCCGAATCGCTTGATCAGGCGCGCACGCGCCTGATCGTCCATCAGAACAGCGGCCACGGGATGGCGCGCCAGTCGTCACCCGGCTCCGGGAAGACACCCTCCGCCAGCAACAGGTCGGTACGTTCGGCCAACGCGCGGATCTCGAAACCGGTGAGGTGCTCGCTGAGCGCGTCGCCGAGTTCCCCGTCCAGCAGCTCACGCAGGCCGCGTAGCTTGCCGACCTCGACTTCGGTCAGCCGCTCGCCGATCCAGCCCCAGAGCACCGTCCGCAGCTTCGGGTCGGTGTGCAGGCAGATCCCGTGGTCCACGCCGTAGACGCGACCGTCGGCGCCGGCGAGCACATGGCCGCCTTTGCGGTCGGTGTTGTTGACCACGATGTCCAGTACGGCCAGTTCCCGTATGCCCTGCCGATCCGCGTGCGCGAGCACCGCCGGCTCACCGTCGCGATCGTGCGCGTGCAGCACGACGCGCCAGTCGTCCGGCAGGCTCTCCGGGGACCGGACGTCGACCAGTTCCTCATCGGTGGTCTCGATCCACAGCTGCACCATGCCGGGCCCGAACGGCCCGTCGCGCAGCACCGTGGGCGGGATCGCGCCGAGCCCGGACGCGTCGGCGATCATCGCCGTCGCGACCTCGCGGCCGGCGAGCGTCCCGTCCGGGAAGTCCCACAGCGGCTGTTCGCCGGAAACCGGCTTGTAGACGACGTTGCCGGTGACGCCGTCGAGTTCGATCGTGCAGAAGAGCGTGACGTTGGAGGCGTCGACGAGCCTGCCTTCGACGTCGATCTTGCCGCGCGTCACCAGCTCCCGCGAAGTCTCCGCCACCTGGTCAGTCCTCGAGGACGTCGACGTCGCGCCGGTACCCGTTCTGGCGCGGGCAGATGTGGCCCGCCGGGTCGAGCGGCTCCGCGCACAGCGGGCACGGCTTGCGACCCGCGTTGACCACCCGGTCCGCTCGTTCCGCGAACGCGCGCGCGGCGCCAGGGCTCAGGAAGACGCGCACGGCGTCCGGCCCCTCTTCCGTGTCGTCCAGAACGACCGTTTCATCCACCTCGCCTTCCGTCATCGCGAGCAGTTCGATGACGACGGCGCCGCTGTCGGCGTCCCAGCCGAGCCCCATCGTGCCGACGCGGAACTCCTCCTCGACCGGAACGGTCAGGGGGTCGACGTCGAGGAGCTCGGCGGGCGCGTCGTCCGGTACGTCCGCGCCGAACCGGCTGGCGACCTCTTCCAGCAGCGAGCTGAGCCTTTCGGCCAAGACCACGACCTGCTGTTTTTCGATCGTCACACTGATCGTGCGGACGTCCTCGGACGCCTGGAGGTAGAACGTGCGGTCGCCGGGCTCACCGACGGTTCCTGCGACGAACCGGTCGGGCTGGCGGAAGACGTGGATTACGCGAGACATGGCACCTTTGACCCTAGGCCACGGCCCCATGATCGGCATCCGCCGCCCCACTGGTTCGAGGTATTTTCTCCCGGCGAGAGCCCATCAGCGCAGCCGCCGAGGGCGAACCGCTCGACAAAACCGGCCGCGCGAGCTGTGCCCCGGGCCGTCGCGGGCAAAGGGGCGCTCCTAGTCTTCGACTGTGGTTGAGATCGCCCCTTACGGCACCTGGACGTCTCCCCTGTCGGCCGCCGACGTCGCGGCCTCGGGAGTCAGCGCGCAATGGCTCGGAACCGCGGGAAACGAGGTCTGGTGGGCCGAAGCGAGAACCGGTGAAGGCGGCCGCGTGACCCTCGTGCGGTCCCGCGCCGACGGCACGGTCGAGGACGTCCTCCCCGCCCCATGGAACGTCCGGAACCGGGTCCACGAGTACGGCGGACGCCCCTGGCTCGTCCTCGGCGACGTCCTCGTCTTCACCCACTGGGCGGATCAGCGCGTCTACCGCCGCGACCTGACCACCGGCGAGACGGCACCGCTGACCCCGGAACCGGCGACCCGGCACCAGATCCGCTACAGCGATCTCCGGCCCGGCCGGGCCGGAGAAGTGTGGCTCGTACGCGAGCGCAGCACCGGCCCGCGGCGCGTCGACATCGCCCGTGACCTCATCGCGGTCCCCCTCGACGGCGGCCGGGAACGGGTTCTCACGGCCAGCCATCACTTCCTCACCGCGCCGCAGCTCTCGCCCGACGGCACGCGCGCGGCGTGGCTCGGCTGGAACCACCCCGCGATGCCTTGGGACGGCACGGAACTGTGCGTCGCCGAGCTCCGCGAGGACGGGACGTTCGGACCTCATCGAGTGCTCGCCGGCGCGGCCGACATCTCCGTCTGCCAGGTCGAATGGGAGTCGGCGGACAGCCTGCTCGCCCTGCTCGACCCGGACGGCTGGTGGAATCTGCACCGCGTCGGACTCGACGGCGACATCACGAACCTGGCCCCGGCCGAACAGGAGATCGGCGGTGCGCAGTGGAAACTCGGCGCGCGCTGGTTCACCCCGCTCGGGGACGGCCGGTTCGCCGTCCTCGCGTCGGGCAGGCTCGCCGTCCTCGACGAGGCGACGCGGGAAGTGACCCCGGTGGCGGCCGCCGCCGACCTGACCGCATGGTCCATCAACGGTTTCGCCGTGCACCAAGGCCACATCGTCGGCGTCGCGGCGGGCCCGAAGCGCGAAGGCGCCGTCGTGAAGGTCGATCTCGAAGCCGGGACGGTGACCGAACTCGCGTCCGCGCCCGAGCCTCCGTCGCCCGCCTACCTGTCGACGCCCGTGGAGCGGATCTTCAAGACCGACGACGGCGACCAGATCCCGGCTTTCGTCTACCTGCCCGCGAACGCCGACTTCGCCGCGCCGGACGGCGAACGGCCTCCGCTGTTCGTGTACCCGCACGGCGGGCCGACCGGCCGGGACAGCGCGGTGCTCGATTACGAGATCGCCTACTTCACCAGCCGCGGGATCGCAGTCGTCACGGTCAACTACGGTGGCTCGACCGGCTACGGACGCGCCTACCGCGAGCGGCTGCGGGAACAGTGGGGCGTCGTCGACGTCGCCGACTGCGTCACCGTCGCAGAAGCCCTCGCCGCCGAAGGCACCGTCGACGGCGACCGGCTGGCGATCCGCGGCGGCAGCGCCGGCGGGTACACCTCCGCCGCGTCGCTGACCACCACGACGACCTATCGCGCGGGCACCGTGATGTACCCGATCCTCGACCTCACCCAGTGGACCGGTGACGGCGGCGAGACGCACGACTTCGAGTCCCGCTACCTCGACGGGTTGATCGGGCCGTTGCCGGAGGCCGAGCAGCGCTACCGGGACCGGTCGCCGATCAACAACGCGGGCACCCTCGCCGGCCCCTTGCTGTTCCTGCAGGGTCTGGAGGACGAGATCTGCCCGCCGGAGCAGGCGGACCGGTTCGTGGCCGGGCTGGCGGGGCGCGGCATCGAGCACGCCTACCTGAGGTTCGAGGGCGAGCAGCACGGTTTCCGGAAAGCGGAGACGATCGTGGCCGCGCTCGAAGCGGAGTTGTCGTTCTACGGTCAGGTCTTCGGCTTCGAGACGCCCGGCGTGCCGAAGCTCCGGCTGAGCCGGTGAGGCCACCGAAGACGCGACCGGGCGACACGATCGCCTTGGTCGCCCCGGCGGGGCCGGTCCCGCCGAACCTCGTCGAGGAGGCGCTGCCGGTGCTCCGCGGCTGGGGCGTCGAAGTCCACGTCGGCGAATGCGTCCGCGCGGCGCCCACCGGTTATCTGTCGGCCTCCGACGAGGCGCGGGCAGCCGAGTTCACCCGCGCCTGGCTGGACCCCGGAGTGACCTGCGTCCTCGCCGCCCGCGGCGGCTACGGCTCGCAGCGGATGCTCGACCTGGTCGACTGGGCGGCGCTGAGGGCCGCCGGACCCAAGATGTTCGCCGGGTCGAGCGACGTCACCGCGCTGCACCGGGCGGTGAACGTCCACTTGGGACTGGAGACGCTGTTCGCTCCCCTGCCCGCGACCACCCTGTTCGACGCGGTGGCCGCGGAACACCTGCGACTGTCGTTGTTCGAACCGGAAAGTGTGCGGTTGATCGCCTCGCCGACGTCGTCCCCGCTGGTGTCCGGCACCGCGACCGGCACGCTCGCCGGCGGCAACCTCGCCCTGCTGGCGTCGAGTCTCGGCGCGCCGGAACAGGGTTCGGCACATCAGGCGATCGTGCTGCTGGAAGACGTCACCGAAAGCCTCTACCGGATCGACCGGATGCTGACCCAGTTGCTGCGTTCCGGCTGGCTCGACGGAGTTCGGGGCTTCGTGCTGGGTTCGTGGAAGTCCTGCGGCGATCCCGAGTCGATCCGCGCCCTGATGCTCGACCGGCTCGGCCCGCTCGGCGTGCCGATCGCCTGGGACTTCGGCGTCGGGCACGTCCCGGCCTCGCCGACCATCCCACTCGGGGCACGGGCCACCCTCGACGCCGACGCGGGCACGCTCCTGGTTTTGCCATAACGGCAACGGAACTTGCGGAGCCGGCCGAACCGGAGGCATCTTGCGGTCATGGATTCCACACAGCGGTTCTGGGAAGACTTCTACCGGGACAAGGACCAGGTCTGGAGCGGGAAGGCGAACCCGATCCTGGTGAACGAGGTCGCCGCGCTCACGCCGGGGACGGCACTCGACCTCGGATGCGGCGAAGGCGGCGACGCCATCTGGCTCACGCAGCAGGGCTGGCGCGTCACCGCCGTCGACATCTCGGACGTCGCGCTCAAGCGCGCCGCCGAGCACGCGACGGAGGCCGGAGTCGAAGGCATCACCTGGGAGCGTCACGACTTGGCGAAGTCGTTCCCGGAGGGACGGTTCAACCTCGTTTCCGCGCAGTTCTTCCACTCCCCCGTCGCGGAGGACGGCGAGCGGGACAAGGCACTCCGCCGCGCCGCCGAGGCCGTCGCGCCTGGCGGCACCCTGGTGGTCGCCGGTCACGCGGGCTGGCCGACGTGGATGGACGAGCCGCCGCACAAGGACGTCCACTTCCCGACGACCGCCGAAGTCCTCGAAGCGCTGGCCTTGGCCGACGGCGAATGGACCGTGGAGCGGCAGGACCTGATCACGCACGACTTCCCGGGACCGGAGGGACAGCACGGAACGCGTTCGGACAACGTGCTCCGCGTGCGCCGTTCGGGCCAGGACGCGACCTAGGTACCGTCACGGGCATGCGGATGACGCCTGCCGAAGCCCGGTCGCGGTTCGAAGGCGAGCGGATCGCGAGACTGGCGACGGCGGGTTCGGACGGCGTCCCCCATCTCGTGCCGGTGACGTTCGTTGTCGAAGGCGATTCGGTGGCGTTCGCGATCGATCACAAGCCGAAGAGCACGACGGCGTTGCGACGGCTGAAGAACATCGCGGAGAACCCGGTGGTCAGCTTCCTGACCGACCGCTACTCCGATGACTGGAACGGGCTGTGGTGGGCTCGGGCGGACGGTGTCGCCCGGATGCTGACGGATCCCGACGAGCAGGTGCTGCCGGTGCGGCTGTTGCGGGAGAAGTATCCGCAGTACGAGGCACAGCCTGCTCCGCATGCCGTGGTGAGCACGCTCGTTCATTCTTGGAGTGGGTGGCGCGCTTCTTGAGCTTCTTTTGGCCTTGTTGCCGTTCACGGCAACAAGGCCATCGCCATGCCGTATAGGTCGTTATACACTTTGAATGACCTGGTCGGAGGTCCGTGAAGGCCCCCTTGAGGGACTCTGGGTCCCTCAAGGGGGCCTTCACGGAAAGCTAGCGTTCAGGAGCCTCAGCGGGCAGGAACTGCTCCACCGGCTTCCCCCGCCAGGCGGCGATGATCCCGAGCGGATCCGGCCGCAGCAGCGAAGCGGCCGCGTACACGCTCGCCGCGACGACGCCGGCCATGAACCACCAGTCGTATAGGGCCTGCTCCCCCGTCGGGTAGTAGACCAGCGTCACGAAAACCGAGACCGCGACGACGACCGCGAGGTTCCTGCGGCGCCATTCGAAAGCCGACAGGACCACGAAACCCCAGGTCAGGTACCAGGGCAGCGAGGGCGGTGGGACGATCGCGCCGGCCAGCAGGACGATCGCCATCCGGTGGATCGCCGGGTTCCCGCCGTCGCGGGCGAGCCACCACTGCCGGCCGGCGAAGACGAACAGCCCGACCATCGCGATCGCCCGGAAGACGGTGACGAACGGCGAGACCTCGACGTCGATCACCAGGTTCACCAGCGAGTAGAAGATCTCGCCGATCCCGGTCGGGAAGTTCATCCAGTTCGCGATCAGCGTGGGCGCCTTGAGACCGGTCAGCCAGCCGAGGTTGACCGAGCCGAGCGAGAGCCACGTACCCGCGACGAACACCGGCAGGAAGATCCCGACCGACGCGGCGCCCGCGCGGAAGAAGTTGGCCACCTTCCGCTCGCTGGGCAGGTGGTTCGCCCACACCCAGACCAGGAACGGCAGCGCCCACGCCGCGGTGGGCTTGATCAGCATGCCGATGGTGACCAGGACGATCGCGACGACGTGCTTGCGCTCCAGCGCGGCCAGCACGCCGATGGTGAGGAAGCCCAGCATCAGCAGGTCGTTGTGCGGACCGCCGACGAGGTGGATCACCGTCATGGGGCTGGCGATGGCGAGCCACAACGTGATCGGCAGCTTGCCGCCGAGGTGCTTGACCAGCCGCGGCAGCGACCACAGCATCCCGGCCAGGCCGATCATCAGGACCAGCCGGGTCGCGATGACACCGGCGATCATGTCGTTGCCGGTCACCGAGACGATCCCCTTGGCGACCAGCAGGAACAGCGGGCCGTACGGCGCGGGCGTGGTTTGCCACAGCGGATGGACGTTCTGCACGACGTCCGGCAGCACGACCAGCTCGGCCGGGCCGTTGGCGTACGGGTCGAGCCCGTTGAGCAGCTGCGCGCCCTGCGCGAGGTAGGAGAAGACGTCGCGGGTGAACAGTGGCGGCGAAACCAGCAGCGGCGCCATCCAGCAGGCGGCGGCGATGACGATCGGGCGGCTGCCGATCCGGCCGGCGAGCGCGTAGCGGCCCAGCCGCACCCACGCCCAGATGATCAGCGCGAAGCCCGTGTAGAGCATCGCGTTGGCGAGGATGCGGCCGTGGCCGTAGCGGATCCACGACAGCGGTCCGTGTCCCAGGATCGGGTCACGGATGAGGATGCCACCGGCGCCGAGCGCCGCCAGCATCAGCAGCGTGCTGCCTATGGTTCCCATCGCGATGGTGCGGTACGGGAACCGGGAAGGCACCCGGAGCCGCTCGCCGAGGGAACCGGCCGAGGGCGTCTGCGGGGGGTCTGTCGTGGTCGCCATTTCGAGATTGGAGGTTACACACCGCGCCTGTGCGAGTGCGCGGCAATGGGTGTTTCCCGCGCGGTACCACCGGGCAACGCGGCGAGCAGCGACTTCGTGTAGTCGTGCTTCGGGTCCAGCAGGACCTCCTCCACGGTGCCGACCTCCACGAGCTTCCCGCGATACATCACGGCGACCCGGTCGGCGATGTTCCAGGCCAGTCCGAGGTCGTGGGTGATCACGAGCCCGGCGAGACCCAGTTCACGCCGCAGGCGCAGCAACAGGGCGAGGATCTCCCCTCGCACCGACGCGTCGAGCGAAGCCACCGGTTCGTCGGCCACGAGCACGCCGGGATCCAGCGCGAGCGCGCCCGCGATGACGACCCGTTGCCGCTGTCCGCCGGAGAGTTCGTGCGGGAGCCGGTCGAGGAACTTCTCCGCGGGCCGAAGTTCGGCCGCTTCGAGGGCCTTGATGACGATCTCGCGCTCGTTCGCGCCCATTCCGTGGATGCGAGGGCCTTCCGCGACGGCCTCGTACACCGTGTGGTTCGGGTTCAGCGCGCTCGTCGGGTCCTGCAGCACCAGCTGGACCTGCCGCCGGTACGCCTTCAGCCCGGCGCCGCCGAGCGGAACCGGCTTGCCGTCGTACCGCACCGCGCCCGAGTCGGGTTTCTGCAGCCCGAGCAGCGTACGGGCCAGCGTCGTCTTGCCAGAGCCGGACTGGCCGACGAGCGCGACGATCTCGTCCTTCCGCACCTGCAGGCTCACCCCGGCGACGGCGTCGATGCGCTTGCCGGTGCGGTCGCGGAAGCTGACGCGCAGATCCTCCGCTTCGAGCAACGCGGGCTGGTCAGCACTGCGTTCCGGTTCGGGCGGCAACGGCGTGCTGGTCGCGGGCGCGAACCGGGACACCGGGTCGCCGACGGTCGGGAACGCGGCCGCCAGCGCCTTGCTGTGCTCGTGGTGCGGCGCGCTCATCAGTTCCGCGCTCGGCCGTTCCTCGACGATCTCGCCGTCGTACATCACCGCGATCCGGCGGCAGGTGGCGGCGAGCACCGACAGATCGTGGCTGATCATGACCAGTCCGATCCCCTGTTCGGCGACCAGCCTGCCCAGCAGGTCGAGCACCTGGGCCTGGACGACGACGTCGAGCGCGGTGGTCGGCTCGTCCGCGATGATCAGCCGCGGCGAGCAGGCCAGCGCCATCGCGATCATGACGCGCTGCTTTTGCCCGCCGGACAGTTCGTGCGGGTACGCCCCGGCGCGGCCGGGCGGCAGGTCGACCTGTTCGAGCAGCTCCGAAACCTTGGCCTGGATCTCGGTGTCCGACAGTGCCTTGCCGCCGGGCGGGTGCAGGCGGATCGGCTCGGCGATCTGTTCGCCGATCCGGCGGACCGGGTTGAGCGCGTGCATCGCGCCCTGGAACACGACGGAGGCCTCGGCCCAGCGCACCGCGCGCAGCCTGCCCCACTTCATGGCCGTGACGTCTTCGCCGTCCAGCAGGATCTCTCCGCTGACCTTGGCCGAACGCGGGAGCAGCCGCAGCACGCTCATCGCGACCGTCGACTTCCCCGACCCCGACTCCCCCGCCACCCCGAGGGTGTCGCCGGGTTCGAGCACGAGGTCGACTCCCCGGACGGCGGCGACCTCGCCGCTTCCGGTGGCGTAGGTGACGCCGAGGTTCTTCAGTTCCAGCAAGGGGCTCATGAGTGCTGTCCCTTCAGCCGCGGGTTCAGCACGGTTTCCAGCGCGCGTCCGACGAGAGTGAAAGCGAGGACGACCACGACGATCGCGATACCCGGCGGCAGCAGGTTCCACCAGGCGCCCTTGCTGATCGCGCCGTTGTTCAAGGCGGTCTGCAGCATGGCTCCCCACGAGACGGTGTTCGGGTTGCCGACGCCGAGGAACGCCAGTGTCGCGTCCGCGATGACCGCGTTGCCCACGACGAGTGTGGTGTTGGCCAGCACGAGCGGCATGACGCCGGGAAGGACGTGCTTGCCGACGATGTGCAGGTGACCGCCGCCGAGTGCTTTCGCGCGCTCGATGTACGGGCGGCCCTCGATCGTCAGCGTCTGTGCCCGGACCAGCCGCGCGGTGCTCGGCCAGGCGGTGACGCCGATGGCGACGATCACCGTCATGGCGCCCTGCTCCAGTACCGAGGCAAGTGCCACGGCGAGCACGAGCGACGGCAGTACCAGGAAGAAGTCCGTGAACCGCAGCAGCAGCCCGGACAGCCAGCCGCCGAAGTGCGCGGCCGCGATCCCGATGAGCGTGCCGATCAGCACCGAGAGGAACGCGGCCGAGAACCCGACGAGCAGGGAGATCCTCGCGCCCCAGAACGTCATCAGCAGCACCGAGCGGCCGTCGATGTCGGTGCCCAGCCAGAACTCCCCGCTGGGCGGGTTCAGCGAACCGCCATGGGCCTTGGTGACATCGAGCCCGGACTCGTCCGAGATCACCGGCGCGAGGATGGCCAGCACCGTGATTACTCCGAGGAAGGCGAGTCCGAAGACACCCGCCTTGTTCGTCGTGAACTCGTGCCAGCGCTTCGCCACGGCCTCGCGGCGGCGGCGCCAGACGATCGAACCGGGTTTTTCCGCTGTGGTCATGCCGTCCGCACCCTGGGGTCGAGCACGCGGTAGAGCAACTCCGCGAGCAGGTTCATCAGCACCACCGCGCCGGCGAGGGTGACGAAGACTCCTTGCAGGACAGGCAGGTCAGGCCCGCGGAGTGCTTCGTAGAGGAGTTGCCCGAGCCCCGGCCAGCTGAACACGGCCTCGACCGAGACCGCGCCCGAGACGACCATCCCGAACTGCATGAAGACCAGCGTCACCGTCGGGAGCAGGGCATTGGGCACGGCGTGCCGCTTACGGACGAGGTCGTCGCGCAGCCCCTTGGCCCGCGCGGTGGTGAGGTAGTCCGAATTCATCTCGCCGATCAGCGACGACCGCATGACCAGCATGTACTGCGCGTAGAACACCACCAGCAGGGTCACGCACGGCAGCACCAGATGGTGGAGCACGTCGAGCCCCTCGCTGAAGAAGCCCGGCTCGACGTCCGGGGAATGCATGCCCCGGCTGGGAAAGAGCCCGTCGGTCGCCACCAGCAGCATCAGCCCGAGCCAGAACTGCGGAACAGACCACAGGGTCAGCGCGACTCCCGTCTGGACCTTGTCGAACCCGCTCCCCCTGCGCCAGCCCGCACGGATGCCCAGCCACAGGCCGAGGGCGACCGCGAGCACGGTCGCACTGCCGACGAGCAGGATCGTCGGCCACAAGCGCTCGCCGATCATGTCGAACACCGGGCGCCGCTGCAGGTACGAGACCCCCATGTCGCCCTGGAGCAGGCCGACGACGTAGTCCCAGAACTGCTGCAGCAGGGGCTTGTCCACGCCCATCTGCGCCCGCAGCTCCGCCATCATCTTCGGGTCGGTCGGCCGGTCGCGGACCATGAACCGCACGGGGTCGCCGGGCAGCGTCCGGAACAGGAAGAACCCCAGCACGACGACGAGCGCGAGGCTCGCCAGCGCGCCGCCGATCTTGGAGAGGACGAACCGGGCGGTGCCGGTCCCGCCCCGGCGCTCGTCGGGATCGACGAGCGCCGAGGACTGGTCGAGGGAACTGAGTGCTTCGGTCAACGCGGTCCTTACTCCCGGTCGTCGGCCGACTTGCCGCGCCGCCCGAGCAGCACGCCGCCGCCGACGAGCACCACGAGCACGACCGCGCCGATGCCGATCCACAATCCGGTGTTGCTGCTTTCCTCGGAGTTCGCCGCGGCCGCGTCGGCCGGGGTGGCGCCGTAGACGCCCCAGTAGCCGGACTGCTCGAGGATCGCGCCGTCGGGCTGCGGCTGCTTGGTGAACGAGGCGAACTTGTCCGACCGGTAGGCCTCGAGCACGTTGTCGTAGTCGAGGACGACGTCGACGTACTCACCCGCCAGCACGGCCTGTGCCTGCTTGACGAGCTCGGCGCGCTTCGCCGGGTCGAACTCGGTCAGTTGCTTCTTGTACAGGTCTTCGTAGCGCGGGTCGCAGAAGAACGTCGCCGAGCTACCGCCGTTGCCCTCGGCGTTCGGGCGGCCGGCGCAGGTGTTCAGGCTGAGGGCGTAGTCCGGGTCCGGCGAGGTCCCGTAGCCGGAGATCGCGAGGTCGTAGTTGCCGGCGGTGGTGCGGTCGTCCAGTTCGTCGTCGGAGACGAGTTCCTGCTTGACGCCGATGCCGATGTCCTTGAGCCAGCCGCTGACGAACTGGGCGGTGCGCTGGTCGAACGGCCGGTTCGCGTGACCGGCGAGCCGGAACTCCAGCTTCGCGCCTCCGGGAGCGACGCGGATCCCGTCCGCACCCTTGGCGTAACCCGCCTGGTCGAGCGTGGCGTTCGCGGCCGCGATGTCGAACTTGGTCTTCTCCGCGTCGGACGGGGTCCAGGTGTAGGCCTTGTAGATGGCCGGTACGACACCGGTCCCGGGCTGGCCGTAGCCGTTCATCACCTTCTGGACGATGGTCTCGGTGTCGATGGCCTGCGCGATCGCCTTGCGGACGCGGAGGTCCTTCAGGATCGGGTTGCCGTCACCGATCGGCTGGTCGGCGACGTTCTTGACGCCGAAGTTGATGATGAGTTCGTTGTACCGGCGGCCGGGGGCCTTGTTGGTGGTGATGTTCTTCTCGCCCTTGAGCGCGTCGAACTGCGTCGGCGTGAGCCGGTTGATGACGTCGACCTCGCCCTGCTTCAGCGCGTTGACCGCGGCCTCGGCGTCCTTGAACTGCAGCAGCTGCAGTTCGTCGACCTTGGGCGCGCCGCGCCAGTAGTCCTTGTTCGCCTTGAACTTCACGAACTCGTTCTTCTTGTACTCGGTCAGCAGGTACGGGCCGCTGCCGACACCGACCACGGCCATGTCGTCGGTCGAGGGGGCGTTGAGGTCCTTGATCGGCTCCCAGATGTGCTTGGGCACGATCGGGACGTCGAGCGAGGTCATGCTCGACTGCGGGGCCTTGGTCTTGATGACGAGCGTCTTGTCGTCCGGCGCCGACACCGAGGCGAAGTTGGTGACGTAGCTGCCGTTCGCGGTGCGGGCGTTCTCGTCGTCGAGCATCCGCTGGAAGGTGTACGCGGGATCCTGCGCGGTGACCGGCTTGCCGTCGGACCACTTCATCCCCTGACGGATGGTGAAGGTCCAGGTGAGCTTGTCCTCCGACGTCGTCCACGATTCGGCGATGCCGCCCGTGGGCTGGGTGTCCTCGGCCGAAGGCAGGGTCAGGAACTCGTAGTTGAACCGGCCGACCTGCGTCGACGCCGAAAGCTGGGCGGTGAAGGGGTTCAGATGGTCGATGCCGGTCGTGAGCGCCACCCGGAGGACCTTGCCCTGCTGCTGCGCCGCCGCGACGGGCACGAAAGGCACCGTCGCGACCGCCGAAGCGGCGAGGACCGCGACCACGCGAAGACCGCGCCGTCGCCTGGGAAAACGCTCTGTGCGCACGAAGACCACCCCATCGAAACTCGCTGTAACCCAACCCCCAAGGCGGAAAAGTAACCACATGTCGCGGTAACCGCGCAATGACTCGCCAATACCGATCGTGCACAGCGGATGCCGTCGCGTGGCCGACAGCTACTTTACGTCTCGCCGACGTCGCATTGTGTCACCATTTCGGCGCGCGAACCGGCAACACATGCGGCGTCCTGGGTATTCAAGGGAAGCGGGCTTGCAAAAGGCTTGCGCGCGATGATGCCCAATCGATACGTGGGACGAAGTGCGAGCAAAGCGACCCGCGTCAGCCGACGGAGACCTCACGCCGTCGCGCGGTGGCCGCGGCCGCGTAGAGCCACGCGAACAGCGTCCACATACCGGCGAAGATCAGCCCGACGGTCACGTACGCGACCGTCCACAGCACGGCGGGCGTTTCCGACTTCCGCTCCCGTTGCAGGAACTCGATCTCCGACATGAACGGACGCGGACCGGACGTCGCGTCGATCGACGGGGCGTTCGCGGCCGGGTCGGCGGGCGCGTAGATCGGGGCGAGACCCATCACCCGGTTCGGGACGTGCACGCGGATCCCGGTCTTCCACTGGCCGAAGACCGGCAGCGGCTGGGCCGTGCGGTACACCCCGTCGCCGATCTTCTCCAGCGGCGCGGTGAAGAAGTCGCCACCCTGCCAGGCGAAACCGTTCAGCCACACGGCGTCGTCGGCCAGATCGGGCCGCGAGATCGTGACGGTCGCGTCGACCCAGCGGGGCGTGCCGCCGCCGTGCGGGTTCGAGATCGGCAGCCCGGTCGCGGCCTCGGTCAGCCGGACGTCGGCGGTGAATCCCGGTTCCGGGTCCTGCGGGACGGCGACCGCGGACATCAGGACGACCGCGCCCAGCGCGCCGACGAGCCCGACCACGTGCCGGGGGCCCGCCGCGGGGACCCGCGTCGCCGTCTCCTCCACCCGCTGGTACTGCCAGACACCGATGAACGCGCCCGCGAGGGCCGCGCCGGTCCCGAACAGGACGAACAGCGGAAGATGGGCGGCAGGCCAGGGGTTCGGCATCAGCCAGTGGGTGAACGCCGCTTCGGCGAGCATCCCGGCCGTCCCCACGAGGAGACCGGCGACAACGGCGAAGGCGTAGCCCTGCCGGTTGCGCATCGCGAGGGCGACGACCTCGATGATCACCGCTTCGGCGACGTACGGCAGCAGCGACGCCACGTGCAGGTCGGCGAACAGCGGGATGACGGCGAACGAAGCACGGGAGGCGAGGAAGACCGCGAGAACGATCAGCGCGCCGCCAGGACCCCAGGACAGCCGCCCGTAGCTCAGCGTCCAGGCGCCGATCAGGCCGACGAGCACAACCTGCGACAGCATCGGGAACTGCGGGACGCCGAGGTCGAACTCCATGAGGAAGGCCGAAGCGCCCATCATCCAGGCACCGGCGAGCACCGGGCCGAGCAGGCGCACGATCGGGCCGGTCGCGCCGACCTGGCGGGCCTCGCCGAGCAGCAGTTGCAGACCCAGCACGACGCAGACGCCACCGCCGATCATCAGGACGTGCGTCGGCCCCCATTCGGTGACGTCCTGGCCGAACAGCCGGTGCCAGACGTCGTCGAGCGGGAAGCCGGCGATGCCGACCAGGCCGGTCGCCATCATCTGGATGGAGCCCATCGGCGCCCGCCAGTGCGGGCCGATCTTGAACGTGCGCTTGGGCAGATCCTTCGTCGCCAAGGTGGCGCTGAGCACGCCGCTGGCGAAGATGCCCATCAGCCCGAAGTAAATCGGGTAGTGGGACGGGTTCGCGAGCGGGCCTTCGTCGCGGCCGAGTTCCATGTGGATCGGCACGTCCCAGTAGACGCCGATCAGCGCTGACATCCCGGACAGGAAGGCGACGAACATCGGCAGCGCCGCCCAGCGCGGCAGCCCGCTGAACTCGCCCATCCAGTCCGCGACGCGGCCGAAGACGGTCCGCTTCCCCGCGCGCTCGCGGAGCACGAAGAGGGCCAAGGGCAAGAAGACCGCGGTGAACATCAGGCCCGCGATGACGATCTGCCCGAATTGCGCGCCGCCGGCAGGCGGGCTCTCCTGAGCCATGAACACCGTGCTCGCCTTCCTGCTAACCTAAGTAACTGTTACCTTGGGGTAACACGATAGAGGCAAGGTCCCGGCCGGGCAAGCCGGGGCGTACGACTTGGAGGGACCTCGATGCGGAGGATCGGCGGGATCACCATGGCCGCACTGCTGGCCGTGACCGGCTGTTCGGGATCGACCGGCTCCGAGCAGGCGCCGGGCACCGGCACCCGGACCGTCAAGTTCTCGATCACCGAGGGCAAGCGCACGGCGGGACCGGAGGAGGTCGCGGTGCGCACCGGCGAGAACGTCGCGCTCGAAGTCACCTCGGACCAGCCGGACGAGCTGCACGTCCACGGCTACGACAAGGCCGTCCAGCTCGCCCCCGGGGTTCCGGGGACGGTCGCTTTCACCGCGAACATCGACGGGATCTTCGAGGTGGAACTGCACAAGAGCGGCGCGGCGGTGACCAAGCTCCGGGTGAGCGGATGATCCTGGCGCACGGCCTCGGCGGCCGGTCCGATCTGCCGGTCCCGCTGTGGCTCGCGCTCTACGCGGGAGCGGCGGCCGTCGTGGTCTCCTTCTTCGCGCTCACCGCGCTCTGGAAGGAGCCCAAGCTCCGCGGCGCCGACGCCGGACGCCCCCTTCCCCTCGCCCTGCAACGGTTCGCCGACAGCGTGTTCTCGCGGGTCGCGTCGCGCACGATCGGCGTGATGCTGTTCGCGGGCTTCCTGGCCATGGCGTGGGCGGGCCCTGACAGCCCGGCCGACAACCCGGCTCCAGCCTGGTTCTACGTCTGGTTCTGGGTCGGATTGGTTCCGCTCTCGCTCCTGCTCGGCCCGGTCTGGCGGCGATTGAATCCACTGAGGACGGTCGCGGCACTGATCCCCTCCCGGCATCGCGAACTCCCGGACCGGCTCGGTTACCTGCCCGCGATCGTCGGCCTCCTGGCGTTTCTTTGGCTGGAACTGGTGTTTCCACACTCGGACTCGCCACGTGTGATTGCCCTTTTCGGTGCCGTATATGCCGTTATACACATCGCTCTCGGCGTGGTGTTCGGTCCGCGCTGGTTCGATCGCGGCGACGCTTTCGAGGTCTACGCGCGCCTGATCGCGGCCCTGTCCCCTTTCGGCAGGCGCGGCGACGGGCGTCTGGTGGTCCGGAATCCGCTGGACGGCCTGCTCACCATCTCCCCCGCGCCTTGGCTGACCGCGCTGGTGCTGGTGGTGCTCGGGTCGACGGCGTTCGACGGCCTCACCCGGCTCCCGTTCTGGACGTCGCTGGACGCCGGCGTCCTCGGCGGTACAGCCGGGCTCGCGGCCTGCATCGCGCTCACCTACGCCGCCTACGCGGGCGCCATCAGCCTGACCAGGCCGTATTTGCGCCGGGGGTTCGACCCGTATCCCGCGTTCGCGCCGTCGTTGATCCCGATCATGGTCGGCTACACGGTCGCGCATTACTTCTCGTTCGCCGTGTTCTCCGGACAGCAGGGCTTCGGCCGCGCGATCGACTACACGGTCGTCTCGACCGGCGTGATCGCACTGGTGCAGATCGCCGGAATCGTCGCCGGGCACGTGTTGGCCGTAACCTCGGCGCATGATCGTTCCGTCGGCGTGTTGCGCGCGAAGTACGTCAAGGTGGGCCAGTACCCGATGCTGGCGCTGATGATCGGCTACACCGCGCTCGGGATCGCGCTGGTCTCCGGCTCATGACCATCGCGGCGCGGGTGATGATGATGCACCAGGGCGGCTGGGACGAGATCCTCATCTTCGTCGGCCCCGTGGTGATCATCGGGCTGCTCATCTACGTCGCGCGCAAGCAGGCCCCGACGACGCCCGAAGAGGACGACGACTAGCGCGTCATTCGACTGGGACGTAGTCACCGCCGGTTCGGGCCGCGGCGAGATCGGGATACGTGGACGCGCCGCCTATGAAGCGTCCCTGGACGACGCGGACATAAGAACCGGCCGAAGGAAAGACGAGCACGAACCTCGATCCCTCGCTTCCGCGCAGAATTCACCTCGTGAGTGGTTAGGACGGTTAGAACCGTCCTAACCACTCACGAGGCATTGGTGCGGCGAGTGCTCCGCACCAACGTCATGTCCTTCTCCCGCACCGTTTCGTGGCAGTGCGCGCACACGGTCTCCGGCGCGAGGACCTCGCCGCACGAATGGCGCCACACCGTCGGCGGCGGTCCCTCCGTGACGTACGCGTCGCCCCACGCCATGAGGTTCAGCAGCACGTGGTTGAGGGCGTGCCCCGCCTCGGTGAGCACGTACTCGTAGCGTGGCGGATGCTCCTCGTAGAGCCGTTTTTCGAGGATTCCCGTCTCGACGAGTTTCCGTAGCCGCGCGGTCAGGATGTCCCGGCTCGCCCCGGTGTTGCGGACGATCTGGTCGAACCGCCGCGCACCGAAGAACACTTCGCGCAGCGCGAGCAGACTCCAGCGCTCCCCGATCACCTCCATCGCGTTGGCGATCGAGCAGTCCCTCGGCCCTTCGGTCATGCGACCAGCGTAAACCCAGTGAGTCTTGATTTCCAACCCACTCGGTGCCACGGTGAGTTGGAGTTCCCAACTCACTACTGGAGGCAACCGTGCACGACGCGGTCATCGTCGACGCCGTCCGTACCCCGATCGGCAAGGGCAAACCCGGTGGCGCCCTGCACGAGGTCCATCCGGTCCAGCTGCTCGCCCACACGTTGCGGGCTCTCGTCGAGCGCAACGGTCTCGACCCCGAGCTGATCGACGACGTCATCGGCGGCGCGGTCGACCAGGTCGGCGAACAGGCCCAGAACGTCACGCGCTGGGCGGCGCTCGCGGCCGGGCTGCCGGAAAGCGTGCCCGCGACCACCGTCGACAGGCAGTGCGGGAGCAGCCAGCAGGCCGTGCACTTCGCCGCGCAGGGCGTGATGGCAGGGGCGTACGACGTCGTCATCGCCTGCGGTGTCGAGTCCATGAGCCGCGTCCCGATGTGGTCGAACGTGCTGCCCGGAACCGATCCCCTCGGCCCCGGCGTCGCCGCCCGCTACCCGGAAGGCCTCGTCCCGCAAGGGATCAGCGCCGAACTCATCGCCGCGAAGTGGTCGCTCGGCCGCGAAGCGATGGACGAGTTCGCGGTGTCCTCGCACCGGAAGGCGGCGCGGGCACACGAGCTCGGGCGGTTCGCGAGCCAGATCGTGCCGATCGAGACACCGTCGGGCCGCGTGTCCACCGACGAGTCCGTCCGGCCCGGCACCGACCTCGAAACGCTCGCCAAGTTGCGCCCGGCGTTCCAGGACCCTGATGTGACCGCGCGATTCCCGCAGATCGACTGGTCGGTGACCGCGGGCAACAGCAGCCCGATCAACGACGGCGCTTCCGCCGTGCTCATCACTTCCAGCGAGACCGCCGCCAAGCTGGGTCTCCGCCCGCGCGCCCGCCTGCACAGTTTCGCCGTCACCGGATCCGACCCGCTGCTCATGCTCACCGGCGTCATCCCGGCGACCGAAAAGGTACTGCGGCGCGCGGGCCTGCGCTTGGCGGACATCGACCTCTTCGAGATCAACGAGGCGTTCGCCAGCGTCGTACTGGCATGGCAGCAGGAAACCGGGGCCGACCCGGCCAAGGTCAACGTCCACGGCGGCGCGATCGCGCTGGGCCATCCGCTCGGCGCGAGCGGAACCCGCCTGATGGGCACGCTGGTCAACGCGTTGCACCATCACGGCGCACGGTACGGCCTGCAGGCGATGTGCGAAGGCGGCGGCCAGGCCAACGCGACCATCCTGGAGGCGTTGTGACCGACCGGCTCCCGAGGAAACTGGCGGATCATCCGTCGGTACAGGCGGTGCTCGCCAAACCACGCGACAAGCCGTCGCCGGTGATCGACGCCGCCTGGCTCAAGGAGATCTGCCTCGCCGCCGGCGCCGACGACGCGGCCACCGTCTCGCTCGACCACCCGGATCTGGCGGGCGAGCGTGAGCACGTCCAGCGAGCGCTGCCCGGGACCAAGACCCTCGTCTCGCTCGTGGTGCGGATGAACCGCGACGACGTCCGCTCCCCCGCCCGCAGCGTCGCCAACCAGGAGTTCCACCGCGGCGGCGAGATCATCAACGAGGCGGGGCACACGATCGTCCGGACGCTGCAGGACGCCGGATACCGCGCGATCAACCCGTCGGCGACGTTCCCGATGGAGATGGAGCACTATCCCGGCCGGATCTGGGTGGTCGCGCACAAGACGGTCGCCGTCGCGGCCGGTCTCGGCGCCATGGGACTGCACCGCAACGTCATCCACCCGAAGTTCGGCAACTTCGTGCTCCTGGCGACGTTGCTGGTCGACGCCGAGGTGTCCGCCTACGGCGAAGCCCTCGACTACAACCCTTGCCTGGACTGCAAACTGTGCGTCGCGGCCTGCCCGGTCGGGGCGATCTCGAAGACCGGCGAATTCGACTTCCTCGCCTGTTCGACGCACAACTACCGCGAATTCATGAGCGGCTTCACCGACTGGGCGCAGACCGTGGCCGACAGCGAGGACGCCGCCGACTTCCGGTCCAGGGTGACCGACTCGGAGAACGTGTCGATGTGGCAGAGCCTCGCGTTCAAGCCGAACTACAAGGCCGCGTACTGCATGGCGGTCTGCCCGGCCGGTGAAGACGTGCTCGGGCCCTACCTCGAAGACCGTCGCGGCTTCCTCGGCACCGTGGTGAAACCGTTGCAAGACAAGGTGGAGACGCTGTACGTACGGGAAGGCTCGACGGCGAAGGCCTACGCCGAACGCCGCTTCCCCCACAAACCGGTCAAGGAGGTCGACGGCGGCTACCCGCCGCGGTAGGGCCGTCCCTGCCCAGCACTCGGGGCCTGTCCCCTGTCCGGCGGCACCCGGCATGGCGGTCGGCTCGCCATCGTCGCCGTCGCGGTGGCGCTGACGCTCGGTTCGCATGTGGGCGCGGCGGCGAAGGCCATGCGCACTTCGGCGATCCAGGCGGGCACCCGCGGCTGAAGGCCTGTCACATCCTCGCTCCCTCACGCGTCAGGGTCACGACTGACCGATGAAGGATGGGGACCGTGGACGAACACGACTGGCTGGCGCGGCGCTTCGAAGGGCACCGGACGCACCTGAGGGCGGTGGCGTACCGGATGCTCGGTTCGCTGAGCGAGGCGGACGACGCCGTGCAAGAGGCCTGGCTGCGGCTGAGCCGGTCGGACTCCGGCGACGTGGACAACCTCGGCGGCTGGCTGACCACCGTCGTCGGCCGGATCTGTCTCGACATGCTGCGCTCACGCAAGTCGCGGCGGGAGGATCCGGTCGGCGCGCAGCTCCCCGACCCGATCATCGGCAGTGCGGGCGGGATCGATCCGGAGCACCAGGCCCTACTGGCGGATTCGGTCGGCTTGGCACTCCTGGTCGTGCTCGACACGCTGGACCCCGCCGAGAGATTGGCGTTCGTCCTGCACGACATGTTCGCCCTGCCGTTCGACGAGATCGCGCCCATCGTCGGCCGGTCTTCCGCGGCGACCCGGCAGCTCGCCAGCCGCGCGCGCCGCCGCCTGCAGGGCTCGCCGACGGTCCCGGACGCGGACCTGAGCCGTCAGCGGGAAGTCGTCGACGCGTTCTTCGCCGCGGCGCGAGGTGGCGACTTCGACGCGCTGGTCTCGGTGCTCGACCCGGACGTCATCCTTCGCGCCGAAGGCGGTGCGGCTCCGGCGGGGACCTCGCGTTTCGTGCGTGGGGCGGCCACGGTCGCGAGCCAGGCGCTCATGTTCCGCGCGGCGGGCCACGGCGGGGTGCCGCGCCCAGCGCTGGTCAACGGCGCGGCCGGGATGGTCGTCACCAAGGACGGCGTCCCGACGACGGTCTTCGCGTTCACCGTCGTGGGCGGGAAGATCGCGGCGATCGACATCCTGGCGGATCCGGATCGCCTCGCCGCGCTCGACTTCGAACCGCTCGGCTGAAGTGCCATGAGGGGCCCCTGAGACGAAATCCGTCCTGAGGGACCCCTCATGACCTGCGCGCTGCCGGGATCAGGAGGTCGGGAAGTCGTCCGCGGTGCGGATGCGGTCCCGGATCCAGACACCGGCGGGCTTCAGCGGAGCCGTGCCGGTGAACGAGCTGCCCGAGCAGGTGCCCGGCTTGAACACCGCGCCCGAGCGGCTGTCGTCGGAGAAGTTCCAGTTGGTCCAGCTGATCTTCTTCGACGCCAGGAAGTCGAGGTATTTCTGGGAGTTGGTGAAGTCGTTCCCGCCGTCACCGCTGGCGGTCTGGGTGCCGAACTCGGTCACGAACAGCGGGATCTTGCTCGCGGCCCGGCTCAGCGCGTTGAAGTACTCGGTTTTGTGCGACGCCGCGTAGAAGTGGAACGTGTACATGAAGTTGGTGGCGCGCACCGGGTTGTTGATGATGTCGGTCTCGTCGCGGCCGTCGGAGATGCCGAGTGAGCCCCAGCCGTGGGTGCCGACCAGTACGACGCCGTCGGAGTCCTGGGCGCGGATGACCGGGATCATCTGCTCCGCGTAGCTGCGGACGCGGTCCCAGCTGACGTTGTTGGGCTCGTTGGCGATGTCGTAGATGATGTTGGTCTTGTCCTTGTGCCGCTGGGCGATCTCGGTGAAGAACGTCTTGGCGCGGCTGAGGTTCGCGTTCGGGTCACCGGGGGTGAGCTGGTGCCAGTCGACCAGGGCGTACATCCCGCGTTTGGTGGCTTCTTCGATGTACCCGTGCACCATGTCGGTGAACTTGCGCGGGTCGGTCTCGTAGCCGCCCTCCTGGATGTACATCGAGATCCGGAGGACGTCGGCCTTCCAGTCGTTGGCCAGCGCGTCGAGCGAAGCGGTCTTCACGCACTGGCTGTACCACTGGATCCCGTGGGTGCTCATGCCACGGAGCTGGATCGGCTTGCCGGCGGAGTTGCAGAGCTGGAGGCCGCAGACCTTCAGCTGTCCGTTGATCGCCGCCGGACTTCCCGGCGGCAGCGCGGCGGCTGCCTGCGTTGCGGGTTCTGCCGCGGTCTCGGTCGCCATCGAAGTGCTCGCGGCCGCGACCGGGGCCAGCAGTCCGGCGGCCAGCGCGGCCGTCACCCGGAGACGGATCTTGTCCCAACGCATTCGGCTTCTCCTCTCGCGTCGACGGCACCGACGTTGGCGCGCCGACGGTCAGGGCGGCGGAGTTAAATAGGAAACTTTCCTTACTATTGGAAAGTAAAGGAGAGATTACCCACGGGATCGACGGACGGTCAAGAGTCCACAGTTCGCAGCCTCGTGAGTGGTGAGGACGGTTCTAACCGTCCTCACCACTGGTTCGAAAATCGGTCGGTGAGTGGGCAGGCGAAGGCACCCGGCGGAGCCGGGTTCGTGGTGTGGTG
>NZ_AOHO01000076.1 GCF_000342005.1 Amycolatopsis decaplanina DSM 44594
CATGATCAACTGGTGGCCGCACCTGTCTTCAGGCAGCCCACCAGCGACATCACGAAGTCCGGCTGGAGTACTAACCGTCATTACCACTCACGAAACCCCGACCCCACTCCCACGTGACAATTCCGCTCGTCCTCCCCTGCACGCTCCCGCCATAAAACTCAAAGCCAGCCCTGGCGCGACGCCTGCGCTCCCAGCTGGAACCGGGTCTGCGCGCCCAGCAGTTGCTGCAGGCGGCTGATCCGCCGGAGCACAGTGCGCTCACTGATGCCGAGCTCTCGCGCGATCGCCTCGTCGGTCAGGCCTCCGCTCAGCAGCGCGAGCAGACGGCGAGTGGCGACGGTCGGTTCCTGCGCCGCTTCCGCGTCGTCCGGACCGCCCGCCCGCACCGGCACGGCCATCCGCCAGAACGATGCGAACAACTCGATCAACGCGCTCAGCAGCATCGACGGATGGATCAGCAGGGCCAGCACGTCACCGGCGTCGGAGTTCGGGACGGCGATCAGCGCCCGGTTGCTGTCGGCGATCACCAGCTTCAGCGGCAACCTGGGGAAAACCCTGGCCTGCTCCCCGAGGGCGATACTCGACTGCACCTGGGCGAATCCGTCGTCGTCCTGCAGCACGGACGAGTCGTAGACGACGCGGTACGCGATGCCGCGTGCCATCGAACCCGGCTGCACCGTGCTCACCTCGGCTTTCGGGCTCATGTACGACCCCGGATCCAATGCAACGATGTCCACACCCGCCTGCGTCTGCATGGCCTCGAAGGTGGCGATCACCTCGTCCCGGCTGCGTAGCACCTCGACGAAGTCCGCGTCCCGGCCCGTCCGCAGGGAGTAGGCGGCGCCGAGCACTTCGGCCACTTCCCGCGCGCGGATGGCCGCGGCTTCGTGCTGCGCGGCGAACGCCGACAGCGCCGCGCGCGGCGGGCACACTTCGACCCCGGACGCGCCGGACCGGACCAGGCCGAACCGCTCCAGTTCGGCCAGCTCGGCGCCGGGCGTGATCGGACACCCGTCCAGCAGAGCCCGGTACAGCTGCTCGGCCTCCACCGACAGGCCTCGCGACTCGGCGAGCATGACGCTTCTCCTCCCCCACCCCAGGATCGATCGGCGTGACATCGATGTCACAGGTCGCGGCATCGCTGTGACCGCTCACTGATCTTGAGGGGGAAAGCGGCGGGATCGTGCGGCTGAACCGATAACGAACGGGTCACAGATCCCGCCGGAAGCACGCCGAAGAGGCCCCCGCGAACCGGATCGGGCTCGCGGGAGCCTCTGTTCGACTACGCCGGGGACTAGGCGTTGGCAGGCATGCCCTTCTCGTCGGCTTCCGGCGTGGCGGTGCCTTCGAGCAGCTCACGGACGATCTCGTTCGCCTTGCGCACCTGGGGCGTGATCATCTTGATCTTGATCTTCCCGTCGTGCCCGAGGTTGCCGCCGACCTCGACCGTCTTGTCCTCACCCGGCAGGGGCAGGCCCTGGCAGCCGGTGAACTTCTTCTTCGGCGTGAGTCCGGTCTGGAAGTAGGCGACGATCGGGTCGTCGACGCAATCGGTGTTGTACGGGAAGATCCCGTGGCTGCCTTCGTTGTCGACACTGATCATCTTGGCGCCGGGCAGGCCGTTCGCGGTGGCGAGCGCGCCTTCGTACGGGGTGGCAGCGTCGAGTTCGGTCTGCGCGATCAGCAGCTTCGGGAACGTCTTCTGGTCCGGCGCGGGCTTGGCGTTGGTGGTCGGCCAGAACGCGCACAGTGGCGCGCCCGAGAGGGCCATGATCGGCGCGATGAAGGGCGCGTTCACGGTCAGGTCGGCCTGCCAGTAGGTCCAGTAGTGCAGGTTCTGGTTCCACTGGCCGTCCTGGCAGCGGATCGCCTCGAACGCGGCGTCCCAGGTCTCGACCTCGGCGCCACCCTGGTAGGAGGCCTTGCGCTCGACCGAGTCCTTCTTCGCGATGGCCTCGAGCGCGTTGCCCTTCGCCTTGTTCAGGAACGCCTTGTTCGCGTCGGTCAGGCCGGGAGTGGCGAGAGCCTTCGCGACGACCTGCTCCAGTTTCTCCGCGTCGGTCCCGGTAGGCGCCGGTCCCTTCGCCAGCGCGGCCACCATGGAGGCCGCCGACGGGTACTGGGTGGTGTCGTACATCGCCGGGATGATGAACCACGCGGCGTAGAGCATGCCCGCGAACTCCCGGGTGCCGCCCGCCTTCTCCCAGTTGCGGCGGATCTCGAGCGGGTCGGTGCCGGCTTTGTACTTGGCGTCGTTGCGCGCGACGTAGGGCAGCAGCGCCTCCTGGAACTGGCGGTCACGGCTGCGCGGCTGCAGGTCCCAGGTCTTCTCCAGCGTCGAACGGCTCGCGTCGGTCGAGGAGTCGAGCAGGAACCGGTGCGCCTTGCTCGGGAAGGTGGTGGCGTACCAGGTGCCGAGCCAGGTGCCGTACGAGTAACCGATGTAGCTGGTCTTCTTCTCCCCGAGCAGCACCCGGATGAAGTCCATGTCGTAAGCGGTCTGCTCGGTGGTGATGAACTTCGTCAGCGGGTTCTTCAGGCAGCCCTCGACCTTCGCCCGGCTGATCACGTTCTGGTCCGTGCTGTCCGGGACGGTGTAGCTGCAGGTCAGCGGGGTGCTCTGGCCGACACCGCGCGGATCGAAACCGACGAAGTCGTATTGCGAGGCGAGCACGGGGCTGCGCATCGCCATCGCGGCGCCCCACGGCAGGCCCTCACCGCCGGGTCCGCCCGGGTTGACCAGGGCGATGCCCTGCCTGCCGGTGCCGGGGTAGGCGGTCGCGGTCTTGGAGACGCGGACGCCGATGGTGTTGCCGTCCTGCGGGTTGTGCCAGTCACGCGGCACCTGGACGGTGGCGCAGGCCAGGCCCTTGACCTTCTTCAGCTCAGCTTCCGTCGCCGGCGCGACGGAGGGGAACGAGCACTCGCCCCAGGCCACGGCCTGCTTGGTCAGCGCACCGGCGAGCACCGCGGTGTCCGGCTCGGCCTTGACCGCGGGAGCCGCACCCGCGGCGGGAGCCAGCACCAGGCCCGAGGCCAGGAACGCACCGGCGACCACGGCCACCGTGCCTCTCCGCGTCTTTCTCGTACTACTGATCACCATGATCCCTTTCGACAGGAGCCCCCCGACGTTCGTACGTGAAGTAAAGACCGGTGATCAGGTTCCCCACACGGCCCGGAGATGGCGGAAACCCGACATGACGGGATCTCGACACCGCGCGATCAGCCGGGACCGGACCAGCCGTGCCGCCGATATCCGGCGAACGAGATGTCCTTCGCCGCCCCTCGCTCGGGAACTGGGCGAGGCGCGGTCGGGTCGTGAGTGGCGAGTGACGTTCTGGCGGACCGGTATTCGCTTACCTACTGGACCCGACCCCGCCTTGGTGCCGTGGGGTGTCGGCCGCCGGGTCTGAGTGGCACAGCCTTGATCAACGGAGGATGGGGGACGTTGAGTGTCCCGGATCTTCCGTTGATCATGGTCCGGGAGGGGCAACTCGTGTCTATGAAGGAATTGGGACGTCGAGTGTCCTGATTCCTTCATAGACGGTCCCGATACCCGCTGGAAATCGTCGCCCCCGCGCAGGTCAGCAGCAGTTAGGCGAATACCAGTCCGTACTAACGCGACTCACCACTCACGACGGCGATTCCGGATGCAGACCCGGCCCGTGATCGGGCTCCGGCAACGGCGCGATCGGGGTCGGACTGAGTGACGCCTCGTCCTCCCCTTCCTCCAGCAGGGTCGCCGCCGCGCCGATCACCTTCAGATCCGGCTCGCCGACGGTGTCCTCGTCCTTGTCTGCGTAGTCCACGCGAGCGAGCACGCTACGCATCGCCTCGACGCGCGCACGTTTCTTGTCATTGCTCTTGACCACCGTCCACGGCGCGATCTCCGTGTCGGTGGACCGGAACATCGCGACCTTCGCCTCGGTGTAGGCGTCCCAGCGGTCGAGCGACTTGAGGTCGTTGGGGCTCAGTTTCCATTGCCGCACCGGGTCGACCTGCCGGATGAGGAACCGGGTGCGCTGCTCGGATTTCGACACCGAGAACCACAGTTTGACCAGGATGATCCCGTCGTCGACGAGCATCCGCTCGAACGTCGGCGCCTGCCGCATGAAGCGTTCGTACTGTTCGTCCGTGCAGTACCCCATCACCCGTTCGACGCCGGCGCGGTTGTACCAGGATCGGTCGAACAGCACGATTTCGCCTTCGGTGGGCAGGTGGTTCACGTAGCGCTGGAAGTACCACTCTCCCTGCTCGCGTTCGGTGGGCTTGCTCAGCGCCACCACTCGCGCGCCGCGCGGGTTGAGGTGTTCGGTGAACCGCTTGATGGTGCCGCCCTTGCCCGCGGCGTCACGTCCTTCGAACAGGATCACCATGCGGCCGCCGGTGTCCTTGATCCAGTACTGCAGTTTCAGTAGTTCGATCTGCAGAGACCGTTTCACCACGTCGTATTCTTCGCGCGACATGCGCGTCGAGTACGGGTAGTTCTCCCGCCAGGTGTCGATCGGGGATCCGTCGGGGCGGAGCAGAACCGGGTCGTCGGCGTCGTCGTAGTCGACGACGAGACGTTGTTCCCGAAGTTCCGGAAAGTACGATTGGTCGAGCACGAGCCGCTGATACCCGCGTCGGACGACCCGCAAACGCGGTGATCAGCTCGTGGCCACCAGCGCGCCACCGAGTCCGACGAGCGCGGTGCCGGTGACCCGGTCGAGCACCTTGCGCGGACCACTCCGGCGCATGAGACCCGACAGCCGGGCGGTGAGCAACACGAACAGCCCCCACCACAGGGCCCCCAGGCCGATGTCGAGCAGGCCGAGGATCAGCACCTGCGGCGCCACGGCGGCCTCACGGTCGACGAACTGCGGCAGCACGCTCACGAAGAACAAGGCGGCCTTGGGATTGAGCACATTGGACAGGAATGCCTGACGGAACACCCGTTCAGGCAAGGGTTCTTCGACGTCGGACGCCCTGGAACCGCGCCAGGACCTCCACAGCGCCTGCGCACCGAGATAGACGAGATACGCCGCGCCGACGATCTTGAGCACGGTGAAGACGGCGGCGCTGTGCAGCAACGCCGCCGAAACACCGAACGCCGCGGCGGTCATGTGCACGGCGAGGCCGCACTGCACACCGGCCGCCGCCACGAATCCCGCCGGGCGGCTCCGCGCGGAATGGCGAAGGATCACCATCCAGTCCGGGCCGGGGATCATGTAGGCGATCATGACCACACCGGCGAACACCGCCAGGGTTCCCGCGCTCATCGACACTCCCTTCCTAGGGCCATCGAGTGCCCCACGCGGGGCTCGATCAACCGCCGAGGCCTTCGGCGAATCGTCGCGCCGCTTCGAGATCGGCCGCGCCGGGGCGGTTCTCGCCGGAACCGCGGTTCGGGCAGCCCGCTCGTGGTGAACACGAACGCCTTCCGCCGCTGCTTCTCCGGCAGCTCCTGGACGAACCGGCGCAGGCGCGGATGGAAGTCCATGGTGAAGATTCCCGAGCCGAAACCCACGAGGTCACAGGAATCGAGGTCGGCCGGGCTGATTTCCTCGGGGCTGACGACGCGGGCGCCGTGTCCAGCGTCACCCCTCGCGCAGGTGATCCCGCAGCGCCCGCGCCACGCGGGCCATCAGCACTTCGGCCTCCGGCTGGATCGCCGCGGGCACCCGCGACCCAGTCATCGCGGCGATCGCGAACATCCCGCCATCGGCGTGTTCGACCACCCCGGCCTCGTGTCGCAAGTTCAGCACGGTGCCCGTCTTCGACGACCATTTCGTGGCGTCGGAGACGAAATCGGGGCTCAGCCGTTGACGCAGCAGGTTGAGTCCCATCAGCTCACGCACCCGCGCCGCCACCTCTTCGTCCACTTTGGACGGTTTCCACAGTGCTTCGAGCAGGTTCACGAACGCGCGGGCCGAACCGGAACTCGCGCGCGTGATGTCGAGCTGCGGAACGGGGTGGCCTTGTCCGGCGGTGCCCGCGTTGATCGCGAGCGCGTGCGCGAGGTGGACATCAGTGGGGTCGAAGCGTTCGGCGGGCGTGTCGCTGAGGTTCGCGGCCGGATGCCGCGCGGTGATCCCGGAAACGCCCCATTCGCGCGTCATCCTGGTGACCTCGGCGGGAGGTGTCAGCGAGAAGAGCGTGTCCGCGGCGGTCTCGTCGCTGATGGCCATCGTCAGGTAGAGCAGGTCGTCGATCGCCACCCTGGCCGGATGCCGGAACCGTGTCAGCCCGGTCGGCCCCGGCGCGGTGGCCCGCCCCGGCTCGACGTCGATCGGAGCCGAGCCGTCCAGTTCGCCCCGGCGGATCCGCTCCAGGGTCGCCGCGGCGAGCGGGATCTTCACCAGCGAGGCGCTCGGGAACTCCAGGTCCGGGTCGATCCCGACCTCGTATCCGGTCCGCAGGTCGCGCACGAGGAACGAACCCCGCAGGCCGCCGTCGTCCAGTTCGGCGCGCAGCCGCGACAGCAGCGTTTCCGTGTTCATGCCGTCTCCTCCGCGCCGAGACACCGGGCGATGTCCGGCCACAATCGTGCCCGGAACCGCTGCGCGTCCTCGCCGGGCCCCGCCGTGACCTCGAAACCACGCGCGAGCCGGATCTCGCCGATGGGGCGCCAGGTCAAGCCGAGCTCGGCGGCCTGGGCCGTCGAGCACAGCAGCAGATCCTCCGAACCGAACACGGCAGCGGCGGCCGCGGTGAGCGAATCGGCGACGGACACCTGCGCGGGCCGCAGTCCCACCGAGTCACGGATACGGAAGAGGCGGTCGCGGAGATGCGGGACGTCGTCCTCGGGCTGGATCCAGACCCGGCGAGGCGAACCACCGGACCGGCCGACACGCAGCGTTTCCAGATGGAGGACGCCCGCCCGCGACCTGCCTCCGCCCGCCAGCCCGAGCGGCACCTTCCAAGTGCCCTCTTCGGCGGGGACGGCTGTGAGCGCCGCGCGGACCTCCTGCGTGCGCACGAGTTCCGCCCGCTCCCGCGGCGGCGCCTGCCGGAACTCCAGGAAGACGTCCAGCGCTCGTGCCGCCGCGTCGAGTTCGGCGAGCTCGCGGACGGTGCAGGTTTCCGGCATCGCCAGCCGCATCGGCCGCAGTTTCGCGCGCTGCGCGTCGTGTTCCATGGCGTCGGCCAACGCCACCAGCCGTTTCGCCGACGGCAGCATGTCCCGGCCGAACGGGGTGAGCACGGCGCGGCGCGTGGAGCGGTCGAACAGCCGCTCGCCGAAATGCCGTTCCAGCGCGGCGATCCGGCGGCTCGCCACCGGTTGGGGGATGCGCGCGATCGCGGCTCCCGCGGTGAAGGTCCCGGCCTCACTCACGCTCACGAACGCCCGGCAGCTCCCGATCAGGTCCACGGCCACATACTATGCGGATTTCGCATGAAAAAGGTCATTCGTGTCTTGGACAGCATGACCGGCGCTGGACAGACTGCGGACATCGAACGATCTTGAAAGGAATCACCGTGTCCGTCACTTCTCGCCGGTGGGCCGCCCTGCTGGCGCTCTCGGTCGCGTCACTCACCGCGTGTTCCACGCCCGCACCGGCTCAGCCGCCCGCCGCCTCCCCGGCCGTGTCGACCGGACGAGCCGACTTCGAACGGCTCGAACGCACCTTCGGCGCCCGGCTCGGGGTGTACGCGGTGGACACCGCGACCGGCCGCGAGGTCGCCTTCCGCGCCGAAGAACGCTTCGCCTACGCCTCGACACACAAGGTGTTCAGCGCCGGCGGTGTCCTGCAGCGGACACCGGTCGCCGACCTGGACCGCACGGTGACCTACGGCCGAAAGGACGTGGTCGCCGATTCGCCGGTCACCGAGAAGCACGTGGCGACGGGCATGCCGCTGCGCGCCGTCATGGACGCGACCCTCCGGTACAGCGACAACACCGGCGGGAACCTGCTCTTCCGCGAACTCGGCGGCCCCGAAGGACTCAACGCGGTGTTCCGCGGGATCGGCGACACCACGAGCCACGCCGACCGGATCGAACCCGCACTCAACGACACCGCGCCCGGGGACAACCGGGACACCAGCACACCCCGCGCCCTCGCCGTGAGCCTGCGCGCCTTCGCCCTCGGCGACGCCCTCCCCGAGGACAAACGCAAGATCCTGGTCGACATGATGCGCGCCAACACCACCGGCGATCAGAACATCCGCGCCGGGCTGCCCGGCTGGCCGGTCGCCGACAAGACCGGCACGGCCGCCTACGGCACGCGTAACGACATCGGGGTCGTGTGGCCGCCGAACCGGGCACCGATCGTCATCTCGGTGCTGACCGACCGGCCGGACAAGGACGCCAAGATCGACAACAAGCTCCTCGCCGAGGCCACCGCTGCCGCGGTGAAAGCCCTCCCCTGATCCAACGGACGGCCTGCCCCGCCGGGACGGACGAGGATCCGTCCGTCCCGGCGGGGTTCAGCGGCTCAGCGACGGCAGGGGTTGCCCGCCGGATGCGCCGAGGTTCCGTGCACGTCGGCCTGGGACTCCGCGAGCACGATCTTCGCGAGCGCGGTGTCCAGCGCGACGGCCTGCTGCGTCACGACGCCGTTCGCCACGGTCTGGCCGTTGAGCTTCAGCGAGCCGATGACCAGCGGGATGGTCATCGGCGCCGAGCCCACCGTGATCGACTCACCGTTGATCTTCAGCGAGGCGACGTTCGAACTGCCCGCCAGGACCGGGGCGAGTCCGCCCGGCGACGACTGACAGGTCGCCGTCGCCTGCGACTGGATCACGCCGAGTTCGACGGTCAGCCCGAGCGTGCTGATCACCGTCTTGTCGATCTTGGCCGACGCCAGCGCGCGATCTCCCGCGGCCGGAGCCGCCGACTGGTCGTCCGGAGTGAGATCGGTCGACGCCGCCAGCACCTTGGTCTCCACCTTGATCAGGCCGGCGTTGAGCGTCGCGGCGGCGACGGTGCGGCTGTCGTCGGCACAAGGCAGATTCGCCGGGTTGGCCTGCGCCGCGGTCACGCCGAGGACGTTCGCCGCGGTGCCGGTGCAGGAGAAGACGCCATCACGGTCGTCGTCGACGATCGTGCCGACACCGGTCGCGTCGAGGAGACCGGCGCCCGACGGGGCCGAGAGATTCACCGTGAACGTCTCGTCCTGCTCGTCGACGGTGTCCGGGTCGACCAGGACGGTCACCGGCTTGGCCGTCTGGCCGGGGGCGAACGTGACCGTCCCGCTCGCCGCCGCGTAGTCGGCGGGCGCGGTCGCGGTGCCGTTGGCGGTCGCGTACTGGACCGTCACCGGATTCGGGCTGGGACCGCCGAGCAGCGACACCGTGAACGTCGCCGGCACCTGCGCGCCCCCGGAGCCCTCGTTGACCGTCACGTCGTTGATGCTCAAGCCGAGCACGCGCACGGTCGTGGTTTCGATGTACCCCCGCGAAACCCCGTCGATCTGGTAGTCGACGACGCACTGATAGGTGCCGGGAGCGGCGCCGGCCGCCGCCGTGATCGTCTCGGTGAACGTGGCGACCTCGCCACTGGTCACCTTGATGCTGCCGGGGTCGTTGGTCACGGTGAGCTGCGGGTCGCAGCTGGTCACCTTCGGGGTCACCGTGACCTCGATGGACTTGATGCCGTCCAGAATGGCCTGCGAGACCTGACCGGCCGGGACGTTGTTCAGCAGTACACCGCCTGTGGCCGAGGTGATGGCGGAGGCCTGTCCTGTGGCGTCGAGACCACCGACGTTGACGGCGACCACACGGATCTTCGCCGCCTGCAGCGCCGCGATGGTCTGGGCAAGTGTGTGCCCGCCGCTCGGATCGTGCGACGGCGCGTCACCGAACCACGCGATGATGCGGGTGCCGTCCGGGCGGAAGGCGACCGCGCCAGTGGCCAGCTGGTAAAGCGCGTTCAGGTTCGCCTCCGGTGTGTCCCCGCCGCCCGCGGCCGCCCACTGGTCGATCCCCGCCTGGACGGCGGTCGTGTCACCCGTGATGCCCTGGTTGACCTTGAACGGCACCGAATCGGTGAAGTCCTTGTACTCGGCGACGCCGAACTGCGCGGTCGGCTGAGCGGCGAGCACGTCACCGGTGATGGCACTGGCGTTCGACCGCACGTTGCCGATCGGCCCGCCCATGCTGCCCGTCGTGTCCGCGAGCAGGACGAGGTCGGGATTCGGCGGTACGGCCGAGGTCGTCACGTTCTTGGTCACGGTCGTGCTCTGCCCCGCGTCGAGGGTGAGATCGACCGTGGCCGGGTCGACTCCCGGCGGGGCCGCGGCGGCGACCGCGGTGGACGCGAACATAGCCGTGACGGCGGTCAGGACGACGAGCAGTGGTCTTCGTGACATGGACTTCCCTTTCGAGACCCGGCCGGAGCCGGAATTCCTGTGGGCTTCCTGAAGAAACGGAAAGATCCGCAATTCGTTAGCGCCGGCCACGGATGTCACCCGGAACGCCCCGTGTCAAGGCGCCCAACGGGGCTGTTACCGCGAATCCGGGCTACGCGGACCATGACCGCGTTACGCCGTGGAGCGGGAAGAGCTCCGGCGCCGCTCACTCACCAGCATGAGGAAGGACCGGGATTCCCACCTTTTCCGTGATCACTTCACCGCACGGAAACCCGATTTCGCGCTGCCTTCACCGGTGAACATTCACCGAATGTCGCAACGCCGACGATAGATCGAGATCACGGCGAGACCTCTGGGCGAGCGTGACCCTGCTTGCTCGGCGTCCGCAGTTTTGGCGGCGGGAGCGGGCTCGCCACAGCGACCTGGCCACTTCACACGGGGTCGTGGTAAAGAGCGTTCTAACCCTCTTTGCCACTCACGACCCCCGCGCGGAACTACCGCAGGCGCCACCTGGCGCGACGTCATCGCCGTGAACTCCTACCCTCGGCGCGCCGAACATGCGGGGCGAGATCAGGGTCACCGCGATCGCCGGGCACTCCCGCGTGTGAACCCCGCACTCCTTGGGTACTCCCTCCCTGCGCCCATGCTCTTGGCCAGCTGGGAAACCCGCTAAGGAGAACGCGTGGGTATCACGAGAACACGACAGGCTTACGAATTCCCCACCGGCATCGCCCCGCCACTGGGAGAAATCCGGGCCTGGCTGCGAGAGCGGCTGAGCAAGGTCGGCCGCGCCACCATCGCGGACACCGAGCTGCTGACCACGGAACTGGTCACCAACGCGCACGAACACGCGGACGGCGTCGCCGAGCTCAGGGTATCCGTCCCCTCGGGCCGGGACGTCGTCCGCGTCGAAGTCGACGACCGCCGTCCGCGCCTGCGGCCGCACCGCGTGACCAAAAGAGACCCGACGAGCCCCCATGGGCGAGGACTGGCGCTGGTCGAGGCGATCAGCACGCGGTGGGGCGTGGACACCGGCGCGGGGTTCAAAACGGTGTGGGCGGAGATTCCGTTGCCCTGACACGGTCATCGCGTGACAGGCTCGCGCAGCGCCCTGGTGGCGCCGGCGCCACCGGCCCGGTGATCGCGTCGTCCCGTCTCCCCCGCCGGCTTTCCGGGACATCACCGCCCTGCACCTGGCGCTCTGGCAACACTGCGGCCTGGCGGGGATCCACGGTTTCCTGTTCCTCGAAGCCGAGCGGACGATGGGCCTCGGTCAGATCGACCGCCAGCTCACCCAGCTGATCCGATCCGGCGCGCTCCACGGCGTGTGTGGGATCGCGCTCGGCCACCCGCCGTCCTGGAGACGGACGCGGGAACGCTCACCGTCGAACCAGCGGTGCGCTGGACTACTTCGACTCGACCCGGGCGAGCGGATCCGGCGCCGCGGCCAGTTTCTCGCACGCCACCTGCCAGGCGATGTCCTCCGGGTAGAGCGCGGAGCGAAGGTAGGCCCAGGTGAGGTGCCGCACCGCGGCCACGCGTTCCACATTTTCGTCCGTCGTCTCGGCGACGTCGTAGCCGGACACCCCGCCGAGCCCGTGCTCCGCGTCGAACAGGGTGAGCAGGGCCTTGCGGCCCGGCGCAAGAAAATACGGGTCGGTGTGCCACTCCGGGCCTCGAACCGTCAGATGAGTGGAGGCGTCTTTGTCCCCGGCGACGACGAGCGCGGGTGTCGCCATCGCGGAGAAGTCCGTGCTGAGGAAGAAGGGGTAGTTCTCGGCCACGAATTCGGTGACGGCGTCGCCACCACGCCCGGGCGCGGCGAGCAGGACACCCGCCGAGATCCGGGGCTCGGCGAGGTTCACTTCTTCCCCACTGCGGGGGTCGGTGTAGCGCGCGCCCAGCAGGAGGCTCGCGGTGTGCCCGCCCATCGAGTGCCCGGCCACGGCGACCTTGCCCCGGTCCAGCCTGCCGCGCAGATGCGGGACGACGTCCTCGATCTCGTCGAGCCGGTCGAGGATCCGGATCATGTCCTCGGCCCTGGACCGTTGGTACAGCGGCGCTTCCGGGTCGCCGGGCGGCAGGTTCAGCGTCCGCGAGCTCAGGTGGGTCGGCTGGATGACAACAAAGCCGTGCGCCGCCCAGTAGTTCACGAGCGGGGCGTAGCCGTTCAACGACGAGAGATGGTTCGAAGGACCCTGGCCGTGCGAAAGCAGGATGATCGGCAGCTCGCTTCCGGTCGTCGGCGCGGAGATCCGCAGCTCCAGGTCCACGGCCCGATCCGGAGCCGGCAGCCGCACCGGGGCGATCGAGATTACTGGCGTGCTCATGGTGACTCTTCCCTTGGGTAAACGGCGCCGCATAAACGGAGCACTGTTCCACAAACATACGGAGCAGTGTTCCGCTTTGTCAAACTCCTCGGACTCTTCTTGAGGCGGTCTCCTGCGACGGAGCCGACCCCGCGTACGAGAACTCCTGTTCCGCCGCCATCGAGGAAGCCGGGCCTCCGCTCCGGCTGGCCGTCGCGGGATCGAGCCCCCGGACGTGAAAGGGGCCGGAGTGGTTTCCCGCTCCGGCCCCCGAACCGCTTCCGCCTACCTCGTGCCGCGGCGACCCGGCGAGACCACCGCCGGAACCGGTCCGCCGTTGATCACGAACTGCGACCCCGGTTCACGGACGATGTCGCCGCCCGCGGAGTTCGTGATCGTCACGTTCGTCAAGGTCGCGCTGCCGCGAGCGCCGCTCATCGCGAGGATGCCCGCCCCGTTGTTCGACTTGTCGATCTTGACGCCGCTGAGGGCCGCGGTCACCACACCGCCGCCCGTCTTGAACTGGACACCGTCGTAGGTCGAGTCGTGGATCTCCGTGTCCCGCAGGACGACCCCGGGAATGTCCTTGCCCTGCGCGAAGAACGTGATCGCGCCGAACTCCTGCTGCTCGCCCCAGAACACGCCGCCGCAGCGGTACAGGGCGTTGTTCGCGATGAGCGTCTCCCCGGAGAACGGCAGCGGATCGTGGTCCGTCGCCAGCATGATGCCCGGGTAGTTCATCGTGTCGTGGACGATGTTGTTCTCGATCTTGTTGCCGTAGCCACCGTAGATCGCGATCCCGTTGGCACGCCACGGGAGCTGGATCGTGTTGTTGGCGAACACGTTGTCGTGCGCGATGTCCAGTGAAGGGTCCTTGACGTACTGGTTCGCCCACACCGCGAGCGAGTCGTCACCGGTGGTGCGGAACGACGAGTCGAACACCTTCGAATTCCGGGTGCCGTTGGTGAAGTTGATGCCGTCGGCGTAGGTGTTCCGGATCCGCATGCCGCTGAACTCGAGGCCGTCACCCGGCCCCCAGAGCGCCGGGAGGTTGCTGTAGTCCCTGCCGACCCACACACCGACGTTGGCGTGCTCGATCCACACGTTCGAGATCTTCGTGCCGGTACCGAACCGGCCGTTGAGACCGACGCCGCCTTCCGCACCGCCGTCCCCGCCGCGGATCCGGCCGGAGCCGAAGATGGCGATGTCGGAGATCTGCGTGTTCTTGTCGATGTCGAACCCGAAATTACCCTCGTGCGGATGGTTGATGCCGCCCGCGTTCTGCGGCTCGATCAGCGAGTACAGCTGCGAATGCCACATGCCCGCGCCGCGGATCGTCACGTCGGAGATGCCGATCTGGTTGTACTGGCCGCCGCCGTTGGGCACGTTCGGGTCGTCGGTCAGGATCTTCTTCTCCTGCCGCCACTGCCCCGCCGGGATCCAGACACAGCCGATCACGCCGTTCTGATCGTCGGTCACCGCGCGCTGGATCGCGGTCGAATCGTCGTTCCCGTCGTTCGGCACCGCGCCGTACTCCGTGATCGACGTGCAGTTCGCGGGCTTTTCCGACGCCGGGGCGACTTGCTCAAGGTCGATGAGATCGACGATGTAGAACGCCGCGTTGTCACCGCTGTCCCGCTGCAGCTTGAACTTCGTGCCCGGCGGGTACGACCGGGCCAGCAGCGCGTGCGACTCGTCGAACAGCCGCCGCGCGTCGGCCTGCGGGGTGTTGGTCAGCCCTTCGGGGTCGTCGGTGCTGCCGTAGAGCCAGCTGTGCTTCGACGACAGCGTCAGCTTCTGCGCGAACGTGCCGTTGACGTACAGGCTGATCGTCGCGTCCTGCCCGCCGCCGCCGGGGGCGTCGGGGATGGAGTTGCGCACGACGATCGAGTTCGCCTGGTTCGCCGACGTGAACTCCACGTACTGCCCTTGATTCGCCAGCCGCACGGATTTGCGGCCGGAGGACTCGGTCGCGAAGTTCGTGTGGCCGAAGGTGCGCAGCGGGTCGGCCTCCAGCAGTTGTCCTTGGTACTGCGCGGCTTCCGCCTCGTACTCGACGTACGGGGCCGCGGCGCCGCGGCCCACGACGATCGTCCGCGAAAGGCTGTTGTTGGACTCGTTGGTCTCCGTGACCGTTCCGGTCGCGTCGGCCGTCGCGGTCAGGGTCGCGCCACCGTTGACGGCGGTCCACGTGCCTGAGATCGCGACTTTCGCGGTGGCACCCGCCTCGATCGCACCGGTGGCGCCGGTCAGCGTGGCACCGCCGACGGCCAGCCTCGTCACCGAAGCGCCCGCGCTACTCGTACCGCGATTGTGCACCGCGACGGTGAAGGACACCGCCGAACCGGCCGCCGGGCTGGGCGGGTTCGAGGTGATGCCGGTGACCTCGAGGTCCGGCCCCGGTGACTGCGCGACGACCAACGGGATCGGCGAGGTGTAGGTGTTGTTGGTTTCGTTCTGCTCGGCCACCGTGCCCGCCGGGTCGGCGGTGGCGGCCACGGTGTACGTGCCCTGTGGCCGCGTTCCCGCGTCGACGGTCACCGTGGCGGACTCGCCGGAGGCGAGCGGCCCGACCGCCGCGTCGCCGACGACGGTGCCGCCGAGGCTGACGTTCACTGTCGTGGCGGCCGCGTTCGCGGTGCCGGTGTTCTTCACCGTCGCCGACACGGCGAGGCTGCTGCTCTCGGTCGGATTCGACGGCGTCCAGGTCGTGCCGGTGACGACGAGGTCCGGATTCGGGGCCGGGGTGCCGATCACCTGGAACTCCGCGACCTGACCGCCGGGGGCACCGGAGTTGGCGAAGAACTGGAGGCGCACGTCCGAAGCGCGTCCGCTGACCGGGATGACCACGGAGTTCTGCTCGGTGGCCGGATCGAACCGGTGGTCGGCTCGTGCCGACAGGGTGGTGAACGCGGTGGAGCCCTGCGCGCGGCCGAGGATCTCGAAGTTCTGCGTCCGCGCGCCCCAGATCGCGTCCGGGTTGAGCTTCACCGCGACCGAGTCGACGTCCGCGTCGACCCCGAGCTTCACCGTCAGCGAGTTCGGATAGCCCGCGGCGGATTCCCAGTACGTGGCGGTGTCGTTGTCGTTGGCGTTGGCCGCGACGAACGAATGGACCGCCGAAGTCGCCTCGATCGGTTTGCCCGCCGCCAGATTCGCGCCCGCGCTCGTCCCGGAGCGCACGGCGTGGTTGCTGTCGCCGGATTCGTTGCCCGCCGCGTCCTTCGCCCGCACGAAGTACTCGACCCGGGTCCCGGTGGGCCTGGTCTCGGTGAACGTCGTGCCGGCGACCGTCGTGACCGGCGTGCCGTCGCGGTAGACGGTGTAGCCGGTGACCCCGACGTTGTCCGCCGAGGCCGCCCAAGTCAGCCGGATCTGGCCGGTGGCGGGCTCGGTCAGCGCGAGGTTCGCGGGCGCGCTCGGCGCCTGTGTGTCACCGGTGTCCGGCCCGTACAGCTCGAACTCCGAAAGCTGCGCGGCAGGCCACCGCGTGTTCGCGGTGACCTGCAGTCGCACGTAGCGGGCCGACGCGGTCATCGGGATCGTGACCGTGTTGGCGCCGGGAGCGAACGAGTAGCCGGCCGACGCGGCGAGGTCGGTGAACGCCGTGCCGTCGGTGCTTCCGCGCACGACCAGCGTCTGGGTTCGGGATTCCCAGCCCGACGGCAGTTTCAGCACGATCCGCGAAAGGGATTTGGCCGTCCCGAGGTCGGCCTGGATCCACTGCGGGAACGCGTTGCCGGCGGATTCCCAATAGCTCTCCTGGTTCCCGTCGACGGCGTTCGCGACGGGATAGCCGGGCAGCGCGCTGCTCGCCGACACCGTGCGGGTCAACGGCACCTCGGCGAGCGCGGCGGAACCGGGTGGGGCGGCGGGATCCGGGGGTGGCCCGCTCGCGGCGGAAGCGAGGGAGAGTCCGGCGACTGAAAGCCCCGTGACCAGGAACCCGACGACGATCCGGGACAGGCTCATACGTGTCATGGCGTCTTCTCTTCTTTGAGACGGCGGGGAGGGAGCCAGAGCCGTACGAGCATGCAACAACCCGGAGATGAAATGCAAGAAGTTGACATGTTTCAGAAATTTTGCGACTTCTAGCCCCGGCGAAAGCGCCTCTCGGTCAAGCCCTGGACAGCAGCAGCACCCTCTTTGCTTACGAGCGTTCTCCAAACTCGAACAGCTTCTGCTTCTTTCCCGCGCTGCAAGGAAAGTCGTAGATACGTATTCCGCAGACACGGTGTACAGATGTACGCTCAAACGCAGGCTAGCCGCGTGGAGGTCGATCCCTGATGGACGTGACGAAAACCCTGAAGTCGGCGCTCACCGGGACGACGACCGAGTCGAGGACCGCCGTCCGGGAGCTGCGGCGGGAGACCGAAGACCTCGTGGCGCGCCGCGCGGGCAGGACGGCGAACCGGCTGACCGAACTGGGCGAGCGGGTCGCCGATCTGGTGCTGCTCTCCGGGAGCAGGCTCGCGGGAATGGCCGACCGGCACAGCAAGCCGGTCGGTGAAGGCGTGCGCCGGGAAGCGAGCCGGATCGGCGATTCGGTGGAACGGTTGTCCACCACGCTGTCGGACCGGGCCATCCTGCTCGCCGAGGAACTGCTCGATACCAGGCCTTCCGGGAAACGCCGTCGTCGATGATCGCGCGGTGACACATCGGTGCCATCGGCACTCCCGTGCCGAAAGCCCGGGTCCGGTGCCGTCCGGCGCGGCCTTCTCCCGTCTTTAGTCGCTATCAACGGCCGTATCCGCCTGCCTAGCATGGGAAAACCGGTAGCGGATCCGGCCGGGCGATCCCTGGCGATTCCGCCACGGCCATAAAACGGGTGACCCGTCGATTTCTCATTACCTTTCCCTGTTTCCCCTGCTTTGGAAGGCACCCATGCGTATCCGAGGTCTTCTCACCGCTCTGCTGTGCGCGGCCGGGCTCACGACGATCGCGCCCGCCGCCGGCGCCGCCCCCATCATCGACGGCGAATACGCCCAGTCCGGCCCGTGGGCGGCCATGATCGAGCAGAACGGCGAGCAGTGGTGCTCCGGGTCGATCATCAGCGCCCGCTGGGTGCTCACCGCACAGCACTGCATCGACGAACCCGGCGCCGACTACTCCGTCCGAGTGGGCGACGTCGACCACCGGGCCGGAACGTACGCCGTGGTAGCCGATATCCACACGCCCTCCAGCGGCGCCGACATCGCGCTGCTGAAACTCGACCGCTCGGTGAGCACGACGTATGCCTCCCTCGGCACCTCTGTCGCCGTCGGCGACACCGAATACGTTTATGGCTGGGGCTACAACGAAGACGGCGATCTGCAGCGCTACCTCAAGGTCGCCCGGATGACGGTGACCAGTGTCGGGAGTGGACTGATCAAGGCCCGCCGGGGCGACGGGCTGACCAACGGCGGCGACTCCGGCGGACCGGTCTTCGTCGGCGGCAAGCAGGTCGGCGTGCACATCGCCGGCAACAAGGTGGACAGCTCGACGCACACCAGTATCTCGGCGAACCGAACCTGGATCCGCGACACCTCGGGCGTCTAGGTCGTGACACCGGTGACTCCCCAGGACGCGCTCGGCGCGCAGCTGATCAGGCTGGGCCTCGGCGAGACCGCCGCCCGGATCTACCGGCGGATGCTCGAGAGCGCACCCGTCACCGCCCGGGAACTGGCCTGGCGGGAGGACGACGCGGAGACCGTCCAGCTCGCGCTGAAAGAACTGGCCGACGCCGGGCTCGCGGTGTCGGCCGGAGTGGACGGGGCCGAATACCTCCCCGCGAACCCCAGTGAGGCGCTGACCGCGCTGACCACGCGACGGCAGGCCGAACTGCATGATGCGCGGCTCGCGGTCCAGACCGCGTACCGCGCCTTCCGGCGAGCGCATTCGGGGATGCCGAACGCGCAGGATCTGCTCGAAGTGGTCACCGGCGACGCCATCATCCCCCGGCTGCAGCACCTCGCGACCACGGTGCGGCATCAGGTGCGCCGTCTCGACTCCCCTCCCTATTTCACCGGCGGCCGCCGGAATCTCCTTGAGGAGGAACAACTACGGCGCGGGATCACCTACCGCTGTGTCTACAGTGGAGCGTCACTCGGCGATCCCGGCTATCTCGCCGCGAACATCCTGCCGTGCCTGCGAGCCGGTGAGCAGGCACGTCTGCTGCCCGAACTCCCGGTGAAGCTGACACTCTTCGACGACCGTGCGGCCACCATCGCGCTGACCATCCGCGAAGCCGATCGCAACCAGTCCATCGTCATCGTGCGCCCCTGCAGCCTCTTCTCCGCGCTGGAGGGGCTGTTCGAAACCTCGTGGGCGGCCGCGCTTCCGCTCGACCGGCGAGGACGGGCGTCCGACCAGCCGATCCGTCCGGTCGAACGAGAACTGCTGCTCCTGCTCGCCGCCGGGCGCAAGGACGACGAGATCGCCGCCGAACTCGGCGTCAGCAGACGCACCCTGTTCCGCTATCTCGAAAACCTGATGGACCGCGCGGGCGTCTCCAGCCGGTTCCAGCTGGGGGTCTTCGCCGCGCACAACAGCTGGCTCTGACATCCCGCGCTCACCCGGATGGGGTCACCCGGGTAGACCCTCCCCGCTGCGGCGAACGCGCCGAGAGCGGAAGGTGATCTTGAAAGGAGGGCGGAATCATGGGGAATCACCGGCACCACACCGGCACCGCGTCGCTGCGGATCGCCACCGCCGGCCTGCGGGTGTTCGCGGTCGTCGTCGCGATCGCGGCCTGCGCCTGGCTCGCGCTCTGGCTCGCGTTCACCCTCTGAATCCGGCCGGTCCCGGCTGGGATTCCGGCGGACTCCCGGGTTCCCGCGGCGGGCGGTCCGGTCCCGGATCGGGGACCCGTTCGGGCACCCCGGGGTCCGGGACCGGCTCTGGCCTGCCCGGGTCCGGCACCGGTTCGGGAATACCGGGATCGGGGACTCCGGGATCCGGCGGCATGGGGTTCGGCGGCGCCGGAGGCGCGGTCATTCGAGCATTCGTCATCGCAACTACCTCCTGCTCACGCCACTACCCGGTCCGCCATCGGCCGAAACGGCCCGTTAGCCCGTCTGGGTGGCGATCCAGTCCGCGATGACGTCCGCGCGGGAGGTCGTCTCGATCCCCGCGTGCGGGCAGTCCGGCCCGGCGGCCTCCAGCGAGACCAAGGCGCCGCTCTTGCCTCCCGGGACGAAGTACGGTGCACCCGAGTCGTACGTGCAGGCACTGGTCGTGATCGACGGCGCGGCGCCGCGGACACCGATCGTCGTCGGGGCCACTGTCGCCACCTGGACGGTGCCTTGCTGCATCCGGGTGGCCGGAGCGGGATTCTTGGCGGTCAGGCTGCCCCAGCCCGCCAAGGTCAGCTGCTGGCCGACCTTCGGGAGCACGCGGTTCACCGTCAGCGGGGTCACCGTCGTCACCGGGGTGTCCAGCTTGATCAGGGCGACGTCGTTCTCCTTCGCCTGGAGCACCTCGGTCGCCTTGCGAGCAACGCCTGATTCGATCGCCTCGTCCACAAGGCCCAATGTCACCGTCGTCGGATACGGCACCTTGCCCGCGACCCGCTTGCGGTGCGCGTCGTGGAAGCAGTGCCCGGTGGTGACGACCCAGCCGGGCGCGATCAGCGCACCCGTGCAGTAACTGCTGTAGGTCGAGCCGTCCGGGCGTGGGATCTTCGTCATCGCGATCTTGGCGACGAACCCGAATTGCCCTGGTGGGACATCGGTGCCATGGGCGACGTCCGGCGCGGCGAGCGCGGCCGGAGCGGTGGTGATGGTCAGGACAGCAGCGGCCAGCAGGGCGCGCAGACGCAATTTCTTACCCTTCGTCGATGAGGTGATCCGAGGCTAGGACCCCCCGCCCGACAAGGGGAATTCCCCGACCAGGTGTCACCCGATGGCACGCCGTCCGCCTGCCGGTTCGCCGCGGCGGGCGAGCCAGTGGCGATAGGGGTGGCTGCTATCGGTATCAGACCGGTAGGCCGCCTCGGCCGCGGCGATCAAGGCGTCGCTGTCCCCGCCGAAGGCACCTTCGGTGCTCCAGGCGATCAGGTACCGCATCCACAGCGGATCCCCCGCGAGGGAACGGATGACGATCCCGGGTGCGGCAGGAAAGGTCACCTGGCACGGGGAAATCGCCCGGCCCGCCGCGATCAGGCGTTGCAGGGGCCGCAACTCCGTGCTCCGGTGCGCGACCTGCGGCCGGAATCCCGCCTGAGTACAGGCTTCCTCGAAGCACTCCGGCCAGCCTGCGCCGTCGGAGGGCCCGAGTACCCACCGTTCCCCGGCGAGGTCGGCGAGGGCGATCTCGGCGCGGCGCGCGGCCGGATGGTCGGCGGCGATCGCCACGAACACCGGTTGCGTGGCCAGCGGCCGCGATTCCACTCCCGGGGCCCGCGGCAGGACGTGACCGGGATAGTCGGCGACGACGGCCGCGTCGAGTTGCCCACCCGCCACGAGATCCAGCAGCCGCAAGGGCGAGAACTCGGTGGTCACCGAAACCGCTTGCCCCCGGCCGGAATCACCGAGCCGGTCCGCCAGCTCGACGACCATCGAACCACCGATCCCACCCAGCGCGACAGGACGTTTCTCGCCTTCCGCCAGGAAACGCGCCGCGTCCCGGTGCATCGTGTCCGCCGCGGCGAGGACGGCCCGCGCGCGGACGAGCACGCGTTCGCCGAACGCCGTCGGGAAGACCCCGTCCCGGCCTCGGACGAACAAGGTTCCGCCGAACGCGCGCTCGATCCGTTGCACGGCGGCGGTCAACGCGGGCTGGGTGCTCCCGATGCCGATCGCCGCGCGCGTGATGCTGCCCGCGTCGGCGACGGCGCACACCACTCGCAGGTGACGTAACTCGACGTCCATCACGCGGACCTTATGGCCACTTGGGATGTGCCGGAAGCCGTCGAAAGTCGGGATCGTTTTTCGTACTCCTCTCTGCCCCTCCCCCTTCTCCCCCTCCCCGCAAGGAGTACGCATGCGACGCGTCTGTCTCATGTTCGCGCTGACCGCCATCCTCGTCGCCGGACTCGTTCCCGCGACGGCGTCGGCGGCCCCCCGATTCACGACATCGATGGAGGCCTTCGAACCCGGAGGAACCATCGCCCGGGTGGAGGTCTCCCGGCCTGTTTCGGACCGGACCGCCGCGCCACAGCAGATCGCCGGTGCCGCCGCGGTGACCCCGATCGAAATCAACGGCCCCAGCGAGACCACCTTCGACCTCGTGTTCGTCGGCGACGGCTACACCTCCTCGCAGCTGGGCACGTACTCGCAGCACGTCCGCTCCAGCATCGCGGCGCTCTTCGCCATCGAGCCGTACAAGAGCTACCGCAAGCAGTTCAACCTCTGGCAGGTCGACGTCGTCTCCGCCCAGTCCGGCATCACGAACGATCCGACCCAGGGGGTGCGGCGCAACACCGCGCTGGGCTCGTACTTCTGGTGCGGCGGCATCGAACGGCTGTTGTGCGTCAACGAAACCAAGGCGAACCAGTACGCCGCGGCCGCGCCGGACGTCGATCAGGTCATCATGCTGGCGAACACCACGAAGTACGGCGGCGCCGGCGGCGGGGTCGCGACCTCTTCGGGCGGCAACATCCAGGCCAGCCAGATCGTCGCCCACGAACTCGGGCACTCCATCGGCGGGCTCGCCGACGAGTACGACTACGGCACTTGCGACACCCGTGAACCCCGGGAGCCCAACGCTTCCACGCTCACGGCCGCGCAGATGCGGGACCGCCGGGCCAAGTGGTACACCTGGCTCGGCAAGCCCTCCCCCGACGGCGGCACGGTCGGCGTCTTCGAGGGATCCCGCTACTGCAAGACCGGGATGTACCGCCCCAGCGTGAACTCGCTCATGCGCACCCTCGGGCAGCCCTTCAACCCGCCGAGCACCGAGGCGATGATCGCGGGCTTCCACCGCGAAGGCGCCGCCCGGCACTGATTCGCCGTCATGGCCTCCGGACCGGGCCGCCGGCGTGGCCGGCGAGCCCGGTCGCCATGTCCCGCATGAAGCGGCGGAGGTACCACCGGAAGATCCACGCGCTGCCCCGGCCCACGCGATACGTTCCGTGCCAACGGATCCGTGTCCCACCGCTGGGCGTTTCACACAGATCGACAGCCGCCTGATAGTCGATCATCACGGGCACGTCCACACCCTCGTAGGCGAACCGTCTTTCGGGGTCGAGGGCGGTGATCCGTTCCTTGGTGACCGTCTTGCCGGTACGGAAGGCACGGACCGCGCCGACCCCGTCGCATCCGTCGGCGGAAAGTCCCTGCGACGCGGCGACTTCCAGGGAACCCACCCGCGACCAGACCGGCCAGCTGCGGGCGTCCACCAACAGTGCCCAGATTGCGGCGGGCGGCGCCGACGATTCGGCGGTGACGTCGTACGACTGCATTCCAGAACTACTCACACGCCTCACCCTAGGAACGGGCGGACGGGGTCACCATGCGCCGGATTGCGGGGCGGCGATCAGGAATTGCGGTACTCCGAGGGGCGCGATCCGGTGTGCTTGAGGAAAGCGGCCGACAAGGCGCCGGGAGTGGCGAACCCGCATCTGCTCGCGATCCGGGCAATCGGGAGATCGGTGTCGCGCAGCAGCCTTCGCGCCTCCTCGATCCGGAGCCCGGCGAGGAAACGGTGTGGTGTCTCGCCGGTCTTCTCCTTGAAGACCCGGATGAAGTGGTAGACGCTCAGATGTACTTCCCCGGCGATTTCGGCGACGCTGAGCGGTTCGGCCAGCCTGTCGCGCATCATCGCCACGGCCGCACGGACCCTGTGGTCTTCCCGGCCCGCGCGCGGTGGTTTCGGTTTCCGCGCGTGGCGGGTGAGCAGGTGCACGGTGAGGAAGGCGGCCGCGGATTCGGCGTAGAGGTCGTCGTCCTCCCTCGCGTTCCCGGCCGCCCGGACCAGTTCGTCGAGCAGCGGATCTCCCCCTGCCACGGACGCCGCCATCGCCTCGTGGTCCACCGCGCGGCCGCCCAGCCGCGCGGCGACCGACTCCACCATGGTGCCCGGGATGTGCACCTGCAGGCTGCGCATCGATTCGTCACCTCGATACCGGCGCAGCAGCGGCCTGCCGGGAACGGCGAGTTCGAGCCGTCCCGGCCTCCACTGGTGACGGTTCCACCGGCCGTCGCCGCGGGTCTCCATCACCGCCCGCCCCGAGAGCGGCAGGACCAGATGCAGATCCGCGACGGCGGGCAGCCGCATGTCCTCGGCGACCGGAACGTGTTCGAACCGCTGGACGAGCAGCGACTCCCAGTCGGAATCCTCCCAGCTGCAATACGTCCGCCGGACATAGCGGGACATGTCGAAACCGATGTAGGGCTGAAGGTCGAATCGCTCGGAATCGAACACCACGGCTTCGAGGCTAGCCGAGCAGCTCCTTCACCCGCGGGACGACCTGCTCGCCGTAAAGACGGATCGAGTTCAGGCGCTGCTCGTGCGGAAGCGCGCCGACGCTGTACTTGAGCTGGAACCGCGACAGACCGAGGGTCCGCACCGCCCAGGCGATTTTCTGCGCCACTGTCTCGGGAGAGCCGATGAACAACGCACCGCGCGGCCCGGCCATGACGTCGTAGTCGGCCCGGGACATCGGGCCCCAGCCCCGTTCGGCACCGATCTTGGCGAAAGCGGCCTGGTGGTGCGAGAAATGCTGGGCGACGGCCAGCTCGTCGGTCTCGGCGACGTGGCCCGGGCTGTGCATCGAGATCGGTAGCTCCTGGTGTCCCGCCTCCTTCAACGCGCGCCGGTACAGGTCCGCGAGCGGGGTGAACCGCTCCGGCGACCCGCCGATCACGGCCATCACCAGCGGCAGGCCGTATGCGGCCGCGCGGACCACCGACTGCGGGGTGCCGCCGACCCCGACCCAGGCGGGCAGGCTGCCCGCTTCGGTGACCGGGAAGGCCTGCGCGCCCTCCAGCGCGGGACGGACGGTGCCGGACCAGTCGACCGGTTTCTCCTCCTGCAAATGCGTGAACAGGTCGAGCTTCTCGGCGAACAGCGCTTCGTAGTCCTCCAGCGAATAGCCGAACAGCGGGAACGACTCGGTGAACGAGCCCCGGCCGAGCGTGACCTCGGCCCGTCCCCGGGAAACGGCGTCCAGCGTGGCGAACCGCTCGTACACCCGCACCGGGTCGTCCGAGCTGAGCACCGTGACCGCCGTGCCCAGCCTGATCCGGTCGGTCCGGCCCGCGATCGCGGCCAGCACGACGTCCGGCGACGACACCGCCATCTCCGCGCGGTGATGTTCTCCGACACCGAAGTAGTCCACGCCCACCTGGTCGGCGAGGACGCCCTCGGCCACGACCTGGCGGATGGCCTCGGCCTGGCTCACCGGCTGGCCGTCCGCGCCGTTCTCGACGTCGCCGAACGTGTCCAGGCCGAAGGTCGGCTCCTGCGGGGTGCCCAGGATCTCGTAACCCATGTCCAACTCCTCAAGTAGTTGAACGCTCAAACGTCGGGTGCGGTGATCGTATTCCACGCGGGACCGGGGCACGCGACGTGTCGTGAGTGGTAAGTGTCGTTAGAACGACACTTATTGAGCCGAAAGTCAAAGGTGTCAAGTCAGGGTGGCGAAGTACATGATGGCCCCCTTCCTTGCGCTAGGCGCAAGGAAGGGGGCCATCATGTACTCGCAAAGGCCGGCTCAGCCGCCGGCGATGTCGCGCGCCAACTGACGGGCGTCGGACATGGTGAACTTGCCGGTGATCTGGGTTTCCCCGCCGGTGATGGCCGACTGGATCATCGGCGCGGTCAGCACCCGGCTCTTCAGCACCATCGCGACCTGTTTGCCGACGTTCGCCGCGGTCCAGTCGGCCCACGTCCGCGCACCCGCGTCGGTGAAACTGAGCCCGACGAGCGGGCCGCCCGACTGCGAATCGAGCCGAGCGTTCGCCCGGCTGAGGTCGGCTCCGGTGAGGAAGGCCGGGCCGAGCAGGTACTTCGTGCCCTGCACGCGGTCACAGCTGACCAACGGGAGCGCCGGGTCGTCACGGCCGTCCAGCGGATCCGGTCCCCGTGAGCAGTCCAGGGCCGCCGCGGCGGCCTGCTGTTCGGCGGGATCCGTGCTCTGACGGTTCGTCGCCGAGCCTGTCGCGGGGCCAGGCGGCAGCTCGGCCAGGACCGGCCGGAACCGCAACCTGGATCCGTCCTTGATCGCGAAACTGTCGCCTTCAGGCTCGGCTTGGCCTGAAACCCCTCCCTGGCAACCGGTGACACCGAGCAGGACGAGGGCGACCGCTACGAGGATGATCCGCACGGGGACATTCTGTCGTGTTCAGCGCCCGCGCGTGGGCGAAACGCCTTCCACTCCTCGCCGACCTCCGGCTGGAGACCTTCGACCGGATGTGGACCGCGAGCGAACTGGCCCGCGACGCCGACGCGGCGGCCGAGGCACTGACCCGGCATCTCACCCTCACCGCGGCCGCGTTGGCCGAGGAGCCGTAGGTCCTGTCGGAAAATCACCCAGACCGACCTAGCCCCCATCATCGCATTGGGTGTTTCCTTGCTCACAGAACGTCGTTGATCGACGATTTTGGGGGCCGCCGATGTCCTTCCGATGGGTACTCCGACTCATTCCGGTCATGGTGCTCGTGACCACGGTGGCGGTGGCCGTCCCCGCGCCGGCGAACGCGGCCGCCGGCTCGTCCCCGCCACTGGCGCAGGTATGGCCGACACCCCAGCAGGTGACGCCGCGACCGGGTCAGGTGACCATCCCGCGGACCGTCGTCGAAGTCGCCGGAGCAGGCACCGATCCGTCCGCGCTCGCCGTCGTGGACCAGGTCCTTCGCTCGGCGGGTGCGAGCACGATCGTCAAGATCACTGACAGCGATCAGGCCGCCGTCGACCGGGAACGCGGCAAGGGCGGGCTCGTCGTCTTCGTCGGCGGTCCCACCGAGAGCAAGGCGACCGCCTTCGCGCTCGCCGCGCTCCGCCTCGACGGACCGGAAGGCCTGTCCCCCGGCGGATACGTCCTCGCCGCCGACCGCGGCGTGATCGCACTGTCCGGTGTGGACACTTCGGGGACGTTCTACGCCGCGCACTCGCTCCGGCAGCTCTTCGCTTCCGGCAAGAGCCGCGCGTTCGGCATGCGTGACTGGCCGGCGGCACCACTGCGCGGCGTGATCGAAGGCTTCTACGGCGCACCCTGGTCGCACGCCGATCGGCTGGCACAGCTGGACTTCTACGGCCGCACCAAGCAGAACATGTACGTCTACTCCCCCAAGGACGACCCGTTCCTGCGCGCCCGCTGGCGCGACCAGTACCCGCCCGAACAGCTCACGCCGCTCTCGCAACTGGTGAGCCGCGCGGCGGCGAACCACGTCGAGTTCACCTACGCCCTCTCCCCCGGCCTCTCCGTGTGCTACTCCTCGGACGCCGACAAGACCGCACTGGTCACGAAATTCCAGTCGCTGTGGGAGATCGGGGTGCGGTCGTTCGCGATCCCGCTCGACGACATCTCCTACACCCGCTGGAACTGCGACGCCGACGCGGCGAAGTTCGGCACCGGTGGCGCGGCCGCGGGCGCGGCGCAATCGTTCCTGCTCAACCGGGTGCAGCAGGACTTCATCGCCACGCATCCCGGTGTCGAACGGCTGCAAACCGTCCCGACCGAGTACTACGACCTCGCCGACTCCCCGTACAAGACCGCGCTGCGCACCCAGCTCGACAAGGCGGTGATCGTCGAGTGGACCGGTGTCGGCGTGATCGCCGGGCAGATCACCGAAAAGCAGGCCCGCCAGGCGAAAGAGGTGTTCGGACACGACATTCTGATCTGGGACAACTACCCGGTCAACGACTACATCACCGAACGCCTGCTGCTCGGCCCGTACATCGGCCGCGAGCCCGGGATCGCGAAGTTCCTGTCCGGGATCACCGCGAATCCGATGGTGCAGGCCGAGGCCTCCAAGATCGCCGAGTTCACCTCCGGTGACTTCCTGTGGAACCCGGGCCGGTACGACCCCGACAAGTCGTGGCTCGCCGCCATCGCCGATCTCGGCGGACCCGCCGCTCCGGCGCTGAAGGTGTTCGCGGAGAACAACTATTCGAGTCTGCTCGTCCGCCTCGAGACCGGGAAGCCGGATCTGGATTCACCGGTGCTGCGCCCGTTACTGGCCGCCTTCTGGACCGCGCTGGAGAAGAAGAACCCGTGGGACGCGGCCGCGAAACTGGATCGCTATCTGACCTCGATGGCGTCCGATCCCGAAGACCTGCGACGCGGGATGGCCTCGAACCCGAAATTCCTCGCCGAAGCCGGGCCGTGGCTCGACCAGGTCGGCCTCTACGGTCAGGCCGGCGGGCACGCCGTGAAAATGCTGCTGGCCCAGTTCGACGGCGACGGCGCGAAGGCATGGGCGGAACGCGGGGAACTCGTCGCCGCGCTGAAGCAGGCACAGGCGATCCGCGTCCCGACCTCGCGGGGGCCGCGTAACCCGAGCACCTGCACGGCCGTCTGCGTGCCGTTCCTCGACAGCGCGCTGGCCACCGCCGACCGCTGGTTCGGCCTGCCGGGGATCCGGCCGCGGCCGACGACCTCGCTGGGTACCTATACCGACAACGTTCCCGCCCGGATGGTCGACGGCGACCCCGAGACCTACTACTGGAGCGATTGGGCACCACGGGTCGGTGACTCCATCGGCGTCGACCTCGGCACCGCGCAGCGGGTGTCCCATGTGGACATCGCGATGGGCAAGCCGACCAGCCCGGACGACTTCGTCCACAACGGTGTGCTGGAATACTCCGCCGACGGAACGCGGTGGACGACGGTGAAGACGGTCACTGAGCCGGTGATCTCGGCCGATCTCCCCGAAGGCGCCGAGGCCAGGTTCGTCCGCGTGCGCACGACCGGTCCTCAACCCTTCTGGGTCGTGGTCCGGGAGTTCACGGTGTCCACACCGGACAGTCCCAGGTACACGGTCACCGGTACCCCGGCGGGGTCGAACCTGGCCGCCGCCGCGGACAACAACGCCGATTCGCTCTACACGGCGGCTTCGACGCCGATGCCCGGCGACGCGCTCGTCGTCACGGCCGCCACGCCGAAGCCGCTGGGCAAGGTCGTCGTCCTGGCGGCTGAAGCCGGTGCGGGCGCCGACGTCCAGATCGCGGACCCGGATGGGGGCTGGCGCACGATCGGCAGGATGTCGGGCGGCTACACGGAACTGCCCGCCGAAGGCGTCGTGACCGGCAAAGTCCGGCTCCTCTGGTCGCCGGGAGGCGCGGCGCCGAAGATCGCGGAGGTCGTTCCCGTCAGTCCACCGCGACCGTGATGGCGGCCGTGTGCACCCGCCCACCGTGTGAGAATTCGAGGAACAGCCGGTACTCCCCGCGTTCGGAAAACAGGGAGTGGAAGGTCAGTTCACCGTCGGCCAGCGCCGCGCCGAGCGGCTGGACCGGATGCAGGTGCGTGGCCGACAACAGCATGGTGTGAAAACCGGTCATATGGCCGTTGGCACCCAGATGGGGGTCGACCGCGGTGACGAGCGCGCCGTCGGGGCCGCGGATGGCGAACCGGAGAACCTGCGCCCGCATCGACGGGATCCGCGCCGCCCCGTCCACCCGCGCCACCCGGTATCCCGTGGGTGTCACGGTGTCGCCCGCCGGAGCGGGCACCGGTACGAAAGTGGTGTCACCGGGCACGGTGAACGGGACACCGAGCACCACCGGATGCTTCGCGTCCTTCGTGTCGAGCGGGACGAATTCGGCGAACATCCGGTAGGCACCACCGTCGGTCAGCGCGAGGCTCGTGTGCCAGGTGTCCCCGTCCAGCGTCGGATGCACGTGCTGGAAGACGTTCATGTCGTCGCGCACGGCGAAGAAATGCATCTGTTTGGTCTGGTTGTCCAGGAAACGGGTGACCGGCCGTCCGTCGGGGCCGAGGATCCGGAACGCGACCGGCACCTCGGGGCCCCGGACGGCGGGCGTGGTGACCCGCTCGAACCGGTAGCCGCTTTCCGCCTCCGACAACCCGTCGCTGTGCGCGGCGGGCAGCAGATCCGCCGTCACGACGGGCTGCTGGTGAGCCGAATGCGCGGAGCCGGGTGTCGGCCGGAGTGCCACGAACACGGCGGCCGTTCCGATCACCAAGGCCAGCGCGAGGAACAGCCAATCCGTGAACCGGGGTTTGCGCACGCCCTGCCCCCGGTCAGTTCCCGCCGAGGTTCGGCTTCACCACGACCAGGCCCTGCTCGATGCCGTTCACGATGACGATGCCGCTGGAGAAGTACGGGTAGTTGCTCCACGCGCCGTTGAAGTTCGCCGCGTTGCCCGCCGGGTAGATGTCGAAGTAGCCGACCTCGGACAACCGCGCCGAAGCGACCCCGCTGACGTCCAGGATGCGCAGGCCCGCCTGGTAGTTCGCCTGGTAGGAGTACTGGCCCTTGATGTACTGGTTGTGGTCGATCGCGGTGGCGGGCGAACTGTAGACGCCGGTGTGCACGGGGGCGGACAGCTTGGCCAGGTCCCAGACGTAGGTCTTGGTGCGCTTGTCGGTGCCGCGCGACTCGTCCAGTTCGTCGTCCAGCAGGAAGTAGCGCTGGTCGCCGGTCAGCCAGCCCTGGTGCGAATACTGCGCGCCCGAGTAGCCCTTGCGCGAGATCTGGACCGGCCGGGCCTTGTCGGTGACGTCGACGATGGTCAGCGTGTCCTCGTTGGCGTTGAAGCAGATCTCCTTGCCGCTGTAGGCCGCGTCCGGTCCACGGTAGACGACGCACTGCGTGTCGTGGGTGTAGCCGTCCTGCGAAACACAGCCCGCCTTGGCCGGCGCCTTCGGGTTCTGGATGTTGACGATATGCGGTCCGCCACTGCACGTGTTGGAGCCGATCGCGTAAGCGAAACCGGTCTCCTCGTTGATCGCGATGTTGTGCGCGGGACCGAATTCCCGGTACAGCGCGTCGGCGGTGAAGGTCTGCGGTGTGGTGACGGTGCGCAGCCTGGTCAGATCGAACACCTGCATCCCGTGCCCGGTGATGAAGTCGGCCACGATGAACGCGTGGTTCTTGTACACCTTCATGTCCCGCCACGAGCTGCTGCCGCCGTTGGACGGCAGGTTGCCCAGGAACTTCGGCGAGGTCGGGACGCTCAGGTCGACGAAGGCGGTGCCGTTGGTCCGCCCGACGATGGCGTATTCCTTGCCGGACGAAGGATCGGTCCAGCCCCAGATGTCGTTGCCGTTCCCGCCGCCGAGACCCGACAAGGGAAGCACGCTGAGCAGGTCGACGTTCTTGCACGGGTATTTGTCGGCTTTGCCGTTGACGCAGGGAACACCCGCGGCGGTGCCGGTGACGGTGTGCCGCTCCGCCGGGATGTGGTCGGCCATGAAGGTCCGGGCCGCCGCCTGTCCCTCCGCCGTCTCGGGGTCGTGCGCGGACGCCGCCGTCATCGACAACACCAACGCGGAGGCCGTCAGCACGGCCAGCCCCATCATGCGCACGAGTTTCATCAGGCGGCTCCTCACCGGTTTTCGGTCGATTTCCGACGATAGGAGCAGCCATTCCCGGTGTATCCCTCCGAAGGTCTGGCGTTTTTAACCGTTTTGCGGGAGGTCCCGGAACGCCTCCCTGATCTCGGACACCAGCGGGTCCGGCTGCTCCAGTCCCGGGAAGTGACCGCCGCGGTCACCGGCCGGTCGTTCTCCTCCTCCGCGCCGCGCGGCACCCAGCGCATCGCCTCCCAGTACCAGCGGGCACTCGAAGCATCGATGCCGGTCCGCCAGGCATCCGTGGTTCGCCGGGCTCGGCGCCGTTCGGTCCTCCGGCAGCGGCGACGCCGAACGCATCGTCAAGTGCAAGCCCTCGACACGTTCGGGCACCAGCCGCGCCAGTTCCGTGCTCACGCAGGCACACCAATCCCCGCCGTGGGCCCCGAAACGCCGATACCCGAGCGCCGTCATCAGGTCGGCCCAGGCGGAAGCGGTCCGCCCAGGGCGCCGGCCCGCTCGCGGGGCCGTTCTCTGAAGCCGAAGTCCGGCAACGAAGGCACGACCATGCGCTCAGGTGAGCGTACGTGCCAGAACCCGATGTCCAGACCATCGATCCGGGCCTGTAGTGGGGAATCGTGTCGCAGCGGATTTCCCTTGCCCGCCAGTCATGTCCCCGCCACGTCTGAAGCAAGGCAGTCAACCGGCTCAGCTCGATTCCCTGGGTGGAGTCGGGAGCCGTCTCGGGTTCGGGAAGGCGCACCCCGGGCCAGACGAGCGTGGAGGTCGGCCACCATCTCAGAACACCGTGTCAGCAACCGAACTTGACCGAGTAAATGTGATGCTTGAGCGCAGGATCGAGATTTTCGATGTCTCCGAAGTCTTCGCCTGGGGGCACAACACCCTTCACTCCCCTGAACCTCTTTTGCTGTACACGCAGACCGTGACGTCACTATTGTTGAAAATCGACTCGACACGGTGGACGAACACATCGCACTCTGGTTCATCCGTCATATCCGGGTCACTCTTATTGATTTTACCCATGTCACCGACGTACTCTTCTTCGTCGTAGGCGCACAGGTGATCCTCGGGACATTCACCATTAGCCGCCCGCACACTGGCCACCGCCTGGCCACCACCGGTCAGAACAAGGCCGGCGGCGAGAACACAGGAAGTGATCGCAGCCGTACCGCGAAGCGCGATCTTCATAGTCAAAATACTTTCTGGATATGCCGTGAATACGCCCCAACTTTCACGCCTTCGAGACAATGGATGCTTATTGTTGCCGCCCCAGCAAACGCCTTATTGGCCAGTACAGCGAAGTAATTGATGTCCAATTGCGAAGGAGGCATCGACGGCGCGTATGCCTCTCTCTCCGAGAGAAGCCACCTTCACAGTCAGGTGATTCGGGATTCTAATCCATGGTAAGAGGCCACTTTCGCGGCCCTTATCCATGCATCCCTCGACCTGAGCGGCGGACCGCGGTGGGGCTCGTGAGTGGTAAGGACGGTTCTAACCGTTCTTACCACTCACGACCACCCGAGGACACACTCACCGGAACTCCGAACCGAAGCTGCGCCACCGATTAGACGAATCGGTTCGATGGGCTCCGCACCAGGAGCCCATCGGACTGAGCAGATCACCACCGTGGTCCAGCTCCACTCAGGCAGCACCGCGCCCGCCGGGGAACACCGCGGGGCGGTCGAGGTGCTCAAGAGCGAGATCCGGAAAGCCTTGCCGGACAACGCCTAACGCCGCGCAAGCTCTTCCGCCGTCGGCAACGGCCACTCGTACCGTTCTTTGGCGATGCGGAGATGCACCCACGTCTCCGCGGTCACGACGTCGGGCCTGCCACTGATCTCTTCGAGTGTCCAGTCGAGGGCACGGGCGGACTGCGCCGCGATGGTGGCGACGACGTCGAACCGGCCGATGGTCCTGGCGAGGAACTCGGTGTCGTCGCGGGCGGCGAGCGCGGCGGTCACGGAGTCCCCGGAGCCCCGCACGTTCAGGCCGATCCCGCAGACCAGGCCGGCGTCCGGACGGGCGCGGCTGAGCACCGGCGCGATCCGGATGACGTCGTGCTCCACGAGGAAGCGCACACGCGTTCGGGTAGCCGAGGGCGACAGCCCGACGTGCTCGGCGATGCGCGCGTAACCCTCCCGGCCGTCGGCCTGGAGTCGCAACATGATCGCGAGATCGCGGTCGTCCAGCCGCAGCCAGGTCGGCAGCGGACGGCCCGGCATGAACAGGCCTTTGACCACATCCACGTAGACGAGGGTGTTGACCTGTTCCACCTCCGGCAGGCCGCGGATGTCCGCCACCGTGCGGTAGAGCGCCGGGGAGTCGGGCAGGCGCAGTTCGGCGACGGTCTGGTACTCCCCGCTCACCGCCGAAACGAACGCGGCGGCGGGCAGCGCCGCGATGGCGTCCGTCGTCGCCTGCGAGCGGCCCGAGGTGCGGATCGCGAGGTGCGCATACGCGGTCAAGCCGAGAAACTCGGGGTGGACCGCCGCGACCACGCTGAGCGAACCGTCGGCCTTCAGCTGCTCCAGCCGGGCCGACACGGCCGACCGTGAAGCGCCGACGCGCCTGGCCAGATCGGCCACGCTCATCCGGCCGTCCGTGCGCAAAGCCGCGACCAACGCGTCGTCCACGACGGTTTCCCTCCGCTGAATTTCCGACGGCGAAATGCACCATATCACCGACCAGATAGCGCCAATGGCAGCAGATATAACGCGTTATGTCCATGGTCGCGTGCATATCGATCGTGAACACCGTCCGTACACGAGCGATCTGATTGCGCCCGCCGTTTTCGTCGCTTACCTTCGCCCCACTTCACCGTCGAACCCCAGGAGTCCGCGCGATGCGCCTGTTGCCCCTCGATCGTTCAGTCCTCGACGCGACAGCGACGATCTTGCTTCCCGACGAGCTGGTGACCGTCGACGACGCCACCGAAGGCGCCGCCGCGGTGCTCGTGTTCGGCGAGGAGATCGCCGCGGTCGGCTCGGTGGACGAGTGCCGTGCCCGGGCGGCCGGGCTCGGCCGCCCGAAGCCGGAGGTGCGGCGGCTGCCGGGCACGCTCCTGCCGGGTTTCGTCGACCCGCACGCGCATCCCCTGATGTACGGGCAGATGATGACCTGGGTGGACTGCGGTCCCGAGCGGGCCTCGACCATCCCCGAGATCGTCGCGCTGCTGCGTGAGGCGGCGCGGCACACCCCGGCGGGCAGGCCCGTCCGCGGGTACGGCTACGAGCACCGCAACCTCGCCGAGAAACGCCATCCCCGCAAGGAGGAACTCGACGCGGTCGCCGAAGACCGCGAGGTCTACCTCATGAACGCCAGCGGGCACGGCGGCGTGGTGAACAGCTTCACGTTGCGTCGCAACGGAGTCACCCGTGACACCCCGGATCCCGACGGCGGGGTCTTCTTCCGTGACGAGCACGGCGAGCTCACCGGGGAGCTCTCGGACGCGGCGTGCAACATCCTCACCGGGGTCACCGGCGTGAAGGTCGGGCGGCACGGGCCGAACTTCCACCTCGAGGACGAGCCGGAGGAGCACGCGCGGCAGCTGGCCGCCGCGCAGGAGAAGTTCCTCGCCGCGGGGGTGACCGCGATCGGCGACGCCCAGGTCACGCGCCGCGAATTCGACATGTACCTGCGGCTGGACGAAGCCGGGCTGCTCAAGACGCGCGTGCACATGTACCTGCTGTCCCACCTGCTCGACCAGGCCCTGGAAATGGGCCTCCACGGCGCTTTCGGCACCACCCGCCTCGCGTTCGCGGGTATCAAGTTCTACGCCGACGGCACGCTCGGCGGGTGGACCGCGTACTTCCCAGACGGCTACGTCGGCGACCCGTGCCGCACCGGACAGCTGTACCACGACCCGAAGGACTACTCCGCGCTGATCGGCAAGGCGCACGAGGCCGGGCTCCAGACCGCGACCCACGCCCAGTCCCCCGACGCGATCGCCATGGTGCTCGACGCCATCGAAGACGCGCAGCGGCGAAATCCCCGGCCGGACGCCCGTCACCGAATCGAGCACTGCGGACTGCCGTCCCCGGAACAGATCAGGCGCATGGCCGCGCTCGGTGTCCACCCGGTCAACCAGCCCCAGCACTACTACAACTGGGGCGAAGGCGTCACCGACGCCGTCGGCACCCCCGGCGAGCGATTCAATCCCCTCGGCGAGTTCCAGGCGGCGGGTGTACCGGTCACGTTGAGCTCGGACGCCCCGGTCGCGGAACCGAACCCGCTCGAAGCCATCCAGACAGCGGTGACCAGGACGACCCGGCGCGGCCACCGGCTCGGCGGCGACGACCTGCTGATCGACGTCCGGTCGGCCGTCGCCGCGCATACGATCGCCGGCGCCCGGGTGCTCGGCCGTGACCGCGACCTCGGCTCGATCACCCCCGGCAAACGCGCCGACTTCGTGCTGCTCGGCGAGAATCCCCTCACCTGCGACCCGAGCCGGATCGCGGGCATCGGTGTGCTGGAAACCTGGATCGACGGCGAGGTGGCCCGATGACCAACGACGTCCGCGAAAGCGCGCAGTCGCTCCGCCGGGCCCGCCGCGCCGGGCTCGCGGCCTTCGTCGGCACCACGATCGAGTGGTACGACTTCTACATCTACGCCACGGCCGCGAGCCTCGTCTTCGGCACCGTGTTCTTCCCCGAAACCGGCGACCGGCTGACCGGCGTCGCGGCGGCCTTCGCGACGTACGCCGTCGGGTTCTTCGCCCGGCCGCTCGGCGGCATCGTGTTCGGGCACATCGGCGACCGGGTCGGCCGCAAGACCGCGCTCGTGGTGACCCTCACCATGATGGGCGCGGCGACCTTCCTCGTCGGCTGTCTGCCCGGGTATGACCGGATAGGGACGTGGGCGCCCATCCTGCTCGTGGTGCTCAGGTTCGTCCAAGGACTCGCCGTCGGCGGTGAGTGGGGCGGCGCCGTGCTCATGGCCGTCGAACACGCGCCGCCGGACAAGAAGACCTTCTACGGCGCCTTCGCGCAGGCAGGAAACCCGGCGGGTGCGCTGCTGGCCACCGGCCTGTTCAGCCTGCTGAGCACCGGCGGCCCTGAAATGCTCGCCGACTGGGGCTGGCGGATCCCCTTCTTCGCGTCCGCGTTGCTCATCGGCGTCGGCCTCCTCGTGCGCTTGAAGGTCGAGGAGTCACCGGTCTTCGAGGACAGCACCGAAGAGACCGGCGTGCCCATCCTGTACGCGGTGCGGACGAACTGGAAACCGATCCTGCTGGGCATCTGCGTGCTGCCCGTCGCGGTCGGCGGCTACTACCTCGTCACCACTTTCGCTACGGCGTACGCGACCGATCCGGCCGTCGGCGTCTCCGAATCGCTCGTACTCAACGCGCTCACCATCGCCGCGTTCGTGGAACTGGCCGTGAGCTTCGGCGCCGCCTGGCTCGGTGACCGCTTCGGCAGGGTGCGGGTGGTCGCGATCGGTCTCGTCGGCGTCGCCGTACTCGCGGCACCACAGTTCCTCGTGCTGTCGACCGGAAACGCGGTGCTGATCATCGCGGCGTTCGTGGCGATGCGCCTGGCGATGACGGCGACCTACAGCCCGATCGCCGCGATCCTGTCGCAGATGTTCCGTCCGCGGGCGCGGTACACCAGCATCTCGCTGTCCTATCAGCTGGCGGGCGCGCTCTTCGGCGGTCTCTCGCCGTTGGTGTCGACCCTGCTGTTCCAGGCGACGGGCAGCATCTGGCCGGCGATCGGCCTGCTGATCGGCATGTGCGTGCTCAGCATCGCCTGTGTGCTGGCCGCTCCGCAGCACACCGACGACGCCTAGCGGATGCGGAGGCGCCGCATGAGTTTCAGGCCGGACAGCATCCCCTCGACGTACTTCTCGTAGGTCTGGCCGCCGCGGGGACCCATGACCTGCTTCTTGAGCACCGCCACGTTCTTGACGTCGGTGTACTTGAGCAGGCCCTGGTCCCCGTGGCGGGCGCCGACGCCCGAATTCTTGACACCGCCGGACGGTGTCCCCTTCGCGGCGTACGCGGTGGCCAGGATGTCGTTGATGTTGACGTTGCCGGACTCGATCCGCGCGGCCACGGCACGCGCGGCGCCGACGTCGCCGCCCCAGACCGAGGCGTTGAGGCCGTACTCGGTGTCGTTGGCGAGCGCGACGGCCTCGTCGACAGTGCGGTACTTGTGCAGTGCGACAACGGGTCCGAAGGTTTCGGTGACACCGCAGAGCATGTCCTTCGTGACGCCTTCGAGGATCGTCGGTTCGAAGAACGCCGGACCGAGGTCGGGCCGGGGCTTTCCTCCACAAAGGACGGTCGCCCCCTTGGCGACGGCGTCGTCGACGTGCGATTTGACCCGGCTCATGTGGTCGACGGAGACGAGCGAACCCATGTCGGGGCCGAAGTCGTAGGCGGCCCGGACGTCGAGCGCCTTGGTCTTGGCCACGTACGCGTTCTTGAACTCGTCGTAGCGGGATTCCGGCAGATAGATCCGCTCGATGTGCATGCAGATCTGCCCGGTGTTGCCGAAAGCGCCGAAGATCGCGCCCTGCACGGTCTCGTCGAGGTCGGCGTCTTCGAGCACGATCATCGGGTTCTTGCCGCCGAGTTCGAGGCAGCAGCCGATGAGGTTGCGGCCCGCCCGTTCGCCGATCACCCGGCCGGTGGCCGTGGAACCCGTGAACATCACGTAATTCGCCTGGTCGATAAGGGTCGGGCCGACGTCCGGGCCCTCGCCGCACACCACCTGGAACAGGCCCTTCGGCAGCCCGGCCCGCTCCAGCAGCTCGACGCCGTACAGCGGGGAGAGCGCGGTCTTGTTGTCGGGTTTCAGCACCACCGCGTTCCCGGCCATCAACGCCGGGACGGCGTCGGAAATCCCGGTGGCGAAAGGGAAGTTCCACGGCGCGATGATCCCGACCACGCCCTTGGGCTGCCGGACCTCGGTCGACGTCGTCAGGAACGGGACCGGCCCGCCGCGTTTGGCCGGCGCCAGCAGTTTGGCGGCCCGCGTGAGGTAATGGCTCATCACCATCGCCGGGTCGCAGGTCTCCTCGATCGCCATCCGCCGGTTCTTGCCGCTCTCGACCTGGATGAGGTCGGTGACGGCCGGCGCGTTGCCGACGAAGAGCGTGTGCGCCCGTTTGAACACCTCCAGCCGCCGCTTGAGCGGTGTGGCCGCCCATTCCGTCTGCGCGGCGCGCGCCGTGGTGAACGCCTGCTCGATGTCGGCGGGGGTCGACTGGGGTAGTTCGACGAGCACGTCGCCGGTGTAGACCTCGGCGAGCTTCCAGGTCGCGCCGGACGAGCCCGGCACGCGGGCGGCGAGCCGCTGAAGGAACGCGTCGGTCACCGACGCCGGACGAGTGAGCGCGAGCGGTGTGACGGTCATGGCCCTCTTTCCGTCAGTTGTCCGACAAGACAAGCCGCGCGCCCATCTCGCCGATCATGATGGCGGGCGCGTTGGTGTTGCCGCCGGTGATCGACGGCATGATCGAGGCGTCGCAGACCCGCAGGCCCTCCACGCCGCGGACCTTGAGATCGGGACCGACGACCGCGAGTTCGTCGACGCCCATCCGGCAGGTGCCGACGCCGTGGTAGACCGAGGTCGCGCGGTTCAGGATCGCGTCGCGCAGCTCCTGGCCCCGCAGCGCCTTGCCCGGGTGGAGCTCTTCCTTGATCGAGCCGTTGAACGCCCCCGACGCGAAGATCTCGCGGACCATCTCCGAACCCTCCCCGAGCACCTCGAGGTCGGCCGGGTCGGACAGGTACTGGAAGTCGATCAGCGGCGCCGCCGTGGGATCGGCCGAAGCGAGGCGCAGCGTGCCGCGGCTCTTCGGGTAGATCAGCGTGGTCAGCACGGTGAGCGCGGGCCGCTTGTCGACGTCGTGCCGGATCGGCGCGTCCTGGTTGGGCGTCACGTATGCCCACGGCAGGAGGTGCAGCTGGAGGTCGGGGACCTCGGCGGCTTGGGAGGTCTTGAGGAAGGCGACCGCCTCGAAGACCGAGTTCGCCAGGAACGTCGTCCCGGGCCGCATCAGTTCGCTGACGAGGCCGCGTGCGAAGTACGGCGGCGTGCCCTTGTTCTTGCTCGACGACGCGCGGAACGTCAGCGCGTGGAACATGTGGTCGTGCAGGTTGTCGCCGACCGGCAGGTCCGCGACGACGTCGATGCCGTGCTCCTTCAGGTGCTCGGCGTGGCCGATCCCGGACAGCATCAGCAGCTGCGCGGAGCCGACGAAGCCCGCCGAGAGGATGACCTCCTTGCCCGCGCGCAGGATGCGCCGTCCCCCGTTCGCGTCGACGACTTCGACGCCGGCGGCACGGCCGTTCTCGATGAGCACCTTCTTCGCCAGCACCCCGGATCGGACCTGCAGCGTGGCGGGCGCGAGATGGTGGATGTAGCCGCGCGAGGCGCTGTAGCGCAGGCCGTCGGCGGCGTTCTGCTGCATCCGGCTGACGCCCTCCTGCGACCCCGCGTTGTAGTCGTCGAGGATCTCGCAGCCGATCGCGTCGGCGGTCGCCTGGAGGAACTGCAGCGTGCCTTCCTGCGGGGTCTTGTTGCGGGTGACCCGGATCGGCCCGCCCGCGCCCCGGAACTCGCTCTCGCCGTCCTCGAAGTCCTCCAACCGCTTGTACGCGGCGTTGACGCTGTCGGCGTCCCAGCCCTTGTTGCCCTCGGCGGCCCAGGAGTCGAAGTTGGCGCGGTTGCCGCGCACGTAGACCATGCCGTTGATGGAACTGGAGCCGCCGACCACCTTGCCGCGCGGCACCGGCATCCGGCGATCGAGAACGTGTTTCTGCGGCACCGAGTAGTAGCCCCAGTCGAAGGGCTTCTTGAGCTGGGGCACCGCGTGCATCGGGCCGACCAGCCCCGGCTTCTTGACGAGCAGCCGCTCGTCGGTCTTCCCCGCCTCGAGCACGATCACGCTGGCCCCGGACTCCGCCAGCCTGCCCGCGATCGCGGCCCCCGAGCTGCCCGATCCGACGACCACGTAGTCGGCCTCGTCGCCGCGCGCAGCCCTGTTCGCCATGTCCGCTCCTCGGTCCGCCCACCGTGCAGAACTGTAACCTGTTCTAGTTCTGTCACCGTATAGCGAGACCGGCCGGTTCCGCAACGGCCGTCGCTCCCCGGCCGGCCTTCGAGACCTCAGCGCAGCGGTTCGAGCGCCTTCGCCAGCGGATCCAGCACGGCGGGGGTGTGCGGCGGCGGCAGGTAGATGATCGCCAGGTCGAGACCCGCTTCGCCGAGGGCTTCGGCCTCCGCGCCGACCTTGGCGTAGTCACCGTCCGTGCCGAGGCGCACATGCGAGGACAAGGTGATCTCGCCCGGGTCCCGCCCGATGTCCGCGCAGTGCCGGTGCAGCACCGCACGCTTGTGCGCGAACTCCTCCGGCGTGCCACCGACGAAGTTCCAGTGCTGGGCGTATTTCGCGGCCGTGCGCAGGGTCCGCTTCTCGCCGCTGCCGCCGATGCAGATCGGCGGATGCGGCTTCTGCACGCCCTTCGGTTCACAGCGGGCGTCGGTCAGCCGGTAGTGCTCGCCCTGGAAGGTGGTGGTCTCCTGGGTCAGCAGACCGACGAGGACCTCGCAGGCTTCCTCGAACCTGTCACTGCGTTCCTTGATGGTGCCGAGTTCCATGCCGTACGCGCCGGATTCCTCTTCGTTCCAGCCCGCACCGATCCCGATCTCCAGGCGGCCGCCGGAAACGATGTCCAGTGTCGCGGCCATGTTCGCGAGGAGCGCGGGGTGGCGGTAGTGGATCCCACTGACCAAGGTGCCCAGCCGGAGCCGTTTCGTGGCCTGCGCGAGCGCGGTGAGGGTCACCCACCCTTCCAGGCACGGACCGGTCGAATCCGAGAAAATGGGATAGAAGTGATCGAAGGTCCAACCGGATTCGAAGAGTTCGATCTCGTCGGCGGCCTGCCAGACGGCGAGCATGTCGGACCAAACGGTGTCCTGCGGCGAAGTCTTGATGGCGAATCGCATGATCTTGATCGTAAACCTGGAGTTCCTCCAGTGGCGCGCCCGGAATTCAGCGGGCGATACCGCGGCGAAGGTATTCGTCGGCGTCCACTCCGGACTCGACGAGCAAGGCGTGCGTGTGCTCTCCCAGCGCCGGGACGTCGCCCATGCACGCCTCGAAATCGGCGAAGGTCACCGGCGGCAGCAGCGCGTCGATCCGGGCGAATTCGGTGCCGACCTCGCGCCAGCGATCGCGGGCCCGCAACTGGGGGTGATCGGCGACCTGGCCGACGTCCTTGAGCCGGGCGGCGGGAACGCCGGCCGCGGCGAGCCGTTCGTCGAGTTCACTGGCGGACCACCGCGACGTCCGGGCGGCGACGGCCGCGTCGCATTCCGCGCGATGGGCCACGCGTTGCACGTTGGTGGTGAAGCGTGGGTCGTCGGCGAGCTCGGGCGCGTCGAGGACGTCGGTGACGAGCGTGCGCCAGCCGGTGTCGTTCTGGACGCCGATGAGCATCTGGCCGTCGCGGGTGGGGAAGGCGTCGTACGGCGCGATCGAACTGTGGCTCAGTCCCATCCGCTCGGGCTCTGTTCCGGCGTACATCCGGGTGTTGAGCGCGTACCCCATCCATTCGACGATGGCCTCCAGCATCGAGACCTCGATCGTCGCGCCCTCGCCGGTGCGCCAGCGGCGCAGCAACCCCGCCAGCACCGCCTGCGCGCAATACATGCCCGAGGCGATGTCGGCGGCCGGGATCCCGGTCTTCGCCGGAGCGTCCGGCGTACCGGTGATCGCGATGAGCCCGGCCTCGGCCTGGATCAGCATGTCGTAGGCCTTGCGCTGTTCCATCGGCCCACCGGTGCCGAACCCGGACAGGTTCACCACGATCAGCTCCGGGTGATCCGCCCGCAGATCACCGAAACCGAGCCGCTCCGCCGCGCCGGGCGCGAGGTTCTGCACGAACACGTCGGCTTTGGCGACCAGCCGGCGGACCACGTCACGGCCCTCGGCGGTCTTGAGGTCGACGGCGAGCGACTCCTTGCCTCGGTTGAGCCAGACGAAATGCGCGCCGCTGCCGTGCACGGCGTGGTCGTAGGACCGCGCGAAATCCCCGCCGTCGACGCGCTCGACCTTGATCACCCGCGCGCCGAGATCGGCGAGGCTGCGAGTGGCCAGCGGCGCGGCGACGGCCTGTTCGATGGCGACGACGATGACCCCTTCGAGCGGCCGGGTCATGCTTTCTTCTTCTCGGCCCGCACCAGACCACCACCGATGATCAAGCGCTGGATCTCACTCGTGCCCTCGTACAGCCGCATCAGCCTGACGTCCCGGTAGATGCGTTCCACCGCGACCTCGCGCAGGTAGCCGCTTCCTCCGTGGACCTGCACCGCCAGATCCGCGGCCTTGCCCGCCATCTCGGTACAGAACAGCTTCGCCGCCGACGGCGCGATCCGCCTGTCCTCCCCCGTCACATACGACCGCGCCGCCTCACGGGCCAGCGCGCGTCCGGCGAGCACGCCGGTCTGCTGATCGGCGAGCATCGCCTGCACCAGCTGGAAATCCCCGATCGGTGTCCCACCCTGCGTCGCCGTGGCGGCGTAGGCGACCGACTCGTCCAACGCCCGCTGCGCCGCACCGACCGCCAGACCCGCCATGTGGATCCGGCCGCGGGCCAGCGACGTCATCGCCGCCTTGTAGCCGACGTCGCCGTCCCCGCCGACCAACGCCTCCGGCCCGACCCTGACCTGCGAGAACGTGACATCCGCGGTACGCGAACCCTCCTGCCCCATCTTCGCGTCCTTCGCCCCGACTGTGATGCCGGGCGCGTCGGCGGGCACGAGGAACACCGCGATCCCCGTCCCGGCCTCCGACACGGGCTTCGTACGGGCGAACACGACGAACAATCCGGCCTCGGTGGCGTTGGTGATGAACTGCTTGCCGCCGTCGATCACCCAGCCGTCACCGTCCCGCTTCGCGCTGGTCCGCAGACCGGCCGGGTTCGATCCCGCGCCGGGCTCGGTGAGCGCGAACGACGCGACGACCTCCCCCGACGCGATTCCCGGCAACCACCGAGCCCGCTGCTCCTTGGTCCCGAACCCGACCAGCACCTGCCCGGCGATCCCGTTGTTCGTGCCGAACATCGACCGCAACGCCAGTGACGTGTACCCCAGCGCCATCGCGACCTCGACGTCCTGGACCAGGTCGAGGCCGAGCCCACCCCACTCCTGCGGGATCGCGTACCCGAACAAGCCCATCTCCGCGGCCTGTGTCCGCAGATCGGCCGGAATGGCGTCCGTATTCATGATCTCGAGCTCACGAGGCATCACACGAGTGCGCACGAAATCGTTGATCTGGCCGAGAACGTCAGCGAAGACGTCGTCGGGGACGTCGGGGTTGCCGGTGTACATGCCCCTCACTATCGATCACCGGCCGGGATCGGTCCACTCCCTCGAGTGGACCTGACCCTGGGACCTATCGGACATGTTGATCATCGTCCTAACGTCGAAGAGCCCGACACCCGGAAAGGACACGTCCCATGCGTACACGCACCGTTTTTCTCGCCGTGGCCAGTGCCGTCGCCCTGTGTTTCACGATCCCTGCGACAGCCTCCGCGGCCGAAGGCGAATTCACCTACCGCTACTACGACGAAGACGAAGAGATCCAGGTCGGCACCCTGGTGGACCCGCCCAGCGGCGAATGCATCGAGATTCCCGAAATAGCCGACTGGGACGTCGACGCGTTCCGCCCGCGCAACGACACCGACTCGACGGCGGTGGTGTTCTTGGACGACGACTGCTCGAGCGATTCCTACTATTCGCTTCGCCCCCACGGCGGCCGAGGCTCGGACAGACTTCTCCTGCGTTCGGTGATCTTCAGTTAGCCCAAGCCTCGTGAGTGGTGAGGACGGTTAGAACCGTCCTCACCACTCACGAGCGCGGCACTACCTTCCCTCGTATCCAAGGGTCCTGCCGTGCTGACGCCGGTCAGGAGGTTCCGGTGAGGATCGTCAGCCCATAGGCCGACAGGACGCGGTTGACCGGGAGGAAGTAGGTGGAGCCGCCGCTGGAGCAGTTCCCGCTGCCTCCGATCAGCACCCCCTGCGCCTGTGTCCCACTGACGAACGGCCCGCCGTTGTCGCCCGGCTCGGCGCAGACCGAGGTCCGGGTCAAGCCGGTCAGCGTTCCCTCGGGAAAGGTGATCGTCTGATTCTTCGCCTGGATGATCCCGCACCGCCAGCCGGTGGTCGCGCCGTGCTTGCACACCGACGTGCCGACCGGGGCTTCGACCGAACCGGTGATCGTCACCCGGCTGTCGGTGGGCGGGATCGATCCCACCAGCCGCCAGTCGGTCGTGTTGGTCACCCGGATGACGATGGCGCCGTTCGGCGGGAACTGGGCGGCCACGACCACCCCGACCACGCGGCCCGCGCTGTGGACGGTGTCGCCTGGTCCGCCGCAGGCGGAGCTCGCGATCAGGTAGCCGATCTTCCCCGCGACGGCGGCGAATCCGGCCGTGCACCGGGACGCGGCGCTGCTCTGCAGCACGCTCCCGCCGCCGAGCGGTGCGGGAGCGTTTGCCTGCGCGGCCGGCGGCAGAACCAGGCAGAACACCAGGATCAAGCCGGGCAGAAAGCGGGATCGGGGCAGTCTCATGGGACCCTCCGACGGCCGGGGACGTCCCGATCCTATCCAGCCGGGCGCCCCGGCCCATCCGCCGAATCGCGCATTCTCAGCGCCACCCGAGCTCCGGCGCCACGTGCGTGAGGATGCTTTGCAGCACGTGCGCGTTGTACTCGACACCGAGCTGGTTCGGGATGGTCAGCAACACTGTGTCCGCGGCCTCGATCGCCTCGTCCTCCTTGAGCGCCCGCACCAGCTCGTCCGGCTCGGCGGCGTACGAACGCCCGAAGATCGCCCTGGTCGTCTCGTCGATCATGCCGACCTGGTCCCGCGAGTCGCGATCGCGGCCGAAATAGGCACGGTCCAGGTCGTTGATCAACGCGAAGATGCTGCGGCTGACCGACACCCGCGGCTCACGCTTGTGACCGGCCTCCTTCCAGGCTTCACGGTAGGCCTCGATCTGCTTGCGCTGCTGGACGTGCAGCGGCTCCCCCGTCTCGTCGTCCTTGAGCGTGGAACTCTGCAGATTCATGCCCTGCTCCGCCGCCCACACGGCGGTCGCGTTCGAACTGGAACCCCACCAGATCCGCTCGCGCAGCCCCTCCGAGTACGGCTCGAGCCTCAGCAGCCCCGGCGGATTGGCGAACATCGGCCGCGGGTTCGGCTGCGCGAAACCCTTCCCGTCGAGCAACTCGAGGAAGACCTCGGTGCGTTGCCGGGCCATGTCCGCCGCGGTCTGTCCCTCGGCCGGGCCGTAACCGAAGTAACGCCAGCCGTCGATCACCTGCTCCGGGGATCCCCTGCTGACCCCGAGCTGGAGCCTGCCCCCGGAGATGAGGTCGGCGGCGCCGGCTTCCTCGGCCATGTACATCGGGTTCTCGTAGCGCATGTCGATCACGCCGGTGCCGATCTCGATCTTCGAGGTGCGGGCGCCGATCGCCGACAGCAACGGGAACGGGCTGCCCGCCTGGCGCGCGAAGTGGTGCACACGGAAGTACGCGCCGTCCACGCCGAGCTCCTCGGCCGCGACCGCCAGATCGATCGACTGGTGCAGGAAGTCGGCGGCGGACCGGGTCTCGGAGTGCGCGCTCGCCGACCAGTGGCCGAACGACAGGAATCCAATCTTCTTCACAGGACGTGCAAGCGCCCGATGACCTGATTTGATTCCCTGCCGAGGGCGCTCGCACCGGCCGAGCCAGGAGCGTTCGGCGAGCTCGGCTCCCGGAGCGCGGGCCGCGGTCGCCATGGTCGCGGTTCGGACGGGAAGTGCCGGACACGTCGCTCGTCATCGAGGGGCAGGACAGAGGTGTCGTGACCGGCACCTCTGCGGTGAAGGTTTCCGGCGCGAGCGTCGTGAGTGTTTCGGTTCGCTGGTTTCGCGCGGCGTCCAGCTTTTCCCGCGAGCCACACAAAAGCGATATTCGACGGCACCGGCTGCGCCAGACAAAAGAGCCCACGCCCGACTCGATTCTCACAGAACAGAAGTGTCCATGACAATTCCCGCTTCCGGACACAACTGGACCATGACTGTCCCCTACGGCGCGACGAATCGGGTTTGCCCAGCTCCAGGGCGACGAACAACGGTGTCCCAACGTCTTTGACCACCAGAATCACGACTGCGGACACGTCGGACATAAATGGGCCGCCCTCGGCGCGACCCGGCCGATAACGTCGAATTCGGTCACCCGGATTGGACTCGGTCGGCCGAACGGGTGAAATCGATTCCAATGCCATATTCGAATACTTCCATCTGGGTAGTCTCCGTTCGTCCCGAAGGACCGACCGAGGACGACACACCATGCGATCGACGTTCAAGAGCCACCTCATGCCCACTCGCTCGCACGCCCACCGTTACGGGCGGACCACGGGGCGGGCCGACCAGCCCAGAAAGGGGGCCCGATGAAGAAACCTTTTCGGCACCAGGGCTGCATCTACGGCAGCGATGCGGAGTTCCTCGCCATGGCCGTGCCCTTCGCCGAGGACGGGCTACGCCGGAGAGAGCCGGTGCTGGCCGTCACGACCGCGGGCAACCTTGACCTGCTGCGGGCCGCACTGGGCGTCGACGCCGACCGAATCGAGTACACCGAGGCGGCGACCTTCGGCCGCCGGCCGTCGCAGTGGGCAGACGCACTCCGCGACCGCTGGACACGCCACCGGTCCGACGCGCCCCCAGGCCCGGTACGCATCATCGCCGAGCCGGCGTGGGGAGGCCGATCCCGACGAGAAGTAGCCGCATGGCTACGGATGGAGGCGAGTCTCACCATGTCACTGGCCGACACCGAGATCTGGATGATCTGCCCCTACGACACCAGGGTCGTCGAAGCGGGCATAGTCGAAGACGCCCACCGGGTCCATCCGGAATGCGTGGTGGGATGCAGCGCGAAGCCATCCGCGCAGTTCATGGTTCCCGAAGAGTTCACCCGGGCCGAGACTTCGCCGGGCCGCGCCGCCGACATGTTCAGGTTCGCAGGGGATCTGGTCTCCGTGCGGCGATACGTACTGGAAAAGGCCATCCCGATACTGCGCACGGAGAGCACCTCGGCGATGTTCGACGTCGCCGTCGGCGCGGTGCTCGCCAGCCTGCTCAACCACGGCATCGACCGGGCGGCCGTGTGGGTGCGGCCCGTCGCGGGCCGCGTGGTGTGCACGATGCGCTGTGACCAGCCGCTCGACCTCCAGCGATTCCCTGACTCAGGACACCGGAACACGAATCGGCTGGACAACAACCTGCGGATGGCCGAACAGGTCTGCGAGTGGCTCGACATCAGCTCGGACCCCGGCGGCTGCACCATCGAACTGGCCATGCCGGGACAGGTGCGGAGAAACCCGGCCGGGCCGGGAGCGAAAACCGGGGCTTCCGGACCTGAACCATTCGTGTCCCATGCGACGGACAGTTCTGTCCGGTGCCGCCCGGACCGGGAGGACACCGTGTTCGCGGCGGCGGTGAGGCACCCGGGTGAAGACGGCTGCGACTTCACCGATCGGGGTGAACACTGATCGGCGTGGAGACGCGAACACGGCGTGCCGTGCGGATCGAAGGGATCGTTCAAGGCGTCGGGTTCCGGCCCTTCGTCCACGGTCTCGCCACGCGGCTCGGCCTGGCCGGTCATGTCGGCAACGACGTCGACGGCGTGTTCGTCGAGGTGGAGGGGCCGGCCGCGGACATCGAGGCGTTCTTGGTCGCCCTGCGCCGTGACGCTCCCCCGCTCGCCGCGGTCGAACGGGTGACCTCGGTGGAGACGGCGCCGAACGACGGGCGTGGATTCAGCATCGTGCCCAGCGACCCCGGTGGAGGCAAGCGGGCACTCGTCGCCGCGGACAGCGCCGTCTGCGACGACTGCCTCCGCGAACTGGGCGACACCGGCGACCGCCGCTTCGGCTACCCCTTCATCAACTGCACCAACTGCGGCCCGCGCTTCACCATCGTGCGCGACGTGCCCTACGACCGGCCCCTGACCACGATGGCCGGTTTCGGACTGTGCACCGTTTGCGCCGCGGAGTATCACGACCCGGCTGATCGCCGCTTCCACGCGCAGCCGACCTGCTGCGCGGACTGCGGCCCGCGGTTGCGGCTGCGGGACACGGCCGGGCGCGAGGTTCCCGGCGACCCGATCGCGGCGGCGGCCGCGCTCCTTCGGGAAGGTCGGGTGCTGGCGATCAAAGGGATCGGCGGTCAGCACCTGGCTGTCCTCGCGGCGGACGAGCGGGCCACCGCCCTCCTGCGGAAGCGCAAACACCGTGAGGACAAGCCTTTCGCCGTGATGGTGTCCGATGTGGACGATGCGAGGACCTTGTGCGAAGTGGACACCGCCGGGCGTGAGTCGCTCACGAGCAGGCGACGCCCGATCGTGCTTCTTCCCCGGCTCGCGGACGCGCCGGTCGCGGCGGCCGTCGCGCCGGGGACCCGGCAGCTCGGTCTCCTTCTCCCCTATTCCCCGCTGCACCATCTCCTGCTCGCGGCGGTCGCCGCTCCGATCGTGCTCACCAGCGGCAACGTCTCCGAAGAGCCGATCGCCTACACCGACGCCGACGCCTTCGCCCGGCTCGGCGGGATCGCCGACGCGTTCCTGACCCACGACCGGCCGATCCATATCCGCACCGACGACTCCGTGGTGCGGCCATGGCGCGGCCGGGAATCGGTGCTGCGGCGCTCTCGCGGATTCGTCCCGGAACCCGTGACGTTGCCGTGGACCGCGCCACGACCCCTGCTCGCCTGCGGCGCGGAATTGAAGAACACCTTCTGCCTGGTCAAAGACCGCTTTGCGGTCATCTCCCAGCACATCGGTGATCTGGAGAACTTCGAGACACTACGGTCGTTCACGGAAGGAATAGTCCACTTCAGACGATTGTTCGACATCGATCCCGCACTGGTCGCGCACGACCTGCACCCGGAATACCTCTCCACCAAACACGCTTCGGACCTGGCCGAACACTCCGGCGTCGAACTCGTCGGGGTACAGCATCACCACGCGCACATCGCGTCGTGCCTCATCGACAACGGCGAAGAGGGACCGGTTCTCGGCGTCGCCTTCGACGGCACCGGCTTCGGGGACGACGGCACGATCTGGGGCGGGGAATTCCTGCTCGCCGACCTGACGACATACGCAAGGGTCGGCCACCTGGCGCCGGTGCCCATGCCCGGGGGGACGACGGCGATCAGGCAGCCGTGGCGGATGGCCGCGGCGTACCTCGACCAGGCCTTCGACGGCTGTCCGCCGACGAACTTGGCCGTCTCGGGCCGCAACGCCACCACGTGGGCCACCGTGATCGCACTCGCCAGACGCCGGATGGCGTCACCACTGACCTCTAGCGCGGGGCGGCTGTTCGACGCGGTATCGGCCGTGCTCGGTATCCGCGACACCGTCCACTACGAGGGACAGGCCGCGATCGAACTGGAACAACTGGCGGACGCGGGCGAACGGGATGCCTACCCGGTGAGCGTATCCGGGGCGGGTCCGCTGGTGGTCGCCGGGGCGGACCTGGTCCGCGCGGTCGCCGAGGACGTGCTTCGGGGTGTTCCCCCGGCGGTGGTCTCCGCGCGGTTCCACAACGGGATGGCCGAGGTGATCGCGCGCTGCTGCGTGTCGCTGCGCGAAGGGACAGGAGTGGACACGGTGGCCATCTCGGGTGGCGTCTTCCAGAACCTGCTTCTGCTCGACCGGACGGTGGACCTGTTGCACGAGAACGGTTTCCGGGTACTCACCCACACCCGCGTGCCGGCGAACGACGGCGGCATCAGCCTCGGTCAGGCCGCCGTCGCCGCCGCGAGGGATCGCGCGGGGATCACATCTTCCTGATCGTCAGGTACCGCCTGATGTCCGGGAGGAAGAGCACCAGGAGTACGAGCGCCACGGCGGCCGTCATCGCCAGTACCGCCATGAAGATGTAGCCGAGCACAGTCATGCCCGGCGCCCTCTTTTCGCCTTCCGGCAGTCCGGTGGGCGTTCTCATGTCCCCTCCCGCGATTCCTTGTGCCCGAGAGCGGCATCGTCCAGCAATGCGGCCACCGTGCCGTCCCAGGTGGGCAGCGCGTGCCGCGATTTGTAGCGCTGCAACGCCGCGAGTGTCTCCCTGTCGATACGCAGCCAAGCGCTGCCGGGGAAATGCAGGTCGACGGTCTCCCGCCAGACCTTCACCGGCAGTTCGTAGGACGCCTCCTTGCTCCACGGCACCTGCCGCACCGACAACCGGCCGTCACTGATGCCGAAAACGGTGCCGCTGAACAGCAACAGCAACGGGATCACGCCGTCGGAGACCGAGTTGAAGTACTTGGTCGACGCGATCTCCAGGTCGTAGGTGACCGGCACCGGCAGGTCGACCGTCGTGTTCCCGGTGAATCGCGGAACCATGGCGGACACCGTGATGAACTGCATCGGCTTCACCGTCTCCGCCCACCGCGAGGTGTCCCCGAACAGGTCGCGCAACTGCTCGGCCTCCTCCGCCGAGTAGCGCCGCCGGTGCGGTTCGATCCGGATCTGGCAGCGCAGCGCGATCGCTTCCACCCGCTCGCCGCTGGTCTCGGTGATCCGCAGCCGCAGGGTCAGGCTCGGTACGACACCGTAGCGCTCGGGCTCGGCACCGATACAGTCGAAGACCAGCTCAGCCACGGCTCATCCCTCCACGCCGAACCGCCGGGCGGCGGAGCGGACTCCCGCGAAGAACCCGTCGATGTGCTCGTGCGCCTCCTGGCCGCCGTCGAAGCCCTTCCAGTACATCCGCACCGTGCCGACCAGGCGGTAGCAGACGTCCACCGGGACGAGGTAGGCCTCGACCTGATCCTCGGTGGCGTGGATCAGGATCGCCTCGACCTCGGGTTCGGCCGCGGCCAGCAAGGGATGCGCCGCCGCCAGCTCGGCCAGTGCCTCCAGGTTCAGCAGGCATTCGGTCGCGCCCGCCGGGCTGGGGTAGAACGCCGTCGTCCCACCGTCGCCGCGTAACAGGAACGCCGCTCCCACCGGGATGCCGAGGCCTTCCCATTCGGCTTTGGTCAACGGGCGTTCGTCGTCGTGCAGATAGCGGTCCGGCACCGCCCGATATCTGCCACCACCTGCTTCCGGGCTGGTGAAGAGCAGGAAACAGGCACGGCAGGTGCACAGGATCGAGCGATGCTCGGTGTCCACGACATGACCGTGCCAAGCCCCGGTCGGCTGTGCGCACAACTCGCAGCCGTCCTGGACCGGATGCGACGGGCGCGGCGACGCCGGTGCGACCTCGGCGGGACCGACGAAGCGCCGCAAGCCGGCTCGCCGGGTCACGACGACACCGCCTTCGGCACCGCGACCCGCACTCCTTCGCTGTCCGAGAGCAGCGGCAACGGATCGAGACGCAGCCCTCCGTCGTCGACTCCCTTGCCGGCGAGCCGCACGTCGAACCGCGCACCACAGCCCGCACAGCTGAGCACCTCTCCATCTATGGTGGACTCACCGAGGGAAGATCCACAGGCGGCGCAAGCATCTCGGTAGGCGTAGAGGGTTCCACGCACCGAGCAGACCAGCACGGTGAGCCCCTCGACCGGCACGCTCACCGGGCGGCCGGCCGGCGGCCCGAGGTCGGGCAGGACACTCCAGCCGGAGCTCGCGGTGCCACCGGACGGTTCGGGTGCGTGCCACCCGTCGGGCGGCCCCATGCCGACCTGGAGCACCGTGACGGGGTCCGGATCCGGTGCGGGGACGCCGGCGACTTCCACTCCGGTGATCTCGGGCGCGGCCTGCTCGATCGCGCCTTCGATCGCCATCTTGACCGTCAGTGACGAGGATGGGCATCCCTGACAGTTGCCTTCCAGCCGGAGCCGGGCGACCCCGTCGCCGTCGACTCCGAGATATTCGACCCCGCCCGCATGCGAGCCGAGATAAGGCCGGACCCGGTCCAGCGCCCGCTGGATCCTGGTGTCGACGTCGACCGGATGCAGGTCGTGCAGAAGCAGCAGGCTGCCGACCAGATCGTCGTCGGCCAACCGAAGGAGGGTGTCGCGGTCGTGCTCGGCCAGCAGGACGGCGACCCGCTCGAGCCCTTCGCCGTACATGCCGACCACCAGCCGGATCAGCTCTTCCGTGATCTGTTTGCCGCGACCTTCCGGCAGCTCACGAAGCATTCTTTCCATCCGGTCACCGACGATGTCGGCCGTTTTCGACATCCGGTCATCACTCCTGGTATTCGGCGTTGAAGGCGTGGGGCGTGTGGTACTTCGTGATCTCTTTGCCGGTTCCGACCGACATGTGCACGCCACACGGCAGACACGGATCGAAGCTCCGCACCGCTCGCATGATGTCGATGCCCTTGAAATTCTCGGGCGGATTCTCCTCGAAGATCGGGGTGTTCTGCACCGCGTCCTCGTACGGCCCCGGGGTGCCGTAGGTGTCGCGCACACTGCCGTTCCACGGTGTCGGCGGATACGGGTGGTAGTTGGCGATCTTGCCGCCCTTGATCACCATGTGGTGCGAGAGAGCGCCACGCACGGCTTCGGTGAACCCGCAGCTGGCCGCCTCGTCGGGAACGGTGAACTTCTCCCAGGTGCTGGTGTTCCCGCCACGGATCTCCGCCAGTGCCTTCTCCGCGAAATGCAGGGCGAGGCCCGCCGCGTAGGCCTGGAAGTAGCTCCGCGCGCGGTTGCGCTCCAGCGCGTTGCTCCACTGTGGAATCTTCCACTCGAAGCTCACCGCGGGCTTGAGCGACGTTCGCGGCAGATTGATCCGCACGCTGTGTCCGGTCGACTTGACGTAGTCGGTGTCGACCAGTCCGGCGAGGGCGGTCACCCACAGCCTCGCGAGCGGTCCGCCGCCGGTGTCCAGTGCCAGATGATCGGTGCCGTCGAACCAGCGCGGCGACATGGTCCACGAATACTTGTCGTCGAAGTCGCGCTTGGCGGGCCGCGGGATGGTGTGCTGGTTCCACGGATGGCGCCGGTCGACCGGATTGCCGAGCGGGTCGCGCCGGACGAACATCTCCTGGTCCTCCCAGTCCTCGTAGAACGAGTGACCGAGCAGGATGCGGATGCCGAGGTTGATGTCGACCAGGCTGGTGGTGACGAGCTTGCCGTCCACCACCACGCCCGGGGTGACGAACATCTTCCGGCCCCAGCTCTCCATGTTCTCGTAGGTGAAGTCGCAGTGGGCAGGATCGTTGAGGCTGCCCCAGCAGCCGAGAAGGATGCGCCGCCTGCCGACCTCTTCGTAGCCGGGCAATGCCTCGTAGAAGAAGTCGAACAGGTCGTCGTGCATCGGCACGACCTTCTTCATGAACTCGACATAGCGCATCAGCCGGGTCAGGTAGTCGGTGAACAACTGCACCGTCGCCACCGTGCCGACCCCGCCGGGATACAGCGTGGACGGATGCACGTGCCGCCCCTCCATCAGGCAGAACATCTCCCTGGTGTAGCGCGAGACGTGCAGCGCCTCCCGGTAGAACTCGCCCTGCAGCGGGTTCAACGACCGCATGATGTCGCCGATGGTGCGCATCCCGTGTTCCGAGGCGTGCGGCGCTTCGGTGCGGTTGGCCAGTTCCAGCACCCCGGGGTTGGTCTCGGCGACCATCCGCTCGCAGTAGTCAACCCCGACCAGGTTCTCCTGGAAGATGTTGTGGTCGAACATGTACTCGGCGGCCTCGCCGAGGTTGATGATCCATTCGCCGAGATGCGGCGGGCGTACGCCGTAGGCCATGTTCTGGGTGTAGACCGAGCAGGTGGCGTGGTTGTCGCCGCAGATCCCGCAGATCCGGCTGGTGATGAAGTGTGCGTCGCGAGGATCCTTGCCCTTCATGAAGATGCTGTAGCCCCGGAAGATCGACGAGGTGCTGTGACACTCGACGACCTTCTTCTTCGCGAAGTCGATCTTCGTGTAGATGCCGAGGCTGCCGACGATCCGGGTGATCGGATCCCACGCCATCTCCACCAAGCCGGGGTTCCGCGTGTCTGCCATCGATGGGTCCTCGCTCCGTTCACCAGTTGGATTTGTAGCCGCTGGTCAGTGAATTGCCCTTGTGCCGCCATTTCGGTTCCTCGTCGGCCGTCCTCTTCGTGAAGCCGCGCAGGGCACGGATGACCGTCCCGTAGGCGGTGGTCGCCGCGGCGGACACCTTCGCCCCGGGCGGTTCGTCCATGAACGGCATGAACTTGTCCGGGAAACCGGGCATGGTGCAGGCGATGCAGATGCCGCCGACGTTCGGGCAGCCGCCGACGCCGTTGATCCAGCCGCGTTTGGGAACGTTGCACTTGACCACCGGACCCCAGCAGCCGAGCTTCACGAGGCACTTCGACGAGCCGTAATCGGTGGCGAATTCGCCCTGCTCGTAGTAACCCGCCCTGTCGCAGCCCTCGTGGACAGTGGCGCCGAACAGCCACTTCGGGCGCAAGGCCTCGTCGAGTGGGATCATCGGCGACTGCCCGGCGGCCTGGAACAGCAGGTAGAGAATGGTCTCCGAGAGGTTGTCCGGATGAGTCGGGCAGCCGGGAACGCACACGATCGGGATCCCCGCCTTGGACCGCCACTCCCACCCGAGGTAGTCCGGCACACCCATCGCGCCGGTCGGGTTACCCGCCATCGCATGGATGCCGCCATAGGTCGCGCAGGTGCCCACCGCGAGGACCACCAAAGCCTTGGGGGCCAGACGATCCAGCCATTCGCTCGTGGTCATCGGCTGGCCGGTCGCCGGGTCGTTGCCGAACCCGCACCAGTAGCCCTCGGTCTTGATCGCCTCGTTCGGGATCGATCCCTCGACGACCAGCACGAAGGGATCGAGCTCGCCACGGTCGGCCTTGTGCCACCACTCGATGAACGTGTCGGCGCCCGTTTCCGGACCGGATTCGAAATCGATCAGCGGCCAGTGCACCTCGACCCTGGGCAAACCGGGTAACGCGCCGAGCATGATGTCCTCGATGCTCGGCTGGGTCGCGGCGGTCAGCGCGACGGAGTCGCCGTCACAACCGAGACCGCCGTTCATCCAGAGGATGTGCACCACCTGCTCGTCGGCCGACTCCGGCTCCGGGGTTCCCACTGCCGTGTCGGCCGTGGTCATGGATGATTACCTCCTTGCGAAAGGTTCGACCACATTCGAAATGGACGAACAACCGGCGGGCAGGGTGAAAGACAGACATGCCGACCCGAGAAGCGGCAAGGAATAACGACCTTGAAAAGATCGGCTTCCGGTTTCCGGCCGGTATCACGGTAGCCCCCGTCCTTATGCGACAGCAAGGACACCCCGGGTACCCCGCCGGACATAACTGTCCTACCCGGTTGCCCTGTCCGCCTTTTGGCGGGTACCCGTGCCCCTGTACGCTGGCCGGACTCGGCAGACGGGCGGGTTACACGTGGAAGTTTCGGATTTCGCAGACCTGAAGACGCCCATTGAGCTGCTTCCGGTCGTCGTGCTCTCCAAGATCTTCCCGGCCCGCCCGTCGTCGATTCCCGAGATCCGTGAATTCGTCCGTCATTCACTCGCGGAGTCGCCACTCACCGACGAAGACAACCGCGAAGTGGGCCAGACGGTCTTCCGCGCATTGCTCGACGCCGCCGGCCCGACCGGCACGATCCAGATCTCCTTCCGGATCTTCCCGGAGCACGTCGAGGTCGACGTCCTGCATTCGCAGTCCGGACAGCCGGGCGAGCCCACTCTCGCCGAGGTGGCCGAACTGGAGGCCACGATGCCACCACCACAGGCGAAGACGGCACCTTTCGGACAGTCGGCGACCTTCTCCGAGTGGATGGCCGATGTGCTGCGCAGGGAAGGGCTCACCCAGGAGGCCGCGGCCCGGCAGCTCGGAGTCTCGGTGAAGACCGTCGGACGATGGGTGGGCGGCGAGACCGAGCCGCGGATGCGTGACCTGCGCCGTCTGCGAGAACGTTTCGGCCAGCCACCGCTGAGCTGATCCGGCGACCGCGGCCGTTACAAGATCCACCGACCGAAGAAATGCCCGATCCAGTGAATCGTGTCACCGAGATGTACCATTGACGTATCACCGTGGTCAGCGAACACTGGTGCCTCGTTCCCGCTGGACAAAGGTGTCCGAGTGAATTGGCCGGCGCCAGGCTGTAGCGTATTTCCGAGGGCGAGGATCATCGCGCGCCCGTATCGGCGCGGCGATCGGGCGTTCAGCATCGCGGCGGACAGCTAAGGCGTGCATCTGTCTCGAAAGAATGGATCTTCGGCGCGAAGTACATCTGCATCACCGGTGAATTCGTCACCACATATGACCGACTGCCTGTCCTGAAACCCCATAAGGAATCCGATCGTGACAGAATTGTCGCGTTCCGGCGGTGCCGATGTCCTCGACGCATTGGCCGATCGTCGTATCCGACCCTTGAATGATCTCGCCGAGCATGCCGAGGACATCGCGCGCACCTGCCACAGCATGGCGACCCGCTTCCAGCGAGGCGGGAAGCTCCTGGTCTTCGGCAACGGTGGCCCGAGCACCGACGCTCAGCATGTCGCGGTCGAGTTCGTGCACCCCGTCATAGTCGGCAAACGGGCCTTACCCGCCCTTTCCCTGACGTCGGATGTCGCCACGCTCACCGGGATCGCCAACCGGGAAGGGCTGGCCGAAGTCTTCGCGCACCAGATCCGGTTCCTGGCGGAACCTCTGGACATCGCGCTCGGTCTGTCCACCGACGGCGACTGCGTCAACGTGGTGCGCGGGCTCGAGCAGGCCCGCGACCTGGGCCTGTTGACCGTGGCGCTGACCGGTGACCGCGGTGGCGCCATCGCGGCCCGCCGAGCCGCCGACCACGTGCTGATCGCCGCGTCGGCGGACCCCAGGGTGGTCAAGGAAGTGCACGTGACGATGTACCACATTCTCTGGGAGTTGGTTCACGTTTTCTTCGAACATCCTGGTGTGCTCGCGCAGGAGGCGACGGCGTGAACGTCCCCGAATGCCGTGACGACGTCTGCGTGACCTGTTCCGACTCCGCGGTCCCCGTCACCGTTCTCGGCCTGCTGGACGACTGTTACGCCGTCGTCCGCACGGCCGCCGGCCGCGAAGAACAAGTGAGCGTCGCGCTGGTCAACGCCGAGGTCGGCGACACCATCCTGGTGCACGCCGGCGAAGCGATCGCGGTCGTGGGGACGGGTACCCGGTGAAGCGGACCGACGATACGGCCTCCCCTCCACCCGCCGAGGACGTGAGGTCGCTCTACCCTTTCCTGTACTCGGATTCGTCCGACGCCGACTCCGTGCTCGACCAGATCCGCCGGTCCACTGTGGACAAAGCGCGCGAGATCGTCGCGCTGCGGGAGTCGATGTTCGCTCGCGACGGGAGCCGGCTGCTGGAGTGCGCCGGCGCGATGGCACGCCGATTCACCGGTGGCGGGCGCCTGCTGGCGTTCGGCAACGGTGGCAGTTCGACCGACGCACAGGACTTGGCCAGCCTCTTCCTCAGTCCGGCGAGCGGGCCCGGCGGTACCCCTCCCCCGCTGCCCGCCTTCGGCCTCACCAACGACATCGCGGTGATCACCGCGCTGAGCAACGACATCGGCTTCGACGTGGTGTTCGCCCGGCAGATCGCCGCCTTCGCGAAGCCGCTCGACATCGCGGTCGGCCTGTCCACCAGCGGCAACTCCACCAACCTGCTGCGTGGCTTGGACGAGGCGAACGGGCGAGGTCTGCTCACGATCGGGATCACCGGCTACGACGGCGGCAAGATGGCCGAACTGGACGGCATCGACTACCTGTTCGTGGTCCCGTCTCCGTCGGTGCACCGCGTCCAAGAGGCACAGACCACGCTTTATCACGTGTTGTGGGAACTGGTCGTCGAACACCTCGCGGAGCGGGTGAAACCGTGACCGACGCCCTGACCCGGGCCAAGGCCGTGGCCGACGCCGTGCTCTACGAGGGATACCTGTTGTACCCGTATCGCGCGTCGGCGGCGAAGAACAAGGTGCGCTGGCAATGGGGCGTGCTCACTCCCGCCGCCTACGCGGCGGCGGGTACCGGCGAACATCACTGGTCGCAGGCGGAACTGATCGCGGAGCCACCGGACGATGGGGTTCTCCAAGTCCGGCTCCGCTTCCTCCAAGTGCAGAAACGTGTGGTCGAGGCGGCCGGCAGGGCGGTGCCGTCGCTGACCGTCGACGGAACCGAGTACACCACCTGGGAGGAGGCCGTCGAACGTGAGATCGCGGCCGCGATCCCCTTCGCGGCCCTGCGCAGGGGAACCTGTGTCCCGTTCCACGTGGAAGGCGGTGAGGACGTCGAGCCGATCCTCGGTGGCGACGACGCGCGGCTGGTGCGCAGGCGCGCCGGCCTGCGCGGCGAACTACGGCTCCGCGGTGAGGCTTTGCCAGGGCCGTTCGGCGGCGTGAAACTGCGGGTGGGGGTGTACAACAAGTCCGTCTGGGACGAGCCGGAAGCGACGCGGGACGAAGCACTGGCCCACTCGATGGTCGCCACGCACACGCTGCTCTCCATCCCGGGTGGCGCTTTCCTCTCGCTGATCGACCCGCCCGAATGGGCGTCGGTGGCCACCGAGGAATGCGTCAACGAACGCACCTGGCCGGTCCTGCTCGGAAAGCCCGGCCGGTGCGACACCGTCCTGTGCTCGCCGATCATCCTCTACGACCACCCGGAAATCGCCGAGGAGAGCCAAGGTCCCCTGTACGACGGCCTGGAGATCGACGAGATCCTGACCCTGCGCACGCTGACGCTCACCGACGAGGAGAAACGGCAGGCACGCGCCACCGACACGCGGGCGGCCGAACTGATCGACCGGGTCGAGAGCATGCCACCGGAATTGCTGGACCGGCTCCACGGCACGATCCGCTATCTGCGCTCCGTCACCGGTGACGCGGAGGAACCGCCCGACGTGCCGTGGTGGGATCCCGAGGCGGACGCGTCGCTGTCGCCGGAATCCGACACCGTGAACGTCGCCGGGGTCGCGATCGGCAAGGGCAGCCGCGTACGGCTGCGGCCCGCCAAGCGGGCCGACGCGCACGACATGTTCCTGAGCGGCCGGGCCGCGGTCGTGCAGGCGGTGCTGCTCGACGTCGACGACGTCTGGCATATCGCGGTCACCCTCGAAGACGATCTCGGCTCGGAGCTCTATGCCCAGCACGGCCGGTACCGCTACTTCGGCGTCGACGAGATCGAGCCGATCGCCACGGAGGCGCCATGACTCCCCGGATACTGGTGGCCGGCATCGGCAACGTCTTCCTCGGAGACGACGGTTTCGGGGTCGAAGTCGTCCGCCGGATGTCCACGAAGGTCTTGCCGGATCGGGTGCGGGTGGCGGACTACGGCGTTCGCGGTATGCACCTGGCCTACGACCTGGTCGCCGGGCAGTACGACCTGACGGTGATGGTGGACGCCACCACGCGGGGCGATGCCCCCGGCACGGTGTACGTCGTCGAACTGGATCTCCCCGAAGGGCCGCCCCGGCCGACGGCGGAGGCACTCGACGCGCACGGGATGCAGCCCGACGTCGTGCTGAACCTGGTCGCCCTCCTCGGCGGGGATCCCGGCCGGGTGCTGCTGGTCGGTTGCGAACCGGCGGTGCTCGACCATCGCATGGAGCTCAGCCCCGCGGTGGCGGCCGCGGTGGACACGGCCGCGGACGCCGTCGCCGACCTCATCGGCGCGTGCCGGTCAGCTGCGACAGGAAGGAGCCGGGTGCCGTCATGTGCCTTGGAATCCCCGGAGAAGTGATCGAAATCCTCGCGGACCGTACTGATCTGGCGAAGGTCGACGTGGGCGGCGTCAGACGGGCCATCAACATCGCGCTGGTCGCCGAAGAGGGCATCGAGCCGGGCGACTGGGTTCTGATCCATGTCGGCTTCGCCCTGTCCAAGATCGACGAGGCCGAGGCGAAAGCGGCGATGGACTTCCTCGAGAGCATCGGCAAGGCCTATGACGACGAGATCGCGGCCCTGCGCGATTCGCAGATCATTTAGGAGCTGAGCAGCATGCGTTTCGTCGACGAGTTCCGCGACGCCGAGAAGGCCAAGGTGCTCTCCGCGAAGATCGCCGGCCTGTGCGAGCCCGGCCGCGAGTACAAGTTCATGGAGGTGTGCGGCGGCCATACGCACACGATCTACAAGCACGGACTGGAGGATTACCTTCCGGAGTCCATCACCCTGGTACACGGTCCCGGCTGCCCGGTCTGTGTCATCCCGATGGGCCGCATCGACGACGCGATCCACATCGCCCGCCGTCCCGAGGTGCTCATGACTTCGTTCGGCGACATGATGCGGGTGCCCGGCGGCGACGGGAACTTCTTCGACTCCAACGCCGAGGACACCGACATCCGGATGGTCTACTCGCCACTGGACTCGCTGAAGATCGCCAGGCAGAACCCGGACCGGCAGGTCGTGTTCATGGCGATCGGCTTCGAGACCACCACGCCGTCGACCGCGATGACGATCCTGCGAGCGGCCGAAGAAGGCATCGAGAACTTCTCGGTCTTCTGCAACCACATCACCATCATTCCCGCCATCAAGGCCATCCTCGACTCTCCGGACCTGCGTCTCGACGGCTTCATCGGACCAGGGCACGTTTCGACGGTGATCGGTTGCCGCCCGTACGAATTCATCGCCAGGAGTTACGGAAAGCCCCTCGTGGTGGCCGGATTCGAGCCGCTCGACATCCTGCGGTCGATCCACATGCTGATGGTGCAGCTCAAGGAAGGCCGCTCGGAAGTGGAGAACCAGTACTCGCGGGTCGTGCCGTGGGAGGGCAACCTCAAGGCGTTGCGGGTGATCAACGAGACGATGGAGCTGCGCCCGTACTTCGAATGGCGCGGACTCGGTTTCATCTCCCACTCGGCACTGCGGTTACGCGAGAAGTACGCGCCGTTCGACGCCGAGGTGAAGTACGACGTGCCGGGGGTGCGGGTCGCGGACCCGAAGGCGTGCCAATGCGGCGAGGTACTGAAAGGGGTGCTGAAACCCTGGGAATGCAAGGTCTTCGGCACCGCGTGCACCCCCGAGACCCCGATCGGAACCTGCATGGTGTCACCGGAGGGAGCTTGCGCGGCCTACTACAACTTCGGGCGGTTCACCCGGACCAGGGTGCCGGAGACGAGCATCGCCACGACCGACGACCTGGCCGCTACGGCCCGCCGGACCCCGGCCGAAGGCGCCATCCGATGAGCGCCGGTACCGGCACGCCGTCCGGCCGGGAACAGGCGGTGCTCGATCGGATCGACAAGGCCCGCAGGCGCCGGGCCAAGGTACGCGAGGAACGGATCACGCTGGCCCACGGATCCGGCGGCAAGGCCACCCAAACCCTGATCGAAGGCGTCTTTCTCGAGGCGTTTCGCAATCCTCTGCTGGAACCGCTCGAAGACGCGGCCGCGCTGACGATCAGCGGCTCCCGGCTGGCGCTGACCACCGACTCGTTCGTGGTGTCACCGCTGTTCTTCCCCGGTGGCGACATCGGAGACCTCGCCGTCAACGGAACGGTCAACGATCTCGCCGTGTCCGGCGCCGAACCGCGGTACCTGACGGCGGGTTTCATCCTGGAGGAGGGTTTCCCGGTCACCGATCTGGTCAGGATCGTGGAGACGATGAAGTCCGCCGCCGACGCCGCCGGGGTGGCCATCGTGACCGGTGACACCAAGGTGGTGCAGCGCGGAAAGGTCGACGGCTGCTACATCAACACGGCAGGTGTCGGCGTGATCGACCATCCGCACAGGCTCGGCGTCGCGACGGTCGAGCCCGGAGACGCCGTCATCGTGTCCGGCCCGATCGGCGACCACGGCATCACCGTGATGCTCGCCCGCGGCGAACTCGACATCGAGGCGGACCTTCGATCGGACACCGCGCCGGTGCACGGGCTCGTCGCCGCGCTGTTAGCGGAAACCCCTGGCGTGCGGGCGATGCGCGACGCGACCCGAGGTGGCGTCGCGACCGTGCTCAACGAAATGGCCAGGGCCGCGGATGTGGCCGTGGTGATCGACGAAGAGCGGATCCCGGCCCGCGCTCAGGTGCGCGGGGCGTCGGAACTGCTCGGCATCGATCCGCTCTACGTGGCCTGCGAGGGCCGGATCGTGGTGGTCGTCGACGGCGAGCAGGCCGAGACCGCTCTGGCCGCCATGCGCGCGCACCCGCTCGGTTCGCAGGCCGCGATCATCGGCCGGATCAAGGCCGATCCGCCGGGCCTGGTGCTGCTGAACACCACCTTCGGCGGGACCCGGATCTGCGATCTGCTGGTCGGGGATCCACTGCCGCGAATCTGCTGAAGACCGCCGAAGGGAGCGGGCATGCACGAGCTGTCCATCACCCAGGCGGCGGTGGAGACGATCATCGAACGGATGGGCGCCACCCCGATCCGCCGCGTCACGCTGGAGATCGGGGTCCTGTCCGGGGTGGTGGTGGACTCGGTGCGGTTCTGCTTCGAGGTGGTCGTGGCCGGCACTCCCCTGCGGGACGCGGTCCTGGACGTGGTCGAACCACCGGGCCGCGCCGGCTGCCGCGCCTGCGCTCTGGAGTTCGTCGTCGAGGACCCGAGGATCCTGCTCTGCCCCGGCTGCGGCGACGCCGACGTGCGGATACTCGCCGGGCGGGAACTGAGGATCAAATCTGTGGAGGTGGAGAACGTATGTGCGCGACCTGCGGTTGCTCGGACGAGACCGGAATCCGGGTGATCGATCCGGAGGCCGACGGACACGGTCATGGACACGATCACGTGCATCCGGAAACGCAGCGGACCGTGCTGCTGGAGCAGGACATCCTCGCCGCGAACGACCTGCTGGCCGAGAACAACCGCGGCTGGCTGGCCGAACGGGCGATCCATGCCGTGAACCTGATGAGCTCCCCCGGATCCGGCAAGACCACGCTGCTCGAACGCACCATCCGCGAGCTGGGCCGCGAGTTCCCGATGACCGTGATCGAAGGTGATCAGGAAACCGTGTTCGACGCCGACCGGATCAGGGCGACCGGATGCCGGGTGATCCAGGTCAACACCGGCGCCGGCTGTCATCTGGACGCGGACATGCTGGCCAAGGCACTGCGCACGCTCGATCCACCGAGCCGGTCCACGGTATTCATCGAGAACGTCGGCAACCTGGTCTGCCCAGCGCTCTTCGACCTCGGCGAAGGCACCCGCACGGTGATCATGTCGGTCACCGAGGGCTCGGACAAACCGGGGAAATACCCGCATATGTTCCGCACGGCGGACGTGGTCCTGCTCAACAAGATCGACCTACTGCCCTACGTGGACTTCGACGTCGACGCGTTTCTCACCGCGCTGACGCAGGTGAACCCGAGGTCTCGCGTACTCAAGATGTCGGCGACCGGCGGCGAGGGCATGGACGACTGGTACGGCTGGCTCCGTGAGCGAGTCGATCTCGGACCGACGCTCTGAGAAACACCGGCCGAGCGCCGCGACGGCCCCGTTTGTGTGAAGGCCCAGCGGCCAGGCCAGCCACCTCCCCGGCCTCCTCGTGCAGCCGCAGATCGACGTGCCGAGTTCGGAATCGTCGCGCCGCTGGCCACGACATCGTTGAGCTCGGCCAGCTGAGCTCACGTGTGCCGGGGACGGCTTGGCGCCCATCGGACCGGTCGGCCCTCCAGTCCTGGGGTCGGGGTCGACCCAGACCTTCGTGCCTGAACGGCCGGCGAGCACCTTCAGCTTGCGCAGCCCGTTTGCCTGTCCGGCTTGAAGACATCGACATGCCGGGAGGGCTGGTCGATGTTGCCGCAGGGGTGGGCTGAGTCACTGCTCTTCGCCAGCTTGCTGATGCTCTTGCCCGGGAGGAGCGTCGATGACTCACCGCAGGACGTAGCTGAGCGATCCGGCGCCGTATCGCGTGGAGCGAGTGATACCCAGGTGCGGTGCCCCTGGGCCATTAATGTCGCTCTGGCCTGTGGCTTTGCACGAGAGGATCGCCCGATCGGAGGCTATCGGATGGTAACCAGACATCATCTCAAGGTGAGTCTTCGTGACGATACGTACCCCCCTGATTCAGGGCTTCCAGGGGACGTATACTCTCTTCATCAGCAAGTCCGAGTGGCGGAATGGCAGACGCGCTAGCTTGAGGTGCTAGTGTCCTTAACGGACGTGGGGGTTCAAGTCCCCCCTCGGACACATATTCATGGTGGATCTCCCACAGCACAGAGTAATCGGCCCGCTTCGGCGGGTCTTTCTTGCGTTACCGGTACGGCCAGGTCGACTAGACTGACCATGGTCACGCCCTCCCCGCGTACTGCAGTCCGGGGAGGTGTGTCGTGACCCGTCCGATCTCGTCGGTGTCCTTGCCAGGCACTGTCTCCGCATCCGCCCGGGCCCGGCCGCCGTTGTCGGCCCCGGTTCCGCTGAAACTTCCTTCCCTGCGCACGCCAGGCGCGACCGGCGGGCCACGGTTGTCGATCGCGGTACTCGACGCGGGTGGCCGCCTGCAGGACCAGGGCGCGGTCGCGGCTCTGGGCTGGAGCCCGGGTGACCGCCTGCTGATCACGCTCATCAAGACGTCGGTGGTGATCCACCGGCACGCCGACGGCGTGTTCGTCATGCCCCGCAAGCCCTACGTCTGCCTGCCCGCAACGGTCCGCAGGGCCTGCGGCGTCGACGCGGGAGCCCGCATGCTCCTGGTCGCCGACGCCGAGCACGACGTCCTCGTCGTCCACCCCGAACCCGCCGTGCAGGCGATGCTCCGCACCTTCCACGCCACACTCGCCACCGAGGAGGCATCATGACCACCTCCGCCAGCCCGCAGGACCTCGAAACAGCCCGCCTGCTGCTGAACCGGCTCGGCGTCGACCCCGCCGAACTCCTCACCGCCAGCGCGCCGGAGGACGGCCCGTCGCGGCAGCGGCCCATGCCGACGATCCGGGAATGGATCCCCGTCGTCGCCGCGCTCCTCTCCCCCAGCACCGCCGCCTCCTACGGGTCGTACTGGGCGAAAGCCGAGGCGGTGTGGGGTGACCGGCCCATGGACACGATCACCGCCACCGAGATCAAAGCCCAGTCCGAGATCGCGCGCGCCACCGCCGTGGTCCGCCGCAACTCCCGCGGCGGGCGCAACGCGGCAGAGAACTTCATCGCCGCCGTCCGCTGCCTCTACAAACACCTGGAGAACGACGGCCGGCTCGATCAGCACCGCAATCCCGCCCGCAGGGTCACCAAACCACGGCGCAACGCCTCCACACGGCGTGCCCTGCCCCACGCGCAGCTGTCCGAACTCAACGACGTCGTCGCCAGCACCGGAGACGACCCCGAACTCGACGCCCTCCTCTGCCGCCTGCACGAGGAGACCGCCTGCCGCCGCGGCGGCGCCCTCGCACTGCGGCCGCGGGACCTCGACCGCCGGCAATGCACCGTCCTGCTCCGGGAGAAGGGTGAGACCGAACGCTGGCAACCCGTCTCCCCCACTTTGATGCGCCACCTCATCGCCCACGGGGAGGAGCGCGGCAACGGCGACCGAGAGGAGCAGCTCTTGCGCTACGCCAACGGCAACCCCATCACCAAACGCCGCTACGACTACATCTTCCGGCGAGTCCAGGCCGAGCTCGACTGGGCCCGGGCCCTGCAAGTCAGCGCCCACTGGCTACGGCACACCACTTTGACCTGGGTCGAACGCAACTTCGGCATCGGCGTGGCCCGCGCCTACGCCGGACACGCCGACACCGGCAGCGACCTCACCACCACCAGCTACGTCAAAGCCGACATCACCGAAGTCGCCGCCGCGCTCGCGGCACTCACCGGCGAACCACACCCGCTCGCCGCCTGACCCCAGCGCCTCCGAGCAGCCGGATGTCGGAGGTGGTGCTCGCGGCCACCGATTCGTGACCGCGAGCACCACCTCCGGCAACTGTCAGCCGCCCTGCGGATCACGGCTACGAAGCAGCGATGCGTGAAACCCGGTGACCATCGCGTGCAGAACATGCTGGGGATACACCACCAGCAGATCATGCTCGATCAACGACGCCAGCAACACCTGCTCCCCCGCCCGCATCCGGCACCGCGACCGCAATCGCGCAGGCAGCACCACACCCATCTTCGACGGTATGCGCGCGCTCACGCGTTCACTTGCCCGTCCTACCACGAGAAGACCAGCGGACACATCGAACCGAATCGACTGCCCCGCACACCAATCCAGCTGAGACAGAGCGACCTTGGCCGCCACAGTGCCGGTTTCATCGATCCGCACAAGACTGAAACCAACCGAACCACTCTCGACCAACGCACCGAGCTCAGCCAACGGCGGAGGAACCATGCCCCTAGGCGCTGAACCTCTTACAGGCATCAGCAACGACGCGACGATCTTGTCAGCCACCGGAACAGCCTCAGCCTCTCGCCCGAGAGGAACCGGCAAACTTCCGCCAGCCACACCATCATCCCGCTGGCCACCGGACTTGAGTGAACAAGTTGTAGTCATGGCACGTCCCTGATCCTTCGCACAGGGAGGGCGCGACTAACCACACCAAGACTGCCGAAACCTGACAGCAATCGCAATCAGTGTCCAAGATCGTTCGTACGCATCAGGGCGATGCGTGTCTTTGCGCCCCTCGCGTTCTGCCAACACGACAGACCGGACCGGTGTCCGCACCACCGCCGACTCGCGGCGCAAACAATGAGCCGACCATGCCACGCTCCGCTCCGTCCTTAATAGTGGCCATTGATACCGCGTGCCCCGCCCGTTGGCATCGGCACGGATCATCGTGCTGCCGGGCCCGCCGTCATGCGCGGCCCGTCGGCCGTCTGAAACAGGCAGATCGCCGACGTCCGGGTCGCGATCACCCGACACAGCTGCCCGCTGCCAATCGACTACGAGTGGTACGGCCGCTCGTTCGACGCCCTGGACTACCGGTTCATCGAACCGCTCAGCCGTCACGCACCCGAGGACTACGCCCGAGTCCTGGACTGGTTCCCCCTCGCAGAGCTCGAGTTGCTACGCCATGACCTCCCCTGAGGACCCCAATGCCGCGCTGCTCGCGCAGCTCAAAATGTCGTCGTCCGTGTCCGGCATGAAGTCCAACGACGACGTGCTGGCCCTGCTCACGGCCGAGCCAGACCCCGACCCACTCGCCGGCGTCGAGTACACGGGCGACGAAGAGGACGACCCGCGCCCCGAGCTCGGCGCGCTGCACCGCGGCTTCCGCGAACGCACCGCCCTCGAGCTGGAACGGATGCAGCTCGCGACCGAAAGCGAGTACTGGTTCTGCGTCTGCTTCAAGAGCCAGGACGACAAGGACGCCTTCCTCGCCGCCGCCGGTCTCGTCGTCATCGGGGACAAGTACCTCGACGGCTACGCCACCGCGGAGCTGCTCGGCGTCACGATGCCCGAACCTGACGACACCGAGAGGGGGTGAACTGAATGCCTCCACGCAAGCGCCAGACCGCCGCCGCAGCCAAGCGACGCGGCGCGGCCCGGAAGAAGGCCACCACCGCCCCCAAGGCGAAGGGCCGGGGCAAGGCGTCCAGCGGCTCCAGCTGAGACCTCCCGCAACGCGATAGCTTGTGGAAGCCCTATCCAAAGGCATTCGTCTAGCTTGTCAACACATGTGTTGACAAGTTGGCCGAATACATGCGATACAGTCCAGTGTCCGAGTTGATTGATGTAGTGACAGCTACTCAGCGATCAGCCCAACGGGAAGGGGCGGGCACCGACGGTACCCGCCCCTCGGGCCTAGTGGCCGGTGGCTTTCCAGATCACTAGGCCCAACGCGATCAACTGCGTGAGCAGCTGAATCCACGGTATGCCGCGACCCCAGTTCGAGCTGGGGTCGCGGTTACCTTTGCCATCGTTCGGCATCCTCTGTGCGTCCTTCCCTCCTGCCGGGCTGTCCCCGGACTACCCCTTCCGGCGAGCCGGGCGGGAGCAGAGGTTGCACATCGCTTGCGAAACGTGACTGCGCGGGAGCGTATCCGTCCCCCTCTTATGCGTGCTCGCGAGGGGAGGGTTAACAAATGGGAAAGCGCGGACCCGCAGGCAAGCCGACTTCGCTGCGCATCCTGCACGGTGATCGCAAGGAGCGGATCAACGACGCTGAACCGGTGCCGCCTGCGGTGGAGATCGTGCCGCCGGAGTGGCTGTCGGAGAAGGGGCGGGCGATCTGGGATAGGCTCGCGCCGGGCATGATCAGCCGGAGGGTCTGACCGCGTGGGACGTCGACGCGTTCGGCGTGCTGTGTGAGGCACTGGCCCGCTACACCGTAGCCACCGCATTGGTGAACGGTCCCGCACTGCTGGTCCCTGGTGGCGGGGGCCTGGTGCCCAACCCCGCGCTTAAGGTGCAGGCTGATTCCGAGCGCACGTTCCTTACGTTCGCCGCGCGGTTCGGGCTGACGCCGTCGGACCGGCAGGCGATCAAGGCCGAGGTGAGCGCCGATGGCGGGACCTCGGGCGACGCGGGCCGCCTCCTCTCCTAAACCCCGTTCCCGCACGCGGAAACCCAGTTCCAGAACCGGTACGCCGAAGTCTCCGCAGCTTCCGGTGTGCGGCTGGTGCTTCGACGGACGTGCCTGCCGCCAACGCGGCGACCACCTCTGCCATCAGCGCGCCGATCATGCGCAGGCGTTCGCCGAAGAGATCTGCGTGCACACCAAAGACCGGTGGGCACGGACGCCATTCATCCTCGCCGAATGGCAGCGCGACGACATTGTCCGGCCGCTGTTCGGCGAGGTCCGGTGGGATCCGGAGTGGCAGACCTACGTCCGCCGCTACCGGTCCGGCTGGATCGAGCTCGCCCGCAAGAACGGCAAGTCCGAGCTGCTGGCGTTCGTCGCGCTGTACATGCTCGTCGGGGACGGGGTCGAGTCCGCCGAGGTCTACGGCGCCGCCCGTGATAAGGACCAGGCGCGACTGGTGTTCAACGTCGCCGCCCGAATGGTCGCCCTGTCACCGGTGCTGTCCAAGCGGCTGCGGGTAATCGAGCACGCCGCCCGGATCGTGGACGAGAAAACCAACAGCGTGTATCAGGTCGCCGCCGCCGACGCGCTGGGCAAACTCGGGTCAAACCCGTCCTGCGTGATCTTCGACGAGGTCCTGACCCAGCCGAACGGCGACCTCTGGGCCGCGCTGCGGACCGGCATGGGCACCCGCGTACAGCCGCTGCTGCTCGCCGCCACGACGGCGGGCAACGACCCCACCAGCTTCGCCAAGTCCGAGCACGACGAGTGCGTGAAGATCGCCGAAGACCCCTCCCGCGCCCCGCACCGGTTCGCCTACCTGCGCAACCTGCCCGCGACGCGGACCCCTGGGACGAAGCGAACTGGTACTACGCGAACCCGGCTTTGGGTGACTTCCTCTCGCTGGCCGCGCTGGGGAAGAGGCGCTGGAAGCGCGCAACGATCCGGCGCGGGAGAACAGCTTCCGGCAATACCGGCTGAACCAATGGGTGTCACAGTCCACGCGATGGATGCCCATGCACCTCTACACCGCGTGCACCGGAACCGAGTTCGCCGAACCCGCGCGCCTGCGGGAGCTGGTTGCTCGCCGGCCAGCGTGGGGCGGGCTGGACCTCGCGTCCAAGCTCGACCTGACGGCCTGGTGCCTGATCGTGCCGGACGGCATCGACGGCCACGTGTCCGCGCTGTGGCGGTTCTGGCTGCCCGAGGCCGGAGTGGACTTCCTCGACGAGCACACCGACCACCGCGTCTCCCAGTGGGTCGAACAAGGCTGGATCACCACCATCCCCGGCGAGGTCATCGACTACGAGGTGATCGAGGCCGACATCGCCGCCGACTGCGCCGCGCTACGGGTCGCCGATATCAACTACGACGAGTGGAGCGGCGAACCCGTCCGCCAGCGCCTGGAACGTGTCACGCGGGTGCCCATGTACCCGGTACCGCAGACGTTCCGCGGAATGACCCACGGCATGACCGAACTCATGACCCTGCCCCGCTCCCGCTCGTGGTCGCACCACGGCAACCCCGTAGCGGCGTTCTGCTTCGACTCGGTGGAGGTACGCCATCCACCAGGCGAACCCGACCTCATCCGCCCCGACAAGCCCCTACGCGGGAAAACCGGCAAACGCATCGACGCGGTACCCGCCGCCGCCATGGCCGTCTCCGGCTGGCGGCTGCGCGGCCAAAAACCGAAAAAGTCTGGCCAGATGGTCGTGATGTGAGCCTAAGAATACACCTGAGATTCCACACCTGCCAACCCCAAATCCACCCTAAAGCAAGCCTCCAACGCCTTGCGTCCGGTATATATCTCCTGCGCTACCTCGCTGATTTCCTCAACGGTTAGCTTCCTCTTGATTCTGGAATAGTGCTTATAAACCAGACTGAGCAACCGGTCCGCAGCATCTTCTGTCTCGCGACCGCCAACCACTCGAATTCGCGAAACAAGCTTGCGCAGCTTAGCGGCACGTTCGTCCATACTGTCGATCTCTTTGGAAAATTCCGCGTCAGTCGCGTCCATGACCTGCAAAGCCCCCTCTAGCCAGACCATGATGGCATCGTGCAGGTCTGAGTATGCTTCAACGCGGCGATCTCGCCAGTTCATGCGAGACTCGTGGCTAAGGTCTTGGCGCCTCTTGTCGTCTTCCCTTTGCCAGCGCTCACGCTCTCTTGCCAGCTCCCGAGACCAACGTTTGTCGTCCCTTTTTGTTGTAATCCAGGCCGCGCCCAGTGGCCCAATGAGTGCGATTCCGGCTAATAGCATCGATACCCAAAGCGGCGTCTGACTGTTCGGCATGTATGAATGATAGCGGTGGTTATGGATGGCAGTTGACTTCGCCGCACTGAACCCGGGACTGGAGATCCTCGATGCCTGCTACGAGGGCGAACAGTCGCTGTCGTACATGCACCCGGAGCTGCTACGCCGCCTGGACACCCGTGTGCGGCAAGTCGTGATCAACTGGCCACCGAGAACAGCACGGTGTGGCTCGTGTCGCCGGCCACACTTCAGCGTGGTGTGGGCGACCAACTCGGCGAGCGGGCCTACTGCTCGGCAGCGGGCACAAAGTCGAATTGCGTCAGTCACGCAGTAATCCGCTGCGGTTCGTCGCTGCGCTAATGGAATGGGTTTCAGAGTGACCGTTGACCACTCCTGGGGGTGTCGAACACGTCCCCATGGCTCGAGGAGTCAAGCGAAGGAATCAGGCTGGAATCGCAGGATGATCTGCTGCCATGCTCGTCGGGCTGATTCAGTGGGCAGAATGGGGATTGCATCCCGCATCGCCTGCACTACCTGTTGACGTTCGGCAGCGTTGTTGGCGAACCGCACAGACCAGCCTGCGTCGTTGATCTTGGCTGAGAGGTCGAGGAGAACCGCCTCAGCGTCTGGATGCGGGGCAAGGATCATTGCGGCTGCCGTTGGTCCCCATGCCTTGACGTCGACGTAACCCTCTCGATCGAGCAGCAAGCCTTCGATCATGCCTGCTCGGTAGCTGGCTGGCCAGATGTTCAGGTCAGGCTGCGCCGCGCAGGCGTCGACGCCCTCGTCGTGAACCAAGAATGTGTCACCCATCGCGCGTTGTGCAACGGCGACGCCGACGAGCCGCTGGTCGTCCTCACCCAGAGATGGCAGGTCGAGTGCTTGAAGTCGGCTCCGCAGCACGCCTCGGCTAAAGATGCCCTCGCGCAGCATGGTCACGAGGCTGCGGGGCAGGCCGGCGAGCGTCTGGTCGATTCGTCGGAGCACCCAGCGCGACCACAGCCCGGCAGCATCGAGAACGAGGAGCACCAACTCCTGGTCCACCTGCGGTGAGATGACGCGTCCGTGCCCAGTGCCGAACCGGTTTCGCAGTTCGGGCAGTTGGGCGATGATCGTTTTGGCGCCTTGGACGATGTCGCGGATCGGTGGATTGGCAGCCGCTCCGCGTGCTGGCAGCCTGTCGAGCACCTTGTGGACGCTTGTCAGAACAGCATTCAGGTCGGCGTTGCTGGCGACCGTCTGGCCATGCGCATCCAGCACGACTTTGGCGATCGTCTCGACCAGTTCCTTCGCTGTGCCGACGACGAGGGGTAGATCGTTGTCCCGGAGCGCTCGGTCCAGCCGACCCGTGTGCTCGTCGATGGCCCTCCAAGTCTCATCTTCGAGTCCGTCGGGCCGGGCCAGGTTCATGGTCATGTCGGACTGCTCCGGCTGGTTGATCGACGGCATGTGTTGAGGAATTATGCCGCCCCGCCTGCGCGGGTTGAGTGTCGGTGGTCGCAGCTAGGCTGCCTGGCATGACCGAGGATGCGGTCAGGCCGCCGTTTGCTCTGTCGGGCTTGTCACCGCGGGCAATTCGCAATGTGCTGGAGGAAGAGCGGCTGGGTTCGAGCGGCAGTTCTTTGCGGCCCTGACGATGGCTGGACACCGACCGAGACCAGCGTGTTCACCTGATGCTCGGAGGCCACGCCGGTGCACAGGCAGCGTCCGGGGCATGACGACAACAGAGCTTCTCGCGCTCCTGCTGGCCCTATCCCTCGCCTGCCTCCTCGGTCTAGGTGTACTGACCATGGAGGTTGGGTACGGGCGACACGTGATCGGATGATCTTGGTGTGAGGGAGGGCCTCCGGGT
>NZ_AOHO01000077.1 GCF_000342005.1 Amycolatopsis decaplanina DSM 44594
AGCTAAGCCTGACAGCGCCGATGGTACTGCAACCGAAGGGTTGTGGGAGAGTAGGACACCGCCGGACTAACTTTAAAGAAAAGGGCTCGGGCCCCGGTCGAGAACCATGAGTTCTCCCGGGGCCCGAGCCTTTTTATACCCGGGAACTCCGCAAGTAGGAGACTACTTGCGGAGGCGGGCCGCAAGTAGGTGACTAGTTGCGGGCGGGGGCGGGACGGCGCAGGTGGTAGATGTCCATGATCCAGCCCTTGCGGGACCGCGCCGAAGCGCGGACGGAGCGGATCTCCGCGGCGAGGGCGGCGGTAAGAGGGCCGGAGAGCAAGAGCTCGTCGGGCGTCCCGAGGTACGCGCCCCAGTAGATCTCCAGACCCGTGTCCACGAACCGCGAGAACGTGCACCCCGCGTCCAGCATCACGAACACGTCGTCCACGTCCGCGGGCCAGCCCGCATCGAGGCGGCGGCCGGTGGTCACGAGCACCGGCCGCCCGATCTGGTTCATCGTGGTCCGGTGCCGGGACGTCAGCGCGGCCACGCTGCTGATCCCGGGAACGACGTCGTACTCGAACTCGACGTTCCCCCTGGCGAGCACGGCGTCCAGCAACGCACACGTCGAGTCGTACAGCGCCGGGTCACCCCAGACGAGGAACGCGCCCCGCTCGTCCGGTCCGAGGGAAGCGATCATGGTCTCGTAGACGTCGGTCCGGAGCCGGTGCCAGTCGGCGACGGCCTTCCGGTAGTCGTCCGGAGTACGGTCGCGTTCGGGGTCCGGTGCCCGTACGACGCGGTAGCCGGGCCGTTCGACGAACCGGTCGAGGATCTCCTGGCGCAGACCCACCAGATCCTGTTTCTCCGAGCCCTTGTCGAGGACGAAGAAGACATCGGTCTCGTTCAGCCGCCGGACGGCCTGGACGGTCAGGTGTTCCGGGTCGCCGGCGCCGATGCCGATGGCGGAGATCTTCCTCATTTCCGCAGTCTGCCCACACCCTCCGTGCATGCCCCTACCCCCACGGGGTATAAAGGAAGTGATCGCTTCGCCTGTCCTGTAGAGGAGTTCGTACCGATGGCCGAAACCACCTACACCGTCAAGGGCATGTCCTGCGGGCACTGCGCCTCCTCCGTCACCGAGGAGGTCAGCGGGATCGCGGGTGTCAGCGCCGTGAACGTGGACGTCGCCAGCGGCAAGGTCACCGTCACCAGCGAGTCGCCCCTTGACGTCCAAGCCGTGGACGCGGCCGTCACCGAGGCCGGTTACCAGCTCGTCTCGTGAGCACCGCCGTCAAGGTGTCGGCGTTCGCCGCGGCTCTGGTCGCGGTGTTCGCCGTCGCCTGGGCGATCGGCTCCGCCGTCGGGCCGCTGGACGAGGCACCGGCCCCGCCGGCGCCGACCGGCGTGCACGAGGGGCATCACGAAGGCCACTCGGGAGGTACGCCGTGAGTGCCGGGACATTCCAGCGTGTCGAACTGGCCATCGGCGGGATGACCTGCGCGTCCTGTGCCGCGCGGGTCGAACGCAAGCTGAACAAGGTCGACGGCGTCTCCGCCACGGTCAACTACGCCACCGAGAAGGCGCAGGTCGACTTCCCCGCCGCGCTCTCGGTCGACGACCTCGTCGGCGTCGTCGAGTCCGCGGGCTACACGGCCCAGCCTCCCAAGCCCGACGAGGACGAAGACCAGACCGGGGCGCTTCGAACACGTCTCGTGGTTTCCGCCGTGCTCGCCGTGCCGGTGATCGTGACGGCGATGGTGCCGGCCTGGCAGTTCACCTACTGGCAGTGGGTCTCGCTGGTCCTGGCCGCACCGGTCGTCACCTGGGGCGCGTGGCCGTTCCACCGCCCCGCCTGGACGAACCTTCGCCATGGCGCCGCCACCATGGACACCCTGATCTCGCTCGGCGTCGCCGCCGCCACGCTCTGGTCGCTGTACGCGCTGCTGTTCGGCACCGCCGGGGTGCCCGGTATGCGGCACGGCTTCGAACTGACCATGGAACGCGGGTCCGGCGCGGGCAACCTCTACCTCGAGGTCGCCGCCGGGGTGACCACGTTCCTCCTCGCGGGCCGCTATTTCGAGGCCCGGTCCAAGCGCCGCTCCGGCGCCGCGCTGCGGGCGCTGCTCGAACTCGGCGCGAAGGACGTCGCGGTCCTCAGAGACGGTGTGGAGAGTCGTGTCCCGATCGGCGAGCTGAAGACGGGCGACGAGTTCGTCGTGCGGCCGGGGGAGAAGATCGCCACCGACGGTGTCGTGACCGACGGTGGGTCGGCCGTCGACCTGAGCATGCTGACGGGTGAAGCCGTCCCGGTCGAGGTGACCGCCGGGGACGCCGTCGCCGGCGGGACGGTCAACGCGGGCGGACGGCTCGTCGTCCGTGCCACCCGGATCGGCGCCGACACCCAGCTCGCGCGGATGGCACGGCTGGTCGAGGACGCGCAGAACGGCAAGGCGCGGGTCCAGCGGCTCGCCGACCGGGTGTCGGCCGTGTTCGTCCCGGTGGTGATCGCGCTCGCGGTCGGCACGCTCGGCTTCTGGCTCGGGGCGGGCAGCGGCGCCGACGCCGCCTTCACCGCCGCCGTCGCGGTCCTGATCATCGCCTGCCCGTGCGCGCTCGGCCTGGCCACGCCGACGGCGCTGCTGGTCGGCACCGGCCGAGGCGCGCAACTGGGCATCCTCATCAAGGGCCCCGAGGTGCTCGAGTCCACTCGCGCGGTCGACACCGTCGTCCTGGACAAGACCGGCACGGTGACCGCCGGGAAGATGAGCCTCACCGACCTCCATGGCGCCACTTACAAGGATGCGGCCAAAAGCGGTCCCGACGAGAACAATGCAGCTGAGACCGAGGTCCTGCGGCTGGCGGCGGCGGTCGAACACGCTTCCGAGCATCCGATCGCCCGCGCGATCGTCGCGGCCGCCGAGGAGCGACTGGGCAAGTTGCCTCCGGTCGACGGGTTCCGCAACGTCGAGGGCCTCGGCGTCCTCGGCGAGGTCGAGGGCAAGACCGTCCTGGCCGGGCGGCCGGCTCTCCTCGACCAGCACGGCATCACCGTCGGCGACGAGTTCACCCAGGTCAAGACGGCCGCCGAAGACCTTGGCGCGACCGCGGTCGTCGTCGCCTGGGACGGCGAGGCGCGGGGTGTGGTCGTCGTCGCGGACACGGTCAAGCCGACGTCGGCCAAAGCCGTGGCGGAATTGAAGGCGCTCGGGCTCCGCCCTGTCCTGCTGACCGGCGACAACACCGGTTCCGCGAAGGCCGTCGCCGCCGAAGTGGGGATCGACGAGGTCGTCGCGGAGGTGCTGCCCGCCGACAAGGTCGACGTCGTCAAACGGCTACAGGCCGAAGGTCGCGTGGTCGCCATGGTCGGCGACGGCGTGAACGACGCGGCCGCGCTCGCACAGGCGGACCTCGGCCTCTCGATGGGGACGGGGACGGACGCCGCGATCGAAGCGGGCGACCTGACGCTGGTGCGTGGTGACCTGCGCGCGGCCGTGGACGCCATCCGGCTCTCGCGCCGCACGCTCGGCACGATCAAGGGCAACCTGTTCTGGGCGTTCGCCTACAACGTCGCCGCGCTGCCACTGGCCGCGCTCGGCCTGCTCAACCCCATGATCGCCGGAGCCGCGATGGCGTTCTCCTCGGTTTTCGTCGTCACCAACAGCCTGCGGCTGCGACGCTTCCGTGGGGTGGCCTGATCAGGACCGGACCAGCCGGGCGATGGCGTCGGAGGCCTCCCGGACCTTGAGGTCGGCCTCTTCACCGCCCGCGGCGGCGGCGTGGACCACGCAGGTGGCGAGGTGCTCGTCCAGCAGTTCGAGGGAGAACGACTGCAGCGCCTTGGTGGCCGCGGACACCTGGGTCAGGATGTCGATGCAGTACTTGTCCTCTTCCACCATCCGCTGCAAGCCGCGGATCTGTCCTTCGATCCGGCGCAGGCGCTTGAGATAGGCCTCCCGCTCGGTGCCGTAGCCCGTCATTCCGCACCCGTTCTCTCGTCGTTACCGGTCATCGACCACTATACCCTCCCCGCGTATATGTCCGGGGAAGTGAAATTCGCGGGTGCCAGGATGTCGAGGACGCTCCGGCGGCTCCGACTCCTGTGTGAGCGGTCGGGCACCGGCCGGATGACCAGGAGGAACACCGATGAAGTACATGATCATGATCACGATGAACCCCACCGCCTGGGACGCCCTCCCCGAAGAGGAGCGCAACGAGGTGGTCGCCCGCATCGACCCTTTCATGAAGAAGCTGACCGAGAGCGGCGAACTGCTCGGGACGCAGGCGCTGGGGGAGCCGAAGGAGAGCACGGTGGTCCGGGTGCGTGACGGCGTCCCGGTCGTCACCGACGGCCCGTACGCGGAGTCGAAGGAGTACCTGGCCGGCTTCTACCTGGTCGAATGCGACAGCAAGGAGCGGGCGATCGAGATCGCGGGCCAGATCCCGGACGCGCACATCAACGCGATGGAGATCCGGCCGGTGGTCTATTCCTCGGGGGTGTGATTCAACCAGCCGGGCGCAGCCTGTCCGTTGAGGGTGGCGGCGGGGCGGGGCCCGGGCTAGGTGGCGGCCGCTTCGGTGCCGGTGCGGGCTTCGGGCCTGCTCCGGCGCTGAACGGGCACTTCCGGTTCCGGTGAGTCGGGCACGGCCAGTACCGACCCGGCTTCGGTGAGCAGTTCGCGGCAGCCGACCAGTTGTTTCAGCACGTCATCGCGCAGGCGGAGAGCCACGTCGGCTTTCTGCCGCGCCTCGGCGACGAGCCGCTCGCCCTCCGCGGCGGCGTCGTCGAGCAGTTTCCGCGCCCGCGCCTGCGCGGCTTCGTCCCGTGCGGCGAGCGCGCGCATCGCCTCCGCGCGGCGCAGTGACATGGCGCGCTCGAAGTCCTCGGCGATCCGCTTCCGTTCCGCCTCGGCCTTGGCTGCCTCTTCGGCGGCGCGCGCGGTGATGTCTTCGGCTTCCTCGCGGGTGAGTTCGAGCATCCGGCGCGATCGCTCCTGTAACGCGTCCGGCGCGATCGGCACGCGGCTGATCCGGTCGACGCTGGCCTTCAGTTCGCGATTTTCCTCTTGTGTGGCGGCGAGCTTCGCGGCGAGAGCCTCCCCGTGGCGGCGGGCTTCGTCGCGTTCGGCTGCCACTCGTCGTAGTTCGGCTTCCACCTCGCGAACGAATTCCCGGACCTGCGCGCGATTGAAACCACGCCACGCCAGATCGAAGCCGGGCATCTCCATTGGTCACCTCCACAGTGGTCGATGTGTCGCCGTTGGGCGGTTTCCTTTATCACACAGGGACTTTGCCACACGGGGCTTTCAACGACCAGTGTGCCTGAAGCCGCGACGACACGCGTCACGGGTGGGTGGTCTGTGCGCCGAACGGTCCGCGCAAGCGGGAAGAAGGGTGAAGCCCCCCGGCGATGGGAGAATGGACGACCATCGCTTACCCCTGAGGAGGTGGCTGCGTGACGAGCAGCCGAATTCGGGTCCCTGGCTGGAATACGGCGACAGCGGCCGAAGGATATCGGCAGGTCAGGGAGAACATCGCGATCTTGCTCACGGATCACGCGGGCGCGGACGGGCGGGTCGTACCGGCTTGTCCACAGTGGACCGTGCGCGAGCTGATCGCGCATCTGACCGAGATCTGCGACCGGGTGATCACCCGGTTCGGTGGCGAGGCCTGCCCGGTTCCGGAGAGCGCGTCGGCCGCCGAATTGCTGAAGCTCTGGATCGAACGCGGTCCCGAGGCCGACACCCTCCTCGCCGCCGACGGCGACGGGAAGAGCCGCGGCGACATCATGGTGATGGACGCCTTCACCCACGAACTCGATCTCCGCTACGCGCTCGGCGCCCCGCCGCCCGAGGCGCACGCGGCCTGGCTGCGCGGCTTCGAAGTGCTCGTCAGCGGGCTCGGTGCCTCGCTGGGCAGGCACGGACTGCCCGGGATGCGGATCGAGACCGAGGGCGCGACCTGGATCGCCGGCACCGAGCCGGTCGCCGCGGTGCTTTCGGGCGCGCCCGTGGACCTGTACCGGACGCTCGCCGGGCGCCGGAGCCCGGCCCAGATCGCCGCCATGGACTGGCTGGGTGATCCCGGGCCGTGGATCCGGGCCTTCACCTGGGGACCGTTCGCCCCGCCGGACGAGGCGATCGAGCGGTGATCAGCCGGTGGGGGACATCGAGGACAGTGCCGCGGCGAGCGCGAGCACCGCGGCCACGATCAGCACCTCGACCCCGACGCTGACCCGCAGTTTCCGCAGGTCGGCGGTCACCACGCCGGTGCCGCCGCGACCGGTGATCCCGCGGCGTACCGCGTTGCGGCTCATGTTCGCCACCAGCAGCAACGCGGCGAACCCGGTCAGCTTCAGCAGGAAGACGATGCCGTAGGCCGACGTCCAGAGCGCCTCCACCGACGGGACGAGCCGGAAGCCCAGGTAGGCGCCGCTGACCACCATGATCACGATCGACCAGGTGGCGATCGGGTGGAACCGCGCCAGCGCGGGCTCGGCCTCCGACGCGGAGTACCTGCCGCGCAGGAGCACGGCCAGCTGGATCAGCCCGCCCACCCAGACGGCCATCGCGCCGAAGTGCGCCAGGTCGGCGCTGACCGAGAGGAACATGATCTTGTCGGCCACCGCGTGCCCGGTCGCGGAGAAGCTCAGCATCACGATGAACCCGGCCGCGATGCCGAGGTTCTCGTAGCGCGACCGCAGCCGATCCGGCAGGTCGCCCGCGAGCAGCCGTCGCACGATCACGGCGAGCGCGCCGATCGCGGCCAGGCGCAGGAGCAGGAGCTTCCCGTACGCCACCCGCAGGGTCGCCTCGATCAGAGCCGGGTCGAAGATCGCGCCCGCCCCGCGGCCCGCGACGTACGGGCCTTGCAGCAGGAACCCGGCCACGGCCGTGACGCCCGAGAGCCACAGGCCCGCGGTGATCGGCTTCCGTGCCGCCGGATCGGTCCGGCCCCCCGGGCGGCAGACCAGCATGAACACCAGGCCGCCCAGCAGCGCGACACCGCCGAAGGAACCCCAGCGGAAGGTGGTGAACAGCGCGTCGGTCACCGGATCTGTCCCGGTGGAGGCGGACACCGCGCCCGCCGAGGTGATCAGGGGACCGGTGCCGATCACGAAGGCGATCGTGCCCCGCACCGGATGCGAGTCGGTCGAGACGAAGGCGTACTCGACGAGATAGCTGCCGTCGGGGAGATCGGGTTCGAGTTTGACGGCGACCTCTTCGGCCACCTCGCCCGGCTGGAACACCGGACCGGACACCACGTCGGTGCCGTGGGCGTCGACGACCTTGATCGAGTTCGGCTGGATGCCGATGTTCTCCGACAGGGTGATCGAGACCTGCGCCGGCGCCGAGGTGAGCCGGGCGCCGTCGGCGGGGTTCGAGGAGAGGAGTTCGACATGGGCCGACGCCGGGGCCGCGGCGAGCACCGCGACCCCGAGCCACGCCGCCACCAGGGCCAGGAGCGCGAAGAGCCTCCTGGTCACGACGCCGCGGTCGCCAGCTCACGCCGGCTTTCGGGCGAGCACGTGCAGCCGGTCAGCTCCCGTTCGGCGGCGGAGGCCTTCCGGTGCACGATCATCGCGATGATCATCGGGATGGTGACGATCGTGTTGTAGAACAGGTGCAGTTCCACGCGCGGGATGAACAGCTGGATGATGCTGCTCGGCGCGGTGCCGCCGCCGAGGCGCCAGCCGGTCTGCGCCTGGATCAGCAGGAGCAGATGTTCGATGTGGTGCCAGAACTGCAGGCCGAGCGCCAGGTTCCACCACTGCCGCGAGCGGCCGGCGAAGCCCTTGCGCAGGGCGAACAGCGCGATCAGCATGACGATGGCGTAGCCGTAGTGCAGCCATTCGGAGCTGATCAGCTTGGGGAAGGGGATGCCGAGCACGCCGCGGGCGTCCGCGGTCTTCCAGCCGAGGGCGTAGATCTGGAACGCCTGCACCAGGTGTTCAGTCCAGTGGGCCACCACGACCACCGCGAAGACGGCGAGCGACGCGCGGTGGTACTTCCCGTTGAGCGAGGCGAGCAGACCCGGACGATGGGGATCGAGTGCGGCCATGAAGGGCTCCTAGGGCGAAAGACCGGCCGGTGACGGATGTCGACGATAACCCGCCCGCGGGCCGTTTCCTTACTCCAGATTGCTGATCCGACCAGCGGTATTACGCCGTATGGCTCAGCGGACGACGATTCCGTCGGACACCTTGGGCGCCGAGGGAATGTGGAACAATTCCGTGAACAGTTCCAGATATTCGAAAGCGCCTTCGATGCGGACTTTCCCGGTTCGCGTCGCTTCGGCGGCGGTGAGGTCCCCGCTCAGCAGATCCTTGAAGAACGGGCCGAGCGGTTCGATGATCGCGTCGGCGCCGGGGTGCGTGCCGCCCGCGACCTTGAGCGCGCCGTCTTCGACGATCGCGTGCAAGACCATTTCGCCCGGGTAGTGCAGTTCGTAGGTGACCTGGACGCCCTTGGCCTTTTCGCTCCGGAAGGTCGTGTACAGCGAGAGGATCGCCGAGTCCAGGGTGAGGACGTCCTCGGGGGCCTGCCGTCCGAGTGACCGGGCGCCCCAGAGGCCGAGGTCCAGCACGATCTGATCGAGTTCGCTGCCGTACTCGGTGAGTTCGTAGACCACCGCGGCGTCGAGCTGGGGGAGCAGGCGGCGGCGGAGCACCCCGGACTGCTCGAGTTCGTTGAGCCGCGCGGACAGCGTGCTCGGCGGGATCTTGGGCAGACCCGCCTGCAGTTCGGTGAACCGCTTCGGGCCGAGGACGAGGTCACGGACGATCAGCAGCGACCAGCGTTCACCGATGATCTCCAGCGCGCGGGCCAGACCGCAGAACTGTCCATAGGTACGACTGCTCATCCGTCGATCCTCACTTTCGTTTCCGTGGCGGGAGTGGGTTTCACGCGGGTTCACCCTCGGAAAGCAGGCCGTGGTGCAGTACCTGCAGTTCGTCACAGGGTTCCACGCCCAGTTCGTTGTTGAGCCTCGCTCGCACCTGACGGTACGTGGCGAGTGCGTCGGAGCGCCGCCCGCTGCGTCCGAGCACGCGGATCAGCTGCCCGTGCAAGGCCTCGTCCAGCGGGTTCGCGGTGACCAGGGAACGCAGTTCGCCGATCAGCTCGTGCCGCATCCCGGCCGCGATGTCCGCCTCGATCCGCAGGTGCAGGGTGCTGCGCCGCTGTTCGACGAGGTCGACCGCGTACGCCGACAGCACTGGTCCACAGTGGACGTTCGCGAGCGGCGGCCCGGACCAAAGGTCGAGCGCGGACCGGAAGGCCTTCGCCGCTTCGGCGTGCTCGCCCCGCAGTTGAAGCTCCCGGCCCTTCTGCTGCAGCTTCTGGAACTCGAAGACGTCCACCTGCTCAGGGGCGATCCGGAACACGTACCCCGGCGGTTTCGTCGCCAGCATGGTCTCGCCGTACGGGGCCAGCTCGTTCTCTTCGATGCACTTGCGCAGCTGGTAGACGTAGGTGTGCATGGTGGTGCGGACGCTGCGCGGCGGGTCGTTGGCCCACAGTTCCTGCACGATCGTGTCGATGTGCACGATCTTCCCGGGGCTCATCACCAGCATGGCGAGCACCTGCAGCAGCTTCGGCGTCGTCGGCGCGTAGTCGATCCCCTCCCGCACGAGTTCGAGCGGGCCGAGGAGGGTGAAACGGACGGGGCTTGCGGGCAGGGCTGGAATCGGGTTAGGTGCCGAGCCGTGGTGCGTGTCCGCTACTCGTGATCCGGTGTACATCGCAAGCGCCCTCCGGCTCGATACGCGTCGTGACCTGATTCCCAGTACGTCGACAGTGACAGAGCGGCCGGTCAAGGGCCAGTGAGCCGTCCACCAGGTGCCGCGTGCGTGCGTCCCGGAAGAACATGGGTTTTTCACGCCCGGAGCGTGAATCGCACACTGGCCGGTGCGGGGCTTCGCCCAGCAGGATTCGAGAATCGAATCGACCTACTGGGGGTCTTCATGCGCGAGGCATCGTCCACGTCAGGCTCGATCGGCGGCGGTCTGGGATTCAAGCGGCATCTGCGTGCGGAGATCAGCGAGGGCAACGGTGCCTACCTGTTCTCGGAACAGGGGGTCATCGCGATGCGCGGCGCGCAGGTCGCGTCGGTGGCCGCCCTGCTCGACGGCACCCGTGACCTCGACGGACTCCTGTCCGCCTGCCCGGAGGGGATGAACCCCGAGCAGGTCACCGGGGTGCTGGCCCGGCTGGTCGAGGCCGGTCTGGTCACCGTCCGTGTCCCGGACGAGTTCAGCGGGGACGAACGCGCGCTCGCGTACTGGGACGCGTGCGGTCTCGACGCGTCCGCGGTGGCCTGCCGTCAGAAGCCGGCGACGGCGAGCCTGACCGCGATCGGCCGCGGCGTCGACACCTCGCAGGTGGCGAGCGCGCTGGCCGCGAGCGGCATCGAAGTGGTCGAGACGGCGTCCGAGCTGGCCATCGTGCTGTGCGACGACTACCTCGACCCTCGGCTGGCCGAAATCGACGCCGAGCACCGGCGCACCGGGCGGCCCTGGCTGCTGGCCCGGCCTTCGGGTTCGCAGGTGTGGATCGGCCCGATCATGCAGCCCGGCCGGTCCGGCTGCTGGCACTGCCTGACGAACCGGCTCTGGGGGCACCGGCACGCCGAGGCCTGTGTGCAGGAGGTCCTCGGACACGACGGCCCCGCCTCGTTCCCGATGCCCGCCGTGCCGCCGCTGACCGCGGCCGCGTCGCACCTGATCTCCCTCGAAGCGTCCAAATGGCTGGCGGGACACCGGTACCCGGGGCAGCAGGCCGTGTGGATCCTGGACACCCTCGACCTGCAGGGACGGCTGCACGAACTGCGGCGCCGCCCGCAATGCCCCGAATGCGGTGACGAAGCGATCGTCGCCGCGCGGACGGCCGAGCCGATCGTGCTGCGGGAGGCCAAGAAGGCGACGTCGGGCGGCGGCGGGCACCGGACGCTCACCCCGGTCGAGGTGCTCGACCGCTACGGACACCTGGTCAGCCCGGTCACCGGCATCGTCAAGGAGATCGCCCGCGACCCGAGGGCGCCTGCCTTCGTGAACGCGTACCGCTCCGGGCTGAACGTCGCGCGCCGCGTGCGCGGTGAGGCGGGGCTGCAGGCCGGGCTGCGCGGGGACAACGGCGGCAAGGGCGCGAGCCCGATCGACGCCGAGGTCGGCGCGCTGTGCGAGGCGATCGAACGGTTCTCGGCGAACTACCAGGGCGACGAACTGCGGATCCGCGACACCTTCCGCGCGCTCGGCGACGACGCCGTCCACCCGAACTCGTGCATGCTCTTCGACGAGCGCCAGTACGCCACCCGCGTCGAGTGGAACGCCAAGCACGCGAACTTCCAGTACGTCCCCGGACGGTTCGACACCGAGGCCGCCGTCGACTGGACGCCGCTGTGGTCGCTCTCGCAGCAGCGCCGGAAGCTGATGCCGACGGCGTACCTCTACTACGGTGTGCCGCCGGAGTGCGGGCTCACCGGGATGCGCGCGGACTCCAACGGCTGCGCGGCCGGAAGCAGCATCGAAGACGCGATCCTGCAAGGGCTGCTCGAACTCGTCGAACGCGACGCCGTCGCGATGTGGTGGTACAACCGGCTTCCCGTGCCCGGCGTCGACATCGCGTCGTTCGACGACCCGTGGGCCGAGGAGATGGTCGGCCAGTACGCCAGGGCGGGCCGGGAACTGTGGGTGCTCGACCTGACCGCGGATCTCGGTGTGCCGGTGATGGTCGCGCTGTCCAGGAGTATCGCCGGGCCGCGCGAGAACGTCATGATGGGCTTCGGCGCCCACCTGGATCCCAGGACGGCGCTGCGGAGGGCGGTCAGCGAGCTCAACCAGATGATCCCGGCGGTGCTCGCGAACGATGTCGAACTCGACGATCCCGACGCGTCGCAGTGGCTTCGGTACGCCACGGTCGCGAACCAGCCGTATCTGCTGCCGGCGCCGGGGCGGTCGGCGAAACGCGCCGCGGACTTCAAGTTCGTCCGGCGGCCCGATGTCCGTGACGACGTGGAGTGCTTGGTACGCAAGCTTTCCGCGCTGGGAATGGAGACGCTCGTGCTGGACCAGACCCGACCAGACATCGACCTCCCGGTGGTCCGGGTGGTCGTTCCGGGGCTGCGCCCGTTCTGGAGCCGCTTCGCCCCCGGACGGCTGTTCGACGTGCCGGTGCGGCTGGGCAGACTCGCCGAACCGACCCCCTACGACCGGCTGAACCCTTTCCCCATGTTCTTGTAGATCAAGCTGGAGCAGCAGTTGACGACAGATCCCCCCGGCGGTGTGGCCGAAACGATCCCCTTGTGGTCGCTCACCGACGACAGCCTTGTCGAAATCGGTGAGGACGGGTCGCTGGTGGTCGTCACCCGCTGGGGCGAGTACGAATTCGATCACGCGGAACCGCTGGTCCGGGAATCGTTGCGGCGGATGGCCCTGGGGCCGGTCTCACTGGCGAACGTGACGTCTTCGTGGGAGCCCGTCGAGCGGGAGCCCGATCTCGAAGGCGAGCTCAGCTGGACGGCCGAGGGCGCCGACGCGTTGCGGCAGGCGCTCAAGGAACTCGGCGGTTCCGTGGTGCGCTCGCTCGGTCTCGCCGACGGCCGGGGACCGCTGCTGTCGGTGATCCCGGTCGCGCTCGCGCCGGTGTTCTCGCCGGTGGAGATCCCGGCCACGCGCCCGATCCGGTTGTCCCGCTTCAGCTCCCTGCGTTCCGACGCCGACGGGATGGGGCTGGAGTCGCCGTCCGCGTGCTATCGCGTCGTGCTGGTCCAGCCGTGGGCGGTGCACGTCGCGGCGACACTGGCGACGGCGAAATCGGTCGGGGACATCGTGTCCACGACCGGGATCGATCCTGGGGTGGTCGGCGGGATCGTGTCCTATCTGGTCGCCGCGGGTGTCGTCCAGGTCGCCGGGGAGCACGGCCGGTTCGCCGAGGACGACGATCCCGAGCTGGGCGTGTGGTCCCCGGACGAACTGTCGTTCCACACCACGAGCCGGACCTGGCGCCCGGGCGGCCCGGCCGACCTGCCGGGGCTCGGGAAACCGCCGGTGGTCAAGGCCGCCACCGGCGAGGGGCCGCTCCACCAGCTGTACCGGCCGGATCTGGCCGACCGCGCGGAGACCGATCCGACGTTGACGGCGTTGCTGGAGAAGGACCACACCTGCCCCGAATTCACCGAAGGCGTGCTGTCGGCCGAACAGATCGGCGAGTTCCTGTTCCGCGGTGCGCGGATCCGGTCGATCGGGCCCGCGCACCTGCCGAACGGGCCGGCGCACAGCGCCTCGCAGCGGCCGTACTTCAGCGTCGCCTGCCTGTACGAACTCGAGTTGTACGTCTCGATCAACCGCTGCTCGGGGCTGGACCGCGGGATCTACCACTACGACCCGCTGGAGCACCGGCTCGGCCTGGTCAACGCCGACGAGGCCGATCTCGGCGCGATGCTCGACATGGCCATGATCGGCGGCGGGAACCATCGGCGGCCTTCGGCGCTGATCACCGTGACCGCGCGGATGCCGCGGATGGCGTCCGTGCTCGGCGGTGGCGCGTACGCCACGACCCTGGCGCATGTCGGCGCGCTGCAGCAGACGCTGTACCTCGTCGCCCGCGCCATGGGGCTGGCCGCGCACGCCGTCCCGGTGGACGCCGGCGACCGCGTCGACCGCGCCCTCAAGCTCGACTGGCCCGCCGAAGTGAGCGTCGGCGAGTGCGTGCTCGATCTCCCCGTCTGAACCTCGTGGAACTGGTCGACATGTCGTGACTCGCGTGCTCGGACACGTGACTCACGTGCTCGGACACGTGACTCGCGTGCTTGGGCGCGGAACTCGGTGATCGGCGTCTGAGCACACGAGATCCGCCGTTGAGCACGCGAGTCACGTCTTCGGGCACGCGAGTGCGGCCTTGCGGTCGCCTGCTCGGCCGCCTCTCGATCGCTCGTCGAGCATGCTGAAATCGACAACGCGTTTGCTGACGTACAGAGGAAAAGCGACAGCGAATCCGAGGTTGGTCTGATGCAGCTACGAACAGTCGCCATGGCGGCGAACGAGAAAGGCGTCACCGAACCCGGTCGGCTCCCCGAGCCGGCGTCCCCCCTGCAACCCGCGGTGCTGCAGGCCATCTCATCGATGCACGCGAGGTACTTCGACCCGATCACCTTGGGCGACCTGGCATCGGAAGTCTTCGTCAGCCCGTTCCACTTCTCGCGGATCTTCACCAAGGCGACCGGTGTCACCCCCGGCCGGTACCTCACCGCGATCCGGCTCTTCGAAGCGAAACGACTGCTGCTGACGACATCGCTGACGGTGTCGGACATCGTGTGCAGTGTCGGCTACAGCAGTGTCGGCACGTTCACCAGCCGCTTCACCCGTGCGGTCGGGATGACCCCGACCCAGTACCGCGATCCCGAGGTCGGCGAACTGCTCGTCGCGCTGGCCCCGCACTTCCAGCGGCTCCCGACCCTGGAAGCGTTGCACAGCGCCGGAATGGGCAGCGCCACGATGCGCAGTGGCACCGGCACGATCAGCGTGCGCGTCGAGACCCCGCGCGGGGCCGGCCCGGCGAGTGTCCTCATCGGACTGTTCGCCGAGTCGATCCCGCAGTGCGGGCCGGTCGCCTTCGGTGGCAGGGCGAACGTCCTGTCGGCGGACATCGAGATCCAGAACGTCCCCGAGGGCCGGTGGACCGTCATCGGGGTGGCCGAGCACGCCGCGGGGACCGCGGCTTCCTCGTTCTCCGTGGGCACCCTGCCCGGCCGCGTCGACATCACCCGGTACGGCAGGGTCCACCTTCGGATGCCGATGCGCGCCCCCCGGCCGACCGACGCGCCGATGGCGATCACCCTCGCCGGCGGCCCGGCGTCCGCCGGGAACCGGATGACCATGCCCGCTCCCGAGTATCTCCGCGCGGTCGCCTGACCGAGGCTATTCCCTCGTTCTCCCGGTCTCGCAAACCGGGAGAACCGCGGCGCAACCGCGGAGTAGCCGCGTCATCGCCACGCGTGTGAGCCTTTAAGCAATCCGGAATTCGAATCCACCCGTTAGGGGGAGAGTGCGTTGGGCAATGGTTGGCGCACGATCAGACGTCGCATGATCACGCCGGACGTCTCCGAGACGTCACTGGACAAGCGTGGTTTCCACAAGAAGAGCCCGGCCGCTCAAGAATTGCTGGAGACCGTCGGTGAGAAATTCCTGCTCGGCTACGCGCACGCGGTCGAAGCGCGCTCCGTCGATCAGGCGGAGGAATGGCTCGAACGTATTCCGGTGAAATACCGCGGCTTCGCCTACGAGGGTGCGGGAATGGGTTATGGAATGCTGGACGGGCTGCCGGGCGGCGGGCGCCGTCACATCGAGAGGTTCCTCGACGGCCCCGGCGAGAAGCACGACTACATCATCTACGTCGGTGTCGGCTGGGCGATGGCGCGGCTGCCGCGCTTCCGCTGGCCGTCCGCCGAGGACTTCGACCCCTTGCTGCGCTGGCTGGTGCTCGACGGCTACGGCTTCCACCAGGCGTATTTCAAGACGGCGAAGTACATCGACGGGCAGTTCCAGGACCCGGACTTCTCCTGGCCGCCCGGCAACGACGGGTACGCGCTGCGGGCGATCGACCAGGGCATCGGGCGGGCGCTGTGGTTCATCTGCGGTACCGACGTCGATCTGGTCGCCGACACGATCGCGCGATTCCCCGAGCGGCGGCACGGAGACCTCTACGCCGGCATCGGGCTCGCCTCGACCTACGCGTGCGGTGTCACCGGCGACGAACTGCTGAAGCTGGCCGAGTTCGCCGGTGAGCACCGCGGGAATCTGGCCCAGGGCAGTGCTTTCGCAGCCGAGGCCCGCGTCCGCGCCGGGCTGTTGATTCCCGAGACCGAGGTCGCCACGCAGGCGATCTGCGGGCTGCCGGCCGAGCGCGCCGCGGCCATCACCCAGGAGGTCCGCCCGGCTGTGGTGGTCGACGGCGAACTCCCGGCTTTCGAAACCTGGCGACAGCGCATCGCCACCGAGGTACTCACTTCGGGACAGATAGCGGAGCAGCCAACGGAAGGCGTAAGCGCGCCACTGGCCGAAGGCCCCGCTATCGCGGCGGCAGGGCGCCAGCCGTCGAACCCTCAGGATCAACCAGAAAGAGCGCCCTGGCGACGTGATCGCGGTAGCGCGCTTACCAAGAAACACGGAGGTGCAGGGAAATGACCGCGACCTTGGGCTGGCTCCGCAAGCAGCTTGCGGGCATCGTGGCGCTGTTGCTGATGGCGGGACTGTTCGTGGTGGCGCAGCTGCCCACCGTCTCGACCGCCGAGGCCGACACCATGGCCTCGAAGTACGCGTTCGAACCGTTGACGATCGCCCTGCCGGAAGCGGCGAAAAGCCAGTCGATCCGGACGGTGAACAAGGAGTACGAGCACATCCGCGCCTGGATCTCCTCGGTCGGCGCCGCGATCGCGGTCAACGACCTCGACGGCGACAAGCTCGCCAACGACCTGTGCTTCGTGGACCCGCGCAGCGACCAGCTGGTGATCACCCCGACGCCGGGCAAGGGAGGGGACCGGTACGCGCCGTTCGCGCTCGACGCGGCGCCGCTGCCGATGGGCAAGTACATCGCGCCCATGGGCTGCGTGCCCGCGGACTACAACGAGGACGGCCGCGTCGACCTGCTGGCCTACTACTGGGGCCGCACCCCGATCCTGTTCCTCTCGAAGCCGGGCGCCACGAAGCTGGAGCCGAAGGCCTACGAGCCGGTGGAACTGGTGCCGGGCAACAACTCCAAGAACGGTGAGTACGCCGGTCCACTGTGGAACACCAACGCCGCGACGGTCGGTGACTTCGACGGCGACGGTCACCAGGACATCTTCATCGGCAACTACTTCCCCGACAGCGCGGTGCTGGACGACCGCGTCGACGGCGGGGTCGAGATGAACAAGTCGATGTCGCACGCCGACAACAGCGGCGGCAAGTACATCCTGCGGTTCACCGGCGCCACCCAGGGCGCGAAGCCGAGCGCGACGTTCGCCCTCGACGACAAAGCCATCCCGGCCGACGCCCGCGGCGGCTGGTCGCTGGCGGCCAGCGCGACCGACGTCGACGGGGACAACCTGCCGGAGCTCTACATCGGCAACGACTTCGGTCACGACCGCCTGCTGTACAACAAGTCCCGCCCCGGCCACGTCGAATTCGCCGAGGTGAAGGGTATTCGCGGGCCCAACGAGCCGAAGTCCAAGGTGCTCGGCAACGACTCCTTCAAGGGCATGGGCGTCGACTTCGCCGACCTCGACCACGACGGTCTCTACGACCTGTACGTCAGCAACATCACGACGTCCTGGGGTATCGAGGAAAGCCACTTCCAGTTCATGAACACCGCCAAGGACACCGCGGATCTGCGCGGTCGCCTGCAGGGCGGCGAGGCGCCTTGGGTGGACCGCAGCGCACAGGCCGGCACCGCGTGGTCCGGCTGGGGCTGGGACGTCAAGATCGCCGACTACAACAACAGCGGTGAATCGGTGATCACGCAGGCGACCGGGTTCGTCAAGGGCGACGTCAACCGCTGGCCGCAGCTGCAGGAGCTGGCGACGTCGAACGACGAACTGCTGAAGCACCCGTACTTCTGGCCGAACATGCGTGCCGGTGACGACGTCGGTGGCGACCACACCCTGCACTTCTGGGCCAAGAGCCCCGACGGCCGCTACACCGACCTGGCCCCGCGCCTCGGTCTCGCGGTCCCGGTGCCCACCCGCGGTATCGCCACCGGCGACGCCGACGGTGACGGCAAGCTCGACTTCGCCGTGGCCCGCCAGTGGGAGCAGCCGATCTTCTACCACAACGTCAGCCCCGACTCCGGGGCGTACCTGAACCTGAAGCTGATGCACGACAAGGCTTCGGTCGACGGTCCACTCAAGGCGGCGGGCACCGCGGCGATCGGCGCACAGGTCACCGTCGTCACCCCCGACGGCAAGAAGTACATGGACCGCGTCGACGGCGGCAGCGGCCACTCCGGCAAGCGCAGCCACGAGATCCAGATCGGACTCGGCAAGGTCACCGGGCCGGTGAAGGTCCACCTGCAGTGGCGCGACCTGACCGGGCAGATCCGCACGCAGGAAGTCCAGCTGACCCCGGGCAGCCACACGTTCCAGCTCGGCGCTCAGGCTAAGGAGAAATGACCGTCATGGCTGAGCAGACACTCACGGCACCGAAGAGCAACAAGACGATCACGGCCCTTCGCCGGTTCGCGATCTCGATCACCATCTTCAACATCATCGGCTACACCGTGCTCGGTTTCGAGCAGCCCTACACCTATCCGTTCATCGCGCTGGCGACGGCGTACACCACGGAAATCCTGCTGGAGATCATCGGCGCCCGCGTACAGGGCCGGGATGTCCGCTTCCGCGGCAACGGTTTCAAGGGACTGGTGGAGTTCCTCTTCCCCGCGCACATCACCGGTCTGGCGCTGAACATGCTCACCTACGTCAACGACCAGGTGCTCGTCATGATGTTCGGCGTCGTGGTCGCCGTCGGCGCCAAGTGGGTGCTGCAGGCCCCGGTGCGCGGCAGGCTCCGCCACTACATGAACCCGTCGAACTTCGGCATCACGATCATCCTGCTGGTGTTCCCGTGGGCGAGCATCGCGCCGCCCTACCACTTCACCGAGCAGGTCGACTCGTGGGTCGGCTGGCTGATCGTCGGCATCATCATGGTGTCGGGCACCGTGCTCAACGCGATGCTGACCCAGCGGATGTGGCTGATCGGCGCCTGGCTGATCACCTTCGCGCTGCAGGCGATCATCCGTGGCCTGGTGTTCGACACCGCGATCCCCGGCGCGCTCGGGATGATGACCGGCGTGGCGTTCGTGCTCTACACGAACTACATGGTCACCGACCCGGGCACGACCCCGTCGAAGCCCGCTTCGCAGATCCTGTTCGGCTCCGGGGTGGCGCTGGCGTACGGGTTCTTCATGATCGTGCACGTGGCCTACGGCCTGTTCCTCGCCACCGCGCTGGTCTGCCTCATCCGCGGGATGTTCCTGTGGGGCCTGCACTTCTCCAAGAAGGCTACCGAGAAATGGGAGGCCGAGCAGGCGAAGTCGGCCGAAGTCACGTCCCTGCCGAAGCCGGCCGAGAAGCCGGAGACGGAAACCGGGGCCGTGGCGGCATGACGCAGGGCGCGGAAAACAGCCGGGTGGCGCGTCTCGCGCCGCCCGGCCCGCCGCGCCGGGCGACCTTCGGTCTGCTGAAGAAACTCTTCACCGACCGGCTGGCGCTCATGTCGGACTCGGCCCAGGTGCACGGGGACGTCGTCCGGATCGCGATCGGTCCCAAGACGATGTACCTGGTGAACCATCCCGAACTGGCGAAACACGTGCTCGCGGACAACGCGGCCAACTACCACAAGGGAATCGGCCTCCAGGAGGCGAGGCGGGCGCTCGGCGACGGGTTGCTGACCAGTGACGGCGACGTCTGGAGGAAGCAGCGCCGGACCATCCAGCCGGTGTTCCAGCCCAAGCGGATCGCGCGGCAGGCCTCGGTCGTCGCGAACGAGGTCGAAGGACTCGTGAAACGCCTGCGCGACACCGAAGGACCGGTGGAGATCCTGCACGAGATGACCGGGCTGACCCTCGGTGTGCTCGGCAAGACTTTGCTCGACGCGGACCTCGGCGGGTTCACCTCGCTGGGGCACTCGTTCGAAGCCGTGCAGGACCAGGCGATGTTCGAAGCGGTGACGCTGAGCATGGTCCCGCAGTGGGCCCCGCTGAAGAAACAACTGCGGTTCCGGGAATCGCGGGACGACCTCCGCCGTATCGCCGACGAACTCGTCGAGCAGCGGCTGGCGAACCCGGTCGAGGGGGGCGAGGACGTGCTGTCCCGCCTCATCGCGACCGGCGGGACCCGCGAGCAGATGCGGGACGAGCTGATCACCCTGCTGCTGGCCGGGCACGAGACGACGGCGAGCACGCTGGGCTGGGCGTTCCACCTGCTCGACGAACATCCCGAAATCGCCGGAAAACTGCGTGCCGAGGCCGATTCGGTACTGGGCGACCAGTTGCCGACGCACGAGGATCTGCACCGGTTGCCGTACACGGCGAGGGTCGTCGAGGAGGTCATGCGGCTGTACCCGCCGGTGTGGCTGCTGCCGCGGGTGGCGCAGGCCGACGACGAGGTCGGTGGCTATCACATACCCGCCGGATCCGACGTCGTCGTCGTGCCCTACACGCTGCACCGGCATCCGGCGTTCTGGCCGGAGCCGGAGAAGTTCGACCCGGAACGGTTCGATCCGGACCGGCCGAGCGGGCGGCCCCGCTACGCCTACATCCCGTTCGGCGCCGGGCCGCGGTTCTGCATCGGCAACAGCCTCGGCGTGATGGAGGCCGTTTTCGTGCTGACGATGGTCCTGCGCGACCTCGAACTCAGGAAGCTCCCGGGCTACGACGTGGTTCCCGAGGCGATGCTGTCGCTCCGGGTGCGCGGCGGGCTCCCGATGACCGTGCACACCAGGAACAGGAGGTAGGTTCCGTGGATTCGGACGAACAGATCGAGGTGTCCACTTTGGAGGCCTACGCGGACACGATCGTGCCGGGGGAGAAGCGGTTCCCCGATGACCACGCGATCGCCGGCGCTTCGCCGGGGCCGGGCGCGGTCGTGGCGGGCGCGCTCGAACTGCTGCACACCGAGGCGACCGGCGTGACCGTCGGGCTCCCCTATCTGGCGGAGTCCCTCAACCATCACGCGAAGGTCTACGCCAAGGAACACGACCTCACGCTGGACGCGTCACTGCCGTCGTTCGTCGCACTGTCCTTCGAGGACAGGACGGCGCTCGTGCGGTCGCTGACCGCGCCGGGACATCCGGAGAAGGACGGCTGGGTCAGCCTCGCCTTGTTCTGCAACATGTCCTTCGACAGCGCGGCGCACAAGCACACCGCCGAAGCGATCGCCGAGGGCCACCCCGGTCTGCTGGCGATGGGGTACACCGCGCCGGACGAAGACGGTCTGTGGCGGTTCCCGAAGTTCTCCTACCGCCGCGAGCTGGCGCGAATACACCCTGACACCACGCCTTCCGGGAGTCCCGCATGAACGCCTACGACAAGACCGACGTCGTCATCGTCGGCAGCGGGTTCGGTGGCTCCATCCCCGCCTACCACCTGGCCGCGGGCGGGGCGAAGGTCACCGTGCTGGAACGCGGTCCATGGCTGGAGACGAAGGAGTTCGAGCACGATTACCTGCTCGGCTCGTCCTACACGCGGGCTTTCGACTTCGTCGTCGGCGACGGCATGAGCGTGCTCGGCGGGAACTGCGTCGGCGGTGGCAGTGTCGTGTACTTCGCCGCCATGCCGCGCGCGCCGAAATTCGTTTTCGAACGCCACGGCAGCATCGGCCGCCGTATGTGGCCTTCGGCGCTGACGCGCGACACCCTGGAGCCCTGGTACGACCGGGTGTCGGAATCCCTCCCTGTGTCCAAACAGGACTGGAACGACGTTTCGTACGCGGGTGGGCTGTGGGCGGCGTTCTGCGACCACTCGGGCCGGACCGCCAATCCGGCGCCGGTCGCGGTGGACAACGACCGCTGTGTGAACTGCAACTTCATGATGGCCGGCTGCCGGTTCGACGCGAAACGCTCGCTGCTGACCAACTACCTGCCCGCGGCGCTCGCGCACGGCGCCCGGATCCGGCCGCTGCACGAGGTCCAGCGGATCGAGCGCATCGACGACGGCGACTACCGCGTGCACTTCAACATCGTGGACGACGAGGACTACCGTCTTCAGTCCGGCAGCGGGACGATCGACGCGAAGATCGTCATCATCGCCGCGGGCGCCGGCGCGACCCCGGTGATCCTGCAGCGTTCGGAGGCGGCGCTGGGCACCATGCCGCACGCGGTCGGCCGGTACTTCTCGGGCAACGGCGAGCGGCTCAACACCGCGATCATCAACGAGGAGCGGGTCCGCGAGGTGCTCGGGCTGTCCCGTGAGGACGGGAAGGTCTACGAGGCCAACCACATCGGCAAGGGCCCGACCGTGGCTAACTGGGACAAGCTCGACGGTTCGCTGCCGGAGTACGAGCGGTACTCGCTGGAGCAGCTTTACTTCCCGCCCGGGCTGGGCACGATCCTCGCGCAGGTGCCGGATGGCGACGAACCGCGCTGGTTCGGGGCGCAGAAGAAGGAGATCCTCAAGAAGTGGGCCTCCTGGCTGACCATCTTCCTGATGACCGAGGACGACAACGAAGGCGTCTTCGGCGCGCCGCCGCCCACCGGCAACGCCTACCGCATCTCGCAGCAGATGCTCGGCCGCGGCCCGTTGAAGTACGACCCGACGCCGAACACCCTGCGTGGCTGGTCGCTGGCCGACGCGGAATGCAAGGAGATCCTCGAGAAGGACGGCCTGGCGAAGGTGGCGCCGTGGACCAACGACGTCGTCGGCGCGTACACGGTGCACCCGCTGGCGTCGTGCCGGATCGGTGACGACCCGGCGACCTCGGCACTGCACCCGAACCACGAACTCCGCGATCACCCCGGGATCTTCGTGACCGACAGCGCTTCCGTGCCGGGCGCGCTGACGGTGAACCCGGCGATGACGATCGCGGCGCTGGCCGAGCGTTCGGTGCCGGGCATCGTGCGGGCGCTGCAGGCGCGCGGCGTCGACGTCTCGTACGGCGCTCCGGCGCCGGATGGCTCCATCACCGGGCGGCGCGCGGTCAGCAAGCTGTCCCTGGTGGCCGGGAGCTGACTTACGACGGGTAAGGCAAACCTGTCGTGACCGAGTCTCCTGTTGCGAAGGCCTTCTTCGCCGGCTTCAGGGTGGACAGAGAGTGGTTCGCCGCGCTGTTCTGGACTGGACGACGAGGCCGGCCGTGCGGTCGTGAGTGGTAAAGAGCGTTAGAACGGACCGTTATTTGCCTACCCGCTGCCGACCTGCGCGAGGGCGAGATCCCAGCGGAGGTATCGGGATCGTCGATGAAGGAATTAGGACACTCAACGTCCCGATTCCTTCATCGACGCGAGGTGACCCCCGCCCCGGACCATGATCAACGGAAGATCCGGGACACTCAACGTCCCCAATCCTCCGTTGATCAAGGCTGTGCCACTCAAACCCGGCGGCCGGCACCCCGCCCACCCGCACCAGCTCCACCACGGCACCAAGACGGGGGCAGGTCCAGTAGGTAAGCAAATACCCGTCCACCAGAACGCTCTTTACCACTCACGACCCCGCCCAAAGCCGCGCCGACGTCACACGACACTAGTCCACCGCGGTGATTCGCCATTGCTGGTTCTGCCCGTTGTGGCAGGGCCATTGGATCAGGTGAGCGCCCTCGGCATGCGATGCACCTGACACATCCAGGCATTTGCCGCTATGCCTTGCCACGAGCCGATAGTAGCCGTCAGTGAGGTTCACGAACCGCCACTGCTGGTTCTGCCCGTTGTGGCAGGGCCATTGGATCAGGTGGGCGCCGTCGTCATGCGATGCACCTGACACATCCAGGCATTTACCGCTATTCCTCACCACGAGCCGATAGTAGCCGGAGCCGGCCGACTGAGCGGCCCATTGCTGGTTGTGCTGGTAGCGGCAGGGCCATTGGATCAGGTGGGCGCCGTCGGCCAGCGATGCCCCTGCCACGTCGAGACACTGACCGCTGTGTCGTGCGCTGATCGCGTACCATCGGAACTGCTGAATGTCATCGATCGTCGTCGTGGCCGAGTTGTTCCGTTCGACGATCTGCCCGCCCGATGCGGGTGGGCTTCCCATGACCGCGATGCCCGCGAAAAAGGTTGTCAGAACGATTCCGAATCGTAGTAGCCGGGATTTGCGGGAAAGCATTCCCTTACCTCTTTCCTTCTGCTGGAGAGTGGTTCATAGTCAGTCTGTGCCGATGGTTCTGCCGGTGATAGGTGGCCATATCGATGGCTCCGTCCGGTGAGCGGCCGCCGGTCCCGGATGGTGCGAAAGACTATTCGGCGAAGGCGCGCTTTCGACCACATGAGAGAAGACGCGTCCAGGGCTTCCGCCGCATCCTTGTCCGTACGACGTGTACGGACGTCGGTCTCTCGGATGCCAGGACCGGCATGCGGGAGTGAATGTTCGAGATCCAGAGGAGTGTGCGGTGGTATGAGCGTCGGTGTCGCACCCCGGCCGGCAACTCCGGCGCCGGACGGCCCCGTCACCGTGCGGTGGGTGGTCGACCGGCTTCCGTGGTCATGGGCGACTGATCGGCGCTTTCGCCCCGCATACCGAGGAGGAGGCGCCGGATGGCTCCGAAACCGGTGAAACTCGCGCTACGGCGCGCGTTGCGCGAGATCCGGCACGTCCGGCCGGTTCCGGCCGGCCGGGCGACCGGGCTGGTGCGCGACGTCTACCGTCAGCTCGAGCGGGACTTCGGCATGCTCGCTCCACCTGTGGCATTGCATTCGCCGTCGCCGCCGACCCTCGCGGCGAGCTGGCTGATGCTGCGGGAATCGTTGGTGACGGCGGGCGCGACCAGCCGGGCCGACAGGGAAGTCGTCGCTTCGCTGGTATCGCAAGCGAATTCGTGCCCGTACTGCGTCGAGGTCCATGGGATGGCACTGAGTTCGCTCGGCCGTTCCGAGGCGGCCGAGGCGATCGGGTCGGGGCGGGAGGTGGAGGATCCGCGGGATGCTGCCGGCTTGTCGCCCGCGGCTTCGGCTGAGCTGACCGCTGTCGCGTTCACGTTCCACTACCTGAACCGGGTGGTGAGTGTGTTCCTCGGGCCGTCACCGCTGCCTTCGGCCGTGCCGGATTCCGCGCGAGAGAGGGCGAAGAGTGTCCTCGGCCGGTTTCTGAAACCGGTCGAGGATGCTCTACCCGGTGCTTCGCTCGCCTTGTTGCCTGCCGGTTCCCGGGATTTCTCCTGGGCGGCGGGCAGTCCTGTCGTCAAGGAGGCCTTCTCCCGTGCTGAATCGGCTTTCGCCTCGTTGGCGATTTCTCCTGTGGTGCGGGACGTGGTGGGGCGAGAACTGTCCTCTTGGGATGGTTCCGCGCCTGGGCTGAGCCGTTCTTGGGTGGAGGCTTCGGTGTGCGATGTCTCCGATGGTGAGGTCGCGGCCGCGCGGTTGGCTCTGGTGGTGGCGAAGGCGCCCTACCAAGCGGACGAAGCTCTGGTGGCCGCCGCACGGCTGGGCGACCGGGAGCTGGTCGAGCTGGTGAGCTGGTCGAGTTTCGTTGCGGCGCAAAAGTGTGTGACGGGTCGCGTGAGCGGTGATGACGGTTCCGGTTGACAACCGTCAACACCGCTCACGAGAAGGTGACCCACGCCGTCCGGGAACGCCGTGGCGGCCCCCGGATTCGTTGGCCCGCCTTCAACAACATGAGAGAAGACGTCGGCCCGGCTCTGGTTCATGCTTGACCGGACTGCAATGCGGACGGCGCGTTCCTCCTGGCGCCGAGGCCGGATTCCGTGACTTGAGTGGTTGAGAGCTAGGGGAGTGCGGTGGCATGAGCGTTGAGCGGATTTCGATTGTCGGTATCGGTCTCCGATACCCGGACGCCGGTTCCCCGGAAGAACTGTGGGAGAACGTCCTCGCCGGCCGCCGGGCGTTCCGGAGACTGCCCGACGAGCGGATGAACCGCGAGGACTACTACTCGCCCGACGCGGGAGCGCCGGATCGTTTCTACGCCCAGAAGGCCGCGGTCCTCCGCGACTACGAGTTCGACCGGATCAAGTACAAGGTCGCGGGCAGCACGTTCCGCTCGACCGACACCACGCATTGGCTCGCCCTCGACGTCGCCGCTCAGGCGCTGGCGGACGCGGGATTCCCCGAAGGCGACGGGCTGCCGCGGTCCGCCACCGGCGTGGTCATCGGCAACAGTCTCACCGGCGAGTTCTCGCGCGCCAACATCATGCGGCTGCGCTGGCCGTACGTGCGCCGCACGGTCGCGGCGGCGCTCGCCGAGCGCGGCTGGGCCGAGGGCGACACCGCCGAGTTCCTCCACGATCTCGAAGCGCAGTACAAGGCCCCCTTCCCGGAGATCGACGAGGACACGCTCGCGGGCGGACTGGCGAACACGATCGCCGGCCGTGTCTGCAACTTCTTCGACTTCGGCGGCGGGGGATTCACCGTGGACGGTGCCTGCTCGTCGTCGTTGCTTTCCGTGGTCACGGCGGCGAACGCGCTTTCGGAGGGTGACCTCGACGTCGCCATCGCGGGCGGTGTCGACTTGTCGATCGACCCGTTCGAGGTGATCGGTTTCGCCAAGACCGGCGCGCTCGCCAAACGGGAGATGAAGGTCTACGACGCCGATTCCAACGGGTTCTGGCCCGGTGAGGGGTCCGGCATGCTCGTGCTGATGCGCGAGGAGGACGCGATCGCGCAGGGCAAGCGGATCTACGCCAACATCGGCGGCTGGGGTGTTTCGTCCGACGGCAAGGGCGGCATCACCCGCCCCGAGGCGTCGGGTCACCGCCTCGCGCTCAAGCGGGCTTACGAGAAGGCCGGCTACGGCGTCGAGACCGTCTCCTACTTCGAGGGCCACGGCACCGGGACCGCGCTGGGCGACGCCACCGAGATCGAGGCGCTCTCCACCGCCCGCCGCGACGCCGACCCGCTCGCCGACCGCGCCGCGCTGAGCACGATCAAGGGCAACATCGGCCACACCAAGGCCGCGGCCGGTGTCGCCGGGCTGATCAAGGCGACGCTGGCGGTCTACCACCAGGTCATCCCGCCCGCGACCGGCCACTTCGAACCGCACGAGTCGCTGGTCGGTGACTCCGCGCGGATGTACGTCCCCGCCGAAGCCGGCCTGTGGCCCCCGGACCAGCCGGTCCGCGCGGGTGTCTCCGCGATGGGGTTCGGCGGCATCAACTCGCATGTCACCGTCACTGAAGCGCCGGGCGCGGCCCGGCGCAAGGAACTCGACGAACGGACCCGGTCGCTGGTCGCCGGACGGCAGGACGGCGAACTGCTGCTCCTGGACGCCGACGACGCCGCGTCGTTGCGCGGCCGGGTGACCGGTCTGCTGGAGGTCGTGCCGAAGCTCTCGTTCGCGGAACTCGCGGACCTCGCGGGCACGCTTTCCGCGGAACTGTCCGGGAAACCGGTCCGCGCGGCGATCGTCGCGGCGGGCCCGGACGACGCCGAGCGCAAACTGGCCAAGCTCCTCGACCTTCTCGGTGAGGGGGAGCCGGAAGTCTTCTCCGCCAAAGAAGGCATCTTCGCCGGTTCTCGCTCGAAGGACCCGAAGATCGGATTCCTGTTCCCCGGTCAGGGTTCCGGGCAGGGCAGGGTCGGCGCGATGCGCAAACGCTTCGCCCACGCCGACGACATCTACCGCGCCGCCGGCCTGTCCACCGGCGCAGACCAGGTCGCCACCGACGTCGCACAGCCGCGCATCGTCACCGGCTCGCTGGCCGGGCTCCGCGTGCTGAAAAGCCTCGGCATCGAGGCGGGGACGGTCGCGGGCCACAGCCTCGGCGAGCTCACCGCGCTGCACTGGGGTGGCGCGCTCACCGAACGCGAAGTCCTCAAGCTGGCCAAGATCCGCGGCAAGGTGATGGCGACCGCGAGCGACGGGAACGGCGCCATGGCCGCGATCGCCGCCACTCCGGGGATCGCCGAGAGGCTCGCCGAGGGCGAAGAGGTCGTCATCGCGGGCTACAACGCGCCAGAGCAGACCGTCCTTTCCGGGCCGGCGGAGGCGATCGACCGGGTGATCGCCCGTGCCCGTACGGAGGGGGTCACGGCCGCCCGCATCAACGTCTCGCACGCCTTCCACTCGCCCGCGGTCGTCCCGGCCGCCGAGGCGATGACCGCGGAGCTCGCCGCGTTCGACTTCGCCCGGCTCGACCGGCCCGTCGTCTCCACGGTGACCGGTGACGTCCTGCACGCCGCCGAAGACCTGCGTGATCTGCTGCGCGACCAGGTGGTCCTGCCGGTCCGCTTCCGTGAGGCGGCCGCGAAGGTCGCCGAGCGCAGCGACCTGGTGATCGAGGTCGGCCCCGGCCGAGTGCTCACCGGTCTGTTCGGTGCGATCGCGCCCGGCACCCCGGCGCTCTCGATCGACACCGACAGCCTGACGCTGGCCCCGGTGCTGAAGGTGGCCGGTGCCGCGTTCGCGTTCGGCGCCCCGTTGGAGACTTCCGCGCTGTTCGACGGCCGTGTCGTGCGGCCCCTGCCGGTGGACGGAAAGTTCTCCTTCCTCGCCAGCCCGTGCGAGGCCGCGCCGTCCATCGGAGCCGAACTGGCCCGCGACCGCGTCGCCGAGCCCGCCGGCGCCGCGGCCGGGACGGCCTCGGAAAGCGGTGGCAGCAGCACCCTCGACCTGCTGCGCAAGCTCGCTTCCGAACGGGTCGAACTGCCGCTCGAAGCGGTCACCGCCGACACGCATCCGCTCGACGACCTGCACCTTTCGTCGATCACCGTCGGTCAGCTGGTCAACGACGTGACCCGCGCGCTCGGCCGCCCGGCGCTGGAGGGCATGCCGAACTTCGCGACCGTCTGCCTCGGCGAACTCGCCGAGATGATCGACGAACTCGCGCAGACCGCCAAACCCGCCGACGGCAACCAGGCCGAGGTCGCCGGGGTCGGCCCGTGGGTCCGGCCGTTCGCGGTCGAGTACGTCGTCGCGCCGAAACCGTCGCCCGACCTCACGCCGGGTATCTCCGCGGCCGGTGTTTCGCGAGCGGAGTGGACGGCGTTCGCCCCGGACGGCCACCCGCTGGCGGAGCCGCTGCGCGCGGCCCTGGCCGGCGCCGGGGTCGGCGACGGTGTCCTCCTCTGCCTGAACGCGGACAGCGGTTCCGGCGACGTCGGACTGTTCCTGGACGCCGGCCGCGCGGTGCTGGCCGCGCCCAACGGCACGCGGTTCGTCGTGGTGCAGCACGGCCTCGGTGCTTCCGGTCTGGCGAAGACGCTGCGGCTGGAGGACCCGTCGGCCCGCACCACGATCGTCGATCTCGCCGATGTCGATCCCATCGACCCCGAGGCGATCAGTGCCGCGGTGTCCACTGTCGTCGCCGAGGTGGCGGCGACCAACGACTTCAGCGAAGTCCGCTACGACACCGCCGGGGTCCGCACGGTGCCGAAGCTCGCCGCCCTGACCCCGTCCGAGGCCGAAGGGACCCCGCTGGGCACCGGCGACGTCCTGCTCGTCACCGGCGGCGGCAAGGGAATCACCGCCGAGAGCGCGTTGGCGCTGGCCAAGGATTCCGGCGCGAAACTGGCGCTGCTCGGCCGGAGCGACCCGGCCGATGACGCCGAGCTGTCGGAGAACCTCGGCCGTATGGCGGCGGCGGGCATCACCTACCGCTACGAGCGCGCCGACGTCACCGACGGGAGGCAGGTGGCCGACGCGATCGGCCGGATCCAGGCCGGATTCGGCCCGGTCACCGCGGTGCTGCACGGCGCGGGCCGCAACGAGCCCGCCGCGCTGTTCTCCTTGACCGAGGAGAGCTTCCGCAAGACGCTGGCCCCGAAGATCGGCGGCCTCAACGCTGTCCTCGATGCCGTCGACAAGGACAAGATCAAGCTGCTGGTGACCTTCGGCAGCATCATCGGACGGGCTGGCCTGCGCGGTGAGGCGCACTACGCCACGGCCAACGACTGGATGACCGAACTGACCGTGCGCTTCGGCCGCGAGCACCCCCAGGCCCGGGCGATCGCCCTCGAATGGTCGGTCTGGTCCGGGACGGGGATGGGCGAAAAGCTCGGTGTCGTCAGCGCTTTGATGCGCGACGGCATCACCCCCATCCCGACCGAGGAGGGCATCGAGATCCTCCGCCAGGTCGTCGGCGATCCGGCGGCCCCGTCGGTACTGGTCGTCTGCGGCCGGACCGCGGGGCTGGCCACCCTGCCGGTGGAGAAGCGCGAACTGCCGCTGACCCGCTTCGTCGACCGCGCCGTCGTGCATTACCCGGGTGTCGAGCTGATCACCGAGGCCGACCTTTCCGCGGGCAGCGACCCGTATCTGGCCGACCACCTGCTCGACGGCCAGTTGCTGTTCCCGGCGGTGATCGGCATGGAGGCGATGACCCAGGTCGCCAAGGCCGCGCTGGCCGCGGAAACCCTGCCGGCGCCGGTGTTCTCCGACGTCGAGTTCCTGCGCCCGATCATCGTCTCGCCGGGCGGGTCGACCACGATCCGGCTCGCCGCGCTGGCCAGGGACGCCGAAACGGTGGACGTGGTCCTGCGCAGCGGGGAGACCGGGTTCAGCGCCGACCACTTCCGCGCCCGGTTGCGGTTCTCCCGGCCGGATCCGCTCGGCGAGACCGTCGTCCGCGACGTCGCGCTGCCGCCCGTCCCGGTCGACCCGACGACCGAGCTCTACGGCACGGTTCTGTTCCAGGGCAAGCGATTCCAGCGGGTCACCGGGTACCGGCGGGCCAGCGCGCGGCACGCGGTCGCGGAGATCGCGACCGGCGCCGAGGTCGACTGGTTCGCGCCGTTCCTCCCGCAGGAACAGCTCCTGGCCGACCCGGGTACCCGCGACGCGATGATGCACGCGATCCAGTGCTGCGTCCCGGACGCGACCCTGCTGCCACAAGGGATCGAGCGGCTGTACCTGGCCGAACCCGGAGAGCAGGACCCCGAGTACGTGCTTCTCGACGCGCGCGAGCGTTCGCAGGACGGTGACAGCTACCTCTACGACCTCGACGTCCGCAACCCCGACGGGAAGCTGGTCGAGCGGTGGGAAGGGCTGAAGCTGCGCGCGGTGCGCAAGCGTGACGGCGAAGGACCTTGGGTCCCGTCGATGCTCGGGTCCTATTTGGAGCGTTCGGTCGAACGGCTGCTCGGCTCGTCCCGCGCGATCGTCGTCGAACCGGACCCGGTGGGCGTTTCCGTGGAGACCACGCCGGAACGGCGGGCGCAGACGGCATTGGCCGCCGGCCGCGCGGTCGACGCCCCGCTCGAGATCCGCTACCGCCCGGACGGGAAACCGGAGGCCGACGGAGCCGAGGTGAGCGCATCGCACAGCGCCGGCCTCACCCTGGCGATCGCGGGCACCGGCCGGATCGCGTGCGACGTCGAAACGGCGATCGAACGGACATCGGAGGACTGGGCGGGCTTGCTCGGCGAGGACCTGCTCGCGGTGGGCGAACTGCTCGCCGCGGACGCCCGCGAGCCGCTTTCGGTCGCGCACACCAGGGTCTGGAGCGCGCTGGAATGCGTGCGCAAGACCGGGGACATGACACAGGCGCTCACCGTGCACCGGGTCGACCCGGACGGCTGGGCGGTGCTTTCCCACGGCGGTGCCCGCATCGCCACCTGGGTGACGACCGTCAACGACCGGACCGATCCCGTCGTCTTCGCGGTGCTCCAGGGAGAGGAGAACTGACATGGCCGACTACTACGAGATCCTCCACACGGTCGGGTTCGAAGAAACCAACCTGGTGGGCAACGTCTATTACGTGAACTACGTGCGCTGGCAGGGCCGGTGCCGCGAAATGTTCCTGAAGGAGAAGGCGCCCGCGGTGCTCGAAGAGGTCCGTCACGACCTCAAGCTCTTCACACTCAAGGTCGACTGCGAGTTCTACGCGGAGATCACCGCGTTCGACGAGCTGTCCATCCGGCTGCGGCTGGAAGAGCTGACCCAGACCCAGATCCAGTTCACCTTCGACTACGTCCACCTCACCGCGGAGGGCGAGCGGCTGGTGGCCCGCGGACGGCAGCGGATCGCGTGCATGCGCGGCCCGAACACGGCCACGGTGCCCAGCCGGGTACCCGAACAGCTGCGTGAGGCGCTGGCCCCGTACGCGGTCGACGGCAAGGGGGAATGACGTGGGCACGGTGGAGGAGCCCTCGCGGCCGGTGCTGAAACGCCTGCCGACACCCGCGACACGGCGCCGGTTGTCCGCGCAGGCCGGGCTGCGGGAGGTGATGGGCCAGTTCGCCACCGGGGTCACCGTGTTGACCGCCGGGGGTGAACGGGCCCACGGGATGACCGCCAACGCCGTCACGTCGGTGTCACTGGAGCCGCCGATGGTGCTGTGCTGTGTTTCCCGCGCGGCCCGGATGCACGAGGCGATCGTGACGGCGGGCTCGTACGCGGTCACGGTCCTGGCGTCGGACCAGAAGGAATTGGCGAAGTACTTCGCGGACTGGCGCCGCCCGGCCGGGCTCGCGCAGTTCGACTCGGTGGACTGGACGGCGGGGCCGCAGACCGGCGCCCCGCTGCTCGACGGCGCGCTGGCCTGGCTGGAATGCGAGCTGGCGGAGGTCTACGAAGGCGGTGACCACTCGATCTTCCTCGGCAAGGTGGTCGCCTCCAGCCGCGGCACGGCACAGGACTCGCTGGTCTTCTACAGCGGCGGCTACCACCAGATCGACGGCCGGGTACGGGCATCGGCCTAAGGGAGAGGAACTGTCATGACCATCAACGAATCCACCACGCCTGCCCCGGCTCTCTCGCCCGAGCGGCCGCCGGTGGTCACCACGATGCCTCGGCTCGGGCGGGGGGTGTGCTGGCGCGACATCGTGCGCGAGATCGAACTCGACGAGCTCGAGCGCGAGGCCCGCATGAAGGAGGCGGCGTGACCCTGCAGGGCGATCCGGGCGCCCAGCGCACGGAGGACTCCGAGGTGGTGCCGCTGCCGGAAGACCGGCTGCGGCGCCCCCGGATCCCGAGGGCGACCGACGGGCGGGTGATCCCGCTCGCCCGCGGCGCCGAACCGGTCTGGAAGTCTCCCGGACCGACGATGCCGTTGCTGCGCGCCCAGCGCGACGAACTGCGCGAGCACATCGTCGACGGACGGCTCGACGGCGTCCGGCGGCAGCACTCGCTCGGCAAGCACACCGCGCGTGAACGGCTGGACCTGTTGCTGGACCCCGATTCCTTCACCGAGGTCGAGCTGTACCGGCGGCATCAGGCGAGCGGTCTCGGGCTGGCGGAGAACCGGCCGTACACCGACGGGGTCATCGCCGGCTCGGGCACCATCGACGGGCGGCGCGTGTTCGTCTACGCGCAGGACTTCACCGTCTTCGGCGGTTCGCTCGGCGAGGCGCACGCGGCGAAGATCCACAAGGTGATGGATCTGGCGATCGCCACCGGCTCGCCGCTGATCGGCCTCAACGACAGCGGGGGAGCGCGGATCCAGGAAGGCGTCATGGCGCTCAACGGCTACGGCGGCATCTTCCGCCGCCAGGTCGAGGCGTCCGGCGTCATCCCGCAGATCAGCGTGGTGCTGGGGCCGTGCGCGGGCGGGGCGGCGTATTCGCCCGCGCTCGCGGATTTCGTCTTCATGGTGCGCGACACCGCCCGCATGTACCTGACCGGACCGGACGTCGTCGAGACCGTGACCGGGGAACGGGTCAGCCACGACGAACTGGGCGGCGCGGACGTGCACGGCGCGTCGTCCGGTGTGGCGACCGTGGTGCACGACGACGAGGAGAGCTGCCTCGCCGACGTCCGCTACCTGGTGTCGCTGCTGCCCTCGAACTACCTGGAGCCCGCGCCCCGCGAGCCGTCTCAGGACGCGGCCAAGGACCGGCGGCCGCGGTTCGCCGAACTCGTCCCGGTGGAGCCGAACAAGCCGTACGACATGCGTGACGTGTTCTCGGAACTGGCCGACGACGGCGAGTTCTTCGAACTGCACGAGCGATGGGCACGGAACGTGCTGTGCGCCCTCGCGCGGGTCGACGGGCGCGTGGTCGGCCTGGTCGGCAACCAGCCGGTGGTGTTCGCCGGCGTGCTCGACGGCCCGGCTTCGCAGAAGGCGGCGCGGTTCGTGCGGTTCTGCGACGCGTTCAGCATCCCGCTGGTGACGCTCGTGGACGTCCCCGGCTTTCTGCCGGGGGTCGAGCAGGAGCACTCCGGGATCATCCGGCACGGGGCGCAATTGCTGCACGCCTACTGCGAGGCGACCGTGCCGCGCGTCCAGGTCATCCTGCGGAAGGCGTACGGCGGCGCGTACATCGTGATGGACTCGCGGTCCATCGGGACCGACCTTTCGCTCGCGTGGCCGACCAACCAGATCGCCGTGATGGGCGCCGAGGGCGCGGTCAACGTGCTGTTCCGCAAGGATCTCGCCGCGGCGTCCGATCCGGACGCGTTGCGCGCCCGCCTGGTCGCCGAATACACCGAGGAGTTCATGAATCCGCAGTACTCGGCCGAACGCGGGCTGGTCGACGACATCATCGACCCGGCGGACACCCGTTCCGCCGTCGCCAGGGCGCTGGACATGCTGCAGGACAAGCGAAAGGCTGCGCCGCGGCGCAAGCACGGCAACCACCCGATCTGAACGGGGGAACCATGTCACCGTCCGGAATGGACACCGTGCCGGTCTTCCGGGTCCTGCGAGGGGACCCGGAAGACGCCGAACTGGCGGCGCTCGTCGCCGTCTTCACCGCGTTGGCTTCGGCCGCGCCCCCGTCCCCGGCGCCGGTGCGTTCCGCTTGGTCGCCCCGAACCTCGAAGACCTGGCGTACGTCGACGCTGCGCTAGGTCCTGCGCGTAAGTCCGTGAAGGCCTCCTTGAGAGACCCAGAGTCCCTCAAGGAGGCCTTCACGGACTTACGCGTCTTCACTGCCGGTCCCGCTGCTCGGGGATCGCGGGCTCGGGCCACGACAGGCCCAGCAAGTCGACGTCGAGTTCGTCGTCGGCGTAGATCTCGTACGGGTCGAGGCGTTCGGTCATGGCGCGCTCCTTGGCTTCCGGGGTACCACAAGGGCACTACCGGCGGCCCTTCACCGGCGACTTTTCCTTTGCTCATCGAGCGCTCCGGTGTCCTCGATCGCGCCACGATCGGCTCCCGAGCGGACGGGTCCATCCTTGTTGTCAAGTGAGTCGTTCATCGAAGGCCGGGAGGAACGTCATGACGGCACAGGTGCGAATTTGGGTCGTGACCGATGACCTCGACCCGTGTGGGACCACCGAGGCCGACGCGACGGCGTTCGTCCCGGAGCCGAGGCGGGCCGCCGAAAACGAGTTCCCGGCCGAGCACATCGTCCTCGGCTACAACTAGGCCGGGACCGGCACGGACAGCACGGACAAAGAAGACTACCTGGTATCGCGCGCGCGAGAATGAAGATCGCCCGCGAACCGGCCAGACCACGAGGAGGCCTCCGGATGGCTATGCGCCTCCAGCTCACGTCGGGTTTGCAGGTGCTGGAAGAATGGGCGATCAATGCCCCGCAAGCCGACCGCAATGTTGTCTACGAAGCGCTTTTCGCGGTGGCCGACGGATCTGCTTTCCTCATCTACGACATTTTCGGCGACGGTCGCGATCCGCACCAATTCATTATTCTGGTGAAACACGATCTCGTCATCCGGATAGGTCTCAAGCGGACCGATTCCTCGTTCGAGATCGTCTACATCGGCGCGCTGGAACACGGCACCCCCGCCGCGGCATGGGCCGACGACGTCGACGGTTCCTGATCCGGTACCGCTGAACGGCCCAGTTTCCGCACCGGTACCGGCAGCCTTTCGTACCAGTGGATCATGTGTTCCTCATCTTGACATCGTCCAGTTCCGCGTGAAATTCTTCGGGTGTTTGCGGATGGGGAAATTCTGCCGGTCTGGAATTGCGGTTATCGAGGTCTGGAGGCATGAAAGATGTCATCTCCTGAATTCCCGGGATTGGATGTTTCCACGCGGGTGCGCGCGCGTGACATCCAGATGGCCGGGGTCGCCGACGTCCGCCGACGGGTGCTGATGATCTCCGGGGCGATCGACACCACCGAGCACGACATCTCGGTCAGCGTCAACCTCCCCGAACCGGGCCGCTGGCAGGTGATCAAGTCCGAGACCAACCTGACCGACAAGACCTGGGTCGCGATGCAGGTCGTCACCGACGAGGACTCGACCTTCGTCAACGACGCCGACACCCTCGTGCTTTCCCGCCAGTTCTCGAAGTCCTTCATGACGCCGGATCAGCGCCGTCTCACCTTCTACGACGGTGAAGTCCGGCCCGGCGAGGCCGTGCTGAAGGTGTACTCTTTGGACGCCGGCGGGCGGAAGCCGACCTACTCCTACTCCCGCTACAGTCCGATCGCGACCGACACCGCCGAACAGTCCCGGCAGACACTGGACGAACTGATCGGCAACGGGATGAAGCAGCGCCCCGTGATCGAGCTGATCGTCCCGGTGACCGTGATCGGCTGAGTACGCCGGTGATCACCTTCGTCCCGGAACCCCATCTGCTCGAATCGCCGCGCGGACGTGAGTGGCCGGTTCTCCCAGGTACCCGCGCGGCGGTCACCCCCGGACCGCCGTCCGGCGCCGACGTGGTCATCGTCGGGGCCGGCCCGGCCGGGCTCGCGGTCGCTTCCGCGTTGTGGCACCACGGGGTACGCGACATCGTCGTCGTCGACCGCGACGGCCGCCCCTGCGGCCGGTTCTTCGACCGCGTCGATCTGCTCGGCCAGCGCGTGCTGCGGTCGCCGTACGAACACCACCCCGGCGTCGAGGGCTACCGCGACTGCGAACTGCTGGACTTCGCCCGGCTGCACTGGTCGGTGCTGACCCCGGTGGAGCGCCGGGAGATCCGCATGGCGCAGGCCGGGCACCGCTCGGTCGTCCCCGTCGACGTCTTCGAGGCATACTGCCGGCACCTGGCGGCGAGCCACCACGTCACCGAACGGACCTGGCGCGGTTCGGTCCGTGAGGTGCTGCCGACTTCGGCCGCGGTCACCGTGCGCGCCGACCGGTTCTCCGTCACCGCGCGCCACGTCGTGCTGTGCCTCGGCGAGGAGCGCCGGTCCGCCCCGGACACCTGGTGGGGCGGCGGCCATCCGCCGCGTGGCGTGAGCTACTGGGACGAACCCGTTCCCGGCGGCGGGAAGCGCCTCGCCGTCGTCGGCGCCGGCCTCACCGCCGCGCACCTGATCTCCAGCGGGCTCGCCCAAGACCGCGAGGTGCACTGGGTGGTCCGCGAAGCGGGCGAACGCTATCAGTGCGCCGATGTCAACTCGTCGTTCTTCCGTCCCGAAGGCCGCGCACGCTTCGACGGGGTGAGCTGGTCCGACAGGCTCGAACTGATGGGCCGCTTCCGGCGAGCGTCGATCATGTTCGAGTTCCGGCCGATGCTCGAGGCGGCCGAAGCCGAAGGGCGGCTGATCGTGCATCGCGGCAAGGCGATCACGAAGGTGACACCGGGTGTCGGCCTCCATCTCGAAGACGGTTCGCGGGTTTCCATCGACCACGCCGTGCTGGCGCTCGGCACCACGCCGTCGATCGGTGACGGCCTGATGCCCGACGAGGCCGTTCTCGACCGCGGTGGCTGGCCACAGCTGGACGAACGCACTTTCGCCTACCTCGGCGCGCCCCGGGTCTTCGCCGTCGGCGCGGCCGCGGGGATGGCGCTGGGCCCGGCCGCCCGCAACATCGACGGCCACCGCGTCGCCACCGCGCGGGTCGCGGCCGCCGTCGCCGAGAACCTGCGCCGGGACGCCCCGTCGAGGATGGCCGCGAAGGACGTCGCCCGTGTCTGAGCCCTACGACTCCCGCTTCACCTTGCCGTCGATCGACGACGCGCCCTCGACCGAGTCGGGGGTGATCCTGATGGGATTGGACGCCGAACGCCTGCTCGCCGGCGTCGGGCTCGCTCGTCTCGCCGACGAGCCCGCGCTGGTCGCCCTCGCCGTGGACCAGGCCCGGCACGACGCGCTCGACCTCGGCACCGACGCGCTGATCGAGGCCGGGATCCTCCGCTGGCGCGCGGTCCGCCCGCTGATCGAAGCAGGTCCGGAGATGACAGCGGTGGGTTCGCTGCGCCGAGAATGGGAACACGCCACCGCGCGGGTCGCCGCCACGGTGACCGGACTGGGACCGGCATCGGTGGCCTGCCTCGCGGCCTGCTGGCTGCGTCGCGATGACATCGACGACATGGCCGAGTTCGCCGAGCACGGGCGGGCGCCGAAAAACGGGAGCGATACACAGGATGTCCTATCTCGGGTCTTTGCCGACTGACGCCACGTTGCTGCAGGTGTTCCAGAAGTTCCCCGCCCCGGCGGCGAAGCTGCTGGACCTCCACGAACTGATCATGCGGGCGCCGTCGGCGTTCGGCGCCGGGGAGCGGGAGCTGATCGCGGCCTACGTCTCCGGCGTCAACGATTGCCGGTACTGCCACGGGGTCCACACCGTCACCGCGGAGGCTTTCGGTGTGCCGGAAGGACTTCTGGCCGCCGCACTGGCCGATCTCGGCTCCTCGCCAGTGGACGACCGCATGAAGCCCGTGCTGGCCTACGTGGGCAAGCTGACCCGGACGCCGTCCCGGATGACCCAGGCCGACGCCGAAGCGGTCTTCGCGGCGGGTTGGGACGAGGCCGCGCTGCACGACGCCGTCCTCGTGTGCGCGTTGTTCAACTTCATGAACCGGATGGTGGAAGGACTCGGGATCCGCGCCGATTCCGCCTATGCGAAGACCTCGGGCGAGCGGTTGAAGGAGGGCGGGTACGCCGGACTGGCGACGCTCCTCGGAGAGGCCTCCGTCGAGCGAGCCCACTGACTGCGCCATTCGGGTCGGATAGGCGCCCGGTGACCACAAGCGGTCACTGTGTCGCACGGAGATCACCCTGACACTTTCCGTTACCGGCAGCGGCTCGTATTACTCCATTCGATAGCACGGTCGCGGAAGTGGAGCAGTCGAAGAGAACCTTCTGGCGTAGGCGAAAAGCACATCCTCACGATGATGCATGGCACTGGTCGCGCACCGGCCCCGAGCAGCACGATCTCCTCATCGAAGGAACACCACCGAACAGCCTGGGAGCCATCGATGATGAACGCTGTGACCGACGACGTCCGCTCGCTCTTCGCCGTCCGGGGGATCGACACCGGTTTCGCCGGAAACCAGGTCGAGCTGGTGATCGACCGGTTCGACCACTGGACCAATCAGCCCCGTGGTGAGGTTTTCAACTGTTTCACCGGCGCCTGTTGTACCGCCCCGCCGCTGGCCGAGGCGAGCTGAAAGCACCCGCCGGCCGTCACTCGCACCCCGAAGGCGAGTGGCGGCCGGTTTCGCGTGTGGGGCAGGTCGACGGAAAGTAGCCGACCGAGTGTGGGATCCGTCGCCGCGTGACCCTTTCGCCATGCCGTCCCGGTGAGGGGACGAGCCGACTCATCACCCGAACGGTGGAACGCGTTCTGTGCGGGCGTGTTTATGTTGGGGCCATGGGGGTGCGCGTGAGGGGACGGCGCGATGGTGATCAGAGTTCTCGTGGCCGAAGACATGCATATCGTCAGGGGGGCGCTCGTCGCACTGCTGCGTTTGGAACCGGACATCGAGGTGGTGTCCGAAGTGGCGTCCGGTGACGAGATCCTCTCCGCCGCGCGGATTTCCCGCACCCAGGTCGCGGTCATCGACATCGACCTCCCCGGGAAGGACGGGCTCACCGCGGCCACCGAACTCCACGAGCAGCTCCCCGAGGTCAGGACCCTGATCCTGACCAGCCTCGGCAGGCCCGGCACGCTCCGCCGGGCACTGGCGGCCAAAGTGAGCGGATTCCTGTTGAAGGACGCCCCCGCGGAGAAACTCGCCAACGCCGTGCGCGGGGTGGCGGCCGGGCGGCGGATGGTCGACGGCGATCTGGCACTCGCCGCCTGGGACACCGTGGAATGCCCGCTGACCCCGCGGGAGATCGACGTCCTGCGGCTGACCGCCGAAGGCCGCGACACCCTGGAGGTCGCGGCGAAGGCCTTTCTCTCCACCGGAACCGTGCGCAACTACCTGACCACGATCGTTTCGAAGCTCAACGCGCGCAACCGGGTCGACGCGATCCGGATCGCCAAAGAGTCCGGCTGGATCTAGGGCGTGTTTCATAAGCCAAGTTCGCGGTCTTCGCGCCCAGGCGGTCCCTGACGGCACGGGCGGATGCGGCCGAGTACGACCCGGTACGAGGCCGATCCGCCCGCACCGTCAGGAACCACCTGGATCACGAAGCCCATCGAACAGGCTTATGAAACACGCCCTAGCGCCGCGTGTCGTCCGGCTGGACACCCTAGACCGGGACCACGGCACGCAACCGGAACCGCCCGTCGGCCTCGACCCCGGCGGTCAGCTTCCCGCCGAGTCCGGCGACGCGGTCGGACATGTTCGTGATGCCGCTGCCGGGGGCTTCCACCCGCACCGGCTGCTCCGGCTTCGGTGGCCGCCCGTGCACGACACCGTCGTTGACGATGTCCAGCGCGACGCCGTCACCGGTCCGCCGCACGGCGATCTCGCAGCGTTCGACCTTGCTGTGCCGCAACACATTCGTCACGCCCTCGCGCAGCACCACGGCCAGTACCGTCCGCACCGTCGTCGGCAGGTCGGCGTGCTCGATCTCCAACCGCACCTTGACGTCGGCGGCCACCAGCACCGCCTGCGCCGACCGGGACTCCTGATCCAGGGACAGTTCCCGGTAACCGCTGGCCACCGAGCGGACGTCGGCGAGCGCCTGCCTGGTCAGCCCGAGGATCTCCAGCAGCTCATCGGAGGCGCGGCCGGTGTCGATGTCCATGATCCGGCTGGTCAGCTCGCTCTTCAACGCGATCGCCGACAGGCTCATCCCCAGCAGGTCGTGCAGGTCGCGGGCGAACCGCAGCCGCTCCTCCGCGACCGCGACCTCGGCGAGGCGTTTCCTCGTCTCGCCCAGTTCGGTCACCAGCCGGATCAGCCAGATGAGACCGAAGACCATCAGCCCGGTGTTCAGGATGGAGGCGAAGGTGTAGAAGCCACCGAGGAAGTCGGTGCCGTAGGCGATCCGGATCAGCACCACACCGGCGGCGGTCACGGCGAACGCCGTCCACCCGGCCAGCGGCGGCAGCACCAGCAGCGCGGTGCCGGCGAACAGGCTGGGCAGGCTCACCCAGGCGGTCCCGAGCGGGATCAGCGGCAGGAAGATCAGGCAGGCCTGGACGAACAGCAACGCGTAGCTCTGCCGCGAGCGCAGCCGGACGTTCGGGCGAGCGAAGTAGGACAGCTGCAGCGTGGTCAACGCGGTGAGATACCCGGCGATGAGCGCGAGGGACCAGCCGTCGGTCAGCATGAACGCCCGGGTCATCGCGGAGAGGCCGAAGATGATGAAGACCGCCGTCAGCATCCCTTGGACTTTCCTGGCGTCGATCCGGGACCAGTGGCCGGATCCTTCGGTCAGCGCCGTCTCGGTGGGCTCGATCCGGTCGGGCACCGGGAGTTCGGCGTGCAGCCGCCATCGACCGGCCGCGTCGGGGCCCGCGCTGAGCTTCCCGCCGTGCGCGGCGACCTCCTCGGTCACCCGGCGCAGGCTCTCGGCCGTTTCCTCCGGGACGTCCTCGTGCGCCGTCCCGTCGTGGACGATCTCCAGCGCGACCCGGCCCCCGTTCTCGCGCACGGTGATCTCGCAGTGCTCGACGCCGGTGTAGCGGAGCACGTTCGTGACCCCCTCCCGCAGCACCTTCGCCAGCAGGGTGCGCAGCTTCACCGGGAGCTCGACCTGCGCGAGATCGACCCGCACCGCGACGTTCGACGCCGAGAGCAGCGACACCGCGGTCCGCGATTCCTTGTCGAGCGACAGCTCCCGGTAGCCCCTGGCCACCGACCGCACGTCGGACAGCGTCCGCTGGGCGATCCCGGTGATCTCGGCGAGTTCCTCACGCGCCCGGTCCAGGGACTTCCGCAGCAGCCGGTGCACCAGTTCGCCCTTGAGCGCGATCGCGGACAGGCTGAGCCCGAGCAGGTCGTGCAGGTCCCTCGCGAAGGCCAGCCGCTGTTCGGCCACGGCCCGCCTCGCCAGTTCGGTCCTGGCCTGGTGCAGTTCGGTCACCAGCCGCGCGAGCCAGGTCAGCAGGTACACGACGAGGGCGTAGAAGATCGCGGTGACGCTGTCGAACACCGCTCCGAGCCAGGTCTCGTCGTAGGTCCACAGGATCCACGTCGTGCCCGCCATGAACACGGTGAACACGGTCCAGCCCGTCCGCGGCCGGAACAGCAGCAGCGCGCTGCCCGCCGCGAGGGTGGTCAGCGAGCTCAGCGCCGCCTCGAACTGCAGGGTCGGCAGGAACGCCAGGCATGCCTGGACCGCGAGCATCGCTTTCGCGAGCCTGGTGTCCAGCCGGACCGCCGGACGGCTGAAGTACAGCAGCTGGATCGCCAGCACGGGCCCGACGTACAGCACCGCCAGCAGCCCCTGCCAGAAGTCCACCCCGGGCCGCAGCAGTACCGCGAGGAGACCGAACAGGCAGGAGTTGACGAAGACGACGGTGATGATCAGCCCGGCGAGGAACAATGCCCGCCGTGGGCGCCGGTCGACCCCGGCGGTACCCAGAGGTTCGGCGGTGACCGCGAGCTGTTCCGGCACAGGCACCCCAGTGGTAACAGAAGACGTCTTGATCCTTGTCGTGCTGCCCCCTTGCGACGGCCGAGGCCGCCGCACGACCTGCATCGTGGTGTGATTCGGATCCTAACCCATCTTCGTTACCCCGGTTGCCTCTTCCGAGTAAGGGAAGACGATGATCAAGGAGACGATTTCCCCGCCGGGGACAGGGAAACGCCGGAGGTCACCCGCGCGGGTGTGGGGCGTTCGGACCACGCGGGCGATCGCGGAACACGCCACGATGGGAGACGTGTATCGGACCGGGGTTCCATTGTGTACGCCACGCCGGGCGGGCTCTCGCGGCGGGCGGGCGGCGGTGGCCTTAAGCTCGGCGCATGGCCAGGTATTTCGACGTACATCCGGAAAATCCGCAACGGCGCGCGATCGGACAGGTCGTCGACATCCTGCGCGAAGACGGGCTCATCGCGTACCCGACGGACTCCTGTTTCGCCCTCGGCTGCCAGCTGGGGAACAAACAGGGCATCGACCGCATCCGGAGCATCCGCAAACTGGACGACCGCCACCATTTCACCCTGGTGTGCCAGGACTTCGCCCAGCTGGGCCAGTTCGTGCACGTGGACAACGCGGTCTTCCGGGCGGTCAAGGCGTCCACGCCGGGCAGTTACACGTTCATCCTCCCGGCCACCAAGGAGGTTCCGCGCCGTCTGCTGCACGCCAAGAAGAAGACCGTCGGTGTGCGAATCCCGGATCACGTGGTCACCCAGGCGCTGCTGGGCGAACTCGGCGAACCGCTGCTGTCGAGCACGCTGCTGCTGCCCGACCAAGAGGAGCCGATGACCCAGGGCTGGGACATCAAGGAACATCTGGAGCACGTGGTGGACGCGGTGATCGACTCCGGAGACTGCGGGGTCGAACCCACCACGGTCATCGACTTCTCGTCGGGCGAGCCGGAGATCGTGCGCCGGGGCGCCGGCGACACCTCGCGCTTCGAGTGACGCGATTCGGCGCCTGCTCGCGGTCGTTGCGTGTGCATGGACCGCAAGCAGGTGCCGAATGGCGGAGGCCGTCTTCAGTGCGTGACGAGCCCTTCGGCCTTCGACGGGGCCGAGGGGATGTGGAACAGCCGGGTGAACAGCTCCAGCTTCGCCGGCTCGCCCTTGATGGCCACCGCGCCGCAGGTGAGCGCGCTCGTGGCGTCCATCTCGCCGTTGAGCAGCTTGAGCACGACCGGGCCGCGCGGCTCGATGACGAGGTCCGCGTCCGGATGCGGGCCCTCCCCGGCCGTCATCGCGCCGCCCTCGACCACGGCGTGGACGATCATCTGGTCGCCCATCCGGTCGACGCCGTAGTGGAGTTCGAACGAGCAGTCGACGCCGCGGGCCGCGTCCGGCTGGAACGTCGTGTACAGCGACAGGATGGCCGCGTCGAGGGTGAACAGGTCGTCGGCCGCCGGGTCGGTGAGCGAACGGGCGCCCCACAGGCCCAGCTGCAGCAGGATCTGGTCGAGGTCGTTGCCGTACTCGGTCAGCTCGTAGACCACTCCGGCGTCGAGCTGCGAAAGGACCCGGCGCTGGACGACGCCGTGCCGTTCGAGTTCGTTCAGCCGGGTCGACAGGATGCTCGTCGGGATCTTCGGCAGGCCGTGCTGGAGCTCGTCGAAGCGCTTCGGTCCGAGCACCAGGTCGCGGATCACGAGCAGGGACCAGCGTTCCCCGATGATCTCGAGCGCGCGGGCGAGGCCGCAGAACTGGCCGTAGGTGCGAGCGGTCATGCTTGACTCCTCAGTTTCCTTGATCTGGTGGTGGCGGGTGAGGCTCGTTCAGCGGATCGGGTGTCCCTCGGAAAGCAGTTCGCGGTGCAGCTCTCGCAGTTCGGCGCAGGGTTTCACCCCCAGTTCGTCCTCGAGCCTGGTTCGCAGCCGCTCGTAGGACGCCAGGGCGTCGCTGCGCCGTCCGCTGAGCCCCAGCGCGCGGATCAGGTGGATGTGCAGGGTCTCGTCGAACGGGTTCGCGGTGGTCAGCGACCGCAGCACGCCGAGCATCTCCCGGTGCCGGCCGGCGCGGATCTCGGCGTCGATCCACAGGTCACGGGCGTTGCGCCGATGCTCCAGCAGGTAGACGGTGTAGGCGGCCAGGGTCGGTCCACAGTGGATGTTCGCCAGCGGGGGACCGGACCACAGGTCCAGCGCGGTACGGAAGGCGTGCGCGGCCGCCGCGTTGTCGCCTTCGTCCAGCAGGTCCCGGCCGAGCCGGTGGAGCCGGTGGAACTCCGACACGTCGACCACGCCCGCGTCGATCTCGAGCCGGTAACCGGGAGAGCTGGTGACCAGCAGGCCACCGTTGCCGTCGGGATCGAGGTGACGGCGGAGGTGGTGGACGTAGGTGTGCAGGGTCCGGCGCACACTGCGCGGGGGCGCGTCGTTCCACAGCTCGTGGACCAGGGAGTCGACGTGGACCGTCTTGCCGGGACGGATGAGCAGCATCGCCAGCAGTTGCAGGAGTTTCGGTGTGCTCGGTGCGCGATCGGCGTCGCCGATGTGCAGTTCGAGTGGGCCGAGGAGTCGCGCGCGCACCCCGTCCGGCACCCTGGTCGAGGTGACCGGTGCGGTGGCCGTGTCACCCGGTTCGATGATCATCGCGTGCATCCCCTGCCCCTTCGGCGGACTCCCCCTCGATGACGGTGACAGAGGCGGAACCTTCGGAACAGTGCCGGAAGCACCCGGTGGGTCATGATTTCTTCGTTGCCCCGTATGCGATCGTCACGACCTGGAGCGGTGAACCGGTTGTGACAAAAGAGAAGACGCGGACCGGATCAGAGCCAGTCCGAATCGGTGGCGATGCGGATGGCGTCCACCCGGTTGCGGGCGTTGAGTTTCGTGACCACCGTGGCGAGATAGTTCCGCACGGTTCCCGGTGAAAGGAAAAGTTCCGCCGCGATGTCGGCGACCGTGCGCCCGTTCGCGGCGAGGCGGAGGATCTCGGCTTCCCGTGGTGTCAGCGGGCAGTCTTCCGTTTCCCAGGCGGACAACGCGAGTTCGCTGTCGATGACGCGGCGGCCGATGGCGACCGAGCGGACGGCGTTGGCGAGTTTGTCGGCGGGCGCGTCCTTGAGCAGGAAGCCGTTGACCTTCGCGTCGAGCGCGCGGCGCACGGTGCCCGGGCGGCCGAGCGACGTGAGGATCAGGGTGCGGACGCTCGGAAGTTGCTGGCAGAGTTCGGAAGCGGCCGCGAGCCCGTCCTTGGCGGGCAGGTCGATGTCGATGATCGCGACGTCCGGGAGGTACTCCGCGGCCATCGGAAGGATCTTGTCGCCCGAACAGACCTCCGCGACGACCTCGATGTCCTGTTCGAGGTTCAGCAGAGCGACCAAGGCGCCGCGGACCATGTGCATATCCTCGGCCAATAGGACTCGGATCACTCCGACCTCCTCTTCCCCAGAAACACGCTAACTCTCAGTGTACATAGCAAACCCGGAAGAGTGAATCTGAATCGCACGATTCAAGGTTGTGCTTTTTTCGGCGGCCTGATCGACATGATCAATGTCCGGGTGAGCTGCGACGATGACGCGGCTTCGACTGTAGTGAAACTGCAAGCGATCGATTACTCGCTGTCAGGTCAGAAGACGGTAAAAAGGCCGCCTTCAGTGGTTTTCATTTCCCGTTGAGTACGTTCCATTCCGGTGAATTCGTCCGGCGAACGGGTGAACTCGCCCTTTTCCCGGGGCAGGGATGGGCCTGTTCGGCGGTACCGGCGCCGACCTCGATCGGCTGTCGAGCGGGCGGCGATCACGCCGTGGTCTCCTCGGCACGAGCCGGTTCGCGCGCGAAGCCGCCACTATCCATAAAGGACGTATGTGATGAGCTCATTGCTGGGTGCCCTGCGCAAGGTCATGTTCGCGCCTTCGCTGGCTTCGGTCGGCTTCGAGGGGCGCGGCTTCGGAGTGCCGCCGACGCCGGCGACCGCCCGCCTGGAGTCGATCCCGCAGTCGGTGGTGTGCGGCTTCGAGTGGGGGATCGACGCCCCGGCGCTGTGGGAGGCCGAACGGCGGCTGGACATGGTCGAGCCGGAGATGCGCGGGTTCGCCTACGAGGGCGCGGCGATGGCGTTCACCATCCTCGACGTCATGCCCGGCGGCCGGAAGGACCGCACGGCCGAACTGATGAGCGGCCCGGGTCTCCCGCACGTGTTCCTGACCTACATCGGCATCGGGTTCGCGATGGCCCGGCTGCCCCGGCCGCTGTGGAAGAAGGTGCTGCCGGAACTGGACGGCGTCCCGTTCCACCCGACGATGAGCTGGCTGGCGGTCGACGGCTATGCCTTCGACCGCGCCTACTTCGACACGCGCAAGTGGGTCGGTGAGCAGTTCGTCCCCAAGCCGTACCCCTGGGCGGGCGCCCCCGCGTACTTCCCGCGCGCGTGCGATCAGGGCATCGGGCGGGCGCTGTGGTTCATCAACGGCGGCGACCCGGTCAAGGTCGCGGCGGCGGTGAACCGCTTCCCCGCCGGACGCCGTCCGGACCTGTGGAGCGGGGTCGGGCTGGCCTCGACCTTCGCGGGCGGCTGCGATCGGCCGGGGCTGGTGAGGCTGCGCGAGGCGGCGGGGGAGCACCAGGACGAACTCGGGCTCGGCGTCGTGTTCGCGGTGAAGGCGAGGACGTTCTCGTCGTTCGTCCCGCCGCACACCCGCCGCGCCGCACGGGCGCTCGCCGGGCTGAGCATCGAGGAGGCCGTCGACCTGGCCGACTCGACCGAAGTCACCGAGGACGCCGAGGACGGAACACCCGCCTACGAACTGTGGCGGCAGAACATCCGTGACGGTTTGGCCCCTTCGGCGGGCCGCCTGTCCGCCTGAGGGCCCGTGGACGTCATGAAAGGGGCGTTCAAGACGGCTTTCGTCCTGAACGCCCCTTTCATTGCACCCGGGTGAGGGTCAGGCCGCGTGTTTGAACGGCTGCGGCCGATGCCGCAGATCGGGCAGCGCGAGCAGGACGGGTGGGTCGAACAGCCGCTGGGGGCGCATCCGCAGGTCCGCCAGCCGCGCGGTGACGCCCGGCTCGACGGTGATCGGCCCGTGGTGCCCGGTGTACCCGGTGCCGCGGCGCGTGAGCGGGCCGGTCACGCAGTGCGCGACGAGGTGCCAGTCGCCTTCCGGGACCTCGGTCAGCTGGTAAGGGCCGGGGGCGTCGATGACCGTGTAGCGCACGGGCGCGCCCTCGGGGATACGCGTCGGGAAGAGACCGACGAAGACGAGGCCGGGCGAGATCTCCGGCGGTGCCGACACGAATCCCCGGACGATCGCCCGCTTCGCGCCGGGGCGGGGTTCGCCGGCCAGGTGGCGCTGGAAACCGCCCTGCCGGCGGTACGCCGAGGGGGAGAGGCCGACGCGGCCGCTGAACCGCGTGCTGAACGTGCCGACGCTGTTGTAGCCCACGCGGCGGCTGATGTCGGCGACCGTGATCGAGGTGGTCAGCAGCAGGCGTTTGGCCTCGTCGAGCCGCAGCGCGGACAGGAACCGGCCGGGTGAGACGCCGGTGGCCTGCTGGAACACTCTGGTGAAATGGAATTTGCTGAACGTCGCGGCGCGGGCGATGTCGTCGATAGTGAGCTCTTCGCCCAGTTTCTCGTTCATGGCCCCAATGGCTCGCTCCACGGCTCGCCGGACAGTCTCATCCATTGTGCCGTCCTTTCGCTCGAGGAATTCTGGCATGCTTCGCGGTTTCCGACAGTAGTGTTCGCCGCCGCTTCTCCTGAAGTGCTTGATTCACCGCCGGATATGGATTCATGTGTGCGATGACGTGAAAATTTCACGGTAGGCCGACCATGCGAAAACCACGGCCTCCCGGTGGTGTGCACACTGGATCTCCGTGTCCGGTGGCCGCAGAATTCCTGGTAGCGCATTCACGCCGGAACCTCCCCGGCCGTGTTGGCGCGGTCCGAAGAACGTATTCCCGCGGCAACACAGAACCGGCCCTTGACCGCGTCCCCCTCGGCGGTCAAGGGTCGGTTTCCATTTCGTGGAACGTGTGTGTGAGGATAGTATCGTCGGCTCGTGGGCGAGACGCAGGCGAAAGGCAGATGGGGTCGATGATCAAGGTCCTGGTGGCCGAGGACATGCACATTGTCCGTGGGGCCCTGGTCGCGCTGCTCGGCTTGGAAGCCGACATCGAGGTCGTCGCCGAATGCGCCAGCGGCGACGAGATCCTCCCGCTCGCCCAGTCCGCGCGTCCCGACATCGCGCTCATCGACATCGACCTGCCCGGCAAGGACGGCCTCACCGCGGCCGCCGAACTGCATGAACAACTGCCCGGGGTGCGCACGCTGATCCTCACCTCGCTCGGCAGTCCCGGAACCCTGCGGCGGGCGTTGGCCGCGAAGGTCAACGGTTTCCTGCGCAAGGACGCGCCCGCCGACAGGCTCGCCAACGCGGTCCGCGGGGTCGCGGCCGGGCGGCGCGTCGTCGACGGCGACCTGGCGCTCGCCGCCTGGGACAGCGAAGAATGCCCGCTCACCACCCGCGAGATCGAGGTGCTCCGGCTGGCGTCGGTCGGCTCCGACCCAACCGAGATCGCCGCCGAACTGTTCCTGTCCGCCGGTACCGTGCGGAACTACCTGACGACGATCGTTTCGAAGCTCAGCGCCCGTAACCGGGTCGACGCGGTCCGGATCGCCCGGGAGTCCGGCTGGCTGTGACCCCGGTTTCGCCTACCGGGTCAGGACGTTCGTCGTCGCGTGGGCGAGATCCGCGGCGAACTCGCCAAGGGAACCCGCTTCCGCGAACAACCGGCGTTGCCGGGCCGCGCCGGTCCCGTGTTCGAACAGTGAGTCCAACCCCCGATCGACCTCTTCCGCGTCGCCCGCGGCCTCGAGCGCCGGCCGGATGAACTCGACGAGTTCGCCGAGCAGGTCGCGCTGATCGGTCTCCCTGCCGGTGAAGACGTCGATGCCCGGCCCGTCGAGACCCCGCCGCGCGGCGGCCGTCAAGGCGGCGCCGATCCGCGTGCCGCGGGCCCGTGGCGGGTTCTGCGTCCCGGCGCAGGTCGCGACCAGTCCACGCACCAGTGCCGCGAGCAGCACCGCGTCGTCGACGGCCAGGCAGACGTCGGCGATCCGCACCTCGACAGTGGGATACCGAGGGGAAAGGCGGGCGTAGAAGTACACGCCCGCCGCGTCGAGCGCGGCGCCGTGGCGCAAGGCCTCCCCGATGCTCCGGTCGTACGCGGCCGCGCCGGACCATTCGTCGGGTGGTTTCGCCGTCGGCCACCGGTCCCAGATCGGGAAGCGCCTGCTCGACCATCCGGAGTCGGCACCGTTCTCCACCGGGGAGTTGACACTGAGCGCCAGCAACGGGGCGAGCCACGGCCGCAGCCCGGCGAGGACCCGCGCTCCGAGATCCCGCGACGGCAGGCCGACGTGCACATGACAGGCGCACGTCCCCGCCTTGTCGATCAGATCCGGGAACGCCTGGGCCATCCGCCGGTACCGGGGCTCGGGCGTGAGCGTGTCTTCCCGCAGGTCGCCGGGTGGGATCCCCGCCGCCACCATCAGGCAACCGTCGGCCTCCGCCGCCGTCGCGACGGTCTGCCGCAGTCGCGCCAGTTCCGAGCGCACCTCGTCCAGGCCGAGGCAGACGCCGGTCGCGGTCTCGATCTGGAACCGCATCAGCTCACCGGCGACGTCCGGTCCGGGGCCGAGGCTTTCGAGAAGATTTGGGGCGCGCAACGCGACCGAGCCGTCCATCGGGTCGAGCAGGACGAACTCTTCCTCCACACCAAGAGTGAGGTTCCCGCCGTCAACCGCCATGGTTCTCCCATCCGTGGATTTTCGCCGGTATCAATGAATCTCCCCCTTCGGCCACGGCGAGGAAAGGGCCGGTGTGCTGAACTTCGTTGCGGCGAAAGTGTTTCGTGGCCTCACTGACGGTCTAGCCTGGGTTCATGATCGATCTGTATCCACCTGTCGAACCGTACGACCAGGGGCTGCTCGATGTAGGTGACGGCAACGTCCTCTACTGGGAGACTTGCGGGAACCCGGCCGGGAAGCCGGCGGTCGTGCTGCACGGCGGCCCCGGACAAGGCTGTACGCCGGGCATGCGGCGGATGTTCGACCCGGCCCGCTACCGCGCGGTGCTCTTCGATCAGCGCGGCTGTGGCCGCAGCACCCCGCACGCGAGCGATCCGGCGACCGACATGCGGCACAACACGACGGATCATCTCGTCACCGACATGGAACGAGTGCGGGAACACCTGGGTATCGACCGCTGGCTCGTCACCGGAGGTTCGTGGGGTACGACGCTCGCGCTCGCCTACGCCGAACGGTTTCCGGAGCGGGTCACCGAGATCGTCGTCAGTTCCATCAGCACGACACGGCAGTCCGAGATCGACTGGTTGTATCGCGGCGTCGGCAGGTTCTTCCCCGAAGAATGGGCACGCTTCCGCGGTGACCTCACCGGTGACCTGGTCGCCGCCTACGCGCGGCTCATGGACGACCCCGACGCACGTGTGCGGACCGAGGCCGCCCGTTCTTGGTGTGTCTGGGAGGACACCGTGCTGTCACTGGAGCCCGGTGCGACCGTCCACAATGGTCCGATCGGCGAGTGGGAACTCGCTTTCGCGCGCATCGTCACGCACTACTACTCCCACGCGGGCTGGCTGGAACCCGGTGCGCTGATCCGCGACGCCGGTCTGTTGCGGGACATTCCCGGAGTGCTGATCCATGGACGCCGGGACCTGAGCTGCCCGGTGGACACGGCTTGGGAACTCGCCCGCGCCTGGCCCGGAGCGGAGTTGCTGATCGACGACGGCTCGGGGCATCGCTCGAGCGATGTGAAGCGGGCCTGGAAGCTGGAGGCGCTGGACAGGTTCGGGTCATGAGGGTCGGAGACTTCGTGGTCTCAGGAAAGCAGGCGATCCTTTACTTGCCTCAGCTGAGTAAGGCTCGCTCCACCCTTCATCAGGTAAGCGTGCACGCCTCCGTGACGGTTCTCCAGGTGACTCAGAGTTCGGAGGATCGTGTCGCCGCTACAGCCTTCCGTGAGCGCGTAATCCGCGGCGATCGAAGCGGGTGGAACGTCCGCGACGCTCAGCGCGAGCGCGACGAGCACTCCCGTCCGGTCTCGGCCCGCGCTGCAGTGCACCGCGAGCGGGCCGGGCGGTGCATCGGCCAGCTGTACGAAGACGCCGGTGATCTGACGTCGGTTGTCGTCGAGCATGGTTCGGTAGGCGTCCGGCATGGTCGTGCCTTGTTCCGCCAGTTCGGCGATCAAGGGCGCGTTGCGGTACGCGGGATCGTCCTCGAATGGGCTCGGTTCCCGAGCGGTCTCTCGCGCCCATCGGAGGTCCAGGATGCGACCGATCCCCGCGCCGCGGACCGCCGCGATCCCGTCGGCGGTCAACCGGTTGTGGCTGTCCGATCTGAGAAGCGCGCCGAAACGGATCCGCCGACCATCGGCCGAGGGCAGTCCGCCTACGTCGCGGCCGTTGAGGCAGCCGTCCCAAGCCAGCTTCATCAAACGACTCCAAGGTGAGTTGTCGTCAAGATCCGCGGTTCCCGAGCTTAGCGATCTCCCGCCGGGCATGACGTGAGCAACCGGGGTCTGTCTATGTCGTTCCACCATTGGCGCCGTTGACGGCCGAAGCTGCCGCGGAGGGTGCGATCGGCGGCAGTCAGTCGAATACAGAGGGAGAGGTGGTCGCAATTAGTCGACTAATTGCGACCACCCCGTAGTTTCGGATTCAGGCGGCACGGTGGATGACGATGTCGTCGAGCCGCGTGCGGGCGTAGACCTTGACGCCGCCCTCGCCGTTGTCCGTGGCGAAGGAGTTGCGCACGGATCCCTTCGTGCTCTTGGCATCCACCGACGCGGCGTCGCCCACGACGCCGACCTCGATGCCGCCGGACGCGTTCGTCAGTTCGGCCTCGCCGCGCGACAGCCGTCCGACGCGGATCGGGCAGTTGGCGGCCTGCGCGACGACGTCGCCGTCGGCGCGGTCGATGTCGAAACTGCCGCTCGAACCGGAAAGGTCGACGCCGGACCGGGCGTGCCCGATCCAGACCTTGCCGGTCGCGCCCGAGTACTTGACGGTGCCTTCGACATCACCGATCCGGACTCCGGCCGAGCCGCCTTCGAGGTCCACGGTTCCTGCGACGTGCCCGATCGCGATCTCGCCGGCCGCGAGATTGCCTCGCACCGCCGCGACGCGGTCGATCCGGACCTGCCCGGACGAAACCTCCAGCGCGCAGTCACCGAACTGCCCGTCGGCACTCACCTCCGACCAAGCCGTGTTCAAGACCAGCTGAGAACCGGTGGGCACCTCGACGGTGATCGCGACCGAGCCGTTCTTGCCGCCCGCCTTCTTCGTCTCGATCGACAGCGTTCCGCCGTCGAAGCCGACCTTGGTGCTCTCGGCGACCTTCACGTCCGACTTGCTCGCGGCGTCGATCGGCTCGACCAGCACCACCGTGTCGAGGCGTTCGCTCGCGGTGACGCGCACCCGGGCACCCGCGGTGGTCAGCGTGGCGGTGATCGGCTGCGGGGTGGGGAAAACAGACATCTCGAACTCCTTCGCGGTGGTGATCTCTCGGTGTTGAAAGCAACGATCACCGACCGGCCTGACACCGGACCGCCACGGCGCTGACACGCGAGGGACACGGTCTGGCCGGTACAGGCCACGACGGCCCCACCCTCGTGGACTGGCCGGACGATGTCCTGAAGGGAAGGGAGGCCCGATGTCCGTCGACATGGATATCGCCACGGTGAACCGGATCGGGGCGCAACTCATCGCGATCGGCGACGACATGGAACGCGAATGGGGCAAGTTCCGGCGGACCGTCGAAACCAAGCGGACCGGAATCGGCGTCGATCCACTCGGCACGGCCTTCCTGGGCGAATACCGGCCGGCGGAGAGCTCGGTGCTGAGTCATGCCGATCCGCTCCCGGAGCAGTAGCCGAACAACGCCCACGGGTTGTGGGTGGCCGTCAGAGCCGAGATCGAGACGGTCCGGGGGAGCCGCGAACCCGCGATGGCGTGGCTCTACACCGACGAGGACAAAGTCCAGGCGCTCGCGGTCGCCTGGCGTGTCGCCTCGCTGGCCTTCACGCCGGTCCGGGTCGAGCCGAACGACATTCGATACGCCTGGCGGGACAAGGCCGACCAGGCGTCCGTGCAACTGGGGATCGATCTCGCGCACGAGTACGGTCCGGGTGCACTGACCCCGGAGGCCGTCACCAAGGCGCTCCTCGATCGCCGCGACAGCTTCGAACAGGCAGGCGCCATCCGGCCGCTGTGAGCCGCTGTCATGGCAGTTCGACGTCTTCGGGCGTCTTGTCCGCCCGCAGCCCCCGCCAGGTCGTATGCCGCAGGCGGCCGTCCGGGGTCCAGTTCCGGTGCACGACCTCCCCGACGAGTTCGGGCTCCACCCAGTGCGCTCGCCGCGCCCGATCGCGCGGGACCTCCGAAGCGAAGGGCGGTTTCTTCCGCTCCAGCGGCGTGAGCCGGGCGTGCAGATCATCGAGGACCTTGTCGCTGAACCCGGTCCCGACGTCGCCGATGTACCGCAGGTCACCGGAGGCGTCGTGCGCGCCCAGCAGCAGCGCGCCGAGTGTCCCCGAGCGCCGTCCGTCACCGGGACGCCAGCCGCCGATCACGACTTCTTGGGTGTGCCACAGCGCCTGTTTGATCCATTGCCGGGTCCGCTTGCCGGGGTAGTACCGGCTGTCGAGTTTCTTCGCGATCAGCCCTTCGAGCCCGTGTTGCCGGACGACGTCGAGCAGCTGGCCGGGGGAGATGTCGTCGTCGGTGTAACCCGGAGGGATGGCGATGCGGCCGCCGGCGCTCAAGGAGGTCAGCAGCTCGCGCCGGGCCGCGTATGGCTCGTCGAGCAGGACATCGCCGTCGAGAAACAGCACGTCGAAGGCGAAGAAGTGCACCGGGCTGCGTTCCAGCAGCGACGCGTCCGGCGTGCGCAGGTGCCGGGTCTGCAGCAGCGGGAAGCTGGGGCGCCCCTGGTCGTCGAGGACGACGATCTCGCCGTCGAGGACGGCTTCGCGGCCGCCGAGCGCCTCAGCGGTCACATCCGGATACGTCGCCGTGATGTCGAGGCCACGGCGGCTGGTCAGACGCGTCTCGCCGCCCCGTGCGACACGCAGACAGCAACGGTAGCCGTCCCATTTGTATTCGTAACCCCACCCGCCGGTGGGCAGTTCGCCGTCGGTCGCCAGCATCGGGGCGATCGCGTCCGGCACGGTGCTCATGCCTCACGGTACCCCGGAAACCCCGCCGGTGATCTATCGTCGAAGGGTGCCTGAGGAGCGGATAACGGTCGAGGTCGAGGGACGGCGGCTGGGGCTGTCCAATCTGGACAAGGTGCTCTACCCCGCGCACGGTTTCACCAAACGTGAGGTCCTCGACTACTACCGCCGGATAGCCCCTGTCCTGCTCCCGCATCTGCGCGACCGCGCCGCCACGTTCCGCCGGTTCCCCGACGGCGTCGACGGCGAACCGTTCTACGAGAAGAACGTTTCCCGCCACGCGCCCGACTGGGTGCGCACGGCGCGGCTCACCAACCGCGGCCGCCGCGGCGGGGAGGAGACGCTCGACTATCCGGTGGTCGGCGACCTGCCGACGCTGATGTGGGCGGCCAATCTCGCCGCGCTGGAACTGCACGTTCCACAGTGGACGGTCGGCCCGCGCGGCGCGCGGAAATCACCCGATCTGCTGGTGTTCGACCTCGACCCGGGCCCGCCCGCGGACGTCGTCGACTGCTGCCGGGTGGCCGAGACGCTCAGCGACCTCCTCATCGGAGACGGTCTCACGGTGTACGCGAAGACCAGTGGCAACAAGGGAATGCAGCTGTACTGCCCGGTGCGCACGCGGTCCGACGAGCGCACCTCCGAGTACGCCAAGGCCGTCGCGGAGGAGCTCGCGCGCCGGTCGCCGGAAACCGTGGTCGCCCGGATGGCGAAGGCCATCCGCCCCGGTCGCGTGTTCATCGACTGGAGCCAGAACAACACCGCCAAGACCACGATCGCGCCGTACTCGCTGCGCGGCCGCGCCATCCCGACCGTCTCCACGCCGGTGACCTGGGAGGAGGTCGAAGCCTGCCGCAAGGCCGCCGACCTGCTGTTCACCGCCGAGCAGGTGCTCGAGCGCGTGGAGGAGATGGGCGACCTGTTCGGTGACATCGCCGAACATCGCGCACCCGTCCCCGCGCGGTGACCGGCGTGATGTTTGAACCGCGGCGCACGGGAAACTCCCAGGTCAGAGGAGTGAACCCGAATGACAGAAACCACCAGAGACCCCGAAGGCCTCTCATACCGGGCCCTGGCCATGTTGCGAGCCGTGGCACAGGGCAGGGCTGAGATCACCGTCAGCCTGGAACCAGACCTCTACGTCGACGGCCTGCCGTGCAGCGACCAGAGCACGGCACACCGCCTCGCTCACGCCGGGCTGATCCGGATGCCCGCCGGCGGGGTTCGCGGTAGCCGGGTACCCGCGCGATTGTCCGAAACAGGACAGGATCTGCTGGCACCCTTGGCGCCCGCCGCTTAGTGGAGAGCAACCCGGAAAGACCACTGTGGACGCCCGCCGTTCCGCATACGATCGGCGGAGCGGGTGCGCGGGGGGTGCGCGCCCACCGGGCTGGTACCTCCGGGGCCGGTGAGGATGTGGCTGTTGACCGGGTATCACACACTGGCCGAGACAGAGAACGCCGTACGGGCCAAACTGGGCGGGATCCCACTGCTGTGGGAGCGGATGGAGGCGGTGGCCAACCTCCATCGGACCGCGACGGCGGTCCGGTTGCACTTCGAGAACTCGGTCCTGCGCACCGCGGGGCTCACCTGGACCGCGTTCGTGGTGCTCTGGGTGGTGTGGATCTTCGGCGAGAAGGAGACAAGGCACGTCGCCGCGGAGTCCGGGATCACCAAGGGCACGCTCACCGGGGTCATGAAGACCCTGGAAGCGCACGGCCTGGTCACCCGGCGCAAACATCCCGTCGACGGGCGGCTGGTGCTGCTCGCGCTGACCCCGGAAGGGGAGCGGCTGATGCGGGAGCTCTTCCCGGAGTTCAACCAGGAAGAAGCGTTCGTCACCGAACGGCTCAGCCCCGCGGAGTGCACCGAGCTGGCCGCCTCGCTGCGGGAGATCGTCAGGCAGCTCGAGGAGAAGGGCGAAGAACGGCGTCAGGCGGCGGTGACCCGCGGGAGCTGACCCCTACCGAAGACGGTTGCGCGAGGCCTCCGGCGACTCCTAGATTTTTTGGAGCCGAACGAAGCGAAGGGCGCCCTTGATGGACTTCCGGTACTGGCTCGGTCAGGCGTTGACGTCGAACGAGGCGTGGGCGGAGACGTTCACCCCCGTCCGGCCGCATCCGTCACTGGAGATCTCCGACGGGCGGTTCGAGACCGCGTTCGAGGAGCTCACCGAGCGGCTGAAGGACAACTACCCGTTCTTCCACCCGTCCTACGTCGGCCAGATGCTCAAACCGCCGCATCCGGCCGCGGTGGTCGGCTACCTGACCGCGATGCTGGTCAACCCCAACAACCACGCGCTCGACGGCGGCCCCGCGACGGCCGAGATGGAACGCGACGTCGTCCGGCAGCTGGCCACGATGTTCGGCTACACGGAGCATCTGGGGCATCTGACCACCAGCGGCACGGTGGCGAACCTCGAGGCGCTGTTCGTCGCGCGGGAAACGCATCCGGGCAAGGGGATCGCGTACAGCGCCGAGGCGCACTACACGCACGGCCGGATGTGCGGCGTGCTCGGCGTCGAGGGACATACGGTGCCTGTCGACGCCCGCGGCGCGATGGATCTCGACGCGCTCGAAGACCTGCTGCGCACCGGGAAGGTCGGCACCGTGGTGCTCACCGCGGGCACGACCGCGCTCGGCACGGTCGAACCTGTTCACGAGGCGCTGGCGCTGCGTGAACGCTACGGCGTCCGGGTGCACGTCGACGCGGCCTACGGTGGGTTCTTCCGGCTTCTGTCCGGTTTGGACGGTCCCGAAGGTCTGCCCCAAGCGCCGTGGCTCGCCATCGCGGAGGCCGACTCGATCGTGATAGACCCGCACAAGCACGGCCTCCAGCCCTACGGTTGCGGCGCGGTGCTGTTCAAGGATCCCGGGGCGGGCCGGTTCTACCTGCACGATTCGCCGTACACCTACTTCACCTCGGAAGACCTGCACCTCGGCGAGATCAGTCTCGAATGCTCCCGGGCGGGCGCGGCCGCCGCCGCGTTGTGGCTCACCTTCCGGGTGCTGCCGCCCACCCCCGGCGGACTGGGCCGGGTGCTCGCGGCCGGGCGCCGCGCGGCGTTGCGGTGGGCGAAACTGCTGGAGGACTCCGAGCGGTTCGACCTGTACCAGCCACCGGAACTCGACATCGTCACCTACTTCCCCCGCACGGAGCCGCTTTCGCTGTCGAAGATCGACCAGGCGAGTACGCGGATCCTGCGCAACGGCATGGCCGCGGCGAGGGAACCGGTGTTCCTCAGCGCGCTCCAGGTGAGCGAGGCGCAGTTCGGTCTGCGTCACACCGAGGTCGGTGCGGATGCGGACGGCGCGAGGATCCTGCGTAGCGTGCTGATGAAGCCCGAAATCGAGGACCACGTCGACCGGCTCCATGAGCGGCTGGAAGAGTTGTCCCGCGCTTGAGCGTCCGACTACCACCGCAGACGAATGGATCCGCCATGCCCGCACCAGGTCCCGCCGAACCCGTGACCACGATCGAGACCCGGTCGCTCGGCACCGGGTTCCGGCGGCGGCACGTCACCATGTTGGCCATCAGCGGGGCGATCGGCGCCGGACTGTTCGTCGGCACCGGCGCGGGGATCAAGACCGCGGGCCCCGGCATCCTGCTGTCCTATGTGGTCGCGGGCCTGCTCATGGTGCTCGTGATGCGCATGCTGGGCGAGATGGCGGCCGCCGAGCCGAGCAGCGGTTCGTTCTCGGTGTACGCGGAGAAGGCGCTCGGGCGCTGGGCCGGGTTCACCGTCGGCTGGCTGTACTGGTCGCTGCTGGTGGTCGTGGTCGCCGCCGAGGCCACCGCGGCGGCGGGGATCGCGAACGGGCTGCTGCCCGTGGTTCCACAGTGGACCTGGGTGCTGCTGTTCATGGCCGTGCTGACCGTGGTGAACCTGTTCGCCGTGCGCTCGTTCGGGGAGTTCGAGTTCTGGTTCGGCGCGATCAAGGTGACCGCCGTGGTCGGCTTCCTCGTGCTCGGCACGCTGGCGGTGTTCGGGATCCTGCCGGGGACGTCGCCGGTCGGCCTGGACAATCTCACCGGGCACGGCGGTTTCCTGCCCAACGGTCTCCAAGGCGTGCTGACCGGTCTGCTCGCGGTCGCGTTCTCCTTCGGCGGCATGGAACTGGTCACCATCGCCGCGGCGGAGTCCGACGATCCGGCGGGCTCGATCCGCCGCACCACGCGCACGGTCATCGTGCGGCTGCTGTTGTTCTACATCGGTTCCGTGGCGCTGATGGTGTTGTTGCTGCCGTGGGAGTCCGCTTCGGCCAACACCAGCCCCTTCGTGACCATCCTGGAGCAGATCGGGGTGCCGTCGGCGGCGCTCATGATGAGTTTCGTCGTGCTGACCTCGCTGCTCTCGGCACTGAACGCGAACCTCTACGGCGCCTCGCGGATGGTGTTCTCCCTGGCCGCGCGCGGTGAAGCGCCGCGCGCGATGCTGAAGCTGTCCGGAGCGGGTGTTCCCCGGACGGCGGTGCTCGCGTCGGTGGCCTTCGGTTTCGTGGCCGTGCTGCTGAACTTCCTCGCGCCCGAGCATGTGCTTCCGTTCCTGCTGAACGCCATCGGGGCGAACATCCTGCTGGTCTGGATCTTCGTCGCCGTCTCCCAGTTGCGGCTGCGGAAGGCGGCGGAACGCGACGGCACGGCCGCGGACCTGCCGGTGCGGATGTGGGGTTTCCCGTGGCTCAGCTGGGTCGCCCTGCTCGCGATGGCCGGTGTCCTCATTCTCATGTGGACGGACGCCGACGCGCGGACGCAGCTGTTCACCAGTGGTGGGGTGGCCGTGCTGATCGTGGTGATCAGCCTGCTCAGGCGACGTCCGCGACGCTGAACAGTTCGCGCTCCACGCGGCTCAGCGCCAGCCTGACCGCGCCGAGCGCCACCGAGTCTTCGCCGAGCGTCGACGTCTCGACGCGCACCGGGAACAGGCACAACCGGGCCAGTTCGGCGCGCAGCGGCGTCGTCAGCACGTCCCCGGCCGGGGCGAGCCCGCCGATCACCACCAGTCGCGGGTCGACGGCGAGCACGATCGCGGCGACGAGCTCGACGAACCTGTCGAGTGACGCGTGCCGGCCGACCTGCCGCAGGGCGCCGATCTCGCCCGCCGCGCCGTGGTGGCCGGCGTGCAGCTTCCCGCCCAGCAGCAGGCCGAGTGAGATGGTGCGCCCGGCCCGCACGTAGACGACGTCGTCGACGCCGTGCGCGGCCCCGCGCCAGTGTTCGGCCAGTGTCGCGAGCTTGGTGTCGTTCCCGGCCAGTACCGGGCATCCGCCGCCGAACTCCGCGGGCAGGTCGACGCCGGTCCAGCCGGGAAGGCGGTCGTCGCGGACGACCTTGCCGCCGGACACCACGCCGGTGGTGCCGATGCCGAGCACCCGAACGTTGACGTGGCCTTCGACGGCCGTGCCGAGCACCCGGTGCGCGGCGCCGAGCCGGTCCGTGGCGTCCATTTCCGGGGTGAGTCCGGCCTTCGCCCGCCCGACGACCTCGCCCCGCAGGTCGGCGACCAGGCACAATGCCCGGTGCGGGCCGATTTCGAGGCCGGCGACGTGCCCGGACTCGTGGCGGAAGCGGTACCGCTTGGCGGGCCTGCCCACCGGCCGCGGTGCGCCGGGGGAGAGCGGTAGCTCCTCGACGAGGCCCTGTTCGCCGAGTTCGGCGGCGATCTCCTTGACCGTCGGACGGGAGACCTCGCTGGCCCTGACCAGTTCCGCGAGGGTGAGTTCCTCCGCCGCGTACAGCGCTCGCAAGACGGCGATGGTGTTGAGCCGCCGAAGCAGTGACGGATCCCCTCCGGACAGTCTGGCCATGCGACTCCTCAGGCGGTGACGCGTTTGTCGTACTGGGCGCGGGCGAGGGCGATTTCGCTCTGGTGGTCCTCGGTCCAGGTGACCAGCGACTGGATGGTCTGGTGCAGCGTCATCCCCAGCGGCGTCAGTGCGTACTCGACCCGGGGCGGCACCACCGGATAGACGGTCCGCTTCACGAGCCCGTCGCGTTCCAGATGCCGCAGCGTGGTGGTGAGCATGCGCTGGCTGATGCCGTCGATCTTGTACTTGAGCTCGGTGAACCGCAGAGTGTTCCGGTCGAGCAGCGCGATCACCAGGAGCGACCATTTGTCCGCCACCCTGTCCAGGATCTGGCGGACCTCGCAGTCCTCGCGCGTGTCCCACTGGAAGGCCTCGTAGTCCTCTTCGGTGAGTTCGCAACGACTAGGTGAGTTCGAAGTGCCTTCTTCCATGGTCATCGATAGTGTCCGAAGATCTCCTTGGTTACAAGAGGGAACCGACCGGCATTTGGGTAACCGTCGGTCCCTTGTCCACTGAGGGAGATCCGATCTTGATCAACACACGAACGCCGCCGCGCGCCGCCGACCGGATGGGCGGGGAGGCCTGGGGCATGCTCCTGGTGCTGTGCGGCGCCATCTTCCTGGAGGGCATCGACGTCGCGATGCTGAACGTGGCGTTGCCGTCCATCCGGGCCGAACTCGGCCTGTCGACCGCTACGCTCAGCGGCGTGGTGAGCGCCTACGTGCTCGGCTACGGCGGGTTCATGCTGCTGGGCGGGCGCGCCGCCGACCTGTACGGCCGCCGCCGCATGTTCCTCACCTGGCTGATGGTGTTCCTCGTCTTCTCCGGGCTGGGCGGATTCGCCACCGAGGGCTGGATGCTGCTGCTCGCCCGGTTCATCACCGGCGTCGCCGCGGCCTTCATGACCCCCGCCGGCCTGTCGATCATCACCACGAGCTTCGAAGAAGGCCCCCAACGCACCAAGGCCCTGCTGTTCTACGCCGGCACCGCGGCGGGCGGTTTCTCGCTCGGCCTGGTCATCGGCGGGCTGCTGACCAGGATCGACTGGCGCTGGGTGTTCTTCACGCCGGTGATCCTGTCCGCCGTCATCCTGTCCGCCGCGCTCTGGCTCATCAAGGAACCGGTGAAGCGGGTCCGCGTCCCCCGGCGCCTGGACCTCGGTGGAGCCGTCACCGTGACCGTGGCGATGCTGCTGCTCGCCTACGGGGTGGTCCGGCTGGAGCACCCCGGACAGGGCTGGGGCTGGACGGTCGCTTCCTTGGCCGGGGGAGTGGCGGCGCTGGCGGCCTTCGTGGCCATCGAACGCCGCTCGCCCGCGCCACTGGTGCGGTTGGGCATCCTCAGGTCGGGACCGCTGATGCGGGCGAACACCAGCGCCCTGCTCTACGCGGGTTCCTTCTTCGGGTTCCAGTTCCTCGTGACGTTGTACCTGCAGGAACTCCGGGGCTGGTCGACGCTCGAGACGAGCCTGGCGCTGCTGGCGACCGGGATCGACGCGATCCTCGCGCCGACGCTGACCCCTCGGCTGGTGGCGAAGTTCGGCAACACGCGGGTGATCTTCGGCGGCCTCGTGCTCGCTGTGGTGGCGTACGCGCTCTTCCTGCCGCTGGGCATGGACTGGACGTACGCGGCGATGTTCCCGTCGATGATCCTTCTGGGCCTCGGTTTCGCCCTCGCCTACGGGCCGTTGACGATCGTCGCCACCGACGGGATCGCCGAGGACGAGCAGGGACTGGCGGGGGGCCTGCTGTACACGGCCTTCCAGTTCGGGGCGGCGCTCGGGCTGTCCGCGGTGACCGCGGTCAACGTCGCCGCGCTCGGTGACGGTTCGCCGCAGGCCGCGCTCGGCGGTTTCCGGGCGGCGCTGGTCGTGCCGCTGGTGATGGCCGTCCTCGCCGCGATCGTCATCGCGTCCGGTCGTCAGCGTGTTTCGGCGAAGGAAGCCAGGTTGGCCAGCGAAGAGGCGATCCCCGCCTCGTGATCCGCCTGGCCGATGCCGGACGGCACGTCCGTCGCGGTGACGGTCACTTCGGTGCCGTCGCCCGCGACGGCGAGGTCCCAGGTCATCGTCATGGTGCCCGCGAACGCCGGGTCTTCGGACTCGAAAACGGCCGACTGCACCACACGTTCCGGCGGATCCAGGTCGGCGAACCCGACTTCGACGACGTCCGTCGCGTCCGATGACTTGCCGGGCGCGGCGGACGCGTCGAGGTAGGTGAGGATCATCCGGAAGCCGCCACCGGGCCGCGGATCCCACTGCTCGATCCGGCCCCGCATGCCTTCGGGTGGCAGCCAGGTTTCGAGGGCTTCCCTGTCGAGGAGGGCTTTGTAGACGGTCTCGGGCGGAGCGGCGATCACCCGGGTGCCGCTGTCGATCCTGTCCATGGTCTCGAGTCTAGGGCGGATAAGCTGATCATCGCGGATCACGGACGTCGGTGGTCCGGGGAGGGGTGATCCACATCGAGTACTTCACCGCCTGGTCCGCCTTCCTCGGCGGCTGGCTCCTAGTCGCCGGGCCCATGTACCAGGGCGCGCTCGAACTCCGCGAGGAAAGCGAGCGGTTCGGAGATCTGCGGTCGGTCAAGGACACGCCCCGCCCCTCCTACGGCGAGCCCGTTTCGCGCTGGTGGTGGCTGCTGCCGCCGGTGGCCATCGCCAAGGAACGCCGGCGGCGGCGCAAGGTGCACCGCGAGGTCATGAAGTCGTTCACGGCCGAGCAGCGGCGCACCATGGCCACCTTCGCCAACAAGGCCCGCGGCTGGTTCATCGTGACCGCGGGCGCCTTCTTCATCGCCCTCAAGGAAACGTGGCACCTGAATCATCTGTACCACTGGCCTTTGTGGATCTATTTCGCGCTGGTGCTCGTCCCGCTGGCGCTGAGTTTCGCCCACACGTCACGGGGTGTCCGGCTCACCGTCCTCATCATGGGTTCCGAGGAGTGATGGTGTCGCGGGTGATCGACTCCACCTTCTCCTGCGCCTTCTTGGCGTCGGTGACCCAGAGCTTGTAGAAGTCGAACGGGCAGTCCGCCACGCCCTTGTCGCCTTCGCCGGCGTCCTGCACGCCGGTGTAACCGCGGTGCAGCAGCTTGAAGATGTGGTTCTGCGACTGGTCGTAGGCCCGCGCGTCGCGGATCGCCGAGACCGACAGCTGCGCGTACTGGATCCCGTATTCCTCTTCGCCGGTCTCGCCGAGCGTGCGCCCGTCGAAGCCGATGATCGCGGAATGGCCGAAGTACGAGTACACGCCGTCGAAACCGGCGGCGTTCGCCACGGCCACGTAGCAGTTGTTGGCCCATGCCATCGCCTTGGCCATCAGGACCTGCTGCTCCTTGGCCGGGTACATGTAGCCCTGGCAGCGCACGATCAGTTCGGCGCCCTTCATCGCGCAGTCGCGCCAGATCTCCGGGTAGTTCCCGTCGTCGCAGATGATCAGCGAGATCTTCATGCCCTTGGGGCCGTCGCTGACGTAGGTGTCTTCGCCGGGGTACCAGCCTTCGATCGGGCACCACGGCAGGATCTTGCGGTACTTCTGGACGATCTCGCCGCGGTCGTTGATGAGCACGAGCGTGTTGTACGGCGGCTTGTCCGGGTGGTCTTCGTGCCGCTCGCCGGTGATGGAGAAAACGCCCCAGGTCCGGGCTTCCCGGCACGCGGCGGCGAAGATCTCGGTCTCCTCGCCGGGGATGGTCGCCGCGGTCTCGTACATCTCGCCCGCGTCGTACATGATGCCCTGCGTCGAGTACTCCGGGAACACCACGAGGTCCATGCCCGGCAGTCCGGACTTCATGCCCACCACCATTTCGGCGATCTTGCGGGCGTTGCCGAGGACCTCGGCCTTGGTGTGCAGGCGCGGCATCTTGTAGTTGACCACCGCGACGCCGACCGTGTCGGGGCTGGCGGAAATGTCACCGTGTCGCATGAAGACTCCTTTTCTCCGAACGGTTTTTCAGGACGTCGAGTGATCCGGCCGCCGCGATCAGCGCCACCGCGATCGCGGCCGCGAGCAGTGCGGTGCCTCCGTCGCTGTGGTACGCGCCGATGAGGCCGAGAAAGGCGGGCAGCGTGCACGTCGGCTGGCTGAGCAGCAGGACGGTCCAGCCGGTGAACCGCGTCAGATGCTCCTTGCCGAGGCCGAGCACCAGGAAGAACAAGGTCCACAGCAGAGCCCAGGACAGCCAGATGACACCGAACACCGGGTCGTTGTCATGCCAGAAGGCGATTCCCGCGTACACCACGGCGGCGCCCGCCACGAAGAGCGAGAACCAGCCGATGCCTTCGGGCGCCAGGCCGGCGAGGTTCGCGATGCCGACGTACAGATAGGTGAAACCGAACAGGTACAGGCCGGACGCGGCGAGGATCGCGTCCTGGTCCCCGTCCGCCTGCACGATCAGCACGGTCGGGGTGACGCACTGCAGTGCGCCGACGAAGAGGTTCAGCACCGCCGCCGAACGCGGTGGTATCCGGCCGAGCAACATCAGGCCGTTGATCATCAAGGCGGCGCCGACGTAGAGCAGGCCCACGTTGCCCATGCTCACCTCCGCGTAATCGATGTCACATGGAATAATTTCAAATGAAAGTATGTGGTGCGCCGGAGCGAGTCAAGGGGGGTGTTGGTTCAGAGCCGGGTGAGGACTTCGAAGTCGTAGCCGTCGGCTACCGCGAGATGGACGTGCTGGTCGGCCTGCTGCCCGCGGAACTCGATCGTGCCACGCGGACCGTGGTAGGCGACGCCGTCGATCGCCGCGTTGAGCGCGGGCAGATCGGGTGTTCCCGCCCGGCGGACGAGTTCCGCCAGCGTGTGCAGTCCCTCGTAACAGGATTCGGCGGCGTTGTTCAGAGCAGGGGCGCCGGGGCCGTTGCGGTCGACGTAGCGGCCGAGCAGGTCCATCGCGTCGGCCGTGACCATGGAACGGAAGTAGGCGGCGGAGACGTAGAGGTCGGTGGTGGCGTTCGCGCCGCTCGCGAGGAGCATGTTCTCCTCCATCAGCGGGCTGAACCGGATCAGCCGGTCGCCGAGCCCGTGCGCGGCGAAGGCCCGGTTGAAGCGCACCGCGTCCTGTCCGACCAGCAACATGAGCACACCGTCGCTTGTGGACCGTTCGACCTTGCGGACCATTGTGGACATGTCGCCCGCGCCGAGCCCGACGAACGCCTCGCCGGTGATGCGCAGATCGAGATCCTTCGCGTACTGGCGGATCGCGCGGGTCGACCGGTGTGGCCAGACGTAGTCGTCGCCGACGACGAACCAGCGCCGGGCGCCGAGGTGGTCGCGCAGCCAGCGCAGTGCCGGTTCGATCTGGCAGCGCGGCGTCTCGCCCGTGCAGAAGATGCCCGAGCGGCGCTCGCCGCCTTCGTAGAGCGAGGTGTACACGTACGGCACCCTGTCGGCCACGACCGGCGCGAGCGCGTGCCGGATCGACGAGATGTGCCAGCCGCTCACCGCGTCGACCCGCCCGCTGTCGACGAGACGCCGCAAGTCGCCGGCTACTTGCGTGGGACTGCCGCCGCCGTCGACCACCTCGGCCTCGACCTGCCTGCCGAGGATGCCGCCGGCTTCGTTGAGTTCGTGGACGGCCAGTTCCGTGATCGCCTCGCACGACGGGCCGAACAGTCCGGCGGGCCCCTGTAACGGGACCACCATGGCCACACGCCAGGTGTCGTCACGGGGCCTGGTGGCGAGGCGTAGGGGCATGGCGCTCCGTGCGGTGGCCCGGTAAGGTCAAAGTGCTTTCACCTGGAAGTATTGCGAGGGTGTCCGGTTTTGGCAAGGGGACGGGATATGGGGACACGCGGCGTCACGACCGCCGGAAGGTCGCTCACCGGCTCGCTCACCCGTGCCGCCCGTGCCGTCGCCGCCAAGGTGGAACAGGTGCTCGCCAAGGAAGGTCTCACCCTGGACCAGTGGCTGGTGCTGGACGCTTTGAGCGGCAAGGGCGGCCTCGCCATGGCCGACCTCGCCGACCGGACGCTGGCCACCGCCCCGACGCTGACGAGGGTGGTCGACAAACTGGTGACCACCGCGCAGGCCTACCGCGAGGTCGACGCCGCCGACAGGCGCCGCGTGCTGGTCCACCTCAGCGCCCGCGGCCGGGCGACGTACCGGCGCGTGGCCGCGAAGGTGTCCGAAGTGGAAGCCGGGCTCGACGTGCCGGACGAAGTGCTCGTGGCGTTGCGGGGACTCGGCGACTGAAGGTCAGGCATGCGGCGGGTACGGCATCGGCCGTGCCGGTGATTTCGCCTTGGCCAGCGCGACGATGCCGAGGACTCCGGCGACGACGAGCGCGACGAACACGAACAGCGCGGCCACCACGTACACCACGCGAAAGCCGGTGACGTCCGAAAGCAGTCCACCGAGGACCGGCGCGAGCACCAAAGCGAGGACACCGAGGCCCGCTGCCACCCCGGCCGCGGCGCCGCGGCCGGTCCTGAGCCGCCGGATCAGCGCGACGGTCACGCCGAGGGCGGCGCCCGCGCCGAGTCCGTTGAGCACCCGGCCGACCAGGAGCAGGCCGCTGCTGGGGACGAAGGCGACCAGCAATACGCCCAGGAGCATCAAAACGATCGCGGGCACGGTCACCGACGTCGGGAAGCGCCCGCCGAGCAGCAGGCCCGCCGGGAAGGCGAGCGCGGCCGCGACGAGGTACGCGACGAGGCCGTTCAGCAGCAGGGACTGGTTGGACATGCCCAGGTCGATCTGCAGGGCAGACCCGCCGTCGAAGCGGTAGATCACCGTCAGCAGGAACAGGCCGATGAGCGCGGCGAACCCGGGCCCGATGACCAGCCACCACGGAGGCCCGTCGGCCGGATGCGGGTCGCGCTGTGTCGGCGTCGGCACGTACATGCGCACAACCTATAGCGCCCCGCGATGCGGATGGACCACTTCGCGGGGAAACCGGACCTCAGCGCCCGCGGCGTTGCGGAGTCGCGGCGATTCCACCGGGAAGCCCGTGGTGGGTGTATGTCGCGACGAGCTCGTTCCACTCGGTGTAGAGCGGGCAGAGGCGGTCATAGAACCGACCGAACTCCGCAGCTAGTGCGAGCATCTCGGCATGTAGGTTCTCGACGCTCATTCGGGGTGTTCGATCCTTTCGGTTGCATGGAAACGCGAGGGCCCCGACGCCACGTCTACGTCGGGGCCTTCGCCCCCATCCGGGCCCGCTCGCCTGGCCCTCACCGCGCAGTTCGCGACGCGGTGGTCTGGAACCCGGCCGACGTGCCCGCAAGGGGACAGGCACGTCGGCCGGAGCTTCGAGGTACCGCTAGACGACCATGTCGTCGAACTCGCCATCCCGCGCGCCAGTGAGGAAGGCGGCGATCTCGCGCTTGGTGAACGGGAGGGTGCCCTCTGCGGGGCGATTGCTGTTGCGTAGCGCGATCTCGCCGGTCGGCGTCACCGCCAGCTCGACGCACGCGCCCTCGCCGACACTCGCCTTCGCCTTTCGCCACGCGAGACCGTCATTGGCGATGTTGTGAGACAACGAAATTGCTCCTTCAGTTGCGGGGGTTTGTGCTGGAGACAGGCTCCAGCACCACGGCATCTGCTGCCGTGGATCGGGGCCGGGAGATTCCGCTCTCCCGGCAGGAACGCAGTTCCTCAAGCGCGCTGTCTCGCGTCTCTTGATCAGCGTCTGGAGATAGTGCCTCAACAAGACGGTCATAGAGGCCGGGTGACACCATCGTGTGCCTGCCGTTCTTGTCGATCCGATAGTTCATGTCGCCTCTATTCGTTGCGGGTGGATGGAAGGTTTGGATACCTCTTCAGCGCGTCGAAGGGCGACGCGCTGACCAGGCGGATCAAGGGGTCACCGTCGTGCGGTGAGTACGCGCGGCTTCTCGCCGACATCGCGCCCGGCCCACCAGGCGAACCGGATCCGCGAGATCGAGTCCGTGATCTGCTCGCACGTCGGCGCGGGAAGATCCGCGTTCCACAGCACGGTCAGCGAGTGTTTGGAGATCTCGACGATCTGCACGTTGAACGCCGAGGTGTTCCCATCGCGCCATCAACCAATGGCCGAGCATCATCTCGCCGGCCATCTGCCGAGGGGCGTGGACCATGTACGGCTCGGCGACGCGGTCGGTTTGGAGGCGGGCGTGTCGCAGCGCGTTCGAGTGGCCTTCTTGGCATCGGGGAACGAGCCACCGAACGTCGGGGTCGGCCAACTCCGCGGTGAGGTAGTAGTGGATTCGCCCGCCGAGGATCCGGCCGACGTAGCCGAGCGCTTCCCGACCGCCGCCGAAGTGCACGCCCCGCCCGCGCAGCTCGACGTCCTGCCAACCCGTCAGGCTGCCGGTCCGTGCCGCGACGTATCCCCACCACCCCACGAGCCCGAGCGGCGCGACAATCGCCCAGGCGGCGAACGCCACGAATAACGATTCGGTGTAGACCCTGCTCTGGGTGATCGCCATCGGGGCACCCGCCCAGAGCGCGACGAGCACCAGGCCGACGCGGTCCCCGCCGACGAGGCGGCCGATCCGCTCCAACCCGCACGCGGCGGTGATCCCGGCGACCGTCGACACGATCAGGCCGGCCGCGACGAGCGGTACGCCCGTTTGGCCTATGACGTTGATCGTCCACGGGTACAGGGGAAGAAGCCCAGCGGCGCGTCCGCGTACGGCTGCCCGGCCGCGTCCAGGGTGCCGGTCATGCCGCGGTAGCCGTGCTCGGCCAGCTGCAGGTACCACTGCCCGTCCCAGGCGGTGAGCCGGTCGATGACGGGCAAGCCACGCTGGGCCGCCATCGCGGTGAGCATGACCACACTGACGACGCGGACGGCCAGGAACACGAGTCCGGCCCGGAAGGCCCAGAGCCGGGCCAGGGTCGCCACCGAGGCATCCCGAGATGCTCCGGCGGTGCGATCCGCTCGGCCCTGGCGCGAATCCAAAGTGCTGAGTTTGTGCTGACTCAGCACCTTCTGAGTTTGAGATGGCTGGTCACACAGTGCGTGTGACCAGCCGCGACGTGCCCCCGGCAGGACTTGAACCTGCGACCTAGAGATTAGAAGGCTCTTGCTCTATCCAGCTGAGCTACGAGGGCCGACGTCGGCGACGTTGGGTGTCGCCCAGCATCGGCAGCTTAGCCGTCGCCTACCTGTCGATCGTTCGACACCGCCAGATCGTTTCAGGTCGAGCCCACCGTTTTTTGGAACGCCCGTGAGCGCGTCACGACGCGGGGTGACGCGCTCACGGGCCGGGGCCGCTTCGGGGGAGCGGCCCCTGGGTTCGCGCAGGTCGCGAGTCGACTCCTCCGCGAGCGACCGGCACGAACCGCCGGGTGGTCAGTCCCAGATCTTGAGGGCGCGGATCACGAACGGTCCCTGGGGTACGTAGGTGCCGCCACCCGGATAGGTGATGAAATCTCCTTCGGTCGTGCACTCCTCGCTCTGGTAAATCGTCACGTCCCTGCTCAGCCGGTTGACGAACGAATGGCCTTCGAAGCCTTCGGGCAGGGGAATGCATTCCTCGGGATTGGACGTGCGCAGGTCGAATTTGTGCACCGCGCCGCCGTACGATTCTTCGCCCCATACGCAGAACTCGCCCTTCTGGCAGGCGGGTTCAGGCGGCGCGGCGGTGGCGCTCGCGACTCCGGCGCTGGTCAGCAGGCCGGCCATGGCCAGCAGGAGCACGTGCGGGAGGCGGGCGCGCAGGTTCGTCAAACGTCGTTGCATGGCTGGGTTCTCCCCCGTGAATCGGCGGCACGAGGGCCGTCGGTGAATGTGTGATTCCACGATGACCCGAGGAGAAGGCTTTGTCTGCCCGCATTTCTACTTCTGTGGATAAGTAGTTGTGCGCCGCTCGATCGGGGCGAGTTCTCCACATATCGCCGAGACCGCCTTGCGCTTGCCGAAATCGACTGCTACGCGGGCGCGGTGGAGTCCCGGACGACCAGTTCGGCGGGTACCTCGGCGGGAGCGGGGGTCTTCTCCCCGCGCAGCAGGCTCAGCACCAGCTCGCCCGCCGCCCGTCCCTTGGCGGCGAGATCCTGCCGGACGGTCGTCAGCGGTGGTTCGGACCACCGGGCGGGCGGGACGTCGTCGAAGCCCACGACCGAGAGATCACCCGGGACCGACAGGCCGAGATGTCTGGCGGCCGAGATCGCCGCCAGCGCCAGCAGGTCCGACATGCACAGCAGAGCCGTCGGCCGCGGGTGCCGGTCCAGCAGGCCGAAGGCGCTCGGGAGGGCTCCTTCGACCGAGAGCCCGGACGCCTCCCAGATCGGCACGTCCGCTGCCGGGATCCCCGCCTCGGTCAGCGTCTCCAGGTAACCGGCCATCCGTTCGCGGTTGTCGTGGAACCGGCTGTTCCCTGCCTCCGAAACGCTCAGTTCGCCGCCGCGCGGCGCCGAGAGGCACTGCGCCGAGAAGATCCCGATCCGCCGGTGCCCGAGTTCCACCAGGTGCCGGGCCGCGGCGGCCGCTCCCGCCCGGTCCGCGACCCCGATCCTGGCCGAACCGCGGATGTGCGGCTGATCGATCACCACCAGCGGCAGGCCCCGGTCCCGGACCGCGGTCAGCGCCGGCGCGCCGTCGGCCAGCGAATACGCCACCGCGATGTCGGCTTGCGCGGTCAGGATCCGCTCCGCGCGCGGGCCGCCGCTCTCGCCGTCGCCGGGGAGCAGCAGAAGGGCGTGGCCCTCGGGGTCGACGACGGTCGAGAGCGCGTCGAGGGTGACCGACAACGCGGGATCCGAGAACGCCGTCGAAAGATTCGTGTCGAGCAGGACGGCGATCGCGCCGGTGCGGCTGGTGGCGAGGCTGCGCGCGGTCGGGTTCGGCCCCGCGTACCCGATCTTCTTGGCCGCGCGAAGCACCTCTTCCCGCAGCTGGGCGGACAGCTGATCGGGCCGGTTGTAGGCGTTGGAGACGGTCGCGCGCGACACCCCGACGGCGTCGGCGACATCGTCCAACGTCGGCCTTCGCCGTCGCGTGCTGGTCACCGCCGCAGTCTAGTCACGGACAGGGCCGGTGGACTTTCTGAAGCGCTTAAGTCATTCTGGGGGAAGAGGAATCGAAAGGAGACTGGGGTCTATGCGTGACCGTACGGCCGTTTTCGTCGTGTTCGCGCTCAACGGAGCCGCGCTCGGCTCCTGGGCGCCGCGGACTCCGGCGTTGTCGGAAAGGGTGAACGCCTCACCGGGTGTCTTCGGGCTGGCCCTGCTGGGCGCCAGCGTCGGCATGCTGATCGCGGCGTCGGTTTCGGGACGGCTGATCGAACGGCACGGCGCCCGCGCGGTGGTCGCGGGCAGCACGATCATCGCCTGCGCCGCGCTGCCGATGATCGGCTTCTCGACGTCGGTCGTCCTGCTCGCCGGGGCGCTGTTCGTCCTCGGAGCGAGCGTCGGCGCGCTGGACGTGGCGATGAATGTCGCGGGCGTCGAGGTGGAGCGCCGGACCGGACGAGTCATCATGCCGATCCTGCACGCCGGATTCAGCTTCGGCGCGCTGGCGGGCTCCGTCGCCGCCGGATTCGCCGCGTCGCACCAGTGGTCGCCGGGGCGGCATCTCACGGTCGCCGCGTTGTCCGCGCTGGTCGTGCTGGCCCTCGTCATCGTGGCCGTGCCCGGCGCGCGGCCCGTGCACACCGAACCCGTCGAGAAGCCGCGAGTGCCGCCGATCAAACGTCCCGTCCTCTGGTTGCTCGCCGCCATCGCGCTGTTCTCGGCGATCGCGGAGGGTGCGAGTTCGGACTGGTCCGCCCTGCTGATGACGTCCGTGCACGGGGTCGGCGACGGGGCGGCGGCCTTCGCCTACTCCGGGTTCGCGCTGGCCATGGCGTTCGCCAGGCTCGCGGGCGCCTGGCTGCAGAACCGTTTCGGCGCGACGCGTGCGCTGGCGGTGGGCGCCGGGATCGCCGCGGCCGGTCTCGTGCTCGCCGCCCTGGCAAGCCTTCCGGTGTTCGGATTCGTCGGCTTCGCGCTGGCGGGTGCCGGGCTCGCCGCGGCCTTCCCGATCGCCCTGAGCCTCGCGGGAGCGTCGGGCAAACGCGCCGACGGAACGGGAGGCGAGCGGGAACTGGCCTTCGTCACGGCGATCGCCTACACCGGTTTCCTCGCCGGGCCGCCGCTGATCGGCGGGATCGCGCAGGTGACGTCGCTTTCGGTGTCGTTCCTTTTCGTCGGCCTGACCGCCGCGCTGATCGTGCCGTCCGCGGTGGCCGCGGCGCGGGCGCGGAAACGTGAGGAGGCCGTCGAACCCGTCGCCCGTTGACATCCCCGCCAGGCCACGGGCAAGCTGATTGCTCGGTAAACTGAAATGAATGCGACTTTGCCGCTGTTTCAGGAAGGCTGATCCGGGGGAGGGGCGGCGTGAGGGTATTGATGCTCGTGGGCGGCGTAGGGGTCCTGACCGGTCGTCATCAGGTCCCCGGGATCCCGGCGCGGCTGGTGCAGACCACGTTGCCCTGGCTCGTCCTGATCCCGGTGGCGTTCCGGCTGGCGATGCTGGTGCAGGCGCTGTGGACGGCGGGTCTCGGCGGATCGTCGGTGCTGTGGACGTTCGCGGTGCTGCACCTGGTGCCGAACATCGCCGAAGCCGTCTGGTTCTTCCGCCACTCCGCCACCGGGACGAGGCTGGTCCCGGTGGCGGACACCGGATTCGCCGTCCTCTTCGCCTTGGGGGCGGCGCCGTTCGCGCAGGACACCGCGATCACGTCGATCACCTGGACCCATCTGATGGGCACGGTGATGATCTGGGCCCTGCTGCGCGGCGCGCCGGCGGGGGCGCTGGCCATCGGATGCGCGGTGGTTCCGCACACGCTGCTGGACCCGGCCTCCTCGCTCGGTCTCCTTCTCACTCTCACGACCGCGCTGGTGGCGTCACTCGCGGTCGTCGGCCTGGTCGGCGCGTCGATGCGGTTCGCGCTCGGGTTCGGGGAGCAGCAGGGCCGGGCGGCGGAACGCGAACGGCACCGCCGCGACGTCCACGACACCGTCCTGCAGGTGATGGAGTCGTTCGCGATCCCCGCGCCCGCCGACGAACTCGACCCGGCGGCCAGCCTCGACCGCGTCCGCCGGACCGCTCGCGCCCAGGCGATGCGCATCCGCATCAGCCTCGAACACGAATCCACCGAGGGGATCGGGCTGCACCAGCGGCTGCGGCTGCTCGCCGCCGAAATGGCCGCGGAGGGGCTGCGCGCCGAGGTGGTCATCCAGGACGACTCAGCTCCGGAGCTTCCGGAAGAGGCGGCCATGGCGCTGCACGACTCGGCCAGGGAAGCCCTGCGCAACACGTTGAAGCACTCCGGGACCAGACGGGCCGTGGTCAGCGTCGAACAGATCGGCGGCGGGGTTTCCTTGACGGTGCGCGATCACGGCGCCGGTTTCGACGTCGGAGACCGGCGGCGCGGCTTCGGCCTCGAGAACTCGATCATCGCGCGGATGGCGGAGATCGGGGGTTTCGCGCGGATCGAATCCAGCCCTGGGCTGGGAACGAGGGTGGTGCTCCTCGCGCCGTCAGTCTTGCGTCTCCCCGTCGGGTGAGTCCCGCCACTGGCGGAACGGGCGGTCCAGCGTCCATTTGTCGCCCACCCGCTCGACGATCCGGTATTCGCACGTCGTCGGGTTCGACAGGGACTCGAACAGCTCGATGCTCCAGCCGAAGAGCCGCCGGCACAGCAACCGGATGGTCAACCCGTGTGAGACGACGAGCACGGTCTCGGGGTGATCTTCGCCGCACGCCGCCAGTTCGCTGAGGAACGCCGCGACCCGGTCGTCGACGTCCGCGCCGGACTCGCCGAAGGGCAGCCGGTAGAAGAAGTGCCCGAACTCGTGGCGCCGTTGTTTCTGGACCTCCTGCTCCAGCGGATCCTGGAGGTTGCCCCAGTCCTGTTCCCGCAGCCTCGGCTCCGGCACGATCCGCTCGCAAGAGTCACGGATATCCAGTAGCCGCAACGTTTCCCGTGTCCGCAGATACGGGCTGACATAGACCGCCGTCCACTGTCCGCCGAGGACTTCCCGGAGCTCCGGGCCTGCCAGCCTCGCCTGCTCCCGGCCGGTGTCCGTGAGCGGCAGGGCGTGGTCGGGGATGCGCGTATAGGCGAGCTCGTCGATGTTGCCCAGCGACTCGGCGTGCCTCAACAGGATGATCCGCACGCCGCCATCTTGCCGGTTGCGCGTCCGGCATACCCTCGTGACGTGCCTTCAGACCCCGAGACGAAACCGGCCCCACCCGTGCGGAAGGCCGGTGTCCTGCCGCTGGTGTCGATCGGGGCGCTCCTGGCCGCGGTGGTGGCCGTCGGCCTGGTCGCGCTGACCGGTGGCGCGGGTTACGTCATCGCCGGACTCCCGGATCCGGGGCTGGTGACCCGCTACGGCATCACCGTCGTCCGGGTACTGGCCGAGTCGGCTTCCGTGCTGTGCGTGGGTTCGCTGTTGCTCGCCGCGTTCCTGGTCCCGCCGCAGAAGTCCGGCACGCTCGCGGCCGACGGTTACGCGGCCATCCGCGTCGCGGGCGTCGCCGCGTGGGTCTGGTTCTTCGCGGCGGCCGCGTCGATCTTCTTCTCCGCGGCCGACGGCGCGGGTCGCCCGTTCACCGAGGTGCTTTCACCGCAGGTGCTGATCGACCTCGTGGACGCCATCGAGCAGCCGAAGGCCTGGCTGTTCACCGCGTTGATCGCCCTGCTGGTCGCGCTCGGCTGCCGTCTCGCGCTGACCTGGGGCTGGACGACGGTGGTCTTCTTCCTGTCCGTCGGCGGCCTGGTCCCGGTCGCGGTCACCGGGCATTCAGCGAGTGGCGGCTCGCACGACATGGCGACCAACAGCCTGCTGTACCACCTGGTCGCCGCCGCGCTGTGGGTCGGCGGGCTGGTGGCGCTGCTCGCGCTCGGCTGGCGCCGCGGCGAGAACCTCAAGCTCGCCGCGACGCGGTTCTCCAAGCTGGCCTTGGTCTGCTGGATCGTGATGGCGGTCTCCGGCATCGTCAACGCGCTGGTGCGGATCAGGATCGCCGACCTGTTCACCACCGACTACGGCCTGCTGGTGGTCGCGAAGATCGTCGCGTTGCTGCTGCTCGGCGTCTTCGGGCATCAGCAACGGCAGAAGGGCGTCGCCGGCCTGGTGAACGGCGCGGGCGGCGGGCAGTTGCTGCGGCTCGCCGCGGTCGAAGTGCTGATCATGTTCATCACGATCGGCATCGCCACCGGGCTCGCGAAGACCCCGCCGCCGCAGGAATCGCTCACCCAGCCGTCGACCACGGAACTGCTGATCGGCTACGACCTCTACGGTCCGCCGACCGTCTTCCGGCTGCTCACGGACTGGCGGTTCGACCTCGTCTACGGCACCCTCGCGATCGTTCTCGCCGGGCTGTACCTCGCCGGGGTCCGGCGGCTGCGGCGCCGCGGCGACACCTGGGCCACCGGCCGGACGACCGCGTGGCTCGCGGGCTGTTTCGTGCTGCTGATCGCGACGTCGTCCGGCATCGGGCGGTACGCGCCCGCGATGTTCAGCGTGCACATGGGCAACCACATGTTGCTGTCCATGGTGGCGCCGGTGCTGTTCGTGCTCGGCGGACCCGTGACGCTCGCGCTGCGCGCGTTGCCCACGGCGGGCAAGGACGCCCCGCCCGGACCGCGTGAATGGCTGCTCGCGTTCGTGCACTCGCCGCTTTCGCGGTTCCTGACGCATCCGATCGTCGCGCTGCTGCTGTTCGTCGGTTCCTTCTACGGCCTGTACTTCTCGGGTCTGTTCGACTCCGCGCTGAACTACCACTGGGCGCATCTGGCGATGAACGCGCACTTCCTGCTCGCCGGGTACGTCTTCTACTGGCCGGTGATCGGTGTCGACCCGGCGCCGCGCCGGCTCCCGCCGCTGGGACGGCTGGGGATGATGTTCGCCGCCATGCCGTTCCACGCGTTCTTCGGGATCGCGCTGATGAGCATGCAGACCGTGCTCGGACAGGACTTCTACCGTGGGCTGAAACTGCCGTGGGTCACCGACCTGCTGACCGACCAGCGGCTCGGCGGCGGGATCGCGTGGGCGTCCGGCGAGCTGCCGGTACTGCTGGTGCTCATCGCGCTGCTGGTGCAGTGGGCGCGTCAGGACGAGCGGGAGGCGCGGCGCCGGGATCGCCGGGAGGAAGCCTCGGGTGACGCGGATCTGAACGCCTACAACGCGATGCTGAAGAAACTCGCCGATCAGGGCCGGGAGCCGGGGCAGGGTTCCTAGGGCGCCACTAAACGTCCTCCTGCCCGAACTCGCCGAGTAGCACATTCCGCCGATCCGCCCGGCGTTCGACCTCCAGTTGTCCACAGGAAGCCTGCAACGCCCGGAGTTGTCCACAGATCCGGTTCGTGTCCTTTTCCGCCCTTCGATCCGAGGCAGTCTGTGCTCAAGGGAAACCCCGGGAAGGGCCCGGATCGAGGAGAAAGGCGAGTGTGATGGCGATGGGCGAAACGTGGGTGACCATGATCGGCAACCTGACCAGCGAACCGGTCCACCATCCGGAGCGGGTGCACGGGCACGACGTCGTGTCGTTCGGCTTGCGGAGTGTCGAACGCCGGTACGACAAGGAAAGAGGGGAGTGGGGCGAGGGGCGGCAGCTCGCGGTCAAGGTCACTTGCTGGCGCAAGCTGGCGATGGCGGCGTTCTCGTGCCTGAGCAAAGGGGACCCGGTGATCGTGGCCGGACGGCTGCGTGGCGCCGAGACCGCGGAGGAGATCCCGGCACCTCTGGGTCTACCTGAGCTTGAGGCCTTCTCCATCGGCCCCAACCTCGCGCGCTGCTCGGCCGAGATCCACCGGATCGGGCGGGACCGGCCCAGGGCGATCCCGTCGGCACCGCCGCCCGCGGGGAATCCCATGGTCATCGCGCTGGAGGACGCACCCGTGGCGTGAGGTTGCGATGCTCGCTCAGTGATATCTTGCTGACTTTCGGTAGTTCGATGGTGACCGCCGTCAAGGCCTCGATCGGCTCGCTCTACGATCGGTTGTATGGCCGAGTTCATCTACACCATGAAGAAGGTGCGCAAGACCGTCGGGGACAAGGTCATCCTCGACGACGTCAGCACCGCGTTCTACCCCGGCGCCAAGATCGGCGTGGTGGGGCCGAACGGCGCGGGTAAGTCCACCGTTCTGAAGATCATGGCGGGGATCGAGCAGGCCAGCAACGGCGAAGCCTTCCTCCAGCCTGGCGCCAGCGTCGGCATCCTCATGCAGGAGCCGGAACTCAACGAGGAAAAGACCGTCCGCGAGAACGTCGAAGAGGGTCTGGGCGACATCAAGGTCAAGCTCAACCGCTTCAACGAGGTCGCCGAGCTCATGGCGACCGACTACAGCGACGAGCTGATGGAGGAGATGGGCAAGCTCCAGGAGGAGCTCGACCACGCCGACGCGTGGGAGATCGACTCCACGGTCGAACAGGCGATGGACGCGCTGCGCTGCCCGCCGCCGGACGAGCCGGTCACCCACCTCTCCGGTGGTGAGCGCCGCCGGGTCGCACTGTGCAAGCTGCTCCTGTCCGCGCCGGACCTGCTGCTCCTCGACGAGCCCACCAACCATCTGGACGCCGAAAGCGTGCTGTGGCTGGAACAGTTCCTCGCGAACTACGCCGGTGCCGTCCTCGCCGTCACCCACGACCGGTACTTCCTGGACAACGTCGCGCAGTGGATCATGGAGCTCGACCGCGGCCGCGTCGTCGGCTACGAGGGCAACTACTCGACGTACCTGGAGAAGAAGCGCGAGCGCCTCGAGGTCCAGGGCAAGAAGGACGCCAAGCTCGCCAAGCGGCTGAAGTCCGAACTCGAATGGGTCCGGTCCAACGCCAAGGCGCGCCAGACCAAGTCGCGGTCCCGGCTCGACCGCTACGAGGAGATGGCCGCGGAGGCGGACAAACACCGCAAGCTCGACTTCGAAGAGATCCAGATCCCGCCGGGGCCCCGGCTGGGCAGCGTGGTCGTCGAGGTCGAGAAGCTGCGCAAGGGTTTCGACGACCGTGTGCTGATCGACGGGCTGTCGTTCGACCTGCCGCGCAACGGCATCGTCGGTGTGATCGGGCCGAACGGTGTCGGCAAGACGACCCTGTTCAAGACGATCGTCGGGCTCGAGGAGCCGGACGACGGCCGGGTCAAGATCGGCGAGACGGTCAAACTGTCCTATGTGGACCAGAATCGGGGCGGGATCGACCCGAAGAAGACGGTGTGGGAGGTGGTTTCGGACAAGCTGGACTACATCCACGTCGGGCAGACCGAAATGCCCTCGCGTGCCTACGTCAGCGCGTTCGGTTTCAAGGGTCCGGACCAGCAGAAGCCGGCGGGCGTGCTCTCCGGTGGTGAGCGCAACCGGCTGAACCTGGCGCTGACCCTCAAGCAGGGCGGGAACCTGATCCTGCTCGACGAGCCGACGAACGACCTGGACGTCGAGACCCTTGGCTCGCTGGAGAACGCTCTCGAGCAGTTCCCCGGCTGCGCCGTGGTCATCTCGCACGACCGGTGGTTCCTCGACCGGGTCGCGACGCACATCCTCGCCTGGGAAGGCACGGACGAGAACCCCTCGCAATGGTTCTGGTTCGAAGGTAACTTCGAGGGCTACGAGAAGAACAAGGTCGAACGTCTCGGTGCCGAGGCGGCTCGTCCGCACCGCGTCACCCATCGCAAGCTGACCCGCGACTGAGGGCCGGGGGTTCCCCGTGGAAGCCAGCAAGCGCCAACGGCCGGGCCCACCCACCACCATGGTGGGTGGGCGGACGGCTGCCACCGGGGGAACCCTGTCCGCTGTCGGCAGGCTGATCGAACGCGCGGACGCCCTGCACCTGAGGGCGCCCGAGCTCGCCCTGGTCCTCGGGGAGCGCGCGGCCGCGCTCGCCGAGGCCGCCGGGGCCGACGAGCAATGGATCCGTGCGGAAAGCCTGGTGGTGAGCGCTCGGGTGCGGCTCGGTGGCCGACCCCGGACGGTCGGCCGGGCAGTGGCCGCCCTGCGCGCCGCGGAACACGCGGGTTACGGCGACATCGCCGCTCGGCTGAGAATCGATCTGGCGGTCTGCGCGCGCAGCGTCGGCATCCCGCTGACGGGGCTGGCCGCGCTGCGTCCGTTGCTGGCGGATCCGGCGGTTTCGCCGTCGCACCGGGCGGAGGCGTTGTGTCACCTCGTCGGCTGCTTGGCGCAGTTCGGCCGCAAGGCGGAACTGGACCGTGTGCTCGCCGAGGCGGACAAGCTCGTGCTCGGCGACGGCTCGATGACGGCGGACTCGCAGTTGCTGATCCGCGCGATGCTGCGGGTCGGGGTGTCGGCGCACCGTCGCCGTCACGGGGATCTGACGTCCGCCGCCGATGCCGCGCGGACCGGGCTGGGCATGCTCGAAAAGCTCGGAAACCCTGACGACGACGGAGGTCTCGTCCGGATCAGGCTGGTCCTGCACCTCGTCTGCGCGTTGCTGGACCGGGGCGACACGGAGATGGCGCTGGAGGTCGCGCAGCCGATCCTCGACGCGCCCGTCCGGGCCGCCGGGATCGCGCCGGCCGCATGGCTGCGGCTGGCGGTGGCCACCCGTGTCCTGCTGCCCGCGGGGTCCGGCGAAGCCGCGGGCATGCTCGTCCGTGAGGCGGTCGCCGGGACCGAGGACCGCAATCTGCACGCCGTCACGGCACGGCTGTGGCTGGAACTCGCGCAGATCGAGGAACGGCTCGGCCGGGCCGAGGAGGCCATCGGCTGCCTGCACCGTTCGCGTGCCGCCGAGCATCTGCACGCCCGTGCGCGCAGGCAGGCGTGCAACGTCCTGGTCGGCGAGTTCGGCGCGGCCGAGAACGCCGCCGTCGACCTCGACGACGTCCTGCGGGCCGTCGCCGCGCGACCGTCCGCCTCCGCGCGACCGTCCGCCACCGCGGCGCCCGCTCCACCGCCGGTTCCGGCGCCGGAACCGGCCGAGGTGACCGCGGTGATGGCGCCGATCGACGTGGCACCGCCGAAGCGGGCCGCGACCGAGCCGCCGGTTCTTCGCGAGCCGCCGCGGCCCGTGCGGCAGAGCAGACAGGCGGAGCCCGCGCCGGTTCGGCCCGCGCCGGTCCAGCCTCCGCGCCCCGCCGTGCCTCCGCGCCCGGTGGAGCCCCCCGTCGTACCGGTCGCGGAAAAGAGCGAAGCACCGGTGTTGAAGCCGCCGTCCCGTCCGGAGCCCGCCCGGGAAGAGGTGGTGTCCGACAGCGACTGGCGTCGTCGGGTGCCGAAGAAATCCAAGCCGTCGATCAGGTTCGAGCCCAAGGCGGAACCTGTCGCGCCGAAACTGCTGCCGCCGCCGAAACCGGAGCCCGCGCCGCGCCCCGAGCCGGTGTCGCGTCCGAAACCGGAGCGCGCGCGCCGCCACCGTTCGGAGGCTCCCGCGGCGTACGAGACCGTCGTCCCCGAATCAGCGGTCGCCCGGCCGGAAACCCCGGCTCCGGCCGCGCGGCGCCGCTCCGAAGTCGAGGCGCCCGCCCGGACCGAGGAGCCGCTGCCCGTGGCGGCCTCGGAGCCCGTGGTCCCGGAACTGCTTCTCGCTCCCGAACCCGCCGCCGAGCCCCGGCCGCGGATGGCGGCGGAGGCCGGGCCGCCGGGTACCGCCGCCCCGTTGTGGGAGAGCGAAGAGTGGGCGGCCGAAGAGCGCGCCCGCCGGTCCTCCACTCCCGTTTCGCGCAAGACCAGGCACGACGCCGAACACGGTTCCGTGGCGGCGAAATCGGTGCTGGACCGGCTCGGCATCTCGAGCACCGGCGGACACGGCGGTGGCCGTCGTCGCGCGGACGGCGCCGCGGATCCCGTGCAACCCGATCCTGTCACCGAAGAACGCGCCGATACCGGCCGTGTGCGCCGGGAGCAGCCTCCGGTCGAGTACAGCGAACCCGCCGTTCCGCTCGCGCCGCCGCCTCGGGAGGACCCGGCGCCGTCGTATGGAGGCGGGACCCAGGAAAGCTCTCGCCCGAGCGCCAAGGAAGAGGTCACGGATCCGTGGCTGCCGCGTTTGCGGATGCCGCCGGCGTTGGACCCGCTGACCGACACCGGTTCCTGGCGGCCGGTCACGCCGTTCCCGGAAAGCTATGCCCGCGCGATCGCGGAGGAGGAACCGCCGCCGGACGCGGGTCTCGCGGATCTGCTCGCCCGCGCGCTCGCCGAGCATCAGGCGGGTACCGCCAGTGCCGCCGCGCTCGTGAAGCAACTCGGTTCCCAGGACTCGGGAAAACGTCCCGTCAACGGCCACGACCGGCATCGCGCCAACGGGAGCGACTGACCCGGCGACAGCAAAGGTCCCTTGCTCCACCTCGGTGGGAACCGAAGGCGACTTGAACGATTCAGTCGACCCGATGAGACGGCTCGTCGTGGCTTCGCTCGGGAATGGGTGCTGGTCACCCCGGTGCGGCGGGGCGAGGGAAGGTCCGGACAGACCGCCGATGTGACCGGCGAGTAGCTGAACCGATCACGGCGATTCCGGTATCTGAGCAGGGAAATCTTCGACGGCCGGGAGGGACCCGGCCTTGTGGAGCCGACTGTCCGGAGCTGTAGGTTGGGTCTGGGCCGGTACAGAGTCGTGCCGGTCGCGGTGTCAATCTCGCTACAGTGGAGAGTTGCCTCAAATGAGCTCGACGGGAGTCTCGTCCCCGCCCGGAAAAGATGTCGGCACCGAGGATGGCGCCCGGCGCCGGTCGGCGAACCCGGAGCAGATCCGGGACGACCTGATCGACGCCGCGGCGGCGTACGCCCCGGAGATCGGCGACTTGATCCGCCTGTACTACCGGCACATCCCGGCCGAAGAGATTCTCGGTGACGATCCCGTCGACCTCGTCGGCGCCGTCCGTTCGCATCTGCAGCTGGCGAAGGACCGGATGCCCGGCCGTCCCGCGGTGCGGCTGCTGAATCCGACGGGCCCCGAAGACGGCTGGACGCGTGAGGCCACCGTCGTGCAGGTCGTCACGGACGACATGCCGTACCTCGTGGACTCCGTCGCGGCCGAGTTCGCGCGGGACGGGGTGCAGGTTCAGCGGATCGTGCACCCGATCGTCGTGGTGAGCCGGGATCTGACCGGCGAGCTGCTGGAGGTCCACCCGGCCGCCGACCCGGCGGAGCCGCCGGCGAACTCGGCCGCCGAATCGTGGATGTACATCGAGATCGACCTGGTGACGGACCCGAACCGCGCCCGCGAGCTGGACAACCGGCTGTCGTCGGTGCTGGGTGACGTCCGCGAGGTCGTCGAGGACACCGACAAGATGACGGAGACGGCGCGCCGTCTCGCCGACGAGCTGGACGGGAACCCGCCGCGGCTGTCCGCGCACGAGGTCGCGGAAGGCGCCCGGCTGCTGCGCTGGCTCGCCGACGGCCACTTCACCTTCCTCGGTTACCGCCGCTACGAGCTGATCGACAATCCGCACCCGGACAGCGACGAGCCCGCTCTGCGCGCGGTGCTCGCCACCGGGCTGGGCGTGCTGCGCCAGGACAGCCTGGCCGCGCGCAGCCTCACCGCCGGTCCTGACACGGCCGCGTCCGCGCTCGCGCCGACGCTGCTGGTGCTGACCCAGGCGAGCGCGCCGTCCACGGTGCACCGCCCGGTGTACCCGTACTACGTCGGCGTCAAGACGTTCGACGACAACGGGAAAGTCACCGGTGAACACCGGTTCCTCGGCATGTTCACCACCACCGCCCTGCACGAGAACGTGCTCGACATCCCGGTCGTCTGCAACCGGGTCCGCGAGGTCATCCACCGCGCGGGCTTCCCGATGGAGTCCTTCTCCGGCCAGCGGATGCTCGAAGTGCTGCAGAACTGGCCGCGTGCGGACCTGTTCTCGGCCGACACCGATTCGCTGTATTCGACGACGACGGGTGCGATCACGCTCTCGGATCGCAGACGGCTGCGCCTGTTCCTGCGCCGTGACCCGTACGGCCGCTTCTACTCGTGCCTCGTGTACCTCCCGCGTGACCGCTACACGACCCGTTCGCGGCTCGCGATGCAGGAGGTCCTGCTCGAAGAACTCGAAGGCACGCAACTGGAGTACAGCGCGCGCATCGGCGAGACCGTGCTCGCGCAGGTGCACTTCATCGTGCACACCGATCCGTCGCAGCGGTCCGAACCGGACACCCTGCGTATCCAGGAACGGCTCAACGAAGCCGTTCGCAGCTGGGACGACCGGATGGTCGAGGCGATCCTCGCCGAGCGCCGCGAGCGCGCCGGTGACAGCGGCGTCGCGATCGGCCTGCTGGTCGAGGAGTCCGCGGGCGAGCAGGGGCAGCGGTTCGCCGCGGTGTTCCCCGAGGGCTACAAGGAGGACTTCACCGCGCTCGAAGCGCTCGCGGACCTCCGTGCCCTGGAGTCGCTGACCGACGAGGGCGACCTGTCGATGTCGTTCTACCTGCCCGCCGACGCCGAGGCGGGAGAGCGGCGCTTCAAGCTGTACCTGCGCGGCGAGGGCGTCACCCTCTCGCAGGTGCTCCCGGTCCTGCAGCGGATGGGCGTCGAGGTCGTCGACGAACGGCCGTACGAACTACGCCGCGAGGACGGCGGCCGGTCCTGGATCTACGACTTCGGCCTGCGGATCGACCCGCAGGTCCTCGACCACGCGGACAATGATCTCCGCACCCGCTTCCAGGACGCCTTCCACGCCGCTTGGCGCGGCGACTGCGAGGTCGACGGCTTCAACGGCCTCGTCCTGCGCGCCGGGCTCACCTGGCGTCAGGCTGCCATCCTGCGGGCCTATTCGCGGTACCTGCGCCAGACGAAGATCCCGTTCTCGCAGGAGTACATCGAGAACACCGTCCTCGCGCACACCGACATCGCCACCGCGCTGGTGCGGCTGTTCGAGACCCGCTTCGACCTCTCCCTCGGCGACGAGGCCCGCGCGTCGCAGGCCGACCAGCTCACCACCGAGATCGGCAAGCTGGTCGACGAGGTGACGAGCCTCGACGAGGACCGGATCCTGCGGCGGCTGATGTCGGTCATCCTCGCCACGCTGCGCACGAACTACCACGTCACCGACGAGGACGGGAACTCCCGCCAGTACCTGGCGCTCAAACTCGACCCGAGCGCGGTGCCCGAACTGCCCGAGCCGCGGCCGAAGTACGAGATCTTCGTGTACTCGCCCCGGATCGAGGGTGTGCACCTGCGGTTCGGCGACGTCGCGCGCGGTGGCCTGCGGTGGTCCGACCGCCGGGAGGACTTCCGCACGGAGATCCTCGGCCTGGTCAAGGCGCAGGCGGTCAAGAACGCGGTCATCGTGCCCGTCGGCGCGAAGGGCGGTTTCGTCGTGAAGCGCCCGCCGACGGCCACCGGGGACCCGGGTCTGGACCGCGACGCCCAGTTGAACGAGGGCATCGCCTGCTACCGGATGTTCATCTCGGGCCTGCTGGACGTGACCGACAACCGCGTCGAGGGCAAGACCGTCCCGGCGCCGGGCGTGGTCCGCCACGACGGTGACGACAGCTACCTCGTGGTCGCCGCGGACAAGGGGACCGCGAAGTTCTCCGACATCGCGAACGAGGTCTCGGCGAACTACGGTTTCTGGCTCGGCGACGCCTTCGCGTCCGGTGGCTCGGTCGGCTACGACCACAAGGCCATGGGCATCACCGCGAAGGGTGCCTGGGAGAGCGTCAAGCGCAACTTCCGCGAGCTGGGCAAGGACACCCAGACCGAGGACTTCACCGTCGTCGGCATCGGCGACATGATGGGTGACGTCTTCGGCAACGGGATGCTGCTCTCGGAGCACATCCGTCTTGTGGCCGCCTTCAACCACATGCACATCTTCCTCGACCCGAACCCGGACTCGGCGACCTCGTTCGCCGAGCGGCGCAGGCTGTTCGACCTGCCGCGGTCGTCGTGGGAGGACTACGACCGCTCGCTGATCAGCGAGGGCGGCGGGATCTTCTCGCGGTCGGCGAAGACGATCCCGATCAGCCCGCAGGTCCGCGAGGCGCTCGGGCTCGCCGAGGACGTCACCGCGCTGGCACCGAACGACCTGATGCAGGCGATCCTGCTGTCCCCGGTCGAACTGCTGTGGAACGGCGGCATCGGCACCTACGTCAAGGCCGAGAACGAGACGCACGCGGACGCGGGTGACAAGGCCAACGACGCCCTGCGCGTCAACGGGAACCAGCTTCGCGTCAAGGTCGTCGGCGAGGGCGGGAACCTGGGCCTGACCCAGCTCGGCCGGATCGAATTCGCCCGCGCGGGCGGCAAGATCAACACCGACGCGCTCGACAACTCGGCGGGCGTCGACTGCTCCGACCACGAGGTCAACATCAAGATCCTGCTGGACCACCTGGTCTCGACCGGATCGCTGGACGCCGAGCAGCGCAACGAACTGCTGGAGCAGATGACCGACGAGGTCGGCGAGCTGGTGCTGGCCGACAACTACCGGCAGAACGCCGTGCTCGGCGTCAGCCGGGCGCACGCCGGTCCGATGGTGTCGGTGCACCAGCGGCTCGTCGCGGCGCTGGTCGCGAAGGGCGCTTTCGACCGCAAACTCGAGGCGCTGCCGAGTTCGGCGGAGTTCCGCGCGCTGGAGAAGGCGGGCGAAGGCCTCACCTCACCGGAGCTGGCGACGCTGCTCGCGCACGTCAAGCTCGACCTCAAGGACGAGCTGCTGGCGAGCGAACTGCCGGACTCCGAGGTGTTCTCGCGTCGTCTGCCCGAGTACTTCCCGAAGCCGCTTCGGGAGCGCTTCGGCGACGCGATCTTCCAGCACCCGCTGAAGCGCGAGATCATCACGACGATGGTGGCCAACGAGGTCGTCGACGGCGCCGGGATCTCGTACGTCTTCCGCCTGATGGAGGAGATGAACGCGACCGCGACCGACGCCGTCCGCGCGTACGCCGTGGTCACCCACGTGTACGACCTGCCCTCGCTGTGGGCCCAGATCGACGCGCTGGACAACGTCGTGCCGACCGAGGTCGCGGACGAAATGATGCTGGAGACCCGCAGGCTGCTCGACCGGGCCGCCCGCTGGTTCCTCACCAACCGGCCGCAGCCGCTGGCCCCGCTCGCCGAGATCAACCGGTTCGGCCGAGTCGTCGGCGAGCTGGCCCCGAGGGCACACGAGCTGCTTCGCGGTGTCGAGTGCGCTTCGGTGGACGCGAACACCGAGCGGCTGATCGAGAAGGGCGTCCCGGCGGAACTGGCCGAGCGGGTGGCGCTCCTGCTGCACACCTTCGGCCTGCTCGACGTCACCGACGTCGCGGAGCTGGCCGAGCAACAGGTGGGAATCGACGCGGTGCACACCCCGTCGGAGACAGCGGGCCTGTACTACGCGCTTTCCGACCACCTCGGCATCGACAAGATGCTGACGTCGATCAGCGGTCTCGAACGCGGCAACCGCTGGCACGCGCTCGCGCGGCTGGCACTGCGGGACGACGTCTACGGCTCGCTGCGGGCGATCACGCTGGACGCCTTGCGGCACAGCGACGCGGACACCGACCCCGACGAGAAGATCGCCCACTGGGAGAAGACGAACGCCTCAAGGCTGCAGCGGGCCCGCGTCGCGCTGGACGAGATCAGCCAGTCCGGCAAGCTCGACCTGGCGACGCTGTCGGTGGCGGCGAGGCAGATCCGGAGCACGGTGAGGTAGTGGCGTACATTTCCCTGATCCGGCCGCGCTGGTCGGATATGGACGTCTACGGGCACGTCAACCACGCGAACCTGGTGACCCTGCTCGAAGAGGCACGGATCCCTCTGCTGTTCGGGGACGCCGTCCGGGCCGGGCTCACCGAACTGCCCAAGGGCATCGTGGTGGTGAAGCTGGCCGTCCATTACCGTTCGCCGATCGTGGTGTCCGATCAGGACATCCGGGTGGAGATCTCGTTGAAGGACTTGAAGCACGCCAGCTTCACCCTCGGCTACCGGGTGCACAACGGGCCCGCCGAGGCCGACAAGGTCGCGGTCACCGCGGAGACGGTGCTCGCGCCGTTCGACACCGCGTCGGAGCGGCCCCGGCGGCTGACCGAGGACGAACGCGCGTTCCTGGATAAGGGGTTCGCGGATGCCTGAGCTCGTCATCCCGGACGCGGGCGACCGCGAAACGCTCGGCGCGTTCGTGGCCAGGGCGGTCCGGCTCGACCAGAACACGCTGGTGCGGTTGCGGCAGCGCGGTGACGGTGTCGTCGAGGCGTGGTGCGCGACCCCGTTCGAGGTCCTCGCCACCAGGGCCGTCGCCGGTGACATCACGCCGCCGGACATCACCGTGTCCGGGAACGAGCTGCTCGCCGCGCTGACCGTCGCCGGCGGCGAGCGGATGGATCCGGGCCCGGCCCGCGACCTGATGTGGCATTCCGAGCTGCCCGCCCCCGGCCGCTGGCAGCTGGTGGACGAACTGCCGGCGACGGTGATCTCGGATCTGGCCGATCGCGGGGTCACGCTGGCCCGCGACAACGTCGGCCCGCACGGCACGCCGCCGGCGTCGCTGATGGATCAGGCGGTGCTCACCGTCTCCGGTGGCGAGCTGGAGATCAAGGTCCAGATGCGGTGCCTGTTCGCGCTGTCCGGGATGGGCTTCCTCGACTCGTCGATCGCCGGCGACGTCGTCCGGGTCACCGCGACGGATTCGTGGATGCGCATCGACGCCCGGTACGGCGCCGTCCTCAAGCGCCGCCACGCGCTCCTGCCGCTGTTGTTCTGACAGATTTGAACCGCCCACCCCTCGGGTGGCTTCCGGCCGTTTCTTACCGCTCGACGCCGCGGGTGGCTTCCGGCCGCCCGCGGTGTCAGGCTGTCTCCATGAGCGACAGTGCCCCTCGCGACGCCGGCAAGGACGTGGAGGACCCGACCGCGGACTTCCTCGCCGAGGTCAGGCCGGAGGAGACTCCGTGGCGGACCGAGCGGCCGCCGGGTGAGGAGGCGCCGGAACGCGCCGAACGCCCGGAGAAGTGGGGTCGTGCCAAGGCCGCCGGACGAGCAGCCGCGCAGGCGGCGCCCTATGTCCAGGCCGCCGCGCTGGCGACTTGGATCGTCTCGGGCACCCTCGACGACTCCGGCGACTCCGGGTTCGGTGACCTGGGCTCCTCCGGCGACGCCTAGAACTTCGCAATTCGGCACCTGCTTGCGGTAGTTGGCATCGCGAACCATCGCAAGCAGGTGCCGAATTGCGTAGGGCTAGAGCTTCGCGCGCATCGTTTTCATGCGCTCGATTTCAGCGGACTGGCCGGTGATGACCTCCTGCGCCATCTCCTGCGCCTTGATCTCCACACCCTTGCCGAGCTGGGCTTCGGCCATGGTCAGCGCGCCCTGATGGTGCGCGATCATCAGGTCGAGGAACAGCTTTTCGAACGCCACCCCGCTCGCCGCGCGCAGATCCGCCAGCTGGGCCTCGGTCGCCATCCCCGGCATGAGCGCGTGATCGTGCCCGCCACCGTGGCCCGCGTGCCCCTCGCCCGGCACCGGCTTGCCGCGGTCGGCCAGCCAGGTCTTCATCATCGTGACCTCACCGTCCTGCGCGACCGAGATCCGCCCGGCGATCGCCCGGATCTGCTCGTTCGCCGTCTTGCCCGGCACCAGATCGGTCATCACCTTCGCCTGCTGGTGGTGGGGGATCATCATCGTCATGTACTCGACGTCGGCCTCGCCTGCCTGATCGCGGTTCACCGGGCCGGGGGAGCCGGTGCCCGCCTGCTCACCGGGCTTGCCGGGGACGATCACCGGCGCGCTCTGGGCCGGGGCGGCGGGCTCCGCGTCGGGGGTGCAGCCCGAGACGAGGAAAGCGGCGGCGACCAGCGCCGATGTCAAACTTTTTCGCATCCCGGGAGTTCCTCCGTTGGTCGGTATCTGCTGAGCCTAAATAAGGAATAAGGTGCGCGTAAAGCTGGGTGGAAGGAGAGCCATATCGTGCTGCAGCCTGGGCTGAAACGTCGCTTGACCAGGGTCTTCGTGTCGGCGGCCGCGGTCGCCGCCCTCGGGGCCTCAAGTGCGCTCGCCGCGCCCGCCGTCGTCGCGGAGCCGTCGGCGACCACGATCCCGGGTGTGGACGAGATCGTCCACAGCCCCAACCTCCGGTCGATCGCGAACGTCCCGCAGCAGGGACCGTTCACCAAGGACTCGACCGGCACCGACATCGCGTTCACCAAGGGCCACGCGATCGTCGGCACCTACGACGGGTTCAACGTCTTCGACGTCCGCAACCCCTACCGCCCGAAGATCGTCAGCCAGGTCCTCTGCCCCGGTGGGCAGAACGACGTGTCGATCTCCGGCGACCTGCTCTTCCTGTCGACCGACGCGTCGCGCAGCGACAACTCGTGCAACAGCGTCTCGAAGCCCGCTTCGGACAAGACGGCGTGGGAGGGCATCAAGATCTTCGACATCTCGAACCTCGCGGCGCCGAAGTACGTCGCGGCGGTCGAGACCGACTGCGGTTCGCACACCAACACCCTGGTGCCGGACAAGCGCGGCAAGGACGTTTACATCTACGTCTCGTCGTACGCGCCGGCGGCCAATCTGCCCGACTGTCAGCCGCCGCACGACAAGCTGTCGATCATCAAGGTCCCGGTGAAGGACCCGGCGAAGGCCTCGCTGGTCGCGACGCCGGTGCTGTTCCCGGACGGCGGCAACGAAGGCGGCACCAACCCCGACGGCACCCGTCGTTCCGCGACCACCGGCTGCCACGACCTGACGGCGCTGCCGGAGAAGGACCTGATGGCCGGCGCCTGCATGGGTGACGGCGTCCTGATCGACATCTCCGACCGGCTCAAGCCGCGTGTCATCAACCGTGTCCAGGACAACGTGAACTTCGCGTTCTGGCACAGCGCCACCTTCAACAACGACGCCACCAAGATCGTCTTCACCGACGAACTCGGCGGCGGCGGGATGGCGACCTGCCTGGAGAAGTTCGGCTCCACCCGCGGCGCCAACGGCATCTACGAGATCACCGGCCGCGGCGACGACCGCAAGCTGGAGTTCCGCAGCTACTACAAGATCCCGCGGTTGCAGTCCGAGACCGAGAACTGCGTGGCGCACAACGGTTCGCTGGTCCCGATGCCGGGCAAGGACATCATGGTCCAGTCCTGGTACCAGGGCGGTGTCTCGGTGTGGGACTTCACCGACTCGACGAAGCCGAAGGAGATCGCGTACTGGGAGCGGGGCCCGCTCTCGAACGAGAAGCTCGTCGGCGGTGGAACGTGGTCGGCGTACTGGTACAACGGCTACATCTTCTCGTCCGACATCGTGAAGGGCCTGGACGTCCTGGACCTCAACGACTGGCGGACCTTCCCGGCGAAGCTCGTCCGGCAGAACCAGTTCAATGCCCAGACGCAGTACAAGCTGCACCCGGGCTTCAACAACTGATCCAGTAGCGCCCTGAACGGTCCGTTCTTTGCGAATTTCGCAAAGAACGGACCGTTTCCTTGTGCTTAGCTGTACCTGACAACAAGATCACCTGGGGGTTTCACATGAGAATTCGTCAGAGACTCACCGCGCTCCTGGCCGTCGGGGTGGTGGCGTTCAGCGCCGTACCGGCCCAGGCGAGCGCCACATCCCTGATCGCCGAGCCCACCGTGACTTCGGCCGAGTACCCGGACGACGGTGCCTGGCACCCCGGCGCCGGAATGCCGGGCTCGTTCACCTTCGACGCCAACGGAGACGGCGCGGTCGTCGGGTTCTACTACGGGAACACCGATCCGGCGGGCACCTACGTGGCGGCGAACCACGCCGGCGGGTCCGCGACGGTCTCCTACACCCCGCAGACGTCCGGCCCGAACGATCTCTACGTGGCGAGCGTCGACAGCGCGGGCAACCGGTCGCCGCAGCACGTCCACCGTTTCTACGTGCAGTCGACGGAGCCCCAGGTCGCCGGGCCCCGGGAAACCGGTGTCGGACTGCCCGCCGAGTTCCGCTTCACCCCGGGCATCGCCGATGTCGTCTCCTACACCTACCGGATCGACAACGGGCCGGAGACCACCGTCGCGGCCGCGGCCGGTGGCACCACGAGCGCGAGCATCGTCACGGCGAGCAAGGGGTTTCACCGGCTTTACGTGTGGAGCACGACCGGCGCGGGGTTGACCTCCGGCACCGCCGAGAGGATCTACACGGCCAGTGACGCCCCGTTGGTGGCGAGCACCGACTACCCGGACTCCCAGGGCAGCGGTGGTCCCGGCGTCTCCGGCGTCTTCACCCTGACCCCGCGTATGCCTGGCGTTGCGGAGTACACCTACTACCTCGACGAGGAGTGGAGCAAGCCCACGGTGGTCCCGGCCTCGGCCGACGGCACGGCGAGCTTCACCTTCACACCCGCCGCTTCGGGTTGGTACTCCGTCAAGGTCTATAGCCGGGCCGCGGACGGCACCCGGTCGGAGGGCAGTCGCGACTACTACATCGTGGTGAACTGAGTCGTTCGGCTCGTCTGATCTCCCGAAAGAGATCAGACGAGCCAGACGGCCGCGTCCGCCGGCAGTTTCCCGTTCACCAGCGGAACGCTCGACAGCAGCACCTCACCCGGCGGCAGTGCGATCGGGCTCGCCGACGTGTTCAACGCGCAGACCAGTCCGCCACCGCGCCGCCGGAACGCGAAACACCCGGCCGGGGCGCCGTACCATTCGAGCTCGTCGCCGCGGAAAGCCTCGTGCGACTTACGGATCTCGATCGCCCGCCGGTACAGCGACAGCGTCGACGCCGGATCCTCCAGCTGCGCTTCGACGGTCACCGACGCCCACGAAGCGGGCATCGGCAGCCATGTCCGCGGATTGCGCGAGAAACCGAACGGCGGCAGGTCGCCTTCCCACGGCAGCGGCACCCGTGACGCGTCCCGGCCGAACTCGACGCCGGAGATCTTGGCGCGCGGGTCCGCGAGCGCTTCCGGCGGGAGGTCGACGTTGCCGAGCCCCAGTTCTTCGCCGTTGTACAGATAGACCGCTCCGGGCAGCGCGAGCTCGACGAGCGCCATCGCCCGCGCGCGCCGGACGCCGCGTTCGCCACCGCCGTACCGGCTGACCTGCCGCCAGACGTCGTGGTTGCCCAACGTCCAGGTGGCGGGGGCTCCGGCGGACTTCGGCACCGCCAAGGACCGCTCGATGGCCGTCCGCAGCGCGTCCGCGTCGAAATGCGTGAGCACGAGCCGGAAGTTGAACGCCAGGTGCAGCTCGTCGGGCCGTAGATAACGGGCGAGGCGTTCCTCGTCGGTCACCCAGATCTCGCCGACGGCCATGGTGCCCGGGTACTCGTCGAGCACCTTGCGGATCATCTGGTGGATCTCGTGGACGCGGTCGTTGTCGAACCGCGGATCGTAGAACTCGCTCGGCCCGAGCGGGTTCACCCGCGGGTCCATGTCCGGCAGGTCCGGCGGTTTCGCCATGCCGTGCGCGACGTCGACGCGGAAGCCGTCCACCCCGTGGTCCAGCCAGAACCGCAGGGTCCGCTCCAGATCGGCGGCGACCTCGTGGTTGGCCCAGTTCAGGTCCGGTTGCTGCGGCGAGAACAGGTGCAGGTACCACTGGCCGTCCGGGACCCGGGTCCACGCCGGGCCGCCGAAGGCGCTGATCCAGTTGTTCGGCGGCTGGTCGCCGCGCGGGCCGAGCCCGTCACGGAAGATGTAGCGATCCCGTTCCGGGCTTCCCGGCGGCGCCGCCATCGCCGACTTGAACCAGGCGTGGGTGTTGCTGGTGTGGTTGGGCACGACGTCGACGGTGACCTTGATGCCGCGTTTGTGCGCCTCGGTCAGCAGGACGTCGAAGTCGCCGAGGGTGCCGAACATCGGGTCGACGTCGCGTGGGTCGGCGATGTCGTAGCCGTGATCGGCCATGGGGGACCGGTAGAACGGCGTCAGCCACAGCGCGTCGACCCCGAGCAGCTCCAGGTACCCGAGCTTCCCGCGGATGCCTTCCAGGTCACCGACGCCGTCCCCGTCCGAATCGGCGAACGAGCGCACGTAGACCTGGTAGAAGACCGCCTGGTCCCACCAAGCCACGTCGCGCTCCATCACACGAAACTGTTCATCATGCTGTTGGCGGCCATCTCCAGGTACGCCCACAGCTGCCCGCGATAGGGCTCCTCGATGTTCTCCTCGTCGACCGCGATCTTGATGCAGCGCAGCCAGGCGTCGCGTTCGATCGGGCCGATCTTGAACGGGGCGTGCCGCATCCGCAGCCGCGGGTGACCGCGCCGGTCCGAGTAGGTGTGCGGGCCGCCCCAGTACTGCATGAGGAACAGCCGGAAACGCTCCTCGGCCGGGCCGAGGTCCTCCTCCGGGTACAGCGGGCGAAGCACCTCGTCGACCGCCACTTCGGCGTAGAACCGCGCGACGATCCGGGTGAAGACCGGCTCACCGCCGATCGCTTCGTACAGGGTGGTGGGGTCAGGTTCGGTCACGGACACAGCTCCATTCTGCCCTTGTCCTACTGCCCGGCGGGGCCGGACGCCATGAAGCGCCCCAGAGGTGGCTCGAAGCCGGCTTCGTCGAGCGCGGCGAGCAGATGCGCCCGCAGCGCGCGCTGCACGGCCCACTGCTTGCCCGGCCGGACCTTGACCGTCAGGCGGAGCTTGATGCCCTCGGGGGTGACGGTCTCCACACCGAGCATCTCCGGCGGCTCCAGCACGTTCGGGGCCAGGCCTTCGCTCTCCAGGAGCGTCTTCGCCTTCTCGGCCATCAGTTCCGTGGCCTTCTCGACGTCGGCGGAGTAGCCGAGCGGGACGTCGACGACGGCCACCGCGAAGCCCTGGCTCGAGTTGCCGACCCGCAGCACCTCGCCGTTGCGGACGTACCAGACGGTGCCGTTGATGTCACGCAAGGTGGTGATCCGGAGGCCGACGGCCTCGACGGTGCCGGACGCCTCACCGACGTCGACGACGTCACCGACGCCGTACTGGTCCTCGATCATCATGAAGATGCCGGACAGGAAGTCCTTGACGAGGTTCTGCGCGCCGAAACCGAGCGCGACACCGACGATGCCGGCGGAGGCGATGATCGGCGCCAGATCGATGCCCAATTCGCCCAGCACGAGGATGAACGCGAGGCCGTAGATGAGGAATGTCGCCATCGACTTGAGCACCGAGCCGATCGTGGCGGCGCGCTGACGGCGTCGTTCCATCACCGCCGACCCGAGCACTTCGGGAGCCTTCTCCCGCAGCGGTCTCAACAGGGCGGGAAGGTTCGAGGAGCCGCTCGGCATCCGCGTCACGCGGTTGATCAGGCGCCGTACCAAGTACCGCAGCAGGAACGCCACGGCGACGATCATCAGGATCCGGATCGGCTTCGTCAGCAGCCAGCCGGCCGACGCGGAGAGCCATTCGTTCTTTGTGACCTGGAACACCTGGTAGCACAGGCTGCCGGCCTCGCGCGTGCAGGCCGGGGGTTCGGTGGGCAGCAGGTTCACGGAGAGGAAATGTCCTTTCGTACTCGGCGGGGACCGGTCACGCCGCTCGCCCCGGCGGATGCGAAACACCCAACTTCATGTGGCCGCCGGGTCGCGCGCATGTGACACGTCCAGTAACACACGTGCACTTTGGGGCTGATCTGTGGTCGACTATGCCTGCACCGGTGGAGGTGGTCGAGTGCCAGACCGACAACCCATCCCCCTCGGCGTCCCGAGCCAAGCCTTGGCCGGACAGGCGCCGGAGGTCGTGTTGCGCGCCCATCCGGGAGGTGCCCCCTCGCACGGGGCTCCACCGGGCGGACCGGGAACGCGGCCAGGGGGTATTGCCCGCCCGCCCGGACAGCGTAGAGGGCGGGATCCGTCGACTACGGCGGTACCCACCACGACTTCGTGGGGCCGCAGACGGGTATTGCTGTTGAACGCCACGTTCGAACCGCTCACGGCGCTGCCGTTGCGGCGCGCGGTGGTCCTCGTGATGTGCGGCAAGGCCGAGGTGGTGCACGGAGACCCGGCAGGGCTCGAATTGCACGCCGCCACGGTCTCGCTGCCCGTGCCTTCGGTGATCCGGCTGAGCACCTACGTGCGTGTGCCCTACCGCGCACAGGTGCCGCTGACCCGGGCCGGGCTGATGCACCGCGACCGGTACCGCTGCGCCTACTGCGGAGGACGGGCCGAGACGATCGACCACGTCGTCCCGCGCAGCCGTGGTGGGCCCCACAGCTGGACGAACTGCGTGGCCTGTTGCGCCAAGTGCAACCACCGGAAGGCGGACAAGCTGCTTTCCGAGATCGGCTGGCGCCTGCGCGTCGTGCCGAGGGCCCCGCACGGGCCGCACTGGCGGCTGCTCGCGCATTCGAAGGAGGCCGATCCGTTGTGGCGGCCGTACCTGGGAACGGCGGCCTGACCGGATTCCGAACACGTCGGCGCCCCGGCTGCCTTTCGGCGGCCGGGGCGGGCCGATGATGCCGTGGTGAAGCTCGTTACGAGTACGCCGTCCCCTGCTAGCCGGTCGTGCCCGGACTCAGGCGGCGAGGGAGAAGTCGCTCTGGCAGGTGACGCGGGTGCCACGGGTGACGCGGGTTCCGCGAGTGACGCGAGTGCCGCAGGTGGCGCGGGTTCCGGCGGTCACGCGGGTGCCGCGAGTGACGCGCGTGCCCCGGGTGACGCGGGTTCCGGCGGTCACGCGGGTGCCACGGGTGACACGAGTTCCGCGGGTGACCCGGGTCCCGGCGGTGACCCGCGTACCGCGAGTGACGCGAGTACCGCGCGTAACCCGTGTGCCCGCCGTCACACGCGTACCGGGGACGAATCCAGTTTCGAAGAGTGACGAAATGTCGTCCATGATCGCCTGGCCGGGTGTCTGGGTGCTCTGCATGACATATCCTCCTGCGACCGGTGCGTTACCTGCTGGGGTGGGGGAGCTGGGCGCAAGGCCCGTACAGGTGAAAAAGCTACGAGGATTTCAAGGCCGCGACAAGATGACAGCGCCGGGTGCGGCCGCCCGTACGTTGAGTTGCAACCTTTCGGCCTTGAGGGCTTCGCCCCAACGTGGGAGCGCTTTCGTGGCAAGCGGCGGACGGCCCCCTCCGGAAGACGAACGGTAGGTGCCGGGGCGCACACCCGTGCGAGCGGGTGCGGCCGCGCGCCATCGGATACGCTCACGCGCGTGAACCTTGTCGAGACGATCCTGGTCTTCGCGGTGATCCCCTTGGTCATCTACGCGCTTTGCGGGGTGGCCACGCTGCGGTCGAAGGGCGCGGGCGTCGCCCGGTACCGGCCGGGGCAGCCGTGGGAGTACCCGGCCATGTGGTGGAGCGCCAACCCCGACGGTGTCGGCGCCAGGCATTCGCACGCGGGCGGCGCGACCGCCGTCGACGCGGCGAACGGAGCTTCGGTGACGGGAGGCGCTCGTGGCAACTGGTGAACTGACCCATTCGTCCACCGCTGTTGACGAAGAGCCCGGTTACGGCGCCGCCGTTACTTCCAGCGGACGGATTTCCGCCGCCAAGATGTATGAACCGGCTGGTCCGATCAGCCCATTCACGACCCAGCAGCTTGCCCGGCTGGACGAGGCGCTGACCCTGGCCAGCCGCGAGACCGGCCTGGACTTCAGCGTGTACCTCGGCGACCTCGGCGAAGACACCCGCGTCACCGCCGAAGCCCTGCTGAGCTCGACCGACAACCCGGCCGACGGCGTGGTCATCGCCGTGTCGCCCGGCCAGCGCGCCATCGAGGTCGTGACGGGCTCGCAGGCCCGGCACCGCCTGCCCGACCGCGGCGCGAAGCTCGCCGTGGCCAGCATGGTGGCCTCCTTCAAGGAAGGCGACCTCATCGGCGGCCTCGTGAACGCTCTCCGCATGCTGAGCGACCAGGCGGGCGCTCCGCAGCACTGACGCCTTAAGCCGTGAAGGCCTCCTTGCCTACCTTCAGGGTAGGGAAGGGGGCCTTCACGTACTTCAGGCCACCTGAGCGGCGGACGGTGGTGGGGCTCGTGAGTGGTAAGGACGGTTCTAACCGTCCTTACCACTCACGAGCCTTGCTAGACCCCGGCCTGCGAATCGAACTCACGGGCGGCCAGCGCCCGCACGATCCCGGCCCGGCCTTCCGACACCAGACGGCGCAGCGCCGCCGGGTGCTCCCCGGCCAGCCACTCGTCCGACGCCTCGACGGTCGCCGGTTCGACGGCCCACGACGGGTACAGCCCGACCACGGTCGGCTGGGCCCGCTCGCTGGAGCGCCGCTGCCACACCTCGTCGATGACCTCGAAGTAGCGCGTCACGTAGTCGCCGAGCAGGTGCTTCTGGCCGGGATGGGAGAAGCCGGTGATGAGCGAGTCGCTGACCGCGTTGGGCAGCTCGTCGTCGTACACCGCCCGCTGCCACGCGTCGGCCTTCGCCTCGCCGGTCGGCCGCAGCGCCCGCGAGCGCTCCGCCTGACGTCGTCCGGCGGCGGTGTCGTCCTTGGCGAGTTCCGCGTCGATCTCGGGGTTCTCCGCCTTGCCGTGCGCGACCAGCGCGTGCAGCAGCCGCCAGCGCAGGTCGGTGTCGACGGTCAAGCCCTCCAGGGGCGCCGTGCCGTCGAGCCAGCCGGCGATGATCCGCAGCGTCTTGTCGTCGAGCACCGAACCGGCGAGCGAGTTCACGAACGCGAGCTGGTGGTCCGATCCGGCCTCGGCGCCCTGCGCCAGCTCCAGCAGCCGCGCGGAGAACCCGGGCCAGCCCTTGTCCGCGGCCCACGCCGGATTCGCGTACGAGTTCAGCGCCGTCTGCGCCTGCAGCAGCAGCCGCTGCACCACGCCGACCTCGGTCTCGGTGTGCACGCCGCGCTGGACCAGCGTGACGAAGTCGCGGGCCTTGAGCTCGGCCTCGCGCGTCATCTCCCACGCCGCCGACCAGCACAGCGTGCGGGGCAGCGGTTCGGTGATGTCGGCGATGCGGTCGATCAGCGTGGTCAGCGACGCCGGGTCGAGCCGCATCGTGCAGTAGGTCAGGTCGTCGTCGTTGACCAGCACGAGCTTGCCCGCCGGGAGACCGACCAGCCCCGGCACCTCAGTGCGCTCGCCGTCGACGTCGAGTTCGACGCGGTGCTCGCGGACGATCTTGCCGTTCTCGTCCTCGTCGTAGACGCCGACCGCGACACGGTGCGTCCGCAGCTCACCGGCACCCGGCTTGGCACCGGTCTGGGTGACGGCGAACGAGGTGTACGTGCCGTCGGCGCCGATCTCGTAGCGCGGGCTCAGCGAGTTGAGACCGGTGGTCTCCAGCCACTGCGCGCTCCACCACGACAGGTCGCGGCCCGAGGCCTCTTCCAGTGCGCCCAGCAGATCCGCCAGGGTCGCGTTGCCCCAGGCGTGCTTGCCGAAGTAGACCTTGAGGCCCTCGAGGAAGTGGTCGAGCCCGACGTAGGCGACGAGCTGCTTGAGCACGCTCGCGCCCTTGGCGTAGGTGATGCCGTCGAAGTTCACCTCGACCGCGTGCAGGTCGACGATGTCCGCGGCGATCGGGTGCGTCGAGGGCAGCTGGTCCTGCCGGTACGCCCACGACTTCTCGATGTTCGCGAAGCTGGTCCACGCGTTCTTGTACTCGGTGGCCTCGGCCTGGGCCAGCACGCTCGCGAAGGTCGCGAACGACTCGTTCAGCCACAGATCGTCCCACCAGCGCATGGTGACCAGGTCGCCGAACCACATGTGCGCCATCTCGTGCAGCAGCGTCTCGGCGCGGCGCTCGTAGGCGTAGCGGGTGACGCGGCTGCGGAAGACGTAGTCCTCCAGGAAGGTGACCGCGCCGGCGTTCTCCATCGCGCCCGCGTTGAACTCCGGCACGAACAGCTGGTCGTACTTGGAGAACGGGTACGGGGTGGCGAACTTCTCGTGGTAGAAGGCGAAACCCTGTTTGGTCTCGGTGAAGAGCTTGTCCGCGTCCATGTGCTCGGCGAGCGAGGCGCGGCAGTAGATGCCCAGCGGGATCGTGCGGTGCTCGTCGGTGAATTCGTCGCGCCACTCGCTGTACGGGCCCGCGATCAGCGCGACCAGGTAGGTCGAGATCCGCTCGGACACCTTGAACACGGTGCGGACGGCCCCCTCCGGGGTCTCCTCCGCCGACTCGATCAGCGCGTTCGAGATGACCTTCCAGTCCTTCGGCGCGATCACGGTGAGCCGGTAGACCGACTTGAGGTCGGGCTGGTCGAAGCAGGCGAACATGCGCTTCGCGTCCGCGGTCTCGAACTGCGTGTAGAGATAGACGCCGTCGTCGACCGGGTCGACGAACCGGTGCAGGCCCTCACCGGTGTTCATGTACCGGCAGACCGCGTCCACGACGAGCTCGTTCGACTCGGCGAGAGCGGGCAGCTCGACGCCCTTGTCCTCGACGTACCCGCTGACGTCGAGGTCCGTCCCGTTCAGGACGGCCGACTCGATCCCCTCGGCGACGATGTCGACCCACGACGCCTCGCCGCTTCTGGCGCTCGCGAACTTGATCGTCGTCTTCGACGTGAAGGTCTTCTCACCGGGACCGCCACGGCCGTCGGTCAGATCCAGCTCGATGTCGTAGGACTCGACGTCGAGCAGTTCCGCGCGCAGCTTGGCTTGGTCTCGGGTCAGGTTGGGGGCGGGCACTGGCACCTCTGGTCATCGGTATCGGTTTTGGTTTCCAACTACAGGCATCCAATCATGTCCGGGCCCGTGCTGACGACGGGAACAACGCCGACGGCCGCGATGTTGGCTCGCTGTGTAGCACCGTGTGTGTACCGGCCCACCCCAAGACGATGGCACTGGGAGAACTTGATGACCGCCCCGTCCGAGACGACCAAGGTCGACTTCTACTTCGATCCGATCTGTCCCTTCGCCTGGATCAGCTCGCGCTGGATCCTCGAGGTGGAGAAGCACCGCGACCTCGACCTGAGGTTCCGGATCATGAGCCTGTCCGAGCTCAACAGCGGCCGCGAGGACCTGCCTGAGCAGTACAAGGAGCTGCTGGACCGCGGCTGGGGCCCGGTCCGCGTCGCGACCGCGCTGGCGCAGAAGAACGGCGAGGAGGCCCTGCGCGACTTCTACACGGAGTTCGGCACGCGCCACCACAACCAGGGCGACAAGGACATCCCGAAGGTCATCAAGGAGACCCTCGAGGCCATCGGCGCCCCGGCCGAGCTGGCCGAGGCCGCGGAGTCGACCGAGTACGACGAGGCGCTCAAGAAGAGTCACTACGAAGGTATGAATCCGGTCGGAATGGACGTCGGCACCCCGACGATCCACATCGACGGCGTCGCCTTCTTCGGCCCGGTGCTCACCTCGATCCCGCGTGGCGAGGATGCCGTCAAGGTCTTCGACGGCGCCCGCGCGCTGGCGAGCTACCCGGACTTCTTCGAGTTGAAGCGCACCCGGTCCGGCGATCTGAACTTCGACTAGCTCATCGAAAGCTAGGGGGTCTCCAAGGCCGCCTTGGTGACATCGCCGGGGTAGGAGGACCTCGCGACGGCTTCGCCTGTCGTGAGGTCTCCTGCCGCGATCCGGGTCTTGAGTGCGACGAGTTCGCGCAGCCCGTCGCGGTGCCTCTCGATGAACGCGGTGTCGACGGGGTCCCCGTGCCCGGCCACGATGATCTTCGGTTCCAGCGCGAGGATCGCGTCCATCACGCCGGGCCATTCGGCCAGCGAAGTGCCGTCATTGAAGGAGAACGCGCTGAAGCCGGCTTCGGCGTTCTCGACGGCATCGCCCGCGTAGACGACCCCCGCGTCGGGCACGTGCACGAACAGGTCGTGATCGGTGTGGGCCCGGCCGAGGAACCGCAGCACGACGGTGCGGCCGCCGAGGTCGATTTCGGTGGTGTCGGCGACCGGTTTGTCCGGCAGGGTGATCTGCGTGCGTTCCAGCGCCTCGGCCATTTCCGGCCGGTTTTCGCCGAGGTAGTGCTGTATCCATTTGCGCCGCGCGCCTTCGCCGTAGGTGGTCAGCTCGGCCAGGCACCGTTCGTGTGCCCAGACGTCGCACGGCAGGAACGCCGTCGTGCCGAAGGCGTGGTCGAAATGCGCGTGGGTGTAGACGACCGACCACGGCAGCGGCGTGATCTCCCGGACCGCCGAGGCCAGTTCGGCGCCCTGGTCGACGTCGCCGCGGACGTCGACGACCAGGCAGCGGTCACTGCCCACGACGAGGCCGACGGTCAGGTCCAGCTCCTCGTAACGGCGGGCGTAGACGCCGTCCGCGAGTTCGAGCCAAGTCACGAATCCTCCAGAATTCCGTTGCGCAGCACAGGAACCGTGCTGCTCGTATCGAGCTTTGCGGCGAGCTTCACGTCATTCGCGTGCCCGGCCGCGGCGAGCTCACGCCCTGAAGAACACTCTGTCAGTGCTTCGGCGATGTCGATCGCTTTCGCCGCGATGGCCGCGAGGCGGGCTTCGGCGGACAGGCGGCCGTAGCCGGTCAGCGCGGCGACGATCGCCCCAGCGCCGAGCTGGTCCTCGACGCACGGCCTCAGCGGTCCGAACGCCTTGACCTCGGTGCGCACGTCGACGCCCCAGCGTTCCCCGGCCGGGACGACGCCGATCGGACGTCCGTCCGCCAGTTCCGCCGCGCGGGCGGCGACGGCGGTCGCGTTGCGCAGACACCCCGCCAGGACTTCGGCACCGGTCGTGGCGGCGGCGTCGCACAGCGTGGCGCCGTTGGGAGAGGGGAGCGCGAGGAGCGTGCCGGAAGGGATTTCCGTCACAGACGAAGGTCGCAAGGTCCATTCGCTTTCACCCGCCAGGATGGCGCCTCGCTCTTTCGCGGCTTCCTCGCCGCGGTGATCGCGCCAGCGCACGGGCCGCACCCGTCCGCCGTTGCCGAGGACGAGATCCGTTGTGGTGCAGAAGGAAAGCACGTCGACGACGACGAGAACGGCGCAACTGCCGCCCAAGGCTTCGACGCCTTCGGGTCCCCATTCGAGTCTGATGTCCGCTTCGATCTGGCCCCAGGTGTCCACCCCCACAGCATGCCCGCGCCGGAACGTGATGGCAGACTCCGCGCTGTGCGTGTTTATCTTGGCTCTGACCATGCCGGTTTCGAACTGAAGAACCACCTCGTGGCCCACCTCAAGGAGCAGGGTCACGACGTCGAGGACGTCGGTCCCTTCGTCTACGACGCGGCCGACGACTACCCGGCGTTCTGCATCGAGGCGGCCCGCCGCGTCGTCGCGGACGAGGGCAGCCTCGGCATCGTCGTCGGCGGCTCGGGCAACGGCGAGCAGATCGCGGCCAACAAGGTGAAGGGCGCTCGCGCCGGCCTCGCGTGGAGCGTCGAGACCGCGAAGCTCACCCGCGAGCACAACCACGCCCAGCTGATCGGCGTCGGCGCGCGGATGCACACCACCGAAGAGGCCACGGAGATCGTGGAGGCGTTCCTCGCGACCCCGCCGAGCCCGGACGAGCGCCACGGCCGCCGCGTCCAGCAGATACTGGACTACGAGAACACCGGCTGGCCGCCGCCGCTGCCCGAGCACTGACATGCCCGAGGGGCACACGCTCCATCGCTTGGCACGTCTGCACAAACGCCGTTTCGCCGGTCACCCGGTTCAGGTGAGCAGCCCGCAGGGACGGTTCGCCGCCGAAGCGTCCCGTTTGGACGGCGAGGTGCTGGTGAAGGCCGAGGCGTACGGGAAGCACCTTTTCCACGACTACGGTCCACACGGGACGGTGCACGTCCACCTCGGCCTCTACGGCACGTTCTCCGACGAGCCGCTGCCGGTGGGCGAACCGGTGGGGCAGGTGCGGATGCGGCTGGTCGGCCCGACGCATTCGGCCGACCTGCGCGGCCCGAACCAGTGCGAACTCCTCGACGCGCCCCGGGTCGACGCGATCAAGGCACGTCTGGGCCCGGATCCGCTGCGCCGGGACGCGAAGCCGGACAAGGCGTGGGAGCGGATCTCGCGGTCGAAGACGTCGATCGCGGCACTGCTGATGGACCAGTCGGTGCTGGCGGGCGTCGGCAACGTGTATCGCGCCGAGGTGCTGTTCCGGCACGGTGTCGCCCCGCTCGTCCCGGGTCGCGCGCTCGATCGCGGGCTGTGGGACGACATGTGGGCGGACCTCGTGACGCTCATGCGGCACGGTGTCCGGGTGGGACGGATCGACACGGTCGCGCCGGAGCACCTGCCCGAGGCGACCGGCCGCGCGCCGCGGCAGGACCGGCACGGAGGCGAGGTCTACGTCTACCGCCGCGAGGGGCTCCCTTGTCTCGTGTGCGGGACGGCGGTGCTGCGGAGCGATCTGGCGGCGCGGAACCTCTTTTGGTGCCCGGCCTGCCAGCCCGCCTGACGGCTTTCCCCGGATGCAACGAAGGGGCCTTTCATCGCAAAATTTGCGATGAAAGGCCCCTTCATTGCGCTTGAGGGGACGGGGTGCGGGCTAGAAGTCGAAGCCCCCGCCGTCGAACCCGCCGCCGTCAAAACCGCCGCCATCGAAGCCGCCGCCGTCGAACCCACCGGCGTCCCCGCCCATGTCGCCTCCGGCGTCGCCCATGTCGGCGGCCGCGTCCTCCTGGCCGGCGTCGTAGCCCGACTCCCAGGCCGACGCGCTCGCGATACCCGCCATGCCGGAGAACATCGCGCTGAACAGCAGCATCGAACCGAGACCCCACGCACCGGCGACGAGCGCGGGCTTCCACCACGGCTCGCTGTACCAGCCCTGCGGCACCGGACGTCCGGCCACGCGACCGCCGGGGTAGTAGTGCGGCGTCCGCTGGCTCGGGTCCGGCGAGGCCTCGAAGTGCTGGCCTTCGACGTCGACCGAGCGGTACTCGGTGACCTTGCCCGCCCTGTCGCGCTCTTCGCTGCCGGGCAGTTCCGGACCGGGGTCCATGCCCATCGCGAGCCGCGCCGCTCGGACGTAATAGAGCCCTTCGATGGCGGTCTCGCGCACCAGCCGGGCCTGCTCGACGGTCTGCGCCTGCTCCATCTGGGAGCCCGCGGCGGTGAAACGCTCGGACGCGTCCGCCATCGCCTGCTGGGAGGCGGTGTCCGTGCCGGTGATGTTCATGACCTGACCGCCGAGCCGCTCGACGAGGCGCCGTGCGTCGGCTTTCGCGTCGTCCAGTTGGCGCTTCTTGGCCGCCGCCTGGGATTTCGCGAAGTAGATGCCGCCGCCGACCACGACGACGAGGAGCACGATCAGGAAGATCGCGGTGCCCATGGGTTCACTCCAGGAATCGTTCGGCCTTTGATCCGGACAACGCGGACGGCCCGGCCGCGGTTCCCGCCAGTGCTCCCGGTCACCGCGGGCACTGGCGGGGTAAACTAGAACACGTTATAGTTCGGCCTCATGAAGTTCACCCTGTCGATCGCGATGAACCCGCTCGATCAGCTGGGCGAGCTCGCCCGTGCGGCCGAAGAGGCGGGTTTCTCCTCGATCGCGCTCCCGGATTCCCTGTTCTACTCCGAAACGGTCTCCGCCGACTATCCGTACACGCCCGACGGCAGCCGCTTCTGGACCGAGGAGACCCCCTGGGCCGATCCGCTGATCGCGGCCGCCTCGATGGGCGCGGTCACCGAACGGCTCACGTTCTACACCTCCGTGCTCAAACTGGGCTCCCGCAATCCGGTCCTGCTCGCCCGCCAGGTCAACTCGGTCGCGGCGCTGACCGGCGGCCGCTTCGGGCTCGGGCTCGGCGTCGGCTGGTCGCCGGAGGAGTTTCGCTGGTGCGGCGCACCGTACGAGAAGCGCGGCAAACGCGTGGACGAGGCCATCGAGGTGCTGCGCCTGATCCTCGACGGCGGGATGGTCGAATTCCACGGCGAGTTCTTCGACTTCGACAAGCTCCGGATGAGCCCGGCACCGCCGTCGCGGGTGCCGTTCTACATCGGCGGTCACACCGACGTCGCTCTGCGCCGCGCCGCGCGAGTCGCCGACGGCTGGTCCTCGGCGATGATGAAGTTCGACGACCTCCGTGACACGATCGCCAAGCTGCGCGGGCTGCTCGCCGACCAGGGCCGCGCCGACGATCCCTTTGAGTACCAGGCCGTCTGCATCGACAAGTTCGGCCTCGACGGCTATCGCGAGCAGGGCGACATCGGCGTCACCGACATCATCACCATGCCGTGGGTGTTCGACGGCCTCGGTTTCGACGCCGAGGTCGGCCCGAAGCTCGATTCCATCAAGAAGTTCGGCGACGAGATCATCGCGAAGATCGGAGACTGAGCCATGGGTGTCGACGTCTGCTGGGATCCCGCCGCCGCGCAGCCGCCCGCGCGCCAGGCCGCGTTCCGCTCGATGACCGCCGTCACCGCCGGGGACAAGGGCGCCTGGCTCGAACTCTTCGCCGGGGACGCCGTCGTCGAGGATCCCATCGGCCCGTCGATGTTCGACGAGGAGGGCAAGGGACATCACGGGCAGGACGGAATCAGTGCCTTCTGGGACAAGACGATCGCGAACGTCGAACGCTTCCAGTTCACCATCCGCGATTCGCACGCGGCCGGTGACGAGGTCGCGAACGTCGGCACGATCACGACGTACCTGCCCGGCGGCTACCGCGTCGACACCGACGGCGTGTTCGTCTACCGGGTGCGCGAGGACGGGCTGATCGTCTCGATGCGGGCGTTCTGGGAAACCGAACGCGCGATGGCCACCGCGAGGCAGGTCGAGGACTAGGACCCGAGCCGTTCCGCTCGCCGGGTCAGGTACTGCTTCTCGGGTTCGCTCGCGGTCTTCCGAGCCGCCCGCAGGTAGGCCTCGCGCGCGGCGACGGCGTCCCCGGCCAGCTCCAGCAGGTGCCCGCGCACTGAGTCGAGCCGGTGGGTCTGGCTCATCCGGCTGTCGTCGTCGAGCGTGGCGAGCAGGTCGAGGCCCGCTTCGGGCCCGTTGACCTCGGCGACCGCGACGGCGCGGTTGAGCGTGACGACAGGACCGGGCGAGACCTTTTCGAGGACGTCGTAGAGCGCGAGGATCTGCGACCAGTCCGTGTCGGCCGCGGTGGCCGCCTCGTCGTGGACGGCGGCGATCGCGGCCTGCACCTGATACGGCCCGACAGGGCCCGCTTCCAAGGCACCGCTCACCAGCGAGACCCCTTCGGCGATCGTTCCCGTGTTCCAGAGCGAGCGGTCCTGCTCGGCGAGGGGGACGAGCGAGCCGTCGTCACCGGCGCGGGCGTCGCGGCGGGCGTCGGTCAGCAGCATGAGCGCGAGCAGGCCGGTGACCTCGTCTTCGTCCGGCATGAGCCGCCGGAGCAGCCTGGTCAGCCGGATCGCCTCGGCGGTCAGGTCGGCGCGGTGCAGATCGGGACCGCCGCTGGTCGTGTACCCCTCGTTGAAGATCAAGTACAGCACCTGGAGGACGACGCGGAGCCGTTCGGCGAGTTCTCCGGCCGGCGGCAGGACGAACTCGGCGCCCGCCTTCTTGATGGTCTGTTTCGCTCGGCTGATCCGCTGGGCGAGCGTCGATTCCGGGACCAGGAACGCGTTCGCGATCTCGCCCGTGGTCAGGCCGCCTACGGCGCGCAGCGTGAGCGCGAGCTGCGATGGCGCGGACAGGGAAGGGTGACAGCACAGGAAAAGCACGGTGAGCGTGTCGTCCGAAGTGGACGCTTCGCCCGGACCGGCCAGGTCCATGAGCGCGGAGTTCTCCTCGCGTCGTCGCCGCGCGCTCTCGCTGCGCCATTCGTCCACCAGCCGCCGCGAAGCCACGGTCGCGAGCCAGGACTTCGGACTGTCCGGGATGCCCTGCTCCGGCCATTGCTGCGCGGCCGAGAGCAGGGCTTCCTGGACGGCGTCCTCGCAGGCGTCGAACTGCCTGTGCTTGCGCACCAGCAACCCGATGACCTGCGGGGCCAGCTCCCTGAGGAGCACTTCCACCTGACGATCGTCCTTCACGACGCCAGTCTTACCCCATTCAGGGCGTCAGGCGACGGAAGCCCCATCAACGGAGCGGATGTTCAGTGGGCCCGGTACCGGTCAGACGCCCAGCCGTCGGATGAACCGGGCGCTGTGTTCGCAGCGGTCCTCGTAACCTCGCGCGCGGTAGAAGGCATGTGCGCCGGTGCGGTGGCGGGAACTGGTGACCTCCATGGTGTCGCAACCCAAACGCCGTGCCTCCGCTTCGGCCGCGGCGACCAGCTTACGTCCGATGCCCGAGCCGCGCCGGGACTCGTCCACCACCAAGGCCACGATCCGGCCGCCGGAACCCGGCCGCTCGAGCAGCGGGATCGCGACCACCGCGACGACGCCGAGCACCGTGCCGTCCGATTCGGCGACGAACGCGGCACCTTCGGGATGACGGGACCAGCGTTCGAGCCGACCGCGCACGTCCTCCACGTCGTTGTCCGGGTAGCCCAGCTCGGCGAGGAGCGTGGTCACGGCGGGGGCGTCGGTAGTGAGGGCGTGGCGGATCTCCATGATCCTCATTAAAGCCGAGGCTCACAGAGTGCCGGCCTGTCCAGGAAGCGGGCCGGGTGCCTCGTTCTCATGAGGTCACTGGTCCGCGGAGCGCAGACCAGACGGGGAGCATCGGGCAACCGAGCTCGAGAGCGACAGCCCTCGGATGCGCCATGCCGTCTTTCGGACCGGACCGGCCGGTCCGAAAGACGGGTGAACTCGCAGGTCGAAGACCTATGGTCGGGCTGACAGGATTTGAACCTGCGACCCTCCGCTCCCAAAGCGGATGCGCTACCAAGCTGCGCCACAGCCCGTGACTTCCCCGATCTCCCGGGGGGTGTGCACACAGCCTAGCGGGTCACGCTAAGCTGTTTTCGCACCCGGTACTCCGGGGGCATGCGGGTGTAGCTCAATGGTAGAGCCCTAGTCTTCCAAACTAGCTACGCGGGTTCGATTCCCGTCACCCGCTCCACCGCTCCGAACGAGACCCGCAGGCTTCTGGCCTGCGGGTTCTTTCATGTCCGGACCAGCGTTGGTCTCGTGAGTGGCTAGGACGGTTCTAACCGTCCTAGCCACTCACGAGACCGGGCCCACAGCTCACCGCGGCCCTCAGTCCGCGCCGACCTCGGATTCGTCCGCGGTGGTCGCCACGGCACGTGAAAGCCCGCTGGAGGCGGCATCGGCCTCGAGGTGGACGGCGATCAGGTCCAGCAGCCTGTCCGTGTCCACCGGCTTGGTCACGTAGTCGTCCGCCCCCGAGGCGAGCGTCCGCGCCTTGTCCTCCGCGGTCGCCTTCGCCGTGACGGCGATCACGGGCAGGTCTTCGTGCGCGGCCTCGGCGCGGATCGCGGTGATCGTGGCGTTGCCGTCCAGTTCGGGCATCATCACGTCCATCAGCACGAGCGCGGTGTCCTCGTGCCGTTCCAGCGCCCGGATGCCCGCGACGCCGGTCTCGGCATAGATGACCTCCAGGCCGTTGCGCTCCAGCACGGCGGCCAGGGCGAAGACGTTGCGCAGGTCGTCGTCGACGATCAGGATCTTCTCGCCGTGGAACCGCTGCGACGGGGGCACCGGGATAACCTGCGGGACGGCCATGATCAGCGGGACACCGCTCGCCTGCGTGGTCGGGACGACCAGGTTCGCCGCGCTCACCGGCAGGTACAGCGTGAACGTGCTGCCCTTGCCGGGTTCACTGCGGACGCGCAGCTCGCCGCCGAGCAGTTCCGTCAGCTGCTGGCTGATCGACAGCCCCAGCCCGGTGCCGCCGTACTTGCGGCTGGTGGTGCCGTCGGCCTGGCGGAACGCGTCGAAGATGATCGCGAGTTTGTCCGGCGCGATGCCGATTCCGGTGTCTTCGACGGCGAACGCGAGGACACCGGGGGCTTGGCGGAGCGAGTCGGCTTCGACCTCGCCCGGATCGGCCATGCGGATGTGCAGGCGCACGGCGCCCTCGTCGGTGAACTTCGCCGCGTTGGACAGCAGGTTCCGCAGCACCTGCTGCACACGGTGTTCGTCGGTGTGGATCGACGACGGCACCGGCGGGTCGATCAGGACGGCGAACTCCAGGCCCTTGTCCGAAGTGAGCGGACGGCAGATCGATTCGACGTACTCGACCAGTTCGGGCAGCGTGACGTCGGACATCTGCAGGTCCAGGTGACCGGCCTCGACCTTGGCCATGTCGAGGATGTCGTTGATCAGCTGTTGCAGGTCGCTGCCCGCCGAGTAGATCGTCCGCGCGAACTGGATCTGCTTCTCCGACAGGTTCCCGTCCGGGTTCTCCGAAAGGAGTTTCGCGAGGATCAGCGCGCTGTTGAGCGGCGTCCGCAGTTCGTGCGACATGTTCGCCATGAACTCGGACTTGTACTGCGACGCCATGGTCAGCTGCCCGGCACGCTCTTCGAGTTCCTGCCGCGCTTGCTCGATCTCGCTGTTCTTGACCTCGATGTCGCGGTTCTGCTGTGCCAGCAGCGCCGCCTTCTCCGCCAGATCCGTGTTGGACCGGCGCAGTTCCCGTTGCTGCGCCTGCAACTGCTCGGACCGCGCGCGCAGTTCCTGTGCCAGGCGCTGGGATTCGGTCAGCAGGGCCTCGGTGCGCGAGTTGGACTGGATGGTGCTGACGTTGACCGCGATGGTCTCCTTCAGCTGCTCCAGCAGGTCGATGTGGACGGTGCTGAAGGCGTTGATGCTCGCCAGTTCCAGCACGCCGAGCACCTCGCCCTGGAACAGCACCGGCAGCACGATCACGTTCACCGGGGCGGCCGAGCCCAGGCCCGAGGAGATGAGCGCGTACTCCGGCGGGGCCTCGTGGACCAGTATCGTGCGGCGGTCGACGGCGGCCTGTCCGATGAGCGATTCGCCGGGGGAGAACCGCAGGCCGTTCTGGGATTTCGCCAGCCCGTAGGTGGCGATGCTCTCCAGGACGACGTCTTCCTGCTCGTCTTCACGGGCGAGGAAGAACGCGCCCTGCTGCGCGGACACCAGCGGGGTCAGTTCGGACAGGATCAGCGACGCCACCGACGCGAGATCGCGGTGACCCTGCATGAGCGCGGACAGCCGGGCGAGGTTGGTCTTGAGCCAGTCCTGCTCGCGGTTCGCCCGGGTGGTCTCCTTCAGGTTCGCGATCATCTGGTTGATGTTGTCCTTGAGTTCGGCCACCTCCCCGGACGCGTCGACGGTGATGTGCCGGGTCAGATCGCCGGCGGTCACCGCGGTGGCCACCTGCGCGATCGCCCGCACCTGGGTGGTCAGGTTCCCGGCCAGCTGGTTCACGCTTTCGGTCAGCCGCGACCACGTGCCGGCGACGCCGGGCACCTCCGCCTGACCGCCGAGCGTGCCGTCCGTGCCGACCTCGCGGGCGACACGGGTGACTTCGGAGGCGAAGGCCGACAGCTGGTCGACCATCGTGTTGATGGTCGTCTTGAGTTCGAGGATCTCACCGCGCGCGTCGATGTCGATCTTCTTCGACAGATCGCCCTGCGCCACCGCGGTGGTCACCGTCGCGATGCTGCGGACCTGGCCGGTCAGGTTGTCGGCCATGACGTTCACGTTGTCCGTCAACGCCTTCCACGTGCCTGCCACGTTCGGGACGCGGGCCTGGCCGCCGAGGATGCCTTCGGTGCCGACCTCCCGCGCGACGCGGGTGACCTCGTCGGCGAACGCGCGCAGCGTCTCGACCATGCTGTTGATCGTCTCGGCGAGAACGGCGACCTCGCCCTGGGCGTCGATCGAGATCTTCTTCGACAGATCGCCGTTCGCCACCGCCGTGGTCACCGTCGCGATGCTCCGCACCTGGTCGGTGAGGTTGGTGGCCATGACGTTGACGTTGTCGGTGAGGTCCTTCCAGGTCCCGGCGACGCCGCGCACCTGCGCCTGGCCGCCGAGTTTGCCTTCGGTACCGACCTCGCGGGACACCCGGGTGACCTCGTCGGCGAACGCCGACAGCTGGTCGACCATGATGTTGACGGTGTTCTTGAGCTCCAGGATCTCGCCGCGCGCGTCGACGATGATCTTCTGCGTCAGGTCGCCCTTCGCCACCGCTGTGGTGACCTGGGCGATGTTGCGGACCTGGTCTGTCAGGTTCTTCGCCATGAAGTTGACGTTGTCGGTGAGGTCCTTCCACGTCCCGGCCACGCCGGGTACCTGCGCCTGGCCGCCGAGCCGCCCGTCACTGCCGACCTCACGGGCGACACGGGTGACCTCGTCGGCGAACGCCGACAGCTGATCCACCATGGTGTTCAGCGTGTTCTTCAGTTCGAGGATCTCGCCCTTGGCGTCGACGGCGATCTTCTGCGAGAGGTCGCCCTTCGCCACCGCTGTCGCCACCTGGGCGATGTTGCGGACCTGTGCGGTGAGGTTGTTCGCCATGAAGTTGACCGACCCGGTGAGGTCGCGCCAGGTCCCGGCGACTCCGGGCACCTGCGCCTGCCCGCCGAGCTGACCTTCCGTGCCGACCTCGCGCGCGACGCGGGTGACCTCGTCGGCGAACGCCGACAGCTGGTCGACCATCGTGTTGACGGTCGTTTTGAGTTCGAGGATCTCGCCGCGCGCGTCGACCGTGATCTTCTGCGTCAGGTCGCCCTTCGCCACCGCCGTGGTGACCTGGGCGATGTTGCGGACCTGGTCGGTCAGGTTGTCCGCCATCTGGTTCACCGAGTCGGTGAGGCCACGCCAGGTGCCCGCCACGCCCGGCACGGTCGCCTGCCCGCCGAGCCGTCCTTCGCTGCCGACCTCGCGGGCGACGCGGGTGACCTCGTCGGCGAACGACGAGAGCTGGTCGACCATCGTGTTCAAGGTGTTCTTGAGCTCGAGGATCTCGCCCTTGGCGTCGACGTTGATCTTCTGCGACAGATCGCCCTGCGCCACCGCGGTGGCCACCTGGGCGATGTTGCGGACCTGGTCGGTCAGGTTGTCCGCCATCAGGTTCACCGAGTCGGTGAGGTCGCGCCACGTGCCCGCCGCGCCGGGGACCTGCGCCTGACCGCCGAGACGGCCTTCGCTACCCACCTCGCGGGACACCCGGGTCACTTCGTCGGCGAACGACGAGAGCTGGTCGACCATGATGTTGACGGTGTTCTTGAGCTCGAGGATCTCGCCGCGCGCGTCGACGTTGATCTTCTGGGTCAGGTCGCCCCGCGCCACCGCGGTGGTCACCTGCGCGATGTTGCGCACCTGGTCGGTCAGGTTGCTGGCCATGACGTTGACGTTGTCGGTGAGATCGCGCCAGGTGCCCGCCACCCCCGGAACCTCGGCCTGACCGCCGAGCCGTCCTTCGGTGGCGATCTCGCGGGCCACTCTGGTGACCTCGGTCGCGAACCGCGAAAGCTGCTTGATCAGGCCGTTGACCGTCTTCGCGACTTCGGCGAACTGGCCCTGCAGCGGCCGCCCGCCGACCTCCAGCGGCATCGGCTCGGACAGATCACCTTCGGCGACCGCGCCGAGGACCCGGTTGAGCTCGGCCGTGGGCCTGCTCACGTCCTCGATCAGCCCGTTGACGACGTCGACCGCGGTGGCCCAGCCGCCGGGGCCGATCTCGGCCGCGACACGCTCGGTCAGCCTGCCTTCCTTGCCGACCGCCTCGCGGACACGCAGGAGTTCGGTCACCAGTCGCTGGTTCCGTTCGGCGATGTCGTTGAAGGCACCCGCGAGCTGGGCCGCGAGCCCGTCGCCGTGGGCCACGAGCCGCCGCCGGAAGTTGCCGTCCCCGAGGTCACGAGCCGCCGCGAGCAGGCGTTCCAGGGTCGCTTCGTCCACCTGGCCGCCACCGCCTTCTGCGGGGTTCCGGTCCCTTTGGGAGTGCTGTGTCATCTGTGTCGACCCTCTCCACCACGCATGCCAAGCCATGGTCGTCGCATCAGCGTGCCATGATTCGACCTACACTTCGAGCCAGTCCGCCCGCTCACACTGCGCTACCCGCCAGGCAGGAGGAGGTCCGGGAATGGTGTCACGGCCGGCCCCGGCCTCGACGTCGCTCCCCTCGGAGTCGTCGCCGACGGCGAGCGAGGGCGCGCTGCCCGAATCCGGGCGGTTCTGGCGTGAGCTGCTCGAAGACGTCCGCGACGCGGTGCTCGTGCAGGACGTCGGTGGCGCGCTGCGCTGGTCGAACCCCGCCGCCCGGGAACTGTTCGGCGGCGGCCGCCCGATACTGACCGCCGAAGGCCCCGATGTCGGGCATGTCGAACACACCGGCCGCCGATTCCCCGCGCGGATCCGGACGCTGCCGGGCGGCTGGCACGCGTGGACGGTGACCTCCGCGGTCGCGGCCGACGGCCCGCGCGTGGACGGCTTCCTCGCCGCTTCGGCGCCCCGGCTGGCCTCCGCGCGGGGACGGCACGGGACGGCGAAGGCGATCGCCGAGGTCGCCGCGGCCGAACTCGCCGACTGCGTGTTCGTCCTGCTGCCGACCACCCGCGGCCGGTGGGAATGGTGGAGCTGCGATCACCGCACCAATCACGGGCACGGCCGGATCCGGCGTGTCCCCGCCCAGCTGGCGCCGGTGCTCGCCGGCACCTTCGCCTCCACCGAGGAACCCGAGGCCAAGGCCGTCCCGGAGGAAGAGGTCGCGACGCTGCCCGCGATCGTCGCGGAACGGCTCGCCGTCCATCCGTCGGTGACCGTGGTCTCACTGGGGTTCGACGGCGGCGCCGGGGTCACCGGCGCGGTGGTGCTCGGCAGGCGCGGCGCGCCCGCGTTCGGCGAGGACCACCCGCGCGCGGTGACCGAGTTCGCCCGCGCGGCCGGGACGGCGCTGGCGAACGCGCACCGCTACGCCCGCCAGGAAGAGGCCACGCGCGGTCTGGAGACCACGCTGCGCCCGACGCCGCCCCCGGAGGTCCACGGCGTCAAGTTCGACGTCTGGTACGAGCCGTCGGGAGGCCTGCTCGATGTCGGCGGAGACTTCTACGACGTCCTGCCGCGCGAGGGCGGCGGGGCGATGTTCGTCCTCGGTGACGTTTGTGGAAAGGGCGCCGAGGCGGCCGCGCTCACCGGCCGGGTCCGGCAGACCCTCGCCGCGCTCGGCCTCGTCGAGCACGACAACACGACGTTGCTGAGCCTGCTCAACTCCCTGCTCATCACCGGCGGCAGTGGCCGGTTCGCCACGCTGGTGCTCGGTTCGGTGCAGGCGGCCGAAGACGGTCTCGACGTCACCTTGGCCTCCGGCGGGCATCCCGCGCCGCTGGTGGTGCGCCGCCGCGGCGGGGTCGACGAGATCACCCTGCCCGGCACCCTGGTCGGGATCTCCCCGCAGGCCCGGTTCGCCGAGACGGCCATCCGCCTGGCCGAGGGCGACGTCTGCCTGCTCTACACGGACGGGATCACCGAAGCGCGTCACCACGAGCGGCCGTCGGACCTGTTCGGGGACGAACGGCTGCGTGAACTGCTGACCGGTTGCCAGGGGCTGTCCGGTCGCGAGGTGGTCGCCAGGGTCCGCTCCGCGGTGCGGGAGTGGCTCGGCAGCGGGACGCACGACGACATCGCCGTCCTCGCGATAGAGGCGTCACGACCCGTTCAGTAGCCGCACCACCGCCCGCTCCACGATGTCGCGGGCCTCGTCGGGGCCGGTCGCCTTCGCGGCTCGCCGCACCGCGCGTCCGACGGTCCGGTCCCGCCGGTACGCCTCGATCACCCGTGGGTCCACATAGGACCGTCGCGCCACGGCGGGCGTGTTGCCCAGCCCTTCGGCCACTTCGGTCATCACGGCCTTCTCGACCCGCTTCAATCCTCGTTCGCTGGAAGGTTTTTCTGTGTCCGCGAAGGCCGAAGCGGCCAGGACGGTGGCGTTCCAGGTGCGCAGGTCCTTGGCGGTGAAGCCCTCGCCCACGAGTTCACGGAGCCGTTCGTTGATGTCGTCGGCCTTCACCTCGTGCCAGCCCGCGCTGTTGCGGTACGCGAGCAGACGGACGTTTCCGCCCCGCGCCCGGCGCAGGGACCGGACCAACCGCACCAGCGCCTCGTCCCGCAACCGGACCTTGCGCTGGATCCCGTGCTTGGCCGGATAGTCGCAGACCAGGCATTCGTCGCGGAGCTCGACGTGCTCGCACAGCAACGTCGCCACCCCGTGCGTGCCGTGCTCGTCGGCGTAACTTTCGCCGCCGGTGCGGAAGACCCCGAGGTCGATCATGCGCAGCGCGCCGGCGAGCACGCGTTCCCGCTTCAGGCCACGCGAGTCGAGATCCTCTCGGACCGCTTCGCGCAGCTTGGGCAGCTTCCGTGCCAGCGCGAGGACGCGCTCGTGTTTCTCCTCGTCACGGGCACGCCGCCATTCCCCGTGGTAGAGATACTGTTTCCGCCCGGCGTCGTCGACCCCGACGGCCTGGATGTGGGCGTTCTCGTGCGGGGAGATCCACACGCGCCGCCACGCGGGCGGGATCGCCAGCGCGGTGATCCGTTCGATCGTGTCCGGGTCCTTGAGCGGTTCGCCGTCCGGGGTCATGTAGCCGAAGCCCCGGCCTCTTCGCCGCCTCCGGATGCCGGGGGACCCGAGGTCCGCTCGCCGAAGTCGCATACGCGGCGGATACCCGACGTGATCGCGGTTCATACCCATGGTTCGCCGGTGCCGGTCCGGGGTAGTCCGAGAGCGGACGACGACCTCAGGAGGGAACCCATGGCGACATCGCTGAACGGACGCCGCGTGGCCATCCTCGCCGCGGACGGCGTGGAACAGGTCGAATTGGTCGAACCGCGCAAGGCGGTCACCGACGCCGGGGCGAAGGCCGAAGTCGTCTCGCTGGAACCGGGCGAGATCCAGGCCATGAACGGCGACATCGACAAGGCGGACAAGTTCACCGTGGACCGGGTCGTCAAGGACGTCACGGTCGACGACTTCGACGCGCTCGTGCTGCCCGGCGGCACGATGAATCCGGACAATCTGCGCGCGGACGAGAACGCGGTCCGCTTCGTGCGCGACTTCGTGAACAGCGGCAAGCCGGTCGGGGTCATCTGTCACGGGCCGTGGACGCTCGTCGAGGCCGACGTCGTCCGCGGCCGCACGCTCACGTCGTACCCCAGCGTGCGCACCGACATCCGCAACGCCGGCGGCACCGTCGTCGACCAGGAGGTCGTCAACGACAACGGCCTGATCTCCAGCCGGAATCCCGGCGATCTGCCCGCGTTCTGCGCCGCGATCGTGGCCGGATTCGCCGAATAAAAGAGTGGCGCGCGTCACATTACTGAGGGATCGTGGTGGCGGAGAAGGAGGTGCCGCGATGACCGTGCATGCCAGACGCTACGGACGTTGGTGCCGTGAGCATTTCGAGGCCGAGCACGAGCCGGACCGAAAGCGGCCCGCGGAGGCCACAGCCGCCCCGGAGGTCGCCGACGCCCAGGCCGAGCAGGCCCAGGCCGGCGACGCCCCGAACGGGAAACCGGGCTCGCTCAGCTGAGCGTTCGCCGGTACCAGACCCGCTTCGGGCCGGGGAGGCCGATCCGCGACACCAGATCGGTCACCACGCCGCCGATGATCAGCCACAGCAGCGCGGCGAGACCGTCGTTGAACAGGGTGCGCAATTTGAGGCCCTCCGGGGTGAACAGGTTGCGCAGTCCGAGCGAGACACCGCGTGACCACTGGTCGATCAGCTGCGCGAACCCGTTCCCCGGGTTGGCTTCGCCGAACACCAGCAGGATGTGCACGATCAGCACCAGCGCGAAGATCCAGCACACGGCGTGGACCAGGGCGTTGATGACCCGCACGGCGCGGATCCTGGCGGGCGTCTGCTCGACGATCTCTTCCTGAGGCTCACGCGGGTCGTTGATGTAGGTCATCGCGGTCTCCCATCATCGTCCACAGTGGACCCCCTGACTGCGCGGTCGCTCAGCCGGGTGGCCCGGGCCTGCTGCTCTTCGTCGGAGGCCTGGGTTTGGTCCTGCTCGGCTTCGTCGAGGTGCTCGGCAGGTCGTTCGAAGCGGTCGTGTCACTCGGTGCCGAGGTGACACCGGTGTTTTCGGTGGTGCCGGGCGGATTCGCGGAGACCGGGACGGCTTCGGTCACCACCACCGTGCCGTTGCTCGCTTTCGGGCCGTCGGTGGGCACTTCGACCGCCTCCGAGGACTGTGGCCCCCGGCCTGCCACCGGAGCGGACGAGCCGGTGGCCGCAGGGGGAAGCATCCCGCCCGGCTGGAGTGGCGCGTTCGCCCCGGTCTGGTTGACCGCCAGCAGCACGCCGACGGTGATCGCGGCGGCGGGCGCGCTGATGGCGGCGACCACGGCCGCCCGCTTGCGGGTGCCCGGCGTGAGATGGGCGACCTTCGTCCCGGTGGAATCCTCCAGCAGGATCCGCGAGATCGCCGCGGCCGTCGGGCGCTGCGACGGCTTCCGCGCGGTCATCCCGCGCAACAACGTCGTCATGGTCACCGACAGCCCGCCGGGGATCCGGGGCGGCCGGTGCAGCCGCCCGACCGCGGCCTCGACCGGCGTCCCGGTGTACTCCCGTTCCCCGGACAGGCATTCGAGCAGGACCAGGCCGAGTGAATAGATGTCGGCGGGCGGGCCGACGTCCTCGCCGCGGACCTGTTCGGGCGCCATGTACGCCGCCGTGCCGACGACACCGCCGGTCTCGGTCACCCTGGTCGCGTCGAAGGCGTGCGCCACCCCGAAATCGCCGATCAACGGGCCGTCGTCGGCCATCAGGATGTTCGCCGGTTTCAGGTCACGGTGGGTGATGCCGTGCGCGTGGACGTGTGCGAGCGCGTCGGACAGCCGGGCGGCCAGTTCGACGACCGCGTCCTGGGGGAGGGGGCCGGAACGCAGGCGCTGGGCCAGGTTCGGCCCTTCGACCAGGCGCATCGTGAGGTAGGTGTAGCCGTCGTCGGAGCCCGCGTCGTACAGCGGCACGAGTCCGGGGTGGCGGACCGCGCTGAGGGTCTTGATCTCCTGCTCCCGGCGGCGCTCGTCCCGGATCATCGTGTCGGCGTGGAACAGTTTCAGTGCGACCTCGCGCCGTTCGCGCAGGTCCCGGGCCCGGAATACGCGGGCGGTCGCGCCGCGGCCGAGCAGGTCCCCGACCTCGTACCGGCCGGCCAGTTTGCGCGGCAGATGGTCCGGGTCGTGGACGTTCAGGCTGAAGCGGCGTCGAGTGGTCCCGGGGTCTTCGTCTTCGTCACCGCCAGCGCGCGAATCCGCGTCGTCCATCGGTGCTACCTCCGTCTCACCGGCCGAACGCCGTATACCCGGTCCGGCCCCGGGCGAAACAAGGTTTGAGAGCGTACCGGAGATGATCTCCGGGTTCACCCCGAACGGCGGGCAACCCCGGCGGGGTCCGGACGTCTCGTGGTCATGAAGCCGAACCGGTGGGCCGCGCTCGCCGCCGCCACACTGACCGCCCTGTCCGTCTTCACCCCGCCCGCCGCCGCCGATGCGCTGGTGCCCAAGGGTTTCGCCCCCGCGTCGACGAGCTGGACCGGGCCGCTGCGCGGTCTCGTCCTCGGGTTCTCACCGTGCGGAAAACCGGGATGGTGCGCTTCCCTGCTGTCGACGACCGACGGCGGCAAACGGTGGCGGCGCGTCGGCGAGCCGCCGATCTCGCTGCCGGACAACCACAATCAGGTCAAGCTCACGGTGATCGACGACCGTGACGTGTTCGTCTCCGACGGCACCCGGCTGCTCGCCAGCCACGACGGTGGCGGCAAGTGGTCGCAGGTCCGGCTCGCCGGGATACGGGAACCCTTCTATATTTCGAAGATCGCCGAATCAGGACCTCGTGTGTTCGCGATGGTCACCGGTTTCGGCAGCCCGTCGACGACGACGCTGTACGCCGGGATCTCCGGCGCGCGGCTCCTCCTGCCGGTCCCGGGCTTCACCGTCACCGGTTCCTCGACCTACGGCGACATCGCCACCAGCGGCGGAATCCAGGTTTCGATGGGGGCGGACTATCGCGTCCAGAAGTACTGGACATCGTCGGACGGCCTGACCTTCGCGGCCGCGCCGCCGCCTTGCCCGGCGGACACTTCGGCTTCGCTGAGCGGTGTCCGGCAAGGGCATGTGCTGGCACTGTGCAGCGCGGGGCCGGGGACGCCGCAGCCGGGGGCTACCGTCCGGCGGCTGTGGCGCGCGCCGAAGCTGGGCGGGCACTTCACCGGGACGGCGCAGGCGCCCACTCTCGGGATCAACCAGAGCTTCAGCGCGGCCTCGCCCGCGGCGGCGACCGTCGCGGCGGAAGGCGGCGGCACCGGTTTCCTGCACAGCACCGCCGACGGCGGGGCGACCTGGACGACGACCGTGCTCAGCGGCCGCGGGGTCTGCCTCAACGATCTGGACTTCCCGGACGAGCGGGTCGGGGTGGTCGTGGACGGCCTGCCCGACGCCGAAGGCGGGTCGGCCGTCTACCGCACCACCGACGGCGGCCTCACGTGGCGTGAACTCGTTTTCGGGTGATGTCGCAGGTGACCAAGGCCCTTGGGGAGGTTCACTTGGATGCACGCCATGTCGTAATCTGTGTACGGTCCGTCGATGGCGAGGGAGCCGTGGGCGCGTTCGCGCGGCCCGTGCGCGGCTGAAGGGTGGAACGTGTCCATGACTTCGGACGAGGTCCGGTCTGTGCCGGGGCGCCCGCTGCCCCTCGACTACAGCAAGCCCAACCTCGCCCGGATGAAGGACGTCCTCCTCGGCGGGCACGACCATTACGAGGTCGACAGGCAAGCGGTCGTGGACCTGCTCGCCCTCGCCCCCGACGCCGCCGCGATGGCCAAGGAGTTCCGCGCCTGGGCGAACCGGGTGGTCCGGTTCCTCGCCGGTGCCCGCGATATCGACCAGTTCCTCGATCTGGGCTCGGGCCTGCCCACCGCGGAGAACACCCATCAGGCGGCGCAGCGGTACAACCCGGACGCGCTGGTCGTCTACGTCGACCACGACCCGGTCGTCCAGGCGCACGGACTGGCCCTGTTGGAGGACCATCTCGTCCACGTCAGCGGTGCGGATCTGGCCGATCCCGCCCGGACCCTCGCCGATCCGGTGGTCGCCGAGCACATCGAACTCGACCGCCCGGTCGCGGTGATCCTGAACTCGGTGCTGCACCACATCGAAGACCTCGGCAAGGCGCAGGCCATCGTCCGCGCCTACGTCGACGCGATCGCACCGGGGTCCTACGTGCTGATCAGCCACGACTTCACACCAGGCGAGGGCTCGCGCGGTGCGCTCGCCCGGAAACTCGACGACCTGATGGCCGACACCGGACATCGCACCGTGCACCGCGGTCGCGACGAGATCGAGTCGCTGTTCGACGGGCTGGAGATGCTCGAGCCGGGTGTGGTCCACCTGCACGAATGGTGGCCGGATGGCCCGCGCCTCGCCCCGCTGACCGAGTTGAACCACCTGAGCCTCGGCGGCGTGGGGATCAAGCCCTAGGGAGAAGCCCGGCAAGGCTCCGGCGGCACAGTGACGACCGGCCTCGTCAAGCCCTCAGCGAGCCGAAGAACGCCGTCAGTTCGTCGTGGGCTGTCCCGAAGTCCTCGGTGTTGCCGGTGATCGCCAGTTCCAGCGTCTCGCCGTCGGACAGCTCCAGCGTCAGGTACTCGGTCAGCTTCCGGCGGGCGAAACCGCCCGTGACGATGTCCGAGAACGGGATCCGCCGGGCACCCGGTTCGGCGCGCAGATCGTCGAGGCCGCGCTCCCGCAGCTTCCGGATCCGCTTGCGATCCGACACCCCGCGCGCCCCGATCAGGCCGGCGAGGCCCCGGCGGATCAGCACCGAACGCGCCATCGGCAGCAGCACCACTTCGGTGTCGCAGACGATCAGGTCGTAGAGCTTCCGCTTGGCCTTCAGCGCGGTGAACATCCCGAGCATCCGGGCTTCGGCGGGATCCGGCTCCAGCCGGGGCACCTGCTTGCAGAAGTACCCGGCGGGGACACTCAGCAGCCGCAGGTTGTGGACCAGCTCGTCGACCGCGCGCGGGCTCCGCACCGCCGGGCCGACCAGCTCTGCGACGTCGAACGGCTCGCCATCGCCGAGACACAGTTCCCAGCCGCCGCCCCAGTTCAGGCGGTGCGCGGCGACGCCGTTGTCGATCATCGCGGCGGTGACGGTGTCGGCGAACAACTCGGTCAGCAGTTCGAGACCCTCTTCGCGGGACGGGGCCCGCAGGGGCTTGGCGAGCGCTTCGGCGTCTCCGTCGCGCAGCACCCGCACGACCTCGCCGATCGTGCCGCGAGGCGCCAGCCTGCTCTCGATCCCGGCCGAGGTCAGCAGCCTCGCGCCCTCCGCCACCGACGCGCGGCCGGCGCGTTTGACGACCTCGTCCCAGTCCGCGCGCGGCCCGACGTCGCGGATCAGCACGTCCAGTTCCGCCTCGGGCACGTCGATCTTCGGCGCACCCAGCAGCGACCAGCCCGGCCGCGCGTCCGGCTTCACCGGGTTGTCCGGGACACCGGCCAGCGCGGCGATCCGCCGCTTCGTGGGCGGATGGCTGTCGTACTTCGACAGCTCTTCGCCGTCAAGGATGTCTTCGGAGTACTCGGCCACCCAGTCCCGCTGGGCGGGGTGGTTGAGGTACGAGCGGAACCCCAGTAGCACCGGGGGAGTGCGCCGTGCCGTCGCGCCGAGCGACAGGTAACGCTCGGCGTAGTCCTTCCAGAGCGGGCTCAGCGTCGCGGCCTTCCGCAGCGCGGCGGCCGCCGTCCGGCTGCCCGCCGCGAGCACGGAGGCCTCGTCGGCCTGCAGTTCCTGCCGCCGGTTCGCCGACCGCGCGATCAGCAGGTACAGCTTCGAGTAGGCGGAGAGCAAGGCCTTGGCGGGGCCGCCGTCCAGCCTGTCGACGGTGAAGGCGAGCGTCTGGGTGCCGCGGTAGGTCAGCGCGAGCAGCCGGGTGTGGCCGCCGCCGTAGTGGCCGAGTTCGTGCGCGAGCACCGCGCGCAGCTCGCTGACGCTCATCGCGGCCAGCAACGGCAGCCCGATCAGCATCGTGCGGCGGCCCGGCCGCAGACCGAGGAACCGGGCGTCCTCGCTGACCGCGGCGTTGATCTCGCCGATCAGCACGATCTCGTCCGGCGGCCGTGTCTTCACCTGGGCGGCGAGGCCGTCGATCATCTCCCACAACGCGGGATGGGCGTCGCGGTCCAGCCGCGGCCCTTCGATCGGGGGACGCCGCGCCCTCAGCGCGCTCACCAGCCCGAAGCCGAGCGCGATCATGATCGCGAGCCCGCCGAGCATGACGTAGGTGCCGGCCTTGCCCTGGATCCGCAGGCCCACCAGCACACTGGCGACCCCCACCGCGACGACCACCACTGGGAACGCCACGAGCAGAAGTGTCGCGAGGACGGCGCGTCCTCGGGCCTGCATCGTCCGGTTACCTCTTTTCGCACAAGTGCCTTCTGTGCGGCCGAATAGTAACCGGCTACACAGCGGGCTCGGGCGAAAACGAAGAGCTACGCCCGCTACCTGCGAACACGCAATTAGTCACCTACTTGCGCTCACTGGGCGCGCGACGCGCCCTGGAGGCCGCAAGTAGGTGACTGATTGCGGGAGGTGCTCAGGCGACGTTGAAGGTGTCGGGATCCGGCCCGGTCCGCTCACCCCGGTCCAGCACGGACAGCGAAGCGATGTCCTCCTCCGACAGCGTGAACCCGAAGACGTCGAGGTTCTCCTTGATCCGCGACGGTGTCACGGACTTCGGGATCACGACGTTGCCCAGCTGCAGATGCCAGCGCAGGACGATTTGCGCCGGCGTACGGCCGTGCTTCGACGCGAGCGCCGTGATCGCGTCCTCGCCGAGCAGGTCGCCGCCCTTGGCCAGCGGGCTCCACGCCTCGGTCGCGATGCCGTGCTTCGCGTCGAACTCGCGGACCTCGGCCTGCTGCAGGTACGGGTGCACCTCCACCTGGTTGACCGCCGGAGTCACCGAACCGGCGTCGAGAAGCCGTTCCAGGTGGGCGGGCTGGAAGTTGGACACGCCGATCGCGCGCACCCGGCCGTCGGCGTAGAGCTTCTCGAAGGCTTTCCACGTGTCGCGGTAGAGGTCGCGCTCCGGCGTCGGCCAGTGGATGAGGTACAGGTCCAGCTGCTCGAGGCCCAGCTTGGCCAGGCTGGCGTCGAACGCCTTCAGCGTGGCGTCGTAGCCCTGTTCGCTGTTCCACAGCTTGGTGGTGATGAACAGCTCGTCGCGGGCGATGCCGGACTCGGCGAGTGCTTTGCCGACGCCCGCTTCGTTGCCGTAGATGGCGGCGGTGTCGATGCTGCGGTAGCCCGCGTCCAGCGCGGCCTTGACCGCGGCGGTGGTCTCCTCGTCCGGCACCTGGAAGACGCCGAACCCGAGCTGCGGCATCTCCACCCCGTTGTTGAGCTTGACGGTGGGAATGTCGGTCACTTGCGTTCCTTTCTTGGGTGTTTCCGGTTCAGGCGGCGGGGGCCAGTTCGGCGCGACGAGCCTTTCGCCGCCCATGGTCGAGCATGCCCGAGATGACCGCGACCAGCAGTCCGGCGAGCGCGAGCGCGGCACCGATCCAGTTGGGCGCGGTGTAGCCGAGACCGGCGTCGATGGCCTTGCCGCCGAGCCACGCGCCTCCGGCGTTGCCGAGGTTGAACGCGGCGATGTTGGCCGCCGAAGCCAGCGCGGGCGCGCCTTCGGCCTTGTTCATGACACGGGCCTGCAGCGGCGCGACGGTCGCGAAACCGGCGGCGCCGAAGACCGCGATGGTGATCGCGGCGGGAAGCTGGGCATGCGCGGTGAAGACGAACACGACCAGCACGGCCGCGAGCACGGCGAGGATGACGTACAGGCTGGGCATCAGCGACCGGTCGGCCGCCTTGCCGCCGAGCAGGTTGCCGACGAACAGGCCGCCGCCGAACAGCACCAGCAGCCAGGTCACCGCGCCGGAGGAGAAGCCGGCCACCTCGGTCATCATCGGGGCGATGTAGGTGAAGGACGCGAACACCCCGGCGAAGCCGAGCGCGGTCATCGCCAGCGCGAGCCACACCTGCGGACGCCGGAACACGGCCAGTTCGCTGCGCAGTCCGGCGCTCTTCGTCGTCGCCTGTGCGGGGACCAGCGCGAGGATCCCGATCAGGCCGATCACGCCGAGCACACTGACCGCCCAGAACGTCGAGCGCCAGCCCAGCGCCTGGCCGAGCGCGGTCCCGGCGGGGACGCCGAGGACGTTGGCGACGGTCAGCCCGGTGAACATCATCGCGATGGCGCCCGCCTGCTTGTTCGGCGCGACCAGCGAGGCGGCGACGACCGCGCCGACGCCGAAGAACGCGCCGTGCGAGAGCGCGGCGACCACGCGGCCGGTCATGAGGAGGCCGTAGGTGGGGGCCAGCGCGGAAACGACGTTGCCGGCGATGAACAGGACCATCAGGCCGACCAGGACCGTCTTGCGCGGCACCCGCGACGCGAGCGCGGTCAGCAGCGGGGCGCCGACCACGACGCCGAGCGCGTAGCCGGAGATCAGCAGCCCCGCGGAGGGGATCGAGACGCCGAAGTCGCCCGCGACCTCGGGCAGCAGGCCCATGATCACGAACTCGGTGGTGCCGATACCGAAGGCACTGATCGCCAGTGCGAGCAGAGCGGCGGGCATTGGATGCTCACTTCTTCCCGTAGAGTGGTGGTGTTGGCTGGCGTTGGCAACTACGGGCGTCCGAAATAGTTGCACGCGCCGTATATTGCACACGCTTGATGATGCATGACGCAACGAAGCTCGGGCAACCGGGGAAGAGGTGAACCGTGTCACTGGCCGATGACGCCGTGGAGGCACGCGCGCAGGGCTGGCGGACCCTCGCCGCACTGCACGCGCGGATCGAGGACGCGCTCGAGCGCGCGCTGGCGCAGGAGCACTCGCTGTCCGTCAGCGAGTACACCGTGCTGGACGTACTCGCCCGGCAGGACGGTTTCCACCTGCGGATGAACCAGCTGTCGAACGCCGTCGTGCTCAGCCAGTCGGCGACGACCCGGCTGGTGTCGCGACTGGAGGACCGGGGACTGCTGCAGCGGTATCTGTGCCCGGACGACCGGCGGGGGATCTACACGGAAGTCACGCCGTCGGGACAGGAACTGCTCGCGGCCGCGCGGCCGACGCACGACGCCGTCCTCACCGAGGCGCTCGCCGCCGCCGAAGAACTCCCCGAACTCGCGCCTTTGGTGGGCGCGCTGGGAAAGCTCACCTTCGCCCGCTCCTGACCGCCGCAAGTAGGTGACTACTCGCGAGGTGGGCTGGCAAGGTGAGGGCGTGGACGATCTTCTGTTGCGCCGGGTCCGGGTCGGCTTGGCGGGTTCCCTGTCGGACGTGCGGATCGAGAGCGGCCGGATCGCGGCCATCGCGGGCCCGGGGCAGGCGGGTGAGGCGTCGGAGATCCTGGACGGGCACGGCGGCACGCTGCTGCCCGGCCTGGTCGACGCCCACGTGCACACCGCGCAGTGGGCGGCCGTGCGCCGCCGGATCCCCCTGGGGAAGGCGACGTCCGCCGCGCACACGGTCGAACTCGTGCTGGCCCATCTGCTGGCGAATCCCGCGCCGCCCGGTGATCTCGTGCTCGGCGCCGGGTTCCGCGACGGCCTCTGGCCCGATGCCCCGCACAAGGATCTGCTGCAGAAGGCGCTGCCGGGACATCCGGTCGCCCTGTTCAGCGCCGACCTCCACACGCTGTGGCTCAGCCCCGCCGCACTGAAGCTCATCGGCCGCGAGCACCCGACCGGGGTACTGCTGGAGAACGACTGCATGAGCGCGACGGCCGAACTCCCGGTCGCCCCCGAGGACGTCCTCGACGGCTGGGTCGCCGACGCCCTCGACGCGGCGGCCGCCCGGGGCGTCACCAAGATCGTCGACTACGAATACGCCGACACGGTCACCGACTGGCGGCGACGGCTGGCGCGGAAACCCCTGCCGGTCCGGGTTTCCTGTGTGATCGCGAAGTACCTGCTCGACACCGCCGTCGAACGCGGTCTTCGCACCGGCGACGTCCTCGAAGGCAGCGGTGGGCTGCTTACGGTCGGCCCGTTCAAGCTGTTCGTCGACGGTTCGCTGAACACCCGCACCGCGTACTGCGTGGGGCACTACGCCGGAACCGAGTCCCACGGGCTGCTCGAACTGCCGCCCGAGGAGCTGGAACCGTTGATGCGCAAGGCTTCCGAGCATGGCCTGTCGCCGGCGGTGCACGCGATCGGCGATCACGCCAACAAGATCGCGCTCGACGCCTTCGAAGGCGTCGGCTGCGCGGGCCGCATCGAGCACGCGCAGCTGCTGCGCGCCGAGGACGTCGCGCGCTTCGCCGAACTGGGTGTGGTGGCGAGTGTGCAGCCCGCCCATCAGCCGGACGACCGCGACGTCGCCGACCGGCACTGGCACGGCTGGACCGATCGGGCCTTCCCTTACGGCGCTTTGCACCGCTCCGGGGTGACCCTGGAGTTCGGCTCGGACGCGCCGGTCGCGCCGCTGGACCCGTGGGACGCGATCGCGTCGGCGGTCAGCCGCACCGACGACGACCGTCCGCCTTGGCATCCCGAGCAGGCCATGCCGCTGGAGGCCGCGCTCGCGGCGGCGTCCGGTGGCCGGGCAGGAGTGGCCGTCGGGGACGTCGCGGATCTGGTCGTCACCGCGGTGGATCCGGCGCGGCTGTCCACGGCCGGACTGCGCGACATGCCCGTCACCGCCACCGTGATGAACGGTCACGTCACCTACACGGCGTAAGACGCGACTTTCGTTTCCCTGCGGCAACGCCTTAATGGGAAGGCATGGATCACCGCCTTCTCGACCGGCTCCGGGACCTTCACGGCTCCCTGGGCACCGACATCACCTTCGTCACCCGGATGGTCGAGGACGACGTGCCGCGCGCCGACGTCCTCCGTGATCTCGGCGAACGGCTCACCGACCTCGGCACGGCGCTGCTCCGGCGCTCGGACGACGTCAACGCCGACGTGCTCGCGAAGCTGCCGGACGACGGCTGGCTGCCCGAAGCGGGCGAGCACCACCGGGCGCTGGCCGTGGCCCACAACGTCGGCGAACGACCGCTGCGGTGCGGGCGGATCTACCTCGCCGTCTGCGGGGCGCCGTGCTTCCCCTTCTACGGCAGGGACCCCTCCGGCCGGACCGCCCGGCACGAACGGTGCCTGCCCTGCCAGGACCGCCTGTTCCGGTGACGGTGGCTGCGGGCGGCGGCCGGGTGCGCCAGGGTGAGGTGAGCACGGAGGGAGCGCCCATGAGCACCGAGAAGCTGTTCCGGATCGCCATCACCCTGAAGGGGCTCGACGGCGCTTTGCAGCTGGTGGGCGGGCTCGTCCTGATGATCGTCCCGGCGTCGGTCATCTCCGGTTTCGCGCACGCCGTGGTCACCCGTGACCTGCTCGGCGACCCCGAGGGAACGCTGGCCCGGCACCTGGAACTCGCCGCCGGCCACTTCGCCGAGGGCCGGACGTTCGCCGTCGTGTACCTCTTCGCGCACGGGCTCATCAAACTCGGCCTGGTCTGGGCGCTGGCGCGCAAGGTGATGCGTGCCTACCCCGTGGCCGCCGTGGTGCTTTCGGCGTTCGTGATCTACGAGGTCTTCCGCGCGATCCACACGCACTCGCTCGCGCTGCCGTTCTTCGCCGTCCTCGACGTCGTGATCGTCGTGCTGGTGCTGCGTGAGTACCGGCAGCTGAAACAGGATCGCGTCGCGGCCTGACCGCCCGGTTCAGGCCGCGACGCGAAACTTTTCCGTGGTGACGTCCGCGCCGGGCGGATCCACCACGATCGCGGTGGCGTTGTCGGAGCCACCGAGCGAGATCGCCGTCCGCACCAGCGCCGTGGCCGCCCCGTCCGGCATCCCGAGGATGCCGAGCATGGTCGGCCCGCTGAGCGTCTTGTGCACGCCGTCGCTGGTGAGCAGAAGCCCGCCGGTCGTGACGGTGGCCGTGCCGATCTCGTGTGCACCGGCCGTGCGGACGCTGGTGGTGACGACGTGTTCCATCCGCGGTGTCACGGGTTGTCCGTGGTCGCGGAAGTACTGTGCGAGCGTATGGTCCTTCGTCACCTGCCGCACGGTGTAACCGTCCCAAGCGTACGCCCGCGCGTCCCCGGCCCACGCGATGCCATACCCTTCGCCGGTCTTGACAGCCACGACGAGGACGCAGTCACCGGCCCCGCCGAGCGCGAGCACGGCTCGCTGAGCAGCGAGAACGGCCCCGACCGCCCCGTGCTCGACCGGTGTCCGGGCTGCCGCCGAGGCCGCCGTCCGCGCCGCTTGTGCCGCGTTCGGGTGATCTCCGACTCCATCGGCCAGCGCGAACACGATCCCCCGGCCGCCCGCCGCCGCGTACGCCGCGACGGCGTCCGCGTTGTGCTTGCGCGGTCCTTGCGCGCTCGCCGTGTGCCAGTGTGGAAGCTCCCTCATGGTCTTCTCCTCACCCTTGGGTGATGCCCTGCTTCCAGGATCCACCCGGATCCTGTGTGGCGCCTGAGGGTTCGGTGATAGACGGCTGTCGGTCACGCCTCGTGAGTGGTGAGGACGGTTAGAACCGTCCTCACCACTCACGAGGCCGGTCAGCGCAGTCGCGTGATCAGCGTCCGCAGCCAGCTCTCCGCCATCGCCGGTTCCTTCCGCAGATGCCGCACCAGCAGATCCCGCCCCGCCTTCGAACGCCCCGCCTCGACGATCGCGACCGCCTCGGCCAGCCCCCGCACGCGCCGTTCCGAATGCTCCGGCGCCCGGCCGTTCTCGTCCGACCAGCGCGGCCGTGGGAACGACGCCGTGAGCTTGTGCTGCGAGTTCCCGAAGTAGAGCCAGACCGGCTCGTCGAGCGAGATGTTCCGGACGCCGTTCGCGGGCAGGCCGGCGGGCCAGTCGAAGTGCTGCTGCCAGCGGAACGCCGACGGCGTCGTGCGCTCCCGGATGGTGATCCCGAGGAACCGGAGCCGCCCGCGGATGATGCTCCAGGCCTCGCGGTCGTCGTCGATCCAGTCCCGTAGCACTCCGTAGAGATCGGTGAACGTCTGTCCTGTGTAGACGAGGTCGACGAAGACCTTCGGCCGCCCGCGCGCCAGGTCGTGCGGGCTCAGGCCCACCGAAGAGAGATAGCGGCGGAGCCTGTCCACATCGGACTCCGTCAGGCCGTCGCGGGTTCCCGCGAACGACAACGGCAACCGGTGGATCCGTTCCCGCCACGGCGTTCCGCTCAGCAGGTCGTGCACGCTGTCCGCGGATCGTCCGACGAAGTACAGATCCGCGTCACCGGCGCGGGCGATCACTTTCGCGGCACATTCGATCAGCTCGTCGAGAAACCACAGCGACGGTTCTCCGGCGCGTTCCAGTAGCGTCCCGAGCTGGTCGGGGCGCACGAGATCCCAGCGGTACGGCCGATTCACGCCGTCCAGGATCGCCGTGCGTCCCGAGGGCTGTCGACGCATTTTCAGGAGAGCAGGTCGTACACCGTCTGCTCGCCGACCGTGGTGGCGGTGAAATTCGCGGCGACCCATTCGGCGATCTCGTTCGAGCCGCCACCGGGACCACCGCCTCGGCCGCCTTCGACGTAGTAGGTGATGTCGCCGTTCGCCACGTACTGCTGGAATTCCGCCAGCGTCGGCGCCGGATCCGAGCCGCTCCAGCCGCCGATGCCGATCACCGGCTTCCCGCTCGCGAGTTCCAGGCTCGCCGCCGACTGCGAACTCGCCGTCGCGGCCGCCCATTTCGTCGTGGTCGCCGCGAGTACGGCCCCGATCTCCGCCGAGGACCCCTCTTCCATCCCCATGCCCATTCCCCGCTCGCCACCGGTGGACGGGCCGGAGATCGGGATCGACCCGGAGTGTGCCTGCGAAGCGGTCTCGATGCCGTACGCGGTGGTCCCGAGGCCGATGGTCAGCACGGAGACCGTCGCGACGACGGCGACGAGTTTGCGCAGCGGCGGCACACCCACCAGGACGACGGTGGCGGTCGCCAGACCGAGCCCGGCGATGATCCAGCGCAGCGCGGGCAGCCAATCCGCGTCACGGTCCAAGAGGATGTACGCCCAGACGGCGCTGGCCGCGATCATCAGCGACAGGAACACCCGCGGCGCGAGATGCGCCCGGCCACGCCACAGCGAGGTCCCCGAGATCGCGACCACGGCGGCGATCGACGGCGCCAGCGCGACGGCGTAGTACGGGTGCACGATCCCGCTCATGAAACTGAACACCAGCGCGGTGACGAGCATCCAGCCGCCCCACACGATCAGCGCGGCCCTCGTCCGGTCGGTCCCGGCGGCCCGCCTGGTGAACCACAGCCCCGCGACCAGTCCGATCAGCGCGGCGGGCAGCAGCCACGACACCTCGCCGCCGAAGCTGGCGCCGAACATCCTGGTCAAGCCGCTCTCACCGCCGAAGCCGACGTTCCCGCCGCCGGAACCGCCGGAGCCGCCCGGGCCGCCGACCATCACGCCGCCGCCCATGCCGAAGATCCGGCCGAGACCGTTGTAGCCCAAGGCCAGTTCGAGCAGGCTGTCGTCGGTCGAACCGCCGATGTACGGCCGTGAGCCGGTCGGCCACAGATCGACCAGTGCGATGAACCAGCCGGCGGAGACGATCACCGCGACCACCGCTCCGACCAGATGAAGCAGACGTTTGCCCAGCGAGGTCGGTGCGGCGACCAGGTAGGCGAGCCCGAACGCGGGCAGTACCAGGAACGCCTGCATCATCTTGGTCAGGAAGCCGAACCCGATGGCGACGCCGGCGAAGGCCAGCCAGCGCGGGCTCGCCTTTTCGATCGCGCGGATCGTGCAGTACCCGCTGGTGATCAGCAGCAGTGTCAGCAGCGCGTCGGGGTTGTTGAACTTGAACATGAGCGCGGCGACCGGCGTGACGGCGAGCGCCGCCCCGGCGAACAGGCCCGCGACCGGTCCGGAGGTCCGCTTCACCGTCAGATACAGCAGGCCGACCGAAGCGACCCCCATCAGCGCCTGCGGGGCCAGCACGGTGAAGCTGGAGAAGCCGAAGAGCCGGGCGAATGCCGTCGTGACCCAGAGCGCGGCGGGGGGTTTGTCGACGGTCAGCACGTTCCCGGCGTCGAGGGAGCCGAACAGCCACGCCTTCCAGTCCTGCGTGCCGGACTGCACCGCCGCCGCGTAGAACGAGTTGCCGTAGCCGGAGGCGGTCAGGTTCCAGAAGTACAGCAGCGCGGTGGCGGCGAGCAGCCCGAAGACCGCGGGCCGGACCCAACGGCCGGGCGGCTGCGTGGCGCTTTCTTCGACGCGGCCGGGTTCCACCCGTGAAGCGAGTGCGGTGGTCATGGATCAGCTCTCCATCTCGGTGGCGGGCCGGCGGCGGAACACCCAGCCGCGCAGCAGCAGGAAGCGCAGGACGGTGGCCGCGAGGTTCGCGAGCACGAGCGCGGTGATTTCGAGCGTCAGCCCCGGCGCGGTCATCGTGTGCAGCAGCGCCAGCGCGCCACTGGTGAGCGCGAGCCCGAGGCCGAACACGATGAGGCCTTGGAACTGGTGCAGCCCGGCTCCTTGCCTGCCGCGGATGCCGAAGGTCAGGCGCCGGTTGAGCGCGGTGTTGCCGATCGCCGTCACCAGCAGCGCGACGAGGTTCGCCGCCTGCGCGCCGGTGAACGTCCGCAGCAGCAGGAACAGCACGAGGTAGGCGATGGTGCTGGCGACGCCGACGGCGGCGAACCGCACCAGTTGCCGCACCAGGCTCGGCGCCACGCCCGGTGCCTGAACCTGGATCGGCGCGCGGCCGAGTTGTTCGCGCAGGCCGCTGATCGGGATCTGCCCGGTCAGCGTCGCCTTGGTCAACCGGGCGATGCCTTTGAGGTCGGCGGTCGCGGTGGCGATGATGTTCACCGACGAGTCCGGGTCGTCCACCCAGTCGACCGGGACCTCGTGGATCCGCAGGCCGGCTTTCTGCGCCAGGACGAGCAGTTCGGTGTCGAAGAACCAGCCGGTGTCCTGGATGTGCGGGAGCAGCCGCTCGGCGACGTCGGCGCGGATCGCCTTGAACCCGCATTGCGCGTCGCTGAACCTCGCGGCCAGTGTGCCGCGCAGGATCAGGTTGTAGCAGCGGGAAACGAACTCCCGCTTCGGCCCGCGCACCACCCGCGCGCCGCGGGCGAGCCTGCTGCCGATGGCGAGGTCGGAATGGCCGGACAGCAGTGGCGCGACGAGCGGTCCGAGCGCGGCCAGATCGGTCGAGAGGTCGACGTCCATGTAGGCGAGCACCGGAGCGTCCGAAGTGGACCAGACCGACCGCAGTGCCCGGCCGCGGCCTTTTTCTTCGAGGTGGCGGACTTCGACGTCTTCGAACTCGCGGCTCAGGCGTTCGGCGATCCGCAGGGTGCCGTCGGTGCTGGCGTTGTCCGCGACGGTGATCCGGAACGGGTACGGGAACTGCTCCACGAGGTGGGCATGCAGTCGCCGGATGCACGGTTCGAGGTCGGTTTCCTCGTTGTAGACCGGGATGACGACGTCGAGGACGGGGGAGCCGTCCGGGGCGATGGCGGGGCGGCGGCCGGTGCCGGCGCCGGAGAGGATCGCGGTTGGCATAGCGTCAATCTCGGTCATCGCGCTGAGGTCGCCTTGTGTCCGAGCTGTGCTGTCGCTGTGTCCTGTCACGGGATTCACCGGCTCAGGTCGTAGACGTTGACACCGTCCACAGTGGTCGGTGTGTGGGTCTCCGCGACCCAGGCGGCGATCCGCTCGGCGGCGTCGCTGCCGGTCTCCCCGCGCATCATCATGCCTTCGCCGAGGAAGTAGTGGATCTGTCCATTCCGGACGAATTCCTGGAACTGTTCCAGCGTGGGAGCCGGGTCCGTGCCGTTGAAACCGCCGACGGCCATCACCGGCGCCCCGCTGCCGAGCTGGTAGCCCGCCGCGTTGTTGGAGCCCACGGTCGCCGCCGCCCAGGTGTACTTCGCGCTGTCCTGCCGGATCAGGGCGGCGAGATCTTCGCCGGGCAAGCTTGTTCCGAGCAGTCCGCCGGGGCCGCCCATCCGCATCCCCCGGCCCGTTTCCGGACCGGCGGAAGGAAGCGCGCCGGAATGCGGGGTGGCGGCCGTCGCGACCGTGTACGCGCCGGTGCCCGCGAGAACGGTGACCAGCGTGCCGACGGCGACCAGACGCCTTGCCGCGTCGGGCAATCGTGAGGCGAAGAACACCAGGAAGGCGCATAGGAGACCGGCCACGAGGATCGCGATCGCCAGTCCGGGAAGCCAGTCGGATTGCCGCGACAGCAGGAAATACGCCGTCAACGCGGTCAACCCGATGCCCGCGCTCAAGGTTCCGGCGGCGGCCGGATTCCCCCGTGCTCGCCACAACTGTGCGCTCGCGATCCCGACGAGCGCGGCGACCGCCGGGGCGAGCGCGATCGTGTAGTACGCGTGGATGATGCCGCCCATGTAGCTGAACACCACGGCGGTCACCAGGAACCAGCCGCCCCAGACGATCAGCGCCGCGCGCCCGCGATCGGTGCGCGGGGCACGGCGGGTGAACCACAGACCGGCGGCCAGCGCGACGACGGCGGCCGGAAGCAGCCAGGCGATCCCGCCCGCCATCTCGCTGCCGAACAACCGGTCCCAGCCCGTGCCGCCCCAGCCGCCGTTGGGGTTTCCGCCGACACTGCCGACCTCGTCGCCGGTGATGCGGCCGAGACCGTTGTAGCCGAAAGCGAGTTCCCACAGGCTGTTCTCCTGCGAGCCGCCGATGTACGGCCGGTCGGCGGCGGGCCACAGCGCGACGACGGCGAGATACCAGCCAGTTGAGAGGAGGGTTGCGCTTAACGCGCCGAGCAGATGCAGCAGGCGACGGCCCGGCGAGGTCGGCGCGGCGATCAGGTAGGCGAGGCCGAACGCGGGCAGCGCCAGGAACGCCTGCAGCATCTTGGCGAGGAAGCCGAAGCCGACAGCGACACCGGCCAGTGCCAGCCAACGCGGGCTCGCCTTCTCCAGCGCGCGGACGACGCAATAGGCGCCCGCGGTCAAGAGCAGGACGAGCAGCGCGTCGGGGTTGTTGAACCGGAACATCAGTGCGGCGGCCGGGGTGAGCGCGAGAACGATGCCCGCCAGCAGACCCGCGGCCGGACCGGACGTTCGTCGCACCGAGGCGAACAGCAACGCCACCGAGCCGACGCCCATCAAAGCCTGCGGCACCAGGATGCTCCAGGCGTTGACGCCGTACAAGCGCGAGGAAAGGCTCATCACCCACAACGCGGCCGGTGTCTTGTCGACCGTGATCGCGTTCGCGGCGTCGCTGGAACCGAAGAACAGCGCCTTCCAGCTCAGTGACCCGGCCTGCGCTGCCGCGGAGTAGAAGGCGTTGGCCCAGCCGGATTCGCCGAGGTTCCAGAGATACAGGACGGCGGTCGCGAGCAGGAGCGCGGCCAAGGACGGCCGGACCCAGCGCGGGTCGGTGGGCCTGCCTCGGGCGGGGGGAGCGGTTCGATCGGCTTCGTCGCGGGAGGCGAGGAGGGTCATGGCCTCAGCGTCGGGGGCCGACCTGGGGTGTGGTTGTGCCGACGCTGTGCACCCGCTGTGAGGATCCGATCACCGGCAGATGGACGGCGAACTCGGTGCGCCCCGGACGGCTGTGCACCTCGATCGTGCCGTGATGGGCCACGACGATGGCCGACGCGATCGCCATCCCGAGCCCGGTGCTGCCCGCTATCCGTGACCGGGAGGAGTCGCCGCGGGCGAAGCGTTCGAACACGCTCGGCAGGAGTTCGTGGGCGATACCGGGACCGTCGTCGGTGACGGTGAGCACCGCGGCCCCGCTGTGCGAGCGGGTCAGCGCGGTGATCACCGTGGTGCCCGGCGGGGTGTGCGTGCGCGCGTTGGACAGCAGGTTCGCCAAAACCTGGTGCAGGCGCTGGACGTCGCCGCGGACGAGTACGGGGTCCGGCGGGAGCCGCAGTTCCCAGCGGTGACCCGGGCCCGCGACATGCGCGTCGCCGACCGCGTCCGCGGCCAGCCGGGAGAGGTCGACCTCACCCGCTTCGAGTGGCCGCCCCGCGTCGAGCCTCGCCAGCAGGAGAAGGTCCTCGACCAGTGTCGTCATCCGGGCGGCCTCGGACTGGATCCGCGACATCGAGTGCGCGACCTCCGGCGGCGCCGGCGCGCTGCCGCGGCCGGCGAGTTCGGCGTATCCGCGGATCGCCGCGAGCGGGGTGCGGAGTTCGTGGCTCGCGTCGGCCACGAACCGGCGGACCCGGGTTTCGCTGGCCTGCCGGGCTTCCAGGGCCTGCGCGATATGCCCGAGCATGAGGTTCAGCGCCGAACCGACCTGGCCGACCTCGGTACGCGGATCGGTGTCGATCTCGGGCACTCGCACGGAAAGCGCGACCTGACCGCGGTCGAGCCGCATCGCCGACACCCGGCCCGCGGTCGCCGCGACCCGGTCGAGCGGCCGCAGCGTGCGCCGGACCGCGAACGCGCCGAGGAACCCGGCACCGGCGACCCCCGCCGCCGCGACCCCGAACAGGATCCAGCCGACGGTGGTCAAGGTGTCCTGCATCGGTCCGAGAGGGAGCCCGGTGACGACCACGCCGCCGGGGATCGAGACGGCCTGCACGCGGTAGTCGCCGAGACCGCCGAGCGTCATCGTCATCGGCGGCCGATCCGCCGGGACGGCGAACAGGCCTGCCTCCAGGCCGGCCGACAGCCCTTGGGGAAGTCCTTGCACGGTAAGGACTCCCGCGTACAACACCCGGTCACCGGAGAAGCGCGCGCTGAGCGTCCCGGAAGCCTGACCCGGCGCGTTGAGCGGGTTGGGGCCGAGGCCGTCCTCCGGCGGCCGGTTCGCGAAGTCGTGGGCACGGGCCGACGCGGCCGAGAGCTGACCGTCGATCTGACGGGTGAGGAACGACCGCAGGGCGATCTCGCTGGCGACGCCGATCACCAGGCAGACGAAGGTGAGCAGCAGCACCATCGATCCGGTCAGCTTGGCGCGCAGGGAAAGCCGCCCGGGCCGGGTCCGCCGGCGCGGGCCGGTGGTCGTGACCGGACCGGGTGCCATGACCCGAGCGTGCGCCGCGGTCGTATGCGCGCGTTGTGTCCCGCCTGTGAGCCCGCTGTGTGCCTTGGTCACGGAAAGGTCTGACGGTGGGGACAGGCCGGGCTCCGACGGCACCCGAAAAGCCGCAAGTAGGTGACGAATTGCGAAGAGGGAGGATCAGCGGTCGTAGTCCACATCGAGCTGGGGCGAGGTCGCCACCGCCCGGCAGGTCAGGATCCGCCCCGCCGCGACCTCCTCGTCCCCGAGCGCGTAGTGCACGTCCATCCGCGCACTGCCCCCCACCACCGTCGCCCGGCACGTGCCGCACGCCCCGCCGACGCACGCGTACGGCGCGTCGACGCCGTGCCGGAGCGCGGCGCTGAGCACGGTTTCTCCCACCGTCGCGGGGATTTCGACGGTCTTCCCGCCCGCGGTCACCGTCAGCGTCGGTCCCGGCCGCCGCGAGGGGCGGACGGGAAGCGCGCCCTGGAACAGTTCGAAGTGGACGTTCTCCTCGGGGACGTCCCGGTCCGCCAGCGTCCGGCGGGCCATGTCGACGAGGTCGCGGGGGCCGCAGAGGAACCAGTCGTCCACCTTCGCCGGGTGCAGCCGCGCCTGCAGCAGCGCGCGGAGGCGGGTGCCGTCGAGGCGGCCGCGCTGGTAGCGCTCGTGCGAGATGGCCAGCGCCTCGCCGACGATGTCGAACGGCTTCTCGAGCCGTTGCGTGCGCAGGTCCGGGTCGCGTTCGTCGGTGCGGTAGTGCACGACGTGCAGCCGTCCACCCAGCCGCGCGGCGAGGGCGCCGAGTTCGCCGGCGAACATCGTGCTGGCGCCGGAGGTGTTGATGTAGAGCAGGGTCGCCTTGCTGTTCGGCTCGTCCTGCAGGGTCGCGGTCAGGATCGACAGGATCGGCGTGATTCCGCTGCCCGCGGCGATCGCGACGTACCGGCCGGTCCGGCCCCGCGCCGGGGCGAGGGTGAACTCACCGTCCGGAGGCAGGACGTCCAGTACGTCGCCCGCGGCGAGTTCCGTGGTGGCGAACGTCGAGAACGCGCCGCCGATCTGGTGCTTGATCGCGATCCGCAGTACGCCGGAGTCCGGTGTCGAGCAGATCGAGTAGGCACGCCGCACCTCTTCCCCGTCGACCTCCGCGCGGATGACGAGGTGCTGGCCCGGGGTGAACCGGAAGGTCTCCCGCAGCCGTTCCGGCACGTCGAACGTCACGGTGACGGCACCCTCGCACAACGGCCGGACCTCGGCGACCCGCAGCGAGTGGAACCGGCTCGGCCGCCGGGGCTGGGGTGCGGGCGGTTCCTCGTCGAACGAGCCGGTGAGCTGACGCCATTCGCGGTACTCCGACGACGTCAGCTCACGGCCCCACGGGGTCGCGATCGGGACGTCCCTGGCGAGGTAGGCGTCGCGGTTGTCCTTCCACGTGCGCAGGTAGCGGTAGAACGGGACCGCCGGGTGGAGATGGTGCACCAGGTGGTAGTTCTGGCACAGCATGATCGGCGTCATCAGCCATTCGAGCCCGACGCGGACGCGGGTGGCGCCGAACCGGTCCTGCCGCCGTGCGCCGAGGTCGTGATGCGGCAGCCAGTCGAACCACCAGGCCAGCACGGCCAGTCCGACGCGCTGCGGGATCAGGTAGACCATCAGCAGTTCCCAGCCGTGGCCGCTCACGGTCAGCCAGGCGAACGCGGTGAGGCTCAGCGCGACGACGGCCGCGGTCTCGATCCGCTCCGACGGCGGCCGCGTGCGCTGCCTCGCCACGTAGAAGCGGGAGTACCAGAAGTCGATGGTCAGCCAGCGCAGCGGCAGCTGCCACCAGGGGCCGTGCGCGGTCCAGGCGTCGGGATCGGTGTGGGCGTCCTCGTTGGTGTTGCGGTGGTGCTCCAGATGGATGTAGCGCATCAGGGGAAAGGAGCCGTAGGCCGCCACGAACGGCATCGCGAGCCTGCCGAGCAGTTCGTTGACCCAGGTGAGCTGTCCGGCCGCGTGGTGCGTCGACTCGTGCAGCACGGTGAACATGGTGAAGGTGACGAGCGCGTGCAGGGGAATGGTCACCCAGAGCGGCGCGGCCTCGTTGACGACCAGCCAGGTGGCGCCCGTCCAGACCATGACGCCGCCGGTGAACAACAACACCGTCGGCACCGAGACCACCGGCAACGGGATCCGCGGGCTGGGCACACCGCGTCTCGGTCTTCTCTCGGGTGTTTCCCCCGTGTCCTCGGACCGGGTTACGGCGACGGTCATCGATCGTTCCCCTCGGTCGATGGCTACCGGGACAAGCTGTCACACCGTAGACAACTAGTACTGGTTTGTAAACTTCATCCGATTGCCGAAACGCCTCGTCACGGCGCCCGATGGTGAAGCGTGGCATGCATCCGTGTCCAGGAAAGGGCGGGTTCGTAACAGAGAAGAACCGAAAACTGGTCCGATCGGGTGGTCCACGGCCTGTTCGTCTGACGACGCCCGGAAGCTGTGATCGGTGAGAGAGGACGGGCTGGACGCGATGGTGATGGCCCCGGGCCCGGGCCGGAGAGGGACACGGCCTAGACTCGGACGGCCCGGTCTGCAAGGTGACCAGGGCACATCCGCCGTCGACGACATGCGGATGCTCAAACACATCGTTTACCGCTCGAGGAGAATACGTTGAAGAGCACCGTCGAGCAGCTCAGCCCGACGCGAGTCAAGATCAATGTCGAGGTGCCGTTCGACGAGCTCAAGCCGAACTTCGACCGCGCCTACCGCAAGATCGCCCAGCAGGTGCGCATTCCCGGCTTCCGCCCGGGCAAGGCGCCGGCTCGCGTGCTGGAAAGCCGGATCGGGCGAGCCCCGGTGCTCGACGAGGTCGTCAACGAGGTCATTCCGGCCAAGTACATGGAAGCCGTGCGCGCGGGCGAGGTCCGCACGCTGGGCCAGCCCGAGTTCGAGGTGACCAAGCTGGAGGACCGCGAGGTCCTCGAGTTCACCGCCGAGGTCGACATCCGCCCGGAGATCTCGCTGCCCGACCTCGAGGGCTTCGCGGTCAGCGTCGACGACGTCGAACTGACCGACGCCGAGGTCGACGAGCAGCTCGACGAGCTGCGCGCCCGCTTCGGCACGCTGACCGGTGTCGACCGCCCGGCCGAGAACGGCGACTTCGTCTCGATCGACCTCGCGGCCACCGTCGACGGCCAGGAGGTCGAGGAGGCCTCGACCACCGGCCTGTCCTACGAGATCGGCTCCGGCCAGCTCGTCGACGGCATCGACGAGGCGATCATCGGCGCGAACGCGGGCGAGACCAAGACCTTCACCACGAAGCTGGTCGCCGGCGAGCACACCGGCAAGGACGCCGACGTCACCGTCACCGTGCAGACCATCAAGCAGCGCGAGCTGCCCGAGGCGGACGACGAGTTCGCCCAGATGGCGAGCGAGTTCGACACGGTCGACGAGCTGAAGGCCGACCTTCGGGAGCGTCTCGGCCGCGTCAAGAAGATGCAGCAGGGCGTCCAGGCCCGCGACAAGGTCCTCGAGGAGCTGCTCGAGCGCACCGAGGTCGCGATCCCGGAGAAGGTCCTCGAGGCCGAGATCGAGAACCGCAAGCACGACGCGATCCACCCCTTCGACCACGACGAGGCGCAGTTCGCGAAGGCGCTGGAGGCCGAAGGCCGCACGATCGAGGAGTTCGACACCGAGGTCCGCGAGGAGTCGGAGAAGGCGGTCCGCACGCAGCTGCTGCTGGACAGCATCGCCGACGCCGAGCAGACGTCGGTCAACGACGGCGAGCTCACCGAGCGGATCATCTACCAGGCGCAGCGCTTCGGCGTCAGCCCGGACGAGTACGTCCAGCGGGCGCAGCAGTCCGGTCAGCTGACCGCGATCTACGCCGACGTCCGTCGCGGCAAGGCGCTGGCTTCGGTGGTCCGCAAGACCGCCGTGACCGACGCCTCCGGCGCCACGGTCGACCTCGAAGAGCTCTTCGGCCCCGCAGCCGAGGAGACGCAGGTCACCGAGGAACCCGCGAAGACTGCGGCCGAGTAGGGAATATCCGGTCCGGTCGAAACGGACCGTAAAGCTGTAAGCGAACTTGGGCGGTGTCAGGCATTCTGCACCGCCCAAGTTCGTTAGGGTCGGTTGCAAGATCCTCAGCACCTGGACACAGCATCTGGACATACAGCGGCGGCCGAGGCACGGCTGGCCGCCGTCGGCGAAAAGGCAGGCAGACGTGACGCAGCACATGCCCGAGGCGCGGACCGGAACCGCGGGGCTCAACCTCACCGACTCGGTCTTCGAGCGGTTGCTCCAGGAGCGCATCGTCGTCCTCGGCTCCGAGGTCAACGACGAGGTCGCGAACCGGATCACCGCCCAGTTGTTGCTGCTCGACGCAGACGACTCCGAGTCGGACATCCGCTTCTACATCAACTCGCCCGGTGGCTCGGTCACCGCGGGTTTCGCCATCTACGACACCATGCAGCTGATCCGCCCGGACGTCGCGACCTACGCGATGGGCCTGGCCGCGTCGATGGGGCAGTTCCTGCTCTCCTCCGGCACGCCCGGCAAGCGGTACGCGCTGCAGCACGCGCGCATCCTCATGCACCAGCCCTCGGCGGGCGTCGGCGGCACGGCCTCCGACATCGCCATCCAGGCCGAGGTGTTCGGCAAGTGGAAGCAGGAGCTGGCCCGGATCACCGCCGAGCAGACCGGCCAGACGGTCGAGCAGATCGTCAAGGACGGTGACCGCGACCGCTGGTTCACCGCGCAGGAGGCGAAGGACTACGGCTTCGTGGACCAGGTCCTCACGCGTGAGAACCCGCTTCCCAACAGCTGATCCGCGCCCGGCACACAGGAGAATCCCAATGAACGACTTCCAGCTTCCGATCGGGTCGCAGGCGCCCGGGATGCAGTCGCGGCTCCAGCTGCCGCAGTCGCGGTACGTCCTGCCCTCGTACGTCGAGCGCACGAGCTACGGCATCAAGGAATCGAACCCGTACAACAAGCTGTACGAAGAGCGCCAGATCATGCTCGGCGTGCAGATCGACGACGCGTCGGCGAACGACGTGATGGTCCAGCTGCTGCACCTCGAGCACGAGGACCCGGACCGCGACATCATGATCCTGATCAACTCGCCCGGTGGCTCGTTCACCGCGCTGATGGCGATCTACGACACGATGCAGTACGTCCGCCCCGACATCGTCACCATGTGCATCGGGCAGGCCGCCTCGGCCGCCGCGGTGCTGCTGGCCGCCGGTACCCCGGGCAAGCGGTTCACGCTGCCGAACTCGCGGGTGCTGATCCACCAGCCCGCCACCGAGGGCACCTACGGCCAGGTGTCGGACCTGGAGATCCAGGCCAACGAGATCCAGCGGGTGCGGCGCCAGATGGAGGTCATCCTGGCGAAGCACACGAAGAAGGACGCCGACGAGGTCAAGAAGGACATCGAGCGCGACAAGATCCTGACGGCCGACGAGGCCAAGGCGTACGGGATCGTCGACGAGGTGCTCGAGTACCGCAAGGCTTCGAGCAGCTGATCGCGGGAGGGGACCGGTGCGTGTCGGGAGACGACACGCACCGGATCCCTGGTCTATGGTCAGCTTCTGGCGTGCTCAGATGTGACGTTGGTTCTCCCGCCGACGGCATCGGACGGGTACCGTCAGTGGCAGTGTGTGAGGCTCCGAGAGGTCATCCGTGACCGGGGCGGCAAGACAGTCAGGCGCGTATCGCGCCGGAGGGGACGAGGTCAACGGCCATGGCACGGATCGGTGACGGCGGCGACCTGCTGAAATGTTCTTTCTGCGGCAAGAGCCAGAAGCAGGTGAAGAAGCTCATTGCCGGCCCCGGGGTCTACATCTGCGATGAGTGCATCGATCTCTGCAACGAGATCATCGAAGAGGAACTGGCCGAGGCCGGCGAGGTCAAGCTCGATGAGCTGCCCAAACCCGCCGAGATCCACGAGTTCCTCGAGCAGTACATCATCGGCCAGGACGACGCGAAGCGGTCGCTGGCCGTGGCGGTGTACAACCACTACAAGCGTGTGCAGTCCGACGACAAGGCCGGGCCGAAGGATTCCAAGGACGAGACCGTCGAGCTGGCGAAGTCCAACATCCTGATGTTGGGGCCGACGGGCTGCGGCAAGACCTATCTGGCCCAGACGCTGGCGAAGATGCTGAACGTCCCGTTCGCCATCGCGGATGCCACGGCGCTCACCGAAGCCGGGTACGTGGGCGAGGACGTCGAGAACATCCTGCTCAAGCTGATCCAGGCGGCGGACTACGACGTCAAGCGCGCCGAGACGGGCATCATCTACATCGACGAGGTCGACAAGATCGCCCGGAAGTCGGAGAACCCGTCGATCACCCGCGACGTGTCCGGCGAGGGCGTGCAGCAGGCGCTGCTGAAGATCCTCGAGGGCACCACCGCGTCGGTGCCGCCGCAGGGCGGCCGCAAGCACCCGCACCAGGAGTTCATCCAGATCGACACGACGAACGTGCTGTTCATCGTGGCCGGCGCGTTCGCCGGGCTGGAGAAGATCATCAACGAGCGGGTCGGCAAGCGCGGCCTCGGGTTCGGCGCGGAGATCCGCACCAAGGCCGAGATCGACGAGAGCGACATCTTCTCCGACACCATGCCGGAGGATCTGATCAAGTTCGGGCTGATCCCGGAGTTCATCGGCCGCCTCCCGGTCGTGGCGACGGTGACCCACCTGGACAAGGACTCGCTGGTCAGCATCCTGACCACGCCGCGCAACGCGCTGGTGAAGCAGTACAAGAAGCTCTTCGAGATGGACAACGTGGAGCTGGAGTTCACCAAGACCGCGCTCGAGGCCATCGCCGACCAGGCCGTGCTCCGCGGCACCGGTGCCCGAGGCCTGCGCGCGATCATGGAAGAGGTCCTGCAGCCGGTCATGTACGACATCCCCAGCCGCGACGACGTCGCGAAGGTCGTCATCACCGAGCAGACCGTCCGCGAGAACGTGAACCCGACGATCGTGGCGCGTCAGCCGTCACGCCGTCGCAACAGCGAGCGCGGCGAGAAGTCCGCCTAAGGATCGCCACTTCGAAGCACGCTGTCGTCACCGATGCCCCGGCCTGATTCTTCCGGCCGGGGCATCGGTTTCTCCGGCCCGGTCCGGCCGGTGACCGGACCGGGATAGGATGCGATGGTGCCGCTGACTCCCACGAAGGACGAAAACGAGGCTCCCGAACTGGCAGCCGCGAGTCCACGCGAGGTCAGGGGACTCGTCGAACTCACCGAACGCATCGTCGTCGGGGCCTACCGCGGGCATCCGTGGATCCCGCGCGCGCTGACGATCGCACTGGGCGTCCTGGTGGCGACCTGCCTGGTGGCCGGTGTCGTCCGCTTGTCGCCACTTCCGCTGATCCCGCTGCCGTTTTTCGCCGTTTCGGCGTACGCGCTCATCCGGATCAAGGCGGCGCGAAGCGCGGAGGCGAACCAGTCGCTCGTCGCGTGGACCGGACTGTTCACCGGTGCGACGCTCGCCGGATTCTGGTTGATCTCGATGGCGGGGCGCTGGCTCGGCTGATCAGCCGACACTATTTTCGGACTTTCCTCCATTAGCGGGGTTTCAGAATCACCTCGACGGGGTATGACGAGTCCGTGACAGTCACCGTGGGTCCCTTCTCTCATGTGGGCCTGCTCTACTCTTGTGACTCTGAGTACCTGGATGGCACGGTTCCGTACATCCTGGAGGGGCTGAAGCTCGACGAGCCCGTCGCGGTGGCCGTGCCGGGCCGGAACCTGACGCTGATCGAGGCCGCCCTGGGCGATGCCGCCGCCGAGGTCGAACTCATCGACATGACCGAAGCGGGCCGCAACCCGGGCCGCATCATCCCCGGCGTACTGCTCGCGTTCGCGGACAACCGGCCGGGTCCGGTCCGGATCATCGGCGAGCCGATCTGGGCGGGCCGGTCGACCATCGAGTACCCGGCGTGCGCGCAGCACGAGGCGCTGATCAACTTCGCCTTCGGCGGCCGTGACCTCGGCATCCTGTGCCCGTACGACCGGACCCGGCTCGAAGACGACGTCCTCGCCGATGCCGAGCGCACTCACCCGATCCTCTCCGGCTCGGGCGGCGATCGCCCGAGCGAGCGGTACGCCCCCGACGCGGTCATCGACAAGTACAACCTGCCGCTGCCCGAGCCGCTGGCGGCCGACGCGTTCCGCTTCGACCTCGCCAGGCTCGCCGCGGTGCGCCACTTCGCGCAGAACCGGGCCGAGGAGAGCGGACTCGCCCCGGGCCGGGTGGACGACCTCGTACTAGCCGTGGCGGAATTGTCGGCCAACAGTGTGCTGCACGGTTCGGGTCACGGTGTCGTCCGTGTCTGGCGCGACGAGGACCACGTGCTCTGCGAGGTCATCGACGAAGGCACACTGAGCGATCCGCTGGCGGGCCGTCGTCCCGCCTCGCCGGGACAGATCGGCGGACGCGGTCTGGTGCTCGTGAACCAGGTCGCCGATCTGGTCCGGCAGTACCGGAGACCGGGCTCGACCGTGACCAGGATCTACTTCCGCGTCTGAACGGACGTCAGGCCCTCTTCGGGACGTGTTTGCCGAGGAACGCGATCAGGCTCGGCACGACCGTGCGGTTGAAGGTGTCGCCGTGCTTGCCGCGCGCGGTGTGGGCGACCATGGGCCGCGCTTCGGAGATGAACTTCCGCACCCCGCCGATGAACGGGTCTTCGGTCCCGCACCAGATCCCCGTCGGCACGCTCTTGGTGACATCGATGTGGCGCAACGGATCCAGCGAGCCCCAGTCGGCGGCGTCGCGGAACGCGCGCCGTTTGCTCATCTCCGCCCACGACGTGATCAGGGCGGGCGCGAGCGCCGCGACCGCGGCGGGCGGGCGACGGCGTTCCAGACGTCGCCGGGTGTACAGCAGTGCGCCGAAGCCGCCCATCGAAAGCCCGGTGGCGGCGAACGGCTGTCCGTCCTGGCCGCCGAGGCCGCGTGCGGCCAGCCAGCGGGGGACTTCTTCGAGCAGCATCGCCATCGGGTTGTCGCCGGGCTGGTTCTCGTGCCAGTAGTGGTCGCCGCCGTCGACCGCGACGAACCCGAAGGGGGGCACAGCCTTGCGGGCGACGTCGCTGCCGAGTTGCTTGAGCAGCCCCGTCGGGGCCGCGTGCCGCGCGGTGCCGTGGAGGCCGTGCAGCATCAGCGACATCGGTAGGCCCTTGGGCGGCGCCTTGGTCGGCAGCAGCAGCACGAGATCGACCTCGCGTCCCCGGGCTTCGGAGTAGACGCGTTCGACGCGGGGGCTGCCCAGCTGGGTGGCCGGGGTCGGCGACGCGACGCCGAGCGCCCGCTGGAGCGCTTCGCTGAACGGCAGGGCTCCGGTGGCCGTTCCGGCGGCGAGCCCGGCGACTCCGAGACCGGAAGCGCCGGCGATCAGCACGGAACGACGGCTCAGCCACCGACGGGCGCCGTCCACCCCCGGCAGCGTCGTGTGCCCCTGGTCGTCGTCGTTCACCGATCCCGTTCCCCCCCGTTGTGCTTCTACCAGGTCAGACGTGCGTTTCCGCTCGAAGGTTGCACGATTCGCCGACCTGTGACCGGGGTATCGCCGGATCAGGTGCCGATGTTTCCCTCTTTCGCGCGCCACGCCTCGATCGAGACCCGTGCGGACCGCGTCGCGGCCTCGTAAGTGTCGCCGAGACCCACGCCGAGGGCGGTGGCCAGGGGAATCAGGATGTGGTCCACGCCATTCCCGCCGTCGCCGAAGTGGCCGGCGACCTCCAGCGTGATGTAGCCGTGCACGGCGCTCCAGAGCTGGGCGGCGACTTCGAACTCCGGGGCGGGCCGGAACCGGCCGGCGTCGATCACCCGTTTCGCGGCGCGGACGAGGTAGCCGAAGGCCTCCACGCCTTCTTCGCTGAGGTTCTCGCGGGTTTCCTCGTTGGTCATGTCGCCCAGCGCCGCCCTCTGCCCGTTGGGCTGGCTCTGTCCGAAGGTCACCGCGTAGAGCTGCGGGTTGTCCACCACGGTCCGCCGGTATGCCAGCGCCAAGGTGAGGATGTCGGCCACCGGATCGCCGGTTTCCCCGACCTCGCCCAGATTCGCCGACAGCCGCCGGAAGCCCTCGCGCGCGACCTCGTCCACCAGCGCGCTCATCCCGCCGAAATGGGTGTACACGGCCATGGTCGACGCGCCGATCTCGGCCGCCAGCTTGCGGGCCTGGAGCGCTTCCGGGCCGCCGTCGGAGAGCAGCCGGATCGCCGCCTCGATCAGCTTGGCCTTGACCTCGGCGGCGGAAGGTTTCGGTGCCATGCTTGCCAGTATTCCATAACCCTGTTATAAACGTATCCATAACCGCGTTATATCGCCGCAGTCATCGATCAGGGGGCCTGTGATGGGCAACAAGTTCCTCGAGGGCAACTTCGCCCCCGTCAGCCGTGAGCACACGATCACCGAACTGAGCGTCACCGGTCACATCCCGGAGTACCTGGACGGGCGCTATCTGCGGAACGGGCCGAACCCGCTGTCCGAAGTGGACCCGGCGACCTATCACTGGTTCATGGGCGACGGCATGGTGCACGGCGTCCGGCTGCGGGACGGCCGCGCCGAGTGGTACCGCAACCGCTGGGTCCGCAACCCCCGGCTGTCACGCGAGATCGGCGAGCGCTGGGAAGGCGGATCGGTCTCCGGAGTCGCCTCCATGGGGGCCAACACGAACGTGATCGGCCACGCGGGCAAGACCCTCGCGCTGATCGAGGGCGGCGCCTCCAGTTTCGAACTGACCGACGAACTCGACACCCTCGGCGCCTGCGACTTCGACGGCACCCTTCCCGGCGGCTACACCGCCCATCCGAAGCGCGACCCGGAGACCGGCGAACTGCACGCCGTGTCGTACTTCTTCGGCTGGGGCAACAAGGTGCAGTACTCGGTCATCGACGCCGAGGGCCGCGCGCGGCGCAAGGTGGACGTCGAGGTCGCCGGCTCGCCGATGATGCACGACTTCTCCCTGACCGAGAAGCACGTCGTCTTCTACGATCTCCCGGTCACGTTCGAGGCCGAGCAGGCCGTCTCCGCGTCCGTCCCGTCCTTCCTGCGCGTCCCCGCCCAGCTGGTGATCTCCGCGCTGGTGGGCAAGGTGAAGGTGCCGGACCCGTTCGGCGCGCGGCTGCGCCGGCGGATCTCGGGCAACGCCGGTCTGCCGTACCGCTGGAACCCGGAATACCCGGCGCGGATCGGTGTCATGCCGCGGGAGGGCGGCAACGGCGACGTCCGCTGGTTCGAGATCGAGCCGTGCTACGTGTTCCACCCGATGAACGCCTACGACGACGGCGACGACATCGTGCTGGACGTCGTCCGGCACCCGAAGATGTTCGCCACCGAGTTGCTCGGGCCGGCCGAGGGGCCGCCGACCCTGGACCGCTGGACCATCGACCTGACCGTCGGCAAGGTCGTCGAGGAACGCCTCGACGACCAGGGCCAGGAGTTCCCGCGCGTCGACGAGCGGCTGGTCGGGCGACGGCACCGCTTCGGCTACTCGGTGTCCACAAAGGATGGATCGGCGTCCTCGGGTGCCTTGCTGAAGCACGATCTGTGGAACCGGTCGGTCCGGAGCAAGCGGTTCGGCGACGGAGCACAGGTGGGGGAGTTCGTGTTCGTCCCGTCCTCAGTGGACGCGGGCGAGGACGAGGGCGTGCTGATGGGGTTCGTCTACGATCCCGCGACGCAGAAGAGCGATCTGACCATTTTGGACGCGGAAACGCTGGAAACCGTGGGCGCCGTGCACCTGCCGGACCGGGTGCCGAACGGCTTCCACGGCAACTGGGTCGGCACGGAGGGCTGAGGGGACTTTCCCCTCATGCCATGCGGTGAAGGGCGCTTTCGTCTCGTGAGATGCGGGGAAAGCGTCCTTCAGCCTCCGAGGCCCAGCACCCGCTGTTCGCCGCTGTAGAGGTTCATGCTGTCGCCGCGCAGGAAGCCGATGAGGGTCATGCCGTTCTCCTCGGCCAGTTCCGCGGCCAGCGACGACGGCGCGGAAACCGCCGCCAGTAGACCGATCCCGGCCATGGCGGCCTTCTGTACCAGTTCGAACGACGCACGGCCGGAGACCAGCAGACCGGTGTCCGCCGCGGGGATCCGGCCCTCCTGCAGAGCCCAGCCGAGCACCTTGTCGACGGCGTTGTGCCTGCCGACGTCCTCGCGGACGACGGCGAGATTCCCGTCGCCGTCGAACAGGGCGGCAGCGTGCAACCCGCCGGTGCTGGAGAACACCTTCTGGTGCGCGCGGAGCGTGTCCGGAAGCTTCGCCAGGACGTCGGTGCCGACCGTGAACTCGGACTTCTCCGGTGAAAACCGGCTCCGCAGCCTGACCGCGTCGAGCGCGGCCTTACCGCAGACACCGCACGAGGACGTGGTGTAGAAGTTCCGCTCGACGCCCGTCTCCGGCGGTGCGACACCTTCGGCCAGTGCGATGTCCAGGACGTTGTAGGTGTTGCGGCCCTGGTCGTCGACGCCGTCGCAGTACCGCGCGACCGCGACGTCCTCGCGGGAAGTGAGCACGCCCTCGGACAGCAGGAACCCGTGCGCGAGTTCGACGTCGTTGCCGGGCGTCCGCATGGTGACCGCGAGTGCCTTCCCGCCGACGCGGATCTCCAGCGGTTCTTCGGCCGCGAGCGCGTCGGGCCGTCGTACGTCCTTGGTCGCGGAGATCTTCCGCACCGGACGCCGCACCGTCACCCTGCCCACGTGTGGTCCACCTTTCTGCCCGTTCGACGCTGAAACATTCGACACCTGCGTACTGCAACGCCGGGAATTAAGTAATACATTCCCAGTGCACATCCTCAGAGTACGGAGGCGCCGGATGGCTGTCGGCTTCCTGGACCGTTCCCGCATCGTCGCGTCACCGGGCTGGAGTCGCTGGCTGGTGCCACCTGCCGCGCTGGCCGTCCACCTGTCGATCGGGCAGGCGTACGCGTGGAGCGTCTTCAAACCGCCGCTGGAGAAGACCCTCGGGCTCAGCGGCACGGAGAGCGCTCTGCCGTTCCAGCTCGGCATCGTGATGCTCGGGCTGTCGGCGGCGTTCGGCGGGACACTGGTCGAGCGCAACGGGCCGCGCTGGGCGATGTTCGTCTCGATGGTCTGCTTCAGTTCGGGCTTCCTGCTCTCCGCGCTCGGTGTGGCGACGTCGCAGTACTGGCTCGTCGTCCTCGGCTGGGGCGGGATCGGCGGCATCGGGCTCGGGATCGGCTACATCTCGCCGGTGTCGACGTTGATCAAGTGGTTCCCCGACCGGCCGGGGATGGCCACCGGGATCGCGATCATGGGCTTCGGCGGCGGCGCGCTGATCGCCTCTCCGTGGTCGTCGCAGATGCTGGGCGGGGCGCCGTGGTCCATCGGGACGGTCGCGACGGCCTTCCTCGTGCACGGCCTGGTCTACGCGGTCTTCATGAGTCTCGGCATCCTGCTGGTGCGGGTTCCCGCCGACGGCTGGAAGCCGGCGGGCTGGGAGCCGAAGACCGACCACGGCAACGCGATGATCACCACCGCGAACGTGTCGGCGCGCAACGCCCTCAAGACACCGCAGTTCTGGCTCCTCTGGGTGGTCCTCTGCTTCAACGTGACGGCGGGCATCGGCATCCTGGAGAAGGCGTCGCCGATGATCGCGGACTTCTTCCGCGAGACCTCGGCCCCGGTCGGCACCGCCGCCGCGGCCGGGTTCGTCGCGTTGCTCTCGCTGACCAACATGCTCGGCAGGTTCGTTTGGTCGTCCACTTCGGACTTGGTGGGACGCAAGAACATCTACCGCCTGTACCTCGGTGCCGGCGCCCTGCTTTACCTGGTGATCGCGCTGACCACCAACGCGTCGAAGCTCGTTTTCGTCTTGTGCGCCATGCTGATCCTTTCCTTCTACGGCGGCGGCTTCGCGACCGTGCCGGCGTACTTGAAGGACCTCTTCGGCACCTACCAGGTGGGAGCGATCCACGGCAGGCTGCTGACCGCGTGGTCGATGGCGGGGGTACTCGGGCCGCTCATCGTCAATGCCATCGCCGACAGCCAGAAGGCGGCGGGCAAGGTCGGCCCGGACCTCTACACGACGTCGCTGTTCATCATGATCGGCCTGCTCGTCGTCGGCTTCGTCGCCAACGAACTGGTTCGCCCGGTCAACCCGAAGTACCACGAGCCGGCGTCGTCCGGCGAGGCCGCGAGGAGTGAGGCCCGATGACCGAACAGGCTCCCGGACGCCGCCGCACCGGGCTGATGGTCTTCGCGTGGCTGTGGGTCGCGCTCCCGTTCGCCTACGGCGTCTACGAACTGTTCCGCAAGGTGGTCCAGCTCTTCGGCGGCTGAGTAAGGTCGGCTCGTGGGAGTTCTGGTGACCGGGGCGTCGCGCGGCATCGGCCGTGCGATCGCCCGCGCCTTCGCGGAAAAGGGCGACCGTGTCGCCGTCCACTACGCCTCGAAGCGGGAGGACGCCGAGCGGACACTCGGCGATCTGCCCGGTTCCGGCCACGGGCTGGTCCAGGGAGACCTCTCGGATCCCGAGGTGGCGCGGCGGGTCGCCGACGAGGCCGAGGCACTGGTGGACGGTGTCGACGTCCTGGTGAACAACGCCGCCTTCGCGCCGTCCGCGGCGTCGGCCCATCCCGTCGCCGAAGTGTCCTATGAGGACTGGCAGCGGGTCTGGCGGCGGATGCTCGACGTCAACGTGCTCGGCACGGCGAACGTGACCTACTGCGTGGCGCGGCACATGATCGAGCGCGGCACGCCCGGCCGCGTGGTCAACATCGGCTCGCGGGGCGCCTTCAAGGGCGAGCCCGAATTCCCGGCGTACGGCGCGAGCAAGGCCGCGCTGCACTCCCTCGGGCAGTCGCTCGCCGTCGCCCTCGCCCCGCACGGGATCGCGGTGACCTCGGTCGCGCCCGGTTTCACCGCGACGGACAGGGTCGCGCTCAAACTCGAAGGCGCGAGCGGTGAGGTCCTGCGCGGCGAGAGCCCGTTCGGCCGGGTCGGCACGCCGGAGGAGGTCGCGGCGGCGGTGCTCTACCTCGCTTCCGGCGAGGCCGCGTGGGCGTCCGGTGCGATCCTCGACCTGAACGGCGCGTCGCATCTGCGGATGTGAACTGGATCACCCATGCAGCAATGACGGCCTCCCGTGCGTCAAAGGATCGTGCACAAGCTGGGGAAGGTCCTGGTCGCCGCGCTCGCGGTGGCGGTGTTCGGCGGGACCGCGTACGGATACACGACGCTGGAGTCGCTCGACGGCATCACCCGCGAAGACGTGATCGAGGCACCGGACCCGGGGGAGCAGCCCGCTGACGGGTCGCTGGACATCCTGCTGGTCGGGCGCGATTCGCGGACCGACGAGCACGGCAACCCGCTGTCCCCGGAGATGCTGCGTGAGCTGCGCGTGGGCGCGAACGGCGACGACCTGACCGACACGCTCATCGTGCTCCGCATCCCCAACGGCCAGAAGGCGGTGAAGGCCTTCTCGATCCCGCGCGACTCCTGGGTCGCGGAGCCGGGGACGAAGGACAAGACCAAGATCAACGGGATCTTCGGTCACGCCAAGTTCGCTTCTGCCAGTGCGCAGCGCGCGGCGGGCAAGACCGACAAGGCGGAGATCGACAAGGTGGCGATCACGGCCGCGCGGAAGGCGACCTTGAAGGCGGTCGAGGACCTCACCGGCGTCAAGATCGATCACTTCGCCGAGGTCAACCTGCAGAGTTTCTACGACATCAGCAAGGCCGTCGGCGGGGTCGAAGTCTGCTTGAAACGGGACACCAAGGACATCAAGTCCGGCGCGAACTTCAAGGCGGGCAAGCAGACGATCCAGGGCGCCGACGCGCTGGCCTTCGTACGCCAGCGCGAGGATCTGCCTCGCAGCGACCTCGACCGCGTCCGCCGTCAGCAGGTGTTCCTCGCCGGGCTGGCGAAGCAGGTGCTCTCCGCGGGGACACTCGCCAATCCGGGCCGCCTCTCCGAACTGATCGACGCGGTGAAACGTTCGGTCGTGCTCGACGGCTCGTGGAACCTGCTCGACTTCGTCCGGCAGATGCAGGGCGTCACCGGTGGCGGCATCGCCTTCGACACGATCCCGGTGGTCAACCCCGACTACCGCTACAACCCCCGGCAACCGACCGCGACCGCCGTGCAGGTGGACCCCGCCCAGGTGAAGGCATTCGCCGCGTCCCTGATCGGTGCCCAGCCCACGACACCGCAGGCGCCCGCCGGTCCCAAGGTCGACGTCGTCAACGCGAGCGGCAAGGACGGTCTCGCCGCCCGCGTCTCGGATCTTCTGGCGGAGAAGGGATTCGGCAAGGGCGACACGACGGCCGAGACCGGACGGCGGACATCCGTCGTCCGGTTCAGCGACGCGTCCGGGCCCGCGACCGAGATCGCGAAGCTGCTCGGTGGGCTGGAAACCCAGAAGGCCGATTCCGTCGCGGCGGGCCATGTACAGGTCGTCCTCGGACAGGTCTACAAGGGACCGGGCGTGTCCGCGGGCGGCGGGGCGGCCGGGGTCCGGGCCGATCAGCCCATCACCTCCGACGACACCGGATGCATCAACTGAGCCGGGCCTGCGGTTCCGCGAGTGCGGGATCAAGGTGTTCCAGGATGACTCCGGGCAGCCTAAGGCGCGGTCAGCGTGCCCGAAGCCTCGATCACCTCCGGCGCGGGGCCGTCCGGACGCAGCCTGCGGCGCAGCCGCACGATCTCCGCGAGCGGGGCCCCGCCGGTGATCTCGATCGCGGCCAGCGAAGGCAGCGTGACACCGGCGTCCAGCAGCCGCCGGACCTGTCCGTCGTCCAGGGTGAGCACCCGCAGTGAGGGCAGTTCGCCGACGCGTTCCAGCTCGGGCACGTCGAGCCCGGCCAGACCCAGCCTGATCAGACCGGGTAGTCCGGTCAAGGGGCCGAAGTCGATCGGATGCGTCACCCCGGCGAGCGAAAGGCTCCACAGGGTGGGGTGCCCGGCGAGCCCGGTGAGATCCACCTTCGAGGTCTCGATGGCCGCCGCTTCGAGCACCGGGAACCCGGAGAGGTCCGCGACGACGGACTCGGCGCGGTTGACCCGCAGATGACGCAGCGACGACAGCGGGTTCAGAATCGCCAGATCCACCGAACCCGGGTCGTTGAGGTACAGCTCCTGGACGAGTTCCGGATCGTCGACGTCGCCGAGGTCCGTCGTCTCGGTCAGCACCTGATCGTGGCCGCGGGCGGGCTCGTCGTGGAAGGCCGCGCCGGCGATCAGATACGGCGACTCCGGCTCGTCATTGTCGTACTCGCCCGCCTTCAACGCGCGGATGACTTCTTCCATCATCTCGGTGATCGAGGCCGCGACGTACCGGATGGGACCCCAGACGTTCCGCCCGTATTCGAGAATCTGGCCGCTCGTGCCCTTTTCGGTCGGATCGAGGTCCACGGCGAGGAAGTCGCCGGCGTGATCACTGCCGAAGGTGATCCACCAATCGTTACGGGACAAGCGTTTCACCCGGCCGGCCGGCTGGGTCTCGAAGACCACGCCCTCTTTATGAACGGGGTCTTCCCAGCCGTAGGAACCGGGAACGCCGTCGAGGTAGCTCTCGACGAGCAGGGGGAGCGGATCGTGGGCGTACCGGCCCAGAAGCCCGGATTCGTTGTCCCAGCCCGTCACCCGGAACAGCGCGCGAAGGTCCTCGGGCAGCCGTGCGCCGATCCGTTCTTCGGCCTCGGCGAGCTCGGCCTCGGTGTGACCGGGCTTCCAGTCCGGCGCGTGGCCCTTGATCTTTTCGTACAGCCCGGCGAATTCCGCGGCGAGGGTGGTGATCCGCGCGAGCACGGCCGGGTCGGTCGGCGCACCGGTCGGCCGGGACCGCACGGGCAGCGGGAGACCGGGCAGCGGATGCCCCGGATAGCGGAAGCCGTCGTCGAACACGAGCCAGGCAGGGGACGTGGTGCCGACGTCCGGCGTCGCGATGAAGGCGTACTCCCCGGTGTGGCTCAGCCGGACCTCGTAGATCGACGGGGGCGAGGGCAGGAACAAGTCCGCCAGCGCCGTCATGTCGGGATGCAGGTACCGGCCGCTCATCGTCTCCGCTTGGATGGAGAGCCCGCCGCCGGTGTTGTGGATCCGCAGCACCGCGCTCGTGAATTCGACCGAACGGGTGCTGTCCCGCAGCAGGCGTGCCATCTCGCGGCCGATGTCCCCAGGGTTCATGGGCGCAGGACACTAGCGGGAGAGTCCGACAGAACAGGTCAGGTCACCGGCTCCAGCCGCACCACGACCGCCTTCGACACCGGCGTGTTCGACTTGTCCGCCACCGAATCCAGCGGCACCAGGGCGTTCGCCTCGGGGAAGTACGCGGCCGCACAGCCGCGCGCCGTCGGATAGGAGACCACCCGGAACCGCGGGGCCCGGCGGTCGCCGTCCCGCCATTCCGAGACCAGGTCGACCATCACGCCGTCGGACAGCCCGAGCGAAACCAGGTCCTCGGGGTTGACCAGCACCACGCGCCGCGCGTCCTCGATCCCTCGGTAACGGTCGGAAAGGCCGTAGATCGTGGTGTTGTACTGGTCGTGGCTGCGCATCGTCTGCAGCAGCAGCCTGCCTTCGGGCACCGCGGGGTACTCGAGCTCGGAGACGGTGAAGTTCGCCTTGCCGTTGGCGGTTCCGTTGAACTGCCGCGAGTCGCGCGGCGCGTGCGGCAGGACGAACCCGTCCGGCTCGCGCACCCGGGCGTTGTAGTCGTGGCAGCCGGGGACGACACGGGCGATCCGGTCGCGGACGAGGTCGTAGTCGGCGTGGAAATCCCGCCACGGCACGGCGTGCCCGGCACCGAGCAGGGCTTCCGCGAGATGGCAGATGATCGCGACCTCGGAGAGCAGATGCTCACTGGCCGGGGCCAGCCTGCCGCGTGAGGTGTGCACCTGGGACATCGAGTCCTCGACGGTGACGAACTGCTCGCCGCTCGCCTGGACGTCGCGTTCCGTGCGGCCGAGGGTGGGCAGGATCAGCGCGGTCCTGCCGGGGACGACGTGCGAGCGGTTGAGCTTCGTCGACACGTGCGCGGTCAACGAGCACGACTTGAGCGCCTTCTCGGTCAGCTCCGTGTCCGGCGTGGCGGAGGCGAAGTTGCCGCCGACGGCGAAGAAGACCTTGCCCTTGCCGTCCCGCATCGCGCGGATCGCGGCGACGGTGTCGTAGCCGTGCTGTCGCGGCACCTTGATGCCGAACTCCGCGTCGAGGTCGTCCATGAAGGACTCCGGCATCTTCTCCCAGATGCCCATCGTCCGGTCGCCCTGGACATTGGAGTGCCCGCGAACCGGGCACAGGCCCGCGCCCGGTTCGCCGATCATGCCGCGCACCAGCGCCAGGTTCGCGATCTCGGAGATGGTCTGCACCGCGTGCTTGTGCTGGGTCAGGCCCATCGCCCAGCAGTAGATGGTCCGCTTCGACGTCGCGATCATCCGTGCCAGCCGCTCGATCTGCTCACGCGGCAATCCGGTCGCGGCGCCGACCTCGGTCCAGTCGATCTCCCGCAGATGCCTCGCGTAGTCCTCGAACCCTTCGGTGGAGGACTCGACGAACGCGCGGTCGACGATCGTTCCGGGAGTCTCCTGCTCCCACCGCAGCAGAAGATGGCCGATCGCCTGGAACAGCGCGAGGTCGCCGCCGAGCCGGATCTGCGCGAACTCGTCGGCCAGCGGGGTCCCCTTGCCGACCACGCCGCGGACGTTCTGCGGGTTCTTGAACCGCATCAGGCCGGCTTCGGGCAGCGGGTTGACCGCCACGATCTTCGCGCCGTTGCCCTTGGCCTCCTCCAGCGCGGACAGCATGCGCGGATGGTTGGTGCCGGGGTTCTGGCCGACCACCACGATCAGGTCCGCCTTGTGGATGTCCGCGAGCGACACCGAGCCCTTGCCGATCCCGGTCGTGGCCGCGAGCGCCGCGCCGGAGGACTCGTGGCACATGTTGGAGCAGTCCGGAAGATTGTTGGTGCCGTAGGAACGCACGAGCAACTGGTAGAGGAACGCGGCCTCGTTGCTGGTGCGGCCGGAGGTGTAGAAGATCGCCTCGTTCGGGTCCTGCAGCGCGCGAAGCTCGTCCGCGACCAGGGTGAACGCGTCGTCCCAGGAGATCGGTTCGTAGTGCGAAGCCCCTTCGCGCAGCACGAACGGCTCGGTGATGCGGCCCTGCTGGCCGAGCCAGAAATCCGTCTTCTCCGCCAGCTCTCGAATGGAGTGCGTGGCGAAGAACTCGCGGCCGACCCGGCGCTTCGTCGCCTCCTCGGCGACGGCCTTCGCGCCGTTCTCGCAGAACTCCGCGAGCTTGCGGTGCTCGCCGTCGACCTCGCGCGGCTCCGGCCAGGCACAACCGGGACAGTCGAAGCCGTCGCGCTGGTTCAGCAGGCGCAGCGTCTTCACCGTGCGCGCGGCACCCATCTGCTCCATGCCGCGCATCAGGGAGACGGCGACCCCGGGGATCCCGGCCGCCCAGCTCTTCGGTTTCCCGACCTCGAGCTGTGTCTCGTCAACGTCGTTCGCGGGTGCTTCGCGGGTCATGGCCCCATCGTGCGCCTTGCCGCTTCCGCGCGCGACCGAGGGGTGGCTCACCTCGTGAGTGGTAAGGACGGTTAGAACCGTCCTTACCACTCACGAGGTGGTCAGGCGTCGGTGACGAGCCGGGTGATCTGCGACTCGTCCAACGGGAACCAGGGTGTCTCGTTCACGCCGCGCTCCTGCACCGCGTTCACCGTCACCGCGGCCACGACCAGCACGATCAGCCCGACGATCGCGGCGATCCCCGGCCACCGGCTCGAACCCGGCGAGCGGTAGCCGCCACCGGAGGCCGCGGCCGCCTTGCGCTGCTTGCGGCGCTTCTTCTTGAGCTCCTTCTTCGCACCCAGCCAGGCGTCCAGTTCGGCGTGCTTCTGCCAGTTCGGGTCGACCAGGTCCGGATGGGTCTCGATCCGCCGGTCCTCTTCGTCCATCTCGGTCCTCTTCCCCAGGGTTCGGCCGACTACCTGCAGGTGTCCCTCGTCGGCAGGGGTTTCGTCGGGTCGTAGGTGGCGGCTTCGTCGCCATCGGGCACGCCGTAGCCGGGTCCGCTCTTGTCAGCGTACTGGGGCGCGAGGACGCCGGTCTTGATCGCGTCACAGGCCATACGTGAGGTGAAGCCCGCGCTGTCGCCGAAGCTGAGCCCGGCGTCGGCCTTCGCGAACGGCGGCGCTTTGCGGATCACGTAGTCCTGCTCGTCGCGGACGAACGGGACGATGTCCGATGGCGACTTGGCCTCGCTCGGACGGGCGTCGAAGGCGTAAGCGGTCGCGTAGCTCGCGTGGATGATCAGCTCACCTTCGCGGCCGGGCTTCGCCGTCAGAGAGCCCGTCATGCGCGGAGGCTGCGGTAGCAGCCGGTTCGGCCCGATGAGGGTCAGATACTTGCCCTTCTCGACGGTGGGCGCGCTCGTGAGCGTCGGTTCGAGCCGGGCGCGCTCGTTCGGGGTCAGCAGGGCGAGCAGTTCCGAGCCGTCGTGGTCCTGCAGTGCCCGGGAACCGAGCCGTGTGGCCGCGATGGCCTCCGTCACCTTGCGATACGCCGCGTCGACCTCCACCGCGGTGAAGCCGCCGATGTCCTGACCCGGCGGCACGGTGATCCCGGCGATCCCTTCGGCCCAGGTCGCGGCGGGAGTGCGGTCGTACGGCCGGGTGAGGTCGACCCCGGTGCGCACCGGAGCCGCTTTCGGGGGCTGCCCGGCGTCGGGGACGCTGCTTCCTCGCATCTGCTGCACGACGATCGCCGCGGCTCCGAGCAAGCCCACGGTCAAGACCAGAAACAGGACCACGATGAGCCTCCGGGACATCCGGAAACGGCGGCGCGGCCGCTGCTTCCGCCGCCGTTTGAGGTCCTTCTTCGCGCCGAGCCGAGCGTCGCGTTCGGCGCGCTTGCGCCAGTCCGGATCCAGCAGGTCCGGATGCGTCTCCAATCGCGAGTCTTCCAAGAACCCCGTCCCTCCCCAGTACGTGACGACATCCCCTCAGCGGCTGGGAACGGCGGGCGTTACGGCCGGTGAGGAACTCGGTAGAGGGGGTTCGTAGACTTGTCAACTGTGACCGAGAACGCCCAGCCGCAGCAGACCGACCTTCCGGGTACCTGGAACCCGGCCGACGAAGAAGCCTCGCTCTACCAGCGTTGGGTAGACGCCGGCTACTTCACGGCCGACCCCACGTCGGACAAGCCGCCGTTCACGGTAGTCATCCCGCCGCCGAACGTGACCGGTTCGCTGCACATCGGGCACGCGTTCGAGCACACCCTGATCGACGCCATCACCCGTTACCACCGCATGCTCGGCGACGAGACGCTGTATCTGCCGGGCATGGACCACGCGAGCATCGCGGTCCACGCGCTGGTCGAGAAGCAGCTCCGCGCCGAGGGCACCAGCCGCCGTGAGCTCGGCCGCGAGGCCTTCGTGGAGCGTGTCTGGCAGTGGAAGAACGAGCACGGCGGCAAGATCCTCGCCCAGATGAAGCGCCTCGGCGAGGGCGTCGACTGGAGCCGCGAGCGGTTCACCATGGACGACGGCCTGTCCAAGGCCGTCAACACGATCTTCAAGAAGCTCTTCGACGACGGCCTGATCTACCGCGCCGAGCGGCTGGTCAACTGGTCGCCGGAACTGCGGTCGGTGCTCTCCGACGCCGAGGTTAAGCACGAAGAGGTCGAGGGTGAACTCGTCTCGATGCGCTACGGCGACGGCGAGAACGCGATCGTCGTGGCCACCACCCGGATGGAGACGATGCTCGGCGACACCGCCGTCGCGGTCCACCCGGACGACGAGCGCTACACGCACCTCATCGGCACCGAGGTCGAGCTTCCGCTGACCGGGCGCAAGATCCCGATCGTGGCGGACAAGCACGTCGACCCGGAGTTCGGCACCGGTGCGGTCAAGGTGACCCCCGCGCACGACCCGAACGACTTCGAGATCGGCCAGCGCCACGACCTGCCGATGATCACGATCATGGACGAGCAGGGCCGCATCGACGGCACGGGTACCGAGTTCGACGGCATGGACCGGTTCGAGGCCCGTGTCGCGGTGCGGGAGAAGCTGCGCGAGCAGGGCCGCATCGTCGCGGAGAAGCGTCCGTACCTGCACAGCGTCGGGCACTCCGAGCGGTCGAAGGAGCCGATCGAGCCGCGGCTTTCGCTGCAGTGGTTCGTCAAGGTCGGCCCGCTCGCGAAGGCCGCCGGTGACGCGGTCCGCGACGGCCGGGTGAACGTCCACCCGCCGGAGATGGAGAAGCGCTACTTCGACTGGGTCGACAACCTGCACGACTGGTGCATCTCGCGTCAGCTGTGGTGGGGCCACCGCATCCCGGTCTGGTACGGCCCGAACGACGAGGTCGTCTGCGTCGGACCGGACGAGGAGCCGCCCTCGGGCGAAGGCTGGACCCAGGACCCGGACGTCCTCGACACCTGGTTCTCCTCGGGCCTGTGGCCGTTCTCCACCCTCGGCTGGCCGGAGAAGACCCCGGACCTGAACAAGTTCTATCCGACGTCGGTGCTGGTCACCGGCTACGACATCCTGTTCTTCTGGGTCGTGCGGATGATGATGTTCGGCCTCTACGCCACCGGCGAGGCGCCGTTCAAGACCATCGCGCTGCACGGCATGGTCCGCGACCAGTTCGGCAAGAAGATGTCGAAGACCGCGGGCAACGGTGTCGACCCCATCGAGTGGATGGACAGCTACGGCACCGACGCACTGAGGTTCACCCTCACGCGTGGCGCCAACCCGGGCACCGACGTGCCGATCGGCGAGGAATGGGTCGCGGGCTCCCGGAACTTCACCACGAAGCTCTGGAACGCCACCAAATTCGCCATGATGAACGGCGCGGACGCGAACGCGCCTTTGCCGCCGGCGGCCGAGCTCACCGAGGCCGACCGCTGGATCCTCGGCAGGCTCGGCAGCGTCGTCGACGACGTCACCGGGTACCTCGCGGACTACCAGTTCGCCAAGGCCACCGACACGCTCTACCAGTTCACCTGGACCGAGCTGTGCGACTGGTACCTGGAGCTGTCGAAGGTCCAGGTCTTCCAGGGTGACGAGGCCCGCGTCACGGCGACGCGCGCGGTGCTGGGGCACGTGTTCGACACGGTGCTGAAGCTGCTGCACCCGTTCATCCCGTTCATCACCGAGAAGCTGTGGACGGCACTGACCGACCGCGAGTCACTGGTGATCGCCCCGTGGCCGGTGGCCGAGGCCTCGTACGCCGACGCCGTGGCGGACAAGCGGATCGCGGACGTGCGGAAGCTGGTCACCGAGGTCCGCCGGTTCCGCGCGGACCAGGGCCTCAAGCCCAGCCAGAAGGTGGCGGCGCGGCTGTCCGGCGACGGGTTCGCCGAGATCACCGGGCACGACGAGCCGATCCGCTCGCTGGTCCGGCTCACCCAGCCCGAAGACGGCTTCGCGCCGAGCGCGTCGCTCGAGGTCGGGCTGTCGGCCGGTGTCGTCACCGTCGAACTGGACCTGTCCGGCACGATCGACGTCGCCGCGGAGCGCAAGCGCCTGCAGAAGGACCTCGGCGCGGCGGAGAAGGAACTGGCGCAGGCCGAGGCCAAGCTCGGCAACCAGGCCTTCATCGACAAGGCGCCGGAGCCGGTGATCGGCAAGATCCGGGCCCGCAAGGAAACCGCCGTGGCCGACATCGAGCGCATCAACGCCCGGTTGGCGGCACTGCCCGCTTCCTGAGGCCCTCGTGAGTGGTAAGGACGGTTCTAACCGTCCTTACCACTCACGAGGTTCGCGCGCGGCGGCTCAGCGGAGGTGACGGAGGATCACTTCGGCCACGCCCGCCATCCCGGTGCGATACGGGTGGTATGCCGCCGCGGCGAGCAGTTTCGTGTCCTGCCCGTTGATCCACGCGGCACCGTTCGGCGCGCAGGCGTCATGTCCGGCGGACGGTCCGAAAGTGTCCACGAAGGTCGCCTTGCCGTCGGCGGCGACGGCCTTCTCGATCGCCGAGTTCAACGCCTTCTCGACGTCGTTGAGCCAGGCGTAGTCGCCCTCGGCGAAGGGCAGGATTTTCGGGCAGTAGCCGGATTCCGGCGCGATCCGCGGGTAGCCGACGACGAGCACGTCGGCGCGCGGCGAGCGGGCGTGGATTCCCGCCAGCACCTTCTCGACGTTCTTGCCGGTCTGGTCGATCTTGGCCTTGACGCTGTCGACACCGCCGGCGGTGAACCTGTCCTGGCACGGGTTCCCGGTGGGATCGCCGGCGCGCAGCGAGGGGCAGGTGCCGACCAGCGTGCCGAAGACGCTGTGGTCGTTGCCGCCGATACCGACGGTGACCAGGTCGGTGTCCGCGCGCAGGGCGCTGAACTGGGGCGGGTTGCTGCCGAGGGTCACGTTCTGCCGCTGCGTCATGTCGGTGGTGTCGGCGCCGCCGCAGCTGATGTCGGTGAAGGAGCGGACCTGCAGCGCCGCGGCGAGGATCGACGGATAGTTCTGCGTCGACTTGCCGCAGAAGAGCGGGTCGAGGCGGGGGAGCGGGATGAGCGGTCCGGAAGTGTAGGAATCACCCAGCGCGACGTAATTCCGGTAGGACCGCGTGGCGGCGGTGGCCGCCGTGGCGGAGGCGATCAGCAGGACGACGGTCGAGACGGCCGCGAACAGGACGCGTCTGAAGCGCATGAGGACCCCGATCTCCGGACTGGATGGCCTCTCGAAAATGAACCGGATCCGGCCGGATCGGCGCCGCCGATCGGGTGGTCGAGCGCCTGTTTCACCCGCTCGTGGTGTCACATCGGGTGATCGTCTTCCGGTCTGCGGTAGACGAGGAGGTAGCGGTAGAAGAGCAGGTTCCTGACCTCGCTCCCCGGCAGCAGCCGGGCCGCGTCGCGCCGGATCCGGTTCATCGGCGGGAACGTCTCCACGATCGGCGCCGTCGGCAGCGGATCGACCCCGCCGTTCAGCCGGTCACCGGCGTACACGACCACCCTGGCCAGCGCGTTGACCGGACAGGCCACCATGGCGCGCGCGTAGTCGGCGAACGAACTGGGCTTGCCGATGCCGAGCACGGCCAGCACACCGCCGGGGACCAGCGCGTCACGCAGCTTCGTGACCATGTCGAACGGCACATGGTGGAGCGCCGCGAGGCAGGAGATGAAGTCGTACGCCTCCTCCGGCAGCTTTTCGGCGACCACGTCGGCCTGCCGGTACGAGATCGTGCCGGGTCCCGGCGAACCGGCGGCGCGGGCGAGGTCGATCATCGGACCGGATCGGTCGATCGCCTCCACGTGCATCCCGGTCGCCGCGAGGCGCCGCGCGAACCGTCCGCTGCCGCAGCCCACGTCCAGCGCCACGCCAGGACCGGGAGGCAGCTGGTCGAGCAGCAGCGGGTGATAGTGGTCGTTGTGGTCGAACCCCATGCGTCGAGAGTGCCAGCAAAAGCCGCACGTAGACTCGGCCCGACAGGCAGCAAGGCTAAGAGGAGAGTTCGTGCCGCGAGGTGACGGCCGGGATTCCGAAGATTTCAGGGAATCCCCGGACCTGGCAGATCTGGACAGTTTCGCCGGTGTCGACGAATTGGGGGCACGCGCCCACGATCCGTCCGACGACACCGACCCGGATCTGGACGCACCCGACGCCGCGTACCAGGCGGGCGGCGGTGCCGGCGGCGGGATCGGCGGGATCGGGCAGCTGGGGGACAACCTCGCCCTCGGCCCGGTGCCGGACCTCGTCGCCCCGGAGGACGTGGAACTGCACGAACTGGACGACCAGGGCGACGAGTTCGCCCCGTCCGACCCCAACGGGCAGCAGGCGCGGCGCGAACTGCTCGCCGTCGAGGCCGAGCTGAACCAGCGCTGGCCCGAGACCAAGATCGAGCCGTCCCTCGCCCGCATCGCGGCCCTGGTCAACCTCATGGGTGAGCCGCACCGCGGATATCCGGTGCTGCACGTCGCCGGGACCAACGGCAAGGGCTCGACCACCCGGATGATCGACGCGTTGCTGACCCGGATGGGCCTGCGCGTCGGCCGGTACACGAGCCCGCACCTGCAGCTGGTCACCGAGCGGATCGCGCTCGACGGCGCCCCCGTCTCCGCCGCCGCGTACGTCGACCTGTACCGCGACGTCGCGCCGTACGTGACCATGGTGGACAACGCGGGCGGGCCCGACGCGGTGCCGATGAGCAAGTTCGAGGTGCTGACCGGCATGGCGTTCGCAGCCTTCGCCGACGCGCCCGTCGAAGCCGCGGTCATCGAAACCGGCCTCGGCGGCTCCTGGGACGCCACCAACGTCGTAGACGGCGACGTCGCCGTCATCACCCCGATCGGCGTCGACCACGTCGAGTACTTCGGCGGCTCTCCGGCCAAAGCCGCGGTGGAGAAGGCCGGGATCATCAAGCCCGGCAGCGTCGCGGTCATCGCCGAGCAGGACCCCGAAGTGCAGAAGATCCTGCTGGAACGCGCCGTCGAGGTCGACGCGAGCGTCGCCCGCGCGGGCAGTGAGTTCGGCGTGCTGGAGCGCGAGGTCGCCGTCGGCGGGCAGATGCTGAAACTGCAGGGCCTCGGCGGGGTCTACGACGAGATCTTCCTGCCGCTGCACGGCGCGCACCAGGCGGCCAACGCCGCGCTCGCGCTGGCCGCCGTCGAAGCGTTCTTCGGGGCGGGCAAGGACAAGCAACTGGTCGTCGAGGCCGTCCGCGAGGCCTTCGCCGAGGTCGAGACCCCCGGCAGGCTGGAGCGCGTCCGCGCCGCGCCGACAGTGCTGCTCGACGCCGCCCACAACCCGCACGGCGCCAAGGCGCTCGCGACCACCGTCGCCGAGGAGTTCGCCTTCCGCCGTCTCGCCGCCGTGGTCGGCGTGATGGCGGAGAAGGACGCCCGCGGCATCCTGGACGCCCTCGAACCGGTCGTCTCCGAGATCGTCGTCACCAAGAACTCCTCGCCGCGCGCGATGCCGCTCGACGAACTCAACGACATCGCCATCTCGATCTTCGGCGAAGACCGGGTCGTGGCCGAGCCCAGCCTCGACGCCGCGATCGAGACCGCCATCGGCCTCGTCGAGCAGAGCGACGATCCCGAGGAGCCGCTGGCGGGCGGAGGCGTGCTGGTCACCGGCTCGGTCGTCACGGCGGGCGAGGCCAGGACCCTGTTCGGTAAGGAGCCGGCGTGACCGACGAGACCCCGAAGCCGCCCGCCAAGGACCCGATGAAGTCCTTCCGCGGCGTGATGGCCGGTTCCCTGATCATGGAGGGCATCACCGTCGCGCTCGCGTTGCCGGTGGTGGCGAAACTCGGCGGCGGGGTCGGCTCGCTCACCGGCTGGTCGGTGATCGTCATCGCGGTCGCGCTGATCGTGCTGTGCGGTTTCCTGAAGAAGCCCTGGGCGGTGCCCGCGGTGCTCGTCCTGCAGGTCGCGTTGATCGCTTTCTTCGTCGCGCTGCCCGCCGTGGCGATCCTCGGGGTGATCTTCCTCGGGATCTGGCTGTGGCTGCTGTGGCTGCGGCGGGACGTGGCCCGGCGGATGGCGGCCGGGACGCTCCCGAGTCAGCAGCAACCTCAGTAAGGTCCTTCCTGTGGCCCGGAGAGCATTGATCGTCGCCTGCTCGGAGTACGCGGACGAACAGCTCGACGACCTGCCGGTGGTGCGGTCCGATGCCACCGTCCTCGCCGGGGTTCTCGGCGACCCGGCCATCGGGGACTTCGAGGTCGAGTGCTCTTGAACGGTACGGAGAGTGAGAGCCGCCGCGGAATCGGGCGGCTCTCCTTACGAGTACGACTCCACGACGGTTTCGTCGTCGCGAAGGCGCTGTCCCAGCCCAGGTCCTGGTGCGGACCGAGCCTGCTGCGGAAGTTCGCGCCGTTGCCGCGCGACAATCCCCGCGGGACGAAGCTGTTCGTCGACACCTACAGCGTTTTCCGCGCGATCAGGACGCTCGACCCGATCCTCGCCGCCGACCATTTCCCCGAACCGCTCCGGGAGGTCGCCACCTCACCAAGGTGACCACCCACCCGCTCCATCTCTTATCCACAATGGACCGACGGACGTCACCGGCGACGTGGTGGCGTCAGCCGGTCAGCCGTTCCGCCTCATCGGGACTGATCGGGAGGTGGCGGACGGTGAACTCGGTCAGCGGCCGGTCCGCCGTTACCCAGCCATCGGGCCGGACGAACATCTCCTCGACGGCGCCCCTTTGCCGCATCACCAGTTGTGCCTCGGCCAGGTCGAAGGCGGCCGACTGCGTGGGGAAGATCGCGAAGTACTGGATCTCGTCGTTTCGGTGTGCGACGCCCCGCCTGAGCGTCGCGGACCAGAACCTGCGGCCGACCATGCCGCGCTCGTCCACTTCGGTGACATACCACGTCGGCTCCCGGGGCAGCCGCGCGAAGACGTCGGACGGCTCCCAGCCGAGGTCGAGGGCGGACTCCTCGGCGGTCGCGGTCAGCCGCACCAACGCGACAGGTCCCCGCTCGCGGCAGCGTAACTCGAAGTAGCGAGGCTCCGCGGTGGCGAGTCGTCCGGTGATCCGGTCCAGGTCGGCCTGGCTGATCGCCAGTGTGTGCTCGTTCTGCGGGCTCGCCGTCGGCAGCCACTCGCCTGGCCGCAGGAACATCTCCCACCGCCCCGGCTCGTCCGTCGTGCGGCGGATCGCCGAGTACGCGTTGTTCACGTCCGTCGTGGCTCTGGCGCTTTCGAAAACCGCGAAGTGTTGGTGCCCACCGACAGCGGCAGCGCGTCGCTTCGCGTTCCTGACGTGGAGGCGGGCCGCGAGACGTTCCGACTCCATCGAGGACAGCGGTAGGACGATTTCGTGCTCGGGCCCGGGCTCCCGGACTATCGCGTACGCCGACTCGGGATCGAGCACGTCGGTCGGGTGGTGGAAGACCGCGTAGGCGCCCGGCGCCTCCCGCTCGGCACTCCGCTGCCGGACCAAATCGGCCATGATCCGCACGGCGGAGTCGAAGTCGATCTCCTGGATACTCGACGCCGACACCTTGTCCAGCACCTCGGTCGGCCGGAACTTCCCGTCACCGGTGAACTCCTGCGTCCCCGTTTGCCGCTGCGGGTCCTTCGCCGCCACGACCACGGAGTACGGCGTGCCATCGGCGAAGAAGACGACGTGATGGCGCCATAGTGCGGCCCAGTTCGCGTCGATCCTCTGCCTGAGGAACTGAGCCCCGGCTTCGCTGATCGCGATGTACTCCTCGGTCCAGTCCCGGCCACTGTCGAGCCGGTAGAGCTTGTCGGTTTCCTCCCACCGGTTGTGCCCGGCGTACTTCTCCTCGCGGTAGGGCTGCGGTCGCCGGATCAGCAGGTAGGCCTTGCTGAGGTCGACCACGTCCTCGGTGTGCTTGAAAACCGCGTAGTACTTGTGGTCGCTCAGTTCCGACTCGTGCGTGGCCGCGCTGATCTCGCGCACCATCTGGACCAGGAAACCGTTGGCGTATCCGACGGCGGCTTCCCGGGCGGTCCACTGTGGTTCGTCCGGCACGCGGCTCAAGAGGTTGGACGGTTCCCACATCAGGTTGTGGGTGAAGGCGTCTTCGGTGGTACCCGTCAGCCTGACCACGGCGTGCGGTAGTCGTTCTCCCTCGACGAGGATCACGAGGTAGCGGACGTTCGGATCTTCGTCGGCGGCGTAGTAGTCGCGCAGGCCCCAATTAGTGTCACGCATACGATCGCCCCCCAAGCAGACCTTTTCGTCAAGCTACTTCAACCGGGCTCCCATCAGGACAAAAGCGCGCGAGATCACATCACCCGCGCCACTACCGTCCGTTCGTTCATCACCGCGCAAACCGCCGTTGGCCGACCAGCCGTGGCCGCGGGATAGAACCTCGCCATGACCGCAACCCACCACAACCGCCGCACACTGCTCAAAGCCGGTCTCACCGGCACCGGAGCGGTCGCGGGCGGCCTGCTCCTCCCCGGGACCGCGAACGCCGCCCCCCTGATCCGCCGTGACCGGCCGGTGCTCACCCACGGTGTCCAGTCCGGCGACGTCACCACCGGTTCCGGCATCGTCTGGTCGCGCGCCGACCGGCCTGCGCGGCTGATCGTGGAGGTCTCCAGGGATCCCTCGTTCCGGCACGCGCGCCGCGTGCGCGGCCCGGTGATGAGCCCGGAGACCGGCGGTACCGGCAAGGTCCGTGTCGCCGGCCTGCCGCCGGGGGCCGAGGTCCATTACCGCGTGACCGCGGAATCCCTCGACGGCCGGACCTGCAGTGAGGCCGTCACCGGCCGGTTCGCCACCGCCCCCGTCGGCCGCTCGGACGTCCGGCTGTTGTGGTCCGGTGACGTCGCCGGGCAGAACTGGGGCATCAACCCCGAACGCGGCGGCATGACGATCTACCGCGCGATGGCCGACCGCCGCCCGGACCTGTTCCTCCACTGTGGAGACACGGTCTACGCCGACGCGCCGCTCACCGAGACCGTCGCGCTGCCCGGCGGGCGCGTGTGGCGCAACATCGTCACCCCGGAGAAGTCGAAGGTCGCCGAGACGCTCGACGAGTACCGCGGCCAGTTCGCCTACAACCTGCTCGACGAGAACCTCAAGCGCTTCACGGCGAACGTGCCCGCCTGTGTCCAGTGGGACGACCACGAAGTCGTCAACAACTGGTACCCGGGGGAGATCCTCGACGACCGCCCCGAATACACCGAGAAGCGCGTCGACGTGCTCGCCGCGCGGGCGTTCCAGGCGTTCCACGAATGGCATCCGATCGACCGGCGCCAGGCCGTCGACGGCCGCGTCTACCGCAACTTCCGGCACGGCTCCCGCGCCGAGGTCTTCGTGCTGGACATGCGGACCTACAAGGACGCCAACACCTCGGACCAGACCAAGCCGGGCCATATCCTCGGCGACCGTCAGGCCCGCTGGCTCGTCGACGCGCTCGACCGCAGCACCGCCACCTGGAAGATCATCCAGGCCGACCTCCCGATCGGGCTCACCGTCCCGGACGGCAAAGCCATCGAGGGCGTCGCCAACGGCCTGCCCGGCGCGCCCGGCGGCCGCGAGACCGAACTCGCCTGGGTGCTGCGGGAGATCTCGCGGCGCCGAGTGCGCAACGTCGTCTGGCTGACCGCCGACGTGCACTACACCGCGGCGCACCACTACTCGCCGGATCGCGCTTCCTTCACCGATTTCGACCCGTTCTGGGAGTTCGTGTCCGGCCCGCTCAACGCCGGCGCGTTCGGCCCGAACACCCTCGACCCGACCTTCGGACCGGAAGCGGTGTTCGTGCACGCCCCGCCCGCCGCGAACACCTCGCCCGCCGACGGCTTCCAGCACTTCGGTGAAGTGAACATCGACGGACGGAGCGGCGCGCTCACTGTCGATTTGAGGGACGCTACGGGCGCTTCGCTGTGGTCGAAGACCCTGCAGCCCCAACGCTGAGCAGTTCCGTCAGGACCGCGATGCTGCGGTCGCCGTACCCGGCCTCGGCGGCCCTCCGCACGAGGTCGTGCATCGGCCGCTGCCAGTCGACGTCGACGCCTTCCTCGGCCAGTTCGAGGTCGGCGGCGGCGCCGGCGTGGAAGATGTTCACCGATGCCGCGGGATCCGAGTAGTCGCCGCTGTCGATCTCCTTGGCGTACATCGGAAGTACCGAGATGATCATCTCCAGCCACTTGGTGGCGTACGGCAGGAGCGTTTCGGCTTCGAGCCCGCGCGACCGCAGCGCGGCGGCGCCCTGGAAGAACCCGACCAGCGCGGGCAACAGGGTGCCGCCGACGGCCATCTCGTACAGCGCCGCGAGGTCGGTCTCCTCGCCGAGATGGACGGTGTCGCCGCCCAGCACCCGCAACGTGTCCAGGTGTTCGTCGAAAACGGCCTTGTCACCGCCGTAGTACAGCAGCGTGTCCGGCGCTCCCACGGCCGATGGCACGTTCTTGATCGCGCCGTCGAGGAATCGCGCGCCGTGGTTCGCCGCCCACTCGGCCATCCGGCGCGCTCCCGCCGGTGAGCCGCTGTTCAAGGTGATCAAGACACGTCCGGACAGCGAAACCGGTTTCAAGGCCGCGCGGGTGTCTTCGTAGGTGGTCAGGCAGGCGATGGCCAACGGGCTCGCCCGCACCGCGTCCCCGGCCGTCGCTGCCCGGCTCGCTCCCCGCGCGACAAGAGGATCGGCCTTCGAGGCCGTCCTGTTCCACACGGTGGTCGGATGCCCGGCCGCGAGGAAAGCGCCCGCCAGGGCCGAGCCCATCGAACCGAGGCCCAGGACGGTCACCGGTGTCTTCGGCATTTTTCGCTCCAGTCAAAGGAAATCTTCGGGATGACCTCATGCTGGGCGGTCGCATACATTCGATCAAGTACCTACTATTTTGCCGGGTACTGACAAAAAGGTAAGTGACGCGATGACCAAGAACCGCACGTTCACCTGCGGCCTCGACGCCGCGATCGCCGTCATGGGCGGCAAATGGAAAGGGCTCATCCTGTTCGCGCTCCAGGACGGGCCGCTGCGCTTCGGGGAGCTGCGGCGCGCGGTGCCGGGCATCAGTGAACGGGTGCTGATCCTGCAGCTGCGCGAGATGGAGACCACCGGACTGCTGCATCGCGAGGTGTACCACCAGGTTCCACCGAAGGTGGAGTACTCGCTGACCGAGTTCGGGGATTCCCTCAACACCGCGATGGCCGCGCTCGGCGAGTGGGGCGAGGAGCACATCGAGCGCATCGAGGCCATTCCCTGGTCCGACGTGAAGTGAGCGGCGAAGCACCCAGTAGGCTCCGGGCGAATAGCACGAATCCCACCCAAGGAGAAATACCGCCGTGACTGAACGCACGCTGGTCCTCGTCAAGCCCGATGGCGTCGCGCGCGGCCTCGTCGGCGAGGTCATCGCTCGCATCGAGCGCAAGGGCCTGAAGCTCGCCGCCCTCGAACTGCGCACCGTCGAGCGCTCGGTCGCCGAGGAGCACTACGCCGAGCACAAGGAGCGCCCGTTCTTCGGCGACCTCCTCGAGTTCATCACCTCGGGCCCGCTGGTCGCGATCGCCGTCGAGGGCCCGCGCGCCATCGCCGCCTTCCGTCAGCTCGCCGGCGGCACCGACCCGGTCGAGAAGGCCACCCCCGGCACCCTGCGCGGCGACTTCGCGCTGGAGACCCAGTACAACCTGGTGCACGGGTCGGACTCCCCGGAGTCGGCCGAGCGCGAGCTCAAGCTCTGGTTCCCCGAGGTCTGACACACTCGTGGATGGCGCGGGATCGCCGCGCCATCCACGGACCTGGGGGTTTGTCGATGACACCGGACGAGTACCTGGCACGCCTGCGCGAACTCACCGCCGGTTTCGCGCGGGTGGCACGCGCCGGGGACCACGCCGCGCCCGTACCGTGCTGCGGCGATTGGCGCCTGCGTGACCTGGTCGTCCACCTCGGCAACGTCCACCGCTGGGCCACCGGGATCGTGCGTACCGGCGACCCCGCACCGCAGATCTTCGAAGCCGAACCGGACGGAGATCTCGCCGCCTGGTACGGCGAGTGCGCGGACGGCCTCGTCGAGGCACTGCGCGAGGCTTCCCCGGAAGACGGCGCCTGGAACTTCACCGCCGCCGCCAAGACCAAGGCCTTCTGGTTCCGCCGCCAGGTCCACGAGACCGCGGTGCACCTGCTCGACGCGCACCGCGCGGCAGGGACCGAGTACACCCTCGACCCGTCCGTCGCCGCCGATGGCGTGGACGAGGTCCTTCTCGGCATGCTGCCGAAGGTGAAACGCTGGCACACCCCGCCCACGGTCACCGTTCCGTTGCTGCTGAAGACATCCGACACCGGACACGCCTGGTTGATCACACCGCCGGGTGAGACCGGCGTCCCCGGCTCCCGAACGGCCGATCCCGCCGAATCCGCGGGAGCCGTCGTCGAAGGCCCCGCGGAAGGGCTCGACTTGTTGCTGTGGCAACGGGTCGGGCTCGCCGAGTCGGGCCTCGGAATCACCGGTGACGTCGCTGCGGCGGAGACCTTCCTCGCCGGGCCTTTCACGCCCTGACCTTCGGCGCCCTACGCCGTTCGGTTCACGTTCACCCCGGGGTCTTCTCCTGGCGGCTCACGTCCGCTGTGCTGAGTCGAGCTTACTATCACTCGATCGTGGGGTATTTCGTGAGAAATTCACGCCTGTTGCTGCTCGCTGCCCTGCTGCCCGGATTGTTCGTCGCCGCACCGGCGCACGCCGATCCCTTGGCCGCCCCGCTCGGTCCGGCGCCCGTCGAAGCCGCCCCCGCGGCCTCCTCCGCGAAGGAAGGGCCGTCCGCGTACGCCGTGGCCGCGCCCGACGACGGTCTCGTCACCACCAGCGCGACTTCGCGCGTGGCACCGGGCCTGAGCCTCACCGAGTTCGACCGGTACGACCCGGCGGGCTGGATCCGCGGCGACATCCTCGCCGTCGACCTCACCAGCAAGACACTCAAGCCGACGTATCTCAGCCCTGGCACGGTTTCCGCGCGGACACCGCTTTCGCACCAGGTCGCCAGGGCCGGTGCGGTCGCCGGGGTCAACGGGGACTTCTTCGACATCAACGCCAGCGGCGCGCCGATCGGTGTCGGCATCGACGCCGGGAAACTCCAGGCGGCGCCCGCGCGCGGCCACAATCTGACCGCGTCGATCACCGAGGAAGGGAAGGCTCGGCTCGCGGAGGTTTTCCTCGACGCGTCGGTCACTCTGCCCGACGGCCGGGTCGTGCCCGCGTCGAACTTCAACAGCCCCGTGCTGAGCGGCGACGCGATCGGCGTCTACACCCCGCTGTGGGGCGCGTCCTCGCGGCGGACCTCGGTCGCCAACGCTCAGCGTGTTCTCGAGGTCGAGCTCCGGGACGGCATCGTCACGCAGGCGCGTCCGCAGCCCGCGGACGGCCCGATCACGGCCGGTGCGACGGTCCTGCTCGCCCGTGACGGTGGCGTGGACACGTTGTCCGGCTTGAAGATCGGCGACAGGGTGGGTGTCGCGTACGCCCCGAAGAGCGACGCGGGCAAGCTGTCCGTCTCTGTCGGCGGAAACAAGGTCCTGCTGCGCGACGGCGCGGTCCAGCCGGTCGACAACGTCGCCATGCACCCCCGGACCGCGGTCGGGTTCTCGGCCGACGGTACGAAGATGTGGCTGGCGACGGTCGACGGCCGCCAGGCGGACAGCCGCGGGATGACGGAGCTGGAACTCGCCCGTCACATGAAGTCTCTCGGCGCGGACGACGCCCTCAACCTCGACGGCGGCGGCTCGTCGACCATGCTCGCCCGCGAGGAGGGTGAGAAGGCGCCAATGGTGCGCAACTCGCCGTCGGACGGCGGGGAACGCCTGGTGCCCAACGGGATCGGCGTCGCCACCGTGCCGGGAAGCGGACGCCTGACCGGATTCTCGCCCCGTCCCGCGCAGGACACCGCCGACGCGACACGCGTGCTTTCCGGGCTGACGCGGAAACTCGCCGCCGGCGGCCACGACGAGACCGGTGCCGCCGTCGACGCCAAGGTCCAGTGGCTCAGCACCAACCCCTTCCGCGGCACCGTGACCGGTGGCGTGTTCACCGCGCACGCCGACCGGTTCCGGCCGGACGCGCCCGCGAACGTCGACGTCTACGCGAAACACGGCGGCGTCATGGGCAAGACCACGCTGAACGTCCTCGGCTCACCGGTCCGCCTGGGCACGAGCACCGAACAGGTCGCGTTGTCCGGCGAAGGCGCGAAGAGCACGTTCAGGGTGTTCGGCTACGACGCCGACGGTTACGGCACGTGGATCGAGCCCGACGACGTCAAACTCGACTACGACCCCGCGGTGGTGAAGATCGAACCGTCCGGCGACGGGTTCGCGGTCACCGCGCTGAATGCCTCGGGCGCTTCGGCGATCACCGCCACCGCCGGCGGGAAGAAGACGCATCTGGCGGCCTCCGTCGGCACGGAATCCCGCGTGGCGGCGCCCCTTGACGGCCCCGCGGGATGGACCGCCAGTGTCTTCCCCGCCGTCGTCGGCGCCGCGCTTTCCGAGGCACCCGGTCGTGACGGCGGGCGTGGTCTCGCGCTGGACTACCGGCTCGACGGGACCAACGCCACGCGCGCGGCCTACGTCAACTCGGCGGCACCGATCGCGCTGCCTCCCGGCACCCAGCGCGTCGGCCTGTGGGTCAACGGCGACGCGAAGGGCGCCTGGCTGCGGGCGGAACTCCGTGACGCCGCCAACGTTCCGTCCGTTGTGGACTTGTCGCTGAGCGTCGACTGGACGGGCTGGCGCTACGTCCGCGCGGCGATCCCGGCCGGGCTCCCCGACGGTCAGCGGCTGACGAAGTTCTACGCCGTCGAGAATGTGCCGGACCAGCAGTACGAAGGACGGCTGGTCTTCGACGACCTCACCTTCGAGGTCGCGCCCGCGGCCGCCGTCCCCGCCGACCCGGCACCGCGTGATCCGGCCCTGATCACCGACGGCGCCGCGACCGGCGGACTGCGGATCGCCGTGGTCGGCGACGCGCAGTTCACCGCCGACCAGCCGAACGGCCCGCTGGTCGCCCAGGCCCGGCGTGCGCTGCGCGAAGCGGTGGCGGCGAAACCGGATCTCGTGCTGATCAACGGCGACTTCGTCGACCGCGGCACGGCCGCCGATTTCGTGCTGGCGAAGTCGGTCATCGACGAGGAACTCGCCGGCAAGGCGCCGTGGTACTACGTCCCGGGAAACCACGAAGCAGACGGCGGGCACGGACTCGCGGAGTTCCAAGCGGCGTTCGGGGCGACCCATCGCGTCGCCGACGTCGCCGGAATCCGGCTGGTGCTGATGGACTCCTCGCGCGGTTCGCTGCGCGCGGGCGGGTTCGACCAGATCCGGATGCTGCGCGAGGCGCTGGACGGGGCGAAGGCGGACAGGCGGATCCGCGGCGTTGTCGTCGCGATGCACCATCCGGTCAAGGACCCCAGCCCCACCGGCAACTCGCAACTGGCCGACCGCAAGGAAGCCGCCATGCTGACCGGCTGGCTGACCGCCTTCGAACGCGAATCGGGCAAGCAGGCGGCCGCGATCGCCTCGCACGCGGGCGTTTTCAACCTCTCGCGGGTGGACGGCGTGCCGTATCTGGTGAACGGCAACTCCGGGAAGTCGCCGGCGGCGGCCCCCGGTGACGGCGGGTTCGTCGGCTGGACGATGGTCCGGTTCGAACCGGGAGACAAGGCGCAGCCGGTGCGGTTCGAGACGCGGCCGAACGTCGACGCGCTGACGCTGTCCGGGCCCACGTCGCTGGCTCGTGGGGAGAAGGCGGACGTCCGGGCCGTGGTGACGCAGGGAGCGCGTCAGGTGCCGGTTTCGTACCCGGTCAGCGCGGACTGGAAGGGCGGCTGGGCTACGCATGTCGCCGACGGGTTCCTGCCCGCGATGCCCTGGGACGTCGCGTCCTTCGACCCGGCGACCGGCATGCTGACCGCGTTGCGGCCGGGGGTGGCGAGCCTTTCGGTCACCGTCAACGGGGTCACGCGGAGTCTGTCGGTCACCGTCCGCTGATGGCTCGTGAGTGGTAGGGACGGTTAGAACCGTCCCTACCACTCACGAGGCCCGGCAGTGCCGGGCCCCGCGGCGGGATCGCGTCGGCCTTCGCCGGGTCCACCTTCCGCACCGAACCGTCGGCCGCGCTCCGCGCGATCGCGAGCATCGAGGCCAGCGCGTCCTGGATCTGCTGCTGTTCCCTCTCCGGGATGAGGCTCAGTTCGATCAGCACGCTGCCGCTGCCGCGCAGCCCGTACCCGTTGCGCGCGATGCCTTGGTAGTCACCGCCGGGGTACTGCGAAACGTAGCCGCCGTTGTCGTCGATCGACCGCTGTACCACGACCGCGATCTGCTTCGCGAAGTCCACATCGGACGGTTTCACGCCCGGGTTCGTGGGCCACAGCGTCGAAGCGGTGATCTCCTTGCCGCTCGCGTCGCGGTACCGGCCCTGCATGTGGTAGTCGACCATGATGTCCGGCTTGAACGACGCGTTCCGCCGCTGGATCAGGCCCGCTTCGGTGGCCGGGTTGTCCTTCGGCGCGACGGCCGGGTCGTGGTAGCGGTTGATGTCGTACCCCTTGCCCTTCTCGCCGTACTCGGGTGTGGCGTTCGGGTCGTGGTTGTAGCGCCAGTCGCGCTCGTGCCCGTCGGGGTTGGCGCGCACGACGATGTCGACGGTCACCTTCGACCGCAGCTTCCGCGCCCACGGGCTGTGCCCGATGCCGACCTTGCGCAGGAATTCGAGCGCGGCGGGGGTGCCGAGCGGTTCGTCGCCATGCTGCTGGGTGACGTACTGGATCCGTGTCCTGCCGTGGCCGACCCTGGCCGCCCACACCGGGCGGCCCTCGTTGCTGCGGCCGATCTTGTCCACCCGGATCTTGCCGTGGCTGAGCGCCGCCAGTTTGCGCAGTTCGAAGGCCAGCTCGGCGGTGGAAGGACGCGGAGCGACGGTCCGGCCGTCCACAGTGGTCTCGGCCGTGGTGCTTTCGACCGCTTGGGCCGTGGGCGCCACCAAGAGCCCGGCGCTGACAAAAACGGACAAAAGAGCGATTCTGGGCTTGAGGCTCATGGTCGGTGAGTATCGACGAGCGTTGACCGGCCAACAAGGGTTCGGATAAACCTGTCGAATTTTGTCGGTGGCAGGTCCTAGGGTGCCTACCGTGGGTGACTCGGAGCACGAACCGGCGATGGTGCAGGCGAAGGCGTTGGTCAAGCGTTTCGGCGACTTCGAGGCCGTACGCGGGATCGACGTCGAGGTCCGCCCGGGGGAGGCGTTCGGTTTCCTCGGGCCCAACGGCGCGGGCAAGTCCTCCACCATGCGGATGATCGCGAGCGTCTCCCCGCGCACCGACGGTGACCTGCGGGTCCTCGGCATGGATCCGGACATCGAGGGGCCGAAGATCCGTGCCCGGCTCGGAGTCGTGCCGCAGCAGGACAACCTCGACACCGAGCTCACCGTCCGGCAGAACCTGCAGATCTACGGCCGCTATTTCGGGCTCTCCCGTGCGCACGTGCGGAGCAAGGCCGAAGAGCTGATGGAGTTCGCCCAGCTCACCGACCGGGCGAACGCGGAGGTCGATTCGCTCTCCGGCGGGATGAAGCGGCGGCTGACCATCGCGCGGTCCCTGGTCAACGACCCGGAGCTGCTCCTGCTCGACGAGCCGACCACGGGGCTGGATCCGCAGGCCCGTCACCTGTTGTGGGACAGGCTGTTCCGGCTCAAGGCCGGCGGGACCACGCTGATCATCACCACGCACTACATGGACGAAGCGGAACAGCTCTGCGACAGGCTGGTCGTGATGGACGGCGGCCGGATCGCCGCCGAAGGTTCGCCCGCGGACCTGATCAGCCGGTACTCCACCCGCGAGGTCGTGGAGTTGCGCTTCCCGAACGGTGAGCAGGAGGCGGCCGCGAAGCAGATCGAAGGCCTCGCCGAACGCGTCGAGGTGCTGCCGGACCGTGTCCTGCTCTACACGATGACCGGCGAGGCCACCCTCGAGCAGGCGCACGCGCGCGGGCTGCGTCCTCTGTCGAGCCTGGTCCGCCGAAGTTCGCTGGAGGACGTCTTCCTCCGCCTCACCGGCCGGACGCTGGTCGACTGATGACCACAGCGCAGACGAAGGCGTCGACGGGCCGCGTGGTCTCGCGCTGGGCGGGAGCCTGGCTGCGGGTCGAGGGTCATTGGATGTGGTACCGCCGGTACTGGGTGTCCACTCTGTATTCGACGGGCCTGCAGCCGGTGCTGTTCCTGGCCGCGATGGGGCTCGGGTTCGGCTCGCAGGTCCAGGCGGGCGCGGCCACGGGCGGGTTCTCGTACCTGGAGTACGTCGCCCCCGCGCTGCTCGTGGCCGGCGCGGCACAGCTGGCGGTGGGCGAGTCCAGCTACCCGGTGCTGTCGGGTTTCAAGTGGCAGCAGGACTACATCGCCGTCACCGCCACCCCGATCACGCCGGGGCAGGTGCTCGGCAGCCAGATCATGTGGGTGAGCCTGCGGCTGACCCTGGCGGGCACGATCTACGCGGTCATCGCGGCGCTTTTCGGATCCTGGACGAGCTTCGGCGTGCCCGCCGTCGTCCTGATCGGGACGCTCACCGGCATCGCGTGCGGCACCCCGGTGATGGCGCTGGCCGCGACCACCTACGACGAGGGCACCCGGTTCGGTCTGGTGTTCCGGTTCATCCTGATCCCGATGACGTTGTTCTCCGGCACGTTCTTCCCGATCGCCGAACTGCCGGCCCCGCTGAGGTGGATCGCCTGGTTTTCCCCGCTGTGGCACGGCAACGAGGCCGCCAGGGCGGTCAGCCTCGGCACCGTCGGGCCGCTCGCCACGCTGGGCCACCTCGCCTTCCTGGTCGTGCTGGCCGGCGTGGGCTGGGCGCTGGCGCACAAGTACTTCTACCGACGGCTGGTGGTCTGATGGCAGTCCTCACCGAAGCGCTGCGACGTGGAAAGCCGAGGCGTGGGGTGCTGCTGCGCGTCCTGCCGTCCGCGTTGTACAGCGGCCGGTCGACGGCGGTGCTGGAGCGGACCTTCCTGACGTATTCGCACGCCTGGATGCTGTTCGTGTCCGGCGTCTTCGAGCCGCTGTTCTACCTGATGGCCTTCCAGCTCGGTTTCGGCAAGCTCGTCGGCGAGGTCGTCGGGCCCGGCGGCCAGGCGATGAGCTACGTCGCCTTCGTCGCGCCCGGCCTGCTGGCGGCGTCGGCGATGAACGGCGCGATCCTCGACTCGACGTACAACCTGTTCTTCAAGCTGAAGTACGCCAAGCTGTACGACGCCATGCTCGCCACCCCGATCGGGCCGCTGGACATCGCGCTCGGCGAGGTCGGGTGGTCGGTGCTGCGCGGCGGGATCTACTCGGCGACCTTCCTCGGCGTGATGACCGTGATGGGGCTGCCCGGGTCGTGGTGGGCCCTGCTGATGATCCCGGCGGCGCTGCTGATCGCGATGGCGTTCTCGGCCATCGGCATCGTGCTGGTGACCTTCCTGCGGTCGGTGTCGCAGTTCGACTACATCAACCTCGTGCTGATGCCGCTGTTCCTGTTCTCCACGACGTTCTACCCGCTTTCGGTCTACCCGGGGGCGATCCAATGGATCGTGCAGATCTTCCCGCTGTACCACGGGATCGAGCTGATGCGCGGCCTCTCGGTCGGCGTGCTGTCGTGGGGCATGGTCGGCAACGTGGCGTACCTGCTGGCGCTGGCGGCGGTCGGGATCTACGCGTCCTCGAAGCGGTTCGGCAAGCTCCTGCTGCGCTGACCCTCATCGCGCGAGTGGTCACCTGCTTGAGGGGAAGGGTCACCGCGCCGGGTTCGAGCCTGTCCGCCGGGGCGCCACCGCGGCCAGCGCGTCGACCATCCCGTGCCCGTAGAAGCCGTTGAACCCCGCGTACCCGGTGCAGTACGCGTCCTGAGAGCCGTCACCGGTCAGGTCGTAGTCGGCGGGACACGCGATCGGGGTGGCCTGGGCGTCCAGCGTCCGCCTCAGCTGGCGGGCGCTGTAGCCGGGGTGCTTCGAAGCGAGCAACGCCGCGACACCGGCGACGTGCGGCGCCGCCATCGACGTCCCGCACAGCGGCGCGTACCCGCCGGGAACGGTCGAAAGCACGCACCGCCCGGCCTCGCCGCCGGGAGCGGTCACGTCGATCACGCCCAGCCCGTACGAGCTGTAGCCGGCCTTGACCCGCTCCTCGCTCACCGACGACACCGCGACGACGTCACGCAGGCCGGCGGGCAGCGCCTGGCAGCCATCGGACTGGGGCCGGGTACCCGAGCGCGGTGACGGCACCAGCCCGGCGGCCTCGTTGGTCGCGGCCGCGATGTTGAGGGTGCCTGCCGAGGTCGCGTACTCGACGGCGCGGGCCATGACCTCGTTCACCACGCCCCGTTTGTCGTTGTGGGCGCACGAGAGCGACCACGGATCGACGAAGTAGCTGCTGTTCGTCACCGCCATGCCCTGTGAAGCGGCCCACATCAGCCCGCAGACGGCGGCTTCGGGGTCGGCGTACCCGCGGTCGTCGATCACCTTCACCGAGGCGATCCGCACGCCGGGCGCCACCCCGCTGACGCCTTTGCCGTCGTCGGCCGCGGCGATGATCCCCGCGACATGGGTGCCGTGCACCGACGTCGTCGCGGTCCAGTTCCGGTCCGGCGCGCCGGTCAGGCAGCCCGCGGACTTGCCGGGGTCGAGGGCGCTCGCCAATTCGGGGTGAGTGGAGTCGACGCCGGAGTCGAGGACGCCGACGACGACGTCCCGGCTGCCCGGCTCGATCACGCGGGCCTTGTCGGCGCCGATCGCGCGCATGTCCCACTGCTCGCCGGTACGGTCGGCGGACGGCACCTTCGCCGGATCCGTCGGTTCGAGTTCGGCGCGGGCGGGCGCGGACCTGGCGGGTGACGTGTCGTTGGCCCGCTGCATCGCCAGCCGTTCCGCCTGCGCGCTGAACGCGGCGGCCGGCCGGACCAGTTCGGCGAAGTCCCGGTCGGCCGAGGTCGCCACGGCCACCGCGATCTGCGGATAGTAGATCGTCGTGCTGCCGCAGCCGCCGGCGACGGCCGCCCTGGCCTCGGCCTCGGAAGTGTCCCTGTCGAAGGCGACGACGTAACGCAGCGCCCGTCCCTGGGGATGACACGAGGGCTCTGCCTCGGCCGTCGCGACGGCGGCGACCGAGCCGCAGAACACCACCAAGGCGCACACGGCCGCTCGCAGGGATCGCCCCAGCAGGGACACCGGACCTCCCACCGGAGAACAGAGGACATCGGGGGCACCGCTGTCTGGGCTGGGCTGGACTTCGGTACCCCCGAGCGGCACGCTAGCCACCCTCGGCCGGGTCGACAAGCTCTCACGCGAAGTTCGCTCGGCCGGTGGCCGCGGCGCGCCCGCGAGCCAGGTCTGTGGCACCGAGTACACCGGAGTGGGGCCGGGGTGTGGGATACTCGCGGTGGCCGCTGGCCGACGGGCACACGTGAGAGGTGGCGCTCGCGGTCTCGTGGCCCGGTGGTGTGCTGCACATCCTCCACACGCGTCGCCGCTGCATGCGGCTCGACGACGTGGCGGGCGGCCCGATGTCGCGAACGTGGCCAGCGCTCCGCCGAGCAGACCTTCAGCCGTATGCGGCGCCCGGACAACCCCGGCGCCGTCGCGGTGCAGGGCAAGGATTCCCGCTGCTGGTGACCACCACGGCGGAACGAACAGAAAGGGGCCCCTGCGCGGCCGCGTCGAGCCGGTGTGAGCCAGCCGACGCGCCCGGGGGCGGAGGAGATATATGTCGAACGCGGACACACCCGCCGTCACCGGCGGGAATACCGCCACACCCATCGCAGGCCAGCTGGCCGAGCTGCCTCCCCGGATCCGGGTGCACGCCTTGGCGAAGCTGCTGGGATCCAACAGCCGTGAACTGATGGCCAAGCTCGGTGAGCTCGGCGAGACCGTCCGCAGCGCGCAGTCCAGCGTCACCCGCGATGTGGCCATCAAGCTCGCCGAAGCCCTCGCCGGCGGAGACGAGCCCGAGACCGCCGAGGCGGCCCCTGTCGCCGAGGCGCCCGTCGCCGAGACGCCGGCGGCTCCCGAGGTCAAGGCCGAGGCGAAGCCCGAAGCCGAGCCGGAGCCCGCTCCCCAGGCGGAGGCCCCTTCGCGGCGTGTTCCGCCCGCGCTGGCCGCCCCGGTGACCCCGGAGCCGCCGCAGCCGACGACCAGGCCCGCGAAGGCCGCCGTGCACGTCCCGGTGTTCGCCGCGCCGTCGCCGGTGTTCCTGCCGCCGGAGCCCGTCGCGGCGAAGCCGGCCCGCAAGCCGGAGCCTGCCTTCACCCCGACCGAAGAGACCGTTTCCGACGAGGACGAGACGCAGACCGAGCAGGCCGAGGGCCACGGCACCGACGATGACGGTGACGACGCCAACGGCCGTCGCCGCCGTCGTCGCGGACGTCGTGGTCGCGGCCGGGGCAAGGGCGGCGACGAGAACTCGGCCGAGTCCGAGAACGAAGACGAGCAGTCCTCCGAGGCCCCGCGCGGCCGTCAGCAGCGTGCGAAGGACAAGGATGCCGAGGCCGAAGAGGCCGGAGCCGAGACCACCGAAGAGGCGTCCGCCGAGTCCGATTCGGACAATGACGGTGATTCGGACACTGGCAGCAAGCGCCGCCGTCGTCGCCGCCGTCGCAAGGGCGGGGACGACGACAACGCCGAGGCCACCAGCGACGACCCGCCCAACACGGTCGTCCACGTGCGCCAGGGCAAGGCCGCCGAGACCGAGCGTCCCGCCAGGGACGAGGTCCGCAGCGTGCGCGGCTCGACCCGGCTCGAGGCCAAGCGCCAGCGCCGCCGGGACGGCCGCGAGGCGGGTCGTCGTCGTGCGCCGATCCTGTCCGAGGCCGAGTTCCTCGCCCGCCGCGAGTCGGTCGAGCGCACCATGGTCGTCGCCGAGAAGGGCGAGTCCACGCAGATCGGCGTGCTCGAGGACGGCGTCCTGTGCGAGCACTTCGTGACCTCGTCGGGCACCGGCTCGATCGTCGGCAACGTGTACCTCGGCCGCGTGCAGAACGTGCTGCCGTCGATGGAGGCCGCCTTCATCGACATCGGCCGCGGCCGCAACGCCGTGCTCTACGCCGGTGAGGTCGACTGGGACGCCGCCGGTCTCGAGGGCAAGGCCCGCAAGATCGAGCAGGCGCTCTCCACCGGCGACTCCGTGCTGGTCCAGGTCACCAAGGACCCGGTCGGGCACAAGGGTGCCCGGCTGACCACGCAGATCTCGCTGCCGGGCCGTTTCCTGGTCTACGTGCCCGCGGGCGGTGCCACCGGCATTTCCCGGAAGCTCCCGGAGAACGAGCGCCGCCGCCTGAAGGACATCCTCAAGCGCATCGTCCCCGAGGACGCCGGTGTGATCATCCGCACCGCGTCCGAGGGCATCAGCGAGGAGGAGCTGGACCGTGACGTCCGCCGCCTCAAGGCGCAGTGGGACGTCATCAAGGAGAAGGCCGAAGCCGGCAACGGCGGCAAGAAGAACAGCGCCCCGGTCATGCTCTACGAAGAGCCGGACCTGCTGGTCAAGGTCGTGCGCGACCTGTTCACCGAGGACTTCGCCAAGCTGGAGATCCAGGGCGACAAGGCCTGGGACACCATCTACAACTACGTGCAGCACGTGGCACCGGACCTGGCCGACAGGGTCAAGCGGTACACGGGCACCGGTTCGGCCTTCGCCGACCATCGGATCGACGAGCAGATCACCAAGGCGCTGGACCGCAAGGTCTGGCTGCCCTCGGGTGGTTACCTGGTCATCGACCGCACCGAAGCGATGACGGTCATCGACGTCAACACCGGCAAGTTCACCGGATCGGGTGGCAACCTCGAGGAGACGGTGACCAGGAACAACCTGGAGTCGGCGGAGGAGATCGTCCGCCAGCTCCGGCTCCGGGACATCGGCGGCATCATCGTCATCGACTTCATCGACATGGTGCTCGAATCCAACCGTGAGCTGGTGCTGCGGCGCCTGACCGAATGCCTCGGCCGCGACCGCACCCGCCACCAGGTCGCCGAGGTCACCTCGCTCGGCCTGGTGCAGATGACCCGAAAGAAGATCGGCACCGGGCTGCTCGAGGCGTTCTCGACGCCGTGTGAGCACTGCAAGGGCCGCGGCGTGGTCGTCTCGACCGAGCCGCAGCGCACCGGTGGCGGTGGCAACGGTCACAACCACGGCGGCGGCGGTGGCGGCAAGGAGCAGGGCTCCCGCCGGTCCCGCGGCCGGGGCAAGGGCGAGGACCAGGGGCAGAACGAGCCCGCCGCGGCGAAGGCCGAGGCTCCGCAGGCGTCCGGTCAGCGCGAGTCGGTGGTTTCGGCGGTCCAGGCCGTGGCCAACGCCACCAAGGCGGCCAAGGGTGAGCACTCGCACGAGGTCGCCGAGGAGGTCGCGCTCAACGGCCACGCCCCCCAGGCGGCGGAGCAGCCCGTTGAGCCGGCGAGGGAGACTGAGAAGGCTGCAGGGTCTTCGGAGCCCGTTGCCGAAGCGACCGTCGAGCAGGCGGCCGAGGCGGCGGCGGAGCCGGTTCCGGAGCCGGTCGCCGAGGCGCCCGCGACCGAACTCGCCGGTGAACCGGTGACGACTTCGGCCGATGAGGCTCCGGCCGTGCGGGAAGAAGAGATCGCCGTCGTCGCGGAGTCGGGCCCGGAGCCCGAAGCACCCGAGATTCCGGTGACTCCTGAGGCTGTTGTGACGGAAGAGGTTTCCGAGCCCGACGTCCCGGCGGCTCAGGAGGAAACCGAACCCGAGGTGGACGTCCCGGCCCCGGCCGTGCGCTCCACCACGCGCCGTCGTCCGCGACGGGCGGCCTCGCGGCCGGCCGGTCCGCCGGTCAAGGCGTCGGAAAAGAGCCAGTGAACACCTAGGGGCACCCCGGTGTGATCGCACCGGGGAGCCCCACGTAACCTGTAGAACGGCCCGCCACCTAGAGCGGGCACCTTGCGCAGCACCTGGACCACCGAGAATTCTCTGTGGGCCGGTCACGCAAGCCCCCACCCGTTGTCGAGTAAGCAGGAGACTTCCGTGTCGGCGTACGCGATCGTCAAGACTGGCGGCAAGCAGTACAAGGTGGCCGTCGGCGACGTCGTCGAGGTCGAGAAGCTCGAAGGCGAGCCGGGTACCGAGCACACCTTCCCCGCAGTCCTTTTTGTGGACGGTGGCGACGTCACCACGGACGCCGACGCGCTGGCGAAGGTCTCGGTCACCGGCAAGGTCGTCGAGCAGACCAAGGGTCCGAAGATCCGGATCCACAAGTTCAAGAACAAGACCGGCTACCACAAGCGCCAGGGTCACCGGCAGAAGCTGACCCGCGTCGAGGTCACCGGCATCTCCAAGTAGGACTTTCTCCGGATCTTCGTCAGAAAGAGGATTGAGCCATGGCTCACAAGAAGGGTGCGTCCAGCTCCCGCAACGGTCGCGATTCGAACGCGCAGCGACTGGGCGTCAAGCGCTACGGCGGTCAGGAAGTCAACGCGGGCGAGATCCTGATCCGCCAGCGTGGCACCAAGTTCCACCCCGGCGTGAACGTCGGCCGTGGCGGCGACGACACGCTGTTCGCGCTGGCCGCCGGTGCGGTCCAGTTCGGCGAAAAGCGTGGCCGCAAGACGGTCAACATCGTGCCGACCGAAGCCTGAGTTCCGGCTTCGAGTTAGAACCTCTGACGAGGGGTGGGGCCGGAATATCCGGGCCCACCCCTCGTTTGTTTTGTGTATCCCCTTTTTCGCGAGTGAATAGAGGCAAGTCATGGCGTCCCGGTTCGTGGACCGCGCGGTGATCCATCTGGCCGCCGGTGACGGTGGGAACGGCTGCGCCTCGGTGCACCGCGAGAAGTTCAAGCCCCTCGGCGGCCCGGACGGCGGTAACGGCGGCAACGGTGGCGACGTCCTCCTGATCGTCGACCCGAACGTCCACACCTTGCTCGACTTCCACTTCCGCCCGCACGCCCGCGCCGGCAACGGCAAGCTGGGCCAGGGCGGTAACCGCGCCGGTGCGGCGGGGGAGACGCTGGAGATGCGCGTCCCGTCCGGCACCGTCGTGATGACCGAAGACGGCGAGATCCTGGCCGACCTGGTCGGCCCCGGCACCACCTTCGTCGCCGCGCAGGGCGGCCGCGGCGGCCTCGGGAACGCGGCGCTGGCCTCGAAGGCCCGCCGGGCACCCGGGTTCGCGCTGCTGGGCGAGCCGGGGGAGACCCGCGACCTCGTCCTGGAACTGCGTTCGGTCGCCGACGTCGGCCTGCTCGGCTTCCCGTCCGCGGGCAAGTCGTCGCTGATCTCGGTGCTGTCCGCGGCCAAGCCGAAGATCGCCGACTACCCGTTCACCACGCTGGTGCCGAACCTGGGCGTGATCACCGCCGGGTCGACGGTGTTCACCATGGCCGACGTGCCGGGACTGATCCCGGGCGCGAGTGAGGGCAAGGGCCTCGGCCTCGACTTCCTGCGCCACATCGAGCGCTGCGCGGTGCTGGTGCACGTCGTGGACTGCGCCACCTTCGAGCCTGGGCGCGACCCGCTGTCCGACATCGACGCCCTCGAAGAAGAACTCGCCCGCTACACCCCGAGCCTCGGCGGCGACCTCGCCGACCGGCCACGCGTGGTGGTGCTCAACAAGATCGACATCCCGGACGCCGCCGAACTCGCCGAGTTCGTGCGCCCGGAACTGGAAGCCCGCGGGCTCAGTGTGTTCGAGATCTCCACGGCGTCGCGGCAGGGTCTCAAGGAACTGACCTACGCGCTCGCGGCTGTCGTGGAGAAGTACCGCTCCGAACAGCCCGCTCCTGAGCCGGCGAAGGTCGTGCTCAGGCCGATGGCGGTCGACGACGCCGGTTTCACCGTCGAGCTCGACCCGGAGGAGGAGGGCGCGTTCATCATCCGCGGCTCCCGTCCGGAACGGTGGATCCGGCAGACCAACTTCGGCAACGACGAAGCGGTGGGTTACCTCGCCGACCGGCTCAACCGGCTGGGCGTCGAGGAAGTACTGGCACGCAAGGGCGCCGTACCCGGCAGCCCCGTCACCATCGGCGACGTCCAGTTCGAGTGGGAGCCGTCGACCCCGGCCGGGGTCGCGGTGCACCTGTCGGGCCGGGGCACGGACGTGCGGCTGGAGAACACCAGCCGCATCGGTGCCGCCGAACGTAAAGAAGCCCGCCGGATCCGTCGTGACGGTCCGGACGGCGTCGAAGACGAAGACGAGATGGACGACGAGTGAGTTCAACCCGGGTGGCGATCGCCGACGCGAAGCGTGTGGTCGTCAAGGTCGGTTCCTCCGCACTGACCACCGCCGGCGACGGTCTCGACGTGGCCAGGCTGGACGCACTGGTGGACGCGATCGCCGACCGGGTCGCCCGCGGCACACAGATCGTGCTGGTGTCCTCGGGCGCGATCGGCGCGGGACTCGCGCCGCTCTCGCTCGGCAAACGACCGCGTGATCTCGCCACCCAGCAGGCCGCGGCCAGTGTGGGGCAGCTGGCGCTGGCCCATGCCTACGCCGAGTCGTTCGGCCGGTTTTCCCTGACCGTGGGCCAGGTTCTGCTGACGTCGGACGACGTCGTGCGCCGGGCGCACTACCGCAACGCGCAGAACACGTTCACCCGTCTGCTGGCCCTCGGCGCGGTTCCCGTGGTCAACGAGAACGACACCGTGGCCACCGAAGAGATCCGCTTCGGCGACAACGACCGGCTGGCCGCGCTGGTGGCTCACCTGATCGGCGCCGACGCGCTCGTCCTGTTGTCCGATGTGGACGGTCTGTACGACGGGGATCCCCGTGATGGCGCGACCCGCAAGATCGCCGAGGTCGCCGGAGAGTCCGATGTGGACGGAATCACCGTCGGCATGTCGAGTTCCGGGCTCGGCACCGGTGGCATGGTCTCGAAGCTCGCCGCGGCCCGCACCGCCGCCGGCGCGGGGATCCCGGTCCTGCTCGCCGCCGCTTCAGAGGCCGCACGCGCTCTCACTACCGCCGAGGTCGGCACCGCGTTCGCCGCCGCGGACTCCCGGCTGTCGGCCCGCCGGTTCTGGCTGGGCTACGCCGCGGGTGCGTCCGGGAAACTGCACCTCGACGACGGCGCGGTCGCGGCCGTCGTCCGCCGCCGGCGCTCACTGCTGGCCGCCGGGATCACCGGCGTCGACGGTGACTTCCAGGCGGGCGACGTCGTCGACCTGGTCGACCTTCGGCAGCGAACCGTGGCGCGCGGGGTCGTGGCCTTCGACGCGGGCGAACTACCCGACCTCATCGGCCGCTCCAGCCACGACCTCCCCGCGGAACAGCGGCGCGAGGTCGTCCACGCGGACGACCTGGTCCCTCTTCGCCGCTAGGGCATCAGACCCGGGGGCCGGAGGTGGCCCGGAAGGTTCAAGCGACAGCGGGGGACCTTTGCTATCGCTTGCCTGGATCGGCGAGGTGACCGACGAGGCGTGCCAGTTGCTCGCCGTAGGCCTCGGCGAACTCGGCCGAGCCGGGGTCCTGGCCCGAGACGGCTCGTACGACGCGAGGTAGCGCCAGCGCGGCACTGGACGCGGCCATGAAGATCACCAGCAGGAACGCCGGGTCGAGGTCGGCGGGGAAGTCGCCCGCGGCCTGACGGGCTCGCACGTACTCCACCTGCCGCTGGAGGAATTCGCGCTGACCCTCGACGCCGATCGCGTCGGGGGCGCCGTCGGTCAGGTTCTCCCAGAGGAACAGCTTGGCGAGATCGTGATCCCGGACCCCCGACTGGACGAAGAACCGGACGACCTCCGCGAATGGCTTGTCGTGGTCGGAAGCCGCGACGTAGTCGTCGTACATCGTCGCGGTCAACGCGTTGTACAGCCCTTCCTTGCCGCCGAAGTAGTACGAGATCAGCTGCTTGTTCACCCCCGCTTTCGCGGCGATCTCGCTGACGCGTGCCGCGGCGTAACCCTTCGCGCCGAACTCGGCCTTCGCCGCCTGCAAGAGCTGTGTCTTCGTGCGCTCGGGATCGCGCTGGCGTTCGACGGGGGCGCGGCGAGGGCTGCGAGGGGCGGCTTCGGACATGGAGTTCAGCTTAGCCGCTGACTTTTTCAAACGTATGGTTGACTTAATTACCCTTCTGGTTGATAGTTGTCGGCGGAGAGAGGAGAAAGCCATGACCACGAGGATCGCGATCATCGGCGGCGGAACAGGCGGGCTCTGCTTGGCGCAAGGGCTGCGCAAGGCGGGGATCGACGTTTCCGTCCACGAGCGCAGCCGCACCCGGACCGAACGACTGCAGGGCTATCGTGTGCACATCAATCCGCACGGCTCGGCCGCGCTGCACGAATGCCTGCCGCCCGAGCTCTGGCAACGCTTCCTGGCCACCACCGGCACCACGAGCGGTCCGTTCACCTTCGTGACCGAGCGGCTGCAGGACCTGATGGTGATCGACAGTGAGCTCACGTCGAGCCCCGATCCCGCGTCGAGCCACCACTCGGTCAGCCGGATCAGCCTGCACCAGGTGCTGTCCGATGGGCTCGAGGGAGTTCTGCGCCACGGCAAGGAGTTCGTCGGCTACCGCCGCGAGGGCGAGGTGGTCGTCTGTGAGTTCGCCGACGGCAGCACCGTCGAGGCCGACTTGGTCATCGGCGCCGACGGGGCCAATTCCCGGGTGCGCAAACAATTCCTGCCCGAAGCCGACCGGGTCGACACCGGGATCGTCGCGATCGCGGGCAAACACCCGCTGACCGAAGAGACCCGCAAGCGTTTGCCCGCCCGGCTCACCGACGGCCCGAGCATGGTGATGCCGCGTACCGGCGCGGGACTGTTCAGCGCCCCGCACGAGCTGAGCGGCTCCTCGTCCGTCAACGACGAGACCGCCGAATACGACCCTGTCTTGTTCGACAACACCTCGAGCTACATCATGTGGGCGTTCGCGGCGGACAACCGGCGCTACCCGGCCGGGGTGTCCTCATTGGACAGCGAGGGCCTGCGGGCCCTGGTGATGGACCTGATCGACGGCTGGGACCCCGCGTTCAAGGAGTTGGTCGCCGGCTCGCCCGAAGGGTCGGTGTCCCGGCTGCCGATCTTCACCTCGAAGCCCGTCGGACCGTGGCCGACAAGCAACATCACCCTGCTCGGCGACGCGATCCACAGCATGACCCCGTTCCGTGGCATCGGCGCGAACACCGCACTCCGAGACGCGCAATTGTTGTGCCGCAATCTCGTCGAAGCACAGAAGACCGGTGCGGTCCGCTCCGCGGTCGCCGACTACGAGCAGCGGATGCGGCACTACGGCTTCGCGGCGGTGCGCGACTCGGAACGCAGTGCCCGCCAATTCGTGTCGGAGAACCGGGCGGGCCGCACGATGGCACGCGGGATGTTCCGCTTCTTCCAGGCAGTCCCTCCGTTGAAGCGCAAGGTCTTCAGCGACCACGGCGACTCATAGCCGGGCAGGGGTGGAGATGCCCAGCAGGCACAAACCCAGCGTCAGCGTCTTCGAGGTGAGTTCGGCCAGCAGCAGACGTGAGTCGCGGACGCCGGGACCCTCCGCGTCCAGCACCGCAAGCCCGGACTCCACCACGCGTCGCGCCAATTCCTCGCTTACATCGCCGAACAACACGGTGTCCCTCCTTCGCGCTCGTCGTAGGAGCGCGAGGGTAGCCACCTACCCACGTCGTCGGCGACGGAGTTTCAGCGCAGATCGCTGCCCTTGGTCTCCGGCAGAGTTCTGATGACGAAGAACGCGATCACCGCTCCGGCGGCCACGTACCAGAAGAACAGCGTCGACAACCCGGCGTCGGACAGCGCGGTGAGCACCAGGGGAGCGGTACCGCCGAACAACGCGACGGTCAGGTTGTACCAGGCGCCGATGCCCAGACCGCGCAGTTCGGTGGGGAAGAGCTCGCTCATGATCGCCGGCGCGATCGACGTCATCGCCGTGTACAGGCAGAGCCCGACGCAGAACACGACCAGCAGCCCCGGCAGACCCGGCCTGACCAAAGTGGACAGTGGGACGATGAGGATCGCGGTCGCCGCCGCCCAGACGAGCAGCTGTGGCTTGCGGCCGAAGCGATCCGAGAGGGCGCCCATCGGGTATTGAAGGGCGACGAACAACGCCGTCGCGATCGACAACGCGAGGAACACGTCGACGTCGTCGGCCTTGCGGGTCTTGACCGCGAACGAGGTCAGTGCGCTGAAGAACGTGTAGTAGCAAAGGGTCGACAGCATCGAGAAACCCACGAGCTGCACGACGGCCCGCGGGTGCTCGCGAAGGGTGGTGCGCAGTGGTCGCTCGACCCGGCGCGCCGTCGACTTCTTCTCCTCGAAGATCTCGGTCTCGGCGAGGCTGCGCCGGAGCCACAGGCCGATGATGCCGAGAACGCCGCCGAGCAGGAACGGGATCCGCCAGCCGTACGCCGTCAGATCCGCTTTGGACATCGTCCGCGCGAGCACGAACCCGAGAATCGAGGCGAGCAGGACGGCGGAACCGGTCGAGATGTAGAAGAAGGCGGAGTACCGCCCACGGCGGGCGGGCGGCGCGATCTCACCCAGGTACGCCGAAGCGTTGGAGACCTCGCCGCCGAGCGACAGTCCTTGCGCCACCCTGGCCAGCAGCAACAGGATCGGGGCCAGCCAGCCGACCTGGTCGAACGTCGGCAAGAGGCCGATGGCCACCGAACCGCCCGCCATCAGCACGATGGTCAGGATCATCGCGGGCTTCCGGCCCTTGACGTCGGCGAAGCGGCCGAGCAACATCCCGCCGAGTGGCCGGAAGAAGAACGCCAGTGCGTAGGTGGCGAAGGTGTTGATCAGCGCCAGTGCTTCGTTGCCCTTCGGGAAGAACTCGCTGGCGAAGTAGATGCTGAAGGTCGCGTAGATGGTCCAGTCGAACCATTCCAGCGCGTTCCCGACACTGGCGGCGAACAACTTCTTCACCGGGAGCCGATGCCCTAGCCGTTCCGTCGTTGAGTCCGCCATCGGCACCTCCGTACTAGCGCTTGGACGGAACCTTGCCAGAAAGTCCTCGTGCGGGAAAGAACCTGTCAAATGTCGGGATCGGTTCGTGGTGACCGGAAGTGTTCGACCACCCACACCCCGCGAACGAGTGGTCGGCTCACGGGCTTCTGCTCACGAGGTGCTGGCGAGGGCGAACGGCAGTACGGCGCGGGCTCCGGCCTGGCGAAGCAGGCGTGCGGACAGCGTCATCGTCCACCCGGTGTCGATCAGGTCGTCGACCAGCAGGATCGGGCCCTCGGCCGCGGCGATCTTGGCGGCGAGCTCGTCGGGAAGGCTGAGGCGCTTCCACAGGTCGGCCAGCCGTTGCGCGCTGTTCGCCTGACGCGGGGGCGGCCCCGCCGAGGCGACGGCGCCCAGATAGTCCAGCCGTCCGATCGAGGCCAGCTTCGTCGCCAGGCTGTGGACCAGCCGAGGCCGGGTGGCGGACGGCACCTCCACGACCGCGACCGGTCGCTCCGTCCACTGCCAGCCCTTGAGTACCTCGATACAGGCTTGGAAGACCGGATCGGGGAGTTCGGTGTCCGCCGCGGACGGGCCGACGAGTTCGCGCAGTCGCGTGCCCCAGCCAACGTCGGTCACCCGGCCGACGACCTGGCCGGTTTCAGCCTGCTCGCCCGCCGGCAGCCGCCCGGAGAGCGGGACCTCCAGCCCGGCCATCCCGGTCGGCCACATCTTCCGCGGCGCAACCTCGACCCCCGGACGGCGCAGCCGTTGCCGGGTGGCGTCGACGACGTCGTCGGAAATCGTGGTGTCCCAATGCCTTCCAGTGCAGTTGTCACATCGTCCGCAGGGTGTCGCCTCGGGATCGTCCAGCTGCTTTCGCAGGTACTCCATCCGGCAGCCGGTGGTTTCGAGGTAGGCCAGCATGGCGTTCTGTTCGTTGGTCCGCGCCGCGCTCACCCGCGCATAGCGTTCCCTGTCGTATTGCCATGCTTCGCCAGTGCCTTCCCAACCGCCCTTCACCCGGCGGACGGCGCCGTCGACGTCCAGCACCTTGAGGACCATCTCCAGGCGGGAACGGGACAGCTCGACGAACGGTTCGAGCGCGGGTGTCGACAGTGGACGGTCCGCGTACGCCAGCGCGTTGAGCACCTGGGTCACCCGCAGTTCGTCCGGGAACGCCAGCGAACCGAAGTACGCCCAGATGTCCTTGTCCTCGTGGCCCGGCAACAGGATCACTTCGGCGCGATCGACGCCACGACCGGCACGGCCGACCTGCTGGTAGTACGCGATGGGGGAGGACGGGGCGCCGAGATGGACGACGAAGCCCAGATCCGGCTTGTCGAACCCCATGCCCAGCGCCGACGTGGCCACCAACGCCTTGACGTTGTTGTTCAGCAGATCGTCTTCGGCGGCCTGCCGGTCCGCCGGGTCGGTCTTCCCGGTGTAGGCGGCGACCGGATAGCCGCGCTCGGTCAGCAATCCCGCGACATCGTGCGCGGCGGCGACAGTGAGTGTGTAGATGATCCCGGAGCCCGGCAGTTCCGCCAGGTGTTCGGCCAGCCAGGCGAGCCGGGCCTGCGAAGTCGGCAGCTTGGCCACCGACAGATGCAGGCTTTCGCGATCCAGGCTGCCGCGCAGGACGAGGGTGTCGCCCCCGTTGCCGATGCCGAGCTGTTCGGCGACGTCGGTCGCCACGCGGTCGTTCGCGGTCGCGGTGGTGGCGAGCACCGGGACGCCGTCGGGCAGATCCTTCAACAGTGTCCGTAGCCGTCGGTAGTCCGGCCGGAAGTCGTGCCCCCAGTCCGAGATGCAGTGCGCCTCGTCGACCACGAGCAGGCCGGCGCTCGCCGTCAGCTTCGGCAGGACGGTGTCGCGGAAGTCCGGGTTGTTGAGCCGTTCCGGGCTGACCAGGAGGACGTCGACCTCGCCCGCCGCGATCGCGGCCTGGACCTGATCCCACTCCTGCGGGTTCGCGGAGTTCATCGTCGCCGCGTGGATGCCCGCCCTCGCCGCCGCGGAGATCTGGTTGCGCATCAGCGCGAGCAGCGGCGAGATGATCACGGTCGGGCCGTCGCCGCGCTCCCGCAGCAACGCGGTGGCCAGGAAGTACACCGCGGACTTCCCCCAGCCGGTGCGCTGCACGACGAGCGCGCGACGGCGGTGCGCGACCAGTGCCTCGATGGCCGTCCACTGGTCGTCACGCAGGCGGGCACCCTCGCCCGCCAACGACTGGAGGAGGGTCTCGGCGCGATCCCGGAGAGTCGATGTGTCCACGTCCCCACCTCTACCCCATGCCGCCGACGAAGTCGCGATCGGCATGTCGTGAACGGACCGTTCATCCATGGAACGGACTGTAATGTGATCCAGATCACCACCCGTCGGTGGGGCGGTCGACCCGAGCGTGCAGCCTCATGCGCTGTATAGGCTCACGACCCATGTCACCACGCAGGATCGGGGTCATGGGCGGCACGTTCGACCCCATTCACCACGGGCACCTCGTCGCGGCCAGTGAGGTCCAGTCGCGGTTCGCGCTCGACGAGGTCATCTTCGTGCCCACCGGTCAGCCGTGGCAGAAGTCCGACAGGGTGGTCACCCGTGCCGAGGACCGCTATCTGATGACGGTGATCGCGACGGCGTCCAACCCCGTGTTCTCGGTCAGCCGCGTCGACATCGACCGCGTCGGGCAGACCTACACCGTCGACACCCTGCGCGATCTGCGCACGGAGTACCCGGACGACCAGCTGTTCTTCATCACCGGCGCGGACGCGCTCGAACAGATCCTCACCTGGCGCAACGCCGACGAGCTCTTCGATCTGGCGCATTTCATCGGTGTCACCAGGCCCGGCTACCGCCTCAATTCGCAGCATCTGCCGAGCGGGAAGGTGAGCCTTGTCGAGGTGACCGCGATGGCGATCTCGTCCACCGCCTGCCGCGAGCGCGTCGAAGGCGGGGAGCCCGTCTGGTACCTCGTGCCCGACGGTGTGGTGCGCTACATCGCCAAAAAGGACCTCTATCGCAAAGACCAGGGTTCCTGACCGGGTACCCTCGTCGGGCGAACCCGCGAGTAAAGCGATCTGTTTGAGGAGAACTGTGACAGCCACGTCCGAGGCACGAGAGCTGGCCGTAGCGGCCGCCCATGCGGCGGCGGACAAGAAGGCGAGCGACGTGGTCGTGCTGGACGTGTCCGACCAGCTGGTCATCACCGACGCCTTCGTCATCGCGTCCGCGCCCAACGAGCGCCAGGTCGGCGCCATCGTCGACAACGTCGAGGAGCAGCTGCGGCTCGGCGGGCACAAGCCGGTCCGCCGTGAAGGCGCCCGCGAGGGCCGTTGGGTCCTGCTGGACTACGTCGACGTCGTCATCCACGTCCAGCACCAGGAGGAGCGCTCCTTCTACGGTCTCGAGCGGCTCTGGAAGGACTGCCCGCGGATCGAGGTCGAAGGTTTGGAGACACCCGCCGAGGAGGACCCCGCCGACGCGCAAGGCGCCTCGTGAGCCCGCGGCGGCTGGTGCTCTGGCGCCATGGCGAGACCGACTACAACGCGGCGGGCCGGATGCAGGGGCATCTGGACTCCGCGTTGACGCCGGTCGGCTGGAACCAAGCCAGGTTCGCCGTGCCCGCGCTCGCTCGGTTCTCACCGGATCTGGTGATCGCCTCGGATCTGCGCCGCGCGACCGACACGGCCACCGTGCTCACGGAGGCGATCGGTGTCCCGCTGCGAATCGACAAGCGCCTCCGGGAAACCCATCTGGGTGAATGGCAGGGCTTCACCGGCCAGCAGGTCGACGAGGCCTATCCCGGCGAACGCGCACGATGGCGCGTCGACGCGACTTGGGCGCCGCCCGGCGGCGAGTCACGGGTCGACGTCGCCGAACGCGCGATGGAGGTCGTCGCGGATCTGGACCAGCCCAATTCCGACGCCGGCGACGCCGTGCTGCTGGCCACACACGGCGGCCTGATCATCGCGCTGACCGCGAAACTGCTCGGCCTGCCGGTCACGTCCTGGCCGACGCTGGGCGGGATCGCGAACTGTCACTGGGTCGAGCTGACCAGGCGCGACGGCAACTGGCGCCTCGCCGCCTACAACGCGGGAATCACCGGCTGATCCATGGCCCCGCGCCTGCTGGTGTTCGGCGATTCCCTCAGCTTCCACGGCCCGGACGGGCCGCTCGCCGCCGACGACGCGCGCCTGTGGCCCAATATCGCCGCCGAAGCGCTCGGCGGTGGTGGAGTGGACCTCGTCGCAGGGTTCGGCTGGACCGCCCGTGACGCCTGGTGGTCGTTGATCGGCGACCCGCGTGTCTGGGCGGATCTCCATCACGTCGACGCCGTCGTGCTGGCCGTCGGAAGCATGGACACCCTGCCGTCGCCGCTGCCCACCTACCTGCGCACCGGCCTCCGCTACGTACGACCCGACCCGCTGCGACGCTTGGTGCGCAAGACGTACCTGGCCGCTCAGCCACGACTCGCGATCGCCCTTCGAGGACGTCCGGTGGTCTTGCCGTCGAAGCTCACCGTCCAGTATCTCGACACCGCTGTCGGAGCCCTGCGCGTGCTGCGACCGGAACTGCCGATCTTCGGCATCCTGCCGTCCGTTCACCGGTCCGACGCCTACGGCCGCGTGCACACCGCCCGCGCCGGTGCCGCCGCCGCCATCGCCGCCTGGGGGCGGCGCGCGGACGTCCCGTTGCTGGATCTCGAAGCCGTCGTCGGCGACCACGTGCTGAGTGGGCGGGGCAATCCGGACGGGATGCACTGGGGATGGGAAGGACATGCCGCCGTCGGCGCGGAAATGGCCGGCCTGATGGCCCCGGTGCTCCGCCCCGCGGCAACGTAGGCTGACTGCCGTGTCGGTCGCCGTAGTCACGGATTCCACCGCCCACCTGCCTGAAGGCTTCGCCGAACGGAACGGGATCCGGGTGGTCCCGTTGCACGTCCTCGTGGACGGCGTCGTATTCCTCGACGGCGTCGAAATGGGCCCCGCGGCCCTGGCCGAGGCGCTCGGCAAACGCAGCCTGGTGACGACGTCCCGGCCGACGCCCGCGGAATTCGTCAAGGAGTTCCGGGCGGCGCTGGCCGAGGGCGCGGACGCCGTCGTGTCGGTTCATCTGTCCCGGGAGTTGTCCGGGACCTGGGAGGCGGCGGTGCTCGCGGCCCAGGAGGTCGGACCGGACAAGGTGCGCGTCGTCGATTCGCGCAGCACCGCGATGGGACTCGGGTTCGCCGCCCTGCGAGCGGCGAGTGCCGCCGCGGACGGGGCGGAACCCGCCGAGGTGGAGGCCGCCGCGGTCGACGCGGTGAGCCGCTCGGAGACCCTGTTCGCGGTCGAGACCCTCGAATACCTGCGCCGCGGAGGGCGGATCGGCCCGGCGGCCGCCCTGTTCGGCACGGCACTCGCGGTGAAACCGGTGCTCCACATGTCCGAAGGCCGGATCCAGCCGCTGGAGAAGGTGCGGACGATGAATCGCGCGGTGGCGCGGCTGGTCGAACTAGCCGTGAAGGCGGCCGAAGGCGGGCTCGCCGACATCGCAGTCCACCACCTTGCTTCGCCGGAGCGCGCTGTCGAACTGGCCAACCGGCTTGAGGAATCCATCAACTGCCCGGAAGGGTGCGTGGTCTCGGAGATCGGAGCCGTCATCGGGGCCCACACCGGCCCCGGTGTCCTCGGTGTCGTGATCCAGCGAGCAGGTTAGGGAAAACGCGCCAGCGTCCCATACGGCTCCGACGAAAACCGGTGAACCGGTCTCGGCCGCGGCCGGGTTGTCCACAACACCCCACTTGTCCACAGCCTCGGGATTCACCACTGCCGCCCGCCATCCCCGCTCCGTAGCGTCGTTCACGTGTTCGACCAAACCGCCCGTCCACCGGGTCCCTCCGTCAACGCCAGGCTGGCGTGGCTGGCCGCGCAGCTGTCGTCGCCCACCCAGGGGCCGCCCTCGGGCAGGCTCGTACGCCGCTGGGTGCCCGCCCGGTTCACGGCGGACGGGATTCCGGTGAACCGGCGGTGGTTCGCCGTGGTGGCCGTGCTGATCGCGGTGGCCGTGATCGTGACCGGCGCGATCGCCTTGTTCGGACACCGGCCAGGGGCGGAGACCCCGCCGCCCCTGCCGTCGGCGAAGGCCGCCGGAGACGTCCCCGCCGCAGCGGGCAAAGCGCCTCTGGTGGTCAGCGTCGTCGGCCGGGTGCTCAGGCCCGGCCTGGTCACGATCCCTCCGGGCGCACGGGTCGCCGATGCCCTCACGGCGGCCGGTGGGGCACAGCCCGGAACGGATCTGACCGGGGTGAACCTGGCCCGGCGGCTCGCCGACGGTGAGCAGGTGGCCGTCGGCGTCCCGGTTCCGGCCGCGGCCGGAACCGGGACGCCGACAGGGAAGCTCGACCTGAACACGGCCACGGCCGAGCAACTCGACACCCTGCCCGGGGTCGGCGAGGTGATGGCGAAACGCATCGTCGACTGGCGGTCCGGGCACGGTGGGTTCACCACCGTCGAGCAACTCCGTGAAGTGGAAGGGATCGGCGAAAGCAAGTTCAAGAAAGTCCGGGAATTGGTGTCCGTCGGATGAACCCGTCCGCCGATCCGTCCGAAGTGGACACCGCGTCGTGGCGAGGTCAGAACCTGCGGCTGGTACCGGCCGCGGCGACTGCCTGGCTCGGCACTCTTTCCGGGCTGCTCGGCGGATGGTGGATCACGATGCTCTGCGGCGCGGCCGCCGTGGTGCTCGCGATCACCGCCGGGGTCCGTGCCCGCCGGACGGCGTCCCGGTGGGTGGCGGGCCTGGGTGCCCTGGCGGTCCTCGGCGTGCTCACCGCCGGTCCGGTGGCGCTGCGGATCCGGGCCGCCGAGCAGGACGACCTCCGTGCCGCCGCCGCACGAGGGGTCGAGGCCACCGCGAGGGTGGTGGTCACCGAGCGGCCACGTCCGGTCCGCGGTGCCGGATACGCCGATCGCCGGGCAGGCACCCGCCTGGTGGTCGTCGCCGCGGCGGTGGACGCCGCGGTGACGGGTGAGCGGGTGGTGGATTCGGCCGGCCGGATCCTCCTGCTCGCCCCGGCCGAGGGGTGGACGGACCTGTTGCCCGGGCAGCAGGTCACCGCCTCCGGGCGGCTCGCACCGGCGAAGGGGGTCGAACTGACGGTCGCGGTCCTCTCGGTGCGAGGCCCGCCGTCGGCTCTCGGACCGGCACCCTGGTGGCAGCGAGCCGCGGAATCGCTGCGCACCGGGCTCCGGGACCTGTGCGCCGTGCTCCCGGAGGAGCAGGCCGGTCTCGTGCCCGGACTGGTCGTGGGGGACACGAGCACGCTGTCCCCGAGAGTCGAAAGCGAGTTCACGGACTCCGGCATGTCCCACCTGATGGCCGTGAGCGGTGGGAATGTGGCGATCGTCTGCGGTTCGATCCTTCTCCTGCTGAGAGTGCTCCGGGTCGGGCCGCGGACGTCCGCCGCCGCGGCCGCCGCGGGGCTCGCCGGGTTCGTGGTCCTCGCCGGGCCCGCACCCAGCGTGCTCCGCGCCGGAGTGATGGGTGCGGTCGGGCTGCTGGCGCTGGCGCTGGGACGCCGGGGTTCGGCGCTGCCCGCGCTGGCGTTCGCGGTGGCCGGGCTCGTCGTGGCCGATCCCGCGATGGCCGCCGACTTCGGGTTCGCGCTTTCGGTGCTGGCCACGGCCGGGCTCGTACTGCTGGCGCCGAGGTGGGCGGAATGGCTGGTCGGACGCGGTGTGCCGGCCGGCTACGCCGAGGGGCTGGCCATCCCGCTGGCCGCGTTCGTGATGACGGCACCGGTCATCGCGGGCATGGCGGGATCGGTCAGTCTCGTCTCGGTGGTGACCAACGTGCTCGCCGCCCCGGTGGTCGCGCCGGCCACCGTGTTCGGCGTACTCGCCACCGTCATCGGACCGTGGTGGCCCCCGGCGGGCAGGCTGCTTGTCCGTCTGACCGAACCCGAGGCGAGCTGGCTCATCACCGTGGCCCGACACGGCGCGCGTGCGCCGGGAGCGGTCGTTGCTTGGCCGGATGGTTGGTGGGGCGGGCTTTTGGTGGCTGGACTGCTCGCCGTGCTGCTCGTCGCCATCCGGCTGCGGTACGCCAGGATCCTGCTGGCGGTCGCGTTGGCCGCAGGGCTGCTCGTCTTCGTGCCGGTGCGGGCGCTGGCCCCGGCGTGGCCGCCTGCGTCGTGGAGCGCCGTCGCCTGCGATGTCGGGCAGGGTGATGCCGTCGTTCTCGCCACGGGCGAGCCGGGGAGGGCGGTCCTGGTCGACACCGGGCCGGAACCGGGACCGGTCGACGAGTGCCTGAGACGGCTCGACGTGGACCGTGTGCCGCTGATCGTGCTGAGTCATCTGCACGCCGACCACATCGGCGGTCTCGAATCCGTCTTCGAGGGCCGGTCGGTCGGGGCGGTCGCCGTCGGCCCGGGCCGGGCTCCCGCGTGGGCGTGGCAGCAGGTCGCGGACGAGACAGCGCGCCGCGGTGTTCCCTTGCTGGAGCTGAGTATCGGGCAACGGCTGGACTGGCCGGGGTTGTCACTGGATGTACTGGGGCCGCGATATGTCACCCGACGATCGGTTCGCGAGCAGGACGGTACGGTGATCAACAACGGTTCGGTCGTCCTGCGCGCCGGGACCGCGGCGGGCCGGCTACTGCTGACGGGCGACGTCGAGCTCGCCGCACAGGCCGACCTGATGGCCGAGGGTGCCGATCTGCGAGCCGAGATCCTGAAGGTTCCGCACCACGGAAGTCGTTACACGGCACCGGATTTCCTCAACGCCGTCGCCCCGCGGGCGGCGTTGGTGAGCGTCGGTGCCGGAAACACCTACGGCCATCCGAACAAGTCCACTTTGGACAATCTGGTGGCCGTCGGCGCGTCGGTCGCCAGGACGGACACGGATGGCGACACCGCGGTCCTCCTCGACGCGCGAGGTCTTGCCCTGGTACGCCGGGGTGAGCCCCGTGGCCCGCCTCGTTCTTGAGGCGGGCCGACGGGAACTCAGATGCCCAGAGCCTCGCGGACCGCGTCGGCCGAGGCGCTGACGGTGGCCTTCGGGCCGATCTTGTCCTCGACGGCGTCGAGGGTCTTGAGGCCGTCACCGGTGATCAGCAGCACGATCTCCTCGTCCGGGTTGAGCTTGCCGGTCTCGATGAGCTTCTTGGCCGTCGCGACGGTGACCCCGCCGGCGGTCTCGGTGAAGATGCCCTCGGTGCGGGCGAGCAGCCGGATGCCCTCGACGACCTCTTCGTCGGTGACGTCCTCGATCGCGCCACCGGTGCGGTTGACCACATCGAGGACGTAGGGGCCGTCGGCCGGGTTCCCGATCGCCAGCGACCGGGCGATCGTGTCCGGCTTGACCGGCTGGACGACGTCGTGTCCCGCGCGGAAGGCCGCCGAGACAGGGGAGCAGCCGGTGGCCTGCGCGCCGAACACCTTGTACGGCGTCTCGTCGACGAGGCCGAGCTTTCCGAACTCGCGGAAACCCTTGTCCACCTTGGTGAGCTGAGAACCGGAGGCGATCGGCACCACGATCTGAGAGGGAAGCCTCCAGCCGAGTTGTTCGGCCACCTCGAAGGCCAGCGTCTTGGAGCCTTCCGAGTAGTAGGGCCGGACGTTCACGTTGACGAACGCCCAGCTCTCCTGCTCGGCGGCGAGCTGGGTGGCGAGCCGGTTCACGTCGTCGTAGTTGCCGTCGACCGCGATCAGGTCGCCGTCGTACACGGCGGTGGTGAGGATCTTGGCGCGCTCGAGGGTCTTCGGGATCAGCACGACCGACCGCCAGCCGGCGCGGGCCGCCGCGGCGGCGACCGCGTTGGCCAGGTTGCCGGTCGACGGACAGGCGAGTACGTCGAACCCGAACTCGCGTGCGGCGGCCAGCGCGACGGCGACCACCCGGTCCTTGAACGAGTGGGTGGGGTTGCCGGTGTCGTCCTTGACCCAGACCTTCTTGACGCCCAAGGCTTTCGCGAGCCTGTCGGCCTGGATGAGCCGGGTGGCGCCGGGTTCGGTGTTGGGGATTTCTTCGACGTTCGACGGAACGGGGAGGAGTTTCTTGTAGCGCCAGATGTTCTTGGGCCCGGCTTCGATGTCCTCGCGGCGCACGCGGCCGAAGTCGTAGGCGACCTCGAGCGGTGAGAAGTCCTCGGCGGAAACGAATTCGGGAGCGAGCGGCTGCCGGTGTCCCTCTTCCTTCGACACCAGTTCGACGGCCGGTCCGAGATCCGGGGTCTTGGTGGTGGAGGTCGTGCCGAGGGTTGCGGTCATCGCGAGGTTCCTTTCCTCATCTGCCCCGCCGTGGCGGGCCGGAATTGGCACCGCGCTCGTCAGCTACCCCGCGATCGCGGGATGACAGGCTGACGCCGGTTGCCGGGGCTTCATCGGGCCGTTCCCTCTGCCCCTCTGGATGAGCGGTATTCGATTGTCGGCACGCGCATGATCGCGTCGCCTCGCCAACACCGTACGACATGAGGCTCAGGTGGGGCCACCGTGCCCGGAACACATCACCGGACAAAGCACACGAGAGGACGAGTGGCAGGATCGTCATCGTGACGACGCAAGCTTCCGCCCCATCGCCGCTGGTCCTGGTTCTCGGTGAGGAAGAGCTGCTGATCGAACGCGCGGTCCGCAGCGCTTCGGACGCTGCCAAAGCGGCCGATCCGACGGCGGATCTCACCCGGATCCGGGTGTCGGACCTCACAGTCCCGGCACTCGCGGAAATGGTCAGCCCCTCGCTGTTCGCCGAGGGCAGGGTGATCGTCCTCGAGTCCGCGCACGACATCTCGCAGGAGCTCGCCGACGGGGTGATGGCCTACGTCAAGGCACCCGCCGACGGCATCGTGCTCGTCGTCGTGCACAGCGGAGGCGGCCGGAGCAAGGCCGCGAAGGGGCTTCCCGCCGCCTTGAAGAAGGCCGGCGCGGAGGTCGTCGAGTGCCCGAAACTGACCAAGCCCGCTGAACGGGAATCCTTTGTCCGCAACGAGGTCCGCCGGGTCGGCGGGAAGATCGACGGTGCGGCCGTGCTCGCGCTGATCGACGCCGTCGGCTCGGATCTGCGTGAGCTGTCGTCGGCCGCGACCCAGCTCGTCGCGGACGCCGGTGGGGCGGTCGACGAGCAGGCGGTCCGGCGTTACCACCGGGGCCGCGCGGACGTGAACGGGTTCGCCGTCGCGGAGAAGGCCGTCGCCGGTGACAAGGCGGCGGCGCTGGAGTCACTGCGCTGGGCGATGCAGCTGGGCGTACCGCACGTGCTGGTCGCGGACGCCCTCGCCGACGCCGTCCGGACGATCGCGCGGGTGTCCGGTGCCGGTCGCGGGAACCCGAACCAGATGGCGGGCGAGCTGGGGATGCCGCCATGGAAGGTGCGTAAGGCGCAGGGTCAGGCCCGTGGCTGGGGGCAGGACGGTCTCGCCACGGCGATGCGGGTGGTCGCCCGGCTCAACGCCGAAGTCAAGGGGGTCGCGGCAAACCCGGAGTACGCGTTGGAGCGCGCCGTCCTGGAAGTCGTCGACGCCCACGGCACAAGCCGCTGAGAACGGCGAAAGGCCCCGGCGACGCGAGTCACCGGGGCCTTTCGAAAGCCGATCAGAGAGAGTTCGCGCGCTTCGCCAGCGCGGACTTCTTGTTGGCGGCCTGGTTGGCGTGGAGAACGCCCTTGGTCACGGCCTTGTCCAGCTTCTTCGCCGCGTCCTTCTGCAGCTCCAGGGCCTTGGCCTTGTCGCCGGCGTCGGCGGCCTCGCGGAACTTGCGGATCGCGGTCTTCACCGAGGACCGGATCGCCTGGTTGCGCTGACGCGCCTTCTCGTTGGTGGTGATGCGCTTGATCTGCGACTTGATGTTGGCCACGGGGGCGCTCCTCTTGAATCTCTCGGTGGTTTCACCGCCGCGCTGTGACCGGCCCTGCGTGCTCGTGGGAGCGGCGCGGGTTTCCTCCATGACGGAATGCCACACGACGGTGAAGGGCAAGCTTAACAGCCGTCCAGGGGCGGCTCGCGGCCACCTCGGGAGGGGGGTGTTTGCGGTACGGTGAAGATCGTAGTGCCTAGGGTTCCGCCGCCTGCCCGTTCAGCGAAACACACAATCAGGGCAGACGGGACAGGTCCGAGCGGCACCATCGACGGGGCCGGAAGCGCCGTCGTTCATCTGACGGGACAAAAGCCTGGAGGACCGGTGTTTTCCGCGTGCGCGGAAAACGTGAAAGGTCCGCCGTGAACGCCACCGCTCTGTCCTTCGTCATCATCGCCGCCGTCATCCACGCGGGCTGGAACCTGGCTGCCAAGCGGATCCGTCGTGGCGGAGCCCGGTTCGTCTGGGCTTACTACAGCCTCTCCGCGATCCTGCTGGTCCCCCTCGTGGCGGTGTCACTGGCCGTGGAGCCGCAGCGTCCACAGTGGACCTGGCTGTTCGCCGCCGTGGTCACGGCGGTGTTCCACGTCACCTATGGAATCGTTCTCCAAAGGGGATACGCCGTCGGCGATCTGTCGGTCGTCTATCCCGTCGCCCGCGGTACCGGGCCGCTGATCTCGGTGCTCGCGGCCGTCGTGCTACTCGGCGAGCGGCCGGGAGTGCTCGGCCTGCTGGGCGCGTTCCTCGTGGTCGCCGGGGTGCTGGTGATCGGCACCGGGCGAGCACCGGCCCACGCTGACGCCGCTGATCGCGTCGCTCGCCGCAAAGGCCTGGTCTACGGGCTGCTGACCGGCCTCACGATCGCCGCCTACACACTGTGGGACGCACATTCGGTCACGGCTCTCGGCGTCCCGCCGATCGTCTACTTCGGAACCGGCGCGATCGTGCAGAGCCTGCTCATGGCGCCGTACGCGCTGAAGGACCGTGAAGAGGTCTTGTGGCTCTGGCGCGAGCACAAGCGCGAGGTCCTCATCGTCGGCGTGCTCTCGCCGGTCGCCTACCTGCTGGTGCTCTACGCCCTCCAGATCGCCCCGGTGAGCCTCGTCGCACCCGCCCGGGAGCTGAGCATCGTCCTGGGTGGCCTCGCCGCCTGGCTGGTTCTGGGAGAAGCGAACGCCGTCCGCAGGCTGGCCGGGTCGGTGGTGGTGCTGGCGGGTATCACGGCGATTGCGATGGCCTGAACCCATCCGGTAGGGATTGAGTCATGGATGTGCTGAGCAGCAGGGTGCTGATCCACCCGAAGGACCTCGACGTGTCGACGGCGTTCTATCGGGACACCCTGGGCCTGGCCATCGACAAGGAGTTCCCCGGCGGGACGGTGTTCTTCGCCGGGAACGGGTCGATCGAGATCGTCGGTACCGGGAAGACCGGCCCGACTCCTGACGTCGCCTTGTGGCTCCAGGTCCGCGATCTGCCCGCGGCGCTCGAGGAGCTCGCGGAGAAGGGTTTGGAGCCGGTCCGTGGCGCGCGGCGTGAACCGTGGGGTCTGGACGAAGCGTGGATCGCCGACCCGGACGGCACGAGGATCGTGCTGGTCGAGGTGCCGCGTGAGCATCCGTTGCGCACTGATCCGCGCTAGGCCGAAGGCTTGATCGCGCGCAGCTGGGCGGCGAGGGAGGCGCCGAAGCCCGGCGGGTCCCAGGTCCAGGTCTGCAGGTCGGTGAAGCCGGCGGCGGCCGCTTCGTCGGCCAGCTCGTGCCGGGACACCGGCAGCCACTTCTCGTGCGACGACAGCAGCAGCCTGCCGCCGGGCCGCAACACGCGGAACAGTTCGGCGAACCCGGCCGCCCGGTCCTCCCACAGCTGCACGTTGTTGACGCTGAGGACCACGTCGACGCTCTCGTCGGGCTCACCCGTGGAGTCCGCGGTGCCGTGCCGCAGCTCCACCTTGTCGCCGCAGCGGCGGCGCGACCGGGCGAGCATCTCCGGGGAGGGGTCGACGCCGATCACACGGCCCGCGCGTTCGGCCGTGGCCTGCAGGCCGACTCCCGGGCCGGGGCCCACGACCAGTGCGGTTTCGCCGGACTCGATCGACGCCAGCTCGACGACGCGAAGTTCGGTGGCGGCGTTGCCGTGCGCCATCGCCCGGCCGCCGAACCGGCCGAGCAGTCCCCGGGGATGGCCGAACGTGCGGTCGAGCATTTGGGACAGTGAAGTACTCATACTTCGAGGGCACCACAGCTCATCACGGGCCGCATCGGGGATGACCCCCACTCGCACCCGGAGCGGCATGGGACCATAGAGATGGCACACCCCGACCTTCGCGAGGAAACCCCGTTGACGACGTTCGCCGACACGACCTTCACGCCCCCGGAGCTCATCCGGAACTTCTGCATCATCGCGCACATCGACCACGGCAAGTCGACCCTGGCCGACCGGATGCTGCAGCTCACCGGCGTGGTCGAGGAGCGGGCCATGCGCGCTCAGTACCTCGACCGCATGGACATCGAACGGGAACGCGGGATCACCATCAAGGCGCAGAACGTGCGCCTGCCCTGGAAGGTCGACGGCCAGGACCACGTCCTGCACCTGATCGACACCCCCGGCCACGTGGACTTCACCTACGAGGTCTCCCGGGCCTTGGAGGCCTGTGAAGGGGCGATCCTGCTGGTCGACGCCGCGCAGGGGATCGAGGCGCAGACGCTGGCGAACCTCTATCTGGCGCTCGAGAAGAACCTGCACATCATCCCGGTGCTGAACAAGATCGACCTGCCGTCGGCCGATCCGGACAAGTACGCGGCCGAGCTGGCGCACATCATCGGCTGCGAGCCTTCTGACGTGCTCCGCGTGTCGGCGAAGACCGGCATGGGCGTGACCGAGCTGCTGGACGAGTGCGTGCGGCAGGTCCCGCCGCCGGTCGGCGACCCGGACGCGCCCGCCCGCGCGATGATCTTCGACTCGGTCTACGACACTTACCGGGGCGTCGTGACCTATATCAGGGTCGTCGACGGCAAGATCACGCCGCGTGAGCGGATCAAGATGATGTCCACCGGCGCCACTCACGAACTCCTCGAGGTCGGGATCATCTCGCCGGAGCCCAAGGCCAGCAAGGGGCTCGGGGTCGGCGAGGTGGGTTACCTCATCACCGGGGTGAAAGACGTCCGCCAGTCGAAGGTCGGTGACACCGTCACCTCCGAGCGCAAGGGCGCCGAGGAGCCGCTCGCGGGCTACCGCGAGCCGAAGCCGATGGTCTACTCCGGCCTGTATCCGGTCGACGGTTCGGACTACCCCGAACTGCGTGAGGCGCTGGACAAGCTCCAGCTCAACGACGCCGCGCTCGCCTACGAGCCGGAAACCTCCGTGGCGCTCGGGTTCGGGTTCCGCTGCGGCTTCCTCGGGTTGCTGCACCTGGAGATCACGCGGGATCGGCTCGAGCGCGAATTCGGTCTCGACCTGATTTCCACCGCGCCGAACGTCATCTACAACGTCGTGCTCGAGGACAAGAGCGAGGTCGTGGTGACGAACCCCTCGGACTGGCCGTCCGGGATGAAGATCTCCGAGGTCCACGAGCCGGTTTCCAAGGTGAGCATCCTGGCGCCGTCGGAGTTCGTCGGCACGATCATGGAGCTGTGCCAGGCCAAGCGCGGCACGCTGCTGGGGATGGACTACCTCTCCGAGGACCGCGTCGAACTGCGCTACAACATCCCGCTCGCGGAGATCATCTTCGACTTTTTCGACACGCTGAAGTCGCGTACGCGCGGCTACGCGTCCCTCGACTACGAAGAGGGCGGTGACCAGATCGCCGATCTGGTCAAGGTCGACATCCTGCTGCAGGGTGAAACCGTCGACGCGTTCTCGGCGATCGTGCACAAGGATGCCGCTTATGGCTACGGCAACCGGATGGCGACGCGGCTGCGTGAGCTGATCCCGCGGCAGCAGTTCGAGGTACCGATCCAGGCGGCCGTCGGGTCGCGGATCATCGCCCGCGAGACGATCCGCGCGATCCGCAAGGACGTGCTCGCGAAGTGTTACGGCGGTGACATCTCGCGTAAGCGCAAGCTGCTGGAAAAGCAGAAGGAAGGCAAGAAGCGAATGAAGACCGTCGGCCGGGTCGAGGTCCCGCAGGAGGCCTTCGTCGCCGCATTGTCCACTGAGGACGCCGGTAGCAAGAAGAAGTAGGCGATACTCGCGAAAGGCCGCTCGGATCTCGATCCGTGCGGCCTTTCGCGTCAGCGATTCCCGCTGACGCGGTTCGCCGTGAGGAAGACGGCGACGCGGCGTTCGGCGGCCATCACGCGGTCGTACTCGTCCCAGTCGTCGTGGGTCCCTGTGGCAGCGATGAAGACTTCGCGCAGCAGCCGGGGAAGACCGGCCGGGTCGAAGTCCGGGTCCGGGTCGTCCGGTCCGATGAGGTGGGTGCGTCCCTGGACCGCAGCCCACTCCCAGCCGCGCCGGAAGGTGATCGTGGCGTGGCCCGCCCGGCGGAACAGGTCGAGTTTCTTCACCCCGCCCATCGCCACGAAGGCGACTCCCGGCACCTTGGTGACCGGGTCTTCGAAGACGCCGGCGTTGACCACCGACGAGTGGACGGTGCCGTCCGCACGGACCGTCGAGACGGTCGCGAGTCCGTTTTCGCGCAAGGAAAGAGCGCGGACGAGTTCGAGGTCTGCGGCCATGGGACCACCGTAGCCCGCTCGGCCGGAGATGAGGGGCCGAGCGGGCTGCCGGACGGGTCAGCAGGTGCCGTTGTCGCGCCAGACACCCCATTGGCCGGTCGTACCGGGTTCTTCGCCTTGCGTCCACCACTGGGCCGTCCACTTGTGCCCGTTGTGGGAGACGGTCGCTCCGCCGGTGTAGACCGACGCACGGTCCCACGCCGGGAGTGAGCAGGTGCCCGGGTTGCCGGATCCGGTTTCCCAGGGCACCTGGCTCGACTTGTAGTAGTCGAGACCCTGGGCCTGCCAGCGCGGGGCTTGAGCGCCGAGGCGCACTCGGAAGGTGTTCCAATCATGGGTCGACCACGGCGACCAGCCGAGTTCGGCGTGCGCCGGGAGCCGGGGGAAGGCGAGGTAGTCGATGTTCGCCGGGGTCACCACGGTTTCGGTCCACAGCGGGGATTCGACGCCGCGGACGGCGGATTCGGGCACACCGGCGAGGTAGGCGCCCGGGTTCCAGTTGTAGGCGTCCTGGACCTCGATGTAGCCCGCCCACGAAAGCCCGATCGGGGTGCTGGAGTTGTACTTCATGTCCAGGTACGCCTTGTTCGCCGGTGACAGGATGACCTTGCTGCCACGGGCGACGGCGTTCGAGACCTCCGTGCTGGACGTCGTCGTGCCCCAGAACTGCGGGGTCGCCGTGGTCGGCAGGGTGGCCTTGCCGATCTCGTGCCAGCCGACGACCTGCTTGCCCGCGGCGGCCACCATCGGCAGCACCCGGTTCATGAACGTGCGGTAGTCGGCGTCGCTGGTGGCCTGGGCCTCGTCGCCCCCGAGGTGGAAGTACGGCCCGGGCGTCAGCGCGGCGATCTCGCGGATGACGTCGTTGACGAAGGTGTAGGTGATCTCCTTCGAGATGCAGAGCGAGCTGTAGCCGACGGCGGTGTCGGTGCGCAGCGGGGGAGCGGTGTTGTCGCAGTTCAGCTCGGCGTACGACGCCAGGGCTGCGTTGGTGTGCCCGGGCATGTCGATCTCCGGGATGACCGTGATGAACCGTGAGGCCGCGTAGTCGACGATCTCCGTGTACTGCGCCTTGGTGTAGTAACCGCCGGGGCCACCGCCGACCTGGGTGCTGCCGCCGTAGGTGGTCAGTCGCGGCCAGCTGTCGATCTGGATACGCCAGCCCTGGTCGTCGGCGAGGTGCAGGTGCAGGTTGTTGATCTTGTACTGCGCCAGCTGGTCGATGTACCGCTTGACCGTGGCGACCGGGTGGAAATGCCGGGCGACATCGAGCATCGCGCCTCGGTAGCCGAAACGCGGGTAGTCCAGGACGTCGGCGCCCGGGATCGTCCAGGGGCCTTGTTGCACCGTTGGGCTTTCGATCTTGCCGGGCAGCAACTGGCGCAGTGTCTGTACGCCGCCGAAGAGGCCTTGCGCCGTCTTCGCGCGCAGGACGACCGAGGCGGACGTCGAGTTCAGCTGGTAGCCCTGGTCGCCGACGCGCGAGTCGGCGCCGGACAGCAGGAGCGAGATTCCGTCGGCCGGCGTGTCCGATGGCGCGTCGGAGACGGGCAGGGGGAAGCCGGTGGACGTGCGGAAGATCCCGGCGAGGTAGTCGCCGACGGCCTTGGCCTGCGCCGAACCGGCCTGGGTGTAGATCTTGGTGTTCGCGGTCAGGGTGTGGTCGGAGCCGGTCAGCGCTTGGGCCGAGACCGGGACAGGGACGATCGCCTGCAGCGGCGGGGTGGCCGCGTCTGCGACGGGGGCGGCTGCGGTGGTGGCGCCGGCGAGCAGCGCCACCCCGACGAAGGCGCGGCCCAGCCGCGCTCTCAAGGTCTTCACCGGGGCCTCCAAGGGAACAAGGGACGTGACGCGCGTCACGACTGTCCGATCGTCGCATTTTCGGCGGTAAAGGTCTAGACCACCACGGGAGAACCTTGGAGTGACTCGAACGTCACATTCCGTGTCCTCACGAGGGGGCTATCGTCGGAAACGTGTTCGAAGACCTGCGTTTCCCCGTGATCGCGGCCCCGATGGCCGGTGGGCCGACCACTCCCGAACTCGTGGCCGCGGTGACCGCGGCGGGTGGCTTCGGCTTCCTGGCTGGAGGCTATCTGAGCTCCGAAGCCCTCTCGGACCGGATCGCGAAGACGGCGGAACTGACCAGTGAGCCGTTCGGCGTGAATCTCTTCGTGCCGGGTGGCTCCGCCACCGAAGCGGATCTCGGCGGGCACATCGAGCGCTGGCGCGCGGAGGCCGAACGCCACGGCGTCGAGCCCGGCGAGCCGCGCTGGGATGACGACGCCTATGCCGCGAAGCTCGAGGTCGTGCTGGAGCGGAAGGTGCCGGTCGTTTCCTTCACCTTCGGCACGCCTTCACCCGAGGATGTCGAACGCTTGCACGCCAACGGGAGCAAGGTGGCCGTCACCGTCACAAGCCCGATGGAAGCCGATCAGGCCGTGGCCGTCGGCGCGGACGCGCTCGTGGTCCAGGGATTCGAAGCCGGGGCGCATCGAGGGCTCTTCGCTGACGAGCCCGGCGCCGAAGGCGGAGGTGCGCAGTATGGCGTCCTCAGCCTGCTCCGCCTGGTCTCGGCGCGGACGGACCTGCCGCTCGTCGCGACCGGTGGGCTCGTGCACGGCGCCGACATCGCGGCAGTGCTGGCGGCGGGGGCCGTCGCGGCGCAGCTGGGCACCGCTTTCCTGCGGGCGGACGAGGCCGGGACACAGCCCGCGCACCGGCAGGCGCTCGCGGACGGGGGAAGGCCGACGGCGTTCACCCGGGCGTTCAGCGGACGCCCCGCCCGGTCACTGGTCAACCGCGCGGTCGCGGACTTCTCGGCCACCGCGCCGTCGGCGTATCCGGAGGTCAACAACCTGACCAAACCGATCCGCGCGGCGGCGGGGAAGGCGGGAGACCCCGAGATCATGTCGCTCTACGCGGGGCAGACCTATGAAGTCGCGGGCTCCGGCCCGGCGGCGTCGATCGTCGAACGCCTCCAGGCCGAAGCCCGCGAAGCCGCTACGCGTTTGAGTCCTCTCCGCTGATCTGCTTCGTGTCGCCGTTGTTCGCGTTCATCACGGAGTGACGGCGGCTGTAGGTGAAGTAGATGATCAGGCCGATGCCGAACCAGACCGCGAACCGCAGCCAGGTCTCCGGGTTCAGGAACGTGATCAGCCAGATCGAGAAGACGATTCCGATGATCGGCACGATCGGCATGCCGGGGGTCTTGAAGGACCGGGGCAGGTCCGGCTGCTTGTAGCGCAGCACGATCACCGCGACGCAGACGACGACGAACGCGAGCAGGATGCCGATGTTCGTCAGTTCCGCGGCCTCGCCGATGGGCAGCAGCCCGGCGATGATCGCCGACGCGATGCCGAGCACCCAGGTCATCCGGCTCGGCACCTTGCGCACCGGGTGTGTCTTGCCGAACCACTTGGGCAGCAGGCCGTCACGGCTCATCGAGTAGCCGACGCGGCTCGCGCCCATGAGGAAGGTGAACAGCACCGTGGTGATACCGATGATCGCGCCGACGGCGATGATCAGGCCGAGCCACTTCATCCCGAGGCCCGCGAAGGCGCTGGAGAAGGCGGCCTCGCTGTCGATGTCCTTGTAGTTGACCATCCCGGTCAGGACCAGGCAGGCCAGCACGTAGAGGACCATCGAGATGGCGAGCGAGTAGATGATCGCCTTCGGCATGTGCTTCTGGGAGTCGGTCGATTCCTCGGCCGCGGTGGACATGGCGTCGTATCCGAAGACCGCGAAGAACACCGTCGCCGCGCCGGTGAACGCGCCGCTGAGGCCGAACGGGAAGAAGTTCGAATAGTTGTCGGTGTTGATGTGGAAGACACCGACGACGATCACCAGAATGACCAGGCCGACCTTCAAGTAGACCAGCAGCGTTTCGAACCGGGCCGCGTTCTTCATGCCCTGGTTGAGGATGAAGGCGATCAGCAGGCACAGCAGCACGGCGAACAGGTTGATCTTGTAGGACCCCGGTTCGACACCGGCTTTTTCGGTACCCGGAGCGCCCAGCATCCACGTCGGGAGCTCGATGTCGAGGTAGCCCAGCAGTTCGTTGAAGTAGCCGGAGATGCCGATCGCGACCACCGCCACGATCGCGGTGTACTCCAGCAGCAGATCCCAGCCGATGAACCAGCCGACGATCTCGCCCAGCACGGTGTAGCCGTAGGTGTAGGCCGACCCGGCGCGGGGGATCAGCCCGGCGAACTCGGCGTAGGAGAACGCGGCGGCGGCGCTGGCGATACCCGCGATGAGGAACGAGATCAGCACGGCGGGGCCCGCCGTCTGGTTCGCGACCGCGCCGGCCAGGGAGAAGATCCCCGCACCGATGATGCCCCCGACCCCGATCGCGGTCAGCTGGCGAAGGCCCAGCGTGCGCTGGAGCCCGCCACCGCCGTCACTGAGTTCTTGGATCTGATCGATCGGTTTGCGGCGGAATACCCCGGATCCCGAGCCCAGGCTTCGCGGTGCGGACATCGTCGTCTCCCAACAGGTTGTGCCGTCGGACTGGGTCACAGTCCGAAAGGCACGGTAGCGGCAGAAGGGACTTCGCACCTATCCGGCGACGGTGTCTTCGCTCACTTCGGCGGCCACGCGAGCGGCGATCTTCGACGGCCTGGACGCTCCGGCGGAGAAGTAGGTCAGCAGTTCCGAGATCTCGACGGGGTCGTCCAGTTGCGGGCAGTGGCCCCAGTCCTCGCGCACCATCAGCCTGCTGTGCGGGACCAGCGCGTGCAGCTGCCGCCCGGAGGCGGCGCTGACCAGCTTGTCCTTGCCACAGACGACCACCAGGAGCGGGACACGGACCTCTTCGAGCCGGTACGCGTTCGCCAGCTCTTCGACGAGCTGCCTCGCCTGTTCGAGCCGGGTGGTGGTGGAGCGGTAGTCCGGGAACAGCGAGGTGAACCGGCGCACCTGGGCGGCGTCCGCGGCGGCGGAGTCGGCGTACAGCAGCCGGGGGACGACCTGTTCGGCGACGGCGCGCACTAGGAAGCCGGGGATCGGCAGCGGCAGGGCGGAGTACATCCGCAGCGGCAGCGGGTAGCGGGCGACGGTGCGGATGAGCCAGCTGTCCACGAAACCGGGCGCGGCGATCGACACCACGCCCGAGACCGGTAGCCGATGGTTCTCCGCGGCACGCAGGCTCATCGTGCCGCCGAGCGAGTTGCCGGCGAGCACCACCGTGCCGAGTACCGCCTGCTCCTTGACGACGGCCGCGGTGAACGCGTCCAGCTGTGGCAGCATCGGGCCCGGTCGCAGTGGCTGAGCGTCACCGAATCCGGGCAGATCGACCGCGACCGCCGGAACACCTGCGGCAGCGAGCAGCTCCAGAACCGGGCGCCAGGTGTCGGCGCTGTCGCAATAGCCGTGCAGCAGCACGAGCCTCGGCGCCGTCGGCTTGACCTGTCCGCGTGCGGTGCCACGCTTGCCGAGCATCCGCCGGGGTGCGCGGTCGGGGGATTCCACCGGCTGCGGTCCGACCTCGAGCACTCTGGTGCGGACACCGGCATAGCGCCGGAAGGAGACGCGGATGGGGTCGGTGTCGGTGGTGGTCCGGCCCCCCGGGTCCGCCGGTTCGGGCCGCTGCGATGCGGTCATCCTTCAAGGCTAACCGCGAGAGGTCGGATTTTGGTCGAACTTTGGTCGTGAGAATCTCGCTGAGTCATAACGTTCTTGACACTTGACAAGACCGCGGAATGACTGGTTGACCTGCGTGGAACGCGCGGACGTGCGCTTGTGCGCGCGCTTCGCCGAGACGAGGGAGAGAACTCACCCCTCCGATCAATGCGTGGCTGCGCTAGTGAAAGAAAGTCACCTTGCCGGAAGTTTCCCCGTCGAGCATGTTCTTAAACCCGGTCTCGGCCTCCGCGAACGGCAATTCGGCACCGATTTGCGGACGGACTCCCGTGAGCTCCAGGTAGGCGAGGAGATCGGTCAGTTCGTCCCTGGTGCCCATGGTCGAACCCGCGATACGCAGTTGCAGAAAGAACACGCGCTGCAACTCCGCGTGAGCGTCCGGGCCGCTGGTCGAGCCCGAGACGACGATGATCCCGCCCGGTTTGAGCGACTTCACCGAATGTGACCAGGTCGCCTTCCCGACGGTTTCGAAGACGGCGTCGACCCGCTCCGGCAGCCGCGCGCCGGACTCAAAGGTCTGATGTGCGCCCAGATTCTCGGCCAGCGCACGCTTTTCTTCGCTACGTCCGGTCACCCAAACCCGGAATCCGGCCGCACGCCCGAGCTGGACGAGCGCGGTCGAGACGCCGCCGGAGGCACCTTGGACGAGCATCGTCTGTCCCGGCCGCAGCCCGGACTTCACGAACAGCATCCGGTACGCGGTCAGCCACGCCGTGCCCATGGTCGCGGCTTCCGTGAAGCTCAGGCTCGACGGTTTCGGTACGACGTTGCGCGCCGGAACCACGACCTGTTCGGCGAAGGTGCCCTGGTGCTTCTCGGTCAGCAGGGTGCGCTTCGGGTCGAGAGTGTCGTCGCCCTGCCAGCCCGGGGCGTTGATCACCGAGTGGATGACGACCTCGGTGCCGTCGTCGAGGGTGCCCGCGCCGTCGCAGCCCAGGATCATGGGGAACTGCTCGGGTTTGATGCCGACGCCGCGCAACGTCCACAGGTCGTGCATGTTGAGGCTGGCGGCCTTGACCTTGACCCGCACCCAGCCTTCGGGCACGTCGGGCTCGGGTCGCTCGCCGATCACGAGCGAGTCCAGCGGCTTTTCGGCGTTGGGTTCGGAAGCGTAAACGGCGAACATGTCAGCAACCTACATGGCCTGACCGGCGGTGGCAGTGGGTGCGAGCGTAGGCTCACACCCGTGTTCAACGGGCTTGCTGACTGGTGGGACGGCGTCGAGCTGTGGCTCGCGCAGGCCCCGTTTCCCGTGCAGTTCGTGCTGGTCATGGCGGTCGTGGTGCCGCTGTGCCTGGTCGCGGCCTGGGCGCTCGACACGGTCTTCGGCAAGGTCGCCCGGCTCTTCGGCGCGGCCCGCGATGCGAACGACCCCGACCGGTCCTCCTAAGCTGGCACACCATGTTCAACCGTAGGCGGATCACCGCCGCCCTGATCGGCCTGATCGTGCTGGTGCTCGCAGGCTGGTTCGTCAAGGACGGCATCAGCGGTGACGACACGAAGAGCGCTCCGACCAGTTCGTCCGCTTCGGCCGCGCCGTCGGGCGACGCCGCGGCGGCCAAGGGCAAGGTCGCGGGCGAGGAGTCCGGTCTCCCGGTCAAACCGCTCACGGGACTTCCCCCGCAGGCGTCCGATACCTGGAAGCTCATTAAGGCGGGCGGGCCGTACCCGTATCCGCGCAACGACGACGTCACCTTCCAGAACCGGGAGAAGGTCCTGCCCGCCAAGGGTTCCGGCTACTACCGGGAGTACACGGTCAAGACGCCGGGCAGCCCGGATCGCGGGGCCAGGCGGCTGGTGACAGGTACCGGCAAGGAGCTGTACTACACCGAGGACCACTACAAGTCCTTCGTCGTAGTGGATCCCAGCCGATGAGCGCGGGCAGGGACGCGGCGGACAAGGCGTTCGCCCGCGGCGCGTATCCGCACCTGATCGACGGTGCGCGGACGGTCGACAAGGACTCGACGCTCGACGCGATCGCGGAGGCACTGTCCTTCCCCGACTACTTCGGGAAGAACCTCGACGCGCTCTACGACTGCCTCACCGACCTGTCTTGGCTCCCGCCGGGGGAGCACGTGCTGATCTGGGCCGGTTCCTCGGCGCTCAAGGCGCACGACCCGAAGGCGTACCTGGCCGTCCGGAGTGTGCTTTCGGACGCACAGCGGGCGCTGGGGCCGTCCGGTGAGCGGACGGACTCCCGGCGCCTCACCGTCGTCCTTCCTGATTAAGCCTCAGGGACCCAGTTCGGCTTGCGCTTCTGCGCGAAGGCCGTGATGCCCTCCTGGCCTTCTTCGCTCGCGAAGAATCCGGCGGACAGCTTGTTCATGGCCTCGAAGCCTTCGGCCGGTGTCGCCGGGCGCGGCTTGCTGAGCAGCTCCTTCGTCGCCGCGAGCGCCTTCGGCCCGCCGAGAGCGAGCGCCTTGACGTAGCGGGCGACCTCGCCGTCGAGTTCGTCGGCGGGGACGGCGGAGTTCAGCAGGCCGATCTCGACGGCGCGCTTCGCGTCGAAGGTGTCACCGGTCAGGAACAGCTCGTGCGCGGCGCGGGCGTTGAGCCGCGGCAGCACGGTGAGCGAGATGACGGCGGGAACGACGCCGATCCGCACCTCGGAGAAGGCGAAGGTCGCTTCGGGCACCGCGACGGCGATGTCGGTCGCCGCCACCATGCCGATACCGCCGGCCCGCGCGGGGCCCGCGAGCCTCGCCACGACGGGCTTGGGGCTGGTCCACAGCTGCTCGAGGATCTTCGGGAACTCGTTGACGCCCTGGGCGCCCGCACCGGCGCCGCGCGCCTCCTTGAGATCCATTCCCGCGCAGAACACCGGACCGGTGTGGGTGAGCACGATGACCCGCACCGCGTCGTCCGCCTGTGCCTTGTCCAGCGACTCGCTCAGTTCACGCCGCAGCTGGGCGGAGAGCGCGTTGCGGTTGTGCGGGGAGTCCAAGGTGATCGTGGCGGTGCCGCCCACCACGTCGTAGTGCACCAGTTCGTCAGCCATGCCCCACCTTCGCACGGGCGAAGTCGGGCCGGGCAGTGGCCTGCGCCACCATCTCCACCGACGGTGGCGCAGGCACGGGTCAGCCGATCGTCGTCGTGGTGAAGGTCGGGCTCGGGTTCGGGAAGCACGCCGTCGGGGCGGAGACGTCGAAACCGGCGCTGACCACGGCGGTGAAGGTCAGGCCCGGGTCGCTGTAGCTGGAACCGCCCAGTTTCGTCTCGATGGTGCCGGACGCGCCCGCGGTGAGGTGCGCGGTCACGGTCGGCAGTTCGAACGTCGAGCCGCCCGCGATCGGACCGGGGAAGCTCAGCGTCGCCACGCTGCCGGAGACGGTGATCTTCGGCGGGGTCGAGCCGATGCCGGAGCCGCCGGCGAGGTCGGCGCCCACCCAGGTCGAGTTCGCCGGGATCGGGATCTTCAGGGAGAAGTCCTTGATGTTCTTGACCTGGTAGCCGCTGACCTCGGCCGGGACGGTGTTGGCCGCCGGGTCGATGACGATGTCGAGCGCGGCGCCGGGGGCGACCGTGGCCGGAGCGGTGACGTCGGCGTCCTGGTTCAGCTTGAGGTACTTGTTGCCGACGAGCGGCGGCTTCGCCTCGCAGTCGAAGACGACGGTGGTCGCCGCCGAAGCCGGGGCGGCGAGACCGGCGAGCGGGACGAGCACGGCCGAAGCGCAGACGAGGGCACGGATGGCAGCCTTCATGTTCCACCTACCTGGGGGTTCGATGGGGAGAGAGGGAGCTGCGCAGCGTTTAGAGAGTTACCGGCAAGTTAAGTAACTCGTCAAGAAATCTCCGTTCCCATACGCGGGGTGTCACGGAAATGGGAACGAAACCCGCCGAAGATCGGTATCAAGCGCCCGAACGGGACGCGGCGCTCTACTCAGGCGGCGAGCCGGGCGGCGACGTCGTAGCGGTCCAGGACGAGCCCGGCGATCCGCGGATCCGGTCCCAGCGGCCCGGCGACGATCACCGACGGGTCGGCTTCGCGGGCCAGGCGGGCGATCCGGTCCGGCAGCAGCCCCGGCGCGAGGAACCAGCCCGCGACCGCGAGCCGCTGTGCGCCGTTGAGCCGCAATCGCGCGATGGCGGCGGGCACGTCCGGCTGCGCGGCGCCGGCGAAGGCGGGAGTCGCGAGCAACCCGCGACGCAGATGCCAGCGGGTGGTGATCCCGGCGACCGCGTCGTTCGCCGCGACGTTCGACGAACCGACGCCCGCCAACAGGACACCCAGTCCCGGATCGTCCAGATCGGCTCCCGCTTCGGTGAGCCGGTCCAGCGCGACCGTCTCGATGAGCGGGTCGATGCCCAGCACCCCGGAAACCCGCACGTCGAGACCCGGGCAGTCCGCGGTCACCTCGGCGACGAGCGCGGGCAGGTCGACCCGGGCGTGGTAGGCGACGCCGAGCAGCAGGGGCACCACGACGACCTTGCGATGTCCCTCGGCGTAGAGACCGCGAAGGGCGTCGGTGAGCAACGGCTCCGAGAGGTCCAGGAAGGACTCGCGGATGTCGAGGCCCGGCGCCAGCCCACGGGAGACGTCGAGCAGGGCGCGGATGGTCGCGGCGGACCGCGGATCGCGGCTGCCGTGGGCGACGGCGACCAGTGGCGGGGTGAGGCTTGGGGTCATGCGAACCTTTCGCCGACGAGTCCGGCGGCGAGCGTGTCGCCGTCCTTCGGGTCGATGACCAGGAACGCGCCCGTCCGCGGGCTCACGCCGTAGTCGTCGACGCCGATCTCCTCGGCCAGCCTCAGTGTGACCCGGCCGATGTCGTTCAGCTCCAAGGTAGCCGGATCGTCCACACTGGACAACGTCTGCTCGTCGAACCGTGCGTGGAGTTCGCCGACCAGGGCCTGAACCGTCCGCGTGCCGTGCTTCACCAGCACCCGCGCGCCGGGTTTGAGGGCCTTGGCCGAGAGCCAGCACAAGGTCGCGGTGATCTTGTCGGTCACCGTCGGCTGCCGGTCGGCGGCGGCGATCAGGTCACCCCGCGAGATGTCGACGTCGTCCGCGAGCAGCAGGGTCACCGAGGTGCCCGCGCCGGCTTCGGAGAGCGGCCCGTCCGCGGTGTCGATGCCCTCGACCCGGCTGCGGATTCCTTGCGGGAGTACGACGATCTCGTCGCCAGGCCGGACCGTGCCCGCCGCGATCTGCCCCGCGTACCCGCGATAGTCGGGGTGGTCGGCCGTGCGCGGCCGGATCACGTACTGCACCGGGAAGCGGAATGCCGAATCGTGTGGATCCGGCGCCACCGGCACGGTTTCCAGATGCTCCAGCAGGGTCGGTCCGGAGTACCACGGCGTCTTGTCCGACTTCTCCGCCACGTTGTCGCCCACCAGCGCCGAAACCGGCACCGCGAGCACCGAACCCCGTTCGTAGCCCAGGGAGGCGGCGTGCTCGGCGAACTCCTCGGCGATCACGGTGAACGTCGCCTCGTCGTAGCCGACGAGGTCGATCTTGTTCACCGCCAGCACCAGATTCGGAACACCCAGCAGCGCGAGCACCGCGGCGTGACGGCGGGTCTGCTCTATGACGCCCTTGCGCGCGTCGACCAGCAGTACGGCCAGTTGCGCGGTGGACGCCCCGGTCACGGTGTTGCGCGTGTACTGCACGTGGCCCGGGGTGTCCGCGAGGACGAAACTGCGCTTCGGTGTCGCGAAGTACCGGTACGCCACGTCGATCGTGATGCCCTGCTCGCGTTCCGAGCGCAGGCCGTCCACGAGCAGCGAAAGGTCCGGAGTGGACAGTCCTTTGTCGACACTGGCGCGGGTGACCGCGTCCAGCTGGTCGGCGAGGACGGATTTGGTGTCGTACAGGAGCCGCCCGACCAGGGTCGACTTCCCGTCGTCCACACTGCCCGCGGTCGCGAGCCTGAGGAGGCTGGACATCAGAAGTACCCTTCCCGCTTGCGGTCTTCCATGGCCGCCTCCGACATCCGGTCGTCGGCGCGGGTGGCGCCGCGTTCGGTGAGCCGGGAGGCCGAGACCTCGGCGATGACCTCGGCAGGCGTGGCGGCGGTCGATTCGATGGCGCCCGTGCACGAACCGTCGCCGACGGTCCGGTAGCGCACGGTCAGTTCCCGCACGACCTCGTCCGGCCGCGGGCCGCCCCACGGGCCTTCGGCCAGCCACATGCCGTCGCGCTGGTAGACCTCGCGCCGGTGCGCGTAGTAGATCGACGGCAGTTCGACCTTCTCCCGCGCGATGTAGTTCCAGACGTCCGCCTCGGTCCAGTTGGACAGCGGGAAGACGCGGACCTGCTCGCCGGGGCGGTGCCGCCCGTTGTAGAGGTTCCACAGTTCCGGCCGCTGACGCCGCGGCTCCCACTGGCCGAAGGCGTTGCGCAGACTGAAGATCCGCTCTTTGGCGCGGGCGCGCTCCTCGTCGCGGCGCCCGCCGCCGAAGACCGCGTCGAACTTGTTCTCGGCGATCGTGTCGAGCAGCGGCGTGGTCTGCAGCGGGTTGCGCATCCCGTCGGCGCGCTCTTCGAGCCTGCCGTCGTCGATCCAGTCCTGGACCTTCGCCACCACCAGCCGGAGCCCGTGCTGCTCCACCACGCGGTCGCGGAAGTCGATGACCTCGTCGAAGTTGTGCCCGGTGTCGACGTGCAGCAACGGGAACGGCACCGGAGCGGGCCAGAACGCCTTGATCGCCAAGTGCAGCAGGAGCGTCGAGTCCTTGCCGCCGGAGAACAGGATCACCGGCCGGTCGAACTCACCCGCCACCTCGCGGAAGATGTGGATGGCCTCGGATTCCAGCGCCGCCAGGTTGTCCGAAGCCAGGGGGCCCTGGGGGGTTTCCCCGGAAAACACAGCTGTGGCCGGTTCGAGCGTGGTCATTTCGTCCCTTCTCACCCGTGCAGGCCGCATTCGGTCTTGCCCTGCCCGGCCCAGCGGCCGCTGCGCGGGTCCTGGCCCGGAGCGACCTTGGCGGTGCACGGCGCGCAGCCGATCGACAGATAACCGATGGACACCAACGGGTTCTCGAGGATCCCGTGTTCGCTGATGTAGCCGTTGAACTCGTCATCGGACCACGGCGCGATCGGGTTGATCTTCACCAGCCCGTTGCGGTCGTCCCAGGTGACGATCGGGGTGTTCGCGCGGGTCGGCGCGTCGACCCGGCGGACGCCGGTCACCCACGCCGAGTACTTCGCGAGCGTTTTGCGCAGCGGCACGACCTTGCGGAGGTGACAGCACTGGTTCGGATCGCGTTCGTGCAGCTTCGGGCCGTACTCCGCGTCCTGTTCGGCGACGCTCTGTTCGGCCTCGGCGTTGACGATCCGCACACCGGGGTACACCGCCTGCACCGCGTCACGGGTGCCGATCGTCTCCGGGAAGTGGTAACCGGTCTGCAGGAACAGCACGTCGACGTCGGGTTTGACCTGGGTGGCCAGATCGATGAGGACGGCGTCCTGCATGTTCGACGCGACGATGAAGTCGTCGCCGAAGGTCTCCACGGTCCAGCGCAGGGCCTCGGTCGCGGTCGCCTCCGCGAGTTCCTTCGAGGCCCGCTCGGCGAGGGTCTTGTAGTCGGCAGTGGCGGTCATCCTTGCGACACCTCCGGAAAGGACAGTCCGAGGAACTTCACGGTGAAGACCCGGCGACAGCCCGAGCACAGCCAGGAGCCGCCCTCTTCCGGCCGCAGGTCTTCATCGCCACAGAAAGGGCAGTGGTACGGGGTCGCGCGTTCGGTCATTGCAAGACGCCCTCGTCGGCCCGCAGGACCCACTGGGCGAACCGCTCACCGGGTTCGCGGCCGGCGATGTACGCCCGCACGACCCGTTCGACGTACGCGGTCAGCTCCGACGCGGTCACCTTGTGCCCGCGCAGTTTCCGGCCGAACCCGGCGTCCAGGCCGAGCCCGCCGCCGAGGTGCACCTGGAAGCCTTCGACCTGCTTGCCGTCCTCGTCGGTGACGATCTGGCCCTTGAGTCCGATGTCGGCGGTCTGGACCCGGGCGCAGGAGTTGGGGCAGCCGTTGAGGTGCACGGTCACCGGGTTCTCGATCTCGGCCTGGATGTCGGCGAGGCGCTTCTCCAGTTCGGTGACCAGTTCGATCGCGCGGGCCTTCGTCTCGACGATCGCCAGTTTGCAGAACTCCAGGCCGGTGCACGCCATGATCCCGCGCCGCCACGGCGACGGCTCGGTCTGCAGGCCGAGGTCGGCCAGTTCGGTCTTCAGCCCGCTCACCTCGGCCTCGGGGACGTCGAGGACCACGAGCTTCTGGTGCGGGGTGAGGCGGACACGGTTCGAGCCGGCCCGCTCGGCGGCCTTGGCGACCGCCAGCAGGGTGGCCCCGGAGACGCGGCCCGCGACCGGTGCGGCGCCGACGTAGAACCTGCCGTCGATCTGCGGATGTACGCCGACGTGGTCGATCTGCGTGGCGGGCACCTCGGGCGCCGGGCCGTCGGTCAGCTTGCGCTTGAGGTACTCGTCTTCCAGTACCTGGCGGAACTTCGCGGCGCCCCAGTCCTTCACCAGGAACTTGATCCGGGCGCGGGCGCGGAGCCGCCGGTAGCCGTAGTCACGGAAGACACTGATCACGCCTTCCCAGACGTCGGGGACCTCGTCGAGCGAGACCCAGGCGCCGAGGCGCTGCCCGATCATCGGGTTGGTGGACAGGCCGCCGCCGACCCAGACGTCGAAGCCGGGGCCGTGTTCGGGGTGGTTCACGCCGACGAAGGCGACGTCGTTGATCTCGTGCGCGACGTCCTGCTGCCCGGAGACCGCGGTCTTGAACTTGCGCGGCAGGTTCGAGTAGCGCGGATCGCCGATGTAGCGGCGTTTGATCTCGTCGATCGCGGGTGTGCCGTCGATGATCTCGTCGGCGGCGATGCCCGCCACGGGGGAGCCGAGGATGACGCGCGGGCTGTCGCCGCACGCCTCCATCGTGGTCATCCCGGCCTTTTCCAGCTTCGCCCAGATCGTCGGGACGTCCTCGATCTGGATCCAGTGGTACTGGATGTTCTGCCGGTCGGTGATGTCGGCGGTGTCGCGAGCGTGGGTCTGCGAGATCTCGGCGAGCACGGCCAGCTGGTCGGTGGTCAGCGCGCCGCCGTCGAGCCGTACCCGCAGCATGAAGTAGCGGTCGTCGAGCTCTTCGGGCTCCAGCGTCGCGGTGCGGCCGCCGTCGATCCCCGGCTTGCGCTGGGTGTAGAGACCGAACCAGCGGAATCGGCCGCGGAGGTCACCGGGGTCGATCGAATCGAAGCCGCCGCGGGCGTAGATGTTCTCGATCCGCGCCCGGACGTTGAGCGGGTTGTCGTCCTTCTTGGACCGCTCGTTGGGGTTCAACGGTTCGCGATAGCCCAGTGCCCACTGTCCCTCGCCCCGTTTCTGTTTGACCCGGGGCGTGCGGGCAGGGGTCTCGCGCGTGGGCGACGACATGGGAGTCCTCCGGCAGATCGTGGTGGTGGCGGGGAGTCAGCGGTTCGTCGCACAGAGCGCGCTCGCCACACGACGGAGATCCACGTGGCGGCGTGCCACGAGGGTGATTCCGGCGCGGGTCATTCATTCAGCGTGCCACGCGCCCACTATGTGGTCTAGGCCGGTCCGGATACTGGGAACAGCTTTCGGAGGCGACTGTTTTCGCAGGTCAAACCCCTGTTTCGAAGGTCAAGCCCGGGTTCGTCGCCATCACTGTGACGCAGAACGCGCACGACTCAAGATGGCAGGACGCGGTCCACGAGGATGCGGATGACGTCTTCGTCGGCGACGTCCGCGAGCACCTCCGGCAGGGTGAGCCGTTCGACGGTGAGCCCGGTCAGCGCGAGGTACATCAGCAGTACCTCGGCACGCCCGCCCGGCATCCCCGCCGCGACGTGCCAGTCGACGCTCATGTCGATGCTTTCGCGGATGGTCTTCGTCAGCTCGGCCGAGAGATCCGGGCGCCGGGTGGCTTCGAGACGGAGTTCCAGCAAGGCGAGATAAGGCTCGCGGTGCCCGGTCAGCCGCCCCATGAGTTCGCCGAGCAGGACGCCGACCCGGTCGTGGGACGGCGTCTCCGCCTGTGGGTTCGCCATGACGTCGGCCGGTGCCGACAGTCGTTCGTGTACGCGGACGCCGACCTCGCCGAGCAGCTGGTCCCGGTTGCGGAAGTAGTTGGACGTCGTTCCCGGCGGGACGCCCGCCTCGACGTCCACGGCGCGGTAGGTGAGGCCACGGGCGCCCTCGCGGGCGAGGACGGTGATGGCGGCGTCGGTGAGCGCGGTCCGGCGCTCCGGGTTCTGTCGCATCGGGACATTCTCCTTGCCTCGGTCAAACCACTATGCTTATAGTACTACACGTCAAGTGGTTCAAACTGGGAGGAAACACCAGATGCGACTCAACGGTTTCGGTGCCTGCGCGGTCGTCGACGACATCGCCGAGACCACCGCCTGGTGGAAGCGGCACCTGCAGCTGACGGTGACGATCGAGCTGGACTGGTTCTCCAGCCTCAACGTCGGGGTGCCGGGTTATGAGATGAGCTTCGTGAAGCGCGGCCACAAGTCCACGCCGGAGCCTTGGCGGGCGCAGGAACCCGCCGGATCGATGGTCGGGCTGATGGTCGCCGACGCGGCGGGCGAGTACGAGCGGTTGCGCGAGGAAGGGGTCAAGATCGTGACGGAACCCGTGGACGAGGAATTCGGCCAGCGGCACTTCTATATCGAGGACCTGAACGGCTTCCTGATCGACATCATCGAGCCGATCCCGCCGTCCGCGGAGTGGCTGGCCGCTAACGGGTTGGCCTAGTACCGCTTCGGGTGAGTGAGGCCGCGCGGGGCCGTCTTCGCCGCTAGCTTCGGTCTCCGATCCACAGAGGACGGAGGAGTTGCGCATGCGCCGATGGGTGGTCGCCGCGATGGTGCTGGCGTCCCTGCTGATCCCCGGCACCGCTTCCGGGGCTCAGCAGGGCTGCAGGCTGGTCTCGCCCGAAGAGGGGGCGGTACTGCACAAGGGCGACTCGTACCGGTTCGAGGCGGTCGGCTGCTCGCCGGACGTCCGGGGACACCTGTCCCATACGGTGCTGGTCGAGGTGGCCATGAGCCGCGACGCCGTGACGGACGATCACGGCGACTGGTCGCTCGATTACGTGGTCAACGACTACTCGTTGAGCTTGGAGACCCTCGTCTGGGTGCGGTTCGAGGACGGTACCCGCTCCACCTCGGTCAAGGTGTTCATCGCCGACCGCTGACCCACCTCCGTGAAGGCCTCGTTCCCCGGGGAAGGAGGCCTTCGCGGCGTGGGGGACACTGGGGTGTGCCCGCGTTGCTGCCCGAATCCACCACGCCCGTCGAGTCCGCGCTTCCCGAGAGCGCGCTGGAAGGGCTCGGCACGCGACCCTTCGGCGTCTACGTGCACGTTCCGTTCTGCGCGACCCGATGCGGCTACTGCGACTTCAACACCTACACCGCCGGAGAACTGGACAGCGATTCGTCACCCCAGTCCTGGCTCGAAGGCCTCAAGCGCGAGTTCGACCTGGCCGCGCGGGTGCTGAAGAAGCCGCCGGCGGTCGACACCGTCTTCGTCGGCGGCGGCACCCCGTCCCTTCTCGGCGCCGACGGGCTCCGAAGCGTTCTCGACGCCGTTCGTGACACTTTCGGGCTCGCGCCGGGCGCCGAGGTGACGACCGAGTCCAATCCGGAGTCCACCTCGCCCGAGTTCTTCGCGGGCATCCGCGACGCCGGGTACAACCGGATCTCGCTCGGGATGCAGTCCGCCGCGCAGCACGTGTTGAAGATCCTCGACCGGGTGCACACGGCGGGCCGTCCGGTCGCGGCCGCCGAAGAGGCGCGCGCCGCCGGGTTCGAACACGTCAACCTCGACGTCATCTACGGCACCCCGGGGGAACGGGTCGAAGATCTCCAGGCTTCGCTGGACGCGGTGCTGGCCGCCGGCGTCGACCACGTCTCGGCGTACGCGCTGATCGTCGAAGAGGGCACCGCGCTCGCCCGCCGCATCCGCCGCGGCGAACTGCCCGCGCCGGACGATGACGTGCTGGCCGCCGACTACGAGATGATCGACCGCGTCCTCGCCTCGGCGGGATTGCGCTGGTACGAGGTGTCCAACTGGGCGACCTCGGAAGAAGCCCGCTGCCGGCACAACATCGGCTACTGGCGCGGCGGCGACTGGTGGGGCGCCGGACCCGGCGCGCACAGCCATGTCGGCGGCGTCCGCTGGTGGAACGTCAAGCACCCGGCCCGCTACGCCGCGTCCCTCGCGGCCGGGGACTCACCGGCCGCGGGCCGCGAATCGCTGACCGACGAAGACCGGCATCTCGAACGCGTGATGCTGGAACTCCGGCTGTCCGAAGGGCTTCCGCTCGACGCCCTCGACGACGACGGCAGGGCCGAAGCCCGTGCCGCCGCCGCCGAGGGGTTGCTCGAACAGTCCGCTTTGGATGGTCACGGTCGTGCGGTGCTGACCGATCGCGGCCGGTTGCTGGCCGACGGTCTGGTGCGCCGTCTCACGTGAGTCGTGGATCTCGTGAGTGGTGAGGACGGTTCTAACCGTCCTCACCACTCACGAGACGTGCCCCAGAGCCCGGTCGACCCACCGCCCCACCGGCAGCGCCACGATCACCGCCGCGAGTACCAGGTGCACCAGCATGAACACGACCGCGACCGGAACGCTCGGCGGTCCGCCGAGGAACACGATCATGTGCGAGGCCCACTTGAGCTCGGTCGGTTTCGTCCCGGCCGACCAGACGTCGTTGAGCGCCCAGAACGTCAGGTCGTTCGCGCCCGAGATCACCACCAGGATCGACGCGGCACCTGCCTTGAGCACGTTCGCCGTACGGCCGCCGCCCAGCCGGTACGCCATCAGTCCGAAAAGGACGATGAACGTCACGATGAACAGCTCGAATTGGTACACCGGCTGGAAGGCGTCCTCATCGGTGGCTGCGTTCCTGGCGAAGGCCTGGATCCGCATGATCAGCTCGGTGTCCAAATAGGACATGTAGACGAACACCGCGAGCACGATCAGCGCCGGACCCCATTTGGTGCGCGGGAAGAGCGCCACCGTGGCGACCGCGAACACGAACGGGCACAGCTTGAAGGCCCAGTCGACGACGTTGTCCAGCGTCTGGTCCGGCGGCAGGATCACCATGATCAGCAGCGTGGTCACCACGGCCGGGACGGCGGGCACCAGCCACAGCCATTTGCGCCGCCGGTAAAGCGCGGGAACCCAGCCGTCCGTGTCGGGCAGTGTGGCGGTCACAGGTCGTCCTTCTCTGCCCAGAACGGCCCGAGGGCGAGCGCGTCGACGTCGGTCTTCAGGTAGCAGGCCACCGCGTCGGCCGGGCTGGCGACGATCGGTTCGTTGTTGTCGTTGAACGAGGTGTTGACCACCATCGGCACACCGGTGATCTTTTCGAACTCGCTGATCATCCGGTAGTACAGCGGATTGTCCGACTCGCTCACCGTCTGCACGCGGGCGGTCCCGTCGACGTGGGTGATGGCCGGGACCTCGTCGCGTTTGTCCGGCAGGACGTCGAACACCAGCAGCATCACCGGCGACGGATAGTCGCTGACGAACCAGTCGCCCGCGCGTTCCGCCAGGCACGACGGCGCGAACGGCCGGAACGCCTCGCGGTGCTTGACCTTCTCGTTCATCCGCGTCTTCGAGTCGGGGTCGCGCGGGTCGGCCACCAGCGAGCGGTTGCCGAGCGCGCGCGGCCCGCATTCCATCCGCCCCTGCACCCAGCCGATGATCTTGCCCTCGGAGATCTTCTTCGCCGTGTGCGCGGCGATGTCGTCGACCTTGGTGTAGCGGACCCCGGCGTCCTGCAGCGCCAGTTCCATCTCCGCTTCGGTGTAGTCCGGACCGGTGTAGGTGTAGCCGTCGCGAGGACGCGGCTTGCCGTACTTGCCGACCGACACCTCCAACGCCGAGCCGAGCGCGCAGCCGTCGTCGGCGGCCGCGGGCTGGGCGAAGAAGTCCTCGAACGGGGTTTCCAGCAGGATCCGTCCGTTCATCACGCTGTTCAGCGCGACGCCGCCCGCGACGCACAGCCGCTTCGATCCGGTCTCCCGCTGCAGCCAGCGCGCGATGTGCAGTCCCGCTTCCTCCAGGGTGACCTGCAGCGCGTAGGCGATGTCGCAGTAGTGCTGCGGCACCGGGTTCTCCGCGGTGACCCGGGTCTTGGGCCGCGCCGGGCCGAACAGATCGGTGAACTTCTTGGACATCACGTGCTTGCCGGTGCGGTGGTGGCCGAAGAAGCTCAGGTCGAGCTCGTACCCGCCGTCGTCGTCGAGGTGGATCAGCTGCTTGAACGCGTCGACGTAGGTGTCGGCACCGAGCGGTGCCAGCCCCATGATCTTGCCTTCGTCACGGGTCGGGTAGAAGCCGAGGTAGCCGGTGACCCCGGCGTACATCGCGCCGAGCGAGTGCGGGAACTTGATCCGCCGGATGTCGATGATCCGGTTTCCCTTGCCGTGCCCCAGATAGGTCGCGGTGCCGTCGCTGCCGATGCCGTCGAAGGTGAGCACCGCCGACTCTTCCCACGGCGAGATGAAGTACCCGCTGGCGGCGTGCGCCTTGTGGTGGTCGACCAGATGCGTCTTGAACTTCGTCGGGCCGCTCCAGCCCACGGCTTCCTTCACATCGCGTTCGAGGGTGTAGGACCGCTTGATGTGCGCGAGCACCGCGCCGCCGACGTGGTAGTCGTCGACCCCTTTGCCGCCACCGGTCTTGAACGTCTCCACCATGCCGGCCGAGGAGCCGCCTTCGTCGCCGTTCTGGTTGCGGAACACCTCCAGCGTCGCCGGGAAGTACTTCGCGAACACCTTCGCGGCGTGGATGCCTTCGCGCCAGCGCTGCCAGTAGTAGGCGACGTGGTCGACGTCGGCGAGGGTGATCCCGCCGCGCTCCAAGCAGAACTTGATCGCCTCCGCGGGGAAGTCCCCGTCGTGCTTCACCCGGGTGAAGCGTTCTTCCTCGGCGAAAGCGATGATCTCGCCGTCGCGCACGAGCGCGGCGGCCGAGTCGTGGACCCTGCTGATTCCCAGTACGTACATGTTCCTTCTCCAGTGCGACGTTCAGAGTTCGGGGTGGTGGCGGCGCAGCAGCCGCCGGAGCACGGTCGCCCGCGCGCCGATGGCGAAGACGAGGGCGGCGAACCCGCCGACCGGTCCCATCGCCGGGACGAGCGCGGCGGCGGCCAGCGGGGTGGCGATCAGTCCGGCGATCGAGGCCGACGCGGTGAGGGTGAGAACCTTGCTGTTGGTGTTCTCGATCAGGAATCCCGCGTAAAGCCGGACAGCGAACAGCACCGTTTCGACCAGGACGAAGACGCCGAGGACCACGTACGCGCCGACGGTGTCTTCGGCGGTCAGCACCGCACGGGCCGCCGGGATGACGAGGGCGATCCCCGCCAGGACGAGGAACGCGAGCGAGCCCCGTTCGACCAGTTTCAGCAGCTCGACCGCACGGGCCCGGCCCGCCGCCGCGCCGCTGCCGCGCAGCCGGGCCGAAATCGTCGGCTGGTGCACCCGGAGCTGATAGAACAACAGCGAGCAGAACGCGCTGCTGGCCAGCAAGGCGACGTAGAACGGCCCACTGTCGACGGTCCGGCCCGCCAGTGCCAGCACGCCGAACACCGTCGACGTCGCGAGGACGTCCAGCACCTCGGTCATCCCGAGCAGCACGGTGGTCCGGCCGAAGGCGGGCAGGAGCCGGTGCCCGTCGATCCTTTCCCCGCGTAGCCACTTCTTCGGCAGCAGCGCCGCGGAGAAGCCGAGAATGAGCAGGATCCCGCCGAGCAACAGGCCGAGGTGCGTCAACGGTGACCAGCGGACGAACCAGGTGCCCGCGGTCACGGCGCCGACCACCAGCGCGCCCGCCGTGAACGCCAGGGCGTCCAAAGTGGACTTCCCGGTGAAGCGGTGCAGGCCGGAGACGGTCATCAGCAGGCCACCGGAGATCGACCAGCCCGCGGCCGTCAGGTACAGCGCGACGTCCGAGTCCGGCGCGACGATCAGCGCGACCGCCATCGCCGCCAAGACCACCACTACCGGGACGACGGCGACCCGGACGGCCAAGGCCGCGACCGCGTCCCGGGTCATCCGCAGGCGGGGCAGGCATTTCAGCGCCGACTTCTCCGCCGCGGACGGCACGAAGTTGAGCCACGTCATCAGCCCGAGCGCGGTGGCGAACCGGCCGTAGTCGTGCGCACCCCACGCGGTGACCAGCACCAGGCCCATCGCCTGGATCGCCAGCCGGAAGACGCCACGCCCGGCGAGCAGCCGGAGCACCATCGACGGCTTCGGCGCCGCGATCGACGCGGTGCCGGCGCCGGTGAGCGAGGTGCCGGTCAAGGGAGCGGTACCGCCATACCCTGCTCGTCGAGCAGGAATTTCAGCGTGCCGCGCAACTCGTCCTCGGCCGCGAGCACCTCGCGTACGGTCGGCGCCGAAAGCACGGCGTAGCCCATCTTGTAGCCCGCCTGCTCGTACGGTTTGACGTACGAATCCTCCTCCGCGAACAGCTCCAGGTTGTGCACCGCGGGCATGGCGCGGACCTCGTCGGTGCCTTCGATCCGCACGATCCGGCCGCCGCGGTCGGAGGCGAGGATGTGGATGAGCGTCGGCCGCGGGTCGCGGGGCGAGAGCACGACCTCACCGCCGGTCGCGGCGGCGATCCCCGCGGCGATCAGGTCGACACCGGTGCTGTGCTCGATCGCCTCGGCCAGGCCGTTCCCGCCCATCCGGGCGCCCATCTCGATCAGGTAGAACTTCCCGTCGCGACCCAGGACGGCGTCGAGGGTGAGCGGCCCGGTGCGGTAGCCGAGTTCGGCGCACAGCGCGGCCAGCATCACCGGGAGCGCGCGGTCGACCACCGGCGGCAGGCCGGCGGGCAGGAGGTGGGACGCCGTGACGAAGAACGGTGGCGGGGTCAGCGTGCGCCGGGTGACCGCGTGGAACACGATCCGGCCGTCGACCACGAGTGCTTCGATCGTGTAGTGCGAGCCGTCGAGGTGTTCCTCGACGACCAGCTTGCCGGACGGCGAGAACGCGAGAGAGTCGGAGAACGCGGTGTTCAGGCCGCCGGGGCTCGCGCACGAGACGACACCGCGGCTCCCGGAGGAGTCGACCGGTTTCACCAGCGTGGGGAATCGCAGTTGCTGCGCGGCGAGCGCGAGGTCCGGACCGGGCTTCCCGCCGACACTGCGGTAGGTCGGCAGGCGCAGCCGGTCACAGAGTTCGCGGAAGACGGACTTGTCGACGGAAGCGGCGACGGCGGCTTCGGGCAGCGGGTCCGGCAGGTTCCAGTGCCGGGTGAGCCAGGCGAGCGCGGGCAGCCCGACGTCGCTGGCGGGACAGAGCACCCCGGCGATGTCGTCCCGTCCCTCGAGCGCCGCCGCGATCTGCTCCGGCGCGCGGACGCTGACCTGGACGAACTCGTCGGCCAGCGCCACGGCGGGTGCGCTCGCGCGGACGTCCACGCAGATGGTGCGGAAACCGAGTTCCCGCGCCCGGTGATACGTGCTGACCGAACCGTCGGCCCCGCCCAGGATCACCAGGCTCCGAGCCGCCGCCGTGTCTTCGGTGTTCTTCACTCCCGCTTGCCTTTCCCCAGGATGGATCTCGGCGATGGCCGAGGCGTAGAGCCGGTCGTCCTCGTCGACCGGGAAGTTGGCTTCCCTGATGTAGAACTGCCGTGGCCGCGCCTGTCCCGCGCCGACCACGACCAGGTAGCGGACGGACAACGCGAGCACGGTCAGCAGCACGGAGAACATGACGAACGTCAGTGCCGACGCGGCGGTCAGTCCGAGAAGCCCGGTGGCGGCCGCGATCCCCGCGAGCACCGAGATCCCGGCGGTCAGCATCGCCGTGGTCGAAGCCACCGTCGTCAGCCGCCGGGTGAAACCGACGAACAACTCGATGGCGTGCGAGGAAAGGAAGCCGAAGCCCACTTTGGACTCACCGCGTTCGCGGGCCCGGTGTGCCACCTGGACGGTGGTGTAGCGGCTGGTCAGCCTCGGCACGGTGGCGAGGAAGTACGGGGTGCCCAGCCGGAGGTCGACGATCTTGCGCGCGAGCTCCGTACGCACCAAGCGGAAAGCCGTCGCGCCGGGCGGGATCTCGATGCGCAGGACGCGGCGGCCGAGGAAATGGAAGGCCGCGGTGCCCCAGCGTCTCAGTAAGGGATCTTGCCTATTGGTGCGAACACCGAAAACGGCGTCGTTGCCCTCCTCGGCCGCGGTGATCAATTTCCCCGCTTCGGAGGCCGGGAACTGCTGATCGGCGTCGATGTGCAGGAGCCACGGTTTCCCCGCGTACCGATAGCCGGCGGAAAAGGCCGCTTCGAACCCGAAGTTCCTGGTGAAGGACAGGTATCGCACCCGTGGGTCGGTGTGCGCGAGCGCCCGGATGACGTCCAGTGTCCCGTCGGTGCTCCCATCGTCCACATAGAGCAGTTCGAGTGGGAGATTGCCCAACTCGGCGACGATCTCCTGATAAGAGGGCTCGACGTTGTCGACTTCGTTGAAGCACGGGACGACTACGGTGAGTCCACTCTGTACAGGTCCGGGTATCGGCCAGCTCATCTGTCGAATCCCTGCGGTGAGTGCGCTATTGTGTTCGTAGCGTCACCCGTCGTGATTTCACGGTTCATGAGTCCCCTTGGCCCAGGCGCCCGGCAGGTCGTGCCGGCTCGAAAGTTCCCGTGTTATAGGCAGACTCGCTTTGTTCCCGCCAGCACATGCCGAAAGTTCGTCCTTTCAGCTCAGTCGAAAAGGTGGGAAGTCGGTCGAAAACCGGGTGAACCCGGCGCGGGGTATTCCCAAACCCGCCTCGATGGCGCAGGCTTGCGCGCCATGTGGACTGTGGGGGTGAGTGCTGCCTGGCGAGCCGCCTATCGGCGGTCCGTGCGGTCGGCCTTCGCGACGGTGCCGTTCTACCGGGAGCGCTGGGCTCTCGACGGCAGAACGGATCCCGTGCTGGTGCCCGGTCGCACCGGGACGGATTCCGGCGCGGCGCCGCTGGCCGAGGCGATGCACAAGATCGTCGACCTGGTGCCGCTCGCCGGTGGCGCGCACCAGGTCGAGCCGAGCCGTGGCCTGGGTCCCGTGCTGCGTAAGGCACGTTCGGTGACCGGGGACGCACTGGTCGTCGTGCTCGGCGGCGACGAGGTGCGGCCGCCGGTGGACCTGCCGCGCGGAGTTCGTTGCTGCGTGGTCGATCCCGACGTCCCGGCGCCGAGTGTGGTGGCGGAACTGTCCTCCGCGCTTCGCCGCGGTCGTCGCGTGCTCGCGGTCGGTGACGACAAGCAACTGGCCGTCTTCGCCGCGGCGCTGCCCGAAGACCGTGCGTACCGGGTCGAATCCGTACCGCGACGAGAACTGGACACGATGGACTCCGGCCCGTACGGGGTGCTCCACGATCCGGCGCTGGGTTACCTGGGCGCGATCGAAGAATGCGGTCGCTGGCATCTCGACTGGCCTCGCGTCTACGCGCGCCCGACGACGGGCGGTCTCGCGTTCACCCTGCTACGCCAGGATTCCCCGCGGTTCGTGGACGTCCTTCCGGCGGGCGGGGTCCGCGGCGAGATCGCGCCGTGCCCGCGACACGGGACGCCGGTCGTGCTCACGTGAAGATCGGCTTCCACGATCCCCGTACCGACCGGTCTGCCCGAATCCGAGGCCACGCTGGGATTCCGGGCTTGCCCGGGTTACTCCGCGGCCGTGCCGAGACAGGTACTGGGATGGTGACGATGAAGGTGGCGGCACGGAGCACCGCGTTCGAGGTCGAGGTGCTCGATCCGAGGAGCGCGGCCGAACCCGAAGGCTGGCGTGGTTTCCTGCGGCGGGCGAGGTTGTGGCCGGTCTGGGAGTACGAGGTCCTGCGCAGGGAAGCCTGGATGGCGAAGAACCCCGCGGTGCTCGCGGTACTCCGCCGGGGCGATGAGATCGTCGGCGCTTTCACCGTGATGGTGTGCCGTGGCTGGCGGGCGGGGGACTTCGCACCGTTGTCCGTCTTCGGTGGACGGTTCCGTCCGCGCTGGGCCGAGGCCTACCTCTGGCAGCTCAGCGGCTATCCCGCCGGGATGCTCGACGAGCGGCTGGACGAGACCGAGCGGCGGGAAGTGGTCCGCCGATTCGAACGGGCACTGTGCGCCCACCTCGGTCCGGGACTGCTGGGCGTGATCTACCGCGCGATGAACCCGGAACTCCTGCCCGCGCTGGAAGGCCGCGGCCGGATGTCCCGCGAGATCGACCCGGCGGCCGTGCTGTCCAACAATTATTCCACTGTGGACGATTGGGAACGGGCACTCGACGGCGAGACCCGGAAGACGCTGCACGATCTGCGTGAGGACGGGGACCTGCACACCGAAGCGGCTTCCGCCCGCGAGGACCTGGACTGCCACGAACTCGCCGTGATGCTCAACGCCCACCGCGCCAGGCAGGACGACCGGGCCTGGGCGGGGGGACAGCGGTCGAGGTTCGGCGGGCTGCACATGGACACCCGGAGCCCGATCGCACCGTCCTACCTGGACGCGCTCGTCCGCCGTCCGGACGTCATCACCCGTACCTACCGCGACGGATCCGGGCGGCTGCTGGGATTCGGCACGGTGTTCGACGCCGACGACGGATGCGTGCTGCACCAGTGGGCCGCGCTGCCGAGTGCGAGCGGCGGCCGGAAAGGGCTCTATGTCGACTTCTACGCCAGGGGAGTGGAGCACATGATCACGCATCGGCGCCCCGAACTGACCGCCGGACGGGCGATGCTGGAGAACAAGACCCCGCTCGGTTTCGGCACCAGGTCCCTGGTGTCGGTCGCCGTGCCGAGACCGGTGCTGGGCCGATGACCTGGGAAGTGCGGGTGCTCGACCCGCGGACCGATCCGGAACCCGAGGGCTGGGCCGGATTCCTCGCCGCGCAGCAGGCCCCGGTTCCCTGGGACTACGGGTTGCTGCGGGTGGAGTCGCGCTTTTCCCGCAGCCCCAACGTGCTCACCGTGATCAGCGACGGGGGCGAGATCGTCGCCGCGGTGCTGGCGATGCTGTGCGCCCCGGTCTCGCCGGACCGTCCCGGGGCGGTGCGCGGCGTGGCACGGCTGGGACCGCGCTGGGTCGAGGTGCAGCACGCGTGGCTTTCCGGATACCCGCCGTGGTTGTTCGCGGACGGCGTCGACGCCGCCGACCGGCGGGAGATCATGCGCCGGTTCGAGCGGGCCGTCGGCCGCTTCACCGGACCCGGGTGCTTGGGCGTCGTCTACCGCACCGTCCCGCCGGAGTCGCTCGACATGCTGACCGGACGGGGAAGGCCCGTGCGCGACACGATGCCGACCTCGGTGCTGGAGAACCGGTTCGTCGACGTCGACGGGTGGCTGGCGTCCCTGCGCCGGAGCAGACGGCTGAGCCTGCGTGGCCAGTCGAAGAAGATCGCCGCCGACCCGGACGTGATCGTCCGCACCGAGGCCGCCCGCACCGACCTCGACGCCCTGGAGCTGGCCACCCTGCTGCGTGAGCACCGCGAGCGGATGGGGCCGGTGAAGTTCGACCGGCGTGGTCCGGTCACCGCCGAATACCTCGGCGAACTCATACGCCGGCCGGACGTGATCACTTCGACCTACCACGACGGCGAGGGCAGGCTGCTCGCGTTCACCAACGTGCTCGATCACCCCGTGGCGCCGCTGCACCAGCATTGGGCCGCGCTGGCCCCGGAGGAGGGACGGCCGAAGCACCTCTACTTCGAGGCGGTCGTCCGGAACGTGCGCTACATGATCGAGGGAAACCGGAAGTCCCTGTCGATGGGGCGGGGGCTGACCGACCTCAAGGCGACGCTCGGCTTCCAGCCGGTCCCGTTGCTCGGGGTCATCGTGCCGAGACCGGTGACGCGATGGTGATCGAGGTACTGGACCCCCGCCGCGATCCGGAGCCCGCGTACTGGAAATCGTTGCGGGCCAAGGCCGGTCTGCGCGCGGACTGGAGCTGGGAGGTACTCACCACCCAGGCGTGGGCGGCGCGCACCGAGCAGCCGGTCACGGTCCTGCTCGAAGACGGGGAACCGCGCGGCGTGGTCAGTTCCGCGTGGGTCACCGGACTCACCCGGCGGCACCGGTTCGCCCGTACGGCGGGACGCGGACGGCTTGGCGGGCTCGACGTCCGTGCCCCCGGTTCGGGTGCGATGCCTGGCTGGTGGTTCGACGGCGCGGACGGTGACGGCGGCGTCGGCAGACTGCTGGACTCCTTCGTCCCGGCCATGCGCGCGGAACTCGGCTTCGGCCTGCGCGGGCTTCTGGTGCGCCAGGTCGGCGAGTCCGGAGTGGACAGTGTGCGCGGCGGGCTGAAGATGGTGCGCCGGACCGAGGACGTCGCCGTCCTCGACGTCTCGCCGTTCTCGAGCCGGGACGACTGGATGTACTCGCTGGCCAGGAAACGCAAACAGAACCTGCGCAAGATCTTCCGCACCTTCGAGGCCGATCCGTCGCTTGAGGTGCGCGTGCGGCGGGGTGCCGAGGCCGATCCGGTCGAGATCGCGGAACTGTTGCGGCACAACGAGTCCAAACACCACGATGTGCCGATCGTGCCGCTTCCCGCGTTCGTGGGGTATGTGAGCGCCCTCCTGCGGCAGCCGGACGTGCACGTCATCGAGTACCGCGAGACGGCCACGGGCCGGGCGATCGCCGTCGCGACCTTGCTCGATCACCCGACGCTGCCGATCGCCCGGCATTGGGCGGCGCTGCCACCGGAACTCGGCGGGCGGCCCAATCTGTACTTCCACTTCTACGGCGAAGCGGTGCGCTGGGCGGTGGAAGCCGGGCGGCCGCAGGTGGTGTTCGGCAAGAAGATGTCCGAAATGAAGGCTTCGCTGGGGGCTCATCTGGTGCCGCAGTACGCGGCCGCGGTCGCGATGCTCTAAGACTCGTGAGTGGTTAGGACGGTTAGAACCGTCCTAACCACTCACGAGGTGGTGGAAGCCAACCCGCGCAGGAACAGGTCGATGGCGAACTCGAACCGTTCCTGCGCGGTCTCCGCGGTGAAGTACTCGCGCGCGCCCAGCAGGTTCGGGAAAGCGCCGGGCGGGAACGATGTCATGTACTCGACCATCCGCCTGCCGCGCTCCTCCTGTTCGGCCAGGTTGATGTCGCCGTGTTGCCAGCCGGCCCCTTCGTAGGCGAAAGCCTTGGCATAGAGCCATAACGCGTCGGCGGCGAACAGTGCCCGCTTGAGGTCGAGGCCACCCGCGCGCAGCACCGCGAGCATCGCTTCGGCCTGCTGCAAGGCGTTCGCGCCGACCGGGACGGGGATGGTCCACGCGATCTTGGCGATCCCGGGGAACGACGTCAGCGCGCGCACGTTCTCGCGCAGCAGGTCTTTCGCCTGCTCGACCCACCGCCGCGGATCGGGCTCCGGGAACGGGCCGAAGTCGAGGACGTGGTCGACCATCAGCTCGTGGAGCTCTTCCTTGTTCGCGACATGGGCGTAGAGCGACGCCGGGCCGGTCTCCAGCGCCTGGGCCACGCGCCGCATGCTCACCGCCTCCAGCCCTTCGGCGGCGAGGAGGTCCAATGCCGTCTTCACCACGAGGTCCTGGGACAGCACGGGTTTCTCGGCGCGACGCCGGGGCCTGCTCACTTCGTTCGCCTCCTGATCCGGGGTTCGCCGGGAACTCTACTTGACGCGAACACTGTTCGTCTGTAGAACGGTGTTCGTCAAACGAACGCTGTTCGTCCAACTGGAGGAAGCCGTGACCGAACGACAGATCGAAGTCCTGGCCGTGCTGAGCAAGCTCGCCGACGCGTGGAACGCCGGGGACGCGGCCGCATACGCGTCGCACTTCACCGAAGACGCCGACTATGTGACCTTCTTCGGGATGAACATGCCCGGCCGCGCGACCATCGAAAGCGCGCACCGGGCCCTGTTCGAGGGACCGCTCAAGGGGTCGAAACTGGTGGCGGGCGGTGGTGAGCCCAAGGTCCGGTTCGTCCGGCCGGACGTCGCCATCGCCGTGTCCGGCGGAGGGTCGTCGCTGTCGGGAGGCAAGCCCGAGCCGGGCCGCGAATCGACGCTGACGTACGTGCTCGTGAAGGAGTCCGACGGCTGGCGCGTCGCGTCCTTCCAGAACACCCGGGTGAGCGATCCGGCCGCGGGCGCCCCGTCGGGCGGGGAGAGGCGTACGCTCGGTTAGGTTCACCTAACCCAGGAAAGGAAGCGTGAATGGCCGAGGCGCGGAGAGCGGTGTCGGCGACCCGGTTACGGGTGCTGCGCACCGAGCGGATCACCCCGCACATGGTCCGGATCGTCGCTGGGGGCGAAGAGATCGCCTCGTTCCAGCCCAACGACTTCACCGACGCTTACGTCAAGGTGCACTTCCGGGTGCCCGGCGTCACCTATCCCGAACCGTTCGATCTGGCGCGTGTCCGCGAAGAACTGCCGCGCGAGCAGTGGCCGCGGATGCGCTCCTACACCGTCCGTGCCTTCGACCCGAATCTCGGCGAACTGGTGCTCGACTTCGTCCACCACGGTGACGAGGGTGTCGCCGGGCCGTGGGCAGCCGCCGCGAAACCCGGCGACGAACTGCTCATCTCCGGACCCGGCGGGGCGTACGCGCCGGGCGAGGAGGCCGACTGGCATCTGCTCGCCGGTGACGAGAGCGCCTTGCCGGCGATCGCCGCTTCACTCGAGGCGATGCCGGCGGGCGTTCCCGTGCACGCGTTCATCCTCGTGGAGGACGCCGCCGAAGAGCAGCCGCTGACCACCAAGGGCGACGCGCGGATCACCTGGCTGCACCGGAGCCGGGGCGACGATCTCGCGGCCGCCGTCCGCGCGCTCGAGTGGCGCGAAGGTGTCGTCCAGGCGTTCGTCCACGGCGAGGCCGGGTTCGTCCGGGACCTGCGTCGCCATCTGCTGGACGACCGGGGGATGCGGCGCGACCTGCTGTCGATCTCCGGGTACTGGCGGATCGGGAAGACCGATGAGGCGTGGCGACTGGAGAAACAGGCCGAGCGGAACGCGTAGCCTCGGTCGCATGATCGAGCTGAAGGTGGACGTCGACCCGGCCGAGGTGGGTTTCGACGCGGAGCGGCTGCGCCGGATCGACAAGCACTTCGACGGATACCTGGAGCGGAACCTGCTCCCCGGGTATCTGGCCGTGGTGACCAGGAACGGGAAGGTCGCGCATCTCGCGGCGAACGGGCAGCGCGACATCGAGGCCGGGCTGCCGGTCGAGACCGACACGATCTGGCGCGTCTATTCGATGACCAAACCGGTCACGTCGGTCGCCGCGATGATGCTCGTCGAAGAGGGGCTCATCGACCTCAAGGATCCGATCTCCCGCTGGCTCCCGGAGTTCTCGGAACCGCGGGTCTTCGCCGGGGGTTCGCCGGTGAAGATGGCGACCGTGCCCGCGACCGAACCGATCCGGCTCTGGCATCTGCTCACCCACACCTCGGGGCTCACCTACGGGTTCCATCGCACGCATCCGGTCGACGCGGTCTACCGGGGGGCAGGATTCGACTGGGGCACCGCGCCGGGGCTCGATCTGGCCGGTGTCTCCGAGGCGATCGCGCGACTGCCGTTGCTGTTCCAGCCGGGGTCGGAATGGAACTATTCGGTCGCGACGGACATCCTCGGCAGACTCGTCGAGGTCGTCTCCGGGCAATCCCTCGACACCTTCTTCGCCGAGCGGATCTTCGCCCCACTCGGTATGCACGAGACGGGTTTCCAGGCCGACCCCGGTGCCCTCGACCGGCTGGCCGCGCTCTACGTGCCGCATCCGGGCACCAAGGCGCCGTTGCGTCACGACGAGATGGGCGCCGTCGGCCGCGTCACGCCCTCGTGCTTCTCGGGCGGCGGCGGGCTGGTCTCCACCGCCGGTGACTATCACCGCTTCACGCAGATGCTGGTGCGCGGCGGCGAACTCGACGGCGTCCGGCTGCTCGGCCCGCGCACGATGCGGCTCATGGCGACCAACCACCTGCCCGGCGGCGTGGATCTGGAGACCTACGGACGGACCGGGTTCTCCGAGGCGCCGTACCACGGTTTCGGCTTCGGGCTGGGCTTCTCCGTACTCGACGATCCGGTGAAGGCGAAGACCCTCGCCAGCGCCGGGGAATTCGCCTGGGGCGGTGCGGCGAGCACCGCGTTCTGGGTCGATCCGGACGAGGACGTCACGGTGCTGTTCTTCACCCAGTTGCTGCCGTCGTCCTCCTATCCGATCCGCGTCGAACTGCGCAACCTGGTGTATCAAGCCTTGGTCGACTGAGGGGGGAGCCATGCGCCGGATCGTGGTGGCCGGGGCCGGTCAAGCCGGACTGGTCCTGGCCTTGGGCCTGCAGCGGCACGGATACGCCGTCACCGTGGTCACCGACCGCGACGCGGAAACGATCCGTGACGGCAGGCTCATCTCGAACCAGTGCGTGTTCCACCCCGCGCTGACCCGGGAACGCGCGCTGGGCATCAACTTCTGGGACGGGGAGGCCCCGGAGATCCTCGGCGCGTCGTTCGGGCTCGCCGGGGACTCCCCGGAGCCCGCCGTCTCGTGGCAGGCCCGGTTCGACCATCCCGCGCAGTCGGTCGATCAGCGGGTCAAGGTGTCCGCCTGGCTGACCGCCTTCGCCGAACGCGGCGGCGAAGTGCGGATCGGCAAGGTGACTCCCGACGGGCTGGAGGAGTACGCCCGCGAGTTCGACCTCGTGCTGGTCGCGGCCGGACGGGGTCCGCAGTTCGACGCCCTCTTCTCGCGTGATGACGCGCGTTCCCCGCACCGCGAGCCGCAGCGGACCATCGGGATCATGTACCTCGTCTCCGGCCGGGACGAGCCGCTTCCGGTATATCCGGGCCTGACGTTCGGGCTCTCCCAGGCCGGTGAACTGTTCGGGCTGCCGATCCAGTCCGTGCGCGGGCCCGTCTTCGGCCTGGGGTTCTTCGGCGTGCCCGGCGGGCCCATGGACGTCTGGGACGGCGTCACCGGCCTCGACGAGCATTTCGAACTCGCGATGACGCTGCTGCGCGGGCAGTTCCCGTGGGTCGAGGAGTCGCTTGCCGGCGCTCGCCCCAGCGGGCCACTGGACGTCCTGCGCGGCCGGGTCCTGCCGATCGTGCGCGACCCGGTCGGGACGCTGCCGTCGGGGGCGAAGGTGCTGGCGATGGGCGACGCCGCGGTGACGAACGACCCGATCGCCGGACAGGGCGCGAACATGGCGGCGCACGCGGCCGCGGTCTACGAACGGCGCATCCTCGACCACGGTGACCGTCCGTTCGACGAAGCGTTCCTGCGCGGTACTTTCGCCGAATACTGGGAAAAAGCGCGGCACGCGACCCGGCTGAGCAACGATCTGCTCGCTCCGCCGCCGGATCACGTGCTGGCCACGCTGGAAGCCGCGCAGACGGCGCCCGAGGTGGCACGCCGGTTCGCGAACATCTTCTCCGATCCCGTCGACTACGCCCGTTGGCTCACCGACGAGGACACCGCCCTGGCTTACCTGGCGTCGAAAGGCGCGTGATCCGGGGCGCAGACGGTGCCGCGCGCCGGAAGACGTCCGTAGGAGAGATAGGCGTCGAGAGCCGCGTCGACACAGGCGCTGCGGTTCGCGGCGCCGTGTCCCCAGGCGTCCAGCGTCAGGAGCCGGGCGTCGCCGAGGATGCGTTCGGTCCGCTTCGCCCCGGCGTAGGGCGTTTCCGGGTCACCCTTTCCGTTGGCCAGCAACAGGATCGGCGCGGTCGGCCGGTTCCACGGTCCCGTGTGGCGTGCCGGGTCGGAGGCGGTCCAGAAGGCACACGGCAGGGACAGATACGCGTCGTAGGAACCGAAACCGCGACTCTCCCGATCGGCCGCGCGGGCGGCGCGGGGCCAGGCCGCCGGGTCAGGCGGGTTCGTGGTGTCCGCGCAGATCGTCCCGCCGCCGCCCAGCGCGGAGTCGAAAGGTGTCGCGATGGCCTTCGCCGTTAAGGGATTCGTCGCGGACTGAAGGAATTCCGCCAGCGCGGGGGAGTTGGCCTCGTCGGTCAGCGCGTTGTGGGTACGCCGGATGACGTCCTGATAGGTGATCGCTCCCGGCGTGGCTTCGAGCCGGTCCAGCAGAGCGTTGTACTTGGCCCGCAAGTCCGTCCCCGGCTCGCGGAACGCGCACCGTGTGTCGGCCGCGCACGTGTCGAGAAACGCCTGGAGCGCGCGGTCCGCGTCGCGGAAGCCGCCGAGCCTGGTGCTGAACGGGATGTTCGCGTCCTCCGGCCGGTGGCCGGTGGACCAGGCGATCGGATCGTCGACGGCGTCCAGTGCCAAGGCGCCGACGCGATGCGGGAACAGGTTGGCGTACACCTCGCCGAGATACGTGCCGTAGGAAAGCCCGTAGTAACGCAGACGAGGCTCGCCGACGGCTTCGCGCAACCTGTCCAGGTCCCTGGCGACGTTCGTGGTCGACAGGTGACCCAGCAACGGCCCGGCGTTGCGGCCGCACAAGGCGGCGACCTCACGGACGTCGGCGAAATGCCGGGTCTCCTGTTCGGTGGTGATCGGAAAAGTACCCAGAATCCGTTTGAGCGGCTCGGTTTCTGCTTCGGACGTGAAACAGCGAACCGGCGTGCCGGCACCGACACCGCGCGGGTCGAAGCCGACGATATCGAACTGCCGATGCAGCGACGGGGTCTGGAACTTGCTGAAGCGGCCCGGGTTTCCGGGGCCGCCGGGGTTGGTGAAGAGGGTGCCGCGTTTGTGCCTCTGGTCCGTCGCCGGGAGACGGCCGAGCGCGATGGTGATCCGAGGGCCGCCCGGGTCCTGGTAGGACAACGGAACCTCGAGTTCGGCGCAGTCGTGGCCCGGTGGCGATCCGGCCGGACAGGGACCCCAGGCGAGACCCTTCGGGGCAGCCGAGACCGCGGGCGCGATCGTGGCGGCGGCGAGTGCGGTGAGGGTGAGCAGAGTTGCGGTGCGGACTCCGATGGTGGTCACCGGCCCAGCGTCCCGCCTCGCGGGCGCGCGAACCCTGGTGCGCGTACCCGGAAACGTGGTGGGGCAAGCCCCTCCATGTTCAACATATAGCGCACCGGGGGGCTTGCGGCAAGACCCCCGTGGTGCCGCAGAATCCTCGGCCGTAGCCAGAACAGGCCGAACAGGAGTGAAGATTTGACGGACGTCGACGTGATCATCGTGGGTGCCGGCCCGACCGGTCTGATGCTGGCCGCCGAACTGCGGCTGGCCGGTGCGCGCCCGCTGGTCCTGGAACGGCGGCCGGAACAGGGGAAGACTCCGAAGGCCCACGGCCTCAGCGGGCAGATCCTGGACCTGCTGCACTATCGCGGCCTGCTGGACGGGGTGCGGGGACTTGTCACCGATCCCGTCCCGCCGCACCGTTTCCCCTTCGGTGGGGTGCACGTCGACCTCACCCGCTTCGAGGAGCCCCCGCTGAAGGCGCTTTCGGTGCGGCAGCAGTCGCTGGAGCGGCTGCTGGAGGAGCACGCCACCGGGCTCGGCACGGAAGTGCGGCGCGGGCACGAGGTCGTCGGGGTGCGCCAAGACGAGGAGTCGGTGACCGCCGAGGTGCGCGGCCCGGACGGGACGTACGAGGTCACCGCCCCGTACCTGGTGGGCTGCGACGGCGGCCGCAGCCCCGTGCGTGCGATGGCCGGGATCGGGTTCCCCGGCACCACCTATCCCGAGGTCAACCGGATCGGGCAGGTCAAGATCCCCGAGGGGCTGACCGTGCACGACGACGGCGACATCGAAACGCCGGAACTGGGCCGGATCAAGGCGGGCTTCACCCGCACCGGCACCGGCGTGTTCGCGCTCGGTTCGCTGACGCCGGGGATCCTGTTCATCCAGACCACGGAGGACGATCCCGGCGAGGTCGACGACGACGTGCCGATGACCCTGGCCGAACTCGGGGACAGCATCCGCCGCGTGCTCGGCGGGGACGTCCCGCTGGGCGAACCGGTCCGGCTTTCGCGCTATCAGTTCTCCGCCCGCCAGGCCGAGCGCTACCGCGAGGGCCGGATCCTGCTGGCCGGGGACGCGGCCCACCTGCTGCCCTCCACCGGCACGGCGATCAACGTCGGCATGTCCGACTCGGTCAACCTGGCGTGGAAACTGGCAGCCGAGATCCAGGGCCGGGCGCCGGAAGGACTGCTGGACACCTATCACGCGGAACGGCACGCCGCCGGTGCTCGTGCGCTGCTGCAGTCCCAGGCACAGGTCGCGTTGCGGCGCGGGCACGACGAAGCGGCCGAAGCGCTCCGCTCGGTGTTCCAGGAACTGCTGGACGACGAGCAGGCCGCGCGACGGCTGTCCGCCCACGTCGCCGGGACCGACCTGCGGTACCCGATGCCGGGTTCCGGGCACGCGCTCGCCGGCACGTTCGTCCCGGATCTCGCGCTGGAGACCGATCAGGGCGCGACCAGCGTCGCCGAACTGCTGCGCCCGGCGCGGCCGGTCCTGCTCGACCTCGCCGGGCGGCCGGAACTGAGCGAACTCGCTGAAGCGGCGGGCGTCGACGTCCACGCCGCGAAGGCGGAGGACCGGCCTGCCGACGTCCTCCTGATCCGCCCGGACGGCTACGTCGCCTGGGCGGGCGATGCCGATACCGAGGGCCTGCGCGAGGCCCTCGCCGCCTGGTTCAGCTGACCCCCCACGCAATTGGTCACCTACTTGCGCGCGAAACTGCCGCAAGTAGGTGACTAATTGCGAGGGTCAGCGGCCGATGACTTCGGAGCCGTATCGCTTGAGGGTTTCCTCCCGCTGATCGTGCATGAGGTACAGCGAGAACTGGTCGACACCGAGCGAAGCCAGTTCCTCCAGTCGCTCCACATGCGCCGACGATGGCCCGAGCAGGCAGAACCGGTCCACGATCTCGTCCGGTACGAAGTCGGTCGACGGATTCCCCGCGCGCCCGTGGTGCGAGTAGTCGTAGCCCTCCCGCTCGCGGATGTAGTCGGTCAGCTCCCGCGGCACCGGCCCGGAATCGCCGTACCGCGCCACGAGATCCGCGACGTGGTTGCCGACCATTCCGCCGAACCAGCGCAGCTGTTCCCGCTGATGCGCCAGATCGTCGCCGACGTACGCCGGGGCCGCGAGGCAGATCGTGATCCCGCCCGGATCCCGCCCCGCCGCGCGGGCCGCCTCGCGGACGGAGCCGATGGTCCACCGGGCGATCGCGGGATCGGCACACTGCAGGATGAAGCCGTCGGCGTGTTCGCCGACCGTTTTCAGCGCCTTCGGCCCGTACCCCGCCATCCACATTTCGAGCCTGCCGTTGCGGATCCAGGGGATCCGGACCGGCTTGTCCCGCAACAGGACTTCGCGTCCTTCGGCCAGTTCCTTGACCACGTGCATGCAGTCGCGCACGGTGGCCAAAGTGGACGGTGCCATGCCGACCACCCGGTGCGCCGAGTCGCCGCGGCCGATCCCGCACACCGTCCGGTTGCCGTACATGTCGTTGAGTGTGGCGAAGGTCGACGCCATCACCGACCAGTCCCGGGTGGCCGGGCTGGTCACCATCGGGCCCACGATCATCGACGACGTCGCCGCGAGGATCTGCGAGTAGACGACGAACGGTTCCTGCCACAACACGCACGAGTCGAACGTCCAGCCGTAGCGGAACCCCTGGCCCTCGGCGGCCTTCATCAGCCGCACGAGGTCGCGTGCGGGCGGGTCGGTCTGGAGAACTATCCCGAAGTCCACGGCCACCGCCTCAGTTCAGGTACTGGTTCAGGTCGCGCGAGAGGAATTTCCCGTGCGTCGTACTGCCCGAGAAGCCGGACGGCGACACCACCACGCGGCCGCGCGAAAGCACCGTCTCGACCTTGCCGGTGATCTCCATTCCTTCGTAGGCCGAGTAGTCCACGTTCATGTGGTGCGTCTCGACCGACAGGGTCTGCTTCGCGGCCGGGTCGTAGACGACGATGTCCGCGTCCGAACCCGCCGCGATGACACCCTTGCGCGGGTACAGCCCGAACATCCGCGCCGGGGTGGTCGAGCAGGTCTCGACCCAGCGGCCGAGGGTGAGTTCGCCCGCCACGACGCCTTGGTGCAGCAGGTCCATCCGGTGCTCGACGCCGGGGATCCCGTTGGGGATCGCGCGGAAGTCGCCGCGGCCGAGTTCCTTCTGGTCCTTGAAACAGAAGGGACAGTGATCCGTCGACACCACCGAGAGGTCGTTGGTGCGCAGCCCTCGCCACAGATCCGCCTGATGCGACTTCTCGCGTAGCGGGGGAGAGGCGACGTACTTCGAACCCTCGAAATCCGGCTTCGCCAAGTCCTCGATGGACAGATAGAGATATTGCGGACACGTCTCCGCGAAGACGTTCTGCCCGTTGTCGCGCGCTTCCGCGACAGCGGCCAGCGCCTGCGACGCCGAGAGGTGCACGATGTACAGCGGCGCCCCGGTCACCTTGGCCAGCTGGATCGCGCGCGAGGTCGCCTCGCCCTCCAGCTCCGGCGGCCGGGTGAGCCCGTGCTGCACCGGGTCGATCTTCCCGGCGGCGAACGCCTGCGCGGCCAGCTGGTCGATCGCGATGCCGTTCTCCGCGTGCATCATGATCGTCGCGCCGATCTCGCGCGCCTTCTGCATGGCCAGCAGGATCTCGCCGTCCGTGGAGTAGAAGACCCCTGGATACGCCATGAACATCTTGAAACTGCCGACCCCGCCGTCGACGCACGCCTGCATCTCCTTCAACGACGAGTCGTTGACGTCGGAGACGATCATGTGGAAGCCGTAGTCGATGGCGCAGTTGCCGTCGGCCTTCTCGTGCCACTTGTCCATAGTGGACAGGAGTGAGGTGCCCTTGGCCTGGACGGCGAAGTCGATGATCGTGGTGGTCCCGCCCCACGCCGCCGCCGTCGTCCCGGTGCCGAAGGTGTCGACCGAATGCGTCCCGCCGAACGGCATCTCCATATGGGTGTGCGCGTCGATCCCACCGGGCAGCACGTACTTCCCGGTGGCGTCGATGGTCTCGTCGGCCGGTCCCAGCGTGCCGGGCGCGCCGACCGCCGAGATGGTCTCGCCGTCGACGAGGACGTCCGCCGCTGAAGCGCCCGCCGTGGACAGGACCCGGCCGCCGCTGATGAGGGTGGTCATCACGCCTCCGCGAGGGGTCCGTAGCTGTCGGGACGGCGGTCTCGGTAGAAGGCCCACAGATCCCGTACTTCGGCGAGTTCGCCCATGTCGAGGTCTCGGACGACGATCTCCTCTTCGGTGTCGGACGCGGCTTCGCCGACGAGTTGGCCGCGCGGGTCCGCGAAATACGACTGACCGTAGAAGTCGTTGTCGCCCAAGGGCTCCACGCCGACGCGGTTGATCGTGCCGACGAAATACTCGTTCGCGACGGCGGCCGCGGGCTGCTCCAGCCGCCACAGGTACTCCGACAGGCCCCGGCTGGTCGCCGACGGGTTGAACACGATCTTCGCCCCGGCCAGGCCCAGTGCGCGCCAGCCCTCCGGGAAGTGCCGCTCGTAACAGATGTAGACGCCGATGCGGCCGACGGCGGTGTCGAACACCGGGTAGCCCATGTTCCCGGGCCGGAAGTAGAACTTCTCCCAGAAGCCCTTCACCTGCGGGATGTGGTTCTTGCGGTGCTTGCCGAGGTAGGTGCCGTCGGCGTCGATCACCGCGGCGGTGTTGTAGTACACGCCGGGCTGCTCGACCTCGTACATCGGTACGACCAGCACGACGCCGTGCCGTTCGGCGACCTCCTGCATGAGCTTCGTCGTCGGCCCGTCGGGGATGCCTTCGGTGTAGGAGTAGTAGTCGGTGTCCTGCACCTGGCAGAAGTACGGGCCGTAGAACAACTCCTGCAGGCAGACGACCTGCGCGCCCTGCGAGGCGGCCTTGCCGATGGCTTCGACCGCGCCTCTGATCATCGACTCCTTGTCACCCGTCCACCGCTGCTGGATCAATCCGGCTCGGACCAGGTCGCTCACTTGCTTCCTCCTCTGGATCGGCGGTGCGGTTGCGTTCGGGCAGGGCCAGCAGCAGGTAGACGACGAAAGCGCCCGCCAGGCCGACGACCCAGTTGTAGTCGTAGAGCGGTTTGAGGAAGGGGATCAGCCCGTCGGCGGGGAACGGCCCGCCGTACGCGCCACCGACCGCGAGCACGGCACCGACCAGCGTCGCGGCCAGCGCGCGCCAGTTCCAGCCGCCGTTGAACCAGTAGGCGCCGCGTTCGGTGTAGAGATCCCGCAGGCGCAGCTTGGTGCGGTCGACCACCCAGTAGCCGGCGACGAGCACCCCGGCGACGGCGCCCAGCAGGCCGCCGTAGAAACCGAGCCACGCGAAGATGTAGATGTTCGGGTCGGAGTAGAGCCGCCAGGGCTGGATGACGATGCCGATGATCCCGGTGATCAGCCCGCCGACCGCGAAGGTGATCTTCTTCGGGAAGGCGTTGGAGAAGTCGTAGGACGGGCTGACCACGTTGGCGGCGAGGTTCGCCGACACGGTCGCCAGCACCAGCGCGATCAGCGCGACCACCACGACGATCGGGGAGTCGAACCGGTCGGCCAGTTTCGCCGGGTCCCAGATCTGCTCGCCGTAGAGGACGCTGCCGCCCGAGGTGGTCAGGATGGCCACGATCGCGATGAACGTCATCGTGGTCGGCAGGCCGAGGATCTGGCCGCGGACCTGTTTGCCCTGGCTGCCGCCGAACCGGGTGAAGTCGGGCATGTTCAGCGAAAGGGTCGACCAGAACGCGATCATCGCCATCAGCGACGGGGCGAACACCTTCCAGAAGTCCGGTCCCCAGCCGAGTTTCCCGGGTTCGGCCAGGATCGGGCCGAGCCCGCCCGCCTTGACCAGTACGTAGCCCAGCAGGATCAGGAAGCCGACCGAGACCAGCGGCGCCGTCCAGTTCTCGAACCGGCGGACCGCCTCCATCCCGCGCCAGATGATGAGCATCTGGAACAGCCAGAACAGGCCGAAGGAGAGCCAGAGCGTCCAGTGCTGGCCGAGGACGACGGCGGAGTCCTTCCAGCCGGAGCCCGCCAGCCGCCCGACGATGATGTAGATCGCCTCGCCGCCGACCCAGGTCTGGATGCCGAACCAGCCGCACGCGATGAACGCGCGCAGCAACGCCGCGAGGTTCGCGCCGCGCATGCCGAAGAAGGCGCGGGCGAACACCGGGAACGGGATGCCGTACTTCGTCCCGGCGTGGCTGTTGAGCAGCATCGGGATCAACACGATCAGGTTGCCGATGGTGATCGTGAGCAGCGCCTGTACCCAGTTCATCCCGAGCGCGATCAGTGACGCCGCGAGCGCGTAGGACGGGATGTTGTGCGCCATGCCCATCCACAGCGCGAAATAGGTGTAGGTGGTCCAGGTCCGCTTTTCGACCGGGACCGGGGCGAGTTCTTCGTTGTAGAAGCGGCTGTCCTTCAAGGACTTGACCTCGCCGAGTTCCACCCGGCCATCAGGATGCACGTGCTGTGTTCCGCGTGCCGTCGGCTCCATTGCGGAATCGTGCTCGCCCGCGCCGCGCGGGTGGGACTGGCAGACTGTTCACTGTTGATGGCGTCGGAGCGCAGACTGTCGATTGCGTTCGAAGGGTCCGGAGTGCATGACCTGCGTCACATACGCCGGCGTAGTAATCCGGCAAACCGGCTGAAACATCTCCACAGGATCTCCACAGCTCACCCGGATGGCCTCCACGGCCGATGCCTACAGTCGTCCCCATGGAACTGGGAGGACGCCGGGTGCTGGTCGTCGAGGACGACGTGACCATCGCGGAGAGCATCGCCGCGCGTTTGCGGGCCGAAGGATTCTCGGTCGACCTGGCGCACGACGGCCCTTCCGGCGTCGAAACGGACGCCGAGCGCGAGCCGGACCTGGTGGTGCTCGACGTGATGCTGCCGGGGTTCGACGGGCTCGAGGTCTGCCGCCGGATCCAGGCCCGCCGCCCGGTCCCGGTGCTCATGCTGACCGCACGTTCGGACGAGACGGACATGCTGATCGGTCTCGGCGTCGGCGCGGACGACTACCTCACCAAGCCGTTCTCCATGCGCGTGCTCTCGGCGAGGGTGCACGCGCTGCTGCGCCGCGTCGAGCGATCGGCCCGGACCGACGTGAGCGAAGCGGGCACGAAGATCGTGCTCGGCGACCTCGAAATCGACGTCGACCAGCGGCGCGTCACGCGGGCGGGCATCCAGGCCCAGCTGACGCCGATCGAGTTCGACCTCCTCGTCCACTTCGCGAAGCGTCCGAGGGCGGTGCAACCGAGGGAACGTCTGCTGAGCGAGGTCTGGGACTGGGACGTCGCGGGCACCGGTTCGGGTACTCGCGCGGTCGACAGCCACATCAAGGCGCTGCGCCGCAAACTGGGCGCGGACCTCATCCGCACCGTGCACGGCGTCGGCTACGCCCTGGAGGTGGGATCGTGAAGCTTCGCCCGTTGCTCAGCCGCGTCGTCGACGCGCTCCCGAGACCGCTCGACCCGGTCCGTTCCATCAAACTCAAGCTCGCGATCCTGCTGGTGTCCTCGGGCGGTATCGCGTTCGCCTTCTTCAACTGGCAGATCGGCTGGCTGCCGCCGCGGACCACGATCGCCGCCATGGTGCTCGCCGTGGTCACGTCGCAGATCCTGGCGCACGGGATGACCAGGCCGCTGCGCGAGATGACCGCGGCCGCACGCGCGATGGCCAAGGGCGACTACACCCGGCGGGTCCGGGCGACCGCCCGCGACGAGGTCGGCGAGCTGTCGCACGCCTTCAACCAGATGGCCGCCGACCTGGACGCCTCGGATCAGCGCCGCCGTGAGCTGATCGCGAACGTCTCCCACGAACTCCGACGCCGATCACCGCGCTGAACGGGGTGCTGGAGAACCTGGTCGACGGGGTCGCCGAACCCGATCCGGCGACGTTGAAGACCGCGTTGCAGCAGACCGAACGGCTCGGCAGGCTGGTCTCGGAACTCCTCGACCTTTCGCGGATCGACGCGGGCGCGTTCCCGTTGCAGCTGGAGGAGTTCGATCTCGAACTGCTGCTGGAGGAGGTCGCCGCCGAAGCGGGGGTGACCGCCGGCGCGACCGGCCGTGGCGTGCGGTTCGCCGTCGACGTCCAGCCGCCCGGCGCGACCGCCGTCGCCGACCGCGGCCGGCTCTACCAGGTCGTGGTCAACCTGCTCGACAACGCCGTCCGGCACGGACCCGCCGGGGGAGAGGTCCGCGTGCGGGCGGAGGCTCGCGAGGCCGACGTCGTCATCGAGGTCGAAGACGAAGGCCCCGGGATCCCGCCGGGGGAGCGGGACAGCGTGTTCGAACGGTTCACCCGCGGCGAGCGGGCGGGCGGCGGGGGCACCGGCCTCGGTCTCGCGATCGCGCGATGGGTGGTCGACCTCCACGACGGCAGCATCGCCGTCGTCACGCCCGAGCAGCGGCCGGGCTGCGTCATCCGTGTCGTGATCCCCGTTCCCTAGCGGGGGCTGAAAGGGATTTTCCCCGCAGCCGATGGGGTGAAAGCGTCCTTCGCCGCGTGAGATGAAGCGAAGGACGCTTTCGGCCCCCACACCCAACGATATGTGCTTTCGCAAACTGGAGGGTTCGATGAGCGAAGAACCGGAAGACCGGCAGGCGCACGCGTCGCCGCCCTCGGCGACGACCACGCTGCCGCCCGCACCGCCCGTGCCGGTGCTGATGCGGCCACGGGTGCCGCCGAAGTCGGCGATCGTCCCGCTGCCCGGCTCCGTACTGCCCGCGGCGGTCGCGGCCGGCCTGATCGCCGCCTTCGCCATGCCGGACGATCCCGGAGCCGGCTGGTTCGTGGCCGGGCTCGCCTTCGCGGTGGCCGTCTACTTCGCCGACAAGCGCGCCCGCGGCGACGCCGAACCGCATTTCCGCCTGGTCAGCGCGTTGTGGGCGGTGGCCGCGCTCGGCCTGCTCGCCGTCGGCATGATCCGCGCGTCGGTGTGGCTGAACGTGCTGTGCGTGCTGGCCGCCTGTGTCGCGGGGTCGCTCGCGGTGGTCGGGAAACGCACCGTGAACACGATCGTCTACGACGTCTTCGCCGTCCCGATCGAAGCGTTGTTGTCGATCCCGTGGATCGGGCGCGGGCTCGCGAAACTCGGCAAGAAGCAGGAAGGCCGTACGAGGCCGAGGTTCCTGGTGCCGGTGCTGGCGAGCGCCGGGCTCCTGCTGGTGTTCGTCCCGCTGTTGCGCGGCGCGGACGCCGCGTTCGCGAACGTCGTCGACGCGGTGATCCCCGAGCTGAACCCGGGAACCTTCGTACGCTGGGGTTTCCTCTTCGTGGTGACCGCGTTCGCCGTCACCGGGGCGTGCTACCTGCTGGCGGCGCCCCCGCTGCGCGCCGACGACGACGCACCGCGCAAACGGCTCGGGCACCGCCTGGAATGGACGTTGCCGCTGGGTGTGCTGGTGCTGCTGTTCACGAGCTTCGTCGTGGTCCGCCTGGTCGTGCTGTTCGGCGGCACCGAATACGTCCTGGCCACGAGCGGCCTGACGGCGGCCGAATACGCCAGGAGCGGTTTCTGGCAGCTGTCCGCCATCACCGTGCTGACCCTGCTGCTGGTCGCCGCGGCGTTGCGGTGGGCACCGAAGTCCTCGGTGGCCGATCGTGCCTGGCAGCGCGGGCTGCTCGGGGCGCTGAGCGTGCTCAGCCTCGTGCTGGTCGCGTCGGCGTTGAGTCGCATGTGGACATACCAGCAGGCGTACGGGTTCACCGTGCTGCGGCTGCTGGTCGAGGTCTGCGAACTGTGGATCGGCCTGATATTCCTGCTGGTACTGGCATCCCTGATCCCGCTGCGGTCGGCCTGGCTGCCGCGCGCGGTCATCGGAGCCGCCGTCGCGGCGCTGCTGGGGCTGGCCGTCCTCGATCCGGAACGGTTCATCGCCGACCGCAACATCGACCGGCTCGCGCACGGCAAGACACTCGACACCGGTTACCTCTCACAGTTTTCCGCCGACGTCGTGCCGTCGGCGGACCGGCTCCCGGAGCCGTTGCGGTCCTGCGTGCTCGGACCGGTCGTGACCGGAATCTCGGAAGATGATTGGCGCGAATGGAACCTGAGCCGGTCCCTCGCGCGTCAGACCCCCGTTGCCGCGAAGGACGGGGTCGGGTGCCGGTACCTGACCCGTCCTTGAGCCGTGACACCACGGCCTTGATCGCCCTCTTGGGGGTGAGGGCGATCAAGGCGGTGGTGAACGGCGCCGCCGGGCCACCGAGGGGGAGGTCCGGCGGTCACCTGTGAGCCACGACGGCCTTATCGGACAGAAGTCCTTCGTGGCAACGTTTTCCGGCGCGGTCAGAAGGTGAAGACGCCTGCCGACTCGGCGTCGGCGACGCAACGGTTGGCGTAGGAGGTGCGGTAGGTGACCGGTTCGCCGCGCCACTTGCCGACCGCGGAGACGTCCACCGGGGAGTACTCGAGGGTACAGGCCCGCGGTTCCGGGCGGAGCCTCTCGAACTTTCCGTCCACTTCGGACAGTTTGCCGCAGGCGTCGCCGCGGGTGGGGTGGGATCCCCCGGTGGGCCCGCAGGTGAGCGAGACGGTGCCGATCCGGCCCTTGGTGTCGTGGCTGGTCAGCTGAAACGTGGATTCGGCGGGTTGCGCCGGTGCCATACAGGCCAACGCGAGCACGCAGGCACCGATCGGTTCGAAGAAAGCCATATCAACCCTATCGGCGGACGTGACCCGATCACTGTGTTCCACGCTTGGGTGAGATTTACTCACCCGGACGTGTGGTCGTCCGCTTCTCGAATGTCGTGGGCGAGCAACGCGACATAAAGGGAGAGCATCGACTCCGGATCTTCGAGCCGCACCCCGAGGACCTGCTCGATCCTGGCCAGCTGCTGGTAGTAAGCGGTGCGGGAGGTGTGCGCGGCGGCCGCCGCCGCCGACTTGTTGCCGCCGTGCTCGCAGTAATGCCTCAACGCCTGAACGAGTCTGCTGCCCTGCGCGGCGTCCCGGCTCAGCAGCGGACCGAGCTCCCGGGCGGCGAACGCGGTGATCCGCTCGTCGTCCGCCAGCAGATGCAGCAGTCCGCGCAACCGGACGTCGTCGAGACGGTGGACCACCCGTTCGACGTTCCCGGCGAGCGCCGCGGCGGCGACCTGCGCGGCTTCGACGAGCGTCCGGCGTGCTTCGGCGGGCCCGCTGCCCGTGGTCCCGACCGCGACCACGGCGGGCGCGCCGGAGCGGGCGTCGTGGATGTCGGTGGCCAGCCGATGCAGGACCGCGTCGACCCCCGCCTCCGGTGAAAGCGCGATCAGCGCGCGCACCAGGGTGTCGTCGGTGGCCACCAGCGCGGACACCTTGGCACGCCGGGCGGCGAGCGCGGTCGCCTCGGCGAGTTCCCTCAGCAGCACCGGAGTCGACTGCGTGGTCTTGGTGGTCGCGGTGATCCGGGGGCGCACGGCGACCCCGACCAGCAGCCGTCCCGTCAGCGGGACACCCAGTGCGGAGGCCCTCGCGGTCAGTTCGGCAGGCGGCACCGGATTCGCCAGCAGTTCGGTCAGGATCGCGCGGTGCGCCTGGCGTTCGAGACTGTCGGTGTCCTTGGCGACCAGCCGGTGGACCGCGAGCGCGGACGCGGCGCGTTCGGCGACCACGACGTGCCGGTGCGGTGGCGGATCCCCGCAGACGAGCACCAGCCGCCCCCAGTCGTGCCCGCGTGCGCCGACCACGGTGATCAGCCAGCCCGCGCCCGGGTGGAAGCCGGTCCGCTCGCCGACCTGCACCGGTCGTGACCGGGACGGCCAGCCGGGCAGCAGTTCGCCGGGATCGGCCCCCGCCGTGTCGTAGGCGAGGACTTCGTGCGACAGCGTCTCCAGCACGGCGGGATGTTCGGTGAGCCTCGCGACCTCGCGCAGGATGTCGCCCGGTTCGGCGCCGGCGACCGTGAGCGCGGTGAACGTCTCGTGGACCCGCTCCGCCGCGCGCAGCTCGTCGACCTGGGCGTCGACGATCAGCCCGTTCACCGCCTCGGTGACCGACACGAAGCGCGTCTCGCGCGAAAGGGTGATCAGCGGGACACCGTGCCGGTCCGCGGCCTCGACCAGCGCGGGCGGCAGCTTGTCACTCCAATGACGGACCAGCTCGACGACGATCCCGGCGACCCCGACGCCCGCCAGGTCGGCGACGTACCGGGCGAGCGCGGCGCCGTCGTCGGGCAGCGCGACCCCGGTGGTGAGCACGAGCTCCCCGCCCCGCAGCAACGGGGCGATGTCCGCGACCTCGGCGACATGCGCCCAGCGGACCGGCGCGTCCAGCCCCGCCGCCCCCGCCACCACATGGGGCCTGCCCTGACGCAGCACCGGCAGCGCGAGCACCTCGGCGACGGTCGGGTACATCGGCCTCCCACCTGGTTCGGCAACGCTGGAGACAGACTGTACGGCGGGGACCGGGAGTCCGTACACGTTGACGATGGCGTCGGTGTGGCGCGCGCACCCAGACTCGACCGGGAGCAGGCACCCGGATCAGGAAGGCGGAACCCGTGACCGACCGCATCACCCATTGGATAGACGGCAAACCGTGCGAAGGCGTGAGCGAACGATCCGGTGACGTGTTCGATCCGGCCACCGGCCAGGTGCGGGCGAAAGTCGCCTTCGCCGCGCAAGACGACGTCGACGCCGCCGTCTCGGCCGCCTCCCGGGCGCTGCCGGGCTGGCGCGGGACGTCGCTGGCCGGGCGGACACGAGTGCTGTTCGCCTTCCGTGAGCTGCTTTCGGCGCGGCGTCACGAGCTGGCGAAGATCGTCACCAGCGAACACGGCAAGGTGGAATCGGACGCGGCGGGCGAGATCGCGCGCGCCATCGAGAACGTCGAGTACGCCTGCGGCGCGGCGCAGATGCTCAAGGGCGGGTTCAGCGAGAACGCCTCCACCGGCGTCGACGTCTACTCGATTTCCCAGCCGCTGGGCGTGGTCGGCGTGATCTCGCCGTTCAACTTCCCGGCGATGGTCCCGCTGTGGTTCGTGCCGAACGCGCTCGCCTGCGGCAACACCGTCGTGCTCAAGCCGAGCGAGAAGGACCCGTCCGCGGCCGTGTTCATCGCGGAACTGTTCGCCGAGGCGGGCCTGCCCGACGGCGTCTTGAACGTCCTGCACGGCGACAAGGTGGCCGTCGACGGGTTGCTGGAACACCGCGACGTCAAGGCGATCTCGTTCGTCGGGTCGACGCCGATCGCGAAGTACGTCTACGAAACCGGGACCAGGCACGGGAAACGCGTGCAGGCGCTCGGCGGCGCGAAGAACCACATGGTCGTCCTCCCGGACGCCGACCTCGACCTCGCCGCCGACGCGGCCGTCTCGGCGGGCTTCGGCTCGGCGGGGGAGCGGTGCATGGCGGTGTCGGTCGTGGTCGCGGTCGACCCGGTCGGCGACGAACTGGTCGCGAAGATCGCCGAGCGGATCACGCGGCTGCGCGTCGGCGACGGCAGAAGGCCCACCTCGGAGATGGGGCCGCTCGTCACCGCCGCCCACCACGAACGCGTCGAATCCTATGTGGAGGCGGGTGTCGAAGCGGGCGCCCGGCTCGTCGTCGACGGCCGCGGCGTCGAGGTCGACGGTGAGGACGGCGGGTTCTGGCTCGGCCCGACGCTGTTCGACCACGTCACCCCGGGCATGTCGGTCTACACCGACGAGATCTTCGGGCCGGTGCTGGCGGTCGCGCGGGCCGAGGGGTACGACGCGGCGCTGGAGCTGGTCAACGCCAACCCCTACGGCAACGGCACCGCGATCTTCACCAACGACGGACGGGCCGCGCGGCGGTTCCAGAACGAGGTCGAAGTCGGGATGGTCGGCGTGAACGTGCCGATCCCGGTGCCGGTCGGCTACTACTCGTTCGGCGGGTGGAAGGACTCGCTGTTCGGGGACAGCCACGCCTACGGGCCGGAGGGATTCCACTTCTTCACGCGGACGAAGGTCGTCACCTCGCGGTGGCCGGATCCTTCGCAGGGCGGAGTGAACCTCGGGTTCCCGCGCAACAGCTGACGGCACCCTCGTGAGTGGTAAGGACGGTTCTAACCGTCTTTACCACTCACGAGATCAGAACCGGCCGCAGTTGCCGCTGCCGGCTTGCCCGTTGAACGCCCCCTTCAACCACTCGGTGGCGTCGTTGGGCGCTGTCGTCATGCCCAGCGCGTGGGAGAAGAACGGCGTGAAGGACGCCAAGTCCTTCCACTGGACGTTGGCGCCCTTGCCGCACCAGTCCTTCGCCATCTGCTTGCCAACGGCGGCCGGGATGACGTCGTCCATCGGGCTCTGTTCGACCATGACCGGCATGGCGGGCTTGACGGTGCCGATCCGGTTCTCCGCCACGATCGCGTCGAACGGCGGTTGGGCCAGGTAAGAGGACACGGGCCTGCCGTTCTCGGTCAGCGAACCGGACTGCTTGTACATGAACCGGAAGACCGCGTTCAAGGTGCAGGTCTGACGGGCCTGCAGGAACAGTTCGGCACCGGTCTGGTTGGCCAGGTTCATCAACTTGGCCTCGGGGTAGGCCTGATTGATGCCGATCAGGGCGTAACCCAGGAACCCGAAGTACATTCCGCCGTCGAGCGACTTCGACAGCGCGGCCTTGTCGGCGGGTGGTGCGCCGGAGTAGACACCTTCGACGTTCAGTTCGGGCGCGTAGGTGGCGGCCAGTTCGGCGGCGGCCGCGGCGGCACTGCCGCCCTCGGAATATCCGGCGATGCCCACCGGGCCGTCGGCGGGCAGGCCGGTACCGGGCAGTCGCTGTGCGGCTCGGATGACGTCGAGCACGGTGTGCGCCTCGGACAACCGGATGACGTACGGGTGATCACCACCGCCTTCCACCCACGGCCCGATGTAGTCGGTCTGCGCCACGGCGAACCCGGCGCCGAGCAGCGCGTTGACGAAACTGCCCTGGAAACCGGAGACCAGGTCCGAGGCCCCTTCGCCCGCGAGGGTTTTCGAGGGGGCGCAGTCCGATCCCATACCGAAGGTGAAGGGCGCGTAGGCCACGATCGGCCGCTCGCCGGGACCGTTCCACGGGTTGTTCGGCACCAGGACAGTGCCGCTCACCGCGACTTGCTTGTCCTTGTTGTCCCGGGACAGATATTGGATCCGCGTCGCCTTCGCCCCGTTGTAGGTCGAGGGCTGGGACTTGACCACATCGCCGTTCTCACCGGCGGGAAGTGGTGAAGACGAGATGTAGACCGAATTCGTGTCCGCGCTCGCCGCCGGGGCGCCCACCGACTGGGTCGCCATCGCGCCGGCCGCGACCAGTGTCGCGGTCATGGTGGCGATCAGGCCATGGCGAAAGGAAAAAGTCATACTGCACTCCACACTGAGTCGGAAGGTGAGGTCGGTCGATGAAATGCCTTGATCGCGAGAACTGTCGCAGTCGTGCCGGGGTTTTCCGCACGTGGCACAGATGGAAACCCGCCGGCCCCGTCCCGTCAATGGAAAACGACTTACCGGTCGTCGAGTTGTCATGGAGTGACGGCTGATCATGTCCGCGATTGTCAAGCCCGCTACCAGTGCATCTCGATGGCAACACCATGAAAACCCGAAATGGCATTCAAGTGACGGTTTTGTTATTTCTGTCAGTGTGGATCACCGGAACCCGCTCACGGTGTTCAAGGCTTTACGTCGGATTGTTGTCGAAGTCCTGGTTACCGTCTTCGTCATATCGGAAATGAGGCGGCCGGCGATGCGGGTGGCTGATTCCGGCCGCGAAAGCGTCGCGGATCCGCCTCCTGGAGGCACGCTCGCCCTGACCCGCACCGGAGACGATGGCCGAGGCGGACGGCGCTCGTTCGCCGTCATGTCCGCCGCCACCCGGCGCTTCGGCGGCGGCCGAACAGCCCGGTGGGCCTCGTGAGTGGCTAGGACGGTTAGAACCGTCCTAGCCACTCACGAGGCCCCAAAGAAGTCCGGTGACGCCCCGCGCGCCCCGCCTTCCGTAAACTCGTCGTGAGGACGAGCCGAGGGAGGTGCAGGTGGCCAACGCGGAAGAGCGCCGCTTCGAAGTGCTGCGCGCGATCGTCGCCGATTACGTGTCCAACCAGGAGCCCGTCGGATCCAAGGCGATCGTCGACAGGCACAACCTCGGTGTGTCCAGCGCCACGGTGCGTAACGACATGGCGGCGCTGGAAGAAGAGGGCTACATCACACAGCCCCACACCAGCGCGGGCCGCATCCCGACCGACAAGGGATACCGGCTCTTCGTCGACCGGATCGCCGAGGTCAAACCGCTCAGCTCGGCCGAACGCCGGGCCATCACGGCCTTCCTCGACAGCGGCACCGACGTCGACGACGTCCTGCGCCGGTCCGTCCGGTTGCTCGCCCAGCTGACCAGGCAGGTCGCGGTCATCCAGTACCCGACGATGACCAACTCCGCCGTCCGCCACCTCGAAGTGGTGCCGCTCACCCCGGCCCGGCTGATGCTGGTGCTGATCACCGATTCCGGCCGCGTCGACCAGCGCACCGTCGACCTCGGGGACGTCATCACCGAAGAGAACGTCGGCAGGCTGCGCACGGTGCTCAACGGGGCTCTGGCTGGCCGCCGCCTCTCCGAGGCCGCGGCGGCGGTCGCCGAACTGCCCGAGAAGTCGCCGGGTGAACTGCGCGACAGCCTCACCCGCGTCTGCACCGTGCTGGTGGAATCGCTGGTCGAGCACCCCGAAGAGCGGCTGGTGCTCGGCGGCACGGCCAACCTCACCCGCAACGTCTCCGACTTCCCCGGATCGCTGCGGCAGGTGCTGGAGGCGCTCGAGGAGCAGGTCATCGTGCTCAAGCTCCTCGCGGCCGCGCGCAACCCCGGTGCGATCAGCGTGCGCATCGGTGAGGAAAATGAGGACGAGCAGATGCGCAGCACCTCAGTGGTGTCCATCGGCTACGGCATGGACGACATGCTGCTGGGCGGGATGGGCGTCGTCGGGCCGACCAGGATGGACTACCCGAACACCATCGCCGCGGTGCGTGCGGTGGCGAACTACGTGGGGCAGATCCTCTCCGGCCGCTGAACGCGGCGTTGAGGTCGAAGTCAGAAGGAGAAGGCGAAGACGGTGGCGAGGGACTATTACGGCATTCTCGGGGTTGCGAAGAACGCGACGGATCAGGAGATCAAGCGCGCGTACCGCAAACTGGCCCGTGAACTGCACCCCGACGTCAACCCGTCGGAGGACGCACAGCACCGCTTCGGCGAGGTGACCACCGCGTACGAGGTGCTGTCGGATCCGCAGAAGCGCAAGGTCGTCGACCTCGGTGGCGACCCGATGGACGGCGGGGCCCGCGGCGGAGGCGGAGACCCGTTCTCGGGCTTCGGCGGCCTCGGCGACATCATGGACGCCTTCTTCGGCGCCGCCGGAGGTGGCGGCGGCCGCGGCCGTGGCCCGCGCAGCCGCGTGCAGCCCGGGTCCGACGCGCTCATCCGCCTCGGCCTGACCCTCGAGGACTGTGCCACCGGCGTCGACCGCGAGATCACCGTCGACACCGCCATCGTCTGCGACCTGTGCCGCGGCGCCGGCGCGGCCGAAGGCACCGGCACCAAGACCTGCGACACCTGCGGTGGAGCGGGCGAGGTCCAGTCCGTGCAGCGGTCCTTCCTCGGCCAGGTCGTCACCGCCCGCCCCTGCCCGGTCTGCCGCGGCTTCGGCGAGGTCATCCCCGACCCCTGCCGCCAATGCGGCGGTGACGGCCGGGTCCGCGCCCGCCGCAACGTCACCGCCAAGATCCCGCCGGGCGTCGGCGACGGCATGCGCATCCGCCTCTCCGGCCAGGGCGAGGTCGGCCCCGGCGGTGGCCCCGCGGGCGACCTGTACGTCGAGATCGACGAGTCGCCCCACGAGGTCTTCGTCCGCCAGGGCAACGACCTCCACTGCAACTTCCGCATCCCGATGACCACCGCCGCCCTCGGTGCCACGGTGCCCATCGAGACACTCATCGACGGCGACTACGAACTCGACATCGAGCCGGGAACCCAGCCCGCCACCGAACTCGTGCTCACCGGCAAGGGCATGCCCCGGCTGCGGTCCTCCGGCCGCGTCGACGGCCGCGGCGACCTGCACGTCCACATCGACGTCGTCGTGCCGACCAAACTGGACGACGCCCAGCGCGACCTCCTCGTCGAACTCGCCCAGCAGCGCGGCGAAGACGTGCCGTCACTCTCCTCGAACGGTTCCAAACCCGGCGGGCTGTTCTCCAAGCTGCGCACCAAGAACCACCGGTAATCCGTGCCCGAGACGACACTGCCGGTCTTCCTCACCGCCACGCTGCCCGCTTCCGGGCGCACCACACTCGACGGTGAGGAAGCCCGGCACGCCGCCACCGTCCGCCGCCTGCGCGTCGGCGAACGTCTCGTGCTCTCCGACGGCGAAGGCGGCATGGCACGCTGCGTCGTCGAAGCCGTCCAGGCGGGCCGGGACGCGGCACTCACCCTCGCCATCGAAGAACACTGGACCGAGGAACCACCCGCACTGCGCGTCATCGTCGCCCAGGCACTCGCCAAAGGCGACCGCGGCGAACTCGCCGTCGAACTCGCCACCGAAGCGGGCGCCGACGCCATCGTTCCCTGGCGCGCCGCCCGCAGCGTCGCCCGCTGGGAAGAAGGAACCCGCGGCGACAAAGCACTCACCCGCTGGCGCACCACCGCGCGCGCCGCCGCCAAACAAGCCCGCCGCGCCCACATCCCCGAAGTCGCCGAACCCGCCACCACCCGCGAACTCGCCGAACTCGCCCAGACCGTTTCCCGCGCACTCGTCCTCGAATCCGGCATCACCACCCGCCTCACCGAGATCGAACTCCCGGCACAAGGCGACATCCTCCTCGTCGTCGGCCCCGAAGGCGGCATCACCGACGACGAACTCACCACCCTCACCGACGCCGGCGCCACCGCCATCCGGTTGGGCCCCACCGTTTTACGCACCTCCACCGCCGCCGCCGTCGCGCTGGGCGCGCTGGGAGTTCTCACGGACCGCTGGAAGTGAAAAAACACCCCACTAATTTGCGGCGAGTTATGGCGCGATCACGCAAACAGCCGTTACTCTCGTCAACTGACGCGCAACACACGGTTTCGGCGCGCCACTGGGGATGAAACCCAGTCGCGCGCGTGAATCCCCGCCGGGCACCTCCCCCCTCGGTCCGGCGGAGCCGCGGCGGCGGTGGAGCGACCCCCAGGCTCCACCGCGCCGCGGCGTCTTCATTTCGGGGGCTTCGCAAGCTACGCCCCGAAATTCGCGCCGCGGCGCGGTTCCGCGTGTCTGCCCGGGGGGCCGAGCCCCCCGGACCCCCCACGGTGCGGTCGGCGGCGGTTGGCGGGCGTGGAGCGAAGCGTAGGGCTGGTGAGGTGGGGCGGTGAACGGCGTAGGGCCTGGCGGCCCTCGCCTGGTGAGGGGAAGGCGTGACTCGCGTGATCGAAGGCGTGACTCGCGTGACTGGATGCCGATCACGTGAAATCCGGCTCCAGTCACGTGAGATCCGTCTTTGGGCACGCGAGATCCGGGTTCGAGCACGCGAGTGCGGCGTCGCGTGGGCTGGGCCGGGTGGGGGATAGGGTGGGGGAATGAGTGACGCGGAGACGTTGTTCGAGCGGATCATCGCGGGCGAGATCCCGTCCGACAAGGTGTACGAAGACGCGACGACGTATGCGTTCCGGGACATAGCGCCGCAGGCGCGGGTCCACGTGCTCGTGGTGCCGAAGAAGCGGTACCGGAACGTCGCCGAGCTGGCCGCGGCGGATCCGCAGTTGCTGGCGGACGTCGCCTCGGCGGCCGAGAAGGTCGCGGAGATCGAGGGGATCGCCGAGTCCGGTTACCGGGTGGTGTTCAACACCGACGGTGACGCCGGACAGACCGTTTTCCACGTGCACGCGCACGTGCTCGGCGGCGAGCAGCTGGGGCATTTCGGGCGCTGAAGCGCGCGGCCTGCGGAAACCGGACTGCGTGCCGCCACCCGCAACCAGTAACATCGACCTTGTCACTGTCGTTGAAAATCGCAGCTTAAGCGCAGGAAGTAGGCCCGAGGCCACGTGGCCGGAACCGTACCGGGTGAAGCCGCCCGACCCGACGTTCCCGCGGACGTCACCCCGACGAAGGCCGACGAGGCCACGATCGCCGAAGCGGCCCAGTCCCGATTCCCCATCCCCGACGCCGCCGCGCTCAGCCTGCTCGGCTCGAGGGACGAAAACCTCCGCGTCGCCGAAGAACTCCTCGCCGCCGACGTCCACGTCCGGGGCAACGAGGTCACCCTGACCGGCGCCCCCGCCGACGTCGCCTTCGCCGAACGTGTCTTCGCCGAACTCGTGACGCTCGCCGGCCGAGGCCAGCAGGTCGACCCGGCCACCGTCCGCCGCACCGTCGGCATGCTCTCCACCGGTGACCACGAGTCACCTGCCGAAGTGCTGAGCATGAACATCATCTCCCGGCGCGGCAAGACGATCCGGCCCAAGACGCTCAACCAGAAGCGCTACGTCGACGCCATCGACAAGCACACGATCGTCTTCGGCATCGGCCCAGCCGGTACCGGCAAGACGTATCTCGCCATGGCCAAGGCCGTCCAGGCGCTGCAGGCGAAGCAGGTCACGCGCATCGTGCTGACCCGCCCCGCGGTCGAAGCGGGCGAGCGCCTCGGCTATCTGCCGGGCACGCTCAACGAGAAGATCGACCCGTACCTGCGCCCGCTCTACGACGCGCTGCACGACATGGTCGAGCCCGAGTCGATCCCGCGGCTGATGCAGGCCGGCACCATCGAGATCGCGCCGCTGGCGTACATGCGCGGCCGCACTCTCAACGACGCCTTCATCATCCTCGACGAAGCGCAGAACACCACGCCGGAACAGATGAAGATGTTCCTCACCCGGCTCGGGTTCGGCGCCAAGATCGTCGTCACCGGTGACGTCACCCAGGTCGACCTCCCCAACGGCCAGAAGAGCGGCCTGCGGGTGGTCCGCGACATCCTCGAAGGTGTCGAGGACCTGCACTTCGCCCAGCTCACCAGCCAGGACGTGGTGCGGCACAAGCTCGTCGGCGACATCGTCGACGCGTACGAGAAGTGGCAGGCGCTGCAGGACAGCCAGGACCAGGGCCGGCAGAACCAAGGCAGCGGTTGGAAAGGGCAGCGGCGATGAGGAATGAGCGCCCGTTGCTCAAGGTGACCAGAGAGCGCGCGTTTTCGGCCGGAGGCCCCGCTGATGCGGAGGCAGGCCGGAGGTCTGTCTACGGATCAGCGGTCGCGCGCACCATCGGGGATGAAGAATGAGCATCGAGATCGCCAATGAATCGGGCGTGAACGTCGACGAGGCCTCCATCGTGTCGGCCGCCCGCTTCGCGCTCGACAAGATGGAGGTCAGCCCGCTCGCCGAGCTGTCCATCCTGCTCGTCACCCTCGAGGTGATGGAGGACCTGCACGAGCGGTGGATGGACCTGCCAGGGCCCACCGACGTGATGGCCTTCCCGATGGACGAGCTCGACTCGTCGCGCCGCCCCGACGCACCCGACGCCTCGCCCGCGCTGCTCGGCGACATCGTGCTGTGCCCGGCGTTCGCGAAGGACCAGGCCAAGACGGCGGGGCACTCGCTGATGGACGAGCTGCACCTGCTCACCACGCACGGCGTGCTGCACCTGCTCGGCTACGACCACGCCGAACCCGCCGAGGAACGCGAGATGTTCGGGCTGCAGAAGCGGATCCTCGGCGAGTTCCAGGCGGCCGTGGCCGCGCACAACAAGCGCGACGCGCAGCGTTCCGCGGACGACAGGCTCCTCGGCACCGCAGGCCTCGACGCCGTGCCCGCCGAAGAGCCACCCGCCTAGGCGGCTCGCCGACATGGGTAGTCCCACGGGCCTGCTGGTCATCGCCATCGCGCTGATCCTGCTCGCCGGGGTGTTCGCGGCCGCCGACGCGGCGGTCAGCACGGTGTCCAAGGCCCGCGCCGACGGCCTCGTCCGGCTCGGCCGCCCCGGTGCGCGGCAGCTGTCGCTGGTCATCGCCGAACGCCGCCGCCACATCAACCTGATCCTGTTGCTGCGGATGACCTGCGAGCTGACCGCCACCGTGCTGGTCACCGTCGACATCCTCGGCTGGATCCGGCCGCTGTGGCTCGCCATCGTCGTCGCCGCGGGTGTGATGGTCGTGGTGAGCTACGTGCTCATCGGGGTCGGCCCGCGCACCCTCGGCCGCCAGCACCCCTACCGGATCGGCCTCGTCGTCGCGGGCCCCGTCCGCGTCCTCGGATCGATCCTCGGCCCGCTCAGCAGGCTGCTGATCGTCCTCGGTAACGCCATCACCCCCGGCCGCGGCTTCCGCGAGGGCCCGTTCACCTCCGAAGTCGAACTGCGCGAACTGGTCGACCTCGCCCAGGAACGCGGCGTCGTCGAGGAATCCGAACGCGAGATGATCCACTCGGTGTTCGAACTCGGTGACACCGTCGCGCGCGAGGTCATGGTGCCGCGTACGGAGATCGTCTGGATCGAGCACGACAAGACCGTGCGCCAGGCGCTCGCGCTGGCCCTGCGCACCGGGTTCACCCGGCTGCCGGTGATCGGAGACTCCGTCGACGACGTGGTGGGCGTGGTCAACATCAAGGACCTCATGCCCGCCTACATGGCCGAGGGCGGCTCGCAGCGCCAGGTCGGGGAGCTGATGAACCCGGCGAGCTTCGTGCCCGATTCCAAGCGGCTCGACGAGCTGCTCAAGGAGATGCAGGTCTCGCACAACCACATGGCGATCGCCGTCGACGAGTACGGCGGCACCGCCGGCCTGCTCACCATCGAGGACATCCTCGAGGAGATCGTCGGCGAGATCACCGACGAATCCGACACCGACGAACGCCCCGAGGTCGAAGAACTCGAAAACGGCGCGGTCCGCGTCTCGTCCCGGCTCTCGATCGACGACCTGGGCGAACTGTTCGGGATCGACCTCGAAGACCACGACGTGGAGACCGTGGGCGGACTGCTCGCCGAGCGACTGGGTAGGGTCCCGCTGCCGGGGGCCGAAGCCGAGGTCGCCGGACTTCGGCTGTTCGCCGAAGGCGGTAAGGACCGGCGCGGGCGGATGCGGATCACCACGGTGGTCGTCCACCCCGCCGACGCGGACGCGGTGACCGACGCAGCCCAGGGCAGGCGCCGGACCCGGGTCCCGCAGCCCGATGAAAGTGACAGGAGTGTCGAACATGCCTGAGCTGGACGCCGAGGACGAGAAGCTGGTGACCCTGGCCAGGTCCGCGCGAGCCCGCACCCAGGCCGCCGAGGGCGCCGCGCTCCGCGACACCGACGGCCGTACCTACGCGGCGAGCACGGTCGACCAGCCGTCGTTCAAGCTCACCGCGCTGCAGGCCGCCGTCGCCGCCGCCGTTTCGAGCGGAGCCGAAGGGATCGAGGCCGCCGTCGTGGTCACCGCCGAAGGCCTGCTCAAAGAGGCTTCCGTGCACGCGGTGCGCGACATCGCCGAAAACGCCCCGATCTACCTGGCCGACCCCAGTGGCAAGGTGCTGAACTGATGGCCGAGCCGCACCGTTCCGGTTTCGCCTGCTTCGTCGGGCGGCCCAACGCCGGCAAGTCGACGCTGACCAACGCACTCGTCGGCAGCAAGGTCGCGATCACCTCCAGCAAACCGCAGACCACCCGGCACGCCATCCGCGGCATCGTCCACCGCGACGACGCCCAGCTGGTGATCATCGACACACCGGGCCTGCACCGGCCGAGGACCCTGCTCGGCGAGCGGCTCAACGACATCGTCCACTCGACATGGTCCGAAGTGGACGTTGTCGGATTTTGCGTGCCCGCCAACGAAAAGGTCGGCCCCGGTGACCGATTCATCGCCGCCGAACTCAAAAAGATCGCGAAGCGCACCCCGGTGATCGGCGTCGTCACCAAGACGGATCTCGTGAAGCCCGAACAGGTCGCCGAGCAGCTGCTCGCCCTGCAGGAGGTCATGGAGTTCGCCGAGCTGATCCCGGTGTCCGCTGTGGACGGTTTCCAGGTCGGCGCGCTCGCGGACCTGCTGGTGCGCCACCTTCCCGAAGGCCCGCAACTGTATCCGGGCGGCGAACTCACCGACGAGCCCGAGCAGACCCTGGTCGCCGAGCTGATCCGCGAGGCCGCGCTGGAGGGTGTCCGGGACGAACTCCCGCATTCGATCGCCGTCACCGTCGAGGAAATGCTGCCGCACGAGGGCAGGGACGACATGATCGACGTGCACGCGTTCCTTTATGTGGAACGACCGAGTCAGAAGGGCATCATCCTCGGGCACAAGGGTGAGCGCCTGAAGGACGTCGGAGCCCGCGCCCGGCAGCAGATCGAGGGGCTCCTCGGTTCGAAGGTCTACCTCGATCTGCACATCAAGGTCGCCAAAGAGTGGCAGCGCGACCCCCGTCAGTTGCGACGGCTGGGCTTCTGACTTAACGGAATGTCTCGATTCGGTCGCGGAGACCGGTTGATGGTGTGGAACCGGACGGGTGACCTTAGAGTCTCAACCCTTGACTCCGGTGATCGCTGATCGGGCGGCGGGCGCCCGGGTCGATTTCCACATCTCATTCGTGAAGGGAAAGCGGTAAATGACCGACAACCAGGGCCTGCCCAACTACTCCGGCGACCCTCAGGGCGGTGGCGGCTTCAACAACCCCGGCCCGCCGCCCAACAACAACCTGGTGTGGGCCATCCTCACCACGATCCTGTGCTGCCTGCCCTTCGGCATCGTCGCCATCGTCAAGGCGAACCAGGTGAACACCCTCTGGGCGCAGGGTCAGCCCGCCGCGGCGCAGGAAGCGGCCGACGCCGCCAAGAAGTGGTCGATCATCGCGGCGATCGTCGGTGGCGTGCTCATCGTTCTGTACGTTGTCCTCGTCGTCGTCCTGGGTGTCTTCGCGGCCTCGGTGGACGTGAACAACTACCGCTGATCCCGGCGATCGAGGGGGAGACCTCATGACCGACCAGTACCCGAACTACCCGCCTCCGGGCGGGCCACCGCCGCAGCAACCGTATTACGGCGGCATGCCGAACTACGGTCCTCCGCCGGACAACAACCTGGTGTGGGCCATCCTCTGCACGGTGTTGTGCTGCTTGCCGCTGGGTATCGTGGCGATCGTGAAGTCGAGCCAGGTGCAGACGTTGTGGTCGCAGGGCTTCCACGCCGAAGCCCAGAAGGCCGCCGACGACGCGAAGAAGTGGTCCATGTGGGGAGCGATCGCCACCGGTGGTCTTTTCCTGCTGTACATCATCTTCATCGTGGTGATGGTCATCATCGGCGCGTCGGCGGGAAGCTTCACGCCGTGACGACGTCCGTCTACACGGGATTCCCGGCGCGCGGGTTCAAAGCACGGACCCGCGCGCTGGGACCGCCCCTGGCCGTCGCCGCCGGCGCCGCGGCGGGCTGCGTCGTCCTCTGGCTGGGCGATCCCACCACTCCGGGCGGGCCGCTTCCGGTCTGTCCCACCAAGGCGCTGCTGGGTATCGCCTGTCCCGGCTGCGGTGGCATGCGCATGGTCTACAGCGCGCTGCACGGGGACATCCCCGCCGCGCTGCACTACAACGCGGTGTCCTTTGTGGTCGTTCTGCTGCTCGTCTGGAGCACCGTCGCCTGGGCGGTCGGCAGGCTCCGCGGCCGTGCGGTGAACAGCTGGCTGCACTGGCGCTGGACGCCGCTCGCGTTCGGTGTCGTGTTCGTCGTCTGGTTCGTCATCCGTAACCTGCCCTTCGCCCCGTTCACCTCGCTCTACGTCTGAGTACCGGGCCGAGGCCCGGATCGTCGGTGGTACCGAGTACGCTCCCGCGCACCGGTCTGCTCGGCGCGTACCCATGCCGTACATTCAGCCCGGGTCGCCGCACGAGGCCCCGTGCGCCAGGGGCGAGGAACCAGCGAGGGGATTTCGATGACCACTCCCTACGGCCAGCAGCCGCCGGGACAGCAGCCGCCGCCCGGATCCGGGCCTCCGCCGGGGGACGGGCAGCAGCAGTCACCGCAGCCGCAGCAGCCGTTCGGACAGCCGCCATCGGGAGAGCAGCCCTCGCCGTTCGGGCAACAGCCTCCGCAGGGTGACCAGCCTTCGCCGTTCGGCCAGCAGCCCGCGCAGCCTCAGGGGGACCAGCCTTCGCCGTTCGGCCAGCAGGCTTCCGGCGAGCAGCCGTCCTCACCCTTCGGCCAGCAGTCGCAACAGCAGTCGCCCTTCGGCCAGCAGCCGCAGCAACCGCAGCAGCCGTTCGGCGCGCAGCAGCAGTCGCCGTTCGGGCAGCAGCCGCAGCAGTCGTCGCCGTTCGGGCAGCAGGGCCAGCAGTCGCCGTTCGGCCCGGCCTCCCAGTTCGGCCCGCAAACCGACTACGCCCACTGGGGCCTGCGCGCGGCCGGGACCCTGATCGACTTCGCGCCGATCGTCGTGCTCCCGATCATCGGCGCCATCATCGCCACGAACGCGAATTCGCTCATCGGCGGCATCATCTCCGCCATCGGCTACCTCGCGGGCCTCGGCTGGACCGTCTACAACCGGTGGATCAAGATGGGCACCACCGGCCAGTCGCTCGGCAAGAAGATGGTGAACATCAAGCTCGTCCGTGAGAGCGACGGCCAGCCGATCGGCCCGCTGATGGCCTTCGTCCGGGACCTGTGCCACAACCTGGACGGCTGGGTCTGCGGCCTCGGTTACCTCTGGCCGCTGTGGGACCAGAAGAAGCAGACGTTCGCCGACAAGATCCTCAGCACCGTCGTCGTCCCGGGCGAAGCCGCCGCCGCGCCCGCGTCGGCGCCGTTCGGCCAGACCCCGGGATTCCCGGCGCCGCCGCCGTCTTCGCCGTCGTTCCCCGCGCAGCCTTCGCCGTTCGGCCAGCAGCCGCCGCAGCAGCCGTTCGGCGCGCCGCAGCAGCAGGGCCAGTTCGGCCAGCAGTCCCAGCAGCAACAGCCGCAGCCGTTCGGGCAGCAGCCGCAGGGAACCGCGCAGCCGTCTCCGGAGTCCCAGCCTGAACCGGCCCTGAGCGAGGCCGAGCCGACCCAGGTCCTCCGCCCGGGGCAGCCGCAACCGGCGCCGTCCGGGTTCGACGAAGCCGAGCCGACGCAGAAGATCACCCCGGAGCAGCTGAGGCAGCAGTTGCCCGGAGCGGATGGGCCGAACGGCCCCGGAACACCGCAGCAGTAAGGAACGACCGGCGGGATCCACCCGTCGGGAAGCACGACAAAAGTGGGGAACCCGATGACGAACCCGTACGGCCAGCAGCCCGGCTACGGCCAGCAGCAGCCCTATGGCCAGCAGCCTCAGCCCGGATACGGACCCCCGTCCGGCGCCACGCCCGCGCCGTACGGCCAGCCTTCCGGCGCGAACCCGATGCCGTACGGCCAGCCGGCGCCCTACGGTCAGCCCGCACCGTACGGCCAGCCCGCGCCGTACGGCGCTCCGGGCGGCATGCCCGGCGGTGGCGACATCAACTCGATCCCGGACTACAAGGGCTGGGCGATCGGCTGCATCTTCCTCTGCTGGATCATCGCGATCTTCGCGATCATGAAGTCCAACGAGGTCAACACCTACAAGATGCAGGGCAACTACGCCGCCGCCATGGACGCGTCGAAGTCGACGAAGACCATGTGCATGATCGCCTCGATCATCGGCGGCGTCGGCTGCCTGTTCTCCCTTCTCTGGATCATCCTGGTCGCCGCGAGCATCTAGCCCCACCGCAGACGAAAGAACAACGAGGACCAATTCAATGACCAACCCCTATGGCCAGCAGCAGCCCTACGGACAGCAGCCTGGCTATGGTCCGCCGTCCGGTGGCATGCCCGCTCCTTATGGCCAGCCCGCCCCGTACGGCGCGCCGTCTCCCTACGGTGCGCCGGGCGGCATGCCCGGTGGCGGTGGCGACATCAACGCCATCAAGGACTACAAGGGCTGGGCGATCGGCTGCATCTTCCTCTGCTGGATCATCGCGATCTTCGCGATCATGAAGTCCAACGAGGTCAACACCTACAAGATGCAGGGCAACTACGCCGCCGCCGCGGACGCGTCGAGGTCGACGAGGACCATGTGCATGATCGCGTCGATCATCGGTGGCCTCGGCTGTCTCTTCGCCATCGTGATGATCATCATCTCGATCGTCGCGGCCGCGTCCGTGCCGAGCTGCTACGGCCGCTACTGCTGATTCCGGGGCGCACCGCCCCGATGTCGGTCCCGGGTGGGACGATGTCGGGGTGGTGAACCTCTATCGCGACACCGGAGTGGTGTTGCGGACGCACAAGCTGGGTGAGGCCGACCGGATCGTCACCCTGCTCACGCGGCGGCACGGCAAGGTCCGTGCGGTCGCGAAAGGCGTGCGTCGGACGTCATCGCGCTTCGGGGCGCGGTTGGAGCCGTTCGGGCACGTCGACGTGCAGTTCTACACAGGCCGCTCCCTCGACGTGATCACCCAGGTCGAGACGGTCGACGCCTTCGCGCTGCCGCTGGTGGCCGACTACCAGCGCTACACCGCCGCGAGCGCCATCGCCGAGACCGCGGACCGGTTGTCCGCCGAAGAGGGCGAACCGGTGCTCAAGCTCTACATGCTCGTCGTCGGCGCCCTGCGCGCACTCGCGGGCGGCGAACGGGACAGTTCCCTCATCCTCGACGCCTTCTTCCTGCGGGCCATGGCGTACGCAGGCTGGGCGCCCGCGATCACGGAATGCGCCCGATGCGGCCTGCCGGGACCGCACAAGGCGTTCAGCGTGTCCGCCGGCGGCTCGATGTGCCCGGATTGCCGGGTCCCCGGCTGTGTCCATCCCTCCCACGAGGTGCTGACCCTGCTCGCGGCGCTCCTGCACGGCGAGTGGCCGGTGGCCGAAGCGTCGCAGCCCGTGCCGCGGCGGGACGCGTCCGGCCTGGTCGCGGCGCATCTGCAGTGGCATCTGGAGCGCCAGTTGCGGTCGCTGCCGCTGGTGGAGAGGCGTGCGCGGGAGGGCGCCACGCCGGCGCAGTAGGGTCGCAGGCACAGGTTCACTCGATCAGGAGGCTCGAAGGTGCTGCGCAGGGGACGCGAGAACAAGGCGTCACAATTCGAACTTCGCGCGCCGGAGCCGCATCCGTCCGGTGCCCGGCCGCCGGAGATCCCCAAGGAACTCCTCCCGAAGCATGTGGCGCTGGTGATGGACGGCAACGGCCGCTGGGCCAACCAGCGGGGACTGCCGCGGATCGAAGGCCACAAACGCGGTGAAGCGGTGATGATCGACGTCGCCAGCGGTGCCGTGGAGCTGGGCGTCAAATGGCTGTCGGTGTACGCCTTCTCCACGGAGAACTGGAAGCGGAGCCCGGAAGAGGTCCGCTTCCTGATGGGCTTCAACCGCGACACCATCCGCCGCCAGGTCGACTACCTCGGTTCGATCGGCGTCCGCATCCGCTGGGCGGGCCGCCGTCCCAAGCTGTGGGCGAGCGTCATCAAGGAACTGCAGGTCGCCGAGGAGAAGACGAAACACAACACGGCGCTGAACATGACCATGTGCGTCAACTACGGCGGACGTGCCGAACTGGGCGACGCCATGCGCCGGATCGCCCAGGACGTCGCCGACGGGAAGCTGAACCCGGACAAGGTCACCGAGAAGACCATCGGCAAGTACCTGTACCAGCCCGAGATGCCGGACGTGGACCTGTTCCTGCGGCCGTCGGGGGAACAGCGGACGTCGAACTTCCTGCTCTGGCAGTCGGCCTACGCCGAGATGGTCTACCAGGACACGCTCTTCCCCGACTTCGACCGCACCCACCTGTGGCGGGCGTGCCTCGAGTTCGCGAAACGGGACCGCCGCTTCGGCGGAGCCGTCGACAAGGCTTCCGAAGGGACCGCATGACCACCGAAGCAGCGGACACGGCGGCGTTGCTGACGTCGGCACGGGAAGCCCTGGAGCGCTATCTCGAAGTCCACGTCGACGACGACGGCGCGCTGACCTTCTCGCACGCGGACGTCCCGTGCGTCATCCAGGCGACCCGGCTGGCCGAAGGGCTGACCGTGCTGAGCCTGACCTGCGTCGTCGCCTGGGACCTGCCGGACGATCCGGCGATCGCGGCCTCGGCGGCGGAACGCGCCGGACAGGGCCTGTTCGGGACGCTCGGTGTCGTGCGTTCGGAGAAGGGGATCGACATCACGCTGAGGTACGCGTTCCCGGCCGAGGGCATGGACCCTTCGCCGCTCGGAACGCTGCTCATGCTGGTCGTGTCCACCGCGTCGCAGCTGCGCGGCGATCTTCTGGGCATTGGCCCCGGGGAGTGACGACCGGAACGCAGGGTCACCTGGCATCATCTCGCGCATGGAAACCATTTCCAGAAGCGCCCCGGAGAAGAAGCCGGCCCGGCGGTTCAAGATCACCTCGATCGAGGTGCTCTGCGCGATCCTGCTGATCGCGATCCTCGGGCAGAGCTGGCTCCAGCAGGTGTTCGACGTGCCCGCCCTGCGGACCGGCTCGACGGTGTTCGTCGCCGTCTGTGTGCAGGCGCTGCCGTTCCTGGTGCTCGGGGTGCTGATCAGCGGTGCGATCGCGGCGTTCGTGCCCGCGCGGGTGCTGGAGAAGGTGCTCCCTCGCCGGGCAGGCGCGGCGGTCGGTGTCGCGGGCCTGGCGGGTGTCGCCCTGCCGGGTTGCGAATGCGCGTCGGTGCCGGTGGCGCGGCGGCTGATCGGCCAGGGTGTCGCACCCGCGGCCGCCCTGACGTTCCTGCTGGCCGCGCCCGCGGTGAACCCGGTGGTCCTGGTCGCCACCGCGGTGGCGTTCCCCGCGAACCCGGAGATGGTGTTCGCCCGGTTCGCCGGTTCGCTCGCCACGGCGATGGTGATGGGCTGGCTGTGGGCGAAGTGGGGCAAGCTCGACTGGATCGCGGAACGGGCTTTGCGACGGCTTCCGGAGGTTCAGCGCGGTTCGCGCTGGAAGACCTTCGCCGAAACCGCGCGGGCGGACTTGGTCGAGGCGGGCGGATTCCTCGTGCTCGGCGCGATGATCGCCGCCGCGATGAACGTGCTGGTGCCCGCCAAGTGGTTCGGCGTGCTGGGGGAGCAGATCGTGCTCGGGGTGCTGGTGATGGCCGTGCTCGCCGTCGTGCTGGCGCTGTGCAGTGAGGCCGACGCCTTCGTCGCCGCGTCGCTGACCGCGATGCCGTTGCTGCCGAAGCTGGTGTTCCTGGTGGTCGGTCCCGCGATCGACGTGAAGCTCTTCGCCCTGCAGACCGGCACCTTCGGCAAATCCTTCGCGCTGAGGTTCGCGCCGGTGACGTTCGTCGTCGCGTTGTCCTGCGCCGTCGTCTCCGGCGTGCTCATCCTCGGAGGTGGCGCGTGAAACGCGAGACCCAGAACATCCTGCTGATCCTGCTCGGCGGTGCGCTGCTCAAGATCACGATCAACGGCGACTACCTGCGTTACGTCAAACCCGCGCAGCAGCCGTGGATCATCGCGGGCGGCGCGGTGATGGTCGCGCTGGGCGCGGTCGCGATCGTCCGCGATCTGCTGGCCGCCCGTGCCGCCGCCGTCTCCGCGGGCGACGTCCACGCGCACGAGCACAACACCCGTTCGGCCTGGCTGCTGATGGTGCCGGTGCTGGCCGTGTTCCTGGTCGCGCCGCCCGCGCTGGGTGCCGACTCGGTGACGCGGACCGAGGCACGGGCGCCGCAAAGCGCTTCGGCGAGCAACGCGGCCGCCTTCCCGCCCCTGCCCGCCGGGGACGTGGTGCCGCTGGAGGTCAACGAGTTCGTCAGCCGGGCGGGTTGGGACAAGAGCGGGACCCTGAACGGGCGCACGGTGCGGTTGTCCGGGTTCGTCGTGCACAACGAGGGCAACACGATGCTGGCCAGGATGGTCATCGGCTGCTGCGCGGCCGACGCGTTCCCGATCACCGTGCGGCTGGTGGGCGAGGGCGCGTCGAGGTTCGGCAACGACACCTGGCTGGAGGTCACCGGGACGGTCGTGCCGGGCACCGCGGTGCGGGAGAACAGCTACATGCCGGACTTGACACTCACCTCGGTGCGGCAGGTGCCGGCGCCGAAGGACCCTTACGAGTACTGAACCGATGCGTCGCCTCGTGAGTGGTAAGGACGGTTCTAACCGTCCTTACCACTCACGAGACGCACAGCGCGTCAGTGGTTGGAGCAGGTCCCGACGATCTCCACGGTGTGGCTGATGTCGGAGAAGCCGTGCTCCATGGCGATCTTCTCCGCCCACCGCTCCACGGCCGGTCCCTCGACCTCGACGGTGCTGCCGCAGAGCCGGCACACCAGGTGATGGTGGTGGTGCGAGGAGCAACGCCGGTAGATGGCCTCGCCGGTGTCGGTGCGCAGGACGTCGATCTCGCCCGCCTCCGAGAGCGACTGCAGCGTCCGGTACACCGTCGTGAGGCCGATACCGTCGCCGCGTTTGCGCAGCTCGTCGTGCAGTTCCTGGGCGGAACGGAAGTCGTCGATCTCCTTGAGCAGCTCGACCACGGCGGCCCGCTGTTTCGTCGACCGGCGTCCCGGCACCGGCGCGGAACTGTTGGCCGTCGTCGGACTCATGCTCACTTCCCCTCCTGAACGTGGGCTACGGCGTCCACCACGATATGCGCAAGGTGATCGTCGACCAGCCGGTACACCACCTCACGGCCGCGTCGCTCACCCTGTACGACACCCGCTGTCTTCAGTACCCGCAGGTGCTGGCTGATCAGCGGCTGCGCGACATCGAGTGTGTCCACCAGTTCGTGTACGCACCTGTCCGCGCTACGCAGTTGCAGGACGATGGCGATGCGCACGGGCGCGGCGAGCGCCCTGAGCAGGTCGCCCGCGTCCGCGAGGACGGCGGGCGAAGCCGACGCGGCGGGTGCGGCGGGGGGACGGGCCGACGAATGCGGTCCGGGGTCTTCCGTGAAGCCCGGGGCGGCCGAGTCCGGGGTCACCGTAGCCATCGCCGCCTCCAAGTCCATCATGATTTCCGAAGTCATTGCCAGTAACAGTCCAGCCCATCTTAGTGTTCCCGTCCCTAGTGGTCTGTTCGCCGACCGGGCGACCACCTGGCGGTGCCGTTACTGCTCCATTCGGGTGACTTCGCGAAGAAATGACCATTCCACTTCGCATGTGGTCGCCAACGGTGCAAGGTTGTCGCGGAGCGTTTCGTCGCTTCTCGTACGCTGACGACCGCGCTCTGAGGGCCCGGAGAGGCAGTGGGGAGACATGACTCGTTTCGTGACGAAGCTGGCCGCCGTGACGGCGGCCGTCGCTTTGGCGTCGGTTCCGGGGCTCGCCTCGGCGCAGACGACGCAGGCCGTCGATGAGAAGACGGGCCCCGTGTCGTTCGCGAACGTGGCGTCGGTGCGCATCGGGAATCCGGGATCGCTGATCACCGAGACCCAGCGTTCGCCGCTGACGCCCGGCCAGTCGAAACTCTCCCCGGACCGCACCGTCGTCCCGCGTGTCGAAGAGCGAAACACCTTCGGCGACAAATGGGACATCAACCTGGGCCGCTACGGCGCGCAGAGCCCGTACCCGCCCGGTATCGCCAGCCGCGACCACAACGTGATCGCCGCGTTGCAGCAGACCACGGTCCCGACAGCGGTCGCGGAGAGCAACTACGCCCTGATCGACAACGGGCGTGGCGGCGCGAAGCCCGCCGACAACACCGTGCTGGTGCTCGAAGGTGCGAAGAGCGCCGTCGACTGCTCCTCGCCGAGCAAGGCGACGTCGTCGACGAGCGTGAGCAAGATCTGGGTGCGGGACGAATCCGGCGCGCTCAAGCCGTCCGGCGCTTCGGGCGTCGACGTCAAGGGGCTCAAACTCGGCCCGCCGTCGCTGGTCAAGAACGAGAGCATCGACAAGGGAAAGACCACCTCCGACCTGACCGTGTCCCGGGTGACCGCCTTCGATCAGCTCATCCGGCAGGACGGCTGGCGCAGCGGTGACGTGACCGCGGTGGCGGGCTGGAAACTGGACATCGTCACGCACGTGCGCGACGAGGACGGCAAGGACCTGCGCGAGGCCCGCACGACGATCGTGCTCGGCGGCGTGAGCTGCGCGATCCCGAAGAACTTCGTGGCGAAGCCCGCCGGCGGCACGGGACCGGGCGCGGCGCCCGAGCAGCCCGCGGTGCCGGGGATCGTGCCCGCGGGCGGTGTCCCGCCGCAGGCCGCCGACTCGACGCGGACCGTGGTCGGGCTCGGACTGCTGGGTGGCGGCATCGTGATCGGCGCCGCGGCCATGCTGCTCTTCCGCCGTCGTGAGCCCGCTCCGGTACGGGAGAAGTAGCGGCGCCGTGCGGCCCTGGCTGGCGGCACTTTCTGCCGTCGTCTCCGCGCTCGCCATCTCAGCGGGCGTGATCGTGCTGACCTGGATCCCGCCGGAACCGGCGGCTTCGTTCGCGGAACCCGCGGTCATGCCGGGCGAAGACGGTGCTCCCTTGGCTCTGCCCGCGGACAGTGCGAAGCGCGGGCAGCGGCCCGGCACCATCCGCCTGCCCGAAGGCGGATCGGCGAAACTCGTCCGCTCCGAAGTCAACTCCGACGGTGTCCTCCCGGTCCCGCGCGGGCTCGGCGACGCGGCCTGGTGGGGTGCGCGGCTCGGCGCCGAAGCGGGCACGGCGCTGATCTCCGGGCACGTCAACTGGGGCGGCGTCAAAGGGCCGTTCGACGAGCTGTGGCGGATGCGCGAGGGGCAGGAGGTCGCCGTCAGCGACGCGACGGGCGGTATCTGGGTCTATCGCGTGCGCGAGGTCGTCACCATGCACAAGAACGACCTGCCCGCGCAGGCGGCGAAGTTGTTCGCGCAGAGCGGGCCGCACCGGCTGGTCCTGGTCACCTGCGGCGGTGACTACCTCGGCGGGACGGACGGCTACCGGGACAACAGGGTCATCGTCGCGACTCTCGTTTCCGGGCCGCCCGCCTGAAGTCGGTGCAACCTCTCTCGGCTCACGTCGCGTGTCTAGCGACACCGGCCGCTCCGGCGGCTTGACGCGAGCAAGGAGTAATACCCGATGGTGGGACGGTTTGACGTGAACGAGACCGCCGCGGCGAGCGAGGAACAGCCGAAGAAGCGCTCCGGCCTGGGGTGGATCCTCGCCTGTAGCGCGATCTTCGTGGTGGCGGCCGTGGTCGCGGTGTTCGTATTCACCGGGCTTGTGTTCACTGAAAAGAGTGATCCGGTCGTCGCGGCCGCCCAGGACCAGGCGAACACGTCGGCGGTGCAGACGCCCGAAGCCCCGGCCGAGACGGGCCAGGCGCCCGGCACGGTCAAACTTCCCGGTGGCGGCACGGCGAAACTGATCCGCAAGGAACTGACCGCGGACGGGACCCTCCCCATCCCCGAGGGGCTCGACGAAGCCACCTGGTGGGGTGCGAAACTGGGCGCCGACCAGGGCGCTTCCCTGCTTTCCGGGCACGTGAACTGGAAGGGCAAGAAGGGGCCGTTCGACGAACTGTGGCGGCTCAAGACCGGTCAAGAGGTCGATCTCGTCGACACCGACGGCGGCAAGTGGGTCTACAAGATCGGCGAGATCGTCACCGTGCACAAGACGAAGCTGGCCGAGCAGGCGGAGAAGCTGTTCGGACCGGACGGGCCGCATCGGCTGGTGCTGGTCACCTGTGGTGGCGAGTACGTCGGCGGGACCGACGGTTACGAGGACAACCGCATCGTCACCGCCTCGTTGGTCAGCAGGCCCTGAGCGGTTCCAACCTCGCCGGAGGTCGTGCGGGGACGGGCGGTTAGTCTTGTCCTTCTAGTCCATACCCGTCCCCGCATGCTTCGGAGCGTGGAGTGCCCGCCAACACCATTGAGACCGTCGTCAGCCTGTGCAAGCGTCGAGGCTTCGTTTTCCCGTGTGGAGAGATCTACGGCGGTACCAAGTCGGCGTGGGACTACGGGCCCCTCGGTGTCGAACTCAAGGACAACATCAAGCGCCAGTGGTGGAAGACCGTCGTGCAGAGCCGCGACGACGTCGTCGGCCTCGACTCCTCGGTGATCCTGCCGCGCCAGGTGTGGGTCGCGTCGGGTCACCTCGACGTCTTCACCGACCCGCTGATCGAATGTCTCTCCTGCCACAAGCGTTTCCGCGCCGACCAGCTGGCCGAGGACTTCTCCGCCCGGTCGGGCAAGGAGGTGTCCGAGGACGACCTGTCCGAGGTGCCGTGCCCGAACTGCGGCACCCGCGGGCAGTACACCGCGCCGCGTGACTTCAACATGATGCTCAAGACCTACCTCGGCCCGGTCGAGTCCGAGGAAGGCGTGCACTACCTCCGCCCGGAGACCGCGCAGGGCATCTTCATCAACTTCCTCAACGTGCAGACCGCGGCGCGCAAGAAGCCGCCGTTCGGCATCGGCCAGATCGGCAAGTCGTTCCGGAACGAGATCACGCCGGGCAACTTCATCTTCCGCACGCGCGAGTTCGAGCAGATGGAGATGGAGTTCTTCGTCGAGCCGGGCGAGGACGAGACCTGGCACCAGTACTGGATCGACGCGCGCACCGAGTGGTACAAGGACCTCGGCATCAAGGCGGACAACCTCCGCCTCTACGAGCACCCGAAGGAAAAGCTCTCCCACTACTCGAAGCGCACCGTCGACATCGAGTACCGCTTCGCGTTCAACGCGGGCCAGGAATGGGGCGAGCTCGAAGGCATCGCGAACCGCACCGACTTCGACCTCACGACGCACTCGAACCACTCCGGTGTGGACCTGTCGTTCTTCGACCAGGCCACGAAGCAGCGGTTCCGCCCGTTCGTCATCGAGCCCGCGGCCGGTGTCGGCCGGTCGATGATGGCGTTCCTCGTCGACGCCTACCACGAGGAAGAGGTGCCGAACGCCAAGGGCAGCACCGACACCCGCGCGGTGCTCAAGCTGGACTACCGGCTCGCGCCGTTCAAGGTCGCCGTCCTCCCGTTGTCCCGCAACGCCGATCTCACGCCGAAGGCGCGCGACGTCGCGGCGGCGCTGCGAAAGCACTGGAACACCGACTTCGACGACGCCGGCGCGATCGGCCGCCGCTACCGGCGCCAGGACGAGATCGGCACGCCGTACTGCGTCACCGTCGACTTCGACTCGCTCAACGACCACGCGGTGACCGTGCGGGAGCGCGACACCATGGCGCAGGAACGGGTCGCGATCGACAAACTGGAGTCCTACCTGGCGGGTCGCCTGATCGGCGCCTGAGACACCGTCGGAAGTACGTGAAGGCCCCCTTCATTGCGTCTAGCGCAATGAAGGGGGCCTTCACGTACTTCAGGCGACCTGAGCGGCGGACCGCGGTGGGGCTCGTGAGTGGTTAGGACGGTTCTAACCGTCCTAACCACTCACGAGGCCCGCCACCAGGTCACGACACCTGCCTCTACCGTCACATCGGCATCGTGGGTGAGCCGCCCCTGCCCGCTGGGGAAGTCCACCCCTGACAACTGTCACCCTCAGGTCATGACGCGCGGCCCACGGACGGGACGCCCTGGCGCGACAAGCTTCAGGCATGCGAGAACAAGACATCACCGCGGGGGCGGCGGTACGGCTTTCCGGCCTGCGTAAGCATTACGGCGACGTCCACGCCGTCGACGGCGTGGACCTGACGATCGCGCCGGGCGAGGTGGTCGCGCTCCTCGGCCCCAACGGCGCGGGCAAATCCACGACCGTCGACATGATCCTGGGCCTGTCCTTGCCCGACAGTGGCAGCGTGACCGTCTTCGGACGCGAGCCGGGTGACGCGGTCGGCGACGGGATGATCGGCGCGATGCTGCAGGGCGGCGCGCTGGTCGAGGATCTCACGGTCGCCGAGACGGTCGGCATGGTCGCGGCGCTGCACCGCGAGCCGATGCCCGTGCGGGAGGCGCTGCGCCGCGCCGGGATCGAGGATCTCGCGAACCGGCGCTCCACCAAGCTTTCCGGCGGGCAGAAGCAGCGCGTGCGGTTCGCCGTCGCGCTCGTGAGCGATCCCGATCTGCTGATCCTCGACGAGCCGACCGCCGCGATGGACGTCGGCACGCGCCGCGAGTTCTGGAAGTCGATGTACGAGTACACGAACTCCGGCCGCACGGTCCTGTTCGCCACCCACTATCTCGAAGAGGCCGAAGAGTTCGCCGACCGTGTGGTGCTGATGCGGTCGGGGCGGATCGTCGCGGACGGTTCGGTCGCGCAGGTCCGTGCGCTGGCAGGGGGACGCACGATCCGCGCGGCGGTGCCCGCGGCGGCGGAACCGGTGATCGCGGGGCTGCCCGCGATCACCGGGTTCGAACTCCGCGGCGGCCGCGTCGCGATCTCCAGTTCCGATTCCGACGTCACGCTGCGGGCCCTGATGACCGAAGTCCCCGAAGCACACGACATCGAGATCAGCGCCGTCGGCCTCGAAGGCGCGTTCCTTTCCCTGACCACCGACGACACCGAGAACGCCGAGGAAGCCGTCCGATGAACCCGACCTATCTCAAGACCGAGATCGTCCGAACCTTCCGCTCGACGCGGTTCGTGTTCTTCGCGGTCGCCTTCCCGGTGCTGATGTTCCTGTTGCAGGCCAACGTTTTCAGCACCGCCAACGTGGACATCTCCGGGGTGATCATGGTCAACATGATGGCCTTCGGAACCTTCTCCGCCGCGATGACGAGCGGCGCGAAACTGGCCATCGAGCGGTCCACGGGCTGGCAGCGCCAGCTGCGGCTGACCCCGTTGACCGGCACCGGCTACCTCGGTGGCAAGGCACTGTCGGCGATGCTCGTCGCGCTTCCGTCGCTGCTGGTCGTTCCCCTGGTCGGCGTCCTGGTCCAGGGTGTCCACCTCGACGCCGCGGGCTGGCTGCGGCTGGTGCTGGGCATCTGGCTCGGCGCGATCCCTCTGGTGCTGCTCGGTCTGTTGCTGGGCCAGTTCGGCACCCCGGAGTCGATGCAGCCGCTGAACATGATCGTCATGATGGGCATGGGCTTCCTCGGCGGCCTGTGGATCCCCATCGACGGGATGCCGTCGTGGATGGCCGACATCGCCCAGGTGACGCCGACGTACTGGCTGATCCAGCTGGTCCGCCCGGTCGTCACCGACCATCTCACGGTGAGTCTCCCGGCCGCGCTCGGCGTGCTGGCGGCGTGGACCGCCGTCCTCGGGGCGCTGGTGATCAGGCGTTACCGTAAGGACAGTGCGCGGGTCTGAGAAAAGGTGACCAGGTGAAGAACTACCCGGGCAGGGTGCAGACGGGCTTGAACAACCGTGAGAACTGGTGGTCGGACATGCCGCCGCGGACCGGGAGGGGGCCCCGGCCGTGGCGGTGGGCCGTACTCGGGATCGCCTTCATCCTGCCGAGCTTCATCCCCACGGTGGTCGAGCTGACCACCGACGGGGTCACCGTGGAAGAGCTCGTGATCACCGCTCTCTTGCTCCTCTACGGTGCCTGCTACGTGCTGTTCCCGCTCACGTTGCGCCCTTCCCGGCGGAAGACGACCTACTTCTTTTCGGTAGTGATGCTGCTCATCGGCCTCACCTTGGTCTTCCTGCACGACAACAACCCATACATCCTGATCTACGCGACGGCGGTGCTGGCCTTCACACTGCCCCCGGCGTGGGCGCTGATCCTGGACGGCGGGGCCTTGTTGCTGGTGCTGGGCGTCCACCTGGCGCTCGGGAAGGACGACTTCGGGGATCTCGTGGCCGTCACCTCGATCACGGCGGCGATGTTCTTCATGGCGAACCTGGTCCGCGCGGTGCGGAAGCTGGAGGCGGCGAACCGGGAGATCGCGACGCTCGCGGTGGCGGGTGAACGCGAGCGACTGGCGCGGGATCTGCACGACATCCTCGGCCACAGTCTCACCACCATCACGGTCAAGGCCGGGCTCGCCCGCCGGATCCTGGAGAGCGGCAAGGACGACCCGCGCGCTCTCCAGGAGATCACCGACGTCGAGAACCTGACCCGCAGCGCCCTCTCGGACATCCGCGCCACGGTCTCCGAGTATCGCGAAGTGTCGCTGTCGGCGGAGGTCGCCGGGGCGCGGGCGGCGTTGCGGGCGGCCGAGATCGACGCGGACCTGCCGCACGCGGTGGACAACGTCGACCCCGCCCTGCAGCGGACCTTCGGGTACGTGCTGCGGGAGGCGGTCACGAACGTGATCCGGCATTCCGGGGCGAAGCGGGTCAAGGTCCGCCTCGGCAAGACCTGGCTGGAGATCGAGGACGACGGTGACGGCGGCGAGGTCGCCGCGGGGAACGGGCTGCGCGGGCTCACCGAACGGCTGGACGAGGTCGGCGGAACCTTGACTGCCACGGCGCCTTCTGCGGGAGGATGGCTCGTCCGCGCGGAGGTACCGGAGTCCGCCGTGCGGAGCGGCGCGCGGGCGCCGCTCACCGAACCGGCTGGAGGCTGCGCGTGATCCGGGTCCTGCTCGCCGACGACCAGGCGATGGTGCGCGGGGCGTTGGCCACCGTGCTCGGCCTCGAAACCGACATCGAGGTGGTCGCCCAAGTCGGCTCGGGTGACGAAGTGCTTCAACGGGCGAAGGAGACCACCCCGGACGTGGCGCTGCTCGACGTCCAGATGCCGGGCAAGGACGGTCTCGAAGCCGCCGCCGAGCTGCACGGTGCGCTCCCGTTGTGCCGGATCATCATCTGCACCACCTTCGGCAGGCCTGGTTACCTCTCGCGGGCGATGGCGGCGGGCGCCGCGGGATTCGTGGTCAAGGACGCTCCGCCGGAGCAGCTCGTCGACGCCGTCCGCAGGGTCCACGGCGGGCTCAGGGTGGTCGATCCGGCGCTCGCCGCCGAATCCCTCGCCACCGGCGCGAGCCCGCTCACCGGACGCGAACACGACGTGCTCAAGGCCGCCAAGGACGGCAGCACGGTGGCCGACATCGCCCGCGCGCTGCACCTTTCCGAAGGCACCGTGCGCAACCATCTTTCGGCCGCGATGGGCAAGACCGGGGCGCGGACACGGGCCGAGGCGGTGCGGCTCGCCGAAGAGCACGGCTGGCTCTGAGATCGTCTCGCCGCTCTGCGAGAATCTCCCGCGTGAGTACCGCCGAAAGGATCAAACCCACCCGCGCGAACTGGGTGCGCCGGATCCTGGCGGGGTTCCTGCTGGTCGTCGTCGCGGTGATCGGCGGGACGGCGTTCCGGGTCTGGCAGGTCGCGCGGGAGGACGTGCGCGATCAGGCCGACGTCATCGTGGTGCTCGGCGCGGCCCAGTACAACGGCAGGCCGTCGGAGATCTTCCAGGCGCGGCTGGCCAAGGCGAAGACGCTGTACGACCAGGGCGTCGCCAAGGTGATCGTCACCGCGGGCGGAAAGAAGGCCGACGACAACTACACCGAGGCGCACGCGGGCGCGCAGTGGCTGCGCAAACGCGGCGTCCCCGCGTCGGCGACGCTGCCGGTCGGTGAGGGCAGTGACACCCTGCGGAGCCTCCGTGCGGTCGCCGATCAGGTGCGGAATCGGGGCTGGAAGACCGCCGTGCTGGTCAGCGACCCGTGGCACTCCTTCCGCGCGCGGGTGATGGCCGACGACCTCGGGCTCCAGACCTGGACGTCGCCCACCCATCGAGGCCCGATCGTGCAGACCCGCGAGACACAGGCGCGCTACATCGTCCGCGAGACCGGCGCGCTGCTGTACTACCGCCTCACGAAGTCGCCGGCGGACAGTCTGTTCGGTACCGGCGAGGTCTGACACCCGATAAGTGTCGGTGAGCGCGTTTAAGCTGGTCGCGTGGACACCTACACCGAGGCCGACAGGGCGCGCCTGCTGCCCGAGCGGCCCAAGGGCGCGGCGTTGGAAGGCGCCGAGGACGGGCGAAGCGCCTTCGCCCGTGATCGCGCACGCGTGCTGCACTCGGCGGCCCTGCGGCGGCTGGCGGGCAAGACGCAGGTGGTCGGCCCGGGTGAAGGCGCCGAGGTCAGCGGCGTCCCCCGCACGAGGCTGACACATTCGCTGGAGGTCGCCCAGATCGGCAGGGGGATCGCGGACGAACTGGGCGCGGACCCGGATCTGGTGGACACCGCCGGCCTCGCGCACGACATCGGGCACCCGCCGTTCGGGCACAACGGCGAGCGCGCGCTGAACGAGGTCGCGCAGCCGTGCGGTGGTTTCGAGGGCAACGCGCAGACGTTGCGGATCCTGACCAGGCTGGAGCCCAAGGTCCTGCGCGAAGGCGGGGCCGTGGGCGGGCTGAACCTCACCCGTGCCTGTCTCGACGCCTCGACGAAGTACCCGTGGCCACGTGAAGAGGGCAATCCGAAGTACGGCGTCTACGCCGACGACGCCGAGGTGTTCGCGTGGGTCCGGGCGGGCGCGCCGGACCGCCGCACCTGTCTGGAAGCGCAGATCATGGACTGGTCCGACGACGTCGCGTACTCCGTGCACGACGTCGAGGACGGGGTGCTGGCGGGCCGGATCTCGTTGCGGGTACTGGCCGACGCGGAGGAACGCGCGGCGGTGGCCGAGGCGGCTCGGAGGTTTTCGCACCAATCCCGGTCCACTTTGGAGGGTGCGGCGAAGGAACTGCTCGACCTGCCCGTGGTCTCCGAACTCATCGAACCGGGGCTCGACGGCTCGCTCAAGGCGCAGGTCGCGCTGAAGCGGTTGACGAGCGAGCTGGTCGGCAGGTTCGCGACGGCGGTGGTCGGCGCGACGAGGGAGGTGTATGGCGAGGGGCCGCTCAGCCGCTACGCCGCGCGGCTGGTCATCCCGGAGCAGGTCGCGGCCGAGGTCGCGTTGTTCAAGGCGCTCGCGTTGCGGTACGTGATGAGCGACAAGCGGCGCCTCGCGATGCAGGACGGTCAGCGTCAGACGCTCGCCGAGCTGGTCGGCGCGCTGTGCCGCCGCGCGCCGGACGCGCTGGACGGCTTGTTCCTGCCCGCTTGGGAAGCCGCCGCGGACGACGCGGCCCGCCTGCGCGTGGTCGTCGACCAGGTGGCGTCGCTCACGGACGCGCAGGCCTACGCGTGGCACGCCTGGCACACCGGCCGCCACGGCTGAGCCTGGTGGCCGAGGTGGTCATGAGTGGCGATTCGGGTTCCAACGACGGGTGGGGCAAAGGTGTCGTGCCCGATCGCTCGTGGGCTTGCCGTCGTCGGGTGTCGCGAAAGCCACTTTCGCGACGTCGGACGTCTCGAAAGTGGCTTTCGCGACATCGTCGAGCCTGTGCCGTTCGCGAGAAGCCGCCACAGCTGTGGTGAAGGGGGCTTTCGGCGCGTGCGGTGAGGGGAAAGTTCCCTTCACCTCGTCAGGCACCCGCTCCTGGCCTTGTGGGTGGCGAGGACGGTTGTTGCGGAGGCCTCGGGGTGGTCGTGAGTGGCGATTCGTGTGCTAACCGAATCGTTGCAGACGAGGCTGGTGTGATCGGTGGTGGACGCGGCCAGTGCCTGAGATGCCGTTAAGGCCTCCTTCCCTACCCTCACAGTCAATGCCAGAAACTTAAGGCCGGTGGGGCGGTCGCGTTTCAGGAATGTTCGCCCAGGTCGGGCGGTCCGACTCCAGTGGATACCGCCCGTTCAGGCACTGATGGTTCGCCGACGAGGGTTGGTGGGGTCCGTGAAGGCCTCCTTGAGGGACTCAGAGTCCCTGAAGGAGGCCTTCACGGACTTGAGGAAACGGGCAAATAATGAGCAATCGGACAATTCGACACCGCAGGCGTCCTTTATGGACGGTCTGAGAAACCTCGGGCACTGCCGCTTAAGTTCCTGGCATTGATCCTCACAGTAGGGAAGGAGGCCTTCACGGCATCAGAACCGGCATTCTCATCCACCCTCGAGCGGGCACGCCGGCACTGATCTCAAGGTCTAAGAGCCTGTCTTTGATGCCGGTTGCGGGTATGGGTCGGGCCTCTGCTAGTGATCTTGACACCACATCTC
>NZ_AOHO01000078.1 GCF_000342005.1 Amycolatopsis decaplanina DSM 44594
CCCGGGGGACCTGACTAGTTACCCGTCCTTACCACTCACGAGTTCTTGCGCCCGTCGTCAGCCCGCGATCGGCTCGAACTCGACGACGCTGTCGAGCGCCTTGCCCATCGCGGCGTTCCCTTCGCGTTCGATCATGATCTCCACCAGCACCGGCCGCGACGTCCGCCCGGCCTCCTCGCGCGCCCACTCCAGCGAAGCCCGGATCTCGCCCGGCTCGGTGACGCGGGTGCCGGAGCAGCCGTAGGCCTCCATGACCTTCACATTGTCCGTACCGATCTTGTCGTAGTGGATGTCGACCTCGACGTTCATCCCGTAGCCGGTCTCGGCCTGCCGGATGAGCCCGAGGTACTCGTTGTTCAGCATGATCAGCACGAATCCGACGTCGTACTGCGCGGCCACCGCCAGTTCCTCCACCAGGAACTGGAACGAGTAGTCCCCGACGACGCCGACGACCTCGGCCTCCGGTTTCGCCTTCTTGACCCCGATCGCCGCCGGGATCTCCCAGCCGAGCGGGCCCGCCTGGCCGCACACCTGGTAGTGCCGCGGCTTGTGCGCGCGCTGGAACTGCCCGGACCAGATCTGGTAGAGGCCGATCGCGGTGACGAAGTAGGTGTCCTCGCCGTAGAACTCGTTGATCTCCTTGAACACCCGGGGCGCCTTGATGGGGGTGTCCTCGAAGTCCTCGCGTCGCGGCAGGCTCTTCCTGAGTTCCCCGATCCGCCGCGGCCACGCGCGATCCCGCGTCGGGGAACGCTTCGACGCCGCCTCGATCAACGCGTCCAGGAAGGCACCCGTGTCCGACACGATGCCGAGGTCCGGCCCGAACACCTTGCCCAGTTGCGTCGGCTCGATGTCGACGTGGACGAACTTCCGGTTCCCGCGGTAGACGTCGAGTTCACCGGTGTGCCGGTCGCCGAACCGCGCACCGAGGGCCACCACCAGGTCCGCTTCGAGGAAGGCCGCGTTCGCCCATCGCTGCGAGGTCTGGATGCCCGCCATGCCGGCGAACAGTTCGTGGTCCTCGGGGAAGGTCCCCTTGCCCATCAACGTCACGCCGACCGGGACACCGAGCAGTTCGGCCGCGGTCCGCAGCCGGTCGCTCGCGTCGCCGAGCACGACACCACCGCCCGCGAGGAACAGCGGCCGTTCGGCGGCCAGCAGCAGATCCAGCGCACGCTCGACCCTCGCCGGTGACGGCGTCGCCGTGGTGACCGGCAGCGGCGAGTCGATACTGGAGTCCCATTCGATCTCCTGCCGCTGGACGTCGATCGGCAGATCGATCAGCACCGGGCCCGGGCGGCCGGACCGCGCGATCCGGAACGCCTCCCGGAAAACCCAGGGCAGCTGGGCCGCCTCCTTGACCTGCACGGCCCACTTCGTCACCGGCTTGGCGATCTCGACGATGTCGACGGCCTGGAACGCTTCGGTGTGCAGCTTCCGTGAGTCGGCCTGACCGGTGACGCACAGGATCGGGATCGAGTCGGCCTGCGCGGTGTAGAGGCCGGTGATCATGTTCGTCCCGGCGGGCCCGGAAGTACCGATCGCGACACCGACGTTGCCGGTGGTCCTCGCCCAGCCGTCGGCCATATGGGTCGCGCCCTCTTCGTGGCGCACGATCAGATGCTCGATCCCGCTGTCCCGCATCGCGTGGTACAGCGGGAGGATCGCGGCGCCGGGGCAGCCGAACGCGGTGTCGACGCCCTCACTGACCAGGACGTCGACGACGGCCTGCATGGCGGGGATTCTGGGCATTCCTCACTCCTTGCTTTCCGCGCCGGACAGCGTTTCGACGACCTTCAGCAGGGCGGAGTGATCGAGCGAGCCGTGTCCCATCGCCCGTCCGGCGGCGACGAGTTGGGCAACCAGCCCGGTGAGCGGCAACGCGACGTCCGCCTGCCTGGCGGCGGCGAGGGCGATGCCCATGTCCTTGTGGTGCAGGTCGATCCGGAAGCCCGGCGCGAACTCCCTCGCCACCATGGACTTCCGCTTGAGCTCGAGGATCCGGCTGCCCGCCAGCCCGCCCGCGAGGACGTCCAGCCCGACACCGGCGTCCACGCCCGAGGCTTCGAGCAGCACGATGGCTTCGGCGATCAGTCCGTACGTCCCGCCGACCACCAGCTGGTTCGCGGCCTTGACGACCTGGCCGGCGCCGTGCGGTCCGACGTGGACGATCGTCTTGCCGACCGACTCCAGGATCGGGAGCGCGGCGGCGAAGTCTTCGTCCTCGCCGCCGACCATAATGGACAGTGAAGCCTGTTCCGCCCCGGCCTGACCGCCGGAGACGGGCGCGTCCAGCACGCGGATCTCCCGTTCACCGGCCCGCTCGGCCACCGCGACCGAGGTCTCCGGCCGGATCGTGCTCATGTCGATCAGCAAGGTGCCCGGTTTCGCCGATTCCAGCGCCCCGCCCGCCGCCAGGACGACGGCCTCGACCTGCGGGTGGTCCGGCAGCATGGTGATGACGACCTCCGCGCCCGACACGGCGTCCGTCACCCCGTTCGCGGCCCGGCCGCCCGCGGCTTCCAGCCGCGCGAGCGCGTCCGCGTTCGTGTCGAATCCGCTCACCTCGTGACCGGCGGCGACGAGATGTCCCGCCATCGGCCCGCCCATGATCCCCAGGCCGATGAATCCCAGCTTGGTCATGCCAGTCCCCTTCGTTCGAAAGGTAGCCACGACAGCGAATCCGCGCTCGGCCCGTCGGGCTTGTACTCCACGCCGACCTGCCCGCGGTAGCCCGCCGTCTGCAGCTTTTCCAGGTATCCCTCGATGTCCAGCGTTCCGGTCCCCGGCTGGTGGCGCCCTGGGGCATCGGCTATCTGCACATGGCCGATCCGTCCGGTGTGGACGGTCGTGACCGTGTCGAGGTCGTCACCGTTGACCGCCAGGTGGTACAGGTCGGCCAGCAGCTTCACGTTGTCCCGCCCGAGTTCGTCGAGCACCTTCAGTACGTCGTCCGCGGTCTTGAGCGGGTACTTCTCCGCCCCCGACAACGGCTCCAGGACGATCTCCGCGTCGATCCGCGCGGCCGCGTCCGACGCGAGCGCCAGATTCGACAGGCCGAGCTTGTCCTGCCCGGCCGGGTCCGCGCCGTCGATCCGGTTGCCGTAGAGCGCGTTGAACCGGCGGCAGCCGAGCCGCTCGCCGAGGTCGATCGCGGCGGCGATCGCGGCGGCGAACTCGTCCTCGCGGCCGGGCCAGCTGACCAGGCCGCGATCGCCACCCGCCATGTCGCCGGGAAAGAAGTTCAGTCCGGTCACCGCGACACCCGCCCGCTCGACCGACGCCACGAAGGCCTCGACCTCGGCGGTGTCCGGCATCGGCGTCTCGAACGGCCACCAGTACTCGACCGCGGTGAAACCCGCCGCGCGCGCCGCCTCCGCACGGTCGAGCAGCGGCAACTCGGTGAAGACCAGCGACAGGTTCAGCACATAGGGCAGCGCATGACGCGAACCGGGAAGATCGACCATCGAAACCTCAGCAATTTCGCTCTGCGGAATTTTTCTTTCGCATATCGAGAATAGCTCGCTGATCTGCCCTCGGTCAACGGGCGGTATACCGGGAACCGGGAATTGTCGGCCCCCCTCGTCAGCGTCGGCCGCCATGGACAGCACGCCCTTGCTCCTACTGGGCGGAGGCCTACGACTGGCGGGCCGCCGAGTCCCGGCTCAACGCGTTCCCTCAATGCCGGACCGAGATCGACGGGCTCGGCATCCGCTACCTCCACGGCGGTGACGCGGGCGACGATGAGCGGGTCTCGAGCGCCTCGCCCGGGACGCTCACCGTCTCGAACGTGGCGCTCGGGGCTCACGGACGGCGTCGACGTCAGGCCGGGGCCGCCATGGCAGCACAGGATCGGTTCGCCCCGGCCGGTCGCCGAGGTCCACAGCTCACGTCCGTCGTCGGTGATCACCACGGGATCATCCGATAGGCGGGATCGCCGTCATTGGTTATCTTCCGCGACATGACGACGTTTACGCCGCCGCAGCGGACGGCCACCCTCGCCGACGCGCCCGCCATCGCGGCGCTGATGCGGGCCTCTGTGCTGGAGTTGTTCCCCCGGTTCTACGACGAACGGCAGACCGCGAGCGCGGCGGAGCACATCGCGCGCCTCGATCTCCGGTTGATCGAAGACGGCACCTACTTCGTGCACGAGGCGAACGGCGAGATCGTCGCGTGCGGGGGTTGGAGCAGGCGCAACAAGACACACGCGGGCTCCGGCGGCGCGTCGGACGACGACCGTCCGCTCGATCCCGCCACCGAGCCCGCGCGGGTGCGCGCCATGTTCGTCCGCGGCGACTGGACGCGGCGCGGGCTCGGGCGCGCGATCCTCGAGTCCTGTCGTCTCGCGGCGAAGGCCGAAGGTTTCACTTCACTGACACTGACCGCGACCCTTCCCGGTGTCCCGCTGTACCTGTCGTTCGGCTTCACCGAAGTCGAACGGGTGACGGTGACGACGCCCGACGGTGTCGACGTACCGGGCGCTGTGATGGCCAGGGGCATCGACGATGTCGGATAGCATCGAAGCATGATCTCCGGGGCTACCGCACTCTCGTTCGTCCTGATCTGCCTGCTCGGCGCGATGGCACCGGGCCCGGATTTCCTGGTGGTGACCCGCAGCGCGATCCTCGGCGGGCGCAGGGCCGGCATCGCCGCCGGACTCGGCATCGCGCTCGGCGTCTTCGTCTGGGTGGTCGCGGTCGCGCTCGGGGTGGCGGCGATCCTCGCCGCGTCGGCGATCGCCTTCACCGTGGTGAAACTGATCGGCGCCGCATACCTGATCTTCCTCGGCGTCAAGGCGTGGCTGGCGGTGCGCCGCGGTGACTACAGCGAACTCAAGGACAAGGTGGCGCCGGTCGTCGTGCCCAAGGAGGCATTCCGGCAGGGACTGCTCACCAACCTGTTCAACCCGAAGGTCGCGATGTTCTTTCTCGCGCTGGTCCCCCAATTCCTCCCGCATTCGGCCTCGACCGCGCAGACCCTGCAGCTGGCGGTGCTGGCCACCACGGTGGCCGTCGTCTGGACCTTCGTCCTGGCGACGCTGGTCGGTTCGCTGCGGAGGTTCTTCGGCTCCGGCCGGGTGCGTCGCACGATGGACGCGGTGATGGGCACCTTCCTGGTCGGACTCGGCATCCGGGTCGCGGTCCAGAACTGACCGAGGGCGCCCATCACACGACGTCAGAGCGATTCGGCGGCGAGACGCGTACCTTCCACGCGGGCGGCGATCTTGGCGAACGCGGTGTCCCGGGACGTCGAGGTGTCGTCGGCGAACGGCGAGAAGCCGCAGTCGTCACAGGTGCCCAGCCGGTCCGGCGGGAGGTACCGAGCCGCCTGAAGAACCCTGTCCCGTACCTCTTCGGCGGTTTCGACGCGCGGGTCGATCGGATCGGTCACGCCGACGAAGATCCGCTGTTCCGGGCGAGAATGCTCGGCGATCACCCGCAACGCCCGCTCGGGATCCGCCTCGCTGGCCAGCTGGACGTAGACGTTGCCCACCTTCAGCTGGAACAGTGCCGGCAGCAGCCCGGCATAATCGACGTCGAGGCTGTGCACGGAATCCTGGTCTCCACCGGGACAGGTGTGCACACCGATCTTCTTCCGTTCCTCCTCGGAGAACCGGTCCAGTACGGCGTTGTTCAAGTCCACAAAAGACTGCAACAGCCCGCCGGACGGATCGAGCTTCAGCGACAACCTGCCTTCCGTGAAGTCGATCTGAACACTGTCGGCACCCGCGTCGAGACTGCGGCGGATATCGGACTCGGCCTCGTTCACCAGGTCGGCGATGAACTGTTCTTTGTCATATCCGGCCAATTCTTCACCGGGATAGACGAGACTGATCGCCGAAGCCGCGATCACCGCCTGCTTCACCGGCTTGGTCGCGTGCTTCTTGGCCGCACGCAGATAGGTGTCGGAGTAGGTCTGATAGCGGAACGGTCCGGCGGTGAGCCTGGGGAGTTGCCGGGTGTGCCCGTCCGCGAAAGGGATGACGACACCGTCCGCCGCCAGCGAAGTGAGTCCCGCCAAAGGATACGTGGCAAAGCTCGGCTTGCCCTGTTCCCCGTCGGTGATGACCGGCGAGCCGGTCTCCTCCAGACGTCTGATGGTGTCCACAAGGGCCTTTTCCTGCAACTCGCCGAGCCCGTCGGCGTCGAGCCGCCCGGCCGCGTGCTCACCGAGCGCTTCGACGAGGTAGCCAGGACGGGGAATACTGCCGATCGGTTCGGTGGGTATGGTCATCGCTCGCGTCCTCCCAGATGGAGCAATCCGCGGCCACCCTGGCCACAAGCGTGGAAACTACCGAGCCCTCCACTCTTTGACGATCTTTCATCGTGCCGAAACCCCTAATGGCGCAACCATTCGACACATATGGATCTTTCTTCGCCACGGCGTATAGATCGTTATACGACATACGGCGAAATTCGATGCTTCTCCGGCACTGCTCCTGGGTATCCCGTGGATGTCGACGGCCGGGGCGTACCCAAGGAGAAACCGATGCTGAGCCATCACGATCGGCAAGAACTGCAAAAGATCGAGCGCTGGTTCGAGCTCACCGAGCCGGCGCTGGCCGCCCGGCTCAGCTCCGGCAGGCCCGCCCGGCCGCCCCTGCTCCGGCTGGCCGTCGTCTTGAGTCTTGACATCACCGCGGGACTGTTGATGCTGCTGGGCATGGTCGCGAGCAGTCCGGCCCTGTTGCTGACCGGGATGATCACCGTGACCATGGCGGTGATCGTGCATCTGTCCCGGTTCGGGCGCGACTGATCATCTTCCCCGCGCGCCGGTAGAGTCCGGCCGATACGTCCGGTTCACTGGGAGGAAGACGCATGCGGTTCATGATCATCATCAAGGCGGACGAGGATTCCGAAGCCGGGAGGATGCCGCCGATGGAGGCTTTGACCGCGATGGCGAAGTTCAACCAGGACATGCTCGACGCCGGGATTCTGGTGGGCGGCGAGGGTCTGCAGGAGAGTTCGAAGGGCGCACGGGTCAGGCTCAACGCGGCCGGGTCCACCGTCACCGACGGCCCGTTCGCCGAAACCAAGGAACTCGTCGGCGGCTTCTGGATCGTTGATGTGCCTTCGCGCGCCGAAGCGATCGATTGGGCGAAGCGCTGTCCCACTCCCCCGCACGGCGACACCGTGCTCGAGATCCGCAAGATCCTCGAAGCCGAGGATTTCGGCGAGAACTTCACGCCGGAACTGCAGGAGAACGAGCAGCGGATGCGCGACGAGATCGCCGAACGGTCCTAGGCCGGATGGCCGTCCGGGAGTGGGTGCTCCATGTCGACCTCGACCAGTTCATCGCGGCGGTCGAGGTCGCCCGGCGGCCTGAGCTGCGTGGCAAGCCCGTGGTCGTCGGCGGCACGGGCGATCCGTCCGAACGCGCCGTGGTGGCGACGGCGTCGTACGAAGCGCGGGAATTCGGCATCCGGTCCGGGATGCCGTTGCGAACCGCCGCGAAACGCTGTCCTGACGCGACCTTCCTGGCGACGGACGCACCCGCGTACCAAGAAGTCTCCGATCGGGTGATGGCGACCCTGCGGGACTTCCCGGTGGTCGTCGAGGTGCTCGGCTGGGACGAAGCGTTCCTCGGCGTCACCACCGACGATCCCGAAGCACTCGCCGCCGGCCTCCGGCGGGAGGTAGCCGAAGAGACCGGGCTGTCCTGCTCGGTCGGCATCGGGGACAACAAGCTGCGCGCCAAACTCGCCACCGGATTCGCCAAACCGGCGGGGATCTTCCGTCTCGTCCAGGACAACTGGTGGGAGATCATGGCCGAGAAGCCGACGGACGCGCTTTGGGGCATCGGCGCCAAGACCACGAAGAAGCTCGCCGAGGCCGGATATCGCACCGTCCTGGAACTGGCGGGCGCCGATCCGGCGGACCTCGCGGCGCGATTCGGCCCGAAGCTCGGCCCGTGGTACCGGATCCTCGCCGGAGGACTCGGCGACGCCGAGGTCACCGCGACGCCCTACGTCGCACGATCCCGCGGCCGCGAGACGACCTTCCAGCAGAACCTCACCGATCCCGAGGCCATGGCCGCGGAGGTCGTCGCGCTGGCGAAACGGGTCTCGCAGGACGTCGACGAGGAAGGCAGGCCCGTCGCGCGGGTCGCGGTCAAGGTCCGGTTCGCACCGTTCCAGACTCATACACACAGCGTGACCCTGCCCGCACCGACCTCGGACCCCGCCGAAATCGAGAAGGCGGCGCTGGCCGTGCTCGGCATGTTCGAACTCGGCAGACCGGTCCGGCTGCTGGGCGTCCGCGCCGAATTCCTCGCACCCTCGGCGCGATCCACGTCGCCTTGACAGCGCTCGCGGCGTTTTGCCATTCTGGTTCCGGGTCGAGAGGCGCTGCGACGGAATTTCTTCCGCCACGCTCGGCCCGCTACGACAGACTTAAGGGCGCCTCCCACTGTGGAGGTGCCTTTCTTGCGTCAGAACCCTTTTCCGGCCTTCGTCGTCGAGGCCACGCGCTGAACCCCGTACCGACTCCGTCCTTCCCACCACCGGAGAAGGACCGCTTTGCCCTGCCCTACTTGATGATCGGAGAACCAGTGAGCCCCACCCTGTCCAAGGTCAACGGGATCGAATTCGCCGTCGCCGACCTCTCCTTGGCCGAGGCCGGCCGCAAGCAGCTGCGCCTCGCCGAGGTCGAGATGCCCGGCTTGATGGCGCTGCGCCGCGAATACGCCGACTCGCAGCCGCTGAAGGGCGCGCGGGTCGCGGGTTCACTGCACATGACCGTCCAGACCGCCGTGCTGATCGAGACGCTCGTCGCACTGGGCGCCGAGGTGCGCTGGGTGTCCTGCAACATCTTCTCCACACAGGACGAGGCGGCCGCGGCCGTCGTCGTCGGCCCGAACGGCACCGTCGAGAACCCCTCGGGTTCTTCGGTCTTCGCGTGGAAGGGCGAGACGCTCGCCGAATACTGGTGGTGCACCGACCAGCTCTTCGACTTCGGTGACGGCCGGGTCCCGAACATGGTCCTGGACGACGGCGGCGACGCGACCCTGCTGATCCACAAGGGTGTCGAGTTCGAGGGCGCGGGGGCCGTTCCGCAGGCGACCGAGGAAGACGGCGAGGAGTACGGCCTCGTGCTGGAGACCCTGCGCGAGAGCCTCGGCCGCGACACCGGCAGGTTCACCCGCATCGCCAAGGAGGTCCGCGGGGTCACCGAGGAGACCACCAACGGCGTCAAGCGGCTCTACAAGCTCGCCAAGGAAGGCGAGCTGCTGTTCCCGGCGATGAACGTGAACGACTCGGTGACGAAGTCGAAGTTCGACAACAAGTACGGCATCCGCCACTCGCTCATCGACGGTCTCAACCGCGGCACCGACGTGATGATCGCGGGCAAGGTCGCGGTCGTCTGCGGCTACGGCGACGTCGGCAAGGGCGCGGTCGAATCGCTGCGCGGCCAGGGCGCCCGCGTGGTCGTCACCGAGATCGACCCGATCTGCGCGCTGCAGGCGGCGATGGAGGGCCTCGACGTCGTGGAACTCGACGATGTCGTCGAGCGCGGCGACATCTTCATCACCACCACCGGCAACTTCGACATCATCATGGCCGACCAGATGGCCAAGATGAAGCACAACGCGATCGTCGCGAACGTCGGGCACTTCGACAACGAGATCGACATGGCCGGTCTCGCGAAGATCCCGGGCATCCAGAAGATCGAGGTCAAGCCGCAGGTGCACGAGTGGGTCTTCCCCGCGACGGCGGACCGCGAGGCACACTCGATCATCGTGCTGTCCGAGGGCAGGCTGATGAACCTCGGCAACGCGACCGGTCACCCGAGCTTCGTGATGTCGAACTCCTTCACCAACCAGACGATCGCGCAGATCGAGCTGTTCACGAAGCAGGGCGAGTACACCACCGACGTCCACGTGCTGCCCAAGCACCTCGACGAAAAGGTGGCCCGCCTGCACCTCGACGCGTTGGGCGTCCGCCTGACGAAGCTGACCAAGCGCCAGGCCGAGTACATCGGCGTGGACGTCGAGGGTCCGTACAAGCTGGACCACTACCGGTACTGAGGTCTGCCGCCTCGTGAGTGGTCAGGGCGGTTCTGACCGTCCTGACCACTCACGAGACCCAATGCGGTCCGGCGGGTTTGCCTGCCCGCTAGGCCGAATGCGTCGGAAACTTCCGCCGGATGGACCTGTTTCCCGCCGATCAAGGCGGGAATCCCTTACGTAGCCACACCCCGGTAGCACTCGGACCGGGCGACTACGAAGGAGAAGGTGTTCCCGTGATCATTCTCGGCGTCATCCTGATTGTCGTCGGTGTCATCGCCAGCATCCCCGTCTTGTACTCGATCGGGATCGCGTTGGCGGTCATCGGCATCATCCTGGCCGTTCTCGGGAACACCGGGAAGGCCATCGGCGGTCGCGCCCACTGGTACTGAGCACCGGATCGAAACCGGTACCGAGCCCCCGGTACCGGCGCTGAAACAGCCCGGGCGCCCGGCGTTCCCCTCACGCCGGGCGCCCGGGCCGTTTCCGCCTTCCGCTCGCCGGGTATCCGCCTCGGACGAGGAGAAGGAGGGAGAGCCGATGGCAGGGACGGACCCTCGCCCGTACTTGACGGAGGCGAGCTACCCGTGTGGACGCGACGAACTCTTGCGGGCCGCCGCGGCGGCCGGAGCGGGCGACGAGGTTCTCGGTCCGCTGGGCGCCCTTCCCGAGCGTGACTACTCGGATGGAGACGGCGTCTGGGACGCGGTGTGCGCCTGCGAAGGCGCTTCGATCCACGACACCGCGAAGGAAGCACCGTGACATGAAGGGGCCCCCCGGCTCCGAGGGGGAGGGAGAGCCGGAGGACCCCGTCATAGTTAACACATTCCCGGCCGCGATGTACACGAACGCATACACCTTCGAGTGGCAATCGGTCACGATCTCCCGAATCCGGCCGGACTGGTGTATTGGCCGCCGGTCAAGAAGCCCGCAGCAGCAGCTGAGCCGACACCTCCGCGCACGAGCAGCCGCCGTCGACGTCGAAACAGTCGATCGTCAGCGTGTGCCGGGCGAAGTCGAGGTCGACGCAGCCATCTTCACTGCATTCGGTGAAACCCCCGTCGAGGTGGACCACCAGGGTTCCGTGGCAGTGGTCGAGTCCGCCGGCGCAGAACGCGCACTCCAAGTTCATGCCGCCTCCCGCGATCAGGTCGAAGATCGCTTCGGAAAAGTTCTCCTCTAGTGCCTTACTACCACCGAGGGACGACAGATCCTGGCATACGCGCGGTGTGTCGCGGCACCCGGCGGAGCGACACCGGACACAGTGGAACGAAGGACAAACCTGTCTTGTCCACGACCCCGGTCACCCGTGGGGTCGTGAGTGGTGAGGACGGTTATTGAGGGGCTGGGCAACCGTGGCGTGCCGTATCGGCGGCCATGGGCGTGAGTCCCGAGCGCCACGTTCGAGACGATGAGCGTCCCGGGCGAGGCGCTCGAGACCCGCTCATCGTCCGAGGCTTTGCCCTACCCCTCAATAACCGTCCGCAAAGGAGAGTCAGGCACTCTTCGGGGTTCGCTTGCCGGACGCGGGTTTCTTCGCCGCGGTCGCCTTCTTGGCCGTCGAAGGCTTCCGGCTCTTCTTCGCCTCGCTCACGCTGGCCTGCAAGGCTTCCATGAGGTCGACGACGTCGGCCTTCGCGCCGACGGCCTTCGGTTTCGTCGTCTGATTCCCCGCGGCCTTGGCCTCGATCATGGCCTCCAGCGCCTCGCGGTAGGAATCGGTGTACTTCTCATGCTCGAACATCGGTTCCGAGAGCGAATCGATCAGCGAGCCCGCCATCGTGAGCTCCTGCGGCCGCACCTGCGGCGGATCCTCGTGAAGGAACCCGAAGTCCGGGACACGGACCTCGTCGGGCCACAGCATCGTCGTCATCATCAGGACGTCGCTGTGCACCCGCAGGATCGCGAGCGTCTCCCGCTGCCGGATGGCGACCTTCGCGATCGCCACGTGACTCGCCTTCTGCAGCGCGTCACGCAGGACCACGTACGGCTTGACGGCGTTCTTCTGCGGTTCGAGATAGTAGGTCTTGTCGAAGTGGATCGGGTCGATGGACTCCAGCGGGACGAACTCGAGCACGTCGATCGCCCGCGACGACGCCAGCGGCAGTTCGGACATGTCCTCGTCGGTGAGCACGACCATCTCGCCGTCGGGCAGTTCGTAGCCCTTGGCGATCTCGGCGTAGGGCACTTCCTCGCCGTCGATCGTGCAGAACCGCTTGTACTGGATGCGGCCACCGTCGGCCTCATGCACCTGGCGCAGCGAGACGTTCTTGTTCTCGGTGGCCGCGTAGAGCTGGATCGGAATGCTCACCAGCCCGAAGGACACCGAGCCCTTCCACATCGAACGCATCGAGCCGCACCTCCGCCGACGTCACCCGCAGTACTCACGCACGGTGACCACCGTAGCCCGAAACGGCTCACCGCGACAGTCCCGCGAACCCGATCGCGGGACCGTCACGGTTCTCGAATCAGGCTTCGGCCAGGAACTTCTCCGCTTTCGCGGGATCGAAGAACCAGTGCTGGAAGTCGGTCGGATCGGAGAACCCGTTCGCGAACCGCCTCGCCACGGCGGGCTTCTCCCCCGCCGCGCCGATGATCTGGAGCACGTGCGGAGGCGGCGGCTGCAGCATCGCGTTGGTCCAGGTCGTCACGTGCTGGGCGTACTCCCAGTACCTGTCGAACGACGCCGTCATCCACTCCTCGTCGAACGGCTTGTCCCCGCGTTCGAGGATCGAGTCCAGATAGGACGCCGCGCAGTGGCTCGCGTTGTTGGAGCCCTGACCGGTGATCGGGTCGTTGGCCACCACGACGTCGGCCATGCCGAGCACCGCGGTCCCGGACGGCAGCTTGCCGACCGCGTTCCGCACGACCGGGGTGTACCCGCCGGCCAGGGTCGCCTTGTCGTCGGTCAGCACGACATTCCGCGAACGCTCGTACTCCCACGGGAGGAACTGCTTCATCAGCGACAGGATCCGGTCGAGATGCTGCTGCGGCGACGGCCGGTCACTCCAGCAGTCGAGCGGGCCGCCGGGGATGCCCTCGAAGAACAGGATGTCGCAGTTCCCGCTCAGCGTGTACGCGGGGATCATGAACAGCTCCCCCACGCCCGGGATGATGTTGAACCGCACCGCCGCCTTGTCCGGGTGCTCGGGCCGGGGCTCCATGCCGTGCACGTAGGCCAGCGAGAGCGCGCGCTGGGGCTCGGTGTACGGCGAGCGCTCCGGGATCCGGTCGAAGAGCTGGACCAGCTCACCCTTGCCCGCCGCGATGACGACGAGGTCGTAGAGCTTCGCCAGCGGCGCGAGATCCGAGGTGGTGACGCCGTGGATGACGACCTTGCCGCCGCGGTCCTCCACCAGTTCCAGCCACGCCGCCATCTTCACCCGCTGGTCGACCGACTGCGCGTAGTGCTCCAGCGGCGAGAACCAGTCCAGCACGCGGCTGGAGTCCGGGCCGGCGATGGACACGCCGAGTCCCTCGACCCGGACGGTCTCGTCCTCCCACAGGTTCAGCTTGTGGTCACGCTCGTGCTGCAGAGCGGAGTGGAACATGCACTGGGTCGACATCACCTTGCCGGACCGGATCTCGTCCGGCGTCCGCGCCGACATCACCGTGACGTCGTAGTCGTGGTCCAGCAGGCTCAAGGCCAGTTGCAACCCCGACTGCCCGGCACCGACGATCAGAACCTTGCGCATCCTCGACGTTCCTCCTGGAAACGGTTCAGCTGAGTGAAGCGTACGGAGTTGATGGCCCCTCAGCGGAAAAACGTGCTTCGGGGCGGCGGCCAGGCCCGGAGACCACCGCGAGGGACAGCGTGTGCGACACCAGTTCCCGCAGCGTCGCGACCGCCGACTTCGGGTCGCGGGCGTCGCAGGTGACCAGCGGGATGTCCGGCGACAACGCCAGTGCGTCGCGGACCTCTTCGAGGTCGTGCACCGGCATCCCCTCGAACTGGTTGACCGCGACGATGAACGGCAGCTCGGAGTCGTTCTCGAAGTAGTTGATCGCGGCGAACGACTGGTCGATCCGGCTGGTGTCGACCAGCACGACGGCGCCGAGCGCTCCGCGCGAGAGGTCGTCCCAGAGGAACCAGAACCGAGCCTGTCCGGGGGTGCCGAACAGGTACAGGAGCAGGTCTTCACGCAGGGTGATCCGGCCGAAGTCCATCGCGACCGTGGTGGTGGATTTGGTTCCGGGCGGCACCAGCTCGTCGACCTCGGCGCCGGCCTCGGTCATCCAGGCCTCGTTGCTCAGCGGCGGGACCTCGGAGACGGAGCCGACGAACGTCGTCTTGCCCACGCCGAATCCACCGGCGACCACGATCTTGGCGGAAATCGCCAAAAGATCGGCGTCAGACCGGGAGGCGCTTGAGTCCATCGAGGATCCTCTCGAGCACGTTCGTATCGTGGTTGTAGGCGTGGGCCGTCGGGTGCACGAAGACGGCACCCTGGGTGGCGAGGTCGCCGATGAGCACCCGGACCACGCCCAAGGGCAGATCCAGTCCCACCGAAAGCTCGGCGATCGACGAGCGTTCGCGGGCGCGCTCGTACAGCGAGCGCGATTCGGGCATCAGCGCCTCGGCCAGCGACGGGTCGTAACGCGGGACAGAGATCAGGGTCTCCACCAGCAGCAGCTGGCTGCTCTTGGTACGGCCACCGGTCAGCGCGTACGGCCGGATTCGGCGGCTGCGCATCTTGACGGGCCGGTCCGGAGATCGGTCGCTGGACACGGTCATCCCTTCCTTCTCCGGATTCTCAGGCCTGCGGCCGTCGGGCGGTCAAGACCTGCCGGAGTCCCGCTCGCACCTCGGGGGTGAGGGCGTGACCGGCGTTGGTGATGAACTGGGTCATCTCGTAGGCGACGACCTTCATGTCGCAGTCCGGTTCGGTGAGCACCGCGAGCCCCGCCTCGGCACCGATCCCCATGAACAGGAAGTACCCGCGGGTGAGCCGGATGATGATCTGTTCGCAGTTGCCCTTGCCGAACAGCGCGGCGCTGTTACCCGCGAGGCTGAGCAGGCCGCTGGCGATGGCCGCGAGCTGCTCGGCGTCGTCACTGGACACCGATTCCGAGGCGGTCAAAGGGAAACCGTCGACGGACATGATCAGCGCATGGCTGGCTCCGTGCACCTTGCGCACGAAGTCGTCGAGCAGCCACGTGAAATCCGTGGTCGCGTCCTGGGCGGTCACTGGGTGTTTCCTCCGGTCTCACGCTCGTGCCGGTCGTCGAGGGCGGCACGCTCGCCGTCGGTGAAGGCATCGAGGTCGGCCAACAGCGCCTCGTGTCCGTCCGCCGCGTCGGCGGGCGGGGTGGTGGGCGGGGCCGGTTCGTCTGGCAAAGTCCTGATACTGCGGGAAACCCGGCGCGGAAGGCCGCTGGCCGTGGTACCGCCGTCGGCGGGCGGCTGGAAGGCCGTGCGCGGACGCGGATCGGGTTTCCGTTCCGGTTCCGGGGAAGGAGCCGGGGAAGGAGCCGGGCGGCGCCTCGGCAGCCCGGACGGCGTCGCGACAGGGTTGCCCACGGACGCTCCGTTGGTGATCCTGGCCTGCGGCAGCACGACGGTCTGCGAACCGGACCACTGCTTCTCGGCCAGTTCCGAGACCACCGGGACCGGCAGCAGCACCGTGGCGACCGTGCCGTGCGGGGTTCGGCGGTCGAGCTTGACGGTGATCTCGTGCCGGTCGGCGAGCCTGCCGACAACGGCGAGTCCCATGTGCCGCACCGAATCGTCGTCGAGTACCGGACCGGCGGCGAGCCGCTCGTTCAGTGCCGTGAGGCGGTCGGGCGGCATGCCGATGCCCTCGTCCTCGATGCGGATCAGCACGCTCCCCTGTTCGGTGAGGTGCGCGCTGACGCTGACCGGCGAGCTCGGCGACGACTGGTTCGCCGCGTTGTCGAACAGTTCCGCGAGGATCCGGCTGACGTCTTCGGCGGCGAAGCCGACGACACCGAGCGAAACGACGCGGCCGATCGTGATCCGCGAGTAGTGGTCGATCGACGACATCGCGGCCCGCATCACGTCGAGCACGGACGAGATCCCGGCAGCGGTGTCGTCGGCGTCCCGGCCGGCGAGCACGCGCAGGTTCTCGGCGTTGCGCCGCAACCGGGTCGCGAGGTGGTCGAGCCGGTAGAGCTCGGCGAGGCGGTCGGAGTTCTCCTCCCCCGCCTCCATCGTCTCCAGCTGCGCTAGCAGCTGGTCGAGCAGATTGAGGTCGCGCAGCGCGACGTTGGAGCAGACGCCGGCGAGCGCGCCGGCGTCCGGCGCGTCCACGGCGGGCCTCTGCTCCACCTCCGGTTCGGCCGGTGCCGCCGACGGAGCGTGCCGGGGTGGCGCGGCGAGGAACTGCGCCGCGGCGACCCTGGAACGGTCCAGAAGAACCCGTGAGCGGTCAAGCAAGCCTCGAGCCCGCGTCACCATGTGCTTCCACTTCTTTCTCTTCGCATACCCGGACCCGTGTCGCACTCCCCAGCACAACGGCGATCATGCAAGCAGAAGTCACTATCCGTGTCCACAGTCGGTTTCTGATCAACCGCCTGCAGTGACCTGGTCACGAACGCGTTACGCCTGGTGAGCGACGCGCGTTAGACCATTCGGCTGCATCTTGAGTGTTCTACACCACCGGGATGTCCGAAAAGTGCGGACTGCGCATAAATTTGCGTGGCACGCAACTTTTGCCTAAGCTGATCGGCATGGCCCTCGACCCGACCGCGCCGCTGGGACTGCGCGAACGCAAGAAGCGCGCGGCCCGTCGCGCCATGAGCGAGGCAGCGCTCAAACTCGCCGCGGAGAAAGGCGTCGAACAGGTCCGCGTCGAGGACATCGCCAACGCCGTCGGCGTCTCCCCGCGCACGTTCAACAACTACTTCTCCAGTAAGGAGGAGGCGATCTGCTCGTTCATCGTCGAACGGCAGGAACAGGTGCTGGAAGCCCTGCGTGACAGGCCCCCGGAGGAGCCGCTGTGGGAAGCCGTCAGCGCGGCGACACTGGAGACCTACGGCCGTGACGGAGAGCCGAACCGCGACACGGTGAAGATCGCCCGGTCGATGATCCTGCACCCGTCGGTGCACGGCGAATTCCTCAAGGCGCACGCCACCGTCGAACGGGTGCTGGCGGAGGGGATCCTGGAACGAGCGGGAGCCGGCCCCGAAAATGCATTGAACGCGCGGCTGATGGCGGCCATCGTGGAGTCCGCCGTGAAGACGGCTTTCTTCAACTGGCTGATGAACGAGGGTACCGAGCCGTTCCTCGAGACGGTCTCCGTCCTTCTGCGCGAGGCCGCCGCGGGCATCCCGTCCCTCACCGGACCCGAACCGGTGAAGAAACCGAAGAAGCAGTAACACCCTACCCACCACTGGGGAGAAACCGTTGTGCTGACGAAGCTGTTGCGCATTCACCTGCGCCCGTACCGGCGAGAACTGTGGCTGATCGTCCTGCTGCAGTTCGTCCAGACCCTCGCCGGGCTTTACTTGCCCACGCTGAACGCCGACATCATCGACCACGGCGTGGTCAAGGGCGACATCGACTACATCCTCGGCGTCGGCGGCGTCATGCTGCTCGTGTCGCTGGTCCAGATCGCCTGCTCGATCGGCGCCGTCTACTTCGGCGCCCGCACCGCGATGGCGGTCGGCCGCGACGTCCGCGGCGCGATCTTCCACCGGGTCCAGGATTTCTCCGCTCGCGAAGTCGGCCAGTTCGGGACGCCGTCGCTGATCACCCGCACCACCAACGACGTCCAGCAGGTGCAGATGCTGACGTTGATGGCGTTCACCCTGATGGTGTCCGCGCCGATCATGTGCTTCGGCGGCATCGTCATGGCGCTGAACCAGGACGTCACCCTCTCCTGGCTGCTCGTGGTCGTGGTGCCGATCCTCGGCGTTTCGGTCGGGATCATCATCGCGAAGATGCGGCCGGCGTTCCGGCTGATGCAGGAGCGTATCGACAAGATCAACCAGATCCTGCGCGAGCAGATCATGGGTATCCGCGTGATCCGCGCCTTCGTCAAGGACACCCACGAGCGCCGCCGGTTCACCAAGGCGAACACCGAACTGCTGGACGTCTCCCTCATCGTCGGCAGGCTCATGGCGCTGATGTTCCCCATCGTCATGCTCGTGATGAACGCCTCCAGCGTCGCCGTGCTGTGGTTCGGCGGCTTGCGCATCGACGACGGCAGCATGCAGATCGGCGCGCTGACCGCGTTCCTGTCCTACCTGATGCAGATCCTGATGGCGGTCATGATGGCCACCTTCATGTTCATGATGGTGCCCCGTGCCGAGGTCAGCGCCGAGCGCATCACCGAGGTACTCGACACGCACACCAGCGTCGTCCTTCCCGCGAACCCGGTCAGCCCAGGTGAGGTACGCGGACGGCTCGAACTGTCCGATGTGGAATTCCGTTACCCCGGCGCGGAGAAACCGGTGCTGCAGGAGATCTCGCTGCTGGCCAGGCCAGGCGAGACGACCGCGATCATCGGCAGCACGGGCAGCGGGAAGACCACGCTGCTCAACCTGATCCCCCGGCTGATGGACGCCACCGACGGCTCGGTGCGCGTCGACGGCGTCGACGTCCGGGAACTGGATCCGACCGTGCTGTCCGACGCCGTCGGGCTGGTGCCGCAGAAACCGTACCTGTTCGCCGGGACGGTCGCGAGCAACCTTCGCTACGGCAAGGCCGACGCCACCGACGAGGAACTGTGGCACGCGCTGGAAGTGGCACAGGGCAAGGACTTCGTCGAACGGATGCCCGAGGGGCTGAACTCCCCCATCGCCCAGGGCGGGACCAATGTCTCGGGTGGGCAGCGGCAGCGGCTCGCGATCGCGCGGATGCTGGTGCGACGCCCCGAGATCTACCTCTTCGACGACTCTTTCTCCGCGCTCGACTACGCGACCGACGCCGCGCTGCGGCGGGCGCTCGTGGCCGAGACCGCCGAGGCGACCGTGATCATCGTCGCGCAGCGGGTCAGCACGATCCGCCACGCCGATCGCATCGTCGTCCTCGACGAAGGCCGTGTCGTCGGCAGCGGCACCCATACCGAACTCATGGACGGCAATGAAACCTACCGGGAAATCGTGCTGTCCCAGCTGACCGAGCAGGAGGCCGCCTGATGAGCGCGCCCGAATCCACAGAGTCCACTTCGGACACTTCGAGCCCTCCGGCCAAACCGCTGGGTGAGCGTGCGAGCGCGGCCCGCGGCCCCGGACCCGGCGGAGGCGGTTTCGGCCGCGGTCCCGGTGCCTTCATGGGCGGCCAGCCCGCCGAAAAGGCCCTCGACTTCAAGGGATCCTTCAAACGGCTGTTGGGCCTGCTGAAACCGCAGCGCGCCTTGCTGTACGGGATCCTGGTCTTCGGCATCGCCAGCGTCACGCTGAGCGTCATCGGCCCGAAGATCCTCGGCATGGCGACGGACCTCATCTTCGCGGGCGTCGTCGCGAAGGACATGCCACCGGGGGTCAGCAAGGAAGCGGTCATCGCCGGGCTGCGGGCGGAAGGCAACAACACAGTCGCCGACCTGTACTCGGGGATCGACTTCGTACCGGGCCAGCGCATCGACATCGACGCCGTCGGCCAGGTCCTGATGTGGGTGCTGCTGCTCTACATCGTGGCGTCGTTCTTCGCGCTCCTGCAAGCGCGGCTGACCACGAACCTGGTCCAACGGGCGGTGTTCGAACTGCGGGAACAGATCGAGGCGAAGTTCGCCAAGCTCCCGCTGAGCTACTTCGACCGCCAGCCGCGCGGTGAGGTGCTGAGCCGCGCGACCAACGACATCGACAACCTCGCGCTGTCGCTGCAGCAGACCCTCGCTCAGATCGTGTCGTCGCTGCTGATGGTCATCGGCGTGCTCGTGATGATGTTCCTCATCTCGCCGGTGCTGGCGCTGGTCGCGCTGCTTTCGGTGCCGGCTCCGGTGATCGTCGCGGCCAAGATCGGCAAGAAGGCGCAGCCCCAGTTCATCAAGCAGTGGTCCACCACCGGACGGCTCAACGCGCATATCGAGGAGATGTACACCGGGCACTCGCTGGTCAAGGTGTTCGGCCGCCGCGAGGAGGCCGAGGAGGTCTTCCGCGAGCACAACGACACGCTCTACGGCGCCAGCTTCAAGGCGCAGTTCATCTCGGGCACCATCCAGCCCGCGATGATGTTCATCGGCAACCTGAGCTACGTGCTGGTGGCCGTGATCGGCGCGCTTCGGGTGGCGTCCGGGACGCTGTCACTCGGCGATGTCCAGGCGTTCATCCAGTACTCGCGACAGTTCAGCCAGCCGGTGACGCAGATCGCCAGCATGGCGAACCTGCTGCAGTCAGGGATCGCGTCCGCGGAGCGCGTCTTCGCGTTGCTCGACGCGGACGAGCAGGAGCCCGAGCCCGCCGAACCCGCACGGGTCGGGAACGTGCGGGGTCAAGTCGAGTTCGAGCACGTGTCGTTCCGGTACGCCGAGGACACGCCGCTCATCGAGGATCTGTCACTCACCGTCGAACCGGGGCACACCGTCGCCATCGTCGGCCCGACCGGCGCGGGGAAGACCACGCTGGTCAACCTGCTCATGCGGTTCTACGAACTCGACGGCGGCAGGATCACCCTCGACGGAGTCGACATCGCCGGGATGGACCGCGAGGATCTGCGGTCCAAGACCGGCATGGTGCTGCAGGACGCGTGGCTGTTCGGTGGCACCATCGCGGAGAACATCGCCTACGGTTCCGCGGGCGCGACGCACGAGGAGATCGTGGCGGCGGCCAAGGCGACCCACGTCGACCGGTTCGTCCGCACCCTTCCGGACGGCTACGACACGGTGATCGACGACGAGGGCGGCACGGTGAGCGCCGGTGAGAAACAGCTGATCACCGTCGCACGGGCGTTCCTGGCGAAGCCCGCGATCCTCATCCTCGACGAGGCCACCAGTTCCGTCGACACGCGGACCGAGGTGCTGATCCAGCGGGCGATGAATTCACTGCGCGAAGGGCGGACGAGTTTCGTCATCGCGCACCGGCTCTCCACCATCCGCGACGCGGACGTCATCCTGGTGATGGAGAACGGGTCGATCGTCGAACAGGGCGACCACGAAACGCTGCTGCTCACCGGGGGTGCGTACTCGCGGCTCTACGCCGCCCAGTTCGCGGAGGCGCTGGCCGAAACCGACTGAACCGTATCGGTGCGAAGGCCCCTTTCCCTACTTTTACCGTGGGAAAAGGGGCCTTCGTCGTACGGTAGGGGCGTGAACGGCGCTAGGCTTGCGTGACCGGATCCGGAGAGGGGTGCGCTGGCCGACCATGGCGGAGAAACTCGGCGAATACCGCCGTAAGCGCAGACCGGGGCGGACACCCGAACCCCTTCCGGAGCGCGACGGGAAGACCGGGGCCGACGATCTCTTCGTCATCCAGGAACACCATGCGAGCAGCCTGCACTGGGACATCCGCCTCGAACGGGACGGGGTACTGGTCTCCTGGGCGGTGCCGAAGGGCCTGCCGATGTCGCCGGACCTCGAACGCCTCGCCGTGCACACCGAAGACCACCCGATGGAATACCTCACCTTCGAAGGCGAGATACCCGCGGGCGAATACGGCGGCGGCACCATGAAGATCTGGGACACCGGACGATACGAAACGCTGCACTTCAACGACCACAAGGTCGAGGTCGTCTTCCACGGGAAGCGGGCACGTGGGAAATACCTGTTCCTCAATGTGAAGAAGGACGGGAACGATCGCGGCTGGCTGCTCAAACGGCTCGACCCCGCCGAACCGGGGCGCGCGGGCCTCCCCTCGTTCCTCGCCCCGATGCTGACCAAACCGGGACGCCTTCCCTCGACCGGCGAAGACTCCGAATGGGCCTACGAATTCGACTGGTCCGGGCGCCGCGCCCTGATCCGCGTGTCCGGGGGACGGATCACCGCCTACGACGATTCGGGCGACGACGTCACCGGGCTGTACCCCGAATTCCGCGGCCTTGGCGAACAACTCGGTGCCACGGAAGTCTTTCTCGACGGGGAGATCGTCGTCTTCGACGGCGGGAAACCGAGTCCGGAAGGGCTCGGGCACCGCGCGCGGGCGACGAAGAGTTCCGCGAAACGGCTCACCGCACGCTATCCGGCGTTCTACCTGGCGAACGATCTCCTGCATCTGGACGGCCGTTCCTGCGTCGAGTCGTCCTACGTCGAACGACGGGAACTCCTCGACGAACTCGGCCTCGCCGGGCCGCATTGGCAGGTCCCCCGGTTCTACCTCGGGGACGGCGGCGCGGTCGCGCGGGCGGCCCGCGAACACGGGCTCGCCGGCATCATCGCCAAACGGGCAGACTCCGCGTACCACCCGGGAAGGCGTACCGGCGAATGGCTTTCCATCACCGGAACCCTGGTGCAGCAAGTGGTGCTGGGCGGCTGGCGACCTGGCGGGGGCAGCCGGGCGGGCACGTTCAGTTCGCTGCTGCTCGGCGTCCCGCACGAGGATGGCCTGCGGTACATCGGAAACGTCGGGGTCGGTTTCGCCGGCGACGAATTGGAGGAACTGTCCAAGCGGCTGTTCCGCTTGGAGCGCAAGACATCCCCGTTCCATTCCGTCCCGGACAAACAGGCACGGGACGCGCACTGGTCGAGGCCGACCATCGTCGGCGAGGTCGTCTTCGGCGGCTGGACCGACGCGGGCTGCCTGCGCAATCCGCGCTGGCGCGGCCTGCTGCCCGACGTCACCGCCGACGAGGTCGAACTCGACGGCCGACCGGACTAGATCGTGTCCTGTATCCGCACGTCCTCGACGTCCCATCGGACGTCGAGATCGGCTCCGACCCCGCTGACGTCCAGAATCCGTGACACCAAAGCGGTCTTCACGATCACCGAGAACCGGGGTGACGCCGCGTTGGCTTCCTCGAGGACCTGTAGCCCGGCACAACTGAGGAACCCGACACGGGAGAGGTCGAGGATCACATGCTTCCCCTTGACACACGCACCACTGAGCTCGGTGCGGAACCGTCCGACGGTGGCCGCGTCGATCTCCCCCACCGCGGTAAGGATGAGGACGCCGTCCTTGCGTCGGTTGGTGGTCACGGCCAGTGGCGGCGATTCGCCGGGTACGCGCTGGCCAGGCAACATTGGGGGCGCCTCTCTCCAGACCACCAAGTCCCCTCGACGGTACTCGGCGAGGGCGAGAGGTCAACCCGGGCTACCTCATTTGAGCCATTTCGGGCGAGAACCTTTACCCAACTCTTGCCATTGCCCGGCGAAGCGCCGGTGCGCGGCCTCGGCGGAGGCGACCGAACGGCCGTGCAGGAGGCCGTAGGTGAAAGCGTTTTCGTTCTCGGCGTAGGCGCGGAGGCCGAGGAGCCGCAAGACCTCCCTGGTGACCACGATGTCGTGATGCGCGCCGAGCGTGGTTTGCACCGCCCTGACGTTCTTTCGCCATTTTCGAAGCTTCTTGCCGGTCACCGGCCGGACCGTGTCCGCGGCATACCGGGCTCGCTTGGCCTTCTTGCGTACCTCGTGCAACGCTGCGTCCTGTTCCGCACCAGGCTTCAGTTCACTCGCCGCGGCCACGGCCTTGCGCAGCTTCCGGTCCGAGCGTGCGACCGCCTTGCGTAATTCCTCCTTGCCGTCCTTGATCTTCCGCGGTTTGCCGACGAGCTTTTCCAGTGCCCGCAACAGATTCGTGTACCGCTTGCTGTCGAGTGCGCGGATCGCCCGCGCTTTGGCCTCTTCGGCCTCGCGCGCGAAGTGCCGGGTCATCAGCTGCTCGACGTTGCCCAGCACCAGTTCGACCGGAAGTGCCTTGACCTCGTCGTGCAGGCGTGCGGCCATCACTTCGGTGTCCCTCGCCGGCCCGAGTTCGCCACCGAGCCAGCGGAGTTCGGCGGCGAGCCCGTTCGCGACATCCGCGTCGAGGGACCGCCGGAACGTCCGCAGCGCGCTACGCAGCCTCCTGGCCGCGACCCGCATCTGGTGCACCGCGTCCTCGGCGTCGCGGCGGACCCCGATATCGTTGCGTCGCAGCGCGTCCAGCTGCGTGGCGATGTAGTCCGCGAGCACCGAACCCGAGCCTCCCCCGGCCGAGGGCACCAGCTCGTCGGTCAGGCGCCGGAGCTTCGACGGCCACCTCGACCGCTCCGCTCCCGCTTTCACGACCGCCTGGTCCAGACTGTCGAGCACCCCTGGATCGGCGCCGGGCGAGAGTTCGATCTCGATCTCCCGCCAGCGATCGAGGTGTGCCTCGTCCCCACCTGCCTCGCCGGTGACGACGTCGTCGGTCAGCGTCGCGAGCTCGCGGCCCTCGGCGTCCAGCAAGGCGTACGAGGTGCGCTCGGTACGCAGATGCGCGACCTGGACCAGTTTGGCGCCGAGGGTGTGCGCTCGGACCAGCTTCGCCAGCGCGCCGGGCACCTTGTCCGGCTTGCCCGCAGGCGGGAGGCGGAGTTCCTCGCGCCTGTCTTCGCCGACCGGGATTTTGAGGTGCCAGCCCTCGTCGCTCCCGCCGAGCCTCCGCCGCAGCGTGATGCCCGCCTGCGCGAGCCGGAAGTCGAGGGTGTCGAAGTACGTGGCGTCGAGGACGTCGACCCTCGGATCGGCCTGGTTCGTCACGGGACCGGCCGGGACCAGCGGCGGGATGGGCCTGTCGGCCGCCAGGTCGTACTTGCGCTCGATCTCCGCCTCGGCGACCGGGGCACCACCCTGCGTCTTCGTCACCACGAACTCCTTCTCCTCGGCTACCCGGAAGGATTACCCCGGGAAGGGGCAGCGGGAAACCCGGAACGGATCACTCCTCCATCCGGTCGTACCGGTCCGCCCATTCGGCGAGCATTCGGAGTGATCCCTCCTCGGTCAGGGTATCGCTTTCCAACCTCGCGACAAGCGAATAATAGGCCTCGACCGCGACCCGATCGTCGATGAACACCCCGGCCGCATAGGAATCCGTGTACACCACCGCCGGATGTTCCGCGAATTCCATGATGGTGAACGAATTCTCGATCACCCTGCCCACTCCGTCGCTTTCGGGGACGATACGAATGGAGCAATAGGGCAGGTTCGCCGACAGGACGAGATGGAGCAGTTGCTCGTGCATGATCCGGGGACCGCCGACGACCGAACGCAGCGCGCGCTCGTGGACGTAGAACCGGCACCGCGGCGGGCGATCACGCTGCAGCAGCCGCTGCCGCTCCATCCGGGCGTTCACGACCTGATCCAGTCGAGCCTGGTCGCGGTTGCCGATCAGTTCGAAGGCGGTGCGTGCGTACGGTTCGGTCTGCAACAGCCCAGGGAGGGTCAACGACTCGTAGCGCACCAGCGTGTGCGCGAGATTCTCTTGTATCGCCAGGGATTTCATCGGATCGACGAGTTCGTCGAAGTACGGCCGCACCCAGTACAGGTCTCCGCCGGGCTGCGTCAGCTCCAGCAGCAAGTCACGTTCCGGCTCCGCCTCGCCGCAGGTCGCCAGATACAGCGCCGCGTCCACGACGGACAGCTCGCGCAGCCCTTGTTCCCACCTCGTGACCTTGCTCTGCAACCAGCCGTTACGGCGGCTGACGTCGGCTCCGCTGAAGTGCCTGCGCTGCCGGAACGCCTTCATGCGGTGGCCCAGTTCCCGGGTCCGCGCCGTCGAATCCTTCTCAACCATGCGGGACAAACTAGGGCCGAACTCCGGCCGCGCGGGGATTGCCACGCGGTGATTCACCTCAACTGCTGATAACTTGCACTCGCGCATTTCCGCGAAGCGCTACTTCGCAGGCGAAGCACCTTCGCGCGCGAAGGGTTCTTTACAGTTTATAGCGAACAAAAGGAATGGGGGCGAGTTATTCGGAAGTGGATTCATTGCGGTACGGCACCCGTGGACACCGGGCCACTCCGCCTCGTCGCCGCGAGTGATCCGCGAAGGCCTCCTTGCCGACCCTGGAGGTCAGGGTCAGGAACTTAAGCGGCAGCGCCCGAGTTTCTCCGACCGTCCATAAAGGACGCCCATCGTGACGAATTGTCCGATTGCGCATCATTTGCCCGTGTTCTCGAATCCGTGAAGGCCTCCTTGAGGGACCCAGAGTCCCTCAAGGAGGCCTTCACGGACCCACCAACCCTCGTCGGCGAACCATCACCGCCCGACCTGGGCGAACATGCCTGAAACGCGACCGCTCCACCGGCCTTAAGTTCCTGCCATTGACCCTGAAGGTAGTGAAGGAGCCCTTCGCTGCCCGCCCGCGTGATCGCTGGGACGGCTGTGACGCCAGTACCCGATCCCGAAGTCCGTCCGGCACGGCACCTTCGACCGCCGACTCAAGGGAAGACGACTCGCCACACCTGACGCCCGGTTTGAAGCTTTTCAGCACTTATCCCGAGCCGAATCGAGCAAAGTATCAACCGAGACATCAACGATACGCTTGAATCTCATGAGTCAAGACATCCGAGACTTCGTGACCCCCTCCTGCGACCTGCTCGCCCTGGGCGAGCCGACGCACGCGACCCCGGTCTTCGCGGAGGTCCGCAACGAACTGTTCGCCCAGCTGGTCGATCGCGGCTTCCGCTCGATCGCCCTCGAAACGGATCGCGTGGCCGCGCTCGTCGCGAACGACTTCGTCCAAGACGGCACCGGAACCCTCGACCTCGCGATGAGCGAAGGTTTCTCACACGTCTTCGGTGTCGTGGAGGCGAACAGGCGGCTGATCGCGTGGATGCGCGAGTACAACGACAACCGGCCTCCCGAAGAGCGGCTCTCGTTCCACGGTTTCGACACCCAGACCGAGAACACCTCCGCACCCAGCCCGCGGCCCTACCTCGAGTACGCCCGCGATTTCCTGGGGCTCGACGTGGACATCGCGGGTACGGCAGGCGACGACGAGCGCTGGAGCCGCACGGAAGCCGTCCTGGACGCGGCTTCGTCGCCCGGCGCCACGGCCGAGGCCTACCGGCTGCGCGCGATCGCGGCCGAACTGCTCGCCGCGCTCCGTTCCCGGAAGCCGGAACCGGCCACGGATGGCTGGTCGCGGGCGGAGATCCATCTCATGGCGGGGATCGATCTGCTGCGCTACCACCGGCAATGCGCCGAGCCTCTGGAGCCGCACGAGCGATATGCGCCACTCGTCGCGACCAGGGACGCCATCATGGCACGGAATCTGCTGGACATCCGCGCCGCCGAGGCCGGTCGTGGCAGGACGCTGGTCTTCGCCCACAACCTCCATCTGCGCCGCCAGGCGAGCACGATGCACGTGGCCGGGACGGAGACCACCTGGTTTCCCGCCGGCGCGCTGGTGGCGCCGCTGCTCGGTGATCGCTACACCTTCGTCGCGACCAGCCTCGGCCGAAGCGAGGCCATCGCGCTTGAGGAACCGGAGCCCGACACCTACGAAGGGTTCCTTCAAAAGCACGTCACCACGGCTTGGGGCCTGCTCCCCGCCTCCGAGGTCCCGTCCGCGAGCGTCCGGACCGATCCCACTCCGCGGCAGGGCTACTTCCCGCTCGAACTGGGGATCCTGAACGACGCGGACGCGATTCTGCACGTCCGCGGCTAGGCGCGGAACCGGGTGACGCCTCCTGCCCTCGGAAGGCGTCACCCGGCCACGAGCACGCGCCGCCACCCCCAGTACCGCGAATTCGGGGCGGCGCGAAGTCACCTCACTTGAGCAGGAGTCAACACACCGACGCCATAACTTCGCCAAACGCCGCGGCCGGTGGTCCTGGACAGGGCTATGCCGGAGTCACTCCGAAGCGGATCTTCGTCAAGGCTTCACGAGCCCGGTCCCGCGGGCGCCCGCTCCCGTCGACGGCGGAAAGGTCCCTGAGCGCACGCAGTTCCCACACCGGGAATCCCAGTTCCCGGAACAGTCGTGCCGCGGTCCGGAGTCCTTCGGCGGCTTCGGTCGCGACGCCTTCGTCCGCCCGCAGACGTCCGAAGCTGAGCAAGGCGTATCCGCCGCCGCGGCGGTCTCCCAGCTCGCGGAACGTACTCATCGCCAGGCCCAGGTGCTCGGCCGCCCGGCCGTGTTCACCCGCGAGGCGGAGGGATTCGCCGAAGCTTCGATGCGTGTAGGCGGCGGCGTGCCGGTGTCCGACGTCCTCGAACAGCTCCAGTGACCGAGAAAGACATCGTTCGCTCTCCCCCGGTTCGCCGGCTTTCGCGTGGAGATCGCCGAGACTGCGGAGGACGTGCGCCTCCCAGTGGCGTTCACGCGAACTGCGGGTGCCGATCAAGGCGCTCGTCAGCAGATCACCGGCCTCGTCCATCCGGCCGTTCCGTCGCAGGACGTCGGCGTACCGTTTGGCGGACCTGTCATGCTGCTGCCTGTCCTCGCAATGGAGCGAAAGCAGCAGGCTCGCGTCGAAACACTCCTTCGCCCGGCGGAAGTCACCGAGGTCGTCCCACAACGAGCCGAACTGGGCCGACGCCATCGCCTGCCCGGCGAGGTCACCACAGTCCCGCAACAGCTCCAGCGCCTCGCGAAGCGCGTGAACCGCCGCACCGGTCCGGCCGGTGTCCGCGTCGACGTCGGCGAGCGCGACGAGCGCGGCCCCGGTGCCCGGCTGATCACCCGAGGAGCGGAATCTGTCCCCGGCCAGCGAGAAACAGGTTCGCGCCCGCGCGAGATCCCCCGCGTCCGCGTGAGAATGCCCCAGCTTCAGCAGTTTCCCGGCCTCCGCGGGAAGATCGAGACGATCGCGCACGATGCCGAAGCCGAGCCAGGCCGGAGATCCGCCTTTCCGGGGGCCGACGAGATCGCTGTAGGCGTCGGCCAGCCGCTCGGTCAATTCGGTCCAACCGTGGTTCTTCGCGGTCCGGACGGCGAGCGCGAGGTTCGCGGTTTCCGCTCTGCGCCAGCCGATCGGATCAGCCGCGACGCGGTCCGAAACCGCCGCCGGGACGTCCGCGCGCCGAGACGGCGGGTACTCGGCGCCGAGCGCGGCGGAAGCGTGTTCGGCCAACGCCGCCATGACCGTCAGCGCGCGTCTCAGTGCTCCGGGATCCGGCGGTTCCCGGAGCGTGAGCCTGATCAGGCTCGGGAACCGGTACCGGAGGAAGCCGGACCGATCCGGCTCGGCGTGGAGCAGATGGTCGTCCACCAGTTCGTCGAGCAGCTCGGCGGCCTCACGGGACGAACAGCCCAGCATGGCCGTCGCGAACCAGTCGGCGACTTCGGTGGCACCGGGAAGACCGAGCAACCGCAGGGAATTCCGCTGTCGTGGTGACAGCTCGGCGAGGGCTTCGGCGAGGACCGGGCGGACGGCCAGGTCACCGGCGGCGAGTTCGTCGAGACGCAGGCGTTCGTTCTCCAGGCGCGTCGCGAACTCGGCGATACTCAGCCTCGGCCGCTGCAGGAGCTTCATCCCCGCCGCCCGCACCGCCAGCGCGAGACCTTCGCAGCAGACCAGCACCCGGCGGACGGCGTCAGGCTCGGCGGACAACCGGGCCTCTCCGGCCATGGCGCCGAGCAGCACCCGCGATTCCGCGTAGGACAGCGCACCGACCTCGACGGGTCTGGCGCCGGCGAGCCCGGCAAGCCGCCGCCGCGTCGTGACGATCGTCGCGCAGCCGGGACCGTTCGGCAGCAACGGCCGCACCTCGGCCTCGGACCGGCCGTTCTCGAGGATCACCAGCAGCCGCCGGTCCGCGGTGTGGCTCTGCCACAACGAGATCAGCCCGGCCCGGTCGGCGGGGATTTCCAATTCCGCGAGGCCGAGCGCGCGGAGGAACCCGGCGAGTACGTCGTCGGTGTCGCGCAGGTCGGCGACGAGCTGACCGTCCGGAAACCGCTTGCGCGCCCGCCACGCGGCTTGGACGGCCAGCGTGCTCTTTCCCGCTCCCGCCGCCCCGTGCAGGACGACCGGCGCGGGACTTCGCAGCGCACGTCCCACTTCCGCCAGTTCGCTTGCCCTGCCGGTGAAATCCGGCGTCGCCGCCGGCAGGCGGCAAGGCGCGCCGCCCGCGGACCAGCCCGTTCCGGCGATCCGGCGGTGGACCGCGAGCAGGTCCTCCCCCGGCGAGACACCGGCGTGCTCCCACAGCGCGCGACGGCACCGATCGAGGACGGCCAGCGCCGCGTCCCGCCGCCCGAGTCCGTGCAACGCCTCGGCCAGCCACCCGGCCAGACGCTCGTCGCCCGGCCGGGCGACGAGTTCGGGCCCCAGCCGATCGGCGACCGCCTTGTGGTCACCGGCGGCCAGTTCCAGCTCCACGAGCTTGCCCAGTACCGAACACCGCTGGTCCTCGAGCCACAGCCGGTGCGCTTCGACAAGAGGACCGGCCGGAACGTCGGCGAAGGCCCGGCCACGCCACAATCCCAGCGCCCGTTCGAGCAACGCCCTGCGCTCGTCACCGGTCGCCCTCCCGGCCGAGGCGGCCAGCTCGGAAAAACCGGTGACGTCCAGTTCGCCCGCCGACACCACGAGCCGGTAGCCGCTCCGGCCGGACCGCAGCCGCTGCCGGGCGTCGTCCACCGGCACACCGGGCGACAAGGCCTTGCGCAGCTTGGAAACCGCCATCTGCACGACCGCCGCGGCACTCGACGGCGGTCCTTGCGGCCAGAGTTCGTCCACGAGGGTGTCCCGGTGGACGAACTCGTTCGGCCGGGTCAAGAGCACCGCGAGCACCCGACGGGGCTGAGCCGCCGACGGCAGCGGGATCGAGGCCGCGAGCGGGCCGAGCACCTTGAACTCCACGAACCACCTATCACCTGGACGGATGACCCGAATGTAACCCGGTGCTGTCCCTGAGTCGGCGATTTCTCACCCGGATGGCCGTCCCCCTTACTTTCCGGTGTGCGCGAGCAGCCTGTCCCTCAACGCGGGCTCGTCCGCGAGCGCCTCGTTCAGCGTGTGCTCCAGCAAGGGCTTGAGGTCCCCGTACGGACGCTTCGACCAGTCGAGCGGGCCCTGCGGCGGCTCCGGGTCGTATTCGATGACGAACTGGATCGTCCGCGCGATCTCGGCGCCGACGAGCCGTTCGACCAGGTGCAGTGCGAGGTCGATCCCCGCCGACACCCCGGCGGCCGTGATCACGTTCCCGTCCTCGACCCAGCGTTCGGCGACCGGTTCCGCCCCGAACGCGCCCAGCAGTTCGCGGAACATCCAGTGCGTCGCGGCCTTGCGGCCCTTCAGCAGTCCGGCCTCCCCCAGCAGGAGCGAACCCGTGCACACCGAGGTCACGAGTTCCGCGTTCGCTCCGGCGCTCCGCAGGTATCCGACCAGTTTCTCGTCGGCGAGCGCCTTCAGCGTCGGCGCGGCGCCGCCGGGCACGAGCAGCGCGTACGGCGACGGGACCTCGTCGTAAGTGTGGGTCGGCACGAGCCTCAGCGGGTTGTCGGTGGTGACGGCGTCCTTCGTCTCGCCCACCACGACCGTCCGGTATTCCTGCGCCGTGCTCGCCATCCCGTCCAGCACGGTCAGCGGCCCGACCATGTCGAGCGGGGTCATCCCCGGGTACACCACGAACGCGATCGTCTTCGTGTCGTCTGTCATGGGACAAAGGTGTCGCAGTGACGGGATCGCGGTGGCATGGATGTCCGGATTCCTGCGAACAACGTCCGACGGCCGGGCACTACTGGTAGCGTTCGATCATGCCGGGTTCACCCAGACGAGTGTTGATCGTCGGCTACAGCAACGCCGAGTTGCTCGACATCGCCGGCCCGTCGGACGTCCTGGACGCCGCGACCAAACTCGGCGGCAAACCGGGGTACGAGATCATGCTCGCCAGCGTCGACGGCCGCGGCATCCGCTGCGAGTCCGGCCTGACGCTGCAGGCCCAGCACCGGCTCGACCAGGTCACCGGCGAGCTGGACACGCTGATCATCGCGGGCGGCACCGGGCACGAGACCGCCGCCGCCGACCCGAGGGTCGTCACCCACGTCCGCAGGCTCGCTCAGCGGAGCCGTCGCGTCGCCTCGGTGTGCACCGGCGCCACCGTGCTCGCCGCGTGCGGGCTGCTCAACGGCAGGCGCGCCACCACCCACTGGCGGTTCGCCAACCGGCTCGCGACGAACTATCCGCAGGTTAACGTGGACCCGGTGCCGTTGTACGTGCGCGACGGCAACGTCTACACGGCGGCGGGTGTCACCAGCGGGATCGACCTCACCCTCGCCTTCGTCGAGGAGGACCACGGCCCGAGCGTCGCCAGGGAGGTCGCCCGCATGCTGGTGACCTATCTGCAGCGGCCGGGCAACCAGGCTCAGGTGAGCATGTTCCTGTCCGGCCCGCCGCCGGAGAACCGGTTGGTCCGCGACATCACCGCGTACGTCGCCGAACACCTCGCCGGTGATCTCGGCACCACCGTCCTCGCGGAGCGCGCCGGAATCAGCACCAGGCAGCTGACCAGGCTGTTCGACGCGCACCTGAGCACCACGCCCAGCAGGTACGTGCGTGCGGCGAGGACCGAGAACGCGGCGAAACTGTTGTGCGGCACGGAGCTTCCGCTGACTTCGATCGCGAGGCGATGCGGGTTCGGCTCGACCGAGACCCTTCGCCAGGCCTTCCTGGATCACTTCGACACCCCACCTTCGGCCTATCGCCGGGTCCACCTTCGGCAGGCGTTCGGCTAGGCCGTGTGCGGCACGCGGCGCGGACTGTGGAGGATGTGCGGGTGAACCGCCGCGACATCTCCGACGACGACACCGGCCCGATTCGCCGGGTAACGGAAATTCCGTCCGATCGTTCGCCCGGAACGTCCCGTTCGCCGCGCCGGACGCCGCCGCCCGAAGGTGCGCGACGCCCCCGTCCCCCGGCTCAACGGCCGCGACAGGCCGAATCGGGCAGACGTCGCGCGCCCGAACCGAAGCCCGACCCCGAGCCCACACCGGTCGGCCATGGGCACTCGCACGGCCACGGACCCGCGTCGCCCGCGTCGCGCCGCGTCCGGCTGCTGCTGATGTGGCTGCTGATCCCGCTCGCCGTCGCGACCGTCGCCGGGATGATCCTGCTCTACCCGTGGAACAAGGATCCGGCGAAAAGCGTGTTCCCCCAGGGAACCCCGGTGAGCGCGACGGTCACCGGGACGATCACCGGACCGTGTCTCGCCGAAGGACAGGTGCAGGTCGGCGAGCCGCCGCCGGACGCGAAACCGTGTCTCACCAGCGAGCTCGCGATGACCGACGGCCCCGGAGCCGGGAAGCCGCTGAAGCTGACGCTTCCCATCGAGCCGAGCACGCCGCGGTTCGCCGCGGGCGACAAGGTGGTGCTGTCCTACAACGGCGGCGACGCCGCGAACCCCGCGTCGTTCCAGATCGTCGACTTCCAGCGCGGCACACCGTTGCTGCTGCTCGCCGGGTTGTTCGCGCTCGCGGTGATCGTGCTGGGCCGCTGGCAGGGGCTCGCCGCGCTGATCGCGCTCGGGCTGAGCTTCCTGGTGCTGGCGTTCTTCGTGCTGCCTTCGATCCTCGCGGGGGAAAGTCCGCTGCTGGTGGCGATCGCGGGCGCGGGCGCGATCATGTTCGTCGCCCTGTACCTGACGCACGGGCTGTCCGCGAGAACCTCGGTGGCGGTGCTGGGCACCTTGATGAGCCTGGTCCTGATCGGCGTCCTGTCTGCGATCTTCTCGGCCGCCGCGTCGCTGACCGGGCTGGACGACAGCACCTCTCAGCTGATCGGCTCGCTGGGGCACGGGATCGACGCGCGGGGGCTGCTGCTGGCGGGTGTCGTGATCGGCGCGCTCGGTGTGCTGGACGACGTCACGGTGACGCAGACGAGCGCGGTATGGGAACTTCGGCGGGCGAACCCGGCGCTCGGCTGGCGTGAGCTGTACGGCGCGGGCCTGCGGATCGGACGCGACCACGTCGGCTCGGCGGTCAACACGCTCGTGATGGCGTACGCGGGGGCGGCGCTGCCGGTGCTGCTGTACACGTCGCTCTCCGGGGTGAGGCTCGGCTCGATCCTCGGCGCGGAGGACATCGCGCAGGAGATCGTGCGGACACTGGCCGGAAGCGTCGGCATCGTCGCGGCGGTCCCGGTCACCACCGTGCTGGCCGCGCTGATCGCCTCGCGGGAGCCCCAAAGCCTCGTGAGTGGTAAAGACGGTTAGAACCGTCCTTACCATTCACGAGACCCGGCGATCTCCGCCGCCTTCACTCCAACGTCGCCACGAACCTGCTGACCGCTTCCATCGTGAACCGCTGGATGTACTTCCCGCTGGGCGCCGCCGAAGCCAGGCGGTAGAGCGGCCGCTCCGCCGCCGCGTCCCCGCGCGCCTCCGATTTCAGCTGCGCCACCAGCAGTTCCGAGAACACCAGGCCGTTCGCCTCGGTGTTGTTCAGCAGCGCGTTCGCCAGCTTGCGCAGTTGCAGGATGCCCAGTTCCCGTCCGCCCGCGCCGGAGTAGACGGCCAGATCGACCTTCGCGACCTTGCGGCGCTTGCCCGCGTTGACCAGCAGGCTCACCGTCCGCGTGCCGCGCACGTCACTGATCACCAGGTCGATGCGCTCGGCCGCGGTCAGGTCGATCCGCCGTATGCCCCAGGTCCGCACGATGAGCGTGTCGCCTTCGAGCCAGACTCGGCGGCGCAGGTTGTAGAACATGATGTAGAGCAGCGGCAGCGCGATCACGCCGGCGACCACGAGCCCGGCGACCTCACCGCCGATCAGTCCGGCGATCCCGCCGAACGCGGCCGCGAAGATCACCACGCCGGCGATGCTGGAGCAGCCGCGTCGTCGACGGAGCTGGGGATCGTCGTGGAACAGCGGGAGGCGTTCGGGGGTCTCCGGGGTCCCGGTCGGCTCGGCCATCACGCGCCCGTCCCGGCCAGGAACGGGTTTCCCGTCCGCTCCTGTCCGATCGTGGTGGCCGGGCCGTGGCCCGGCAGCACGACGGTGTCGTCGGGCATCGTCATCACCTTGGCACCGAGCGACCGAACGAGTTCGTCACCGTCCCCGGAGGACCGGCCGATCGAACCGGCGAACAGGCTGTCCCCGGTGAGCACGATCCGGCCGCCCTCGGCGGAGGTCAGCCCGAAGATCACCGAACCGGCGGTGTGCCCCGGTGTGCCGGACACCGTGATCTCCAGCCCGGCCAGCCTGAGCGGGCCATCGACGAGTGGCACGATCCCGTCCTTCCGTTCACCGGCGTCCCGGCCGAGGAGTGGCCCGTCCGCCTCGTGCAGATAGAGAGGTATTCCGTGGTGCGCGCCGACCTCGCCCGCCGAAGCGACGTGATCGGGGTGGCCGTGGGTGGCGAGCATCGCGACCGGCGTCAGGCCGTGCGCGGAGAGCGCGGCCTCGAGCGGTTCGACGACGTCCTCCCCGGGATCGACGATCACGCACTCCCCGTCCGCCTCTGAGGCGAGCAGGTAGCAGTTGGCTTCGAGGGGGCCTGCCGGGAAACCGACAACCAGCACGAAACGCCTCCTCGGATCTTCCGCCGAACAGGTGACAGGATGGGCCCTGATCACGATCAAGTAAGCCTAGCGGCCCCTGTACGGGGGCCTCACAGGCTGTGCCCATAGACTTCCGCTACCTCAGACGTGTGACATCGAGTGGAAACCGGGAGGGCGGGTGCCGACCAACCAGCAGCGCCGCGAAGCCGCGAAGCGCAAGCTCGAGCGACAGATCGTGCGACGGGCCGAAAAGGCCAAACGGCGCAAGATCGTCGGCTCGGTGGCGGTCGTCGGTGTCGTCGCCATCGTGGCGGGCGCGGTGTGGTGGATCGTCAGCAGTAACAGTGGTGACGACGCCGCCTCCGACGCTTCCCCGAGCTCGGCTCCCCCGACCCCCGAGGTCACCATCCCCACGGAGCGCGCTCCGATGCCGAAGCGGCCGGCGCCGCTGGCGAACCCGGTGGCCTGCGACTACAAGGACGACACCACCAAGCAGGCTTCGAAGAAGGTGAACAAGCCGGAAGGCAAGGACGTCTCTTCGAACGGCACGGTGAACGTCGTGCTGAAGAGCACCGCGGGTGACATCCCGCTGACGCTGGACCGGGCGCTCGCACCGTGCGCCGTGCAGAGCTTCGTCAGCCTCTCCCAGCAGGGCTACTTCAACGACACCAAGTGCCACCGGCTCGGCACCACCGGCCTGCAGATGCTGCAGTGCGGTGACCCGGAGGCCAGCGGCATGGGCGGCCCGGGTTACACGATGCCGGACGAGGCGTTCAAGGAGATCAAGTACGGCCGCGGCATCCTCGCGATGGCGAAGACGCAGCAGCCGAACTCCGGCGGAAGCCAGTTCTTCATGGTCTACGGCGAGGCCGAACTGCCCGCGGAGTACTCGGTCTTCGGCAGCATCTCCGATGAGGGCCTGAAGGTGCTCGACAAGGTCGCCAAGGCGGGCGCGAACGCGCAGGCCGGCAACGGCGACGGCACCGGCCCGCCCAACACCGAGGTCAAGTTCACCGGCGTCACGGTCAACGCCTGACGTGAAGCTGGAAGTCAACGGCGCGCCCGCCCGGTCGGAAGACCTGGCGGGCGCGTTCGGCTATGGCCACTTCACCGCGATGCAGGTCCGCGACGGCAAGGTCCGGGGTCTGGACGTCCACCTTCGCCGGCTCGCGACGAGCACGCGGCGCATGTTCGGCAGCGAACTCGACACCGAGGCGGTACGAGGGTACGTACGGCAGGCCGTCCGGGGTGAGGCCGCGCTGTCCGTGCGGGTGCTGATCTTCTCCCGTGCGATGGACTGGTCCGATCCCGGCGCGCCCGCGGCGCCGGATGTCCTCGTCCGGGTCGGACCACCCCAAGAACACGAGATGACGCCGCTGCGGCTGCGGTCCGTGCGCTACGAACGGGTGCTTCCGGAGGTCAAGCACGTCGGTACGTTCGGTCTGCTCCACCACACACGTGAGGCGAAGATGGCGGGGTACGACGACGCGCTGTTCGTCGACTACCAGGGCCGGGTCAGCGAGGCGTCGATCTGGAACGTCGGGTTCCTCGACGGCGGCACGGTGGTCTGGCCGCAGGCGCCGGTGCTCGACGGGATCACCCAGCAATTGGTTCGACGCGGCTTGGAACGCACCGGGGTACCGCAGGGGACCCGCGAGGTCCGTCCGGGCGATCTGCCGGGCTTCGACGCCACGTTCCTGACCAACTCGGAGTCGGTCGGCCGGCCCGTGGCGTCGGTCGACGACGTCGTGTTGCCGTTCGCTCCGGAGACGGGCCGGATCCTCACCGAGGCATACGAAAGCAATCCCTGGGACGAAATCTAGCGGGGGCAGGGCAAATGTGGCGTGGTGAGGTTGGCGGCGGGAGCGGGTTCGCCACAGCGGCCTGGCGCGTTCTTGACTGTCCATAAGAGACACTGATCCCGATCAAAGCGCCCGAGTCGCGCACTTTGCGTGGCTTCGCGCGGGGGTAGTGAGTGGTAAAGAGCGTTCTAACGGACCGATATTTGCCCACCCACTGGAACCTGGGCTCACCTGGGTGTCCTCGGGCTGAATGAAGGGGTGTGCGACGGGGGAGGATTCCGGACGTTGAACGTCCGGAATCCTCCCCGCTCGGCCGGTGGCGCGGTCTTGATCAAGTCCGAGAGCGGATCGCCGCCCCTGAGGTGGTCGGGCGCAGGTAGGTAAATACCGGTCCGCTCTAACGCGACTTACCACTCACGACCCCGGTACGGAACTGTGCACATGGGCATCAATCGGATATTTCGCCGCCAAGAAGTGTCCCGTGTGGACACTCGGTGCACGGTCAGCCTCGTCGGCCAGTCCAGAACAGCGCGGCGAAGGACTCTCTGTCCACCTTGAAACCAGCGAAGAAGGCCATCACAACAGGAGACTCGGTCACAACACGTTCGCCTCACCCCGCAATAGCTCGAACCGTCCTCCCGCCCGGCGCTGTACCCGAGACCTTCCGGCTCGACGGAAGAACGTCGACCTCAGCGGTAGGTGAACTTCGGCGGCCGCCGGGCCAGAAACGCGGCCACTCCCTCGGCGTAGTCCTCGCCGTGCAGGGCACCGAGCCGGATCTCATCCACTTCGGCGTCGGACTCCTGTTGTCCCGCCACGATCTTCTCGATGATCCGGTTCATCCCGCGCACCGACGCCTGCGAACGCGAGGCCAGCGTCTCGACGAACTTCGCCGTCGACGCCTCCAGCTCGCCGGCAGGGAAGACGTCGTTGAGCAGCCCGATCTCCCGCGCCCGCCGCGCGTCGACGAGTTCACCCGAGAGCAAGAAGTACTTCGCGTTCGCGGCGCCGACCAGTGAGACCAGCTGCCGTGTCGAGTCGAAGTGGTAGACGATCCCGAGCTTCGCCGGTGTGATGCCGAAGCGCGAGCCCTCCGCGGCGAAGCGGAAGTCACAGGCGACCGAGATCTGGCAGCCGCCGCCGATGCAGTTGCCCTGGATCATCGCGACCGTCGGCTTCCGCGACGCCGTCAGCGCCGCCACGGCCCCGTCGACGGCCTTGTCGTAGGTCTCGGCCGCGTCGGCGGTGGACCGCAGGTCCCGGAACTCGCTGATGTCCGCGCCCGCCGAGAAGTGCGCGCCCGCGCCGGTCAGCACGAGGACCTTGATCGCCGGATCCGCCTCCACCCGAGCCACCACGTCCGGGATCGCCGACCACATCCCGTAGGTGATCGCGTTCATCTTCTCCGGCCTGGTGAACATCAGCCGCGCGACCTCGCCGTCGCGAGTGAATTCGAACCCGTCAGTCATGTTCCGCACCCTAAGTGCGCGCCTCCACCGGAACCAGCCGGATGTGGGCAAGATGGTCGGATGCGTACGCGACCCGCCCGGCGGCGAGCCTCGTGAGTGGTAAGGACGGTTAGAACCGTCCTTACCACTCACGAGCCCACCACGGTCAGGAAGCCGAAGTCACCCGGTAGACGTCGTAGACGCCTTCGACGCCTCGGACCACCTTCAGCACGTGTCCGAGGTGCTTCGGGTCGCCCATCTCGAACGAGAACCGGCTGACCGCGACCCGGTCGCGCGAGGTCGTGACCGACGCGGACAGGATGTTGACCTTCTCGTCCGCGAGCACCTTGGTGACGTCCGAGAGCAGACGGTGCCGGTCCAGCGCCTCGACCTGGATCGCGACGAGGAATATCGAAGACGCCGACGGCGCCCATTCGACCTCGACGAGCCGTTCCGGCTGGGCCCGCAGGTCGTCGGCGTTGGTGCAGTCGGTCCGGTGCACGCTGACACCGCCGCCGCGCGTGACGAAACCGAGGATTTCGTCTCCCGGCACCGGCGTGCAGCAACGGGCGAGCTTGGCCCAGATGTCGCTGGCGCCCTTCACGACGACACCGACGTCGTTCGAGCCGCGGCGGCGGGTGACCGTGGACGGTGTCGCGCGCTCGGCGAGCTCCTCCTCCGCCTCGTCGACCCCGCCGATGAGCGCGACCAGTCGCTGCACGACGTGCTTCGCGCTGGTGTGGCCCTCGCCGACGGCCGCGTACAGCGAACTGATGTCGGGGTGCCGTAGTTCGGTGGCGACCGCGCCCATCGACTCGGCGGAGACCAGCCGCTGGATCGGGAGGCCGACCTTGCGGACCTCCTTGGTGATGGCCTCTTTGCCGCCTTCGATCGCCTCGTCACGGCGTTCCTTGGCGAACCACTGCCGGATCTTCGCGCGGGCCTTGGGCGAACCGGCGAACTGCAGCCAATCGCGGCTCGGCCCCGCCGTCTCGGCCTTCGAGGTGAAGATCTCGATGACCTCGCCGTTCTCCAGCTTGCGCTCGAGCGCGACGAGCCTGCCGTTGACCCGGGCCCCGATGCAGCGGTGCCCGACCTCGGTGTGCACGGCGTAGGCGAAGTCGACCGGCGTCGAATCGACCGGCAGCGTGATCACGTCGCCCTTTGGCGTGAACACGAAGATCTCGCGCGAGGCGAGTTCATAGCGCAGCGACTCGAGGAAGTCGCCCGGGTCCGCGGCTTCACGCTGCCAGTCGAGGAGCTGGCGCATCCACGCCATCTCGTCGACGTCCATGGCGTTCCCGTTGTGGGTGCCCTTGGTCTCCTTGTACCGCCAGTGCGCGGCGATGCCGTATTCGGCGGTGCGGTGCATCTCGTAGGTACGGATCTGGACTTCCAGCGGTTTGCCGTCCGGCCCGATCACCGTGGTGTGCAACGACTGGTAGACGCCGAAGCGGGGCTGCGCGATGTAGTCCTTGAACCGGCCGGGGACCGGCTGCCACAGCGCGTGGACGACACCCATCGCGGCGTAGCAGTCACGGACGTCCTCGACCAGGATCCGCACGCCCACCAGGTCGTGGATGTCGTCGAGGTCGCGGCCTCGGACGATCATCTTCTGGTGGATCGAGTAGTAGTGTTTCGGCCTACCCTCGACCTTGGCGGTGATCCGCGAGCCTTCGAGGTTGCCGGTCAGCTCGGTGATCACGGACCGCAGGTAGGTGTCCCGCGAGGGTGCGCGATCGGCGACGAGGCGGACGATCTCGTCGTACTTCTTCGGCTGCAGGATGGCGAAAGCCAGGTCCTCCAGCTCCCACTTGACCGTCGCCATGCCGAGCCGGTGCGCCAGCGGGGCGAGGACCTCCAGGGTCTCGCGTGCCTTGCGGGCCTGCTTCTCCGGCGGCAGGAAGCGCATCGTCCGCATGTTGTGCAGCCGGTCGGCCAGCTTGATGACCAGCACGCGCGGGTCGCGCGCCATCGCGATGACCATCTTGCGGATGGTCTCGGCCTCGGCGGCCGTGCCGAGCTTGACCTTGTCCAGCTTGGTGACGCCGTCGACGAGCTCGCCGACCTTCTCGCCGAAGTCCGCCTTCAAGCTCTCCAGCGAGTAGCCGGTGTCTTCGACGGTGTCGTGCAGCAGCGCCGCGACCAGCGTCGTGGTGTCCATGCCGAGTTCGGCGAGGATGGTCGCGACCGCGAGCGGGTGCGTGATGTACGGGTCGCCGGACTTGCGCCGCTGTTCCCGGTGCAGCTCTTCGGCGACGTCATACGCGCGCTGGAGCTGCGCGAGGTCCGCGTTCGGATGCAGTTCGCGGTGGATGACCGCGAGCGGTTCGAGAACCTGCTTGACCGGCGCGGCGCGCTGCGCGGTGATCCGGCGGGCAAGTCGGGCGCGGACGCGGCGCGTCGCGGACGGCGTCGGCGCTGCCCCCTGTCGCGCCGCACCGTTCTGCTCGGTGCCGTCCTTCGAGGACACCGCGGCATCGAGCTCTTGGCTCACCCGCACCTCCTGCGCTTCGTGCGGCCTTCGGACGTCAAGGGTAACCGCTCCCCCTCACGGCTTCCTTGGTACGCCCGCTCAACACACCCGGAGGGCCTCCACACGACGCCCTTCAAGCACGGAACGACCACCGAGCGCACCGAGTTCCATGACCACCGAAACGCCGGTGACCTGCGCCTTCGCGTCTTCGAGCAGTTTGCAGGTGGCCGCGACGGTGCCGCCGGTGGCGAGCACGTCGTCGAGGATCGCGACACGCTGGCCGGGCTCGACGACACCTTCGGGCAGTTCGACGGTCGCCGTGCCGTACTCCAGGGTGTACCCGACCCGGCCCGCGACCCGGGGCAGCTTGCCGGGCTTGCGGATCAACGCGACGCCGAGGCCGCGCGAGTAACCGACGGCGGCGGCCAGCAGGAATCCGCGTGCTTCCACACCTGCCAGCAGGTCGGCCTCGGGATCGACGGTGGCGGCCAGCCCGTCGGTGACGGCCTTGAAGCCCGCCGCGTCGGCGAACAGCGGACTCAGGTCCCGGAACAGCACGCCGGGTTCCGGGAAGTCCGGCACGTCCGCGATCAGGTCGAGTGCCTTGTCCAGCTCCATGTACTTCCTGCTCTCGGTTCGTGCACTCGCGAACGTAATGAACGGGACTTTCATCGCAGATTCGGCGATGAAAGTCCCGTTCGTAACACGCTCGCGGCGAAGGGTTACCTCTTGCGTTTGCCCGACGGGCGACCCTTGTGTGCCTTCTGGTTCCGGGCCGGGACGCTCGCAGCGGCGGCGTACGCCTTCTCCTTGCGGAGTTCGGCGTCCAGCGCGTCCTCGTCGGTCGGGTCGAAGTCTTCGTCACGCTCGGCGGCCTTGCGGGCCTGGTTCGCGCGCCGCGAAGCGACCCGATCGGCCTGCTGACGGTACTTCGGGTCGCGCATCTTGAAGTCCACCAGCAGCGGGGTGGCCAGCGCGACCGAGGACAGTACGCCGACGACGGTACCGGTGAGCTGCACGAGCGCGAGTTCCTGCAGCGTGCCGGAACCCAGGAGGATGTACCCGATCACCAGCAGGCCGAGGATCGGCAGGGCCGCGATCAACGACGTGTTGAACGACCGCATCAGCGTCTGGTTCAACGCGAGGTTCGCCGCTTCCCCGTACGTGCGGCGGGTCAGCCCGAGCAGGCCGCGCGTGTTCTCGCGGACCTTGTCGAACACCACCACCGTGTCGTACAGCGAGAAACCGAGGATCGTCAGCAGACCGATCACCGTGGCCGGAGTGACCTCGAAGCCGATCAGCGAGTACACACCCGCGGTCACGATGATGTCGTTCAACAGGGTGATCAGGGCCGCGGCCGCCATACGGGGATCGAAGTACAACGCCAGGAAGAGCGTGACCGCCAGGAGGAAGACCCCGAGCGCGATCAGTGCCTGCCGGGAGATCTCCCCGCCCCACGACGCGCTCACCGCACTGTCACTGATGGCCTGGACACTCGGCTGCCCGCTGGATCCGATCGGCCCCAGCTCCTGGAACAGCGCCTGCTTGATCTTGGCGACCTCGGCCGCATCGAGGGTGTCCGACCGGAGCTGAATGGTCGACGCGGCACCGGTGCCGACCTTCTGCGCCTCGTCGGCGGGCCTGCCCAGCGCGTCCGCGAAGACCTCCTTCGCGCGTTCCTCGGAGATCTCCCCGCTTTTGCCGTTGGCGGGCATCTGGATCTGGGTGCCGCCTTCGAAGTCGATGCCGAAGTTGAAGCCCTTGATCCCCATCGAGGCGATGCACACCAGCACCAGCGCGCTGAAGAAGACGTACCAGCGCTTGCGCTTGCCGACCACGTCGAACACGCCGGTGCCCACGTAGAGCCGGTGGAACACGCTTTCGCGCTTCTCCGCAGTGGTGTTCTGCTCTTCGACCACGGTCACGCCTCCTTGACGTTCGGGCGGCCGGGGGCCGGGCGGGCCGCCTTGCGCTCCGTACCCACCTGCTGCACGGCGCCGAGGCCGAGGTTCTTGGGATTGGACAGGAACTTCGACTTCGACCGGGACACCATCGCGACCAGCGGATGCGTGACGAGGTAGACCACGACCAGGTCGAGGACCGTGGACATGCCGAGTGTGAACGCGAAGCCCTTCACGTCACCGACGGCCAGCCAGTACAGGATGGCCGCGGCGAGGAAGCTGACCGCGTCCGACGCCAGGATCGTGCGCTGAGCACGGGACCAGCCGCGCGGTACCGCGGATCGGAACGTCCTGCCCTCCCGGATCTCGTCCTTCAATCGTTCGAAGTAAATGACGAAGGAGTCCGCGGTGATACCGATCGCGATGATCAAGCCCGCCACGCCGGCGAGGTCGAGGGTGTACCCGATCCACCGCCCCAACAGCACCAAGACCGCGTAGACCAGCGAGAACGCGAAGACGAGCGACAGGATCGTCAGCACACCGAGAAGCCGGTAATAGAACAAGCAGTAGATGAAGACGATCAGCAGGCCCACGCCGCCGGCGATGAGGCCCGCCTGCAGCGACGCGAGACCCAGCGTCGCGGACACCGTCGTCGCGTCCGAGGACTCGAACGACAGCGGGAGCGAGCCGTACTTCAGCACGTCCGCCAGGTCCTTCGCCTCGGCCTGGCTGAACCGGCCGGTGATCTGGGTCTGGCCGCCGAGGATCGCGGACTGGATGGTCGGCGCGGAGACGACCTGCGTGTCGAGGACGAACGCCGCCTGCTTTTGGACGTTCTTCGAGGTGAAGTCGCCCCAGATCCGGGAACCCTCGCTCTTGAAGTTCAGGTTGACGACCCACTGGGAGTTCTGGGTGTCGTAGCCCGAGGAGGCGTCGGAGATCTCCGTTCCGGGCAGGAACTCCGGCTCCAGCAGGTACTTCATGGTGTTCTTGTCACCGCAGGCGACCAGCGGCTTGTCGGTGAGGTCGTTGCCGACCAGCGGGTCCGCCGCGTTGGGCGCGCAGTTGAGGGCCGCGAAGGCCTTCTCGGCGGCCGCGGCCTGCTTCGCCTGGTCCGTCGAAAGCAGATCGGGGTTCTGCCGGAGGCTCCGGGCCTCCTCGATCTCCTTCTTGGTCTGCTCGTCGGAGTCGCCGGGCTGCTGCCGCGGCGCACCGGCGGCGCCACCGCCACCGTTGGCCGGGCTGCTCGGCGGGGCGCTCGCGCCCGGGGCTCCCGACGAAGACGGCGGGGCCGAAGAAGGCGGCGCCGACGCGGGCGGGGCAGACGGCTGCGGAGCCGGGGTCACCGGCTGCGACGTCACGACCTTGCGGAAGCCGAGCTTCGCGGTCTTGCCCAGGGTCTTGGCCTGGTCGCCCTGCTCACCGGGGACGGTGATGACGACGTTGCTGCCGTCGAGGACGACCTCGGTGCCGCCGACACCGATACCGTTGACCCGGCGCTCGATGATCGAGCGGGCCTGTTCGAGGGACTCTCGCGGAGGGTCGCCGCCGTCGGGATTTCGGGCGGACAGGGTGACCCTCGTGCCGCCTTGCAGATCGATGCCGAGCTTCGGCGTCGGCTTGCCGCTACCGGTGAAGAACACCAGGGCGTACAACGCCACCACGATCAGGGCGAAGAAGGCGAGATAGCGTCCCGGGCGGAGATGCCCGGCCGGTGCGGCCACTGTGCTTCGGTCTCCTCGGACGGACTGGGTGTTCCCCAATGGACTTGGCTGTTCACTCACCGGACGGGAGTCCGGCGGTACCGCGAACGTGCCTCGATGACGATGCCCGGTGAACGGGCACGACTATGACGACGGACACGCACGCAGCACCGAGACACTACTCGGTGCTGCGTGAGCCCGGCGTTGGCCCCGCACCTACGAAAGTCTGGTGTCGGGGAAGGCCTTACAACCGCTACTTCTTGCCGTGCTCCAGCGGAGGAGCGATCTGCGCGCCCGACTTCTCTTCGACGCGCTCGTCGTCCTTCGACTCGACGACCGGCGCCTCGACGACCTCGTCGGTGGCGTCAGTGGTGTCGGTGTCGTCTACGTCCGTCTCGACGACCGGCTCGACCTTCTCGCGGACGGCCTGGCGCAGCCAGGTGGTCACGACGCCGGGAGCGATTTCGAGGTCGATCGTGGTGTCGGCGGTGGCGTCGGCGACAGTCGCGTACAGACCGGAGGTGGTCATCACCCGGTCACCGGGAGCCAGGCTCGAGAGCAGCTCCTGCTGCGCTGCCGCCGCCTTCTTCTGCTTACGGGTGCCCATGACGAGCGGAATCGCCACAACGAGCATCAGGAGCAGCGGCAGCAATAACTGGTTCATGATTCTCCATTTCGAGCGGACGCCGCGCGGTGCGCTGTTTTGTCCGGTTTGGCGGGGTGTGCTCTCCCCGAGTGTGCCAGGTGCCAGCGGAAACTCCACCACCACCCGTCGTCACCACGGGCCTCGAACCGCGTGAACGGTCCGGTCAGTCCTGGTCGAACAGGTTCGGGCCACCCTGTTCACCGCGCGTGGCACCGGCCGGGACCGGCAGGCCGAGGTGTTCCCACGCGGCCGCTGTGGCGACCCGGCCGCGAGGAGTGCGGGCGAGCATACCGGCGCGAACCAGGTAAGGCTCACACACCTCTTCGACGGTGGTCGGTTCTTCCCCCACCGCGACGGCCAGCGTGGACACCCCGACCGGGCCGCCGCCGAAGGAGCGGACCAATGCGGTCAGGACCGCGCGGTCGAGCCTGTCGAGACCGAGTTCGTCGACGTCGTAGACCTCCAGCGCCGCTCGCACGACCTTGCGCGTGGCCTTGCCGTCGGCCCGGACCTCGGCGTAGTCGCGCACCCGGCGCAGGAGCCGGTTCGCGATCCGGGGTGTGCCGCGGGAACGGCGGGCGATCTCCGCGCAGCCGTCCCGGTCGATGTCGATGTCGAGGATCGTGGCGGCGCGACGGGCGACGAGTTCCAGTTCGCTGTCGCTGTAGAACTCCATCTGGCCGGTGAAACCGAACCGGTCGCGCAGCGGGCCGGTCAGCGAACCGGACCGCGTCGTGGCCCCGACCAGCGTGAACGGCGCGATCTCCAGCGGGATGCTGGTGGCGCCGGGGCCCTTGCCGACGACGACGTCGACGCGGAAGTCCTCCATCGCGAGATACAGCATTTCCTCGGCAGGGCGGGCGATGCGGTGGATCTCGTCGATGAACAGGACGTCGCCGGGCGCCAGATTGGACAGCATCGCGGCCAGATCGCCCGCGCGTTCCAGCGCCGGCCCGGAGGTGATGCGGATGGCGGCGTTGAGTTCGGCGGCGACGATCATCGCCATACTCGTCTTGCCCAGTCCCGGCGGGCCGGAGAGCAGGACGTGGTCCGGCGGGACACCCCGGCGCCGCGCGCTTTCCAAGACGAGTTCGAGCTGTTCACGCACCCGTGGCTGGCCGACGAACTCGTCCAGCTTGCGTGGACGCAGCGTGGTCTCGACCTCGCGTTCGCCCGTCTGCGGCAGCGCCGAGAGCGTCTCAGTGTCCTCGCCGCTCTCGAATTCCGTCACGGCCTCATAGTCCATGTGGCCGGTTACCGCTTACGCCCGAGGGTGGCCAACGCGGCGCGCAGCACGGAGGACGTCGTGTGGCCTTCGCCCTCGCCGAGCACCTTGTCGACAGCCTGTTCGGCCTGTTTGGCCGGGAAGCCGAGACCCGCGAGCGCTTCGACGACTTCGCTCCGCAGCGCGCCGGGCGCGACGACCGCCGGCGAACCGTCGGTCGGGCCTGCGAGCGCGGTGACCTTGTCGCGCAGTTCGAGCGTGAGCCGCTCGGCGCCTTTGCGGCCGATGCCGGGTACCTGGGTGAGCACGGTGATGTTGCCTTCGACCAGCGCGGACCGCAGCTTGTCGGGATCGAGGACGGCGAGTGTCGCGAGGGCGAGCCGCGGGCCGATCCCGGAGACCGTCTGCAGCAGGCCGAACAGTTCGCGGGCGTCGGCGTCAGCGAAACCGAACAGCGTCAAGGAATCCTCACGGACCACGAGCGCGGTGTGCAGCATCGCCTCCTCGCCGCGGCGGAGCGTCGCGAGGGTGGCGGGGGTGGCCTGCACGGCGAAGCCCACTCCCCCGACCTCGATCACGACGTGGTCGAGACCGATGGAGAGGATTTCACCACGTACCGAGGAGATCATCGAGCCGCTCCCTGCGTTTTGGCTTCGTGTTCTTTGGCGCGCTGTGCCGCGGCGGCGAGCCTGGCCTTGTGGTTCTTGGCGATCTCGGCCGCCCTGGCCTCGGCCTCGGCGAGCCGGACCCGCATCGGTTCGCGCCACAGGTGGCAGATGGCGAGCGCGAGTGCGTCCGCGGCGTCCGCCGGATGCGGTTTGACCTCGAGGCCGAGCAGTCGCATGACCATACCGGTGACCTGCGCCTTGTCCGCGCGGCCGGAGCCCGTGACGGCGGCCTTGACCTCACTCGGGGTGTGGAACACGACCGGCAGCCCGCGCCGGGCCGCGGCGAGCGCGACGACGCCGCCGGCCTGCGCGGTACCCATCGCGGTGCGCACGTTGTGCTGCGCGAAGACCCGTTCCACGGCGACGGCTTCGGGCTTGTAGCGATCCAGCCAGCGCTCGACGGCGTCGGAGATCTCCAGCAGGCGCACGGAAAGATCGGCGTCCGGCGGAGTCCGCACGACGTCGACGGCCACCGCGCGGACGGTGCGGCCCGTGCCGCCGTCGACCACTCCGAGCCCGCACCTGGTCAGACCGGGGTCGACCCCGAGTACCCGCACGCGTTTCCCTCCGCTTTCGGCGAACATCCGTTCGAGGCTGAGGCTACCCGGAGCCGACCACGGCAGGATGGAGACATGCCGAGCCCTGAAGACTTCACCGTTCGTCTCGGTCTGCGACCGCTGCCGGTGGAAGGCGGCCGCTGGGCGCAGAGCTGGCGCGACGAGACCGCTTCCGCGATCTACTACCTGCTCGTTCCGCCGGAAACCTCGGCGCCGCACCGGCTGGACCGGCTGGAGATCTACGCCCACCACGCCGGCGCGCCGGTTCGCATGCTGCTGCTGTTCCCGGACGGGCGGATCTCGCGGCCGGTGCTGGGGCCGGACGTCACGGCCGGTCAGCGTCCACAGGTGGCCGTGCCCGCCGGAGTCTGGCAGGCGTCGGTGAGCACCGGTGACTGGAGCCTGCTCGGGACGGTGGTGGTGCCGCCTTACACGGACGACTGCGTGGAGTTCCGGTCCGCCGCGGCTTTGGCCGCGGAGTGGCCGGAAGCGGCGGAGGATCTGGCGCCCTGGCTGGAGTGAGTGGCGGCCGGGCGCCTCCTTGCACCGAAGACGGGAAGGACCCCTTCACTACCTTGAGGGTCAATGCCAGGAACTTGAGCGGCAGAGCCTGAGGTTTCGCCGACCGTCCACTGCGTCGAATTGTCCGATTAGGCATCATTTGCCCGTGTTCTCAAGTCCGTGAAGGCCTCCTTGAGGGACTCTGAGTCCCTCAAGGAGGCCTTCACGGACCCCATCAACCCTCGTCGGCGAACCATCAGCGCCTGAACGGGCGGTATCCACTGGAGTCGGACCGCCCGACCTGGGCGAACAGGTCTGAAACGCGACCGCCCCACCGGCCTTAAGTTCCTGGCATGACCTTGAGGGTAGGTAAGGAGGCCTTCACGGACCGGACCAGCGGTCAACCGGAGTCCAGAATTCGGCAGATGCGTCCTTCACGTACTTGGACGGGCGTAAAGGCCGAGTTTTCCGCTGAGGCCGATGGTGACGTTCCCGAGCTGCCCCGAACGCAATGAAAGGTCCTTTCCTTGCGAATTTCGCAAGGAAAGGACCTTTCATTGCACGCTCAGCTGCGGCTCAGGGGCCGTCGACGCCCGGTGTCCAGCTCTCCGGATCACCGGATTCGGTCAGCACCGGCTGATACCGCGCGAAGCCCTCGGGCGCGTCCGGATGCCAGGGGAAGTGCCCGTCCGGCGTGGCGACGATCATTTGCAGCGCCGGGAAATCCCCGTCCGGGTAGATCAGGAACGCGCTCCCGAAGTACTCGGGATAGTGTCCTTTCGCGACCCGTTCGAAGACCACCGGCGCGCCCTCGAAGAAGTCGTCGTAGCGCTTGCCGACCTCGAAGATCTCGCCGGCGGCCGCGCGGTCGACGTAGGCGTCGAGCAGGACCGGCCCCATGTGCCCGGGCAGTCCGATCACGACCGCTTCCGCGACGTTGTGCAGAGCCCAGGCGCACGCGGTGAAGCAGAAGGCCGCTTCCTCCTCGTCGCCTTCGACGGCGATGACCGCGTTCCCTCTCGCCTTCGCCTGTGCCTCGATCCACTGGATGAGTTCGGTTTCTTCGGTGGTGAGGGCGTCGGCTTCGGAGGTCGTCACGCGCGACATTGTGCCCCACGCGAGCGCCCGTACCTAGTCCCGGGACCGATTTTCCGCGGCATGGCGGGAAAATCGATCAGCCGACCTCCGCCATGACCTCGTCGGAGACGTCGAAGTTCGCGTACACGTTCTGCACGTCGTCGCAATCCTCGAGCGCGTCGATGAGCTTGAAGACCTTCTTCGCTCCTTCGACATCCAGCGGGACGCTGACCGACGGGAGGAACGTGAGATCCGCGGACTCGTACTCGAAACCGGCTTCCTGCAAGGCTTTCCGGACCGGGACGAGGTCGGTGGCCTCGGCGACGATCTCGAAGTTCTCATCGAGATCGTTGACCTCTTCGGCGCCCGCGTCGAGCACGGCCATGAGGACGTCGTCCTCGCCGGCGTCGCCCTTGGGCATGATCACGACGCCCTTGCGGTTGAACATGTAGGCGACCGAGCCCGGATCGGCGAGCGAGCCGTTGTTCCGGGTGAGGGCGGTCCGTACCTCCATGGCGGCGCGGTTCTTGTTGTCGGTGAGGCATTCGATCAGCACGGCCACACCGTTCGGGCCGTAGCCTTCGTAGGTGATGGTCTGCCAGTCGGCGCCACCGGCCTCTTCACCGGCGCCGCGCTTGCGGGCGCGCTCGATGTTGTCCTGCGGGACCGAGTTCTTCTTGGCCTTCTGGATGGCGTCGTAGAGCGTCGGGTTGCCGTCCGGGTCACCACCGCCGGTCCGGGCCGCCACCTCGATGTTCTTGATCAACCGGGCGAAGAGCTTGCCGCGCTTCGCGTCCAGGTTGGCCTTCTTGTGCTTCGTGGTGGCCCACTTGGAGTGGCCGCTCATCTCTCCTCCATCTACTCCTGTGCCCGCCGCTGAGCACAGTGTCGGTTTTGCTTAAGCCTGCCGCACGAGGTCGACGAACAGCCTGTGCACGCGTTCGTCCCCGGTGAGTTCGGGGTGGAACGACGTGGCGAGTACCGCCCCCTGCCGGACCGCGACGATCCTAGCGGCCGAGTCGTCCGAGCCCGGCATTTCGGGGACACTGGCGAGTACCTCGACCCCGTCGCCCGCCTTTTCGACCCACGGGGCGCGGATGAACACAGCGTGCACCGGGCCGCCTTCGACGCCGGTGAAGTCGAGGTCGGCTTCGAAGGAGTCCACCTGCCGCCCGAACGCGTTGCGCCGGACGACGACGTCGAGTCCGCCGAGTTGCCGCTGGTCAGACCGCCCGTCGAGGGCCTGGCGGGCGAGCAGGATCATCCCGGCGCAGGAGCCGAACGCGGGCATCCCGCCCGCGATGCGCTCACGCAGCGGCTCCAGCAGCTCGAAGGTCTCCAGCAGCCTCGACATGGTGGTCGACTCGCCGCCCGGCAGCACCAGGCCGTCCACTTCGGACAGTTCGCTCGCGCGGCGGACCGGCAGCGCACGCGCACCGGCGCGTTCCACCATCGCGGCGTGCTCCCGCACGTCGCCCTGCAGTGCGAGCACGCCGATCACCGGCCGTGCCCCCGTCGCGATCGCCACCCGACCTCCCGAAAGACCTTCCCCTCAGCTTAGGCGTCCCGGGGACCGGCCAGGTCAGGGGACCCCGGCCAGCCGCAGGAGGGCGGCGGTCGCGGCGGCCGCCACGACGACCAGCGCGAACGGCGCCTTGCGCCAGGCGAGCACACCGCCGACCAGGACGCCGGCGGGCCGGGCGTATCCGGCGAACTCGTGTCCCTCGGTGAGCGCGGCGACCGCGACCAGCGCGGCCAGCAGGACGACGGCCGAACGCGCCATCAGTTTCTCGGCCTTGGGCGACACGGTGAACCGTGCCTTCAGCACCGGTCCGGCGAACCGGAAGGCGAAGGTCCCGGCGGCCAGCACGCCGCCGGCGATGATCAGTTCCAGCGGGTCCATCAGCGCGCTCCCTCGGGTTCGCGTTCGGCGGGTTCCTTGGCCGCCACCCCGGCCAGCACGCCGGCCAGCGCGAGCAGCACCGGCAGCCCGGCGGGCAGGAACGGGGTCGTGGCCAGCGCGACGGCCACGCCGACGAGCACCGGCAGCCGGGCGGCGCGGTCGCGCAGCGACGGCAGGACCAGCGCGAGCAGGACCGCCGGGAAGGCTGCGTCGAGACCGAAGGCGTCGGTGTCGCTGATCGCGGTTCCGGCGTACGCGCCGGCGAGGACGCCGACGTTCCAGCAGACGAACAGCCCGATCCCGCACACCCAGTACGCCGCCCGGCGCCGCTCTTCGTCGCGCTGGGCCAGCGCGAAGGCGACCGATTCGTCGATCATCAGGTGGCTGCCGACGACCCTCGACGACCACCGCTTGCCCAGGACGTCGCCGATCGCGAAGCCGAACGGCAGATGCCGCGCGTTGGCGAGCAGGCCCGCCGCGACGGCCGCGACCGGACTGCCGCCCGCGGCGATGATGCCGACGAACATGAACTGCGACGCACCGGCGAAGACCAGGACCGAAAGCAGCATCGGCGCCCAGATCGGGAAGCCGGAGCCCACCGCGATGGCGCCGTAGGAGATGCCGACAATGGTGTCGGCGAGGCAGACCAGCCCGATGTCCCGGAGAAGATCGCGCCCCAGGACACGAGTGGTTGTTCGCCATATCGAACGCATAGCATCATACAATGAACGAACGCAGCCGTGTTCGTCAAGGCGAACGCAACGACCGATGGAGCGAACGCATGTCCCCGAACGCGTCCGGCGGCGCCCCTCTGGACGTCATAGCCACGTCCCTGCGCCGGGAACGCGCCCGCACCGGGCTGTCCCTCACCGAGGTGGCCAAACGCGCCGGCATCGCGAAATCCACGCTCTCGCAGCTGGAGTCCGGGACCGGGAATCCGAGCGTCGAGACGATCTGGGCGTTGTGCGTCGCGCTCGACGTCCCGTTCTCGCGGGTGGTCGAACCCGAACGCCCCCGCGTGCGGGTCATCCGCTCGGGCAGCGGGCCGACGGTGTTCGCCGAACACGCCGACTACGCGTGCACGTTGCTCAGCTCTTGCCCGCCCGGCGCCCGGCGGGATCTGTACCTGATCCGCGCCGAGCCCGGGAAGCCACGCCTGTCCGATCCGCATATGAGCGGCGTCGTCGAGCACATCGTCCTCAGCGCGGGCCGCGCCAAGGTCGGACCGCTGGACGAGCCGGTCGAACTGCTGCCCGGCGACTACATCTGCTACCCCGGCGACGTGCCGCACATCTTCGAGGCGCTCGAACCGGGCACGTACGGCGTCGAGATCGCCGAGTACACCTGATCAGGCAGGCTCCTCCGCCTTCTCTTCGGCGACGTCGGCGAGTTTCCAGCCACCCTTCCGCCGCAGCACCAGGACGTAGTACGCGATCGACAAGAGGACGACGCAGGCCGTGACGATCAGGCTCGGCCGTCCGACAGCCGGGTCGAGCACGTTCTGGTAGACCACGAACACCAGGACGGCCAGCGCCAGCACCGGCGCGACCGGGAACCAGGGCATCCGGTACTCGGCGTGCGCGGTCGCCCCCGTGCGCCTTCCGACGATCGCGCCGAGACAGAGCGCCGCGTAGACCGCCACGATCGACGTGCTCGTCACCACCAGCAGCAGTTTCGGGTCGACGAAGCAGAGCAGCGCGGCCACCAGGCCGGTGCCGACGGTGGCGACCCACGGCGTCCCGAACTTCGGGTGCACCGCGGCCAGCGCGCGGTTGACCGGCGACGGCCACGCGCGGTCGCGGCCGCTGCTGAACAGCATCCGCGAGCTGATCAGCACGATCGCCAGCACCGCGTTGATGATCGCGAGCGCGACCGCCAGCCCGAGCACGGTGTCGAGCGTTCCGCCACCGCGCGAGCCGATGAAGTAGGACAGCATGTTCTCCGAGGCGAACAGCGCGTTCGGATCGGGCGCGCCGAGCAGGACCGCCGTCACCGGGATCAGCTCGGCGAGCACCGTGATGCCGAGCGCGAACAGGATCGCGCGGGCGATCCCGCGGGAGGCGTCCTGCGTCTCCTCGCCGAAGTACACCGCCGAGCCGTAGCCGTTGTAGGCGAAGATCGCGACCGAGGTGGCGATCGCGATGGCGCCAACCGTGGCCGGGCCGCCGTCCGAGGCGACCGGATGGGCCAGCAGATCGGTGAACGACCGCGCCGGGTTCAGCAGCCCGAGCGCGCTGACCACGATCAGCGCGAGGATCTCGATCGCCAGGAAGATCCCGGTGACCCAGGCGTTGAGCTTGATGTCGAACACCCCGACGACGGCCGCGACCACGCAGGTCGCGGCGGCGATCACCGAGCCGGGCACGCCGGGCAGCAGTACGCCGAGATACGTGCCGACGCCGAGCGCGATCACCGCGACGATGAGCACCTGCGTGATGATCATCAGGCCCAGCACGGCGAACCCGGGCAAGCGGCCGAGCGTGCGGGTGACGATCGCGTACTCGCCGCCCGCCAGCGGGAACGCCGACGCCAGTTCGGCGTAGACGAAGGCCATGAACACGCCGACGACCGCGGCGGCCACGAAGCTGTAGAAGGCGCCTGTCCCGGCGCCGGAGATCACCCCCGGCGCGATGATGAAGACCGACGAGGCCGGACTGATCGCGGAGAGCGTGATGAGCAGCGTGCCGAGGGTGCGCAGACCGCGGCGCAGGGCGGGAGTGGACACGGCCGACCTCCTACAAGGTGGGTTCCTTGAAACTCCTTCGAAAAACTGTTGAGCACGCATCAAAGGCCCTCCACGTTGTGCCGTCAAGGGCCGATCGCGCTCAGCTCTTGCGTTTTCCGAACATGATTCGAAGAATGAGGGCATGGCGAGACCGAGCAAGGCACCGGAGCGACGGGCCGAACTGATCGAGGTGGCCAGACAGGCCGTCCTCGAACGCGGCGTGCTGAACCTGCGGCTGAGGGACGTCGCCGAGGGCGCGGGGCTGTCGTCGGGTTCGGTCCTGTATTACTTCCCCACCCTCACCGACCTGCTCCAAGAGGTGCAGCGCGAGGCGGTGGCGCGGTTCTGTTCGGCGAGGGAACAGGCGGCGAGCGCGAAGACGACCCCGTCCGGGCGGCTGCTGGCGATGATCCGCAGCGGCCTGCCCACCGGCTCCGGCGACGAACTCTGCGTGCTGCTCTACGAACTCGGCACGATCGCCCGCCGCGATCCCGTGTACGCCGCCCGGCACATCACGCTCTACGAGCGGCAGGTCCGGATCTACACCGGGATCCTCGAGGCCGGCTCGGCCACCGGCGAGTTCATCCTGACCGCGGACGCGGTGTCGATCGCGCGGAACCTCGTCACGTTGGAAGACGGCTACGGCCTGCACCTCACCCTGGCCGTGCCGACGCTGGAAACCGCGACCGCCGAAGCGATGTTGCTCTCCTACGCCCGCACAGCCACCTCGAACCCCTTGGAGGACCGTCCATGACCCGCGCCCGCGACCTGGGTGTCCCGCTGCCCGGCCGGACCGGCGAGCACAACGCGCTCACCGACGTCCCCGGCGTCGAGATCGGTTTCACGACCCTCGTCGAGGGCGAATCGGTGCGCACCGGCGTCACCGCCGTCCTGCCGCGCGGGCGCGAGGAATTCGCCGTTCCGTGCGCGGCCGGGACGTACGCCCTCAACGGCAACGGAGAGATGACCGGAACCGCGTGGCTGGCCGAGACCGGGTCGCTGACCCTGCCGATGCTGATCACCTCCACGCACGCCGTCGGAGCGTGCCACCGCGGCACGATCGACTGGGTGGTGCGCGAACGGCCCGACGTGGCCGCGGAATGGCTGCTGCCGGTGGTCGCCGAGACCTGGGACGGCTACCTGAACGACAGCACCGCGCCGACCATCCACAGTGGACACGCCATCGCCGCGATCGACGCCGCGCGAACAGGTCCGGTCAGCGAAGGCTCCGTCGGTGGCGGCACCGGAATGACCTGTTACGGCTTCAAGGGCGGCACCGGTACGGCCTCCCGCGTCGTGTCCTATGGAGACGACGAGTACACCGTGGGAGCGTTGGTACAGGCCAACTTCGGCTCACGCCGCGAACTCACCATCGCGGGCGAGCACGTCGGCGTGGAACTCGGCGCCGACAACCCGATGGAGGAGGAATGGGCGGCGCCGCCGGGCGCGGGGTCGGTGATCGTGATCGTCGGCACCGACGCTCCCCTGCTGCCCGGTCAGTGCACGTCGCTCGCCCGCCGTGTCCCGCTCGGCCTCGCCCGCACCGGCACCGCCGGCTCGCATTTCTCCGGTGACCTCTTCCTCGCGTTCAGCACGGCGAACCCGGGAACGCTCACCAGCCGGTTCCCGCGGACGGAGGAGGCCGAGTACGAAAGCCTGCGGTTCATCCCGTGGGGCAGACTCGATCCGTTCTTCGAGGCCGTGGTGCAGGCGACCGAAGAGGCGGTGCTCAACGCGCTGTTCGCGAACGAGGAGATGACCGGCCACCGCGGCCACCGGGTTCCCGCGTTGCCGACGGAGCGCTGGCGCGGGGTCTAGGTGCCGATAGGGGCGTTTGACCGTGGCACACGACGGCCGTGGGACACCGACCTCTTCCAGGATGCGCAGCTGTCGAGTTTGCCGGTCGGTTCCGATAATCCGCCCAGCACCGGGCACCGGAACACCTCGTCACCGTTGGCGGCGGCATCGAAGCAAAGGATCTCGTAGGCGAGCGGCACGGTATCCCACAAGTCCCCCATCCGCGAAGCCGTGATCAGCAGAACGAACTACTGACCTCCGCTGAAGCAAGATCCATGTCGCCGTTGTCCTGGCCGGGGCGGAACGGCAAGGGGCCCGGGTTGCCTGAGTGCCGCCCGGCGGTGCTGGTGTGGCGTCGGCTGTCGTGAGTGATCAGGGTCGTTAGAACGACCCTGATCACTCACGACCCCCTCGGTCTGTCGCCGACAAGAAACCGCAGGCCAAAAGGTAGATCAACTTAAGCTACGTGGCATTGGTCCTAGGTGCCGATCAGCACCTTCGCGGGTGCCCGCCTCGTGCCGATCCGCGCGAGGTCGAACCGGACCCGTCCGGCGCAGATCTCGTCGGAGAGCGAGTCCAGCAGTTCCAGCGCGCGGCACAGGCACGACATCGCGCTCCGCCGGTCGTCGCGCCGCAAGTGCAGTTGCCCCCGCCTGCGCAGGACGAGCGCCGTGCGGTGCGGGTCGTTCAGCTCGGCGCATAGCCGCCCGGCCTCGTCCAGTTCCGCCTCGGCCTCGTCGAGCAGGCCGAGCTCCGCGCTCGCGACGGCACACGAGGTATGGGCGTGCGCCATGCCGAGGACGTCGCCGATCTCGCGGAAGATGGCCAACGCCCGCCTCGCGGTCGCACGCGATGTCTCAGGCCGCCCGGTCCCCCGGGCGAGGACGCAGAGGCCGGTCAGTGCCCTGGCCCGCCCCGCCGGGTCGCCGATCCGTTCGCTGATCCGGCAAGACTCGATGAGCGCCTCACCCGCCGCCCAGTAGTCGTCCCGGTACAGGTGAATCTGACCGATTCCGCGCAGCAGTGCGGCTTCCCCGCGTGGGCATCCCGACGCCCGCGCCGCGGCGAGCGCGCGCCGGTGGCACCGCGACCATTCCGAATACAGTCCGCTGTGGTCGAAGTACGACGCGGTCACGACGGCGAGTTCCCAGGCGAGCTCCCCGAGTCCGGCGCCCGCCGCGTGCGAGACGGCGGCCTCCAGCGCGGGAACCTCGTTCCGGAACCACGAAAGCGGTTCGGCCACCAGCTCTTCGTCGAGCGAGGTCCGGGCCGCACCGCCGGGCTCCGGCCGCAACACGCTGCGGGACAACGGTCCGCGGCCTTCTCCGCGAGCCAGAGCCAACCGCCGAGCACTCGTTCGGTCGCGTCCGCGCGGGCCTTTTCCGGTTCGGCCGCGACCTCCTCGACCGCGAACGCGCGCAAAAGATCGTGCATCCGGTAACGCGGTGCGCCGGTGGTACGCGGGGCAGGCTGGACCATGTTCCGATGCCGCAGGTCTTCCAGCGCGAGAGACGTCACTTCGGGCTCGCCGTCGTCGGCCAGCGCCGCCGCCCACGCGGGGAAATCGGCCGAAGGCAACAGGCCCAGCCTGCGGAACAGCCGCTGCCGGTCCGGCGCCAGTTGCCGGTACCCGAGGGACAGGCTGCCCCGGACGGCGAGATCCCCGGCGCACAGCCAATCCAGCCGCCGCCGTTCGACGGAGAGTTCGCCCGCGACGTCGGCGAGCCGCCAGCCCGTGCGATCGCCGATCCGGCTGCCGACGATCCGCAACGCCAGCGGGAGCCCGCCGCAGTGTTCGAGAACCTTTTGTGCGGCCACAGGATCTTCGCCGGTCTCGGTGAGCTTGGCGAGGAGGGCCTCCGCGTCGGCCAGTGGCAGGACGTCGACCGGGACCTGGCGGCCGAGTTCGAGCCCGGCCAGGACGACTCGGCTCGTGATGATCACCGCGCAGCCGCCACCGGCGGGCAGCAACGGCCGCAGCTGGGCCTCGCCGGCGGCGTCGTCGAGGACGAGCAGTACGCGGCGGCCGTGGACCAGGCTGCGGAACAGACAGGCGCATTCGTCGACGTCGGCGGGGATCTCGTCGGTGGGAACGCCGAACGCGCGCAGGAACCCGGCGAGCACGGCCTCCGGGGGCCTCGGCTCGTTCGTGGTCCCGCGCAGAGCCGCGAACAGCCTTCCATCGGGGTAGTGGTCCGCGACCTGGTGCGCGAGCCTGATCGCCAGCGAGGACTTCCCGATCCCGCCGGCGCCGGTCAGCAGCAACACCGGCGGGGTGTCACGACTGTCGCCCCCGCCCAGTTCCGCCAGCAGGTCCGCGATGAGCGCGTCCCTGCCGACGAAGTCCGGGATCCCCGGCGGCAGCTGACAGGGCACCGCGGGTTCCTGGTACGCGGGATAGTCACGCGTCGTCATGCCCTGGCCATCACGCAGGATCTCGCACTGCAGCGAGCGGATCGACGGCGACGGCTCGACACCGAGTTCGGTGACCAGCCTGCGGCGCCATCCGGCGTAGACGTCGAGTGCCTCGGCCACCCGGCCTGCCCGGGCGAGCGCCGTCATCAACAGCCCGCAGACCCGTTCCCGGAACGGGGCCGCGGCGAGCAGATCACGGAGTTCGGGCACCAGCCGGTCGTGTTCACCCAGCCCGAGTTCGGCCTCGGCCTTGTCCTCCAGCAGCGAAAGACGTTCTTCCTCCCAACGCGCGACGACCTCGGCCGCGGCCGGGATCCCGGCGAGCACTGGACCCCGCCACAGTTCGAGTGCGTCCCGGAAACGCTGAGCCGCCTCGCGATGGCAGTCACGGGCCAGTAGTTCGCGGCCCTGCGCGGCGAGGCAGGTGAACCGGCCGGTGTCGGTGTCCTCCGGCCGCGCGTCGAGCAGGTACGCCGCTCCCCTGGTCAGGATCGGCCTTCCGCCCTGTGGTGTGCGCAAGGCGCGGCGCAGGCCCGAGATGAGCCCCTGGATCTGAACTTTCGCCGAGACCGGTGGCTTGTCGCCCCAGAGCTCGTCGACGATCCTGTCCAGCGGCACCGGACGGCCCGCCTCGATCAGCAGAAGCGCGAAGACCCGGCGCGCCTGCGGCGGGCCGAGTGGCAGGTCCGTGCCCTGCCACTCGGCCGCGGGTTCACCGAACAGGCGATAGAAATAGTGGTTCTTTTCGTTCACCGGTTTCCCCCAGTAAATCGAGACACCCAAGACGAGAGTCTCAGAAATACCCGGGGGTGGCGTCCGGCATTCGAAGGAACACCTCGCTCAGCAGGCACTGCCCGAGGTGTAAATTCTCAACGAGGTCGCCTGGTCGTTGTCGGCGTTGCCCACGTACGACGCTCGGGCACCCGCCTGCATGCAGCGACTGGTCCCGCCGCCGATGTTGTAGTACCAGCGGGCATCGACCGAGCGCCGGTTGTGCCAGGACGACATCTGGTCATTGAATCCGTAGTCGACCAGGTTCTTCAAGTCGGGCGACCGGAACTGCAGTCGCCGTCCTCCGAAGTCGCGGTTCTCGTACAGGCACACGTAGTTCTCCTGGCAGTTGCTCGCCGCACCGGGCGACAACGACAGAGTGGTTTCCCCGCCGTTCCAGACGATCTGGTCCCCGACGACCTTCCACCCCGGGGCGAGCTTCGCCGCGTCGACCCCGGCCGACTTCAGCGTGGCCGCCCCGTCCGACGCGGCCGAAGCGGGCGCCGCGACGAGCGCTGCCGCGACCGCGGCGGCGCCCAAAGCCGTGGAAACGAACCGGAGAGTGCGCATTTGTTCCTCCTTGATCCGGCGTGCCCTCCGCACGCCGCCATCAAGGTCCCGCGATCCGCTGCCCGAAGCCTAAGCAGTCGAAAAGGGACCGCGGTGCATCCGCTTAGAGCCGCAGGTCACCAGCCGCGATGGAGCAGCCCACCGCCGCTGACGTCACCCGTGCCCGGCGCGCTGGGTCACGGACAAGGTGTGCATCCAGGCGGGCGGCCGGGGTCAGAGCCAGTCCGCCACGATGCCGCGGGCACGCAGCGTCTCCAGCGCCTCCTCGTTGCCCGTGTAGAGCAGTGTCATCGACTTCAGGTTCGGAAAGTGCCGCACGTCGGCGAACTCGTCGACGTCGAACAGTCCGTCCTCGCCGTCCCAGTTCGGCGCGATCTCGAGGTAGATCTCGTTGCCACCGTCCATCTCGATCTCGGTGATCTTCTCCGCAAGCTCGACGGGGACCTCGAGCGCCTCGAAATACGCCAGGGCCTCAGGTACGGCCTCGACGCTCCCGCCGTCGTAGGTGAAGCCCTGCTCGGCGGCGTACTCCCGCAGACTGAACCTCGGCAGGAGATCCTGGCTGTACATCAGTTCTTGGACGACGGCGAGCTTGAAGTTGGGGTCGGCGAACGAGATCGGCTGGCTCATACGCCGAACCATATATTGAGGGGTAAGGCAAAGGTGGCATGTTGCGAAAGAGAGCGGCGGACCGTGGTGGCCTCGTGAGTGGTAAGGACGGTTAGAACCGCTTACCACTCACGAGGCTCGCACCCCTTCGAGATTCCCCGGTCGGTGTGGCGCGACAGCCGCCTCGCCGTCCCTGTTCGGTTCCATCGCCGCGGACCTCTGAGATCTTTACGGCGAGAACGTACTCAGCGCTGACTAGCTGGCGGCCGGCTCCCGATCTACCTGACCCGCGTCAAAGTCTCCGAAGATCTTGAACCGGATCCAGTCGTTCACGGGCGGCTGCGCCAAATTCGCGAACCAGGTGTGGTGATCGCGATGGTTGCTGACCGTGCCCACCAGCATGTAGCGCTCCCTGCCGCCTCCGACCCTCGTGAAGGCTGGGGCACCGCTGTCCTCCGGGCGCACACCGGTCCCCGGCCGGGGCGCGTCGGCGCAGAACCATTGCGGGCCGGGCTGGTCGCAGCGGTAGGTCGCGGTGAAAGTCAGCTCATGGGCACGTTCAGGCCGCTGATGCTCGGTCATGCCGTAGCCGGCGACCGTGAGCGGACTGCCGGGCAAGATCGGCCCCATGGCGCCGGAGGGAACGAGCCTGACCGGCGTGGTCCGCACCCGACGCTCGAGCGTCAGCACCGCGACGTCGATGTTACGGGCATCACCCACTCCCCACGGGTGGCGCTCCGTGCGAACCACCCTGACCGTGTAGGGCCGGGTCTCGGTGAGGAAGTAGGCGTACATGTCATCGGGCTCGTCAGGATTCTTGGACACGCAATGCGCTGCCGTCACGATGTGCCGGCGCGAAACCAGCGAACCCGAGCAGTAACCCTCGCCCGGGTTTCCGAACCTCACCAGCCATGGGTAGGCGCCAGGCGGCACCGCGTCGCCACCTACGATCGCGCCGGCATAGCCACTGGGCACCATCGCCAGGGCAACGGCACAGACCACCGCCAGACTGGCGAACACACGAAACCGGCCGAACAGCACATCACGTCCTAAGATCTCACGGGCTCTGATCGCCCTGGTACGGGAGAGAGGGGAATTCACGGCAGGCGGGGTCGGCTCTCAGCAGGAGCGTCGCCAGCGACTTGCCTACGTGCGGCAGGAGACACCGCTATTCGGCGAGACCGTGCACCAAGAGTGAGCTGAGGAGCGGGTACGACGAACGTTGTCCGGTCATACGGTTTTCTCAGCACCACCAAGTTATCCACTATGGACAGGCATTCCTCTTGTGCGGCACATCGGATGCCGCGTCGTTAGCATGACGATCCTGGACAAGCGGCGAAAGGAGCCATCGGCGTGGCTCCCTCCGCGGCATCATGATCGGCTGTTCAGGTTCGAGCGCGGCTCGGCGGGCTTCAGCGACTACGGTGAGGAGGCCTTCACGGACACCCCGGCTGGGTTCAGCGAGCGGCAGCCAAACTGAGCGAATACGGGCTGGGGTGCGGCACGTACGTGACTGTCCGATGTGGAGTCCGCGTCGGACGGCGCGAGCGCCGGCACCGGTCACCGGAACGGCAGCCACCTGGTCCGCGTCGTCACGTCGCCGAGCACATCGCCTCGGGGTGCCACCCCGAGGCGATGTGCGGAGGGAACCTTCATCCACCCGTCGGTCAGCACGAACGGCTCGGTGATGTCTTGCGCGTAGTACCGCGCGGACGCGGAGACATCTCCGGGGAGGGTGAAACCCGGCAAGGCGGCCAAGGCGAGGTTTCCGGCTCGGCCGAGCCTCCTCGAGCCGGGTCGCGCCGGGTCATGACGGTGGTCGGCGAATCGCTCGCCGCCGAGCGGGCGAACTCGATCAGCGCGAGAGGGTTCCCGCCCGCTTGCCGGAGGCTCTCCAGCCGGGTCCTGCCGGGCAGATTCGGTTCGACGGAGTCGAGCAGCCGCGCCGTGTGCCGGTCTTCGAGCGGTAAGCCCGGACCCGCCCCACGCTGCCCCGGTGATCGAATCACCGGGTCTGGCGGTGCTGGACAAGGATGACCTCGGAATGAGAAGCGCTTCACAGGCTTTGATCGGGCCGTCGCCGGTGAAAAAGTACGTCGCTTCTCACGGTCGATCGAAGATCGTCTCCATTCGGCTACATCTTGGCCGCAAGCACGATTTCCTGGAAATTCATTCACTTTCCGGCCGATGCGTCAGCCGAGCCTGATCGGCCGACTACCACCGGTCACAAGAATCTCGCCGCCATTTACGCGACACGTGGGTGGGTCGCAAACCTGTGTCACCAATGTCCTTTTGGACACTTTAATTCCGGCAGCACTCGATCGCCGTTCGGCGCCGATCTCGCCGGGCCCGGCGAGAGATGCCGTGGCCCGGGATCGACAAGACGTGAGCCGGCCGGCCCCGTCGGAACGAGGTGCACCTTCGCTCGCCGCCGACGCTGATCCGAGGAGAGCGGGCGACCGTCCGGGGGTTACCAGCCGCGCTCGGACAGGCGGTGGGGCTCGGGCACGTCGTCGACGTTGATGCCGACCATCGCCTCACCGAGGCCGCGCGAAACCTTCGCGATGACGTCCGGGTCGTCGTGGAACGTGGTGGCCTTGACGATCGCCTCGGCGCGCTGCGCCGGGTTGCCGGACTTGAAGATGCCGGAGCCGACGAACACGCCTTCGGCGCCGAGCTGCATCATCATCGCGGCGTCGGCCGGCGTCGCGATGCCGCCCGCGGTGAACAGCACGACGGGGAGCTTGCCCTTCTCCGCGACCTCCTTGACGAGGTCGTACGGGGCCTGGAGTTCCTTCGCCGCAACGTAAAGCTCGTCCTCGGGCAGCGAGGAAAGGCGGCGCAGCTCCGCGCGGATCTTGCGCATGTGCGTGGTCGCGTTCGAGACGTCGCCGGTGCCGGCCTCGCCCTTGGAACGGATCATCGCCGCGCCCTCGTTGATGCGGCGCAGCGCCTCACCGAGGTTGGTCGCTCCACAGACGAAGGGCACGGTGAAGGCCCACTTGTCGATGTGGTTCTCGTAGTCGGCCGGGGTCAGCACCTCGGACTCGTCGATGTAGTCGACGCCGAGCGACTGAAGCAGCTGAGCCTCGACGAAGTGGCCGATGCGGGCCTTCGCCATGACGGGGATCGAAACGGCCTCGATGATGCCGTCGATCAGGTCCGGGTCACTCATCCGGGCGACGCCGCCCTGCGCGCGAATGTCCGCGGGGACCCGCTCGAGCGCCATCACCGCGACGGCGCCGGCGTCCTCGGCGATCTTCGCCTGCTCGGCGGTGACCACGTCCATGATCACACCGCCCTTGAGCATCTCCGCCATCCCGCGCTTGACCCGGGCGGTGCCGGTGAGCGAGGTGGTGGCCGTGTTCGTGGAGTCGTCAGACACTGCTGGACCTTTCCGAAAGCGCACGAGGTGAGGTGACGCCTCCGAGAGTAGGCCGCTTTTGGACCCCTGAAGCAGGCCAGTTCGCGGCGATTTCGGCAGTCCACTGGGTGATCTAGCCCGCAATTCGGCACCTGTTTGCGGTAGTTCGGCGCCGAACTACCGCAAACAGGTGCCGAATTGCGAGTACTCGCGCGAGCGCGTTCAGCCGGGACAGGTCGATGACGAGCCCCTTGTCCACTATGGAATCGGCGTAACCGTCGTCCTCGCGCATACCGCGACACCGGCGGGCAGCCGATGGTCGTAGAGACTGAAGAAGCCGAGCCTCACTTAGTAGTAGCCGGGGTCGCCGGGCCGGAACAGCTCACCCGCCAACCGGGCGCGCGACCGTTCCCACGGACCACCGGCCTCGGGGATCGCCGCGGGCACCGCCGCCATCACCGGGACCGCCCCTGCCAGCCGTAACACCGTTCGCCTGCCGAGCTCCATCGCTCATCCCCCACCGTCGGATTCGGTCGGATTCGCCTCCGGGTGTCCGCCATCGAGCATAACGGCGCGTCGACATTCGAGGGGTCCCTCGCCGGGCGCCTTGCCGCGACACCCGTCGCGGGTGTGTGATCGAGGACACACCCGTACGTGGCATCGTGTGGTGAGGAGACCGGCATGGCCGACAAACAGAGCAAGAACGGAGACTCCGGGGCCGCCGTCGCTGTGGACGACCCGGCGAAAGTCCGCAACGTCGTCCTGGTCGGCCCGTCGGGATCAGGCAAGACGACACTCGCCGAAGCACTGCTCGCCGCGTCCGGCACGGTGCCGCGGGCGGGTTCGGTCACCGACGGCACCACGGTGTGCGACCACGATCCCGCCGCGGTCCGGCAGCAGCGGTCGGTCGGCCTCTCGGTAGCGCCGGTGCTGCACCAGGGCCACAAGATCAACCTCATCGACACCCCCGGGTACGCCGATTTCGTCGGTGAACTGCGGGCCGGGCTCCGCGCCGCCGACGCGGCGCTGTTCGTGGTCTGCGCGGCGGAAGGCGTCGACGCGGCCACGATCGCGGTGTGGGAGGAGTGCGCGGCCGTCGGGATGCCGAGGGCGGTGGTCGTCTCCCGGCTCGACCATCACCGCGCCGACCCCGAAGGCGAGATCGCGGCCTGTCAGGCAGCCTTCGGCGCCGGCGTCCTGCCGCTGTACCTACCCGCGCGCGACGGGCTCGTCGGGCTCATCACGCGCCGCTACTTCGACTATTCGAAGGGCTTCCCACCCGAGATCGGTGAGCCGGACGAGGGCGATCTCACCAGGATGACCGAGGCCCGCAACGAACTGATCGAAGGGGTCATCGCCGAAAGCGAGGACGAGTCCCTGATGGACCGGTACCTCTCCGGCGAGGAGATCGCCGAGGACACGCTGATCGCGGATCTCGAGACCGCCGTCGCCCGCGGGTCCTTCCATCCGGTGATCCCGGTGTGCGCGACGACCGGGGTCGGGCTCGCCGAAGTCCTCGACGGGATCGTGCGCGCCTTCCCGTCGCCGCTGGAGCACGTCCCGCCGGAGGTCACCTCGCCCACCGGCGAACCGCACGCCGGTCTCCGCGCGGATCCCGACGGCCCGCTGGCGGCCGAGGTCGTCCGGACCGCTGTCGACTCCTACGTCGGCAGGGTGTCGCTGGTGCGGGTGTTCTCCGGGACGCTTCGCCCGGAGCGGCCGGTGCACGTCTCGGGCCACGGCCTCGCCGGACGCGGGCACGAGGATCACGACGCCGACGAGCGGGTCGCGCATCTGTACTCGCCGCTCGGGGCGAACCTGCGCGAAGTCCCGTACTGCGTCGCGGGCGACCTCTGCGCGCTCACCAAGGTCGGCTCAGCGGAAACGGGCGACACCGTTTCCTCGCCCGAAGACCCGCTGATCATGAAACCGTGGACGATGCCGGAACCGCTGCTGCCGGTCGCCGTCATCGCGAAGACCCGCAGTGACGAGGACACGCTGGCGCGCAACCTCTCCCGGCTCGTCGCGGGCGACCCGACGCTCCGGCTGGACCGCAACGCCGAGACCAACCAGCTCGTGCTGTGGTGCATGGGCGAAGCCCACGCCGACGTCGTGCTGTCGCGGCTGCGCGCGGGAGGCGCCGATGTGGACACCGAACCCGTCCGCATCAGCCTGCGTTCGACCTTCGCCGGTCCGGCTCGCGGACACGGACGGCACGTCAAGCAGTCCGGTGGGCACGGCCAGTTCGCCGTCTGCGACATCGAGGTCCGGCCGCTGCCGAGGGGGTCGGGCTTCGAATTCGTGGACAAGGTCGTCGGCGGCTCGGTGCCGCACCAGTTCATCCCGAGTGTCGAAAAGGGAGTCCGGGCCCAAGCCCAGCGGGGCCTCGTCGACGGTCATCCGCTGATCGACATCCGGGTGACGCTCGTCGACGGCAAGGCGCACAGCGTCGACTCGTCGGACGCCGCGTTCCAGACGGCGGGCGCGCTGGCGCTGAAGGAGGCCGCCGCGGCGGGCAAGATCGCGTTGCTCGAACCGCTCGAGGAAGTGGCGGTTCAGCTTCCGGACGAGCACCTGGGCACCGTGCTGGGCGATCTCTCGTCCCGGCGCGGCCGCGTACTCGGTACCGAATCGGGTGAAGGCGGCCGCACGGTCATCCGCGCCGAGGTGCCCGCGGCCGAGCTCCTGCGCTACGCGATCGACCTGCGTTCCCTGACCTCGGGTACGGCGACGTTCACCCGCAGGCACGCCCGGTTCGAGCCGATGCCGAACTGAGCCCGCGATTCGTCATCTACTTGCGGTGGTTGCTCACGGGGGTCGTCCTCCTACAGATCGGGCTCGGCGATCTCGAAGTACTCCGGAAGCCGGGCGGTCCCGGCGAGGCCGAAGTACCGGACCTTCCGGCGGCGCCGCAGGTCCAGGGTGTCCCGGACGGCGTCGTTGTGCACGCGCCGCGCGATGACGACGCGGTGCTCGGCGTCGGTCAGTTCTTCGGCCAGCGATGGCTGCAAGGCCGTGCGGTCGACGCGCGCCAGCCGCAGTGTCAGTTCGCTTTCCTCCGCTTCGCGATCCGGCCTCGGCGCCCGCTCGGCACACTCGGCCAGCGTGCGCAGCTCCTCGTCGCCCAGTATCGCGGCGGCCGCCCTGGCGACGACGGCACGCCGGGCGAGGGCCGCGTCGAGGGCCGCCCAGCCCGCGTCGGTGCGGACGTGCAGCCTGTCCAGCCGATTCGCCGTCGCGAGCAGGAAAAGCCCTCCCAGCACCACGATCGCGGCCACCAGACCGCCGATCCACACCCAGGTCGTCATCGGCTGAACTCGCGTTCGCCCGCGCCGACCCGCCGGGGATCGGCGGCGATCGCCGTCTCGTACACCCGCAGGATCTGAGTGGTGACCACGGACCAGTCGAACATCGCGACCCGCTCCCCCGCGGCCGCCGCCAGCGACGCCCGGCGGGCCGGGTCTCCGAGCAGCTCGCGCAATCCGTCGGCCAGCGCCGCCGCGTCGCCCGTCTCGGTCAGCATCCCGGCCTTGCCGTCGTCGAGCACCCGGCGGAACGAGTCCAGCCCGCTCGCCAGTACCGGGGTGCCCGCCGCCATCGCCTCGGTGAGGATCATCCCGAAACTCTCGCCGCCCGTGTTCGGCGCGCAGTAGACGTCGACGCTGCGCAGCGCCCGCGCCTTCGTCTCGTCGTCGACCTGGCCGAGCAGGTCGATATGCGGCGCCAGCGCCGGCCCGGCTTCGCGCCGGAGCTGATCGGCGTCGCCGCGGCCGACGACCAGCAGCCGCAGCTCCTCGAACTCCGGCAGCAGTGTCCGCAACGCCTCCAGCAGGACCCCCATCCCCTTGCGGGGCTCGGTGTACCGCCCGACGAACCCGACGGTGCCGCCCGCTCGCGGATAACCGTCCAGCGGGAGCGCACGTGAGAAGAAGTCGACGTCGACGCCGTTGGGCACCTCGACCGCGTCACCGCCGGCGTGCTCGACCTGGACCCGGCGGGCCAGTGCCGAAACCGCGATCCGCGCGGTGATCTTCTCCAGCAGCGGCCGCAGTACCGGCTGGAACGCCGCCAGTGTCCGCGAACGCGTCGTCGCGGTGTGGAAGGTCGCCACGATCGGGCCGTCCGCGACCTTCAGCGCCAAGAGGGAAAGACTCGGCGCGGCCGGCTCGTGCAGGTGCAGGACGTCGAAGTCGCCGTCGCGGATCCACCGTCGTACCCGGGCGTAGGACACCGGGCCGAACTGCAGCCGCGCGACCGAGCCGTTGTACGGGATCCCGAGCGCCTTGCCGGCGGGGACGACGAAATCCGGGACGTCGGAGTCCTCGTCCGCCGGAGCGAGAACGGAGACCTGATGCCCGCGTGCCAGCAGTGCCTTCGCGAGGTCGATGACGTGTCCCTGCACACCGCCCGGCACGTCGAACGAGTACGGGCAGACGATCCCGATCTTCATGACCCGCGCCTGAGCCATCGGATCAGCTCGCCTCGCCGAGGTCGGCCTGTTCCCCGGCTTCGAAGTCGGAGAGCCAGAACTTCTGCATCATGTGCCAGTCGGCCGGATGCGCGGCGATGTCCCCGGCGAAGATGTCCGCCAGCGCCTGGGTGGCCGCCGGCACCTCGGACCGGTTCGTGACCCGGATCCGCGGGTGCAGCCGGATCTGCCAGCCGTCCTCGGTGAACCAGCAGCCCGCCGGGATCAGCGCGGCGCCGGTGGTGGCGGCCAGCCGGGCCGGTCCGCCCGGCATCCGGGTCTGCTCGCCGAAGAACTTGACCGGCACCCCGGAATTCGTCAGGTCCCTGTCCCCCACCAGGCAGATCGCCTTGTTCTCCCGCAGCCGCTTGAGCAGCACGCGCATCGCCGAACTGTCGCCCGTCAGCGGGACGATCTCGAAGCCGAGTGATTCCCGATAGGACACGAACCGCTGGTACAGCGATTCGGGTTTCAGCCGCTCCGCGACCGTGGTGAAACCGCCGAGATAGTCCGCGAGCCAGACGCCGGCCGCGTCCCAGTTCCCGCTGTGCGGCAGCGCCATCACCGCGCCGTTGCCCTCGGCGAGGGCGGCGTCGAGGTTCTCCACCCCGGTGATCGACTGGGCGACCTTGCGGCTGACCTCCTTGTGGTCCATCGAAGGCAGCCGGAACATTTCGTGCCAGTAGCGGGCGTAGGACCGCATCGCCCGGCGGGTCAGCTCGTCGAGTTCGACGCCGTCGGCCTGCGGCACCACCCTGGCGAGATTGCGCCGCAGCTGGCGCACGCCGCCGCCGTCCCGCCGGACGGCCAGGTCCGCGCCCAGTCCGAAGGTCACCGCGCCCATCGACTCCGGCAGCCAGCGCGCGAGCCGCCAGCCCGCCGCGTAGCCGAAGTCACCGAGCCGCTGGGAGAACCCGCTCATGCCCCGCCCTCCGCGGCGGGTGGCCCGGCCGCCTTGGCCGCCCTCGCCGCCTTGGCCACCGCGGCCGTCCGCTGCAGCAGGGTGATCACGGAAAGCACCGCGAGCAGCCAGAGCGCGATGTCCACGGTGTACGGAACGCCCAGACCATGCAATCCGGTTCCCACGAGGGCGATGATCAGGCGTTCCGCGCGTTCGACGAGCCCGCCGTCCGCCTCCAGCCCGGAAGCCTCGGCGCGGGCCTTGACGTACGAGATGACCTGCGCGAGCACCAGGCAGATCAACGCGGCGGCCGCGGCCGGGCGGTTGTCGTCGTGGACGAAACACCACCACGCGATCGCGGCGAACAACGCGCCGTCGACCAGCCTGTCGCAGGTCGCGTCGAGGACGGCTCCGAAGGCCGTGCCGTATCCGCGGGCGCGGGCCATCGCGCCGTCGAGCAGATCCAGCATCGCGAAGCCCCAGACGGTGAAGGTGCCCCACAGCAGCATGTCGTTGGGAAAGAACCCGAGGGCGCACAGCACCGCCCCGGCCGTGCCGATGACGGTCATCGCGTTCGGGGTCAGACCGGCACGCACGAGCACCTTCCCCATCGGGTCGGTGACGCGGGAAACGGAGGCGCGCGCGAAAATGTTGAGCATCGGTTCTTCAGGTGCACCTAAGCAGCAGGGTCGGGTGGCCGCCCGAAGCCTATCCACCCGCACCGGCGCCCGTCGTCGCGCCCGCCCCTGGACCGGCTCCCGGTCAGTCCGCTTTGGCCAGTTCGGCTGCGTCTTCGAGGTTCGCGAGAGTCTCTTCCCGCAGCGCCAGTTCCGCCTCGGCGGCGGCGCATCTCGGCGACAGCCGTCCCAGCACGGCGGCGCTGATCTCGCCGAGCGCCTTCACCTGTTCGGGGGTCAGCGGATCGAAGAGGCTCTCGCGGACGGCCTCGACGTGCCCGGGCGCGGCCTCCTCCAGCGCGGCGAAACCTTCGGCTGTGAGCACCGCCCAGGAACCGCGTTTGTCGGTGGGACAGGACTCACGGCGTACCCAGCCGTTCGCCTCGAGCCGCGCGACCGCGTGCGAGAGCCTGCTGCGCGACGCCTTGCGCGCGTCGGCGAGTTCGCTCATCCGCAGCCGCCGGTCCGGCGCCTCCGAAAGGGCGACGAGCACTTCGTAATAGGTGTGGGGCATGCCCGCCTCGTGCTGAAGCTGGCCCTCCAGATGCGCTTGCAGCATCCGCGTGGCCGCGGAGAAGTCGCGCCAGACTTTTTGCTCCTCGTCGGAGAGCCATCGGGGTTCGGACATGTCACCCATTCTACCCTTGGTTGAGCGCTCAACCAAATTGCGCTACAGTCATGGTTGAGCGCTCAACCAGACGAGGGTTCACCACGAACGCACACAGACTTTGGAGATCGACTTTCATGACCACCACCGAGATCCCGGGCTACGTCGCAGGCAAGTGGACGATCGACACCGCCCACTCCGACATCGCCTACACCGTGAAGCACCTCGGCCTGGCGAAGTCCCGGGGCAACTTCACCGCCTTCACCGGTGAGGTCGTCACCGCCGACAACATCCTCGACTCGTCGGTCACCGTCGAGATCGACGCCTCGTCGGTCGCCAGCGGTGTCGACGGGCGCGACACGCACCTCAAGTCCGAGGACTTCTTCCACGTCGACGAGCACCCGGTCATCACCTTCCGCTCGACCGGTATCCGCAAGGACGGCGGCGACTACGTCATCGACGGCGAGCTCACCTGGCGCGGCAAGACCGTCCCGGTCTCGCTCGAGGCCGAGTTCAACGGCATCGGCACCAACCCGGCCAACGACAACGCCACCACCATCGGTGTCTCGGCCACCGCCACCGTGAACCGCCGCGACTTCGGCATCGGACCGGAGGGCAACGCCTTCCTGTCCGAGAAGGTCAAGATCGACATCGAGCTGCAGGCCGCGCTCAACGCCTGAGGCCCCCGCAAGTACGTGAAGGCCCCCTTCATTGCGTCCAGCGCAATGAAGGGGGCCTTCACGTACTTCAAGACAGCGCCCAAGCGCGGCCCGGAGCTACCAGGCGCCGGCCAGCAACTGCCGCGTCTCCCCCAGCAACTGCGGCAGCACCTTCGTATGCCCGATCACCGGCATGAAGTTCGCGTCGCCGCCCCACCTCGGCACCACGTGCTGGTGCAGATGCGCGGCGATTCCCGCGCCGGCGATCACGCCTTGGTTCATCCCGATGTTGAACCCGTGCGCCGACGAAACCTCCCGGATCACCCGCATCGCGTGCTGGGTGAACTCCGCCACCTCGACGGTCTCTTCCGCCGTCAGATCCGTGTAGTCCGCGACATGGCGGTACGGGACGGCCATCAGATGACCGGGGTTGTACGGGTACAGGTTCAGCACCGCGTACACCGTCTTTCCGCGTGCGAGGATCAGCGCGTCCTCGTCGCTCTTCTCGGGAAGGCGGCAGAACGGACAGCCCTCGTCGGGCTTCTTCGACCCCTGCACGTAGGCGAGCCGATGCGGGGTCCACAGGCGCTGCAACGCGTCCGGGATCCCCACACCGTCCTGTCCGACGACTTCAGGGCCATCGGGGCCCGTCACCGGAGTACCGCCTCCAAGCCCGCCACGGTCGGCGAAGCGTTCTCGCGACGCTGGACCCAGCCGGCGATCGCCTCGACCGCGTCGGCCACCGGGACACCGTTGATCTGGCCGCCGTCACGGAACCGGAACGACACCGCGCCCGCCTCGACGTCCTTCGCGCCCGCCAGGAGCATGAAGGGCACCTTCTGCGTGGTGTGGGTGCGGATCTTCTTCTGCATCCGGTCGTCGCCCGCGTCGACGTTGACCCGGATCCCCTTGGCCCGCAGCGCCTTCTCGACCCCGCGCAGGTGCTCGACCTGGTCCTCGGTGATCGGGATGCCGACCACCTGGACGGGTGAAAGCCACGCCGGGAACGCGCCCGCGTAGTGCTCGGTCAGCACACCGAAGAACCGCTCGATCGAGCCGAACAGCGCGCGGTGGATCATCACCGGACGCTGTCGGCTGCCATCGCCCGCGGTGTACTCCAGTTCGAACTTCTCGGGCAGCATGAAGTCCAGCTGGATGGTCGACATCTGCCAGGTGCGGCCCAGCGCGTCCTTCGCCTGCACGGAGATCTTAGGCCCGTAGAACGCGGCGCCACCGGGATCCGGCACCAGTTCCAGTCCGGAGTCCACGGCGGCGGTGCGCAGCACCTCGGTCGCCTCGGCCCAGACCTCTTCGGAGCCGATGTACTTCTCCTCGTTCCGAGTGGACAGTTCGAGGTAGAAGTCGTCGAGACCGTAGTCGCGCAACAGGTTCAGCACGAAGTCCAAAAGGGACTTCAGCTCGCCGGGGACCTGCTCCAGGGTGCAGAAGATGTGCGCGTCGTCCTGCGTCATGCCGCGCACGCGGGTCAGGCCGTGGATCACGCCGGACTTCTCGTAGCGGTACACGGAACCGAACTCGAACATCCGCAGCGGCAGTTCCCGGTAGGAACGCCCGCGCGAACGGAAGATCAGGTCGTGGAACGGGCAGTTCATCGGCTTGAGGTAGTAGTCCTGCCCTGGTTTGCGGACCGAACCGTCCTCGTTGTGCTCGGCGTCGAGGTGCATCGCCGGGTACATGCCGTCGCGGTACCAGTCGAGGTGGCCGGAGGTCTCGAAGAGCGCGCCCTTGGTGATGTGCGGCGAGTAGACGAAGTCGTACCCGGCTTCGACGTGCCGCTGGCGCGAGTAGTTCTCCATCTCCTGCCGGATGATCCCGCCCTTGGGGTGGAACACCGGCAGCCCCGAGCCGATCTCGTCCGGGAAGGAGAACAGGTCCAGCTCGACACCGAGCTTGCGGTGGTCGCGCCGCTCGGCCTCGGCGAGCCGTTCCAGGTAGACGTCCTGTGCCTCGGCGGATTCCCATGCGGTGCCGTAGATCCGCTGCAGCTGCGGGTTCTTGTCGTCACCGCGCCAGTACGCGGCGGCGACCCGGGTGAGCTTGAACGCCGGGATGAACTTGGTGGTCGGCACGTGCGGGCCGCGGCAGAGGTCGCTCCACACACGCTCCTTGGTGCGCGGGTCGAGGTTGTCGTAGATGGTCAGCTCGCCGCCGCCGACCTCCATCACCTCACTGGTGTCCACTGTGGAGTCTTCGGACTTGATGTCGACCAGTTCGAGCTTGAACGGCTCGTCGGCCAGTTCCTTCTTCGCCTCGTCGACCGAGTCGAAGACGCGGCGGGAGAACTGCTGCGCACCCTTCACGATCTGCTTCATGCGCTTCTCGAGCGCCTGCAGGTCTTCCGGGGTGAACGGGGTGTCGACGGCGAAGTCGTAGTAGAAACCGTCCTTGACCGGCGGGCCGATACCGAGCTTCGCCTGCGGGAACTGCTGCTGCACGGCCTGGGCGAGCACGTGGGCGGCCGAGTGGCGGATGACGCTGCGGCCATCCTCGGTGTCGGCGGCGACGGCCTCGACCTCGACGTCGGATTCCGGCGCCCAGGCCAGATCACGAAGGTTGCCCTCGGCGTCGCGCACGACGACGATGGTGTCCGGCCCCTTGGTCGGCAGCCCGGCCTCGCGGACCGCGGAGCCCGCCGTAGTGCCCGCCGGTACCACCACGCGCGGGGCGGTTGCGGCTGCTACTGACGACGGCTGGGACACGATGGACTCCTCGCGGTGGAAGTGGATGGTTCCCGTGATGTTAGTCGTCAGGTGCGGCGCGGCTCACGCGCATTACCCCTAACACCACGAAGGCCTCCTTCCCATCGGAAGAAGGCCTTCGCGTATCGAGGAACGAGGTCAGACGGTCTCGACGACCTCGTCGAAGTCCAGCCGCGGCAGGCGGTCGTACCAGGGGTTCTCGCCCGGCTTGCCGACGTTGATCACGACGAGGGACTTCCACGGCTTGTCCGCGAAGAACTCCTTGTCGATGCCTTCGGCGTCGAAGCCGGTCATCGGGCCGGCGGCCAGCCCGGCGGCGCGGACGCCGATGATGAAGTAGCCGACCTGCAGCAGCGCGTTGAGCTTGGCGGTCTCGACGCGGCCCGCCTCGTCGGCGAACAGGTCCTTGGCGCCCGGGAAGTGCGGGAACGTGCGCGGCAGGTTCTCGTGGAACTCGGTGTCGGCGGCCAGCACGACGGTCACCGGCGCGGCCTCGGTCTTGGCGCGGTTGCCCTCGGACATCAGCGGGGCGAGACGCTTCTTGCCCTCTTCGGTGCGGATCACCAGCGCGCGAAGCGGCTGGTTGTTCATCGACGTCGGGGCCCATTTGACCAGCTCGTAGATCGCGCGGATCTGCTCGTCGGTCACCGGCTCGTCGCTGAAGCTGTTCGCGGTGCGGGCCTCGCGGAACAACAGGTCCTGAACGTCCTGCGGGAGGTTCAAGGCTTCGGTCGGCTCAACGCTGGTGGTCATGGGTGGATCTTCCTTCCGTACGCGTCCTTGTACTCGCCTCAACCTAGTTGAGCGCTGAACTATTTCTCGCTCAACTACCTCTGAGTGTGGGTCCGGTCACAGGAAGGCGTCAGTAGGCACCCCGTCCCTGCACCACGGCACGGAAGGTCTTCCAGAGGATCACCAGATCGAGGGCGAGGGACCAGTCCTCGACGTAGCGCAGATCGAGGCGGATGCTCTCGGCCCAGCTGAGGTCACTGCGCCCGCTGACCTGCCAGAGGCCGGTCAGCCCCGGCTTGACCAGGAGACGGCGGCGCGCGTCGGGGGCGTACTTCACGGTCTCTTCGGGCAGCGGCGGACGGGGGCCGACGAGAGACATCCGCCCGCTCACGACGTTGAGCAACTGCGGCAGTTCGTCGAGCGAGTACCGGCGAAGCAGGCCGCCGACCCGGGTGACCCGAGGGTCGTTGCGCATCTTGAACAGCGGGCCCGCGCCTTCGTTGTCCGCCTGGAGATCCTGCTTGAGCTTGTCCGCGTTCGTGACCATCGTGCGGAACTTCAGCATCGTGAAGGTGTGACCGTCACGGCCGACGCGACGCTGCCGGTAGATCACCGGGCCGCGGTCGTCGAGCTTGATCGCGACAGCGATCGCCAGCAGCAGCGGCGAAAAGAGGGTGAGGAGCAGAGCGGAACCGAACCGGTCGAGCGCTTCCTTGACCAGGCGGCGGCCGCCGGTGAACATCGGCGCGGTGACCCGCAGCAGCGGCATGCCGAGCACACCGGAGACGTTCAGCCGGGGACCGGCGACCTCCATCAGCATCGGCGCGACCACCATCTCGGCCGAGGTTCCTTCGAGGTCCCAAGCGAGCCGCTGGAGGCGTTTCGGGTTCCAGTGCTGATCGGCGGTCACGGCGACGACCCGGTAGCCACCGCGGCGGACGTGGCCCGCGAGGTCGTCGAGCTTCCCGACGATCGGGACGCCTTCCACCTCACCGCTCCCCCGTTCCGCGCCCGCACCGGAATATGTGCAGACGGCTTCCACCCGCCAGCCGACATGGGGATCCGCCTTGGTGCGGGCGATCAGGTCGGCGACCGTGTCGGGACTTCCCGCCGCGAGCACCGGCAGCAGGCACTCGCCGAACCGTCTGCGCCGGTGCAGCACCTGTCTCAGCGCGTACCGCTGCAGGAACATGAAGACCGAGATCATCGGGACGACGATGAAAACCCACGGTTGCACGGCGAGCGCACCGAAGAGCAGACCGCCCAGCGCGACGAGAACGGCGGTGGCCACCAGGCCACGCCCCAGCGTCCGATACTCCTCCGCACCCTCGCCCAGCACGCGCGGGCTCCAGGCACGGCAGACCGACAACCCGAACAGGAAGGCGGCCGCGGTACCGAGCGCGTGCATGTCGTGCGGATCGGATCGATCGATCAAGAAGGCGCTCATCATGATGAGCGCGAACGCGGTGAAAACGTCACTACCGATGACCCATGCGCGGTAGCGCGATTCCCAAGCCGCGTAAGGCGGCCGCGCCGACGTGGTGTCGATCGTGGGGACATCGCCCGCCCCCCTTTGCGGGGGAAGCGGGATCGACTGAAGGTCGATGTACTGCGGCGTCCCGTTGACGGTGGACGACGGCCGCACCGACTCTTCCATCAGACCTCCCGGAGTGGGGATTCCCGAACGCCAGATCAACACGCTGAGTAAATGAGAGCGATCTCGAAGAGTGATCGATTCTCAAGGTCTCTCAGCGGCCGATGGGGCGACACACGCCAAGGTATCGGCCACTCTCCTGCCATCGTTACAAGGATTTCCAGCCACAGCCTTGGCCGGCATCCGGCAAATGAATCCCATGTTGATAACAAGATGATGACGATGCGTAATAGACCGTATCCGCCGAACAACTACTCAAAGTAGTCACGAATTCCCGGCCTTCCCGACCACTCGGAGCACCGCGCCCCCGTTCGGCCGAACAGCCGAAAACTCCACAGTGGACGGTCCGCGCGAGTCGATCCCCGGCCGGTCCACTGTGGATTTCACGGCTTCGCCGGGCCGCGGCGCGGCGGGCGCGCCCACCGCGAGCCGATCTACCTTGTCAATCGGTCACGGGAGTGGCGTTTCGTCACATCACGTCAGCGTCACGGCGACCCCGCCACCGGAGCCGGACGGGTGAGCCGTCCCGACCACCTCCACATGGTCTGAACCTTTCGCGGGACGGTTCGTGCCGAGGATCACAAAGAAGTCTCGATGATCGATTCATGCGACATTTTCGCGGCGCGACGCGACGTCTCCGATGAATGTCCACACCGGCCGGAACGACACGCTTCGAGGAACAAGGATCCGGCGGCGCCCCGCGGCCGCCACCGAGCCCGGTGGACCCGGCCGCGCCGGGCGCGCCACCCGCGACGGCAGAAGTGCCGCCCCCACATAACCCGCGTCCGACCTGGGGATCGAATGCTGCCGGACGGCTCATCGCCGAGGGCGCCCCGAGAATGAATGAAGGCCCTGGACCACTGGTCCAGGGCCTTCATTCGGTGGGCGATACTGGGATCGAACCAGTGACCTCTTCGGTGTGAACGAAGCGCTCTCCCGCTGAGCTAATCGCCCGCTCGCGGTGTCCGCCGACTCTACCCCACGACTTTAGAGGGCCTGCAAACGGGTGGTTCCCTCCGACCACACTCCGCTCACCAGCAAATACGGAGCGAACAACCACGAGCTAGCCGGGGTTGTCACGACCGGGGGGCGCCCGTGACGCGTTTCGACATTCATGCGACGGTGCTATCGCGCGACGACTAAACCGCGCAGTATGTACATGTGGACTGCCTGCAGGGCGCATGTAGGGCTGCGCGTCGCGCGGGTGATGATGGGGTGACGGAGCATGCCCCGGGGTCCGATGACCCCGTCCGGGTGATCTGCGGCAAAACCGCGTTCCGATCAGCCGGCCGATGCGTCACATCATCGCCACTCGGTTCGACCGGGCCGGGAAGGAGACGAAGGGTAGGACGATGCGCAACGATCACGTGACGCTCCGCTCGACGGCGGTGTTCGACCTCCTGGCACCGCGGACCCCCGCGGTTCCGGTCAAGGTGGAACTGCGATACGACACACGCGACCCGTACGCGGTCGTGGCCGCCTTCCGCACCGGCCGCGCCGGCTGGGTCGAGTGGGTTTACGCGCGCGATCTCCTCGCGGACGGCCTCCTGGCCGACGCGGGCGATGGCGACGTACGCATCCGCCCCTCCGTCGAAGACCCCGAGTCCGTTCTCATCGAACTGAACTCGCCGTCCGGGCACGCCATGTTCGAGGCGTCCGCTCAGGAGCTGGCCGACTTCCTCGACCGGACCTACGACGTCGTACTGCCGGGCAACGAGCACCTGTGGGTCGACGTCGACGACGCCCTGACCCACCTGATCCCCAACGATCTGGCCTGATGACGGCCTTGCGAACAGCAAGTGGCACCCCGGTTGCAGGACCGTTTTCCGGATCGGATAGTGTTCACACACACCACGGCGACGGGGTGAGGGAAAGAACCGCGAGTTTCTGACCTCCACCCGAACCGAGGATGTGCGGATGTAGCGCAGCTGGTAGCGCATCACCTTGCCAAGGTGAGGGTCGCGGGTTCGAATCCCGTCATCCGCTCGGAAGGCCCTCTCGGGCCTGACACGGTGGAGTGGCCGAGAGGCGAGGCAACGGCCTGCAAAGCCGTGTACACGGGTTCGAATCCCGTCTCCACCTCGCGCGATTAGCTCAGCGGGAGAGCGCTTCCCTGACACGGAAGAGGTCACTGGTTCAATCCCAGTATCGCGCACCATCTGTTTTCGCAGGTCAGAAGCCCTGTCCCTCCTCAGAGGGGCGGGGCTTCAGTCGTTCAATGGCGATAGCCTTCGGGGCCGTCTCCAACTGCCCATCACGGAACGTGGCGTGGAGGCGCGGGAACCACTCCCCCAGCTTCGTCCGCTCACTCGGGGTGAGCGCGACCAGCGAGCCGATCCACCGGGTCTCGAGCGCTTGCAAGATCTGACGGCGCATCAACGGAGTCACGTGGTCGTAGACCTTCGCGATGCCCTTCATCTTCTGACCGAGCCGGGCTCTGCGGGCGACCTCGGGGATGCCGTCCTCGGCCAGCCAGGTGCTGTGGCTGTGCCGCCCTTCGTGGGAGGTGAACGTCGGCAGGATCGGCTGCACCACTTCCGCAGACCGCGTGTGTTCAGCGTCACTGCCATCCCAGACCGGACGCCAGTAGCGGTTGCGGAAGTTCGACCGCCGCAGCGGTGCGCCTTCCGCGCTGCAGAGCACGAACGGGAAGTTGTGGCTGTCGATCAGCTCTACGTAGAAGACCGCGATACTCGGTGGCAATTCCACGCTCCGCGTGCCCGCCGGAGTCTTGGTCCGGCCCTTCTTCGCGCGGCCACCCTGTCGTCGCGGTGTCACCGGACGGGTCGGCCGCGGCCCGAGATCAGCGAGCCGTGACGTGTCGATCTGACGGCCACCCTTAAACAGGCGTCCGCCGATCTCCTTCAAGGGCTCGCGGATCTGGATCGCGAGCGCCTCGGTGTCGTACTCGTGGCGTTGCTGACCGACCAACTCTCCCGACCGGGAATCGGTGTAGAAGTCGAGCAACCCGCGAGCGAACCCCGCGAGGCCTAGTACTCCAGCTGTAGATCGTGATGGTGCTGGGTGGCCCGGTGGGATGGGTGCGGCCACCACGGTGATCATGGGTGTTTGTGAGGACAACTCAAGATCATGTGGTGGCCGCGGCTGTCAGCGTAGACGTTGTGCGGTGGCAGGCGTTGCTAGGTGAGGGTTTAGGTCGTGTCGCGGGCCGGTTCGCGCGGGTGGAGCCGCGTCGGCGGGCGGGTCGGTTCGTGGCGGGTCTGTTGTCGGGGCTGTCGCGGGTGAATTGCTGGACGATCGCCGAGCGGGTCGGGGACCGGACCCCGGACGAGGTACGAGCAGCTTCCACCCAGGCTGACAAGCGCCCTGACCTGCAGATTTCCGCTACTGTAGAGCTGCCACGTCGCGGCCGCCGCCGCATGGGAGGCCTCGCGTGAGTGCCGTCTCCCTCCGGATCCAGTGCGCGTGCACCGCCCTGGTTGCCCTCGGCGCCGCCTACGCCTCCTACATCCACGGACGCCAATTCGCCCTCCGCTTCGGAGCCGACACGACGACCGCGTCCATCTGGCCCCTCATCGTCGACGGCCTTCTCACCACGGCGACCGTCGAACTGTGGAAACCGAACCGCGACGGCTCCAGCCGGTGGCCGACCTGGGCCGCTTTCCTCTTCGACATCTCGCTGTCGCTCTGCGCGAACATCGGCTCGGCGCCGGTAACCAGCGCACTCGGTGTCGCCGTCGCGGCTTGCCCACCCCTTGCCCTGCTGCTAGCCGTCGAACTTCTAAACCGTGCCCTCAAACGCCACCGCACCGAACCCGTAGCCCCAAAACCTGAGGTGTCCGCACAAGGTCCCGTGGTCCCCTCCGCTCGACAGACTTCGGACGCATCGAGTCCGGTGGTCCCTCTGACAGCCGAACAGCGAATGTGGAACCACTATGTGGCGGAACAGGAGTTAGGACGGACACCCTCCGGCGCCGATCTCGACCGGGTCGCCGGGACGCATAACTACGGCCGCAGGGTTCTCCGAAAGTGGCAAACCAAGGGCGTGCTCGCGCCCTCTGCTACCGGCCCCGCCACCGGGGTTTCGTCCGCCTCGATGACCGGATAGCGCTGGCGGGTCTCGCGGGACATGCGATGATGGACAGCGATGACCAGTTGGAGGGGAGGTGACTGTGGCAACAGCAGAGATCATCACAGAAATGGTCCGTGCACATACACACGGTGACGACATTCGGTGGCTGAACCTACTGAAGCAGTTGATCGCGGCGGAGTCACGCGCAGGCCACACCCGCCAAGCCGCCCGGCTGAGGGAGCTACTGTCCGAAGCCAAGGATGCCGATTTCAGCAAGACCGGGGCACGACGGCCCATCCAGCTCGCCCGGCCACCTCGCGATCTCGCTGACGTCCTCGACATCCGCTACAGCGAAATCAGCCTAGGCGAACTCGTTCTGCCGTCCGGCCTGCGCGCGAACGTGCAACGAGTCCTGGACGAACAACGGATGTCCGGCAGGCTCGCCGAGCACGGCTTGCGTGCCCGCCGAAGGCTTCTGCTGCACGGCCCGCCCGGTTGCGGCAAGACCATGGCCGCATACGCACTGGCAGGGGAACTGAAGCTCCCTCTGGCCCGAGTCAGGCTCGAAGTACTGTTCAACCGTTACCTGGGTGAAACCGCGGCCACGCTGACCGACATCTTCCAGCATATCGGCCGTGTTCGGGCCGTGTATCTGTTCGACGAGTTCGACGCGCTGGGCAAGCACCGCGGAGACGAGTTCGACGTCGGTGAAGCCAAACGCGTTGTGGGCACGTTTCTTCAGTTGCTGGACGCCGATGAAAGCGACAGCCTGATCGTGGCCGCCACCAACATCGGAGGCGCACTCGATCACGCACTTCTGCGTCGTTTCGACGATGTGCTCGAGTTTCCCCCACCGGACTCCGAAGGCCTGACGACCCTGCTGCGTCGCCTGCTTCGGTCCGTACCGCTCGACGACGCCGCCGTGGGCAACCTCGTCAGAGAAGCCCACGGGCTCTCCTTCGCTCAGGTTCGCGCCGCCGTGGACAACGCGCGAAAGGCCGCGATTCTCGCCGATCAGGAGTACCCCGCGTACGACGAGATCAGGACCGAACTGATGTCCCGTACCCGGGAGGGCAGTCTGTGACGGATCCAGCATGATTCGGACAGGGCTCCCACTGCTCAGGGTCAGCCGCGCGGCCGAGGAAGCCTACCGGGCGTTCGGTGGTGGCAAACGTCGCCCGCCACCCGCCCGGACTCGGCAACAGCATGCGGCGAGGTTGCTCCGTTCACTGGATGCAATCGAGGGAAGGCAGATAATTCCGGCCCCCGGAAGCGAAGGCCGGCTGATCACGGCCACCGGTTCATCAGACTTGAGCAAGTACGCGGACAGCCTGGGCGACAAGTCGTCATCCGCGGTACTGGTCTCCATCGACCAAGGACAGGCGCTAGTGCACGTCCGGACGGACGCCCGAGCGCTTCGCCGCAAGATCGAACAGTACCGGGACAAGACCACCAAGTCCGGAGCGCCTTCCAACGAGCCACTCATAGCACGCATCGACTCCCTCCGTGTCCCCACACTGGCCGATCTGAGCTTGGGTGAGTTCAGCGCCGACGACATCGACGACAACACCTCGTACTGGGTGGAGCTGTGGACACGCGGCGGCAGCCTCGACTCAGCTCACGACAGGGAGCGGGTACGACAGGAGATCCACTGGCTCGCTCAACTGGGCGGTCACCATGGATCTCCGACGCGGTTCGAAGGAGCCGAGCGAGACATCTTCCTGGCCCGTCTCTCCGGAAACGTCCTTTCCGAACTCCCGAGCCTGGTTCCCGAGGTCTACGAAGTCCACCTCGCTCAACGTGTACGACTCGTCGAAGCATTGCTGCAGGGTGAAGCATCGGCCTCACCTCCTGTAGCAGTCGGCGAACCACCGACAGACGCGACCGTGGTCGCCGTGCACGACACCGGGATCAGCCCGGCACATCCGTACCTACGGCCGATCTTGCTGGGAAGCGGCAGCGTGGTACCCGGTGAGCCGGACGCGGCGGACCGTCACGGGCACGGCACCGCTATGTCCGGTATCGCCGCGTACCCGGACTATCTGCAAGGAATTGCGGCAGGCTTGCTGAATCCCCGGATCAAGCTGATCGGCATGCGCCTCATACCCACCCCCACCAGCGGTCCACAGGACGACGACCCGGAACTTTGGGCGGAGCGTACGGAGAACTCCGTCGTCGAGGCCGAGAATCTCGCGAACGGCCACAATGTGGTCCACAGCCTCAGTGTCGGAGCGGACAACCCGACCGCACTCCGCACGGCGTGGTCGATCGGGGTCGACCGGCTCGCCTGGAACGACGGGCGAGGACGGCTGATCGTCGTCGCCGCAGGCAACGTACCCAACGACCGGCTTGCCACGGTGGCCGAGGACTATCCCACCGTGAACTTGGGCGAACCGATCTGCCAGCCGGCTCAAGCGTGGAATGCGCTCACCGTCGGCGGCTATACCGGTCTTGCGGGTCCTGCCGCCCAGGGCACTGGCTCTTATCCTGCTCCGTTGGCACCGTCGGGTGGTCTGAGCCCCTACGCCAGCACGGACGTGGGTGGTAGCGCTCGGCCGATCAAACCCGACATCGTGAAAGAGGCAGGCAATACGGCTCCAGGGGGCGGTCTGCCGAACACGGGAGCACAGCACCTGTCGTTGTGGACGACGAGTTATCGGCACGGTAGTGGCGAACTGAGCACCCAGGTCTGGGCCACCAGTCCGGCCGCGGCGTCGGCCGCTGCCGACCTCGCGACGCTCGCGCGCTTGCATCCCGGCCTGGGAGCCTCCGCTTTACGCGCCCTGTATGTACACAGCGCACGCTGGACACCTGCCATGATGGCCCAGTTCAGCGACCGCAAAGACCGGTTGCGCGCGGTCGGCTACGGTGTCCCGGATCTTCGCCTGGCCAGTGGTGCGGACAGCAACCGTCCGGTCTTCGTTCACGAAGGCGCCCTCGCCCCGGGCCGCAGGCAAGCTCACCTGCTGCGGGTACCACTGCCCCAACAGGTTCTCAACGACAACGCCGAGACACCGGTACGGCTGACCGTCACGCTCGCCTATTTCGTCGAACCCACCGAAACGCTCGATATCCGCCGCTACGCGGGCGGAAAACTCAAATGGGAGATGCAGGGGCCTCTCGAAAGCGAGGACCAGATGCGGCGCAGAATCAACGCGCTCGCACGAAGCACGGGAACGAGCAAGGCCAAGACCAGCGGATACAACTGGACGGTCGGGTCACTGCACCGCGCCCGCGGCACGGTGCAGCATGACTGCCTGGATCTGACGGCCAGGTGAACTCGTGGGCGACCGGCTGATCGCCATCTATCCGGCATTGGGCTGGTGGGAAGACCATGACCGCACCAGGCATCTCCGGATTCCGTATGCAATGGTCGTCAGCGTCGACTTCGGGGCAGCGGACGTGGACATCTACAACGCGGTCCAGATCAGCACGACGGCCAGCGTATCCGTCTGATCATCCCCGGTGCCGGGGCGCACGCCCGACTCACCTGGTGGCGAGCGCGACGGCGGCGACAAGCGCGGAGAGCGTCGTGGCCATGGCGCTCACGGCAGCGGCCGAATTGGCCGTGTTACCCCAGAACCGGCCGAAGAGTTCGCCCCACTTACTGGCCCGGAACGCCATCTTCATTTTCTGCCATTTGTGCTCACGCAGGGAGCACCCCAGCAGCAGGCCGGAAGAGTTTCGGCGGCAACCGTTCCCGTCGCGCGTCGTCGCCATACACCACGAGGGCGCGGCGAAGAGCATGTAGAGCAAGGTCAGCGACGAAGCGATCAGAATGAACGCGGCGCTCATGTTCCCCGATGCCCAGCCGTACACGATGACCGGCAAGAGAACATACCCGAAATACCGGCCGATGAACCCCGGCTTCCTTTTCCGTTTCCTCCCCATGCATTCCATGTTAATGCGGTTTTCGCGACATGAAAGCGCCTGATTGTGTGCGCCGGCAGCGGAATCAGTCACCGAGCAGCAAAACACAACAGTAGGATTGGTTCCGTCGCACCGGACCACCGACCCGAGCGGGCTAGTCACCGACACGCACAGTGGCGCCCGCCCGGAAGATCGCCTGACGAGACGTCGCGGACCATTGCGGAACCGCGCAGGATCATGGCGTACCGCTCCTGGAGGTCGTGCTCGGCTTGCGCCCGGGCAGTACACCGAGGTCGTAGGCCCGATCCCTGCCTTGGATCAGGTGCATCACCGATTTGTTGACACCCGTCGCCGTCAGGATGGTCGTGGCCCTGCGCGGCATTTCGGAGTCGAGACCGAGGAAATGCCGCCCCATGCCGAGGATGGTGGTCTGGTGTAGTACTTGCCCTAGACCCCGATCACCGCGCCGGTGCTGTTCGGGTCATTGTGAAGCCTCCGGCAACGATCGGCCACGTCCCGGCGGAGCACCAAGACATCCGCCTCGTGGGCCACCTTGCTCGTCCCGATCACGGCGACACCGGCCCCCAGGTGGTTCAGCACCACGTGGGATGTTCTCAGACCGGAGCCACGAGGTACGACGGTTTCGCCCGACAGCGAGCTCCCCTGTTCTCGAGAAAATCCGTTTGCACCGAACCGGGACAGTCACCGGCTCCGGGATTTGTCATATCCCGTCCGTCGCAGCGCGAGTCGCCCCCGTTACGCAGATCCGGCAGTGCCTTGTCCCTCGCAGTATCGTCAACTCGGCACGTTCAGGTGACGATCCCGTCAAGCCTGTAACCCCAGCGCGGTCGCTCTCGATCACTCAGCGAAGCATGACGAAACGTCGCCGGACGGCGATGCGACCTGGGAGGTTTCTTGGCAGGGCTGATCGCAGTGCTGGTGATCGCGTTCCTGGGCGTGCTGGCGATCATCGTCGTGCTGACCTGGAAGGCTCTTCAGCCATCGGCCGCCAGGACAGCCCGCACCCCGCCGGCGCCTCCTCGGCCGACGTCTCCCGCACCAGTGCTGGATCATCGCCCGCCTCACAGCCACGTCGTGCAGCCGCCACCTATCCGCTCGCAGCCTGTGTCCCGCCCTCACCCCGCGCCGCGACCGGCTGCCACACCGCCTCGCGGGAACCGGTCGATCTCGGCCCCGCCGCCACGGCAACAACAGCCGTCCAGCGGTCACGGTTGGGTTCCGCGTGGTCAGGACATCACGATCGCGGGCCTGACCGTGCAGGGCGGCATGCTTTACGTAGGCGTCGGAATGCCGGACGCGGCCGGTATCGGCGTCGAACCCGCCTTGATCGATCCGACTTCGCCGGTCGACACACGTGATCCGGACTGGCAGGGCCAGTCGATGGACTACTGGCCCTGTTACAGCGACATCTCGCCGAAGGCTCGCGGCGCCTATCTGTCGTGGCTGGCCGGTGGCCGTGCGAATCCGAATGCCTACATCGGCTATGTGTTCCTGTATTTCTATGGGTTGGAACGCCGGCTGCTCACGGAGATCCCCGAACTCGACAACAGCGGCGCCGAACGCGCGATCCTGGTCGCCGAGGTCCGACGGTTGCTGCAAATCTACAGCGGAAACCGATCCTTCAAAGGATATGCCGAAGGTCTGCTCGAAGCAGCCACACTTCTCGATCCGGCTGTGCGCTACGACCGCGCGGCGCCGCCGGTCACCGAGTGGAGCCATGAACTGCCGATCGATCTGAAGATCGGGTTGGCACAGCTGGCGGTCGAAGGGCGCGCGGTTCCAGCGGATTGGGCACTTTCGTGGTACGCGCACCATCCCGACACTTACCTGCGTACACCCGCCGTTCGATGCCCGAACGAGTTCCTTGAGCTTTTCACTAAGCGGTATCGCGCGAAGTTCGGTGACGGCTTGGTCGTGAAACCGAACAAGCCGCGCCTCTCGGTGAGCTATTACGCCGCCAGCATCGGTTTCCAAGGACATGTCGACCTGGAGAACACGGCGCTCCCGGACGTCGGCCGACTGAGCGGCCCGATCACCAAACTCCGCGACATCGTCGAGGCCGTGACCAGCGATCTGGAGGCGTACAGCCGCTATCTCGGCCGCTATCCGGATGGCGCGGGCTCACCGGCGGCGATCGCCCTGCTTCCTGACGGAGTCACACATAAGCCCAGTCCTGAGACCGATGCGTTGTGGTCATGGGCGGCGCAGTGCATCGGCAGCGATGGCCGAGGCGTCATCTCGGCCCAAGAGCTGATCTCCCGATGGCCGACGAAGACCGGAAAGCTGGCCAAAGCCGATTCCGTCGCTGTAGCCCAGCTGCTCGAACACCGTGGTCTCGGCATCGAACCCGACGTCCGGTTCGGCGGAACCACGCCGACTCCGACCTCGTCCATCGTTCTCTTCCGCCGCGCGGAGCGACCGGTCAGCGCACCTGGCGTCGAGTACGCGGCCGCACTCGCGATCATCAACCTCGGCATGCTCGTCGCCACGGCGGACGGCACAGTCAGCGAGCCCGAGCGTCGCACTCTGCGCGAGCTGGCGATCGACGAACTCGATCTCAGCGAAGACGAACAACTCCGTCTCGACGCACACGCGGCACTGGTCCTGACGAAGCCACCTACGCCGGCTGTCTTGCGCCGACGGCTGGAATCTCTGTCGACCTCCCGGAGGGCCACGGTGGGGCGGTTGCTGACCACCATCGCGGCCGCCGACGGCCAGGTCACCCCGGACGAGATCCGCACGCTCGAGCGGCTGTTCACCACCCTCGGTCTCGATCCAGGCGACGTGTACGGGTCGCTTCATGCGGCTGCGACAGACGACTTGACCCGCGCTGAAATCCCTGGCAAGCAAAAGGCGGGCTTACGGATTCCGCCGTCTCCGGCGAGCCGTCAGGACTCGACGACACTGACACTGGATCCGGAACGATTGGCACGTACCAGGGCCGAGTCGGTGCTGGTGGCAGCCGAGCTGGCCGAGATCTTCGCCGACGACGAGCCTGTCGCGCCTCCGTCCCCTCCCCCTGTCGACGAGGCCGCCGTCGACGGCCTCGATGACGCGCACACGCGGTTGTTCCACCTCCTCGTCGCGCGCGACACGTGGAGCCGCGCCGAACTCGACGAGCTCGCTGCCGAGGTCGGCCTCATGCCCGACGGTGCCCTGGAAGCCCTCAACGAAGCAGCGTATGACCGCACCGGTGAGCCCTTGTGTGAAGGCTCGGATCCCCTCGACATCAACCAGGACATCGTGAAGGACATGCTCGGATGACGACGCCCGCACAAAAACCCGTTCGCCTGCGCCCCCGTGATCGGGACGCGATCATCTCGTCGCTGCGGTCCGGGGTCGTGCCCCGCGCCGGGTTCCAGCACGTCCAGGTGGGTCGCGCGGCCGAGGTTTCGGCGATGAGCCAGGAAATCACCAGGATCGCCGACGGTGGCTCCGCGGTCCGGTTCGTGATCGGCGAGTACGGCGCCGGCAAGACGTTCTTCCTCAACCTGGTCCGCTCCATCGCCGCCGAGCGCAAGCTCGTCACGACTTCCGCCGATCTCACACCCGATCGGCGCCTGCACGCGAGCGGCGGGCAGGCCCGCTCGCTGTACGCCGAGCTGATGCGCAACATCTCCACCCGCTCGACTCCGGACGGCAACGCCCTGCCCAGCATCGTGGAGCGGTTCGTGACTTCGGCGATCCAGGAGGCCGCCAGTGTCGGCGTATCGCCTTCCACCTGCATTGCCGACCGCCTCGAAAGGCTGTCCGAAAGCGTCGGCGGCTACGACTTCGCGCAAGTGATCGGTGCCTATTGGAAAGGCCACGACACCGGCAACGAACAGCTGAAGGCTGACGCGGTCCGCTGGTTGCGTGGCGAATTCACCACACGCACGGACGCGCGCGCCGCGCTCGGAGTACGCGGCATCGTCGACGACACCAACTTCTACGACCAGCTGAAGCTCGTCGCCAGGTTCGTCCGGTTGGCCGGTTTCTCCGGATTGCTCGTCTGTCTCGACGAGATGGTCAACCTCTACAAGCTCGCGCATACAGGCGCCCGCAAGTCGAACTACGAGCAGGTCCTGCGCATCGTCAACGACTGCCTCCAAGGCAACGTCGAAGGGCTCGGCTTCTGTTTCGGTGGCACACCGGAGATGTTGATGGACACCCGGCGAGGGCTCTACAGCTACGAAGCGCTCCGCAGCCGCCTCGCCGAGAACAACTTCGCCATCGGCGGCTTGGTCGACTACTCCGGCCCGGTCCTTCGGCTGGCGAACCTGACCCCGGAAGACATGCACGTCCTGCTGGAACGCCTGCGCCACGTCTACGCCGCCGGGGATCCCGCCGCGTACCTCGTCCCGGACGAAGCGCTGGGAGCGTTCATGCAACACTGCGCCGGAAGGATCGGCGACGCCTATTTCCGGACTCCCCGGAACACCATCAAGGAGTTCGTGAACCTCCTGGCCGTGCTCGACCAGAATCCCGGCGCCGACTGGCGGCAACTCCTCGGCAACGTCTCGATCGACACCGAGTCCAACCCCGACCTGGAGCCGCTCCCCGACGAACTCGGCGGGCAGAACGTGGACAGCACCGATGAACTCACCAGCCTCCGCATCTGAGGCGGTCAACTTCGGCCTGCTGCATCGGAGCGTGCAACGCTGGGTTTGGCAGCAGGGGTGGGACGAGCTTCGCGATATCCAGGACGCCGCCATTCCCGCGATCCTGGCCGGTGAAACCGACGTCCTGATCGGAGCCGCGACCGCGGCCGGCAAGACTGAGGCCGCGTTTCTCCCCATCTGCTCGAAACTCGCCGAGTGCGACGACCCGGGCATTCAGGCGCTGTACGTCGGCCCGCTCAAGGCGCTGATCAACGACCAGTTCCGGCGCACGGAAGAGCTATGCGAGGTGCTGGAGATCCCGACCCATCGCTGGCATGGAGACGTCGCCGGAGCACGCAAGAAAGCCTTGCTGGATGCTCCATCCGGGATCCTGCTCATCACTCCGGAATCGCTCGAAGCGATGTTCGTCCTTCGCGGTACACAGATCCCACGGCTTTTCGCGTCGTTGCAGTACGTCGTCGTCGACGAGCTGCACTCGTTCCTCGGTACCGAGCGCGGAGCACAGCTGCTTTCCCAACTGCATCGTCTCGAACTCGCCGTCAAGCGACGAATCCCGCGGATCGGGCTCTCGGCGACCTTGGGAGACATGTCGCTGGCCGCCGGCCAGCTTCGCCCCGACCACGGAGACCAGGTCAAGATCCTCGAATCGGCGATGAGCGGCCAGGAACTTCACCTTCAACTGCGCAGCTACCTGGACGAGCGACCGGACACTGAGGAACCCGACGGCGGGGGCACCGCTGTCCGCGACATCGCGAACCACCTGTTCACCAACCTGCGTGGCAAGACCAATCTGGTGTTCGCCAACGCACGCTCGCGAGTCGAACTCTACGCGGCTGAACTCGCCGACCGCAGTGTCCGTGCCCGTGTGTCCAACGAGTTCCACGCCCATCACGGAAACCTCTCCAAGGAGCTTCGCGAAGATGTCGAAGCGATGCTCAAAGACCCGACGAAACCAACTACCGCCGTCTGCACGACGACGCTGGAGATGGGGATCGACATCGGCGCCATCGCCCAGGTCGCCCAGATCGGTCCGCCTCCGTCGGTCGCATCCCTACGGCAACGACTCGGCCGCTCCGGCCGTCGTGACGAACCCGCGATCCTGCGGGCGTACTGCGCCACTGTGGCCATAGACGCCGACACACCTCTCCCCGACCGTCTTCAGTTGCCGTTGGTGCAGACGATCGCCTCGATCGATCTGCTGCTCGACCGCTGGTGCGAGCCACCGGAGGCGTCCCGGCTTCATTTGTCGACCTTGATCCAGCAGCTGCTGTCCTTGATCGCCCAGCACGGCGGCGCCCGCCCGGCCGAGGCATACACGGTGCTCTGCGGCCGAGGCAGCCCATTCTCGGCGGTCACCACAGCGCAGTTCGCTGATCTGCTCCGCACCTTGGGCGCCAAGGACGTGCTCACCCAGGCCGGCGATGGCACCCTGTTGCTCGGCGGGCTCGGAGAAGCAGCTGTCAATCACTACACGTTCTACGCCGCATTCCAGACTCCCGAGGAGTACCGACTCGTCCACAGTGGCCGTCAGCTCGGCACCATGCCGATCGACTTCCCCCTCTACGAAGGTCTGCTGCTCGTCTTCGCCGGCCAACGCTGGCGGATCAGCGCCGTCCACGAGGACGACAAGGTCGTCCAGCTGGTTCCGGCTGCGGGAGGCAAACCGCCGCACCTCGGCGACGCAGGTGGTCTGGTGCACCGGGCTGTACGCGACAGGATGCGAAATCTCCTGGAAGGCGACCGCATTCCCACATACCTGGACCGCCAATCCAGAGAGCTATTCGAGCAGGCTCGCCGGGCCTACGCCACTCTCGGGCTTGATCGAGCCTCCATCATCACTGATGGCCCGGACACACTCCTACTCCCCTGGGCAGGCGACCGCGAGCTGCACACGCTCGCGGCGATCCTCAACACGACCAGGATGGAAGCGGCTGTCGACAGTGCCGCGCTGCGGCTCGTCGGCGTACCGCGCGCGGCGGCCTTGTCCGCGCTGGGCAAGGTAGCCGCGGGGCGGACGCCGGACCCGGAACAGCTGGCTCGCAAGGTCAAGGGCAAGGCGACCGAAAAATTCGATGGCTGGTTGAGCGAAGAGCTCCTCTGCGATCAATTCGTGTCCGCGTCGCTGGACTACGCGGGCGCCGTTGCGGCCGCCCGGCGCTTGACACAAGCCGCGACATCGGCGGACGCGACCTTCGAGTCTTCGGCGTCTAGGTGAGCGATTGCGGCCAGTGCTGGTTGTCTGCCCGTCCTTCAGCTTGTTGTAGTTCCGGCGGAACGCCTTGGCGAAAGGATCGCCTCAGGGGCACCACCTGGCGCCTGTCGCAGACCCGATCCTGTCGACGAGCGCCTCGGCCAGTTGGCGGTGCAGACGCTCCTGCTCCGCTCGGCGATCTTGAGCGCCGTCGTCCGCTGTGACGAGATCGGCTTCGCGGATCCTAACCGCCGCTCGCACCCGTCGCCGGCCACCAAGTGATCCGGTTTCGTCGACTCGATCCGGATCAGAGCAAGCGCGAGATCATCTCCTTCATGATCTCGTTGGTGCCACCGAAGATCCGCTGGGCACGGACGTCCGCCCAGGCCCGTGCGATCGGATACTCGGTCATGTATCCGTACCCGCCATGGAGTTGCACACACTCGTACACCACCCGATACGCGCGGTCGCTGCACCACCACTTCGCGATCGCCGCGGTGGCCATGTCCAACTCGTCCGCCAGATACGACCGGATGCAGTGATCCACGAAAACCCGGCACACAGCCGCCTCCGACGCGCACTCGGCCAGGCTGAACCTGGTGTTCTGGAACTCGAACAAAGTGCTGCCGAACGCGGTGCGATCCTTGGTATAAGCCACCGTGTCGGCCACCGCCGTCTCCATGGTCGCCACCGATGTCACCGCGATGATCAGGCGCTCCCGCACCAGTTGCTCCATCAACTGGAGTGAGCCGAGCCCCTCCGCTCCACCGAGCAAGTTCTCCACCGGAACCCGGACGTCGTCAAAGAACAGTTCCGTGGTGTCTTGTCCCGTCATGCCGGTCTTGTCCAGGGTCCGACCACGTCGAAAACCTGGCCTGTCTGCCTCCACCACCAGCAACGAGATGTCATAACCACCAGGCCCGCCCTCCGTTTTGGCGGCCACGATGACCAGATCGGCCTGGCCACCGTTCGTGATGAACGTCTTCGACCCGTTCAGTACGTATTCGGCGCCATCCCGGACTGCTTTGGTCTTGATGCCCTGCAGGTCCGAGCCGGTGCCGGGTTCGGTGATCGCGATCGCGCCGACCAGTTCACCGCTGGCGAGTTTGGGCAGCCAGTAGTGCTTTTGCCGGGTCGTGCAGTAGTCCAGCAAGTAGTGCGCCACCATCGCGCTGTGTACGCTGCTGCCCCAACTCGAGTCCCCGGCCCGGGTCTGCTCTTCCAGCAAGACGGCTTCGTGTGCGAACGTTCCCCCACCTCCGCCGTATTCCTCCGGGATGGACAGGCAGAGCAAACCGGCCTTCCCGGCCTTGATCCACAACTCCCTGTCGACCTGCTTCTGCGCCGCCCAGCGCTTCTGATGTGGCACCAGCTCCTTCGCGCAGAACGTGCGAGCTAGGTCGCGCAGTGAGTTCAGATCGTCAGTCATCCATTCCGGGCGATGGGCTGACGCCGTGGGCATGATCTGTTCCTCCTGATCTCGATCCCCGCGCGGTGGCACACCTCGTTCGAAACGCGGTCACAGCCCGACGACGGTGGGACGCGGCGCGGGACGGGGAGTTTCGGAGCCGTCCAGCGCCTGTGCCAGCGTGGCGATCGTGGGGTAGGTGAACAGGTGGGCGATCGTGATGTCGGGGAACTCGCGCCGGAGATCGGCGAAGACCTGAAGGGCCTTCAAGGAGTCACCTCCCGCTTCCAGAAACCGTTCGTCCAGGCCGATTTCGGCGCGGCCGAGCACGGCGCACCAGACCTTGGTCACCGCGAGTTGAACGCTGGTCCGGAGAACCTCCGCCTCCGGTGAGGCGACCTGGACGACCATGGCGCGCAGGGCCGTCAGATCGGCCTTTCCCGTGGATCCAAGCGGGATGAAGGGCACCGTGTGGATATGGCTCGGGACGAGCGGTGACGGCAGGGTGGCGCGGAGTCGTACGGCGAGGTCCTCAGGCTGTACCGAAGACTCCGTGACCACGTACGCCACGAGGTGCGGCGGCGCGTCCGGGGTCACCGATTGCGGGACCACCAGAGCCTGGACGACTTCCGGCTGTCCGAGGAGAGCGGCTTCCACCTCTCCGGGTTCCACGCGATGTCCGCGGATCTTGAGTTGCCGATCCGCACGGCTGAGAAATTCGTAATCGCCATCGGCATTGCGGACGACGATGTCGTCGGTCCGGTACAGAAGTTCCCCGGTGTCGGTGACGATGAATTTCCCATTGGTCGCGTCAGGATCGTTGTAGTACCCCCTGGCCAGGCATTGCCCACCCAAATGCAGTATGCCGCTGACCCCGTCGGGGACTTCCGCGCCATCCTCGTCGAGCAGGCAAGCGGTGACCCCTTCCAAAGGTCGCCCGATCGGGATACGGGGACGCCGGACGTCCTGCTCACGAACTCTGTGCTGCATGACTTCGATCGTCGCCTCCGACGGCCCGTACGAGTTGAATGTCGGCAAATCGGGTCGTGTCCGCAAGATCGCTCGCGCGAGCCGAGGCGGGAAGGACTCGCCGGCGACGATCACCATCCGGCTTGGCAGAAAGCGATCGAGTCGTTCTCCCCGGCTCAGAGCCTCGAGCAGGGTGGGCGTGTACACCAGGGCATCGACCGCATGACTCGCGAGTTCGGCCGCGAACGCGACAGGGTCCAGCAGGGTACGCGGAGAATACACATCCAGCCGCCCGCCGGTGAACAGCGCGCCGAATACACAATCGAGGCCGAAGTCCGCGGTGAACGCGGCGGTGAGGCCGAAGCTGCCGGGCTCGATCTCGCCTCTGAACCGCCGGATCGCGGCGTGGTGGTTGAGCACCGCCCGATGTTCGACCGCCACGGCTTTCGGCGAGCCGGTCGATCCCGAGGTGAACACGAGGTAAGCCAGATCCTCCGGAGAGACATCGGGCTCCACTTCGTACGGCATCAGCGGTATGCCGTCATCGACGGCGAGGCTCGGAAATGAACTATCCGGCACGCGCCGCTGATGCGACGGGTCGGCGAGGAGGGCAGTGGGCCGGACGGTCTCAAGCATGGCCATGAGACGCTGGTCTGGGTCGGACGGGTCGAGATGGACATAGGCGGCGCCGACCGCCCAGGCCGCGAGCATCGATACGACAGGGCGAACCGACCGGTCGTGCAGGGTCGCCACGATATCGCCTCGGCCGACGCCCTGTTCCCGTAGCCAAGTCGCTATGCCTCCGGCACGGTGGGCGACTTCCGCGTAAGTCGTCGCGATCGCCCCACACCGGATCGCTGTGCGGCCACCGTTGACCGCGGCCACCTGGTGGAAGATCGCCGAAGCCGACAGGACTTCCTGAACTGGGGTCACGACGCGCATGGGTTTCCTAACGGTGTCGAGGGGAAAGGTGCGCACCGGCGCCTTGGGAATCACGCGTTGCCTGGTCGGAATCCGCACGCGGGGCGATGAGCACCCTCTCGGCGATACCTGAATTGACAAGATCGCTCACCGCGATGCCATGTCCCAGCAGGGCCACTCTCCGCAACAGCGCACTGTAGTTCTTCAGCCAAGCTTGAACAGTCTCACGGGTGAACAATTCCTCGGAGAATTGAAGGTTCAAGTGAACCTCCTGACTGTGCACCAGCACCGTCAAACTCAAGGGTGACGAAGACGAAACCGGCGTAAGTTCGAGCAGTTCGACCCCCGGCCCGTCGTCGCCCAATCGGCTCGCCGGCCCGACGGGAGTACCAGAGAACGTGAACATCGTACTGGCCAGTGGCTTTACACCACGTTTGACGATCCTGCCGATCCGATCGGCAGGCAGGTGCTGGTGCGAAAACGTCAGCAGGGTCATTTCCCTGACAACGGCGAGTAACTCACTGAACGATTCATCCGAGCGGACCCCGGCTCGCAAGACGAGTGTGTTCGCGAAATTGCCTACCAGGGATTCGTCCTCCGGTGCCCGGCCTGCTGCCATCACGGCCACGGTGACCTCGGGTTCTTTCGAGATGTCCCAGAGGAACGCCACCCAGGCCGCCAACATCACCATGTGCAGTGTGCCGCGTTCCCGACGCGCGAATTCACGGAGCGCGTCGGCCGTACCGGCGGGGATGGTCAACTGCAGGTCCGTGCTCGCCGAAACGACCGGAGGCTGGCCGCTCTCGTATGACGCGTCCGCGGGCAGCGGCGTATATCGCGAGCCTGCCAGGTAACCGGTCCAGAAGGCTGTGAGACTTTCGGCGCCGTCCGACAACAGTTGACGTTGGGCGTGGACGTAATCGAAGTACTGGCGCTGCGGGGCGGGGGTCGCGGCGGGGCCCTCGATGAGTTCCTCGAATACCTTGTGCCATCCCCATTCATCCACGAAAAGCCGATGAAAGACGACCAGCAGAATCTGCCGGGTGCGATCGGGGAAATAGGCGTCGATCAGCTGATATCTGACCGGAGGATCGGCGTAGGGAGAGACGGGTACGGCGGCCATGCGGTTGACCTGGTCGAGCAGCTCCCGCCGCCGGTCCAGCTCTGTTTCACCGGCGATCACCAGTTCCGCCGATTCCAGCTCGGCCTTCGCCGTCTCGGGCGGGGCGATGACCTGCCGAGGCCCGTCCGGAGTGTCCCGCAAGCTCGCCCGGAGCATGGAATGCTTGCGCACAAGACAGGTCAACAGTTCGGCGAGTGCGTCGGGGTCGGTGTCACCGTCGAGCAGCAGCGCGGCGGGCCGGTTCCAGGCCCTGGGCTCCTGAGAGCTTCCCATCGCCGCTAGGACGGCCATTTGCTGTTCGGACAATGGGCATTCACTCGCCGACCGCGTGTCCGTTTTCGCGGGCGAGAATTCGGGAGCCGCCGCGGCCACCGCGTTGGCGAACGCTTGAAGATCCGGAAGCTCGAAAAGGTCCAGGACGTCGAGGTCGACATCGAACCGCTCGTTGATCAGCGCGATCAGTTGGGTGCCGTTCAACGAATTGCCGCCGATGCCGAGGAATTCGTCGGTCAAGGCGAGGCCGGGCTCGCCGAGGACGTCGCAGGCCATCTCCAGCACGATGTCGTCGATGGATCCGAGCAGCGGCTGCGGTGCCTCGGGTTCGACAGACTCCTTCTGTGGATGCGCGATCAGCGGCCAGCAGTGCTCTTCGGAGAGCGGAGCGACCGGCAACTCGATCCGCTGTCGTGGACGGCCGATCACGGCCTGCCAGTTCAAGGTCCGTCCCTGCAGGTGAAGCCGGCACAGCGCCTCGGCGAAGGGGATGGCGGCGGGCAGCAGGTCGGAGAGCGCGGTGCCCGGCGTCAGGTCGACGACCGTGCAGTCGCTGGGCAACACCGAGCTCAAGGCGGCCGCGTCCGGTGGCTCGACGAGCGCGGCGGACTCGGCGACGGCATCGAGAGCCATGCCCACAGTCTCACTGTGCGGTACTCGTGCCGCAGCGCCTCCCAAGCCATGGGTGAGGAGCAGTGCGGGCTCGATCCCCGCGTCGGCGAGTACCGCCAGGGAACCGAGCATGCCCAGCAGAGCGCGCTGTGCCGGCGACCAGCGCCCCTCCGGCAGGTGTTCGGCAGCCTCCGCCAACACCCGTGCGAAGCCGCGGTACGACGCGGCCAGCTGCCGCAACCGGACCAGAGGCATGTCCGTGAGGTCGCCGAGAGCCACGACGACCGGCGTCGTGACCCGTGTCGGGTGCGTCGCTGGTTCAGCCGTGCTCAGCCTGCCGGCGAGTTCCTCGGCGTTTCGCACGACCCAGCCGAGCCGGTACGGGAAGTGCTCACGGTCGGCGGCCAAGACCTCGGCTGCGGCCGCCAAATCGAATCCGGCCGCGTCGCGTGCCACCAGACCTCGAAGACGTTCCACTTGCCGGGCCAGCCCGGTCGTGTCCTGCGCGGACAACAGCACCGTGTATTCGCCGGCCACTTCACGTGCCGGCCGCGCCGTCACCGGCCCCTCTTCGAACACCATGTGCGCGTTCGTCCCGCTCAGGCCGAAGCTGCTGATAGCGGCGAACCGGCTGTGCTCCCCTGCCGGCCATGCCACCACCCGATCGGCGATACGCAGTGGGACACCGTCAAGCGCGAGCAGCGGGTTGGGCTGCCGGAACCCGGCGGTGGGAAAGATCTCTCCATCTCGAAACTGCGCGAGGACGCGCATCAACCCGGCGAACCCCGCCAGCCCGCCGAGATGCCCGAAATTCGCCTTCACCGAGGAGACCCAGGGAACCGAGGCGGGGTCGTGCGCGGTTGCCATGGCGCCGGCCAGCCCCTGGATCTCGAGCGGGTCACCGATTTTCGTCCCGGTTCCATGCGCCTCGATGTAGCCGATCGATGCCGCACTTACCCCGGCTTCCCGCCATGCCGCGGAGATCACCTCGGTCTGGGCACTGGGGCTGGGCGCCGTCAGCCCGGTGGTTCGCGAGGCGTCTTGGTTGGTCGCACTGCCCCGGATCACAGCGCGCACACAGTCGCCGTCCCGAAGCGCGTCGGCGAGGCGTTTGACCAGGACAAAGCCGCCACCTTCGCCGGGGGTGAAGCCATCGGCTTCCGCATCGAACGGCAGGCACCGGCCAACGGAGGAAAGCAGGCCGAGTCCGTCGACGTCGGTGCTGCGTTGCGCCGAATCACCCAAGGCGAGTTCATAGCCACCGACCAGCGCCGCGTCACACTCACCACGAGCGAGTTTCCACCGGGCCTCGTGCAGAGCGACCAAAAACGACGAACAGGCGGTGTCGATGACCTCGGCCGTCCCTCTGAGGTCCAGGTGAAAGGCGATCCGGCCCGCCAGGTAGGCGTGCAAGCTGCCGGTCTCCGCGAGGGCGGTCCGCTGATCGCCCCGGGACAGCAGGTCGAACAGACTCGCCCGCGGCCCGCCGTAATCGGCCGACAACACAGCGACGTTGGCGCCCGCTCATTCCGCGGGGGCGTACCCGGCGTCGCCGATCGCCCGCACGGCGTGCTGGAGCATCCGTCTCTGCCGTGGGTCGATCAACTCGGCCTCGGCCCGGGACAGGCCGAAGTATCGGTAGCCGAACCCGGTGATGTCATCGATCCAGCCGGCGTCGCGTTCACCCGTGGAGCGCGCCACACCGGTACTCTCGGCGCGCGCGTCCGGTATCTGACGCATCACGTCCCGGCCCGCACGGAGCAGTTCTGTCAGGCTCTCCCAGTCATCGCAGCCTGGGAATTCGAAGGCCACCCCGACGAGGGCGACCGCCGCGGACTCTACTGTATCGACCATCGTCGATTCCCCACCATTTAATCAGCACAAGGGATGACCAGGAAGGCAACGGCGGACGAACATTTTCGACCTTTCCGCCATAGCGACCACTACTTGAAAGTGTCACAATTTCAAGAGCTGATACCCCGCCTCTTCCGTCTCGGTATCCGAAAGATTTTTCAAGGTAAATTCCGAGTTGAAGCTAAAGGTCGTGACCTGTCGGGTCAAGCGATGTTTTCACCCCTTGGAACAGCACCTTCACCAACCGAAGGTGTGCGACCTTGCCCTGTGGATCCTCGCCGGTTCGGCGTATCGGATGGCGAGACCTCGATCAGTCCAGCGAGGACGAACCGCAGGTCAGCGTGTGCTCTCCGGTCGCCCCGACGTCGCTACAGGCCAGGCCGGCCGGTTGTGCCATCAGGCAACATGGTTGCCCTAAAGTACCAGCATCCTGACGCTTGTACCGCGGCATGTTCGGCTCTCCTGCGACAACTCGGTACGGCCGGCGTCACCGGCTTCGACGTCATCGTGGCACCGGCGGCGGGCGCGGTGGTATTCGGCTTCGAACTCGCTCGCCAGGCAGCGGTGCCATTCCTGTACTCCGAACGCGTCGAAGGCAGGCAGCAGCCTCGACGGGGGCAAACTGGTACCGGGGCAACGTGTCCTGGTCGTCGAGAACGTGATCACCACGGCTGGGACGGTCGTCGAGGTCTTCGATCTTCTCGCCTCCGCCGGAGCCGCGCCTGCCGCTGTCGCCGCCTTGGTGGTGCGCCGGGGGTCCCCGTTCGCTTGGGAAGACGAGGTTCCGCTTGTCGCGCTGACGCGCAAAGACATTCCGGCGTTTTCGCCTGATGATTGCCCGCTTTGCTGCCAAGGGACGCGGCTTGTCAGTCCCGGAAGCAAGTATCTCGCGGAGACGGCTCGATGAACCGCGGCACCAGGGCCGATGTCATCGCGGTGATCGGCTTGGCAGGCGCGGGCAGGGACACGGTCGCGGGCATGCTCGCGGAACGCTTTCCAGGGTATGCGATCGCATCGATCTCCGAGCCGCTTCTACGCGACTACGAGCGCCGTCACGGGATGACGGCGAACGCCCTGGACGATTACGACGCCAAAGCGCTGCGCGGCCTGGCCAGGCAGCGCAGTTGCTCGCAGCCGACCCGGCTTGGCTCATCGACCGCGCCCTGCGTCATCCACGCCCGCTCATCGTGATCGGGCCGCGCTGTTCGGCGGATCTCCACCGCCTGGTCGATCTGGGAGCGGTGTTCGTCGAGGCCGACGCCGACCCTCATATCCGGCGCACGCGCATCGGATCCGAGCGTTTCCCGAGTGCCGACGAGGACCCGTTCGAAAAGGAGCCGGCCACGTTCGCCGCTGTGCGGCTGCGCGTCGACAACAACGGGACGCTCGAGACACTTCGTTCCCACGTGGATCAGGTCGCCGGTCTGATCGAGCCTCACCCCGGTCTTCCAGCGGAGGCGTTCGCGGACGTCGCGCGGCTGATGGACCGTTTGCTGGATCCGCTGGAAGGCTGCCCCTGGAACCGGGAACAAAGCCTCACCAGCGTGAACTGATCGCCGACGAGCGAGCCGCACAGCAGCAATACCATCTGCTCCCGCAGACCGGCACCGGTCCGCTGGGCGGCTGTCCAGCCCGCGGGGGTGGATGGAAGATCGGATCCGATGGGCACGCCGGAGACCGAGAAGATATCGGACTCGGTCACCCGTGATTCGACGAGAAAGCGTCTGAGACGCGGTGGCAGATTCTCCGAAGCCACCCGAACTTCGTCCAAATGACCGACCAGGTATCCTTCGCTCATCGCGCCCAGTGTGCGATCGGCGAGACTTGCCACTTCGGAAGACTCCGCCGCGGTCAGCGAAAATCGACGAACCCCCTCAGCGGTCCTCATTCGAGCCGCAGTTCGAAAATTCTCCGGTGTAGTGAGCATTGACATTCGCAGCTCACTCCTAGCCTGCCCCAAGGAAGGAATCTTCTCTCCGGTTTCATTGCCGGGTCCGGCCAACGGGGCGTAGGGGCGCAAGCCGAAACGAGGGTCGGCTCTTTGTCTCAAAAGTCAGCCGGTCTGCCCTCGCGCACCCTCGAACGTGTGGGAGCTGGGACTGCTCGATTTTCGGTGATTTCGGCCAAACGACCCACGACCCAGCCGAACAGGTTGAAACTCAAGCTGGAGCCTGTTCCGAAATCCAGGTCCGTCGTGACGAACCTGGATTCACCGCGGTCAAAGTGTCCCTTCCTCCATCGCTTCGCTGAGCGCCGCCCGAGCAGAGACGGCACGGGCCAAGCCTTCGACGGTCGGCGCCGCGTAAAGGGTCGAGAGCGACAACGTGAAGCCGAGCCGGGTACGCAGCGCCGCGATGAGCCTGGTCGCCCGAAGACTGTCCCCACCGAGAGTGAAGAAGTTCTGATCGCGTCCGACGTGGTCGCGGCCGAGCAGATCCGCCCAGATATCCGCGATCGTCGTCTCCACCGCACCGACGGGTGCCGGTGAACCGGTCTGTTCGGTCGGCTGGACGAGCGTGGCGATCGAGGCCCGGTCGACCTTGCCGTTGGCGGTGAGCGGCAGGCTCTCCAGCACCACGACCGCGTCCGGAAGCATGTGGACGGGCAGCAGCGTCGCGATATGGGACCGGATCGGTTCGATCGAAGTCCTGGCCACCACGGCGGCGACGAGCCGCCGGTCGGCGGTCACGACGGCGGCCGCGCGGGCGACACCAGGAGCGGATTCGAGGGCTGCTTCGATCTCGCCGAGTTCGATGCGGTGCCCCCGGATCTTCACCTGCTGGTCGGCTCGCCCAAGGAACTCCAGTGTGCCGTCCGGCCAGTAGCGGCCGAGGTCTCCCGTTCGGTACCAGCGATCGTGCGGCGAGTGTTCGACGAAGCGGGCCGCGGTCTGCTCGGGTGCGCCACGGTAGCCCTGTGCCACGCCCTCACCACCGATCCAGAGCTCGCCGGTGACCCAGTCCGGGCAATCCCGGCCGAGATCGTCCACGACGCGGAATCGCTGGTTGCGCAGCGGAGTGCCGTACGGGATGGAGATCCATGCGGGATCCACCCGCGAGACCTCGGTGTAGTTCGACCAGATCGCCGCTTCCGTCGCCCCGCCGAGGGCCAGGAACCTGCACTCCGGAGCACGCTCGGCCAGCCGGCCCGGTAGATCGAGACCGACCCAATCGCCGGAGAGCAGGACGATCCGCAACGGCAGTCGCTCCTCACCGGCGACCAGGAGCATGTCGAGCAGCGCGGGAACGGTGTTCCAGATCGTGACTCCGTGTGTGGTGACCAGGTCGTGCCACCGGTGCGCGTCGCGGCGGCCGTCCTCGGTGATGGTGACGACGGCGGCTCCGACCGACAGCGGGCCGAAGATGTCGTACACCGACAGGTCGAAGTCCAGTGCGGACACGGCAAGCAGCCGGTCTTCCGGCCCGACGGCGAACCGCTCGTTGATGTCGGCGACGGTGTTCAGCGCGGCCCGATGGGTGGTCTCCACGCCCTTGGGCTCGCCGGTCGAACCGGACGTGAAGATCACGTACGCCAGTTCGGCGGCAGGACAGCAGGCCGGCAACGGGTCGGCGTGCTGCGCGAGCAGGTCGGCGGTGACGACCAGCTCGGCCTTGGCGAGACCGAGCATCCGCTCACGGCGGGCAGACGGCTGATCGACCCCGATCGGCACGTAGGCGCATCCGGCGGCGAGCACGCCGAGCACCCCGACCAGCTGATCGGGCCCCTTGGGCAGTGAGATGGCGACGGTGTCACCAGGTACCGCGCCCCGCTCCCCGAGCACGGCGGCCAGCCGCAGCGCCCGGTCGGCGAGTTCGCCGTAGGTCAGCGCGCCGACGACGGCCACCCGGTCCGGTTCCTCGGCGGCCAGCCGGAAGAAGGCGCTGTGCAAAGCGCCTGGGGGAACCGGGCCGTCGGTCGCGTTCACCGCGGCGCGCACCTCGCGCTGCCGGTCGGGCAGCAGATCGGTGACCGGTTCCCGCCAGGCGACCGTGGCGAGCCGGTCCACCAGCGTCAGGTAGGCCTCGAACATGTCGTCCAGCAGGCCCGGCGGGAACAGCTCCTCGACCGCGTCCCAGTTCAGCTGCACACCGCCCGCGGCCTCGGTGACCTGGTGATCGAGCCACACCTGCGGCGTCTGGGAGACACCCCAGACGTTGTCAGCGAACAGGGTGCTGCCCTGCGGCGGGTCCGCCGACACGCCCAGGGCGCTGGTGAACACGACCGGCATGGTGGTGTTCGGGTCACCAGTGGTCCGGGCCAGTTCCCGCAGCACCCACACGGCCGAGACGTCGCGGTGGTCGAGTGCGCCCCACAACTCCTCCTGGACCTGGCGCACCCGGTCGAGCCAGCCACCGTCGAGCGCCGGGCGGCAGGCCACCAAGAGCAGGGAGGTGAAGTCGCCCAGCACGCGTTCGATGTCGGGGTGGACCTCCTTGCGGTCGAAGAGCGTGACGTTGAGTGTCAGGTCCGCTCTCGCGCTCCATCTGCCCAGCACCTCGGCGAACGCCGTCATCAGCACGGCGGACGGCGTGACCCCGTGTTCCTTGGCCCGGTCGGTGATCACGCGCCATCGTGCGGGTTCCACCCTGGCGGACCGCCGGTCGAACCGCGGTACCGCCACTTCGGCCGGGTCCTTCGCCAGCGGCAGTCGCGGCGCGGGGGGCAGTTCGGGCACCAGCCCGCTCCAGTAGGCCTTGGCCTGGTCCAACGCGGTGGGTTCGACGCCGAGAACGTAGTCGCGGAACGACATCCCGATCGCCGGGAGTTCTACGTCCGGGTTCTCGTACAGCGAGGCGAGTTCGGCGTAGAAGACGAGGATGCTCAAGGCGTCGAGCACCAGGTTGTCCATGCCGATCGCCAACCTGGTCCGGCGACCGGCCCGGGCCGCGCGCACGGTGAACAGCGGCCACACGGCAGGGTCGAAAACGGTGTGCGAGGTGGTGGCACGGAGTTCGTCGAATCCGCCGTCGATCAGGTCCACCCGGAACCACGGCACCTCGGGCAGCACCCGCTGGTCGCCTTGCTCGTCGAAGACGGCGCGCAGCATCTCGTGCCGCTCGACGAGCCGGTTGACCGCGGTCTCCAGCCGCGCCAGGTCGAGGTCCTCCACGTCGTACTCACGATAGAAGTGACAGCCGACACCGCCGAGGGTGAAGCCCTCGTCGCGCCCGAGCCAATACGCGCGCTGGACTTCCGTCGGCGGGAACGGCTCGTATCGGTTCGCGGGATCGGAGACGAGCCTGACCGGCGCTTCGTCGGCTGAGGTCAGGGAGAGCCCGGCGGCGAAATCGGCCAGCACCGGACGCGCGAAGAGATCGCTCAGCGACACACCCGATAGCCCGGCCGCGCGCAGTTTGCCGATCAGCCTGGTCGCCAGCAGCGAATCTCCACCGAGGGCGAAGAAGTCGTGTTCACGTCCGATCTCCTTGCTCGGCAGCACTTCCGCCCAGGCCGCCGCGACCAGGCGTTCGATTTCGCCTTGGAGTGCGGAGACAGCCGCCTCTTCGCTGGGCCGGTCGTCCAGCGTGCGCGACAGCAGCCCGCGGTCGATCTTGCCGTTCGCGGTCAGAGGCAGCGACGGAAGCGCCGAGAGGGCGTCCGGCCGCATCGCCGCCGGCAGCCACCCGATCAGGAATTCTTCGAGCTCCGCGATCGGCACCGTCCCGGTGACGACGGCGGCCAGCCGCCGATTCGCCGTCACGACCACGGCGGCGGCGGTGACGCCGGGGTGCGCGGTGAGCGCGGCCTCGACCTCACCTAATTCGACACGGTGACCGCGGATCTTGACCTGGTGGTCATCGCGGCCGAGGAACTCCAGGCTTCCGTCGGGCAGGTACCGGGCGCGATCACCGGTCCGGTACCAGCGCGTACCCGCGAACTCCACGAACTTCTCCCGCGTGCGCGCGGGATCCCCTCGATAGCCCCGCGCGACCCCCGCCCCTCCGATCCACAGTTCTCCCGGGACCCGATCAGGACGGTCACGACCGAGCGGATCGACCACGCGGCACAGGACGTTGTCCAGCGGCGTGCCGTAGGGCACGCAAGTCCACTGTGGATCCACGTCGCCGACCTCGCACACCGTGGAATGGATGGCGGTCTCGGTGGTGCCGCCCAGTCCGGCGAAGCGGCACTCGGGCGCGTACTCGGCGAGCCTGGCGGGCAGGTCTATGGTGACGCGGTCACCACCGAGCAGCACCACCCGCAGCGGCAACGGCTCCTGCGCCACGGTCAGCACCATGTCGAGCAAGGCGGGGACGCAGTTGAGCACGGTGGCCCGGTGCCGCAGCAACGCATCGACCCACACGGAAGCGTCACGGCGGCCGTAGTCGCGTACGCACACCACCGCGCCGCCCACCGAAAGCGGACCGAACAGGTCATAGACCGACAGGTCGAATTCGAGCGCGGACAGCGCCAGCGAGCGGTCCTCCGGCCCGATGCCGAACCGGTGGTTGAGGTCGTCGACGGTGTTGACCGCGGCAGCGTGGCCGATCTCCACACCTTTGGGTTCGCCGGTAGAGCCCGAGGTGTAGATGACGTAGGCGAGCGCGGAGTCGTCACCGCTCACGGGTTCCGCGAGCGCCGTCGCCCCGCTCGCCGGAGCCAGGTCGTCCAGCACGAGGGTCACCCCGGCGGTCCGCAGGATCCGGTCCCGTCGCACCGCGGGCTGGTCGACACCTAATGGCAGGTACGCCGCCCCCGCCGCGAGCACCCCGAGCACCGCGGCCACCTGATCCGGCCCCTTGGGCAGCGAAACCGCGACCAGATGCCCGGGGCCTGCCCCCTTGGCGGTCAGGTGGCCCGCGATCCGCAGGGCGTGTTCGGCGAGTTCGCCGTAGGTCCTGGATTCTCCGTCGGAGAAGACCGCCGGTGCGTCGGGGCACGCGGTGGCGTGGGCGAAGAACGCGTCGTGCAGACGACGCGCCCGCCTGGTCACCTTCGTGTTGTTCACCTCGGCACGCACGAGCGCTTGGGCAGGCGGGATCAGATCCGGGGTTTCCGACCAGGCGTCCTCGCCCTCGATGAGACGATCGAGCAGCGTGCAGTAGGCGGCGAACATCGCGTCCGGCACGTCCGGGACGAAGACGTCCTCCCGGACGTCCCAGTTCACCAGCAGGCCGCCGTCGAGTTCGGTCACCTGCGCGTCGAGCCAGACCTGTGGGCCCTGGGAGATGATCCACGAGGCCTGGCCGAAGGTGCCGGTGACCTCCGGGGCGAACAGCTCACCCAGACCGAGCGCGCTGGTGTAGACGACGGGGGCGAGCATCTGTTCGCCGTGCATGCGCGAGAGGTCTCGCAGCACCTCGACACCGGAGTAGGCGGTGTGCGCCACGTCGGAGTGGAACCGCCGCTGTAGCGACCCTGCCCGCTCGGCGAAGGAGCCTGGAACGGCCCCGTCCCACTCCAGCAGCACCGACGAGGTGAAATCGCCGACCAGCGAGTCCACTTCGTCGTGTAGCGGCTCACGGTCGAACAGGGGCAGGTTGAGCAGGAACCGCGGTTCGGCACTCCACGCGGTCAAGGTCTCGGCGAACAGCGCCGCCAGCGCCATCGCCGTGGTCAGCCCGTGACGACGGGCCGAGCGCTCGATCGCGCTCACCGATTCCGGTCCGAGCCAACGGTGGCGCCGCACCACGGTGGGTTCGCCGACGGCGTTGGCGACCGGGAGTCGAGGTGCTCCGGGCAGCGTCGGCAGCCGGCCCATCCAATGTTCCCGCGCTGCTTCCTTGCCGGGACTCCCCCGTTCCGCCAGATATCGGGGATAGCTGTATCGCAGCGGCGCGAGGGTTTCACCCGCGTAACCGCGGGCCAGGTCGGCGAGGAGCACCCGCAAGCTCAGCGCGTCCGCCGCGATCATGTCCAGGTTGACGTGCATCCGCGTGCGGCCTTCCGGCAGCAGGGAAAGCTGGACGTCGAAGACCTCGCCGGAGGAGACGTCCATCCTGCGGTGCGACAGCGCGGTGCGACGTGCGTCCAAAGTAGACTGATCGACCCAGTGGTGGACACGCATGCCGGCCCAGGGGCTCTCGGGAAGCACACGCTGGGTTCCGTCGTCCGACACCGCCACACGCAACATCCCGTGCCGGACGAACAGTGCCCGGACGGCGTTCTCAAGCCGCTCCGGATCGACGCCCGTGCCGTCGAACTCGTGATAGAAGTGCGCGTCGACACCGCCCAGCCGTTGCCCCGGCGCTCGGCCGACCCAGTAGGCGTGCTGCATCAGCGCCAGCGAGAACGGCGCGGACTCGTCGATTTTCTTTTCTGCCCGGGCGATCTGTCCGGACTCGACGGCCAGCATGGCTCGCCACGCGGCGAGCGTGGGCGTGGTGACCAGATCGGCGAACGTGACGTTCGCTCCTGCTTTGCGCCAATTCCCGGCCAGCCGCATCATCGTGATCGAGTCCAGACCCAGCTCGATCAGGTTCTCGTGTTCGTCGATGACGTCGTCGGACAGGTCGAGGAGCTCGGCGACTTGCTGCGAGAGTTCTTGCGACGAGAAGTTGCCGGGGTGGGCGTCAGGACGATGCATGGTCACCATCGGTTCTCCAGAGTGGACAAAGCTTTGCGGTCGACCTTGCCTAGGCCGGTGCGGGGGAATGACTTCACGAAGCGGACCCGGTCCGGCAGCTTGAAAGCCGCGACACCGTGTTCGCGTAGATAGGCCAGGAGGTCCTTGCGACTGGGTGGCGTGCCGCGTGCGATCACGTAGGCACAGCTCCGTTCACCCATCACGTCGTCGGGGATTCCGACGATCGCGACGTCGTACACGGCTGGGTGGCTCAGCAGGAGGTTCTCCACCTCTTCGACGGGGATCTTGTCGCCGCCGCGGTTGATCACGTCCTTGACCCGGCCCTCGACGACGAGTTCCCCAGTCGGCAGCCTCCGGACGAGGTCTCCGCTGCGATAGAAACCATCGGCGGTGAACGCACCCGCGTTGTGTTCGGTGGCCCGGTAATAGCCGCGAATGGTGTACGGCCCCCGGACGTGCAGTTCGCCGACCTCGCCCGCGGGCACCGGCTCGTCGTCCGCGGTCACGATCCGCACCTCGTCGTCCGCGCAGAGCGGCCTGCCCTGGGTGTCGTTGACGATGGCGTCCGGATCACCGATGCGCGTGTAGTTAAGCAGGCCCTCGGCCATGCCGTAGACCTGCTGGAGCACACAGCCCAGCACCGACGTGACCCGGCGAGCGGCTTCGGCCTTGAGCCGGGATCCGCCCGCCTGGAGCAGTTCCAGGCTCGACAGATCCACTGTGGACTTTTCGGCGGCGTCCAGCCACACCAGTGCCAACGGTGGTACGAGCGCCGTCACGGTGACGCGCTCGGCCTCGATCAGCGGGAACGCCGTTCCCGGGTCCGCGCCGGTGCACAACACGACTGTCCCGCCTGCCCACAACGTCCCCAGCACACCGGGGCACGCAAGCGGGAAGTTGTGCGCCATCGGCAACGCCGCCAAGTAGCGGGTATCGGCGTTGAAACCGCACAGCTTGGCGCTCGCCCGCAGGTTGTACTCGTAGTCGTTGTGGGTACGCGGAATCAGCTTGGGCGGCCCGGTCGTACCACCGGACAGCAACAGCACGGCGATATCGCACGGACCGGGCCCATCGCCGGGCTCGCCCTCGGCCGACACGTCCTCGAGTGCGGTGAACTCGCCGGGCTCGCCGACGACGAACACGTGCGCGATCTCCGGGACGGCGTGCGCCAGGTCCCGAAGGTCGGACGCCACGACGTACGCAACTGGGGTCGCGAGCCGGGTGAGGTGAACGATTTCGGTCCGGCGATGTGCCGGCAAGGCGAGCACCGGGACCGCGCCGATCCGGAACAACGCGAACGCCAGCGAGAGGAACTCGGCCACGTTGGGCAGGTGCACAAGCACGCGGTCACCGTGCCCGATCCCCCGCGCACGAAGTCCGCAGGCCAGCCGCGTCGCCTTTTTGTTCAGTTCGGCATAGGACCAGCGGCGGTCGCCGTCGACCACCGCGGTCCGCGACGGCCACCTCCGTGCGCCGTCGTCGAGCAACGCGCCGAGAGTACGGTCCCGCCAGTACCCGCGCTCGCGGTAGTACCGGGCGAACTCGTCCGGCCAGGGGACGAAGTCGGTGGTCATCGCAGCCTCAGCTCCAACGATTCGAGACCGTGCATGGCCGTGCTGTCACGCCAGCGCAGATCGTCCACAGCGGACAGCACCTCGATGTCGGCGAACCGGTCCAGCAGGCGGCCGAAGGCGATCTCCCCCTCCAGCCGGGCCAGCGGCGCTCCCAGGCAGAAGTGCAAGCCGTGGCCGAAGGCGAGGTGACCGCCCATCGGCCGGGTGATGTCGAGCCTGTCGGGGTCGGTGAAGCGGGAGGGGTCGCGGTTCGCCGCCAGCCACGACACCATGACGAAGTCCCCGGCCGGGATCACCACGCCCGCGATCTCGACCTCTTCGGTGGTGTACCGCGGTGAGGACAGGATGTTTGGCGTCTCGTGCCGCAGAAACTCCTCGATCGCGTTCGGCATCAGGCTCCGGTCGGCCCGCAGCAGGGCGAGCTGGCCGGGGTCGCGAGACAGGCTGAAGACGCCGCCGCTGATCAGGTTCACCGTGGTCTCGAATCCGCCGATGAGCAGCACGACGGAAACCGCGATCAGCTCCGACGGCGAGAGGCGATCACCGTCTTCACTGGCGTGCACGAGCTGGGACAGCAGATCGTCTTCGGGGTTCTCGCGTTTGGCCGCGATCAACCCGTGCAGGTAGCCCGCCATCCGCATCGTCGCCGCACCCGCGGCTTCGCTCGCCCCGCCGTCGACCATGGTCTTCGACCACGCGGTGAACTGGTCGCGGTCGTCGAACGGCACGCCGAGCAGCTCGGTGATGACCCGGATCGGCAGCGGATAGGCGTAGGACTCCAGCAGCTCCACCGAGTCCCGGCCGGTCATCGCGTCGAGCAGCTCGTCCGCGACCTGCTCGATCCGCGGCCGCAGGGGTGCGATGGCCCGGCCGGTGAACGTCTTCGCGACCAGCTTGCGCAGCCGGGTGTGATCCGGTGGATCCAGGTTGAGCAGGTTCATCGCGAAGTCCTCGGAAAAAGGACTCTCGGCGTCTTCGCCAAGGGCCATCCGGTGCATCCGGTCATAGACGCGCTGGCTGCTGAATCGAGGATCGGTCGCGACGGCTCTGGCTTCTTCGTACCCGGTGACGAGCCACACGGGCAGGCCGCTGGGCAGTACGACATGGCGGATCGGTGCGCTCTCACGCAGCTTCGCTCCGACGCTGTGCGCGTCCTGGACGAAGTCCCCGCCGAGAACGAGCGGTCCGGTTGTGGTCATGGTGTTCTCCTTGTGGTGCACCGGTTCAGCCGAGCCGGAGCTCGGGCCGGTACAGGTCGAACCAGTGGTACAAGTCCAGTACGCGTTCCAGACCAGTGCGCAGCCTGCCGGTGACCACGTCGGGATCCTGTGCAGCCGCGCCGCGCACCCAGGTGGCGTCAAAGATCTCGAACAGGGGATGTCCGGCCTCGGCAAGCACGTCGTTCACCTGTCGCTGCAACGATTCCGCGTAGCGGGTGTCCTGTGTGGAGGGATAGGGGCTCTTGACGCGCTCGGTGACCGACCTGGGCAGCAGGTCGGCGACCGCTCCGCGCAACAGGCTCTTTTCCCGGCCGCCGTCCGCCTTCATCGACCACGGCGTGTTGTAGACGTACTCGATGAGGCGGTGATCGGCGAAGGGCACCCGGACCTCCAGGCCTACGGCCATGGACATCCGGTCCTTGCGGTCCAGCATGGCGCGGACCAGCCGCGTCACGTGCAGATGGCTGCTGCGGCGCATCCGTCGCTCCAGCTCGTCCTCGGTGTCGAGATGGTCGACAGCGGCGACGGCGGTGCGGTACTCGTCGGCGACGTACGCGCCGATGTCCAGCTCCCGGCGAAGCTCGGGACGCAGCATCTCGGTGCGGTCACCGGTGTAGGCGTTGCTGAACGCCAGCCACGGGAACGTGTCGGCCTCACGGGCCGCCGGATGGTGGAACCAGGCGTAGCCCCCGAACAGCTCGTCCGCGAACTCGCCCGACAGTGCCACCGTGCACTCGGCGCGGATCGCCTGGAACAGCAGGTACATCGAAGAATCGATGTCTCCGAGCCCGATCGGCATGTCCCGCGCGGCCACGACGGCACGGCGCAGCGCGGGATCGGCCAGCGCGCGGGAGTCGAGCACGATGTCCCGGTGCATCGAGCCGACGTGCGCGGCGACCTCACGGACGAACGGGGAGTCCGGGGTCTCGCGCAGTTCGTCCGGGCGGAAGTTCTCTTCGTACCCGGCGAAATCGACCGAGAACGTGCGAGTCTTCTCGCCACGGTCGCGCAGTTCGGCGGCGGCGACAGCGGTGACGGCGCTGGAATCCAGCCCTCCGGACAGCAGTACGCACTGCGGCACATCGGACACCGTCTGCCGCCGCACCGCCTCACCGAATAACGCTCCGACCTTCTCGACGGTGGCCGGGAGGTCGTCGGTGTGCGGCATGGTTTCCAGGCGCCAGTAGGTGTGGTGCCGGATCCCGGCGCGGGAAACCGTCACGACGGTGCCCGGTTCGACCTCGTGCATGTCCTTCCACAGCGACCAGCCGGGAGCCTTGGTGAAGCCGGTCAGCTCGCGGAGACAGCCGGTGTCCACGACCCGCGCGAACCGGGGGTTGGCCAGGATCGCCTTGGGTTCGGAGCCGAACAACAGTCCGTCACTCGTGCGGTGGTAGTACAGCGGCTTCACGCCGACCCGGTCGCGGACCAGGACCAGTTTGCCGTGGCGCTCGTCCCACAGACCGAAGGCGTACATGCCGTTGAGCCGTTCGGCGACCGCCTCGCCCCACTCCAGGTAGCCGCGCAGCACCACTTCGGTGTCGCTGCGGGTGGCGAAGCGGTGGCCGCTTCCTTCGAGTGCGGCACGCAGGCCCTGGAAGTTGTAGATCTCGCCCGAGAACGTCAGCGCCACGGTTCCCGACGGTGTCCGGGCCTCCATCGGCTGTGCGCCGCCGGGCAGGTCGATCACCGCCAGCCGTCGATGCCCCAGCGCGACATGGGTACGGATCCAGGTTCCGCCCGCGTCGGGACCACGGTCGCTCAGGGTCTTCGTCATCGCCTCGATGACGGGCACTTCCTCGGTGAGGTCGGTGTCGAACGCGACCCAGCCGGTGATTCCACACATGCTCGTTGTCCTCAGGTTCGGTTCGGCACGCGCGTGACGAAGACGCGGTGGCCGAGGGGGGTGAGCGGATGACCTTCGCCGGGCAGGCCGAGAACCCGCTCCAGGCCGACGCCGTCGAGCACCGCGTTCCATTGCGGCAAGGTCAGGAAGGTCGCGCCGGTGGCGGAGCGGCCGTCGTCGGCTTCGGCCATCAGGAACGCCTGGGAGGTCAGGATCCAGAACTCCTCGACGGTCGGTTCGGTGAGCACCAGCCAGCCACCGGCGTCCAGCAGGCCCGCCAATCGCCGCACCGACGCGTCGGTGTCGGTGGCCGCGTTGAGCACACCACCACCGATCACCACGTCGAACGAACCGCGTGGCAAAGCCGGATCGGCGTCGATGTCGAACCGGCCGAACCGCACCCACGGGTAGTCGCGCAACCGGACGGCCGCCTGGTCGAGGAAAAGCTTCGACACGTCCGTGTAGAGATAGTCGACCTCGATCCCGGCCGCCGCGAGCACGGGCAGCGCCCGCTCGGTGGTCGCGCCGGTGCCGGCGCCGACCTCCAGTACGCGCAGCGGCCGGTCGGCGGGCCAACGCCGCGCGAGGCCGCCGATGAACGCGCTGACGGCACGGTGCTGGTAGCGGCCGGTCACGTTCTCCCGGTACAGCGCTTCGGCGAGATCCGTGCGACCTTCGGGGAACAGCAGGGTGACCGCGTCGCAGGAACCGTCGAGAAGATCCGGCAGCCGCTCGGCATTGGCACGGGCGTACTCGACGGTGCCCGCGGACCCTGTCGTCTCCTGCCAGGCCCGGGCCGCCTGTGACCAGGCCCGGTCGAGCGCGGCATCGGAATAGGCCTCGGCGTCGGGCACCGGGATCAGGAGTCCGTTCTCCTCCCGCAGCAATCCTTCGGCGGAGAGGACTTCGAGCCAGCGGCGGAGCAGCCGAGGGTAGGCGACACCCTCCAGCACCTCCTGCTCGGTGTTGCCCCGTCCCCGGAAGAGACCACGCCGGTGCAGGGCGTTGAGCATCGACAACAGCGCGGTCCGGCCGAACTCGTGCACCGCGGCCACCGCCGCCCGCAGGTCGACGCCGTCCAGTTCGAGGTCTGCCTCGTCGGCGATGCCGGCGAGGAAGTCGTCGCCGACATCGACCGGCTCGATCCGCGCGAGTTCGACGCCGAGCGCGGCGCGCACCGCGTCACCGACCTCGTCACCGTGATAGCGGATGACCTTCAGCGCCGACAGGTCGGCGAGCAGGAGCGAAGGCTCGTCGGCCAGCGCACGCACCATGGCTGCCGGCAGCACCACCTCGGTGGTGCGAGAGCGTTCCAGGTGGGCCAGCACCTTGGCGGCAGGCCAGTCACCGGGGATGCCTGCCGCCGTCGCCGTGAAGAGCTGCTGTCCCGCGGCCGCCAGCGGTGACGACGGCTCGGGCAGCGTCGTCCCCGGTTCGAATCCCGCGGCGACCAGAGCCGCGTGCCACTCGTCGAGATCCAGGAACGGTGTGCGGTCCCGGTGTTCGTCGCGGGACAACAGGAACTGCACGGAGGTCAGGGTCGTCGCCGTGTCACGGACCGACTCGGTGAACACCACCTTGCCCCCCGGAGCCAGCACGCGGCGGATCCGGCGCAGCGCCGCGCCGATGTCGGTGGCGTTGTGCAGGACGTTGCCTGCCGATACGACATCCACGCTGCCGTCGGCGAAGCCTTGCCCGGCGAAATCGGCATCGAGATCGAACACCCGGCAGGAAACCCTGTGGTCATCGCCGAACCGTGCCTCGGCCGCGCGAACGGCCAACGGTGCAATGTCGGTGAACGTGTAGCTGTAATCCTTGCCGCGCAACGCCGCCAGCGCGGCGGCGGTGCTCAGTCCCGCTCCGCCACCGAGTTCGAGCACGCGCGGACCCGCCTGCCGGACGGCCTCGGCGCACGCGGCGTTGAGGTATCCGGTGAACACGTTGTCCTGGTAGGCGGTCTGCACGTCACCCGCACGCACCAGCAGATCCCGCAGCGGGACTGTGTCGTCGAGAAGGTGCGGAAGCCATGCCAGCGTCTCGCGGTGGAAGCGGGCCATCACCGGTGGGAACCCGAGAGCGGCGTAGGCGGCCTCAAACTCGTCCCCCGGCTCGCGGTACGCACCGGGCGTGCGCCCCCGTAGCGCCTGTTCCCATCGGTCCGCCAGCCAGCGGTGGCGCGGAGCGACGACGCCGGACGCGGCCGCCATCGCCTGCAGGCTGACCCGCTCCAGCACCTCCATCGCGGCGGCGAAGGTGCCTGGGTTCAGGTCGCCGAGCGCCGTGAGCCCGGCCTCGTGGAGGCTCACAGCACACCCGCCTCGAGCGCCGCTTCGCCCTCGGCCACGAACGGTGCCGCCACGCCGCACTCGCCGAGACGGGCGATCGTGACCTCGGGGTCGAGCACCTCGGCCGCGAAATGCCTGCCAGGCGGCACTTCCCGGCGGAGCACCGCGAGTACGGCCAGCGCGGTCAGCGCACCGGTCAGCGCGCCGTTGCCCCGGCCACGCAGGACGGCGGTCCTGGTGATCGGGTGACCGGCGCGCACGCCCTCCATGCGCATCAGGAGGACCACGTGCGGCTCGCGTCCGGCGAGGTCCAGCTCGCTGGCGCGGCACAACGCCGTCACGGCGCCGGCCCGATCCAATGAGCGGACCCGGTCGAAGGCGGCACGGACATGCTCGCCGGACACCGCGGTGAACCAATCGCCTCGGTCGAGCCCCAAGTGCTCGGCCACCTTCGCGCTTTCCTCGGTGAGGTACGGCAGCAGCGACACCTCACCGGGGAAGAACGGCAGGGTGACGTCAGTGCGCCGGGTCAGCACGCCCGAACGGCGTCCGCGCCGCCAGGCGGCCAGCGCCTCACCGTGTTCGGCGCCCGCCAGATAGTCGTCGGCGGCGGTGCGGGTGAATCGGTCGAGCACCCCGAGGTGGGCGACCAATCCGTGCACGGTGTCGAACTCCCGCCGCGCGAGCCAGCGCGGCAACAGTCCGGTCAGTCCCGGCTGCAATCCCGCCCCGATCACGGCCGTGCCGCCCACCGCGGCGCCTTCCGGATCCGACGCGTCGACGTGGCCTGCCCCGGCACGGACCGCCGCCCGCGCGACCCGGTCGCCGACCAGGTGGGCCGGTCCGGCGCAGTTCACCAGTACCCGGCAGCCCTGGGCGAACCGGTCCAGTGACGCCTCGTCGAGGACGTCCACGTTCCGGCTTCCACCGGTCCGCAGCGGTCCCACGTCGAGCGCGCGCAGTACCCGGACGGTGTGCGAGCCGACCTCGCCGGTGGCTCCGACGACCCCGATCATTTCGGCTCCTCACCGGACACCAGCCGCCAGCCTTGGGTGCGGCGGCGTTCGTTCCAGAACTCGGTGTAGCGCCCGTTCAAGGCCAGTAGCTCCTCGTGCGTGCCGGACTCGGCGATCCCGCCGCCGTCGAGCACCAGGATCTGGTCCGCGGCCACCACGGTCGGCAGCTTGTGGGCGATGACCAGCAGGGTGGCGCGGTCCATCAGCGTGCGGAGTGCTCTCTGCACGTACCGCTCGTTTTCCGGATCGAGCGCGGCCGTCGCCTCGTCCAGGAGCACGATCGGCGCGTCCTTGAGCACGGCCCTGGCCACGGAGACCCGCTGGCGCTCCCCACCGGACAGTGAAGCCCCGCCCTCGCCCACCCTGGTGGCCCAGCCACCGGGCAGCCGGTCGACGATTTCGTCGACGCCGGCGATCCTGGCGGCCTCACGGACCTCTTCGGCGGTGGCCTCCGGCCTGCCCACGCGGATGTTCGCCTCCAGCGTGTCGTCGAACAGGTACACGTCCTGCATCACGACAGAGAGCTGCCCCATCAAGTCCTTTGTGGACTGTTCGCGCACGTCGACGCCACCGACGGAGACGGTGCCCGAATCGACGTCGAAGAACCGCATGATCAACCGCGTGATGGTGCTCTTGCCGGAACCGGACGGCCCGACGATCGCGGTCATGCCGCGTGCGGGCACCCGGAACGAGATGCCGTCCAGCACCGGATGGCCCGGCTCGTAGCCGAACCGCACGCCGGTCAGCTCGATCTCGCCGGGTTCGGTCACCGACCGGGAGACGGCGGGTTCGGCTGACGGCTTCTCGTCGAAGATCGAGGCGAGGCGGCGCAGGTCGTTCGCGGCCATCCGCGTCATGCCGCTGTGCGCCGCGACCTCGGCCAGCGGGCCGGTGAAGCGGGCTGTCAACGCGATCAGCGCGATCAACATCACCGGGTCGATGGCGCCGTTCACCGCCAGCGCCAGTCCGAACGCGATCACCGCCGCGAACGCGAGTTGCACGCCGAGTCCGTTGGCCAGCAGGCGTGGCGCGGCCATCAACAGCAGCGTCCGGCCCGCCGTCTTCTGGTTCTCGATCGCGTCCTCGAGGGGACGGTAGCCCTCGGTGGTGCGTCCGAACGCGCGCAACACCTGCTGATCGCGGGCGAACTCCACGACTCGGTTACCCGCGGCCGTGGTCGCCGCGTCGGTGAGTTCCTCGCCTCGGCCGACGGAGTTCACCGCCCACCGATGCGTGAGCCACAGCAACGGCGCGCACACCCACGTCGCCACCCCCAGCCGCCAGTCGAGCACGAGCATGGCCGTCGCGACGGTCGCCGGGGTGACAATGCCGCTGACCAGTGGGGTGAGCATGTGCGCGGTCACGTTGGTCACCATCAGCGTGCCATTGGTGGCACTGCGGGAAAGCCTGCCCACCTTCTCGGAGGAGAACCAGCCCAGCGGCAGCGAGGCCACGTGATCGCCGAGCCGGCGGTGCAGGCTGGTCAGGGTGATCAGGGAGAGCGCGAAACCGTGCATAGCCTGCTGGTAGCGGGCGACGCAGGTGGCGACGACGACGGCGAGCACCACGGCCAGCCAGCGCCACGCCGCGTCGGCGTCCCCGGTCAGCACGGCTCGCAGCACCGGTACGAGGGCGACCATCGCCAGGCCCTGTAACAGGGAGTAGGCCACCAGCCAGGTCAGGTAGATCTTCACCGCCCGATCATGTTTCGGGCCGAGGATCTTCATCAGATCCCGGATCATCGAGTGCTCCCCTCGGTGTAGGCGTCCCACATCCGGGCATAGCGGCCGTTCGCGGCGATCAGTTCTTCCTGTGTCCCTTGTTCCACCACGGCCCCGCCATCGAGGACGACGATCTTGTCGACGCCCGCGATCGTGGCGAGCCGGTGCGCGATGACGAGGACCGTCCGGCCCCTGGCGAGCACGGACAGCGCGTCCTGGATCTGCGCCTCGGATTCCGGGTCGGCGTAGGCCGTCGCCTCGTCCAGTACCAGGATCGGGGTGTCGGCGAGCAGAGCCCGCGCGATCGACATCCGCTGTGCCTCGCCACCGGAGAAGATCGCGTCCTCGCCGATGACGGAGTCGTAACCCCTGGGCAGGGCCAGCACGCGGTCGTGGATACGGGCGGCGGTGGCGGCGGCGATCACCTCGTCTTCGGTGGCGTCCGGGCGGCCGAGGCGGAGATTCTCCACCACCGTGCCGTGCAGCAACCGGACGTCCTGGAGGACGAAGCCGACCTTGCGGTAGAGCACTTCGGGCGCGATGTGGCGTACGTCGACGCCGCCGACGCGGACGGCGCCGGACGTGACGTCGTAGAACCTGGGCACCAGCTTGGCCAAGGTGGACTTGCCCGCGCCGGAACCACCCACCAGCGCGGTGACCGTGCCGGGCAGGCAGTGCAGACTGATGCCGGACACGACGGTGTCGGTTCCCTCGTAGGCGAACGACACGTCGTCGAACTCGACGTCGTGTCCCGCCGGTTCCCGCGGCTGCGCGGGAACCGGCAGCGGCGGGATGTCCAGCAGGGCCACGATGCGGCTCGCCGCGGCGGTCGCCTTGCGCTGCGCGGTGATCCCCTGGTTCAGCACCAGCAGGGTGGTCGGGATGATCATCGCGACGAGAACCTCGGCGAGCGCCTCGATCGGCGTCACCCAGCCCTCGGCCACGAACCAGATCCCGCCCGCGAGGCTGACCAGCGCGACCACCGGGGCGGACAGCGCCATCGAGGTGAGGGCTTCGAGTTTGAGCATCGGCCGCACCCAGCCCGCGTATTTGTCACCGAACTCACCGACGGCGTCGTCGTAGGCGCGGTGCGCGCGCTTGGCCTGTCCGAACACCTTGACCACGATGATGCCGTGCACGAATTCGACGATCGCCGCGCTGACCCGGGCCACCCCGGCGTCCAGTTCGACCATCTTCTGCACGAATCCGCGCATCATCGATCCGTAGGCCACCAGGTAGACCGGCAGGGTCGCGATGGCCAGCAGCGCGAGCCGCCAGTCCAGCCAGCACAGGTAGGCGACGCCGCCGAGCGGCAGGACGATCGCCCCGGTCATCTCGACGTCGTGGTGCGCGATCAGGTGGTGCAGATCGTCGATGTCGTCCTGGGCTGCCTTGCGCACCAGGCCGGAGTTCGTGTCGGAGTACCAGCCGAGCGGCACCCGGCCGAGCCGGTGCACGATCCGGCGGCGCAGGCTCGCCTGCAGCCGATGGTCGGCGGCATGCGTCACCGACAGCGCGGCACCGTTGGCCGCCCAGCCGATCACCAGCGCGAGGGCGACGACCCCGGCGATCGGCCAGACTTCGGCGCCGTCGACCGGTCCGGGTTCAAGCAGGACGCGGCCCAGTTCGGCAATGCCGACGAAGGGCACCAACGTCGCGAGGGTGCCCAGCGCGGAGAGCACGACACCCAGCCTGGTCAGCGAAGCCACCGGCCTGCGCAACGCATGCAACGCGGCCCCGGCGGCCTTGGGGTCCCTTGTGGACTCCCTCGTGCTCACGAGCGTGCTCCCCGGGTGATCGAAGCCCCGAGTTGGTAGGCCACCACCTCGACGTGTGGTTGCTCGATGACGCTGAAGTGGTTTCCTGGCACGTCGGTCACCGTGAACTCGCCGAGACACAGGTCCTCCCAGAACGGTGCGGCGAGGTGACCGACGCCCGCGGTGACACCGAACGACTGCTGTTCGGAGGCACGCAGGAAGGTCATGTCACCGGCGTAAGGCTCGGGGTCGAACCGGGCGGCCCGCATGCTGTGCCGGCAGACCTCGAACAACGCGGGCACCAGTTCCGGGCCGACCGGGATGCCGGCCTGGCTCGCGGCGGCCTCCGCGTACGAAGCGAGCCGCTCGGCCTGCGTGCGCTCATGCTGTCCGCGTACGGCGGCGGCGACCGCCTCCAGCCCGGGATCACCGGTCAGCGAAGCCATGGCCCCGGCGGGCACCTTGCGGTCGTGCTCGGCCATCAGCCCGTCGATCGCCCGGTAGACGTCAGCACCGTCCACGTCGGGACCGAACACCGTGGCGACCGGGTCAAGGTTGAGGTTGGGCACGAAAATGGCCTCGAACGCCAACTCCTCGTCGGTTTCAAGGAACATCGGGATGCTGTCGACGAGCGTCAGGTCCGCGACCTCGGCACCGCGTTCGAGCAGTCGCCGGGCCACCTCGGTGGCCAGCAGCCCGCCGAGGCAGTACCCGATGAGCTGGAACCTGGTGTGCCCCTCGGCCAGCAACCGGTCGGTGTAGTCGTCGGCGACCCGCCCGATGAGTTCCTTCGCGTCGATGGACAGGTAGGTGTCGGTGTCGGCGACCGCGATTCCCAGCACGGGCCCCAGGTCCTGGGCCACCAGCGCGTTCGCCAGTGCATGGAAGTAGTCCATCGTGCCGAGTGCCGCGTGGAACAGCACCCGGGCCGGGCCGTCGCCTCCGCCGCCGAAGGGCACCAGCAGCGGGTTGCCCCGGTCGTCGCGTCGCGCGATGGGCGCGGGCCGGTCTCGGGCACGCAGTGACGCGGCCAGGGCCGCCACCGTCGGCTCGTTGAGCATCTGCCGCAGCAGCGTGTCGTAGGCGACGTCCGCCGCTTCAGGCACCTGTTCGCGCAGCTGCCCGGCGACCCTCGCGAGGATCAGGGAGTCGGCGCCGCGGTCGTAGAAGCTGTCGTGCCGCCCGATCCTGGCCAGCCCGAGCGCCCGCGCCCACAGCACGCACAGCCTGCCCTCGAGCTCGTCCTCGGCGACACCGTCGTGATCGCCCGCGTCGTCGGCGGCGGCGGGGCGCCAGCCGGCCAGCGTCTTGCGGTCGATCTTGCCGTTGCCGGTGAACGGGAGTCCATCCACCACCTGGAGGTGCGACGGCACCATATGCACGGGCAGCCGCCGGGCGAGGAACGAGGTCAGCTCTTCGGGGGTGACGGACGCGCGATCGGCCTTCACCCGCTTCGCGAACAGCTGGATCCCCTGAGCTGCTTGGGGATGGTCGTCGCCCGGCAGGGACAGATCGGCGCCGCCGATCAGGTCGAGCCAGTCCTGGCGGGACCGCAGCGCCGGGCCGTCCATCATGAAGCCCTGCGTCAGCATGATGTGCGGATGCTCGACGACGGGTTCGGTGAACACGAGCCACCCGCCGGGAGCCACCAGATCCAGTACCGTTTCCGGCCGCCGCACGCTGTTCAGCACGCCGGCGCAAACCACGACGTCGAACGAGTTCGGCGCGAAACCCTGCGACCGGTGGTCCTGGTCGAGGTCGAACAGCCCGAAGCGGACGCCGGGGTGCTCACCGAAGCGTTCCCGTGCCTCGGCAAGGAAGAACGGCGAGACGTCGGTGAACAGGTAGTCGATCTCGTGGCCCGCGAGCATCGGTAGGACGGCGTCGGTGGTCGCCCCGGTCCCCGCGCCGACCTCCAGGATCCGCAGCGGCCCGCCGGTGTGCGCGGCGGCGATCCGGTTGAGCACCGCCGCGGCGGCGGCGTTGAGGTACCGGAAGATCGGATTGTCCCGATAGACCGCACGCGCCCGGGCCATGTCGCCCTGGGGGAACAGCAGCTCGAACGGGTTCTGCTCGCCGTCGAGCAGTTCGTGCACCCGCTCGACATGGGCACGATGAAACGCCAGGAACTCAGGCGTGCACAGGGGGTCGTCGTCGAGCAGCGACCACGCCTCTTCAGCGCTGATCCCCATGGCATTGATCTCCGGGGCGCCGGCGACCAGGTCGCGCCAGTGACGGGCGAGCCAGCGGTGCCGTTCGTGCACTTCGGGATGGCACGCGAGAGCTTCACGCATCGAGGTGAGCGCGGCCTGGTGCAGCAGCCGGACGTGCCTGGCGACCTGTGCGGCGTCGAAGTCCGCGACCTGCCGGTCCGCGAACCGGCCTGCCATGGCGAGATCGGGTGAGGTGGCCGGTTCGAGAAGGCGAGCGGGTTCGACGAAACCGAGCAGCGCCCGCTCGCCGTGGCGCTCACCCGCCACCACCGCGGCCGCCGCGCCCACAGCGTCATGGGCCAGCAGCGCCGCCTCCACCTCGCCCAGTTCGACCCGGTGGCCCCGGATCTTGACCTGGGCGTCCTCGCGGCCGAGGAACTCGATCTCCCCGCCAGGCAGATATCGGCCGAGATCGCCGGTACGGTAGAGCCGCTCCCCCGCGACCGTGACGAACCGGGCCGCGGTCAAAGCGCCGTCACCGAGGTAACCCGTCGCCAGCCCGGCACCGCCGATGTACAGCTCGCCGGCCGTCCACACCGGACAGTCGCGGTGGGCCTGGTCCAGTACGCGGAAGGTCTGGTTGGTCAGCGGGACGCCGTACGGGATGGAGGTCCAGTGTCCGGGCACATGGTCGATGGGATGGTGAATCGACCAGATCGCGGCCTCGGTGGCGCCGCCGAGACCGATCACCTCCAGGTCCGGGGCGAACGCGCGGATTTCGCCGGGCAGCGTGACCGGGATCCAGTCACCGGAGAGCAGCGCGAGCCGCAACGTCCGCAGCGACACTGGTTCCGAGGGCAGGTAATGCGCCAGCATCTGCAGCTGCGCGGGCACCGAGTTCCACATCGTGACGCCGTGGTCGGCCACGAGCCGGGCCCAGTGCGACGGGTCGGCGGGCCGGGCGGGATCGGGCAGGACGAGCGCCCCGCCTACCGAAAGCAGACCGAAGATGTCGTAGACCGAGAGGTCGAATCCCAGCTGTGCCAAGCCGAGCACGCGGTCGGCCGCGGTGACGCCGAAGCGGCGGTTGACGTCCTCGACGGTGTTGGCGGCGGCCCGGTGGGTGATCATGACGCCCTTGGGCTCACCGGTCGAGCCCGACGTGTAGATGACGTAGGCGAGCGAATCCGGGTCCCCTCCGGCGACCACGGGGATGTCCTCGACCGGTGATGGGTCCTCGAACCACGCCTGGGTCACGACGTGGCCGGCGGCGGCGACGAGCTTGTCCCGTCGTAACGGCGGCTGTGTGGTGTCCACCGGCAGATAGACGCCGCCCGCGAGCAGGATCCCGAGCACCGCGGCGATCTGATCGGGCCCCTTGTCCAGATTGACCGCGACCAGCTCGCCCGAAGCGATTCCCTTGGCGCGCAACGCTTCCGCGACACCTCCCGCCTGGCGAGCGAGTTCGCCGTAGGTCAGCGTTCCCACCGGGCCGATGACAGCGACGGCGTCCGGTGTCCGGGCGGCCTGGTCGAACACCCCGGCGTGCAGCAACGCGGACGTGAGCGGCGCGGCGGTGTCGTTGACCCGGGCACGTTCTTCGGCCTGCCACGCCGGCAGCGGCACCAGATCGGTGACGAGCCACGCTTCCGGTGATTCCGCCAGCCGGAGAAGAGCGGTTTCCAGCGCCGCGAACATGTCCTCGATCAGGCCGTCGGGGAAGATGCCCTGCCGGACGTCCCAGTTGACCTGGAGCCCGTCGGCGTCGTCGGTGACCTGGCAGTCGAGGAAGACCTGCGGGGTCTGGGTGATGCCGGACCCGGTCCGGCCGCCGAGGCCGATCGCGCTGGTGAACACGATCGGCATCAGCGCGGCGTCACGGTCGCGGCGGCGGGCGATCTCGCGCATGACCTCGACGCCGGAGAACAGCCGGTGATCGAGGTCGTCGAACATCCGCGCGCCCGTCCGGGCGGCCCACTCGTGGAAGGGCAGCCCCGCCGAGTCCTCCACGGCCAGCAGGCTGACCGACGTGAAGTCGCCGACCAGCGCGTTCACCTGCGGATGCAGGGGCTGCCGGTTGAGCAGGGTGAGGTTGAGGCTGAACCGCGGGCGACGGGACCAGCGGCCCAGCACGGCGGCGTAGGCGGCGAGAACCGCCGTCGAGGGGGTGATCCCGTGCTGGCGGGCTTGCTCCCGCAGCCCCTCCCACTGTGGTGCGGAGAGCCTGGCGTGGTGACGGCGGAAGCCGACCGGCCCGGATTCCGTGCCGCTGAGCGACGGCAGTTCGGGCGCGCGTGGCAGGTCGTCGATGCGTGCCCGCCAGTAGTCGCGGTCCGCGCGGTAGCGAGCGGTGTCGCGCAGCCCGCGTTCGGCGAGCAGGTAGTCGCGGAAGGTGATCTCCAGCGGTGGCAGCACCACGTCCGGGTTCGCCAGCAGCTGGTCCAGTTCGTCCAGCAGCACGCCCGCGCTGGCCCAGTCCGCGATCAGCGAATCCATCGAGATGTGCAGGACGTCGCCATCCGGGCGGTGGGTGACCCGCAGGTCGAACAGCGGCCACACATCGGTCTCGTAGTGGCGGTGCCCGAGTTCGGCGCGGACGGCCTCCACCGATTCGGCCACCGGGACCGGGCATCGCGACACCTCGGGCAGGACGTGCTGGTAGCCGTCGCGTTCGACGACCGCGCGCAGCATGTCGTGCCGTCGCACCAAGGCGTTCCACGCGTCCTCGACCCGAGCCGCGTCCAGTTCCGGATAGCGCACCTCGAGGTAGCCGTGGCAGGCCACGCCCCCGAAGCCGAACGACTCGCGACGGCCGAGCAGATACGCCGTCTGCACGTCGGTCAAGGGAAACGGTTCGTGGCGTGCCTCCTCGTCGTGGGTGACGGCGGCGGGTTCGCCGTCGCGAGCGAGGAGTTCCACGATCTCGGCTTTGTGCGCACGCAGCGCGGTCCGCCACTCGTCGGTGAGCACCCCGTGAGGGGCACGGAAGCGGATCTGGCCGCTGTCCTGCCAGAGGTCCACCCCCAGAGTCCGCAATTCGGCAACGATCTCGGGTGCGCTCATGCCGGTAGAACTCCTTCAGTGATGGGGGAAACGAGCAAACGGGTCACGAGCTTCTCCGGATCCTCGCCGACCGGGAGCAGGCCCGCGGTCGGCCCGGACGCGACGGCGCGGCCACTGGCGAGCACCAGGACGCTGTCCGAAGCCGACGCGGCGACCCACGGGTCATGGGTGATCAGCAGGACCGCTACGCCGAGCTCGGCGCGCAGTTCGGCCAGCAGGTCCAGAACCCCGGCCTGGGTCGCGGTGTCCAGCGCGGAGGTGACTTCGTCGCAGATCAGCACCTCGGGGTCGGCGGCGAGCGCACGGGCCAGCGCAACCCGCTGACGCTGACCACCGGAGAGTTCACCTGGCAGCCGTGACGCCAGTGCGGACGGCAGCCGCACGGCCTCGAGTAACCGGGTGACTTCGATGTCCTGGGCCGACCGCGACGTGATTCCCCGCAGCCTCCGCAGCGGCCTGGAGAGCGCGGTGCGGACGTCCTGGCGCGGGTGTAGCGCCTCGGCCGGATTCTGTGCCACCAGGGCGATCGCGGCACGTTCGGCAGTGGAACGCCCACGGACTCCGGGCGCCAACGCGGTGCCGTGCAGCAGGACGGACCCACTCTTCGGCCGATGCAGCCCGGCCAGGCACCGGGCAAGGGTGCTCTTCCCGACTCCGGACACCCCGAGAACCGCGAGACAGGCGCCGCGGTGGAGATCGAAGTCCACATCGGACAGAATTGCCCGCTCGCCGAAGGATGCGGCCAGCGAACGTCCACTGAGGACAATCGCGCGATCTTCTTCCCTGGCTGCCGCGCGTGTGACCGGGACCGCCGGGGCGGCGGTCACCTCGACTGCGGACCGGTCTTCGGTGACCTTGCCCGCGTCCAGCACCACGACCCGATCGACCAGTTCGCGCACGGTGCTCAGGTCATGACTGACCCAGAGCAGGGCGACGCCGGTTTCGGTCTGCCGCCGGATCTCGCGCAGGACCTCGGCTTTGGCGACGAGGTCGAGTGCGGTCGTCGGCTCGTCGAGCACGAGCAGCCGCGGTTCGCGCGCCAGCGCCGCGGCGAGGACCACCCGCTGTTGCTGACCGCCGGAGAGCTGATGCGGGTAGCGGCGCGCGAACGCGTCCTCACGTGGCAGTCCGACGCGTCCCAGCAGATCGCGCACGCGTCCGGCCCGGGCGGCGCGCGGGGTAGGGCCTGCCGCGGAGAGGAGGATCGAGGAGATCCGCGCGTAAGGATTGAGGGATGCGCCGGGGTCTTGGCCGACGTAGCCGATCGTGCCACCCCGGACTCCCGGCGCCGGTGTGGGCAGCATGTCCTTTCCCCGCACCGAAACTCTTCCGCCACCGTGCCGGACACCGGATCGCAGATGGCCGAGCACCGCCAGCGCGAGAGTCGTCTTGCCGGAGCCCGACGCGCCGACCAAGCCGACCGATTCCCCTTCGGCCAGCACGAGATCGACACCGGCCAGGACAGGGCGGCCGCCGGCCAGCAGGCGCAGGTCCCGCACTTCCACGAGCGCGGTCATCCGAGCACTCCCCTCGACCGCCGGGCCAACGCGTCCGAAGCGAGGTTGGCCGTCACCGCGACCAGCGCGATCCCGGCCACCGGGGCCAGCAGCGCCCACGGCTGCAAAGCCGCTCCGGGCAACGCTTCCACGATCAGCAGTCCCCAATCCGAAGCCGATGTGCCGAGTCCGAGGAAGCCCGCCGCCGCGACCAGATAGACGGCCGCGACGAAACGGATGCCGAGATCGGCCAAAACGGTGCTCGCCACCAAAGGGAGGATTTCGCGGCCCAGCAGCCACGCCCAGCTCTCGCCGCGGGCGAGAGCCACCTCGACGTGGGCTCGGCCGATCACCTGTTCCGCCGCCGCGCGGGTGATCCGGGCCGAAAGCGGGACACTCGAAAGCGCCACCGCCAGCACGATCCCCGCCCGGTTCGGCAAAGCCGTGAGCACTAGCAGCAGCACCAGAATCGGCGGGACGGCGGCGAGCAGGTCCAAGGGGCGCAGGAAGATCGCTTCCACCCAACGCCTGCCGGAAGAGGCCAGTGCTGTGAACAGCCCCGCCGTCACCCCGGCTCCCGAGCCGATCAGTGCGGCGAGCGCGCTGGTGAGCAGCATCGGCGCGCCGCCGTGCAACAGCCGGGAAAAGACGTCGCGGCCGAGTTGGTCGGTGCCCAGCAGACCGGCCGTTCCCGGCGGGGCGAACGGCGGACCGATGGGGGCCGTGGCCGGATGCGGCGCGACAAGCGGTCCGAAGAGGACGGCCAGTACCGCGAGACCGAACAAGGTCCACTTGAGCCTGGTCACCGTGTTCCCGTCCGCAGCCTCGGGGTCAGCAGCACCACGGCGAGATCGGCGAGCACGAGCGCGGCCAGCATCGCCGCGCCGAGGATCAGCACGAGTGCCTGCACCACCGGCAGATCGCCGGACTGTACGGACACGACCAGAAGTTCCCCGATGCCCGGGTAGCCGAACACCTTCTCCACCAGTACCGCCCCGCCGACGAAGGCGACCCCGGTCACCAGCCACACCTGCGCCGCGACCGGCAACACCGTCGGGACGACGGCCCGGCGCAGCACCGTACTCCCGGAAGCCCCGCCGAGCCGCAGGAACTCCACGTGCGGGCTCGCCAGTACGGCACACGCCGACGCGCGGATGACCCGCACCGCGTAAGCCAGTCCGACCAGCAGCAGGCTCAGCACCGGCAGCACGAGTACTTCCGGATACGCCAGCGGACTCGCGCCCACCGGCAGCAGCGACACAGCGGGGAACATCCGCAGGCTCACCGCGAACAGCAGCACCAGCGCTCCCGCCACGACGAACTCCGGCACCGACACCAGGAGCAGCATGCCCGTCGACACGACCCGGTCGGCCGGCCTGCCTCGGCGCCACGCCGCCCACAGACCGAGCACGAGCGACAGCGGCGCGAGCAGCAGCACCGCCATGGCCGCCAGGAGCGCGGAGTTGCCGACCCGGTCGGACAGCATCTCGGTGACCGGCCGACCGGACGCCGAGATGCCCAGGTCACCGCGGAAAAGACCGGCGACCCATTCGCCGTACCGGGCGAGCACCGGACGATCGAGACCGAGGTGGTGCCGGAGTTCGGCGATCCGCTCGGGCGGGGTGCTCGGGCCGAGCCTGCTGGTGACCGGATCCCCTGGCAGCAGATCGACCCCGACGTAGACGACGAAAGTCAGCAGTGCCAGCAGAACAGCGCCTGCCGAGAGCCGTCCCGGGAGAGAACGGATCACGCGAGCCCGGCCTTGCCGAGGTAGGGGTACTTGGCCTGGTCACGGACCGTGATGCCCGCCACCGCCTTGCGGGCGAGGCTCAGCACGTCGGCCTGCCCCCACACCACGGTGTTGCCCCGGTCGTACATGATCTCCTGGGCGTCTTTCCAGGCCTTGGCCCGTTCGGCCTCGTCGGCACTGCCGATGGCCCGGCCGAACGCCGCGGTGAACCCGTCGTCCTTGAGCGCGAGCGGCGGGTAGGCGGCGAGCCTTCCGTAGATCACGGCCAGGGGTACTGCTCCGCTGGAGAAGGCGACCGCGTTCGCGGCACCGACAGCGTTCGGCTCGAAGAACTCCGGCGGGCTCACGATATCCGCGCGGACCTTCAGCCCGGCTTCCTTGAGCTGCTCGACCAGCAGCTGAGTGGAGGCGTTGTAGCCGATCTCCCACTCCGCGGTGCGGATCACGATCTCCGTCGCGTCGGCACCGGACTCCTTGACCAGTTTCCTCGCCTGGTCGAGATCACGCGCGGGAACGTCACGCGGCGTGAAGTACTTGGCCCCGGCGCACAACAGGTCGTTGCCGGGCACGCCGTAGCCCAGCAGGACGGTGTCCACCAGCGCCCGCCGGGAGATCGCCAGCCGCACTGCCTTGCGGGCCCGCGGGTCGTCGAATGGCTTGCGGGTCGTATTGAGCACCCAGCCGTAGGCCGTCCGGTTCTCCTCGCCGGCGGTGCGGACTTCGAAGTCGTTGCCGGCAACACCGGCTTTACCTGTGATGAAGGGGATATCGCCCGCGTAGTCGGCCTGGCCGGTGACGACCGCGTTCACCTTGGCCTGCGGATCGGACAGGCTGAGCAGCACCAGTTCGTCCGCCGGGGCCTTCCCCGACCAATGTCCGTCGAACCGCTTGAGCCGCGACTCACGGCCGGCCTCGAACACCGTCACCTGATAGGCGCCGGTACCGATCGCGGTGGCCCCGGTGAACGTCGCACCGTTCTTCACCATCTTGCCGGGAAAGGCGGCCAGGAACAGTGCGGGGTCGCCCACCGGCCGACGGGCGGGAACCACGAGCGTGAACGGGTCGCGGATCTGGAGCTTGTCGAAATCGAAGTACGCGGAGAGCTGGCTCGGATAGGCCCGCTCCGGGGAACTCATGAACCGGAAACTGTAGGCGACGTCGTCTGCGGTGAACGGCGATCCGTCGTGCCATTTCACGCCTTCGCGTAACGTCAGCACGAACGACGTAGCTCCTGGTCCCACCTCGATCCCGGTCGCGAGTGCGGGCACGACCTCACCACCGCTCAGCGTGAACAACGAGTCGAACACGACATCACCGCGCACGAAGTCGACGGGCGAACCACTGCCGAACGGGTCGAGACTTTCGGCCGCTCCGCCGCCGGTGAACACCGCGCGCAGGACGCCTCCTGACCTCGCCACGGAGGGAACGGTGTGCCGCACCGGTCCCGAGGCGGGGATCGACGTGCCACACGCATTGAGGAACGCGCCCGCGCCGGCGACGCCGGCCGCGAGTCCGGCCGTCCGGAACAGGACACGACGATTGATGGACATGATCTCCTCCGGGTGGTTCAGCAAGGCAGAAAGACCGCGCCGTGCAGCAGAGCGGGGTCGAGCGGGCGGTTCAAGCCGGGCAACACGACAGCGCGGATCTCGGTCGCGTCCGCGTCGCGAAGCTCGAAATCTCCCCCGCCCGCGGTGAGCCGGTCGAACTCCGTGCGTTCAGTGGGTGCGACGTCCACGAGGACACGGCTCACCCTCTCGGCACCGTTGGCGTGCGACACGTTCGCCGGATGTTGCGGAGGGTCGTACGGGGTGACCAGGAACGGGGTCCGGTCGTTCCGCGGGTAGGTGAACGCGAACGCCGTCGTGGAACCGTCGGGTTTGGTGCGTTTCCAGTTCACCACCCGTCCCGCGCGCCGGAGTTCCTCCCGGCCTGCGAGCACCGCCGCGTCGCAGAATCCTTCGCCGGCACGAGCCCAGCGAGTCATTCTCGCCCCCGCGCCCCGGCCGAACGCCAGATTCAGTGGCACCGTCATCAATGACGCGCCAGGCGGAGTGGAGAGCAGTTCCACGATCGGCCCCGAGCTGAACCAGATGTGGGCGTGCCGGGCCTTGCGTCCGGCCGAGGCGTAGTCGACGGTGAACCCGAGTTTCCGGAAATCCCGGACGGCTTGGTGCAGGTCGTCGACCTTCAGCAGAACGTGGCTGCAGTTCATGCGGTGCCCTTCACGGCGAGGAGGTCGGCGAGCGGGATCGGTTCGGGCTCCGGTGGTTCCACCAGTTCCGGCATTCCGATCCGGGCGGTGAGGGCGCTCCACATCCGGGACACGCCCAGCGCCCACTGGCCGTCGGTCATCCGCCGGTTCGGCTCGGCGGCGGCCCTATGCAGTGCGCGCAGGCTCTCCGCGACCGCATCGGGCCACAGCTCCGCGAACACCTGGTGGTAGGTGCCAGGTGCCTCCTCGCCGAGTACGACAGTGCTGGGCACGTCCAGGCGTTCGGTGCCGGGTCCGGCCATCATCAGCCGGCCGGTTTCGTCCCGGGGCGAGTGCAGGCGCGGATTCCACAGCACCGGACCGTGCGTGTCGGCGAGGGACAGCACACCACCCTCACAGCCGACCGAGATCCGGTGCAGGAGGTACGAATGGTTGTCCGGGTCACCAGGATGCACCTGATTCTGGATTCTCAAGGTGACCGGCACACCGCCGACTTCGGCGTGCATGCTCGAGAACGGTTGCCGCTCCGCGCTGTGCGCCTCACCGAACGCCCACGGCCGCAGGCCGCCCGTCATCCGGCCGAGCACGTCCAGCAAGGGATAGGCGACCTGGCTGTTGCAGGCTGCGTCGATGAAGTCGAGCCTTTGCCTTCTCCGCAGCACATCCGCGGCGGCCAGGAACCTGCGCACCGGCCGGAGACGCGGATACAGGGTGTTGACCGCATACGCGACCTCGTTCGCCCGCGCGATCCGCAGGTTCGCGGCGATTTCGTCGGCATGCACCGGATGTTCCTGCAGGACGTGTACGCCCCTGCGCAGGAACGCTTGCGCCAGTTCGGTTCCCTGACCGCCGAGCGCACCGGACCGGACGACCACGCAAGCTGTGCCCACGTCGCCGGGCACGTCGTCCACCGACCCGAACAACGGAACCCCGTAGCGCGCCGCACAGTCCCGCGAATAGTCGCTCCCGTTCGCCAGGATTCCGGCGAGGGTGAGGTCCGGGGCCGCCGACACCGCGTCGAGGTAGATCCGTCCGAACGCCGTCCCCGCCACCACCACACGGGTCACGACGTCGCCGCCGGGACGAGCGCGGGAACCGGCGGCACCAGAAACCGCGATACGCTGTGCAGCTTCTCCACCGTCTCCTCGAACTCCCGGTCCGGAGTGGACTGCGCCACGATCCCGGCGCCCGCGCGCAGCCAAGTGCGCCCATCGCGGCGGAACACACTGCGCAGCACCAGTGCGGCGTCCATGGCACCGTCGGAATCCATGGTGAGTACGGCTCCGCTGTAGAGGCCACGGGTGCCAGGCTCGACCCGGTGGATCACTTCGCAGGCCTTTGCTTTGGGGATTCCCGAGGCCGTGACCGCCGGGAACAGCGCTGCCAGCGCGTCCAAGGCCGTCCGGTCGTCCGCAAGCGTGCCCGCCACATCGGACGCCAGATGCTGTACGGTCCCGCGCTCCTTGACCGACATGAAATCAACCACGTGCACCGATCCCGGCACGCACACCTCTGCCATCTCGGCGGCGGCGAGCCGCACTGAAATGGCGTGTTCGAAGACTTCCTTGGCGTCGCAGTACAACTCGTCACGACGTGCCGCGTCGACGGGCGCGTCCCCCTCGAACGCCCGCGTCCCGGCCAGTGGCTGGGTTCTGACGGCGCCGTCCGCGCCGACTCCCGCGACGATCTCCGGACTGAACCCGGCCACCTCCCAGCCGCCGAGACGCAGCAGGAACGACCGCGCGGGGGTGTTCCCCTGGCGACCTGTCACGTAGGTCGCCGGGAAGTCGACCTCCTCCTCGATCGGCACGACACGGGAGAGGATCACCTTGTCCAGCAGGCCGGCCCGGATATCGGCCACGGCTGCCGCGACCGCGTCCCGGTACCCGAACCGGTCTTCGCGGTCATCGACCGCCACCCTGTCCGAAACCAGCGGAGAGGTCGCTGACACCACCGCGCCGGAGAGCCGCTGTTCGAGTGCGTCCACTTCGGACTCGGTCGCCGCGCGCAGGATCGCCGCGCCGTTGGCGAGCCGTATCTCACGGAGCGGCACCGCGAGATACGCCAACGGATCGTCCGTGCCGGTGCGAACACCTCCATGCAGCAGGTGGCTCCACTCGAAACTTGCCCAACCATAGGCTCGCCACCCCGATGTGGCGATGGCGCCAAACGCATCCGCGACCGCCGCCGACGGTCGCTCTCCGGGGAGTTCGGTCCGCTTCCCGTTCTCGGTCAGCGTCACGCCCGTGGCGTGCACGGTGAAAACGGCCGCTTCGCCTTCGGCCCAGCAAACCGAGCCCTGGTTCTCGTAGACCATATGGGGTTCGGTGGAACCTGCTGCCAACGCGCCCGCGACCCGGACGTAGTCCGAATCGAGCGGGATCCGACGTTCGACTGTCACGAACTGCCTCTCATCACCGGGATGGGACGGGCGAGGAGATCCAGTACGGCCTCAGCCTCGTCGATCAGGTAGAAGTGCCCACCAGGCAGCAGGATCAGGTCGAACGGTCCGGTGGTGTGGTCGGCCCAGCGTGCCGCCTGCGCGGCCTTCACCTCGGTGTCCTCGTTCCCGATCACCGAAGTGATGGGGCAGCTGAGGTCCACGCCGGACACGTGCCGGTAGGTCTCGGCGAGCCGGAAGTCCTCACGAATCGCGGGCAGGAACACCGACCGCGCGTCCGGGTCGGCCAGGAGAACGCCGTCCGTGCCACCGAGTCCGACCAACTCGTCTACCAGAGCATCGTCGGACATCAAGTGGACCGACCCGCCTGGCGAATCGGACGGCGCTCGCCGTCCGGACACCACGAGTCGTGCGGGCATGATTCCGTCGCGAAATTCAAGAGTCCGTGCCACCTCGTAAGCCACAAGCGCACCGAGGCTGTGTCCGAAGAGGACGATCGGACGCTCGTCCAGTGAGACGAGGGCTGAAGCGATGTCCTCGGCGAGAGTGGACATCCCCACGGTGAACGGCTCGACCAGACGGTCCTCCCGACCGGGGTACTGCACGGTCACGACCTCGAAGGCAGGCGAAATCGCGGCCGCCCATGAGGCGTAGGAACTGGCCGCGCCCCCAGCGTGCGGCAGGCACACCACGCGAGCCTCAGCCCTCGGCCTTGACTCGTGGCAGCGCAACCACGTGGTCGATGAGCTCACAAACCCCTCCTCCGAAGGTCACTGACAGCGATCGGAATTTCACCGGTTCGATACATCGAGCCACTATCGACAACGGTAGTCACTTTCATTAGTGCTAGGCAACCGGCACCCCGGGCCGCCCACCTGCCAGCCCTTCGACCCGATCCATTTGCATACCAAGGGATGCTTGGCCCAAACAAGCAGGTCAAGGTCGTCGGGAGCAGCTGAGGTTAGGCTAGCCTTTGCTCAATCCTGGTGGCAGTTGATCACTCATCCAGCCCAGCAAATAGGAACTTTCAGGCAGATCTTCAAGACTCGAGGACACAGTCGCCGGAGCCGCTGACCGAAGTCAGCCGAGCCGAGCTCAGCTGACCGCAGCACCCAGGTTGTCTCGGCGAACGGCTGGTTCAGCCATGGCCGGATCTCCCAACCCCCTGGGAGCCTGGGGATCTGCTTCCCCGACGGTCGTCCGAGATCTCGGTCACTCCAGTGTGGACGATCAGGCATCTCGGCCGGCCGAGCATCCCACAAGCGCCGATACCCATACGGTGCGCAACGCGCAGACCAAACCGTGGCCGAGACACGCGCCGGCCAGATCGTCTGCACTCTCACCCCGGTCAGCGGGCGCGCCGAGCGCATGGCCGGAGCCATGCCGACCGCGTCCTCAGCGTGGAACGGAGACAGGGAATGACAGCCGACTCGTCGGGACCATGCCGGGTTTCGAAGGCTGCTTCACGACTCCACACCAGCTTCGCACCGTAACTGAGGATCACCATCCGGTTCGTGCTCATCAGTGAATCCACACCGATTGCGTCCGGCCAACACGCCAATGATCCGACTTCTCCTGATTCTGATCACGCACAGCACAACGGCATAATGCCTCCAGACGAGATCGGCGCGCAGGCGGGCGCTAACGGTGGCCACCTATTTTCGACCGATAGTGCACGCCACTACGGTACAGATTGAAATTGATCACTACCGCCGAAGAAGGGCGTCATGCGTCAAGCTGAACACCTTTCACATAAGCTTCCGCATACTCATAGTGTCGCGAGGAGTAGTGCGTGTTCCCCGATGTTGTCGTACTTGGTCTCGAGCATGCGCCCTCCGTGGCTGCCGGACAGTCCCGTCACGCGCCGCGCCGCAGCCCGGACCGATGGCGCCCACCTGCTCCCCGACATGCAGGTCGCACTCGGGACCACCACCTGTTCAGGCCCCTCTGACGAAAGGGAACTGCCGATCCCGGAACCCACGCCTTCGGACCGGAAGCGCCCCGACGACCGTGAGCGGCGTGACGCCGGACGAACTTGCCGCCTTTTCACCACTACCTCTCAGACAAGAAACGCGATGTCCCGGTACGAATGGGAAGTCGACCACTCCGGAATTGAAATGATCCGCACCAAGAGCGAGCCGGAACGCGATGAGGTGACCACCCACAGAATTTATGACAGCTTCGAGTCACCCTCCGACATCGCTGTCTTCATGGAACACCACGTGTTCGCCGTGTGGGACTTCATGTCTCTGCTGAAAAGCCTGCAACGTCAGTTGACCTGCGTGGAGGTGCCCTGGATTCCACAGGGGCACGCGGCCAGCAGGCGACTCATCAATGACATCGTCCTTGTCGAAGAGAGCGATGAGCTGGATTCGGGATTCAGTAGCCATTTCGAGCTCTATCGCGCCGCCATGGCGCAAGCCGGCGCGAACACCCGAGCCATCGACGAGTTCCTCGCGGCCCTTCGGCTCGGGAAAACCGTGCCGGATGCACTGACCGTCCCCCGGATTCCAGAGCCATTGGCGAAATTCGTTTCGGCGACCTGGCGGCTCATCACCGAGGCACCCGCGCATTGCCAAGCCGCCGCATTCGCCTTCGGCCGAGAGGACCTCATTCCGGAAATGTTCGACAAGGTGATCTCAGATGAGCCCGCCGACGACCGCTTCCGCTTGTTCCGCAGCTACCTCGAACGACACATCGAAGTCGACGCCGACGAGCACACCCCCATGGCGATGCAGATGCTCGCCGACCTTTGCGGCGACGACGAAGCCAAGTGGGATCAGTGCGTCGGCACCGTTCGCTCGGCGATGCGCGCCCGAGCCCGCCTTTGGGACGGCATCGTCCTCGCGATGGAGTCCACCCTGACCGGCGTCCGGTGAACGTAACGCCTGCCCGGACAGGCGTTGCCCCAGGAATTCGAGGGGTTCCGGGAGGACAGTGACCCACCGACGAACGGGCAGCGTCCGACGCGCACCCTTGGGATTTCGGCCTGCGTATGGCCCTTCTGCGCGGGCAGCTCGATCACGGCTTCGAGACAGTTCCGAAACTCGCGTCCCTGCCGGGGATCTATCCATAAAGGACCCATAGGTGTGCAGGACGGTGCAGCGTGGGATGAGGAAGCCCCCGACTAGGGCAGCGACTCCCTAACCGATCGACACGGGGGCTTCCTCACTCGCCACTCTCCGGCGCCACACTCGGGGCAGTCAAGAGGAAACCGACCCGGTTGCCCATAATGATCAGCGTTTTGCACTGGCACCCCCTCGTGAGAATGTGGTCACCCCAGCCTGCAACTGACCGTTACTCCACCGGGACGAGGGGCCACCGATTCAGACCGGACCATTGCCGGTGAAGCAACACCGTGCACAGCCGGAAATATCCACCGACGGACCATGGGAGAAACGGCAGCGGTCCGCTCTACCAGCCGGGGCCTTCCGGCGGGAGCGGACCGCTGCCCTCCTATCTCCTCCACGTGGCAACCCCGAGTGTGGGTGTGCAGGGGGTTCATGACCGCCACGCAACGACCAACCTAACCCAACCGTCAGCGTCAATGTGGGCAGAAAATCATGACAGAAGCACCCTTACCGGCAGCGCCAGATCCCGCGCTATCACAGCGATCAGGTGAGCAGCCCGCTCACCACGCTGGTCCACCCCCAGCGAGCGCCGATGCTCTCGGTGTCGAAGCCGCCCGAGATCCCCGGCGCCGAACGCTTCCGCGGCCCGATCGACCACACTGGACACTGCCAAAGCCGGAAGCCCGGGTTAGGCGAGGGTGGGCTCGCGGGCCTCCGCGAGGCGGTCACCCGACACGTCGAACCAGCTCGCTCCGTCGAGGTCGGGCCGTACCCGGCACTCAGCGCCCGGTTCCAGCTGGAGCTCCCCCGGGATCTTGGCGAGGTGGAGGTCGCGGGAGGCCGCCGCACCCACCTCCGTAGTCGCCGGCCCCAGCTTGAAGCCGACGATCATCTCGGCCCCCAGGTGCTCGACGGTCACCGCGTGCGCGACCAGACCCTCCTCTCCCACGGAGATCCGCTCGGCACGCACCCCCAGCTGCACCTCGCCCGCGGAGACCGGGCAGTCCGCCGGAGCGGGCAGGGTCTGTCCGTCGACCGTGATCGTCCCGTCCTGCACTCGCACGGGCAGCACGTTCATCGGCGGCGAACCAATGAACCGCGCGACGAACGCGTTGGCGGGACGGTCGCAGATCTCCTTCGGCTTGCCGTACTGCTGGACCACGCCGTCGTTGAGCACGACGATCCGGGTGCCCATGGTCATGGCCTCCACCCGGTCGTGTGTGACGTAGACGAAGGACTTGCGCACCCGCCGGTAGAGCGCGGCGATCTCGGCGCGCATGGACGTGCGCAGCTTGGCGTCGAGGTTGGACAGCGGCTCGTCGAGCAGGTAGATCGCGGGCTCGCGGACCAGCGCCCTGGCCACGGCCACGCGCTGGCGCTGCCCGCCGGACAGCGCCTTGGGCCGCCGGTCGAGGTATCGCGTCAGCTCCAGCATCTCGGCGACCTCGTCGATCTTCGCGACCATGTCCGGGCGCTTGAGCGCCTTGCGCCGCGCCAGGTTGCCCACGATCGGGATGTGGTGCCACCACCGGTGCTCGTCCATCAGCAGCGGAACGCGATGTTGGCGCGCACCGTCATCTGCGGGTAGAGCGCGTAGGACTGGAACACGAAGGCGACGTTGCGCTCCTTCGGCGACTTGGCGTTGACGACCTCGCCGTCGAAGCGGAGCTCGCCGCCGGAGACCTCGGTGAGTCCCGCGATCATGCGGAGCATCGTGGACTTGCCGCAGCCTGACGGGCCGAGCAGGACGAGGAACTCCTGGTCCGGCACCTCGGCGTCGAACTCACGGATGACCTCGGTGCCTCCGTAGCTCTTGCGGAGGTGGTCGAACGCGATGACCGGCATCATGATCAGCCCTTCACAGATCCGGCGGTCAGCCCGGAGACGATCCGGCGCTGGACGAGCACGAAGAAGACGACGGCGGGGATGGTGAACAGCACGGCCGCGCTGAAGACCGTGTCGAGCGGGGTGGAGTACTCCCCTATGAAGGACGCGATGCCGGTCGAGGCGACCCAGCTCTCCTTGTCCTGCATGAAGGTGGTGGCGAACAGGTACTCGTTCCAGCCGTCGAAGAACGTGATGACGGCGGCGGCCGCGAGCGACGGCACGATCACCGGGGTGACCACGAACTGCAGGATTCCGAGGCTGTTCGCCCCGTCCACCCGCGCGGACTCCTCGATCTCGTAGGGCACCCGGGCCGTGTCGACGGCATGCTGCAGATCAGTCATCCTGGTAACTGCCATTCCGTGTCTCAATCGGGTTGAACGGATGGCACGTACCGGGCCAGGGATGGACAACACAGTGACGGGTGTCCTGGTGGCACAGGCTCCTATCAAGTCACATCCCCTGGCCTGGTCACGTGCATGAACAGAGACCCAGCACGAGTCGGCAGATCTTTCGCAAGACAACCCTCAACCAGGGCGTCAGTGGCTTTCCGGGCCAGACCCCGCCAGGCCTCCATCCACACACATCATCATCACTGTGGCTTTCGCGACGCGGCCACCCCACGGCCGCGAGCGAATCCCCGCCACCCGACACCTTTGCCTTACCCCTCAATAGGTGTCAGGGATCGGCGCACCAGTAGCCATCGTGCCCAGCCTGGCGGGGTGCTGTCCTCGCACACCGGTAACGAGGGGACCGCCCAGTCGTTCTTCCCCGCGAGCGGCGCCAGCAGGCCACGCACGTGGGCACGGGGGTGCCCGGTGATCCAGACAGCAAGATCCTCATCAGTCAACACAAGACCGGCAGACCACCAGGACTGTTCCAAGATCGGTGTTTCCCGGCCCGGCACGCCGGGTTGAGGCTCCGCAAGAGTGAGTCCGGGCCGGCGGCGGGAGCAGGCCGCCGCGGTGGCGATGGCGTGGGATACGGCCACCGGTAACGCCCAGCCGCAACGGGGCGAGATATCAGTCGCTGTCGACTCGTTGTAGCACGGGTCAGGTGTCACGGAACGTGCCGACAGATTCCTGTGTGTGCAGGAATCTGTAGTCATCCCTGCGGAGGGTGCGCAGGCGCAGGCGATAGTGCAGGGTCGAGCTCGGCCAGAGGACCGTTCCGCCCGGCGAGTCGCTCTGGTACCAATTGCGGCACTTGGCGGGCGCCCAGATCGTCCTGGCGAAGCGTGTCCGCATCTCGGCCAGGAAGCGGTCGGTCGCGTCGTGGCGCACTGTCAGAGCTCGGGCACCGGTCGACCGCGTCGTGCGGATGGCTTGAACCACGTAGCGGGCCTGTGCCTCGATGTTCGGCACGACGCTCGTGTACGGCGCGAACCCGTTCGGCCCTCCGGCCATGAACATGTTCGGGAAGTCCGGCACCGCGAGCCCCTGGTAGCCGTGTATGCCGCCCCTCCATGCCTCCTTCAGCGTTCGGCCGCCGATGCCGGCGATCTCGATCCGGTCGAACGAGCCGGTGAGGTCGAATCCGGTGGCGTAGACGAGAACATCGGTTTGATGTTCCCCACCGGCCTCGTCGACGATCCTGTCCTGGCGTACCTCGGCCGGGCTGCCGGACACGACGTGGACGTCCGGCCGGTTCAGCGTCGCGTAGTAGTCGGTGGAGAACAGGACTCGCTTGCAGCCCAGGGGATAATCCGGCGTCACGAGTGCGCGCAGCGACGGGTCCGCGATCTGCTCGGCGATTCGCCGACGCACGATCGGCTCGGCGACGCGTAGCAGGTCCGGCCGGGTATGGAAGCCGAAGCCGCGTTTCTCCCGTTGCAGGTAGATCCCCAGCCGGTGCAGGGACTGCGCGGCCGGGAGCCACGCGAAAAGCCGTTGCCGCCAGGCCGGGATCGCCGCGTCCGCCTTCGGCAGCACCCACGGCGGGGTGCGCTGGAAGATCGTCAGCGATGCAGCACGTTCGGCCAGGTGCGGCACAACCTGGACCCCGGAGGCGCCGACGCCGACGAGCGTCACGTGCTTGTCCGCCAGGTCGACGTCGTTGTTCCAGCACGAGGTATGCCAGGTGCTGCCCCGGAACGTCGCCGCGCCAGGCAACTCCGGAATCCGGGGCATGTGCAGGCCACCGACCCCGAGTACGAGGAACCGGCTGACGAAGGTGGTGCCGTCCGCGGTCTCGACGGTCCACTCCGCCGCGCCCTCGTCCCAGCGCGCGCTCACCACCCGGATGCCGAAGCGGATCCGCGGCAGCAGCCCGTGCCGCACCGCGACACCGCGAAGGTACCCGAGGATTTCCTCCTGACCGGCGTATGTCGAGCGCCAGAAAGGATTCTTGGTGTGCGAGTACGAATACAGGTGCGCTTCGACGTCGCAGGCCGCACCTGGATACGTGTTGGACTGCCAGGTGCCGCCGAGATCCGGCGCCTTCTCCAGTACCACGAAATCGATCCCGGATCGCGCGAGTGCCACAGCCTGACCGATCCCGGACAGCCCGGCGCCGATGATCAGTGCTTCCGTCCGAGTCGTCATCGCGTACCTTCCCTGAGGAACTGGCCGATCTCGGGCCACAATCCGGTCCACACCCGATCTTCGTGTTCGCTGTCGTGTGCCAACCCGGGCACGGTGATCATTTCCGCGGGCAGCCCCGCCTCCCGTACCCTGGCGGCGAGTTCTTCCGACTGTGCGAGGGGCACGACGGAGTCCGCGTCGCCGTGCACGATCAGCAGCGGTGCGCCGAGCGTGCCGATGCCGGCGAGCGGCTGCCGTTCCGGTGCGCCGAAGTAGCGTTCGACGTCGGCCGAGCTGAACCCTGAACCCGCCGGGAGCAGAGTGCCGGGCTGGGCTTGCTCGGCCGCGACCAGCATCGCCGGGTCGTAAAGGCCCATCAGCAGTGTCGCGTGCCGCCACAGATCGGGACGGCGTTCCAACGCCAGCAACGCGGTATAGGCACCGCGGCTGGTGCCCACGATGCTGATCCGGGTGCCGTCGATCTCGGGCAGGTCGGCGAGGTACCGCGTGGCCGCGATGACGTCGTCGACGTCTCCGCCGCCCATTTCGGCCCTGGCGGTGAAATCGGGACCGTGCCCTGGCGCGCCGCGCTGGTCGACGGTGAGGACCGCGAACCCGGCGGCGAGCAGTGGCGCGTGTTCGCTGAGGTGCGCGTAGTCACCGTCGGCGTTCAACGCTCCGCCTTCGCCCGCCGTGCACACCACGACGGCCGGATGCGGTCCGGGGTCCGGGGGAACGCTCAGGTGGCCGTAGATCACCAGCCCATCGGCCGAGGTGATCTCGTGCGGCGCGGCGGCCGTTTCGGGCCGTGTACGGTCCAGCTCGTCGACGAGAATCTCGGCGAGCACGCCCACGCTGAGGCTGCGCTGCAGCCGCACCGCGGGCACCGCGACCCCGAGATGCCTCTGCAGCTGCACCCGTAGCTCGACCGCGGTGAGCGAGTCGACGTCGACCACCTGATCTTCGCCGAGCTGCTGTTCGGTGAGGCCCGTGGTCCGCTGCAACAACGGCGTGACGAGCGCGGGCAGCATCGACGCGCGGTCGTCAGGGCCGGCCTCCCGCAGCCGCCTCCCCACGGACTCGTCCCCGCTATCCGCGGCGCCCACCGGGACTACGGTCGCGACCGTCGGCAACGCCGCGAGCTGCGGATTCGCGCGCGCCCACCGCGGCCAATCGATGTCGGCGACCGACACCTCCGCAGGCTGCGTGTGCAGCAACGCTCCCAGCTCGGCGACCACCCGGGCGGGGGAAATACCGACATGACCGGTGCGGCGAAGGACATCCCCGACGTAGCCGTCACGGCTCACCGCGACTCCGACGTCGTCGACCATTCCCCAGCCGACGCTGGTCGCGGGAAGCCCCTGTGCGCGCCGGTAGCGGGCGAGGCCGTTGAGGAACTCATTGGCTGTGGCGTACGCGCCCGCGCCGACCGCGCCCAATTGTGCCGCGACCGACGAAAACAGCACGAAGAAGTCGAGACTGTCGCCGAGAGTTTCGCGGTGCAGATGCCAAGCGCCGTCCGCCTTCGGCCGGGTTGCCGTGAGCAGCCGGTCAGCGTCGGCGTCGGCGAGCACGACGTCGTCGAAATCGGCCGCGGCATGCACGACACCGGCGAGCGGGGGCAGCTGGGCGCGGACGGCCGCGACGAGTGCCCGCACCTGCGCGTGGTCACCGATATCGGCCTTCTCGACCCGCACCTCGACGCCTTCGGCGGTCAAGTCCGTCACCAGCCGACCGGCTACGTCCGTGGTGATCCCGCCGCGGCCGACGAGCACGAGGTGCCGCGCGCCTTGTTCGGCAAGCCAGCGCGCCACCGTCCGGCCGAGGCCACCGAGACCACCGGTGATGACGTACGTCCGATCCGGCCGGACCGGCGCCTCGGGCATCGACGCCGCCGGCACCAGCACCTCCTCATCGGCCATGCGCAGCACGATCTTCCCTCGGTGCTCGGGACTCGCCATGGCACGGAAGGCCTCGGCGGCGTCCTTCGCCTGCCACTCGGCGACCGGCAACGGCGCGATCACCTTCTGCTCGCAGAGTTCCGCGACCGCCTGCATGCAATCCCGGACGTCGGCAGGGCGCAGGGCCATCATCTGGTCGTAGTCGAAGGAGTGGAACGACAGCGCCCGCCGGGTCGAGGCGAGCCGCACCGCGTGGTCCGCGACGTCTCCCGGTTTGCCCAGCTCGACGAACCTCCCGAAGGTGCTCAGCGCACGGAGGCTGTGGTCGATCATGCTGCCGGGCAACGAGTTCAGCACCACGTCGACGCCGGCGCCACCGGTCCAGTCCAGGATGTCGTCCGCGAACGAAGACGACCGTGAATCGGCGACGTGCGCAAAGCCTTCCTGTCGCAGGAAATCGCGCCGCTGTGCACTGCCCGCGGTGACGAATACCTCCGCGCCGAGCCACTTCGAGATCCGCGCCGCCACCAGCCCGACGCCCCCGGCGGCGGAATGGATGAGCACCCGCTCCCCGTCACGGAGGTCCGCGAGCCGGACGAGCGACAGGTGCGCGGTGACCACGGGCAGCAGCGACGCGGCCTCGGCGGCGGACAACGCTGCCGGTTTCTTGACCACGCGTACCGCGTCGAGCGTCACGTGCGAGACGAACAGGTCCCGGCTGTGCGCGAACACCTCATCCCCGATTTCGAGATCGGCCACGCCCTCGCCCACCGCCACGACCGTTCCCGCGCATTCGAGCCCGAGCGACTCTCCGGAATGGCTGCCCTCGATCGCGTAAGACGAGATCAGACCGGTGTGCTTGAGGACGTCCTTGAAATTGAGTCCCACGTGGGACACCTGGAGCTCGACCTCGCCGGGACCGGGCGGACGGCGGGTGGTGGCGAGGAAACCGAGTTCACCACCGGACGACTCCAGCCGCACCGGGGTGACGTCGGTGCGTGTGCGGAGGTGGTCGAGTTCCGAGCCGTCCTCGGCCTGTTTCAACCGCCGCACATACCGGCCGTCGGGGTGGAGCGAGACCTCGTCGCCTCCGTCGTGCAGGATCTCGGCGAGCAGCGCCTCCCCGGACACACCCGGTGCGAGATCCACCAGCCGGCATCGCAGCTCCGGCCGTTCCGCGGCGACGACGCGGCCGAAGCCCCACAACGAAGCCGCTGACGGGTTCACTGTGGAGACGCCTTGTGCCCCCGTGGTCACGAGGAACAACGGCACGGCAGGCAGTTCCTGCACGAGCCGCAACGGTGCGGCGATCGGTGCGCACGCGGCCTCGGCGTCGAAGCTATCCACGTAAACCACGCCGCGGCAGGCCGAAGCCGCCGCTAGCACCCGATCGAGCCAGTCGTCCCCGGCCGGATCCACGGCGAGGACGCCTGCCCCGGCAGCGGCGAGGTCCCGGACGAGCCCGGCTGCCGTGGCCGACGCTCCGATGACGATCCACCGGCCGTCCAGCCGCCGCTCCGACGCCTCCGGTAGCGGTTCCAGCTGCCACACGTGCCCGTAGACCAGCACCGACGGCTCGTCCGCCGCTTCCGCGAGCCGCCTGGCCTGCAGCCCCCTCACCTCGGCGACGACTTCGCCGTCGTCGGTCACCAGGGACAGATCGCATTCGATCCGGCCAGGCCCCGCGGCGGGCCGGCCCCGGCCGTGCACCCACAGCCGGGTGGCCGGGCTGCGGAAGAACTGCAGCGCATCGATCCTGGCCGGCACATAGGTGCCGGATTCCACGCCATCGCCGAGCATCAGCGCACCGGCGATCACCGCCTGCAGCGCCGCGTCGAGCACCACAGGGTGCAGCCGGTGGCCTGTCTGCTCGGCGGTGTCCAGCCGCAGTTCGGCGAACACCTCACGGCTCTCCTGACGCCACCACAGCCGCTCCACGGCACGGAACGCCGGACCGTAGTTCAGCCCGGTACCGCCGAGGCGCGAGTACACTTCTTCATGCCCGAGCTCCGGCAGTCCTTCAGCCAGGCCAGCGAGTATTTCGGTACGACGTTCCGGCAGCCGCGCCTTGGCGAAGTGGCCGCGGCGCAGCTCGGCGTGCAACGTCCACACAGGATCGTCGGGCTGGGTGCGGCTGTGCAGCGTGAGCAACTGCCGTGCCGGGTCGAAGCCCGCCCGCAGCGTCGGGATCGACGACGGTGCCAGTACGAGCGGCCGGTGGAACACGACGTCTTCGAGCAGACACGGCTCGTCGTCCGGGAAGGCGGCCAGTGCGGCTTCCAGATAACCGGAGCCGGGGAACACCACGGACTCACCGATCCGGTGATCATCGAGGTAGGACAGCGCCGAGGTCGACAGCTCGATGTCGTGGACCGGCGTGACCCCGGCGACCGGCTGTCCGCCGAGCAAAAGGTCAGTGGCGCCCAGCCGCTTTTGCCGCGACGCCACCGATTCCAGCCAGTGCCGTTCCCGCTGCCACGGATACCGGGGCAGATCGAGGTGCTCACGCGGCCCCGGATGCACCCGATCCCATGCCGGATCGGCGCCGGCGGCATATCGCTGACCGAGCGCGGTGAGCAAGTACTCGCGCTGTTGTTCGCCGCGGCGCGACGACGCCAGGCGAATGATGTCGTCGGACCGGTCGGCCAGCGCCTCGTCGATCGCGGACGCGAGCACCGGATGCGGTCCGATCTCCAGCACGGCACCGGGAGCCCGGGTGAGCACGCGCCGGAACGCGTCGGCGAACAAGACCGTCTCGCGGACGTTGCGCCACCAGTAACCCGCATCGAGTTCCGGACCCTCGATCTGGTCACCGGTGACCGTAGAGAAAAGCGGGACTTCCGCACGGCGCGGGCGAATCTCCCGCAACGCGGCGAGCAGCGGTTCGCGGATCTCCTCCATCTGGTGGCTGTGGTACGCCACCTCGACGCGGAGCGGTTTCACCGACGCTCCCGCGTCTGTCAGCTCCCGGCTCACGGCTGCCAAGGCGTCGTGGTCGCCGGCGAGCGTTGTCGCGTACGTGCTGTTGACCGCGGCGACCGCGACGCCATCCCGCAGATACGCGGCGACCTCGTCCGCGGGCAGGTCCACGGCCGCCATCGCGCCGCGTCCGGCAAGGCGTGACTGAAGGTTCGCGCGGTGGAAGCTGATGGTGAGGGCGTCTTCGAGCGTGTACACGCCCGCTGCATAAGCGGCAGCGACCTCGCCGACACTGTGGCCCACGACGAAGTCCGGCTCGATTTCCCACTCCCGCCACAACGCGGTGAGCCCGGCCTGCACCACGAAATTCGCGACCTGCGCGTACAGAGTTTCGGTCAGCCGTGATTCGGCTTCGTCGCGGTCGAGCTCGTCCGCGATGCAAACCCCGAATTTCGCCAGCACCTTGTCGCAAGCCGTGACAACCTCGGCGAAACACGGCTCCGTCGCCAAGAGCTCACGACCCATACCCCACCACTGCGGGCCCATTCCGGTGTACACAAAGGCATTTCCCGGCCGCGTCGCCCGCCTCGGTTCGACGGTCAGCTCCCGCAGCTTGGCCGCCGCCTCCGCCGCGTCCCCGGCCACCACGAATGTCCGCAGTGGATGGTGCTCACGGTGCCGCGATGCCACCCTGGCAACCCGCCGCAGGGAAGGGCTTCCCGGGCTTTCCAGCGCCGTCGCGTAGGAATCCACCAGTGCACGCAAGGCTTCCGGACTTCGCGCCGACAGCGGCAGGAGAACCGGCCCGGCCTCCGCCTCGGTCGCCGCGACCGGCTCGGATCCCGTCCACTGCTCCAGGATGGCGTGTGCGTTCGTCCCGCCGAAGCCGAACGAGTTCACCCCGGCCCGGCGCGGGCCCGCCGACTCCGGGAACGGCACCATCTCCGTCGGCACCCTCAGCGGAAGCCGGTCGAACGGGATCTTCGGATTAGGCCGTTCGAAATGCAGGTTGGGCGGGATCAGCCCCTTGCCGAGGCACAGCACCGCCTTGATCACCCCGGCGATACCCGCCGCCGCCTCTGTGTGCCCGAAGTTCGATTTGACCGATCCGATCCAGTGCGTACGCGACGAATCACCCAGGGCCTCACCGATCGCGGTGGCCTCGATCGGATCACCCACCGCGGTACCGGTGCCGTGGGCTTCGAAGTACCCGACGGACGCGGGCTCGACGTCCCCGACTTGGCAGGCCCGCTCGATCAGCGCACGCTGGGCATCCACACTGGGCACCGTGATCCCCGGCGTTCGGCCATCCTGGTTCACCGCCGTGCCACGCACGACCGCGTGGATGCGGTCACCGTCACGCACCGCCGCGGGTAACGGCTTCAGAAAAAGGACACCCGCGCCCTCGCCACGAGCGTAGCCATTGGCCCGGTGGTCGAACGACTTGCATCGGGCATCCGGCGAAAGGAATTGCCCTTTGGACATCAGAACCGTGGTGACCGGATTGACCATCACGTTCACCCCGGCGGCCACCGCGAGGTCGCAGTCCCCGCGGGCGAGCGCCCCCACCGCGTGGTGCAGCGCGACGAGCGACGACGAGCATGCCGTGTCGAGAGTCAACGCCGGGCCGCGCCAGTCGAACGCATACGACAATCGCGCGGCCAGCATCGTCATGCTCACGCCGGTGGGCGTGGCCGAGCCGACGAGATGCCGGTTCGAGTCGGTCAGCTGCAGCGTCGCCGCGTCGAAGGTGAACCCACCGACGTAGACGCCGACATTGCCGGCGGCGGTCGACTTCGGCGGGATTCCGGCGTTCTCCAGCGATTCCCAGGTGACCTCCAGCAGCAGCCGCTGCTGGGGATCCAGCGCGGCCGCCTCGCGTGGCGACATCCCGAAGAAGCCCGCGTCGAACTCGTCGACCGGATTCCGCAGGAATCCACCCTGCCGCACGTACATCCGGCCCGGCGCGGCCGGATCCGCGTCGTAGTGGTCACCAATCCGCCACCGGCCGGCTGGGATATCACCGATCGCGTCGGTCCCGGACGCGATCAGCTCCCAGAAACTCGGCATATCCTCGATCCCGCCCGGAAAACGGCAGGCTATCCCGACGATAGCGACCGGCGTGCCAGCCCATTCCGCAACCCCTGTCGCCATCAATGCGCCTCCCAGACGGAACTCCCGCGCTTTCCAAGGAAGCGCAATTCTGGCCCGCTAAAGCCGATGACGAGAACAGACCGTGTCGAATCTGCTGTCGATTGTGCGCGAAGAGGCAGGACCGTGACGCAGTCAGATGTTCTCTTACGATGTGGTGGGCGGACTGCGGACAATAGGAAGCGCTCGGGAAGCCGTGCGCGCTCGTCTGCGGCGAGTGGACACCGAAGGCGCTGCGGCCGCCAAGCCGGTCCAGATACGGCCTCCATCTGCGCGGTCCCGACGGAAACCTGATCAAGCTGAGCAGCCACCTCGACCGCACAGGGCTACCCACCTCGAGCACGGACGACTCCCGGGACAACACCACACTGTCGCTGCAGTCACGCTCCCATCGGACTAGACCATGCCGGGTCGTTCGTCCCTCTCCCGAAACTCACGGTATGCCCGGCGTGCCGTCAGTGACCACTGATCAGCGACTTTTCGCCCTTTTGCCGCACGCGGCCACTCAAGGTGATCAACTTGTGAGTTACCTGACCAGCGGGGCTTTCGCACGACTATGACGTCGGCGTCGGCCCAGTCGAGCCGGCCCTTTCGTCCACTATCGGCCCGTTAGGATCGTCGAGCGCTGTCTCCTCCGCTATTCTCAGACCGTAGCCACGAGGTACGACGGTTTTGCCCGACAACGAGCGTCCTGATTCCCGGGAGAATCCGCCTGCACCGAAAGAACAGCGCTACTACCTGGTTTCGAGACCGCCGTTGGCGTCGTCGCGGGCCACGTCCTGACGAAACCGGGATAGTCACCGGCTCCGGTATTTGTCATATCCCGTCCGTCGCACCGCGAATCGCCCCTGTTACGCGGAACCGACAGCGCCTTGCTCATCGCGGTACCGCCGACTTGGCACAACTCGGCACGTTCAGAGCTCATCAGGGCAATCTGGGTAGCCAATCATGCTGTGTCATCTGGATCTGCTTGTAATGGCGCGTCACCCTTGGCGACCATTGAGGCGATCTCTATCCCTGGGGGCCTGCACCGGGCCTTGCGGACTGTTGAGGTAGGCAACCGTATGTTTCTGGGCGACTCCCCGGTTTTGATAGAGCTCGACGGCAGGGACGTCACTCTTTTCCCCTTGAAAATAGGGGAGGGCGTCGTGCACGCTTCTCTGCCTGAGATCGCTCCGGAGATCACGGCTCGGAGCCTGAGCACTATGGCGATGTCGGCTCCCGGTGTTGCAACGTACGGTTTCCACGGTTACTACCGCACTGGGCCCTTGTCAGCGGCCTCAGTTCCTCGGGCCGCAAGGCATCCCCCGGTGCGCAGGGCCTGGCGGGCCTGGCCATGGCTGCCGACGCTCAATCCGCTGCTCCTCATGGTGCATTCTTCTCCAGCGGACCAGGTGTGCCTGATGGTGGACGGTCTGGCGCAACCGGTCACGGATCAGGCGCTGGGTTCGTGGCTGCGGGTGCTGCCGGAGCTGCGTACCTCGACGCGGCCGCTCGAGGACCCGCTGGTGCTCTTGACCTGCAGTAGAGGTGCGACGCGCCAGCAGCTCGCCGACCAGGTCGGACGCCTGGTCTGGTTCCCGCACGGTGACATGACGGTGAACGTGCAGCCGCTCCACCCGCTCAGCAGGGCTGTGGGGGTCACGGTCCAGGTGGGCCTGCACGCCACCTCGGGCAGCCGCAGTGGCCGGTTCATGTCGGCCTACCCTCAAGGCCCGGCCGGTGACCGCGTGCGTTGGGCCTACCGATCCCGGTTCACCTCCAATCCCGCCGGCTGGCTGGTCGAACGCTCCGCCCCTCCCGGCTACCGGGCCCCGGCCCGACTGCGCCCGTACTCGTTCGGTGGTAAACGAGTCCGCGGCCTCTGCTACTTCGACCGGCGCGACCGCCAGTCCCGCTCAGCCGCCCTGAACGCACCGATGCTGGGGTCCACCCACGTGGCGTGGACGCCGAACGACGCCTATCAGCCAGAGACGCCGGCATGGACAGGACCAGCCACCGGAGCGCCGCGCGCGGCGGCCAGTCCCTGGCACAGCCGGGAACTGGGCGCGCTGCCCTTCGGCCTCGACGATGTGGCCGTGGTGGTCGGTTACTTCGCCGGCGGCCGGTTCGCCGTCTACGACGAGCGGCGGGACGTCAGCTGCTGGGAGACACCGCGGGCCTTCGGCCTGCGTTTGCGTAAGGACCTGGCCGCGACGGGCTGGGGACCGATGCCGTCGCGTGTGCTGCTGCTGACCGACTTCGACACACTGCCAGCCGTGGCGCGCAGGCAGGTCGCACGAGGCCTCGACGGCGCGGACCTGATCACCGTGAACGTGCCGTCGACCCTGTTCCTCGACGAGGGCCAAGAGGGCGTTCCCAGAGCGCGCATCGCGCTACTACCAGGTAACCACGCAACCGCGGCCGCGCCGGAGTGGACCTCCACGACTGCCACAGGCATCTCCATGACGCAGTCGGTGAACAGCACTGACATGGCACTTCTGCTGCCTGATCGAACATCGCCTCATATCGGGACCGAAGCGGTCATCCGCGCCCAGGGCGATTCGCCCGCAGCATCCGGCTCCCGGCCTCCCACGGCGGGCGATGAGCTGGGGCGAGTGCGAATGCCGGTTCCGGTGGGGTTGCCGGTTCCGGCGATGGCGCGGTGGGCGGGTGGCAAGGCAGCGCTGGTGGAAGAAGGGCCGCTGGGGCGGTCGGGGCCGCAGGTGTGGTTCGAGATCCTGGATGGGGAAGGGGCGGGGGTGGTGATTTACCGAGTGTCCAGCTGGGGCCGGATCGAAATACCGGGATGGACGAACCCGGTACCGGGAGTGGGGTGGGCCAAATGGGGACATGATCTTGTGCAGGCGTCGTCGGGGGTGGTGCTACGAGGGCACTCGGGCTGGGTGGGGCGGCTGGCTGCTGCGGGGCTGGCGGGCGTTCGGTCTCGTCTGGCGGCGCAGGGTGTGCAGCGGTTCACGTTGTCGGCGACGCCGGCAGGTGTTTTCGCGACACCGGTCGAGGGCGGGATGGTGTGGCAGATCCCGTTCTACGGGCGGGTTCGGAAAGCCGCCTCCCGAGGGGAGCTGGAGCTCGGCGGACCGGGGCGCCTTCCGCCTGCGGTACCTCGGTTGACCGAGGAGAAACTGTCGATGCTCATGGTCGAGGTCAAGGGGGAGCTTCGCAGGCTGCGCAAGCCGGGGATGGCGCGGATCGTCGTGGCGCGTGAAGACGTGCGCGCGGCTCATGGCCAGTTGGATCCCTCGCTATGGCGGCGTCAGTTGTCCGTGCAGGGGGCGAAGATCGCACAGAAGTGGCTGACCGGGCATCAGGACGGTGTCCTCTTGCGCGGGGCAGGCCAGAGCGTGGAGGCCGAGTGGGCGCACCCGATCCAGGTCGACCCCTTCGGCTCCGACCTGGACGAGGACGAGGACGAGCCGATGGACATCGAGGAGGTGGAGCTCCACGACTCGGAGGTACTGGCACGGCGCAGGGGTGCGGAGGTGATCCTGGAGACGCAGCCTTTCTACCAAGACGACAAGGACCGATTCCATGCTACCAAGCAAAGCGCGCTGTCAGCGTCTGCAGGCAGCCTGAGAGCGGGAGTGTTCGGACTCCCCGAACTGGTCCTGTGGGTCATGCCGCATCTGCCTGGCGAGGCACGCGACATTTCGCTGGATGACGGCAGAGCCGCCTACCGGATGGTGAGCGAGGCGTTGGCCGGGATACCCGGAGCGCTGGGTGATCCGCCGGACACCGCGCTGGCGGACGTGCTCCGCCCGCAGGACGGCTGGGAAGTGACCGAGCTGGGTCAGGCAGCCTGGATCGGTCCCTCGGCCTTGGGTGCTGGTGGGGCTGCGGCCGCGATCCACTTCAACGTGGGTGTCCCCGTGGAGACGGGCTACCTGTTCCGCCAGTACCTGCAGGCGCAAACATCCGCTGACTCCGCCTGGGGCTTGCACACACTGGACCACCGCCATGACGCGTTGCGATTCGCCAATGAGGTCACAGCCTGGTACTTGAGCTGGCGTGCCCTGGGCCGTATTTCGGACCGCATGGACCGAGCGAGGAGCTTCGTCGGGGTAGCGGACCTGTCGGCGCAAGCCGTGCGCTCCCACGTGTTGTCGGCTTACATCCATGCTGCGGCGATCTTCACGGAGCCGGCCACCATGGATCCGGTGAAGTTTCACGCTGCCGACCTGATCCGACGTGAGCCCAAGGACCTGCGCCGGGCCCTGCCTGCCCAGTCCCAGGCGTTCCTGCGGCTGTTCGCGGGGAGGATCTACCAGCTGATGGTGGCCATGGTCAATTTCCGGGTGCCGGACCGTGTCGCTCGTGCGAGGTCGCAGCCCATAAGCGATCCAGAGGAACGGCTTCAAGACAGTGACGACACCATGCGCTTGTATTGGGAGGCGGCACTCACGGAAAAGCATGACCACCGGTACGTGATGAGGAAATGCTTCAAGCGGATGACCGTGCTGGACGATTTCGACGTGGTTGACGGCATACCGTTGGTGGTGGTGGAAGTGCGGTGCTATGGGGCGAGTAAGTACCTGAGCTACACAGAGATGGCTCAGGCACAGGATCGGATCGCGGACGCGGCGAGGCACGCCCACGTGGTGGCCCAGAGATTGCGCGAGCCTACGCCCAATATGCTGTCCCACTTTGAGGCAACGTTGCAGGAATTGCGCGCGCACGAAGCAGGCCACGGTCCAACGCCGATCGCTTAAAGCCGAGACAAGCGACTCGCGGGTCACGCCATCGGGGTGGCCTGCGCTTCCCAGGCGGGAAGTGATCACCCGCGCAGGACGTACCCGACGCCCCGCACAGTGTGAATCACAGGCGGCGGCCCGAGCTTGTGCCGCAACTGTGCGATCAGCACCTCGAGCGCGTTGGGCGACGGGGGCACCAGTTCGTCCCAGCCCGCGTCGGTCAGGTCGCGGCGCCGGACCGGCTCGCCCGCCGAGATCACCAGTCGGTGCAGAACCGCGAACTCCTTACCGGTCAACGTCAAGGTGACGCCACCGCGTCGCGCTTCGTGCCTGCCGATGTCCAGTTCGAGGTCGAGGAAATCCAGTACCGGCGCCGCTCCTGAGTCGCCACGGCGGCACAGGCTGCGCACTCACGCGATCAGTTCGGCCACCGCGAAGGGCTTGACCAGGTAGTCGTCGGCCAGGGCCAGCCCGGCGATCCGGTCGGCGATGGTGTCGCGCGCGGTCAGGAACAGCACCGGGACCTCCCAGCCATCCCGGCGGCGTTCGCCGACGTAGTCGAGGGAGTCCCCGGCAGGCAGCATTCGGTCGAGCACGACGCAGTCGTAGGCATTGACGCTCAGCGCCTCGTCGGCGTCAGGGAGGTCCTTGGCGACATCGACGGCGAATCCGGAGCCGCGAAGTGAAGCCTCGACGGCTAACCGGAGATCCTCGTCGTCCTCGGTGACCAGTACACGCACCCGACGACCGTAGCGTGATCACCCGGCGAGCCGCGCTCGAGCAGCAGGCGTCGATGTGCCGCACATCACCGTGGGCCGCAGGTCGGAATCGGGTGAGGTCGCTTAGATTCCGGATGACATGACGACGATCGGGCTTCATCGGCAGTGGCAACATCAGCAGCACCGTAGCGCGGCTGGCGGTGGCCGCCGGGCATGACGTGGTGTGGAGCGACTCGCGTGGCCCGCACACCCTTCAGGATCTATCCAGCTTTATCGACAGCCAAGTTGTCCATATGAGGAGCGACATGCCGGTCATCACACCCGTCGGCGCCACCATTCCCGGCGTCACCCACCACTTGGCCGAGGTCAACGGCACCCGGCTGCACTACGTCGCGGCCGGCGCCTCCGGCCCGCCGATCCTTCTGGTGCACGGCTGGCCGGAGACCTGGTGGGCCTTTCGCGCCCTGATCCCGCTGCTGGCCGCCGACCACCGGGTCTTCGCCGTCGACCTGCGCGGGTTCGGCGACTCGAGCCACAACGGCGAGGACTTCTCGGCGGCCACCTCGGCGGAGGACCTGCACCACCTCATCGCCCACCTCGGCGCCGGCCCAGTGCACTTGGTCGGCCAGGACATCAGCGGTGGCGTCGTCTTCCGCGCGGCGGCCGAGCATCCCGGTGACGTGCTCAGCCTGACCGCCATCGAGACCGCCCTGAGCGGTTACGGCTTCGAGATGATCGCCGACGTCAACCACGGCGGCTCCTGGCACGTCGGGTTTCTCGGCGCCCCCGGCATCCCCCAGCTGTTGCTGTCCGGGAACGAACGGCGCCTGATCGCCGACTGGGCCTACCCCCTGATGAACGGGACCGAGGGCGCGGTCACCGAGGCCGACCTCGACGAGTTCACCCGCTCCTATGCGGGCCCGGACGGGTGGGCCGGCACCTCGGGGCTCTACCAGTCGATCTTCACCGATGGCGGCGCGACCAAGGCCCTGGCCGAAGCCCACCCGCTGGCCGTCCCGGTTCTCACCGTGGACGGCGTCAACGTGCCGTTCACCGTGCAGACCTTCCGGCAGGTGACCGCGGGTGAGGTCACCGCCGTCCACATCGAGGGCGTGGGGCATTTCGTCGCGCAGGAGGCTCCCGAAGCCCTCGCCGCCGCCCTGGTGAATTTCGTCGGGTCACACTGAGGCGGCCAGGCGGATCACTTCGAGCTCGCCGGGGCGCGGTGTCCGGACAATGGGAGGAAGCTCGCCGTCGCCAGAACAGCCCGACCGCGTGAAATCATTCTTCGGCAAGGAAGAAGCCTGCTACGCGGCAGACTGACACGCCACATTTGACTTACGGGCCCATTGCCCGACTTACCATTCATGCCCACTCCGAACAGCGCCCACCTGTCCCACGAACACTACCCGCTCGCCACCCTGCCTTATCCCTCGATTGTGAACCGGGACGCCGTACGACCTTGGAGCTTCGGGGTATGAAGATTGGCCAAAAGACTGTAACTGAGGTTACCTGCCGGTAAGCGGCCCCTAGCATCGCGGAGCAACAGAGTCGAGCGCTAAGAGGTGCCCTGTGGTCAATCCCGCATCGTCACGAAAGACCTCGGAGCCGGTCGCGATCGTCGGTATCGGCTGCCGGTTCCCCGGCGGGATTTCCGGACCGGACAGTTTCTGGGAACTGATCGGATCGGGCATCGACGCGATCGGTGATATTCCCGAGGATCGTTGGCGCACAAAGGATTTCTTTGATGCGGACCGCTCGACTCCCGGACGGATGTTCGTCCGCCAAGGCGGCTTCGTCACCACTCCGATCGACAGCTTCGACGCGGGGTTCTTCGGAATGCCGCCGCGCGAGGCCGCCGCACTGGATCCGCAACAGCGGATGCTGCTCGAGGTGACCTGGGAATCGTTGGAGAACGCCGGTATTCCGCCGAGTTCGACGGCCGCCGCGAACGTGGGGGTCTATGTCGGCGCGTTCACCTTCGACGCGGCCACGCTTCAGTTGACCGATTCGAACCAGCATCTGCTCAGCTCGACCACCGCCACAGGGGTGAGCATGACCATGCTGGCGGCCCGGCTGTCCTACGCATTCGACTGGCGCGGTCCGTCCTTCACTCTCGACACCGCGTGCTCGTCGTCGTTGGTGGCGCTCCACCACGCCTGCAACGCACTCGCGCTCGGCGACTGCGACATCGCGGTGGCGGGCGGGGTGAACGTCATGGTGAATCCGGCCACCACGGTCCTCATGTCCAAGGGACAATTCCTGTCACCGGACGCCCGCTGCAAGTCCTTCGACCACCGGGCCAATGGCTACGCGCGCGGCGAGGGCGCGGGAATCCTCGTATTGAAGCCGCTTTCCGCGGCATTGCGGGACGGAGATCGCGTCCACGCGATCGTGCGGGGCACCGCGGTGAACCAGGATGGCCATACTCCCGGCATCACCGTGCCGAGGGTGGAAGCCCAGCGCACGCTGATCGAGCATGCCTGCCGGGCCGGCGACGTCGTGCCGTCGTCCATCGGCTACTTCGAGGCGCACGGCACCGGTACCGCGGCAGGAGATCCGGTCGAGGCCGCCGCGATCGGCGAAGTCCTCGGTGAATCCACCGAGACACACTGGATGGGTTCGGTCAAATCGAATTTCGGGCACACCGAGGCCGCCGCGGGGGTGGCCGGCGTGATCAAGGCGACCTTGTGCCTGCAACAGGGTGTCATCCCGCCGAACCTTCACTTCGAGAAGCCGAATCCCCGGATCCCGTTCGACAAGCTGCCCATGCGGGTGCCCACCGAGACAGTTCCCTTTCCAGAGCGAGAGAACCCGAGGCGTGCGGCCGTCAACTCATTCGGTTTCGGCGGAACCAACGCGCACGCGATCCTCGAACAATGGCCGGCTCCCGCCGACGCCGACGAGACAGCGGTCGAGGACGGGCAGGTGCTGTTACCGCTCTCCGCCCGAAGTGCCCAGGCATTGAATGCTCTTGTCGAGTCCTATGCGGACCTGCTGGGGAGACCGGACGCCCCCGCGTTCCGGACGGTGTGCCGTGCCGCGTCTCGCAACCGCGACCACCATTCGATGAGAACGTTCGTGGTCGCCGGGAACGCGTCCGAGGCCGTCGAAAAGCTGCGAAGTCTCAGCATCGATCCGGCCAGGGTCACCCGCCCGTCGATAGCCTTCGTCTACACCGGAATGGGGCCCCAGTGGTGGGGGATGGGACGTGAACTCCTCGAGACGGAGCCGATCTTCGCGGAGGTGGTCACCGCTTGCGACGCCCTGCTCGCCCACCATGACCTGTCGATCACGGACGAGTTACGGCGACCGGAGGCCGAGTCGCGGCTGACCAGGACTCTCTACGCGCAGGTCGCCAACTTCGTCGTCCAGGCCGGTCTCACCGCTCTGTGGCGACACTGGGGAATCCAGCCCGCAGCCATCGTGGGCCACAGCGTGGGAGAAGTGGCCGCGGCCTACGCGGCGGGGGTGTACTCCCTCGAAGACGCGCTCAGGGTGAGCTTCCACCGGGCCAGCCTGCAGGCGCGGCTGACCGGGCGCGGCGCGATGGTGGCGGTCGCGTTGCCGGCGGGCGAGGTGGAACCCCATCTGGTCGCAGGGGTGACCATCGCGGCGATCAACAGCAAACACGCGACGACGATCGCCGGTGACCACCAGGCCGTCGCGGCCGTATCCGCCGCGCTGACCGCGGCCGGAGCCTCGGTGAAGGAGCTGAGGGTCGAAGTGGCCTACCACAGCCCTCAGATGGACGAGATTCGCGAACCGCTGCTCGAAGCACTGGCGAATGTGGACCCGCGCCCGGCGGAGATCCCCTTGTTCTCCACGGTGCTGGGCGATCAGGTCAAGGGGACCGAGCTGGACGCCGGCTACTGGTGGCGGAACGTCCGGCGGCCGGTGAGGTTCGCCGACGCGTTCCGCAAGGTCCTCACCAGGGGTATCGGCGCGGTGCTGGAGGTCGGGCCGCATCCTGTGCTGGCTTCGGCGATCGACGAGGCCCTCACCGACCGATCGGACGCTGCGGTCAGGTTCGCCTCGTTGCGCCGAGACCGGCCGCAGCGTGAACAGCTTCTGGAGACGCTCGGAGGACTCTACGAGGTCGGCACCGATCCCGATTGGCAGCGCGTGCAGCCCGGCCCTCGGGCACATCCGGCACTGCCGACCTACCCCTGGCAGCGTGACCGCCACTGGGTCGAATCGCCCGCGGCCCGCCGCAGGCGCCTGGGCACCGACGGACTTCGGATGACCGGACGGGCCGTCGCCGCCGTCACCCCGGTCCACGACGTGGAACTGTCCGCTTCCGCCTTCCCCTATCTCGAAGACCACAAGGTGGCCGGGGCCGTCGTCTTTCCCGGCTGCGGGTACCTCGACGCCGCGCTAGCCGCCTTCGCCGAGGACGACCCGTGTGTACTGGAGGACGTCGTCTTCCACCGTCCACTGGTTCTGCCGTCCTCGTCGGTCACCACGTTGCGCGTCGGCTACGACCCGGATCGGCGGCACGTCACCATGCACAGCCGAGCCAACCCTGACGACGCGACCTGGACATTGCACACCGAGCTCCGCCGGGCCCACGTGGCGAACGCCCGGAGCCCGTTGCCCCACCCGGCGGCGCCGGACGCGTTCGTCGACGGGCTCCCAAACCTCTATCACGAGGAGATCTACTCGCGCCTCACCGCGGCCGGGTTGCACTACGGGCCGTCATTCCAGGTCGTGGATCGCGTGTGGTGGCGGTCCGAGACGCGAGAGATCTTCGCCGAACTCAGGCTCGACACCGTCGAGCGAGCGGGACACAGGCTGCACCCCGCACGTTTGGACGGCGCTTTGCAGGCGGTCATCGTCGGCGCGCACATGTTCGGGGAGGAGACGGATCTGGGCACCTACGTGCCGACGCATGTCGAGTCGTTCCAGTTCTTCCGGTCTCCCGCAGGCCGGTTGTGGGTGCACGGCCGGGGCAAGGAGTTCACCAAGCCGGGAGTGGTCGAATGCGATCTGACCCTGGTGACCGACCACGGAGAGGTGGTCGCGGAGATCCGCGGTCTGCGGGCGACCAGGCTTTCGGAAGCCGTCCAGCAGGAGCCGAAGCTCGTCTACCGGCACTCGTGGGAGGCACAACCGCTCGAACGGGTCGCCGACGGCCAGGGCCGTTGGGTCGTCGTGGGCTCGTCGCCCACCGCGGCCGTGCTCGCGGATGGTCTCTCCGCGCTCGGCGGCGAGGTCGTCCGCACGACGGTGACCGACGGCGACTGGGTCGAGACCGCGGTTTCCGCCGCGTCCGGCGACACGGCCTGCCGCGGCGTGATCTACATCGACGAGGCCCAGGCGATCACTTCGCCGCTGTGTTCTCCGGTGGCGGAGCCACTCCGGCTGGTACAAGGGTTGTCCGGTGGCGCGGGCCGGCTGTTCCTGGTCACCACCGGTGCGCAGAGCGTGTCCGCCGACGATCCCACGACCAGTCCATCCGGCGCCGCGGTGTGGGGTTTCGGCCGGATCGTTCCCGCCGAACTGCCGGAACTGCATTGCCGCCTGGTCGACCTGGCTCCGGGTGGCCTGGAGGACGGATTGCTCGCCGCACTGCTCACCGAACTCACCTCCGACATGGCCGACGAAGTCGCTCTCCGCGTCCACGGCCGCTACGTCCGGCAGATGGTCCGGGCGGAAGAGGGTTCCGAACTCGACTCCGTCGAGGTGGACACCGACGAGACGCCCGTGCGGCTGTCCCCGGTCCGCACCACCGCGGGTGACCGGCGGTTCGTCGCGGCCACCCGGCGGTCACCCGGCCCCGGCGAGGTCGAACTGAGGATCTCGCACGTCGGCATCACTTTCGAAGACGTGCTCAAGCACGCGGGTCAGTGGACGGCAGAAGGCGACTTCTCCGGGGAGATGCCCGGGGTGGAGTGCTCGGGCACCGTCGTCGGCATCGGAGACGGGGTCAAGGATCTGCATGTCGGCGACGAGGTTTTCGCGCACGGCAAGGAGCTCTTCGCCTCGTACACCACGCTCGAAGCCGTCCGTGTGGTGAAGAAGCCGTCCGGGCTGACACTCGCGCAAGCGGCGTCGCTCTTGCCCGTGGCCGCCGCCCACCTGGCACTGACGCGACTTGCCGCGGTCCAGGAAGGTGAACGCGTTCTGGTCCACTCGGCGGCCGGCGGTGTCGGGCTGGCCGCGGCGCGCCTCGCGACCCATCTCGGCGCGGAGGTCTTCGTCACCGCGGGCAGCGAGCAGCGGCGGGACTTCCTGCGCAGCGAAGGATTCACCCGCGTCGCGGATTCGAGGTCCATGTCCTTCGCGGACGACATCCTCGAGTGGACCGGTGGTGACGGCGTCGATGTCATCGTCAACGCGTTGCCCGCGGACATGATCCACCACAGTCTGCGGGTGCTGAACACCTTCGGGCGGTTCGTCGAGTTGCGCAAACCCGCGACTCAGGCCGAGCACGCGGCTCGTGCGGCCGCGACCCGGCGGGCCGCGTCATTCCATTCGCTCGATTACGGCCGGATGATGGCGCTGCGACCGGAGACCGTCCGGGAGTACATGCGCGCGGCCGCAGAGCTTTCCGAGCGGGGCGCGATCGCCTCCTTGCCGCTGACGGAAGTTGTCGCGAGCGAGACAGCCAACGGGTTCGGCATCCTGTCGACCCCGGAACACCACGGCAAGGTCGTCGTCCGGATGGCGGGGCAGACCGTGCGCGTGCCTGCCACTTCCCTGCCCGGCTCGCCGATCCGGCCGGACGTCACGTATCTGCTCACCGGGGGGCTCGGTGGCCTCGGACTCACAGTCGCCCGCTGGCTCGCGGACAACGGCGCCCGTTATCTCGCCCTAGTCAGCCGCCGAGGGGTGACTTCCTCCGCCGCGGCGCGGGAGATCGCGGAGCTGACCGCACGAGGCGTCCGGGTGCGGGTCCAGAAGGCCGACGTCAGCGACCGTTCCCAGGTCCGTTCCCTGCTCTCGCGGCTCCGCCGCCGTCTGCCGCCGATCGGCGGGATCGTGCACGGCGCGGCCAATTTCGACGACGTCGTGCTCACCAACAGCAACGGGGCCAGGCTCGTCGAAGCCACCAAGGCCAAAGCGGACGGGGCCTGGTTCCTGCACGAGGAGACCCTCTCCGACGAGCTCGACTTCTTCGTGTTGTTCTCGTCGGTCGCGGCACAGCTCGGTGCGGCGGGCGCGGGTGCCTACGCGACCGCGAACGAAGCCCTCAACGGCCTCGCCCGCTATCGGCGCGCGCAGGGGCTGCCTGCGCTCAGCATCGGGTGGGGCATGGTCGCGGAGGTGGGTGTCGCGGTCAGCCGCGGCGGGCACGTCGGCGACATCCTGCGGCGCAACGGCCAGGTGGCCATGCCGCCTTCGCGCCTTGTCACCGAGCTGGGCGTGTTGCTCCGTACCCGGCCTGCCGAGGCCTCGGTCGCCGATATCGACTGGCCGCGCTGGGCGCGCGCCAACCCCGAGCTCTCGTCGCTGCCGAAGTTCGGCACGATGGTGCCGGAGAACATCGCGGATGGCGGCGAGGACGACGGCGGCGAAGAGTCGGTCGCCAAGCGCCTCCGGTCGGCGAATCCCGCCGAGCGCGCCGCTCTGCTCCAGCCTTATGTCATACCGTTGATGGAACAGATCACCGGGTTGACCGAACAGCAACTCGGCGAGCAGCAAGCGGTGGACGTCGATTCCCTGACCGCGGTCGAACTGCGGGTCCAGGCGCAGAAGCAACTCGGTATCGCGGTCCCCGCGGGCAGGCTCCAGCGCAGCTTGAGCGCCGATGTGCTCGTCGGGTTGCTCGTCGACGAACTGGACCGCGCACAGCCGGACGAGACCGCGCTCCTCGAGAACATCGTCGTCCACGAGATCACGGCAGACGACGGCCTGACGATCTACGGCCACCTCAGTCTTCCGGCCGGGGAGGCACCGCACCCCGCCGTGCTGGTTTGTGCATCCGGTGACGGAGGAGCACTGAACCGCAAGGGCAAGTACGCGCATATCACCGAGCACGCGCCGCTGCTCGCCGCCGGATTCGCGGTCTTCACCGTGGATCAGCGTGGCGCGAAAGGGCACGGTGACGACTACCGGGCACTGGCCGAAATCGGCGGTGCGGACGTCGACGACGTCGTGGCGGCGGGGCGGCACCTCGCCGGACTACCCGAGATCGACGGGGAGCGGCTCAACATCCTGGGCACCAGCCGCGGTGCGTATTCCTCGCTGCTGGCACTGGAACGGGCCCCTGGACTGTGGCGGCATGCCGCTCTACTGATGGGTTTCTACGATCCAACGGCGTTCGCGAAGGCGGATCAGGACCGGCAGAGTTCGTTACTGCCATCGAGTTCGGAGGTTGACCCCGCGGAGTATTTCGCGTCACCTCGGCGGCTGCCGCTGATGGCACTCGAAAATGTCGCGGCTCCCTTGCTCATCATCCACGGCGACGGCGACACGGTCATTCCGTGGGAGCAGTCCGCCGAATTGCTGAAGCGAATGGAGAAGGAAGCGCCACCCGCCCGGATGATCACCGTGCCGGGACTCGACCACGACACCCGGCACGAAGACGAAGCCTGGGCCGAGCTGTGGCTCGAGATCGGCCGGTTCCTCCAGGAAGGACCACGATGAAGTACAGCATCTTCCTGCCCTCGGGGTTCGCCCGCGACTTCGCCGGCTTCGACGATCCGATCGAGGCCTTCACCCGGCTCGTCGACATCGCCGCGGTCGCCGATGACGCCGGATTCCACGCCTTGTACGCGCCCGACCATCTGACCACGGTCCAGCCTTCGTTCGACATGGTCTTCGAAGCCTGGACGATGATCACCGCGCTGGCACGGGAGACCCACAACGTGCGGATCGGCCACCTGGTCACGGCGAACGGGTACCGCAATCCGGCCCTGCAGGCCAAAATGGCGTCGACCCTGGACGTCGTTTCGGGCGGGCGGTTGACCTTCGGGATCGGTGCGGGCTGGCTGGAGAAGGACCACGTGCAATACGGGTATGACTTCGGCACCAACGGTGAGCGGGCGCGCAGGCTTAGTGAGGCGGTACAGGTGATCTTGGCTTTGTGGAAGGAAAAGCAGGCTACGTTCGAAGGTGAGTTCTACCGGATCCACGACGCGATCAACGAACCGAAGGGCGTGCAGCGGCCGCACATCCCCTTGATGATCGCGGGTAACGGCGAGAAGGTGACGCTGCGGCTCGTCGCGCAGTACGGCAGCGCCTGCAACATCGTCACCTCTCCCGAGGTCGCGGTGCACAAATTCGGTGTGCTGCGCGGGCATTGTGAGGACGTCGGCAGGGACTACGACTCGATCTCCCGTACTGTCACGACCCTGTGCATCATCCAGAACACCGATGCCGCAGCGCGGGCACTGGTGCCTCCGTCGTCGAAATTCGTATTTCCGGACGATCCCGGCACGTACGGTCTGGTCGGATCGGTGGACACCGTCAAGAAGCGGATCGCCGCCTACGAAGAGGCGGGGGTGCAGGAACTGATCGTGTACTTCGAGGATCCGACGAGTGTGGGGCAGGTGGAAGAGTTCGCACGACTCTTCGCGAGCTGAGCGTCGACGTTGACGCCCCGTAACTACTCAGCTCCTGATCAAGGAGTTCGTGGTCGCCAGGCCCGGCATGACTTATCGAAGGGGTAAGACATACGTGGCGTGACCGAGCTCCTGCCGCGCCCCAAGTGTCCACATCGGACACATCCGCACGACTGATTGTCCGATTGATGCTTGCGTGCACGTTGTTCGTGGGGCCCGTCGAGATCCAGGTGGTCCCACGCGGCGGCGAGATCCCCTGTGAGCCCAAAGGTCGCGGCGTCAAGAGCAGGGGAGGAACTCGCGGCCACTGATTCCCAGTCGTCGAGAGCGCGCGTGCGGCAGGTTCAGATGTTCAAATTCAGGTTGCCGACATACCAGCTTCCGTCGAGTTTCTGCACATCGAGCGTGAGGCTGAACGACGTCGTATCACCGCTGGAGCCGATGAGTGCGAGGCTGCGCAGCGTGCGGCCGTCGAGGGTGATCGCCGTGTCCGGCACGGTGACCTTGTCACCTTCGCCGGTCACGCCGGTCACGTCGACCTTTCCCTGCGGAGGCAACTTGACACCCGGCTTGGCCCAAGCTTCGCGCAGGGACTCCCCCGTCTTGAGCACATCGGGGCTGCTGCACAGGGCTTCGGGATCCTCGCCGGGGGAAGCCACAGGTGCGCTTGCCAGACAGGCTTCAGCGTAGTGCCCGCCTAGAATCTGGGTGACCCACGATTCCACGGCTGCCTCGGGAGTTTCCGAGCCGGTGGCGCTGCGGGGATGAGAAGGCCCGCTTGTCATGGCAGGCGCCTGGCTGGTCGGGCTGATTGCGCCGCTGGCTCCCTGCCGGGGCTGCTCATCCGGTCGGGTGGCGCCGCAGGCGGCGAAGCCGAAAATCGCCACGGGCAGCAGCACGGCGGGCCATCTCGGCCTCTGCTGCTGAGTATTCACCGTCGAGCCGGTCAATCCGCTGATCACAGGAGTCCTCTCGAACCAGGCAGGCATGTCACACGCGTGAGGCCTTGTCCCGAGCTTCCGACGCCGCGATCGAGAACGTCAAGTGAGGACACGCGAACGCTGCCCTTTCTGACAGCACCTTTGAGCTTCTCGTGTCTCGCGGCTCGATGCTGACCGATATCAGGGCAACGCGCTTCGCTGAAAAGGGCGTCTCAGTCGACGGCCATCTCCGCGAGATAGCTGCTCTCAAGGAGTTCAGGCGGCCGCCGGTCGCGCATCGTCGGTCATGATCGCCGAATCCGTGCGCGAAGAACAGCTCAAGACGGCAGCACTCCGCGGGGACCTACTTGAAGCCACCGCCGGCTTACGCTATGGGGTTACTCCCGGATCGCGGCGATCCCTTACCCTTATCGTCCACAGCCGGCAAAGCAAGCAGCCAAGACTGCGGGAGTAGGCGACAGAACCCGACATCTGCGAGCCCGAGTGGTCCGAAACAGTCCGACACCAGCCGACATACCCCGACACTGCCGATGCGTGGTGACCAGACGAAAAGGTCTTGTTCGGCATCACTCGATACCATCCGACATAGAAAGCAGCTCACTCTTAACCAGCGGGTTCGTGGATCAACCAGTCAAGTGGAAGCAACGCTCAGCTTTGATCGCGACGCGGCAGCACGTTATCGAGCCTCATCTGCCGATGTGACGCTGTCGGCCATCTGCTTTCACCCAGAGCGCTCCGTCTTTCATGGCCGTAGGGGCTCTCCCGCGTTGAACGCCGGAAAGCCCCTGAACAGCCCTTAGCACCAGCCGACGTTCCACCGGTCGATCTGGTAGGACATGCCGCCGCCCCAGAGTGTTCCCCAGATCCTTTGGCCACCGAAGTCGAGTATGTCGTACAGGCCCTGCCCTTTGTTGGCAAACCGGAGGATCACACCGTGGTACCACAGCGGGGCATTGTCCTGCGCGATGCACTGATAGAGCCCCTCGCGCGGGGAGGCCGAAGCTTCGGCGCCACCGAATCCCACGGCGGCTGCACAGACGAAGGCGGTGAGAAGAATTCTTGTCGCGATAAACATGGTTTCTCCTAAAGGGTCTCCTGCCTCCGAACGAAGGCGAGACCATACTTATCGCGACGTATTCGGGTGAGTGCAATGTAAATGTCTGGTGAGTCTGCCTTCACCAGAGCCGAGCAGGGTGTCCACGAGCGTGGCGGTTTCCTCGTCGAGGTCGACATCGAGCGCGGCCGCGATATCGGCCAACTTGCCGGCGGCGTCTTTCACCGCAGTGCGGTTTCCCGCTCGGTGCTCCACGCGAAGAAGGTCTCGATAGAGAAGTTCACTGACGGGTTCGGCGAGAAGGCCTCGGAGGATCGCGCGACGAGCCGCTGGCAAATCACCGTCCTGCTGGCAGATTTCGGCCAGCATGTGGGCGGCATCGACGATGGCGTCGATCATTTCTCGCTGATGCCACGAGTTCCAGGCATATCGGCCAGGCCCGATGCTGCTGAACGGCATGCCGGTGACGAGTTCCAGCGCTGCTTCCAGCCGAGCCCGCCGATCGGAGACGTCACGGTTCGGGCCGGACCCGACGAGTTGCCGGAACCGATGCCAATCACTGTTCATCGACTTCGACAGGTGGTAGCCGCCTCCGTTGACTTCGATGTTCGGGAGGTAGAGGTCGCCGTTCTCGTCGTGGCCGAGCCAGGTTCGCAGGCGGGAGATGTAGCCCTGCCGGGTCGCCGGGGACCAGGGACGGGTGTCAGTTCCGAGCTGTCGGGAGATTTCCTCGGCGGTCGCCCCGGGATGGAGGAGCAGAAACGCCGCGAGTTCGGTGAGCCGGTTGATCTTCTTGCCTTCGACCTTCGTCGGGTCGACGTTGTGCAATCCGACCGGTCCGAGCAGTCTCAGCTCAGGTCCCGTTGCCGACGGCGGTTCGGCCGGAACATTCGGGGAGTCGTTTGCGGGCATCTGTTCGGCTTTGACCTCGGCAGTGAGCGTCGCGACGAGTTCTTCCGCCTGGTCGACGGTCAGGCGCTGGAACTCGACTTCGATGCCGAGGTCGTCGATCAACGTGGACTTCGTGGAAACATCGAGCCTCCAGCCATCTGAGGCCGCTGTGCTCGCGGCGACCACCGCGGCAAGGCACTCACGCTGCTTCACGTCGAAAGGTTCAGCAGACAGGACCACACTCGGTGGGGTCGCGTCTGCCTTGGAAAACTCGTCCACCGAAGTGAAGTGGCGGAAGCGATCAGGGTTGTGGTCCGCGGTTGAGCGCCCGAAGCCGATCAACGTCACGGGGACGGATCCGGACCAAGTGGACGTCGCCAGTTCCCAGGCCATGGCCAACAAGACCGGCTCGGCTTCTTCTATGGCCCCGTCGAGGGTGAGCGTGCCGAGCTCCGCGAGGTTGACCATGACAAGGTCACGGCGAGGGTCGTGGCCGACTGTGACAAGCGCCGGATAGGGCGCTGGAACTCCGCCCAGCTCATCGACATCGAGCGAATCAGCAAAGAATTCTGTGTGCTCCTGCGGGTACAGGACCGCGCTGCGGCTCCCTGCCACTGCGGACCGGACGGCAGGCAGCGAAACGCCCTCCTTCCTGGCGCGATAAGCGAGACTGCGCAGCGCGACGTCAAGAGCTTCAGCCGTGGCAGGTTCCTCGGCTTTCCTGAGCGCGGTCTCCAGGTCCGTGGGCGGTGGACGGCGGATTCGTCGTCCAGGACGACGATGGCGTTGAGCGAGCATCCTGCGCCGGGCGAGGGCAGCCAGAATGCCGGCGGCGAGAAGCCCTCCGAACCCGACGGCGACGAGAGGTACGACGTTATCGTCGCTTTTGGGAGCCGTCTCAACGGGCGCCGGAGCGGGGACCGGCGCTGGTACCCGCTCGGGTAAGGGCGAAGTCGGTCCCGGCGGCCGTGCAGGTGGCGGCACCGGCTCGGGCCCACAGCCAGGTGGTGCGACCTGTGCAGAAGCCGCGCCTTCAGACGCTGCTCCCCCACCTTGTCCAGGCGTTGTCGCTCCGGGAAGTTCAAGGACATCGCCGGGATGGATCAGATCCGGATTGTTCAGGACCCGGCCTCCGGGCAGCGGCCGACCTCGGTTGAGTTCGAAGATCTCGACGTACCGGGAAGCGGAGCCCAGATGCTTCTGAGCGATCTGAGTCAGCGTGTCACCTGCGCCGACGATGACTTCGACGCACTGTGGTTCGGCAGGCAGCGCGAGACGCCACCCGGGCTTGATCAGGTCGACGCTTCGGAGAGCCTCTCCGTCTGCCTGACGGCGGCCCTGGTTCAGATCGAAGATCTCCTCGTAGCGACTCTCGTTGCCGAGCTGCTCGGCCGCGATGCTCATCAGCGAGTCGCCGGGAACGACTGTGTACCCGCCGGCGACCGGAGGATCGGCCTCATCCACGGCCTGGTGGCTTCTCTGTCCGGAGACCGGCGGGGCGACGACGGAAGCCTGGGAGGCCTCCGCAGCCGTCGTACCAATCACCAACCCTAAGAGGACACTCGCGACGAGTCGTTGAGCCCAGCGGAACCCAGGAAGCCTCGGAGCGGCCACTCCGCGCACGAGTGCTACGCATTCGAGCACCACGGCGACGACGAGTTGCAACCAGGCGATCACCCCGGCGACCGCCACCACGAGCAGGAAGACCTGACCGGTGTCTCGCTCGGTGATCCAGCCAACGACTTCAGGGAAGGCCGGCACGTGATCCGGTAGGAACGCCGGCCTGAACGTCCACAGGAGGAGCGGCGGCCCGCCGAGGAGCAGCACGAGACCCAAGACGCCGAGGAGGATTCGCGCGAGCCTTCTCATGGCGGTGCTCCTATCCGTCGGAGACCAGATCGGCGGCGCCGTGGCCGCGCACTGAGAACTCCGATACTCCGACGATGCCGAGGAAGATGGTGGTTCTGGTGATCGTGGTGTCGACGACGATCCGGTTACCCCGCACGGCAGCAGTTCCGGCGGTGCCCGTCGCCGCGAGGTAGCGCTCTGCTTCAGCGACGGCTTGCTGCGGGTTGACGTCTGCGACCTGGCCGGCGGCAAGAGCCTGCACGCGCAGAGCTTGCCCCGCTGCGCGCGCGGCTTCTTCGGCGATCGACGTCGCTTCCGAGTGGGCTTGGGCTTTGCGACTGCCGTCGACCGCCCACCCGATGGCGATGATCAGGGCGATGCTCAGCCCGATCAACCACACCGAGACGGAGCCGCGTTCACCATGTAAGCGGATCATCGACGGGCTCCATAGCGATCGATCGGTGATCGGAACTCGGAAGCGGTGAGTCGCGTACCCGGGATCATGAGATCGCCGAAGGTGATCTCACAGCTGACGGTAGCGATCACGTAGCCGGTCTCGCCCAGCGGTTTGGCGAAGTCTCGAGCATCAACAGTGATGTTGAGCTGCGCGCAGTTCAAGCCCTGCTGAGCGATGACCGCTTGCGCCCGCGCCTCGGCTACCGACGCCGCAGCATGACCGTCACGGGCGATGGAAGCCGCGCGCGCGGCAGAGCGGGCTGCCTCGTCCACCGCGGATTCCGCGGTGATGACCCGCATGCCGACCAGCGCGAGACCGAGAAGGACGATCAGCGCCGACACGCCGATCACGACTTCGATGTTGACATCGCCGCGATCACCGCGCTTCATGGCGTCAGCTGCTCGATCGGCCCGGACGCGCGTTGGCTGACCGAGAAGCGCGCGAACGGTACCAGTGAGGCGGCCTCAGCGGTGACGATGACGGAGACGTTCCGGCCGTCGCTGGTGGCTTCGGCGTTCACATTGGACAGCCAACTGCCGGTCACCCGGTTGACGTAGTTCTGTGCGTGCTGCTCGGCTGCCACCACGTCAACGGGCGGCAGCCGCGCGGCGTTGACACCGTCCCGCGCCGCTGCCAAAGCAACGTTCCGCCCTAGGAAGAGCACAACGACTTGCAGGACGAACCATGTGGCCAAGAGAAGTGCGCCCAGGCCGAGGATTGCCGACACGTTCTCGTCGCCGCGCTCGCCGGGCAGCTGGGCGGCGCCGTGCCGGAGGTTCATTGCCCTCCGATCAGTGGCAGCTTGCCGTTCACGAAGGCCGTGACCGCCCCGGCGATCGCGGTGGCCAGCACGAGACCGAGTACGGCGTAGATGGCTTTGGTGATGTTCTCGTCGCCGCGCTCGCCCTCGCGCACGAACTGCGCTCCACGCCTTTGCAAGACGCATCCGATCGTGAGCACGGTGAACTGCAGGCGGGCCACCACTGTTTTGAGCATGGACTTCTCCTCTGTTTCAGGTGCCGAGCATCGTGAAGATGCCGGGGAAGGCGAGAAAGACGATGAATGCCAAGCCCATCACGGCGATCGGCATGTCCATCCGATCCGAACGGATCGACGAGCTGGTCTTCTGATCCGCCAGGCCTTGCTGAGCGATCGATGCCGCTTTCGAGCGCAGGGTGTCCGCGATGCTCGCTCCGCCCTCGCTCGCGCTGGTGATGATGTGGCCGAGATCCCTGAGTTCACGGACACCCAGCTCATCGGCGAGGCGCTCGAGACCTTCCCAAGGCATCCGGCCGCGCAGGGATGCTTCGTTCATCGCCAGCCGGATGCGGTGAAACGCCCAGCCTTCGCCCAACGAGGCCGGATAGCGCATCGCTTCGACCGGGCCGCGGTCGCCGAGACGTCCGAGAGCGACGAGGTGCGCGTAGGCGACAAGGGCGTCTCGGAACGCCGCCCGCGCCTTCTGCGCCTTGGCATGCAGCAGGAGTCGCGGAAGCGTCCAGCCGAATACTGCCGCGCACAGTGACATCGCTCCAGTCAGAAAGACCGGTGTCCCAGCGCCGAGGATCGCGAGTGCCGCGCTCGTCAGCGGAACCGCCAGAGCTCCGGCGGACGCATAGCCGATGCGGTTCAGCATGAAGGATTCGCGTGTCTGGCCGACAAGGTCGAGATCTGTGGTCGGCACCCTCGCTCCGCAGCGGTCGGCGAGCCGGATCAACGCCCGGAACGCTGGATTCAGCGACGAACTGTCCGAAACGACAGGTGGACCGTTCAGGACATCGCTGAGCCGGAGGCGTCCGGGCACGTATGCCGCGACGATCAGTGTCGTGCCGCCGGCGATTCCGAAGGCCAGCAGGATGAGTTGGCCGAACGTATTCATGTCCGCCGCCGGGCGAGGAATCGGGCGGCCGGCGGCTCGAGACCCAATTGCCGCAGCCATACCGCGGAGGCCCCGACCAGACCGAGCACCACAGCCAGGACAACCTGCCCAACCGCAGTGGCATAGGCCGAGGTGTACATCGAGCTACCGAAGAGAGCGATGCCCACGAACATCGCCGCCCAGATGCTGAGCAGGATCCGCGCGGTTGACCTCCTTCGGGCCCGTTCGGATTCCGCGGTCCGGCGAGCGACGATGTCCTCGGCAACCTGCCGAGCGAGCGCACGCAGCAGACCAACAACCCCTGAGCCTTGGCGGTGCGCGACGCAGAGACCGGCTACCGTGGCATCCCCGATCTGGTCGTCGATGTCGTCGGCGAACTCGAGCAGGGCTTCCTGCACGTCCCAGGTCCGTAGGCGATACGCCAGCGTGGTCAGCTCGCGGGCGAGGCACGCCGGCGCTTCGCGGGTGGAGCTCTGTATGGCGCTGACGAGCCCCGTGTTGTCCGCCGCCATGACGTCGCTGAGACGTCGCAACCAGGTTTCCAGGGCTTCCAGTCGCTCGATGCGCTGCTTGGCGATCGCTCCCGCTGAGAAAAGCCACGGCAGGAAGACGATGAATACCGTGATGGCCACCCCAGCGATCGGCCAGCCGGAGACAAGCCAGACCAGAGCGCCGGCTGACAGTGCGAGCGGTCCTCGCCAACGCAGGCCGCGATGCCGCCGAAGTGCCTTCGGCTGGAAGACAAGCCGTCGCCGTCGGCCGATACCGAACGCTCCGGCGACGATGAGGGCCAGACTGCCGACGAGACCGACGCTGAGCAGAACAAGGACGAGTTCAGGCATGTGCCCACTCCCCATCGCTGCCACAGGTCAGCCAGTTCCGGTCGAACCCGGCACGCTCGTAGTCGTCGATGTCGGTCGGCAGATTGCCGGTAGGCACCGAACGGCGGCCTGCAGCACGTTGGAACAGGTAGGTCCGCGCAGGTCGCCCATACTCGCCGGCTTCGACGAAGATGATCTCGGCAACGTAGCGATCGAGACTGCTTCTGTCGGCGACAAGCTCGACGTGCACGATGAGATCGATCGCGTGTGCCACGGTTTCGTGCGCCAACTCGGGGGTCCAAGCCGAGTTCCCCTCGAGGCAGAGGCGGGCCATTCGGTTGATGGCGTCCCCCGCGTTGCGGGCGTGCAGTGTGGAGAGCGAGCCCGATCCGCCCGTCGAAAGCGCGTCGAGCATCGGGATGATCTCGCGGCCGCGGACCTCGCCCACGATCGTGCGCGTGGTGTGCATGCGAAGCGACTGCCAGACCAAGTGCGACAGGTCGGCGACGGTGCCGCCGGACCGCTCCGAATTACCGACCCGTTCCTCGAACGCGACCACAGCAGGAAAGCGATCACGATGCCGGTGCAGGCCGAGTTCGAACTCCGTCTCCAGTGTCGCGAACCGTTCGTCGGGAGGGATCTCCCAGCAGAGGGCCCGCAGGAGGGTCGTCTTCCCCGCCCGTTGCCTGCCGCAAACGACGATGTTCTTCTCCGCTCGCACTGCCGCGCGCAAGAGCGCGAGCTGCGCCGTCGAGATCATCCGCCGCTTGCGGAGGTCCGCCAGCCCTGTCTTGGACAGCCGGTGCCGCCGGATGGAGACGTGCGGGCGGTCACTGACTTCGATGGTGGCGGCCAGGCGCTCCCCGCCTGGTAGTTCCATGTTCAGCAGGGGTGACGTGCTGTTGATGGAGCGCTCGGTCCGGCCGTGGCGGGCAGCCAGGCGCTGTAACCAGCGAAGCAAGGCTTCGTCGGTCGGTGCGATCCGGGGTGCGCGCATGACCGTGCCGTCCGCGTAGGACAGCCAGACGGGCTCGTTGCCGATGATGTCGATGTTCTCGACGCCTTCGTCCGCCAGCAACGGTTCCAGCCGTCCCAGGCCGAACATCTCCGCCATCACGGCCTGCTTGACGAACCACTCTTTGCCGGGGTCAAGAAAGGGCTTACCTCGGCCGACCCACTCCTTGATCGCAGCCGAGAGGACTTCGTCGATCAGCTTTCCGGCGAGCGCACGCTCGAAACTTCCCGATTCCGGCTCGCTATGGCGTGCCATCTCTTCTTCAACCTGCTTCGCGAGAACTTGTTGGACACGATCGACAAGCTCGTCCGCTCCCGCGAAGTCCTGTTCAACCAGCATGGCGGTTCCCCTCGCCAGCAGATCCGGCAGGCCGCGGAATCGAGGGCGGTGGCGGCCTCCGCACGAGCTCACGTCGTGGCCTCTCTTGCCTGGCCGGGGCCTGCTGAAGGATCGACCGCCCTCGAAGCCTTCGCGACCGAGTGAAGGCTCGCTTGCCGATTTCGAATCCGAGCTTTCGGGACGTTTCAAGCAACGACGAGGTCTCGAAGCGTCTGCCTGGCCTAAACGTGTCCGTGAACTGCGTGGCGGAGGACGGATCCCACGGCATCTCACCGACAACCGGTAGACCGAGTTTCGCGAACTGCCTCTCGACCTCCTTGAGTGGAAACCCAGTGGGAGTAGCCGCAACAACGACCACCAAGCCATCATCTGCTGTGCCGAGCAGGCCGATCTCTTCGCGAACCAAGTCCACAGAGGACGACAGGGCTCGGAGCGAATGCCGGTCGTTGCGTACGACCAGCACCGTCAGGTCGGCGTTCCCCAGGACAGCGTGCGGCATGCCGCGGGAACGAAGTCGACCGCAGTCCGCCAGGACGTCGACCGACTCCCAGGTCCGGAACGTCAGCGCCAGTCGCTGCCATTGCAGGCTTTCCGCAATCCGAGGTCGTTTGCGGCCCCGGCAGGAGAAAGTGTCGTCCGGTGCCGTCCGGCAGCGTGATCGCCTGCTGCCACAACGCTTGCGGCAACGGCATCGTCCGCGCGGCCAGCATCGCCTCGAACATCCCTCGGTGGCCGAGCGAACCGCCCGGGTCGAACACCGCCAGCGCCTGGCCGCCGGACGGATCGCACTCCGCGGCGACAGCGTGCCGCGGCCATGCCCACGTCAAGGCCAGCGTCGCGGCCGAGGTCCCCGGACTTCCTCGTAGGGAAGTGAATGTGATCAGCATGGTTCGCTCAACTCCCCGGCAGCAGAACGATCGCGACCGTGCCCACGGATCCCTTGGTCGCGAGCTTCGGGCCCTGGTGATCGGCCACGACGACGTCGACCACACGGAGTCCGGTCTGATCTCGCTCCCAACGCGGATGACCGTCCCTTGCACGGGTTCCCAGGTTTCGGTCACTGTGCCGCCCTGGCCGGAAGGAACGAGGAGAACAGGCTTCAACGGCTCCAGCGGAGTCGCCGGGAGCTGAGCCGGCTTGACGGCGATACCCAGGAGTTGCTCTCCCGCCCTTGGCGGGAGCTCTCCTCCGACCGCCTGCGCGGTCAGCACGCTCCCCGGCCAGAGATTCGTCGTGGCCTTCCGCCCGATGAGCTGCGACCGGTCCTTCCATAGCACCGGTGTGAGGCCAGGATCAGGTCGGACCTGGACCTCGCGCACGGAGCTGTCGAGGACGACCTGCCCGTATCGGACAGGAGCGGCGACACCTACCGCGGCGATCGTCGTGTCGACGTTCCGGTAGATGAACACGGTCCCGGTCGCGCACAGCGCAGCCAGTACGAGACCCACGAGGATCAGTAGCTTCGAGGGGCGCCGCCGAAGTGGGCGGATCTCGGGCGCGAGCGATGGCTTCTCGAGTTGAGCTGGGTCATTCATGGCCGTCCTCCCCGGAGTTCAGCGTGCGGATTTCGCGGACGGGCAACCTGGCGCTCGATGTCAGGTCCATCGCCTCGGAATCGGACATCCCGCCGCCGGACCAGCTGATCTCCCAGTGGCCGGTCGCGGCGATGGCGAAGGCACCGGACGAAGCCTTCGTCAGGTAGACGTGCCCGCAGTCAGGTGACGCGAGGCCAGCTCTGTCTTCGGTGAACGGCGTGCCCGGTCCAGCGCAAGCTTTCGTCGCCCCATCGCCCATCGACCAGGTGATGCGAGCGAGTTTGGCGATAGCCGTCACGCTGACGGTTCCAGCGGTTGCAGTCCGGATGACTGGGCCGGTGGTGGCCTCGCTTCGTGCGCTCCACATCCACACCGGAAAGCCGATCGTGGCTCCATACGGCGAATCGGCGGGCGGCGCCAGCCTGATGTCGGGCGCCGAGAGTCCCATCTGGTCGATCGCCTGCCGAGCGAGTTCGGCGGGCGAAACCTGCGGGACGACGGGAGCCTCGGCTCCATTGGACACGTAAGCCACCCGAGCGTCGCCGGGATACCCACCGCCGGGCCCGCCGACGCCGCAGATCATCACGACCAGCCGCCCCTTCGACGCGTCCTTTCCCGCCCACATCGGGTCGCCGCTCGCCGGCTGGGGAATCGCCATCGGAACGCATTGCGGAGCAGGTCCGGCGCGCTTTCCCGGGCTGGCTGGTCCTGTCCCCGGCTGGCCTCCCTCGCGCCCCGGACGGCCGGGATCTGTCGCACCGACCCAGCAGGTGCCGCGCACCCCCGAGGATTGGCAACCACCTGGGCCTGGCGCCGGGCCGGCCCACGCCGCCGGGCTGACCATCGCGGTCACCAGCAGCGCCGAGCCGATCGTCTTCGTCAGCATGGCTTGTCCAAGGCGGCGTCGACGACCTGGACCAGCCAGCGGTCGTTCAGGCTGGCGTACCGGACGATCTCGGCCCGGAACTCGTACCGTCGCGGCTGGTCCGGGTTGTCGAGAACCCGCCCCTGCTCGCCCGGTTTGTCGCTGATCAGGTGGAGTCCAGTCCGGTCCAGGCAGTCGGTGATCTTGATCCGCGGGTCGCACTCGTCGAGCGACACCGCGGTCACCGCAGGGGCACGCCGATAGTCACCTTCCATATGCGATGGCACGGAGGCCAGGTTCTGGATTTCCGCGAGGTGACGCGTCAGCTCCGGGTCGACGAGGTACTCGCCCAGCGCTGAGCGCCAGTCCTTCGACTGCGGTGCCTTCTCCGCAGCGGTGCTGACGCGCCAGTAGCCTTCGTAAGCCTCGAGCGCTTTCTGCTTCGCCACGTCCTCAGCTGTCGGGACGTGACTTGATGTCGGGGATGCCGGAAGTGCGGCCGGCGTGGCCGAGGGCGTGTTTCCAGTTTCGCTGCACGCGGCCGTGGTGGCCGCGAAGAGCAAGACGATCACGAACTTGGACTTCATTTCATGCTCCCCTGAGGCTGATGATCACGGACCCACTTGCCGCAGCCAGAGCCGGACCGATGTGCTCGGAATCGACGATCACGTCGACCACGACAGTCCCGTCAGAGTCAGGTGTTCCGACTCCGGCGACCCTGGCGACGAACGCGTTTCTCGCCAACGAGAGCGAGTCACAGGGCAGTGCTTGCGGCAGAGGAGACACACAGACCCGCGCATGCGGCCAAAGAGGCTGGCTTGGTCGGTGGCCGGCTTCGACCCGCAGGCCGACCACCTGAAATCCGGTTCCCGGCACGCCCTCCGGTATGAGGCTGGCCGCAGCGAGGAGCGTCCCCTTTTGAAGGCCGACGGCAGGCGCGCGACCGATGACAGCGGCTCGGTCGGCCGCTCTGATGAAGCGGACGTCGTGGTCAGGGACCAGGTCGACAGCGGCCAAGTCTGCTTCGGTGAACGGCTGAGTTGCGCCGACATCCCTGGCCAGTACAAGCGCGGGCACCGTCTTGTCCCTGAGGACCGCGACGAGATGGACGATGACCAGAGCGAATACCAGAGCGACGACCACCGTGGCGAGGTTGAGCCAACGCGATGTGCTCTTCGCCGGCGGCTCCAGGTCGGACACACGTCGTCGAGCCTTCCTCAAGCGCTCGGTGAAATCGGTGACGGTCATCCTCCGACCTCGGCATCCAGATCGGCGGGATCCACCTGCTCGATGACGCGCCGCCAGATCCGGCACTCGTCACACCAGATGAACCGGCTCAACAGTTCTTCATCGTCTTCGCCCGCGGGGAGCTTCGCTCGATCACCACAGTCGAGAACGTATTCGGCTGGCATCCGGCCTCCCTCCGTGAACCTGTTTGAAGGCGAAGGCCGGCTGGAGCTGCCCGAGGCGCTTGCGAGTTCCTCGAACGGGGGAGGTTGTCCAGCCGGCCTTCGTTTCTTTCTCCTGCGTCGCCAGGCAGTCCGTTCCTGGCAAATCAGGAATACCGCTTTCCGGCCTGGTGAGGGCAAGGTCAACATCGGGTGAGCCTTGGCTCATCAGGGCTTTTGTTCACTCGTCCGGGTGTAGGGATGAGTAGAATTGCTCGCGCGCAAGCCGTCGCGAATCGTGTTAGCTGGTCGGTATGGAGGGGTGGGAAATTCCGTACCGGCACAGCGTCCAGACCGCCTTGGATCTCTTGAGGGGCAGGTGGACCGTCGCCGTCTTGGCCGGGCTTGCTCGCGGCGAGACGCCTTTCAAGGAATTGCTGGCCTCGATCAACGACGTCGAGAAGCGCACCGACCGAGACCGCTTGCTCTCGAACCGAGTGCTGAGCGACACCCTGCAGCGTGCTCGCGAGGACGGGCTCATCGAGCGGCACGCCGAATCGGGCAACTTCGCGACGGTTTCGTACGTGCTCACTCCGACGGGACGTTCGTTGCTCCGCGCCATCCGGCCGCTGGCCGAGTGGGCTCAGGGTTACCAAGCGGAACGCCACGCCGACGAAGCCGACCGCCGAGGCGTTTAATCCGCCCTGGCGGATGCCGTACGGCGAGGGGCCGGGATCAATGAACGAACCCTGTCCCGCCCAGCGTCCTTCGCCGCGAACAGGACGTTGTCCGCCGCCACGAGCACATCGTTGAGGGTTTCGCCCGCTTCCGGATAGGAAGCTACACCAATTGAGACACTAAGGCGCAAATCGCCCAATTCTCTATCGAACCTCATCCCTCGAACCGCCTCGCAGACACGGTCCGCGATACCAGCCGAGGCCGCCGTATCAGCGCTCGGCAGCAGAACGACGAACTCTTCTCCTCCGAATCGCGCGGCGATGTCGTACGACCGAACGTTTTCGACGATCGCCTGTGCGATCTCGCGCAGGACCCTGTCACCGGCAATGTGTCCGTAGGTGTCGTTTACGGACTTGAACTTGTCAACATCGATCATCAGCACGCCGATCGGCGCATGGTGATGCCGAGCTTTGGCCACCTCGTTCTCCGCGAGAGTCTTCCACGTCTCGGCGTTGAGCAAGCCGGTCTTCCTGTCCGTGGTCGCCGCGGCTTCGAGCTGCCGAACGAGAACGCTGCGCGTCAGCACATACTGCGGCAGCATGACGAAGACCAGCGCGAGCGGATGCCAGACCATCAACAACGTGACCAGGACGCCGACGCACAACGTCGCGAACTCGAGGCTGTTCTCGCTCCAGCTGCCGACCAGTGCCCCGATTGACCGCTTGCCAGGCGACAACGCGATCACCCCGGCGACCAATGCCGAGTTCACCAGCCAATAGCAGACGACCACTACGGCCAGACCCAACAGTGCGCCGTCGTCGATGCGTTCGAGGGCTTGGACAGGGGGGAGCCAGCGGGCCACCGCGATGGCCGAACAACAGGAGACGACCACCGAGCTCGCGCTGAACACCACCCGGTAAAGGCACATGCCGGACACTCGACGCCAGCTGCGCCACCACATGTGTCCGTAGAGGATGACCGCGATCACTGCCGCTAAAGCCGGCGTGACCAGCAAGGCCGCTGCGAGGGTCCATACCGAGCTCATGTTGACGTGCGGTGTATCGGAGAACCGGCGCCGCATCTGCTCGACAGCCCGGGTCACTTCCGCCGCGAGGAGTCCGAGCACCACCAGGACACCGAACCGGAAGAGATCGGATCGGCTCACCGGCGTGAACCCGTCCAGCAGAAGCGTGAAGACGACCGCGGCGATCTCGACCGCAAGAACGAAGGCGATCACCCGTCCCTGCAGCGACCAGAGCTTCCACCGTGTGACATTCCAAATACGTTCTGTATCACCGGAGGCCTCGCTGGTCACATCGGAGGCTCTGACCTGCATACTTGAGTCGCTTGCGTCCCCAGGCGGTCCTCCGGCGGACGCCGTCGTCGGGGTGTTCTCAGCGGGCGGGCCGTCCAGGCAGTCCGTTCGCTGGGAGGAGGGTTCATCGATGACCAACAAGGACTGGTGATCTCGCGCGTCCTCATTCGCTGAACCACGCTCGCTCCCGGCTCGCCGCCGGGAGCGGGTCAGGGCCCACAGCACGCTGATCCCCGCCGCCACGCCGACCGCGACGGCGCCCGCGGCGGCAACCGCTCTGAATGGCCCGAACTGCTGGGCGGCCAGCCCGCCGCCCAGGATCGCGATGCCCTGCGAACACTGCAGGCACGTTGACATCCGACCCATCACTCCCCCGCGCCGGGCATCCGGCACCAGGTCGACGACGACGGTCTGCACCTGGATGAGAAAGGCGGTCGAGACGGCACCGGATGCCGCCCAAAGGACGATCGAAGTGACCACTCCCGGTTCGAAGACGCAGGCGGCGAGAGGCAAGCCGGCCACCACCGCGAACAGCAACGCGGTCAGCGGCGTAGCGGGCAAGCGGAACCGCGTTGTGAGCCAGGCCCCGATGGCGCTCCCCAGCGGGTCGGCAGCGAGCAGCAAACCGATGCCGAAGGCGGAGATCCCCAGCGCGTGTCCATACGGCACCGCCAAGCCCTCGGGCACGACGTAGACGCCCACCAGCAGGACCAGGGCGTAAAGCAGGAACCACGTTCGGGCAGGCGCTTGCGCTGGCTCCTCTTTCTCGGTGTCGATTCGGCTGACCGACCTCGACGACACGCCCTTGAGGATGATCACGGCGCTCAGCACGAAGGTGCCCGCGTTCACCAGCATTCCAAGATGCGGCTCGATCAACATCAGCACAAGCCCGCCGGATCCGAAAGCCACCACCTGAGCGACCTGACCGGTGAATTGCCGCAGTGCGAGCCCGGCCGGGAAATCCTCTCGGCCGAGAACCTGCGGCAGCAACGCTGACTGCGCCGCTTTGAATGGTCCCGCCGCCGCGCTGAGCACCGCGACGCACGCCCACAGCACAGGCAGCGGAAGCCCTGGCAGCGCCATCGCCGCAGCGAGGACCGCGCGAATGACGTCGGTGACGACCAGGATCGCTCGCCGCGGAAAGCGGTCGGCGAGACCGGACAACAGGAAGCCGCCGAGCACGGATGGAATGAAGGTCAAGGCGTACGTCAACGCGGTCAACGCCGCCGACGAGGTCTCCTTGAACACCAGCAACGACAACGCGACCCGGGCGATCTGGTCGCCGCCGATCGACAGCACCCGGCGACCCAAAGCGCCCGGAATTCCGGGTTCCGCAACGGCACGGCAAAGCCGGCACGGCGGCGCTCCGCCATATCCGTTCCCCCTACACGCACTCCCAGGCGACAACTCAGCATGCGGTCGCGCGGTCACGCTCCCGCCGGACTGACCATGCCGGGTCGTTCGTCCCTCTCCCGAAACTCACGGTATGCCCGGAGTGTCGTCACGTGACCACGATCAGCGACTTTTCGCCCGTTTGTAGTACGTGACTACCCAAGGTGATCAACTTGTGAGTTGCCTGGTCAGAGCCGCTTTCGCGCGACGATGACGCCGCCGCGGCAGGAGATCGTGAACTCGCCGTGCCGGTCGATGTGCTGGACGAGCAGCTCATGTGCACGATCGATCGTCGCGTCGAACGGGACGCCGCCTTCGTCAGCCCAAGCCCGGTACGAACGGAGGTGCGCGAGCACGGGTTCGGGCTCGCGGACGGTGATCACGCCGGGAAGGTCGACCGTGGTGACCTGTTCGAAGTACGGCTCGAGCAGGCGATGCGCGTCTTCGAGCGCGAACCGTTCGCTGAGCGCCACCCGCCTCGGCCCGTTGTCGATGCCGAGGACGTCGCCGGCGGCCGCTGACCAGAGGTCGTCCAGCTCAACCTTGTCGCTGTGCGCGTTCGTCGAGACGAACACGAGGCCGCCGGGAACGAGCGTCCGGCGGATCTCTTCGAGCGCCGCAGGCAGGTCGGCGACGTGGTACAGCATGTGCAGCGCCAGGACGACGTCGAACCGTCCAGACGCGAAGGGCAGCGCCGCCGCGTCAGCCGCCACGGTCGGCGGTGGCAAGGGCGCCAGGATCCCCGGCGAGATGTCAGCTCCGATGACGAGCGCCTGCGGACGCTCACGCCGGATGCGGTCGAGGAACTTCCCGTTCCCGCAGCCCAGGTCGAGCACGCTCGCGGCCGAAGCCGGCAGATGTTCGAGGACGATGCCAGGCAGGTCGTAGCGCGGCTGCTGCCAGCCGTACAGCGACTGCCGTGCGGCGAGGTCGGCTTCGTCCTTGTACGCACTTCCGGCGAGCTTGGCACGGCTCGTCGTGTCCACGCCCTCAGGTCGCGACGTCACTTCGCGACCACCGTCGATCCCGGCGGAAGCGCGGGTGGCGGCGCGCAGAACTCCCGGATCTCGTTGCGCAACCCCTTGGCGCTGGCCGTTGTGAGGTACTTCGTGGAGCTCAATCGATCTCCGATGTCGCGGGCCCTCTTGACGATGCTGGCCGTTCGGCGCACCTGAGGCGCGGCGAGAACGGGAACCAGGAACGACTGCGTGGCGTCTAGATCGCCCAGGACCATATGTGCGCCAGCCAAGTCGAGGCGGGCAGCGAAGATGTCTCCCGCGGAACGATCGGCGGGGGCCGCCGCCTGGTAGACGTCGAGCGCGAACTGCGACTTTCCGATGGCCTGTTTTGCCAGTGCCGGACTGCTCTTCAAGGTCAGCAGCGTGGTTCCGGCGTACACCGACTGCTTCGCCGCGGGAAAGGTGAAGACGCCGGAGTACTCGTCCATGGTCGCGTCGGCGCGCGCGGTCTCCGCGACATCGAGTGCGGTCAGCGTTCCTTGTTCGTCACCGCGTGCCGCGCATGCCCGCGCTTCGAGACTCGCCAAGCGCGCTCCAGTCGTTCCACGCGGCCGAAACAACGCACCTTCCCGTGCCCGTTCGACAGCGTCCTCGAGCCGGTCATCCCAGTAGGCGATCAGGCTCTGGAGCGCCTTGATCCAGCCGAGCATGTCCTGATGTCCGGCGAGTTTGGCGTACAGCCACGCGGTCTGCGCGTGGATGTCGGCGGCACGGTAGTCACCGAGGTCCAGCGACACGTGCGCCTGCAAGCCGCCGAGCCTGCTCGCGTGCAGATAGAGGTCACGAAGCTGGTTCGGGATCCGGTTGCTGTCGAGCATCCGAAAGACCTCTTGACGTAATTCCCGAATTTCGCCGAAGACGTCGACCAGCGGCCGGGAGATGTAAGCCGCGGCGATCCTGCGGATCTCGGAGTCGAACTGTTCGACGGCCTCGTTCGTCGTTCCCGAAGACGCGATCATGCGCGCAGTCCGCGCGGCATCGCGCGCATCCTCGGCGACTGCCTGCCGGCTGAGGTCGGCATCTTCAACCCCTTCTGGTGAACTGGTCAGGACCGTAACTCGCCCCAAGCGACGACGAACCTGTTGCTCCTTCTTGGCTTCGCGCCAAAGCGCGCACAGCCGCCCTGCGGCGCCAAGGGCCTGATCGAGTGACTCGACGAGATTCTGCGACGGAAGATTCCCGCCGACCCGTTCGGCCATGGAAACGTAGTTCCGGGTGTATCCCACCCGCTCACCCAGGCCGGACTGACTCAGGTCGGCCGCACCCCGGAGCCGCTTGATCTCCCCAGCGAGACGGGCTTGCGCCGTCTCGGCGGTGACACTCTCGTCGGCCATGTGGTCTCCGGCTCTGCCAGGGGGTAAATGAGGGTAAATACCAAACGTAGCGACGTTACCCCGTTACGTAACTATACCGGTCACGCCAGAGTGGTGGAAGTCCAAGAAACCACTCGCGTCCGGAGGTCAGCGATGACGACAACCGTCTGCAAGAACTCGATGCGCCGCCATTCGAAGCGTCGGATGCCGTTCTGGCCGACCAAATCGCGAGCCACCCCCTCGCAGGATCCTGAACCCGTCCAGTTGTATAGCTTGCTGACGCTGTATCTCGCCGTACACGCGCCTTTCCCCGACACCGACCCGCTCCACGGCCGATGCTCGTGCTGCGGACAGATCTGGCCGTGCGTTTCCGCCCGGCTGGCCTACCGGCTTCGCGAAGGCTTCTGAGCGAATGCCGTCCAGGAGGCCGCCATGTCGATGTTCTGGTCTGTCAGCGCTGCCGCAGTCACCGTCTGCCTGATCTGGCTTTTCGTCAGCCATTTCAGAAGGCGCCGCCGAATCCACCTGTTCCGAGGGCAGCCGTACTGGGCGGCTTTGGCGATCGTCGCCAGGGTCAGACGGCAGCGAAAGGATGAGGAAATCGAATGGCCTTCGGCCGAGCCTGAGTTGCTGGACGACGAGCCGACCGAAGTCATCGTTCTCCCGCCCCAGCCACGGCCGTACCTGGAAGCCCTACTTCCGCTGTCACAGGAACCCAGGAGGCCGTAGGGCGGTTTGCCGAGTAGCCCGAACGAGACTTACCCATTCCCGTGACGACGCCGAGGCGGGTGGCCCGATCATGGAAGAACCACCATCGATCCGGTCGTGGAACTGCGTGATCGTCGACAGCGACAGCCCGTTGGGCAAGGTCGCATCCGGGGTATGCGACCTGACCGCACATCTGCCCGACCCCGACGTCACGTTCCTCTGCTCAATCTGCTTCAGCCAGCAGTGGCCGTGCGAACGGTTTGACGTCGCGGCAAGGGAAGTGCTCGCCGCGCGGCTCTCGCTGGCGGCTCTCATCCCAGCCGAACTCCACCACCGACCCTGGCCACAAGTCCTCAGTGGCCGTGACCAAGCCCGACTTGAGAAAGTGATCCATCGTGTTCAAATCGGCACCTGAACCACCGGCACGATCCAAGCGTGCCGAGGAGTCAACAGCCAAAAGCCGAGAGCTCGGCGCCGCATTGCGGCGCGCACGAGAGGCTTCCAGCCTGGCTCAAGTCGATATCTGCCGCCCATTCGGCTGGGGAGCACCGAAGGTCTCTCGGCTGGAGAGCGGACAGCGCGAAGGGTCTCCTCTGGACATCGTCACCTACCTGGCAAAAGCCGGGACGGAACCGGCCGAGTTCGATCGCCTGAAGAAGTTGGCTGAGTCACCGGCCAATGGCTACGACCTCCAACGCCACCCGGAGAACATGCCCGATCTGCTCCCGACCTTCGACTTCCTGCACGCGAGCGCCAAGACCATGACGTTCTATGAACCGCGGCGGATCCCTTCATTGCTGCAGAGCGAGCAGTACGCGGAAGTGATGCTGCGACACAACCGGAACCCCAAGGACCCGCTCATCAAGGAAGCCTTGCAGGCACGGCTTTCACGGCAACAAGTACTCCAGAGCGTGGCAGAGGGCTTCGACGCCACCTTCTACATCGACGAAGTTGCTCTCCACGACCCGACCATGCGCAGCGTCCTGGATGAACAACTCCTTCAGTTGGTGATCACCTCGACCGTGCCGCACTGCCACGTGCACATCATTCCGTCCGACAGCTTCGACGATGAACTTCAAACTGCATTCGGCTTCTTCGAGGACTACGACGGCAACTCGGTCCTCGCCGTTCACACCGCCACCGCGATGTTGGTACTGGAAGATGTCGAAGACCTGGCGCCGTACTTGCGGAAGCTGAACGAACTTCGCGAGACAGCCCCGAACGAGAAGGAATCCACGGAAAAGATCAGCTCGGCGGCACGTCCTTAAGGTTTCGAGCAGCTTCGTCTAACGGTGTCGCCGCCATGGTCCAGCCGTCGCGCCGCTGTGCAGCCCCTACCGGTGCCGGCGAGTCACTAGCAAGGGTGCGGATGATGTCGTTCCCTTGCCATACGCTTCGGTCGGCCATACTAGACGCATGGCACACCTCGTGTACATCGATGAGACAGGTTCAGTCGGGAAGGGCGCCAAGAACCAAGAGTTGCTAACGCTGGCCGCCGTCCTCGTCCACGAGGATAAGGTCCAGCCCCTCGCGGAGGCGTTCCGCAAGGTGGCGTGGAAGCACCTAGACTGGCTGCCCGCCGCCTTCGAGCTTCACGGAAACGAAATCTGGAACGGTACAGGCCCTTGGGACTCCCTAGGGTACGCCGAGCGGATCGCCGTGTACGAGGATGCGATCACGGTCCTCGACGACCTGGACATCGACGTGTCCTACGCCAGCATCCACAAGGAACGCTTGCACAAGCGATACGAAGGAAACGCCGACGAGAACGCATACCTCCTAGCCCTACAGTTCCTCCTCGAAAAGATCGATAAAACCGGAGGAAACAAGATTCTCATCGCGGACGAGCATAAAGAACATCAACTGCGAGCGGTGAAGATGGTCGCCGACCTCCAGGACTGGCGCGGAGGTGAAGTGCCCGGGGCAAAGCTCCGGACCGTTATCGACTCTATGCACTTCGTGCGCTCGCACACGAGCCCTGGAGTACAGTTGGCCGACCTTGTGGCCTATGCGCTACAGCGTCAATGGAACAAGCGGGACAGTCATCCGTATGCCAAAGCCGCAATCGCCAGAATTACCAGCGTGATCTCCGACCATACCCATACGTGGCGCCAGCCCTGGCCAGCCCACTGAGCGCTGCGCCCAGATGGGCACGCGTCAATTGCCCACGAATCCCAGTCATTGAACAGCTACCATCCACGCCTCCACGGGAGGCCTCGCCCCTATCAGTGGCCCCTCGATGCTGCTGTACCCAGTGGCATCCCCTCCGGATCATGAACACGGCTGAGGAACTAAGGCAGGCCGAGACAGGCGACCACAAGCCCCTCACCCGGGAGCCACGAAGAAGATAAGAGGAAGCCGGCTACGTCGTCTTTCGCGGGCGACCGCCACCTGCACCTTGACCTGGCCGCGCTCGCTCCCATGTCCGGATCTCCGCCTCACGCGCAGGCGACCAACCAGGTGTCCGACCGACGACTACGTCAGGCTCCGGGAACGGGTGCCCAGAGGCGTAGCGGCGCCGCCACAGGGCGACCGTCCGATGCGAGACCCCGAACCACTCCCCGATTTCGACCATCCCGAGATATCGAAGGGTCAGCCCTTCGCCGGTCGGACGGCCATCTTCCACCCGATGGTTTTCGCCGCTCACCAGGCTGAAGTTAACAGGGACCTGCGCGTCCGACCCGGACCAGCGACATCGCGGCATGTCTCGCCTCAAAAAAACCTTGTTGACTATGTATGCAAAGTTTACTTACCCTGAACCTTGTTCACTCAGTGCTCAAGGTTTCTTGGGAGGCGCAAGGCGGCACATCAACACGAGGTCGTTGGCTGTTCGGAAGCGGTTCGAGGGGCGTCGCCATGGCCGAGCACACTGAAGCCGCCTGGTGCCCGCCCGAGCCGCGCGAGCTTCCCGCCTTGCGCGAGCACCTGGCCGAGTACCTCACGACCTCCGTCGCTCACCTGTTCACCTCGGCGATGGTCCGCGAAGGCCGAGGAACACTTCGCCCGATCGGTGATCCGGACATCGGCGCCGAGTTGATGCTGGCGGACGAGTACCTGCGGCTTCATCAAGCGCGGCTGTTCTACGTCACCAGCGACATCACGCCCCTCGTTCACCATGCCGCCCGCAATCTTCGGGACCGCTGGGACATCGAACCTCAGGACTTGCCCGCACTGACCGGCTTCATGCTCTTCGCCGAACCGCTGGCGACCTACGCGAGGGCGGACGGCAAGGAAGTCGCCATCGTCGCCGTCTCTTGGGGAGAGACCACCCTCATCAACCATACCGACGGTGGACTCTGGCTGACCTTCTGGAGCGCCACCGACTTCGCGGCGGTCATCGCCAAGTTCCGCGCGGTGGGCTTCCCAACGGCCGAAGCGACCCGGCTCGCGCACTCGCAGAATGCGGAGCTGACCTGGGACAACGAGATCTACATGCCCTGGGGAGCTACCCAAGCCGTCGTCCCCGACGAGCCCGGCGGGCAAGTTCTCGACCCCACCAAGGTCTCCGCCGCCAAGACGACGATCGACTGGCTACGCGTAGTCCACGCCGGATGGATCTTCTGCCAGCCGAACGGCTTCACGGAAGTAACCGACGAGCACCTCCCGAAGACGTTGCGGAAGCGGTCCGCGCGAGCCGGTCACTCCACGGACCCGGTCCGAGTGCTCTCGGTCAGCCGGAAGGCACCTCCTCGACCGGCGCGGGCCTTCGAGCCGACGGGACGCACCGTGGGGGTCCGCTTCCCGGTCGCACCGTTCCTTCGAAGGCAGGCATACGGACCCAACCACTCGCTCCGGCGCTGGAAGGTCGTGTCCGGCCACTGGCGCGGCCCAGCTGACGCGCCGGTCCGGATCGGCAAGAAGGTCAACCTGATCGACACTCCCCCACCTGGACAACAAGGCAGGAAATCATGATCGCAGTCAAACGAACGAATCCGACCGACGACGTCATGTCGGCAGCCCACCACTGTCTCGCGGCCGAGAACTTCTTCGCTCGTGCCAAAGAGCTTCACGACGAGATCGCAGACGTTCCGCGCAAGCGGAACCGCTTCCATCGACGCCTGGCCAATAGGCTGGAGCGGTCGTACAAGAACTATCTGGAGTGGGCACGTTTTCACCTTCAGATGGCGGAGGTCATCACGCAAGGAAGCAACCTGGTGCTGACGTACAACCGCGCTTCGTCCACTTTGGATCCACGTCTTCTCGGTACGGACGTGGCCCACGAGGTGGTTTGCTGGGATGGGTTCATCGGCGGACAGCCGCGCGACGGCCGGGAACGCTGGCTCTCGAAGCCGGGCGCGGCTGACGCCGAATATTGAACCGGTCAGCTCACAGCAGGTCTTCGTAACCGAGGTCTGCGGCGACGTCTTCGACGAAGTCCTCTCCTGGGACGCCGGGATGTTCGTTCTCTACATCCCAGGCCGCGTCGCCGACGGCATCGCCACCTTCTTCCAGCGCGTCGACGACCATCTCGACCAACCCACGGGCCTGGTCATCATCGAGGTCGAAGCGCTGGGCCGCGTTCGATGCGGCTTGTTCGAGATCCTAGTCGTACCAAGGAGGTTCGTACATCGGCGGGCTCCTTCGCTGGTGTCTGAGCCCTCAGAACATGGCGTTCTCCCCGTGCGTTCGATTCACGCGGCCAACGTCGCGCTCAGAACGGTGGCGGCCAGCATCGGCGGCGCGAGCGGCATACGACCGTCACGAAGGCTCCAACGCTTCACGAGCAGGCCGAGCCCGGCGAGCAGGGCGGCCAGCAGATAGGAACCGACGATTCCGGTCAGGAGCCACTTCCACCCCAGCCAGCCAAGCAGCATCCCCAGGCTCGGCGCCAGCTTGACGTCGCCGGGGCCTGGATCGCCGGTGAGGACGAACGACACCAGCAGCACGCCGCCCCACACCACGGCGCCGACGAGCGCCATGGTCAACGACGGCACCGAATCGGTAATCAGCGCCGCGGTGACCAGCGTGATGGCCACCCCCACGGCCAGGGGCGCGGTGAGCCGGTCCGGTACCCGGTGCTCGACGACGTCGACAGCGGCGGCCGGCACGCCGATCATCGCAAGGAGGGCGCCTGCGGCGACCAGGCTGGGCGGCCAAACGGCGGCAGCCGCTCCGACCACGGCGGCTGCGACCACGATCGCGATGTAGTGGGGACGCTTCGGCGCCGTCTTGAGAGTGGCGCGGAACAGCGGAGCCGATACTGCGGCCAACCCGCCGCCGAGGACGAACCCGACGACGATGCGCAGGTCGATGTTCATCTAGCGGTCGCCGCCTCGTCCATTCGGTGATCGTCACACGGACTCGGAGGCTGGTCCGCCGAATCGGCCTTCACGTCGCTCGACCGTGTGAACACCTTGCCCGCAGACCCGAACCGGATCTCGGCGCCGTACCAAGAACCGACTTCATTCGAACGTGCACGGCGGTAGTGCCACCCCGGATGATTCGAGACCGCGAGCCCTCGACGGCACTCGCAAGTGGTCGCGCACCACCACCCGGGCCGCACACGCAAACCCGCCTGGCCCACGGGCGGGAAGTGGCCGACGAGCGCACCGGTCGCCTTCGTGATGATCTCTCCGAGGGAGGAGCCGCGAACAAGCAGCTGGCCGTGCGCCTCGTGGTGTTCGGCGACCCATTCGACGTCGCATAGCTGAGGTTCTGAAGTCGCACTCATACCCGAGACAAGCCCCGGTGACGAGCCGCTTGATGCGATGAAGCTCAGTCGTGGTCGAGCGCTTCGAGGCCCTCGCGCTCGCCAGCGGGGATCGTGGTCATCCAGGTGTCGAAGTCCTGCAGGACGACGAGCTGGCCAGAACGCGCCGGCTGCACGGTCGCCGTCGCACCACCGACAAGGTCGAGCCGGAGCCGCGGGCCATCGAGCCGTGCCGCGGTGACCTGGAGCGCCCGACGTCGGATGATCGCCAGATCGAAGACAGGTAGCCGCGTTTCCGGGTCTTGGAAGGCCGCGCTCAGTGGCCGGACCCAGAGGAGAGCGGGCTCATCCGTGTCCCGACGTACGTGCCTGGCCAGCGCGACCCGTTGGCCGCCGTCGATGACGAGTTCGGCGCCAGGCAGCAGGTCGTCGGCCCGCTTCTGTGCGCGGCCGGCGACCAGGTTCTCGAGGATGCGCTCGGCCTCGTCGAGGTCGATCTCACGATTCACGGGTCATCTCTCCTTTCATACCTTCAGAACGTCGTCGATCGGCTTGCCGGCGATATGCGTGATGCCTTTGGCCGTGAACATGGTGTGGATCTCGTCCCGCTGCTTCTTGCTCTCGCAGAGAATTCGCGACGGCCCTTCAGCGCCTAGCAGATCGATTCCATCACCGAACATGACTTCGTTGGCAGGGTTCGTGAAGTGGGCGATCTTGAAGGGGTCTCGAGTGGACGACGCGTACTTACCGGCCTTCGAGGGATTGACGGCCCCAAAGGTATCCGCGTTCGCGCCGTAGTAGTCCGCGCGGTGCATCAGCCGCTCAGGTTGGTCCCACACCAGCTTCGGGCCATCATCCGACGGTGGTTTGCTGAGCACGCGCAGGAAGACGGAACTCGCACCGCCGGTGAGTTTGTCCTCGTCTTCGCTCATGCCGACGCCACGGCTCACCCCCATCAACGTCCGGCGCTCGGTGGAGGCGAGCACACCGTTCGCCAGCATCGCTTTCAGCCCCGACGCCGACGTGGCGTGGACCAGAGCCTTGCCGTTGAACGCGGTCGTCAGCTTCGGCATTGAGTTGCCGACATCGATTCGGTTCCACGTCAGCCAGCCGCCGGACCGCCGGGGAACCGGGTCGTAGCCCGCGGTGGCGGCGAGTGCCTGGCCGGTCTGGTGCCCAGTCACCTTCGCTACGGCTTCGCGCAGAACCTTCACCCTCGTCGGTAGTGCCTGCGTGTGCGCGTCCAGCTGGATATCCTTGGCAAACCGCGCGAGCTGAACGTCGTCCAGACCAACGGCGAGGTGAGCACGCTCATGGAAGAGCTCTTGGCGCGTCATCTCCTCGAGCTGATCGCCAGTCGCGATGGCTGCCTGCACCTCGGTCTTGCCTGCCAGGTTCTGTGCTTTGACGTTCGCGACGAGGTAGCCGTATTCGCCTTCGGCTTGGGTCATGGGGCGGTTGGCCAGGTTGAGCTGCCCGAGCCGTTTGACCACGTCCGGGCCGTGCCCTTCACCGGCGGGCGCGACGATCTCGAGCCTGCCGCGCAAGGAGAACTCCGTCGTCTTCGGCGAGTTGACGCTGTAAGGCCGGTAGACGGCCTGGAATCCATCTCCGAGGTTGATCACGTACTCCTTGCCGGCGACCTTCTCCCACCGCGCCATTCCGTTCCAGCTGGCCTGGCCCGTCTCGGAGTCCAGGGTCGGCTTGATCCGAGTCGCGTCGCGCAGGAGACCGGCGACTCGGTGATCGCCATGGTCGCTCGCAAGCACGGGCATCGTCACGGTGACCGTCGTGATGCCTTCGTGCAGGTACGGGTTAATGTGCCCGACGTTCTTCGCAGCGGCGTCAAAGCCAGCCTCACCGACGTTGCCACCGCACTGGCCGCACTCACGGGCGAACCACACCCACTCGCCCACGCCGTCCGGGAGGGAGCACTGTGACGTCTACCGCCGCCCAGCCGTCACTACACGGAGCCAACGAGAACACCGTCACCGGGTTGACGCCACCGCAAACCGATGGTCTCGCCTGTGTTCTCTGCGGAACTGCCTGTCTCGACCATCCCGTCCCGCATCGCACGGCCGGCCGATCGACCTCCGGTCCCCAGACCTTCGCCTGCCCGCACCGCGTACTGCATACCGTCGCCGGGGTATTCGAAGGGCCGGGAAGGTGAGCGCTGTTGCCGGGCAAGGCCGACGTGATCGGGCACTCTGGGTGCAATGTACCTGCACCGTTTTGGTGGCGACCGGCGCCGCCCACGTCTTCTACCGGCACGGACGGACATTCGCCCTCCAGCACGGTGCCGATGAGTCCACCGCCTCGATGTGGCCACTGATCGTCGACGGGTTGCTCACCACGGCCACAGTCGAACTCTGGAAACCTGGTGACGGCAGTCGATCTCATGGCCGCTGGGCCGCCTGGCTTGCCTACTTCTTCGGAATTTCCCTGTCTCTTTGCGCGAACATCGGCACAGCTCCGGAACCGAGCATCTTCGCGATCACGGTCGCGGCATGCCCACCACTCGCTCTTCTGCTAGCCGTCGAGCTGCTGAACCGCGCGTTGAAACGCCACCGCGCCGACAACCTGACCGGAACGACCGAACCTACCGTGAAAGTGGTCGAGACTGGTGAGACTGACACCGAGCCAGCCGAGACCGACAACGAGAGCCGAGTCGCAGCTCTCATCGCCGTCTCGGAGAACGCGGTTGAGCAGGTTGAGCCGACCGCCGAGCAATGGATGTGGCAGCACTACCAGCGCGAGCGAACACGCGGCCGAACACCAACAGGAGCCGAACTGGATCGCATCGCAGGCACCAACAACTATGACCGTCGGGTCCTCCGACAGTGGCGGGCCGCCGGCCACGGCTCACCGTCGTCACCAGAGCTGGAACCATCAAGCTGACGAACCTGACCCCGACTGGCAGCAAGGAGCTGCTCCACCAGAACACCCAACCGCACGAGGCCCTGGAGATTCTGCTCCGCTCAGGTGACCCGCTCACTGAATGTCCAAAACCGCACATCCGGTGCGAGGCATGCAGGTCGAGGGCATGCCGTGTCGGGCATCGTGGCCCCCGGGAGCTGCGATTCCGCCGGCGAACCTCTCACGCCACTCGCGTGGGTTGCGCCTGACGCGGGACATCCCGTCTCAGCACACCGTCGATTGAGCACTCGGATCGATCGCGCTGAGCAGCGAGACGACTTCGCAGCGTGGATAGACCACGATGCTGCATCACCCGAACCGAGCTTGACGTGGACCCGATCCGCATTGCGGTCTCAGCGGCCGACAAGCCCTCGATGACGCGCAGCCACAGGACGCGACGTTGCTTGTCAGGAAGCATCTCGAGCAGCTTGCACAGGTGCAAGCCCAGTTCGCGAGACATGAGGAGCTCCTCCGGCGGCAGGGCACCACTGGGAACATCGGGCACCAGCGCCACCGGTCTGCACCGGTCGCGCGAGTTCTTCCGCCAGGCGTCGATCAGTTTCCGCTCGGCGATTATGTAGACAAATGCCATGAATGGGGAGCCCCTGTCATCGTATTTCGGTATGGCACCGAGTACAGCGATGACGACCTCCTGAGTCACGTCCTCCACGGAGAGCATCCGTTGATTGACACCGCCGAGCCGCCGACGACAGTAGCTTTCGACCTTCGGGTAAATTCGGCTCAGCAATTGGTCGGTTGCGCTACCGCCCCCTCCACTCTGGCGGGTCTGTCGCGATTCGCGTTGCACCGCCTTCACAAGGTCGAGAAGGAGCGCGGATTCGGCACTTTCAGCGCGGTCTCGCGAGAGTTGCTCTGCTGTGGGAATGACGGTCATGGCAAGCTCCGCGTGAATCGGGCGACGATCCGCGTCGTCGACATGATCCGGCGAAGAACGCCTTGGCGCACTTCGCCCGACGCCGGGAATTTTCCGTTCAGAAAAACGAACTAGTTACGATCCCGGCATGCAGCCAAGATCCAGATCGACATCGGCGTAGCCAGTCTGTCCACCCCCGTTGGTCGCTTTACCTGGCCACAGCATGCCTACGGCAGCGGCGGCGAACGTGGTGGCGCCCCGGCGCCCGCACTGATCTTTTCGGCATGCGCCTTCACACCTCTCGTGAACCGGGAGACCTAGAAGCAAGCATCGAGTGGACGGGCAGGGCGTGACAACGGCCACAACTATACGGTGCCCTTCTGTCTTGTCAGGCTGCCCTCGTTTCCCGAAAGCGTTCTGCCCTAATGCCGACTCGTTACCCTAAGCGAACAAGATCCGAATTACTCGTCCCACTTCGCCTTGGCGACGTAGACTCCTGCCCGTAACGCCCAGCTAGCACTGTCACTGACTTACGGAACTGCTGCCGCCCGGGAGTCTCGCGAAAGAAATGCATGACAGGTCCTGGCCATGGTGCCCTAGAACCGTATCCATGATGTGATCGCCGGCTTGCGGGTCGGTCACATCGGAAACGATGTAATCAACCTGCGGATCTAAATCGCCCTCGACCGGATGCCGGCGAGTTCTTCGCCATCGGCGCTATCGAGCGGTCACGATAGACAGACAGAAACAATGGCGAATCAAAAACCGGACAAGCGGTCCACATCCCGCGGACAGCAAAGAAGGCGCCGAGGGTCGCGATCGCGGAGTGCTGGCTGGAGGCCAACCCGCACGACGCGCTGAACACGGATGCGCCTGCGACTGGCAGGTCGACCCGCCGGGCGCCTGATGCCGCTGTCCCGCCGGGTGGGCTTCTGCTTCCCTTGCCCGAGATCGGTCCGCAGGTGAGGAAGGCAAGGAAGTGTTCGGCTTTGCGTTTGTAGCGCACCTCGGATTCGATTCCTTTGCGAGCGATGCGGCACCTTGATGCCGCCGTCACGGACCCAGCGTCGCAGGTCGGGCTGGCCGTAGGCATTGTCGGCGTGCAGCTTGACCGGCGCGGATCGCCGGAATCGCCATCACCAATGGTTTGAGCGCATGGGAGTCGTTCGTGTTCGCGGCGGAGACCGCGACCGCGAATGGCAGACCGTGCGACCCGCTGGACACACGACGCCGGCAACGACCGTCCGGCTACGCAGCCGAACTCGCCCACGGTCACGGGTTCAGCACGTAGTTGCTGACGCGCTGCGCCCCACCCCATGAGGTGTCCAATGACGAGGTGGCGGCGCTGATCGGTCGCGATGACGAATGGATCCGTGCCCGGACGAGAATCGGCAATAGGCGGAGGGCTATACCCGGTACATCCACGGGAACGTTGGCTGTCGCCGCGGGCAGGCGTGCGTTGCGTTCAGCCGGAGTCAGCACCGTAGACCACGTCGTTCTGGCAACCACCACTCCAGACCGGATCACTCCGGCCACAGCGCCGGCGATCGCATCCGCGCTGGGACTCTCCGCGCCCGCATTCGATCTCAACGCCGGGTGCACCGGCTTCGTCTACGGTCTTGCCGTCGCGTCGAGCCTGATCATGGCCCGTGCTGCGGACAGCGTGCTGTTGATCGGCGCCGACACGCTTTCCTCGATCACTAACCCCACCGACCCGATGACCGCACCCTTACCCGCGGACGGCGCGGGCGCGGTCATCCTGCGAGCGGGCACACGGAGGAACTCGGCGCTCTGCACACATTCGACTTGCATAGCGAGGGTGAGCACCTCGGATTACTCAAAGCTGATCATGGGGACCGCGTCGTGATGCAGGGCAGGCAAGTCTTCATGTCCGCGGTGCACACCTGGGGATCGACGACGCTGCGATGGCCCGAACTTGCAGTGGAGAACGTCAACTGAAGCGATCATGAGGAGTCACCATGAATGAGAACTTCCGCAGGTTGACCAGGATACTGGAGCGTTGGCCCAAAGTAGCGGGCGAAGACATTACACCCCAGTCGGAGATAGACAGCGGTCTGGACATCGACTCCATCAACCGGCTGGAGCTGGTACTCGCCATGAACAAGGAGTTCGGGATAACTTTGACGACGTCGACGTCTTCGCCGCAAGGACCGAGCTCGACCTGGTGAAACTCGTCCCGGCGTCTGACTGAACCGCGCGGCTATCGTCCGCAGTGACGACGGCCACACTCGATTCCTGCTCGCCATCCTTGCGCGGACATACGCCGACGCGCTCGGTCGCGGCAAGCTCACCGACCGCCGCGACAGGCGGAGCGTCCTGCCGACGAGCCTTGACGATACACGCATGCAGTGTTTCCGGGTGCACATCCACCATCGGGGCCGATGGCGTGCGAGGCAGCGCAGACGGACTCGTACTCATCCAGGCGATCCACGGCCAGACGGACGGCCTTCTCACGAACCTCGGGCGGGTGACGCTTGGGCATGATGACCATCATCCTCACGGAAGGGAAGCGGCCCCCAACCCATGACGGTTCACCGAGACCGTCGCATCAGCCGAGTCATGTCGCCATGACGTTCCGACGAAGCGGAAGACGCGCCACCGCGTGGACGGTCGCCTACCCTGGCCAGCACTCAGCGCTGGTACGGGGCGATGGCGTCGCCTGTTCCATTCTACGGAACAGGCGTTTGCTAGCCGACATGCCCAAGTAGTCTAATTCGTTCGAACGAAAACCCCTTTGGGCGAAGGAATCATTTCCTTCGTCCGGTATCCCGTGCGGCCTACCTGCCGAGGAGCGGCCTATGAGCGAACCCGCTGCCACGCCACAACCTTAGGCCGTCACATCAGACCGTCGTTTGAGCGTAACACTCCGCTTGCACACTGACAGGCCGACCCTTCACCACACACCCACCCGTGCCGGCCACAAGCGATGCAAATCAGACTTGGAATCAATATCCCAGTCGCCACAACGTCCGAACTCATTTAATTGGACCACCTCCAACGTTCGCCCAAGAACAACTTCTACTCTGACAGATCGTCCGGCCCATGCGCCCGTCCGCGTATGACAGCGCCAGAGGGTCATGATCTTGATGATCTCACCGCGCGAAAAGCGACGGCCTCTTGAGCACCACGAAGTCCGCACACTCGAAGTGGGCAAGCGCGGATCCCTCGGACCCAGGAAGGACTGCCATGCCGGGCAAAGAGAAACGCAAAGCCCTCGTTCTCGGCGGAGGAGGTCTCACCGGCAGCGGCTGGCTGATCGGTATGTTGTGCGGGCTCGTCGACGCCGACATAGACATCCTGCAGGCGGACCTCATCGTGGGAACCTCTTCCGGAGCCTTGGTAGGCGCTCAGGTCGCCACCGGATGCGACCTTGAAGTGCTCTACAGCCAAGTGGTCAGCAATGCTTCACCAGAGCCCGCTCTGGAGTTGAGCACTGCTGCCCTCACCGCGTTGGGCGGAATGCTGGGTGGCGCACAGAGTCCCCAACTCTGCCGGGCGCGCGTAGGGAAGGCCGCCTTGGCCGATGAAAACGCCTCGACCGGCCTAAGCGCCTTCATCGGTGCCCGGCTCCCAGTCGCGAAGTGGCCGGATCGAAATCTCTGCGTCACTTCCGTAGACGCGGAAACGGGCGAATTTGTCGCCTTCGACAGCGGATCCGGGTTGTCGCTCCTCGACGCCGTGACAGCCAGCTGTGCTCTGCCGTTCATCTACCCGCCCGCGCGAGCACTTGGGCGACGTTGGATGGACGGATTCATCAAGTCCCCCGCGAATGCCGACGTCGCCGGCGACTACGAACGAATCGTCGTACTGGCGCCGATGCCGGAGGGATTCGCGGCGGGCAGCCGCGTGGTAGCCCAGACGGCCGAGCTCGCGTCTCGTACCGGCGCCATGATCGCGACAGTCGTAGCCGACGAGGTGCCGGTTCGGCCTCTCGACCCGGCCCTCCTCCCGGACGCGGCCCGCGCCGGGCGTGCCCAGGCCAAATCTGCGGCGACCGAGGTGGCCGCGGTCTGGAACGCGCCGTCGGCACCGCGGCCCCAGGCGGTCCGGTAACGCCTGCGAGACAGGAGACCTTGATGTCAACGGACACCCACTGGGTCGACGACCTCCTGCTGAGCCGGTCCGAGGGCGAATTCCGGCTCGGAAGATCACTGCCACGCTCCCTTTTGCGGGAAGAAGTCGGCATCCGCGAAGAGATGTTGCGCGGGTTCGGAGTGGGCCCGGCGTCATCGGTCGCCATGCGGCTTCCACCGTGTGCGGAGTTCATCACGATCGCGCTGGCCGCCTGGCGGTGCGGCGCCCGGCTCATTCTCGTGGACCACCGGGTTCCAGACTTCCACTGGGAACGAACCGTCGAAGTATACGGCGCGAGTCTCACCTTCAGCTCTGGGACGTATCCGGACGGACGGACGGTCTGCCTCCCCACGCGTCTGCCTGGAGGACCACGAACAACCGGACACGCTCTCATCCAGTTCAGCTCCGGCTCGACCGGCGATTTCAAGGGGATAGGACGGCACGTCGACGACATAGTGGCAGAGGTCACGAAGTCCGCCAGCGTCGACGGAGCTCCCATGAACGGTGAAGACGTCGTGGTCTTAACGGCCTTCGCGCACGCCTACGGTCTTTTCGCAGGGTTACTCACGGCCCTTTACACCGGCGCGAACCTGATCGTTCCCGATCACGGGACCGCGCTGGGGATCGTTCGAACGCTGCGGGGTGCCACGAGACCGACATCCGTCTTCGGTGTTCCCTTTCACCTCCAGATGCTCGCCACAGTCCCTGAGCCTCCGGCGCTCCCTCACTTCGAGCGATTCGTCTGGTCCGGCGAAGCCGCGCCTGCCAGTGTTTGCGACCTCGTGGCCGATCGCTACCGCACCCGGGTCGGCCAGCTCTACGGCATGACTGAGACCGGCATGATCTCGGCTGATCTCGACGGCCTGCTGCGCCCCTCCGCCGGCGTGCTCGCACCGGGAATGGAAGCACGAGCCGACCACGGTGAACTGCTTGTCAGGCTTCGCTCGTCACCCTACGTACCGGAACTCGCGACGCGGCAAGGTGCCTGGCAAGACGGGTGGCTCCATACAGGAGACGCGGCCACGATCGACCTGGACGGCCAGGTACATCTGGAAGGACGCGTGGACTCCCAAGTCGCCGTCGGCGGGCTCAAGGTCGATCTGATGGCCCTCGAGCGCATCTTCGCCGCGATCGAAGGAGTGCGTGATGTCGTGGTCATTCACCGGAAAGCGATACACGCTTATCTGGTCCTGGATGTTCCCGACGCACTCCCTCGCATCAGCGGCGAGGCCGACAAAGTGCTGGCGCCGCACCAGCGACCCGCCGCATATCACGTGGTACCCAGTCTGCCTAAGACACCTACGGGCAAAAGAATCCGTGATCCTGAACGACTTTCGTCCGCCGCGATGCCCACGGAGAGAGCTATCCGATGAACTCTTCCACCGTGGCCGAATTGGCCGCCGCCCAGATCATCGGCACGCTGCGCTCCGAAGATCGGCAAACATGGCACTTCGCCCCGGACACCAGGCTGGGCACGCCCGGCCTTGAACTCACCCGTGGTGAATGCATCCAGCTGGTTCTGGAGCTGGAGGATCGCTGGAACGTCCACCTCCCGGACGAGCATACCGACCGCCTGGAATCCTCGACGATCGGAGAGATCACGACACTCTTCGCGACTCTGCTGAACGATCGCTCGTCCTCCGAACCTCCACCGTTACCGACCCGCGAAGACATCCTGCTCCTGGTAGCCACCGCCCGCGGCGTCGAGCCGGACGAAGTCTCCGAAGAGATCGACTCCTTTACCCGGATGTGGCTGCTGCACTCGATGGAACAACGCCACCACGTGCCTATGGACACCATCCCGAGCAGCCGCCTGGCGGAAATGAACTCAGTGGACCGCGCGGTGGAGATGTTCGAGGAAGTGCTGCAACAAAATGGTCTGCATGAATCCTTCGACAGGGAGCCAACGCCATGACAAACACGGAAGCACGCACCTTCGCAAGCGAACTGGGCGAGATGATCATCATCGAAATGGCTGACTTCGTGCAGCTCTTCTCCGAGACATTCGAGATCGCCGCCGGTACGACCCGCTCGAACGTCCCAGACACCTGCCCACGCTGGCATCAGTTGCGTGGAATGCCGTTCGTATCTGAACCCTACGAAGCGCTGGCCGCGGTCCGCGACAGCGCGCCGCCCACCGTGATCGGCGAGTTCGGCGGCGCTCCGGTGTGGCTGGTCACCCGCTACGACGACGCACGCAAAGTGCTGGTGCACCCATACGTGAGCAACGACTTCTACGACGCACCCTGGTGGGTGAACAAGGCCCGCGACCCGCAGGACGCGACTCCTGACGAGTACCACCACACAAGGACCCTACCGCTCGCGATGGAGGACGAACGCCACGCCAGGACACGCCCGGCATTGGTGAAAGCAATGAGCACCCGCCGCGTCGAGGCGGTAGCCCCGTTCCTGGAACAGACCGCCGCCGACCTACTCGACGGACTGCCCGAGACCGAACCGGTCGACCTCCACTACCGGTACGCCGTACCGCTCGGCAACGCGACGCTCGCGAAAGTACTGGGAATTCCCTCGGACCTGTCCATGACCTATCCGCAGTGGAGCGACTTGCTCAACTTCCACATGCTCGATCCACAAACCGCACGGGTCGCCGCGGGCAAGTTCTACGGTTTCGTCGCGTCGGTGATGAGCGCGAAACGGCACTCGCTCGCCGACGACGGGTTCTCGGACCTGTGGCGCGCGCACGATGACGGAGTACTGAGTGAATTCGAGATTTACGGGGCGGCAGCGCTGCTCATGCACGCCGGCCAGGAGGCCACAGGCGTGGTGACGAACGGCTTGGCGTGCCTCCTGCGCCATCCCCGGGCTTTGGCGGAAGTCACGTCGGATCTGTCGAAACTGGCCGGCCGGATCGATGAACTGATCCGGTTTGAGAGCCCACTCCGGCTGACCCTGCCACGCCACACCAATGGTCCGGTCGAGCTCGAAGGCGTAACCATTCCACCACGAGCGTACATCGTGGTATCGCTCGCGGGGGCCAACCACGACCCCGCACATTTCGCCAGCCCTGACGCTCTCGATATCGACCGTGACGCCGGCAGCCATCTGGCTTTCGGCCACGGCGGCCATCGTTGTGTCGGCGCGCGCCTCGGAACGATGGTGGCCACGACCGGCCTGCACGCTCTGCTGAGCCGATATCCGGCGTTGCGCCTCGCCGATCCTGACCAGCCCATCGCATGGCGCCCGAGCACTTTCTCCCGCAGGGTGGCGACAATGCCGGTCATCCTCGGCCGAACGCCATGAACCTGGGCAGCCACATTCTCCAGCGGATGATCAGATTGCCTCCGCCTGCGACGCGTGCTCTCGTCGTCCAGCGTGATCTCCGGGTGCCGATGCCGGACGGCGTCGAGTTGCTCGCGGACCGCTGGGCGCCGCGCACGGGTGGAGAAAGCCTTCCCACGGCCTTGATCCGAGGCCCGTACGGCCGCTCGGGCATGTTCGATTTGCTGGTTCGGCCACTGGCCGAGCGCGGCTATCAGGTGCTGATCCAGAGTGTTCGCGGCACATCGGGTTCCGGCGGGGCCTTCGATCCGATGCGCCAAGAGCGCGAAGACGGACAGGCAACTCTGGAATGGGTGGTGAAGCAGCCGTGGTTCGGCGACTCGATCGTACTGGTCGGTGGCAGCTATCTCGGATACGTGCAGTGGGCGGTGGCCGACCGCCTGCCTCCGGAGGTCAAGGCGATGATCCCGCAAGCGACGGACTCCGCCATGACACTGGAGTTCCTGCGTGGAGACGGTCTGTCGCTGGAGACACCGTTCGGGTGGGGCGTGCAGACCGCGGTCCGGGAGCGCCCGCTGTCCATGCTCGGGCAGCTGGCACGCACACGGCGAATCAACAGCGCGCTCACAACGCTTCCGCTCGGACGCGCGGACGTCGCCGTCGTCGGCCACCGCGTCGACTATGTCCAGGACGTGCTCACCTGTGACGCGTCCCATCCGCGGTGGGCCGGTATCGACCACCGACAGCGGGTCGCACAGGTGACTGTGCCCGTCAGCTCTGTAGGTGGTTGGTACGACATCTTCTTGCCTGGTCAGATCCGTGACTTCCGAACCATGCAGGACTCAGGACGGCCGGCACGGCTCACGATCGGGCCGTGGACGCATGCCGGCTTCGGTGACTTCGTCGCCAGGACGAACACGGCTGTCCAGGAGGCCGTCGAGTTCGGGCTGACCTGCGCGCATGGTGACCCGCCACCGAAGCGCGCTCCGGTTCGTCTGTTCGTGATGGGCGCGGAGGAATGGCGAGACTTCGATACGTGGCCTCCGTCAGGCTGTCAGGAACGGCGATTCCATCTCGAGGCCGGTGGGGTGCTGACCGGCCAGGTATCCGACGAGTCGGAGCCCGACCGGTATCGCTATGACCCGGCCGATCCCACGCCTGCCGTCGGTGGCGTGCGGATGACCCGCGGCGGCCGTGTCGACAACACGGCTCTGGAGTCCCGCGCGGATGTACTCACCTACACGAGTGAGGTGCTCGGCGGGGACGTCGAAGTCGTCGGCGAGGTCAGCGCCGAAATCTGGTTTCGCTCGAGCTTGCCCTATGCCGATGTGTTCGTCCGGTTGTGCGAGGTCGATCCGCGCGGCCGCTCATACAACATTTGCGACGGTCTGACCAGCTTGTCCGGCGCCGACGAGATATCCCGCGTCACGGTGCGGTTATGGCCGACCGCATATCGTTTCAAACGTGGCCACCGCATCCGGGTCCAAGTATCCAGCGGCGCCTTTCCCCGCTACGCCCGCAATCTCGGCACCGGAGAACCACACGCCACGGCCACCACCGTCCACGCGGCCGAACAATTCGTCTACCACGATCGAACTCGTCCCTCGGCTGTGCTGCTGCCCATCCGCCTGCTGTAGGAGCAGCGATGACCCGTACCCTCTCCGCACCCCTGATCGAGTCAGGCGCCGTGTCGCGCCTCGAAGACCTGGAACTGGCCGGCGGGCTCGTCGCGAACTCGACTTTCGCGCTGGGGAACGTCGCCGAGATGCAGATACCCGCCGAGGAGGGCGCGCTTCTGACCTTCCTCGCCAGGTTCACATCCGCTCGGACGATCATCGAGGTGGGCGCCCTTACCGGCTATTCGACCATGGCGCTGGCCGAGGCCGTCGGTCCTGGCGGGTCGGTCATCACCTGCGGCAGCACCGGCAAATGGGCGCAGATCGCGAGAACCGCGTGGCAGCGAGCGGGTTTCACCGACCGGATCGAGCCCATTTTCGGCCCCGCAACCGAGACCATCCGCGCATTTCCCGAATGCCCCATTTTCGACCTGGCTTTCATCGACGCCGACAAGGCCCGCTACGTCGAGTATTGGGAAGCCCTGGTGCCCAGGGTCCGCCCCGGCGGACTGCTGATCGCGGACAGGATGATGTCACCACAGGAAACGGGGAACGCACGCGCGATCGGTGAGTTCGACGCATATGTGCACGCCGACCACCGGGTCGAGCCGGTCCTGCCCACGGTCACCGACGGAATCACCGTCGCACGCAAGAAACCCATACAACCGCAGGAGGCAGGACGATGAGAGCCGCGATATTGCGCGCACCGGGTCACGTAGACGTCGGTCACGTACCCGACCCCAGAATCGAACATCCGTCGGATGCCGTCGTGCGAGTGGTGGCCGCCGGGATCTGCGGAACCGATCTACGCGGCTACCAGGGGCGGCCCGGGCCGGTCCAGGGACCGGCTTGTGGACACGAGTTCGTCGGCGTGGTCGCCTCCGTGGGCCGGGACGTACGCACGGTGCGGCCCGGGCAACCGGTCGTGGCACCGTTCATGTTCTCCGATGGAGACTGCGTCCAGTGCGTTCGCGGCATGCAGAGTTCGTGCCAGAACGGCGGAATGTGGGGCGTCGCGGCGGGCGGTGGTCAGGCAGACGGCGTCCGTGTGCCCTTCGCGGACGGCACCCTGCTTCCCGTGCCGTTGGACGAGCACGACGAGCGGGTTCCGGCCGTGCTGACCCTGGCGGACGTGATGGCGACCGGCCACCACGCCATCCACGCGTCCGCGGGGCGCAAGCCCGCGACAGTCGCCGTCGTCGGCGATGGGGCGGTGGGCCTGTGCGCTGTCCTGGCGGCACAGCGAGCGGGCATCGAACGGATCTTCCTGATCGGCCACCATGAAATGAGACTGCGGATCGGACACAAGTTCGGCGCGACAGACCTCGTCAGCGCCCAAGGTGCCGAGGGCTGGACTCAGGTGATCGAAGCCACTGGCGGTGCCGGTGCCGACCTGGTGGTCGAGGCCGTCGGCGAGCAAGGTGCCATGGACACCGCGATGGCGGTATGCGCTGACGGCGGAGCCATCAGCACGGTGGGTGGACCGCACGGTGTCCTTGACTCAATGGCATGCTTCCTGCGGAACGTCACCGTCACCGGTGGCCTCGCGCCTGCCCGCGCTTACCTCCCGGCTTTGCTCGACGACGTCGTCGCCGGTCGCCTCGACCCGAGCCCGATCTTTGACCACACCGTCCAACTCGCCTGTGTGGACAGCGGCTACCAGGCGATGGTGGATCGCCAGGCGACCAAGGTCCTGATCACCTTGTGAGGTAGGGGGTACGGTGATCGTCCTATCGGCGTGAACTTCCTGTAACACTGATAGGAATCCGCATAAGCGGCACCAATGATCTGCCCCCTTGCGCCGCGATCATTCCCGAACGGACACATTCCCCCTCAGGGAAGGGTTTCGAGCGCGCAATCACCTCTACAGTACCGTGCGGGATAGGCCGATCCCTCGATGCGGCGACGCCCTCCTGATGACCAGAAGCCGCGTACTGCCACGACCGAAGGCTCCCCATGACGAACGCTTCGCACCGATCCACGTCAGGCAAACCCCGTCGGACGCCGGTCTACCGACTGCCGGGCACCAATGGCGAAGTGCGCATGGAGGCCCCTGGCGAGGAAATACGTGCCCGCGCGGCTCGAACCGTCTGCCGGTTGGCGCGGGATGAGAACGAACGTGCCGGCCTACTGGCGATGCTCGGCCTGACCGCAGTCGAGCATCGCCAGTAGGCAAAGACGATCGGACATCGGTTATCGATTCCAGCACCAGCATGCTCTAGCAATACGCCGACGTGCTGTCAAGTGTTTGCCCACCAACAGACTGCGCGTCTACCAAAAGTGCGAGATCGTGCAGGTTTTCCGGCGTATGCGCCACTCAAGAGTACTGTCTTGACATCTCGGGTTTCCTCGTCCCGCAGCCGCCGACTGAGACTCCCGATGCGGTGACAAGGGCACCAGGAGGTACTCCGGTGAAAAAGCGCATCAGTGTTTTCTGTGGTTCTTCGACGGGTAACGATCCGCGATATCTGCACCAGGCCGCGGCCGTCGGCGCCCTGCTCGCCGAACGAGGCGTTGGTGTCGTATACGGCGGCGCGGGATACGGGACGATGGGCGCGCTGGCCGATGCGGCGCTCGCCGCCGGGGGCGACGTCATCGGCGTGATCACCAGGGAATCCGCCGGAGGCGCGGCCCCGCATCGCGGTATCAACCAACTGCAGGTGGTCGCCGATACGCATGCGCGCAAGGCCAGGATGTTCCAGCTCTCTCAGGGATTCATCGCCCTGCCAGGGGGAGCCGGAACACTGGAGGAGCTCTTCGAGGTGTGGAACTCGGCGGATCTGGGCATGCACGCAAAGCCGATCGGCCTGCTGGACACCAACGGCTACTACCGAATGCTGCTGCGATTCACCGACCATATGGTGTCCGAAGGATTCCTGCGTGAGAAATGCCGGGATCGGCTTCATATCGAGGTGAATCCCGCGGCTCTGCTGGACAAGGTCATGGCGGGGCTAGAGCCGCAGAACCATTACGGGAAACCTGCCACCAGGCCTGCCGAACCCGGGCTCTTGTCGGGAATCGGCTGATCTGCTGACGCCGTGACCTGAGGGACGGCTGGCGGCAGAGGTCGAGTACACCCCGCCACCAGCCGTTGACCCGGTGTTCCCTTTCCAGGAGAACAGACCCGTGGAACATCGACGGTGTCTCTCCGGCATGTTTGCCCCATTAGCCCCCGATCGCTGGCCGAATCGCGGCCGACCCCGGGGTCACGCGTGCGGACCACGCGCAGGCCCGTGGCCGCCACGTTCGGGCGACGCGAGCACCCTTGGTTCATCTGGCCATGTCCGACCGGTCACCCCTCCCAGAAAACCGGGCAGGCTTTACACACTGCGCGTTGACCACCGTTCCGGTGATGAGGGACGTTCCCAACCACCAACCGATGTCTCTGAATGTAAGCAGGAAGCGATGACTACCACCGAACGGCCGCTGACGGTCAGCGAGACCGCTTTCATCCTCGCGGGATTCGGCCCGGTCGTGGTCCGCACCGCCTTCACCGGGCAGTTCGATCCCGTACTGCTCGAAAGCGCGTGGCAGCGGCTTGGCCGCGAGTACCCGCTGTTGCGCTGCGGGATTCTCGGAAGCCCGGACGGATTCCTGGTGGCCTTGCGGGACAGCATGCCGAAGGTGGCCGTCGGCGCGGACACGTTCGAACACGAGATCTCTCAGCGGCTCGAAGATGGCGCGATCAGCCGGTTGTCCCTATACGAGACGACCGACACGACTGTCCTGGCCCTCGCGGTCGACCATTCCGTTTCCGACGCACGCCTGGTGCAGGCGCTGTTGCGCTCTCTGCTTCGTATCTACACCGCCCTGCTCCGCGACGAAGTCCCGCCCTCGGCGCCACGCCCGGTGTTCGAAGCGGGGTTGGAAGAGCTCTTCTCCGGACGCTACGAGCCAGGATGGCCTGAGCCGCACGGTGTGCCGGGCGAGCCCGCGGTCCTTCCGGGTGGCTCTGGTGAACCACCGTCGGGCATCGGGGTGCACCACCTCGAGTTCGAGCCCGAGCACACGGCCGAGGTGGTGGCGTTCGCCCGCGCAAGCCGGATCTCGGTCACGGGATTGTTGTGTGGAGCGCTTTCCAAAGCGGTACTGGCGCGATTGCCCGAAGAGGACGGCCCGCGACCGGTCACCTTCTGCATTCCGGTGGATATGCGTGCACGACTCGATCCACAGATCGCTCCAGACGCCCAGCTGTGTGGCGCCCTTCCTACGCTGGTCACCGTCCCGGTCGCCGCCGACGACGAACCGCTCGACGTCGGGCAACGCGTCGCCGCCGAGCTGCTCGCGGGTCTCGGCCGGGATGAACCGCAGCGTGTCCTGCTGGCCCGATGCCTCACCCCCGCACCACCGCCGCCCATGACCTTCATGGTCTCGAACATCGGTGTCGTGGAGGACCCCGTGCTGCCCGAAGGGCTGCGCGTCACCGGTAGCCAGTTCGCCGCGACGCTGCACGGCCCGGTCCCCGCGATGTTCGTGACGACGGTGAGTGGACGCCTCACTGTCGACATCGTCTACGACCGTGCTTTCCACAACTCCGGGGAAATCGGTGAGGTCATGGCTTCGGTCGAGGCCACACTGCGCGCTCCTGTGAGCCGATGACCAGGACGGCTCCCCCGCCACCACCTCCGACCCGCCCGAACAGCAGTTTCGACACCGACGGAAGTGATACCTCATGCGGGATTCGACGGTTCTCGTCACCGGTGGCGGGAAGGGCTTGGGTCGTGCGTTCGCCGAGGCACTGGGACAAGCGGGCGCGCGGGTCTTCATCACCGGGCGGGATGCCGCGACACTGGAAGAAACCACCGAAAAGCTGACCGCTGACGGGATCCTCGTCGAGGCCATGCGCGCCGACGTCGTCGACGGCGGCGCGATGAAGGACGTCGTCACGCGGATCATGGCCATCACCGGACGGCTGGACGTGCTCGTGAACAACGCCGTCGATCCCGGCCCGGTCGGACCGACCGCCGACGTCGACTTCGACGCCTGGTGGCGCACCCAGCAGGTCAACGTCGCCGGTCCGCTGGTCACCGCACAGGCCGCGCTGGCGGTGATGATCCCGGCAGGCCGCGGCAGGATCATCAATCTCGTCAGCCCGGCCGGAATCAAACGCTGGCCGTACGCCACCGCCTATTCGGTGTCCAAGGCGGCCCTGCTCAAACTTTCCGAGAACCTGGCGGCCGAACTGCGGTCCACCGGTGTCACCGTGCTCAGCTACAACCCCGGCATCGTCGACGCCGGGCTGACCCGCGAGGGCATGCGGTTCGTGGGCAACACCGACGACCCCTGGCTCGACCGGATCGGCCGCTGGGCGATCGAAGCCCGCGACTCGGGTGCCTTCACCCCACTCGACACCGCCGTCAAAGCGTTGGTGCGGTTGGCAAGGGGCGACGCCGACGTCCTTACCGGACTCGTCGTCAACGCCGAGGACGACCTCGATGCGCGAATTTCCGAGCGAAGGGCATCGTCACGATGAAGGAATCACGCCGACTCGGCGAAGGCGACCTGATCGTTTCTCCTTTCGGCCTGGGTACGTCGACCTGGGGCACTACGACCGACTTCGACGTCGCGACGAGCCAGATGAGCACCTATCTCGCGGCGGGCGGCAATCTCCTGGACACCGCCGACGTCTATGGCGATGGCCATGCCGAGCGGTTCATCGGCCGGATGCTCGGTGCGGGCCTGATGCGTGATTCCGTCGTACTGACCACGAAATCCGCGGCGGTCATCGTCGACGGGAAGCCTTTCGCGGACGCCTCACGCGGCTACCTGCTGAGCGCGCTGGACGCTTCACTTTCCCGGCTGGGCACCGATCACGTCGACCTGTGGCAGGTGCATGCGTGGGACAGGAAGGTTCCGATCGACGAGACCCTCGAGGCCATCGATACCGCGATCGCCTCCGGAAAAGCGCGCTTCGCCGGTGTGTGCAATTACTCGGGTTGGCAAACCGCCGTCGCCGCTGTCCGGCAGGCAAGCAAGAACGGCCGGCCGCTGGCCAGTGCCCAGGTCGAGTATTCGCTCCTCGAGCGAGGCATCGAGCGTGAAGTCGTGCCCGCGGCGAAGCATCAGAGCCTCGGGATCCTCCCGTGGGCGCCCTTGGGCAGGGGTGTGCTGACCGCGAAATACCGGCACGGTGTACCGGAGAAGCGGGCCGGGAGCCGGTTCTTCAAGTGGTATGTGGGCAGGCATCTCAATGACCGGGCGGCCGGAATCGTCGAGGTCGTGGCCTCCGTCGCCGACGAACTGGGAGTGACCCCGGTTTCCGTGGCGCTGGCGTGGGTTCGTGATCGTCCGGGCGTGGTCGCCCCGCTGGTCGGCGCGCGGACCACGGAGCAACTCGAAGAATCTTTGGCCGGCGCGGATCTCTGCCTGCCCGAGGAGCACCGGCTCAGGCTCGACGAGGTTTCCAAGCCTCGGCGCGGCTATCCGGAAGTCAGTATCTGACCTGACGGCAGGAGGCTGTCATGACCGAGAACCGACCGAAATACCTCGCGACGCCCCGATACACCGCCTGCCCCTACGCGGTGTTCGACGGATTGCGGGACACGGCGCCCGCGGTACCCGTCCAGGTCAACGGTTTCCGGATGTGGGCAGTCACCCAGTACGCCGACGTCCGCAAGATCCTCGCCGATCCCGGCGCGTGCAAGGACATCGTGCAGCACCGGAAGAGAGTCGTCCCGCAGTCCATTCTCCGCCCCGACCACAGCGCCAAACTCGCGCACAGGTCGCGGCGCAGCCTGCTCGATCGCGACGGCCCCGACCATCGCAGGCTCCGGGCACAGTTGAGCGGTGAGTTCAGCACGACGCGTGTCGCCCGGCTGCGGCCCGCCATCGAACGGACCGCCACCTCCCTGATGGATCGCCTGCCACTCGGCGAACCGGTCGACCTGGTCACCGCCTATGCCCGGCCGCTGGTGACCACGGTGCTGGCCGATCTGCTCGGACTTCCCGAGCACGAACGCGGAGAGTTCCCCGGCTGGCAGATGTCGATGCTGACCGGCAACAGTGTCGCCGAGGCGGAAAACGGCGCTCACCAACTGCACGAACTCGCCCTCCGCATGATCGAAGTGAAGAAGCGCGAACCGGGAGACGACCTCTTCACGCGCCTGCTGCGGATCCACGAAGCGGACGGCGCCATGGACGCCGACGAACTGGCCTCCACCTACGTGGTACTGCTCATCGGCGGCTCGGAACCGGCGACCAGCATCGGCACCGGACTCGCTTTGCTGCTCGACCGGCCGGACGCGGTGAAGAAGCTGATCGCCACGCCGGAACTGTTCGGCCAGGCCGTCGAAGAGATCGTGCGTTACGAGTCTCCGTTCAAACTGCTCCCCCCGCGGTTCTGTGAAAAGCCCGTCGAAGTGGACGGGGTGACGATCCCGCCCGGTGAGATGATCGCCGTCTCACCCGGTGCGGCGAATCGCGACCCGGCCCGGTTCCCGGACCCGAACACCTTCGACATCGAGCGCGACACGCGCGGGCATCTGGGGTTCGGGCACGGGGCGCATCGCTGTCTCGGCGCCACCTTGGGCAGGCTGGAAACCGAGATCGCACTGCGCATGCTGATCACCAGATTCCCGCGAACCCGACTCGCGGCGGCACCCGAAGACCTGATCTGGCGTCCCGGCTCTTTCATGCGACGGCTTGACGGCTTGCCGGCGATTCTCGACTGAATCGGCTTCACGTACTTGCCTCCAGTGACCGCCGGCCTGGCCCGGGCGTGGCGCGTGGTGGGGTTGTTGATCGCCACTCACGCCCCCTCACCAAACCATGCAATAGGCCCAAACTGGACACTCGCAGGTCAAGTGCACATCGCGGACAGCCCGAGGAGCGCCAGGGATCCCTGGCGAGTCCGCTCCCGCCGTCGGCTCCGCCACGCCATAATTCGACTTGCCCTCGATATACTAGTTCGGAGACAGGCCGCCGACGGACCGCGCGATAGCGGCGAACGCATCCTCGGTTCGATCGAGTATTTCGTCGATGTCACTTTCCGTGTGCGCGGCGGACAGGAACCAGTTGTGCGTGGGATGCAGGTATACGCCGCGTGTCACCGCCTCACGTGCCCACCGCGTTGCCACCGTGAATTCCGGATCTCCGGCGAAGGTCAGCAGGGGCATTTGCACCGGTCCGGTCTGGTTGACCTCGAGCCCGTGCCGCTTGGCCTGAGCATCAAGCCCGTCCCGCAACCGTTGTCCCGCCCGGTCCATTCTGACCAGCGCATCAGTCTCGCGAAGCTCGGTCAACGTGGCGACGGAAGCCGCCATCGACACCGCCGAATACCAGAAGGACCCGGTCACGTAGACGTCGGAGGCCGCGTCGCGGAGTGCAGCGATTCCGGTGACGGCCGCGAGGGCATAGCCGTTCGCCATTGCCTTCGACCACGCCGCCAGATCCGGTCTCACTCCGAGAGGTTCCCAGCTACCGCCGAGACTGAGGCGGAACCCGCAGCGGACGTCGTCCAGGATCATCGCTGCGCCCGTGCGGTTGCACAGGGCACGAACGGCACGCGCGAACTCCGGATCGGCCAGCTCTTGATCCCGCCGCACGTCATGTCGGAAAGGACAGACGACGATCGCCGCGAGGTCGCCACCCGCCCGGTCCACCGCGGCTCCCAATGAAGCGATGTCGTTGTACTCGAAGTGGTCGACATGCGCACGGTCCTCCACGGTGACCCCGCTCTTCCCCGGGGTGCACCAAGGCACCGCGCCGTGATAAGCGCCGTGGGCGGTCAGCACCTTGCGACGTCCGGTGGCCGCCCGCGCAATCGTCACGCAGGTGGTCGTCGCGTCCGTGCCGTTCTTCGCGAACATCGCCCAGTCCGCGGAGGGCACCGTGTCCACCAGCAGCTCGGCCAGTTCCACCATCACCGGTGCGGCGCCGTTGACACAGTCGCCAAGGCGAGTCTGTTCGTCGGCGGCCCGGCGCACGGCGGGGTGGGCATAGCCGAGAACCACCGGTCCCCAGCCGCACATGAGGTCGAGATACTCCCGCCCGTCCGCGCCGGTGAACCGGCAGCCGTGCGCCTCCGTCACGTACTGCGGATGGTCCTCACTGAGCAAGACACGGGTCATATGGCCGTACATACCGCCGGGAATCACCGCCGCCGCTCGGTTACGCAATGACTTTTCCAGGGGGTCAGTCGTCATTACCTACTCCGCTCCGGATGATGTTCAGATCGTGGTGTGGACGCGGGCGGCTTCGATGGCTTCGCGCGCGCCGGCGACAACGGCTTCCGGTGTCAAACCGAAGCGCCGGTATAGCAACTCGTAGGGACCGCACTCGCCGAAACGATCGATGCCGACGACTCGGCCGGCGTCGCCGACGAATCGGTGCCAGCTCAGTGACGCCGCGGCCTCGATCGCGACACGGGCTCGAACCGTCCTCGGCAGGACGGATTCCCGGTAGGTGGCGGGTTGTTCGCAGAACCATTCGACGCAGGGCATCGAGACGACACGGGTCGCGGTCCCGTCGTCTTCCAGGATCTGCTGGGCCCGCAGCGCGATCTGGACCTCTGATCCCGTGGCCATGAGGATGACCGCCGGGTCGTCGGTGGCCTCGTGCACGACGTAACCACCGCGTGCCGCATCAGGGTTGATCTCCAGCACCGGCGTCGCTTGCCTGGTCAGCGCGATGCCGTGCGGTGCGGGACGCTCGGATTGCCTGCGCAGGATCTCCTCCCACACCACCGCGGTTTCGTTGGCGTCGGCGGGGCGTACGACGTTGAACCCCGGCATGGCACGCAGTCCGGCCAGTTGCTCGATCGGCTGGTGGGTCATGCCGTTCTCGCCGACCCCGATCGAATCATGCGACCAGAGGTGGATCACGGGAAGCCCCATCATCGCCGCCATCCGCAGCGCAGGCTGCATATAGTCGGCGAAGACCAGGTAAGTGCCACCGTAGATCCTGGTTCCTCCGTGCAACGTCACGCCGTTCATGATCGCGCCCATCGCGTGTTCCCGGACTCCGAAGTTGACCGTCCGGCCGTACCTGTCACCCCCGGGAAGCGGGTTGCCCTCGGGAAGGAAATGCGAGCTCTCGTCGATCGTCGTGTTCATCGAGGCGGCCACATCCGCGGCACCACCCCACAGTTCGGGCACAACACCGCCCAAAGCGGTGAGCACCCGCCCGGAAGCCACACGCGTGGGGATGTACTCTCCTGGCTGGAAGATCGGCACTTTGGAGCGCCAGTGAGGAGGCAGCGACTTCGCTTGAATACGGTCGAACTCTTCCGCACGCAGAGGATGCTCTCGGCGCCACCGTTCGAACCGCTTCTCCCACGACTGCCTCAGGGCCTGGCCTCGTTCCCGCGCTCGCCGCGTGTACTCGATCACCTCTGGATCGACGTCGAAGAACCGTTCGGGGTCGAAACCCAGCAGTCGCTTGGTGGCCGCCAGTTCTTCGGTCGTCAGTGGTGTGCCGTGCGCGACGGAAGTACCGCCTACCGTAGGAGCGGGCCAGCCGATGGTCGTTCTGAGAACGACGAGCGACGGTCGATCGAGAATGGACTTGGCCTCGATCAAAGCGGCAAGGAGCTCCTGCGGAGCGATGTCTCCGGACGGAGCCGGCTCGACTTCCAGCACGTGCCAGCCGCATGCCTCGTGCCGTGCGACCACGTTCTCGGACCAGGCCGCGAGCGTCGAACCGTCGTTGCAGATCCGGTTGTCGTCGTAGAGAAAGACCAGATTGCCCAGCTTCTGGTGGCCCGCGAGCGAAGTGGCCTCGAGGTACACGCCTTCTTGTAGGTCGCCATCGGAGACCATCGCCCAGATGGTGTGGTCGAAGACCGACTGACCGGGTTCCGCGCCGGGATCGAACAGGCCGCGTTCGTAGCGGGCGGCCATGGCCATGCCGACCGCCGTCGCCGCGCCCTGGCCCAGCGGACCGCTGGTGGTCTCGATTCCAGCGGTCAGCCCGAACTCGGGGTGTCCCGGCGTGACGGACCCCCAGGTCCGATAAGCCTCGATGTCGGCCAGCTCCAGCCCGTATCCTGTCAAGTAGAGCTGGATGTACTGACTCAGACACGCGTGGCCCGCTGACAGCACGAAGCGATCGCGCCCACTCCAATCGGGTTGTGAAGGATCGTGTCGCATCACGGATTGGAACAACAAGTGGGCCGCCGGAGCCAGGCTCATGGCGGTGCCTGGATGTCCACTTCCCGCGCGGTTCACCGCGTCCATCGCAAGCACTCGCGCCGTGTCGACGGCTCGTTGCTCCACCGCGGTCCAGCTGAATTCTTGCACGACTTCCTTTCTCGACTGACTGAAGGCCATCGTCAGCGCAGGTAGAGCCCACCGTTGATGTCGATCGTCGCGCCGGTGATGTACGCGGCTTCGATGCCGCACAGAAACGCGACGGTCGCCGCTACTTCCTCCGCCGTTCCCATCCTGCCGACAGGAATGCCGCTGACGACCTCGGCTATGAGCGCTGGATCGACCTCACCGCGAATATCGGTGTCGATCAGTCCCGGGGCGACGGCGTTGACGGTGACTCCCGCATGGGCGCATTCCCTCGAGACCGCACGAGTGAGGCCTGCGACGGAACTCTTGGCAGCCGCGTAGTGGGCGCCGCCGAACACACCTCCGCCATTCTGCGCACTGACCGAGGTGATGTTGACGATGCGACCGGCCTTTCGTCGCATCATGTCAGGAACCATTCTCTGCATCATGTTCACCGTGCCGGCCACACTGACGTCGACGACGGCGTTCCAGGACGCCACATCGATATCGACGAACCTGCCGGGGTCGGTGATACCCGCGTTATTGACCAGGACGCCGACCGGCCCTAATCGCTCATCCACCTCGCCGGCGGCTTCATCGACCGACTTCGGGTCTGTCACATCACAGCTCACGCCAACGGCGGGAATTCCGTATTTATCGGATATCTCGGCCGCGTACTCGCGAGCGGTGACCAGATTCCGGCCGAGCAACGCCACGGGATGACCGTTCTCGGCGAGTCTTAACGCAATGGCGCGGCCGATGCCACGCGCCGTGGTCGCTCCGGTGACTACCGCCGCAGGAATGTTCGCCATGTCCACCTTGCCCCCATTTTCGCCGCAGTACCGACTCTTTGTTCACTTGAGCGTCGCATGGCGGGGAAGCCGACGAAAGTCCCCATTCCGTTGCGCGGAACGCGAGCAACTTCTCCGTTCTGATCGACGGAACATCACCTTGTCAAGGTGATCCCGAGGAGGCACTGTGAACCGTGAGCAGTAAATGCCATGCACAGGAAAGGACTCATGTCGATCATCGATCTCGTCGGTTATGTCGCCGGACTGAGTACTGCCGGATCGCTTGTCCCGCAGATTTTCCGGATTCTTCGCACGACTCGCAGTGCGGACCAGCTGAGCATCGCCTTTCTCGTGATCCAAGGCGTCGCAATCGGGTTGTGGCTCGTCTACGGGCTCAGGTTCGGACAGGCACAGGCCTTCCAGTATGCACAGATCGCCGCGATCGGTCCCGTCCTGATCCTCGTCTGCCTGACCGTCCGGTTCGGCAACCGGTCTTCTCGGGACGCGGCCCTCGGCATCACAGTGATCCTCGGTCTCCCGCTGGCCTCGCAGGTGACCGAGCTCCCGACGGCGCAAGTCGGCTGGGTCGCGGTCACGGCGACGACGACCGCACTGGTGCCACAGGTGCTCCGGCTGCGATCCGTCTCGAACTCGAACGAGATATCGGGCTGTTTCATGGCCATTTTCGCGGCCCGGCTTTCCCTGTGGTTCATCTACGGGGTTTCGTTGGGGAACACCTTTTTATGGGCGGCTCAGGTGGTCACCGCACCCGCACTGCTGTACCTCGCGATCCTGGTCGCGCGCCGGCGGCGTGCCACTCGCCACCAAAGCCTCCCGCCCCCACCTATCCGTTCGCGAGTGGGCGCGGTACCGAAGTGATCTCGTCCAACGCCGCGAGAACAGCGGACATCATCGGAGCCACCTGTGACTTCCGCCAGGCCAAGGCCAACCGAACGGATGCCACACCGGTGAGTTCCCGGCAGATGATGCCTGGCATCGGCAAACCCCCCGCCGATGCCGGAACGACGCCGATCCCGAGTCCGCCGGCGATGAGCGCGAGCACCGTCGCCGTACTGGACGCCCCATGCCTCTCACGGGGTGTGAATCCGGCATCCAGGCATCCGCGCAGCACAAGGCGACTGACCGCCGAATCCACCTCCCGGCAGGTCACGAAGTCTTCGTCACGCAAGTCGGCCATCGTCACCACCGACTTCCCAGCCAACCGATGCCCCGCGGGCACCACCACGATCAACGACTCGCTCCCGATCACCTTGGCATCGAGTCCGTCGCCGGTGAGCGGGGCGTGCAGGATTCCTATATCCAAAGTGCCGTCCCGCAGCCTGTCACATTGAAGGGAAGTGGAGAGGTCGTTATGAATCTCCACTTTGATCTCGGGCAACCGCCGCTTGATCGCCTGTAGGACGGCCGGAAGATGAGCGACGGTGGACGCTCCGGTGAATCCGACCCGGACAAGCCCCAGATGGCCTTCCCCGATCAGCCGGACACCGCGGATCCCCAGATCCACCCCCTGGAGTATCCGTCGCGCTTCCCCCAAGAAGAACTCGCCCGCCGGGGTAAGGCGAACCTGCCGGGTGGTGCGCGCCAGCAACGACACGCCGAGTTCGTCTTCCAGCTGGCGGATCGCGGAGGAGAGCGCGGATTGGGCCATATGCAGAAGCCTGGCCGCCCTGCCGAAATGACACGTATCCGCCACTGCGGCGAAGTAACGCAGGTGCCGCAGCTCCACCTTGGTCTTCATAGGCTCCCCTCTTCCGCGTCGTGCGCGATCCGCCCTCGACAGCCGGGCCTGATACGAATTTCTCCGGACCGAACGAAGGAAGCAAGAACTTTGCTGAAAGAGGCACAGAAAAGGCATGTTTTAACCCTGGCGAAGCCTCGACTGTTGAGCCATCCGGCCGAATAGACGCCCTGCGGTCCCGTCTCGGCCATCCAGGCGGCCGTACATTCAGGCGAGCCGCCCGAACCGCGGGTCAGCTGACCCACCGACCGCGCTCGTGCTCACACCGGTAGGCGATGGACGACATCTTTTCCCTTATGTCGGCTCGGAATACCGCCATACGGGGCCCGGACAAGGAGATCGCTGCCAGCCGATCTCCGCGGATCATGATGGGTACCGCGGCGGTGAACAGCTTGTGGTGCGTCATACCGTCATCGAAGGCAATCCTGGGGGCGACACGCTCGGTTGGCGATTCCTGCCGCCTGCTCCAAAGCACTGCCTGCCCGGCTGCCACTTGGTGCGCCTGCCACCGTCGCCTGAAGTCGATCGGCCTGCTGAGCATGCTGTCACCCGGCGGCTCGAACTGGTCGACACAGCGGACTACACGGTCCTCGACGACCATCAACTGAACCAGCATGTGCGTCGACTCGTACAAGGACAACATGCCCTTCAGTGCGTGACGGCGCACGACCGCGTGACCGTCACCGGCCATACCCATCGTCGAATCGCGATCGCTCAGTTCGTATCCCGCGGTCGTGCGGCGGACCACTCGTTCAGCCTCGAGAGTATGCAGTAGACGATGCGCAGTTGTCTTGGCCAAGCACACTCCCCTGGCTATCTCAGCGAGCCCGCATGGAATTTCTTTCTGCCCCAGAAAGCGAATGATCAGAGTGATTTTACCCACGATATTGCGCGATTTATTCGATGAATTCGCCACATCCACAACGGTCCGTTCCGCACGAGGTGAACAAGCGGTCGTCAATTTTACTCCTGCGATAGTCAAGGTTGCCGGCAGAGTTCGGAGAGCGAGTCCTCACGATTCAACAACAGCGTTCTTCCGCGTATGACACTGACCGGCCGATATGCGGCAATGCGCAACGCATACTGACCGTAGCACGCGGCCACAAAGGACAACCAGAGAGAGCGATCCATTCATCGCGGAGAATCATGAACGAACCTTCCTCATCGAAATATGGGCCAACGGCCGGCGTGCGCGACGGCTCGCGACGGCAGCGGTCGGACAAGAGGCCGTGGCGGCCGAGAAGATCTGGGTTCATCGGCATTCGTCTATCCGCGGGTCGAGCATGGCCGCGAGCGTCCTGAGCGCCACGTACGAGACGATGAACGTGGCAACCGGAACGTGCCCGCGACCCCCGATATCGATGCCGCGCCGAGCCCGAAGTGCATGAAGGTCCGCCTCGCGGTGGTCGTGAGTGGCGATTCGGGTTCCATAATGACCGTCATTATCACTAACGCCCCCTCGACCCAGCGCTGTCCGCCAGGCAAACGGGGTTGCGAAAGCCACTTTCGCAACCTTCAACGTTGCGAAAGTGGCTTTCGCAACGCCTTACGGCTGGGTCAGCGGCACGAGACTCGTGACCACCTCGAACGAACCGACCCTGACGCGCGCACCCGCATGAAGCACAAACCCCAGCCACGGCTTTCGCGCCACGGCCCTCATCCCCTGCCGGTCATGGCGTCGTCGGTCTCGGTGAGCTGGATCTCGGCCGGTGAGCGGATGTGCTGGACCAGCAGCGGCGCCTCGGAGCCGATCTTGGCCAGGAAGGTTCCGCGGCCGAGTCCCATGATGGTGTCCTCAGTCCCCGCCGGCAGGTCGTACAGGTCGACGCAGGCGAGGGCATCGCTACGCAAGGACTGTCCGAAGATGAACACCGTCTCGGCTTCCTGCAGCAACGAGCGGGCGGCCGATTCCGCGGGGAGATCCGATACGTGGTGAAACCCCGCCATCGTCGCCAGACCCAGTCCGCGGGCAAGTTTCGTGTTGCGCTGGAACACCTTGCCGAGCGCGCCCTCCGCGACGTGCCAGCCTTCCTCGACGATGTTGACCGTCTGCATCAGCCGCTGCGAACGCTGCGCGAGCATGTTCGTTTGCCAAGTGTTGATGACCGTCATGACGATCCGGAGGGCGGGCCCCTCCACCGGAAGGGCCGAGATGTCGAAGTGGACCAACCCGCTGGGGTGGTCGAGCTGCACGTCGGGCGAGGTCTCCCCGTCCACCAGACCGGCGAGGTCTTCTTCGATCATCCGCTCCAGTGCGAAGGCCGGGTCGAAACCCCACTCTCGCAGTTCGGCGACGGGGATGCCGATGTTCTTCGCGGCCTCGGCGGCGGGTTTGATCAGGTGATGGACGATGTCGCCGATCACCGGGACGCGGGCGCGTTCCCGCGCGTCCCTCGTCGCGGCGAACAGGGCGATCCGCAGCGCTTTGCCCTCACGTTCGCTCACCTCGCGGCCGAGCGCTTCGGCGAGGACGGCGCGAAGCAGCATCATCTGCCCGGTGGGCCGCCCTGCCTGCTTGCCGAGTTCGCCCGCCTCGCCCAGCGAGATGACCGGATCGAGCAGGTTCAGCCTGCTCCCGGTGCCGTCCACCGCGAACCGGATCGACGGAGCGCCGACTGCGCGGGCGAGCCGGGTGTACTCCCCTTGTCCCGCTTGGGTCTTCTTGTCGAGTACGACCACGCGGCGACCGGACAGCAGCAGCTGGCGGAGCGTTCCCCAGGTCTTGAGCAGAGAACTCTTGCCCTTGCCGACGTCGCCGATCACGGCGACGTTGGGCGCCGAAACCAGCTTGTCGTCGTAGGCGATGAAGGGGTCGTGGCACACCAACTGCCCGGAAAGCCTGTCGGTGCCGAGGATCAGGCCCCGGTGTGTCGTCGGCGGTGAGGACAGGGCCAGGTTCAGCGCCTCCGCCTGCCGCGTCGTCGACCGCGCGCCGGCCTCACGGGGTTCGTACCAGCCCGCCCGGTCCAGCCAGCGCGTCCGGCGCACGTCGCGGCGTTTCTTCCGCCGCGCCCCTGGCTCGGCCACCGGCGGCGGCATCTGCCGTGCTTCGGGAGCACCGGGCATGGCCGCCGACGTCCGTACCGTCATTTGGGTACCGCCATTCCCCGCGCCAACGGATAGGTGGTGATCGCCGCCGCGTCGTGCCACGTGTCCTGCCATTCCAGTCTTCCGATCGCGCAGTTGGCCGCGGCGTTGCCGACCCGCGTGGATGCCCTGGCCAGCTCACCCTCGTCGGCGGCGGTGACCGAGAGGGCCATGGACCAGTCGACGCCGTGGTGACCGCTGCCGGGTGAAAGGTCGTCGAGCCGTCGCCGGGACGCGGACAGCAGCAGGTCGTCGGTACCGTCGCCGACCTGACCCTTTTCCGCGGCGTTGTGCCTGCTCGCGCCGTCGACGGTGACGTCGCGGACGGCCCGCGCCCTGGCGATCCGCGCCGGGACGAACTCCATCCGCACGCTGAGCGTCCGGATCACCGCCGGGTTGACTTCGACCAGCAGCGGCGCGAGCCAATGCGGACCGAGTGGCACGGCGCCGATGCCGTCCCTGGGCACCACGGCCACCCGATGCAGCCAGCGGTCGTTCACCGTCATGTGCCCGCGGTCGGAGCGGTAGTCCTGCCAGCAGTTGTGCCAGCGGATCCCCTCGTGTTGATCCACCGGGAACGCCGGATCCTGCATCGACCGCAGGACCGCGCAGGTGCGCTGTTCGCCCAGCACCCGGGGCCGCACCAGATCCGCCCGGCTCACCAGATCGGCGAGCCTCGCCAGTTCCTCGCGCACCAGTCCGGCCCAGCCCGTCTCGCCCTGCCCGTGCCGGCGGGCGGCGGCGGCGAACTCGCCGTTCAGCGGGAATCGGGCCACGAGGTAGTTCCGGTGCTGTTCGGCGGTGTGCGCGGTGAGGTCGATCAGGTCCTCATAGGACTTGACGAGCGCCTCGATACCCGGCCGCTCGGAGATCCTGGCCGCGACGAACGCGCGATGGCGCGCGGGGTCGTGGGGCAGGATCCGGTTGATCTGCTGAAGACCGCGCAGGAAGGAGCCGTCCCGGGCCAGCTGGGACAGCATCACGCCGTACCGGGCCGAGGCTGACTCGAACTCGGCGACTGTGCGCAGCCCTTGCGGCTGCCCGTCGACCTCCATCACCACCGACAGATACGGGGTTTCGCCAGGATTCGAGTGCCGCAGGATGAACATGTCCTCGTGCGGTGTCCCGGCCAGGTCCAGCGGCGCCACCCGGCCGAGCGGTGGTGGCAGGACCGCCTGTTCGCTGCCCGGCTCGGCGGTGAAGGCGGTGACCCCGCGACGTCGGCGCACCAGGAACCGCCACCGGCGGACCCAGCCCGCCGCGACGGACCGCTGCCCGTTCCACGGGTACAGGACGGTGACACCGACGAGAAGGACGGCGATACCCACGATGGTGCCCGCGACGCCGCCGATCCCCAGCCACAGCCAGCCTGCCAGCAGGCCGACGACGCCGAGGGCGACCCCGGTGCGACCGTCCACTTTGCCCAGCAGGCCGCGGCCGACGACTTCCCCGCCCAGAATCGAAGTGCGCATCAGGCACGCCCCCGGATCGGAGACGAGATCTTCTCGGTGTGGGTCTCCGCCTCAAGGTGACCCGAGAGAGCGGGCGCGTTCTGCCGTTGCTCAGCCTGTCCCCTGTCACGCTGCGAACTCTGCTGTTCCCGCTGCCGTTGTTCGTACGCCTGCTCGATGGAATGCGAACGCTCCGGACCACGGTCGATCATCGGCGTCGAAAGCGCTGGACCCCGTTCCAGGGAGACGGCGACCGATTCGCGAACGCCGACTGGAGCCGAAGGCCGTGCACTCGACCGGGCCGCCGCTCCGGTTCGTGTCGTCGGAAGCCGGCGCAGGATCATCAAGGGCGTCACGCTCGACACGATGAGGGCGACGGCCAGCAGGCACAACTGGATCAGGCCGGGTATGCCCGCGGGGTCCCCCTCGGCCGCACCGAAAGCTCCGAACGCGGCGGCGAGCAGCAGGAAGAGCAGTGGCTTCGCGAAGATCAAGCCGAGCCAGAGGCCGGGCACCCGCAGCGCCTTCGGCCGCCAGACAGGATGTACCAGCATGCCCCAGCCGATTCCGGCGATGATTCCGGCGACGGGCAGGCCGATCTTCTCCACCGCGAGGATAAGGAAGATGCCGAGCGCGCCGGCGACGATCAGCATCGAAACGATCAGGCCTGTGAACGCCCCGCCCGGCAGTTTGTCAGCGGTGATCCCGGCCAGTTTCTCCACCCGGGAGCCGGTCTGGCCGATCGTGGTGGCGCCCCAGCCGGTGATCCCCTCGGTGGCCGCGTTCGCGACGCTCGACACCAGAACCCCGATCGCTGGGGAGAAGACGATCAGCAGCACGGCCAACGGCAGGTATTTGAACAGCGACTCGCGCAGGTCGTCCCGGCCGCCGCGACGCAGTCCGTGGAAGACCGAGAAGATGGCGGCGAACGCCATGACCACCAGCCCGAGACCGGCGGCAGCTGCGTACTGAGTCAGAAAACCCGGCGCGGCGGGATTGACGTTTCCCTGCTCCCCCAAGCCGTTCAGCACCTGCTTGACCAGATCGAACGCGGAGGCGTGCACCGAGTTCGCGAGGTCGTCGAGCGGGGTCGACGCGTCGGGGACGAACTCCGCGAGGTGGCCGCGGCCGTCGATACCAGGCATCTCATGCCTCTCAGAAGACGGACAGGATGGCGCCGAAGATCAGCCCCAGGCTCGCCAGCACGGCGAGTCCGATCACCGAGCGCTTGAGCGAAGCCGAATGTTCGGCGACCGACGTGTGGTACCCGTGCCGCTTCGCTGACTGCAGTTCCAGCGTCGCGCGGATCGCGCCGAAGGCGATCACGACGAATGCCAGACCCCACGCTCCACCGAGCAGCTTCTTCCAGGCGGCGTTGAAGTCGACGCCGAAGACGCCGAAGTTGGGCACGACACCGTCGAAGGGATTCGGTGACTGGGCGAGAAAGTGGAGAATCATTGGTTCGCGGCCTTCCCGTGACGTCGGCTGTCGAGTTGAACGACCTGGTTCGGAGTCCTCGGCGGGAGCATCGCCGGGCGGCTTCGCGAGGACAGCTGTTTCAGCGCGTGAGACACCGCGGTCACCAGGGGGTCCCACCGTGCTTCGTCATCGGCCGGAACGATCCCGCCGGGCAGCTTGACGCGGATCACCTCCGCCGTCCGTTCCCCGAAGGTCTTGGCGATCTTGCGGCCGAGCATCCGATGCGCGCCGGTCTGGATGCCGACGACGATCGCCGTGCTCACCAGATCCGGACGGCCTTCGGCCGCCAGCCTGTCGAGCATCCACCAAGCCGCCCTTGCCGCGTGGAGGTCGTCGGGGATCGGAAGGACCAGCTGGTCGGTGGTCCAGCTCTGCCGTCGCCAGTCGGTACCGTGCGGATCGGCGGGCATATCCGCGACGACCAGGCCGTCGAGCCTGATCGTGCCGACACCGTTCCACAGCCGCACGTTGACATGGCGGGGTTCGAGGCCGGCGTAGAGCTTCCTGGCGACAGTGCTCTTGAAGGTCCGTGGCTGGACGTTGGCGACCGTGACAAGCCCGTAGACGGCTTCGGGAGCGGCCTCTTCCGTCGCTTTCTTCTGCTTTTCCTTACGCCCCTCCGGGCGGCGGGCGGGCGCGGGCGGCTCCGGGGCCGGGAGCGGCTGGTAGGCGACCGGCCTGCTGAGGTCGACGGGTTGTTCGGCCTCGTAGCCCGGCGGGTGCTCAGACATGCTGATCAGCCCCTCCTCCTGGAATGGGCCGGACGACTTCCGCCCGGAAGTCCCCACCGGTGCGCACCGGGGAGACCTTGACGACATCACCGCTCTGCGGCGCTTCCACCATGTACGGGACGCCGTCGACAACACCGAGAAACAGCGCCACGTGGTGCACGACGGCGCCGTAGAACACCAGGTCCCCCGGCAGTGCCGCACCCCACGGGATGACCGCCCCGCCGCCGGCGTGCTGTGCGCGCGAGGTCCGCGGTAGGGAAACCCCGACCTGGGCGTAGGAATAGAGCATCAATCCACTGCAGTCGAAACCGACCTTGGCGAAATCTCCGTTCGCGTCGGCGACACCGCCGTCACGGATGCCGCGGGACGGCCCCGCCGCGGTCCCGCCGCCCCAGGCGTACGGCGTGCCCAGCCAGGAGAGCGCTGCCGCGAGTACTCGCGCCGTCTCCGGAGTCGGCGCCTTCACCGTCCCGGTGAGGCCCGCCCCCGGCGGCAGTTCGACGTCGACGCCGTTGGCCCGCACCGCCGTCGGTCCACTTTGGCCGGTCTGGCAGGTCATCGCGGCCGTGCCGTCGTAGAGGACGTTCGCCAGAGATTCGGCCAGTGGCTGCCATGGTTCGTACTTGCTCGCTCCGGCGCCACTGGCCTGGACGACCTGGCCGATGTCGGCGTTCGAGCGGGAATCGGTGTTATAGCCCGGCACGCGAGCGAGCAGGACGGTGAAGAAGCCCTTCGCCGCCATGCCCGCGTTCTTCCGGTCGTAACCGGCGTAGGCGTTGTTCGGTCCCGGCGCGATCTGCTGGAAGGCGCCGGTCGCCCGGCCGACGACCACGCCGGCTTCGAATCGGGACTCCTGCCTCGCGATCTGCAGGGCGATCACGACACCGCGCCGGGTGATCGCCATGCCCTTCGCGGTGGCGACGATGGCCTTGGCGACTTCGAGCTGTGGCAGTGCGAGGTCCGGAGTGGCGGTTCCGCCCGGCGCGGGCGCCGCCGGCTGAGGAGCCGCACCGGTGCAGGTCAACGCCTCCGCCTCTTCGGGGCGCGGCAGCACCAACAGCAGGCCGCCCACGGCGAGCACCACGACGGCGAACAAGGCCCTGATCCGCATCAGCCCGCCTCCACCCTGGTGTCGACCAGCCAGCGCCCGTCGGTCTGCCGGAGCACCCGGCGCGCCGAACGGACCTGCTCGGCCTCGAAGGCCACGCCCGCCGCGGAATTGACGCGGCGGGCGGAAAGCACCAGATAGGCCACATCGGCGCTTTGTGGTGCTTCCGGGCTCGACATCGCGGTCACTTCGTCACAACCGCTGCTTAGCTGTTGTTCCCGCATGCTCCGGTAGGTGTCGTCGGTGTCGCCTTCGCGGCGGTCGTCCTTGGCCGAGGACGAAGTCTGGTAACGCGCCGCGCGATCGAGGTTCGCGTTCATCGGCTCACGCCAGTCGAGCGTGCACCACTGCCGCAGCCATTCGGCGCTCACCGTCGCGGGATCCGCGAAGATCCCGGCGTCGTCCGGACGGGGGCTTTCGACGGTTGGCAGCGGAATCACCGTGGCGGGAACGGTCTGGAGCGGCGGCCGGGGAGCGACGGAACCGATAGGAATCCGCGGAGTCTCGGCGGAGGACCGGGGTTCGGGCGGGCGGACGTCGGAGGGAGCCGTGGTCCCGCAGGCCGCGCAGCCAAGGGCGACCAGCAAGGACGCAGACAGCGGGGCACGGTTCACGTTCACCTCCGGAGTCCACTTGAGCGAGTAATCGCAGTCTGTGGAGCCGAGCCGGACGAAGACCAGCGAAGTCCGCTATTTATGTCCGAACTGCGTACAGCAGGGGTGTGCTCGGGCAGTGAAGGGCGTTTCTCAGCTGTTCCAGACGCTCTTCAGCCGCGCCCCGGGGTGCCAGAAGTTTCCGAGCGCGCCGGTGATCCGCAGCTCTTCCTTGCCGCCGAGTTTCGCGGGCCAGAGCTGAATCAACGCTTCCGCTACCGCACCTCGTCCGCTTCCGAGATCCGCGACTCCGTGGGACGAGTCCCGCACGTGATAGCGAAGGCGGTAGTCGCCCGCTCCGTCCTGCAGCAGGTTCAGCGGACTGGCCAGTGTCCGCGACCAGTCCAGCACCGCGGCGAGTCCGGTCGCGGACCAGTATCCGAACTCGATGACATCGTCGTAGAGTTCGATCACGTCTTCCGGCCTGCCGGAGTGAACCTCGGTGACGACCCGCACCCGCTTCGCGGTCCACGGCACCTGCAGCTTCAGCTTTCCACTCGACGCGGTGACCATGCCGGTCCAGGTGGAGACCCCGGGGTTGATCAGCGCGGTGTTCTCGCTGAGATAGAAGTACGGGTACTGCGCATCGAGAACGCAGTCGACCCGATCGGGATACGCTGCTGTGACGTCGCCGGCTGACATGGTTCCCTGTATAGTGCGTGTCGCTATTTCACGCAGCGCACCGGAAACGATTCGGGACTTCCGTCGGCGAATACTGCCCGAGTGAGCGGGTGCTGACAGTACGTGAAGGCCCCTCAGCTCTCGACTGTCCATAAGGGACTCTACTCTGCGGCCAGACATCCGGTTGATGTCTATATGTACGTTTCCGCAGGAGGGTCGTGAGTGGCGATTCGGGAGGGGGCCCTCACGCCTTCCCCAGTACATGAAGGACCCCATCCTTGCGCCTAGGTACAGGAAGGGGCCTTCATGTACTTCAAACCTGGCATCACGCAAGAAGCGCCGCAGGTACTAAGAGAAGGCCTACCCGGGCCCTAGTGGGCGAAAAGCGCAAATCGATCCAAGTCGATCCCCCGCATGAGTTCGAGTGCCGAACGCAGCTCGTACTCGGCGGATTCGGGATCACACCGCGCCGAAGCACGGAGGGCCTCCGCGGCTTTCGCGAGGCCGACCATGAGGTCCACCCGTTGCTCACTGGCGAGCGCGTCGTCGCCCTTGGGGTCGGCCCGTACGATCCGGTCCACGTAGCGGTCCAGCCAGCTCGCCAGTTCCAGGCTCGGCATCAGCACACCCAGCGGCATGGGCGGGGCGCCCCCTTTGCCGTTTCCGGCCGCCAGTTCCGGCCACACGCTTTCCGCGGTTCGATGGCCATGCCCCTCTGATCGCACGATGCCCCGCCTTTTGTTGTCGTTACGTACTGGCCAGCCTGAGGAAACCCTCGTTTCCGACGCCCGTTGCATGCTTTCGCAACGGGCGCGCATGAGCCACCGCCATTCAGACGTATTTCCACACCCGATCAGTTATCCGGGGAATACTCAGTGCGACCGCCACACCAGGAAAGGTGCCGTTTCAAGCAGGGAAGCATTTAGTCCTCTGGTTGCGATACTTGCGCGTGCATGTACCGCAACCAGAGGACTAATGCCACAGCAACTTATCAAGAAAGACGAATATGTCGTCGAGTGTCCTATTCGGCCTTGGGCGCGTCCGGACGCGGCTCGGGTGCCTTCGGGACATCCGCTCCTTCCGCTGTGGGCTCCCACATGACGACGCGCAGCCCCGAAGCGTCCTGGTTGCTCTTCGCGTAGAGCGCGGCGACCTGGTCGTCGTCCAGCTCCAGCGTCTCGCGGATGAATTCACCGCTCAAGCGCACCGCGGCCGGGCCTGCCGGGTTGAACAGCACGTCGATTTCGTCAGCCAGCAGTTCGACCAGCTCGCCGAGGTCGATCCGGCGCCAGTCCGGCGACGCGAGCCGCTGGCGGTGCGGTTCACCGGTGGCCACGATGACGCAGAGGAGGTCGTCCGGGGACTTGGTGATCAGCGGGTTGCCGTCGCCGTTCATCGCGATGTCGAACAACGTGTCACGCAGCATCAGCTGGATGTGCTCGGACTCGGCCCGGCCCTGCAGGACCAGGCGCAGTACCGCGTCCAGCGGATCCGACGGCGAGTTCTCGTCGGTCGGCGTGTAGTCCGGGTTGGCGCGGAACTTGCCGAGTTTCCCTTCCTCTTCCACCGGCCACAGGCCGACGACCGCCTCGATCGGCGGCGGGTCGTTCTCCGAGGCCGGGCGCCAGGCGGGGTCCATCAGCAGGAACCAGTTCTCCAGCGGACCTTCCGCCTGTGCGCTGTCCGTGGTCTCAGTCATGGCGACCATGATCCTCCTTCGTTGTCGGGTGTGCTTTCCGGCTGATAGGCAACCACGCCGGGCGGGTCAATTCCGCCCGGTAGGTGAATTCGCCGGGAGTCGGCGAGACGGGCGGTTCCTCGGCGAGGTGGAGAAGCTCGGCCGCCAGAGGCGGGAGGACGACGCGACGAGGCACTCCCGACTCGTCGACCGACTGCAGGGTCACGGTGCGCACCTGCGTGACCAGTCCCGGATCCGCCGCGAGGAAGGCGAGCACCGTGGTCCATACCTCGTCGGCTTCCGGGGAGCCCTCCACCAGCGCGGCCACAGCGGCCAGGTCCAGATGACCCGGGTGGTCGCGGAGCCCGTCGAGGAGCGCCTGCAGCACCTGCTCGCTCAGGTCCGCCGGCAAACCCGAGCCGGGGGTGGCCGGTGTCTCCACGCCCGGCGGGTCGGTCTCCGGGACGGTGCCGGCCTGTGTCGACGGCACGACGGGCGTGAAGCCGCGCAACGGAGGTACTTCCATTCCCGGCAGAGGCCGCCGGTAGAGCTGGGCAGCAGGGTGCCTCTGGGGTATCGCCAGGACCTGGCCGTCCCCCGCCCATCCGGTGGGCGTGCGCACCACGTTCTCGGCGGGTTCCAGGTCGTCGACGCGGTAGTCCGGAGGCAGGTACACGCCACCGAAGCGGGACAGGACCTCGCCGGCGGTGTCCTCGTCCGACACGGATGGGGTCGACCACGAGGTGTCGCGGGCGAGCTCCGCCGCTTCGAGCCCCTGCTGGATGTTCACCAACGCGATGCCCGCGCGCCGTGCCCAGCCGTAGAGGTCGGCGACCTCGGCCAGTTCGTCCGCGTCTTCGACGTCGTGGCGGACGGAGGTCAGCGGCCGCAGCGCGCGAACAAGCTTCTCGCGGGTGACATCGGTCCAAAGCACGACATGCCACCGATCGGCGGCCACCCGTACGGAGTGTTCGAGGTTGTTCCGGAACCTCGCCGTCGCCTCGGCCGTGCGCAGGCCGCCGCGCAACCACACAGAGTGCACCAGCCGAGGCAGCGCCAGCAGTTCGGGCAACGGCGGAACCGCAGGCATCCGATCACGCCCGGCCCAGTTGTGGCGGCGCTCCGCGGACGGTTCGTCACGTTCTATACCGACGGCGCGCATGGACCCGGTCAGGTCGAGACGGCGCACCAGTTCGACCGCCCGCTCAGCCGGCGGTCCCATGGTGATGACCGGCGTGGGCGCGGTCTTCGCCGAGATCGGGTCATCCTGTCGGTGGTCAGGGACCAGCGCGGCGAACGCCGCGGAGATCGCCGCGTGGTCGCCGGTGGCCAACGCCTGTTCACCCAGTTCGTGAGCAGGCAGCTCGACCATGATCACGCCCTCGGAGTCCGGCAGGTCGTTCATCAGATCCCCGTACGCGGCGCCTACGAGCCGGACCTCCACGTCCGGGGCAGGCAAGCCCAGCCCCGCCAGCCGTGTCTGCTCGAGGCGGTACTCGTCGCGGAACACCCGCAGGATGCCGTCCGCCCGCTCCTGCCCCTCCTCGATGTCATAGCCGTAACCGACGATCTCGACGACGGGAAGTGCGGCGGCGTTGCGCGCCCGCCACGCGGCCGCCCTCGCTACCTGGCGAGCCACCCGCCGCAGGTCCGGATTGTCCCCGTCGCCGAACACGGCCGCCTCCGTGATCCGGCCGGCTGCCAGATCGCTCAACGGGATCGGCTCGGCCCGAACTCCGACTTCACGGAAATGCCCGCCCTTCGCGACAATTCGCCTCCCGCTCAAATCGAACTGGACGACGTTGTCCGCGGCCATCAGCGACGTCAGCGACTGTCCCTGACCCCAAGCCTTCTTGAGCTGGACCGCCGAGCTGTCCCCGCTCTCCCCCGGGGTCGCGGCAGCCCAGCAACTGAGCATCACCTGCTGGGTGCCCACGCCCGGCTGTGCCCGGCGGAACACAGCGCTGCCGTGGATAGCGGCGGCGCTCGGCTCCCCGACGAGCCGGACCCGGTCGCCGGAGCCGTCACGGCGCCCTGTGTGCATCGAGAAGGTGAAACCGGTGCCAGGGTGGCCGTGCACCGCATTGGTCCACGGCCGACCGGTGTCCGGCCTGAGTGGTGCCAGGTACGGGACATAGTTCTGCCGGTGGACGCCTTGACTGTCCGATGTCTCGGCGGCGGAGTAGTAGAAGTGCTGGTGAACCGGATCCTCGTAGGCGGCGTTCGCCGACAGCTTGGCGCGGTCGAACTTTTGCGACGGGAAGAACTGGCCATGCGTGCCCAGCTTCGCGTTCGCTCGTTCGTAGCTGACCAAGTACTGCGGGCCGGGCACGATCGGCGCGATCCGCCTGAATCCGGTACCGGCCAGCTTGAGCACACCGTCCTGCCCGAACTTGAGCTGACCCTCCGGGCCGTAGAACGAGCGTGAGTAACCGGCTGGAACGAAACCTTCGGCAAACTCCGCCAAGCCGACCGCCGGGCCACCCAGGCTCGCCAGCATGACCGGGATTGCCTTCCCTGCCTGGTGCTGCGCCCCGCTCGGGGTGCCCAGTAGCTCGCGCAGGCCCTGTCCGTCACGCAGCGACTGGGCCAGCACACTCGAGGTGAGCTCCAGTTCCGCGCCATCCCTGCGGAGCGCCCGATAGCCGGTCTCGCCGCGCTGCGCGAACAGCAGCACGGGGCGCTTCTGCCACGGCACATACTTCATTTCGTCGTAATGGAAAACAGTGAAAGGACCGGAGTTCTTCTTCGCCCAGCGACGCACCCGGGCCAAGGTCTCCCGGTCACCGGGGAAACGCACGAATTCCCCGATCGGCGTGCCCTTCGGGCCGATGATCGGCACCGTCTTCAAGTCTCCCGCGCGCGGAACGGACACCAAGGTCACCGTGCCGTCCGCGGCCCGCACCTGAACGTCGTTGAAGAAGTTCGCTTCACGCAAGGCGCCGGCGAAATCAAAGCCCACCCCACCGAAGTTCACCCGGACGTCGGGGGCGTCGGTGTCCAGCACCACCGGGCGGCCCTCCTCCAGATGCCGTCGGAAGACCTTGTCCGCCAACAGCATGCGACCCAGCTCGGTGCCATCCACATGGGTGAACTTGCCGTTCGACAGCTCCAGTCGCGCCGAGGACTCATTCCCGCGCAGTCTCACCACCAGCGGGTCCCGCTCGTCGGTGTAAGCGGGAAGATCACCGAACCCGAAGGCGAGGCCGGACGTGGAGTACCGCACGTCGGCCAGCGTCAGCGGCGGACCGGCGGTGAAAGGCTTGTCGAAGATCATCACACCGAAGTCGTCAACCCCGTACTCGCCGAGGTAATGACGGGACTGCCACGGGCCGGTCAGCTCGATCAGCTTCGCCAGGAACGCCTCGTTGACCGAACGGTCTCCCGGCCTCTCTGAGATGTCCCTGGTGATCACAGCCAACGGCGGCCGCATCGCGCCGGCGGTCAGTCGCTGGAACTGCCCGCTCGCTGCCACGTACTCCGCCATTTGCTCCGGGGGCAGCAGCGAGTGACGCCCGTCGCGCAACGGTACCCAGAACCGGCCGTCACTCGCACAGAGCATCAGCCGCAGCGGACTGACATCACCTGGCCAGTCCACTGTGGACTCGATGATCCGCTTGCCCCCCTTCCCGTCATCGACGTACAGGCCGAGGAGCCGCTCGGTGTGCTCGGTGTTCAAGTGGATCAGCTGAATCAGCTCTTTGGCTGTCTCACCACCGATGCTCGCGATCACGTTCTCCTGGCCGTGCGCGTTCTTCAGCGTGGACCATTCGATGTCCTCCGGGGTCACTTCGTCCGCGGGCGCCGGCGCCGCGGTCGTGGGCGGCTCGTTCATCGGTGCCGTCACCTCGGCCGGGACTGTGCTGGTGTCGGCCGACAGCGAGAAGGACGGACTCACGTCCGGGTGCCTCCCCGGCTGGGCGGTGGTCCGAACCGGCCGGTGCTCCGCCGCGAGCGCCCGCACGAGGTCCAGCGCCTGCTGGAGATCGGTGACGCCGGTGTGCACCATGGTCGGTTCTTCCGGACTGAGCTGGATCCATCCGGAGTCGGCTTCGAGACGGCCGTCCTCAGTGATCCGTGCCCGGCCGTTGGTCACCAGAACCGGTACCTCCAGCTCCTGAACGACCGCCGCGCCCAGCCGGGCTCCGTCCTGGACAGCCAGCACCAGGTGGCTGTCGAGGTCCATCTCGTCCGGGACGAAATCGGAAACCGGGTCCAGCACACCTCGGGCCGAAAGGGCTTTGGCGAAGCCTTCGAACGACACCGGGTCGCCCCGCCACATTTCCACCGTGGCCTGTCCAGGCGTGATCGTGGCGGCAACGATCTGCGCGCCGAGGTAGGCCGGGAACTCGCCGAGAGTGTGCCTCACCTCGCTAACACTCTCGCCCCGCGTCGGGTACAACCACCCCATCCCACCATGACCCGCGACCATCTGCGCGCGAAGCTGGTGGTCATTGTCGCCCTCGGGACCCCACGGCGCCGTCCAGGCGAACAGTCCCACAGTCAGCTGCTGCGCAGCCGGGCTCAACGGCAGCAATTCCAGGAAGTCCAGCAGAAAACCGAGTCGCTCCTCCCTGGTGCCGAAATCCGGATCCTGACCGAGCAGCCTCGGGTCGGTCATCAGCTCGTCGAGGCGACGGTAAATCGACGGATCCTGTGCGGCCACCACCATCGCCGCCGAGATCTCCGCGCGGATCTGCCACACCGCCGGATCGAGACTTCCCGCCCAGAAGCGGAACTCCAACCGGTCGTCGGCCTCACCGAGGACAGTCGCGAAGCTGAGCGCGTCCTGCTTGTTGTTGCTCAGCCCCTGGACCTCCCCGATCGTGGTGATCAGGTCTATGTCCGGCGGCATCGGGTTGGGCCCGACCGCCCACAATTGCCGCTGGTGAGCGCCCGTGCCGTGGTGATTCCCCAGCCGGTAGAGAATGCTCTCGAAGGCCTTGTTCAGTTGCGCCAGCCGCCCGTACACGACCGGGTCGAGTTGCTGCTCGAAGCTGAAGTTGACGTGCCCGCCGGTGTGGGAGGCGTCCGGCGCGTCGCCGTCCCCGTGAGAACGGATGATCCCCAGCACGTCGTGCAGCTCCGACCAGCTGCCCGGCACGCCAGGCAGGATCCGCGAGACGACCTCCGCACCCCTATCGTGGGCCGGTTCCGCCTTCAACGCCCATTTGTCCAGCGTGGTGGCGTACTTGTCACTGAAGAGCGCGCCGTCATTCCACTCGAGATAGCCGGCTTCCTCCAATTTCCGGCCGAGGCTCTGGACCAGTTCGTCGAAATCGCCCTTCAGCAGCTGGAACTCGACCTCGAAGCCGAACCTCGCGTCCGGTCTGCTGCTCACTCCACCCGGAATACCTTCGGGATAGAAGGTCAACGGGCTGGCATCGTCCTCGATCTTCACTGCGGCGGCCTCGTAGATCTGGACCAGGCCCATCAGCCTGATGTCTCGCAGCTCGGTTCTCAGTCTCCGGGCATCGGCCAACCGGTTCATCAGCTCGGATATGTCCTGTTCGGAGATCTCCATTCCGGCCAGGTTCTGAGTCCACCACTCAACCCTCGCTCGGATCTCCGGTGCGAAGTCCGGCGGGAACACCGCCAGATGTCGCCTTATCTGAGCGAACTGGCCGGACAACCGCCCGATCAGTTCCGGAACGTCGGCAAGCCCCACCTCGGGCACCGTGTCCGCCGACTCGGAGTCCCCGTCCGGCTCGGATTCGCGACCGCGCTCGGGGCCGCTCATGCGGTAAGTCGGCCCAGTACCGCCCGGCCCCGAACCGACGACCGGCTGCGCCGCGTCGGGATCGGCGCCGATTTCGGAGAACCGACCGCCGTCCGCCATGCTCTTCCCTGTCGTGTCCGTCAGCACATCCGTGTCGGAGCCGAACATCGTCACCGGCCGGTAGTCCTCCTCCCACGACTGCTTGATCCGGTAGGCCACCGACGCTGCACCGTCCGAGGTGGCGTTGCTCTGGCAGTGGCCCAGCAGTATCGATCGCTCCGGCCCGACTCCCGCCGTCACGAAGATTTCGCTGGCGTAGAAAGCCCGCGCCGCTTCCCGCCCCTTCAGCACGAGCACGTCACCGCGCACGTGCGGCCGTCCGGTGGTCATCGCGAAGGCCAGCCCCTTGCGGGTGCCGTGGCCGTGGATCAGCCACGGGTCCTGTCCAGCCCAAGGCGCTTCCACCTCCTCGTCGAGCGGGTTCGGCCCTGGACCTTGCATTCTCCGGAAATACGTCCTCTGCTTCTCACTGGCGTAGTTCAGGCCGTGCAACGCGTACCAGGGTGAGTCCATGGACTCAGCGGGGAAGATCTGTCCGTGCACCACGCCGTCGGATCGCACCACCGGGTAGCTGAGCAGCTGTCCGGGCCCGGGCTGGATGGCGGCGAGTGTCTCGAAGCCCTTCCTGGCGACGGTGAGCTTTCCTGGCTCCGCGAACGAAATATCACCGAGCGGGCGGTACATGGTGCGCGAGTAGCCACCCTTCGCCATCGCGGCGGCGAAGTCCCCGAGCGGAAGCGGCTTGCCCCCGACACCGACCAACAGGAACGGGGGCGAGCCGCGGTCGCCCATGTCCGTCCGCAACCCCTCGTCGTCGCTCAGCACCTCACCGAGCGATTTCTGCGAGACGGTGACGGCGGCCCCGTCGCTGCGGGTCACCGAGTAGCTGTCGCCAGGGCCCCGACGACCGACGATGAGTACCGGCGGCGCGTCTAGGTTCCACGGCGCCTTCTGCTTCCGACCGTGCTGGCCGAGGAAGACATGCAGGGAGTAGCGGCTCACCTCGCGGATCCAGGTCGTCAGTTGCTCGAGAAGGTCTCCGTCATCGGGGGAACGCATCACCTTGACCACGATGGAGCCGTCGTCAGTCCTCAGCGTGGTGGTCAAGAGATCGCCGGCGCGCCAGCCTGAGACGAGTTCGAACGTGGAACCGGTCTGCCGGGTGATGCCGTGTGCTTCGATCCAGGCGCCTCCGGTCGGCGCGTAGACGTCCGGGAAGTACCCGGCCGCGCGCAGGGCACCCGCGAGGTCGAAGCCCAACCCGCCGAAGTTCTTCCGGACCGCGCCGTACGAAGAGACCAGCACGATCGGCCGGTCGGGCTCGTCGCGCAGGAAGCGCACGAAAGCCTGATCCGACAGCAGCTGTTCCCCCAGGTCGCCGCCTTCGACCTCCGCGTGCGGCCCGTTCGGCAGTCCCACCTTCGCGTGGCCGATCGCGCCGTCGAGGGAGACGAAGATCGGCTCACGGTCGCCCCACTCGCCGGGGATCCGAGCCGTTCCCGCGGCGATCGCCTCGGCGAACCGCCGGAGGGTGTCGGCGACGGGGGCGCGATCCGGCCCGGTGGGGAAGCCGAAGACCGAGCCGAAACCCACGTGGTCGACGTCGCCGAGGGTCAAGGGGGTTCGGGTGAACCCCTCACCCTCCGGCACGCTCAGGAAGCCGACTCTCTTGTCGAGCACCACCGCGCTCGTCAAGAAGTAGCTCTGCCATGGGCCCGACAGTGCCTTCAGCGCCGATAGGATGCCGGGGGCCGGGTCATGGACTTCGCTGATTCCGGTCATTTCGCTGATGGCCACGACCAGCGGCCGCCGGATCTCCTGCTCGCTCGCGCGCGCTAACACGTCGGTCGCCAGCGCCAGCTCCGCGGCTTCGGTCTCCGTCAGCTCCATCTCGAGGTCGTTCGTGAACTGCACGAGGATCCTGCCGTCATCGCTGTCCAGCAGCAGGTGCAGCGGCCGTGCGCGGTCACCCTCGGTGGCACCGGCCCAGTTCGCGACCCTCTCGACCAACTGCTCGGCCGCTATGTCACCAGAGTCGGCGTCCGAGACGTCGTCCGGCTCGTCAGGGCGTCCGGCGATCACGCGCTGAGCGTGATCCGTGGCTCGGAGCGCGCCCGACTCCATGCGCTCCGCCGACCGCTTGCTCGCTGGGAAGCCCACCCCGTAGTTCCGTCCGTGCGCGTCGACCAGCCGCTTCCAGTTCAGGTCTTCCAGCCGGGGGCGGGAGATGCGGTGGAAACCGACGTGCTGCGGTTGCTCCGACGCGGGAAGGTCCGCCGCGAACATCTCTCGGAATGGACCTTCGTCGCGGAGGGCATCGCTGAACTCCCGCAGCGCCCGAGCGGACTCGCCGGGCCGGGTGGGATCGACACCGATCACGCTCACCGGCAGGTCGGGTTCCGCCGCGAGCGCGACCCGGTACTTCTGGTCCCGGCTCACATACGCGGCGAGTTCGGTCCCGTCGACGAGTCGCCCGTTGACGTCGAATCCCCCGTCGCGCGCGGTGACGAAAACGTAGAACGGGTTGCGGAGGCCGTTGATCGGAAGCTCCGGCAATTCGTCGTAAATCCGTCTCCATTGCGTCAGTTCGGCCTCGTCGGTGGAAAAGAGCACCGCGCCGACCGCTTGCGGCCCACCGTCGAAGGTCTTCACCTGTGCGGTGAACCTGACCTTCTTCGACGGAGAGCCGCCGCCCTCAGGCGACGACGGCCCCTCGTCGGAGTCGTGAGGCCGCCGGGGCGCTTCCGGCACCGGCGCCGTGTCGTCGGAGGGCAGCGGACGGCCGGACGGCACGTCGATCGTGGCGCCCAATGCCCTAGCCCGGTTTTCCACGAGCCAGAGATTCCGGGGCTTCAGAGAGGGTTCGGCGAGGTCGGTACGGCCGTTCGTCCGCAGTTCCTTCAAGAAGTTCGTCAGATGAACGGTGAACAGGCCGTCGTCGGCGACCACCCGGTCCGACGACGCGCTCCGGAACACCCACGGTGTGCCTGCGGGGCCACGGCGGACATACTCGTCATAGAGGCCGACGAAGTGACCGAGTTCGTGGGCCGCCGTGAATTCGTCGATGTCCGCGGCCCAGTGCAACTGGTCGGTCTTGCCGCCGTCCGGGCCGACGGTGATCGTCGCGTGCGCCGCGTCGGTGGGATCGTGAACCACCCGGAAGTGGAAGGCATCTCCGCTGGGCAGGCGATGCTGATGGTTGTAGAGCCTGTCGAGCCCGGCCTGCACGTGTTCGACATAGCCGTTCACGTCGAAACGGGCGGGCGCCGCGAAGTTCAACCGGACCGTGTACTCCTGCACCCACTTGCCCGGCGACACCTCGTACCGGCCGTGGTCATAGGCGATCGGGTGCCGCCACCGGCCCGCCGCGGCCCGCGGCGCCGCCTCCATGACCGTCGGCCCGGTGTCCTCACCGAACACGGTGACTGGGACGGCCCGCGAGCGCGCGGCGTCGAGTTCCGTCCTGGTCACCGGTTCGGGGTCGGTCATCCATTCCGCGGTAGCCGCCTTGCTGTGGGCCCAGGCAGGGTCGTCGAGGATCGGGTGTTTCGCGGGCAGCAGTTCGGTGGTGATGGTCGGTGCGTTCACCAGCCGTTCCGGCCCGGTCTTCCCGAGTGTCTGATGCCCGGGACCGCGCAGCTCCCAGTCCACCCGTAATTCGACCGTGCCCGGACGCGAGGGCGGCGTCGATTCGAGGCTCGGGACTACACCGAGGTCAGCGGCCGTGGTCGGCACGCCGCGCAGCCTGCTCGCGTGCTCGGTGATGGCACCTGTCAGCACCCGCGCCGCCTGTGCCGCGAAGTCGGCGTTGTCACCCGCGCGCAGCGTGACCACCGGCGGCGCGAAACCCTGGGTGGCTCGGGTGAAGGCGTGCTCGGCCAGGGACCGCGCCTGCTCTGCCAGCGCGCTCGTCTGATCCGGGGCCAGGCCGGCCTGTCCAGGCTGTTGCTCGATGACCAGTTCCGGTGCGTCGAGGCGCAGGAAGGCGCCACGTTCGGCCGCCAGGTCGTCCACCTCGGATCCCCAAGGTGTGTCACGGCTGGTGGAAGCTTCCTCCGGCAGCCGCGCTCCCTTGTTCTCAGGCTCATCCACGGAGTTCATCTGCTCGGCCCGCCGTTTCGCGAACTGCCGCAGACCTTCCATCCGCCGGTTCAGGAGGACGTCCTCGTCGAAGGCGGAGCCGTGACGCTCCAGGGGCTTCTGAGCGGCGCTGTCTGAGCCGACGTCCGTCCGGGATCCACGGACATGCTCGGTCGGCGCGCTCCCGGTCACGGTCGAGTTGTTCGCCGGCTGCCCCGGTACAAGGAGGGCGAACGCCTCGTTGAGCGCCCTGATGGCCTTCTCACTCAAGTCCGTGTCCGCCCAGGCGATCTCCCTCTCCCCGAGTTCCGCGGGAGGGAGTACGACGTCGAGTGTCACGCGGCGCGGGGTGCTCGCATCCACGCCGGTGCGCGGGGACATCTCGGCCGGAACGACGTGGGTGACGATGTCGTCGGGATCGACGGGCAGGCCGAGCCGGGCCATCCGCGGTACCTCCGACTCCACCTCGGTCCGGAACACCGCCGCGACGGCATTCGCATCGTCCTGGCTTTGGAACCAGGTGATCGTCGCGTCAGGCAGAGCGACCCCGTTCCGGTGCCGCCACGCCGCCGCCCTGACCACCCGCCGCGCCGCTTCGCGTATGTCCTCGATCTCGATTCCGGCCAGGGTCCCGCCGTCACCGGTGAAGCCGACCGTCACCGGGCCGATTTTGCTCGCCGCGAGATCGCCCAGGGGTACCGGCGGGTCGGACGCCTCGCCGTACGGGAGTGCCTCGGTGAAATGTCCGTCCTTCTCCTTGAACCTGCGGATGCTGGTCGTATCCGCCACATAGACGGTGTCGGTGGCGCCGTAGCCCTTGACCGGCTTCCGCACCAGCTTTCGCCACTCCACGACGTAATGCAGGGCGGGAGCGCCGACAGCTCCATTGGCCGGAGAGTTCAGTGAGCACTGCCCCAGCACGACCGGGCTCTCGGTATCCGGCGCGGCCCGCCGATAGATCTCGCTGCCGTACACGATGTGCGCGGCCGTCCGCCCGGTGACGGCCACCTCGTCCCCGATGTGTTGTGGCCGATCGGTCTTCAGCGCGACCTGCATCGCCTCTTCGAGGCCATGGCCGTCGAGGAACCAAGGTCGCCGTGGACTTCCCGCCCACGGTGCAAGGTAGGGCGCCAGTCCAGTGATCATCGCGCCACTCGCGTCCCGCTCGGTCGTCCGCCGGAAGAAGTACGACTGCCGCACCGCGGAATCGTTGAAGGCGGCCAAAAACATGTAGTGAGCGTCTTCCTCGTGGAGGGGGAAGAACTGCCCGTGGACACCGAGAAGGTCACTGGCCATGGCGTAGCTGAGGACCTCGTCCGGCGTTGGAGCCAGCGGCTCATCGACCTCGAAAACGTTCTGATACACCGTGATCCGGCCGTCGGCGGACAGTCTGAACCGGGCCGGGGGCTGGTAGACGGAGCGAGAGAAGCCGCCGTGCCGCAAACCGCGGGCGATCTCGCCGAGCCCGGTTGCCCTGCCGTTCAGGGCGGCGACCACCAGTGACCTGTCGTGGACCAAACCTTTGCCCCGGCCCAGCAACTCCCGCAGATCGGGATCTGCGCGCACGATCTTCACCAGCTCCGCCGGGGTGAGCGAAAGAGGCACCCCGTCCGTGCGAATGGACCGGTAACCGTGCGGGCCAACCCCGGTCAGCAGGAACCCTGGCAGCACCTGCCACGGGGAGTTCACCGCGTAAGGTTCCCTATGGCCGTCTGCGAGCAAGAACTTCCGGAGGCGGTCCGCGGTGGCCCTCTCAGCCCACTGCTTGGCGCTTGCGTAGTACAGCTGGTCACCGGGGAAGCGCACGAACAGCGCGACCGGGTCGCCACCGGCGTTCATCAGCACCGCAGTCCGCAGATCCCCGGCCCGCAACTCCGACACCTTCACGAAGTCCGACTGACCGCTCGTGACGATCCGGCCCGATTCGAGCTTCGCGTCACCTGTGGACGCGAACACGTCGTTGTAGAGACCCCTGTCTCGCAAGGCGCCTGCAAGGTCGAAGCCCAGGCCTCCGAAGTTCACTCGGTGGCCGCCGTCCCGCGCCACCAGTACCACCGGCCGCCCCGGGTCCGTCTTCAGCGCGTGCCGGAACAGCGGATCACTCAGCAGCAGTTGCCCGAGGTCACGGCCATCCAGTTCCAGCTGTACACCGGCCTCGAGGAGAATCCTGACGAAGGTCCCGTCCACTGAGTCCGCGGCCACGATCACTGGCTCCTCCGAACCCCATACCCCATTCAGGGCAAGTCGGCCGCTCGCAGCGGCCGCGGCGAAGTTCTCCAGCATCGCCCTTTCCAGCGCGCCACCCGGTACCGGGAAGCCCCACACCGATCCCGACGCCACGAGTGTCACGTCCTGCCAGGAGGGCACACCGCTTTCGACGATCTTCGCACCACGAGGGAACTCGACCACCATGGTCTTGGCGAATTTGAACTTACCCGCGTAGTCGTAGGCCTTCCACGGCCCCGCCAGCTCACGCAGTCTCGCCAGCAGCCTGGCATTGGCCGCGCTCGACCTTCCGATCCCCACACGTGGGTTCCGGGTGAACACGAGGAGAGGAGGACGGACCCCTCCCCCTGTCATCTGCCGGAACATCGAAGACTTGTAGACGAGTTCCGCCGCTGCCGAGGGGAGCACATACCGGACACTGCCATCGCTCAGTGGCGCGGCGAAGCTGCCGCCCTCCTCGTCGAGCAGGAGCGCGACCGGGCGTGTCCGCTTCCCGTCGGTCGCCGATGCCCAGGGCTGTATAGCGGTCCGCGTCCGCCGCTTGCCTTCGCTGTCCGCGTAGACCTCATGCCGGGCACGCAGAGTATGGTCGTTCACCAGGAGCCCCCGGCTTCGCAGGTCTTGGCCGAGGCGTTCCGCTGAAGCGAAGCCCATACCGAACTGACGTTTGCCGACACCCTCCAGCGGAATCCACCGGAGATCATCCGGCCGGATCTCCGCGACCATCGAGAACCTTCCGTCCTGCAGGGGCACCGCCCGTCCGGAGTCGACGATGGTCAGCGGCTGGGACGCCGCCAGCACGGTGCGGAAAGGCCCGCCGCCCCGCAACGCCTCGGCGAATTCCTTCGCCGCCCGCAAACCGGCATCCGGTTGTGTCAAATCCGCCGCGATCAGCGTCACCGGTACCTTCGGATCCCGTGCGAGCGCCCGGAACCGCAGCGAATTCCGCACGTGCCGCGCAAGCGTGGCACCGTCGACCACAGTGCCGTTGAGCATGAAGCCACCGTCACGTCCCTCGGCGAACACGCGGAACGCCCGACGCTTGCCCTCCCTCTCCATCGCCTGGTGCAGCTGCTCCCAGCGGCCCGCCTCCTGGACCAGCGAATCGAAACCGATCGCGCCCACGGACGACGCCGTGGGCCCATGAGCGGACCCGCGGGGGGCGGTCTGCACCGCCACGTCGACAGTGATCGTGCTCTGCACGGTGGCCAGGGTCCGGACGTGCGGCACGGGCCCGGCGCCCTCGAGTTCCGCGCGCAGCAAGGCGGCGACGAACTCGGCCCCCGGCCCCAGCCCGCGGACCGTCACCCGCGGCATCGGCAATCCATCGGCCTGCTGGAATCCGGCGGACGCTCTCAGCGTGTCCACCAAGGTCCGCATTTCCTGCTGCGGTTCCGGGCCGTCCAGACGCAACGGCTGGCCGCGCACCTCGAAAACGCGCTGTCTGCCGAGTTCGGCGTTCACCGTGTCGCGCAGCACCTGGTCCTCGTCCACAAAGTACTCGAACGAGGATGTCCGGGACGACGAAGCCGGGGACGCGGTGGTGGGGGCGGGCCCGGTACCGGAAGTCAGCCCCAAGCCGGAGAACTCCCGCACCGGCGCGGAGCGGGAGTTCTCCGTCGTTGGGGGAAGCACCTCCGGTTCACCGGTTTCGGTCCCATCGACCCGGTAGTCGTCCGGTAGCTCCTCTATCCGGCTACTGGTGCCGTACTGAATGCCTCCCACGGCGTTCGGTGTCGAGTGGACGAAACCGGCGTGTTTGACAGGGGCAGGAGGAACCTCACCGGGTGGTAACGCCTCGACGAAGTCCCCGTCGCGGACATTGAATCGCGTCGTGTGGTCCTGCTGGACGCGATTGGTCGCAGCGAAAACGGATACCGGCCCCTCGCCCTCTTCCCAGCCAAGCCTCACCAGGTACGCCGGTGTCCTGCCACCGGGGGCGGCCGCGCTGGAGTTCACCGAGCACTGGAACAACACCAGGTTGCTGGCCGGGGAAGGGTTGTGCGCTCGGTAGATCTCGCTCAGATAGTGCACCGGCGCCATGTCGAGACCGGAGAGCCACACCTGGTCACCGAGAACGAACTCGTGATCGGTGGGCATCGCCACGAAGAAGCCGAGTGGGTCGCCGTGGCCGAGGGAGCTCCAGGTCCGCCGCCCAGTCCAGGGCGCCCGGAAGCTTTCGTGCCGCGTCTGTAGCGTGCCGGACTGGTCGATGGTTCGGGAAATCCGGACGTACTCCTGCGTTCTGACGTCTCCGCCGTGAAGGCCGGCCAGCTCCATCGGCCCGCCGTCGAAGTCCCGGGATGGGAAGTACTGGCCGAAAGTGCCTCGCCGGGAATTGGTCAGCGGACGGCTGACCATCAGCCACGGGGCGGGCAGGGAGGGAAGGTAGGTCTGGATCTCCCCGCTGATCTGGATCTCGCCGGTCGGCAGGAACGAGACCGGCCCGGTGACCCGGTAGAAGACGCGCCGGTAGCCGCCCGGCACCATCCCGTCGGCGAACGTGACCAGGTCCGCCCGATCGGAGCCCTGATCGATCAGCAACACCGGCGTCTTCGACCCTGACGGCCCGTACTCCCTGCCGAGGAACGTACGCAAATCCGGGTCGTCACGCTGCGACTGGGCCAACGCGCTCGCCGGGAATACCGCCGCCTTACCGTCATTCCAGACGAACCGGTATCCCCCCTGCGGACGCCGGGCGGCCACCACTATTACCGGTGGATCGTCCGGACTCCAGGGAAGAGGCACCGGACTGCCATCGGGGCCGACGAGTCGCAGGGTTTTGGCGGTAGTGCTGTTCGCCCAGGCCGAAACCTGCGCCATGGCCGCGTCGTTGTCCGGCCAATGGACGACTCGGACCAGGGGGGCGCCGTCGGCACCGCGGATCGAGGAGACCCGCACATCACCCGCACGCAGGGTGGAGACCCGGACAAACCCTCCGTCGAGCGGCAGACGTAGCCCGTGCTCGTCCACCGCGACAGCGGAAATGGGGGCGTAGACATGGTTGAAGAGATTTTGTCTCCTCAACGCACCGGCGAAATCGAACCCGAAACCACCGTGGTTTACCCGGCTTCCGGTGGCGTACCCGAGAAGCACGACCGACCGAGCAGGGTCCTGCACCAGCGCCCGGAATCCTGGGAGTTCCAGCAGGATCTCCGCGACCGTAGCGCCACCGGCCTCGCTCAGCATCCCATCGGACATCCCGAGCTTGGCGTACTTCGCGAGAGCGTCAGGCACCACGAACACCGGTTCCCGCGCCCCCCAAGGGCCGGCCACCGACACCGTACCTGCCAGCACCCCCGCCGCGAACTGGCGCAATGCCCTGGCCTGTCTGGTTTTCTCGTCGTTCGGGAACCCGAACACCGGCCCGTGCTGCTCGATTCGGACATCCGACGCGCGGAGAGGGTGGGACACGAAACCGCTACCCAAGACCTGGAAGTAGCCGAAGGGTTTGGTCGGCACGAAAGGCCCGGAGACGCTGAAGAAGTGCATGGGCCCGGCCAGCCGGCGCAGGGCGGCCAGGAGGCGCTGGTTGAGCTGGTCCGCGGCCGAAGGCACCGGCGTCACGGTGAACAGCACGTGCGGCGGACGCACGCTCGCGGCCGCCTGGGCAAAGAAAGCGCCGGCTACCAACGAATGTGCCATTTCGACCGGTCCGAGCTCAAACCCCTGTCCATGATCGCCCTTGGCCGAGTAGGTCGAGGGCGTGACTCCGCCGCTCTCCAAGAACAGGAAGCGCGGCCGGGCACGACCGCCGGTGGTCGCCGACGCCCACTCCTGAACCTGCTCGACGACCACCGGGTGGCCACCGCGGTCGAAACCGGGCCGTCCCACGCTCCGCGCGGATACGTCGGTGGCCATCGTCATGACTTGGGAAACGACGTCGGTCTGACGGTCGTCGGTGAAGAACGCGGCACCGTTCTCCCTGCCGTGCGCGTTGATCAGCGGCTTCGAGCGCAGTCGCGAAGGTGGCGAAGAGACGATTCGGCGATCCTCCACATCCGGCAGATACGGAGTGCCGTTCAGATCGGCGACGGGTCCGGCGGACAAGAACGATACGAGCCGATACTCCTCTCCGCGGTTCAACTGCTCGGCGAAGCGACCAGCCTCGTACACGAGCGTCGACACATCCGCTGTGCCATCGACGACCAGAACCACTTCGGCATCCGGATCCCACACGAGCATGTCCTGGTAACTCTCGGCTTCCCGGACCAGCATGACCAGAGCCGCCGTGTCGACCACCTCGCCGTCGACGACGAACCCGCGCTCGTGGGCGGTCGCGAAGACGAAGAACGGCCGCGCCCCCGCCTCAGGCCCGACCGGCAACGACGCATAGACCCGCTCCCAGAACCCGGCGTCCGCGCCATCCGCCATCAACAGCAATCCACCGGAAACCCCCGGCCGAGACTGGAGGTAAACGATCGAGCCGGCCTGTTCCACCTGGCCGATCGAATCCACATCCAAAGCGGATCGAGCGGTCTCCTGCCTGCCGATCGCCCCCCTCGAGGAAGAAGTCTCCCGGTAGGTACCAGAAAGCTGGGCGGCCGGGTTCACGGCCTGCCCCGGAGCAAGAGGGGCGAAGGCCTTGTTGAGCGCGAAAACGGCGATGTCCTGGTTGCCGTGGATGTCGACCAGACGAAGGGCTTCCTCACCGAGTTCGTGTTGCGGCATGGTGACCTCGATTTTGCCGTTCGGCCCGGCTTCAGACGTCGTCTCGACGCCGGTGATCGACACCCGGACCTGCTCCGGCCGGATTTCCAGGCCCAGGTCGGCCAAGCGCGCGGATTCGGCGCGCAGCTCGTCGTGGAACACTCTGTTCAGGGCGTTCGCCCGCTCCTTGCCCGTCTTCCGGGCGCGTCCGGCAGCACCCAGGATTCCGATCTTGCCGAAGCCGGTGATCGTCACCTCCGGCAGTTCCACGCCATTGCGCGAACGCCAGGCCGAGGCTCGCGCCACCTTTCGTGCGACCTCGCGCACCAGCGCGGCCTCGGTTTCCAGCACCGCCTTGCTCGTGGTCGGGAAAGTGATCTCCACCGGCTCGATCCGGTTCGCCGCGAGATCGGCCAGCTCGACCTCCTGAGCGAGGTCCTCGTCCGGTAGGGCTTCGGCGAACACTCCGGACTTCGCGACCGAAAGGCTGGCGTTCGACTCGCTGATAAAGACCTCGTCGGTGGCCCCGAAGACGCGGCCGGTTCTGCCCACGGTTCGCTGTCCCTCGGCCTTGAACTGTTCCGCGGGCGTCGCGTCCGTGGCGCTCGGTGCCGCCATCGTCAGACAGTGTTTGATCGCCACCGGGGCGGCGGGGTCGACGCCGGCTTTCCGGAACACCTCACTGCCGAACGCGATCTGAGCCGCGATACCCCCACTGACCAGCACGGTGTCGCCGAAGTGGAAGGGCCGATCGGTCTTCAGCGCGAACGCGAATCCTGTCCGGTGGCCGTGGCCTTCCAAGGACCACACCGGTAGCTTGCTACCCGCCCACCGGGCGACCACCGGGACGTGGCGTTCGGTCTCGCCCTCTGCCTGATCCTTCACCCGGCGGAAGTAGTACCGCTGCCATGCCGGAGAGTCGTGCCGCGCGGCCAGGAACATGCTCTGCGCGTCCTGCTCCGTCAGGGGGAAGAACTCGCCGTGAACACCGAGGCTTTCGTTGGCCATGGCGTAGCCGACGACGCCCTCCGGCCTGGGCGGGGCGGGCTGGGTTTCGAGAGTCCCACCGGAGGTGGCGAAGCCCCCGCTCTTAGATAGCGTGAGTGTGCCCCGGGGATGATGAACGGCGCGCGAGTAGCCGCCGGAAGGCAGCGACCGGGCGAATTCGCCTGCCCCCTTCGTTTCCCCGTTCAGCGCGGCTAACACCAGCGACCGGAAGTCGGATCCGAGGCTACGGTCCAGCGCGTCTCGCAGACCGGGATCGTTTCGCACGATCCGGCCCAGCTCCAGCTGGGTGAGTTGTTGGGGCACTCCGTCCTTGCGGATGGCCTGGGAACCGCGGTCTCCGGTGCCGTGGAACACGAACATCGGGATGGTGCCGGCTGTCCATGGTGACTTCACCCTGGTGGAAGCGGCGTCGGTACTGTACTTCCTCAGCCGATCGGCCGTCGTGTTCTCAGCCCACGTAACGGCCCGGGCGAAGTCCGCGGCGTCTCCCGGGTACCGTACGAACAGCGCCACCGGCTTGTCGTTGCTGTCTCGCAGTACGTCGGTTCGCACGTCACCGACGCGAAGTTCGGACACCTTCGCGAACCCGGCCGGGTCGCCCGCGACCCTCCGGTCCGACTCGAGCTTCACATCGCCGACCGGGGAATAGACATCGTTGTAGAACTTCTGCGCCCGCAACGCTCCCGCGAAGTCGAAACCCAGGTGTCCGAAGTTGACCCGGGCCCCACCGTTGCGGGCGACCAGCACCACCGGCCGGTCCGGATCACTCGCCAGTTGCCGCCGGAAGGCCGGATCGGCCAGCATCATCTCCCCGAGTTGCTTGCCGTCGAGCTCGAGAACAGCCCCTGTTTTCGTGCCGATGCGGGCGAAAGTCCCGTCTGGGGAATCGACCGAGACGATCAAAGGTTTCTTCGCTGCCCACACCCCGTCGAGATCGGCGGCGCCGCTCTTGACCGCGTCCACGAAATCCTTCAGGGCCGCTGGTTCCCGCATGCCACCGGGAACGGGAAAACCGAACACGCCGTCCGACGACACGTGCGTCAATTCCGCCAACGACGGCGGAGAGCTCTCGGCGAATACGGCACCCGGCAACACGGTCAGCATCGAAAAATAGTCGTAGAAGAACGAACCGGTGAGGTCGTAGGTCAGCCGGGGCCCGGTCAGCGCACGCAGCTTGGCCAGCAACCGCCTGTTCGCCGTTCTCAGTGGGGTTTGTTCCTCTCGGTCGGTCCCCGAGAGCACCACCAGCGGCGGCCGCGTCGGACCTGGGTTCAGCGTCTGAAACGCGGTGGACTTCGCCAGCAGCTCCGCGGTCACCTCTGGAGTGAGGGCCTCCTCGGTTCCGTTCGACAAGGGAGCCGAGAAGTTGTCTCCGCTGAGGTTGAGCAAAAGCATCCTGGGACGGGCCCGTATGCCTTCCGTGGCCGCGGCCCACCGCGAGGTGGTCGGCTTTTTGTGGTCTGTTCCGGATGAGATCTCGACCACCGTCCGCAGGCTGTGGTCGCTGGTCATCGCCAGGTCCGCCGCGTAGGCCGTAGCGGCATCCTCGTCGGTCTTGAAGCCCATACCGAACAGCTGGCCGTTGACGTCTTTGAAGGGCGCCCACAGCACGTCGTCCGGCTGGATCGCCGAAACCCTCAAATAGGAGCCATAAATGTGTATTTGTCCCTTTTCGTCCGGTTTGATCCATCCGGTCGCGATGGTCACCCTGCGATACGGCCCGTCGCCCCGCAGGGCCTCCGCGAACTCCTTCGCCGCCGCGATGCCCTGGACCCCCGCCCCGATCAAGGTCACCGGCACCGACGGGTTGCCGGCACGCTCCTGGAACGCCGGCGAATTCCGGACATGGCGGGCCAGGGCAGTGCCGTCGATCAACGCGCCGCCGACAAGGAACTTGCCGTCTCGACCGGTGACATAGACGTGGAAGGGTTTGGCCACGGTCCGCTCGCGGGACGGTGTGGCATGCAGGCGCTCCCAAGTGGCGTTCTCCGCGGAGGGGCCCGAATCGAAGCTGAGCCCGCCGGCCGTGGTCACCGTCGGCTCATACGAGGAGCCCTTCGGAATCTCGTCCAACGACACCTCGACGGTGACCGGACCGGAGATCCCCAGGCCGACCACGATGTCCGCCATCGGCTGCGCCGGGTCGCCGCTCAGCTCCGCCCGCAGCTGATCCGCGACAACCTGTGCATCCCCCGGCGCACCCGAGATGTCGACCCGCACCGCCAGTCTGTCTGCCCGCTGGAGCATGGTCACGGACCGCAGAGCGCCGGCCAGCTTCCGCAGAGCGTGCTGGCTAGCGGGAGTCAACATTCGCGGCGCCGAGGGGTCCACGGCAAAAACCCGCTGTCCGGAGAGTTCCGCCCGCAGGGCCTCGATACCGCCGTCCGACGAGAAAGTGTCACCCGGCCCGGATCCAGCGTCCGGATCGCTGACCACTTCATTTCCGGTCCGCGGTGCGGAGAAGACCACGGAGCCCTCCGCGGGTTCGACACCATCCGCCAACGGCAGCACCGTCCCGTCCCGCCGCACCTCCACCCGGGTGTCGAAACCGTGGACATCGCCCCGGAAACCGGCGTCATGGAACAGCTCGGCCAGCGTGACCACCCGGTTGCCGTATCGCGGGCTACTCACCCGGCAGCTGAGGAACACCAGGGACGACCGTTGCAGCAGGCCCGCGTCGCCCGGCAAAGCGATGCCGGAGAGCAAGCGCACCACCGAGCGCTCGTCCAGCGATACGACGCGGCCGCTCCTGGTTCGGACCGAGAAGCCGTTTTCGCCGTGATGCAACGGAACGCTGAACTCCCCCGGCGACACGGCGCGGTTCTCGAACGCCTCCAGCAACACGCCTCGTTCCCAGTCCGAATGCGGGAACCCCACGCCCACCACCACGCCGGAACGCGAACGTAACGGGACGAAGTCCACTTCGGACGGATCGAAATCCCGCACTGAAGCGAGTTCTGGTCGCGGCGCGGCCGGCATCTCGGAGGCCAGTGTCTCCGGCGGCGCCTCGGCGTAGGACCTCGCGACGGTGAACATGTTCCGAAGGGCGTGGTGCGCGTCGTCGCGGACATCGTGTCGCCGGGCCGCGGCCCCCAGAATGTCGTTGACGCCCGGCCAGCCGAGCAACGCGACCATCTCGGCACGTTCCCACGCCGCGCCGGGCTGTTCCCCATCGAGGAAGGTGTGATAGGCGAGCGCGCTCAACATGAGGTTGTGCAGCGGGAACCGCCGCGCGAGTTCGTCCGGGGTCAGACCTTCCGGCGGCATGACATGGGGCAGCAGCCGCGTCCGCAGCGCGACGATCTCGTTCCGCGGGATCTCGGCGAGCAGATCGGCCATCTGTTCCACCTGCTGCGCCAGCGACGACCGCGAATCCTCGTCGAACTGCACCAGGCTGTCCTCATAGGTCGGGGGCTCGTCGGCGACGAGATGCTCGCTGTAGACCGGTGCACCGTCGGAGTGCCGAGTGCTGCCCGCGTTCTCCGCTTCGTCATAAGTCGGCAGGTCCGCTTCCCACAGATCTTCGCTGTAGAACCCGCGGCCCGGCTCGGGAAACTGGCCGAACGGCGTTTCCCGGTCCACGTTCCGCATTCGGCGGCTGCTCAAGCGAACGGCTTCGGCCGCCTGGCGTACCTCACCCAGCTCGGTCCACGCGTAGGTCGGGTGTTCACCGTGGACCAGCAGGTCGGTCATCATCGTCGTGATGCCCTCGTGGAATGCCTGCCGGATTCGTTCGGGGACCCCGCCCGGCACCGTCGGTGGCAGGGCGCCCAGCAGGTCCTCCGCCTCCTGGCGGCGCAACTGCTCCTGCCAGTACAGTTGTTCCCGCAGTCGTCGCTGGTCCTCGTCCCGGCTCTGGTTCTCGTCCAAGGGCAGCGGTTCCCCCTGCCGTCGTTCGTCCAGGCGGGCCCGGGCCCGGTCGATCCGCTCCTGGAAGCGCGCGAGCTCCGTCTCGGCCCATGCGGCGAGGTCGTCGAACTCGGCCAGCCGCTCGAATCCAGCCCGAAGTTCCGAGGCTAGGCTTTCGGCGTCCGAATCCCGCGACAACGCCAGTGCCACCGAGTCGGTCATCGACTGCCACAACCGTTGCTGCTCGGCGGCGTCGGGTCCATAACCCACCCTGGGACGCGGACGTTCTCCGAGCAGTGCCGCCGCCTCACGGAGTGCGCCAACCTGCGGAGCCATCTGCCGGGACTCGCGGGACAACCGGGCCTCGAACTCGGCCACGGCCGCGGGCAGCCGCCCCGGCTCCGGAGTGACTCCGCCTTCGGGGGCAGGCTCGCTCATCCACTCGGCCGGCCCCTGAAGGTCCGCGATGTACCGCCCGTCGGCCTGGCGCCTGAGCACGTCTTCGTCCGCATAGAGGCTGTCGTCGTCTGACGGCTCATTCGAGTCGTCTGAGATCAAGCCCGCGCGTGCCGTCTCGGTCGGCACCGGGGAAGGTGTCGAAGGCTCTTCAAAGCCCAGCCATTCGCGGGCGGCCGGATCCACTGGCTCGGGCACGGCGACCGTTGACTGCAACCTGGTCAGTGCCAGCGGCACGCCGGTGTAGTGCGTACGGACGCTCGGCAGATCCCGCAGTTCCTCGGCGCTCTCCCGCAGCGGCGCGACGTGCGGATCGTCCCAGGCCGCGCGAGGAGACGCACCCGAGGAGATCAGGTCCGTCAACAGCGTCGCGAGCCCGTCGTGGACGAGCTGCCGGGCCGCGGTGTCCGCGTCGGCCGCCGCACGGGGCAGCGCACCGATCAGCGACTGGACCGCCTGCCGGGCGGACGTCACCGCCTGCGGCGCGGTCTGCTCACGCTGCCGAATCCGCTCCCCGGCGGCATCGACCCGCTCTTCCCACCGCAGCCACACCCGCTGGGCCTTCGACGGTACTTCGGCCGGAACCGGATCGGTGGTCACGGGCTGCTCGTTCCTGTCCGCCTGTCGAACCTGCCCCAGGATCTCCATCGCGGTCCGGGTGTAATGCGCGGTCTCCGCCGGACCACGCAATGTCTCCAGATCCCCGCGCAGTCGCACGACCTCCGGACGGTGCCAGGCGACGCGGGCGTTCATCCCCCCAGCGATGTGATCGGTCATGATCGACACGAGCCCTTCGTGCAGGGTCTGCCGCGACCACTCGTCCACAGTGGACGCAGCGGCGGGAAGCATGCCCACCAATCCTTCGGCCTCGGCGCGTGCCCGTTCGACGGGCACCCTGGAGGCCCGCATACCCTCCTCCCGCTCCTCGACCCGCTCGGTCGCCGCCAGGATCGCCTCCGTCCACTTCTCCATCGCCTGCTGCTCCAGCACCTCCAGCGAGGTGCGGGCGTAGTGCGGGTTCTCCGTCGGGCCCCGCAGCGACTCCAGCGCACCGCGGAATCGAGCGACGTCCCCGTCCTCCCACGCGTCCGCGCGACTCGTGCCACCGGAGATCAGATCCGTCAGCATCGAGATGAGCCCATCGTGCAGGGTCTGGCGGGTCTCCTCGTCCACACCGGCCAATCCGGGCGGCAACTCTCCCGCCCACTCCTCGGCCTCGGCTCGCGCCCGATCGGCCGGTACCACCGACGGAAGCGAACCCTCCATCCGCTCCTCCACCCGACCGGATGCCTCCAGGATCGGCTCCAGCCACTCCTCCAGCGCCCGCTCGCCCAGATCCTCCACAACGGACGATCCGGTGTCCTCGTAGGCGGCACCGTCCCGCTGCTCCTCGAACTCCGGCAAGGTCTGGACGGTGGCCTCGGCCCGCTCGGCTTCCAATGCCGCGATTTCAGCGAACGGCAGCCTCATGTAATGCGACGGGTGTCCCGGCCCTCGCAACGACTCAGCAGCCTCCCGGACCTGAGTCACCGTGGGATCCCGCCAGGCAGCCTGGAACGAGGCCCCGTTCAGCAGCGCATCGGTCAGCAACGCCACAAGACCTTCGTGGAGGAAGAAGCGAACCCCGTCATCGGCTTCCGCGACCGCGTCGGGCAACCCGCGCACCAACCGTTCCGCCTGCCCACGGGCTCGCCTTACCTCATCCGGCGAGTGGATCGCACGCTCGTCAAGCCGCGCCCGAATCTCCGTGATGGGCGTAGACCACGTCCGCGTCGCCTCACGGGCCTCGGCGGCCGGCGAGTTCTCTTCGGCCTCCGCAAGCCCGTCCTCGTCGAAGCCGTTCTGCTGTGACGAGACGTCTTCGTCAGGCTCGATGTCAGACCACGAGAACTCCTCATCGATCCAGGTTCTGGGTCCGGGTTCGGGTGCCGCCTCGATCCCGGGGCGGAAGCCGGGATTCGGATGATACGTCCCCAGCTCTCCACCCTCGGAGATCTCATGGGCACCACGGATGAAGCGCGGCCGCACGCCGCCGGGGAACACGACCTCTTCCTCGTGCTCGTACAGCCGATCATGGGCCAAGGAAGTGTCGTTGATGACGATCCCGCCCGGCGCCTCGATCTCGTACCGGAACCGTCCCAGGTAGGCCCCGCCGGTCAACGGGTTGAGGTGTAGCCGCGGGTCACGGGTCGACGAGACGAAGACCGTGACGGAGTCGGCGACCGTTCTGCCCATCAGGTCGTAACCGACCCGGCCGTACGGTGTCAGTCCGTCACCGAATACGTTCGCCGGTGTCCGGTGGTCGTATCGGTAGAGCGGTTCGTCCGACGTCCGCCACACCGGGTCCCACTGTTCGATCTCGCTCACAGGCACGTCGAAGACCGCCACAGCCGCCAACTCGCGTTGGTCGACCCTGTAGCTGTGCGCCAATTGGTCCACATCGGACACAGTGGGAGACACCTCCGCGGAAGCGGGCCGGACCGGGCCGAGGAGCTGCACCGCGGTCAGCGTGTAATGCGCCTCCCCCACAGAGCCGCGCAACGCCTCCAGTTCACCGCGCAACCCCGCCACAACCGGACTGTGCCAAGCCAAACGCGGCTCGGTACCCCCCGCGATCGCATCGGTCAGCATCGACACCAGACCATCATGCAAAAGCTGACGCGCCTCCTCGTCCGCCCCCTCCACAGCGGAGGGCAACCCACGCGTCAACTCCTCTGCCTTGGCCCGCGCTCGCTCGACCGCGCCCACCGATTCCGGCGAACCGTCCTCCAGTTCCTCAACCCGACCCGACGCCTCCATGATCGGCGTCAACCACTTCTCCAACGCTCGCTCGGCGTCGGCGACCAGATCGGTAGTTGCCTCCGGCTCCGGTGCCTGCCTCGATATCTCCGCCGCGGTCAGCGTGTAGTGCGCGCTTTCCACCCGCCCACGCAACGCTTCGAGCTCGGAACGCAATCGCGTGACATCCGCCTCCGCCCAGGCAGCCTCGGCACGCACCCCTTCGGCGATCAGGTCGGTCAGCATCGACACCAGACCGTCATGCAGGAACTGGAACGTATCCTCGTCGACGGCGGATCGCACGGACGGCGGTTCACGCACCAGCCCTTCGGCCTCGGCACGCGCCCGCTCGACAGGCACCGCCGACGGCAGCGAACCTTCCTCCCGCTCCCCAACCCGACCCGACACCTCCATGATCGCCTCCGACCACTCCGCCAAGGCGACGTCCGCCCTCTCGAGGACGTCGTGTCCTGCCGAAACCGGCCGTTCACTGTCCATATCGGACACGACGTCTTCGAGAGCGGGGAGCGGGAACCCGATTCCCACCTCGGCACCGGAACGCGAGCGCACGGCCACCGAGTCCGCTTCGGGCAAATCGACATCGGGGTACGGCCTCGGCGAAGTTCGTGACGCCGGACCTCCCATGACCAGCCCGTCCTCGGAATGGCTGTCGTCGGCATACCCGTCGCCCGAGAAGCCCTTGAACGTCTCGTCCAACCGGATGGGCGCCGCCCCTCCGTTCCCGAAGGCGGCGTCGACCACCGGCCGGGCGACGTTGTCCACCTCCTCCGGCACCTCTTGGATCGTCTCGGGCAGATGTACGTACATGTCGTCGAAGGGAGACCGCCAGTGCGCGGCCGTCTCGGGCGGGGACTCGTGCGTCGGGAAGAAGTTGCCGACATGTCCACCGGATGGTCGATGGACCGAAACCTGAAGAAGGCCGTCGTTGCCCCCGAACCTCCGCGCGGGCGAAGGGCGTCGCCCGCCGTGCCGGGAGATTTCGGGGCTGTCGCTACGCGATGTCCCACCGCCTCGCGACGACGTGAGGCTGGTGGCACGATGTCTGCTCAATTCGACTTCACTCGCCGTGCGGCGCAGATCGAGGGGCGAGATCTCTCCAACCGACGAGGCGATGCTCGACCGCCTTCGCCCGCGTGAAGCAGCGGAGGCGATATCGGATTGTTCCTCCTCGGCTCGATGCGGAGGCGAGCCGTCGGAGTCGGGGAGGGTGAACTCCTCGACCGGAGCCCCGCTCTCCTCGGGGGCCGCACTCGCCTCCTCGCCGGCGAGGTAAGGGAAGTACTTGGCGCTCGCCTCCACCTCACCGTCGGCCGCCCAAGCGACGAACTCCTCCGGCGTGAACACGGTCGGGCCGGGGTCCCTCGGGTGGTTCAGTACGAACACCTGCCTCCCGTCCACAGTGGCCGCCTGCAGGTAGACCGCGTGATCCGGGGTGGACAACAGTGCGCCGCCTTCGGCCGCCACCTGTTGCCAGAATGACGCCAGCTGCGCCGCCGTTCGCACTGTCCCCGCCACCGGGAGATTTGACCGCGTGTCGTCCGGCAACGAGCTAGAGCCGAACCGGGCGTCGTCCGATTCCGGTGCGAGCTGCGTCCCCACCTTGTCCAGATAGGACCCGTGGTCGACCTGCGCCAGGCGGCGGCTTCCCCGGTCCACAATCAGCGGCGACACCAGCATCCTGCTCAGCCGGCTGTCGCGCAGAACCTTCCGCGTGAGCACCGGCACCTGGTCGACATTCAATTCGGCGGCAGCGAGCTTCTGCATGGACCTGGCCCAGCGCGCGGTCAGCGCCCGCCATTCCCGCCGCCCGGCGCCGTCTGTCCGATCCGCGGCAGCCAGCCGGAGTGCGCGCTGTTCGAGGGCGGCGAACTCGGCTCGTGAGTCGGCGACCCGTTTCCGGACCATCTCCTCCTGGGTGCGTCCGAAGGGCCGATCGAGCCGGGATCGGCTCTCGGTACTCGCTTGGGCGAGGCCGTGTTCGGTCGCGTTCGCCACGGCCCGCCCCACCTGCAGCAGCCCTGCCAGCGTCGGCACCCTGCTGCGGACACCCGTATCGATGGCGGCGGGTGTGGCGGTGTTGAGGAAGTACTGTTCCTCATGCCCCGTGGCGGCGAACAACGCTTCCGTCAGCACCGCGGGGTTGTTCAGCAGAGCGGTGAACAACCGATCCGCGGCCAACGTGGTCCGGGTGGTCGTGTCGAGGTTCGCCAGGCCGAGCACCGTCAGGCGCACCGGCAGCTCGGCGTCGGCGGGAATCGCCAGGCCCAGCAACGGTGAAGTGGTCGCCGTGAGCGGGTCCGCGCCGCGCGAGATCACTGAGGTCAACGTGTCCAGCAAGTAGGTGAGCCGGGCGGGTGTCACCGGCTGAACGGTCCGCCGGTCTACATTCACGCCGCCGTAGGAGCGCTTCGGACGAAGCGGCTGTTCCTGGGTCGGCACCAAGGAAGCCGACAGAAGGGCGTCGTTGACGAACGTGCGGACGCGGGCCCTGGCGCTTTCGGACAGCGCGGCGAGCGACCGGTCGAGTGCGATCAACCTTTGCCGGGTGCCTCCGGGCAGGGCATGGTGCTCCAGCTTGCCCTCGCCTGCCAGCGCGGTGTACTCGGCGAGCTTGGCCCGCAGTTCGGATCGGGACATCTCCAGCTCGGGCAGTCCATGGATGGCGCGGTCGTAGCCGGCGGCGGCCTGGTGCTCAGGGGTGTTCGACACGTCGCCGAAGGCGGCCTCGACGGTTGCCCGGTGCCGGTCCCCCGAGGTCGGAGCGGGTCCGGTTTCGACGCGGAGTTCGACGTCCTCCAAGCCGACAGTCTGATTGTCGTCTTGAAGCGCGGCGAGTTCGTCGGCCAGTGTCTCCTGGAAATGGTCGCGCACCTGGACGGCCCGTCGCTGGGCCGTCGTGTCGCGTCGTCCAGGGAAGAAGACGTGGTCACCGCCATACCCGGTGATCGTCACCTTGACCCCTGTCAGCCCCAGGTCCTCCCGGAGTACGGCCACACGCGCCACTTCGCGCGCGACCTCGCGGATGTCCGCGAGGTCATCCTTGTCCGGGATCGACTGCCCCGGCTCGAATCGCACCTTCACCGGAGGGATCTCACCGAGTCCGCCGAGAGCCGTCGTCACCAGCGGGTTCACGCCCGGAGCGGTGCCCTCGGGGACGTGGAGCAGCACCTGCTGGTCGAAGAAGGTCTCACCCGGTTCCTTGGTGTACATCCGGAAAAACCAGCGCTCGGGACCTGGCATGATGTCGAGCTCGTCGGCCATCGCCCGCCAGACACGTTGCCGAGCCGAGGGGTCAGCCCGGTCATACCCGGTCCTCGCGATACCGGCGAGGGCTTCAGCGAGTTCGAGATGACGCTCCAGCCGTGCCGTCTCCGCGTCGTCTCCGGCGGTCCGCGCGCGGTCGATCTGCCTTGACAGCTCGGCCGGAAGACTCTCGAGTTCCGCGTGATGATGCACCAGATTGCGCTCGATCGCGTCCCGGACGGCCGCGTCCTGTTCCGCGGCGCGCGGATGGTTCTCCAGCGTGATCTGAGTCCGGCCGTCGGAGCTCTCCGCGATCACGGTGGCGAAGTGATACCCCGTCGGCTGGTTCGCCGCCGCCCCGTCCCGGGCCATGCCCGTGTAGGCGGGCCGGCCGTCGGCGCTCTCACCCGGGATCGAGGACCGCACATACATCTGTCCTGGCTTCGCCCAGGCGAACTGGTTCACCCCCATGCGTCGGGCGGTTTCATCGAGTCGCAGGCGTTGCACCCGCATTTCCGGGGCGTGGTTCAGCATCCGCCCGTACCGTCGTCCCGGGAGCGGGCGCCCCGGGGTCCCGCCGGTCTCACGTTGGTCCCGTGCGGCGATCTCCGCGGCCCTGCTCTCGTCCGCCAGGGACGGATCACCCTGTTCGACTATCTCGGCGAGGCCTTCGGCCAGGTGGAAGGTGCCGGTCACCTCCGTACCGTCACGGGTATCGACCCGAGCCGTGGCCCTGTGCCCTCCAGGACCTTCGAACAGCACCATGTCCGGTGTAGCACCGTGGACTATCCCGGCGAAGTCGCGGGAATCGTCGGTGAGCTGACCGGGCAGCCGGGGAACCACCCGGTGCAGTGTCTGGTCCCGGCCCTGTTCGTCGAGAACGATCCGGGAATCCCGCACCTCCAACTCAATTCCCGACCTGCTACGCCGCAGGGCTTCGCGAGCCTGTTCGAGCACCTCCTCGGTGGCGAAGAACTCCCTTGCCTCGATCACACCACCGCCGTCGTCCACCGACCGAGCGCCGTTGATGCCCAGGGTCCAGTCCCGTGCGACCCGCAAAACGGGCCGGTACTCCGTCTTGGTGCCGGTCTCCGGGCGGCCGAACAGCGGGAACGTGCCGTCTGTGCGACGCTGCGCCTGCAAAGGCCGGAGCGACTCGAACTGCTCCGTGCCCACGGGTTCGGGCTGGTACAGGGAGGTCAGGTTCGGCCGCGGCGCGGGAGCCGCGACAGGCGCGACAGAAGGACGACGTCCGCCTTGTTCGTCGCCCACGTGGACCAGGGCAGGCGGCATGCCCGGCCCGAAGCGGACGAGCGGAACGGTGCGGTGCTGTTCGTCGATGTCGTCGCGGATCTTCTGCTGGAACTCCGTCTCCGGCTCCCAGTACTTGAGCGCTCCGTGCTCGACCCCCATCTCCCGCCCGGTGAGCAGGTAGACCATGCGCTCGTAGTCCGTGTGATGCAGACTCGACCCGTCCTCGGGCAGCCGGATGTCGTACACGTCGTTGTCGCCGGTGATGTTGCGGAAGCCGACTTCCGTGCGTTCCTGGACCACCCCGTCGACGACGCGGAACCGGCCGGTCTCTGCCAGTCCGCCCATGGACTCGGCCAGCTGCGTGTACTCGAACGAACGATCCTCGTACCGCTTCGTCACGCGCTCACGGAGATCTTGCGGCAGGCTGTCGAGGTCCGGTCTCCGCGGCTCGAAGTAGGCCACCAGGCCGATCAGCTCCCGCGGCATACCCAGGTGGACGTCGAGCTCATTGAGTGTCTTGGCCTTGATTTCCACCGGCTTGGGGACCGCGCCCCTGGCTCGCCAGCCCACAGAGGCGGGGTTGGCAGGGCGGACGTCGAACACCACGCCGAACCGATCGGCCATCTTCTGGAACCGGCGCTGGTCCTGTCGCGAGAGTCCGTACTGGGTTTCGAGCGACTGTTCGCTGACGAAATCCGAATGCGCGGACTGAAGGGAGACCCAGCTGTTCTGCCGCAGCAGCGGCGACGGCGTCGCCGGCGACACATGCTCGTCGAGCTCATCGAAGAGCTCTTCGATGAAACGATTCGCTTCGCGTTCGATTTCGGGAAGCTTCGGTGGGCCTGCGGAAACGCGTTCGATGTCGGCCGGCGAACTCGTCTCCGATTCGGGGTGGTTCTCCGGAGCGGTCCTGCCGTCGATCGCGGCCAGCACCTCCTCGGTGAACCTCCACGCGTCCCTGTCGATCTCGGGCAGGATTTCCGCGGCGCCGAGCGTCACCGAGTCCGGAGCGGAATCCCCGGCGGGAACGCGGACGGTGCCATCTCGAAGGATCTCCACCCGTCCCGTCGGACCACTCACATCACCGTGATAATCCTTCTCCCGCAACAACCCCCGCAACTTGCCCAGCAACCCGCCCACCACCGGATCAGCCACCCGGCAACTCAAAACCACCAACTCACCGCT
>NZ_AOHO01000079.1 GCF_000342005.1 Amycolatopsis decaplanina DSM 44594
CCCGCCAGCCGCGTTCCCAACCTCTCAGGTCAGTACACCTAGTTAGCGCAGGGACCGGTCGAAGTGTTCGCGCTCAGCGCCGGAGCCGTGTCCACCACCGGCCGCACCTGCTCCGAAGTCAGCGTGAAACCGGTCTCCGGATCCTCGACGGCCGCGCCGAAGACGACCCCGATGACCTCGCCCTCGGGGTTGATCATCGGCCCGCCCGAGTTGCCGCTGCGGACCTGCCCGCGCACAGTGAACACGTCGCGCTGCACGGTGTTGGACTCGTAGATGTCCGGTCCGCGCAGGTTGATCCGGCCGCGCACCCTGGCCGGTGTCGCGGTGTACGGGCCGTCGAGCGGGTAGCCGAGCACGATCGCGTTGTCGCCGGACCGCGCGACCCGCGGCGTGAACGGGAGCACCGGCGCCTGCAGCCTCGGCACCGCGAGCACGGCCACGTCGGCCTCGGGGTCGAAGTAGACGACCCTGGCCGGGAACTTGCCCGAAGTGGACTCGATGGCGACCTCGTCGGTTCCCGCGACGACGTGCGCGTTCGTCATCACGCGCTGCGGCGCGACGACGAATCCGCTGCCTTCCAGCGCCCGCGAGCACGAAGTCGCGTTGCCGCGGATCTTCACGACACTGCGGTGCACCTGTTTGACGATCGCGCTCGCCTGCAGCGCGGTGTCCGGCGGGCTGGTGTCCTCGACGTTCGGCTTCTGGAACGGGTCCACGATGGCCGGGAAGCCCGACGCGTCCAGCAGTTTGCGCAGTTCGCTCGGGAAGCCCTGCGCCGCTTCCGGCATGACGTCGTTGACACCACCGAGCACGACCGAGCTGTTGATCGACTTCGCCAGCCCCGGTACCCCGGAGACGGCCGTGAGCGGCGTCGCGATCAGCCAGGCGACCACGAACACCACCGCGGCCTGCACCACCGCGCCGAGTGTCTTGTCGACGCCGGAAAGCTTGTCCGGGTTGATCTTCTGACGCAGTTTCCGGCCGGCCCAGACACCGAGGGTCTCGCCGAGCGCGACCAGGAACACCACGGTCGCCACCGCGAAGGCGACCTTCGCCGCCGGATGCTCGAAGAGCTCGACGACAAGCGGCGCGATCTTGATCCCCGCGAGGGCACCGAGCACCACCCCGACCAGCGAGGGGAGGGCGATGATCACCCCTTGGAACGCGCCGGACACGCCCGCCAGCAACGCGAGCAGGATCACCAGTACGTCGACCCAGTTCACCGGCGCCTACTCCTTCTCCGGCACTTGCCGCCCGTCGACCCGCGCCTGATGTTCGGCCAACGCTACGTCAAGCTCCCGGACGTCGCCGTGGTCCCAGTCCCGTTCCCAGCCGCCGAGCGACAACGTCATCGCCAGCAGGCCGCCCGTGAAACCCCAGACGAACATCCCGCCGACGTCGAACGCGGGGCCCTTCCAGTCGTAGCCCTCGCGCCTGACCTGGAACCGGTTGGCCGGGTCGGTGAGCTCGGCGACCGGCACCCTGGCCACCGCCGCCGTCTCGCCGGGGTCGACGGCGTGCACCGGGGACGGTGTCCGCCAGTGGGCGAGCACCGGCGTCACGGCGAAGCCGGACACGGGCACGAACAGTTCGGGGAAGATCGCCACCGGCAGCACGCCGCCGGGTTCGACGCCGGTCTCCTCCTCCGCCTCGCGCAACGCGGTGCCGACCGGCCCGTCGTCGCCCGGCTCGGCGCCCCCGCCGGGGAAGCTGACCTGACCGGCGTGCGAGCCGAGCGTGTCGGCGCGGCGCTGGAGCAGGACGTCCGGCCCCTGCGGGCCCTCTCCGAAGAGCATCAGGACGGACGCGGACCGGTAGCTGGCGTCCGGCGGCACGCTGAACCGGCTGAAGGTGTCCGCGCCGACGTCGCCGCTGATTTTGACCAGCGGTTGCAACCAGGCGGGCACGGCCTCGGGGTCCACGAGGGGGCCGGTCATGGTGTCCCTTCCACAGCGGCGCGCACCTGGTCAGTGTTCAGGAAGACGCGTGGGTTCTCGATGAGCCGGACGTCTCCACCCGCCGTGACCAGGTACGTCGCCGGAAGAGAGGAAGGGACCTTTAGTGCCGTCCGCGTCGGCCCTGACTGCCCGTCACCATCGAACACGGACGGCAGCCGGACCCCCAGGTCGGACAGCATCGCCAGCCCGTCGGCCCCGGAACTCGCGACCTGGACGAGGAGCACGCGCGCGGCACCCGGCTGCGTGGCGTACCGCTGGAGCAACGGCAGTTCGGCACGGCACGGCTCGCACCACGACGCCCACAGGTTGACCAGCACGGGACCACCCGAAAGCACCTTGGCGAGGTCGACCCGGGAGCCGTCGCCAAGGCATTCGACGTCGACTCCGCGCAGCTTCGCCACCTCACCCGGCCCGGGCGGCGGGCAAGGCCCGAGCGCGGCCTTCGCGCGGGCGGCCGTGAGATCCCCCGACGTCTTGACCGGCGCCTGGCCGTCACGGGTCGTGAGCAACGCGACTATCAGGGCAACCACCAGCACAGCGGCACCGAGGGCGAACTTGGTGACTCTCGTCACCGGCGTGCCGCCAGATCCAGGATGTGGTCGCGCTCTTCACCTTTGACGAGCTTCGCGGCCTCTTCGAACCCTGTCGGGCCGGTTCCGAACGAAGGGCACATCTTGGCCAGCGGACAAGCGCCGCAGGCGGGTTTGCGGGCGTGACAGACGCGACGGCCGTGGAAGATCGTCCGGTGCGAGAGGAGCGTCCACTCCTTGCGCGGGATGAGCTCACCGACGGCGTGCTCCACCTTGACCGGGTCCTCTTCCTCGGTCCAGCCCCAGCGGCGGACCAGACGTCCGAAATGGGTGTCGACGGTGATCCCGGGGACCCCGAAGGCGTCACCGAGCACGACGTTGGCCGTCTTGCGGCCGACACCCGGCAGCGTGACGAGGTCCTTCAGCTTCCCGGGCACTTCGCCGTCGTAACGCTCCACCAGCGCGGCGCCCAGTCCCATCACCGAGTTCGCCTTGGCCCGGAAGAACCCCGTCGGCCGGAGATACTCCTCGAGTTCGGCGCGATCGGCGCCGGCGTAGTCGGCGGCGGTCCGGTAGCGCGCGAAGAGCGCGGGCGTGACCTGATTCACGCGGACGTCGGTGGTCTGCGCCGACAGCACGACCGCGACCAGCAGTTCGAGTGGGGTGGTGAAGTCAAGCTCACAGTGCGCGTCCGGGAACTCGTCGTCGAGGCAACGCTTCATCCGCCTGGCGCGTCTCACCAATGCGAGCCGGCTTTCACCCTCGCCCCCCGCGCGGGGGGCATTGGTGAGGGCAGGAGGCACCCGGATAGCCTACGGGCGCCATCGGACGAGCCAGTGGGAGCACCCGCCGGTCGACGTCCGACACGCCAGAGCACCACCTCGGCGCTTCGATCGAGGACGCCATGAGCGAGGATCTGGAGTAATGCACAACTTTTCGGAATTCCCTGGGCAGGGCGCATGACCGTCTGGTTCGTCATCCTCGTCCCCTTGGTGATCATGTTCTTCGCACTGTTCATGGAACGCGTGGAGACCAGGCTCAAGCACGTCGCGGTGCAGGAGAACGAGGTCGAGGAGTTCCTCGAGCAGGCTCAGCCCAACGAGGTCAGGGCCCTTTACGGGCACGGCATCGGGCGCGCGCTCGAGCTTTTCCGGCTGCGCAGGCTGGGCGGGAAGGCGGCCAGGCTTCGCGCGCGACGCGTGCGGAGTTAGGCTCCACGTTCGAGCGAGATCATTCCCGGCCCGCGCGCGCGTTCGGCGTGCCGACGAGCGATCTCGCGCGCACGACCTAGACTGACGCGAAAAGTGATCGACGACACGGTCCTCGCCCGATGAGGATCGACGTCGTATCTCGATGAGGAGGCACCCGAGGTGGACGAAACCCTGGCCCGAGCGGGCATTTTCCAGGGTGTTGAGCCAGCAGCCGCCGAGGCGCTGGCACAGACCTTGGAATCCGTGGAGTTCCCTCGCGGGCATGTCATCTTCAACGAGGGTGAACCCGGCGACAAGCTTTACATCATCCAGTCCGGCAAGGTGAAGATCGGCCGCAAGTCACCCGACGGCCGCGAGAACCTGCTGGGCATCTTCGGCCCGTCCGACATGTTCGGCGAGCTGTCCATTTTCGACCCCGGCCCGCGGACGTCCAGCGCGACGACCGTGACCGAGGTCCGCGCGGTGACGATGGACCGCCCGGCGCTGCGGCAGTGGATCTCCACCCGCCCGGAGATCGCCGAGCAGTTATTGCGCGTGGTCGCCCGTAGGCTGCGCCGGACGAACAACATGGTCGCCGAGCTGATCTTCACCGACGTCCCCGGACGCGTGGCGCGTGCGCTGCTGCAGCTGGCGCAGCGCTTCGGCAGCCAGGAGGCCGGTCTGCTGCGGGTCACGCACGACCTGACGCAGGAAGAGATCGCCCAGTACGTCGGCGCTTCGCGCGAGACCGTCAACAAGGCTCTCGCGGACTTCGCGCACCGTGGCTGGCTGCGACTCGAGGGCAAGAGCGTCCTGATCCTGGACCCGGAGCGCCTGGCGCGCCGCGCCCGCTAGTTTCCCAGCACGCAATTCGGCACCTGGTTGCGGTACTCGCACACGCAAGTACCGCAAGCAGGTGCCGAATTGCGTTCCGGATACAACGAAGAGCCGGGCGCCACCCCCGACGTGGCGCACCGGCTCTTCGCTGTGCGCGGACCATCCCCCGACGATCCGCGCTCCCCGCCCTCCGGAACAAGGCCCCGACCCGTACGCCGGAGGGAGCTGGAGACTGTGTGTTGTCGTACAACCATCCACGGCCATCGGCCGTGAACTCAAGCTCTTTCACTCTCAAGGACGCCATCCGCGTCGATTTGTTGCCCCGAATGCGCCAGAATCAGCCGACTGTTACCTGATCGTGACGAACCTTGGGGTGCTTCAAGCTCCTTAGTACCCCGAAACCAGGGGTGACAAACCTTACCGCCGCAGATCTGGTACTTGCGTACCAAAGTAGTCATACTGGTACGCGTGTCCCAGTCTGTGTCCGCTTCCGCCGAGAGCCACCGCACCTCCCTCGCCGATTACCGTGCCGCGCTGACCGCGCCCGGATCCCGCGGGGCGGTGATCGCGTCCCTGCTCGCCCGCCTGCCGATCGCGATGATCGGCATCTCCGCGCTGCTCTACGTCCAACGCGAGACGGGCTCCTTCGCCGCGGCCGGGCTGGTGTCTGCCGGGTCGCTGGTGGGCGTCTCCGTCGGCGCGGTCGTGCAGGGACGGCTCATCGACCGCTTCGGGCCGACAAGGCCGCTGTTGACCACCACGATGCTGTTCGCGCTGGCGATGACCGGACTGGTGTCCGCGATCGAGGCGCACGCGCCGACACTCGTGCTGGTCCCGCTCGCCTTCGGCACCGGGATCACCGAACCGATGGTCGGTTCGGCTTCGCGGGCGCTGTGGACACGACTGCTGCCCGCCGGGCCGACACGGAACGCCGCGTTCTCCTACGAGGCGATCAGCATGGAGGTCTTCTTCATCCTCGGCCCCGGGTTCGCGGGGCTGCTGATCGCCGCGCCGTGGGCGGGCACCGGCATCGTGACCGGCTCGCTGACGATGATCGCGGGCGCGGTGCTGTTCGCGCTGAGCCCGACGGTGCGGGCCTGGGGCCCGTCGCCGTCGTCGGGCGGCAAACTGCTCGGCGCGCTGGCCAGCCCCGGGATGCGCACGCTCGCGGTCGCCGCGCTGGGCTTCGGTGCCGTGATCGGCTTCGTCGAGGTCGCCGTCCCCGCGGCCGCCACCGAGGCGGGGAACACGTCCATCGGCGGCCTGCTGCTCTCGGCCTGGTCGGTCAGTTCGGTCGCGTTCGGTGTCGCGTACAGCCTGCGCCCGTGGCCGCGTCAGATGGGCCTGCGGCTGCCGGTGCTGCTTGCCGGCTTCGGCGCCCTGGTGGCGCTGCTCGCGCTGCCGGGCTCGCTCTGGGGCCTGGCGCTCGCCATGCTCGCCGCGGGCGCGCTCATCACGCCGCAGTCGACGACGCATTCGGCGGCCATCGAGATCGCCGCGCCGAAGGGCACGGCGGCCGAGGCGTTCGGCTGGGTGCTCACCGCGGTGACCCTCGGTCTCGCGTTCGGGCAGTCGATCAGCGGCTACCTCGTCGAGCACGCCGGACACGAAGCGGCGTTCCTCGCCGCCGGCGGTGTCGGGTTCGCGCTCGCCGCGGTGGTGTGGCTGCTGCGCGGCACTTTCCGCCCTCAGCCGTCCGGAGCCGTCGCCGAAGCCCCAGAACTTGTCGGTGCCGCCCGCTAGCTTGCGGGCATGGATCTGACCGCCGCCACCCGCCCCCTCTCGTCCGCCGTTTCCGCCGCCGCACGGCTGCTCACGGCCCGCTCCGGCCTGCTTCTGCGTGCTGGAAAGGAAGGGCTGACCGTCGGCGGCAACGACAGCGAACGAGCGGTCCGCCTCACCGGCGAGGCCATGGTCCACACCGACGGTGAGGTCCTCGTCCCCGCCGGGCCGCTCGCGGAGACGCTGCGCATGCTCGAAGACGACCTGGTGCGCCTGGTCGTCGAGGGTTCACGGCTGGCCGTGCGGGTGGAGGGCGGCCGCTACGCGCTGCCCCTGCTGAGCCGCGAGCTGCACCCAGGACTCCCCGAGATGCCACCCAAAGTGTCCGAAGTGGACGGTGCCGCCCTGGCGACGGCATTGCGCACCGTCGCCGGCACGGCGGCGAAGGACGACGCGCTGCCGATGTTCACCGGCGTCCGCGTGCAGAGCTTCAGCCGTGAGCTGCGGCTGACGGCGTCCGACCGGTACCGGATGGCCGTGGCCACCCTGCCGCTGCTTTCCGAAGGGGAGCCGATCGACGCGCTCGTCCCGGCCGGTCTGCTCGCCGAGACGGCGAAGCAGGCGCGCGGCACCGTCGGCCTGCACGGCGACAGGACCCGTTTCGGGTTGAGCTGGGCCGGAGTCGCGGTCACCACCGCCGTGCTCGACGCGGGATTCCTGTCGGAGAAGCTGGTCGAGTCGTCCACTGTGGACACGACAGTCGAGGTCTCCGCCGACGCGCTGGCCGCCGCCGTGCGCCGGGTGGGCGTCTACGCGGACGATCGCCGGGTGCTGACGCTGGAGGTCGGCGACGCGCACCTGCGGCTGGCCAGCGCCAAGCAGAACACCGGAGAGGCCGAGGAAACGCTGAAGGCCGAGGTGTCCGGCGGCCGGACGTCGCCGTCGTTCCAAGCGCGCTACCTGCTGGACGCGCTGCAGGGTTTCGCCGGGGAACGGGTGCGGCTCGACATCCAGCCCGGGATGCGGGCCTGCGTCATCCGCGCGGTGGAGCCAGGCGATGTCGCGCTCACCTACTACGTGATGCCGATGCTTCCGCGCTGACACCGGCACCCAGTACATGATGGCCCCCTTCCTTGCGCCTGGCGCAAGGGAGGGGGCCATCATGTACTTCAGCTGCCCACGAGGAGTCAGGCGGAAGCGGCCTTCACAGCGGCCTCGATCTCGGCGAACGAAGGGTTCACCATCGCCTTCGAGCCCACGAAGACCGTCGGCACGACCTCGTTCCCGTTCGCCACCGAACGCACGCGCGCGGCGGCGTCCGGGTCCTCCCAGATGTTGACCCTCTTCACCTTGAAGCCGCTCTTCGACAGCGGCCGCTCCAGCGCGGCGCAGAACCCGCATCCGGGGCGCCAGTAGAACTCGACCTCGACGTCACTCATTCGCCGTCCTCCGACCTCAGGTAGTCCAACTGCGCCCGCACACTCCATTCGGCGGGCGCCCACAAAGCCTGGTCGACGTCGGCGTAGACGACCTCGACCACCTGGCGCGGAGTGGCGTCCGCGCCGAGCGTCTCCAGTGCCGAACGCACCTGGTCGAGCCGTTCTTCCCGGTGCGTCAGGTATTCACGCGCGGTCGCGGCCAGGTCGGGCAGTTCCGGGCCGTGTCCCGGCAGACCGGTGGTGCCGCCCGGCAGCCCGATGAGTTTCCGCAGCGAGCGCAGGTAGTCGCCGAGGTCATGCAGCACAGTGGTGCCGCGGCCGAGGATGGTGTCACCGGTCAGGATCTGCCCTTCGGACACGAGGCAGATCGAATCGCCGGTGTGTCCTGGCGTGTGCAGCACCGACAGCCGAAGGCCGCCGACCTCGATGACCTCACCGTCCACAAGGGACTTACCGCCGATGCAGAGCGACTCGTCGAAGGCCCGCACCGGGGCGCCGGCGCGCTCGGCGAACCAGGGCGCGCCCTCGGCATGGTCGGGGTGGTGGTGGGTCAGGACGATCAGCTCGACGGCGCCGGTTTCCGCCAGCAGTGTCAGATGCTCGATGTCCTCGTGACCGGGGTCGACGACCACGGAACCGGACGCGCCTGCCCCCCGCAGCACCCAGGAATTGGTGCCCTCCAACGTCATCGACGACGGATTGTGCTCCAGCAGCACGGAAGCCGTCGGCGTGACCTGGCGCAGCACGCCGTACGCGGGGGCGCTCACGCCGGGTCCAGGACGACACGGATCTTGTCGCCTTCGCGCACCAGCGTCGGCATGATCTTCGAGATCTCGCGCTCGACGGCCTGCGCCGTGGCCGCCGACTCGAACTCGCCCAGTTCCGCGAGCGTGATCCAGGTCGGTGGCATGAGCATGCGGCGCCCTTCCTTGGCATCGGCGATGGCCTCTTCGGGCCGTTGCCAGCCGGAGCCGACGGCCTCGGAGGTGGCGCTGTCCGCCTGCTGTCCCTCGGGCAGCACGGCGACGAAGAAGCAGGTGTCGTAGCGGCGCGGTTCCTGCGGCGGGGTGACCCAGTTCGCCCACGGGCGCAGGAGATCCGCGCGCAGCGTCAGGCCGTTCGCCTCGAGAAACGCGGCGAGTGAGAGTTCGCGGGAGACCAGCTTTTCGCGGGCGTCGTGGTACGGCGTCGTATCGGTGACGACGGTGTCCCCGGTGCTCGCGAGGAGCACACCCGACTCCTCGAACGTCTCCCGCACGGCCGCGCACACCAGGGCGCGGGCCAGTGATTCGTCGCAGCCGAAGCGTTCCGCCCACCACGCCGGCTCCGGGCCCGCCCAGCTCACCGAGGCGTCGACATCGCGGGAATCCACGCCGCCACCGGGGAAGACGGTCATCCCGCCCGCGAACGGCATGCCCTTCACCCGATGCTGCAGGAAGACCTCGACGCCGTCGGCGCCATCGCGGAGGAGGATCACGGTCGCCGCGTCCTTGGGTGTCACCGGCTCGCCGTCGGCGTTGGCGCGGGTGCCCACCCCGGCCCCCACCGGGATGTCGAATGTCAGTTCTTCAGCCACACCCGCAACCTAACATCGCGATTCGGCACCTGGTTGCGGTCGTTGCGCGTGCAACTACCGCAATCAGGTGCCGAATTGCGTGGGACCTGCTAGGACCAGCTCGAACCGCTGCTGCGCGAAGCGCCGTTCAGCCGGATCTTCGCCGCTTCGGCACGCTCCCGTTCGGCGAGCTCGGCGTGCAGCTCGCGCAGGAGCGCGCGGTCGCGCTCGCTCAGGCTGGGGTCGTCGAGGTCGAGAGCGGGCAGCTCGACGACCTCGTGCATGCTCGGCTTGCCCGAGGCGATCTCGCGGCCCTTTTCGGGGTCCTCCTTGAGCGCCTGGCGCAGCTGCGCCACCTCGGCCGGGGTCAGGTCGGCCGTGCGCTCGGCGCGGGTCTCCGCCCGTGACTTGCGCGGCGGCACCGACTCCGAAGAAGACGACGACGGCGTCGCCGTCGCGGGCGTCTGCTGCACGATCGGCACCACCGGCGCGATCGGCTCGACCGGTTCGTGGCCGCCGCTGCTCACCGGCCGCAGCCCGTGCCTGCTCGGCTGCGCCTTGACCGGCTCGGGAGCCGGGGCGGGAGCGGGCGGCGGGGTCACCGGCTCGGACCGAAAGTCACTGGAGTGGGTACTCCCGGTGACCCAGACGGGACTCGCGGCCGAAGACGCGGCCTGGTGGTACGCGGACCGCGCGACGCCGGGTCCCGCGACCTCGACGACCGAACGGATTCCCGCGCGGCGAAGCGCGGTATCCACGCGGAACGCGACCGCGGGCGGGTTGCCCTCCGGGCCGATCTCGACCAGGACCACCCGCTGCGGCAGCGCGCCGGGCACACTGCCGGCGGGCGTGTTCCGCCACACCGCGTGCACCGACCGGACGTCCGGCAGCACCTGCAGGGTGCGGTCGAGCGCCTCGGCGAGGCCGAATTCGGGCTGGTTCTCGCCGGTGAACCGGTGGGTGAGCACCGGCTCGTCCTCCTCGACGACCAGCAGGTCGTTCGCCAGGGTGGCGTCGGACCTGCTCATCTCGAGGACGAGCGCGAGTTCACGCTGTTCGGAGGAGCTCACCGGGATCTTCCCCGCGATCAGGGTGCCGGTGGTGAGCTCCACCGCTTCGTCGATGTGCGCACGCGCGATCAGCTCACGCGCTTCGGTCAAAGCACTGTCGTCGATACGACCCGCCAGGGCCAGTAACAGGTTGTGCAGGCGCAGGGGCACCGAGAACCCGTCCATGGGCGGGCCGTCGTGGACCTCCACCATTGCTCTGCTCCCTCCCGGCTCGCCTGGTGGAGCGAGCGTTAAGCGGCGACCAGCCGACTTCCGGTGTCCACCGCGCCCACACAGATCAGCTCGGAGTCGGCGAGCGCGGCGCGGTGATAGCCGGTGAGGTCGATGCTCGGCGGGAGAACCTCGACACCGGGCTCCTCGTCACCCAGCACGCGCAGGACGCGCTGCAGTTCGCCGGTCAGCCTCGGCAGCCCGTTCGTCGCCGTGACCAGGAGGACTCGTTTCGCCCCACCCTCGCCGACCACACCGAGGTGTCGCCAGCTTTGCCGCACTTCACCCACATCCGGCCGTCCCCGCAACGTCGCGTGGATCAATACGGACACAGAGTCGACGGAGTTCACCCATTCGGGCGCACTCTGCGTGAATGTGTACCTGGTCTCGGTGACGTCGTCTACCCCCAGGGTGGAACTCACCTGATGCCAGTCGGCTCCGTGAGGAATGAGCCCGGCGACTAGCAGGCGATACTCGGTTTGATCCAGGTCGATCCTGTGCTTAAGCAAAGACCTGGGCAGGGTCCGCGCGAGTGTGCCCATCGCGCCTTCGCCCAGCCAGTCACGGAACCGCCACAGGAGCTGGTCCGGCAGCCGGCCGGCCAGCCGGAGCAGGAGCTCGTGCGAGGACCGCTCGATGTCCGGGTCCATCACTTCACCTCCACGATCAGTTCGATCTCGACCGGCGCCCCGATCGGCAGCTCGGCGACGCCGACGGCCGAGCGGGCGTGGATGCCCGCCTCGCCGAAGATCTCGCCGAGCAGCTCGGACGCCCCGTTGATCACCGCGGGCTGGCCGGTGAAGCCCTCCGCGGACGCCACGAACCCGACGACCTTGACCACCCGCACGACATTATCGATGCCGGCGACCGAGTCGACCGCGGCGAGGGCGTTGAGGATCGACGTCCGCGCGTACTGCTTCGCCTCTTCGGGGCTGACCTCGGCGCCGACCTTGCCGGTCGCTTCGAGCTCGCCCTTGACGAAGGGCAGCTGCCCGGCCGTGTAGACGTGCGAACCGGTGCGGACGGCGGGCACGTAGGCCGCCAGCGGGGCGGCGACGCCTGGCAGTTCGATACCGAGCTCGGCGAGTCGATCGCTCCAGGTCATGGCTTCAATCCCTCAGTTCTTCGCTCGTTTGAGGTAGGCGACGTGCTGCTCGCCGGTCGGGTTCGGGAGCACGGTGACGAGCTCCCAGCCGTCCTCGCCCCACTGGTCGAGGATCTGCTTGGTGGCGTGGATCAACAGGGGGACGGTCGCGTACTCCCACTTGGTGGCGCTCATGTCCGGGAGCGTAGCCAAACCGGCAAGGGCGCCCGACACACATGCGGAAAACCCTCTCGCGGACGGTTCGCCGATTTCCCGCCGATGTGGTCCACTTCACACCTACTCGGGGGTAGTTAGTACGTTGACATGCGGACAACGAAGTCCCTCGTCACCGCCTGCCTGGTCGTGGTCGTTGCCCTGATCGCGCCCCACCCGCGAACGCCGACGAGGAACTGTCCGTCCCGTGGACACTCGCCGCGGCCCTGCCCGCAAAGGCGGCGAGTCCCGGCGGCCCGCCGCCGATGGAGCAGAGCGCGAAGGAACTGTCGGCGTTCGTCGACGAGGTCCTCGGCGCGACCGGCGTGTCCAAGGTGGACATCCTCGGGCATTCCGAAGGCACGCTGACGCCTTCCTATTACGTGAAGTTCCTCGGCGGCGCGTCCAAAGTGGACAAGTACGCGCTCGCCACCGCGCTGGGACTCGCGCCCGGGTTCCGTGTCGTGAGTGGTAAGTCGCGTTAGAACGCGACTTACCACTCACGAGCCCACGCGCTACCGTCGATTCCATGGAGACCTGGCGCGTGGTCGCGACCGTCCTGCTCGCCGCGGCCGGGTTGCCGCTGGTGCCGGTCCTGATGGCCAAGGCGCGGGACCGCGCGGACAGCTCGGCGGCGGTCGCGATCACCGGCGCGGTGACCTTCGTGGTCCTCCTGCTGATCGGTGTGGTGATGCTCACGGTGCTGCCCGGCGTCCTGACCTGGGCCATCGTCGCGGTCGTCGCCGCTGCGCTCGGCGTCATGATGCTGGCGAGCTGAACCCTCAATTAGGGTGGACCGGTGAGCACTCCCCTTGCCGGCTGGACCGACGAACTCGCGAGAGCCAGGCTGCATTTCGTCACCGGCAAGGGCGGGACGGGCAAGACCACGCTCGCCGCCTCGCTGGGCCTCGCGCTCGCCAAGGGCGGGCGCCGAGTGCTGCTGATCGAGGTCGAGGGCCGCCAGGGCATCGCCCAGCTCTTCGACACCGAGCCGTTGCCGTACGCCGAGCAGCGCATCGCGGCCGTTCCCGGCGGCGGCGAACTGCGTGCCCTGCACATCGACGTCGAGGCCGCGCTCCTCGAATACTTCGAGATGTTCTACAACCTCGGCTTCGCGGGGCGGACGCTGCGGCGGATGGGCGCGATCGAGTTCGCCACCACGCTCGCGCCGGGCCTGCGCGACGTCCTGCTCACCGGGAAGATCAAGGAATGCGTCGGCCGGACCGAATCGGACGGCCGCCACACCTACGACGCCGTCGTGGTCGACTCGCCGCCCACCGGCCGGGTCGTGAAGTTCCTCGACGTCACCAAGGCGCTGACCGACCTCGCCAAGACCGGCCCGATCCGCGGCCAGGCCGACGGCGTCGTGCGGCTGCTGCACTCCGGTGAGACCGCCGTCCACCTGGTGACCCTGCTGGAAGAGATGCCGGTGCGGGAGACCGTCGAAGCGGTCGCCGAACTCGACGGCGCCGACCTGCGCCCCGGCGCGGTGCTGGTCAACCGGGTCCGCCCGCCGCGGCTGCCCGCCCGCTCGGTGACCGCCGCCGCGGACGGCCGCGTCGACGCCTCGCGCGTCCGCGCCGGGCTCGTGTCGGCCGGTCTCGACCTGCCCGAAAGCACTCTCGACGCGCTGGTCGAGGAGACCGTCGAGCACGCCGTTCGGGTCGCGGCCGAGCAGCGCGCCCGCGAGCAACTGTCCGAAGCGGACTTGCCGGGTCTCGAACTGCCGGATCTGACCGACGGCGTCGACGTCGCGGCGCTCTACGACCTCGCCGAAGCGCTGACCGAGCAGGGGGTGCGCTGATGTCGGACGTCCTGGAGGTCGACAAGCTGATCGACGATCCGGAGAGCCGGGTCATCGTGTGCTGTGGTTCCGGCGGGGTCGGCAAGACGACCACCGCGGCGGCGCTGGCGTTGCGCGCGGCCGAACGCGGGCGGCAGACGGTGGTGCTCACCATCGACCCGGCGCGGCGATTGGCGCAGGCGCTCGGCCTGCGCGAACTGGGCAACCATCCGAAGCAGGTGCAGGTCGAAGGCTTCGAGCCCAAGGGCGAACTCTGGGCGATGATGCTCGACATGCGCCGCACCTTCGACGACATGGTGCGCGTGCACGCCGGCCCGGAACGCGCCGAGCAGCTGCTGCAGAACCCCTTCTACCAGACCATTTCCACGTCGTTCTCCGGTACGCAGGAGTACATGGCGATGGAGAAGCTGGGGCAGCTCGCGGCCACCGACGAGTGGGATCTGATCGTCGTCGACACGCCGCCGAGCCGGTCCGCGCTGGACTTCCTCGACGCACCGACGCGGCTTTCCAGCGCGCTCGACGGCCGGATGATCCGGCTCCTCACCGGACCGGCCAAAGCGGGCGGCTGGGGTTTGCGCAAGGTCGTCAACGCCGGTTTCTCGATGTTCGCGAAAGCCGTCTCGACGATCATCGGCGGCCAGTTGCTGACCGACGCTTCGGCGTTCATGCAGGCCTTCGACAGCATGTTCGGCGGGTTCCGCGAACGCGCGCGCAAGACCTCAGAGCTACTGCGGTCCGGCGGGACGTCGTTCCTCGTGGTGGCCGCGCCGGAACCGGACGCGCTGCGCGAGGCGTCCTACTTCGTGGAGCGGCTTTCGGAGGAGAGCATGCCGCTGGCGGGGCTGGTCGCGAACCGGACGCATCCGGTGCTCGCCCCGCTGTCCAGCGTGGAAGCCATCGCGGCCGCCGAGCAGCTCGCGAAGGGCGAGACCAGCGCTCCGCTGGCCGAAGCCGTCCTTCGCCTGCACGCGGACCGAGTCGCACTGGCCGATCGAGAGACGCGGCTGCTCGCCAGGTTCACGCGGGCGCATCCCGAGGTCCCGCTGGTGCGGGTGCCCGCGCTCCCCAGTGACGTGCACGATCTCGCAGGCCTGAGAGACATCGGCACGCGCCTGGCCACCCAGTCCTGATCCTCCGTGAAGGACCTCTTCCCCACCTTGGACTCGGGGAAGGGGCCCTTCACGGAGTCATGATCACGAGACTCGGACGCGTACGTGTTCCTCTTCGTCGATCCCGGTGAAACTGCGCTTCGCCGCTTCAAGCAGGTCCGCCCAGCTGGAAACGTCCGGCCGCCGCCGCAGCAGCGCCCGCCGTTCCCGTTCGGTCATACCTCCCCAGATGCCGAAGTTGATCCGGCCATCGAGCGCTTCGGCGAGGCATTCCGTCCTGACCGGGCAACCGAGGCAGACCGCCTTGGCCCGGTTCTGTTCCGCCCCCCGGACGAACAAACCGTCCGGATCGGTGTCGCGGCACGACGCATTGACTCGCCAGCTCGACTGGTTGGTTTCCATACCCCCAGCTCCCTACCCTGGTGTTCGACACACCACGGGAGGACGAAAAGCCTGCGCTCCTGCCCCCATGAGCGTGTCTCCCTGTGTGCTCACGTCGGTTGAGCCGGCACCTCCCCGGTGCCGGTGCCTCCGTTCGGCCGAATGCGACTGCCGCTCGCACTCACCCGTCTGTCGGCTTTTTCATACGTGAGACGTTGACGGACTGTAAGGGCCCTCGGTTCCCTCCGCCAAGCCCTAGAATGCCTCCGACTACCATCCGTCACCCCATGGGGTCGGTTTCGTAACCGAATCCACACCTACAGCGAGGTGACGTCACGGTGGGCTAACGGGATCCGCGTACCCTGGTCCGCGTGCGCAAAACGGACGGTCTGCTGAAGCTCATTGGCCTTTGTGTGCTCGCGGGGGTGCTGGTCGCGGGGATGTTGTTCCCGGTGGCGGGTGCCGCGGGGGTGCTTTCCAATCAGGCGAGCGAGACCGTCGACAAGACATCTTCGGACCTCGCGGACATTCCGCCGCCCCTGGTGACGACGATCACCGACAACACCGGCGAACAGATCGCGACGCTGTACAAGCAATTCCGCATCCCCACCACCGAGACTCAGATCAACGACGCCATGAAGTGGGCGCTGATCTCGGTCGAGGACAAGCGCTTCTACGAGCACAACGGGGTGGACTGGAAGGGCACGCTGCGCGCGGCGGTCAGCAACAGCACCGGCGGGGACACGCAGGGCGCGTCGACGCTGACCCAGCAGTACGTCAAGAACTACTTGATCAACGTCGTCTACCGGGACGACAAGCCGGGCCAGAAGCGCGCACAGGAACAGTCGGTCGCCCGGAAACTGAAGGAAGCCCGGATCGCGATCCAGCTGGAAACCAAGCTGAACAAGATGCAGATCTTGACCGGCTACCTGAACGTCGTCGAGTTCTCGCGCGAAATCTACGGCGTCGGCGCCGCCGCGAACGCGTACTTCAACACGCCCGTCGAGAAGCTCACGGTGCCGCAGGCGGCGCTGCTGGCCGGTCTGGTGAACAACCCGATCGTCAACGACCCGTGGAAGAACCCGGCGAAGGCGACCGAACGCCGCAACCTGGTGCTGGACCGCATGGTCGACAACCAGAAGCTCGCGAAGGTGGACGCGGAACGGTTCAAGGCCGAGCCGCTCGGCGTCGTCGAAGGCGGTCCGCAGAAACCCGCTTCGAACTGCACCGGCGCCGGGACGGAAAACGGTTTCTTCTGCCAGTACGTCGAGGACTATCTCCTCAAGAACGGCATGACGAAGGACGATCTCTACACCGGCGGCTATCGGATCAAGACCACTTTGGACAAACGGGCGAACCACGAAGCCAAGATGTCGGCCGAAGCCCAGGTCAAGAAGACGCAGGAAAACGTCGCGAACACGCTTTCGCTGGTGAAGCCGGGCAAGCAGCGACACGAAGTCGTGGCGCTGGCGGCGAACCGTGACTACGGGCTGCACGAGGATCAGGGCCAGACGACGTTCGCGTTGCCTTCCGGCGTCTACAACACCGGCGGCGCCGGCTCGGCGTACAAGGTCTTCACCGCCGCCGCGGCGTTGGAAGCGGGCGTGGCCGGGATCAACAGTTCTCTGCCGGTGCCGGACTTCTACACCTCCAGCGTGTTCGCCGGCGGTGGCAACAAGTGCGCTCCGACAGGGCCTCCGCTGCGCTCCCGCTGGTACTGCCTCGGCAACGCGGGCGACTACAACCCCGCCGGTGGCGCCATGTCGATGCAGCAGGCGCTGGCGACCTCGCCGAACACAGCGTTCGTGGCCCTCGAAGAGAAAATCGGAAGCACCGGCCCGGTCGTGGAAATGGCGCGCAAGCTCGGCATGCGCGACACCATGGCCAGCAACCTCGGCGGTGGCGCCGTCGACCCGAAATCCGACAACCCCGGCGTCAACGCCAGTCAGCTCCAGGCCTTCGGCCCGAGGCCCGGTTGGGCAGGAAACGCCTCGTTCACCCTCGGCCCCGCCCCCCTGAGCGGCCTGGAACTGGCGAACGTCGGCGCCACGATCATGAGCGGTGGCGTCTGGTGCCCGCCGACCCCGCTGGCCGGCGTCACCGACCGGGACGGAAAGCCCGTGCCCGTCAAGGAAGCCGCTTGCGAGCAGGTGGTCCCCGAAGGTCTGGCGAACACCCTCGCCGTCGGGCTGAGCCGGGACAGCGCACCCGGCGGCACGTCGTCCGTCGCCGCGGGCGGCGCCGGGTGGAACCGGCCGGTGATGGGCAAGACCGGAACCACGCAGAACAACGGCTCGGGGACGTACCTCGGGGCCACCCCGCAGCTCGCAGGCGCGGCGATGGTGTTCCGTCCGAAGGGCGGAAACGGCGGCCTCTGCTACTTCGGACCTGGCAACGTACGCACCGGTGGCTGCAATCCGAACATGTTCGGCGGGAAGACGCCGGCGCAGACCTGGTTCGGGGCGATGTCGAAGATCCTCGAAGGTCAGGAAGCACTGCCGCTGCCGCAGCCGGACCCGAAATACATGGGTGGCGGACGCTGATCGACAACGGCCGCGTTCACCAGCGCAAATCACGATTAGTCACGAAAACTAACTTTAAGTGAGCGCCTGGCGGCCTAACGGGGAACATCGGCCGACGGGATCATGTCGACTGATCACGACACCCCGCCCCGACCACGGAAAGTGAAGAAAAGAGGCCATTCCAGCGATTTTCCCGGATCGCCGGAATGGGGGCGAACGATCACCACCGAAGAGCACGTAAACTGGACATTGTGAGCACGCTCAGTAACAAAAGTACTTCGGGGGCGACGATACGGCGCTTGGCCGTGGGAACCGTCGCCCTGGGAGCCGCGACCCTCGGTTACGCCGTCGGTGTCGAAAGGCGCCGGTGGACGCTTCGCACCGCGGAGCTCCCGGTCCTCGCGGCAGGGGCGAAGCCCTTCACGATCCTCCACATCTCGGACCTGCACATGCTCCCCGGTCACCTGAGCAAGCAACGCTGGGTAGCGGCGCTCGACGAGCTCGAACCGGACCTCGTCGTCAACACCGGTGACAACCTGTCACATCATCAGGCCGTCCCGTCGGTGCTGCGCGCACTCGGTCCTTTGCTCGACAGGCCCGGCGTGTTCATCTTCGGCAGCAACGACTACTACGCGCCGAAACCGAAGAACCCCGCCCGCTACCTCATGCCGAAGGGCAAGAAGAAGCGGATCCACGGCGAGCACCTGCCGTGGCGCGACCTCCGGGCGGCCTTCGTCGAACACGGCTGGAACGACCTCACCCACGTCCGCCGCACCATCGAGGTCGCCGACCAGTACGTGTTCACCGCCGGCGTCGACGACGCGCACCTCCACCGTGACCGCTACGCCGACATCGCGGGCCCGGCCGACACCGGCGCGGCGGTACGCATCGGTGTCACCCACTCCCCGGAACCCCGCGTCCTGGACGAGTTCGCCGGCGACGGCTACGACCTCGTCCTCGCGGGCCACACCCACGGCGGGCAACTCCGCGTCCCCGGCTACGGCGCGCTCGTCACCAACTGCGAACTCGACCGCACCCGCGCCCGCGGCGCGTCCCGCTGGGGTGCCCAGATGTGGCTCCACGTCTCCGCCGGACTGGGCACGTCGCCGTACGCCCCCGCCCGCTTCGCGTGCCCTCCCGAGGCGAGCCTGCTGAACCTCGTCCCACGGGGCACGACCAGCGCGAACCACCGGAACGCATCCCCCCGCAAAGCCCGAAACACCGTCCGCTAAACTTCTCCACGACCCGTTAAGCAGTACCCCGGGGTGTGGCGCAGCTTGGTAGCGTGCCTCGTTCGGGTCGAGGAGGTCGTGGGTTCGAATCCCGCCACCCCGACGTTGGATCGAAAGAGCCTTGCTCGCTTTTCGCGAGCAAGGCTCTTTCGCGTTGAGGCCTCGTACTTTTGACGTCGAGGTGTGTCGCGAAAGCCACTTTCGCGACGTCTGCTGTCTCGAAAGTGGCTTTCGCGACACCGCCATCGAACGGCCGAGAGCGAAGACGCTCAACGTCCCATAGGACATGCACCTCGCCGCACCGCGAAGGCCGCACCCGAGGACGCCAGCCCTGGCCGGCCCCCGCCACTCCCAGGGGGGCGACCCCGGACCCAGTCTATCGGCGCGAGGGGGCGGGACGGCCGGAAAGCGGGCCCGACGGGGGTAGCTGTCCACAACGGCGGGTGGGTGTGGACAACCGGGGTCAGGGGGACCGTCAGGGCCAGTGGGATAGGCGGGCCACGCAGTGCGGGCGGGTGTCAACAGCACGGCGGCGGGCGTCAGCGTGTGGCGAGGATTTCGGTCCAGCATTGGGCGAAATCACCGTCGCCCGAGCGCGCCCAGGACCAGGCCGAGCGGGCGGCCGAAGCGAGCTGGTCCCGGTCCGGGGTCGTCGCGGTTTCCAGCGCCGTCACCAGGCGCGCCTCCACAGACGTCGCCAGCGCCCGGTATGTCGTGTCCGTGCGGTAGCGGATTTTCGTTCGCACGTCGGTGAAACCGGCGGCCGCGACCGCGGCGGGCAGCGAGCGCCCGGCGAACGGGTCACCGCCCGCGCGGCGGCACAACAAGTAGTGTCCCCGGAGGGCGGCGTCGACGTTCGCCGTCTTCGGCCGGAGCCGCGCCCGGCTCCAGTCCGATGTGGACAGTGCGAGCGCTCCGCCCGGTTTGAGGACCCGCCGGAGCTCCGCCAGCGCGGCGCCCGGTTCCCTCAGGTGCTCGAAGACGGCGTGCGCGAAGACCACGTCCGCCGAAGCCTCGGCGAACGGCAACGCGCACACCTCCGCCAGTAAAAAGTCCACTGTGGACTTTCTGTGTCCGTTTCCGATACCGAGGGTGACCGAACCCGGCCCGCAGCCGACGTCGACGCACCCCATCCCCGGTCCGAACAGCGGTTGCGCGAACACGGCCCGCTCGACCGCCTGACGCGCGGACCGCGCGGACACCGCGGCGCGCGGCGCGTTTCCCTCCAGCACCCCGCACACAGTACGGCTCTCCAGTGGCAGGATCGAGGGGTGAGCACGCAGCCAGGCACTGAATATCCGTCCGCGGCGGTCCCGGACCGCCTGTTCGAAGACGCCGAAGCCGAGGCCAGGTGGCGGGCCCGCTTCCGCGCGCCGCGCATCTCGGTCCCCGAATGGGCCATCGACGCCCCGGACGCGAACGTCTACGTCTCCAACGCCAGCGGCGTCTGGGAGGTCTACTCCTGGGACCGCTCGACCGGCGAGCACCGCCGCGTCACCGACCGGCCCAACGGCACCATGCACGCGACCCCGTCCCCCGACGGCCGCTGGATCTGGTGGTTCAACGACACCGACGGCGACGAATTCGGTTCCTGGGTCCGGGAACCGTTCGCACCGGGAGCCGCCGCCGAGCGCGCGGTGCCGGACGTCCACGACGGCTACCCCGCCGGGCTCGAGATCGGTACCCGGGTGATCGCCGTCGGCGTCTCGACCGACGACGGCAGCGAACTCTTCGCCCGCATCGACGGCGAGACCACCAGCTTCTACCGGCACGAAGACGACGCCGGGATCGCCTCGTTGTCCCGCGACGAGTCGCTGCTCGCGATCTCCCACTCCGAGCACGGTGATTCGCGACACCCCGCGCTGCGCGTCCTGTCGACCGACGGCTTCACGACGGTCGCCGACAAGTGGGACGGCGAGGGCAAGGGCCTCGGCGCGCTGGAGTTCTCTCCGGTCGCGGGCGATCAGCGGCTGCTGGTGCTGCACGAGCGGCGCGGTCGCGAAGAACTCCTGATCTGGGACACCGCCGCGGACACCGAGCGGGAGATCGAGCTGGACCTGCCCGGCGAGGTGGTCGCCGGCTGGTACCCGGACGCACGGGCACTGCTGGTCGTCCACTTCCACCAAGGCCGCAGTTCCCTGCACCGGTACGACCTCGCGAGCGGCGAATTGTCCTCTTTGGACACACTGCCCGGCCGGATCGGCGGCGCCGGGGTTCGGCCCGACGGCACCGTCGAGTACTCGTGGTCCAGTGCCGCGCAGCCGACGGCCGTGCGTGCGCGGACAGTGAACGGCGAGGACTCGGTGCTCCTCGAACCGCCGGGCGAGCGCGCCCCGGAATCCGCACCGGTCACCGACGCGTTCGTCGACGGGATCGGCGGGCGGATCCACGCACTGGTCTCGCGTCCGGCCGACGCGCCCGAAGGTCCGCTCCCGACGGTCTTCTCCTTGCACGGCGGGCCGCACTCGGCCGACGAGGACCGGTTCTCCGCGTATCGCGCCGTATGGCTCGACGCCGGATTCGCCGTCGTCGAGGTCAATTACCGCGGCTCGACCGGGTACGGCTCGGCCTGGCGGGACGCCATCGAAGGCCGCCCCGGCCTGACCGAACTCGAAGACGTCGCCGCCGTGCACGACTGGGCTGTCCAAAGTGGACTCGCGGATCCGGCCAAATGCGTCGTTAACGGCGCCTCGTGGGGCGGCTACCTGAGCCTGCTGGCGCTGGGCACCCAGCCGGCGCGCTGGGCGGCGGGAATCGCCGGAGTGCCTGTCGCGGACTACGTCGCCGCGTACGAGGACGAGATGGAGCAGCTCCGCTCGTTCGACAGGGCGCTGTTCGGCGGTTCACCGGAAGCGGTGCCGGCGGTGTACCGGGAATGCTCGCCGATCACCTACGTCGAGGCCGTGGCGGCGCCGGTGCTGGTGCTCGCCGGGGACAACGACCCGCGCTGCCCGATCCGGCAGGTCGAGAACTACCTCGACAGGCTCGCGAAGCGGGAGATCCCGTTCGAGTTCTACCGGTTCGACGCGGGCCACGGATCGCTGGTGATCGCCGAGACGATCAAGCAGACCGCGATCGAGGTGTTCTTCGCGCAGCGGGCCGTCGGGCTTCGCTGACCCCGGCGAGCCGGGGTCAGCGCTCGGAGAAGAGAGTCCCGCCGGACGCCCAGTGTTCGGCGGGAATCTCGTTGATGGTCACCCACACGCCTTCGGGATTGCCGCCACAGGTGCGGACGAAGGCGTCGGTCACTTCGCGCACGAGGGCCTGCTTCTGCTCGGCCGTGCGGCCCAGGAACATCGAAACACTGATCATCGGCATGGACGAACTCTAGAGTCCGCGATCGTGCTTCCGAAGCCTGTCCACCGCGTAAGCGTCACCTTCGAAGGTGATCCGGGCGGCATCACGGCCGAAGACGAACAGCAGCAGCTCGATCGGCGCGCCGATCACCGTCACCGTGTCCGGGCCTTCCTTCACTCGCGCTTCGCGTCCTTCGGGGGTCTTGAGGATCACGCCGACCGGTGATTTCCGCAGGTTCAGCTTCGAGGCCTGCTTCGCCGACTTCCACGCCGCCGCGTCCCGCGCGGACTCCGCCGGACGTGGCTCCCAACCGGGCTGCCCTCGGCGGACGTCCTCGTGGTGCACCAGGAACTCCGCGCTGTTCGTCAGCTCGTCGAGCGCGCCGATCGACGTCGGCCAGTACCAGGCGGGGCCGGACCGGACCTTGCCGACGAGCTCGGACCACGGGCGCGCGGCGTAGGAGTCCTGCACCCGCTGCGTGTACGACGCGAGCGCCGGCACCAGGATCCCGGGCGCCGCGTCGGGCCGCCGCTCACGGACCAGCAGATGCGCCGCGAGATCCCGCGTCTTCCAGCCCGCGCACAAGGTCGGCGCGTCCGGGCCGACCTCTTCGAAAAGCTCGCTCAACGCACGACGTTCGTCTCCGGCGACTCCCATACCCCCCGACGTTACGCGCCGGTAGGGCCCGGGGAAATCCGGCGTGACACAGCGCACCCGGCTCGGTGACAGTGAGGCTCGTGAGTGGTAATGACGGTTAGAACCGTCATTACCACTCACGAGGGTGACGCGAAGAGGATCAGGCCTGCTGCGCCTGCCACATCCAGTGCGCCTTCTCGAGTTCCTGGGTGATCTCGATGAGGAGGTCCTGAGTGACCAGGTCGCTCTTGTCGGTCTCGTCGATGCGCTTGCGCAGCCGCTCGATCAGCGCCGCGAGGATGTCGACGATCGCGGCGACCGTGGACTCGACGGACTGCCAGTTGTCGGGGTAATCCGGCAGGCCGGAACTCTCGACGACGGCCTTGGCCTGACCGTTCGGCGAGATACCGATGGCGTTGGCGCGCTCGGCGACCTCGTCGACGTACTGGCGCGCGGTGGCGACCAGCTCGTCGAGCTGCAGGTGCGCGCTGCGGAAGTTCGCGCCGACGACGTTCCAGTGGGCCTGCTTCGCGATCAGCGACAGATCCACCAGATCGACCAGCGTGGCCTGCAAGGCGTTACCGGTGATCTCCTTGTCGGCTTCGCTCAACGGACTCTGGATCGGAGACTTGCCCATGTTCGGTCTTCCTTTCAGAAACTAGCCGGTTCGGGAGTGGATCTGCCGCGTTTCGGGATCAGACCGACGCGGACAGTGCGACCTCGATGTTGCCGCGGGTCGCGTTCGAGTAGGGGCACACCTGGTGCGCCTGCTCGACGAGCTGATCGGCCTGCGCCTGCTCCAGGCCGGGCAGCGAAACCTTGAGCGCCACGCCGAGACCGAAGCCCACGTCCTGCTTGAGCACGCTGACCTCGGCGGTGACGGTGGAGCCGTCCAGCGTCACCTTCGCCTGGCGCGCGACGAGCTGCAACGCGGAGTGGAAGCAGGCGGAATAACCGGCGGCGAAGAGCTGCTCGGGGTTGGTCTTGTCCCCGCCGGGGCCGCCCATCTCCTTCGGGATCGCCAGCGACTCGTCGATGACGCCGTCAGAGGACGTGACCTCACCGTTGCGGCCGTCGCCGCGAGCGGTGGCCACAGCGGTGTACAGAGCCTCAGCCATTCTTCGCCTACCTCCTGGTCTCAAGACACGCCCCGTTGAGCGTCTCTTCGGTGTCAACGTCCCGCAACCGCGAAACCTTGCCACCCCATGGCAGGCATCACGTCCGGGAATTACCCGGACGATGACCGGAACAAACGACTAGTGACCGGCGCGACTCAGCGCGAACTCGGCGACCTGGCTTCCGATCAGGCGGAGCGTGCGGACGCTCTTCTCGTCCGAGGCGCCGCCGGCTTCGTCGAACTTGGTCTCCGCGGTGTTGATCGAACCACCCAATGGGGTGGCCCAGCCGCGCAGCGCGTGCGTGATCGTGCGCAGCTGCTCCAGCGTGGTGACCGCGGCCTGCCAGCCGAACGCGACGGCGGCGAGGCCGACCGCGCGGCCGTCGAGGTACGGGCGGGCGTCGTCGCGCAGGTCTTCGACATAGTCCAGGGCGTTTTTGACCAGGCCGGACAACGCGCCGTGGTAACCGGGCGAGACCACGATGATCCCGTCGGCGCGACGGATCGCCTCGACCAGCCGCACGGCCTGTTCGTGCCGTTCCTCCAACGCGGTGTCGTAGAACGGCAGCACCAGGTCAGGGCCGGAGATCAGTTCGGTGGTGACTCCCGCCGCAGCCGCGCCGTCCAGCGCGATCCGCAACGCGCGCTCGGATTGCGAGCCCTCCCGCAGGGAGCCGCCGATACCGAGGACATGAACCGCGTTCGTCGAAGTCACGTTTCCGAGGCTAACCCCTCTACTTAAGTGGAGGACCAGGATCTGGAACGGAGTCCTGCGTCACACCCGTTCGCCGCAACCGTCCCCGTTCCCGCTGGACGGCATACCTACTCGAAAGTAACCTACCGGGAAGCCCTCAGGAGGAAGCATGGCGATACCGCTCCAGATCCGAGCCGAGGCCGCGTTTTCGCAGCTGGCGTTCTGGCTCCCGAAGCCGGTCAGAAGGGCCATCGCCGGACCGCCGCTCCGCCTCGACGGGCAGGAACTCGCGCTGGACGCCCAACTCCTGCTCCGCCTGCAGAAGCTGGCGAAGGCATCATTGGTGCGGGGAAGCGTCGAAGAGTCGCGCAGCATGCTCCTGTCGAGCCGGCACCTGGTCAGCGGGCCGACGATCGAGCCGGTCGCCACCAGGGAACTGCTCATCCCCACGGGTGACGGTGACGTGCCGGCCACGCTCTACACACCGGCCGGACTGCCGGACCCGTCCGGGCTGCTGGTGTTCTTCCACGGCGGCGGCTGGGTGGTCGGCAGCCGCGTCTCCCACGACAACACCGTCCGCTATCTGGCGAAACAGGCGGGCGTGCGGGTTCTTTCGGTGGAGTACCGGCTCGCGCCGGAGACGCGGTTCCCCGGCGCCACCGAAGACGCGATCGCGGCGTTCGAGTACGCCTTCGCGAAGGCGCGGGACCTTGGCGCCGACCCGGCACGCATCGCCGTCGGCGGTGACAGCGCGGGCGGGAACCTCGCGGCGGTGACGGCGCAGCAGGCGGTGAAACGCGGTGGCGGGATCCCGGCGTTCCAGCTGCTGTTCTACCCGGCGACCGATTTCACCGTGCGCCGCCGCTCCCGGGAATTGTTCGCCGAGGACCTGTTCCTCACCGATTCGGATATGAGCTGGTTCGAAGGACATTACGTGCCGAAGGGCACCGATCTGTACAACCCGAAACTCTCCCCGTTGCACGGTGACGTTTCCGGATTGCCGCCCGCGTATATCGCGACAGCCGGTTTCGACCCGCTGCGCGACGAGGGCGAGGCTTACGCGGAGAAATTACGGAAGGCCGGGGTCCCGGTGGCGCTCAGCCGCCAGCCGGACCTGATCCACGGGTACATCAACTTCCTCGGCGTAGGCCGCCGGTTCCGTGAGGCGACGGCCGAAGCGGCGGGCGCGCTGCGGTTGGGCCTCGCGCCCCGGTGACGGCCAGAGCCCGAGTGAGGAGAAATGTCCCCACTCGGGCCCCGGCCCCCATTTCGTGGTCCGCCGCCCTGCACGGCGAAACCGGACGACTCCCGCGGTCTAGGGCGTGGGGAGCGGCACAGGCGGTACCGGAAGCGGCGGGACAGGGAGTCCGCCGAGCAGCCCGGCGAGGATGCCGGTCACGGCCGCGAGCAGGGCTTTCACCAGGTCGCTGACGATCTTCAGCGGTCCGGGCAGGTCGGGGAGCGACGGGATCGGCACCGGCAGCGGCGGCAGCTGACGCGCCTTGGCGGTCGGGTCGGCCAGCAGCCTGCTGGACTCGACGGAGCGGCCCTGGGCCAGGTCGCCGAGCTTCTGCGTTTCGGTCTGGATCTGGTAGCGCTTGCCCGCGGCGATGTCACCGAGGACGGGGCTCAGCTTGTCCAAGTCCGCCCGCGTCTTGGAGACGTCACCGGCGTAGGCCACCTTGGTGAGGCCGTCTCGCATCTGCAGCACCTGCGCGGCGAGCGCCTGCGTGTTCGACGAACCCTTTCCACCATCGGTACCAGCCGTCGCGGCGCCGGCCGAGGCCACCGCCAACAGACTGCCGGTGGCGACCACGGCAATCATCCGGGCAATGTTGCCTTTCATTTCCTACCTCCTGGCCTCTGGGACCTGACGAGGTAAATCGATACCCGCCGTATCGGCCGAACACCACCCGATCACCGGTTGGAACCGTTTTCTAACCCTTACGTGCCGGATTCATTCCCGGGGAAGACCCCCACAATTGATTAACGTCGAAATCTTGTGCTTCCCCCTGAAGATCATCTTTTTCCCGCCGTTTTATGACCAGCTGTGACCGATCGACACGGCGGTGCGACTCGTTCACCCACAGCGGTGTAAACGGTGATCGTTTGGCTTCATCACTCCGTCGGACAGGCGTGTCGCACTGCTCCACTCGGGGTGTCCCCCACGCACGCCCCGCCACCTTCTGGTTTCACATGCGAGTGGGGACATGGAAACGCACCCGGCGCGCGGGGGATGACGCGCGCCGGGTGCGTTCCGGTGGTGGGAGCAGCCTCTCGAAGGAGGTCCTTTACTCGCGGAAGGCGTTCGCGACCTTGTCTCCGAGGTCCTTGTCGACGTTCCGCCAGTACTCGAAGACGCGCTCGAGCACCGGCCGCGAGACGTCGTTCGAAGCGTGGCCGATGATGTTGTTCGCGAGCCGCTCACGCTGCGCGTCGTCCATGACGTCGCGGACGAGCGTGCCCGGCTGGCCGAAGTCGTCGTCCTCGGCGTGGAGCTTGTACGCCGACCGGATGACCTCGTCCTCGACGCCGTAGCCCGAAGCGGTCTCGGAGGCGATCTCCGCGTTCGCGTGCGGGCCGCCGTAGGAGTTCGGCGCGTACACCGGGTCGCCCGGGTTGTTGAAGCGCATCGCGCCGTCGCGCGAGTAGCTGTTCACCGGGGACTTCGGCGCGTTGACCGGCAGCTGCGTGTAGTTCGCGCCGATCCGGTAGCGGTGGGCGTCCGGGTACGCGAACAGGCGGCCCTGCAGCATCTTGTCCGGCGACGGGCCGATGCCCGGCACCAGGTTGGACGGCTCGAACGCGGCCTGCTCGATCTCCGCGAAGTAGTTCGCCGGGTTGCGGTCGAGCACCCAGCGGCCGACCTTGATCAGCGGGTAGTCGCCCTTCGGCCACACCTTGGTCAGGTCGAACGGGTTGAAGCGGTAGTCCGCGGCTTCGGCGTAGGGCATCACCTGGACGTACAGCGTCCAGCTGGGGTGATCGCCCTTCTCGATGTTCTTGAACAGGTCGCGGATGTAGTAGTCCGAGTCCTCTCCCGCGATCCGGTCCGCGTCGGCCTGGGACAGGTAGCCGATGCCCTGGTCGGTCTTGAAGTGGTACTTGACCCAGAATTTCTCGCCGCCGGCGTTCTCCCACAGATAGGTGTGCGAGCCGAAGCCGTCCATCTCCCGCCAGTTCGACGGGATGCCGCGGTCGCCCATCAGCCAGGTGACCTGGTGCGCGGACTCGGGCCGCAGCGTCCAGAAGTCCCACTGGATGTCGTGGTCTCGCAGGTGGTTGTCGGCACGGCGCTTCTGCGAGTGGATGAAGTCGGGGAACTTGATCGGGTCGCGGATGAAGAACACCGGGGTGTTGTTGCCGACGAGGTCGTAGTTGCCCTCGGAGGTGTAGAACTTCACCGCGAAGCCGCGCGGGTCGCGCCACGTGTCGGGCGAGCCGTTCTCCCCCGCGACCGAGGAGAAGCGGGCCAGGCTCTCGGTGCGCACGCCCGGCTGGAACAGGGCGGCCTTCGTGAACTGGCTGACGTCCTCGGTGACCTCGAGGAAGCCGTGCGCGCCGCCGCCCTTGGCGTGGACGACGCGCTCCGGCACACGCTCACGGTTGAACTGGGCGTTCTTCTCGATCAGGTAGTGGTCCTGGAGCAGGATCGGGCCGTTGGAGCCCACCGTCAGCGAGTCGTTGTCGCTCGCGACGGGGATGCCCACGTTGTTCGTGGTCGGCAAGGTCACGCCGGTGCCTCCTGGTTCGTGGTGGTGAGCGGTCAGCCATCCCCACCCTCTCGCCTAATCTGGAATCAGTCAAGAAAACACCCCGGACCGGGTGACCCGGCAACGTGAAAAAAACTTGCACGCGCGTACCAAGTTACGTTCTCATCGGTCGTATGGCCCTCGCTCCGTACCGTCGCGTGTTAGCCGTGCCCGGGGTTCCCAGCTCGATGTTGCTGATGTTCCTGGCGCGGCTCCCGATGACGGCCATGGGCGTGACGATGACGCTGTACGTGGTCAACGACCTCGGCCGTGGCTACGGCGCGGCCGGGCTGATCGGTGCCGCCATCACGCTCGGCAGCGCGATCGGGGCACCGCTCGTCGGCCGGTACGTCGACCGCTACGGGTTGCGGCCGGTGGTCGCGATCTGCGGGCTGGCCTCGTCGGCGTTCTGGATCAGCGCGCCGCATCTGCCGTATCAGGTGCTGCTCGCGGTCGCGCTCCCCGCCGGCGTGCTGTCGGTGCCCGCCGGGACGCTCGCACGACTGGTGCTCACCGCGCTCGTGCCGCTGGAACAACGGCGGGCGGCCTACTCGCTGGACACGATCCTGGTGGAGGCGTCGTTCATGATCGGGCCGTCGGCCGGGATCATGGCGATCACGCAGCTGCCCGCGGTCTACGCGCTCACCGGGATCGGAGTCTGCTTCGCGCTCTCGGCGACGCTGATCTACCGGCAGAACCCGCCGATCCGCGCCGAGGCCGACGCCGAGGTGTTCGCCGGGGAGCGGCCGCCCGTGCGGAGCTGGCTCACCGGACGGCTCGTGATGGCGATGTTCATCGCCGCCGGCGCGCTGTTCTGCCTGGTCGGCATGGAACTCGCCGCACTGGCGACACTGCGCGCGAGCGGCGACATCGCCTGGTCCGGACTGCTGATCACGCTGATGTGCGTCGCGTCCGTCCTCGGCGGGGCGATCCACGGCGCGGTCCGGCGGTCGCTTTCGCAGGGCACGCTGATGGTGCTGCTCGCGGTGCTCACGCTGCCGGTCGGGCTGATCGACCACCCGTGGTGGCTGCTGGCGATCGTGCTCTTCCCGAGCAACGTGCTGTGCGCGCCGACGCTCGCGGCGAGCACGGAGACGGTCAGCGCGGCGGCGCCGCCGCGGGTCCGCGGTGAGGCGATGGGCCTGCTGGACGCGGCCAGCAGGATCGGGCTGGCGGTCGGAAGCCCGATCATCGGGTTCGTGATCGACCACTCCAGCCCCGGCTGGGGGTTCGCGGCCTCGGCGCTGGGCGCGCTGGCGATCGCTTCGGTCGGCCTGTTCTGGCGTCGCTCCCGCACTCCGGCCCAGGTGCCCGCGCTCACTTCTTCCTGACGCGTTTCGGCACCTGGTTGCGGTAGTTGCACGCACGTCTATCGCAAGCAGGTGCCGAATTGCGAGGATTTGTCAGGCGCAGACCTTCCGGAGGGCGTCCAGCCGGTCGAGGTTGCGTTTGGTCCAGTCCGCGACCTTGCCCGCGTCGTGGATGTTCTCCTTCTGGGCCTGCAGGTACGAGTCGGCCATGCCGGTGAGCGCGCCCGCCACGTCCTTCTCGCCGACGCTGTTGGCCAGCTCGCGCAGGCGCCGCTCCTTGTCCGCGGCCCGCTCCTTGAGTGTGGCCGGGTCCGGGTTGAGGTCGGCGAGGCTGAGCGCCTCGGCGCAAGCGCTGACCTTCGTCGCGGCCTTGTTCGTCTGATCGACCGCGTTCGTGACCTCGCTGCAGCCCGCCAGCGCGAGTCCGGCGGCCGACAGGAGCGCCGCGATTCCCAACCTCTTCATACAGGTCAGCCTAGCGACTTCGTGGGTGGTATGTCGGGTTCCCCCGGCCACCACCCACGAACCGCCCGGTAATTCAGCCCTTCACGCAGACGACCTGCTTGAGGTGCGCTACCACCTCGACGAGATCCGTCTGCGCCTTGATCACCGTTTCGATGTCCTTGTACGCGGCCGGGATCTCGTCCACCACGCCGGAGTCCTTGCGGCATTCCACACCGGCGGTCTGCGCGGCGAGGTCTTCGGCGGTGTACAGCTTCTTCGCCTTGTTCCGCGACATCCGGCGGCCCGCCCCGTGCGACGCGGACTGGAAGGACGACGCGTTCCCGAGACCGCGCACGATGTACGAACCGGTGCCCATGCTGCCCGGGATGATCCCGAGGTCACCCGAACCCGCGCGGATCGCGCCCTTGCGGGTCACCAGGAGGTCGACGCCGTCGTAGGTCTCTTCCGCCACGTAGTTGTGATGGCACGAGATCGCGTCGTCGAACGTCGTCCGCGGGACGACGTCCTTCAGCGCCTGCTTCACGAGGGCGACCATGGTGGCGCGGTTGCGCGCCGCGTAGTCCTGCGCCCAGAACAGGTCCCGCCGGTATGCCTGCATCTCCGGCGTGCCCGCGACGAACACCGCGAGGTCCGGATCCGGCAGGTCCGCGTTGTGCGGCAGCTTCCGCGCGACGGCCATGTGCCGTTCCGCGAGTTCCTTGCCGATGTTGCGCGAACCGGAGTGCAGCATCAGCCACACGCGGCCTTCGTCGTCGCCGCCCTGTTCGAGGCAGACCTCGATGAAGTGGTTACCGCCGCCGAGGCTCCCGATCTGGCGCGACGCTCGGTCGTGCAGGTCCTGGACGCCGGGATGCAGGTCGCCGAAGGACTTCCAGAAGGCGTCCCAGCCACCGACACCGTGCACCTTCGCCGGGTTCACCGGGGTCTTGTGCAGGCCGAACCCGACCGGGACGGCCGATTCGATCCGGCGGCGGAGCTTCAGCAGGTCGTCGGGCAGATCGGCGGCGGTGAGCGAGGTCCGCACCGCGCTCATCCCGCAGCCGATGTCCACACCGACGGCGGCCGGGGACACCGCGTCGCGCATCGCGATCACGCTGCCGACGGTCGCGCCCTTGCCGTAGTGGACGTCGGGCATGACCGCGACGCCGTGCACCCACGGCAGGTTGGCGACGTTGTGCAGCTGTCGCATGGCCTGGTCCTCGACCGATGCGGGGTCCGCCCACATCCGGATCGGAACCCGCGAGCCTTCGACCGCCGTGTACATGACTTTCCCTTCGTGGAAAACGTTTTGCCGCCGTTGAGCATGCACGGGCCGGACGAACCGGACAAGGCAATTACCGAATCCACAATGGACAGTCCACACACGACTACCACGCACGGCGTGATGTTCATCGCGAAGTCTTCGATCGTGTTCGAAAAGTGATCGGCCGCGGGAGGCGCTTCGGGCACAATGAGCGCTCGGTGTCGGGGGAACACCAACTCTGGGGAAGGTCCGTTTCACAGTGAAGTCTTTACGTGGGCTGCTCGCTGCCGTCCTGCTGGCGGGGTTCCCGCTGCTCGTGCTCGCGTTCGTGGGCGGGATCGTGGCGCTCGAAGTGCTGGCGCTGCGCCACAACGTTTTCGCGGCGGTGAAGCTCGGCATCATCACCGTCCCGGTCGGCTGGATCCTGCTGAAGACCCTGCTCACGGTCGAGCGGGTGACCGACGACGACGTACCCGGTGTCCAGGTGACGCCGGAGTCCCAGCCCGCTCTTTGGGCGCTGGTCCGGGAGCTGGCGGCCGAAGCGGGCACCCGGCCACCGGACGAGATCTACCTCGATCCGGACGTCAACGCCGCCGTCACCGAGCGGACCTCGTGGCTCGGGCTGCGGGTGCTGCGCCGCCGGATGATCATCGGCGTGCCGCTGATCATGGGCCTGCGCCAGGACCAGTTCCGCGCGGTGCTCGCGCACGAACTGGGGCACTACGGCAACAAGGACACCCGGTTCTCCGCGTTGACCTATCGCGGGCGCAAGTCGATCGCGCGGGTGGTCAACGGCCTCAACCGCGAAGGGTACTTCGAGCGCTTCGTCGGCTGGCTCTTCAAGCAGTACGCGAAGCTGTACTTCGTCGTCTCGCTGAGTGTCTGCCGAGCCCAGGAACTCGCGGCCGACGCCGTCTCGGCGCGGCTCGCCGGCACCGACGCGGCGACCTCGGCCCTGCGCGAGATCGAAGCGCTGGCCGTCACCTGGCGGTTCTTCATGAACAACTACGCCGCGATCGGCTGGGACGCGGGATACCTCCCGGACCGCTTCGGCGAGGGCTACCGCGCGCTGCTCACCGACCCGATCCGGGCGGAGCAGATGGAGGAGATGCGCCGGAACCCCGCCGAGGACGAGACCTCGCGGTGGGACACGCACCCGGCCACCCGTGACCGTGTCGCGACGCTCGAGGCGGGCGCCCGGATCCCGGTCCGTTCCGGCGGGGAGCGCCCGGCGACCGAACTGCTGACCGGCGCCGAGAAAATGCTCGACGAGGCCCTGTTCACCGTCTTCTCCGAAGAGGCGCTCGCGATGCGGCGGACGGACTGGCAGTCCCTGGTCGCCATCGGCCGCCGTCACGCCGCCGCCGAAGCGGCCGCCGAGATCCTGGGCGAACGCACCCTGGACATGGCGCTGGACCTGCTCGACGCGGGGAGACACGAGGAACTCGCCGACCCCGGCGCGGAGCCGCCCGCCGGGGCCGGGCCGCGCGCCCGCCGGGAGTTCGCCGCCGTCTCCGTCCGCGGGCGGCTGGCGATGGTGGTCCACGCGGCACTCACCGACGTCGGCGCGGGGCGATGGTCGCTCTCGTGGTCCGGACCGGCGCCGTTCACCTTGGACGGGCCCTGGGAAGAGCAGCTCGCGCCGGCGCTCGACAAGGCGACCGCGGCCGAATCCGACACCGCGCCACTGCGCGCGCTCCTGACGGCCGCCGGGGTGCCCGCCGGCTACCGGCCGTCACGCACACTTGTTCGTTCGTAAGGAGTTCCAATGCTTTGGTTGCTCAAATCCCGTGAACGCAAGGCCATCTTCGCCCTGTCGAAGGAAGCGAAACGACGAGGAATGGAGATCGACGAGCTCACCGCGAGCATGACGCCGGAAGAGCTCCTGGCGATGCTGCCGCCGAAGAAGCCCAAGTTCAAGGGGAGAATCCCGAACGTCACGCGCTGGGGCCTCCCGGCCGATGGCGAGGTGTCGACCAAGGAGTACTGGATCGACGAGGAGATCCTCGCCGTCCAGGAGTCGACCGGCCGCGGCGACTGGGAGGGCGCCGCCGCGCTGCTGGCGTCGACCTGGGGTGACTGGGACCGTCGCAACCAGGTGAACGGCGCGCTCGGCGAGGCCGCCGCGAAGGACGACGAGTGGCTGCGGGCGTGGCGCAAGGCCCGTCCCGGCGACCCGGGCGCCGCGCTCGTCAACGCGGAGTCGCTGGTGCACGTGGCATGGGAGGTGCGCAGCGGGCTGATGGCGAAGCACGTTTCCGAAGAGCAGTTCGCCGCGTTCTTCCGGGTGCTGGAGCAGGCCGAAGAGGCCGCGCACGAGGCGGCGGAGCTAGCCCCCGAGGATCCGACGCCGTGGGTGACCGCGCTCGCGATCGCGATGGGGCGGCAGTACGAGAACGACCAGTACCTGCGGGTCTGGGCGGAGCTCGTCGAACGCGACCCGCAGCACCGCGGGGCGCACACGCGGGCGCTGCAGTACTGGTGCCCGAAGTGGTTCGGGTCGGCCGAGCTGATGTGGGAGTTCGCCGAGAGCGCCGCGGCGAAATCGCCGAAGCTGGCTCCGCTGCTGCTGATCGCCGCGCACGAATCCGAGTTCCAGGACGTTCCGGCGTGGCGCGACCCGAGGGTCTCCGGCGCGCTCGACGGGATCGTGGCGTGGCTCAACGGCGAAGGCCGCGACCACCCGGCGACGCGGGGAGACCGGGCGTACGCGGCGAAGGCGCTCGTGGAGAACGGGCGCTTCGACGAGGCCGTCGAGCAGTTCCGGTACTTGGGGACGCGGGCGGACGGCGGGATGTGGGCCTACAGCGGGGACGCCCGGGGCGAGTTCCTCGCCACCCGCTACGCGGCCTGCGCCGGCGCCACGAAGCCCTGACGCGATCAGTCACCTACTTGCGGCGGTCCTCGGACTCGACGCGCAAGCGCGAGCGCAAGTAGGTGACTGATTGCGGAGGGGGGTCAGGAGTGGGCGGCGATCAGTTCGGCGATCTGCACGGCGTTGAGCGCCGCGCCCTTCCGCAGGTTGTCGTTCGACAGGAACAGCACCAGGCCGCGGCCGCCGTCGACGCCCGGGTCCGTCCGCAGCCGCCCGACGTAGGACGGGTCCTGGCCGGCGGCCTGCAGCGGGGTCGGGATGTCCGACAGTTCGACGCCGGGAGCACCGCTCAGCAGCTCGGTGGCGCGGACGACCGAAAGCGGCCGCGAGAACTCCGCGTTGATCGAGATCGAGTGCCCCGAGAACACCGGCACCCGCACACAGGTGCACGAGACCAGCAGCTCCGGGATGCTCAGGATCTTGCGGCTCTCGTTGCGGAACTTCTTCTCTTCGTCCGTCTCGAACAGCCCGTCGTCCACAATGGACCCGGCCAGCGGGAGGACGTTGTGCGCGATGGGCCGCGCGTACTTCTTCGGCTCGGGGAAGGTCACCGCCGCGCCGTCGTGGGTCAGCGCGCCCGCGTTCGGCGCCGCCGCGGCGAGCTGGCCTTCCAGCTCCTCGACGCCGGCGAGCCCGCTGCCGGACACCGCCTGGTAGGTGCTGGCGACCAGCCGCACCAGGCCCGCTTCGGCGTGCAGCGGCTTGAGCACCGGCATCGCGGCCATGGTGGTGCAGTTGGGGTTCGCGATGATCCCCTTGCGCGCTTCCTTGATGGCCTCCGGGTTGACCTCGCTGACGATCAGCGGGACGTCCGGGTCCATGCGCCAGGCCGACGAGTTGTCGATCACCGTGGCACCGGCCGCGGCGAACCGCTCCGCCTGCGCCTTGGAGGTCGAGCCGCCTGCCGAGAACAGCGCGATGTCCAAACCGGACGGGTCCGCGGTCGTCGCGTCCTCGATGACGATTTCCTCGTCCTGCCAAGGAAGCTTCGAACCGGCGGACCGCGCCGAAGCGAAGTACCGCATTTCGGCGACCGGGAAACCCCGTTCGGCCAGCAGACGGCGCATGACGCCACCGACCTGACCGGTCGCCCCGACCACGCCTACCCGCAAACCTTCCGACATCAGCGACCACTCCCCGCGTAGACGACGGCTTCTTCGTCGCCGCCGAGTTCGAACGCCTCGTGGATCGCGCGCACCGCGTCGTCGAGCTGCGCGTCCCGGATCAGCACCGAGATCCGGATCTCCGAGGTGTTGATGATTTCGATGTTGACGCCCGACTGCGCGAGCGCCTCGCAGAACGTCGCCGTGACACCGGGGTGCGAACGCATCCCCGCGCCGACGAGCGACACCTTGCCGACGTGGTCGTCGTAGAGGACCGACTCGAAGCCGATCTCGTCCTTGATCTTCTCCAGCGACTGCACGGCCTTGGCCCCGTTGGCCTTCGACAGCGTGAAGGTGATGTCGGTGCGGCCCGAGACGGTGCTCGACACGTTCTGCAGCACCATGTCGATGTCGATCTCGTTGTCGGCGATCACCCGGAAGATCCTGGCGGCGGCACCGGCGGTGTCGGGCACGCCGGTCACCGTGATCTTGGCTTCGGAGCGGTCGTGCGCCACACCGGTGATCAACGCTTGTTCCACGGGGATCTCCTCGATAGAACCGGTCACCGTGGTGCCCGGCTTGTCACTGTAGGAAGAACGGACTCGGATCGGGACGCCGTAACGGCGCGCGTACTCCACCGAGCGCAGGTGCAGGATCTTCGATCCGCTCGCGGCGAGCTCCAGCATCTCCTCGTAGGCGATGGTGTCGAGCTTGCGGGCGTCGGACACGACCCGGGGATCGGCGGTGTACACACCGTCCACATCGGAATAGATCTCGCAGACGTCGGCGTTCAGCGCGGCGGCCAGCGCGACGGCCGTGGTGTCCGAACCGCCGCGGCCGAGGGTGGTGATGTCCTTGGTGTCCTGTGACACGCCCTGGAACCCCGCCACCAGCGCGATGTAGCCCTGGTCGAGGGCTTCCGTCACCCGGCTGGGGCTGACGTCGATGATCCGCGCGTTGCCGTGCACCGACGTCGTCACCACACCGGCCTGTGAGCCGGTGAACGACCAGGCCTCCGCGCCCTGCGCCGAAATCGCCATCGCCACCAGCGAATTGGAGATGCGCTCACCCGCTGTGAGCAGCATGTCCATCTCGCGTTCCGGTGGCGCCGGGTTGACCTGCTGAGCCAGGTCGAGCAGCTCGTCCGTCGTGTCGCCCATGGCGGAGCAGACGACGACCACGTCGTTGCCCGCCTTCTTGGTGGCGACGATACGTTCCGCGACGCGTTTGATCCGGTCGGCACTTTCCAGCGACGAACCGCCGTACTTCTGGACCACGAGGGCCACGCCCGAACCTCCTCGACGGGCCGGGCGTGCTCCTGGTGGGCACCGAGGAGCCCCCGCGTCCCTTATTTGGGCGAAAGCCTACCGGGGTCACGCACGCCCGCCACCCTCGTAAGTGGTCCTGACCACCACTTCGAGGACTCCCCGAAGTAAATCTTCCTTGACACCAACGAAATAGTCGAAGGCCTTTCACTTTAGTGACGGAGAGCACGCCTTGTTAGGGTCCGCCAATGCACAAACCCGCCCAGACGAGTACCCCCATCGCGTCGATCCTGGCCGACAGGTGGAGCCCGCGCGCCTACGACGAGTCCGCCACCGTCACCGATGACCAGGTCCGCGCGCTGCTCGAAGCGGCCCGCTGGGCGCCGTCGTTCGGCAACACCCAGCCCGCCCGCTACCTGGTCGGCCCGCGGGGCACGCCGTCGTTCGACCGCATCCTCTCGACGCTCAACTCGGGCAACCGCGCGTGGGCCCATCGCGCCGGGCTGCTGCTGATCGGCGTGATGGTGACCACGAACGAGAAGGGCGAAGTCCCGTACGCCGAGTACGGGCTGGGGCTGGCGAGCGAGAACCTCGTGCTCCAGGCCGTGGACCTCGGCCTGATCGCACACCAGATGGCGGGCTTCTCCGCCGAAGCGGCGAAGGACTTCTTCGGGCTCCCCGACGAAGTGATCCCCAAGGTCGCCATCGCGGTCGGCTCGCCCGCGGACCCCTCGGTGCTCGAAGAGGACTGGCGGATCGAGCGCGAGAAGGCGCCGCGCGAGCGAGTCCCTCTGGCTGAATTCGCCTACGCCGACGCTTGGGGCACGAGCGCCTTCTCCGACTGAGGGAGCCAGCGCAGGGCGAGGATCCCGAGCCCGACGTGCAGCAGGCTGAGCACCGCGACGGCGGTGTGCAGGCCGGCGACGAAGGCCTCCTTCGCGTCAAGGACGGCCGTGGGCGCGATACCGGGACGCTGCAGGGTTTCGCCGAGTGTGGGCGCGAGGTCCGGACCGGCCAGACGGAACACCACCGCGGCGAGCGAGCCCATGAGCGCGATCCCCAGCGCGTTGCCGATCTCATTGCTCGTCTCGGCGATCGCGCCCGCCGCTCCCGCCCGTTCGGCGGGCACCGCGGCGACGGCCGTGTCCGCCACCATGCTGAACGAGATGCCGTAGCCGATACCGGAGACCATCGTCGAGGCGACGTACCAGCCCGTCCCGCCCGTGACCCCGGTCATGAGCAGCAGCGCCAGCCCGGCGGCGATGGAGAAGTGGCAGACGGTCAGTGCCGCGCGTTCGCCGATCCGTTCGGCCAGCGCGGGCGTGACGACGCAGAGGGTCGTGAGCACGGCCGCACCGGGCAGCGCCAGCAGTGCCGCGTGCAGGACGGGCAGGCCGAGCACGGACTGCAGGTGGATCCCCGACAGGTACGCGGCCGCCGACCACGCCGCCAGTGGCAGCAGACCGGTGACGATCGCGATCGTGAAGACGCGGTCGCGGAACAGGGAGAACTCGATCAGCGGGTACTCCAGACGCCGCTGTCGCCGGGCGAACCACACCAGCAGCCCGGTCCCGGTGATCGCCGTGGAGACCGCGACGGCGGACAGGCCGTCGGCGGCCGCGTGCTTGATCCCGTGGATCGCGAGCAGGAGACCGACCGCGGAGAGTACGACGCTCAGCACGTCGACGCGGCCCTTACCGGTGGCCCGCGCCTCCCGCAGCAGCGCCGGCGCGAGTGCCAGGAACACCGCGATCACCGGCAGGTTGACCAGGAAGACCGAGCCCCACGGGAACCGCTCCAGGAGAACACCGCCGACGACCGGGCCGATCGCGAAACCGGCGGCGAACGCGGCCGCGAAGACGCCGATGGCCCGCGCCCGTCGGCGTGGATCGGTGAAGAGCTCGCTCAGCACGGCCAGCGCCGACGGCAGCAGCGTCGCTCCCGCCAGTCCCATCAGGGCACGGAACGCGATCAGCAGTTCCGGATTCGGGGCGAACGCCGCGCCCGCCGAACCGATGCCGAACACCGCGGCGCCGATCATCAGCAGCTTCAGCCGCCCGTACCGGTCGCCGATGTTGCCGAACGCGATCAGCAGCGAGCCGACCGCGAAGCCGTAGACGTCCAGGATCCACAACGCCTGATCGGCCGTGGGGGTGAGCGCCTGGCTGATCCTGGGCATCGCGAGGAACAGGATCGACCCGTCCATGGAGACCAGGAACACCGGGCAGAGGATCACCAGCAGGCCGAACCAGGCCCGGGTGTGCTGTCGTGTCATGGCCTCGACGATGTGACGGCGGCGGTACGTCGACCATCCCCGTGCCGTGGGTACACCCAGCGGGTACACCCACGCGGATCGCGAAGAATTTAGGCTCGGAGTCATGGAAAGCCTCGGCGTGTACCTCAAGAGCCGTCGTGACCGGGTGACTCCCGCCGAGATCGGCCTGCGCACCTACGGCACGTCGCGCCGCGTGCCCGGTCTGCGCCGCGAGGAACTCGCCCAGCTCGCCGGGGTGAGCGCCGGGTACTACACGCGGCTGGAACAGGGCCTGGCCGAAACCGCATCACGGCAGGTGCTCGACGCACTCGCCCGCGCGCTCCGGCTCGACGACGTCGAGACCGGCCACCTGCACAACCTCGCCCGGCAGTCCGCCCTCCCCAAGCTGTCCGACCCCGGCCCGGAAGACCCGCATCCCCGGGTCCTCGCGCTGCTGGAGAACCTCGGCGAAGCCGTGCCCGCCCTGGTCTTCGGCCGTCGCGGCGACGTGCTCGCGTGGAACCACGCCGGGCACGCGCTCATGGCCGGACACCTCGGCTTCGACGCTCCTTCGGATCCTGAACGGCGGCCGTCCCTGCCGCACATGTTCTTCCTCGACCCGCTCACCCGCGACCTGCACCGCAACCGCGCCGAACTCGCCCGGATCCATGTCGCCTATCTGCGGTTGACCGCGGGCCGCTATCCCACCGACTCCCGGCTGGCCGGGCTCATCGGCGAACTTTCGATGCGCAGTGACGAGTTCGCGACGCTCTGGGCGACCGGCGATGTCGCCGACTGCACCGTCGGCACCATGCATCTTCGACACCCCACGGTCGGCGCGGTCAGCGTCGACTATCAGGTGTGGCTCCAGCCTGACAGCCCCGACCACCGGCTGGAGATCTACACGCCGAAGGACCCGGGTTCCGCCGACGCGGTGAAGATCCTGACCCAATTCGATCGCTAACCTGGGGCCATGGGGGCTTTTCGCAGCGTTCTCCGCAACGAGTCACGGACGATGGCCGGGCTCTGGCTGTATCTCAGACGCCGGAAGGACGGTGTCGACGGGGACGCAGTGGCGGTGCCGTACGGCGCGGACGGCAAGTCGATCTTCATCGTGTTCGCGGTGGTGAGTGCCGTCGAAGCGGGCCTCTTCTGGCTGATCGACTTCGGCCTCGTCGTCGACCTTCTGCTGCTCGCCCTAGGCGTGTACTCGGCGCTGCTGGTGTTCGGGGTCTACGCCGGCACCGTCGTCCGGCCGCACGTGATCTCCTCACGCGAGGTGCGGGTGCGCTACAGCTCGTTCTACGACGTGCGGATCCCGAGGGAGAACATCGCCGGGCTACGGCAGGTGAAAGAGAGCCACGATCCTCTCAAGGCGAAGCCTTTTCGCGACGAAACCTGGCTGAGCCACGACAATTTCTACGAGACGAACCTGGTCGTCGAGCTGCGTGAGCCGATCACGGTGACCCGGCCGCTCGGCAAGACCGAGACGGTCCGCGTCGTGAAGTTCCAGGCGGACGACCCGAAGGCCGCCGTCGACGCCTACGAAAGGCTCGGTGTCAGCTGAGCCGGTACGTCCTGGCCACGATGGCACGGGAGAGCTCGGTGACACTCTCGTCCCGGGCGAAGGCGTGCGCGTGGATGAGTGCCAGAGCGTCGGCCGCCGAGCAGTCGTGGGTGGCCATCACGACCCCCGTGGCCTGGTGCGCCACGACGCAGAGGTCGACGTCGCCGAACAGCGGATGCACCGGAAGGCCGTCGTCCACGTCCAGGCGCACCGCCGGGTCCAACGCGGTGGTGGTCAGCACTTCGGCGAGCACCCCCACCGATCGGGCCACCTCGGCGTCCGGCTCGGGCTCGGACCGGTACGCGGTGAGGCTGCCCATCGGCGTCCCGGCGGGCCCCAGCCGGGCCGACACCACCGACCGGACGCCGAATTCCCTGGCGGCCGGGGCGAACTGGGGCCATCGGCTCACGAATTCCGGCTCGCCGCAGACGCCCGGTTTCACAAGCGTCCCCCGGGAAGGCCCTTCGCCGAGGGCGTATTCGAGGTCATGTGCCCTGGCGGCGATGGGATCCGACACCACGACCGACGCCTCGCTCCCGCTGATGCCGAACAGGGACACCGCCAGACTCCGGATGCCGGACGCCTCGGCGGCCACCTTCATGAACGCCGGGGGCGAGCTGAAAGGTTCCTCGGGCAGGTCCGCCCAGCGCCCGATGGCGTCGAGATAGCCGGCGTGCGTGTCCGCCGCGGCCCGGTGCTTGCGCTCGGTGGCGCGGTGCAGCTCCGCCATCCGCGAATGAAAGGGCCTCATCGAGGCGATGGCCGTCTCCATCAGGCTTTCGTGCCGCCTCGCGACTGCTGCGGCTCGATCCGCCCGCGCGCGCTCGTTGTCGATCAGTCCGCGCAGGGCGGTCGGATCGTACCGACCACCGGTGCCGTCCCACATGGGCGAATCGTACGCCTGCCGACGCTCGCCGAGAGGACCCGAACGGCTGAGCCTCATGAGGTTCCCCGTGAGCGTGCCGAGTACTACCGTCGATTCCCCAGTGCCCTCGATACCGTATTTCGCAGGAAGGCAGGATTTCATGCAGAACCGCGAAAGATGGGTCGCCGACACGTTGGTCGAGCTGGCCGACACCTTGGTACCCGCACTCGATCCGAAGGACTATTGGCTCTACGTGACGGACCGTTACGCGCAACTGGTCCCCACGTCGTCCGTCCGGCTCGCCGTGGTCGGCGACCGCGCGGACCGCCCGATCATGGTGCACACCGATGAACGGCTCGAAAACCCGCCGCTCGCCCGGATCCTCGCCGAGGAAGGCCCCGGCGTGGACTGCCGCGCCGGGCGTGAGCCGGTTGTCAACGTGCTACTGGACGAAGCGCGAACACGCTGGAAACGACTGGCCCCCGCCGCTCTCTCGCTCGGTTTCCGCTCGGTACACGCGTTCCCGTTCAGCCGCCGCGAAGACGTCCTCGGCGACGTCACGATCCTGACCACGGAAACCGCTCCGCTGCCGATGGCCGACCTGCAGGTCGCGGTCGCGCTCGCCGACGCGGCGACGATCGGCATGCTCAACCACCGCGCGATCGCCGGCCTTACCAGGACCTCCGAACAACTGCAGGTGGCGTTGGACAGCCGGGTGATCATCGAGCAGGCGAAGGGCATCGTCTCGGCTCAGCTGGAGATCGACCCGGGCGCGGCTTTCCGCCTGTTACGCCGCTACGCGCGCAGTCACAACCGCCGGATCAGCGACCTGTGCGAACTGATCGTCACCCGTCGCGTGACAGCGTCCGATCTGGTGGGTTCACTCCCCCGGACCACGACGCGCGTACGCTGACTCACTCCCGCAGCCTTTCCATCAGCAGCACGACCCCGCCGCCCGGCCCCCGCAGCGGTGAGCAGCTGACCGAAACGACGAGTGACCTGCCCTTCCGGTCCATCGCGTCGATCTCGACCCGCGCCGCCCGCTGCCCGGTCTCATTGCAGCCCTCGACGGTGTCGCGGAGCCCGGCGGTCGGCAGGCCGAAGTCGAGGCCGAAGAAATCCTGCCGGTAGACCTCGTCGGCGCGCAGACCCCACAGTTCCTGGGCGCTCCGGTTCCAGCTGCGCACCTGGAGATCTCCGTCGAGCACGACCACGCCCGCTTCGACGCTCGAAAGCACTCCTTCGAAGAACATGCGCGTCTCGTCGAGTTCCGCGGTGCGGATGCGCATCTCCTCGTTCATGGTTTCGAGTTCTTCGTTGCCCGACTGGAGTTCTTCGTTCGTGGTCTCGAGTTCTTCGTTCGTGGACTGGAGTTCTTCGTTCGTCGTCTCGAGTTCCCCGATGCTCGACTGGAGCTCCTCGTTGACCGTTTCGAGTTCCGCGTTCGTCGACTGAAGTTCGGCGTAGGCCGTCGCCAGGTCCTCCTGCACACGTTTCACCTCCTGCTGGAGCCTGGTCGCTTCACTGGTGTCCACGAATGTGATGGCCACGCCGATGTCCTCGCCTTCGACGGTGATCAGCGGCCGGACGATGATGTCGAGGTACTGCGTCTCTTCCGCGCTCTTCTGGCGCCGGACGGAATCGATCCGCACGCTACGGCGCTCGGCGTGGGCCTGATCGATCACCGAGCGGAGTTCGATCGGCCGGTAGGAGATCTCCAGATCGTGGAACGGCCTGCCGACGTCGTCCGAGGACAGCCCGAACTGCGACCGAGCCGAGCCGTTGATCAGGGCGACCGTGCCGTCACGCTCGACGCAGAGGACCGAATCGGGTGACGACGCCAAGGCGAGTTCGGTGACGTGACGTCGCCGGTTGGCGTCCCGCACCGCCGCGCCTGCCCGGACGTCGAAGCGCGCGGCCTTCACCGGCATACTCCCCGTTCGCAGCTTGAAAACCCGGTTCCGGATGCTGGCCGCGTCGAATCGGATGCCGTCGGAAAGCAGCATTTCGGCCTTCCCGAGGAACAGGTAGCCGCCTTCGTTGAGCGCGAAATGGAAGCGCTCGATGATCTTCGCCTGCGCCTCGACGTTGAAGTACATCAGGGTGTTGCGGCAAGCGAGCAGGTCGACCCGGGAGATGGGGGCGTCACGCGTGATGTCGTGTCTGCCGAAGATCACCCGGCGCCGGAGGTCTCGCCGGAAGGCGAACAGATTGCCGGTCGGCTCGAAGTACTTCTTCTTCAGTCCGTCGGGCAATCGATCCAGCGCTTTCGAGGGATACACCCCCGCCCTCGCCTCGCGGAGGGCTTCCTCGTCGACGTCGGTCCCGTAGATCTTGACCCGCCTCGTGGCCTCCTCGACACCGAGGTGCTCGGCGAAGCTGATCGCGAGGGAATACGCCTCCTCGCCGCTGGAGCATCCGGCGCTCCAGATACGGATCTCACCTTCTTCGCCGACTCTCGCGACGATTTCGGGCACAACGGTCGTCTGCAGATAGTTCCAGGCTTCGGGATCCCGGAAGAAACCGGTGACGTTGATCAGGATGGTGTTGAAGAGTTCCATGAACTCTCCGGCGTTGATCTCCAGGAAGTCCCGGTATTCGGCGTATCCGTCGATCTTCACGGTCTGCATCCGTTTCCGGATCCGGCGGGCGAGGGAAGTCCTCTTGTAGCCGGTGAAATCGAAGCCGCGGGAATCCCTGATGAACGTCAGCAGGTCCTCGAGCCCGCGATCGCCCTGGATTTCGCCGTCCGTCGCGCTCACAGCGTCCTCGTTCCCTTGACAAGGCCCACGAGAGCACCGGCGATTTCGTCCAGCGGAAGCACCAAGTCGGCAGGCACGGCCTTCACCACGGCCTGGGGCATGCCCTTGAATTCGGCGGTCTCCGGATCCTCGGCGACGACGGTGCCACCCCGTGCCTTCACCATCTCGGCCCCTGCCGAACCGTCGGAACCCGTCCCGGTCAGGACACAGACGAGGGCGGCGGGACCGTAGACGGCGGCGACGGATTCGAAGAGCAGATCGACCGACGGCCGCACGAACTTCACCCGATCGGTCGCCGAAAGCTCCAGCACACCACCGGGTCTCACCAGGAGATGCCGGTTCGGCGGTGCCAGGTGGACGACGCCGGGCTCGAGGACGTCCCCGGCCTCGGCCAGCTTGATCCGCAGCCGTGACCGCCGGTCGAGGATCTCGGCGAGAGCCGTGTCGTGCCAGGGATCGAGATGCTGGACGACGACCAGCGGCACGCGGAAATCGGTGGGCAGCTCGCCGAGGACGGCCATGAGCGCCTTCACTCCACCCGCCGAGGAACCCACGGCGACGATCTCGTAAGCCATCGCCTCGTGACGGTCGGGGACAGGCATACCGCCAGCGTAGTGCTCCCGCGCTAAGCCGGACCGCCGACGCGACGGATGATCTTCGCGAGGATTCCCGTGACGACCATCCAGAAGACCGCGGCGATGCCGTAGTTGATCAGCACGCGGAGCTTGGCGTCTTCGGGCATGAACAGATCCTTGAAGCCCAGCAGGAGCCCGTCGGCCCAGCCCCGGACGAACGACACGATGCCGTTACCGGGGTTCGCCTCGCCGATCACGAAGACGACGTGCAACACCAGGATGGCCGCGAAGATCAACCCGGCCCAGCGAACCACGCTCGCCAGTATCCCGGCCGCGCGCCCGCCGCCGGCCCGCCAGTCGACCTTGCGTCCGGTCGCCTGATCAGCGGTTTCCTTCTCTTGCGCGTGCTCACCCATGCCGGGCAGTGTGGCACGTCGCCTGGTCCGATTGCTACCCGCGAGTAACCCAAATGGGCGCCCCCGCGGTCACGGTTCGATCGCGGCCGGGGTTTCCTTTCGGGAGATCTCGCGGTTAAGGTGGCGTCGTGGCTCGAGCTCTCCTGCTTCGCTGCCGCGACGGGGCCTGATCGGACCGGCTCCCCGTCGCGGGGCTTCGTGGTGCCGGTCGTCGCACCCGATTTTTCAGGAGAACCGTCCCCTCATGAGCATCCGCAAGCCCACCCGTCCTGCCCCTTCCGAGCAGGCTTCGTGGAACACCCAGCGCGGCACTTCGATGCCCGTACACCGCTATCGCCCCTGGTACGACCTGGTCGAGGACATCTCGCTGCCCGACCGCACCTGGCCGGACAAGCGCATCGACACCGCGCCGCTGTGGTGCGCCGTCGACCTGCGTGACGGCAACCAGGCCCTGATCGACCCGATGTCGCCCGCGCGCAAGCGCAAGTTCTTCGACCTGCTGGTCCGCATGGGCTACAAGGAGATCGAGGTCGGCTTCCCGGCCGCCTCGCAGACCGACTTCGACTTCGTCCGCGAGATCATCGACGAGGGCGCCATCCCGGACGACGTCAGCATCCAAGTGCTGACCCAATGTCGCCCGGAACTGATCGAGCGCACCTTCAAAGCGCTCGAAGGCGCGCCGCGCGCGATCGTCCACATCTACAACTCGACCTCGATCCTGCAGCGTCGCGTCGTGTTCCGCGAGGAGCGCATCGGCATCACGAAGATCGCTTCGCAGGCCGCCGAGCTGGTCCTCGACTACGCCGCGAAGCAGCCGGACACCGACTTCCGCTTCCAGTACTCGCCGGAGTCCTACACCGGCACTGAGCTGTCGTACGCACTCGAGGTCTGCAACACCATCACCGAGATCTGGCAGCCGACGCCGGAGAAGCCGGTGATCCTGAACCTGCCCGCCACCGTCGAGATGGCGTCGCCGAACGTCTACGCCGACTCGATCGAGTGGATGCATCGCAACCTGGACCGCCGCGATTCGGTGATCCTGTCGCTGCACCCGCACAACGACCGCGGCACCGGCATCGCCGCCGCCGAACTGGGCTTCCAGGCCGGCGCGGACCGGATCGAGGGCTGCCTGTTCGGCAACGGCGAGCGCACCGGCAACGTCGACCTGGTCGCGCTGGGCATGAACCTGTACAGCCAGGGCGTCGACCCGCAGATCGACTTCTCCGACATGGACGAGATCAAGCGGACCGTCGAATACTGCAACCAGCTGCCGGTGCACGAACGCAGCCCGTGGGCCGGTGACCTGGTGTTCACCGCGTTCTCCGGCAGCCACCAGGACGCGATCAACAAGGGCCTCGACGCGCTGAAGGTCGCCGCCGACAAGGCGGGGACGCCGGTCGACGAGCACCCGTGGGAGGTCCCGTACCTGCCGATCGACCCGAAGGACATCGGCCGCAACTACGAGGCCGTGATCCGGGTGAACTCGCAGTCCGGCAAGGGCGGCGTCGCCTACATCATGAAGGCCGAGCACCAGCTCGACCTGCCGCGGCGCCTGCAGATCGAGTTCTCGAAGGTCGTGCAGCGCCACACCGACACCGAGGGTGGCGAGGTCGACCCGACCACGATGTGGAACGCGTTCTCGGCCGAGTACCTGGACCTGAAGACGCCACTGGAGCTGCTCCGCCAGCATGTCAGGGACAACGGCGACGGCGAGTACGACATCACCGCCACCGTGCGCGTCGAGGGTGACGAGCACGAGGTCACCGGCCGCGGGAACGGTCCGATCGCGGCCTTCTTCGACGCGCTGTCGACCGTCGGGTTCGACCTGCGGCTGCTGGACTACAGCGAGCACACGCTCTCGCCGGGCGACGACGCGCGGGCGGCGTCGTACATCGAGTGCGCGATCTCCGACCGGGTGTACTGGGGTATCGGGATCGACCCGTCGATCGTGACCGCTTCGCTGCGGGCCGTCGTGTCGGCGGTGAACCGGGCGAACCGGTAGTTTCCCGCGGTCCGTGAAGGCCTCCTTGAGGGACTCTGGGTCCCTCAAGGAGGCCTTCACGGACTTCTACAGTGTTTTCACCGCGGCCAGGACATCGGCCGGATCGGTGCGGGTGGTGTAGTCCGGGTGCACGTCGATGTACCGGATGACGCCTTCACCGTCCACGACCAGGACGGTCGGATACGGCAGCTCCCATTCCGCCACCCCGTTGATCTTCTCGACGTCGCCGATGAGCGTGTCGAAAGCCGGCTTCGTCTCCGGCGCCAGCCGGAAAGTGATGCCGAGCGCGCGCCCGAGCTCGTTGTCCACATCGGACAACACGGCGAACTCGAGATCCTTCGTGGACAGCGAGTCGTCCGGCAGCTGCGGGCTGACCGCGACCAGCTTCACGCCCGCGTTCTCCAGCTCGGGCAACAGTTCCCGCTGATACGTGCACAGGGCCAGGTTGCAGTACGGGCACCACGCGCCGCGATAGAACACCACGACCGCGGGCCCGTCCGCGACCCGGACCTGATGGCCACCGGCGTCCGGCAGCATGAGGTCCGGCATCGGCATACCCGGCTTCGCCGCCGCCTCGGCGACCATCCCGACGAACGTCTCGCGGTCGGCCTTGAGCACTTCGGCGATCTCCGCCGGAACGTGGCTCGCGACGGATTCCCGCAGCTCGGCGAGGTCGGTGTTGAGATCCCCCATCGTCAGCTCCTTTGATTGTACTGATCGGTACAGTGCGGCTGACTGTACTATTCGGTACATGGATGGTCAACCGGTCGCCTCGACCCCGCGCGGACGCCTGACCCGGGACGCGATCGTCGACGCGGCGGCGGAGCTGATGTACGTCAACGGCGTCGCCGGGACGAGCGTCGACAAGGTGCTCGCGGCGAGTGGCGCCGGGAAATCGCAGATGTACCACTACTTCAAGAACAAGGATCAGCTCGTCGAGGCGGTCATCACCCGCTTCCTCGAGAACATCCTCGGCAACCAGCCGACCATCTTCGAGTTGCACGACTGGGCCGATTTCGACCAGTGGGCGAGCGAGATCCTGGCCGTCCAGACCACGCCCAAGGGGCCGATCGCCTGCCCACTGGGCAACCTCACCGGCGAACTCGGCGACGACCCCAAGATGGCGCCACTGCTGGACAAGGCGTACCGCGAATGGGAGTCACATCTCCAGCGTGGGCTGGAATCGTTGCAAGAAAAGGGAAAGCTCGCCGAGGACGCCGACCCGGCCAGGCTTGCCCAAGCCGCGATGACCTGCGTTCAGGGCGGCCTGCTGATGGCCCACCTGCGCCACGACGTCACGCCGATCGCCGACGCGCTCAAGATCGCGCTGGACCACCTGAAGAGTCACGCTCGCCCGTGAGCGCGCCGACCTCGTCGGCGAGTGCGTCGAGCACCTTCGCCACCGCCGGCCGCGAAGACGCACCGAGCCGGTAGACCGCCTCCACGTGCCGCGCCGCCTTGATCCCGGCGAGCGGACGGCAGACGAGACCGCTGCCGCGTCGAGTGTCCATTGTGTACCTCGGCAGCAGCGCGATCCCGTGCCCGGCGGCGACGAGCCGTTCGGTGATGCGGAAGTCGTTGATGCGCTGGACGACCTGAGGCCGCACGCCGGTGCGGATGATCAGCGACTGGAGGATGTCGTCGACCGGGAACCCGGCGTTGACGCTGATCCAGCGTTCGTCGGCCAGTTCGGCGAGTTCGATGCGGCGCCGCTTCGCGAGCCGATGCCCCGCGGGGAGCGCGACGTCGAGCGGTTCACGCAGCAGATGCCGGGTCTCCAGCCGGTCCGAGCCGAGCGACGGCGCGTGCTCGTCCCGGTGCGCAACCACGATGTCGTAATCCGCGACGAGTCCGGGCACTTCCGGCGGGGTCATGTCGACGTCGCGCACGATGACGTCCAGGCCGTCGAACTCCGCCGTCCGGTGCAACAGTCCGGGCAGCAGCATCAGCCCGGCCGACTGGAAGATCGCCACCCGGACCCGGCCGCGCGGGGCGCTGCGGTAAGTGTCCAATTCGGACTCCGCGCGGTCGAGGGCGGCGAGTACGTCGTCCGCGCGGGCGACCAGCGCGCGGCCCGCGTCGGTCAGCCGCAGCCCTCGCCCGGCCGGTTCCGTCAGCGCGAGACCGACGTCACTCTGCAAGGCACGCAACTGCTGGGAAACCGCGGACGGCGTGCAGTGCAACGCCTTCGCGGCCGCCGTCACGCTGCCGCGGTCGGCGAATTCCCGCAGGGTCCGCAACCGGCCGATGTCCATACCACCAGCATATGTGAAGCCGAACTGAACGATCGCTGTAAATATTCTCGCTGGTCCTAAATGGTCGTGCCACGTAAGAGTGAAGGCATGCCCGCCCGCGACCGTTTGCTCGCCCTGTTCGTCGCCGTCCTCTGGGGCTGCAACTTCCTCGCCATCCACGCCACCCTCGGCCAGTTCCCGCCCGTCTTCGCCGGCGGTCTGCGCTTCGCGGTCATCGCGATCCCGACGATCCTGTTCGTACCGTGGCCGAAGGTGAAGATCCGCCACCTGCTCGGCTACGGGCTGGGTTTCGGCACCGGGCAGTTCGTGTTCCTCTTCATCGCGATGGACACCGGTATGCCGACCGGTCTCGCGTCGCTGGTGCTGCAGGCGTCCGCCCCGTTCACCGTCCTGCTCGGCGCCGTCTTCCTGCGCGAACGCGTGTCCGGACGGCAGCTCACCGGGATCCTGCTCGCCGTCGCCGGGATGGCGACGATCGCCTGGCAGCAGGCCGGGAACGCCGCCCTGTTGCCGGTGGTCCTGACCCTGCTCGGCGCGCTGAGCTGGGCGTTCGGCAACCTGAGCACCCGGCAGGCGGCACCGGACAACCCACTGAACTTCGTCCTCTGGATGTCGGTGGTGCCGCCGCTGCCGATGTTCGCACTGTCGCTGGCCATGGAGGGCCCCGCCGAGATCGGGCACTCGCTGAGCACGCTCGGCACCACGACCGGGCTGATCGGGCTCGGCGGCCTGGCCTACGTCGTGCTGTTCGGCACGATCGTCGGCTCCGGGATCTGGACGTCACTGATGCGCCGCAACCCGGCGGGCGTGGTCGCGCCGTTCTCCCTGCTGGTGCCGGTGGTCGGGCTGTCGATGGCGTTCCTCGTCCTCGACGAGCGGCCGTCGCCGGTGGAGATCGTCGCCGCGGCCGTGGTCATCGGCGGGGTCCTGTTCGGTTCGACGAAGCGGCGCGTGCGCGAGCCGGACTTCCTCGCTGAAGCAGAAACACCTCAGCCCACTGGCGTGCGGTGAGGCTCTTGGGCGGGGCCGTGGGCGCGATCCTCTCCTCCCGAAGCCGGCGCCGGGTTTCGCGGGACGCGCCCAGGATCTCCGCGGCTTCGAGGTGAGCCGGGCAGCACGAGGCCTGCCCGGCGATGACTCGCTCGGGCGGCGGTTCCTTGCCTGAATCGGGGGATCCGCCGCTAGGCGCGGCGGGTCCTGGTGAACGCGGAAGCACACATGGCGGCGGAACCACCTCGGGCCGGAGTGCTCCCGCCAACGGTTTTCACGCGGCGATCCGGCTGGTGCCGAGGTGCTCGACCGGTCCGGACAGCGCGGCCTTGACCCGGCGGGTGAGGTCGTCGGTGAGCACCTCGGTCTCGCCCTTCTCCAGTCCGTCGACGACCTGGCGGGCGACGTCACGCGGATCGTTCTTGGGGATGTCGAGTCCCTGGGTCATGTCGGTGTCGGTGTAGCCGAGGTGGACGCCGACCACCTGCGTGCCCTGTTCGGCGAACTCGATGCGGAGCGAATTGGTGATCGACCAGAAGGCCGCCTTCGACGCGCCGTAGGAACCCGAGCCCGCCGCCCACGACAGGACCGAGTGCACGTTGACCAGCGCTCCGCCATCCTTGAGCTGCGGTGCAAACGCTTGCGCGACACGCAGCGCACCGAAGACGTTCGTCTCGAAGACCGGACGGTGCGCGTCGACGTCTCCGGCCAGCAGCGAGCCGAGACCGAGGACTCCGGCGTTGTTGAAGACGATCGTCGCGTCGCTCGCCTTCGCCGCCAGCGCGCGGACGGATTCCGGGTCGGTGACGTCGAGCGGAAGCGGGACGATCCGCGGATCGGTCTCCTCTCGCGGCGACCTGGCGGTCGCGTGGACCTTGGCGGCGCCGCGGTCGAGCAGTTCGGCGACGAACGCCTTGCCGAGCCCGCGCTGTCCGCCGGTGACCAGGACGACGGCACCCTCGATGGAGGTCATGACTTGCTCCCTTGACAGAAGTGTTCTGCGTTTGCCTCTGTCGTCAGCATGGCGACGCCGGACGACAGAGTCAAGTACGCTTGACCTATGTCATGGACCGCGACGGACCGGTACCGGTTACGCACCGCCCCCTCGGGGCTGGCGCTCGTTCAGGACTTCCTCAACACGAAGGCGATCAAGACGCACGGCCTCGATCTGCTGAGCGACGCAGATCTGACGCGCCCCTGGGCCGCCGAGGCGCTGGCGGAATGGTCGCGGACCCGGGACGCCGACGTCCCCGAGATCACGCTGGGGCCGGGCGACCTTCGCGCGCTTCGCGACTTGCGAGAGTCTTTCGTTTCACTCGTCGATGGCGAAGACGCGGACTTCGGCAAGCCGATCAAGGCGGATCTGGTCCTGCGGGACGGCGTCGTGCGGCTGTTCCCGTCCGGCACCGGACGGCAGTGGCTCGCTTCGGCACTGTGGACGGAGACGCTGCTCGCGCAGCAGGCCGGGATCTGGCCGCGGCTGAAACTGTGCCGTCTCGACGGCTGCCGTTCGGCCTTCTACGACGTCTCGCGCAACAACAGCGGCGTCTGGCACGACGTGCGCACCTGCGGGAACGTCGCGAATCTGCGGGCGGCGAGGGAGCGGAAGAAGCTGCTCAGCTGAACGACGCCAGCGCCGACGGGATCGGGATCTCGCCGCCGATGACGTCGAACCCCTGGTTCTCGGTGAGCGGCTCGTCGAGGGTGGCGACCAGGACCGCCGCGACGTCTGCACGGGAGACGTGCCCCGGTTCGAGGTGACCGCCGAGCTTGACGCGACCGGTGGGCTGGTCGTCGGTGAGCGTGCCGGGCCGGACGATCGTCCAGTTCAGACTGGAGCGCTGCAGGACGCTGTCGGAGATCTGCTTCGCCATCAGGATCGACCGCACCAGGCGATCGCCCTGATCCGGCGAATCCGCGAACTGCGCGGAAAGCTGCACGAAACGCGAGACACCCGCCTTCTCCGCCGCGCGGATCGCGGTGATCACGCCGTCGCGGTCGACGAGGTCGACCGAGGCCTGATCCGGATCGGGCGCGCCGATCGCGCTGATCACCACCTCGGAACCGGCGAGCGCCTCGACGAGGTCGTCCGCGTCGGCGGTGACGTCCGCGACCACGGTTTCGGCGCCGAGACCGGCGACCTCCTCGGCGCGACGACGGCTGCGCAGCCCCGCCCGCACCTGGTGTCCCCGCCCTCGCAGAAGCCGGACCACGTGAATCCCCGTCCGCCCCGACGCACCCAGCACTGTGACCCGCATGACACGGAGTCTGCCCGATCACGGCCGCACTCGCTGATCGCCGAGTACATGAAGGCCCCCTTCCTGTACCTAGGCGCAAGGAAGGGGGCCTTCATGTACTTCCGGAACGAACTAGGGGTAAGGCAGATGTGGCGTGGCGCAGGCAGGTTGGGGCCGGCCTGCGGCCAGGCGCGTTCCCAGACTGTCCATAAAGGACTCCACTCTCCGGGGAAGTGTCTGGTTTGTGGCTATATGTGCGGTTCTCGACTGGGGTCGTGAGTCGGGAAAGTCCGTGAAGGCCTCCTTCCCTACCCTGAAAGTAGGGAAGGAGGCTTTCACGGACACGCCACCTTTGCCTTACCCCTCGATAACTAGAGGATCTCGGCCGCCGAGCCGACGTCCGGCAGCCCGCCGACGTCGGGGTTCAGGTCCCCTGCCCCGACGAGTTCCGCCTCGACCTCGTGCGGTTTGATCCGCCCGTCGCGGATGTCCTCCGCGTAGTGACACGCGACCCGGTGCCCGGCGCCGATCTCCCGCAGCTGCGGGCGGTCGGTGTCGCACAGGCTCTGCTGCTTCCACGGGCACCGCGTGTGGAACCGGCAGCCGGACGGCGGCCGCGCCGGCGAGGGCAGGTCACCGGCGAGCAGGATCTGCTCCCGGCTGTCCTCCACCGTCGGGTCCGGCACGGGGATCGCCGAGAGCAGCGCCCGCGTGTACGGGTGCAGCGGGTTCTCGTACAGCGTGTCGGCGTCGGCCTCTTCGACCAGCGAGCCGAGGTACATCACGCCGATGCGGTCGGAGATGTGCCGCACCACCGCGAGGTCGTGCGCGATCACCAGGTAGGTGAGCCCGAGCTTCTCCTGCAGATCCTCCAGGAGGTTGACCACCTGCGCCTGCACCGAGACGTCCAGCGCGGACACCGGTTCGTCGGCGACGATCAGGTCCGGCTCGACGGCGAGCGCCCGCGCGATGCCGATGCGCTGACGCTGGCCGCCCGAGAACTCGTGCGGGTACTTCCGCAGCGCGGACTCCGGAAGTCCCACGGCGGCAAGGAGTTCGCGCAGCCGCTTGGCCGTCGCCTCCTTGTCCTTGTCGAGGCCGTGCGCCTTCATCCCTTCGGTCAGAATGGATTCCACCGACTGCCGAGGGTCCAAAGAGGACATCGGGTCCTGGAAGACCATCTGCATCCGGCGGCGCGCCTTGCGCAGGTCCTCGCCCTTGAGCCCGGCGACGTCGGTGCCGTCGAAGACGACCTTGCCCGCCGTCAGCTCGGTCAGCCGGAGGATCGCCCTGCCCAAAGTGGACTTCCCGCAGCCGGATTCCCCGACCAGGCCGTAGGTCTCACCCTTGCGGATGGCCAGATCGACGCCGTCGACGGCGAACACGTGCCCGACCGTCTTGTCGACCACAATGCCGCGCTTGATCGGGAAGTGCACCTTGAGGTCTTCGACCTCCAGGAGCACCTCCTGCGCCGGTACCGTGTGCGTCATCGGGCCCCTCCTTGTGCGGCCACGGCCGGGATCACCGGGTTGTGGCAACGCAGCAGCCCACCGCGATCGGGGGTCAGCTGCGGTGAAACCTCCCGGCACACGCCGAGAGCGTTCGGGCAGCGGGGCGCGAACGCGCAACCGCCGTCCCACGGGATGTTGTCGGCGACGGATCCCTTGATGGGGATCAGTTTCTCGCCGCGTCCCGCGTCGAGACGCGGGATCGAGGCGAGCAGGCCGTGCGTGTACGGATGCCGCGGCTCGGCGAACAGCGCGTGCCGCTCCGCCCGCTCGACGATCTTGCCGCCGTAGAGCACGTTGACCTCGTCGCAGAGGCCGGCGACGACACCGAGGTCGTGCGTGATCATGATCAGCGCGGTCCCGGTGTCCTGCACCAGTTCCCGCAGCAGCGCGAGGATCTGCGCCTGGATCGTCACGTCGAGCGCGGTGGTCGGCTCGTCGGCGATGAGCAGCCGCGGACGGCACGCCAGCGCGATCGCGATCAGCGCGCGCTGCCGCATCCCGCCGGAAAGCTGGTGCGGATACTCGGAAAGCCGCCGCGACGGGTCGGGGATGCCGACCTTGTCCAGCAGCTCGGTCGCCTCCACCGACGCCACCTTGCGCGACATCCCGCGGTGCCGCTCCAGCACCTCGGTGATCTGCAGCCCGATCGGGATGACCGGGTTCAACGAGGACAGCGGGTCCTGGAACACCATGCCGAGGTCTCGGCCCCGGCGGTCCCGCATTTCCTTGTCCGACAGGCGAAGCAGATCCGTGCCCTCGAACGACACCGAACCGCTGACCTGGTTGCCGCGCTTCGCGAGCAGCCGCATGATCGCCAGCGAGGTCACGGACTTGCCGCAACCGGACTCGCCGACGAGACCGACCGTCTGGCCGGGTTCGACGTCGAAACTGACCCCGTCCACCGCGGTGAACGGCTTCTCGCCGCGTCGCTGGAAAACGACCTTGAGGTCACGTACTTCGAGGAGTGCCATCAGAAATCACCGCCTGTTCTTCGGATCGAGGGCTTCCCGCAGAGACTCACCGAGCAGCGTGAACCCGAGCGCGACGATGATGATCGCGATGGCCGGGTAGTACGCCAGCTCGGGGCGGATGTCGAGGAACTGCCGAGCGCTGCGGCTCAGCATGATGCCCCATTCCGCCCGGTTCGGGTCCGGGTCGCCGAGACCGAGGAACGACAGCGCCGCCGCCTCGAGGATCGCGGTCGCCAGGGTCAGCGTGGCCTGCACGATGACCGGGCCGAGCGAGTTGGGCAGCATGTGCCGCAACACGATCGCTCCGCGTTTGACGCCGAGCGAAGTCGCCGCGAGCACGTGGTCGCTGTTTCTCTGCGCGAGCATCGAACCGCGCAGCAACCGCGCGAAGATCGGCACGCCGACCATCGACACGGCCACGATCACGGTCCACTGGCTCGGCTTCTGGAACAGCGCGGCGACCGAGATCGCCAGCAGCAGCGACGGCACCGACAGCATGACGTCGACCAGGCGCATCAGCACCGTGTCGACCCAGCCGCCGAAGGCACCGGCGAGCCCGCCGATGATCATGCCGACCGCGACCCCGATGACCGTCGCGAGCACACCGACCAGCAGCGTGTTCTGGGCACCGACCAGCAGCCGCGAAAGGTAGTCGCGGCCGAAGTCGTCGACACCGAGCGGGAAACCGGCCTGCGCGCCGGGGATGATGCCCTGGCCGAGTGCGACCTGGTCCTGCAGATACCGCTCGTAGGGGTCCTTCGGCGCGAGGAACGGCGCGAAGATCGCCACCAGCAGGAACAGGCCGGTGATCACGGCGCCGGTGATGGCCACCGGGCTCCGCAGCATCCGGCGCAGCGCCTCGCCACCGAGGCTGTGCCCCTTCGCCGACGACGCGGCGAGCTTGTCGATCGGCTCCTTCTTCTTGTTCAGCAATGTGTTCATCGGACACGCACCCTCGGGTCGATGAGCCCGTACGAGACGTCGACCAGCATGTTCACCAGCACGTACACCAGCGCGCCGAACAGCAGCAACGCTTGCAGACGCGGATAGTCACGCCGTTCGATACCTTCGGCGAGCAGGAAGCCGAGGCCGCGGAAGTTGAACACCCGCTCGGTGAGCACCGCGCCGCCGAGCAGCGCACCGGTCTGCAGGCCGATGGTGGTGACCACCGGCAGCAGGCCGTTGCGGAGCACGTGACGGCGCCGGACGATCGGCTGGGTCAGGCCCTTCGAGTTGGCCGTGCGGATGAAGTCCTCGTTCAGCACGTCCAGCACCGACGCGCGGGTGATCCGGACGATCACCGCGAGCGGGATGGTGGCCAGCGCGAACGCGGGAAGGATCAGGTGGAGGATCGCGTCCCAGGCGGCGTCCCATTCCTGGGTGATGATGCCGTCCAAGACCGCGAAGCCGGTGACACTGGTGGCGTCGAGACCGGCCATCTGACGGCCCTGCGAAGGAAGTCCCAGCGGGGCGGCCAGCACGTCCTGCATCATGTAGCCGAGGAAGAACACCGGCACGGCGACGCCGACCAGCGAGAGCACGATGATGACGTTGTCGACGACCCCGCCGCGGAAGCGGGCGGACAGGTAGCCGAACGGGATGCCGAGACCCACCGCGATGAGCATCGCGCAGAAGCCGAGCTCGATGGTGGCGGGGAGGAAGTTCCCGATCTCCGACATGACCGGCTGGGCGGAGACCAGCGAGTTGCCGAAGTCGCCGGTGATGGCCCGGCCGAGGAACTTGAAGTACTGGACGAAGATCGGATCGTCGAGGCCGAGGATCCGGTTCAGGTCGGCGATCTTCTCCGGGGTCGCCTTGTCACCCAGGAGGGCGCCGGCGGGGCCGCCGGGCAGGGACCGGAGCCAGGCGAAGATCAAGATGGACAGGATCAAGAGCGTCGGTATCGCTTGTAGCAGCCGACGCACGAGAAAACGGAGCACGTGCGTTCCTTTGTTGCCAGCCCGGGAATGGGCCACAGGGGGCGGGCGCGGTAGCGCCCACCCCCTGGTGGCTCAGTGGTGGTGGATCAGTTGACCGTGACGGTGTAGAAGCGCTCGTCGGTCAGCGGGCTGGCCACCAGGCCCTTCACCTTCGGGCCGACGACGATCGCCGGGGGGCCGTAGGAGATCGGGATGGCGGGCAGGTACTCCATGATCTTCTGGTTGGCTTCCTGGTACGCCTTGGTGTGCGCCTCACCGGCGGGCGCGGCGTCCGCGGCGGCGAGAGCACTGAAGAGCTCGGGGTTGCTGAAGCCGAACTCGGCCTTCTCGCGACCGAAGAAGGTGCCGACGAAGTTGCCGGCGTCGTTGTAGTCACCGGTCCAGCCGAGCAGGTGGACGTCCTGCTTGCCTGCCTTCTGCACGTCGTCCTTGTAGCCACCGTTCCACGGCTTGGCGACCGGCTCGACCTTGATGCCCATGGCCTTCATGTCCTCGGACAGCGAGGTGAAGATGTCCGCCGGGTTCGGCATGTACGGCCGGGAGACCTCGGTCGGGTAGTAGAACTTCAGCGTCATGCCCTCGGCGCCGGCTTCCTTCAGCAGGTCCTTCGCACGCTGAAGGTTGTAGTCGTACTTGGTGACGTTCTCGTTGTAGCCGTCGATCGCCTTCGGCACGAACTGGGTCGCGGTCTCGGCGCCCTCGGGGAGCTTCGACTTCACGAACTGGTCGCGGTTGAGACCGTACGCCAGCGCCTGACGGACCTTGAGGTCCTTCAGCTTCGGGTTGTTCTTCTGGTTGATGCCCAGGTACAGGATGTTGAACGACGGGCGGATGAGCACCTGCTCGCCGTCGTTGCGCAGCAGGCCGTAGTCCGCGGGCGACGGGTAGTCGTAGCCCTGGATGTCGCCGGCCTTGAGTGCCTGCTTGCGGGCGTTCTCGTCCGGGATGACCTTGAAGACCAGCTTGTCGAGCTTGGCCGTCTGGGTCGGGGAGTCGGTCGCCTTGGAGAGCGTGATCTCACCCTTGGCCTGGTCCCAGCTCTCGAACTTGAACGGGCCGGTACCGGTCGGGTGCTGCAGCGCGTACTCCGGGTAGGAGAACGAGTCGCCGCTCTGGGTGACGTTGTCGGCGTTGTACTTCTTCAGCGCGTCCGGGCTCTGGATCGAGAACGACGGCAGCGTGAAGGCGGCCGGGAACGCGCCCTTGGCCTTGTTCAGGTTCAGGACGGCGGTCGACTCGTCCTTGACCTGGCAGTCCTTGAACACCGGAGCGCCGGAAGCGTCGCCCTCGTTCTTGGCGAAGCCCTCGAAGACGTCGCCGTAGTAGATCATCTGGCTCTGGGCCGCCGCGCCCTTCATGTTGAACATGCGGTTGAAGTTGAAGCAGACCGCTTCGGCGTTGAACGGCGTGCCGTCGTGGAACTTCACGCCCTTCTTCAGGGTGAAGGTCCAGGTCTTGCCTTCGTTGCTGCCTTCCCACTTCTCCGCCAGGCCGGGCTCGAGGTCCGCGGTACCCGGCTTGTTCATGATCAGGGTGTCCATCATCTGGCGGATGATGCGGAAGGTCTCACCGTCGTCGTTGAAGAGCGGGTCGAACGTCTTCGGGTTACCGGCGGCGCCGAAGACCATGGTGCCTCCCGAGCCACCCCCTGCGCCTTCATCACGCTTCGATTCGGCACAGGCGGAAATGGAGACCGCGAGTGCGCCGGCAAGCCCGATCAGGGCCACACGGCGTGCTCGGGTCACCCGCAGTTGCTGCATCTGGCACCCCTTGAGGAGATATTCGGTGTTTAGGCACCGTCGGCGTCGGTCGGAAACTCGAACTCCGCGGACGATCGGTGTGCCCGCCGACACTAGCGGGAACTCAGCCCGCACTTAAGCACGCGAGGTTACGATCGCGCTACACGACAGCCAATACGACCGCAAAGTGTCCGCAATTCTGGACGGAGTGTAATCAATTCCGGACCACTAATGCGCAGAGTGCCGGGTCACTGACTCAAATGGGTGTCCACCACTACAACCAATGGGTCACTGACAGAAGTGGACATCGGCAGGACATCCGGTCGCGTCTCGTGAGTGGTAAGGACGGTTAGAACCGTCCTTACCACTCACGAGACGTGACCACACGATCCGCCGCCGCCCTGGTCCCGTCGACGCCGAACCATCCCCTCTCGAACAACTGCCAGCGCCGCAGGTCCACACGGGACTCTTCACCGTCCCGCCCGGCCGCGCGGTCGAGGCGTTCGGCCTCGCTGCCGCCGTCCAGCCAGGTCAGCAGGGACAACGACGGCCGCATCCGCGCGCGGCCGCTCGAAACGCCTTCCAGCACCAGAACCTCGGGGACCGGGATCTCGACCTCTTCACCCGGCATCGGGGCGCCACTGGACCAGTCCACTCGCCGGTAACGGCCGGGCCTGCCCGCGCGCAGCGGTTCCAGCACCCCGGTCTCCAGGCGCGGCCACCACGAAACGGGCTCGCCCCAGGTCGCGAACTCGTCGGTGCTCACCAGCGCCACCCGGACGCCGCGACCGGCCAGTTCGGCAACGATCTTCCCGGCCAGCGTGGATTTCCCGGAACCGGAAGGGCCGTCGACGGCGAGCACGCGGACGGCACCCAACCTCGGCGGGGCCGCGAAAAGGGCGTCGATCAGCGTGCGCGTGCGGGGCTCACTTCGGGGAGCCCTTTGACGTTGTCGGGCGTGGCCGTCCGCGCTTCGAGCGCGGCGACACGTTCTTCCAGGTCACGCTGGGCGTCGGCGAGTTCGCAGCGGAGCAGCGCGATCTCCTCGACGGAGGTCCGGACCTCTTCTTCGAGATGCCCGACCTCGGTCGACAGATGCAACGCGACCAGCGCCAGGACCACACCGGCCAAGAGGAATACGAAGTTCGACGGCGTTTGCACACCGGTTATCCGCGCCAGGAAGTCGGCGGCCTGCGGAACGAGTGCGAGAACGACCACGCCGACGGCGAGGACGAGCCAAACACCCGCGTACTTTTCCCGCAGTTTCCGCCGCCGCATCATCTCGAGGACGACGAACAGCACCAGACAGGCGACGACGATGCTGAGAATGCGCCAGCCAGCCATAATCAGCTCCTTTTACGCCGAATCCGACGAGTCGACGGCGGGACGACGGCGCACCAGCGCCAGCAGCAGGGCGAGACCGGCGCGGCCGAGGTAGACGGCCGATTTCACCGGCGAATGGCTCGGTGTGCCACCCGCACGTTCCCGCATGATCACCGGGATTTCCTTGATCTTCAGTTCGGCGCGGATCGCCATCACCAGCGATTCGACCGTGTCGCCGAGGTATTCGGCCGGGTAGTACGCGGCGAACAGTTTGATCGCGCGCGGGCCCATCGCCTTGAACCCGGAGGTCACGTCGGTGAGCTTGGTCTTCCCGAGCCGGGAGAAAACGACCGAGAGCACGACCATCGCGTATTTCCGCGGGCCGCTCGCCTTGTACGAGCCCTTGCCCGCGAACCGCGACCCGATCGCGATGTCGGCGTCGTCGAGCGCGTTCAGCAGGGCGCCGACCTCTTCGGGGTCGTGCTGGCCGTCCGCGTCCACCTGGACGACGACGTCGTAGCCGCGGGCGGCCGCGTACCGGAAGCCGGTGCGCATCGCCCCGCCGACGCCGAGGTTCACCGACAGGCGGGCCACCTCCGCGCCCGCCGCGCGGGCGAGCTTGGCCGTGTCGTCGGACGAGCCGTCGTCGACCACCAGCACGTCCATGCCCGGCAAGGACTGCTTGACCTGGGAAATGACCGCGCCGACGCTGGCCTGCTCGTTCAAGGCAGGCATCACGATGAGTACGCGGCGGGTGGTCACGGACGTACTGGACACTGGATCACTCTATCTTCTTACTGGCCGTGAGCGGTGTCGGACCCGGCGGGGGCGCCGGCGGCGACCACACCTTGTTGACCTTCGATTTCGTAAACGGACGCGTCGAGGTTGTGGAAGACGCGCTTGAAACCCGGAGTGATGTCGAGGCGCTGAAGACCCACCGCGGACTGTGTGGAGGGGGTCACCTTACCCTTGCCGACCAGCACGTAGCGCACCTTGAGGTCGGTGAGCGCCTCGCGCACCCGCGGCTCGCGGTTGATGTCGTTGAGGAACACGCTGAGCCAGCCCGCCTTGGTGGTGAACTCGGCGCCGTAGTAGGTCCACTCGACCGGCTGGACCCCCGAAAGGGCGTACATCCACACCGAACCGTCGGCCTTGTCGTTCATGACGCGCTCGCCCGGCACGACGTGCTTCCCGAGCCAGGCGTACGCCTCTTCCTCGCCCTTGCTGACCGCGGGGCCGTCCGTGCCGTAGTTGATCGCGAGCCACGCGGAGTTGCGGCCGATGTAGCCGCCGCGGCTCAGCACCGTGACGACCAGGCCGACCACCAGCGCGCCCGCGACGGCCGCGGTGAACGGGTTCAGGTTCGGTTTGCGCTCGCCGATCTTCTCGGCGAACTTGCCCGACGCGGTGTGCACGAACTCGCCGAACGCCACGGCGCCCGCCAGCGGGACGAGCGCGCCGATGCGCCAGTGGTCGTTGTAGAACACGCCGGTCAGGGTGTGGATGAGCGGGGTCTCCAGCGAGATCGTCGCGGCGAACAGGCCACCGAGGACGACGTACGCGCCGACCATCCACAGCATCCGCCGGTGCTTGACCAGTAAGAACACGCCGATGATCGCCGGGATGCCGATCCACCACTGCGGGAACGACGCCATCGGCGAGAACGTGATGGTCTGCCCGAGCGCGCCGGAGACGCTGGTCTCCGAGGCCCAGAACGCGCTCGTCACGCCACCGGCGTTGTAGAGCGCCGGGAGGACCTGCGGCACGCCGAGCACGATCGCCATCACGATCGTGGCGACCAGTGAGGCGGCGCTGCGGCGCCAGTCGATCTTCTCGAAACGGAACAGCACCGCGAGCAGGATCAGCAGGAAGTAGACCATGATCACGAAGATCAGGCTGGTGTGCAGGCCCGCCAGCCCGGCGACGCCGACGCCGATCGCGAGCGGTCCGGCCACGCCGTTCGGCTTCAGCAGCAGGCGGGCGAGCGCGAGCATCGCGGGCACGAGCGCCACCCCGGCGACGTACGGCCACAGCGGGCCGCGCCACAGCGAGTCGTACGGGAACGCGGTGAACCAGGTGGACACGGCCGCCGCGGCGGCGGTGGCGAGGACCGGCATGCGCCAGGCGCGGCACATCGCCGCGACCCCGACCGGGATGGTCAGCACGACCATGAGCGCCGCCAGGTTCAGCGTCGGCATCATCGTCAGGCCGCCCTTGTCGAAGACCAGGGCGAGCAGCGCGTGGTAGGTGTCCGGGTAGAAGTAGTCGGTCTGGTTCGGCAGGTTCGCGATGGTGCCGACGGTCGACGCGCGCGCGTCGCCGTGCTCGGCGATCCAGCGCACCAGGTTGCCGTGGAACGGGGCGTCCCAGCCCTGCTGGACGTTGTCGAGGCTGTGCGAGCCGCGCAGGAAGGTCACCGCGCCGACGCCGAGGCCGACCAGGACACCGGCGCCGATCAGCAGGTGGTCGCGAAGGGAACGCTTCGACTCGTCGTCGTCTTCGTCCTCGGCCCACTCGGGGTGCCGCTTCGCGGTGAAGCGGAGCACGAGGAACGAGAGGCCGAAGCCGATGACGGACAGCAGCAGGACCCACAGACCGACGTTCAGCATGGTCCAGCGGATGCCGAAGCGGCCGAGGATCGGGATGCCGATGGCGACGAGGCCGAAGGTGAGCAGCGGGGCCGCGGCGGCGAGGGTCCAGCCGCGCAGCCTGATCGCGGCGCCGAAGACGAGCCCCGGCAGCCAGAACGCCAGCAAGACCAAAAGAACGTTCATCGAATTCGCTGTCCAACCCTATTCGGCGCTAAGAATGCCACCGGAGTTCGCGGCGCGCGATGGCGCGGCCACACTATCGAGACGTTTCGGACGGCTTCGCGTTGCCCGGCTCGGGGGTGCCCCTCACCACGAACGCCATGACGACCAGCAGCCCGACCGTGGGACCGGCGGCGAGGCCGACGACGGCGCGCACGACCGTGTCGCCGGGGAAGAACAGCAGGACCAGCGCGGTCGCGACGACGACGGCGGCCCAGGTGATCAGCACCTTCGTGGCCTTGGCTTGCGCGACGAGGACGGCGGCGAGCAGCTGCATCGCGGCCAGCAGCACCGACGACCAGACCAGCCCGGCCATCCACCAGGCCTCGGGGTCGTTCTTGGCGCTGTAGACCAGGCGCACCACCCACGGGCCGATCAGGTAGCCGATCACCGCGCCGAGGGCCGCGAGCGCCAGCGCGCCCATCGAACCGAGCGCGAGCAGCTTCCGCAGCCGGTGCTTGCCCTCCTCGGTGCTGGACAGGCGCACCACGGTCGGGACCGCGATGGCCTGGACCGGCGCCATCAGCGTCAGCGGCGTCCTGGCCACGAACAGGGCGACGAAGAGCACACCGAGCTTGTCCTTGTCGCCGCCGGGCGCGAGCAGGCTGACCAGCGCCGGGTAGCCGGTGATGACGCTCGCGGTGAGCCCCGCGCCCGCCAGCAGCATCAGCATGTTCTTGACGATCGGTTTCGCGGGCTCGCCGGCGTCCAGCTTGGGGTCGACCAGCTTGGCCGCGCCGCGGGCGAACAGCAGCCAGGCGAACGAACCGGTCGCGGCGGCGATGGCGAACCAGTACAGCTGGGTGAGCCCGGCGACCACCAGCGCGGCGACCACGAGGATCCGCACGGCGGCCTCGACCAGGATCAGCCACGAGTAGGACCGGACGTGGTCCTGTCCGATGAGCAGACCGCGCGCGGCGAACTGGAAGGCGAACGAAAGCCCGCCCGCGAGCACGATCACGGCGAGCGCGAACTGGCCGCCGTAGACCTTGTCGGTCACCGACGGGATCAGCGTGAACAGCGCCGCGACGGCGACCGCGACCAGGCTGGTGACGAAGGTGATCACCGCCGGGCGGCCCGCCTTGCGACCGGCGAGCGCGGCGTGCGCGGACTGGCGCGAGATCTCCTGTTCGAGCGGGGACAGGGCGGCGCCCAGTCCCATCAACATGCCCCAGAAGGAAAGCAGGACCGCGTTGTCGGCCTTCGACAGCGTCCGGCCCCAGACGACCGTGAGGACATAGCCGAGCGCGATGGCGATCAGCAGGTAGACGCCGATCCGGCCGGCGGACTTCCCGGTGTCCTTGGCCAGTTTTTCGCTGCTCACCGCGTTGCTCATCGACCCTGCTGTTTCCGGCTGAGCCGGGCCCGCAGCGCCATGACGAGACCCCGGAGCGCTCCGGCGCCGAAGCCGGCGGCGAACACCGGGGTGAGCTGGGCGACGGCCTTGGCCTCGGCCTTGGTCGCGCCGAACTTCGTCACCGCGAACCCGGCGGCCGTCGAACCGGCGGCGGCCAGCGCGGCAGCGGTCTTCGGGCGCTTCGCGGCGACACCGAGTCCGAGCACTCCGACGGCCATCGCGGCGAACAGGCCATTGCGCGCGGGACCGGGTGACGCGAGATACGAATCGACGAACGTGGTGCCGCGGAAATACGACTGCCCGACGAACTTCTTGAAGGAATCCCGGCCGTGGTAGGTCGCGGAGAAATCGGGGGCGAGGAAGATGCGGTGGCGTTCCGCGATCCAGCGCAGAACACCCGTGTCGTCACTGGCGAAACGAACGTCTTCGAAGAGCGACTCGAACGCGTTGGACGAATCCTCGAGAACGTCCTTCGGCGCGGAAAAGAATCCGGTGCCTTTCGGGAAGACGTCGAACTCCTCGATACCGAACGACGTCAACCGCGGGTCCGCGCAATAACGGCGCCACGGGATCTTGACCAGCCCCGCCATGAATCCCGCATACGGATTGTGTTCGGACGCGACGTTGATGTGACCGTTCCACACCGTGCGCTCGGGATGGTCCACGAGCTGGTCGCGGAGGAAGGTGAGCGAACCGGAGTCCACGATCACGCGGCTGTCGAGCAGCAGGATCTGCCGCCCGGACGCCTTCGCGATCCCCACCCGGCGCGCCTCGAACCGGCCGCCGTTCGGCTGGGTGAGGACGGTGATGCCGTACAGTTCCTGCAGCCTGGCGAGCTTGTCGCCGGTGCCGTCGGTGCTGCCGTCGTCGACCACGACGATCTCGACCGGCCAGTTCGCCGCCTGTGCCGACGCGATCAGCGCGCCGACACTGCGGTCGATCCAGTCCTGCTCGTTGTAGACCGGGATCACGACGGACAGGGCCGGGAGGAGCGAATTCGCACTCACCCCGGCGAGGCTACCTTGCGCGGCCCACCAGTATCCTTCGGGCACCGCAGACCCCGACAGAATGGCTCTTCCGGTGATTTCCTTCATTCTCGGCACCACGGCGGAACTGATCAAAATCGCGCCGGTCTACCACGGCATCCTCGAACGCGGGGTCCGGCCGAAGATCTGGTTCACCGCCCAGCACGTCGACGAGGTCTCGGACGTTCTGGCCGACCTGAACCTGCCGGAGCCCGACGTCTGGCTCGTGCCGAAGGAGAAGGCGCACAACCTGGAGTCGCCCGCGCAGGTGCCGGGCTGGGCCGCGCAGGTGCTGCGCACCGCGTGGAGCCGCCGCGCCGAACTGAAGGCCGCGCTGGTCGAGGACGGGCGCCCGCCGCTGGTGCTGGTGCACGGCGACACCTTCACCACGCCGTACGGCTCGCTCATCGGGAAGCGGATCCTCAAGTCGCGGGTCGGGCACGTCGAGGCGGGCGCGCGGTCGGGCAGCATCATGTCGCCGCTGCCGGAGGAGCTGAACCGGAAGATCGCCGCGAAGATCGTCGACATGCACTTCGCGCCGAGCGCGCGTGAGGTGAACAATCTCCGCAACGCCCGCGGCGTCGTCGTCGACACCGAGGCGAACACCGCGATCGACGCGATGCGGATGGCCATCAACGGGCCGCTCGACGTCGAGGGGCTGCCGGAGAAGTTCGGCCTCGCCACCCTGCACCGCTTCGAACTGGTTTCGCGCGCGGACAAGTACCGCGAGGCGTTGGAGATCCTGCGCGAGCAGAGCAAGCAGATGCCGATCCTCTACATGGCGGGTGCGCCCGAGCGCGAGAAGATCCGCTCGCTCGGCCTGGCGAACCTCTTCGACGAGAAGAACTTCATCATCCAGCCGAAGATGCGGTACCTGAAGTTCCTGCCGCTGGTCGCGCGCGCCGAGTACGTCGTCACCGACTCGGGCGGCCTGTCGGCCGAGTGCTACTACCTCGGCCTGCCGTGCGCCGTGCACCGCGAGCGCACCGAGACGCCGCAGCACCTCGGCGAGACCGTCGTGCTGACCGAGATGCGCGGGGACAAGCTGCAGAACTTCCTCGACACCTACCAGAACCGCCGCGGTGAGTCCTGGGTCGACAAGTTCCACCCGTCGGAGATCATCGTCGACACGCTGGCGCGGCTGGGTTACTGCTGACGCCTGCGAAAGTACGTGAAGGCCCCCTTCATTGCGCTAGACGCAATGAAGGGGGCCTTCACGTACTTCACAGGAAAGCTAGAGCGCCCGGCGGCCCGAGAGAGCACGGCCCAGGGTCAGCTCGTCCGCGAACTCCAGGTCACCGCCCATCGGCAGGCCGGACGCCAGCCGCGTCACGGTCAGACCGGGGAAGTCGCGAAGCATCCGCACGAGATACGTCGCGGTCGCCTCGCCCTCGGTGTTCGGGTCGGTCGCGATGATGATCTCGCTGATCTCCGCGCCGCCGATCCGCGCGAGCAGTTCACGCATGCGCAGCTGTTCCGGCCCGATGCCGGACAACGGGTCCAGCGCACCGCCGAGCACGTGGTAGCGGCCTTTGAACTCGCGCGTCCGCTCGACGGCGAGCACGTCCTTCGGCTCCTCGACCACGCAGATGACCGTGAGGTCGCGGCGGGTGTCGCGGCAGATCCGGCAGGTCTCCTGCTCCGAGACGTTGCCGCAGACCTCGCAGAACTGCACGCCTTCCTTGACCTTGCCGAGCACTTCCTGCAGGCGCGCGATATCCGCGGGATCGGCCGCCAGCAGGTGGAAGGCGATCCGCTGCGCGCTCTTGGGACCGACGCCGGGCAACCGCCCGAGTTCGTCGATCAGATCCTGGACGACACCCTCGTACAAGCTAGCCGCCGAGCCCGGGGAAGCCGCCGAGGTCCGGCATCCCGCCGCCGAGGCCGCCGGCGAGCGGGCCGAGTTTCTGCTCGGTGAGCTTCTGCGCGTTGGCCGAAGCGTCCCGCACGGCCGCGACGACCAGGTCGGACAGGGTCTCGACGTCGTCGGGGTCGACCACCTTGGGGTCGATGGACAGCGACTTGAGCTGGCTGTCGCCGGACACGGTCGCGGTGACCAGGCCGCCGCCGGAAGTGCCGGTCACCTCCGTGTTGGCCAGCTCTTCCTGGGCCTCGACCAGCTTCTGCTGCATCTGCTGGGCCTGCTGCATGATCTGCGACAGGTCGAAGCCGCCACCGGGTTGCACCATGATCCGATCGGTCCTCTCCTGGAAAATCCCGTGCCGCCTACCAGCCTAGCCGTCACTCGTGTGGCACCGTGGGCGCCGTGCGACGACGGCTTGGCCTTGTGGTGGCGATCGGATTGACGCTGTTCACGGCGTGCGGGGTGGACACCCCCGCGTCATCACCGTCGAATCCACCCGCTCCGGGCACCACCACGGTCTTCACCACCCTTCCGCAGCCGAGTCCCACGACGAGCGCGCCGCCTTCGAGCGCGCCTCAGCCGCCCCCGAGCACGCAGCAGCCGAAGACGGGCAAGGTCGTCGTGCTGGATCCCGGCCACAACGGCGGGAACTCCGGCAAGCCGGGCGAGATCAACAAACAGGTCCCGGCGGGGCGCGGCAAGACGAAACCATGCAACACCACCGGAACCGCGACGAATTCCGGTTACTCCGAGCACGCGTTCACCTGGGATGTCGCGCAGCGGATCTCGCAGGCCCTGGTGGCCAAGGGAATCCGCGTCGTCCTCACCCGGCAGAACGACACCGGGGTCGGTCCGTGCGTCGACGAACGCGCCGCGATCGGGAACGACGCCGGGGCGGACGCCGTGGTGTCGATCCACGCGGACGGCTCGAATTCCGCCGGGGCGCACGGTTTCCACGTCGCCTATTCGGCGCCGCCGCTGAACGCCCAGCAGGGCGAGCCCTCGGTGAAACTCGCGACGGCGTTGCGGGACGGCCTCCGCGCGGGCGGCTTCCCGACGTCGACGTACCTCGGCTCGAACGGACTCGCCCCGCGCGCCGACCTCGGCGGGCTCAACCTCTCGACCCGCCCCGCCGCGCTCGTCGAATGCGGGAACATGCGCAACGCCGCCGAAGCCGCGGCGATGGCCAGCGAAGAAGGACGTCAGCAGTACGCCGCCGTCATCACGAAGGCCATCGAGGACTACCTCGCGGGCAATTAGTCCCCTACTTGCGCTCCTCTACTTGCGCTCGTCCAGCGGACGGGCGTTGAGGTGGTCGGCGAGCAGCTTCCGGGCGATCTCTTCCGGATCCTTCTCCGGCGGGAGCGGCGGAGGCGGCGGCGCGGGGCTCGCATCCTCGTTGTAGAGGTCCTCGTCGTCCTCGACCGGCTCGGGCGGGAGCGGGATGTCCGGCTCGGTGGTCGTCACCTTCGGCCGCTCGGGCTCCGGCTTCGGCGCGGGAGGCGCCGGAGCGGCGCTGGGCGCTTCGACGGACCGGCGGGTGAAGGACCGCTCGGGCGCGGGTGGCGGCGGCGCGGCCTTGGGCGCGGCGGCCTGCCGGGCCTGCGCGGCACCGTGCACGCACCGCACCTGCCAGTCGCCGTCGAAGACCGCCTTGAACGCGGCCGCGATGCGCTCTGTGTGCTGCGGCTCGGAAAGCCTGCGTGCCACGGGTTCCGCGCTGTGCGTGAGCGTGACGGCGCTGCCTTCGACGGTCACCACACTCGCCTGCGTGAGCATCGCCCCGGTGACGGCGCCGCCCGGGACCTTGCGGATCGCGGCCTGCACCTGCGGCCAGCGGCCGCGGATGCCTTCCACGTCCGTCCCGCCCGACGAAGCCGCCGCGGGCGCCGGAGCGGCCGGAGGCGGGGTGGGCGCGGAAGGACGCTGAGGGGCGGGCCGTTCGGCGACCGGCTCGGGTCGCGCGACCGGCTGCGCGGCTGGCTGAGGGGCGGCCTGGGGAGCGGGCGCGGGCTGCTGAGCGGGGGCCGCGGCTCGTTGCGACGGCCGCTGGAACTCGCGGACGGGCTCACCCGAGGGCGCGACGGGGGCAGGCGCGGACTGCGCCACCGGAGCGGCTTGCGCGGCCTGGGCCGGACCACCGGCGACGGGCGCCGGAGCCGAAGCGGCACGGCGCTCGAGCCGTTCCAGACGGGCGAGCAGCGCGTCGGTGCCCTCGGCGACCGAGGGCAACAGCATCCGCGCCGTCAGCAGCTCCAGCACCAGCCGCGGCGAGGTCGCGCCCCGCATCTCCAAGAGTCCATTGTGGACGATGTCGGCGTAGCGCGAGAGCGTGGCGGGCTCCAGTTTGCCCGCCTGCTCCTTCATCTTCTTGAGTTCGTCGTCCGGCGCGGAGACCAGCCCGCGTTCACCCGCGTCCGGCACCGAACGCAGCATCACCAGGTCACGCAGGCGGTCGAGCAGGTCGGTGGCGAACCGGCGCGGGTCGTGCCCGGCCTCGGCGAGCCGCTCGACGGTGCCGAACACCGCGGCCGCGTCGTCCCCGGCCAGCGCGTCGACCATGCCGTCGATGAGCGCGACGTCGGTGACGCCCAGCAGCGACACCGCGCGCGAGTAGTCGACGCCGTCCGGTCCGGCTCCCGCCAGCAGCTGGTCCAGCACCGATTGCGTGTCCCGCGCCGAACCACCGCCCGCGCGGATGACCAGCGGGTACACCGCGGGCTCGACCTTCGCGCCTTCGGCGGCGACGTTGCGTTCGAGCAGCTCGCGCATGGAGCTCGGCGGGATCAGCCGGAAGGGGTAGTGGTGCGTCCGCGACCGGATGGTGGGCAGCACCTTGTCCGGTTCGGTGGTCGCGAAGATGAAGATCAGGTGCTCCGGCGGCTCTTCCACGATCTTCAGCAGGGCGTTGAAGCCCTGCGTGGTGACCATGTGCGCCTCGTCGATGATGAAGACGCGGTAGCGCGAGTCGGCCGGGGCGTAGAAGGCCCTGTCGCGCAGCTCACGGGCGTCGTCGACACCACCGTGGCTGGCGGCGTCGAGTTCGGTGACGTCGACGCTGCCGGGGCCTTCGGGCGCGAGGTTCCGGCACGAGTTGCACTCGCCGCACGGATCCGGCGTCGGGCCCTTCGCGCAGTTCAACGACCGCGCCATGATGCGGGCGCTCGACGTCTTGCCGCAGCCGCGCGGGCCGGAGAAGAGGTAGGCGTGGTTGATGCGACCGGCGGCCAGCGCGGTGCGCAGCGGATCGGTCACATGCTCCTGCCCGACGACCTCGGCGAAGGTAGCCGGACGGTACTTTCGGTATAGAGCTAGAGCCACGCGGCGAGACTACCGGGAAGGTCCGACGGTGAGACCAGCACCGACCCCAGGCACGTATCCGGTCCGCTTCGGCACGGCCGAACTGCTTCAGGACGCCGACCGCCCCAACGCCTGGACGATCTCGGTCGACGGCGTCGCCCAGTCGCACGTCAACCTCGACGATCCCACGGATCTCGAGTTCGACTACATACGCCGCATCGCCGACGTCGTCGACTGCCTCGGCGAAGGCCCGCTCGACGCGCTGCACGTCGGAGGAGCGGCCTGCACGCTCCCCCGCTACATCGCGGCGGCCCGGCCGCGCTCACGGCAACTGGTCTTCGACGCCGACGGCGAACTCGTCGCGCTCGTCCGCGAGCAACTGGGCCTGAAGGGGCTGAAGGTCCGTGTCGGCGACGGCCGCGAAGGCGTCTCCGGCAGATACGACGCTTCGGCCGACCTTGTCATCGTGGACGCTTTCGAACGCGGAGTCCTGGCCGGCGGACTCGCGACCGTGGAGTTCACGACCGAGATCGCGCGCGTCCTCCGCCCGGCCGGAACCTACGTCGCCAACGTCTCCGACGGGCCGAACCTGCCGTTCCTCCGCCGGTTCCTGGCGACGATGGCGAGTTCTTTCCCCCACCTGGCGATCTTGGCCGAGCCAGGCGTCCTCCGGGGCCGCCGCTTCGGGAACATCGTGGTCGCCGCTTCTCGCGTCGAACTGCCGGTCAAGGACCTGACCCGTCGAGCAGCTTCCGCCGTCTACCCGGCCCGCTGCGTCGCCGACGACGACCTACGGCAGCTCCAAGGCAAGGCCAAACCCATCACGGACGCGGAAGCCCTACCGTCCCCAGTACCACCGAAAGACGTCTTCGGGATTTTTTAGAACCGAACCCTGGTCACCTACGCGACCAACTGCGGGGGTCCGGGGGCGAAGCCCCGCCGGGCGGGTTCGGGGTTGCACCCTGAAAATGAAGGCGGATCCCGCGCACCCGTCAGAGCTTGCTTATCCTTGCTGCCTTCCGGCCCTGGGGAGGTTCACAAGATGGACGCCGCGCGGGATCCAGGGACCAGTGTAGTCACTCCCGTCCCGGCATGGAGGACAGTGGGGGGTATGAGCACTCCGACCTGGGCAGATGTCCTCAAAGCCGCCGAAGCCGTCCATCCGTTCGTGCGACGCACGCCGGTGCTGCGCGCCGAGGTCGACGGGCGGCCGCTGGTCCTCAAACTGGAGCATCTGCAGCGGAGCGGATCGTTCAAGCTGCGGGGCGCGGTGAACGCGCTGGTGAGCGGGCCGTTGCCGGAGCGGGTGCTGACGGCGTCCGGCGGCAACCACGGCCTGGGCGTGGCGACGGCGGCTTCGCTGCTCGATCTGCCCGCGACGGTGTACGTGCCGGAGCCGGCTCCGCAGGCGAAGACGGCTCGGATCGAGGCCATGGGCGCGAAGCTCATCCGTCACGGAGCGACGTACGCCGAGGCGGCCGCGAAGGCGCGCGAAGCCGCCTCCGAACCGGGTACGCGGTACCTGCACGCGTACGACGATCCCGCCGTCGTCGCCGGTCAGGGAACCGTGGCGGCCGAAGTGGTCCAGGACGCGCCGGACGTCGACGCGTTCTTGGTCGCGGTCGGCGGTGGCGGACTGGTCGCGGGTACGTCGCTGGCCGGGGTGCCGACGTTCGCCGTCGAACCGGAGCGGTGCCGAGCGCTCGACGCGGCACTGGAGGCGGGTGAGCCGGTGGACGTGGAGATCGACTCGGTGGCCGCGTCCGCGCTGGGTGCGACCAGGGCCGGGAGCGTCCCGTTCGCCGTGCTCCGGAATCGGGTGACGTCCGTGCTGGTCAGCGACGCGGAACTGCTCGCCGCCCGGGACCGGCTGTGGGAGGAGTTCCGCCTCGCCGTCGAACCGGCGGCCGCGGTCCCGTTCGCCGCGTGGCTGGCCGGGCGGACCGAGGGCGAACTGCCCTGCGTCGTCCTGTGCGGCGCGAACAGCGAATGGACCCCCTGAATCAGGCGGCCCGGAGCACGACCCGGAATTCCGTGCGCCCCGGACGGCTGGTGACCCCGACCCGCCCGCCGTGCGCGGCGACGACGGCCGCGACGATGGCCAGGCCGAGTCCGGTGCTGCCCGCCGCCCTCGATCGCGAATCGTCGCCGCGGGCGAAGCGTTCGAAGACCTCCGGAAGGATATCCGGCGGGATCCCCGGACCACTGTCGGCAATGGACAGTGTCACCGTCGAGTCCACTATGGACAGCGAGGTGGTGACCCCGGTGCCCGCCGGGGTGTGCGTGCGCGCGTTACCCAGCAGGTTGATCACCACCTGGTGCAGCTGATCCGCGTCACCGAGGACGGTGATCGGTTCCGGCGGGACCTCCAGCAGCCATTTGTGTTCCGGCCCGGCGACGTGCGCGTCCGCGACGGCGTCCGCCACCAGCCGGGAGAGATCGACCGGCTGGTGCACCACCGGACGGCCGGAGTCGAGCCGTGCGAGCAGCAGCAGATCCTCGACCAGACCGGTCATCCGCGTCGACTCCGACTCGACCCGGCCCATCGCGAACGCGATATCGGGCGGCACCTCGGAGCCGGACCGCCGGGTGAGCTCCGCGTAGCCGCGGATGGCCGCGAGCGGGGTCCGCAGTTCGTGGCTGGCGTCCGCGACGAACCGGCGCACCCGGCTTTCACTGGCCTGGCGGGCGGAAAGCGCGTTCGAGATGTGGCCGAGCATGCGGTTGAGCGCGAAGCCGACCTTGCCGACCTCGGTCCGCGGATCAGTGTCCACTTCGGACACTCGCTCGGACAGCGCGACCTCGCCGCGGTCCAAGGGGAGTTCGGCGACCCTGGTCGCGGTGGCGGCCAGCCGGTCGAGGGGTTTCATGGTGCGCCGCACGGTCACCGCGCCGAGCGCGCCCGCCAGCAGGATGCCGCCGACGGCGACCCCGCCGAAGATGAAACCGAGGTTCCACAAGGTATCCGTGACGTCCTTGGTGGGCAGTCCGGTGATCGCGACCCCGCCGCTCGCCGTCTGCTTCGCCATCACGCGGTACTCCCCGAGCGAGCCCAGTTCGACGTCGGTGGGCTCGTTGCCCGTCGTCGACCGCAGCAGGGTGGCGACCTGGGACGGGCTGATCTCGTCGTGCGGGAACGGGTCGGTGACCTTCGCGTCGTAGCTGGACCGGAGCACGGCGGCGAGCACGCGCCCGTCCGGGAACACGTTCACGAACAGCGAACCGGTGCTCTGCCCGTACGCGCGCAGGCCCTCCGGAACCCTTTCGCCGCCTGGACGTCCCGGTGGCGGCGGACGGCTCGCGCGTTCACTGGTCTCGCGGAGCCGCGCGTCGAGCTGGCCGATCAGGAAGTCGCGCAACGCCAGTTCGGTCACCACGCCGACCACCAGGCAGACGAGCGCGAGCAGCCCCGCGACCTGCGCGATCAGCCGCCGTCGCAAGGACCACGGCCGCCTACCCCGCGGGCTTGAGGACATACCCGGCGCCGCGCATCGTGTGGATCATCGGTTCCCTGTCGGCGTCGATCTTCTTGCGGAGATAGGAGATGTACAGCTCGACGATGTTGGCCTGGCCTCCGAAGTCGTAGCTCCACACCCGGTCCAGGATCTGCGCCTTCGACAGCACCCGCTTCGGATTGCGCATGAGATAACGCAGCAGTTCGAACTCGGTCGCGGTCAGCGGCACCGGATCGCCACCGCGGTGCACTTCGCGGCTGTCCTCGTCCAGGGTCAGGTCGCCGACGACCAGCATCGATCCGCTCGGCCCGGCGACCCCGCCCGCGCGGCGGAGCAGCGCGCGCAACCGCAACGCGACCTCCTCCAGGCTGAACGGCTTGGTGACGTAGTCGTCGCCGCCCGCGGTGAGCCCGGCGATCCGGTCCTCCACCGCGTCCTTGGCGGTCAGGAACAGCACAGGCAGGTTCGGCACCTCGGAGCGCAGGCGGCGCAGGACGTCCAGGCCGCTCATGTCCGGCAGCATGACGTCCAGCACCACCGCGTCCGGCCGGAATTCCCTGGCGACGCGGACGGCCTCGATACCGTCGGCGGCGGTGCGGATGTCCCAGCCCTCCATGCGCAGCGCCATCGACACGAGTTCGGACAAGGTCGCCTCGTCGTCGACGACCAGCACTCGCACGGGGCTGCCGTCGGCACGGCGCAGGCCGGCCTTCGCGGAACCGGACGAAGGGACGTTCACACTGGTCATGGTGCCATCCTTGGCGGCGCCGATGAGGCTTCTCTGTGTACCGCCTGTGCGTTTCCTGTGAACGATCACCCCGCCGGGGAGGGAATCACAGCGCGTGCCCACCGACGGCACAGCTCCCGCACAGCGACGGCGCCGACCATGGCCGCAACCGAGTACACGGAGGCGACCAGATGACCGAACCGACCGAACCCGCCGGACCGCCGGCGGACGAGACCGCCGCCTGGGGCGCGCCCGCCCCGGCGGGCGAACCGAAGAAGGCCTGGTCGGGCCGCAAGACCGCGATCGCGGCCGGGGTGGCGGTGGTGATCGCCGCCGGTGGCGGCGCCGCGATCTGGGCCGGGACCGCCGCGAACGGTGCCGAACAGGGCGGGATGATGGGCGGTCCCGGCGGCGGCCGGATGATCTTCGGCCCTGGCGGCGGGATGCCGCGCGACGCGCTGCACGGCGACTTCGTCGTCTCCGACGGCAACGGCGGCTACAGCACCGAGCGGATGCAGACCGGGGAGATCACCGAGATCAGCGCGACGTCCGTCAGCCTGACCAGCAAGGACGGCTACAAGCAGGTCTACACGATCGATTCGACGACACGGAAGACGGGCGATCCCAAGACCGGCGAGACGGTGACGGTGAACGCCAAGGTCACCGGGAACACCGCGACGGCGACGAGTATCGGCAAGGCAGGGCAGAACGGCGGGCCGGGTCAGGGCCGGCGAGGTCAACGGCAGCAGGGACAGGGCCAGCCGGGACAGGACGGGCCCGGCGGACCACCGCCCGGCTACTGACGCAGGACGGCGAGCAGCGCGGCGGCCGTCTCGGCGGGTTCCTGTCCGGAGGTGTCGAGGACGACGCGGTCCCCGCCGGAATCCCGCATCCGTGCCGCCTCGGTGACCGCGCGGGCTGCCACCCGGTCCCGCACACCGGGCGGCGCGCCGCGGAGTTCGTCACCGGCCAGCAGTGCCGACTCGCCCTCGGCCCGGCGCCCGACGCGCTCGGTGAGCGTCGGGTCGTCCGCGTCGAGATGGACGACCGTGACCTCCTCGAAGACCCGCCGGTGCTCCGGACGGAATTCCCTGGCGACGACGAGCAGTCGCTTCGCTCCGGCCTCGCGATAGCCGCGCCAGACGACCGCCAGGTTCGCCGCCTCCACGGCCGGATCCGGGCCGGGGTGCGCGAACCCGAGTTGCGCGAGATCGACGTAGGCGACGGGCATCCCGTGCTCCCAGAGGTCCCGCAGCGCGCTGAACGCGGCCGTCGACTTGCCGACCGCCGTCGGGCCGGTCACCACGGTCACCGGTCCGGGCTGCGGTTCCACGACGGCAGGCGTCCGGACCGGCCCGTCACCCACGACGCAGCGTGGGAGCAACGCCTCCACGGTCTCCTCGGATCGCTGCCCGGTCGTGTCCATCTCCTCGCCGAAACCCGTGCGGTCGTAGGCGTCCGCCACCGCGAGGAGATCGGGCAGGGCCGCGGCGGGTGATCCACGGCCGAGGAACCGGCTCCGGAGTTCGTCGCGATCACAAACCAGCCGGACGAGCGTGAGGTCGAAGTCGCGGCCCTCGAAGTACGGCTCGACCCCGTTCTCGGGATCCACCACACCGGAAACGACGAGCTGCCCGGCGCCCCGCGCACGCAGGACTTCCAGCACCCGCAGCAGGTTGGCCGCCTTGATCGCGTGCGCGGCGTCGCCGCCGCCGGGAGGCGGGCCGATCAGCCCGAGCTGATCGATGTCGACGTACGCGACAGTGCCACCGGCTTCCACGAGACGCGTGTACAACCCCCAGGCGGTGGTCGATTTCCCCGTTCCCGGTGCCCCTGTCGTCCAGAGCACGGGAGTCTTCGCGGTCCCCATGGCTTTCGATCTTAGGAACCCCCGTCCAGCGAAATAGGGCAGAGTTGGACGCGTGCGGGACATCAGTGGTTCGCTGGCGAGACAGGCCTGGGCGGTCGCGACCGTCTGCCTGGTCGCCGACGCCGGGCTGTTCCTCATCGCCGGACCGCCGCTCTCGCTCGGCTGGCAGGCGTGGGTGGTGCTGCTGGGCGGAATCCTCGCGAACGTCGCGCTCGCCGGGCCTTCGCGGTATTCCGGCTGGGTTTCGGCCGCGCACGGCGCGCTGCTCACCGCCGCGCCGCTGCTGCTGTACCCGTACGACCACTACCTGCAGGCCACCAACGCGGGCGTGCTGATCGCGGGTTACCGCGCCGGCGCCTGGCTTTCGGCCGAACCCGCGCTCGCCGCGCTGGCCGCGATGCTCGCCGGGCTCGTCGCCTGCAACCTCATCCCGGTCGACAGGGGCGACCGGGACTGGCGGCTGCTGCTCATCGAAGTCGGTATGAGCGGACTGCTTCCGTGGATGGTCGGCCGCTACACGACGGCGCGGCGCGCGTACATCGCCGATCTCCAGCGCGCGGAGGAACAACGGCGGCAGCACGAAGCCGAGGCGGTCCGCCGCGCCGTCGCCGAAGAACGCACGACGATCGCCCGCGACCTGCACGACGTGATCTCCCACCACGTCAGCGCGATCGGCGTGCACGCCGGCGCCGCGCGACTCGGGTTGCCCGACGGCGAACCCGCCGTGCGGCGTTCGCTCTCCGCCGTCGAATCGTCGAGCCGGGCCGCGATGGCCGATCTGCGGCGTCTGCTGGATCTGTTGCACGGCAAGGAGAACGGCGACGCACAGCGGCAACCGGGGCTCGACAACCTCGACGAGCTGCTCGACAACCTCCGCACCGCCGGGCTGCCCGCGCGCCTGACGAGCCACGGCGGGCCGCGGGAACTCCCGGGTTCGGTGGACATCGCGTTGTACCGCATCACGCAGGAGGCGCTGACGAACGCGCTCCGGCACGGCTCCGGCGGGATCGTCGAGATCGACCTCGCCTACCGGCAGACGGAGGTGATCCTCACGATCACGAACGAGATCGGCCGCCCGAACGCGTCGGCCGAGTCGACGAAACGCGGCCTCGCCGGGATCAGGCAGCGGGTCGCTTTGTTCGGCGGACAGGCGGAATGCGGACCGCTCCGCGACGGCCGCAACTGGCGGGTCCGCGTCGGTTTTCCTTTGGAGGCAAAGTGATCCGGGTTCTGCTCGCCGACGACCACGCGATGTTCCGGTCCGGGATGCGCGCGGTGCTGGACACCCAGGCGGACTTCGAATGCGTCGGCGAGGCGGCGGACGGGCGCGAGGCCGTCACGCGGGCGGCCGCGCTGCGCCCGGACGTCGCCGTGCTCGACGTCCGGATGCCCAAATTGGACGGTCTGGCCGCGACCGAGGCGATCATGTCCGCGCCAGGGAACGACACCCGCGTCCTCGTGCTGACGACCTACGACTCCGACGAGTACGTCTACCGCGCGCTGCGGGCCGGTGCGAGCGGATTCCTGTTGAAGAGCCTCGCCCCCGAAGAGCTCGTGTCGGCCATGCGGGTGGCCGCGCGCGGCGACGCGCTGATCGACCCGACGGTGACCCGGCGGCTGGTGTCGGCCTTCGCCACCAGCATCGAACCCGCGGCCGCCGAACCGGCGGAACTGGAACGACTCACCTCACGCGAACGCGAAGTCCTCCTGCTCGTCGCCGACGCCTCCAGCAACGCGGAGATCGCCGCGCACCTGCATGTGGGCGAGGAGACGGTGAAGACCCACGTGTCCCGGATCCTGGCGAAGCTCGGGCTACGGGACAGGGTGCACGCCGTCGTCTACGCCTACCGCAACGGTCTCGTCGGCGGATGATGATCGGTTCGCCGGACGGGGCTCCCGGTGCCAGAATCGCCGCAAGGCACGTCGAGGCGGGGAGCTGTGGATGAAACGCTGGGTCACGCTCACGATCGGGCTGGTCTTCCTGCTGGTCGGCGGTGTCTGGGTGCTCCAGGGCGCCGGCGTGCTGACCGGCAGCTTCATGACCGGGCAGAAACTGTGGTTCCTGATCGGGCTGGTCGCGTTCCTGATCGGGGTGGTGCTGGTGACGGCCACCGCCCGCCGCACGCGACGGGCACCCACTGACGACTAGGGCGAGTCGTCCGCCCAATCACGTGTGTCGTCGATCCAGTCACGTGTAAGGCAACCAGGATCACGCGACACTGGCGATCTTGAAGATCGGGTAGCCGGGCGCGATCTCGCGGAGCTTCTCGTCGGACGACTTCGCGTCGGCACCGTCGAAGAACACGCCGACCTCGAACTTCCAGCGCTTGAGGTACGCGCGCAGGATCTCGGGCTTCTCGTCGTCGGCGAGTTCGGTGTAGGTGAACGTCTCGGTGCGGCGCCCGACGGTGAGCTGCCCCTCACCCGCGACGCGCAGGTTGCGCACCCACTGCGTGACACCGCGGGGCGCGACCAGGTAGCGCTCGCCGTCCAGCTTCAGCAGATTGACCGGGACCGAGCGCAGTTCGCCGCTTTTCCGGCCGCGGACCGAGAGCACCCGGCTGCCCAGGACGCTGATGCCGAGCCTCGTCAGCTTGAGCACGAACGCGTTGAAGGCGTGGGCCGCCTTGGCGGGTTTGACGTAGCGGGTTTCGGCGGCTGTCATCTCGTCTCCTCGAAGTCTTCGAGAGCAGTGCTCTCTGTTAAGAGCAGTGAACACCAGAGCAGTGCATCATGTCAAGAGCACTGCTCTCTTTTAGGTGCGATGCTCTATGGTGAGAGCATGGCCGCCACCCAGACCGCGCGCGAGCGCGCCCGCGCCGAACTCACCCGCGAGATCAAGGACGAAGCCCGCAGCCAGCTCGCCGAAGTCGGCGCGCTCGGCCTCTCGCTCCGCGCGGTCGCGCGAGAGCTGGGCATGGTCTCGTCCGCGCTCTACCGGTACTTCTCCAGCCGCGAAGAGCTGCTGACCGCCCTGATCGTCGACGCCTACAACGCCGTCGGCGAGGCCGCGGAGGCCGCCGACGACCCGAAGAAGGCCCCACTGGAACGGTGGGAGTCGATCTGGCACGCGGTCCGCACCTGGGCGAAGGCGCACCCGCACGAGTACGCGCTGATCTACGGCTCGCCGATCCCGGGCTACCAAGCCCCGCAGGACACCGTCGCCCCGGCCGGCCGGGTGGCGTTCGCGCTGGTCGCGGTCCTGCGGGACGCGAATCTCCGGGTCGAGACCGAGGTCGGCGAGATGCCCGTCGGGCTACTGCACCAGCTTGACGCCGTCACCGGAATCCTCAAGGTCAACCTGGCTCCCGAGACCGCCTCCCGGCTGATCATGGCCTGGACCCAGCTGTTCGGGATGATCAACTTCGAGCTGTTCGGCCAATACGTCGGCTCCGTCGACCCGGCGGACGACTTCTTCGCGCACGGGATCCGTCAGATGGCCGAGTTCACCGGGATCAAGATGCCCGGCTGAGCGCGGTCCACGACCGCATCAGCAGCTGGACGGCGTCCACCACGTCCTCGTCGCCAGTCCCCTCGGGGCTGAGGAGGCGCTGCAGCAGGAGACCGTCCTCGAGCGCGTGCAGGATCAGCGCGAGAAACGCCGGGTCGGCGGGCGGTTCCACGCCCCGCGCGGCGAGTTCGGTCCGGATCGAGGTCTCCAGCAATGCCCTTGTCGACTTCTCGCCTTCGCCGACGAGCGGCCGTGCGCCGGGGTTCCGCAGCGCGTAAAGGGCCAGCTCGGTGCGCAAGGTCAGCCAGCCGGCGAGGTGTTCGGCGCGCTCGACGTTCCACGCGCGCAGCCGGTCCATCATCTCGGCGAAGGAGCCGACGCCTTCGCGCAGCGCGGCGACCTCCTCGGCCTCGCGCCGGGTCCGGCGGCGCAGCAGTTCGACGACCAGCTCGTGCTTGCCGTCGAAGTTGCCGTAGAAGGCGCCGCGGGTGAATCCGGCCCGTTCGGCGATCTGCTCGACGGACGTGCCGTTGACCCCTCGTTCGGAGAACAGTTCGGCGGCCGCCGCGAGCAGGCGCTGCCTGGTCTGCTCGCGGCTTTCTTCCCGCGTCAAGCGCTTCGCCGTCACACGGCGATCTTAGAGCTCCTGTTCGGCCTTCCGGCCGGTCAGCCACACCCCGCCCGCGAGGACGGCGGCGGCGACCACGACGGCCAGGGCGGTGAGCGACCACAACGCCTGGCTCGCGAGGAAAGCGGCGACCGCGCCGAAGAGGACGGCGACGAGGAGCAACGGCGTGGTCCGGATGGCTGCGGCGGCGGGGACGGTGGCCATGGGAACTTTCCCTTCGGGGGTCGTGCACGGAACACTCGGTTTTCGCGGATGGGACCGCGCCGGGTCGGTGGCCTTACGCCGACTGGGGCGCGGATCACCCTTCCGGGCGATATACCGGCGTGGCGGCTAGCGTCACGCCGGGGACGACATCGAGGGAAAGGCGGCTCGCGGTGGAGAAGTGGGCGGAGCAGGTCGGCAGGATCCGGGTCATCGGAACCGGGGTGATGGGCCGGGGCATCGTCCAGCTCGCCGTGACGGCGGGACTCGAAGTCGAGCTCGCCGACGCCCGGCCCGACGCGGTCGGCGAGGCCATCGACCACGTCGGCGCGATGCTGGGCAAGCTCGCCTCGAAGGGCAAGATCACCGAGCAAGTCGCCGAGTCCGCGAAGGGCAGGCTGATCGCGGCCGAGAGCCCGCTGGCTCCCGCCGACGGCGTCGACCTCGTGGTCGAAGCGGTCCGTGAGGACCTGGAGATCAAACGCACGCTGTTCGCCGAACTGGAACGTGTATGCGGCCCGGACACCGTGTTCGCCACCAACACCAGTTCGCTTTCGGTCACCGAGATCGGTGCCGCGCTGACCGATCCCGGCCGGTTGCTCGGCCTCCATTTCTTCAACCCGGTCCCGCTGATGCGGCTGGTCGAGGTCGTGCCCGGCGTGCGGACCGCCGCGTGGCTGCCGCCCGCCGTGACCGAACTCGTCCGCGGCTGGGGACACGAACCCGTCCTCGCCCGCGACGCGCCGGGCTTCCTGGTCAACCACGCCGGCCGCGGGCTGGGCACCGAGGCGCTGCAGATCCTCGCCGAAGGAATCGCGAGCCCGGCCGAGGTGGACCGCGTCGCACGCGACGTGCTCGGACTGAAACTCGGCCCGTTCGAACTGCTCGACCTCACCGGTCTCGACGTCTCGCACGCCGTGCTCGAAAGCATCTGGAGTGGGTTCCACGGCGAACCGCGGCTGCGGCCGTCGTGGCTGACGCGTCCCCGCGTCGCCGCCGGGCTGTTCGGCCGCAAGAACGGCGAAGGCTTTTACGGCTATGCCGACGGGCGGCAACAGGTCGAGCCGGAACCGGCCGCGCCGGAAACCCCGGCCACCCCGGTGTGGGTCGACGACGAACGCCTCGGCACGCTGCTCTCGTCGGCGGGTATCCAGGTCGTGCACTCCGCCTACCCGGACACGGTCCTGATCGTCAGCCCGATCGGTTCGTCCACTGTGGACACCGCGCTCGCGGCGGGTCTCCCGGCGGAACGGGTCGTCGGCGTCGATCCCCTCGGCGGCTACGCGAAACGCCTGACGCTTTCGGTCCACCCCGCGCTCGACCCGGCCGCCGGCCGCACCGCCTGGGGCGCGCTCGCCGCGACCGGGCTGCCGGTGACCGTGGTCCGCGACGGCCCCGCGCCGATCGCGCAGCGGCTGCTGGCGTCGATCGTCAACACCGCCTGCTTCATCGCCGGACAGCGGCTCGCGACGCCCGAGGACATCGACACCGCCGTCCGGCTCGGCCTCGGCTACCCGCGCGGACCGCTAACCTGGGGCGACGAAGCGGGCGCGGATCTCGTGCTGAGGGTCCTGCGCGGCCTCGTCGCGAGCACCGGCGACCAGCGCTACCGACCGAGCGCCTGGCTCACCGAACGCGTCGCGCTCGGCCTGCCGCTCACCTCGACGGGCACCTCACCGGCCGATCTGCTGCGCTGAAGTACATGAAGGCCCCCTTCCTTGCGCCTGACGCAAGGAAGGGGGCCTTCATGTACTGACCGCTATTACCAGCGGCGGTCGGTCACCGCCCCGTTGGAGGCGTTCCAGAACACATAACCGCCCTGGAAGTTGTTCTGCCGTCCACCGGACACAGCGAACTCGTCGGTGGTCGGGTACCTCAGATACCCGGCCTCCCAGCCGAGCGCCTCCCAGCGCTGCCGGATGGCACCGTAGACCCCGTGCGCGTCGGTCTGCATCGTCCAGTAGATCGAGCCGGCCTTGGTGAAGTGGACGTACCGGCCGATACCGTCCGGCGTCGTCGCCTCTTCCATGGTCGGGTACCCCATGGGTCCCGCCTCCCAGCCGAGCGCTTCCCACCGGACGCGGATCCGGCCCCAGATCGCCTTGGCGTCGGTCTGCAGCGTGTAGTAGATCGACGCGTTCTTGCTGAAGTGGTTGTAGCGGCCGATCTGGTCGGGCGTGATGTGCTCGTCCGTGGTCGGGTAGCCGAGTTCACCGGCCTCCGCGCCCAGCGCCTTCCACTTCACCCGGATCCGGCCGTACACCGGATGCGCGCCCGTGTTCACCGTGTAGTAGATCGACGACTGCATCTTGCCGGGCCACATCGGGAAGTCGTTGTAGCGGCCGATGGTGTCCGGCGTGGTCATCTCGTCGGTCGCGGGCGGGCCGAACTCCTTGTGGCCGCCCATGGCGAGGTACTTCTTGAGGATCTCGCCCTCGATCTGCTTCACGCCCGTGTCCTTCGACCAGTACAGCCGCCCGCGCTCGTAGGTGCGGAACCTGACCGTGCCGTCGACGGCCTCGGGCGCGGTCGGCGCGCCGAGTCGTTGCGCCAGCGCGGGTTCGTCGCGGTAGCGCTTGTCGATCGGGGTGATGTAGTTCGCCGTGATCGTCTGGTCGGTGGTGCCCATGGTGATGGTGGTCAGCCGCCCGATGGCCCCGTTGGACCAGCCGGTGAAGGTCGACGCGCCGTCCGAAGCGACCTCGGCCGCCTGGATCTCCACGGACGCGCCTTCGACCACCATCGCCGAAGCGGCCCCGCCTTCCGGCGTGATGCCGAGCGCCGCGGCGACGTTGCTGGTCAAGGTCAGCCGGTGCTCGCGAGGCTTCGCGATGTAGGTCTTGGAGACCGTGACGCCGGCGCTGTCGGTCGCCGACGCGGTGAACTCCAGGTTGGAGTCGGTGTGGTCGGTGAACGGCATGGCGAACTCGGGGCCGGTGGCGCCCTGGTCCGGATGCGCGTGGCAGACCGCGTTCTCCGGGCAGTGCCGGACCAGGGTGGTCCAGGTGACCGGAAGGTCGCCGTCCTCGGTGTCGGTGACGGTCGCGCCGGCCTTGACCTCCTCGCCGACCGCGAACAGGCGGTCACCGGGGTCGGTCATGGTCAGCTTCGGCGAGTGGTTCCCCGGCGCCACGGCGATGTCCGTGCTCCCGGACGCCTGCAGGCCGTCCTTCACCGTCAGTCTGGCGGTGAACCTCTCGGTCCCCGCAGCGTAGGTGTGGCTGACCTTCGCCCCGGTGCCGGTGGCGCCGTCGCCGAAGTCCCACTCGTAGGTCAGCGGGTCGTTGTCGAAGTCGTACGAACCGCTGCCGTCGAAGGAGACCGTGCGGGTTTCGGGGTTCGTCTCGGAAGTGGCCACCGCGACCGGCGCCTTGTTCCCGGTGGTGTAGCTGAGCCGTCGCAGCATGCCGCTGTAGATGTCGGCGTAGACGATGTCACCGTTGGCCGCGGCCAGGAATTTGACCGGGCCGCCGATGCCGGTGAACTTCGGCGGCGTCTCCTGCGGGCGGACGATCCGGCCCTGCGTGTCGTACTTGGCCGTCCACAGCTTCTGGGTGGCGTAGTCGCCGAAGAAGTACGCGCCCCGGTATTCCTCCGGGTACGACTCTCCATTGTAGACAATTCCGCCGGTGATGCTGTTGCCGTTGTCGATGCCCTCGCCGTGCCGTACCGCCAGCATCGGCGGGGTGTTCACGGCCGACGCGCACTGCGGCATCGCGGAGAAACCGTCGGCGGGCTGGTTGCCCTCGAAGCAGGGCCAGCCGAGATTCCCGCCCTTCTGGACGAAGTTGATCTCCTCCCAGGTGCCCCAGCCGACGTCGCCGACGACCGGCAGGCCGGTGCTCGCGTCGAGACTGAACCGGAACGGGCTGCGGAAACCGCTCGCGAAGACCTTGGAGCGCAGGGAGTTCGGGTTCGCCGCGGTGTAGTACGGGTTGTCCGGTACGCCGGCGCCGTCCGCGGTGATGTGGAAGATCTTGCCGTAGATCTTGTCGAGGTCGTACACGTTGAGCGCGAAGGGGTCGGCCGCGCCCTGGAACCGGGAGCTGTCACCGGTCGAGACCCACACCGTGCCGTCGGGGGCGGCCACGACACCGGTGATGCCGTGGATGTCGGTGTTGGCCGGGCCCTCGATGAGCACCTTTTCGCCGGTCAGCCCGGTCGGCTGCGCGGTGCCGGACACCGTCCAGCGCGAGGCGCGCAGGGCGATCCCGCCGGGGACGTCGATCGCGCGGGCCGTGTAGATCGCGCGGGAGGTGGCGTAGTCGGGCGCGATCGCGATCCCGACCAGCCCGAGGTCACCGGTGCTGCGGACCGGGAGGGTGGCGATGCTCTCCGCCTGCCCGGTGGTGGACACCCAGGCGACCTTGCCGCCCTTACCGGTGGTCAGGATCGATCCGTCGGGCAGGTAGGCGAAGTCGGTCAGGTCGAGCGCGGCCTGGCCGCTCGGCTGGTCCCGCAGGACGAAGCCGGGCGGCAGCGTCGGCGCCGCGGACGCGGCGGTGGACAGCAAAGGCACGAGCAACGTCGCCACCATCAGCGCCACGACGGCGTGACAGAGCGCACGGAATCTCGAAGGCATGCAAGAGCCCCTTTCCCCAGTCGAACGTCTCATCGACGGGTTCCAGGTGGACATTTCACACTTTCGAGTGCTTTTATCGAACTGTGATCACCACCGTCGGCCGATCACCTGACCCGTGCTCCGGGTCCACGTGATGTAGCCGCTCTGGAAGCTGTTCGGCCGTCCGATGGGGATGCGCGGCCCAGCGCCGGTCAGGCCACGACCTGCACCACGTCGCCGCTCTGCAGCGTCGTGAAGTACTTCTGCGAAGCCGCCGCGGACAGGTGGATGCAGCCGTGCGAGTACACCGAGAGGCTGCCGGTGTGGAACGCGATACCCGGCAGGAAGAACACCGAGTTCGGCATCGGCGCGTCGAAGGCCTTCGAGTGGTAGTTCTTGACCTTGGCCGAGACGTGGAAGACGCCGGTCGGCGTGGCGTGTCCCTTCTTGCCGGGCAGCTGCTTGACCGGGCCGTAGATGACCTTGCCGTCCTGCAGCAGCCACGTCTTCAGCGCGGAGAGGTCCACGCAGGCGCTCACGCCCGGCGAGGCCAGCGCGGCCTTGCAGGGCACGTCGGCGGCGTTCGCGGCGGGCTTGACCGCCGGTTTCGGCGTGGGCTTCGGCGTCGGCTTGGGCTTCGAAGACGTCGGCGCCGGCTTGGAACTGCTGCTGCTCGGCGTCGGTGTCTGGGAGGACGTGGCCGGTACCGAAGACGGCACCGTCGGCACCGTCGGCACCGTCGGCGCCGACGTGGTCGTGGTCCCGCCCGCCGGGTCGCCCTGCGCGACGGCGCCGCCACCGGGCACGCCGCCACCGGCGTTGCCGGAACACGCGGTCAGCACCAGCGCTGTGGCCAGTGCGGTCACCCCCACCAGGAACTTCTTCACGACCCTTACCCCCGCTTGTCCGTAGTCCGTCCGACATGGGTAAAGACGGAGCTCACCCATCCGGGGTTGTAGATCGGAAGGTCACGATCGCGTCTCAGGGCACGCGGCCGACGACCCGCGCGTACATCCGGCCCGGATTGGCGCCTTCGTCCAGATATCCGGGCAGCGGTGGCAGGTCCCGCGCGAACACGGCCAGCCGCCCGAACAGTTCGTCCGCGTCGCGAGGCCGCCGTTCCGGGTCCTTCTCCAGCAGGTCCGCGAGCAGCGCGTTCAGTCCACCCGGGACACCGTCCACTTCGGCCGGGCTCTCCTTGACCTGCTTCTCGAACACCGCGTACGCCGTCGGGCCGGTGAACAGCTGCCTGCCGGTCAGCATTTCGTGCAGGACGCAGCCCAGCGCGTACAGGTCGCTGCGCGGCCCGGCGATCCCGCGCTGGATCTGCTCGGGCGCCATGTACGCGGGGGTGCCCAGGATCTGCCCGGCGCGGGTGAACTGGGCGACGTCGGTCTCACGCAGCATCGCGAGCCCGAAGTCGAGCACCTTCACGCTGCCGTCGGGGCACAACATCAGGTTGGTGGGCTTGAGATCGCGGTGACAGATGGAAAGCGCGTGCGCGGCGGACAGCACGGCACAGGCCTGCGCGGCGATGGCCGCCGCCCACGGCACCGGAAGCGGCCCGTGTTCGGCGGCGAGATCGGCGACGGTCACGCCCTCGATGAACTGCATGACCTGGTACAGCCGCTCGTCGTAGGTGCCGAAGTCGTACAACGTCGGCGCGCCCGCGTGTTCCAGGGTGGCGAGGATCCGCGCCTCGCGGATGAACCGCTGTTCGAGTTCGGCGTCCGGACCGCTGGGAAGCCCGAGGAACTTCACCGCGACACGGCGGCCGAGATGCCGGTCGTGGCCCGCGTAGACCGCGCCCATGCCACCCCGGCCGAGCGGCAGCTCGTCGAGTTCGTAGCGATCGGCGATCAGCAACCTCGTCTCCCCCCACCGCCACCCTCAACGGAGAAGCTTCGCTTCCAGCACCTATCCGGACTCCGGCTTGAGCTGTCCTTCGGTGAGCCCCGCCAAGCCTAGCCTCACCAGCTCCAGGCCCGATTCCGCCGCCTCGCGCAGGGCGTCCTCGAAGGCGGCGAGCCGGGTGAACGCCTCCCCGTGGGCGCGTTGCGTCTCGATCGGCAGGCGCGGGATCCGGGTGCGTTTGAGGTCGATCCTGGTCGAGGAGGACGGCGCGAGCTGCCCGGCCGCGCGCAGGCAGCCGGCGAGGAAGGCGGCGTCCAGCCGTTCGGGATCGGTGCGATACGTCGACATCGGGGGCTCCGCCGGGAACGATGCTCCACTGTGGACATACGCGGGTACGGCGGGCGACGCGACGACATCGCCCTCTTCCACCGATTCCGGCACGGTGAGCACCCCGGACTTCAGCAGTTCGCCGATCGTGACGAACGAGGGCTTCTCGTCGGACACCATCAGCGACGGCAGTTCCGGCCGGATCCCCTCGAAATGCCTTCGGATTTCGAGAAAGGCCTCGCCCGCGTGTTCGTCCCGTGCCTGATACCGGGCGGGGGAAAGGTCGATCTCCTCGTCGAGCAGGTCGATGATCCGGACCGCGCCCGGCACTTCGGCACCGCGCAGGTGTTCCCGCCACTGTTCCTCCACAGTGGACGGATCGGCCAGCAGGAGCAGGCGGGACGGCGGCCGCTCCCCGGATGCCGGGCGTCGCAGCAGCCAGAGATCCGCGCCGCCGACCGTGACCACGGCACGCAAAGCCCCGGCTCGCAACAGGTTCCCGCGGATCCGACGCCCGGTGCGGCGTCCGGCGGCGGCGGACGGCATGCGGATCGCCACCAGCCCGCCGGGTTTAACGTGCGCGAGGCAGTGCTGGACCCACGCCAGTTCCGGTTCGCCGCGCGGCGGCTGGCCGTACTCCCAGCGCGGGTCGCCGACGAGTTCGTCGTAACCCCATTCCCTTTCGTTGAACGGCGGATCGCAGACGACGGCGTCCGCGAGAACCCCTTCGTAGGAGTCCATCGACAGGGCGTCCGCCCCGTACATCTCCATATCCGCGCCCGCGAGCAGCAACCGATGCGCGGCGATGCACGAGGTCGCCGGATCGTCGACCTGGCCGAGCAGGCGGGTCCCGCCGGAGGCCAGCAGCAGCGTCCCGAGTCCGCACGCGGGGTCGAGCACGACGCCGGGTTCTGGACCGATGAGCCGGGACATCAACGCTGCCACCGGTTCCGCGGTGACGGACAGCTGACGGGAGTGCGCCTCGACGTAGCGTTCGCACAGGAACTCGAAGGCCGCACGCGCGCCTCGCTCGTCGGCGAAGCGGTCCAGCAGTTCGAGCAGTTCGGCGTCGTCGTAACGGGGCGAGAATGTCCATTCCCGGCCGGAGCGCCGCAACAGGAACGAACCCACCCGGCCGACCCGCAGGCCCAGAGACAGGTCGTCGCCCAGGTTCCGCAGCCGCTGCCAGATCCGGTCCCCGAGCGAGATCTCGAACGGTTTTCCCCGCTCACGCAGCCACTTTTCGACGGCGACCAGGGCAAAGAGGGGGCTCGACGCCGTTCCGCCGACGGGTGGCGGAAAATCGCCGTAACGTCGGCGCCAGTTGCTGACGGCGGCGCGGCCGACGCCGGCGATCCGCGCGATGTCCGCCGCGGAGACGGTGGCTAGCTCCTCCATCGCCGCATCGTAACCGACAGCTGACCATTCCAGCCCTTTGTTTGTGAACTCAGTACACAGCTGCTTTACTGGGGTCCATGAGGTACACCCTTCGGTACGCCGCCGGCTCGGACGTCGGGCGGCGCCGCCAGGTCAACCAGGACTCGGTCTACGCCAGCACCAGGATGCTGGCGGTCGCCGACGGCATCGGCGGCCAGCCGCACGGCGAGGTGGCCAGCGCCGAGGCCGTGGGCGTCCTGTCCCGGCTCGACTCGGACCTCCGCGGCTTCGACCTCGCGGACGTCGACCTGGTCGAGGTGCTCTCCGGCGGGCTTCGCACCATCGACGACCGGCTCGCCGCGACGGCCGAGCAGGAGCCCGAGACGCGCGGCATGGGCACCACCCTGACCGCGCTGCTGTTCGACGGCTCCCACTTCACGGCCGCCCACATCGGCGACTCGAAGGGCTACCTCCTCCGCGACGGCACACTTCGGCGCTTCACCCGCGACCACACCCTCGCGCAGGCCCTCGCGGACGACGGGCGCATCGACCCGTCGGAAGTCGAGGGACACCCTCGCGGCTCACTGTTGATGAAGGCACTCCTGAGCACTGGGAGCGGCGAAGCGGACATCTGGACCTTCGACGCCGCCCCCGGAGACCGTCTTCTGCTGTGCTCGGACGGGTTAACGGCAACGGTTGCCGAAACCGTTATCAAGGACATCCTGGGCGCCTTCCAAGACCCCGCCGAGACCGTCCCGAGGCTGATCGACCTGGCCAACGAGGGCGGCGGACCGGACAACATCACCTGCGTCGTCGCCGACGTTCTCGCCCCCGCGACCGCTTGAGCCCGCGAAGCCGCAGACGCAGGTCAGACCCGCCTTCGCGGGGGCGAAAGGGCATCCGGTAAAGTTCCCCACGGAGGATTGGCCGAGCGGCCTAAGGCGCACGCTTGGAAAGCGTGTTGGGTTCACGCCCTCGCAGGTTCGAATCCTGTATCCTCCGCCGTCAGCAAGGCCCCGGACGTTCCGACGTCCGGGGCCTTGTTGATTACTTCGCAGGACCTTCACTTAACAGAGTCAGATGATCACGCTAAGTTTAAGTGTGGTCGTTCCAGCCCCCGACGTCCCAAGGAGTCCGCCAAAATGGCCGGAGTCGAAGAGATCCGCGCTGGTATCGCGCTCGCGAACGAGAAGGCATCCGCGAGCATCGCCGCTCTTCAGCAGGCAGCGCAGTCTCTCGAAGAAGCCCAGCTTTCCCTGTCGCAGGCCACTCAAGGCAGCACCCAGCACGAGGTGAGCCAGGCGCACGGGCTGCTCGCCGAGGCCCTGCAGGGCATCACCGGGATGCAGAGCACCATCCAGGCGGGCATCTCGTCGGCCGAGTCGTATTCGACCCGTCTGTAGAGCATGTACCTCGAGGAGCTCCACCAGCTGCTGACGGCCGTCCAAGCCGGCCTCGCCGACGGACGCGCCCATGCCGAGCGGGCCAGAAGCCTGCTCGAGGAGTCCAGGCGCGCCATCGTGGAGCCTCAGGCCCAAGCCGTGCCATGGGTGCCGCCTCAGCTGGCGCAGGCCGACGAGGGAATGGAAAACCTCCTGACGCGCCTTTCCGTCGCTGACGACCTGGTCAGCGGCTACCAATCCCGCCTCTGAGATCGGCGAGCCGGTATGGGCAGCAAAGCGAGTGAACAACGCAATCGCGTCGCCACGGCGCTCGAGCGGGTCCGGCACCAGATCGGGCTCGTCCTCGGCGCCGCCGCCGGCGCCCGCCAGTCCGCCGAGGCGGAACTGGCCAAACTGGAACTGGAACAGCACATAGTCCGGGTGGGGATGAACAACTCCACTTCGGAGCAGTACGCCGAGTGGTCGCGGCACCCCGCCGCGAACGAGGTGTTCGGCCTGCTCGGGAATGTGCGCGGCCAGTTCTACGCCGACTGGGAAGCGGGCCCGAACGCGTTGCGCGAACTCGTCGCGCACAACGCGCCCGGCCCCGCGAGCCAGCCGCCGGGCAACTGGCTCGGCCGGGTCGGCGGGAATCCCGGCATCACCGCGCCGGGGCTCTGGCGCGTCGGCTCGGCGACCGTGCCGGGCAAGGACGTGCCACGCACGTTCGATGTCGCGATGCCCCTGCTCGACGAGTCGCATCTGTCCATCACGTCGGCACCGAAGACCCGGGCCGCGGTGGACGGCATCGTGCAGAACCTGCTGATGCGGATCCTGAGCACGTTCGAACCCGGCGCGGTACGCGTCCACCTGTGGGACGTCGGGCAGCTGACCGCGATCCTCCCCGACCTGTACCCGCTGAGCCGCACCAGCGCGCTCACCCTGTACGACCCGGGACGGCTCGAAGACCTCCTCGACGAACTGGCCGGGCATATCCGCCGCATCCACGCGACCGGGATGCAGGCGGGGCACACGTCGCTGCGGGAGATCCGGCGGGCGAGCGGCCAGCGCGTCGAACCGTTCCGCGTCGCGGTGCTCTACGGCAACGGCGAGACCCTCGAACCGGAGCGCGCCCGCGAACTGAAACGCGTCGCCACCGGGGCGCTCGCGGCCGGGATCTGCCTGATCCTGATCGACGTGCCGACCACGCTGTCGACCTCGGTCGAATCGCTGAGCCTGCACGACGACAGGCACGCCGTCAGCAGCATGACCGGCCCCGACCTGATGGTCGACCTCGATCCGCCGATGCCGTCCGGGCAGGTCATCCGGGCCGCCGGGCGGATCGCCGAGGCGCTGATCGCCAAACAGGGCGGGCCCCGGGCGTTCGCCGACCTGCTGCCCACGGAGCTGGGCAAGGAGAGTTCGGCTCGGGAATTGCGGGCGCCGGTCGGATTCTTCGAGGGCGAGCCGGTGGAGGTCGTCATCGGCGACGCCAGCCCGCACGCGCTCATCGGCGGGCCGAGCGGTTCGGGGAAGACGAACTTCCTGTACTCGCTGCTCGGCAGCCTCGCGGCGCGGTACTCGCCGGACGAACTCGCGCTGTACCTGCTGGACTTCAAGGAAGGCGTGTCGTTCGCGGGGCTCGCGCCGGGGCGGCGGGACGCCAGCTGGCTGCCGCACGCCAAGCTCATCGGGGTCAACGTCAACACCGACCGCGAGTTCGGCCTGGCGCTGCTGCGGTTCCTCGCCGACGAGCTGCGCCGCCGGTCCGCCGCGGCGAAACTGCACGAGGTCACCAACCTCGCGGACCTGCGCGAACAGGACCCAGGCGGGCACTGGCCGCGGATCGTCGCGGTGATCGACGAATTCCAGTACCTGTTCGCCGGCCGCGACGGCGTGACGGCGACCGCGACCCAGCTGCTGGAGGACATCGCGCGGCGAGGCCGGTCGCAGGGCATCCACCTGGTGCTGGCGAGCCAGGACGTCGCCGGGATCGAGGCATTCTGGGGCAAACCGGCGGTGTTCGAGCAGTGCACGCTGCGGATCGCGATGCCCAAGGCGCGGCGCGTGCTGTCCGAGACCAACAACGCGGCGGTCTCGGCGCCGAAGTGGCACGCGGTGATCAACCACGATTCCGGCGTGGCGCACGGAAACCAGCTCGCCCACGTGCCGGACGCGAGCAGCAAGGACGTCTTCAACAAGCTGCAGCACCGGCTTTGGGAACAGTACTCGGAGTCGTTCAAACGGCCCCGGCTGTTCGACGGCGCGCATTCCCCCGTGCTGGAACAGTTCCCGGCGTTCACCGATCTGAAGCCGACGGACAAGCCGCGGGCGCTGCTCGGCCAGTCGATCGACGTCGACGAGGCCGCCTGCGGCGTCGACCTGCCGAAGGCTCCGGGACGGAACGTCGCCGTCCTCGGCGCGGCCACGGCCGAGGCACTGTCCATCATGGACTCCGCCGCACGGTCCTTGGCCAAGCAGCACGCGCACGGTTCGGTGGACTTCGTGCTTTCGTGCCCCATCGAGGCATCCATGCCCGCCGTGGCCGAGCTCGCCGAGCGACTGCGCGCGGAGGGTCACGAGGTGACCCTGGTCGACGATCTGCCCGCCCGGGTAATCGATATCGCGGAGAAACTGTCCTCTTTGGAGAGAGCGCAGGTGCTGCTGCTGTATGGCGTCGACGCCTCGATCCCCGCGCTGGAGGCGAAGGCACCCGGACAGCTGAAGAGCGGTTTGGATCAGCTGCGGGTGCTGCTGAAGCAGGGTCCGGCACACGGCGTCCACACCATCGGCTGGTGGCGCAGCATCGCGCGGCTGAAGGACACGCTCGGCTTCGCCGGCACCGACGACATCGGTACCTGGGCGGCGCTGGACGTCCAGGGCAACGAACTGTCGCCGTTCGCCGCCGGGCAGGTCGTGCACTGGTCACCGAGACCGGGCCGAGCGCTGTTCTTCGATCGCACCACCCACGGCGCTCCTGAGGTGATCATCCCGTTCCAGCGTCCGGAAGGACTTCTCGATGGATGACGGCATCACCGCGGCCATGCGGTACAAGGAGATCGTCGGCCTCGCGCGCGCTTCGGCGGAGAACCTCCGAAACTGGGAGATCGGCCGCGCGGACGAACTGGAGGCCCGGCTCGCCGAAGCGCACCAGACCGTCGCGGACGCCGCCGAACGTGAGCAGCGCGCCGTCGACCGGTGCACACGCTGGTGGAAGATGGCGCAGCACAACGTCGAAGGTCTCTCGTGGCTGCCGGAGGACGAAGACCCGCGACCGGTACCGACCGCGCGGCCCGGGTACCTGGAGAAGTACCTGGAAGAGGTCAAGCCGAGCTACCAGGAACTCGTCCAGGCCGTTCTTTCCCTGGGGTGGCGCGCGAAACGCTCCTGACCCACCCCGCAATCAGTCACCTGCTTGCGATGGACACCCACGCAAGCAGGTGACTGATTGCGACGGGTTACGGCTTCGGCAGGTAGGGGCCGAGCACCTTCTCGAGGTAGTCCGCCAGGTCGTAGAACGCGTCCTGGACCGGGTTGCCGGCGCTCGGCCGGAACCGCAGCACCTGCGGGTCGTGGTCGCTCGCCTGCTTCGCGAACTCGGCGTTCAGGTGGACGACGTCGTAGTCGATCCCGCGCGGCGCCTTCGACGCCAGGATGTGGTCCAGCACCTGCGACTGACCCTCGAAGACGTAGCTGTACCGCTCGTTCTCGGGCAGCGAAGCGATGAGGTCCTTCAGCGCGCCACCGGCGGTCAGCGTCTTCACGGCGGGCGAGAACGGGTAGTCGTTCAAGTCGCCGGCCACGACGATGTTCGCGTTCTTGTCCGACGCGAGCAGCTTGTCGACGAACCCGCGGAGCAGGGTCGCCTGCTTGGCCCGCTGCACCTCGGAACTCCGGACCGGCGGCTGGTTGCGGCCGTGGGTCGGCTGGTCGCCGCCCTTGGAGTTGAAGTGGTTCGCGATGACGAACACGGTGCGGCCCTGGAAGACGAACTCGCCGACCAGCGGTTTGCGGCTGGCTTCCCACGCCTGGTCGCCGGGCTCGACCCGGCCGGGCGAGACGGTCAGGTGGGTCTTGCCGCGCTCCTTGACCACGCCGACCGGAGTGGTCGCGTCGCCGCCCTTGCGGTCCACAAAGGACACACGGGCCGGGTTGAACAGGAAGCCGACGCGGATGTTGCCACCCGGCTGGCCGCCGTCCTTGCCGTTCTCCGGGTCGATCTGACGCCACTCGTAGCGCGGGCCACCGGCGGCGACGATCGCGTCGACGAATTTCCGCAGCGTCTGGTCCGCGGCGATGGTGCCGTCGTTCGCCGGCCCGTTGTTGTCCTGGATCTCTTCCAGGTTCAGGATGTCCGGCTTCGCCAGGTTGGTGGCGATGGCCTTGGCCAGCTCGCCGAACTTCTCCGCACTGTCCAAAGCGGACAGGTTCTCGACGTTGTAGGTCGCCACGGAAAGCTCACCACCGCGCTGCGCGCGGGTGCTCTCCCGCTGCAACCCGTTGTCCTTGGCGGCGCCCAGCTTCGTCGCGAACAGCGTGTAGCCGCCGAAGTTGCTGTACTCGACCGGGCCGGAGGTCTCGCCGGTGAGCACGTCACCGGTGTTGACCTTCGGGAACGGGTGTTCGGCGAACGGGATCAGCGACGCGACCTTGAGCACGCCGGTGTTGAGCCGGTCGTAGTCCAGGTACACCGCGCCGCCGCGGACGCTCGGGTTCTGCTTCGGCTTGGTGGTCACGTAGAGCTCGTTGTACGACGACGTCGGGCCGACGACGCGCGCGTCCGAGACGCTGACGATCTCGCTCTCGTGCGTCTCCCAGAAGTCCAGCGAATACTTCGCCGGCTCCAGCGGCAACGGCTCGATGCTGCCGCCCGGCGCGGGGGCGACGGTGTCCGGGACCGTGTCCGGCGTGACGACGGTCGGCGCGGGCACGGGGTTCCCGCTCGACTCGACCGTCCACTGTGCACTCGTCAGCTCGGTGAGCGACTGGTACGGCGAGGTGGCGGGAGCGTCCGGGTAGAACTCGCGGACGGTGCCGGTGGCGCTCACCGCGTCACCGACGGCCACGGCGGGCGTGGTCGAGCCGGTGAAAACGAACAGGCCCTCGCTGGTGCGCGGATCCGCGTCGGGAGCGGTGTCGGTGATCCAGAACCCGCGGGCCGAACCGAAGCTCCGGATCGCGGTGACGACGCCGGTGACCCCGGCGACCTTCCGGTCCTTGAAGGGCGAGATCCGGGTGGCGCCCTGGATGTCGTGGATCTTGGCGTTCACCGGCGGCGGCCCGGTCTCACCCGGCGTCTCGCCCTTGCCGTTGGTCGGGGTGGGCGCACCGGAGGTGAAGTCGGCGGCGTTGTCGTCGGTGTCCGCGAGCGTCGCCCCCCTGGCGACGGAGGCGGTGTTGGACGGCGCGGGCGCCGCGGTCCCCTCGCGGATGACGGCGGCCGCGCCGAAGCCGACGAGGTCCTTGATCCGGGTGTCGGCCGCGCAGTCGGCGGCCGTCTTGCAGGTCAGCGCCGTGGTGCCCTGGACGAGCGCGATGGTGCCGGCGGTCGCGGACAGGGCCAGCGAGCCGGTGGCGTCCGGCGTCGGCAGCGCGACGGTGCCGCCCGAGCCCTTGGCCTGCGCCACAAGGTATCGAGCGCCCGGCGCGACGCTGCCGGTCAACGGCGTGACCTGCCAGCTGTTCCCCGACGCGGGCGCGTACTGGACGCTGAATCCGTCCAGGCTCACCGGGGCCGCACCGCGGTTGGCGAGTTCGACGAAGTCGTTCATCAGCGTGGCACCCGAGTTGCCGCCACCGCCGTAGACCTCGGCGATCACGGCGTCGGCGCTGGGCGCGGCGAGCGCGGCCGGAGCGGCGACACCGCTCACGACCAGGCCGGAGGCGACGGCCACGGTCAGGGCCCGTCTCCGGGCAGCACGTCGGGATGTGGTCACGCTGAGTCCCCTTTTCGCAAGATCGGTCGAGGCATACTCCCCCGAACAAGTGAAATGAGGAAGACGTCAAGGCAACGATTCGTCACCGCTAGCCCGTTCGGACCCCTGCTTTCGCAGGTTTCAGGGCTGGTTTTGCCGTGTTCTTACGTGAGAGGATCAAGCTCCGCCGCCTGCTACGCACCAGGAGGCGTTTTTCATGCGCAGACTGCTTTGCGCGCTCATCGCGGCGGGTCTCGTGATCCCGGTTCCCCCTGCGGCCGCCAAGCCACCGGAGAAGGCCGCGTTCGACGTGATGACCCCGGCGAGCACGGTCGCGTCCCGCACCGACCGGCGGCCGAACGCGGGCGGCGTCTTCGACCCGGTCGCGCGCAAGACCTTCATCTCGTGGTCCGGCAAGGCCGCGGACACCTACGTCCAGGCCTACGACCACCGGACCGGCTTCTGGACGGCGCCGAAGAAGATCGCCGACGGCGAGTCCGATCCGCACAACTACCCGACGATGGTGCTGGCCGGCGACGGCCACCTGCTGATCTTCCGCGGCATGCACAACACGCGGACCGTGATCAGCCGCGCGCCGCTCGCCCATTCCCTCGACGGCACCTGGACCGACACCGAGGTCCCCGAGGGTGACGCGGCGAGCTATCCGATGCCGGTCAAGACCGTCGACGGCACGCTGTTCCTGTTCTATCGCGAGACCACCAACAAACTGGACCCGACGGCGAACTCCGACTTCCGCCCGATGAAATACATCGTTTCCCGGGACCACGGGAAGACGTGGAAGAACTCCGTGCGGCTGACCGGGAAGCCGTGGGCGTTCGGCTCGCTGGGCCGGTCCGACCACATGGACGAGATCTACGTCGGACAGCTGCGGTACCTGCCGTCGGCCGGGCGGATCCAGTTCGTCTACACCCTCGCGGGCGGCGGTCCCACGCAGCACAAGCACGACGTCCATCACCGGAACGTCTACTACCTGTCGTTCGACGTCCGCACCCTGCGCTTCTTCTCCGCGGCCGGCCACGACCTCGGCACGCAGGTCGACGACGCCGAACAGGAGCGGTACCTCAAGGTCGTCGAAACCCCGCTCGAACTCCCCGGCGCGCTCAAGTCGCCGGACTACATCCTGCAGGCCGGTACCCAACGCGACGGCAAACCGTTCGTCACCTGGTTCCAGTTCGACGCCGCGGGCTCGCCGCGCGATTTCGCGGGCGCGTGGAACGGCCGGAACTGGGAAGTGCGCGAAGTCGCGAACGGGCTCCGATTGCGCGAGATCGAACAGCTCAATGGCGGCATTTGGCGCGTTTACGGAACACGTGACGGATTGCCGGGTATCGAAACCTTCTTGCTCGAGAACGGACGCGCCTGGAAGCCGGAAACCTTGATCACCACACCGAAACCGGTCCAGCGCGTCGAAGTGATCACCGGTTTCCGGGACCCCGCCCGCATTCTGGCGACCGGCGCTTCCAGCGCGCGTGACGTCTCCGTGGCCGACGGTGACATTTATGTCGCGGGCGCCCCGCACAAATAGCCCATTGGTGTTCCGCTGCCTTAAATGAACCTCAAGTCCGGGTACAAGTCGGCATTTCCGGAGCTACCTTGGCGGCGTGAGCGAGGACACAAATCCTCCCTCACGTCGCCGGAGGAGGTGTCCGATGGGCTGGCTCATCGCTGGTACGGCACTGGTTCTGCTGCTGGGTATCGCACTGGCCATCGATCTGCGCGACCGGAAACGCGGCGGACGTCCGGTGGCCTACTTCGGCGGAGCACGGCTCGACGCCGTGCTGCGCGAGGCCGACATGGGCGATCGGCACATGACCTTCTGACGCTCGCCGGGGAGGGCGAGCAGGGGGAGCTGGGGGCGCACCGCCGGTGCACGGGACCCGTCGGGGGAGGACGGAGCCCGTACACCGGCGGTGTGTCATTTCCGCCTCGTGAGTGGCTAGGACGGTTCTAACCGTCCTAGCCACTCACGAGTTCTTGCGCGGCTGATCCGATTTTGAACCGCCGGAAGGTCACAGCCGTATCACAGGACGGAGGGGCCGGTTCCCCTGACTACGGAGGTATCGATGCGACGGCGACTACAGATGGCCCTGTTCGCACTGGTCGTCTGGGTGCTCGCAGGCTGCACGACGGCCACGGGTGCCGCACCGGCGACGCCGGGCGCCAACCAGGCCGACATCACCTTCTCCCAGCAGATGGTCCCGCACCACCAGCAGTCGATCCAGGCCGCGAATCTGGCCTCGGAACGGTCGGCTTCCGAGTACGTGAAGGCCACCGCGGCCAAGATCGTGAAGGCCGAGTCCGCCGAAGTCCAGACGATGACCGCCTGGCTCCAGTCGTGGAACGCGGCCGTGCTTCCCGCGGCCGGCCACGCCGGGCACGCGATGCCGGGGATGATCACCGAAGGCCAGATCGTCTCGCTGCAGAACCTGACCGGCGCCGAGTTCGACAAGGTGTGGCTCCCGCTGATGGCCGAACATCTGCGCAACGGCGTCGCGATGGCCAAGACGGTGCTGTCGTCGGGTGAGCACGCCGAGACCAAGGCGCTCGCACAGGAGATCGTCGAGAACCAGACGGCGGCGATCGACGAGATCACCGCGCAGCTTTCTTGACCCCCTGAAGACCCCGAAAGACCCTCCGGTATTGTTCTCGGCGGTGGCGTGTCCGAGCGGCCGAAGGAGCACGACTCGAAATCGTGTGACGGTTAATACCCGTCCGTGGGTTCAAATCCCACCGCCACCGCAGCGAAGAGCCGGTCTCCACGGAGACCGGCTCTTCTGCGTTCGCGACTACTTGTTGAACTTGTCCTTGAGGTCCTGCACGCCGCCTTCCGCGCGGTCGCGCAGGTCGTGCCCGGCCTCCTTGACCTGGCCTTCCGTCTGGTCGGCCCGGCCGGAGTTCGCGAGGTCCTGGTTGTCGGTCTTCTCGCCGAGCTTCTCCTTGGCGGCGCCGATGGCCTGCTCGGCCTTGTCCTTCGCCTTGTCGAAAACGCTCATGGCGGACGTTCCTCCTTCGACTGCGGCCGCCGTTTGCGGCCGCCTGTCTCCGGGTTACCCGGGGCGCGGGATCCGACACATCTGTCACCCGGTGCGGTTACCCCGCTGCCCGTGGAAGAAGTCTTCGAGCAGGGCCGCGCATTCGGCCTCCAGGACGCCGCCGGCGACTTCCGCGCGGTGGCTCAGCCGCCGGTCGCGGACGACGTCCCACAACGACCCCACGGCCCCGGTCTTGGGCTCCCAAGCGCCGAAGACGACCTTCGCGATCCGTGCCATCACGAGAGCGCCGGCGCACATCGTGCACGGCTCCAGTGTCACCGCGAGCGTGCAGCCTTCGAGCCGCCAGCCGTCGCCGTAGATCTCGGACGCGGCCCGCAGCGCGAGGATCTCGGCGTGCGCCGTCGGGTCGCCGAGTTCTTCGCGGGCGTTGCGCGCGGAAGCGAGCGGGGTCCCGTCCGGTGACAGGACGACGGCGCCGATCGGCACGTCGTCGCCCGCACCTCGCGCCGCTTCGATCGCCGCCCGGACGGCGGCGATGTCGGCGGCGGAGGCGGCGGGGCTCAGATCTCGTCCAGGATCTTGGTGAACTCGGCGGCGAATCCGCACCGCTGCGCGACCATCTGGAGTTGTTCGTCCGGATAGAGGTCGACCTCGCCGACGATCACCTGGAGCTCGGCCCCCGGCAGTCCGAGATCGGACAGGATCTCCAGGTCGCCTTCCGGCCAGACCGCGTCGTCGTCCTCGTCCGGCGGGTCGACTCTCAGCACGTCGAGGACGTCGGCGGCGATGTCGTAGTCGAGCGCCGCGGCGGCGTCGGACAGCAACAGCGACGGTCCTCTGGGGCTCGGCCGGACTATCACGAAGAACTCGTCGTCGACCGCCAGCAGCCCGAAGGCGGCACCGGTCGAACGCAGTTTGCCGAGCTCGGTGATCGCAGCGTCGAGCTCGGCGAGCGCCCCCGGATCAAGAGAGCTGCACCGCCACCGACCGTCCTCCCGCACCACGGCCACCGCGAACCCCGTGATCGGCTCTTGCACCGCCATGCGCACACCGTATTCCGCCCGCATTCGGAACGCACGCACGGTGCACCCGAAGCGCCGCATGCGCCACTATCGAGACATGACCGGACCCACCGACCTGCCCACCCTCCCCGATGCTCGCTTCGCCGGGTTGCTGGACGAAGCCCGCGCGCTCCAGATGAAAACCGTAGAGCTCCGCCGGGAGATCCACCGGAATCCGGAGATCGGCCTCCACCTGCCGAAGACCCAGGCCTCGATCAAAGCGGCCCTCGAGGGCCTGCCGCTGGAGATCACCGAGGGCAAATCGACCACCTCGCTGACCGCCGTGCTGCGGGGCGGGAAGCCTGGACCGGCGATCCTGCTCCGCGGCGACATGGACGCGTTGCCGCTGCACGAGGACACCGGTCTCGACTTCGCCTCCGAAGACGACGGCGCGATGCACGCCTGCGGGCACGACACCCACGTCGCGATGCTGGCTTCGGCCGCGCGGCTGCTCAGCGAGCACGTCGACGAGCTGGCCGGGTCGGTGGTGTTCATGTTCCAGCCCGGCGAGGAAGGCGAGCACGGCGCGCGCCACATGATCCACGAGGGTGTGCTCGACGCCGCGGGCGAGCGCGTCGAGAAGGCGTTCGGCCTGCACATCTTCACCCAGGTCGCGTCCGGCATCGTGCAGACGCGACCTGGCCCGATCATGGCGTCGGCGAACAGCTTTCACGTCACCGTCACCGGCCGGGGCGGGCACGGCTCGGCGCCGCACCAGGCCATCGACCCGGTGCCGGCGGCGGCGGCGATGGTGGGCGCGCTGCAGACGATGGTGACCCGCAAGGTGAGCGTGTTCGAACCCGCGGTGGTTTCGGTCACCCGTATCGAGACCGGGACGACGACGAACATCATCCCGGAGACGGCGTTCCTGGAGGGCACGATCCGCACGCTGTCCGAGCGGACGCAGGCGTTCGTGCGCGAGGAACTGCCGAAGGTGTGCGAGGCCGTCGGCGCGGCGCACGGCGTCCGCGTGAGCGCCGAAGTCCTCCCCGGTTACCCGGTCTCCGTGAACGATCCGCGGGTCGCGGGCCGGGTGCTGGAACTGGCGGCCGAGGTCCTCGGTGCCCGCAACGCCGAGGTCATGGAGAACCCGGTGATGGGCGCGGAGGACTTCTCCTACGTCCTGCAGCGGGTGCCCGGCGCGTTCGCGTTCCTTGGCGCCTGCCCGCCCGACGCCGACCTGGCCACGGTCGAGGCGAACCACTCGAACCGGGTGATCTTCGACGAGGACGCGATGGCCAACGGCGTCGCGATGTACGCCGCCTTCGCGCTGGACGCACTTCGATAGCCTTTACACAACAGTGTTGATTTAATGGGCGCCATGAGTGATGACACCCTGGCCGTCCTGGCCGCGCAGGAGGAGCGCCTGGTCTTCCGCCGGTTCGACAACGAGACCGCGCTGAAGCTGGGCGTCCACCTGCTCGCGGCGGCACGGGACCGCGCCCTCCCGGTGACGATCTCCGTGCGCCGCGGCGGTCAGCGGCTGTTCCACGCGGCGTTGCCGGGCACCTCGGCCGACAACGACACGTGGATCGACCGCAAGAGCCGCGTCGTCGACCGTTACGGGCACAGCTCGTTCCTCGTCGGCGAACAGTTTCGCGCGAAGGGCACGACGTTCGAAGCGGACTCGCGCCTCGACCCGGATCTGTATGCCGCGCACGGCGGCGTGTTCCCGGTGATCGTCGAGGGCGTGGGCCCGGTCGGCACCGTCGGCGTCTCGGGACTGCCGCAGGCCGACGATCACGCGTTCGTCGTCGAACAGTTGGAAACCTTCCTCACCACCCTGTCCTAAGTGGACCACTCGCGGAGTTGTCCACAGGTTGTTCACGTGTGGACAACTCCGTGCGACGGCGACGAAACCGGGCGACTTCCAGCTACTTCTCGACAGTCAGCTGACAGAACGGCCAGGTTGTGTGGGGGCAAAGCAATGGTGGGGGTTGACGACGGAAGTGGGCTCACCACAGCGACCTGGCGCATTCCTGACTATCCATAAGAGACACTGATCCCGATCACAGTGCCCGATTTGCACACTTTGCATGGCTTCGTGCGCGGGTCGTGAGTGATAAAGAGCGTTCTAACCCTCTTTATCACTCACGACCACCCCGAGGACACGTCGGCCGATTGCCCTGAAGGCCCCCTTGAGACGGTGAACGTCCCGAAGGCGGCCTTCGCCCCACCTCTCATGAGATCCGTCTTCACCACTCACGAGCTTCGCCACGACCAACCGTCCCAAGACTCAGGACAGCCGTCCCATTGCCCCGGCCTGCTAACGTGAGGTGTCACATCATATATCAGATCGGACATGCCAGTGACCTCTTCCTCACGGTTCGAAGAGCGGAAACGGCGGCTGTCCGGGGTCGTGGCCATCCCGGTGACGCCGTTCGACGCAGACGGCGCCGTGGACCCGGAGTCCTACGCGAAGCTGGTGGACCGGGTGATCATCGCCGGGATCGAGATCGTGACGCCGAACGGGAACACCGGCGAGTTCTACGCGCTGGACGAGGCCGAGACCCGGCATTGCCTCGAGGTGACGGTCAAGGCCGCGGCGGAACGGGCGAGCGTGGTCGCCGGTGTCGGGCACGACGTCCGGACGGCGATCGGCGCGGCCCGGCACGCGCGGGAGGCGGGCGCCGGGCTGATCATGATCCATCAGCCGGTGCATCCGTACGTCTCGGCCGAAGGCTGGGTCGAGTACCACCGCGCCATCGCGGCGGCCGTCCCGGAACTGGGTGTCGTGCTGTACGTGCGCGACGCGCGGATCGACGGCGAGCGACTGGCCCGGCTCGCCGACGCCGCGGAAAACGTCATCGGGGTGAAGTACGCGGTGCCGGATCCGGTGCGCTTCGCTTCGGTGGCGCGGGACGCCGGAATCGATCGCTTCGTGTGGATCGCAGGGCTGGCGGAGCTGTCCGCGCCGGGCTACTTCGCCGTCGGCGCGACCGGGTTCACGTCGGGATTGGTGAACGTCGCGCCGTCGATCTCACTGGAGATGTCGCGCGCGCTGCGGGGCGGCGACTTCCGCGGCGCGATGGCCTGCTGGGAACGCGTCCGGCCGTTCGAGGAGCTGCGGGCCGCGGACGGGAACGCCAACAACGTCAGCGTGGTGAAGGAAGCGTTGGCACAGCTGGGTTTGTGCCGCCGCGATGTCCGCCCGCCGAGCCGCGCGCTGACCGCCGGGGAACGCGAGCGGGTCACCGGCGCGGTGTGGCCGGGGTTACTCGGGCGTTAACAACACGTCAGCGAGACCTCGCAGAGCGTCAGGGAGACGTTGCCGGGGCGGCCGGGCCCGGTCGATCGGAGTTGTGCTGGCGGAGCACTGACCGATCGACGCGGAGGTAACCGTGACGCTCAGCGAGCTCCTGCCCAGCCTCGGCTGCGAGGCCGCCGACCACCTCGAACCCGGCGTCTGGCCACGGAGCACCCGGCTCGGCCCCGGCGGGGAACTGCTGTTCGCCGGCGCGCCGGTGTCACACCTCGCCGCGAGGTTCGGGACACCGGCGTACCTGCTCGACGAGGACGAGGTCCGGCAGAACGCCCGCGCGTACCGCCGGGCGCTGCCGGACGCCGAGGTGGCGTACGCGAGCAAGGCCCTGTGCACCCGCGCGGTCCTGCGCTGGGTCGCCGAAGAAGGCCTTTCGCTCGACACCTGCTCGGCGGGCGAGATCGCGGTGGCACGGTCGATCGGCTTCCCCGCCGAGCGGATCCTCCTGCACGGCAACGCGAAAACCCCCGAAGACCTGAAGGCGGCATTGTCCTACGGCGTCCGCCGGATCGTGGTGGACTCGCTCGACGAGATCGAGCAGCTCGGCGCGCTGGCCACCGGCGCGCAGCAAGTGCTGATCCGCGTGACACCCGACGTCGCGGCGGGCACGCACGCGGCGATCACCACCGGCACCGAAGGGCAGAAGTTCGGCTTCTCGCTGCGCGAGGAGGTCCGCGACAACCTCGGCCGGGCCGTCTCCGCCGTGCTCGCGCAGCCCGGGCTCCGCCTCGCCGGGCTGCACTGTCACATCGGTTCGCAGGTGTCGCGGGTGGATTTCTACGAACTGGCCGCCCGCAAGATGATCGGGGTGCTCGTCGCACTTCGTGAGAGCCACGGCATCACTCTGCGGGAACTGGATCTCGGCGGCGGGCACGCCGTGCGTTATCTGCCCGGCGACACGGGTTTCGACATCGACGGTTATGTGCGCCGTCTGCGTGTCGCGCTCGCTTACGAATGCACCTCGCACGGCTTCCCCCTGCCGAAACTGACGATCGAACCGGGCCGCGCGATCGTCGGCCCGGCGGGGATCACCGTGTACCGGGTCTGCGCGGTGAAACGCGGGTCGCGCACTTTCGTCGCCGTCGACGGCGGGATGAGCGACAACGCACGGCCCGCGCTCTACGGGGCGACGTACACCGCGCGCCTGATCGGCAGGCGCAGCCGCGCGGCCAGGCGGCCGATGACGGTGGTCGGACGGCACTGCGAATCGGGCGACGTCCTCGCCGACGGGCTCTCGCTCCCCGACGACGTCCGCCCCGGCGATCTGCTCGCCGTCCCGTGCACCGGGGCATACCACCACTCGCTCGCGTCGAATTACAACCTCGTCGGAAGGCCGCCGGTGGTCGGCGTCTCACGCGGTACGGCGACGCTGCTCGTCCGCCGGGAAACCGAGGAAGACCTGCTGAAACGCGATCTCGGCTGACGAGCCGTCCGAAAACCTCGGCACTCGCCCTGTCGGGCGACAGATTCCTGCGCGTGAAGGCGCTGAGAAAGAGAATCGCGACAAACAACTTAACGGCGGTAGCATTCTGGACATTGATCGATACGCTGCGCGACAAGAATCGCATGCCGAAACAAAGGGAGGGACGGCATGGGTGACGAACCACGCGCGCAGATGGAGCAGCGCACACCTAGAGGTTTGGACAATACCGATCGCACTCTGATCGCTCTACTGCAAGTCGACGGGCGGGCCTCGTTCACGGCCTTGGCCAAGGCCGTCGGCCTGTCGGAGGGTGCCGTGCGGCAACGGGTCCAGCGGCTGCTGCGGGACGAGACGATGCAGATCGTCGCGGTCACGGATCCGGCGAACGTCGGGCTCGGCCGTCAGGCGATGGTCGGGATCAGGGTCCAAGGCGATCCGCGGGCGGTCTCCGACCAGCTCTCCGGATTGCCGGACGTCCATTACGTCGTACTGACCGCGGGAGGTTACGACCTGCTCGCCGAGGTCGCCTGCCGGGACGACGAGCATCTCCTGAGTGTGCTGAACGACGACATCCGGCCCATTCCGGGTGTCGTCAGCACCGAAACGTTGGTCTACTTGAAACTCGCAAAACAGACATACGCCTGGGGCAATCTGACCCGCTGAACATACGGTCCGCGCCATGACCGGTCCGTTCCCCGCGAAATTCGCCGGGAACGGACCGGTCATGGGTCAAACGCAGTGCAGATACGCGTCGGGAGTCCGCCGCCTGGAATCGAGACCGCGGAGGACTTTCGGCAGCGCCCCGCTGTACAGGACCCCGAGCCGCTGCGTCGCCCGCGTCAGCGCGACGTACAGTTCCGCCTCACCGCTCGGGCCTTCCGCGAGGATCCGCTCCGGCTCCACCACCAGGACGGCGTCGTACTCCAGCCCTTTGGCCGCGGACGGCGCGATCGCTCCGGACACTCCCGGCGGCCCGATGACGACCGACGTCCCCTCACGCCCCGATTCCACGCGGGTGAACTCGGCGACGGCCTCCTCGATGTCCACTTCGGACACTCGGCGAGCCCACGGACGCACACCACACGAACGCACGGAGTCCGGCGGTACGGCGTCAGGCGCGAAACTCGCCAGCAGTGCGGCCGCCACCGCCATGATCTCCGACGGCGTCCGGTAGTTGACGGTCAGCTTCCGGTACACCCACCGATCGGCGACGTACCGGGAGAGCATCGCGTCCCACGACCGCGCTCCCGAAGGCGACCGGCGCTGCGCGAGATCCCCGACGACGGTGAACGACCGGCTGGGACAGCGGCGCATCAGCACGCGCCAGTCCATTTCGGACAGTTCCTGCGCCTCGTCGACCACGACGTGGCCATAGGTCCATTCCCGGTCGGCGGCGGCACGTTCGGCCAGATCCCGCTCGTCACGTTCGGCGAAGCGGTCCGCCAGTTCCTCCGCCATCAGCACGTCCGTCGGCCGCAGCGCGAACTCGTAATCGTCGTGATCGTCTTCCACCTCGACGATTTCCAGCACCCGCTCGGCGTATTCCTTCCGTTCCAGCCGCCGCCGTTCCTCCGCCCGGCGCTCGGCGGTGCGGTCGCGGCCGAGCAGTTCGGCGGCTTCGTCCAGCAACGGCACGTCGGAAACCGTCCACGCGTCCGCGTCCTCGCGGAACAGCGCCGGATCGGCGCCTGCCGCCCGCAACCGCTCCGGCGAGGCGTAGAGGTCGGCGAGCAGCCGCCGCGGCGTCAGCGACGGCCAGAGGCGATCGAGCACCGCGCCGAGCTCCTCGCTGGCTTCCAGGTCCCGCCGAGCGTTCTTGAGCATCTCCGGGCGAGTGTGCCGGTCGTCCGACGGCAGCCAGCCCGCGCCGATCCGGTCGACCGCGCGCGTGGCGAGCGCGGCGATCACCTCGCGGGCGAAGACGGCCTTGGCCTCGTTGTGCAGCCCGCCGCTTTCCCGCGCGACCTCGCGGGCGGCCGCCGCGACCTCGGCGTCCAGCGGCACGGTGACGTCGTCGAGCTCGATCGGCTCCGGCTCGGCGGGCAGTTCCTGCCGGTCCGCCACCGCCGCCGCGAGCACGTCCAGGATCGCCAGCGAGCCCTTGAGCCGCTGGACCGGCGGCGGGTCCTCGCGTTCGGTGCGCAGACCGGCCACGAGGTCACCAGGTGTCGCGAAGACGGCGCTGGTCTCGCCGAGCGACGGCAGGACACGGCCGATGTGGTCGAGGAAGCCACTACTGGGCCCGACCACGAGCACGCCGCGACGTTCCATGCGCTCCCGTTTCGTGTACAGCAGGTACGCCACACGATGCAACGCCACCGCCGTCTTCCCGGTGCCCGGGCCGCCCTCCACGACGACGACGCCCGCGTGGTCCAGCCGGATGATCTCGTCCTGCTCGGCCTGGATCGTCGCGACGATGTCCCGCATCCCCTCGCCGCGCGGCGCGTTGACCGCGGCCAGGAGCGCGGCGTCACCCCGTTCCCCCGCCGATTCCGGACGGCCGAAGACCTCGTCGGTGAATTCGAGGACGTCGCGCCCGAGGGTGCGGAATTGACGGCGCCGGGCCATTCCTTCCGGGGACGCCCCCGTCGCGCAGTAAAACGCGCGCGACGCCGGCGCCCGCCAATCCAGCACCAAGGGTTCGTAGTCGTTCTCTTCGTCGAAAAGGCCGATCCGGCCGACGTACGACCGTTCTCCCGAAAGGGCGTCCAAACGGCCGAAACAAAGGCCCTCGTCGGCGATCTTCAGCCGGGCCATCTCGCGGGCCTTGGCGCCGACCGAGACCTCACGCTCGGCGAGCGCGAAGCCTTCTCCCTGCAGCGCACCGGCATACGCCTCCTTCACCCGCGCACGTTCGGCGTCCAGCCGTCCGTAGAGCGACGCGACGTACTGCCGTTCGGATCGCAATTCCTCGTCGTACCCCTGATTTGACAAGTTCCCCTCACAGCGGCTAGAATGGCGACACATTCGGCGCATCGATCAGTAATTCTGATTCGGGCGCCGATTTTTTATTGTCCACCGCTTGTCAAGAGGGCCCCTTATTACTCCGGAAAAGACCGTGCGCGATAATGGGGACGGAGATCCACCATTACCGCGCACGATCCGCGGGCTCAGCCGAGCATGAACTCGCGCGGCTCCAGCGCCCTTCCCACCACGCGGACGTCGCCGAGCCAGCCGTGGAACGCCTGCTCGACGATCGAGTCGTAGGCATAGGCGCCGATCAGCCAGGAGCCGCCGGGATTCGCGATCCCCGCCGCCGCGGTCTTCGGGTTCCGCAGCACCGGGCAGCCGTCGACGTAGAGCGTCGTCCGCCTGCCGTCGTTGACGGCGGCGACGTGGATCCACTCACGCAACGCCAGTTCGTGCCCCCAGCAGGTCGAGATCCCGTTCTGGTTCACCGGGAACACCGCCCACTGGAACGCCGCACCGTCCGAAAGGGACAGTGTGGCCGACGGCTCGCCGGGATCGTCACCGGTCTTGCCCGCCTTGCCGCCCGAGCCCTGCCTGCCGAAGATCGCGGCCCAGGAATGCTTGCCGTCCTTGAAATCCTCGGGCAGTTTCACGAACGCCTCGAAGGTGTAGCCGCGCGCGAACGTCTCCGCGTTCATCGGCGCGCTGTCCGCCGTGCGCAGATACCCACCGCGAGCCGGTTTCTTGCCTCCGTCGAACCGGAGGCTCGACCTCGACGGCTGCCGCGCGGAGAACTCGGAGGAGAACCGCAGCGCCTCGGGCGCGCTGCCGGGCAGGGTCACCCGGACCAGGTCGTTGCCCCGGCCCGAAAGGTCACGGACACCGTCAACAGCGCTGACGGGGGCGCCGTCACGGCCTTCGAACCGCCAATAGGCCACGGTCCCGCGGATCAGCTGCCGTTCGGCGGGCCGCGCGGGCGGGACCGGGGCCGGCGCGAAACCGGCGAACCTGGACTCGAAGTCGATCTCCAGGCTGAAGTAGTCCGCCGGGCCGGTGCGTTCGATCTCCCGCCGCTGCAACTCGTTCAGCCGCGGTGCCTGGTCCGCCAGCCACGGCGAGACCGTGCGGACGTCGATCACGTTCCGCGCCAGGTCGAACCGGTAGAGCCGGATCATCGCGCTGCCGCCGTAGTAGCGGTCCTGATAGTTGGTGATGTGCAGATGGACGTCGTGGCCCGCGTCGTTCCGTTTCACCGCGCGGCCGGGCGGCCAGTAGTGCCCGTTGAGCGTCAGGAAGATCTGGTCGTTCCCGGCGATCAGTTCGTCCCAAACCTTCTGCCCGAACTCGGAAAGCCGAGCCTGCCCGGCCTCGTCGGCCCATACCAATTCATGGATGGTCAGTATCGCCGGGAGCCGCGGATTCCGCGCGAGCACCGACCGCGCCCACTCCAGCCCGCCCGCCGACGGCCGCCAGTCGAGCGCGAGCAGCAGCCACTCACGCCCGCCCGCGCGGAAGACGTGATGGCTGTTGTAGCCGTCCGGGCTCGCGCCGCGGAAGGTCCGCGACCCCCGCTGCCGTTGCGGTCCGAACGCGTCCAGGTACGGCGTGCGGCCGCGCTGGTCGTCGGTCGAGGACTTGATGTCGTGGTTGCCCGCCAGCGTGCTGTACGGGAACCGTCGCCGGTCCAGATGCTGAAACGACCGGCTGATCTGGTCGAACTCGCCTGGCTGCCCGTTCTCGGTGAGGTCGCCGAGATGCGCCAGGAAGACGATGTTTTCGCCACCACCGGTGACGTACCGCAGCGTGGCGTCCAACGGCGCGGGGTCGCCGCGGTCGGCGTCGAAGAGGTACTGGGTGTCGGGCAGGACCGCGAGGGTGAAGCGGCCGTCTTCGGTGTCCGGGCCCTGGTGGCCGAAGGTCGCCGAAGCCGCGGGGGCACCGAGTGCCGGCAACGCGGACACCGCCGCACCGGCGCCGAGCAGGCCCGCGCCGCGCAGGAAGGTCCGTCTGGAGGAGTCGTTCACGGCCGCAACCTACGTTCGTGGAGGCAACGCGTCCGCCAACCGCGGATGAACACTTGCCCCGCTCGGTCGCTTCGTCCCATGGGGAACGTCGAACGCGTTCCCGGCGGGCACCGCGTGCTGGATCGGAAACTCAGCCGCCGTTGCGGTCGATCATCTTCGGCACGACGAACCACATGCCGACGAACAGCACCGCCGACACCACGCCGAGGATCACCATCGCGATCGGGCCGAAGACGACCTTGGCGATGAGCGCGACGGTCGTGGTGATGGCGGCCGCCAGGCAGCCGAGCCCGACCAGGACGGAACGGTTGCCGTAGGTGAGGATCCGTTCACGGTTGCCGGTGCGGAACAGCAGCCGGTGCCACGCGGCGGGCGCCGTCAGCAGCACCGTCGAGCTGACCGTGAGCAGGACCGCCGTCAGGTGAACGGATTTCTCGAATCCGCTCGCCTCGTGGAACTCGTCGGTGAACACCACCGTGAGCAGGAACCCGAAGAGGATCTGGACGCCGGCCTGCGCGACCCGCAGCTCCTGCAGGAGTTCACTGACGTTGCGGGTCAGGCGTTCGTTCTTCGTCTCGCCGGTGTGCTCGACCATGCGGCGGCTCCAAGACCATCGGTTGACGCCTGACCTTTTCATGCCAGCCGAGCGAAGTCACTGACACGACCACGACGGAGAGGCCCAGCCACTGAGTACCCGACAAATCGGCGTTCAAGCACATTACGCCGATAACAGCCGCCGTGACCGGGAAGGCCAGCTCCGCGAGCGTCGCCCTGGCGGCGGGAGTCGACCGCAGGCCCAGGTAGTACAGGCTCAGCGCCAGCAGGCCGGGGACCAGCGCGAGCAGGCCGAGCCCGAGCGCGTTGTCCCAGCCGACCGCGAACCGGCCGCCCTGGTACGCCACGATGCCCGCCGCGACCGGGAGCCCGACGGTGAAGCGCAGGGTGGTGACCTCCTTCGGCGCCAGTTCGGTGGAGAGCAACCGGCCGAGTACCGTGCCCGCCGCCCACAACGCGGCCGCGCCGATCGCCAGCAGCGCCGCCTTCGCCGCGGCGACCTGGATGTTCAGCGGATCCTTGAACGCCAGCAGCCAAGCGCCCAGCAGCGCCGGGATCGCGAAGAAGGCATATCCCGGGCGGACCCGCTCACGGAGTACGAAATAGGCCGCCAGCACGGCGAACACCGGCTGGAGCTTCTGCAGCACCAACGGCGTCACGGGGTCGCCCAGTTTGAAGGCCGCGGTGAACATCGCCGTCGCGAGCGCGGAAGAACCGCCGCCGATGGCGAGCACGGCCAGCCATTCCCGCGGACCGCACCGGCGCAACGCGCGGAAAGCCCTGGGAATGAGCGGACTCAGCACGAGCACCACGAGCAGGTGCTCCCAGAAGACGACCGTGGCCGCCGGGAGCGCCTCGGCGAGAGGGAGCCGAAGAAGGCCGTCGGTACCCCAAAGAGCGGCGGCGACCGCGACCAGCCAGGTGCGATCCGGAGGGTTGCTACTCACTTTTCCCTGCTCATAGTTTGAGAATGATCGCCCGACCGAGTGATCTGTCTGGCGTGCCCGATGTCGTGCGGACTAGGCAAGGGGGCATGCGCCCCGTCCCCGCACTCGCCCTTGTCCTGTCCGCGGCCACACTGGCCCTGACCGCCGGCACCGGGCCGGCCACCGCCGCCCCCGGCTCCCGGGTCCACGTGATCACCGCCAAAAGCGGCCTCACGAGCTACAAACCGGAACTGGTGCCGCCCGGTGCCCGCGCGCACGTTTTCGGGTTGACGTCCAAGGCCTTCGGCACCTCGACCGCTCTGCTCGTGACCGGTCTGCTGCCCAACCGCGAATACGGCGCCCACGCGCACACGAAGCCGTGCGGCGCCACCGGCGATCTCGCCGGACCGCACTACCAGAACGTCGAAGACCCGGTGAAGCCGTCGGTGGATCCGGCCTACGCCAACCCCCGCAACGAGATCTGGCTCGACCTCACCACCGACGCCGCCGGCCGCGGCGTCGCCGTGTCCAAGGTGGACTGGACGTTCACCGATCGGCGCGCGAACTCGATCGTGATCCACGAAACGCATACGCACACCGACCCGGGCCACGCCGGGACCGCGGGGGCCAGGCTGGCCTGTGTGACCGTCGGCTTCTAGAAACCCCAGGTGCGTTCCGGCCGGATCCTGATCCGGACGTTGTACTCCCGGTCGAACTTCGGGACGTCGTAGTCGATCGCCGGGTAGTGCTTCTCGTACTTGTCGAGGAAGCCCGGCTGCTCCGACGCGAGACCGTCCGGCAGGATCTCGGCCTTGCCGCCGATCACCAGGATCGAGCCCCCGTGCTCGTCGCTGTTGAAGTGGAGGCTGACCTCGGAGTTGGCTTCGATGTGGCGGGTCTTCGCCGTGTCCGGCCGGCTGAAGACGATGAAATCCTCACCGTCGAGGACGAACCACACCGGGCGGGGCGAAGGGCGGCCCTTCGGGCTGATCGTGGTCAGCCAGGCGACGTTCTCCTTCGCCCGCTCGGCGAGCCGCGGGTCGGGTCGGTAGCTCATGAACCGACCAACCACGACCCGGCGGGTTTTCTTCCTCGTCCGCTCAGCGAGACGCGACGAGCTTCGCGTAACGCGTCCCGGCGCCGAGCAGCACCAGACCGGCGATGAGGAAGGCGGCGACCCTCGCCAGGCCGTCGAGGGCGGAGAGGTCGAACAGCACCAGCTTCAGCACCGCGGCGCCGACCAGCACGAAGCCGATCACCCGCAGGTTGACCGCCGAGATGCCGCGGATGAGCAGTACCAGCGCGGCGACCGTCCACGACACCGTGATCACCACGTGGCCGACCAGGAAACCCGAACGGCCGGGGACCGCCAGCAACGCGCCGCACAGCACCATCGCGCCCGCGCCGTAGAGCCCGCAGACCCCGGCGAAGAGCCACGGCACCACGTTCTCCGACGCGGCCTTGAACAGCCCGAGCCGGTGCGAGACCCACGGAAGCGTGATCGAGACGGCCAAGATCGCGAGGGCCACCAGGAAGGCGGCGGCGAGGTCGGCGTCCGGACGGTTCCGGATCAGGAAGAAGAGCGTCGGGGGGACGTCGAAGACGAGCGCGATCATGCCGCCGATGACCGCGAAGCCGAGGCCTCCGAAGAGCGCCACGTGCTTCTTCGTCCACAGCGCGACCAGTGCCAGCAGAACCCCTTCGCCGATGAGGATCGCCGAACGGGCACTGCCGTCGAACAGCGTCATCGTCGTCTGCAGGGCCGCGAGGAGCCCGGCTGCGCCCGCGAGGTCGCCCGTCCAACCGTTGAGCCACTGCCCGGCCGCCCACACCCCGAGCAACACCAGCGCGACCGACGCGGTCACGAGCACTGCCGAGGTCTTCGGCAGGAACAACGCGGCGAGCAACGACGGCGCGGGCGCGACGGCGAGCAGGGCGAGCGCGGCGGCGTCCCCTGGCCGCTTGGCGGTGACGATCAGGGCCAGCGCGAGTCCGGTGCCTCCCGCGGCCAGCGCGGCGGCGGTGTTGGCCGTGCTGCCGCCGAGGCCGGTGAACGCCGTGCTGAAGACCGACGCGACCAGCGGCGGGATCCCGGCCGCGACCGCGACCGACGGCCACGACTGGCGCAGCTGCACCGGCGTCGAAGCGACCTGGACCACGAGCAGGAACGCGACCAGCTGCGGGGTGAAACCCTGCGTGATGATCGGCGCGCAGACCACGCAGCCGAGCACGACGGCCGTCGCGAGCAGCGACGACTTCCACCGCACGGCCAGCAGCAACCCGCCGACCGCGATCAGGAGCCCGATCGCGAGACCGGCGTAGGCGGGGAGGTACTCGTACATCGTCGTCGCGGCGATGGCGTCGAGGTACAACGCCCCGATCCCGGTCGCGGCGATCGCGAACGCGCCCGTGCGGCCCGCCGGCGTGCGGTGCAGGCGAAGCCCGATCCCGACCAGCGCCGCGCCGAGCACGGCGCCACCGATCACCCGCGGCAACGGGCCGAACCAGCCCCGCTGGATCGCGAGCACGAGGAACAGCACGATGCCGAGCAACGTGACCGCGCCGCCGATCCAGGCCAGCAGCCTGCTGCCGGCGCCTTCCTTGCCCAGCTTCTCGGCGAGCGACACCTTCGGAGCCGGCTGGTACGGGCGGTAAGGCTGCTGCGGCTGCTGGTACTGCTGCTGCCACTGCGCGTACTGGGCCTGCTGATACTGCTGGTGGTACTGGCCCTGGTACTGGGGGTGCTGCGGGTGCGTGAAGTAGCGCGGGTACGGCTGCTGGGGCATCTGCGGCTGGACAGGCGGCTGCTGGGGCAGGGCCTGGTGCGGCACCTGCGGCTGCTCGGCCTGTGGCTGCTCGGCCTGCTGCTCGGCGGGCTGCCGCGGCTGCTCCGTCTGCTGAGCGGCGGGCTGCTCTGCCTGCTCAGGCGCCTCTTCGTGCTTCGGCTCCGCTCCGGACTGGACGGTCCGCAGCTCCGTGCCGACCCGCGCGAGGCGGGCCCCAAGGTCGTCGATCTCCCCGGCGAGCCTGAGGAGCACATCCCCATCGGTGGTCATGGCGATCAGCATGCGGCCTGAGGCCCGCCGAGGGATCCGTAGCACTACTCAATCGTGATGACGATGTGGTCGCGACCTGCGTGATCATCGCGATCGTGCCCACACCCGGAGCGCTCGCAGAAGGTCGACGTACCGGAAGCCCGGCCAGTTGACGTCGCAGAAGTAGAGCTGGGAGTCCTTGGCCTGCCACAGCAGGAATCCGGACAGCCGGACCTCGCCGCTGGTCCGGATGATCAGGTCCGGATCGGGACTGCCCGCCGTGTACAGATGCGCGGAAAGGGCGTCGACGGAAACGGTCTCCGCGATCTCCACCAGGGATTTGCCCCCCGCCGCCCCTTCGAGCACGAGATCGCGGACGGCGTCGGCGATCTCCTCACGGCTTCCGTACCCGATCGCGAGGGTCAACTCGGGTCCCGTCGCAGCACGGGTGTCCTCTTCGGCCCGCTTCAGCACCTCGGCCGTGGACGACGGCAGCATGTCGAGACGCCCCACGGGCACGACACGCCAGTTCGCGCCCGGCACGGTGAGCCGGTCACGGACGACGTCCTCGATCACCTGCATCAAGAAGGCCATCTCCGGCGACGCGCGCTTCGTCAGGTTGTCGACCGAGGCGAGGTACACCGTCACGTGCCCGATGCCGAGGCCTTCGCACCACGTCATCAACCGGGCGATGTGCCGGGCACCGTGGCGATGCCCCTCGCGGACGTCCTCGAAACCCATCGCGCGGGCCCACCGGCGGTTGCCGTCGATGATCACGCCGATGTGCTTGGGCAGCGGGCCTTGGCGAAGGCGGGCGCGGAGCCGTCGCGCGTAGAGGTCGTCGAGTCTGGTCCGGACGCTCATGGAAGCGAAGCTACCGAAATCGGCGCCCAGCACGCTTGACGCTCATGAGCTACGCTTGACAAGTCGCCCGAGCAGTTCCGGGAGACGCCGAGTGTGGCGCCGCGGGCGTTACACGAGTCGCAAGGCCAGGTGCACCCGGGGAATACCGGGACCCTGGCCTTACGCATGTCCAGGGTCAGGCACGCGTGTCGACCTCCAGTTCGATCGTGCACTCGCCCAGCTGGTCGGCGTAGACGGGAATTCCTTGTCTGCGAGCGCGGACAGCCCCAGCGACGATGTCCGGGATCCACAACAGCGGCTCATCGGCACCGCGAACGTGCCGAACACGAAACGCGGAGCCTTGAGGCAGCGAAAAGCGGCTTTGCTGGACGGTGCGAACGTCGCGGGCGTCGAGCTGGGTTGTGCGGCCCTCGGCCACCAGGAGACAGACGTCGAGCGCGTGCAGCTCCATCACCAGGCGCTGCATACACAGAGAACGGCCGCGTTCCTGGCGTCGCGCCGGCACCGGAGTACCCACCGCTACCAGGTGCAGCTCCTCGAAGTCTGCGACCTGCTTGACGACCGCTCGCTTCTGACCGTCGGTCAGCACGTTCCAATGCAGTTTCCCCGTGCGTTCGGCCCGCATGCCGAACATGACCTTGCGCAGCTCGGCATGCCGCTCAACAGGCAAGACCGCCGCCGCGAGTACGTAGAAGCCACCGCCGTCGTCCTCTTTGAAAGATTCGTCGGCGAAGGCCTGCAGCACGGACATCCGCCGAGCCTAAGGATTCCGCCCCCGCGCGATCGGTACGGTCCGACTCCCGAATGTGCGTCGCCGCAAGACTGTGCAGACCGAGTGAAAACTCGGCCACTGTGTGGATTTCGGGACATCTGACGTCCCAAAATCCACACGGTCACAATTCGAACATCGATCGGAGTGCACGGCCGCGAACCGGGCATCGGGACTTCGAAGGCGTCCGATCGGTGCACTTCGACAGCCTCGACTTTCCCGAGCTGACCGTGTGGAGAGACGAAGACGAAGTTCACGAGAACGAGAAGGCCTGCTTCCCTGGAATGGACCGTGACCACCCCTCGTCCTGTTCCGATCGGCGACGGAGACCGGCCCACCTGCGAGTGACAGACACCACAGGCGACAATGGAGGACGTGACAGCCACCCTGAGCAAGCCCAGCCTGAAGATCGGTCCCTACGAGGTCGATCCGCCGGTCGTGCTCGCTCCGATGGCGGGCATCACCAACGTCGCTTTCCGGCAGCTGTGCCAGGAGTACGGCGCGGGCATCTACGTCTGCGAGATGATCACCGCCCGCGCGGTGGTCGAGCGCCACCCGGGCACGATGCACATGATGACCTTCGGCGAGAACGAAAAGCCCAGGTCCATGCAGCTTTACGGGGTCGACCCGAAGACCATGGCCGAGGCCGTCCGCATCATCACCGGCGAGGGTCTCGCCGACCACATCGACAGCAACTTCGGCTGTCCCGTGGCGAAGGTGACGCGCAAGGGCGGCGGCGCGGCGTTGCCGTTCAAGCGCAAGCTGTTCGCCGACATCGTGCGCGAGTCGGCGAAGGCCGCGGCCGAGGCGGGCGTGCCGTTCACAGTCAAGTTCCGGGTGGGCATCGACGACGACCACCTGACCTACCTCGACGCCGGGCGGATCGCCGAGGCGGAGGGCGCGGCGGCGGTCAGCCTGCACGCGCGCACCGCCGCGCAGCGCTACTCCGGTCAGGCCGACTGGACGAAGATCGCGGCGCTCAAGGAAGCCGTCACCAGTATCCCGGTGCTCGGCAACGGCGACATCTTCTCCGCCGAGGACGCGCTGCGCATGGTCGACGAGACCGGCTGCGACGGTGTCGTGGTCGGACGCGGCTGCCTGGGGAGGCCGTGGCTGTTCGGCGAGCTGGAAGCCGCCTTCGCCGGGCGCCCGCAGCCCACTCCGCCGAATCTCGGAGAGGTCGCGAAGGTGCTGCGCCGCCACACGGAACTGCTCGTCGAACACGACGGCCACGACAAGGCCATGCGCGACATCCGCAAGCACATGGCCTGGTACTTCATGGGTTTCCCGGTCGGCTCGGAACTGCGACGCGGCTTCGCGATGCTGTCCAGCATGGACCAGCTCGACGAGCTCATCGCCAAGCTCGACCACGACGCGCCCTTCCCCAGCGCGGCCACCGGGCCGCGCGGGCGGCAGGGTTCGCCGGGCAAGGTCACGCTGCCGCACGGCTGGCTCGACGACCCGGACGACGACTGCGTCCCTGAGGCCGAGGACATGCACTCGGGGGGCTGAAACGAAAAAACGCTCCCGCCGGTCGGACCGGCGGGAGCGTTTCCTTTCACGACTCAGGTGCCCCTGGTCTTGTAGGCGAACTTCCACTGGCCGGTGTCGACCTCGAAACACCGCATGGTGATCGTGTAGTACCGGGCCATGTTGCTCTGCTCGATCTGGCAACTGCTCAGGCTGGAATACGGCCCGAGCTGACAGCCAGGATTCCCGTCACAGACCCCGGCGACCGAGACCGGTGCCTCTTCGGCCACCGCGACATTCGCCGCCGTGACGGCGATTCCGCCCGCGAGCGCGACGGAAGCGGCGCCGGCGGCGAGCCGGCGCTTCCAACTGTTCGACATGTATTACCCCAGTTTCCCCAGTGTGGCCGAAGATCGGCCACGGGGTCATTAGATGCGAATCGGACACTCGTCGTCAATCCCTTGCCGCCCGCCCGAAACCGGCGGCCCGTAAAGTCGGCGTCGTGATCGAGCAGCTGAGCATCCCCACCGCGGCCGGTTCCTTCGACGCCATCGCGGCGGGCCCCGAAGACGGCCGTCCCGTCCTACTGCTGCACGGGTTTCCCGAGGCCGCGGTGGAATGGGAGCACCAGGTCGCGACGCTCGGCGTACTCGGCTATCGCGCGGTGGCACCGGATCAGCGCGGCTACTCGCCGGACGTCCGGCCGGAACAGGCGTCCGAATACGGGATCGACGACCTCGTCGGTGACGTCATCGCGATCGCGGATCGCTTGGGGTGGAACGAATTCGATCTCGTCGGACACGATTGGGGCGGCGCCGTCGCGTGGTGGACGGCCGACGCGCATCCCGGCAGGCTTCGCAGTCTCACCGTCGTTTCGACGCCGCATCCGGCCGCGCTGGCGGAGGCCATGAAGACCGACGAGGACCAGCATCTCCGGTCGGCGTACATGACCGAATGGCGGCAGACCCGCGTCACCGAACGGCGGATGCTCGAGAACAACGCCGACGCGCTGCGCCGCATGTTCGACTGGAAGGTGCCGCCGAGCAAGGTCGACGAATACGTCCGGCGACTGTCCGAGCCGGGCGCGCTGACCGCCGCGCTCAACTGGTACCGCGCCGGCCGCCCCGGCGGGAAGATCGGGCCGATCGAGGTTCCGACGCTCTACATCTGGAGCACCGAGGACGCCGCCTTCGGTTCGACGGCCGCGCTCGACACCGCGAATCGGGTCACCGGCCCGTACCGCTTCGAGATGATCGAGGATGTCTCCCACTGGGTGGTGGAAGAGGCACCCGAGGCCGTCACCTCTTTGCTCGTCGAGCACCTTTCATCCCACGAACAGGGGTAACTCTGGTCGCGGTACCGGTTACAGCGAGCCTGCTGGTTCAGTGGGTCCGATGAACAACATGACCGAAGCGGACACCGAACGCATCGTCTACGTGACCGAGGACGGCGAACCGACCGGCGAAACCGCGCCCAAACTGGCCGCGCACCACGAGAACACCCGGCTGCACCTGGCGTTCTCCTGCTATCTGTTGCGCAGCAGCGACCAGGCCCTGCTGATCACCAGCCGCGCCGCCACCAAGAAGGTGTGGCCCCGGGTCTGGACCAACAGTGTCTGCGGGCACCCCGCACCGGGTGAACCGATCGAGGAGGCCGTCCGGCGCCGCGCCGCCTTCGAGCTCGGCTTGCCCCGGCTGGACGGGCTCCGGTGCGTCCTTCCGGCGTACCGCTACTCCACGCCGCCGTTCGAAGGCGTGGTCGAGAACGAGTTCTGCCCGGTCTTCGTCGCCTGGGTCGACGACGATCCCGAACCGCATCCGGACGAAGTTGGCGACTGGCGCTGGCTGAGCTGGAATGATTACGCACTGTTGCTGAATGACGATGTGACTGACGTGAGTTACTGGGCGAAGGATCAGTTTTCGCAGCTCAAAGACGTCGAGCCGTTTTACTCCTTACAGAACGGCACTTCGGTGCGTGACAATGGCGGCGAACCGTCGTCCTCTTGAGCGATATTCACTTTGGCCCGTACTCATACCTCAAGAGTTCCCTCCTATACGACGAAAACCAATTCGTGGCGGAGGTGAGCGTGGCAGCCGACGACGAGGCCGCGCTCCCACCGGGCGCGCGGCCCACCGATCTGCTCAGCCTCCACGAGTCGATCGCCGGAGCATTCGCCACCCAGGGCGACTGGCGACGCGCGTACCACCACCTCAAATCCGCCTTCGACCTCGCCAGGGCCGGCAGTCTGCGGGACACGTTGACGTCCAGCTACAACCGCCGCTACCTCGACCAGTGGCTGCACGGCCCGGCCGTCGAGCACCGCGGCCCGCCCGGGATCGCGATCGCCCTGGTCGACCTCGACCTGTTCAAAGACGTCAATGACACTTTCGGGCACCTGGTCGGCGACCGGGTGCTGCGCGAAGTGGCCGACCTGCTGCAGCAGGGGCTTCCGCCGGAGGCGTTCTGCGCCCGCTACGGAGGCGAGGAGTTCGCTCTCGTCATCCCGGACGTCGACGCCGCCCGCGCCGTGCGCATCGCCGACACCGCCCGTATCCGGGTGGCCCGCCATCCGTGGCGCCGGATCCGTCCCGGTCTCTCGGTGACGATCAGCGTGGGACTCGCGCACGAGAGCCGCGCGGAGCCGGATCTCGTACCGGAACCTGAACGGCAGTTGCGCAGCGCCGATGCTTTGTTGTATACGGCGAAACGCGCGGGGCGAAACAAAGTGGCCTATCAGGACAAGGAATCGTCGCGGACGATTCCTTATTCGATGAACGCCGCGGAGTCCCCGGGCGCCTAACCACTCACTCGGTCAAGTGTCGCACTCTGTGTAGCCGCTTTGCACCTTTAACGCAGCTTTAACGGCGACCGCTCACCCGATCGCATGGACCGTTCGGCGCTTCTCGGTACCTTGGGTGAAGAAAATTCCGGGATGGTTGTCGCCACGAACCTGAGGTGTCCGTACGATAACGAAAGAGCTTCGACGCCAGGCGTGAAAGGAGACCGAGTGCCCGACGAGCACCACAACCCGGGGACCGGTCGCCACAGCCACACCGACAGAAGTGCCGGTGAGCGCGGCCGCAGGGCTCGACGCCGCTCGATGGACACCCACGGCGGGATCAGCGTTTCCGACGTCGTCGCACGTCATACCGGTGAACGCCCGATCTTCGACCCCGCCGCCGAAGCGCCCGCTTCGCGCCGTCTTCGGCAGAGCGAGCCGTCACCCGAGCCTCCGAGACCCGGTGCGCGCGCCGCCCGGACGGAGCCGCCCGCACCTCGCCGTGCCCGTCCGGCCGCCCCCGTCGAAAGCCCGGCGCCCACGCCTCGTGCGGCCGAACCCGCCACGCCGCGGGTCCAGACGCCGCCGCGGAACCCGCAGCCCACCGAGACCCCGCGTCCGCCTCGCGCACGCCAGCCGCGCCGCACCTCGCAGGCCGCGCCCAGTCCCGAAGCGCCGACGCAGCGCCGCCCGCCGGTGGTGAACCCGGGCGCGCAGCAGCAGCCCGCGGTGCCGCCGCCCCCGCGTCGTCCCCGCCGCCCGGCGCAGCGGCCGGCGCAGCAGTCACCGGTCCCACAGCCGCCGTCGTCGCCATCCGGCGTCCCGCCGCGGTCCGAGATGGACCGGCTCACGATGACCGACGAGCTCGAGGCGATCGACGACGCGACGATCACCAAGCGCAAGATCGACCACACGCTCGCGCGGTTTTCCGCCGCGCACGACGAGCTCGAGGCCGAAGAGGCCAAGAAGCGCGAGCGCCGCGAACGGCTCGCCTCCCGCCCCGCCGCGCTGCTGGAGCAGACTCGCACGGCACTGCAGCGGGTGGTCACGACCACCGACGCCGAGCCTGCCGAGGAGTCGTCACCGCAGACCCGGCTGCAGGAGAAGAAGGAACGCAAGACCAGGCAGACGGCCAAGGCAGGCCGGATCACCGCCGCCGTGGTCGCCGCGCTCGTGTTCCTCTCCATCGGTTCGGCGTGGGGCGCCCAGACCTGGTTCGACGCGAAGTTCAACAACGTCGCCTCGCTCGACGAGGACTCGGCCGACATCCAGGACGCCGCGGGCCAGACCGGTGACGAGAACTTCCTGATGGTCGGCTCTGACACCCGTGACGGCGCGGCCGCCGAAGACGGCGTCGGCGACGCCGACGGCACCCCGGGCGCCCGCTCGGACACGGTCATGATCGCGCACGTCCCCGCCGACAGGCAGCGCGTCGTCATGGTGTCCTTCCCGCGCGACCTCGAGATCAGCCGTCCCGAATGCAAGCGCTGGGACCCGGCGACGTCGTCGTACTCGGAAGAGACCTCGCCGGCGCAGAAGATCGCGAAGCTGAACACCGCCTACGCGGTCGGCGGCCCGCAGTGCGTCACGAAGGTCATCCAGCAGATCACCGGCATGAAGATGAACCACTTCGTCGGGATCGACTTCAACGGCTTCAAATCCATGGTGGACGCCGTGCAGGGTGTCACCGTGTACAACGAGAAGCCGGTCGACGACGGCACGCTCGGCATGATCATCCCGCAGGCAGGCGAGGTGCGGATCTCCGGCGACCAGGCGCTGAACTACGTCCGGGCGCGGCACGTCAAGGGCGACCCGACGTCGGACTACGGCCGGATCAAACGGCAGCAGGCCTTCCTCGGCGCGCTGCTGAAGACGGTGATGTCGAAGGACGTCATCCTGGACACCGGCAAGCTCAGCGGCTTCATCGACGCGTTCGCCAAGGCCACCTTCGGCGAGAACCTCGGCATCAAGCAGATGATGACGCTGGCGAAGTCGATGCGCGGGATGGGATCGGACAAGGTCAAGTTCCTCACCGTGCCCACCACCGGCGAGGCGAACAGCCGCGGCAACGAGGTCCTGCTGCAGAGCAAGTCGAAGGCCGTTTTCGAGGCGTTGATCAACAACACCCCGCTGGAAGAGAAGGCTCCGGCGCCGCCCGCGGGCGACACGGCGTCCACTCCGACCAGCTCCGCCAAGTCCGGCGGCGCCAAGAAGAGCAGCAGCTCAGGCTGAGGATCATTCGTTAGTCCGGGTTCACGTCAGGTTCACTCTGGGATGCGGCTTTTGGCCCCAGTTCCGGCGTAGGGTTGGGCCATGCGTGAGGCTTACCATGTCGAACTCGAACAGCTCGCCGAGAACCTAGCGAGCATGTCGCTCCAGGTCGCCGACGCGATGGAACGGGCGACCCGGGCGTTGCTCGAGGTCGATCTCGGACTCGCCGAGCAGGTGATCAGCGACGACGCGAAGGTCGATGACGCGCGCGCCGAATGCGAGGAGCAGGCGTACGCGCTGCTGGCCCTGCAGGCACCCGTCGCGACCGACCTGCGGACCGTCCTCGCCGCGATCCACGCGGCGGAAAGCCTGGAGCGGATGGGCGACCTGGCGCTGCACGTGGCCAAGGCCGCGCGCCGCCGTCACCCGGACCCCGTGCTGCCCGAGGCCGTGCGGGGCGACTTCGCCAAGATGGGCGAGGTCGGCGTGCACCTGGCCCGTCAGGTCGAGCAGGTCATCAAGTCCAAGGACATCGAGGCCGCCCGCACGATCGAGTCGGACGACGACGAGGTCGACGAGATCCACAAGCACCTGTTCACGGTCATCATGGACCGGAACTGGGACCACGGCGTCGCCGCGGCCGTGGACGTCACCCTGCTGGGCCGCTTCTACGAGCGCTTCGCCGACCACGCCGTCTCGGTCGCGCGCCGGATGATCTTCGTGGTGACCGGCAAGATGCCCGGCTACGGACCCGACGAGCTGTAAGGCTGAAGGGGACTTTCCCCGGATAGGATGTAGCGAAGGGGCCCTTCACCGCATCGGATGCGGTGAGGGGCCCCTTCGGCATGTTTAGCGCTGGGGGTAGCCCGCTGAGCGTGTCGCGAAAGCCACTTTCGGGACACCTGATGTCCTGAAAGATGCTCCTATAGATGTCAAGGGGTGTTGGTGAGGTTGTTGATGTCTGTGATGAGTGTTCGGTGGATTT
>NZ_AOHO01000080.1 GCF_000342005.1 Amycolatopsis decaplanina DSM 44594
ATGATGACCAGGCGCCTGACCCGCCACTAAGCGCGCCAGGACCACCCAGTCAGGTTCAAAGACACGCTCTAAGCATCGGCCGCCCACGTCGGTCAGCGTGTCGAGGCGAAGTTCTCCGAATCGCGCACAGTCACCTGTCGCCGGTCAGTTCAGCCGATCTGGAACCGCTGTAGTCCGGCGCGGCCGAGAAGGATGCCCATCGTTTCGACCATCGTCTGAGCGGCCGGACCGATGCGGTAGCCAGTCAGCCGTCGGCCATTCTCATCTTTGATGCGAGCCGGACGAGTGGTGGCTATCAGCGCCGACCGAACCGCCCGTGTTTGCCGCAGGAGGACCTGGTGTGCGGAGGCACCGACTTCGTCCGCGAACCAGCGTACGGCCAGCCTGCCGGCATCAAAGTACGCACCGCCTTCCGGGTGCTGGTACCGGGCGTCGTGATCGCAGTACGTACCGCCGGGATCATGTCGGCGCGTCGAGCGCAGGAGTTGCATGATGGCAGCGACTGGTGGCCCGTCCGGCAGCGGGACGCCATCGGCGAGCGTGACGGTTGATGGCAGGCTTGCGCCGATCGGTAGGTGCAGGAACGCCTGAACTCCACGGCCGCCGCAGGTCATCGCGTTTGCCAGCGAGCCGTGGAGGTGGACGGGGTGAAGTCCCAGCGGTCCTGGCTGCGAGCACCGCCACCCGGCGCCAGGGAACGTGTCGCGCAATGCCAGGTCGAACGCGCCTTCATCCTCGGGCAGCAACCAGGTTCCGACATTCATGGTCCGGGAGCCCGCGTACGCCATCACCCAGATGGTATGTCATGCCGATGAGCGGCTACGACATTGCAGTTGGTGACCCAGGTCTGTGGCAACGGACGGCGGCTTCTGAGTTCGCGCCGAGCAGATGCGCGCGACGCCCTCGCGAACGGCTGTCCAGTCCGTCGCAGGTACGCGCCGCAGTGTGGCGGCCAGGGATCCTGAACGCTGCTGGTGTTCGTGGCGGAGCTGCTCGAGGTCGAGTCGGATGTCTGGATCGAGCCCGCGGGCCTCGATCTCGGTGATGCGCCGGTCCATCGCATCGATCAGTTCTCGGTCGAACTTCTCCACGGCTCGCAGCAACAACTCGGTGGAGACGCTTGCCCGTCCGTGCCTCGGCGCAGTGCAGTCAAGTTCGTGCTCGGCTGTGTGCCGCCAGTCGACGGTGACCGTGTCCCGGTCGGTGACCGACCGCCACCACACGATGCGTGGCGAGGCGACGAGGTAACTGGTGTACATGAAGTGGCTGCTGTACCAGTCCAGAGCTGCCTCCGCGTCCTCGGCACCTGCCCCGCACCAGGCATCCTGATCGCTGGTCATGCGGTCGACGAGGTCCGCGGGCACCGGTTCCAGCAGAGACGGCAGCACTTCCTGAAGGTCCTCCCACAGCCGGACGACGTAGTAGTCGACTGGAGTGGGCTGCCCCGCGCCGGCGTTCGACGGGTGGTGAAACAGCTTGTGTCCGTCCACTTCGATCCAGTACCAGCCGTCCGTCAAAGCGAACCAGTGCAGACGGCGATCGCCCCAGGGCTCCACCTCGGCCAGCGGCCTCAGACGGAAGTGAAAACGGATCACCGTGGCAGTGTGCTCACCACCTTGGACTGCTGTCGAGCAATCTGCCTCTGACGTCCCCTCATGCCGACGTTAGGACGTCCGTGTGTTGTTGTCCGCAGGGGTCGCGGCGAGCTGGGCGCACCGCTGGTTCGTCCACCGCGGTTCAGATGGGCCAGCGGGCGCGGACGATTCCGTCGTCGTCCGGTCGCACGGCCACGAGCAGTGGGTTGTGGTCGTCGGTGGTGTGCGGCAGGAGGATGGCCGCGCGGGCACCGGCGAACGCTTCGGCCAGGGCCGCCCGGTCATCGCCGTCGGCGTGGAAGCTCTGGATGTGGCCGTCCGCGTGCTCCAGGATGGCCCAGCCGGCGAAGTCCGGCGACATCGTGCGCAGCACTGCTGGAACATCGGTGGACAGGTCCGGCCACACGTTCAGCAGGGCGCGCGGACCGAGGTCGGGCACAGTGCCGGCGGTGAGCCGATGCCAGCGAGAGTGGTTGCCGACGATCTGCTCCTCCAACAGGATCCTGCCGCGTCGTGCCACGAGTGCCGCCACCTCAGCCCAGAACGCCATGTCCGCCGGACGCGATTCGTACGGCCCGTCGCCATCCGGGGCGTAGGGCGAGCCGTCCAGCGGTTCGACGAACAAACCGCTCGCGGTGGTCAGCGCGACCGCATGTCCGCACGGTTGGTCGCTTCCGATGTACATGTACTGGTCGTGGCCGACGTGGACGAAAAACCGGTCTCCGGCCTCGAGCCGGCACCACGCGCCGTTATCACGCAGCATGACGCGCACCAGTTCGCGCCCGACGTCCAGGGTGATCTGTGCGCCGTCGTGGTAGCCGGCGAGGTCGGGTGGGAACAGCCCGTGCAGTCCATGGCCGTCGACAGGCGGCGCTGCTCCGAAGTGGACGAATCCGCTGACCGCGGGGTCGCGGACGGTCAGCAGGGTCACGCCGGTGTCCTCGGCGAACGCCGTCACGGCGGCAAGGTAGGCGGCCTCCACCGGACCGCGGTCGCTCGACACATCCTCGGACCCGCAGTACGCGCCCCGATTGTCGCGATCGGCTGGGTCGAACTTGGTGATCCGGTGGACGTACGGCGTGCTCATGTTCGGCGGGGCGGCCCTTCGGGAAGCTTGGGTGATCGATTCGATCACGTTAGCCGCGCCGCCACGCCGACATCGACCCGATAGAAAAGCAAGCCCCAACCGAAGCACGCAAAGTGGGAAGAGACAGTGACCTCGGCCGCCGTCGTGCCAACAACCGCTGGCCTTTGCCGAGACTAGGCCGACTGAGTGGTCACTACGCCGAACGGGAACGTAGGTGGCGGTACCCAGCGATCATCAGTCGTGGCGCACTATGCCTGTGTGCTCTTTGTGCGTGGGAGGCGTGGTGGGGCGGGTGCGACTGCGGGTGCCGATCGTGCTCGGGGTGGTGGCGTTGGTGCTCGGGCTCGCGTGGTTGACGTGGTGGTTGTTGGATAAGACGGGTGTCGACGACGGGGCCGGTATCGCGAATGTTTTGGCCTTGGCTCCCGGGGTGCTGGGTGCGGTGGCGGGGATAGTGGCATTGCGCCGTGGCGTTGAAGGCGGTCACGCTTCGGCTGCGAGTGCCCGGAGGTTGCTCGGTGCCGTCAGCGAGGACGAGGCTCGGTTGCTGGCGCGCTTGTTGGGTGACACCGGCGCGTTGAAGGCGGCGAACGCGGGGTTCGAGCAGGTGGACGCGGAGCTCGTACGGTGGCGTGGCGATGGTGGCGGACAGAGTGGTTCGGCGGCCACGATTTCCACCTACTACCAAGGGCTCACGCGGGGGCGGTTGGCCGTGCTCGGCGAGGCGGGGGCCGGCAAGACAGTGCTCGCGCTGACCTTGCTCCTCGACCTGGCCACTGCCGCGAGGTCGGCGCTCGACCGGGATCCCGCCGTCCGCGTCCGAGTTCCGGTCCGGATGAATCTGTCCGGGTTCACACGCTCGGATGACAACGATCCGGAGGTGGTGCGTCGTCGGCTCTTAGATTGGATGGCGCGGCATCTGGCCGATACCTACGGGGTGCCGTCGCGTACGGCCAAGGCGTTGATAGCGGATCGGTGGATCTTGCCCATCCTGGACGGCTTGGACGAGATGGATCCCGACGACGGACCGCCCACCAGAGCTCAGCACGTGCTTGCCGCGCTCAACATGCCAGTGGGACCGACGCCGGATGCGGTGATCATCACGTGCCGAACGCCGCGATACCACGCCTTGGCCGCGGACGAACCGCTGGAGGACACGACCGTCGTCGTGCTGCAGCCGCTGGGCGTCAAGGAAGTCGTCGCCTGGTTGCGCCACCGGTTCCCTGACAAGACGCAACCGGACGGGGTCGAACGCCGATGGCGACCTGTCGTGCAACGCCTACGTCGCCATCCAGGGGGCCGGCTGGCACGGTGCCTGGGCAACCCGTTGCGCCTCTATCTTGCCGTCACCGTCTACCGCGACCGTGCAAGCACGCCAGGGGAGCTCAACCACCTCGACGCCGACGAGCTCGACGCCCACCTGATGAGCCGACTCGTTCCCTCGGTAGCCGTGCACCACACCAAGCCGGGTAGGGGCCACTACGATCCCGACGACGTTCACCGCTGGTTGCACACCTTGACGCGGCACCTGGCGTCCACGGCGGCGCAAGGACGTTCCGGCACCGACTTCTACGTGCACGAATTGTGGCGCTCCGCGACGGACCTCACCGGGATACACGTCCGCCTCACAGCCACCCTGCTCAGCGTCGGGGTCAGCATCCTTACCGCCGTCTACTACTTGTCGTCGCAGGTGATGCACATGCCGCCGACCTGGGCGGACTGGCTCGACCTGCTGATTGCAGCCTCGGTCGTGGTGTTCGTCGCCTGGTGGAGCACCGTCTACGCCGGTGATTCGCCGAAACGGATCAGCCTCCGCAGGCACTCCCGCCGATTCTCCGGCCAAATCAAGCAGGGCGTCGTCCTGTGCGCGATTGCAGCGGTGATGTACGCGACTGTCGTCGCGGTCGAGGGCGTCATCAGGTACGGATTCTGCGGGCTTCTACCTGCCTTCGCCGATGCGTTCGACGAACGCGCCGCCCGCAGTCTGATGGCGGCGCTGGCCGTCTGGCTGTTGATGAGTCTTGGCGGAACTCAAGACATGGTGGCGCGCCCCAGCGCCCTGATGCGGGATGCACTGCACCGCGACATCTATGTGGTCGCGGTCCTGATCGTTGGTTGCGTGGCTGGTCTTTCGGGCGACGACGCGATCCCCACCGCCGTGATGATCGCGTTGTGCGCGATCGTGGCCACCTCGCCGTGGCCACGTCATATCGCCGGCCTGATCACTTACCGGCGCCGGAAGCTGCTGCCCTGGCGATTCGGACGGTTCCTGGACTGGGCCTATGCCGCAGGCATCCTGCGTCTGACCGGCACTGCCGTCCAGTTCCGCCATCGTGACCTCCAACGTCACCTTGCCGCATAACGACACGCCCGGCGCCTTCGACACCGTCGTGCCAACAAGCGCCGGTAGGCGCCAGTTGTCGTCGATCGTCACCTTTGCTCGTGCGCTCATCGACGTCCGCATGGTGCCGAAGAACGGCAAGCCCTACACCGTTGGACGACCTGACCGCGCCGTTCCGCACCCCGTCTCCCGGGGCCCCGAGGTGGGCGGAGCGCGCGCGAAATCTCTCGCGCCCGACTTTCGGGCCTACACGCCGGTGCGCCGCCACACCTACTGTGGTGTGGTCTAGACCTCTTATGAGAGGAATCGTGCGATGAAGTTTTCCCGCTCCGCCGTCAAAGTCGCGATACTGACCGCCGTGCTCGGCACGGTCTCGGTGTTCACCGCCGTCCCCGCCCTCGCGCACGGCTCGATGGGCAACCCGATCAGCCGGATCATGCGCTGTTTCCAGGAGGGTCCGGAGACCCCGCGGTCCGCCGCGTGCAAGGCCGCCATCGCGGTGGGCGACAGCTGGCCGATCTACGACTGGGACGAGGTCAACATCGGTGACGCCAGCGGCCGCAGCCGCGAGATCATCCCGGACGGCAAGCTGTGCAGCGCCGGCCGGGGCAAGTACAAGGGGCTCGACCTGGCCCGCAACGACTGGCCGGCGACCACGATGCCGGGCAGCGGCCCGTACACCTTCAAGTATCAGCTGACCGCCGCGCACGAGGGCACCTTCGAGCTGTACGTCACCAAGCCGGGCTACGACCCGACGAAACCGCTCAAGTGGTCCGACCTGGAAGACACCCCGTTCTACAAGCAGGACAACCCGCGGATCGTCGGCAACGCCTACCAGCTCCAGGCGAACCTGCCCGGCGGGCGCACCGGCAGGCACCTGATCTACTCGATCTGGCAACGCCACTGGCCCGACTCCGGCGAGGCCTTCTACTCCTGCTCGGACGTGATCTTCAACTGATCTCCACGGCCCGGCCGGCAGAGGTAGCGAAGACCGCTGCCGGCCGGCCCGAGGAAAGGGATCCTGATGAAGCGCTGGCGAAAGCCACGAGTACAAGCCCGCCCGATGCCGCAGACCGTGCGCGACCTCGCGCGCGCCCTGGGTGTGCCGGACACCGTGCCGCTGCCCGTCCCCGACGACCGCCTGATCGTCATCGAATCGCTGGACAACCCGCCGACGACGCCAAGCGGAAGGCCGCCGACGTTCTAGCCCTGTGTCAGAGCTCTCGCGCCCAGTTGCGTATCGCGGCGTGGACGTCGTCGCGCGGAATGGTGGCGGTCTCGACGGTGGATCCGACCTCCTGGTGGTCTGCGGGGGAGGGCCAGAACTGCAGGAGGAAGTTCTCGGTGCGGTGGATGGTGTCGTGGGGGTTGGCGTTGAAGATCGTGTCGACCTGATCGCCGCCCCAGCGGTGGACGCGGACCTGGTAGTGCCCTGGGTTGCCCAGGTGGAGGAAGTCGGTTTCGCTGCCGGGGGCGGAGAATCCTCTGGCGCCGATTTCAGGGTGCTCGAAGGAGGCGTCGATCGTGGAGGTGTCGCTGTCCGGTGGGCCGCCGCGGGCAGGTTCTGCGGGCCAGGCCTCAAGTCGCACGGCGGCGGTGATGGTCCATTCGCTGGACGGGTGGAGGTTGATGGTGTTCGGGCTTGCGGCGGCCCAGCCGGAGTCGGCCGGTGGGAGGTGCGGGGATGGCTCGGCTCCCCGCACCTCGATCACGAGCCGGCCGTGGTCGACGCCGGTATGACCTTCCACGAACGCGGTCGGCGCCGGTGGCCCTTCAGGTGGCCAGTCAGCGCGCCCAGACGTAGAACTCATCCAGCGCACCGTGCAGGACACGATCGCGGTCGTATCACCATCTCAGAATGCCGCCTGCTGAGCCGTTCTGGGATCCGTCGACGTACTTGACCGAGAAGTTCCCGTCGCCTTTGCCCGCGCGCTGGAGCGTGGTCGCGAACGGGTATTCGTCGCACTGGTCTTTCGGGGTCGGTTTCGGGATCGTCGCGCAGGCGATGTCCTTCGCGGCCTCGTTCTTCTTCCAGTCCGTGCCCTGGTAGGCCACGCGGTTCAGTCCGAGTTTGGTCAGGTCTGCCCATTTGCCGGGGATGACCTTCGGTGTGCCCTTGTTCGGGTCGGTTTGTTCCGGGTGGCCGCGGCGAGCTCGCCGCGGCCAATGCCAAGCTGATCAACATTTATCACTTGATCACCACCAATAGTGAGGAGACCAGGCTGTGCCTGCAACGAAATCCACGGTCCGGATCGGTGTCGCGGGCCTGTCCGCACACGTCCGCACCAACGACGATGACGTGGAGCAGTGGGTGCGCCGGTATTTCGGCCCGTGGTAGCGCGCGGAACAAGCGCCCGCCGACACGATCACCGGCGACGTGGATGTCACCGCGCGCGTCGACCCGGCCCGGGTCGACGAGATCACGGCACAGGTGGACACGTCGGCGCATGACACGGTGCTCTACGCGCGCAAGGACATGCGCCTCACCCGCACCGGCACCACGACCCTGGCCTACGGCGAGGATCACGTCACCTACATGGTGTCCGGCACCGGGATCGAGATCGTCGGCACGGACCCGGTCACGGTCGCCTCGGCCGCGTGCCGGCTTACTCGCGAAGCGCTGCGCGGACGGCTCGTGGCCGCCGGGTGGGTGCTGCTGCACGCCTCCGCCGTGGTCCGGGATGGCCGGGCGGCGGTGGCGTTCGGCACCAAAGGCTCCGGGAAGACCGCGGTCGCGCTCCAGTTGGCGACCGCGACCGGTGGCGCGTTGCTGGCCAACGACCGGGTGTTCGCCCGCGCCGACGACACCGGGACGGTGACAGTGCTGCCGTGGCCGGCCGCCGCCGCGATCGGGTTCGGCCTGCTCGACGCCGCAGGCTGGTACGACGCCGTAGCTACCGCCCGCGACGAGCTCCACCCCTCCACGATTAGCGCGGTGCTCGACGCGCTGGCGACACGGGACCGGACCCCGATCCATCAAGGAAGCCGGGAGCTGAAGCCGCAGCTCTACCCGGACCAGCTCACCAGCCTGCTCGGTATCCCGCTCGCCACCAGCGGCATCGTCGACGTCGCCCTGTTCCCCTCGGTCAACGCCACGAGCAACCCCGACCTCGGCGGAGGAGGCCGCATGGTCGGTGCGGACGACACGTTCTCCGGACAGGAGGAAGACCGCTACCCCAACGTCTTCGGCCTCCGCACCCCCGAACCCGACCACGCCCGCGCCGCCGTGTTCGCCGCGCTCAACGCGCTGCCGAAACTCACCGCGACGCTCGGACACGACATCCGCGCGAACACGGACGTACTCCGAAAGCTGGACTAGAGGGCTCGGGCGAATCCTGGGCGCTCCCGGCGGAAACGCTCGCTACAGTCCACTCCTGGCCGGATCGTCTCCTGCCCCTCGAACGAGCGCTCGACCGCGACCAGGAGAAGTGACCGGGCGAGTGATTATCGGTTTCGAATGGGCCAGGCGTTGCGCCGCCTCCACCGTGCACCGGTAGTCACTTGCCGGTCGACTTCGCGATCGGTCGCGGCCGCAGCATCCCGGAACGTGCGGTGGTTCAGTGAGCACGGCCGGCAGGACGCGGGAGTCAGGACTCGACCTCGGTCCTGACCGGAGTCGTGGTGCGCCACGACAGATACCGAACACAACGCCGCCGAGTGTCTGAAGTGGACTATCAAGCGCAGAAAGGACGTTCATGCTGTATGAGGAACACAGCCGTGTCCGGATCGCTGCGCTCCGGCGACGCGCCACCGCCGTCTACCGCTTGCCCGCCACGGGACAGGACCTCGTGGCGAAGGTCGCGCCGCTCGCCGCCCGCGCCCGCGCCGAACGCGTCGTGCACCTGACGCGCCGGCTGCGCGCACAAGGCTTCCGCTGCACGGAACGCGGCTCGGCGGATCCATACCAGGCGCTTGAGACGGCGCTGTGGTTGGCGTATCCGAGTATGGCCGCGATCTCGGTCGTGCTGGTCGTGCCGCTGTTGAGCAGTACCACGATCTCCCGATTTCTGGCGTCCAGCACCGCGAGGAAGTCTTTGGCGACGGCGTTGTCCAGCACCTCGCTCTCCGGCCCCTGTACAGGCGTGGTGCAGCTTGCGTTCGAAGTCCTCGCGTGGATATGACCAGTGGCCGGCCAAGTTCCGGCGCTCCACCGGATCATGACACCTTGAACGCGCCGCGCGGCTCGCCGAGGTCCGACCCGACGCCTACGAAGGCGTACGTACCGGTCTTGCCGATCGGGTGATGCGCCCAGCGCCGCACGGTGGGGCCGGACTCGTCGTTCCCCACCCACCACTGGTGGGTGACGAACCGGCTGCGGTGCAGCGGCCACGGCGCCGGAACGTCGGCGGTGTCCCGCCGGAACGGTTCCAGCCGGTCCCACGGGAGGGCGGCGGCCACCGCGGCCAGGTCGGTTGCGCGCCGCAGCGCGCTCTCCGGGGTGATCCCGGTGGTGCTCATCGCCGCCGCGACCAGCTGATCTCCGCTGATCGTCCAGAGCAGGTCCAGGTCGTGCGCCGCCCGCAGGACTTTCGGGACGGACAGGAGCAGGCTTGCGAAGTCCGGGTCGTCGGTATGCCGCAGTTCGGCGGGAACATCGCCGTCCACCGATTCCTCGAGTTCCGCGAGCATGCCGGGCTCCCAGGCGGCCAGCGAAGACAGGTAGGGCAGGGGATAGGGCAGCGTCACGGCGCACACGGTCAGGTGCACCGTAGCGGCCTCGAGCGCCCGTTCCGCCTTGCCCATCTTGACGAGGCTGTCGAAATCGGCCTCGTTGATCACGTCGAGGTCGAAGACGGTGACCGGGAAGCCGCAGAACCGCGTGCTGGTCACGCCCTGGGCGACGAGTTCGGCGGCGTGCCGGGCCCGGACCGCCTTCCTCGGGTCCACCACGTCGTCGACGTTCTGGTCGACGCGCCCGAAGCGGGCGGCCAGCATGGTCGAACGCTCCTCGAAGGTCGTGTCCGCGAACTGGACCAGCCTTCCGCGGCGTGCGATCAGTTCGTCGTGGACGTGCCGGTCCTCCTCGCGGGCTCGCACCACTTTGGCGAACTCCCGCCGGCTGGACGCGAACCCGCCGTACGTCAGGGCCGCCAGCCACAGGACGAAGACGATGAGCAGTGCGGTCCACCCCGCGTACAGCAGCACCACGATGAACAAGGCGAGCGAGAGAGCCGCCGCTATTTGGTTGTACGGCGTGCGCGCCAGAATGTGTTTTTCCAGCGTCGTGCGATTCACGGAATTGGCCCCCTTCGTGGCAAGTGGACTTAGTCTATTTACTCTCCGTGATCCGGTCTCGTGCCGCTGAGCTGGGGATTCAAGGTTTCGGCAAGACCGGAAAGCGCCGTCCGCGCACCCGTCCTAGGATGTGCCCGACGGGGGAGAGTGATCATGCGTTTCGCTGTTCTCGGGGTTATCGAGGCCTACGCGGACGAGCGGCCGGTGGACCTGGGCCACGCGGTGCAGCAAGGTGTGCTGGCCGCCTTGCTGGTCGACGCCGGCCGGGTGGTGTCGGCCGATCAGATCCTCGAGCGGGTGTGGAACGACCGCCTCCCGCATCGCGCCGTGGACAACCTCTACACCTACATTTCGCGGCTGCGGCGCATCGAAGGCGTCGACATCGTTCGCCGCCAAGGCGGTTATGTGCTCGATGTCGTTCCCGACGCCGTCGACCTGCACCGGTTCCGGGCGCTGCTCGACGAGGCGTACGGCCTGGCGGATGCCGAGGCCGTCGTTCTGCTCGACGAGGCGTTGGGTCTCTGGCGCGGCGAGCCGTTCGGTTCGCTGGACACCCCGTGGTTCGCGGCCTTGCGCGGCCGGCTCGTCAAGGAACGGTTCGCCGCGTGGTTGCACCGCAACGACATCGTGCTGCGCCGCGGCGGGCACGCGGAGCTCATTCCCGATCTGCTGGCCGCGACGGCCGAAAGCCCGCGGGACGAACGGCTGGCGGGCCAGCTGATGCTCGCGCTGTACCGGGACGGCCGCCAAGCTGAGTCGTTGTCCTTGTACGACCGGCTGCGGCGTCGTCTCGCCGAGGAACAGGGCGTGGATCCGAGCCCGCCTCTGCAACGTCTGCATCTGCAGGTCGTTTCCGCCGATGCGGCGATAGCCGCGCCCGTGGAGCGGACCGTGCCGTGTCAGCTGCCCGCCCGGCCGCCGGTGTTCGTCGGACGCGCGAGCGAACTGGAGGCGTTGGACGGCAGGTCGTCCGGGGTGGTGGTGATCGGCGGTCCCGGCGGGGTCGGCAAGACGTCGTTCGTGCTGCGCTGGGCCTATGACCGGCTCGACCGGTTCCCCGACGGCCAGCTGTACCTCAACCTCCGGGGTTTCGATCCCACCGCGGCGCCTCTCGAACCTGTTGTGGCGTTGCGGGGTTTCCTGGACGCGCTCCAGGTTCCGCCGGAGCGGATTCCGGACGACGTCGACGCGCGCAGCACGCTGTTCCGGGGTTTGGTGGCGCGACGGCGTTTGCTGGTGGTGCTGGACAACGCGCGGGACGAGGGTCAGGTCCGGCCGTTGCTGCCCGGCGGAAGCGAGTGCCTGGTGGTGGTCACCAGCCGCAGCCGGCTGACCGGGCTCGTCGCCGCCGAACAGGCCCGCCCCCTCCGGATGCCGATGCTGGAAGTGTCCGAGGCCGCGGCGTTGCTGACCCACCGGATCGACCGGCGGGGGCTCGCCGACGAGGCCGCCGTCGAGGAACTGGTCCGGTTCACCGGGGGGCTGCCGCTGGCGCTGGCCGTGGTGGCCGCGAGGGCGATCGCGCATCCTGAGATCCCGTTGGGGGCGCTGGTCGCGGAACTGCGGGATGAACAGGGCCGCCTCGACGCGCTGGACGCGGGCGATCCGGCCTCCAGTGTGCGCGCGGTGACTTCCTGGTCGTACCACGGGCTTTCCGCGGACGCGGCTCGGCTGTTCCGGCTCCTCGGTGTCCACTCCGGACCGGACATCGGCCTGGCCGCGGCGTCCGCGCTGGCAGGCGTGACCGCCGTCCAGGTGCGGCCACTGCTCGCGGAGCTGAACCGGACGCACATGGTCGACGAGCACGAGCCCGGACGGTTCCGTTCCCACGACCTGCTCCGCGCCTTCGCCCGGGAGCAGGCGTCCGAGGACGAAGCGCACGAGGCGCTCGGGCGGGTGCTGGATCACTACCTCCACACCGGATTCGCCGCGGAACGGAGATTGTCCCCGCACTGGCCGCCGATCGCCCTGGCCGAACCGCGCGCGGGAGCGGCGCCCCGCGCTATCGCGACCTACGACGAGGCGATCGCGTGGTTCACCGCCGAGCACGCCGCGATACTCGCGGCGACCGAACTCGCCGTTGCTTCCGGGGACTTCGACACGCACGCGTGGCAGATACCGTGGACGATCTCGACGTTCCTCACCCGCAGCGGCCGGTGGGATCAGCGGGCCGCGACCCAGCAGATCGCTCTGGACGCGGCGAAGCGCCTCGGTGATCGCGCCGCGCAAGCCGCCGCCCTGCACCTGCTCGGCCGGGTGCGCAGCATGGCCGGCGATCATGCGCAGGCCTTGGCGGACTTGACCGGTGCGCTGACGCTGTATCAGGAGATCGGTGATCTCACAGGGGAAGCCACGACCCACTTTTCCCTCGGTCTCGCCAGCGGGGGTCGCGAAGACCACGAGACCGCGCTGAACCACGCGTACCGGGCGCTGGAGTTGTTCCGTGCCACGGAGGATCGTCCGTGGGAGGCCTTCAGCGTCAGCGCGCTCGGCTGGTACAGCGCCCGGCTCGGGCAGGACGAGCCCGCGATCGCCTACAGCTCGGAGGCACTGCAGCTGCTTCGCGACGTCGGCGACCGCGACTGCGAAGCCCACGTCCTGCGCACCCTCGGCTACGTGCATCACCGCCGCGGCGAGTACGTCCTCGCCGCCGACTATCACGCGCTGGCGGGCGATCTCTTCCACGCCCTGGGCGACACGTACAGCGAGGCGGCCACCGCCGACCAATTGGGCGACGCCCGGCATCACGCAGGAGATGCCGACGCGGCTCGGCAGGCCTGGCAACGGGCAGAAGCGCTGCTCAGCGACCTTGGGCACCCGGACGCCGAGGCCGTCCGGGCCAAGCTGACACCGCCGCGGAACTGATGTCAGTGCGGTGACCGTCGGCGGTCAGCGCGCCAGGCGATCGTTCTCGCCAGGTCCTCGGCGACGCCCAGCGCGGTGATGATCTCGGGGAGTGTCTCCATGATGTCTCCCAGCTGACCGTTGTCGGGCACATCGCCGGTCAGGAGGGCGTCCCGTCGACGACGTGGCCGCGCGAGCGCGACAGTGATGGCGTCCAACGTCTGCCAGATGGGGTTTACGCAGCTTTGCCAATAGCGGCGCCGCGCCGAATTCTGGTCACTCGCACCGGAGCAGTGTGAGTGACCAGCGCAAATAAGCGAACAGGCCTAGGGGGAAGGTCATGTAGGCGATGTAGATTGCGCGCACAAAGTGCACACAAGGGCGGCGCGGTTGCTCCTACGCGACACTGGGGTCAGTCCGGCGGCGGCTGTTCGTGCGAGCACGTGCCCGAACCACTCGTATCGCTCCGGTGTGACGTGGAAGCCAGGGATCGAGATACGGGCCTCGTCACCGCTGGAGGGCAGGTGGATTTGGGGGAAGTGGTTGATGTCGCTGAGCTCGGCATCCAGACCGCCACTCTCAGCGTTGGGACTCCCTAGCCAGCCGCCGCTTCCCTTGGCGCAGAGGGCGTGCACGGTGACGTGGCCGTCCAGGGGCAGCTCCGTGCTGAAGATCAGGCAGGGGGTTCGTTCCATGGTCCGATGTGCACCGCCTCCACGTGAGCCGATGCAGACGCCAGTTGGACGTGGGAGTGTGCGGCGTTGCTGTGGTTGCCCTTACAGGCGATCGGGAGCACCAGCGAAGGCGCTCCCGGCTTCCACAGCTCGGCGAAGAACTGCGGGCGGTAACGGTAGGACTGTCGTGCTCCCTTGTCTCGGCTGGTCAAGGCCCAGCCTGCGCGCAGCGCCGTGTCCGCGGGCACGATGGAGACGACGTCAGGGCGAAGCCGACGCCGAGCTCGCTCGACTGGTCGGCCTTGAAGTAGTCCGCCGTCTCCTTGCCCTCAGCGGACAGCTTCAGGAAGGAACCTATTGAGGGGTAAGGCAAAGGTGGCGTGTTGCGTGCCGGAGGCCGGCTGATCGCGATCTTACCGTCCACAAGGGACGCTAAACTCCTCCGCGTGTCCGATTTGAGCGGTTTTCGCGGGGGTCGTGAGTGGCAATGATCGTTCTAGCCCTCTTTACCACTCACGACCCGCGCGAGAACTGGACATCAGGACATCAATCGGGCGCACAATCCGCGCGAAGTGTCCCTTGTGGACACATCGTGCCGAGGTCATCCCCGCGAGCCAGTCCGGAACCCTGCTGTCCGGGGCGGCCATCACATCGTGAGTCGGCGAGGATGGCCTGTGCGGCAGGGGTTCGATCACGCCACGTTTGACTTACCCCTCGATATGTCGCCGGTCAGCGCCTGGCTGTACTTCAGCGCACCCCAGTGCTCGGCGAGTCCGCGCGCGGCGCCTCGTCACGACAGGGCGATGGCCCGGCTGAGAACGTGCAGCACGTCCCACGACGTCAGCTGAGAGGATTTGTCTCCCCATGCGCCTATCGGATGCAGTTCGGGCTTTCGCCGCAGGACCTCGTCCTTAACGCTGTTGTCGTCAGCTTGCTTCTTTGCGCGCCTCTTGTCGTCATCGGTTGCCGCGGCGGCCACGGCGCCAACCAAGCCGGAATCCGAGTGGAGGGAGACGTTCGAGCATTGCGCGAGATCCTTCAGCACGTGCACTGCGGGCTTCAACATCATCCTCTTATGTACCCCTCGGCCGATTGAACTCACTAATTCGTGATCAACACCGACGTGCAATTATGCGTTTGTGATCAAACGCACGGTTCCGCTCAACGAGTGAGGCGTGTCGAGGATCGTGGGTCGCCTTGAATAGCTCCCGCGGGGGCGAACGTTCAACACGGCCACGCAGGTCTCGGCGCCAGATCTGTTCGGCCAATGCTCCGAGCCGATTTCCTCGTGCGCAACGAGAAAGTGCGTCGACTCAAGTCCAGGGGGCGTGGCCGTCTGCTCCCTTGCTCGGTCGCTCCTCCGGGCTGCCGGGGTGTACTCGCCTATGCTGTTACGCCTTTTGGCAATGTGATGAAGGCGAAAAGTAAAATAGGGCAGCCGAATTAGAAATTCCGGCAGAAGGTGAATTCGCTCACGGCTCGCTCCATGATCGAGCACCGATGGCCGCGTGGAGCCACCCGTTCACGTGAAGAGTGTGGTCCAGAAGATCACGCGGAGGACGCTTGAAGCCGCCATCCGGATGATCCCCGCGAAGAGACCGCAACCTGCGCGCGTGAAAGTCTCGCTGCCCCCGTTTTCTCGCTGGGTGTGACTGTTAGCGTGCGGAGAGAAGCCATGGTCAATGGATGGGAGGCATTCGATGAACCGTTTTGTCACCGCAGTGCTCAGCGCGGCGTCAGCGAGTATGCTGCTGCTCGCGTCCAGCCCGCCGGCCCAGGCTGTGGCGGGCGAGGTTGTGGTCTTCTCACACGAACTCCAGCGCCTGGACAGTTACAAGAATCCCGAAGGATGCAACATCCTTCCCGTCGCCGCACACGTTCTGGTCAATCAGAGCTCTTCCGGCGTGGTCGTCCACGGGGATCCGCTGTGCCTGACACCCGGCGTGCGGGTCGAGGCGGGGTACGGCTCCCACGTACCACCGATGAGCGGCTCGTTCTCGATCAGCCGCTGACCGGCCGGGTGACCACGGAATCGAGAAGGGCTCAAGTGTCTGTCGACCTTGTCGTCGTAGGAATCGGCTACGTCGGATTGCCATTGGCGGAAGCGGCCGGCGCGGCGGGCCTGTCCGTCCTCGGATACGACATTTCGCCATTCGTCGCGGCCGAGGTGGCCGCCGGCCGGTCCCATGTGCCCGATGTGTCCGCGAGCCGATTGCGGGCCATGCGGGCAAGGGGATTCACGGTGACGACCGACCCCGGGGTGCTCGGGCGGGCGGAAACGATCGTGCTGTGCGTGCCGACAGGATTGAACTCCGACGGAGGACCGGATCTCGCCGCGGTGCGCGCCGCGGCGGAGACGGTCGCCGAACATCTGCGACCCGGCACATTGGTGGTGCTCGAGTCGACGAGTTTCCCCGGCACCACCGACGAAATCGTGCGGCCGATCCTGGAAAAACACGGTTTGGCCGCCGGGGTGGACTTCTCGCTCGCCTATTCGCCCGAACGAGTCGACCCCGGGAATCCCCGGTTCGGCATCCGTAACACCCCGAAGGTGGTCAGCGGCCATACCCCGTCGTGCGCCCAGAGGTGCACGGACTTCTATGGGCGGTTCGTCGACACGGTGGTGGTTGCTCGCGGTACCAGGGAAGCCGAAATGGCCAAGCTCCTGGAGAACACCTACCGATACGTGAACATCGCGCTGGTCAACGAGATCGCGATCTTTTGCGACCAGCTCGACGTCGACATCTGGGACGTGCTGCACTGCGCGGCGACCAAGCCGTTCGGCTTCATGCCCTTCACCCCCGGCCCAGGAGTCGGCGGGCACTGCATCCCGGTCGACCCCAAATACCTGCTGGACAAAGCCGAGCGCGAGGGGGCGAAGCTCGGTATCGTGCGCGCGGCCCGCTCGGTGGACGACCGGATGCCGGATCACGTGGTCGAACGAGTGACACGGTTACTCGCCGAGAACGGGAAACCCCTGCGGGAAGCGAAAGTGCTGCTGCTCGGTGTCGCGTACAAGCCCGATGTGCCGGACACGCGGGAATCCTCCGCCATCCGCGTCGCCGTCCGGTTGCACGCGCTCGGCGCCGACGTGTCCTACCACGATCCGGTGGCGGTCGCGATGCCCGAGCTGGGGCCGCCCGCCGACGATCTCGACACGGCACTGCGCACCGCGGACGTCACCGTTCTGCTGGTACCGCACCGTGCCTACCACCTCGGCCGGCTGGCCTCGACAGCCAGGCTGTTCTTCGACACGACGGGACAGGTTCCCGGAGAGGAGGTCGTCCGCCTCTGATCGACCCGCCGGCGCCAGAGCCGGCGTGCAGGTACCGCAATGCCGACGAAATTCCGCGAACGGAGTGAGTGCGAATGACAACCGCGATCAAGAACGACAGGCTCAAGAAGCGTTTCGAAAAGTGGGACGTCAATGGCAACGGCAAGATCGAGAAGACCGACTTCGAGGCTGAGGCCGGCCGGATCATCAGCGCGTTCGGTGAGGACCCGGCTTCGCCGCAGGCTCGCGCGGTCAGGGACGCCTTCGTGGCGATGTACGAGTACCTGGCGAGCAAAGCGGGCGCCGGGCCGAACGGCTCACTGAGTGAGAAGCAGTTCACCGAGGTCATCGAGGCGCAGATCTTCCAGGAAGGCGACTCGGGATTCGACCGGGTGGTCCGGCCCACCATCGCGGCGATCGTCGGCCTGTGCGACACCGACGGCGATGGAGAGGTCAGCCAGAAGGAGTTCGCCAAGTGGCTGGACGCCATCGGTGTCGAGCCCTCGGCCGTGGCCCCCGCGTTCAAGGCCATCGACGTGAACAACAACGGGAAGCTGACCGTCGACGAGCTCGTGCACGCGGTCCGCGACTACCACCTCGGCAGAAGCGACGTCCCGCTGCTGGGCGGATGATGCCCGGCTAGCGCGAGGGCGGTACAGCACGGTGGTGAGTGGCCTGCCCCGGGGTCACTCACCACCTGCCGCGGAAACACACCTCCTGTTCGGGCCGGAGGTCGGCGTCTTCGCCAGTGATCGTCCGGGTGTTGTGGATGAGGATGTTGTAGTGGTTGGGGAAGTGGCAGGCGTCGAAGCCGAGTACGGTGCCCATGAGTTTCGTGCCGATCCACACCTCGTCGCCTCGGTCGATCACGCCGGCGCGGCCGATCTCGGCGAATCCGAGGAAGCCGACGTGGTCGATCGGCGCCCCGGGTGCGGGGTCGGCGTGGGTCGTGGTGACGAGTTCGTGTATCTCGCCGGTGTGGACGCATCGGCTCGCGAACGGTTCCAGGCTCATTCCCCGGTCGTCACGGCGATGTACCAGCACCTTCACCACCGTGCCGGTGACCTCCCGCTTCGGTCCGTTCTCCCGCATCACGTTCCCTTCGATAGCACTCGTCCACCATGGACAAACCGGCGAGGCCACTGTCCTGCCAGGCCCCTTTCCGGCGGACGGCCCCAGCGAAATCACGCAGCAGCTCGGCGTATTCGTGCCACAGCGATTCCTTGAACTCCGGGAAGCCGCTCAGCATGTCGGCGAACAGCCGGGTTCCGTCCGTCAGCCGCACCTCGATGTCCTTGACCTCTCCGGGAAACGACCAGTCGAGCTCCACGACGGCGCCGTCGAGCTCGAGGGTCGCCTGGCGGTCGACCCCCTCCGCGTCCCGGGTTATCCGGACGTGGCGCAGTGACACCGGGCCGAGGAACAAGCGGACGAGATCGAGCGCGTTCGGGCCGTTGTCCGCGACGCAGCCGCCGCCGCAACGCACCGCGTCGAGATACCAGCGATCGTCGCCGACGTGTTCTTCGATCCGCTCCAGGTAGCGGACCTTCAGCGATTCGATCGGTGCCGCGCCCACGAGTTTTTCGCGCAAAGCGAGGACGTTCCTGTTGTACCTCCGATGAAACGCGGTGAACAGCGCCACGTTCTGTGCAGCGGCTCTGGCCGCGAGGTCCACCCCGTCCGCGAGCTCGGTGGCGAGTGGTTTTTCCACGCACACCGGCAGGCCGGCGTCCAGAACGTCCCGGCACACGGCGGCATGAACGTCGTTGGGCGCGGTCACGATCACCGCGTCGAGTCCTCCGGCGGCGAGCATCGCACGATGGTCGCCGTGCCCCGGTACAGGCGTGCCGCGCAGCGCGGCCGGATCGAGATCGCAGACGGCGGCGAGTTCGAAGTCCGGGGATCGCTCCACCGCCGCGAGGTAGAACCGTGAGATGACACCGAGACCCACGACACCGACCCGGATCATCCGGCCATCCTCGCCGAGGCCACGCACAGTTCCTCGTAGACCGCGGTGGGGATAGGTACACCGTGCTCACGGAATCGCGCCGCACGCTCACCTTCGTGCCAGCCGGGGTAGACGACGGGTGCGCCGGGGTCTTGGGCCGGCCAGCCGCGTACCGCGTCGAAGAGTGTGGCGGCGTCGTCGGCGAAGCCGGTGCGTAAGAGGTCCGGGGCGATCGCCAGCGCCAGGACCCCGATGTCATCGTCACGCTCCCCATCGGCGGACACGGCTCCGAGCGCTGCACCGGGCACCAGGGCCGCGAGTATCTCGACCAGCAGGCCGAGCCCGAAACCCTTGTAAGCACCCGTTTCAGGATCTCCGCCCAGCCAGAGCAGCCGGGCTTCGCCACGGTCGAACGCCGCGGCGTCCGTCACCGGCGACCCGTCCTCGGCGGCCAGCCAGCCCACCGGGATCGTCCTGCCCTCGCGTGCCGCGGCACGTACCCGGCCGGTGGGTACGACGGTGGTGCTCATGTCCAGGACGAACGGATGGGCGTCGCCGGCGGGGCAGGCCAGCGCGAGTGGGTTCGTGCCGAGCATGGCGGCGGTGCCGCCCGGTGGCGGTGCGATCCGCTGCCCGCCGCAGTTCGAGGCGATCAGGCCGATCATCCCGTGCGCGACGGCCCGCGCCGCGTGGTGCCCGGCGCACCCGATGTGCGTCGCCCCACGCAAGGACACCATGCCGATCCCATACCGGGAGGCCCTGGCACAAGCCAGTTCCATCGCCTGCGAGGCCGACCACAATCCGAGCGTCCGGCGGGCGTCGGCGAGGACGCACGCACCGAGATCCGTCTGGACGTGCATGTCTGCTTCCGGATCCATCCGCCCCCGGTCGAGCAACGGGAGGTACAGCCGGGTCAGGTTGACCGTGCCGTGCGAGGTCACGCCGGTCAGATCGCCGTGACACAGTGCCGCGGCGGCGGTCGCCGCCCGCTCCCCGGGGACACCGCGGTCCCGGAAGATCCCGGTGACCAGGGACAGCAGGGTCTCATAGGGCACCAGCACGGTCATTTTCCTCCGGTTCGGCTGAAGCGCACGACGATGTCGCGCACGAGGTCACTGAAGCGGTCGAGCTCTTCGGCGTCGGCGTACTCTCCACGCGAGTGGGCGTTGTTGGCGCCCAGGGAACCGGGGCCGAGAACGGCCGTCCGGGTGCCGGGAACACCGGCCAGCCAGATGGCGTCGCAGGTGAAACCGGTTTCGTGGTCCGGCCAGCGTGGAACGAGTTCTTTCAGCAGGGGGATGTACTGCGGTGGCAGGGCGGGCAGACCACGTTTCCGCCAGTGCAGGCCGGTTATCGTGGCCGCGTCGGCTGAGGTTCGGCGGAAGGGCGGCGAATCCCGGAACAGCGAGCTGAACCCGGCGATACCGGTTCGCAGGCCGTCTTCCAGCGCCGCGGCCATCTCGGTCGCAGACTCCTCGCGGTCGTAGGGGAGGTTGAGCAGGAGTTCGCCCTGGCCGTACACCCTGTTGTGCATGTGTCCGGTGTGCAGTCCCGCCACGCAGATCCGGCCGTGTGGTGCCAGCTCCCGCGCGAGGTGCTGGGCGAGGAACCCCAGCAGAACGGTCGCGTTGTGTCCCTGGTGTGGTTCGTCGTCGATCGCGTCGTCACCGTCTACCCGCACGCACGCGGTCATCGACGCGGAGCATCGCGGCAGGTAGCGCAGCCCGGTCGGCTCGCAGAAGATGTTGAGCTCACCATGGAAGCCGGCCTCGACGAGCGGCCGGGTCCCGAACGTGCCCATCGCGCCGCCCTCCTCCCCGGACACCGCCTGGATGAGCACACCGGCGTCCCGGCCGACGGCCGGATCCGCCGCGATGGCGGCGCGGACACCCGCCAGCAGGGCCACCGCGGGTCCTTTGGCGTCGATCGCGCCGCGGCCGGTGAACCTGCTTCCGTCGAAAGCGGCCGATTCGAACGGCGCGACCGTGTCGAGGTGCACGTTGAACATCACGGCGGGGGAGGCCGGGCCGATCCCGAGGACCAGACTCGGCTGGCAGGAAAGGAACTCCGGCCCGAAGTCGCGGATTGCGGCGGGAACACCCGGGAGGTCCAGCACCGAGGGGTCCGGGGAGGCGAGGTACCGGGTATCGAGGCCGAGCTCGGCCGCCGCGTCGGCGTAGAGGCGCATCGCGTCCCACAGAAGGACGTCGTCCGTCGTTTCGAGTGGGCCCGCGGTCGGCAGCCTGAGCAGCCGCACCAGCAGGTCACGATCCTCGTCGATCACCGGACCAGCCTGGCCATGGCCCGGCCCGCGGAAACGAACCGGGAGACCGCGTCAGGCGCCAGGGCACCCGGCTCGTGCGGTTTGATCGAAAGATGTGGCTCCAAGGACCACGCGCCGCCGTATCCGTTGGCCCGGAGAAGTTTCACGCAATCCACGACGCGCGCGGTGCCTTCGCCGGGGATGGTGAAGCCATGCTCGTCCGCGTCCTTGATGTGCACGTGTTCGACGTGACGGGCGATGTCGGTGAGCAGGTCGAAGCCGTCGTAGCCGTGGGCGACGCCGTTCCCGGTGTCGAACAGCAGCTTCAGCGCCGGGCTCGCGACCTCGTCCAGCAGGTCGAGCATCCGTTCGGCGCTCGTGCCCGCCCAGCCGGAACAGTTCTCGTGCAGCAGCGTCACTCCGTGCCTCTCCGCGCGTTCGGCGAGGACGGTGATCCTCGCGATCACCTCGGCGCGCCAGCCGGAATCGCTCAGCCCGGCGTTGGGATACGACATGATCCGGAGGTAGCGGGTGCCCAGCGAGCGTGCCCTCGCGGCGAGCACGTCGAGTTCGCGGAGGTCGTCACGGAAGTCCGTGCTGACCGGCCGGGCCCAGCCGCCGATCCGGGAGGCCAGGCAGACCACGCGCACGCCGCTGTCCGACAATGCGGCCGCCATGGTGGCAAATCCTTCGTCCGTGAGATCGGCGATGGCGATCTGATCGACACTGCGCAGTTCCATCGCTCGCCAGCCCAATGCGCGGAGCGCCGAGAGCTGCCCGCCGATGTCGTACGCCGCCTCGTCGGTGATCCCGGCCAGTACCGGGTCACTCGGCATGGGGTGTCACCGGTTCGCGTTCGGGGCGCGCGAGCGGTTCCGCGCAGATGTTCTTCGCCACCGAGAGCAATTGCACCACCTCGGTGGCGAAGGTGAACCCCAGTGTCTGCTCCCCCTGTAGCCGGAACTTGCGATAGGCCTGGAGCATCCACTCGGTCATCGCGTCGTCCCGTAGCACGACATGCTCCGACTGCCCGTTCAAGCGCAAGGTCAGCTGCGAGTGGTGATCATCGCCACTCACGGCGAAGTGGCCGATCGCGCGGCCGTTCTCGAAGTCGACGGTGACCCGCCGCTCGCGGACCGGCGAGGTGAGATCCGAACGGATCTCCGTGTGGACTCCGGTGTTGTGACGGAGTCCGATGGTCGCCCCGCCCATTCTCGGCTTGAGGTTCCCCTCCACTTCGAGATCGGTCCCGGTCGCGTGGGTGACCCGGGCGTTGCCCGCCAGCCGCAGCGCGAGCGCGACACCGTGTGGCAGTTCGACGTCGAAGGCGGTCGGGTGACCGGGAACCGTGAGCGAACGACGGAACCGCGGCTTGTTCTGCACGATGTCGATCGTCTTCGGCGCGCCGAACCGGCCACCGCGGATCAGTTCGACCAGCCGCCAGGTGAGCGTGCTGGTGAGCCAGGGTTCGACGACCTCGATGTGCAGCTTGTGCTTGCGCCGCAGGCGGATGATACGGGCGAGATCGTCGATGTCACCGGCGAGCGGCTTCTCCACGATCACTTTGCGGAAACCCGAAGCGGCCACTTCGGCGATGATCGAATGCCGCTCGGACGGCGGTGTGCAGACATGCACGACCGTGTCGTCGGGGTCGAGTCCCGCGGCCGCTTCACCGAACGTCTTCATGACCACGAGGCCCGCCCTCGTGGGGAGATTCTGCCGCGGTTCGCAGGCGACGACGGGTCCGTCGCCGAAGAGATGCGGATTACCGGTCCTGAGTTTTGCCAAGACCGGAAGATGCAGACCGGCTCCGGCCCGGCCGAGTCCCACGACGAGTGAACGCACGGTGAGTCTGCTCCTCGGGTCACGTATTCGAAATCCATGGCAAAACTGGCAGCGGAAAGTGTCGCTGTCAATACTTTTCCCTTGAGTTGACCAGGAAGTGCGAAACCGCCGAGTAGGTGGAAACCCTGTCCTACGCTCGGGAACCGGTTCCCCCATGCCCCCGGAGGTGAGTGCGCTGGCGGTATCTTTATCTTTCTTCACGCAATCGAACACATTCGAGCAAGTGTGGCCAGTCATCAGGCGGCACATTATCGAGGTGATCGAGAATGGCAAGTATTCACACGGCCGCAAGGTGGCGGAGTTCGAAGCCGCGCTCGCCGCCTATACCGGCGCGAGATTCGTGATCGGGGTGAACAGCGGTACCGACGCGCTCGTCCTGCTGCTTCGGGCGGCGGGTCTGCGACCCGGGGACGAGGTGGTCGTCCCCGCCTTCTCCTTCGGGGCGTCGGCGACCTCGGTCGTGCTCGCGGGGGGACGGCCGGTCTTCGCCGATATCGAACCGGTCGGGTACGGCATCGACCCGGCGGCGGTGGAGGCGGCCGCCGGCGAGCGCACCCGTTTCGTCATGCCGACGCATCTTTTCTCACAGCTCGCCGACATCGACGGTGTGCTCCGCGTGGCGCGACGGTGCGGGTTGATCGTGATCGAAGACAGCGCGGAGGCCATCGGCATGCGCCGTGGCGGCACGCACGCCGGGCTGTTCGGAACGGGTGGCGTGCTGTCCTTCTTTCCGACGAAGACCCTGGGCGCGATCGGTGACGCGGGCGCCGTCCTCACCGGCGATCCTCGGATCGCCGAAACCGCCGACGCGCTTCGTCACCATGGCCGGTTCGGGGCCACCATCGGTGACTTCCCCGCGATCGCCACGACGACGGGCCTGCCAGGAGTCAACAGCAAGATGGACGATGTCCAGGCCGCCGTGCTTCTCGCGAAGCTCGACCGGCTGGACGGTGACATCGCACGCCGCGCGAGTTTGGCCACGCGGTACACGGAATCGCTCGAGGGCGTGACCGGGGTACGCAAGGTGCCCCTTCCCCGGCGGGACAGCGTTTTCTACGTCTATGTCGTCGAGGTCGACTCGCGGGACGACCTGGCGGCGCACTTGTCGGCGAACGGTGTGCAGACCGAGATCTACTATCCGGCGCCGCTCCACCTGCAACCCTGCTTCGCCGAACTCGGCCATCGCGAGGGGGATTTCCCGAACGCGGAGAACGCCTGCCGTCACACGCTCGCGCTGCCGTTGTATCCGGATATGTCCACGGACGACGTCGAGCAGGTCTGCGGCTTGATCCGCGCTTTCTACCAGGGACGCCGAGCATGAACCTGCCGTTCTTTCCGGAGGATCTCTTCGACGACGACCGCGAGGTGCTGCTGGACGTCGTGGAGCGGATCGGGCGCGCGCCGGAGCAGAAGTTCATCCTCGGCGAGTACGTGTCCACGTTCGAGGCGGCGATCCGCGACTCGGTCGGGGCGGCCGACGCGATCGCTTGTGGCAGCGGCACATCGGCGCTTCTGCTGGTGTTGCGCGCGATGGGTGTCAGGGACGGCGACGAGGTGATCGTGCCCGCCTTCGGGTGCGCTCCGCTCGCGGCGGCGCCGGCCCTGCTCGGTGCGACCCCGGTGTTCGCCGACATCGACCCGTGGACCATGGTCGTCGATCCCGACGCGGTCGCCCGGGCGATCACCCCGCGGACCAAGGTGATCATGCCGGCGCACATGTTCTCGGTCATGGCGGACATGCCGGCCCTGCGCCGGATCGCCACGAGCGCGGGCGTGCGGTTGCTGGAGGACTCGGCGGTCGCGCAGGGCGGAACGCTCGCCGGAACACCCGCCGGGATGTGGGGTGACGCCGGGGTGTACTCGTTCGTCCAGGTCAAGACGTTCGGCATGCCTGGTGAAGGTGGGATGGTCGTCACCGGCGACCCCGGACTCGGTGCGGCCGTGCGGATGCTGCGCAACCACGGTCAAGACGGGAAGACGCGGTTCCTGTACCACCACGTCGGCTACAACAGCCGCTTCGACGAGGTCATGGCCGCCTTCCAGCTGCACCGGCTCCCCGCGTTCCCGCGGCGGCTCGAACGCCGTGCGCGGATCGGCGAATACTACACCGGACGGTTCGGTGATCTGGCGGGCTGCGGTGTCCTGGCACCGCCGCCGGATCGGGACGGCCGGTGTTACTACGTCTATTCGCTGCTCTGCGAGCGCCGGGACCAACTGCGCGAGCATCTGGCGGCGCGGGGGATCGGCTCCCACGTCTACTACCGGAGCCCGCTGCCGAGGCAGCCCGCTTTCGAGTCCTTCGCCCGGCCAGGGGATACCTGGCCGTCGGCGGAGCTCGCCGCACAGCGGGCACTCGCCATCCCGATCTACCCACATTTGACGGATCAGCAAGTGGAGCACATCGCGGACGCGGTGTGCGGATTCGCGAAGGAGCCGTGATGCAGCAGGTCACCCAGACACCCGCGCCGGGGGCGATCGCCGAAGAATGGCGCCGCCGCGCCGAACGCGCCGGATTGGCCCGGGTCATGCGCGCGTCGCAGCCGATCGAACTCGCGGCCGAGACGACCGCCCGTACTCGCCGTCTTGTCACGGATTTCCTGCGCTCGCTCGGCCGGGTCGGCACCGCACTGGAAATCGGCTGCGGGATGGGCAGGATCACCCCCTCGATCGCCGAGCGGGCACGCGCGGTGACCGCGGTGGACATGACCCCGCGCATGCTGGCGCTGGCCGAAAGGAACTGCGCACAACTGTCCAATGTGGAGTTCGAACAGCTGAAGGTTCAGCGGCTCCCCTGGAAGGACAAGCGTTTCGACGTGGCCGTCTGTGTGTGGGTACTGATGCACGTACTGGACGAGAACGAGGTCGCCGAAGCGTGCCGGGCCATCGCCGCGGCGTCCCGGCATCTCGTCCTGATCGAATACGAGGAGGCGGACATCCCGGTCGGAAGGTTCTCGAGGTTGCGGACCGTGGAGGAATACCTGGCCTTGTTGCCCGGTGCCCGGCTACTCGAACGGCGTGAGCTGCACTACGGCGGCGATCGCTCTTTCGCCGCGTTGATCGCCTTGGACGGTGCGCGGTGACGACTTTGGCGGCCGCGCGCGGAAAAGCGTACTTCAGGCTCGCGAAGCTCGACATCGTCGACTACTACCTCGGTGTGGCCGTGGTGTGGACGCTGCTCGCGCCAACGGCGAGGTTCGATCCGGAGGTCCTGACCACCATCGGTGTGTTCCTGCTGGGCGAGGTGTTCGTGATCGCGGCGATGGTCGCGCTCGACGACCTCACGGGCTATCGCGACGGCAGCGACATCACGAACTACTCGCCGGACGACCCGAAACGCAAACGGTATCGCAAACCCTTGGTGGCGGGGGTGCTCACCGAGGACCAGGTGCTCCGGTTCGCGTGGGTGACCGGGGCCATCGGGGCGGCGCTCTGGCTGACGGCCGTCGTGCTCGCACTGCATGGTCCTTTATGGACTATCGCCTTGATCTCCGTCACCTACTTTTTTTCGTTGCAGTACTCCTGGGGGATGAAGCTGAGTTATCACGGCTTCCAGGAGTTCTTCATCGCGGCGCTCGGCTGGGCGCTGGTGCTGGCGCCGTATGGCCTCGCGACCGGCGAGCTCACCGGGTTCGCCCTCGCCCAGGCACTGCTCTTCGGGCTGGGACCACTGCTCTTCGGCGTCTATTCCAACACCAACGACGTCGACGGCGATCGGCGCGTCGGCAGACCGACTGTCGCGGTCCTGACCTCTCCGCGGGGCAACATGTTCTTCGTGATCGCCGTGTCGGCCGCCGAGCTCGTGCTGATCCTCGCCGTGCCCGCGCTCGGTGGTCCCTGGTGGTTCCCGCTGGCTCTCCTGCCGACGATAGTGGCGCGGGTGCGGCAGGTATGGCTCGGCTTCGCGCTGGGCGACATCCTCCGGGCGCGGATGCTCGGCATCCGGATCCACCGCATCACCGTGGCGTCACTCCTCGTGGTGAACCTGGTGGTGATCGGATGACCGATGTCGACGTCGCCGTCGTGGGCGCGGGGGTCGCGGGCCTCGCCGCCGCGTACCGGCTGGCCGGATCAGGGCGCGAGGTGCGGGTGTTCGAGGCGGCCGACGTGGTCGGTGGCCGGATGACGACACTCCGCGAAGACGGCTTCGTGATCGACACCTGTGCCGAGCAGATCGCCGAGCGTGGCTATCGCGAGACGTGGAAACTGCTCGCGGAACTGGGCATCGATCGCGCGGCGGCGCCCAGGATCGGCCGCGGCATCGAGATGTGGCGCGGCAGGGCCCGCGGCGGCGTCGCGCAACCGCGAGGACTGATCACCGGGGCCGGGTTGCCGGTGCGCGCGCGCCTCGACGGGGTCAGGGCGATGCGGGGCGCCTTCGACATCGAACGTCCGGAGACATCCCGTCTGGGCGATCGCACCGTCGCCGAGTTCGCCGCGCCCTACCACCCGGACCTGCTGAACTACCTGCTGCAACCGGTCGTCTCGGGTTTCTTCGGCTGGCATCCGGCACGTTCGGCGGCCGCGCCGCTGCTCGCCTTGCTCACTTCGGTGGGTTCGCCACGAACCTGGCGGACCTACGACGAGGGCATGGACACCTTCGCGCGTGCCCTCGCCGCTGGGGCCGACGTCACCACCGGGTTCCGGGTCGATCAAGTCGTCGATGACGGCTCCTCGGCACGGATCATCAGCGGGACGCGCGAGATCTCCGCCAGAGCGGTCCTGCTGGCCGTGCCGGCCCCGGTCGCGGCCGGGCTGCACCCGTACCACGGATCCGCCTTCCTCGGCGTGTGCTCGTTCACACCGGTGGTCAAGGCGCATCTGCTGCTCGAGCGCCCGCTCGGCGGTCCCGGCTACGCGCTGGTCGTGCCGACCTCGGAGGACGGAACCGTGGCCACGGTCATCTTCGACCACCTCAAGAACCCCGGACGCGCGCCGGCGGGCCGCGGCCTGGTCACGCTCATGGCCCACCCGGCCGTGGCGACGGAACTGCTGACGATGCCCGATGACGACGTCGCGGTCCGCTTGACCGACGCCGCCGAACGGCTCGTCCCCGGACTGCGGTCGGCGACCCGGCGGGCGATCGTACGGCGTGTGCCGGAGGCGTTGCCCGAGGCGACTCCGCGCGCACTCGCTTTGCGCGCGAGCTTCGAGGAGAGCCTCGGCCGAGGTGCCGTGGACTACGCGGGCGACTGGGTGTTCCTGAGTCCGTGCAGTGAGGCGGCGGTCCGGTCCGGTTTGCAGGCCGCGCGACGCCTGGCCCGGTCGTGAGTGGTGCAGGCGATTCTCTTGAGAGACAAGGCAAAGGTGACACGTCTGGGTGAGATGATGGGGACTTTCCCTGCATCGGATGCGGGAAAGTCCCCCTCACCCCGGTGCGGTCCGGGTTCCGCCGGCACCGCGGTCCGGTGCTCGTGTCGCGAAAGCCACTTTCGGGACATCACACGTCGCGAAAGTGGCTTTCGCGACACCACGGCCGAATCTCCACCGAAGACCACCCATCCCGACCCGGAAGGCCCGGATGAAACCACACGACATGGGAAAACTGCTCGACCAGTGCGCGCACACGCGGACGATCGTGCGCCTCGACCGGCCGTTCGACATCGCGCCCGGACGCGGGCTCAGCCATACGGTCGCTCAGCTCGCCGAACTGGTCCGGGACGCGGCGGGATGGCTGCACGAAGCCGGCGTCCGGGCCGGAGACCGGGTCGCCATCGTCAAACGGAACCACTGGGACTACGACCTGCTGGCGTGCGCGGCGGTGCGGATCGGCGCGGTCCCGGCGAAGTTGTCCGGTCAGCTGCCCGAGGACACGCTGGACATCCTGCTGAAGCGCCTCGACGCCGAGGTGGTGGTCACCGACCGCCCGTCCTTGCGCGCACATCGAGTACTGCGCGTCGAGGACTTCGCCGCGGGACCGGCGCCCGCGCCACACCACAGAGACGACGACGAACCGCTGCTGATCTGCCACACGTCGGGGACGACCGGCACCCCGAAGCTGGTGGTGCACACGACACGGACGATCATCGACCGGCTGGCCAGGCCGGAATCGGTGCGCTGGCCCGTCATCGGTGTCCGGCGCGACGATGTGGTGGGCAACGCCAGCGCGTTCGCGCACGGCCGCACGTTCTGCTGGACCGCTTCGGCACTGTGTCTCGCGCCGAGCGAGATCGTGATCCTGAGTGAGCCGTCGTCGGCGGCCCGGGTGTTCGGGCGGCACCGGCCCACCGTCGTCGAAGCCCTCCCGTCGGCGTATGTGCGGTGGCGTCCGCTCGCGAACGCGCCGGAGAACCCGTTCGACCGGGTGCGGAGGTTCGTCAGCACCTACGACGCGGTGCACCCGCCGGTGATCAGGACGATGCTGCGCGCCACCCGCCACAAGCGTCCATTGTGGATGCAAGGGTGGGGGCAATCCGAGACGGGACCGCTGTCTTTCCGGTTCTTCACCAGACGCACCGTCGGCACCACACGCAACCTCGGCAGGCCTCTGCCCGGTCTTGCGAAACTGCGGGTCGTCGACCCGGAGACCGCCGAACCGGTGGCCCGCGGCGGCGCCGGCCTGCTGCTGGCCCGCACCCGCGCGCGGTGTGTCGGTTACGTCGGTGAGCAGGACCGCTGGGAGGCCAAGGCACATGGCCCGTGGTGGAACACCGGCGATGTCGGCAGGGTGAGCCGGACGGGTGCGGTGACCCTGCTCGATCGCGAGGTCGACACCGTTCCCGGGCTGAGCTGCCTCGAAACGGAGGACCTCATCGAGGACCGTCTTCCGTCCGTGGACGAATGTGTGGTGCTTTCCGCGGCCGGGCGGGAACCGATCCCGGTCGTCGTGACGGACACCGCGCTGGACCCGGCGCGGTGGCGGGCGGCGGTGGACGACCTTCCGGCGATGGGGGAGCCGGTGGTGCTGTCCTGGGACCAGGTGCCGCGCACCGGGACCGGGAAGGTGCGCCGGCGCGAGTTGCTGACGCGGCTGACCGGAACGCCCGACACGAACGGATCGGGGAGGTGGACGTGACCACGGCCTACGTTTTCGACAACCACAGCAGGCACGCCGATGAACAGCATCGCTGTCTCTCCGAGGCCTACGACCCGAGCACCTTCGCGCGGCTGGAGGAAACCGGGGTCGGAGCCGGCTGGTCCTGCCTCGAAGTCGGGGCCGGCGGCAGCGGTGTCGCGCACTGGCTCGCCGGGAAGGTGGCACCGACCGGGTCGGTGCTCGCGACCGACATCAAACCGGGCCATGTCGCACCCGCGCCGGGGTTGACCGTCCTACGGCACGACGTCGTCCGCGAGCCGTTGCCGCGCGGCGGATTCGACCTCATCCACGCCCGTCTGGTCCTTCAGCATCTCCCGGAAAGGGAGGCCGTTCTCCGTAAGCTCGCGCGGGCACTGAACCCAGGCGGCTGGCTGCAGATCGACGAGTTCGACATCTCCTATGGCCCGATCCTGCTCGCGCCCGACGAGCGGGCGGCGAGCCTTTACGAGAAATTTCTGGCCGCCAAGGAGAAGACGTTCGAGTCCGCGGGCGGGGACGGTACCTGGGGCCGCCGCGTGGCCGCGTCCATGGCCGCCGCGGGTCTGGTGGACGTCGACCCGGTGCCGATGATCTTCCCCTGGCGCGCGGGGGCACCGGGTGTACGTCTGCTGATCCACCACACCTGGCATCTGCGTGACCGGCTGGTCGCCGCGGGCATGACCGACGGTGAGCTGGCCGGGGTGCGCGCGGTCATGGGGGATCCCGGCTTCCGGGCGACGTCGTGTGTCGTCTACTCCGTGCACGGGAGGTGCCCGGAATGACCAGCGCGCTGGGCACCGTGACCGTGGCGGGCCCGGTCGATCTCCCGTTGGCCGGGGAGCTCGACGTGCAGGCAGCCTGCGGGATCATGCATGTGCACGGCAGGCGATCCGGTGAACCCGCCCCGCTCGGACTCGACTACGCGTCCCTGCTCGCGGCCGAACTCGCCGAGATGGGCGCAGTGGCGGCGAGGCTGGCCAGAGACCGGGGAATTCCGTTGCGCGGTGTGTCCACCTCGTTGGCGCAGGCCGCTTTACTGGCGATCTCCCAGTATCTCGCGGCGGCGACCACCCGGGACGAATACCGGGAGGAGCTCCTCCCCGGCGGTCCGCCCTTTCGCTCGTCCGACGGTGTCGCGTTCGAGATCGAGACGCTCGATCCGGCGATATGGCAACGGTTCTGGAGTGAACTCGGAGCCGATCACGCGGCGATCTCGAGTGGCTGGCGGCCGTTCATGCAGAGGTTCGCGACCGCGACCTGCCCGCTGCCACCGCGGCTGCCGGAGCTCCTCGCCGCCTGCCCGATCGCCCGGTCCGAGCGGGCGGCCGCCCTGACCGGGATGACTTTGGTGCGGGTGGCGGACCGGGCACTCGACGGGATGCCCGCGTTCGTCGTGAGCGGGGAAGGGCGTGGGCACCGGCCGGTGCGGCCGGTGGAGTCGCTCCCGCTGTCCGGCTTGGTGGTGCTCGAATCCTGCCGCCGGGTGCAGGGCCCCATGGCCGGTCATCTGCTGCGGCTGCTCGGCGCGTCGGTGCTGCGGATCGAGCCTCCGGGTGGTGACCCGCTGCGCTGGGTGCCGCCGATGGCCGGGGAAACCTCGGCCAGGTTCCAAGCGCTCAACGAGGGCAAGGAAGTCGTCGAGATCGATTTGACCAGGCCGGAGGGGAGGCGGCAGCTGATCGAACTCGCGGCCGGGGCCGACGTCTTTCTGCACAACTGGGCACCGGGCAAGGCGGAGCGGTGGTCGTTGACCGGGCACGATCTGGCTCGAGCCCGGCCGGGCATCGTGTACGCCCACGCCTCGGGCTGGGGTACCGAGCTGGGGCCCGAACCGCCGGTGGGAACGGATTTCATCGTCCAGGCCTACGCGGGCGTACCGCGGTCGTTGATGACGATCGTCGATGTGTTCGGCGGGATCGTGTCGGCCCGCGGGATCGTGACGGCACTGGCCCGCGGTGCCACGCGGGTCGACTCGTCCCTGTTGTCCGCGGCTTGCCGGCTCAACGCGGGTGCCCGGCGCCGAAGTGACCTGCCCCTGACCGTGCCGGTGTGCGACGACCTCACGGCCCTCGCCGCCGATCCCCGCTTTTCCCGCGCGCTCGTCCACGACGACTGTGTCCTCGTCGCTTCGCCGTGGCGGTTCGTCTCATGAACTGGGTCTCTTCCGCCGGAGTGAGCCTGCGTGACCTCGTGCCCGCCGCCCTGCGCCGTGACTGGGTCCGGCGAGGTCACTGCCCTGACCGGGATCTGTACTCGTTGTTCCGTGATCACGTGCGTGAACATCCTCGTCGCACCGCGGTGATCGACGACGAGGGCTCACTCCGCTACGCCGAGCTGGACACCGCGGTGCGAGAGCTGGCCGCCCGGCTGGAGACCGCCGGATGCGGGTCGTCCGACATCGTCGGCGTGCGGGAACACAACGGGCGTGACGCGGTGATCGCCGAACTGGCCGTATACGCGATCGGCGCCGTGGCACTGCCGGTACCTCCGGGCGCGGACAACCTCCTCGAACGCGCGGGCGTGTGGTTCAGCGTCGGCGACGGGCGGATCGCGGGTGCGTCGAGGCGGCGCCGCGCCGGCCACGCCACCCGGCCGCACCCGGACGCTCCGGCACGGATCCTGGTCTCGTCCGGTTCCGAGTCGGAGCCGAAGATGGTCGCCTATTCGCACAACGCGTTCGCCGGTGGACGGGCCAACTATCTCCGTGCCGTCCACGGTGGCACCGAGGTGCCTCGCGATCTCGTGCTGGTCTCCCTGACCTCGGGCTTCGGCTCGTTCGGAGTGCCGGTGACGCTGTGCCGCGCCGGCGGGACGCTGATCCTGACGCGCCGGTTCGAGGCGAGCACCGCCCTTCGGTTGATCGCCGGGCACCGGCCGACCCACGTGTTCGCCGTGCCGACGATGTGGCGGCGCGTGGTCGAGCGCCCCGGTCAGGTGGACACCGCGGGGCTTTCGGCCATCGTGTCGAGCGGCGATACGCTGCCGCCGTCGACGCGCGCGGCTTGCCGCGAGCGGTTCGGCGTCGAGATGATCGATGTCTACGGATCCTCCGACGGGGTCAACTGCCATACGACGACGCCGGAGCACGGTGCGGGCGTCCCGGACCCGGCGGTGTGCGAGATCCGTCTCGTCGATGACGAGATCTGCGCACGAGGACCGATGACGCCACTGTGTTACGTGGGCGCGCCGGAGCTGGACGCGGCATATCGCTTCGACGGCGGCTGGGTGCGGACGGGAGACAACGGCCGGTTCGGTGACGGTGGCCGGTTGCACGTGACCGGCAGGCGTAAACGGGTGGTGATCCGCGGCGGGTACACGATCAGCCCCGCCGAGGTCGAACTCGCGATCGGCGACCATCCCGCGGTCCGGGAGGTCGTTTGCGTCCCGGTACCGGACGCCGAACTGGGCGAACGCCTTTGCGCTTGCCTGACCGTCCGGAACGGACATTCGCTGACGCTGCCCGGCCTTGTAGCGTTTCTCCGTGAAAAGGGCCTCGCCGTCGCCAAGCTGCCGGAGTCTTTGATGCTCCTGTCCGAACTGCCGGTGAGCCGCTCGGGCAAGGTCTGCCACCGAACGCTGGCCGGGCTCGCGGCCGGCCGAAGCGAGGTGAAATCGTGATCAGGCTCGAGCCCGGAACGGCCTGGCCGCAAAGGCGTTCGGAAAACCGCTGAAAGCGCCCGAGTGGAATTCCGAGGTCGCCGCGGGCTGGACTCCGTTCGCCGGGTTTCGTCCAGAGAGTTCGTTTTTCCGTAGATGGCTGTGGCGATCAAGTCGCGGATGTCGCCGCCCGGCTACTGCGTCGGCTGGCGCGGCGACTGCGGCATCGACCCCCGAGTCGGGAACGACCTCACGGCCACTACGCCCCCGAATAGATAGATCAAAAGATGTAAGGAGAGGTGGCGGCAAGTCCAGGCGGAAGGATCGAGAGGAGGCTCGGAATAAGTGGGTCAGTGAGCGCTCGCCAAGTCGGAAAAATCGCAATCATATGATTGTCGAGTTTGAACCGGGTGTCAGTGCGCGCTTTGGTCTGCGACAAAGCCTGGAAATACCTTCAAGCGCCCGAGACGGAGAATTACCTTGAGGGTGCACGGGTGATTGCGGCTACTTACTGCAGTGAAAACTATGCCGAGTGTAATCTGGCTGCGGGAGTTCGGCAAATCGGAGCCGAGGCACCCGCGGCGCTGGTCGGAATGGTGTGCGCTGGTCTGTCTGGTGGTGCAGGTGCTGGACCGCGAGGAACTCCGAGGACCTTCGGTTCACCTGACGATCATGTGGCAGACGTGGCGAACGCGGTCGAGGCGGCGATGCCCGGCAGGGTGGTTGACGTTAACATGCATCGGGTTATGTCGAATGGCTTGACGCGCGAGATCGACATAGATCTCGGAAAAATCTATGTGCAAGTCAAAGGTGGTGCAGCCGACGGGCTGACTGGGCGGATCGCCAAGACGCAGCAAAACGCGGGTAGAATGACGGTTGGCCTCGCGCCGGAAATGTCCGATGCGGCCTGGAAAAATGCTGCGCTGCAAGGAATGCCCGTTTTTAGAACGGCGGACGATTTGATTGCATATGTGAAGGAGTTCGGATGAAGGGTGGTTCTGTCGTCTCTCTGGACGGTGACTTTTCTTGACATGTGGAAAGTGTGCTCGTCGAGATGGGTGCGGCGACCGCGTCTGATGGACCAGGTGAATCCGTGGTTCAGTTGGCCGACGAGAGCGGACGTCTCTTTGCGGTGTTTGAAGGTGTTCCTGCTGGCACGGAATGGGAGGTGACTGAAGGCTATTTTGAGGCCGCCGACGGTGTTCGCATACCTGACATGACTAAAGTTTTCGCATGTTCATTTGAGTGCAGATGGACCGATTTGGTTGTTCGCTTACTCGGGGCCGTGGCGCGGAACGCTGAGACTCCTATGTGGGTAGTTGATGGTAACGGTGTCGTATGGGATCCGAAGCGTGTCGATCCGCAAAAAATAGTATTGTGATGGTCTACTGGACATAGTTGTAACTTTCGCCGAGGCAGGTGACCGTGCAGATCGCCGCGGTGTGTGCCCTGGGTGATCCACCTTGTGGCCGTGCTGGGGAACTGCGTGCGGCGTGGCGGGTTCGTCCGACGCTTCCCGGGGGAGCGGGCAGGGCCGGCAGGGAGTGTCCTTGCTGTCGCACTTTCCGAAGAGCAGGCAGCGCGCGATGTCGCGTGTTGGGAGGAGGCGGGCCTGGAGTTCCAGGGCGGCCAGCACAGTGCTGAAAGGGGTGGCGTGTACGCCCATGCTCAGGGGTATGCTGCGATTTCGGTCGCAGCCGATCAGCGCTCCGCATGAGGAGAAGCTGGCGAGCCGGTGTCTACCGCGCCGAACGAGTTCGACTTGGAGTTCTTGCAGGCTGTCGTCCAGGACGACCAGGCGGGCATCCCGGTGCTGGCGGTGCGGGACAGCCCGCGCTTCGGTCAAGCCCCCTCCGCCGAAACCCACGGCGCCCGAATGCGCTACCCCACGGTCGGAGCTCTACGCGGAGCGGCCGCCGTACGAGGGGCTGCCGGATCTGCCGCCGAACGTGCGGTTTCTCGATTTCAGCGACTACTTCTGCACGGCCGAGGTCTGCCCGCCGGTGATCGGCAACGTGCTCGTCTACCTCGACGACAACCACGTCAGCGGTACCTACATGTCGACGATGTCGGCCATCGCGGAGAAGGCGATCACCGAGGCGCTCGGCTGGGCCGACGACCACGCGGAGGAACCGCCGCCGGGCGGCTGACTCGAACCAGTCAGAACCGGCATCACCTTGACGACACTGAACAAGTGTTCAATACTTTGAACATGAGTTCAGTTTCTGATCTGACCGCACGGGCTCGGATCCGCGACGCCGCGTTGGCCAGATTCGGCGCCGACGGCATTGCCGGGACCTCCGTGCGGGCGGTGGCCGCGGATGCCGGCGTGTCGCCGGGGCTGGTGTTGCACCACTTCGGCTCCAAGGACGGGTTGCGGCAGGCGTGCGATGACCACGTGCTCGACTCGATCCGCTCTGGCGGCGAGGAGGGAGCCGACGCGCTGGCAGAGGTGCTGCAGGCCGCCACGCCGGTGCGACGGTATCTGGCCCGGGCGTTCCTGGACGGGTCGAGCGGAGCGTCCGCCCTGTTCACCGAGATCGTGGACCGCACCGAGGCCTGGCTGATCGACGGTGAGCGGGAGGGCTGGGTGCGGTCCTCGGATGACTCTCGGGCGCGCGCTGTCGTGTACGTGTCCTGGCTGCTGGCGCCCCTCGTGCTGGGTGATCACGTCGGACGGCTGCTCGGCGGGGATCCGGCGGAAACCGCGACCGCGGTCCGGGGAGCCAAGGCGGGGCTGGAGATTCTGACCAACGGTCTCTTCGCCGATGACCGTTGGCTGTCCGCCTACACCGCCATCAATGACGAGGAGCGATCGAAGTGAGAGCGTTGCTGGTCACTAACGGCACACGAGGTGACGTGCAACCGATGCTCGCTCTCGCGGTCGCCCTGCGCGCTCGCGGACATGAGGCGGTGCTGGCCGCGCCGGACTCGTTCGCCGAAGCCGCGGGGGAGTACGACATCGAGTTCGCCTCGCTGGGTGAGGGACCGAACCGGCTCATGAACGACCCGGTGGTGCAAGAGGCCATCGAGGGCGGCTACCGCGGCGTGCGGGGCAAGATCACCGCCGTGCGGACGGCTCAGCGGATCAAGCCGCTGATGGCGGAAGTCTTGCACAACGTCGGTGTGGTCGCGAAAACGTCCCGCGCGGACGTCGTCGTGCACACGACGGGGGTACCCGCTCACCACGCGGCCGAGATGCTCGGCGTGCCCGCGGTGGTCGTCGCGCTGCAACCCGGCTGGATCCCCACCGGCGACTTTCCCTGCCCGATGATGCCCTTACCCCGCCTGCCGAGGGTCCTGAACCGTGCCACGTATCTCGCGGTGGGCGCCGTGCTGCGGATGTACGCCGGTATCACCTCCACGTGGCGCACCACCGAACTCGGGCTGCCACGTCGCCGGGGAAGCCACGACATTTTGCACGACGCGGACGGCGCGGACCGTCCGGTCCTGCAAGCGTTCAGCCGTCAGGTCACCCTTTCCGCCGCCGACTGGCCGGATTCGGTGCACACCACAGGCTTCTGGTACCTCCCAGCCGTGACAGGCTGGGAACCGGTTGCGGAATTGCGTGATTTCCTCGACGCCGGTCCTGCTCCGGTCTACATCGGATTCGGCAGCATGGCAGGCCGGGATTCACGCCGTACCCGCGCGGTGGTCGAAGAAGCGGTCCGCCAGACCGGTGTCCGCGCGGTGCTCGCCACCGGCTGGGGCGGCATCTCCGCGGACGCTGGAACCGACGATCTGTTCGTGATCGACCACGCGCCGCACGACTGGCTGTTCCCGCGGATGAGTGCGATCGTGCATCACGGTGGCGGCGGCACGACAGGTGCCGCGCTGGCGGCGGGCATACCGCAAGTGGTGTGTCCGTTCGTCGCAGACCAGCCTTATTGGGCGAACCGCATGCACAGCGTCGGCGTCGCACCGGCCCCGATCCGCCAGCAGCGCCTGACCGCCGACCGGCTCGCCGCGGCACTGCGACAGGCCACCGGTGACGCCGGAATGCGCGAACGTGCCGACCTGCTCGGCCGGAAAATCCGGGCGGAGAACGGTGTCTCCATCGCTGCCGACTTTCTTGAAGCCCTGACCTGACAAGGAATCACGATGGAAATCACCGATGCGGTCGCGAAGACCTTTCGTATGGACGATGAAGCCTGGCGCCGTCACGCGAACCCCTGGAGTGTGTGGACCCGCTTCGCCGCTATTCCGCTGATGCTGCTCGCGATCTGGAGCCGGACCTGGATCGGCTGGTGGTGCCTGGCGCCGATCGCGGCTGTGGTCGTGTGGCTGTTCCTCAATCCGTCGGCGTTCCCGCCGGTCGAGCCGCGCAGCTGGGCCGCCCGCGGGATCTACGGCGAACGTATCTGGACGCACGACAAATCGTCGGTCCCGCCGGACCACCGCCAGGTACTGCGTGTCCTGGTCGTACTCGGCCTCACCGGGTTCGGCCTGATCACGCGGGGCCTGATGGCGCTCGACCTCTGGCCGACCCTCTTCGGAGCGACCGTCGTCATCATGGCTCAGCTGTGGCGTATCGACAGGTTCGGCTGGCTCTGGCAACTGGCCGAGGAACAGGCGACCGATGTCCGAGGCGATCGCTCCTCCTGCTGAATCGGTGACAGGCGAGTGTCAGTTTTCGTCCACTATCCGCACCGTTCCCGTGGTTCCGTCGATGGCGATCAGTCGGCCGGTGGTGATTTCGTGGGTGGCGTTGCGGATATGCCACTGCCGAGACGATGGACAATCGGGGTGACGTGCTGATCGTGGCCGGGCGGACGGCCGAGGTGGAGCAGGTCGCCGACCTGACCGGACGGAGAACGGAAGGAGCCGACGATGGTGGACAAGGTAGCCGGGACTGCGGTCGGGCCGATGGTGATCGCCGCGGTGGAACAACACCATCCGGCAAGACGCCGTCTGGTACAGGATGAAATGGCCATCCGCTTCCTCCCGCCCGCCGTGAGATTCCTGGCCGGTCTGGCCAGGTGGCGGGTGATCCGGGACTTGCTGGTGTCTGCTTCGGAGAAGAAGGCACCCGGTATCTGGGGCGGGATCGCCTGCCGCAAAAGGTATCTGGACGACATGTTCGCCGTGGACCTGCGCGAAGGCGTCGACTCCGTGGTCGTGCTGGGCGCGGGCCTGGACACCCGTGCCTACCGCTTGGCCGTGCCCGTGGGGATCAGGGTGTTCGAAGTGGATCTCCCCGGCAACATCGAGGACAAGCGCGCACGGATCCGCGTGCCGGACACGGTGACACTGGTGCCGATCGACTTCGAGACCGACGATCTGGAGACCGTCCTCGTCGAGCACGGATACCGGCCGGCCGGTGCCACCCTGTTCGTATGGGAGGGAGTGACCCAGTACCTCACCGAGGACGGTGTCCGCAAGACGTTCGACGTCCTGGCGAAGGCCGGCCACGGAAGCCGGCTGCTGTTCACCTACGTGCGTAGGGACTTTCTCGACGGTGAAGCGATGTACGGCGCAGATGCACTGCATCGGCAGTTCGTCGAGAAGAAGCGGATTTGGCGGTTCGGGTTGAACCCCGAAGATGTCAGCGGGTTCCTCGACGAGTACGGCTGGCGCGAACTCGAACAGATGGGTGCCGAGCAACTCACGTCCCGGTACGTGCGGCCGACCGGCCGGATCACGGACGTCTCGGAACTGGAACGAACCGTCCACGCCGAGAAGCGGTGATCACCGCGTCACTTGTCCGTATCGCCGCGGGAAACCGCTCGTTTAGCGGTCAAAGCCAGCCATAACAGGCTGAACGCGGTGATCGCCACGCCCAGCGTGTCGATCCAGACGAGAACCCAGCCGAGCAACGCAGGAAGCCGCAGGTACCAGTAACGCCGTGGAATGGCCGCCGAGCAGGACCATGAACAGTATCGCGAACACCAGGGCGGGAGTGACGCCGCCCATCAGGAACTGTCCTTCTGCGGCAAGGTTTCCGGGCGCCCGGTGGGCAGGTTGTCGGGTGGTTCGATTCTGAGTGCCTTGGCGACAGGGACGTCAGTGGAGGAGTGCAGGACGATCGACAAGGCGATCGTGATGGCGACGAGGTCGAAGACGTGCTCCCCGGCGGGAATCCCGGCTTGGAGTGCGAGCAGGCCGTAGACGACGGACGCGAAACCCTTCGGCCCGAACCAGGCAGCGACTGATCGTTCCCGGGCGGGCAGTGGAGTGCGGATCAGGGAGAACATCATCGCGGCCGGCCGGATCAGCACGATGGCGATGATCGCGACGGCCCAGTCGTCGAAGCTGGGATGTGACAGCCGTTCGGGGTGATGAGGGGGCCGAACTTGGTCGTTTCCGAAAGCAGATCACCGAAGTGCTCGAAGTGGGACTTGGATACCTGGAACAGAATCCGCCCGTGGCGCGAAACCGGCCGTCGAAACGAGCTGCCTGGCGACGGCAACTTCGCTCGGGCGGTGGTGTCATGGTGATCGTCGCCAGGGTGCGAGGGCGACTTCGGTCGCGGTCCTCATCGCGCCCTGCAGTGTGGCGGGGTCCGTTCCGTCGGTGTCGTCGAGCAGGGCCTGGAGTGCGCCGGTGACCGCGCCGACGAACGCTCCGGTCAGTGCCGCCGCGCCCACCGGATCGAGCTGGTCGGGGAAGGCATCTGCCAGATGTTTCGCGATCACGCGTTGCGCGCCGAGTTGTTCCTGGAGCGCACGTCCGCGGACGGCGGGCACGGTCTGGATCATTCGGAGCCGCAGTGCCGCCAGGGGACTGACCAGCTCGTCACCGGTGGCGGTGACCTCGCTCAGGGCTCGTAGCAGTACCTCGGCCGGGCCTTCGGCCGGTTCGCGAGTGGCGATGGCGTCGACGGCGGCCTGTACGCGCTCACCGGCGTCCGGGAACAGCAGCTCTTCCTTGCTGGCGAAGTAGCTGAAGAATGTCCGCGCGCCGATTTCCGCGGCCGCCGTGATGTCGGCGATCGTCGTTTCGTCGTAGCCCTTGCGTTCGAAGAGTTCCGTCGCCGCGTCGATCAGTGCTTGACGCGTGCGTGCTCGCTTTCGATCACGGAGGGACATGCGAGGCAGCATACGCGTGACGGCAGCGAGTGCAAACTGGCAGTCATTGCCGACTTGCACTCACTGCTGATATCGTCCTCGACATGGAGAACGTGCTGATCTGTGGCGCTGGGGTCGCCGGGTCGACTCTCGCCTATTGGCTGGCTCGTAACGGCTTCAAGGTCACTGTCGTGGAGCGGGCCCAGGGCATGCGCTCCAGCGGTAATCCGGTCGACGTCCGCGGGCCCGCTCTGCCGGTCGTCGAGGCCATGGGTGTCGTACGCCGCCTGCGGGACGTCGCGACGAGAACGAAAAGAGTGCGTCTGCTCGGCGGCGACGGTCGTCGGATCGCCACCGTCGGCCTGCCCGCGGTCAAGGGCGAGGAGCTCGAGGTCCCTCGATCCGATCTCGTCACCGTGCTGTACGAGGCGGCTCGCGGCGAGGCCGAGTTCCTGTTCGACGACACGATCGCCGGGTTGCGCCAGGACGAGCACGGCGTCGACGTCACCTTCGACCGGGCGGCACCGCGGCACTTCGATCTCGTGATCGGCGCGGACGGCCTGCACTCCGCCGTCCGGCGGCTCACCTTCGGGCCCGAGCGTTCTTTCGTCCGCCCCACTGGAATCTATGTCGCCACGACGTCGTTCGGAGGCCCGGTCGACCACCCCGAGGAGGTGCTCCTCCACAACACGCCGGGCAGACTGGTCGCCATTCATCCCTCCCGGGACGAGGGCGGGGTCGCGTTCATCTTCCGTGCCCGGGTCGCGAATGTGGACTACCGCGACACGGCACGGCACAAGCGGATCGTCACCGCGGCGTACGGCGATGTCGGATGGCGGGTCCCCGCGCTACTCGAACGCCTGCGAGATGCGGAGGACGTCTTCTTCGACGCGGTCAGTGTGGTCGACCTCCCGTCGTGGTCACGCGGCCGGATCGCCTTGGTGGGTGACGCGGCCTCCTGTGTTTCCCTGCTCGGTGAAGGCTCCAGCCTCGCGATCGCCGGCGCGCACACGCTCGCCACCGCGCTGGCGGCGGCACCGTCAGCCGGTTTCGGCCGGTACGAGGCCGAGCACCGCGCCCGGGTCATGCCCGCGCGGCGTGCCGCCAAGTTCACCGCGGCCATGCTCGTGCCGAAGACCAAACTCGGCTTGGCGACCCGAAATCTCGCAGCCCGCGCCTGGCCGTGGAGCGTGTGACCACACAACGGCGGTGACGACGCTCGCGGTCGGCGCTGCCCGGGTGGCGATTGGCTGCGGCGCCGTCGTGCACCTACTGACGCGCAGCGAAGAAGCAAGGAAGCCGGCATTGTCTCTCGGAGCGGGCTCGGCATCATCGGCCGCCGAGCCGCCGCCGGAGCCCCTGGACTCGGCGATCTTGTTCGCGCCCGCCGGAGACTGGTTCCGCCCGCCCTCGATGCTCTCGACCGAGGCGGGACTCTGCCGCTCGCCGGAATCCATCTCTCCGACATCCCGTCCCTGAACTATCAGCGGCACCTCTTCCAGGAAGGTCAGGTGCGCAGCGTCACGGCGAACACACGTGGCGAGGCGCGGGAGTTCCTGGCGTTCGCGGGCGCCCATCACCTCGAGGTGAGCACGGCGCCGTACCCGCTGGCCCAGGCTGGCCGGGCACTCATGGATCTGGATTTGCGGTGCGGTGCTTGTTGATCATCAGCCCGTTGTGGTTCCTCGAACAGGGGGTCGCCGACGTTCGTGATCGTCGCGCTGCTGACGTTCCAGGTCGGATTCGCCGAGGTGACCCGGCCGTACTTCGAACGACGACTCGCGAGGCCACGCCGGCGCCGGTTCATCGGTCTGCTCGACCACTACGCGCTGCCGCTGTTCCTAATTCCACGCAACCGGGATGGCGCTGGCCAAGGCCTGCGTCTACTTCGTCTTCGGAGACGGCGTTTCCGAAGGCCGGTTCCCCGGTCTGACCTGGTGGCTGCAACGGGGCCTGTCGCGGTGCTCGGCTCCTTGCTGCGCACGCTCCCGTTCCTGGTGCTCTTCGGAGGAAGGCGCAACAAACGGAACTCGAAGGCCGTGCGATGCAGGTCGGAACTACGAAGTTGCTCGGGTCGGACGGATCAATCGGATGGCTGTCCGGCGCGGGGTCAGCACCTGGCGTCGCGTTCCGGGTCGGTGAGGCGGGCGGGTCGGTCAGCGAGCGGGCCGCCGGAGCGGAGCAGGGTTCCTAGTGTTGCGAGTGGTTCGGGGACGACGGTGTACCAGCTCCAGGTGCCGCGTCGTTCCCGTTCGAGGATGCCGGCGGAGACCAGCACGCGCAGGTGATGGCTGAGCGAGGGCTGGGGCATGTCGAACTCTTCGGCGAGGTCGCAGAAGCATGCCTCGCCACCGGGGGAGTACCGCACCAGCGACAACAGACGGATCCGAACCGGGTCTGACAGCGCCTTGAACAGCTTCGCGGCGATATCGGCTTCGTCAGGGTCGACGACCGCGGCAGGTTCGGCCATGAGCAGAGTGACCGCGACCGGCTTCCGGGTGCGACTGTTCTCGCTCGCCACATGCCCTCCTTCGCGCCGGATTCCCTGTCGAAGTCCACCATACCCACTGGATTGACAAAGCTCGATTCAAGCTCTTCAATTGCATTGACAGAAGTCGATCCAGTGGCTCGTGAGGAGACGCCATGACCCCTGCGGCCGAGGGGCTGCCTGGCCGTAAGGTGCTGGACCAGTTCGACCGGATCACCGACGAGCTGGTCGACCTCGCCAAGGTCGACGGGCTCACGATGGTGACCGCGCCGCAGGTGCTGTTCGTGTGCGTGCACAACGTCGGTCGTTCCCAGCTGGCCGCGGGGCTGCTCAATCACCACGCGTTCGGGCATGTGATGGTCCGCTCCGCGGGATCGCAGCCCCAGGGTGAGATCCCGCCAGTGATCGCCGAGGCGCTGGGCGAGTTGGACATCCAGCTCGCGGGTGCCTTCCCGATCCCGCTGACCGACGAGGTCGTCCGCGCTGCCGACGTCGTGGTCACGATGGGCTGCGGAGACGCCTGCCCGGTCTACCCGGGCAAGCGGTACCTGAACTGGGACGTGCCCGATCCGATGGGCCAACCCCTGACCGTGGTCCGCGGGATCCGGGACGATATCGGCCGCCGCGTCCGGCACCTGCTCGACGAACTCATCGACTGACCCCAAAGGAAGGAACCAGGCATGACCCGCACGCCTGAGGTGTTGTTCGTCTGTGTGCACAACGCCGGCCGCTCCCAGATGGCCGCCGCGCTGCTGCAGCACTACTCGCTCGGCAGGATCGCTGTGCGGTCCGCGGGTTCCGAGCCCGCGGAGACGGTGAATCCGGCCGCCGCGGCCGCCTTGGCGGAATGGGGGCTGGACATCACGGCCGAGGTGCCGGGCAAACTGTCCACTGAGGACGTCGCCGCCTCCGATGTGGTCATCACCATGGGCTGCGGCGACACCTGTCCCGTGTTCCCTGGCAAGCGGTATCTCGATTGGCCACTGGAGGATCCGGCCGGTCAGGGCGTGGACGCCGTGCGCCCGATCCGGGACGAGATCGACCGCCGCGTCCGCGGTCTGGTCGCCGAACTTCTCGACACGTGATCCCGGCTTTCCGCTTTCGATCCCAGGAGATCAGCACCGTGACCCGAACCGCCGACAAGGCCGGTGGCCCGGCCGAGGCCGACGTCCTGCGCAAACTGTCCTTTCTGGACCGGTTCCTCCCCGTCTGGATCATCGTCGCGATGGGTGCCGGGCTGCTGCTGGGCAGCGTGATCCCCGGTCTGCAGGGGATGCTGGACGCGGTGAAGATCGGGCAGGTGTCGCTGCCGATCGCGCTGGGTCTGCTGCTGATGATGTACCCGGTGCTGGCGAAGGTCCGCTACGACCGGCTCGACACGGTGACCAAGGACAAGCGCACGATGGTGCTTTCCCTGGTGCTCAACTGGATCCTCGGACCTGCGCTGATGTTCGCCCTGGCCTGGCTGATGCTGCCGGAGCTTCCCGAGTACCGGACCGGGCTGATCATCGTCGGTCTCGCCCGCTGTATCGCGATGGTGATCATCTGGAACGACCTGGCCTGCGGCGACCGCGAGGCCGCGGCTGTGCTGGTCGCGCTGAACTCGGTCTTCCAGGTGATCATGTTCGGGGTGCTCGGCTGGTTCTACCTCGACCTGCTGCCCGGATGGCTCGGTCTCGACACCACCAGCATCGACTTCTCGCCGTGGGAGATCGCGCTCAGCGTCGTCATCTTCCTCGGCATCCCGCTCGCCGCCGGCTACCTCTCACGCCGAATCGGGGAACGCGGCAAGGGACGCGACTGGTACGAAGGCACGTTCCTGCCGAAGATCGGCCCGATCGCGTTGTACGGACTGCTGTTCACCATCGTCGTGTTGTTCGCCCTGCAGGGCGACACCATCACCTCCCGCCCGCTCGACGTCGCGCGGATCGCGTTGCCGCTGCTGGTGTACTTCGCGGTCATGTGGATCGGCGGCTACCTGCTGGGCAAGGCATCCGGTCTCTCGTACGAGCGCACCACGACGCTGGCGTTCACCGCCGCGGGCAACAACTTCGAGCTCGCGATCGCCGTCGCCATCGGCGTCTTCGGCGTCACCTCCGGGCAAGCGCTCGCCGGAGTCGTCGGGCCGCTGATCGAAGTCCCCGTTCTGGTCGCGCTGGTCTACGTCAGCCTCTGGCTGCGTAAACGCTGGACCGCGAAAGCCCCCGCGGAATGACCGGAGCCGCGCAGGTCGCCGTCATCGGCGGGGGCCAGGCCGGTCTCGCCGCGGGCTACTACCTGCGCCGCGCCGGCCTCGACTTCGTCATCCTCGACGCCCAGGCCCAGCCGGGCGGCGCCTGGGGCCACGGCTGGGACTCGCTGCGCCTGTTCTCCTCGGCGCGGCACAGTTCCTTGCCGGGGTGGCCGATGCCGCCTTATCCGGGACCCGGCTACCCGACCGCCGAACATGTCGTCGACTACCCTCGTCGCGTACGAGAAACGCTACGAGCTCCCGATCCGCCGAGGAGAGGCGGTGACCGCCGTGTCCCGCGACGGCGAGCGCTTCCAGGTGAGCACCGATACCGGGGACTGGAGCGCCGAGGCGGTCGTCAGTGCGACGGGGACCTGGTGGCGCCCATTTCTTCCACTGGTCCCCGTCGGGTTCACCGGTCGTCAGTTGCGCACGGTGGATTACCGGGGTCCGGAGGAGTTCGCGGGTCAGGATGTCGTGGTGGTCGGTGGTGGAAACTCCGGCGCGCACTGGAGACCGGACAGCCCGACACCGCCGGAGTCACCGGGCTGGGTGACATCGTCGCCGTCCCGCCGGTCCGCGAGGCCCGTGACGCCGGGCTCCTACGACCGCGCCCGATGTTCTCCCGACTCGACGTTGATGGTCCTGTGTGGACAGACGGCGCCAGGCAACGTGCCGACGCGGTCATCTGATGCACTGGCTTCCGCCCCGCGCTGAGCCATCTCGCCCCGTTGCGGCTGCGCACCACCCGCGGCCGAATTCCGACCGAGGGCACTCGTGCCGTGGCCGAGCCCCGGCTGCATCTACCCGGCTACGGCGACTGGACCGGACCGGCGTCGGCCACGCTCATCGGCGTCGGCATGACCGTCCGGGCCGCGGTCGCCGAGATCCGGGCCGCGCTGGACACCGACGTCGGGTGACTTGTCAACCCGTGCCTGTGGCGATCGTCTTCAGCTTGTCGGCCAGTGCGGGGGAGCCGTAGGTCTTGAGCACCTCCGCGCGGGCCGGGCAGACAGCCAGATCGGGGCACACCAAAGGAATCATCACTTTCAGCGTCGTGGACAGGTGGCCATACGGGAGGGCGCCGAGGATCTGCTTGACCCCGAACACCGCCGTTGAGCTCAGCACGTCGGCGAGGAATCTCGGAAACCGCAGCCGGAGCAGTCCGTCACGGATCGGGGTCTGGGTGAGTTTGGCGTAGGTGCCCGGGTCGAGACCTGTCGCCAGCTCGGTGAGGCGGAGGCAGAGGAAGTGGCCTTTGCGGCGGGTCTTGTACAGCCACGGGAGGTTGTCGAGCGTGCGATCGGCGACCCGGACATAGAAACCGTCCTGATCGAACACGTAGGTCACGACGTCATCAGCGACCTGCGCCCGGAAACGGCCCAGCTCCGCCCTGGCGCGCTGGCGGCGCTCGACTTTCGGGGCGGGCTTCGGCGCGACGACTCGTGGCGGCTGAGGTGCTCGTGCGGGCCGCGGCGGGGTTCTCGGTGGCGTGTGCCGGACCGCCGAGGGCGGCGATGTCCAGCTTGGCCGGTGGACCGGGGCCCGTCTCGAGGTAGAGCGGGACGACGACGAACTGTGCGCTGATCGCCTGCATTCTTCGCCGCGCTGGGATCCGTACACGTGTGCCTTCCCGCACGACGGGCACGCGTATTGGTTGCGGGGAAGTCTTCGGTGGCCTGCCACCTCCTCCACGCTAGGAACGTGATCGCCGCTGGTCACTCGGCTGTTCCGGTCCGGCAGGCGACGGGAATCTCACCCCTCGCGTTGTAATTCGTCCTTGTGAGGCAACGCGGTTAACCCGCGTGAGTGGATCGCCAGCCGAAGCACGGTCGCCACGACGAGCCGGGGTCGCTGTGCTCCGGACGGGCGCTGAGTGGCGGATCGGCGGGCGGCTAAGGTCCGCGCAGGCCCCACAGGTGCGCCGGGATGGTGACGAGCGGCAGCACGGCGGCGAGGATCAGTTAGGTGTCCCGCCAGTGCAGGTGGACGGTGAGCAGCACGGTCAGGGCGAACACGCGCCGCTGGCCGTACCAGCGGGGCAGGGCGGCGAAGGCGGCCCAGCAGCCACGCCACGGTGAACCACAACAGGTTCTGCGCCGGCGCGACAGCCACGACCGCGGGCACCGCCGGCACCGATCCGGCCGTCATCACCGAGCGGCGACCCCGGGCGTCGAGCCACCGCCCGACCGGGATCCCCGTCAGCGCGGCGACGACCTGACCAGCCGAGAACGCCGCGATCACCCACGTGGTCGGCGAGCCCTTCGTGCTGCTGATTTCCGTTGCCAGCACAGGAAAGGCGTAGAACAGGATGCCCCAGCTGGTGATCTCGGTGACGCAGAGAACCGCCGGCATCGGGGCTAGTTCGCCGCGGCCGACGGCGCGGACAGTGTCAGGACTTCCGGCTCCGGTGCCGCGCAGCAGCCGCCAGCAGCCGGCGCGGAATCCGGTTCGTCGAACACACCGGCGCCGCCGCAGACGCCGGTCTCGGCCATCCGCAGCTCGACCCGCGCGGCGGCTTCGTGGTCACCGGCGAGCTGGGCGGCGATGCTGCGCACCTGCTCGTAACCGGTCATGGCCAGGAACGTCGGCGCCCGACCGTAGCTCTTCATCCCGGCCAGGAAGAAGTTCTTCTCCGGATGCGCGAGTTCCTTCGCGCCGTGCGGATACACCGTCCCGCACGAGTGCACGTTCGGGTCGATCAGCGGCGCGAGCGCGACCGGTGCCTGCAGCGTCGCGTCCAGCTCGAGCCGGATCTCCGACAGCCAGCTGAGGTCGGGACGGAAACCGGACAGGGTCACGACCTCGTCGACCTGCTCGATCCGCTGTCCGCTGGAGGAGATGAGGGTTAGCCGTCCGCCGGTGTTGCGTTCGACCGTCTCGGTGCGGAACCCGGTCACCACCGTGATCAGTCCGGCGGCCACTGCTTCCTGGGCGCGTAGCCCGAGAGCGCCCCGAGCGGGAAGCTGGTCGGCCTCGCCGCCGCCGAAGGTGTTGCCGACCACCCCGCGGCGCAGCACCCAGCTGATCCGGGTGTCCGCGGAATCCTTCGCCAGACCGGACAACGCGACCAGTGCGGTCAGTGCCGAATGCCCGCTGCCCGCGACCACCACATGCTTGCCCGCGTACCGCGCCCGCGCCTCCGGGGAGCCCAGATCCGGGACCCGGTACGCGATCCGGTTCACCGCCGCACGCTCACCGACGGCGGGAAGCCCTTCGCCACCAAGCGGGTTGGGCGTCGACCACGTCCCGGACGCGTCGATCACCGCCCGCGCCGCGATCCGTTCCTCCGCCCCGTCGGCGGCGCGGACGTGCACGGTGAACGGCTCGTCGTCGCGGCCGCTGTCCACGACCCGGTCCCGTCCCCGGCGAGCGACGCCGATCACCTCGGCGTCGAAGCGGACCCGGTCACCGAGCGCCGCCGCCAGCGGTCGCAGATACAGCTCGGCCCAGTCCGAACCCGTCGGATATGCCTCGCCGTCAGGCCGTGTCCAGCCGGTCGCCGCCAGCAGCCGCCCGGCCGCCGGAGCGACGAGCTCGGACCACGACGAAAACAACCGCACGTGATTCCACGCCGCCACATCGGCGCCCGCGTGCGCACCGCGCTCCAGCACCAACGGCTCGAAACCGCGCTCCACCAGCTCGGCGGCCGCCGCCAGCCCCACCGGCCCGGACCCGATCACCACGACAGGCAGCTCGTTCATCCCCACGCACCCTTTCATCGATCCATCTCGATTGAGTCGATGCGGGGGACTGTATCGACGGCCATCGATTGACGCAACCATCGATTCTGGTCGATACTGTGCGGTATGACCACCGTGGTACCTGCTCCGCTCGCCGGCGTCCTGCCCGAAACCGAAGCCGCGACCTACGCCGGCTGGTTCGCCTGCCTCGCCGAGCCGATGCGGGTGAAACTGCTGCACGCGGTCGCGACCTCGCCCCGAGGCCTGACCGTGGGCGCGTTGACGGAGATCCTCGGGACCAGTCAGTCCACGTGCTCCCATCACGTGCGGAAGCTGGCCGATGTGGGGTTCGTTCACCTGCGGAAAGAGGGCACGGCCACGGTCGTGACGATCAACCAGGCCTGCTGCAGCGGGCTCCCGCACGCGGCCGACGCCGTCATGGGCGTGCTCGCGCCGCGGCCCTGCTGCCCGGACAACCTGCCCGAGGACGTCTCTCTCCGGCCGATGGCCGACGGTGACTGGAAAGCGGTGCGCCGGATCTACGCCGAAGGCATCGCCACCGGCCTGGCCACCTTTGAGACCGACGTCCCCTCACGTGCGGCTCTCGACGCGAAATGGCTACCCGGCCACCGCTGGATCGCCGACATCGACGGCGACGTCGTCGGCTGGACCGCTGCGACACCGACCTCGGCGCGCGACTGTTACCAAGGAGTCGCCGAAACCTCCATCTACGTCGCCGAAAGCCACCGCGGCCGCGGTGTCGGCAAAGCCCTCATCCACAAACAGGTCACCGAAGCCGACACCGCCGGAATCTGGACCCTCCAGACCTCGATCTTCACCGACAACCGCGCCAGCATCGCCCTGCACCACAGCGCCGGCTACCGCACCGTCGGCATCCGCGAACGCATCGCCGAACGCGACGGCATCTGGCACGACACCGTCTTCCTCGAACGCCGCAGCCCCGTCAACTAACCGCGCCACCCGCGACTGGATGGCTCCAGCCCAGCTTGTTCGGGCTAGCCTCAGCCAGCACGCAGAGCCGCATCGACGGCCTGATCGGCCGGTATCGCCAACGCCTGGACATGCGGATGGCTGTTCTCTCGGACTTGACGATGACCCTGTCCGGACCCGGGACTGGTACCCAGATACTGCCTGCGAATCCGAACGTCGGCCAGGAATGGCCGTGGGCGGAGCCGGAACACGGACGCCAGCAGCACATCCTTCGTCTCCGGACCGAGGTGGGCTTTGGCAGAGCCATAGGGTCACCCGGAAGCCCGGGTTCCAGCTTGCGTGCGTGGAACTGCTGCTGAAATTCGGTCCATTCCTCATCGTCGGTTCACGGTATTCCTCGGCCGGTCGGATCGCGCGGCGGTGGGCGAGAAATGCCCTGCAGCACGGACCAGGTCGTCTTGGGAGATGGCGAAGTAGGCCTGCGCCGGACAGTCAGCGAGCACTCGACGCAGGTGCGAAATCTGTCTGTGTGGCTCGACACGGAGTTCGGAAAGGATGGCCGTCTACGTCGGATTCACCCGAGCCGAGACCTGGTTGAACCGTGTTTCGGAGAAGTCCTTCGTTGCGCCATTTCCTCAGAACGCGGCGGCCGTAGTTGTGGGTCCCGGCAATCCGGTCGAGGTCAGCACCAGTCGGTGTACGCCCCTTGCCCTGCCCAGCCAGGTAGTGCGCCCACATGAGTACTTCTGCGTTCAGCTCAACAGCGGGCTCCGGGCACGTTGCGGAGTCAACCTGGATTGCGTCGTCGCTGCCGGCGGAGCAAGCCGCCGCTGGTTCGCTCATCTGCTCAACCGCTGCGAACCTGCGCCGCCTGAGAGCACGGTTGAGTAATTCAACAGCCAGCGGGGGCAAGCGGCGACGGTGACTCCGAGGACACTGAGGTCAGGAGTTGAGCCGATGTTGGCACAGAGGGACAGCGAAATGTCGAAGATAAAGGCAAGCCAGGCGGTCCAACGCCCTCCGGTTCGTTCACCGCCCGTCGGTTTCCAGAGTTCGACGGTGGCGATCATGAGAAGACCGTCGACGATGAGTGGCCAGATGGCGGCCGTGGTGCGGTCGGCGCCGAACTGTAGAGCGAAGTCCCGCCTGTGGCGGTAGGAGGCGTAGGCAGCGCCGAGGGCGACGGGGCTGTGCAGCCGCACTGCACGGCTAGCGCGGGCTCACGCCAAGCTCCGCGTGCCGTTGCTCCGTTCGGATGGCTCACGGCGGTCACCGGGCCTTGCGGCGGTGCCGCTCGATCACGGTCGTCGCGGAGATCCGCAGCTCAACAGGCCTTTTTTGGCGTGGGGTACTTGTTCGAGTCGCGCCGGGGGCACTCGCAGGATGCACATTCGTTCCCGCCTGCGCAGCTTTGCTGCGAAGCGGTTTCGGGTGTCAGGCTGATCCGATCTTCGGCAGGAACCGTAGCGCGAACCACGTGCGGCCCTTCGCTCGTTGCCGAGGCGGCGGGCCAGGTATCCGGCCCCAGCGGAATGCCGAGGATGATCGGCACGCTTGTCGCGATCTGCCACCCCGACATCGCGAGGCTGGCTTGCGTAGGCCTTGGATGTCCGAGGCTCCCGGTCGCATTCACTCCTTCCGGCGGCAGCGCTACAATGAGCTACGTATCGTGAGGTCGTTCAGACTGTGTGGAACCGGTCGGATTGTGGCCTTGGGCGGGCCACCGAGAATGAGGCGAGCCGAGCACCTGCCAGCGGGCATGACGTACCCCTCCACGGGGTATCTGTTCCTTGGCTCGCTGGTGGCTGGATCTTCGTCACCGCGGCTTGGGGAACCTACTCGACGGGTGACTTCGATTGCGCAACTCTGAACGTTACTTTGCTGTCGCCGAGGCGATGCTTGAGGTGGAGGTGTGACACCGCCCGATGACCTCGAGACCGTTCTGGCTCGCCTGCGCCGCGCGGCCTCCGAGGGGCAGCACCTCGGCACTGTCGCCTCCCTGCGCATCGCTGTGCTTCTCGGCCTGGATGCCCTCACCATCGACCTGATCACCGGTGCCGGAAACCTGGAACTGGTGTGGTGCGACCCTGTCGACGGGCCAGGGCACGAGCTGGACAGTCTGCAATACACCCTCGGTGACGGTCCCACCCTGGAAGCCGCCCGGCAGGGCTATACGGTGTCCGAACCCGATCTGGCCGCCACCGATCAGGCCCGCTGGCCGTTGTTCCTGCCTGCCGCGATGCGGTCGCCGGCCCGAGCCGTCATCGCCACCCCGCTGCGAGTCCACGGCGGCACGTTCGGAGCCCTTACCGGTTACCGGGCCACGCCTGGCGCCTTGACCGCATCGCAATCACGCGATTTCCATCGCGTCCGGGACGGGCTGCTGCCCTTGGTGCTGCGGAGCGCGGCGTGCTTGGTCACCAGCGACTCCGGTCGCGGCGACGGCCTCGGCTGCTACCGAGAGGAAGTTCAGCAAGCCGCCGGCCTGCTCGCCGTCACCCTCGCCATCCCGCCCGATCAGGCGCTCGCCCGGCTGCGCGCCTACGCCTTCCGTGACGACCGCTCCGTGACCGACCTTGCCCGCGACGTCCTCACTCGTCGCCTGCGACTGGACGACCACAGCACGTAGGCTACGAAACAGTGAAGCGGAGTAACTCAGGCACGGTGCGCTGTTCTGCTGGCCGCTGATTGTGTGATGAGCTCCGCCACTCTCGAGGGAAGCGGCCACGGAAGTCGAGAACGGATCAGGGTGTGCCGCGAGATATGGCGGCAAACCCCGACCTGATGGCTTATTCGGCGGTGCGGAGTTCGTTGTTCTGGAGCTGGGCTTCGTGGAGCTGGTCTTCGAGGGAGACGATGCGGCAGGCGGCCTCGACAGCCGTGCCCTGGTCGACCAGTTCCCGCACGCGGGCGGCGATGCGCAGCTGTTGCCGGGAGTAGCGGCGGTGTCCGCCTGCCGAGCGCTGCGGTGTGATCAAGCCGGCTTCGTCGAGGCTGCGCAGGAAGTTCTGGGTGGCACCCAGCATGTCCGCGGCGCGGCCCATCGTGTACGCGGGGTAATGGTCATCGTCGAACTTATCGGCCCCACCTGAAAGGGCAGCAGGGGTCTCGCGTTGGTCAGGAATCATTCCACCTCCACATCACAAGGGACCCCGGGCGCCACGTGTGGCGCCCGGGGTCCCAGGGGTTGGGTTTCACCATTGTCTACTGGCCGTGAAGCCGGTGCCGTGCATCCGCGGTGTCCGTCCGACAGGCGGACGATGCGGAGATCGCTTGTTCGTAACCGAGAACCACCATCCAATCCGATGGGCCTGCGGTACCCGCGCGGCACATTTGCCCAGCCGCCGCGGGCGATCCAATGATGCTCCCTTTCCCTTCTTTCTTGTTTTTCTCTCTTACTGGGTACTGCCTGTGCTGCGATTTGCGAGGACATGACCGGCTGGAACCCTTCCACTGATCGGCCCCAGCACGCGCCATGCCGCTGGTCACCGCCCGGAGCCCGTCAAAGATCGGCTCCGGGCGCCTGACCAGTCCTGCACCTACTGACTTGCCACTGCCAAATACTCTTGCAACTTGCGTTTACTGATATTGCATTACTTCGCCGGGATCGGCCTTGCTGCTTGCGTCTTCACTCCTTGATCCCGGTACTTCTCCGGTCACCAGCCGAAACCTGTTCACCGATTGGCTTCGTCCTGCCTGACCGTCTTGTCTCACTTCGCGGGTAGTTCCGTCATCTCCCGCGCTTGCTTGACGTTGTCTCTCTCGGTACGAGAAGGACACTACATGCACCCGAGGTTGAATGTCTACCCTCGTGGCCATAGATTTGCTCCTGTCTCGGCGTGGAAGACCGCTGACGCTGCAGATCCGCAGGTCAATGCGGGGGCGGCGAGGGACGACATCACTCGAAAGGGCCGGAATGACCGACTCGACCGCACAGCAGGACCCGTTCGGCCTGACCGGGGTGCGCGACCACCAGGAATACGTCGACGCCCTCAAACGATTGGCCGAGCAGGGCCGCCGGGAACGCTGCGTCGCGCTGCTGTCGGAGACCGAAGCCCATGTCATGGCGGAACTGCTGGGCCAGTACGCCCTCCACAACCCCACCGGACATCTCAACCAGCTCGCCGCCACCCTCGCGGCACGCCTCTACAGCCGCCTCGGCGCCTGAACGCAGGAAAAGTTCGTCGTTCCCGCCGAGCCGGCGACGGTCAGTAGTCGCGGCGTTGCGGCAGGCGTGGGCAGGCCGACGAAGCCGGTGTTTGTTCCTCGTGGGCGGTGGTTGGCCAACTTCGGCGTTGGCCAGCGCTGGCTTCTGTGCGCAGTTGGTCAGTGTCTACCGAGGTAGATAACGTGGATGTCGTCTCGTTGTCATCGTTTGACCCGGGCGCGGATGGCGAGAACTGCCAGCGCGAGGAATACGGGGCCGAGGAATCGGCCTGCCATAACCGTCCACGTCCCAGCGGGAGTCAGCTTTTGGGCGCCGTCGCGAAAGACCACTGAGCCCATCGCGAGCTGGAGTGCTTTGCCCGTCCGATTCCAGGTCCACCGTTGCGCGACCGGGGGCATGGTGGTCGGGGGGTCGCTAATCTGCAGGGCGACTACCTGGGGGGCGCTGGTGGGTGCGGGCTGCAGTGTGCCGGCGACCAGTTGTGCAGGGCTGCTGGAGGGCAGCCCGGTGCCCACTAGGAGGACGGTGATCGCGACGACGAGCAGAGCGAGGCCCGCAAGGGCACGTAGGGCCCGTTGGCCGTACCCTGAGATGAGCCAGTAGGCGGTGAGCACGACCCGATCCCGCCGGGGTCCGGTGTGTCGGCGGGCTTCCATTTCGCCGTAGTAGAAGTCGCCGGCGCCGGCTTCGTCTTTGCCGTCCTCCAATGCCTTGCGCAGGGACCGGTACAGTACCGCCAGGCGCTCAGGTTCAACTTCGACGGGATTACCTCCCAGCGGATATGACTGCCAGTCCGCGCTCTTGCGTCCTGGCCTTCTGCGACGCCACGCGTGCTCCTCGGCCAGGACCTGGCGGCGGGTCCACCGCCACAGCGGCGGCCACGCCCACCCCGCGCTCCATCCCGTAGGCGGCTCGTGGAAAGGGCAGCGCCCCTCGATCCGCAGCATGTCCAGATGGTGGGCGCCGGCGAACCTGCACCACCGCATGTCCACATCTGTCAGGAGCAGCTCGCTGACATCGGTGCCCTCCAGGCTTGTCAGACCGGGTACCCACGTCTCGATCTGCCCGCCACGCGTCCCGACTTCGGCATGATCACGGCTCCGTGCGGCGCGCTGATCCCACCCCTGCACCTGTTCCACAGAAGCCACGACGTTGCGTTGAGTGGTATTGATGCGAAAAGCCTGGTGGCTGCCTTCCAAAGATGACGGCCTGCCGAAGGAAGCCCTCTCGAGGTTGACACTCGCGTATCGCATACGCAGCGCCACTCCCTCCTCAAACCGAGTCCGGCGACAAGACAACAAGCCAGTCTCGGCTTCTATCACGACCGACCGCGAGAACACCGCGTCGTCGAGAAATAGTTCGGCCGCAACCAGCGGCCCTAGGCCGGTGGCAGCCTCGAACTGGGCAAAGTCGAACCGAACGTTCGCGCTGAACCGTGCATCAGCGAACCTGGCGTGCGCGCTGAATCGGGCACCATCGAATTCCGCGTTTTCAGTGAAATGGGCACTCAGGAACCATGCGTGCGCACTGAATTGGGCATTGCGGAACCTGACTTCCCCTCTGAACCGGGCTTCGCGGAACTCGGCGTTCTGGTTGAACTTGGCATTGGTGAACCATGCATTCCCGTTGAACCGGGCACTGGTGAACAGGGCGTGCCCGCTGAACCGGGCACCGCCGAACTCGGCGTTCCCGCTGAACCGCGCATCAGTGAACTTGGCGCTTCCGCTGAACCGCGCATCGGTGAACTTGGCGTTCGTGAACCGGGCGTCGCGGAACTCGGCGCCGCTGAACTGGACATTGGTGAACCATGCGTTCCCGCTGAACTGGGCACCAAGGAAGCCGGCCTGCTCGCTGAACCGGGCACTTCTGAACTCGGCGCTCTCGCTGAACTGGGCTTTGTCAAACTTGGCGGTTCGCGCAAAGTGCACGCGGGCGAAACTCGCATCGGCGGCGAAACGGGCATGCTCGAATCTGACTTCCCCGAACTGAGGGCGAACGGAACCGGTATCGCCTGTGCCGATAGCCTGGAGCACCCTCCCGAGTAGTTCCGCATCGAACGTGGTACCGCGCGCGTCCAGATCAGCGCCCGGCCCGAGGCCTGACAGCACTTGTTCCAGATCATCGTGGCGCAGGTGCGTCAGGCAACGGTCAAAGCCGCTGACCTGAACACCGACGCAACTCGGATTGACATCTTCTTGGCAGGTAGGCCAGTTCGGTGTGAAGTCCACCCCGGACTCGACGGGTGATCTCGACATACCCCTGTTGTATCGCACGCGGGCGAACGTCTGCTACCAGCGCTATCTGTCTACCACCTTTGCGGTGGAGTGCCGCACACCCGCATGAAGGAACAGGGGCTACATCGGCGGTTCGAAGCGAAGCCTCACTGGTAGGGCGGTCGCGCTTTGATTACGAGTTCAGCTTGTCGTTTAACCACGGGTCGGTGAGTGTCGATCTCAGTTGATCATGAGTGCGGCCCTTGGTCGATGATTCGCTCCTGCGAGAGAAGGAAGTTCGACTCAAGGGTTGCGATGATCAGTGAGTTCTATGGATGCATGGCATCCCACGCATGCGGAGCGACCTCAGACCAGTTCGCGGAGGTCAGTATCGGAGGGCTCGTGCTGCGCCCCGGTGACCGGATCGTTCTGACAGGCGCCATGCGTCGTCAGCGCAGCGACCCTACAGCAGAAGCGCTAGCCCTAGGCCTTCAGGTGATCAGGTCAGTGAGCAGGAGACCCGAGTCGTTGCCGCCGCGGACCCGGATTCGCTATCCGGCAAAGCAAAGGACGCAGGGGCCCTAGGAGTTCCTGTCGTTACCTAAGATGCCTTCGTGCGTGCGCTCGAAGCTATGAAGAGGTGACGGCTCGACTGGGGCAGCCGGTGCAGCACGGCTTTCTGAAACCTCCGTTCAAGGTGTCGATCCGACCGAACCTGGCGCGGTAAGTCGAGGGTTCTGAGATGTTGCCGCTTGGGGTACGGAAGGCATGTCATTTGGGCAGATCGGCCAGGTTGGCTCGGATCGGCGAGAGGAAGAGTCCCTTCCTTAGGCCGCTTTCGGAGGATGCGGCGGCCGTAATTGTGGGTGCCGGCGACCCCGGTCGAGGTCGGCGCCGGTGGGTGCGCGCCCTTCGGCTTGTTCGGCGAGGTAGTGGGCTCCCATGCGTTCTTCAGCGGTCTGCTCGGCGGGTGGTTCCTGATTCCTCGCCGAGGTCGGTTGGATGACACTGGTGTCGTCGGGCGAGGTTGTTTCGACCTTGCCGTGGCTCTGCTCTTCAGGCGTGTTGTCGGCCTCGGTTCTGTGTCCTATGAGCGCTCGGTTGAGGAGTTCGACGGCGAGGAGCAGGGCTAGGGGAGGGCATGCGGCGACGGCGATGCCGAGGATGCTGAGGTCGGAGGTGGAGCCGATGTTGGCGCAGAGCGACAGCGAGATTCCGAAGATGAACGTCAGCCACGCGGCCCATCGGCCTTCCGCGCGTTCGGCGTCGGCGGGTTTCCAGAGTTCGACGGTGGCGACCATGAGGAGACCGTCGACGATGAGTGGCCAAATGGCGGCGGTGGTGTGGTCGGCGCCGAAGCGGAGGGCGAAGTCCCGGCCGTGGCGGTAGGAGGCGTAGGCGGCGACGAGGGCGACGAGGACGGTGCAGCCGCTCTGGATGGCTAGAGCAGGATCGCGCCACAGCCCGGACGAGACTGCTCCATTCGAGCTTCTCACGGCGGTCACCGGGCCTTGCGGCGGTGCCGTTCGATCACGGTCGTCGCGGAGATCCGCAGCTCAACGGGCATTTTGGTTCGTGAGGTACCTGTTGGAACCGCGCCGGGGATTCGAACTCACATGGCGTCATCACGCTTGATACGGCGTCCGCAGCTGTGCGCACCCGTGACGCCCACCCGAGCCTTAAAAGAAGAAATCTTCACTCGGTGGAGTTGAGTGAAGGTTCTCGCAACTGGTGAGATCTCACCTAATGCGGTGTCCGAGGGGGACGTGATCACTAATCCTTGGCAGATCTCCCAATTTCTGGGAGGTCATGCGTGGACTATAGCAGATGATTTGCTGCACCTTGATTCTAGTCATCCTGCAGTTGCTGCGATATCGGATGTTCCCGTGCCTTGTTGGCCGAGTCGGGTTTTCAATTGTTTCGTCGGTCGCCATCCACGGAAGCAGGTCGAGCACGAACTGCTGATCTCCCAGCTGTATTTCCCCGGCGACGAACGCAACGACGATGACGGCGCCTCGGCGGTGAAGTCGGAATTCTGCTGCTTCCTCTGCAGCGTCCGCAGGCCGAGGTGAGACGGTTGGAGACGGCTTCCTTCTCGAACCCGAGCGTTCCTGACTGTTGTCCACTTTGGAGTACCGATGCTCCACCGCGTCCGCATGGACGTACACCTAACCGTCGGGCCTGGACCCCGGGGCTGAGCGCGCCGAGATTCTCGCGCGCAAGAAGGAGTACGGCTAGTACTCCAGTCGTAGTTCGTGATGGTCATGGTTCGTGGGTCGATTGTCGCTGGTAGTGGCCTTGCTGGGCGCGG
>NZ_AOHO01000081.1 GCF_000342005.1 Amycolatopsis decaplanina DSM 44594
TGACCGCACTCCGCGACGCCATCACCGGAAACCCCTGGCTACCAACCAACCCCACAACCACCTGACCAGTAACAAGGACGGTTCTAACCGTCCTTACCACTCACGAGGCGTTACGGGGTGGGCGAAGTGGTGCTGGTCGGGGTCGTCTCGCCGGTGTTGCCGGCCGGGGTCGAGGAGGGCGGCGGGGTGGTCGTGGTGCTGGACGGCGGAGGCGTCGATGACGGAGGAGTGCTCGAAGGCGGCGTCGACGAGGGAGATGTCGACGAGGGAGGCGTCGACGAAGGCGGTGTGCTGGTCGGCTTCGAGGGCGAAGTGCTGGTCGGCGGCGTGCTGCTGCTCGGCGGGAACGACGTGCCGGGCAACGGGGTCGGCGGAGGCGTGGTCGTGCCGGGCGGGGGAGTGCCGGGCAGGGTCGGCACCGGGACCTGGCCACTGGGCGTGCCGGCGGCGACGTCCGGGGACTCGGGGGTACCGACGGGCACCTGGCTGTCCGGCATCGTCGCGACGCCGCCACGGTAGGCGGCGGCCCAGCGGATCACGGTGTCCACATAGGACAGCGAGTGGTTGTAGCGGTACACGGCCACGCGCTGGGTCTGCTCGGACGTCAGGTCGACACCTCCGGAGCAGAGGTAGCGGCCCGAGCCCAGCGTCGCGTCGTAGATGTTGTTCGGATTGGACTCGCCGTCGCCGTTGCCGTCGGAGGCGTAGCCCTTCCACGTGGACGGGATGAACTGTGTCGGGCCGACGGCGCGGTCCCACACCGTGTCACCGTCGTACTTGCCGCCGTCGGTGTCCGGGATGGCCGCGAACGGACCCGCGCCGTTGAGCTGCGGACCGAGGATCGGTTCGAGGGTGTTGCCCTTCGCGTCCACGTAACCGCCGCGAGCGTGGTTGGACTCGATGCGGCCGATGCTCGCGATCAGTGCCCAGTCGATGTGGCAGCCGGGCAGTTCCTTCGCGAGGATGTCGGCCGCGTTCTTGTACGCCTTCATCATGCTGGCGGGGATGCCGAGCGCGCCCGACGGCGCGAACGAGCCGCCGACGTTGCCGGTGCCGCCCGGGACGGTCAGCGGATCCGGGGTGGGTGGCTCGGGGAGGCTGCCGTCGACGGCGATCTCCGGCACCGTGCCCGCCGGTGGTTGCCAGGCCGCGGCCTGGTTCTGCGGTACGGCCGGTTTCGGCGCGGCGATCGGGGTGTCCGGAACCGCCGACGCGGTGACCGCGGGCAGGACGGCGAGCGCGCCACCGGCGAGCGCGAAGGCCGTCCGGTGCCGGGCGGACAGCTTGTCCGTCTGTCGAGGGCGGTGCTTCGGCATGTTCTCTCCCGCAAGGTCGACTCTGGGCAAAACTATCCGATGCAACCGAATTTCGGGGACGACGCAACGAAAAACCTGCGAACCTGTCGAGTTTTCGTCCGCCCGGCACAAGACCTTCGTAGCGAAGTTGTCAATTTCACGCCGAGTTCACCGAAACATCAGCAGAATCCCCGGTCACTTCGCGGAAGCGGCTCGAACTGCGTGCAAAGACTTCTTTGCACAATCTCCTTTGCATGGCTACCTTGGGGTCATGACCGGTCCGCCGCCACCCGAAGAGATCGCCGACGCCGCCGTGCTCAAGGCGGTCATGCACCCGTTGCGCCGCCGGATCATGGAGGCACTGGGCCGTGGGCCCGCGACGGCGACGAAGCTGGCCAAAGAGCTGGGGGAGAGTTCGGGCGCGACCAGCTATCACCTGCGGGAACTGGCGAAGTACGACTTCGTCGACGAAGCGCCGGAGCTTGCGCACGGCAAGGAGCGCTGGTGGCGCGCCCGGCCCCGCGACATCCGCTGGCCTCGGCACAGCGAGCAGAACGACGAGATGCGCGCGGTGTTCGACGAGGCGCAGCGCGCGGCGTTCACCGAGGATCTCGAACAGCTGGCGCGTTTCCTCGAACGTCGCGGTGAGCTGGGCGAATGGGGTGACGCGTTGGTGTTCTCACGCGGCTCGGTCTACGTGAACCTCGAAGAGCTCAAGGAGTTCTGGGAGGAGTACCTGGATCTGCTTCGCCGCTATTGGCGGCCGGAACCCGGCCCGGACGCGCGGAAGGTGCTCGTGCGCTGGACGGCGTTCCCGGATCCGGAGGGGAAGGTGCGGAAAGGGAAGTGAAAACCGGTGGGAGAGCGGCCACTCGACCACAGGCATCGCGTCACCACGCCGGACGGCGTGTCTTCACGAACGACTCCACATGCAAAGGGGGAGCAGCATGCTGCTCTGGAAGAGAATCGCCGCCGTCTGCGCCGCGGCGAGCCTGCTCGCGGCGGGGACGGCGGCGGCCGCGCAACCGCCGGATGGGGTATCCCGGCCGGACGCCATCATCCGCTACACCGAGTACGGCATCCCGCACATCGTCGCGAACGACTGGCTGAACCTGGGCTTCGGGCAGGGGTTCGCCGCGGCCAAGGACAACATCTGCGCGATCGCGGACGTCGCGGTCACGACGCGGGCCGAGCGTTCCCGCTGGCTCGGGCCGGACGCGGCGCCGACGAGCGGGGTGAGCCAGGCGAGCACGAACCTCGCCAGCGACCTGTACTTCCAAGGTCTGAACGAAAGCGGCGTGATCGAGCGACTCCTGTCGGCACCCGCGCCGCGCGGACCGTACCGCGAGGTCCGCGAACTGATCCGCGGTTACGTCGAGGGCGTCAACAAGTACCTGCGCACCGTTGAGATCACCGACCCGGCCTGCCGGGGCGCCGGCTGGCTGAAGCCGATCACCGAACTCGACGTCCACCGGCACAGCCACGCGGTCGGCATGATCTTCGGACAGGGCGGCGTCGCGGACTCGATCACCGCGTCGCTGCCGGGTGCCCCGCCCGCGGGCGGCGGTACCGAGCAGATGCTCGGGGAGACCGGGATCGGCAGCAACGCGATCGCGATCGGTTCGGCCGCGTCGGCGAACGGACGCGGTGTCTCGCTGGCCAATCCGCACCTGCCGTGGCAGCTGAGCGGGACCAGGCTTTGGCAGTCGCAGGTGACCTTGCCCGGAAAGCTCGACGTCAGCGGAGCCGGCATCCCCGGCATCCCGCTCATGTGGCTGGGACACAACGAAACCGCCGCCTGGAGCGGCACCGCCACCGACACGACACGCACGTACACGTTGTTCGAACTGAAGCTCGTGCCCGGCTCGCCGACGACCTACCTTGTCGACGGGAAGCCCGAGCGGATGCGGCGCGACGACGTGAGTGTCCTGTCGCGAAAGGCGGACGGCACCCTGGAGCGCGTCGTACGTCCACAGTGGACGACGAGGTACGGTCCGGTGACGACCCGGCTCGGGCAGCGGAAACTGCCGTGGACGGCGTCGAGCGCGTTCGCGATCGCGGACGCCAACGCCGGGAATCTCGGGATGACGAACTCGATGTTCGCGATCGCCCGAGGCCGGACGGCGGGGGAGATGATCGGCGCGGTCCGCGAGACACAAGGGCTGCCGTGGATGAACATCCTCGCCACCGACGATCGCGGCCGGGTGGAGTTCAGTCAGATCCACGGGGTCCCGCACGTCACCGACGAGAAGGCGGCGCGCTGCAACACCCCGCTGGGCAAGGAACTGTTCGATGCCGACGGGGTCGCGGTGCTCGACGGTTCCAGAACGGCCTGCGCGTGGGGCCGCGACCGTGACGCGGTGCGGCCGGGCGTCTTCGGCCCGTCCGGCCTGCCCAGTCTGAGCCGGTCCGACTACCTGGCGAACTCGAACGACAGCTACTGGTTGTTCAATCCCGCCGAGCCGAAGACCGGCTTTCCCAGGATCGTGGGCCCGGCCCGCTACGAACAGAACATGCGGACGCGCGGCGGCTTCGTCGAAATCGCCGACCAGCTGAAGAAGGGCGGCTTCACGGGGCAGGCGATGCGGGACCTGATGTTCTCGAACCGGGACCACGCCGCCGAACTCGTCCGGGTGGACGTCGTCGCGATGTGCCGCACGATGCCGGGAATGGACGCCGCTTGCGCGGCGCTGGCGGGCTGGGACGGTCGTTCGGACACCGGCAGCCGGGGCGCGCTGCTGTTCGACAGGTTCTGGTCCCTGGTGGATCGGATGGGGCCGGAGATCTGGAGGATTCCTTTCGACGTCAAGGATCCGGTCCACACGCCGAATACCCTCGACACGGGGAACGCGGCGATCCGCAAGGCATTTTCCGACGCCGTCGCGCAGTTGAAGGCAGCGAACATCCCGCTCGACGCGCCGTACGGCGACAACCACTACGTCGTCCGTGACGGCCGGAAGATCCCGTTGGGTGGCGGGGCCGCGGGACGCGGTGTCTACAACTCCTTGGGCGGGCCTTGGGATCCTGCTCGCGGCTACACCGAGTTCACGCACGGCGGGACGTACCTGCACGTCGTGGAGTTCAACGGTACCGGCTGCCCGGACACGACGACGCTGCTGACCTACTCGCAGTCCGCGAATCCGGCGTCCGCGCACCACAGCGACCAGACGGAGTTGTATTCGCGCAAGCAGTGGGTCACCGAACGGTACTGCGAGAAGGACATTCTCGCGTCGCCGTCGCTCGAGGTGGTCCGGGTGAGCAGGCGATGATCGCGGCGTTGCTCGCGGCCGTCGTGGCGGTCTCGTCACCGCTTCCCGCCGCGGCCCGGCGCCGGGCATCGTCATGGTGCACGGCTCCGGCGAACACGACCGGGACGACTACCGCGCCAAGGCGGGTGGCGGACGAAGGAGCGGGGGAGTCCGGGGCGGCCTGCTGCTGGCCGGGACCGTCCTGTTCGTACCGTGGGCCGTGCACTGGGGACTGCTGGTGCCGTGAGAAGAGCCTGGGTGCCGGGCGGCCACCCGGCACCCAGGCGAACGGAAGCCGCGTCACCACGCCCGAGGGCGTGTCTTCACGAACGGACCTCCGGGTCTGAAGATACTCAGGACTTCGGGGTGACGGCGAACCGGCGCAGTTCCAGCGCCGGGTTCTTGGCGCGCACCTCGGAGATCCGCTCGGCGGAGACCTCACCGGTCGCGGTTCCCGTGCGCTCCCCGAGCGAGGCGACGACGACGCCCATCGGGTCGACGATCATGCTGTGCCCCGAGCCCGCCGGTGCGGCCTGTCCCGCCGCGACGAGATAGATCGTGTTCTCGATCGCCCGCGCCCGGACCAGTGTCGTCCAGTGGTCCTCCTTGAGCGGACCGGGCATCCACTCCGCGGGCAGCAGCACCGCGTCCGCTCCCGCGTCGACCAGACGGCGGGTGACCTCCGGGAACCTGAGGTCGTAGCAGGTCTGGAGACCGAAGGTGATCCCGTCGACCTCGAAGGTCTCGGGTGCTTCGATGTCGCCGGGCCGGACCAGTTCCGATTCACGGAAACCGAAGGCGTCGTACAGGTGCAGCTTGCGGTAGAGCGCGGTGATCGCCCCGTCGGGGCCGGCCGCGACGAGCGTGTTCGAGATCCGCTCGCCGCCGGGGAGCGCTTCGTTGATGCCCGCGACGACGGTGATCTGCCGATCCTTGGCGAGACCGCGCAGTTCGGTGACGAACGGGCCGTCGAGTTCTTCGGCCGAGGTCACGAATTCCCGGCTCATCGTCGGTACGGTGAACAACGAGTACTCGGGCAGCACCACCACCCGCGCGCCGCGGTCGGCCGCTTCGCCGACGAGGGCGGCGACACGGGCGAGGTTGGCCTCTTTGTCGTTGCCGGGCGCGAACTGCGCCACCGCGACGTGCACCATGGGACCCCTTCCAATGAGTGGAACTCTTGTATACATGATGGATACTTGGCTGGTCCAGGTGTAGGCTCTGTCGCGGAAAGTGACGGCATGGAGGGGGACGAGATGACTGTGACCGCCGAAGGGGGCGGCCCGGCGCGCGAGCGGGTCTACACGTGGCTGCGCGACGGAATCATCTCGGGTGAGCTGGAAGGTGGCCGCTTCCTCGACGAGATGTGGGTCTCCGGCGTCGTCGGCGTCTCCAGGACGCCGGTGCGGGAGGCGTTCCATCGCCTGGCCGCGGAGCGGTTCATCAGCCTCCTGCCGCGCAAGGGCGCGCAGGTGCGCACTGTCACCGCCAGGGAACTGGAAGAGGTCTACCAGAGCAGGCGGCTGATCGAAGGTCACGCCATCGCGGCGCTCTGCGCGAACCGGGCAGGCGCCCCCGCCGAACTGCCGGAACTCATCGAAGCGATGGCGAGCGCGGGCGCCGAACGCGACTGGTTCGCCGTTTCGGGGCTGGACCGCCGATTCCATCGCGCCATCGTCAACGCCGCGGGCAACACCGTCCTGACCGAGCTTTACGACACCCTTCGTTCACGGCAGCAGCGGGTCACGGTCCGCGCGCTGGAGGCGCGCCCGGAACGGCTGACGGTGATCAACGAGGAACACCGGGCGCTGGTCGCCGCCCTGAACGACCACGACGTGAAAGAGGCGTCACGGTTGCTGGAGGAGCATTTGCGCCCGGTGTCCGAAGTGATGTCGGTGCTGCCTCAGGAAGGCTGACCCGGCTGGTCGTGCGTGGAGCAGTGGATCCCGCCGCCGCCCGAGGCGATGGTCGAGATCTTCACCGGCACGATCTCGCGGCCGGGGAACTGTTCGCGCAGGATTTGCTGGGCGCGTTCGTCCGCCGCGGTGTCGCCGAACTTCGGCACGAAGACCGACTTGTTCGCGATGTAGAAGTTGGCGTACGAGATCACGCTGTCCTCGCCGTAGCCTTCGACCTTGTCCGGATCCGGCTGGACGAGGTCGATGACCTCGAAGGATTTGCCGTCGGCGTCGGTGGCGCTCGCGAGCACCGACCTCGCCTGATCGGCCGCGCGGGACCACGAATCGGGCGGGGTGCCGGGCGCCGCCTTGTCCAGCAGAACGACGCCGGGAGCGGTGAACCGGGCCAGGCAGTCGACATGGGCGTCGGTGATGTCCTCGCCGCGTACCCCCGCGAACCAGATGACCTTCCGGACGCCGAGCACCTTCTTCAGTTCGTCTTCGATCTCCTGTCGGCTTCTGCCCTTGTTGCGGTTGTCGTTGACGAGTGAGCTTTCGGTGACCATCAACGTGCCGGCGCCGTCGGTCTCGAACGAACCGCCCTCGGCGGTGATCCAGGTTTCGGTACGGGCCAGGCCGTACTTGCCCAGCACGGACCTCGCGACGGCGTTGTCCTTGTCGTGCGGCTTCTGTTTGCCGCCCCAGCCGTTGAAGTTGAAGTCGACCCCCGCGACCTTGCCCGCCTCCTCCACAAAGACCGGGACGGTGTCGCGCGCCCACAGGTCGTCGACCGGGATCGGGACGACCTCGACGGTGTCGCCGCACGCCTGCTGAGCGGCGTCGGCGTGCTCGGGCCTGGCGAGGAGCACCGCCGGTTCGTGGTCGGCGATCGCCTTGGCCAGTCCGGCGATCTCCTCGCGGACGGCGGGCAGGTCCTCCGCCCAGATGGACTTCGACGCGGGCCAGGACAGGTAGGTGCGTGCGTGGCTTTCCCATTCGGCGCCCAGTCTGCGTGTCGCCGCGGCGGCGGGCGACGGCGAGCCCGTCTTCGGGGCCGATGCGGCCGGATTCTCCGAGCACCCGGCGCTCCCGGCGACGACGGCGCCGACCGCCGTCAGCGCACGCAGGACCGTGCGGCGGGGAAGGGACGAATCGAACACTCTGCACTCCTTGGTCGGACCGGTGGTGACACGATAGCATCCTGACTGAAAATTCAGTCAGGATGAAACCGCTAGGGTGAGCCCCCGTGTTCGAACGTCAGCAGAAGATCTTGGAAGCGGCCGTGCGGGTGATCGCGCGCAGCGGTGTGCGGGGCCTGCGGGTCGAGAAGATCGCGGCCGAGGCCGGGATCTCGACGTCGCTGATCTACTACCACTTCACCAACCGCGCCGGGCTGCTGCGGAAGACGCTGGAGTTCGTCAGCGATCGCGCCGCGGCGTACACCGAAGAGGCCGCGGCCGAGGCGGCGGATCCCCGCGCCGAGCTGGAACTCCTGCTGTTCGGGGAACTTCAGGACACGCAGGCGGTGCGGGAGAACAGCACCGCCTGGGGCGAACTGCGGGCCAGCGCCGTCTTCACCCCGGAACTGCGCGAACCGTTGGCGGAGTCGACCCGGATCTGGGTGGACGAGGTCGCCGAGGTGATCCGGCGCGTCGACTGCGCCGGGGTCAAGGCCGAAGACGCCGCGGAACGGCTCACCGGCCTCGTCGAAGGGCTCAGCGAGCGGTGGCTTTCCGGTTCGATGGACCTGGACCGGGCGCGCGACCTCCTGCGTGGCGCGATCGCGCTGGAACTGGACAGGGTGGGGGCCTGATGGGACTCGAGAAGATCGTCGGTGTCATGCGTGACAACCTCACCGTCCGGCGCGTCTACGGCGAGCCCGTGGAGAAGGACGGCGTCGTGGTCATCCCGGCCGCGAGCGTCATCGGCGGCGGTGGCGGCGGGCACGGTGCCGAACAAGGTAAGGAAGGCGAAGGCGGCGGTTTCATCCTCGCCGCGCGACCCGTCGGCGCGTACGTGCTCAAAGGCGGTGACGTGCGCTGGGTGCCGGCGGTGGACGTGACGTTCCTCGGTGCGGTGTTCGCGGTCATGGCCGCGTCGATCCACCGGGCTCGGCGCCGGTGATGCCGGTGAGGATGAGATCGATTCCGGTGAGGAACTGCTCCCGGTCGTCGTGATCGCGGGCTTCGTCGGCGATGGAGCGGAGGAAGGGGAACTCGCCGGGATCGAGTTCTTCCCACGCGTTCGCCGTGGCGCGGAGGAATTCGGCGCGGTCCACCCCGAGCCCGAGCACCTGGGAGTTCGCCGCGTTCTGGCCGGCGGCGCCGAAAATGTAGTGCACCAGCGCCGAGGTCGCCGTGAACCAGGTGGACTCGGGGACTCCCAGCGCGCTGACCCGTTGCCCGATGCTTTCGAAGATCCGCGGTGTCACCGAACTCCAAGGGCTGCGGGAAAGCCGGAGGGCGAGCTGGGGGGATAGCCACGGGTGCCGCTCGATCGCCTCGAACAAACCCAATGCGATGGCACGGATCTCCCGCTGGGGTGAGCCCGTGACCTCGACGGCCATGGCGGTGGCGACGACGGACGCGGTCGCGGCGTCGAGCAGCGCGCCCTTGTTCGGCACATGCCAGTAGATCGCTCCGGGACCGGTGGCGAGGCGTTCGGTCAACGTCCGGAAGGTCAGCCCGCGTTCGCCGTCCGCGTCGAGCAGTTCGACGGCGGCCTCGACGATGCGCTCGCGGGACAGTGCCTCGGCGCGTGTCCGTGGTGCCGTGCCGTCATCCTGGCAGAGCGCTGATCCGGATCGAGCGGACGCGGACCGGTGACTTTCGGGCTAGTTTGCCTGTATGGCGAAAAGCTCGGCGGTGGAGATCGAGGTCGGCGACCGGACGGTGCGCGTCTCCAACCCGGATCGCGTCTACTTCCCGGCGCGGGGCGAGACCAAGCTCGACCTCGTCCGCTACTACCTCGCGGTCGGTGACGGGATCGTGCGTGCGCTGCGGGAACGGCCGTGCATGCTGCACCGGTTCCCATCCGGCGTCTCGGGGGAGAAGGTCCACCAGAAGCGGGTTCCGAACGGAGCCCCCGACTGGCTGCAGACCGTCCGCGTCGACTTCCCGTCCGGCAGGCACGCCTACGAACTGTGCGTCACGCATCCCGCCGACGTGATCTGGGCGGTGCAGATGTCCACCGTCGAGTTCCACCCGTGGAACTCCCGCCGCGCCGACACCGAACGCCCCGACGAGTGGCGGATCGACCTCGATCCGATGCCCGGCTGCTCGTTCTCCACCGTGCGGAAGGTCGCCCATACCGTTCGCGAGATCCTGAACGAACTCGGCATCACCGGCTGGCCGAAGACCTCCGGCGGGCAGGGCATGCACGTCTATGTGCGGATCGAACCGCGGTGGGGTTTCCAGGAGGTACGCCGGGCCGCGCTCGCCTTCGCGCGCGAGGTCGAGCGCCGGATGCCAGACGAGGTCACCACAACCTGGTGGCGCAAGGACCGAGATCCCTCGAAGCTGTTCGTGGACTACAACCAGAACGCCCGCGACCACACCATCGCGAGCGCCTACTCGGTTCGCGGCGTGCCCGAAGCCGTCGTCTCGACCCCGATCGGATGGGACGAGATCGACGACGTCGAACCGCGTGAGTTCACCATCGCCACCGTGCCCGCGCGCTTCGCCGAACTCGGCGACCTGCACGCGGGCATCGACGACACGGCGTACTCGCTCGACACCTTGCTCGAATGGGCGGACCGCGACGGACTCGACGCCGAAGCCGAGTGACGGCCTCCGACCGCATTTAGAGGGCTAAATGCGGTCGGGAATGCAGGGGCCCGGCCCGGCGAGGTCGCGAAAGCCAGTCAGTGAGGTCCCGCATTTAGAGGACCGCTGAGGAGTAAGGCAAATGTGTCGTGACCGACCCTCCTGCCGTGAAAGCCTTCTTCGCTGACTTCAAGCTGGGCAGAGAGTCCTTCGCCACGCTGTTCTGGACTGGCAGACGAGGCCGGCCGTGCATCGAGTGACCACATGGGACACTTTCTGGTGGCAAAATATCCGATCGATGCCCATATGCCTAGTTCCGCGCGGGGGTCGTGAGTGGTAAAGAGCGTTAGAGCGGACCGGTATTTACCTACCTACGCTTTCATCAACTCACGACGATCCGCTCTCGGACTTGATCAAGACCAGGACCACGCCACCGGCCGAGCGGGGAGGATTCCGGACGTTCAACGTCCGGAATCCTCCCCCGTCGCACCCCCTTCATCCAGCCCGAGGACACCCAGGTGGGCCCAGGTTCCAGTGGGTAGGCAAATACCGGTCCGCTCTAACGCTCTTTACCACTCGCGACCCCCGCATGAAGTGCGCAAATCGGGCACTTTGATCGGGATCCGTGTCTCTTATGGACAGTCAAGAATGCGCCGGGTCGCTTTGGCGCCTCTGCTCCCGCCGCCAACCCAGCCACGCCACATTTGCCTTACCCTTCAATAAATGCGGGGCCGAGGATCACTTGCCGACGTAGGCCGCCAGGTGTTCGCCGGTCAGCGTCGACGCGCTCGCGATGAGATCGGACGGCGTGCCCTCGAAGACGATCTTGCCGCCGTCGTGGCCGGCGCCCGGGCCGAGGTCGATGATCCAGTCGGCGTGCGCCATGACCGCCTGGTGGTGTTCGATCACGATCACGGACTTGCCCGCGTCGACGAGCCGGTCCAGCAGGCCGAGCAGGTTCTCGACGTCGGCGAGGTGCAGACCGGTGGTCGGCTCGTCGAGGACGTAGACGCCGCCCTTGTCGCCCATGTGCGTCGCGAGCTTCAACCGCTGCCGTTCACCACCGGAGAGCGTGGTGAGCGGCTGGCCAAGGCTGAGATAGCCGAGCCCGACGTCGTCGAGCCTGCCGAGGATGGCGTGCGCGGCGGGGACGCGCCCCTCGCCCTCGCCGAAGAACTTCACGGCTTCGGACACCGGCATTTCGAGTGCTTCGCTGATGTTCTTGCCGCCGAAGGTGTACTCCAGCACCGAGGCCTGGAACCGTTTGCCGTCGCATTCCTCGCAGGTGGTCGCGGTACCCGCCATGATGCCGAGATCGGTGTAGATGACGCCCGCGCCGTTGCAGTTCGGGCAAGCGCCCTCGGAGTTGGCGCTGAACAGCGCCGGCTTCACGCCGTTGGCCTTGGCGAAGGCCTTGCGGATCGGTTCGAGCAGACCGGTGTAGGTGGCCGGGTTGCTCCGCCGCGAGCCGCGGATGGGGGTCTGGTCGACCGAGACCACGCCCTCGGCGGCGGGGATCGAGCCGTGGATCAGCGAACTCTTGCCGGAACCCGCGACACCGGTGACGACGCAGAGAACGCCGAGCGGGACGTCGACGTTCACGTTCCGGAGGTTGTGGCGGTCCGCGCCGCGGATCTCCAGTTTGCCGGTCGGCTTGCGGACGCTGTCCTTGAGCGACGCCCGGTCGTCGAGGTGCCTGCCGGTGCTGGTGTCGCTGGCGCGCAGGCCTTCGACGGTGCCCTCGAAGCAGATCGTCCCGCCCGCGGTGCCCGCGCCCGGGCCGAGGTCGACGACGTGGTCGGCGATGGCGATGGTCTCCGGCTTGTGTTCGACGACCAGCACCGTGTTGCCCTTGTCGCGCAACTGCTGGAGCAGGTTGTTCATCCGCTGGATGTCGTGCGGGTGCAGACCGATGGTGGGCTCGTCGAAGACGTAGGTGACGTCGGTGAGCGAGGAGCCGAGGTGCCGGATCATCTTCGTGCGCTGCGCCTCACCACCCGAAAGCGTGCCGGACGGCCGGTCGAGGGAGAGGTAGCCGAGTCCGATGTCGACGAAGGAGTCGAGCGTGTGCTGCAGCTTCTCCAGCAGCGGCGCCACCGACGGCTCCTTGAGCCCGCGGACCCAGTCGGCGAGGTCGCTGATCTGCATCTTGCAGGCGTCGGCGATGTTGATCCGCTTGATCTTCGACGACCGCGCGAGTTCGCTGAGCCGGCTTCCGTCGCATTCGGGGCAGACGGCGAAGGTGACCGCCCGGTCCACGAACGCGCGGATGTGCGGCTGCATCGCTTCGCGGTCCTTGGACAGGAACGACTTCTGGATCGTGGGGATCAGCCCCGAGTAGGTCAGGTTGATGCCGTCGATCTTGAGCTTGACCGGCTCCTTGTAGAGCAGATCGTTCAGTTGCCGCTTGGTGTACTTCTTGATCGGCTTGTCGGGGTCGAAGAAACCGCAGCCGCGCAGGATGCGGCCGTACCAGCCCTCCATGGAGAAACCGGGGATCGTCAGCGCGCTCTCGTTGAGGGATTTGGTGTCGTCGTACAGCGCGGTGAGGTCGATGTCGTTGACCTGGCCCCGCCCCTCGCACCGGGCGCACATGCCGCCGGTGATGCTGAACTCGCGGCGTTCCTTCGTGGTCCGCCCGCCCTTCTCGACGGTCACGGCGCCCGCGCCGGAGATCGAGGCGACGTTGAAGGAGAACGCCTGTGGCGAGCCGATGTGCGGCTTCCCGATCCGGCTGAAGAGGATGCGCAGCATCGCGTAGGCGTCGGTGGCGGTGCCGACCGTGGAGCGGGGGTCCGAGCCCATCCGCTGCTGGTCGACGATGATCGCGGTGGTCAGGCCGTCGAGCACGTCGACCTCGGGCCGGGCCAGTGTCGGCATGAAGCCCTGCACGAAGGTGCTGTACGTCTCGTTGATCAGCCGCTGCGACTCGGCCGCGATCGTGTCGAAGACCAGGGAGCTCTTGCCCGATCCGGAGACGCCGGTGAACACCGTCAGCCGTCGCTTCGGCAGCTCGACGGCGACGTTCTTGAGGTTGTTCTCGTTCGCGCCCACCACGCGGATCAGGTCGTGGCTGTCGGCGGGGTGTTCCTCGGGCGGCTGCGGCCTGGTGGTCTTGCGCATCATGTCTCCATCCTCATGTGGGCCGCGTGTACGTTCCGTCAGCCTCACCGGGCTCGATCTAACCAGCCTCGAGCCGTTCGTCCTCGATGATGATCACGCTAGGTGAGTTCGGGGGCCTTCCGCTTCTCGATTCCTGATCCGTCTTCCCGGAGCAGGGGCGCGAGGAGTTCCTCGCGCTCGCGGCGACGACGGCCGGGAGGGGCCTCGGTGATCAGACACTCCAGCCCTCGCTCCTGGTCGCCTTCAGGTAGTCCTCGACCGGTGGGCCGACCGGCCTGCCCTCGTACTGGGTCGACAGCACCACCGACGACCTGATCTCGCCGTGTTCGCCCAGCCGCTCGAAGAGGCCTTCGAGATGTTCGAGCGACACGACCCGCACCTTCAGCATGGTGCAGCGGTCGCCGCTGAGCCGGTGCAGTTCGACCACCTCGGGGTAGTCGTCCGACTTGCTGGTGCGCAGCAGGCAGCTGCCGAGTGAGCAGCGCATTTCGACGAACGCCTGCAGACCGTACCCGGCGCGGCGCGCGTCGACCTGGGCGCGATACCCGGTGATGACGCCCGCCTCCTCCAGCCTCCGGACCCGTTCGGCGACCGCCGGGGCGGAGAGGTTCACACGGCGGCCCAATTCCTTGAACGAGAGCCGGCCGTCGCTCTGGAGCGTTTCGAGGAGCCGCCAGTCGAGGTCGTCCAGCGCCCTTTCCGATCGTAAGGTCATCGCGCCCGGATTCCTTCCATGATGGGCCTCGCACCCCCGCGAAGCCTTCGTCAGCCTATTCGCCGCGGCACCCGGAATCCCTAGTTTTGAATCATGAAACCGATGTTCGCGCTCTTCATGGGCGTCGCCTGTCTCAGTACCGCGGTCGTCGGCCTGTCCACCACGGCGGCGTTGATCGTGGTCGAGCACGCCGGTGCCACGTGGAGCGGACTCCCGAGCGCCGTGCTGGTACTCGGTTCCGCCGTGGGTTCGCTGTCGTCGGGAGTACTGGCCGCTCGCCACGGCAGGCGGTTCGTGCTGGTGCTGATGTACGGCACCGCGGTGGCGGGCGCGCTGATCTCCTTCGCCGGTGCGCTCGGCGGGTCCGTGCTCGCGCTGGTGGCCGGGATGCCCTTGATCGGCTTCGGCAACAGCGGGGCGCAACTCTCCCGGTACACGGCCGCCGACCTCTCGCCCGAGCACCGCAAGGGTTTCGCACTGTCCACGATGGTCTGGGCGGGGACCGTCGGCGCGGTCGCGGGACCCGCGCTGATCGCGCCCGCCGCGGCGAGGGCGGAAGCCGCCGAACTACCCGCCCTGTCCGGTCCGATCGCGGCCGGGGCGATCGTCGTGGCCATCGCCGTGGTCGCCGTCGCCACCCTGCCGCGAGGACTCGCCGCACCGGCGGAGCGGGTGTCGAGGCGGGAGCGGATGCCCATGCGGAACCCGGTGATCCTCGGGCCGCTCGTGGCGATGGTCGGCGCGCAGCTGGCCATGGTGGCGGTGATGACGATGACCCCCGTCCAGCTGCACCAGCACGGTCAGGGGCTCGACGTCGTCGGCTGGGTGCTGAGCGCCCATCTGGCCGGGATGTTCGCGCTGGCGCCGCTGTCCGGCTGGATCGCCGACCGCTGGGGTGGCCGAGCTGCCATCTTCGGCGGGATCGGCACGCTCACCGTCGCGGCGGTCACCGCGATCGGCGCCCCCGATTCGCATCACGTGGGAATCCCGGTCGCGATGTTCTTGCTGGGTTACGGCTGGAATCTGGTGTTCGTCGGCGGCAGCAGCATGCTCAGCCGCGATCTCCCGCCCGCTCAGCGGACGAGCGCGCAGGGCACGGTCGACGCGTTCGTCTGGGGGACCTCGGCCGCGGCGAGCCTGCTCGCAGGGCAGCTGTTCGGCCTGGGCGGATACGTTCTGGTCGCCGTCGCGGGCGGGCTGTGCGCCCTCGTCCCGCTCGCGGTGATCGGCCGCCGGGCGGTCGTGCGGGAACCCGGTGAAAAAGCCGTGCTCCGCTGATCTGCGCAACGCGGGCCCGGCCGTCATACTGCTTCACTCCGACGTGAACGAACCCGTGATGACGCAGATCACGTGGGTGACCGATTCGGAGGGTCCTAGGGTGAAAGCAGACAAGATGCGGGAGATCGGGGGTGCACGATGAGCGAGTTCGCGGTGAATCTGCGGGACCGGGTGCGGCAGGCCAGGGAGGACGTCCAGATCGCCAAGCAGGCCTCGGACGAGGACCGGGCCTCGGCCGTCGGCGCCGATCTGGCCAACCTGGAGCGGCTGGCCGCCGAGCACGGGGTGGAACTGCCGGAGCAGACCTCGGGCGACGCCCGGGCGTGACCCCGGGTTCCCTGCCGGTGATCGCCCTTTGACACCCTGGGGCGTGTGACCGAAAGCCTGAACCGGATCCGCGCGTTCCTGGCGGACCGCGAGCCGCCGACACCGTGCCTGGTCGTGGACACCGACCTGGTCGCGGAGCGTGCGGCCGCGGTCTCGAAGGTGTTCCCGGACGCGCTGATCCGCTACGCGGTCAAGGCGAATCCCGCTCCCGCGGTACTCGACGCGGTGTCGTCGACCGGCGCGGGATTCGACGTGGCGGGCACGGCCGAGATCGAGCTGTGCCTGTCCCGGGACGCGACGGCGGCGGAACTGGCCTACGGCAACACGATCAAGAAACCGGCGGACATCGCCTTCGCCTACGGGCGCGGAGTCCGTGAGTTCACCACGGACTCCGCCGGTGATCTGGCGAATCTTGCCGAGCACGCGCCCGGTTCGCTGGTCTCGGTCCGCCTGCTGACCGGTGGCCCGGACTCGGTCACGCCGTTCGGTCACAAGTTCGGCTGCGAACCGGCGGTGGCCGCCACGCTGCTCCGCCAGGCCGTGGAAACCGGGCTGCGGCCGGGAATCGCCTTCCACGTCGGTTCACAGCAGCCGGATCCGGCCGCCTGGGAGATCGGGATCGCGACCGCGGCCAAGGTCGCCGCCGAAGCCGGCGTCGCCCTGGAGCGGCTCAACATCGGCGGCGGGTTCGCCACCGAGCACCGGGAACCCGTGCCGTCGCTGACGGACTACGCGACAGCCATCCACGCCGCCCGCCGAGAGCATCTGCCGGAACCGGAGTTGCTGCTGGAGCCGGGCCGGGTGATCGTCGCCGACGCCGGGCTGATCAGGACCGAGGTCGTCCTGGTGACCACTCGCGTCGCCGCCGACGAACGCCGCTGGGTCTATCTCGACGTCGGCAGATACAACGGAATGGCGGAGTGCGAGAACGAAGCTGTCGCGTATCGGCTGGAGGCCGTCGGCGTCAAGGGTCCGGAAGGGCCGGTGGTCCTCGCGGGGCCGACCTGCGATGGTGACGACGTGTTGTACCAGAGGACGCCGTGCGCGCTGCCGAGGTCGTTGAAGGCGGGCGACCGGCTCGACATCCCGGGCACCGGGGCGTACACCGCCAGCTACTCGTCCGTCGCCTTCAACGGAATCGAGCCGTTGCGCACCTATTGTGTGGGGAGGTTCGCCGATGCCGGGTGAAGGACCACTCGTCGGCCGGTTCGCCGGCCGCCACGTACTCGCGGAGTTCGAGGGGATCGAGCCGTCGCTGCTCGACGACGCCGTACTCCTCAAGAAGACCCTCGCCGACGCGGTGACCGAGGCAGGGGCGACGGTCTGCGAAGTCGTGTCGCATTCCTTCGCCCCGCAAGGGGTCACCGTGCTCGCGCTGTTGGCCGAATCGCACGCGTCGGTGCACACCTATCCGGAGATCGGCTCGGTGTTCGTGGACGTGTTCACCTGCGGGGACCGGGCGGATCCGGAGCGCGCGGTCGCGCTGCTGGCGAAGATGCTGGGCGCCGGCACCGTCCGGATGTCCACTGTGGAACGAGGAGAGAATTGATGGCGCAGCGAGTGATCGTCGAGCCGATGGGCGCGGGGCTCACCCGGAACTGGGATGTCGAGGAGGTCCTGTTCGAGGGCCGTACGGCGTTCCAGGATGTCCTCATCGGACGGACCGCGCAGGGTATCTCCCTGTTCTGCGACGACGAACGGCAGAGCACCGAACTGAGTCAGCTCGTCTACCACGAGGCGCTGATGGTCCCGACGCTGCTGCTCGCCGAACGCGTCGAGTGGGTGCTGATCATCGGCTCCAGCGAAGGGGTCGCCTCCGAGCTCGCGGTCGCGGCGGGGGCCGAGGTGGTCGATCACGTCGACATCGACGCCGAAGCGGTGCGGGCCTGCGCCGAGCACCTTCCCTACGGCTACACCCTCGACGATCTGGCCCGTGCCGAGCGCGGGGAGGGGAAGGTCCGTGTCCACTACCGCGACGGCTGGGAGTTCCTCGCCGAGGCTCAGGAGCGCGGTGACTCCTACGACGTGGTCGTGATCGACCTGCCGGACGAGAACGGCGATCCGGAGGCGCAGCACAACCGGCTGTACGGTGCCGATTTCCTGGCCCGGTGCACGGCACTGCTCACCGACGGGGGAGTGGTCGGCTGCCAGGCGGGTTGCCCGACGCTGTGGCGCAATCAGACGCTGATCGCGTCGTGGCGCCGGTTCGCCGAGTCGTTCGGGACCGTTCTCTACTACGGTTCGGACGAGCATGAGTGGGCCTTCGTGACCGGCAGGGTCGACGCGCTCGACGATCCCGGCGCACTCGTCGCGGAGAGGATCGGCAAGGCGGGAATCGGGGAGTCCACTATGGACGAGGGCGCGCTGAGGGCGAACACGGTGCCGCCGTTTTCACTTCGGAGTAACTGATAACCTCGCGATCGTTATCTTGCCGAGATCAAAGGTCGTCGCTGTGCGTGACGCCTTTTGTCAGGATCCTCCATCTGGTCGTTGCCGGTTCTCACGGTGCGGGCCAGAATCGCTCGGGTGAATAGCTGGGGCGCGGAGATTGCCGCGGGATCGGACCGGGAACCCGCGGTGTGTGCCGCGTTCGCGAGTTTGACCGCGAGTGTCACGGAAGATCTGGGGCCGGATCGGGTCGTGGACACCTTGTCCAGCGAATGCGCACGGCTGTTGCCGATCGATTCCACGGAAGTCTTCCTGCCGGGGCTGGAACTCGAACGCTATCCCGCGGTGGCGGAGGAAGGGCCCGCGCTCGAGTCGTTCGAAACCGGGAACGACATCGCCGTCCACGACCTTTCCGCCGAGGTTTCGCGCTGGCCGGGTTACGTCGCCAGGATCACGGGGAAGGGTTATGCCGCGGTTTCCGCGCTTCCGTTGCGTGCGATGGATGAAACCTTCGGTTCGATCGCCTTTCTCAGCGCCGAAACCGCGGTTCTGAGTGTCGAAGACCGCCGGCTGGGCCGGGCGCTCGCCGACGTCGCGACGCTGTGTCTCCTGCAGCAACGGGAATTGCGCCACTATCGGACGCTTTCGGAGCAGTTGCAGACGGCCCTCGACAGCCGGGTCGTCATCGAGCAGGCGAAGGGCGTGCTCGCCGAGCGCGCCGGAATCGACGTCGGCACCGCCTTCCACCGCTTGCGTTCCTTCGCCCGCAGTTCGAACAGGAAGCTGTCGGAGGTCGCACGCGGCGTCGTCGAAGGCACACTGGACACCCGGAAACTTCTTCGGCGGCGAAACCGGTGACAACTGTCGAAAAATGACACGCACTAGCTGGTCGGGCTTCACGCAGGAGAAAGGTGCGGTGAAGTCATGGCGCTGTCGGGAAGCCTGCTTGGGAAGAGCCGGTCGGTTTCGCCGAGTTGCGGGACATGCGTCATCCGAGGCTGACCATGGTCTACCTCCGGGAGCACGGCACCTTCTACCCGTACGCGCCTCGCGGGGCCCGCTGCCGGGACAGGCCGATGGAACTGAAGACCCGCTCGTCGCTGACCCGGATCGTGCCGATGGAGTCCGGCATCGGCCGGGGGCACCCGGTGTGACGGGCGCCTGTCCGGTCAGCCGGGCACGCCGCTGAGCCAGCCGCGCAGCCGCTGGACACGCCGGTCTCGCGGGTTCCATCGCGGGAAGCGCCGCCGCGACCGCGTGGCGAGGGCCGCGCCGTCGAGATGCCGGATGGCGATCAGGACGTCGTCGAGCAGGGAGGCGTGCGTCTCGGATTTCACCTCGCCCCCCGGCGGCCGCCCGAGTTCGGCGACCGGTGCCCGGCGGACGACGGCGTTCGTGCCGGGACGGCGGCGGGTCTCGCAGATTCTCGTGGTCACGTCCCGGTCTCTCTTCTTCCCGCACTCACGGTCCGGTAGTCGTCACCTTGGACGATGAGGTACCGGGGGCCGTGCCGGTCAGCGCCGAAGGTTGTGCCACGGAGGGCACAAAGACCTCACTCGGTCGCCGGGCGCGGATACGGCGGGTCACGGGTTCGCGTCGAAACCACAGGCAGGCCGGAGGGGGTGGGACAATGCGCCGGACCACCGGCTCAGGCACCGACGGCCACGTCGCGAAAGCCATCTTCCGTTGGGAAAGGGACTTCATGCCCTGTGCCGGCGCCGCGCCGGAGGGCAGGCTGTCGGCGGACGTCCGCCGGTTCCGGCGGCGGCCTCGGGTGCACGGCCCAGGGGTTGCTGAGCCGCGCGCAGTGTCCGGTCGCGATTCCCGGGAATCTGCCGGGCAATGGTCCCGGCGAGACCACGATCGACGGAGAAGGTGCATGCAGAACCCGACCTCCCCGCAGGCTCTGCCCCCGGCCGCGGCCCCGATCCGGGTGCTGCTGGTCGAGGACCACAAGATGGTGGCCGAAGCGCTGGGCGCGGCCTTCGAGGAATTCCCGGAGATCCACCTGGTGGCGTCGGTGCAGTCACTGGCGCACGGGATGATCGCGGCGGAGGAGCATCTGCCCGACATCGTCCTGCTCGATCGGCGGCTGCCGGACGGTGACGGGATCGAGGCGATCCCCGCAATCCGCGCGATCTCGCCGCTGAGCAGGGTGCTGGTGCTGACCGGCGACGCGAACAGCGCCATCGCCGCCAGGATCCTCGAGGTCGGCGGCGCCGGGCTGCTGCTGAAATCCGGTCTCCTCGACGAGCTGATCACGGCGATCCGGACCATCGCGGCAGGTGACGTGGTCTTCGACCCGGAACTGCTCAGCGGCGCGCTGGCGATGCTGGCCGGCGGTTCCGGCGGACTCGGACCGGTGCTGACCCTGCGGGAGCGGCAGGTGCTCGGGCTGATCGCCGAAGGCGTGGGAACCGATCGGATCGCCGAAGAGCTGCGGCTCGCGCGGAATACCGTGCGGAATCACGTGCAGCGGATCTTGGTGAAGACCGGGACCCATTCGAAACTCGAAGCCGTGGCGCACGCGCGCAAGAATGGCCTCCTCGAACGGCCGTAGCGGGGAGACGTATCCAAGTGCCAAGCTGCACTATGGCCAAGCTGCCATCGGAACAGGCACCTGATCACCGCAGCGCTGTGCTCTTCGAGTTGTTCATGCACAGCGTCGTCGACTACGCCATTTACCTGCTGGACGTCGATGGAAGGGTGATCACCTGGAACCATGGGGCGGAACGGATCAAGGGGTATTCCGAGGACGAGATCCTCGGCCGTCATTTTTCCGTTTTCTACACCGAGAAAGACGTCGCCGAGGGCAAACCCGCCTCGGAACTGCTGATCGCCGCGGAGATCGGGAGCCACGAGGACGAAGGCTGGCGCGTCCGCCGCGGCGGTGAACGGTTCTGGGCCAGCACCGTGATCACCGCTTTGCGGGACGAACGGGGCTGCCTCATCGGTTTCGGCAAGGTGACCCGTGACCTCACCGAACGCCGGAAAACGCTGGAGGAAAGCACCGAACGGCGACAGGCGTTCGCGCATCTGGTCCGTGCGCAAGAAACCGAACGCCGTCGTATCGCGTGGGATGTTCACGACGATTCCATTCAGTCGATGATCGCGGTGAGCATGCGGTTGCAGATGCTCGCCGCACAACGGCGCGATCCCGCTTTGATGCGACTCGACGAAGCGATTCAAGGGGCGGTCCGGCGATTGCGGATCCTTGTCGCCCAATTGCGCCCGCCCGCGCTGAACGACCACGACCTGGCCGCTTCCGTCCGCGACTACCTCGACGAGGTCGTCGCCGGTTGGGGGCTGGAATGCACGCTGCGGCACGATCTCGCCACCGAGCCGCCGCCTGACCTCGTCGTGACCGCTTTCCGGATCCTTCAGGAGGCGTTGGTGAACGTCCGGAAGCACGCGAACGCCACCGCCGTCGTGGTCTCGCTGACGGAGCAGGACGGCGGTCTGCTGGCGGAGGTCACCGACGACGGTGACGGGATGAAGCTGGAGGTCGAGAGCACGCACGAGGCGTTGTCGGGCGAGCACATCGGGGTGGCGTCGATGCGCGAACGTGCTGAGGCGGCGCAAGGCTGGTTCCGGATCTCCAGCAGGCCCGGCGAAGGTACGTCGGTGGCCTTCTGGATTCCGCTGGGCCCTCCCGTGCCCGCGCGGAGATGACGGTCGCCCCCCGGACCCTCGGGGCAGTCGGAACGAAGGAGGCAGCCCGATGCCGGAACCGGGAAGCAAGCGTGGATCGAGAGAAGCGGTCCGGGTGGGCGGGGCGATCGGCGAGCAAGGTCTGCGGCGGCTGCTGGAGGGGCTGAAAGCCGTTCGCGACGGCGATTTCAGCACCCGGCTGCCCCAGGCGGAGGACGCCCTGATGGACGAGATGGCGGTCGTCTTCAACGGGATGGTCGATCGGCTGGCGCTGTTCACCTCCGAGGTCACCCGGGTCGCGCGCGAGGTGGGAACCGACGGGAAGCTCGGCGGCCAGGCGGCGGTGCCCTCGGCCTCGGGGACCTGGAAGGACCTCACCGATTCGGTGAACGCGATGGTCCAGTCGCTGCGCGAGACCACGCTGGCGAACGAGGAGCAGGGTTGGCTCACCACCAACCTGGCGAGGATCTCGGGCCTGATGCAGGGCCACCGGGACCTGCGGGTGATGGCCACGCTCATCATGAACGAGCTGACCCCGCTGGTCGGTGCCCAGCACGGGACGTTGTTCCTCACCGAGTCCGGTGAGGATGGCACCCGGCTGCGGTTGGTCACCAGCTACGGGCACAGCGAGGACCCGGACGCGCCCTCGGAATTCGCGATGGGGCAGTCACTGATCGGGCAGGCCGCGCAGACCAGGAGACCGATCGTGGTCGACCGGACGCCGCCGGGCTTCGTGAAGATCTCGTCGAGCCTCGGTTCAGCCCCGCCGGTCAGCCTGATCGTGTTGCCGATCGTCTTCGAGGACCAGGTGCTCGGCGTCATCGAACTGGCATCGTTCGGCGAATTCACCGCCGTCCGCAGGGACTTCCTCGAACGGCTGATGGAGACCATCGGGGTCAACCTCAACACGATCATCGCCGGCGCGCGGACCGACTCCCTGCTGGGGGAATCCCAGCGGCTCGCCGAGGAGCTACAGGCTCGCTCGGAGGAACTCCAAGCACAGCAGGCGAAACTGCAGGTGTCGAACGCGGAACTGGAGGAGAAGGCCGAACTGCTCGCGCGGCAGAACCGCGACATCGAGGTGAAGAACTTCGAGCTGGAGCAGGCACGCCAGGAGATCGAGGAACGCGCGCAGCAGCTCGCGCTGGCCTCGAAGTACAAGTCGGAGTTCCTGGCCAACATGTCGCACGAACTCCGGACCCCGTTGACCAGCCTGCTGATCCTCGCCGGAGTCCTCTCGCAGAACTCGACCCGTAATCTGACGCCCAAACAGGTCGAGTTCGCCAAGGTGATCCAGTCCGCGGGCACCGATCTGCTGCAGCTGATCAACGACATTCTCGACCTGTCGAAGGTCGAGGCCGGCAAGATGGACATCCACCACGAGCCGTTCCCGTTGCGCCAGCTGCTCGACTACGTCGGCACGACCTTCCATCCGCTGACCGCGGAGAAGGGGCTCGACTTCCAAATCACCGTCGAACCCAACGTGCCGGACCTGCTGTTCACCGACGAGCAACGACTGCGGCAGGTGCTGCGGAACCTGCTGACGAACGCGGTCAAGTTCACCGAAGACGGCAGCGTCGAGCTGCGGGTCAAACTGGTCGACACCATCGTTTCGCCTTCAGGAGGGCTCCCGTACGAATCCCTGGTGGCTTTCAGCGTCATGGACACCGGGATCGGGATCGCCGAGGAGAACCTCGATTCGATCTTCGACGCCTTCCAGCAGGCCGACGGCACCACCAGCCGCAAGTACGGCGGCACCGGGCTCGGCCTGTCGATCAGCCGCGAGGTCGCCTACCTGCTCGGCGGCGAGATCCGGGCGGACAGCGTGCTGGGGACGGGCAGCACGTTCACCCTCTACCTGCCGGTGGCCAGGTTCACCGCACCCGAGAGCCTCGACGAGTCCACCGTGGACCCCGTAGCGGCGGAGCGGCGGGTGCTGGTGGTGGAAAGCGAGCAGAACAGCCTGCTGACCCTGCTCGCCCACGGGGTCGCGGCCGACATCGCGGACAGTCACGGCTCGGTCCAGGTCCGGGCGGTGGCCGATCCTTCGGACGCGTTCGAGGAATTGAAACGCGATAGCTACCGCTGCGTCGTGCTCGACACCAGCATCCCCGGGACGAGTGTCTTGACGTTCCTCAAAAGGCTCGCCGAGGGGCCGGATCACGTAGGGATCCCGGTGCTGGGGTACGCGACCCGCAAGCTCAGCGCCGCGCAGGACAGGTTGCTGCAAGCGCACGCGCGGGTGCATCCGGTCCAACTGCTGCCGTCGCTGGACATGCTGCGGGAGCGCATCATGTTGCACATCTCGGCGAGTGAGCTCGAAAGTATCTTGCCGCCGCCGCGTCAGCTCGAGGTGACCCCCGATGAGACGGCTCGGGTCACCGAGCCGCCCGCCGGCCCCCCACGGCTGCAGGGGCGCAAGGTCCTGCTCGTCGACGACGACGCCCGCAACGTGTTCGCGATTTCGAGGATGCTCGAACCGCACGGACTGTCGGTCGTGCACGCGCCCAACGGCCGCAAGGGCATCGAGGAACTGCTGTCCGACGACGGCATCGACCTGATCCTGATGGACGTGATGATGCCGGAGATGGACGGCCACGCGACGACGGCTGCGATCCGCGAGATGCCGAAGTTCGCCGGTCTGCCCATCATCACGGTGACCGCGGAAGCGATGGAAGGGGAGTGTGAGAAGAGCCTTGCCGCCGGGGCGAGCGACTACGTCACCAAACCCGTGAACGCGGAGGAACTGCTGGCCTGTATGGAACGCTGGCTCGCGGATTGACGACCCGGCTACTCGGTCCCGTTGGCGCTGTTCGCGCAGACGCGGCGGATGGCCGCGAGGATCTCGGTGTTGGGGCTGCCCTTCACGAGGTACTCGGTGACGCCCGCGGACGCCATCTGCGCGATGGACCGGGTGTCGCTGTGCGCGGAGAACGCCATCAGCCGCGTATGGGGCACCCGCCGCCGGATCTCCCTGGCCATCCACGCGCCACCCCCGCCGGGGATCCGGACGTCCAGCAAGGCGACCTCCGGGGCCAGCAGTTCCGCGAGCGCGACCGCTTCACCGGCGTCCAGCGCGACGGCGACCACCTCGATGTCCGGCTCGGCCTCCAAGAGGGCGCGCAGGGCGTCACCGATGACCGGGTTGTCGTCCGCGACGAGCACCCGGAGTCTGCGGGGTGGCGTTCGGTTCATCGCCCGGTCCGTGCCCGCGCGGTCTGCGGCGCCGGTGGTGGTCGCGGGCCCTCCGCCGAGCATGACGTGACTCAGCAAGAGATCCGGCGATCGCCTTCGTTCGGCTGCTCGATGAGCGTCCTGGCGACGTCGTGGATCTTCATGTTGTTGTTGCGGCAGAACGCGCGTAGCAGTTCGAACGCCGCGTCGATGTCGATCTGGTAACGCTCGGCGAGGATTCCCTTCGCCTGCTCGATGGGAAGGCGGTGGTCGAGCGCGTACTGGAGTTGCTCGGCACGGGTCCGGTAGAAGCGGACGCGGTCGCGCATGGCCACGAGGTCGTCGGCCGGGTCGGGAGAGCCGGATGAAGGGGCCGGCGAAATCGTGGTCTCGGACATGAGGGTGATCGTCGCAGCGGCGGAACCGCTCCGGGAAGGAGAGAACGTCCTGACTCGAATGATGCAAATGGACCTGGCCCGGTCGGCGGCAGCCACTCGAACGGCCGCCGAACAGGGCCTTTTGGCCTGTCGCAGTGACCGGCCGTGCACCGTACGCTCTCATCCGAGGAGGGGGAACCGTGGAGGTCGGAATGCTCCGGGTGTTTCTGGTCGACGATCACGAGGTGGTCCGTCGAGGGGTCGCGGACATGCTCGAGGAGGACGCCGGCCTGTGCGTGGTCGGCCAGGCCGCCACCTTTTCCCAGGCGCTGGCGAGGATCCCGGCGTTGCGGCCGGACGTCGCGGTGCTCGACGTGCGGCTGCCGGACGGCAACGGCGTCGAACTCGCGCGGGAACTGAGATCCAAGATGCCCGAACTGAAATGCCTGATGCTCACGTCGTACACCGACGAGCAGGCGATGCTGGACGCGATCATGGCCGGTGCGTGCGGTTACGTCATCAAGGACATCCGGGGGATCGACCTGGTGGCCGCGGTCAAGGAGGTCGGCCTCGGCCGGTCGCTGCTGGACGCGCGGGCCGCCGCGACGCTGATGGCGAAGTTCCGAGACGACGCCGCGAAGAAGGGCCCGCTCGCCGGGCTTTCCGAGCAGGAGCGCACGCTACTGGAGCTGATCGGCGAGGGGCTGACCAACCGGCAGATCGCCGAGCGGATGTTCCTCGCCGAGAAGACCGTGAAGAATTACGTGTCCCGGCTGCTGACGAAACTCGGTATGCAGCGGCGTACCCAGGCTGCCGTGCTGGCCACGGAACTGCGCCGGCAGTGAGCCTTCCCCAGTACGAAAGGACCCCCTCACCGCGCTAAGCGCCAGGGTCCCGGCAAAGGCGCATAAACGCTGGCCGATGTCGCTCTTGGTGATTCGAGGTGGACCTCCGAACGGGGCAGATGACAGAGGGCTTGAACCGACGGTGTCCACAAAGGTCATCGGGGTCGTGAGTGATCAGGGTCGTTAGAACGACCCTGATCACTCACGACCCCTTCGCAAAATGCCCGAATCGGACACGGTCACCTCGAATGTGTCCCCTGTGGACAGTCGAGAAGGTGTCGGGCCACCGTGACGAGCCCCCTCCATCACCCAATTGACCAGCGGATAGACGACTTTGCCGTGCCACTGCGCTAGACGCAATGGAGGGGTCCTGCACGTACTCGCGGATCAGGCCCGCCTCGGGCGGAAACGAGCGTATCGAGCAGCACGTCCTCCAGCGGGCGGCGCGGCGTCCACGGCAGCGGCGAGCCGTAGCCGACGCGCAGCAACACCTGCGGCCACACCCCGCAGCCGAGAATCCGCCGGAGTTCGGCGCGTGCCTCGCGGACCATGATCGACGGCGAGATGAACGACGCGTCGAGTCCCGCGGCGGTGGCGGTGAGCAGCACGCGTTGCAGCGCCTGACCGGCCTGCAACCGGTCGATCCGTTCGTCGGTCAGCGACCCGATCACCACGACGAGCGGGGCTCGGCGCGTATCGCTGCCGGCTTCGCCGAATTCGTCCAGGAGCCAGCTTTCGTCGGCGGGGGAGCCTTCGGTCGCGTAGGAAGGCACCCCGTCGCGAGTGCTCGCGCCCAGTTCGGTCCAGCGGCCGAGTTCGGCGATGAACGCCGGGTCGGCGAGCTGCTCCCGGCGGGCGCGGGCGTCGAGGTCACGCAAGAGCCGGCACTGTTCGCCTTCGAGGCTCGGCATCCACGCGTGCTCGAGTTCGGTGGCGTGGCGGAGTGCGGCGAGCGTGGGTTTCGGGACGACACTGGACAGGAACGGCCGCCGGTTGGTCCGGCGCCGGGGAATCGCCCGGGCGAGCCGGGCGACCTTCGGATCCGGCGTGCGTTCGGCGAGCGGGCGGACGACGGCCAGCAGATCGGGATCGGCACGGCTCGGCATCAGGGTCGTCGCCGGATGGAAGCCCAGTGCGTGAATCGCCGTCCGGAGAGTGAACAGGGCGGCGCCGCAGGAGAGGACGAGGTGACGACCGTCCGGGTCCGTGACAGGTAGGATACGGTCGGAATCGGCGTGGAGTTCGATCCCGGTGCCGGTGCACCGGAAAAGCCACGGTTGGGTGTTGAGCGTCGACGGGGCCAGTGTGGCCGACCGGAGCACGGAATTCACCTGTTCGGAGTTCAAACGTCCGACCCTGGTGACTTGTATGGTCATGGTTACCCCCCGCCGCTGCGCCACGGGCAATACGGTTGTCTCGATGAGACGGTCCCCGCCCGCGGTGCGGGGCCGAAAGAGGAGAAAGTCACCACGGCCGCGAGTCGTCCCGATCTTCGGAGGCGCAGCAGGATGTCGGCTCATGACCGGCTGGGCGGAAGCGACGAACGGATCGCCGGCGCGCTTTCCCAGCTGCGGGTTCGTGAGGTGTTGCGGGACCTCCAGGACCGCATCGAGCGGCTCATCGGTACGCGCGACAAGATGGACGGCCTGCTCGAAGCGGTGCTCGCCATCGCGTCGGGGCTGGAGCTGGACACGACGCTGCGCCGGATCGTGCAGGCGGCGATCGATCTCGGCGAAGCCACGTATGGCGCCCTCGGGGTGATCGCGGACGACGGTTCGCTCGCCGAGTTCGTCTATCTCGGCATCGACGGCGAGACGAAAGAACAGATAGGGCATCTTCCGAGAGGTCACGGGCTGCTGGGTCTCGTCATCGACGAGGCGAAACCGGTGCGACTGGCCGACATCTCGCGGCATCCCGCGTCGGTCGGGTTCCCGCCGTGCCATCCGCCGATGCGCTCGTTCCTCGGGGTGCCGATCCGGGTGCGCGACGAGGTGTTCGGAAATCTCTACCTCACCGAAAAACGCGGGGAGAGTTTCACCGACGACGACGAGGTGGTCGTCCAGGCACTCGCCGCCGCGGCCGGTATCGCCATCGAGAACGCGCATCTCTACGAGCAGGCGCGGATCCGCCAGCAGTGGCAGGCCGCCACCAGTGAGGTGACCACGGAGCTGCTGGGCGGCACCGACCCGGTCGACGCGCTCAACCTGATCGCCGGCCGGGCGCTGGAACTGACCGGGTCCGACCTCACTTTGCTGGCACTGCCCGGTTCCGGCAGGCTCGACGTCAGCGCGGACGAGGAGGACGAGGCCGACGAACTCGCCGTCGCCGTCTGCGCGGGCGCGCGGGCGGCGGAACTGACCGGTGCGCGGATCAGCGTCGCCGCGTCGTTGCCGGGGGCGGTCTACCGTGACCGGACCCCGCGCAGCGTTCCGGAACTGGTACTCGGTCCAGAGGGGGAGATCGGCCTCGGCCCGACGCTCGTGGTGCCACTCCGGGCACGGGAACGCACGTCCGGAGTGCTGATGGCGGCGCGGAACCCGGGTGCGGTCCCGTTCGAGCTCGCCCAGCTGCCGGTGGTGGCCTCGTTCGCGGACCAGGCCGCGCTCGCGCTCCAGCTGGCCGCGCGGCAGCGCACGGCCAGGGAACTAGACGTGCTCGCCGACCGGGACCGGATCGCCAGGGATCTGCACGACCACGTGATCCAGCGGCTGTTCGCGGTCGGTCTCGCCATGCAGAGCACACACCGCCGGGCGAACTCACCGGAACTGCGGCGGCGGATCGGCGCCAGCATCGACCAGATGCACGAGATCGTGCACGAGATCCGCACGGCCATCTTCGATCTCCACGGCGGCGAGGCGGGCCAGCAGGGCGTACGGCTGCGGCACCGCCTCCACGACTCGATCACCGAACTCACCGACGACACCCCCATCCAGCCGACGGTCAGCCTGTCCGGACCGTTGGACTCGATTCCCCTCCCGTTCGCCGAACACGCCGAGGCGGTGGTGCGGGAGGCGGTCGGCAACGTGGTCCGGCACGCGCGGGCGAGCGGGGTTTCGGTGAGCGTCGCCGTGAAGGACGATGTCCTGCGGATCGTGGTCACCGACGACGGCACCGGGATCGGCGACGAGTCCGGCGGCTGGGGCGGACTGCGGAATCTGCGTGATCGCGCGGAGAAGGCGGGCGGGACGTTCCGGGCTGAGACGATGGAAGAGGGCGGAACCAGGGTCGACTGGTCCGCCCCCTTGCGCTGACCGGTGTTCAGTTCGCCGACTGCGCGGCGAAGATCCCGTCGACTTCGATCGAGCGGGCGACGTCGGAGGCGACGGTCTCCAGCAGTTCCGCGGTGAGATCCGAAAGCGCCCGCGTCACCGCGAGATAGGCACCGATCTGGGAGGTCGAACCGTTTCTCAGCCCGGCCTCCGCGATCCCGACACCGACGAACTCACCACCGTCCTCGAGACGGAGCAACGCCTCCGCCCGCACCCGGTACGACTCGTGCTGCAGCGACACGTCGATCGTCCATTTGTCCGTCATCGTCGGCTCCGTTCCGGTCCTCGAGACTCTCATCGCGACCGCTCGTGGCACAGGGTCCTAAGTCATCGCTGCCGGGGGGGAAATCGGGGCGAAGTTCCTCGGAAGTCGTGACCGGCGGCCGTTGCGGTCGCCGGATACCCCGGCCCAAGGTGGACCAATCACTTTCCTCGGAGCCCGTGATGAATATCCCGTTAGCGACCCATGCCGGCCAGGCGGTGGCGGCCGCCATGCCCGCGCCGACCGGTGCCCGCCGCGGTCCTGACCGCTTGCCGGCACCCACGTTTCCGATCGGCGCAGGCGTCCAAGCGGATCCTGGTCCTGCCCTCCGACCGGGCCTCCTGGCAGGACCGGAAGGTGAGCTGGGCGTGGGCACCGAGCGCCGCCAACGGGCTGGCGGACCTGGCGGACCTGGCGGCCGCGTGGAGCAACCCGAGCGACGCGAAGCTCGCCGAACGAGGTGGCGAGAAGTACCTGCTGACGTCGGCGTCGGGTGGATTCGCGGCCGTCGTGCCGTATCCGGCGGGCGACCGGGCGTACTGGGCGGCGAATGTCGGCGGACGCGCCAACCCGCACAGCATCGAACTGCTGCCGGACGGGAACGTCGCGGTGGCGGCCAGCACCGGTGGCTGGGTGCGGATCTACACCGCTTCACAGGGGCAGTGCCGGCCAAGGGCGGGCACGACCTCCAGCCGGTTCCGCACCGGTCGGATCTGCTGTGGGTGACCACGGAAGCGGGGGTCTACCAGTTCGCGAAGACGAGTGGCGGGTTCAGCCGGCGCTACGCGGGCGCGCGAGAAATCGACCGGCCGCATGTGAAGAGTGTGTCGACGAACCCTCGGACCGGGCAGATCCTGACGGCCTCGGTGCAGGACGGTCATCTGTGCACGTGGTGCACCGACACCGTCCGGCTGGCCTTTCCACGCGCCGAGCTGGCGCTGCACGGCGCGTGGATCTACAAGGCCCGCTGGTGGATCGGTTGAGCTGAACTTCCATGCCGGTACCGGCCGTTCGGGGGGCTGTCCGGCCGGTACCGACACACCAGAGAAGAGGGGCCCTTGCCGCGAGTATGACGCCTGGCGGCGCCTTTCACCTGACTGAGTGAATCAAGCCTTTCGGCGGGCGCCGGTGACCCATCCGGGGTATATGCCTCACCCGAGGAAGGTCGGCAGTTGGTCGATGACCGTCCGCGGCTACTCCTCGGCGACGTAGTGCAGCCGGACCCCGTTGACCTGGGCGTACTCGCTGCGGAAACCACCGGGCAGGAACCGGGCGAGTTCCGCGTCGCCGGGAGCGCCGGCCTGGGTCGCCTCGGCGATGCCACCCGAGGCCACCAGCGCGGCCGCGGCACCCGCGCCGATTCCAGGGACTCGTGAGTGGCTAGGACGGTTCTAACCGTCATTACCACTCACGAGTCCCGACCTGCTGCGGAGCAGCAGAAGGGCAACGGCCTGCTGAGCGACAGCCGTCGCCGTCCTGAGTCAGGGAAGCAGGCCGGCTCGACGGGCGTGCGTGACGGCCTGCAACCGGGAGTTCGCGTCGAGCTTCCGCATCGCCTCCCGCAGGTAGCTCTTGACCGTCTCCGCGGTCAGGCCCAGCCGGTGCGCGATCTCGGCGTTCGTCAGGCCGAGCGCGACGAGCGCGACGGTGTCCAGTTCCCTCGGTGCCAGGCGTACCAGCGGAGAAGCCGCAACGGTGAGGTTCTCGCACACCGCGTCGAGCCGGTCACGGAGAACGCTGTCGTCGATCTGGCCGGAGAGTGCCCGTAGCTCTCCGTAGACCTCGCGCAGCCGTTCGCGCGGCGCGGCGTCCTCGCGGTGCTCGGCCAGCGGCCCCGCCTCGGCCAGCCGCTTCTCGATCTCGTCCTCGACGGCCAAGGTCTGTTCGAGATCGCGCGCGGCGTGCAGGGCGGCGGTGATCGTCCGGTCGGAGAGGACGGCCTCGTCGCGCAGACCACCGTAGAGCACTGCGCGGACACGGCGGCGCACGACGACGGGGATCGCGAGCACCGAGTGGATGCCCTCGTCGCGGACCGGCTCGTCGTAGTCGTGACTGATCGTGGTGGCGCTGTGGTAGTCGTTGGCGACCACCGGCCGGGTCAACGCGAGTGCCTTGCCGCCGAGGCCGCAGCCCGCGCGGACGGACAGGCCGTTGAGAGCGGTGCCCCGGTTGCCGAGGAACGCGGTCAGCCGCATCCGTGGTGAGGCACCGGCGATCCCGGCGAAGCCGACGGGCAGGCCGGTGTCCCGGCGCAGGTCCGAGACCGCGCCGAGGAGCTGGGCGTCGTCGACCGGCATCGGCTCACCCTCCTCGGTGATCCCCCTCGATCGGGGGTGGTGGACGGATCGGGCCCGCCCGCACGATTTCCGGAACTGTACGCCTTCGCCAACGTCCCGGGAGAAACGATGACCGAAGCTCACGTCCGGCGGTTGCTCGAGGTCTACGACGACGAGCGGGCCGGTGCGGCGACGCTGTTGTGCGACCGGCATCGGGCGGAGGCGGTCGCGTTCACCGTGGTCGAAGCGGATCTGACCAGCCACGATCTCACCTACGGCGAACTGCGGGAGCGGTCGGAGCGGTTCGCCGGGGCGCTGCTCGGCCTCGGTGTCGGGCCCGGGGACCGGGTCGCGACCCTGATGGGCAAGTCGGCGGAACTGGTCGTGGCGCTGCTCGCGATCTGGCGGCTGGGCGCGGTGCACGTCCCGCTGTTCACCGCGTTCGCGCCGCCCGCCATCGCGCTGCGTATCACCGGGAACGGCACGAAGGTCGTCATCGCCGACGCCGGTCAGCGTTCGAAACTGGCGCCGTCCGAGGATCTGCCCGCCGACCCCTCGCGGCGGATCGTGGTCGTCGGCGACGGTGACCCGGGCGATCTGTCGTTCCGGGAGATGCTGGCGGACGCCGCGCCGTTGCCGGGAGCCGCGGTGACCGGTGGCTCCGGGGTCCTGGTCGAGCTGTTCACCTCCGGGACCACGGGAACGCCCAAAGCCGTCCCGATTCCCCTGCGCGCGCTCGCGGGTTTCCAGGCGTATCAAGACTTCGCGCTCGACGTCCGCGCCGACGACGTCTTCTGGAACGCCGCCGACCCCGGCTGGGCCTACGGTCTGTACTACGCGATCATGACGCCGATGGCGACCGGCAGGCGGAGCCTGTTGCTGCACGCGGGTTTCTCCGCCGAACTGACGTGGGCGGTGCTGGAGCGGTTCGGCGTCACCAACTTCGCCGCCGCGCCCACGGTGTACCGCGCGCTCCGGAACTCGGCCGCCCCGGTGCCGGAAGGCCTTCGTCTGCGGCACTGTTCGTCGGCGGGTGAACCGCTGACCCCGGACGTCCTGGAGTGGGCGTCGTCGAAGCTCGGCGTCGGCGTTTACGACCACTATGGACAGACGGAACTCGGCATGGTCGTGGGCAACGCATGGCATCCGGACCTCCGTTCGGAGGTCAAACCCGGCTCGATGGGACGCGTCCTGCCAGGCTTCGCCGTCGAGGTCCTCCGCGAAGACGCCGACGTGCCGGCCGGGCCTGGAGAACGCGGACGCGTCGCCGTGGACCTCCCGGCGAGTCCGTTGGTGTGGTTCCGGGGCTACCGCGACGCTCCCGAGCGCACCGCCGCGCGCTTCAGTCCCGACGGCCGTTGGTACTACACCGGCGACGTGGCCGCCAAGGACGAGTCCGGTTACCTGACCTTCGCCTCGCGGGACGACGACGTCATCCTGATGGCGGGTTACCGTATCGGCCCGTTCGACGTGGAAAGCGTTCTGCAGCAGCATTCCGCGGTGGCCGAATGTGCCGTCGTCGGTGTCCCGGACGCGCTGCGCGGCGAGGTGGTCGTGGCGTACGTGGTGACGCGGGACGGTGTCTCCGCCGACGCCGCGCTGGTGTCCGAGTTGCAGCAGTCGGTCAAGACGCGGTTCGCCGCTCACGCGTATCCGCGGGAGGTGTGCTTCGTGGCGGAGTTGCCCAAGACGCCCAGCGGGAAGATCCAGCGGTTTCTCTTGCGGGAGCGGCATGCTACTGATCGATCGGCCAGGTCTCGTCCTTCAGTAATCGCTTGAGCACTTTCCCGGTCGCGTTCCGGGGCAACTCCTCGACGAAGTACACGTCCCGCGGAACCGCGAACCGGGCCAGCCGATGATGGATGTAGGCGCGGACGTCGTCCGCGCTCATCCGGGCGCCGCGTTTCGGGACGATGTACGCCGCGAACCGTTGCCCGAACTCGCGATCCGGCACTCCGATCACGGCGGCTTCGTGGACGCCGGGCAGGGCGACGATGGCCTCCTCGACCGGGCGAGGGGACACGTTCTCCCCACCGGACACGATCATCTCGTCCGCCCGGCCGGTGACGAAGAGGCGTCCGGCGGCGTCCTGGTAGCCGACGTCGCCGGTCGCCATGAGGTTTTCCGCGCGGGGCACGCCGGCGCCGTCGGTGTAGCCCTCGAACAGCATGTCGTTGCCGACGAAGATCTGCCCCTCCCAGCCCGGCGGGACACGGTTGTGGTCGTCGTCGAGGATGGCGACGCGGGTGCCGGGCGGGCAGCGGCCGGCGGTGGTCGGCGCGGCGCGCAAGTCCTCGGGCGTGGCGATACTGGCCCACGAAACCTCTGTCGAGCCGTAGAAGTTGTAGAGCACGTCGCCGAAGGTGTCCATGAACTCGGTGACGATCGCCCCCGGCAGCGCGGATCCGCTGCTGGCGACGATCCGCAGCGAAGAGAGGTCGTAGCGGGTGCGGATCCGCTCGGGCAGGTCGAGGATGCGCTGCAACATGATGGGGACGGCGAACAGCACACCACAGCGATGTTCGGCGATGGTTCTCAGTATCTCTTCGGCGTCGAACCGGCGGATCAGCGACAACGAAGCGCGTACGGCCATGCCGATCTGCATCCCGGCGAGCCCCCAGCTGTGGAACAGCGGCGCGGCCACCACGAAGCGGTCGCCGGAGTGGAGCGGGATCCGGTCGAGCATGGCGGCCGATGTCGACAGTCCCTTAGGAGTCGGGCGTCGCGCGCCTTTCGGAGTTCCCGTCGTGCCCGATGTGAGGACGACGAGCCTGCCGATCCGGTCCACCGGTTTCAGTTTGGTGGCGGGAACCCCGGCGATCAGCTGATCGATCGTCGGGTAACCGTTCTCGGTTTCCGGCCAGGTGGACAGCCGCAGGAAATCGCCGGGGATGTCGGCGATGATCCGCGAGAACTCGTCGTCGGCGAGCACCGCGACCGGTTTGTGCAGGCCGATCACGTCCGCGACCGCGCCGGCGGAAAGCCCGGTGTTCAGCAGGATCGCGTCCGCGCCGAGTTTGCTGCACGCGATCAGCGACTCGACCATCGTGGCGTGGTTGCGGCACAGCAAGGCGATCCGGTCACGGGCATGCACTCCGCGTGCCGCCAGCGCGTTCGCGAGCTGATTGCTGCGATCGGCCGTCTGTTTGAACGTCCGGACGTTGCGTTCGTCGTACAGCGCGACGTCATCGGGCACGCGGGCGGCGTTGGCGGTGTAGCCGCCCGCGACGGTGGCCCCCCATTGCGACAGCGAGGTGAGCTGCCGGGCGATCTTGTCCGGTCGCGCGGCCGCGAGCACCCCGGCCTTGATCAGCGTGCTCGCCGTGTGCAGTGTGGTGGCCTTGGTGTGCGCCGGTTCCTCTTGGGGTGAGGCCGCCCGGCCCGAAAGGTGCAGGTCGATCCGCCGGGCCGCCGCGCGGACGGTGCGTTTGAAGGACGCGGCGGACACCAGAGGGGAGTGCGGCGCCGGAAGCATCAGCTGGGCGACGAGTTCCGTGCCGCCGCCGGGAGCTCGGCGCAGCTCGACCGAGACCCAGATGCTGTCGTCCTCGACGCCGCACCACATGACGTGCTCACCGGGCCGCCAGACACGTGCTTCGATGTCACCGGCGACGAGCGTGCCCGGCCGTGGTTCCAGCCGGACGAGGCATTTCGGTCCGCGCCCGCGTTCGGCGGGGCGCTGGAGCTCGCACCAGCTGATCTCCGCGACGAACCTCGAGTAGGACTCGGGATCGCCGATCACTTCCCAAACCTGGCCGGGGGAATGCCCGAGAATCGAGCTCGCCTGGACCACATCGTCTCGCATGCGATTCGCCTCACCACGCGCGTTCGGGTGTTGACCGGGCCGCTGCCGGCGCCTCCTCCGTCGTTCAAGTTCGGCGAACCTACCAGCAATCGGCGGAACGCAATACTCCGAACGACCGCGGGTTCGTGTCCGCTCAAAGGAACCACCACGGAAAGGGTAAGCGCTCGGGCGGCGCGAAGCCGTCCGCCGACGGTGTCGATCGCGACGTCCGATTCACGCCAGCCTTCCGCACGAGAGGCGGCGAAGCTGGCGAACGTGACAGTTACCACCTCGGCGGCCGAGGCCGCGCACACCCGTATCGAGCCCGGAATCCTCTACTTCGGCACCCCGGTGGTGCTCCTCTCGACGGTCGACCAGGCGGGTGCCCCGAACCTCGCCCCGATGTCGTCGGCGTTCTGGCTGGGGTGGCGGGGCATGCTCGGACTGGGCGCGAAATCCAAGACGGCGCAGAATCTCATGCGCAACCGTGAATGTGTTCTGAATCTCCCTTCCGACGCGCTGGCGGCCGCCGTCGACAGGCTGGCGCTGACCACCGGATCGGATCCCGTCCCGGCCCGCAAGTACGAGCGCGGCTACCGGCACGAAGCGGACAAGTTCGCCCGCGCCGGGCTCACCCCGGTCACCTCGGAAACGGTCCGGCCGCCGCGCGTCGCGGAATGCCCGGTGACGATGGAAGCCGTCGTCGAGGCCGTCCACCCTCTCGCCGAGGACGACCCGAAACAACGCGGCGGCGTTCTCGTGTTCGAGGTCCGCGTGCTGCGCGTCCACGTCCACGACGACGTGCGGATGCCGGGCACCGACGACCGGATCGACCCCGACCGGTGGCGGCCGCTGATCATGAGCTTCCAGAAGCTCTACGGCCTCGGCCCGCAGGTCCATCCGTCGACATTGGCGAAGATCCCGGAGCGGCTCTACCGGGGACCCGACATCGAGCGGTCGCGGGATCAGTCGTCGCGGGCGAACGAGAACCGGTTCACCAGCGGCAACCAGCGCTGATAGGACGCGGCCAGCAGTGGCCACGATTCGCCGGACAGGCCGCGTTCGAGCTTCGGCCGCAGTTCGTGGTCGTTCATCGACGACACGATCTCGAGAGCGCTGTCGTCAGGGTCCGTCGCGTCGAGGCCGGTGAACCATCGGACGGCCTCCGGATGTCCGACGTGGACCGCGAGCAGTACCAGTACCGCGCGGAACGGTGCCTCGCGGTCGCCGTCGGCGAGGAAGCCGGCCAGTTCCTCTCCGGCGAAACGCGCCCGCAGCAGGCGGTACAGGTTCAAGAGTCTCTTCGCGGCCCGCGGGGACCGGATGAGCGGGGCCAGCGTCGGCAGGAAGTCCAGTTCCGCCGTGGATATCACCAGTCGAGGAGGTCGTACGTCTATTGTGGACTGTTCGGACGACGGTTCCGGCGCTTCCACGCGAGGAGGAGGATCGGTCGCGACCGGAGAAGGGCGGTCGCCGGTGGCCCGATCCGTTCCGGCGGGCGCGGGCGACGGAGTGGCGTCCTGGAGCTGCGTGTCGGCGAGCCCGCGCACGAGCCCCGCGAACCCTGGATCGTCCATGGGGGACAACGTGAACGGCACCTGGAAGATCTTCTCGAGGTAGTTCTCGGCGAAGGATTCCGGATCGTCGCCGAGCATCTCCTCGTAATGCTGCTCGACGGCCTTCTTGAGCCAGCGGGAGTCGACGCCCACCACGACGACGAACACCGGCAGCGCCAGCAGGAGATGGATGGCTTCGAGGACCTGGACGACGACCTTGGGCGGGCAGCGGTCGAGGTCGTCGATGTAGAGCACGGTGCGTTCGATCTTCCCGGAACCGTGCGGTACCTCGGCGAGCATGGTCGCGAACGTCTCGAGATCCTTGCGCAGCAACGAGACCACGCCCAAGTGCTCGACGTAGTCCGAAACCCGGGACTCGGCGAACGACACCAGGTCCTGTCCGGGCGCCAGTTCGGTGACGGCTTTTTCCAGCCGGTCGGATTCGGCATCCAGTTCGGCAAGGCGCCGCTCGGTCTCTTCGTCCTCTTCGGACGGACCGCCGAGTTTGCCGAGCGCCTGGTGGATCCGGTCCGCGCTGGCGCGCATCCGCAGGACGACGGTCAGCGCGGAACTCACCACCGTGAGCCCGCCGAGCACTCCGGAGACCTGCGACCGGCCGACGAGCAGCGTGACGACCAGGACCGCCACCAGCCCGCCGATCAGGACCAGCAACGGAACCGGATCCCGCCGCAGCCGTCGCCGGAATTCGGCGACGTCCGAACGCAGTCCGCCGGTCTCCTGGGCAAGCCGTTCGAGATCCTCGGCGGTCGGCTGATCGACACCGATCCTCGACGCGATCCATGCCTTGTCCGCCTCCGTAAGACTGTCGAAGACCGCGCGGACGTACTCACGCGGCTTCCGTCGCCTTCGGTTCGCCTGCTTCTGCCGGGCCGTCAAGGTTCTGCGTTCGAGGCGGACCGCGCTGAGCCTGCCGAGCAGGGTCTCCTCGGTCTTGCGGCGTTCCGCGAGCAGGTCGGCTTGGCGCTGAAGGTCGTTCTCGGCGCCGCTCGCGGCGAGGTTGTCGAAGATGTGGGTGGCGAGACTGGCGAGAAGGTTCGCTTCGCTGTAGTGCCAGGCGTTGAAACTGATCTGGCGGACGCTCGAACAGTAGGAGGACACGGACTTCCCGTGCGTGCCCGCCTCGGTTTCGGCCGCCCGCGCGGAATCGGCGAGTTCGCGGACGCGCAGTCGCATCTGGCGCATGAAGAAGCTCTTGCCCGAACCCCAGCTGCCGAACAGGCCGATCGACAGGGGAGGGGTGATCATCCGGGACACCACCAGGTCGGCGAGCATGCGCACGTCGGCGCCGATGCCGAGGCGGTCGACGCCGTCGTCGGTGTCGGGCCGGTAATCGGCGACGTGCGCGGCGAACGGATCGAGCGGTGGATCAGCTGGGGCAGGAGGCCAGCTGATTTCGCGTTCGGTCAACGTGGTCAGCAGGGCCGCGGCACCGTCCCTGGTGAAGTCCTGGACGTTGAGCACGTAACTGGTGTAGGGCGAAAGGGAATCAGGGATGTACTCCAGTGGCTGGCCAGGCAGCATGACCGGCAAGATCCACTGGAGCTTGGCGCTCTTCAAGAGGTCTTCGTTCACCGGTGGCGGATCGAAGCGATTCCCGCTGTCGATGAGACGCCGGTACTCCGCCGAGGCGATGGCCAGGATGAAGTCCGTCTTGCCGATCTGGTCGGCCGCCCATGCTGACCAGGCGTGTCCGGGGACGCCCGCCCACTCGTGCAGTGACACGTCGATTCCGGCCTCCTCCCGGAGGAAGGTGGCCAACCGTCGAACCGTCTCGACGTGCTTGCCCGAGTCGCGCGCGTAAGAAATGAAGACCCGAACCGGGCCGTGAGCGTCCACCCGTACCTACCCCTCCCAAGGCCGAACGGAAGGGCAGTCTAGAGGGCGGCTACTCAGCTGTGGGTGAAACTCCGCCTCCGCTCGGTCACCGGTCGCTACGTTGGATCTCATGACTGGGGAACGGCTCGACGGCAGGTACGCGAAACTCTGGGCGGCGAGTACGACCTCCGCGCTGGGCAGCGGTCTCGCGACGGTGGCGGCTCCGTTGCTGATCGCCTCCCGCACCGACGAACCGCTCGTGGTCTCGGGCGGGTTCGCGGTGGCGTGGCTGCCTTGGCTGCTGTTCTCGCTACCGGGCGGGGTGCTGGTCGACCGGGTGGACCGGCGGAAGCTGATGATCACCCTGGACTGGATCCGCGTGCCCGCCGTCGCACTGCTGGCTGTCGCGATCACGACAGGGAACGTCAGTATCGCGCTGCTGTACGCCGTTCTCTTCGTGATCAATTCGAGCGAGGTCGTGTTCCGGACGGCGAGCGGGGCGATGCTGCCCGCGATCGTCCCGAAGGCGTTGCTGGAGCGGGCGAACGGGCGGCTGTACGCCGGGACGACGCTGGCCCACGGCATGCTTTCCGGGCCGCTGAGCGGATTCCTGTTCGGCATCGCGGCGAGCATTCCGTTCTACGTCAACGCCGGCACGTACGCGGTCAGCGCACTGCTGCTCGGGCTGATCGTCGGCGCCTATCGATCGCGGCCCGGCGACGATCCCGGTGAGCCGGTCGCGCGGCGCTCGATGCGGTCGGAGGTGGCCGAGGGGTTCCGGTGGCTGGCCGGTCAGCGCCTGCTGCGGACCATGGTCGGGTTGATCGGCATGCTGAACCTGACGCTCGTCGCGGCCACCTCGGTACTGGTACTGCTGGCGAAGGAGCGGCTGCAACTGGGTTCCGTCGGATACGGCCTGCTCTTCACCTGCATGGCGGTGGGCGGGCTGTTCGGCTCGGTCGCGGGTGCCCGGCTGATCGCCTGGTGCACGCCGACCTGGACGTTGCGGGTCGGGCTGCTGATCGAGGCCGGTACCCACCTGGTGCTGGCGACGAGCACGAGCGCGCCGGTGGTCGGGGTGACGTTGTTCCTGTTCGGGGTGCACGGCGCGCTGTGGGGCATCGTCGGCAGTTCCCTGCGCCAGCGGCTCACCCCGCCGGAGATGCTCGGCCGGGTCGGCAGCACCAGCCTGTTCATCATCGCGGGCGGCAATTGCGTCGGCGCGCTGCTCGGCGGCGCGGTGGCGTCGAAGTTCGGGCTGACGACGCCGTACTGGGCCGGTTTCGTGGTGGCGATGATCGTTTCCGCGCTCACCTGGCGGGTGTTCGACCGCTCGGTCGTCTCCGCGGCCTACGCGGAAGAACCCGCTGTCAGCCGTTGATGCCGGTGAGCGCGAAGAATTCCTGCCGCGAACGGGCGTCTTCGCGCAGCGTGCCGAGCAGGGTGGAGGTGACGGTGCTCGAACCGACGGCCTGGACACCGCGCAGGGTCATGCACGAGTGCTCCGCCTCGATCACCACGCCGACTCCACGGGGCTCGAGCTGCTCCTCGAGCCAGTCGGCGATCTGTTTGGTGAGCCGCTCCTGAACCTGCGGACGGCAGGCGAAGTGCTCGACGATCCTGGCCAGCTTGGACAGGCCGAGGATCCGCTCGCCGGGCAGGTAACCCACGTGCGCGACCCCGACGAACGGGAGCAGATGGTGCTCACAGACGGATCGCACCGGGATCCCCCTGGCGAGGACGAGTTCGTCGTAGCCCTCGTCGTTGGGGAAGGTCGTGAGGTCGAACGGCCGAGGGGTGAACAGCTCGGCGTACGCGCGCGCCATCCGGCCCGGGGTGCCGTGGAGGCTCTCGGAGTCCAGCGAAATGCCCAGTGCGGTGAGGAGATCGGCGGCCGCGGCCTCGGCGGCCGCCAGGTCCGGCCCCGGCCCGGTTTCGTGTACGACGCGCAAGGCGGGAGTGGACATTGGGCCTCCTAGGCTGAGCGCGATCCCCAGTGTATTAAACCAAGAAGTTTGGGCTTTTTGCTACCCGTCGGCTCATCCTACATGGTAGATCCGCCCTGGAGGATGTTCCGCCGGTTGCGATAGGCGATATCGTGGTGAACGTGACAGTGCCCGACCCGGACGGCCTCGACGCCCCCGCAATCGCCGCGGTGGCGGCGCTCGACGACGACCTCCGTCGCGGCATGTACGCCTACGCCCGGCATGTGAGACGCCCCGTCACTCGGGACGAAGCGGCGGCCGCGGTCGGGATCTCCCGCAAGCTCGCCGCCTTCCATCTCGACAAGCTCGTGGCGGCCGGACTGCTCAGATTCGGCTTCGCGGCCGGTCCGGTGGTGAAGGTGGGGCGCAGGCCGAAGGTCTACGAACCCGTCGACGAGGCCATTCAGGTGCAGCTTCCCGCCCGGCGTCACGAGATCCTGGCAGGCATCCTCGCCGAGGCCGTGCTCGCCGAAGGGACCGGCGAGACCGCGAAGGAAGCCGTGCGGCGGGTGGCGGGGGAGCGCGGCTTCGCACTGGGTGAGGAGGAACGCGCTCGGACGCGACCCGGGAGGCTCGGCACGGAACGTGCGCTCACCGTGGCCGAAGGAGTGCTTCGCCGCTACGGCTTCGAACCGAGCAGGGACAGCAGAACCTGCGTCCGGCTGCGGAACTGCCCGTTCCATCCGCTGGCCGCGGAGGCCCCGGAACTGGTCTGTGGGATCAACCAGGCCTTCCTGGCGGGTTTCCTGAACGGCGTGCGCGCCGGGAACGTGGAGGCTGCCCTCGTTCCCGGCACGGCCGAGTGCTGTGTGGAGCTACGGCAGGCCGAGTAGGCCGATCAGGCGGCGCCGGCGATCTGCCGCGTGGCGACGTTGAGCCGGTTCCAGGTGTTGATGGCGGCGATGGAGAGGACCAGGCTCGCGAGCTGCGTTTCGTCGTAGTGGTGAGCCGCCTCGTTCCAGATCTCGTCGTCGACCGGGTCGGCCCGGTCCGCGATACGGGTGAGGGCCTCGGCCAGCGCGAGCGCCGCACGTTCGGCGTCGGTGAAGTAGGCCGTGTCGCGCCACGCCGCCACGGTGAAGATCCGCTCGTCGGGCTCGCCCGCCTCGCGCAGTTCCTTGGTGTGCATCTCCAGGCAACCGCTGCACCCGTTGATCTGGCTCGCGCGGACGTGCATGAGGTAGTGCGTGGTCTTCGGGACACCGGTGTCCCCGGCCGACTCCGCCAGCGCGATCAAAGCCTTCAGGGTGCCGGGGTTCGAGAGAGCGGGGTTCGGGATCCGGGTTTCCATACTGTTCTCCTTCAGATTTCCGTCTTGCTTTCACCGCACTGACGGATCCCCGAAGGGAGATGTGACCGGGTTCTACCAAGGCACCACTTTGCCGTAGAGATCCAGGAACTGCAGACCCGGCGCGCCTGCCTGTGCTTCGAGGACGTCGACGACGGCGGGCATGCTCTCCTCGGGGGCGAGAGGAGCGCCGGAGCCGCCGAGTGGCGTCTGGTTGTGGCCGGGGTGGATGAGGAGTTTGGTCTGCCCGTCTTCGGCGTACCGGGTGGAGTAGCTGCGCATCAGCTGGTTGAGCGCGGCCTTGCTGGCCTTGTAGGCCTCGAATCCTGGCCTCGTGTTCAGCGAGATGCTGCCCTGCCTGGACGACATGACCGCGACGGTGCCACCGGGTACGACCAGATCGCGGAGGGCTTCGAGCGCGCGCAGGGGGCTCAACGCGTTGGTGATCATGACTTCAGCGAACGTCTCGGTCGAGACCTCGGTGATCGGAAGATTCCCGCGGTCGATCGCGGCGTTGACGAACAGCAGGTCGAGTTTGGTGCCGTCGAGGCGCTCACGCAGGGCGGCCAGCTGCTCGTCGCTGGTCATCTCCAGCGATTCGACCCGCAGCCGCCCGTTCGAGGCGTCGGCTTTCTCCTGAAGGCCGCCACCGCTTTGGCGTGTCGTGGCGACGACCTGCCAGTCACGCCGTACGAGCTCCTCGGCGAGGGCCAGCCCCAGGCCACGCGAGGCGCCGATGACGAGAGCTCGGCGGTCGGAGGTATTGGGCACGAAAACTCCTTGATGGTGGAATTTTGTCTAGACGCGACGTTGCGTCTGGACGGTAGCACGGGCCCTCTCGACAGGGCGCGGCCGTGCTGAGAGGTACTGTGGCCGCATGCCAGCCGTGAATTCGCAGCCCCGCAGGGCGCGCTCCGGCAACCAGCGCGACGAGGGCGCCCGCCTGGCCGTGCTCCATGCCGCGGACGACCTTCTCGTCGAGCACGGCTTCGCGCGGCTGACCATCGAGGCGATCGCTCGCCGAGCGGGCGTCGCCAAGCAGACGATCTACCGCTGGTGGCCGTCGAAGGTCGAGGTCCTCCTCGACACGCTCATCGAGGACAGTGAAAAGCGCTTCCCTGTCCCGGCGGAGAAATCGGCTGAGGACAGCATCCGCGGCTACTTCCGCGGTTTCGCGCGGTTCGTCACCCGCGATCCGGCCGGCAAGGTCCTCCTCGCGCTCCTCGCCGAGGCGCAGCACAGTCCCGAAACGGCCAAGAGCCTTCACGACCGCTATCTCGGCCCCCGCCGGGAGCTGGAACGCGACCTCCTCGCGCGCGGAATCGAGGCCGGCGAGGTTTCACCCAAGCTCGACCTCGACGCGACGCTCGACGCCGTCGTCGGCCCGATCGTCTACCGGGCACTGACGGGTGCGAGCGTTCCCCGCGCTCTGGTGGACGCCCTCTTCGACGGACTGCTCAAGCCCTAGTACTCCAGCCACCCGGGATCAGACACGGGATCTGTGCGCGAAGGCGTTGCCCGACATCGTCGGCGCGCCAACATGACCTCGGCGCGTTCCCCGATCAGCCGCATCCGCGCGAGCCGTTCGCCGTCGTCGTTGTGCGCCGCGGACCGGGTGACCTGCCCGGCCCACTTCCGGTAGAACATGCCGCACGTGGAGACGAAGTAGCCATCGGAGCAGGCGTTGGCGGCGAGGATCAGCCCGGTGTCCTCCGACGCGGGCAGCGCCATCCAGCCGCCCAGATCCAGCAGCAGGTCGCGGCGGATGCACAAGGTCCCGGCGACCACGGGCGACACGTAGTCGTTGCGCTGCCAGTACCGAAGGATCGCCCCTCGTTCGATCCGGCCCTCCTCGGGATCGCTGTCGACGCCGGCCGTGGTCCCGTCCGGGAGGAGGTCGAGGACCCGGCAGGTGGTCCAGTCGATCGCGGGGTCCTCCAGCGCCGAGATGTCCCGCGCGAGCGCGCCGGGCGCCAGAAGGTCGTCGGCGTCGAGCGCCTTGATCAACTCCCCGGAGCCGCGGGACAGGGCCATCATCCGCGCCACTCCGGGACCGCCCCGGCGACCCGAGCCGGGGAGTACCCGCTCGTCGGCGGGGAGGACGCCGTCGAGCAGACCGGTCTCGCCGTCCTCCTGGACCAGCCATTCCCAGGTCCAGCCCGGCGGGAGTTCCTGCGCGGCGAGCGATGCGTACGCCTCGGCCAGGTACGGCAAGCTCGGCGGGTGGACCGGGGTGATCACGCTGATGACCGGCATGAACGCAACGTTAGCCCGGGCGGCGGGCGGTGATCAGCAGGTGCTCCTCCGGCGGTGTCCCCGGCTCGTCCGCGGTGAAGATTTCCGAATGGGTGCCGGTGACCTCCAGCCCGGCCGCCTCGACCCGCCGGACGAGGTCCTCGGGTGCGAAACTGGTCTCGAGAAAGGTGCGCCCGAAGAACTCCGCCGGCACGTCCTCGGCGTCCCGCGGGACGGTGACCAGCGCGAAAAGACCACCCGGCACCAGCCAGCGCGCGATGTCGGCGAGCACGGCTTCGGTGTCCTTGCGAGGCATCTGCAGGAACGGGAAGAAGGCGCAAACGGCCTCCCAGGTCTCGGGCGGTGAGGTCCATTCGCGCACGTCAGCGTGGACGAAGGTGGCGGCCGGGACTTGCTCACGCGCGAGATCGATCATCACCGAAGACACGTCGAGCCCCGTCACCCGATGCCCGGCGGAGGACAGGTCCTCGGCCACCGGCCTGCCGGTTCCGCTGCCGATGTCGAGCACTCTCGACGACGGCGACAAGGTGTCCAGCAGATGCCGCACCGCCTTGTCGACCGCCGGGGCCCGTCCGAAGACGTCTTCGTAGGCGGAACCGATGGCGTCGAACAGTTCCGCCGCAGTGACAGGCCGGTCCATTTCGCAGCTCCCCGGATCGAGTGGATCTCCCTCGGGTGAATCTACCGTTCGGGACGGTTCGTCGTCTCGCGGCCGATGGGCGTCCTCAAAGGACGATGTGCCCGGACGGGCGTTTAGACTGGGGCTGACGGAGTTCCTGGGGTTTGGGGTTCAAGATGAGCGTGTCGAGTGACGAGTTCCACCGGATGCTGAAGGCGCTCGCCGACGTCGAGCTTTCCGAAGCGAAGGAGTGGGAGTCGTTCAGCGTTCGCGGGAAGCGGTTCGGCTACTACTGGCCGCGGACCCAGACCGTCGGGCTGAAGCAGACCCTCTCGGAGCAGGAGGCCCTCGTGGCCGAGCGGCCCGACGTCTTCGAGGTCCAGTTCACGGCCGGGGGATTCGGCTGGGTGGTGGTCTACCTCGACGGCATCGAATCCGACGAGCTCACCGAATTGGTCTACGAGGCATGGCGGCTTTCCGCTCCTGAGGAACTCGTCGCCCAGGTCCCGCCGCCCTGCTGAGCGTTATCGCGTTCGTGTGTTGACGTTCGTCACTCGTTCCGCCGGGAACATTTTCCGAGTCGTGGCGTTGTAGAGGATGTCGGTACGGATGGTGCCCCCGGGCCTCACCCTTCGCCTTCATGGAATACCGGTCCGGCCGGAGCCATGTCGTGCCTTTCGCCGAGAGGCGGCCCACCGTATCGGCCTTCGCTCCCGCTTCCGCTCGCAGGCGACCCCCAGGCCTTCGCTGAGCGGGAGCGGGTCTTTTTGTTACCTGGTAAATACTTGATCGAGATCGCTGCGGCCGTGGGTTGAGGTAGGTCACTACGCTTGTTCGGGAACATTTTCGCGTGCCGATGCGTTGGACGGATTGTTGGCTCTCGCTTCCGCTCGCGGGCGACCCCAGGCCTTCGCTGAGCGGGAGCGGGTCTTTTTCCCGCATTCGGGTGTAGACGCGGGTCACAGCGATTCGGGCTCGGTGCCGGGGAACATTTCGAAAAGTGGTGCGTTGTAGAGAGTGTCGGTACGGATGGTGCCCCCGGGCCTCAACCCTTGCCTTCACGGAACACCGGTTCGGCCGGAGCCGTGTTGAGCCACTCGCCGAGAGGCGGCCCCCGTACCGGCCACAAACTCCCGCTTCCTGCTCGCAGGAACCCCCAGCCTTCGCTGAGCGGAAGCGGGACCTTTTCTTCGCTGTGGGGGAGCCTGTCGCCGGTTCGGTGGCGGGCTCTTGTCTTTTGGCTCCGTCTTTGGCGTAGGTGTTCCCGTCAACCGTGCCGGTTTCGGGAAAGACGTCAACGTCCGGCGTGTCGGGTGACGATTCCTGGCGCGCGCGAATCACGAGTTCTCGTGAGGGACAAGACAGGCGCCGCGTCACGTTCGCTTCAGTGACACCAGAGAGCATGTCGACGGCGTGCTTCATGTACTTGGTTGTGTGTTCTCGAGGTTCTGATGGAGGCCTGCTTCGGGATCTGGCGTTCGCAGGCAGGTTGAATGCGAGGGTTGATCAGGGACTTGTGCGCCGCCAGGCCCGTGGCGCCGACCGAGTGGATTTGGTGCGGGTTCGCTCATTGTCCCCGCGGTGAATGGTGGGTCCCGGAGGTCGTGAGTGGTAAGGGCGGTTCTAACCGTCCTAACCACTCACGAGGCCCACCACGCGCCGACCACCTGGACCTACCCTCCACGCCGCCTCCGCCGACATCGCGAAAGCCTCTTTCGCACCATGAAGCCACCTTTGCCTTACAGCGCTGTCCGCTGGGTGGGCATGGTGAGGGGCCCGTCGCCGGTGGGCGGGTTCTAGCGATCCCCGCAACACCCTGGATTTCGGGGGTTGCGGGGATCGTGGGTTTTGAGGAGTTG
>NZ_AOHO01000082.1 GCF_000342005.1 Amycolatopsis decaplanina DSM 44594
TCAAGATCACTAGCAGAGGCCCGACCCATACCCGCAACCGGCATCAAAGACAGGCTCTTACCACTCACGAGCCTCAAACCGATTCGCAGCTCAGGCGCCCTGCCGGACCCAGCACGAACTCCGGGTCCACCTGTGCCGTGAGGTCCTCGCCGGCCCGCCCGCTGCCCCATGCCCGCGCGTTGCGGAGGTGGAACTCGACGCCCTGGCGCTGATAGCGGGCCCAGTCGCGCCGCTCGCCGTCGACGGTCGCGAGCATCGCGCCCAGCGTCTGAAGGTTGTGCGCCTCGAGTTCGCCGATCGGGCGCGCGCGGCCGCGTTCGGCGGCGCGGACGTGGCGCGAGTTCTCCATCCAGCCCAGCAGGGCGTCGCCGACCTCTTCGCGCAGGAACTCGATGTCCTCGTCCTCGGTGACCTTGTTGCCCACGACGACCAGTCGCACCCCGAAATCCCGCGCGTAGTCGGCGTACTGCCGGTACACGCCGACGCTGCGCACGGTCGGCTCGCACACCAGGAACGTCACGTCGAAGCGTGTGAACAGGCCGGACGCGAACGCGTCGGCGCCGGCGGTCATGTCCATGACCACGTATTCACCCGCGTCGTCGATCATGTGGTTCAGCAGCAGTTCCGCCGCGCCGACCTTGGAGTGGTAGCAGGCGACACCGAGGTCGTCCTCGTCGAATTGCCCGGTGACGCCGAGCCGCACGCCCCCGAACTCGCGGAAACACGCCTGGAAGATCGGGTTGTCCTCGAACGGCCGGACCAGCCGCGACCCACGCCCCGGCGGCGTCGTCTTGATCATCGAAGCCGCGTCGGCGATCCGCGGGTTGTCGCCGCGCAGGTATTCCTTGATCAGGCCCATGTTGTCGCCCAGTGTCGGCCACGCGATGGCCTCTTCCTCGCTCGCGCCGAGCGCGACGGCGAGGTGCTGGTTGATGTCCGCGTCGATCGCCAGTACCGGTTTCCCGGCGCCGGCCAGGTACGCGGTGAACAGCGACGCCAGCGTGGTCTTGCCGCTGCCGCCCTTTCCGACGAATGCGATCTTCACGCCACGGCCCTTCCTGTCGTTTTGAAAAGGGTATCGGTTTTCATTTCGGTCCGTAACGTACACCCGACCGGCCCGCACCCGAACGAGCGATCAACGGCGCCGGATCGGGATAGGGTTGGGTGGTGCCTCCACTCGTGATCAGGACACACGCGGCCGGAGGGGACTTCGGTCACCTGCGGGCCGAGTTCTCGCTGCCGGAGTCGTTCGGGCCCGACGTGCTCGCCGAGGCGGAGGCGGCGGTCGTCGACCCGCTCGAGTCGGCGGGGGAGCGCGAGGACGCCACCGGTCTGCCTTTCGTCACCATCGATCCGCCCGGCGCCAAGGACCTCGACCAGGCGGTGCTGATCGAACGCGCCGAAGGCGGTGGGTTCCGGGTCCACTACGCGATCGCCGATCTGGCCGCGTTCATCCCGCCGGGTGGCGCGCTCGACAGGGAGGCGCGGCGCCGCGGGCAGACGCTCTACCTGCCCGACGGGAACGTCCCGCTGCACCCGCCGGTGCTGTCCGAGGGCGCGGCGAGCCTGCTGCCGGGGGAGACCCGGCCCGCCGTGCTGTGGACCATCGACGTCGACGCGAGCGGCGAGCCGACGGCGACCAACGTCCGCCGGGCACTCGTCCGGTCCACCGGGCAGTTCGACTACGAGACCGTCCAGGCCGCGATCGACGCGGGCGACCCGCATCCCTCGGTCGCCGCGCTGCCGGAACTGGGCCGCGTGCGCCGCGAACTCGCGATCCGGCGCGGCGCGGTCGAACTGCAGTTGCCGGAGCAGGAGATCAGCGGCGACCCCGACGGCGGCTGGGCGCTGATCCAGCGGCCGCGCAACGACGTCGACGCGTGGAACGCCGAGATTTCGCTGCTCACCGGCATGGCCGCGGCCAAGATCATGATCGACGCCGGGATCGGCGTCCTGCGCACCTTGCCCCAGCCCGATGCCGAGGCGGTCGAGTGGCTGAGCCGGTCCGCGCAGGCGCTGAACATCGGCTGGCCCGAGGGCAAGAGCGTGTCGGAGTTCCTGGCCGCGCTCGATCCCGGCCAGCCGGCTTCCATGGCCCTCTTCGCCGACACCACAAGGCTTTTGCGCGGCGCCGGGTACACCGCGTTCGACGGCGAACTGCCCGCCTTGACCACGCACGCCGGGATCGGCGGTGCGTACGCCCACGTCACCGCGCCGATCCGGCGGCTGGTCGACCGGTTCGCCACCGAGATCTGTCTCGCCGTGAGCGCCGGACGCGAAGTACCCGAGTGGGTTCGCGCGGCGCTTTCGGAGGTGCCGGAGCAGATGTCCGCGTCCGACACGCTGGCGGCCAAGGTCGAACGGGCTTCCATCGATCAGGTCGAGGTCTGGGTGATGGCCGAGCACATCGGCGGCGAGTTCAGCGCGATCGTGCTGCGCGCGGACGAGACGAAGGCCGAGATCCTGGTGGAGGATCCGCCGGTGATGTCCAAGTGCACGGGCGAAAAGCTGCCTGAAGGCGAGCGGATCCGCGTCCGGCTCACGGCGGTGGACGTCGACAAGCGGAAACTGTCGTTCGAGCGGGCATGATCGACGACCTCGGTGAAGTGGTCCCGCTGCGCGAACCGGCGTCGCGGGTGGTCTCGCTCGTGCCGTCGCTGACCGAGGCCGTCGAGGTGAGCGCGCCGGGAAGGCTCGCGGGCGCCACGGATTACTGCACCCATCCGGTCGATCTGGACGTCCCGAGGGTGGGCGGCTCGAAGTACCCGAACGTGGACAAGGTGCTCGAACTCGAACCGGATCTGGTGCTGGCCAACTCCGAGGAGAACCGGCCGGAGGACGTGGAACGACTGCGCGCCAACGGGATCTCGGTCTGGGTGATGAAAGCGTCGGCGACCGTGCCCGGCGCGCTCGCCTCGATCCGGCGGATCCTGACGCAGGCCTACGACCTCGCCGAGCCGGAATGGCTGGTCGAGGCCGAAGAAATCTGGCGGGAAACCCTGCCCGGGCGTTTCCGGGCGGTCGTGCCGGTCTGGCGGAAACCGTGGATCGTGCTCGGCAGGGATACCTTCGGCGGCGACGTCCTGCATCGCGTCGGAATCGGCAACGCCTATGCGGACGACGAAGAGCGCTACCCGCGCCCGAAGCTCGACGAGCTCCAAGCGCGCTTCGCGACCGGAGAGGCGAACCTGCTCGTATTGCCCGACGAGCCCTACGAGTTCACTGCGGACGACGGCCCCGAAGCGTTCCCTGGCGCGAAGCACGTGCTGGTCTCCGGGCGCTATCTGACCTGGTACGGCCCTTCGCTCGTCGAAGCCCACGCCCACCTCATGCAATTAGGCACCTGATTGCGATAGTCCGTGCGCCGAACCATCGCAACCAGGTGCCGAATTGCGAGGAAGCGTCAGAGGGTCAGGCCGGTCAGGACGGTGACGCGTTCCTCGGTGAAGTCCGCCATCGCCGACGCCGGGCCCTCGCGGCCGACACCGGAGTCCTTCACGCCGCCGTAGGGCATCTGGTCGGCCCGGAAGCTCGGAACATCACCGACGAGCACGCCGCCGACACGCAGCTTCGCGGACACGTCGAACGCAGTCGGCAGGTCGCGCGTGAACACGCCCGCCTGCAGGCCGAAGCGCGAGTCGTTGATCCGGCGCACACCGTCGTCCACCGACTCCACCCGCGTGATCGACACGACCGGCCCGAAGACCTCGTCGGCCATCACCGACGCGTCCTCCGGCACGTTCGCGAGCACCGTCGGCTCGACGGTCGCGCCGTCGCGCTTCCCGCCGGTCAGCAGTTCGCCACCGGCGTCGACGGCCGCGGCGACCCAGGACTCGACGCGCTCGGCGGCCGCGGTGTTGATCAGCGGTCCGACGTCCACGCCGTCCGTCCGCGGGTCGCCGGTCCCGAGCGCGCGCACCTGCTCCAGCACCTTCGCCCGAAGCTCGTCGTAGACGTCGGCGTGCGCGTACACGCGCTGCACCGAGATGCACGACTGGCCCGCCTGGTACATCGCGAACGTCGCGATCCGCTGCGCCGCGAAGTCCAGGTCCGTCCAATCCGGACAGACGAGCACCGCCGCGTTTCCGCCGAGCTCCAGCGCGACGTGCTTGCGCGGCACGCTGTCCCGGATGCCCCAGCCCACCGGCACGGAGCCGGTGAACGAGACGACCGGCAGCCGCGGGTCGGCCACCAGCCGAGCCGATTCCTCGTTGCTCACCGGGAGGATCGACCAGCTTCCGGCGGGCAGGCCGGTCTCGGCGAGAATCTCGCCGAGCAGCAGCGCGGTCAGCGGCGTCGCGGGCGCGGGCTTGAGCACGATCGGCGCGCCGACCGCGATCGCCGGCGCGACCTTGTGCGCCACCAGGTTCAGCGGGAAGTTGAACGGCGTGATGCCCAGCACCGGGCCCTTCGGCACCCGGCGCACCAGCGCGAGCCGTCCGATGCCGCCCGGGTCGGTGTCGAGCCGCTGCAGATCACCGGAGAACCGGCGCGCCTCCTCGGCGGCCCAGCGGAACGTCGACGCCGCGCGTCCGATCTCGCCGCGCGCCCACTTCAGCGGCTTGCCGGACTCGGCGGTGATCAGCTGCGCGATCTCTTCGGACCGCTCACCCAGAACTCGGGACACGTGGTCCAACGCGCCCGCCCGGACGTGTGCGGGCAGCGTCGCGAACTCGTCCTGGACGTCGTGCGCGGCCTGGACAGCGGTCTCGATGTCCGAAGCGGACGGAACATGGTGCGACCCCGCCTCGCTTCCGTCGAAGGAGTGACGGACGACAACGGTCTCGTCGCTGGTGACCGGCTTTCCGGCTACCCAGTAAGGGAATGGGGTCACTTGGATGCCTCCGTGCGGACAGCGTGCTCGAGGACGGACAGTCCCTCGTCGAGCAGTTCGGTGGTCAGGGACAGCGGCGGCAGCAGGCGGACGACGTTGCCGTAGGTGCCGCAGGTGAGGACGACGACGCCTGCCTGGTGGCAGGCCTGCGCGACCCGCTTGGTCAGGTCGGCGTCGGGTTCGGTGGTGCCCGGCTTCACGAACTCGGCGGCGAGCATCGCGCCGCGGCCGCGGACGTCGCCGATCACGCCGGTCTCCTCGGCCAGCGCCCGCAGTCGCGGCAGCACCGTGTTCCCGATGCGTTTCGCCGACGCCGCGAGGTTCTCCTGGCGCATGGTCTCGATCGAGCCGAGCGCCGCGGCGCACGCGATCGGGTTACCGCCGTAGGTGCCGCCGAGCCCGCCCGGCGGGACGGCGTCGAGCAGTTCCGCGCGGCCGGTGACGGCGGCGAGCGGCAGCCCACCCGCGATGCCCTTCGCGGTGGCGATCAGGTCCGGAACGACGTCTTCGTGCGTGGACGCGAACCACTCGCCGGTGCGGCAGAACCCGGTCTGCACTTCGTCGGCGACGAACACGACGCCGTTCTCGGTGCACCAGCGGGAAAGCGAGGGAAGGAAGCCGGGAGCGGGCTCGATGAAGCCGCCCTCCCCCTGCACCGGCTCCAATACGACGGCCGCGACCTGATCGCCGCCGATCTGCTTCTCGATGCGGTCGATGGCGATCCGCGCCGCTTCGGGACCGGACAGACCGTCGCGGTACGGGTACGACCCCGGCACGCGGTAGACCTCGGGCGCGAACGGACCGAAACCGTGCTTGTAGGGGACGGACTTCGCGGTCAGCGCCATCGTCAGGTTGGTCCGGCCGTGGTAGGCGTGGTCGAACACGACGACCGCCTGGCGCCCGGTCGCGGCGCGCGCGATCTTCACCGCGTTCTCGACGGCCTCGGCGCCGGAGTTGAACAGCACCGAACGCTTCTCGTGTGTTCCCGGAGTCAGCTTGTCGAGTGCTTCACACACCTCGACGTACCCCTCGTACGGCGTGACCATGAAACACGTGTGCGTGAACCGGCCCACCTGCTCGCGGACCCGGTCGACGACGGCGGGGGCGGCGTGGCCGACGTTGGTCACCGCGATGCCGGAACCGAAGTCGATCAGGACGTTGCCGTCCGCGTCGGTGAGCAGGCCACCCTCGGCCGAGGTGACGTAGACGGGCAGCACCGAGCTCACACCCGCGGCGACGACGGCCGCGCGTCGCTCCTGCAGGGCGCGCGAGGCGGGGCCGGGGATCTCGGTGCGCAGCCTGCGCTGGGTCTCGGTGGTGACGGTCACGGCCAAACTCCTGCGGGCGCGAGGGACGGGGTCGCCCTCCAGGATGAGAGCCGCATCGGGCGGCGTCAGCTCGACATCTTGTCGATATCGAGGCGTAGAGTTGGACAACATGGCACTGACTCTCGCCGCCCTCGTGGCCGAACGCCCGCTCGGCCTGCGCGTGCGCGCGGCGGAGGCGGGGCTCGGCCGGGCGATCGGCTGGGTCCACCCCACCGAACTGACCGATCCGCAGGCCTTCCTCGAAGGCGGCGAACTGCTGCTGACCACCGGCCTCGCCCTCGATGAGACCACGTCACCCGGGTACATCCGGAGACTCGTCGACGCGGGCGTGGCGGGTCTCGGTTTCGGAGTCGGCCTCAGCCACGAAAGCATCCCGCGGTCCCTTGTGGACACCGCGGAAGAGGTCGGGCTCCCGGTGCTCGAAGTGCCGAGGAAGACGCCGTTCATCGCGATCACGCGCGCGGTTTCCAGCGCGGTCGCCGCCGACGAGTACGCCTCGCTCGTACGCACCGGCAAGGGACAGCAGGAACTGACCAGGACGGCCGTCGGCAAGGGCGGTCCCGGTGGGGTGGTGCGAAAACTGGCGAAGCTGGTCGACGGCTGGGTGCTCCTGCTCGACTCTTCGGGTGCGATCACCGAGGCTTCGTCGGCATCCGCGCGCCCTTTCGCCGACGAAATCCGGGAAGACCTCGCGCGGCTGCGCGCGGGCACGCTGGTGACGGTGGCGGGGGACTACGAGATCGTCCTGCAGACGCTCGACACCCGTGCGCGGGGCGTGCTCGCCGTCGGCACCCCTGAGCCGCTCGACGCCGCGGGCCAGCACATCGTCAACACCGCGGTGTCCTTGCTTTCCCTTGCCCTGGAACAGAATCGTGAGCACATCGGTGCCTTGCGCCTGCTGAGGTCGGGACTGTGCGACCTGCTTGCCGCGGGGCACAGCGAACTCGCGACGCGGACGATGAAGTCGCTCTGGGGCGGCGTTCCGGAAGCGCCGTGGTCCGTTCTGGTCGTCGCCGGTACCGCGGGCGCGCGCCGATCGCTCGCTGACGCGCTCGACGCCGAAGTGACCCGGGAGAAGTTGTTCTTCGGCGAGTCCGGGGCGTTCGTGGTCGCGCTCGGCGACGTGGAGGCGGTCGCCCGGCAGGCTTCCCGGATCGGCGGCCTGCACGCCGGGCTGTCCGAACCGGTGTCCACAGTGGACTTCCCGGCTGGGCTCCGGCAGGCGAAGCAAGCGGCGGAAGTGGCCAAGGCCGAGCGATCCCCGCTGGTCCGGTTCGCGGAGCACGCCGGGCGCGGATTCCTGGAGATGGTCGATTCCCAAGCGGCGCAAGCGTTCGCGGACAGCCTGCTGGCGCCGCTGCGGCAACACGACGAAACGGGCCGGGGCGAACTGGTCGCCTCGCTGACCTGCTGGCTCGAACACCACGGTCACTGGGATCTGGCGTCCGCGCGGCTCGGCGTCCACCGGCACACCTTGCGCAACCGCATGCGCAAGGTCGCCGAACTGACCGGCCGGGATCTCGATTCACCCGGGGTGCGCGCCGAATTCTGGGTCGCGCTGCAGGTCAGCGCTCGGACCTGACCAAGGCGATCGGTGAGTCCCCGCAGCGCCGCAGGTGCGTGCCGGTCTCCGTCGTGACCGGCGCCGCGCCGGAGGACCACCATGCCGGGACGTCGACCTCGCGGACCAGCGACCCGGTCGCCTGCCGCGCGTTGTTCGACACGATCACCCGGCCCTGCGCGTTGACCAGTGCCGCTCGTCCGCCGAGTGCGCGCAGCTTCGGCTGCAGCAGGCGCTCGACCTCGCGCACGTAGATGTCCGCGCCGACGACCCCCGCGAATGCCCCGCCGCGCTGGACGGGAACGGTGAAGGTCAGCGTGTACTCGTCGGTGCAGAGGTAGTCGACGTACGGGCCGTTGATGTGGCGGCGGCCGGTGTCACGCGGGACGGTGAACCACGACTGCCTGGTGTAGTCGAGGAAGTTGTCGCTGCCCGGATCGAGGCTGATGACGAGCCGCACCGGCTCGGCGTCGCCGGTCTCGGTCCACCATTCGAAGCCGAATTCCTGATCGGCCAGCGTGTTCGGGGCGCTGATGAACCCGGCGCCGACGACCAGCCCGCCGAGAACGTCGAAGACCTGCGGCCGGAGCCGGGTCAGGTCTTCGGCGGTGGCATCGGCGGATGTGGCCAGGAGCCCCTCGGCGCCGGCCAGAACCGGCTTCAGCCGGCCGAAGACGTCCTCGACCAGTGCGGATACCTGTTCGACGACTTCGGAACCGGCGGACGGTGTGTCGTTCAAGATGCTCACCTCGGATGCGCGGATGCCGCAGCTTAAGGGGCCAGAAGGTCTAAATGCACGTCCGCCAGCCGGTCTATCGCATCAAGGATGTGCTCCTCGGTGAGCTTCCTGGCAAGCTCGCCGTCACCCTGGGCGATCGCGGCGGCGATCGCGCGGTGTTCGGCGTAGGCGTTCTCGCGGGTGCCGTGCGGTTCGAGCGGCAGCCAGAGCAGCCCGCCGCGCTCGCTCTGCAACTGCACTTCTTCCCTGGTCAGCCGGGGCGACTGGGCGGCCGCGGCGACTTCGAGATGGAACTGGCGCTCGGCGCGCGACGCCTCCGCGCCGGTGGCGGTGCGGATGTCCTCGGTCGCCAGTTCGAGCCGCTCGATGTCTTCGGGCGAACTCCGTTCGGCGGCGAGTTTGGCCGCGGCGCCCGCGATGGCGAGGTAGTGATCGCCGACGTCGCGAAGCTCGGACAGCGAAACCGTGCGAAGACGCTCTCGCCACGAAGCGGTCGAAGGGTTGGCAGGCGTCTTCACGAAGCTTCCGCCGCCTCGGCCGCGTCGCGTCTCGACAAGCCCCTGCTGTCGCAAGGCCACAAGCGCTTCGCGGACCGTCACGGTGGAGACGCCGAACTGGGCAGCCAGCTCGGCTTCGCTCGGCAGTTGTTCCGAGTCGGCCAGCAGCCCGAGCGTGATGGCGTCGACCAGCCGCGCGGTGACCGCTTCCGCCCGGCCGATCTGGTCGAGCGGCGCGAACATCGCTGATCGCGCGCTGTGCGACATCCCCTTACGCATGGTGGCCCTTCGCCCGAACTACTACCTGATGGAACCAATCTTGCCCCATCGTCTTGTCATTTAACATCTGGACTTATATGTTTCAGCTCTCTCGCCGCCCCAAAAGGGAGCAAGGGACCTTTGCTATCGCCTCACGCCCCCAGGCCCTGGAGGTCTCGTGCAGCAGTTGAAGCACTTCATCGGCGGTGAGTACACCGGATCCGCGTCGGACGCGGTCGCCGACATCGTCGATCCCGTCACCGGCCGCCCGTACTGCACCGCCGCCGTCGCCGGCCCTGAGGATGTCGACCGCGCGCTCAAGGTCGCGGCCGCCGCCTTCGAACACTGGCGTGAGACCACGCCCGCGCAGCGCCAGCTCGCGCTGCTGAAGATCGCGGACGCCGTCGAAGCGCGCGCGGACGGCATCGTGCTCGTCGAATCGGCGGACACCGGCAAGCCGGTCGCGCTCACCGCGGCCGAAGAACTGCCGATGATCGTCGACCAGTTGCGGTTCTTCGCGGGGGCCGCGCGTGTCCTCGAAGGACGGTCGGCGGGCGAGTACATGGAAGGACATACCTCTTTCGTCCGCCGAGAACCGATCGGCGTGTGCGCGCAGGTTACGCCGTGGAACTATCCGCTCCTCATGGCGGTCTGGAAGATCGCTCCGGCGCTCGCCGCGGGGAACACCGTGGTGCTCAAACCGGCCGACACGACGCCCGCGTCGACCCTGCTCCTCGCCGAGATCTGCGCCGAATTCCTGCCACCCGGCGTGCTCAACGTGATCTGCGGCGACCGCGACACCGGCCGGGCGCTCGTCGAGCACGAGATCCCCGCGATGGTGTCCATCACCGGCTCCGTGCGCGCCGGGATCGAAGTCGCCGCTTCGGCCGCGAAGGACGTGAAGCGCGTACACCTCGAGCTCGGTGGTAAAGCGCCCGTAGTCGTCTTCGCCGACGCCGACATCGAAGCGGCCGCGGAAGGCATCGCCGCCGCCGGGTACTTCAATGCGGGCCAGGACTGTACGGCGGCGACGCGTGTCCTGGTCGCCGGCGAAGTCCACGACGCGTTCGTCGCGGCCCTCACCAGGCAGGCGCGGGCGACCACCACCGGCAAACCCGACGACACGTCGGTCAGCTACGGACCGCTCAACAACGCCGCCCAGCTCGACCGGGTCGCCGGTTTCGTCGACCGCCTGCCCGCGCACGCGATGGTCCACTGTGGAGGAAAGCGGCATGGGGACGAGGGTTACTTCTACGAACCGACGGTGATCTCCGGCGTCCGCCAGGACGACGAGATCAGCCAGACGGAGATCTTCGGCCCAGTCATCACCGTGCAGCGTTTCGAGAGCGAAGCCGAAGCGCTCGCCGCGGCCAACGGCGTCGAGTACGCGCTCGCGTCGTCGGTGTGGACCACCGACCACCAGCGGGCGATGCGGCTGGCCGCAAAGCTCGACTTCGGCTGCGTGTGGATCAACACGCACATCCCGCTGGTCGCCGAAATGCCGCACGGCGGCTTCAAGAAGTCCGGCTACGGCAAGGACCTCTCGCTCTACGGCCTCGAGGACTACACCCGCGTCAAGCACGTGATGAGCGCGCTGTGACGACCACCGAAAGGCACACCATGCCTCATCAAGTGCCCACCGCCTCCGCCGAGGGGGAGCAAGGGACCTTTGCTATCACTTCCGCAGGTGGAGGCGGCATTCCGGCCATCCGGATACGCGGGTTGCGCAAGGAGTTCGGCCAGGTCCACGCGGTCGACGGCGTCGACCTCGACATCCCGCCCGGCGAGTTCTTCTCGATGCTCGGCCCGTCCGGCTCCTGCAAGACGACCGTGCTCCGCATGATCGCCGGCTTCGAACTGCCGACGGCGGGCACGATCGAACTCCACGGCCGCGACGTCAGCCGCCTGGCACCCTTCGACCGCGACGTCAACACCGTCTTCCAGGACTACGCGCTCTTCCCGCACATGACCGTGCGGCAGAACGTCGAGTACGGCCTCCGGGTGAAACGCGTTCCCCGCGCGGAGCGGCGTCAACGCGCGAAGGAGGCTCTCGACACTGTCCGGCTCGGCGAGTTCGGTGAGCGCAAACCACACCAGCTCTCCGGCGGCCAGCGGCAGCGGGTCGCCCTCGCCAGGGCGCTGGTCAACCGGCCGAAGGTGCTCCTGCTCGACGAACCGCTCGGCGCGCTCGACCTAAAACTGCGCCACACCATGCAGACCGAGCTGAAGCAGATCCAGCGCGAGGTCGGCATCACCTTCATCTTCGTCACCCACGACCAGGACGAGGCCTTGACGATGAGCGACCGCATCGCGGTGTTCAACGCCGGCCGCATCGAACAGGTCGGCTCACCGGTCGAGGTCTACGAACGGCCCGCGTCGGCGTTCGTCGCCGGATTCGTCGGCACCTCGAACCTGCTCAGGGGCGGCGGCGCCGAGAACATCATCGGCAAACCCGGTGTGTTCAGCATCCGCCCCGAAAAGATCCGCATCGACGCCGATCTCTCGAAATCCGCCGAGGTCGGCGAGACCAGCGCCACCGGCACCGTCACCAACACCGTCTACGCCGGCGCGACCGTGCGCTACGAGGTCACCCTCGACGCCGGCGGCCAGCTCTCCGTGGTCCGGCAGAACACCGCCGAGCCCGCGGACTTCGAGGGCGGCCGCGTCCGCCTGAGCTGGCGGCACGAACACAGCTTCCGCGTCCCCGACGCCGGTTAGCCTCCCCAGCACCGAAAGGTTGTTCAATGAAGAACAGGAAACTCGCGCTCGCCTGCCTGCTCGGCGCCGGTCTGCTCGTGGCCGCCTGCGGAACCTCCGGATCCAGCTCGAACACCGCCGCGCCCGGCGGACAGGGCTTCACCCCGCCGAAGCTCGACGCGCTCGCGCAGCTCGGCCAGCCGGAAGGCCAGGTCAACGTGCTGGCCTGGCCCGGATACGCGGAGAACGGCTCCAACGACCCGGCCATCGACTGGGTCACCGGGTTCGAGAAGGAGACCGGCTGCAAGGTCAACGTCAAGGCGTTCGGCACCTCCGACGAGGCCGTGAGCCTGATGAGGACCGGACAGTACGACGTCGTCTCCGCCTCCGGTGACGCTTCGCTGCGGCTCATCGCGTCCGGAGACGTCGAACCGGTGAACACCGCGCTCGTGCCGAACTACGCGGACGTCTTCGACTTCCTCAAGAACCGCCCGTGGAACAGCGTTGGCAACGTGTCCTACGGTGTGCCGCACGGCTGGGGCGCGAACCTGCTCACCTGGCGCACCGACAAGGTGACCCCGGCTCCGACGTCGTGGTCGGTCATGTTCGACGCGAACAGCCCGTACAAGGGCAAGATCTCCGCGTACGACTCGCCGATCTACATCGCCGACGCGGCGCTGTACCTGCAGACGCACAAGCCCGAACTCGGTATCAAGAACCCGTACGCCTTGGACGACAAGCAGTTCCAGGCCGCCGTCGACCTGCTCAAGCAGCAGCGGCCGATGGTCGGGGAGTACTGGTCGGACTACCTGAAGGAAAGCCAGGCGCTCAAGAGCGGCGACGCCGTCGTCGGCACCGCCTGGCAGGTGACGGTGAACTTGACCAAGAGCGAAGGCGCGCCGGTCGAATCCGTACTGCCGTCCGAAGGCGCGACCGGCTGGTCGGACACCTGGATGGTGTCGGCGAAGTCGCCGCACAAGACGTGCTCCTACAAGTGGCTGAACCACATCGTCAGCCCGAAGGCGAACGCTCAGGTCGCCGAGTACTTCGGTGAATCGCCCTCGAGCCCCAAGGCGTGCGCCGAAACCAAGAACAAGGCGCACTGCGAGACCTACCACGCCGGTGACGCCGCGTACGCCTCGAAGATCCAGTACTGGACGACGCCGATCACGCAATGCCTCGACGGCCGCACCGACGTCAAGTGCAAGGACTACGGCGAGTGGACCCGCGCCTGGACCGAGATCAAGGGCTGACCTCCCGAACTCCGGGAGCGGCCGGTGGGCCCCCCACGCCAGCCGCTCCCGGTCCCATCCCCCGCAAGCCCGGACCCCGCCCCACCACCACCCTCAACGGACAGGCTTCGCCTGACTGAGTGGAAAAACGATGACGACCACCCTCGATTCACCGAGGCGGAAAGCCTCCGCCTTCCTGTTCCGCAAACCCAAGCTGCGCCTGGGCATCCTGCTGTCCGCGCCGATGCTGTGGCTCGGCCTCGCCTACCTCGGCGCGCTGGCCGCGTTGTTCGTGACCGCGTTTTGGAGCACCGACGTCTTCACCGGCCAGGTCGTGACCGAGTGGTCGCTGAACAACTTCGTCACCCTGTTCAGTGATGCGGTGTACCGCACGATCACCCTCCGGACGGTCGGGATCGCCGTGCTGGTCACGGTGGTCACCGCGATCATCACCTTCCCGATGGCGTTCTACATGGCCAAATTCGCCTCGCCTAGGGCACGGCGGCTCCTGGTGATCGCCGTGATGACGCCGCTGTGGGCGAGCTACCTGGTGAAGGCCTACGCGTGGCGGACCATGTTGTCCGGCAACGGTGTCCTGCACTGGCTGCTCGACCCGTTCGGCCTCGACGCCCCCGGCTACGGCGTGCTCGCGACCGTGATCACCCTGTCGTATCTGTGGCTGCCGTACATGATCCTGCCGATCTACGCGGGCTTGGAACGGCTGCCGAACTCCCTGGTGGACGCCTCGGGCGACCTCGGCGCCCGGCCGTTCAGGACATTTCGCTCGGTGGTGCTGCCGGTGACCTTCCCGGCCGTCGTCGCCGGCTCGATCTTCACGTTCTCGTTGTCGCTGGGCGACTACATCGCGGTGAAGATCGTCGGCGGCACGTCGCAGATGCTCGGCAACGTCGTCTACGACAACATCGGCGCGGCCAACAACCTGCCGTTCGCGGCGACCGTCGCGACCGTGCCCGTGGTGATCATGCTCGCCTACCTCGCCGCCGTGCGCCGCACGGGCGCGCTGGACAACCTGTAGGAGCGCGCGATGCGGCTTTCCCGTACGACCAAATACCTTCTGCTCGCGGCGCTCGTGCTCGGCCTCGCGGTCATCTACTTCCCGCTGCTGGTGGTACTGCTCAATTCCTTCAACGCGGACACCACCTTCGGCTGGCCGCCGTCCAGCTTCACCCTCGAATGGTGGAGCCGGGCCGCCGAGAACGAAGGCGCGCTGAACGCGCTGGGCACGAGTGTCCAAGCAGGACTCGCGGCGACCGCGGTCGCCTTGGTACTCGGCACGATGGCGGCCTTCGCGCTGCAGAAGTACCGCTTCTTCGGCCGCAACCAGGTGTCGCTGCTGATCATCCTGCCGATCGCGCTGCCCGGCATCGTCACCGGTATCGCGCTGAACAACGCCTTCCGCACGATCCTCGGCATCGACCTAGGCCTGTTCACCGCGATCGTCGCGCACGCGACGTTCTGCATCGTGGTGGTGTTCAACAACGTCGTCGCGCGCCTGCGGCGCATGGGCGGAAACCTGGAAGAGGCGTCGATGGACCTCGGCGCGGACGGGCTCACGACGTTCCGGCTGGTGACCTTCCCGATGCTGCGTTCGGCCCTGCTGGCCGGCGGCCTGCTCGCCTTCGCGCTGTCGTTCGACGAAATCATCGTCACGACGTTCACCCTCGGGACCGGACTGGAGACCCTGCCGATCTGGATCCTGAACAACCTCTTCCGGCCGAACCAGGCACCGATCGTCAACGTCGTGGCGGCGGTGCTGATCCTGGCTTCGACGGTGCCGGTCTACCTGGCGCAACGACTTTCGGGCGACACGACTTCGGGCGGACGGCTGTAGACAGCGAAACGCCGGTGCGACCTTTGCGGGCCGCACCGGCGTTCTCGAGTTCACTCAGTACCGACGGTCTTCGATCGCTCCCGTCGATCCGTTGTAGGTGATGTAGCCGTACTGGAAGTCACTGCGCTTACCGGTCGGGATGTTGTACTCACCGCTGGTTGGGAAGCCGAGATACGACGTTTCCCAGCCGAGATCCCGCCAGCGCAGCCGGATCATCCCCTTGACCTCCCAGGCGACGTTCGTCCCCGCACGCCAGTAGATCGAGTGATCGAAGCCGCCCTGGCGGAAGTGGTTGTACTTCCCGGTGCTCCCGGGCGTCCACGTCTCGTCGGTAATGGGATAGCCGACTCCGTTCTCCCAGCCGATCGCCTTGTAGCGATCACGGATCGATCCGTGGATCTCGAAGGCGTCCGTCGACGGCGACCAATAGATCGAGCCGTTCCCACTGAAGTGGGTATACCGGCCGACTCCGTCCGGCGTAGCCACCTCATCGGTGGTCGGATAACCGAAGTACACTTCCCAACCCAGCGAACGCCACTTCTGCCAGATCCGGCCCATGACGTAGTGCGCGCCGGTCGCCGCGGTCCAGTAGATCGAGGCGTTGTTGTTGTTGAAGTGGTTGACGCGGCCGATCCCGTCCGGCGTCGTCAACTGGTCGGTGGTCGGGAAACCGAGCGGCCCTGCCTCACCGTTGGTCGCGATCCACTTCGCCCGGATGTCGCCGTAGATCGCCATGGCCCCGATACTCGAGGTCCAGTAGATCGAGGCGTCACCGGTAAGCGGACCACCCACGAAGTCGTTGTAGCGGCCATTGTTCGCTCTGGCCACGAGCTCGTCGGTCTTCGGAGACCCCAGGAAGGCATGGGCGCCGAGCGTGACGTACTTGGTCAGGATCTCTCCGGCGACCGCTCTGGTGCCGTACTGCTCCGTCCAATACAGACGGCCCGAGGTGTACAGCTGCCAGTGCCCGTCGCCTTCGATGAGCTCCAACCCCACCGGGGTGCCTACGAGCGTCCGGATAGGAGCCTCGTCCGCGTAGCGCTTCTGGATAGGGGTCTGGTACTCCGCACGGAGGGTGAGCCCCGCGACGGGCATCTGGACCTGACGGACCGGCTCGGTGCTCTGGTTGTCCGGCCACTTGACGAAGTTAGCCGCGTCCAGGGATTTGGGAGGAGCGGAGATCTGGACGGAGGAGTTCACGGTCACCAGCCGGTCGGCGCTTTCGTTCACCCCGATCTTGACCCGCGCCGGACGGCTGCCGACCACGGACAACCGAGCCGTCCGGGGGTTGACGGTGTACCGCTGACTCGTGATGACGCCGCGGCTGTTCTCCGCCGTCGCGGTGACCACGACACGGGTGTCGGTTTCGTTCGGGAAGGCGAACGGGAAGGTGGGGCCCGTGCCAGTACGCAGCGTGGTGTATTCGCAGGCGTTGCTCTGGGGACAACGCATCCGCTCGGCCCGCCACTTCACGGTCAGCGGTCCATCGGTGGGGTCCTCGGCCGAAGCACCCACGGAGACTGTTTCGCCGCCGGAAAAGACGGTGTTCGGGTCAGGAGCCGCGAGCGAGAGCGTAGGGGTGGCTTCACCGGGAACGAAGGTCTGGCTGGTGTTCGTCACCGCACCGTGCGCGTCGCTCACCGTGAGACTGACCGTCACCACGTCGCCGGTCGAGTACGTGTGTTCCACGGCCTGCCCGTTACCGGTGGTGCCGTCCCCGAAGGTCCATTGGTAGTCGAGGGAGTCCAGGTCCGGGTCACTCGACCCGCCCGCGTCGAGTGAGATCTTCTTCATGGCCGGCGTCACGGTTCCGGTGAACGCCGCGACGGGAGCCTTGTTCGCCTGCTTGTAGCTCAACCTTCGCAGTTTGGAAGATGCGGAGTCGGCCAGCACGATGTCGCCGTTCGGTGCCGTCAGGACGGAGACCGGATCGCCGATGTCGGAGGCGATCGCGTTGATCGCCTGGGTGGCCTTGCCCCCGGCGTCGAACGCGAAAGTCGAAAGCGTGTGACCGCTCTTGTTGGCTACGAAATGAAGTCCCCGATAAACCTCAGGATACGAAGTCCCGGTGTAGGGAACTCCGCCGACGAGGGTATCCGTCGCTCCCTGGGTCGCCTCACTGAGCGGTGCGGAGTTCGCGACGTTCGCGCATTCCGGGAGGTCGCGATAGCCAGGCGCACGCGTGGTCCCTTCCCAGCACGGCCATTTCAAGTTCTGGCCGGGGAAGGCGAGATTCGCTTCGCTGCGGGCCGCCCAGCCGATGTCGGTGACGACGACACCGCCTCGCGGATCCACCGCGATCCGAGGGTCGCGCAGTCCGCTCGTGTAGTTGCGGCTACGCCAGGACGTCGGAGCCCCCGGGTCGTAGAACGGGTTGTCCACCCGCCCTTTGCCGTCCGTGCCGACGCGAAGTACCTTGCCCGTTGGTTGAGCCGGGTCCAGTGCTCGCAGGGCGAACTTGTCCACGTTGTCCTTGGTCGCACCGGCCGGAGCTTGAACGGTCGCGTTGTCCCCGACAGCGACCCAGAGGACATCGCCGCCGGGATCCACGACAACGTCCTGGATCCCCTTGCTGTCGGCGTTGACCGGGAACTCCAGGACGGGGGTCTCGTCCGTGAGTCCCGTCGGTGCGCCCACGCCGTCCGCCCGCCATTTGCTGAGGCGGAACACCTGGGTGGACGTACTGGTCGCGAGTGCCCGAGTGGTATAGACCGTTCGGCTGGTGATGAAGTCCGGTGCCACCGCGATGCCCGTGAGGCCGAGCGAACCTGTGGTATGCACCGGAAGTGAGGCGATCTGTACCGGCTGGCCGCCTCGCGGTACCAGCTGTACCGACCCCAGGCGGCCGGTGGTCAGCACGCTTCCGTCCGGGAGATAGGCGGCGTCGGTGAGATCTCCGGCCTGCTGGCCGGTGGGTGTGTCGATCAGGGCGAACCCCGTGGGGAGCGCCGGTGCGGCCTGTGCCGGGGGTGCCGTGGTGACCACGGTGCCGAGCAGCACCGTGGCGGCCGCGGAGACGACCAGGGATCTTCGAGTCCGCATTGGACCTTCCTTCTCCGAATACGGAGAGTGCCATGTGCGGAAAGTGCTCACGAACGCACAAAAAATCGCGTCGGCGCGACAGAGTTGCCCATTCTGTAACGCGACGCGACCTTCCGCCCCCAGCGCCCTCGTTTCTGGCTATGAGCACGCCGGACGCTAGCGGCTGGTCAGAGCGCCGTCATTCGGCCGAAAGTGTGATTCGAGCGGCGCTGGCGAAGATTTGTGATTTAGCTCATCTTCGGCTAACAAGCTATTCGGCTCATCGAACGCATGGTCGATGGTTGTTCGGTCATCCACGCGTGTTCATTCGGCCACGGCCATTTGGCCCAAAATCGGTAAAAGGCCTTGCCGGACCTCTCGTCACCCAGCAATATCAACTCGCCGACCTGCTCTGAAGGAGCCGAGGGCTGTCCTGGGTGGGCATCCCAAGGGGGGAAATCATGAAGCGGATCCGTCGTGGACCTGTCCTGCGCGCAAGACTCCGGGTGACGCTCGCGTTGCTGCTGATCGTCGCACTCGTGGCGACGCTGGGGCCGGCGGCTTCACAGCGGTTTCCGTCGTCGGACGAGGCGGGTGCGTCGGCTGTGGCGGACGCCCCGAAGCAGGAGTCGGGATCCGCCGAAGGCGTCGCGGACCGGCCGACCCCCGACAACGCCGCTACGCCCTCGATCAATCGGGCGACAGCCACTTCGCTTCAGTCGAAGTACCCGCCGATCACCTTTCCCGAACCCGCCTCCGACAAGCGCAGTAGCGCCAAAGTCGTACCGCCGCCTGCCGCCCCGGTGCGTGGTTTCGACGCGCAGGCCAGCAAGGAACTGCCGCGGCAGCGCACCACGCACAGCAGCGTCTACGACAACCCCGACGGTACGCAGACCACCGTCTACGGCCAGGATCCGCTGAACTTCCCGCTGCCTGAGGGCGGGTTCGGCCCCGTCGACACCCGCGCCGTCCCTGACCAGGCAGGCGGCTGGCGCAAGGCGGGCGACGAGCTCCAGGTCCACATGGGACAGACGAACGGCACGATGCGGGTGAGCGACGGCGCCGGGCACGAGGCCGCCTTCAACCTGCTGGGTGCGCGGGCGACGGCCGGACGCGCGGAAGGCAACGCGGTCGGGTACCCCGATGTTCTGCCGAACGCCGACATGCGGGTCGAGTTCACCGCGGGCGCGGCCAAGGAGTGGTTCGTCCTCAAGAACCCCGACGCTCCCCATGCCTGGGAGTTCGCGCTGGATCTGAAGGGACTCGAGGCGAGGATCGCCGATGGCCAAGTGGTCTTCGTCGACCGGGCGGGTGCGGTCGTCCTGCGCGTCCCGGCGGGTTACATGCTCGACTCCAGTCGTCAGGAAAGCGGTGAGCCCGCGACCTCCTATGGCGTCACCTACCGGCTCGGAAGCCGTGATGGCAAGCAGATCCTCCGGGTGGAACTCGACTCCGCGTGGCTGCGGGACCCGGCCAGGGTCTACCCCGTGCGGGTCGATCCCACCGTGGTCAAGGAGTCGGTCAGCACCGGCAACCTCGTGGTGGAGAACGGCACTCGGTACACCAACGCCAACGAGTTGCGCATCGGCCGCAGCGGCGGCAAGACCGCTTCGAGCTACCTGCGCTTCGGCGGCATCGGCGGAGATCTGAAGGACAACCGGATCTTCGGTGCCCAGCTGCAGCTGACCAACTTCTGGTCCGGCTCCTGTACTCCCCGTCCGATGAGCGTGCACCCGGTCACCGCGGACTGGGGTTCATCCGGAACACCCCCGATCGGCGGTGCGCTGGGTGGCGGGGTCTTCTCACACGGGTACATGGCCCCCTTGGCGACCAGGTCGAACTGCCCGACCGCCCACGAACTGATCGACCTGGGCGTCGGCGGCCGGGAGCTCGTCCAGCAGTGGGCGGGCGGTGCTCCGAACCATGGTCTCGCCCTTCAGGCGCCGACGGACCCGGCGGCGTGGAAGCGCTTCACCGGCTTCGGCACGGCCAACCCCCCGCGTCTCTACGTGACGCACTCGCCCTACAACGCCGACTACCGCATCGACCGCGCCACACCGGAACCGCCGGTCACCCGCGCGGCCTCGGGCAAGGTCAAGATCACCGTGACGAACCGTGGGGCGCAGGCCTGGTCGCGCAACGACTTCGCGCTGGGTTACCGCGTCTACGACCGGAGTGGTAACCCGCTCGGCTCTCAGCTCGCGGCTGAGCTTCCCGGTGACGTGGCGCGCGGCGCTTCCGTCACACTCGACGCGGAGATCAAGCCGATCGGGGTGGGCAGCTATCTCCTCGACTTCAGCATGTTCCGCAAGCCCGGCGACTACTTCACCGATCACCAGGTCGCGCCCGCTCGTATCGGCCTCGACGTGTACGACGTGCCGCCGTTCATCAAGCAGCAGTACCCGCTCAATGGCGCCTCCGTCCAGACGCTGACCCCGCAGTTGTGGGCGAGCGGTATCGACGTCGACCCGCCAGCGGGCAGCACCCTGAAGTACCGGTTCGAGGTTTGCGAAAAGGGCGCGGACGACAACCCGGTCAACTGCTTCAGCTCGGCGCATCAGACGAGTCCGACCTGGACGGTCCCGGACAAGAAGTTGTTCTGGAACAAGATCTACCTCTGGCGCTCGTTCGCGTTCGACGGCAACAGCGAGAGCGAAGCGCTGCCGTTCAGTGCCATCTTGAGCGCCGTCCCGCAGCCGGCGATCACCTCGCATATGGCCATGACCCCGCACAGCGGAACCGACCGTGACTTCGACCCGATGGTCGGCAACTACCACTCCAGTGCGATCGATGTCCAGATGCCGACGGCCGGCCCCGGCCTGAGTGTCGTCCGGACCTACAACACCTTGGATCCCCGCCGCGACCACTGGTTCGGCACGGGATGGGCGACGAAGTACGACATGCGCGTGGTCCGGGACTACGTGGGGAACGCCCTGGTCACCTATCCCGACGGCCAGCAGTTGCGGTTCGGGCTGAACCCGGACGGCACCTACGCGCCGCCGCAGGGCCGGTACGCCGGCTTCAAATCCGAGCCGGACGGCGGCTGGTCGCTGACCGACATGTCGGCGACCACGTATCGCTTCGACTCCGCGGGCAAGCTGACCGGTTACACCGACGGCGTCGGGCGTGGCGTCAGGATCTATTGGGAGGGCGACGCCCTTACTCGTGCCCTCGATCTGGCCAGCGGGCGGCAACTGGTCTTCCGGATCCAGGATCGCAAGGTCGCCGAGGTGTTCGCGACCGAGGTCAACGGCCAGATCCGGAACTGGAAGTACTCCTACGAGGGCAACCGGTTGCGACAGGTCGAAGACCCCCTGGCGAACATCACCCGGTACGACTACGCCGATCAGTCCAGGTTCCGCACGGTCGTCAATGACACGGCGCCGGACGGGTACTGGCGATTGGGCGATCAGAGCGGCGAGACCGCCGTCAGCCAGGTGGCGCTCAACCGGGGCAAGGACAACGGAAAGTACAAGAACGTCGTGCTCGGGACGGCGGGAGCGGTGCCGGGTTCGGCCGACACCGCGGCGACCTTCAACGGGTCGACCTCGGTGCTGCAACTCCCGGACGGGGCGGTCAAGAAGAGCAGGGATCTCTCGGTCGGGCTGTGGTTCAAGACCAGTGGTGCCGGTGTTCTGCTGGGCTACCAGCAGAACGAGATCTCGGGTTCCCTGCAGAACGCCTACACCCCGGCGTTGTACGTCGGGACGAACGGAAAGCTCTACGGGCAGTTCGCGGACGGTACGACCGCGCCGATGAGCACTTCCGGTGTGGTCAACGACAACAAGTGGCATCACGTGGTGCTTTCCGGATCGCTGGCGACACAATGGCTCTATCTCGACGGTGTCCAGATCGCGACCAAGCAGGGCGTGATCGATCACGGCAACCAGACCAAGACGTACGTGGGCGCCGGCTTCGTCTCCGGTAACTGGCCTGCCAAGCCCGGCAACGACCACGGGTACTTCGCCGGAGCGATCGACGAGGTGGCCGTCTACACCAAACCTCTGGGGGACAACGCGGTCCGCGAGCAGTTCCAGGCTGCTCAGCCGTCCGAAGGGCTCAGCAAGATCACCCTGCCCAGCGGCAAGATCGCCGCCGAGTTGGAATACGACACGGTCAGCGAGCGGGTGAAGAGCTACACCGATCGCAACGGCGGCAACTGGCGGCTCGGCGTGCCGGTGATCACCGGTGAAGAGAACAATCTGATCCGCACCGTTCAGTTCACCGATCCGGGGAACCGCAACCACACCTTCGACTACGACCCGGTTCGGGGCCGGATTCTGCGGACGGTCACCCCGCTGGGGCTCGGCGTCCGCCCGGAAGACCAGGCCGGGCAGCCCTCCGGGGAAGTCGGCTACGGGATCCGAACCTACGACTACGACGACGAAGGCAACCAGAACACCATCGTCTCCGAGAACCTCAATGAGGTCACGCTCGGATTCGACCAGCGGGGCAACATCATCAGCAAGCGGACCTGCCAGATGCCCGGCCGCTGCCAGACCGAATATTTCGGCTACCACTTCAGCCCGGACAACCCGCTCGATCCGCGTAACGACAAGGTCGTCTGGAGCCGGGACGGAAGGTCCACGAACGCCGAGGACAACCGGTACCTGACCACGTATCTCTACAACGCCAAGGGCGACCTCATCAGCCAGAAGATGCCCGATGGCGGCGAGGTCGTGCACAGCTACACCACGGGCACCGAGCAGCCGCTCGACAACGTGGGTGTCCCGGTGCCGGCCGACCTGTTGCTGTCGACGGTGAGCGCGACGGGTGAGAGCACGAACTTCCGGTACTACAGCACCGGCGATCTCGGCGAGATCCAGCAAGCGTCCGGAATGCGGACACGATTCGTCTACGACGCCGCCGGACGGCGGACCTCGTCCACGATCTACGTGGACGCGTACCCCGATGGCATCACGACCACCTATGAATACGACGCGCTTTCGCGAGTGAAGGCCGAGACAGGGCCCGAGACCACGAACGCCGTGACCGGCGTCAAACATCGTGCCCGGACGGTCACGTCCTACGACAAGGACGGGAACATCGAGCGCGAGGAGGTTTCGGACCTCGTCGGTGGCGACCCGCCCCGCGTCACCACTCGTGAATACGACGATCATGGCCGTCTCGTGCACCTCGTCAACCCGGAGGGCAAGGGAACGAGGTACGGCTTCGACGTCTTCGGCAACCGAATGTTCGAAATCGACGCGAGCGGTGTGAAGAAGTCCTACGCCTATACGGCTCGCAACGAAGTCGCCGAGGTACGCCTGCACGGCTGGCACGGCGGCGTGGTCGATCCGGCCGACGGGGACGGCCGCCCCGGCGACGGGGAAGGGGACACCGATCCGGCGAACTCGAAGCCGACAGTGCTCGAGTCCTTCCGGTACGACGAGTCCGGACGGCAGATCCTGCACGTCGACGCGATGGGCCGTACGACGAGGAACAACTACTATGCCAACGATCTGGTCGCTCAGGTCGTTGCGGAGGGCTATAAGGATCCGGTCACCGGATACGTTCGCGACCTCGTGCTGGAGAACAACAGCTACGACGGCGCCGGGAACCTGACCAAGCAGACCACGGCCGGAAACCGGACCACGACCTACGACTACGACACGGTCAACAGGCTCACACAGTCGATCGAAGACCCCGGCGGACTCGATCGCAGCACGAGGTTCACCTACGACCGCAGCGGCAATGTGATCCGCACCGAGAAGTCCGGTAATCCCTCGAACACCGGTGGCGGACAGGTGAACACCGCTGAGATCACCGAATTCGAGTACAACGCCTCCGGCCAGCGAATCAAGCAGACCGTCCACAATGGTCAGGAACGGCTGATCACCACCTGGGACTACGACGAACGCGGGATGCCGGTGTCCGTCACCGATCCTCGTGGGAACCAGTCGTCGTCCCAGTACGCGACGACGATGGCGTACGACCAGCTGGCCAGGCCCATCCGGGCCACCGGTCCGCGAGTCCGCACGGAGTCGAACGGCGGCGCGCCGGTGGACGCGCAAGCGACCATGGTCACCGGTTACGACACCTTCGGTTCGGTCACGCACACGAAGGACCCGCTCGGTCGCGTCACCACGGCCGAGTACGACAAACTCGGGCAGCTGGTGAAGGCGAGCCTGCCGTCGTACACGCCGCCCGGCGCCACGGCGCCGATCACGCCGACCAAGGAGATCCGGTACGACGCCGTGGGGCGCGTGATCAAGCAGATCGACGCCCGGCAGCACGCGACCGAACTGCGGTACGACCAGCTGGGAAGGCTGCTGGAGCGGCACGACCCGCAGGACGGTGGCACGGCAGCCGGTGTCTGGAAGTACTCGTACACGATGACCGGCCTGCCCCTGTCCGTGACTTCGCCGACAGGTGCCCGGGTCGAAGCGACCTATGACGAACTGGGCCGAAAGGCCACGTCGACCGCGGTGGAGCGGTTCCCGACGCCTGCCGCGTACACCACGAAGTACCGGCACGACGACGCGGGCAACGTGGTGGCGGTCGAGAATCCGGCCGGCGAGAAGAGCCTGAACACCTACGACAAGCTGAACCAGCTGATCACCGCGGTCGACCCGGCCGGAGTCACCACCAAGCGGGGCTATGACCGGCAGGGCAGGCTGGTCCGGGCGAGCGACGGCGCGGGCGCCACGAAACGGCTCAACTACGACCTGGCCGGACGCGTGATCTCCGAGTTCGACGTCGACGGCCAGTGGACCGGCTCGCAGCCGGTGTTGCGGGAGCGCAAGTTCACCTACGACCCCGCCGGCAACATGCGGACGTCGGAGGACTGGGAGAAGCGGGTCACCACGTTCAGCTACGACGCGGCGAACCGGCTGTCCAGCCAGGTCGAGCCCGTCGCGGACGGGAAGACGATCACGACGTCGTTCGGCTACGACGCGGCCGGAAACCGCACCAGGTTCACCGACGGCCGATCGAACAAGACCGTCTTCACCTACAACAGCCTGAACCTGCCGGAGTCGGTGGTCGAGCCGTCCACCGCCGCACACCCCGCGGCGGCGGATCGGACCTGGACGCAGTCCTACGACGCCACGGGCAACGCGACCCGGCTGACCGCGCCCGGAAACGTGAACCGCGACCGGACGTTCGACGCGCTGAACCGGATGCTCACGGAGACCGGCTCGGGCGCCGAGACGCAGACCACCGGCAAGACACGGACCTACGACGCCGACGGTCGTGTGCGGGTGGCGGGAAGCAACGCATACACCTACAACGACCGTGGTGGTCTGCTGACCGCGACCGGTACTTCCGGCGCGTCGTCCTTCGAGTATGACAACGCCGGGCGTGTCATCACCCGCAAGGACGCCGCCGGCACCACCGGTTACGGCTACCTCAAGGGCCGTCTGGACTCCGTGACCGACGGCGCGACCGGTGGCAAGCTGACCTACGGCTACAACGAAGCGGGCAAGGTCAAGACGGTCGACTACGGAGCCGGTCGTGTCCGGACTTACGACTACGACAACCTCGCACGGCCGAAGTCCGACGTCCTGAAGGAAGCGAACGGCACGGTCCTCTCGTCGATCGCCTACACCTACGACCCAAACGACCGGGTCAAGACGAAGACGACCGCGGGATTGGCCGGCTCCGGTCAGAACAGCTACTCGTACGACTTCCAAGGGCGCATGCTCTCCTGGACGGACCCGTCGGGTAAGTCGACCGAGTACGGCTGGGACGACTCGGGCAACCGGGTCAAGGCGGGTGACAAGAACGCGACCTACGACGAGCGGAACCGTGTTCTCGCCGATGGCGACTACACGTACGCGTACTCGCCGCGTGGTTCACTGAGTTCACGCACGTCGTCCGGCATGGAGGAGAAGTACTCCTTCGACGCCTTCGACAGGCTGGTCAAGTTCGGTACGACCGAATACACGTATGACGACTTCGACCGGCTCGCGACCCGAGGCGGACAGAAGTTCTCCTACGCGGGGATGGAACGAGACACAGTCAGCGACGGTGTCTCGCGCTTCGGCCGCGGTCCGGATGGCTCTTTGGTGTCGCTCTCGCAGGGAGCCGATTCCCGGCTCACGCTTTCCGACCGGCACGGCGACGTCGTCGGCGCGCTGGCGCCCGCGTCGGGTGGCGTCGTCGACTCGACGGCGTACGACCCGTACGGCAAGCGGATCGCGTCGACCGGTGCGTCGCGGACCGTCGGCTTCCAGGGTGACTGGACGGATCCCGACAACGGGAACGTCAACATGGGGGCGCGGTGGTATCAGCCGGGGTCCGGCACCTTCGCCTCGCGCGACAGCATCGAGCTCCCGTTCTCGCCGTCGATCAGCGCGAACCGCTACTCCTACGTCTTGGGTTCGCCGCTGAACTACTTCGACCCGGATGGTCACGGTTGGTTCAGTGACCTGTGGGACAAGGCGGGCACCATCGTGCACACCGCCCTGGACGTGGCGGGCATGATCCCCGGCATCGGCGAGATCGCCGATCTCGCGAACGCCGCGATCTACGCGGCCGAGGGTGACTGGGAAAACGCCGCCTGGTCGGCGGCGGGCGCGATCCCGTTCGGCGGCAACGCCGCGACCGCGGCGAAGTGGGCTCGAAAGGCGGGCGACTTCATCGGCAATGGCCGACGGGCGGGCCGCCACGCCGACGACGCGATCGGTCTCGGCCGTCGCTATGGCGATGATGTCGCCGGCGCTGCACGGCGGGGTGTCGACGATGCCGCGTCGGCTGCCGCTCGGAAGGCCTCCGCGGTAGCGGCTGCCCGTAAGGCGGCTGCTGCGGCTGCCGCGGCCGCGGCTCGGCGTGCTGCGGCGATTCTGGCGAAGAAGAAGGCTGCTGCGGCTGCTGCGCGGGGTGCCGCGGAGCGGACGGCGAAGCGTAATCCGATTCCGACGTTGAAGGCGGCGTTGAAGCCGGTGTTCAAGGGGACGGATCTGGTGTCGTCGTCGCCGTTGATGCCGGCTCGGGTGGTGCAGGCGTTCAAGGCGGATGTGCAGGATTCGGGTCGGGTTTTCGATTTCTTCAAGAAGCAGGTGGTGGGGGACGGGAACGTCGTCCAGAACGTCGCAGAGACCGTGACGGCGGTGTCGGAGGTTGCTCAGTCGGGTGCTTCTCCTGATGATCTTCTGTCTGCTCTGGGTGGTTTGGCCGGGCGGAACAAGAGTCGGGGTAAGCATCACGACGAGTCGTCGATCGGTCCGGCTACGAGCTGTGTGAACAGTTTTGATCCGAACACGCTGGTGGTGATGGGTGACGGGTCTCGTAAGCCGATCAAGGATGTGAGGGTCGGGGACAAGGTTCTGGCGAAGGATCCGACGACGGGGCGTTCCACGGTTCGGGTGGTGACCGATACCCGGTCGCATGCGAGCAAGCGGACGTTGGTGGAGGTCGGTGTCGCGAGTGAGGCCGGTCGTGGGTCTGTGGTGGCGACGGATGAGCATCCGTTTTGGGTGGAGTCGGAGAAGCGGTGGTCTCACGCTGTTGATCTGAAGGCTGGTCATCGGTTGGAGACCGGGGATCATCGGGATGCGACGGTCACGGGGACGCGGTCGTGGTCGGAGGTACGGCGGGTCTACAACCTGACCGTCGACACGGACCACACGTACTTCGTTGTGGCAGGCCAGACACCTGTCCTCACGCATAACTGTGGTGACTCTACCTATCTTTACCGGACGTCGCCGATCGAAAGAGGGCGATCTGAGCTGGACCATGGCTTGGATGAGGCGCACTTCCCTCGTAACGCAGACCGTGGAGATGACGGCGCTGCACACTTTGGTAACGAGAAAGCCGCGACCGACTGGGCTCGTGGCTCTGAGGATACTCACGGCGTTGGGTTCAAGATCAAAGTTCCAACCGCGTGGCTTCAGGAAAATATTAACAAGGGCATGATTGATGAGTGGGGCGGCTTCACCGAGGAGCATGTAGAATATGTGGTCTACAAGGAGCTCTTTGAAGAGCTGAACGCGCACCCGAGGTTTCCGTGGAATGGTAGAAGATGAGCGAACTATTTCCTCGCCTGGAGCGATGGCAGATCGTTACGGGTGTGGTTGTCGAACAGAGGCCATATGGATTGAGGGTCCGGGTTCCCTCAGGAGAGATTGGAGTCGTGGATCGAATTCTGATCAGCGACTTGCCTGTGAAGCAGTCTGAGTGGCCTGTTGCAGGTGCAGAGCTGCAGGTTGTATCAGGCGGCTACACCTCTTCGGGAGGGCAATTGAGGCTTAGTTCGAGAGAGTCTGACTTGGATCTCGCGAAGGTGCGCCGCAATCAATCCGCCTGATGCCGGATGGTGCTACTGTGCGGAATTGGAGGCAACCCGCTCTATCGGTCAAATGTGTTCGACTCATCGAGGTACTATCAAAACTGTTTGTCAGTGCTTCGCCTAGAGTTCAATGGCGACGGATGAGCATCCGTTCTGGGTGGAGTCGGAGAAGCGGTGGTCGAACGCTGTTGATTTGAGGGCTGGCACCGGTTGGAGACCGGTGATCATCGGGATGCGACGGTTACGGGGACGCGGTCGTGGTCGGAGGTGCGGCGGGTCTACAACCTGACCGTCGATGGCGACCACACGTACTTCGTTGTCGCAGGCCAGACGCCGGTCCTCACCCATAATTGCGGCCCAAGCGCCGGTCACACCGAGATGTATGTCGCGGGGCGTCCTGGTACGGACACCACCCCGCAGGACCCCCTCCCCGTGAGCGCAGTGGTGACCAGGGGAGGAGATCTCCAGGGCGGTAATTACCATTACGTAGTGGCGCCGGGTGGTTCGGTGAGAGCGTTTCACGAGAGCGTCTTCGATAGTGGCGTATGGGCGGGGCATACGAGCCTCTCTGGCGGTAAGCCTGTGGCCATGGCTGGCACATTTGACGTATCAAATGGATCCATTACCGAATTTGGTAACTTCTCTGGCCACTATAAGCCGAATGGATCCGGTATGGAATTAGTGGCGCGAGACGCCCTGGGCAAAAATGGCTTCAACGTGAGTAGGGCAAGGTGGGAGCCCTTCAATTTTGGATGAGTTCCCGTTCGTCCAGTCCTACTCGATCCGAGAGGGCGAGCGGGACTGGACGAGTGACTTAGTTGCGCTCTTCCGACTTCAGGTTTCGAGCAACGTCAATCAATCGCCGAAGTTGTTCGGCTGAAAGCGAGCTTGCAATAGAAACTAGCTCGCCGATTTCAGTTGAATTTCGGTAGGACTTGGTGGCGCTTGAGGATTGCCTTGTTGTAAGACCGGCAATTATAAGCAAGTCAGCTTCGGGAATGTTCAGTACTGGTGCGATATCTTTCACTGTTTCCGGTGATGGCGGAACGGCTCCATTAAGTAATTGAAGAATGGTTGATTCGGCTCGCGCTGAGGCTCGACTGACAGCCCGGGGTGACAATTCACGATTGTCCATCAGGCCCTGCAGGATATCGGCAAACCGTTGAGTCATCCTTGTATCTTACTGAGAATGTCACTTGCGTGGTGTGTTTGTGGCTTCGAGGGTGAGGAAGGTCGGAGCCCTCTTGGGATCCGACGACGGGGCGTTCTGCGGTTCGGGTGGTGACGGATGCGCGGTCGCATGCGAGCAAGCGGACGTTGGTGGAGGTCGGTGTCGCGAGTGGGGCTGGTCGTGGGTCTGTGGTGGCGACGGATGAGCATCCGTTCCGGGTGGAGTCGGAGAAGCGGTGGTCGAACGCTGTTGATCTGAGGGCCGGTCATCGGTTGGAGACTGGTGATCGTCGGGATGCGACGGTTGCGGGGACGCGGTCGTGGTCGGAGGTGCGGCGGGTCTACAACCTGACCGTCGATGGCGACCACACGTACTATGTGCTGGCAGGGGCCAATCCGGTCCTGGTTCACAACTGCGGAAGTGAGGCTAGAGCAGCAGCGCAATCGGCGCCCGCGGACGCCACAATGAGCGCAGCAGCTCGGTTCCGGGCTACGGATATGGTTTCCACAGGTCACTCTGGTCATTCGTCCCGCCCCGCCTATTTCGAGCCCGAGATTGATTCCGTTCTTGCGGATGGTGGGCAGATCGCTGGCCGCGGAGCCGATAACTGTGCCGAGATCCGGGCCTGCAATGCTCTAATCGCCGAACATGGAGCCGATTTTGAGGATCAAGTCGGGCGCTCGCTGCGGTTGAGTGACATCGAGTTCTTGACCGTTCGCAGTGCCACGGGTGCCCCAGAAGCAGCGTGCTTATCCTGTCAGAGTGTTCTTGTTCGGCGTGGAGCGACAGACCTATCGAGGTGAAAAGGATGCGCGAGTCGGAGCTGGAGAAATTCCTCAGGTCGTGTGGCTGGGAGGGGGCTGGGTTTCGCCGTGAGACGGATGCCATCGTGGCGGGTCTGGAGCGTGTCGGTTTCGCCTGTCATGAGGAGGCAAGGAAGTTCTTGGGTGAATATCTTGGCCTAAGGATCGACCATCTCCCAGCCCTCGTTATCGCGGGGGAGAGGATCTCAAGTTGGACGAATTTTGATCCGTCCGCGGTCTGCACCACCCGTGATGCAGACGTGGCTCGCCGATGCACAGAGGTGGCTGACACCCCCCTATTCCCGATTGGCGTGGACAGCTTCCATCTGACCGTGTACTCGGGAAGCGACGGAAGGTTCTACGCAGGGTTCGATTCATCGGTCTATCGATATGGGGAAGATCGCAATGCAATGTTCTCGATGATGAGGGCTGGGATTCGACCAATTTCATTGGGTGAGTGGACGCTTCAGTGAGAAGGATGCGCGGCAGCCTTGATGAACTTGGGTTCTTCAGAAAACGACACCCTCTCGGCTGAGGCTTCAGAACCCTGAAAACCGCACACGAGCCCTCATCGACAGCGATGTCGATGAGGGCTCTGCGGTGTTTGACGGCAACGTCAGCGGACGACGGCTGTGGCGGGTAGGTCGTCAGGATCGTCGCCCTGGTCGCCGAGGGTGTCCTCATGGCGCCGATGGCTTGGCGTTGCAGGCGGAGTCGGACGTGGGCGTAGACGTCGGCGGTGACGCCGATGTGGGCGTGGCTCAACAGTTCCTTGATCACAACGAGATCGACACCCTGTTCCAGGGCGGCGCGGTTGAGATCATTTAATACACCATGCATGAACTGCTTTGGAGTTCGGTTTTAGATTTCGCCAGGACAAGACTCGAAAGTGAATCAAGCATAACTAAGCGAGCGCTGTTGAGAAACGCTATTGATGCCTTCGGGGAAAATTTGGATGATCGTGATCTATTCAGGTGTTACGGACGATGAAAATCAGGTTATTATGCCTCTGTATGGCATACGTCGGAAAGAGTCCGTCGCGTCCCGCAGCGCCGCCAGCATCCCCGGATCCGTCACCGCGTGCCCGGCTGCCTCCACCAGCTCCAGCTTCGAGTCCGGCCAAGCCCTGTGCAGTTCATAAGCCGTCGTCGGCGGGCACACTGCGTCGTACCGCCCCTGCACGATCACGCCAGGGATCCCGGCAAGCTTCCCGGCCTCCCGGATCAACTGCCCTTCCTCCAGCCACGCCCCATGACAGAAGTAGTGCAGCGCCAGCCGGGCGAACGTGACCGCGAATTCCGGAGACGCGTACTGGTTGTGGAAGGCGGGATCCGGACGCAGGCAGACGATCGCGCCTTCCCAGGTGCTCCAAGCGATGGCCGCACGTTCCCGGATCGCCCGATCGGGGTGATAGACGAGCTCGCGGTAGGCCGACAGGGGGTCGTCGCGGCGGTCTTCGGGGATCGGTGCGAGGAAGGCTTCCCACTCGTGGGGAAAGAGGTTCGCGGCGCCGCCGTTGTAGATCCAGTCGAGTTCACCGCGGCGGACGGTGAAGACGCCGCGCAGGATGATCTCGCTGACGCGGCTCGGGTGGGTTTCGGCGTAGGCGAGCGCGAGGGTCGCGCCCCATGAGCCGCCGAAGAGCTGCCACTGTTCGAGATTCAGCCGTTCGCGCAGCTTTTCCATGTCCGAGACGAGGTGCCAGAGGGTGTTGGCCGGCAGGTCGACGTCCGGCGTGCCGATGTGCGGAGTGCTGCGGCCGGCGCCGCGTTGGTCGAACAGGATGATCCGGTAAGCCTCGGGGTCGAAATGCCGACGGGCCATGGGGGAGATGCCGCTACCAGGGCCTCCGTGCAGGACGACCACGGGTTTGCCGTCCGGGTTCCCGGCTTCCTGGCAGTAGATCCAGTGCCCGTCGCCGACGTCGAGCATGCCCTCGGCGCGCACATGGATCGGCGGGTACAGGTCGTCCATAAGAACACTCTGCCCGAATCGGCGAGTGTCCGAAGGGTGGGGGCCCGCCCCCGCCGCCGGGCTGAGCGGGCCCCCGGTCTTCGGTCGCGTCAGCAGCCCGCCGTGGCGGCCACGTTCGCGAATCCCTTCCCGGCACCGGTCACTTTGTTGCTCGCGCAGACCTTGTTGCCCGTCGCGGCCTTCACGAGATAGAAGCCGTACGCGTAGCTGGACTGCACGTCCGCGGTGTTGCTGGAGAAGGTGTTGCCGCGGCCCCAACCGTCGAGCTGGACATGGACCTCGAAGCCGCCGTAGGTCGCGTCGTGCACGAAGACCTTGCTGCCCCGGTTGTCCGCGACCACGTAGTCGTTGCCCTTCATGTCCACCCAGCTGTCGGCGAAGTGCTCGCCGCTCTGCCCGGTCCCGTCGAAGACGTTGCCGCGCAGTTCGCCTCCGGTGGTGCCTTCCTTGATGTCGATCGACTCGGCTCGCACGTTCGGGCCGATCTTGTTGTTCAGCGCCTTGTTGCGGTCGCTCCGGTCGGGCGTGCCGCCGGGCCAGTTGCCGTTCGCGGAACCGAAGTAGATGCCTTCGCCGTAGCCCGCGTACTCGCGGCCGGTGTCGGTCACCTCTGAGTTCTTCACGATGTTGTCGGTGCTCGTGTACTGGAAATGGATACCTTCGTGACCGACACCGGTGACCTTGATGCCGTCGACGACGGTGTTCTTGACGCCCGTCGCCATCAGGCCCTTCTGGCCACCGGTGAGGGTGAAGCCGGTCAGGTTCCAGTAGCTGCCGGTCAGTTCGAGTGTTCGGCCGGCCGAGGCCTTGATGACCGCGCTTCGCGGACCTTTCAGCGTGATACGGCTGCTGGAGGTGCCGCTCTTCGCCGCCTTGAAGTTGCCCGCAAAGGTCGTGTCGGCGGCGAGTTCGATGACGGTGCCCGGAGTGACCGAAGCGAGCGCCGCCGTCAGCTGCTCCGAAGTCTCTACGCGGACCGTCGCGGCCTGAGCCGGGTACGCCGCCAGCGTCGACAGCAGGGCTGCACCGGTCGTGATGGCCAGAAACCGCTCACGAACACGCATCCGTGGTCCTCCTCGTCGAGGGATCGAAAGCTCGGTCGTGGCGGCGACGGGCTAGACGTTAAGCCTCTTTACGAACGTGAGTCAAGGACATGATTGAAGTTCATATATGTGAACAACTAAAGGATGGTCGCCCCGCAAGGACCACCTGTAAAGCGAGCAAGGGACCTTTGCTACCGCGGGTGGGGTGTGTGGAATCAGGGACGTTGAGTGTCCCTGATTCCACACACCCCGCACTCCGCGTAGTGGTGCTGACCGACCGTGTCGGTATCCCACGCAGTCGCAGCGAGGGGAGCAAGGGACCTTTGCTACCGCGCTCCTCGACGGGAGTGGTAGCAAAGGTCCCTTGCTATCCTTTTGCAGTTCAGAGGCGGGTCAGTCGTGGAACGAGTGCTCCGAAGCCGGGAATTCGCCTCGCCGGACGTCCTCCGCGAACGCTGACGCGGCCCCGGCCAGCACCCCGGCGAGGTCGGCGTACTTCTTCACGAAGCGAGGCGTCTTGCCGCGTCGAAGCCCGGCCATGTCCTGCCAGACGAGCACCTGCGCGTCGCAGTCCGGCCCGGCGCCGATGCCGACGGTCGGAATCTTCAGTTCGTGCGTGATCCGCTTCGCCGCTTCGGCGGGCACCATCTCCATGACGACCGCGAAGGCGCCGGCTTCCTCCAGGGCGAGCGCGTCGGCGAGCAGCGCTTCGGCCGCTTCGCCGCGTCCCTGGACGCGGTAGCCGCCCAGATTGTGTTCACTCTGCGGCGTGAATCCGATATGTCCCATCACGGGAACACCGGCCGACGTCAGTGCCTCGACGTGCGGAGCGAATTTCCGGCCGCCTTCGAGTTTCACCGCGTGCGCGCGGCCTTCCTTCATGAACCGCACCGACGTCTCCAGCGCCTGCTGCGGTGAGAGCTGATACGAGCCGAACGGCAGATCGGCCACGACCAGCGCCCGCTTCACCGATCGGGTCACCGCCCGGACCAACGGAAGCAACTCGTCCACGGTCACCGGAAGCGATGTGTCGTAGCCGAAGACATTGTTCGCGGCGGAATCGCCGACGAGCAACACGGGGATGCCCACTTCGTCGAACAGTGCGGCGGTGTACATGTCGTAGGCGGTGAGCATCGGCCAGGCTTCGCCGCGCTCCTTCATGTCGCGAAGGTGATGTACGCGGACCTTCTTCCCAGATGTGGCCTGGGGCGCCGCGCCGGTCCCGTACGGAGCGGTGAGCTCGTCGGAATCCTTTTCGGTGGCAGACATCCTTGTCGACCGTCCTTCCCTCGAGGCCTTCGAAGAGGTCCCCGGGTCGTGGAGCTGAACAGGACAAAGCGTGACATGTGGAGATACCGCTCCCAAGGCCCTGCGACCAGCTTCACACCGCGGCGTCACACCTGTGGATGAGGAAAATCAGACCAGAGGATGATGATCGTTGACAACCACACGGCGTTGTGTGACGTCAAGTAAGTGCAGCTGTCGATCGCCTGTGTGTACCGCGAAGGACCAGAATGGGAAACCCAGTGAGCCGAGTCTCGCCGTGGAAGGCGAGGGCGGGCGGAATCGTCGCCACCCTCGTGCAGCTCGCGGCCGTGTTCTCGGTGATCCTCCTGCTCGCCGGCGGCGTGAAGGGGCCGGTGCTCAGGACGGGTGACATCGCCTTCTCGGCACTGAGCATCCCGACGAACGCGAGCCTCGTGATCGTTCTGCTGCTCGTCGTCCTCGGCGCCGCGCTCCGCCGCCGCAAACGCGCCGCCCTTTACACGCTGCTGCTGTTCCAGGTCGGCGGCCTGGCGGTGACGCTGGCCTATCAGTCCGCTCTGTTGTGGTGGCCCGAACTGCTGAAACTGGGGCCGTGGCAGGTCCGGCACATTCCGCATCAGGTGTGGGTGCTGGCCATCGCCGACCTGATCTCGATCGGCATGATCGCGTTCCTCTGGATCCTGCGTCCCGCGTTCCCCGCCCGGCTCGCGCCCGGCGCCTGGCGCGACGGCTTCACGGTGCTGTTGGGCGGCCTGGCCGCGGTCATTCTCGTCGGCTGGGGTTTGAGCGAAGCCTTCCCTGGTCGTCTCGCCGACACCTGGGCGCGGTTCGCCTGGGTCGTCAACCACACGACCGGGGAGAACATCCAGCTGCGCCGGGTCGGCATCGGCGAAGGACCTGCCTGGCTCGACCTCGTGCTCGACCTCAGCGCGACAGCCGTCGCGACGGCCGCGTTGTACACGCTCTTCCGCGGTGTGCGCAGCCGTCGCTTGAGGACGGACGAGGAAGAACTGCGCGTACGTCGCCTTCTGGCCGAATACGGCGAAGACGACTCACTGGGTTATTTCGCCACCAGGCGCGAGAAGAGTGTCGTCTTCTCGCCCAACGGCCGCGCCGCCGTGGCTTACCGCGTGCTCGCGGGCACGAGTGTCGCGAGCGCGGACCCCATCGGTGATCCCGACGCTTGGGCCGACGCGGTCCGCGCCTGGCTGAACGAAGCGCGCACCTACGGCTGGACCCCCGGCGTGCTCGGCGCGAGCGAACGCGGTGCGAAGGTCTATGCCGACGCGGGCCTGCGCGCGCTGGAAATCGGGGACGAAGCGGTCCTCGACGTCCGTGACTTCAGCCTCGCCGGTCCGGAACGCCGCTCGGTCCGGCAAGCGGTCAAACGGATCGAACGCGCCGGATACACCACGAAAGTCCGGCGGCACAGCGAAATCCCAGCCGACGAAATGGCAGGGCTGTTGCTGCACGCGCAGCAGTGGCGCGGCGCGGAGACCGAACGCGGGTTCTCGATGGCGCTCGGCAGGCTCGGTGATCCGAGCGACGGCCGCAGCGTGATGGTGGAGGCGTACGACGCCAAGGGTGAGCTTCGCGGCATGCTGTCGTTCGTGCCGTGGGGCCGTCGCGGCCTGTCCCTCGACCTGATGCGGCGTGACCGCGACGCCGAAAACGGGCTCAACGAATACATGGTCGCCGAGGTCGTGGCCGCGAGTTCGCACCTTGGCGCGCAACGGATTTCACTGAATTTCGCGATGTTCCGCGCGGTGTTCTCCGAGGGGGAGCGGATCGGGGCGGGCCCGGTGCTGCGCGCCTGGCGCGGCGTGCTCAGCATGGCGTCGCGTTTCTTCCAGCTGGAATCGCTCTATCGGTCCAACGCCAAGTACGGCCCCGACTGGGAACCGCGTTTCCTGTGCTATTCCTCGGCTCGACGGCTGCCGCGGGTCGGCATCGTCGCCGGCGCGCTCGAAGGATTCGTACCGACAGGACGGTCGGCACGGGCACTGAAACTGGAGACGGTCACCGAAGAATTCGTCGCCGAGGTCCACCGCATCGAAGCGAACGCGGCCACTCCCGCGCCGAAACAGGTGCGGCGCCCCGACCAGGTCCGCGTGCGGATGGCGAAGCTGGATCGCTTGCGGGAAGCCGGGATCGACCCCTATCCGGTCGGTTTCGCGCGGAAGGATCTGCTTGGGGACGTCGTCTCGAAGTTCGGCGATCTGAGCCCGGACACCCACACCGGCCATCGGGTCAGCGTCGCCGGCCGGGTGCTCGCGATGCGCAATCTCGGCGGACTCTGCTTCGCACGGGTCAAGGATTTCAGCGGTGAGATCCAGCTGATGCTCGACGCCTCCGTGCTCGACCTCGGCGGCTGGCGGCGGGGCGTCGACCTCGGCGACCACGTCGGCGTGAGCGGGCAGGTCGTGACGTCGCGGCGCGGTGAGCTCTCCGTGCTCGTCGATGAATGGACCGTCACGGCGAAGAGTCTGCATCCATTGCCGGACAAGCGAAAGGGCCTCACCGACCCGGAGACGCGGGTGCGGCAGCGTTACCTCGACCTCGCGGTGAACCCGGATTCGACGGCGATGCTGCGGATGCGCTCGACCGTGGTGCGCGCCGTGCGGGAAAGGTTGCACCAGGGCGACTACCTCGAAGTCGAGACGCCGATGCTGCAGACCGTGCACGGCGGCGCCAACGCGCGCCCGTTCATCACCCACATCAACGCCTACGACATGCGCATGTACCTGCGGATCGCGCCGGAGCTGTACCTGAAGCGGCTGTGCGTGGCCGGTGTCGAGCGGGTTTTCGAGCTGAACCGGAACTTCCGCAACGAAGGTGTCGACGCGACGCACAACCCCGAATTCACCATGCTGGAGGCGTATCAGGCGTACGCCGACTACAACACGATGCGGACGCTGACGCGCGAGCTCGTGCAATGCGCCGCGGAGGCCGCGTACGGCGCGCAGGTCGTTCGCCGTCCAGGGCCGAACGGGAAGGTCGTCGAGTACGACATCTCCGGTGACTGGCCGGTGATCCCGGTCCACGAAGCAGTCTCGGTGGCGCTCGGGGAGAAGGTCGACGCGAGTACCTCGGTCGCCGAACTCCAGCGGCTGTGCCGCGCGGCGGGAGTGCCGGTGAACGAGGAGGCCGGGCACGGCGATCTCGTGCTGAAGGCGCACGAGCACCTGGTCGAAGGCGCGACCGTGATGCCGACGTTCTACACCGACTACCCGACCGACGTCTCGCCGCTGACCCGGCAACATCGCGTGGACCCGCGGCTGGCCGAGCGCTGGGACCTGATCGCTTTCGGCTCCGAGGTCGGCACGGCCTATACCGAGCTGACCGACCCGCTCGAACAGCGGCGGCGGCTGGAAGCCCAGTCTCTGCGCGCGGCGAGCGGGGACGTCGAGGCGATGGAACTGGACGAGGACTTCCTGCTCGCGCTCGAACACGGCATGCCGCCGACCGGTGGGCTCGGCATCGGCGTCGACCGGCTGCTGATGATGCTGACCGGGGCGTCGATCCGGCAGACGGTGCTGTTCCCGTTCGTCCGGCCTCAGGGGTAGTGGGGGAGCAAGGGACCTTTGCTCTCACTTCTCTCAATGTCGAGACGAACGAGAGCAAAGGTCCCTTGCTCTCTTCCAGGCCGAATCGCCCCGGAAAGCCGGTGCCGGATGCCATGATCCTCTTCCCGACGGAAGGAGCCACCATGGCTGGAAACGTGTCCCCGGTCGCCGACGAGCGCGAAGGTCTCCTCGCCTACCTGGAGCAGCAGCGCCATGTCCTGCGGATCGCTGCGCACGGCCTCACCGAAGAACAGGCCAGAGCCGTCCCCACCAGAAGCTCACTGAGTGTCGGTGGCCTGATCAAGCACACCGCGAGCACGGAAGACGGCTGGATCGACATCCTTCTCCAGAAGCCCTCGAAGCCGATGGACGAGGCGATGAAGGAGTACGAAGCCGGTTACGTGATGACGCCGGAAGAGACGGTCGAAAGCGTCCTCGCGCGCTACGACGAGGTCGCCCGCCGCACCTCGGACGTCATCGCCGGTATCGCCGACCTCGGCCAGCCGGTCCCGGTGCCGAAGGGTGTGCCCTGGTACCCGCAGGACGTCGACGCGTGGTCGGTCCGCTGGGTGCTGCTCCATCTCATCGAGGAGACCGCGCGGCACGCCGGGCACGCCGACATCATCCGCGAGCACATCGACGGCGCGACGGCGATCCCGCTGATGGCCGCCGCGGAAGGCTGGCCGGAGACGCCGTGGCTCAAGCCCTGGTCACCGGCCCAAAACGACTAGAACAACGTCGGTTCGTCCGCCAAAGCGCCTTCGATGACCAGCATCCGGCGCTTGGTGGCGACCCCTCCGCGCGCGGAGAAGCCACCATCCTTGCCGCCCGCGGCGAGTACGCGGTGGCACGGCACGATGATCGGGAACGGGTTCCGGCCCATCGCCTGCCCCACGGCCTGCGCGCCGCCGGGCATGCCGAGGATGTTCGCGATGTCGCCGTAGGTCAGCGTCTTGCCCGCTGGGATCGAGCGGATGAACTCGTACACCCGGTGGTGGAAGTCCGGTACTCCTTCGTAGTCGAGGCCGACATCGGTGAGATCCGTGCGCTTGCCGTCCATCAACGAGACGATCCCGTCGATCGCGCGCTGAATCTCGCCCGGCGGTGTGGATTCGGCTGCTTCGGGAAGGCGCGCGGTCAGTCGCGCCCTCGTCCTCTCTTCACTGCCCTCGGGTAGCTGGACCGCGATGACCCCGCGTTCGCTCCACGCGATGCCGCAGTCGCCGATCGCGGTGCCGAACACGGAGTAGCCCGGTGCCGTCATGGGTCCAGGGTACGAGCGCGGTCCGACAGTTTCGGGTTCAAGACCATGCCGCGCTGCCGCCGGAGCCGTCGCTGCGGTAGGAGTATGGGCATGAGCGACCTCGTGCTGGATCACCTCGTCTACGCCGGGCCGGACCTCGAAGAGGCCGTCGCGCGCGTCGCCGAGCTGACCGGCGTCACGCCTGTACGCGGCGGAAGGCACGTCGGTTTCGGTACGGCCAACTACCTGGCCGATCTGGGAGCCGGCGCCTATCTCGAGGTGGTCGGCCCCGACCCGGATCAACCCGAGCACGTCGGACCGCGCCCGTTCGGCATCGACGAGCTGACCGCTCCCGCCCTGATCACCTGGGCCGCGCGCGTCGAAGGCATCGACGAGGCGATCGCCGAAGCGCGCGAACGTGGTTACGACCCGGGCGAAGCGTCCGAGATGTCGCGGACCACCGACGACGGTGAACTGCTGACCTGGCGTCTCACCGGTGCGGGTGATCTAGGCGGGCTCGCGCCCTTCCTCATCGACTGGGGGAGCACCCCGCATCCGACGACACGAGGGCTCCCGTCGATCCCGCTGCTCATGGTCACCGGTGTCCATCCCGAGCCAGCCGCGGTCGAATCCGCGGTCCGCGCGCTCGGGATGGACATGCTCGTCCGGCGTGACACGGAGCCCGGCCTGGTGGCCGTGCTGACGAACTCAGCGGGGAAGCAGGTCGCGCTGAGCTGAGCGGGTCACGACAGTCCCCTCTCGCCAGCCGTTGGTCATCGGCAGCCGCCGGTCCCGCCCGAACGCCTTGAACGTGATCTTGGTGCCCGGCGGGTACTGGCGGCGCTTGTATTCGGCCTTGTCGACCATCCGCACCACGCGGTCGATGGTCTCCGGCTCGAAGCCCGCGTCGACCAGGTCGACGTAACCGCGGTCGCCCTCGATGTAGTCGTCGAGGATGTCGTCGAGCATCAGGTAGTCGGGCAGCGAGTCGCTGTCCAGCTGACCCGGCCGCAGCTCCGCCGACGGCGGTTTGGTGATCGAGTTCTCCGGGATCGGCGGGGTTTCGCCGTTCTTCTCGGCTTCCGCGTTGCGCCACTTGGCCAGGTGCCAGACGTGCGTCTTGAACAGGTCCTTGATCGGCGCGAAGGCCCCGACGGCGTCGCCGTAGATCGTCGAGTAGCCGACGGCGAGTTCGGTCTTGTTGCCGGTGGCGAGCACCAGGTGACCATCCTGGTTGGACAGTGCCATCAGCAGCATGCCGCGGACACGGGCCTGGATGTTCTCCTCGGCGAGGCCGGTCAGCTGAAGCTGCTCGACGTAGACCTTGACCATGTCCGCGATCGGCTCGACGCGATAGTGCGCGCCGATCCGGCGGGCGAGGTCTTCGGCATCGTCTTTCGAGTGCTCCGAGGAGTACTCCGAAGGCATTGAAACGCCGTAGACGTTGTCGCCGCCCAGCGCGTCGGCTGCCAGCGCCGCCACCACCGCGGAGTCGATACCGCCGGAGAACCCGAACGTCACCGACGAGAAGCCGTTCTTGTGCACGTAGTCGCGCAGACCGACGACGAGCGCGTGCCACACCTCGGCTTCGTCCGACAGCGGCTCGCTGATCGCGGACTCGGTGCTCGGGCTGTACGCAGGAACCGGATCTTCGCTGAGAACGCGGCGCTTGACCCGGAGGCCTTCGAACTCGCCTTCGGCGGTGTGCCCGCCGGCGACCAGGTCCGTGTCGACGACGAGCAGGTGCTCGACGAACTGCGGCGCGCGCGCCAGCAACCGGCCGTCCGCGCCGACCACGATCGAGTCGCCGTCGAAGACGAGGTCGTCCTGACCGCCGATCTGGTTCGTGTACACCAGCGGCGCCCCGGCCTCGGCCGCGCGGCGGGCGATGAGCGGCAGGCGGATGTCGTCCTTCGCACGCTCGTAAGGCGAAGCGTTGGGTGCGACCACGAGGTCCACCCCGGCCTTGCCCAGCGCGGAGATCGGGCCGCCGTCCTGCCAGACGTCCTCGCAGATCACCATGCCGACGTCGACGCCGTGGAAGCGGACGACCTCGAGATCATGGCCCGGCTTGAACCAGCGGTGCTCGTCGAAGACGCCGTAGTTGGGCAGGTGATGCTTGAACTGGCGGGCGACCACTTCGCCGCGGTACAGCGCGGCCGCCGCGTCGCGCGGGCCGGTCTCGTCCAGATCGAGGTACCCGATGTAGGTGAGCACCTCGCCACAACCGGCTTCTTCGAGCCGCCGGGCGAGCGCTTCGACCATCTGCTTCGAGGCGGAGGCGAAGGTCGGGCGGAGGGAGAGGTCCTCGACGGGGTAACCGGTGAGGGACATCTCCGGGAAGACGACGATGTGGGCGCCTGCTTCGGCGGCCTTGCGAGTCCACTCGACGGTGAGCTCGGCGTTGCCTTCGAGGTCCCCGACGGTGGTGTTGACCTGGGCCAGTGCGATGCGCAGTTGCGGCATGCCGTCATTCTCACCCACCGGCGTCCGCGGGGACGACCGGATGTGCCGAATCGCCCACCTGGGTTTGACCGGTGCGAAAAGAGAGCGGGGGACCTTTGCTGTCGCTCTCCAAAAGAGAGTGACAGCAAAGGTCCCCCGCTCCCCCTCAGGACCCGCGCTACTTCCGCTTGATCATGCTCCGCACCTTCTTGATGGTCTGCTCGAAGTCGGAGTCGAACGGGTTGTCGTGCACCAGGTAGGTCCACGTCGTGTTCGCCCGCCGCACGCCCGCGTCACCGAGGTCGATCCCGTTATCGGTGATCTCGGCCTCCTCGAGCGTCTTCGCCGCCCGCTCGGCCGCCTCCGGGATGATCTTGTGGAACTCGGGGATCGCCGCGCGGTGGAATTCGTCGATCGGCGTCTCCCGCGCCAGCGCCCGCAGGTGGATGCTCTCCCGCACGTCGGTCAGGAACGCCAGGTGGTCCGACCACAGCTGATCGATGTGGAACAGCAGAATCTCCCGGCACAGCTGTTCGACGCGAGCCTCGTCGTCGACCTTATCCGAAAGCTCCTTGAACTTCTCCGGGTGCGCCTTCTCCAGCACCTCCGCCGCGTGCGCGGTCCGCAGCACCTTGTCCCGGTGCTCGAGCAGTTCGCCGCGCTGCCGCTCGATCAGCCGCGTGTAGCGCCAGGTGTTCCGGTGGATCTCCAGGTCGACACCCTCGGCGACGCGCTGCGCGTGGTTGATCTGCCGCAGCGCCGCCGGGTCGACGATCTCGCCGCTGCCCACGTCGGAGCTGATGCCTTCGGGGATGTCCGGCGCGTTCGACAGCACGAGTTCGTCGTTCAGGCTGGCGAAGAACACCGCGCTGCCCGGGTCGCCCTGTCGTCCGGACCGGCCGCGCAGCTGGCCGTCCAGCCTGCTCGACGGATAGCGGGCGGTGCCGATCACGTGCAGGCCGCCCAGCTCGACGACCTCATCGCGGCCGTCGCCGTCCTTGCCGCCCAGCCGGATGTCGGTGCCTCGGCCCGCCATCTGGGTCGAGACGGTGACCGCGCCCTTCTTGCCGGCGTCGGCGATGATGGCGGCTTCCTCGGCATCGTTGCGCGCGTTGAGCACGACGCATTCGAGGTCGACCTTCGCCAGCTTCTCGGCCAGCTCTTCGGATTCGGCGACGTCCTGGGTGCCGACGAGGATCGGCCGCCCGGTCTCGTGCACCCGCCGGATCTCCTCCTCGATCGCGCGCAGCTTCTGCGACGGCGATCCGAAGATCCGGTCCTCCTGGTCCTCACGGATGTTCGGCGTGTTCGGCGGGATGACCGCCACCTCGAGCTTGTAGAACTCGCGCAGCTGCTCGGCGACCGCGACCGCGGTACCGGTCATCCCCGCGACCTCTGGGTACCGCGCGAGCAGCGCCTGCACGGTGATCGAGTCGAGGATCTCGCCCCGGTCGGTCGCCTTGACCTGCTCCTTCGCTTCGACGGCGGCCTGGAGGCCGTCCGGCCAGCGCTGCAGTTCGGCGACGCGGCCGCGCGCGGCGTTGATCAGCTGCACTTTGCCGTCGCGCACGAGGTAGTCGACGTCACGGGTGAGCAGCGCATGCGCGTGCAGCGCCACGTTCACCGCGGGCAGCCTGTCCGAGCCGGTCTCGTCGTAAAGGTTGATGTCGTCGCCGAGGGCCTTCTCGACCACCGAAGCGCCCGCCTTGGTCAGCCAGGCGTTGCGGCCGTCGGCGTCGGTCTCGTAGTGCAGCCCGAGCCGCAGTCGCCGGACGATGTTCGCGACCTCTTCGTCGGCGTCGGTGTGGTCGATCGATCCCGCCATCACCAGCGGCACGCGGGCCTCGTCGACCAGCACGGAGTCCGCCTCGTCGACGATCGCCACCTCGGGCTCGCGCTGGACCAGGTCCTCTTCGCGGGTCACCAGGCGGTCGCGCAGCACGTCGAAGCCGATCTCGCTGACGGCGCCGTACGTGACCTCCTTCGCGTACGCCTCGCGGCGCTCGTCGCGGGAGTGAGCGGGCTCGACCCAGCCGACGGAGACGCCGAGCAGGTCGTAGATCGGGCCCATCCACTCCGCGTCGCGTCGGGCGAGGTAGTCGTTCACTGTGACGACGTGGACGTGCTTCCCGCGCAAGGCGTACCCGGCGCCGGCCAGCGCACCGGCCAGCGTCTTGCCCTCACCGGTCTCCATCTGCACGATGTGCCCGCTGAGCAGGCCCATCGTGCCGAGCAACTGGACGTCGAAGGCACGCTCGCCGAGCGCCCGCCGCGCGGCCTCGCGACCGAGCGCGCAGACCTCGATCAGCTGGTCGTTGCCGAAGGCAGCGGCGTCCCGAAGCTTGCCTGCCCGCTCTGTCAGCTCCTCGTCGGAGAGCTTCTCCAACTCGGGCTCGAGCTTCTCGATGGCCGGCAGCAGCGCTTCGTAGCGGGTCAGCTCGACGCTGCCCGGCCGCTGCATGATCCGGCGCAGCTTCTTGCCCACCCGGCTGATCAGTGCTGCCACCCCTGTGCTCCCGTCTGTTCTTCTGCCGTCCGCACCCGTATCACCAACGCAGTGGTGGTGCGGCCGAGTTCCACGGCCGATGGCACGATCCAACCGTGTCCACTCATGTCAGCGCCAGGTCCCGTGCCCGTCGATTCGCCGCGATCACGCTGTCCGGCCTGCTCGCCGTCACTGCCGCCGCGTGCTCGTCGGGAGAGGGTAGAACCCAGCCGCCGCCTCCGGCCACCGAGTCGCATGCTCCGACCGGACCGGTGCCCGCCGGACTCGAGAAGTTCTACGGACAGAGCCTGACCTGGGCCGACTGTGCACCCTACGCGACATCCGATGACGCGAAAGCGGCGTTTCGAGTGAAGGACGCACAGTGTGCCCGCCTGACCGTCCCGCTCGACTACGCGAAGCCCGAAGGCGACTCGATCACGCTCGGCCTGTTGCGCCGGAAGGCGCTCGAAACCGACGAAAGGATTGGGGCACTCGTGGTCAACCCCGGCGGCCCCGGCGCCTCCGGGATGCAGGCCGCGGCCGGTCTCGCCTCCCGGACGGCGACGAACGAGCTGGGTAAACGCTTCGACATGGTCGGTTTCGACCCGCGCGGCATCGGCGCGAGCCAGCCGCAGGTCCGCTGCCTGACCGACGCCGAACGCGACGCGGACCGCGCGGACGACAGCGAGACCGACGGTTCACCCGAGGGGGTGAAAAAGCAGGAGGCCGAGTCCCAGGACTTCGCGGCGAAGTGTGCCGAGCGGACCGAACACGGCTCCGCGATGCTCGCGAACTTGGGCACGCGTGACGTCGTCAAGGACATGGACATCCTGCGTTCGGTCCTCGGCGAGCCGAAGCTGAACTACCTCGGCTACTCCTACGGAACACGGATCGGGTCCGCCTATGCCGAGGCGTTCCCGGCGAACGTCCGTGCGCTGGTGCTCGACGGTGCCGTCGACCCGGAGCAGGACGCGGTCGAGTCGCTGGTCGCGCAGGGGCAGGGCTTCGGCAAGGCGTTCGGGGAGTTCTCGAACTGGTGCGCCGCGCGTGAGGACTGCGCCGTGGGGCGCGACGCCGCCGGCGCGACGAAGGCGTTCCAGGATCTGGTGCGGCCACTGATCGACTTCCCGGTGCCGGTGAATGACGGCCGGAAACTGTCGTACGAGGACGCGACGACGGGCGTGATACAGGCCCTCTACCAGGAAGATCTCTGGGAACCGTTGAACACCGCGCTCAATGACCTGAAGCGCCAGCGCGGCGACGGCCTGGAAAAACTGGCCGACCTGTACAACGAACGCGGCGCCGACGGCCGCTACGGGACGACGCAGGACGCGTTCGTCGCGATCCGCTGCGTCGACGACCCGCGAGTCACCGATCCGGTGAAGATACTCGACGCGCAGAAGCGGTACGCGGAGGCGGCTCCGTTCCTCGACGACGGCAAGCCGGACGGTTCCGCGCGTGACGCCTGCGCCTTCTGGCCGGTGCCGAACACCTCGGAGCCGCACCAGCCGAACGTCGAAGGGTTGCCGAAGACACTGGTCATCTCGACGACGAACGACCCGGCGACCCCCTATCAGGCGGGCGTCAACCTCGCGAAAGCGATCAAGGGAGCTTTGCTCACGTTCGAGGGCAACCAGCACACGGTGTTCCTCCAGGGCGTCTCGTGCGTCGACCGGATCGGCATCGACTACCTGGTGAACGGCACCCTGCCGGACGAGGGCACTCGCTGCACCGCCAAGTAACGAGTTCGGCGCGAAGGGCCATGACCGGCCGGGACGCTGCGAAGATCACGAGATGAGCCTTCGCCGCGTCCCGGCCGTGCTCGTTGTCGCCCTGCTGGTCGCCTCATGCACGACGCATCAACCGCAACCGCAGCCCGCGCCGTCGGCGTCACCGACCACGACGGCGTCACCGACGCCGGACCCGAAGGCACTCGAGAAGTTCACTCGACAGGGGCTGGCGTGGGGCACGTGCGCATCCTTCACGGACAAGTCGTTCGACTGCGCGAAGCTCACCGTGCCGCTCGACTACTTGAAGCCGGACGGCGAGACGATCTCGATCGGCGTCCTCCGGCACAAGGCGAAGAACAACGACCGGCGGATCGGCTCTCTCGTCCTCAATCCGGGCGGCCCCGGTGGCTCAGGCGTCTCGGCCGCGGCGCGGATCGCGAAGTCACGGCCCGCGGCGGCACTGGCCGAGCGATTCGACATCGTCGGATTCGATCCCCGCGGGGTCGGGACCAGCGAGCCGAAGCTCGTCTGCCTCACCGACGCCGAACGCGATGCGGACCGCGCGGAGGATTCGGAAAGCGACTCGACGCCCGGCGGCATCGCGAAGCAGCTCGCTGACGCCAGGGCGTACGCCGCGAAATGCGCCGAGCGTACGAATCACGGCAAAGAGCTGCTCGCCAACATCGGGACCAGGGATGTCGTCCGCGATCTCGACGTCCTGCGCTCGGCGCTCGGTGACGAGAAGCTCACCTACCTGGGCTTTTCGTACGGCACGCAGATCGGGACCGCTTATGCCGAGGCCTACCCGGACAAAGTGCGGGCGCTGCTCCTCGACGGTGCGGTCGATCCCGAACTCGACACCGCCGAGTCGCTGGTCACGCAGATGGCGGGCTTCCAGAACACGTTCGCTGAATTCGGCAAGTGGTGTGCCGCTCGCGCGGATTGCGCGCTCGGCCGTGACGCGGGCGCGGTGACGAAGGCGTTCCAGGACCTGGTCCAGCCGCTGATCACCGAACCGGTGCCCGCGGGGACTCGTGAACTCTCGTTCGAAGACGCCATCACCGGGACCAGCGCCGCACTGTACTCGCAGGATGCCTGGAAGTTCCTCAACGACGGGTTGACCGAGCTCAAACGGGGGAGCGGCAAGGCACTGGTCGCGCTCGCCGACAACTACTACGGCCGCGAGCCGGACGGCCGGTACACCGGCATCCTCGACGTGTACTTCGCGGTCCGTTGCGTCGACAGCGCGCGGATCACCGACAGGCGCGTCATCGGCAGCGCCCACGCGCGGATGCTCCAGGGCGCGCCGTTCCTCACCGGCGGCACTCCCGACATGAGTGAACTCGACATCTGCTCGGTGTGGCCGGTGCCCGCCACTTCCGAGGTCCACAAGCCGGACGTCGACGGCCTGCCGCGGCCCCTGATCATCTCGACCACCGATGACCCGGCGACTCCGTACGCGTCCGGCGTGAACCTTGCGCGGGACCTCAAGGGAGCTTTGCTCACGTTCGAAGGCGCGCAGCACACCGTGTTCCTCGACGGCAACGAATGCGTCGACAGCGCCGGCTTCGCTTACCTGCTCAATGGCGAACTGCCCGCCCCCGACGCCCGCTGCTCCTAGCGGGGAAGCAAGGGACCTTTGCTACCGCCGACCCCGCTGACCAGGCATTTCCCGCCAGAAGGGGAGCGGGGGACCTTTGCTACCGCCCCGCCCCGACGACCACCGCGTTATGCCTGGTCAGCGCCAGTTCCAGCATCACCGCGAACTCCTCCGGCCTCGTCGGCGGCACCTGCAGCCACACCCGCACCAGCCGCCGCGGCTCGTCCCGCGAAATCCACAGTTTCACGAACACGTCCGACTTGATCTCCGGCACGATCCCGCCGATCACCGCGGCCGGCACCTTCGCGGCGATCCGGAAGGAGTCGGTGTCCTGCACCCGCTCCCACCGCTCACCCCGCAGCTCGGTCGCCCCGGTCAACAACCGCCGCAGTCCGCCATCGGCCCCGAGCATCGCCTTCGGCGTATAGGGCGCGGAAGCCGGGATCACCCGCTCGCCGCCAGGCTCACTGAGCGTGATCTCCGAGCTGGACAGCCGGTACTTGACCTTCATCCGTTCGAAGTCGTCCTGCAGGTCGGCATTACCGATCGCGCCACCCTCAAGACTGACTTCGCCGTCGAGTCCGCGCACCGGCAGCCCGGCGACGACGCCGTTCACCGCGAGCGTGAACCGCACGCTGCGCAACGAGACGAGGGAGTCGGCCGCCGCGCTCACGTAGTCCTGGGCAGGCGGCAACGGGGGTGAGCCCGCGCAGCCGCCGATGAGCCCGATCGTGAGCAGCAGCGCCGGCACGAGGTGACGGCAGCGCATGGCCTGAGCCTATGGCCTTGGCCCGAATCTTTCGCACAGTGTCCTTCCAGCCGCTTCCGCCGGGAGCCGCCGCCGATGACGCTGTACTCGTGCAACCAGAGACCCGGCTCCACCGCGCGTGGTTCGTCGCCGCCGCCGCATTCATCGCCCTGCTCGCCGCCGCCGGTTTCCGCGCGGCTCCCGGCGTGCTCATCGACCCGCTCCACAACGAGTTCGGCTGGTCGCGCGCGACGATCGCGTCGGCCGTCTCCGTGAACCTCGTTCTCTACGGCCTCTTCTCGCCCTTCGCGGCAGCTCTCATGGAGCGCTTCGGCATGCGACGCGTCGCCTCGACGGCGTTGTTCGTCGTCGCGATCGGCGCGGGCGGCACGGTGTTCATGAACGCGAGCTGGCAGCTCATCCTCTGCTGGGGCGTCCTGGTCGGCGTCGGCACCGGCTCGATGGCGATGAGTTTCGCCGCCACGGTCGCCGCCCGCTGGTTCGTCCGCAGCCGCGGCGTCGTCACCGGGGTCCTCACCGCGGCGGGCGCCACCGGCCAGCTGATCTTCCTCCCGATCGTGGCGAACCTCGCCGTCGACGAAGGCTGGCGGACGGCGTCGCTCGTCATCGCCATCGCCGCGCTGGCCGTCGTCCCCGTCGTCCTCCTGGTGGTCCGCGATCACCCGTCCGACGTCGGAACGACCGCTTATGGCGCGGAGCCCGGCGAAGTCGCTCCCGTCGCTCGCACGGGTGGTTCTGCCCGCCGCGCGCTCTCGGTGCTCGGCTCGGCAGCGCGCACGAGGACGTTCTGGCTGCTCGCTGTCGGCTTCGCGATCTGCGGCGCCACGACGAACGGCCTGGTCAGTACTCATTTCGTGCCCGCGGCGCACGACCACGGCATGCCGCAGACGACCGCCGCCGGACTGCTCGCCCTCGTCGGCATCTTCGACGTCGTCGGCACCATCGCCTCCGGCTGGCTCACCGACCGCGTCGATCCGCGGATCCTGCTCGGCGTCTACTACGCCCTTCGCGGCGTTTCGCTCGCTCTGTTACCGCAACTGTTGAGCGGAACGGTGGAACCGAGCATGTGGGCGTTCATCATCTTCTACGGCCTCGACTGGGTGGCGACGGTTCCACCCACCGTCGCGCTCTGTGTCCGGCAATTCGGCGCCGCCGGGCCGATCGTCTTCGGCTGGGTCTTCGCCAGCCACCAGCTCGGCGCCGGTCTAGCGGCCTTCGGCGCCGGCGCGATCCGCGATTCGTCGGGTAGCTACTCCCTCGCTTGGTACATCGCGGCGAGCCTCGCCCTGATCGCTTCGGTCGCTTCGCTGTCGATCATCAAGGCGGCCAAACCCGATCCGGTTCTCGTGGGGTGACCCACCACTTCCGGTCGATCGGCGCGTCGCGAAACATGTCGTTAACACGTTCTCGTTAGGGTGCGGCCATGGATCGCCAGCAGGAGTTCGTGCTCCGTACCTTGGAAGAGCGCGACATCCGTTTCGTCAGGCTCTGGTTCACGGATGTGCTGGGGTTCCTCAAGTCCGTCGCGGTGGCGCCCGCCGAACTCGAGGGCGCCTTCAGCGAGGGAATCGGCTTCGACGGATCGGCCATCGAAGGGTTCGCGCGCGTCTACGAATCCGACATGGTCGCGAAGCCCGACCCGGCCACGTTCCAGGTCCTGCCCTGGGAGACCCCCGACGGCGGCCCGTACTCGGCGCGCATGTTCTGCGACATCGCGATGCCCGACGGCTCCCCGTCCTGGGCGGATCCCCGGCACGTCCTGCGCAGGCAGCTCTCGAAAGCGGGTGAAGCGGGTTTCACCTGCTACGTCCACCCTGAGATCGAGTTCTTCCTGCTCGCCAGCCTGCCGGACGACGGCAGCGAGCCCGAGCCCGCGGACAACGGCGGCTACTTCGACCAGGCCAGCCACGCGACAGCGACGCACTTCCGACGCCACGCCATCGAGACGCTCGAGGCGATGGGGATCTCGGTCGAGTTCAGCCACCACGAGGGCGCGCCCGGTCAGCAGGAGATCGATCTCCGGTACGCCGACGCGCTGACCATGGCCGACAACGTGATGACCTTCCGCTACGTCGTCAAGGAGGTCGCGCTCACCCAGGGTGTCCGCGCGACCTTCATGCCGAAGCCGTTCACCAACCAGCCGGGCTCCGGGATGCACACCCACGTGAGCCTGTTCGAGGGCGATCGCAACGCCTTCTACGACGCGGAAGACCCGTACGAGTTGTCCGCGACGGGCAAGGCCTTCGTGGCGGGGCTGCTGCACCACGCGAAGGAGATCTCGGCGGTCACCAACCAGTGGGTGAACTCCTACAAACGGCTGATCAGTGGCAGCGAGGCCCCGACGACCGTTTCGTGGGGCCGCGCCAACCGTTCCGCACTGGTCAGGGTGCCGATGTACTCGCCGGGCAAGGCGTCGTCACGCCGCGTGGAGATTCGAACACTCGACTCCGCGTGCAACCCCTATCTGGCGTACTCGGTCATCCTGGCCGCCGGACTCAAGGGCATCGAGAAGGGCTACGAACTCCCGCCTCCCGCCGAGGACAACATCTGGCAGCTCTCGGATGCCGAGCGCCGCGCGGCCGGGTATGCCCAGCTCCCGCAGAACCTCGGCGAGGCCCTGGCCGAAATGGAAAAATCGGAGCTTCTGCCCGAAGCGCTCGGAGAGCACGTTTACGACTTCTTCCTGCGCAACAAACGTGTTGAATGGGATAACTACCGCAGCGCGGTGACCCCGTACGAGCTGCGGACCCTGCTTCCGGTTCTCTAGACGAAGGAGACCTGATGGTGCGGCGGCCGGTGTTCGGAGTTCTGACGACGTTGGTCGCCGCGACCATCGCGGCGAGTGCCGCTCCAGCGGCATCCGCCGTCGGAAAACCTCTCGATCTCGACGCCGCCGACATCCCTTCGCTCCAGGCTCGGATGTCCTCCGGACGACTGACCGCGGTCGGTCTGACCTCGGCTTATCTCGATCGCATCCACAAGGTCGACCGGCAGGTGAACGCGGTCATCGCGGTCAATCCGGCCGCGATCGTGCAAGCCGCAGAGAGCGACATCCGGCGTCGCGCCGGCAAGACGCGCGGACCGCTGGACGGCATCCCAGTCCTGGTGAAGGACAACGTCGACACCCGCTCGATGCAGACGACGGCGGGTTCGCGCGCACTGCGCAGCAAGCCAGCGAAGGACGCGACCTTGATCCGCCGTCTTCGTGACGCGGGCGCGGTCGTCCTCGGCAAGGCGAACTTGTCCGAGTGGGCGAACTTCCGCGCCGCCAAACCCACTTCCGGGTGGTCGGGCATCGGTGGGCAGACGAACAACCCGTACGTGCTCGATCGCAACCCCTGTGGGTCATCCGCCGGATCCGCCGCGGGGGTCGCCGCGTCGCTCGCCCAGGTCGCGATCGGCAGCGAGACCGACGGCTCGATCGTCTGCCCCGCCGGAATGACCTCGACAGTGGGGCACAAACCGAGTCTCGGCCTGGTCAGCCGCACCGGCGTGGTGCCGATCTCGGCCGAACAGGACACCACCGGCCCGATGGCCAGGCACGTCGTCGACGTCGCGCTGACCCTGTCCGCGCTTCAGGGCCGTGACTCGAGCGACCCGGCCACCGGCACGTACCCGCCGAACCAGCCGACCGACTACGCCGCGCACCTGCGGCCCGGCGTGCTGAAGGGATCCCGGATCGGGCTCTGGCGGCTGCCGGTACTCGGCCCGGACGTCGACGCTGTGATGACGCGGACCAAGAACTCGCTGGTCAAGGCGGGCGCCGAGGTCGTCGAGGTGACGCCGCCGTACCAGGCCAGGCTCGGTGAACTGGAGTTCCCGGCCCTGCTCACCGAGTTCCACCGGGACATCGATCGCTACCTGGCCACGCGTCCCGAAGGCCCGCGCGACCTCGCCGCGCTGATCGCCTACAACCGGTCCGACCCACTGGAGCAGACCTGCTTCGCCGGGCAGGAACTCTTCGAACAGGCGCTCGCCGCGCCCGGCCCGACCGACCCCGGCTACCTGGCCAACCGCCGTGAGCTGACCGATCTGGCGAAACGCTCGATCGACGAGACCCTCGCCGAGTACCGCCTCGACGCGATCGCCGCGCCCACGAACCCGCCCGCCTGGAAGACCGACTGCAAGTCCGGCGACAACGACGTGATCCCGTCGTCGACCCCGGCCGCGGTCTCGGGCTACCCCGCGGTGACCGTGCCGGCCGGTTTCGTCGGCGAGCTCCCGGTTGGGGTTTCGTTCATGGCGGGGCAGTGGACGGACGCCCGAGTGCTCGCCTACGCGGCCGACTTCGAACGCGTCGTCCCGGCCCGTAAACCGCCTCGCTACCTGAAGACCGTCGGATGACCGGGGTTCACACCGGCTGACCTGCGGCGATGTCGTTAAGTGACCCCCCTGTTTTCGGGGGGTTCCGGGGCATGTAATCTTCTCTTCGTCGCCAGGAACACCGGGCCGCCGGGGCCGAAAGCCCCGAGGTCAGGAACCAGGGCCGAGCGGGTTGACACCGCGAACCGGACCAGGTAACGTTCAGCGTCGGCCCACGAGCGGCCGCCGACCCCCTACGACTAACAACGTAGGATTCGGCATGCTCGACCAAAAAGCTTGTGAATATCGCTTGAAACAAAGCGTGTTGCTTGAGAACTCAACAGTGTGCTAGTGAACTAAGCCAGTAGAGCTTATGTATTGAAACCTCGTATTGA
>NZ_AOHO01000083.1 GCF_000342005.1 Amycolatopsis decaplanina DSM 44594
CCACAACACCGAACAAACCAGACAAAACCACGCCGCCGCTTGACAAACAAAACCCAGGGATGTCTTCACGGACCATCGGCTCAGGAAGCGGCGGGGACGAGCGGCTCGTCCGTCTCCAGCAGCGACTTGAGGTCCGACAGGATCCACGCCCAGCCGCCACCGGCGTTCTCGCCCGGTCCGGCGTTGATGTCCTCCTGTGACCCGCTGACCAGCGCGGCCGTCCACGGCGCGCCGGTGACGTCGTGGGTGACGGTCAGCCGGGTGCCCGCGGTCTTCGTCTCTTCGATCTCATAGGTGAGCTTGGTGTACGGCTCCTTGTCGAAGGCGGAGTCCATGTGCAGTTTCCAGGTGATGACCAGCTTGCGCGGCGGGTCGACCTCCAGCACCTCGCCGTCGACCAGATCGTTGGTGAACCCTGCTTGGACGTAGTCCGGCGTGGGATGGGTGGCGTGCTTGCCACCCACCCGGAGGTCGTAGTCGACCAGTCCGGTGTAGCCGTACTTCTGCGACCACTCGGGCTTCGTGATCGCGTCCCAGATCTTCTCCGGGGTGGCCTTGATGTAGACGCGGTAGACCTGGGTGGTGGCGGTGGTGGTGTCGGTCATGACGGCTCCTCGGATTCGAGTTCGGCTTTGAGGTCGAGCAACGCGGCCACGTTGCGCTCGGTGAACTTGTCGATCCACCTGTCGTGGATCTGTCGGATCGGTACCGGGTTGAGGAAATGCTTCTTCTCCCGGCCCTCCTTGCGCGTGACGACAAGTCCGGCTTCTTCCAGCAGTTTCAGATGCTTCATCACGCCGAATCGGCTCATGTCCACTTCGGACTCGAGCTCGGTCAGCGTGCGGCCGTCACGCGCGAACAGCTGGTCGAGCAGGAACCGGCGAGTCGGATCCGCCAGGGCCTTGAAAACCAGGTCGTCGTCGGGCACGTCGAAAGAATAGGTGACCAAAAGGTCACGTGTCAAGCCGGAGGTACATGAAGGCCCCCTTCCTGTACGTAGGCGCAAGGAAGGGGGCCTTCATGTACTTCTGCTACAGGAGCGCGCCCAGCGGCAGGATCAGCGCGATCGCGACCACCGAGATGACCGTCTCCATGATCGACCAGCTCTTCAGGGTTTGCCCGACCGAAAGTCCGAAGTACTCCTTGACCAGCCAGAACCCGGCGTCGTTGACGTGGGAGAAGAACAGCGAACCGGCGCCGATCGCCAGCACCAGCAGCGCGCTGTGCGACGGGTCCATGGTCGCCGCGAGCGGGGCCACGATGCCGGCGGCGGACACGGTCGCGACCGTCGCGGAGCCGGTGGCGAGCCGGATCGCGACCGCGACCAGCCAGCCGAGCAGCAGTGGCGACAGGTTCGCGCCGGTCGCCAGGCTGGTGATGACGTTGCCGACCCCGGCGTCGACGAGGGTCTGCTTGAACCCGCCGCCCGCGCCGACGATGAGCAGGATGCCGGCGATCGGCGGGAGCGAATCGGCCACGGTGGACGACAGCTTGTCCCGCGTGAAGCCCGCGGACCTGCCGAGGGTGAACATGCCGAGCAGAACCGCGGCGAGCAGCGCCACCAGCGGGTCGCCGATGAAGTCGAGGACGCGGCGGAGGTGGTTCTCCTTCTCGAGCAGGATGTCCGCGAGTGCCTTGCCCATCATCAGCACGACCGGCAGCAGCACGGTGGACAGCGTCGCCAGGAAGCCGGGCCGCCGTCCGTCCGAAGAGGACGATTCCGGGACGAGCCGCTCCGGTGCGACGGCGTCCGGGACCATCTTCGCGGCCAGCCTGCCGAACAGCGGTCCGGCGATGATCACGGTCGGGATCGCGACGAGCAGGCCGAAGGCCAGCGTGAGGCCGACGTTCGCGTTCAGCGCGCCCGCGGCGGCGAGCGGCCCCGGGTGCGGCGGGACGAGACCGTGCAGGACCGAAAGCCCGGCGAGCGCGGGGATTCCCAGCATCAGCAACGGTTTCCCGGTGCGCTTGGCGACCAGCAGGATCACCGGGATCAGCATGACCAGGCCGATCTCGAAGAACATCGGCAGCCCGATCAGGGCGGCGACCAGCGCCATCGCCCAGGGCAGGGTGCGGTCGCCCGCGCGGCGCAGGATGGTGTCGACGATCTGGTCCGCGCCGCCGGAGTCGGCGAGCAGTTTGCCGAGCATCGCGCCGAGCGCGATCAGCACGCCGACCGAGGCGACGGTGGAGCCGACGCCGGAACTGAAGCTTTTGATCAGCTTGTCCACCGGCATGCCCCCGACGAGCCCGAGCACGCCGGAGCCGAGGATCAGGGCCAGGAACGGATGCTGCTTCGCCTTGGTGATCAGGACGACGATCACGGCGATGGCGAGCACCGTCGCGCCGATGAGACGGGTGTCGTGTCCGGTCCAGGCGGCGGCGAGTGTGGTGGTCATCAGCGGTCCTTGAAAGCGGAAAGGGCGGTGTCGACGATCTCTTCCGGCTTCTTCGCGATGTCGGCGACGAGGCCGGATTCGTCCGGCCGCAACGGTTCGAGATCGGCGAGCTGGGAGTCCAAAAGGGACACCGGCATGAAGTGGCCGGAGCGGGTCTTCATCCGGTCGGCGAGCAGATCGCGGTCGCCGTGCAGATGCAGGAACCAGACTTTCCCGCCGCTGCGCAAGATGTCGCGGTAGCGGTACTTGAGCGCGGAGGACGTCACGACGCCGCCGGAGCACTGGTGGTCGGAGATCCAGGTGGCGATGGCTTCGAGCCAGGGTTGCCGGTCTTCGTCGTTCAGCGGGTGGCCGGAGCTCATCTTGTCGATGTTCGCCTTCGGATGGAACGTATCCGCTTCGGCGTAGTCGACGTCGAGGCGTTCGGCGAGTGCCGTGCCCACGGTCGTCTTGCCCGAGCCGGAAACGCCCATCACCACGATGACGGTCATCCGTACCTCCCACGTCGCTGTAGCCGGGACGAGTACAGCTCAAAAGTACTACTTAAGCAATATGAAGTACTACTTAACCGAATCAGAACGCTAAAGTCACCTGGTGGGCAACGACAGGCATGCCGAAGTGCTCGACGCGCTCGGCTCCGCGATCGCGAACGGGGAGCTCCCGCCGGGCTCCGTGCTGCGCTCGGAGGAGCTCCAGGAGCGGTTCGGCGCTTCCCGTACGGTGGCGCGCGAGGTGGTGCGCGTCCTCGAAACGATGTGCCTGACCAGCAGTAAGCGCCGGGTCGGGGTGATCGTGCGCGAGCCGCGTGAATGGAACCATTACGACCCGAGACTGCTCCGCTGGCAACTCGACGGGTCCGAGCGGAAGACCGCGCTGCGAACCCTGACCGAACTGCGTTCCGGTGTCGAACCGTGTGCTGCCCGGTACGCCGCGCTGCGGGCGACACCGGAAGAGGGCGGCCGTCTCCGGGCTTTGGCGAAGAGGCTTGAGGAGACGGCGCACCGGCGGGACCTCGAGACCTTCCTGGGGCACGACGTCGCTTTCCACGATCTGCTGCTGTCCGCGTCGCGGAATCCGATGTTCGCGCAGCTTTCGGCGGTCGTCGCCGAAGTGCTCGCCGGCCGCACCGGGCACGGGCTGATGCCGGAGGAGCCCCAGCCCGAGGCCGTCGCCCTGCACGTCGAGGTCGCGGCGGCCGTCGACGCCGGTGACCCTGACCGGGCAGAACGCGCGATGCGGGACATCGTCATCCAGGCGCGTGACGAGATGGCCGTCCTCCTCGACGGATGATCTTCGAGTAATCTCTGCAGGTCTTCGAGGGATACTGCATGCGGGGGGCGAAGGTGAGCGCGGCGCGCGCGATCGGCTTGGTGTTGGGGGTGGCCGCGGACGGGGCGATCGGGGACCCTCGGTCACGGCGTCCGGTGACGGCGTTCGCCAGGGCGGCTTCGGCGGTGGACGCGAAAGTCAGGTCGAAACATCCGGCGGCCGGAGTGCTGTGGACCGGTGGCCTCGCGGGCTCCGCCGTGCTGGCGGGCGTGCTCGCCGAACGCGCCGGACGCCGCAGCCCCGTCCTGCAGGCGACCACGACCGCGGTGACCACCTGGGCCGTCCTCGGCGCCGCCGGCCTGGCCGCGCACGGCACCTCGCTGGCCCGGGATCTCGAAGAAGGCGAACTCGAAACCGCGCGCGGTACACTGTCCACACTGGACCCCCGGGTCGCCGACGACCTCGGCGTCATCGGCCTCTCGCGTGCATCGGTGGAGACACTCGCCGAGAACACCGCGGATGTCGTCATCGCGCCGCTGGTGTGGGGAGCCCTGGCCGGTGTCCCCGGCCTGCTCGGCTCGCGCGCGATCAGCCTGCTGCGCGGAATCGGCCGGGGACGCCCCGAGCGATACCGCTGGCTCGTCGCCCGGCTGGACGAAATCGTCCATCTCGTGCCCACGCGGGTCGCGGCCGGGCTGACCGTGCTGGCCGCTCCGGTCGTCGGCGGTTCGGCGGGCGGCGCCTGGCGGGCGTGGCGACGGGACACCGCCGCGCACCCGAGCCCGAACGCGGGCCGCGTCGAGGCCGCGTTCGCTGGGGCGCTGGAGATCCGGGTCGGCGGGCGGACGGTGTATCCGCACGGGGTCGAGGAACTGCCGGTGCTCGGCATCGGCCGCAATCCGGATGCCGGGCACGTGACGCGGGCCGTGGAGCTCTCGCGGGTGGTCGGCTGGCTGGGCGCCATCAGCTCGGTGGTGCTGGCGGGTCTCGTCGGGCTTCGGCGACGGCGGCGCTGACCTGCGGTTTTCAGCGCAGGGGGAGCAAGGGACCTTTGCTACCGCTTAGCGCTCTGACCTGCGGAAAGAGAGCAAGGGACCTTTGCTGCCGCTCAGTGGCGGGTGGGGTGTGTGGATATAGGGACGTTGAGTGTCCCTATATCCACACACCCTGTACCTCGCCAAGCTGCGCGAACTGACCGTGTGGATTTTGGGACGTTAGATGACCCAAAATCCACACAGTCACCGCGAGACGCCCTGCCCGCTCGCCGCGCCGGGGAGCAAGGGACCTTTGCTACCACTTAGCGTCCTGACCTGCGAAAAGAGAGCGGGGGACCTTTGCTACCGCTCCCGTCGCGCCAGCTGCGCCCGCGCCCGTGCGTCCATCGGACCGTCGCGCCGCGCCAGCTCCGCGTCGATCCGAGACCGGTCGGCGGGCTGTTTGTTGCCCCCGAACTTGAACTTCGCCCGCACCCCGGTCACGGTCAGTTCGACCCCGCGGATTCCGGGGAGAAGCCGCTTGTCCGGAGCCTCGGTCGCGCTCACGCCGACCCGGTCACCGGAAGGCTCGAAGTGCGCGAGCTGCCGGTCCAGGAGCACGGCCTTCTCCGCGGCGTCGTCGATCAACCGGACGTCGCATTCGAGCTGGACGGACGCGTAGTACGACGTCGGGACCCCGTGCGGAGGGTCGGCCGGGGTGTTCCAGTCTGATCGGATGTAGGTGTGATCGTCGATCACGGCGAGCAGCGCGCGCGGGTGTTCCTCCAGCAGCGGCCAGACCGGATTGGGGCGCGCGAGGTGCAGCAAAACCGTCCGGTCGTCGTCGTAAACGAAGTGCACCGGGTTGACGACCGGCAGGTCACGGCCCGCGCCTCCGGCGATCAGCTGGCCGAAGTCGTGCGTCGAGAGCCAGGCTTGCCATTCGGCGTCGTCGTGGGCGGCGTCCCACGGGTGAATCAGCATGATCGAAGGGGAACACGCGGAATGGCCCTATAAAAGGTCCATTTTCGCGTTGGATCAGGTGGCCACTTCGGTGCGTTCGTCCTCGGCCAGCATCTCCGCGACACTCTTGCGCCGCTGCGGCCTTTCCGTGGTCAGCGCGCCGCCCGGCTTCAGCTCCCGGACGGTGAAGTACAGCCAGCCCATCAACGCCATCGCCCCGAACGCGATCCACTGGAGCGCGTAGGAGAAGAACGGTCCGGCGTCGGTCTGCGGCAGCGGCAACGCGCCCAGCACACCGGGCTGGTTCACGTCGAGCTGGAAGTAGCCCGGCCGGATGTCCAGCTTCGCGGCCCGCGCGACGACCTGGGAGTCGACGACGTAGCTCTGCAGCTTCCCGCCGGTCGACTCGTCGGCGAAGGCGTCGCGGTTCTTCCCGTCCTTCTCGTCGTGACGTGCCCGCGTGACGATGTCGACCGTTCCGGTCGGAGGCGCGGCGAAGGGAAGGGCGCGCGACTTGTCGTCGAGCCGGACGTACCCGCGGTCCACCAGCACGATCGTGCCTTCGACGGTCCGGAACGGTGTCAGGACCTCGAAGGCCGCTTCGCCCTGTACGGAGCGAAGACGGGCCACGACCTCGCCCTCGGGGAGATACGTGCCCTTCATCGCGACCAGGTGCCATTCGGTGCGCTGATCAGGGGCGGCTCCACCGGGAAGCAGCTGGTCCAGCGACCGCGGCTGCCCGGTGAACGACTCCCGCAGCGCCGCGTTCTGGTGCTCGCGCTCGGTGTTGCGGGAGAACTGCCATGGCGCCAGCAGGGTGAAGCAGGTGATGGCGAAGGTGAACACCACCAACGTCAACGCCAGCCACCCGGGCTTCAGCAGGAACTTCAACCGCACCCCACCACGGTAAGCGGTCGGCCTCAGGCGTGTGCGCGCACCCAGTCGAGCAGGCCCGGAACGGCCCGCTCGATCATGCCGAGAACGTCTTCGAAACCGTCGTCCTCGCCGTAGTACGGGTCCGGGACCTCGGCGCCCTCTGGCGCGGACGGATCGAACTCGCGAAGCAGGCGGACCTTCGCCGGGGCCGACACCTTGCGCCGGAGGAACGACAGGTGACTCTCGTCCGCCGCGAGCAGCAGGTCGGCGGCCAGATGCCCTCGGTCGACCTCGGCCGCGACGTGGCCGGTCGGGTAACCGTGTTCGGCCAGCTTCGCGCGGGCCCGCTTGTCGGCGGCCTCGCCCACGTGCCAACCGCCGGTGCCCGCGCTGGACACCTGCACGAGGTGATCGAGACCCGCCTCCTCGGCCTTCGCGCGGAAGACGAGCTCGGCCATCGGGGAACGGCAGATATTGCCGGAACAGACGAAGACGATGTGCAGCACCTGATCAGTGTGAAGGCCGTCGGAGATCGACCGCTCACCGGCTCCGAACGGCTACCGGGCGCGCGAAGCTGGAAAGCCGGGACGAAGCGGGAGTAGACCTCCTGGAGAGAAACACGCAGGAAGGTCGCGTATGAGCGCACCAACACCCAGCGTCGAGTCCCCGGCAACCGGGCTTCGCTGGTACCGCATCACCGTCAAGCTTCCGCACCCCTACGAGGTCGGGCGGATCCTGTCGGAGCACCACTTCGTCCAGGCGAGATCGCCGAAGGAGGCGATGACCAGGATGCCGTTACACGTCCGGTCGAGCGCGTCCGTCGCGCCGTACCAGTTCGTCCGGCCCGACGTCCCCGATCAGACGACCAAGGCTTACCGGGCGATGCTGTGGACGGGCCGCGTGATGCGCGCGGCCGGCCGCTGGGCGATCAGCAAGGACGCGAAGGCGCTGGACTGACCCGGCGGCGGTAGCAAAGGTCCCTTGCTCTCTTTTCGCAGGTTGGCGGCCCAGGGTGAGATCCGAGCGTGTCGCGAAAGCCACTTTCGGGACGTCGGGTGTCCCGAAAGTGGCTTTCGCGACACGCGGCGCGGTCAAGTGGTAGCAAAGGTCCCTTGCTCCCCACCCCGAGGTCAGGCGCGCCGGCAGGCCGACCGGACGGACTCCGAGAGCGCCCCGGAGTGCAGCCGGTCCAGACCGCGCCGCGCGTCGACCAGCCGCACCGTGACCGCGAGCCGCACGTCGCAGGACCGGCGCGTCCGCGCGTCCAGGGTCACCGCGAGTTCGGTGAGCAGGCCCGCGTTGAGCCGGTCGATCACCGGCCGCACCTCGGTCGCCAGGTCGGGCCGTTCGGGCGGCCGCGTGCCGGGGTGTTCGGTCCACCGCGCGTACAGGCCGCGTTGCACGACTTTGTTCGCCTCGATCTGGTCGCGGAAGAACCGCATCACATCATCCGCGTCGAGACCGAGACCGGGCGCCTTCGCGGCCACCGAGTCGAGGATCCGGTGTTCGCGCACCGGGTCGTCGATCGGCGACGGCGTGCCGAATTTCGCGGCCGCGACCTTGTCGGCGATCTGCACGCGTCGCGCGGCCAGGTCGGTCAGTTCCCAGAAACCCGGAGACGCCGACGCCGGCGCGGGCACCGCCGGCAGTCCAGCCACGAGCAGCGCGCAGAGCACCCGAAGTCGCATGCCCGGAAACGCTACATGCGAAAATCCCCTGGTGCCCGCGCTAGCCGAAGTAATCGCCGCCCTGGAGCAGGCGTATCCGCCCGAACTCGCCGAATCGTGGGACGCCGTCGGACTCGTCTGCGGCGACCCGGCCGAGCACGTGGACAAGGTCCTGTTCTGCGTCGACCCGGTCGACGAGACCGTCGACGAGGCGATCGACGGCGGCGCGCAGCTGATCGTCGCGCATCATCCGCTTCTGCTGCGCGGCGTCCACGGCGTCCCGGCCGACAGCACCAAGGGACGCCTCGTGCACCGCCTGATCCGCGCCGGTGTCGCCCTCTACTGCGCGCACACCAACGCCGATTCCGCGTCCCCCGGCGTCTCCGACGCGCTCGCCGACGCCATCGGCCTGACCGTCCTCGGCCCGCTCGACCCCCGCGAGGACGGCGTCACCGGCATCGGCCGCATCGGCGAACTGCCCGCGCCCGAGCCGTTTTCCGCCTTCGTCGAACGCGTCGCGAACGCCTTGCCCCGCACGGAGCCCGGTGTCTACGGCGCGGGCGACCCGGCCCGCCTGATCCGCCGCGTCGCCGTCTCCGGCGGTTCCGGCGACAGTTACCTCAAGCGGGCCACCGCCGCCGGGGTCGACGCGTATGTCACCGCCGATCTCCGGCATCATCCCGCCGGCGAGCACCTCGCGGAGATCGCCGAAGTCCCCGCCCTGGTCGGCGTCACGCACTGGGCGAGCGAATGGCCGTGGTGTGAGCAAGCCTCGGGCGTCGTCCGCACCGCGTTTGCGGGTAACGTCGACGTTCACGTCTCCACGCGGTGCACCGACCCGTGGACGCTACGGGCCACCCGAACCGAGCACTAAGAACTTCAAGGAGCACCGTGAAGGCCGACCCCGCCGTCCAGCGCCAGCTGCTCGAACTCGCGAAGGTGGACGCTGAACTCAGCCGTACCGCCCACCGCCGTCGCACCCTGCCGGAGATCGCCGAGATCGACGCGGGCGAGAAGACGGTCCGCGAACGGCGTGACGCGCTGGTCTCGGTCCAGACCGCGGCGTCCGACCTCGACCGCGAGATCGCCCGCCAGGAGAAGGAGATCGAGTCGGTGCGCGCCCGCGGCGATCGCGACCGCAAGCTGCTCGAATCCGGTTCCGTCGCGGCGAAGCAGATGGCCGACATCGAGCACGAGCTGAACAGCCTCAACCGCCGCCAGTCCGCGCTCGAGGACGACCTGCTCGAACTGATGGAACGCCGCGAGGCACTCGAACTCGACGCCCAGCGCACCAGCGCCGAGGTCGCGAAGGCCGAGGGCGAGGTCGCCGAAGCCGCACGTCGCCGCGACGAGCAGTTCACCGACCTCGACACCACGAAGGCGCGCCGCGACGAAGACCGCGCCAAGCTCCTGCCGCGTTTCCCGGAAGACCTGCTGAAGCTCTACGAGCGGGTCCGTGCGCACAAGGGCATCGGCGCGGCACTCCTGCGGGCCCGCCGCTGCGGCGCCTGCCAGCTCGACATCGACCGCCGCGAGATCGCCGAGATCAAGGCGGCCCCTGAGAACCACGTCATCCAGTGCGAGAACTGCGGCGCCATCCTGGTGCGCACACTGGAGTCCGGCCTGTGACCGACCACGTGCTCGTCGAGGCCGACGGCGGTTCGCGGGGCAACCCCGGTCCCGCCGGGTACGGCGCGGTCGTCAAGGACGCGGCCACCGGCGAGGTGCTCGCCGAGCGCAAGGCTTACGTCGGCATCGCGACCAACAACGTCGCCGAGTACGGCGGCCTGATCGCCGGGCTCGCCGCGGCCGCCGAGCTCGGAGCGTCCACCGTGGACGTCCGGATGGACTCGAAGCTCGTGGTGGAGCAGATGTCCGGGCGCTGGAAGGTCAAGCACCCGTCGATGCAGCCGCTGAACGCCGAGGCCAAGGAGCTGGCGGCGCGGTTCTCACGCGTGCGCTACGAGTGGATCCCGCGTGCGGAGAACTCCCACGCGGACGGGCTCGCGAACGAGGCGATGGACGCCGGGCGCGACGGCGAGAAGCAGCCGGAAGCGCCGAGAAAGACCATGAAGCAGGACAGGATCAGCCCGGTCGGCTGGACCGGCGCGACCGGGACACCGACCAAACTGCTCCTCGTGCGGCACGGCCAGACGGCGATGTCGGTCGAGAAGCGCTACTCCGGCCGCGGCGACGTGCCCCTGACCGAGCACGGCAAGCAGCAGGCGGCCGCCGCCGCGAAACGCCTCGGCGCGATGGAGGGCCTCATCGTCGACGGCGAGGCCGCGCCGATCATCGCCTCACCGCTGATCCGCACCCAGCAGACCGCGCAGGCGATCGCGGACGCGCTCGGCGGCCGGGTCGAGACCCATCCCGGGCTGATCGAGACCGATTTCGGCGACTGGGAAGGCCTCACCTTCAAAGAGGCCATGGATCGCGACCCCGAGTTCCAGGCAGGCTGGCTTTCCGACACCTCGATCGCGGCACCGGGCGGGGAAAGCTTCGACGGCGTCCACCGGCGTGTCCGCAAGGCCCGCGACGAACTGATCGCGAAGCACGGCGGCCGGACGATCGTCCTGGTCAGCCATGTCACGCCGATCAAGGCGCTGCTGCGGATGGGGCTGGACGCCGGGCCGTCACTGCTGTTCCGCCTGCATCTGGACCTGGCCTCGCTCTCGATCGTCGAGTTCTACCCGGACGGCAACGCCTCGGTCCGGTTGGTGAACGACATCTCGCATTTGTCCTGACACCGGGGAATGTGGCGCGGATCACGCCTGGATATGACGTGTCGCGGGCGGCCGATGGGGTATTGGCTACAGTTTCGGCGACGGCACGTGAGCGAAAAGGCGAAGACGGGGACATGACGGCGAGCGCACTCAGCGAAGCTTCCGAAAAAGACGTGCCCGACCCGGCGGAGACGCCGGCCCGTCGTGGCCTGGCCGCCCGCGTCGCGCCGTACCTGGCGGTCCTCGCCGGTGTGGCGGCGCTGGCCTGGCACGCCACCCTCTACGGCCACTGGATCGTCGACGACGCGGCCATCACCTTCTCTTACGCGCGCAGCTTCGCCGACGGGCTCGGCCCGGTACTGCAGCCGGGGCAGCCGTCGGTCGAGGGATGGTCGAACTCGACGTGGCTGGTGGTGCTGGCGCTCGGCAAGCTCGTCGGCATCTTCGACAGCGGCATGCTGTTCGGCCTCCCCGACTACGTCCTGTTCCCGAAGCTGCTGGGTCTCCTGTTCACCGCCGGGACGCTGGCCGCCTGTCATGTCGCGGCGAAGCAGATTTTCGCGCGCTTCGCCTGGCTGGCGACGCTGGTCGTCGGCCTGACGCTGGCCGCGATCCCGTCGTTCGTCATCTGGACGGTCTCCGGTCTGGAGAACTCCCTGTTCGGGATGGCCGTCGCTTGGCTCGCCGTACTGCTGTTCGTGGCCGTGCGCAAGGACACCGTGCTCACCGCGAAGGTCGCCGTCTGGTCCGGGGTGCTGGTCGCGTTCGCCGCGTTGACCCGCCCGGAAGGCCTGATCTACGGCGGCGCGTACCCGCTCGTCGTCCTGTTCCAGCTGCGGAAGCCGCTCCTGGGGCAGAGCGTCAAGCTGATCGTGGTGTCGGTGGTCGCGTTCGCGATCCCGTTCGGGGCGTACCTCGCCTGGCGGATCGCGGAGTTCGGCAGGCTGCTGGCGAACCCGTCCATCGCGAAGGGGCAGGGCCTGCCCGGGCTTTCGGCGTTGAAGCAGCCCTTCGAGCTGGTCGGCTACGCCGGTGTCGCCGGGACGATCCTGCTGGCGCTGACCATCGGTCACGCGCTGGTCCGCGCGGAATGGCGGCGCAGCCTGATCGCGCTGCTGGTGCCGCTGGCGCTGGGCATCATCGCGTACGGCGTGATGGTCCCGGACTGGATGGGCCAGCACCGCTTCGCGACCCCGATCTGGATCCTCGCCGTGCTGGCGGGAACGCTGTCCGCGGGCGAACTGCTGCGCCGTTCGCGGGCGGCGCTGCGGACCGTCGTGGTGCTCGTACTGGTCGCCGCCGCGATCCCGTCCGGAATGGGCTTCGCGTCGGCGTCGAAGAAGTTCCAAGAGGTCCCGACGGTGCCGGCGTGCCTCATCGCCGACCGCTTCGGCCGCGGCTTCAACACCATGGCCGACATACTCGGCCTCCAGCAGGCGTCACTGCTGTTGCCCGACCTCGGCGGTTCGTCGATGACCAGCCGCCTGCACCTGGTCGACATGGCCGGGCTGGTCGAGGCGGACGTCGCGGACTTCGTCAAGAAGGGCGACATGCCGGGGCTGCGCGACTACGTGTTCGACAAGGTCAAGCCGACCTTCATCCACTCGTGGGGTCCGTGGGCCGCGGGCAACGGCATCACCGTGGACCCGCGGATCGACCGCGACTACGAGCCGATCTTCGTGTACCCGGGCAGCGGGCCGCGGAACGGGGACTTCGTGCGCAAGGACGCCGTCTCCAGTCCGGAGAAGCTGAAGGCCGTCCAGGAGTACGCCGTGAAGACCCTGCCGGACGTCGAGAAGGCGCGCTTCGGCGGCCCGCTCAAGGACTGCGGCCCGACCATGCACCCGGGCCAGACCGTCTANATTGCGCGGGGGTCAGGGCGCGGAAGTGACCGGGGTTCGGGAGTGGCGGCGCCCCGCGCCAGATCCGCCTCCTTCGCCCGGATCACCGGCAGCACGTGCTTCCCGAAGTACTCGACGTCCTCCAGGTAGTGCAGGAAGCCGAGCAGCAGCAGGTTCGCCCCGCGCTTCTTGTACTCGATGGCCCGGTCCGCGATCTGCTCCGGCGTGCCGATCAGCCCGGTGCGGAAGCCGTCGTTGTACTGCACCAGATCCTTGAACTCCGAGTCGGCCCACATCCCCTTCTTGTCCGAAGTGGAGCTTCCCGCCTGCTTGACGGCGCTGCGGAACCCCTCGACAGCCTCGATGTTCGCCTTCTCGACGATCTCGCGCAGCACGGCCTTCGCCTCGCTCTCGGTCTCCCGCGCGATCACGAAGCCGTTGAGTCCGAAGCGGACGGCGTGGTCGTTCTCGGCCGCGTAGCCGCGGACCTCCTCGACCTGCTCGCTGAATCCGTCGAAGTCCTTGCCGTTGCTGAAGTACCAGTCGGAGACCCGGCCCGCGAGCTTCCGTGCCGCGGTGGAGTTGCCACCCTGGAAGATCTCCGGATGCGGCCGTCCGGCCGGTTTGGGTTGGATGTCGAAATCGTGGATCCGGTAGAAATCGCCGGTGAATTCGGCGTGGTCGTTCGTCCAGAGTTCCTTCAGTACACGAATGAACTCTTCCGAACGACGGTACCGTTCGTCGTGTTCCAGCCACGGTTCACCGAGGTTGGTGAATTCGTCCTTGAACCAGCCGCTGACCACGTTGACCGCCGCGCGGCCGCCGGAGATCACGTCCGCGCTGGCGATGAACTTCGCGAGCACGCCGGGATGCCACAGGCCGGGGTGGACCGCCGCGATCACCTTCAGCCGCTGCGTCGCGAGCAGCAGCGCGAGGCTGAACCCGGTCGATTCGTGCTGGTAGGCGGCACCATAGCCGGCCGTGTAGCGGACCTGGCTCAGCGCGTATTCGAACCCGCTGTTCTCCGCGAGGACGGCGAGATCCCGGTTGTACTCGTATCCCCAGTCGGTGCGCTGCTCGATGTCGCTGGTGACCAGACCGCCGCTCACATTGGGGACCCAATAGGCGAATTTGAGTGGTTCGGATTCGATTCCCGGCATGTCGCGGAGTGAACCCGCCGCACCTGGAAACCGTCAATCGGCGTCCACGCGCTGGGAACGGCCGAGCGCGGAAGTCAATTCGGTGCGGCCGGTGATCCCCAGTTTGCGGTAGGCCCCGGACAAATGCAGTTCGACGGTGCGGCGGGTCAGGTGCAGTGCTTCGGCGATCTCCCGGTTGGTGAGACCTTGTGACGCCATCAGCGCGACGCGGTACTCCTGTTTGGTGAGGCCGTGTTCGTTGTCCTTCGCCGTCGTGAGGCTCGTCCGCGCGTCCCGCAGCGCCTCGGCGGCCCGCCTCGCGAGCGGCCGCGCCCCGCAATGCTTGCTCGATCGCGCGGCCAGCCGCAGCGTGCCGATCGCCTTCTCGGCCTGCCCGTGCCGGGCCTGCAGCACGCCGAGTTCGGTCAGCGCCTCGGCCAGCGCCAGTTTCGCGGTCGACCCGCCGAGGACGTCGACGGCCTTGGTGAGCAGGCGTTCCGCCTCCTCACCGACGCCATCGTCGCGGACGAGGCCGGCCGTGGTCAGCGCGTAGCCGCGGATCCTCGGCGCTCCCCAGCGTTCCGCGGCGTCGAGATCCTCCTCGGCGAGCCGGGTCGCCGCGTCGGTGCGCCCGAGCGCCAGCGCGGTGCGGGCGGCGTGCGCCCGCCAGGGGGCGAAGCCGGGGAAGCGCATGCCGTGGTGTTCGAGACGGCGGCCGCAGCCGCGCAGGTCCTGGTACCCGAGTTCGGGCTCGCCGGTGGCCGCCCGGAGTCTGCCGCGGGCGTAGAGCAGGTAGTTGTGCGTGAAAAGTGCTTGTGTGGCAACGAAATCGATTTTGTCCAGGAGTGCGTTCGCGACGTCGTGGCGACCGAGGTCGACCGAAGTCTCGATCAGTCTCGCCGCGCACAGCACCGCGACCGGGCAATGGCTGGTGACGCCGCGCTCGTCGAACTGCCGCACCAGCGATTCGTAGTGGACGCTCGCCCGCACCAGATCGCCGCCCGCTTGCAGGGCGATCCCGCGGGCGAGGGTGGCGAGTGCTCCCTTCGGCACGTGGAAGTCCCAAGGCAGGCGTTCGGTGTCGAGCACTTGGCAGAGCTTGTCGGTGAGCGCGGGCTCGTCGGCGAGCGCGGCCGTCGCGAGCGTGAAGAAGTAGGGCTGTTCGAACAGTTCGGGTTGCTCGCCGGACAACGCTTCTCCGAAATGCCGGACGGCGTTCGCCGAGGACGTCCCGCTCCGCACCGTGTCGAGCGCGAGCAATCCCGATCGGCTCTGTTGCGCGGCGGGGTCGTTCAGCGGCGCCCACTGCTGCTCGAAATCGCGGAAGTCGGGCGGCGGCCCGAGCCTGCTGCCCGCCTCGGCGAGATAGGTCATGCACAGCAGCGGCCAGACGGCGTCGGGTCCGCCCGCGTCGAGCCGCGCGGCGAACTGGCCCGCGGAGTTGATCGCCAGTCGCGCGTCCGGGCCGCAGCACAGCGAAAGGATCATGGCCGTCGCGACAAAGGCCGCGGTTTCGCGGTCGTCGATGTGGTCGATGGCCTCGCGCACCCTGGCCGGAGCCGAATCCGGGTCGCAGTGGAATTCCGCGTGCGCGAGCTGGAGCAGGATCGCCATCCGCTTGCGTTCGCTGAGCCGTTCTTCCAGCGCCCGCGACAAGAACCGGACGGAGAGCTCCGGGTCGCCTTCTACCACCGAATGCCGGGCGGCCAGCCGCAGGACGTCGACCGCCCAAGGGATCCTGACCGCGGTCGCCTCCAGGAGGTGGGCGCCGACCCGCTCCGGCGTGGCACCCGCGTCGTGCAGGAGCCGCGCCGCCCGCGACTGGGTGACCGCCCTGGTGGCGAGCGGCATGTCGGCGAGCACCGAGTTGCGGACGAACCGGTAGGTCAGCGCCGGCCGGTGGCTGTTGGTCAGCAGGTGCACGCGCACCATCGTGTCGATGGCTTCGAGCGCGGTGATCTCGTCGACTCCGGCGAGCTGTGCCAGCAGGTCGAAGTTCGCGTCCTCGCCGAGGATCGCGACGGCTTCGAGCATTTTCGGCGCGGCCGTGTATTCGTGCATGCGGACGCGCAGCACCTCGCCGATCATCGCCGACCCCGCGGTGTCCAGGTCCATCCCCGGGACCAGGCGGCGGCGCAGCGCGCCGAGCAGGAAGGGGTTGCCGCCGGTGACCTTCCGGCATTCCTCGGCGAACCGCCCGAGGGAGACACGGAGGAACTCGGCGACGTGGCGTGTTCTGAGCCCGCGCAGCCGGATCGTCGCCGGGGTGCAGCCGGACATCTCCAGCAAGGCGACCTCGCCGGTCTGCAGCTGTCCGATCAACGAGGTCAGCACGACCATCACCGGCAGATGCTCGACGCGATGGCGGATGTAGGCGAGACAGCGCATGGACCACGGGTCGGCGAGATGGATGTTGTCGATGCCGAGGAAGACCGGCCCTTGTTCGGCGGCGTGGCGGACGGTGTGGAAGAAGGCGTCGAGCGCCTCTGTCTGTTCCCGTTCGGTCCGGGGAGGGTGGTCCGGCAAGATTTCCGCCGCATGCGGCGTGCGTGGTCGCGGCGATCCGGGGTCGGCGGGCGTGTGGGTGAGCTCTTCGATCAGCTGACGGCCGACGCCACCGCTCAGATGCGTCTCCAGCCGGGAGGCGGTGGCGATCGCGACGGTGAACCCGGCCGCTTCCGCGAGCTCACCGGCCGCGGTGAGCACCGACGACTTGCCCATGCCGAACTCTCCGACCACCACCGCGCTCACGGCCCGGCCGTCCAGAGCGGCCCGGAACAGCCCGGTGATCGTGTCGAGTTCGCTGTCTCGGCCCAGTAACCCGGCGGCACGGCACTTCGGTACCGAAGGCCCGCCGAAGGGACTCTCGGAATTTACTTCGGTATGCACCGTAGAGACCTTCGTGTCGGCTTGCGGCAGACTACTTGAACGTAAGCGGTAACGGGAGTAATCGCTGGTCGTCGAGGGGAGCACGGGTCGAGATGTCCGCATCCGACGAGGTCCGCCGGGACGACCGTTGTGACGACATCAAGGCCGCGACGACACACGCCAGGAAGACCACGACGAGGTTGGCCGTGATCATCGACAGCCGATCGCAACGCCGCGTGGCGACGGGGGACAGGTAGCGCAGATCGGCCTTCGCCAGCGCGTCCTCCACCGGCGTGAGCTCCGCGGCCTGGCGGCCGCAGCGCACGCAGCCCTTCAAATGCTTTTCGAAGGCGTAAGCCTCGGCTTGGTCGAGCACACCGAGTACGTACGCCGCCACATCGGTGTGTTTCACCTTTCGCTTCCTCATCGCGAACCCAGCTCTCCTAACGACCGTCGCAATGTCCTCATGGCCGCGTACAGCCGTGATTTGACCGTTCCCTCCGGGATTCCCAATATCACCGCCGCCTCCCGGACCGTATGTCCGGTCAGATAGGTCTCGTAGATGACAGCCTGGTATTTGCTGTCCAGATAGCGTAGCGCTTCGGAAATGACGAGTGCGGACAGTGACTGCTCGGTCTGGTCCGCTATTTCGGCGCTTTCGGAACTGTCCAGCTCCACCTCCTGCGGGCGTGCGCGCCGGTTTCGCCAGCCGTCGATCACGATACGCTTGGCGACCGTGAGCAGCCAGCCGCGCAGCATTCCCGGCTCACGGTTCAATGTGTCGGAATGCTGCCAGGCGCGGATCAATGTTTCCTGGACGACGTCCTCCGTCCATTGCTGATCATGGCCGGTCAGGTGCATCACCTGATTGAAAAGTGTTGCCCGGAAATCCTTGTACAGCAACGAAATCAGCTCATCGGAAAGTTCGTTCGACCGACGGTCCCCGTCGAACCGGCATTCTCTGCCCACTGCTTCCATAAAGTTCGCTACCTCCCCAGCGGTGGAGGATTTCACAGGTTCGTACACCGTAGCGCAGACTATCGCCGTGAGCTATGTGCGGTAGTGCTCTATTCGCCATTAGTCGTCCGGTACGTATGGCGGCGAGAAACGGTTCTAAATATGACGCGTGACGCACATCACATCTGGTGTGTCGGCGGAGATCGAACCGGCCGCTCCGGTTCGCCGTACTTCCAGTGAGGCACTTTGAGGACGGGGCGGGTGAAATGATCTATCGACTGCCGGGTGTGCTGATCGCCTGCATGGTGATATGGGTGGGAACGCCCACCCTTGCCTTCGCGGAAATCGACTCCCATGATCGGGAACTGCTCGTGAGAGTACGCCAAGCCGGTTTGTGGGAAGGTCCGGTGAGCCGTCAAGCGGAACAGCGCGGGAGCGGGCAGCGGGTGCGGGAGGTCGGCCGCAAACTCGCCGACGACCACGACCGTCTCGACGCGCAGGTCCGCGCACTCGCTTCGAAGGTCCGCGTCGAACTTCCCGGCGAGCCCACCGAAGAACAGCGCTCCTGGGCCGGTGAGATCACCGGCGCCGCCGGTGCCGACTTCGACCGTCTCTACGTCAATCGTGCCCGCGCCGCGCACGGGAGCATCTTCGGTCTCGCCTCCCACGTCCGCGCCGCCACCCGCGACGACGCGATGCGTTCCTTCGCCCAGACCGCCGTCGACACCGTCATGCGGCACATGACCCTGCTCGAAAGCACCGGCATCGCCGAGACCACCTCGCTGATGGCCGTTCCTTCCGGCGGCAACGAACTCGACGGCGGCGCCATCACGCTCGGCGTGCTCATGGCGGGGATCGCCGGCGGAGCGACCTTCGGACTCGTACGGGTTCTCGGCGCGTCGGGCAGGCGGGCATGACGGCCTCGCTCCTGGCGGTCGTCCCGGCCCCGTCGCCGCACGACAGCGGGGTGCGGGACATCGCCGCCCTTTCGGCCCGGTTCGCCTACGTGACGATGTGCCTGACGCTGGTGTGGGGCGTGCTGAGCGCCACCGGCTGGATCAGGCGCGTCACCGGCCACGAGGCGTTGCGCGGCGGACACGTCGTACTCGCGGTGTTCAGTCTCGCCACCGGCGTCGTCCACGGTCTGTCCTATCTCTCCCTCGACGACGACTCGTTCGGCGTGTTCGCGTTGCTGATCCCGTTCGCGGGTGGCGGGTTCGCACGGCACGCGGCGGGCGTCGTCGGCCTGGAACTGTTCGTCGCCGTCTCGGTCACCGCCGCTTCGCGCCGGGGCGCGACGAATCGCCGCGGGCAGCGGTTCCATCAGGCCGGATACTTCGCGGTCGGCCTGCTGGCGATCCACTCCTGGCTCGGCGCGTCCGCGAACGGGAATCTCGCCACGGTCTGGCTCGGCGGGATCACCGTGCTCACCCCCGCCGTCGTCCTCACCCTGCTCCGGGTGCTCCCGCCGCGGGCGCTGGTCCGCTTGGGGCTGCTCGAAGGGGAAACCGGCCGGGCCGAACCGGTCCGGATCTCCGTCGACGGCAAGAAATGCCACCGTTACGCCATTTGCCAGGCCGAAGCGCCGCAGGTCTTCCAGCTCACACGCGACGGCCGGCTGCGTTATCTCCGGAAACCCGGCGCCAAACAGGTTCCGCTGGTGCAGGCCGCGGCCAGAGCCTGTCCGATGCGCGCCATCCGACTGCAAGGGGCGGGACAATGAGCGAACGGATCGTCGTGGTCGGCGGCGGGCCTGCCGGGCTGCGGTGCGCGGAACGGTTGCGGGAACTGCGGTTCGACGGCGAACTGGTGATCGTCGACAACGAACCGGAGTTGCCATATCACCGGCCGGCGTTGTCCAAGCAACTGCTGACCGGCGCCACCCGTCCGGCGGAGATGATGCTCGCCCGGCCCGACGAGATCGACGCCGAATGGCGGTCCAAGACCCCGGCGACACATCTGCGACCGGGCCGTCAGATCGTCCATCTGCCAGGGGCGGAGGAACTGCCCTACGACGGGCTCGTCATCGCCAGCGGTGTCGAACCGCGGCGTCTTTCCGGTGTGCCGCATGGACATCCGCGCGTGGTCGTCGTCCGGACGCTGGCCGACGCGGCGGAACTGCGGGACAACCTCGCCGCGGACCACGGACCGGTCGCGGTGCTGGGCAGCGGGTTCATCGGCTGCGAGGTCGCCGCGAGCCTGCGCGAGATCGGCCGGGAGGTCACCATCATCGGCCGGTCGGCGAATCTGCTCGGCGAGGTCGTCGGCAAGCACATCGGACAGAAGCTCTCGGCGCTGCACCGGTCGCGGGGGGTGCGGCTGGCGCTCGGCGCGTCCATCGACAGCTGGCAGACCACGCCGAACGGCTTGCGGCTGCGGTCGTCCGACGGCTGGATCCTGGACGTGTCGTGCGTCATCGTGGCCGTCGGGACCGTGCCGTCGATCTCGTGGCTGCGTGGTTCGAAGCTGCCGCTGGACGACGGCGTCGTCTGCTCACCGACCTGTCATGTGCTCGGGATGGACAACATCGTCGCCGCCGGCGACGTCGCGCGGTGGCCGAACCTGCGTTTCGACGAGACGCCGCGACGGGTCGAGCACTGGCTCAACGCCATCGAGATGGGCCGGGCGGCCGCGGAGAACCTCCTCGCCGGTCCACAGTCCTCGCGACCGTTCGCGCCGGTGCCGCGGTTCTGGTCCGAACAACACGGCATGCGGATCCAGGCGGGCGGCATCCCCAAGCTCGGCACCGACACCGTCGCGCTCGCTTCACCCATCGGTGGCGAGCGGCCCGTCACCGGCTTCGTCCGCAAAGGGCGTCTCGTCGGTGTCGTCGGCCTCGACAGCCCGTCCGCCGTCCTCCACTGGACCAACGAGATCGCGGAGCAGAACCCCGTCAGCCACCCGGGAGAAACGGAGACGCCTGATGCGCCGATCGCGGTTGACCATGCTCGTCGTCATCGCGGCGCTCGTCGTAGGCGCCGCGGCGTGGTGGCAGGCGGTTGAACCCGCGTCGCTGACGGCGAGGGCCCCGGTCACCGAGTCCCTGCCCGGCCCCCGGGTACCGGCGTCCGACACTTCGCGCCCCAGCACTCCGGTGGACGCCCCACCCGGCACGCGGCTCACCGCCGTCTACATGACCCGGATGGGGCAGGTCGTCCTCGACGAAACCGGCGCCGTCCTCTTCCGCTACGAACGCGACAACCCGCACAAGGCCCGTTCGGCGTGCCTCGGGGAGTGCGCCGTGGTGTGGACCCCCGTCACGACCACCGGCACGCCGTTGGTGACCGGCATCGATCCGGCTCTCGTCGACACCATCAAGCGTCCCGAAGGCGCCGAACAGGTGACTTTGGCGGGCTGGCCGCTCTACAAGTTCGCGAACGCGCGGCCCGGTGAATGGACCGGACAGGGCACGGACCACGTGTGGTTCGTCGTCGAACCCGACGGGCAGCGCAACCTGAACTGCCTGCCCGCACCCGTGCAGTAGGATTCGCCGACGGACGAGTCGGCGGGGCGGCCGCGAGCCGGGAAACCGGTTCGAGGAAAGTCCGGACTCCACAGGGCAGGGTGGTTGTTAACGGCAACCCGGGGCGACCCGCGGGACAGTGCCACAGAAAACAGACCGCCTCCGTTCGCGGAGGTAAGGGTGAAACGGTGGTGTAAGAGACCACCAGCGTCCTGGGTGACCAGGACGGCTAGGTAAACCCCACCCGGAGCAAGGCCAAGAGGGAGCCGCGAGGCTCCTGCGCAGGCGATCGAGGGCTGCCCGCCCGAGCCTGCGGGTAGGCCGCTCGAGCCCGTCGGCGACGGCGGGCCTAGATGGATGGCCGCCACTCGCTCAGCCGCAAGGCGAGGCGAGGACAGGATCCGGCTTACACGCCGGCTCGTCCGTACTTCTTTCTCTTACGGCTGGTCGTGCCTGCGGGAGTGCGCGCTCGCCTCACAGCCGCACCAGCGGCCATGTGGCCCAAGTACATGAAGGCCCCCTTCCTTGCGCCAGGCGCAAGGAAGGGGGCCTTCATGTACTTCCGAATGAGCAGTAGGTCCGTGAAGGCCTCCTTACCTACCTTGAGGGTAAGGAAGGAGGCCTTCACGGACTCCGGCGGCGGTGAGAGGTGGGTCCAGGTGGTCGTGAGTGGTAAGTCGCGTTAGAACGTCACTTACCGCTCACGACCACCCGGACCAGGCCCTACCTGCACCCGACCTGGGAAAGTGATAGCAAAGGTCCCTTGCTCCCGCCTCAGCCCTACCACCGCCCCTTCGGACGCTGCGCCCCTGTCTACTTGCCGGTAGGGTGCTCCCATGGGCGAAGCGAGTCGGGTCGCGGGACGGTTCCGCGGGACGTTCGATGTACTGCATTCCCTTACCTACTTCGCGCCCGAGACGGAAGCCGCGCTCACCGGCGCGGGCCTCCGGCCGGGGCGCATGACGTACTTCGCGGGCCGCGCGGCGCCGATGGGCGCGGTGAGTCCCGCCGTGGTCGCGGCGACCTTCTACAACTTCAACCCCGAGCTGGTCGCCCGCTACATCCCACGCGCGTGGACGCTGGCCACACCCGACAGGATCGTCGAGGCCCGTTTCGAAGCCGTTGACGCGACGCTGACCCGGCTGCTCGGCAAGGACGTCGTGGACTCGGACAAGGTCGCCGAGGCGGCCGAGCTCGCCCGCGAGGCGACCGGCGGTTGCCAGGTCGACGGCCGTCCGCTCTACGCCGGGCACGCCGGTCTCGACTGGCCGAGTGAGCCGCACCTGGTCCTGTGGCACGCCATCACCCTGTTGCGCGAGCACCGCGGTGACGGCCACATCGCCGCGCTCGTCGCCAACGGGCTCGATGGGCTCGCCGCTCTCGTCACGCACACCGCCACAGGCAAGGGCTTCCTGCCCGCCGCGGCCAAGGCGTCCCGCGGCTGGAGCGACGAGCAGTGGGACGGCGCGGTCGCCAAGCTCCGCGAGCAGGGCATCCTCGACGCCGAGGGCGGTTTGACCGAGGCCGGGAACGATCTTCGCGAACGGCTCGAAGTCGCCACGAACGCGGCGTCGACCGGGCCGTGGGAGCACCTCGGTGAGGAGAAGACCAAGCGGCTTCACGAGCTGTGCGGACCGTTGAGCCGCCAGGCCACCGAAGCGGGCGCTTTTCCCGCGAATGTGTTCTCGACGGGCCGATAATCACGCTGGGTAGTGAAAATGCCGTCCCCGTTTTCGCTTTGGGTAACGGAAGCGTGACTTTCACTTGATCGGCACTCATGCTTTTTGTCGAATGCGTGCTCACCCGGCGGACTCGCGAGAAGCCACCGAACGAGTCATGTCACACTGGTCGAGGCCGGATTCTCCTCGGTTGGCCCGTACTCACAGTGAGCAAGATGCCTCGCAGGCGAGTGAGGCCGTCAGCACACTGCGAAATACGGGTGGCCGGGGTTAATTCAGACGACCCTTGCAACGATGATGGAGACCGAGGATGGTCGGGGTGCTGCGCCTCGCTCTGTGATCAGTCGACAAAACGATATCTACAGAGCGCGCTTTGACCGCTACGCCTCGTGACGCCATGATGTTCGAAGCACAACCGAGCCAGAACCGCGCGAACCCCCTCTCCGCGCACCGGGAGTAATGCGATGATGACCATGACCACCCTCGACACGCTGGCCGCCGGCGAGCTCGGCACCGGCAACGTCCGCACCTGGCTGATCGACAACATCATCCCCTTGGTGCTGCTGGCCGTCGCACTTCTCCTGCTGTGGCTCGGCGGTGGCAAGGGGGACAACGCGGGTGTCATGCGCCGACTCGCCGGTGTCGTGATCGCGCTGGCGATCATCGGCCTCGCGGTGAGCGGTGCCGGAGTCAACGTGGGCCAGTGGATCGCCGGCCTCTTCACAGGCTGAGGGCTCGCGTTGCGTATCCGCACCGATGACGAGGTTTACCGGGTCGATGCCGTGTGGCTCGGCCCGCCGAAAGCGACTTTTCCCTGGAGAGCCCGCTACGTCGCGTGGCTCGTCGGTATCCCGGTCTTCCTGCTCGTGCTCACCGTCGAACGGTGGGCGGGCTGGAGCTTCGGGTTCTTCTCGACCGCCTGGGCCTTCGTCGCCACAATCGTGATCACCAGATTGATCACGGCCAAGATCAGCCACGAGCGTCCGCTGGGCGCCGTGGCCGCGATGGCGGCGAAAGAGCTCAACACACCCAGAGAACGGACCACGGGCACGGGTGGCGCGGCCAGCGCGTCCCGCGTCCGGGTAAGGGCGAACCGCCCGCTACCGAAGCATCGCAGGAGACGGCAGTACCAGCACCACGGCTACGGCGGCGGCGCCGGAGCTCAGGGAACACCACGAGCGCGTCGGAGCCGCCCTGCGGCTCGGGCCGGGAGGTAGTCGTTGTTCGGTCGCGGCGGAAGCCGAGGAAAACGTGATCGAGACCTGCAGCAAGGGGCTTGGCAACCACCCCAGCAGGTCCGCTCCGCGCAGCCCAAGAAGGCCGGCAAGGGGAGGCGGCTGCCCGGCGAGGCGGCGATACCCACCTATACCCCGTCGATCGCGGCGCGAAGCATCGACGGGCACCTGTTACGCACCGGTTATGAGGTGTACGCCTGGTACCGGCTCGCCCCGCAGCGCTGGTCGTTCCGGTCGGATTCGCAGCGCCGCGACCTGATCGCGGCCATCGCCGGGCAATACGCGGAGCTCCAGGGCCGCTGGCTGCACCTGCGCGTGACCAACCGGCCGTACCCGATCCGCATGTGGGCCGAGGCCCACGTGCACAACGCCGTCGGCCGTCCCCAGGACGTCCAGGGCGCGCTGTCCTTCGACGACTATCTCATCGGCGAGCAGCAGCAGCTGATGGGCCGTTCGATGGCCGAAAAAGAGGTCTACCTCGGCGTCCAGGTGCAGACCAGGCGGATGATCGACCGCGCGGTCGAGAGCGCCGCCCCGGTGCTGCGCAAGATCCTGCCGGAGGCCGTCGACGCCGAACTGGCCGCGCTCGACTCCGAGGTCGAGCACCTCGACCAGGTGATCGGCTCAGCCGGACTCGAAGGCCGTCCGGTGCACGCCGAGGAGATGTCCTGGCTGATGCACCGCTCGTGCTCGCTGGGCCTGCCCGCGCCGCGCAACATGCCCGCGGTCCCGGGCGCCGCCTGGGAGCCCGAGGATCTCGCCAGCTTCACCGACGCGGCGGACTTCCACGCCGAGCCGTACGCGCCGACGGTCACCGTCCGCGGCCGCACCGGGTCGAACGCCGGGGTCTCACGGCATCTCGCCGTCCTCACCGTCGGCCAGATGCACGGTCTGCAGATCCCCGAGGTCGACGACCCGTGGATCCAGCACGCCGACAGGCTGCCCGCCGCGGTCGAGGTGTCCGCGCGGATCTACGTCCGGCGCCCCGAAGAGGTCGCCGGTGAGCTGCAGCGCCAGATGAACAAGGTGCGTTCGCAGGTCAAGCACTACACCGACGAGCACGAACTGGAGCCGCCGCAGTCGCTGGCGCGCCAGGCGGGCCGGGTGCTGGAGATCGACGACGAGATGACGTCGGGCTTCACCGCGCTGGCCACCCGGGTCCGTTCGTGGTGGCGGCTGGCGGTGTCCGGGCCGACGGAGCGGGACGCGCTGCGCCTGGCCCAGCAGCTTCTCGACCTGTACAAGCCGAAGATCGCCGTCGAGCACCCCGAGGCCCAGTACGCGCTGGCCAGGGAGTTCATCCCCGGCGAGCCGCTGGCCTCGGCGGCGTACATGCGCCGAGGTTCGGTCGTGTGGGCGTCCTCGGCGGTGCCGACGGCGACGGCCGAGGTGGGCGACCGCCGCGGCATCCTGCTCGGCGAGACCGTGACCGCGACCCGGCGCCCGGTGGCGTGGGACCCGTGGATGGCGCAGGAGATCCGCGACGGTTCCGGGCTGACGGCGATGGTCGCCGGTCTTGGTGGCGGTAAGTCGTTCCTCGGCGGCGGCATCGTCTACAAGACGCTCCGCGCGGGCGCGCACTGGACGATCCTCGACCCGTCGGGCCCGCTGTCGCGCCTCTGCGACTTGCCCGAGCTGCGTCCGTACGCCCGGCCGATCAACCTGCTCAACGCGCAGCCCGGCATCCTCAACCCGTACCGGGTGGTCGCCGAGCCGCAGATCGAGCACTTCATGGACGAAGACGACCCCGAGCGTTCGTGGCGGCGGGAGAAGGCCCTCGCGGGTGCGACGCGCCGCCGTCTCGTGCTCGACGTCCTCACCGGTGTCCTGCCGTACGAGGTCTCGCGGATGGCGCAGACCCGGATCGTGCTGCTGCGCGCCGTCCGCGCGGTCGGCGGCCGGTTCGACGCCGACCCGGGCCAGGTCATCGACGCGCTGCGCCGGGACTCCAGCGAACACCACGAGCACGCCGTCGTCGTCGCGGACTTCCTCGACGAGATGCGCGAGCGGATGGCGCTGCTCATCCCGGAGACCGACGCGGACCCGTACTCCGAGACCCGCGACGACCGGATGACCGTGCTGACCATGGCGGGGCTGACCCTGCCCAAGGACGGCGTCCCGCGCGAGTACTGGACGGACGCGGAATCCCTCGGCGTCGAGATGCTGAACCTCGCCGCGTGGCTGACGCAGCGGTCGGTGTACGAGAAGCCGAAGGAACTGCGCAAGGGCGTCTGGATCGACGAGGCGTTCTTCCTCTCCGAGGTCCCGACCGGTCGCGTGCTGATGAACCGCTTCGCGCGTGACTCGCGCAAGTGGAACGTCCGGGTGCTGCTGTCCTCGCAGATCCCCGCGGACTTCCTGAAGATCCAGGGTTTCGTGGCGCTGCTGGACTCGGTGTTCGTCGGCCGCCTCGACGACGACGACGCCCAGGCCGACGCGCTGCGCCTGCTGAAGGTCCCGGTCGGCGTCGGTTACGAACAGGTCGTCGCGGCGCTGGGCCGCCGTCCCGGTTCGCAACGCGATCTCCAGCGCGACGTCGAGCCCCGCCAGTTCATCTTCGGTGACGGCGCCGGCGGCGTGGAGCGGATCCGCGTCGACTTCTCCGGCCCGCACCTGGAGCACTTGCGCCGGGTCATGGACACCACGCCGGGTTCGCCCGACGCCAAGCCGTCGAAGCCGGGCAACGAACTCGCGGTCCCGGAGGAGAAGCAGTACGTCCCGACACCGCCGGAGGACGACTTCGAGCTCGAAGAGGATCTCGAGCTCGCGGCCGAACTCGAGGTCGGCCTCACCGACGAGCAGATGCTGGGCGCCCCGGACCCGCTGGCCGCGGAGACGGGCGAAGTCCAAGGCGCCGTCCAAAACGGACACAACGGCTCCAACGGCTCCAGCGGAGGTCAAGGCGAGCACGCGCGCGCCGGTAAGGGTGGCACCGGCAGGGATGCCGCATGAACACGGTGATCACACTGGCGTTCGTCCTCGCGTTCGCCGCCGGCTGGCACGCACTGCGCCGCCGTCTCAAAGAGGGGCCGCGGCCGGGCAAGACCAGACCCAGCCGACGGGCGACGATGTTCGTCGTCATGCTGATCCTGGGTCTGCAGGCCGTGGCGACCGCTCCGGCGGCGTCGGCCGCGGCCTGTGGTGAGGCGCCGAACCCGGAACGGCCCGGCGCGGGCATGGTCGGCGCGCTCGACCCGCCCGCCACGGCTCGCGGTGAAGGCGGCAGCCCGTACAACGTCTACGGGTACGCGGGACACGTCTGGGACACCTTCGAAACCGACTGCGGTCCGCTCGCCGGGATCACCTCGCCCAACTCCACGATCGACACGTGGGCGGGCAACCAGCTGTTCAACATCGGCAAGAACATCGTCGGTGCCACGAACTCACTGCACTACACCGTGTTGCAGGGCAGCCTGCTCAGCCCGCTGTACAACGCCGTCAAGGCCGGGGCCGAGAAGGTCTACAACAACATCTACGCCCAGTTGTTCGGCCTGGCCGCGCTGATCATGTCCATCATGTTGTTCCGCAACATCTGGCGTGGCGATCTCGCGGCGGTCAGCAAACGGGCGCTGTACGGGCTCGCCGCGGTCTGGCTGGCCGCGTCTTCCTTGGCGCTGCTGCGGTTCCTCGATCCGATCGACAACGCGATCGTGCAGACCACGACCAACATCCAGGCCGGGTTCATCGACGAGGCCAAGACCCCGCCGCCGTCCGAGCCTCAGCCGCCTACGGCGCAACCGTGCCAGGCGACTCCGGAGGCCGTCGCGGCTCGCCAGCCGTGGGACCGGGTCCCGACCGAACTGCATTGCCGGGTCGTCTACGACAACTGGCTCCGCGGGGAGTTCGGCAGCCCGGACTCGCCGCAGGCGATCCAGTACGGTCCGGCTCTTTTGGACGCGCGTGCCTTCACGTGGGGTCAGATCCAGCAGGGCGGGGACGCCGACGCCACGCTGGTCGACTCCAAGAAGGCGGCGTTCAAGGACATCTCCACCAAACTCGGCCCGGCGACCGGGTACTTCACCGGTGAGGACGGCAGCCGCGTGGGCGCCGGTTTCCTTTCTCTCGGCCAGGGCATCTTCTACTCGCTGTTCCAATTGCTGGCCAAGGCCACGGTACTGCTCGCGCAGGTGCTGATCAGGATCTTCGTCCTGACGGCTCCGTTGATCGGCCTGATCGCGCTGCTCCAGCCCCAGATCATGCAGCGCATCCTGAAGGTGGTCGGCGCGGTCGCCTTCAACCTGATGGTGCTCTCGGTGCTGGCGGGCGTGCACACCCTCCTCCTGGAAGCGATCTTCACCGCGGGGAACTCGCTTTCCTTGCTGACGAAGATGGTTCTGGCCGCCATCATCACCGTGCTGCTGTTCATGGTCGGCCGTCCCGTGCGGCGGCTGTGGCAGATGGTCGAGATGTCCGTCGGCATGGTCGGCGGCGCGATGCCTTCGCCACGCGGCGGGCTCTTCTCCCGCTTCCGCAGGAAGAACAACGAACCGACCCCGCAGGACGCGTTCTGGCAGAACGTCCGCGACACCGACGACGTCGTCGACGGCGACCTCCGCGGTCCCGTGGGCGCGACGATCGGCGGCGGGCGCTTCCGGCCGGAGGCGACGATCTTCGCCAGCTCCCAGCGGCTCGACAACGGCTCCGGCGCGATCCGCCCCGCGGCGGCCTGGTCCGGAGCGCCGTGGCCGGGTGCCGTCGGCGGTGGCGGCGGCCTGCCCGCGCTGCCTGCCGGTGGCGGCGGAGGCGTTCCCGTGTTCGGCCAGTACAACCCGTCAGCGGGTAGTCCCGGCGATTCCATGTTCACCTCGGGCGGGCGGAGCCCGATCCAGGTACCGAGCCGCCGGGTCGACACCTCGCCGGTCGCCGACCGGCGCTGGAGCGACGAACCCGAGCCGGTCGTGGTGCCGTCGCGGATGAATTCCGCGGGTGGCGGTTACACCACTCCCGACTACTCGGGCGCCGTGCCGGTGCAGGCGGGGCCGTCGACACCGCGTCCTCGCCGCGTCGATCCCGAAGTCGTCGCGGGCAAGCCGGTCTTCGTGCTGTACCGGCCGTCGCGCGGGCTCGAGGTCCGCGAGGAAGTCCGCGACACAGACCACGCAGTGGGCCGGTGACCCATGCCGATCCGGACCAACCGCGGGCGCACCGCGGTCTACCGCAGACTGTGGGGCTGGCCGCTGCGCTCGCCCCGCCATCTCATCGGCACGCTGGTGATCCTCGCGGTGCTGCTCACCGCGCTGGGCATCATGCTGCCCAAGGCCATCGGAAAACCGGGACAGACGGCAGGCGGCCCGGGTGCTTCGGCGACAGCCACTTCCCGTTCCGGCGTCGCGGCGCCGGTGACCGTGACGTCGACCTTGCCGCCGAGGCTCACCACCCAGCCGCCGCCGTCTTCCGCGCCACCTGACCAGGACGGTGTGCGAGTCGCCAAGGAGTGGGTGACGGCATGGGCGAACCATCCGGACGGTACGACGACCGAGCAGTGGCTGAACGGATTGCGGCCGTACACCACCGAGGAGTACTGGTCCACGGATCTGAAGACGGTGGATCCCGCGAACATCACCGCGACCAGGGTTTCCGGGGAGCCGCAGGTCGCGTCCTCGGTCACCGGGTCGATGGACGTCGACGTCCCGACGGACGGGCCCAAGGTCCGGGTGACCGTCGTCAAGACGAACCCGGGATGGCGGGTCACCAAGTTCACTCAAGCGGGCTGACCCGATGAAGATCGGGATCATCGTCGGCGTGCTGATCGCCGCGGTCTTCGCCGCGGTGGTCACCACGAGCACGGTCACCAAGGTGGTGACCGACCACGCGGAGGCCCAGGCGGGCGGGATCGTCAAGACCTCCTGTGACGCGTCGATCGGGCCGACCCTGCCCGGCCAGACCGATCGCGGTTCTTCGGACATCAACAAACTCGACGAAGAACAGAAGGGGATCGTCGCGCTGATCATCTCGATCGGCAAGCAGCGGACGCTGTCCCCGCGCGCGTGGCAGGTGGCGATCCAGGCCGGGATGACCGAGTCCAAGCTGCGGAACCTGACCTACGGCGACCGCGACTCGCTCGGCATCTTCCAGATGCGGCCGTCGATGGGCTGGGGCACCGTCGCGCAGGTCACCGACCCGCCGTATCAGGTCAACAAGTTCTTCGACGTGCTGCTCGCGGTGCCGGACTGGGAGAACATGCGTCCCGGTGACGCCGCGCAGCGCGTGGAGCGCTCCGGCTTCCCCGACCGGTATCACAACTGGGAGCCGATGGCGGCCCTCCTCGTGCAGAACGAGGGCCAGATCGTCGACGTCGTCGGCTGCGGTACGAGCGTCGGCAGTGTCGTGCCGCCGAGCCAGGCGGCGGCCCAGGCCATCAAGTTCGCGCTCGGCGAGCAGGGCAAGCCGTACATCTGGGGCGCCACCGGACCGAACAGCTACGACTGTTCCGGGCTGATGCTGCGGGCCTACGAGTCGGCCGGGATCATCCTGCCGCGGGTCTCCCGGGACCAGTACAAGGCGGGCGCGATGCTGCCCGTCCGTCAGGCGCAGCCGGGTGACCTGCTGTTCCTCGCCACCGTGCCGTCGAACCCGGCGACCATCCACCACGTGATGATGTACCTGGGTGAGGGCAAGGTCGTCGAGGCGCAGCAGAGCGGGGTGCCGGTGCACATCCGCGACTTCTCCTTCGACGAGGCCGAAGTGGTCGCGCAGGCGGTCCGTCCTGGCGTTTAGCATGGCGAGAGCGTGGTATCGCGATCGCGGGACCATCGGATTCACCCGAAGTGGCGGCCTGTCCACCGGCACGCGGCCGCACACTGGCAGAGGATGAAGAACGTGGCACGGAAATTCGGAAGGCGAGGCAAGCCCGCGGCGGGAGGCGGCCCAGAGGCCGATCCCCGGGATCTTTTCGGTACCGCACAGCCCGCGCGGCAGGCGGCACGGCCGGCGTCGAGCACCCCGCTGGCCGACCAGCTGAACCAGGGCTTTCCGGGCGTCGACCCCGGTTACGTCGTGTTGCCGCGTTCACTGGCCGAGGGGATGTCGCTGCCGTGGCAGCAGCAGATGGCCGCCCTGCTGGCCCAGTTCCATCAGGAGAACGCCCGTCTCGCCTGGCCGATCTACCGGGTCGTCCCGTCGCGCTACGAAAAGCTCGTCGATCTCGACGAGGAGCAGCTGGCGGAGGCCGGCTACCTGGTCGAGATGGACACCGAAGGCGAGATGATCTATCGCGAGCGCAGCGGCCGGAAGGTCGAAGATCCGGCGAACACCACGGTGCTCGTCTCGTGCCTCGACCCGATCCCGAAGCCCTCGCAGCGTCAGGCGCCCGCGCCGCCTTCGCAGGCCGCGCCGCCCACGACCGGGCAGCCGCCGCGCGCCCCGGCACCGATGAACATCGGGCCGGCTCCGGTGTGGCGCACGGTCGCGCCGCCCTTCGGGCCGCCCGTGTCGCCGTTCCCGGGCACTCACGCGGCGCCTCAAGCTCCAGCACCTCAAATGCCTGCGCCTCAGGCACCTTCACCTGCTGCGCCGCAGGTGCAGCCGCCGCTGCCTCAGCCGAGTCAGACGCGGCAGCCCGCCGCGAACCAGACGCCGCCTCCGCCGGTGAGCGCGCCTCCGGCCACGCCGGAAGCGCAGTCGGTCACGCCACCCCAGGCCGAGCCGGAGCCACCGGTGAGCCCACCTGCCACGACTCCGCCGTCGGCCGCGATGCCGCCACCCGCACCTCCGGTGATCGGGCCGCCTTCGGGCCCCCTGCCGCAGCCGGTGTCGCCCGCTTCGCCGCCGCAGGGCGTCCCTGTCGCGCCGGAAGCCGTGACCCCGCCGCGTGGCGTTCCGATGCACCGCGGCTGGTTCGACGAACTCGCCGAGAACGTGCCGGAAAGCTCGAAGGTGGACCAGCCCGAGGGCGGCGAGTTCGGGCCGACCGGCGATCCCACGGAGATCCCCTACCGCTATCGCAAGTGATGACAGGACGTCCGGGTGATGTCAGGCTTGACGTATGTCGAGCGACCCGAACCCGGATCAGGGCTGGTACTTCAACACCAAGACGAACCAGGTCGAGCACCTGGAACGAGGCCGGAGCATCGACCTCCTCGGGCCGTACCCGGATGAGGCGACGGCCAGGCGCGCCCTGGAGATCGCCAAGGAACGCACGAAGCAGGCCGACGCCGAAGACGCCAAGTGGAACGGCGACTGAGCTCCTCGTGAGTGGTAAGGACGGTTAGAACCGTCCTTAGAGCGTGTCTTGGAACCTGACTGGGTGGTCCTGGCGCGCTTAGTGGCGGGTCAGGCGCCTGGTCATCATAGT
>NZ_AOHO01000084.1 GCF_000342005.1 Amycolatopsis decaplanina DSM 44594
TCAAGATCACTAGCAGAGGCCCGACCCATACCCGCAACCGGCATCAAAGACAGGCTCTTACCACTCACGAGCCACTGGGAGTCGCGAAGCCGTTCTGCCGCCAAGCCTCGTAGACGCTGATCGCCGCGGTGTTCGAAAGGTTCAGCGACCGGCTCGTCGGCAGCATCGGCAGCCGTACCCGGTCGGTCACCTGGGAGGAGCCCTGCACTTCGGCAGGCAGCCCCGCCGACTCCGGCCCGAACATCAGCACGTCTCCTGGCTCGTACGCGACGTCGGTGTGCAGCCGCGTCGCCGAAGCGCTGAACGCGTAGACCCGGGCGGGCAGCAAGGCCGCCCAAGCCGCGTCGAGATCCGCGTGGACGTGGACGCGCGCGAGGTCGTGGTAGTCGAGCCCGGCGCGCCGCAGCTGCTTGTCCTCCAGCGTGAAACCGAGCGGCTCCACCAGGTGGAGTTCGCAGCCGGTGTTCGCGGTCAAGCGGATCGCGTTACCCGTGTTGGGCGGGATTTCGGGGCGGTAGAACAGGATGCGGAACACGAGGGTTGATCGTCTTTCGTTCATGGGCGCTTCGCCTGAGCGCGGCCGGGCGGCCATCAAGCCGGACGAGCATGAGGCCCGCCCGTGACCATCCCACCACAGGAGGGCTTCATGCCTTCGATCCCTCACCCCCTGTCGCGGCGTCGCTTCCTCGGTTATGGCTCCGCCGGCGCGGCCGCCGTCCTGCTGGGGACCGGTGCCTGGAACGCCGCCGGCGCGATGCCGCTCGCTCGCGGTGCCGGCAACCCGTTCACCCTCGGCGTCGCGTCGGGTGACCCGTTGCCCGGCGGTGTCGTGCTCTGGACCAGGCTCGCGCCGCAGCCTTACGAGGCCGACGGTTTCGGCGGCATGCCGCGGACGCCGGTCCGCGTCGAGTACGAGGTGTCGCTCGACGAGCGTTTCCGCGCCGTCGTCCGCCGCGGCTCCGTGGTCGCCACGCCCGAACTCGGCCACTCCGTGCATCCCGAGATCCACGGCCTCGCGCCGGACCACGAGTACTTCTACCGCTTCCGCACCGGCGGCGAGATCTCGCCGGTCGGCCGCACCCGGACGGCGCCCGTGGCGTGGTCGTCACCGCGCGAGCTGAACTTCGCGTTCGCGTCCTGCCAGAACTGGGAGGCCGGGCACTTCACCGCGTATGACCACATGGCGGCCGAGGACCTGGACCTGGTCGTGCATCTGGGCGACTACCTCTACGAAAGCGGCGTCACGGGCGTCGGCCGCGGAACGCCGGTGGGACCGCAGTTCAAGGGCGAGACCTTCGACCTGGCGCGCTACCGGCTCCAGTACGCGCTCTACAAGTCCGAAGCGCCGCTGATGGCCGCGCACGCCGCCTTCCCGTGGATCCACGTCAACGACGACCACGAGGTGGAGAACAACTGGGCGGGCGACATCTCCCAGGTCGACAAGGAACCGGACCAGGATCCCGCGGTGTTCCGCCAGCGGCGCGCCCAGGCGTTCCAGGCGATGTACGAGCACCTGCCGTATCGCATCGCCCAGTTGCCGAAGGGGCCGGACGCGCGTCTTCACCGGCGGCTGAGCTACGGCACGCTGGCCGACTTCACCATGCTCGACACCCGCCAGTACCGCGACGACCAGCCGTGCGGTGACGGCCAGTCGGCGAACTGCGCCGAGCGCTTCGACGAGGACCGCACCCTGCTCGGTGCGGAGCAGCGGAAGTGGCTGCTCGACGGTTTCTCCCGCTCCCACGCGCGGTGGCAGATCCTCGGCAACCAGGCGCCGATGGGGCAGACCGACACCGACGCCGGCGAGGCCATGAACGTCTACCTCGACCCGTGGGACGGCTACGTCGCCGACCGCGACCGCGTGCTCGCCGCGGCGCAGGATCGCGGGGTGCGGAACCTGGTGGTCATCACCGGCGACAGGCATCAGAACTACGCCTGGGACCTCAAGCGCGACTTCGCCGACCCGGGTTCGCCCACCGTGGCGAGCGAGTTCGTCGGGACGTCGATCACCAGCGGCGGCAACGGCGCCGACATGACGCCCGCCGGGGAGAACCTGCTGAAGGCCAACCCGCACATGAAGTTCTTCAACAGCCAGCGCGGGTACGTCCGGGTCAACGTCAACCGGCAGCGATGGCGGAGTGACTTCCGGGTGGTGCCGTTCGTCAACACCCCCGGCGCGCCGATCAGCACGCGCGCCAGCTACGTCGTCGAGGACCGGCGCCCCGGCGTTCAGTCCGCCTGAGCGGGCAGGAAGGCGGCGTACGCCTCGCGCACCGACGCGGGCGGCGCCGCCTTCTTGAGCGTCGCCGGGTCGACGAAGACGTAACGGGTCTTCACTTCCGTGCACACGTCGCCGCCGCGGGTGATCTCGAAGTCGATGATCAGTGACGTCGTGCCGAGATGGTCCAGGAAGACGGCCACGGCCAGTTCGTCGTCGTAGCGGCAAGGCGCGCGGTAGCGGAGGTTCGACTCGGCGACGACGACGTCGACTCCGCGGGCCAACGCCGCCTGGTGCGAGCCGAAGAGGGCTTTCTCCACTTCGAACATGGCCATGTCGACGTAGGCGAGATAGTTCGCGTTGAACACGATGCCCTGCCCGTCGCATTCGTGGTAGCGCACGCGCAGCGGCATCTCGACGATCGGTTTCCGTGGCTCGGTCACGGTTCCAACCTACGTGAAGGCCCCCTCCCCCCGGCTCGACCCGAGAGGAAGGGGGCCTTCACGCGCGTCCGCCTACTCGATGAAGTCGATGTCCGGATGGCGGGGTGACTCGCCGTCGAACAGGTGCCGGTCACGGCCCTTCAGGTGCAGATCGAAGAACGCGCCGATGTAGTCCCGCTGCGCGGCGAGCGAACGACGGGGATCGATGGTGCCGATGACCGCCTCCCGCTTCTCCGGCGCGACTCGCGAACCGAGCTGCGGCACCACGACCTGCAGGTCGCTGTACGCCATGTGCGTGCTGCCGCCGCGCAGCAGCAGGTCACGCTTCCAGCCTCGCTGGTTGGCCCAGAAGTCCGCCCAGCTGCGGTCGAATTCGGGATGCCGGTGCGTGTGTTCGAGCGGTTTTCCGTTCTCGTCGACGCCTTCGGCGCCCATCAACAGGAACGGCCGGTCGAGACCGCGTTTCGTGACCTCGCCCGGCACGTAGGCACTGCCCGGCGGGTAGCCGAACGCGGTCGCCATCGCGCCGTCGAGGTTGATCCCCGCGTCGACACGGCGGTCGTGGATCATCGTCTCACCGGCGGTGAACCCGCCGTAGGAGTGGCCGTAGGCGCCGACCCTGGACAGATCGAGCGACCAGCCGAGCCCGCGCGGGAGCGGCCGGTTCTCCGCGTCCGGGTTCTGCCCGCGGCTGATCTTCGCCAGCTGGTCGAGGACGAACCTGCTGTCGGCGACCCGGGCGTCGAGCGCCTTCTTCATGAACTCGGGTTCCTCGCCCGGCGGAACGGCCGTTTCGAGTCGTCCGCCGGGGAACTCGACCGCGGCGCTCTCGTAGGTGTGCGAGAGCGAGACGACGACGTACCCGCGGCTCGCCAGGTCGTCGACGATCGCCGAGTACGTCTCCCGCGGCCCGCCGAAACCGGGGGAGAAGAGCGCCACGGGCTTCGGCGCGCCCTGCGCCACGGGGACGCCGAGCCCGGCGCGCCGCTTCGCCGACGCCCAGTCGATGGAACCGGCCGGGAGACCGAGGTAGTCCTCACCCGCCAGCATCTGATCGATGACGGTGCCGATGCCGGGCGTGAGCCACGGCGCCCGGGGTCCGTCGGCGAGCCGGTCCGCCGGATAGGTGACGGTGGCCATGAGTTCCCGGCGCCGTTCCGGTTTCCACGGATCGGGGCGGGACGGGTCGACGAGGTGGAGGTCGGTGGTGCCGACTTCGTACGGGCCGGTGAGGGCCGGTGCGGTGAGCTTGGCCTGGTCGGCCGCGACGGCGGGGGCCGCCGTGGCGAGCCCGCCCGCGAGCGCGAGGCCCGCGATCAGCGCCGAACCCCGCACCACCCTGGTGTGTCTCGATGACACTGCTTCGAGTCCTTCCGGATCGGGGCGGCCCGATGGCCGCCTGCTTCCGACCCTGGCAGCGCGCCGGTGCGACGCGCATCCCTCTGAAGACGGAGCCTTGATCACCCGTGCAGGGCACGGTAGGCCGACGCGGCTCCGGGATGCAGCGGGACCTTGCCGGTGCCGATCAGCGTCCGGACGTCGAGGAACTGCGTCCCCACCGCGGCCGCCGGGACCAGGTCGGCGGCGTGCCCGGCCAGCACCCGCGCCACCGCCGCCGCGACGTCGTCGGGTAGTGAAGGAGCCGCCAGCAGCAGGTTCGCGACGCCGATCGTCCGCAGTTCACCGACCCCCTGATAGGCCTGCGCCGGAACGTGGACCTGGTCGTACACCGGGCCGTAGCCCGCGCGCAGCGCGGGAAGGTGGCTGTCGAGCGGGAGGAGCGTGATCGGGGTGGTCCGGTTCAGCTCGGTGAGCGCGGGCGTCGGGATCCCGCCGGACCAGAGCAGCGCGTCGACCTCGTGCGCCGCCAGCGCGTTGATCGCTTCACCCAAGAGCAGGTTCTTCGCCTTCACGGGGACTTCGGCGCGGGCGAACAGACGCGTGCTGAACACCGCGACGCCGGACCCGCTCGCGCCCATCGCCACCGGCCGCCCGGTCAGATCGGCGAGCGACCGCACGCCGCCGTCCGCCCGGACCACGAGCTGGTGGTAGTTCTCGTAGACGCGGCCGATGGCCGAGAACGCGATCGGAACGGAGAACGGCTCCGCACCGGCGAAGGCGGACTCGGCGACGTCGCCGAGGACGAGCCCGAGATCGGCCCGGCCGTCGCGCAGCCGCCGCAGGTTCTCGACACTGGCCTCGGTGGCGACGGCCGTCGCGCGCAGCCGCGGTTCCGCCAGGTTCAGCTGCTGGGCCAAGAGTTCCGCGAAGGCGAGATAGAACCCGCCGCTCTCGCCCGCGGCGACGACGACCTCTCGCTCCGGGCCCCGGTAGCCCGCGGTGGAGCATCCCGCGAGCGTCGCGAGCCCGGCGAGGAGCGCGGTACGCCTGGTGACGGTCATGGTCATTCCCCTGCCGCGAGAGGGAGTTCGACGCGGACTTCGAGCCCGTACGGTTTCGCCTCGCGCAGTTCGAGTTTCCCGCCCCGGGCGAGCACGTGCTGACTCGCGATCGCCAGCCCCAGGCCCGTTCCGCGCGGCGCGCCGTCGCCACCGGCACGCCAGAATCGTTCGGTCGCGCGTGCGCGGTCCTCTGGGGACAGTCCAGGACCGTTGTCGGACACGAAGACCGTGGCTGTGGTGTCGCCGGTTTCGTAGCCGGTGGTGATCGTGGCGCCCTGTCCCGCGTAACGCACCGCGTTGTCCAGCAGGACATCCAGCACTTGGGCCAGCTCGCTTTCCGCGCACCGCACCGGCACCGGCTCGTCGTGGCCTTCCGACGCCGCGAGGCCGACTCCCGCGTCTTCGGCCGAGGGACGCCACGCGTCGACCCGTTCGGCCAGGACGGCCGGGAGATCGCAGGGTTCGTCGCCGGACTCACCCGCGGCGAGCCGGGTCGCGGCGCTTTCGGCGAGCGCCAGCGCGAGCAGACCGTCGAGCAGGGACTCCAGGCGCTCGACCTCCGCGACGGTCGCCCGGTAGGCCCGCTGGCCGTCCCCGTCGACCTGCGCGGCCAGGGAGTCCACTCGCAACCGCAAGGCCGCCATGGGATTCCGCAGCTGGTGCGACGCGTCCGCGACGAGCCGCCGCTGCTGTTCGGACGCCTCGACGACGGCGTCGGACATCCGGTTGAACGACGTCGCGAGGGAACGCAGCTCGCGGGGCCCGGCCCGGTCGGGAACCTGTGCGCGATGCCCTTCGGTCACCGCCTGCACGCCGGTCTCCAGTTCGTGCAGCGGCCGCACCATCCAGCGGGCCAGCAGAACCGCGAGCAGCACGAACACCGCCGCGACCAGCACCGCGCCCGCGACGATCGCGGCCCAGCGGGCGGCGACGTCGGCCGCCGCCGTGGTCACCGACGCGCGAAGCACGACCACGCCGGCCACCCGGGTCCCGGTGCCCACCGGACGGGCGAAAAGGACCGGATCCGCCGACCACGGGCTCAGCTGCTCCGGTCCCTGCGCGGGCTGGTTGCGCAGTGCGGCTTCGACGAGTGAGCGGACCACCGCGTCCGCGGCGGTCATCCCGCCGGTTTCGACCAGCGGCACCCCGCACGCGTCGACCACCACGACCGCTTCGCCGTATAACGACGAATACCGCGCGGCGTCTACCGCCAGCGCGGTCGGGTCGGCGGCGTCGACGGCCTGCTGGGCGAGGACGACGAACCGGTCGACATCGGCGTTGCGGGCGATCACCAGCTGCTGGGTCCGCTGCGCGGCGGTCGACCCGAACAGCGGGACGGCGAACGCGGCGACCACGGTCAGCGCGAGCGCGACGAGGACGACCAGCAGCCGGGCGCGCACCGGTCAGTCCCGGCCCAGCCGGTAGCCGAAACCCCGGATCGTGGTCAGCAGTCCCGGCCGGTCGAGCTTCGCGCGCAGCTGGGTCAGGTGCACGTCGAGCGAGCGGGAGACGGCGAGGTACGCGTCGCCCCAGACCTCGTCCATCAGCTGCTGACGGCTCACCGCTGTGCCCGGGCGGGCGGCGAGCACGGCCAGGACGGCGAACTCCTTGGCGGTGAGCCCGATGTCGTGCCCGTCGACCAGCACGCGCCGCGCGCCGAGGTCGATCTCGACGTCCTCGACGCGCACGACGCCGTCCCGCGGCGCGGCGGAGACGGCGGCGCGGCGTACGACCGCGTCCATCCTGGCCAGCAGTTCGGCCAGACGGACCGGTTTGGTCAGGTAGTCGTCGGCGCCGAGCCGCAGCCCGCGCACCACGGACCGTTCGTCCCCGCTCGCGGTGAGCACGAGCACCGGCACCGGCGAGACCTGCCGGACCTTTCTGAGCACGTCCAGCCCGTTCATGTCGGGCAGGTTGAGATCGAGCAGGATCACGTCGGCCGCGCGGTGCCGGTGCAGCGCGTCGCTGCCGCGGATGGCATGGGAGACGGTGTGGCCGCGCGCCTGCAGCGCTTCGGCGAGCGCGTCGGCGACACCGGCGTCGTCCTCGACGAGCAGCACCCGCACGGCCACACCTTCCCGCCTAGCCTTCGCGGCCGGACACGAGCTCGGGCTCGGGCTGCTTCTTCTTGTCCAGCTCCGAGGTCTTCGAGGTTTCCCGCATTGTGCCGTACACGATCAGCGAGACCAGGACACAGCCCGCGACGTAGTAGAAGAACACCGATTCGTGGCCCGCTCCCTTGAGCGCCTGCGCGATGAGCTCGGCGGTGCCGCCGAAGATCGCGACGGTGAGCGCGTAGGGGAGACCGACGCCGATCGCGCGGATCTTCGTCGGGAACAGTTCGGCCTTCACGATCGCGTTGATCGAGGTGTACCCGGTGACGATCACCAGTCCGGCCAGCATCAGCAGGAAGGCGAGCACCGGCTGCTTCGTCCCGCCCATCAGCGTCATGATCGGGACGGTCAGCAGCGTGCCGGCGATCCCGAAGAACATCAGCAGCGGACGGCGGCCGATGCGGTCGGACAGCTTCCCCGCGAACGGCTGCAGGATCGCGGCGACGAGGATCGCGCAGAACAGGATCAGCGTGACCGTCCGGCGCGGGATGCCCGCGGTGTTCTCCATGAACTTCTGGCTGTAGGTGGCGAAGGTGTAGAACGACACCGTGCCGCCGAGGGTGAGGCCGATGACGAGCGCGATCTCCTTGGGGTACTTGATCAGCGCGCGCAGCGTGCCCTTGTCGCCGGCGTCCTTGCCGGTGCCGGAGGCCTTGGTCTCCTCGAAGCTGGCCGACTCGTCCATCCCGCGGCGCAGGAGCATCACCACGACCGCGGCGAGCGCGCCGACGACGAAGGCGATCCGCCAGCCCCACGAGGTCAGCTGCTGCTCGGTCAGGACGGCCTGCAGCAGCAGCTGGAGACCGAGCGCCAGCAGCTGGCCGCCGTACAGCGTCACGTACTGGAAGCTGGAGTAGAAGCCGCGCTTGCCCGGAGTGGCCACTTCGGACAGATAGGTCGCGGAGGTCGAGTACTCGCCGCCGACCGAGAGCCCCTGGACGAGCCGGGCGACCAGGAGCAGGATCGGCGCGGCGATCCCGATCGTGGCGTAGGTCGGGGTCACGGCGATCATCAGCGACCCCGTCGCCATCAACGTGACGGAAAGCACGAGTGCGCTTCGTCGCCCGAACCGGTCGGCGAACCGGCCCAGCATCCAGCCGCCGAGTGGCCGCATGAGGAATCCGACGGCGAACACCGCCGCGGTGCCGAGGAAGGCCGCCGTCGTGTCCTTGGTGGGGAAGAAGGACTTCGCGAAGTACGTGGTGAAGGCGGCGTAGGCGTACCAGTCGTACCACTCGACCAGGTTGCCGATCGAGCCGCGCAGCACGTTGCCGACGACTCGTCGCTCGCTTACGGGCGGCGACGCCGCGCCGATCCGGGTTGTCATCTTTGACCTCCTGTGTTCCGGCTCACGGTGAACAATCCGTGACCGCCGGGCAAGGTTTCGGCGCGGTTCCTAACATCCGCTTAGGACAGTCGCGGTTACCCGGAGGTAGGGGTGGCGTGGCTCCGGCGCGAACCCGGCGAGCCGATAGCCTCAGTGCCGTCAGCGCGACAGGACGAGGCGAGGAGAACTCTGTGGGACGGTCGGTACTGGTCACCGGCGGCAACCGCGGCATCGGTTTGGCGATCGCGAAGGACCTCGCGGCGCAGGGACACAAGGTCGCGATCACGCACCGCGGTTCCGGCGCGCCCGAAGGCCTCTTCGGGGTGCAGGCCGACGTCACCGACGCCGAGCAGATCGACGCCGCCTTCAAGCTCGTCGAGGAGCACCAGGGCCCGGTGGAGGTCCTCGTCGCGAACGCCGGCATGACCGACGACACGCTCCTGATGCGCATGAGCGAGGAGCAGTTCACCCGCGTGGTGGACGCCAACCTCACCGGCGCGTACCGCGTCGCCAAGCGCGCCTCCCGCGGCATGCTGCGCGGCAAGTGGGGCCGCTACATCTTCATTTCGTCCGTGGTCGGCCTCAGCGGGTCGGCGGGTCAGGTCAACTACGCGGCGAGCAAGGCCGGTCTCGTCGGTCTCGCCCGTTCGCTCGCGCGTGAGCTGGGCTCGCGCAACATCACGTCGAACGTCATCGCGCCGGGCTTCGTCGCCACGGACATGACCGACGAGCTCGGCGAGGACCGCAAGAAGGAGATCCTCGCCCAGGTTCCCTCCGGCCGGTACGCCGAGCCGTCGGAGATCGCCGCCGCCGTCCGCTACCTGGCCTCCGAAGAGGCCGGTTACGTCAACGGCGCGGTGCTGCCGGTCGACGGCGGCCTCGGCATGGGCCACTGACGTCCCCCCTTTTTTCCCGTACCGATCGAAACCACTCCGGACTGGAGGTCCCGTGCCAGGACTGCTCGAAGGCAAGCGCCTGCTGATCACCGGCGTCATCACCGACGCCTCGCTCGCGTTCCACGCGGCCAAGATCGCGCAGCAGGAGGGCGCGAAGGTCGTGCTCACCGGCTTCGGCAGGCTGTCGCTCGTCGAGCGCATCGCCAAGCGGCTCCCCGTGGAGGCGCCGGTGCTGGAGCTGGACGTCACCAACCAGGAGCACCTCGACTCGCTCGCCGACCGTGTCCGTGAGCACGTCGACGGACTCGACGGCGTGCTGCACTCGATCGGGTTCGCGCCGCAGTCGTGCCTCGGCGCGCCGTTCCTGGACGCCCCCAGCGAGGACGTGAAGGTGGCCGTCGACGTCTCGGCGTACTCCTTCAAGGCGCTCGCGGTCGCGACCCTGCCGCTGCTCTCGCGCGGTTCGTCGATCGTCGGCATGGACTTCGACGCGCGCGTCGCGTGGCCCGTCTACAACTGGATGGGCGTGGCGAAGGCGGCGCTGGAGTCGGTGAACCGGTATCTGGCGCGCGACCTCGGCCCGAAGGGTATCCGGGTCAACCTGGTCAGCGCCGGTCCGATGAAGACCATGGCGGCGAAGTCGATCCCCGGTTTCTCCGAGCTGGAGGAGGGCTGGGGCGACCGCGCGCCGCTCGGCTGGGACAGCTCCGACCCGGACCCGACGGCGAAGTCGGTCTGTGCCGTGCTGTCGGACTGGTTGCCCGCCACGACCGGCTCGATGATCATGGTCGACGGCGGAGTGCACGCCCTCGGCATCTGAGCCCCGCAAGTACATGAAGGCCCCCATCCTTGCGCCAGGCGCAAGGATGGGGGCCTTCATGTACTTCAGGGGAGGCACCGTCAGTGTCTCCTGTGGACATTCGGCGGAAGAACTCGTCGAGAGTGGTTCGGGTTCGTTCGGACATGATTCTCCTTACTGGGTAATAGGTTCGCGAAGCAGGCGGGTGTCGTCGGTGCGCTGGACACCGGCGGCGAAGGTGAGTGCGAGCACGGTGGCCGCGCCGAGTCCGGCGCTCACCCACGCGACGCTCGGATAGCCGAGGCCGGCGTCGATCGACTCGCCGCCGAGCCAGGGACCGACGGTGTTGCCGACGTTGAAGGCGGCGGTCGTGCTCGCGCCGACGAGCGTGGGCGCGTTGCCCGCGACGGCGAAGGCGCGGACGTTCAGGGCGGGATTGATCCCGAACCCGGCGACGCCGAACAGGAACACGGCGAAGATCGCGACCGGGGTCGCCGGGCCGGAGAGCGCGAGCAGCACCAGGGCGAGCAGGGCGACCGCGAGGCCGCCGTAGAGGGTCGCGAAGGGCCTCGCGTCGGCGAGCCTGCCGCCGGCGGTGATACCGATCAGCGCGCCGAGCCCGAACAGGGAAAGCACCCCCGGCACCCAGCTTTCCGGCAACCCGGCGACGTCGGTCAGCAAGGGCGCGAGGTAGCTGAAGGTCGCGAAGATCATCGCCTGCGCGAGCGCGATCACGCCGAGCGCCAGCCAGAACCGGCCGCCGCGGTAGAGCCGCAGTTCGGTCGCGATGTCGGTCTTGTCCTCGCCGTTCTGGGTCTCCGGGACCAGGGCGAAGACGCCGATCAACGCGATGACGGTGAGGGCCGTGACCGCCCAGAACGCCGCGCGCCAGCCCGCGTGCTGGCCGAGGAAAGTCCCGGCGGGCACCCCGGCGATGTTCGCGACGGTGAGCCCGCCGACCAGGATGGCCAGCGCACGGCCACGGCGTTCGGCCGGGACCAGTGCGACGGCGGTGGCCGCGGCGACCGCCCAGAACCCGGCGCAGGCGACGGCGCTGACGACGCGGGTCGCGAAGAGCAAGGCGTATCCCGACCCCAGCGCGCCGACGACGTGCGAGATCCCGAAGACCACGAGCAGGGCCATCAGGGTTGCGCGCCTCGGCACCTTGAGTGTCGCGATCGCGAGCAGGGGAGCGCCGACCACCATGCCGATCGCGAAAGCCGAGATGAGCAGGCCGGCTTCCGGGATGCCGACGTTCAGATCGGCCGCCATCCCCGGCAGCAGGCCGGTGATCATGAACTCGGACGTGCCGAGCGCGAACACGCTCAGTCCGAGTACGCAGACTGCCAAAGGCACGGGAATTCCCTCCAGTTTTGTATTGATCAGTCCAAAATGTGGGCAGCGTTGCGCACGGGCTTGCTTCGGTCTACTTCGCGGCGATCGCGTTCAGTGCGATGTCGGCGACGGCCTCCATGGCGGCCCGTCCGGCGCCGCGGCGGGACATCAGCCGCAGCCCGGCGACGGTGCTGTGCGCGAACTCCGCGATGGCGCCGGGTTCGCGGCCGCCGGCGATCGTCCCGTCGAGTTGTCCTTCCCTGGCGCAGGCCGAGAGAAGGGTGAGATGTCGTCTGGTGTCGGCGTCGATCCGCGCCTTGACCTCGGGATCACGGTCGCCGAATTCGGCCACCGTGTTGACCACGAGACAGCCCCGGCCGTGGTGCGTGACTTCCTCGTCGATCGTGTGCGAGAACAGGGCGCGGAACCGCTCGATCCCGGTCCCGGATTCCTCCAGCAGGGCCGTTCTGGCCACGATTCCACGCTCGGCGTAGTGGTCGAGCGCGCGCATGAACAGTTCGTGCTTGCTGGTGAAGGTGTTGTAGATGCTGCTGCGACCCAGGCCGGTGGCTTCGCAGAGGGCCTGTGTCGACGTGCCCTCGTAGCCGCAGGCCCAGAACGCGTCCATGGCGTGCCCGATCGCGGCGCGTTCGTCGAATTCCTTCGGCCTGGCCATGGAACCGACCGTACCATGTTTTGGATCGGTCGGTTCAAAACGGGCCGGGTCAGCGTGCGTGGCGCCACACCGGCAAGATGACGGGGTGGGTTACGACGCGCTGCTTTGGCTTTCGTTCGGTGGTCCCGAGGGACCCGACGAGGTGATGCCGTTCCTGGAGAACGTCACGCGGGGACGAGGGGTCCCCCGGGAACGGCTGCTCGAGGTCTCCGAGCACTACCAGCACTTCGGCGGGGTCTCGCCGATCAACCGGCTGAACCGGGACGCGATTTCCGCGGTGGAGAAGCGGCTCGCGGCCGCCGGGATCGATCTGCCCGTCCACTTCGGTAACCGCAACTGGCGGCCGATGGTCGAGGACACGCTGGCCGAGATCACCGAGTCGGGTGCTCAGCGCGTCTTGGTCTTCCCGACGAGCGCGTACGGCGGCTATTCCGCCTGCCGTCAGTACGACGAGGACATCGAGCGCGCCCGTGCGGCGGTCGGCGACGGCGCGCCCGAACTGGTGAAGCTGCGGCAGTTCTTCGACCACCCGCTGTTCATCGCCGCTTTCGCCGACGCCGTTCGCGCCGCGCACGCGAAGCTGGGGAACCAGCCCGGGACCAGGACGGTGTTCTGTGCCCACTCGGTGCCCGAGTCCGCCGACACCGCCTCCGGACCGCCCTCGGAAGGCGGACGGCGCTACTCACGCCAGATCGCCGAGGCCGCCCGCCTCGTCGCGGCCGAAGCCGGGATCGAGACCTACGACGTCGTCTGGCAGTCGCGCTCCGGCCCGCCGCAGGTGCCGTGGCTGGAGCCGGACATCGTCGACCACATCGACGCGCTGCACGCGGAAGGCGTCACCTCGGTGGTCGTCTGCCCGGTCGGTTTCGTGTCCGACCACCTCGAGGTGATCTGGGACCTCGACAACGAGGCCGCCGAGCGGGCCGCGGAGCACGGAATGGGCTTCGCGCGAGCCGCGACGCCGGACACCGACCCGCGCTTCGCCGAGCTCGTCGTGGAGCTGATCCGGGAACACATCGAGGGGGCGCCGGCGCGGAAGCTGTCGCCGTTCCCGGCGGCCGGGTGCACGGTCAACGGGTCGCCTTGCGCGGTGGGGTGCTGCGAGCCCGCGAAGAGGCCCGCGCGCCCGTAAGTGATCGGGCCTCGTGAGTGGTGAGGACGGTTCTAACCGTCCTCACCACTCACGAGCCTCCGTCAACGTCGCGAAAGCCACTTTCGGGACATCCAACGTCGCGAAAGTGGCTTCGCGACACGCCCCGACACCACGCCACGTTCGCCTTACCCCTCAATAGAACCGTCCTTACCACTCACGACGAGGTCAGTCGTAGAAGTTGATGTCCCTGGACATGACGTTCAGGCGTTTCGTCGTGGTCAGCGTCCCGCCGTAGTGGTAACAGCGGATTCCGGTGTCCACCCACTCGTCGTCGACACCCAGCCGGACGGTCGTCACTTCCGGCATCTTGTCGCAGCGCAGCACGTCGTCCGCGTCGAGCGGGTCGCCGTTCTGGAAGGCCATGATCGATTCGTGGAATTCCCGGTGCACCTGGTCCCGGAGGAGGAAACGCGCCTTCGGGGTGATGTCCTGTCTGTAGGTGTCGAGGGCCAGGCCGGGGGAGTAGTCGTACACCCGGGCGTCGATCTGGATGATCTGGTCCTTTAAACGGGCCGAGCAGCTCAGCGACTGGCCGGAAAACTCGCCGCACTGGAGAGTGAGGCCCGGGTTCGGTCCGCCGATCATGTCCTCCGCCCGTCCTTTGATGTCGTACTGGACTTTGCCCGCGAGGTCGCTCGGAGCCTTCTCCCTCTCGGCCGCCGAGGTGGGTGCGGGACTGGGGACGGGTTCCGTGGTGGCTTCGTCGTATCTCGGCCCGCATGCGCTGAGCAGGGCGAGTGATGCGACGGCGAGGACCGGCGCGGAGCGGCGCGTCATCGGGGGTTCCTTCGTGTGGCGGTGATCCGTGACAGGTGGAGGTCGATGAGGGCGATGGCCTCGTCGCCGGACTGGTAGCCGAGGAGCACCGCGTCGGCCAGGCCGGACACCAGGGCCAGCAGGAGGACGGCCTCGGTGGCCGGGTCGACGGTGGGCACGAGATCGCCGTCCGCCCGTGCGGCCGCGAGCAGGGCCGCCACCGTGTCGCGGAGCAGGCGATGGCCGGTCCGGAAGTGGCAGGCGATCTCCGGGTCCTTGAGAGCGCGCACGAGGAACGCGTTGGCGACCAGCGCGTCGTCCCGTGCGGCCTCGTCCAGGGGAAGCAAGGCGATGAGCAGATCCCGCACGCGGACCCCGTCCCCCGACCGGGCGACGATGCGCTCCTCGAGCGCGCCCCGCAAGGTGGTCGTCGCATAACGCAGCATGTCGTCCCTCGACGCGAAGTAGTGCTGGACGAACCCTTTCGAGATCCCTGCTTCGGCCGCGACCTCGTTCAGGCTGACCCCTTCGAGTCCCCGGTCGGCCGCGATGCGGCGCACGGCCGCGGCGATCTGCTGCCGCCGGTGCTCGTGATCGACTCGCTTGGGCACGCGCTCCTCCTTTTGGCAGTCCGATTGGATTGCCAACTTCTCACGAACTGTTTACAATCCGATCGTACCGTAAAGAGGAGGGGTGCGAATGAAGGTGGGCGGTTTCGCCTCGTCGGAGGCACGTGCCGAGTACGAGGCCGTCTACGAACGAGGTCTGGCGGCTTTGCCCGCGCCGGCCGGGATCCATGACGTCCAGACGGCGTTCGGGGTGGCGCGCGTGTACCGGTTCGGGCAGCCGGGTGGAACGCCGATCGTGCTGTTGCCCGGCCGCGCGGGGACCGCGGTGATGTGGGAACCCAACCTGACCGCGCTGCTCGGGCACGGCGAGGTCTACGCGGTGGACCTCATCGGCGAAGCCGGCCGCAGTGAACAGACCGTCCCGATCCGCGACGGTGCGGATCAGGCCGCGTGGCTGAGTACGGTGCTGGCGGAACTCGACCTGGCGGCCGTGCATCTGATCGGGTACTCGTTCGGCGGCTGGCTCGCGGTCAATCTCGCCGTACGGGCGCCGGAGCGGCTGAGGTCGCTCACCGTGATCGACCCTGTGCTGACGTTCGGCGGCCTGACCGTGGGATTGGTGGTCCGTGCCACGCTCGCCGCGATCCCCGGCATCGACCGGTGGGCGCGCCCGGCGTTCCTCGACTGGATTTCCGGTGGCGCGGAGGTCGACGCAGCGGACCCGGTGGCGCGGGTGATCGACGAGGGGATGCGGACCTACCGCATCGCCCTGCCGTCGCCCAAGTTGTTCACCGACGAGCAGTTGCGTTCGCTGCGGATGCCCGTGCTGGCCCTGATCGCCGGGCGCAGTGTCATCCACCACCCGGAACGCGCGGCCGCCCGCGCCCGCGAACTCCTGCGGCTGGGACAGGTCGAGCTGTGGCCATCGGCGACCCATGCGATCGCCGGTGAAGCCGCGACCGAGGTCAACGCGCGTGTCCTGACCTTCCTGGCCGACTGCGAAGCGGCGGGGGAAACGGGCTCATGACCGCGCACGGCAAGAACCCCACGCTCTCCCTGCTGCTCTGGGACGTCGCGCTGCCGTTGGCCGCCTACTACGGGCTCCGGCTCGCCGGGCAGAGTGAGCAGGTTTCGTTGCTGGCCGGGGCGGTGGCGGCCGCGGCCCGGATCGCGTGGGTCGCCGTCCGCGACCGGTCCTTCGACGGCTTCGCCGCGTTGCTGGCCGGTGTGCTCGGGGTCGGGCTGGTGCTTTCGCTGGTCACCGGTGATGCGAAATTCTTGCTGCTGAAGGAGTCCTTCGCCACCGCGACCGCCGCGATCGTGCTGCTGCTGAGCTGCTTCAGCCGTACGCCCATGGTGCTCGTCGCCGTGCGGGCCGGTTCCAGTGTGGCCAAACGCGCGGAGATCGACCGGCTCGGCGACGAGGTCCCCGCCTTCCGGCGGGCCTTCACCCGGATGTCGGCGGTGTGGGGAGTGGTGTTGCTGCTGGAGGCCGCCGTTCGGGTGCCGCTGGTCTACACGTTGTCCGCCGACGTGATGAACGGGCTCAGCGTGGTCCTGCTGATCGCCGTCATCGGCGGGCTCTCGCTGTGGTCTGTGCGGTATGCCGAGAAAGTCCAGAAGAGACACACCGTGGCCACGTGAACAGCCCGGCTACGGATGCCTGTCCGCCTGCTCGGCGAACACCCGCACCGCTTCGTTGATCGCCGCGCACCGGGCGTTGCGGACGGCTTCGGTCAGCGGTCGCAAGGCCTCCGCCCGCCGAAGCGCCGCCGACGAGGAGAGCGCGCCGCCCGGATCGTCGGATTCGGCGATGGCGAGGATCGCCGCGATCTCCTCGGATCGCTGGAGCACCCGCAGGGCCCGGCCGGGCATCCCGGCGGGCCAGGGGGCGTCGGTGGCCGACCGGAGCCGCGCCGAGAGTTCCGCCCGCACGCCCGGCCGTTCACGGGCGACATCCAGCGCCTGCAGCGCACCTGCGCTCGAACGGATCGCGTCGGTCAGGCCGTGCTCGGCCTCGCCCAGCGGGCGGTACTCGAGGACACCCGGTGTGGGGACCGAGTACACGGTCCACCGCATGAGACCTTCGGCGATCGCCTCGGGAACCACTCCGTAGCCGAGATCCGGCAGCACGACGGCCTCGCCGGTCCGCAGCGCGGCCTCGGTGAACGGCCCGCCGCCACCCAGCCCCCGGACGTCACCGGGCACCGGAAGCAGCAGCTGCATGCTCTTGGCCCCCTGCGAGCGCAGGGCGAGCAGCAGCTGGACCGGGGTCGCGGCCCTGTTGAACGCGAGCGGCAGGTCGAACGCCTCGGCGGCCGCCGCGTCCGCGGCGACGAAGTCGTGGGCTTCGCCCCAGACCTGCAGGGCGTCAAGGACGTCGTCGGAGGCGGCGGCTCCGTTCAGCCACGCCGAAGACCAGACCGCGAGGGTCGCACTAGGACGGCACACTGGATTGATTTTAGTCGTGCTTCCAGGGAAACCCGGAAATGGGCGGGTTATCGAGGGGTAAGGCAATCGTGGCGTGTTGCGAAAGCTTCTTTCGCACCTTCACGTACTTCAGGCGACTTGAGCGGCGGACCGTGGTGGGCTCGTGAGTGGTAAGGACGGTTAGAACCGTCCCTACCACTCACGAGGATCGCCACCAGGAAACGCCATCTTTGCCCTACCCCTCAACAACCCAGGCTTGACTTCTCCTCTCGTCGGTGTGCGAACAGCTCCCGCAGACGGGTCCCGTTGGCGATCACCGCGACACCGATCAGGACGAGTCCGCAGAGTCCTTGTTCGATCCGCATCCACACCGGCAGGAAGCCGGGGAGCGAGATCAGCACCGCGATGGCCACGACCATGGCCGCCGACGCGATCCGCAGCCGCAGGTACGCGCCACGACGGCCGCGCGCGGTCCCGAGGACGAACAGGAGCAGCACCACGGACGCGACGAGGACGCCCTCGCCGCGGACCCAGACGACGTCGGTCACCAGATCCGGCCGGTTCCGCCAGAGGTACGCCACGACGAGCGCGAGCACGCTGAGGCCGATGTAACAGGAGACGAGCACCTTCATCCGGAGGAAGGCGGTGCGGACGGGAGGGTGGCCGAGTTCGTAGTCCGGCACGGGTGGTTTCTTGGGCATGGGTCCAGCCTCCCGGGCGGGCGCAGTCGCCACATCGACCGATCCTTTGACCGTCACTCAACCGATCGGTTGATCCGGAGCTGGAGTTGCTTCACATCGACAGGGCCACACTCGCGACGTAGCGTCGAACGGGTGAACGAAGTTCCCGCAAACCTGCCCCGGACCGCCGGGGACCTTCGCGCGGCGGGTCACCTGCCGCGGTCGATCAAACAAGAACTGCACGACAACCTGCTCGCGAAGCTCCGTGCCGGGGAAGACGCCTGGCCCGGGATCGTCGGTTTCTCGCGCACCGTGCTGCCGCAACTGGAACGTGCGCTGCTGGCCGGGCACGACGTCGTCCTCCTCGGCGAACGCGGCCAGGGCAAGACCCGGCTGCTGCGCACCCTCGCGGGACTCCTCGACGAATGGACGCCCGTCATCGAGGGTGCCGAGCTGGCCGAGCACCCGCTCGACCCGATCACCCCGGAATCGCGCCGTCGCGCCGCCGAACTCGGCGACGCCCTGCCGGTGACCTGGCGCCACCGCGACGAGCGGTACACGGAAAAGCTGGCCACACCGGACACCTCGGTCGGTGACCTGATCGGCGACGTCGACCCGGTGAAGGTCGCGGAAGGCCGCAGCCTCGGCGATCCCGAGACCATCCACTTCGGACTCGTCCCGCGTGCCCACCGCGGCATCGTGGCGATCAACGAGCTGCCGGACCTCGCCGAGCGCATCCAGGTCGCGCTGCTGAACGTGATGGAGGAACGCGACATCCAGGTGCGCGGCTACACCCTGCGCCTGCCGCTGGACGTGCTGCTGGTGTCGACGGCCAACCCGGAGGACTACACCAACCGGGGCCGCATCATCACCCCGCTCAAGGACCGGTTCGGCGCCGAGATCCGGACGCACTACCCGCTCGACGTCGACGCCGAGATCGCGGTCGTCCGGCAGGAGGCGCATCTGGTCGCCGAGGTCGGCGAGCCGCTGCTGGAGGTGCTCGCCCGGTTCGTGCGGAATCTGCGTGAATCGCCGGTCATCGACCAGCGGTCCGGCGTCTCGGCCCGGTTCGCCGTCGCGGCGGCGGAAACGGTCGGCGCGGCGGCGCTGCGCCGGTCCGCGCTCACCGGCGAGGAACCCGCCGTGGCGCGTCCGGTCGACCTCGGCGCGGTGCCCGCCGTCCTGCGCGGCAAGCTCGAATTCGAGCCGGGGGAGGAGGGACGCGAGACCGAACACCTCGTGCACCTGCTGCGCCGGGCGGTCGCGGAGACGGCCCGCTCGCGGTTCGCGGGCTTGGATCTGCTGCCGTTGGCCGACGCCGTCGAGTCCGGGCACCTGGTGGCCACCGGGGAGCGCGTACCCGGCAAGGACGTCCTCGCCGCGCTGCCGGAATTGCCCGTGCTCCACGACGTCGCCGCGCGTGCGGGCGTCGCGCCGGACGAACCGGCGGGGCGGATCGCGGCCGCGGTCGAACTGGCGTTGGAATCCTTGTTCTTGTCGAGGAAACTCGCCAAGGACTCCGACGACTCGACGACCGTCTACGGCCGATGAGTTTCCTCCCCGAAGGTTATTCGTACGGGCCGTGGCACGACGGCCCGGATCCGCTGGCGCCGCCGGCGGATCTGAGGGACGCGCTCGACGAGATCGGCCGCGACGTGATGGCGGGCGCCTCTCCCCGGTCCGCTCTGGAAGAACTGCTGCGACGAGGCACGCCGCGCACCGCCGGGCTGGACGAGCTGACCAGGCGGCTCTGGCAGCGCCGGTCGGAGATCCAGCGGCGGCACCGGCTGGACGGCACGCTCCAAGAGGTCCAGCGGCTGCTCGACCAGGCGCTGGAGGCCGAACGGCGCGAGCTGTTCCCCGATCCGGACGACGACGCCCGCTTCCGCGAGGCCCAGCTGGACGCGCTGCCGCCGGGAACGGCGGCGGCCGTGCGCGAACTCGCCGGGTACGGCTGGCGTTCGCGGCAGGGCAGGGAGAACTACGAGAAGATCCGCGACCTGCTCGGCCGTGAGCTGCTGGATTCCCGCTTCGAAGGAATGAAGGAGGCACTGCGGAACGCCGGGCCGGAAGAGGCGGAGCGGGCCAACCGGATGCTCGCCGGCCTCAACGACCTCCTGGCCGCGCACGCCCAGGGCCGTGAGGACGTCCCGGAGCGGTTCGCGGAGTTCATGCGCGAGCACGGCGAGTTCTTCCCGGAGAACCCGAAGAACGTCGAAGAGCTGATCGACGTCCTCGCCGCTCGCGCCGCGGCCGCGCAGCGGATGCTCAACTCGATGACCCCGGAACAGCGGGCCGAACTGGCCGAACTGTCGCAGCAGGCGTTCGGCGGCCCCCGGCTCGCGCAGCAGCTGTCCACTTTGGATGCCCAGTTGCGGGCGCTGCGGCCCGGTGAGGACTGGACGTCGTCGGAACGCTTCCGGGGCAACGATCCGCTGGGTCTCGGCGAGGGTGCGCGGGCGATGTCGGATCTGGCCGAACTGGACGCGCTGGCCGAGCAGCTCGGCCAGTCGTACCCGGGCGCGAGGCTCGAGGACATCGACGTCGACGCCCTCGAACGGCAGCTGGGACCGGACGCCGGCGTCGACGCGCGGCGGCTGTCCGAACTGGAACGCGAGCTCCGGCGCCAAGGTCTCTTCGAGCGTGCCCCCGATGGAACACTCCGGTTGTCGCCCAAGGCTTTGCGACGGCTGGGCGAGACGGCGCTCGCGGATGTCGTGAACGCGTTGCGCGGCAAGACCGGACAGCGGGAGACCGAATCGGCCGGGGCCGCGGGTGAGCCGACCGGCGCGACCAGGCCGTGGCGGTTCGGGGACATGCAGCCGTGGGATGTGTCCAGGACGGTCCGCAACTCGGTCCTGCGCTCGGTGTCGATGGGCGAACGGTCGGTCCGGATGGACGTTTCGGACGTCGAGGTGATCGAGACCGAGCACCGGTCACGCGCGGCGGTGGCGTTGCTCGTGGACACCTCGTGGTCGATGGTGCAGGAGGGCCGCTGGCTGCCGATGAAACGGACGGCGCTCGCGTTGCACCAGCTGATCAGCACGCGGTTCCGGAACGACGCCCTCCAGCTGATCACCTTCGGCCGGTACGCGACGTCGGTCGAATTGGCCGAACTGGTGGGCCTCGAGGGCGCTTGGGAGCAGGGCACCAACGCCCACCACGCCCTGCTCCTGGCCGGGCGGCATCTGCGGCGGCATCCCGACGCGCAGCCGGTGGTCCTGATGGTCACCGACGGCGAACCGACGGCGCATCTGGAACCCGATGGCACGGCGGACTTCGACTATCCACCCCAGCCGAGGACGTTGCTCAAGACACTGTCCGAAGTGGACCGGATGGCGAAGCTGGGCGCGTCGGTGACGGTGTTCAGGCTCGGGGACGACCCGCGCCTGACGGAGTTCGTCGACCTCATCGCGCGCCGCTCGGGCGGCCGGGTCGTCGCTCCTGACCTGGACGGACTCGGTGCCGCCGTGGTCGGCGACTACCTGCGGTCCAGGAAGCGGTAGGTCACTGCCGGATACGCTGGGACCATGGGGTATCCGGTGGGCAAGGTCGCGGCGCTCTCGGGGGTCACCGTGCGCACGCTTCATCATTACGACGAGATCGGCCTGCTGTGCCCGAGCGGGCGGACGGCCGCGGGGTACCGCAGCTACAGCGACGACGACCTCGACCGCCTCCAGCGCGTCCTGTTTTACCGCGAACTCGGGTTCGGCCTCGAGACGATCGCGAAGATGATCGAAGACCCGGGACTGGACGCGCTGGAGCACCTGCGGCGTCAGCGGGCGCTGCTCGCCGACCGGATCGGCGAGCTGACGCGGATGGCCGAATCCGTCGAGCGGGTGATCGCGGCGAAGGAGGCCGGCGGTGCGCTGACCCCGGAGGAGCGGTTCGAGGTCTTCGGCGAGTTCCGTGAACCGGACGGCTACGCGGAGGAGGCCGTCCGCCGGTGGGGCGAGACCCCGCAGTGGCGGGCGGCGGCCGTGCCTCGATCCAAGGAGGAATGGATCGAGGCGGAGAAGATCCGGCAGGACTGGGTCCGGCGGTTGCTCGCCGTCTTCGACTCCGGCGCGCCCGCCGACAGTTCCTCGGCGATGGACCTCGCCGAGGAACATCGCCGGATGCTCGCGGCGTTCATGGGGGACTGCGACCTCACGACGCACCGGGAGCTCGCCGGGCTGTACGCGACCGAACCGGTCCAGCTCGGCTTCCTGGTGCGCGAGCCGGACCAGCGGCCGGGCCTCGGTGAGTACATCCGGGACGCCGTCCACGCCAACGCCGAACGTGCCGGGGAATAGCGAGTTCGCTTACTCCGGCCGTGTTCGTCTCCCACCGGGCGGGAACGGCGTGGCGGCTCCGCTTACAGTCGGGGTATGCAGACTTGGTCATCGGTCGACGTGCCCCGTATCCCCGGCACCCCCCGTCCGCTGCGGCTCCACGACACCGCGACGGGGCAGATCCGTCCCACGGCGCCCGGGTCCACCGCCCGGATGTACGTCTGCGGCATCACGCCGTACGACGCCACCCATCTGGGACATGCCGCCACGTACCTGACATTCGACCTGGTGAACCGCCTGTGGCGGGACGCCGGGCACGACGTCCACTACGTGCAGAACGTGACGGACATCGACGAGCCCCTGTTGGAGCGCGCCGAGCGGGACAAGGACGATTGGGTGGTCCTCGGCATGCGCGAGACGGCGCTGTTCCGTGAGGACATGACCGCGTTGCGGGTGCTGCCGCCGCGGCAGTTCGTCGGGGCCGTCGAGAGCATCCCGGAGATCGTCGAGGTCATCGCCAAGCTGGTGGCGAACGGCAGCGCGTACCGCGTCGACGACGCGGAGTATCCGGACATCTATTTCGATCACAACGCGACCGGGCACTTCGGTTCCGAGTCGAACTACGACGCCGAGACCATGGCGAAGTTCTTCGCCGAACGCGGCGGCGACCCGGACCGGCAGGGCAAGCGGCACCCGCTCGACGCGCTGCTGTGGAGGATGGCGCGGCCGGGCGAGCCGTCGTGGGAATCCGAACTGGGCGCGGGGCGGCCCGGCTGGCACATCGAGTGCAGCGCGATCGCGGTCAACCGGCTCGGTCTCGGCTTCGACGTCCAGGGCGGCGGCTCGGACCTGATCTTCCCCCACCACGAGTACAGCGCCGCACACGCGGAGGCCGTCGCGGGGGACAGGCCGTTCGCACGGCACTACGTGCACGCCGGGATGATCGGCCTCGACGGCGAGAAGATGTCGAAGTCGCGCGGGAACCTCGTGTTCGTCTCGCGGCTGCGTGCCGACAAGGTCGACCCCGGCACGATCCGGCTCGCGCTGTTCGCCGGCCACTACCGCGAGGACCGGCCGTGGACCGCACGGTTGCAGGCGGACGCCGAAGCACGGCTGGCGCGCTGGCGCGAGGCCGTCTCCCTCGGCACCGGCCCGGCGGCGGAAGACACCGTCGCGCGCCTGCGTGACCACCTCACCGACGACCTGGACACGCCCAAGGCGCTCGCGGCCGTCGACGCTTGGGTGGAGCAGGCGCTGAACCGCTCCGGCACCGACCCGGCCGCCCCCGGGCTGATCCGGAACGCGGTCGACGCGCTGCTCGGCATCGAGCTCTGAAACACTGCTGGGGCGGAGAACCCCCGCCCCAGCAGTGTGTATAACGACCTACACGGCCACGCGACCGGCTTCCAGCCGGAGGTGATCACCCGCCCAATCACGCCGCAGCCATCGATCATGAGACGCGATGACGACAGCGCCCGGCGCGGAATCGAGCGCGGTGAACAACTCCTCGGCCAAGGTGAGCGAGATGTGGTTCGTCGGCTCGTCCAGCAGGAGCACCTCCGGCGGGTCCGCGATCAGCAGCGCCAGCGCGAGCCGCCGCCGCTGCCCGACCGACAGCGCGCCCACGCGGGTCCCGAGATCACGCGGGGCCAGCAGCCCCAGGCCGCGCAACGGGGGAGCGTCCTCGCCGAGGGCTTCGGCGTAGGTCCGCTGTGCGGTCTTCTCCGGCTCGGCGAACGCGACGTCCTGAGCGAGCATGCCGATCCGCACCCCGCGTCCGGAAAGGACGGTCCCGGAGTCCGGCGTCAGCGCGCCGGCCAGGACGGACAGCAGCGTCGACTTCCCGGCGCCGTTCCCGCCGGTGATCAGGAGCCTCGACGTCGTCGTGATGTCCAGGGTCGCCAGCCGCAATCGTCCGGCGATCTCGAGGTCCCGTACCGAGATCGCCGTCTTGCCCTCACCTGGCTCGCCGGTCAGGTCTCCTTGGAACCGCAGCGGCGCGGGCGGTTTCCGCACCTGGTCGCGTTCCAGTTCGTCCAGCCGCAGCTGGGCGTTGCGGACCCGGCGTGAGATCTGTTTCTGCACCCTCCCGGTCTTGAAGTCGTAGAGCATTTTGGCGTTGTCGCGCTGCGGCCGGTTGTGCGCGACGTTGCGCGCGGTGACGGCCACCGATTCGCGCAGTTCCTTGAGCTCGTCCTGTTCCTCGGCGTAGCGCTGCTCCCAGCGCGCCCGTTCGGCCCGTTTCTGGTCCAGGTAGTCGGAATACGCGCCGCCGTACCGGGCCGGGCCGCCCAGCGCCGGGTCGAGGTCGACGATGTCGGTGCACACCGCGTCGAGGAACACGCGATCGTGCGACGACAGCACGAGGACGCCGGTCAGCGAGGCTAGGTGCTGTTCCAGGAATTCCATCGCGGCGTCGTCGAGATGGTTCGTCGGCTCGTCCAGGATGAGCGTGCCCGGCCGCCGGATCAGCAACGCGGCGAGGCCGAGCCGTGACCGCTGCCCGCCCGACAGCGTGCCCAGCTCGCGCGCCCGGTCGATGCCGGCGAGCCCGAGACCCGCGCACACGACCTCGGCCCGCCGATCGGCGTCCCACAGGTCGTGCGCCTGGGCCCATTCGAGCACGGTGCCGTACTCCTCGAGAACCGCGTCGTCGTCCGGATGCCGGGTGAGCGCCTCGGTCAGTTCGTCGAGTCTCGCCGACGCGTGCCGGATCTCGGCGAGCGCGTCGTCGATGACGTCGGAGAACCGTGCCGTCGACGGGAACGGCAGTTCCTGCAAGAGGAATCCGAGGTCGTCGCCTCGCGATACCTCGCCGCCGTCCGGCTCTTCGACCCCGGCCAGCAACCGCAGGAGCGTGGACTTGCCGACGCCGTTCTCGCCGACCAGCCCGAGCCGTTGTCCGGCCGAAGCGGTCAGGTTCACGTCGTCGAGCACGACGCGGGCACCGTAGGAGTGGACGAGGTCCTTGGCGATCAGGGAAAGAGACATACGACATCACCGTGTTTCTTCGGACATGAGGGATCCCTGCCGGGCCTCGTGGCTTACGGGAGCAGCGCTCGACCGAAGCCGCCTCGGAGCGGGGAAGGTGCGATGTCAGTTGTCCATGATGCGAGCAGTCTAACGCAACCTATGTAGCGTTAGTCAACCCCTCTTTCCGGATCGCAGCCGAGCGGCCTCTTGCTCGGCGAACGCGCGCCCATCGGTCATGACGCCGAGAAGCGCGGAGAGCTGGCGCCGGTCGAGCCTGCCGAGGCGGTCGCCGAAGAACCGGGCCATGGGGGAGTAGAGGTCGGCGACGTCGTCCAGCCGATCGGGAAGCGGACGGATCGCGAGACGGCGCCGGTCGGCGGGGTCGGGCACACGTTCGACCAGGCGCCGCGCCTCCATGCGGTCGAGCATCCGGGTCACCGCGCCGGTGGTCATGCCGAGTGTGCGGGCCAGCTGGGTCGGCGAGGTCGCGGCCCCGCTGATGACCAGCTGGAGCCCGTGCAGCTCGGTCGCGCTGATCCCGAGCCGCTCCGCCATGGCCGTGTGGAACAAGACGGTCGCGCTGACGAACCGGGGGATCTCCAAAGCCGCCGCGGTGGCGAGTTCTCGCTGATCAGGCATGTGCTTCCCTGTGGCAGTAGTTGAACTGTGCAGCTACTGCTCTATGCGGCAGCTGCCCAGGTGAGGGTATCCATGCCGCTTGACATCTTCGCCACCACCTGTGAATCTGAAAGAGAACTTTCAAAAGAGATCTTTCAGATTGGATCGGGCGATGACCGGGTTGCCGCCGCGCAAGCGGATCGAAGACGTCGAGCTGATGCGGGCGCTGGCGCATCCGCTGCGTTCGGCGCTGGTGGACCACCTCATGGCGGTCGGTCCGCGGACCGCGAGCGAGTGCGCGGCGGCCGTCGGCTCGACCGCCTCGAACTGCAGCTGGCATCTCCGCCAGCTGGCGCGGCACGGTCTCGTGGAGCGGGTGGAGGGGGAGGACGGGCGGGAGCGGCCGTGGCGGGCGTGTCAGGTCGGCATCGAGTTCGGTGACGACCCGGAGCTGCACGGAGCGCAACTGGCGGTCGTGGGCACCACCCTCGCACGGGAAAAGGAGCTGACCGAGCGCTATCTCGACGCCGCCGACCGGCTCGACAAGGAATGGCGGGACGCGTCGGGGATCAACAACTACTCGCTACGGGTGACCGCGGCCGAGCTGGAAGAGCTGGTCCGGGCGATCGACGCGCTCGTGCGGCCCTACGTCGGCGCGATCCGTGAAGACGCCTCCGCGGAAGCCCTCCCGGTCCACTTGGGCCTGCGGGCGTTCCCGCGTATCGACGCAGAGGGGAAGCCGAGCAGATGAAACCGTTGAGGGAACCCGCCTTCGCGCGGCTGTGGATCGCGGCCTTCTTCTCCGAGACCGCCGAGTGGATGCTGCAGATCGCGTTGCCGGTGTTCGTCTTCCAGGCGACCGGTTCCGCGGCCACCACCGCGATGAGCATCGTCCTCGGCCTGCTTCCCGCGGTGCTGCTCAGCCCGGTCGCCGGCGTGATCGCGGACCGCTGGAACCGGCGGCTGGTGCTGTGCGTGGTGTGCGCGGGACAGGCGTTCGTGGCGCTGCCGTTGCTGTTCGTCGCGTCCGGCGGCCCGGTGTTCGTGGTCTACGGGGTGATGGCGGCCCAGGCAGGCCTGGCTTCGTTGTTCGAGCCCGCCCGCAACGCGCTCGTGCCCGAACTGGTCGCCCCCGGCGAGCTGATCGGCGCCAACGGCCTCATGAGCATCAACGGCAGCGTCGCGCGGCTGGCCGGCGGCTGGGCGGGTGGTCTCCTGCTCGGATTCGGTGGCCTGGGCTGGGTCGTGGTGGCCTATCTCGGCGTGCTGGTGATCGGCTCGGCCCTGCTGGCCCGTCCGTTTCGGAGCGCCGCCGCACCGGTCGCGGCGGGACCACACGAACCGGTGTTGCGAGCCTGGCTCGACGGGCTTCGCGAGATCGGCCGTGAAGGGCGCCTACGGCTCGCCGGTGTCGTCGTGGTGCTGACGTCCCTGGCGCAGGGGATGTTCCTGGTGCTGTTCGTGGTCTTCGTTCTCGACATCCTCGACGGCACCGAAGGCGACGTCGGCCTGCTGCGTGGCGTGCAGGCACTCGGCGGCCTGGCCGCGGGATTCGCCGTCGCCACCGTCGCCCGCAAGGTCGCGCCCGCCGCTCTGCTCGGCTGGGGCGGGCTCGCGCTCGGCCTCCTGTCGGCGGTGATCTGGAACCTGCCCGCGCTCACGGTGTCCCTGCCGCTGGGCGTCTTCATCGGACTCTTCGGCCTGGTCGGCGCCCCCGGGGTGCTCGCCGGATCCGGTCTGCTCTCGCTGGTCCAGACCGCAGCGTCTCCCGAACGGTCCGGCCGCGTGCTGAGCACCGTTTTCGCCGGGACGGCGGGGTTCACCGCGCTGGGCGCACTGCTGACGGGCGGGCTGGTGAACGTGCTGGGCGCCGGCGTCCTTCTGAACGTCCAGGCGGGTCTGCACACCGTCTCGGCGTTGATCGTGCTGGGCGTGTCGGCGTCGGGCCGGCTGCGCCGTGACGTGATTTCGGCGGTTCCCCGGTCCGGGTGAAGCTACGGTGGTGGAGTGCCGCATCTCTTCGCCACCAGCGACCTCCACGTCACCCATGAGGGCAACGCCCCGCTCGTCGACGAGGTCGTCCCCCGGACCCCCGACGACTGGCTGCTCGTGGCCGGTGACGTCGCCGAACGCGCCGAATCCGTGATCGGGGTGCTCAGGACCTTGCGTGAACGCTTCGCGAAGGTCGTCTGGGTGCCCGGTAACCACGAGCTGTGGACCACCCAGAAGGACGAATGTCAGCTGCGGGGCCAGGCGCGCTACGAGCATTTGGTCGAGCGCTGCCGCGAGATCGACGTCCTCACCCCGGAGGACCCTTATCCGGTGTGGGAACACCAGGACAAGCCACTGACGATCGCGCCGCTGTTCGTCCTGTACGACTACAGCTGGCGGACCCCTTCGGCCGACGGCCTGCCGATGCTGGCCGCGGTCGAGCAGGCGCGCGAGGCGGGCGTGCTGTGCACGGACGAGTTCTTCCTGCACCCCGATCCGTACCCCAGCAGGCAGGCGTGGTGCGCCGACCGGGTGAAGATCAGCACGGAACGGCTGGAGGCGATCCCCGAGGATCACGGGACGATCCTCATGTCGCACTGGCCGCTGCACCGCCACCCGACCGAACCGCTGTACTTCCCGGAGTTCGCGCTGTGGTGCGGCACGACCGAGACCGAGGACTGGCACCTGCGTTTCCGTGCGGAGGTCGCCGTCTACGGGCACCTGCACATCCCGCGCTCCACGGAGGCGGACGGAGTGCGGTTCGAAGAGGTTTCGCTCGGCTATCCGCGGGAGTGGCGGAAGCGGGCGCGGGGGCCGATCCCGCTGCGGCGCATCTTTTAGCGCCTCGTGAGTGGTAAGGACGGTTCTAACCGTCCTTACCACTCACGAGACCGCGAGCTCAGCCCCGTCCGGGACCGTCCTGGCCGGGACGCCGCCGCCGCAGGTACCGCTCGAACTCGGCCGCGATCTTGTCCCCGCTCACGTCGTCCAGCGTGAATTCGGTCTCCGCGTCGCCGCGCTCCTCGAGCCCTCGGACGTACTCGCTGATCTCCTCGTCCTCCTCGGCCATCTCGGTGACCGTCCGCTGCCACTCCTCGGCCTGCTCGGGAAGGGCGCCGAGCGGGATTTCGACGTCGAGGACGTCCTCGAGTTTGTGCAGCAGCGCCAGCGTGGCCTTGGGCGACGGCGGATGCGAGACGTAGTGCGGCACGGCCGCCCAGATCGACACCGCCGGGACGCCCGCTTGCACGCAGTAGTCCTGCAGGACGCCGACGATGCCGGTCGGGCCCTGGTAGTTGTTCAGCTCCAGACCGAACTGCGAAGCGGTGTCCTTGTCGTACGCCGTCCCGGTGACCGGGACGGGACGGGTGTGCGCGGTGTCGGCCAGGAGTGCGCCGAGGGTGACGACGGTGGTGACTTCCAGCTGCTGGATCTGTTCCAGCAATTCGGCGCAGAAGGCGCGCCAGCGCATGTTCGGTTCGGGCCCTTGGACCAGCACGATGTCCCGGCTGAGGCTCTCCGGGCGGCATACCGAGAGCCGCGTGGTCGGCCAGTCGACCCTTCGGGTGACGCCGTCCACCATGCGCACGGTCGGTCTGCTGACCTGGAAGTCGTAGTACTCGTCAGGACTCAGCTCGCTCAGCGGTGTCGCATCCCAGTTGAGCTGGAGATGCTCGACCGCCCGGCTGGCCGCGTCACCTGCGTCGTTCCATCCTTCGAAGGCGACGATCATGATCGGCTTGGTGTCATCCGGGTGGTCGCGGCCGGGCCGCTGGGTCTCGTCGACGGGCTCACTCACCGGTCCAGCCTACGACCAGGGGGCCGTGCGCCGTTGGGCATGTCCGGTCGCGTTTCGCGGGGGCGAACCGCACGGAGCCACCACAACGCGACATTTCGGGCAACTCCCTCGGCGTCGACGTGATCCCGTCTCGGCTACCGTGGGCTCGGGAACGTCGAGTCGTTCCCCGACGCGATCGTGAGGGGGAGCCGTGACCGAACCGTCCACACTGGACGGGCTCGCCGCTGTGCTGTGGGATATGGACGGCACGCTGGTCGACTCGGAGAAGCTGTGGGACGTCGCGCTCTACGAGGCCGTCGAAAGCCTCGGCGGCACACTGACCGAGGAACAGCGACTGAGTCTCGTCGGGTCCAATATGGACGACACGGCCGCGTTCCTGCTCGAAGTATGCGCCAGGCCTGTCACCCGCGAGTCGGTCGCGGGGATGGGGGAGTGGATCCGCGAGCGCACGGCCAACCTCTTCGACGGTCCCCTCCCGTGGCGCCCCGGGGCGCGGGAGCTGCTCGAACTGTTGCGTGCCAACGGTGTGCCGATGGCGCTGGTCACCTCCACCGAACGGTCGCTGACCGAACTCGCGCTCAACACCATCGGCCGTGAGTACTTCGCGGCCACAGTCTGCGGTGACGAGGTCGATGGTCTGAACAAGCCGCACGCGAGGCCGTATCGGCTGGCGACGGAGTTGCTCGGAGTCCAGGCTTCCCGGTGCGTCGCGATCGAGGATTCACCGCCGGGCGCGGCTTCCGCGGCCGCGGCGGGCTGCACCGTGGTGGTGGTCCCGAACGACGTCGACGTCGAACCGGGAGAGCGGCGCGTGTTCCGGTCGTCGCTGGTGGGACTCGACGTGCCGGCGTTGACCGCGCTCCTGCTCTGACCGCCATGTCGCATTTCCGCTAGACCCCACCCTGCCGGGTCGGTGATGCTGGTCGGGTGCATGAGGATTTCGAGCGCTGCGTCCGGGCGGTCCAGGCGAAGGACGGCCGGTTCGACGGCTGGTTCTTCACCGCCGTCCTGACGACGCGGATCTACTGCCGGGCGAGTTGCCCGGTCGTCCCGCCCAAACCGGAGAACATGACGTTCTACCCGAGCGCGGCGGCCGCGCAGGAGGCCGGGTTCCGCGCCTGCAAACGGTGCCGCCCGGACGCGAGTCCCGGTTCGCCGCAGTGGAACGAGCGCGCGGACCTGGTGGCCAGGGCGATGCGGCTGATCGCCGACGGCGTCGTCGACACCGAGGGCGTGAGCGGGCTGGCCGCCCGGCTGGGTTACAGCGTCCGGCAGGTGGAGCGGCATGTGCGCGCCGAACTCGGCGCGGGTCCGCTCAGCCTCGCCCGTGCGCAGCGGGCGCAGACGGCACGGTTGCTGATCGAGACGACCGGCCTGTCGATGATCGACGTCGCCCTCGCCGCGGGGTTCGGCAGCGTCCGGACGTTCAACGACACCGTCCGCGAGGTCTTCGCCCTGTCTCCGACGGAACTGCGAGCCCGTGTCCATACCGCGCCGGCGACCGCGCCCGGGACGCTCAATCTGCGCCTGCCCTACCGGAAGCCGTTGTTCCCGGACAACCTCTTCGGTCATCTGGTCGCGACAGGCGTCCCCGGCGTCGAGGAATGGCGCGACGGCGCGTACCGCCGGACCCTGCGGCTCCCGCACGGCCCCGCCGTCGTCGCGCTCAAGCCGGAAGACGGCCACATCGGCTGCCGGCTCACGCTGTCGGATCTGCGGGATCTCTCGACCGCGATCAGCCGCTGCCGCCGACTGCTCGACCTCGACGCCGACCCGGTCGCGGTCGACGAGGCCCTGGCCGCGGACCGGCTGCTCGGGCCGCTCGTGGCCGCCGCGCCCGGCAGGCGGGTGCCGCGAACGGTCGACGGCGACGAGTTCGCCGTCCGCGCCGTACTGGGCCAGCAGGTGTCCACCGCCGCGGCCCGCACCCACGCCGCTCGCTTGGTCCTCGCGCACGGCGAACCCGTCGACGATCCGGACGGTGGCCTCACGCATGTCTTCCCGGACGCCCTCGCGCTCGCGGAGATCGACCCGGAAAGCCTCGCGATGCCGCAGAGCCGTAAGCGGACCCTGCTCGGCCTCGTCGCGGAACTGAACGACGGCGGGCTCGACCTCGGTGCGGGAAGTGACTGGCAACGGGCCCGCGAACGGCTGCACGCGCTGCCCGGCTTCGGTCCGTGGACCGTCGAGAGCATCGCGATGCGCTCGCTCGGCGACCCGGACGCCTTCCTGCCGACCGACCTCGGCGTCAAAGTCGCCGCGAAGGGGCTCGGCCTCGGCCCGGCCGCGTTCGCCGCGCACGCCGAACGCTGGCGCCCGTGGCGCGCCTACGCCGTCCAACACCTCTGGGCGACCGGAGATCACCCGATCAACCGGCTGCCCGCCGCCTGAGTTCCCAGGAGCGCCATGCGCACGCACACCGTCATCGACAGCCCGTACGACCGGTTGACCCTGGTCGCGGACGGCGAAAGCCTCTGCGGGCTGTACATGGTCCAGCAGCGGCACCGCCCGGCCGAGGAGAGCTTCGGCCATCCGGACCCGGGCTCGCCGATCTTCGTGGACACCGAGAAACAGCTGAAGGAGTACTTCGACGGCAGCCGGAAGGACTTCGATCTCCCACTGAGCTTCGGCGGCACGGAATTCCAGCGGATGGTCTGGAAAAGCCTGCTCGGCATCCCATATGGCGAGACGGTTTCCTACGGCCAGCTCGCCGACCGGCTCGGCAGGCCCACCGCGTCGCGCGCGGTCGGCCTCGCGAACGGGAAGAACCCGATCGGCATCATCGTGCCGTGCCATCGGGTGATCGGTTCCAACGGCGATCTCACCGGTTACGGCGGTGGTGTCGAACGGAAGCGGCACCTGCTCGATTTCGAACAGGGCGGCCCCGCGCTGTTCTGAAGTGTGATGCGACGGGCAACACACCGGCCCGGGGCAGCGCGACGCGGGCGCGGATGGAAGGATCTCCAGACCGTGAAGACCTTCGATGAGCTGTTCGCCGAGCTTGCCGAGCGCGCCCGCACGCGCCCTGACGGTTCCGGCACCGTCGCCGCGCTGGACGCGGGAGTGCACGCACAGGGCAAGAAGGTGCTCGAAGAGGCGGGCGAGGTATGGATCGCCGCCGAGCACGAATCCGACGACAGGCTCGCTGAGGAGATTTCACAGCTGCTGTACCGCGTACAGGTGCTCATGCTCGGCCGAGGACTGTCGACAGAGGACGTGTACCGGTACCTGTGACGCGTTCGCGTCCGGAGAACCAAGGAGAAGCAATGCTGCGTGTCGCCGTGCCGAACAAGGGAGCCCTCGCCGCCGCCGCGTCGGAGATGCTCGGAGAGGCCGGTTACCGCAAGCGACATGAGGCCCGCGACCTGACCGTGCTCGACACGGTCAACGAGGTCGAGTTCTTCTTCTTGCGTCCCAAGGACATCGCGATCTACGTCGGGTCCGGCGAACTGGATCTCGGCATCACCGGCCGCGACCTCGCGCTCGACTCCGGAGCTCCGGTCGAGGAGATCCTCGGCCTCGGCTTCGGCGGTTCCACCTTCCGGTACGCCGCGCCCGCGGGCCGGGAATGGAAGGCCGGAGACCTGCAGGGCAAGCGGCTCGCGACGTCGTATCCGCGGCTCGTGCGCGAGAACCTCAAGCAGCACGGGGTGGAGGCGGAGGTCATCCGCCTCGACGGCGCCGTCGAGATCTCGATCCAGCTCGGCGTGGCCGACGCCATCGCGGATGTCGTCGAGTCCGGACGTTCGTTGCGCCAGCACAATCTCGTGGCCTTCGGTGACCCGATCTGCGTGTCGGAGGCGGTGCTGCTGCAGCGGGCGGGCACCGAGCACACCCGGCCCAAGGACCAGCTGAAGGCACGGCTGCAGGGTGTCGTCTTCGCGCAGCACTACATGATGCTGGACTACGACTGCCCGCGGTCGCTGCTCGACGCGGCCATCTCGATCACGCCGGGCCTCGAGTCGCCGACCGTCGCGCCGCTGGCGGACGAAGACTGGGTGGCCGTGCGGGCGATGGTGCCGCGCAAGGAGGTCAACCGGATCATGGACGAACTCGCCGAGACCGGTGCCAAGGCCGTCCTGGCTTCGGACATCCGGGCCTGCCGCCTTTGAGACCGGTTTGCGCGCGTGAAGTCTCCCCTTCCTCGGCTGAGCCGAGGAAGGGGAGACTTCACGCGCTACCCCGCAAGTAGGTGACTGATTGCGGGCTGAGGACTACCGGGGCCGGTTCGGCTTCTTGGGCATCAGGTCGTAGAGCCGCTTCCGCGCGCCGTTGTCGTTGGCGCTGCGGGTCACCGACACTTCGGTGATGAAGTCCTCGAAGACGAACTCCTCGTCCGCGGGCACGATGGCCGCGGACGGATGGTTCCGCAGGTATCCGTCCAGCGTCTCCGCGATCTCACGGAACGACAGCGCCTGCAAGGTTTCCGGCGCATACGTCGTCACGGGCACGCCATGCGCGGCGGCCTCGTTCATCACGACGCCGAGCGGGACGTGCGACAGCATCGGGATCCCGAACGCGTACAGCTCCTGCAGCGCCGCCGCCGCGTAGTGCGAGATCGGGCGGCGGTACAGACCGGGCACGAGGCCGTAGTAGGCGATCGGCGGACGGCCGACGGTCTGCTCGACGTAACGGACCTGGTCCGAAAGCAGGCGCAGCGCCCGGATGCTCGTCCGGTCCGGCTGCACCGGCACGAGGATCCCGTGCGAAGCGGCCAGCGCGTTGTTGGTCAGCACGTCGAGCGCGGGCGGGCAGTCGATGATGATGTGGTCGTAGTTCGCGAACTGGATGACCCTGGCCAGCTGCCAGCCTGGGACGCGGAACCGGTCCAGCCGCCGGATCAGGTCGAACATGCCCGGCGAGGTCGGGATGACGTCGAACGCGCCGCCCCGCCCGAGGTTGCTGCGCGGATGCCGCACGGCGAGTTCCTCGATCGGGCCCTTCCACACCTTGGTCAGGGCTTTCGCCAGACTGGGCATGTCCGGCGCCACCTCGTCCAGCCCGAGGAGTTCGGTGGTCGCGTGGCCCTGTGGGTCGAGGTCGATCAGCAGCACCCGGCGGCCGCGTTCGGCCAGTGCGGCCGCCGCGCCCACGCTGAGTGAGGTCTTGCCGACCCCGCCTTTCTGGTTGACCACCGAGGTGATCTGCATGCCGAAGCGCTCCCTGTGTCTGTTGTTCCGGGAAGGCTATTGGAAACACGCCGAGAAAGCGCGTCTATCAGCCAGCCTGTCGCGGTCGCAGCAGCAGCGCCTGCGCCCCGGAGGCGATCGGGCCCGAGGAGTCGTGCAGTGTGGTCGTCGCCGTGCCGATCCCGTTCGGGCCGGCCAGGGTGGCCGCGTCGACGCCGATCCAGTCGCCCAGCGGCGGGCGGCGGAGGTGCACGGTCAGCTCCGAGTTGATGAACCACCACTCGCGCGGGTCGAGGAAGTTCGAGATCCCGTTGCCGGAGTCGGCGAGGACGAACAGACGCTGCAGCGGGCTCGGTTTCTCCCCGTCGACGAGCGCGACGCGCTGACGTCCCCAGACCGTCGCAGGCCCGGGTACGTCCAGCGCGCCCTTGACACGCCGCCACTCGACGGCGTCGAGGTACCCGCCGTGCCAGCCTTCCGGCCAGTTCGACGTGGGCAGACCCTCCGGTGACGGCAGCGCGGGACCTTCCGCGGTGGCCACCGCGGTCGTGTCGGAGGTCGCGATACGCCATGCCGAGGCGCGGGCGACGACCCGTTCACCGTGCGAGAGTTCGGCTTCCAGCCACTCGACCGACCGGCCCGGTCGTTCCACCCAGGCCCGCACCGAAAGCTCTTTCAGCGGCGCGGGCCCGAGGATCTCGACCGTCACCCGCGCCAGCTGGCTCGCGTGCGGCGCCTCGACCTCTTCGAGCGCGCGGACCAGCAACGCCGAGGGCGGCCCGAAGTGCTGGGCTTCCGGGGTCCACGGGCCGGCGGTGTGCGGGGTCGGGAGGAAGACGCCGTCGCCTGACGGCACGTAGAAGGCTTCTGTCACAAAGGCACCCTAATCCGCACGATCCAAGACGGACTCCTCACCGGGATCCGGCTCCGGCCAGCCGGGGTACGGCGGGGGAGTGCCGCCGTACTGCGGGCAGAGCGCCTGGTGATCGCACCACGCGCAGAGCTTGCTCGGATTCGGCCGGAAATCGCCGGTCTTGCCCGCTTTGAGGATCGCCTGCCAGATCGCCTCCAGTGTGCGCTCGAAGCGGATCAGCTCGCCCTCGTCGGGTGTGTAGGCCAGGGACTGCCCGTCGGTGAGGTACATCAGTTTCAGCTGGCGCGGCACTACACCGCGAAGCCGCCAGAGGACAACGGCGTAGAACTTCATCTGGAACATCGCCTTGGCCTCGCCGATCTCGCGGGGCGCGGCGCCGGTCTTGTAGTCGACGACGCGGATCTCGCCGGTCGGCGCGACGTCCAGCCTGTCGACGTAGCCCCGCAGCAGTACTCCGGAGCCCAGCTCGATCTCGACGTGCAGCTCACACGCTTCGGGTTCCAGACGGCGCGGATCCTCGAGGCCGAAGTAGGTGTCGACGAGTTGCTCGGCGGACGAGAGCCACGAGGTGACGGCCTCGGGATCCTCCTGGTCGAACAGCTCGATCCACTCCGGACGTTCCGCCGACAGATCCTCCCATGCCGGCGCGAGCAGCTCCTTGGCCTGCGGAGGGGTGCGATCGGCTTGGGGAAGGGAGAACAGGCGCTCCAGCACGGAATGCACCAGCGTGCCGCGCAGCTGGGCCTTCGTCGGGATCTCGGGCAGTCTGTCGACCGCGCGGAACCGGTAGAGCAGCGGACACTGCTTGAAGTCGCTGGCACGCGACGGGGACAGGGCCGGCCGACGGCGCGGGACTTCGGCGCCGGGCGGCGGATCGGCGGTGACCGTGTCGGTGTCGGGCATGGGGGGAGCGTATCGCCGGGCACCGACAGTTCCGGGACCGCGACGCACCGGAGTGGCATGACCGACACCACCCGGACGGGAAGGGCGGGTTACCGGCACCCCACACCTGGGCATCTACGCTCTGACACATGGCCGTGACGGGTGAGCAGGGCCCGCCTCGACGAGGCGTGGCACCAGAGGGTGGGCTCCTGCTGTTCCGGGTCTCCGGGATCCCCGTGTTGCTGGCCCCTTCGTGGTGGATCGGCTCCCTGATCATCGTGGTCCTCTACACGCCGCTGGTCGGACGGATCCTGCCCGGTGCGTCGACGCTGACCTCCTGGCTGCTGGCGGCCGCGTTCGCGGTCCTTCTCGGACTCTCGGTGCTCGCGCACGAGCTCGGGCACTGCCTGGTCGCGCTGCGCCTCGGCATCCCGGTCCGGCGCTTGCGGCTGTTCCTGCTCGGAGGCCTCTCCGAGGTCGCCAGGACTCCCCGCCAGCCGCGACAGGAAGGCCTGGTCGCCGCCGCGGGACCGGTGGTTTCGTTGCTGCTCGGCGGTTTCTGCGGGCTGCTCATGTTCGCCGTCCCGTCGGAAAGCGCGGCATGGCTGCTCATCGCCGAATGCGCCGTCGCGAACTTCGCCGTCGGGATCTTCAACCTCCTTCCCGGGCTCCCGCTCGACGGCGGCCGGCTGGTTCGCGCCGGGGTCTGGGCGGCGACGGGCCGCCGGGAAAAGGGCACCCGGGCGGCGGTGGTCGGGGGCGGCCTCGTGGCGGCGGGACTGGTCGTCTGGGCGCTGTGGGGATTGGCGGTGGGCAGCGAGGACCGCTGGCTCCGGCTCGGCGTCTGTGTCGTGACTGCGTGGTTCGTGATCCTCGGCGCGCGAAGCGAACTCGCCGCCGAAACACGCCGAGGGTGGCCGGAAGGTGTGAGACTGAGCGAGCTCGTCCGGCCCGTTCTCCAGCTTCCCGCGGAAAGCCCGGTCGCGGACGCGCTGGCCGCATCGGCGGGCCGTGGGGTGGTCCTGGTGCGCGCCGACGGCGTCGCGGCCGGGCTGCTCGACGAGACGGCCGCCGCGCATTTGGCCGGGACGTCGCCGCACGCGCCCGCGGAGATGGCCGCGGAGCCGATCCGCGCCGACACCGTGCTTCTCACCTCGGAGTCGGGGGAGGAGATCGCCGAGCGGGTCCGGGAAACCGCCGCGTGGCAGTTCCTCGTCGTGGACGACGAAGGCAGGCCCGCGGGGGTGCTCCGGCGTGAAGACCTGCGCGCCGCGATGACCCGGAGCCGACCCCCGGCGTAGCGCGGTACGGCCACCTGCGAGGATCGGTAGTCCCGTCCGAGGCACTCTTTCCCGCCGAGGACGCATGGGCTCAGCAGTGCTCGCAGGTATGGAGGTTCAGTGTCGGTCCGAGGGCCGTTTCGTGTTGGTGACCGGGTTCAGCTGACCGACTCCAAGGGGCGGCACTACACCATGGTCCTCGCCGAAGGACAGCAGTATCACACCCATCGCGGCGCGCTGGCGCACGACGACGTGATCGGTGCGCAGGAGGGTTCGGTCGTCACTTCGGCGGGAGGCAGCCACTATCTGGCGTTGCGCCCGCTGCTGCCGGACTACGTGTTGTCGATGCCGCGAGGCGCGCAGGTGATCTACCCGAAGGACGCCGCGCAGATCGTGATGTGGGGCGACATCTTCCCGGGGGCGCGGGTGCTCGAGGCGGGCGCCGGCTCCGGCGCGCTGACCTGTTCGCTGCTGCGGGCGGTCGGTTCGGAAGGCACCGTGCAGTCCTACGAGATCCGGGACGACCACGCCGAACACGCCGAGCGGAACGTGGAGAAGTTCTTCGGCCACAAACCGGACAACTGGTCGCTGACGGTCGCGGACCTGTCGACGCACACCGGCGAGGTCGACCGCGTCGTCCTCGACATGCTGGCGCCCTGGGACCAGCTGGAGACGGTCGCCGCGCATCTGGTGCCGGGTGGTGTGCTCACGGTCTATGTGGCGACGGTCACCCAGCTCTCGCGGATCACCGAAGCCTTGCGGGACCAGCAATGCTGGACCGAGCCGGAATCGTGGGAGACCCTCATGCGGCCTTGGCACGTCGTGAGCCTGGCGGTCCGGCCGGACCACCGGATGGTCGCGCACACCGCGTTCCTGCTGACGGCGCGACGTCTGGCGGACGGGACCGTGTCGCCGCGGGTCCACCGCCGCTCCGGCAAGGGCTGACCCCCGGACGCGCGAGACCGGCGCCGGTGCTTGTACCTGACAGTTCGGCCAGGGGTCGTGAGTGGTAAGGACGGTTCTAACCTTCCTTACCACTCACGACCCAGTCCACTCACGACCCAGTCGACGATGAAGGAATCGGGACACTCGACGTCCCCGATCCTCCGTTGATCAAGGTCGTGACGGTCGGGCCTTGCGGCTGACAGCCGAGCTGCCGGAAGCACCTGACGACCACTCCCGCGCACAACGCAAGTTGCAAGCGGACAGACGCCCTTCGGCGAGTTTTCGTCAGCGTTCGACGGATATCACGGCACGCACCACTTGCCGTCGCGTTTCTTCAGTGGGAAGGGCGTGTCCTTCTGGCCGCCCACGCCTTCGACGTGCACGGTCACGGTGGCGGAATCGCCGCTGACCACCGGCGGGTCCGGGACGGTCGCGGACACCTTGCCCGCGGCCGCCCACTTCCGTTCCAACTCGGCCAGATCGGCCGACGACTGCTGGACGCAGGTGAGCTTCCCGAACGCCGTCGCGTCGTGATTGACGATGGCCGCGGCGATCGCCTTGCCCGCCACCTCGACCGCCGCCACGTCCGGATCCACCGGAACCGGACGGGACGAACTCGGCCCTGGTGTGGGTGTGACGGTGCCGGGCGCGGCCGGGTCGGAGCCGGACGGGGCCACCAGCAGCAGCCCCACCACGACCCCGGCCACGACCGCGCCACAAACGACCGCGACGGCGGTCAGCTTGTGGCTCACCGTCACCGGAAGGTCACTTCTTGTCGGCCTTGATGTCCTTGAGGCACCACAGGCTCGATTCCCTGGCCGCCGTGATGGTGCCTTCCGCCATCTTGGTGCCCTGGGTGGCGCGGTAGCGGCCGGTCGCCCGGTCACCGCTTTCCTTGGCGGGCTCGATGATCTCGAGCTTGATGGGGTCGAGCGGCTTGCCCTCGTCCTTGGTGTTCTCGCTGCGGCAGATCAGGTCGAGGAACGTCTTCTTGTCACCCGCGCTGTAGGAGCTCGCGGCGCTCTCGAAGACCTCCTGCGGAGTGGCCTTCCCGCCGGGCGCCGGACCTGAACTCTTGGTCGACGACGTGCTGGGCGAGCTGGACCTGGTGCGGGTCGAGCTCGGCTTCTGCGACGACGAGGACGGGGCCTCCGACGGGGCGGCGCTGCTGGAGGGCGGCGCGGCGGTCGGGTTGTCGTCGCCGGAGTTCAGCGCGATGACGAGGGCGGTGACACCGCCGCCGACCAGCACGACCGCGCCGATCGCGATGCCGACGATCAGGCCGGTCTTCTTTTTCTTGGGCGGCTCACCGCCGCCATAGCCGCCTTCCTGCGGGTACGCGTTGAAGCCGCCCTGCTGGCCGTACGGATCCGGCTGGCCGAACTGCTGCGTGCCACCGGGGTATCCCTGCTGCGGCTGCGGTCCGCTCTGCGGGTAGCCACCTTGCTGCTGGCCGTACGGGTCCTGTCCGTACTGGCCGCCACCGGGGTATCCCTGCTGCGGCTGGGGACCGCTCTGCGGGTACCCGCCCTGCTGGCCGTACGGATCTTGTCCGTAGCCGCCGGGCTGCTGCGGCGGGTAAGTCATGGCTGGTGCCCCCTAGCTGTTCTGCGAAAATGCTCAACATGACCTGCGGGTCCGCCTCCCCGGCGAACGTCGGCCCGATGCTAGCCATCGAGCCGGATCGCCGCTCGATTAGGGCCGAACTGATACCGGTCACCCGTTTGCACCCGGACGGAGCCGGGTATTCCGCCGCAGGTCAGGCTAGGTGGACGGATTGTGACCATGGGAGTGTGGGACCCGGCACCGGGATGGCCCCTTGCGCGGCGGGAACGTACGTGCAGTCGGGTGGTCCGGAACGCGACGCGCCGATCTTGTGATGCGGAAAGGCCTTTTATTGTCGGTGATCGCCGGTACCGTGGAATGAAAAGCACTCCGAGGAGGTGCCCGATGCATCATGACCTTCCCGGAGGTCGGCGCGAGGAGGCCGACCCTTCAGAAACGACCGGAGCTGGAACCACGTCCGACGAGCAGGCACGTCAAATCCGCTTCCTCGAGGAGGAAGTCGCTCTGCTGCGCCGGAAGCTCACCGATTCGCCACGTCAGAACCGAGTGCTGGAACAGCGACTCGCCGAGGCGTCGGAACGAGTGAGCCAACTCACGGAACGCAACACGAAACTGGTCGAGACGCTCCGCGAGGCGCGTGGCCAGTTGCTCGCGTTGCGAGAGGAGGTCGACAGGCTGGCCCAGCCTCCGAGCGGTTACGGCGTGTTCGTCACCGCGTACGAGGACAACACGGTGGACGTGTTCACCGCGGGCCGCAAAATGCGGGTTTCGGTCTCACCCGCGGTCGAGGTCTCGTCGCTGCGGCGCGGACAGGCGTTGCGGCTCAACGAGGCACTCACCGTCGTCGAAGGCGGTGACTTCGAGCGGATCGGCGAGGTCTGCGCGCTGCGCGAGGTGCTGGCCCCGGACGTCGAGGGCGGCAGCCCCCGTGCGCTCGTGGTCGGGCACGCGGACGAGGAGCGGGTCGTCCTGCTCTCCGATCCGCTGGCCGAACAGCCCCTCAAGCCGGGCGACTCCCTGCTGGTGGACTCGAAAGCCGGTTACGCCTACGAGCGCGTGCCGAAGGCGGAGGTCGAGGATCTCGTGCTGGAGGAGGTGCCCGACGTCCGATACGAGGACATCGGTGGCCTCACCCGGCAGATCGAGCAGATCCGCGACGCCGTCGAGCTTCCGTTCCTGCACGCTGATCTCTACCAGGAGTACCAGCTGCGCCCGCCGAAGGGCGTGCTGCTCTACGGGCCTCCTGGCTGCGGTAAGACCCTCATCGCCAAGGCGGTGGCCAACTCGCTCGCCAAGAAGGTCGCCGAAGCACGCGGCGACTCGGCGGACGGGAAGTCCTACTTCCTGAACATCAAGGGTCCGGAACTGCTGAACAAGTTCGTCGGGGAGACCGAGCGGCACATCCGCCTGATCTTCCAGCGGGCTCGGGAAAAGGCCTCCGAAGGCACCCCGGTGATCGTGTTCTTCGACGAGATGGACTCGATCTTCCGCACCCGCGGTTCGGGCGTGTCCTCCGACGTGGAGACCACGATCGTCCCGCAGCTGCTTTCGGAGATCGACGGTGTCGAAGGCCTGGAGAACGTCATCGTCATCGGCGCCTCCAACCGTGAGGACATGATCGACCCGGCGATCCTGCGGCCGGGCCGGCTCGACGTCAAGATCAAGATCGAGCGTCCGGACGCCGAAGGCGCGAAGGACATCTTCTCCAAGTACCTGTCCGACGGTCTGCCGATCCACGCGGACGACCTCGCCGAGTTCGGCGGGGACGTGAGGGCGACCTTCGACGCGATGATCCAGCACACCGTCGAGCGGATGTACGAGGAGACGGACGAGAACCGGTTCCTCGAGGTCACCTACGCCAACGGTGACAAGGAGGTCCTGTACTTCCGTGACTTCAACTCGGGCGCGATGATCCAGAACATCGTGGACCGGGCGAAGAAGTCGGCCATCAAGTCGGTGCTGGAGACCAAGCAGCCCGGCCTGCGCGTGCAGCATCTGCTGGACGCGATCGTCGACGAGTTCGCGGAGAACGAGGACCTGCCCAACACCACCAACCCGGACGACTGGGCCCGGATCTCCGGCAAGAAGGGCGAGCGGATCGTCTACATCCGCACGCTCGTCACCGGCAAGAACCAGGATTCGGGGCGGGCGATAGACACCGCCACGAACACCGGTCAGTACCTGTAGTACGAGCCGAAGAGGCCCTTCACCGCATGCGTCGCGGTGAAGGGCCTCTTCGTTTCAGACGGCTACGGCTTCCTTGACCTTCTTGCGCGGGCTAAGCCGCCCGTGTGCGGCCAGGATCCCCAGAACGACGAGCAGCGCGCCGACGGGCTGGTTCCATGCCAGGGGTTCGTCGAGGACAAGGACACCGAGCAGCACGCCGACGACCGGTGTGAGGTAGGTCACCGCCGAGGCGTTCGACGCGCCCCACGCCGCGATGATCGACGCGTTCCAGGCGTAGGCGAGCCCGGTGCCCAGTGCCCCGAGCGCGATCATGCTGAGCACGATCGGCGTATCGAGACGTACCGGCGTCGTCGCGATGAACGGCGCGAGCACCAGCATCACGACGGCGCCGCAGCAGACCTGCCCGAGCGCGATGGTCGGGGCGTCGAGGTTCCGCACCGAGATGAACCGTCGCACGTAGACGAACGAGATCCCGTAGCAGGTCGTCGCGCCCAGGCACGCCAGTTGCGCGGTCAGTTCGTGCGAGACGTCGATCCCTTGCCAGACCCCGACGATGGTGAGCACGCCGAGGAAGCCGAGGATCAGGCCGGTCGTGCGGGCCTTCGTGAAGCGTTCCGACGGCAGGGCCGCGGCGGCGATGAGCATGGTGATCAGCGGCGTCGTCGCGTTGAAGATGCTGGCGAGTCCGGAGGAGATGTACTGCTCTGCCCAGGAGAACAACAGGAACGGGATGACGCACAGCAGCACGGAGACGACCGCGAGATGGCCCCAGAGCGCCGGGTCCCGGGGGAGTGGCTTACGGCGCCAGGCGGCGATGGCCATCAGCGCCACCGCGCCCAGGCAGACGCGGGAGAGCGCCACCTGAGCGGGCGACAGGCCGGTGAGGCCGACCTTGATGAACAGAAAACTCGCACCCCATACGATCGCGAGTGCCGCGAACCGGATCGCGATACCGAAACGTCCCAATTGTCCTTCTCCTGAGTCCTCAAGTTCGGGCTCAGTGAATCCCGGATTCCCCGTTGTGCTCCAGCGGTTTTCGGACGATGTGTCCGACGCCTCGCGCGTGGCGATCGCCGGAATTGTTTGTATAACGCCCTATACTTACGGGCTGTGAGCGAATCCTCCGGGCGCCCGCGCGCGCCGATCACCGAAGCCGATGTCCTGGCCTGGCTGGAAACAACGGCCGCCGCCGTCCAGGCGGGGGAGGTGAGCGCCCCCGAACTCATCGAGCTGCTAGGCGAGTTGCGCCGTGCCTCCGCGGCCTGCGCCGACGCGTCCGATTGGGCACTGCTCGCCGCCAGGGAGGAAGGTGCCAGCCTTCGTCAGATCGCGCCCGTCTTCGGCAAGGGTTACGTTCGGGCGCCGGCGGCGCGCCTCGAAAAGCTTCATCGGCAGGCGCAGAACGCGAGCCAGTGGCTCGCGATCCTCCGCCACAAGAACGAAGGAGCCCGGTGACAGACTCGGAAATCCCCGTCGGCGACCGGATCGCCGTCGGACTGGCGGCGCTCGGCAGGCCCGCGTACATCAACCTGGGCCGCGTCGACGCGCTGCCGCCCGGTCGCGAGTTCGAGGCGATGCGCGCGGCGACCTACGACGTGCTGGACGACGCGTACCGCGCGGGTGTCCGCTGGATCGATGTCGCCCGTTCGTATGGTTCTTCGGAGGAGTTCCTGGCCGGCTGGCTCGCCGATCGCGCCCACGCGGACGTGACGGTGTCGAGCAAATGGGGCTATCGCTACGTGGGGGAGTGGAAGCTCGACGCGGAGGTGCACGAGGTCAAGGAGCACACCGCGGCGCGATTCGCCGAGCAGTGGGCGGAAACCGTTGACCTGCTGGGGAAAGCGATTTCGCTCTACCAGGTCCACTCGCTCACCGTGGACAGTCCTCTGTTCACCGACGAGCGGCTGATCGGCGCGCTGGCCGAACTCGCCGCCGACGGTGTGCCGGTGGGGTTCTCCACGTCCGGGCCGGCACAGGCCGACGCGGTCCGCCGGGCGTTCGAGCTGGAGGTGTCCGGAACGCCGGTCTTCAGCGCCGTGCAGTCGACGTGGAACCTGCTCGAACCATCCGTCGGCCCGGCGCTCGTGGAAGCGCGCGACGCCGGGAAACGGGTGCTGGTCAAGGAAACCGTCGCGAACGGACGGCTGGTGGTCGAGCCTCCGGCGGTGCTCGCGCGGATCGCACGGGAACACGGGGCAGGCCCGGACGCGGTGGCGATCGCGGCGGTGCTGGCACAGGACTGGCGGCCGGTCGCGGTCGTCGGCCCGTCGAGTACGGCCCAACTCCGCGAGAATCTCGTTGCCGCGAAGGCGAAGTTGACCGCCGACGAACTCGCGGAACTCGCGACGCTCGCCGAAGAGCCGGTCGCCTACTGGCGGCACAGGTCCTGCCTCGGCTGGCATTGAGGGGCTGCACTAGTCTCGCGGCAAACGTCAGGCGGGACACCGGGGAGGCTCGAGGGTGCGTCATCGGCAGGTGCTCGCGGTGGCGACGGTCGCGCTGTTCGGTTTGTCGGGGTGCGCCGACCGTCCTAACGATCTAGACACCTACTACGACGACCCGACACCGACGCCCGCGGTCGAGCCTTCACAGCCCTCGGTCAAACCGCAGGCCGACCCGGTTCCGCCGCCGTCGACCCAGGCTCCCGTCCCCGCGGCCGTTTCCGCCGCCTTGCTGACCGACGAGGACGTCGCCGAGGAAGAGGTCGTCCCCGGCGAGGGCAAGGTGTCCGGCTGTCTGACCGGTCTCACCCGCGGTACGAGCCGCGCGGCGACGTGGTCGTACGCGAGTGGCTCGACGCTGGAACATCAGGTCACCGAGTACACCGACCGCGACGCCTCGGACGTCGTCACCCAGGCGGACTGCGACGGCAAGAAGCTCACTCTGGCGAAGCAAACCGGCGTCGAGGTCCAGCGCGCCTGGTGTGATGGCACGACGTGCACGGTGCTGCTCGCCAAAGGGAACCTCGTCTCCGCCCTCAGCGTGACCGCCGGGACCGAGGCGAGGGCAACGGAAGCGGCGAGGCGGCTGTTGCCGATCGTCGCGCAGCGCCTCCGTTCGGCCTAGCGAGCGGCCTCCCGCCGGAACCACTCCAGCGCACCGAGACGGCCGTCCGGCACGAACGCGCTCGAAGGATCGTCGAGCCATGAACGCAACTCGTCGAGCGTCAGCCATCGTCCTTCGGCGACTTCGGACGTCTGATGGACGAACGGACCGTCCCACCGTGCCTCGAAGGCGAAGTTGTGGCAACGGATCGTGCCTTCGTCGTAGACATGGGTGAAAAGCAGCCGTAGTTCCACTCCGTGAACACCCAGTTCTTCCGCCAGTTCCCGGCGCGCGCACTCCTCGGGGGTCTCGCCCGCCGCGACGACGCCGCCCGCCCAGCAGTCCCAAGTGGAGGGATAGACGTCCTTCGTGGGAGTGCGCAGGTGCACGTAGACGGACTTTCCATCACCCGAACGGACCAACACCACGCCGGCCGCGTGCCAGAGTCCTTCGGCGCGGACCCGGGAGCGCGTCGCCGCTCCCACCGCGGTTCCGTCGAGGTCATAGAGCGCAACGAGTTCGTCACTGCCTGACATGGGGGGCATCGTCGCACGGCCCCGACCCCGTAGGGTGGTGGGTATGCGGCGGATCATGGGAACCGAAGTCGAGTACGGCATCGCGGTGCCGGGCGACGCGACGGCGAACCCGGTACTCACCTCGACCCAGGTCGTGCTGGCCTACGCGGCCGCGGCGGACATCCCGCGGGCTAGGCGGGCGCGGTGGGACTACGAGGTGGAATCACCCCTGCGCGACGCCCGCGGGTTCGACCTGACCGGCCCGAGCGGACCAGGACACGACCCGGACGTCGAGGACCTCGGGGCGGCGAACGTGATCCTGACCAACGGGGCACGGCTGTACGTCGACCACGCCCACCCGGAGTACTCGGCGCCCGAGGTGACGAACGCGCGTGACGCGGTCATCTGGGACAAGGCGGGCGAACGGGTCATGGAGGAGGCGGCGCGCAAGGCGGCCACCGTCCCGGGGCAGCCGCCGTTGCAGTTGTACAAGAACAACGTCGACGGCAAGGGCGCGAGCTACGGCACGCACGAGAACTACCTGATGCAGCGGTCGACCCCGTTCACCGCGGTGATCGCCGGGCTGACGCCGTTCTTCGTGTCCCGTCAGGTGATCACGGGCTCGGGCCGCGTCGGTGTCGGGCAGCAGAGCGAGGAAGCGGGCTTCCAGCTCTCGCAGCGCTCCGACTACATCGAGGTCGAGGTCGGCCTGGAGACGACGCTCAAGCGCGGAATCATCAACACCCGCGACGAGCCGCACGCCGACGCGGACAAGTACCGCCGTCTGCACGTCATCATCGGCGACGCGAACCTGGCCGAGTACTCGACGTACCTCAAGGTCGGCACGACGGCGCTGGTGCTGGACCTGATCGAGGCGGGCATCCGGTTCGACGACCTGAAACTGGACGAACCGGTGCGGGCCGTGCACCAGATCAGCCACGATCCGACGCTGAAGGCGAAGGTGTCGCTGGCCAATGGGCGCAAGTACACCGGGCTGGACCTTCAGTTCGCCTACCACGAGATCGCGTCGGCGAACCTGGAGCGCACCGGCGCGGACGAAGCCTCCAAGGAGGTCCTGCGGGTCTGGGGCGAGATCCTGGACGCACTGGCGCGGGATCCCCAGGAATGCGCGGACAGGCTGGACTGGCCCGCGAAGCTGCGATTGCTCGAGGGCTACCGCGCGCGGGACCAGCTGGCCTGGGGCGCGCCGCGGTTGCGGCTGGTCGACCTGCAGTACTCGGATGTCCGGCTGGACAAGGGCCTGTACAACAGGCTCGTCACCAGGGGTTCGATGAAGCGCCTGGTGACCGAGGAGGAGGTGCTGGAGGCGGTCACGACCCCGCCTTCGGACACCAGGGCCTATTTCCGGGGCCGCACGCTGGAGAAGTACGCCAACTCCATCGCCGCGGCGTCGTGGGATTCGGTCATCTTCGACGTCGGCAGGGAATCGCTGGTGCGGATCCCGACGTTGGAGCCGTTGCGGGGCACGAAGGCCCACGTGGGGAAGTTGCTGGACGACTCCGCGACCGCCGAGGAGCTGGTGGAGGCGCTCACCGGTTCGGACTAGCGGGATTTCCTTTCATCGGGGTTAAGCGATCACGGATCCCACGGAATGTCGGGACCGCTGGGTAGGCTAAGGAACATCGGCCACACCGGGAGGCGAGATGGCTCAGGAAAAGATCGAAAAGCACGGCGGAGGCGACTCGGACGAAGAGTTCGAGGGCGGCGGTCCGGCGGGCCAGGAGCGGCGCGAGAAACTCGGTGAGGACGTCGACACGATCCTCGACGAGATCGACGACGTGCTCGAGGAGAACGCCGAGGACTTCGTCCGCGCGTACGTGCAAAAGGGCGGCGAGTAACCCGTCTTCCGGCGGCCCGCGCGGCCGCCTGTGCGGAGCCGGCGGATCACACAGATTGGAACTTTGAGCACGTATGGAACACACCTCGGTTAAGTCGGCGCTGCCCGCCGCGTACTTCTCGTCGGCGACCTCGTCGTTCTCGGACTTCCTTCGGGCGCAGGCGCCCGAGCTGCTCCCGGAGCGGCGGGTCGCGGCGGACGCGGGCAGGCTGGACGCGCCGCACGGGACGACTATCGTCGCGGTCAAGTTCGCGGGCGGGGTGCTGATCGCCGGTGACCGGCGGGCGACGTCGGGCAACCTGATCGCTTCTCGCGACATGGAGAAGGTCCACGTCACCGACGAGTACTCGGCGGTGGGCATCGCGGGCTCTGCCGGGCTTGCGATCGAGATGGTGCGGCTGTACGCGGTCGAACTGGCGCACTACGAGAAGATCGAGGGTGTCTCGCTCTCGCTCGACGGCAAGACGAACAAGCTCGCGGGGCTGGTGAAGTCCAATCTAGAGATGGCGATGGCGGGGCTGGCCGTGCTTCCGCTGTTCGTCGGGTACGACCTCGACGCCGAGGACGCGAAGCACGCGGGCCGGATCGTCTCGTACGACGCGACGGGCGGGCGCTACGAGGAGAACGCGGGCTACCACGCCATCGGTTCGGGTTCGCTGTTCGCGAAGGGGTCGCTGAAGAAGCTGTACGACCCGGACGCGGACGCCGAAGGCGCGATCCGGACGGCGGTCGAGGCGTTGTACGACGCGGCGGACGACGACACCGCGACCGGCGGGCCGGATCTGGTGCGCCGGATCTTCCCGACGATCGTGACGGTCACCGCGGAGCAGGGTGCGGTGGCGTTGCCGCTCGAGCAGACGACCGCGGTGGCCGAGGCGGTCGTGGCCGGACGCGCCGAGCGCGGGCGCTAGCCCTCCTCCCTGTTCCCTTTCCGATGAGAGCCCGAAAGAGCGGAGCACCACAGTGACGATGCCGTTGTACGCCTCTCCCGAGCAGCTGATGCGGGAGCGTTCCGAGATCGCGCGCAAGGGCATCGCGCGTGGCCGGAGCGTGGTCGTGCTCAAGTACCGCGGTGGCGTGCTGTTCGTGGCCGAGAACCCCTCGGCGACGTTGCACAAGGTGTCGGAGATCTACGACCGGATCGGTTTCGCGGCCGTGGGCCGCTACAGCGAGTTCGAAAACCTCCGCGTCGCCGGTATCCGGCACGCGGATCTGAAGGGTTACCAGTACGACCGGCGGGACGTCAGCGCGCGTGCGCTGGCGAACGCGTACGCCGCGACGCTGGGCAGCATCTTCACCGAGCAGCTGAAGCCGTTCGAGGTGGAGGTCTGTGTCGCCGAGGTCGGCGCGACCGCCGCCGAGGACCAGCTGTACCGGTTGACCTACGACGGCTCGATCTTCGACGAGCCGGAGTTCGTCGTGATGGGCGGTCAGGCCGACACTCTCACCACGAAGCTGAAGGAGAGCTTCGAGCCGGACATGGAGCTGGGCGTGGCGCTGGGGGTCGCGGTAAAGGCGTTGCGCGACAACACCCCCACACCCACGAACGGCGACTCGGACCCGGTGAAGCTCGAGGTCGCCGTCCTGGAGCGGGAGCGGCGCGGCCGCAAGTTCCGCCGGGTCGCCGGTGCGGCGCTGGACGCGCTCCTGCCCGCCGAGCCGGAGGAGCCGAAGAAGGACGACGCCGAGGGCGACAAGCCCGACGGTGAGTCCAAGAAGGACTGAACCTCGGCAAGTACGTGAAGGCCCCCTTCCTTGCGCTAGGCGCAAGGAAGGGGGCCTTCACGTACTTCAGGCGATCTGAGCGGAACGTGGTGGGGCTCGTGAGTGGTGAGGACGGTTCTAACCGTCCTCACCACTCACGACCCCGGTGACCTCACGACCTCAGGCAGGACCGGTGCCCCACCACTGGCTGCGGCCGCCGGCGATGAAGCTCCACAGCTGGAGCCGCGTGCCGTTGGTGGCCGAGTTGCCCTCCGCGGTCAGGTAGCGACCGCTGCTCGGGCTCTGGAAGCGGACGTAACCCTCGGGGTTGACGCTGCCGCCCCACCACTGGTTCTTGGCGCCGGGGATGAAGTCCCACAGCTGCACGATGGTGCCGTTCTGGTTCATGGTGTTGAGGTCCGCGTCCAGGTAGCGGCCGCTGGCCACGTTCTGGAAGCGGGTGTAGCCCTCGGGGTTGTCGGTGATGTAGAACGCCTGGTGGTCCGCGTCCATGTTGCAGTCCCAGACCTGCATCTTGGTGCCGTTGCGGTTGATGGTGCCCAGGTCGGCGTCCCAGCACTTGTTCGGGTCCAGGCCGGACGGGATGAGGAACATGTCCGCGTCGGCCACGCCGGCGGCCTGCGTGCGAGCGCCGGTCGAGGTGCGCTTGACCGGGATGAGCTTGATGCCGTGCACGGTGACCGTCTTGAACCCGTCGCCGGCGGGCTTCGGGGCCGCGGTGGCGGCGGGTGCGGTGACCAGGGTCAGGACACCCGCGGCGGCGGCGATGATTCCCGCCAGACGCTTCATTTTCGTCATTTCTTTCCCCTTTGTGGAAAGCGTTTTCTCCCAGTGAGGTGAAGGGGAACGACAGGAGGCGACAGGTCGCGACGAAACGCGGCCCGTAGGCCCAGCCGGTTAATCCCCCTCGTGGAAGGCTCCGCGTAAAACCCCCGAGAAACGGACCTTCTGCGAACATCATTCAGGTCTGAACCACTGCCGTCGAGGAGATTTCCGGGAGCGGCAATAGGGCAGTTCAGCGATGTAACGGAATGGCCCGGCTCGCGATCACACGGCGACGACTTCGATCAAGGCGAGGACATCCGTGCGCATCGAGCTGACGTTGCAGGACCTGACGCGCGTCCGGCTCGCGCCCGAAGCCGATCCCTTGGCCGAGCTGGTTTCGAGTCTGCAGATCCTGCAACGGCGCGATGCGGGCTCGGCGTTGTTCAACCGGTGGCGGCATCGCGTCCGGCTCGGGTTGGCGGAGTCGGCTTCGGTGCTGCTGTGGTTGTGCCGCCCGTACGCGCCGATCCCGGCGTTCCTCGTGCCGGACGCGGACGAGAGCGGTTTGGAGGCTGGGCTCGCGGAGGTCGCCCGGACCGACTCGGTGGGTTTGAAATCGGCGTTGCGGGATTTCCCGGCGAACCGCGAATTGCCGGCTTGGGCGGCGGGGTTGCCGGACGGGGACACCGCCGGGCTGCCGAAGCTCGTCCAGGCGATGCAGGAGTATTTCGAACTGTCGCTGGCGCCGGGATGGGACCCGGCGCGCGCCCAGGTCGACGCGGACCGCGGAATGCGGGCGCAGCTGCTGCTGCACGACGGGGTGGACGCGGTGCTGACGAGCCTGCGGCCGCTGGTGCGCTGGTCGTCTCCGACGCTCCAGGTCGGCGACGGGATCGTCGGTTCCTGCGGCGCGGGCGGCGCCGGGCTGCTGATCTCGCCGACCTACTTCGCGGTGTGCCCGGTGATCGTTCCGGCGGCGGGGCGATCACCGGTTCGGTTGCTCTACCCATCGGTGCGGCAGGCGGCCCCGTCGACCGGGTACGGCCGCGACGTGCGGAGATCGCCGGGCACCGCCCTCGCCGACCTGCTCGGGCCGACCCGGGCGGCGACGTTGGCGGTCCTGGCGGTCGGCTGCAGCACGTCGGAGCTGGCCGCCAGGCTGGGCGTGACCCCGTCGGCGGCCAGCAAACACGCCGCCGTGTTGCGACGCGCGGGGCTGATCACCACCGAACGCGACCGCAACGCCGTGCTGCACTCGCTGACGCCTCTGGGCAGCGCCCTGCTCGGCGCCTAGCCATGTCCTAGAGCCGGTAGATGGTGAGCGCGCTGGGCCGCGACCGGAAGCGGAAGTCGTTGCCGAGCGGGCCGACCTCGCCGTCCGTGGCGACGCGGCGGTTGCCGTTGAGCAGCCGGACGTGCAGCTCCGGGACGTCGAGTTCCTGGTAGACGTGGCTGGCGTTGAGGCTGTTCGTGATGGTGGCGAGGATGAACCGCGCCCGCGAATACGGCACGTCGGCCCGCAGGTAGCGGACGTCGAGAAGGCCGGTGTCGAGTGCCGGGCGGCGTGAGGGCGCGAACCCCTTCGGCGAGTAGGTGCCGTTGCCGACGAACAGCAGCCAGATGCTGGTGTGTTTGCCGTTGAGGGTCACTTCCAGCGGCTTCGCGCGTCGCAGGGTTCGGGCGAGCGCGATGGCCGCGGACGGCCACTTCGGGTGCCGCTTCTGCAGCTTTTCCCGGATCCGGACCATTTCCGGGTAGCCGCCGAGGCTGGCGGTGTTGACGAAGTAGCGGTGGTCGTCACCGTCGTTGATCTTGACCTCGCCGAGGTCGACCCCGACGGCGTTGCCCGCTTCGGTGGCGGCGTCCGCGTCGGGCATCGAGCGCATGCCGACGTCGCGGGCGAAGTGGTTGAGGGTGCCCGCCGGGATGAGCGCGAGCGGCAGGTCGTGATCGGCCGCGACGGCGGCCACCGCGGCGACCGTCCCGTCCCCGCCGGCGACACCGAGCGCGCGCACGGTGTTGTCGCGGGCGGCGATCTCGTCGCAGAGCTGATCGCGCAGGTCCCGTTTCGCGTCCGGGTAGAGGATGGTGGCCTTGGGCCAGGCGAAGCGGGCTTCCTCGGTCGGATCCTGGCCGTCGATCCCCGAATGCGGGTTGACCAGGACGAGCATGTCTTCGCCGTCGCGCATCTCGGGCGCTTCGGCGGTGTGCGCGGTGCGGCCGGGGACGTCATCGTTCAGCGGCCACCAGTGCCGCGTCAGCAGGCCGGCGCCGATGCCGATGCCGATCCCCACGCCGACGTCACTGGGCCAGTGGACGCCGGTGTGGACCCGGGAATAGGCGACGGCGGCGGCCAGCGGCACGAGTGCGGCGCCGGTCTTGGGCGATTCCATCGCGACGGCGGTGACGAAGGCGGCCGCCGACGCCGAGTGTCCGGACGGGAACGACGACGAGGTCGGCCGCCGGACGAGGCGCCGGTGCATCGGCACCTCTTCGGCCGCGGGGCGGCGTCGGGGGAACAGCGGCTTGCCGATCAGGTTCGCCGCCGCGCTCGCCCCGGCGATGGCGGCCACGCCACGGAGCGCGCCCCGGCGCGCCGGACCCTTCTTCGCCGCGAGCAGGACCGCGACACACCACCAAAGCTTGGATTTGTCCGCACTTTTCGAGAGTGACGTGATCACGTCGTCGGCCCTGGTCCTCGGCAAGGCCGCACTCCGTGCCATCAGCCGCCGATCGGTCCGCCCGACCTTGCGAAAAGGGCGCTTGAGCTGCTTTAACACGGGTTCCCCACTTCCGGCCCAGGACGTCATGCGCGTGATACCCGATCGGGATGTCCCGCACACCTTTCACCGAACGCAACGTACCGACCGCGTGTCGCCGCCCGAACGGCGCACCGTCAGCGGGTCCTCACCGCCTACTCTGGTGGGATGCAGCGGCGGATCTTTGGCATCGAGACCGAGTTCGGGGTCACGTGCACCTTTCACGGGCAACGCAGGCTCTCCCCGGACGAAGTGGCGCGTTACCTGTTTCGGCGTGTCGTGTCCTGGGGGCGTTCGTCGAACGTCTTCCTGTCGAACGGCTCGCGGCTCTACCTCGACGTGGGCTCCCACCCGGAGTACGCGACGGCCGAATGCGACGACCTCGTCCAGCTCGTCACGCACGACAAGGCGGGGGAGCGGATCCTCGAGGACCTGCTGGTCGACGCGGAGCGGCGGCTGGCGGACGAGGGCATCGGCGGCGACATCTTCCTGTTCAAGAACAACACCGACTCGGCGGGCAACTCCTACGGCTGCCACGAGAACTACCTGGTGACCCGCGCCGGGGAGTTCTCCCGGATCGCCGACGTGCTGCTGCCGTTCCTGGTGACCCGGCAGCTGATCTGCGGCGCGGGCAAGGTGCTGCAGACGCCGCGCGGCGCGGTGTACTGCCTTTCCCAGCGGGCGGAACACATCTGGGAAGGGGTCTCCAGCGCCACCACACGCTCGCGGCCGATCATCAACACCCGCGACGAGCCGCACGCCGACGCCGAACGCTACCGGCGCCTGCACGTGATCGTCGGTGACTCGAACATGGCCGAACCGACCACGATGCTCAAGGTCGGATCGGCGAACCTGGTGCTGGAGATGATCGAAGCGGGCGTCCAGTTCCGCGACTTCACCCTGGACAACCCCATAAGGGCCATCCGCGAGATCAGTCACGACCTCACCGGCCGCCGCCAGGTGCGGCTCGCCGGCGGTCGCGAGGCGTCCGCGCTGGACATCCAGCGCGAGTACCACGCCCGCGCCGTCCAGCACGTCAAGGAGACCGGTTCGTCGCCGCAGTCCGAGCGCGTCGTCGAACTGTGGGGACGGGCGCTGGAGGCGGTCGAGCAGCAGGACTTCAGCAAGATCGACACCGAGATCGACTGGGCGATCAAGCACCGGCTGGTCGAGCGTTACCGCAACAAGCACGACCTCGACCTGTCGAGCCCGCGGATCGCCCAGCTCGACCTGGCCTACCACGACATCCGGCGTGGCCGCGGCATCTTCGACCTGTTGCAGCGGAAGGGGCTCGTCCGGCGGGTCACCGACGACGGCGAGATCGAACTGGCCAAGGACACCCCGCCGCAGACCACGCGGGCGAAGCTGCGCGGTGACTTCATCGCCGCCGCGCAGGCCGCCGGGCGAGACTTCACCGTGGACTGGGTGCACCTCAAGCTGAACGACCAGGCGCAGCGGACCGTGCTGTGCAAGGACCCGTTCCGCTCGGTGGACGAACGCGTCGAAAGGCTCATCTCCTCGCTCTGAATTACTCCGTGAAGGCCATCTTGGAAGGCGCCGCGCCCTTTAAGGTGGCCTTCACGGATATTCAAGGGAGAGGTGCGCCGATGCGTGCGTTGCTGGTCCTGCTGGGAGCGGTCGTCCCGCTGGCGTTCACCGGCGTCGCGCAGGCCGCGCCGGAATGTCCCGAGCCCGCGTGGACCGAGACCCCGACGGGTACGGACGCGCAGCTGCGCGGCCTCTCCGCGGTGGATTCCCGCACGGCGTGGGTCAGTGGCAGCAAGGGCACCATCCTGCGCACCACCGATCGCGGCCGCACCTGGAAGCCCGTCGCTCCGGCGGGCACCGAGGCGCTCGACTTCCGTGACATCGAGGCCTTCGACGCCGATCACGCGGTCGCGCTGTCGATCGGGCCCGGCGACGCGTCCCGGATCTATCGCACGGACAACGGCGGCAAGAGCTGGCGACTGTCCTTCCAGAACAGCGACCCGGCCGCCTTCTACGACTGTGTCGCGTTCTTCGACCACCGGCGCGGCCTCGCGATGAGCGATCCGGTGGACGGCAAGTTCCGGTTGCAGTCCACTTCGGACGGCGGTCGCACGTGGAAGCCCGTGCCCGCCGAGGGCATGGTCCCCGCGCTCGACGGCGAGTTCGGGTTCGCCGCCAGCGGCCAGTGCCTCACCACGTCGGGTCCGCGTGACGCCTGGATCGCCACCGGCGGCGGGGCCCGCGCACGGGTCCTGCACTCCGGCGACGGCGGGACGACCTGGGAAGCCGCCGACACCCCGTTGCCCAGCGGCGCCTCCGCCGGGGTCTTCTCGGTGACGTTCCGGGACCCGCGGCACGGCGTGGCCATCGGCGGCGACTACGCGGCGCCGAACGCTCCCGGCCCGGCGGTCGCGCTCAGCGCGGACGAGGGACGCACCTGGCGGACGCCGTCCGAGGCCCCGGTCGGCTACCGCTCGGGCCTGGCGTGGCTGGGGAACACCGTGATCGCGGTCGGTCCCGGCGGGAGCGATCTGAGTCCGGACGGCGGACGGCATTGGAAGTCGTTCGACACCGGATCGCTGGACTCGGTCGACTGCGCTCGCGGCGCGTGCTGGGCGAGCGGGGCGAAGGGCCGGGCCGCGCGGCTCGGCACGGCTTAAACTCGAAGGACTATGACCGCACAAGCCGAACCAGTCCCGGAGATCACCGATCATCTGGTCGAGGTGTTGAAGGCGCTCGCCAACCCGATCCGGCTCCAGGTGCTCGGATGGCTGCGCGAGCCGGACCGGCATTTCCCGCCGGAGAAGGCGATCGCCGACCAGAACGAGGTCGGCGTCTGCGTCAGCCACCTCCAGGAGAAGCTGGGCCTCGCGCAATCCACCGTGTCGGCGTACATGGCGTTGCTGCAGCGCGCCGGGCTCGTCCAGTCCACCCGGGTGGGGAAGTGGACGCACTACCGCCGTGACGAACAGCGGATCGCGCAGCTCGTCGACCTGCTGGGACGCTCCATCTGAGCTCGGCCGGGAATAACATATCGAGAATCTGCGATACTTCGATATGTTGGACTCGACCTGAGGAGAGACAGATGGAACTGGGGCGTTTCGGGATCTGGACGTTCGACTTCGAGGATCAGCCCGCGAGCATGCTGCGGGATTCGGTGCGGGAACTGGAAGAACTCGGCTGGCCCGCGATCTGGATCCCGGAACGGGACGGGCGCGAAGCGCTGACCCACGCCGGGTTCCTGCTCGCGTCCACCGAGCGCATGGCCGTGGTCAACGGGATCGCGCGCATCGACTCCCGCGGGGCGCGGTGGACCCGCGGTGCGGCGCTCCTGCTCGCCGACGCGTATCCGGGCCGGCACGTCCTGGGGCTCGGCTTCGGTGGCGCCCGTCCCGGCGTCAAGCCGCTGGAGGCGATGAACGACTACCTCGACGAACTCGACGCGGTCACCAGCGCGAACCCGCTGCCCGCCGTGCCGGTCCGGCGGCTGCTGGCGGCGTACGGGCCGAAGATGCTCGGCCTGGCCCGCGACCGGTCCGAGGGCGCGCACACCTACCACGTGACGGTGTCGCACACCGCCCAGGCGAGGGAAGTGCTGGGGGAGAAGGCCTTCCTCGGCGTCGAGCACGCCGTGCTGTTCGAAACCGATCCGGGCAAGGCGCGCGAGATCGCCCGTGAGCATCTGCACGGCTACCTGACGTCGAAGTACAACGTCGCCAAGTTCCTCCGTCTCGGCTACACCGAAGCCGACATCGACGGCGGCCGCGGCAGTGACCGGCTCGTCGACGATCTCGTGTTCTGGGGTGACCTCGACACCGTCACCGCGAAACTGCGCGGCCACCTCGACGCGGGCGCCGACCACGTCGGGATCCAGGTCATCGGTGTCGAGCCGGGCGAGTCGGCCATGCCGCACTGGCGGCGGCTGGCCGAGTCGCTGCTGCCGCGCTAGCGGACCTGGCCGGTCGGGCGGACCACGATCTCGTTGACGTCGACCGAGGGCGGCTGCTCCAGCGCGTAGAGCACCGCCCTCGCGATGTCGTCGGGTTCCAGCTTCGGCTTGGACTTGGAGTCCTCGGGGATCATCGAGGTGTCGACCAGGCCCGGCTGCACGACGGTGACCCGGACGCCGGTGCCGACGGCCTCCTCGCGAATGGACCCGGCGAGCCCGGTCACGGCCCATTTCGTCGCCGAGTAGAGGTTCCCGGGCCGGTGGTAGCGCCCGGCGACCGAACCGGTGAGCACGAGGTGTCCCTTCGATTCCGCGAGCGACGGCAGGGTCGCCCGCGCGGTGAGCGCGGTGCCGTAGACGTTCGTCAGCACCATGTCCCGCCACTGTTCGGGGTCCGCGCCGCCGTCGCCGAAGAACGAGACCACGACGCTCTGCCCCGCGTTGGCGAACACCGCGTCCAGCCGTCCGAAGGTGTTCTTGACCGTCTCGACGGCCGTGGACAGTGACTTCCAGTCGGTGACGTCCACCGCGAGCGCGAGGGCGCGATCCTCGCCGAACTCGGCGACGAGCGGGAGTAGTGCCTCGCTGTCGCGAGAGAGCAACGCCAGCCGGAACCCGGCCGCCGCGGCCCGGCGTGCGGTGGCCTCGCCGAGACCGCGGGAGGCGCCGGTGATCAGCAGTACTCGATCGTTCATTCCTCCAAACTAGGCGGCGTGTAGGTGTCCCATTCGGGCACCGGTTCGCCGACGAGGGCGGCACCCAGCCGGTCGAGGTAGAAGTGCCAGCCCTTGAGGATGTCCGAGGTGTCCGAATCGGACTTGGGCAGCAGGTGCACGAAGTCGAGCACCGTGCCGTCTCCCTGCGGGGTCAAGGTCAGCTCCACCCGCCATGCGGGCTGGTCGGTCACGCCCAGATCCACCACCAGCCGCTTCGGTGGATCACATTCCCGGATGATGGCGGGCCCCGGTTCGGAACCTTCCTCCGCGGTCATCGACAGCATGATCGTGTTGCCGGCCCCGGCCTCGCCCGTCCACGTGCCGATCCAACGCGCCATGCGGTCGGATTCGGTGAGCGCCGACCAGACGTCTTCGATCGGGTCCGGGTACTCGCGCCGGAGTTCGAGCCGGGTCACGTCGTTGTCCATAATGCGAAGATAACCGAGGGCTTAATTAAGCGTCAACTTATTCGTTCGTCAGTACCAGCCGTCCGCGGCGTCCGCCCGTGGCGAGACGCTCGTGTGCTTTCACCGCCTCTGCCAAGGGCAGGGTGTCCGCGACCCGGAGGGCGAGCACACCGTTGTCGGCCAGAGTCGCCAGTCCGGCGAGCGCGGCACCGTCGGCGCGGATCCAGACGTGCTCGACCTTGATGCCGCGCAAGGGGATCGGGGCGGCTCCGGCCGCGAACACGACGAACCGGCCACGGTTCGCCACGGCGTCCAAGGCTTCGAGTCCGAGCAATGCCGTGTCGAGCGCCGCGTCGACACCGCCGGGGATCATCGCCCGCACGCGATCGGCCAGGAAATCGCCACGGGGCACGAAAACCTCCGCGCCGAATCCTCGGACCAGTGTCTCGTCGGCCGTGGCGGCGACCGCGACCACGCGGAAACCGCGTGTCTTGGCCAAGGTGACCGCGTAGCCGCCGACCGCCCCCGCCGCGCCGGTCACCAGGACCGTCGCGCCAGAGGGGAGGTCGAGAAGATCGAGCGCCTGAACCGCGGTGAGACCGTTCAGCGGCAAGGTCGCGGCTTCCACGAGGGACACCGTCCGCGGGGCGGCGGCGACCGCGTCCGCGTCGAGCACGACGAAATCGGCGTACGTGCCGAGCGCAGCCGACGGCCGGTCCCGCAGGCCGATCACCACGTCGCCCGGGGCGAACCCCGTGACACCGTCGCCCACGGCGTCGACCGTCCCGGCCACGTCCCAGCCGATCCCGAGCAGCTCGCGCGGCGGGACGATCCCCGCCTCGGTCAGGAAACCCGACCTGGTCCCGGCGTCGACCGGGTTGACCCCGGCCGCGGCCACCTTCACCCGCACTTGCCCGGTTCCCGGTTCGGGTACCGGGATCTCGGCGATTTCCAGGACTTCCGGACCGCCGAACCGGCGGACCACCACAGCGCGCATCGTTCTCCTCCAGGCATCGTTCCAGGCGAACGTATGGGGAGTTACTCTCCTTCGGGAAGTACGCACCTGGAGGTGCCCAACCCACGCGGAGGTACGCGCATCGTGGTCACGCGCACGGCACAGGAACGGCGAGACGAGGAAAAGCGGGCCTACGACGCCTACCTCGCGGCCTGTCCCGCCCGGAAACTGCTCGACGAGGTCTCGGGCAAATGGGTCAGTCTCGTCCTCGTCGCCCTCGGCGACGGGCCCCAGCGCTACAGCGACCTCTCCCGCCGGATCGCCGGCGTCAGCCAGAAGATGCTCACGCAGACCCTGCGGACCCTGGAGCGGGACGGCCTGCTGACCCGCACCGTCACCGCTTGCGTGCCGGTCCGCGTGGACTACGAACTGACCGAGCTCGGCCGGAGTCTCCGGCAGTTGCTGGCCGGGATCAAGGACTGGGCCGAGACCCGGTTCGACGAGGTCGAGACCGCCAGGGAGCGTTACGACGCGCGATCGGCGGCTCTCACCATCGGGTCGGACGGCGCGGGCTAGGGTAGCCGGGTGTCCACCGCACGCGCCGAACGTCTGGTCAACCTGGTTCTGGCCCTCCTGTCCACCCGGCAGTACCTCACCGCCGAGCGGATCCGGGGCATCGTGCCCGGGTACGCCGACGCGGCCAGCGACGAGGCGTACTTCCGCATGTTCGAGCGCGACAAGACCGAACTGCGCGAACTCGGCATCCCGCTGGAGACCGGCCGCAACTCCGCGTTCGACGCGATCGACGGCTACCGCATCGCGCGCCGCGACTACGAACTCGGCGAAATCGACCTCGAGCCCGACGAGGCGACCGCGGTCGGGCTCGCCGTCCGGCTCTGGGATTCCCCGGAACTGACCGGGGAAGCGCAAGGCGCGCTGGTGAAACTCCGCGCCGCCGGGGTCGAGGTCGACGACCACGCGCCGACCGTCGTCGAACCCCGCGTCCGCGCCGAACCGGCGTTCGGCCCGCTGCTCGCCGCCGTCCAAGCCAGGCAGGCGGTGCGCTTCGAATACCGCCGCAGTGGTTCGGCCGAGCGCAAGATCCGCACCCTCGAACCGTGGGGCGTGGTGTCCTGGCGGGGCCGCTGGTACGTCGTCGGGCACGACAGGGACCGTGGCGCGCCCCGGTGCTTCCGCCTCTCGCGCGTGACAGGGAAGGTCGACGCCTTCGGGAAAACCGGCGTCGTCGAACGCCCGGAAGGTGTCAATCTGCTGCGGATGGTCTCCGCCAGCAGTAGCGAGGACCCGTCCGCGCCGACCACCGCCAGCGTGTGGGTCGCCGACGGCCGCGCCGCCGGGATCCGCCGCCGCGGCCGTGTGGTCGGCCGCAGCGACGCCGGGGGAGAAGAAGGCGACCTCGTGGAGATCGAGCTGTACTACCCCGAATCGGCGGCGGACTGGCTCACCGCGCACGGCCCGGACGTCCTCGTCCTCGAGCCCGAGGTCCTCGCGAAGTCGGTCTTCAGCCGCCTCGAAGCCATCGCGCACGCCGGCGGTGCCCGATGAGCGCCACCGGACGGATGCCGCGCCTGCTCGCGCTCGTGCCGTATCTCCTCGCCCGGCCCGGTATCAAGATCACCGACGCCGCTCACGACTTCGACGTCACGCCCAAACAGCTGCGCAAGGACCTCGAGCTGCTGTGGATGTGCGGGCTGCCCGGCTACGGACCCGGCGATCTGATCGACCTCTCCTTCGAGGGCGACACGATCGTCGTCACGCACGACGCCGGCATGAACCGTCCGCTGCGGCTCACCGGCGGCGAGGCGACGGCCATGCTCGTCGCGCTGCGTGCCTTGGCCGAGACGCCCGGAGTGGTCGACGCCGACGCGGTCCGTCGTGCCATCGCGAAGATCGAAGCCGCCGCGGGCCAGGCGCAGCCCTCGGGGATCGTCGTCGGCGGGGGAGTGCGGGAGGGCAAGAAGACCGCCGGTACTCGCGAAGCCGTCCGGGCTGCTCTCACCGCGAAACGTGCGTTGCGGATCCGGTACTACACCGCGTCGAAGGACGAGATCACCGAACGCACCGTCGACCCCATGCGGCTGCTCATCGTCCAGGCGGTCGGGTACCTCGAAGCGTGGTGCCGCCGCGCCGAGGGCGTCCGGCTGTTCCGGCTCGACCGCATCGACGAGCTCACCGTGCTCGACGAACCCGCCGTCCCTCCCGCGCACGCCCAGCCGACTGACATTTCCGATGGTGTTTTCCGCCCGCGTCCCGATCAGCAGGAAGCCGTTCTCGTCCTCGACCCCGACGCACGCTGGGTAGCCGAGTACTACCCCTGCGAGGAGCTGGACGAGCTCGACGGCGGGCGGCTGCGCATCCGGATGCGCTACGCCGACGAGTCGTGGATGGTCCGGCTGATCCTCGGTCTTGGCGGAGACGCGCAGGTCGAAAGCCCGGCCGCGCTCGGAGAGGCTGTTCGTCGACGAGCGGCCGACGCGCTGGCCCGGGCTTGTCACCTAACGTCAACCTACGAGCAGTAGGGTGACGCCGTGTCGTACCTGCCGAGCATCGCGCTCGCCGTCGCCGGGCTGATCCTGCTCTTCGTTTTGCTAATCAAATTACGCAGAGTCTTGCGCGTGCTCACCCATACGATGAGCATGGTGGCTACGAACACCCGAAAACGGACAGGGCTTCTTCGTGCCCGGTCGGCCGCGCTCCGCGTGGCGATCGCGCAACGACGTGGGCTCGAAGACCGGTAACATCACACACAGAGATTCGAGAAGGAGGCCGCAAACGATGAACGCGCTGCAGCCGTGGCACATCATCATCCTGGTGCTCGTCGTTGTTCTGCTGTTCGGCGCCAAGAGGCTTCCGGACGCCGCGCGGTCCATCGGCAAGTCCATGAAGATCTTCAAGGCCGAGACCAAGGACATGGCCGGGGACAAGGACAAGGCCGCCGAGACCGAAGAGGTCGAGACCAAGCAGCTGCCGCAGGCCACCACGCCCGCGCCCGCCGCGACCGCGCAGGACAAGCAGGTCGCCGACCTCCAGCGTCAGCTCGACGAGCTCAAGAAGCAGCAGGCCGCCACGCCCGCTCCGGCCGAGCAGGCGCAGAAGAACGCCAGCTGAGCGGTCTTTTGGCAAGCAGCTTCTAGCCAGCCCAGCGGAGCCTGTTCGCGGATGAGCGCGCCGAAGTCCCGGCGCGCTCATGGTGGACCCTGACGAGAACGGAATGTTCAGTGGCGGATTCCGCCTCCGGTGAGGAGCGCCGCGGGTCGAAGCGGCGCAAGCGCAGCCGTCGGAGCAACCCCGACGGCACGATGACGCTCATCGAGCACATCTACGAGTTCCGGCGCCGGCTGGGCTTCGCGCTGCTCGCCATCCTGGCGGGCGGGATCATCGGCTTCATCTGGTTCCAGACCAGGGTGGGCCCGATCCCGTCGCTCGGCCAGATCATGACCGGTCCGTATTGCGGCATCCCGTACCAGCGCAGGCTCGGCGGAAGGATCGACGGCCCCTGCCAACTGCTCCAGACGGTGCCGTTCGAAGCCTTCATGATCCAGCTGAAGGTCGGTCTCGCAGCGGGCGCTGTGCTGCTGGCGCCGTTGTGGCTGTACCAGATCTGGGCGTTCATCGCACCCGGCCTCTACTCGAAGGAGCGCAAGTACGCGCTCACCTTCGTCTTCTTCGCATCGATCCTCTTCGCCTTCGGCGCGGTGCTCGCGTACCTCCTGATCCCGCACGCTCTCGAACTGCTGATGAACTTCGGTGGCGACCAGTTCATCACCGCCCTCACCGGTGACAAGTACATCTCGTTCATCCTGTCGCTGCTGCTGATCTTCGGCGTCAGCTTCGAACTCCCGTTGTTCGTGGTGATGCTGAACCGTGTCGGCGTCCTCAAGTACCAGGCGCTGAAGAAGTGGCGCCGCGGCCTGATCATGGTCGTGTTCGTCTTCGCCGCCTTCGCGACGCCCGGTTCGGACCCGTTCTCGATGCTCGCCCTGGCGGGCGCCCTGATCGTGCTGTTGGAACTGTCGATCCAGATCGCGCGCTTCCACGACCGCAAGCTCGACAAGGACCGTGGCACCGAGGGCTGGGACCAGCTCGCAGACGACGAGGCCGCGCCATTCGACTACACGCCGAGCACCATCGACGACGAACCCTCGGCCACCGCCGGTGGCAAGCGGACCAGCACCGACGACGTCACCTGATCCGGGATGCACGCGGCACTGGCCGTCCACCCCGCCTCCGGTAACGGTGCCGCGGGACGGCTGATGGAGTCGGTCGCGGCGCGGCTGCGGCCCGTCGTGGACCGGCTCGACGTCCTCGTCGCCGGCACGGTCGAGGAGTCCCGCGCGCTGATGACCGATTCGCGCGCGGCCGGGCTGGACGTCCTCGTCGTCCTCGGTGGCGACGGCGCGGCGCACCAGGGCGTTCAGTTCTGCGCCGAATCCGGCGTCGCGCTCGGGCTCGTCCCCGCGGGCACCGGCAACGACTTCGCCAGGGCACTCGGGACCCCCGAGAACCCGCACGCGGCCGTCGATCTCGTCGCGAGGCGGATCGCGGAGGGGAAACGGCGGAGGGTGGATCTCGGCCGGGCCGGTGGCGAATGGTTCGCCACCGTGCTGTGCTCCGGCTTCGATGCCCTCGTCACCGAACGCGCCAACCGGCTGACCTGGCCACGCGGCCCGCGCCGCTACGACGTCGCGATCCTGGCGGAACTCGCCGCGTTCCGGCCCCGGCCGGTCGTGCTCCGCACCGACGTCGAAACGCTCGAACTCGACGCCACCATGATCGCCGTCGGCAACACTCCGTACTACGGCGGCGGCATGCTGATCTGCCCCGGCGCGGACCCGGAGGACGGCCGGTTCGACGTCACCGTCGTGGGCGACGCGACCCGGCGCGATCTGCTCCGCATGCTGCCCGGTGTCCGCTCCGGGCAGCACGTCGCGCATCCGGCGGTGCGGACCCTCAAAGCCAGCCAGATCCACCTGGCGGGAAGCACCCTGCCGGTCTACGCCGACGGCGAACCGCTGGGCGGACTGCCGATCGACGTCAGCTGCGTCCCCGGCGCGCTCACCGTCGTCGGGTGAGCCCGGCGTAGTCACCCGCGCGCCACACCTGCCCGCGGAACGTCGCGGCCGACATCAGGTCACCGCGCGGGAAGAACACCCCGCCGCAGCGGTGACAGAACCACGCCTGCCGCCAGAACGCCAGCGCGTCGGGAATGCCGCGCCGGATCCGCGCGTTGCGCCGCAGCCGGAGGACGAACAGCACGGCGAACAGCGCTACCAGCGCGAAGGCGCCGAACGGGAAGATCCAGGCTCCGATGGCTTGTCCGATGCGGCCGCCCTCGGTCGGGGCGGGGTTCTCGGCGAGCACGTCGGTGGCGAAGGCGACGAACACGAACGCGGGGATCAGCATGATCAGCGCGAGCGCCAGGAAGCAGCCGCCGCCGCGCACCACCGGGTACGGGTTGAGCGAGGCCGCGGTCGCGGTCACCGACACGCCGGTGTGTGTCGTCGCGGTGTAGACCACCCCGTCACCGGCAGGGACGGCCGCCATGCCCCCTTGCACCCGGTAGGTCGTCTGCCCGCTCTGGAACACCGCCGGCACACTCTGCACCTGGTCGACCCGCGCGCAGTGCGGGCAAGCGATCTCCATGGCGTCCCCTCTCGATCACGATCCGCCCCTTTGATGACAGAGGTGTGCCGGTCGTTCCCGAGATCGTCACACCGAGTGCGAACTGTCGGTGGGGTATGGAACCCTGACGAAGTGGTCAATAGCCCTTCTCAGACCCCGGCCGAGGCCTACGCAGCCTCCCAGCGCCGCGCTCGGTACCCCCAGCTGACCCGCTTCGCGGCGGAGTCGTCGTTCGAGTTCGACGACTTCCAGGTCCGCGGCTGCGAGGCGCTCGAAGACGGTCACGGCGTGCTCGTCTGCGCGCCCACCGGCGCCGGGAAGACCGTGGTCGGCGAGTTCGCGGTGCACCTCGCCCTCGCCGAGGGCCGCAAATGCTTCTACACGACACCCATCAAGGCGTTGTCGAACCAGAAGTACGCCGATCTCGTCGGCCGCTACGGCACCGACGCCGTCGGCCTGCTGACCGGAGACACCTCGATCAACGGCAACGCGCAGGTCGTGGTCATGACCACCGAGGTCCTGCGCAACATGCTCTACGCCGGGTCCTCGACCATCGGCGAACTCGCGTACGTGGTGATGGACGAGGTCCACTACCTCGCCGACCGGTTCCGCGGCGCCGTCTGGGAAGAGGTCATCCTCCACCTGCCCGAACATGTCCGCGTCGTCGGCCTGTCGGCCACGGTGAGCAACGCGGAGGAGTTCGGCGAATGGCTCGTCGAGGTCCGCGGCGACACGACCGTCGTCGTCGACGAGCACCGGCCTGTGCCGCTGTGGCAGCACATGCTGGTCGGTAACCGGCTGATGGACCTGTTCGCCGGTCAGGAGGAACACGCGCCCGGCACCGAACTGCGGATCAACCCCAGCCTGCTGCGGCGCACCGAGGAGGTCGGCCGCGGTTTCGCCCCGGCCGGGGCACGCGGGCAGAGGGGGCGGCGAGGGGTGCCGTCGCGGATGCCGAGGTTCCGGCCTCCGTCCCGCACCGACACGGTCGAGCGCCTGGACAACGCCGGTCTGCTTCCCGCCATCGTGTTCATCTTCTCCCGCGCCGGCTGCGACGCCGCCGTCGGTCAGTGCGTCCGGTCCGGCCTCCGGCTCAACGGCCCCGACGAGGTCGAAAAGGTCCGTCGCATCGTCGCCGAGCGCACCAAGGACCTACCGGAAGGCGATCTCGGCGTCCTCGGCTACTGGGAGTGGCGTGAGGCGCTCGAACGCGGCATCGCCGGGCACCACGCCGGGCTGCTCCCGGCGTTCAAGGAGACCGTCGAGGAACTGTTCGTCCAAGGCCTGGTGAAGGTCGTCTTCGCCACCGAGACACTCGCGCTCGGCATCAACATGCCCGCGCGCACCGTGGTCCTGGAACGGCTGGTGAAGTACAACGGCGAGGCGCACGTCGACCTGACGCCGGGGGAGTACACGCAGCTCACGGGGCGGGCGGGGCGACGTGGGATCGACGTCGAAGGCCACGCGGTCGTCGCCTGGCAGCCGGGGATCGACCCGAAGCAGGTCGGCGGTCTGGCCTCGACGAGGACGTATCCGCTGCGGTCGTCCTTCCGGCCCGGCTACAACATGGCGGTGAACCTGGTCGCCCAAGTCGGCGCCGAGGCGGCCCGTGACCTGCTGGAACAGTCGTTCGCGCAGTTCCAGGCCGACCGGTCGGTGGTCGGGACGGCGCGGCGGATCGAGCGGAACAAGGAGGCCCTGCGGGGCTACACGTCGGCCATCACCGGCGATTTCGACGAGATGCTGGAGTACGTCGAGCTGCGGGCGAAGATCTCCGCCCGGGAGAAGGCGCTCTCGCGGCAGAACACTTCCGCCCGCCGGGCGGGGACGGCCGAGTCGCTGGAGAAGCTCCGCAAGGGCGATGTCATCGCCGTGCCCGCGGGACGGCGCGCGGGGCTCGCGGTCGTCGTCGACCCGGGGCTCGACCCGATCCGCGAACCGCGGCCCGTCGTGGTCACCGAGGACCGCTGGTCCGGGCCGCTCTCGGTCTCCGACTTCCCGTCGCCGGTGGAGGCGCTGGGGAACATCAAGCTGCCGAAGCATATCGAGCTGCGCTCGCCCAAGACCCGCCGTGACATCGCCTCGAGCCTTCGCAACGCGGGGATCTCCTTGCCCGGCAGGCAAAGGCGCCGTGCGGGGGCCAATGAGGACGGTGAGCTGGCCGCGCTGCGGCGGGCGTTGCGCGCGCATCCGTGCCACGGTCTGGCCGAACGTGAGGCGAACCTGCGCTGGGTCGAGCGATACCAGCGGCTCACGGCCGAGACCGGGCAACTGGAACGCAAGGTCGCCGCGACCACGCATTCGCTCGCACGCGCCTTCGACCGCATCCTGCGGCTGCTCGGTGAGCGCGGGTACCTCGGCCCGGAGTCGAACGGCGACGGCGAGAACCGCGTCACCGAACACGGCAAGCGGCTCACCCGCCTCTACAGCGAGTCCGATCTGCTCGCCGCCGAGTGCATCCGGCACGACGTCTGGAAGGGCCTGGCTCCCGCCGAACTCGCGGCCGTCGTCTCGACGCTGGTCTTCGAGGCACGACGGGACACCGCGGGAGAGCCTCGCCTGCCCGCGGGCAAGGTGCTCGACGCCTGGCAGGCGACCACGCGCCTGTGGATGGAGCTCACCGAGGACGAGCGACGACACAAACTGGACCGCACCCGTGAGCCCGACGCCGGTTTCGCCTGGCCCGTCTACCGGTGGGCGCGCGGGGAATCGCTGGAGAAGGTCCTCACCGCCGCCGAAGCGAACGGGCAGGAGTTGTCAGCCGGTGACTTCGTGCGGTGGTCGCGGCAGGTCATCGATCTGCTGGACCAGATCCGCGACGTTCTCGGGAAGGCGGATCCGGTCGGGGCGGCGGCCTCGGACGCGGTGAAGGCGCTGCGACGCGGAGTCGTGGCGGCCGGCGGCGCGTGACCGGCCTCTTGAGTGGCGAGGACGGTTATTGAGGGGTAAGGCAATCGTGGCGTGTCCTGGTGGAGGGAGTCGTGACCGGCTGAATCGATGCCTCACGTGCCCCGCCGGTCACCCCGGTCGCAAAAGCCGCGCTGTCAGGCGGGGACGACGCAGGTCGAGGTCACTGTCGTGAGTGGCGATTCGTGTTCTGGCGAACCGGTATTTGCTTCCCAGTGGATCCGGCCCGTCCTGGTGTCGCGGTGTGTCGGCCGCAGGGTTTGGGTGGCACAGCCATGATCAACGGAAGATGGGGGACGTTGAGTGTCCCGTATCTTCCGTTGATCATGGTCCGGGACGGGGCCACCTCGCGTCGATGAAGGAATCGGGACATTGAGTGTCCTAATTCCTTCACCAACGGTCCCGATACCCGCTGGGATCTTCGCCCTCGTGCAGGTCAACAGGAGATAGGCCAATACCAGTCGGTTCTGACCCGAATCGTCACTCACGATCACCTGAACCGACTGCGCACCCCCGCCACCGCCAACGCTGCCTTACCACTCGTTGGAAACGTCCTCACCACTCACGAGGTGGTTTGGGGCGAGTTGACCCGACACCACGTGGGAACAGTGCGCAGGGGCGCCGACCTGTGGTTGGATCGCCCACGACGGCCATGCAGGTCGGCCGGTGACGATGGCGGAACAGGCGGAGGCGAACGATGAGCACGCCGTATGGCGGCAACGACCCGCAGCAGCAGCCCCAGTGGGGGCAGCAGCCGGGCTACGGGCAACAGCCGGGCGGCGCTCAACCGCCGAGCGGCCCGCAGCAGCAACCGCAGTGGGGCCAGCAGCCGCAGTACGACCCGTCGCAGACCCAGCAGCAACAGCCCCAGTGGGGTCAGCAGCCCGCGCCCTACGACCCGTCGTCTCAGCAGCAGCCCGGATATCCGCAGCAGGACCCCTCCCAGACGCAGCAACAGCAGCCTCAGTGGGGTCAGCAGCCGCAGTACGGCCAGCAGCCGGGCTATCCGCAGAGCGGCCCGCAGCAGCAGCCCGGCTACCCGCAGAGCGGCCCGCAGCAGCAGCCGCAGTACGGGCAGCAGCCCGGTCAGTACGACTACGGCCAGAGCCAGGTCCCGGGCACCCAGGGCGAGTCGCAGGACAAGCCCAAGTCCAAGAAGGGCCTGTTCATCGGGATCGGCGCGCTCGTGGTGATCATCGCCGCGGTCGGCATCCTCGGATTCGTCACGCCGGGCTGGTTCAACACCCAGGTCTTCAACAACACCCAGATGCAGACCGACGTGCAGAAGCTGCTCACCGAGACCTACGGGATCAAGGAGATCAGCGCGGTCACCTGCCCCTCCGGCCAGGAGGTCAAGGACGGGGTGAAGTTCACCTGCACCGCCACGATCGAGGGCAAGCCGCAGGAGGTGCCGATCACCGTGAAGGGTGACACCGGCAACTACGAGGTCTCGCCGCCCGCCGTCACCAAGTAAACGGCGGGCGCCGGGCGTGGTCGATCCTGCATGATCGTGCCATGAGCGACTTTTCAGTGCGGCTGCTGCGGTCCGACGAGGAACGGGCCGCGACGGACCTGTTCAGGCGCGCCTTGCACGTCAAGGAGATGACCGACGAGGAATGGTCGGCCATCGCCGCGTCGGTGCAGCCGGATCGCGGGTTCGGTGCGTTCGACCCGGAGCTGATCGGCACCGTCCGGTCCTTCGATTCGGAAGTGACACTGCCGGGTGGCGGCACCACGCCGCTCGCCGCGGTCAGCCTGGTCGGTGTCCGCGCCGATCGGACCCGCCGTGGCGTGCTGACGGCGTTGATGCGCGCCCAGTTCGAGGAATTCTCCGCCCGCGGTGTCCCCGCGGCGATGCTGCACGCGTCCGAGGGCGCCATCTACGGCAGGTTCGGGTACGGCGTCGCCGTGCGGGCCAAGTCGATCGAGATCGACAGGCGCCGCGCCAAGTTCCGTCCCGAGGTACCGGCCGGCGGGCAGATCTCCCTGCTGGATCTGGAAAGCACCATCGAGCAATGGCCTTCGCTGTTCGACGCCGTCCCGCGTACCCGGCCCGGCATGATCGCGCGGAGCCCGAATCTGTGGCCGGGCTACATTCGGGAGGTGCGCCGGGCGACCACTCCGATCGCGACAGCCGTGCACCGCGGCCCGGACGGGGCCGACGGCTTTGTCACCTACACCGTCGAGAGAGCTCACTTCGGCGCCCCGGCGCTGATGAAGGTCCATTCCTTCCACTACGCGAGTCCCGACGCGTTCGCCGGGTTGTGGCGCTACCTGCTGTCCGTGGACCTCGTCGACCGCATCACCGCCGAGAAACGGCCGCTCGACGAACCGGTCGAGTTGCTGTTCACCGACCCGCGTGACGCGGCGGTGCCGAAGGTCCAGGACGAGGGCTGGTTCCGGCTGGTCGACGTCGCGACGATGCTCGACGCCCGTACGTACCGGGGCGAACCGGTCGTCATCGAAGTCACCGATCCCTTCCTGGAACACAACTCCGGCCGCTACCGCCTTTCCGAGGACGGCGCCGCCCGCACCACCGACCCGGCGGATCTCGAACTGCACGCCGACACCTTGTCGATGGTGTACCTCGGCGGCTGGCGTCCGTCGGATCTCGCGGCCGCCGGACGCGTCCGCGCCACCGGCGAGGCGGCCTTGGAGCGGGCGGACCTGCTGTTCGGCACGCGGGTGAACCCCTGGTGCGGTACCTTCTTCTGACGTTGGATGATCACACCGGTGGGGGTGGAGAAGCTTGAGCAGGCGAGCCGTCGCGACGGTCGGTCTGTGCTGTGCCGTTTTCGCGGTGCTGGCGGCGTGTTCGGACACCCCGGCGCCCGCGCCGGCGACGAAGACCGTCACGGTCCCGCCGACGACGGGTGCTTCGTCGAGTACGCCCGCCACGTCGCGCGGTTCGTCCTCCAACGCCCCGGGGCGGGTCTTCGACCCGAGAACCATGCAGGCGGACGTGCGGAAGATCCTCACCGAGACCTATCAGGTGAGAGAGGTCGGCGACGTGCTCTGCCCGTCGAACCAGACGGTCAAGGACGGCAGCACGTTCACCTGCACCGTGCAGGTCGGCGGGGAGGGCAAGACCGTCACGATCACCGTCACCGGTGACGACGGCCGCTACGAAGTCGGCGCGCCCGCCTGAAAACCGGTTGGGTTCGCCCGGAGCGGACGGCAGGATCGACGGGTATGAGCGAATTTTCTGTGCGTGCCGTGGCCGAAGGCGAACAGCGAGCCTGCCTCGACCTCCTGTCGGAGTCCTTGCACGGCAAGGCGCCCACGGACGAGGCCTGGGCGAAGATGGCTCCGTCCTGGCCCGCCGCCGGGAAATTCGCCGCGTTCGACGAACACGGCACCCCGGTGGGGATCGCCAGTTCGATCGACGTCGAGCTCACCGTCCCCGGTGGACAGAAGCTCGCCACGGCGGCCGTCGACGGTGTCGGCGTCCGCGCCGACTGGACCCGCCGCGGGATTCTCACCGCGATGATGGCCGTACAGCTGGAAGACCTCGCGGCGCGCGGTGTCCCGCTGGCGGCTCTACACGCTTCGGAAGCCGTGATCTACGGCCGCTTCGGTTACGGCGCGGCGACTTTCTGCAAAGGCGTTTCGGTCGAACGCCCGCGTGCCCGGCTTCGTGACGGCGTGGGGCGGGACGGGGTGGTCAGATTCGTCACCCCTGCCGAAGCCGTGGAGCGCGTTCCCGCGCTGTACAACCGCTTCGAGGGAACACGGCCAGGTTTCGTCGCCCGGCCGGTCAACTGGTGGCCGGGATTCTTCGACCGGGTGGTCACCGGGACCGACGGCTATCGCGTGGCCATCCACAGTGGACCGGACGGGGACGACGGGTTCGTCGTCTACCAGACCATCGACGCGCGTGACCGGCAGGCGCCGGAGCGTGGAGCGATCCTGGACATCCGTGACTTCCATGCCGCCACACCACAGGCTTGGGCGGGACTGTGGCGTTTCCTGCTGTCGGTCGACCTGGTCTCGGCCGTCGCCGGCCGGGGCCGCCCGCTGGACGAGCCGATCGCCGAACTGCTCACCGACCCGCGCGCGGTGAACACCACCGAGGTCATCGACGACCTGTGGCTGCGGCTCATCGACGTCCCGGCGGCGCTGCGGGCACGCGCCTACGGCGCCGCCGGACCAGTGGTGCTCGAAGTGCTCGACCAGCAGCTTCCGGACAACAACGGCCGTTACGTCGTCGGCCCGGACGGCGTGGAACGCACGACCGCCGAGGCCGATCTGAGGCTGGACGTCGCCACCTTGTCGTCGCTGTACCTCGGCCACGGTCTCTTCGGCGACCTGGCTTTGTCGGGCCGCGCCGAGGTTCTGAACGAGTCGGCGGTCGCCCGTGCCGACGCGCTGTTCCACACCGCGCGGTCGCCTTGGTGCGGGACGTTCTTCTAGGCCGCGGCCGCTCGTGAGTGGTAAGGAGCGGGTCTCGAGCGCCTCGCCCGGGACGCTCACCGTCTCGAACGTGGCGCTCGGGACTCACGCCTCAGGCCGGATTGCGACGGGGCTTGATCCGCACCTGCGGCAGCGTGGGTGCGGGCAGCCACGCCGTGGTGCCTTGGTAGCCCTCCACCCGGCCGAACCGGTCCGCCTGTGCCTGCCATGCCTCGCGGTACTCGGCGATCTCCTCGTGGCTGCGGCCCACGAAGTTCCACCACATGACGAGTTCCTCGGTGAACGGGGTCCCGCCGAGCAGGAGCACACGGGCCGGTTCACCGCCGGGATTGGTCAGTTCCAGCCGCCCGGCGCCGGGCGCGAGGTAGGCGAGTTCGCCGGTGTCCAGTGCGGCACCGGCGACGGTGACGGAACCGATGTCCTGCAGGACACCGTGTTCGAACTCGGGGTCGACGTCGAGTGTCAAAATCGCTCCGGGCTCCACGGTGAGTTCGGCGCCCAGCAGGGGAGTGAACGCCGGGACCGGTGAAGTGGTCCCGGCGAGACTGCCGAGAAAGACCCGCGCGGTGGCGCCGGGCAGCCGGAGCAGCGGCGGCGCGTAGTGCCGGAAGTCCCTCGCGGTGTCACGGTGTTCGTCCGGCAGCGCGATCCAGAGCTGGACGCCGTGCAGCGTAGCGGTGTCCGGTGTGGACACTTCGGAGTGCGCGATGCCGTGCCCGGCGGTCATCAGGTTGAGCTCACCGGGCCGCACCATGGCCTGGGTGCCGATGCTGTCGCGATGCTCGATCTCGCCGCTGAACAACCAGCTCGCGGTCTGCAAACCGGTGTGCGGATGCGGCGCGACGTCCATCCCACCGGACTCGGACACGTCTTGCGGGCCGTAGTGGTCGGCGAAACACCACGCGCCGATCAGGGACCGTTGGCGTTGCGGCAGTGTCCGGCGGACCCGGATCGCGCGCGGACCGCCGAGCGGGACGTCGCGCGGTGTCAGCACGGTGACGCCTTCGCCCGGTCGTTCCCGGCACCGCAGTTCGGCCGGGTCGGCCTCGGTGTTGCTCACGGCTTGGGGAGCGCGGCCAGCAGACGCTCCACCGAACGGCCGAGATTCCAGCGCTCCGCGAGTTCCGCGACCTTGTCCGGGTCGGCGGGCTCGGACGGGACGGTGTCCGGGCGGGACTGCTCGACCGGCGCGTCGGCCGCGACCCGGACGACGGTCGGGGCGACCGCGAGGTAGTCGGCGGCGTCGGTCAGCCGCAGCCGGGTCTTGAGCGGCACCCGCGAGTCGCCGGCGGCGGCCGCCTCGATCAGCTCCTGCAGGGAGCCGAACTGGGTGATCAGTTTCGCCGCGGTCTTCTCGCCGATCCCGGCGACGCCGGGCAGTCCGTCCGACGGGTCTCCGCGCAGCGCGGCCATGTCGGCGTACCCGGGACCGGCGTTCCCGGCCGGGATCCCGTACTTCTCGGCGATCTCGTCCGGGCCGAGGACCTCGGCCTTGTTCCAGCCCTTGCCGACGTAGATGACCACTGTGGACGTCGGTTCACAGCGGACCAGCTGGAACAGGTCGCGGTCGCCGGTGATGACCTCGACGGGAGATTCCTTCTCGCGGATCGCGAGGGCACCGATGACGTCGTCGGCCTCGTATCCGGCCGCCTCGGCCGTCGCGATCCCGAAGGCCTCCAGCAGCTCCAGGATGATCGGTACCTGCGGCGTCAGCGTGTCCGGTACCTCTTCGACGTCACCGCCTTCCGGGACTTCTTCGGCCACCCGGTGCGCCTTGTAGCTGGGCAGCAGATCGGTGCGGAACTTCGGCCGCCAGTCCGCGTCGAGGCACGCCACGAGCCGGGAGGGCCGCCGGTCGACGAGGATCCGCGCGACGGTGTCGGTGAACCCGCGCACGGCGTTGACCGGCGTCCCGTCCGGGGCGGTCATCGACTCGGGCAGTGCGTAGAACGAGCGGAAGTAGAGGCTCGCGGAATCGAGGAGAGCGAGTGGTCCGGTCACGCGGACAGCCTGCCATGTCCCGGCCCGGATGTCCGTGAAGGACCCGACCCCCAGCCGGGTCCTCCACGGACATCGGTCAGGCCGCGTAGGGCCGCGCCCGGCGTGCGTCGCGGAGGGCGTTGGCCCACCAGTTCAGCTGATTCAGCAGGGTGGTGGCCGCGAGGGAGGCGCCTTCGAGGTCGTCGTGTTCACCGTCAGGGCCGAAGTGGTTCCAGGCGTAGGGGAAGCTCACGGTCTCGCGGATCGTCGCGGCGTGGAGTTCGGCGAAGACCGGACGCAGATGCTCCACCGCGCGCAGGCCGCCGGAAATCCCGCCGTAGGAGACGAAGGCGACCGGCTTGCCGTGCCACTCGGGGCCGGTGGCGTCGAGCGCGGTCTTGAGCGGGCCGGGGTAGCTGTGGTTGTACTCGGGGACGATCACGACGACGGCGTCCGCGGCGGCGACACCGGAGGAGAGGCTGTCGGGGGATTCGGCCAGGTCGATGACGGACAGGGTGACGTCGTCGCGCTGTTTGGCGCGGTCGAGGAACCAGTTCGCGACGACGGGAGCGAAGCGGCCCTCGCGGACGCTGCTGATCACGACGGCGAGCTGGTAAGGCGAGTTCGTTGTCATGTCCAAGACCGTAAAACCTGCACTTAACTTGAAGTCAAACTCCAGAATCCTGTCGCGCCAGGGACTAATCGCAGAGAACTCTTTGCAAAGGATTCTCTGCGGTCGTAGGATGAAAGGCATGGGGACGAGCGAGAGGTATCTCGCGCGGGTCGACGGCCGCATCCTGCGGGCGTTGTCGCATCCGCTGCGGGTCAAGATCCTGGAATTGCTGCGGGAGGACGGTCCGGCGACGGCGTCCGGGCTGGCGAAGCGAGCGGGAGAGAGTTCCGGTACCACGAGCTGGCATCTGCGTCAGCTGGCCGAATCCGGGCTGATCACGGAGGACACCGAACGCGGCAGCAGGCGCGACAGGTGGTGGAAAGCCGTGCACGAGGGGGACCAGATGCGCGCCAAGGACTTCATCGACGATCCCGACCTCGCCGGTCCGTTCAACGCCTACGCGCACACGATGATCGAGCGGCGCTACGCCGCCGAAGCGCAATTCGTCGCCGAAGTGCGGGACTGGGCGGACCAGTGGATCGACAAGGTCACCTTTGAAGACTCGCAGCTCTCGCTGACGCCTGACGAGGCCGCCGCGTTGAGCGACGAGATCCTCGAGGTGATCGGCCGCTACCGCCGTCCGGAACAGGACGGAGACACCCAGGTCCGCGTGCACTGGGCGGCCTTCCCGAGGAAATCCCGGCCGGAGACGCCATGAGCCGGATGCCACTGGGGGCCCTGGTCGTGGCTTCGGGGATCTCCTCGGCCGGGGTGATGATGACGCTGCTCGCGATTCCCTGGTTCGTCCTGCAGAGCACCGGCAGCGGCACCAAGACAGGCCTCGTCACCGCGGCCGAGGTGCTGGGCCTGATGGTCGCCGCGTTGCTGGGCGGACCGATCGTGGACCGGGTCGGCACGCGCCGGGCCAGCGTCGGCGCGGATCTGCTGACCACCGTCACGGTGCTGCTGATCCCGCTCGCGGTGAACACCACGGGGCTCGGCCTGCCCGGACTGATCGTGTTGTCCTTCGTGATGGGCGTGTCGCGCGGCCCGGCCGACACGGCGAAGCAGGTGCTGCTCGCGGGAGTCGCCGACGCAGGCGGGATCAGGACGAGCCGCGCCGCGAGCGCCGTCGAAGCCGCGATGAGGACCGGACGGATGGTGGGCGGACCCGCCGCCGGCGCGCTGATCGGGCTGATCGGGCCCATTCCGGTCCTGTTCGTCGACGCGGGCACGCTCCTGCTGTCCGCGGCACTGGTGTTCGCTCTGATCCCGGCCGCGGCCGGTCCGCCGAGACCGCCGTCGGGCGGATACCTCAAGGAACTGCGCGAAGGGCTGGGGTACGTCAAACGCGACGCGGTGCTGCGCGCTGTCGTCGGCATGCTGATGCTCACCAACAGCCTCGACTTCGGGCTGCTCGGCGTCCTGTATCCGGCGTACGGCGACCAGGTCCTGCACAGCACCGCACTCATCGGCGCGATGATCACCGCGGTCGCGGCGGGCGCGCTGCTCGGTTCGGCGCTCTACGGCTGGGCGGGCCACCGGTTTTCGCGGCGGACGGCGATCCTCGTCGCGGTCGCGATCGAAGGCGCGCCGAGATTCGCCTTGCTCGCGCTGGAACCCGCGCCGGCCGTGCTGCTCGCCGGACTCGTGGTCGCCGGGATCGGGGCGGGCGCGCTCAACCCGATCGTGCTCCCGGCGGTCTACGAACGGGTCCCGGAAGCCGTCCGGGGCCGTGTGCTCAGCCTCCTGGTGGGCGGGGTGCTCGCCGCTATGCCGCTCGGCTCGATGGCGGCCGGGTTGCTGCTGGACGGTATCGGGCTCGTCGGCGCGCTCGCCGTGTTCGGCGGTCTGTACCTGATCGCCGGCACCTTCCCGGTCATCTTCCGGGTCTGGCGGGGGCTCGACGATCCCGCCCCGATCGGGGGCGACCGGCCGGTGAACCAAGGGGCGCGGACCGACTAGGCTCGCCATCATGTCGCGCCGTTCCCTTCACAACCCAACCCCCGACGCCGCCAGCCTTCGCGCCCGCCTCGACAGGGCCCGCGCCGCCGCGGCCGCCGCCGACACCGACGCCCTGCTGATCGCACCCGGCTCGGACCTGCGCTACCTCATCGGCCAGGCCGGGGGCTCCTTCGAACGGCTGACCACACTGGTGATCCCGGCCGACGGAGTCCCGGCGCTGGTGCTGCCGAAGCTGGAAGCCCCCGGCTACGCCGACGTCCCCGCCGACGAACTCGGCATCGAGATCGTCACCTGGGTGGACGGCGACAACGCCTACGAACTGGTCGCCGACAGGCTGGGCAAGCCCGGCCGCGTGGCGGTCAGCGACTTCACCCCGGCGCTGCACGTGCTCGCCTTCCGGGGCGCGCTCGGTGACGCCGAGCAGACGCTGGCCGGGCCGATCGTGCGCGAACTGCGGATGCGCAAGGACGCGGCCGAGATCCAGGCGCTGCGCGACGCGGGTGCCGCGATCGACCGCGTGCACGCCCGCGTGCACGAATGGCTGCGCCCCGGCCGCACCGAAGCCGAGGTCGGCGCCGACATCACCGCCGCCATCGTCGAAGAGGGCCACACCCACGCGGACTTCGTGATCGTCGGCTCGGGCCCCAACGGCGCCAGCCCGCACCACGACGTCTCCGAGCGCGTCATCGAGCGCGGCGACGTCGTCGTGGTCGACATCGGCGGCCCGATCGCCGAGGGCTACAACTCCGACTCCACCCGCACGTACGCGGTGGGCGAGCCGCGTGACGCCGATGTCGCCGAGACCTACGCCGTCCTGCAGCGTGCCCAGAAGGCCGCGGTCGAGGCCGTCCGCCCGGGCGTCACCGCCGAGTCGATCGACGCCGCCGCGCGCGACATCATCGCCGAGGCGGGTTACGGCGAGTACTTCATCCACCGCACCGGCCACGGCATCGGCCTCGACGTGCACGAGGAGCCCTACATCATCAAGGGCAACGCGCTGCCGCTCGAGCCGGGCATGGCCTTCAGCGTCGAGCCCGGCATCTACCAGCCCGGCCGTTGGGGCGCCCGCATCGAGGACATCGTCGTGGTCACCGAGGACGGCGTCGAGCCGGTCAACCAGCGTCCGCACGATCTGATCGTGCTCGACGCATGACCGGTTCCCTGGAGCCGCTGGACCAGGCCATCGTGGGAGAACTGGCCGCGGACGGACGGCGCAGTTTCACCGATCTGGCCGAGCGGGTCGGGCTTTCGGTGTCGGCGGTGCACCAGCGGGTGCGCCGCCTGGAGCAGCGCGGGGTCATCCTCGGATACACCGCGCGGCTCGACGGAGAGCAGATCGGCCTCCCGCTCACGGCGCTGATCTCGCTGACGCCGAACGACCCGGCCGCTCCGGACGACTACCCGCAGCGTCTCGAGCACATCAAGGAGATCGAGTCCTGCTACTCGGTCGCCGGGGACGAGTCGTACATCCTCCTGGTCCGGGTGGCTTCGCCGCTCGGCCTGGAGGACCTGCTCCGCCGGATCCGCGAGTCCGCCAAGGTCTCGACCCGGACCACGGTGGTGCTGTCGACGCCGTTCGAGGGACGCTCGCCCACATTGTGAGAGCGGAAAACGGCTGGGCTTGCGCGGCGCGGGTACGATAAAAGGTATGGCAACACGTAAGGTCACTCTCTCACTCGACAGTGGTGCGCTCGAGTTCGCCGAGCGGGCCGCCAAGGCACACGGGATCTCGGTCTCGTCGTGGTTGTCCAAAGCGGCCCGCAGGGAAGCCGTCCGCACCGGATACACCCCGCAGCGCGCCCCGGTCGAACCGTCCGCCGAATCGGACGAGGCCGAGCTGACCGCCGCGGAGAAGGATCTGCGTGCACAGGGGTGAAGTCTGGACGTACCACCCCCCGACCGAACCGGCACGGCAGCGCACCGTCGTCCTGCTGTCCTCGGACGGGGTGAACGAATCCGAGCGGCCGTGGCTGCTCGGCACCGAACTGTTGGACCGTGATCCCCAGGACATCCTCGGTGTCGCCGTCGACGCGCGGTACTGGGTCTCCACGCTGAATCTCACGCGCCTGTACCGGCCGTGGTTCGACGAGAAGATCGCGGAGATCGACCAAGAGGTCCAGGAGCGCATCGACATCGCGTTGCGCGCCGCCTTGGATCTCTAGCTACATGTGATCGGACGGACGACACACGTGTTACGTCTCCAATCACGCGTGTCGCGCGTCTGATCACGCGACTAACGGGCGACAACCTCAGGCGCGGCGTGCAGTTTGCCGTCGGGGCCGGAGAGGCACGACGCGTTCCCCGCCCGCGCGGCGAGGAACTCGTTGAGGCAGTTCGCGATCTGCGCGTGGCCGTTCGCGTTGGGGTGGAACGACTCCTGCAACGCGTGGCTCGCGCGGTCGACCTGGCCGAGGTCGCGCAGCTGCAATGTCAGCCTGCTGAACCACTCGCTCGCCGGGTCGCCGCTGCACGCCTCGCGGCCGGCGCCCGCCCGTGAAAGGTCGAGGAACCGTGCACTGGTCGCCCTTGACGCCTCCTTGATCCCGTCCGACAGGACGGAGACGCCGTCGCGGCGCATCCACTCCAGGTCCTCGGTGCGGAACGGGCAGCCGTTGAGGCTGCGTAGCGCTTCCGGGATCTGGGGGCCGACAGGCGAGGCGTAAGACATCAACACGAGCTGATAGTCCGCCGGGACGTAACCCGCCTGCGCCAGCACCTTCTTGACGTCGGCGACGGCGTTGGTCACCTTCGGCACCATGGCGTCCACTTTGGACCTCCAGGTGGTGCGGAGAGCCGTGCTGCACGGCGGGTTCTGCGGCGAGAACCAAGCCTTGAAGCACTCGCTGACCTGAGCGGAGAACTTCGGCTCGTCATTCGCGCCGACCGCGATCACCACCGCGGCGACCCGATGATCCTTGATCAGGTCCGCCAGCTGCTGCGCCTGTGACGGCTCCGTCCACTGCTTGGCTTCGCCCAAGGCGATCTGCTCCGAGGGCGCCCCCGAACACGCGAGGTTCACCCGCGCGGTGACATCGGGGATCTTGATCTGCTCGACGAAGGCGTTGGGGGAGCGATGGCACCAGTTGCCGCCCTGCCCGTTGGTCGTGGGCGTGTAGTCGCCCGCGCCTTCACCGGAAACGGTGCTGTCGCCGATGGAGACGACCGTCAGCGGCCCCGTCCCCGGCGGTCCTTGGCGCGGGGACGGCTGCCCTGGGCGGCTTTCCGACCCGGTAAAGGCAATGAACCCGACAAGAACCACCACGAACGTGAGCGCGAGAGCACCCCACCACCACCGGAAACGTCGCATCGTCACCGGATTCTACGGACAGGCGACCCGGCAGGGTGATCATGGCGGTGTGACGGTGGCGATGTCCGGCCAGCCCGCCTCCGTCAAGTCCGTTTCGGGCCGCATCGGAAGGGAAGCACCCGATGCGGCCCGGCCGCGGGACGCGGCGGGATCAGCGCTTGCGCCAGAGGGAGACCTCCAGATCGGTGATCTCATACCGGCGGCCGTCGACCCTGGTCAGACTCGGCTCCGTGCTTTCCGACAGCAGCTCGAACGCCTCGCCGAGGACGTTCGCGAGCTCGGCCGCCGACGCCCGGGGGAGAGCCACGAGCAGCAACCCTCCGGCGCGCAGGAAGTTCTCCGAGCCGACGAGCGGGCGCAGGTAGCCCGCCGCGCCGCCGAGCCGGTCGAAGGCGTCCGCCACGACGACGCCGTCGAACGTGCCGAGCGCGGCGGGTGGCCTGCCGGATTCGGCGAGGGTGAAGGAGACGCTGCCGCCCGGTGCGATCGACGGTCGCCGCGCGTGCAGCTCCCCGCGCCCCGGCACCCGGTAGCCGACGTCCCAGCCCTCGGCCAGCCGGTCCGCCGCCGCGACGAACATCGGCCGGTCGTCCAGGCCGACGACCTCGATCGGCCGACCGGCCAGCGAGAACGCCAGCCCGCCGGCCGCGGTGGCGAGATCCGCGACCCGGCGCAGCTCGACCCCGGCTTCGTCGGCGGCTTCGACGAACCTCCTGGCCAGCCGGTCCGGATGGCCCGCAGTCGCCGCCAGCGGATGCCCGGCCCGGCCGAAGGCCTGTTCGGCGGTGCCGTACTGGCCGAGCAGCGCCCGGTCGAGTTCCGCCCTGGCATCACTGTCCATAGCGGACTCCGGTGCCACGACCAGCCGGATGCCCGCCTGCTGCAGGAAGTGCGGCCGGTAGAAGTGGCGCGCCCAGATACTGCCCAGCTCGCCGGTGCTGATGTAGGCGCCACCGAGGATCAGCTGATGCTGCCCACCGTAACTGGGCACCGAGAAGTCTTCGTAGTAAGGATGCGGGGTGAAGCCTTCGAGCGGGTTGAAGGTGTCTTCGCTCCACGCCCACAGGTTGCCGCCTGCGTCGTGCAGGCCCTGCGACGTCGGCGGTGAGTGGTCGACCGGGCCCTCCGAACCCCAGGCCAGGCCGAGGTTGATGCCTTCCTCCCGCAGCTGCGCGCCGTCGAGACGCATGACAACGTCGTCTGCGACACCCGGCCGTTCCGGAAGGTCGCGCAGCAGGAAGTACTCCGCTTCGGTCGGCAGCCGGAATTCCCGTCCCTCCTTTTCTGACCGCCAGGCGGCGAAAGCCTTGGCCTCGTGGTAGTTCACCACCACCGGCCAGTCCCACGGCATGTCGATCTCGTCGAACAACGTGCGGAGCCGGAACGCGTGCAGCCCGGTCGGTCCGGTCGGCACCCAGAACCGCGGCCACTTGGTGTTGCGGAAACGGCGCCACGCCTCGCCCTCCGCCGACCACAACTCCGGCCGCCGGTAGCCGCCGTCGGCGACGAAGCCGTGGAACTCGCCGTTGCTCACCAGACAGCGGGCCACTTCGAAGTCCGGCAGTTCCTGGCGGCGTGAGCCGTACGCGCTGTCCCAGCCGTAAGACGGAAAGGACAGCGGCTTGCCCAGCCGCGCCGTTCGCCCGGGCACGGTGACGGTGCCGTTGACGGGAACGGAGCCCGGTTCGGGTTTGCCGGTCTCGGTGGTGCGGCGCAGCGGCGACGGCGCGGGCCACGCGGCGGGCCGTTCGACCAGGTGCGAGCGCATTTCGCGGATCAGGACCGAACTGGTCTCCAGGTGGATGCGGTCGTGCTCGATCGCCAGCAGCAGGGCCCATGCCTGGTCGTCCATCGTCACCGGACGCCCGAGGTCCGGGGCGAACGGGGTGGTCTCGATGATGCCGACGACCGTCCGGTACACCTCGGCGCGGTAGTCCTTCACCTCCGAAACCGACGGCCACACCATGTCGTTCTTCGACATGTCGTCCCACGAGTTCTCGTCGACGCCCATTTCCAGGATGTGCTCGAGATAGGCGTCGATCGGCGCGTCCAGCAGCCCGGAGACCCGCAACTTGTTGACGTACAGCGAGGTCGTGTGGCCGTAGTAGAAGATCATCGGGTGCCGCAGGTTGTGGTCCGGCGGGCGGTAGAACGCCTCCGCGCCTTTCAACCCGGCGAACAGCACCTCGTGCAGCGTCCACGCGTTGTCGAAGTAGTCCAGCACCTCTTCGCGGCTGCAGACGGAAAGATCGGGCAACGGCAATGCTCTGATCTCGCCGGATTCGGCGACACCCGGGCAGCGGCCGGGTTCGGGGCGGACCCCGGTGTACCACCACTGTGGATCCCGGGCTCCGTTCAGCCGCTCGTCGGCGTGTTTTACCGCGTTTCTCTCCCAAGGTTCCAGGTTGACCGTCGACGTCATGTGACCTCACTTCAGTTCTGGGGCACTGGGGGCGGGTGCCGGAAACCGTCGCATCTCCGAAAAGGTCATTTCCTCTCCTGTCGTGCCCTGGATCGCCCGCTGGAAGAAGCCCGGCGCGAAAGCGCAAGCGCGGAGAAGCCCGTTGATCGCGGCGGATGGGACCGTCGGTGTTCCTGTCCGCCGGTTGAGAGGTGAGAACTTGTCGACGAAGCCCTGTGTCGTGCTCGTGGACACCTACGAAACGGCCGACCACGGGTTGCCGCAGACCGCCCGCCACATCGCGCCGACGTTCCTGGCACTGGGTGCGGACTGTGTGCGCGTGCAGAGCGCGCCCGACGCACCCGGGCAGTACCGGAACTCCTCGCCGACCATGAGCAACTACCGCGAGAACATCGTCCACGACGGCGACCTCGGGAAGACGCTGGACGCGCTGGCCGTGCACCGGCCGGTCGCGGTCGTGGCCGGTGGCGAATACGCGGTCGCGTTCACCGACGAACTCAGCGAGGCATTGGGAGTGCCGTCGAACGGCACCGCGCTTTCCCTGGCCAGACGGGACAAGTCCGCCATGGGCGAGGCCGTCGCCGCGGCGGGCCTCAAGGGCGCACGGCAACTGCTGACCGCGGACGAGGCCGAACTCGCCGCGTGGCATCGGGAGACGGGCGGACGGATCGTCGTCAAACCGAACCGCAGCGCCGGCGGTGACGGTGTGTCCTTTTGCGACACTCCGGAGCAGTCGGTGGCGGCGCTGCGCGCGATCACCGGCCGCCAGAACGTGTTCTCCGAGGACAACGACTCCGTCATCGCGCAGGAGTACCTCGCCGGCACCGAGTACATGGTCAACACGGTGAGTATGGACGGTCTTCACCAGGTGTGCGACATCTGGCAGACCTCGCGCTTCGCCATCAACGGGGTGTCCGACCTGCTCGGTGCCTGCCGGATCGTGCCGCGGCGGGCGCCGGGCCACGACGAGCTGGTGGAGTACGCGTTCGCGGTGCTCGACGCGGTGGGCATCCGGCACGGCGCCGCGCACGTCGAGATCAAACTGACGCCACAGGGACCACGACTGATCGAGGTCGGTTCGCGTCTCTCGGGCGGCGACCTGCCGCATCTGGCGCGGCTCGCGATCGGCGAGTCCCAGCTGGACTGGATGGCCGACGCGGTGCTGCGGCCGGAGAGGTTCCGGGAGCGGTGGGGCGAGGACTACCGGATCCGGCGGCACTACGCCTGGTCCGCGCTGCTCTCGCCGGTCGAAGGCACGCTCCGCCGGTACACGGTGCTCGACGAGATCGAGCGGCTGGAGAGCTTCCACGAGATGTTCGTGCTGACCCACCCGGGGAAGCCGTTGCGCCGCACCGTCGACGACACGACGTTCCCGGTGGTCGTCACGTTCATGCACGAGATCGAGGAGTACGTCCTGCGCGACCTCGGCACGCTGAGGTACCTCGACGGCGTGGGCTGCTACGAGCTCGAACCATGACGGCGCCGGGGTTCCTGCGGACCCGGCTGGGCGGGCTGCCCAAGTCGTTCTGGGTGCTGTGGACGGGCACGCTCGTCAACCGGCTCGGCACGATGGTCCTGCCGTTCCTGGCGCTGTACCTGACCAGTGAGCGTGGCCTTTCGGTGGCGACGGCGGGAACCGTATTGGCGCTGCTCGGCATCGGCCAGGTGTTCTCGCAGCTGATCGGCGGCATGCTGGCCGACCGCATCGGCAGGCGGGCGACGTTGACCGGCGGCATGCTCGCGACCGGCGCGATCATGCTGGTGCTGGGTTACGTCGAACGCCTTGAACTGATCGCGGTCGCCGCGCTGCTGCTCGGGCTGGCGCTCGACGTGTTCCGCCCGGCCACCCAGTCGATCGTGGCGGATCTGGTGCCCGGCGCCGACCGCACGCGGGCTTTCGGGTTGCTGCTGTGGGCGATCAACCTCGGCTTCTCGATCGCGATGGTGCTGGGCGGCACGTTGGCCCGCGCCGGCTTCACGACGCTGTTCTGGGTGGACGCGGCGACGTGCGTGCTGTTCGGCCTGCTGGTCTGGCGGGCGGTGCCGGAGACCCGCGGTGGCGGTGGGCCCCGGGAGCGGGGCGGCTTCACCGTCGTCCTGCGCGACCGCGTCATGGCCGGACTGATGCTGATCTCGCTGGTGGTCGCGTTCGTGTTCCTGCAGAGCCTGGCCACGTTGCCGCTGGCGATGCGAGAGGACGGTCTTTCGCCCGCGGGCTACGGCCTGGTGATGGCGGTCAACGGGATCGTCATCGTGGTCGTGCAACCTCTGGTGGGGCATCGGCTGGGCCGTTGGGATCCTTCGCGGGTGCTCACGTTCGGGATCCTGTTGACGGGCTTGGGCTTCGGTGCCACGGCCTTCGCGTCGACGACACCGGCGTACGCGGCGTGCGCGGTGTTCTGGACCCTCGGTGAGATCGTGATCCAGTCGGTGGGCGTCGCGATCGTGGCCGAGCTCGCCCCGCCACATCTGCGCGGCCGGTACAACGGCGCCTACGGCACGGCGGCGGGTCTCGCCGCGTTCGTCGCCCCGCTCGGCGGCACCCAGCTGCTGGTACTGGGCGCACCCGTGTTGTGGACGGTCTGCCTCGGACTGTGCTTGGCCGCGGCCGTCGGTCAGCTGCTGCTCGGCAACGCGGTCCGTCGCCGGATGGCCACCACGGCCGTTCCCGTCGTGGCTGTCGGCTGACCGGGCTTCAGCCGGCCCGTTCATGTAGACCTGGAACACGCGGTCGATCGCGACGGACAAGGCCTCGTGAGTGGTAAAGACGGTTCTATTTGAGGGGTAAGACCTTCATACGGCACCGCTGTGACTACTGGTGTGCCTGGGGCCACAGATGCCGTTCAGGCGCCCCTCGACACGACTCCTTTGCCCTGCCCCTCAATAACCGTCGTTATCACTCATGAGGCTGTAGCGAGTCAGCAGTTCGCCAGGAAATGCCTCAGCACCCGCGTGCCGAACCGCAGGCCCTCCAACGGGACGCGTTCGTCCACGCCGTGCGCCATCGCGCGGTACGGGAAACCTTCCGGCAGCCACAACGGCGCGAAGCCGTAGCAGTCGATCCCGAGCGGGCTGAACGCCTTCGCGTCTGTGCCGCCGCCCATGCAGTAGGGGACCACGACCGCTTCGGGATCTTCTGAGCGCAGCGCGTCCGCCATCGCGTCGAACCACGGCGAATCCACCGGAGCCTGGACCGGCGGCTGGTGCGCGACGAACTCGCGGGTGACACCTTCACCGAGCATCGCGTCGATCTCGGCGAGCAACTCCGGTTCGGCGCCGGGGAGGACGCGGATGTCCACCTGGGCCTCGGCCGAAGTCGGGATCACGTTCACCTTGTAGCCGGCGTCGAGCATGGTCGGCGTCGTGCTGTTGCGGACGGTCGGCACCACCAGCGCCCCGGCGGGCCCGAGCCGCGCGATCGTCCCGTCCACATCGGACAGATCGACGGGGACGCCGAGCGCTTCCCCGGTGCGTTCGAGGAAGGCCTGGACCGTCGGGGTCAGCTGGACCGGCCAGCGATGCGCGGCGATCTTGCCGAGCGCGGTGACCAGCCGGGTGACCGCGTTCTCGTCGTTGGGGCGCGACCCGTGTCCCGCGCGGCCCTTGGCGGTCAGCCGCAGATGCGCTGTGCCGCGTTCGGCCGTCGCCAGCGGGTAGAGCCGCACGGTCCGGCCGTCGGAGGCGGGGACGTGGTAGGTGTACGCGCCCGATTCGCTGATGGCGGCCGCGCAGCCGTCGAACAGATCCCGGTGCGCCGCGGCGAGCCAGTGCGCGCCGTACTCGCCCTTGTCCTCCTCGTCGGCCACGAAGGCCAGGACGATGTCCCGCCGCGGGCGGACACCGGTGGCGAGGGCGGCGAGCACCATCGCGCAGAAGTCCTTCATGTCTACAGCGCCGCGGCCCCAGAGGAACCCGTCGCGGACCTCGCCCGAGAACGGGTCCACCGACCAGTCGGCGGCGTCGGCCGGGACGACGTCGAGATGTCCCTGCACGAGCAGCGCGGGCAGGCCCGGGTCGGTGCCCGGGACCCGGGCGATCACGTTCGCGCGCCGGGGCGCGGACTCGATGATCTTCGAGTCGATCCCGAGTCCCGACAAGAGCGACGCCACGTACTCGGCGGCCTCGCGCTCGCCTTCGGAGTCCCCGTTGCCCCGGTTCGTGGTGTCGAACCGGATCAGCCGCGAACAGACTTCGACGACATCGAGTTCAGCCATAGATACCCTGCACCGCCCCGGCCGCGATCGCCGTGACGATCTTGAACGCCTTCATCGCCTCGGTCATGTCCGGCGCGTCGAAGCCGACGCGTCGCACGCCGATCTGTTCCACCGTCGGGATCACTGCCGCGGCCTGCGCGAGATGGCTCGCGTCGAACTCGACCTCGATCCGGTGGGGGGTGGTGAACCGCTCGACCCGGCCCGCCCGGTTCATCGCGTCCGCCGCGGCCGAGCTCAGCAGTTCGGCCGTCCTGGCGGGCGGCAGGCAGATCGCGGCGTAGCGGCTGACGCACTCCTTCACCGTGACCAGTTCGGCTTCCGGCGCGTAGTCCTGGGCGTCGTCGCAGGCCTTGTCGTCACCGGAGACGACGAGCACCGGGACGCCGTACTCGGCGGCCATCGCGGCGTTGAGCCTGCCTTCGCTGGCGGGGACGTCGTCGAGCCACACCCCGGTGATCTGATTCTCCAGGTACGTGTGGGACAGGACGCCGTCGAATCCCGCGCCCGCGTGGTAGCCGAGGAAGACGACGCCGTCCACACCGGTGTCGATCCCCTGCATCATCGAGAGCGGCTTGTGTCTGCCGGTGAGCATGCGCGCCCGGCCGTCGAGGTCTTCGAGCAGGAGGTTCCGCTGGGACGAATGCGCCTCGTTGACCAGCACGTCGGTGGCACCGGCGTCGAACAGGCCCGCGATGGTGGCGTTGACGTCACCGGTGAACAGGCGGCGGAATCGCTGCCACTGCTCGGTGCCGGGGATGACGTCCTCGGTCCAGGTGACGCCGGTGGCGCCCTCCATGTCCGCCGAGATCATGATGCGCATGCGGGGCACCCTAGCCGAGGCGCTTTGCCCTCGCCGCCGGGATCAGGGCCAGGAGCCGGAACGCGGGTACACCGCCCAGGCGCGCTCCCAGGCCGCGGCCCGGTGCCGGTCCAGAATCAGCCGGACGACCTGGTGGAGCAGGACGAGCGCGGCGACCATAGCGAACCAGAGCCAGAGGCCGACGAGCACGGAATCGAACACGGCGGTCGACGCTGTCCTCGGGGCGGCGGTGAGCTCACCGCGGGCGTCGATCCAGATCGGCACGGCCGATCCGGCGGGGCTGCCCGGCGTCGCGAGGACACCGCCGGTGTGCCGCACGCCGCGCGAATCGGTCCAGGTCGCCTCGGTGGTGGAGTTGCCGGTGCCGACGCTCTCGCTGTCGACGATGCGGACGGGCGCGTCCTTCGACAGGTACGCGGTGGCGGCCTGACGTCCGATCGCGTCGGCGGCGGCCGCGGCGACCTGCCTGCCGTGGTTGGCCGAGCCGACGGCGGCCGCGACCGGGATGGCGAGCAGCGCCGCGAGGATGACGACCTTGAGGAGAAGGGCTTCGAATCGGTCGGAGCCGCGGGCCAGCGAATTGTGACCAGGGAAGAGCCGACGCCGGAACCGGGCGATCGGACCGCTGGACCCGTGCACGAGGAACCCCATTCCCTCAGACCGCGAAATACCTCCATCGTCGATTCTCGGTCACCGGGGCACCGATGTCGCGGTATGGGGACACAGACCACTCTGTGAACCCGTACACAACCTTTAATTCGTTTTACCTGTCCGAGTTCTCCCGCTACCGTCTTCGGCATGGGGATTTTCTTCACTCTGTGATTCTCGCCTTCGACGCGGCCCTGGCGTAGAGCCTTCGCTCCGCCGGGCCGCGTCCTTCCGCGTGCGCTCTTCTTCCTTCGCCGTACGCGGACCTCCCTGCCCGATCGCGATCGGCCGTGCCGAGAATCAGGAGGACGCCCCTATGCGTACCCCGCATCAGAATCCCGGAACACAACTCGTGCTCTCCGGTGTCACCAAGCGTTTCGACGACCACGTCGTACTCGACCAGATCTCCCTCGCCGTCAAACCAGGGGAGAAGGCGGGCGTCATCGGCGACAACGGCTCCGGCAAGTCCACCCTGCTGAGGCTGATCGCCGGCCGCGATCGGGCGGACAACGGCACGGTGACCGTCACCGCGCCCGGTGGCGTCGGCTATCTCCCGCAGACGCTGGAACTGCCCGACACCGCCACGGTCGGCGACGCGATCGACCTCGCGCTAACAGACATCCGGGACCTGGAATCCCGGCTACGGGCGGCCGAAACGTCGCTCGAAACCGCCGAAGACCTGGCCGCTTACGGCGACCTCATGACCGCCTACGAAGCCCGCGGCGGTTACGAGGCCGACGCCAGGGTGGAGGTCGCCCTGCACGGGCTCGGGCAACCGGGCCTCGACCGCGGCCGCGTGCTGGGCAGCCTGTCCGGCGGTCAGCGGTCCCGGCTGGCGCTCGCGGCCACCCTGGCCGCGTCGCCCGAACTACTGTTGCTGGACGAGCCGACCAACGATCTCGACGACGAAGCCGTCGCCTGGCTGGAGAACCACCTCCGCGGGCATCGCGGCAGGGTCGTCGCGATCACCCACGACCGGATGTTCCTCAGCCGGGTCACCACCACGATCCTCGAGGTCGACGCCGACCGCCGGACCGTGCAGCGGCACGGCGACGGCTACGCGGGGTACCTCGCGGCGAAGAAGGCCGCGCGGGCCCGGTGGGTCCGGGAGTACGAGGAGTGGCGGCTGGAGAAAACCCGTTACGAACGGATGGCGGACGTCAACATCGATCGGTTCTCGGCGATCCCGCGCAAGGCCCCGGCGGCCTTCAGCGGGGCGGGCGCCTTCCGGGCCCGCTCCCGGGCGCACGGGGCGATGAGCCGTATCCGGTCGGCCCGCGAGCGGATCCAACGGCTCGAGGCGGACCGGGTCCCGCCTCCGCCACAGCCGCTCCGGTTCACCGCGCGGATCGCCGCGGGGGAGACGGAGGCCGATCAGTACGTGGTGAAGGTGGACGACGTGTCGGTCGACGGCCGTCTGCCGCGGACGTCGCTCAGCGTGCTGCCCGGTGAGCGGGTCCTCGTGACCGGACCCAACGGGGCGGGCAAGACGACCTTGATGCGGGTGCTCGCCGGGGAGCTTGCGCCGTCGACGGGATCGGCGGAGCGGGCGGGCCGGATCGGGTTCCTGCGCCAGAACGGCGGGCTCGCCGCCGACGCACGGACCGTCCTGGCGGTGTTCGCCGGGGGCGGTGACGAGGACGAGGCGGCCGAGAAGTTGCTGTCGCTGGGCCTGTTCCGGGCACCGGATCTGCGCAAACCGGTCCGGGAGCTGTCCGTCGGGCAGCGGCGCAGGCTGGAACTGGCCCGGTTGGTGACGGCCCGGACCGACCTGCTGCTGCTCGACGAGCCGACCAACCATCTCGCCCCGGATCTCGTGGAGGAGATGGAACAGGCGCTCGCGGAGTACTCCGGCGCGCTCGTGGTCGTCACGCACGACCGCCGGATGCGGCGGGCCTTCGAGGGGAGGCGCCTCGAATTGGTCACTTCAGCGGCGTGAGCGGTCCGTCCACTTTGGCCGGGTTGAGGCAGCTGTCGAGCCCGTCCACGAGGGAACAGGTCCCCGGCCCGCGCTTGAGCCGGTAGCCCCGCGGCGCGCCACCCGCCGTCACCAGATCCTGGTACGCGGGAACGGCGTCCGTGGGGCGCCGGGTCAGCACGGGGTCGGCGAGGGCGTCCACTGTGTACAGCCCGAACCGGGCCCGATAACTGCCCCATTCGTAGTTGTCGGTGAGGCTCCAGTAGTTGTAGCCGATGAGGTTCATCCCGTCGGCCTTCGCCCGCTGGAGCCAGTACACGGTGTCGCGCACGTGATCGCCGCGGGTGTAGTCCGCGTCGCGGAGCTTCCCGTTGTCGGTCGCCATGCCGTTTTCGACGATGTAGAGGGGCAGGCGCGGGAACCGGTTGTGGTAGCTGCGGAGCGCGTAATAGATGCCTTCGGGCTGGAGCTTCACGTCCCAGAACTTGTCCGTGGCGGCGGCGAACACCGTCCAGTTGGCGATGCTGAGGCCGTAGTAGTAGTCGATGCCGATGAAGTCGAGCTTGTCCTTGACCTGGTCGAGGAAGAACCAGTCGGCCATCCCGTTGACCCCGGTGATGTAGGCCTGGTTGCTGGTGACCTTCGAGGCCGGGTCGAGTTCGTGGATCAGGTCGTAGGCCCGCCGGTGCGCCTGGACGACGTTGGACTGCGCCGCGAAGTACCGCGTGGGGTCCAGCGCGCCGACCTTCTGTTCGTTCCGGAGGAAGATGAGCGGCTCGTTGAACGTCACCCAGAGCACGTCCTGTCCGGCGTAGCGCTGGACGATCTTCCGGCTGAACTCCAGCCACGCGTCGGCCGTCCGAGTCTCGGCCCAGCCGCCCTGATCGAGTGCCCATCCCGGGTAGACCCAATGGTTGAGCGTGATCATCGGTGTCATGCCCGCGGACCGGACCTGCCGGAGCACGTCGTCGTAGAAGGCCAGTTCGGTCTCGTCCCACCGGCCGGGTGAGGGTTCGACGCGAGCCCACTCGACGCCGAAGCGGTAGGTGTTGACGCCGAGCCCGGCCGCGAGGCGGATGTCCTCGGCGTAGCGGTGCCGGAAGTCCACGGAGTCGCGGTACTCGTCGACGCCGTCCTTGCCGGCGGAACGGTCCACGAATCGCTTCCAGTTGCTGTCCGGAGCGCTGCCCTCGGACTGGTAGCCCGACGACGCGACGCCCCAGTAGAAGTCCCGGGACCAGTCGGCATCCTGAGACGCGGACGCGTTCACGGCCGAAAATGTCGCGCATAGTGAGACGGCGACCACCGAGGACACCACCCGGCGTAATCTTCTCCGATGCTCCGGCCACTTCGTCGATCGTTCACCAGCGTCCGCCATCTTCCGGACGCTAACGTGGGTGAACGGCGTAAACAAGCGGCCGTCCGGGGACTTCGACGATGACGTTGGGGAGATGATCGACTTGACCGGCAGCACGGTCCGCCATGCCGTCTATCTGCCACCTTTCGGCCCGTTCGGTGAGCCGGGGGTGCTCGTCGACCTCGCCGTTCGCGCCGAGGCGGCGGGCTGGGACGGGTTCTTCCTGTGGGACCACGTGGTCGCGGACACCATGCCCATCGCGGATCCGTGGACGACACTCGGCGCCATCGCGCACGCCACCAGCAGGCTGCTGTTCGGGCCGATGATCACGCCGCCGGCCCGGCGCCGTCCATGGGTGGTCGCGCGGCACGCGTCGACGGTCAGCAGGCTCTCCGGCGGGCGGCTGATCCTCGGCACCGGGCTCGGTTCGGATGAATCCGGTGACTTCAGCCGGTTCGGTGAGCAGACCGACCTGCTGACCCGGTCGGCGATGTTCGACGAAGGCCTCGACGTCATCCGCGCGATCTGGTCCGGCAGGCGGTTCGACCACGACGGCGCCCACTACCAGGTCGCGCTCGCCGAGGCGCCGCCCGAGCCGTTCCGGATCCCGATCTGGGTGGCGAGCTCCACCGACAATCCGCGCGTCGTGCGGCGGGCGGCGTTGTGCGACGGGATCTTCCCGAATCCGGAGGACCACACGCCGACCGCCGAGGAGATCGCCGATACCCATCGCGCGCTCGGTCTTGCCGGGCTGGAGCCGGGCCGTCCCTTCGACGTCGCCGTCGCGGGGAACGCGAGTCCGGCGTGGGAGGAGCCGATCAAGGTCGATCTGCCCGCGCTGGGGCAGGCGGGGATGACCTGGTGGATGGAGTCGCTGATGCACCTCGACCCGCTGGAGCTTTCACAGAAGATCGTGGACGCCGGTCCGCCTCGGTGGTGACGTGGCCGACGTGTCTCGTGAGTCTTTGATGTCCTTGCGGACGCCCCTGCTGGGGTGAAAATTGGGGGTGGTTGCCTGTGGAGGTCG
>NZ_AOHO01000085.1 GCF_000342005.1 Amycolatopsis decaplanina DSM 44594
ACTATGATGACCAGGCGCCTGACCCGCCACTAAGCGCGCCAGGACCACCCAGTCAGGTTCCAAGACACGCTCTTAGAACGGACCGGTATTTGCCTACCTGCTGCTGACCTGCGCGAGGGCAACGATCCCAGCGGGTATCGGGATCGTCTATGAAGGAATTAGGACACTCAACGTCCCAATTCCTTCATCGACACGGGGTGACCCCGTCCCGGACCATGATCAACGGAGGATCCGGGACACTCACCGTCCCCGATCCTCCGTTGATCAAGGCTGTGCCACTCAAACCCGGCGTCCGGCACGCCGCCCGCCCGCACCAGCTCCACCGCGGCACCAAGACGGGGTCGGTCCAGTAGGTCAGCAAATACCGGTCCGCCAGAACGACACTTACCACTCACGACCGGCCCGGCGATCCCGCCGACGACCTCCCGGTCCGCCGGAGCGGGCAGCGCGTTGTGAACGGTGACCGACGCTCAGGCGCCTGGCACGAGCAGCGGCGAGTCCGGATCGAGTTCGATCCCGCGTTCCCGGAGCGTGTCGTCGATGACCCGCCAGATCCACCGCACCAGCAAGGCCGCGAGCTCCGGGAGCTCGATGTCGCGCGGGTTTTCCAGCCAGCGCGCGGCACTCGTGTCGACGAGGCCGACCAGCCCGAAGGCGAGCGGTTCGGCGATCCGGACGTCGAGGTCGAAGGTGTCGAGGTAGTGCTCGAACAGGACGGTGAGCTGCCGGGCGATCGCCGTTCTGACATCGGTGATGGCGTCGCCACCGCGCCGCCCGGCTTGGGAGTGCCGGGCGAGATAGCGGTAGAGGTTCCCGTGTTCGGCGAGCCAGCCCGTGTGCGCGCCCACCGCGACGGTGATCAGCTGCATCGGCGTCCCGCTCGGGTCCCACAGCGGGGCCAGTTCGGCGGTGATGAGGCGGACGGCGCGGTCTGCGATCGCGCGCTGCAGATCGGCGGCGTCGTCGAAATGCTTGTACACCCGGGTTCTCGCCACCCCCGCCTCGTCGGCGATCTTTTCGGTGGAGACCTCCGGGCCGTGCTCGGCGATCGCGCGCAGCGCCGCGTCGACGAACTCCCGTCGACGGCGCTCCCGCTGTCCCGCCCAGCGCGCCGCCCGGCCGTCCGGCCGCGGCGCGTCGGCTTCAGGCGTCATCCCCCGGAGTTTATCCGTGGCCGGTTATTGGGTACACTGCCGTACCGGTTACTTTTGGCAGCAGAGTGCCACCGAGGGTATTCAGATTGGCCCGTCCGGGAGACCGCGATGAGGGATGACGTCGACGACACCACAGCGGACGCCACGCTGCTCGACGCCTTCCGCGCCGGTGACATCGCCGCCGGCGAGGCGCTTTTCCGGCGGCACGCCGAGCCGCTCCGCCGGATCGCGGCGGGCTGGGTCGCCGAGCCCGCAGAACGGGACGACCTCGTGGCCGAAGCCTTCGTGCGTGTCCTGAGCATCATCCGCGACGGCGGCGGCCCGAGGGAGAACCTCCGTCCTTACCTCGCGGTCACCATCCGGAATCTCGCGGCCAAGTGGAGCCGCCACCACAAGCGGGTCGAGTTGTACGGAACGACCCCGGCGGTCGAAGAAGCCGCCGGGGCTGTAGGCGCGGAAGAACTCCTCATCCTCCGCTCGAACGCCTGGTTGGCGTGGACCGCCTACTGCGCGCTGCCCGGCCGCTGGCGGACCGTGCTGTGGCGGACCGAGGCCGAAGGCGACTCGCCGAAGGTGGTCGCCCCGCTGCTGGGGGTCTCCCCCAACGGCGCCTCCGTCCTGGCCCTGCGGGCCCGCGAAGGGCTGCGCCAGGCCTTCCTGCAGGCGCAGGTCCCCGAGGCGGGAACGCCGTGCTGCCAGGAAGCGCGGCGCCGGATGGGCGCGTGGCTCAGGGGCGGCGTACCGGGCCGCCGGGCGAACCTGATCACCACGCACCTGGCGGACTGTGAACCCTGCCGGACGGTCGCCACCCGGCTCGACGAGGTCAACCGCGAGATGCCGCCGGGCGTCCGCGCCGTCTCCGCCTGAGCGGATCAGCCGGGCACCGGGGCCGCCTCCCCCGCGATCCGCAGCGCCTCCACCAGTTCCCGGTACAGCGTGTCGGTGGCGAGCAGGTGCTCGTGGCTTCCGCTCGCCCGGACGCGGCCTTCCTCCATCACCACGATGGTGTCCGCGTCGATCACCGTGGACAGCCGGTGCGCCACGGTCACCACGGCGCCCTCGCGGGCCAGCCGCCGGATGCAGTCGTGGATCGCGCTCTCGGTCCGGCCGTCGACCTGCGCGGTCGCCTCGTCCAGCAGCACCACGTCCGGCGTGCGCAGGATCGCCCTGGTCAGCGCGATCCGCTGCCGTTCCCCACCGGACACCGACGTCGACGAAAGCGGGGTGTCCAGACCGTCGTCGAGTGCGGCGATCTTGTCGCCCAGCCGGACTTCGCCGAGCGCCCGCCGCACCTCCTCCTCGGTCGCGTCCGGATGGGTGAAGAGCAGGTTCTCCCGGATCGTCCCCGGCACGATCGGCGTCTCCTGCTCGACGTAGGCCAGCCGAGTCCGCACCTCCGCGTACGGCAGGTCCGCGTACTCACGCCCGTCCAACAGCAGTGCCCCCGACTCCGGCCGCACGAACCGCATGATCAGCGACAGCATCGTGGTCTTACCCGCGCCGGACGGCCCGACGATCGCGGTGTGCCCGCGTCTCGGGATCTTCAGCGACACGTCCCGCAATGCCGGGTCGCCGCCGTAGCCCGCGGTCACCCCGCGCAGTTCCAGTACCGGGCCGTCCTGCTCCCCGACCGGTTCCCGCCGGGTCGATGCCCGGTCCTCCTCCATCTCCAGTGCGTCCATCTCCCGGATCCGCCCGGCCGCGGCGATCCCCGCCTGCAGAGCGGTCATGTTCTGGCTGAGCTCGGTGATCGGCTCCATCAACGCGAACGCGTACAGCAGGAACGCGATGAGGCTCGACACTTCGAGCAGGCCCGCGCCGACACGCCAGGCGCCGAGACCGAGGATCACGAGTGTCGCGCCCTGGATGCCCGTCCAGGCCACCACCCAGGCGACTGCTTGCCGCCGTACCGCGCGGACGCCGTGCACGGTGGCGGCTTGGGCGTCGACCAGGATCCGCTCGGACTGCCGGGTTTCGGCACGGCTGGCCTTCACCGTGCGGATCGCCCGAAGCGCGCCCTCGAGGACACCGCCGAGACGGCCCACGCGGTCCTGTGCCTTCTCCTGTTCCTTCGCGATGGCGGGCATGAGCCAGGTGAACAGCGCGATCACCACGAGCACGGCCGCCACCGTCGTCGCCAGCAGCACCGGGTCGAGCACGCTCATCAGCACCAGGGTGCCGACGAGCATCACCACGCCGTTGATCAGGCCGATCACACTGGAAGACGCCGCCTCGCGCAGCAGCACCGTGTCCGAGGTGACGCGGGTGACCAGTTCCCCCGTCGGCCGCTTCGTGATCGCCGGGATCGTCGCGCGGAAGAACCGCCGAACCATCGATTCCCGCGCCTTCAGCACCACCCGCTCGCCGACCGTGCCGAGCAGGATCCACTGCGACAGCCAGATCACCGAGCCGACCAGCATCAGGCCGAGCAACGCCGTCACGGGACCCGCCAGCGACGCCGACGAACCGAGCGAATCGAGCACCCACTTCGTGACCATGGGCGTGGCCAGACCGGTCGCGGAACCGAGCAGGGCGAGTACCAGGCCGATCGCGAGTGCCCCCTTGTGCGGTCGCGCGAACGACCACAGCACCTTCAACCGTGGAGTATTCATGGTTCTCAATGGAACACGCGTGTTCTAAAATCGTCAAGTAAGTTCCATATCGGAGAGCGAGGTACGGTACCGGCCATGAGTGAGGGTGTGGCCACCGAGACGGGTGTCCGGGCGAGGACCCGGCGCGCGATTCTCGACGCGGCCATCGAGACGTTGACCAGGCAACCGAGCGCCACGCTGGCCGACATCGCGGCGGCGGCGAACGTCGGGCGCACCACGGTGCACCGGTACTTCGCGGAGCGTTCGGACCTCATCGACGCCATCAGCCACGACGCACTGGACAAGATCTCCCAGAGCACCGAACGGGCCCGGCTCGACGACGGCCCGGTTCCGGCCGTGCTGGCGAGACTGTGCCAGGAGTACTTCGAACACGCCGACGTCTTCCAGCTGCTGTTCACCATGCCGGATCTGATGACCCGGCCCGAATGGGAGGAAGAGAGCGACGACGACCGTCTCCTGCTGCGGCTCATCGAACGCGGGCACGCCGAGGGCTCGATCGATCCGGCGATGACGAAGGAATGGTTGCTGCAACTGCTCTGGAGCCTGCTCTATACGGCGTGGGGGCTGGTGCGCGAGAAGACGCCGAAGCACGAGGCGCTCACTTTGTGCCTGCGCAGCCTGGAAAAGGTCATCGCGGTCGGCTGAAGTCCTCCGAAGTGATGACGCGGACTCACGCAGCTTCGAAGATCCTTGCCCGGTGACAGAAAAAACCGGCACGCGCCCGGGTGTCGCCTGGGAAATCCTCTTCGGCGGGCTCGCGGTGTTCGTGGCCGCGCCCGCGCTGCTGCTGGCGACCGGGCACGACACGATCAAGCCGTCCGCGGACTCGGACAAGGAGCTTTCCCTCGCGGGCGCCCTGATCCCCGCGCTGGCCGGGATCCTGCTGATTCACGGGATCCCGCTCCACGCGCCGAAACTGCTCCCCCACGTGACCGACCGGCGCGGACTGGGCAGACAGGCGACGGCCTTGGCGCTCATCGCCTTCCTGTGGCCGTTGGCATTGTTCCTGGTTTCGGCGGCGGGACAGCAGGCACTGGTCCGCGACATCTGGGCGCTCGCCAAGCCGCTGGCGTACCTGGTGCTGCCACTGATTCTTCTGCGAACCCTGCGTACGCAAGGGGAACCGGATCCCTTCCGGCTCACGTGGCGGCCCCGGCAGGCTTGGCGATGGCTCGCGCCGATCCCGGCGGTACTCGTGTTCGGCTGGCTCTACGTCCTCGGCCCGCTCGCGCCGCCGCTCCCCACCGCGGAGGACTACCCGGACCCGGTGTACCTGGCGGTGGGCGCGACGCTGACCTTCTTCACCGCGAACGTCCTCGAAGAGGTCTTCTTCCGCGGCATGCTGCAGACCCGGCTGGAGGCACTTTTCGGGCGGTGGCCGGGAATCCTGCTGGCGTCACTGTTGTTCGCGTGGCTGCACCTGCCGACGCACGGACAGGGATCACTCCCGCTCACCCTGGGCGCGATCGTGGCCTTCCAAGGGTTCTTCGGCCTGTTCACCGGCTACCTGTGGTCGCGCTACCGCAACCTGTGGGCCCCGATCGCCGCGCACACCGCGATGAACACGGTGCCCCTGCTGCTGATGTGAGGCGCGGGCTGGTCGTGAGTGGTAAGGACGGTTAGAACCGTCCTTACCACTCACGACCGGCCCGGCCGAATCACGCGCCGATGGTCGCCGCGTCGATGACGAACCGGTAGCGGACGTCGCTGTTCTCGACCCGGTCGTAGGCCACGTTCACCTGGTCGGCCGAGATCGTCTCGATCTCCGCGCCGATCCCGTGCTCGGCGCAGAAGTCGAGCATCTCCTGGGTCTCGGCGATCCCGCCGATCATCGAACCGGCGAGCACCCTGTTGCCGCCGAGCAGCGAGAAGGCGTTGTAGGACAGCGGTTCGCCGGGCGCGCCGACGTTCACCATCGCTCCACCGACTCGCAGCATGCCGAGGTACGAGTCGACAGGCAGCGTCGCCGAAACGGTGTTGAGGATCAGGTCGAAGCGGCCGCGCAGCTCCTTGAACGTCGACGCGTCACCGGTCGCGAAGTAGTCCTTCGCGCCCAGCTTCAGGCCGTCCTCCTGCTTCTTCAGGCTCTGGCTGAGCACGGTGACCTCGGCACCCATGGCGACCGCGATCTTGACCGCCATGTGGCCGAGTCCGCCGAGGCCGACGACGGCGACCTTCTTGCCCGGCCCGGCTCCCCAGCGGTTCAGCGGGGAGTAGGTGGTGATGCCCGCGCACAGCAGCGGGGCGGCGACGTCGAGGCCGATCCCTTCCGGGATGCGGCAGACGAAAGCGTCCTTCACGACGATCTGACGACTGTAGCCGCCGTAGGTGTTCTCGCCGTCGAAACCGACGCCGTTGTAGGTCTGGATGTTGCCCTTGAGGCAGAACTGCTCGGTGCCCGCGAGGCAGTACTCGCACTCGCCACAGGAATCGACCATGCAACCGACCCCGACGCGGTCCCCGACCCGGTACTTCGTGACGTCGGAGCCGACAGCGGCGACGACGCCGGCGATCTCGTGACCGGGCACCATCGGGAAGATCGCGCTGCCCCAGTCCTCCTTCACCTGGTGGATGTCGCTGTGGCAGATCCCCGCGTACGCGATGTCGATCAGCACGTCGTCCGGACGCAGGTCGCGACGCTCGATCGTCGTCGGCGACAGAGCGGCGCCCGGGGACGGCGCGGCGATGGCGTGCGTGGTCGTCGTCATGAAACCCTCCGAGAAACAGTGAGACCATGTAAGAGGTCACTTACAACTAGCGTAAGAGGGCTCTTACATATTCCGCGACCGGGACGGTGTGATCCACGACATGGGCGGCAAGTACCACCACGGCGACCTTCGCGCCGAACTCGTGCGGATCTCGCTCGACCTGATCGCCGAACAGGGACTGGGCGCGTTCTCCGTCGCCGAGGTCGCCAGGCGCGCGAAGGTCAGCCCAGGCGCGCCCTATCGGCATTTCCCGGACAAGGAGAGCCTGATGGCCGCGATCGCGGCCACCGTCGCCTGTCAGCTGGCCGACAGGGTGCACGACGCGATCGAGGCCGAGAGCGAACCCGTCGCGGCACTCGCGGCCGCCGCCGGCGCGTACACGGAATACCTGATCGAACGCCGGGCCGGGATGAACATCATCTACTCGGACGGCCTGCAGGGCCCTGAGCACGCCGCACTGCACGAGCAGACCCGCCGACTGACCGACCAGTTCGTCATGCTCTGCCTCACCGTCGCCGACCGGCCGGAAGAGGGCCTCGAACTGATGGAGCAGCTGTTCACCCAGGCACATGGTTACGGCACGTTCTACCTCGACGGCGTCTTCACGAAACAGGGCTACTCCACGGAAGTCGTCGTCCGGAAATCGGTCGAGGCCGCCCGCGCCGCCATCGAGGGCCGCACGAAAATGTGACGTGATTCACGTCCGATTTGTCCGATCACCGGGGCTCCCCGCGCCGACAGGATGCGAAGCGCAATCCTTACGGCAGCGAGGAGAATCGCGCCGCCGCGAGCGTGCTGCCCGGTTCGGTGTACCGGCGAGGCTCGCGACCGCGGTGGATCTACCTGACCATCATGGTGCTGGCTTCCGGCGTCGCGGTGGAGATGTTCTTGCCGCTGTTCGGCCAGCGGCTGGGCGGGCTTCCGCCCGCGGCGGCGGGATTCTTCGCCGCCGCGCTGTCCTTGGGCTGGTCGGTGAGCCAGCTCGTCAGCGCTTCGGCCCGTAGGACGCGACGGCGAGGGCGGTCAGGCGGCGGCCGCGATCGCGACGGTGCTGACGATGTCGACAGCGTTCTGTGCGGCGGTCGCCGGCCTGCTGGTCAACCTCGGCGGCTCCTCGGTGATCACGTCGGCGAGGTGGCTGCTGTTCGGTTTCGCCGCCATCTCCGCGCTCGGCCTGCTCACCGCACGCCGCGCCGCCTAAGTCCGGTCAGTTCCGGGAGCGCTTCGCGCGCACGCGCGGTAGCGCTTCCGGGCAGCCGCCGTCGCAGCGGATATGCGCCCAGACGATCTTCCCGCCCCGCACCGGCTCACGCCGGACGCCCCATTGCACGGCCACCCCGTCGACGACGAGCAGGCCGCGCCCGCGGGGATCCTCGATCTGCGAACAACGCGCCCGGGGCTGTTCGACGCTGACGTCCGCGACCTCGATACGGACCGCGCACGGCGATACGCCGCGCCACAGCTGGATGTGCCGTGCACCACCGCCGTGGACGTAGGCGTTGGCGACGAGTTCGGTCGCCGCCAGCAGGACGTCGTCGCGATGACCCTCGCCGAGGTCGGGAAGGCATCTCACCACCCAGGCGCGCATGTCCGGCAACGCCCGTGGCGTCGTGGCGCGCAGGTCGAGCACCCAGGTTCCCGGCACCGGATGCTCCGCGATGCTGATCATGGAGTCACCCTTCCCGTCGCGCGCGACCTCCCTGCTGAAGTCGCACATCCGGGTTACCCAGAACGCCCGCCGGTCAACCCGTGTCGAACCCGACACGGAGTCAACGGGCCGCGATGCCCTCCAACACCGTCTTGACCACGGCTTCCGTCCCCGGCGAGGTGGTCACCTTCGGACCGTGCGGGAGCAGAGCGGAGAGCACCGTTTCGTGGCAGACGCCGACCAGCATCGCCGCCGCCGCGTCGACATCGCCGCCCAGCCTGCCCAGTTCCTTTTCCGCACGCAGATATCCGGCGAGGCGATCGCGCCAGGTCTCGCCGTCCTCGGCCAGTTCCCCGAACCGCGCGAGCACGGCGGGACGGGTCAGCAACCCGGCGAACGCGGGCAGGATCTCCTTGTGCAGAGCCAACCCGTACGCCAGCTGGATGCGGAGGTTGGCCTCGACCGTATCGGAACCTGGCACGGGCAGCTCGCCGAGTTCGCCTTCGACCCTCCGCACGTGTTCCGCCAAAGCGGCGGCCAGCAACTCCTCCTTGTCGGTGAAGTGGTTGTACAGCACGCCGTCGGCGACCCCGGCCGCGCGCGCGATGGCACGGACCGTGAGTTCCGCGGTGCCGTGGGCGGAAATCAGGTCCGCGGCCGTGGCGATGAGGTGCTCGCGCAGGCTCCGGCCGTCTTCAGTGTGACGCAGGGCCGCCGCTTTTCTCGGTGACATCAGGACTCGGCCCGCGCCGACGCCGTGACGAGCCACGCCGCGCCGCGCAGCCGGACACCGCCGGCCCCGCCGAAAGGCCGAAGCGCGGCCGAAAGCGCTTCTCGCGCGCCGTTCGCCGCTTCGGTGCCGGCCTGGTCGAGGTGATACTTGACCGGGCCCCAGCCCGCGATGAAGTCCGCCGCGTCCGGGACGTCGCTCCCCCAGACCTGATCGGCCTCGACACGGTCGCAGGTGACGTCGAGGAATCCGGCGTCCGTCAGCACCGAGCGGACCCGCACCGGGTCGGCGAACGACGTCGGCCCGGTCCCGTCCGCACCGGTCGGAGTCGGCAGGAACGGTGCCAGAGCGCCGAAAACGGTACCCAGATCGGTTCCGGCGAGTTCGGTCATGCACAGGAACGCGAGCCTGCCTCCCGGCCGCAGCGCCCGGCGCACGTTCGCGAAGGCCGCGACCGGATCCGCGAAGAACATCACCGCGAACCGGCTGAGCGCGACGTCGAAAACGCCCTCCCCGAACGGGAAGACCTGGACGTCGCCTCGCTCGAACACCACGTTCGCGACACGTTCGGCCTCCGCGCGGGCCCGCGCCGTGGCGAGCATCGGCGCGGACAGGTCGATCCCGGTCGCGCCTCCGAGCGGAGCGCGGACGGCGGCGAGCCGGGTGACCTGTCCGTTGCCGCAGCCGATGTCGAGCACCCGGTCCCGCTCGCCGATCCCAGCCGCGTCGAACAGGAACTCGTTGAACCCGCTGTTCACCGCGTCGTAGCGCTCGTCGTGCTCGGCCCAGTGCCGTCCCTCGTAGCCGTTCCACGCCTCCGCCTGGGCGGTGTTGACGATGCCGGGCATACCAGAACCTCCTCCGTTATGAACGTGCGTTCATGAACACGTGTTCATACTGGAGGAGGTCTGGTCCGGCCGTCAAGCGGTGATGCTCCGGAACCCGCGCAGGCGCAGGCTGTTGAACACCACGAAGACCGAACTGAAGGCCATCGCGGCACCGGCGATCATCGGGTTGAGCAGCCCCGCCGCGGCCAGTGGCAGCGCCGCGACGTTGTAGGCGAAGGCCCAGAACAGGTTGCCCTTGATGGTGCGCAGCGTCCGCCGCGAAAGCCGGATCGCGTCCACCGCCGCCCGCAGGTCGCCGCGGACCAGGGTCAGGTCCCCGGCCTCGATGGCGACGTCGGTGCCGGTGCCCATCGCCAGGCCGAGGTCGGCCTGTGCCAGCGCGGCCGCGTCGTTGACGCCGTCGCCGACCATCGCCACGACCTTGCCCTCACCCTGGAGCCGCTTGACGACGTCGACCTTGTCCTTCGGCAGCACCTCGGCGATCACGGTGTCGATCCCCACCTCGGCCGCCACCGCGCGGGCCACGGCCTCGTTGTCGCCGGTCAGCAGGACCGGGGTGAGCCCCAGGCCGCGCAACCGGGAGATCGCTTCCGCGGACGACGGCTTCACGGTGTCCGCGACGACCAGGATCGCCCTGGCCTCGCCGTCCCAGCCGACCACGACCGCCGTCCGGCCGAGCTTCTCCTCCGCCGCCTTGGCCTCCGCCAGCTCGGGCGTCAGGCGATGGCTCCACTGCTCCAGCAACGCGCTCCGGCCGACCAGAACCGCCGAACCGCCGACGATTCCTTGTACGCCAAGGCCTTCGAGGCTGGTGAACTCCTCGACGGCCGGGAGTTCCCCGGTGCGTTCCCGTGCGGCACGGGCGATGGCCTGTGCGATCGGGTGTTCCGACGCGTTCTCCAGCGCTCCGGCCAGCCGCAGCGTCGTCTCCTCGTCGGTGCCTTCGGCGACGTGGACCGCCACCAGCGACATTTGCCCAGTGGTCACGGTGCCGGTCTTGTCGAGGACGACCGTGTCGACCGCGCGGGTCGATTCCAGCACCTCGGGGCCCTTGATCAGGATGCCGAGCTGCGCACCCCGTCCGGTGCCGACCAGCAGGGCGGTCGGGGTCGCCAGGCCCAGTGCGCACGGGCAGGCGATGATCAGCACGGCGACCGCCGCGGTGAACGCCGCCGCCACCGAACCACCGGTGCCGAGCCAGAACATCAGCGTGCCGACGGCGAGCGCGATCACGATCGGCACGAAGACCGCCGAAACGCGGTCCGCCAGCCGCTGGACCTGAGCCTTCCCGGTCTGGGCCGCCTCCACGAGCTTCGCCATCTGCGCCAGCTGCGTGTCGGCGCCGACCCGGGTCGCCCGGACGACGAGCCTGCCGCCCGCGTTGACCGTCGCCCCCGCCACCGTGTCACCGGGGACGACCTCCACCGGAACGCTTTCACCGGTCAGCATGCTCGCGTCGACCGCCGACGCGCCTTCGGTGATCACGCCGTCGGTCGCGATCTTCTCCCCCGGCCGCACCACGAATTCCTCGCCCACCGCGAGTTCACCGATCGGGACACGCACTTCCTTGCCGTCGCGGAGCACCGCGACGTCCTTCGCGCCGAGTTCGAGCAGGGCGCGCAGGGCCGCGCCCGCCCGCCGCTTGGACCGCGCTTCGAAGTAGCGCCCGGCGAGGATGAACGTCGTGACGCCGGCGGCGACCTCGAGATAGATGTTGCCGTCGCCCGCCATCCGCTGCACGGTGAGCTCGAAGGCGTGCGTCATCCCCGGCGTGCCGGCGGTGCCGAACAGCAAGGCGTACAACGACCACAGGAACGCGGCGAGCGTGCCCATCGAGATCAGCGTGTCCATGGTGGCCGCACCATGGCGCAGATTCGCCCACGCCGCCTTGTGGAACGGCCACGCCGCCCACACCAGCACCGGCGCGGCCAGCGTCAGCGAAATCCACTGCCAGTAGGTGAACTGGAACGCGGGCACCATCGCGAGAACGATCACCGGCACCGAAAGCACGGCGGAACCGATGAGCCGTTGCCGCAGCGGCGCGGTGGGGTCGGCGGGGTCGGCCGCCTCGGCGGGTTCTTCCTTCTCCACCGCGGGCAACGCGGCCGAATACCCGGCCGCCTCGACCTGTTCGACCAGCCGCCGCGGCTCGATGCCGGCCGGGTAGCTGACCTTCGCCTTCTCCGTGGCGTAGTTGACCGTGGCCGTGACACCGTCGAGCTTGTTCAGCTTCCGCTCGATGCGCATGGCGCACGAGGCGCAGGTCATCCCGGTGATCGCGAGTTCGACTTCCGACGTGGCCACCGAGGTGGTGTCCGCGCTCATCGGTGACTCCCTTCCCCTGTCGTGACGGTGAATTCGGCGGTGCGGACCTTGCCCTCGTGCTGGAAGTCCAGGAACAGCCGGTAGGTGCCCGCCGTCGGGACCTCGGCGAAGAACGTGACCGCGGGACCCGCCGGGGTCCGGCCGTCGCCGGGTTCGCCGTCCGGGTGGACGTGCAGGTACGCGAGGTCGCCGCCGCGCAGTGCGACCAAGTGACCGTAGGCACCCAGGTACGGCTGCAGGTCGGTGACCTCACGGCCGTTCTTGGTGACGGTGAGGGTCACCTTCGACGACGTTCCCGGCGTGAGTTCGCCGTCGAGGTGGACCTGGTAGCCGTCGACCTCCGCGACGTGCGCGGTCCGGTACTCGGCGGGACGGAAGTCCCCACCGGCGAACAGGTCGGCCCCCAGGGTCGTCGCCTCGCCGCCGCTGGGCTTGAAGTCCGCGAAGACGCGGTAGACCCCCGCGTCACCGACCGCCAGCGGCACGGACCAGGTTCCGTCGGCGCCGAGTTCGGGGTGGATGTGCTGGAAGCCCGCGGTGTCGCGGCGGACGACGATGAGGTGCATCCGCTTCTCGTGTTCGACGTCGTAGGCGGTCACCGGCGCGCCGTCGGCGCCGAGGATCCAGAAGGTGAAGGGCCGGGTCGTCCCCGGGACGAGCGTCGTGGTGGTGGGCGTGAGGGTGTAGCCGCCCCTGGACGACGCGAGCCCGGCGGGTTCGTGGTCCTGCTTGCCGTGCGCCGCTTCCGCGACGGTGCCGCCGTGGGTGTCCGAGTGCCCGGCGTCCTCGCCACCGGGCACGCCGGCCGCACCGGCGAACGGACCGACAGCGGTGCCCGCCACCCAGCCGCCACCGGCGACCAGGGCGAGTACCACACCGTAGGCGGAAAGCTTCGCTGCTGTGTTCATCGTGGGAGTCCTTAGTGCGGGTGCCACCCGCGATCGGGGAGCCGCTCAGGCGGTCAGGTGATATCCGGCTTCTTCGACGGCGGCGCGGACGTCCGCGACCGCGGGTTCACGGGAACCGATGACGGTCACGGCGCCGGTCGGCAGATCGACCCGGACGTCGGCGACACCGTCGATCTTGGTGATCTCTTCGGTGACCGAAGTCGCGCAGTGGCCGCAGGTCATCCCGGTGACGGTGTAGGTCGTCTCGCTCATCGTGGCTCTCCTCGTGATCCGGGGCGGCTCGTGTGCCGCTCATGAACACAACGTACATACCCCAGGGGGGTACCGCAAGAGCCTGAAGGTACCCCAGCGGGGTATCGGGGAGCGACGCTCGTCACATACCCCTGAGGGGTAGGCGGGCGACCAGCCGCGCACCGGGAGCGCCGTCCTCCGCCCGCAGCGATCCACCGTGCCGGACGACGATGTCGCGAGCGAGCGTCAGACCGAGACCCGTACCGCCCGCGTCCCGCGCGCGGGCGTCGTCGAGCCGGGCGAACCGATCGAAGACGCGCTCGCGATCGGCGGGGGGAATGCCGGGGCCGTCGTCGCTCACTTCGAGGATCGCCTCCCCCGCCTCACGCCGGAGCCGGACGGTGACGGACGACCGCGCGTGCCGCACGGCGTTGTCGAGCAGGTTCCGCAACAGGCGTTCCAGCTGGACGGGTTCGCCGGACACCGGCACCGGTCCATCCACATCGGACACGACTTCGGGGCCGGGGTCGAGCGCGCGTTCGGCGACCTGCTCCCCCACCACGTCGGCGAGGTCGACGACGCCTTCCGGAAACCCGGCCGGGTCGCCCGCCAGCTGGAGGAGGTCGGCCGTGATGCGTTGCAGCCGCTGGACGTCGAGCAGCGACCGGCGGGCGACGGCAGGCCAATCCGCGCGCTCGGTGTGGGTGAGCGCGACCTCCAAGCCGGCGCGGAGGCCGGCGAGCGGGCTGCGCAATTCGTGGCTGGCGTCCGCGACAAACCGTTCCTGCTGTTCATAGGCCTGCTGCAGCCTGTCGAGGGTCGCGTTCGTGGTGGTGGCCAGCCGGGCGATCTCGTCTCGGGACGGCGGCACCGGCACCCGGCGGTCGAGTCTGCTCCCGCTGACCTCGGCCAGCTCACGGCGGATCGCCTCCACCGGCCGCAGCGCCCGACCGGCGGCGAGCCACGCGGCCAGCGCGGTGACCAGCACCGCGAGCGGGACGAAGAAGCGCAGCGTGTCGTCGAAGGTGCCCAGCGTCCGGAGCGTGTCCCACGGCAGCACGAACAGGTAGACGGTGAGCCGCTGCCCGCCGCTGTCGATCACCTTGCCCACCACGGTGTACTCGCGATATTCGCGCCACTGCGGATGGTCGCCGGGCTTCAGCGTGGCCTTGGTGGTGACCGTCCAGTCCGCGGGCGCCCCGGCGGGCGCGGGCGGCAACGGCGTCCACGCGGGATCCCAGCGGCGCAGATTCTCGCTGCTCGCCACCGGCCGTCCGGACTCGTCGACCACCTCGAACAGGGCATCACCGGTGGGCGGAGCCGGTCGCCCGATCAGGTAGCCGTCGGCCAGCCGGTCCAGCTGGACCCGCGTCGTGTTCACGGCGGTGCCCGCCAGCTGCCTGCTCAGCAGCTCGCGGGTGCCCAGCCAGCCGAGGGTGAACACGACCGCGCAGAGCAGTGCCGCCGAGAGCGCGGTGCTCCGGCGCACCGACGAGGGCCACCATCCGCTCATCCGTCCTCCAGCCGGTAGCCCGCGCCGCGCACGGTCGCGATGGTGCGCCGTCCGAACGGAGCGTCCAGTTTGCGCCGCAGCGCGCTCACGTATACCTCGACGATGTTGGGGTCGCCCCGATACGCCAGATCCCAGACCTGGTCGAGGATGTCCCGTTTCGTCACCAGCTGACCGCCGTGCCGCAGCAGGCATTCCAGGACCGCGAACTCCTTGGTGGTCAACGACACCGGCGTCCCGGCGCGGCGACACGTCCGCTTCGCCGGGTCGAGCACGAGGTCGCCGAACTCCAGCACGCCCGCCGACCCCGCCGCGCCCCGGCGGGTGAGGGCCCGCAGGCGGGCGGTGAGCACGACATACGAGAACGGCTTGCTCAGGTAGTCGTCGGCGCCGGTGTCGAGCGCCTCGGCCTCGTCGTACTCGCCGTTCTTCGCCGTCAGCATGAGGATCGGCGTGGTCACCCCGCGTTCCCTCAGTGCCGCGCAGACGCGGTAGCCGTTGAGCTTCGGCAGCATGATGTCCAGCACGATCACCTGGTACGGGTACAGCTGCGCGAGTTCGAGCCCTTCGAGACCGTCGTGGGCGAGGTCGACCGCGTAGCCGTCGGCCTCGAGTCCCCATTGGAGGGTCTCGGCCAACCGCATTTCGTCTTCCACCACGAGCACGCGCATGACTCGATCTTCGCAGATCACCGCCGGGGTTCCTGAAGCGTTCTTCAGGTTGTTTCAGGAACCGTTCAGGTGGTTCCCGCCATGCTCGGGGAATGAACACAATGGACGGTCCCGCCGCGGGCGCGATCGATGTCTCGAAGGTCTACGGCAGGGGCGACACGGCGGTCCAGGCACTGGACCGCGTCTCGCTGGACTTCCCGCGTGGCCGGTTCACCGCGATCATGGGCCCGTCGGGTTCGGGCAAGTCGACCCTCATGCACTGCCTCGCCGGACTGGACACCGTCGACGCCGGCCGGGTCCACATCGGACGGACCGAGCTCACCGGCCTGTCCGACGCCGAGCTGACCAGGATCCGCCGCGACCGGGTCGGCTTCGTCTTCCAGTCGTTCAACCTCCTGCCGACCATGAACGCCGAGGAGAACATCCTGCTCGGGCTCCGGCTCGCGGGCCGCCGCCCGGATCCGGCGTGGTTCGAGACCGTCGTCGGCACCCTGGGGCTTCGGCAGCGCCTGAAGCACAAGCCGGGTGAGCTCTCCGGCGGCCAGCAGCAGCGGGTGGCGTGCGCCCGCGCGCTCGTCGGCAGGCCCGACGTCGTGTTCGCCGACGAGCCCACCGGCAGCCTCGATTCGCGGTCCGGCGCCGAGGTGCTCGACTTCCTGCGCACCTCGGTCCGCGAACTCGGCCAGACGGTGGTGATGGTGACCCACGATCCGGTGGCGGCCTCGTACACCGACCACGGGGTGCTGCTGGCCGACGGCCGGATCGCCGCGCGGATCCCCCGGCCGACCGCCGACGCCGTGCTCGGCGCGCTGACCGGTCTGGGGGCGTGATGCTGCGAACCGTGCTCGCCGGGCTCAAGGCCAGGCCGCTGCGGCTGCTGCTGTCGGCTATCGCCGTCACCCTCGGCGTGACCTTCGTGGCCGGTTCCTTCGTGCTCACGGACTCCGTCGGCGCGGGACTGCGGGAAGCGGTCGCCTACCAGACGCGCGGCGTGGACGCCTCGATCAAGGCCAAGCGGGGCGCCGACCTCGACGACACGACGCTGGTGGCGGTCCGGCAGGTGCCGGGAGTCGCCGCCGCGGAGGGCCGGGCGACCATCAGCGCGCCGGTGCTCGGCCCGGACGGACGTCCGCGTGACGCCGCCGCGTCCGCGTTGAGCACCGACGAGAAGCTGCGCCCGTACGACCTCGTCGATGGCCGTTTCCCTGCAGCCGCAGGGGAAATCGCCATGGAGAAGAACAGCGCCGAAGGCTTCGCGCTGGGCTCCCCCGTGACCGTGCTGGACGAAACCGGTGGCCGTCACACGCTGACGCTGGTCGGCACGTTCAGCCGTCCGGGCGACGCCGGGCTGGGCGGGGCGACGCTGGTGGTACCGCAGGAAACGCTGCGACAGCTGGCCTCCAAGGCGACGTTCGGCGAGATCGTCGTGCGCGCCTCCTCCGATGCGGGCAAGGCACGGCTCGTCGCGGAGCTGAAGAAGACGCCGGGTGTCTCGGTGTCCACGGGAAAGGAAGCCGCCGCCCGGCTGCTCAGTGAGACCGCGCCGTACACGGCCGGTCTGGCGAAGTTCTTCACCGCCTTCGCGGTTCTCGCGATGGTGGTGGCCGCGATGGTGATCACGAACTCCTTCACCATCCTCGTGGCCCAGCGATCGCGCGAACTGGCGTTGCTGCGCTGCGTAGGCGCCGGCAAACGGCAGATCTTCGGCAGTGTGCTCGTCGAGGCGGCGGTAGTGGGCGCGATCGCGTCCATGGCCGGGCTGTTCGGCGGGCTGGGTGTCGCCGCCGCGCTGCAGGCCGTCGCGGGTCAGGAGACCGTGTATCTCCCATTGACGACGCGCACCATCGTCGCCGCCCTCGCGATCGGGGTCCTGGTGACCGCGCTCGCGGCGTCGATCCCGGCGTGGTCCGCGACCAGGGTCGCGCCGATCGAAGCACTCCGGACGCCCGCCGAAGCCAAACGCGCCGGACGGCTCCGCGCCGTCGTCGCGATGATCCTGCTCGCCGCGGGCATCGGGTCCGGTGTGCTGGCCCTTCAGTCCACAATGGAGGATGGCGCCGCCCTCGCCATGGTGGCGATGGTCGCGCTGCTCGGCGCGACGCTGGCCGCCGGACCGCTGGTGGCGGGACCGGTCGTCCGAGCGCTCGGCTCGCTCGTGCCGGGGCAGCCCGCCGACCTGGCCGCGCTCAACGCCGACCGCAACCCCAAACGCACCGCCGCCAGCGCCGCCGCGCTGACCATCGGCCTCGCCGTCGTCGCGCTCGCGACCACCGTCGCGGCGGGGGTCGAAGCGGGCCGGAGCCAAGGGCTGGACGAGCAGCTGGCGGCCGACTTCACCGTCACCTCGGTGGTGTCGAGCAGGCCACTGCCCGCCACGCTCGCGGACACCCTCGCCGCGGTACCCGGCGTGACCGCCACCGGGACCCGCCACGCGTTCTCGGGCGACCTCGGCGAGTACGGCACGTATCAGCTGACCGCCGTCAGCGGCGACCTCTTGCGCCCGACCGTGCTCTCCGGGAGCCTCGGCCGGCTCGGCCCCGGCCAGATCGCCATCAGCAAGGAGCTCGCCGAGCAGACCGGACTCGCCGTCGGCGACACCGTGCGCTCCCTGCGCGTGGTGGCGATCTACGACAGCGTGGACGCGCCGGGCGTCGATCTGGGATTCGCGCTGGTCGATCTCGCGGAGCAGGGGAAGGTCGCCATGCACGGGGAGAACTACGACGGGAGCGTCCTCGTCAAGGTCGCCGATCCCGAGCAGGTCCGGCCTTCGCTGGAGAAGGCGTTGTCCGGCACGCCGGTCGCGAAGCTGAGCAGTGTCCAGGAGCTCAAGGAAGAGGCGGCCGCGCCGCTGCGGGAAACGCTGAACCTCATGTGGGCGCTGACCGCGCTGGCGGTGGTGATCGCTTTCGCGGGGATCGCGAACACGCTTTCGCTGTCGGTCCTGGAGCGGACGCGGGAGTCTGCGCTGCTGCGCGCCCTCGGTCTCACGCGCGGCGGGCTCGGTGCCGCGCTGACGACGGAGTCGATCTTCGTCGCGGTTCTCGGTGCGGCGTGCGGGCTGCTCGTGGGGATCGCGTCCGCGTGGCTGATCACGGAGGTGGCGTCGGGCGGCGGTGAGCCGATCTTGTTCGTGCCGCCTTGGGGACGGTTGGGAGTCCTGGTGGCGGCGGCCCTGCTCGCGGCTCCGCTGGCGGCCTTGGTCCCCGCTCGGCGATCCGGACGCGTTCCCATCACCGCCGGTCTTTCGGCCGACTGAGCGCGTCGGTACTCGCGCAAAGGCCTTCACGGACCCGCCACTCGACACGACACCTTTGCCTTACCCCTCAATAGAACACGAATCGCCACTCACGACCACCTTGACCCGCTGCTGTCCGCAGGCATGCCGAGGGGCCCGTCGCTGGGTGGCGGGCTCCTCGGGTCATGCGTGGATGTTGCGTCTAGATCTTCGGAGTGGGTCCAGGTACTGGGGTGGGATGAACTCCGGGAGTCCGTCGGCCGCCATCTGGACTTGCCAGTCGCCGTGGTGGATCAGGCGGTGGTGAGTCGGCGGCGGGAGTTTCACCCGCCGCCGCTCTCAGAACCGTGCGTGACACTCTCGCGTCACACGGCTCCCGTTGTCGAACCTGCCGGGAGTGCTCCGTGTCGCCAATGTACGAACATGCCCGGGTAGTGGCTGGCGATCTGGGCGATACGCTTCCGGGCTTTCGATGGCCACCGGTGCAGGTGTTTGAACTTCCGCATGGCCCACCGGACCAGATGAGGATTGATCCGATCGGCAAGGAAGCTGATCAACAGTGATTTGTAGAAGCGCCCATAGTAGTTGATCCAGCCCGCCACGACGCGGTTGATCATCGCGGCGATCTCTCTGAAACTCAGGTCGGTCCGACGTCCGAGTCGCCACCCGCGGATCACTGCCGCCATCGACTTTTTGGCAGCTTTACTCACTGCGGGCAGGAACCCGGATTTCCAGCGACCGTCATTTAGTCGCGCATAGCGTGGCCGGAATGTGTAACCCAGGAACGTGAATTCCACGCTATGCCTGGTTCGACTCCGGTCCTCTTGCAGGCAATGGACGATCTTGGTTTTCCCCGGATGCAACCGGAGACCGAACCGCCATAGCCGTGCCGCGATCACATTCCGAACATACTTGGCCTGTTTCTCGCTGACACAGTGCACGACGACGTCGTCGCAGTACCGTTCGAACGCTGCCGGAGAACCCCTGTTCGTAATTTTACGTCACTGCCAACCAGTTCATTTCCCACCGAAGAGTGATGACCGTGAGAGCCGTGGACCCGGTGCGTGGCCGCAACCGGCCAACCACTCGCCGGACAGTCGCCTCATCGGGACACTCGATACGAAGTCAGGGAGGGGAATCGTGGGCGACGGCCTGAACATGTATGTCGACGCGACCGGTTACCAAGTCAAGGCACTGACGGCGATCGGCGAGGACGCCGGAGTCGCGTGCCAGGCTGTGCGCGCCGACATCGATTGGCTATCAGGCACTCTCGGGGGCGGGCCGATGGGAGCGCGGTTCAAAACCGAGTACGAGGCGAGCCGCGTCTCGCTCGAACAGCGGGTCGACACGAGTCGGCAGCGGACCGGGGATCTCGGCGTGGCCGGTCAGCTGTGCGTCGACAATTACGTCACCGCGGACGCGCACGCCGAGGCCGAGCTGCTGCGAGTGAGGTTCGGATGATCGGGGAACCGGCATCGATTCTGTGGTCCGCCGTCAAAGCCTTGTACGACTCATGGCCACCGGACAACGAGGACAACGCCACCCTGCTGAGCCAACGCCTGCGCGATCTGGCACGCAACGCGGACGACAGTGGGAATCGCTTGCACGGCAACGCGAACGCCGTACGCGACGCCTGGCTTGACGAGGCCGGCGGCGTGTTCGCCGACAAGATCGACGCCAATGGCGCGGACTGGTCACACTGCGGCGCCGACGCCGCCCGGCTCGCCGGTATCGCCGAGCGGTACGCCGCCGAGCTCACCAGGGTCAAGCAGACGATCATCAGAGTGATCACGCAGAACGAAGTGCGTTATGACGAACTCCGGCGCCACTCACCTGCCCTCGCCGTGCAGTTCGCCGCCGCGATCGCCGCCTACTTGCGAGACCTGGTCGGAGGGGAGGCACTGGCGTCTGAATCCGGACCGGGTCTGATGGACCGCATCAAGCAGGCGGCGGGCGACGCGTTCGACTCGGCGTGGACGCTCACGTTCGGCGCGGGGACCGCCGGCCCGGCGATCGGCGCGAGCGGGTCCGTCCTAGGGTTCTCCGTCGGCTATAACGTGGCCCTCGTTCGCGATCAGGAGGGCAACTTCTGGATTGTCAACGGGTCGAGCCTCAGCCTCACCACACCCGGATTGGGCGGGTCCGCCGGTATCGGTGTGACGGCCGGCTTCGACGGGGACAACAACCCGATTCGAAACGGCAAGGACCTGGGTGGGGAGTCACATCACGGCGGCGTGACCGCAGCTGGTCCAGTGGGTGGACAAGTATCTTACGATCACGACACCAGCAACGGAAACTGGTCGTCGACGACACTCGCCGGAATCGGCACCCGCGGTGTCGACCCCGAATTCGGGCGGAGTTGGAACAGTGCGAAACCGCTGACGACGGCTAACGCACTCCACGAAGGCATGATCCTCGGCTACCTGGCCAGCAACAACCCAGCGGTCTTTATCTCCGACACCCTCAGGGACAGCTACAAGAAGGGGAACTGACGCCGGTCAAGCCAGCCGCAGTTCCCGCCCCGGCAAGGACCGCCGCCGATCGGTCACCAGGATCATCGCCAGCACGGTCCCGAAGAACCCAGGCACCGTCGAGACCAGCGAAGCGCCGACAGTGAGGACAAGGATCGCGAGAGCGGCGAAGCGGCCAGGGCGTTTGAAGATCGCCACCAGCGCTTGGTTGACCACGGTAAACGTCCCAGCCGCGAGCACGAGCACCACCAGCTGGCTTCGCGGGTGGTGAGCACGCTCGACGGCACCGCTTGGATCACCTGATACGTCGCCAGTGCGCACACCCACAGTGCCGGCGATCGCGGGCGTGGCGGCGACCTGTTCGAGGTGGTCGCGTTCGGTCTGGGGTGTAGTCGGGCACCTTGCCCGGGCCGTCGTTGAGGCCTTTGGCCGGCTCGGAGGCGCCCGATTCGGCGCGCCGTCGGCCGCCGAGCCGATGCCGCTCGCCAGTTCCTTCGACCTGTCCGCGAGCTGCTTGTTCCCGTCGGCGACCTTCTGCGAGCCCCTCCGACGGCCGGTTCGTCAGCGAGCTGATCCCGAAGGTGATGGCCTCCCTCGTCGTTCCCGCGCGAGACTGAGGCGTCGCAAGCGTTTCATCGGGATTTCATGGCTCCGCCCTACGGTTCCGGACACGGATCCGCGGCCGCGGACCGGTTGGTCCACGAGGAGACGTGCATGAGCCCGGCGAGCCGGACCCCGTACAACACGGTGACACCCCGGGACGACGCGCCGAGTCCCGGGGAACGGTACGGGCTCGTCGGACCGGGCTGGAGCTGGGCGGCGTTCTTCACGCCATGGGCCGACGGCCGCCCGGCGCCCAAGTACCGGTGGACGCTGTTCGACACCGCCGCCCACGCCGTCGAAGACCTCCGTCGCTGCCTCGAGAACAGCAACGTCGGCAGGCGCGGCGCCCTCTGCTCTTCTGTGCTCCGGAAGCGCGGCGCGCCGCGGGAACTGGTGTTGTGCGACGCCGCGGAGTGGGCTTACGCCGTCCACGAGGTCCGCGCCGGGGTGCACCTGGCGGACGCCGCCGACGCCTATTTCGCGCGCTGGCGGACGAGCATGGCGGGACACCGCTTCACGATCGTCAACGCCGGCGTACCGACTGTCTGGTGAGGTCCAGACCTTCCAGCGCGAGGGTGCGCTGCGCGGAATCGCCGTCGGGTCCGATGGTGGTGAGCACCCACTCGAAGTGCTCCCTGGCGGCCACTGGATCGCCCGCGGCGAGATGGGTGCGGCCGAGCCGGTTGCGGATCTCGGACTCCATCCCGACGATGGTCTCCTCGGTGACCGCCGTCAGCGCCCGCCGCTGGAGTTCGAAAGCCGCGTCGAGATTCCCCAGTTCCAGTTCCGCGGCGCCCAGCCGGGCGAGGCCGGTCGCGGTCAGGAGACCGTCCGTGGTCTCCTCGGCGATCTCGACGGACCGCCGGAGATCCAGCGCGGCCTCGGCGAACCTGCCGATTTCGAGCCGGACGGTACCGCTGTGGCACAGCACCCTGGCCAGCATCCCGGGGCTGCCGATCTCCTCGCTCAGCTCACGGGCGCGGCCGAGATGGACGAGCGCTTCTTCGTGCTCGCCCCGCAGGTAGGCGAGATAGGCGAGCGCGGACAGCGATCGTTCGGCGAGCCAGCTGTCCCCCACCTCCTCGGCCAGAGCCATCCCCCGCCGCATCCCCGGGAGCGCGAGCTCGTGCCGTCCGGCGATCAGGTCCGCCATGGTGAGCCCGCCCAGCGCCCGCGCCTCCGCCCCGCGGTCACCGGAGGCCTGCCCCGCCCGCAGCGCGTCGTCGAACCAGCCGCGCGCACGGTCCAGCTGTCCTTGCATGGCGTAGGCGTAGCCCAGGCAGAACCGCAGCGACGAGACCAGGCGTTCGTCTCCGGCCTGTTCTGCCAGCGGCAGCGCGATCTGCAGCGCCGTCCGGCATTCGTGGTAGCGCTGCTGGCGCGCGAGATAGTCGACCAGGCCCTCGGCGATCGAGCACGCGAGGTCGTCCAGCCCGGCTTCGGCCGCCTGGGTCACCACCTCCGGAAGGTCACCGGCGGCGTCGAGCCAGGCGGAAGCGTCACGCTGCCCGGTGAACGATCCGCCGGACTCCACCGGGAACCGCGCGACACCCCATTCGCTCGCCCGGCGCGCGGCGCCGAGATACAGCCCGTACACCCGTTTCCGTGCCGCTTCGGCGGCCTCTTCGGGCATTTCCCCGGCGAGCCGCCGGGCATAGACCGCCACCAGGTCGTGCAGCCGGTAGCGACCGCTCGCAGGCTCCTGCACGAGGCTGGCGTCGACCAGGCTTTCCAGCCGCCGCTCGGCTTCGGCGGGCGAACAGTCCAGCAGGGCGGCGACCGAGAGCCGGTCGAATTCGGCCGTCGGCGAGAGGCCGAGCACACTGAACGCGTTCTGCTCGGCGGGCCGCAGCTGCTCGTAGGACAGGCGCAGCGCCACCTCGACACTGCGGTCCTCGGCGGTCAGCTCGCCGAGCCTGCGCTCGTCGTCCGACATCCGGTCCACCAGGTCCTTGAACGTCCACATCGGACGGTTCTGCAACCGGGCGCCCGCGATCCGCAGCGCGAGCGGCAGGCGCCCGCACAGCCCGGCGAGCGCGCGCACGGCGAACCGCTCCCCCTCCGCCCTCGGCGCTCCCACGATGCGGCCGAGCAGCCGTTCGGCCGCTTCGAGGCCCAGTGCGCCGAGGGAAACGCGCCGGTCGGCGTCCAAACCGGACAGACGACGGCGGCTGGTCACCAGCACACGGCTGCCCGGCCCGGACGGCAGCAGCGGCCGCACCTGCCCGGCGGACTCGGCGTTGTCGAGCACCAGCAGCAACCGCAGCTGCGCGGTCGCCGCCCGCCACGACGCGGCCAGTTCGTCGAGATCGTCCGGCATGGCCCCGTCTTCGACCCCGACCGCGCGCAGCAGCCGCCGTAGCGCGCGCTCCGGCGTCACCGGCTCACGGCCTTCGGTGTAGCCGTGGAGGTCCACGAACAACGCACCGTCTGGATAGGACTCGCGGAGCCGGTGGGCCGCGCGCACCGCGAGCGTGGTCTTCCCGGCGCCGGGGACGCCGTCGACCGCGTCGACCGCGACCGACTCCGGATCGCCGTCCTCGACGAGCAGCGCGAGTTCCCGGTCCCTGCCGACGAGTTCGCCGTTGGTGGCGGGCAGTTCGTTGCGGATCCGGCGTGACGGTTCCTTGCGCGGCGCGACGCCGAGCAGCGTTTCGTCCCCGCGCAGCACCGCTTCCTGCACCTGCCGCAGTTCCTCGCCCGGCTCGACACCGAGCTGGTCCACCAGCCGCTCGCGGACGTCGGTGAACACCTCCAGCGCCTCCGCCTGCCGTCCTCCGCCGTAGAGCGCCCGCATCAGCAACGCGGCCAGCGGCTCGCTCGGCGGGTCGGCGGACACCAGCGCCGACAGCTCGCCGATCACCTCGTCGAACCGGCCGAGTTTCAGCTGTGCCCGCAATTTCCGGCGCAGCAACAGAAGTCTGCGTTCCTCCAGCCGTCGCCGCTCGCCATGGACGAACGCGCCGGGCAGCCCCGTCAGCGGCTCGCCGTGGAACAGCCGGAGCGCGTCGGCGAAGGTGTCCACCGCGGCGACGAGATCGCCCGACTCCTCGGCGGTGGCCGCGACGGCGGCGACCTCCTCCAGCCGTACCACGTCCAGCCGCACCCCATCGCTGGCGAACCGATAGCCGCCGCGGTCGGACACGATCACCGAGTCCCGCGGTTTCCGCCCCGAGGTGTCCAGGCATTGCCGCAGCCGCCGGACGTACACCGGCAGCACGTTCGACTCCGGCGGCTTCTCCCAGAGCCCGTCGGTGAGTTCGTAATGGCTGACGGTCACGTCCGGGCGCAGCAGCAGCGCGGCCAGCACGGCCTGCTGCCGGACCGGACCGAGGTCCAGCCGGGTCTCCCCGTACCAGGCCCGCAACGGGCCGAGCACCTCGAACCGAAGCTTCGAATCCGACATGATCCCCCCTTCGTTCCGCACTAGCCCGGCACCACGATCCCGTGGTCGAACGCGTAGACGATCGCCGCCGCCCGGTCCCGCAACTGGAGTTTGGTGAAGATCCGGCCGATGTGGCTTTTCACGGTCACCTCCGAAATGACGAGTGCCGCGGCGATCTCCGCGTTGGTCAGCCCGCGGCCGATCGCCCGGAGCACGTCCTGTTCCCTCGGCGTCAGCAGTTCCGGCGAACGCCCGCCGCTGCCGTTCCCGGCGGCCTGCCGGTAGGCGGCGAGCACCCGGCCGGTGACCCCGGGGTCGAGCCACGCGTCACCCGCGGCGACCGCCCGCACCGCCCGGATCAGGTCTTCGGCGGGGGAATCCTTGAGGACGTACCCGGCGGCGCCCGCCCGCAGCGCGTCGGCCAAGAGGTTGTCGTCGTCGAAGGTGGTCAGCGCGAGCACCGGCGGATGCCCACCGGACCGCCGCAGCCGCCTGGTCGCCTCGACGCCGCCGACGTTCTTCATCCGCAGGTCCATCACGATGACGTCGACCTCGTGCGCGGCCAGCGCCGCGGGCACTTCCGAGCCGTCGCCGCATTCCCCCGCGATGACGAACCCGTCACGGCGCCGCAGGATGCGCCGCAGCCCGGATCGGACCAGCTCCTGGTCGTCGACCAGCAGCACCTGGATCTCGGCGGCGGTCACGGCTTGGCTCCCGGCACGGTGACCCGCACGATCCACTGCCTGCCGCTGGGCCCCGCGCTGAGATCGGCGCCGAGCTGGGCGGCGCGGACGGCCATCCCCGCAAGTCCCGAACCGTCCTCGGCGGCGCGCCGGACGGTCGCGGGGAGGGTGTTGCTGACGATGAGCTTCAAACCCGACCGGCCGGCGTTCAGCCGGACCTCCGCGGTCGCGCCGGGGGCGTGCTTGACGACGTTGACAAGTGATTCCTGCACGATCCGGTAGAGGCCCAATCCTTCCGAGGCGCCTACCCGGCCGAGGTCGCCTTCCTGTGTATAGCGCACCGCCAGACCGGCACTGCGGGTGCGTTCCACCAGCGTCGCGATGTCCTCCACCCCCGGCAGCGGGGCGCTGCCCGACGGGGAATCGGCGAGCAGACCGACCGTGCGGCGGATGTCGGCCATCGCGGCCCGTCCCACCTGCTCGGCTTCGGTGAGCGCTTCGATCGCCTCGTCGACGTCACGGTCCTGCTGCAACGCGTGCCGGGCTCCGGTCAGGTGCAGCAGGGTGATGCTGAGCGAATGGCCGACGACGTCGTGCACCTCACGCGCGATGCGCTGGCGTTCGGCGAGCAGGGCCTTGTCGCGGGAGGCGTCACGGTTGCCGCGTTCGGCGTCCAGCACCCTGGTGTACCAGCGGACCATGAGCCCGCCGCTGAGGCCGAGCAGGATCGCGACCATGTACACCGGCCCGCCGATCAGCCCGCCCCAGATCCCAGCCACGACCAAGACCGCCTCGCCCGCGACCGTGACAAGGGCGATCCCCCACGTCGTCCGCAGGACACTGCCCGCTTCGGTGGCCGCGACCAGCAGCAGCAAAGGCGCGAAATCCGGAAGCACGGGCTCGATGAGCAGGACCGAGGCGGCGATGATCAGCGCCGTCATCCGCACCCACGGCATGATCCAGTCGGTGGTCACCCAGATCAGCGACGGCGCGATCACGATCAGGCCTGCCAGCGCGATCGGCTCCGGCGGCACGAGGGCGTCCCGCTGGATCAGCGCGACCACCGTGAACACGAAGCTCACCGCGCTGGCGCACAACGCCCCCCACCACGGCAGGCTCAGCCCGGCCCGGGTGAGACTGGCCTGCACCCGTGCCCGGAACCGGTCCCGCAAGATCTCCAGCACGGCATCAGCCTAGGAAGTCCCGGGAAGCGCGTCATCGTGCGGCGGGCGGCACCCGCCTCCGCCCACGGTAGGAGGCCGGGCGGGCACGGTCGGATGAAATCCGGATGAAACCTCCGGCGCTCATTCCTGGCTGAGCGCGACCCAGTTCAGCTTCTCTTGTTCCCGTTTCGGCAGGCCCGCGACGACGAGGTCGTAGGAGTCTTCGATCATCTCCCGCACGAAGTCGTCGGTCAGTGAACCGTCCAGCCGGACGGTGTTCCAGTGCCGTTTGTTCAGGTGATAGCCGGGGGCGATCGCCGGATGCTCCGCGCGCAGCCGGACCGCCAGATCGGGCTCGCATTTGAGGCTGACCCGCAAGGGCTTCGCCTTGAGCGGGCTGAGCGCGAACATCTTGCCCACGACCTTGAACACGCTGTTGTCCTCGCCGAACGGGAACTCCTCCCGGGCACCGGGGAGGCCGAGGCAGAGCTTCGCGAGAGCGGCAGGTGTCATGGCGTTCAGGCTAACCGCCACCTCCGACAGAAACCTGTCCTGTCCAGGACGTTGACCGGCCGTCGGTGATTCACTGACGATGAGTGGAGCCGACTGGGTGGAGGCGAAACTGACATGCGCGTGAAGCATCTCGCCGTGGCGGGAATCCTGTTTCTGGGTGTCGTACCAGGAGTCGCCGCGGCGGCTCCGGCTCAAGTGGAGAGCGCCGCCACGAGCGGCTGGGTGGGCACCTGGGCGGCGGCGCCCGCGGCCGGGGTGGCCGGGACCGACAACGGCTACCCGAACTTCTCGATCCGCAACATCGTGCACACCAGCGCCGGCGGGCACGAGGTGCGCGTGCGGCTGTCCAACGCCTTCGGCCGGACGCCGGTGCTGTTCGGCCGGGTGACCGTCGCGGTCGCCGCCGGCCCGGACACCCCGCAGGCCGTGCCCGGCACGATGCGCACGCTGACCTTCGGCGGCGACCGCGAGATCACCGTGCCGCCGGGCGCCGACATCGTCAGCGACGGCGCGGCGCTGACCGTGCCGAGGGACGGCGACCTCCTGGTCACCACGTACACGCCGACGCCGTCGGGTCCGGTCACCTATCACCCGCTGGCGATGCAGAACTCGTACTTCACCCGTGACGGCGACAAGGCGGCCGACGAGTCGGCGGCGGCGTTCCCGGAAAAGACCGCGGTCTGGCATTACGTGTCCGGAGTGGACGTCCGCGGCGCGGGACTGCGGGGCAGTGTCGTGGCGATCGGCGACTCGATCACCGACGGGGCGAACTCGACCTGGGGCGCGAACCTGCGCTGGCCGGATCAGCTGGCGGACAAGATCAGCGCGCGGCTGGGCGTGCTCAACGCCGGGATCAGCGGGAACCGGCTGCTGCTCGACGGCGGGAACGCCGGGGTCAACGCGCTGGCGCGGCTGGACCGGGACGTGCTGAACCAGTCCGGCGCGCGGACGGCGATCGTGTTCGAGGGCATCAACGACATCCAGCAGACCCCGCACCAGGCCGATCCGGACAAGATCATCTCGGCGCTGAAACAGATCGCCGTCCGGGCACACGACCGCGGCCTGCGGGTGCTGGGCGCGACGATCACGCCGTGGAAGGGCTGGGGTTCGTACACGCCGCAACTCGAAGAGACCCGGCAGGCGGTCAACCGGTTCATCCGGACCAGCAGGCTCTTCGACTCCTACATCGACTTCGACGCGGTGATCCGCGATCCCGCCGACCCGCAGCGGATGAAACCCGAGTACGACTCCGGCGATCATCTCCATCCCGGCGACAAGGGCTTCACCGCCATGGCGAACGCCGTCCCGCTGCACCGGCTCAGGTAGAAATCAAGGGCTGCGCCAGGCGGTTCGGTGGGGCACGATGAACCGATGGCGATCAGGAATGGCTAGCGGCGACAGCGGTACCCGGGCGACGGCGCGGCTGGTCCGGTTCGCCGAACACGAAGCGCGAGCCGAAGCGCTCCGGGCACAGCTCGCGGATCTCCACGGCACGATCCGGCTGGCGAAGCGGACGTCGAACCTGTTCCGGGCGCGGACGGCGACCAGCACACCGGGGCTGGACGTCTCGGGGTTCACGCACGTGCTCGACGTCGATCCCCTGGCGCGCACGGCCGACGTCGAAGGCATGGTCACCTACGAGCAACTCGTGGACGCGACCCTGCCTCACGGGTTGATGCCGCTGGTCGTGCCGCAGCTCAAGACGATCACGCTCGGCGGCGCGGTCACCGGCCTCGGCATCGAGTCGTCTTCGTTCCGCAACGGTCTCGTGCACGAGTCGGTGCTGGAGATGGAGTTGCTCACCGGCGACGGCAGGATCGTCGTCGCGCGGCCGGACAACGAGCACAGCGACCTGTTCCACGGCTTCCCGAACTCGTACGGGACGCTCGGCTACGCACTGCGGTTGAAGATCGAACTGGAGCCGGTCAAACCGTACGTGCGGCTCGACCACATCCGGTACGAAGACCCCGAGGAGTACTTCGCGGCGCTCGGCGAGGCCTGCCGTGACGGGTCGGCCGACTTCGTGGACGGAACGGTCTTCGGGCCGGGCGAGCAGTACTTGACGCTGGGCACGTTCACCGCCTCGGCGCCCGCGACCAGCGACTACACCTGGCTCGGCATCTACTACAAGTCGATCCGCGAACGCGGGACCGACCACCTGAGCGCCCGGGACTACCTGTGGCGCTGGGACACGGACTGGTTCTGGTGCTCGCGGGCGTTCGGCGTGCAGCACCGGCTCCCCCGGCTGCTGCTGGGCAGGCGGCTGCTGCGGTCTTCGGTCTACTGGAAGGTGGTGGCTCTCGACCGGCGGTTCGGGATCGCCGCGAAGCTGCTCAGGCTGCGCCGTCTTCCTCCGGAAGAGACCGTCGTCCAGGACATCGAAGTACCGCTTTCGCGGGCCGCGGAGTTCCTGGAGTTCTTCCGCCGCGAGATCCCGATCAGCCCGGTGTGGATCTGCCCGCTGAAGCAGCGACCGGGCGGCGTGAACTCGCCACTGTACGAAATGGACCCCGGCACGCTGTACGTCAACTTCGGATTCTGGTCGGCGGTGCCGTTGGACCCCGGAGAGGCGCCGGATACGCACAATCGGCTGATCGAGGCCGAAGTGACCCGGCTCGGCGGGCGGAAATCGCTGTACTCCGACAGTTTCTATTCCGAAGACGAGTTCTGGCGCCTGTACAACGGTGACGCCTATCGGAAACTGAAGACGGCCTACGACCCGGACGGCCGCCTCCTCGACCTGTACGCGAAGTGCGTGCGGCGGCGGTGATCGGGTCCGGGAAGAAGAGAGACGACCATGGCTGAGACGACCACCGTCGGGAAGATCTTCGAGCGGTTGCTCGGTCCGAGCGCCGAAGTGTCCATCACCGCCTACGACGGCAGCACGAGCGGCCCGGCGGACGCGCCGGTGTCGATCCGGGTGCGGTCGCCCCTGGCGCTGACGTACCTGATGTCGTCCCCTGGCGACCTCGGTCTCGCCCGCGCCTATGTCGCCGGCGCTCTCGACGTGGACGGCGATCTCTACTCCGCGTTGCGCGCGCTCGTGGCCCAGGTCGATCAGCTCAGTCCGGCGGACCGGTTGTGGCTGCTGCGCAAACTCGGGCCCACGCACCTGCGCCGCGTCGCCCCGCCCGCCGAAGAACTGCCGAGCCGCCTCAAACGCACCGTCGACGGCCTGCGGCACTCGAAAGCGCGTGACAGCAACGCGATCTCCAACCACTACGACGTCTCGAACCGGTTCTACGAACTGGTGCTCGGCCCGTCGATGGCCTACACCTGCGCCGCGTATCCGTCCGCCGCCGCGTCGCTGGAAGAGGCGCAAGCGCACAAATTCGACCTGGTGTGCCGGAAACTCGGGCTCCGGCCAGGGATGCGGCTGCTGGACGTCGGCTGTGGCTGGGGCGGGATGGTCGAGCACGCCGTCGCGAACTACGGCGTCGAGGCGCTGGGCGTCACCCTTTCGCGTGAGCAGGCGCAATGGGCACAGAAGGACATCGTGACCAAGGGGCTCGCGGACCGGGCCGAAGTGCAGCACCTCGACTACCGCGACGTCACCGAGACGGACTTCGACGCGGTGTCGTCGATCGGGCTCACCGAGCACATCGGCGCGCGCAACCTGCCGTCGTACTTCCGTTTCCTCGCCGGGAAACTGAAACCGCACGGGCGCATGCTGAACCATTGCATCACCAACCCGGACACCTCGGTGGCGCACCGGTCGCGCGGGTTCATCGACCGGTACGTCTTCCCCGACGGCGAACTGGAGTCCGTCGGGGAGATCGCCACCGCGATGCACGACAGCGGGCTGGAGGTGCGGCATTCGGAGAACCTCCGCGAGCACTACGCCACCACCCTCGGCGCCTGGTGCGCCAACCTCGACGCGAACTGGGACGAGGCCGTCGCCGAAGCGGGCGCCGGGCGGAGCCGCGTCTGGGCGCTGTACATGGCCGCGTGCCGGCTCGCTTTCGAGCGGCGGGAGATCGAACTGCACCAGGTGCTCGGGGTGAAGGTCGGCCCGGACGGTGACGCGGGCATGCCGCTGCGGCCGGACTGGGGCGTGTAGCGCGTTCTAGTGTCGGAAGGCTTCGGCGAGCCACCACGAGCCGCCATCGTCGGCGATCTTGGCGTCGATGACGAGCGGTGCGTCCCGTGGCCCGTCGAGCCATTCCGTGACGGCGACCAGATCCTCGACCGACCTCACGGTGACACCGGCGCAGCCGAATCCGCGGCCGATCGCCGCGATGTCGGTGTCGGGGAACCGGACCGTGGTCATGTCCGCGGCGCCGAAATGATGGATCTCAGCGCCGTACGCGGCGTCGTCGTAGACGATGACGACGAGCGGGATCCGCAGCCGTACGGCGGTTTCCAGCTCGGAAACCGCCATGTGGAACCCGCCGTCGCCGACCCCGAGCACCGGCAGCCGCTCCGGCCGGGCCAGCGCCGCGCCGATCGCCGTTCCGAGGCCGAGCCCGATACTTTGGAACGCTTGGGTGAAGCAGAAGCCGTTCTCGTCGGGAACGGACAGGTACGCGCTCGGGTAGCCCATGAAGTTGCCGGAGTCGATCGAGACCACGCGTTCGGCGGGCAGGATTTCGTCGAGATGACGGCTGAGTGTGCGCGGATCGATCCTTCCGCCGCCGGATAGGTCGTTATACGGGACGTCGTTCCATCGGGTGCTTGTGGGGGCTTCGCGGCTCATTTGGTGGCCACGCCTGTCGAGTTCCGCGTGGACGTCGGCGGCGGTGCTGGTGACGTCGCCGACGACACCGAGGTCGAGCGGCCGGTGCGCGCCGAGCGCGGCCTCCTCGACGTCCACCTGGACCAGCCGGGCGGCTGGGCCGAGGAGCGTGCCGTGCCGGGTGGTCCACCTGTTCAGCGCGCAGCCCCAGCCGATCACGAGGTCGGCGTTTTCGATGAGGTCCGCCGCTTGTGGTGACGAAAAGCCGCCCGAGATCCCGAGTGAGAAGGGATCGCCGTGGAAAAGCCCGTGTGCCACCGCCGAGGTCGCCAGCAGTGCGCCGGAGACCTCCGCGAGTTCCCGGAGGGGCACCGAACTCGCCCGCGCGCCGCGTCCGGCGATGAACACCGGCCGCCGCGCTTCGGCCAGGAGGTCGGCCAGTTTCGCGACCGCCTCGGTGCTCGGCCGGACCGGCGCCGGCCCGGGGATTTCCGGGGCCGGGACCGCTTCGGGAGCTTCCTGCGCTTGGACGTCGAGCGGGAGGTTGAGCAGGACAGTCCGGCGTTGCTGCACCGCCGTCCGGTAGGCGCGGACGGTGTCGGCGACCGCGGTGGGCGCGCCGTGCACGCGTTCCGGCACGGCGCCGACGGCGACCGCGAGCGCGTCCTGGTCGATCCGGAAGTTCGACAGCACCGCCGACGCCGCGGTGTCACCGGCCAGGACGATCATCGGTGTCCGGCTCTTGGCGGCCTCGGTGATCCCGGTGATCGCGTTGGTCAGCCCGCAACCCTGGTGGAGACTCAGCACCGGCACACGGCCGCTCATCCGCGCGTACGCGTCGGCCATGCTCGCCGCGCCGCCCTCGTGCCGCGCCGCGACGAACCGCACCCCACCCGCCCGCAACCCGTTGGTGGCCTCGAAGTTGCCGCTGCCCACGACCCCGAACGCGGCACCCACGCCGAGATCCGCCAGCGTGCGGCCGACCAGCTCCGCGACCTTCATGCCCGCTCGACCAGCGCGTAGACCCTGGCGGGGCTGCCGGATCCGCCGACGATCGGGAGCGGGCTGACGACCAGCAGCGATCCGGTCGGCGGCAGGCTCGCCAGGTTCCGCAACTGGGTGAGGCCGTGTTTTCCCGCGCCCAGAAGGAGTTCGTGGCAGGGGAAGGCCGGTTCGAGGCTCAGCGCCTGTCCCGCGTCGGTGCCGACGGTCTCCACTCCGAACCCGGTGATCGGTGCCTCTTCCGCGAGCCAGCGGGCACACTCCGCCGAGACGCCCGGCGTATGCGGACCGTTCTCGTCGTTGTTGAGGAAGGTGTCCTGGTCGTGCGAACGAGCGTCCCAGCCCGTGCGGTAGAGCAGCCAGCCGCCGTCGGGCAGCGGCCCGTTCACGCGCTCCCACTCGCGGATGTCTTCCGTGGAGAGCAGGAAGTCCGGGTCTTCGGCCGCGCGGGCCGACGCGTCGAGCACCACGGCCGGGGCGACCAGCGTGCGCAGCGGCACTTCGGAGACGTCGTGGCCGTCCTTTCCCGACAGCCAGTGCACGGGGACGTCGAGGTGGGTCCCTGTGTGCTCACCGGTGTGGATGTTGTTCCAGTACCAGCGCGGTCCGCGTTCGTCGTACCGGCTGATCTCCTCCAGGCCGAACGGGATCGTGTTCGCGAACGGCTCCGGCAGCTGGAGCACGGGGGTGCTCGCGCTCAACGGGGCGGTGAGGTCGACGACCTCGATCGCGCCCGTGGTGATCGCGGTGTTCAGCTGGGCCAACAACGACATGCCTGCCTCCCGGGAGTGACTGCGGCGTCACGGTCACCTTAGGCGGGTTTCCGGCGTGGCGGAGTGGCGATCCTCGTGAGTGGTAAGGACGGTTAGAACCGTCCTTACCACTCACGAGGATCGCCACGGTCCGCCGCTCGGGCCGCCTGAAGTACCCCCCCCCCCAAGAGAACCCGACTCACGACCACCCCACCCCTCACCCAAGAGTGTTATTCGCGCACTTTGAATGCGAAACACCTTAATTCCACCTTCGGGAAAAGTTTTTCCTGGATCGAATATGCGTTCGATTCACTGGTATTATGGCGGGGTGTCCAGTCGACGAATCCTCGAACCGCCGCAGGAGGTGTGGCGTGCCGGTGCGCGGGAGCTCGCGCACGGTGTGGTCGAGCGTTTGTCGGTGGCACGACAGGCGCTGGCGGAGGTCGGGCAGCTCCTGGTCGAGATCGAATCCCGGGGTCCGATGGAGCTGTACGGACACGGCTCCACGGCGGGCTGGTTCGCCGAGACCGCCCGCATCACCCCCAAAGAAGCACGTGACACCGTGACACGGGCGTTGGCGTTGAACGAAAGCCGGAATCTGGACGGCACCCCCGCACCCGCTTTCGCTCCACTCGCGGGTGCTTCCGCGTCCGAGGGCGAACTCGGCCATCAGCAACTGGATCCGATCCTGGCGGTGCTGAAGAAAATCCCGCCTGAGGTGTCGGCAGAGGATCGGGCGGGGGCGGAACAGATCCTGGTGAACCTGGCCCGCCACGCCGGCCCGCAAGCGATCATCGACGCCGGGGCGGAACTCCTGGCCCGTATGGATCCCGACGGGAAAGAACCGAAAGACGAGGACCTGAAACCCCCGTCGCGCGAGGTGTATCTCCGCAAACGTGATGACGGCTGGTGGCGGTTGAACGGCCTGCTCGACCCCGAGTTCGGGGCTCGCGCGAACGCCCTGTTCGAGACCTGGGGACAACGAAGACCCGTCGACGACGACGGCAACCACGACTCCCGCACCCCCGCCGAACGCCACGGCGACGCACTCTTCGACGCCATCCACTACGCCATGACCAACGACAAAGCCCCCACCCTCTCCGGGGACCGGACCACCATCGTCGTCACCATCCCCCTCGACACCCTGACCTCAGGACTGGGGACGGCGTGCGTGGACGGCGTCTCCCAGATCACCGCCCGGCACGCGCGAATGCTCGCCTGCGACGCGAAGATCATCCCCGCGGTGCTCGGCTCCGACAGCGAGCCGCTCGACATCGGCCGCGCCGCCCGCACCGTCACCCCAGCACAACGCCGAGCCCTCAACCTCCGCGACCACGGCTGCGCATTCCCCGGCTGCCACCGGAAACCCAAACACTGCGAAGCCCACCACCTACTCCCGTGGAGCGAACTCGGCGACACCGACCTGAGCAACCTGTGTCTGCTGTGCCGCTACCACCACATGGTCATCCACGGACAATCCGGCTGGAAAGTCCGCATGACCGCCGACGGCCGACCCGAGTTCATCCCACCGCAGTACCTCGACCCGCTACAAAATCCCCGCCGCAACACAATCCACAACTGAACCCGGAGAGCCCGCCGTCCACCACCGGCGACGGGCCCCTCGGCATGCCCTCACTCAGTTGAACCACGGACCGAACATCGAACTCTGCGACCGCCCCGTCAACCGCTCCCCGAGACCGACGGCCTGTGCCTCGGTGAGCAGACAGATGTAGTCGGTGACCGCCCGGGGCGCAGCGGGCCTCCCTGTTCTCCTCGAAGGTCCCCTTCGCCTCATCGTCACGCTTGATGTCACGGTAGATCACCCGGAGCTGGATGGGGATCTTCGGACTGCTCGGCGATTTCTCGAGGCACGTGAACAAGCGATCGAAGAGCGAGCCGATGATCCTCTTCTGACCTTCCTGGTGGATCGCCGGCGCCGGCCTGTCGATCACGGAGAACCACTGTGAGTGCAGGTGCTCGCCGAACTCGTCGATGACCGTGTCGAGCTCATTCCGAAAGCGAGTCTCGTCGAATCCCTTGTGCTCCTTCAAACGGCGGAGTCCGAGCTTGACCCGCCCGGAAGTAGTCCTCGAGATCGTGGGTCGCGTAGCTGATGTCATCGGGCCAGTCCATCAGGACCGCGTTCGCGGATCTCAGCTCTCCGCGGCTGTTCTCCCGCGCCCACAAGAAATCGTCCCGCTCGGTCTGATAGGCACTCCATTTGTCACCGTAACCACGATCAGTCCGCAACGCGGTGGTCTTGCACGAGCCACGGGGTTTGAGACACCGGTACTTGAAAATCGTGTTCAGCGTCGCCCGCGTCAGATTGAGACGCTGGTCGAGGACCTCCTCGGCGATGTGGCCGAACGGCGGGTGGCCGATGTCGTGCACGAGTCCCGCCGTCTCGACGACGTCCTCGTTCAAATCGGACTCCACCGGGAATCCCGCTTCCGGATCGGCCACTTGAAAGCGCAGGTGCTGCACGAGTCTTCGGCCCCTCTGCGCGGCTTTCAGGCTGTGCGTGAGCCGGTTGTGCAACACCAACTGCTCATTGACCGCGGCGACCTGGGCCACTCCGGCCAGCCGCCGGAACGCGAAAGAAGGCGGACCACGACGGAAGACCGTTAACGGCTCGATCCGAGCGGCGAAGTCCTCGATGCTCGTTCGCGACCGAACCGCAACCCGGAATCAGTCCACCATCACCAAGTCCAGCCCCCGCAGCCGTTCCCGGTCCGCGATGACGTCGATCTCGCTGATCTTCCCGTCGGCGAACGTGAACGCGAGGACCACCGAAGGCCGTCCTTCGTCGGCCATCACCAGACCGACGCCGCCGTTGACCAGCGCCAACCGAGTGACCGCCGCCCGCACCGAAGCGGCCGCCGCACCGCGAGCCACCACACTGGCACCCCGCAGGAAGATCGGCTCGCGCGAGGGGCCCGCCGCCTTGTCCGCGCGAAGAACGACATCGGGATGCAACAGTTCCAGAAGTGCTTCGAAGTCGCCGCCCCGTGCGGCGGCCAGGTAGGCGTCGACGACCTGGCGCCGCCGCGCGACGTCCGGTTCCGCGGCGGCCGAGCGACCCTGGACGCGGCGCCGGGCGCGGCTCGCGAGTTGTCTCGCGGCGGCCGGGGTGCGCTCGATCAGCGGGGCGATCTCGTCGAACGGCACCGCGAACATGTCGTGCAGGACGAACGCGAGCCGTTCGGCGGGCGCGAGCGTTTCCAGGACGACCAGCATCGCCAGCCCGACCGAGTCGGTGAGCACCGCATCGGCGGCGGGATCGGCCGAGGAGTCGATCGGTTCGGCAAGCCGGTCGTCGAGCGGTTCCTCCTGCCGGTGGTCGCGCGAGCGCAACACGTTCAGGCACACCCGCGCCACCACCGTGGTCAGCCAGCCACCGAGGTTCTCGATCTCCCCCGCGTCGGTGCGGTTGAGCCGCAGCCACGTGTCCTGGACGGCGTCTTCGGCCTCGCCGGTCGAGCCCAGCATCCGGTACGCCACCGCCCGCAGCCTGGCCCGGTGTTCCTCGAACCGTTCCGCCAGCCGATCCCGCTCGTCCACCGCACTCCTCGTTCTCCCGCAGAACCCCGCTCACATTTAACAGCCGGCGAGATTGTCGGTGAACCGCACACCCGAGGACCGGTACGACGCGGCCCGTTCGGCGGCGGCTTCCGGCGTCAGGACCTCGTTGTTCGCGTAGTAGACCCAATCCACCTGTTCGAGGTAGGTGCTCGTGCCACCGCTGTGCCGCGTGAGGTCGATGAACCACTGGTTGAAGTTCAAGGACATGTCCTGCCGCGGGTACACGTCGAACGGTCCGCCGCGGTCGTGGTCGGCCACGAGGGCACCGTCGATGTAGTACCGCACATGACCGTCGGACACGGTCGCTACGACGGAGTGCCAGCCGTCGATGCTGCGGCGCTGGCTGCCGCTCTTGTTCTGGCATACCACGGGTCCGGCGTGTAGGTGTGCCAACTGGTCTGGAAGTTCACCGGCCCTGCCTCGCCCCATCCGCCGTTGGGCAGGTACTCCGAGAAGTCCAGCTCGCTGTAGATCGGGTCGTTGTCGTAGCGGAGCGGGCTGATCGTGAAGAACGTCTGGTTGATCCGGTCGCCATCGGGGCCGGAGACCGGCGCGTCGGAGAAGCGGATCCGTGCCGCGTACGTCCCTTCGAAGAACCGCCGCTCGGGCTGCATGATCTCGGTCTGCGTCGTCCCCGCGGGCGTGCCGTCGGTGGCGGAGGCGAGCTGCAGCACCTTGTCGCCGCCGGACGTCGGGAACGTGATGCCCTCCGGAGCCCAGCGCGCACCGCCGACGCCAGGGCCGCCGGCCCCGGAGCGCACCTGCCAGCCGTGCTGGGAAAGGAGTCCGTCGGTGTACGAGGTGTAGTGGAAATCGTCGAACAACGCCCCGCAACCGGCCGCTCCGGCAGCGTCACCCGGCGCCAGCCCCAGTGCGGCGACCGACAACGCGGCGATGGCGGCGGAGCGGAACTTCCCTGTGTTCGACATCGTCGTCTCCTTTACCACTGGTCAGTTTCTTTCACCGTCGCTTCAGGAAGTGGTAAAGTCAATAGGTCTAGACAACCTGTCCACCAGCCAATTCACGCCGACCACTGGGTAGGCTGTGATCATGCGGCGAACAGAGGTCAAGGATCGGCTACGCCAGCTCATCGAGCGGCGCCAGCCGGGCGAGGTCCTGCCTTCGGAACGTGCGCTGAGCACCGAAATCGGCGTCTCGCGCCCTACCCTGCGGGCCGCGATCGACGAACTGCAACGCGACGGTCTCGTGGTCCGTGAGCACGGCCGGGGCACGTTCACCGCGCCGCGCAAGATCTCCCAGGACCTCGTGCCCGCGACCGGCGGCGAGCAGTTCGCCCCGCCCGCCGAGGGCCACTGGACCAGCCGGGTGATCGACTTCGCCACCACACCGGCGGGCGCCCGGCTCGGCAAACGGCTCGAGGTCTCCCCGGGTCACACGCTGGTGGCCGTCACCCGCGTCCGCGTCGTCGAAGAGGCGCCGATGGCGATCGAGCGGATCCTGGTCCCCCAGGACCTCGTGCCGGACATCACGGCCGCGGGCTTCGAGTCCGGCTCGTTCTACGAACTGCTCCGCACCCGCTACGAGATCGTTCCCGCGACGGCCGTGCAGATCATCGAACCGACCGTCACCGACGCCGACGAATCCGGTCTGCTCGGTGTCCCGCAGCACTCCCCCGCGCTGCTGTTCGAACGCACCACGCGCGACGCCGGCGGCCGCGTGATCGAGTACACCCGCTCGATCTATCGCGGCGACCGCTACCGGATCACCTCGCACCTGACGTTCGACCACACCTCGGGCTGACTCCGGCGTGCCGGGCCCGTCCCTCCGGGAGTCCGTGTAAGACTCCCGGGCGATGTACACCCCGTCCGATCTCGCCGACCTGCTCGAATGCGAGCACCGCAGCCTCCTGAACCAGGCGCTGGCCGCCGGCCTGCCGGGAGCGCCGCGGCCTGGCTCCGGGCCGGATCAGCTGGCGGTGACGCACGGGCGCGCGCATGAGGCCGCGACGCTGGACAAGCTGCGCGGCGAGCGGAGCGCCGTCGTCGAGATCGACGAACGTGACCCGGTCGTCGCCGCGAAAGCCACCGAAGAGGCGTTACGGGCCGGTGCCCCGGTGATCTACCAGGCGGTCTTCCACGACGGCGAGTTCTCCGGCCGGGCCGACTTCCTGATGCGTGACGACGAAGGCCGCTACGAGGTCTACGACACGAAGCTGGCCAGGCACGCGAAGCCCGCCGCGGTCGTCCAGCTGACCGCGTACGCCGACGCCCTGCGCCGGGCGGGCTGGCCCGCCGGTCCGCGGATGCACCTGCTGCTCGGCGATCACAGCACGCGTTCGTTCCGCGTCGACGACTTCCTCCCGCTGGTGGACCGGCTCCGCGCCCGGCTGCGCAACCGGCCGCCGACCCTGCCGGTCCCGCTGTGGGCCGACGAGCGGCCCGCGTGCGGCGGCTGCTCCTATGCCGCGCACTGCGCGAGCGCCCGCGAAGCCGATCGCGATCTTTCGCTGGTCGCGGGGATGCGCGGCGACCAGCGGCGCAAACTCGTCGCCGCGGGACTCGGCACCATCGACGCGCTCGCGGCCGCCGCACCGGAAGACCGGCCGCGCGACATCTCGGCGACGTCGTTCACCACGCTGCGCGCCCAGGCCGCGATCCAGGTCCGGCAGGACGCCACGGGGCAGATCGCCTACGAGGTCATCGATCCGGACGCGTTGGCCGAGCTGCCACCGCCCGCGCCCGGTGACGTCTTCTTCGACATGGAAGGCGACCCGTACGCACTGGCGGGTGAAGGGCTCGAATACCTCTTCGGCGCCGTGACCGACGACGACGGCACGAAGTTCACGCCGTTCTGGGCGCACAATCGATCACAGGAGAAGCGGGCTTTCGAAGAGTTCGTCGACTTCGCCACCGCGAGGCTCACCGAGCATCCCGGTTCGCACGTCTACCACTACGCCCCGTACGAGGTCACCGCGATCAAGCGGCTCGCCGCCGTGCACGGGACCCGCGAGGACGCCGTCGACCACCTGTTGCGCAGCGGCGGTCTGGTGGACCTGTATTCCGTGGTGCGCAAGGCACTCCGGGTGTCGCAGCGGTCGTACTCCATCAAGTACCTCGAACCTCTCTACATGCCCGAAGCCCGTGACGGCGACGTCAAGACGGCGGTGTCGAGTATCGAGGCCTACGAGGAATACCTGACGCTCACCGCTTCCGGCGAGACCGAGCACGCGGACGAAGTGCTGCGCGGGATCAGCGACTACAACGAATACGACTGCGTCTCCACGCTGCGGTTGTTCGAGTTCCTCCACAAGATCCGCGTGGAGGAAGGGATCGCGCTCGCCGAGCCGCCGGAAGAGTCCGATGTGGACGCTCTGCTCCGGCAGACCGAAGAGGACGTCGCCGCTCAGAAACGCGCCGAACGCGCCGCGCAACTGGCCGCGCTGGTCGATCCGCTGCTGGACGGGCTGCCCGACGATCCGGCCGGGTTCACCGGTGAGGACCGCGCCCGCGCGCTGCTCGCCGCGTCCGTCGGCTACCACCGCAGGGAGACGAATCCGGCGTGGTGGGAGTACTTCCGCCAGCTGGCCGCCCCGCTCGGTGATCTGGAGACCGACAACGCCTGCACCGTCCCGATTTCGTGGGAAGCCGGGGAATGGGTGCCGCCTTCGGGCCGGGTCCGCAAGGCGAAACGCTCGCTGGTGCTCCGCTGCGACCCGGACCGGCCGCATCCCTTCGCCCCCGGCGACGACGTCCGCCTGCGGTACGGGGCGGCCGCGCGGGACGCCAAGGTCGTCTCTGCCACCGCCGTCGAACTGACCCTCGAGGAAAGCTGCCCACCCGACGAGACCACCGCCGACCGGCCGGTCGCGGTGCTGCCCGGAAGCCCGGTCCGCCCCTCGCCCAAGGACGACGCTGTCGCGGACCTCGCCCGCCTCGTCGTCGACACGCTGCCGGTGCTGCCCGCGCATCCCGGTGTCGACCTGCTCCGGCGGACGACGCCTCGGCTGCGCGACGACCGGACATTGCCCGAACCAGGGACGGATCTCGTGAGCACGGTGATCGAGGCCGTCGAGGCGCTCGACGGCTCCGCGCTCGCCGTCCAAGGCCCGCCGGGTGCGGGCAAGACCTATCTGGCCGGCAGGCTGATCGCGAAACTCGTGCGCGCGGGCAAGACGATCGCCGTCACCTCGACCAGTCACAAGGCCGTGGAGAACGTCCTGTCCGCCGCGCTCAAGAACGCGCCGGATCTGCCGTGCGCCAAACGCGCCAAGCGGACGCCGGATCCGGCCGCGCCGTGGGAACAGCCGAAGACCAATCCCGCGCTGGTGAAATGGCGCGAGGAGCATGACACCGGCCATCTGGTCGGCGGGACCGCCTGGACGTTCGCGAACGCCGCGATCCGGGAAGAGCCGTTCGACCTGCTGATCATCGACGAGGCGGGCCAGTTCGCCCTCGCCGACGCGCTCGCGGTGTCGATGTGCGCCAAGAACCTCCTGCTGCTGGGCGATCCGCAGCAGTTGCCGCAGGTCGTGCAGGGCACGCATCCCGCGGGCGCCGAAGCGTCCGCGCTCGGGCACCTGATCGGTGAGGCGGACATCATCCCGGCCGAGCTCGGATATTTCCTCGACGAGACCCGGCGGATGCATCCGGCTGTCTGTGCTCCGGTGTCGCGGCTGTCCTACGCGGGCCGCCTGCACTCGCATCCCTCGGCGGCCGAACGGGCGATCGACGGCGTCGAGGCGGGCCTGTACCTCGCCGAAGTCGACCATCACGGCAACACGACGCGGTCGGTCGAGGAGGCCGAGGCGGTCACCGCCCTCGTCGCCGAACTCCACGGCCGCGCCTGGACCGATCACGGCGAGCCCCGGCCGCTCGGCGACGAGGACATCCTGGTCGTGGCGCCGTACAACCTGCAGGCCCGGGTCGTGGCCCGTGCCCTGGACCAGGCCGGACATCCCGGCGTGCGGGTGGGCACCGTGGACCGGTTCCAGGGACAGGAGGCGCCGGTGGTGATCACCACCATGACCTCGTCCTCGGCGGTCGACCTGCCGCGTGGCCTGGACTTCCTGCTCTCCCGCAACCGGCTCAACGTGGCGCTCTCGCGGGCGCAGGCGCTCGCGATCGTGGTCTGCTCGCCGCGGCTGGTCGAAGCCGACATCCGCACGGTCGACCAGATGCGGCTGGTTTCGGGCATGCTCGGGTTGATGACCGAAGCCGTGCCGTGGCACGCAGGACGGAGTGGACGATGACCGAGAACAGCCCGGACAAGAAGCCGGAAGTGATCGACGCCGAGATCGTCGAGGCTGAGATCGTCAAAGACGCCCCTACGGCGCCGGTCGAGGTCCCGGAGCCGGATTACAGCGAGAGCGGCGTGCCTTCGTTCGACCACGTGCGGGACCGGATCGAGCAGCGGTACACGACCTCGCTGGGCTCGACCGAACTCGCCGGCCTCGGCGGCAAGGAAGACGTCGCTTCGCTGGACAAGAAGATCGCCGACCGTGACAAGGCCGCCAAGGACAAGCTGGCAGAGATCCGCCGCGCGATGCGGGAGCAGTGAGCTAACCCCAATGCGGTGAACCGGCTTTCACCGCGATGGCCCGCGCCTTCCGGTAGTGCTCGGCGGCCGCTTCTCGCAGGCCGAGGGCGGTGGCCAGCTCACCGAGGTAGTACGCGACCGGGCGGAGAGTCAGCATCCCGCTCCCTGCCCCGGCGATCTCGTCCCCGGCGGGCAGGAGTTCGGCGTACAGGCGTTCCATCGCCGTCCGGTCACCGAGTTCGATCGCGACGACGGCATGCAGACAGGTGCGGGCCTCGTACAGCAGGTCCCGCGGCGAGTCCGGGATCGGGAGCACCGGGCGGCACCAGCTTTCGTAAGCGCCGTAGTCCTCTTCCCGTGCTTCCGGCGGCAAGCCTCGCTGGATCCGGTCGCAGAACAGGGCGAGCGCGAGGATCCCGTTGTCCACTCCGGGCATGGCCGTTCCCGCGAGACCCGCGGCCGCGGCGCGATAGGCGGCTTCCCCGCCGGGACCGGTCATCGCGGTCCGCATCGCGCGATACCACCGGGTGAACACGCCGACGAGCGGAAGGCCGTACTTCTCACCGAGCTCGTCCGCCGACGCGGCGTGCCGGTCCGCGGCCGCGAAATCCGCGAGCGCGCTCTTCGCCTGCAAAAGCACGAGGTGTCCGAGCACCTCGAACGTGACCAGCCGGTGGCGCGTGGCGAGGTCGACCAGTTCGGCGCCGATCCCGGCCCGCTGAGGGGCGAGCCCCGCGCGGTCGAAGGACTGCAGGAACCGGGCGTTGAGCGCGAACGCCAGCAGCGCCGGGTCTTCCAGCCGGCGGGCGAGCGCCTCGGCTTTCCCGGCCGCCTCGCGGGCACGCTGTCCGCCCGCGTTCCGCAGTTCGACGGCGAGTGTGGCCAGCAAACGACACCGCTCGGCCACGCGTTCGGCGGGTAACGCGGCGAGGGTCCGCTCGACGGCGCCCGCGATCCGGGAAGCGAGCTCCCTGTCGTCGCTTTCGGTCCAGATGGCGGGGACGTCGAAGGCACCGATCATCCGCGCGGTCGACAGCGGATCGTCCAGCTTCTCCGCCAGCTCCAACGCTTCGGCCCGATACCGCCGCGACCGGCCGAGACCACCGGCGACGGCCGAAGCGCGGGCCTTGCCCATGATCAGCTCCAGCCGCTTCCCGGTGCCGGAGGCGCCGGATCGGTCATACGCGGCGAGTGCGGCGTCCCAGAGCCTCGCCGCTTCGGTCGACGCGAAACGACTTTCGGCCCGCTCGGCGGCGGCCTGCGCGTACTGTGCGGCCCGGTCGTCGTGCTCCCCCGAAAGCAGGAAATGGTGCGCCAGGGCATCGACGTCGTCCGGGTGAAGAAGTTCCAGCACCTGGGCGATCGCGCCGTGCTCGCGGGCTCGCCGCGAACGGGAGAGATCGTGGTAAAGCGTGTCCCGCACGAGTGCGTGCGCGAACCGGAACCGGTGCGGCGCGCGCTCGGTCAGAAATCCGCGCCGGGCCGCGATCTCGACCGCGTCGAGCGCGGTTTCCCCCACCAGGGTCTCGAGCACGTCCAGATCGACGTCCGTACCGATCACCGCTGCCCGCCGCACCACTCCGCGGACCTCGTCCGGTAACGCGTCCACCCGGTGCCGGACGACGTCGCGGACTCCCGGCGGCACCGCGTCCAAGGCGGCCGGGCCCTCGGCGGCCAGCAGACGGGCGAGTTCACGGACGAAAAAGGCGTTCCCGCCGCTGCGCCGGTGGATCACCGCGGCGATGTCCGGGTCGATCTCTTCCCCGGTCGTGACCCTGACCAGGCCGGCGACTTCGGTCTCGGGCAGGCCGCCGAGATAGATCCGCGTCGGCTCGTGGCGTGCGGCCCGGCCGAGGAAGTCCGTCAGCCGTGCGGGCGGATCGGTGCCGCGATAGGTCGCGATGATCAGCACCGGCTCGGCCAGCGCCGAGGTCAGCAACGCCAGCGTCTCCTCACCCGCCCAGTGCAGGTCGTCGAGGACGATCAGCAGTGGTGCGGCAGCGGACAGAGAGGACGCGACGGCGCGATGCCATCGCCAGCGCGCGGCCAGGGGATCTTCGGTCACCGGCTCCGCCGCCGGCGCCACGCCGTACCCGGCGTCGGCGAGCGTGGCCAGGATCCGGGTCCAGGCGTAGGCCGGCGGCGCGCCCTCGTCGTCGGGGTTGCTCCCCCAGGCCGTGGTCCAGCCGCGCGCGGCGAGGCGGGCGGAGAACGCCTCGGCGAGCGCGGTCTTCCCCACCCCGGCGTCACCGGAGACGAGCACCAGCCGCGACCGTGTCACGGCTTCCTCGAGCCTGGCCAGTTCCGCGTCGCGCCCGACCAGTGGCCGTTCGGCGATCTTGGGCGCGGACGATGCCAGTCTGGGCGCTTGCGCCAGGATGTCGGCTTCCAGGTCCCGCAGGGCGGCGCCGGGATCGATGCCGAGTTCGTCGGCGAGGAGTTCGCGAGTGGTGCGTAACACCGCCAGCGCGTCGCCTTGCCGCCCGGAGCGGTAGAGCGCCAGCGCCAGCAGCCGGGAACCGTTCTCCCGCAACGGATATTCGCGCACTCGCGGTTCCAGCTCGGGGATCACCTCGGCGGCCCGTCCGAGCGCGAGGAGGGCCTCGGCACGGAGTTCGCCCGCCAGCGAGCGGAGTTCGGTCAGGCGGGAGACCTCGCCACGTGCCCAGCCCTCTTCGGCGAATTCGGCGTACGCGGGACCACGCCACAGCGCGAGCGCGGAGTCCACTCGCGACAGTGCCGTGTCCGCCCTGCGGGCATCGAGCAGTTCACGGGCCGCGGTGACGGCGGCCTCGAAATCCCAGGCGTCGACGGAATCCGCGCGCAGGGCGTAGCCGCGGGCGACCGTGACGAGCAGTCGCGCGGGCTCACGGGGCGCGCGATCCGGCTCCAGCGCGCGGCGCAAGGCGCCGACGAAGGTCTGGACGGCACCGACCGCACCCTCGGACGGACGCTCCCACAGATCGTCGACCAGGCGTTCCACCGGTACGACCCGGCCGCGGGCGATCAGCAGCCTGGCCAGCACCGCCCGGTGCCGCGGGCCCTTGAGCCCGACGTCCCCTCGCGCGTCCTCGGCCACGAGCGGGCCGAGCACCCCGAACCTCATCGTCACCTCCCTCTTCACCGACGGTGATCATCGTCGCCCCGGCCGCTCGGCCGCCGCTGACCGGGTGCTGATCCGGGCCGGGGACGCTGGCGGTCATCACGGAACGACCAGGAAGGTACCCATGCGCATCACCGGATTCGACTACCAGCGGGTGCCCGTCGCGGACGGCGTGTCACTCGACGTCGCCGTCGCCGGGACGGGCAGCCCGATCGTGCTGCTGCACGGTTTCCCCGAGACCCACCTCATGTGGCGGCACGTGGCGGCGGATCTGGCGGCCGACCACACCGTCCTCTGCCCTGACCTGCGAGGATACGGCGGAAGTGACAAGCCCGCGGACACCGGCGAGACCTACTCGAAGCGGACGATGGCGGCCGATGTCGTCGCCGTCGCGAAGGCCTTCGGCCACGACCGGTTCGCCCTCGCCGGGCACGACCGGGGAGCACTGGTTGCGCTGCGGGCCGGCCTCGACCACCCGGACGAGGTGAGCCACCTCGCGATCCTCGACGTGCTGCCCACGCTGGACATGTGGGACGTGCTGCACGGCACCGGCGCCGCGGTCGGCTTCCACCTCTACCTGATGGCTCAGCCGCCCGGACTGCCCGAACAGCTGATCGCCGCCGCGCCCGACGTGTTCTTCGGCCACTTCCTCGACGCGTGGACGCGGCGCGGCGACGCGATCCCCGCCGACGTCCGGGCCGCGTACCTGGAGGCGTCACGGAACGCGGTGACCTCGATCGTCGCCGACTACCGCGCGTCGGCGGGCATCGACGTCGAGCACGACAAGGCGGACCGCGCGGCGGGCAACCGGCTCACCATGCCGCTCACCGTGCTCCAGCAGGACTGGGGCGCCGCACTCGGCTACGACGCCGTCGCGCTCTGGCAGGCGTGGGCGACGGACCTGGACCACCGGACGGTCACGTCGGGCCACTTCATGGCCGAGGAATCGCCGTCGGAGGTAGTGAAGGCGCTGCGAGACCTGCTCACGCGCTAGGCCGAAAGGGCCCTTCACCGCATGTGACGCGGTCAAGGGCCCTTTCGTCGCGTCGCATGCGGGGAAAGTCCCTTCAGCCCCTGGGCCGAACGGCCCAACCCGCGCCCCCACCCGCGCCAATCCGACGGACCTTCATGTTTAGCCGTCGCCCTGTGGGGTATCGGATGGCGGCACGACGAACGAGGGGCCCGACATGAAACCCACTGCCAAGCGCGCACACACCGTCGCCCGCGATCTCCTTTCGCTCACCAGATCGGGCGAAGCCGATCGGCTCGCCACCGCGCTGGTGTCCATCGCCTCCTCCACCCGGCGAGGACCTGCGCTCGGCGACGTCGTCGGACGACTGGTCGACACCTTCTCCTTGGCGGCCAAGGATCGTCGTCGTTCGCTGCGGATCGGTGAACCGTTCACCCTCCGCCTGCGGGATCCCACAGGCCTGACGGTCCGTCCCGACAGACTCGACCCCGCAGTGGCCGCGATCGTCCGCGCCATCGCCGCCAGCGTCCGCGACGACCGGGACACCTGCGCCGACCAGATCGGCGAGGCCTGCGAGAACGCCGATCTCGACCAGCGGATCCGGGTGCTCGCGCACTGCCTCGTCTGGACGTCGGATCTCCTCAGCACCGACACCACCGCCTATCCCCCGGTGCTGTCCTGCTTCAAGGTGCCACCCCTTCACCGTCCACAGTAGACATTGCGCGGTTCGGATGACTTCCGGCCTGTCGTGTGGACATCCCCTCCACGGAACGGCAAGGTGGTCAACCGCGCACGAAGTCCCAGTCCCCGATGACGGGCGCACCTTGGCGGACAGTTCCCCGAACCAGGAGTGCAGACTTGGACGAGGTAGCGCCCTCGACGGTACCCGCGGACTCCCGTGCCGCCGCCACGGCGGGACGGCTGCCCAACCCGGACAGCAGATTGGTCCGGGCGGCCGTGGCCGGTGATCCGGACGCGATCCGGGAACTGGCCGGTTTTCTCACCCCGCACGTGTTCCGCTACTGCGCGAGCAGGCTCGGCGGCACCGGAGCGGGCGCCTGCGACGCACAGGACTGCGCGCAGGAGGTGTTGCAGGCGGTCCTGATCGCCTTGCCCCGCTACCGGTATCGCCCGGACCGGTTCCTCGCGTTCGTCCTCGGGATCGCCGGGCACAAGGTGGCCGACCTGCACCGGCACCGCTCCCGCGAGCCGGTCGCCTCCGTCCCGGAGATCGGCGACGGGCTGACGTCCTGGGCCCGCCGCGGCCCGGACGAGATCGAACGGCTGGAGCACCGGCTGCAGGCCGGGGTCCTGCTGGCGAGATTGCCGATGCCGCACCGGCAGGTGCTCGCGCTCCGGTTCGTGTTCGGTCTTTCGGCCGAGGAGACGGCCGAACGGCTCGGCCTGCCGAGCGCGGGAGCGGTCCGCGCTGCCCAGTTCCGGGCGGTCGCACGGTTGCGGGTCCTGCTCACCGAGCGAAACGCCCGTTACGCGAGTGATGCCCCGATCGTCGGACAAGTCCCCGAACCGGAGCTCGTCCCGGCATAGAACCGTCCACTTCGGACGATCGATTTCTTGTACGGCCCTTGTACGAGGATCCCCCATCCTGTCCTCCTATTCGGGGAAACCACTGGAGGACAGAGATGAAGATCCGATCGAGGATCGTCAGAGGCGCGGTGGGCACGATCGCGCTGGCCGGGGCGATCATGCTCGGCGGCGCGGGCGAGGCGCTCGCGGCGTCGGGCACGGTGAACACCGACTCCGGGGTGGCGGTGACCGTGCGATCGAGCCCGAGCACCAGCGCGAGTTCGGTCGGCACCGTCGCGAGCGGCACCGCCGTCACGATCGACTGCCAGACGAACGGCTCGACGGTGACCGGGAAGTACGGCACCACCGACATCTGGGACTACGTGCCGTCCAAGGGCGGCTACATCAGCGACGCCTACGTCTACACCGGTTCGGACGGCCGGGTCGCGCCGGACTGCGCCGGCAGCACCCTTTCCTGCTCCACGGCGGGCACCGGCAACCCCCGGACCTGCGCCGAAGCCGTCGCGTGGGCGAAGGCGCACGTGCACACCAACAACGATCCCGACTACTACCGCTGGTGCGACCGGATCAACTCGTGGGCCTACGGCTGGACCGCGAGCGGTTCGGAAACGGCTTACGTGCACTGGACCCAGATCCCGGGTTCGTACAAGCACCCCGGCGACACCCAGGTCCCCGCGGGCGGGCTGGCGTTCTTCAGCAACGGCGGCACCGGGCACACGATGATCTCCATCGGTGGCGGCAAGTTCCTGTCGAACGACATCCACGGCCCCGGCAGCTTCACCGAGACCACGATCTCGGAGATCAAGAACGCGTGGAACTACACCTATCTCGGCTGGTCGCAGCCGTGGTTCAAGATCAACCACTGATCTCGGGCCACCTCGGGCGCTGCCGGACGACGGGGGTCCTCGTCCGGCAGCGTCCCTCCCGTTTGTCAGCCGCGCTCAGCACCTGAAAGCGCCCTTTCGTCGTATCGTGACAAAAAGCGGCCGCTCGAGCGGGTTAGAGTTGACGGATGGGCACCGAAGCTCTCGCTACTCCCGCACCCAGGGAGCAGCGTGTGCTCATGCAGGCGATGCTCACCCGGCTGCCCGAGTTCAGTGACCGCCTCGCCCGGCTGCTCAGCGACGAGGACGAGTTCTACCACCAGGTGGACAGCACCGCGCCGGACGAGTTGCGGAAGGTCTGCCGGGCGAATCTCGAGCGGGCGCTGACCGCGCTCGTCGAGGGGCGGGGGCTGCCGCTCGACGCGGCCCGCAAGACCGGGCTGGCCCAGGCCAGGCAGGGTATCCCGCTGCCGTCCGTGCTCCGCGCGTTCCGGATCGGCGGGATCTTCGTCTACGAACGACTGCTGGAACTGGCGGGTCCGGGATTCATCAACCCCGCGCGCACGGTGGAGATCAATTCCAACGTGTGGAAGACCATCGATCTCTACTCCGACGCGCTGACCACGGCGTACAGCGAGGTCGCCGCCGAACTCTCCCAGGAGAAGCTCGCCCTGCTGGACGGCCTGCTCCAAGGCCGGTTCGCCACCCAGGCCGAACTCGAGAACGCCGCGAAGGAACTCGACCTCCCGGCCGCGGGCACCTTCGTCGCCGTCGTCACCGAAGCCGTCGAGCCGGAGGAACGGCCCGGTGTCGAGGCCCTGCTGCGGGCGCGGCGCTGGAAGTCGGCCTGGCGCCCGGGCGCCGAGGTCGGGCTGGTGGTGATCGACCGCGTCGAGGACGTCCGGCGGCTGCGCGACGTCCTGGGCACCCTGCCGCTGGCGGTGGGGATGAGCAGGCCGTTCAACGGGTTCCTCGAAGTACCGGACGCGGTCCACCGGGCCCGGATCGCCCGCCGCTCGCTGGCCACCGGCGCCGCCGGGGTCGCCGTCTTCGGCGACTCCCCGGTCACCACGCTGGTCGCGAGCGCGCCGGAGATGTCGCGGGACGTCCTGCGCTCGGTACTGGCCGGGCTCCTGGTGCTGCCCAAGCCCGAACGGCAGGTCCTGCTCGACACACTGGTCGCGTGGTTCGCTGGGCACGGCTCGGCCAAGGAAGCCGCGGACCGGCTGATCGTCCACCCGAACACGGTCCGGTACCGGCTGCGCCGGGTGCAGGAGCTGACCAGGCGCGACCTGTCCGACCCGGTCGACGTCGGCGAACTCTACGTCGCACTGGAGGCGGTCCGCCTGGCGGATGCTTAGACCCGTCTCTCCGGCGCCATGTCGGCGTCGATGATCCTCGCGAGGTCCAGCAGCGTGTGCCCGAGACCGGGCCTCGCGGTGAGCCGCACCGCGAGGGTGCGGCCTCGCGCGGTCGTGGCGACCGGCAGGGTCACCTCGGGATTCGCGGACCTCGTCCACTGTGGACGGCGCCCGGCCGCGGACAGGACGATGTCGGGATGCGGGGACCGCCGCCCGGGACGCCACCGTGATCTCCTGGCGTCGAGATCGCGAATCACGTTGCCGTGCAATGAAAGCAGCGCGGCGACGTCGGCGACCGCGTCGCGGAGTTCGACGTCGGTGATGGAATCCGAGTAGGCGCCGATGTCCAGCGCGCGGGGATCGTTCGGGTCCTGCGGCACAGAGTTCCTTTCCACGCACCGGAAGTCGTCCGATGGTGGTCCCGCTCACGTTGTTCCCGAGAACAAACATGTTTGGCTGCCTGCGCCGAATGGCGGCGCCCGTACCGCCTTCCGGTCGCACGGCTTGCCTGTGACCGTGGGTCACACCTTTGACGCTGACCGGCCCGCGAGCCACTATCTGGCGACCGATTACCGATGGGTAATGTGGATGTTTCCGTGGTCTCACCAGGAGGACCGTTGCGACGAACGTTGAGCCTGATCTTCTTGGCCCTAGGGGTGTTCGCCGTCGCCGGCGCGGTATTGCTGCCGACCTACGTGAAACCCGAACTCGCCAAGGTGCCACTGAACCAGGAATCGACGTCGGTCCTCGAAGGCACCGCGTCCAAGGTGCTCGCGGTGAAGACCGAAGACGGCAAGACCGTCACGGAGATCCGTGACGACGCCAAGTTGAGGGCGACCGCCCACGTGGCGGCGAACTTCGCGCCGCCGGAGATGCGGGAGGGCACGGACGTCGCCGTGTGGCTGCTGGCCGTGTCGGTCGTCGACACCAGCGATCAGACCGTGGTCAGCGCGAGTAAACGTCAGGTCTGCTTCGACCGCCGCACCGCGGAAGGCTACGTGCCGCCGGGCGGCGACCAGGAGGCGAAGTGCTCGGCCAACAGCAGCTTCGTCACCAAACTCAAGGAGAAGCCCGAAAAGGAAGGCGAAAAGCCCGAGGAAATCCAGGAGTACAAGCCGCAGCCCGGCCTGAACTTCAAGTTCCCCTTCGACACCGAGCAGAAGGATTACCAGGTCTACGACGACAACACCGGCCGCGCCGTCCAGGCCCGGTTCAAGGGTGTCGAGGACATCAAGGGCGTCGAGGTCTACAGGTTCGTCCAGGAGATCCCCGACACGAAGATCTCCACGAAGAAGGTGCCCGGCTCGCTCATCGGCGCAACCGGGGACTCCGTCGAGGCAGGCCAGTTCTACCAGGGCACCATCACCAGCTGGATCGAGCCGGTCACCGGGATCCAGGTCAAGCAGGAGCAGCGGTCGCACCAGGAACTCCGGTCGGCCGCGAACCCCACCCCCACGGTGGTCTTCGACGGCAAGCTGACCTTCACCGACGCGACCGTCGACGCGATGGTCAAGCAGGTCGGCGAGAACAAGGGCAAGCTGGACTTCATCGGAAGTACCGGGCCGATCGTGCTCGGGATCGCCGGCGCGGTCTTCCTCGCGCTCGGGGTCTTCCTGCTGGCGAAGCGGCGCCCTTCCCCTTCGCGTCACTGACGCTTGCGCAGCACCATCACCAGATTCCATGACGCGACTTCCCGGACTCCGGGGACATGTGCGATCCACTGGGCCCAGGAGGGATGGTAGCGCGGGTAGACCTCCTGGAGATCGGCGAGCGGCGCGGCCTTCCCCCACCGGATGGCCGCGCCGGCGGAAAAGGCGAAAAGGCTCTCCCCGAATTTGTTCTTCGGCTCCTTCCCGTTCTTTTCGAGATAACGCCGCCGGGCGTAGTGGCCACCGAGGAAATGCCACGGCGCCGTCTCGTGACCGCCCCACGGCGAATACCACGGCGTGAACGAGGCGAAAATCGTTCCGCCGGGTTTGGTCACCCGGCACATCTCGGCCAGCATGACGTCGGGTTCGGAAACGTGTTCGAGGACGTTCGACGAATAGCAGATGTCCACCGATCCGGTGCGCACCGGCAGTTTCGTCCCGCTGCCGCGGACCATGTTCTCACCGGCCTCGCCCCGCGCCGTCAACTCTCCGACGTCGGGATCAATGCCCAGGTACGTGGCACCGGCAGCACGGAAGGCGTCGGAGAAATAGCCAGGACCGCCGCCGACGTCGACGATGGTCCGGCCGTCCAACGGAGTGTGCCGCGCCAATTGCCGGACGGAATCCTCGGCGAGCACCGAGTAGAAACCGTCCGGATCCGTCTGCTCGGTGAGAAAAGCCCGGAACAACGTCACCGATCTACGCAAAGTGGCGCGATGAGGCATCGTTGCAGGAGTCACCGATCGATTACCGACCATCGAACCATCGCTTTCCGAGAATGATTCATCTACCGTGTACGCACCGGTAACCTAGCATTGTCGCCAACAGGTTGGGAGAACCACGATGGAAAGGCCACGTGTGCTGCTCGTCAACTGGCGCGACACCGGGCATCCGGAGGGCGGCGGCTCCGAGCGGTACGTCGAGCGGATGGCCGAGGGACTCGCCAAAGCCGGCTACCGGGTCGAGATCCAGTGCGCGGCTTATCCGGGCGCGAACGCCGGGGAATGGCGCGACGGTGTCCGCTATCGCCGCCGTGGCAACAAGTTCGGTGTCTACCTCCACGCGCTCAGGGCGATCCGGCAGGCACACGCCGATCTCGTCGTCGACGTACAGAACGGAATGCCGTTCTTCGCCAGGCTCGTGGCGGGCTGCCCGGTTCTCGTGCTGGTGCACCACGTCCACCGGGAGCAGTGGATCAGCGCGCTCGGCGAGACACTGGGCCGGATCGGCTGGTGGATCGAGTCACGGCTGGCGCCGTGGCTGTTCCGGCACTGCCGCTACGTCACGGTTTCCGAGATCACCAAAGGCGAACTCACGGGCCTCGGCATCGAAGGCTCGCGGATCACCGTGGTACCCAACGGTTTGGACACTCCCCCGCGCGGCAAGGCGGTCCGGGAGACCGAACCGACGCTGGTCGCGGTCAGCAGGCTGGTGCCGCACAAGCGGATCGAGCACGCGATCGACGTCGTCGCGGAACTGACGCGGCGCTGGCCGACGCTGCGGCTCGAGATCGTGGGCCAGGGCCCCTGGGAAGAGGTCTTGCGCGAGCACGCCCGCGACAGGGGCGTCGAGGACCGTGTGCGGCTGCACGGCTGGGTGGACGAGAACGAGAAACACGAGATCCTGGAACGGTCCTGGCTGCACCTGTGCCCGTCGGTCAAGGAAGGCTGGGGAATCGTCATCATGGAGGCCGCCGCGCACGGCGTGCCGTCCGTGGCCTACCGGGCGGCGGGCGGGGTGGCCGAATCCATTGTGGAGGGCAAGACCGGGCTGCTGGCCGACGACTTCGCCGATTTCACCGCGCAAGTGGACGGACTGCTCGCCGACCGGGTACGGCGGAACGAAATGGGCAGGGCCGGCGTCACGTGGGCGAGCCTGTTCGACTGGGAGCACAGCGTGAGCCGCTTCGAATCACTCGTGCGCGACGTGGCCGGGGTGGCCGTCCCCCATCCCAGGGTCCTGACGCCTGTTGGCGGAGCTGAGGTTTGTCCGGCAAGGTGACCATACGCGTGAACCCGCCACGGCCGAAGGCCCCGGCTATCGCGGTGGCAGGGCGCCTTCACCACCTGCGTGACCTGAAAGACCAGCTCGCGCCCTGCCGACGTCGATCGCGGACGCGGGTTCACCTACAAACACAGACGCCGCAGGGCTTCCACGATCCCGTCGGCCAGCCCGGCCGTGGCGGCGTCGTCGAAGTCCTTGCGGCGTGCGCGCACGGTGACGGTGCTCGTCTCCCCGACGGTCACCGCGCCGAACGCCACTCCTGAGCGGCCGCTGGCGGCGGGGTAAAACGCGATCGAGGTGACCGCGTCCGCGGCCGAAACGACACCGAGGTTGGAAACCAGACAGGTCGAACCGAGCCTGCCCGCCAGCAGCCGCGTGCCCAACCGGGCGATCCTGCTGCTGCGGGCGGGGAAATCGGGCTCCGGCGGCTGCGTGGCCAGCAGCGCGCCCACTTCGGCGACCGTGGGCTTCCGGCCGAGCCGCAGGCGAAAGAACGCGCTGTCGTGCAGGGGTTCGGGTGCGGCGCCGCCTCGCCACGAGGCGCCGACCGCGGCCACCACCCTGTCGGCTTTCTCACCGTGCCGGGCATTCCACGTCTCGGTCAGGTTGGCGGCGGCCGCCGCGAAAGCCGAGGACCCGAGCCGTGAGCGAGGCAGGATCCTGGCGCTGAACACGTCCCCTCTGCCACTTTCGGCTCGTTCCGGGGTGATCCTCGCCGGGGGCGCGAAAAGCGCTTCAGCGAGCCTGTGGAAGGCGGACGTGAGAAAGGACCGATCCGCCGTGCGTGTGCCGATTCCCTTGGCGGCGGACGAGATGGGGATGTCGAGAACCAGTCCGAGGACGGCGAGCAGGCCGAGACCGTCGAGCGCGCCGTGGTGCGCGGCGATCAGCACGACAGGCTCGTCGATGCCGACCGCGACCCGGAGCAACGGCGCGCCGCGTTCGTACGGCGCCTCGGCGAAACGATCGCGGATCGCCGGAAGTTCTTTCCCGGGAACGGCTTCGACTTCGGGAGCGGCTCCGAGCCACGGCCGCTCCATGACCGCGACCGCCAGCCGCATCCGCGCCTTTTCCGGCGTCAGTACCGAAGACAGCCTCGCCTCCAGGAGAATGCTCCAGGAAACGGTGGGGTCGCCGTAGAGCCCGACGACCCGGCCGGCCTGGTCGGAGGCGAGCTGGGACATCGGCTCAGCGGTTGCCGTAAATGACGTGCTCTGGGCTGGAGTTCGGGTTGAACTGTTCCTTGATCTTCGCCTGCACCTGGGGCGCGGCGTCCGGATCGGCGGAGTTCGTCAGCGCGTAACTCCCCCCTGCGGCCGTTGCGAGCCCGATGATGACGGCGGCGGCCGCGCCGATGAGGGTGCCCAAGACCTACTCCTTCCGCGACAGGGAATTCCTGCGTCGGCTCAATGTACGCACCGGTAACTTAAGGCACAACAGTGCGGCGGCGATCGACAGCAGCGCTACTCCGTTTGCCAGCACCACGGGGATCGGTGATCGCGTCCCGGTCACGGCGGGTTCACCGGGAGTGCGGTAGAGGGTGAGCCAGTCACCGGACCACACCGGCTCCGCGCCGGTCAGCAACCGCGGGTCGACCCGACCCGGCGTCCCGTGTTCGACCAGGATCCAGCCGATTCCCGCCGCCGACAGGTCTTCCGGCGACTCCGCGGCGCGGACACGGTCCATTCCGGAATCCTCGCCGGAGATCTCCTCGCCGCCGACCCGCAGCGTGTCGTCGACGAGAACGGTCTCGGGCAGCGCCCGCGGCGCCGGGTCCAGTTGTGTCCGGTGGTCGTTCCAGGCGAAACTCCGGAACGTGGACAACGGCAACGCGACCACGTCGCCGGGCCGGTCGTCTTCCGCGAGCACCCGGTGGACGGCGTTCCAGTCCTCCGGGTAACGCACCGCTTCGAGCCTTCCCCAACCGCCCCAGGCGAGATCGGGCATGGTGAGCAAGGGAAAGAGCGCGGCCGCCACGGCGAGCGCGATGCGGGCCGACCCGGTCCGCAGACGTGCGGCGGCGGCTTCGACCGCGAGCGCGAACCCGAGCGCTACCGGAAGCGCCCACCAGGCAACCCATTTCTGCGCGTCTCGCAGCAGTCCCGCACCGGGAACGTGGCCCATGGCCCAGGAAAGCACGGGCTCGCCGAGCGGCAGTGTCGCCAGCGCGGCGAGCACGACGCCGAGAACTCCCAGCAGCAGCAACGCTCTCGCCGGCGGCGTCCCCCATCTCCCCGCCAACGGGCGGAGCCCGGCCAGCGCCACGGCGACCGTGACGAGGGTCAGCACCGGGGCCATCGGCGCGGCCCGGCTGCCGGGGACGACGTCGCCGTTCCAGATCCCGCCGAGCCCGAGCACGCTCAGGATCGCCGGGCCCCAGCTTTCCGCGCGTGCGCTGAAGGCGGCCACCCCGGCAGGATCGGAGAGCGTGCCGCCGTCGCGCAGAAGCGTCGGGACGAGCCACGGCAGGTTGAGCACGACGGCGAGACCGATGGTGTGACCGAGCTTTCGAGGTCCGGCCAGCGCGATCGCCGTGAGCGCGGCCAGCACGCCGCCGGGTGGGGTGAGCACCGCGGGGGCGCAGGCGAGCACCAGCCGCGCGAGCGCCCTCGGTTCGTTCCGGCGCAGGGAAAGCGCGGCGCGCGCGATCCACGGGAGGCACGCGTAGGTGAGCAGGAGCGGCCAATGCCCGATGAACAACCGCTCCGCGAAATAGGCCGTCCACGCGTACCCGGTGGCGGCGACGATCCGCGTGCCGAGTTGCTCCGTCGGAACCAGCCGCGCTGCGCCGTATGCGGCTCCGAAGACAGAAAGGAACAGGACGATTTTCTGGACGACATCGCCGGGAAAGACCGTTGTCGCGAGCGCGATCACGGCGTCGGCGGGGACCGATCGCGGCAGGGCGGAACCGAGCCCGAACGCGTCCGGGATCAGCGACTGACGCTGGGCGAACACCATGTCGTAGCTCAGGACGAAGCCGCGTCCGAGCAGCGGCAGGAACACCAGCGACGCCAGCCCGGCCGACACCGCGGCCAGGACGAGACGTTCGCGCCGTGCCTCCAACTGCTCTTCCCTTTCCGCCTCGATCGCGGTTATGGTCGCCCGATTACTCGCCGGTATCTTGGAGCGCCTTTGAGCGTAGACGTCGAGGTCGAGCAGACCGGAACCGACAAGCGTGTCGCGGCGATCCTCGTTTCGCTCGCGCTGGCGGTCAACAACGCCGGCGCCTACGCGCTGAGCATCATCGCCGCCCGGCTGCTCGCGCCGAGCGCGTTCGGTGAGCTGAGTTCACTGCTGGCGGTGCTGGTGATCGGCGTCGTCCCCGCGATGGGTCTGCAAACCGTGGTCGCGCTGCGGGTGGCTCGCAAGCCGCAGGACAGCGGGACGCTCCTGGCGCTCGGCCTCACGACGAGCGCCATCGTGGCGACCATCGGCCTGATCCTGGCGCCGGTGCTGGTCTTCGTGCTGCACCTGGATTCCGCGGTGCCCGCGCTGCTGCTCGCCGTCACGCTCGGCCCCTTGACCCTGCTCGGCCTCTTCCACGGGCTGCTGCAGGGCGGCGGCCGGTTCGCGCTATTGGCCGGGCTCATGTCGCTCGAAGGCGTGGGCAAGGTCGGCGGCTCGCTGATCGGACTCCTGATCGGCGGTGACGCCACCGGCGCGCTGGCCGGGACCGCGATCGGCTCGTACCTGGTGATCATCTGCGGCTGGCTCCTCTGTGGACGGCCGAGACCACGCAAGGCGGGATGGCACGCGGGCGAAGTCCTGCACGCGGCGCAGGCGATGCTGGCGCTGGTCCTCCTGGTGAACCTCGACCTGGTGCTGGCGCGCCACACCCTTCCCGCGAGCGAGGCAGGCGAGTACGCGCTCGGCGCGATCGTCACGAAGATCGCCTACTGGCTCCCCCAAGCCGTCGGTGTCCTGGTGCTCCCCCGCTTCGCGAACGGCGACGACCGGCGCCGCATCCTGCCCGTCGCCCTTGCCGTCTGCGCCGCCCTCGACGCCGTCGTCCTGTTCGTGTCCCTTGGCTTCGGGTCGCGCCTGCTGTCGTTCATCGGCGGCTCCGGCTACGCCGCCAGCACCATGCCGGTCTGGCCGTTCGCCCTCGCCGGCTCGATGCTCGCGCTGGTGCAGATCCTGCTGTTCTCCCGCCTCGCCGCCGGGGACCGGCGGGTGACCGTGCTGATGTGGGCGACCGTCGTCGTGGAGACGGTGCTGGTGACGACTTGGCTGCACTCTTCGGCCGCTCAGGTTGTGACTGTCGCTGCTTGCTGTGCGGGCGCTCTCGCACTCTCCGGCGCTGTGCTGGAGTTCCGGTCGCGCCGGTGACCCGGCACTCATCCGATGTGCACGTCGGGTCGCGGACGACGCTGTGCACTGCGAAACGCCGCTCTGAGTTCGTCCAGGACCTTGTCGGGTTCGGATCGGAGACGGGACGGCAACGTCTGGAGAACGACGATCCCGGCCGCGGTGTAGCGCGCGTTTCGCGCGAGGGTCGCACGGAAGTGGTCACCCTTGGAGTGATAGCCGCGGGAATCGATTTCCCAAGCGAACCCGACCTCGTCGCACCAACCGTCCGGCTTCGCGACGAACCGGCCTGCCGCGTCGAAGACCTTCGCGTTCCACTGGAACTCCGGCAGCCCCGAACGCCTCCACAAGTTCCACGCGTCGGCCTCGGCGACCGAATGCGCGCCGCCCAGGATCGGCACCAGCGCCCGTAGCAGTCTCCCGTCGAATCGAGACCGCTCTTCGATTTCGACGGCGAGCGCTCGCGGCAGACAATGACGCTTCTGCACCGCTTCGGCCATCATCGCCACGACGAGGTCCGGATCGGGGGTTCGGCGCGCCGCGTCGATCACCGCTCGCGGCACTGGAGCGGTGGGAACACCGGCTCTGATCAGTGGCGTGGGCAGGCGTCGCGTCCGTTCGACATGGACGAAACCGGTACTGGTGATCGCTCGTCCGGCGGGTACCAGGACGTGCACGTCCTCGGAATCCGGAAGTCTCCTCAGGCCGTAACGCTTGAGCGCGAGCGCTCCGGTGAGCACCGAACCTTCACGAGCGAAAAGCAGGCTCGCCTCGATCCGGTGTTCTTCGGTCGGTTCGCCGTTCCCGAGCAGCACTACCCCGGGCAGCAGCATCCGCCAGACACCGCAGGGCTCGCACCGGCGCCAGATGGTTCGTCTGGGCACGCCGAGTTCTTCGAGCCGCTTGACCCCGACCACGGCCGGACCGCTCGTCATCAATGGGTGCTGTGCCCACTCTCCTCTTCGCACCTGATCAGCTTGAGCCGGGGCACCGACAGAAGCCGCGGATTCACGTCGTGACCGGTCCGGTGAAGCCGGGGTGTGTGGAAAAAGGGACACTCAACGTCCCTGTTTCCACACACCCCTCACGCTGGGTCACCCTCTGGCTCACGTCCAGCGAACCAAGGCACACACATCGCCACCATCGCCGCCGCGGCCAGCAGCAGCGAAGCCTGGGTCACCGGACCATAGGCCCACTCCTGACCGTGCCCCAGCAGCCGCCCCACCACCGCGACGAGCGTTCCCACGACCATGCCGCCGAAAGCGAGGTACCGCGGCGCGCGTTCGCTGAACTGGCGGGCCAGCAGGACGGCGATCAGCAGCACGATCGGCAGCATTCCGCCCAGTACGGCCAGCAGTCCGATGAGCACCACCGGGACCACCCGCCCGGAGCCGGGCTCGGAAGACACACGCCGCCGACGGACCGGCCACAGCACGCCGATCAGCACCATCAGGATCGCGACAGCGCCGATCAGCAGACCGGACCGGTACTTCCGGTCCGGCGTGAACTCGAGCTGGACGACACCGCCGGAGCCGGCGGGCAGGATCCACGCCTGCTGCCAGCCGTCGACGCGTGTCTTCACCAGTGGGGTCCCGTTCAGCGAAGCGGTCCAGCCCGCGTTCGCGTTCTCCGGAACGGCCAAAATGGACTCGTCGCCGCCCGCGACGGAGACCGATCGGGACGTCGCGTCCCAGGAGTCCACGGTGACGGCGCGGTGCCCGGCGGGGCCCGAAGCCTGTCCAGTGGGCTTCAGCCACAGGTCTTGGACCACGAAGGACTCGGACCGGTCGGTCCGCAGTTCGTGTCCGCCCGCCGCCAGGTCGACGCCGCCCGACGAATCGGGGCACGCGGACAGCGTCAGCGGCCGGTGCGCGACGAAGTCGGCGAGCGTGCCGCGCACGGACGTGTCGTAGTCGAAGCCGTCCAGGTGGACGTTCGGACCCGATCCGCAGGGCGCCGCGAATTCCGTCGCCGGAGTGGGAAGTTCGGCGCCGGTCAGGGACAGGCTCCCGATTCCCAGCGAGTTCCGGGTCCGCTGGTCGTCGTCGAGGCCGGCGAATGCGATCTTCAGCTGCGAGGTGTCCAGTGGCGGGAACGTCGCCGAGCCGGAGGCGTCGAGTTCGACAGAGCGGCTCGACGTCGGCGTCGTCAGTTCCAGCCGCACAGGCGCCCGAGCCGTCCCGCCCGGATCGGCGGTGACACGGATTCCGGAGATCGTCTGTGGTTTCGCCCAGTCCAGGGTCATCGTCGGCCGCAGGTCGGTGACATCGGGCTGCCAGGCGGTCGCGGGATTCCCGTCCACCGCGGCGAACGCGCTCGCGGACGGATCCCCGCCCAGTTGCGACGTCGCCGACGCCTGCACGCCGGGCAAGGCCATCGGAACCCGGCCGCCGCCGGCGGGCAGCACGGTGCCACCGAACTCGTAAGCGCTCTGTGACGCCGTCGAGAACAGCCGTCGGATCCCGTCCGGTTCTTCACCCTCGCGGGCCGCGTTGGCAGCACAGCGGACGTGCCCGCCGTCGGGCACGCACGCGTACCTCGGCTGCTGCCCGCGCGTGAACGCGAAACCCGGCGCCGCACCGGCGGGCAGGTCGGAGGGGACTTCGAGCGCGCGTTGCGGTTCGGCGCCGGGGATCTTCAGTTCCGAGATCCCGACGTTGCCGTCCTGCCTGCCGACCACGAGCGACAGCAACGTGATCCGCACCTTGCGCGTCACCCCCGCCGGCGCCGGGTAGGTGTGCGCCCCTTCGCCCCGGACGACCTGGTGATCGACGGAACCGTTGTCCGTGGTGATCCGGATCCGGGTCGGCGGCCAGCCGACGCGGATGTCGTCGACCATCGCGAGATCGACCGTGTTCACCAGCCTCGGTGTATCGAGTTCGACTTCGAGCCATTCCCCGATCGGACCGGTGAAGCTCGAGGAATGCCAAGCGGTGCGCGGATCTCCGTCCAGCGCGGCGAACGGCTGATGGCTCGGATCCGAACCGCCGAACGCGTCCGCGAACGACGCCGCCGTCGACGCGCTGACCGAACGGATCCCCCGGTACGCGGCCACGGTCTGGTGCTGTTCGCCCGGGAACGGCAAGACGTCCAGCGCGGCTCGTTGCTGTCGTGCCGATTCCCCGGCGGTCAGCGTCTGGCTCAGGTTGTCCCGCACCCCGCCGACGTTGCGTTCGGCGCGACGCAGCCCGTCGGTGACCAACCTCGGCCCGGTCGGCGAACCGCCGTCCCCGGTCAGCACCGTCGGCGTGCCGGGATCGAGCTGTCCGGAATTCATCAGCGGCAGGAGGTTCTCCGGACCGCCGCTCACCGTCGGGACGTCCTTCGCGGACGTCGCGGTGACGAGCGGCACCGGCCGTTTCACCTCGAAGATCTCCAGCGGCCCGAACTGGGCCGACTTCTCGATCCCCGGCGATCCCGCCAGCCCTGCGCGCAACGTCGTGAAGTCGGGCGCGCCGACCTTGGCGCGGTCGATGTCGCCGCGCAGCACCAGGAATCGGTAACCCGATCGCGCGAGCAGTGCGGCGAGCCCGGGATCCCCTCTGCCGTCGGCCAGGGCCGCGTCGACCGAGTCCATCAGGCGGGTGTTGCCTTCCGACCCCAACGGGACCTGATTTCGCACGGCCCACGGGCTGTCGGCGATGGCCTGCGCGGGTTCGTCCACCGTACGGCCCCAGTCGTATTCACCGAACCCGGTCGCGGGCAACAGCAGCGTGCGCGCCGTCGCATCGGTTTTGGCCACATATCCCATCGCGTCGTACCAATATCCCGGCACTTCGTCCCAGCCCGGCCCCGGCCGCAGCGTCAGCAGCCATACCGGCGCGGCCATCACCAAGACCAGCAGTGCGCCCAAGGCGGGCCGCAGATTCCGCCGCACCGCCGGCGCGGCGGTCGTGATGCCGTGGACGAACGCCAGCATCAACGGCAGGCGCAGCACCGGTTCGAACTTGTGCACGTTCCGCAGCGGCGCGAGCGGACCGTCGAGCAGATGCCGCACGGGTTCCGCCAGCGGGCTGTCGAGCGTCCCGACATAGCCGACGGTCAGCAGGGTCAGCCCGGTCAGGACACCGAGCACCAGGAAACGCCGTTCGGGCAGGCCGCGTCGTGCGAGACCGAACAGCCCGACCGCGGCCACCAGCCCGGTGGCCGCCATCAGCACGGGATTGTCGATCAGCGCCCAGCCGGACGGCCACCACGGCGTGCCCTGCACGACGTAGGCGACCCACTGGTTCGTGCCGCGCAGCACCTCGAACAGCGACATCGGCGCCGTGGTGTTCGTCGCGGATTCGATGTAGTCGAGGAACGGCAGGCTGTACTGGCCGAGCAGCACCAGGGGCAGGAACCACCACAGCACCACCCCGACGACGAAGACGAACCACCAGATGACCAGAGCGACGTGCGTGCTCCGCCATTTCCTGGTCAGCAGCCACAGCCCAGGCAGCACGAGCGCCATCACGACCATCGCGCCGTTGATACCGCCCATGCACAGCACGGCGAGCGCCGACAACCCGGCGGCACGGCGTGGCGAGCCGAGGCGATCGGCGAGGATCAGTGGCAGCAGCACCCACGGCAGCAGGACGGCGGGCAGCATTTCCGAGGACAGCGAACCGATTTCGGTGACCATCCTCGGCGCGAGGGCGTAACCGACTGCTCCGATCAGCCGAGTCCGTTCGTTCCCGATCTTCAGCGCGCGAGCCACCAGCAGGGCGCCGCCGAAGGCCACCGAGAGCAGGATCGCGCACCACAACCGCTGCGCGATCCACACCGGAATCCCGACGGCCTGGCACAGCGCGAAGAACGGCCCCATCGGGAACAGGTAGCCGTACGCCTGGTTCTGCAACTCCCCCGCCGTCGCCTGGGGATTCCACAGGTGCAGCGCCCTGCCGAGGAAGGCCGGCGGATCCACGGCGAGGTCGAGTTTCGTGTCGAACGTCGTCCTGCCGGGACGCTGCACAAAGGACAGCACGGTGAGCGCCAGCACGATCCACGTGCTCGGCCTCTTCACGAGCGCGCCGGTGGTTACCATCCGGTAGATACTAGGCGGAAACGTGGCTACTATGCGCCTACCCATTCGTCCCCGCGACCTGAGCAGGTGCGACATCACGCCGAAGCCCATCACTCAACGGCAGAGCCCCCTGGGGGACGGTTTCGACCTGGCGTGGTCTCTCGCCGAACCGGTCAAAGGCTGGATGACGCGGGATCAAGGCCTGGCCTTGTGGAACGCCGCCTGCCGCCTCGACAAGGGCGATCTCATCGTCGAAATCGGCAGTCACCAAGGCCGTTCGACGATCGTGCTCGCGCGCGCCGCCCGCACGGCCGGCGCGCGGGTGGTCGCCGTCGACCCGTTCGTCGACGGACGCCTGTTCGGCGGATCGCCGACACGCCAACGGTTCGAGGCGAACTTGAGGAAGGCGGGCGTCGAGGACGTGGTGGAGCTCGTGGCGGAGTACAGCACGAAGCTCCGCCCGCGCTGGGACCGCCGATCCAGTTGCTCTACGTCGACGGCAAACACGACTACTGGACCTACACCGACGATCTGCGCTGGTCGGAGAACCTGGATGACGGCGCGGAAATCCTGGTCCACGACTGTTTTTCTTCGATCGGTGTCACACTGGGCACGATCGCGAAAGTCCTCTTCGGACGGCGCTACACCTATCTCGACCGTGCGACGTCGCTGGCCCGATTCCGGCTCGCCCCGCCGTCGGCGAAGGACAGGCTGCGCGTGCTCGCCCAGTTGCCGTGGTTCTTGCGTAACGTCGGGATCAAGATCCTGCTGCGGCTGCGTTTGGCGCCCGTGGCGAAGATCTTCGGCCACGACAGCCCGTACGACCCCTACTGAGTGAGCGGCTTGCCGACGTCGACCTTCGCGAGACAGACGGGTGCACCCTTGGCGGACAACTGAAAACCGATCTTGTCGAACAAGCCCTCGATCGGCAGGTACATCGTGTGCAGGCCGGGCCGGAACCAGACCGGCACGCGTTTCCCGTCGCGGTCCACGAAACCTTCGCCGCCGTCCGAGGTGAAGTAGTCGATCCTCAGCAGGTAGCGGCCGAGAACGGGCGTGTCCAACGGAACCCGGACCAGGTGCTCGCCGACGGTGTACCCGCAGCCCGCCACCGGACCGGGCAGGCCGCGGGAAACCGGTTCCACGCCGGTGATCGTCCTCGCGGTGCCCGCATCGTCCAAAAGGGACATCCGGCTCGTCGGCTGGTCGAACAGGAAGCCCGGGATCAGGCCCACCACCCGTGACGCGCGGGCGTTCTCGCCGAACCAGCCGTGCAGGATGTCGTTCGGTACCGCCGTGTCGAACAGGACGAGATCGGGCTCCCGTTCGATCGAGGCCCGCGCGTTGGCGAGGAACTCCCGGGAGTGCTCGAACCGCAGCCCGGGCGCCAGCCGGGAGAAGCCGACGACTGAACTCGCGATCGAGGCGACGCACAACACCAGGGCGAGCGGCCGTTTCGCCGAGGACGGCACGGGATCCGAAGGCCGGTCGAGAGGTTTGGGTTCCAGGAAGGCGAACGCGAGACACAGCGCGACGACGAGCGCCAGATCGGCCACATAGCGGGGATCGCTGCCCAGCGCCGGGCCGACCTCGGTGAGCCGGGTGGCCGCCGAAAGCCCGATGTCCGCCACGAACACCAGGCCCAGCAGGATCCACGCCTTCCGGGCCCGGAGCCCGCCCACGCGGATCCCGATGACCAGCACCGCGACGGCCACGAGCAGCAGCACGATCCGCACCACCACGGGGGAAGCGGCGAACGTCGCGCCAGGACCAGGTCCGGACCAGGGCCCGCCCACCATCCCGGGGATCAGGGTGTCGCCGAGCATCCGGCCCGTCATGTCCGCGACCGTGCCGACGGTGACCGGACCGCCGCCCTGCCCGACCTGGCTCGTGGTCAACGCCAGGAAAACGACGGCGTAGCCCGCGAGGACAACAGCGAGAACCCCCATCAGCACGAGGTGGCGGCGCAGGGAGACCCCGAGCAGCACGGTGATCCCGGCGATCAGCACCGGGATGAACACCGCCTTTTCATAGAAGGCGAGCCCGAAAACCGTCCACGCCACGGTAGCGATCGCCCAGCGGCCGCCGTCGGCGAGATACCGCACGTGCGCGTGCAGAGCGGCGGTGGTGGCCAGCAGCACGGGCGCGATCTGGATGGCGTAGGCCCACCACAACGTCGGGACGAGCAGCAAGGTCGACGTCGTGAACATGGTGAACGGGACGAGAATCCCCCACCGGCGCCCGAAACAGCGCACCAGCACCGCCCACAGCAGCACGGAGGCCGCCGCTTGCATCAGCAGGACCGGCGCCATCAGCACGGCGAAGTTCAGCGGTGCCCAGGCGGTCAGCACGTCGGCGAGCAGGAATCCGCCGGGCGCGAGATGACCGTGGTAATCCTGGAAGAAGTAGCCGAAGTCGAACGGTCCCGACTTCGCGGCGTGATAGGTGATGACGAAGTCGTCTTGCGCGAGGCTGCCGCGCAGCGCGGCCCACGCGTGCAGGACGAACGGGATCACGCCGGCGGCGAACGCGGCGAGCGTGACCGGCGAAGGTCTTTTCCCCCGGAGAACCACGGGTCTCCTCAATTCTTGCAGGTCGGCGGCTGGCACATGATCTTGCTCAGCGCCTGGTAGAAGACGTCCGAGATCTTCCTCGGGTCGGGGGTGGTGAACGAATCCCCGCCGGTGGCCGTGGAAACCTGCCGCAGTTCGGCCGCGTCGATATCCGGACCGATGCCGATCCCGATGACGGGCAACGGTTTCCGCGGATCCTGGAGTTCGCCGAGTTCCTCCAGCAACCGCGGCAGCCCGATCGTCTCACTGTCCTCGTTTCGCCCGTCGGTGAGGACGACGACCAGGTTGATCCGGCCGGGTTTCCAGTTCTGCCTGGCGTTCTGGTACGCGGCGAGGATCGAATCATAGAGCCCGGTCGCCCCGCCCGCCTTCGGTCGCACGGCTTGCAGTCGTTCGACACCGCCCGAGGCCATCTGTTCGGCGATCGTCCTCATCGGCAGCAGGACACGATGGTCCTTCTCACCGTCCAATTTGGTCGAGAACAGCCACAATCCCAGTTCCGTGGTGGGTTTGAACAGTCCGAGCCCCTGCGTCGCGGCCTGCAGGGTGAGTTCCATCCGGCTCTTCCCGGTCCCCGGCACGGCGGCGGCCATCGAACCGGAGACGTCGAGCAGCACCTGGACCCGGGCGCTCAGATTCGTCCCCGCCCAGGCCTGCAGCGCGGCGTACAGGTCCGTCACCGGCGGGGCGCCAGGCGGATGTGGCGCCGGATCGGTCCGGCTGTCCCGCGCCCGCGGCACCGCGAACTGACCGGTGGGGGCGCGGAATCCCTCGTCGGCGAAGATGGTGCCGGCGAGCGGATCCAGCAGCAGGCGCAGAAAGCGTTCCGCCGCGCTCCTCGACGCTTCGGACGCTTTGGGCAGCACGACATACGGGTAGTCGAATCCTTGCACCGGGACACCGGGGTAGGCCGCCACCAGATTCCGCGCGAGTACGGACTGCTCGGTCGCCGGAAAGGCGGCCGGGGACTGTCCGGGTGCCGGGTTCAGCTTGCGCATGGCGGCGGTGAAGGCCGCGGCCGGATCGGGCTCCTTCTCGGTCAGCTTCCGCAGGACGAGCAGTGTGCCGATGCCGAGTGGATCGCGTGCCGGGTCCGGTATCCCGACCGGGGAATCGCCGAGGATCTCTTGCCAGGAGGGAGCTTTCCCCGGCCAGCCGAACCGCCGCGCGGTTTCGTCGGGAAGTCCCAGCACCACCGGGGAATTCGCCACCGACTGACCGGATTCAGGCAGGTTCCACGCGCCGGCGTCCCTCGCCTGCGACAGCATCGTGCTCGACTCGGGAACCCAGACGTCGGGCCCGCCGGAGGCGGTGGTCCCGAGCAGGTCGGCGGTTGTGGCCGACTCGCTCGCGGTCACGGTGACACTGAAACATTCTTCCTGCGGCACGGTCTTCGCGAGCCGTGTGAGCACCGGCGCCACGTCGGGCGCGGCGGTGATCCGGACCGGCGTCAGCGCGTCACAACCGTTGCCCGCCAACCGGGCCCGGAGATAGTCCACGCCCCACCAGGCACCGAGCGCGATCACCAGCAACAGGCTCAAGACGACGACGGGCGCGTTGAAACGCCCGCCACGCCCCGGGCCTACCTGCATGTGCATGCCTCCGAGGTGCGGGGTGAGGACCTGGGATGTTGCCCAATCCGCCCGCGAACGTCAACCCTCGGGTAACTTAGCGCCTTTCGATGCGGCGAATGGCCTAACCGAACCCGTGACTCGCGTGCTTGAACGACGATCTCGCGTGCTCGGAGGCGGAACTCGTGAGTTCCGTCTCCGAGCACGCGAGTTACGGCTCTAAGCACGCGAGATCGGCCGAATGGCCTAACCGAAATACCTTCCGGCACCGATATGGGCACCGGCGGACCGCCACCATCCGGCGTCTCCGGTCGAGTCGATCCCGTCCGCGATCACCGTCGCGCCCGCCATGGTCGCGGTCTCGATGAGATTCCGCAGCGAACGTTCCGCCAGTGGTTCCGTCCGCCGCTCCGCCAGCCGGGGCGCGATCCGGACCGTCCGCACGGGCACGTCGGCCAGACAGACGACATCACCGGCCGCACCGAAGTCCTGCAGTTCCGCGTCCACGCCGATCTCGGCGAGAAGGTGCAGGTTGTCGACGGTCTCGCCGAGATCGGCGTGGACGGCGCCGGCGGGGAAGCCGAGCCGCAGCCGTGACGGCCCGAGACCGGTCGCGGTCAGCACGTTCCGCACCGACCCGACGAGATCGGGATCCGCTGCCTGATGCGGGGTCAGTCCCACGACCATCGGGAGCCTGTCGTCCGACTCCTCGCACGCGGTGCGGATGAGCCATTCACCGAGCGGCACGATCAGGCCGGTCTCGTCGGCGAAGCGGACGCAGGTGTCGTGACCGATCCGGCCGTGGCGCGAATGGTTCCAGACGAGCCTCGCCTCGATGCCCGCCGGCCTGCTGTCCGCCAGCCACGTCAGCGGCCGGAACCTGACCTCGACCTCACCGGTCTCCCAGGCGCCCGCCATGGAGACGGCCAGGCCGAACTCGTGCCGCTCCCTGGTGTCGAGGACGGAGTCGGACAGCGCCCACTGCCGGTAGCCATTGGCCTGCGCCCGGCGCAGCGTCATGCCGGAGACGCGCAGCAGTTCGTTCGGCTCGATGTCCTTCGGCGGCCGGTGCACGACCCCGACACAGGCCGAAACCGCGACCCCTCTGCCGCCTTCGAGGTAGACCGGTTCGGACAGCTCCTGGTTGATCATGCCGATGACGGTGGCGACGTCCGGGCTGCCCGCGGTGTTCTGGATGAGGATGCCGAATTCGTCGCCGCCGATCCTGGCGACGAGCGCGTCCTCGCCGCCGACGACGGCCCGCAGCTTCCCGGCGACGTTCTTCAGCAGGTCATCGCTCTGTTTCTGGCCGAGCCCACCCGCGATCAGGGAGAAGTTGTCGAGGTCGAGGTGGTAGACCGTGACACCGAAGGACGGGTCGGCGTGCCCCAGCGCCCGTTCCAGGCGGGTGCCGAAGCACTGCCGGTTCGGCAGGCCGGTCAGCGGATCGTGCAGGGACTGACGGTTCAGCTGCCGCTGGAGCAACGAGATGTCGGTGTCCCCGTCGACCAGGGTGATCAACTGCCGGGCTTCGCCTGCCGGGTCGCGGATGACGGCGCCGGTGAACCCGGCCCACGTCGGTTCCTCGTCCTCGGTCACGAGTCTTCGCGACAGCGCGAGCCGCTGGCTCGTGCCATCGAGCAGCTTCCGGTACCCCTCGCGCAGGCCGTCGGCGTCGTCCGGGTGCACGAGCTCGTAGAGATTGAGCCCGATCAGGTCCGCGACGGGCCGGTTCAGCATTTCGGCGAACGCCGGGTTCACCCGCTGGACGCGACCGTCGACCCTGGTGACGGCCACCCCGGTCGCCGAACCGGTGAACAGCTGATCGAAGCGCGCCTGCGTCAGCACCAGTTCACGCCGGGTCTCGCGTTCGAGCGTGACCAGTGTGCGGCTCAGATCCTCCTGCTGTGTCTGGATGCTCTCGCGCAACGCCTCGCCGTAGCCGGAAGCGAGCGCGCCGATCACCTGCAACACCCGTTCGGGGAGCGACTTCACGCTCCGCAACTCCGGTTCGTGCAAGAGCCCCTTACCGAGTACGTCCATCGTGCGACGCAGGCTCTCCGGCCCGACGCACCTGAGCGCGACGAGCCGCGCGCCGGCTTCGGTGGCCTGCGCGGGCTCGGCGTCCTCACTCAGCACCGCCGCGAAGACCTCGTCGAGCAGGGCGGCGAAATGCTCTTCGACCTGGGCGTGGGTATACGGAAGATACGCCGTGCTCGTGACCAGGTAGGCCCACTTGCGGGCCAACGTGGCGCGGGTCGGCGCGGCGCTCTTCCGCTTCGGCGATGCGGAGAATGAAGTTCTCTTCGTGGCGTCCGGCGATACGGAGAACTCATCGCCGGACGGAAGTGGGACAGTCACGTCCGCCGATCCTGGGGTCGTTGTCGTCTTCCGTGGTGGAGACATCCTCCACGATTCTGTAGCCGTACTCACGGTTAAACGGTCACCCAGTCGGGTGATCATCTTACGGTGCTGCAACACCGACCTTGTCCCTCAGCCAAACGCGGGTGGCGTCCCGATACTGGGACGCGTTGCGGTGCAGCGCCAGCGAATGTCCGGCACCGGGCAGAACATACGTGGAAAGCTCGGCCTCGGGCCGGTAGAACGGCGCTTCCGCCGGACGTAGCGTCTCGCCGCTCGAACAGTCCCGAAGCGCGAAAAGGCCGCAGAACAGGATGTCCTTCTCCCCCACCGCCTGGAGAACCGGTACCCGGATCGCTTTCGTCGCGGGCAGTACGATGCCGAACACGGCGACCGTTCCCATTCCCGGGACCGAAACCTGATCCTTGGTCGCCTCGTCGGCTTCGATCACCCGCGGGTCGGCATTTTCCGTCGCGTAGAACAGTCCGGCACGCGCTCCCGGTTTCGTCGTGAAATAAAGCGGATCGCTGCCGAGCGAACCGAGTTGACCGTCGGTGAACGCGGGCTGCAGGCCGAAAAGCACCCCGAAGGTCAGCGCGGGGACCGACGGCAGATGCGTGATACCGGTGAGGATCACGCCGTCCACGTCCTGGTACGTCGAGGCCTCGGCCGCCACGATGCCCGAACCGACCGAATGCCCGACGATCACGACCTTCTCGAACGGCGTACCACCGACCCGGCCCGCGCGCAGATGACCGATCACCTCGTGCATCGATCGCGCCAGCGCCGGCAGCAGGAGCGGAAGACTGAGCGGTTTGCTGCTCCCGCCCGAACCGAGCTGGTCCGCGGCGAAGGTCGCATAGCCGTGCTTGGCCATGTCCCGCTGGTACGAATAGCGATCCGGGTCGTAGGGCAGGTCCCAGTAGGCGCTGTTGTAGGTGCCGCCGTGCACCAGCAGCTGAACCGCCTTGGGCGCCGGGCCGTCGGGCAGGCAGAACCGGCCGTGCACCGTGGCGGGTTCGCCGAGCGGGCCGGTGACCGGCAGATCCAGATCGGAACAGCGGATGTCGACGGCTTCGGCCGGGGCCGCGACCAGGAAACCACCGAGGAGCACGCAGCAGGCGGCCACCGCCGTCGCCAGTTTGAGCGGCATTCTCACAGAACCCTCTCCGGAATCGGGACGCTCGGAAAGAGCATGAACCCTACACCTGGTGATCGAACGCTCACCGTCAGCCCGTTGTCCTCGGCCGCGCGATCATCGGCAACCGGTTCGGCTGCATCGTCGCTTTGATCTTGGGAAAGACCTTCACCCCCGGTACCGGTTCCAGCCGCCACCGAGCGCTGATCGTCGCCGCCACCAACGCGATCTCCGTGGGAGCGAACTGATGGCCGGGGCACAGCCGGGCGCCGGCGCCGAACGGGATGAACGCGCCCTTCGGCACCTCGGCGGCGCGCTCGGGCTCCCAGCGATCCGGATCGAACCGTTCGGGATCGGGGAACCAGCGCGGATCGCGATGCAGCGTGTGCTGGCTGACCGCGACCTCGGTACCGGCGGGGATGCGCACACCGCCTAGTTCGACGTCCTCCCGCGCCCGCCGCATCAGGATCACCGGCGGGGTCCGGCGGACGACCTCGTTGATGATCCGCTGCGTGTACACCAGGCGCGGCAGGTGTTCGAACCGCGCGGGCCCGCCGGCCAGCACCTCGTCGACCTCGGCGTGGAAGCGGCGCTCGATGTCCGGCCGCGCCCCGATCTCGTGGAAGAACCACGCGAGCGCGACGGCCGTGGTCTCGGCGCCGGTGGTGAGGATCGTGATGACCTCGTCCTCCACCTGACGGTCGGTCATCTTCTCGCCGGTCTCGTCGTCCTTGGCCAGCAACAACATCGACAGCAGATCGCCCTGATCGCCGCCCTTCCCGCGCGCCTCGACGACGGCGTCGCCGATGACCCGCCGCAGCCGCGCGGCCGCCGCGTCGAACTCACGGTTCGCCGGGATCGGCAGGCGTTCCACGAACTTCGGCGAGAAGGCCCGGACCATGACGTACTTCAACATGATCGGGATCGACCGCTGGATCTCGGTGAGCGCGTCGTCACCGAGTTCGGTGGAGAACAGCGTGCGCCCGGAGATGGTCAGCGCGAGATCCTGCATGCGCCGGTCGAATTCGACCACCTCGCCCGGTTTCCACGAGTCGGCGAGGTCAGCAGCGAGCTTCGTCATCGTCGTCTCGGCATAGAGCGCGATACGGCTTCGCTGGAAGGCGGGCAGCATCATCCGGCGTTGCCGCTGGTTGAAGGCGCCGTTGGAGGTCGCGAGCCCGTCGCCGAACAACGGCCGCATCTTGTCGAACACGATGCCTTTGTCGAACTTCCCCGCGTCGACCGCGAGCAGCCGCCAGGCCAGTTCCGGCGTGGTGACCAGGTAGACCGGCATCGGGCCGAAGTCGAGTCGCACGACGTCGCCGTGCGATCGCAGTGAGGACAACAGTTTCAGCGGATCACGGAGCATCGGCACGGTATGCCCCAGCACCGGCCACCGGCCTGGTGCGACAGCGACGTCCGGAGGTGGTGCCATCGTGCTCGTCTCCCGGTGCCTGGACGCTGAACCCGGCAACTTTAGGACCACGAGGCCGCGGACGGGGTTCCGCCGCCGCACATCCACACGATCGGACGATGGCAGCCCGGCCCCGTGAGCCCGCTAGACTCCTGTGCCCCATCGGATCCCAATCGAACGGCGGCGACGACGGTGACTTCGAACCTGAGCTGGGTGCCCCCCGAGGTCGACACGACCGTGCCGAATCCCGCCCGGGTCTACGACTACTGGCTCAACGGCGATCACAACTTCCAGGCCGACCGTGAACTGGGCGAACAGATCCTGAAGATCATGCCGGGCATCCGCGACGCGGCCCGGCTCAACCGGGCCTTCCTGCGGCGTGCCGCGCAGCACATGGTGGAAGCGGGTGTGCGGCAGTTCCTCGACATCGGCTCCGGTATCCCGACCGTCGGCAACCTCCACGAGATCGTCCAGCGGATCGACCCGTCCTGCCGGGTGGTCTACGTCGACCGCGAATCGGTCGCCATGGCACACGCGAAACTGCTGTTGCGCGGCAACGACCGATGCGCGGCGATCCAGGCCGACCTCCGCGACGTCGACGACATCCTCGACGCGCCCGAAACGAGGGAACTGCTGGACCTCGACCAGCCGGTCGGCCTGTTCATGTTGTTGCTGCTGCATTTCGTGCCGGACTCGTGGGAGCCGCACGCGGTACTGGCCCGCTACCGGGAGCGGATCGCCCCCGGCAGCTTCCTCGCCATCTCGCACGTCGCCGCCGACGCGAACTCGAGCGGCCTCGACGAGGCCATCGAGGCGTACAAGAGCACCCAGAACGACCCCATCCCCCGGACCCACGACCAGGTGCTTTCGTTCTTCGAGGGATTCGACGTCATCGAACCCGGCGTCGTCGGCTGTGCGATGTGGAATCCCCAGGGCGCCGGTGACATGTCCGAAGACCCCGAGATCAACTCACTCCCGTATGCCGGGGTGGGCCGGAAGCCGTAGGGGCACGCCTCGTGAGTGGTAAGGACGGTTAGAACCGTCCTTACCACTCACGAGTCACTCAGGGCAGCACGTCGGTCACGGTGTCCTTGATGACCTGCCACTTGCCGTGCTCGCGCACCAGCGTCAGGCTGATCGTGTAGTGCCGGTCGATGTTCTGCGACGGCGCCTTGTAGTAGGCGTCGAGGATCGCGAAGCCCATCTTGCAGTCCTCGACGACGGTGTGGGTCACCGTCCACGGCATGCTGTACTCGTACGGAAGCTTGAACTGCACGTCGACCACCGGCTCCACGTTGGCCTCGTAGCCGATGAACAGCTGTCCTTTGCGCCCGACGGTCACCATGTTCTGGTGGATGATCGCCCGGTAGCGGGCCTCGTCGCGTTTGTTGTAGCTGTCCATGTCCTCCCAGACGGCGCGGTCGAACGCGCGCTGACAGGCTTGCCGTTCGTTCTCGGCCTGCTGATCACTGGCCGCCGCCGCGGCCGGTACGCCGATCCCCGCCGCCGCCACGACCAGTCCGGCCAAGGCCGCGTGATAACGCTTGCGCATGGGGTTCTCCTCATCACATCCTGTACTTCTTCCACCAGCAGATTCGCCGGACGGCGCATCACAGCTGCATCACTTCCGCACCGGCGCGGACGCGGGGCCGGTTAACCTCGCGGGAGGGGGTGCGATGGAGTTCCGGATACTGGGGCCGGTGCAGTGCCGGAGTGGCGCGCGGCCGCTGAAGCTGGCGGGCTCGCGGCAAGAGCGCATCCTGGCCGCGCTCCTGCTCGGCGCCGATCGCGTCGTCTCGGTCTCACGGCTGGTGGACGTCGTTTGGGACGAGGATCCGCCCGCCACGGCCGTCCGCCAGATCCGCAATCTCACCACCGCCCTGAAGCGCACTCTCGTCGCAGAGGGCGCCGCGGAAGACGTCCTGACCGCCGAAGGACCCGGCTTCGTCCTGCGCCCGCACACCTTCGACCTGCGCTCGTTCGAGGAGCACGTCTCGCGTGGCGAGTTCCGCGAAGCACTCAGGTGCTGGCACGGACCGGCTCTGTCCGGTGTGGACAGTATGGCGCTGCGCGGCGAGGCCGAAGAACTCGACGAGCGCCGTCTGTCCGTTGTGGAGCGTTGCCTCGACGAAGAGATCTCCGCCGGTGAAGACTCTGTCGCGGAGCTGACGGCGCTGGTCGCCGAACACCCGCTCCGGGAGCCGTTCGCCGGGCTGCTCATGCGCGCGCTGCATCAGCAGGGCAGGCAGGCCGACGCGCTGAACGTCTACCGGCAGGCGCGCACGCGGCTGGTGGAGGAACTCGGAATCGATCCCGGACCGAAGCTGCGCGAACTCTACGAGCGAATCCTCCGCGACGAGCCGGAATACGGCAAGACCCGCTGCTTCCTCCCTTACGACGTACCGGATTTCACCGGCAGGGAGGCCGAGATCGGCCGCCTGCTCGACGCCGTCCACCTCGGCCGCCCGGTGACCGTCGACGGTATGGCCGGTGTCGGCAAGACCTCGCTCGCCGTCCACGCCGCGCACCGGCTCGCCGCCGACTTCCCCGACGGGCAACTGTTCGTGGATCTGCACGGCCATTCCCCCGCCCGTGAACCACTCCCGCCGGAGGCCGCACTCGAAGCCCTGCTCGGGCAGCTGGACGTCCCGGCTTCCCGGCTCCCCGGCGGCGTGGACCGGCGGGCCGAACTGTGGCGGGCCAGAACGGCGGGCCGGTCGCTGCTCGTGGTCCTCGACAACGCCGCGAGCGCCGAACAGCTACGGCCGCTGTTGCCGGGTTCGGCCACGGTCGCCCTCGTGGTCACCGGGAGGCGCCGCCTGGCCGCCGTCGACGGTGCCGCGTCGATCAGTCTCGAAGTCCTGCCGGACGAACAGGCGGGCGCCCTGTTCGCGGCGGCGTCCGGGCGACCGGACTCGGGCGTGGCCGCGTTGTGCGGGAATCTGCCGTTGGCGATCCGGATCGCCGCCGCCCGGCTGCAGAATCGTCCACAGTGGACCGTGGAGACCTTGGCCGAGCGGCTGGGCTCCGAACACGACAGGCTCGCCGAGCTGAAGGTCGCCGGACGCGACGTCGCCGCGGCCTTCGCACTGTCCTATCGGGAACTCGACGCCGCGCAACAGCGCATGTTCCGTTTGCTGGGGCGAAATCCCGGTACCGACATCGGTGTGCCCGCGGCGGCCGCGCTGGCCGGTACCGGCGAAAGCGAGGCCGAACGCCTGCTGGAGGACCTGCTCGACGCCCACCTGCTCAGGCAGCCCTCGCTGGGCCGCTATGCGTTCCATGACCTGATCGCCGAGCACGCCCGTAACGCCGCACGCGACGAGGAATCGGCTCCGGCCGTGAACCGGCTGCTCGATCACTACCGCGACGGCGGCGGCCCTGACTGGTACCGGACGGAACGGGCGAACCTGGTCGCGGTGACCCGCCACGCCCTCGACGCCGGTCTCGACGAGTACGCCTGGCGGATCGCCGCGGACACCACGGAACACCTCCGGGAGAGCGGGCACCTCGACGAGCTGCTCGCCGTGGCGCGGACCGGGATCGCCGCCGCCCGGCGGATCGGCGATCCGCACGCGATCCAGCTGAGCCTGGCGAGCCTCACCCTGGCGTTCTGGGAGAACGGGCGGCTCACCGAGGGGATGGACCGCGCCCTGGAACGGCTGGACGTCGTCCGTGCGTCCGGCGATCGCGCGGCCGAGGCGATCGCGCTGTCCAGAGCGGGCGCGCTGCACAGCATGCTCGGCCGCTACCCCGAGGCGATCCGGTTCTATCGTGACGGCCTGGCCGTCGCGGACGAGACCACCGACCTCGACGCCGCCGCCACGCTCTGGACCAACCTCAGCAACACGCAGGAGGTGCTCGGCAGGCTGGACGACGCGCTGGAGTCGGCCCGGCGGGCGGTGGCGCTGCGCGAGGACGCCCGCGGCACGATCCTGAGTTCGGCCCAGCTCGGCCTGGTCCTCGCCCGGCTCGGCCGCTTCGACGAGGCCTTCGAGGCCATCGAGCGTTCGATCACCGCGTCGCGGGACCTCGGCTACCTGTTCGGCGAGGCGTGGAGCCGGATCGACCTCTCCGACGCCCTGCTGCTCGCCCACCGGCCGGGCGACGCGCGCGAGCAGGCCGAACGCGCGTGCGCGATCCTCACCCGGCTCAACCATCCGCTGTTGCTGGCCATGGCGGCCAACAGCCTGGGCACCGCCTGCCTCGCGCTCGGCGAGACGACGGCGAGCCACCGGCAGCATCGGCTCGCGCTCGAAACGGCGAGGCGGATCGGCTACCGGCTGCAGGAAGCCCGCGCGCTGGCCGGGCTGGGACAGGCCGGCGCCGCGCGGGACCACTACGCCGCGATGGGCCTGCCCGCGGACCCCACCAGCAGGGAGACCACGGCGAGCGCCGCCGTACTCCACAGCAACGGCAGGACACCCGCCCCTTCGACGACCAAGCCGCCGGCGAATGCGCCCAGGGCGATCGAACCGGTGAACACGCCGACGTAGAGACCGGTGACGTGCTCGACGCGATCAGGTGCGATGGCGGTCATCCACAGTTGCGCTCCGACCGACAGTCCGCCGTAGGCCATCCCCCACAGGGCGATCGCGATCCCGGCGGCGAGCGCCGAGGCACCGAAGAGCGCCAGAACCCCGAGCGCGACGGCGATACCGGCCGCCAGCAGCAGCACGGTCAGGCGTGGCCTGCGCCCGGCACCGGCCCCGGCCACGAAGTTGCCGATCAGTCCGAAAACGCCGTAGAGGAGCAACAGCAGCGCGATCGCGTCCGCCGGCATCCGGGGCAGTTCTTCGAGAGCGGGACGCACGTAGGTGTACGCGGCGAAGTGCGCGGTGACCAGCAGCACCACCACGGCGAGCCCCGTGACCACGGCGGGACGGAACAACGAGCGGCGCTGTCCGGCGCCGGTCTCCGCGACGACGACGGGACGGCGCAGCGTGGGCAGCGTCAGCAGCAAAGCGGGGACGAGGAGCAACGCGATCACGGTGAGCGCGCAGAAGGCGGCCCGCCAGCCGAAAGCGTTTCCCACGAACGTGCCCAACGGCACCCCGAGCACCGAGGCGGCGGCGACACCACTGACGACGAACGAAACCGCGAGGGCGCTGTCACGAGGCGCGACCAGCCGGATGGCCACAGCCGAGGCCATCCCCCAGACGGCGCCCATGCCGATACCGAGAACGACCCGCGAGACCATGAGGAGCCCGAAATCGACGGCGATCGTGGTCAGCCCGTTGCCGGCGGCCAGCACCACCACGGCCGCGGCCAGCACCCGGCGCCGATCGAGGTTCCCGAGCAGCCGCGGGACCACTGGAGCGGTGACCGCCGAAACCAGGCCGGTGACGGTCAGGCTGAGGCCGGTCGCCCCTGGGGAGAGGCCCAGGCCGTCCGCCATCGGGGTGAGCATCCCGACCGGCAGCATCTCGGAGGTCACCACCAGGAACGTGCTCAGCGTGAGCACGCCGACGGCGACCCATCGCGGCAGGGAAGTCCGCTCCTGACGGACCGGATCCGGGTAGGACACAGAAGAACTCATGCCGTCCAGCCCATCACCGCGCGGCACCCGGAACAACGGCGCCTTCCTCATCGATCGATGAGCCTGGCTAATCGATGCGGTGCTATCGTCCGAGTATGGGCGACGCGCTTCCCACCATGCATCAGGCGCATCTGCAGCAGATCGAATGCCTGGTCACGCTGGCGGAGGAACTGCATTTCGGGCACACGGCCGAGCGGCTCGGTTACTCGCAATCGCGCGTGAGCCAGCTCATCGCCGCCCTGGAGACGCGGGTCGGCGCGCGGCTGGTCGAGCGCACCAGCCGCAAGGTCGGCCTCACCCGCGTCGGCGCACAGTTCGTCAAAGAAGTCCGCCCCGCCTATCGCGCCCTGCTCCGCACCTTCGAGCGCGCGCGTGAGCGGGCGATGCGCGGCGCCCTCGAAGAACTGCGGGTCGGGTTCACCGGCATGGTCTACGAAGAGGTCACCTCGACCTTCCGCGCGCTGCACGATCAGCACGGCGTGGCCGTGCACACCCACGACGTCCCGCTCGGCTCACCGTTCACCGCCGTGCTCGAGGGCGAGGTCGACGCTGTCATCGCGGAGCTCCCGGTCCACGAACCCGAGCTCACGGTCGGCTTCCGGTTCCCGCCGCAAGACCAGTACGTGATGGTCGGAGCCGGTCACCCGATCGCGGAGCGGGAGTCGATCGACCTGGAAGAACTCGCGAAGCTCGACCTGCTCCACCGGGCCGGTGACGGACCCGGCTACTGGAAAGCCGCGCGCACCCCGCCGGCCACTCCGTCGGGCACGCCGATTCCCTCGACCGCGGGCATCACGACCGTCCAGCAGGGAATGGCGTTGGCGGCGTCCGGAATGCACGCGATGCTGGTGTGCCGCCCGCTGACGGAGCAGCACACCCGCACCGATCTGCGCTACGTCCCGGTCCGCGGCCTGGAGGCCACCAGCCAGCTCGGGCTCGTCTGGCGGACCGGCCACGTCAGCCCACCGTTGACCGCGCTGGCCGGGCTGCTCGAACAGGCGAGCCCGGCCGAACCGCTGAAGATCGTCACTTGAGGAAATCGGTGAGCAGACCGCGCAAGGTGTCCGGCTGGTGGAGGACGCCGTGGTCCTGCCCCTCGACGGTGGCGTACCGGGCGCCGGGGACCGTGTCCGCGACCGCGCGGGTGCCCGCCCGCATCCAGGCTTCGCTCTCCCCGCCGTCCATGACCAGCGTGGGTACCGAGATCTTGGCCAGCCTGTCCGTGGGCAACACGTTGCCGGGACCGCAGAGCGCGAGGTCGTAGGGCAGTGTGTGGGCGAGTCCGGTGAACCACGCCCAGAACGGGTCGTCCCGCATCCCCTTGACGACCTCGGCCGGTGTGGCCGTCCCCTCGACCAGGAAGAGCTCCGCCGCGCCGTCGCGGTCGCCGTCGGCGATCAAGGCCCGGACGCGGTCGAAGAGGTCGGCCGCGGGCCTGGTACGGCTGTCGTCGACGACGTACGGCGGCTCGTACACGGCGAGGCTGGTCATGGCGACGCCTCTGGCGGCCGCCTCCAGCCCCAGCACCGCACCCGACGAATGCCCGAACACCGCGGCCGAACCGCCCACGTGCTCGACCAACGCGGCGAGATCCTCGACCTCGCGCTCCACCGAATAGACCGCGCCCGCACCGCTGTCACCCCGCCCGCGCCGGTCGTAGGCGATCGCGGTGAAGTCCGGGGCCAGCGTCGCGGCCAGGCCGGCCAGGGTCGTCCGGTCGTTGAACGCGCCACCGACCAGGATGACCGGCGCGCCCTCCCCGGCCCGGTCGAAGGCGATCGGGGTGCCGTCGGCCGAGGTCACGGTCTCGAACGAGGTGGTCATCAGGTCCTCCATAGGGTCGCTGCAACTTTAGCTTCGTCCCTGGGTCGGAGCCGACGATCACCGCTCGACATCACTTACGAAGATTTCCGAAGAATTCCCGGTGCTCGGACACCACGTCGTCCGGGACGCCCCGGACCCGCAATCAGTCACCTAAATGCGGACGATCTGTGTGGCACCGAACGTGTCCTTCACCGGCACCTCGACGGTCTTCCGCCGCACGGTCACGCGCAGGGCATCCTGCCGCTGCGTCGGATCCGAAACGGCCAGCTGCCAACCGTTCCCCGTCCGGCCGAGCGCCACCGACGCAGGACCGGACACCGACACCTCGTCGACGGAGCCGGCCTCGAAGAAGTTCGCCAGCAGGGTCGCGTCCCACAGCCGGACGGCCTGCACGGTCGCGGTGTTGGACCGCACACGCCACGCCCAGGCCGAGGCGATCGTCTCCAGCACCGACGCGGTGGGAAGGACCACGTAGGCGTAGCGCGCGTTGGAGGGCTTGATCCCGTGCTCGATCACCAGCTTCTGATAGCGCCGGGTGTAGGGCACCGTGGTGCCCTTGGTGTTGGCGCCCTTGTCGACGTCGCGCCAGGTCCCCGTCCGGTCCTCGCGCAGCGCGGTCACCTCGGCGTCGTCGAGCAGGACGTAGCCACCGACCCTCTCGAGGTGCAACCATCGCTTGCGCCGCAGGGACTCCGAGCCGCCGACCAGATGACCATCGGCCAGCAGGACACCGGATCCGTTCTCACCGAGGTTGCGGTTCTCGATCGTGGTCCGGATCCGCTCGCCGGAGGAGTCGGTGATCCCGGCACCGAGGCACACCACACCCGACGGCGTGAAGAACCACGACTTCTTCGCGGTCAGCGTGCCGTCCTGCGAAATGAAGTCGAGGGCGTGCGCGCCGTGCCGCGCGTCCCAGCGGACTCCACCGCAGTGATCCTTGCTGGTCAGCGGCACCTGCTCCAGTTTCGGGGCCGGGCCGGTCTTGGTGGTCGTGCCCGGCAGCAGCAGCGGGTCGACCGTCGGCCAGTAGGCGTCGGTGAAGTGCCCTTTGGCCTTGGGCAGGAACAGGTACAGCGAACCGTCGCCGGTGTACCAGCCGTGCAGGTTCATCGAGTTGACCGACTCGTACCGCGCGATCCGTGTCGAGGCGATGCCGAGCGAGGCCGACCAGCCTTCGGTGATGTGCACCATCCGGTCCTGCTGGCCGAACACGCGATGCGTCGCGACCGTCGGCGTCGGCCGGATCTCGGTCGCCAGCAACTCTTGCGCGAACTCGATGCCGGGGATGCCGACGAGGTCCGGTCCCGGCGCGAACCGCTCGGGGTCAGGGATCTTGAGGTACGGCGCGAAAGTGTCCTCGGTGATCCACTTCGCGGCCAGGCCGCCGAGTTCATCCTTGCGCTTCCCGCTCGCCGATCGCGCCAGCAGGACCACCGCGCCGGTGAGCTGGTGCCCGATGTCGTGCGCGGATTCCCCTTGCCGGGAAAGGAACCGGCCGCGGACGGACTCCATCAGCGCGCCCGCGTAGACGAACGGCGCGAACGTGTCCGAGACCAGCCCGTACGCCGCGTCGCGCACCTCGGCGGGCAGTTCGAACTCCGTGCCCTTGGTGACGTGGATGGCGGACGCGACGGCGGTGAGCAGGATGATGCCGTAATGGCCGGGATACGGCACCGAATCGTGCTGGAGGAAGGAACCGTCGGTGTGGAAGCCGTCGCCCGCCGCGCGGTGGAGTTTGGCGATGACGCTCGCCGCTCCCCCGCCTTCGGCGTCGGTGAACGCCCCGACGCCGCGTCTGATCCGTTCGACGTCCCCGAGCATCGCGCCGGAGACGATGGAGATCGTCGACTTGTCCGCGCGGTTGGCGCCGGTTTCGACGACGCTCGGGTTGTTGGTGCGCAGGTTCGGGTTGCCGGAGAATTTCAGCACCGGCCTCAGGTACTTGGCGAGTTCGTCCTGGGTGAGCTCGTCCGCGACCGTCGCGAGGATGTGCAGCAGGTAGAGCGGGATGCCGATCTCGTAGGTGTACCAGTTGCCGATCTCGGTGGTCTTCTCGCTGTACTGATCGCTGGTGTACAGCAGTTCCAGCGCCGCCTTGATCCGGCCGAGCACGGCGGGATCGCCCGCCAGCGCACCGCCCGGGGTACCCCAGTTGACCGCGATCGCGCGGAGCCGGGCGTACATCGACGTCGTGAACTCGCTGCCGGGGCCGAGTGGAAGGTCCTTCCACAATGGACCGTCGCCGACCGTCATGCTGTCGTGGTAGGCCTTCGCGACCCTGTCGAGATTCGCCAGCGCGGCCGTGCGTTCCGCTGACGGCCGGTTGATGCCGGTCTGCAGCTCGCGATAGCCGGTGACGATGGAGGACGTACCCGACGGACCCGGAGGCGCGGGCCGCGCTGACGAAGGACTCGCGAGAGCGGACGTGAGCGCCACCGAAGCGGCCGCCGCCGTGCCCGAGCGCAGGGCGGTTCGTCTGGTGACGTCAGCGAAGTGGGGCATGACGGGGCCTCCCAAGGTCTAGGGCTCGTGAGTGGTAAGGACGGTTAGAACCGTCCTTACCACTCACGAGGTTTTCTAGCGTTTCCCGTCGATCCTGCGGGGCAGGTCCCACGGGTTGTTCTCCTGCAGCGGTTCCGGCAGCAGCGCGTCGGGGAAGCCCTGCCAGGCGATCGGCCGCAGGAACCGCTCGATCGCGGCGGTGCCGACCGAGGTACTGGTCGGCGCGGTGGTCGCCGGGTAGGGACCACCGTGTTCCTGTGCCCAGGTGACCGTGACGCCGGTCGGCCAGTCGTTCCACAGCAGGCGGCCGGCGACCCGGGTCAGCGACGGGAGGACCGGGCGGATCCAGTCCACATCGGACTCCTCACCCTGGATGGTCGCGGTGAGCCCTGGTTCCATCACGCCGAGCAGGCTGATCAGCTCGGCCTGGTCGGCGTAGGTGACGATCAGCGACGCCGGGCCGAAGCATTCCTCGCGGACGGTGTCGGCGTCGGCCAGGAATGCCTTGGCGGTGGTGGCGAGCAGGGTCGCGCCGTGTGAGATCCCTTCCGTGCCACCGGACTCCGAGAGCACCTCGACACCGGCGACCTCGCTCAGCTTCGCCAGTCCGCCGGCGAAGCCCGCCGCGATGCGCTCGTTGAGCATCGGCTGCGCCGGGATCGCCGAGACGGCCTCGCGCAGCGTGTCTTCGAGGCCGTGGCCCTCGGGAAGGAACAGCAGCCCCGGCTTGGTGCAGAACTGCCCCGCGCCGAGCGTGAACGAACCCGCGTAGCCCTTGGCGACCGCCTCACCGCGAGCGTCGATCGCGGCTTGCGTGACCACGACCGGGTTGACGCTGCCGAGTTCTCCGTAGAACGGGATCGGCGACGGCCGCGAGGTCGCGATGTCGAACAGCGCGCGCCCGCCCGGCACCGAACCGGTGAACGACGCCGCCTGGATCCGCGGGTCCTTCAACGCCGCGACGCCGTTCTGCTGGCCGTGGATGACCGCGAAGATCCCTTCCGGGGCACCGGCCTTGACCAGCGCCTCACGCAGGACCTCGCCGGTGCGGGCGGACAGCTCCGGGTGCCCCGAGTGCGCCTTGAGCACGACCGGGCAGCCCGCGGCCAGCGCCGACGCGGTGTCACCGCCCGCGACGCTGAACGCGAACGGGAAGTTGCTGGCGGCGAACACCAGCACCGGTCCGATCGGGGTGAGCAGCCGCCGGATGTCCGGCCGCGGCCCCATCGGCCACGCGGCGTCCGCGTGGTCGACGGTGGCGCCGAGGAACTCGCCGTCGGCCAGCACCTCGCCGAACAGGCGCAGCTGGAACGTCGTGCGCTTCAGCTCTCCCTGCAGGCGCGGCGAGGCCGGGAGATGCGTCTCCCGGTTGGCCAGCGCGATCAGCTCGTCGGCGGCCGCGTCGAGGGCGTCCGCGGCCGCGTTCAGCCATCCGGCGCGCTGGGCTGGGGTCGCGGCCGCCGCCGTGCCTGCCGCATCGGCGGCGGCCGCGAGGATCTGTTCGAGCGTGGCGGGATCCGTTGCCTGGCTCATGATTTTCTGCTTCTCCTAGAGTTCTTGCGCGGCGCTGACGGCGGCGATGAGATCCGCCCAGCGCCCCGGGCCGGCGAGGCCGAGGTGGTACAGGTGCAGTTCGGTGGCGCCTGCCTTGCCGAGTTCGGTGGTGTAGGCCTCGATGTCGGGCACCGGGGTCGCCGCCACCGCGGTGATGTAGCTGCCGACGGCGACCTTCTCCGGCAGTTTCGCCCGTGCCGCCGCGACGGCGCCCACACTGGGGTGACCGGGTGCCCAGTTCTGCAGCACCACCGCGTCGACGTCGTCCGGGGCGGACGGTGTCAGTCCCGGCAGCGCGCCGGTGACCCAGGGGTCCATCGCGCCGTGCAGCACGATCCTGGGCCCGGACGGGATCTTCGCGAGCACCTCACGCCGGAGGGCGTCGGTCGCCTGCTGGCGGGTGTCGAGCAGGACCTGCCGCAGGGTGGGCAGGATCTTGTCCTCTCCTGTGCGGAGGTCGCCGCTGTCGATCAGCCGACGGACCTCGGCACGCAGCTTGCCCAGTGCCTTCGCCGGATCCTGCCCGGCCGCCGCCCAGGCGTCGAGACAGGCGTCGCAGCAACAGATCGAAAGCAGCCGGGCCACCGCGGGCGACCAGACGCCGTCGGTCTTCTCGTGCTGGTGCTGGTGCACGGCGCCGAGCGGACCACACGCCTCGAGGATGACCGTGGCGAAGTCGAGCCCGGCGAGGCTTTCCGCGGTCACGTTCGCCGCGTACTCGCGGACGGCGGGCTGGCCGGGGCACAGCGCCCACGGATACCGCTCGCCGAAACAGTTGCGCACGGTGAAATCGGGGAACTCCGTGCCCAGCTGGGAATTATGGGTCAGCACGAGCCACGCCGCGGCCGGGATACCCGCCTCGTTCAACGCCCGGACGGCGTCACCCGCGCTGTCGCGGCTTTCGACCCAGTCCGGTTCGGCGGGCCTCAGCTCACCCCAGGCCTCCTCACGCACCGGCCGGTACAGCGCCGCGTGGCGCGCGACGACCGAGGTGCGCTCGGGCGACCAGGGCGTCGCCGCGCGGGCGCTGTGATACGACACCGCGACGGCGACCTCGTCGACGCCGAGTTCCCGTACGCGCTCGACGAACCCGGGGTCGTCGACGACGTCCCAGGGGTAGGCGTATCCGGTGACCTTCACCTCGTCACCACCGTGCCGTGTTCGGTTCGAAGCTTCCGACGAACTTCCGCATATAGGTCACGTCATCCCGTTTGGTCTGTCCACTTCGGACATAGTCTTCATGGGCCCGCGCCAGCGCGTCGGGGTCGAGTTCGACCCCGAGCCCCGGCTTGCCGGGCACCGCGACCGCACCGTCGACGAACTCCAGCGCACCCGGGGCGATGACGTCGGCCGTCTTCCACGGCCAGTGGGTGTCGCAGGCGTAGGTCAGGTGCGGCGTCGCCGCGGCCACGTGCACCATAGCGGCCAGACTGATCCCGAGATGACTGTTCGAATGCATGGAAAGCCCCACGTCGAAGCATTCCGCCGTGGTGGAGAGGGCCTGGGTGTCCCGCAGACCACCCCAGTAATGATGGTCCGAAAGTATTACGCCGACCGCTCGCTGCCGGAACGCGGGCTCGATGTCCGCGAAGCGCACGACGCACATGTTCGTGGCCAGCGGCATGTTCGCCTTCTCGGCGACCCGCGCCATGCCCTCGATGCCCGGCGTCGGGTCTTCGAGGTACTCCAGGACGCCGTCGAGTTCTTCGGCGACCCGGATCCCCGTCTCGACGGTCCACGCCGCGTTCGGGTCGATCCGGAGCGGGTGGTCGGGGAACGCCTCCGCGAGCGCGCGGATCCCGTCCATCTCCTGGTCGGGGTCGAAGGCGCCGCCCTTGAGTTTGATGGAGCCGAAGCCGTACTCCTCCACCATGCGGCGTGCCTCGCCGACGAGCGCCTCCGGCGTGGTCACCTCACCCCACGAGTCCTCCTCGGCGCCGAGGTGGGCGCCGAACTTGTAGAACAGGTAGGCGGAGAAGTCGACGGCGTCGCGCGCCTTGCCGCCGAGCAGGTCCACCACCGGCCTGCCGAGGTAGTGGCCCTGCGCGTCGAGCGCGGCCACCTCGAACAGCGAGTACACGCTGGCGACGGTCTTGCTGACGGAGAAGCCGCCGGTGAGCCCGTGAGCGTCGGCGAAGACGACCTCGCCGAGTGTGGTGGCGATCTTCCGGCGGAGGCCGGGCAGGTCGAACACGTCGTGCCCCTTGAGTTCCGGGAGCACCTTCCTGACCTGCTCAAGGAACGCGAGGTCACCGTAGGACTCGCCGAGGCCGACCACACCGTCCTCGCAGATCAGCTGGACGACACCGCGTAGCGCGAAGGGCTCGTGCACGCCCATCGCGTTGAGCAGCGGCGGGTCGGCGAAGGCGACCGGGGTCAGGACGACGTCGAGAACCTTCATCTTCAGGCACCGGCCTCGACGGTCTTGAGGACGGCGAACCCGTCGTCGATGATCTTCTCCAGGCGGGCGATCTGGTCCGCGGTGGGCTCGACCAGCGGCGGCCGGACCGAGCCGACCTTGTCGCCGCGCAGCCGCGCGGCGGCCTTGACCAGCGACACGGCGAAGCCCTGTCCCTCGTCCCGCAGCGCCACCAGCGGAAGGTAGAACCCGGCGAGCAGCGCCTCCATGACGGCGTCGTCGTTCTCCGCGAGCGCGCGGTGGAAGCGGGCCGCGATCTCGGGGGCGAAACAGTGCACGGCCGAGGAATACCGCGCCACGCCGACCGCGGAGTAGGCGCGCGCGGAGACCTCCGCTGTGGGAAGACCGTTGAAGAACAGGAAATCCCTGGCCCGGTCGGTGCCGGTCGAGCGGATCGTGGTGATGATCCGGCTCATGAGCTCGACGTCGCCGAAGCCGTCCTTGATGCCGACCACCGACGGGATGTCGAGCAGGTCCACGGCCGAGTCCGGGGTGAACACACCGGTGGAACGGTGGTAGACGATCACCGGGATCGACGAATCGCCGACGGCGTACCGGACGTGGTCGACCAGACCGGAAGGCGGGCCGGTGACCAGGTAGGGCGGCAGGAGGAGGACGCCGTCCGCGCCGCCCGCCTCCGCCGCCGCGATCCCGGCACGGGCCGACGCCGCACCGCCGCCGGCCCCGACCCAGACGGGCACCCGCCCGGCGACGACCTCACGAGCCTTACGCAGGATCGCTGCGTGCTCGTCCGGGGACAGCGAGCTGAATTCGCCCGTACCGCAGGCGACGAACAGCGCACCGGCTCCGGCGGCCACGTGGCTCTCGACGGTTTCCGCGAACGCGTCGAGGTTGAGTTCCAGCCCCTCGGTGAAGGGGGTCAAGGGGAACGCCAGTAGGCCGTCGAGTTCGATCTTGGGCTGTGCCATGGATTTCTCTTTCGTTCTTTGTGGATGGTCCCGGGTACGGGCCCGGTCAGGCGGGCACGGTGGTGCCGTCCTGCGACTTGCGGGGTGTGACGTCGTCGTCGCGGTCGATCGTGTCGATGATCTCGTCGGTGGAGGCCTTGCGCTCGGGCATGAGGTAGCCGAGCCCGATGAACAGCGCCAGCGAGACCAGGATCGGGGTGGACACGGTGACCGCGAGGGTGGCGTTGTAGCCGTAGTAAGCGATCGCGTAGGCGATGAGACCGCCCGCCCACGAGATCAGCGCCGCGCGGGAGCCGGAGCGGCGGAACGCCGGGAGCATGCCGAGCAGCAGCGGCACCGAGATCGGGCCCATCAGGGCCGCGACCCAGAGCACCACGATACCGAGGACACCGCCGAGTTTCTCGGCCTGCGTGGCCACCGCCATGGTCAGCACGACGAAGATCACCGTCGAAACCCGCGCGGCGAGCAGCCCCTGCGATTCGGTGAAGTTCCTGGCCTTCTTCCACAGCACCGGCATCATGTCGCGGGTGATCACCGCCGAGATCGCGTTGGCGTCGGAGGAGACCATCGCCATGGTGTGCGAGAAGATCCCGGCCAGCACCAGCCCGACCAGACCCGGCGGGAGGAACGTCGTGGTCATGATCGCGTAGGCGTTGTTGGGGTTCGAGATGTTCGGGATCAGCAGCGGGGCCGCGAACATCGGGAACATCATCACCAGCGGCCACACCAGGTACAGGATCGAGGAGAGCCGCGCGCCGCGACGGGCTTCGTAGGTGTTCGGCGCGGCCATGTAGCGCTGCGCCAGGTTCCACATACCGCCGTTGTACTCCAGCGTCTTCACCAGCACGTAGACGAGCAACACCACGGTGGTGAACTTCGACGTGGTCGGGTTGAGGTGGGCCGGCGGGAGGTCACCCCAGACGGTCCACAGGCCGGAGACGCCGCCGAGCTTGTCCAGCACGACCCACAGCATCACGATCGCCGCGATGGCCTGGATGACGAACTGGCCGAAGTCGGTGAGCGCGTCGGCCCAGAGACCGCCGACGGTGCAGTAGATCAGCGTGATCGAACCGGTGATGATGATGCCCCAGGTGTAGGGCACGCCCGCGAAGACGTTGAGGATCGTCGCGACCGCGAACCACTTGGCCGCGATGTCGAAGATCTTCAGGAGGCTGCCGCTCCAGGCCAGCGCCTGCTGGGTGGGCACGTTGAAGCGCTTCGCCAGGTACTCGAGAGGCGAGGCGACACCGAGCTTCGAGCGCAGCCGGTTCCACCGCGAGGCGAACAACCAGCTGCCGATGCCGACGCCGATCCCGATACTGGCCATGCCCCAGAAGTAGACGGTGATGCCGTCCGTGTACGCGACGCCCGCGTACGCGACGAAGAGCACGGCGCTGTAGCCGGACATGTGGTGGGAGATACCGGCCAGCCACCACGGCATTTTGCCGCCGGCCGTGAAGAAGTCGCTGACCGTGCTGACGCGGCTGTGCGACCACAAGCCGATCACCACCATCAGGACGAAGTACGCGGACACCATGATCCAGTCCAGTAAATGCACCGCTGACTCCTTTCCGCGTTCACGAAGGCCCAGCCCGACCTGTTCACATCCATGAACGGAGTCTGTTATAGTGATTATGTTCATCCATAAGAACGCTGTTCGGGACGCTAATATGGCCGGAGTCACAAGTCAACGGCCGGATGGAGGAGCGCGGATGCCACAGCAGGAAGCCGCTGTCACCGTGGCGAACGGCGCGTTCGCCGCGCCCGAACCCGCCGGGGTCAAATCGGCCAGGCGGGCGATCGACCTCATCGAGACCTTCGCCGCGAACGATGTGTGGCTTTCACTGTCGGACCTTCACGCGCGGACCGGTTTCCCCAGGTCGAGCCTCCACGGGCTGCTCCGCACCCTGCTCGAAGCCGGCTGGCTGGAGGTGGACACCAACACCGCCCGCTACCGCCTCGGCGTCCGCGCGCTGATCTGTGGCACCGCCTATCTGGACCGCGACCCGGTCGTCCCGTACGCGACCGAGGCACTGGAGCGGATCCGGGAGAAGACCGGCTTCACCGCGCATTTCGCGCGCCGCGAGGGCACCGACGTCGTCTACCTGGAGACACGCGAATCACGGCATTCGACGCATCTCGTGTCCCGTGTCGGCCGCACGCTGCCCACCCACGCGACCGCGCTGGGGAAGGCTTTACTGGCCGAACTGACGCACGACGAGATCGACGGGCTCCTGACCGGAGAGCTGTCGGCGCTCACCCCGAACACCATCACCACCGTCGAGGCGCTGCACGCCGAATGCGCGAAGACCCGCGAACGCGGCTATGCGGCGGAAATCGAGGAAGGCAGCCTCGGCGTCCGGTGCGTCGCGGCCGTGATCCCGTACCGCATCCCCGGCACGGACGCGATCAGTTGCTCCATGCCGATCACCGAAGTCACCGATGCCGACGCCCGGCGCGTCGGCGAGCTTCTCGCCGAAATCACCGCGGAACTCGGCCAGCAACTGCGCCGCGCCGGCATCCGCTGACCATCCCGTACTTCTGTTCACTGACAAGGGGTTCACATGGCAGACCAGCGCGTCCTGATCACCGGCTCGGCGGGCATCGTCGGCACCCTGATGCGGTCGCGGCTTCGCCGTTCCGGCCGGGTACTGCGGCTGCTCGACCTGGCCGCGCAGCCCGAAGCCGCGGGAGGCGAGGACGTCGAACTGATCACCGCTTCGGTGACCGACCCGGAGGCGATGGCGGAGGCTTGCACCGGCGTCGACGCGGTGATCCACCTCGGCGGGCACAGCCGCGAGAACTCGTGGGAAGCCACCCTCGACGTCAACATCAACGGCACCCACACCGTCCTCGAAGCCGCGCGTGCCGCCGGAGTGCCGCGCGTGATCCTGGCTTCCAGCAACCACTCCGTAGGCTTCCGCCGCAACGACGAGGCAGGCGAGAACGGCCTCCCCGCCGACTCCACGCCCCGGCCCGACACCTACTACGGCGTCAGCAAGGCGGCCATCGAAGCACTCGGCAGCCTGTACCACTCGCGCTTCGGCATGGACGTGATCGTCATCCGGATCGGCTCCTGCTTCGAAAGCCCGCTCGTCCTCGGCCCGCGCGGCCTGACGACCTGGCTCTCCCCCGACGACGGCGCCCGCCTGTTCGAGGCCTGCCTGAGCTACCCCTCCCCCGGCTACCGGCTGATCTGGGGCGTCTCGGACAACACGCGCCGGATCTACTCGCTCGCCGAAGCCGAGGAACTGGGCTACAAGTCGCTCGACAACGCCGAGACCTACGCCGACCAGCTCGCGGACAAACCCGCGCCGACCGGGGTGGCGGCGGAGTACGTCGGCGGGCCGTTCTGCACCGCACCGCTGGGGGCGCACAACCCGCTCTGAGATCATCGTCCGGTGAGGAAGGACGTTCGGCAACGACTCGTCGCGGATCGGCGGGAGTTGGTGGCGAGCCTTGAGGATCTTCTGTTCCGCCACGACCCGATCGGCATCGGCTTCGGGGACGACACCGACGAATACCAGCCCGAAGCCGAATCGATCGCCCTGCGTCTCCCCGAAGCCGTATCGGAGCTCGACCTTCAACGGATCGTCCACGAAGAGTTCGTCCGTTGGTTCGACGCTGACATCGCGGGCACCGCCGACCGTTTCGTCACGATCGCGCGAGAGATCTGGCGAACCGGTTTCTTTGATCGGTAACACAAGCTGTCGCGGTGACGTTGGGTGAGGGGTGTGTGGAGACAGAGACGTTGAGTGTCCCTATTTCCACACACCCCAAGTCGTCGCCGGGGACGGACAGCAGGCCACCGCCCGCGCGACCCGTCGGTCACCGCGGAGGTCGTCCTCAGCCTGACCGTCAGTCCGGTCCGCCGGGCCAGCTCGCCGATCGAGTACCGGGGGTCGTCGTCCATGCCGCACACCCTCGCACCTCCCCTCGGGGGAGATACAAGGTGGAATACCGGTTGATCGAACTGATGAGGCCGTGCCACGCTGCCGACAGCCGTGGGCAGCCGGTCCGTGGCCATCTCATCGGGATCGCTGCTGCCGCAGGAGTTCCACTTGACCGTCGAAACAACTCCGGTGATCGATGCCGCCTTGGCGAGGCGTCTGATCGATACGCAGTTCCCGCGGTGGGCCGGGTTGCCGCTGCGTCCACACTCCCCGGCAGGCTCGGACCACGTGATCTACCGGCTGGGTGAGGAGCTGTCCGTTCGGCTGCCTCGCCACGACGGGGCGATCGAACAGGCGAGCAAGGAAGCCGAGTGGTTGCCCAAGCTTGCTCCGCACCTGCCGCTGGCCGTGCCCGTGGTGGTCGAGGTGGGCGAACCGGACTTCGACTATCCGTGGCCATGGGCGGTATCGCGCTGGCTGGACGGCGAAGTGGCGACCGTCGACGCCTTGTCCGGCTCTCACGAGGCCGCCGGTGTGCTGGCCGAGTTCCTGAGCGCACTCCATCGGTTCGACGCCGCAGCGGCCGACGAGCTCGTCGGCAGGCCGCTGGCCGCACGGGACGCGGCGACGCGCTCCGCCATCGCGAAAGTCGGTGACACGTTCGACGCGGCGGCGATGGCCGAGCTCTGGGACTCGGCCCTCGCCGCTCCGGATCGGGACGGCCCGCCGGTCTGGTTCCACGGCGATTTCCACACCGGCAACCTGCTGATGACCGGCGGCCGCCTCAGTGCGGTCATCGACTTCGGTGAGTTCGCCATGGGCGATCCGGCCCGCGACCTGATGATCGCCTTCACCCTCATGTCGGCCGAGACGCGTGCGACCTTCCGCGCCGCGCTCGATGTCGACGACGCCACCTGGACTCGCGGTCGCGGCTGGGCACTCGCCACCGGCCTGAACGCCTACGTCACCTACGCCGCGCACAACCCCCTCGTCGCCGCGCAGACCACTCGCCAGATCACCCATGCCCTCGCCGGCTGAACAGCGTTCGGCTCAGCCCACCGCGATCGACTGGAACTTCACCTCGATCCGCGGCGGCCCCGTCCCGTCACCGGGACCGTTCGAGTCGTCCACCCCACCGCGCGCGACCTTGTCCAGTGTCTGCAGGCCCGCGTCCGAGATGCTCCCGAACACCGTGTACTCCGGCGGCAGTTCCGCCTCACCGAAGACCATGAAGAACTGGCTGCCGCCCGAGTCCGGGTTCTGGGTCTTCGCCATGGCGAGGATCCCGCGGCCGTACCTGAGTTCGGGGAAGATCTCGTCCGGGATCGTGTAGCCCGGTCCGCCCATGCCGGTGCCCTGCGGGTCGCCGCACTGGAGCATCTGCAGTCCCGTGACGCCGAGCCGGTGACACGACGTGCCGTCGAAGTAGCCCTGCTGCGCCAGCGAGAGAAAGTTCGCCACGGTGCACGGCGCGAGCGCGCGGTCCAGCGTCAGCCCGATGTCGCCCGCGGTCGTCTTGACCGTCACCTCCGACGTGCCGGACGCCGGAGTCGGTCCCGCCGCCGGCGGATCCACCTTCTTCGCCGCTTCCTTCGAGGTGTCCGCCGGGTAGGCGCAGTTCGTCGGATCCGCCAACGGCGTGCTGCGCTTCGGCGTCGGAAGCCGGCCCGTCGGGATGTTCACCGGGCTCTGCGTCGCCGTGTCGTCGGAACTGGACATCGGCGCCGAGGAGGACGAAGGCGACGCGACCGCGCTCTTGCCCTTCGAGTCCGACAGGAAGAACCCCGGCGCCACGAAGCCGAGGATCGCCACGACGGCGACCACCACGACGAGTCCCAGCACACCGAGCCCGATCCAGAGTGCCGTCTTGTTCGACGGTGGCGGCTGCTGTGGCGCGCCGTACCAGCCTTGTTGCTGGTACGGCTGCTGCGGATAGGGCTGCTGATACTGCCCCTGCGGAGCGGGCGGCTGACCTTCGGGCTCGCCCGGCTGCGGCGGCTGGGACATCGGTGCTCCTGTCATCCGGAGGAAGTACAGGAACACTCTCGCGTATCACCACTCACGACGTCACGGCATCCCCCACGGCGTGCCGTCCCCGTTCGCCGGGACGGGCCGGACCTCGAGGTCGGGCCGGTCGCCCGCGCGGTGCACGACAGCCTCTTCCCCACGCCGCAGGTCGATCCGGACGTCTCCGTTCGGCAGCCGCCGCCAGCGCTTCGGCCTGCCCCACCGGTCGCGGACGGTCAGCTCCCCCTCCAGGTCCGTCCGCAGCACGCACGGCGCCCCCGCCTCGCTGGTGACCTTGACCCAGCGCGTCTTCCCGCCCTGCCGGGAGGCGCTGAGCAGGAAGGCGCCCTCCGTGCGGAAGTCGCGCAGCGCGGCATCCGCCCATTCGGCGGGCACGGCCGGGAACAGCCGGATGACCCCGCCCCAGCTCTGCACGAGCATGTCGTGCAGCGACTGCGCGGCCGAGAGCGGCGTCTCGATCACCGGACCGGATTCCTTGTACATCGTGTTCGGCTGGATGTAGCGCCGCTGCAGTTCTCCGAGATAGAACTCCGCCTTCTCGCCGCGCAGCATCTGCGCCGAAATCGAAGCGGCGCCGGTGAACGTATAGCCCTGCAACGCGCCCTCGAAGCCCACCCAGTGATCGAGCGAGGTCTCGATGATCCGGCGGTGCTCCGGGCGCTCCCAGGTGATCTCGTACAGCGGGTAGATCTGCAGCAGATGCGAGTAGTGCCGATGCGATTTCGCGAACGGCACGCCCGCGCCGATCATGTAACCGTTGGCGTCGGCCGGATACGGGACCAGCGTGGCCAGTACCTCCCGCCACCGCCGCGCGAGCGGGTCGTCGACGCGCAGTTCCGCCGCCGACTCCAGCAGAGTCTTGCAGCCCCAGCGGAGCAGCGAGAGGTCGTAGTTGCAGTCGGGCGCGTTGACGCCGTACTCCGGGGAGAACGTCGCCGGAAGGTGCAGCTTCCCGTCCGGCCCGGGCGTCAGGAAGTGGAGGTAGTAGTTGATCGCCTTGCGCAGCAGAGGGAACAGGGTGTCGCGCAGAAGGCGCCGATCCATCGTGTGCCGATAGGACAGCCAGACGTTGTGCAGCGCCCAGGTGAGATTGCCGACCTCCGGCGTCGGCGTCTCCTTGCCGGGGACGCCGACCGGGAACCCGGAGTTCGTCCCGAACGCGCCGTTGAGCAGGTTCATGTCGGTCGTGCGCGGGATGCCCGCCGAATCGTGCTGGTACGGCTCGGCGACCTGGCTCGTCAGGTTCGCCCGGTACTTGCCGAGAGCATGACTGACAGCGTCCAGTTCGAGGTGGTTGGACCCGTGGACGATCCAGTACTCGAGCTGGACGTTGAGGTTCCACCACGTCGCGGGCCACGGGGTCGGTTCCAGCCACGGTCCGCAGGTCGCCATCACCGGCGCTTCCCGGCGCGCCGCGGAAGCGATCTTGTACAGCTGGATCCAGTAGAAGCTCTGCAGCCGGGTGTCCGGAATGGACAGGAAACCGTGCCGGTAGTAGTCGTGCCACCAGCGACGATGTTCGGCGGTCAACGCGGAGAACGGCTCGGCCCGGCGGACCGCCTTCAGCGCTTCTCGCGCGGCCGTTCTCTTCGGATACGACCATGCCACGGAGGTGTACAGCGTCCGCTTCGATCCCCGGGTGACCTCGCGCCACGCCGTGACGTGCTCGCCGCCCGCCAGCAGGCTCTGCACGGAAAGCCTGCTGTCACCGCTGCTTTCCAGGCTCGCGGGCGGGTTGGCGACGTACCCGGCGGGCGGCGGCTTCCCGAACTTCGGATCCGTTCTCGGGCTCACCGCCTCCGCCGGATGGAAGATCCACTCGAAGCCGCGCTCCCCCTCGGTCGGCTCGACCTCGACGGCCAGCAGCGGCTGTCCGGTGTGGACGATCGCCCGCAGCGAGAGGCTGCCCGCGGCCGTGGTGATCGTGCCCCGGAGTTCGGCGTTCCAGAGGTCCATCCGCCAGTCGATCCCGGTGATGGCGCCGACCGGTTCGAGGGTGAAATGCCCGATCGGCAACCGCGCGAGCCCGAACAGGGACCCGAACTCGGGCCGATGATCCTGCACCTCGCTGTGCTGGACGTTGAACCGGACGGCGTTCCGGCCGGGCTCGGCGTAGATGCCCGAGCCGAGGAATCCGTTGCCCAGGAAGGGGCCTTCGTACCAAGTCTTCGGCATGCGGCGCCAGATCAGGTCGGCCGTGCCGAGGAAGCCGGGCCAGTCGAGGCCGTCGAGCGCGAAGTCGTTCTCCACCGCCGACGCGGACGGCGCGAATCCGGCCGCCGCCACGCCCGCCAACGCCCCTCCCAGCACCGTCCTGCGAGTGATGTCCATCCTTCAGCCCTCCTGGTCGAGTCCCCACGCCGGAGTTTCACGGTCACCGGGGACGTCCCATGGCTCCAGTGCCGGACGCGCGCCGCGTCGCGCGACGACGGCCGTCCCGCCGCGGCCGAGCGGGATCGAGATCGTGCCGGGACCCGCTTGCCGCCAGGGAAGCCGCCGTCCACGCGCGTCACGGACCTCGATGTCACCGGGAATCCCGTGTCGCAGTGTGAGCGGCTCCCCCGCTTCGCTGTGGACGCGGATCCATTCGGTCGCACCGTTCCGGCGGGAAGCGCCCACGAGGAAGGCGCCCTCCGCGCGCAGGTCATCGAAGGACGCGTCCTGCCACGTCGACGAGACCGACGGGAAGACCTTGAGAACACCGTGATCACCTTGCAAGATCATGTCCACAATGGACTGCGCGGCGGTGATGGGGCTCTCGATCGCGAGGTTCGCGCCTTCGCGGTACATCGTGTTCGGCGTCAGCTGCGTGTCTGCCACGACGGTTCCGTCGAGGAATACTTTCAGGTAGCGCAGGGCTTCCTCGGGCGCCTCCATCACGGAACTCATCGACGACGCCGCCGCGAAGCTGTAGCCGTGCCATTTCTCCTGGGCACTGGACCAATGCGCGAAGGTTCGGCGCATGATGTCCCGGTCGCCGGGACGATCCCAGAGCTTCTCCCGCAACGGATAGAGCCAGAGCAGATGCGAGAAGTGCCGATGTGATTCGGCCAAGGGGACACCATCACCGATCAGTACGCCCTGGGCGGGATCCTGGTGGTACGGCACCAGTTTCTCGCCGATCTCCCGCCACGCCGGCACCCGAGGATCGTCGATCCGCAGCTTGGCCGCCGATTCGACGAGGGTGCGCGCGGCCCAGCGGATCAACGACAGGTCGTAGGTGCAGTCGGCTGCGTCGGCGTACTCGGGTGACCTGGTCATCGGCAGGTGCAGGGCACCGTCCGGGCCGGCGGCGAGGAAGTGCCGGTAGTAGTTGAGCGCCTTGGCCAGCGTCGGATACAGGACGTCGCGCAGGACGCGGACGTCCATGCTGTGCCGGTACGCGAGCCAGACGTTGTGCAGGCCCCAGATCAGGTTGCCGGTCTGGTCGTTCTTGGTGGCGGGTCCGGGGATCCCGACCGCGCGGGTGCCGCCGGGTCGCAGCCGCCAGTCCCCCGGATGTGAAAGCGCGTACGTGTCGCCGTCCCGGTACGCGGGAGGCACCGAGAGTTCGAGGTTGGCGTGGTCGCGGCGGAAGGTCGCGGTGACGGCGTCGAGTTCGGGATGGTTGCTGCCGTTGACGATCGGGTACGTGACCTGGACGTTGAGGTTCCACCACACCGCCGTCCAGCTGTTGCCGACCTCCGGGAACCACGGCCCCCATTCGGCGACGACCGGGCCGCCTCTGCGGGTGGCACAGGCGGTCTTGTACAGCTGGATCCAGTAGAACCGCTGGATCCGTTTGTCCGGAACGGACACGAAACTGCGCCGGTAGAAGGCGTTCCACCAGCGCCGATGGCCGGCGACGAGCACGTCCGGGTTCGCCGCCGACGCTCGATCGACCCTGGTGATCGCCTCCGCGGTGTGCGTCGGCTCGGGGAACCCGTACGCGACCGTCGCCGCCAGAAGCCGTCGTGTGCCGATGGTCCGCTCACGCCACGCCGTCGTGTACCCGCCGCCCGCGTAGAGCGGCTGCTCGCAGTACCGGACCCCGCCCGCGCCCGCCAGTTTCGGATCGGGATTGGCCGTGTACTCGGGCGGCTTGCGGATCGTCCGGGTGGTCGCCGACTTGAGCGGCGTGAACCCCCAATCCGCGGACGCCTCCCCGGTGAGCGAGACGAGGAGGAGGTCCTGGTCGTTGTGGACCAGCGCGGAGAACCGCACCGAACCCCGCGTGGTGGTGATCGTGCCGCCGAGTTCGGCGTTGTACAGGTCGAGGCGCCAGTCCACCGCCGTGATCGCGCCCTCGAAGGCGAGGGTGAGGTAGCCGATCGGGAGCCGCGAGTACCCGATGCCCGCTTCCCACTGCCCGCGCTGGTCCTGGACCTGGGAATGGCTGAGCATCACCTTGAGGACGTTCGGCTGCGCCCCCGCGTAGAACTGGACGCCGAGAAAGCCGTTGGCGAGGAACGGCCCCTCCTGCCAACCCTTGGGCATGCGCTTCCAGACCATGCGGGCGTCGTCGACCGCCCTCCGGTGGACGTCACCGGAGGCCTGCGCCGGAGCGACCCCTTGCGCCCACAGGCCACCTAGCGCGGCGGTCCCCGCGGCAGCCTTCAGCATCGATCGCCTGGACAGCCCGCCCATGGGTCGCCTCCAGATTCATACTACGTTTACCGTAGATCAAGCCCAGATACCCGCATATTTCCAGACACCACCCCCACGACACCACCCATACATCGGATCTCTACCCGTCAGGCGGCATGCCTCGAGCGCCACGCTCGGGACACTGAACGTCTCAAGCGTGGCGCTCGCGACGTGCCTCCAACCGCGCCGCCGCAGCGAGGTATGCGGCGGTGACCTCGGCGGCGACCAGGCGCGGTTCGGATCGCAACCGGCCGGGAAGGGTCTGGACGACGGCGATCCCGGCAGCGGCGTACCTGGCGTTCCGGTCGAGCGTGTTCGCGTACTGCTCCTTCGCGAAGTGGAAATCGTAGGAGTCGATCTCCCAGGCGAGCTCAACCTCCGCGAAGTACGCGTCCGGTTTCCCGATGTAGCTCCCTGAGGGGTCATGGAGGGTGTGATTCCAGCGAGGCTCGGGCAAGCTCGTCCTTCTCCAGACCGCCATCGCGTCGATCTCGGCCACGGATCTCGCGCCCCTCAGTACATCGCGCAACACCTCGCGAGGGACGGCGGAGCCGCGACCGCTGCCGTCTTCGAGTTCACCCGCGAGCGCGGCCGGACTCAAGCCACCTTTTTGGACCGAGTCGGTCAACAGGGCGCGAACCGGATCACGGCTGGAGAATCGGCGGCACTCATCGAGGACAGCCCTGACGAGTGGCGCCATCGGCACACCACTGTCCAGGACTGGCGGAGGCATCCGCCTGGTCCGTTCGATCAGCACATAGCCCGTACTGGCGATTTTGCAGGGTTCCGGCACGAGCAGATGGACCAAGTCCGAAGCCGTTCGCGGCACCCTCAGCCCGTGGTAGCGGCAGACATCGGCACCGGTGACGATCGCGTCCGGCCCGCCGTAGAGGAGTGCGCCGTCGACCAGCTGGCGGCGCGTCGGCCGACCCGAGTCGAGCAACAACACTCCGGGCAGCAAACGCTGCCAAGGCTGCCCGGGCCGGCACCGCCGGTAGCAAGTCCTCCTCGGCACGCCGAACTCTTCCAGCCGCGCGACGGTGATCACGCCGCCGCGACTGAGTTCATGAAGAGCCTCGTGATCGCGGGCCCATTCTCCGATTCGCACACGGAGATCGTCAGCCTCCGAGCGGCGCTGCCGCCAGCCCCTCTCGCGCCGCCTGTGGACAACTCGCCACACCAGCCCCACTGTGGACAACTCGCGCATGCCCCGAGCGCCACGCTTGAGACGTTGATCGTCTCAAGCGTGGCGCTCGGGGCAGCAAACCCCTAAGCGGGGAGCGGAGGCAGCGCCGGAGCGTCCAGCCAAGCATCGAAGAAAGCGGTGAGCGAGCGACCAGCGAAGCGTTCAGCCAGCGCGACAAAACCAGCGGTGGTGACCAAACCGTGCCGGTTCTCCATCGCCCAAGCCTTCACCAGTGGGAAGAACACCGCGTCACCCAGCTCGGAACGCAAGGCGTGCAACAGGAGGCCGCCGCGTTTGTACACCCGTTCGTCGAACATCCGCGACACCCCGGGGTCGGCGAGACGCAGATCAGCGGGCTTCAGCTTCATCCGCGCGTGCCAGGTCTTGGCCCACGCGTGCGCGCTCTGCCCGCCGGATTCCTCGGACCAGAGCCATTCCGCGTACGTCGCGAAGCCTTCGTTCAGCCAGATGTGCCGCCAGTCGGCGACGGTCAGGCTGTTGCCGAACCACTGATGCGCCAGTTCGTGCACGACGAGCCGCTCGTGGGTGCGCCGTCCGTCGACGTGGTTGGCACCGAAGATCGACATGCCCTGCGCTTCGATCGGGTCGTCGAGGTCGTCGTCGGTGACGACGACCACGTACTCGCCGAAGGGGTACGGCCCGAACATCCGCTGCAGCGAGTCCATGATCTGGACCTGCCGCCCGAAATCGCGCGCGAAGGCCCTGCGCAGGCGCGGCGGCACGGCGGCCCGTTGCGGAACACCGCCGGAGACCAGCACGATGTCGTCATACCGTCCGATTTGGACACTCATCAGGTACGTCGGTGTCGGCTCGGGCCGTTCGAAGACCCATTGGGTCGTGCTCGCGCGGGTATACCGGGAGACGAGGTTGCCGGTGACGGCCACGAGATACGGCGAAGACGTCGTCAGCGTGACGCGGTAGGTCGCCTTGTCCGCCGGGTGGTCGTTGCACGGGAACCACGACGGCGCCCCGACCGGCTGGCTCGCGACGAGCGAGCCGTCGGTCAGTTCGTCCCAGCCGATGTCGCCCCACAGCCCGGGAAGCGGCCGCGGATTGCCGACGTAGTGGACCTCCACCAGGAACTCGCTACCGAGAGCCAGGGACTTCGCCGGCTTCACCTGCAGCTTGTGCGCACGCCGTGTGTACTTGGCCGGTTTCCCGTTGACCAGCACCCGGTTGATCCGGAACTCGCCGAAGTCGAGCGTGAACCGCGACAGCGCCTGCGTCGCCTCCGCGGTGATGGCCGCGGAGGCCGACAGCCGGTTGGGACCGATCTTGTAGTCCAGCTCCAGATCGTAGTGCCGGACCCGGTAACCGCCGTTACCGTGATGGGGCAGATAGGAGTCGCCGGAGGTGTCCGCGCCGGGCGAGGGCTGCGCGGAGGCCTTCGAAATCACCCGCGAAAGACCCCGCTTCCCATTGTGTCTGTCTGTGAACCCGCGACCGACGTCGACAGGGCGCTGCTGGGCGGATGGCCGTCACGGCGAGTGGACGAGGTATTCGGCCGGGGGTTCACCCCTACGGTCACCATTCCGAACACGTCTCAGCTCCGCCAACAGTCTCTACTTCGTCCAGGCCGAGATGGGATTGCCCAGCCAGCGCGAGTCGGCGGGAACCGCGTCGCCCCGGGTCACCAGCGATCCCGGTCCGACGGTCGTCCGCGCGCCGATGCTCGCGCCAGGCAGCACGATACCGTGCGGCCCGAGCGTCGCTCCCTCGTCCAGGGTCACCGGCGACATCGTCATGATCCGGTCGTGGAACAGGTGCGTCTGCACGACGCAGCCGCGGTTGATCGTCGCGCCGTCGCCGAGGCTCACCAGGTCCGACTCGGGCAGCCAGTACGTCTCCAGCCACACGCCGCGCCCGATCTTGACGCCCATGGTCCGCAGCCACGCCGGCAGCAGCGGCGTGCCACCGAGCGAACCGATCAGCCACGGGACGGCGAGCGCCTCGACGAAGGTGTCGGCGAGTTCGTTGCGCCAGACGAACGAGCTCCACAGCGGGTGGTCGACCGCGCGGAACCGGCCGACCAGCAGCCACTTCATCGCGGTGGCGGTCAGCGCGGCGAGGGCACCGGCGGCGAGCAGCAGGGGCCCGCCGAGCAGCGCCGCGACCAGGAAGCCGAAGGACGACGCCAGCGCGAAGATCCCGGCGGCCACCAGCACGGTCAGCGCGACACCGCACATCACCGGCACGATGCGGCAGAGTTCGACGAGCGCGCGGGCCGCCTTCAGCCGCAGCGGCGGCGTGAAGGTGCGGCTCGTGTCGGCCTCCCCGACCGACCGGCGGACCGGCAGCGGCGGCATCCCGAGGTACGACGAGCCCTTCTTCGCCTTGAGCGGGGCCGACGACAGCACCCCGACCAGACCGCGTTTCGGCACCGAACGTCCCGGCGCGGCCATCCCCGAGTTGCCGAGGAACGCCTGCTTGCCGATCCGCGCCGGAGCGACGTGCAGCCAGCCGTGGCCGAGTTCGTAGGTGGCGACCATGGTGTCGTCGGCCAGGAACGCGCCACTGTCCACCTGGGTCATCTTCGGCAGCGCGAGGACGGTGGACGCCTCGACGTTGCGGCCGACCTTCGCCCCCAGCATGCGGAGCCAGACCGGGGTGAACAGGCTGGCGTACAAGGGGAACAGCCCTTCACGCGCCATGCCCATCAGCCGCTCGGTCGCCCAGACCTGCCACGCGACGCGGCCGTGCACGGGGTGGTAGCCCTCGACCATGCCGATGCTCAGCGAACGGACGCCGACGAGTACGAGCAGGGCGTACGTCAGGAAGTACGCGATGGTCGCGAGCGGCGTGTACAGCAGCGCCTGACCGAGCGCGGCGCCCAGCGAGGTCGTACCGGCGATCGCGTAACCCAGCACCGCGACGGCGGGCAGGGCGGCGATGGCGGGCAGAAGCCCCAGCGCCACCGAGGTCGCGCCGTAGACCGAAGCCCAGAACCGTGAACGCGGCGGACGGCTCGACGGCCACTTGAGCGAGTCCTTGGTGGCACGCGCGGCGGGCGCACCGGCCCAGCGCTGCCCGGCGGGCACGCTGCCGCGAACGGTCGACCCGGCCGCGATCTCCGCGCCCTTGCCGATCCGCGCACCGGGGAACAGCGTGCTGCGCGCACCGATCCGCGCGTCGGCGCCGATCCGGATCTTGCCGATGTGCACGAGATCGCCGTCCACCCAGTGCCCGGACAGGTCGACCTCGGGTTCGACGGCGGCACCGCGGCCGAGTTTCAGCATGCCGGTGACCGGCGGCGGCGAATGCAGGTCGACGTCCTTGGCGATCCGCGCGCCGAGAGCCTTGGCGTACGTCGTCATCCAGGAAGCGCCCGCGACACTGTCCGCGCCGCTGAACTCGGCCAGCTTCTCGGCCGTCCACAGTCGCAAGTGGACACTCCCGCCGCGCGGGTAGCTGCCGGGACGGACGCCGCGCAGCAGCAGCCGCGAACCGGTCGCCGAGATCGCGATCCGGCCCGCCGGGCTGAACAGCACGATCCACGCGGCGGCGATCCACGCCCAGTGCAGCGTCGGCGCCCAGGCGAAACCGGCCAGCGACAGCACGTTCGACAGCGTCGCGGCGATCGTCGTCCAGCGCAGGCCGACCAGGCCCATCAGCGGGACCATCAGCAGCGACTGGATGATCCCGGCCCTGCGCGGGGTCGGCGCGATGTCACGGCGTTCGGTCTTCTCGCCGCTCAGCGCGTCCAGCATCGACGCGAGCGCGCCGAGCTTCGGGTTGGCGTAGATGTCGCTCACCGACACCTGCGGGTGGCGAGTGCGGATCCGCGCGATCAGCTGGGCGGCGGTCAGGCTGCCGCCGCCGTTGGTGAAGAAGTCGGCCTTCGGGTTGTCGACCGAGACGCCCAGGATCTCCGCCCAGCCTTCGGCGAGCCAGCTCTCCGTCGGCGACAGCCCGGATTCGGCGGCGTCCACAGTGGACAGCGGCCAGGGCAGCGCGTCGCGGTCGACCTTGCCGGAGGTGCGCGTCGGCAGATCGTCGATCAGGGCCAGCAGCGGGACGAGCGCGGCGGGCAGCTGCTCACGCAGCCGGGTCGCGGCCTCGTCGTGGTCGAACTGCGCTGATGAGCCCTCGGCGGAAGAGCGTGCCTCGGACTTGACCCCTTCGGCGGGCACGACGTACCCGACGAGCACCTGGTTGCCCGCCTTGGTGCGGCGGATCGCGGCGGCGGCGCCCTGCACGCCGGGCAGCGCCTGGAGGGCGGCGTCGACCTCGCCGAGCTCGATCCGGCGGCCGCCGAGTTTCACCTGCTCGTCGAGACGGCCGAGGAACAGCAGGCCCTCGGCCTCCGCGCGGACCATGTCACCGCTGCGGTACGCGCGGCGCCAGCCCAGAGAGGGCAGCGGCGCGAACTTCTCGGCGTCCTTCTCCGGGTCCAGGTACCGGGCCAGGCCGACGCCGCCGATGACCAGCTCGCCGGTCTCCCCCATCGCGACCGGTTCGCCCGCTTCGTTGACGACGGCGAGCTGCCAGCCCATCAGCGGCAGCCCGATGCGGACCGGTCCTTCGCCGGTCATCTGCGCGGCGCAGGCGACGACGGTGGCCTCGGTCGGGCCGTAGGTGTTCCAGACTTCGCGGCCTTCGACGGCGACGCGTTCGGCCAGTTCCGGCGGGCAGGCCTCGCCACCGAAGATCAGCAGGCGGACGTCTTCGAGCGCGTCGGCGGGCCACAGCGCGGCCAGCGTCGGCACGGTCGAAACGACGGTGATGCCCTGCGCGACCAGCCACGGGCCGAGGTCGACACCGGTGCGCACGAGCGAACGCGGCGCCGGGACCAGGCAGGCGCCGTGTCGCCAGGCGAGCCACATCTCTTCGCAGGACGCGTCGAACGCGACGGACAGGCCGGCGAGCACGCGGTCGCCGGGGCCGATCGGCTCCTCGGTGAGGAACAGCTGCGCTTCGGCGTCCACGAAGGCGGCGGCCGAGGCGTGCGAGACCGCCACACCCTTCGGCTTTCCGGTCGAACCGGAGGTGAAGATGATCCAGGCGTCGTCGGTCGGCGCGGGGCTGCCTTCGACCCCGCCGGGCGAGCCGAGCACGGTGATCGCGCCGCCGTCGGTGACGACGGCGGCGATGTCGGCCTCGCCGAAGACCAGTTCGGCTCGCTCGTCCGGGTCGTCCGCGTCGACCGGCACATAGGCGGCGCCGACGGACAGGATGGCGAGGATCGCGACGTAGAGCTCCGCGGTGCCGGAGGAGATCCGGACGCCGACCCGGTCGCCGACGCCGACGCCGTTGGCGGTCAGCTTGCGGCCGTAGGCGTCGATCTCCTCGACGAGCTTGCGGTAGGACAGCGTGGTCTCGCCGTCGTCGATCGCGCCCGCGTTGGGGTGACGGGCGGCGGTCTCGGCGAGGATGTCGATCAGGGTGCGCTCACCGGCTCCGAGACCGGACCAGAACAGGGCGCGGTCGGCGACGGGAGCCGGGGACGGGGCGACGGTGACGTCGGCGACGCAGGCGATCGGACGGGAATCGGCGGTCAGGGTCATCGGGCGGTCACCACGGGCAGGACGGAGCTGGGCAGAACAAACCCCTGGGCGCTCAAGCCCATCACACACCTTTCGCGAAGTGCGTCATTCGGGCTCGCTCTCCGAATGAGGCGCCCGCTAACAGACCGTTCACTTTACCGCAGGTGAACGGCATATCTCGGGAGGGTCTCGGCAGAGTGTCGAACCTCACCGGTGAGCACGCCGAAACCCGAGGTCATCGGCGTGCCCATCCAGTGAAATATTCACCTACATCGTGGGAAAATCAGCGGGTCTTCGGTTTCCCTGCCGCTTTACCACCGGCCTTGGGCTTTTGCTTCTTTTCCCGTACCCGGACATTCACCCGCACGGGGCTGCCTTCGAAGCCGAATCGCTCACGGAACTTGCGTTCGATGAACCGCCGATAGCCCGCTTCGAGGAATCCGGTGGTGAAAAGGACGAGCGTCGGCGGCCGGATGCCCGCCTGGGTCGCGAACAGCACCTTCGGCTGCTTGCCGCCGCGTACCGGCGGCGGGGTCGCGGCGATGAGGTCGGCGAGCCAGCCGTTCAGCTGACCGGTGGGAACGCGCTGGTCCCAGGACTTCAGCGCGGTCCGCAGCGCGGGCGCGAGCTTGCGCACCGACCGGCCGGTGAGCGCCGAGATGTTGACCTTGTCCGCCCACGGCACCCGTACCAGGCCGCGGTCCAGTTCGCGGACCATGGCGTGGCGGCGGTCCTCGTCGACGAGGTCCCACTTGTTGAAGGCGAGCACGCAGGCGCGGCCCGCTTCGACGACCATGGTCAGCACCCGCAGGTCCTGCTCCGAAAGCGGTTCGGCGGCGTCCAGCAGCACGATCGCGACCTCGGCCGCGTCGATCGCGGTCTTGGTCCGCAGCGACGCGTAGTACTCCGCGCCATTGGCCGAGTTGACGCGCTTGCGCAGACCCGCCGTGTCGACGAACCGCCACGTCTCGCCGTCCAGCTCGACCAGTGAGTCGACCGGGTCGACGGTGGTACCGGCGACCGAGTCCACGACGGACCGCTCCTCGCCGGACAGCTTGTTCAGCAGGCTCGACTTGCCCACATTCGGCTTGCCGACCAGCGCGACGCGGCGGGGGCCGGTGGTGGCGCGGTCGCCGTCACGCGGCATCGACGGCAGCGCCTTGACGATGGAGTCGAGCAGATCGCCCGAGCTGCGGCCGTGCAGCGCGCTGACCGGGTGCGGCTCGCCGAGGCCGAGCGACCACAGCGACGCGGTGTCGGCGAGCAGCCGGTCGTCGTCGACCTTGTTGGCGGCGAGCAGTACCGGCTTCTTCGAGCGGCGCAGCACCTTGGAGACGGCCTCGTCGGTGGCCGTCGCGCCGACACTGGCGTCGATGACCAGCAGCACCGCGTCGGCGGTGGCCATCGCCATCTCGGCCTGCGCGGCGACGGAGGCCTGCAGCCCGGTCGCGTCCGGCTCCCAGCCGCCCGTGTCCACCAGCGTGAACCGGCGGCCCGCCCAGAAGGCGTCGTAGGCGACGCGGTCCCTGGTCACGCCGGGGACGTCCTGCACGACCGCCTCGCGGCGGCCGAGAATACGGTTGACCAGGGTCGACTTGCCCACGTTCGGCCTGCCGACGACGGCGAGGACCGGCTGCGCGAGCTGCGCCTCCTCCTCGGCCTCGCCCGCGGCGATCTGCGCGTCCAGCGCGGTGAATTCGGACTCGTCGGACCAGGAGCCGTCGACCTCGCCGACTCCGTCAAGCTCTGTCATCTTCTCAATCCTGTCGCGTGTCTCGGAGCCCGTGCTCCAAGCGCCATTCGTCCAGTGCCTTCACGAGGTCCGCGAGCGCGATGCGAAGCCGCTCGGTTCCCTCCTCCAGCCCTGTCCTTCCCTTCCCGATGGCGGGAGTGAAAGGTTCGCCGACCATGATGTCGACGCGTGGCCGCCAACGCCTCTTGGCGCCGGCGGGTTTGTACGTCCCCCGAGTGGCGACCGGAACCACGGTCGCGTTCCCGGCGCGGACCAGGAAGGCCGCGCCGCGCTCGAAGTTTTCGGCGTCACCGAGGCCGCGCGTGCCTTCGGGGAAGATCCCCACGGCACCGCCGTCCTCGAGCACCTTGACCGCCGTCATCAGCGGTTTGCGGTCCACCGCACCCCGTTTCACCGGGATCTGGCCCAGCTTCGGGAAGAACCAGCCGACGAATCCCCGGAAAAGTTCCTCCTTGACCAGGAACGCCGTGCGCCTCGGCAACATTCCGAAGAGCAGCTGCGGTTCCACCATCGAGCTGTGGTTGGCGATGAACACCACCGGACCGGACGCCGGGACCCGCTCGGCGCCGTGCACCCGTACCCGGAAGCCCGGCCGGACGATGAACTTCGAGATCCCCCGGCCGAACGTGTGGATCGGGCCGCTCGCACCCTCGGGAAGGCCCTGCGCGGTCACCTCGTCACCTCGGCCGGGCAACCCTCGAGAAGCCCACGGTGCAGGGCCAGTTCCGCCAGCGCGACGATCACCTGGTCGATGTTGAGCGCCGAAGTGTCCACCTCGACGGCGTCCTCGGCCGCGCGCAGGGGCGAAGCCGCCCGCGTGGAGTCCAGGCGGTCGCGCCGTTCCACGGCCGCCTTCGCGACGTCCACAGTGGACTCGCGGCCGGCGGCGGAGTCCTGCGCGCTGCGGCGCGCGGCACGGACCTCGGCCGAGGCGGTGAGGAAGATCTTGAGCGGGGCGTCCGGCGAGACGACGGTGCCGATGTCGCGGCCTTCGACCACGATGCCGCCGACGCGATCGAGCACCTCGGCGATGATCTCGCGCTGCCGGGCGACAAGCAGTTCGCGGACCGCGGGGACGGCCGAAACCGGCGACACCGCGGTGGTGACGTCAGCCGCTCGGATCTCGGCCGAGACGTCCTCGCCCGCCAGGGTCACGGTCGCTTCGTCAGGACTGGTCCCGATGCCGAGTTCGGCCTTCCGGGCGACGTCGGAGACCGCGTCCGCGTCGGCCGGGTCGACCCCGGCACGCAGGACGGCGAGGGTCACCATGCGGTACATCGCGCCCGTGTCGAGGTAGCCGGCGCCGAGCTTCGTCGCGAGCTTCCGCGAAACCGTGGACTTCCCGGTTCCGGACGGGCCGTCCATCGCGACCACACCACGCAGGGCTCCCGCCACCGAAACTCTCCTCAGCTCATTCGTCGCTCATCTGATCGACGACCATTCTGCCTGGTGGCGAACGACACGCCTCAGCCGCCCACGGCGAACCGGTCGACGAGCATGCCGATGCGTTCCGCGCGCGCGTCCGCGGGCAACCGGCGACTGCGTTCGAGGGTGACGAGGCCGTGCAGGGCGGCCCAGAACGTCTCGGTGTAGAGGGCGGGGTCGTGCTCACCCGCCGCGGGGCCGGCGCATTCGAGCAGAGCGCCGAACGCGTCCCGCAACGGGGCAGGGCTGTCCGGACTGGCGAAGGTCAGTTCGCTGGCGAGGGTGAAGATCGCGTCGTAGAGCGCGGGGTGACGGTCGGCGAAGTCGAAGTAGTTCTCGGCCAGCCGCCGCAAGGCGCCACGCGAGTCTTCCGCCGTCCCGGCTCCTTTCCGCAGGTGCACGGCCATTTCGGCGCATCCCTCCAGTGCGGCGGCCGCCATGATCGCCCCCTTGCCGGAGAAATGGCTGTAGAGCACCGGCTGGCTGTACTCGATCTTCGCCGCCAGCCGCCGGGTGGTGACCGCGTCCCAGCCTTCTTCTTCGGCGATCTCGCGAGCGGTGGTGACGATCAGCTGTTCGCGTTGCGAGCGGTCCCGCTCGCGCCGGGGGTTCGTGGCCATACGAATATGCTAGCACCGCTAGACAAGCTAGCAGTGCTAGCGCTAATGTCCTCGACGTTCCTAGCACTGCTAGCTCTTGGAGTCGGAGACCATGACCAGAATCAAGATCGCTTACGTCCTGTCCGCCGCCCTCGTGCTCTTCGTCCTCTACTTCGGTAGCGGTTACGTGTTCTTCCCGGAGACTCAGACGGGCGGCTTCGGGCTGCCGGTGATGCCGTCCGAGGGTGACCCGATCCTCGCGGTCAAGGGTGTCCGCGACATCGGCACGGCGCTCGTGGTGCTCGCGCTGCTCCTGTTCCGGAACGTCCGCGCGCTGGGCTGGGCGATGCTCGCGCTGGCGTTCATACCGTTCGGCGACATGCTGATCGTGTTGACCCACAACGGGTCCGTGGGCGCCGCGCTCGGCATCCACGGCGCGACGTGCGCCGTGATGGTCGTGATCTCGGCGTTGTTCCTGATCCGCCCGGCGCAAAACGGACAGTGAGTTACTGTTGACGTCGTGAACGTCGAAGTGACCCCGCTCCCCGGAATAGGCGTCCGCAAGGACTTCGCCACCCGCAACGGCCGCCGCGTGGGCGTGGTGACCCACCGCGATGGACACGTCGAACTGATCGTGTCCAAAACGGACGATCCCGATGCCTGCCTGGCCTCACTTCCGCTCACCACCGACGAAGCGGGCGCGCTGGCGAACCTCCTCGGCGCGCCCCAGCTCGTCGCCCAGCTCACCGAAGAGCACCGGGATCTGCCCGGTATCAACACCAAGCAGCTCCCGATCAAGGCGTCGTCGCCGTTCGACGGGCGGACGCTGGGCGACACCGCCATGCGGACGCGCACGAGCGTCTCGATCGTCGCCGTGATGCGGGCCGGTCAGGTCCACCCCTCCCCCAATCCGGACTTCAACCTCACCGCGGGCGACGTGCTCGTCGCGGTCGGCACCTCCGAAGGTCTCGAGGCCGCCGTCAAGATCCTGAAGTACGGCTGATCGCGGATGGATCACACCGCACTGTCCTTGATCGAACTCGGGGCGGTCTTCTTCGGGCTGGGCGCGCTGGGGCGTCTCGCCGGGAAGATCGGGATGTCCCCGATCCCGCTGTACCTGATCGGCGGCCTGTGCTTCGGGCAGGGCGGGCTGATCCCGCTCGGCGACATCGGTGACTTCACCCACCTCGCCAGCGAGATCGGTGTCGTCCTGCTGCTGCTCCTGCTGGGCCTGGAGTATTCGGCGGCCGAACTGTTCACCGGGCTGAAACGCTCGTGGACGGCGGGCGTCGTGGACATCGTGCTCAACGCCGCACCGGGTGCGATCGTCGCGCTCATCCTCGGCTGGGGGCCGATCGGCGCGATCGTCATGGCGGGCGTCACCTACATCTCGTCGTCCGGGATCATCGCGAAGGTGCTCGGCGACCTCGGCCGGCTCGGTAACCGGGAAACCCCGGTGGTGCTGTCGATCCTGGTGTTCGAGGACCTGGTGATGGCGCTGTACCTGCCGATCCTCACCGCGGTGCTCGGCGGGGTGAGCTTCCTCGGCGGGCTGAAGGCCGTCGGGATCTCCCTGATGGTCATCACCGTGGTCCTGGTGATCGCGCTGAAGTTCGGCCGGTACGTCTCCGCGGCGGTGGACAGCCCGGACCGCGAAGTGTTCCTCCTCAAGGTCCTCGGCGCGGCACTGCTGGTCGCCGGTGTCGCTTCGGCGATGCAGGTTTCGGCCGCGGTCGGCGCGTTCCTGCTCGGCATCGCGATCTCGGGTTCGACGGCGGAGAACGCGACGCACATGCTCGAACCGCTGCGAGACCTCTTCGCCGCGGTGTTCTTCGTCGTGTTCGGTCTCAACACGAACCCGGCTTCGATCCCGCCCGTGCTCGGCTGGGCGGTCGTCCTGGCAGTCGCGACCACGCTCACGAAGGTCGGCACCGGCTGGTGGGCCGCGCGGAGGCAAGGCATCGGGAAGATGGGCCGCGCGAGAGCCGGGGCCGCGCTGGTCGCCCGAGGCGAGTTCTCGATCGTCATCGCCGGGCTGGCGGTGGCGGCGGGCGCGGTGACCGGCGAACTCGCGGCGCTCGCGACGGCGTACGTGCTCCTGATGGCGATCCTCGGCCCGACGGCCGCGCGAATCGTGGAGCCGGTGGCGCGGGCTTTGCAGCGGAAGCCTTTCGGCTCGAAGAGCCCGGCCTCGCAGACCGGCTGACCCCGCCCACACGCGCCATGAAAGGTCCTTTCCTTGCAAATTTCGCAAGGAACGGACCGTTCAGGGCATTCGTCTAGTGTCCTGAGTCAGAAGTTCGCGTCGTAAGTCCGTATCGGCATCCGGCCGTTTGCGCCTGGGCCGGGTCGCGAGGTGAAGGTGGGGTCCTTGACTGTCCTTAAGGGACGATCCCCGAGATAGTTGCGCCTGATTTGACTACTTTGCCTGGTTTCGCGAGGGCGTCGTGAGTGATAAAGAGCGTTCTAACCCTCTTTATCACTCACGACCCCCTCAGCAAATCGAACACATGGACATCAACCGGACATTCAGCCGCCGAAGCGTGTCCCTTGTGGACATTCATGGCACGGTCGGTTCCCGTCGGCAAGTCCCCCTCGTCTCACGCGATGAAGGGCGCTTTACCCGCGTCGCATGCGGTGAAAGTCCCCTTCAGACACCCCGAGACCAGAAGAACTTACGACGCGAACTAACGACTCAGGACACTAGGCCCGCTCGAGCAATTGAGCGGCCAGAGTGTCTTCCGCCCAGCGCTCCCACACCTCCGGCGGCCAAGCGCGGTCGCGGGTGAGGATCAGGAACATCTCCGGGCTGAGCAGGGCGTAGAGGACGTCCGCCGCCCTGTCGACGGCAAGACCGGTGACGGCGCCCGGTTTTTCCATCAGGGCCTTCGCCGCCGCCGCGTGCACGGCGTGGCGCGGATCCTCGCGATCCGGCCACAGTTCGCGTAGCTCGGGGTGGGCCGCTGTCGCGGTGCGGACCATGTCGGTGACGGCGGCGACCCGTTCGAGCACGGCCCGGCTGCCGGTGACGAGCGCGTTCAGCGACCCGCGCGCGTCCGGCGCGTCCACCACCCGCGCGAACCACGGCCGCTCCATCGTCGCCAGTGGACCGTCGTCGCCGGCGATCGCGACGTCGACCAGTTCCTTCAGCAGCGTCGGCTTGTTGCGGAAGGTGAAGTAGATGGTCTGGACCGCCACCCCCGCCCGGACCGCGACCTGCTGAAGCGTGGTCGCGCCGTAGCCGTCGGCGAGAAAGAGCTCTGTGGCGGCCGTGATGATCCGCCGCCGGGTTTCCGCCGCCCGTTCGGATCGGGCGCCCTTGACACCACTCATGACTGGAGTCTATCTCTAGAGTCAACCACTAGAGTCCAACTCTAGTAACGACGCGGATGGGGTGCCGGGATGACGGCGATCGTCAATCAGCAACAGGCCGAAGCGTGGAACGGCTGGGAGGGCAGGCTTTGGGCGGCTCGCCCTGATCGGTACAACGGAATGATGGAAGCCTTCGACGCGCCGCTTTTCGACGCGGCGGACATCGGTGACGGTCACGCCGTCCTGGATGTGGGCTGCGGCGCCGGACTCACCACCCGGCTGGCCGCGAAGAAGGCCGGAAGCGGGCACGCGCTGGGCATCGACCTTTCGGCACCACAGCTGGAAAGGGCTCGCCTGGACGCGGCGGCCGAAGGAATCACCAACATCGCGTTCGAGCAGGGAGACGCGCAGGTGCACCCGTTCGACGGTCCCGGCTTCGACGTCGTCATCAGCCGGGGTGGCGTGATGTTCTTCGCCGACCTGGTCGCGGCGTTCGAGCACCTTCGCGAAGCGATGGCGCCGGCCGGGCGGCTGGCCTTCGTGGGGCCTCGGTCAGGCGACACCGACAGCGCCTACGCCCGGGCGACGGCGGCACTCGCGCCCTACCTTCGCGAGCCCTCCCCCGCCGCACGCGGGATGGGTTCGCTGCTGGCTCCCGAACGGATCACCGAGGTGCTCACGGCGGCGGGCTTCCGCGACATCGAGATCAACCCGGTGGACGCGGACATGGGCTTCGGGGTGGACGCCCACGACGCGACGGAGTTCCTCTTCTCGATGGCCCCGATCCAGCACAACCTGCGGAGCGTCGACGCGGTCTCCGTCGCCGGCCTCCGCGACCGGGTCCAGGACGCACTCGGCGAATTCGAGACTCCGCACGGGGTGCGGATCCCCGGCGGGGTGTGGGTCGTGACCGCCGGACGTTGACGAGATGAAGGGTCTCTCATCGCGAATTTCGCGATGAGAGACCCTTCATCGCACTTGCCTAGCCGCGCTCCAGCCCCGAAACCGTGGCAGGCGCGATCTGCGCCGGAGCCGCCGGAAGCGCCGCCGGAACGGCGGACGGTCCCGAGCCCACGACAGGCAGCGCCAGTGAAGTCTTGCCCAGATCCACCGTGATCTTCGGATACTGCGACGGACCCGAGATGAACGAGCCGTCCGTCCCGCCGATGATCAGCGCGAGCTGATGTCCTTGCGGCACAACGTGATCCGTACTCGCCAACCGGAACGTCATCGTGTACGGCTGCCCCGGAGCAAGCGGCGATTCCTGGCTCAGCGAACGGTGATTCGCCAGATCCGCCCACCCGCGGCTGATGATGTTCAGCCCCACCGAGACCGCGTCGGTGCTCGTGTTCAGGTAGCAGGCGTCGTTGCCCGTCGCGCTCGCTCCCCAGCACGACTGGGTCATCTCGTTCTTGATGCCTTCCTTCGGCCCGGTGTAGTTCCGGATCGTCGCCGGGCCGTAGTCCACCAGGATCGCCGAGAGCCGCGCCGTGGACGTCGACGGCGTCGCGGTCACAGTCACCTTCGCCGTTCCGGACACGTGGAGATCCTTCGCAAGCGCGCCGGTGCTGAACAGCACGCGTCCGCTCGCGGTCTCCGTCGGCCTCGCCGCCCAGCTGTTCGAGGACTGGCCGGATGAATCCGTGAACGACGCCGTCCCCGTCCCCGCGGTCGTGCCGAGCGTGCCGACGCCCGGCGTGCCGCCGGACGCGGGACGCAGGGTGACGGCGCTGCCCGCGGGCCACGCCGCCTGGTCCACCCAGACGTCGGGCTCGCGTTCCACACTCGCGCCCGGGGTCTTCTCGATGCCGTTGTCGACGCCGAGCAGGTAGTGGTCGAACCACTTGTGCAGGGTGTCGACCCACGCCGACCGCCGGTAGTCGAACGGGTCGACGTGACCGGCCTGCGTCAGCCAGATCTTGCGCTCGACGTTGAGTGCTTCCCACCACTGCCCGAAGTTGATCGTCTTGACGTTGAGGTCGCCAAGGCCGTGCGAAGCGAGCACGCTGGCCTTCACCTTCGAGGCGCTCTGCACGTAATCCCGGTCGAGCCAGAACGAATTGTAGTCGCCGTTCGAGGTCGCGCCCGAGGTGAGCTTCTGGTTCGCCGCACCGCAGTTCTGCCCGCCGTTGCGCTGCGAAACGGTCTGCGCGAGTCCCGCCGGGCTGCCCTGGCGCAGGCTCGCGCCGTCGGAGCGGTAGTAGTCGTACCAGGAGCTGATCGCGCCGATCGGCACGATGGTCTTGAGCCCGTCGACACCGGTCGCGGCGACGCCGTTGGCCACCGTGCCGTCGTAGGACTTCCCGATCATGCCGACCGCGCCCGTGGACCACGTCGCGTTCGTCCTGGCCGGGCCGGTCGCCGTCGTGTAGCCGTTCGCCCGGCCGTTGAGCCAGTCGACGACCTTGCGTGCCGAATTGATGTCCGAAGGCCCGCCGATGTCGGTGCAACCGCGGGATTTGTTGGTACCGGCCAGATCCACCAGGACCACGGCGTACCCGCGGGGGACGAAGAAGTTGTCGTAGTAGAGCGGGAACCCGACCGGCCTGCCGGACGGGTCGTAGGTTTTGAGCTCGCTCTCGTTGCCGCGTCCGCAGCACGAGTAGTACGGGCTCGCGTCCATGATGACCGGGACCTTCTTGCCCTCGGCCGCCGGTTCCTTCGGCCGGATGATGTCGGCGGCGACCCGGTCCGAGCGGCCGTCGCCGTCCCCGTCGAGCCCGATATCCACCCAAGCCGTCTCGCGGACGGCCTGGGCGAAGTCGTAGACCGGTTCGCTGCCCCGCGGTTTCGCCGCGGACTGCGGTGCCGCGACCACGGCCGCGGCGACCGCCAAGATCCCTGCCAGCACAACTGTTTTCACGGTTGAGCCCTTCCCCGTCGGCTGAAAGCCCGTCAGGAAGAGCTAAACGCGAAGATCACCCGTGCAGTAGAGCGGAAAGTCTTACAGTCAGGCGCAGCCTGTCCATTGAGGGTGGTGGCGGGGCGGGGTCCGGGCTTACAGATCGACAGCGCGGTACAGCGAGCCGACCTCGCCGCGGTTCAGCCGCCGGATCGAGCCCGACCGCTGGGCGCCGAGCTGGACGTCGCCGAGCGCGGTCCGGACCAGTTTGCGCACCGGGTGCCCGGTGGCCGCCATCAGCCGCCGCACGATGTGCTTGCGACCCTCGTGGATGACCAGCTCGATCTGGGTGCGCCCGGCCAGCATGTCCTTGACCCGGAACTGGTCGACCTTGACGATGCCGTCCGGCAGCTCGAAGCCCGCCCGCAGTTCCTTGCCGAGCCCGCGCGGGACGATGCCCTCGACCTCGGCGAAGTAGGTCTTCAGCACGCGGAACGACGGGTGCATCAGCCGGTGGCCGAGGTCGCCGTCGTTGGTGAGGAGCAGAAGCCCCTCGGTGTTCTCGTCGAGCCTGCCGACGTGCACGATGCCGGGCGTCTCCTCGTACCGGCCTCGCAGGTAGTCGCCGACGCACGGACGGCCGCGGTCGTCGTTCATCGTGCTGTGCACGCCCTTGGGCTTGTTCAGCAGGAGGTAGACGAGGTCCTCGCGGACCTGGACGCGGGTGCCGTCGACGTGGATCACGGAGTTGTCCGGATCGACCCGGCGGCCGAGTTCGGTGACCACCTTGCCGTCCACGCTCACGCGACCGCGCACGATCAGGTCCTCGGCCGCGCGCCGCGAGGCGACGCCGGCCTGCGAAAGGACCTTCTGCAGCCGAATGCCGTCGGGATGCGGGTCAGATGTCATCGATGGTGTCCACTTCGGGTAGCAACGGAGCGATGGGCGGAAGGTCGGCCAGGGACGACAGGCCCAGTCGCTCCAGGAACAGCTCGGTCGTCACGTACAGCGTGCCAGTGGTTTCGGGGTCGGTCCCCATCTCCTCGATCAGGCCGCGCGCCAGCAGCGTCCTGATCACCCCGTCCACGTTCACCCCTCGGACGGCGGCGACCCTGGCCCTGGTCACCGGCTGCCGATAGGCGATCACGGCGAGGCTCTCCAGTGCGGCTCGCGTCAGCTTGGAACGCTGGCCGTCGAGCAGAAGCTTCTCCACGAACGGGGCATAGACGTCCCTAGTGTAGAACCGCCACCCTTCGCCGACTCGGCGCAGGTCGATTCCGCTGGTCCGCTCGGTGAATTTCTGCGACATCGTGCGCAGCGCCACGGTCACCCGCGACACGGGTTGCCCGACCGTCTCGGCGAGCGATTCCTCGTTGATCGGCGAATCGACGACCAGGAGCAACGCCTCGAGGGCCGCTTCGAGCACCTCGTCGGAGGTGACGTCGGGATAGTCGCCGTCACCCGCCGCGACGAGACCTTCGTCGGCAGGCGGCTCCGCCTCCCCCGCCTCCGCTTCCGCCTCCGGCGGGCTGAAAGCGTCCTTCACCTCATCCGGCGCGACGAAAGCGTCCTTCGCCTCGTCGGACTCGGCGATGGGAGCTTTCAGTCCATCCCTGGTCTCGGCGTCTCCGGTCTTCTCGGTCTCTTCGGTGTTCTCCGGGCTCACCCGTACTCCTCGTCCTCCGCGGCGGCGCGGTCCTGTTCGGCCGCCACCGACGCCTCCGCCACGGACCCGCCGGTCCAGCGCACGTGCAGTTCGGCGAGCGCCTCCAGCTGCTCGAACTGGACCGAAGACTCCCGGTACAGCTCCAGCAGCGCGAGGAACCGCGCCACGATCTCGACGGTGTGCTCACAGTCCTCGACAAGCTCGCCGAAGGTCGCTTCGCCTAGTTCGGCGAGCTTGAGCCGCAGCAGCGCGGCGTGCTCGCGCACCGAGACGCGGCCCATGTGGATGTGCGCGATCGACACCGTCGGCGGCGGCTTCGGTTTGAAGACCGCGACCGCGATCTCGGAGAACTTCGCCGGGTCGACGCCGAGCATCACTTCGGGAAGCAGCCCCATGAACCGGTCTTCGAGCGCGACCGACCTCGGATACCGCCGCAACGCGCCGGCCTCCAGCTCCCCGAACAGCGCCGCGACCTGCTTGTACGCCCGGTACTGCAGCACACGCGCGAACAGCAGGTCCCGTGCTTCGAGCAGGGCGAGGTCGTCTTCGCTCTCCACCTCGGCGGCGGGCAGCAGGCGCGCCGCCTTGAGGTCGAGCAGGGTCGCCGCGATGACCAGGAACTCGGTCGTCTCGTCGAGGTTCCACTCCGTGCCGAGCGCGCGGGTATAGGCGATGAAATCGTCCGTGACCCGGTGCAGCGCGACCTCGGTGACGTCGAGCTGGTGCTGCGAGATCAGCTGGAGCAGCAGGTCGAAGGGCCCCTCGAAGTTCTCCAGGTGCACCTTGAACTTGGACGTGCTCAGCTCTTCACTGGCCAGTCCTTCGGGGACCATCCCGCCGTGCACGGTCTCGTGCACGACGGGGGTCTCTTCTGCCTCTGTCCGCTCGACCGGCTCCGGGCCGCTGGGAGCAGCCGCGGCCGGGTCGTCCATCAGTTCTCGGTCTCTTTCCCGTCCTCGGCACCCGCCCGCAAGCGCTGGACGAGTACCGACTCCTCGCCCGCCGCGTCGAAGTCGGCCAGCAGGACGGCCACAGCCTCGCGGACCAGCCTGCCGCGATCGAGTACGAGACCGTGCTTCGCCCGGAGGTTCAGCCTGGCTTGCTCCATCGCCAGCAGTTCGTCGCCGGAGACGTAGACGGTGATCTTCGCGTCGTGCTTGGTCCGCCCGGAACCGCTGCGCGCGGCGCGGGTCAACTGTTCCTTGTGCGCCTGCCCCGTCTCGTCCCCGGAACCGTTCCCGTTGCCCGTCGAAGGGGGCGGCTGCTCGGGCGCGGGCGGGAGATCGAGGGCCGGGCTGGAGGTGATCCTGAAAAGTTCGGACGCTCCGGGCAGGGAAGCTCGCCTGCTCACCGAGCGATCACCTCGCGGGCCAGCGCGCGATAAGCCGCCGCGCCTGCTGATTTGGGAGCCCAGGTCGTGATCGGCTCGCCCGCGACCGTCGTCTCGGGGAACCGCACGGTGCGGTTGATCACCGTGTCGAACACGGTGTCGCCGAATGCCTCCACCACTCTGGCCATGACCTCCTTCGAGTGCAGGGTTCTCGGGTCGTACATGGTGGCGAGAATCCCGGTGATGTCCAGTTTGGGGTTGAGGCGTTCCTGCACCTTCTCGATGGTGTCGATCAGGAGCGCTACGCCTCGCAGACTGAAGAACTCGCACTCCAGCGGGATGATCACACCGTCCGCGGCGGTCAGTGCGTTCACCGTCAGCAGGCCTAGCGAGGGCTGGCAGTCGACAAGAACATAGTCGTAGTCGTTCATGACCGGACGAAGGACCCGTAACAACGTGTGTTCGCGCCCTACCTCTGCGACCAACTGGACCTCGGCCGCGGACAGGTCGATGTTGCTCGGCAGCAGGTCGACGCCGTCCACCCGGGTCTTCCGGATGACGTCGGTGATGCTGACCGAGCGCTCCATGATGACGTTGTAGACCGTTTGGTCCAGCTCGTGCGGCTGAATGCCGAGGCCGACCGAGAGCGCGCCCTGGGGGTCGAAGTCGACCAGCAGTACCCGGCGGCCGCATTCGGCGAGGGCCGCACCGAGGTTGATGGTCGAGGTCGTCTTGCCGACGCCGCCCTTCTGGTTGCACATGGCCATCACCAGTGCGGGGCCGTGCCGGTCCAGCGGCGGCGGATCGGGGATCTCGCGGTACGGACGGCCGGTGGGGCCGATGCCGTCCTTTTCGAGTTCTTGCTGCTTGGTTTCTTTGGCGCGCTTGGCCTTGCGGCCACGGGAAGAGATCGTGTCCTCCGACGGTTCGTCGCCGTCGTGTTCGGCGGGGGTGGCGATGGTCACCTGGCTGAGGCTCGCCGCGGCCGAACCGGCGGACGCGGACGGCTTCGCCGGCTCGTTCGGTGTCGACATGGCGCGAAAGCTCCTCTTCGGCAGGATCTTCGGCAGCCTATGCGCGATCCGTGAGTCGAGCCAACGAGGCACGCCGAGATCGACCGGGTCGTTTAGGCGCTGTCCTAGCCGAGCGCGCGGGGATGTGCTGTCGCGTAAACCTCGCGGAGCGTGTTGACCGTGACCAGCGTGTACACCTGGGTGGTGGTCACCGAAGCGTGGCCGAGCAGTTCCTGCACGACGCGGACGTCGGCACCGCCTTCGAGAAGATGCGTGGCGAAGGAATGGCGCAACGTGTGCGGGGAAACGCCCGCCGTGATGCCCGCGGATTCCGCGGTGTCCTTGAGAACCTGCCACGCGCTCTGCCGGGAAAGCCTGGAGCCGCGGGCGTTCAGGAACATCGCCGGCGTCCCACGGCCGTGGGTGGCGAGCGCCGGCCGCGCACGGACGAGATACGCGTGCACCGCTTCCAGCGCGGGTCGGCCGATCGGCACGATGCGCTGTTTGCCGCCCTTGCCGTCGAGCAGCACGGTCCGTTCGGCGTCGTCGATGTCGTCGACGTCGAGCCCGACGGCCTCGGAGATCCGCGCGCCGGTGGAATAGAGCAGCTCCAGCAGCGCCCTGTCCCGCAACGGCCGCTCGCCCTCGGGCGGAGGGGTTTCCAGCAGTTTCAGCACGTCGTCCACCGGCAGCGCCTTGGGCAGCCGTTTGGCCGCGGCGGGTGGGCGGACCTCGCGGGCCGGGTCGTGCTCGGTGATGCCGTCGGCGTGCGCGAACTTGTGCAGCCCCCGCACCGCGACCAGCGCGCGGGCCGCCGAGGACGCGGCCAGCGGCCGATGCTCTTCGTCGCCTTCGCGCAGCGCCGCGCCGAACGAGGTGATGTGCGCCGAGGTGACGTCGGCGAAGCGCTCGACGTCGGCACCGCCGAGGTACGCGGTGTACCGGCGCAGGTCGCGGGAGTAGCTGTCGAGGGTGTTCCTCGCGGTTCCGCGCTCGACCACCAGGTGGTCGAGGTAAGCGGCGACCACCTGGGCGACTCCGGCACCGCCAGCCCGTGACACACGGACACTCTAGGACCACCGCGACCCGTTCGGGGGTTCGCCGCGCGTACCGCGTCGCGGGTGTGAAACGGGCTACCTTGGGAGCATGTCCCAGCAACCGGATCCGGAGGAAATGCGCGTCGGCACCGCCGAGCGCGAAGAGGCGGCGCGGCTGCTCGGCGACCACTACAGCCAGGGGAGGCTCACGCCGGACGAATACGAGGGCCGCGTCCTGGCCGCCTACGAGGCCGTGACGCTCGGCGAACTCCGGCCGCTGTTCCAGGACCTGCCCGCGCCTCATCCGGCGTACCTGGCGCCGCGGTTCGACCCGCCGCCGTTCGTGCCCGTGTACCGGCGACCGGCCGCGGTCATGCCCTGCTCACCGAAGTCGAAGGTCGCCGCCGGAGTACTGCAGATCGTCTTGCCGTTCGGGATCGGGCGCTTCTACACCGGCCACATCGGTCTCGCTTTGGGCCAGCTGGCGGTCGTGGTGTTCACCTGCGGCATCGGGGTGGCCTGGCCGATGGTCGACGGGATCGTGCTGCTGGCGAACGGCGGTACCGACGCTCAGGGACGCCATCTCCGCGACTAGAACCTCGTGAGTGGTAAAGACGGTTCTAACCGTCTTTACCACTCACGAGCGCTAGAGACCGCGTGAGGCGAACTTCGTCGGCCGGTCCTCCCAAGGCGCGTCCGACGGCCGCGACGAAGCGGCCCCCGAAAGCACCGCGTGCGCGGCGAGCACGCCACCGACGGTCGCCCCGTTCACCAGCTCACCCGCCAGCGCCATCCGGACCGCTTCGGCGAGCGGGAACTTCCGCATGACGAGGTCGGCCTCCTCCTCGCCGAGCATCTCCCTGTCCACTTCGGACAGGTCGCGGGCGAGGTAGACGCGGACGACCTCGTCGGTGAAGCCGGGCGACGCCGCGACGTCGACCAGGGTCTCCCAGCGCTCGGCGCTGAGCCCGACCTCCTCGACCAGTTCGCGTTTGGCCGCGCCGACGGGGTCCTCCCCCGCCTTGTCGATCAGCCCGGCGGGCAGTTCCCACAGCCGCCGCCCGATCGGGTGGCGGTACTGGTGGATCAGCGTGACAGCGCTGTCCACGCCATCGCCGTCCAGCGCGACGACGGCGACCGCGCCGAGGTGCTCGACGACCTCACGGCGGGCGGTGCCCCCGCCGGGCATCACGACCTCGTCGACCCGCAGCCCCACCACACGTCCGATGTGGACGTCCCTTGTGGACGCGACGGTGAACTCGTGCTTGCCGGGCTCGGTCACCGGGCTCCCGTCTGAGCCGTCTCGGGCAGTTCGACGGGAAGCCGCTCGGCGACCTTGCGGTCCACGACGGCCTTCACGAACGCGCTGAACAGCGGGTGCGGACGGGTCGGGCGGCTCTTGAGCTCCGGGTGCGCCTGGGTGCCGACGAAGAACGGGTGCTTGTCGGCGGGCAGCTCCACGAACTCGACCAGGTGGTCGTCGGGCGAGGTGCCCGAGAACACCAGACCGGCGTCGGAAAGGCGCTTGCGGTAAGCGTTGTTGACCTCGTAGCGGTGACGGTGCCGCTCGGAGACCTCGGTGCTGCCGTACGCCTTCGCGACCTGCGAGCCCGGCTTCAGCTTGGCGACGTAGGCGCCGAGCCGCATCGTGCCGCCCATGTCGCGCTCACCGGCCACGACGTCGCGCTGGTCGGCCATCGTGGAGATGACCGGGTTCGGGCCGTCCTCGAACTCGGCCGAGTTCGCGTCCTTGATCCCGGCCAGGTTCCGCGCCGCGTCGATCACCATGCACTGCAGGCCGAGGCACAGACCCAGGAGCGGCAGCCCGTGGGTGCGGGCGTAGGCGATGGCGCCGACCTTGCCCTCGATGCCGCGGATGCCGAACCCGCCGGGGATCAGCACACCGTCCACATCGGACAGCGCGGCGGCTGCGCCCGCCGGGGTCTCGCAGGAGTCCGAGGGGACCCAGGCGATCTGGACCTTGGCGCGGTGGGCGAACCCGCCCGCGCGCAGCGCTTCGGTCACCGAAAGGTACGCGTCCGGCAGGTCGATGTACTTGCCGACGACCGCGACCCGCACCGTCTCCGACGGGTTGTGCACGCGGTCGAGCAGGTCGCCCCACACGGTCCAGTCGACGTCGCGGAACGGCAGCCCGAGACGGCGCACCACGTAGGCGTCGAGCGCCTCACGGTGCAGCACCTTCGGGATGTCGTAGATCGACGGCGCGTCGGGGCAGGCGATGACGGCCTCGGTGTCGACGTCGCACATCAGGCCGATCTTGCGCTTGAGGTCCTCCGGCAGCTCGCGGTCGGCGCGGCAGACGAGCGCGTCGGGCTGGATACCGATGTTGCGCAGCGCGGCGACCGAGTGCTGGGTCGGCTTGGTCTTCAGCTCGCCCGACGGGGCGAGGTACGGGACCAGCGAGACGTGGAGGAAGAAGCAGTGGTCACGGCCGACGTCGTGGCGGACCTGACGGCAGGCCTCCAGGAACGGCAGCGACTCGATGTCGCCGACGGTGCCGCCGACCTCGGTGATCACGACGTCCGGGCTGTTCCCGTCCTCGTCGGCGCCCGCCGCGGCGGTGATCCTCGCCTTGATCTCGTCGGTGATGTGCGGGATGACCTGCACGGTGTCGCCGAGGTACTCACCGCGGCGCTCCTTGGCGATGACCTCGGAGTACACCTGCCCGGTGGTGACGTTCGCCTTGCCGTCGAGAGCCCGGTCGAGAAAACGCTCGTAGTGCCCGATGTCCAGATCGGTTTCGGCGCCGTCGTCGGTGACGAACACCTCACCGTGCTGGAACGGGTTCATCGTGCCCGGATCGACGTTGAGGTACGGATCCAGCTTCTGCATCGTGACCCGGAGCCCACGTGCGGTAAGGAGCTGACCCAGGCTGGAAGCCGTGAGTCCCTTACCCAGAGAGGAGGCAACGCCTCCGGTGACAAAGACATACTTGGTAGCCCGCGACTGAAGTCCCACGGGCTTCCACCTTATCGCACGCCCATCGTGGCGCTCATCGGCCACGCCGCAAGCGTCCGATGGAGTGGAAAACCGCTACCCTCGCGGCGTGACAGACGCGCACGACACCTGGACCGCACCGGTCGCGGAAGGCCCGCTCGACGCGGACATCCGCGTCCCCGGTTCGAAGTCGATCACCAACCGGGCCTACGTCCTCGCCGCGCTCGCCAGCGCGCCGACGCGAGTGCGGACCCCGCTCGACTCCCGGGACGCGCGCCTGATGCTCGGCGCTATCTACGCCCTCGGCGCCCACTCGCAGGGCAGTATCGGCGGCTACCTCGTGCACCCGCTCGGTCCGGGCCGCGTCCATCCCGAAGAGACCGTCCGGGTGGAACTCGGCAACGCGGGCACGGTCGCCCGGTTCACGCCCGCGCTCGCCGCGCTGGGCACCGGCCCGGCGCTGTTCGACGGCGACGAGGCCATCCGCCGCCGTCCCATCGGACCGCTGCTGAAGGCGCTGCGCGACCTCGGCGCCCGCATCGACGACGACCGCCGCGAAGCGCCGCCGTTCACCGTCCACGGCGAAGGCGGCTTGCGGGGCGGCAAGGTCGATCTGGACTCCTCGGCGTCGAGCCAGTTCCTGTCCGCGCTGCTGCTCGCGGGGCCGTCGTTCCAGCAGGGTGTCACCGTGCGCCTCGTGGGCGGCCAGATGCCGAGCGAACCGCATATCGCGATGACCGTCGAGATGCTCCGCCGCTTCGGGGCCACGGTGGACCGCGAGGGCGCCGAGTTCCACGTCGCCCCGACACGGCTTTCCTGCCCCGAGTACGTCGTCGAGCCGGATCTCTCGACGGCGGCGCCGTTCGTCGCCGCGGCGGTCGCGACCGGCGGCACGGTACGGATCGCGGGCTGGCCGCAGCGGACGACCCAGCCCGGCGACTGGCTGCGCAGCCTGCTGCCCGTCCTGGGCGCGACCGCCGAACTCGACGCGGGCGGCCTGACGGTCACCGGCAGCGGCACGATCCCCGGTGTCGAACTGGATCTGCACGACGTCGGCGAGCTGACGCCGGTGATCACGGCGCTGCTGTGCTTCGCCGAAGGACCGTCGGTCATTTCCGGGGTGGCGCATCTGCGCGGCCACGAGACCGACCGGCTGACCGCGCTCGCCACCGAGTTGTCGTCGCTCGGCGCCGACGTCCGCGAGACCGAGGACGGGCTGCGGATCACGCCGGCGCCGCTGCACGGCGGGAAGTTCCACACCTACGACGACCACCGGCTGGTAATGGCGGCGGCCGTCCTGGGACTGCGCGTCGAAGGGATCGAGGTGGAGAACCCGGGGACGGTCGGGAAGACCTTCCCCGGATTCACCGAAGCCTGGGCCTCGATGCTCGGCAGTTGACTGAAGGGGACTTTCCCCTCGTCGCACGCGGCGAAGGGCGCTTTACCCGCATCGCATGCGGGGAAAGCTCCCTTCAGCCCGCGGAACGCTCGTCGCCGTCCTCGGGGAACAACGTCTTCAGCGTGACCTCCCGGTTCACCCGCACATGCTCGACGGCGTGGGCCCGCGCGCGGGCGGCGTCGCCCGAAGCGATCGCGTCGTAGAGGCGGCGGTGCTCGTCGAGCAGTTCGCCCCAGTGCTCGTTCTGGCTGGTCAGCCAGCGAAGCCTGCCCTCGAGCGGGCGGAGGATCTCGTGCAGCAGCCCGTTGCCCGCCAGCGCGACGATCTCGTCGTGGAAGCGGGTGTTGAGCAGGGTGATCCGGGCCGGGTCGCCGCTTTCGGTCGCGCGGGCGGCGTCGGTGAGCAGTCGTTCGAGCGCGCGGAGTTCCGCTTTGCCCGCCCGTTCGGCGGCCAGTCCGGCGGCGAGCCCTTCGAGCGCCTCACGGACGTCGAACAGCTCCTCGACGTCGGCCCTGGCCAGCTGGCGCACGACGATCCGACGGGGCGACTGGACGGCGAGGAAGCCTTCGGCCTCCAGGCTGCGGATGGCCTCGCGCACCGGGACGCGCGACACGCCGAGATCCTCGGCGAGCTCACGTTCGACCAGTCTGTCCCCCGGCTTCAACCGTCCGGCGAGGATCCGTTCGCGCAGCTCGTCCCGGACCCGCTGCCGGGTCGCGGCCAGCGGCTGACGCGGTCCTTCCTCTGCCACCTGACCCCCTCTTCAACACCGCCGTAACTGCCCGTAACCCGAGTTTATCGGCAGAAACCTTGACGGCGGGCCACCGCGGGGTGATATTTGGGATGCCAAATTTTGGGATACCAAAATGGCCGGACGTCCCCGTCGATCGGAGGCCCGCATGACCGCCGCCCCGGCAACCCGGTCCGAAGCGCCTACCACCGAAACCGCCGATCCCCGGCTCTGGAACGAAGATCTCGCCCCGGCGAAAGAACGCCGCTGGAAGGTCTACGACATCTTCGCGCTGTGGATGTCGGACGTGCACAACCTCGGCAACTACACCTTCGCGGCGGGTCTGTTCGTCCTCGGGCTCTCGGCGTGGCAGGTGTTCACCGCGCTGCTGACCGGTTTCGTGCTCATCTACTTCGGCATGAACCTGATGGGCCGGATCGGCCAGAAGACAGGTGTCCCCTTCCCCGTCGTAGCGCGCATCAGTTTCGGCACCTTCGGCGCGAATCTGCCGGCGCTGATCCGCGCGGTCATCGCGATCTTCTGGTATGGCATCCAGACCTATCTCGCCTCCGTGGCCATCACGCTGCTCGTGCTCGCGATCGATCCGGGCTTGAAACCGTTGACGGAAGTGGGTTTTCTCGGCCTTCACGCACTCGGCTGGATCTGTTTCATCGCGCTGTGGCTCGCGCAGGCGCTCGTGCTCACCCGCGGCATGGAGGCCGTGCGCAAGTTCCAGGACTGGTGCGGTCCCGGCATCTGGGTCGTGATGATCGCGCTCGCGGTGTGGGTGCTGGCCGCCGCCGACTGGAACATCTCCTTGACCGGCAACCCGAAGGCACTGTCCACAGGGGAACAAGTACGGCAGTGGTTCGGCGCCGTCGGCCTGATTCTGTCCATCTACGGCACCCTGATGCTCAACTTCTGCGACTTCTCCCGGTTCGCCCCGAACCAGAAAACCGTGCGGCGCGGGAACTTCTGGGGTCTGCCGATCAACTCGACGGCGTTCGCGCTGCTGTCGGTCCTGGTGACCGCGGGCAGCCTCCAGGTATTCGGTGAAGCCATCACCGACCCCGCCGAACTGCTGGCCCGCATCGACAACACGCCCGTGCTGATCATCGGCGCGCTGACCTTCGCGATCGCCACCATGGGCGTGAACATCGTCGCGAACTTCGTCTCCCCCGCCTACGACCTGGCCAACATCTGGCCGAAACGGATCACCTTCACCATCGGCGGGATGATCAGCGCGGTCGCGGCGTTGTGCGTGCTGCCGTGGAAGCTTTACTCCTCCCCCGCGGTGGTCAACTACTTCCTCGGCGGCCTCGGCGCCTTCCTCGGCCCGCTGTTCGGCATCATGATCGTGGACTACTACCTGGTGAAACGCGGCCGGATCGACGTCGGCAAGCTGTTCGTGGCCGGACCTGATTCGCCGTACCACTACGAACGCGGGTTCAACCCGCGGGCGATGATCACCTTCCTGCCGACGGCGGCGTTGTCCGCGATCATCGCCCTGGTGCCGTTCTTCGCCCCCGCCGCGCCGTACTCGTGGTTCATCGGCACCGCTTCCGCGGCGACGCTGTACTTCGCCGTATCGCGGAAACAGCGGGTCGCGTGATGCGAATCCTGGTCACCAACTGCAACACCACCGAGGCGATGACCAAGGAGATCGAGGCGGGCGCCCGCGCCGCGGCGAATCCCGGCACCGAGATCGTGGCCAGAACACCGTTGTGGGGCCCGGAATCCGCGGAGGGCTGGTTGGACAGCTTCCTCAGCGCCGCGGCCGTCCTCGACCTTCTCAACGGACTGGATGAACCCTTCGACGCGCTCGTGATGGCCGGTTTCGGCGAGCACGGGCGGGAGGGCGCACGGGAACTGCTGGACGTCCCGGTCGTCGACATCACCGAGGCGGCCGCGCATCTGGCCTGCCTGCTGGGAAGACGCTACGGCGTGGTGACCACATTGGACCGGACGTGCGGGCTCATCGAAGACAGTCTGCACGCCTCGGGCGTCGCGCAGAACTGTGTCGGCGTCCTCGGTGCCGGGCTCGGGGTGCTCGAACTGACCGACGAACGCCGGACGGAATCGGCGCTGCTGACCGCCGGACGCCGTGCCCGGGACGCGGGCGCGGAGGTCCTCGTCCTCGGCTGCGCGGGGATGACCGGCCTCGATCGCCGCATCTCGGCGATGCTGGACATCCCGGTGATCGACGGCGTCGCCGCCGCCGTTCGCCTTGCCGAATCGCTGGTGGCGCTGAATCTCAAGACCAGCCGCGCCGGTTCCTACGCCCGTCCACTCCCCAAGACCCGCGTCTGGCCCAGCGACCCTCGCGTTCCGTAGGGGTAAGCGGCGGTGGTGGGTCGGTCAATCGGGTCGTGAGTGGTAAGTCGCGTTAGAACGACACTTACCACTCACGACCCACGTTCGGTCAGTTACCGGCGGCGGCGATGCCGGGGGCCGGGGCCTGCGCGTTACCCGCGATGCCGTAGCGCCCCGCGCCGCCTTCGAGCTGCTCCCGCAGCGCCATGATCGTGGTGACCCGGCCCGCCGCGGTCTCCGCGTTGTCCACAGTGGACAGGATGGACGTCGACGACGTGTCGGCGCGGACGACGCCGATCGCGCCGGTGCCGTCGGCCGATCCCGCGTCGCCAGCCAGGACGGTGCCCGCGCCGGAACGGTCGAGCTGCGCGGCGAACCGCGCGATGGTCGAGGCACGGTCACCGGCGCCGTCACCGGTGTACTTGGAGCCGGTGAGCACGATCGCGAGCTGAGCGGGCTTCACGTCCCCGCCGGTCTTGAGGAAACCGCCGTCGGTGAGCCCGCCGAGCGCGGCCGCCAGCTCCACCGGCGTGGACTGCGGCTGCGCGTTGTCCTTGTTCAGCAACGCCACCGATCCGAGCAGTGCGCCCGCGAGGGTGCCCGGGTCACCCGCGGTCGGGAACTGGACACCTGCGGGCTGAAGGCGCGACACGACGTCACGCAGCTGATCGGACCGCGTCGGGTCGGAGAACGCCTCGGTCAGCTGGATCTCGCCGGTGACGGCGGCACCCGCCTGGCCGACGAGCTGCTTGAGCGCGTCGCGGTCCGCGGGCTTCGCGTCCTCCGTGGTCACCAGCACCACCGAACGCTTGTCCAGCTGCCCGGCGACGACCTTCGGCCCCATCGCGCCGGCGAACGTGTCTGCGTCGCTGAGCCTGGCGTTGAGCGAGTTGCGCTGCGCCTCCAGATCCGCGACCTGGGACCCCAGATCCTCCTTCTGGCCGGCGAGACCCGAAAGCAGGGAACCGTTCAGCGCCGTGGACCCGAGCACCACCCCGATGGCGAGCGCCAGGAAGCAGGCGGCGATGGAAACGATGTGGTACCGCAGTGAAATCACGTGAAGAGTCCCTTGCCCCAGGCGATGAACGAGTTCCAGGTGTCGCGGATCCAGTCGAGGTAGACCGAGCCCACATCGGACACCAGCAGCGCGGCCGCGACGGCCACCAAGGTCGCGACGACCAGCAGGACGATGGCGCCGATGGACACCCTGCTGCGATGCAGGGTCGCGACCGCCTTGCCGTCGACCAGTTTCGTGCCGAGCTTGAGCCTGGTGAGGAACGTCGACGGGTTCGATCCGGACCGGCCGTGGTCCAGGAATTCCCGCAGGGTCGCCTGGAAACCGACGGTGACCACCAGGCTCGCCTCATGCGCGTCGGCCAGCAGCAGCGCCAGGTCCTCGGCGTTGCCCGTCGCGGGGAAGGTGACCGCGCCGATCCCGAGGTCCTGAATGCGCTCGACACCCGGCGCGTGCCCGTCCGGCTGCGCCGGGACCACGACCTCGCCACCGCTGCGCAGCGTCTCGGCGCCGATCCCGTGCGGGTCGCCGACGATGACGTCCGGCTGATATCCCTGCGCGCGCAGGGTGTCGGCGCCGGCGTCGACACCGATCAGCACCGGCCGATGCTCGGCGATGTACTTCTTCAGCTTCTTGAGGTCTTCGGCGTGCCCGTTGCCGCCCGCGACCACCAGGGCGTGCCGATCCCGTAGCGGGACACGGATCTCCGGGACGCCGACACCGTCGAGGATCAGGCTGCGTTCCCGGCGGAGGAATTCGATCGTGTTCGCGGAGAACGCCTCCAGCTGGGTGGACATCCCGGCCTTGGCCTCGATCATCTGGTCCGCGACGCTTTCCCGCGTCTGCTGGACTCCCGAGCCGAGCTGCCGCTCACCGATGTAGACGACGCCCTCGTGCAGACGGAGTTTCGTACCGTCCTTCACCTTGCGCAGCAGTTCGCCGCCGACGGAATCGACCAGCGGGATCCCGGCCTCGAGCAGGATCTCCGGGCCGAGGTTGGGGAAACGGCCGGAGATCGACGGCGAGGCGTTCACCACCGCCGCGACTTCGGCCTCCACCAAGGCATCGGCCGTCGAACGGTCGAGGTCGAGCTGGTCGAGGACGACGATGTCGCCGGGGCTCAGCCGGCGGAGCAGCTCGCGCGTACGCCTGTCGACCCTGGCGACGCCGGTGATCCCGGGGAGGGTCTCTTGGTTACGCGAGAGCAAGCCGGTGAGCTTCATACGGCCGATAGTGACAAATCCGCACGGCCTTCCGCGTCCGCCACGCCGATGGAAACACGCCGATTAACCCACACCGGGTCACGTCACGCCCAGGCCATGTCGTGAGTGGTAAGTCGCGTCCTAACGCGACTTACCACTCACGAGGCCGCTACTTCGCCTTCTTGCGCTTTCCGCCGCGGCGGGTTTTGGGCTTGTCCGGCGCGCTCTTGTCGGCCTCGGCGACGGCGAGCAATTCCTCCGCGTGCGCCCGGCCGGTCTCGGTGCTTTCCATTCCGGCGAGCATGCGAGCGAGTTCGACGACACGCTCCGATTGTTCGAGCACCCGCACGCCACTGCGGGTCACCCCGCCGCTGGTGCCCTTGTCCACCACCAGATGCTGATCGGCGAACGCGGCGACCTGCGGCAGATGCGTGACCACCAGGACCTGGTGACTGCGCGCCAGCCGCGCGAGCCGCCTGCCGATCTCGACCGCCGCCCGGCCGCCGACCCCGGCGTCGACCTCGTCGAACACCAGTGTCTGCACGGTGTCCGCGTGCGCGAGGACGACCTCGATCGCCAGCATGACACGGGAAAGCTCACCACCGGAGGCGGCCTTGTGCACCGGAAGCGGCGGTGCGCCGTTGTGCGCCCGCAGCAGCAACTCGACGTCGTCGACCCCGTCCGGTCCGGCGTGCACGAGCCTGCCGTCGACCTTCACCGCGTGCGCGTCGCTCTCGTCGACGGTGCGCCGCTCGACGGTGATCTCGATCTCGGCCTGTCCCATGGCGAGCCCGGACATCTCGGCGGTGATCGCCTCGGCGAGCTCGGCGGCGGCCTCGACCCGCGCCTCCGACAGTGTGAGGGCGTGTTCCGCCAGCGTGACGGCGAGTTCGTCGCGGCGTTTGGCCAGTTCGGCCAGCGCCTCCTCGGAGGTGTCCATCGTGGACATCCGGCGTCGGGCGTCGTCGGCCCATGCGAGCACACCGTCCACATCGGCCGCGTACTTGCGGGTGAGCCGCTTCAGATCGGCCTGGCGCGCGAGCACCTTCTCCAGCAGCGCGGGATCGGCGTCGAGCGTTTCGAGGTAGCTGCCCAGCTCGGTGCCCACTTCGGACAACAGCACCGAGGCCTCGTCCAGCCGGGGCCCGAGTTCACGCAGGACGGCGTCCTCGGAACCGGTCAGGTGACGGGTCGCCTCCCCGATCAGCCCCAGCGCGCCGGGCGCGTCCGGATCCCCGTCCGGCGAACCGGCGACGGCGGCGTGCGCCGCACTGGCCGCCCCGCGCAGCTCGTCGACCGCGGCGAGCCGCTTGATCTGCTCGGTGAGTTCGGTGTCCTCGCCGGGTTCGGGCGCGACGGCGTCGATCTCGGCGAGGCCGTGGCGCAGCAGGTCTGCCTGCTGGGCCATCTCGCGGGAGCGGGTGGACCGCTCGGTCAGTTCGGCGACGACGGCGAGCCATTCGTCCCGCACCGCGCGGTACCGCTCGAGCGGTTCGGTGACGGCCTCACCGGCGAACCGGTCGATCACCGCGCGCTGCTCGGCGGGCCGCAGCAACCGCAGCTGATCGTTCTGCCCGTGGACGGCGATCAGCTGCTCGGACAGGTCGGCCAGCACGCCGACCGGCACCGAACGGCCGCCGAGGTGGGCACGGGACCGGCCGTCGACCGAGACCGCGCGCAGCGCGATGACGCTGCCGTCCTCGTCGACCTCCGCCCCGGCGTCGGTGACGATCCGGGTGGCGCCCTCGGCGCCGCCCAGCTCGAATCGGCCTTCCACGAAGGCCTTCAGCATTCCCGTCCGCACCTTGGACACTTCGGCTCGGCCGCCGGAGAGCAGGTGCAACCCGCTGACGACCATCGTCTTGCCCGCACCCGTCTCACCGGTGACCACGGTGAAGCCCGCGTGCAGTTCCAGCAGGGCGTCCTCGATGACTCCGAGGCCCTGGATGCGCATCTCGGCCAGCACGACGTCCACCGTAGCGGCCCACCCCGACGGTTCCCGCACCCGCCACGTCGGGAAAGGGTCGTTCGAGACAGAAATCGTCGTGAACGACCCTTTCCCGACATCCGTCAGCGGGCGTGTCGCTCCCGCCAGCCCTTGATCGGCAACGAGAACTTGTGCACCAGCCGGTCGGTGAACGGGCCTTCCCACAACCGGATCAGCCGTACCGGCACCCGGCCGCAGGTGACCCGCACGGCCGCGCCGGCGGGAAGATCGAAGGTTCGCGATCCGTCGCAGGTCAGGACGGCGGGCGAACCGTCCGGATCGATGGCGACGGTGATCTCCGAGTCACGCGAGACGACCAGCGGCCGGGAGAACATCGCGTGCGCGTTGCTCGGGACCACCAGCAGGGCCTGGACGTCCGGCCAGATGATCGGCCCGCCGGCGGAGAACGCGTACGCCGTCGAGCCGGTCGGAGTGGCGCACAGGACGCCGTCGCAGCCGAAGGACGACACAGGCCTTCCGTCGACCTCGATGAGCGCGTCCAGCACGCGCTCACGCGAGCTCTTCTCGACACTGGCTTCGTTGAGCGCCCACGTGTCGACGGTCTTCTCACCGTCGACAGTGACGATGACGTCGACGGTCATCCGCTCTTCGACCTGGTAGTCGCCGTCGACAGCACGCTGGACGGTGTCGGCGAGCTTGTCCGAATCGGCCTCGGCGAGGAAGCCGACCCGGCCGAGGTTCACGCCGAGGACCGGAACGCCGTTGGGCCTGGCCAGTTCCGCGGCCCGCAGCAGCGTGCCGTCGCCGCCGAGCACGAACACCAGCTCGGTGCCGGCGGCCGGGTCCTGCTCGGGCGCCATGACCGTGCAGGGCGCTCCGATCCCGCCGTCCGCCTCCAGCATCTCCCGGACGTCCTCGTCGAGCACCCGCAGCCGCACACCGGCCTTGGCGAAACGGGCCGACACCTCGCGTGCCGCGTCCCGGGTCGCGTCCCGGTCCGGGTGCACGACGAGCAGCACCTCGCGATCGCTCATTGGGGTCCCTCCAGGACTGCGGTCCGGACGAGCCGCTCGGCGTCGGTGCCGGCGGTCTCTCCCGCCCCGCGGGTAAGCCAGACGAAGTATTCGACGTTGCCGGACGGCCCGGGAAGCGGGCTCGCCACGACGCCGCGCAGGCGCAGGTCCAGCTTCTCGGCCTCGGCGAGCACACCCAGCACCGATTCGGCCCGCAGCTCCGGGTCACGGACGACCCCGCCGCTGCCGAGCCGGTCCTTGCCGACCTCGAACTGCGGTTTCACCATCGGCACCAGGTCCGCGCCGTCCCGCGCGCAGGCGGCCAGCGCGGGCAGCACGAGTTTGAGCGAGATGAACGAGAGGTCCCCGACCACGAGGTCGACCTGTCCGCCGAGGTCTTCCGGGGTCAGGTTGCGGACGTTCGTCTTGTCCAGGACGACCACTCGGTCGTCGGTGCGCAGGCGCCAGTCCAGCAGGCCGCGGCCGACGTCGGCGGCGATCACCGTGGCGGCGCCGTTACGCAGCAGGACATCGGTGAAGCCGCCGGTCGAGGCGCCCGCGTCGAGGCAGCGCTTTCCCTCGGTGGAAAGACCTCCAGGGGTGAAGGCTTCCAGCGCGCCGAGCAGTTTGTGCGCGCCGCGGGAGGCCCAGCCGGGGTCGTCGGTGTCGCGCACCACGATCGGCGCGCCGGACTCGACCCCGGTCGCGGGTTTGGTGGCCACCATCCCGCGCACGGTGACCTTGCCCTCGGCGATCAGCGCGGACGCCTGCTCCCGGGAACGGGCGAGACCCCGCCGGACGAGCTCCGCGTCCAGACGGGCGCGTTTGGCCACGCGGTCAGACCTTGTCGATGGTGGACAGTGCCACCGTCAGCTCGGTGTGCACGGCCTCGAAGCGGTCGACATGCTCCGAGAGCGGAAGCGCGGCGAGGTCGTCGAGACCCGCCACGGCTTCGTCGATCCCCGCTCGGGGATCCGTGTCCTGCTGCGCGAACTGGTCGGCCTGGACCGCCGGAGGTCCGGGCACCGGCGGCGGGCCCGGCACCGGCGGTCGCGGCACGGGGTGGAAGTGGTCTTGCACCCCACCAAGTTAGCAGCGCTGGTCAGGCGAGGCGCAGCTCGCCGAGCGCGGCGCGGGCGGTGTCGCCCACACCGCGAACCTCGGTGATCCCCGACTCCCAGGCCGCCGCGCACAACGCGCGCAGCAGGTCCAGGGAGTCGCCTTCACCGTCGGCTTCGAGCACGTCACCCTGCGCGGTGACGCGCCAGCCGTCCTTGGGCCCGATTTCGAGAAGGTCCGCGCGGCTGCCCAGCCCGGACAGGTCCGCCGCGAGGTAGCGCGGACGTTCCTCGGGCCTCGCCGCGATCAGGGACGCCGCGTCGGCGACGCCGGTCAGGACACAGAGCGCGTCGATCCCGGCCGCGACCGCGCCCTCGATGTCGGTGTCCAGCCGGTCGCCGACGACCAGGGCACGCTCCGCACCCGCGTCCCGCGCCGCCGTCGCGAACAGCAGCGGCGCCGGCTTGCCGGCCACCAGCGGTTCGACACCGGTGGCGGTGCGCAACGCGGCCACCATCGACCCGTTGCCCGGCAGCAGTCCGCGTTCGGTCGGCAGGGTCGCGTCGACATTGGTCGCCACCCAGAGCGCGCCCGCGCGGATGGCGAGGCACGCCTCCGCGAGAGCGGCCCAGGTGTTCTCCGGGGAGTGCCCTTGCACCACGGCCGCCACGTCCGGACCGGCTTCCCGGACCGTCTTCAGGCCGACGGACTCGATCTGGGCGGCCAGCGAGTCCGTGCCCACGACGAGGACCACCGCGCCCTGAGGCAGCCGCTCACCCAGCAGGGCGGCGGCGGCCTGAGAGCTCGTGTGGACCTCTTCCGGGGTGGCGGGCAGTCCGAGTGCCTCCAGGTGCGCGGAGACCTCCGCGGGCGCCTTGGAGGCGTTGTTGGTCACCCAACGGACGGCCGTGCCGTGGTCCCGGAGCGCCCGAAGCGCTTCCGGTGCGCCCGGAACCACCTTGCTGCCGTGATAGACCGTGCCGTCGAGGTCGAACAGGACCGCGTCGTACCCGGCCGAGAGGGCGTCAGCCATTCGTGAGCTCCGCGGCGCGCTCGGCGGCGTCGGTCTCGTCCTCCTCGTCGGCCTCTGCCGCGTTCAGGAACCAGCGGATCGCCTCGTCCTTGCGGTCGGCGGCGGCGAGGTTGTCGGCGTAGGCGTAGAACAGCCGGGCGCTCCACGGGTCGCGCTTCTCCGCCTTGAGGTCGTCGCCCTGGAGGGAGACGACGGCGGCGTCCAGCTGGCCGAGGTCGCGCCGTGCGCCGGCCGCGACGATCGCGAGTTCGATCTGGGTCGCCTTGGACAGGCGCTCCTTGTCGACCTCCTTCGCGAGGTCGAGCGCCCGCTCGGGACGGCCGATGGCGCGCTCCGCGTCGGCGATGATCGCGATGTGGTCGTCGGTCCGGGTCATCCGGCGGACGGCCCGCAGCTCGGAGAGGGCCTCGGACCAGTTGCCCGCGTGGTAGGCGACCAGGCCGAGCGCCTCACGGACGATCGGGACCCGCGACGCCTTGGCCTTCGCGTACTTGGCGTGCTCCATCGCGGCTTCGGGGTCTTCGTCGACGAGGCCGCCGGCCGCGACGAGGTGCTTGCCCACGGTTTCCGCGAGCGCCTTGGGCAGGGTGCGGAGTTCCCGGCGGACCTCCTCGTCGAGATCGGAGAACTCGATGCCCTCGGGCAACTCCGGAGCCTCGAGCAGCTCACGCGCCAAGGTCTCGTCGTCGACCGGCCTGTCCTCGGTGCGAGGCGAGGAACGGAAGTCCTTGCGGCCCTCGGAACGGTCGCGCTGGGGACGGTCTTCGCGCTTGCGCTCGAACCGGCCTTCGCCGCCACGGGAGTCGCTTCGCTTGTCGTCGTAGCGCTTCTCCGGCCGGTCGGAGGACCGACGGTCGGGACGGTCGCCGTAGGACTTGCGCTCGTAGCCACCACCGCTGGGACGGCGGTCCCCCGAGGAGGGACCACGGCGGTCGCCGTTGTACCCACCGGAACGGGAACCACCGCGATCGTCGCGATAGGACGGACGCCGATCGTCGCGGTCACCACGGTTGTCCCGGTTGTCACGGTCGCCGTAGGACTTGCCCTGCGGGCGTCCCTCGTAACGGTTGCCGGACGGGCGATCGTCGGAGCGGCCGCGGTTGTCCGAGCCGTAGCCGGAGCGAGCCGGACGGCTGTCGGAACGCTTTTCGTACCGGCCCTCGGAACGGTTGTCCGAGCGGTTGTCCGAGCGGTTGTCGTAGCGACGCTCGGGACGGCCCTCCGACGGGCGGTAGCCACTGCGGTCACCGCCACGGCTGTCGCGGGAGTCCCGGTTGTCGGAGCGGTATCCACCGCGATCGCCACGGTTGTCCCGGTTGTCACGGTTGTCGGAGCGGAAACCGCCCCGGTCACCGCCACGGTTGTCACGGCGGTCATCCGAGCGGTAGCCGCCACGGCTGTCCCGGTTGTCGGACCGGTAGCCGCCGCGGTCGCTGCCCCGGCTGTCCCGACGGTCGTCGGACCGGTAACCGCCGCCGCGGTTGTCACGGCTGTCGCGACCGCCGGAGCGGTCGTCGTTGTGGCGCGGACGGTTCTCATCGCGTCCCTGGCCGGCGAAACGACCGCCGGACCGCTGGTCGCGGGGACCGTCGCCGCTGCGCGCGGGCTTGCCGGGATAGCTGCCCGAACCGCGTGCACCGCGGTCGTCACGACGCGGGCGGCCCTGGTAGCCACCATCGCGGCCGCCCCGGTCCTGCCTGCCGCCGGCGGAACCGCGCCGGTCACCTCGCTGCGCGTCAGACCGGCCTCCGCGGGGACTGTCGTCCCGGCGACCCGACCGGCCGGACGCGCCATCATCTGAGTCACGTCGACCGAACTCGGACACCTGGCCTCCTGCCACTATTGAAAAAGTTTCGACACTCACCCACCACGAGGCGGGCCAACGAACCATTCTAGTCCGTCCGTGGACATGAAAAGAGACAGGGCCCTGACCGGGGAGAACCTGTTGGGGTTCTCGACCCTGGTCAGGACCCTGTCCTGAAGTTAGTCCGGCGGTGTCCTACTCTCCCACAACCCTTCGGTTGCAGTACCATCGGCGCTGTCAGGCTTAGCT